>NZ_MSCI01000007.1 GCF_002954585.1 Vibrio chagasii
ACCTTCGGGTTATGAGCCCGACGAGCTACCAAGCTGCTCCATCCCGCGTCCGGATGCATTGTTTAAGTCAATGAATCTATCAAATTGGAGCGACACACGAGGTTCCCGATCTTCAAGGCTTAGGCGTGACCTCAACCTTGGCAAGGATTGCACTCTGCCAGAATGCTCTTCATGTTTCACTTTCAAAATGGAGCGACACACGAGGTTCGAACTCGTGACCTCAACCTTGGCAAGGTTGCGCTCTACCAGCTGAGCTAGTGTCGCATAAATTAATCGCTAATGCGCTTAACTGTAATGTGGTTGCGGGAGCCGGATTTGAACCGACGACCTTCGGGTTATGAGCCCGACGAGCTACCAAGCTGCTCCATCCCGCGTCCGGATGCATTGTTTAAGTCAATGAATCTATCAAATTGGAGCGACACACGAGGTTCGAACTCGTGACCTCAACCTTGGCAAGGTTGCGCTCTACCAGCTGAGCTAGTGTCGCATAAATTAATCGCTAATGCGCTTAACTGTAATGTGGTTGCGGGAGCCGGATTTGAACCGACGACCTTCGGGTTATGAGCCCGACGAGCTACCAAGCTGCTCCATCCCGCGTCCGGATGCATTGTTTAAGTCAATGAATCTATCAAATTGGAGCGACACACGAGGTTCCCGATCTTCAAGGCTTAGGCGTGACCTCAACC
>NZ_MSCI01000008.1 GCF_002954585.1 Vibrio chagasii
AGACACTTGAATGTGTTTGTGTTGTGTTTACTGTTCTTAATAAATAAGAGCAGATAAACATTGAGAACTTTTAATTTGATTAACTCTAAGAGTTAATCAGTCAGCTTTCCAAATTGTTAAAGAGCTAATCACTTCGTAATGAAGTAACCATTTTTAAAAGCACTATTGAAAATGCACTTAAAGATGGTATCCCGTAGGGGAGTCGAACCCCTGTTACCGCCGTGAAAGGGCGGTGTCCTAGGCCTCTAGACGAACGGGACACTACTAATTTGTCTCCACTTTAAAAAGTAGAAACAAACTTCGAAGAACTTGGGAGTTCTTCGTCTCTTTACTTTCTAAACCGTATCAATCTGTGTGGACACTTATCGTGAATATCTTCGTATAAGGAGGTGATCCAGCCCCAGGTTCCCCTAGGGCTACCTTGTTACGACTTCACCCCAGTCATGAACCACAAAGTGGTGAGCGTCCTCCCGAAGGTTAAACTACCCACTTCTTTTGCAGCCCACTCCCCTGGTGTGACGGGCGGTGTGTACAAGGCCCGGGAACGTATTCACCGTAGCATTCTGATCTACGATTACTAGCGATTCCGACTTCATGGAGTCGAGTTGCAGACTCCAATCCGGACTACGACGCACTTTTTGGGATTCGCTCACTCTCGCAAGTTCGCTGCCCTCTGTATGCGCCATTGTA
>NZ_MSCI01000001.1 GCF_002954585.1 Vibrio chagasii
TCCCTGACACTTTAAGTGTCCTAAAGGGTTGTTCAAGACTAGAACGTTGATAGGCAGGGTGTGTAAGCGCTGTGAGGCGTTGAGCTAACCTGTACTAATTGCCCGTGAGGCTTAACCATACAACACCCAAGGGGTTTTTATGGACTTAAAGATACAAACGCTTGAATGAGTTTGAAGAGAACAGAAACAGCTTTCCGAATTTTAAAATTTTGCTTGGCGACCATAGCATTGTGGACCCACCTGATTCCATGCCGAACTCAGAAGTGAAACACGATAGCGCCGATGGTAGTGTGGGGCTTCCCCATGTGAGAGTAGGACATCGCCAGGCTTACTTTACGTTTTCAGTTTTAAAAAACTGAAAGCAAAACTAGAAACAGCACACAAGTAAGACTGATTTTAGTGACAATTTGTTGGAGGGATGGCTGAGTGGTCGAAAGCACCGGTCTTGAAAACCGGCAACCGTTAATAGCGGTTCTAGGGTTCAAATCCCTATCCCTCCACCACCATTAGAAAGCCCGCTGAGAAATCAGCGGGCTTTTTTTTGTCTAAATTTATATTATTCAACGCTCTATTGGCGTACGGTCTGCAGTGTAGATGGTTCAGTCTAGCTGCTTTATTAGCTTGTTAGTCGCGTTGTGGGCCCATTGACGACGTATGTTGATTACATCTACATGATGCGCAGGAGGCGATGAAATAAGTTGTACCGGCATCATAGCGTTTAAAGATTCTATGGCTGGTTTTCTGTACTGTAGAGGCGCGTGGTATATAGAGTGCCATATGATCGCGGATAGTTACCTTGATACATATGAGACGTTAAGGCGTGTTTAGAATCGAGCTTTTTATATGCTTTCCACAAAGCTGCCTAACACGTTTTAAACGTATTTGTACGTGCGCGTAAGTCCTACCAAGCAACCTAAGCGGTCGATGGAAGGGGGGAGAAGACACGGCCGTGAGATGACGTGATTCAGAGTATCTACGCTCTGCTAGTAGGGGCGTCTGCTTTCTAATATAGGAGTTACAGTTACCGTTTTCTTCACTTACTCACAACCCTCACGTGGCTGATAGACGTTGAAAAGAAGTATCTTGCTAATAACAAATAAAGTCAGTTGGTAGATACCAACTGGCTTCTAATTACTTGCTGTCTCGTCCTCAATATGTAAACACATTTCAGGACGAGACAAAAGGTAAGAAAAAGCAGCCTAAGTAGCTGCTTTTTTTGTTTTTAATAACTAAAAGTTCACTCGCGAGTTAGCTGGCAAGTTTAGCTTCAACTTGGCCTAAAGCGCGTTGGTACATGAACCATGCGCAGGTTCCGGCGAACACGTTACCTATCATAGCACCCCAGAATAGGCCTTCAATTCCAACAAGCTTAGAGCCAATCCATAAACAGGGCAAGAAGAAAGCGAACAGACGCAATGCTGAAATCGTTAATGCGGTGTAAGACTTACCTAGGGCGTTCGAAACCGACACCATCAGCATGCAAATACCCAGAGGACCAAGGCTGATTGGGACAATCATGAGGTGATAGTTTAGGATTGTGGTTACTTCACTATCGCTGGTCATCAATCCTGCTAATCCGCTTGAGAATACCCACGTAACAAGCGCAATAACGACTTGAAAACCAAGTACAAAGGTTGCTGCGATCTTAATCAAGCTGCGAATATCAATGAGGTTCTTTTCTCCCAACATACGACCAACCATTGGCGGCATAGACATCGTTAATGCGAGCACCGCAACAATCGAGAAAAACTCAAAACGAGAGCCAAGTGCCCAAGCCGCAACGGCAGCCGTACCGTAGCCTGCCAGTAGTTTAGTCGCCAACATTGCAGAAACTGGTGGCAGCAATTGGCTCACCATTGCAGGACCCATGATGTTGCTAATCGAGCGAACACTCTTGCCGATATCAAGATCGTGCCAATCGAACGTCATCCAATGTTTCTTGGTTACTTTGGGCGCCACGATAAAGATGCCCGTACCGAACGCCAAAATCGTCGCAATAGCTGCACCATTGATACCCATGTCGAGCGTAAAGATGAAGATTGGGTCCAATATCAAGTTAATGATGCTGGTCGCGATCATCATCGAGCCGGGCAGCATAGTATTACCGTTGGCACGACACACACTGTAGTAAAAGTAGAGTAGTGCACCTGTCCAAGAGCTGATTAACCAATAGATCCAGTAAGAATCAATGATCGGTAATACGCTTGCTGGTGCGTCGAGCAGTTCTAAAATGGGGCCGCGAAGCAGGTAAATGATGACCGAAAAAAGTGCGACACTCACACTTCCCATTGCGATCACAAGCCCACCTAACTGCTTAGCATAGCGCATTTCGTTAGCACCAATTGCACGCGCAATGACTGCTGTAGTCGCGATGCCCAATCCGACTTGAATTCCAATGATGATCATCTGAATAGGTAGCGTGAAACCTTGAACAGCGAGCGGTAGTACACCTAGCTGACCAATGAAGGCACTGTCTACAAGTTGGAAGCTCATGAGAGAAAGCACCCCAAACAGCATTGGCCACGTCATGGTATAGAGTTGTCGGCCAAGCGAAGGCGAGGGAGTTGCGGTAGTAGAATTCATATTACTCTTTTTGGTCTTGAAGATAGACTCACAGCGGTAGCGCAGAGCTGTGAAGAATTGTGTAAAGGATAACGTAAGGTCAGCACGATACCAATCATTGTTGCCGGATCTCGTTATATTCCTTAACCCTGAGGTTGATAGGATTGGCGCATTTTGTTCTGTGACTTTATAGAACAACCTCTCAAACCTTATTTATTTTATAGTGTTACCCTTTCTGGCTAATGTAATTATCAAATCCATAAACTAATATCGTTAAAGGAAAAAGGAGTGCGAACCCGACAGTACAAAATGAACTGCATATTGGAGAGGGAACTAAGATATGCCGACCACAGAAGAAATTCAGATTAGCCAAGAGCAAGTTAGGAAGAATAAGGCTAAGGTGCTCGCCAAGATAAATCAGCAAGGCATTATGTCTCAGGGCTTTCGATTGGTTAACGTCAAAGACTACCAACAGAAGCTACAAGCATTGAAGCAGAAGGTGGAAACTTCGATTACCTGAATGAAGCGAATAAAAAGCAAGACCAGGTGATTCTCGACATCATGACGCAGAAAGAGAAGATCCATAACTATCTGGATGAAACATCAAGCCAGAAGCTAGTAAATGGGAACCTCGATTTTGGCTCTCGAACTCAAGTTGCCAACGCAACGCTCAAGAAGAAACAACTCTTCATGATGTTTACGGAAACCGTTGAAGCGCAAGAGGCCCTCAGAGAGTTCTCAGTGAAAGTGGCTTCAGTATGTAATGGCACGCTCAAGCAACCTCCCGGCGCTTATTTAGGTGTAAAAGACTTCCACGGTGCGTTAGATAAGATCACTAATCGTAAACGTCATTACGACATCGGTGATCTTAAAGATGCGGCACGCATGACGATCGTGTTTGAGAATATGGACGATATGATCGTAGCAAAGGCGATGATCATTCTTACCAAAGAATTTGTTGAACTGAAGGATCACCAATCTGCAATGAAAGATCGCTACGGTACGAGCTAAGGTGACAACGCTAAATTTAACTGCGGTGCAACCGATGCCGGCTACGAAGATATTAAGTTCTTCTTAAAAATGGCCATCGGACACATTGGTGAACTGCAGCTTAATACTCGGAACATGATGGTCGCGAAGAAAAATGGTCATATCATTTACGATATTCTTCGTGATGGCGGTAATCTAGATAAGGCATTTACTTTTACTAATAGCGAAGTGCTCGCCAAAATAAACCGTAATATGAGTGAGAAATGGTTTAATTTCATGAAGACGCGAGTACCGAAAGCGAGAGATGATTTGATCGCCGTGCAGGAGCTTGTGGATCGCTTGAGGGCGAACCTTGGAAGAGGGCAAAACTCACTCCAAGTGAGTATGGAAGAAATAACCATACTGTCGCGTGTCAGCCTCTATATCTACGAGCAAGGTGACAATACCAGAGCCTTGTTAGAGTAGTTAAAAAAAGCCAGTCGTAATGACTGGCTTTATTAGCATTTCGATTAGTGAAGATTACTTGCTAGCAACGTTGCCTAGCTTTAACCACGTATCGATAACCGTATCTGGGTTTAGGGATACAGAGCTGATGCCTTGTTCCATTAACCACTCTGCTAGGTCATCATGGTCAGATGGGCCTTGACCACAAATACCTACGTACTTACCGGCTTTAGTTGCTGCATCGATTGCCATTTTCAGCATCGCTTTCACAGCTGGGTTACGCTCATCGAATAGGTGTGCAACATCACCAGAGTCACGGTCTAGACCAAGCGTTAGCTGAGTCATATCGTTCGAGCCGATAGAGAATCCATCGAAGTACTTCAAGAACTCTTCAGCCAAAATCGCATTCGACGGCAGCTCACACATCATGATCACTTTCAGACCTTGGTCGCCACGGCGAAGGTCGAATTTAGCCAGAATGTCGATAACCGAAGCTGCTTCACTTGGCGTACGAACGAATGGAATCATGATTTCAACGTTCTTAAGACCCATTTCGTTGCGAACACGTTTGATCGCTTGCGTCTCTAGCTCGAAACAGTCTTCGAATACTGGCGAGATGTAACGAGATGCACCACGGAAGCCCAGCATTGGGTTCTCTTCATGTGGTTCAAACTCTTTACCACCAACTAGGTTGCTGTACTCGTTAGACTTGAAGTCAGACATACGTACGATTACACGCTTAGGCCAGAATGCAGAAGCGATGGTCGCGATGCCTTCTGTTAGTTTGCCTACGTAGAAATCGATAGGATCTTTGTAACCACGAATACGCTGTGTGATTTCAGCTTTAAGGTCATCAGACTGAGCGTCAAAGTTAAGCAGTGCTTTAGGGTGAATACCAATCATCTTGTTGATGATGAACTCGAGACGAGCAAGACCCACACCTTCGTTTGGAATCTGCGCGAAATCGAAAGCACGATCTGGGTTACCCACGTTCATCATCACTTTAGTTGGTAGCAATGGTAGTTCATCAACCTCAGAACGTTTGATTTCGAACTCTAGCTCGCCTTGGTAGACATAACCGGTTTCACCTTCAGAACACGACACTGTCACGGTCGCACCATCTTCAAGGTTGCTTGTTGCGCTACCACACCCAACGATTGCTGGAATACCTAGCTCACGAGCGATGATTGCAGCGTGACAAGTACGACCGCCACGGTTGGTAACAATCGCAGAGGCCTTCTTCATAACAGGTTCCCAATCTGGGTCTGTCATATCTGTTACTAACACGTCGCCTTCTTGAACCAGTGACATTTGGTCTAGAGAGTCAACCAAACGAACTGGACCAGAGCCGATGCGTTGACCGATAGCACGGCCTTCAACTAGTACATCTGCTTTGTTGTTCAGTTCATAACGCTCGATAACGTTTTGGTCGCTTTGAGAACATACTGTCTCTGGGCGAGCTTGAACGATGTAAAGTTTGCCATCGATGCCATCTTTCGCCCACTCAATGTCCATCGGACGTTGGTAGTGCTTCTCGATGATCATCGCTTGTTTTGCTAGCTCTTTGATCTCTTCGTCGTTCAGTGAGAACTGGTTACGCTCTTGCTCATCAGTATCAATGATGTCGACTTGCTTACCGATCTCTTGGTTGGTTGAGTAGATCATCTTGATCAACTTAGAACCAAAGGTCTTTTTCACGATCGGCTGGTGGCCTGCTTCTAACATTGGCTTGTGTACGTAGAACTCATCTGGGTTCACAGCACCTTGAACAACCATTTCACCTAGGCCCCAAGAAGAGGTGATGAATACGACTTGGTCGAAGCCTGACTCTGTATCAAGGGTAAACATCACTCCTGAAGAGGCTTTGTCTGAACGAACCATGCGTTGAATACCCGCAGATAATGAAATGCCGCGGTGATCAAAGCCTTGGTGTACACGGTAAGAGATAGCACGGTCGTTAAACAGTGACGCGTAAACGTGCTTAGTCGCCTCTAGTACCGCGTCGATACCTTTCACGTTAAGGAAGGTCTCTTGTTGGCCTGCGAAAGAAGCATCAGGAAGGTCTTCTGCAGTTGCAGATGAACGTACAGCTACAGACAATTCTTCGTTGTCTTCGATTAGCTCACGGTAGTTATCACGGATATCTTGCTCTAGTGATTCTGGGAAAGGGGCATCTAGAACCCATTGTCGAATAGTTGCACCTGTCTTACGCAGAGCTTCAACGTCTTCAACATCAAGTTCGTCAAGTAATTGGTGAATGCGCTCATCAAGACCTTTGTAGTCAAGAAAGTCGTTAAACGCATGAGAGGTGGTTGCAAAACCATTTGGTACAGAAACACCAGCATTGGATAGGTTAGAAACCATCTCGCCCAGTGAGGCGTTCTTACCGCCGACTTTGTCGACATCTTCCATGGATAGGCCATTGAACCATAGGGTATTATTTTGCATTTATTTCTCCAGAAACATAGCAAGCATTGTAGGGATTTAAAGGCAAACGATTACGTGTCAGTTTAAAAAAATGTAAATTATTTTTAAAAGCTGTGGGGGACGTAATAGTCAGCAGGGTTTTGTTATATATATTATGGTTACCATCCTACTCAAAATAATTTTAAACATTAAATAAAAAATGCAAATTGATATTCAAAGTCGTGATGTATTCTATGTTTCTGATGGAACTGCCATAACATGTGAGACTTTAGGGCATGTTGTTCTAGGTCAATTTCCCTTCAAAGCCAATGAGAAAACCTTTCCGTTTGTTGAAAGTGAGGACAAACTTTCTGATTTATTGAAAGAGATCGACACTTCGTATCGTGAGAGTGGTCAGCAACCTTTAGTGTTCTTTTCGATTGTGATTCCTGAAATCAAAGCGAGGTTGCTTGAAGCGCCAGCTCATTGCTATGACGTGTTGGAAAGTATTGTTCAGAGGGTACAAGATGACATCCATATGGCGCCGACACCTAAGCTGCAACGCTCACGCAGTGTAAACAAAGACTCGGTGAAGTATTTCGACCGTATTGCCGCGATTGAGTACACGCTTGCACACGATGATGGCATTACGCTTAAAGGTTTAGAAGAAGCCGACATCATCTTACTGGGTGTGTCTCGAAGTGGTAAAACCCCGACCAGCTTGTACATGGCGATGCAGTTTGGTCTACGTGTAGCGAACTATCCTTTTATCCACGATGATTTAGCGCGACTAAAGCTGCTGCCTGAGTTTGAGATATACCGACATAAGTTGTTTGGTTTAACCATTGATGCAGAAAGGCTGACTGAAATCCGTGAGAACCGTTTAGCGGGCAGTGAGTACGCGAGTGACTCACAGTGTTTGTATGAGCTACAAACTGTGGAGGCGATGTTCCGTAGAGAAGCTGTGCCGTACATCAATACCTCATCGTTATCAGTAGAAGAAATTTCTACACGTATCCTAGAGCGAACTGGCTTGAGAAGGCGCCTGCTGTAGTAACAAGAGATTGGGATAACAAAAGGCTTGGTCAGATAGAAATAATGGGCCGCTAAAAGAAAATCGAAGCTAACTGGATAGATACCTGAGAGCTTCGATTTTTTGTTTGTGCTCGTTGCTATCGCGCTAGCGAAGCAGAGACAGCTTCAGCGTTTCGCTTTGCTTCTCTAACCAACGCTCTAGCGCTGGTGGCCATGTGATGCTTGGCTCAACGCAGAAGCCACGAAGCATAGAGAAATACACCGCTTGATCGATTAGAGGCAGTGATGACTCACCATTCTCTAGCTCCAGCAAGAGTTCGGCATCTTTTAGTAATGGGTTAATCAATTGAACGAACTGAGGCGTCTTTTCTAACAGCTCTTCAAAGTTAAATCCTTCGGTCTCTTTACTTACGCGCCAAGCTTCTTTTGCCCCTGTTGAGCGATATTCTGCCAAGTCGAGGTTCCACCAACGTGGGCGTCCAATCTGTTGAGTAAGAGGGAAAGCACGGCTTTGGAAAAGAGTAGCTTGTTCTGATGGTACACGCTGCTCGTCGCTTGATTTTAGGTCCATGAAGTACGCAATGATATCTAGGCTCTCAGCCATGATAGAACCATCGTCTTTTTGTAATACAGGTACCATCTTTTTACCGATTAAATCGATAAGGGTTTGGGCATCATCATAATCCACAGAAACAAGTTCGATGTTTAAGCCTAGAGATTGAGCGATGTAGGCGACTCGTGCACAGAAAGGGCAGTGGTCGTAAATATAAAGCTTCATAGCTTCCCTCAGTTCATGGTCATTGTAAGTATAAGATGATGCTAATGTACCAGAAACTTCTGTAAACACTAAACATCAATAGAGAGTGCGTATTAACCGGCAATAAGCGCTTGGTGTCGTTACGCTTTGATTCATTCTATTGTCTGTCGGATTCGGCTTTGCTGCAATGACTAAACCTGCAGAGAGCTTGGCGGGGAGTAGCAGATATAAAAAAGGCCCTGGCTGTTCACTCTAATGCAGAAGAGTAAAGCAGCCAAGGCCTCAATTTTGTTACCTTTAGCAGAGTGACTACTAAAAGAGCAGAGCGGTTAGACTATGCTTTTTTAAGATCTTGCATTGGGTAAGTAAGCGGCATTGCGCCTTCTACTGTTGTAACGTGAACGTAGAAACCACCAGCACTTAGACCAGTTACTACCATTTCACCAAGTTCAACACCTTTTGTTGCTACAACGCGATCATCAACTGAAAACACTTTACACACCTTCAATAAATTAAATAAATACGATAGATATCGAACGCGGATTTAATCAGATAGCCCTCTGATCAACTAATCCAGTTATTTGTCGTAAGGATTAAATTTAGTTATGCATAAACTGATATGTAAGTAAAATCAGAGCGTTAGCTTAATGGTCTGTATTATTTATCTGCAGGATAAATGACACCAACCTGTTGACGCATCTTTGTAATTAACTTGGCAACGGTTAATGCGCGCTGTTTTGCATCGGTTTGTGTGGTGTGATCGCCACCAATGCAATCAGCAAAGGCTTGCGCTTCGTAACTCATTGAGTTTTCGCTTTGCACTTGAGTGAGATTTTCAATGCTGCCATCACGGTAGCGGATCTTAACGTCGGTGCATTCAGCGATGTGATCAATGATGATCGCACCTTGCTCACCTTGGATCTCACTCGGTGCGTAAGAGTCACTGACCTTAGAGTGTGCAAGGGTCACGTCAAACTCGGGATATTGGAAGATGGCACAGCCATGCGCATCAACGCCAGACTCCAGTAACTTTGCAGAGGCCTGCGCGTTTTCAGGTTCACCAAACAGCGCTACCGTTGCTGCAACGCAATAGAAGCCGATGTCGACTAATGAGCCATTTGAGAAAGCCGGGTTGAAGGTGTTTGGGTTTTCACCATTTAAGTACTTCTGGTAACGCGATGAATACTGGCAGTAGTTGATGTGCGCTTTATGCACCTTGCCGATTTTCTCTAGCCCAAGTTGGACTTGTTTAAAGTTAGGCAGAAATTGAGATTTATACGCTTCAAACAGCACCACACCGTTTTTCTCAGCAACTTCAAACATGTGTGTTGCTTCAACGATATTCGATGCAACAGGCTTCTCACAGATGACGTGCTTGCCATGTTCCATCATCAGAATCGACTGCTCACAGTGCAGCGAATTAGGGGAGGCGATGTACACCGCTTCAACCGTATTGTCGTTGGCTAACGCTTCGAGTGAGTCATATGTGGTTTCAACAGCGAACTCTTGTGCGAACTGTGCCGCGCTGTCTAGGTTTCGTGAATAAACCGCAGTCAACTGCATTGATTGCGATTCATGTGCAGCTTGAACGAATTTTTGTGTAATCCAATTGGTTCCAATTACAGCGAACTTAATCATAGTGGTATCCGATACTTAGGGTCTGCGAAGATAGTAGCATTCAAAGGTAGGTGTTGTGTTCGAGATTTGCGGAACAATTTCCTTAAACTTAGTGCCTAATATTAAAGGTAATCTTCTACCGAAGGGCTGAGTCTACCAGTGGAACGGTGCACATCTAAGGCATTTTTGCTAAGGTGTTATTGAATTCAAACAAGGTGATGATATGCAAATTCGGACTGCGAAGGTAACTGATATTAACGCGATTTTAGCGCTCTCTGATCAGATAAATCGTCAACATCATCTTGGTGCGCCTATGGTTTTCGCGCCGCCATCACAGAGCAATGCAGACAGTGAGGAGTACTGGCTAGGCTTAATGATTGACCCGGCTGGGGCCTTCTTTGTTGCTGTTGAACAGGATGAAGTGATTGGCTTTCTTGCAGGCAAGGTGACGCAGAACAAAGGCGTAAGCTTTATCCAGTCACACAAAGTGGCAAGAGTGAACACTATTGTGGTGAATGACCAAATTCAGAGTAAAGGCGTGGGTCGAGCACTGATGAAGTCATTCAACCAGTGGGCGCAAGCTCAGGGGGCGATAGAGTTGAGATTAGAGGTGATGGAGTTTAATCAACAAGCTCAGAGTTTTTATGAGTCGCTAGGTATGGAGACTCAGTCTCGAATCATGTCGATGCGTTTTGAGGAGATATAAGGGTGCATCCGTTTTTACCGTTATCGCTATGCTTATTCTTGATGAGTCCGCTCGCACACGCTGAGAAGGTCGTTGTTGAGAAAATAGTGTCTGACGCTACCGCTATTGAAACCATTGTCTTTGAGTCAGCACCAGCTCATTCACAACGCATCTCAACTTCCTCTCCTAACTCTACTGACACATCAATATCAAAGCATGTGATTGATGTAGATGAGGCGCTGAGTGAGGACCAATCCACTCAAATTGCTCAGCTGGCACAAGGTTCATCGCAACGTTCACCTAAAGTTTCTGCTCAAGCTTCATTATTAGAACCCTACATGGCGCCAGACTCTTTTTCTGAAATCGATCCTCTATTGCAAGTCGTGACCTTAGTGAAAGTCGATAAATCGAAACGCAGAATGTACTTACTTAAAGGGGATGAGGTGGTACAAGAGTTTCGTATCGCTTTGGGCAAGGAACCGAAAGGGCATAAACGCTTTGAAGGGGACAACCGAACGCCAGAAGGGGAATATACTCTCGACTATATCATGGAGCGCTCTGAGTTTTACCGCTCGGTACACATCAACTATCCGCGCTCCTCTGATAGACAGTGGGCTGAAGAGAATGATGTTGACCCGGGTGGTAACATCAAAATTCATGGTATTAAAAACGGTGAGCGTCGTTCGCCAGGTTTTATCCAAAGTTTCGATTGGACAGATGGCTGTATCGCATTAACCAACCAAGATATGGATGAGTTTATTCAACTGGTTAAAATGGGCACCCCTATCCACATCGAATGGTAGGTTCTGGTACCCATATTCCTTCAGAAATTAGACAGTTCGTTACAGTAGAACTCGACCTGCACTGAAAAACGCAATCACGATTAGCAGTCCGATAGTGACAGGCTTAAATTTCTCGCCACCAAACCTTTCGAACAGTTTCGAACCCACATAGCCACCAAACATACTGCTTGGTAAAAGTGCCAGTGTAAGCCATACCACATCACGGTCGACAAGCCCTGCAATGGATGCAGAAACAAAGGCACTCGAATCAGCCAATACAAAGAACGCAATCAATCCAGCTCTGGCAATATGAGGAGCCACAGGGCTTGCCAATGCGTGGGTGCCAATAGGTGGTCCAGACATAGAAGCCGCACCATTCATTATTCCAGCAAGGCTTCCTAGGAGATAGGGAGCAAATCTAGGTTCACTTTTGTATTGGAAGCCTCGGTAGATCATAAGTGCAGACGCGAAGATAAAGGCGCTGATGATCAAGATAATGGTGTCTTGGCTAACTGATTTGAGTAAAAGCAGGCCAACAGGCGTGAACACAAGGCAAGGGATAAATACCTTGGCTACCCAGCGCCAATTGACATGTTTTTTGACCTTAGGCAGTAATTGAACGTTACCAAGTAGGTCGATAAGCATGAACACAGGGACAAGCTCAATAACCGGAACGAACAACGCACTTAAAGGCAATGCGACTAAGGTGAAACCGAAGCCTGAGAAGCCACGAACGATTGCGGCAAAAATGAAGATTGCACCCAAAATTGGGAAAGTTGGACTAAAGATGAGATCCATAAATTAAGTAACCAATAAAGCTGCCTAAATAGTGCGAGCTAATGAAACCAAGTGAGCAGCGGAATGTACTCCTACTCACTTGTGTTTGCTACTTAATTTTGAGGTTTATCGAGGTTAATTTTCCCGTCTTAAATGTTTACTACTTTGGTATTTATCCAGTCAATTTTTCGCGTTAAATCTATCTGGGAAATCAGTGAATATCGCATCGAC
This sequence comes from Vibrio chagasii, assembly GCF_002954585.1. Lineage (GTDB taxonomy): Bacteria > Pseudomonadota > Gammaproteobacteria > Enterobacterales > Vibrionaceae > Vibrio > Vibrio chagasii_A. Next base: position 12,287 of record NZ_MSCI01000001.1, read on the forward strand.
GGTGGATAGGAATTTAAAGGTAGACGGATCATTGACGGTGTAGCACCATGTTTGAATCTTTGCTTCGGCAAGCGTATCAAGATCATCCTGATTGACGTTTTCGTAATTCATATGACAACTGAAGGCTTTCACCTGATCAATAAGCAGAAGATCGTCTTGAGTGAGCTGTTCTGTGATCACACCAACGCGGTATCTTGGTAAGTGATGAGCCATTTCTGCGACAACCTCATGGCTGAAACTTGAAAGCAGCACTCTGTCGGTGTCTATGTTTGAGCGGATCAGCTCACTGTGTAGAAGATCAACGACATGAGGGGCTTGGTGTCGGCTATCGACTTTTATCTCTAAGTTAACGCTGAGGTTATGTTTTTCAACAAGTTCGAATAACTCGCTAAGTGTGAGTATTCTCTCTCCTTCGAACTGTTCTGACTTCCAACTGCCAAAATCAAGCTGACGTAGCTCTGCTAAGGTGTGTTCATCAACACGACCTGTACCATCGCTACAGCGTTCGAGAGTGTGGTCGTGGCAAACCACAAGCTCATAATCCTGAGTTTGCTGAATATCGACTTCAATCCATTCCAAGCCAAGCTTAGCGGCTTGTTCAATACTTGCTTTGGTGTTTTCTGGGTGAGTACCCGCTACACCACGGTGACCTACGATGATAGACGACATAATTAATCCTTCTTGAATGCGCATCGTAAATATTTATTAAATATCAGTTTTCCCGAATACGCCAGAGTAATTGTTGGGCAAGAGTCTCTACACAGGATTCGGCTCATAAAAGTGATATTTTCCTCTTGGTACTTTCTTAGCAGTACTAACAGGAAAGCCTCTCGAGTGGAGAGGCTTTGGATGAGATTAGGCTTTGACTCGAGCCTCGCTTTAGTGAGCGATATCGAGTTGGTTGTCCTTCACGCCGTTGATACGGAACCAACCTGCGATACTGAATCGTTCAGTGTTGGTTGGCAGAACTTCGTGTGGGAACTGCTCAGATAAGAACACAAACAGACGACCTGATTTTGGTGGAATGGTGGCGATGTGATTGTCTTGTAAGTCGTAAACCACAAGTTCACCTGCGTCTTCTTCGCTCCACTCGTCATTCATGTAGAACACAGTAGTCAGACGGCGGTTTTCGTTGCCTTTAAAACAGTCTAAGTGCTTTTGATAAAAGTCGCCTTTTTCGTATTTAGCAAAGTGCGCTTCATACTCGAACAAGCCCAAAAAGAACGCTTGGTTTGCCGCTAAACGAACCTGCTCCATTTTATCTAGGAACTGAGATGCAGGCTCACCCATGTCACGGTGTACCCATTGAATCTTGTCACTACGAATACTTGATTCTCGTGTTACTTCATCGTTACGGCCAATCCTAGCCTTTTTCCAGTTCTCTGGAATGCAATCCCTCAATGCCACCACTTCTTCATGAGTTAAGAAGTCATCCCAAACAAAGTAGCCTTGGGTAGAAAGAGCATCGATTAGTTGGTTCATGTATAGCACTCAGACAATAAATTAGAGGCGCATATATAGTACTAATAACTCAGGTCAACAAATCACGTATTTTGTCGTCACGATAAAAGTGCGGAGAGCATGGTGCTTTGATGTTATTTTCTAGTTAACAAATTTGTTACAAATAAATCTGAGTTTGCTATAATATAGGTCTGACCAGTTGATTTTTAACAAGGGGTGGGTTTGCAGCTGCATAACATTAAAGGTTACATCCAAGACATGTATTTGGTGGAGTATCCTGACAAATTATTGTTGCTCGATGGCGCATGCCGAGCCGATATTCCGCATTTGAAGGCTTTTATTGAAACTGAGCTAATGCGAGATTTTTCTGATCTGCATACTGTGGTTGTTACGCACATGCACCCCGATCACGCAGGGGCTGCGCACAAGCTCAGAAAGCTAACGAACTGTCATTTGGTCGCTGCAAACCGAGACAAACATTGGTATCACGGTATCGACGGTATCTTGATGCATCTGACCGATCTGGCATTGGCACGATGGATGGCGAATCGTTTAGGCAAACCCAAGGCAAACCTGTGGTATTCGAGGAAGTTAAAGCCGGATTACAAACTATCGGATGGCGATAGCATTCCTGGCTTTGATGATTGGTTAGTGTTGGAAACACCGGGGCACACCGACAGAGATCTCTCTGTTTATTCTCCATCACACAGCGTCGCCTATGTGGCTGACTTGATGGTCGAGGTCAAAAAGAAGCTCATTCCGCCTTTCCCCATCTTCCACCCTAATAAGTATCGTGATTCTGTGTCACGCATTTATGACATGCAGATAGACACGCTGTTGGTGGCGCATGGAGGGCAAGTGGATCTTAATCAAAAGGCGTTTGACCATTTGCTGATGAGTGCACCAAGAAGGCCTGTGACGCATTGGCGGGTAACAAAAATTAAAACCAAGAAACTGCTGCTCTCAATTTGGCGTTTTGGTTTTCAATCTCATGGTAAATATAAGAATTAGGTGAGCAAACCTAGGTAATACAAAACAATAAGGCCAGTCATGAGACTGGCCTTATATCGTTGTGACGAGCTTTAGTTATAACCTGTGGAGCGGTTACGATGACTGAGATTAGTGAGTCAGTAGGAATTCGCCCGCTGGGTCAACAATCACTTTGTCACTCATGCCTTGGCGACCAAGCAACATCATGTATGTCATGTCTTGACGGTTGCTTAGCGTGATATCGATAGGCCATTGTTGACCACCGATTCTTAGCATAGTTTCAATCACGCAACGGTGTTCAACTTCGCCGTTAGATGATTTAATTTTCTTACTTGTTTTCAGCTTCGCCTTGCAGCGCACTGTCTCTTCTAGGTGATAAACGTCTGGGTGAAGGTCGAACTCTACAAATTTCTCACCGTTTGATTTAAAACATAGTAGATTGTCTACGTGTAGAGAAGAGGTTTTTGCCCCTGTATCCACACGTGTATGTAGTCCAGTTATCCCTAACTCTGGTAAGCAAAGTGCTTCGGTATTCCCTATGATCATTTTATTGTTCATTTTCTTTCCAATCATGAGTTATCGGTATTCAATCAGCCCTTGCCACGAGTACGGTTAGCATTTGGTTTTGCATTCTTCTCGATGAATTCGAAAATCATGTCTGCTACATCTTTACCCGTTGCTTTCTCAATGCCTTCTAGGCCTGGAGAAGAGTTTACTTCCATTACTACTGGACCATTCTTAGATTGTAGAATATCTACACCACATAGGTTTAATCCCATGATTTTCGCTGCATTGATTGCTGTCGCGCGCTCTTCTTTGGTTAGTTTAACCAGTTGAGCAGTGCCGCCACGGTGCAGGTTAGAGCGGAATTCGCCCTCACCAGCTTGACGCTTCATTGCAGCAATTACTTTGTTGCCAACAACAAAACAACGGATGTCTGCGCCATTTGCTTCTTCGATGAACTCTTGAACTAAGATGTTCGCTTTTAGGCCCATGAACGCTTCGATAACGCTTTCTGCTGCTTTGTTTGTTTCTGCTAGTACAACGCCGATACCTTGAGTGCCTTCGAGAAGCTTGATCACAAGTGGTGCGCCACCCACGTTTTTGATCAGGTCTTGAATCTTGTCTGGGCGGCTAGCGAAACCTGTTTTTGGTAAGCCAATACCTTTACGAGACAACAGTTGTAGTGAGCGCAGTTTGTCGCGAGAACGACTGATAGCGACTGACTCATTGATACAAAAAGTGCCCATCATTTCGAATTGGCGAACAACCGCAGTTCCGTAAAAGGTAATGGAAGCGCCAATACGTGGGATAACCGCGTCGTATTGAGGTAGCTCTTCACCCATGTAGCGAATCTTCGGATTGTTACTCGCGATATCTATATCACAGTGCAACGTGTCGATAACATCGACCTGATGACCACGTGCTTCTCCAGCCTGCTTTAGACGAGCGGTAGAGTATAGATTTTCGTTACGAGAAAGAATTGCGATACGCATGGCGTTTCCTTAATTAATACCTGATTGGTAACTGCAAAATTATTTAGTTGTTAGCTGAGCTTTCAGTTTTTTCTGAGGCTCCTTGCTTGCTTCGGGGCGAACCTTAAGGCTTTTTGTTTAACTAAGAAAACGAATTAAATTTGTCGAGTCGACAACGGAAATTAATCGATTGTGTGAGCCATTGGTACAGAAGGCTTGAGAGGGGATTTTGAAAGGAAAAGCGAGTTGAGGCCTAACTCATATTGGGGGTAGGAGCATATTAGGCTGTGCTCAACTCGCGTTTACTCGGTGCTAAAAAGTGTACTAATAACGCCAGTTACATAGATCTAAAAGTGTTCGTAGTGCTTCTCTTTCGAGCTTACTGCAGGTGCTTTTTAGCTTGTTAAGATAGTATTTTCTCATGGTCATTACTCTCTCTAGTTAGGCTTTATTTACAACCTATGGTTTGTTGCTGACCCGTTCATTATGGTTAATTAAGAGGAACTAAAAAACAGATGGTATTTTTATTGGTTGTTCCTGTTTTGGTCATATCGCACTACTTTTTTACGATTGTGTTTTATAATGGGCTTAATTAGGAAGAGCTACGTTTAAAAGGTTCATTATTTGTCTGATCTAAACATGATGCGTTACTACACGCGGCTAGAATCGTTCGAGCCAAACATTTCTCACTCCGTGACCTTAACGGAAGTGGCGGACAAGTTGTTTACAAGCTTGCGGCATGCTCGAACTCTATTAGGCAAAATGCATCAAGCTGAATGGGTTGTGTGGGAACCAAAAGTTGGCAGGAATCAACGCTCTAACTTAACACTGCGTTTTAGCAATCCAGAACTGGCTCAGCATGTCGCGAGTAAGTTGATAGAGCAGGGCAAGTACGAAAAAGCACTCTCGATATTAAATAATGACCGCGCTGTGTTTGGCTCTTTACTGCAAGAAACCTCCGGCGCGACCATGCGTGAAGGGCTCTTGCATGTTCAATTAACCTATAAACGCAAGTTTGAGGATCTGTTTCCGCATCATATACATCGCAGTAGTGAGCGATTTTTGATCAGGCAAGTGTTTAGCTGCTTAGTGACATGTAACGGCAAGGGCAAACTGAAGCCTGAGTTAGCTCACCATTGGGAATATGACACGGAGCAATTGGTTTGGACTTTCTATCTGCGCCCCGGTTTGACGTTCCATGATGGGCAGCCTGTTGATGCCAAACAGTTAGTTGCTTTGTTTACTGCTTTACAAGCTCTGCCTTTTTATCAAGTTGAGTTGGCTCATGTCTCTTCCATTTACAGTGAGCAGCCATTAAGGATCAGTTTTAAGTTAACCCAAGCGGATACTGGCTTTGCGGGTTTGTTAGCTGGCGTTAAGTATTCGATTCAACCGGCAGCACAGGTAACCCGTGAACCTTCACCACTAAACTCAGCTTCTCATGCTGTGATTGGTACGGGCCCTTTCAGAGTGGTTGAAACCAACAGCGAGCGCATCAAGCTCTCGGCATTCGAACACTTTTATGGTTGTCGCTCTTTAACCGATGAGGTGACCATTTGGCAGTTTGAAGAATCGATGACTGGTAGCGCTCGATTCGATGACAGCCAAATGCAGGTGTCACCGTATGAAGATTCGGCCTGTTTTCATCAATTAGGAAAGAGCGACACTGAGTTGGTGTCTGCTGAAACAGACGGGCTCCGCAGTCGAATCGAAGACGGTTGTTTGTTCATTCTATTTAACCAAAACTCAGCGGTTAACTCGTTAAGTGATGAGCAACGTAAGTACCTATCATCACTTGCAAGCCCACAGGCTATTTTGACACAACTGGAGCAAAACCAAGGTTTATTCAGTGTCTCTTTGGCTCAGAACATATTGCCGAGTTGGCAGAAGCTTTATCGAACACCTTCTAGAGAGACTGAGTTGCCTAAGAAATTGAGCATTGCGGTTTATAACTACTATGCCCTCTATCGATGCGCTATTTCGGTGTCAGACATCCTTCAACGACACGGTATGGAAGTTGAGGTGAATACCTACAGTTTTCGAGAATTAGCTCAGCTTTCTCAGCGGGGTGATTTAAAAGAAGACTTGGTGCTGTGTAACCTGAATCTCGATGACAATGCGCCATCTTCGCTGTTCTCTTGGTTGATGAATGACCCTGTATTGCATTCCGCGCTAGGAGAGATGAACAGTGATTGGCTCAAGCAGCGCTTAGATCAGCACAAAGCAACGGTTGAATTGCCGGATTACTTGGCTGAGTTAGAGCCAATTGCATCGACATTGATTTCTGATTATTGGTTAGTCCCGATGTTCCATCACTTACAAACCGTGCGTTTCCAAGGGATTCTTAAAAACGTAGCCATCACCAACTGGGGATGGCCAGATTTCAAGAATGTATGGTCTGCTGACTAACTTGAGTGGGAGTGGTCAGCGTATTTCGCGTTCCATTGAAGTTAGCATTTGAATTGAGAAACCAAACTCGTTAAATGCATTGCCTTAGCCCGCAAGTGCTGGCACTCCTGAGCTGTTTTCTCAATCATGCTGTCGCTCTCTCTGGCTATTTCAGAAATTCCAGAGATGTGCGGTGAAATCTCGTTGATGACATTCGACTGCTGACCCGTTGCTGAGGCGATCTGCATGTTCATGGCATTCATCTGATCGACACTATGAGAAATGCTCGAGAGTTGTTGCTCTGAGTTGGAGGCTTCGACCTGACACTTACTGCCAAGTGTGGTACTGGTTTCGATGGCTGTCACGGCTTGTTGAGTACGCTGCTGAAGCTTTTCAATAATACCTCGAATCTCTTCTGTTGATGCTTGGCTTCGTGAGGCGAGGGTTCTCACTTCGTCTGCTACCACCGCAAAACCTCTACCTTGTTCGCCTGCACGAGCGGCTTCTATCGCTGCATTAAGGGCTAGTAGGTTGGTTTGTTCAGAGACACTGTTGATGACATCTAACACGGTATCGATAGAGTTCGCATCTTGAGCGAGTTGATTGATAATTTCCGTTGTGTCATCGAGCTGTTTGTTCATATGTTCGATGCTTTCTGAAGTGACAGAAACGGACTTTTGACCAATGCTGATTGCACTCGCTGCATGTTGTGCACTGTCGGCGGCACCATTAGCGTTTTGTGCGATTTCGTCTGAGCTGGCACCCATCTCATGAATGGCTGTTGCAACTTGTTCGATTTGGCTGGTTTGTTGTTTGATGTCTTGCTCCATCGACTGCGCCATATGATCGACACCTTGGATAGATTCAGAGATTTGAATACCCGTGTTTGAGACATCTTTGAGTAAATCACTCAGATATTGCACGAATTGATTGTAGCCTTTGGCGATTTGTCCAATTTCGTCATGTCGCGAATCATCTAAGCGAAAGGTGAGATCACCACCGCCTTTCCCTATCTGTTGTAATCGCTCGGCTACTTCCACAAACGGCAGCAAGAGCTTGTTAGTTGCCCATGCTGCGATTGGCGTGTAAATGGCAGCAATGAGTAGGGCCATAAAGATAATGGTTTGGCTAAAGCCATTTAATTCACCTAATACGTCCTGCTTGGGAATTTGTGTAATTAGAGTCCAACCTATACCTGGCATCGCCTTGGAACCTAGAATTTGCGGCTGACCATCGACGATGGCCTCATGAACGACGGTTTGTTTGCTGCCGATTAACTGATTAGCCTTAATTCCTATAGAGTCTAGTGGGCGTCCAATCAGATTTTCATCTGGGTGAACCTTGATGCTCCCCTCTTGATCGACAAGAAAAACAATGCCGCTTTCTCCGACGCTATAGTTGCTGATCAGTTGAGTAATACTTTCCAACGTTAAGCCGATACCTGTCACACCAATACGTTCGCCATTACGAATGACCACATAGTTAACAAACAGTGCTGGGATTCCAGTGGCTGCGTCAATATCCAAAGAGAGCTCAAATGGCTGATTTGACTCGATGAATCGGTAGAACCATTGGTCACTTTGTTCATTGGTAGAGATCGTTTTCAGTACGCCATTATGGGTATAGTAAGTGCTCGCTTCGTTGGAAACGTAATAGGCACTGATCGCGTTGAACTCACTTTTAACAGATTGAAGATAGGTTCGAAGCTCTTGTTCCGAAAGTCTGGTTTGTTGCATTAAAGGCGAAAGCGTCATCATCTTTGATGCAAGAATTGGCGTTTCTAACTTGAGGTTTATTTGATTACTCACCTCGCCGAGTGAAGCTGGTAATTCTCGCTCGAAGGTTCTAGCAATCAAAATAGCCCGGCTTGATTGAAATGAATACACTCCCATCACGCTAATAATGGCAAGAGCAGCGACGATCGTCGCCAGTATCGCTTTGGTTCGTATAGTCAATTGCAATTTAGATTCCCTTCTAAAAACATTCAATTTCCATTTGTAAATGCAATGTTAATTGAAACCTGACCTTATGGTCAATAAATGAAGTCTAGAAATGAGTGCTGTGCGATATTTGTACAGATTTAAGATATCTACATTGGTCAGTGCTCGTTATACGGAGTGCTTCTCTTCTAAATTTGACGAATAAGAAATTACACTAACTGGTTTACTTTTGTTTTTTTGCATGTAAACTAACCAGTGTAGTTTTTGGGTTGGGTTTTCCCAACAGTTGAAGAGATACCAATGAAAAAATATCTATTACCGATTTTAGGAGTACTTGCCGTGGTCGCTATCGTAAGCACAGGTTCACAATCAAATGACAATCTAGATAAGCTTCCGAAGAAGTTTGCTAACAGTGAGTTAGAGTACAAGTCGGGTATGTCTGATATTTTTTCAATCTTAAAGGCATATGTAACTGTAGAAAGAAATGAGCCAGTGCCACGAACCGCATTGCCTCTCGTTCCTATGACAGCAGAACAGTTGATTGAAGAGCAAGAAGACGTTGCGTATCGTTTAGGTCACTCAAGCGTGATGATGAAGCTAGATGGTAAGTTAGTGATGACTGACCCTGTGTTCAGTGATCGCGCGTCTCCAGTGCAATGGATGGGGCCAAAGCGCTTCCACCCGACCCCTATCTCACTGCAAGAACTACCTGATATTGATGTGGTGGTTATCAGCCATGATCACTACGACCATTTAGACAAAGGTGCCGTTAAAGTATTAGCCGATAAAGTGGGAACATTCTTGGTGCCACTCAGAGTTGGTGCACTACTTGAAAAGTGGGGCGTGGATAAAGATAAAATCATTGAATTGAACTGGTGGGAATCGGCAACAGCCTCCGATATCGAGTTTACTTTAACTCCAACCCAACACTTCTCTGGTCGTGGCTTGCTTGATCGTGACCAAACCCTATGGGGTAGCTGGGTTATTAAGGCTTCAGACAAAAAAGTCTTCTTTAGTGGTGACTCTGGTTACTTCAATGGTTTTAAAGAGATTGGCGAGCGCTTCGGGCCGTTTGATTTGACCATGGTTGAAACGGGTGCGTATAACTCACTTTGGGCCGATATTCATATGTTCCCAGAGCAGAGCGTTCAAGCGCACATCGACCTTAAAGGTAAGGTGATGATGCCGATCCACAACAGTACGTTTGATCTCTCTATGCACGACTGGCAAGACCCAATGGAACAAGTCTTAGCGATAAGCAAAGAACGAGACGTACAGATGGTAAGCCCTGTCATGGGTGAACGTTTAGTAATTTCAGAACCAGTGCCCGTGCAAGCATGGTGGAAATTGGCATCAAACTAGAACGACGATTTTAGTCGAAGTTTTATAACGGGCATCGATGTAAAAGTTAGCTGATACACAAACGCCACCGATCTTGCGATTAGGTGGCGTTTTTGCTTTTTGTAAGCAGTGGCTTATTCGAAAGGACAGCTTATTACTTAGGGTTGTTTTCTAAGTTTTGAGCCATTTTGCTCGCTATTTGGCTGAACTGTTCTAGCTCATCTTCGTTCATGCCTTTAGTCATTCTCTGTAGCATCTCGCGATCAATATTCGAAACCTTAGTCATGATATCTTCACCTTTATTAGTCAGCACCAACAACTGGCTACGTTTGTCTTCAGGGTTTGGAGACTTCTTCACAAGTTCTTGATTGATCAACGCATTAACTAACCTCGTGACCTGTGCTTTATCGCGGTTTAGGAAGTGCGCGATATCAATAGCCGTACATGGAGATTTCTTAGTAATGATCTTCATGACACGAATATTCATAGGTGCGATCTCAGAATCCAAGCTCTCAATCTGCTCACTCATTTTACGTTTCAAAGAGTGTACTAAGCGGAAGATAGACTCTAACGATGTGTTATCAGACATAAACGATCCTTAGAAATATAGTTGATAATATCAACTATTGTATTTATAGTTGATATTATCAACTTAATTGTTCGTAAATTCAAGTTAGGAGACAGTAATGACGATGCAAACAATCACAGGCAAACACAATCACTACCGTATCACTATCGAAGAAGTGAACATCAAGGAAGATCGTGAGCTGCAAACCATGCAGTTTGAAATTGAAGACAGAGAAAACATGTTCGCGATTGTAGATAAGATTAAGCAGGACAGTGGCTTAGATGAGCAATCCGCAAGGAGACTAGGTGTAAGTATTCGCTTACTGGGACCGTTGATGATGCAAGATAGAAAACACCCTCTGTTTGTAGATTTCATGCCTCACTTCAGAAACTTCATGCAAAATCTTAAGAAGACGCTGAAAGGCGCGTAGTGCTTGTCCGGCAATGACATATTCAAAAAGCCAGCAAACTGCTCATCAGGTGCTGGCTTTTCTTTTAATATATTGACTTAGCGGTATGTGTTCACTTGCGGGACATGTGACAATAGGCCTTTGAACACTTTATGGTGCAACCATCGCATGAGTGATGCCATTGCCTAAGCCTATTTCTAATCGTTCTAAATTAAACGGTATATTATGACAAGTGTATTTGAGCAGGCGGCTAAAGAGTTATTAAGCCGTCGCACAGCGGGAACTAAAGCGCCAAGATTAATCGAACCATATCGCCCAACCAGTTTAGATGATGCGTTAGCCATTCAAGAATCCATGATTGAAATTCGCGCAGATAGAGTGGGGGGCTGGAAGTGTCTGTTACCTCTTGCAGAAAACAAATTTATCGTAGCGCCTATTTTCGTTGACAACGTGCAGCAAGGTGAAATTTGTGAATTATTCGCAGACACAGGTTCAGTGCCAGGTAAAGAGGTAGCCCGAGTAGAGCCAGAAATCGCTTTTGTACTGGCTAAGCCTTTGCCTGCAAACTCAAATGGCTACAGCGAAGCACAAATCAATGATGCCATTGGATCTTGCCATATGGCACTTGAGTTAATTCAATCTCGCTTTGCTGATGACAGTGGAGCGGAGTTTTACGAGGTTTGAGCCGATTGCTTGGCAAACCAAGGCTTGTTTCTTGGTCCTGAGATAGAGAAAGATAAAGCGTTTGCTGCTGGTAAGGTCGAAGTGGCTATCACTCAAGCTGGAAAAGTACAGGCATTTTCTGGCACCCACCCTAATGCATTAGCTCAAAATCCCGTTTACTGGTTGATAGATACCATGACCAAGCGTGGAGTCAGCTTTGAAGCGGGCGAGGCGATCATTACAGGGTCTTACTGTGGTATGGTAGAGCTTGACTTCGACGAGCTAACAACCGTTGCTTATGATGGTATCGGAGAGTACCAAGTGACTTTCAAACCAAAGCGCTAGGTTATTTATAAGCTCTATTGATTAAGAAAGCAGGTCTCTAAAACTCTACTTCACGTATGAGCAATTTGTTCTCGAAGGCTATTTACTGGTGCGTAAATAGCCTTTTCTATTATGTGATGTTCAATAGAGTTCGTATTACCTTGCATTATATTGGGCGTTTAGACGTCTAGACGTTGACAAGTCCTAAGTGTGACATTAGTCTGCTCTCCTTCCTGTTCTATAGTGTTGTCGTTCCATGTCCAATTCAAAAAATTCTAATGCGGTTATTGCCCCTTCGGCAGTAGCGCTTATCCCTCTGATCGTGTTCCTAGCGCTGTTTATTGGCGTAGGTACCTACTTGTCGTTGCAAGGCGTCGATTTTGCTTTCTATCAGCTTCCAGCTCCGATTGCGGCTCTACCTGCTGTGATGTTGGCGCTGTTGTTGAGCAAAGATAAATTGAACCGTGCTATCGAACAGTTCTTAAGTGGAGTAGGTCACAAAGACATTATCGCAATGTGTATGATCTACCTATTGGCAGGTGCTTTTGCGGCAGTTGCTAAAGCTTCTGGTGGTGTTGATGCGACGGTAAATCTTGGTCTATCGGCGATCCCGACAAGTATGATCCTACCGGGTATCTTCCTAATTTCTGCGTTCATCGCGACAGCAATGGGGACTTCGATGGGTACCATTGCTGCGGTAGCGCCTGTTGCATTGGGCATTGCTGATTCAGCTGGCATGAGTATTCCACTGACAGCAGGCGTTGTTTTAAGTGGCGCGATGTTTGGTGACAACCTTTCTATCATCTCTGATACCACGATTGCTGCTACGCGCTCGCAAGGCTGTGAGATGAGAGACAAGTTTAAAGAGAACATCCGTATCGCACTTCCTGCTGCACTTATCGCGATTGTTATCTTTGCTTTTAACAGCACTGCGACTCAAGTGCCTGAAACGGGTCCTATTGAGTGGCTGAAAGTGCTGCCTTACATCACTATCTTGATTCTTGCAGTATCAGGTATGAACGTGTTTGTTGTGCTAACCATCGGTATCTTACTGGCGGGTGGCGTTAGCTTAGGTTCTCTGGAGAACTACGGTTTAACCGATTACGCGCAAGATATCTATGCTGGCTTTGGCAACATGCAGGAAATTTTCTTACTGTCGATGCTGATCGGTGGTTTGAGTGAGCTGATGCGTCGCCAAGGTGGTTTAGCGTTCTTGACTAACCTAGTGAGTAGCATGATTCGTGCGTTCGGCTCTTCACATTCTAAGCAAGCGAACGGCCGCGCAAGTGAGTTGGGTATCGCTGGTTTGGTGTCTATGGTGAACATGTGCACGGCAAACAACACAGTAGCGATCATTGTCTCTGGTAGTGTTGCTCGTCAATTAGCTGAAGAGAACGATGTATCCCCTCGTCGCTCAGCAAGCTTATTGGATATCTTCTCTTGTGTGATTCAAGGTGTGTTGCCTTACGGTGCGCAGGTGCTGCTATTAGGTTCGGTATTTAACCTATCGCCGTTAGAGATCGTTTCTAACTCATACTACTGTTTCGCATTGGCTATCGTGGCAGTGATTGCGGTATTCATCAAACACCCTACGCGCCAAACTGCAGCGGCATAATGAAAGCTCGCTTCTAGTAAAAAGGCGCCTTAATCGGCGCCTTTTTTGTTGCTTGTAATATGTAGACTGTCAGTTTAGGCGGGTAATCACGAATCTGAGTGCTTACCACTCTCGTGGCTCTTGATTAAAGCAGCTTCTCAAGCTCGTTTGTTGTCGCGACGTTGCTATAACCGAAGCTAAGTGCTGCCATGAATGCGGCGTGCACATGTGCTGCCGGTACTTTAACACCGTTGAACTCCATATCTAATGTGGTGCAAGCATCATGGGCCACGTGACATTCATAACCCAAGTCAGTCGCTGCGCGAGTCACTGCGTCAATACACATGTGGCTCATCGCGCCAACAATGATTAGCCTTTCAACGCCTTGTTCCTTCAATACTTTGTCTAGTTCTGTATCTCTAAAGCTGTTGATCTGTTGTTTTACAATCACGGTCTCGTCTTGCTGAGGTGCTACGCTACTATGGATTTGAGCTCCATCTGAGTTAGGCAAGAAGAATGGCGCTTCATTGGTTGGAAATTCATGGCGCACATGAACGATTGGGAGTTTTTTCTCGCGGAATGTCTCGAGTAATTGCGCACCTTTTTCTGCTGCTTTCTCTGTTTCAGAGAGTGCCCATTTCGCACCTTCGTATGAAGGGAAGTAGTCGTTTTGGAAATCAATAATTAGTAGTGCAGTATTGCTCATAATCCATACCTTTGTTGTTAATGTCTTGTGGTGTGGGGCTATTATGACTACCCTGTGTGTTTTAACGCACGTCAAAAATGACAGACTATATGGCAATAGTGACAAAATCAGTAAGGGTCGAAATCATCGATTACCCAGGATCTTTGCAGAGCGCTGTGTTTGGAGTAAAAGAGTTTCTTCAGATGGCGAACAGCCTTGATTCTGAAAGTGAAACGGTTAAGTTCCAGGTTGAGATTAAGCCTTATGGTGACTTATCAGTTTCGTCGGCGAACTCAAATGAAGAATCTAAAGCCGATATCATTTTATTGCCGCCAAACCTAGATGGCAGTTACTACCTAGAGCGTGATGATAGGCTAACGGATTATCTGATTGACTCTCATCAAAAGGGGGCAATATTGTGCTCAGCGTGCGCAGGCGTGTTCATTCTTGCTCAAACCGGATTACTGGAAGGGCGAACCGTAACAACGCACTGGCAAGCTCTGCAATTGTTTTCGGAGCTCCATACTGGAATCGAAGTGGATATAGACAAAATCCTGATCGATGACGATGACATCATTACTGCTGGTGGTTTGATGTCGTGGATGGATTTGGCTCTGTTTATCCTGACTAAATACACGACGCCGACCAATACGCGTGATTTGGGTAAGTATCTGGTGTTGGATACGGGACTGAGAGAGCAGCGCTACTACCAAAGTTTTGTGCCTAACTACGCTCATGGGAATGACAAGATTGTCTCTGTGCAGCGCTTTATTCAAAAGAATCACCACCTTCCTTTGACACTGGACCAATTGGCGGAAGAAGCCTTCATGACGCGAAGAACCTTTATCCGGCAATTTACTAAAGCGACGACCTTGACTCCGATTAACTATATTCAACATGTGCGTGTTCAAAGCGCGTGTGAGTTACTGGAAAGCTCTCACAAACCAGTAGAACAAATCAGCTATTTAGTTGGATATGAAGACGTCAACAGTTTCCGAAAAGTCTTTATGAAAATCATTGGTTTAACACCATCAAGGTTTCGCTCTAGATTTTTGTCAGAGGAATGATTTACCATAGATTGATATTCAATATGTATCACTAGTTCGCTCACTTACTTCGCTAATGAAGTGTTTGAAGGGGAAGTGATCTTTTCTCGAACTTAAACGGACTATTGATGCTTGCCATTCCTTTACCATTTGTCGCGGCGCTGTTGTTATTGATGACAGGTGTGCTGCTTCGATGCCGTTACCCACAAACCAGTCAAAAGCCCTTTTGGTTTATCATTCTCTGTGCGTTGATGGTGACGGTAGTGGGCCTTCGGTGGACGTTTGATATTACGTTTTTTCGCTTCTTACAACCCATTCTCGGTGCCTGTGTTCCTGTGGCGGCTTGGTTATGCTTTGCAGGAGCTCATCGAAGTCAATCTAGTACACATTTACATTGGTTAGGCCCGATTGCTGTTTTAGTTGGCTCACTTTTCTATGTGCGCCTCTGGGCGGGAACTCTTGATGTATTGCTGATCTTTCTCTATCTCGGATATGGTAGCTTGCTGCTGAAGTCGTCGCTGCGAGTGCCGGAACAAGTGCGGCTGACCGATGTATCGAAAGTGTTGGTTGCTGAAAGAGTTGCAGGTGTAATGCTGCTATTCTCAGCTTTGGTTGATAGTGCGCTTTCTTTCGATATCTTGCTGTTGGATGCGCAGCACACCAATCTGATCTTATCGATTAGCTACCTTGTCCTTATTCCAGCCATTGTGTCCGCTGTGATGGTGGTCAGTATGAGCACGCCTGTCGAAGAAAAAACCATGCAGGTACAGGCTGTATCTGCCATGTCACAAGGTTCTCCAGAAGAGGTCGACACATCGACTACACTAGTGAGTAGCTTAGATGACGACCAAACTGAAGAAACTACTCAGATCATGGTTAAGTTCGATGCATTAATGAGAGAACGCCAAGTATTCAAGGATCCTGACCTGTCTCTCAATCGCTTGGCACGAAAGCTAGGCATTCCTGCTAGAAAAATATCGTCTGCGGTTAATCAAACTCACCAACAGAACATTTCGAAGGTGATTAATGCCTATCGGATTGAACACGCTAAGACTCTTCTGAAACAAACCGATGAAGCGATAACAGAGATCTACCTAAGTTCAGGCTTTCAGACCAAGTCTAACTTCAATAGGGAGTTTTCAAGGATAACTGGGCAAACTCCGAGTGAGTTTCGAAGTTCGCTACAAGTGTTAGATTGAGTGTGTTTGCTTTTTGTTTATCAATTTAGAAAGCGAACGATGTCATTGAAGAACAATTGGTGTAACTGGTCGCGTGATGTACCAATACCATCTTTACAAATAATGCCATCGCCTGGGACCTCTTCATTCAGCATGACTATAGCACCGGTTTTACAGCTTTGAATGAAGCTGAAATGGGTGGCGTTTTCATAAACTTTGTAGCGTCTTGAGTTCAGTGGCAAATGCTCGGCTACATAGCCAGACTCTAATGCTTGAGGAAGATCTCCAATATCGATCCCAGCTGCCAGTATCATGGTTGGTACTTTAATGTCATTTAAGCTGACGATTGAAAAGCTGCGAGCAAGCCCTAAATCAAGGCTGACCACACGTTGAATCCTAGGATCTGAAAGGTCTTTTTGAATAAGCTCTTCATCTTGGACTTTGTCGAGCCCTAGCTCTTCAGCAAGTCCACAAGTTCGTGGGTTAGGGTATATGAGACAATTCGCTTCAAAGGTTTGCCTAACGATTCTTGCTCCCGCCAATTGCATTACTGTCCAGCCACCCAATGAATGCCCGATTGCAGTCACATTGTCGGCGTTAGCAGATTGCTTCCACTGTGGGGCAGATAACAGGTAATCCAGAATACGTGATACATCTCGTGGTCTTTCCCACCATTTCGCTGCTTGCTTTGGAGAATGGTTGAAAGAGGTGGTTCCCGGATGATCAGCGGCCGCTACGATGTAGCCTTTACTCGCAAGTTTGGTCGCTAACCAGTTTTGATTGCGCCAGTTTCCTCGGTAGCCGTGTGATAGCAGTACTACTGGAAAAGTGCCTGATTGAATGTCTGCATCTTTGATGACTTGTGTTCCGATGAAGGCGGGGTTATCGCCAACTAAGGTTGTTTCTGATGCATCTTGTGTGGGATACCAAATGACAGTGTTTAGCGGGCGATTCGGTTCGTCGGTTAAGGTGACCTGATTGAATCCGACCCCGGAAGCGATGGCTGAGCTGCTAAGGAAAAGCAAGGATGTGAACAGTAAATGTGTCCATTTCATTATTTTAACTCCAATTGATGTGATTGGAGTTAATATGCGCTAAGGCTAGGTATCACGAGACCTAAAACACGATCGAGGACGCCCGAAATCCTGTTTTAGTACCGAAAGCAGTGACTTGGTTCTAGTTACCTTCTTCTAGGACGCTTCTCTACCAAGCCGTTTCTTTCTAAGCCACGTCTTACGCTGCTGCATAGTTTACCGAAGCGACGCAGTTCTTCGAAGTTTGGCCCTTGTCCGATTGAAATACTGTGTTCCCAGTACATCAACTCTGTGTCGACCATTTCGAGTAATTTCTTAGAACAACCCGTGCAGTTTCCTTTGGGGCCGCAGATAAATGTTTCTGGTTCATACAAAGGGAGTTCATTTTTCACTTCTTCGATGAGGCTCATCATTGCCGAATTCAGATCCGGTTTTTTCGTCGTGATTGGCTTTACGTTTATTGATGCTGGCGCAGCAGCCAAAGAAGATGTTTGTGTATTGGAATGCAGATTCAAAGCAGCTGATGACATATCAAAGGCCTCAAGGAAAGGTGAAGAGGGGCATCCTACACCTCAAAATGAAGTGAACCTTGATGTAATGCAATAAGCGTGGAGATATATCCGAAAGAGGTAGGCGAAACGAGGGGGTAAATGTGGGGAAGTGGTCGAAGAGGAGCCACAAATAGTGTGACTCCTTTCATTAAGACTTGTTATTGATAAGAGTTTTTAGAACTCTGCATCGAATTGGAATTCCATCCACTCTTTGGTAATTGGGTGGTGTAGGGCAAGTCGTTCTGCATGTAAGTGAAGACGGTCAGCTTTGTTGCCATACAATCCATCACCGACGATAGGCATATGTAGCCCTTCTTCATGTGAACAGTGCACACGTAACTGGTGTGTGCGTCCTGTTTTAGGGTGCAGATAAACCTTGGTGGTCTCTTGATTGCGTTCAATCACTTCCCATTTTGTTTCTGCAGGTTTACCGTGCTCGTAGCAGACAATCTGACGAGGACGATCGTACAGGTCGCCACGCAGCGGTAATCGAACATAACCTTCATCTTCAGCCAGAACACCTTCAATCATTGCGACGTATCGCTTCTCGACTTCACGAGTAATGAACTGTTTCTGCAGGCTTTTGTTGGCGCGTCGAGTCAGGGCGAATATTAGAATGCCAGAGGTCGCCATGTCCAAGCGGTGTATCACGAACGGTCCTTCCACATCGGGATGCATTTCCTGAACGCGAGTGTAAGCAGAATCTTTGATGGTCTTGCCAGGTACAGAAAGGAACCCTGCTGGCTTATGTACTACAACGATATTCTCATCTTGAAACAGAATATCGAGCTCTTTGCCTTCTGCCGGATTTTCTAACAACGGGTTTGGATCCACTTCAAGGCCTTTCATCATATGGCCAAGTATTGGTACACATTTGCTTTGGCAAGAAGCGTAGTATTTCTTGTGTTTGCGGATCTCCGATTTTGGAGAGCGGCCCCACCAAAATTCAGCTAATGCCAATGGTGTGTAACCGTTCAAGTACGCGTATTGTAGCAATTTAGGCGCAGCACATTCACCAGAGCCTGCCGGTGGTATTTTATTTGGCGTGTTTTCAAAGATCTGGTTAAGGTCTTCGACATTGCCTTCCGCATTTTGGAAAGCGTATTGTGAAAACAACTTGTGTTGAAGCTGATGAGAAAGGTGCGCTCTTCGCTCTTTTAATTCAGCCAATTGAGCCGTAAATACATCCACCTTGCTTTGTAGCTCGTTTAGGGTTTGTTCCCAATTAAGCTTCAGGTATTTCTGTTGGTTTTTATCTGCAACGCTGGCTTTGCTGAGCTCTTGGTTTAGTTGCTCAAAAGCTTGCTCATCAAGATTCTCTTTACCTTGCTCTCGTTGCTCTTTGCGAATTTTACGACCTTCAATGATCAACAAGCGTTGAGCTTCGATTTCTTGCTCTGCCTGCGCTTTTTGCTGTGCTAATTGTTCGCACAACTCAAGGTATTGAGCGTTAACCTGCAGCGCTTTAAATTCGGCGTTTACCGCCATCATATCTGCGGTTTCTTGACGGAAAAAGCTGTCACTGCTCAGCATGTCGAATACCGGTGGAACAAAGTGAGGTAGGAGGTTTTGATCGGCGATTTTCCCTGAGAATGCAGAGAAGTAACCAAGTTCACCTTCAGGGCTTCTTACTAGTAATACACCAAACATCTTGCCACGACCTTCGTCAGAATCT
Organism: Vibrio chagasii; assembly: GCF_002954585.1. GTDB lineage: Bacteria > Pseudomonadota > Gammaproteobacteria > Enterobacterales > Vibrionaceae > Vibrio > Vibrio chagasii_A. The sequence continues at coordinate 31,609 of NZ_MSCI01000001.1, forward strand.
AGTCCGAAGTCGTGCTGCCAATCGGTTTGGGTTTCTAGATATTGTTGAAGCTGGTGAGACGCAATTTCACATAATGGATGCGGTTCATAGTAGAACGGAAAGGTGAAACGCTCAGGCAACGAATATGACTCGATCGGCTGTTGAAAGCGAGTGAAGCAGTGCTCAGGTGTATGGCTGTTCTCTGAGTCGTGCGTTGGTTTTGATGAGTGCATATAGTCGTCTTACTTGATGGTGATAAATGGCTACGAGTCTACTGTGCTTTGAGAGCTCAAATACAGTATAAGGCAGGCGATTCTACTCTTTATCTAAAAGCGCCTCAAATAAGAAATCGCACCGTGGTTATACAGTAAACTTGATTGTTCGCATAAGGTTGGAGTGCTCAGGGGATGAATTCAAATTAATGATTGGTCTCTCGTTTTTCATCATCGAGGACTACTTACTAATGGAAGGGTGCTAGGCTTGCTCGCTTCGTGTTCAAAATAAGGTAACGTTATGATTCCACTCAACACTTCGATTGTGGCTGGTGTCGCTCTTTCTGAGATCGACGGACAAACGAAAATGCTATTAATGAAACGCGCCAAGGGCGGCTATTGGTGCCATGTTGCTGGCTCGATTGAAGCGGATGAAACTGGTTGGCAGGCAATCGTACGCGAATTTGAAGAAGAAACTAAAATCGAAGCGAAAGCATTGTATAACGCTCAGTTTTTGGAGCAGTTTTACGAGGCGAACGTTAATGTTATTCAACTTATCCCGATCTTTGCTGTGCTTTGCCCGCCAAACCAAGCGGTAGAGTTAAACCATGAACACACTGAGTATCGATGGTGTAGTTTAGAGGAAGCGAAAGCGCTAGCGCCATTCCCTAACCAACATGCGGTTTATGATCATATCTGGGCATACTTTGTTGATACGCCAGCTAACCCACTTTATAGAGTAGATGTGGGCTAGTGTTGGTTTACTGGATGTTGAGTAACGAGTCCTCAATAAGCCGCCTAGCGCAATAGCTAAACGCCACAGATGCTGAGCCTAAGACTTACCAAGATATGGGGTTAAAAAAGCACTCGCTTGTGCTTGGCATAACCCCATGTCAACTTTCACACCATGCGACTCCAGTATTGCTACACCGCGGCCGTTGTTGCGAGGATCTGGATCGAGCATAGCAACCACAACGTGTTTTACACCGGCTTCAACCAGAGTGTTAGCACAAGCTGGTGTCCTACCGACAAAAGAGCACGGCTCCAATGTCACGTAAGCTGTTACGCCTTCCATATCGCCATCATAGTGATTCAGTGCCTCGACTTCAGCGTGGTTCCCACCAACCTTTTGTGTGTAACCAACAGACACTACTTTATCGCTCTTCACCAATACACACCCCACTGGAGGATTTGGTTGACAGTCGGGGAGGGCTTGGCGCGAAGCTTCAAGTGCTTGCAGCATGTATTGTTGGTTCATGGTTGTTACTCGGTATGACGAGAAGAAGAAATCGTTTGTTACCGCGTGCGGTTTAGCTAATAAGTGAGGCATGTTCGATCTGATTGGGCTTTTAGTCAATGGTTTTAGCTTTGAAGCTGTTCGATAGTTAGCTGTCAGTGATAGTTAACTTTAGCCAATGGTTAACTGTGGCCAATGAGTTAGCCAGTTTTTAGATTGGACTCGTTGATCAAATACGTCCCGACCGCGGTTCGGGTTTGGCGTTATTTTCAAATTGAACAAGCTCTCTAAACCAAAAGCCGATATACACTCGATACGTCCATGGCAGTTTTTCTTTACTGCGATAGCGGTTTCTTTCTCAGGCCAGTAACTCATTGCATCTAGCGTACTTTGATAAGGTTTATCTTGGTTTCGAGTATGCATGTTGGCTTGATTACGAACTTGCCAGTTGAGTTCAGGTAGCCGCTGTTTCAGCTGAGCTTCGTAATCTATGTCCGATTGGTAACCATAATCACCGCGATCAAAGTAGATCACATCAATATCGTTGAGCGGCGTGGGGCTATCAAAGCCATGCAAGTGATCCCAAACTAGATTCCTTACGAAGCCTGCAGCGACATAGCATTGTGGTAGAGCTAATTGAGCCACGCATTCTAAGATTTTGGTTCGCAGCGGATCTTGTTCGATCAGGCTGCGATTTGGTTGGTCAATGCTTGAGTCATGATGGTGTGGTCACATCGGTCACTTGATAATGGCGTGTCACGTTCTTAGTTATCTTACCCCAGTCAGAGGTTTTGACTCTATTTTGGTGGGCCTCAAACGCTTCACGGTTAGTGAACTCTTCATATACTTCAAAGCGGTTTGGCTGCAGTGAGCTTTGGCTAACACGAAATACAATACAGCCCGGCTCAGCCAACGTGAGCTCCTTATGAATGGTCAGTGCTTGTATAACTGTTTCTAGATCATCGTCTGGTACGACAATATGCCCTTGTAAAATCACTTTACTGATTGTTGTGTCCATTTAAGTCTGCCTATCCTTTGTTAATCGTGTTGCCTCTCATCAACATAATCCCATTTTGATTATGTGTCGTATAGACCAATGTAAATAAAAAATAGACGTAACCCTACAAGTTAAGGTTACGGTGTAACTTTGTTTGGGGAGGGTATAATAATTTGGGGAACTAAATCCTCGATGTTCCGGTCTATTAAATGGGTATCATAGAAGTGTATTGATACTGAAATGAGTTTGTCATCTGAGGGAGCTAACCTTTAATAGGTAGAACGGCTTGTTGGATTAAATTGAGCCACAGTTGATATCTAGGTCATATTTTGATGTAAATGGTACTTAGAACTCTTTATATTTTGTGATTTGTATCATTGATCTGGCCATCAAACACCGTTAGATTCGAATAGTTGGCAATAAAAAAGCTCATGAAGAGCAGCTAAATGAAAAGGAAAAATACCTTATGAAAAAAATGAGAAGAGCACAGCTTCATCGCGTTCGTATCCAATACTGGAAAGACACTTCGAAAGAAGCTTCAAAGAAATAAGCTTTACATATCAAGTAATAAAGCTAAAAATTTACAAAGCTGAAAGGCTTTCAATCACAGCCATCAATGGCTAAAAAATGAAACAAACCGATTTCGATAGCACTCTCAATGACCTTCATCTGGTCGGTAGCTAAAGAAATCATCCATCAAAGAGCTGGCAGGCATTAATAACAATGCAATTTAATGTCAGCTCATTAATACCTCTCAAAGCAAACCTCTTACACAGTTAATCTGTTACCTAGCATACTCTCTACTTATTACAACGATTCCACACCCAAGCTCCAAACAGAAACTACGGGCAATAAAAAAGCTCCTGATTTCTCAGAAGCTTTGATTTCATTATTTACGCATCACGCGATAGGCTTTGTAACCTGTTATTGGAACAGTGTCTTTAGGCTTACATCGTCCGTTCTGTTTAATTTAAGGCTCAGTAGATAGCCACCAATACCAAGCAAGACGTAAATACTCAAAGATAAGACAGAGACGTCAGAGAGTGCACTGAACGGGTTACTTGCCGTAAGTACTTTCATCGGTAGTGAAGCGATAACAGAAAAGAAGTCATTGATGCCATAGAAACCGAACAGTGCGATAGCCAGCCATTTGATTGCAAAGCTTGAAACAAACATGACAAGCAATGGCGAATTAACCAGCTGCGAGATCGCCAGTGTCATTGTCGCTAACGGTAATAGCACCAAGGCAACTAGCAGCATTCGAGCAAAGAATACCAACCAATTGGTGATCACATAAAATAGTGATTGCTGTTCTACTAATAGCGCCAGTTGTTGTTCGCTAGATACGTTTAGAATCCAGAATAGAACATCGGCAAATAGAACTAATAGGGCGCAGATAGCGGGTATCACCACTAAACCAAAGCCTAGCTTCACACCGTGAGTCAGAGCATTCGATACCGGCATGCTTCTCCAAAACATTGAGCTGCCTTCTTGGCGCTCTTTACGCAGTGTTTTTGGGATATACAGCGTTGAAAGCAGCAGTGAAATTAAGCCCGCGCCAAAGTAGAGCACAGAGTTAAGGTCTTGTGCAAATTCTCTATGGATGTCGCTCACATCGCCGTTAACTTCCATCTGGAAGAAAAACTCATGTTGTGCCGCGCCATTAAAGAACAGACTCACGAACAGTAACAAACCACACAACGCAACGAATAGAGGTAATCGAGTATTGATTTTGTGCTCGATAAGTTCTTTTTCTAGCATATAAAAACTTGGGTGCATTATGCCTTCTCCGTCTGTGTTGCAAGGAATAGGTCGGCAAGACCAACGTTGTAGATGTTACCTAGTGATTCAACTTGTGGTTTGTATTGACCTTCCAATAGCCATTTAGTCGTTCCTAATCCCTGTTGTGAAGTGAGTGGTTTCAATTTTTGAATGTCGCTAGAGTGGTTGTTAGCAACTTCGATAATGAAGTAATCACTTTCGATATCTTCCATACTCTTCTGCAGCACGCAGCGGCCTTGTTTGAGAATAAGTACATCTGTCAGTAGATGTTCGATCTCAGAAACCTCATGGCTAGCAATGATCATCGCACGCTCGCCATCGTGGAACCATTCCAACAGGTGGCGGTAGAAGGTATCTCGGTAAATCAAATCTAGGCCAAGTGTTGGCTCATCCAAGATCAGTACCTGAGTGTCAGTTGCGATGATGATCGCAAGGTGAACTTGTACTTTCATCCCCTTAGAGAGCTGTTTGATCGTGGAAGAGAGTTTAATGTTCGTGCTACTCAGGGTTTGCTCGGCTTTTTGTCGGTTGAAACTCGGGTGTACGCCTTCGGTGTAACGAAGTAGTTGTTTGATGGTCATCCATTCAGGGAGCACATTTACATCAGAGATGTAAGATAGGTGCTGCATTAGCTCTGCATGCTGGTGGATTGGGTGGTAGCCGTTGACTTCGATTTCACCTTGGTAGTTATGCCCACCAAGTAGTGACTTGATGAGAGTCGATTTACCAGCGCCATTATGGCCAAGTAAGCCAAGGATTTGGCCAGGTTTTAGTTCGAAGCTGATGTTCTCTACACCCACTTGATTCGAATAAGTTTTAGTGACGTTTTTCGCGGAAAGTAAAGTACTCATGACTTGTCCTTTATATGTTGTTCTAGCTGTTTCACGAGTTCTTCGACACTCATATCAATGATGCCTAGCGTCTCAGCGATGGCTGGGATCTGTGTGTTGATGAAAGTTTGGTGTGCGGACTCTTTTAGTTTTTGAAGTGCACCTTCGGCTACATACATACCTTGGCCTCGCTTCTTTTCAACTAAGCCTTCATCAACCAGTAACTGGTAGCTTTTCATGACGGTAAGGTGGTTGATTTTAAGATCAGCAGCAACAGCGCGCACAGAGGGCAGGGCTTGTTGCTCTAGCCAAATACCTTGCAGAATCTGGTCGCTGATCTTAGTGGCAAGCTGCCTAAAGATCGGTTGGTCGTCTTTCCATTCGGTCATAATTAAAACTGCATGGTGATATATATGTGTATAACACTAACCTTTTTATTCGTATTGGCAAGACTTTTATAAAAATTACTAGAATATTTTTATGGTTTTGTGCTTGGTAAAAATAAGGTTTTATATGGGGTTTGGTACCGTTAAGTTTATCTGGTACGTTGTACATTAATGACAAAAAACTGGTCTGGTTTATCAAGTATTTGCAAATAACCATCATCATCTATGCGATTATCTTGAATATGCCGATGCGATGCTTGAACATAAGCCCCATGCATCTTGTGAGTTTGGCTCGTCTAAATCTACCGCTTCCGTACCTAATGAAAAGCCACCACCTACAACAATATTATTCGATAGGGCTTTACTATAGCCAAAGGTTGCCAGCTCTTGATTCCCAATAAATGTCACACCGGCCTCAATAGAGTTGTCGCGGTCACCTGCGAGTGCAGACAATGGAAAGCAAGCTGTAACAACAGCGAAGGCAGGTAAGATTAAGTGGTTCTTTTTCATGATTTTCTTTCTCATTTTGTATGGACGAAAGCAGTCTACAAAATATCGAAGCTCAAATATGAGTCGCTAAAAGTCACATTTGAGCTGAACAAGAATTGACATAAAGATCGGGTAACTAACTGAAATATTGAGACAAAGGCGAGATTTTATGAGTGAGAAGCATACTGCTGATGAGTGTTAATAGATCGACATGTTCAAGCCGGTTATTAGGCCAAATACACGATGTATGAGCCTATACTCGCCACTATTATTCACTCGCCATTTCAAGTGAATAACACTGACTTATCGAAGGAATAAAAACTTACTTTCGACTTCATTTGAAGGGATTGGTTTACTAAACAAGAACCCCTGCAGATATTGGTATCCACAGTCGACCAAGAAGTCCTTCTGCATTTCTGTCTCAACACCTTCCGCGACCACTTTTAGCCCTAACTTGTCACAGATAGCTTGGGTTGCTTGAACAATGGCTTTGCTGCCTTTGTGTGACCCGTGCACAAAACTCTTATCAAGCTTAACGGTATTAATAGGTAGGTCATGCAACATAGATAGTGAAGAGTAACCAGTACCAAAATCATCCAGATGCAGCTCCACACCCAACTTGGCAATGTCGCACAACGCTTGTCTAACTTCGCCATGTTTGAAAATCATGGATGACTCAGTGATCTCAAGGGCGATGCTCTGAGGTTGGATATTGTAGAAGTTAAGCATTGCAGACAGTTGGTCTGCAAAAGTTGCATGCATTTGAATACTGGAGATATTGATACTCATCATTAGCTGGTTATCAAATTCTCGGTGCCAAATGGATAGCTGCTTAAGTGCGGAGTTGAGCACCCACTTTCCAAGCGGAACTATCTGACCTGTTTCTTCTGCTAGAGCGATAAACTCGTCAGGTCTAATGTCCCCTAAATCTTTATCTGACCAGCGTAGCAGTGCTTCAAACCCTTTCACTTTATCACTGCTGGTATTCATGATCGGTTGGTAGTGCAGTGCGAGAGCCTCATTCTCTAGAGCACGAGCTAAGCGATGGCGAATTTCTACTTTTCGATGAAGCGCACGAGCTAAGCTAGGGGTGAAAGTTTGGAAGCGGTTACGTCCGTTAGCTTTTGCCATGTGCATTGCCATGCCCGCTTGTTTTAGTAATGACTCTTGGTCTATGGCGTTATCTGGAAAGTTTGCAGTACCAATGCTGCAACCTACAGAAAGAGTACCAATTCCACTGATGTGAAAACTTCGGTTTAATGCATCAATAATGCGTGTGCAAAGCAGTGGGATGTTTTGGTTTCGACAGGCGTGAGCAATCACGATGAACTCATCGCCACCAAAGCGACCAATCATGCAGGTTTCATCAACTAGTTGTTTTAGGCGTTCACCGACTTGTTTTAGCAGCTGATCTCCCACGCTATGCCCATAGGTGTCATTGACGAGCTTAAAGCCATCAAGGTCAACAAACATCAACTCAAAAGGGGAACGGTAGGCAATACTGGTTTGTAGTAAGTTGGTGATCCCTCTACGGTTATGAAGTTCTGTTAAGCAATCGTGTTCCGCGTTGTACCTGGCTTTTATCAGCTTTTCTTTTTGCTTGGTGGTACAGGTTAGGTCTAACAGTAGCTCACTCTTGTCGAACAACCACTTGCCTTGAACGTCAAAGTGATGGGTTTTGTCACCTATAGTACAGCTCACTTCTTCAAGGATCTCTTGCCCCGTTCGTGCTGAAATTAGCCAATGGGCTGCGGTTTCTTCGCTGGAAAGAAAATCGGAGAGGGTGGTAAAGGGTGAGCCATAGTTTTGATTAAACGCGGAGTTAGTGCTTACTATCTTACCTGAGCTGTCAAATAGTAGAGAAAGGTTTGCTCCGTCTGAGTAAGCGAGATCGTGTTTAAGACTGCCTTCTTCGGCAACCACTTGAACTAACATGCCGGTTCGAGCATCTGGTAAAGGAATACCAGAAAACTGGCACAGTGCGCGTTTGGCTATGTATTTGGGGGTGAAGTTCCACCATGTTTTAATGCTTTCACCACGTAGAAATTGTCTTTGATACTCTTCGAGAGTTGCCTCTATTGCCTTTGACATCTCGACACTAAAGTCGCGTGATGTCAGTTCAAACAAAGATTCCGCCTCCCACAAAGGAAGAGCACTTTGGTTTGCCCATGTGATTCTTTTGTTATCGATGTCATATATCCAAATAGGGCATTTTAGGTACTCGAAAGATTGATAACTTGTCATCATGCTGGACTCTACGTGAGGAAGTTTTAGTTGGATGCCACCGAGTAGGCAGCCTACTTCGGTGACTTATTAATACAAATCAACCCCTCTCCATGTTAGTGAGAAAGGCGTGTTTATAGGTTTAATGAGCGAATAATCTTAGTCACTTTCCCTTCCGGAGTTGTCTCGATGATATAGCCTTTTTTATCATCGAACATTTCACCATCAATAAAGTGCCATCCATTTGGTTTCTTTATGATTTCCTTAGGGAAGTTCTCATCAAACATAGAATGATTTGGATAGACCGTTTCGATAGCTTCGAATAGGAGCTGGGCTTGGTCTTGATTCGCTAGGGTGAAGTCTTTTTTTAAGCACATGGTTAATTCAGGCAGTGGCTGAGTCGTAAACGGTTCAGTGACGGTACCTAATACACCTTTTTGTGAGTAGAAACGGTATGAGCCTGAGCTGCTTTCACTGCCATCTGGAGACTTGATATAAGGCGTCGCGCTGTAGAATTCACAGTCAAAGACCATTTTTTGAATAATGCTGCTTTGCGGAGCGACCTGAATATCAATCCAAGAACTCACTTGAGATTGAATCTTTTTTATCGTTTCTTGCTTATCCGTATCAGCAAGTAAAGGTGCTGAAAATAAAGCAGATGTAGCCAGTAACAGTGAAAGCGGTTTATTCATTTTAAGAGGGGCCCTCTAAGGAGTGATTAAATGACAAATTACAAAGCGATCTATTGACGTTGTGAATGTTACTTGAAGTGGTAATGACTTAATAGGAAGGAATGGGGGAACAAGAAAGGAAAGTGCTGATGAGTGAAACAGGTAATCGGTTTCCTTTAGTGGCTAGTCGAATTTTCTGGTTTTTTAATCTAAATGGAGTCTGTTTCTTGGTTTTATAAACTGTGGTGTAACTGGTTAAAAGATGGTTGATTTGATTGTTTTTTGTAAACAATCTTAATGTAAGTGTAGGTAAGAAAATAAAGCAAGTGTAAGCGATTAGGATGGAATACGACATTAAACGCAATCGGTGTCATTTTGCGGAGCCTATATAAATCGAGGCTTGCAGACGACCTGATGTCTAATTTTGTAAACGTAGATGTACAAATATGATCATTATGTTTTGCGTACGGTAAACTCTTGACTCTAATAACAATATTGATGATATATGACCAGTATATATACTGCCCACGCTTTTAATAAATACTGGTGATAGATATGTCGAAAACCAAAGTACTCATTGTCGAAGATGACCAAGAGATCGCTCGTTTAACCACACTCTACCTAGAAGCGGAAGGGTATGAAGTGAGCGTCGTTCATGAGGGAAACTTGGCACTTGAAGCTATCCGAAGTATTGAACCTGATTTAGTGCTGTTGGACCTTATGCTACCAGGTATGAGTGGCGCGCAAATCTGCCGAGAGGCTCGTGAGTTTTACAATGGAATGATCTTAGTGCTGACTGCCTCTGCAGATGAAATGAGTGAAGTAAGCTTATTTAAGTTTGGTGCTGATGATTATGTCGCTAAGCCGATACGAGGGCATGCATTGCTGGCCCGAATCGAAGCTCTATTGAGACGTGCAACGCCAGCTACAACAAAGGTGGAAACGGTGTCAGAAAACCAGTGTGAGATCGTTATCAATAGTGCAGCCCAAAGTGCCACTTTATACGGACAAAACTTGAAACTCACATCCGCAGAGTTTGAGATTTTGAACCTTCTTGTTAAGAATGTTTGCCAAGTCGTTACCCGAGACCAATGTTGCCAATTATTCCGAGGAATAGATTACACGTTTAACGATCGTTCGATTGATATGCGTGTATCTGGTTTACGCCGAAAGCTGCGCGTTCACGCAAAAGACAAACAGTTAATACGTACGGTACGTAATAAGGGGTATATGCTGGTTGCTTAAATTTATTAAAGAGAAGCTTCGCTCTGTTTCGATGTTTGCTCGGCTCTACCTTGGTATTGTTACAGGGATGTCGACGACAATCTTTTTGTTCCTACACCTTGGTGAAGGACATATGCGAAGAACAGAGATTGAGACTTTTCTCAATGATGGGTTGTACTTTGTTGAACAGTATATCCAGCATCGCGACAAAGAAGATTCGCTCTACAAGGAACTCGATAGAACAGGTCACCAACAGTTTTTTATTTTCAATTTACGCCTGTTAGAGAATTGGTCGGGAGAACCTCCTTGTCAACGATGTGAGTTACATACCATCTTAAACGGTGTGCCTATTTACCTCAACGAAAACAATTGGTACTCGGCTGTGTACCAACTGCCGAATTCCAAGTTTAGCTTTGCATTTTGTGAAGTAGGGGACTTCTTTTCTCCTGAAATTGAATGGTATGAGGATTCCGAGCGGCACTTTTTACTTGGACTTCTGCTCGCGGTCATCATTGCGATTGGAGCTAGTGTTTACTTACCGGTTAGGGGCTTTCAAGAGAGGATTGAGTCGTTAGTTGAGAAACAGAAACAGTTTGGTAAAGGTAAACTGAGTACGCGTTCTGAGACTGAATATATTCATCCTGTTTCCGAGTTGGCTAGCAGTTTTAATTGCATGGCTGAAGAGATAGAAAGTAAGGTGAAAGAGAGCCATATATTTGCTCAAGCAATTCCCCATGAAGTTCGTACGCCGTTGAGCCGAATACAGTTAGCGACTGACATACTGAGACGAGGAGCGCCTGAGCAGCATCAAGCACTTTTTGATGATATCGATACTTATGTCGACGATATCAACGAACTCACATCAGAGATCATTATGCTCTCGAAGTTGAATGTTATGGACAATTCCTTCTTCGAGTTGGTGAAAGTAAGAGCGAGCTTACTTGAATATTGTTTAGACCGGATTCGCTATTCTGAGTTGGACAATGTGACTTTTGAATCAAAGGTGAATCAAGACAGCACGATAAAGTGTGATTGCTCAATGGCTCGCTTGGTGTTTGATAACATCCTTAAGAACGCTGGCAACTACACTAAAGACCATGTTTGGCTGACTTTGGATGAAAACTCAGAAAGTTGGTTAGTGGTCGTTGAGGACAATGGGCCTGGTATTCCTGAGGAGCGTCGTGATGAAGTCTTTGTTCCATTTTCTAGATTAGACTCGAGCAGAAGCGCTTCAACCGGCGGTTTTGGATTGGGGCTTGCCATTGCAAACTCTGCGGCTAAGAAGTTAGGTTGGAGTATCAAGATCGATGGTAGCAGTTATGGTGGGGCTAGATTCACGATTGTGATAGCTAAGGCGGCTTAACCGTTATTTATCTTTATTGAATCTACACTCGTTTAGGAAAAACAAAAGCCATGGTTTGAACTGACACCGATTAGTTCAAACCATGACTTTTTTTAACCGGAAACGGCTACTGTTTTGAACGGTGAAGACCATAGATTGCGTGGTCAACGATACGACCGTTTAAGTTCTCGCTGCGTGTAATGATGCCTTCTAAATTGAATTGTAAGCGCTCACAAACCTTGCGGCTGCTTTGGTTCTCAACGGCGGCAGATATTTCAACTTTCTCCATATTTATTTCATTGAAAGCTATATCAATCAACTTTTTAACCACGCGCGTCACAATTCCCCTTCCTTGGTATGGTTCAGACAGCCAATAACCTATCGTTACTTTTTGCATATCATGATCAATGGTATTGAAACTACAGTTACCAACGATATTGTTTTGGTACACTATGGCACAGGTCATGCTTTTACCTTCTGCGTAATCGTGTAATGAGCGCTGCACGAAGAGCCTAAAATCTTGTTCGGTTTTACAATGTGGCGGCCATGCAAGCCACTGACTTAAATACTCATTTTGACTTTGTGAGATTTCCGCGTAGTGAGAGGCGAAACGCTCTTCAACCAAAGCAATAGACAATTCGTCATCGATAACTGTTTTAAACATGCATTTCCTTTTTTGACTGTTCAGTTGAGTGGATTTTAGTCGGCAAAACATGATGTCGCATGTTTTTTAATATGCAACCATTTGTAGCGCGATTTTTCCGTGATACGTAAGATCTATCACGAAACTCATTAAACCTTACATTAGTTGTGTATATAAACATTAGCTATGCATTAGTATTGGCAGCCTAACTATATAAGAACAATAAAAATTCTAGGCTTAAGTAATGAATCAACATTGCCAAGACGTAACCGTAGACCTTAGAAAGGCTCTATTTGGTATAGCTAAGGCGCTTGATAACGTAGGTTTTGAAAGCAAAAATCATGGGCAACGAGTCGGTTATATCGCTTACCGCTGTGCCCTGAGTGTGGGCTGGGAAGAGGAACAAGCACAGCTTGCGTTCTCGTTAGGGCTTATTCACGATTGTGGTATATCCCAAGTTGATGAACAGCTCAGTTTGGTCTCAGGTTTTGTCCCTGATTCCACCCACCACCATTGTCAGAAAGGCTACCAAATATTAAAAGAGTGTCCCGTACTTTCCATATTCTCTAAACCAGTGCTTTATCATCATACTCCTTGGGTGGAGCTTAAAGCGCTACCTATTAGTGAATTAGAGAAAGAACTGGCCGCGATTGTCATGCTTGCCGATAGGGTTGACTATCTCTATGGCATTACCTCTTCCGATCGCTATGGCAACCTCACCCCAGATGGAAAAGTGAGCATTATCGAACGTTTGACTGAGCAAGCGGACGAGATGTTCGAAACTAACCTTGTGCAACATATGTGTGAGCTTGTCGACTTGGACGATTTCTGGTTCTCGATGGAGATCCCTTACATTGAAAACATGAGGGATAATTTTGAGCCCGTGCCATTCTTTTCTCAACAAATGTCGTTGGATGAAACGGTCGCTTTTGCAGAGTTTATTGCCAATGTGGTGGATACCAAGAGCTCGTTTACCTTTAAGCACTCGTTGAAGGTAGGACAGCTTTCAGAGTATCTAGCTAAGCAACTGGGTTACTCATATACAACGCAGCGTAAGCTCTATCTAGCAGGGTTAGTACATGATATCGGTAAGCTGCAAACGCCAAGTGATATCCTCCACAAACCAGACCTACTCACTGATGAGGAGTATTGCTGTATTAAGCGCCATGCAACGGATACAAGGTTCGCACTGCAAGAGTTGTTCAGTTCACCTCAGATTTTTGAGTGGGCGTCGAATCATCATGAAAGGCTAGACGGTTCTGGTTATCCAATGGGTAAAACAGCAGAAGAACTGGATCAGCCCAGTCGAATTGTAGCGGTTGTCGACGTGTTCCAAGCATTGACACAATCTCGCCCGTATCGAAAGGGAATGACACTGGAAGAGACGATGGCGATTTTGACTGAGCATGTTGAGAACGATAAGCTCGATCGTGAAGTGTTTGAGTGTTTGAAGAAGCACGCTCAGTATTGTTTTGAGCTATCGACGGATAAGTGGGCTTACCCGATTTACGAAACGTGATCATCTTAGAGCAGTTCTAATTCTCCCTCTTTTCATTCGCGGCGCTTACAATGACTTACAGTGATTGAGCAAGGCTACTGATATGGTTGCAAAAACCATTAAAGGAATAAGATGTTGAGAACGAAAATCATAGTGCTAGCTTTGGTTGCCGCTTTGTCAGGTTGTATGGATGAAGATGGTTACGATGAAGCGGTTTTAGAACAACTTGTCGACCGACAAGCGAACATTGAAGATGTGACGAAGAAACTAGGGCAGCCCGATCGCATCATCAATAATGATGGTTCTGTGGCTTATATTTATGAATATGAGCGCGATCTTCTCGCTTTTACGTTTTATAACGGGGAGTTGTTATTCAAAGAAAGAGCCGCCAACGACGGTCTTTATGATTTTAAGATGATCAAACCAAGTGTTCAGTAATCGGTAAGTACAATCAATCGAGTTTGATGAACAACGGGCATTGACTAAACAGAGACAGAAAAGCGATAGCCGAGGCTATCGCTTTTTATTTGGGGGCTTATTCGCTCAGGAGCAATATAGCGAGGTTAGTATCGCTTTAAGATCTCGATGATCTCTTGCTCTGTTTCTGCAGCGATAATGGCATCAATGTCATCATCATTTTGGAACAGCTCTGATAGCGCCATGATGGTATGGATATGGCTATCTGAATCCATTGCCGCCAGAGTGATGGAAAGGTAAACGTCACCGTTATCTTCCGACTCTAAATCAACACCTTTTTTGAATACTGTCACCTGAAGTGATGCTTCGTTTACACCATCTTCAGGGCGAGCATGAGGCATTGCAATCTTTGGAGCTAGAACATAGTACGCGCCAATGTCCTTGTGCTTTTGTTTGATGGCTTCAACGTAGCTTGCTTCAATCTTGTTGCTCGCTAGTAGTGTTGAACATGTCACATCAATCGCAGCATCAACCGTTAGGTTTTCTTCAGAGTTGATGATAACGCCTTGGTTACCGACTAAATCGAATAAACTCATGAAACAATCCACCCTAGAATCAGACCAACCACTCCGAAGTCGAAGTCAGCAAATGTTGTTGCTTCAAGGCCAAGTCCGCCAAGAACAGGAAGCAGTAGCATAGGCAAGAAAGAGATACATAGACCTTGAGTGAATGAACCTAGAATCGCACCACGTAGACCGCCAGTTGCGTTACCGTAAACGCCCGCTGCACCACCTACGAAGAAGTGAGGAACAACGCCCGCTACAATGATTGTCCAGCCAAGTGCGCCTTGTACTGCCATTGCTAGTAGGCCAGCAGCGAAAGAACAAAGGAAACCGATAAGTACCGCATTAGGTGCTACAGGGAATACCATTGGGCAGTCTAGAGCCGGTTTTGCACCTGGTACTAGCTTGTCTGAGATACCTTTAAATGCAGGAACAATTTCAGCAATCAACATCTTCACACCTTGAAGTACGATGTAAACACCGCCGGCAAACACAAGAGACTGCATGAATGTGAACACAACCCAGTTTTGACCATTTGAAACGGTTTCTACGAACTCACCGCCAGCGACAATCGAAGCAAACATGAAGAAGATTGCCATGGTTGTTGCTACTGCGACAGGCGTGTCACGTAGGAACATTAGGCTCTTAGGCACATTGATGTCTTCAGTTGTTTTTGAGGTGTCACCGAACTTGCTGCCAATGAAACCAGATACCAGGTATGAGAATGTTGAGAAGTGACCCATCGCTAGTTGATCGGTACCCATTACTTTCTCTGTGTATTTCTGAGCAAGTGCAGGCATGATAACCATCAGTGAGCCCACAATGATCGAACCAATTGCGACTAGAGCCGTACCCTGAATGTTCGCTGTAGACAGGATAACGGCAACCAGCATAGACATGAACATTGTGTGGTGACCTGTTAAGAAAATATATTTTAGAGGTGTTAAACGAGCCAATAAAATATTCACAACGAATGCGAAGAACATAATTAGAGCCATTTCATAACCGAATGCTTCTTGTGCTAATGCCACAATTGCTTCGTTATTTGGAATAACACCACTTACGCCGAATGCTTCAGTAAATACTACTGAGAAGTTATTTAGGGCACCAACTAGTGCACCAGCACCAAAACCTAAAATTAGGAAACCCATTACGGTTTTAATTGTGCCTTTAAGAATGGTGGAAATATCTGCTTTCTGTGCAACCAAGCCAATGAAAGCAATTAAACCCACCATGATTGCTGGCTCTTTTAATAAGCCAAGCATAAACTCGAAAAAGTTTTGCATAATTTTGACCTTACATGAAAGTTTTTAGTTGTTCTTCGATTGATGCTTTGTCAAAAATATTTTGTAGACTGATGATGTTTTCTTTACCTGCTTCTTTCAGTTGATTCGCAACGTCAGTTGCAGCAACCCAGATATCCGCAGTGCTTGATGCTGCAGAAGATAGATCTTCGTGATCAACTTCAGCTTCAAAACCAATTTTCTTAGCCACATCTTTCACTGCCATTTCCATCATTAGAGAAGTACCAAGGCCGTTACCGCAAACTACAAGAATCTTTTTCATAATATTTGTCTCGATTGGATTTTAAGGTTTGAGAAACTTCGTTCTCTTATTGTGTGGGAGCATATTAATGGAAATATTGAGATTTCAATAAGACTTGAGTCACAAAGTCAAAATGAGATTGTGACGCAGGTCTCTTTAAGTTGCGCGAGAAATTCAGAGTGGGATCTTGATCAAATTAAGTTCTCACTTGAATATGCGACGTCTTTTATTTAGATAGGGAGGAGGATCTTTATGTGGATATTAGAATATGAATCTTGAAAGGTTTAGCTGAGATTAAATATTGAATTAATCGTATCTTCCGTAATCGGTAAGCATTTTCTTAAGCATGCTATTAACGTCTTTAGTCTTTTTACTTCTTTTAGTTAACTGGCTTAGAGAAGTTGGTTTTGATGCTTCAAGTTTATCTTCATCAATATCTTCAACTTTGTCTTTCATTTTTTGTACTGCTGGCAATAGCATTCTAATTTCTTCATTGTCAGCATTTGTTAACACAACAATATTTTCAGACTCAACTTGAGTAATGGTTAATATTCCGTGTTTAACCGATTCAACCTGTTCGCCAATCATAATTGACTCAGGAGCAACCGAACGATCAGTTAGTTGACCTGTACGTAATTTAGCCGCACTGATAGCTCGAATATTTCCGGTGTTTTCAAACGCAACGATAACAGTATGAGTATTATAATATTCAACTACTGTCACATAACCGTGTCTATTTGTTTTGAATTTAGCTCCAATGTTCATATCGTGCGGAGCTTCCATTTTCTTCACGTGTTTCCTCTCTTAGTCTCAAAGGCTGTTATATCTGATCAGCTCTATTAGTATTTTATAGATATTATTTGGTGAGATACCTACAAAGTATATACGCATCTAAACTTAAGATGAATCTTGAAGTCACGGTAAATGAGGTAGAGCACAGAAAACTGCTAATAATCACACAGAATTAACTAAGCGCTTACTTGGTGATTTACATGGTTTGAACATATTTTGTTCATTTCATAACTCTCATTTACAAGGGCTTGTTAGTTAGCATTTTATTGATTTAGGTATCAATAAATTCAACCTGATATGTGAGCTAATTTATAGAAATAAAGACCATATAAATTATTGGTTTGATGAATATTTACGGGGCGAGGCAATGTTTGTTAGAACAGCCTATTCAAAACAATAAGATAGGTAAATCTAATGAAAAAACTCGTCAGTTTGCTGCTCGCTGCAGTATCTCTAGGGCTTTCTGGCTGTGCAACAGTATTAACCGCAGAGCAGAGTGCGCCTCAACTCAACGAAGTCCCGCAAGAAAAAGCACTGACTATCGCAGTGATCGACAAGCGCCCTTATGTTCTTGATCAAGACAAAGAGCCAAAGTTCGAGGGCATCATTCGTAGCTCATTAGGTATTCCTTATACTTACAACACGGCGACACAGCAGCCCATGTCTCAGTTTTTAACTGACAGATTGGTAGCAGGTTTGAAAAAACAGCAAGTAGCCGTTGAGTCGGTAGAAACGACACCGGAAGAGGATATCACCAAGGTGGCTGAGCAGATGAAAGCGTTCAACAATAAATCAATGATGTTCGTCTTGAATGAATGGAAGTATGACTTCCACGCGTTCACGGACAATTCTTGGTACAACGTTAATGTGATTATTTATGATGAAGCGGGCAAAAAGTTACTCAGCAAAAACTTCCAAGGCGAGAATGATGTGCCTGATGGCGGTGCAATCATCAATGAGATGCAACTTATTTATAAACAACGCTTCGAAGAAATCTTCCAAGACACTGAAGTGAAAAGTGCATTGCTAAACTAATCACTTTCGTTTTCTATCATATTTTGAAAAAGCCACGCTCTGTGGCTTTTTGTTTTAGTGTGACTTGTACTTATCCTATTTATTACTAACAAAGTGAATTATCGCGGTAATTAGTTCGTTTTGTATATTTTGTGACCGCGCGATCGTTTGCGTTAAAAAATGTGATGAAAGTCTCAATCAACTGTTTATACTTCTCTTCCGGTTTTAAGCCGGTGCTTAGCCAATACAAGCCGTCACATGGATATGTGAATGACCCCACGGACCGGACCAGCTACGTTCCACTGCTTGTATAAGGTGATTTTTACATGAACAACTCGTTGTTACAGTCGCTAACTTTGTTGGCCCCTTCATCGCGTAGCGTTTTGCTTGCGGTTCTTTGTCCTGTTCCTTTGATGTCATTCGCTTGGCTCATGTTCACTCTATAAGGATTACTAGGACACATTATGAATATTCTATTTGGTTTTGTCGGTGTTATTGCACTGATTGCTTGCGCGTACCTGCTATCTGAAAGTCGTTCTTCGATTAACTGGAAAACGGTGATTCGTGCACTACTACTTCAAATCGGCTTCGCAGCTTTAGTTTTGTATTTCCCATGGGGACAGTTAGCGTTAACAAGTCTAAGTAATGGTGTTTCTAGCCTGCTTGGTTTTGCTGATGCGGGTATTGCTTTCCTTTTCGGTGATCTTGCTACTGAAGGTTTCATTTTCGCGGTTCGCGTACTTCCAATCATTATCTTCTTCAGTGCTTTGATCTCTGCGCTTTATTACTTAGGCATCATGCAGAAAGTGATTCAAATCTTAGGTGGAGCGGTGCAAAAACTGCTTGGCACAAGTAAAGCTGAATCTCTGGTTGCGACTGGTAATATCTTCCTTTCTCAGGGTGAGTCTCCTCTTCTTATTCGTCCTTTTTTAAAGTCTATGACTCGTTCTGAACTGTTTGCTGTAATGGCAGGTGGTATGGCATCGGTAGCTGGTAGTGTGCTTGGTGGTTATGCAGGCTTGGGTGTTGAACTTAAATACCTTATTGCTGCGAGCTTCATGGCGGCTCCGGGTAGCTTGTTAATGGCGAAGATCATCGTTCCTGAACGCAGCACACCGAGTGACTACGACCACATTGAGCTAGATAAAGCTGACCAAAGCAACGTAATTGATGCATTGGCTAGCGGCGCAATGAACGGTATGAAGGTTGCGGTAGCTGTTGGTACGATGTTGATTGCATTTGTGAGTGTGATTGCCATGGTCAACACTGGCTTAGAAAGCCTAGGTGATACGTTCGGCTTTGCGGGTATCACGTTGCAAGCTATCTTCGGTTACCTATTCTCACCACTAGCATGGCTAATCGGTATCCCGAGTGATGAAGTATTAATGGCGGGTTCTTACATTGGTCAGAAGATCGTAATGAACGAATTTGTTGCTTTCATCGACTTCGTTGAAAACAAAGCGCTACTGTCTGAACACAGCCAAGTGATTGTGACATTTGCCCTGTGTGGCTTTGCTAACATCGGCTCTATTGCGATTCAACTGGGTTCTATCGGTGTAATGGCACCAGAGCGTCGCGCAGAAGTAGCGAACCTAGGTTTGAAAGCCGTCGCTGCTGGTACGCTAGCAAACCTAATGAGTGCATGTTTAGCGGGTATCTTCATCCTGCTTTAATCTAGATTGAGCAAAAGCCGCTAGATTCAGTCAAAGCGGAGACCTTGTTTACGGAGTTTACGTAAAGAAGGTCTCCGCTTTTTTTGTGTCTATTACAAAGTCGAATGGGATAAGGACTAGGTTTTTCGTGCTGTAGAGTGCGTAAAGCTTCACTCTGAAGAGTAATAGAGCAAGCCTCTTTTATCCTATATACTTGAATATTATTAGGTTGCGATTAGCAGTATGCGGTTTCGAGTAGCGATGTTTGGTACCGATGAACAATAGTGGCAACCAAATTCAACAAATTAAAGGTCTTCCCATGAACATGCGCGTTCTCATTGGTCTTATCACCACCTTCATTGGCTTATTTGCGATGGTTTATCTTATTGCTGGTGGTGAACAGTTTCCTATCTCTCAGTGGCCAAAAGAAGCTTATCTCGGTTTGGTATTTAGTGTTGTCTGGGGCGCAGGTGTAGCAGCATCGGCAGCGTATTTCTTCTCAGCACTGGTGTTCGCGACCGTTGCCGCGGTTTGCTATGCCATTGGCTACAAGATCGGTGGTTTATTTACTAACGACTCTGAAGTCTGACTATGTCGTTGAGTTGCGTGTAATGCATTGGCGCGATCGTTTTAAGGTGTATTGGTATCACCGAAAGCAAACCCATCGTTGGAAAGGGGACAGAGCAAAGTCTCTAGGTTGGACCAACGAAGAGAGCCAATTTTGTCGCTTCGAAGTGATCGCGCGCGCTACAGACTTTGAGAAAAAAAGTGTTTTGGATTTAGGGTGTGGTTACGGAGATCTGTTTGAACTACTCGACAGCATTTATCGTCTCCAATCATACACAGGTGTTGACCAGCACTCTGGCTTCCTTAAAACGGCCAAGCAAAAATACACAGAAGATCGATGCCAATTTATTGCAGGTGACATGAGCAAGATGCCTCTTGAAACCCATGACGTGGTTATCGCTAGCGGTTCATTGAATTACATTTGTCGAGATTCTGATTACCTGACGAATATGATTACTCGGATGTTTGACCTAGCAAATCAAACCGTCATATTTAACCTTCTTAACTCTAGCCAGTACCCTTCGCGCAATACCTTGATGAGTTATCACCCCCAGGGCGTCTATCGCTTCTGTAAAACGCTGTGTGACGATGTCTCTTTGATTGAGGGATACACCGAAGGTGATTTCACTATAGTGATGAACAAGGCTGTCTGAGCGTTTTAGCGTTATGCTTCGTCTGTGCTATTCATATGTGTCAGGTATTAAAAAGCCGCATGCCTTAAAGGTGTGCGGCTTTTTGGTTTTTGTCGTCTGGCTTAAGTGTTCTATTTATTCTCAACAAGCCCGTAAGGAATCGTTTTAAATACCTTTGGGTTTCCTTTGAAGGTTGGTGCTTCATTCACCTGTTGCCAGTCAAGTAACATGATTGCCAATACGTTGCGGTGCTCTCCGTATTCAAGATCAAAATCACCGGTGATTGAAGGGATCATACCGCGCTTCTTATCAATCGAGGATTGGATAGCAAGTCGAGTCTTCTCTACCACTGGATCATCTTCAAGGCCTGCCAATAGGAAGGTTAAGCCAACCTCGGCAATAACATCTTCTTTCGTACGTAGCAGGATAGTATCGATGTTCTCTCTAAAGTAATCGTAGATCCATTGGTGTTCTTGTTCGCTGACTTGATGTTGATAGTACTCAGAGTCACCGAAGATGACGTGTGTCATGCCGTAAATCTTATTGCCAAACTGCTGGCTAGAGAGCTTTTTATCTTTGTCGTCAGGGTAGGCTTTTTTAAAGGTTTCTACGAACTCATCAACGACATCTTGCTCACCCAGTTGGCGCAGCCAATAAACCTGATTAGCGAGCTGAGCTGCCCACGCTTTCACCATGTCTTCATTGGTGACATAACGAGAAAAGTCATAGCGACGAATGATTTCGCGTAGTTTGGCGTCGTTCTTATGCTCTAAGCCGTATTCATTGGCACGGGCCATGGAGCCCAGAAGCTCTACGCCAAGGTAGAGGTACTCGGGCATATGTTTGGTAATGTTGTAACGTCGTACGCTACGCTCATCGTCATCGCCGACATAAGAAGCCACTCGTTTTTCTGAATAGAGAACGATCTGCTCCATGGTATGGACGTCATTAGACAGGCTGCTGAGCTTACTTGCCACGCGAGCCATATCGCTCCATACCGCTGCTGCGTATTTATCATCTAATGTTTGACGATACATGCGCAGTCCGTAATGCCCCTCTTTAAAGGCTGGAAGCGTGTAAAGCTGGCTTTCATAGGTCTGACGAATCAAGTCGGCGGATTGTTTGAAAGATTGTTCTTGAGAGTAGAGAGATTCAGCTTGCGATTGAACAGCAGCTGGTACGCTTGTTGCGTTATGGTTCTCTTGTACGTCAATAGCCTCGTTTGTTTCAGAGGAAGCTTGTGCGTGGAACGCAATGGCAACAGAAGTTGATAACAAGGTGCACAGAGTGAGAGTTTTTAACTTCATATGAGTAAAGTACCAAGCTGATTAATCGTGAGTATAAAATAACACTGATGAATCCTTTAATGTAAGGTTTGGGTCAATACAATGTAAGCTTTATAAGGCTCATTTAGGTTTTTTGATTGGGTAATCAGTGTAGTTAACTGGCTATGAGTGATGAATGACTCAATAATGAATGTAGACCAGACTTAAAGTATGGATTTTTAATCGCTTGTCGGCATACTGAAAAAACAAGCCAGAAATGAGCCGATTAAAGGCAGTAAACAGAACAATAGTGTTAGAGGTTCTCGAATGCCAAGTCGTTTTAGCAAGGAGTGGCCTGCCAAAGTATTATCGTTGTTATTCTTCTTTGTTGTCGTGAG
The DNA here is from genome assembly GCF_002954585.1 of Vibrio chagasii. Classification (GTDB taxonomy): domain Bacteria; phylum Pseudomonadota; class Gammaproteobacteria; order Enterobacterales; family Vibrionaceae; genus Vibrio; species Vibrio chagasii_A. The sequence continues at coordinate 53,967 of NZ_MSCI01000001.1, forward strand.
TGCAATTGAGCATTTTCACGCCAAGCAATTGACCTTTCTTAAAAATGAATCGTATTCGGTCGCCAAAAAGCAACTCTCCATTATTCGATCTCGCATAGAAGCGACGATCGTGTCAGACATGTATATTCTCAATAACTTCTCAACACTTGTGACGATCAATCCTAATGGAGACCAAAAAGGTTGGGACCAGATTGCTCAGAACATCATTCGAGATGGCTTCCACATTCGCTTAATCGGCCTCGCTGAGAACGATGTACTTAATTTTGTTTATCCACTGGAAGGCAACGAACAAATCCTAGGTATTGACTATCGAGACCATCCAACCCAATGGGAGTCGGTTGAGATCGCTCGCAACATAGGTAACACCTTTATTGCGGGCCCTTTTGAGCTGTTCCAGGGTGGGCAAGCCTTAATAACAAGAACCCCTATCTTTAGAGATCCTCCTTTTAACCAAAACTATTGGGGCGTATCGAGCGCGGTTATCGACCTAGATGCACTGTTAGAAGATGTAGGTGTTGGCAAAATTGAAAACAAATATAACTTAGCCATTCGCGGTACAAACAGTGCCGGTAAAGATGGTGAGGTGTTCTATGGGACGCAAGAGGTGTTTAGCAATGCCTTTACTACCGAACAAGTTAACTTTCCTTATGGGGGATGGTACTTAGCACTATCGGGTAATGAACATGTGCTAATGGATGTACCTTGGTATCGAATTCAAGCTGTTAGGCTCGTGGGCTACACCATAATGTTGATGCTTGCGATTGCCTTTATTGCGATTTATCGCCTATACCGGATTGCAGATAGTCGCTCGATGCATGACGAGCTAACGATGCTGCCAAACCGCCGTTACTTTATGTATAGCCTTAAGCAAGCATTCAGAACCGTACAGAAACAGCCAACGAAAACCTTTGCAGTGGTGAACATCGATCTCGATGGTTTTAAGGCGATCAACGACACCTACGGGCATGCAGCGGGTGACAAGGTGTTAGTTGAGTGCGCAAAGCGAGTTAAGGGTAAGCTACGTACTTCTGATATTGTCGCACGAATTGGCGGGGATGAGTTCTTGGTTCTACTACCGCGTATTATTGATGAGCAACATGTGGCATCGATTACCAAAAAACTACAAGATGCAATCTGCGAAACGCCCGTTGTTTACGAGGCGCACTCTATTTATCTCAGAATCAGTGTCGGTTGGGTGATTTATAACGACAGCTATAGTGATGTCGATGGTCTTTTGAAAGCCGCTGATGAAAAAATGTACGACCAGAAGCGTCAGATAACCCAGAGATAATCTCAGTTGCGATTAGAATTTAGTTGCTGAATGTGGGGAAAAGCCTCAGAATACCGCGCTTTGCTCCGTATCAATGATTTGATCAGCAAAAGCTGCAGCGGCACCCTTTTATCATTTGTCGCTCGTACTAAATGTTATTCAACTGAGAAAAGAATCTATGAGTTTTACCTCCCTTGGCCTTTCAGAACCAATCCTTAAAGCTATTGAAGCACAAGGTTACGATAAGCCATCACCAATCCAAGAGAAAGCCGTGCCAGCTGTCCTGACGGGCAAAGATGTAATGGCCGCTGCTCAAACAGGGACAGGTAAAACTGCTGGCTTCACGCTACCTATTCTTGAATTGCTGTCAAAAGGCCCTCGTGTTCGTCAGAACCAAGTGCGCGCATTAGTATTAACACCGACTCGTGAACTTGCTGCACAGGTGAATGGCAGTGTTGTTAAGTACGGTATCAATCTACCTTTGACTTCGAGTGTTGTATTCGGTGGCGTAAAAATTAACCCTCAGATGCAAAAACTGCGTAAAGGCAGTGATGTGCTGGTGGCAACACCGGGTCGCTTGCTTGATCTATACAACCAAAATGCTGTGCGTTTCGATCAACTTGAGATCCTAGTCCTAGATGAAGCGGACCGTATGCTAGACATGGGTTTTATCCGCGATATTCGTAAGATCTTGGCTTTCTTACCTAAGAAACGTCAGAACCTACTGTTCTCTGCAACCTTCTCTGATGATATCCGCAACCTAGCGAAAGGCTTGGTTAATAACCCGGTTGAAATCTCAGTAAGCCCTGCAAACTCAGCGGCGAAAACGGTTGAGCAGAGCATCTACCCAGTCGATAAGAAGAGAAAGAGCCCAATGCTTGCGAAGCTGATCAAAGACAATGATTGGCGTCAGGTGTTGGTATTTAGCAAAACTAAGCACGGTGCTAATAAGCTAGCTCGTTTCCTAGATGAACAAGGCATTACTGCTGCACCTATTCATGGTAACAAGAGCCAGGGCGCTCGTACTAAAGCGCTAGAGAACTTCAAAACAGGTAAGGTTCGAGTATTGGTTGCAACTGATATTGCGGCTCGCGGTATTGATATCCCACAATTACCTCAAGTGGTTAACTTTGACCTTCCACACGTATCAGAAGACTATGTACACCGCATCGGCCGTACAGGCCGTGCTGGTGAAGTTGGTAAAGCAATTTCATTGGTTTGTGCAGATGAAGTTGGTGAGCTTTTCGCAATTGAGCGCTTAATCCAGCAAGTGTTAGAGCGTCGCGAGCTGGAAGGTTTCTCGCCAGTTAATAAGCTACCTGAGTCTCGCTTGGATACGCGTCCAATTAAGCCTAAAAAGCCGAAGAAAGCGAAACAACCACGTGAACATGTGGATGGCCAACGCTCGGGTGATAATGCTCGCGGTCATAAGCCTGCAGGCAAGAACAAGCGCCATGTACCAGGTACAGGTTCTGCGCCAAAACGTAAACCTACACGCGCTAGGAAGCCAGCTGAAAACGGTTCAACTGCTGCGGGTGAAGAGAAGTCAGTAAGAAATAATGGCAGTAACTTCAAGCCTGGGAATACAGGTAAGAAGCCAGCTTCGAACCAATCTAATTCACCAAGCCACTCGGGTTCACAGAGTCGTTCAGGTTCAAAAAACAACCAAGGTAAGCCGACAAGCTCTGGCAAGGCGAAGAAGTCTGGATACGGTGGTAGTTACGGACCGAGTAAGTCATCAAACAAGCCATCAACAAATAAGCCTTCGGCGAATAAACCGTCTCGTTCTCGCTCGAAGCCAGCATCTCAAAAGTAAAACTAGCACTATATGAACTGAGGGGAGGGCGCTAAGCTGAGCGTCGTTCCTGGGAAACATCTCCAGTCTCTTTAGAATCGAATAAACGCGAATATTGAGTATCAATGTTCGCGTTTTTTTATACATGATGTTTTGAAAAGGAGAGAGCTGGTGGAGGCTAAACCTATTGAATAAACTAAAAACAGTGATTTGACTCAAGGGTAACCAATTTTTAATGATTGTTTAATAACAACATAATCACTAGCGTTTTTGTTGTTATTTGCAATTTGCAATTCCAGTTTGCAAAACAAACAGGAATTTACGGCTAATACGTGTCCAGATGCGTAGTAAATAGGTGTTTTAAAAGTTGGCACGTATGCTGCATTGTTATAGGTGACCCTTCTTAAGCCGAGGGTCACCTAGCCAACTGACGTTGTTAGTGAACCTTTATTGTTCACACAAAATATATGACCAATCGCCCTTTTGTGATTGGTTTTTTTTTGCCTGAATTTGAGGTTCTATTTTTGTTTTACTTCTTACTCTCTTCCAAAACCAAGCAAACCGAATTATCCATTAACCCTGATTAGCTCGCTCAACTTTGCTAAGCAAAACAAGCAGAGCATGAATACTAAGATCCATGCTCTACTGGTTTCGCTATTATCACTCACCGCACTTTGAATAACAGCTTGGTTGGCGTGGGCACTCTCCGCCTCTGGAGCAGATAAGCCTCGCCTCTGTTTCAATCCCACGTTCAATCCAATTTATATTTAGAATCTTGGCTATTGTCGTGAGATCTTTCTTGATGTTACGTGGGATAGCTACAGAGCCGCCATTATTAACGCATGAAGCCTTAAGCTGCTCTGCTATTTCTCTTGAATTACCGCCTTGGGCATCAATCGCAGGGTTGAGGTCTATGCCTGCACACAATACGCGATTGTTACCCGCTGGATCCGTCATATTGATGGATTCACAACAGTAGATTCTTGGCTCCTCTCCCACATTCAAAATGGAGATTTGAGCCGAGCTACCCGCACGGGGCTCAGATAATCGACGGAACACAGCCCAATGTTGACATGGGTCGGCGACCGTTCTCATATTTCCCCAAGGCAGTGGAATCCCGTTCCCGCGGTATACGGCCTTGAGTTTCCCCGGTCCATAAGCATCAAAGTAGTGCCAGTGAGGGTAGGGCGATACTACCGTCATTCGACGCATCGCAACAGAGGGGGAAACCCCTGCTCTTTTGTGAACGTCGATTTCATAACCGGTACGGTCAAGTAACTGTCTGAATGGAACTTTAGGGCACAGTAGCGCTCCAGCAAAGAAGCTGGATTCAAAATCTCGCCATGCTTGCAAAATATCTTGAGAGTTGAGTTGGGAGGAGCCTGACACTTGAGTGTCGTCCCATGTGTTGTTATTACCAACAGACAACACACTCTTTAACCCTTCTTTGCTATGCAAAATGCAATGGCCGATGTAAACCGACAAGTCGTATTTCAAACGCGTTGGATACTCTTTGAGGATTTCATTTAAGAAGATGGTGCTAGGCGGTTCAAAGAAGGACGTTACCAACTGTTTGGCGTTGATTCCAAGTTCATCGACTACATCTTGCGGTGTACGTGTTACCCAGCGGATGTTGATTCCGAGGCTTCTAGCGATGTCTATCAGGTCTTCTATGTTGAGGTTGAGTCGTTTTAGGCCTACCTCTTCAGCAGCGCGTTCAAGGTCAGGGAAGTGGTTCTGGTGGCTCTCTTGGTGGGCTCTAATTAATAGATGCGCGAATTGCCGCCCAGAGATACCTGTTTGTGACAACATCTCTGGTATCGCAATTTGCAGGATGTCGTTAGAGAAAAGGAAGCTAGGCTCAAGAGCCATACCGCTAATCCCGCCTCGATTACCTTTGTCGGGAGCAATGGCCTGCTGTTCTGATTCATCGTCAAGAAACCATGTTGGGCTCTTTTGGAAGACCTGAGCAATCACTTCAAGCATATCGATGCTTGGGACTCGCTTTCCACGTTCAATCATAGAGAGGTAAGAAACGGAAGGTGCATACTCTGGGTTGATTCTAATACAACGCGCAGACAGATCTTCCATCGTTAAATGGTTACGCTTCCTAAGGTTACGTATCTTGGTACCTAGAAAATGTGACTGACGAACTAAACTTTTTGACAAGGCCATATTTGTAAAATTCACATTGTAAAATTTTTGTTGTCAAATTGTATGTAAAAAAGCGCTAATCTACAAACTAAGCAATTCACAAAACGATAAATAAGTTAATCGTTCGTTTGGAATAATTGCTCTAGGACTCATTTTTGCGTTAAAAATCGGTGGTTTTCACCGGACTAGTCAAGAGGGAAAGACTATGAATATGCTTACATTCGATAAAACAGAAATCCAAAAACAATCAAAGCCATTTATCGCTGAAGCTGTCTTTGCCGTGGAGACAATCAGTGCAAACCAGCAAAATGAGAAACAAGTGAAAGCAAAGCAACTGCTTGACCGTCTATTTCCTCTTGAGCATGGCTCTCACCAAGACGTAACGAGCTACGTAGTCGATTACCGTCATATCATGGCTTACTTCAAAGACGGACAGCATAGCGGCCTAAAACACCCTAAGCACTTTGTAGCCTACATGGGTGAGAAGAGCGACCCTGATTCAATCTTGTTCCGTGATGGTAGCGGAAGTCACTTAGAAGTGATGTTTGGTTGTCACAAAGGTACTGGCTGCATTGAACTGGTAGAGATTGATGATATCCAATTGGAATCTTGCACGACATTCGGTCAAGCTCCAACTGAAGCAACGAATACGACTTTACAACAAGAAACTATTGCTGCGATGCGCCACTGGATCAGCCTAGTTAAAGGCGATGAAAAGGGTAAGCCAAAGGCGTGCAGTGAAGATAAAGAATTTAGAGCAAAAAGTGGTGAAGACTACTGCCTTAACTACTGCTTCCAAATTTAAAGCCTAGTTCTCAGAACACAGTAAAAAAAAGCCCCAAAGGTAACGCCTTTGGGGCTTTCTAGTTTTAATTAGTATTCACCACGCGTATTTGGCTTCAATCGCCGAGCAAGTGATTGTCTTTAAAGTGGCATAACGCGATTACGGCCGAGTGTTTTGGCTTCGTAAAGCAACTTATCTGCGCGTTCAATCAATGAATGTGGTGACTCTCCAGGTTCAAGTTCAGCCACACCGAAAGAAGCAGTAATATTTCCGACTTGTTCACCACTGCGACGGTCTTTAATCGATAGCTTCTCTAACGAACGACGGTTAGTGTCAGCCAGTTGGCGTGCGATGCGTACTGATTTATTCGGCACAATCAGTGCAAATTCTTCACCGCCAAAGCGATAAGCAGAAATGCCTTCACGGCAACTTAGCTTGAGTTTACGAGCGATGCCTTTTAGAACCATGTCGCCAAATAGGTGACCATAGGTGTCGTTGAAGTTCTTAAAATGGTCGATGTCGAGGAGAATCAAACAAAGAGACTGGTTCGCTTCGCAGAGCGTTTCTAAGTCGCGGTCGAAAGAGCGACGGTTGTATAGGGTGGTGGTGCTGTCAAATAGTGCGTCTTTCTGTACTTCAACAAGCTGGCTTTTGAGCTTAGAGATTTCAGAGGTCGCTGAGTTGAGCTGAGAATTCAAGAATTGAGTTGAATGACGGATGTTTCGAGACTCAGAAACAAGCTGACGTACTAGAGACATCACCTCGTCGATAGAGAGGCTTTCATTTTCCACACGAGACAGATCCTCAAAGCTCTTATCGATCATATCCGAGAAAGCCGAAGTATCCGTCAGAGTATCATTCATCGAGTTTGATAGTTCAGATACCAATAGTTCCAAGTTAGCGCGCAGATCATTGATATTGGTTTCTGATTTGCTGGCAACGTAATTGTTGTAAAGTTGTTCACCAACAGCAGGAGGGCAGATGCCATAATGCTCCAGCACGCCATCCATCTCTTTAGTCAGTTGCGGAATCGCATTATCGACATAGGTGTACCAAAGGGCGTAATTTGCAGGTGTGGTCGACACCCTGTTCTTCATCATAAGAGGCACCGCTTTCTTTAGATTAGCGGTGGATTTCTGAAATTCGTCTTTGTTCATTATTTTTACTGCAGATATCAAACCAACTAAAGCCACTTGTGGACAAGGTTAGCGGATTTCGAGGAGCTTTGCTTTAAAAATTATATAATTAATGGATGAGGGTTGGATAAATTACTCATTTTTATTATGCATATCGATTGCGTACTTATAACGGCGATCTAATGGATTGTTCTTTAACCATATTTTGAGTTATTCACTTTGCAACAGCGATGTAGATAGCAGAACCAAAGCTAGGCAAGGATTTGGAGAAATGACGCTTTATGTGGGTGAGCCAAAGTGAGTTCGTTTGTTAGAACTGCGAGTGATTTAAGCGTGGGGTAGAGGAAGCGCTCAGCAGTAGGAGGGAGGCAGAAACTTTTCGACAGATACAAAAAAGCGCCGATAAAAATCAGCGCTTTAAAATTCTTTTTAGCTAATGCTAATTATTGAGCAACAACGTTTGCTGCTTGTAGGCCTTTTTGACCGTTTTCAACTTCGAAAGAAACCTTTTGGCCTTCTTTCAGAGTTTTGAAACCTTCAGAAACGATAGCACGGAAGTGTACGAATACGTCAGCGCCGCCGTTGTCTTGAGAAATGAAGCCGAAACCTTTCTCTTCGTTAAACCATTTTACAGTGCCAGTATTTGTGTTAGACATAATTTGTCCCTTATTCATAAATTTTCTAAATTGTTGATTGCATTCAATGCAATGCGCTGATAATTGAATTATTTAATATTGCTAAGAAATAAGGAAAAACTACTTACAAAAACGGGTAACGATTTTACATGTCAATTTTTTACTATTCATCTAACTTAAATAACTCCGGCTAACAGAGCGAGTGCATGTTAACACAGTCTTTCGAGATGTACACACATTGATTGCGAAATCAGTGTTTTTTTTGTCATACCGTGCGAATCCACAAAAAACACACTGAATTAGTGATAGTTTTATTGCTTCGCACAACACAACAAAAGGAAGCATCTCAGCTTCCTTTTATTCGATCATAATTATAGACGATATTAGCGTTTAAAGCTTACATCTTCCGTTTTATCTAGATTAATTTTGGTCTTTGCTGGTTGTGTCTCTGCGATCACTTTACCGTGACGTACTGAGTACTGCACAGGCACTTGACGACGTACTGCATCAAAACCGTTTTCAGCAGGAAGAATCAGTAGGCTACCAGGCTTGCCTTCTTCGATACCGTAGTTGTCTTGGATGTTCAGTGTGCGAGCAGAGTTTTTGCTAATCAAATCAAGCGAGTTGTTGATTTGGTCGTAGCCCATAACTTGAGTCACATGCAGGCCCATATGCAGTACTTGAAGCATGTTTGCTGTGCCTAGTGGGTACCATGGGTCAAAGACATCATCGTGGCCAAAACAAACGTTGATGTTGGCAGCGAGCATCTCTTTCACGCGAGTTACGCCACGACGTTTAGGGTAATCATCGAAACGACCTTGTAAGTGAATGTTCACTAACGGGTTTGCAACGAAGTTGATGCCAGACATTTTCAGCAGGCGGAATAGGCGAGATGCGTAAGCACCATTGTAAGAGCCCATCGCTGTTGTATGGCTTGCTGTTACCTTTTCACCCATTTCGAACTTGTGAGCTAGGGCTGCAAGTGTCTCAAGAAAACGAGATTGCTCGTCATCGATTTCATCACAGTGAACGTCAATCAAGCAGTTGTATTTACGTGCAAGTTCAAATACATAGTGTAATGATTCAACACCGTATTCACGAGTGAACTCAAAGTGTGGAATAGCACCGATAACATCCGCACCGATCTTCACCGCTTCTTCTAGAAGTTCTTTGCCGTTCGGATAAGAAAGAATGCCTTCTTGAGGGAATGCAACGATCTGGATGTCGACCCATTCTTTCATCTCTTCACGCACTTCAACCATCGCTTTTAACGCGACTAACGTTGGGTCAGACACGTCTACGTGAGTACGAACGTGTTGAACACCGTTGGCAATTTGCCATTTCAGAGTTTGCTTCGCACGTGACTTAACATCTTCAATTGAAAGCAGTTCTTTACGCTCCGCCCAACGCTCAATACCTTCAAATAAGGTACCAGAGATATTCCAGTTAGGCTCACCAGCTGTCTGAGTTGTGTCTAGGTGAATGTGCGGCTCACAGAAAGGAGAAACCGCAATGCCGCCTTGTGCATCAAGAGTTTCGCCCTGATGGTTGATTTGCGCGTCATTATCGAGAATGCGAGAAAATTGACCATTTTCAACCAGAATCTGTTTCAAGCCTTCTTGGTCTTGAAGTTTTGCGTTCTTGATTAATAAGGTTGTCATAGTGTGTCCTTAAGCGGCCTGAGATTTCAGAGCTTTTTTATTCAATAGAGGGTTTAGCACTAGGTAACTGATAGCACCGCCTAATACTGCGTTCAATGGAACAACGCCAGGAAGGAAGTGACCTGCTGCTACGCCTGTTGCAACCGCGATAATGCCAGCCCAGTTAACGGTTTGGAACTCCGCATTTGCAAAATCTTTGTAACGCTTACGGTTCGCGAAGAAGTCAGCGATGATTACGCCACCAATTGGTGGAATCGCTAGCGAAAGGAACGTTAGCCAGCCAACGAAGTTGTTGTATAACCAAAGCGCGAAAATGGTACCGATAATGCCGTTGATGATAGACATTGTAGTACTTGAGCGACCGGTGATGTTTGAGAAGCCTAGACCTGATGCGTACAGTGCGTTTTCGTTAGTCGTCCAGATGTTTAAACCTAGGACGATAATCGCCGGAAGTAGAAGACCTTGTGCGATCATAACATCAGAAATATCAGCTTGGCCTGTAGCAGCAGCACCGGCTGCACCGAAGATGAACATCAGTGAGTTACCGATGAAAAATGCGACCATAGTAATGAGTACCGCACTTGCTGGTTTCTTACCGAAGCGCACGAAGTCAGCCGTTAATGTACCTGCACTCACAAATGAACCCACAACCATCGCGAGCGCAACAGAGAAGTCCATTGGCGTTTCCGGCTTGATAAGCTGTAGCTGTTCTAGACCACCTACGCTGTCTACCGCTGTCAGCACAGAATAGCCGCCTAGAATCGCGATAGCAGGAACGGCAACCGCTGAAAGTACCATTAGCGCCTTGATGCCGAAGTACACTGTACCTGTCATTAACAAGCCCGATACGATGATCAGTGTGTTGGTATCGATGCCTGTCGCTTTTTGTACCGGAATTGCAAACATAGCCACACCTACGCCAAACCAACCGACTTGTGTGCCGCCAAGTAAGGCTGAAGGAAGCCATGAGCCTTTGGTACCGAAAGAGAAACGAGCTAGGAGGTGAGTTGAGAGGCCAGTAGATGAGCCGATGTAGCCAAGAAAAGAAGTGTAAATACCGAGAATTAGGTTACCGATGAGAACGGCGAGGAAGAAATCGTTGAATGAAAGGCCTGTCCCGAGTGAACCACCTGTCCACATACTTGCAGAGAAGAAAGTGAGTCCAAGCATTACCATGGTGAGTGAAGCAACTCCTTTCCTAGCCGATGTTGGAACCGGCCCTAGACTGTAGTTATTATCAGCAGCCATTTTTTAACCTCCGCAAATGATCAAAATTAAAATTAACGGTCGCCATATTGCAGGCAAACGTGCGCATTATGGTGATATAAATCACATAGTCAATGCTAAATTTGTCAATAGTCGGTCGTTAAAACCAGTTTTTGGTCAAATTTACATATAAAACATAAGGTTATTTTTATGAATTATCTCATAGGAATTAATAGAAAACGTTTTCTATCACTTGTTGGTGGCTAACAAGGTGTAGGTTGAGTATGAATGTTGATTGTTATTGGTATGAATGGTTATCTGTATACAGGGAATGCAAGCTTGGTAAACGATAGGTAAAAAAATAGCCAATCGCAATAACCGCGATTGGCTTATATATTTTGTGAACAAGTATAGGTTCACTAACAACGTCAGTTGGCTAGGTGACCCTCGGCTTAAGAAGGGTCACAGACTACATTGCAGTTAGTGTGCCAACTCTAACAACCTTGATTATCGACTGTTTGATAGCAATTTGGTGCGTATTTAAGCGCTTTCTTAGCATTTTGAAATTGGGTTTTTGCGTAATGCGAATGCATTTTGCGAATTACTATTGGTTTGACGATAAATAGTAGGGGGGGACAAGCTGTTGGCTCTTCTTTCTGAGTTAAGCTTATTGGTTTGTATTCAAGAAACGAAAAGCCCGAGTGATCAGTGATCACTCGGGCTTGGTGTTTCTAATCCATGAAGGTGGTTAGATAGAGTAGAAGAAGTACAGTTGAGACTTCATTCTGATGATGATGCCACGAATAACATCCAGGAAGGCCATAAAGCTAATTGGCTTCTCACCACTAACCCAAGCAAGCCCTACTGAGCCGACAGGGATGTCGTAACCTTCTGTTTCATCAATCTTCAAACGAACGAAGTGATGCTTGTTCTGAAGGTTTCGACCTGTGGTTACTCGAACCTGTTCATCGATACCTAATAAGCTGGCTTGTGCCTCACCCGTTGCTTCCACAATTCCTTCAACTGTCGCAGAGAAGATTTTCCCTGGGTATACCGCTGTTGCGAACTCCGCAGGCTGACCGACTTTGATGTTGCGAATCGCTTGGTGGTTTACTCGCATTAACACGTATTTCTCTTCGGTATACATTTGTATACGAGGCATCATCGAAACACGTTGCCCTTCACGAAGAATAAAGTTGGTAACAAAGCCATCTGATGGCGCCGTTACTTTCGTGCTATTCAAGTCCCATTGTGCTTTTGCCAACGTCGCTTTTGCAGAGTCGACCTCGGTTTGCTTCTTACTTACATTGGTTTCGGCTTTGTGGATGTTTAATTTAGCGTTCTCCGCATCTACTTCTTTCTTACTCAACTGAGATTCAAGTGTAGTGACGTTGTGTGTTGCTAAGTCCACCTTTGCGGTTTGTTGGTCGATGTCAGACTCTGTAATGGTGTGCTCAACCACACTGTTTTGCTTTTGATAACGATCCAGTGTCTTAGACTGCAAAACTAAGTCGGTTTTTGCTGATTCAATTTGTGCTATCGAAGCTTTGATGTCCTCAAGCGCTGATTGGTAGCTGACTTTTGCAATGCTGACTTCTTGGCGAGCTGTGTCTAACGCTACCTCTGCTGACTCAAGTTGAACCTTCGCCTTATCTCGAGCGATCACATATTTGGTGTCGTCAATCTCATAGATCAACTGACCTTCAGCTACGTCTTGGTTTGGGTGAATATGAACTTTCGTGGTTTTTCCTGTCACATTGGTTGAATCTGGACGTAATTGAATATGGGGAGATTGAACGACGGAACCACCTGAGAGGTCCATTGGCGTAAAGTTAATCAGTCCTACCCACACAAATAGCAACCAAGAAGTACCACCTAGGTACGCAAAGGCTTTCGTTCCTTTATTCCAAGGCATGCCAATTAGCCTCAGTAAATAAATGAACAGTGCCCAAATAGCTAAGCCTTCTAACATGCTTGCTTCTCCTCGTCTTTGTTATCAGCGTTACTGGTTTCTTTCGGTGTTGCGGGGGCTTTCCATGTATCCCTAAGGTTGATGATTGCTTTTTCCATATCAACGAATGCCAAAATGACGGCGAGTACCCACACCCAGTGCCATAAAAAGCCAATCCAAGTGAGCGCGGTGATCAAACCGAGTTGTTGATGCTCTTTACTGTGAGCCTTGTTGATAGGTAGTTCATGGACACGCCAGAACCCGTAACATGCAGCTGCAATCGTTGCGACGAGTACAACACCTGCAACCACATGTAGCACTGTGTCAGCGCCAGTTCCAACAAATGGGACACTTACTAAACTCATTGATATACCCTAGGTTAAATTGAGCGCTGAGTGTGATTGATATCAGATTTATAGGTTGCAAATTTACTAATTACTTTAATAATGACACCTATATGAGGTGATCTGTAATTGTGTTGGCTGGGGTTTGCGACGAATGAATAATTGTAACTTCTTAAGAGCATTAGGAATTTTAGGTATATATCAGTACGCAGCGGTGAATCGTGAGCTAGATATGGATTCTTTAGGCATTCCCAAATCGGTATTTGCTAACGCTATGAACCTAATTCCGGTCAATGAAGTGGATAAATGGTATGGCTTACTTGAGCAGAAAACGGATGATCCAGACATCATCTTAAAGCTTGCTGATAGAGTCGATATCGAGAAGTTAGGGCCACTTGCTAACTGGTTTTTCTCTGGACACGACCTAGCTTCGACCATTCGACGCGTTAACATCGGGCTGCATTGTCTGCAGTCGGGCGCGTTCTTATATGGGGCGCAAGTGGGTAACTTGATTAAGTGGTGTTATGACAACCCTGAATACTCCGAGACTGGCAAGGTACACGATTCAGTACGTGTTGCGATCTTTATGATGAAAATATTAAGGCGTTATCTCGGGCCTGATTTCGTGCCTTCTGCGGTTTCTATTGCCGGACATCGAGAAAATACTGAGCTTTATCACGAGTACTTTGGTTGCAATATTCAATGGGGACAACCAAGAACTGAGGTATGGATACCGAGTAAATCTAGGCTATCTATGAATCACTCACCGTCAGAAGGGAAAATGAGTTTAGCGATGAATTTCCATGATTTAGATAACTATCTCAATATGCCAGACGCAGGTGATGAACATAAGGTGACCTATGAAATGATCAACTATAGTCGCCATTTTGGCTTACCAACGTTGAACAAGGTTTCGAGTTTACTTGGTTTGTCTGAGCAGCAGTTTCAGCGACGACTGCACAAGCTCGGGGTCAACTTTTCCACTATTATGGGTTACGCATTGAGTAACGTTGCCGTTGAGTTGTTGAGTTATTCATTGCCGGTTGAAGAGGTGGCGAGACGCCTCGGCTATACCAACGTGGCAAGCTTTACGCGAATGTTCAAAAAGCACCGTGGCTTGACTCCGAAGCAGTATGTCGAAAGGTTTAGAACCGGCTTATAGAGCGATATCAGGTGTGTTGTTTGCTCGATAAGTACACCATGACCCAAGTGCTGAGAATGAAAGGTGCGGTTAGCGGCAGTAAGTTAAGAGTGTGGAATATGAGTGTCACTAAACAACTAAGTACACCGCCTAATATCGCCCAACCCCATGAAACTCTTGGATATAGAATCAATGCGAGTGTCGCTAGCACAGCATTGTATCCATATAGCCCTTGAGCGATCAGTTCGCCATCTGCGCCAATTACCTCACTAAACAGAGTACTGATGGCTACTGCCAACACTACCCAAATAGCGTTTCGGATGTTGTTGAGCATGATCGCTACTAAAATAATCAGCCCCGTCCACGTATTGTTGACAAAGCTGACTTGGCTGACTCCTTTAAGCATGGTCACGATAAAAGGGGGGAGGTGAATCTCTAAATTTGTCGCTGTGTGGATGTGTGGAGCTTGCTCATCGACAGAAGGAGAAAATACCGTTAGATCTAAGCTCCACTGAGCCACATAAATTAACCAAGATGTTATGACGAAAGCGCTGGTATAGCCGAGGTACTTTTTAAAGCCAAATACCACGGTTGCTATGGGTACAGTGAACAGTGCACCTAAGAAGGTAACTATCACCAAGACGGGTGTGATCCCAAATATATTACCGATAAACAGTGCGACAAGTGCACCATTCAACGCATACATTCCATTATTGATGTTATCGATTGGCTTCCTACTATAGTAAGCAAACACATAACTGCTCGCTGCGCCGAATAGTGTGAGGGCTGAGAGGGGAAGGGATTCGACTGAGATGGCAATCAGAAATAAAACCGACGTGATGATTGTTGGAGTGAAGTAGACTTGCCCAATACCATTGAGCAAGCCCTGATGTTGTTGAAAGTCCTTATTCGTCTGCATCGCTCGGCTACGTTATTTACTGATGTTAAATTTTTGATAACCAGATTGTATACAATTTTAACGTGTTGACCATTTCGGTCTGTTAATTTTGATACCAGCGTTCACCATAAGCTTGTTGATAATCTGGCTTTTCAATGAGCCCTTCCTGCTCAGTTACAGTTTCTAGTGGCCCCACAATAGTTCGATAGGGGAGTACACCCGCCCAAACCGGGATATCCATATCGGCTTTGTCATCATTCACACCATGCTTACCAATTTTTACTGATGCTTCGGTTAGCGGTATCGCCAATAACTCAGTCGCAGTGAGCTCTTTTTCATTGCTCAGTCTAACCTCGTCGGTTCTTCCTGGGGCTATCTGCTCAATGAAGATATTCAGCAAGCGATCCTTTTCTTGATTGTCGTCGACGACTGAAAATGATCCGAGCACCACAGCAGAACGATAATGGGCGCTATGATGAAAGGCTGAGCGAGCCAAGACCCAACCATCGAATAAGGTGAATGTTAAACAGGTTGGCTCGCCTTTCTTAAGCCCTTTTAGTAAGCGACTGTTTTTGGCGCCATGAATGTAGACCATGTCATCGACTCGCCACGCGAGCATCGGTATTACCATCGGGCCTTGTTCACCTTGTAATGCAATGTGCGCGATTAAGCTTTCATCAATGATCTGATGCAGTTTCTCTTGTTCAAATACGGCTTTGTGAGCCCCTTTTTTAATCGTGGTTCTTTTCGCGTTGGATAACATAATCGCTCCTTAATCATTGCCTTTTGATTAATGTAGCGATTAACTGGTCTATTAAATAGAGCCACTTTTAAACACTATTTGGATCCAGTTATGCAGCCTATCGATGTCGGTGACCTACAACTTAGTGAGCAACATGACACGCGTCAAACCGCTTTATTCCATGCGATCAGAGAGAAGATCGTTCAAGATTTATGGAGTAAAGGCAGCAAGTTACCTTCAACACGCAAGTTGGCTGTTGAGTTGTCGGTCAGCCGAAATACCGTGATCTACGCTTATGAGCAGTTAGTCACGGAAGGTTATATCGAAAGTCGAAAAGGTTCCGGTTTTTATGTGTCGGTCGAACAGCCCGAACATTTCTTGAACTCGCCTCAACCTAACCTTGTGCAAAAGACGAGTCAGTTGGCTACGCAGGCCGAGGTAGCACGTAGGAACATAAAGACAGCACTGGATATCAATGGTGGCTTTGCCCCTGGAGTGCCTGATCTCAACGCTTTTCCTTTTGCGAAATGGCAAAGGCTACTGCAGCGACATTCAACACGTCAAAATATTGCAGGCAACCAAGATGTCCAAGGAAGTGTGGCCTTGCGAGATGCGCTTAGTGGGTATCTTGCAAGTAGCCGATCTGTTCGTTGTCATGCTGATCGAATTATTATCACCGCGGGGGCGCAACAAGCGATTTCCATTGGTTTGATGGCGACGCTGATGACGGGGGATGAGCTATTGATGGAAGAACCTGGGTATCGACAAGTCCATAAAATCGTTGATCTGTTAAAGCTCAACTTAGACGGTGTGGCGGTACGAGAAAAGGTTGGGCTTGATATCGATAAAGTTCTTTCTAGTAAAGCCAAGGCTTTGTATGTCACCCCAAGTAATCAATACCCTATGGGGACTACGCTTAATACCGAGCAGCGTCTAAAACTGATTGATTGGGCGAACAAAAACCAATCTTGGATCATAGAAGATGACTATGACAGTGAGTTTCAGTTCGCGCACCGACCATATACCAGTATGCAAGGGTTGGCAGGCAAGCTTGGTTTGGATGACCGAATCATCTATGTTGGCTCACTAAGTAAGGTGATGTTCAATGGCCTTCGTTTGGGGTATTTGGTGGTTCCAGAGCACTTGGTTACTAAGTGTCTCGAGATAAAAGATGCGCTCAGTGGAGACACCGCAAGCCATACTCAAGAAGCATTGGCTGATTTTGTTCGTGAAGGTGATTTATTACGACATATCAGGAAGATGCGCCGTTCGTACAAACTCAAGTACGAATCGATGATTGATGCTATTGAAAGTGAGTTTAATGGTGACCTTGAGGTAATAAGCCAAGCGGCGGGACTGCATGTCACCGTCAAATGGGATGGTGGCATTTCTGAATATGAATGGAGCCGAAGAGCTGAACTCGACAATATTATTATTCGACCATTTTCTTTTTACGAATATGGCTCGAGTGTTGAGCGCGATTGGAATGGGGCGTTATTGGGTTTTGGGAATGTTCGTTTGGCAGAAATAAAGCCGAAGATCAAAGCGATCGCTCGGCTTTTTTATCAATAAAGGGATCAATAGTGCTTATAACTTATCGATGGAGACGGTGGGTTTACCAAACCACTTTTGCCAAGGGAGTGACAATGTCACAAAAATCGTCACAGCATACAGCATTGACCAACTTAGGCAGATAAACACGACAGTACAGATAACCAACGAAAGCATCGCCGTGTACCTAGATGTACCTTTCAGAAGTTGGCAAGCAGCTAGCATTGCGAGCAGATAAACCAGAACAAAAATTCCGTTAGCGAGTTTTAGAAAGAACTCAAGATCTAGATTGGACAGCTCGCCAATCACACATGAAATCAGAGCGATAACGCCGATTGCTAACGTTGGGTATAGTGGCACTCCGCGGCTATTGAGCTGTGCCATTTTGCCATCAGGTCGATGCTGACGAGCCTGAGCCCAGACCATTCGTGACAAGCTTTGGGTGTATAGATTCAGGCTAGCGAAACAGGCAAAGAAACCAAGAACACTGATAACAGCTTTAAACCCATTACCAAACAGTTGTTCAGTTACCCATGGGATTGATGCGGCATCAAACTCCGCTGAGCCATACGCGCCTAGCTTTAGGATTACCACTGAACAGGCCCAATACACTAAGCCAGCAACGAAACAACCAACAACGATAGCAATAGGGAAATCACGTTGAGGGTTCTTGAACTCTTCCCCCATATGAGCAAAAGCTTCGATCCCGACAAAGCACCAAAACATCACGGCCAGTGCGGCGCCGATAGACCACATAGAGTCAGAGGATAGGCTCGGTATCGCTATATCGGCGACAGTGATCTCTGCCTTCCAAACGAAAGCGCTGACTAAGGCAAAGATCGAAAGGGCAATCACGGTTTGCAGGCGGCCTGAAGACTTACTGCCCATCAAGTTGACCACAATTAGTAAGGCCACGGTAAAAAATTGAGCGCCGAGTGGTGTGTCGAGCGGAGTTGGTAATAACTGTTGGGCAAAGCCGCCAGCTAGCGCGATAGCTGCTGGAATACCTACGGGTACTACACTAACAAACAACCAAGCGACACTCGTTTCCAATCGTTCACTAAACGCTTGGCGAACAAAATAGGCCGTGCCTCCCGCGTTCGGGTAGCGTTTACCTAGCGCGGCGAAAGTGAGAGCAATAGGGCAAATGGCGATAAACAGGATTAACCAGGCTAACAGTGACAATTGACCTGCAATACCTGCCGCGATAGCGGGAATCATAAATAGCCCAGTACCAAGCAAGGTCGTTGAAAGTTGCCCGATACCGGACATTAGCGTGATTTCTTGTTTTAGCTGGGTCATTCGCTCTCCTAGCCTGTGACGATTTTGATCTGTAAATGGAAAAGAGTGTGAATAAAAGCATACATTGTCGTCATCAATAATACAGCTAGCGAAACGTCGTAAGCCGCCGTCATTTTAACGGTATTTCGTGGATTAAGTGTCAAAGTGTCGGCTGACCTAACCAGCGACTGTTATAAGTTCAAGAGTTGTGTCAAATTAGGCGTGATAAATAGAACAATAAATGGGAAGAATCAAAAGCATGGATAAATTTGATCGCCAAATTTTGGATATCCTAAAAAGCAATGCTCGTTGCTCAGTGAGCGATATTGCGAGAGAAGTGAGCCTCTCTCGTTCGGCGGTGAATGCGCGAATTAAGAAGTTGGAAAGTGACAAAGTCATCAAAGGATACTGCGCTTTGGTTGATGAGCCCAACCAAACGAAAAACGTATGCGCTTATATTTCGTTGAAGTTCGACCTGTCGAGCAGTGACCATAGCTGCGAATCTTACGCAAACCAAATTCATGGTATTGACGGTGTGCAATGGTGCCACTCAATTAGTGGGGAGACCGATATGATGCTGTATGTCGAGGTCGAGAGTATGGAACGTTTAAATCAAGTTCGCGATCAGCTGCAAAGCTATCCAGAGCTTCGCCATCTAATGACTCATACTGTGTTGACCGAGTTTTTTAACAAGCTGAATTCGGCGGTACATTCATGCTAGGCAATATTAACTTAAATCTACTGCGTTCATTGCATATCCTTCTTGAGGAGTGTCATGTGAGTCGAGCCGCACAACGTTTGCATATCACACAATCAGCGGTGAGCCGCCAACTGAGCCAGCTACGAGATTTATGTGGCGACCCTCTATTAGTGCGTGATGGTAATAAGCTGGTGCCAACCAATCGAGCTATTTTGCTTAAAGAGAAACTCGATGACTTACTCGGTGAATTTGACCACTTGCTAGATGACAAACCATTTGAACCGCAAGAGTGGCAGGGTGAGTTTGTATTGTCTTCTAGTGACTATGTTGCTCAGTATATTTTGCCAGTGATTGTTGCCGAGGTATCAGCAGACGCGCCGAACATCAATTTGGCCTACCGTTTGTGGCAGCCAAACTACCTTGAATCACTCAATGAATCAGGAATCCACTTGGCTTCCAGCATGTTTCCTAAAAAGCCGGATCATGTATCGAGCATCAAGCTTGGAGAGGACAAATCGGTGTGTTTAATGCGCAAATCACACCCATTGGCTCAGAAAGAGGCGTTGAGCTCCGAAGATATTGTCCAGTACTCTCATATCAAGGTGACTGGAGGAGGGGACAAAGACAGCTACGCCGATATTGCATTGAAAAAGCAAGGGCTTAAACGCAGAGTGGCATTTAAGGTTCCTTTCTTTTCATCGGCAAGTAACGTGTTAATGCAAGACGATTATTTGATGATTGTACCTGAGCACATTGCCTATAACCTAGGTAGGCATCTTGAGGTTAAGTATTTTCCATTGCCATTCGAAACCGAAATGCACACCTATTGGTTAATGTGGCACCCGAAGTACGACAACGACTCTGCACATAAATGGGCTCGAGAAAAGGCGTTCGAGGCAATGCAAAAGTCGAGTTACAATATAAGTATGACTTAAAATCATAACCATGATGATTATCTTTGATTTCAAATAATACCAAGTGATAATTATGCTAACTATCAATGGTAAAGCGTTCAACTAGAACGTATGGTTTGACTAGGAATGGAATGATGACGGTAACAATTTGGTTTTCTTTATTGGCGATTTGCCTATTGGGAGCAATGTCTCCGGGGCCAAGTTTAGCAATGATCGCTAAACACAGCTTAGCTGGTGGTCGTATTAACGGGCTTATCGCTGCCTGGTCACACGCTGCGGGTATTGGTATTTATGCGTTTGCAACCATCGTAGGCTTGGCAGTGGTATTGGAGCAATCTCCAACGTTATTTAAAGGTATTAGCTTGGCGGGTGCAGCTTATCTGTTGTACTTGGGAGTAAATGCTCTGCGTTCGAAAGGTGGTGTAGCTGCCAAATTAGAGGCAGGTGAACAGATGAGCTACATGCAGTCTGCTCGTGAAGCTTTCTTAATCTCTATCTTGAGTCCTAAGATCGCACTGTTCTTCATCGCTCTGTTTAGCCAGTTTGTCGCGCTTGGCAATGAGCTGACCAACCAAGTGATTATTGTCTCGACTCCGCTGATTGTTGATGGTCTATGGTACACCTTCATCACCTTGGTGCTATCTAGCCCTCTCATTGTTGAACGAATCCGTTCAAAAGCGCAGTTGATTGATCGACTGTCAGGTATCGTTTTGATTTTGCTTGCTGTGCGTGTGGTGTGGACCATATAGCGTTAGGCAATCGACTTGCAATAACAAGAGATGTATTAAAAAAGCTCACAGCGAATCGCTAGTGAGCTTTTTAGTTTTTATGAGTTTGTCTGACTAACCTGCCGAGTTTAGCACTGAATCTAGTTTGGCCATCGAGTCGGAAAAGTAAGGGTTATACGTTAGGCGAGCGTGATTTTTACCTTCTTCACGGTATCCCCATGCTGAATACCACACTTCGCTGTTCGCATTACACTTTTCCTCAAAGCCCTCTTCTTGCCCGTTAGAGCAAATTTTCTCACTACCATTGATACCGTAATACGGATTGTTTGGTGAGAACAACAAGCCCATGTGAGAACCGTTTGAGATTCGTTGCTCTGGGATTTTCATGCTGTATTGCACAGCGCGAGGGTCATCGAGCTTAGTTTCCCCTTGCCATACCAAGACGTTATTCGGGTTTGGCATAGATTTAGTAAACGCCTGTTGAACGAAACTAGTGTCAATCACACTGTCGCCTTCACTCATCATAATGAACACTGGTTTGTCGAATTGCTTCTCTTTTAAGTCGTCACGAACGATTTCTGAGGTCTCGTAGTATACCGATGCTCCGTTCATTGGCAGTGAGTTATAACGCAGTATGTTGTCTTCAGGATCTTGGTCCGCCCAAGTCACAAAATAGCTCGCTAGCCCCGCGTATTGCACGGCCGATGAATTCGGTTGAAATGCAGGTGAAAACAGCAGTAACCCGGCGATCTTTGGATCTTTCATCGCTTGTGAAGTCACAAGGTTTGCACCGGTAGAGTAACCACCTAGCCATACTGAATCGTACTCTTGCTCAAGTAACTTAGTATGGTGAGCTACCACGCCTTGCCAATCTTCGAGATGCGGTTGCATTAAGTCACCTGCACGGCTGCCGTGGCCTGGAAGCAGCACGGTTCTCACCAAGTAACCTTGGTCGGCTAAATGTTCTGCAATGTCTTTGAACGAATACGGCGAGTCACCTAATCCATGGACCAACAGAACTGCTTTGCCATTAGGGGAGGTCGGTTTGTACTCAGTAGGTGAATTAAGTTGAACCTCTAGTTGCTTGTCTTTGGTGATGAATACACGGTTTTTTAATAGCCAGTCTTGAGTTTCAGTCACATAGGCATCGAAGCTGTCTTGCTGATATTCAGGTAGGCTTGGCGAAGCTTCGTAAGCTGGAGTGATGGTCTCGTTAGAGCATCCAACGAGACCTAAAGTCGTAATAGCGAGCAGAGTTAGGACGGTCTTTCTATGCATTATTTGGTGTAGTCTCTATCGTTGTTTTCTTGAAGCAAAAGCTTAGACTATTTTCTATTTGAAAGGTCTTCGTATTCACCTTCAATAACACCCGCATCAGATGTTGATGAGTGATGAGTGTTCATATGAGCAGCGAAGCCTTGTTTCTTCATTTGATTTTGAATGCGCTTGCCTGTGATTAATGCTGCAATAGCCAAAGGAATAGCAAGGATCAAGCTTGTGAATAGCGCCAAAAGGCCAGTAAATAGCGCAACAATCGTAACTAATATATTTTTCATATTCATTCCTCTTTTTCTATGTTGTTACTTTATCGCTCCTTTTCTGAACGAAACATGAACGCCGTAAAATAATTGCTGAGAGTCACTATGACACGTGTGTGTTTGCTTTGGCTCGTAAAATGTAGTCATAATCACGCACTAAAAATATGGTTTAAAGTTAATTGCTTAAAAATCAATGAATTAAAAGTTGGCACGCTTGATGCTCTATAGGGTTTGGAATAAGTCACTGTAAGCGAAGTACTTACAGCTAATAAAAATTACTGGAGCCCCCATATGTTCTGTATTCAATGTGAACAAACTATTCAAACACCTACTGTAAAAGGCTGTTCTTTCGCACAAGGTATGTGTGGAAAAACATCGGAAGTATCCGACCTTCAAGATGTGTTGGTGTATTCTCTTCAAGGTGTTTCTTTTTGGGCAAACTTAGGTCGCACTTGCGATGTTATTGATACTGAAATCGATGAGTGGGCGCCAAAAGCGTTCTTCGCGACACTCACTAACGTGAACTTCGACCCTGCTCGTATTATTGAATTTGCTCAACAATCTCACGAATTTAAACAGCGTCTAGAGCAAAAAGTTCGTGCAGCTGCGGCTCTAATCGGTTTCGAAATTCCAGCGCTTTCTCCTGCCGCGCAATTCGATCTTCCAACGGACTCTTCAGAGCTTTTAGCGCTTGCACCACAAGCTGCGGTTAACCGTGGTCATGAATCTCAACATGAAGATGTGATTGGTCTTCGTCTTCTTTGTCTATACGGCTTAAAAGGTGCAGCTGCGTATATGGAGCACGCTCGTGTTCTTGGGCAAACAGACAATGCTATCTTTGCTGAATACCATGAGATCATGGCTTTCTTAGGAACCGATCCAACTGACCTAAAACAGTTATTGGATACATCAATGCAGATCGGCTTGATGAACTACAAAGTAATGGAAATGCTAGACAAGGGTGAGACAGACACCTTTGGTCACCCACAGCCAACGACTGTGAATGTGAAGACTAAGAAAGGCCACTGTATTCTTGTTTCTGGTCACGACCTTCATGACTTAGAAAAGATTCTTCAGCAAACTGAAGGCAAGGGTATCAACGTTTACACCAACGGCGAGATGCTACCTGCACACGGTTACCCTGAACTGCACAAATACCCACACCTTGCGGGTAACTACGGCAGCGCTTGGCAGAATCAACAGAAAGAGTTCGCGAACTTCCCTGGCGCGATCGTAATGACCTCGAACTGCCTGCTTAACCCAGATGTTGGTGCTTACGCTGATCGTCTGTTTACACGTAGCATTGTAGGTTGGCCGGGTGTTGCTCACCTTGAGGGTGATGATTTCAGCGCGGTTATCGATTGTGCATTAGCTCAAGAAGGCTTCAAGCATGATGAGATCGAGCAGATGATCACTGTTGGTTTCGGTCGCAATGCGCTAATGGAAGCTGCACCTGCGGTTGTTGATCAAGTGAAAGAAGGCAACATTAAGCATTTCTTCTTGGTGGGTGGCTGTGACGGTGATAAATCTGAGCGTAGCTACTACACAGACTTCACCGCTCAAGCACCAGAAGATTCAGTTATCCTAACTTTGGCGTGTGGTAAGTTCCGTTTCAATAAAAACCAGTTTGGTGACATCAATGGTATTCCACGTCTATTAGATGTGGGTCAATGTAACGATGCGTACTCAGCTATTCAGCTTGCTTTAGCACTGTCTCAAGAGTTTGACTGTGGCATCAACGAGCTGCCGCTAACACTCGTCCTATCTTGGTTTGAGCAAAAAGCGATCGTTATCCTGCTGACTCTGTTTGCACTGGGTGTGAAAGGCATTTACACAGGTCCAACAGCGCCAGCATTCCTAACAGAAAACCTGCTTAAGATTATTCAAGACGAGTTCGACATGCGTTCTACCTCAACGCCAGAACAAGATCTTAAAACAATCCTAGCGGCTTAGTTCAAGCCAACTCATAAGCCTCGTTGTTGTAACGTTTTACAGAAGCGACAACGGCGGGGCTTTTTCGATTTTAATCTTTAGAGCAAGGTAAACCTACGATGTATGCATGGTCGGATAGCGATTCAATCAATTTAGTGTGCTTAAAGAAATGGCACGAAACACCAGATACGGTCAGCTTTGAGTTGGGGAGTATCCCACAAGACTTGCACTTCAATTTCAAGCCGGGGCAGTTCATCACTTTGGGCTTAGATATGCCGACAAAAACCGATTATCGAGCTTACTCTATCGCTTCTTGCCCAGAGGACAATCGCCTAAAGCTTACGGTTAAACGTGTTGAAGGTGGCTTGGTGTCTAACTTTATTGTCGATGAGCTTGATGAAGGTGATGAGGTTGCTGTATTGAAGCCTGCTGGTGGTTTTAACTGTATTGATTGCACGCCAACAACGAGTAACAAAGTGACACTAGTGAGTGCTGGTTGCTGCATCACACCTGTTATGGCGATGGTGAAGTATTGGCTGTCTCAAGATAGCGGCGTTGAAATTGACTTCATCCATATGGCGCGTAATAAGCGAGAGACGATTTATTTTGAAGAGCTACACCAACTTGATGAAACTTACTCTAATTTTAATCTGAAGCTATTACTTAAAGATAATCAAGGCACCACGGCCCCTCAAGGTCGATTGGATAATAATTGGCTGGTCAGTCTAAGCCCTGACATTTTAGATCGCACCGTCTATCTGTGTGGCCCAGTTGGTTTCATGCAAGACATAGAAAGCTATCTAAAAGAACTTGAGTTCAACATGGACAACTTCTATCAAGAAAGCTTTACACCAGCTACTCAGAACGCTCAGTCAGAAGAGCCTCAAACTGAAATCGCTGACAATGAGAACAGTGTCGTCAAAGTATTTGTCCCAACTTTTGGCAAAGAAGTGGAAGCAGAAGCAGGTACGCCGCTCGCTGATTCACTAGAGCAAGCGGGTGTGCCGATCATTACCGCTTGTCGCAGCGGTATTTGTGGCTCATGTAAATGCAAAGTGACGAAAGGTTCGGTGGAATCTAGCAGCCAAGAGACACTGACAGCAGAAGAGATTGAACAAGGTTATGTACTGGCATGTTCAAGCACGATTCAGTCTGATATTGAGGTAGAGCTTTAGAAGTGACGGTGTATCAGAATTTCTGATATAAAAAGGCCACTCAGATCAGTTAGAGAGAGCTGATCTAAGTGGCAACCCTCCTGTTTATACGGGGGAGTAAAACAGAAGGGGTTGCGAAGCCTGAAACAGGCTTCGCGGATATAGTTATTATGTTGTGGAGCTTGTTTTACTCAGAGATATTAAACCGCTGGGTAAGTTTTGTAGCGTACGCCCATCATTTGTTCCATACAGTGAACAACTTGGCAGCTGTAGCCAAACTCGTTGTCGTACCAAATGTACAGAACAGCGCGGTTGTCTTGTGCGATAGTCGCAACACCGTCAACAACGCCAGGGTGACGAGAACCAACTAAGTCTGTAGAAACAATTTCAGTCGAATCTGTGTAATCGATTTGAGCAGATAGGGCAGAAGATAGTGCCATTTGACGTAGGTACGTGTTCAGCTCTTCTTTGTTGGTGCCTTTCTCAAGGTTTAGGTTTGCTACTGCCATTGAAACATTTGGCGTAGGTACGCGAATCGCATTACCTGTTAGCTTGCCTTCCATTTCTGGCATCGCTTTTGATACTGCTTTTGCTGCGCCAGTCGATGTCAGTACCATGTTCAATGAAGCAGCACGGCCACGACGGTCACCTGAGTGGAAGTTATCAATCAGGTTTTGGTCATTGGTGAATGAGTGAACCGTTTCGATATGACCAGACAGAACGCCAAATTTGTCGTGAACGGCTTTCAACACTGGTGTAATCGCGTTGGTTGTGCAGCTTGCCGCAGAGATGATGGTGTCTTCAGGTTGAATTACATCTTCATTTACACCGAACACAACGTTTTTGATGTCACCTTTGCCAGGTGCAGTAAGCAGTACTTTGCTTGCACCGTTGCACGCTACGTGCTGGCTTAGGCCTTCTGTGTCACGCCACACACCTGTGTTGTCAACAACCAGTGCGTTGTCGATGCCGTAAGCCGTGTAATCCACGTCTTCTGGTTTATTTGCGTAGATAACTTGGATGAAATTACCGTTAACGATGATCGCTTTGCGCTCTTGATCTACAACGATGCTGCCGTTGAACTGGCCATGAACTGAGTCACGACGTAGTAGGCTTGCACGTTTTTCTAAATCACCGTCTTTACCACCACGAACCACAATTGCACGTAAACGAAGTGGGTAACCTGGGCCGCTTTTCTCTACAAGAATACGAGTCAGTAGACGACCGATACGACCAAAACCGTATAATACAACGTCGCGAGGTGTAGTCATCGCTTCGCCTTCTAATGAACCCATCAGAGCCGTTTGAAGGAAATCATCAATCGCGCTGAGATCTTCGTGGTTTTCCCAGTACTGAGCTGCCAGGCGACCAACATCAACGCGGCAAGGTGACAAGCGCATTGATAGTAGGTGTTGGATGATTGGTTGAGTTTGTTCTGCGGTTAGCGGTGAACCTGTGTAGCGTTTTGCGATGCGGTGAGCTTTGATGATGTCGATCGTTGTTGCGTTGACTAAGGTCTTACCGAAGAGGATAACTTCTACGCCTTTTTGGCGGTATAACTGACCTAAAGTTGGAGCGATGGATTCAGCAATAGTTTGACTAGTTTGCCAGTCTAGGAGGTGCTTTTCGGGACTCATCTTTACTCGGGACCTTTCACGTTAAGTTCTGCAGTCATGGCGGTTGTAGGGAAGCCAATCAGCATAGGGGGTTGAGCTATCAAGCGGTGGTCTTTTGTGCCACTTAAATGTGCTTGATATGCGTTGTGTGTAACTTGTAATTTTTATGTGGCAGGATTGTAAGGTACGACTGGTTATTCTGCTAGGAAAAATAAATGCAGATAAATTATCTGTAAGTTGGTGTGATATTAGCCATTAATCAAGTTTTATGCGTAGGTAAAGGCTATTGACTTTAACAATCTGTAGCACTTAATTTCCGACAAAAAATACTCAAATCAAAATATGATATGTAATGAAAGTCATAGTGTTCAGTAAAACTGTGATCATCAATACAAGTTACACGTAAATGGTAAACAATAAACAAGCTAATCAGTCTGTTTTGTTGTTTAACCTTCAAATAAGCCATCGTTGCGTGAAAAAAATGCAGGGCGCAAACGTTTGGATCTCACAAATTTAACCTTAATTTGGGAATTTGTTCGTACCTAGCACCGTGACTTGCTGCCTTTCTGCCTTATCAATGTGACTTCTTTACTTGTTATGTGAGCGATAATAACTCTCTCTCGGAAATGAAACGTTTCATTGATTTGCTATCCTGATACCAACGTTTGCTTTGTACACTGCACATTATTTGCCTTTCTGGACTCAGAGTATCGTTTGTTCATATCCAATTTGATCAATAACCGCTGTTAATGTCCTATTCTTTACTTGGGCTAGGTTAAATTACTTTCGGGAAGGGAGTAGTTATAAAAATGATAAACATGTCAATTAGATGGCGTCTAATTCTTCTTACCACTGTGTCTGTAATCATCATGTTTGGGTTTACAGTAAACCAAGTGTTCAAGAACGACACGAAGATGAATAATCTTGAAACTACACGAGTTAAGGTTGAAGCTCTTCAATCTTTTAACACGGTTTCAAGTAATGTCCATCGATGGTTAGTTCTGTCTAATGACTCCTCTGAGAAAGGCCAGTTGCTTTTAACCCTGCAATCAGAATTGGATAGGCTTTCTCAGTACGGGGCTCGACTAAAGCAGTCTGATGAAAACCTGAATATTGAGCCTCTGCTAACCGAACTGAAGAATGTGATAATGAGCCTGACTAATGTGACGCCAGGTTCTGGCAATCAGGCGTTAATAGATAAGGCTTTCGGACTATTAAAAGGCGTGTTGCTTCAGTTATCCGAATATCGGGTGGCTTTATTGGATGAAGATATTAGTCAAGCTGATGCGATGTTCGTCCACCTCACTAACTACGTGTTTTGGAGCCAGCGAGAAGCATGGTTGAGCTACAGCTTGTACCGCTCGCCTGAACAAAAAAATCAATATCTTCTGAGTTACATTAGTGCGTTAGATCGACAGCAGCAGTTATTAGAGACCTTTTTCCAATCGGATACGAGCTCTCCAAGTATTAGGCAACTTCTTAATACCGTTTCTCAAGATGAGTTTCAGGACAAGTTTGCAACACGAATCCTCGAAGGAGAACTCTCATCACCCGAAGTATATGAACACCTAAAAAGTCTAGAGGTCAAAAAGCGAGCCATTTCTCAAGCGATCAGTGCTTACACCAAGCAATTGCAGTTTGATTTAACAAACAATATTGTGTTGCAGAAAAGACAAACTTTAGTGATCTCGTTCTGGATCTTAGCTGTTTCGGGGGTGTTGTTGTGGTTGGGGGCTATGATCTCTATACGCTTGAACAGAAATCTATCAATGATCTTGAAGGGCGTTTCAGAGTGCGCTGATAACGATGGCAAGCCGAACACCATAAAAATTGAGGGCAATGACGAGCTAGCAGAGTTTACTGAAACCTTAAATAGGGTGATTGAACGTAACTACCTACGTAATCAAGAGCTTATTGAAGCCAAAGAAGATGCCGTATCAGCTAATAAAGCGAAAAGTGCATTCCTCGCCAATATGTCTCATGAGATCCGAACTCCCTTAAATGGGATCATTGGTATGGCGGAGATTTTATCGCAGAGTAAGCTAAGCCCTAACCAACAAGAGGTGCTTGGGGATATTGAGTCATCGTCGCACTCATTACTGGTGCTACTGAATGACATTCTCGACTTGTCTAAGATTGAGTCGGGTAACCTCATGCTCTCTCCACACAATGCTGACTTACGTGAAGCCGTCTATGACTCTGTGAGCGTGATTTTATCTAAGGCGATCAGTAAAGACATTGAGCTCGATGTGAACATTGATTCTCAAACACCACCGCAACTATTCTTCGATGAGTATCGCGTTAGGCAGGTGCTGACGAACTTATTGTCGAATGCCATCAAGTTCACCTCTAACGGTATCATCACAACGGACATCGCCTATACGCCAATGTCGATGGGTAGAGGTAAACTCGAGTGCAGTGTTTCGGATACAGGCATTGGTATTGAACCAGAGAAACTAGAGTCCATATTTGAGCCCTTTACTCAAGAGGATGGCAGTATCACGCGTCAGTTTGGTGGTACAGGGCTTGGGTTAGCAATCTGTCGGCAGCTTGTCGACTTAATGGGAGGATACATCACTGCCCGTTCAGTAAAAGGTGAAGGCTCTACCTTTACGTTTTGTCTGCATGTCGATGTGGTAGAGACGCAAGTTCAAAGCCTCGAAAATTTAAATCGTGCAACGATCATTTCCAACTCTTTTAACTATCTCGACCAATTAGTCAAAGAGTGTGAGCGCCTCAATATAAAACCCAAGGTGGTGGGATCGATATCGTCGCTAGATGAAGAGATCAAAGAGAGCGACTTTGTCTTGTATTGCCATAGCTTACATCACTCACTGCAGAGTGATTTAGCGGCGTTGAAAGAACGGTACCCGTTAGACCGCGTGATTGTTTGTCAGCACCACTTATTCAAAACAAATCTGATTACAGAGTCCGTTCATTCAACTCATACATTGCCATTCTTGGGACGGCGTTTCTTGAATAGTCTATTTTCACTTGATGCGAATGAAGAGCCAGTACTTGAAGCCAAATCAGAAAAAGAAGAAGTGCGTCTTCTGAATCGACGTATCTTGATTGTCGAAGATAACTTGATGAATCAGAAGATAGCGAGCTTCTTTCTTGAACAAGCAGGCTACGAGTATTTAATTGCTAGTAATGGACAAGAGGCGGTTGATGTTATTACTCAGGGCGCGCAATTTGACGCCGTGTTGATGGATTGCATGATGCCAGTCATGGATGGGATAACTGCGACCAGAGCAATCCGACAGTGGGAGAGCAAGCAACAAACGACTCCACTGCCAATTATTGCCTTAACCGCAAGTGTGTTAGAAGAAGACATCAAAGATTGCTTTGATGCAGGCATGAATGCTTATTTACCCAAGCCTTATAAATCTCACCAACTCTACGACCTGTTTAGCAGCCTTGATATCGTCTAACTGATAGCTGGTTTAAAGCTCAACAAGGCAATTGAGCTTTAAACCATAGTTGGAACAAGCTTGTTAACGCACTTCCATGCCTAAATTGTATTGAGCAAGGCAGCGCCCGACATAACTGATTTTGATGAAAGCCGCCACAATGATGGTGCTGATGTGCGCGACGATCTGAACCGGTAGTGAGAAATGATCCGCCATTGGGTAAGCGATGATTATGCTGAGTAGCATAAGCAAAGTGGTAATCGCTAGGCTGAAGTTAGATACAGAAAGTAGAGTTTGAAAGCGTTGAGTCATCGTCTTCATATTGAATTCCTAGTTACTATTAGTTCTTTTGATATTTAACTAACAGCAATTAGCGTTCCAACTTCTAAAGTTTTTATTTATCAGTTGCTTAGATTTTGGTTGTTTTGATTTACAGTCAAAAAGACACATATAATGGCCGTGTCCTTTTGACGTTAATGAGTGTTTTTTACCACGGCCTTAAGCCTCAGGTATCACCACACCGATTTCTGGCTCAATGTGTTGTTGAATGTATTTCAAGGTGTTGATCATGTTCGATACATTCTTTTTATCCGGCAGGGTAAACAAGGTGGTGTTACTCATCGCCCAGTCTGTTCCTTGTAACAGCACTAAGTGCAAAGGCATGCTTTGGGTGATTCCCGCATCTTTCAGCTGTTGTCCTATCTCTCTAACTCTATCTTCAGCATGATTAAGTAGCATCCAGCCTCGAAATGCCGAGCGAGTTGGTACTTTGTAGCCATGAACGTCGACCACGAGATCGTCATAAGTGATTTCGGTATTTTCGGTATAAAGCCTTTCAAACTCTTGTGGATAGGGTTGAGTTGATGACAGCGCTAAGGTGAGCAGAATGGTTGAGTACATAAGTTGACTCCATTTCTTACGTTGACCTTGATAATGATATTTGAATCATTAAATACGTAGGCTTAAGTATAGACACTGGAATTTAGGTACAAAAAAACCCACTACAAAGAGTGGGTTACTAAACAAGTCATCCAACTTTATAAGATTACTTCT
Source organism: Vibrio chagasii (assembly GCF_002954585.1). Taxonomy (GTDB): domain Bacteria; phylum Pseudomonadota; class Gammaproteobacteria; order Enterobacterales; family Vibrionaceae; genus Vibrio; species Vibrio chagasii_A. The sequence goes on from NZ_MSCI01000001.1 coordinate 85,564, forward strand.
TACCCTGGATTTGCTTGTCTTCTTCTGTCAGCTCACGGATACGACGGCTGATGTCGCGACGAGCTTTAGAAATCTCTGCGCTCTTGATGATGTGGTCATCAACACGATCTTCGTAGTCAGCTTTCATGTTTTTGATGATGCCTAGAATCTCATCGTGAGTCATCTCTGGCTTGATGTAATCAAGTAGGTTATCAAGAAGGTCGACACGCTTACGGTTGTCACGAACTTTCTTTTCGTTGTCTAGCAGTTCACGCTTAAGTTTGTTCTTACGTCGTGCTTGGTTAACAATTTCAAATACGCTGCTCATAGATTCCTTTTCCTATTCGTCAAATACGTTATCTGGTTCTGATTAAAGCACATCAATTGATGATGTAACAGTCTTTAGATCAAAGCAAAAGTAAGGTTGTTTAATTATTCGTCACTCTCACCGATGTGTGATTGTTTTTATCTCGCCGTTCAAGTTAGTATCCCATGTAGATACTGCATTGATACGAAATGTGAAATGAATCAACAACAATTGGAAACCGAAGATTCAGGTGATAAAGCGACTGAACCTTCAGCAGAGCAAAACAAGCTTCGCGATGCGTATGTAAAAGAGCGTACTTATTTGGAAGTCGTGGAAATAGAGCTAAACCGTTCTAAGATCATAATGATTGATGAACAGGGTAGAAAGAAACGAGTACCAATTTTGCCTGAGCACTAGTCCTAGGTGACTGCATTGTTTAATGCTGAGACAGAATCACCAAAATAATAAAAAGGAATAACGATGAACACAGTACTTTCCCCAATTGAAGCGAGAATCATTGGTTGCTTGATCGAAAAAGAAGTGACGACTCCCGATCATTACCCACTTACGTTGAACAGTCTGACCACAGCTTGTAATCAGAAAAGCAATCGTGAGCCTGTTCTGTCGTTGTCTGAGTCAGAAGTATTAGATGCCGTTGATGGCTTGATTGCTCGCCGCATGGTGAGTGACGAAAGTAGTTTTAATAGTCGTGTTAATAAGTATCAGCATCGCTTCTGCAATACTGAGTTTGGTGATCTGCAATTTACAGAACAAGAGCGTGCGATCATCTGTTGTATGTTACTGCGTGGTCCACAAACGCCGGGCGAATTACGTACGAGGACAGGGCGCTTAGCGAATTTCACAGATGTAAAAGAGGTGGAAGCAACGCTCGAAAAGTTAGCGACCCGTGAAGCTGGCGCCTTGGTTGTTAAACTACCGCGTGAAGCAGGTAAGCGTGAGTCACGTTATCAGCATTTACTCAGCGGTGAAGTCGATGTTGAAGCGTTTGCGACGGCATCTTCAGGTGTTGCAGCACCGTCAGCATCGAGTGAGAAGCTAGAAGAGCTAGAGTCTGAAGTTGCAAGCCTAAGAACTGAAGTAGCCGAGCTGAAAGCTCTGGTTGAATCTCTACTGTAAATGTCTGAATCTGAGAACAAGGCGGATTGGGTCGTGTACCTGATCCGCAATCGTCATAACGCTTTGTATTGTGGAGTCACCAATAATCTAAAACGCCGCTTTGAGCAGCACCAAACTGGTAAAGGTGCCAAAGCCCTAAAAGGCAAGGGGCCGCTGAAGTTAGTTTGGAGTATGGAGACCCAGTCGAAAAGTGAGGCTCTGAAAACCGAATACGCGATCAAACAATTACCTAAGTTACGTAAAGAAAAGTTAGTATCACTTAAACTTATCATTGAGTGGCAGGACGACAAGATTCAATATATCGAAGTCTCATAATTCATACCTAAAATGGTTATTACTGATAAAATTGTAACAAATAAAAATTCCGAGATTGTTTTTTATTAAGTCTTTGATTTTAAATTGAAATGTATAAAATTCGGAAGGCGTGTTTAGCCACGTGACACTAAAGTTTTTCCGTTACCGCTCTCATTTGATATATCACTCAATTAGAATGTCGTTCTAATTAGCTTTAGCCGCTATCATTTATCCTCGTTGTCCTACATAATATCTTTCAGCCATTCAAAGAGATGGTGTCATGCTAGGTTAAAAAATGAGCCAAAGTAGCTCATATAAAACGAGAAAAATATGAAACGTTTATTGATGTTGTTTGGACTAGCCGTATTTTCTGCGTCCGCTCTCTCCCATGGAACCCATGTCCTTAACGGATATTGGGAGTACCAAGATTACCTTTCTAAGTTTCCTGAACAAAAAGCCTTAACCGATAAAATGGTTCAGGCTGTACAAAACCCTCCAGTTCCACTGAGACAAGCCCAGGATGAACCAATCACGATTTCTGTGGTGTATCCGGGCCAACAAATCTCTGATTATTGGGTTCGCAACATCCAAGCGTTTGAAAAGCGACTTGATAAGCTAAGAATTAATTATCAAATTAACCAAGTGTTTACGAGAGTAAACGCGGATCTCGCGCAGCAAAGTATCTCGTTACAAGAAGCGATAGAAAATAAAACCGATTATTTGATCTTTACGTTGGACACGACGCGCCACCGTAAATTTATTGAGCACGTATTGAGCTCTACAGATACCAAACTTATTCTGCAGAACATTACTACGCCAGTCCGTGCATGGGCTGATAGACAACCCTTCATGTATGTTGGTTTTGACCATGCAACGGGCAGTTTAAAATTAGCGAATTACTTCAAAGAAGTCAGCAAGCCGAACAGTAAATACTCGGTTCTGTATCGCTCAGAAGGTTATATTAGTGATGCGCGTGGTGATACCTTCATTCACGATGTAAACAGTGATACGAACTTTGACTTAAAATCCTCTTTCTACACAAGATCGGATAAAGAGAGTGGCTACCGAGCGGCTAAAATCAGCATAGAGAACGATAAAGACCTAGACTTTATTTATGCATGTGCAACCGATGTCGCTTTAGGCGCAGCGGATGCGATTCGAGAATCGGGTCGAGATATCTTGGTTAATGGTTGGGGCGGCGGCTCTGCTGAGCTTGAAGCGATTGAACGAGGTGACCTTGATGTCACTGTTATGCGTATGAACGACGACACAGGTATCGCAATGGCAGAAGCTATTAAGTGGGACCTTGCCGGAGAAGTCGTTCCTACAGTTTACTCTGGTGATTTTGAAATCGTGACTAAAGAAGACTCCCCAGAACGCATTTCTGAACTGAAACAGCGAGCATTTAGATACTCAGGTCAATAATGAAGAAAAGCTACGCCAGTACACCTAGGAACACATTAGCTAAGCTTATTACGCGTATCATTATCTTAGTGATAGGCGTGATGGCACTTGGCGTGCTTATTCATAATTATGAAACCAGCAGTAATATTGTAAAACAAGAGACCAATCGAACGGTTCAACAGACGTCGAGTCTGATTCAAAACATGTTCGATTATCGCTTATCTGTCTTACAAATTCACCAAGACAGCAGCTCACACAGTGACACTTTACGTGAGTATTTTGCTAAGGGTGACGAAGAGGTGTTGAACTACTTCTTCTTTGGTGTAGATCAGCGAGAGCCCGATCATGCTCCTGATCTACGCTTTGTCTCAACACATGACGGACTAGTGTGGGAAGATGGCAACGCTCAGTTTTATGGGTTAGACAGAAATAACCTAGAGCATATTTCTGATGAGGTCTCTTTTAGCAGCAATTGGCACTTTATCCAGGTAATCACCGAGATTGGCAAGCGTCACTTGTTGGCTCGCCGAACCCCCATTGTTGACAACAAAACAGGCGAAGTTCTCGGCCAACTTTATATTGCCATCGTACTCGACAACAATTTCTCTCTCGCAGAGTCCATACAGCAGGGCAGTAACTGTGAGAATATCGTAATTGAGGCGCATGGAACGCCGGTGACCTCGACGTTCAGCGGCGATGAGACCTATACGATAAAGGATATTCTTGAATATAAAATTTACGAGCAGTTGCCTCGTCATTTCGTCACAGTGGCGACAATCAAGATCAACGCTGTAGAGACTCCATTGGTTATTCGTGCGGTACAAAAGAATACCAATTTTATCGCGTTAGAAGAAAACTATGAGCGCGCCATCATCGTTGTTGTGGTCGTAATTGTGTTTATGTACTTCTTCGCTCGTACATGGATTCAAAGAAGAGTCGCGGCAGAGCTCGATAAGTTGATGCACTTTACCCGTTCGGCGAGCGATAGCGAAGAGTTTAACAAGTTCGATGGGTCGAATATTTTCGAGTTTCATCATATCGGTTGCACACTGGAAGACACCTTTGAACGCTTGTCCGAGCAGAATCAAAAATTCCAAGATCTCTTTAACTTTGCACATTCTCCTATTTTGGTTTGGTCTGAAAAAGGCGATTTAATCCAGATGAACCCCGCAGCACGCATGGCGCTGTTTGATGAAGATGATAATTACGGTGCAATTGCCCATGACTTTGAACAGCGCATGCTACCGAATATCCAAATGGTGGTTCAGGGCGCAAAGCTAACAGGAATTAACGTACCGATTGGTGAGAAGGTATTCCGTTGGAACATGTCGGCTATCCGGGTTGAGCACGGCATCACGGGGGTTGTGGTTCAAGGGCAAGATATTACCAAGTTGGTGGAAGCTGAAAGGCAAGCGGATAGAGCGAGAGAAGAGGCAGAGCATCTTGCCAACGTTCGAGCTGATTTTTTGGCTAAGATGAGTCACGAAATCCGAACGCCACTCAATGGCATCTTGGGTGTATCTCAGCTTCTTAAACGCTCTATGCACAATGAAGATAACAAAGAGCAGGTCGATGTACTCTGTAACAGTGCAGAACATTTGTTAGCGGTATTGAATGATATATTGGACTTCTCAAAGATCGAGCAAGGGCAATTCAATATTCAAAAGAAAGACTTCCGCTTGGCGGAGTTGATTAACACTCTAGACAGCATCTACCGTCCACTTTGTGAGGATAAATCGATCACATTCACGATCGTCAATCACCTGGCTGACGACATGGAAATCAACACTGACCAAGTGCGCTTAAATCAAATTATGTTTAATTTGCTGAGTAATGCACTTAAGTTTACCCATCAAGGTGGTATCTCAGTCAGCTTTGAGCTTGAAAGTACTTTCAATACCAACAAAGCCAGTTTGATCGTACGAGTGCAAGATACTGGTATTGGTATTGACGAGAGTAAAATTGATGCTATTTTTGAGCCTTTTGTCCAAGCCGAAGAGACGACAACACGTGAATACGGTGGTACCGGATTAGGGCTGACGATCGTTAAGAACCTAGTCGATATGCTCGAAGGGGATATCCAAGTTCGCAGTATGAAAGATCAAGGATCGGAGTTCATCATAGAAATTCCGGTAGAGTTACATTCTAAGCCGTTACTTGATGTTACACAGCTGACCGTAGGTGAACCGGAGGCTTTATTTGACCGCGCTTTGAATGTACTGCTGGTGGAAGATAATCACACTAACGCTTTTATCGCGCAGGCTTTTTGTAAGAAGTATGGCATGGTGGTTACGTGGGCTAAGGATGGTTTAGAGGCAATAGAGATGGCAAAATCGACCACTTATGACCTCATCCTTATGGATAATCAACTTCCAAACTTAGGCGGTGTTGAGACGACTCAACAGCTGCGAGAGGAAATTGGCGTATCTGCACCAATTTATGCGTGTACTGCCGATGCTCAGGAGTCTACAAGAGACAGCTTTATGGCTGCTGGCGCAAACTATGTGATTGTTAAGCCGATAAAAGAAGAGTCATTGCATCAAGCTTTTGTTCATTTCAAAAATTCGTATTGGGATGAAAACAGACTCTAATTTTTCTTTACCTCTTTGAACTAAATACAGTGCTAAACCAAGTGGCGTCAGCACTTCACTTTGAACATGCGCTAACCATTATTTAAAGCCAGTAACGAAAGCTTGTTCTAACAGTAATGTTTTAAGCTCGTCACTCATATGCAGGTGTTCAGGAAACTGAATACTCAGCAGCCAGCCTTGCCCTTGTCTTTTTTTACTCACCACTTTGTAAACTAACTCGCTATCCAAATGTTCACTCAAGACCGAGTCAACTTTGATCTTCCTGCCGACATCAATATCGGATTGTTGCGTGATATAGACGCCACAACCTGAAACTGAGAAATCAACTAGTGTCGCGTCTAGCGTCAAGGTATCGAAGGTCACTTCGCAGTTAAGGCGTACCTTGTATCTTTCGTGTTCACGGATTGGTTTCGTTGCAAAGTTAGTTGGCGGACGAAGAAATAGGAGATGTGCGGGGGGAAGTGATATGAGCCAGTACATTCGTTTTGAACGCAACGATGTGACCAAGCTCGGTGTCTGTAATCGCTCGAACGATAATATCCACGTTGATGAGCTTTCTTAACGTCAGTGCCTCGGTCGCTTTTTGTGACAGCTCTAAGATAAGGTACTGCTCTTCTTTGTGCTCAATATATAGAGTACTGATCGAAATTGAGTCATCGGGTCCAAACTCCAACACACCTGCTGCTTTTGTACCGGGTTTAAGGTATCTAAACAGTTCTACGTTTTTATCTTTATGCATGTTCTTTAATGAAAATGTTAACCATCTGTTGAAACAATATAATGCCCCCAATAGAGCTATGTCATTGCTTTAATTGAGGAAATAAAGATATCTGAGTGAAAAAAGTGGAAATGGTTTGCCACTCAAACAGCGGCTTACTCTGAAGAAAAAACGCGTTACACTGCTACCCATAATCTAATTAAAGGAGAAAGAGTCAATGGAATTAGAAACCTTGTTAAACACCCTGTCTGAATCACCTGAAAGTGTTCAATTTGAAGATACAATGCAGGTAATTGAGGCTCATTATGATTTTTCTGAGTGCGAATTTCGTAATGGAGATGTGGTGAATGAGGCAGGGCAGAACAACGGTTCATGCAAAATTTTTGCGTTCGGCCAAGATCAAGGGCTTTCAGCAGAGCAAACACTAGCGTGCTTTGGTCAATACTACCGTAATGATGTACTAGGTTTTCCAGAGAACACAGATCACCAGAACATCCGAAACTTTATGGTTCATGGTTGGAGTGGGGTTGAATTCTCCCAGCCAGCGTTAGTATTAAAGTCCAAGTAAATAGGTTTCAATGGCGAAGTAAATACTTACTTAAACATTAAGACCATGAAGCGAGATGGGTTTATCTCGCTTCTTTCTTAGATTTTCAATACCGACAGGCTACTGAATTGGCAAATCAGACAAACATTTACGACACATACACACTCCAGCTTTGGGTATAGAGCTCGTGTCTCTTTTCTCTAGCTCAAAACACCAACAGGTCTCTTTACCTGCGCTAATATCGCACTGAGCAGGCTCGTTACATTGCGGGCATTGGTGGGTAGAGCTAATACCACTAAGGTTATTCATCACAGACTCTCTTTCACTCTCAGATAAGCCTTTCCAACCTATAATTTCGTCCATGGTTCTGAAGCAGCCGCTACACATGCCACCATTATTTTTACAAGCCGCTCGGCAAGGTGTTTTCATCTATCTGACCCTTGATTTGTTTGGGCTGAAATGTAACACACTTGTATCTGTTTTAAGAGAAAACTCACTAAAAATTGACTCTGAAAAATAGTAAATGACCTCGTAATTGAAAGGCTTTTCATGTAGCATCTCGCCCCTTTTGTTGAGTGGGGGATATTATGTTTATTGGATTTGATTATGGAACAGCAAACTGTTCTGTGGCTGCAATGGTCAATGGAGAACCAAGCTTGTTACCGTTAGAAGGTAGCAACCACTATATTCCCTCAACCGTATTTGCTCCTACTCGTGAGAGTGTATCTGAACATCTATTTCGCCACCTGAACATCAAACCGAGCGATGCTGTCGGTGAGCAATTGCTACGACGTGCCATTGCCCTCAACCGCGAAGAGAGTATCGACCTTGTGCCAGAAGACATGGCATTTGGTCAGGCAGCGTTAGATCTCTACTTAGAAGATCCGCGTGATGTCTATTATGTAAAGTCTCCTAAGTCTTTCCTAGGCGCAAGTGGGCTACATGACGTTCAGGTTAGCTTCTTTGAAGATCTAGTATGTGCCATGATGGCCAACATCAAGCAGCAAGCTGAGCTCACTACTCAAGAACAAATCAAACAAGCGGTTATTGGTCGACCAATTAACTTCCACGGTCGCGGTGGTGAAGAAGCAAACAGACAAGCTGAAGCTATCTTATCTCGCGCGGCGAAGCGTGCGGGCTTCCTAGATATTGCATTTCAATTTGAACCTGTAGCTGCTGGCTTAGATTATGAAAGCACTCTGACTGAAAACCAAACGGTATTGGTTGTTGATATTGGTGGTGGTACGACCGACTGTTCTCTACTAGAAATGGGCCCGAGTTGGTCTGGGAAAGCCGATCGTAGCCAGAGCTTATTAGCGCACAGTGGTCAAAGGGTAGGGGGTAATGACTTAGATATTTACCTGGCTTTCAAACAACTGATGTCACCTTTCGGTATGAGCAGTAAAGCGATTTCCGGTATTGATATGCCATTGACCCAATTCTGGAACCCAATAGCCATCAACAATGTAGAAGCTCAAAAGAATTTTTACTCGCGAGAAAACCTTGTAGCACTGAAGTTACTTCGTAAAGAAGCTGCTGAACCACAGAAGCTAGACCGCTTACTCAAGGTTTATCACGATACTTTGGGTTACGGCATCGTACGTAGAGCTGAAGAAGCTAAGATCGCGTTGGCGGAATCTTCAGAGTATCGCGCAGCGATGAATGTTGCTTCCGAGTTGATCGAAGTCGATATCTCAGTTGAACAGATGGTGGATGCTATCGATACGCCAAAGTCTAAGATGATTGAGTTGGTTAAAGAGGCTATTCAACAAGGCGAAAAGAAACCAGATGTTATCTATATGACGGGTGGTTCTGCACGTTCACCTATCCTTCGAGAAGCGGTTCAACAAGCCGTACCGAATGTGCCTATTGTGAGTGGCAACTATTTTGGTTCAGTAACGGCGGGCTTAGCTCGTTGGGCTGAGGTGTGCTTCAAATAGAGTGAAATTACGCGTCATGAAGGGCAACTGATCTGTGATTGGTTGCCCTTTTTTGTATCCGCGAAGGCCAAATTAGCTAACGGAGTAGCTTCCTGGAATCTAAAGTCGAAATTAGTTTAGGAAGCTAAATATTTCGACTGGATTCTAGGTGTTACAAGATGTTTCAGGTTTGGGGTGTTGTGATGTATTGGTCTGATGAGTTTTTTTGGTGCTTTGATTTTTAATGCTTTTTTTATGCTTTAAAAAGCAAAAAGTAAGTTTCTTTTTTGTAAATAAAACACAATTAGAATCTGTTATTTTTTGGTTTAAATTGCTGTTTTTAAATTATTTTTTGTTTTTTATATTATTGCTTTCTTTATTTTATATATTTTAATGCAACTTTTTTGTCATTCATCGATTAGGGTTTGCCTACTTGTTAAATGCAGGTAACAACTTCTCCGTAAGCATGAGGTTGTTAGTGAATAACTCACCCAGCTACAAATGGATATGACAATGAATAAGAAACTTTTAGCGCTAGCGATTTCTGGTGCAGTATTTGGTACACAGGCAGTTGCAGTAGAACTTTACAACGAAGACGGCACAACATTCTCAGTTGGCGGCCACGTTTCAGTTGCAGTTGGTGACGTGAACAGCGATGACCGCCTTAACAACGATGACGTCGGTGTAGAGACAGTTTCACCACGTATCAACTTCGGTGCAACTCATGAACTTGGTAACGGCTTTACTGCTGACGCTAAAGGTGAATGGGCGCTAAACATGCTAGACGGTGGTGACGAGTCATTCACAACTCGTCTTGGTTACGTTGGTGTTTCTCACGACGATTACGGTCGTGCTGCAGTAGGTACTCAATGGGCACCTTACTACAACGTTGCAGGCGTTGCTGATATGCCAATCGCATTCGCTAACGACTTCATCTATGACGATCACGGTAACCTAGGTACTGGTCGTGGTGAAGAGATGGTTAGCTACGCTAATGCTATCGATTTCGGCAATGCAGGTTCTCTAAACGTTGGTGTTGCATGGCAAGGCCGTAAGTCTGACGACGTGTCAGCTACAAACACAAACGAATACGGTAACCGTGGTCAAATCGCATTGAACTACTCAATTGCTGATGTAACTGCAAACTACGCATACAACACTGGTGATGTTAACTTTGGTAACATCGCAGGTGGTTCTAAAACAGCTGATTCTCACGTAGTAAGTGCAACATACGGTTCTTACGGTTCAGAAGGTTTGTTCCTAGCTGGTGTTTACGCAATGAACAACTACATGAACTCAAGTGCGGGCGTTGCTCTAGAAGAGACAGTAGCAGTTGAGTTACTAGCGTCATACGCACTTTCTAACAGCCTAAACCTAAGCGTTAACTACGAAGCGGTAGAAGACGACAAGAAGAGCGAAACTGTGTACAGCACAACTGCTCTACAAGCTGAATACAACTTCACGTCTCAGTTCGTAGGCTTCGCAGGTTACCAATTCGACCTACAAGGTTCTGGTGAGTACAAAGAGAAAGCTGACGACCAATGGCTATTTGGTGCTCGTTACTACCTATAAGTCGCAGACTGATTTAGCATAGTGTTTACTCCTTAGGTTTACCTTTTAGGATACTGTCCTAGACACCATGCTAAGCCCTCTCAAACCTTTTGGTTGGAGAGGGCTTTTTTCGTTTTTAATGACCACCTCGGGATGCCCCGATTTCTCATGAACATTCCCCAATGAGCGAATTGAGCTAAAGATCAGAATTTAGAGATCAGTAGCCAGCTTGTCGAAGATTCTCTCTTTGGGATGAGGTAAACTCTGCATTCCAAAAATAGTTCAGGGATAAACTATGAGCAGCGTTGAAGATCAGGAACAGTTAATGAATTCGAAACGAACAGCGACACCGACGAAAGTGTTGTGTGTTGGGCGTAACTATGTCGATCATATTGAAGAACTTAACAACGCGATCCCAGACGCTATGGTGGTGTTCAATAAGCCCTGTACTAGCGTAACTTCTTCTCTCTCTTCTTTTCATCAGGAAGCCCTGCACTATGAAGCAGAAATTTGTTTCATCGTTGAAAACGGTCAATATTCAGCAGTAGGTTTAGGGTTAGATCTGACTAAGCGTGAGCTGCAAAGCAGCTTGAAAGCGAAAGGCTTGCCTTGGGAGCGCGCTAAAGCGTTTGATGGTTCTGCCGTTCTTAGCCGCTTTGTTCCAATAACAAACTTGGATCTCGCAGACTTAAATCTAGAGCTGTTTATTAACTGTGTTCGTGTTCAGAAAGGACACGTTGAGCAGATGCTATATTCCCCTCAAACAATCCTCGAAGAGCTCTCTTCTTACACGACTTTGCTAGATGGCGATGTAGTGATGACGGGCACCCCTAAAGGTGTCGGAGAAGTACATCAAGGTGATATTTTCCTAGGTCGCCTTAAGTGTGGTGAGACAACATTGATAGAGATAGAGTGGGTTGCGAGTTAACTAAAGTTGTCTATTTAGTTAATAATTTTGGCTAATTTTATGATGTTGGTTTTTAATTCGAAATTTTAGCTATGGTACAACTAATTGCATCTGGAAGGGTGTTAGTAATTGATATAAAATCCGCCTCCATTTTTATCAATGCTAAACCCTATGATCGATTTAACCATTCTGCCTATTTACTTGACTGCCGTCGTCGCTCTTCTCCTTTTACCTGGTCCTGATATGTTGCTGATTGCTAGCTCAAGCATGAGTTATGGTCGCAAGGTTGGTGTCTTTGCGAGCTTAGGTAACGCGACTTCAGGCATCATTCTTACTGTTTTAGCGGCGATGGGCGTATCTGCATTAATTGCAATGAGCCCTGTTGCTTTGAATGCTCTCCACCTATTAGGTGGTACATACTTGCTAAAAATGGGGTGGGACTGCCTGCGAACAGAGCAGGGCAATGCGCCTGAACTGACTGATAATTTCGCTGCAAAGGCTTACTACCAAAGAGCGCTGATCAGTAACCTGCTGAATCCTAAAGCCTTGGTATTCTTTGTGATGTTTTTACCTCAGTTCGTGTCGACAAATATTGAGGCGACATCGGGCGAACAGATGTTGGTGCTAGGCTTATTACTGAATGTGTTAGGCTTAACGTTCAACTTCTTACTTGTGGCATTGGTAGGCACTATTGGTAAGTCACTGGTAGAGAATGCTAAGTTTCGTACCTATCAACAGAAAGTGATGGGTGGCGTATTTGTTGTGTTAGCGGTTTGGATGTTGTCTTCTTTCTTCACTTCATAAGTACCAACCAAACGCTACTAATTGCAATCAAATGTTTACAGAAAAATGGACGCTTAGAGCGTCCATTTTTTTGTTTTAGCTGATTCATTTTGAATGCGCTAATCTGCTAAGAGTTCAGTTCTTTCTGGTGTTGCTCGATGAGCTTATCCATATATTCTTCACCTCGCTGACGAGTATCGTCATAGGTCTCTGTCCCTTCAAACTTTGTCACGGTTTCGTAATAAACCTTAACCTTTGGTTCTGTACCCGAAGGGCGGACGATAATGCGAGAGCCGTCTTCGAGATGATAGATAAGCACATCACTTGCCGGGAGGTTTATCGCCTCTGTTGCACCACCTGTAATAAAGCGTAGTGAAGACTGGAGATCTTCAATCACAGATATCGCGATGCCATTGATTGTTTTTGGTTGTGCTGCGCGAAGTTTAGAGCCAATTGAAGGTGAATCTGGGTCCAGCGCGATGCTGCGTTGTGCATTGGTATGAACACCATGCTCAAAGGAAATTTGAGCAAGAAGATCCCACACAGTTCGACCTTGAGATTTTAACTCTTCGACCAGTTGTGCAAAAACGACAATGGCTGACAAACCATCTTTATCACGGACTTGAGTACCAATCGTATAGCCTAGCGCCTCTTCATAGGCGAAGAGGAACTCATTCTGTTCATCTTCCAACTGCATGCCAATGTTTGCTAACCATTTAAACCCTGTCAGAGTTTGGAAGTAGGTAGCACCGTGAGAGTTAGCGACTTTCTCAAGCAGGGTAGACGATACGATACTGTTACCGACCAATTGGTTCTTAGTGTGCGGCTTTGACAGTAAGTAATGTGCGAATAGTACGCCTACTTGGTCACCCGTGAGCATTTTGTATGAGTCGTTACTCGTTCTTACTGCAACCGCAAATCGGTCCGCATCAGGGTCATTAGCACAAGCGATATCAGCATCGACGCTTTTCGCTAGATTAACCACAAGATCCATTGCCCCTTTTTCTTCTGGGTTAGGGAAGTTCACCGTTGGGAAGTGTCCATCAGGCTCTCTTTGCTCTGCAACGCTAAACACCTTGTGGAAACCTGAATCGTGGAGAAGATCTTCTGCCATCTGCGCGCCGACGCCATGCATTGCTGTGTAAGCGATAGTGGTTTTAGCCGATTCAATGTCGTTCTTTACAAATGGGCTTTGGTTGATCGCCGCACGGTAGGTTTGATAGTAACCCTCGGTAAGCCACACTAACTTGCCTTGTTTTTCCGCATCACTGAGGCTCATCAAAGGGATAGGCTTAGTTGCTGCGGAGTCAATTTCAGCGGCAATACCAGCATCATGAGGCGGTATAATTTGTGCGCCATTTTCCCAGTATACCTTGAAGCCATTATATTCAGGTGGGTTGTGGCTAGCAGTTACCACAACGGCAGCTGCTGCGTTGAAATGCTCAATACCAAACGCAACGATAGGGGTCGCAGCCACATTCGATGTTAGATAAACCTTGATGCCTAAAGCCGTCAGTACTGAAGCGGTATCAATAGCGAATTGCTTTGAATCTAATCGGCCATCATAGCCTACAACGACACCTCTCATGGTTGCGTTTGCCACATGTTCAATTAGATAGTGACCGAGTCCAGTTGCGGTTTCTTGAATGACTAAGCGGTTCATTCTGTTTGGGCCACATCCTACTTTGCCTCGAAGACCCGCTGTTCCAAATTCTAATCGCTGCGTAAAGCGGTCTTCTAATTCGTCATGCATTCCCTCATCGATGAGGTGTTGTAGCTCTTCACGAGTTCTTGGATCTGGGTCTCTAGCTAACCAATTCATAGCATCTTGCATAATTACTGAACCTTTTAATGTCGGTATGACTTACTGTTGGGATTAATTTAAGTGATATTGATTATCATTTCCATGAAAGCAATCGTAAAACTCGATTTAAATAAACTCCAACGGCAAAGACATGTCGGCTAAGCTATTCTAAATAATTGACTATTTTGTAAGTAAACTTACCTTGAACAATTGGATATCACTAACTAGCCTTTTACATAAATATAACAAAATTGAACGATTTCGCCGTTTTTGAATCTTTCGTTGAAACCTCCGGACTTTGTGAGACGTATAAGCCGACACGTAAGACAGGAGTGTTCAGCCCCGTAAAGGCTGTGCCGACGCGAGTTGTAGATTGAGATTCAGCCTTTTCATGCGAAGCCGGTACAGCAATGAGTGTTGTTGGGCTCGCTCCGACATTTTGGTCGTATATATCCAATTAGGAAGGATAAGGAGAGATCTTTTGAAAAGATTACTGGTTAGGCTAGGGTGGCTGTTGAATAGTTTTGTTGTGCTACTGGCATCGGTCTCGGCGAATGCGAACAGTGAATACAACATGACCCAAGGTGTGACAGAGATAAGTGGACAAGTCTACGAGCTCCACATGCTGATCTTCTACATCTGTTGTGCAATCGCCTTTGTGGTTTTCGGGGTGATGTTTTATTCTATTCTAAGGCACCGAAAGTCGAAGGGCGCGGTGGCTGCTCACTTTCATGAAAGTACCAAAGTCGAAATCCTCTGGACCATTATCCCCATCATTATTCTCATCGCTATGGCGATCCCCGCTACTAAAACCTTGATAGCGATGGAAGACACTTCCCAATCCGAACTCACCGTCAAGATTACTGGCTCACAATGGAAATGGCATTACAGCTATTTCGGTGAAGATGTTGAGTTCTTCAGTTTGCTCGCAACTAGTGACAAAGAAATCGAAGGTATTGAAGTAAAAGGGGCGCACTATTTGCTGGAGGTTGATAAACCACTTGTGCTGCCCATAGACCGGAAAGTACGTTTTTTAATGACATCAGATGATGTTATCCATTCGTGGTGGGTGCCGGCTTTTGCTGTTAAGAAAGACACCATCCCGGGATTTATTAATGAAGCTTGGACCAAAATCGATGAACCAGGCGTTTACCGAGGACAATGTGCGGAGCTTTGTGGTCGTGCTCATGGCTTCATGCCGATAGTTGTTCATGCAATGGAAGAGAACGAATTTGATGCATGGCTAGCGGAACAGAAAGAGTTAGCTATAGCGGCGAAACAAGCGGCTCAAGATGCATTAGACGCGTCACTTTCGTTGGAAGAGTTGAACACCATAGGTGAAGAGGTCTACAAAACTCGTTGCGCGGTTTGTCACCAAGCTAACGGCGAAGGTATCCCTGGAGCGTTTCCTGCTATCAAAGGTAGCCCAGTTGCTCTTGGAGATGTGGATGTTCATATCGACACTATTGTTTACGGTCGAGGAGGCACGGCAATGCAGGCCTTCGACAATCAGTTGACTGAGAAAGAGATTGCAGCAGTCGTGACCTACCAACGAAATGCTTGGGGGAATGACACTGGCGATGTGGTTCAAGCTTCAGATGTTAATGCCTATAAGGTTAAACAGTCGGGTGGAGCGGAAGGCTCTGCGGATGATGCACAAAGTGATGCTAAGGAGCAGCTATGAGTTCACCAATCGAAAAGCCGGTGAAATCGGCGCCTGCAGAAGACCAGGCTCTAAGTCATACTTTAGATGGTACCTTAGACAGCCATGACTTACCTTCGGACGATCACGATTCCCATGCCGCTCCTAAAGGATGGGCGCGTTGGCTGTATTCAACCAATCATAAAGACATAGGTACGCTATATCTGTGGTTCAGTTTCGCCATGTTCCTAACTGGCGGTGCGATGGCGATGGTGATCCGTGCGGAGCTATTCCAACCGGGTCTGCAGCTTGTTGAACCTGATTTCTTCAACCAGATGACGACAGTCCATGGCTTGATCATGGTATTTGGCGCGGTAATGCCTGCATTCACAGGGCTCGCCAACTGGATGATCCCTATGATGATCGGCGCGCCAGATATGGCGTTACCTCGAATGAACAACCTCAGTTTCTGGATCTTACCTTTCGCTTTCCTAATCTTGATTGGATCGTTGTTTACTGAAGGGGGCGGTCCGAGTTTTGGCTGGACATTCTACGCACCGCTCTCAACGACGTATGGCCCAGATAGCACGGCTTTGTTTGTATTCTCTGTTCACATCATGGGTATTAGCTCAATCATGGGCGCGATCAACGTTATCGTGACTATCGTGAACATGAGAGCTCCGGGTATGACTTGGTTTAAATTGCCAATGTTTGTTTGGACTTGGTTAATCACAGCTTTCTTGCTGATAGCCGTAATGCCCGTTCTCGCAGGGGCTGTGACCATGGTGTTGACCGACAAATACTTTGGGACGAGCTTCTTCGATGCGGCCGGTGGCGGTGACCCCGTCATGTTCCAGCACATATTTTGGTTCTTTGGGCACCCGGAAGTTTACATCATGATTTTGCCATCCTTTGGTATTGTTTCAGCAATCATTCCTGCCTTTAGTGGTAAGCGTTTATTTGGTTACCATTCCATGGTGTACGCGACCTGTAGTATCGCAATCTTGTCTTTCCTAGTTTGGGCGCACCACATGTTCACCACGGGGATGCCCGTCTTTGCAGAGCTGTTCTTCATGTATTGCACCATGTTGATTGCAGTGCCCACTGGGGTAAAAGTCTTTAACTGGGTCGCAACCATGTGGCGAGGTGCATTGACCTTCGAAACCCCAATGTTGTTCACCATTGCCTTTATTGTTTTGTTTACGATAGGTGGCTTGTCTGGATTGATGTTGGCTATTGTTCCTGCAGATTTCCAATACCACGACACCTATTTTGTAGTGGCTCACTTCCACTATGTTCTGGTGACTGGTGCCGTGTTCTCGATAATGGCCGCCGCCTATTATTGGTTGCCTAAGTGGACAGGACATATGTACGACCACAAGCTCAGTCTATGGCATTTCTGGACGTCAGTAATCTCAGTGAATGTTCTATTCTTCCCTATGCACTTCCTAGGTTTAGCGGGGATGCCACGTCGTATTCCAGACTACGCTATCCAGTTCGCTGACGTTAACCAAGTGGTGTCGATAGGGGGCTTCGCCTTTGGATTATCTCAATTGATCTTCTTGTGGTTGGTTATTAAGTGTGTAAGAGGTGGTGAGCCAGCATCAAGCAAGCCATGGGAACGTGCTGAAGGGCTAGAATGGACGGTACCAAGCCCTGCACCTCATCATACCTTTACTCATCCACCTAAAATCGATTAGAGGGATGAGTTATGAGTGACAAGCAAAGCGATCTATATAGAAACCAACCAAAGCGGTCAACCAAGAAGCTGACGGGGTACTTAGTATTGGGTGTTGTGGCGATGTTTGGTTTCGGTTTCGCTTTGGTGCCGCTTTACGATGTGATGTGCGAGGCTTTGGGTATTAATGGCAAAACCAATACGGTGTCAGCGGTTCAGCCACGTGGGATGCAGCCTGACTATTCTCGCACCGTTCGTGTGGAGTTTATGTCGCACATCAAACCTGATATGCCCTGGCAGTTTGTTCCTGAAGAGCGTGTGTTAGAAGTTCACCCTGGTGAGGTGATTCAAACGAACTATATAGCCAAAAATTTATCAGGAAACTCTCTAGTGGGACAAGCTGTGCCTTCAGTATCCCCGGGGATGGGGGCGACTTACTTCAATAAGATGGAGTGTTTCTGCTTTAACCAGCAACCATTAGATGGACATAAAAGCGCTGAAATGGGATTGATTTTTTATATAGAGCCGGATATTCCAGAATCGATTCATACACTGACGCTCTCTTATACGCTGTTTAACATTACGAGTGAAGTGGCCGGGGAATCAAGTAGTGCTGAGCACAATGCAATCGCGAGTAACTAGGAACCAGAATCAACATAAGGAGTTGAGCGATGAGTTCTAAAAAGGAAGTTTATTTCGTTCCACATCAAAGCCATTGGCCATTAGTCGGTGCCGTTGCGCTGTTTCTTGTTGCCGTTGGAGCTGGTTTAACCGTGCAAAACATGGGTACTGATGCCGCTGGTGGTGTATTCGGTAAGGCTGTGCTGTTTGTTGGGTTTGCGGTGTTGTTGTACATGCTTGCTGGTTGGTTTAGCAATGTGATAACGGAATCCTTGAGCGGCCTCTATTCTGAGCAAATATCCCGCTCTTTCAGGCAAGGCATGAGTTGGTTCATCTTTTCTGAAATCATGTTCTTCGGTGCTTTCTTTGGCGCACTGTTCTATGCTCGTATGATTTCTGTCCCATGGATTGGCGGGGCGGGCAACAATGCAATGACTCACGAAGTGTTGTGGCCAATGTTCCAATCAATGTGGCCGCTGACCACGACACCGGATGGTGTAACAACACAAGCTATGCCGTGGCAAGGTATTCCTCTTAAGAACACTATAATCCTATTACTCTCTTCAATCACGCTACATATGGCGCATTTAAGCCTCGAACAAAACAAGCGTATGGCGTTAATCGTTTGGTTAGAGATCACTATCGTTCTTGCTGGGTTCTTCTTATTTTTCCAAGTTGAAGAGTATATCCATGCTTACCAAGATATGGGCCTGACCCTTCAATCGGGAATCTATGGCAACACCTTCTTCTTACTGACGGGTTTCCATGGTTTACATGTCTGCTTAGGGACGATCTTTTTAATCGTACTGTTGGCTAGGGTTGCCAAAGATCATTTTACACCCAAAGACCATTTTGCATTCCAAGCTGGCAGCTGGTATTGGCACTTTGTTGATGTGGTTTGGTTAGGATTATTCGTGTTTGTTTACGTCCTTTAGCGAAGCGACAAGGCTAAAGGCTTTAATAAGGACGAGGGTTGGGCGTTATCACTCCTGACCCTAAAGCTAGCAATAGCAGTAACACAGCAATAGCTGACCACATAACTCGACGCCCCAAGAAGTGACTCAGCTTTTTGCCATTGTGTTTGCTCGAAGCGATTTGAATGAGCCCTTTCATTAAGTTGAATGCGATGAAAAACAGCAGGGCAACCAACACAACTTTGAATAACAGGATAAAGGTAGGTGACGCCATAGTGATAACTCCAAACCGTTTGAATCATGATGAACGAACGTTCCGCAGTAAAGGTTTTTGGTTTGCGGTTGCTTTAACTTTGGTTTCAGTCGGCATTTTAATCAAGTTGGGTTTATGGCAGTTAGACAGAGGTAACGAGAAACTACGTTATGAGCAGCAGCTATCGCAGAGAGCAGTGCAGTCTCCTAAGCCGCTAGATACAGTGCTCAATGAATGGCGAGAGGCAAGCGTTGGAACTCAGCAGCCGGTGTCCCCTTCGACCTTAAATGGCTTGAAAGCTGACGTCGAATTAGTGAAACCGAGTGGTTTGATTCTCTTGTTGGACAACCAAATCAATCAAGGAACGGTGGGGTATGTGATTTACATGCTGAGCGAGGTTCAAACTCAAGATGGCAGAAAACAGCTTTTGATCGATCTTGGATTCGTTGCAGCAAGTAATGACAGAAGAGAGCTACCAGAAATAGGAAAGATCACGCTACCAATCGAGATGTCTGGTCGCTTGTACACACGTTCGGTGAATCCGTTAAGTCAGGAACTTGGTCTAGAAAACACGACGCCGAAAAGGATTCAAAACAGCAACATAGAAGCGTTATCACAATACACAGGACAAGAGGTGTTGCCGTTCATTTTTCAACCTCAGAGCTTGGATTCATGGCCTTATGAAATGTTATGGCGTCCGACAGCGATGAAGTCTGAGAAGCACTTTGGTTACTCATTTCAATGGTTTGTGATGGCTGCAGTATTGCTTTCGCTGATGCTTTTGATTGGGTTCAGATACTTAAAGAAACATAGTCACATGAATAAGAAGTAAATACTTGTAACGACATAAACACGGTTAGCGATCGGCAGCGACTAATACAGGGAATCAAAATGGATAAGTCTCAAACACAAACTAAAAAGGAAAGTACCGATGCTAATCTTGCTGCGTTTAAGCAGCGCCGCTCACGTGGTCGACTTGTACTCATCGGATTGATTTTGGTCTTTGCCTTACCTGCCATTATCGCTAAAACCGTCTTAGAGCAAAATTGGTACACATCTGGTGTGACAAATACGGGGGAGTTAGTTGAGCCAAGAGTGACTCTACAAGATTTTGGGCTGAGGGCTCCGAAGGAAGGAGAAGGGTGGTTGGTGGGTTATATTGCGCCAACGGACTGCGATAGCTTATGCGCACAACAAATCTACTACTTGAACCAAAGCTACTTAGCGCTAGGGAAGAACAAAGAGCGAGTGACTGCTGTGGTTTTTGTCTCTGAAGGAGATGCATTACCAGGAGCATTTAACAAACCTGATTTGTCATTTCTGTCTGGTGGGGAGCAGTTGAGCACCAAGTTCGCGCCAGCTTCGATTGTTATCATTGATCCCCTTGGTCAACTAGTTATGGAATACAAAAGTGTCTCAGAACCGTCGCAGTTAGTCGGGCAGTCCAAAGGCATGATTCATGACCTCAGAAAGCTTCTTAAGTTGTCACGTGTTGGGTAGCTGATAAGCGAATCGGTTTGACTGTGTTGACTGAACTCTGGCAGCGAAAGAGAATAAGTATAGGGAGATAAATGATGCAGAACAAAGCCCCTGATTTACTCATGCTCGTGATGCGAGTGACTATCTTACTGACGCTGACAGTGATTGTGCTCGGTGCTTATACCCGATTATCGGACGCTGGGCTTGGTTGCCCTGACTGGCCTGGGTGTTATGGAAAGCTCACAGTCCCGTCTGATGCACTAGCGGTAAACCAAGCCAACCTCCAATTCCCTGAACGTGCTCTTGAGGCTGACAAAGCTTGGATAGAGATGATACATCGCTACTTTGCTGGTTCTTTAGGGCTTCTTATCTTTGTCGTCGTCGCTTGGTGTATTAAGAAGAACATGACTTCTGCTGGGCTACCGTTGCTTATTGCGGCAACGGTGATCTTTCAAGCTTTGTTAGGTATGTGGACGGTAACCCTTAAGCTGATGCCAGTTGTGGTGATGGCGCATTTGATGGGAGGCTTCACTCTACTGTCTTTGCTCTGCTTACTCTATTGCCGCCTCTCTAATGTCCAGACTCGCTTCGGTGTAACGACGCACTCGGCGACTATCAAGTTTGCTGCACTTTTTGGCTTGGTAGTTGTAGTTGGACAGATCTTACTTGGCGGTTGGACATCTTCAAATTATGCCGCGTTGGTATGTACTCAACTGCCTATTTGTGAAGGTAACTGGACAAGTTATCTAGATTTCAAGAATGCGTTCGACTTTGCGCAGCACGGGCATGATAACTATGAGTTTGGTGTGCTCGAGTATCCTGCAAGGCTCACCATACATGTCATGCATAGGTTTGGCGCTATTGTGGCAACGATAACGGTGCTAATGGTTGTGTATCAGTTGTGGAAGTTTGGTCAAACAGCGCACCAAAAGCTGGGTGTCATTCTGGCACTGGTATTAGCCGTGCAGGTCAGTTTAGGGATCAGTAACGTGTGGTTCCATCTACCGATTTCAGTGGCCGTGCTGCATAACTTAGTTGCGGCGATACTGCTTGTCAGTTTGGTTGTGACAAACTTTGTCGTGTGGCAACGAAAACCGAGTGAGCGCTTGGTAAAGAGCAGTGTATTACAAGGAGGTAATCATGGTCAGTAGAACTTCAACACAGCATCAAATGGTAGTTCAAGATACCGCTTCAAGTAATGAAGTTGCTGCTCAAAACAAAGCAGCTTGGAAGGTCTATTTAACACTGACTAAGCCGAAAGTGGTCGCTTTGATGTTGTTAACGGCATTAGTTGGCATGTGTTTAGCGGTGCCTAATGGATTGCCTTTACGGCAAGCATTATTTGGCATGATAGGGATAGGATTGATGGCGGGTTCAGCCGCTGCATTTAATCACTTGATCGACAAGAAGATCGATGGGCAAATGTCTCGAACTAATCGTCGTCCTTTACCATCGGGTGAGCTCAGCAGCGTACGAGTATTCGCCTTTGCAGCAAGTATTGGCTTACTTGGCTTTGTGACTTTAGCCTTGTTAGTTAACCCGCTTACGGCTTGGCTAACCTTTGCGAGCCTATTAGGTTATGCGGTTATCTACACCATGTATTTAAAACGAGCGACGCCACAGAACATTGTTATTGCAGGGATCGCAGGGGCAATGCCACCTTTATTGGGTTGGACGGCAGTGACGCACGAGTTACATTCCAATGCATGGTTGCTAGTGATGATTATCTTCATCTGGACGCCTCCTCACTTTTGGGCGCTTGCGATTCATCGTCGTGATGAGTATGCCAAGGTGGATATTCCGATGTTGCCTGTGACACATGGGATAGCTTACACCAAGACTTCAATTCTGCTATATACACTACTGCTAAGTATTGTATGTGTGCTGCCGGTATTAGTTGGAATGAGCAGTTGGATATACCTGAGCGCGTCTTTGGTGCTTAACGGTGGGTTTGTTTATCATGCCTGGGTATTGAAGTATCGCGATGAGCCTAACATGGCGATGAAGACATTTAAGTTCTCTATTTATCATCTCATGATCTTGTTTGTGGCTTTGTTGGCAGACCATTACCTACTCTAATAGCAGATTTGTAGATGAATCCAGAACGAGAAAACGGATGCGCTTGGCATCCGTTTTTGTTTGGCTGATTGCTTAGTTTCACTAACGTGAAAGTAAGTACAGAGCGATCAACTAGTCGACTTTGTACCAAGCATCTTGCCAGTGTGAGCCTACACCAGGTTCGTACTGAGTTGCCGTTGGTGCCCACTGAATACAGTAACCAGAGTATGGGAACTCTTTACACTGATAAACGCTACCATCGCTGCTTAGTACTTTTGTACCTTCAGTGTAAGATTCAATGCTTTCAGGGAATACGAAATCGTAATCGCCTGGTGGTGGCGGTGTTTGCTCGTCCATCAAGTGGAAATCAAGCGTGTTCTGATCAACTAAATTGCCTTGATCATCCTTAGTTACAACCACAAGCATGTGGTGGCCAGCTTCAGATTTAGACAGAGTCAACTGAACATCTTCAACTTGGCCGTCTTTAAGTTCAGAATTCTGAGACGCAAGTGCTTCACGATGGTGGTTGTATACCGTGAGTTCTGCTTGAACATCGCCTGTTGCCGCTAGAGTAAGATCAAGTTGAGTCGGTTGATTTTCGTCGATAATGTACTCTGACTCTAAACCTGTTACTTCAACTTCATGCTCTGGCTCTGGAGTATCAATCTTATAGCCGATCTCTACGCTTTTAAAGCCTGAACCTGCTTTTAAGTAAACTGGATTTGAGCCGTATACAGGAGCGAAATCACCTTGGTCGTTCAATTGACCCGCTTTGATTTGCGTCTGCTCTTGGTTGATCTTTGATGCCAATGCGTAAGACCAGTTATTCGCCTTACCTTGTTCGTTGTTCTCAATGACTAGCTCTGTGCTGTATGAAGCGTTCTCACCAGATTGGTCAAAGACACGAGTGTAAACGGCATCACCGATGTTTAGGTCGCGAGTTGGGTTGATTTGACCGCCTTGGTCCCAATCAGGAATGATCGGGCCATCGCCATCAAACTTCACATCAATAACGTTGTAGAAAGCCATTGCAGTATCACCCACATCCCAAACAGCAAGAATCACTTGGTAGCCTTCACGTTCAGGGACATTACACAAGTGGCTTACTTGCATTGGTGGCTGTTCCATATTGCCTTCGACTACACAGAATGGTGTTAGATCAAAAGAACTGCGAGCCAAAGGCTGGTTTGGATTCCAGTCTGGTTTTGTAATGTAGTATTTCCAATCGTGAGTCACGTGGTTGGCTGTGAATGTCCACTCAAAGTATTGAGAACCAGATTGGATAGGGCGTTTAACCCAACGGTCTGCCGTTTGCTCGTCGAGCGCAGCCGCTAAAGAAGATTGCGCACTAGCGATTTTTCCATCAGCAGGGCCAACCTCTGGGAAGCCTTCAGGACCTTCGACACTTTGTGGTTCGTATTGAATACCACCACAGTTGGTGTTCTTCTCTTGTGTATCCCTCGCAGGGAACTTACACAGCGCTACACGGCTTTCAGCTACGCCATTATTGTATGCGGAGACATAACCGTGACCGAAGCTTGCACCGCTAACGCATAGTAGCGACAGAGCGATGAGTGATTTTTTTGGGAGTTGTTTCATTATTTGTCCTTACTGTATTTGGCCGACAAAAAAGAGAACACTCCGGCACGCATTTGCACTTAAATCCTATTAAGTGGCAGCTCCGCTATCATAGACAGAATAATTGTCGACAGACCGGTGGCTTTGCGTCCTATTCTTTCAAATAGTTTGCCAGAAGTGCGTTCAAGCAAGCGAAATGTAGTCAACGCGTTTTATAAATGCGAATGAATAGATTGAAATGTGGAATGCTAATCTCGAACTTTTAATTCTTGTCACAAATTAACTTGCTAAATGTATTCTTTATTTATCTATAAGTGATTGAAATAAAATAAGAAAGTATTTGCTCTAATTGTTTTTGTGAATGGTTTTGTCTTTTGAGTTTTGCTTTGGAGAACAATTGAGCGCATATCAAAACCAAACCTTTGGTTTCCACTAACCAAACCCTGACACGTTATGTATGAAAAACCGGACAATTAATTGGTATGAATTATATAAAGGAGTCAGTATGGAATTCACTGAACAAGATAGAGAAGCGTTGTATCAAACGTGGATGTCACAAAAATCACGAATGCGAATCACGCAGATGGAGTTTTCAAAGAAGCTTGGAATGAATCAGCTTGATTTCTCAAATGTGTTGCGAGGGGAGTCACCGCTAACTATGTCATTTGTGAGTCATTTTTGTCGTCTACTTCATTTGGAACCAAGAAACGTATTCCCGTCACTTAAAGCAGGAAATGACTCTGGTCCTAAAGTGGTCTATCTGAAAAGTAGAATGAGTGTGGATGGAGAAATCCAAAATGCTTACATCGAAGGAAATCAAGTTATCGTAGAGTATGCTCACACTGTTCAACACAACTAATTTTAGAGTTTGCTCTGAGTTATAGCCCCTTTTTCTACAAACTTTTCACATATGGTATAGCATACTTGGATGTTTTTATTCCAATCTAAGTGCGCTATGAATCCTCTAAAACTATTTTTGCTTGTCGCAACCAGCATCTTTTTGTTTGGTTGTGCAGGCGGCCCAATCAAGACTGCTACCAAATTCACCACTTATGAAGATTTTCAGCCTGGCCCTGATGGGGGAGTTGATCTCGTTTGGGCAAGATTAGGGCTGCGTGACGCCGATCGCTTGAAGAGTAAGTTGGATGATTATGATTCGGTCGTCATTGACCAAATCTTTGTGCTTGCCGAAGAAGGTTCGTTAGATCAAGAAGAAATTTAGGAACTTACCGACCACATGGTGAGTCGATTAGAGGAGAAAATATCACCTCATAAAGTAATCGTCGACGAGCCGTCGGGTAAAACATTACGCTTGAGTATCGCGTTGAGCAACGTTGAAACGCCAAATCCTATCTTAGCCGTTACCAGTAGTGTCTTACCGTTTGGGCTTGCCATGTCAACCATCTCCAAAGTTGCGACAGGAGAGCACACCAATGTTGGTAGTGCGAGTGTCGAGCTGTTGGTGAGTGACGCTCAAGATGGCACACCACTGTTCGCAGCTATCGATCGTGAAGCCGGAAATAAGGACTTTTCGACTATGATCGATTCACTTGATGATGCCAAAGATGCAATCAATTATTGGGTTGAACGTTTAGGTGATACTCTACAGAATATCGATGACGCATAGAAAGACCGAACAATGCTAGAGAAAGAGAACCTGATTAAGTTGGCTCGAATGCAGATGCCATTTGGAAAGTACGCCGGCCGCACACTCATTGACTTACCGGAAGAATATTTGTTGTGGTTTGACAAGAAAGGGTTCCCAAACGGTGAGCTAGGTGACTTGCTCAAACTGTGCCTAGCACTAAAAATAGAAGGGCTCGATAGTGTCGTCAAACCATTGAAAAGAATGTAATTAATTTTAAAGCTCACGTTAACAGCGTGGGCTTTTTTGTTTATGTTGATAGAACAGTTTTGTTGACAAGTGATGGGTTAAAAAATATTCAACGTTATCCTATTGAAATTGCGCAATCGATAGCGTGTAAATAAAGTTATACAGGGTGTTTTAAATATAAAACACAAAAAAAATTGCGTTCTTTTTAAATTAGTGATTGAAACTGGCGTTTTTACTAGTTAAGTTACAGGGAACAAGAAGATATGTGCTGATGGAAAGTTACGTGAGATAACGTACATTCAGCTCAAGGATAGATATAGGAAGAAGTAAGCAATGTTCCAGACTGATGATGTAAGAATTAACAAAGTAAAAGAGTTATTACCCCCTGTTGCTGTTTTAGAAAAGTTTCCAGCGACAGAAGTTGCTTCTTCAACAACCTTTGAAAGCCGTAAAGCAATTCACAACATTCTAGAAGACAAAGATGACCGCCTATTGGTTATCGTTGGCCCATGTTCTATTCATGATCCAGAAGCGGCTCTTGAATACGGTAAGCGTTTGAAAGTTCTGCGTGACGAACTAGGCGATAAGCTTGAAATCGTAATGCGTGTTTACTTTGAAAAACCACGTACTACCGTTGGCTGGAAAGGCCTGATCAATGACCCGTACATGGATGACACGTTCAAGCTAAACGATGGTCTTCGTCTTGGACGTAAGCTACTGCTTGATCTAACAGACATGGGTATGCCGACGGCAAGTGAATTCCTAGACATGATCACGCCTCAATACGTAGCAGACTTAATCAGCTGGGGTGCAATTGGCGCACGTACTACGGAATCTCAAGTTCACCGTGAGCTAGCTTCTGGTCTTTCATGCCCTGTTGGTTTCAAGAATGGTACTGATGGCAACATCAAGATCGCTACAGACGCAATCCGCTCTGCAAGTGCTTCTCACCACTTCTTGTCTGTAACTAAGTACGGCCATTCAGCTATCGTTGAAACGGCTGGTAACCCAGACTGTCATATCATCCTACGTGGTGGTAAAGAGCCAAACTACAGCGCGGAGCACGTTGGTAAGATCAAGCAAGAGCTTGAAGCTTCAGGCCTACCACAGAAAGTAATGATCGACTTCAGCCACGCAAACAGCTCTAAGCAATTTAAGCGCCAACTGAACGTATCGGATGACGTGAGCGCACAGATCTCTGGTGGTGACAAAGCTATCTTTGGTGTGATGATCGAATCTCATCTAGTTGAAGGCCGCCAGGATTTGGTTGATGGCAAAGCTCCAACATACGGCCAGTCAATTACTGATGCTTGTATTGGTTGGGAAGATACTGAAACAGTACTTCGTCAACTGGCAGATGCAGTTGAAGCTCGCCGTAACAAGTAAATTTGTGACTTAATTAGTCTCTAGAACGACTTAGACAATTGAAGCCCTTACTCGCTTTCGTGAGTAAGGGCTTTTTTAGTACACGTTTCAATTTAAGGTTCGCTATTCCATAAAATCATTTACTTATCGTATAGTGAATGGCTAAACGGTGTGGTGCTCCATAAATTGAAGAGTCGTATCAATGAAGGCAGTATTGGCGAGTGTTGTATTAATTGCAGTAAACACGTTTTCTATATCAAATGCACAAGCTGCAACAGGCTTTAATGCAGAGCAGTTGTGTAAAGCTGGTCTTGCACTAGCGATCGACAAGCAACCTCGTGGTATTAAAGCGACATCAGGAAAAAGTAACCAGCGTATCTTGCTTAGCTTGAAAGATGGGCAGAACGATTGGGATTACCGTTGTGACGTGAACCGCGGTAACAAAACGATCAAGTTAGAAGCGAGAGAACTCAAGCGTAACGATAAGTTCTTAGGCCAAGCGATTCGCTATGATGTTGCTGATGCAAAGCGCTCAGTAAAAGTAACAATGAAAAAATGCAAAGGCTCTGGCGTGAAGAGCGAAACCTATACATTTCGCCAATTGAAATAATTGTGTTTGTTGGTGAGGGGAACCTCAAAAGCATAATGATAAAGCCGCAGTAATTTGCGGCTTTTGTGTATAAATACAGAATAGGGAATACCTATTTTATGAGGCTAAGTAGCTCTGTCACCTTTTCGGCTAGCAAGGCTTTGTCTCGTTTGGCTTCTACGTTAAGCCGGATTAGTGGCTCGGTATTTGACTTCCTTAAGTTAAAGCGCCAAGTACCCATATCCATGCTAATACCGTCGGTATAATCTATGTTTACAGCACGCTTTTGGTAGCATGAAAGTACACGAGCGATAACTTGTTCTGGCTCTGCCACCTTGCGATTGATCTCTCCAGATGAGGGGAACCTTTCTACGCTAAAGCTGATAAGTTGATGAAGAGATTGTCGAGTCTTACTGATCAACTCTATGACGAGTAGCCAAGGAATCATCCCTGAGTCGCAGTACCCAAAGTCACGAAAGTAGTGATGTGCGCTCATTTCTCCACCGTACACAGCGTTCAGCTCTCGCATTTTCTCTTTGATCAAAGCATGCCCAGCTTTTATGCCAACAGCGTTTCCACCGAGCTTTTCTGCAATCTCGATTGTATTCCATGTCATGCGCATGTCGTGTAATACAGTTGCATTGGAATCCTTCAGCAAGAAGGCTTCGGTTAGCAGACCGACGATGTAGTAACCCTCAATGTAATTACCTTTTTCATCAAAGAAGAAACAACGATCAAAATCACCATCCCAGGCGATACCGAGGTCTGCGGAGTGCTCTAAAACGGCGTCGCGGGTAGCAGCTTGGTTTTCTTTGAGTAAAGGGTTAGGGATGCCATTTGGGTACATCCCATCCGGAGTGTGATGTACTTTGATGAAGGTGATTGGAGCATTAAGTTCATTGAATTTGGTCTCTAAGGCATCAATAACATGCCCAGCAACGCCGTTTCCCGCGTTAACCACAATCCTCATCGATGATAGTTTTGATGGCCTTATGTAAGAGAGTAGGTGATCCACATAAGGAGCGAGAATGCTGGTTGTTTTACTGAGATTACTAGCTTGTTCATGGATGAGCGGTTGTTCGCTGATCCTCTCACGCTCTAGACCTTCAATGCGCTGTTTAATCACATCTAACCCATTGTTTTTGCTGATTGGGTTAGCACCTAGACCGACTAACTTCATACCGTTGTAATTTATTGGATTGTGGCTTGCCGTAATCTGGACTCCGCCAATGGCTTGTAGGTGGCGAGTTGCAAAGTAGACTTCTTCTGTGCCTGTCATACCGAGAGCTACCACGTTGATCCCTGATTCAATCAACCCCTTGGTCATCGCTTTCTGCAATGGCAGTGAGGTTTCACGGTTATCACGGCCAATGACTACTTGTGCTAGCTCATCGAATGACGTTTTAGATGCCTTTGCAAGGACATATTCGCCAAATGCACGACCAAGCAGGTAGGCAAGGCGCTCATCGATTTGCTCACCTATGATGCCGCGGATATCGTTATTTTTGAAGCAGCTGAGGTCTAAAGTCTGTTTCATTTTATCACCGCTACTTTAGTTCGATTTGTTGATTTGAGGTGAGCTAGACTGTCCGCTTCGCCCGTAACTATCTTGATATCGAATAATGTCGTCTTCACTCAAATGGCTACCGGTTTGTACTTCGATCATTTCGAGTGGAGTGTCCCCTGGATTTTCTAGGCTGTGTATGTGTCCTAGCGGAATATAAGTGGATTGGTCTTCTTCAACGAGATAGGTTTTCTCATCATTGGTCACCTTCGCAACACCTGCAACAACAACCCAGTGTTCTGCTCTATGGTGATGCATCTGCAGGGATAGCTTGTGACCGGGTTTTACGGTGATACGTTTAACCTTGTCGCGTTTGCCTAAGTCGATTACATCGTATTTACCCCAAGGTCTAAACACTTCGCGGTGATGAACATGTTCTGTGCGATCTGCTTGATTCAGTTGGCTGACTATCGATTTCACGCCTTGAACTTTGTCTTTGTTCGCGACGAGTATGGCGTCTTTTGTTTCGACAATAATGAGATTCTCGACACCTACAGTCGCAACCAGTTTGTTTTCAGCGTGGATATAGTTGTACTGAGAATCGACAGTTAACACATCGCCTTCAATCACATTGTTGTGTTCATCTTTATCACTGACATCCCAGATTGCAGACCATGAACCAATATCATTCCAACCAACATCCATCGGAATCACCGCAGCATCCGACGTTTTTTCCATCACGGCATAGTCGATAGAGTCGCTCGGGCTGCTTTGGAATGCTTCGGCGTCAATACGGATAAAGTCGAGGTCGGTATTTAGTTTTTCGAGCGAGCGTCTACAGGCCTCAAGGATCTGTGGGTGATGTTTTGCCAGTTCTTCTAAGTAGCGTGATGCTTTAAACATAAACATGCCGCTGTTCCAGAGGTATTGCCCCGAATTAACGTATTGTTCTGCGGTGGCTAGGTCGGGTTTTTCAACGAAACATTCAATGGCAAAAGCATGATGGGAGAGTGGTTCTCCTTGTTTTATATAACCATAGCCAGTTTCTGGCGCATTTGGAGTAATACCAAAAGTAACCAGTTTATCTTGTTTTGCATATTCAACGCCTCTTGCCACTGTTTGCTGAAATTCAGCTGTTTTAGCGATGTGATGATCAGCGGCCAGCACCAATAATATTGGATCTGACTCATTTCGTTGGTTACCGCTTGTGTGAGTTAAAACCTGTAATGCAGCGAGTGCGATCGCGGGAGCTGTGTTTCTTCCGACAGGTTCTAGCAAAATACCACTGTGTGCAATGTTAGCCGATCGAGCTTGTTCTGCAGCAATGAAGCGGTGCTCTTCATTACAGATAATGAACGGAGCAGCGCATTCAGCGTTACTTAAGTTCGCTTCAAGACCTTGAAGACGTATAAGGGTTTGCTGGAGCATCGATTGATCGCCAGCAATATTGAGGAACTGCTTAGGATAAAGCTCGCGAGACAGGGGCCAGAGGCGGCTACCAGAGCCGCCAGCTAGAATGACAGGTAAAATCATAGCGTGGTACAGGGTGCATTAAAATTCTGGCGCCATGTTACCACGCTTCACACTTTTTAATTATCGATAAGCCACTTACTTGTCGATAAACAGTCGAGCTGTTGTTTTATCGAGGTTCTTCTGCGCTAGGAAGTGCCATATCCTGAACTTCACTCAACCCTTGTGGATCGATTTTTAGTGTTTGAGTTGGGAAAGCGATATCTGCATTGTGCTTGTGAATGATTGCTAGCACCTGTAGTAGTACATCTTGTTTCACTTCATGGTATCTCACCCAGTTGACGGTTTTAGTGAAGGTGTAGATGAAGAAGTTCAGCGTTGATGGGCCAAACTTATCGAAGTTCACGATGAGCGTCTGTTTAGCATCGATGTCTGGGTGCGTTTCAAGCATGGCTTTAACGTCATTCACGATAGCAGCTAACTTGCTTGCGTCTTCGTAACGAAGCCCAAAGGTTTCATTAATTCGGCGGTTTAGCATGCGTGAGGGGTTCTCTACCACAATGTTACTGAACACCGAGTTTGGCACGTACAGTGGTCGTTTATCGAAAGTGCGAATGATGGTCATGCGCCAACCGATACGCTCGACGGTACCTTCAATTTGACGGTCAGGAGAACGAATCCAATCACCGACTTTAAAAGGTCGGTCGAAGTAGATCATCATGCCACCAAAGAAGTTAGAGAGTAGATCTTTTGCTGCCAAACCGACAATCAAACCACCCACACCACCAAAGGTCAGCAAGCCTGATAGGCTGAGACCGAATGCTTGCATGATCGTCAGGCCACCCATGACCATAAAGAACAGGCGCGCTACTTTTGCGATCGCTTGTACTGTCGTTTCATCTCTGTTTTTCTGTTCTAAGACGTACGTTTCAGTATTGGTGATCATTCGCAAGGTGAACCAAACGAAAGTGCATATGATTAAAATGTGTTTTAGTGTTTTTAACCAGTTGATTTCGTTGCCAAACTGGTCTTGAAGGATCAACCCAATAGAGACAGTCGCCGGCCAACACCAAAGTAACGTACTGACTGGAGTTTTCAGTGCTGCTAGTAGCAGGTCATCCCAGTGAAAAGGGGTTTTCTGTACCAGAATTTCTAAGCGATTGTGGATAATTCGCCAAGCTACCCAAGCGAGAAAACTCGCAATAGTGATAAATAGGACACTGTTGGCCCAATCACTATGGCTCTGGTTAATGTAGGTTTGTACTTGGGTTAAGAATTCATTCATTGTGTGTACTGCCGCAGAAATTATGAATTGGAAATTAGCAGAAACTCGAGTTGTTCTCTACCTTTATAAATCAAGCGATTATGACAATAGTATAACCTTATTATTGCAGAACTAACTTTTTTCGAGATAGAAACTAATGTAGGTTTGACTATCCCGTATTATTAAAATTTCTAAACAGGATTTCAAATGAGCGACAAACAATATGCAGTTATCGGTTTAGGGCGTTTTGGTTTATCTGTGTGTAAAGAGCTGCAAAGTTCTGGGGCGCAGGTATTAGCCGTCGATATTGATGAAGAGCGAGTGAAAGAAGCCGCGGCCATTGTTTCACAAGCGATTGTTGCTAACTGTACGAGTGAAGAGACGGTTAAAGAGCTAAGGCTCGATGAGTACGATATGGTAATGGTTTCGATTGGTTCTGATGTGAACTCGAGCATTTTGACTACTCTCGTCGTAAAAGAGTCGGGGGCTAAAACGGTTTGGGTTAAGGCGAACGACAAGTTCCACGGTAAGATTCTTTCTAAAATCGGCGCTGACCATATCATTATGCCGGAGCGAGACATGGGGATTCGTGTCGCGCGTAAGATGCTAGATAGGCGTGTTCTTGAATTTATTGACCTTGGCAGTGATTTGGCGATGACTGAAATAGTCATTGGCTCAAAACTCTTGGGTAAGCAACTTCGTGATTTGAAGCTTTGCAAAGAGGTAGGTGTCGAAGTTCTTGGATTTAAGCGCGGTCCTAATCTCACTAAAGCACCGGAGCTGGATATTAGTTTAGAAATCGGAGATGTGGTGATCATCGCTGGGCCTAAAGAGACCCTATCTAGAAAGCTACGTAATTGGTAATGGGAACTTGTAATAGGGTAACAGTATGAATTCGTTTCAGCGAAAAGGTACTTTCTACACACTCACAAGAGATGAAAAGCCGCGTAAAGGCTCTGAACCTAAGATAATCCTGACCAGTTTTTTGGCGGTTCTTATTCCCTCGGCTATCTTACTCACGATGCCGGTTTTTTCTGTCACAGGGCTCAGTTTCACAGATGCATTGTTTACTGCGACTTCTGCAATCAGTGTAACAGGGCTAGGAGTCGTTGATACGGGCGAACACTTTACTTTGGCCGGGAAAATCTTGCTGATGTTCTTGATGCAAGTGGGTGGGTTAGGGCAAATGACCTTATCTGCGGTTCTTCTGTACATGTTTGGTGTTCGGTTAAGCTTGAAGCAGCAGGCATTGGCTAAAGAAGCATTAGGGCAAGATCGTAAGATTAACCTGCGTAAGCTAGTAAAGAAGATCATCATTTTTGCGCTAGTGGCTGAATTTATCGGCTTTGTATTGCTCTGTTTCCGATGGGTTCCTGAAATGGGCTGGGCAACTGGCAGCTTCTATGCACTGTTTCATGCGATATCAGCATTCAATAACGCGGGTTTCGCTCTGTTCTCAGACAGTATGATGAGCTTTGTTGACGATCCATTGGTGATCTTTACCTTAGCGGCTCTGTTCATTTTTGGTGGCTTAGGCTTTACGGTGGTCGGTGACTTATCGAGTAACTGGCGCAAAGGCTTCCAGCATCTGCACTTACATACCAAGATCATGCTAACCGCAACCCCGACTCTATTGTTGGTGGGTACCGTATTATTTTGGCTACTGGAAAGAAACAACTCTGCGACTATGGAAGGGTTATCAACTCAGGGTCAATGGTTAGCGGCGTTTTTCCAATCAGCAAGTGCTCGTACCGCTGGTTTTAATAGTGTGGATTTATCTCAGTATACCCAGCCTGCTTTGTTGGTGATGATTGTATTGATGCTGATTGGTGCAGGCTCTACCTCAACAGGCGGCGGTATTAAGGTATCGACCTTTGCAGTTGCTTTTGTTGCGACTTGGACATTCCTACGTCAGAAAAAGCACGTCGTGATGTTTAAACGTACTGTTACATGGCAGGCGGTCACCAAGTCATTAGCCATTATCGTGGTCAGTGGGGCGTTATTAACTACGGCGATGTTTTTGTTAATGCTTACCGAAAAAGCCGCGTTTGATCGAGTCATGTTCGAGGTGATTTCTGCCTTTGCAACAGTAGGATTGACAGCTGGGTTAACCGCAAACCTAACCGAACCTGGTAAATACATTATGATTGTTGTGATGGTTATTGGTCGTATCGGTCCTTTGACGTTGGCGTATATGTTAGCTCGTCCAGAGCCTTCACTGCTCAAGTATCCAGAAGATACTGTTCTAACAGGCTAGCGCTTTTGCTAATGAATTAAAAAAACAAAGCCAGCGTTATGCTGGCTTTGTTGTTATGGGTGTCGCGTTAATTGCTGAATGTTTAGCCCTCAAACATCTCAACGTATTCTTCATACCCTTCTTCAGCTAGTTTATCTGCTGGGATAAAGCGCATCGCCGCTGAGTTCATGCAGTAACGTAAGCCTGTTGGCTTAGGACCATCTTTGAAGACATGACCTAAGTGAGAATCACCAAATCGGCTACGAACTTCTGTGCGTGGGTACAACAGTTTGTAGTCTGTGGTTGTCACTACGTAAGCTTCGTTGATTGGTTGGGTAAAGCTCGGCCAGCCCGTACCAGATTTGTATTTGTCTTTTGACGAGAACAAAGGTTCACCGGTCACGATATCAACATAAATACCTTCTTCTTTGTTATCCCAGTATTTATTGTCAAACGGGCGCTCTGTCGCGTCTTCTTGCGTTACATCGTATTGAAGTGCTGTAAGCTTCGCTTTGATCTCTGCATCAGACGGTTTTACGTATGTTTTAGCATTCGCTGTTGCATTCTTACTGTCGATAATCTGGCGAAGTGTTTTAGGGTTGTCCTTTCTATCATCACCGAAGATTTTATCTAAATACTGATCACGACCTGAAGCGTAGCGGTAGTAGTTATAACGAACCTTACTCTTCTTGTAATAATCTTGATGGTAATCTTCTGCCGGCCAGAACTTCTCAAATTTGATCAGTTCTGTTTTTAGTGGTGCACCAAAGATTTGAGCCTTGTCGATCTCCATCATAAAGCTTTGAGCAACGTCTTTTTGCTCTTGGTTATGGTAGAAAATGGCAGGTCGATATTGCGGACCACGGTCTACAAATGACCCTTTGTCATCGGTTGGATCGATATGTCGGAAGAATTGGTCAAGAACCTGTTCATAGCTGACAACATCAGGGTTATAGATCACGTTGATCACTTCGATGTGACCAGACTTACCTGAAGAAACTTGTTTGTAGGTTGGGTTTTCTAGCTCGCCACCAGAATAGCCAGAGACAACGTCTGTTACGCCTTTTAGTTTCTCTAGATCAGACTCTGTACACCAAAAACAACCGCCCGCGAGTGTTGCGATTTCACTTTTCCCTGAATTAGCCGTTTTATCCATTGTATTGGCAGTGCCAGTTTGGCTGACAAACAACGAAAGCAGTGGTAGTACAACCACGAGTGATACCAATATTTTAGATAATTTATTCATAGATACCTCATCTTGACGTTCTTTTTCATTCGATTTTGAATGTACGAATAGAGACAGGTTTTAGATGGAAAAAATTGCACCATTCATGAAAAAAATATGTGTTAGAGAATATCTTGCTCATGAATGCCGCCAGTAGTAGGGTGTCGGTACTAACAACAAATAACAGACAAGTGATGGCGGTTATCGGTCATCTAAGGATCAGCATGCAAGCAGAAGTTAAATGGGTCGAAGGTTTTAAATTCCTGGGTCAATCTCAATCAGGCCACTCTATTGTTATGGATGGCAGCGGTGGTGCAACGGCACCAAGCCCGATGGAAATGGTCCTTATGGCCGCTGGTGGATGTAGCTCTGTTGATGTGGTAGATGGCTTGAAATCTGCTGGTCAAAACATTACAGGTTGTAACGCAAAGCTTGAAACTACACGTCGTGAAACCGCGCCAAAAATCTTTACTGCGATTAACATTCACTTTGAAGTTTCAGGTGACAACCTTGATGCTGAGTTAGTTGCAAAAGTATGCGCTGATTCATTGGAAAAGTACTGTTCAGTGTGCCTAATGCTAGGTGCAGGCGCAGAAATGACGCACAGCTGGGAAATTATTTAATTCTGAGTAAATACTGCGCATTAGAATTAGACCGCTAGCTTCAATTTCAAACAGATATAAAAAAGGGCGGAGCACTTATTAGTGCTCCGCCCTTATTATTGAGGAAAACATCGTGATAGCGGCGGAATATGATTATTCCACTGTCTCTACGATAACCTCTTCAACTTGAACGTCTTCTTGGTACTCGAAGCTTGGAATTGTTGCTTCAACACGACGGTTTTGTGCACGACCTTCAGCTGTATCGTTTGATGCGATTGGGTTTTCTTCCCCTTCACCAGAAGCGGTAATGCGGCTTGACTCAATGCCTTGCTCTTCGATGTATGCTGCTACTGCTGCCGCACGTTTCTTAGAGATCATCATGTTGTACTCAGCTGCACCTGTTGAATCTGTGTGACCAACAATGTTAACGGTAGACTGAGGGTATGTTTGTAAGACTTCCACAATTGGCTGTATAGCGGCTTTACCTTCGTCTGAAAGCTCTGTGCTGTTAGTCGCAAATGTACCTTGAGAAAAGCTCTCAGTTTGCGCTTTGGTAACCACTACCTCAGCTTCCTCTTCAACAACTACAGTTTCTGGTTCTGCGATTGGCTCAGAAGGTGCTTGAGTCACAGCCGCCACAGAAGCTGCAGCCGCTGATGCGGTTGTATTACCTGTGCCGAAATTGTAGCTAAGACCTACAGTGACAAGGTTGGAGTTTAGGTCTTGGATGATCTTATCGTCAAAATCATCGAAGTATTGGTATTCCAATCTCACAGCCCAGTCGTCGGCAAACTGTTTCTCAGCACCGATACCCAGAGCCAGTACCACATCATCTTCATCGTCGTGCATGATGTAAGCTGGGCCCGCTTTGAAGAACACATCAAACTCTTGTTTGATCGCTAATCGGTACATTGGGCTCAACGATATTGCAATAATGGAATCACTGTAGCGTTGAGTTGTCCCGTTGTAATTAAAACTAGTGTCATAGTCACCTAGGTAATCTGCGTTTAATTCCAGTGCAATGTTATCGGTAAAGTTGTAGCCACCGTAAAGACCACCGGCAACGGAATCATCTTCACAGTTCACACTGTCTACACAAGCACTATCGAGCCACCCCATCCCGACTTTCGCACCAACATAAGTGGTTGCAGCGATTGACGGGGCAGCAGCAAAGCCTGAAGCTGCAATGACGGCGCACATAATCTTTGAGAGTTTTTTCATAATCTTATCCTTGGATTAACTCTTATTGTTATCTGAATCAGTCCTTTAAAACGATTTCTTACTGATAGGCACACTGCAAATGTCAGAAAATCAAGGCATTGATCCAGTTCGAACCTATCTTGGAACTGTTAATACATTGTTAGTCTGATTGCTTATGGGAGTCAATAAAGTTGTTAAGATTTATATATTCAAAGTGCTATTTACAGGCGTTTTTGTCAATTAATTGCTGTCTCAAATGTTGGAAACAAAGAAACCTCGCATCACCTTACATAGGTGTTACGAGGTTGTCTGAAGTTAGAACGTTACGGACGCTCACCCGCCAATAAACGCTTCTCGATGTCTTCAATCACGCTAGGTAAGTCTGCAATAGTATCGATCAAGTAGTGAGGGTTTGATTTGTTCAGCTTCACGCTCGCTTTTTCACGTGCTGCTGCTAGTGTTGCTTCGTCAGCGTCTAAGTATTCTTGGTACGTTAATCCAGCCTCGTTACCAGATAGAACAAGGCCTACCGTCCACATGCCTGCGTTGTGACCTTCATCAATGCCGGGTGCTGCGTCATCCACTTTCACACACGCTGCAACGCTCGTCACGCCTAGGTCAATCACGTTTTTAAGTGCCATGAATGGTGCAGGGCGACCACCTTGAGGTAAATCATCGGTTGCAACCACGTTGTCTGGATGATAGTCATAATCTGCTGCTGCAGGAATTAGAACATCCATCACTTCACGTGGGTAACCGGAACAAGAACCGATTTTTACGTTTTTCTCTTTTAGGTTATTCACTACTTCAAGCGCGTTTAAAATTGGCGCTGCGTGGTCGGCAACTTTGGCTTTTTGAAGAGGCATGAATGCCGCGTAGATCGCATCAACGTCTTCACTGGTCATCGAACGCCCGAATTGAGCATTCCAACGCGCATCAACTGCAGGGATTCGACCCACTGCTTGGATATGGTCCCATTTGCCGATGCCCATAGGCTCACGAGCTTCTGCTAAGTCGATGTCAAAGTCGAAACCTTGTTTGAATGCTTCAACGAAGATGCTGGTTGGCGCAAACGATCCAAAATCAACGATAGTGCCTGCCCAGTCAAAGATAACCGCTTGGATTGGTGATGTTGTGTTCATAGTGGTGTCCTTTCTTGCCACTCCCATTTAAAAGTACGGGAGGAACGAATGTGTTTTAGGTTATTGGTTTAGTGTTGGTTTAAAGGTATTCAAAGTCTTTACAGACTTTTACTATCGCGTTTTCGAAGACTGCCAGAGCAGCTTCTAGCTCGCTACGGCTGATGACCAATGGTGGGCTCAACTGAATCACATTACCTTGTGACACCTTAAAGCTCAGACCATCGTTCAGACACTGATAAAGTACGGCTTCTGCTTCATCGAACGCGCGGGTTTTGGTGATATGGTCGGTGACTAACTCAACGCCCCAAAGCAGTCCGATGCCGCGAACGTCACCAATGACTGGGTATTTCTCTTTCATTTGAAGTAGTTGCTCACGCATGAATGCACTGTCCGCTTGTACTTTTTCAAGCAAATTTTCTTGCTCAATCACTTCCATGGTTGCCAGTGCAGCTGCGCAGCCAATTGGGCTTTTCTCGTGTGTGTAATGCCCAAGCGATACTTGTGCTGCCGTGTTGTATTTGTCTTTGGTGACCATGGCGGCAATTGGAACTAAACCACCGCCAAAACCTTTACCAATACATAGGATGTCAGGTTCGATATCAAACGCTTGGTGAGTAAACCACTCGCCGCTTCGACCCATACCGTTTGGAATATCATCAATGATTAGCATGACATTGTGCTTATCACAGATCTCACGGATGCGCTTCCAATAAGCCTTGCTTGGTACTTGAACATCGGTGTTACGCACTGCTTCGGCAATGAAGGCACCAATACCACCTTCTTTTTCAATCACATACTCAAGGTAATCGGCGTAGTGAACATCACATGCAGTCTCACTATCACCACCTGAGTTTTGCCCGCGAAGCGATAAAGAGTCATTAAGAGGAAAAGCACCACGATAAGAAACTGCTGGTGGAATACGTTCTACGCCAGCCATTAACGGGCCCATACCTTCGCGGAAACAGGCTTCACCACCGACAGAAATCGCATCCAATGACGCGCCATGGAATGAATCCCACAATGAAACAACTTTGAAGTTGTTGGTGACATGTCGAGCCAGTTTGAGTGCCATACCAATCACAGAGGTGCCACCCGGTGCAAACAACACGCGGTTCAACTCACCACCGCAAATCTGTGTTAGCTTTTCAGCGCATTGCACGGCTGTCTCATTGGTAAAGCGACGTGGTGAAAACGGCAATGATGCCATTTGTTGAGTCACTTTATTGATGATGTGTGGGTGGCCATAACCTAGTTGATGGACATTATTGCCATGAAAGTCCATGTACTGTTTGCCCGTCGCATCTTGAATGTAAATGCCTTCAGCGGCTTCAAGTGTGTCTAGGCAAGGTGTTGACATCGCTTGATGGAGAAACACGTCTGAGTCGCGTTTTAACATCGCTTGAGTCGCCTCATCGTTTAACGACTCATTCCACTTTTCACGTGCGGGTGTGGTGTTCACGTCGCCTTCACTTCGAAAGTGCGTTGCCTTTAGTGCTGGCTCTTGGTTAATTATTGTCATTACTTAATTTCCCAGTACATAGCATTCTTAACAGCGCCAATGAGGGCTTCAATATCAGACGGATAAACTTCACCAATGTTACCAATGCGGAAGCAGTCTGCGTTTGAGACCTTGCCCGGGTAAATCACAAAACCTTGTTCTTTCAAGCGCTCATAGAACTCTTTAAATTGGTAATCGCTGTGTGTTGGAGAATAGAAAGAGGTGATGATAGGAGAGTGAAGTTCATCAGTAAGTAGTGGTTTAAACCCCAGGGAACGCATGCCAGCAACTAAAGTGGTTTGGTTAGTGTGGTAACGATTATGGCGAGCTTCGATGCCGCCTTCTTGCTCAAGCTCAAGCAGTGCTTGGTAGAAAGCACGCACCGTGTGAGTCGGGGAAGTGAAGCGCCATTTACCGTGATTGATTTCCATGCAGTGCCATTGATCAAACAAGTCAAGGCTTAACGAGCGAGCTTGGCCTTGACACTTTTCTAGCTCCGATTGCTTAGCAATGACAAAGCCGAAGCCAGGCACACCTTGGATGCACTTGTTAGCTGAGCTGATCATGTAATCAATACCTAAGTCAGCAATATCCATAGGGATGCCACCAAAGCTCGACATTGCATCAAGAATGACAGTCTTGTTGTGCAGTTTTGCCAATTTAGCAATGTCTTCAATTGGATTCAGCATGCCAGTGGTGGTCTCACAATGCACAATCGCAACATGAGTGATGTCTGAATCCATGGCCAATGCCGTTTCCATTTCGTTCAAGTCAGGCTGTGATGTTTCACCAGGAGAAACGACATGGCATGGAATGTTTAAATATTCTGCGATTTGAGCAATACGAGCGCCGTACGCACCGTTATCCACCACAAGAAGCTTTCCATTTTTAGAGATAACGCTACCAATTGTTGCTTCAACTGAAGCGGTACCGCTACCTTGCATTAATACGCTCGTGTATCCCGCTTGTTTAGTCGCTAAATTCACAAGCTTGCTACGAATCACTTCAACAATGTCTTTGTTGTATTCATCATCCCAAGTACACCAATCTTTAAGCATCGCTTGGCGAACGGTTTCAGAAGTCGATAGTGGGCCTGGTGTCAGTAATAAGTAATCGTTTCTCATGTTCAATTTCTCGTTATTTGATTTGGACTATACCAATTTGTGCGATTACTTTAACAACCAATTTAAACGGTCGTAAATAGCCCAAACACCATTTTCAAAAAAGCTTCATATTACAATTAATCTCTTGCCCTGAGAAATTCATCGATCTTTAAACTGCCATTTTTTGTTCATTTAACCGTCATAAAAGCCAGTTAGCTTAATAATCAAAATCTGGTACATACCAAATAAGGGTGTGTACCGACAACATAAATGAATTTATGGATATAGCTGTCTCTTGATGGGACTTCTAATTTCTAACTTTGGCATCGGGCCTGACTGGAGAAAATGATGAAAAACCGTTTTATGAAAGGATCACTTGCAGCATTAGTCACTCTATTAGCTGGTAACGCTTATGCGGCACAGGAAGTGACGGTTTACACCGCTTTTGAAACCGACATCTTAGCGAAATACAAAAATGCTTTTGAAAGCGAAAACCCAGACATCAGCATTAAATGGGTTCGTGATTCAACCGGGATCATGACGGCAAAACTATTGGCTGAGAAAAACAACCCTCGTGCAGAAGTAGTTTGGGGCCTTGCAGGTTCTTCAATGGCTCTACTGAAAGAAGAGGGCATTCTTAAGCCTTACACTCCTCAAGGTGTAGAAGCGCTACGTGCTAACCTTAATGATCCGCAATCTACTC
Source organism: Vibrio chagasii (assembly GCF_002954585.1). Classification (GTDB taxonomy): domain Bacteria; phylum Pseudomonadota; class Gammaproteobacteria; order Enterobacterales; family Vibrionaceae; genus Vibrio; species Vibrio chagasii_A. The sequence goes on from NZ_MSCI01000001.1 coordinate 127,463, forward strand.
AAGCTTGGTATGGCAATGATGCATTCTTCAATGCGGTTTGTTTCAACGAAGCGGTAGCAAAACAACTTAACCTACCAGCACCTAAATCTTGGGAAGATCTCACTAAGCCGATTTACAAAGGCCACATCGCGATGCCAAACCCAGCGTCTTCTGGTACGGGGTACATGCAGGTTTCGGCTTGGCTACAAAACATGGGGGAAGACCAAGGTTGGAACTACATGCAGAAGCTAGATCAAAACATCGCTCACTACACGCACTCAGGTTCTAAGCCATGTGTTCAAGCGGGTATGGGGGAAGTCGCTATCGGTATCTCTATGGCTAGCCGTGGCGCTAAGCTGAAAACTCAAGGCGCACCGCTATCTGTGATTACACCTGAGGGGATTGGTTGGGAATCTGAAGCGGTTGGTCTTGTTAAGCCTTCGGATGCGGCACAGCGCGTTGTTGACTGGTCTATCTCTAAAGCAGCAAATGAGCTCTACATCGAAATGTACCCAGTTGTTGGCCACCAAGACGTGACGGCAACAATTGATAACTTCCCTAATGTTGAAAAGAACATGGCAAAAATGGACTTTGCACGCATGGGCAGCGAGCGTGCAGACGTATTGAAAACATGGTCTGAGAAGTTCGACGCTAAATCAGAGCCAAAATCTTAATCTATCGAACTACTCATTCAATTAACTATTGAGTTCGTTAGAAGTTAGTAATCAGTAAAGGAAGGCTTCGGTCTTCCTTTTTTAGTTTTACGCCTTCAAGTCTTAGGTAAGGTACAACAAATGACAAAGCACTACTCATATTGGTTCAAGCAAGCACTAGAAAAAGAATTTGGCAGTATCAACGCAGGGTTAGAATCAGCCAACCCACTTCAAAAAGACATTAACTGCGACATTGCAATTGTCGGCGGTGGTTATACAGGGTTATGGACGGCAATTTTAATTAAACAACAGCAACCTCAAAAACATGTTGTGGTGATTGAAAAAGGCTTGTGTGGCAGCGGTGCTTCTGGTGCGAATGGTGGTTGTATGCTGACGTGGTCGACTAAGTATCCAACGTTGAAAAAGCTGTACGGAAAAGAGCAAGCAAAATGGTTAGTTCAAGAATCGGAAAAGGTCATTTACGAGATCGAAGCTTTCTGTAACGAGCACAACATAGACGCACATTTGTACCGCAGCGGGACGTATTACACGGCAACCAATGAAGCACAAAAAGGTGGTATGCAGCCGGTTGTGAATGAGTTGGTTAAGCAGGGCATCAATAGTTGGAAGAAGTGTGATGAGTCTTTGTCTGATAAAGCGGGATCTGAGCGCCATATTGAGGGTTATTACTCAGAAGCCGCAGGTAGTGTGCAGCCAGCATTATTGGCGAGAGGTTTACGTCGAGTTGCCATTGAACTAGGTGTTGAGATTTACGAGAACACAGAGATGACTTCGCTTGATTATGGTGCCCCAGCTCGAATCCAAACCAAGGGTGGATCTGTATTTGCCGATAAAGTGATTTTGGCGCTCAACGCATGGATGCTCGATCACTTTAAAGAGTTTAAACGCAGTATTGTGGTTGTTTCATCAGACATGGTCGTCACTAAGCCCATCCCTGAAAAGCTTGAGCAATTTGGCCCAGAGAAAGGAGCGGCAGTGGTGGATTCACGTATCTTTGTCCACTATTACCGAGATACTCAGGATGGACGATTGATGCTGGGCAAAGGTGGCAATAAATTCTCGTTTGCCAATCAAGTTGAAAGCATGTTTAACCAAAAGACAAACTATCTGCCGATTCTGAATCAATCCTTCCAAAAACACTTCCCTAAGCTGGAACAGAATGAATTTGATTACAACTGGTCGGGGGGATCAGATCGTTCGGTCACAGGATTACCATTTTTCGGTAATCTAAAAGGCCAAAACAACATCTATTATGGGCTCGGTTATTCTGGCAATGGTGTTGCACAAACTCGTATGGGCGGAAAGATTCTGTCATCTATGGTACTCGGCACTGACAACGCTTGGACCTGCTGCGGATTAACCAAAGGACCGCTTGGGCATTTCCCGCCTGAGCCATTCCGTTGGGTAGGGGCGATGACGGTGCGTAATGCAGTACGCAGAAAAGAGAACGCAGAAGACTCAGGAAAGGCGCCATGGTGGCTAGATAAGCAATTGGCAAAGCTAGCTGGTGCGGCAGGTAAAGCCGACAAGGTTGAGTGAATCTTTGTTGTAGATTGTGCTTTGCAGGTTAAGCGAGAACCGATCTTCAAGTGGCAACTGAGTTGGAAGTTAAATTTGATTTGAAGTGAGAATTGATATGACGACCCCGCTGTATGTATTTGATTTAGATGAAGCACTCATGGATGGAAACAGCGCCATGATTTGGAATGAGTTTTTGGTTGAGAAAGGCTTGGCAAATGAACCTAGCTTTTTGAACGAAGAACGCCGGCTTATGACGCTGTATGTTCAAGGTATTCTCGATGAAGATATTTACCTTGAATTTGCAACCCGCTCACTAGCCAATAAAACTTATCAAGAGGTGTGTGCATTATTAGAAGAGTGCATTAATCGTAAAGTTCTCAGCAAGATCTTTCCTCATCTTGCAAAGAGGAGCTGGTCGTCAACAACACAAGGGCAGCCGATGGTGATCATCTCTGCCATTGTGTCATTCGTTCCTGCATGTGTGGCAAAAAGGCTCAATATTCCCAATGTTGTCGGTATTGAACTCATGGAATCATCGGGTCAATACTCTGCCAAGATTTTGGGGCTTCCGAGTCATCCGTATGGCAAGGTGGTTAGTTTGGATGAGTGGTTAGAGCAACACGGCCCTTCGCACAACCATATTCAAAATGGTGCTGACTCGATTAATGATTTACCTCAATATGAAGTGGCGGATCGCCCTCACTTGGTTAATCCACACGAACGTTTAAGCGCTCGCTTGGAATCTGCTCCATGGCGTGCGGTCTACTGATTTCAGTATTGGAAGAAACAATAGATATAACCATAAACAAGCATTGATATTTGGCGGTGAAAAGCACATTGGCTTTCATCGACAAATACCTATCTGAGGGCTAGTGGGGTTCTGTAAGGTATTGAATATTATTGCTTGTTTTGATTTCGCCACCCTCAGTTAGAATGAATTTTATTTCTGAAATATAACTGTCATTTAGCTTCTATAAATTTGTCACTCAACTGAAATATTCAAATTTTAACTTTGGTATATACCATATAAAGAGTGCTGTAGTATGAGCAACCAAACTTATTTGAATATTGAAAACGTTGTAAAGCAATTTGGCCAATTTACAGCGCTAAAAGACATCTCCCTATCGATTGAAAAAGGCGAGTTCGTCTGTTTCCTTGGCCCATCTGGCTGTGGAAAAACAACCTTATTGCGTGCGATTGCAGGTCTAGACTTACCAACCTCAGGTTCCATTGAGCAAAATGGCAGCGACACGACCTTCCTACCGCCAGAGAAGCGAGACTTTGGCATCGTGTTCCAATCTTACGCATTGTTCCCAAACCTGACAGTGGAAGAAAACATTGCGATTGGCCTTAAAAACCAAGGTATGTCCACTAAAGAAGCACTCGAAACGGTAGAGTCTTGGCTAGAAACCATCGGCTTGCCGACGTCTGGTCAAAAATACCCGAATCAATTATCTGGCGGTCAACAGCAGCGTGTGGCTTTAGCTCGCGCATTGGCGCTATCTCCTGGTTTGTTACTCCTAGATGAACCACTGTCTGCACTCGATGCGAAGGTAAGAACACACCTGCGTGATGAAATTTGCCAATTGCAGCGTAAATTGGGTATCACCACTATCATGGTGACACACGATCAAGACGAAGCTTTGACTATGGCAGACCGCATCGTGGTAATGAACCATGGGGTTATTGAACAGGTGGGGGCGCCTCAAGAGATCTACCAAAAGCCAGCGAGTCGTTTTGTTGCTGAGTTTGTTGGTAGCATGAACTTCATTCAAGCCTCTGTGGCCGTGCAGGGCAAGATGCGTATTGCTGAATCTATGTTGCCACTTCCTGGGTTAGACAATCTGACTCCAAAGCAGGGGGATGTGTTCGATATTGCGGTACGTCCTGAGCAAATCCAGTTCGTTGATCGTTTTAATGAGTCGTTACCGGTCAGAATTCTTTCAAGCGAGTTTTTGGGCGCGTTTTATCGCGTCGAATGTCAATTGCAGCATGACTCTACTGCAAAAGAGATCATCGTTGATGTGCCAGTCAAAGAGTTTAATCGATTGAAACTGCGTCGCAGTGATATTCGTTACGTAGCGTTTGATCAAGAAGGCTTACGAGCTTATCCATCGAAAAGTGTTCAAGTGATGAAAGACGAGGCGGCGTAAAGAATCATGGAATCGACTCAAATGATGCAACCTAAGCTGCTAATTCAACGACGAGTACAGCCTTTACTGGCTCGGCTAAGTAAGGACAACGTGATTCTATTTGGGCTGTTGGCATTTTTGTCTGTAGTCATGACGCTGTTTATCCTGATGCCTTTGTGGGCGATGCTGAGAAAAAGCGTTCAGAATGCGGATGGCGAATTTGTAGGTCTACAGAACTTCGCTACGTATTTCGCTTCGCAAAGCCTTTGGCAATCCGTGGGCAACACATTTACGCTTGGCATACTGGTAACGGTTGTCGTTGGTGTTCTGGCGTTTGGTTATGCTTATGCCTTGACTCGCTCATGTATGCCTTTTAAGGGGCTATTTCAGGTGTTGGGCTCTGCGCCTATCCTTGCACCGTCGCTGCTTCCAGCCATCAGTTTGATTTTTCTTTTTGGTAACCAAGGCATCGCTAAAGAAGTCTTAGGCGGCAACTCGGTATATGGTTTGATTGGCATCTCACTAGGTTTGATATTCTGGACGTTTCCACATGCCTTGATGATTCTAACCACTTCACTCAGAACCTCTGATGCCCGTCTTTATGAGGCAGCCCGTGCTTTAAATACGTCGTCGCTCAAAACCTTCTTCATGGTTACCTTACCTGCAGCTAAATATGGTTTGATCAGTACTCTTATCGTGGTGTTTACGCTGGTGGTGTGTGACTTTGGTGTACCAAAGGTGATTGGTGGTAGTTACAACGTTCTATCAACGGACATCTTTAAACAGGTAGTAGGTCAACAAAACTTCTCAATGGGTGCAGTAACCAGTATCTTGTTGTTATTGCCTGCATTGCTTGCGTTTACAGTGGACCGCTGGGTACAAAAGAAGCAAAAAAGCTTATTCGATACTCGTTCTGTCGCGTACCAACCAGAACCAAATACCGTGCGTGATGGATTGTGTTTCCTTTATTGCACGATCATCTCAGCTGCTGTTGTTATCGTTTTGGGTATGGCGATATACGGTTCTATGGTCACCTTCTGGCCTTGGAACAAAGCGCTGACACTGAACAACTACAACTTCGCAGAAATGAGTACCTATGGTTGGACACCGTTCTTCAACTCGCTAACACTTAGCGCATGGGCTGCCATTATCGGTACTGTATTGATTTTCTTAGGTGCGTACTGCATTGAGAAGGGCAGAGCATTTGGTCCTGTTCGTCAGGCAATGCAGATGCTCAGTGTGGTACCTATGGCGGTCCCGGGGATGGTGCTGGGTTTGGGCTACATCTTTTACTTCAATGACTTGAGTAATCCACTTAACTTCTTGTATGGCACAATGGCGTTCTTGGTGATAAACACTGTGGTTCACTACTACACGGTAGGTCACATGACGGCGTTGACTGCGTTAAAGCAGCTGCCAGCGGAAATTGAAGCAACGGCGGCCTCGGTAAATCTTCCGCAGTACAAGTTGTTCTTTAAAGTAACGGTACCTGTTTGCCTGCCCGCCATTTTAGATATTGCGACATACCTGTTTATTAATGCACTCACCACCACATCTGCGGTAGTATTCTTATATTCTACCGATACGATACCTGCGTCAGTTTCAGTACTGAATATGGACGATGCAGGGCAAACCGGTGCAGCAGCAGCCATGGCGGTGATGATCATGATATCCGCAGCAAGCGCGAAGTTGATTCATATGCTGATCAACAAGTTATTTGAGAAGCGCACTCAAGCTTGGCGAAAGCGCTAGCGAACTATTTTATATTGCAGTTGGCCAAGGAGTGGCTGACGACAAGAATAAGAATGAAAGGAAATTAAGTGCAGTACGTAAAAATCAAAGATGTCATCGTAGAGCAGATTGAGTCTGGGATGTTAACACCACGACAAAAGCTGCCCGCAGAACGTAAGCTTGCCGAGTCGTTTGATACGACCAGAGTGACGCTACGTGAAGCGTTATCTTTACTTGAAGCGGAAGGGCGCATTTATCGAGAAGACCGACGTGGTTGGTTTATCTCACCAGCGCCACTTCGCTACGATCCAACTCAAACGCTAAACTTCACCAACATGGCGTTGTCGCAGAATCGACAGCCGAAAACTGAGCTGATCGCAGCCAAAGGGATGTTAGCCACCAAGGAGGCGACTAAGCTTCTTGAACTACCTCCTTTCTCAGACGTTTATCGCGTAGATAGAGTTCGTTATCTTGAAGATAGGCCAGTTGTGTATGTGACAAACTATATCCGACCAGAGCTTTTTCCAAATTTGCTTGAACATGATTTATCGAAATCACTGACGGACATTTACCGTGAGCATTTTGGTGTGGTGTATCAGAAGATCCGTTATCGCGTGAGCACAACGTCGCTATTGGGCGAAACAGCACAAGCTCTGCGTGCGACTTCAGGTTCTCCGGCTATGGTGGTAGAGCGTATTAACTATAACCAAAACGGCGACTTGATTGATTGTGATATTGAGTATTGGCGCCATGACGCAATCAGTATTGAATCGATAGCCCAGCTTGAGCGCTAATCAAACCGATATAGTGTTGTTAACTAGCGGGTCTCTCCTAATTCTGTAGGGGCGTCCGGTTTCAATGATTTAAGGTCTCTCATTCAGAGACCTTTTTTATCACTTCAATTAAGCTGTTGCTTTTATTTAGTTATTTACCAATTTAATTAGGAAAGAAATGGAATTCTCTGCCATTGTTATCGTCATTATCTCCGCTTTACTACATGCGGGTTGGAATGTTCTCGGTAAGTCTAACCAAGGATCTGGTTCATCGTTTTTCCTGGCCTCTGGGTTTGCGGCTGCAGCGATATTGACTCCTTATCTTATCTGGTATGTCGATAATGTTGGGTTTTCAAATATCTCACTTCCATTTTGGCAATTGGTTTTACTCAGTGGGATCTGCCAAATCATTTATCTAATTGGTTTAGGTGCTGCTTATAAACAAGCAGATATTGGTGTTATTTATCCAATGGCTCGAGCATTGCCTGTCTTAATGGTTGGCTTGGGCACCGTATTGATTGGTTATGATCTTACTGTTAATCAATGGGTTGGATTTGCCTTGATTACGTTGGGTTGTTTGTTTGTCCCACTTAAACAATTCTCTGAACTAAGGCTCAAAGCCTATCTGAACCTTGGCGTGCTTTGGGCGCTTATCGCTGCTATCGGTACCACGGGCTACTCGATCATCGATAAAGAGGCGCTTCTGTTATTGGAGCCTTTAAGCACAACGGTTATTACCAACAAACACACGGCGATTTTCTATTTAGGCATCCAGTTTTGGGCAATAGTGATTCCGTTGAGCATTTGGTTACTGGTAACTAACCAAAGTGTCGAGTTTACGAATGCTTGGGTACTACGCAAGAAAGCCACTGTGGCAGGCATTATGATGGCGTCGACTTATGGTTTAGTTTTGTTTGCAATGACCATGACAGAGAACGTCAGCTTGGTCGTTGCTCTTAGACAAGTGAGTATCATCTTCGGCGTCGTGATGGGGATCTATTTTTTAAAGGAAAAGTGGCACATGACTCGCGGTATAGGCGTTGTTTTGATTCTCATCGGTCTAGTTACTTCGCTGATTTAGAAGGCACCTGCTAGGCTATCTTGCTTTGAGAGATAGTGAATGCTCTCTGGCATTATAAATTAAAAACGCCCTTAGCGATGGGGTGATCGTTAAGGGCGTTTTCGTATTTGGTCTTGAGACGAGCTATTTGGTGATAGGCCTAGTCCGCGAGTGCTTGAGCATCTTGCTGTTTGATAACCTTATGCCCATCTTCACTGACGCCACGTTTCCAGTAGCTGCTGATGTAGATGTTCTCTTTCGCGACTTCTTTTTCGTTTCTGAAGTACTGTCTGAGTTCACGCATGCTTTCAAATTCACACGCTGTCCATACTGAAACCTGACCATCTAGCCACGATAAGTTGCGGACCGCTTGTGACAGCGTTTCAGACGTTTGCTCTTCAATTAACCAAGTGATTTTGATGCCTTCAGGGGCTTCAAGTTCTTGCTTGTCTGCTGCTGAGTTGATCTGAATAACAGCGTGGCCTTTTGCGTTTTCTGGAAGTGTTTTTACTTTTGCTGAAAGCGCAGGGAGTGAGGTCATATCTGCCACTAAGAAGAACCAATCCGACTCAAGATTTAACCCCTGGATTAACCCCGGACCTGCTACTGAAATAGTATCGCCAACTTGTGCGCTCATTGCCCATCTCGCAGCAAAGCCACATTGTAGATCTTTAGTGATATGGCGAACGAAATCGACCTCGATGAACTTCTCTACAGGATTGTAGTGGCGAATGGTGTAGGTGCGCATGGTTGGACGCTCACCTTCATCTAATTGACTTAAGTCGGTGGTGCCAAGTGGCGAGAATAGAAGCTTGATGTAGCCGCCTACACATTCAGCTGGGTACTTACTTAATCCCTCACCGCTAAACGTAATACGCTGCATGTTTGGAGTAATGGTTGAGGTTTGAGTAACGGTTAATGTGATAGGACTAGGCTTGCTCATATAAGGCTCTCTTAGATTTTGATGCCCACATGATAATCTCGAACCAGAAAACACTCAATACTAATAATTATCATTTACTTTAATTTACACAAGGACGATTAAAGTAAAAGTGTTTGCTTATATCGCTAACTTTTATCAACAAAAAAGCCCTTTAGTAAACTAAAGGGCTTAATGAGTAGCTTGCTGAATAACAGCGTGATTAGCTGTTTGCTTCTTCTAGTTGAATGGTTTCATCAGCGGCTTTGGCTGCTTCAAGCATCTTACGAATAATGAAAGATGCAGCCATCGCGATACCTACCATTACTACCGCAAGAACAGTCAGCATTTGGAAGTAGTCGCCGTAAACCGTTTGAACGATCTCTTGTGTGATCTCTTGGCCTTTCTCTAGTGCAATTGACGTTGAGAATACCGCGCCAACGATGCCTGATAGTGCGATTGCTACAGAGAATAAGCTTACAGAAAAGTTCTCGATGTGCTTAGGTGCCACAGACAGGATGAATGCCACTACCATAGAACCCACAATTACTTCACCGAATGCTAGGAAGAAGTGGATTGCTAGGAATACTTCAGGGCGAATCAGAACGTCTTCACCAACGGTAGTCACTGCCATTGTCAGGATACCAAAAGCGATAGCCGTCAGGATGAAAGAGAAACCTACTTTCGTTGCTGTAGAGAAGTTGATGTTTTTCTTTTCTAGGCCAGAGAAGATACCAGCGATGATAGGACCCGCGACCATACACCATAGTGGGTTCATTGCCATTGACGCTTCTGGAGCAACAGGGATGAAGCCGAATAGGTCACCACGCATGGTGTTGATCGCTACCATTGTCATCGATGTCATCATTTGGCCGTAGTACACGAAGAAACATGTAGTCAGGAATGTGATGATTAAGATCGTGCCCATTTTTAGCATGTCTGATTTCTTCGACTTCACCATCAAAGAGACAAAGTAGATAATGGCTGCAGCACCGATCGCGTAAACGATGTTTTGGCCGATATCCATGTTAGAGAACATGAAAAATACTAAGCCGATCATTGCTGCTGATAAGCCAAGGAAAGCTGTCCAGTTTTTAGTGCTTACTGGCTGCTGGTCGATCTCAGCACTTGCTTCAACAAGGCCCTTACGTACAAACAACATCATCAGTAATGCTGCGCCTGCTAGAACAGCAGACAGAAGGAAGCCGCCGTGGAAGCCAACAACAAGCACTAGCATAGGGAATAAGTACTGACCTAACAGTGCACCAATATTGTTTACTGAGTAGTTGATAGGGTAGCAGTTTTCAAAATCTTCTTGTGTTTTGAACGTGCGTTTGTAGAGACTTGGGTAAGAAGGAGACATCAAACCACGTGCATAGCTTGCTAACGCAATACCACACAACGCCATAGGAACATTGGTTGCTGCTGCGCCTAGTACCAGTAAAACATAACCACTCACGAACCCAAGGAAGGCGATGGTCAAAGAGCGGTAAGCACCTAAGAATTTGTCGGCGATGAAACCACCTGCGATAGCAAACAGTGGCCCGATTGCAGAGAAAGCGCCAACTACCATCATGGTGTCAGCTTCGTTGTAGTTAAGGTCCTCAAGGAAGAAACGAGTCAAGATCACCATGACGCCATAGAACGATAGTCCAAACATCATTTGGCAGAACATCATTGATTTGTTTAATCTATTCCACATTATTTTATTCTCACATTAGTATTAATATGTAGTGTAATTGCCCAATTATAATACCATCCATAGTAATACATAAACTGAAACATCCATCCCAAACGGGACTTTGCTCGATATATCTTTTCTTATGAGTGCATTCATATTTCTCATGAATGAAATTTGCAACATTAGATTTTGCTAGTAGATGCATGTGTGTGTGAAATTTAGCTATGCTCATTTTTGGCTAAGTAATGAACAATTAAAGGGAAGGTAAGAGGGAGTCATTCGGTAAATATTTTTAAGTGCGTATCACTTGCAATTGGCAGCTGGGTTCTAGCCAATAAAAAAGCCAGCTTGACGGCTGGCTTTGTTTTGATATTGAAAGCTAAGTTTACAATAATGCAGTCTGAATGAAGGCTATTTTCCAACAATTTGCTTGAGTGCGTTTCAACTGTTGATGCATTTCATTTTACTGCATCTCATTTATTCACACGGCGGTGCCATATGGATGACCGCTAACCCACCTAAAGATGTTTCGCGGTACTTTTTGTTCATGTCTTTACCTGTTTGGTACATGGTCTCGATAACTTTGTCTAACGAGATAAGACATTTACTCGTACGTTTTAGTGCCATACGTGATGCGTTGATCGCCTTCATTGCGCCCATCGCATTACGCTCTATACATGGTACTTGAACTAGGCCGCCAATTGGATCACAGGTCATACCCAGTGAGTGCTCCATCGCGATCTCAGCAGCGATACAGATTTGCTCGTTACTACCACCACGAAGGGCCGTTAAGCCTGCAGCGGCCATTGAAGAAGATACACCGACTTCGCCTTGGCAACCTACCTCGGCACCCGAAATCGACGCATTGGTTTTATATAGAATACCGATGGCGCCAGATACCGCTAAGAAATCTTTGAGCTGCTTGGTATCAAGCTCTTTAATAAAGCGATGGTAGTACATTAAAACAGCAGGGATAACGCCAGCGGCACCATTGGTTGGTGATGTCACTACTTGGCCACCTGCAGCATTCTCTTCACTCACGGCAAAGGCAAATAGGTTAATCCAATCCATGATCTCCATTGGATCGTTCTCAATCGAGGCATTTGCTTCGAGCTTTTTCAAAAGAGCGGGTGCTCGACGTGTTACTTCAAGCCCACCATCTAGGATGCCTTCAGTATCAAAGCCACGCTGCATACACAGTGACATCACTTTCCAAATCTGGTCAGCTTTTTGGTCAATGGCTTCCATATCTTGGAAGGATACTTCGTTGCGCAGGATTAAGCCTCCAAGGCTCATTCCGTTTTTATCAGCCAGTTCAAGGAGTTGGTCAGCCGATGAGAAAGGAAACTCAACTTGGGTTTCAGACTCTTGTTTGCCGTTTTGCAGCTCGTCTGCCGTTGCGATGAAACCGCCACCAATGGAGTAGTAGGTCTCCATATCCAGAAGTTTACCGCTTGTATCAAACGCAGAGATCGTCATACCGTTTTCATGAAGCGGCAGGTTGGTTTTGTGGAACAGTAAGTCGCTTTCAACATCGAAGTGAATCTCATGATGACCGCTCACCACAAGAGACTTGTCTTCAATCGCTTTACGCATTGCTAGGTTAGCACTGGTTATTTTGATGGTATCTGGACGGTTGCCAAGCAGACCTAACAGGGTTGCACGGTCAGTGTGGTGGCCGATACCTGTTAATGATAGTGAGCCGTACAAGTCGATTTGAATACGGGTAACTTGGTCAAGTACAGATTCAATCTTTTGGGTAAAATTAAACCCTGCGATCATTGGTCCATTTGTGTGGGAGCTGGAAGGCCCAACCCCGATTTTATAGATATCAAAAATAGACAGCATAGTAACTTCCTGTGAAGACGGTTCGATGGACGAACTCTGTGTAAAGTTTGTATTTTGTTCGTTTCACTTATTTGTGTGAAAGCGTTCTCTGTTTAAAACTAACGTTAACCAACGTAGTCGTGAGAAACCCAAGAGCGTGCTATTTTGCTTTGAAGCTGCACTTTGATTCTCGAGTTACTTGTTATGTCGCTCCGCAATAGTGAGCATTATTGCGAGTAACTTATAAGAATTTCAAAATACTTTTGTTAACAAGTATTGTATACATAATTCACTCCATCTAATCCCCAAAACGAGACTTGAACATAAAATGAGCATTAATAACCTCCTTATTGTGCTGGGTAAACGGCTTAATGAGAATGAATTGACTGAGGAAGGAATCAGTCGAGTTGATGCTTTGGTGAAGTACCTAGTGGGGTCTTTGAACCTAGAGTCTCACTCGTCCACAGCGGTCGCTTTTTGTGGTGGGGTAACCAAAGGGCAGAGCATTTCGGAAGCCTATGCGATGCATCGATATTTTCGACAGCTTGAAAGCCTTCGTGAAGTCCCGTTTAGTCTGGGGGCGATTTTACTGGAGCAGCATTCCATCAATACTGTAGAAAACATCCAAAATTTAGCTGCTGAGATGATAAAAAGCGGGCTGTTTACTCGCGGGCAAAGTGTAAAGGTAACGTTTGTGTCGAACGACTATCACTTGCAACGCATCTTCGAAATTCAACAACTGATGGACGAGAAAGGGCTACTAAAAGTTCTCGTTGAGAAATGCTTAGCGCTTGGTGTTGAGCTGCAGATAGACCGAAAGTTGGATGCTCATGTTGCAGTTCCATATCCACACCAAACGGCTCAAGGTCAGCTGTTTTTATTGATGGACGCGCTTACAACGTACCGAGTGTATCTCGAAGGAGTATGTGTAGGGGCGTTTAAGCGAGATTTGAAGATGGTGAGGGCGGAGCCAGAAAGGCTTTCTTTGGAGGCCTTGGCGAAAGCAAAAGTCTCGGTAGGAAGTTCACCTCAGTTTAGTATTGTGGAAAGTCTGCTGCCTGTATTGGAAGGCTGTATTCGAGGCACTCCAGTATGTACGGATATAAAAAAAGCCAGGGAGTACCTAGCGTTACTGGATACCACCCTAACTTTTCTGAATCGATTGTTAGATCCTGAATCGGATCATACGCATCGCTGGTGGCGATAAATCGTTATTTTTTTCTGGTGATGCCTAGAACTGTTTTTAGGCTAGCAAACGCAATTAAGCAGTAGGCAAGTAGTTCTGTGCCTTCTTCTGCAATGTTTTTAACTGCGCGAACGTAATCATCGCCCATCACATTGTGCCAAAAGCTACCCATACCGAATAGGCGAGAGAATACTAGTAGTAGCATTACGCCTGTCACTAATAGGTTCATGTGTGGAGAAGCCAAAATTAGGGCAAGTTGATCGATAGTACGCTTACCGTTTTTTACTGCATAAAAAATAGCGCTGCCAGCAACTAGCGCAGCAGGAAAAACCCAGGCGCCGTGTGCGATCTTATCAAACCAAAAATCCATTTCACGGATGAACAATACAGCGAAGAAAGCGCTAATGAGAACCGCAGCGTTTTTCACTTCATTTCTCTTTCTCGCTAGGTAAACAAAAGAACCTGAACTAACGATAAGTAGCAGCTGCTGTAACATTTCTGTAACTGAGATCTCACCAACATTTCCGTTCAATAATACGAAATCAATTCTGAGCACTGAGTTAGCAATAATACCAATCGCAAGAACGAATAAAGCGGTTTGACAGCGCTTGTAAATCACTTGAGAGGTTGATTGAGAAACGTTGAACTCAGTGGATTCATAAGACATGTGAATTTGCTTTTCCGTTTTCGAATGATTTTTCATTTCAATTCAACTTGTAAATGTTTGTAACAGGTCGATATTTTATTTACTTATATATCGGCAGTGTCAGAGAAATGTCAGAAATAAAACAGTGTGCAATTGGTGTGTGTATACGGTAAACCGCTGCCAATTGGCAGTCGGTTTACGTAATTGATTGAATATAAAAAAAAGAGGGAGGGATTGGTGGGTATCAGAGTGGAGCGTTATTCACTTTTAGCTTCTGACTCTTGTTCATTATTATTTCGGTAATACTCCCATTGCTCAACACGTTCACCGTCATCAAAGACACAATAAGTGGTGCGTTGATTGTTTTCAGTAACCGTGTCTAATTCGCCATCCTGTTGAACACAATAAACGGCCGCTGGATTGGCGACTGAAACACGTTGGCCTTCGCTATACTCAGCATAGTCGTTTGCACAACCACCTAATACAACGACAAATACAGCCATCAAACCAATTTTCTTCATGTTTATCTCCTACGCGATAACTCTATAGTTGAATACAACAAGTTCTACAGAACCCAATTAGAAGCTCTATCAAATGAGTATATTTTAGATTTCAGAAAAGGTTGTTCTAATTTGGTCAAGATATTGAAATAGTTTGATATTTCGCCATGTTTAGCTGCTTTTTGAGGGCTAGATCAAGCTAAGCTGGCCGGGTTATAGAAGGGTATTAATTGTTGAGTGGAGGCTTTTCAGAGGCTATGTGATGTTTTCTTGCTTGCCGGCTATGGGGTACAAAGTTAGAAGGTGTGTTGATGTGAACCGCTATGAACCTCGAATCTATGATTGATTATGATATGATGCCGCCAAATTCAGTTGAGCAGTTAGAGCCATGAGACATCTAAAAACCACCATTCACCCAGATATCGACCACCTAGATAACAAAACAGTTTACAAGCGTAATGCCGCCAGAGCGATTGTCTTAGATGGTGAAGATATTCTGATGCTGTATACCGAGCGTTATCACGATTACACCATTCCTGGTGGTGGCCTTGATGAAGGCGAAGACGTGATTGCGGGCATGGTCCGAGAGCTTGAAGAAGAGACGGGTGCAAAGAACATTCATGGCATTAAGCCGTTTGGTATTTTTGAAGAGTTTCGTCCTTGGTATAAAGATGATGCAGATATCATGCATATGATCTCCTACTGCTATTCGTGCAAGATCGATCGTGAACTTGGTGAGACAGCTTACGAAGATTACGAAGTTAAAAACGGAATGAAGCCTGTGTGGATGAACATCCATGAAGCGATTGCTCATAATGAAAAGACGATGGCCGAAAGCCCTAAAAAGGGTATGAGCATTGAGCGCGAGACGTTTTTGTTGCATTTGATCGCGAAAGAAATGCTGTAGCCTCACCAAACCTTATATTGCAGTCATTGCACGGAATTAAGTGTTCAGCTGTAACTAAAGCGCAACCGATAATGATCTTTGAACTGTTTAACTCACCTCGCATTTAAACAGTTCATTGTTAGTGCTCACTGTCATCCAGCTTGGTTTACAGCCAACAGCCATTATTTCTTAAGCTTCACGCAGCTCCCTGCTGTTTGAGCGACATGTTTATTTGCTTGGAGTCTACTTCTCACACCCCTTTCAATGACAAGTTGTCAAGTTGATTCATTCCCTCGTCAAATTGATTCCTATTTTGAATAAAGTATTTATTTATTCTTGATCTTAATAAGTCTGTAGAAAAATAAAGACCCACTTTCAATGTCTTAGGTTTATTTTTTAAGTATTCAAAAACTTGGCTCTTCTCTTGCTTCATTATCTATGCAACTCGTTTTGTCGGCGCCAAAATAAAAAAGTAGACATCCTTTGTCTCGTAGCATCAGATTTTAGGGACACATTTATTTAGCTTTGCCGTTCAGAGTTTACGTACTTTTCAAGGAAATCGCCTAAGCGAAGAAGAAGTCGAGGTTAACTATGAAATACAAGCAAATTATTTATCTCATCGGAGCAATAGTTAGTGTCCCGGTCCACGCAACCATAGTGGACTTGGATTTTTCAAATCACATAGAATCAACAAACGGCAGTAGCAGTTGGGCAGGGCCGACCTACGACGGCGCCTCCATGCATTTCCTTAATGTCGGTACACACAATGGAAAGACCATTGATGCTAAGGTATCCAGTAGCGTATTTGGTGATGCGACATTTTTGTTTCATGCACCTAATTATAAAGTCGGCGCAACGCAACCGTCAGGCGATATTGGTTTCCTCTATCAAACTAACTCAGCCGGTTCTGCAGGTTTGATTTATACTTTTGAGTTCTTTGACGGAACAGATGGTCTATCAGGTACTTTCTCGGTCCCTTACACCATTCCTGAGTTTGAAATGATCGGTTATGACATTGATGGTGAGCCCGTTCAGTCAGAGCAAGTTCGTGTATTTAAGAGCGAAGGTTTTTACAGCTATCAGCTAGGGAGCGCGAGTGCCAGTTTGACTGCTGAAGAGAGTGCTGATGGCAATTCAGTTCTCTTCACCGGACCAGGTACTAATTATTCTGAAACTGATACGTCAGGTGCGGTTAAATTTACCTACAAAAATACCTCTATAGTTACCCTCCAGTTTGAAACTGTTACTACCAGTGGTAGTGGTTTCCCTAATCCAATCTTTTCAGCGTTTGATGGTAACTGGGATTTAAGTGGTTTTACTAATCCGATAGAGAGTTCCAATGAGTCTGATTTCGGCGATGCGCCGGATACCTATGGAACATTACAAGCAAGCAACGGTGCGGAGCATGCTGTTTCTTCAACGCTCTATCTCGGGGCTAATATCGATGCTGATTCTGACGGACAACCGGGCGCCTTATCAAACGGTGATGACTTGGATGTTGACGGGAATGATGACGACGGTATTACGCTACTAACTAACTTAGAAATTGGGTTGGATAGTCTCATTAACGTTAACGTTGTAGGTAATGGTTACCTACAAGCTTGGGCTGACTGGGACTTGAGTGGTACTTTCGATGGTGATGAACAAATCTTGAAAAACCATTCGGTTGTTGAAGGGGGCCAAGTGGTTCCAATTCGAGTGGCTGATGATGCGAGTGTGGGGACTGTACAAACACGTTTCCGTCTAGCGAGCAGCCCTAACATTCCAAGTGATGGTTACGTTGGTGACGGGGAAGTCGAGGATTACGTGTTCAACGTGACTGATCCGGGAACCACAATTCAACACTCTAACTACTACACTGCAGCGTTCGAAGATAACTGGCCTGAAGTTGGTGACTTCGATTTAAACGATGTTGTTGTTTATTACCGAACCACCATTCTGAGTAAAGACGATGCTGTATTGCGTATGGATATCAGCGGTAGCATCATGGCCTACGGTGCCTCTTACGGTAATGGCTTAGGTTGGAAATTGAGTGGCTTTGATGAGTCGGATGTCGACTTACAGACCGCCAGAGTGCAGAAAAACGGCGCAACTCGTGTGAATATCTCACCGTTTACGGGCGAAGATAAATCGGTTGCATCGCCAGGAGGTGACCTTGTTGTTGTCGCTTCGTTGAACTTAAAAAATGATATCCCGATCAACGATGAGTGTATGTTCCACCGTACCAACCCATCTTGTAATCCGTCTCTTGAGTCTGACCAAATGACGTTCAGCATCTCACTACCGTTTAACGACGACGATCAACCAACGGTGAGTTCACTTCTGCCATTGAGTGGTTTCGACCCATTCATCTTCGGTCCGGGTGAAGGGTATTACCATGGCTCTAGCTTTACTGGCTCTCCGGGTAAAGATCTTGAGATTCACACTGCAGATCTTCCACCAACGTCACGTGGTACGTTAGTCAGTGACTTTTACGGTGTGGCACAAGATGATTCAGATCCAAGTAGTGGAAAATACTACAGAACTACGCAAAACATGCCTTGGGGTATTTTGATTTCATCTCCTTGGAATCATCCATCCGAGTACATTGATATCAGTGAAGCGTTCCCAGACTTTGCAGAATGGGCGACCTCTGGCGGTTCTTCTAAACCGACTTGGTATCTAAACCCTAACTCAGACAAAACTTGGTCTACCGAAGATTAATCAAGGAGGATTTATGAAATTATCAAAACTAATGCTAAGTAGTGTGACTCTTGTCTTCCTTGCAGCGTGTGGCGGCGGAGGCGGTGGTGGTGGCTCTACTACATCAGCTCCAAGCTCTGTACCACCAGCGGATGACTCTTCATCAAGCAACACGTCATCTGCTGGCAATAACACAGTGACGTCTAGTGTCGCGCCTGCGGCACAAGTGTTGAAATCGGTCGAGCTATCCATACCTGAAGGCTTTGATTTCTCAACTGAGAGGGAAGTGGTAGTAACGGTTGATGTGGCGAGTTCGCAAAGCTCCAGAGGCTTCATGAGTTTATACACAGAGTTTGAAGGTGAAGTAGTCGACTACACATCTCAGGTGCTAAGAATGCCAATCAATGAAGACACTGACTTTTCAACGACGTTACTAATGCCAAACCATGTTGATAAAGTTTGGGTAGAAGTTTGGTACCCATCAGCATTGGGCAGTGAAGTGAAGAGCTCGTTTAATATTGAAAATGATAAAGTTGATGTGCTTCTTTAAAGTCAATACTGGATTGGAGCCTTAGCTTTTAATTATTACTTCTAATACCTTTGCCGCCATATTTGGCGGCAAAGTTTTTTCTACAATACGAAAAATGAATAGCGATGACGAATTATTGAATATGGTTGATATTGTCAACTAAGTCTTTTTGATGTATCTTTGCTATATCGTGAAGTGCTTTCTAAGCCAAATCACCAAACTGCTATATGCCTGCCCTCAATAAAGAATGCTATGAATAAAAGACAGTTTATTGCTCATTACTTGCGCATGAATCGCACCTCTTATTTACTTGCGGTTGTGTTCATTTTTCTCGTTAACTGGTTACAAGTAGAAATTCCCCGTTATATCCAACTGGCAATAGACTTAATTGATGACGCCTCCTCAAGTGGTCATCAACAGCTACAGACTTATGTGTGGATTGTGGTTGGTATGTCGGTTGCAATGGTCGTCGTTAGGATTCTGTCTCGCATTTATGCGCTCAATCCTGGGCGAATCACAGAAGCTTCACTCAAAACCACGCTTCTACAAAAGCTCAACCGCTTGCCAAATAGCTTTCACGAGCGCTTTGCTTCTGGACGTTTAATCTCAATCATCAACAATGACCTAAGTGGTATTCGTTTGATGTTTGGTGTTGGTTTTCTGCAATTCTTTAATGCGTTGCTCGCGCTATCGCTAACGCCGCTATACATGTGGCGCATATCGCCAGAACTAACCCTGTATTCGATCATTCCGATTTCAATCGCTTTCGTGATTTTCCGAGTTGGCTTTAAGCGTATGAAAACGCTCCATCTAGAGCATATGAAGCGACTGCAAAACTTGTCTGCACAGCTGATGAGCTATTTGTCTGGGATTGACCTGATTAAAAGTCAGCAGATGTCACCTTGGGTAAGAGCTGAAACTGAGAAACTGAATCAGTTGTTGCTTGAATGCCGCCTTAAAATCACGCGTATCCAAGTCTTCTTTATGCCAGTTCTCGATTACGCCAATGACCTGATGAAAATCATTATTCTAGGTTTAGGTGGCTTTATGTTGATGAAACAGGAACTGACTCTAGGTGAGATCACAGCATTCTTAACTTATTCAGTCTTGCTTGCCATGCCGCTGATGCAATTAGGACGAATCGCGACGATTTATCAGCGCGGTATGGTCGGTATTCAAAGCGCACAAACGATTCTAAATGCCAAAATTCCAGAGCTTGATGAGCAGAAGCTTTCGGAGCTCGATGTGGAATCTCTTAAAGGTAAAACGTTCTCCGTGCGTAACCTTAGCTTTAGCTACCCGGGTGAGGAACGTCTGATTCTCGATGACATCAGCTTTGATATTCCGGCAGGTAAGAAAGTCGGTGTGTTAGGTGGAATCGGTGCGGGCAAAACGACGTTGGTAAACTGTTTGAACCATCACTTAGACACTCCACAAGGGTCAGTACTGCTTGGCGAGAGAGATATCACAAGCTTCTCGCGTAGTGATTTGCGTCGTTACGTCAAAACCGTTACCCAAGATCCATATCTGTTCTCAGCTACTGTTGAAGCGAATATTCGTTTTGGTAGCGTCGATACCGAGCTAGCAAAAAGCCAGGTTGATGAAGTGTTAGAGCTTAGCCAACTAGCCGGTGATGTGACACGCTTTGAGCACGGTGACCAAACCTTAGTCGGTGAGAAGGGTATTATGCTGTCAGGAGGGCAGAAACAGCGCCTCAGCATTGCTCGTGCTCTACTACAACCAACCGATCTCATCATTATGGATAACGTCCTGTCTGCCGTTGACTACGAGACAGAGAGAAAAATCTTAGAAGGCCTATTTAAGCGATTGGAAAACCAGTCGGTTCTTGTCGTCTCACATCGTGTTAATGCACTGGAATATATGGATGAAGTTATCGTGTTGAATGAAGGAAAAGTGATTGCTAAGGGAGACCATAAAACCTTACTGAAAACTTGCGATTACTACTACGAGACATGGTTACTACAGCAAAATGAAACGGAGGCAGCAGCATGTTAAAAGGTGTTGACCTCAAGTATCTCAAGCATTTCTTTAAGTTTGCCAAGAAATACAAAGGCTCTGCGATTTTGGGCATAGCGATGCTTCCGCTTTCTGTCATCACGAGCTTATTGTTCCCTTGGTTGATCATCCAAGTGATCGACGTTCAGCTGAGCCATGGGGATATGGACGGGCTGTTAGAGTACGTTTTCTACTTGGTAGCCGTGCTAATCGCCAGTTATGTCGTGGACACCACTTACGCGTATAATCTGCGCAAAACGGGTCAATACACGATCACTGACATGCGTTCAGTGTTGTTTTCTCGTGTTTTGAAATTACCACGCAGCTATTTTGATAACACTCCGATTGGCGTCACGCTCTCGCGTCTAACCAGTGATTTAGAAACCATCGGCGAGACTTTTGTCCAGTCGGTTGTCGGTTTGGTAAAAGACAGCATTAACACCATTGCGCTACTGGTCATGATGTTCTTAATTGATTGGAAGCTGACACTGATTGTATTGATCATCATGCCACCGGTGATGTATCTGACTGTGCACGTTCGAAATCGACTTCGTGCTCTATATAAGATTACTCGCTTGTCCTTGGCTCAAGGCATTGGCTTCTTGCAAGAAGTTTTGTTTGGCATGAAAACCGTTCAGATGTACCGAGCAGAAGAGCAAGTAGAACAACGTTACCAGGGATATACTGACGAGTTTCTTAGAGCGCAGAAAAAGATCAATAAATACGATGCGATTTTGTTCTCGTTCATTTCTGGTATCACGTCCATCACCATTGCGGTAATGATTTGGTATGGCTCAGAACAAGTGATTGAGGGTGCCCTGACTTTAGGTGTGTTAATTGCCTTCATTAATACCTTAGAAAAAGTGTTTGTGCCGATCCGCGACTTTACTTCGCAAATTGCTTCTATTCAGAGCTCATTTGCAGCATTCGATCATATCGAAGAGTTGTTTGTTGAACCGACCGAAGAAGAAGGGCGTAACTTACTGCCATCAGAGAAGGTTTCTGAACAATTAAAGCAGTTTGAAAGCCTTGAGTTTAAGAACGTTAGTTTTCGTTATAAAGATGATTCTCCCTATGTGCTCAAGAACGTCTCTTTTGTCTTGGAAAAAGGACACCAAATTGCACTGGTGGGCTCTACAGGGTCTGGCAAGTCAACGATACTGCGTTTGATTTCTAAAACTTACCAAGATTACGAAGGCAGCATATTGCTAAACGGCATTGAGCTTTCTCAAATTTCTAGTGAAGACTCGGCACACCTGTCCTCGATGATGATGCAAGATGTGCATTTATTTGAAGAGACGATTGCGTTCAATATAGCACTAGGTAAAGAGCATCTATCAATTGCCGAGATTGAGCAGGCGGCGCGTTATGTTTATGCCGATAAGTTTATTGAACAGCTGCCTCAAGGGTATGACTTCCAACTAGATAAGAGTGGAGCGAACCTATCGGTAGGGCAGACGCAGCTGATTTCGTTTGCAAGAGCGGTTGCTCAAGGTGGACAACTTATGATGTTGGATGAGGCAACCAGCTCGGTAGATTCGATTACTGAGGATCTCATTCAAAAAGCGATGCAGCGTCTGTTTAAAGAGAAAACCGTGATTGCAATTGCTCACCGCCTGAGCACGGTACGTCACTCAGACACCATACTCGTGTTGGAAAAAGGTGAGATCGTTGAAAAGGGTAATCACCAGCAGTTAGTGGCGCACAACGGTATTTACGCCGGCTTATTGAAAGAGTCGATAGTGGAAACCAATGAGCCAAAGGCAGCTGAAGCCTAGGCTCGAATACAATCGATTTATTTGTTGCCAGCGTTCCAATAAGCCCCAGTCATCGCACTGGGGCTTATTGTTTTGAGTTGAGCATAACTTTTGTTTATAGCCGATATAACTCGCCTCACACCAAAGGTTGATGTGAGTGATATAGATTCTGTATAGGTAACAAACGATAATATTAGGATACGCTTTCATTCTCAGTAAAGGACTATCGAGATGTGAGGAATAACATCACTCTTTAGTTCGAGTAGAGCATGGAAAATACCGATTTTAGCTTGATCCCCTATTTTGTTGTGATGATGGAAGATCTTTCTATCTCCAACACCGCCAAGCGCTTTGGCGTCTCTCAACCTGCTGTTAGTAAGGCTTTAAGCCGACTAAAAGAGACCTATGACGATCCGTTGTTTGTAAAGACAAAAGACGGTTACAGACCGAGTCGTTTTTGCTACGACATCTACCCGCAAATAAAACAGGCCTATGATGCGTTTGAATCAACGTTTCCAAATAAGCGTAAATTCGATCCGAGCAAAATTGATCGCTCCTTTAATGTCGCTTGTATCAGATAGGCTTTATACTGAAACGCCCGATGTCGGTATTAATATCGATCCTCTCTATACCGGTGATATTGCTCTTGATTTACTTCAGCATCGATACGATTTGTGTATCGCTCATCTTCCTATCGACGATCCAGCTCTGGAATGTGTACCACTTGCAAGCCAGCGTATGGTGGTGGCGTATGATAAAAATCACCCAAGGTTGGGAGACAAGATTACGCTCAAACAGTATTTGGAAGAGAAACATGTACTTCATAGCATGTGGGATACCGAAGACTCACCATTGACTAAGAGCTGTCGATACGCACAGAAAAGAAAGGTCGCTCGTAAAGCACCAGCTCCATTTGAAATGCTAGACATAGTTAAGGGGACGGATTTGATCTGTATTACACAGGAATCCATTTTGGACAAGTTTGGCTTGCTGGAAGAGTTCCAATTGTCGCCATTACCCTTTGAATCAAACTTCGGGGTGGGGTACTTGGTGTGGCATAAGAGTCGTAATTCAGATATGGCACACTCATGGTTTAGAAAAAAGATTATCGATGCCTCACAAAAAAAGCCTCAGTGGGGCTTTAATTAATCGGTACTAACCAAGTCATTGTTTGCTAAGGTGCGATTTGAGATTAGTTCGCGCCTTGCTGCTGCATTTTCTGCACAAGCTTTTGAAGTTTAAGCGTATTGTAGTTGATGTTAGCAGCACTAAAGCCTTGTCCAGCTTGCATTGGGTAGTCGTCTAGAGAGCCCATGAACTTCGCCACTTCTTGAGACATCGGAACGACCAGCCACATATTGTCGATCATCCAGCGGGTGTACATACCTGATTCTTTCGCCGCAGTTTCAAACGGGTCCATACGTAGGTTGGTGATTGATGGCCAAGCTGGAGCCTGACGTACAGCCGATTGCATGTCACCTTCCATCATCGCAAAGCTTGCTTTCCAATCCTTCCAACGTAGTGCGTTCAACTCACCATTTGCCGAGAAGTAAAGAATGGTCTCACGAGGCCCTTTGTCTTCTTTCCCTTCAAAGTAAGGCTTAAAGTTTGAGCCATCTAAATGAACACGCCACTCTTTGTCGTTCAGTGTTACGCCTTCTTTTAGTTCTTCGATGATGTTGTCGTTACCCGCAGCAGCTGCCAGTGTCGGTAGCCAGTCTTCTTGAGACATCAGAGCATTGATTGCAGACCCTGGCTCTATAACACCTGGCCACTTCACGATTTGTGGTACACGCATACCACCTTCGTAAGTTGTGCCTTTTTCACCGTGGAATGGAGAGGTACCGCCATCTGGCCAAGTAAACTTCTCTGCACCGTTATCGGTAGACAGAATTACGATTGTATTGTCCGCTACATCTAAACGTTCGAGCGTATCAAGCAATGCACCGACATTGTCATCTAGCTGGCGCATACCATCGGCATAGATACCTTGACCTGTAATGCCATCGTAATGTTCGTTGAGGCGAGTCCATACGTGCATACGAGTTGAGTTGTACCAAACGAAGAACGGCTTATCGGCTTTAACGGCTTTCTCCATGAAAGTAATCGTCGCTTCAGTAAAGTCTTCATCGATGGTTTCCATACGAGCACGAGTCAGTGGACCTGTGTCCTCAATCTTGCCATCAGCTGTCGCTTTTAGAACACCATGAGGACCGTACTGTTTTCTAAATTCAGGGTCTTTAGGGTAGAAGTACGTTTCAGGTTCTTCTTCAGCATTTAAGTGGTAAAGGTTACCGAAGAACTCATCAAAACCATGGTTAGTTGGAAGGTGTTTGTCTTGATCGCCTAGGTGGCTTTTACCAAATTGTGCCGTTGCGTAGCCTTCTTGTTTCAGCGCATCGCCGATAGTGGGAGCCCAATCTGGAATACCGTGGTCAGAGCCAGGCATACCAATGGTTAGAAGGCCCGTACGGAAAGGGTGTTGACCCGTGATGAAAGCAGCACGGCCGGCAGTACAAGACTGTTGAGCGTACATGTCTGTGAAAATAGCGCCATCGTGGGCAATACGATCGATGTTTGGTGTTTCGTATCCCATCATGCCGCGGTTGTATGCGCTGGTGTTGTAGTAGCCTAAATCATCAGCCCAGATTGCAAGAATGTTTGGCTGTTCTGCCGCCGCTACACTCTGAGCCAAGCTCAAGGCGCCCATTGCAAGCACGGATTTGGTAAAAGTAGTCAAGGTACAGTCCCCTTATCGTTCTAGATTACGTTGCAGAAGAAAGTATCAAAACCGGATTAATCTTGAGGACTACAGGGTATAAATTCTAGTTAACTACCTGAGTAGCGTAAGGAGTGTAGGGGAGTTAGTTGTGATTTTCGGTAAATGAGTCGCTGAAAATATACATATTTTACGATCATTAATATGTTATCATCTCCCTACTACTTAAGGGGGTGTCTTAAGGCATCGGGATGTATGCGAGCAAACTTACGTGCTTGTGTCAGTCACTTTCTGGCGAATATGGAATCGAAAATGTTGTTGGAAGAAGTTGTAGAAATCATTGAATTAACCGACTCAGACCATTTATCTCACGCAATGGACCTGTTTAACGAACATGGCTTTGTTTCCGCAGAGCATTTACCTTTCATGTCGGTGGTTTTTGAAACCGCACCTGAGCATCTTGCGAAGAAACTGTCGCAAATTGGCTTCAAAGGTCTAGTGCAAGTAGAGAAAAGTGAAGATGCAGCTGGCTTTATCATCGTTGACGCTGAACGAGCTCAGCTTAGCAAAACTGCGTAATCAGAAACGCTCAATAATATCCGTTATGACAATTTGAGGTTAACACAGTGACAACAGCTACCGTTTCAGCAACAGAGCAACAGATCTCCAATGAACATGCACTTTTGGGTGCATCGTTACTAGCGTCCCAAAAAGTAGAGTTGGCGCTGTTTAATGTGATCTCTAAATTAGCAAAAACCTTGTCAAAAGATGCTCAGAAAGAGCTAGGTTTAGACTCAGAGACTTTTTTGAGAGAGAAGGCGAGTCACCAAGAGGCTACACTCAGCTTGTATGAGCAGGCGTTCGGTGAACAACTACCGCTGAAAAAAAACGAACTTAACGATTTTATTTATCATAGAAACTTAGTGACTCGCAGTTTTTGGCGAGTGACTGGTGCGGATGTTAAGGGTGGCGAAAAGCTAGCTAACCCAGAACTCTACCTAAAAGAGTTTCTTGCTAAATGTGAATACTGGCAAGTGATGCTGGATAACCAATCCAAATAATCACGCCGAAAAAGAAAGCCATAGCAGAAGTGCTATGGCTTTTTTGTTAGCCGCGATTTAAGCCCAAAGTCTCACAGTATTATTTAAATCATCATTTTTAATACATAGTTCTTAGAGACGAAGTGGTGTTTAAGTGCTGCACTGATGTGTAAAACAATTAAACAAGCTAGGGCAATACAACTGGCACGATGTAAATAAAAGAAGAAGCTGTTGATTGCTGGATTGGTAATTAGGTTTTCGACAGTGGTTAACCAGAATAATGAGTAAGGTTGTTCCAGCATCAAATAGCCTGTACTGAACACCATAAACATGGCGAGGTACATTAAAGAGTGAGCAAGCTTAGCCACACACTTTTGCCTCTCTGGTATTGATGTTGGCATGGTTGGAGAAGAGCGAAAGTGACTCCAGATATAACGAACCACGAGCAATGGTGTCGCAACGGTCGCCAATGACATGTTAAGCACTGATAAGAATGAAAACAGCTCTGGATGACTGGTAACATAGTGCATCACATAACCAGCGATTGTGGCATAAATGATTACTGAAGCCATTACCCAGTGCAGTACACGGCTTACTAAATCGTATCTTGGATTATTCAAATTAACCTCGCTCTGATCGTTATTAATATAAGTTTCATCTCGATGCAATAAATCAAATGACTCTATATTCGCATCGCGAATTAATTATATAGAACAGTATTACTTGGTATTTTTATAATTTAGAAATTAATGATGTTGCTTCAGGTGTTTTATAATTATCAATGATGTTTTAGAGTGTTAATTCCAATATGGATAAGGCAAACTTGCCCACTTCCTAGCTTGTATGCCTATTACGAGATACAGTTAGGTTAAAGATAAATATATAAGGAATGTATAATGCTTCGAATCTTATTGATTGCAGTTATCTCAGTGTTCAGCACAATGAGTTTTGCAAGCGAAGAAGTTAAGTACTCTGAGAAAGAGTATTTGGATAGACCATTGATGGAACGCTATATCCTTGATGAGTTAAAACAACTGAGAATCGAGCAGCAGGATCTTGAAAGGCGTCTCACCATTCAGATGACGGATCGTGAGCTGGCTGTAGCGGATAAGTCACTCAATTATGCCAATGTCACCGTTACCTATTTCTTCTACATTATTGCAGGCGTGGCGTCTTTAATCGCCTTAGTGGGTTGGCAGTCGCTCAAAGAGCTAAAACACACCACCAAAGAGATGGCAGATCAACGACTCAATACTATCGCTCAAGAGTATGAGAAAAAGTTCAACGTGCTTGAGAGAGACTTGAAGCGTAAAACAAGAATCATTTCAGAGAACAACCGAGAAATCGAAATCATCAATGAGATCCACAATCTATGGTTGAGGGCGCAGAATGCTCAAACCGCGGAACAGAAAATTGAAATCTATGATGAGATTTTGAAGGTTCGTCCTGGGGACTTGGAAGCATTGACATACAAAGCAGACGCAGCGATGGAGATTCAGGAATACCATTGGGCGATGAGCTTATGTAATCGTGTGTTAGAGGTGGATGACCAGAACGCTCATGCTTTATATCAACGAGCGTGTGCTTATGCTAGGTTGGGAGCAGAAGGGCAAGCGATTGATGATTTAGAACGCTCCGTCGAAGCCAGTGGCTCAATGCGAGAGCTGTTGGCTGAAGAGCCAGACTTCGAAATGCTTCGAGGCTTAGAACGTTTTGAAGCGCTTCGCGAAGAATAAGGATTTGATTGTATGGTGGGGTCGCGTCCCATCATACTTTTATGCTTTATACGGAACGGTTTCTTACATTTCATTAGTGCTTTTGCATGATTTGTTATGTTATAACACTTTCTAAGTTCCTTGTTTTAACCGTTAAGTATTTTATGAAGTACCTCCGTATTAGCCTGATTATTATTGCAATCAGTGCATTTTCACTCGCTACTTTCCTTTCCTTTCATTCCGAACCAGAAAAAGAAATTTCAATAAAAATAACGCCTTATCAAGAATTACACACGGACGGTGAAGAACAGGCGCAGGTACAAAATCAGACTAACTCATTAGTCAAAATTCACTACTTTGTGAAGGTAGGGGATACCCTCAGCAACATCTTTTCGTCTTGGAATCTGCCTTATGAAACCGTTCATAAGATCATGGAAGCGGATCTTGAGTCTTTGAAACTCGATACAATTAAGCCAGGTGATCATTTAGAACTGCTTTTGGATGGCGACTCTAAAAAGCTTGTGGAGTTGATCTATCACGAGAGTCTGGTTGAGCAAGCGACCTTTACTCGAAACGATGATGGTAGTTTCACCTATAAATTCCACGAGATCCCAGGTGAATGGAAAGAAAAACTCTATGCGGGTAGTGTCCAAGGGAGTTTTTCAACGTCTGCATACAGAGCTGGGTTAACTACCGCTCAGATAGCGAATATTACTCGCACGTTGAAAGATAAAGTTAACTTCGCTCGTGAGCTGAGAGCGGGTGACAGCTTTAATGTATTGGTCAAAGAGCAATACACAGATGATCACCTAACAGGCAAAACAGAAGTTCAAGGTATCTCAATTCAGTTACGAAACCGCGAAGTGGCAGCTTTTCTCGCACCAGATGGTCTTTTCTATGACAGAGAGGGCAATAGTCTAGAGCAAGCCTTTGATAGATACCCTGTCGACAGAAAATTCCGACGAATTACCTCATCGTTTAATCCGACACGAAGACATCCAGTAACAGGGCGAATCTCACCGCACAATGGTACTGATTTTGCGACGCCAGTGGGCTCACCGGTTTACTCAACAGGTGATGGCCGTGTTGTTGCGCTTCGTGACCACCCGTATGCCGGCAAGTACTTGGTGATCGAACACAACAGTGTATACACGACGCGTTATCTTCACTTGAGCCGGTTCTTAGTTAAGAAAGGGCAACAAGTTAAGCGAGGCCAGAAAATTGCGCTATCGGGTGCGACTGGCCGCATTACTGGCCCTCACTTGCACTTTGAGGTGTTGGTTCGTGGTCGAGCTGTTGATGCGATGAAGGCTAACCTACCGATGGCGAGCTCGATTATGCCTAAAGACAGAAAAGAGTTTTTAGCTCGAATCGCCTCTTTTGATGCCATGATCTCTGAGCCCGCAGAACGCGCAAGTTAAAGATATTCAAACTTAACTTGGCAATGCATTAAACAACGCCCCTTAGCTAACGGTTTAGCTAAGGGGCGTTTTTTATAGGGAATCACACAACTGAGCGAATGACTCAGTTATCTGTTAGATAGAATTGCCGAGTGGCGAGGTTTGGTGGTTAGCTGGGCTCAGAATCAACCTGCAACTAGTTAAGCAACAACTACCGCTGTGCCACTGGCAGACACCATTAGCATGCCGTTACCTGTGCCAAGTACTTCGTAATCGATATCAACACCCACGACGGCGTTTGCTCCGGCTTCAATGGCTTTCTGTTCTAACTCTTTGAATGCATAGTTGCGTGCTTTCTCGAGTTCCTTTTCGTAGGTGGCAGAACGTCCACCAACAAAATCACGAATACCAGAAAACATATCCTTGAATACGTTCACCCCTAAGATAGCTTCTCCGGCAATAACCCCTTTGTAGTCGACAATGCGTTTACCTTCGACAGATTGTGTGGTGGTAATGATCATAATGGCCTCTTGTAAGTAACGGTTCTATTGGATGTTATCGTTATTCTCTTCTTGTGTTCGATCGTTAAGCGTCATGTCTGAATTGGCAAATTCATGTCTTAACCATGTTCTCAGTTGTAGCACACTTTCTTGTTTTAACTTGTTTTTTGGGCAAACAAAATAGAAATCTTGGTGTGGGTTAGCGACTGGCTCGCCAAGCTCTACCAGCACACCGTGGCTGATGTCATCTTTTACAAACAAGCGATGGGTGACTAATACGCCAAGTGAACGAATAGCGGCTTGTACTGCTTGAATCGATACATCAAACGTTAGATTACTGTGGAAACTGGGCATAGGGACTTGATAATGGTCGCACCATACTTGCCAGTCGTGTTTGCGCCTTGGGTTAAAAACACCAATGGTAGGGTTCTGTTCGACAAGCTCAATGACACTTAACTCTTTATTGTTCGCAAGTAGCGTAGGGCTACACACCAGCACCAGATCATCATCGCCTAGTTTTTCGCTGTAGTACTGCTCCCACTCATTCGGTTTGCCATGCACAAGAGCAATATCAACCCCTTCTTGTTCGATATCGAAAGGGCCCGTTAGTGTTGAAATACGAATATCAAGTGACGGAGCGAAAGCTTGAAAGTCGGGGACGCGGGGGATCCACCAATGCATTGCAAGCGAATTCACCATATTGAGGGTGATGCGATGGTCATTGGGCGTCCTTGCTAGCTCTTCAGTCGCCTCTATCACCTGTTCCAATGCAGGAGCGACCTTGCGGTAATAACGTTTACCTGCGGCATTAAGGACAACGCGACGACCTACTCGCTGAAACAGCGGCCTATTGACCTGTTGCTCTAAAGATTTAATGGCTTGGCTTACTGCAGAGTGGCTGACATACAGTACACGAGCGGCATCGGTCATGCTGCCAGTTTCTGCAACAGCAATGAAAGCATAAACGGATTTAAGTGGAACGAGCTTTTTCATTGGTAAGTTTTCCTTACAGTTATGGTTAATATTACTCGCTATTTTTAATGACGTCACGCTTCTAAAATAGATAGCATAGGAGGTGATAATTATGTCTGATATTACCAAGGCGACGACTTTCATGTTGTTGTCTACATTCAGTTTGTCTTTAAGCGGTTTAGTGGCGAAGTATCTATCGGAAGCGATGCCTATTTCATTACTAAGCTTCATGCGTTTTTTCTTACCTAGTTTGCTCTTATTCTTATTTCTTATCTTCTCTAAAATCAGCAGGCCGGCAGGAAGTATGTGGAAGCCATTGGTCATGCGGGCGATATTCATGGTGGCATGTCAGTGGTGTTTTCTTACGTCGTTACAAACTTTGACGCTTTTGGAAGGTGTGGTGCTGTTTAGTACTGGGCCGCTATTCATTCCTTTGTTAGAAAAATTAATGTTTGGGACCAAGATTCATACAACAACCATATTTTGTTTAGCGGTAACCTTTGTTGGTGTTGTGATGATGGCAGGAGATTGGTCGCAGTTTAAATTTGGCTCTGAGTTCTTGAGACCTGAATTGCTGCTCGGTTTGTTGGCTGGAGTATTCAACTCAGCGTCACAAGTGAGTTTGTATCGCGCTTCTAAAACCAGTCTCACGCCTGCAGAGCTCAATGCTTGGACATTCTTGGTTGCGGCAATATTGGTTATCCCAATGTTGGTATTCACCTCAATAAAAGGCACTTCTGGAGTGCAAGCAGACTCAAGTATTCTTAATACTTTAAAGACGATTGACCAAATCGGCTGGATTGGAATAGGTGCATTTGGATTGGCGTTATGTACTGTTAATACACAGATCTTCCGTTCAAAGGCTTACAAGCTTACAGAAAGTGGTTCTCAACTGGCTCCGTTAATTTTCACCAACATGTTGTTTAGTGCACTGTGGCAAGGTGTGTTTTTTGATGATGTATTTTCTACTCAGCAGTTGGTCGGTATTAATCTGATTGTCGCTGCGAGCATCACAAACACCTTGTTAGCGAAAAAGCATAGTAACTCCCGAAAAGCGACGCCTGTGAGCACCTCAAAAGCGGATTCTGTGCTCGATCTACAAGCAATAGTTAAGCGTTAAACGTTGTCAGAAACGGTTTAAAAAAGTGAGCGTATGTACTCTTTTACTTTATCGATATGTTTCGTTTCATCAACCTCGCATCGTTGGTTTGGTTCAAGGAATTGCTCGGCGTAGTTGTCGTAGATTTTGTTTTCTAGAAACAGTAAATAGAGTTTGGGATCGATATGACCGCTGGTGGCCATGTCGGTCATGATATTGAGCGATTCACTGAGCAGCTTGCCTTTTTTATACGGACGATCGCTCGAAGTTAGAGCTTCAAACACATCTGCAATTGCCATGGCTCTCGACGGTAGAGGTAACTGGTCTTCGCTTAACCCTCTAGGGTAGCCCTTACCATCGATGCGTTCATGATGGCCACTGGCGATTTCAGGAATGTTTTGTAGGTAAGATGGGTAAGGGAGCTTGTTTAACATGGTGAAGGTCTGAATGATATGATCATTAATCATGAAGCGCTCCTCTTCGTTGAGAGTGCCACGATTGACCTTTAAATTATGCAGTTCGCCTTGGTTGTATTTGACTTCTCCTGGCTTAAGAACGAACTCTTCTTGCCACAATTCTGCTGGATTAAAGCCGTTATCCCATGGGATTTTGTGCTCTGGTTTATCTGCAAGCAGTGGTTCCATTACTGGTAATGTCTGTTCACTGTTATCTGGTGCAGCATCGGCAGATTGCGACGATTTCTGCCACGACTCGTATCTCTCTTTTTCAGCCCAAGATATTCCAAGCTGGTCGTCTAACGTTCGTTTCCATTGACGCTTAGCTATTTGGTCCAATCGTTCTAGCTGTTCTTGTGTTATTGATTCGCCGCCAAGATTGCACTGGGCAACGAAGGCAAACTCCTCATCGAGAGTTGATAGGGTTTGCTCGAGGATCTGTAGTTGCTCTTCTTGAAGACCACCATTCGTCATCGCTTTCCAATAGTCGGTTTCAGCTTGCTGTTTAAGTAGCTCAAATCGCATGCGAACTTCGTGGATTCGGTCGTAAATGGTCTCGAGCTTGGTTGCTTTGTCTACCACATACTCAGGTGTGGTGACTTTCCCGCAGTCATGCAACCACGCAGCTAACATCAACTCTTCCCACTGTTTGCTGTCCAGAGAGAACTGAGGGTAATAACGGTCGTCATCTATAGTCGCTTGGGTTAACCATTTGGTTAGCTCGGGTACTCGCTGACAGTGACCGCCAGTGTAGGGGGACTTGGTATCTATCGCAGAGGCTATTAGCTCGATAAAGGCGTTGAGCATATCTTTCTGTTGCTGCATTTGATCAATGTTGTCTTTGGCTATTTCCGCAAAGCTCAATAGCTCTCTTAAAAAGGCATGTTTATCCGCTTGAGCTTTGGTAATGGGCCTTTCATAGCCAATCGCCACTATACCAACCAACAGCTTTTCACGGTTCAACAACGGGAAGAGGTATAGGTCAGAGTTGAAGATTGAGTCTTGATAATAGTTGAGCACATTGTCTTCTCGATTTAAGTGGATGGTCTCTCCTGACTTGAGTTTGCACAGTAACCAAGGTGTATGTTTGATGAAGTCATTGATGTCGGCCTTAAAGGGAATAATCGCTAGGTTGGCCGCGGTATCAAACACGTCTTTCTCTTCTGATTGAGTAAACAGCACAATGGTTTCAGCCTTGGTGATCAGATAGCTTTGATGGGCAATGTTCTTGGCAAGTATTGAGAACTCTTGATTTCCTGCTGTGTCTCGCAGCAAGTTGATCAAGTCATGAAGCGTGTGTTCCATCAACTCAATGGAGTGAGCGAGGTTCGCGACCTCTTTAATCATGCTCTTTGGATAATGAGTACGGCGGAAATCAAATCGTGCGATGTTATCGGTAAGCTGCATCAAGGTATTGAGTGGCTGGGACAGGCGATTAGCCACTAGCCACACGATACCAAAGCAGATAAACAGCATCCCAATCGCGACGGCGACTTGTTTGTCACGCATTGAAATAAGATCAGAAAGTAGCTCATTGTGTGGTGT
This sequence comes from Vibrio chagasii, assembly GCF_002954585.1. Taxonomy (GTDB): domain Bacteria; phylum Pseudomonadota; class Gammaproteobacteria; order Enterobacterales; family Vibrionaceae; genus Vibrio; species Vibrio chagasii_A. The sequence goes on from NZ_MSCI01000001.1 coordinate 161,407, forward strand.
TGCTTCTGCCAAATAGAGAGTCACGTTTTGGGTGAGCTCAACCGGAGTTAAGGTCAATGCCCATGTGTTCAGGTTGTACTCTACGTTTTTTAGATCGAGATTAAATTTCTGTTCATCTGAGATCAGTGGGCCCAAAACAGATGCTTTTAACGCCTCCATTTGGTCTCGTTTAGGGATGTTGAAGAAGCTTTGCTCTTGCTCACTACCAGAGAGCTTACCTGTGCTTTGTCCATTACCAGTGTTGGCATTTTTAGCCTCGAGTGTGAGATTCGAGGTCGTTAAATTAAGTTGATGCTGACCAAGAAGGTTAAAGTGTTGGTCAAATAGAGCGAGTCTCGTCTGCGGAGAATAAGCTAGCTCACTGATCTGAGAAGAGAGTGAACTCAGCGTGAAGTCAGCACCCACCACATGTTTGCCATCGGCTGAACGTCTAGACAGCGTAATGCCATTGGTTTTCAGAAAATAAAAAAGATAGGGCTCGGATAAGTGTATTGATCCATCCGGCTTTGCATTGCGATACCAAGTACGAGTTGTTGGGTTGAATTTACTCTCGCTTTGAACTGTGCTGATGACCTGATGCGCACCATCGAGGTAGGTAATAAAGTTCTCACCATCCAAATTAGTGCTACTGACCATCATGGTCGCTTTGGCAGGGGCATTATTTTCGGCTCTTTGTTTATTCGTGCTTAAGGGGCGAAAGATCCTGAAATCGCCATCTTCCGAGCCATAGAAGAGCGCGACCAAATTAGTATTCTGTTTGAAGATGATATCAACCGACGCCAGCCAAGACTCCTTTTCGATGGAAGCACTTTGCTGATTAACAAACGGACTGAACGCCATCACATTCAATGTGGTAATAACCGGGCCTATCGCTTGTTTGAAAACAGACTCTAGCTTGTCGCGGTGCTCATTACTGACCTCGCGAACGGTTCCCAATAGCAACTCTTGAGAATGCCGATAGCTTATTGATATCAAAACTGCACCGACAAACGTTGTCAAAATTAGGAAAAGGCTAGTGATGTGGATACTCAGCGGATAACGTCTTCGTCTCATCTAACACTCCAGCGTGTGAACTGGTTTAAGTATTGACGAACTTGGGTAGGTTGCAAAAAATTGGCTCAATTATCAGGCTTGCACGTAGCCATGATTATGAAGCCAACCGAGAGAATATTGGGTGAAGGTAGAGGTGACAGTTTGCCCTGTAGTAACTGGGCAATTAGTTACAAGAAAGCGTTAGGTTAAGGTGCTAATTGTCACTTTGTGCTGATAAACTGGCTCTATTGATACCATAAGGCACTCGATTCCAAGCTGAGGCTTTAGGTGTATTTTCTGAAAAGTTTAGATATCAAGAGAGGGCATTGATTTATGGAATTAAAGGTAGACACTCACACCCATACATACGCCAGTGGCCATGCCTACAGTACATTGATTGAAAATGCTAAATCGGCAAAACAAAACGGCCTTGCTATGTTCTGTACCACTGACCATTCAGAGTCAATGCCGGGAGCTCCACACTACTGGTTCTTTAGCAATCAGCGTGTACTTCCTCGCTTTATCGAAGGCGTTGCGATTATTCGCGGCGTTGAATCAAACATTATGAACACTCAGGGGGAAATCGATATACACCCAAGTGTTGATAAGAACTTAGATTGGGTAATTGCGAGCTTTCATGAGCCTGTATTCCTCCCGTCAGATTCTGTAGCTCATACTGAGGCTCTCTTAAATGTCATTAAAGGTGGTCGAGTCGATGCACTCGGTCATTTGGGTAATCCTAATTTTGATTTCGACTTTGAAGCGGTCATTCAATGTGCGGTAGAGCATAATGTAGCTATCGAGATTAATAACACGACCCTGAAAGGCAATAGCCGTGTGGGCAGTGTCGACCGTTGCTACGAGATCGCGAGAATAGCAAAAGCAAAAGGGGCATTTATCACTTCGGGTAGTGATGCTCATTTTTGTAATGATGTTGGTGGCTTGGATCTTGTGTCTGCGTTGCTTGATGAGGTTGGCATTGACTCGACTAAGGTGATTACCCATTCACCGCAGCAATTCTTATCGTTTCTGGCGTTACGTGGACGCAACGAAATCCCTGAATACTCGGCGCTTGTTTAAGAGAATGTCGGCGGGTTTGCATTTCGACACAATCAATTTTTGTGCCTGACGGATTTTTGTATACACTAGCCGGAAAATAATAAAGTCTAAGCGCTGCAATAATGACGGCGCTATCTTCAAAGTCACAGTTTCACTTGGAGAAACAATGAAAACTCGCTCAATCCTTTTATCTGGCCTAATCGCTGCAGCAGTAATGTCTGGCAATGCATTTGCTAACGTTGACCTTAAGAAAAACATGCAAGAAATGAAGCTTGCATTCAAACAAGCGGTAGAAGCTCAAAGCATTGAAGAGATGCAAAAACCTATCGTTCGTTTAGATACGCTAGTGGCAGAGCTAAAAACAGGTGTGTACCCAGTAGAGAAAGAAGAAAACTTCATGGAAGGCTTCAAGAAGATCAGTCTATCGATCGATAGCATTGAACAGAAGCTAGACCAAGGTGATTTCGAGGCAGCAAAACAAGAGCTGCGCACGATTGATGGCCTTCGTGAAGAGTACCACGAGAAGCGTAACCCAAGTATCTGGAGCAAGATCTTCGGTTAATGAGTTAATCAAGAGCGTTCGCTTGTTAGACAGTTAACAAAGCCCAAACCTCAAGATTCGATTTCTAAAACGCCGCCTATATTTACCTTTGTTGGAAAATATAGGCGGCGTTTTTTATTGGTGGCTTTTTAGCCGGGAGCTGTGCACGTACATGAATAATATCGGTTATGTTCTATTCGCGTAACCAGTTTTTAACTAAAAAGAGTGTGCGTTGGCTTCAACTTTTTAACCTGATGTTGATCTTTACGTTTACCTATATAACAAGTGCCTCATAATAAGGGAAATTTAAAAAGATTTGGAATAATGCGCCGAACCTCGTTCAACCTCTCTATGTTACTCGCCACTGCGTTAAGCTGGGCTTTAGTGACATTAATGCCTGTTATCAATGCTCATGGTAATAGTGCGGGAGTGTGGGCGTCGTTGTGTACGGTCAATGGCTTTGAACTGGTTCAAATCGAAGAGGGCGAGCCGAATACTCATAAAGGTAAGCCGTGTCCGTTTAGCCATTTTTCCACATTTCACCAAGATGAACTTCCAACTACACTACTCACAACTCGACTGAGTTTTATTGTCTCAGAAAGCTACGCTTTTTTGGCTCTAAGCGAACGCTACTCGAGACAAGCACCCCGTGGCCCTCCCTTTGTTACTGCTTAAACCTCACTCATTAAAATAATTAAAAAATATAATAGTAAGTAAAGTTAAACATGCCTTAGTGACTTTCTGATTTTTCAGAAGGTTCGTTTGCGCATGTCAAAGGAAATAATAATGTTGAGAAATGAATCTCAAACTACTGTGAAGGCACAAGCGGCTTCGCAGTCTACAAGCAGTGCAACAAGCGATTCGAAACCCGATATTCAAAGCAAAGAGCGCAATAAAACTCTCTACTTTCTCACCTGGCGCTGGCATTTCTATGCTGGGCTGTTCGTTATCCCATTTATGCTGATGCTAAGTATTACTGGCTTAGTGATGTTGTTTGACGATGAGATCGAACTGGCTTTTCATCAAGAGGCGGTTGAAATTGCAGTATCCGGTGAACCAATCAAGGTTTCACAGCAGTTAGCGGCAGTGCAAAATCAATATCCACAAGGCTCAGTGACACAGTTTGTACCAAGTAAAGCGCCTGATTTGGCGAACCGATTTTCAGTTTCTCTGGAAGATGGCACATCTGTTTTCGCAACTGTGAATCAATACACTGGTGAAGTTGTTGGTGAAGTACCTCGCAGCGACAGCCCGTATCAATTAGCGAATGACATCCATGGCACGTTATTGATTGGCGATTGGGGAGACTACCTGATTGAAGTGGCGATCAGCTTGTCGATTCTGTTGCTTATCAGTGGCATTTACCTATGGTTGCCAAGAGACAATGCGAGCCGTGCAGGCTTTCTTAAGTTGAGAGTGTCATCAGGCCCGCGCGTACTGATGCGTGATCTGCATTCGAACATAGGCGGCACGTTATCTCTTATTCTGTTGCTCTTTATCCTGTCTGGTTTGGCGTGGACAGGCTTCTGGGGCGGTAAGTTAGTGCAAGCATGGAGCACTTTCCCTGCTCAAATGTGGGATGATATTCCGCTGTCTGATAAGACACACACATCGCTTAACCATGGCTCAGAAGAAGAACTGCCATGGAATTTGGAACAGACACCACTGCCGTTGTCTCAAGATAAGCCTGCCGAACATGTACATCATGTGGAAGAGGTGTCAGAACCTCATGATCACTCTAAGATGAGCGATGACCACTCTATGCATGTTATGTCTGCGAGTAGCTTTGCCATTGATGATGTCATTGAGAAAGCACGAGCTCTTGGCTTCACTCAGTACAAAGTGAACTTCCCACGTTCAGAAACGGGTGTGTATACGGTAACAGCGAACACCATGGGCGGCGATATCATCGATCCAACTCAAGATCGTACCACGCACCTAGACCAATATTCAGGTCGTATCCTTGGTGAAGTGACCTGGCAAGATTACAACTTCATCGCTAAGACATTAGCGGTCGGTATTTCTCTACACCAAGGTGATATTAGTATTATCAACAAGATTTTAAACGCCTTGTTCTGCTTGGCGTTCATCGTGGTATCAGTCACCGGCGGTGTGATGTGGTGGATGCGTAGACCATCAGGTCAACGTAAGTTAGGCGCGCCACCTAAGTTTGGTGATGCTGGCCTATGGAAAGCTGGTTTGGTGAGTGTTGTTGTGATTTCAGTGCTATTTCCTCTCGCGGGAGCAACGATTGTCACAGCTATGATATTGGATTGGCTACTGTTCTCACGTGTTGAGAAGTTCAAAACGGCGTTGAGCTAATTGAACTGAAAACGGACCTTTTCAGCCTGAGAAGGTCCGTTTTGTATTCTGGCGGGAAGTTGATTGATCAGGAAAGTTTAGATTTGTTACAGCCTATTTATGATAAAGCTCTATATTTCATAAAGCTCAAGCGGCAGGCCATCTGGGTCTGCGAAAAACGTGAATGACTTCCCTGTAAACTCATCAACTCGAATCGGTTCGACGTCGATTCCATGTCCTTGTAAATAACTTTTTACTAGTTGAACGTCATCAACGAAAAAGGCTAAATGTCTTAACCCTTGAGCTTCAGGAAAGCTAGGCCTTTCAGGTGCATCAGGGAAGCTAAATAACTCTATTTGAGAACCATTGGGTAATGCCAGATCAAGTTTGTAAGACTGTCGCGCTTCTCGGTAATTCTCTGCAATTACTTCCAGCTGCAAAATCTCAGTGTAAAAGCGTTTCGATAACTCGTAATTGGAACAGATGATTGCCGCGTGGTGGATTCCTTTTAGCATTAGTTTATTTCCCCTGCTAACTTGTCACCCAAGTGTTCCATCGCGTAGTCAATGAACACGCGAAGGCGGGCGGGCATGTATTTGGTTTGTGCGAACTGCATTGCTATAGCGCCGTGATAGTTACTCTTGATGGTCCAGTCATTCAATACTTGAACAACACTGCCTTCTGCCAACGCATCTTGAATCACGAAGTCATGGAAGATGCCAATCCCCAGACCTTCTTTCACGCCTTTCAGTCGCATTTGAGAGTGGTTCACTGCGTATCGACCACTAACGGAGACGGTGTGAAACTCATCGTCTTTGAGAAAGTCCCAAATGTGGTCTTTGTCTGTTTCTGCTAGGTACAGACAATCGTGCTGGCTCAGATCGGTTGGGTGGGAAGGCGTCCCTTTGTGACCCAAATAATCAGGGCTAGCGCATAGTACTAAGTTGGTTTTACCTAGCTCTTTTAGCACTAAGCTCTCATCGGGTTTATCGGTAAGGCGAAACGCAATATCGATACCTTGGCGTAGTATGTCGATATCACCATCAGCAGCGCGCAGTTTAAGTTGAATCTCTGGATACTGATTAAGAAATGGCACCACAAAAGGCTGAAGTACAGAGTTCAAAAACGCTTCTGGCGCAGCCACAGTGAGTGAGCCAGAAGGCTCGGTATGATCCGAGGTCGATAATTCAACCGCTTGCTGTGCTGCGTTAATCATGACAACGCTCTGATCGTAAACCAGTTGACCTGCCTGAGTGATAATAAGCGTACGAGTAGTTCGCTCAAAAAGCTTTACTGACAGTGCCTTCTCTAAACGCGTAATGAGTTTGCTGAGTGCAGAAGGCGTTACCCCTAGTTGCTTGGCTGCCGCAGTAAAACTGCCTTCGTTTACCACTAGGATAAATGAGGCAAGATCGGGAAGTAGGGCGATGAGTTTGGGGTTGACCATAAGTATCCATAAGAGTCAGCGGTGAGCGTAATAGTAATTGTGAGTGATCTAACTTGATTTGTGAATCAGTTTCATTAATTGGCAAAAGTAAAATGAGTCGTGATGATGTTTAACTAGCGATTGTTTACTTAGCGATTTGCCTCTTCTTTAGCTCGATGTATTTGAGCAAATCACCCAACGCCCGACAATTTTTTAGACTTATACGAATTGTTGAATTATCCATCGAACTTACTGTCAATAGCTATCTGACATAGCCATACCAAATATTACAAATTCGCGACATTAAAGCCGATATGATTCTAGAACTTTATGTTCATAAGATGGTCACAAGACTACACAAAAATAATCGGTATCAATAATGGCAAAAATTTGGCTTGTCTCTGCTGTGAGCGTTGCATTGCTTGGCGGCGGTGCGTATTTTTATCTGCAATCTTCCACTCAACCAGAGGCGTTTCCAACGCTGGCAGTGGAAAAGGGAACCATTGAAAAACAAGCGGTAGCGGTCGGCAATATTGTCCCTGCGCACTCGGTGTCTATTAAGTCGCAAATCGATGGCATCGTGGGCGAGATGTACGTGCAGGTCGGTGAGAAGGTCAAGCAAGGCCAAGCATTGATTAAGGTTCGCCCGAACCCGACGCCGCAAGCATTGACCGACGCATCGACAGATCTCATGCGCAGCGAAGCCGACTTGGAGTCTGCTAAACAAAAGCTGACTAACCTTGAAAGCTTGGTTAAACAAGACATCATCCCTAAAAACTATGATGAATACGTCAGCGCGCGCTCAGCAGTGAAATCCGCTCAAGCGAACGTACTGCAAAAGCGTCAGAACTTAGAACTGATCCGCAGTGGTGAAGCTTCCATTGGTAATGCCCGTTTAACTTCAACTATTTATGCACCAATTGATGGCACGGTATTAAACCGCAAAGTGGAAGTGGGTGAACCAATTATCTCGACTGAATCCAGCCAAGCGGCGACAGAAATGATGTCTCTGGCTGACATGAACAGCCTGATCTTCAAAGGCAGCGTCAGCGAGCATGATGCAGCGCAGCTTACTCCGGGCATGCCTGTGTTACTTACCGTTGCGCCTTATCCTGATATGGAAATTTCCGGAGTGTTAACCAAAGTTGCAATCCAATCAGAAAACCTTAACTCGCCAGAAGGCAATGCGACGGCAAAAAGCTTTGATAACGGATTTGAAGTCGAAGTTGGTGAACTGAATATCCCGAAAGAAATCCTACTGCGTTCGGGTTTTTCGTCTACTGCACAAATAACACTGAAGAAATCCGAAAACGTCTTAACCTTGCCAGAGCGAGCACTGAAATTTGATGGCGATACGCCAAACGTATTGATTCCAGATAGCTCAGAGCAAGGTTTCCACAAACAAAAAGTGAAGCTTGGTCTGTCGGATGGCATCAACGTAGAAGTATTGGATGGCGTTAAGCTAGACGAAGAAATCATCGATAACAGCATGATGATGGGAGCCGCACATGGCTAATCGAAACCTATCTAAAATCGGATGCGCGGTTCTGGTGGCCACACTTAGCTTACCAAGCTATGCCATCTCGATTGAACAAGCGTGGCAAAAGGCGAAGCAAAATGACCCGAACTATGAGAAAGCCAAAATTGGTGTTCAACTTGGTGAAGTAGGTGTCGATTCAAGTCGCAGTTCGCTCTTACCCGGTTTAAATGCCACGGCATCCGCGAATTGGAATGAATCCACAGACAACACCAACAGTTATGGCGCATCGCTTTCTCAAACTATTTGGGACAGCAGCTTATGGTCAGATTTGGATCAAGCCAATGCCAACTACATCAAAGCTCAGCTAGAGCTGACTCAGTCACACAATGAACTAGCTAAAAGATTGCTTTCATCGTATTTGGATGTCGCGAGTGCACAAGGTGATTTGCAGTTGGCGCAATCCAAGTTGGAAGAAGGCAACAAACTGCTGAAGATCATCGAGAAGCGTTACCGAGCAGGTAAAGTGAAATCGGTGGACGTAGAAGAGATCCGTGCGACACAAGTTGCTGATAAAGCCGGTATTTTGAATGCGCGCTCAGATTTAGAAGTTAAACGAGCAGAACTAGCAGCTTTGATCAACCAAGTACCCCAAGACGTTGACCAAATTCGCACAGACTCCCTTGTTCAACCGCCAATGATGGTGGAATCACAAGAGCAATGGTTAAAGCTTGCTAAAGATAGCAGCCCAGAGTTGCTGGTGGCAGCACAGAACGTGAAAGCCAGCGAGTTTGCCAAAGATTCAGCCCAAGGCGGCTACTACCCAACGGTGAAAGGTAATGTTGGGTATAACGATGATGGCCGACGTAAAGACGGTGAATTCAGCGCTGGCATTACACTCAGTGTACCGATTGACTTGAATGGCGCAACGCGTGCCAGAGTGGAAGAAGCGTCACTCAATACCTTCAGCGCAAAACAAGACTTACGCAAAGTCGAAATCGACATCCAAAAGCGTGTGATTCAGCAATTTACTCAAGTCGACATTAACTGGAACCAAGTTTTGATGGCGGACGAATTGGTTACTTCTCGCGAGAAAGTGTTGCGCAGCAAAGAGAAACTTTACGATGCCGGTATGTTAGAAGTTTCGGAAGTGATTAGTGCGCACAACAGCTTGTTTGAGGCGAAAAATAGCCTGCAAAACAATCTGTACAACTACTGGCGTCAGCGTATCGGCTTGTTGCAAACCGCCGGTAAGTTAGATGATGACACCATGGCACTGATCTCTCGAGCATTTAACTCATGACCCGTCTATTGCAACAAACTTTATTACAGCAGACCGTATTGCAGCAAACATGGCAAACACTGATGGCGCATCGCGTGAAGAGCATGCTGGCCATCGTGGCTATTGCTTGGGGGGTAATTTCAGTTGTGGTGTTGATTGCACTGGGTGAAGGTTTTTATCGCCATCAAACTCAGCAGTTGTCATTTATGGTCAACAATGTGCAAGTCGCATTTCCGTCGAGCACCAGCAAACCTTGGCATGGCTTACCCCTGAGACGCGAGATCCAGATTCCGCAGGATAAGGTCGATATGATCGAACAATCGGGTTTTGTGAAACAAGCATCTAGCGTTTATGCCAAGTGGGATGCGAACGTCACCAATGAAAAAGGGCAAAACCTGACAAGCTTCGTCAGTGGCATTGATTCACATTACTTCTCGTTGATTCAACGTAAGTTGGAGTCGGGTTCGCGTAACCTTTCACCCAGTGATATTGCCAACCACACCCGCGTTGCGATTTTGGGGGATCAAGTCGCTAGGATGGGGGGAATTCACGTCGGGCAAACCACCAAAGTCAATGGCATTCCATTTTTGGTGATCGGCATTATGAAAGACGAAGATGCGGGCATTTCATTTGGTGATAGCCGCAGAGTTTTTATTCCTCATACTACGTATCTTGATTTGTGGGATGCTAAACCCTGGATGCTGCTACTCAAGCCTGTCGACAGTATGGATAGCAACGCATTCCGACAAGCCATCGTAAACTTTTATGCCAAACAATTACACTTTGACCCGACCGATAAAGAAGCGATTAACCTGCCAGACTTCAGTGAGGGCGCAGCGGTGATCACGGGTATTTTCCGAGGCATTCAAATCTTCCTTGGGGCAAGTGGCGCAATGACTATGGCCGTTGGGGCGCTCGGTGTCGCAAATATTATGTTCCTCTCTGTGACAGAGCGAACGCGAGAAATCGGTGTACGCTTGGCGATTGGCGCAACGCAAAAATCCATACTCAGCCAGTTCATCCTTGAAGGTTTGTTATTGGTGGCTGTTGGCACCGCAATTGGCTTAATGGTGGCTTATTTGGTGGTCGCACTGCTCGGGTCTATGCATTTACCGGATTGGTTAGGTTTTCCTGTGATTACGGGAGATTCCATTACTTTGTCATTATTGGTGACTCTCGTTCTAGCGCTGTTGGCGTCTTACTTTCCGGCAAGGCGAGCATCGCGTCTCACCCCCGTAATAGCATTAAGTGCGAGGGCGTAAATATGTTGCTACCAATGAGACAAATCTTTCAGGAAATGGCAGCAGAAAAGCTGCGTTTGGGTTTGACCATTCTTGCCGTTGCGTGGGCGACCCTATGTATCGCTGCCATGCTGGCGGTGGGCGAGGGCATTCGCCAAGGCGTATTGAGAACAGCGCAAGATGGTAACGGGAACCTGATTTACTTAACCGGGGGCATGGCGACCGTCGATTATGGCGTGTTCCACCAAGGTAAGTTTTTAACCTTAAAAGCCGATGATACTGACGTAATTGAAGCTCTGCCAGAGGTGAAAAGCGTTGCGCCAACCGCAGTTTGGGATGAGCGCATTACAGTCGGTGATCGAGGAATATGGCAAAAACCATTAGCCGTCACGACAGACTTCGCATCTATGACCAACTTGATCCCGATGGATGGCGGACGTTGGCTCAATCCACTAGACCAAAAAGAGATGCGTAAAGTCGTTGTGTTGGGCTATTCACTTGCTGCGGACTTGTTTAACCCTATTGAAGATTTCAGCTGGTTTACCCCTGTGACACTGCAAACCAACCCTGTCGGTGAAAAGGTCAAGATTGGCAGTGAAGAGTTCACCGTAATTGGTGTGTTGAAGAAGAACAGTGCTGAAATCGAACAGGGCGACCAAATCAACTACGCCAGCTTCGTGCCGTTAGCCACGTGGCAACGCTTTCATACTAACGGCGAGATCGGAGGCATCAACGTTGAGCCGCAAGCTCATGCTGATCGTGAAAAACTGGCAAAGACCATTCGTCAGGTGATCGCTCGTAAACATGGCGCCAGTGTGAGTGATGAGCAGGTCGTCCAAGTGGAAGACATGTTCCTCAGACAGAAAAGCATGCAGCAGTTCTTGATTGGCTTACAAAGCTTTCTTGGCATCATCGGCTTTGTCACGCTGGCCGTGGCGGGTGTAGGGATTGCGAATGTCATGTACGCGACCGTAAAACGTTCCACCCGAGACATCGGTGTGCGCATGGCAGTTGGTGCCACGCCCACTGCCATTCGTCTTCACTACCTAGTGCAATCGCTGATGACCATGATGCTCGGCGGTGTGCTGGGGCTAGGTGTGACTTACACGCTTGTATCTGCCATCAGCGCCATAAACTTAGAAGGGAACACCTTCTATGAACATCTCGGGAAACCTGTCCCTGAGCTGTCTTGGATCGTTATTGCGATTGTGATTTCCACCTTGGTGTTTATTGGTGTCGCCTCTGCATGGCTGCCTGCAAACCGCGCTGCCAAAGTGAGTCCATTGGAGGCGCTGCAAAGTGAATAACAAAAATTATGGAGATAAAATGTCGAACACGCCACTAGTTGATTTGACTAACATTTGTAAATACTACTCAAGCGGAGAGGCGGAAGTTCGTGCGCTAGACGGCGTCGATTTGACCATCAACCAAGGTGAATTTCTTTCCATTCTTGGTCCGTCTGGCTCAGGTAAATCGACCCTGATGAACATGCTGGGCTGCCTAGACAAACCGACCGATGGCCAATACCAATTGGGTGGTCAAAACGTCGCAAGTTTAAGCCCGAACGAACTAGCTGGTATTCGCAACCAAAAGATAGGCTTTGTCTTCCAAAGCTTTAACTTGTTGGAATACGCGACAGCATTGGATAACGTGGCACTGCCGTTGGTTTACTCTGGAATCAAAGCCAAAGAACGTCGCCAGCGCGCCGCGAAGCTGCTTGAGCAAGTTGGGCTAGGGGATCGCCTCGATCACAAACCAAACCAGCTTTCTGGTGGTCAAAAGCAGAGAGTGGCGATTGCGAGAGCTCTAGTTAACGATCCGCAAATCATCTTAGCGGATGAACCTACAGGGGCATTGGATTCAAAATCCGGTGCAGAGATAGAGGCTTTGTTTAATCGTCTTCACGCGGAGGGCCGAACATTGATTATCGTGACACATGATAATTCGCTTGCGGAACGAACTAAGCGAATCGTAACGATCAAAGACGGCAAGGTATTGTCTGACCGCAAAGGGCAACATTACTCAGCCTAGTGCGTTGATCTTTGACTAGAGGCTGCTCTATTACTTTAATTCTAGACCGCTCTTCGTTGATGGTATTTTGGCTGTGTGCATCTGCTAATGTGAAATAGGTACGGAGGTGCCATAATTAATACAGCTTTATTGAATACTCTGTATCTATTCTACTTATTCTATATACTGGCTGAATAATAATATTTAAATCAGTCGGTTATAGAGGCGTTATCTATGGATAGATCAGAAAGCTTGTTTCAAAAGCAGCGTATAAAACGGTTTAACTTTTCAGTATGGACAGTTCTTATTGGAACGTTACTCGCCCGAACAAGCTACTTTATGGCATGGCCTTTTCTGATCGTCTTTCTCTATGAAGATTACGGTGCGTCTGCGATTGAAGTCGGTACCATGCTAGCGGTATCCGCGGTTGTTGGTGCTGGAACTGGGCTTTACTCGGGTTACCTTTCGGATAAGCTAGGACGTAAATGGGTCATGGTGCTAGGCAGTTGGATTGCCTCGATATCCTACTCTGGCATCGCATTAGCGAGTGAAGTGTGGCAGTTCTATGTGTTGATCATGATGACGGGTCTAATGCGCCCAATGATCGAAGCGCCAGCTAAGGCAGTCATAGGCGATAATCTCAAAGACTCCAAAGATCGTGAGTTAGCGCTGAACATTCGTTACTTCTTACTTAATCTGGGTGGCGCACTTGGTCCATTGATTGGTATCACTTTGGCTCTTTCTCAGCCACAAAACCTGTTCTTTGTTGCTGGTGGTACTTATGTCGTTTACGGTTTCTGGCTGCTGTTAGGAATTGAACGAAAAGGTACTTTTACCAAGCCAGATCCCTCTCAACTGCCTAATTTCGCCGCGACGCTTAATGTGATTCGTAAAGACAATATTTTTGTAAAACTGATGGTCGCTAACTTCATCATGATGTTTGTCTACGCGCAGGTTGAGTCGTCAATTCCTCAAGTCATCGTGCGCTCTTCAATCGCTGATGCCGCTCAACTCATTGCTGGGTTAGTTTTGGTGAATACGCTGACGATTATCGTTTTCCAGTTCCCAATGCTTAAATGGCTTGAGCACGTGCCGCTGTTTGTTAGAACTCGAATCGGCATGATTTTGATGGCGATTGCGCAAATTGGCTTTCTTTTTACACCAAATGATTGGCCACTAGGCTGGGGAATTGCTTGTTTTATATTAAGTTTAGGAGAAGTGATTGCTTTCCCAACCCTTAATGTACAAATCGATAGAATGGCACCGCCACATCTCAGAGGATCTTACTTCGGCGCTGCGGCACTTTACTCTCTTGGCTTTGCTATTGCGCCATTGCTTGGTGGTGTGGTGATAGAAATGTTGAGCGCATACTGGCTATTTGTGCTCTGCTTCATCCTATGTTTGGTGATGATTTGGTTATACTGGTTGGCAGAGCATACTGAAGACAGTGTCGAAAGAGAGTCGATGACCCAGAGCTAGCGAGATGAGCCTTGGGTATTAAGCGACAGATAATAACTAAGGCAACGTGAGTTATGGATAAATCGAATTTTGCACAAAAGTTAAAGTATCTTCGTGAAGAAAAAGCTTTATCTCAGCAGGAGTTTGCTGAGTTACTTTCCCATTCTCACCGAGCATTTTCTGGTGTTAATCAGGTGATGGTGAGCCAATGGGAAAGGGCGAGACACTGCCCAGTTTTGTTCGTCGTTTGGTGATTGCGAGCTTCTTCCAGGTTGATTATGACTACAAGGTAACCAGTGTCGAATCACATAGCTTTAGCTCACTACCTGCAAAAAGGCTCAGATCGATTCAAGGAATGCATCAAAAAACTTACGGCAAAGATTTTATCGAAGTTGCGAGTCATTTGGGTGTGAAGAGAGAAGATATGCAGGTGCTGTGTTTTCTTTATGAGGGTGTCATCATTGGGCATGTGGTTTACGACGGTGTTAGTAAGATGCTGTGCAGCGTTGGTGCCGTGAGTATTGTCATTCGTCGTAAGATTTTTGATTACATGGCAGACAGCTTAGCTGATACTGAATTCTGTTTTCCTACTCTTGATCCAGCTATGTGTCAGTTTCTTTATGATCTCTATCTTGAGCCTTACATGAGCAAGTTTGGCATGCCATTTTTCAAGGCTGATATTAAAAAAGCGTTGAATTTGTTTTAAGCTAACCCTTTCCTTAGCGGGACAGAGTCATTACATGACAAGTCTAAGATCCGTCAATGGAAGTGGCTTCGAGTATAGGAAACCCGGGCAGCGATCGAAGCCAAGCTGGTGGACACGTTGATGTGTATCAACATCTTCAACGCCTTCCGCTACGGTTTCAATTCCAGACGCTTTGCAGTAAGCCAAAGTTTGCTGGATTAGCGCAGAGCGAGCGCTGTCTTCGCTATTTACAATCGACTTATCAAATTTCACTTCATCGACATCAAGGTTCATCACCTTATTCATGTCTGAGTAATCCACACCGAAATCACCGATAGAGATTTTAATACCAAGCGCTTTATAGCGTTTAACCTGTTCGTAGAGCTCTTCATCCAATTGATCAGCTTCACTGAGTTCGAACGTTAACTGTTTTGCCTTGAATGAAGTATTCCAAAGTAGTTCACGCACCTTTTCTACATTATCTGGGTTCGCTAGTACTTTTTTGCTGATATTAACGGCCAAGTTCAAGTGTGCTGATAGCGACTTCACTTCAGTTAAAGATTGCTCAAGGACACTAAAGAAGATCTCTTCTTCGTAACCTAATGCGAAAGCACTATCAATGAACACACCAGGTGAAAAGACACCTTCTTCGGGAATATTCAGACGAAACAGTGCTTCCACGCCTGTCACTTTCTCTGCACTCGATTCTACTTTTGGTTGATAAAAGCAGGTGTGCCAGTCGTTTTCGAAGGCTTCTTGAATGATGTGATCGGATAGTGTCATGGGCTTGTTTCTCATCTTATCTTGGGCATCTGTGTAACGGCCGCACATTCTGAGAGAAACAGTAATTAACCACTATATCGTTTTGAGATTAAAAATTGAGATTTAATATGAAAGCGAAATTAGGTCGAATTTTCGATGGATATGGCGTGAAAAAGAACAAGAGAGGGGCGTTAATGTGCCCTGTGTCACTGGGATGAACTATTATTCGTGCCTCAGGTTCATTAATGTTTTTCCAACTGGAGGGATAATCGAAAAGGGGATGTTCAACTAGAATATAGAGATTAGTTTTACAGTGTAAATGATCGTTTTAGGATCGTTTATATCCCTACATAATGCGGCGCGCGATGCTGCTGAATAATAACTAGGAAGGAATGAGACAATGTCTTCTGCATTTTACCAACAGATTCAAAATCAAATCGAAGAAGTTAAAGAAGAAGGTCTTTACAAGTCTGAGCGCATTATCACTTCTGCTCAAAAAGCAGCGGTTTCTATCTCGACTGGTGAAGAAGTACTAAACTTCTGTGCAAACAACTACTTAGGTCTTGCTAACCACCCAGAGCTTATCGAAGCTGCAAAAGGTGGTATGGATCAGCACGGTTTTGGTATGGCTTCAGTTCGTTTCATCTGTGGTACTCAAGATTCTCACAAAGAACTAGAGCAAAAGCTGTCTACGTTCCTAGGTAAAGAAGACACAATCCTTTACACATCTTGTTTCGATGCTAACGCTGGCCTATTCGAAACGATTTTGGGTAAAGAAGACGCAATCATCTCTGACGCACTAAACCACGCATCTATCATCGATGGTGTTCGTCTATGTAAAGCTATGCGCTTCCGTTACGCAAACAACAACATGGAAGAGCTAGAGCAGCAACTTATCGCTGCTAAAGAAGCTGGCGCTCGCCACACGCTAATCGTAACTGACGGCGTATTCTCAATGGACGGCGTAGTAGCGAACCTTCCTGCTATCTGTGACCTTGCAGACAAGTACGATGCACTAGTAATGGTTGATGACTCTCACGCTGTGGGCTTCATGGGTGAAAACGGTGCTGGTACTCACGAGTTCCATAACGTTGTTGACCGTATCGACATCATCACAGGTACGCTAGGTAAAGCAATGGGTGGCGCTTCAGGTGGTTACACGTCAGGTAAGAAAGAAGTGATCGACTGGCTACGTCAGCGTTCTCGTCCATACCTATTCTCTAACTCTGTTGCACCAGCAATCGTATCTGCGTCTATCCGCGTTCTAGATCTTCTAGCAGAATCTGGTGACCTACGTACAACACTATGGGAAAACTCTGCTCACTTCCGTACTCGCATGGAAGAAGCTGGTTTCACTATGGGTGGTGCTGACCACGCAATCATCCCAATCATGCTTGGTGATGCAAAAGTAGCGGCTGAATTCGCAGAGCGCGCTCTAGAGAAAGGCATCTACGTTGTAGGTTTCTCTTTCCCTGTAGTACCAAAAGGTCAAGCTCGTATCCGTACGCAAATGTCTGCAGCACACTCTCGTGAGCAACTAGACCGCGCAATCGATGCGTTCATCCAAGTTGGTAAAGACATGGGTATCATCTAATTTTATTGCAGGTTGTTAGCGTAACGCTAATGCTGTGATGATTAGATAAGAACAATAAGATTTTTGATTCTCGCCTTACAGTAAGGCGAGATGAACTAGGTAACATTATGAAAATTAAAGCACTTTCTAAACTTAAGCCTGAAGAAGGCATTTGGATGACCGAGGTTGAAAAACCTGAAATGGGTCATAATGATCTTCTTATCCGTATTAAGAAAACCGCAATCTGTGGTACAGACGTACACATCTACAACTGGGATGAGTGGTCACAAAACACAATTCCAGTACCTATGGTTGTAGGTCACGAATACGTAGGTGAAGTTGTTGGCATCGGCCAAGAAGTTCGTGGTTTTGAAATCGGCGACCGTGTATCTGGCGAAGGTCACATCACATGTGGTCACTGTCGTAACTGTCGTGGCGGCCGTACTCACCTTTGTCGTAACACAACAGGTGTTGGTGTTAACCGCACTGGTGCATTCTCTGAATACCTTGTGATTCCTGCGTTCAACGCATTTAAGATCCCTGCAGAGATTTCAGATGATCTAGCATCAATCTTTGACCCGTTCGGTAACGCAGTACACACAGCTCTTTCTTTCGACCTAGTAGGTGAAGACGTGCTAATCACTGGTGCTGGCCCAATCGGTATCATGGCTGCTGCGGTTGCTAAGCACGTAGGTGCTCGTCACGTAGTTATCACTGACGTTAACGAATACCGCCTAGACCTTGCTAAAAAAATGGGCGTAACGCGTGCTGTAAACGTGATGGAAGAGAAGCTGGAAGACGTAATGGCTGATCTAGGTATGACAGAAGGCTTCGACGTAGGCCTAGAAATGTCTGGTGTACCATCAGCATTCAACAGCATGCTAACTAACATGAACCACGGCGGTAAGATCTCTCTACTAGGTATTCCACCATCAGACATGGCAGTAGACTGGAACCAAGTAATCTTTAAAGGCTTGGTTATCAAAGGTATCTACGGTCGTGAGATGTTCGAAACTTGGTACAAGATGGCTTCTTTGATTCAATCAGGCCTAGATCTAACACCAATTATCACTCACCACTTTAAGGTTGATGACTTCCAAAAAGGCTTTGACGCTATGCGTAGCGGGCTTTCAGGCAAGGTAATCCTAGATTGGGAATAGTCTAAATAAGGCTCTTATTTGCAAAAGGCGACAATGTGAATTGTCGCCTTTTTTACGTCTAAAACCGCTAAATAACGCTCTTTTACAGTGGCTGCCGCCATTTTGTCGCCACTAATTCTCTAAAGGATTGAGGTGAACAGCCTGCATCAAATGCTCTGGGGCAAAATGAGAATACGCCATTGTCTGCTCGATTTTTGTGTGGCCAAGAATACGCTGCAGCACTAAGATATCCCCTTTATTCATCATAAAATGCGAAGCAAAAGTATGCCGTAGAACATGGGTCGCTTGCCCATTCGGAACGTGCTCAGGCAAGGCTCTCTTTATGTAACGCCAAGCATCTTTGTAACTGGTGTTAAATATGTCATGGTCGCTCACCGCTATATCTAATATCTCTTGATACAAAGATGATGAGATAGGCACACTGCGATTCCTTTTCCCTTTTGTCTCTGTGTAAGTCAATTTGAACTCGGTTATTTGAGCGCGAGTTAGAGTGAGTGCCTCACTGATTCGTGCACCAGTGGCCAAACAAATTTTCGCGATGACAATGATTTGCGGGATTGATACCTTGATAACTCGCTTGAAGTTCTGCAATTCATCAAAGAACTCGTCGATTTGTGGCTTGGTTAGATAGGCAAGGTGCTTCTCACTGGTTTTGATCGGCTCGATTGCTTGAAGCGGGTTGGGATATTTCCACTGATTGTACTTAATCAGCTTCTTGAACATGCCCTTTAGATAAATCAGTTCAAGGTTGTGTGTGGTTGGGGATATCTCGATGGATTTATTCTTGCCCCTATAGGGGACTCGAGCTGCTCGATACGCCAGGTAGTCTCGTTCTTTAAACTGGCAGGCAATTGGGTTACCTAACTCTTCAATTGTTTTGGATATGAGATCTTTGGCTTGCTTGCCTGACTTTAGAGTATGGCCATGGATGGTCCACCAATTTTCCAAAAGCTCACTCATTCTTCGGTCATCCGGTTTAATACCCATCCATGGCTTATCGTCAATCTCCTTCATCGTGTGACGCTCAAAGGCTTTAGCTTCGCCTTTGGTAGCAAACTTCTTACGAACACGTTTTCCTGCTCGCCCATTTGGGTAGCACTCACAGATCCAAGGTTTGGTCGAGCCATCTTTCAAATTGCGTACTGACATAATTAAGCCTAAAATAACTGTATATAAAAACAGTGTAAGTCGAGCTTGAACGTAGAACAATGTTTTATGTCGCACAACAAGCACAAGCTCGATGTATATCTCAACACATTGAAATTTAATCAGGTTTTACTATGTTTCAATCCATTCATGTGAGCGCAGGCTACAGTGCTATCAAGATGAATAGCGCGGGCCCATTAGACTTAAGCAAAAAGAATAAGGGCGAACTCTCCGCACTGTTAAAGATGGGGAATGTGTTTCGCGCTCCCTTTGGCGGTTTTATTGAAGCAGAGAACGTAGTGGGTCTACGGAAGGTGAAGCTGATTGATATTAAATACCTATGTACCGACTCAGACGCCGAAGTAATCGAGTACGTGATACAGAAAGACCACTATGTAGTAGGAACGTACCAAGACCGGAAGTTGTACATTTTACTGTTTGATGGGCAACCGAGGCATCATCAAATTAAGACTATTGAGAAAAGTGTGAAGAATAACGTATTTTCTTTAACTTAATATTAAGTCCACATATACCGTAAGGTATAAATCATATGTTACCATGTGCAGTAAAGCTAAGTTATAAACTTCGATTTGAACATCTGTTTTCAATGTTAGATTAAGACATGAACATTTCTTGAATAGCCCTAAATGTTGTCAACTTAACTTCGAGGACGTTTCAGGTATTTCGGGCATGGTTAGGAATATAAAAGGGTATGCTTGGTTTAAAGTAAAAGATCTGATTGTTGATATTAAAGCCGATTAGTTTTATGACTATGCATATTTTAAAGCGCTTGTAGTATCTGAATCTAACTCATATTCAGCTTATTCTAGCGAGCCTGCTAGGTTTCAGGACATAAGTATTGATTTGTCATGAGTAAACTGAAAAGTGCTGTGGTGTTTATAGCCGAACTCCCACTTAAAAAGCGTTTAAAACAGATGTGCAATGCTCGGCATTCTTGTTTCTAGTCGAGATTTGGTGTTTATGAAGTACTTTTAGGTCAGGTGGTGGCCCTGGTCACTAATGAACTTTGCAGTTGTGTTTTACCTGAAGTGTCCATTCTCATAAATTTAACTGTCGACTATATATGGAATAAAAATGGAATTTAATGAACAAAACTACCAAACGATTAAACGTTCTTGTTTACAAAAGCAGAATATAACGTTTTATGCACCAAAAGAGTTCACTTGTTTTGCTAATGATGAAGCTCCTTCTTCTTGGAGAGCGTACCCTCCAACATCTCTTGCAGATGAAGCTTATGAACAGATATTTGTTTGCACTGGAGAAGATGCGAGAGGAACCCTTACCAAATTAGAACTTACAATTCACTTAGATGGTGGTCGGATTTTATATCGGAGAAGAGATGACGAATACGTCGAACTACAAGTGACTTTTAATACACATTAATCTGTTTAAGAGTGATTCGCAATACATGGCATTTTGTGCCGTGTGTTCTTTTATTTCAAGCTAGGATGCGGCAGGTTCGGTATTGCCTTGGTCTCCACTGCACATGGGGAGGCCCCATCGAGGTGGTTGAGTATGTTTTTATCTATAAATTCACTTTTTTAGGGTAGATTAAATATATATATCAGTTAGTTATGCTATTATCTAGCGCTGTATCTTTTGATGCAGAAAGCGCTCACTTATTGAACGATCAATAGGTGGGTTTTATTAACATAAGCCAATTTATTAAGGAATGCTTATGAGGATATTTAGATTAATGTGTATGAGGCCTAAACTATATGACAAAACTGACTGGGGCGATGGTAATCGCCGAATTACGTAAACTTGTAGAACTAAACGAACTCCCAACTAAAACGATTGTTGCAGATACCCATCTGTACCGTGTGCAACCGAAAGGTAAACCAGAAGCGTTTTTTTTCAACGCACCTAAAACCAAATTAGGTCGCTATAACGACCCGAGTTTTCATCTAAAAGTGAGTTATTTTAGCTTAGCTCAAATTGATGGAATCGGTGAAACCTTCTGCCGAGGTCGTACACAGCCAATGTCAAAGATCCGCATTTCGCGTACTGATGATATTAATACTAAAGATATTACTACAAGTGCAACGAAAGTTACGATTGATGTTTTTGATGTAAGTGCTTTTGGCGCAAAAGTAGGTATCCCTGCGGATTTGTTGACGAGTATTGACTATAGCCTCTGTCAGGCTATTGTTCAGTTTTTCTCTGAGAATCCTCAGCTTGGTATTAATGGTCTCGCTTATACTTCGCGACATCATGACGCGCGGAAATGCTTAGCATTGTGGGAGTCCTCGATGTACAAACAAGATGATCTTCTTAAAACTATCGGCTTCGAATTACTATCCGATTACATTGAAAAAGATCACTTACCTAGTTACTGGAAATATGAAGATATGAACATTGAAGAGCTATTGTCAAAAGTGTTCAATATCGACGTCCTTTAAGATAAGAAAAGCACTGCTAAGCAGTGCTTATTTCGCAGTATGACTGTTCATAAGGTGTGCTATGTTGAGTAGTCGTTCTAGTTGTTGCTTTGATATACCTTCTCTTAGTAACGAAATTGGTTTTTGATATACGCCATCAGTAATTTCTAATTCGTCTATGAAAAAAGAAATTTGCGATATCGAAGAAACTTCTTTCATCTGCACTAATACCTCTTCAAAGTGTTCTACTTTACATCCATCCTTGAACTGAAAAGCCGGATAAACAAAGTCACCACCTTGCTGTATTGCTAATAATCTCGAGGCATCTCTCTGATTTTTAACTGTTTGCCTTGATACTCCGAGGATCTTACTTACTTCACTTGCTTTATATAGTCCGCCTGCAGCCTTTAAGTCTGAGTAAAACCTCTCTTTAGAGTCGAGCTGGCGCTTTAATTGGTCTAACTCTCTTTGGCTAACTTGGGCTCTTGATTGAGATAATAGAAGGTTAATTTGAGTAAAGCATTCAGTATCAGACATTGCTAACAACTTAAGAGCTTCTTTGCTATCAGCCAAATCAGACAAAGCTTCATGAAGAAGTTTTATTAGCCTTATAGATAAAGCTTTTGTTACATCATCAAAATTATTAAATGATTCCTGATAGTTATAAGCAGTTTCGTTAAGATTTTCTTGTAGGGTCATAGTAGTACCTCTCTTTACGATTTATTTTATGAGTACAAAGGTAAAACGTCAAGGTTAATTTTTGGTCGTTTGTGTGCAGAGTAATATTGCGTTGATCACACTTTAACTTGTGTTAGATGCTCGTGAGTTCGAAAAATCGTGAAAAGGTATATTGTTTCGTTTGCATATCTCATGTAAGTTGCTATTTAACCTAAAATAAGAAGCAGAAGGTTAAGTAATGCATACAGAAACATTTACCGCATCGGTTCAATACAATGATCAAAAAGGTACAGCTGCTGCTGATCATTCAGATAATGATTGTCTAATTTCATGGTTGAAAGACAACGGGCACGCAGAAGATTCAGAGCGCCTTATTGGTGTTGAAATGTTTGTCAGTGATACGGCTATCGAAAATGATGATGATCCAGTATGGGTTAGTGCCTTTTTAGAAGATGAAAATGACGGCTCTATAAGAAAGGTAAGGGCTAATATGTCATTTGAGGGTTTCTTTTCCTCTTTTAAACGTTTCAATATCATGATCTCTTGTGGTGGCGAATTGACAGATGAAGATGTATCAATAGATAGTGAGACCGAAGTAGATTAATGCATCTACGAGTCGTATAAGACAGAATCCCAGCACATGGCATTTTGTAGTCCGGAATCGCCTCATTGTCAGTTACATTACTAAGTGGAACTGTTATCGAACAGCAGACCATTAAGGTACAGCAGTTGAGTATAGTTATTCTTTGGATCACTTAGGAAGCGAAATGAGTATTTCGAACATTTATCATCCAAGGGAACAAAGGTTTGTTGCAAATATAAGTCCTTGATTATATTATGCCACACGCCTCTTCTAGAGTTGCCCTTCTATGGCGCATTCGCCATGGTTTATGTACGTATAGCTAAGGCTCTTACGAGCATATTTATGATTGCTTATATTGAATTAGGTTGTCTCAGCCGAGTTGAACTTTAGAAGAGGCCAAGTTGGAAATATCTTCAGTTAAAAACCTTGATGACCTGGCGAAATGCTTAGGTCAAAGTAAAAAAACATTGGCCTATCTGGCTTATCACGCTCCCGTAGACAAAAAGTATAAGACATTTTCTATTCGTAAAAGAAGCGGTGGAAATCGAACCATTACCGCTCCTTGCTCCAAGTTGAAGAGTATTCAGTATTCCATATACAACCAACTTAATTCTTTTTACCAACCGAAAAAGTCCGTTCATGGTTACGTTAAAGATAAGAGCATCGTGTCTAATGCTAGCATCCATGTAGGACAGCGCTGGTTAGGTAAAGTGGACGTAAAATCTTACTTCCCATCGATCACGACTAAAAGAGTTGTTGGTTTGCTACGGAATGAGCCGTTTAATTTACCTAATAAGATCGCTGCTACTGTAGGCCTGCTAGTTACTTATAACGGTTATTTGCCGCTAGGCTCTCCTTGCTCACCAATAATCTCAAATTTAATTACTCGAAGACTAGATGCAAAACTTAGTGCATTGTCCCGTGGGTATAAGTGCTATTTCACTCGATATGCTGACGATATTTTCTTCTCAACTAATAGAAAAGTTTTTCCTAGGGAGCTAATTCACCACAATGAAGATGGTGTATCGACTATTGGACATAAGTTGAACGAAGTATTCGAGGAAGAAGGCTTTACAGTTAATACGGATAAAGTTTCCCTGAAAGATAAATCTCAACGACAAGTAGTGACAGGGATTGTCGTTAATGAGCGAATGAATGTCCCCAAAGAGTATATTAGGGAACTCAGAGCTATGCTTTACTCATGGGAAAAACATGGTCTAGAAGCTGCAGAAAAGGATTGGCTAAAGAAATATGTAAACTTAAATAGAAATGGACAAGATATCCCTTCTCAACCAAGGTATCGTTGGATGGTCAGAGGAAAGCTGAATCATATCGCTGCTGTTCGGGGATCTAATGATGAGGTATATCTCAAATATGCAAAAAGATTAGCTAGGATTGACAATACATTCAAAATTGACCCTAAAGCGATTACCGCGTCTATAGCCAGTGAAATTAAAGTCCATATCGAAGGAAAGACTGATGCGATTCATATGAGAGCTGCGATGCATGCCCTTCATGGTGCGGGTAAATATACTTCGTTAAAGCTTTCCTTTCCAAATGAAGATACAGCTAAAGGGGATGGTGAGTTAATTAAAGCTTGTAAGGTGATGTCTAGTAGTAATCAGACACATTTAACTATTTTCCTTTTCGATAGCGATGTAGATAAAACCACTAGAGAAATGAAAGGGTCAACACTAGCTTACAAAGACCACGGCAATAACGTTTACTCAGTAGTAATGCCAAACCCAAGTTTCAGAAATGATGAGAAGATTTGTATAGAGCACCTCTATACAGATGAAGACATTATGAAGAAAACAGAAAATGGTTTACGCATATTTAAGAGCGATGAGTTTAATAAAAAAAATGGTTTGCATATCGAAGAAAAAGGGATAATTAGGTTGTATCCGAATAATAGTACTTTGATTGTAGATAGTAATGTTATTGATGTTGAATCTGGGGAAAATGTTGCGCTGTCTAAAGCTAAATTTGCAGAGCTCATTGAGAGTAAGAGAGCACCATTTGACAGTGTCTCTTTTGATGGGTTTGAACCATTATTAGATATTTTCGAAAAGCTACACACTGACTATATCAAATAGCTATTTGTTATCTCGTAAATTTGGTTTGAGATTATTCAGGTTTAAGCTCATAGCAACTTAATTTTGTCTAACAAAGTTATAGATTATTTTAGGTAGTACACGACTAGAGCTTCGAGACCAAAGAAAAAGGCTGCCAAATGGCAGCCTTTTGAGTTTGCAAGCAAAGATGTTAACGTCCTTCCCCGATAGGACAGGGTGATAATAACCCATTTAGATGTTAGCGATACCGTTAACTAGGTTGACTCCGAGTGAGCTCAAAGAATGAGTTCTACAGCTAGCACTTCTCCATTATTAATGCGACACGCCCGACAACTCTCACATCATCTTCCTCAACGGTTAATGTCGAGCCGTTAAAGCTAATCGCTAGTTTCTTACCTGGTAAGCGCTGAATCTCATTGAGTGAGAGTAGGCCGTCCATATCTACTAAGTAAGTACCACTTACTGCTTGGCGAACTTCTTTATCGACAATGAATGTAGCTCCATCATGCTCGATGCCCATTACATTCAGAACCCCAAGTTTGTCTAAGTAGCTCTTATCAAACGCTAACGTCTCATTCCCTATGAACTTTCCGTTCACTAAGGCGAAGTAATCGATATCAAACAGTGTCTTCGCTTCGTTTTTCTTAGACGTATGTTCTTGTACTGCGTGATCAGGGAAAGCCTCGCCTTCTCCCAAAGCTAAATATTTGATTGATGCGCCAGTCTTCAAATGAAGTCTCAAAATCACTTCAAAAGGAGTTAGCTCTCTTTGGTGCCACGTAGATATCGTCCCTTTTGAAATTCCAAGTACGTCACCAAGGGACTTGAAGTCTTTCGTTTTCGTGACTTCTTTCATCCTTTCTGTAACTTCTCGGCCACCAATGTATTCAAAAGATGGTATTTGCTCTTGTAATTCACTCATAAGAAGTCTATATTTTCACTCAAATGATTACTGGACAGTGCGGGGTGCGACCCTATTGTCCGAAATGAAACACTCAATAGCTAGATAGGATATCACTATGCTCTCATATCAAGTAGTTCTAAATACACCTTTCATGACGTACGACCAATACTCTCAGTTCTCTGGTATGCCTAAACGTACCATCATGGATTGGGTGGCCGACGGCCGCTTACCTATTAAAACTAAAGCAAAAGGTAAGGAAACTCCTCTTATCAATATGATCGCCTTAGTTGAAATGGCGACTCGTGAAACGATGGAAAAGTTAGGGTAGGCCGCTATGCGTTCCTCTTCCCTGATGCCAACCAAAGAGTATTGTCCGCTGTGGCTCAATATTCTTGGGTGGGGTTTCGTTTTCATCCCGTTTGTCTTCAATTGAGTATTGGTCATGAACGAAATTGACTCAATGTGCGAATTCCGTGGCTCTAAACAAAAAGCATTTAATGAAGCGTGCTGTGCATTTTCGAACTCGGAGAACATGACCAAGTTAGCGAAAGCCGTGGGCATGAATGCGACCATGCTGCGTAACAAGCTCAACCCAGAGCAACCGCACATCCTTACCAATGTAGAGCTTGTGCTCATCACCAAGGCCAGTGGCAACTTCACCATTCTTAATAGCCTTTTGCTTGGCCTAGGCGTGGTAACGGCACAAATCCCCAATGATGCGAGTGAAGAGACTTTCATTAAACGCGCATTAGAAAACGCGGTGCACTCGGGTGACTTATCTCGCATGGCTTTAGAACATGCTGGGAACGATCGCCTAAGCCGCACCAACAAACACATTATTATCCAAAAGGCACAGGCGGGTATTAGCAACCTTGTGCTTCTTATCAACGATATCGAAAGCCGCACAAAAGGCGTTTCCCCATTCTTAGCCATGAGTGTGGATTTAGTCGCCAATGGTTCGGCTATTCCCGGACTGACTTAGGAGAGCCCAAATGGAATCGACTAACCCAATTCATAGGCCTTGCCCGGATTTACCTGCATACAGCCTAAGCCAAGAGCAGAAAACCAAAGGCTTAGCCATGCTCAAGCAAGTCAAAGCTCAAGTTCGTGACGGTGTTCTTTCCAAGTTGCGAACGGAGTATGAAGATGCGGAGAGCCCAACGTTAAAAACGGCGATTAGCCGCAGAGCAAGAAGCATTAAACGCAACTGGTCATAACCACAAGCTAAGGATTAAGCATGATTACTCAGACACAAGAAGTCGCGAACAAACGCGCTATTCAATACACCGTCAATTCTATTTACAACTTGGTTTTTGAGAACAGTGATGTGATCGATTTCCGCATTGAGTTTTCTACCAAGCATAAGTACTTCGGAGTCTTTCACTTTGAAGGGAATCGCACCAAAGAGCTTCATTTAATCGTTCTACTGGATAGTGCATCTGCACTGGAAGAACTTCTGGAAGTGGAAGATACGTTAATTGAGCGCATCGCGGAGTTCAAAGATCAAAAAGGAGAGGCGGCCTAATGGAATATTTAGCCGTACTTCTTTGCCCAAGTGGCGGCATTGTTCGCCACGAAGAGACTCAACAGGTCCCGAACGTTCAGGTTGGTGATTTTGACTCAATGGACGATGCAGTTAATCAAGCTTGCGTAACGCTTGAATGTACTCACCTGTTCAAAGGCGTGATCTCAAAAGGTGAAGGTAAAAGTGGGTTTATGGTGGTGACAAGTCAGGAGTTGGAGACGATATGAGCGAAGCGTTAAAAGTGGCCGCTGAGGCTCCGGGTTATATCGAAACCTTATTAGTAGAAATGCTGGAAGGTAATCATCCCGATAATGAGGTGCTGTTAGGTACTTTGCTTTCGGGCAATGAGTCTATCCAAATTCAATTGAAGATCACCCGTAAACCAGAAGACTTTATGGATGAGTGTTGATGCATGGAACTGAATGAACTCCTCTATAGCGTAGGGGCTGTGATGCCCCTCGATAAAATCCGCAGAAACGATGCCAGCTTTAACGCTGGTTTTTTAGTATCCAAAATTTACACCGACCAAGAGCAAGCGCTTTTAGATTCTGGTCTGGTGAAGAAAATCCCAATTTACGATCGCGTTTTTAACCAGAAATCGAAGCGAGAAGTGGAACTTCAGAAATCGACTGATCTCTTTAAAGCGCTTAATCATCGCACGGAACATGACCGCGAAGCGGCGGCGAGAATCGCCGAAGAAGCTAGGCTAGTCAAAGGGCGCAAAAGTCAGACAGAAAAATATAGGCATCGAATTGAGCGAAATCGTCGCACTCTGAGGCTTCTGGACAAGGTGGTGAACCCGTCCCAAATGTTGCAAAGTCCTGAGTCGTATTTCAACCACGACTCCCTCTATGGCTCTACAGAGCGAAATCAGCCTGCTGTACTGCGAGAAAAGGGGAGGGAAAACCGTTGTGAACCCAAAATCCTTCCCACATCGGTACAACTGCAGCAACGTGAATGCTTTAACCAGTATCGAATTCAGCACATAACACAAACACCGGCGAGCAAAGCCCCTGTAGCAAACAGTGGTGATAGATACACAGACAAATTAACTAAGCGAGCCGTTACCCAGATTTTCGAAAGTGCCGCGTATTCAGCAATTTGCAACGATGGGTTCACTACGTTCCTCACTCTGACGTTTACCAAAGCTCAGCGATTGGCGATTTTTGGTGGCATGGCCGATGAATCTGATCTCGGGCATCTGGGTGCTCGGCATCCTATCCGTTATCGAAGAAACATGGTGACTTATGCGAGTAGCCCGGCTGAGAAACGAGTGGCGTTGCCGGTCATGGATATCGGTGGGCCTTATTCAACGGTCCCATTTGCCAATAGACCTTGGACTAAGTTGATGAATGGAGGTGGGGAGATAGCTGGTGATTACTGCCGCTTAGAGGACAAGCCCACAACTGAATTTACCTTAGAGAAAACCATTGAAACCACAATGGGCAAAGAGGTGTCTCGGATTCTTGATGCGATGAAGAAGATGTATCAAAGAGGTTGGGTTGCTGATCATTCAGTCCAAGTTGATACAGATAGCGGCCAGAAATATTGTGATTTAAAAGCTGAAAAAGTGCCGGCACATATTGGCAAGCCTAGTGACGTTGGCCCAACCAATAAACCGCTCGACTTTCATTATATTTGGGTCGCTGAGTGTCCTGCAAATGAGGATGGTGAACCCAACCCCCACGTACATGTTCTTTTAAAGTGGAATGTTGAACCTAGGTTCTTTAGTGCCTGGGCAAAACGTCTAGAAAAAATTTGGGGACACGGGTTTGCAACGCTCGAGAGAATCAAAAAGCCAAAGGCTGCGGGCTCTTACATCATAAAGGCTGTGGGGTATGCCGCCAAAGGAGGGGATTCAACACAAGGGCTGATAAAGGGAAATCGTTACAGCATATCTAAATGCACACGAGCGCCAAAGTGGCAGTGCTTGGCATCGTTTGAAGCGGACAACATGACGGCAGTGATTAAAGAGCTTGGTCATAAGTTAGACCAGTGGAAAAAACCGTTAAAGCGCAGAATATCAAAGCTGAAGGTGGCAAAAGACCAAACGATTAAAGCTAAGGCGATAGCCATGAAACAAGGCAAACCGAAGTCACTGACAGACAAAATGCAGAGCCGGATTATTCGTTTGGAAAAACAGGCAGAAAAGGTAAATCAAGAAATCCGTGAACGTGGAGTACATGCCTCCAGTGGGAATCGTTTTTCTGTGACGTTCGAAGGTGATGACTCAAAAACTAAAGTCGACGAATTCTTGTTCTGGGCTGCTGGAGCTCGTGGTTGGTCTATGGAGTGTAGAGATTTGGATTTAGCTGATCTCAAACAAGAGGCTGATACATATTACGAAAGTAGCTTTGTTCATCACCAGGAACGGCGAGCCTATTGGAAGGCAGTATTTGAAGATAGCCCTCCTATTTTGGATGTGGATGACGACGAAAAGAGTTATTGGATGGATACTCAAGCACAGTATTTAGAGTCACATTTCGAGGCATTGTTGTGTGAGTAAAACTGAGGGATGAATCTCGCTTCATAACAATACTGTATGAATACGTATATTATTACTGTATATTAATACAGTAGTTTGATTTGGAGTAGAGCTATGTCATTAAAAAATCAGGACATATTCTTACAAGCAATGGGGTTCATTATTGATGCTGTAGCGCTCAGCACTGAAGGTGAAAGCAGGGCTGATATGGGTATTTATTTGATGAGTCTATTGGTTGCGGATCAAAAAGGAGAGTTGAAGCCAGAAAAATTAGCCGCTATTAAGCAGCTAATCGAGATGGCTGATGAGATCCGAACGTGATTTGGATTTCTAGTTAAATATATTTCTATGGGATTAAAGTTAACATTCTTATTATTTTCAATAATATCAATATCTTAATGTTGTTGATTATTGTTTTTTTTAGATTTAGATTGTGCCGATAATCGTGTGCTGGCCTCACAATCTAGTGTTTAAAAAAGGAATTCAGTATGAAAAAAAGCTTCTTAATTTTATCAATGGCGTCGTTGTTATCAGCGTCGGTATTTGCTAAAAATCTTTCATTTTCAAACCCAAGAACTCTATTGCCCAATGAGGATGTACAGTCTTTTGAACTTGCAGATCTAGACGGCAATGGAAAACAAGAAATTGTATATCTAACGTCTAACGGTGAACTTAAGTATGCAGCCTTAGGCCATTATATCACCGAATCAAGTCGTGATATTCTTCGTAGTTCGTATCAATGGGCTGTTAAAGGTCGTCCAGGTATAACGATAGATTTTGATGATAATGGGTACATGATTTCCAAAGAAGGAAGTGGCAGTGGAAATCATTTATATTTTAAAGATGGTATGTTCCTCAGTATCAGAAATTCGAATAATACAATATTGATTGATTACATTTCTGATACTGAAATCAGCGGTACATTTAAGGATGAGCGTTTGGGAATTTACGATGAGGTTCCTTTCATTGCGGTCCCCCAAAGTAGAAAACCCAACTAAGGTATCAAAAGTTGTTGTTTTAGCTCTTGGCGCTGATCGGGTGCCAAGGCTTTAACCATTTCAAAAGCCAACTGAGAAGTCGTCTTAGCTGAAGGGCTAAGGGTATGGCTGAAAGACAGGTTCATCACAAAGGTATGGCCGCACTCAGGGTCACTACAACTACAATATAAATCGCTATAACCCGCTGAAATTCGGTTGGATTTTTGTATGCGGGCTTTCTCGCCACACTCCTGGCAAATTACTCTCATATGACACCATGAACCTATCGAAATGATAAACCCATGGTACTAAATTATGGTGAGGATTTATACAGTTCTACAATTTTAGAGGCCGTCTTTTTGTCCTTCTGAATGGGCGTGCTTACCTAGATGAGCCACAGTTGGCGAGCTATGCAGAAAAATTCTGTATTTTGTGAAGTGATGATTTATGAGCTAAAGATAAGTTATTGAATATATGGCATACCAACGGATATCATGTCTTGCATAAGATTACTAGAAAGATAAATTCTGTATTTAAATTCCGAATTTATCTTTCTAATAGAGCTGTTAAATGTCTTAAATTAATTTATGCATAAGTGAGATAGCTAATGGAAATACTTGGATTCGTTTCATTAAAAGACATCGTTTTACTGCTGATTGGTGGGGCGATAGGATATTTAGTGAATATTCTTGTAGCAAAGCAAATGGATAAAAAAAGAGGGTTAGTACTCCAGACGACTGGTAGAAGGATTATCGTTGAATCCGCAAGTTCATGTCCATTTGTCGTTAATGATTTAGACGGGAATAGATTGGATAATGTTTATCTAATAAATATTAGATTATGGAATAAAGGCAAACACCATGTCGAAAGAAAAGATATCAGTGTCGATCACCCTTTAGAAATTAGTTTTGATGAAAATGCGGAAATTTTGGGGGAGCCTATAATATTTCGAGGTAGTGATCAGATTGGCCTGAATATTCATAAGGCAGAGGGAAATAATTATAGAGTCGACTTTGAGTGTGTTAACCCACAAGAGTGGTCTGAACTTGGCTTCTTTATAAAAGAAACCCCAAATGTGAAAGTGAGCGCGTCAGGTAGGATTTATGGTCAAGCCAACGATTTTAGTGTATCAATAGATGACAGTATAACTAGTTTTTTTGAACGTATTACTCTGGGTTTATTGTTGCTCTTTATTTGTCTCAGCCCATTTGCTTTCGTCTGGGGTGTTTGGTGGTTATTTGATGAATATTCTTTTGCAATGCTAATGAGCGAACCAGATTCCATTCCAGAGAACCTTCAAAGATTGTTAACTTATGGAACCATCGTTCCGATGCTTGCAATTATGGGGTATAGCAAAATCTTGTTTAAAAGACGAGGTAATCCTAAAACTTACCCAATAGATGAAGACTATCGGCCTGACGAAGTAAAAAATATAGGTGCACTTTGGGGAACTGCATTGTCGGGTAAAAATTATAGGGTTTCAAATTCATCTAGAAATAAAGGTGAAATTTACGTTCCTAATGACAAAAACATTTAACAAAGCATTTAAGAGTGATTCCCAACGCTTGACATTTTTGATGTCATTGTTGGATTTCGCGTTTACGGTGTAATGATTAAGGTTAGGTGGTAGCGTTACTCACACTTTAATGTGGTGCTACAAGCCAGCTCGTCACTGAGCTGGCTACTTCTTTAAAACAAGGATTTGAATATTGAAAAATTAGTTAGAAGCTCAAGTCTTTGTTCCTCATTCAAGGCACATATACCATTTTTATACATATACTCAATTTCCTGCTGATAGGGGTTTTCTGGTTCAATTGTGATACCGTGAAATCCGTCATTCTCATAATCTAAAACGTCTAGAGGAATTCTATAGTATATTTCATCAGTTGTGCTTTCGGCTCTTTCAAAAAGAGTAATGGCTGCTAGGTACTCATACCAACTCATAGATGTTGGGTCGATCTTTGAGAGAGCTTCCAGTTCAGATTGAGTTTTTGCATTCACAACCCCAGAGCTAGACTCGGATACCAGCTCAACTAGAAAACTTTTTGCCATCGACTTTGATTGAATCAGATTGATTTGACTTGTTGCGTGTTGTTTGTCAACAGACACATATAATGATTTGACTAGATCCTCTAGTTTATCTGTAGTGACAACCAATGAATCGACAGACTTAGATGTGTGGTCTATTTGTTTTGTGATTTCTCTATTTTTTAGAAAATCGAAAAACATTGCTGCGAGTTGCTTTCGTAAATGATTTTCAATATCACTAGCAATGTCAAATGCCTCGTAAGCATTATTGATCGATGCTTTTCTAACCTGATTTATAAACCCAAAGATATTTAAAGCATCGCATTGTTTATCTATCGCTGGAAAATCTAGTTCGCTAATAAATGGTTTACCTTTGTTTTCTTGATATAGATGATGATTGTCAAGTACATTTCTTTTAATGTAGGTAAAAACCGGAATATTTGATTTTACTGCCGCATCGTACTCAGCATTTGTTATAGACTTACTCTTGTCATAAATATACTTACCACCAAATCGTCCCCCGATTATGAGTAGAAAAATTTGGCAGTTAGAAACTTCGTTTACACATGCTTCATGAGTGTGTAGGTCAGGGTGGTAGAAAACGTCACCATTCTCACTAAGAATAGGCTCAAATCCAAAGTTACGTATGAAAGTGCAAATCGAGTCACGAATTTGCTGTAGGTCGTAGCAAGTAGAGCTTATGAATACCTTTGGTTTTGCCATTTTTTAGCCTTGTTTTATGTTTTATGTTTAGGTCTATACTAACATAAAAACAATGGCTTATAACAAGGCGTTTAGGATGGACTCCCAATGCTCGTCATTTTCATTCTGCTTCAGTTTTAGTGTTTACGGCATAATGTTTTAGGCAGTGTGGCCTGCGTTGCGCACTACTTAACGCGGCCATGAGTTTTGAGGTGTAGTTGCAATTTTTAGAACTAATCAATCTGAAGTTGCTGGTGAGTTACCTCTACGAATGAACTCTCTAAGTTCACTGCTTACTTGTTTGTGGTATTGCTTGTTTCTTTTATTTTTAGCTCTGTTGCCACAATTGAGTTTTGGAAAAGTAGGGCTCGAACGATTAGAAATTGAGAAGGTAAGCCAATATGTGGATGATTGTACCGTCTTAAATTCAGCCATATATGTAAGTGGGTTCTCTTAGCTAGAAGCTACTGACGAAATTGTACTCAGCTTAGGTATAAATAATTCTCTGATGGATCAAGCAAACAGGGGGCCACGTATAAACCTGAGAGTTGCAATGCTGCTACATCTATTAGCATTTAACTCTGCGGTAGCTCTAGAGCAGCGGGGTGTTGAGGAATTTGTCGACTTGGGTATTTCCAAGCACGGATAAAACAAATGATAGTTGTTGGTGAAATCCACACTGATGAGTCAAAGTATGCCGGGTATTACAAACGAGATTTCGTTCAGGGAATCTAGCCTACATATCGAAATAAGTGATAAAAATTCCATCAACTTTTACATTAGTAGCAATGTAAAAGAGCCATATTAGTTTTAGTGTTTAAGGTAGCATGCGGTGGAATGTGCATTTAGTTGCTCACACTTGAAATCTAGCTTGTTGCACGACTTCCTCAGACAGCCACCGCATCCGGTGGCTTTTTTACACCTGTCTCACAGCCCCACCTAAAACACACCCAACCCACGGAAAACGCACTCCTCCTCCCCACCTGCGACGTTTTTGATCTCATTTTTTCGCAATTCTATTTCAGCGAAATTCTGCGACCGTAATAGAAAGCTAATAAGCCGCGAGCCCTTTAGGAATAACGGGGGATGGGGGATAATTGAAGAGCTGAGCATGGCTTACAGGGCGCCTAACAAAATTGCGAAGAGTGCAAAAAATTGCAATAAATTGAAATTTTGACGATCAGTGTTGATCTGTTTTGTGTTTTTAAGTGATTGAAATGTATTGGTTTCTGTATTTTAGGTCAGGTTTTTGATGATCATTTGTGTTTTTTCGATGATCAGTTTCGTATCGCCTCTGCCCTTGTGAGACAAGGGCAGAGCGTGAATTGCAACGAAAAACAAAATTGCAAAAAATGTCACTGTGTCTACGTGGCAATGTTGTCCAGGTTAAAGGTTAAATGCAGACTTTCCGGCACTTCCGGATCACCATTAACGGCATCCATGAACATCTCACAAGCCGGAATGACTTCATTCTTGCAGTAGACGTAATCGAATTTAATGGGATCACCACGGGTCCCACCATTTGGAATGATGGCGGCCAGTTCTACAGGGAAGCGGTGACCTGTTATCACTTCTTGAGCAGTGACGTTCTTAATTTTTTCGTATTCATCTTTGGTGGCGATATCGCCAACGGGTATGAGCTGTATGCCTCGCTCATTGCCGTTCGGAATATTGATGAACATCGAGCGGAAGTTACCCACGCCACGACTTGAAGCCATCTTTTCTTTCAGGTCATCTTCATCTTCTTTACTAAGGTTTGGGTCGGTGGCGTAGAAGATAAAGCCCATGTGCAAACCGTTCTTATAGTACCGGCGGCGAAAGGTGGTCGAGTCCTGGCTTAGGAGTGCAGATTGAACACACCCTAAGTAATCGGGCCCACCATAAACCTGCTGAACAGGGTCATATTGCTTGATGAAAATGATGTCCTCTTTCTTGTAGCGCTTTTGTTTGTTGTCCCGCTCTAGAAAAGCGAAGTCACCGTTCTTACGTTTTCGCAAATACATGGTGGGGATTGGCCAAAGGCCTATGACTTTGCCCAAATAGTTACGCAGTTTAAGCAGGGCAGTATCACCGAACTCCAAGAAGTCATGCACAGCTGATTGCATTTGTTGTTTCTGCATACCGCCTTGAATGTAACGGCCCGCGATCATATTACGTCGAGCCATTAAGATAGAGCCATGATAGGCGTTGGCTCGCGTGAGTTTGTTTAAGCCCGCTCTATCAAGCGGTGGCTCCCAATAGTCGCCATCGTCGTTGTAAAAGAGCTCGCTGTAATCGTAGTTGGTAAAATCACGATTCATGATTTCAGGCTCACCAAAGCTAAACATCAAGCTTTCATCATTTGTGATTGTTTCTGTTTTCTGTTCAGTCATAGAGTTACATCTGCCAAGTTGATTTGCGTTTTTCTGAGTGATCGAGCGGCTCGTTAATGCAGGCATGAGAAATCGCCCAGAATGCGTCGGCGTGTCCGGTTAACTCGCTGCGCTCAGCTTTGAAGGTCATGCTGTTACCGCTGTTGGTGGTCGCCCGCTTAATGGCCATGAAGGCCATGGCAATGTCTTTGTGTTCAGCATCAAATTGAATGCGATTGGCTTCGACTACATCAATCATCTTCATCACCAATCGGTTTTTACTCTCGTTGCTGTATTGAATGGCCACGGTTTCTCGCGGGTGCTTTTTGCTGAGTAAGTCATACACACCCGCGCCAATACCTGTGGTATCGATGCCCAAATAGCTCACGTTGTAACGCTCAAACACTTTTGAGACTTGCTGAGCCTGGTACTGAAAGTTCAACCCGCGCCAATAGTGCTTTTCCAGGACTCGGAACTTTTCAATGGCGACAATAGGCGGGGCCACTACAACTAAACAGGCGTTGTCTCGGGTTCGGCTTGGGTCGTAACCTAACCAAACTTCACGCCGGTCGAAGGGATCGTTGTCATTGGGCTTGAAGTCTTGCCACCGGCTAATATCCACCATGGCTTTTTCAAGCGCTGAGAACTTGAAGACGGAGCTGGCGCCATCGACGAAGATACACATAAACAGATTATCGAAATCGTCTTTGCTGTATTCGTCGCGCAGCTCATCAATATCAAAAAGCTCACAGCCTCCTGCTGCGGCATCCTCAATTGTAACTACGTAACGCCACTGCTTGTCAGGGCAGAGGCGTCCACCGTCTCGATAGTCGTCAAAAGTCGGAAATTCAATATTGGCGCGGGTATCTCGACCTTGGCGCCATTGGTCACCTGTCCAAAAGGTATAAGCCTGGTGCGTTTTAGCCGAGGGGGTGGAGAAGTAGGTTTTGCGCCAGTTCTTGTGGGTCGCCATGGCGGACGCGAGTTTGTTGAGCTCATCGAATTTAGGTATCCAAAAGTACTCATCCACATAAACGTGGCCATGATAACTTTGCGCGGTTTTAGAGTTGGTCGAAAGAAAGCGCAGCTCTGCGCCATTAGAGAGAATGATCGGGTTGCCGGTCAATTCGATGCCTAAGAACGCTTGAGCAATCGCAATGATGTAACTTCTAAATACTTCTGCCTGGGCGCGAGACGCTGACAAAAATATCTGGTTGTCACCCGTCAAAATCGCGTCCTCTAGCGCCTCACCACTGAAATAGTAGGTCGCGCCAATCTGACGTGATTTCAGAATGTTACGTGTACGCTGGTGCAGGTTGTTACGCATCGTGTGCTGATATTCAAAGAGTGATTCATGCCAAGTCGAGAAGTTCTCTTTGGTCAGCTCAGCAATGTTGTTCTTCTTTTTACTCTTTTTCTTTTTCTGCTTGTTGTCGTTCTTACTTGAACGCGCTTTTTTAGTGTGGCTGTTGGACGCAGGTTCTGTTTCATTCGTGGCGCGCTTCTCAGCCACGGGCTGAGTTTGAGCGTGGAATTTTTTTAGCTGTACATGGTGCTTGATGAGTCTATCAAGCATATCGAGTTGGCCTTTGGTGGGATTTTCCAACTCAAGCAGGGTTTCAATTCTGCGCGCGATCGACTCATCAATCGTTTGTTCGCGCAGCATGTCACGCCATCCGTGTTTGTCAGCCCAGTGATAAATAATTCGTGTGCTGTTCAAACCTAACTCGGAAGCGATTTCTTTGGGTGTCCAAGCCTTTAAATACAGGGCTCTGGCTGCATGTCGTGTTTCAGGAGTATATGCCATGAGCCCATCATAAGCCCTGTTCACGCCTTAAATTGCATAGCAAAGTTCGGAGGATTTCCGTTATCGCTCCTATCCGAATTGGTCGGAATCGAAGTGGCTGAAACCACCGATTCAAAGGCGTATTGTGAAAACTCAAAACACGAACTGACCAATGAAAATTAGGTACGCACTCAAATGGCAAAAATCAGTGATTGGAAAATTGTAGCAACCGAAGGGCCAACGGTAGATGGTCGTAAGATCACCCGCGAATGGCTCACGCAGATTGCCGAGAACTATGCCCTGAGTGAATACACCGCGTTGATTTGGCCAGAGCATAAACGCTTTGCCGGTTACGGCAGTAACTGGGGCAGAGTGCTTGAAGTTAAAGCTGAAGAAGTGGATGGCAAAATGCGCTTGTTTGCCAAGCTTGAACCTAACCAATACTTACTTGAAGCCAATAAGCTTGGGCAGAAGCTGTTTACCTCCATTGAACCCAATCCAGATTATAAAGGGCAAGGAAAGTGCTACCTAATGGGGTTAGCCGTGACCGATTCCCCGGCATCATCTGGTGTGTCATTACTTCAGTTTTCACGACAAGAAGGCCACACCACAGAGCTCAGTTGTAGCCAACTGGAAGCCATCAACTTGGATGAGTGCTATTCCAAAACCGATCGCTTTTTTGCTCTGTGTAATGCCTTTTTCAATTCTGGTGACGAACAGCCAGAGCCACAACCGGAACCTGAACCAGAGGAAGAAGAAGTGACCGAAGAACAACTCAAAGCTGCCCTGAAAGAGCAGTTCGGCATCATGAAAGGTGAACTGAAGGATGAACTCAAGCAAGAGTTTAACCTGCAAGCGCAAACGCCTATTGAACCCGAATCAGTCCCTGAAGGCGAAGTTAAAACGTTCTCTTTAGAGCAGTTTTCCAGTGAATTGGAGAAGCAGCTCGCGCCCGTCACCGAGCAAGTAAAGAGCCTAGAAACCCAGTTCGCCGAGCTTAAGCAAGAAGTCCCAGGGCAAAAGCCTAGTGAAGAAGGCCATGGCGGCGAATCAAATGTGGAGGTGGTGTAAATGCTAAATGCCGTATCGACTCAATATTTAGATGAATATTGTCAAGCCGTTGCTAAGGCTGGCGGTGTCGCGGATGCATCAAAGCAGTTCAACATTACCCCAGTGATGGAAACCAAGCTTCGCCAAGCGATTGTCGAATCGGATGCGTTTTTAAATCGTATCTCCAATATCTCGGTTGACCAGATTAAAGGTCAAGTGATTGATGTGGGGGACGCGGGTCTACTGACAGGGCGTGTCAAAGACGGTCGTTTCATGGGCGCTCTTGACCAAAGTGGCAACACTTATGAGTTAACCGAGACCGACTCAGGCGCTCACATCAATTGGATCACCATGACCATCTGGGCGAACTCGGGCGGTAAAGGCCAGTGGATGAAGCTGATGAATAACGCTATCACACGAAATTTTGCGCTCGATAAGCTGCGTATTGGTTTCCACGGAACCTCGATTGCGGGTGAAAACACCGACCCGAAAGCGAACCCAATGGGTGAAGACGTTAATAAAGGTTGGCTGCAGCTTGCAAAAGAAAAGGCGCCGGCTCAAGTCCTGCCTGATGCGAAGCTTGATTCTACGGGCAACACAGACGGCGCTTATAAAAACCTCGACTCGCTCGTGAACGATTTAATCAACACCACGATTCACGAAGTACATCAAGACGATCCAGATTTGGTTGTGCTGATTGGTCGTAACTTAGTCGCTGCAGAGCAGCATCGCTTGTTGGAATCGGCGGAAGTACCGACCGAGCACAAAGCCGCGCAAAGTTTGGCGAAGACAGTGGCAGGCAAAACCGTCTATACCCCACCATTTTTCCCGCCCAATATGATTTGGGTAACGAACTTAACCAACCTGCAAATCCTGACTCAAAAAGGGACGCAGTGGCGTAAGTCTCGCAATGAAGAAGACCGTAAACGCTTTGAAACGTCATACCTGCGTATGGAAGGGTATGCCGTCGGTAACTACCACAAGTTTGCCGCGATTGAAGACGTGACTGTTGTTGAACCTGCGAAGGGGTAATGTATGGCCAGCCCATTAGCCAAGTTGCGCCAAGAGGCCTTGGCAAAACAACAAAAGCAATCGACAGCTCAAACGCAGTGTGTTGCTAATCCAAACAGTTTGCACTTGCTGCTCGCCGAACTCGACAGCGATTTGAAGGTACTCAAAACCTTCAATCGTAAAGACGAAAAGGTGAACCACAAACGCGAAGTGTTGGTGCCTAAATATCGCGATGCGATTGAAGCTTACCTCGCCGGTGACGAGCAGTTCGATAACCCACTGTTTACGCAAATGGTGATTTGGCTGTTTGATATCGAAGATTTAGAAACGGCCATCAAGTGGTGTGACATCGCCATCGAGCGCGGACTCGATACGCCCGAGCGATTCAAGCGTGATTTTGCGACCTTCTGCGCCGATGAAGTCTTGGCCTGGTCAGAGCGAATGGCAGACAAGTGCCAGTCCGTCGAACCTTATTTCTCTCAGGTCTTCGAGAAGGTCACTCACGTGTGGCGTATCAATGAGAAGCCGACGGCGAAATGGTTGAAGTTCGCCGGCTTACACTTGCTTCGAAATGAGCAAGGTAAACCCCACGCCGCGTCGGTGGGGGATATAGACACGCTACAGACAGCGCGAAGCCATCTTCAAAATGCGCATGAGCAATACAGCGCGATTGGGGTAAGCACCATGATCGATAACATCGAACAACGTATCCGAGCGTTAGAGACTGGCGACAACCTCTAACTAAATAGGCTCCTATGCCACCGCGCCTCGACTGAAGAGGAAGAGCAAGTGATTCATCACCCAGCTTATTCCGTCGACTCAGTGGCCAGAGGCGCACTTATTCCAATAAGGAGACATGATGGGCTTTGGCGGAAAAGTGGATAAGGCGAGTAACCAAGTGATATCCGGTGAAGGCTGGCCCGATTTAACGAACGATGAGTTTCGTCAACTGCGCCGCATTCCGCATACGTTTGATAACGACTCTATGGCTGTGGCCATCACGATAGCGGCCAACAATATTCAAGAGAAGTTAGTGAGCCTGTTGGTCGAGGGAATGCCGCCATCACTAAGCGTCGCCAAAACCGCCTTGTATAAACGAGCTGTGTATGGTCGAGCACACTCGGAATTGTTACCCGAGTTCGCCACGCAAGATAGGCGCAAAGAAGGGGACAATGCGGCGTTAGATGAACCGCAACAGGCGGCACGTTTTCTGGCGCAAAGTAACAAAGATGTCTCTCAACTGCTTGGCCGCAGTGCGAATGGGATTGGCGTGATATGAGTAGTGCAATTTACAACCAAACCAAACTTGAGCACTTAACGGCTTACATCGTCAGCCATCTCAATAGCAATGTGCTTGAGAACAAAATGGATGCGTGGCAAGAGAACGGTTCGATAGTGCCAAGCGGTGAAGACCGTGGGAACGGCGGGTATATCGCCTGTTACTGGAAATACAACGCGGTGATTTCGGTTGAGGAGTTTCCTCACCAATTACTGGACCCACGCTGTTTACTGGCTCTGATTGCTTGTTGGCTCAGTGACCATGAAGAAGAGCGCAACGAGCAAGAGCTCGAAGACCCCATGCTTTCGGTCGATGTGATCAGCAGTGAAGCGGCCGATGTGAGTATTGAACTTGAGTTGATGGAGCCCATTGAGTTGGTCCCAGATGAAGCCGGCATGATCACTTGGCGTGGCATGAGATATCGAGTTCAAGCCGTGGAGATTTACACCGCCGAAGAAGCGGAGTTGGTGAATGAAACCAACGATTAGTTCCAACAAAAGGGATGTGCTCAACCTGCAAGAAAAGTTGGCCATGTTAGCGCTTCCCCCAAAAAAGCGTATTTGGATCTTGAAAACCCTTGGCCGATGGGAAAAGACCAATACAAGAAAACGCATTCAGCAACAAAAAGATATTCACGGCAAAGCATTACAGCCCAAAAAAGGGAAGAAGCGCTTCAAAGTGATGCGACGAATGGCGAAAGGGCTAACCCCTTATGTACGGCACGCCGACACGCTCGACCTTACTTGGAACAACAAGCTCACCGCAAGAATTGCCGCTAGGCATCACCTTGGTCAAAAGCAAAAAATGACCAAGCGCCAGATGCAAAAGCGGTGGGGAACACCCGACTACTGTGCGCCTTGCACCAAAGGGCAAGCGCGAAAAATGAGGGAACTGGGCTACACGGTCGCAAGAAAGAGTGGCAAGGGAAGGAAGAAACCCTCACTCAAGTTATTGATGGCCACTGTTAGCCATGGCCAAGCTGGGCAAATTATCCGAGAGCTGAGCAATCAGCCGAGTGTCACCGCTTGGGATATTCCATTGGCAGAACGTCAGATATTAGGCAGTAAAGAGCGTGACGTCACCCGCCAACTCATCACCATTTTTGAGCAAGCCAGAAAGCAAAAATAAGCGAGGACATAACTCATGGCAACCGGAAAGGTCGAGGTCAACAACCTCAATTTAGGGCAAGGTGGGATCCCAGAGATTGAACGCCACCTACTGTATATCGGGCGCACCGATAAAGCAGAGCTGCAAGGCAAAGTCACACGCGTCAACAACATGACTAACCTTGACGATGTCGTCGCGGATGACATGCTAGGCGCTAACTTGAAAGCCGCTCAGCTTAATGGAAAACAGAACTGGACAGGCGCCGTGTTTGGTCTCGCTGAAGGTAAAACGTGGCAGGAAGCCGTCGATATTGCCAATCGTACCGACTCGTTCGAAGGCGTGTGCATTGTCGATGTGGTAAGCAGCAAAGCGGACTTCCAAGCGATGCAAAGCAAAGCCTCCGAACTGACCGCCAAGCTGGGCCGTTGGGTGTTCTTTTTAGCAGCGTGTCCTGGCATCGATAAGAGCAAGCAAACTTGGGCCAAATACGAAACTAGCCTATTGGCATTAATCAATGGTGTATCTGCCAACCTCGTGACACCGGTACCTATGCTCAATGGCAATAACATCGGCGTATTAGGAGGACGCTTATGTGACCGCGCGGTCACCGTCGCCGATAGCCCAATGCGAGTGGCCACAGGCAGCGTTTTAGGCCTGGGCGAGATGCCTATAGACAGCGCCGGCAAACCTCTGGAAATGAGCACTATTTCAGCGCTGGCCAATGCACGTTATTCCTTGCCGCAATGGTACGCCGATATGGAAGGGGTGTACTGGACCGACGCCACCACACTGGAAACCAAAGGCGGAGACTATCAATTCTTAGAATACGTTCGCCCCGTTCACAAGTTGAACCGCCGAGTACGTATTAAAGCGATTCGCCGCATTGCCGATCGCATCCTTAATTCGACGCCACCGAGTATCGAGCTTAATCGAACTTACTTCAGCAAAGACATGCGTGACATGTCGAAGACCACCGAGATTGGGGGGATCCCGTTCCCTGGGGAAATTATGGCACCGCGCGAAGAAGACGTGTCGATTCAGTGGATGACAAAAACCAAAGTCAACATTGGTTTGATGGTGCGCCCACACAATTGCCCAAAACACATCGTGGTCAATATTGGTCTCGATCTCTCTAACCCAGCCGACACGGAGGCTTAATCCATGAGCATGCGTATTTCTGGTAAGAACATGCATTTTTCAATGGGCGACTACAAACTCAAAGCGCAAAAAGTCAGCCTCTCTATTACGGACAATTCCGCCGTCAATAAAACCTCGGGCGTGCCGGATGGTTATGTCGACGGCGATGTTGAAGCCAGTGGCGAGATGGAGCTCACCACACAGCAATTTAATCAGTTGAGCAAGGCCGCGAGAGGTTCCGGCTCCTGGCGTGGTATGCCGGACTTTGATGCCCTGTTCTACGGCAAGATTGATAAAGACGAACTGAAAATCGAAGCCTTTGGCTGTCGTATCAAGATCTCGGATTTACTCGACGCCGACACCAACGGAGGCAGTGCGCTCGTGCATAAGCTGCCGTTCGAAGTGACGAGCCCAGACTTTGTGAAAATCAACGGCGTGCCATATCTACGCCCCGATGAAACCGAAGATCTGATCCAGTAATTAGGAGGCAGGATGCCAGATGTTATTGACCATGCTTGTGATATTGAAGCCCAACTCACAG
Source organism: Vibrio chagasii (assembly GCF_002954585.1). Taxonomy (GTDB): domain Bacteria; phylum Pseudomonadota; class Gammaproteobacteria; order Enterobacterales; family Vibrionaceae; genus Vibrio; species Vibrio chagasii_A. Next base: position 205,181 of record NZ_MSCI01000001.1, read on the forward strand.
AAGTGGCATTGGCCAACCAATTGGCAAGGGCTAAGCCGAAAACACCAAGGGAGAGCGCGCAGGAATGTGGCGAGTGCGGCGACCCCATCCCTGAAGCTCGCCGCCAACACATCGTGGGATGTCAGTACTGCACTCACTGTCAAAGCGATTTGGAGAAGATGAAACGATGAAACTAGGAACGCTCTTTGTTGAGCATGTGATTAAACCGGTACTCGACCAATTAGACATGGTCACAGGCGGGCATGGCAAGCTGAATACCCAAGCCGCCATCAATCTGATAGTGATGATTGTCGCCCATGAATCCGGTGCATTGACGTACGCCAAGCAGGTGCGTGGTCCCGCATTAGGGTTCACTCAAATGGAGCCTGCCACCTTTGCCTGGTTGATTGAATGGCTAGGAAAAACACGGCCTCACTTGTTGGACGCGCTCTCGATGTTTGCGCCGCTCACCGCTGATCCCGTCGAAAAACAGGATGCGGACTATATGGTGATTTCCCCTCAATTCGCGGTGGCCACGGCACGCTTGAACCTGATCCGATTCCCAGAAGCCTTGCCTGAGGCGGATGATCTCAAGGGCTTAGCGCGTTACGCCAAACAGTACTGGAACACATCCGCAGGTAAAGCCACAGAAGCGGATTACCTCAACGCTTATTTATCGATGATGGGAGAACAATCATGAGCTTTTTAACGGGGATCATCGGCAAAACGTTCTTCGAAATCTTGAAAGGGCTGTTTCTCCAAATCACTTGGGAAGTGGTGCTTGAGCGATTCGCATCTCGCACCATTATTTGGGGACTTAAAGCGCTTCGTGACTTGAGTACCAACGACGTGATCCAAGAGACCGTGGACGATGTAATTGCCTCTCTTCAAGGCAAACGCTTGAAGGAAATCCCTCAGAAGGAATAGCGATGGACTCATCATGGTTATCGGTGGGAGTGGCGGTTATTGCGTCGGTCATCACCATTATCAATCTGGTATTTGGCAGAACGGATAAAGGGCAAACCACAGCCCGAGACCATGACCGCCGTATCCATGATTGTGAGCTGGCTATAGAGCGACAACGCGGTGATGTAGCAGAAAAGTACGCCACCAAACACGAACTGCGGGAAGCCGTAGATGATTTGAAAGAATCAATTAACGGACGGTTCGACCGTCTAGATGCAAAGTTAGATAAAACAGAGCGAGAAGCAGCATGACAAAACCCATTGTTTTAACTGTTGGTACGGCAGATCTTGAATTCAACCCAACGCCAGCTGAGTACGACGAAGCTCAAAATACCATCTTGCAAGGTGATGCCAGTAGCGCGGCACATAACTTCTTGATGAGCTGTGTGAGTGAAGGCTCAAAAGATGCTCTGCGTGCACTTACTCAGCAGAACCCAGGTGCAGCAACGCAGATTTACGGTGCAGTACTGAAAGAGTACGCACCTAAGCTTTCCATCTCGGTAAAAAAATAGATGGGCTTGTCGCTGTTATTGAGAGCAGTGACAGGCAAAAGATGTACGCGTGGCGACGAAAGTGGCTTCCCAATGAGCCTGATACCGAGCAGAACCTGGCTTACGCGATTTGGTTGGAGAAGAACCATTGGGAAAACATGCAAGCTGTCACCGCCAGCGGTGTAGCCAAAGCCTTTAGCGGTTAGCGATTAGGTCAGTAGAGAGAAGTGAATGTTACCAGAAGCCCTTAGATTTCAAGTTGGATTGATTGACCAGATCTCAAAACCTCTGGGCCACATTCAGCGCCAACTCTCCGATGTCACCAACACCTACAAGCAAGGTACCCAAACCATGGTGTCGGGCGCCGCTGGTATGGTGGGCGCGGGCTTTGCCCTGCAACAAGCCTTAATGCCCGCCATTGAAATGGACAGGGCGTTAGGTGAGGTGAAATCTCTCGGGGTAGCGGATGAGCAGCTTAAGCAGCTCAGCGACACGGCCCTAGAGTTTGCGGTGGACTATGGCAAGTCAGCCGCCGATTTTGTGGCCGCCTCTTATGATATTCAGTCGGCCATTTCGGGGTTAGGAGGTAATGAACTGTCTGAGTTTACTCGCGCGTCAGGGGTACTGGCTGCCGCGACCAAAGCGGATACGTCAACCATTACCAACTATGTCGGCACCATGTACGGCATTTTCCAACATTCTGCCAACGAAATAGGGAAGGCGGATTGGGTCAATATGCTGGGTGGTCAAACGGCCAAAGCGGTGCAGATGTTCAAAACCACGGGCGATGGTATGTCGTCGGCGTTCACCTCAATAGGCGCCGCCGCCACATCGGTGGGGGTTGGGATGACCGAACAGATGGCGATTTTAGGTACGTTGCAGTCCACCATGAGTGGCAGTGAAGCGGGGACAAAATACCGCGCGTTCTTAGCCGGCGCGGCCAAAGCGCAAGCCGCCTTGAACATGCAGTTCACTAATGCCCAAGGTCAAATGCTGCCGATGGTCGATATCTTGAACCAAATTAAAGGGCGTTACGGTGACACCATTTCCGTGGCCGAATCGGCAGAGTTGAGTAAGGCGTTTGGCACGCAAGAAGCGTCGGCGATGATCCAACTATTGATGCAAAACACCGATGGGCTCGCCACGTCAATAAACGAGCTCGGCAAAGTCAAAGGGCTTGATGTGGCTGAGCAAATGGCGGGCGCCATGACCGACCAATGGGAGCGGTTAGAGCAAGGCGTGTTTGCCATCAGTGCAGCTTTTGGCTCTGTGCTTCTTCCTGCCATCTTGCCTGTGGTTGGCGGCATGGCCGAAGGCGCGACCGCCATCGTTCAATGGACGCAGATGTTCCCGAACCTATCTAAATACATAGGCTTTGCAGCCATGGCGATTTTAGGTGCTGCGGCAGCAGGCGGCGCATTTACGCTCATGATGGGAGTGGGTAAACAAGTGATGGCCACTTACCTGCTTACCATGAAGTTGTTCGCGGGAGTGAGCGCCTTGCTCACTCAAGGCTTAGGCGCTTTTCGTGCTGCGATGCTCGCCGCGAACATCGCCATCGCTGCCAATCCGATTATTTTAATTGTGGGGGCGTTGATAGCTGCAGTAACCGCCGTGGGGGCTCTGATTTATTACTGGGATGATCTGAAAGCCTCGTTGGGTGATAACGCGGTGTTTCAGGCCATTGAATATACCGCTGATGCAGCTATGCGGGCGGTATCGATGTTGTTTGATGCGTTCAAGCCTTTGCTCAATATCGTGATGGAGCTGTGCAAGATGCTAGGCGACGTTCTACTTCGCGGTTTGCAGGTGTTATGGGAAACCGTGAAAGTTGGCTTTTCAGCGATTGGGTCGGTGTTATCAGGTGGGTTGGATGTGGTCGGCGTCGTGGCAACAGGCGTGGGCTGGGTGATGGCGGGTGTTATTGGCTCGATAGGTTTACTCATGAATGGATTTACCTTTGTGTTTAAGGCCATTGCCGCTGGTTGGCAATGGGTAATGAGCGGCTTTAGTGATAACAGCGGCTTTGCCTTCATTGGCCAAATGGCCAACGCGATGCGCAATATTTTTGGCAGCGTGTTCAGTTGGTTCACCGATAAATTAGCGGGCATTTGGGAAAGCCTAAAAGGACTGGTTGATTGGTTGCCTGGTTTGGGTGATGAGGAGGACACCACGCCTGTGAGATCCAAGTCTGTGCAAAGCGCAGTGCCTCACACTCAAGTCCAGCCAGGTGGCGCGGCCAAGAGCATTGCCCATTATCAAACGAGTTCAACCAATTACGGCGGTGTGGCGATTTACCCCACTTACATGAGCAGCCCACAAGACATGGCGAGTGAATTAGAAATGGCGGCAGGCTAATGGTTGATTACGTATATCAAGACATCTTAATTGAAAACGGTGACGTGGTACTCGATGCAGGTAGAAACCCTGTATTGATCCAAGACCGAGCGGTCATCGCTCAAGACATCAAACACGCGATCATTGAAAGTAACGTAGCCATCCACTTGATTGCTGAGCGCAGCCCCGCGAAAAAAGCCGATGCGCGTACACAGTTAGAGTTGTTAGTGGAAGAAGACGTTCGTTTGGTGCCTGGGACGGTGCGCATCGAAGAAGTGAGCGATGGGCAATTGTATATTTTTGCAGAGACGGTGCAATTTGGCCGCGTAACAACAGAGGTGCAGGTTGACTGATATTCCCAAACCCAATTTTACCGAGCTAGCGCAAAAAGCGGGGTTACCGCTTGAGGCGTCAGAGTGGAAAGCGACGCTCAAAGAAGAAGCGGCGAAGCAGGGCAGCACCATCGCTAACGACTCTCAATATTCGCCATTTTGGCGCTTGATTGAAGCCATGGTGATTGGCCCGACGGTGTGGTTAGTAAATCGTTTTCTGGTGGGGTACGTGTTGCCCAACATGTTCGTGGCCACGGCCAAAGACAAATGGCTCGACCTGTGGGCGTGGCAGTTCAACGTGAAGCGCAAACCCGCCACCAAAGCCGTTGGGCAGGTCGTGATTCACCGAGCCGCGCAGCAAGGGCCGGCGATTGTGATCCCTAAAGGCACAGTGATACAAACCGACCCGATTAACGGCGCGGTGTATCGAGTGCTACTGAGCCAAGACACGACGTTACCGGAAAACGCCGCCTCAATCATTGGCAGAGTGGAGGCCGAGCACCAAGGCGCCGCCTTTAACTTAGGTGAAGGCTACTTCCATGTCTTAACATCGGCAGTTCCAGGTATTAGCCGCGTGGTGAATTCGGCCGATTGGTTGATTAACGCGGGCGCGGATGAAGAAACCGACGACCAACTGAGGGTGCGCATTCGCAATCAGTTCAGTGGCGTGGCGAAATGGCACATCGATGCGGCGTATCGCTCATTGCTGATGCTGCGCGCCGGCATCAACAGCGAAAACATTTACTTCGAGCACAACGCGCCGCGAGGGCCTGGCTCGGCCAACGCTTATATCTTGTTGGACTCGGGTGAGCCATCGCCGCAAATGCTGGCGGATTTAAACACGCACATCAACCAAGACGGCAATCATGGCCATGGCGATGATCTCAAGGTGTACGCGATGCCAGCCAATACCATCACGGTGACGTGTCGAGCCTGGGTGGCGCGCCTGTTATCTAATGAAGAAAACGCGCAACTGGAAGCGGACATGGCGCTGTTTATTGGCTCAGCCTTTAGGCAAAACACCGATTATCAGGTCACCAAAACCAAGCCTTCCTCACGCTTTAGTTTTTCGAAGTTAGCACAAGAGCTGCACGGTGAGTTTCCGGTATTGGAATCGATTGAATTTGATAACTCAGACCTCACCAATAGCATGGCAGTGCCAAGAATGGGCGATTTGGAGATACGCATTGAAACGGCCTAACTTCACACTGAAACACTGGATGGGTAAGGGTGAATTCTACAAGCTAGGGCAAGCGCTGCTGGGTTATTGGGATCGCGTGCAAGCGGTGTTGGAGTGGCCGCTGAGGCAGTTAGATCCGATGGTGGCGCCGATTGAGTTTGTCGACTTGATGGCTTGGCAGCGTGACATCGAGCGCTTGCCCAAAGAGCCCGAGCATATCTACCGCATTCGAGTGAATTTTGCTTACGCCTTTGCGACCGGAGGTGGCTCTGAGGTGGGCTGGGGAACCATGTTTGAACAGCTGGGTTATCCTCACATCAACATCGATGAGCGATTGAGTTATTACCCATGGGACGTGGTCAGCGTGAAAGTGCGAGACAGCGACTTAAATGAAGTCCCTGGTTTGATGGACGCCTTGGTTCGCCAGTATGGCAGAACCTGCCGTCGATACAGTTTTGACGTGACCACGGCGGCGTACCCTCATATTTCGGTGGCTGAGTTCAGTCACACCCATGAAACGTACAGCGCTTCAATAGGATAAGTTATGGCCGTCATTACCCTGGCAGGCGAGCAGCTGATTGCTCGAAAACAACACGCCAAGCAACCGTTGGTGATCCGCGAATTTGTGTTGGCCCATGTGCCTAACCTCGACCCGAAGACACCGCCACGACGGGACCAATCTTTGCCATCAAGTCGTCAGATTGTCTATCGAAGTGCGCCGACGCGCAGTGCCTGCGTGAATCACAATGAGGTGGTGTACTCGCTGATTTTAGACAACACCGTGGGCAACTTTGCCTTCAACTGGCTTGGGCTGATGAGCGAAGAAGGGGTGTTGGTGTCGGCCAATCACATGGTGGTGCAGTCTAAGCGCAAGAATAACGAACTGACTGGTGAAGAAGGGAATAACCTCACGCGTAACTTCTTGCTGAAGTTTTCGGGCGCTCAAGCCATCACCCAAATTACGGTGACCCCAGAGACGTGGCAGTTTAACTACGAGGCCAAGCTGGATGATATGGACACCTTGCTTGCTCAGCTAACCGTCGGGCTCATTGAGACTCAAAAGGAGGTGGTTGAACAAAGCCATGAAAATTGGAGGCTCAGTGAGACCAACCATCTCTTGAATCAACGTTTGGACACGCTCTCAGAAGATCTTTTGCAAACCAACGAAAAGCACCTGGCCTTGTCAGGTTCAATGCAAAGGCGCCATGAGCATTACGAGCAGCAGCGCATCGAAATGGACGTCACGTTGACGACGTTTTTGATTCAGACCCAAAAGCAAACCCTAGAGCAAGAGTATCAGCTAATGAAATTACGAGAATCGTTAACCAAGATGGAGAGCACGGATGAGTAATGTGGATGTGTTACTAAAGCAAGCGGTGGAGGCGTCCCTGCAACAGACATCAGCCAGTAAGCAGCTGTCTGATGAGGTGAAAGGGAAAATGGGCCAAATCAACGCCACGGTGGCCGCTAAAGTTAAGCAATTGGACGCGTGGAAGGAGTCCGCCACGGCCGACAAAATGAAAGGGGTGGCGCGATACCAACACATCATTGATCTGACCGGCATTTCATCGGACTACTTTTTTCCCGTTTGGTGGTCGATGCCAAGTAATGAACATGGCGGTGCGGAAGTTAACATTACCCGCAATTATTCAAGAGACCAGCATTTGAAGCCCTTTGGGGAGGGCGTTACCCATCTCGCAGGCCTTTTATTGCAACTGGAAGGAAGCAACGTTGGCTGGAGTGGTGGTGGCAAATACCTGCAAATTAAGCGCATTTCTCAGACGTACCGAGAGACGGTTCGAAAGATTGGATTTCGAATGAGTTGTATTGCTCGTCCCGTTGACGGCTCCAAGCCTATGTATGCAGGTTATAAATCTGGGGATGTGGTGGGGTGTTCGAGTAAGAGTGGTTGTTATTTACGAGGTGGTCTGACTTACATCGCGCTGACGAATTGGGATGTCGATATCCATTTCAGCAAAGAAGTGGGAGAAACTGAAATGACTCGTTACTCTGGAACAAGCGGAGAAATTAAGTGGATGGCGAAGGCATACGCGTTAAATGATCCTTTCCTTGGCGAGCGGTATGCAGAGACCCGAAATGCGTACCAACACACGAACAAAGATTTGTATGAACCAAAATCGTAAGGGATAGGTCATGATATCAGAATTAACGTTACCCACCGGTGAAGTGCTTATTAACGTGCCAAGTGAGCCGCTCATTTTAATGGAGCTTGGACTCACGGAAGAAGAGACCATGGCTTGCCTCTCTGCCGAGAAAGAGAAACAACAGCTTGAAGAGGTGATGAACAAACGCAAAGCCGCGTATCGAAGAGAGTCAGACCCATTGTTTATGGAATGGCAATTTGACGGCACCCCAGAGTCTGAAGCGCTTTGGAAGCGTAAAGTAGAAGAGATAAAAGCGCGCTACCCTCTACCGAGCGGTGACAGTTCATCTTAGGGAGAGATAAATTTGCTCATTCTTAACGGCGCCCAGCTCCCATTAAAAAACCTGCGCATTGGCGTTCGTCAGCAATTGGCCGGACAAGACATGTCCGGCCAAACCTCGGCCACCGACCAAGCGGAAATGGGCAGCAAGGGTAAAATACTCACGGTGAAAGGGGTGATCCCTTTTACCAAAAGCCAGCTATTAACTCATTTGTTCAGCATGGTGGAAGCCCAAGACAACGATGCGCGCCAGATCTACCGTATTAGTAACCAAACCGCTGAAGCGTTGAAAATTCGCCAGGTGAAATTCCAAGGTGTCGTACGCGCCGATGAACAAGAATCTCACCGCCAGTGGAGCGTGTCGTTCGAGCTGGTCGAGCACCTTTCGGTGCCAGAGCGAGTCGAGCAGCGTCAACCGGATAAGCCCGCCGCGCAGCAAAAGGTGCAGGGGGTAAAAACGCGCGTTGAAACCGGACAAACCGAAGACGTGCCACCCGATACACAAGTGGAACTGACAGGTGTGATGAAAGTGCTGAAAAGCGTGGATAACGCACTGGCGTAAACGAGGGTTAACTATGACCATCAACAATAAGTTTCTTTGCCGTGCGTATGTGGGCAAGCATAAAACCAAAGTCAAAAGTCACCGCATCGTTTTCAATCACAACACGCCGGGGCGATGTGAGTTGTCGGTGGAAGGAAACCCAGAGCCCAACACGCTCATTGCAATTGATTTAGGATGGGGGGATGACATAACGCGCGTCTTTCTTGGTTACATCGAGCGCGTACAACCTTCTGAAAAAGGGTGGTCAACCGTGTTCTGCCGTGAGCTCGCAGCCATTCTTTATCAGCCGCTCAATATCATTTTGCGTCACCCAACACTGATGCAGCTGCTTAGCGAAGTCACCCATCAAACGGGACTGCAATTTGTGGTACCAGAGAAAGCCTACAGCCAAACGGCCATTCCTTGTTTCTACAGTGATGGCAATGGCTATCGCGTCATCGATGAGCTGGCTCAGGCATTTAGCATTGATGACTTGTTCTGGCAGCAGCAAGGCAATGGCCAGGTATACGTAGGCAGCTGGGCCGATTCATTCTGGGCCGAGAAGCCCGTCACGTTGCCAAATGCACTCATGACCAATCACACGGCCAACAAATCGGTAAAGGTGCCGGCTATCCCAAAGCTCAAGCCTGGGGTGTTGGTGAACGGCCTTCGATTAATGGGTGTCGAGTTTGAAGGTACGGAGGCGAAGCTCACATGGATGTAAACACCATCAAACGCATCATCTTTAGGTTGTTCCCAGAATTCACGGGGCGGTGGCATTTACCACGGTGGGGAAAAGTCGTGGCACTGCCAGAGCTACCGCAAGAAGGGGACTTATCCGACCGCTTCTATCCTCACTACGCGGTGGATGTGCAGCTACTCGATGAAAAGGGCATGGAGTATGAAGATAAACCACCACTGCAGGCGGTACCACTTCCGGTTCCTGGTCTCGGTGACCATGCGGGACGTCTAGAGCCGCCGGCTATCGGCAGTATTGTTGAACTCGGCTTTATGTTCGGTCAACCAGACAAGCCGTTTATTCGTTGCGTGCTGCCACTGGGGTTCAAGCTACCAGGCATTAAGGAAGGCGAAAGCCGATACCAACAGCGAAAAGGTGTGTATCAATTGGTTGACCAGGAAGGCAACTTTGAACGTAAGACAGACCAAGCCGATAAGATTGAATGCCTCACCCAACAAATCAAAGTGCTCGAAGATAGAATCGCAGAGATAGACGGTAACCACACTGAAACCGTCAAAGGCAATAGAGCCATCAAAGCTAAGAACATCACCGAAGACGCAGACACCATCAAATTCAATGGTGGAAAAGGCGTGTGTACCGGCGCGAGTATTTGCCCCTTCATGGGGAAACCGCATGTCGACGTATCAACTACCGTTTATGCAGGGAAATAGTAATGGCCATCAGTAAAGCATCACTGAAACAGAAATTAGAAACCGAGCTTAAAGCTCAGGGCTTCGTGCTCGATGGTGAGTTCGCCATGGCAGGCATGATGGCTGAAGCGATAGCCAACGCGGTAGTGGATGAAATCACACAGAACGCTCAAGTGGAAGTTACAGGCGGCAGCTCAGCTGGGAGCTATCAAGTGCAGTAGGGCTTGAGTAAACCAAAATGAGGCCTTAGCTTTTAAACTCATTTTTGCCCCACTCCGGCTTAGTGCTTTTAATCATTCACATCCTGTTAATGTGCTTTTGCCCTACTAAAAGTTATCCATTCTTCTAATGATATTCGTTGTGAATCCCCGTGTTGTATCACGGGGGTAAATTCGAAATAGCTATAAGCACCCACGCAACCGCGCTCTAGCTGCATGACAATGCTCTCTAAAGACATCTTAAATTGTTATCGACTAGCTAGGAATCTAATAAGCCAACAATAAGTATTTGTTGATAAATAAAAAATTCTAGTAGAATCAATCAAAATAATGCAAAACGCCCATAGCCGTGCATATGGAGCTATTGCACCATAGCTTTCGACTAAATGGAAAATCAATGAGTGATGATAAACAAGTAGCAAGCCTTCTGTCATTTTGCTTACCGTTATGCATAGGTCTATTTGCAGGCCTTATAATATTTAACCCTTCTGAAGGGTTCATTGTTTGGTGGGAATCTATAGACTGGCGTGAACAAGGAGTTGCAAATGTCGGAGCTTGGGTTGCTGGAATTGCGACATCGCTGGCTGCATTAGCAACCGCCGCAGCTGCTCACTCCTCTGCGAGAGCAGCCGATGCTGCTACCAAGTCAGCAAACCAGTGGAGAGTTCAAGCCTCTTATAACAAGTATATTGATACCGGAGTTAAAGCACGAATCAAATTGAGGTGGTTAGAAGCCCACCTCCAACACATGTGTAATCAGCGGTTTTCAATATTTTATGGACAAAGTTCATGTTCAAGTGTAAAGCTTGAGAGTCCATATAATGATGCTGAAGCCTTTTTAAGTTGTTTAAAGGAAAACTTCATTTATGGAAACCCAGACGAAAATAAACGTTTCAAAAAGTATAAGGAAACTTTCAAATATCAGTCTGATTGTATTAAAAAAATTTATCCCAAAGCTCTTGATGAGGTCGAAGAAACCTTTGAACTAAGTAAAAATCATGTCGGTATCTCTGACAAAGAAAAGGTAGTAATTCTCGAAGCCATTAATGAGTTTATTACTCAAATAGGTAATATGGGGGCCATGTATAATGCGATTATTGAACAAGATAAAGATGAAAGGACAAAAAAAATTCATATTAACAGCTGTCTCAATGTAATTGGCGCTAAGCAACATTATTACTATTCAACCTTATCAAACATACATCTAATTTCTGGCTATATCGATAACCTAGTACTTGACTCTAATCAAGATGCATGGGCAAAAAACCAGTCAGATCACATCAAAGAAGAGCAGCGAATATTGGCGTCCATTACTAAGGTTGACAATGACTTTATTGATAAATTGTCACAATCAATTGCCAGAAAGTTTGAAAATTGATTGTCAAAGGTAAAAAGCCGACCTTACCGAGTTCGGTTTTTCCTCTTTATATGGCAAAAGGATGGCTGAATACTCATCTATTTTATTTATAACGTTTCGTGTTTTAGTACTAATACAAAACCTATTGGGTTGCTGTTTAAACAGAAACAATTTCATGGAGCCAAAATGTTTTTCGAAAACGATAACAATTTAAAGATCCTTGGCGGATTTTTAAACCGTACTCAACACTATTCATCACCTATTGAAGAAGTGTTTCATAAAAGACTTGAACGCAGTAGAGAAGTTATAGGTTCTATATCAAGGAATGCTAAAGGTTGGGATGAACGTTGCGAGTTCAATATTGAACACATAGGCAATAATTTTTTAGACCGTTTGCGTGAATTTTCGACTGCCGATACTGACTTCGAAGTTATTAAAAGCTTCATTAATGACATTTACACAGATTCGTTTCGATTTTTGTGTGAATTTGACTTTTACATTGGAGAAAATTTACAGTTAAGTTTTGACCTTCGACAATTAAAATCATCAATAATTGATGATGCACTTGAAACAAATTCTTCCGTAAAGAGTCAGATCATTTATGCAGCATACACGATGCCAGCTGACATATTAAAAAGTCACCTGAACAATAAAGACTTGGTGTCTGCTACAAGATTTCAGGATAAATTAGATGAAGCAAAAATATTAAAAGAGCAATGGGATAGAGAGCTCGCGGAAAAGCAAGAAACAGTCGATATCTTGGATAAAAGACTTGAGAAGATTAAAATCAGCTTTAATTTTGTAGGATTGTATCAGGGCTTTTCAGATTTAGGAGACAAGAAAGAAAATGAGCTTGAGTGGTTATTCAGATCATTAATCGGTATGTCTTTCCTCATTTTGTTCCCTTTAGTTTATGAGTTTGTATCGATCTCAACTTCTAGTTCCTCAACAAACTTCCAATTCGTCGACTTAATTAAATTAATTCCATTAGTTTCCATTGAACTGATTCTCATTTATTTTTTCCGAATTATTTTGATGAACTACCGTTCTACCAAAGCACAAATAATGCAAATCGAGCTACGTCAAACGCTATGTCAGTTCATTCAAAGTTATTCGGAGTATGCGTCCGAGCTAAAATCTAAAGACCCCAATTCGTTAGATAAGTTTGAAAGTCTTATCTTTAGCGGAATACTATCTGATTCAGAAAAACTCCCAAGTACATTTGATGGAATTGATCAAATTGGGGCTCTATTAAAGAACTTGAAAGGCTCTTAAGATGATTAAGCCAAACCCACTCGCAATGGGTTTGGCTTATTTCTCCTTGATACGCTAAAGGAGGACTAACTAACTCGATTAAGGCTCATGTTTGTAGTCGCAATCACCTTATCAGGATAGATGTTGCTGTTACTATTCAAGACAGTACTTTATTAGATCGCTCGTGTAAAACCATACTTTTCTATGCCTATTTTTTGATATTCGCTATAGCTCTAGCAAGACCAAGTAAGTGTGTTGAGGTTTTAATCTCTAGTTCAGACTGAATACCCAAAAGTGCAATACCTGCCAATATTTGTTGTGGCTTAACTACTTGACCAGTAGGCAACTCCATTCGGTCGTATAACCTTTTGAACTGCTCCCAGTCTTCACTAATGCTTAGTTCCCGACCTTTAGCCATTCTCATAAGCCTTTTGCACTCTGGTGGTATTGGTTTTCCCTCGTTCCAACCTGTGACTGTTCTCACAGATTTAAAACACAGTTCAGCAACCTCTTCCTTGGTCATTTGACACTCTAATTCTCGAAAAATGTAATTCTTACTCATTTCGCGATACTTCACAGATCCCCCCCCTAAATACAAGAGGTTGCACCGAGTTAATAAGATATACACCATTGAACATAAGCAGACAAATTGCGCACTGTACGAAGGCGCACTAATTGATAAGTTTGCCTTATAAACAGTTATTCATGAATTGCTAGTGTATGGTTTTGCGAAGATGATTTATGTCCAGAAACGAGTTGTAGGTCATAGAAACACTGTTGCCAATATAATCGTGTATGCATATTATCTAATTACTTACTTTGAATATCATCATGACACCTATACTTTGCCCACTTTCTCCGCTCCTGATAGTGGGCTTTTTTCATCTTGCCATACCTGTAGTTATTCATGACTTGCTAATGTATGGTTTTGCGAAAATGATTTATGTCCAAAAGTGAGCTGTAGGTCATAGAAACACTGTAGCCAATATCAGTTTGTGTTCCTATTGTTAATTTGCTTACTTTGAACATCATCATGTCGCCCATATTTTGCCCACTCTGAAAGAGGGCATTTTTTCCATATCTGGCTATCTTAGAGCTTAAAAGTCGTCGCCATTTTGTCGCCATGAACTTTATATTTTTTAATTAAATTATTGTTTTATATGGTTAAATTTTTATTTTGTACATAATGGCTTCTTTGATTCAATCAGGCCTAGATCTAACACCAATTATCACTCACCACTTTAAGGTTGATGACTTCCAAAAAGGCTTTGACGCTATGCGTAGCGGGCTTTCAAGCAAGGTAATCCTAGATTGGGAATAGTCTAAATTAGGCTCTGATTTGCAAAAGGCGACAATGTGAATTGTCGCCTTTTTACGTCTAAAACTGTTAAGTTATGCTCAAGTGTGCTCGTTATAAATGCGAGGCAAAAGTGTGTTGTAGAACATGCGTTGTTTATCTATTTGGGAGATGCTCAGGAGTTGTTGTTTTAGCTTTTGACGATCCAACGGGTGCAAAAGCTGAAACTATTTCAGCAGTCAACTAAGAAGTCGTTTTGGCTGAAGGTATGGTTGAAAAAGAGGTTTGTCACGAAGGAATGGCCACATTCGGGTCTCTAACACTTTAATATAAAAAGCTAAGCTCGGCATTGATAGCCTTCAGTCGTTGATTAGGCAAACCAAATTGCCTGATTTGACTCTGTGTAATGTGTCTTCTAAAGTACTATTGTGAGATTGGGTTTCTTGTTATGTATCAACCATACTTACAATTGATTACATTACCATGCATTATTAGGTGAAGTTATGTGTGATAATTCTATCAATTATTTCTATGGTAGTGCTAAATTTTCATTCATATAGTTGATTGTTGATGTTAGCAGCTTCCAAATACGATTTTTGCCTCTTAAACACCGCCACTGATATTGGATTCACACTATGCAACTTATACATAACTATCAAACGAAACACTCCCTCTTAGCCTTGTTCGGTGTCGGTTTATTTGGCTGTGGTGGCGGAGGTGGTGGTAGTTCAACAACTGTTACCGCAATTGAAGAGCCACAAGCGCCATATTCACCAGAGCTAGCAGCAAACACAGCCATCTTAAATTTGAAAGACAACGGTAATGTTGATGTTGAAAGTGTTGAAAACACAGCGAGATTAGTATCGGTCTTTTACGATGAAGTTATTCAAGATATCTTCGATGGCCTTGACCTTTCAACAACCGCAAGTATAGACGAGCTAAAAAGTGCCATGTCTGGAAAGAACAACGAGTTGAAAAACGGATACAGAAAAACATATTTAATAAGTAATGATGTTGTCACTATCTCTTATGATGCGGGTAATGCTTTGAGCTTTCCTACAAAATATGTTTTTGAAGACCAATCTGATGCTAGAGGGGATACATATGAGAATCTTGGCTATGTTATAGAGTTAAGCGATAAAATGGTTTGTGATCTAAGGTTCAATTTTTCTGGAGCAGATGAATACATGTCCTGTTTTATGCCGGATAATTCCGAGATTGAAATGTCATACAAACATTCTGGGCAATCCACAGAGTATAAACTCAAAGTGGATAGAGTAGAGGAGAACTTTCCAAACACCTCAGTAAGCTACGATCCGAATACCAATCAAGTATTGCTGAACAACTCTAACTTTGGATTCTTGAATAATGATACGACAATTACGTGGACACCTTAGATAGTAAAAGACTTCAGCCTGCGTTACTAAGCACAGTCATGAGGTTGTGCTGAATTAGGTAACTCGTAACAATGTTACTAAAGGCCTGCTTGAGCTAATAGCTACCTTCCCCCTCGGTGGCTATTATGTTTTTCAGAATAGTATAGCCTAGGTGTAGAGCGGTTTGTTTTGCTGTTCCAGCACTATGTAAGTATTTAAGTTACAAAGCTATACAGAGGTAGTTGAGAGATTACAGTAAAATTATTCTGGTTCCCAGTTTACGATAGTTACTAGCAAGAGAAACCATCTGTTAACACCTTGCTTGCAAGATAGAACGAAAAGGCCCAGAATTACTTTTGTCTCGATGTGTGCGCACTACAATGAAGGTTTGCTATTCAAGAAGCCTGATATTAAAGAGTGCGAAACTCCCTAACTTCGGCTGTGCCTATATCTTTAGGGATTAATTAGATTACTCGACTAAATTAAATTGGCATTGGTATTTTGACCATAACTTTTTAGATAGCAAGATATGTGTTTATTTTTTAAAAACTAGATATGAAACCAGTATTGCCTGTTTTTTTAAAATTACCAAATATTCAATCACTTATAATATTAAATATTGGCGAAAAGGTTGACATTACATTTGCCAGATACTTTAGAGCTCTTTTATGAAAAAATTTACTTTTTTATTTTTTATCTTAATTTTACTTAATGGCTGTGTGACTCGGAAAATTCCTGTTATGCCAGAAGCCACATCAGTCACTTCTATCTCAGAAACAAGCGCGTCGTATCAGGGCTGTGAAACTATCGATGTTTATGTACTTGAAGATACTCATCCAAATAATGTTGTCCCTGTTTTGAAGAATGAAGCTTACCTAGCTGGAGCAAATCGTTACAGCATATCTGAAGTAGTAGAAACTAGAAGAGGAAGACCAAGTAGTGTTGTAGCTCAATTCTATTCATGTGAATCAGCGACTCGCTCCACTTCTGATACGACGATGAAGTTGTTGCCTGGGGCTCAAAGTGTCTCGCCGGTTGCTTTTTCTGAAGTAGAAAATACTAGCTGTAAGATTCTTACTACGAAGGCTTTTGAGGAAACTTCATCAGAGCAATTAGAAGTAGAAATTGCTAACGAAGCGTATATGTTAGGTGGAAACAGGTTTCATATAACAAAAATATTGGAAGTAGATAATGGATCTCCAACCTCTGTAGTTGCAGATATTTATCGTTGTAAGCACAGAACTTTAAATGACTAATACTGATTTAGATTGCTAATAAAACACTTTACTTTTTTTGTTGCTAAAGTTTATATTTATCTGAAAATTATTTGGTCTAGTAAGATATAAAAGATAGAGGCTGAACGGTCGTCGTTTGGCCTTTTTATTAAAACCAACAAGTTACCCACAAAGCAATTAAAGACACAGCTGAGAGCGTAGCAACCCGCTTGCTAAACATAGGCTTGTTCCAACCAAGGCGAGCGACATCTTGCTCTGTCAGTTCTAGGTTGATTTGTTCACAATATCTATCGAGTTCGCTCATCGTCATCACCTCGTTAATCACTTTGATAAGCAATATAACTGGATAGATGTGTTCGTATAAATCAATGATTTTATGACAGGTGTTTAGCCAGACTGAACGATGGATTGTTTTAGTATCAATAGGATGGAATTAGGTCTAAATCTTCCTACAGAAAAGCTAATGAAAACAAAACCAAAAGCGGTTTGAAACTAAGAATAAACTTAAAACACACGATTCATTTTGAAGTGAGATACGACTTATTCTGTATGATAGATTTCAAGCACTTAATTTAATTATTGGTGTATACAATGGTACGAGTAGACGTCAGAAAGCTATCTAACACACTGATCAGTGCAGGCGTTCCAGAGAAGAGAGCGGTGTTGCTTGCCAAAGCATTTAAAGATTCAATTAATGAAATCGACCCGGTATCTCAGTCGTATGTGAACAAAAAGATTGAGAAGTCCAAAAATGAAACTCTTCAGTATCTGCTGGCATTCTTGGGGCTACAGATGATCTTAATTCCTTGTTTTCACTACATCATGACTAGTCTGTAGACATAAAAAAGCCCGATATTGGCGTACCAATATCGGGCTTTGATGTTTAATGGATAGCTTGAGTTAAGGTGAGCTCACTTAACCCGCAGCAGCCTGCATGATTAGGCCACAGATGTAAGCGCCGTATGTACCTAATGCGTAACCTAGTACCGCCATCAAGATACCTACTGGAGCTAATGCTGGGTGGAATGCTGCTGCAACGACTGGAGCTGATGCCGCGCCACCAACGTTAGCTTGGCTACCTACTGCCATGAAGAACAGCGGTGCACGAATGATTTTCGCCATCGCAATCATTAGCAGGGCATGGATAGTTAGCCATGTGATACCAATGAAGAAGTAACCTGGGTTGTCAAAGATTGCTGTAACGTCCATTTGCATACCGATGGTAGCAACTAAGATATAGATGAACGCTGAACCAATTTTCGATGCGCCACTGTGCTCTAGGCTACGTGTCGGTTTGAAGCACGAAGCGATCAAGGCGAACGTTGTAACCATAACGATTAGCCAGAAGAAGCCAGATGTTAGACTGTATTTTGCTAGTTCTGGAGCATTCGTTGAGATCCATGGTGCGATTATGTCACTGAAGAAGTGAGCAAGGCCTGTTAGACCAAAGGCAACCCCAGCGATCTTCATGAGATCGGTTGTTGTTGTCGGGCGAGCGTTTTCTTCTTGGTATTTCGATACCGTTTCTTTCAGTTCTTCGATTGAAGAAGTGTCTGCTTTTAGCCATGCGTCAATTTTCTTCTGACGGCCAGCCATAATTAGTAGCACTGCCATCCAGATGTTTGCACAGATAACGTCAACCGTAATCATTGCTGAGAACAGGTTATCATTTACCTCGAACACTTCTTTCATCGCAGCTTGGTTTGCACCGCCACCAATCCAAGAACCTGCTACTGTCGTTAGGCCGCGCCACACGTCACCAGAGACAAGGTCAGGGTTTACTTGGTCGATGATCAGAATCGCCAGAGGACCACCAATGATAATACCTGCAGTACCAGTCAGGAACATGATGACGGCTTTTGAGCCAAGACCAAAGATCTTACGAAGATCCGCTGAAATGATCAGTAGTACCAGTGCCGCTGGTAGTAGGTAGCGGCTTGCTACGAAGTATAGTTTTGAGTTTGACGCATCGATGATACCAAAGCTGTTCAACAATGAAGGAACAAAGTAGCAGAGCAATAGGCCTGGGATGAATGAATAGAATTTTTTCAGTGCGCTGTTTTGGCTACTTTCCGTGATAAATACACCGCCAAGAATAACAGCTAACATGCCCATAATTACGGCATCATTAGTGATCATTATTATATCTCCTTTAAGGTGAGCGCATAGGTCTCACTTTTTTGATGGCAGGACTATACCGACAACTTCAATTCGTTACAAATTGTAATGATAGACACTCTTTGAAACATTTATGTTAATTAGAGTGGCTTTGATTTGTGAATCAGACGCTTCAGGTATTGATTGTGCGAATGTTTGACTGTTGGTTAGTAAGGTCGGTTTTAATATATGCAATAGTGTTCAACGCCCTGAAACTGGTTATTGGAATTTTAGCTGAGTTCAGTATAGTTAAAGGAAGTGCATATAAAACCATATTTTGGCTGAGGTTTATGCGTGCCGGGTATGTTTCAAAAATGTAAAAAGTGAATTCGTTTTTGAAGAGTGGGATGAGATTAAAAATTATAACCCGATCACATTAATAGCGATTATTATCCGCTTAGGTATCAATAAATGGCACTTGTTTGCGGTATTTAGGGGCCATAGATAAAGAAAAAGCGGCTAAATAGCCGCTTTTAATTGGGATTGAGAATCGAAGTTTATGATTCCTCTTCCTCAAAACCGTCTGCATAACCTTTTGGAGGCGGTGTCCAACCACGCTCTGAGCGAGAATGCTTATCGGATCGGTCTTTCTTCATGTCTTCTTTCATCGCTTCTTCAAGGTGAATAAATATCTGTCGATAGTTGTTGTCGTATCTTGGGTTGTCTTCCGCTTCTGACCAAGCTTTGAATAGCTTTTCAGACTTACGGCTTTCAACACGTTGATAGGTCGATTTCTGCTGTTCTACGAAGAATGGGTGGTGACCCAACGAGCGTAGGGCTTGTGCGCCCATTTCTAGTGCTGAGTGGTAGGTTTCTGATTCCACGAAGTCAGCACCAGCTTCTCTCAAGCGGTAACTATGACCACGGTCGAACGCACGAGCTAAGATTTTTACTTTAGGGTAGGTGTGCTTAACGTACTTGACCAGCTCCACGCTAGAGTCTTGATTATCGATGGCCACAACAAGCATTGCTGCTTCTTCGATTCCCGCTGTGAGTAATAGGTCGTGACGAGTCGCATCACCAAAGTAAGACTTAATATTAATAGAGCGCAGTACATCGACTTGGTTAGCCTGATGGTCCAGAACCACCGTTTTGACATCATTAGATACCAATAAGCGGTTAACGATCTGACCGAATCGACCGATACCCGCAATGATTACTGTACCTTTCTCTTCGATGGTATCTTCTTCTCGGTCATTCGATTTTTGCTCGTAACGAGGCAGAATCACTTTATCAAAGAGAATAAACAAGCCCGGAGTTAGGAACATTGAAAGAGCAACCACTAGCGAGAGCGTTTGAACAATGTCAGCGGGCAATACGTGGTTTTGCGCCGAGAAGCTTAATAGTACGAATCCAAACTCACCGGCTTGCGCTAAGCTCAGCGTAAATAGCCAACGATCGCTGTTCTTGATTTTGAAAATCAATGCCAATGTAAAAAGCACTGCTGCTTTTAGTAACATGATACCCAGAGTTAGCCCGATGATTAGGATGAAATCATTGAATAGAACATCGAAGTTGATTCCCGCACCTACCGTAATAAAAAACAGTCCAAGAAGCAGTCCTTTGAACGGGTCGATGTTCGATTCCAGTTCGTGTCTGAATTCACTGTTCGCCAGTACCACACCCGCAAGGAAAGTACCGAGTGCAGGCGATAAGCCGACAAGGCTCATCAGCGCAGCAATACCGATGACGAGCATCAGTGCCGTCGCCGTGAAGATTTCACGTAAACCAGAGCTTGCGACAAAGCGGAAAAGTGGGCGGCTTAAGAAGTGCCCGCCAACAACCACAATCGCGATAGATGCCGTAATCACAAGTCCATAAGCCCAACCAGGCAGATCTGCAACGAGACTTAACTCTTCATGGTGGTCAGAAGCTGAAGTGACCGCGCTTTGTGCTGCTTCGATTAATTCTGGTAACGCCAACAGAGGAATGAATGCCAGCATCGGAATAACGGCAATATCTTGGAATAAAAGAACCGAGAAAGCATTCTTACCGCCATCGGTCTTTGATAGCCCTTTTTCATTGAACGTTTGGAGAACAATTGCTGTTGATGATAGTGCAAAGATCAAACCGATAGTGAGGGCGATAGTCCAAGGCTGGCCAAAGGCTAGAGCAATGCCCATTACAATGGCTGCGGTGCCTCCCACTTGCAGACCACCAAGGCCCATCAAGCGATTTCGCATTGCCCATAGCATCTTAGGCTCAAGTTCAAGGCCAACTAAGAACAGCATCATCACCACCCCGAATTCGGCAAAGTGCTGAATGGTGGTTGTCTCTTCGCCCACAAGGCCAATGATAGGGCCGATGACAACACCGGCAATCAAGTAACCGAGTACTGAACCTAATCCCAACCTTTTAGCAACCGGCACTGCGATAACAGCAGCGACTAAGTAAATAAATGCCTGTAGAAAATATCCCGTCATTACTTAACCTCTGCTTTCAATTCTTCAACGTAGTGGTTGAGCTTTTCTGCCTTACCTGCTTTTTTTACGTTCACTTTGCCAGTAACTAACGCCTCTAATAGAAACTTATAGTTGTCGACATGCTCTTGAATGCGGTTTTCTTCTAAAGCGGTACGTGAACCAAATAGCGCGAAGGGGGCGAGATAGTCCATGCCACATAACGAAGCCGTTTGCTCAATAGGATGAAGCAATTCTCTGATGGTGAAATGGTTGTAGCCATCGCACTGGTAGGCGTCTTGTTTACCGCCAGCAGTGATGCTGCAAAGTAATTTCTTACCTTCTAACTCGTTGCCATCCGTGCCGTAGGCAAAACCATACTCAAGAACAAGGTCTTGCCACTCTTTTAGAATTGCCGGAGTTGAATACCAGTAAAGTGGGAATTGAAAAATGATGATGTCATGGTCCAACAGGCGTTTCTGTTCACGATCGATGTTAATTTTGAAAGTTGGGTATTCAGCGTAGAGATCAACACAGGTTACGCCATCAATACGCTTGGCTTGTTCGAATAAGGGTTTGTTTGCTTCAGAGCGATGCTGAGAAGGGTGGGCGAATAGCACCAAGACTCGATTTTTCGACATAAAGCCCTCTTTGTCCGTTAACGAATAATGCTTATTGGAATTATAGATATACAATAATAGAAGAATGATTGAAGAACAACGAACTAGCCCATACTTATCTATTTAGATACATAGGTTTATCGAGTGCTTAATTATATAAAACACGCTCTGATTTAGGTGTTTTTCTTACCTTCACCCTACGACTAAGTAAAACTAATTATTCGTGAATAATAAAAGCGAATAAGCGCATTTTATGTCAACGTTAGTAGCGAAAGTAAATAATTCAATCTCTCTACATAGAACAACAATGAATAAAGGAAAAAGTATGAGCATGGACTTGCGTCAACAATGTAATTTGTTTCTTTCAGGTCACTTAGATCCGACTCCGGCACAAACATTTGTTCAGATGGCTGAATGGTGTGAACAGCACAACATACATCATGATACTTACGGTGATGGAGAGTTCATCGAAGGCTTTGAAGCCAAAGTCGCAGAGTTGCTTGGTTATGAAGCGGCTGTGTTTGTGATCACTGGCACCATGAATCAACCAACAGCATTAGAAATAGCCTGCCAGGAGAAAAGAAACCCGTTGGTTGCGATGCACGAATCGAGTCATATTTTGCGTCATGAGCGCCAAGGGTATCAGCTCCAGAACCGCTTTAATGTGTTGCCAGTGGGCAATGTGTTTCGCACTTGGAATGTCGACGATTTGAAAGCGTGGCCAGATGAAATTGCAGCAGCGCTTTACGAGTTACCGATGCGAGAAATTGGTGGTCAGCTGCCAGAATGGGAAGAACTCGAAGCGATTAAGCAGTATTGCAACGAGCAATCCATTCATCTGCATATGGATGGTGCACGCTTGTGGGAGTGTGGTGCATATTACCAAAAACCTTACAGTGAAATCGCAAAGGGGTTTGATAGCGCTTATGTCTCACTATACAAGGGGCTAAACGGACTTGGTGGCTCACTGTTGTTAGGGGATAAGGCGTTTGTTGCCAAGGCATCTGCATGGATGAAACGACAAGGCGGTAATGTCTATCATCGTACACCTTATGTTGTATCGGCAGCTATGCAGTTCGATCAACGACTAGCGCAGATGCCTGCTTTGTATGAACGTACGAAACAAATTTACCAAATCTTATTAGATTACCCTCAATTCAAAGTGAACCCGCAAAAACCGCAAGCGAACATGCTTCATCTTTATTTACCGGTGAGTTACGAAGACGGGGTTGCTTTAAGAGACAATATCGCAAGTAAGCATAAGGTATGGATAGGAAACCCAGCGATCTGTGAGTTACCGAATCAATGCAAGATTGAGTGGTATGTGGGGGATAACCTATTAAATTTACCGGACCACGATCTGATCGATATCTTGGAGCTCATTAGCGAAGCATTGATTTGATATACCGAATAGCTAACTGAATGTGGTGAGGAGTGCTCATTAGAATGAATACAGGCGTACTTGCTTGTATTCATTCAAACAGAGATAGCGGTAGGGTGTTACATATATTGGTTGATGTACACGTCGACTAGGAACATGAATACTGGAACGGTGCTAAGAACTCCGAAAAAGACGATAGGCACCCAGTTTTTCATTTTCTTTTTAGGTTGCTCTGTACTGTTCATAAGTTCGGCCTTAAATTCGTTGTTGAGTCTGCGCTTGAGTAAGAACTGAATGGTATCAAATAAATTCAAGGAGCCCTATGTGGATTTAGTATTTCGTGGCGTGCATCAAACACAGAAAATCTCGTTAATTCATAAACGGTTCATAAAGGCTCAACAATAATGAACCTATTCAAACAAGTACTGCCTTATTTGGCATAGTAATTAAACAGCATTCAGAGAGTTGGAGAATACAGAATGAAAACAATAGGTAACATCATTTGGTTTCTGTTCGGTGGCGTATTTATGGGATTGGCGTGGTGGTTCTTTGGGCTGCTTGCATTCCTTACCATCGTTGGTATTCCGTGGGGTAGAGCGTGTTTTGTTATGGGGAACTTCTCGTTCTTTCCATTTGGCCAAGAAGCCATTTCTCGTGATGAACTGACTAATGAAATGGATATCGGGACAAGCCCATTAGGTATGATAGGTAACATCATATGGTTCTTGTTTGCAGGTATTTGGCTTGCAATTGGTCATATCATGTCAGCGGTGGCGTGTTTCATTACCATCATCGGTATTCCATTTGCGATTCAGCACCTTAAGCTAGCCGTTATCTCACTGGCACCAATCGGTAAAACAGTGGTAGATAAACGCGAAGCAGAAGCGGCACGAGTAAGAAATTACAAAGGTTAAGAATTTGGTTTAACCTTTATCTGAAACCAAAAAGCACATCATTTGATGTGCTTTTTTTGGTTCTTGGTTTGTCTTCTCAAGCTTATCTAACCGCTATACGTTGTTGAATAAGACTTCGATTCGAAGCGTGATATTGGCCTCTTTTGTATGTTTTTCGTATGGCTCGCGTTCCCATTGGTAGTGTGGGATGATTTCG
The DNA here is from genome assembly GCF_002954585.1 of Vibrio chagasii. Classification (GTDB taxonomy): domain Bacteria; phylum Pseudomonadota; class Gammaproteobacteria; order Enterobacterales; family Vibrionaceae; genus Vibrio; species Vibrio chagasii_A. The sequence continues at coordinate 229,243 of NZ_MSCI01000001.1, forward strand.
TAAAATAGCCACTCTTTCCATACATTCTCTCGATAGGTGACCGACACTTGCGAGTATTCGTAGTGGTTATATGGCTCGCTAGTCGCGGTTATCGTGGCGCTGTATTGCAGAGCTTGGTCTTGAGAAAGGTAATGGTACAAGGTGATTCCCGTACCATACTCCCAGCCTTTGAGGTCATCGTTATAGCCAGCAAAGTTAGACCAACGCGCTAAGAAATCGTCACTTAATGAAAGGTCAAAGTCGATATCAGTGATCTCTCCCGTCTCTCTTTTCTCTTGATACACTCGTTGAGTCAGCCGGAATACTGCATCTGTGGTGAGTGGGTAGGTAAAACGATAGCGAGCCTCTATCCTCGGGCGCAATGTCGCTTTGATATTGAAACTACTGTAACCCTTAGCATAGGCGTCATAACGAAGGCCCAGTGCATTCTCTAATTCTTCAGAGTCTTGTGGGAAGAAGTCTAAGAACTCTTCATCACCAACCGACTCGTAGATTAGCTTAAGCCTTTTGCTGACAAAGGGTAAATGTAAGCGTGCGTTTAGTTTGGTGGAATAATCAACGTCACCGCCCTCTGCATAGATGAAATCATTGTACCAACGTACAGAGGTTCCGGCTCTGGCGTCTTCGGTAATACGATCATCAACGAAGAAGTTATCGAACCATAGGGCTGGTTGACAAAATTTGCTATTTAGGTAGTGATAGGCTTTTTCGACACGCGTGTCTTCTAACGGCTGACTGTGACAATCATCCGTTTCCTCTGCAAGAGCAGAGTGGGTAGCGAGTGATGCCAATAATGAAGTGCTAACTATCCAACGACTCAATGGAACCTGTTTGTCATTCTATGTATCAATAGTTTGACTATAACTAAGCAGTTACAACAATGCGACTTTTAATGATGTTTAACTGGAGTTGTGGTTATTCAAAACAGAGCTTTGAATCGGGTATGGCAGGCAAAGAAAACGGGCTCTGAAAGTGAGCCCGTTTGTTGGTTAGCTTATCAGTGACTTGACGCTGGATTACATTGCCGCTTCGAAAATCGCAGAGATTTCTTCGTGGGTCGCTTGTTTAGGGTTAGTAAAACCACATGCATCTTTCAGTGCGTTGTCAGACAGTGTAGGAATGTCTTCTAGTTTCGCACCAAGTTGCGCGATACCTGTTGGGATATTCACGTCATTTGCTAGTTGAACAATCGCTTCGATTGCTGCTTCTGCACCTTTTTCTGGTGTCATACCTTCAACATTCACGCCCATTGCTTTCGCAACATCACGTAGACGCTCAGGACAAACCTGCGCGTTGTAGCGTTGAACGTGTGGTAGCAAGATAGCGTTACATACGCCGTGTGGAAGGTCGTAGAAGCCACCTAGTTGGTGCGCCATCGCGTGAACATAGCCCAGTGATGCGTTGTTGAACGCCATACCCGCCATGAACTGTGCGTAAGCCATTTGCTCACGAGCTTCAATGTCTTCACCGTGTGCTGCTGCTGTTCTTAGGTGTGCTTGCACAAGTTCAATTGCTTTAATCGCTACTGCGTCTGTAATTGGCGTCGCTGCGATAGAAACGTAAGCTTCGATTGCGTGTGTTAGCGCGTCCATACCTGTTGCAGCAGTTAATGATGCAGGTTTAGCAAGCATTAGCTCAGGGTCGTTTACTGAGATAAGCGGTGTTGTGTGCTTATCAACGATAGCCATTTTAATGTGGCGCTTTTCATCAGTGATGATGCAGAAACGTGTCATTTCCGATGCGGTGCCCGCAGTTGTGTTGATAGCGATAAGAGGCATCATCGGCTTTTCAGATTGGTCGACACCTTCGTAATCTGCAATCTTGCCGCCGTTAGAAGCCACAAGTGCAATACCTTTTGCACAGTCGTGTGGGGAGCCGCCACCAAGAGAGATAACAAAGTCACAGTCGTTGTTTGTGAGTAGCTCAAGGCCATCGTTTACGTTTGTGATGGTTGGGTTTGGTTGAGTGCCGTCGAATACCACAGCATCTACACCGCGTTCGCCAAGAAGGTCCTGAACCTGCTTAACCACGCCAATTTGATTTAGGATTTTATCGGTTACGATAAGACCTTTTTTAAAGCCTTGAGACTGAATGCTATCAGCAGCATCCTTTAAACAGCCAGTACCCATGAAGTTGATTGTAGGGATGTAAAATGCACTAGACATTGGAAAACTCCGGTTAATTATGATTTTTAATTGCCTCTATGTTGTCGGCAAACAACTGGTCGACCATTGATCTGGAACAACTTTGATTCCGAACTACCACTTTCTGGTTATCGGTTGTGATAGGGCTCATATAGCAATCGTTTTTATGGTTTTCTGATGTGTATATTGTCAGTTATGGATAGCGAATGATTGATAGATTTTTGGCCGGTATGCGGCTCTATAGCTATGAAAAATAAAGGTTATTTAGACAGTGCCGGTTCGCGTTCTTCTTCTGTTAGCTCTTGAACAGAACCAGTACTGCACTCTACCTGAGTTTCTGGTTGCTCAGGCGAATCTGACGCCTCTTGTGGCTCTTCATCGTAGTATTTGACCTGGAATGGGGTGAGCATGACGGATGATGGTAAGAAGTGCTTCATAGTACCTCCCGGTACAGTTCGTGTATTTCCTTTATGGTATTGGTTTAATATGTGGCAAAATTTGCGATACATCATGACTTGTTGCTTGTTTTCTATAAATTCTTAGAACTATATTCAGGCTCACAAAAATGGTAGTAGAATACACACTTAACCGTGAGGTTAGGAAAGAACAAAATATAAACACGGCTCGATAGCGCGAATAATAGGACAGATAATGAAGTACGATTGGATATTCTTTGATGCAGATGAAACCTTGTTCCACTTTGACGCTTTTCAAGGAATGAAGCTAATGTTCTCACGTTTTGGTGTGGATTTTAGCGAGCAGGATTATTCCGTTTATCAAGAAGTTAACCTACCACTATGGGTAGATTATCAAGATGGCCGAATTACGGCTGATCAACTGAAGCACACACGCTTCGAAAGCTGGGCTGAAAAGTTAGAAACAACAACTGCAGAATTAAACAGCGCATTTCTAACAGCAATGGCGGACATCTGTTCTTTGCTACCAGGTGCAAAAGAGCTAATGGAATCGTTACAAGGCAAAGTGAACATGGGCATTATTACTAATGGTTTCACTGAGCTGCAATCGATCCGTTTAGAGCGCACTGGCATGACTGATTACTTCGAACATGTGATCATTTCTGAAGAAGTCGGTGTTGCTAAGCCAGATGCTGAGATCTTTGAACATGCACACAAGCTTGTCGGCTTCCCAGCGAAGCAGCGCATTTTGATGGTGGGTGATAACCCACACTCTGATATTTTAGGTGGCTTAGACTTTGGTATCGAGACCTGTTGGCTAAACAGCCAAGAGAAGGCGACGCCGGAAGGTATTAACCCTCATTACCAAGTGAAGTCTTTGGCTGAGCTACAAGCGCTTTTGCTAGCGTAACGGCTCATCGCCTTTAGCTTTATTCGTTGTTCATTAATAGCCGAGTACAATTCTGTGCTCGGCTACTTAATTTCTACAGGTTTCACTTTTCGATTGTAGTACTCAAGCGTATTTATGCTTTAAGCTGCCACCATAACCACTCATAACAAATAGAAGGAATAAGCGTGCTGAAATCTCATCGCCATAGCTGCTACGGCATTGCTGCCATTTTACTTTGGAGCTGCTTAATTGCGTTATCTCGTAGCGTGTCAGAGCAATTAGGCCCAATTGGCGGCGCAGCCAGCCTTTATACAGTAAGTTCACTGTTTTTGGTTTGCGTGATGGGATTACCTAAGCTGAAACGCTTCTCAAAGTCTTATTTGTTGATTGGTGGCGCGCTGTTTGTTTGCTACGAGATCTTTCTGGCTTTGGCATTAGGTATGGCAAATAATCGACATCAGGCCTTAGAGATGGCGGTTATCAACTACCTTTGGCCAGCGCTGACAGTACTGTTTGCGGTATTACTCAGCGACAAAAAGATAAATTGGCTGGTTTACCCAAGTATCTTTTTGGCTTTCTTTGGTGTGGCTTGGAGCATCAGTGGCGACCAAGGCCTCTCTGTTGAACAGATTGCGGCTAATATCGCGACTAACCCTAAAACCTATTCGATGGCGTTCTTCGGCGCGATTATCTGGGCGGTTTACTGTAACTACACTCAGAAAGTTGCGAAAGGGCAGAATGCGATTGTGTTGTTCTTTATCGCTACAGCGATCACCTTGTGGATCAAATACGCATTGAGCAGTGAAACCGGTATGGTGATGACGAGCAGTGCTGCGATTGATTTGGCTCTGGCTGGCGTGTGTATGGGCGCGGGTTACGCGCTTTGGAATACCGCGATATTGGGTGGCAACATGGTCTTTCTAGCGACTATGTCTTATTTCACGCCAATTTTTGCAACCTTACTCTCTTCTATGATTTTAGGTTTAACGCTGACTATCACATTTTGGCAGGGAGTATGTATGGTGACGATTGGGTCACTGGCTTGCTGGTGGGTTACGAGAGAGAAAAAGCCGACGGTTAAGGCGTCGGCTTCTGAACAGATTCAATCTCAATAGCAATTGTGTTTATCTACCGATTGCTGGGGTTAGAATTAGCTTGCTATATTGAGGTTCAGTTGAAGCTCATATGGCATCTTAGATAGGCGTCGCTTTAGTTGGCGGCGCGTACGTTCAATATCATCGACCGCAATCGCTTGTTGGTCGTTGGTATGAATATCAACGTTGATTCTTAGCTCAGGACCAACCTTAGTCACACCGATTAGCTCCAAATCTTGTTCTGCTTCTTTGTCTACCGCGACAACATTCTTATCTACCGCGTCACAAATTTCTTTGTTTGCAGACATCATTAGTAGCTCACGCATCGCTTCTCTTAGCATATCGAACGGTACTTTGATGAAGTAGAAAGACATCAGAAACATCATCATTGGGTCGGCATACACAGCGTATTCTGCGAACGGCGAGAATGTCATTGACCAAGCCACGACAAAACCTGCTGTTACCGCGACACTCAATAGTGTATCCATTTGCCATTGCTTAGACTCAGCCTGAATCAAGCCAGATGAAATGCTCTTACTCTTTTTAGCGATGTACCACCACGCGTAACCACAGCCCAATACGTTAAAAATACCAAACAGAGTTGCGATAGAGGCATCAACTTCACGACCACCTGTCATCAAGGCGCCAATCGCTGAATACAGTGAATAACCAACCACAAGTAAAATGACAGCAGCTTTAATCGTGATGACGATAGGTTCAATGATCGCACGACCGAAAGGGAATTCGCGGTCAGAAGGGCGATTAATGTATTTTGAGGCAGCTAGTGACAATAAAGTTAACAGTAAGCTAATAAGTGAGTAGACACCGTCAAATACTATGACCAGAGAGCCAACGAGAAGACCCAACACCAACCCGCCAATAGCGAAGCCTGATGCTAAAAGGGCTGAGAACAATAGAACTCGGTTTTCGTTTTGGCTTTTCCTGTCACACATAATAATATCCAGATGTTTTTGATAATTTCATTGTTCTAATATTGAGCGAGATTTTCAAACTTTATCTGATGATGTTTATGTTACAGAACATGGTTTTTTATATTATTCATTTTAATTCAGTTGCTTACATTATTTTCTTGGTGTCAGTAAAATTGACGATGACTGTTTTCGTGGACTAGTGTGCAACTGAATCAAGATCACTTATCATTAATAAAACACATCATTGCGCGGTGTTTTATAGCGCGGTGAAGGGCATTAGCGCTTGGGATAGTGGGAAAGAAAGGATGACGATGAAGTTTGATGATATTAGCGACAGCGATTTGTGGGCAATCGCTAACCCTATTATGGATAATTTGATGGAGGGCTCAACTAATGTGGATCATGCCCAACATTGTCGCGACTTTACTCAACGAATGAAGGACATAGTGACGCCTGAGTATTTAGAAAAGGTGTGTCATCATTATCAACACAGCAACGGCTTTTTTGCAGAGCGCGAACCTGTTGCGGTGTTTAGGCGTTCTGATTCCGTCGCTTTTATATGGAAGCAAGCGTACACCATTGCCAAAGGCGAATTCGTTGCTGAAATGGTGTTAGTTGAAGAAGACGGACGCTATCTAGTGGATCACGTGATGGTCTTCTAACCACCCTCAATTAGAAATCGAACAAGTAATCACTCAGCTGGTCCGCGAGCCAGTTCATACCTGGGTGTTCTGCCATTCCAGCTGCCGTAAACATGCAGTAATCTTCTTGAGTTAGGCCGTAGGTGTGTTTGATTACTGCTAATTCTTGTTCACGCAGCAGGTGACGTATCAGCGGCTCCGGCATTACGCCCCATGCGTCTTCACGCAAAATTGTATCCAACATAAAATCAAAGCTAGAGAAACCAATGTAACGACGAGAGAAAGGCTCAAGCTCTGGATTATCTTTTTCGTTGAGATAAACCATGGTCGCTTGCATCGAATTTCTTAATACTTCGTCGGAGACGCGGCGCATTGCACTCAGGTCATGTCCTTTCTTACACACAGACATCATCCGAATCTTACCAAGAGGGTTATAGATGATTCTTGGGTCGTCTACACGTTCGTAATCAACACCGAATGCGAAATCAACTTGTTGAGTTTCAACGAGGTTGGCTAAGTCACCACTCGATGCCAGAACGAAGTTAAAAGAAGTAGAAGGGTACTTGTTGTTCAGCGTGTGAGATAAATCTTGCCACATTTCATCGGGCAGAGAATCATCGCGAGCAATCCATATCTCGGCGTTGAACTCACCGGACACATGGAGGCAGGTTTGTTTAATACGCGCAGCAGTCACTAACATTCCTTCGCAATCTTTGTAGATGGCTTTGCCTGCTTCAGACAGCTCGACGTGGTTCCCGCTGCGTACGAAAAGTTCTACATCTAACTCTTTCTCCAAGGCTTTGATAGACATACTAAGCTTGGTTCGGTTGCATTCTAGCTGGCGAGCAGCTTCTGAGACTGATCCTAAATCAGCAACAGAACAGAAGGCTTGGACTTGAGATAGGTTCATTTCATTTCCAGATTGAGCGGTTGTTGGTGCATATTATATTGAATATTGTGCTGACTATCTTAGAAATAGTCCATCTTTGCATGATAACTCTATGACGAATTGACTAATTTAGTTTACTCTGGGCAGGTTCCGAACCTACAAGAAGTAAAGATGGAGGCCATGATGGCGAAACAATGGGACGAGTACGCCGTTGATTGGGATAAAGATCCCGCGACCGCAGTATTCGCACAGTCCGTATTTGACCAGTTAACACAGCTCGTTGATTTAAACGGAACCCGTGTCCTTGATTTTGGTTGTGGTACAGGACTACTCAGCCAAAAAATATCTCCTTTAGCAAAAGAGATCATCGCACTCGACATGTCTGAAGGGATGATTGAAGAGCTAGACAAGAAAGAGCTATCCAACGTTGAACCGGTTGTTGATATTCTATCGCGCGGGCTTGCAGCTCAGCATCCAGCATTCCGAAATCAGTTCGATGTAGTGGTAGCATCGTCGGTTTGTGGCTTTATCCCGAACCTACAAGACACAGTAAGCCTGATTTATACGCTACTCGAAAATGATGGCACATTTGTTCATTGGGACTGGTGCTTAGAAAACGACAGCGATGATTACGGTGTAAGCCCTGAGCGTTCAGAGAACGTATTAAGTGCTGCAGGGTTTTCTGTTGTTGAAGTCTCGACACCTTTCTCAGTTGATACCCCACAAGGCAAGCTAAAAGTGCTGATGGGCGTTGGACGTAAGTAATTCATTTGAAGCTTATGGCTAAGTGATTAACAAGAACTAAAATCCAAAGCCCATTTTAGCAAACAAATTAAAACATAAATAACCGAACCCACATCAACGGTCTTAGTGCCAGTTATGTGGGTTTTCTATTTCTAGTAACCTTGATAACTTATGTTTTATACGTGTGATCTCAGGGTATTGGAAAACGCTAATTACAAATATGCCATTTCCATTTTGGAAATATAGTCTTGCATAGATTTCATTGGTGGAAATTAAATCGTCACATATAGAATAAGCCCATAACAATACTAAGGGTTTAATTATGAGCCACCAATCTGCTTCTCCACAACTTTCAGAACAACAACAGCGCTTTAGCAATATCATTTCAGATGCGAACCTGTCGCCAAAACAGAAATCGAGCTATCTTGCCTTAGAAGCTGAAGCGAGCCTACCGTACATGCCGGTAAGTCACGAAGTAGAACAAGCCTTACAACAAGGCGTGCTATGTGACATGTTTGAAGGTCACGCTCCATTTAAGCCGCGCTATGTGCTTCCTGACTATTCTAAATACTTACATCAAGGCTCAAAGTATTTAGAGCTTAGCGCGGCAACTAATTTCGATGAAGCATTGAACATGCTTACCATCCTGTACCATCACGTCCCTTCGGTCACGTCTATTCCGGTTTACTTAGGTCAGTTGGATGATGTGTTAATGCCTTTTGTTGGCGACTTATCAGAAGAACAGGTTTATCAGAAGCTTAAGCTATTCTGGATCATGCTAGACCGCACACTGCCAGACGCGTTCATGCATGTGAATATCGGCCCAACAGACAACGTTATCTGCCGTACTATTTTACGAGTTGATGCTGAACTCAAGCAGATTGCGCCAAACCTTACTTTTATGTACGACCCAGCCGTAACACCTGATGATTTGCTGCGTCATGCTGCGAGCAATATTTGTGAATGCAGTAAACCACACATCGCTAACTACCCAGCACACGCTGCGGCATACGGTGATAAGCGCTTTGGCATCGTGAGCTGTTACAACTCTCTGCCTCTGGCTGGTGGATCAAACACGTTAGTACGTATGAACCTGAAACAAGTGGCGTTGAAGTCTGAGGACAGTGTCGATTTCCTACAGCAAGTGTTACCACACTACAGCGCTATCATGGTTGAGCTTATGAATGCCCGCAGCCGCTTCTTGCATGAGAAATCTAACTTCTTCGAAGGCTTCTTAACTAAAGAGGGTTTGATCGAGGAAGATCGCTTCGCACCAATGTTCGGCATCTACGGTATGGCTGAAGCCGTGAATACCTTGATGGAGAAAGAGGGTAAAGCGGGGCGTTATGGTCATGACGAACAAGCTAACCAACTTGGACATCGCATTTCAGAAAAACTGGCTGAGATCGTTGATCGCTCTGAAGTGAAATATGGTCTAGAAGGCAAGGCTCTATTGCATGCTCAAGGTGGTATCAGCCTAGATGAAGGTGTAACTCCAGGTGTGCGTATCCCTTATGGAACAGAACCAGATCCTGTCTCTTACGTTCGTGCGACTGCGGGGCATCATAAATTCTACACCTCAGGTATCAGTGACATTTTGACCATTGACGAAACCGTGAAGTCAAATCTTGAAGCGATGTTCAACCTGTGTAAAGGCGCGATTCAAGCGGGTTACCGAGAGTTTACCGCTAACGTTGCATCAAACGACTTAGTTCGTGTGACAGGTTACATGATTAAGTTGTCTGACATCGCTAAATACGACGAAGAAGGTTCGCGCACCAACACGACTTTCTTAGGATCTGAAGCGGCGAAAAATACGGGCATCTTAGAGCGTAAACCGCGCGTGGCAAGCTTAGAGATGTCGCCAACATACGAATAGCCTGGTGTTCGAATCACATTAACTATGACAATTTCTGATCTAACAACTCAAATGGCTAGGGTTAATAACAATAAGACAGAAAAACAAGCGAAGGTCAGCCGTGTGCTGACCTTTTCTTGTGTTGATGGACCGGGAAATCGGCTTGTATTGTTTCTACAGGGATGCAATTTCGACTGTATAACCTGTCATAACCCTCATACCATCAATCACTGTAATCATTGTGGAGATTGCGTTAGTGGCTGTCCAAGTGGTGCTTTGAGTGCTGTTGGCGGCAAAGTGATATGGGATCCAGCGGCTTGCACCAATTGCGACCAGTGTATTGATGTTTGTGTTCATAAATCGAGTCCGAAAATCACCACGATGATGGTTTCAGAAGTACTAGAACTTGTAAGACATAATCAGTTTTTCCTGAGTGGTGTTACCGTTTCGGGCGGCGAAGCGACCATGCAGCTGTCGTTTATCATTGACCTATTTGAAGCGATTAAAAGCGATCCGCAGCTAGCGCATCTCACGTGCTTTATCGATAGTAATGGTTCGTTGTCAAAACAAGGCTGGGACAAGGTGTTGCCTTATCTTGATGGAGCGATGATTGATCTTAAATCTTGGCAATCGGAAACCCACAACTGGTTAGTGGGAAGAGGGAACCATCGTGTGTTTGAAACCATCAATTACTTAGCAGAACAAGGTAAGTTACACGAAGTTAGGCTTTTGCATATTCCGGGCAAGAGCGACCTTGAGGGCGAGATAGAGCAAGTTGGGCATTACTTAAAAGGATTGCCGAGTGATGTTCAGATTCGACTTAATGCTTTTCAACATCACGGCGTGATTGGTGAGGCGTTGGATTGGCCTAAGTGTACAAAACAACAGATGCAAAACTTCCACAACAAGCTCTATGCGATTGTTCAAAGACCGATGCAAACGCCAGAGGTGTACACCTAATATTCTCGGTCTTCAATGACCAAAGAACTAGGCTTCTAAAAACAGGTCACACAGCCATTTGATCGCCTGATCATTCATGTTTGGCTTGTTCCACACTAAGCTGTACGCCACTTTTCCGTAATCGAAAGGAAGTGGCTTACTCACTAATCCATGCGCTTGTTTCGCGTGTTCGGCCCACTGTTTCGAACAAGTGAACAGGAAAGGGGTATTGTGACAAAGTACAGCCGCTGCACCAAAATCAGCGACCGAAATGGCCATCTCTCTCGGCTTATGGCGTTGCACTAAGCTTTGCTCAAAGTAAGGCTGCGATAACTCATTATCTAAGATGCCAATGTGTTTGTAGTCTAGGTAGCCCTCAACCGTTAGCTCTTGTTGTGCCAGCGGGTGGTGAGCCCCCATTAAGCACACCATCTCATCAGGTAGAATGGTTTCCCACACTAACTCTTTGTTGTCGGTAGGTGGCTGGGAAATATCGTGAGGCAATAAGATTAAATTAACCTTACCGCTGAGCAAAGCATCGAACCCGAGCTGTTGCTTCGAATAGATATGAAGTTTGGCCTTTGGAGCAAGCTCTGTGGTGATTCTGCTGATCTTCGAGGCGAATATTTCAAAAGTACTCTCGCGCATCGAGAGTGAAAAGCTGCCTTGATACTCCTCAGGAGCAAAGCTCTTTTGATGGAGCAATCCATTCATGCTGGAAAGAATCGCGTGAACCGTTGGAGCGATTTGTAGTGCGAAGGGCGTTGGGATGAGCTTAGTGCCATCTCGGTAGAACAGCTCGTCGTTGAGGATCTCTCGAAGCTGAGACAGAGTTTTACTTACACTTGATGGGCTGACATAGAGTTGCTCAGAGGTTTGAGTCACGCTATGGGTATTCAGCATAATGTGCAGGGCAGTGAGGTGCTTAAGGCTCACTCTCGATAAGTGTAAGTAATCCATGTATGACTCACGAATTCAAATTGGCTTGTGATTTTGAATTTACACCAAAACCGAACAAGCCAAATTGATAAAGGTTATTTACGAGCTAACTTATGGTGAGCTCGTGAAAAGTGGCCTGCGCAAAATGCACCTACGATTGAAAGCTCACCGGCTAAACACAATGCAGCACAAACCTCAGCTAAGGCTTGGGATTTACCATTGCCGTGCAGACCTAGCAAATCAAGACACGCTTTTTGGCTTGGAAGGCTTGTACCACCACCAACAGTGCCTACCATTAGGTTAGGAAGCGTCACGCTTGCGTATAAACCGCCTTCTTTGTTTAGCTCCATGCGAGTCATGCCGATGGCAGATTCTGCAACACACGCAGCGTCTTGTCCGCAAGCGATGTAAAGTGCAGCCAGTGCATTAGCGTAGTGGGCATTGATACCGATAGTGCCGCTAAGAGCGCCGCCCACAGTGGTCATTTGACCAAACTGAACCATCTTCTCTGGCGTGGTGTGTAGATACTTAGCTACAAGTTCTGCTGGGATATTAACTTCAGCGGTGACCTTTTTGCCACGAACGCTGCGTAGGGTTTGGGTATTCGCTTTCTTATCGCCAGATAAGTTGCCATCAAGGAAGGCGTGGTCAGGCTTAACTGGGGTGTTTTCTATGATGTACTCAAATACCGCATTGGTCGCGATGGTCACCATATTCTGCCCAGACGCATCTCCCGTAAGAAACTCAAACACCAAATAAACATGGTTGCCTTCAATGTTGATATTGATATCGGTCAGTTTGCCGTGGGAAGTCGTAGATTCAGCTAGGATTTTAAACTTCTCATACTGAGTCACTGCCCATGCCACAAACTGTCCAGCTTCAACCAAACCTTGGAATGCAAAGCCAGGAGTTCGTGTTACGCCTTCATTGAGCAACATTGCACTCGCACCACCACAAGCACTAATGAGTTTAGAGCCTCGGTTATAAGACGCGACAAGTGCTGCTTCGGTTGTTGCCAGTGGAGCTAGATAATCACCTTGGGCAAATAGGCCATTAACACGCAGCGGCCCAGAAATACCGACAGGCACTTTTACTGTGCCAACGAAGTGCTCGATGTTTTTTTCGTAGGCTTGCATCTGACTTTCGGTATGAGGGTCGAGTAGCTCTTGTTGTGATTCTGCGTGGTCGAGAGCCGTCCAACGGCGTGTCACATTCTTTTCTGTCAGGTAAGGGCTAGGAGTCAGCTTCTTTGCTGGCTTTTCAAAATGAGGCTGGAGTTTATTTTCTAATTCGTCTGCGGAGATATCGCCCCCTAAAATAGAAACATAGTCGCGGCGATGCAGATTTAGTTTTGGCATAAATAGTATGAAGTAAAGTTTGTGCAGCAAATTGGTTTGCGCTGATTCTACCGAGTAATAAACCAGAAACAAGCGCCAGATATAATGAGTTACAGTTTGTGTGCTAATTACACCAAAAAGCCGCTAGAGTGCTTGGGTTGTCTTGTTTCACACCCCACAAAATTGTCGTTAAACTTGATTGTAGTCTAGCTCAAATGATCAGCAAGGCTTAGATATGGATGTCGAGCAGGCTGCCAATGGCTTCGCTTTGGCGCTCCACGACGCTAGCACCAACACGGTTATAGCTAGCACTCTGCGTTAATTTGACCAACGCATCGCTTGAGGAAGCAGTAGGATCTGGTTTTTTTTCTTTAAATGAAAGGGATTGCTCAGGTTCAACTTGATTAAAGCTGAAATCGCTGCGTTCGACTACATCGTCGTCAGATTTGGGCACATGTTCAGAGACTTGATTATGTTTTGAGGCTTGGTTGAGTTCGATCGCCGCTTCTTCAGCCATGTTGGCAGACTGCTGAATAATGGCGTAACCAGATTGAATACCAGATATCGACATAGCAGGACCTTTAATTGACGTATGAGAAGAGTCTAGGTTGACGATATTTTAAGCGCAATGGTGAGCAGGAGAGATCTACAATAAAGGAGGAAACTTAAGCTAAAATAGTGAGGTCTGTCTATTAACTGAACAGATCGTTCAATGCACTTAGCTCTTCATCAGTAAGCAGAGTTTCTTTTTCTGTTTCCAAAGTGCCGTCTATCTCACCTTGTAATGTTTTGAGTTGCTGTGGGCTAAGAAGTTGGATCTGCTGTTTAAATGCTTCAAATTGTTGTGTATTCATAATGTGACCTTGCTGCAATTCCATATGCTCTAAAGAGCATAGGCTACTGTTACCAGAAATCAAACAAGATTAAGTGAATATTAAGCTTATTTTGTCGTTTCCTAGAACTAAGACAACTATAAATTTCTGTGGTCGTGTTTTGTCCGAGGAATGTTAAGCAAAGTTAAGGCTTGGTCAATCAAAGTCAGAAAGTCATGACAATCTAAAAATCGACTCATCTCTTATGTAGTAAGGCTGGGTGAGGAGCTGCTCTACCCAATTATAGGTATTGGTAGAGCAATCTATAAATCCAACAAATGATCAAAAGATAAACAATTCACGCTATCTTTTTGTTTTTATGGTATTTTGTTTTTCGAGCAAGAGGCGCCCGTTTCAAACGCTTTATCGATTTTTACCTTAACCGCAAATTTGGTTGCTAGTGTATGCAGTTCTGGAAGCATTCGATAGATCAAATGCAGCTGCTGTAGAACCATTCTGACAGAACTTTCATCTTCTTCTCGCCACTCACTCAAACGTTTATCCAAATCAGGATCATAGGTATTTTTGACTTCACACTGCTCGCAGTGAGAGTAAAGCTGATCATTGAGCGCGTCGAGGTGCTCATGGATGACGCGGTGAGCATCTAAAACGAGCTTATGGGTTGCCTCGTCGTCGATACGTGTTCTATGCGCACCTAAAGCGGAAATGTAGCTTAATAGGGCATGGTTGAGCGTTAGGAAGCGGAAACTCTCATCTTCAGAAGTACGATATTTTCCAGGCTCGACTAACATACTGCTGATCGCCACGGTCAGATTCGCATCGTTATTGTGCGCGCTGCGACGAGCGATACGGTAATTCAGCGTGTCTTTCTTTCCGACACGATACTGGCCGATGATTTGTGCCAAGTAGTTCTTGTTGGCATCGAGCGCGTCGGCCATCACTTTGTGTAGTCGCTTTGATTGCCAGTCTGGTAACACATAAACGACAGCCAATACCGCCAGAGCACAACCTATAAAGGTATCTGCAAGCCGCGGCAGAACCACAGCGTAGCCTTCACCAAGCTGGTTAAAGCAGAACAATACCAATAGGGTGATGAAGCCTGTTGCGAAGCCGTAATTATTGATGCGGAACGCAAAGAACATCACGCCACTGATCACAATGAATACCAATTGGCTTTCTTGAGAAGGGAAGAAGGTCAGCAGTGGTACACCGATCAACAGGCCAGCAACGGTACCAATAACACGAGCAGTCAGCTTTTGACGGGTAGCACTGTAGTTAGGTTGGCAAACAAACAGTGTCGTTAGCAAGATCCAATAACCGCGTTCGATCTCAAACCCTTGGATGATCCCATAGCCAAGTGTCAGTGTGATTGCCATACGAATAGCATGACGAAATAACATAGAGTCAGTATGTAGATTAGCTTTGATCTTCTGCCACATTGCTGACAACGTATGTGGGTTTGTGTCGTCTAATACGTCTTCTTCGAGCTTTTCTGCATCTGGGTTACTGATATTTGATAACTGTTTCTCAACGGTCGCTAGGTTATTGAACAGGTAATCCAGTTGGTTCAACAGCGGCTTCCATTCGGGCTTATTCTGTTGGTGCAGATGATTAAGTGAAGACATCAGCTCATCTAGCGCCAATACAGACTTGTCACCATGTTGATACTCAGAACCAACCTTGAGCGAGCTCGCCACTTCTTTACATGCCGTTGCCTGCGCTTCCAGTAGGTATTTGAAGCGGAATAGCACGTCAGAGCGTTCAAAGTGTTTAGCAAGTTCTTGATAACGATAGTGGGTTGAACTTACACGCTCGTGAATGTCTTGTGCGATGAAATAAGTATTTAAGAAGCGGTCACTAGGGCCATCAATGTGTCCACGCTTAGAACGGTTAAGCAGGGTTGCTTTACACATGTTGAGCGCGTTCACGGTACTCGCATTTAATTTAGCTTCAATAATGCGGTGTGGTTGCGGAATAAGGTCTGAAACAGGGTAGAAAAGCTCAGCCTTAGATTCCATGTAGGTGCCAATTTGGTCAAACACAGTGGCAAGGTTCTGCTGTACGGGTTGCATTGGCCACACAATCTGCCAAATCATCGACATGAAGTAGTACCAAGCCGCGCCTGTTAATAGCAACAAAGGCTGGAACCATAAGTTAGTGCTCTCGTGGGCACCTAGCATGGTGTAAATGGCCACTAGCAGCGAGCCAAACGCAATGCTTGCGTACTTCGGGCCAATTGCGCCCAGCATGATGAAAGAGAATGTTGACGCAAATAGACCTAACGCGAACAGCCACGGCGTGTCGAAAAGAAGTTCAATAGAAAAGGCAGCGATTGCAAAACAGATAAAGGTTAAGGTCAGGGCTTTGAGTCGCCCTGTAAAGCTATCGTCACTTTCCGCCAGTGCGGCTGCGATGACACCTAGAATCAGAGGGGTGATGAGTGTGTTCTGTCCATAATACCAAGCAGGCACCACCACACCGAGCAGAGTGATGAGAATTAATACGCTGTAATTTATGGTTTTATTTGCCCAATAGAGGCGTAATTTGGCTGAAAATTCCACAGTCACTCGCTTGACGCACTAAAAACCATAATCCTAACAGAAATCAAGCACAAGAATTTGATACTTATCCATAATTGTCCGTAGGTGGTCATGAAAGCGTCGATAAGATATGAGATATTATTAATTCTCATTGCATCATGATATAAATTCAATATTCCCAATTAAGAGCACACTCCAATGCAGCTAAGCGCTAACAAGACTGCACAATTTTTTATTCAAAATGAATACCATCAGGTTGTACTCGATGGTTCACGCCTGCTGTTGTCGTCAGTAGGTAGTGAGGAACGTATCCCGTTTACTATTTGGAGTGGCAAGATCGCGATCAAACGCGGATTGTTTTGGGGATCGTTACAGTTTTTTGCTAACCAACAAGACGGTAAGCAGCGCAGTTGGTTAGTTCAAGGCCTACCTTGGGACCAGTGTCGTCAATTTGCACGCGCATCGGTGGCAGCATACCAGAAGTGGCACGACACACAGTGCGAGCAGTTGGCCGAACACGTACCTCAATGGGAAGCTGAGTTGTTACGCTTAGAGCAACTACCAGCCTTTCTTCCTCATTCTAAAGTCAACACTTGGGTAGAAAAGGTTAACTCTGGCTTAGAGAGTATGACGATGACGCTGGACGAAGCGGCGCAGCGTATGCCAAATCGCATCGCAAGGCTGCAGCCGTGGTTGTCTGACACCGAGGCTAAGCAAGCGGAAAGAAACCAGCAATGGCTCGAGACAGAGAGAAAAAACTGGGAAGTCTTGTTTGCTCAATGTGAGTCATCGCCGTTGAACTTGTCTCAGCAGTATGCGGTTCTAATGAACGATGACCACAACCTGATTCTTGCAGGTGCGGGCTCAGGGAAAACCAGTGTTCTGACAGCACGTGTCGCTTACTTATTGCAAAGTCACCAAGCGCAAGCTGAAGAGCTTTTATTGCTTGCCTTTGGTCGTGAAGCGGCCGAAGAAATGAAGCAGCGGCTCGACAGTAAAATTGGGTTGTCGGCTGAGAAAGTTCAAGTGAATACCTTCCACCAGTTGGGTTTGAAGATCTTGAATGAGGTTGAAACCGAACGTGTGGTGATTTCTCCCCTTGCTTTAGATGACAATCAGCGCCAAGCCTGGTGCATTGATTGGTTGAAGAAGCACTGGATGACGCCGACCAACTTCAAGCGTTGGCAGAAGCACTTATCTAAATGGCCAATTGCTTACCTAACGGGTGATGACGAGCTAGGCAGCCACGTTTCAAACCTTAAGTTAATTGGCTGGCTTGAAAAGCAACTGGAACAGTTGAACGCATCAGGCTTAACCAAGAAAGAAGTACAGCAACAGCTTATCGACCACCGTGATTACACACGTCTTAACAGTGAGCTATCCTTGTGCTGGCCTTGTGTGACGGCGTGGCAGAAGGCATTGAAAGAAGAGAACCATATCGATTTCTCGACTATGATCAGCCGTGCGACTCAGTACGTCGAAAAAGGTAAGTTTATCTCGCCTTGGAAGTTCATCATGATCGATGAGTATCAAGACATCTCTCCTGATCGTCTTGCTTTGGTTGAGGCGCTGTGTAACCAGTCTAAAGCGGAGCACCAAGCCTCTATTTTTGCCGTGGGCGATGATTGGCAGTCTATTTACCAATTCGCGGGTGCAGACGTTGATTTAACTACAGGCTTTAAAGATCGTTTCGCGAGCTCGACCATTCATCACCTAGATACCACGTATCGTTTCAACAATCAGTTAGGTGCTGTGGCGAATCGTTTTGTGCAAGAGAACCCAATTCAGTTACCGAAAGAGCTAAACAGCTTCAAGCAACAGAAGCAAAAGGCGGTCTACAGTGCACCAAGTAAAGAGGTTGAGAAGATCCTTGATCAACTCAACCGCCAATCTAAAGGTAAAACCAACAAGTCGGTGTTGATGCTTGGGCGTAATCACTACCATAAACCTGAGTTGTTAGAAGACTGGAAGAAGATCTACACCTCGATTGATATCAACTTCATGACTTGTCACGCCAGTAAGGGTAAAGAAGCAGACTTCGTTATTATCCTTTGCGTGGATGAAGGACAATTCCCAGCGAAGAAGAAGCAACTACACATTGATGGTGCATTGACTGAATCGTCAGACGTGTTCCCATACGCGGAAGAACGTCGTTTGTTCTACGTAGCGATGACACGTGCTAAAGAGAAAGTGTGGATCACGCACAGCGGCGATGGTTCAGGCTTCGTACAAGAGCTACACGGTTCTGACTACCCAGTGGTTCGTAAAAAGTAGCTACTCAGACAGGATGCCAACTAAGGGCTAAAGTTGCTTTCGCTGTATTTTATTTGCAGACATAAAGTAGAAGGACATACATATGGAACATGGCTCAATCAATTATATCGAATTTGCTGCGAAAGATATTGCAGCGACTAAGGCGTTTTTCAGCCAAGTGTTTGGTTGGCACTTTGAAGATTATGGTCCTGAGTACTCTGCTTTTGAAGGTAAAGGGTTAATGGGCGGTTTCTACTTGGCTGATTTGTCTTCTGATGCAGAAAAGGGCGGGGCGTTGATGGTTTTCTACAGTGAAGATCTCGAACAGACTGAACGTGACGTGCTTGATGCGGGCGGAGAGGTCAATCGTGAAATATTCAGTTTCCCTGGTGGTCGACGCTTTCATTTTCGCGAGCCAAGTGGCAATGAAATGGCAGTGTGGAGTGACAAATAGCCTCTTCTCAGAACTTCTATATTCAGATAAACAAAAGCCTGCGATTAAGCAGGCTTTTTAGTCTGTGACGTATTGGTCTGTCTTAACGAGAATTAGGTACGCTCAGCAAGATACGCTTCGTAATCTGGAATCTCGATAATCACTTCTTCTTCTAGCATTGAAGAGTTGAAAAGGAAGTTCGCAGTCGCGCGGTTGGTTGCAACTGGAATGTTCCAAACACTCGCGATACGCAGTAGTGCTTTTACATCAGGGTCGTGCGGTACGGCATTAAGTGGATCCCAGAAGAAAATCAGCATATCGATTTTGCCTTCTGAAATCAGAGCGCCAAGTTGTTGGTCACCACCCATTGGGCCACTGATCATGCTCTTGATTGCTAAACCTGTCTCTTTGCTTAGCAGAGAACCCGTTGTACCAGTCGCATAAAGGAAGTGGCTTTGTAGCTTCTCTTTATTCTCTTTTACCCATCTTAGTAGCTCAGGTTTGAAGTGGTCATGAGCGACTAGAGCGATATGCTTATGCGTTGGCATAGTACGCGTTGTTTTTTGCATGAATTGTCCCTAAATTATCGTTCGTATTTTTATTGTTATGAGTGCTTAACTCAATATAACACTATGGATTCACACTGAATACCGGCCGAAACTCAGAAGGTGACAATGAATCGGCAATAATTTGATCTTTGAGTGTTGCTGGGGTCAGAGCTTCAATTTTTGGTGCGCTGTGCATCTCGTAAGGCTGCCCTCGCAAGTAACTCACCGCTTGTTTCACCGACAAGCGACCCTGTTCTACCATTTTGTCGGTTGGTGCAAAAAGCACCTTGTTTCGCAGTAAGCCACGGTAAGTACCATGACTCAAATAGCTGGAAATCAGACCAATTTCATCGGTCTTACCCGCCGCTCTTAGCTCACTGATTGCAGCTTCGATGGCAACGGCACTACCAACGATGTACTGAACCTTTGCTTGTTCTATCACTTGTTGTACAAGGTTGCGTTGCAGCTCTTTGTCGTTGTCAGCCCAATAGCTCACATCGATTTTTACATCGCTATCTTTAATCGCGTCATAGAATCCTAATGCAACAGGTTTGGTGCCACCGCTTGCTTGAGGGCCAAGCAATAATGCAATCGGGGTTTCGCCAGAGCCTGTTGGATGAAGCTTCGCTAAATACTCACCTACTTGGAAGCCCATCTGATACCAATCAACACCGACTGTACCTTTCAGTACTTTTTGCTGCTCTTTGCTTAACGTCAATTCATTCACTGTTGCAAACACAGGTGTCGAACCAACCCAGTCAGTAAGGTTATCGTGATAGGCGTCTGGTGACACTGTACCTAAAATAATGGCATCAGCACCCCATTTAGTGCACAGGACGAGTTGTGAGGCTTGTTTGCCAACATTAGGGTAGCCGCCAGCTTCTAGCACTCGTAGTTCAACCTGCAATTGTTCGGCTTCGGAAATCATGCCGTAATTCACAGATAACCAATAGGAATCCTTGAGGTGTGGGTAGATGGCGCAAATCTTCTCTTTTTGTGACGTCGCAGTTGCCGGTTTGATAGGGCTTAATAGCTCATCAGCACTAGCGGAAGAGGCGGCTAACGCAAGTAAAGATAAAAGAAGTTTTGACGCGAAGAATTTAGTGCGCATGAATTGCCGTTTTATTGGTTTTAGATAAGAAACACTGCAAAATATAGCGTATTCTGCAGGGGTAAAGAAGAACGTTTTAAGGTTTAGGTTTTATGTTGTTAGCTTCAGCAAGTATTGGACGCAAGCTGCTGGCCTCATTTTTAGTGATGGCGATGCTCGTTCTTTTGTCTGCATTGATCGGGGTATCTGGATTTAGCTTTGTTGCTAAAACAGAGAGAAACGTTGTTGATTCAGCGCTACCAGCGATGATTGAAGCTCGTCAGGTTTCTGAGTTGAGTAATCGCATCATTTCGTCTGTACAAACCCTCTCTAATGCGAAAAATGAAGCTGAGCGAAAAGAGGCTGGCACGCTGCTATTTGACCGACTAGAAGCCTTGTTACAACACATCAAAGATTTGGGTGTCGATAGCTTTGATTCAGAACTGCTGCATAAACTTGAAAAGAATGTGCAGAGCGTTATCAATACGTTGGCGGAGCTGGGCGTTTCCGTAGAACGTAAACTCTGGCTAACCAAAGAGCTGTCGTCTCGTGTTGAAGAGATGCGCCTATTGGCTGAAGAGCTAGAACAGCTGACTCGAACTCAAGTGCTGAACACCGCAACCATAGCCGTTGCTAACGTTACCCATATCTATGACCTGCTAGAGACTAAAGAAACCGACAAAGCCTACCAAGCCTTAGATGCGCTGGTGGAAGTCGACCTTGATCTCTCAGAGCGCCTACACGAATTGCACTTGCTGGCGTTCAAAATGCTCAACCAGATTGAGGAAACTCAAACGGTAACCAATGTTGAGCGTATCCATCAAATCCAAACTGAATTTGAGTCCAACCTTAGGATCATGGTTCGCCGCGTCAAAGCGGTAGAAGATCCAACACGTTCAGAGCAGATGTCCCAGCTTCTGGAAGAGCTACAAAAACGCCAAGTGGTGTTTGATATCTCTCTGGAGCAGTATGAGAACACCAAAAAATCTGAGCTGTTGATGCAAAATACCTTGAAGTTATTCTCACAGCTGAACACGACGGTAAACCAACTGATCGATGACTCTAACCTGAGTACGAAAAAAGCGGTAGATGAACTGACTTCTACGTTAAGCCTGGCGCAATGGTCGCTCTCTGTGATCTCTATTATTGGCTTGGTGATAGTAGCGTTTATTGTATGGCGCGTGGTGTATGTGTCGGTCGTGAAACGCCTTGCTGAATATTCGGCAGCCCTGATGTCGATTGCTCAAGGGCGCCTTAATATTGATATCTCAGTAAAAGGTAATGATGAGCTTGCACACATGGGCGAAGCAATTATCACAGCAAGAAACACGGCGCAGGCGCTACAAGTAGTGGCTGTGGGTGAGGCTAAAGCGAAACGAGAGTTAGAAGAACATAAAGAGCACCTTGAAGAACTGATCACTGAGCGAACCTACCAACTCCAAAAGACTAACGAGAAGTTGAATGTAGAGGTAACCAACCACGCCAAAGCGCGAAGCGCCGCCGAGCAAGCGAGCCGTGCTAAGTCAGCTTTCTTGGCAACCATGAGTCACGAAATCAGAACGCCGATGAATGGGGTATTGGGTACAGCTCGTTTGTTAAAAGATACTGGATTGAACCCTCTACAATCTGGCTATGCTGACATCATCAATCGCAGTGGTAAGAACTTATTAGCTATTCTCAACGATGTATTGGACTACTCTAAAATTGAAGCCGGACA
This sequence comes from Vibrio chagasii, assembly GCF_002954585.1. Classification (GTDB taxonomy): domain Bacteria; phylum Pseudomonadota; class Gammaproteobacteria; order Enterobacterales; family Vibrionaceae; genus Vibrio; species Vibrio chagasii_A. The sequence continues at coordinate 251,479 of NZ_MSCI01000001.1, forward strand.
TCTTGAGATAAGGATTGCGTCTTTCGACTTGCATCAAATGGTTCAAGACACCTATCAATTGATGGAAGGGCGTGCAGCCGAGAAGAAGCTTGGCTTTAGCTACCATATCGAAAGTGATGTACAGCGCTATTGGCGCGGTGATGTCACCCGTATTAGCCAAATATTGAATAATCTGGTTGGTAACGCGATTAAGTTCACTGAAAAGGGCGATATCGACATCTTCATCAGCTTAGATCTTGAAGATGAAAACCGCGTGATGTTTGAAGTATCTGATACTGGCGTTGGGATACATGAAAGTGAACAAAAATGCTTATTTGATGCGTTTAGCCAAACCAACAGTGGTCGAAACAAAACGGGTGGCACTGGGTTAGGTCTGGCGATCAGCAAGCGCATCATGTTGGCAATGGACGGTGATATTGGCGTTCATTCAGAAGAAGGGGAAGGCAGTCAGTTCTGGTTCTCTTTACCGCTTCAAGCAGGCGAAAAAATCGAAACCAAAGCCGCAGTGGTTGAAACCTGTATTCGAGCGAAAGTGCTGTTGATTGAAGACAACCCAGTGAACTGCATCGTTGCTGAAGGCTTCTTAAACAACCTAGGGCATGAGGTCGTGATTGTCACAACCGGACAAGAAGCTCGTGAGATATACAGTGAACAAGTCTTCGATATTGCGCTGGTTGATATCAACCTTCCGGACTGCGATGGTGTTGACCTCATTCAGCAACTTAAAGAGATTGAGGTTCAATCATCTGCTTTAGGCCTATTGCCAGAGAGCGCAGCAAATTATGCACCTCCTATGGTGGCGGTATCGGCTCATGTGTTTAATGAAGAAGTAGAAAGTTATTTGGCGAATGGGTTTGATGGCTTCTTACCAAAACCTTTGGAGAAAGAGGCGCTTGCAAGGCTGATTGTGACTCAACTAGATGGCAAGACCTTGCTATTGCCACAGCCAGATCCTAACGACTCGAGCTGCAAGAGAAACGAGCATGGGTTTTGTGAAAAGCGTATTGAGAGCGACCTTATAGTCGAAAGCGAAGTTGAACAGTCAAACCAAGAGGAAAGCCCTGTGACCATTTCTGATAGCAAATTGATAATTGATAGCAAAGTAATCGAAGGCGACTTGTCTATTCTTGGTTTGGATAAGATGAAGCAGATTGTCGGGCTCTTTGAACAAAGCAGCCTTGAGACGTTAAAAGAAATGGCTGACGCCAATGATGCGGAAAATGCCCGTGAGGTGAAATCGCTCGCTCATAAGCTCAAAGGGTCAGCGGGCAGTTTAGGACTATTAGCCCTGTTTGATGTGTGTAAGAGCATTGAGATAAGCAGTGAGCCTTTAACGCAATACAGAGAGAGCTCTGAAGAGTTAACGGGGCTCGTTAAAGACTCTCTAGCGGCGCTGCAAAAACATGTCTGATATTAAATGTTCTCTGCCACATAATGAGCTTCTTAGGCTAGGCTGAGCTCTGTCTAAATGAGCATCCAGAAACAAAAAAATCCTCTGCTAAGACAGAGGATTTTTGTTTTCAAAGCGATGCTTCAGACTAACGGTTTTCGAAGCGGTTGTAGTCCAATAGGCCAAACTCTATCGGTTGGTCTTGTTGATACCAACGATGCACTCGGTCACTGAATGGCCAGAACTCACTAGAGCTGCGTCGGATAGCAAACTTATCGAGTAGCGCTACGTAATCTTCTTCAGTCTGTAAGTTTTGTAGAGACTTCACGAGAGTTGGAATTTCCTTCTCTGTCAGTGATAGATAAGCGGCTGGATAACTGCCTACAATGCCTCGGACGAGCGTTAAGTCGTCATTAGCGTAATCTCGGTTACCTTCTTCGTTAAACAAGCTAGAAATGTTGCTGTGAGCGTTATTGTGAATCATGGTGAACAGTTGTTCTTCACCGTTTTCACCCTCAATCATGATCATCACGAGTTGAGGCACATGGCGTAGGCCTTCACCTTTCACCAAGCTCACCTGTTTAAGCAGTGCTTCATTTTTACGGCTAAAGCCAGTATCAACGATCTCATAACGGTCATTGAGTATCGGACTCAACTTATCTTTCAGCTTATCGAGCAGCTCGCGTTTTGGATCGGCCGTTTTGTACACCACGCTAGTTGGCTGATCAAAAGGTGCGATATTACGTTGCAAGAAATCGCTCAACTGGACGCTTTGATTTTGGTACCAGCTTGAGTGCTCAAGGTGTCGTACATCTTTTGGTAACAGTGTTAAGAAGTTACTTTCACCTTCAAGACGTAAGAAGTCCATAAACATACGAGTGATAAGTTGGTGGCCAAAGTTTCCGTAAACATCGAAGCCAGCAACAAGTAGGTAGTGAATTCTTTCTAAAAGTGCATAGTCCAGAATCCACGCGGTTTTTGGTTGAGGACCAACTAAGCCCTGTACCACCGATGCACTGTCAAAGTGACGGAAAACAGTAAGGGCAGCGTTCGGGTTAGTACCATTGCCATCCCAGATAATGTCTGTCGTTAAGTTCTCACCGTTCTTAAACCACTTGTTAGCAAAGTCTGATTTCCCTTCCAGGTAGCGTGCTTGCTGTTTTGAATATCTAACCCAGTTCGTTGCAGGAACCGTGTTACTTTCAAGTTCACTTGGAAGCTTAAGATTGTCACGTTGGCTTGCATAAAAGGCGTTGATCTCTGGAAGATCGGCTTTGTCTGGATCGATAAAGAATACCCAAAATCGGTCGTTAATCACGTTTAATGCCAACTGACCACGACACACAGGGCCTTTGATGTAAGCCATGATGGTGTTCTGAGCGTTATCGAGCATAAACTTAAAGCGAGAGTTTACTGGCAAAGCTTCAAACGAGGTCATTGGGTTCGCGGCAATATCAATATCGTAGCTTGGCAGCTTATCTACGGTGTAATCGGCATCAAAGAACCAAGTGTTCCAGTTTTGCAGGCGTTCTTCATTGAGGGCGAAAGGCATGTGTGTCTTATCGACAATTGTGCCTTGCTCAGGGATAAGGCGGTAGTACACGCGTGGTACTTTTGGAGCGTCATAAGGGCGACGAGTGGTGATACGCTTAACCGGTTCGCCAGGAGGTGTTGCTGAGCGAACAATAGAGAAAAAGCGTGTTGGTTGTCCTAACTCAGAAAAGTAAACGTGCGACAAGAACAGGTGCTCATAGATATAACGTGCTGAAAGTTGGCTCTTTCTTGAGCTCTTGTTGAGGAACTTTTCGTAAGTATTAACTAGCTCTTGCTCAGCTTCACTTAGCGGAATATGTTCGTTCATCAAAGCGCCATTTTCTAGCCAGCTCATTAGAGTCGCGTATTCTGTCTTGTCTAAGTTAGGCATCCCATAAGGCATACCCCACGTAGGATAATCTCTCTCATATTGAGCGTACTCTTCGATAGTTGGACACTGCTGGTCACGATCGATTGAAAAGTCGAAGCCTTCTAGCTGTGCTTGATCTGGAAGTGGGTGATTCTCTTTCTGTATCAACATACGAGAAACTAGCCCGGCATCTAAGTTAGCGGTCGAATTCTGCATACGTTCGTTGAGTACAGGGTGGAAGTCTGCATCGCGCCACTCTTGTGTGGTTAACGCATCTTCAAACAAGCGCGTGGGAGCCGATGCTGTTAAACGCGTACCTTGATAAACCAGTGCTTTACTGGCACCTCGGTCGATACCCTCCACAGAAGACATTTTCAGTTGGCAGGGTGCATCATAGCAGGCGTGACAAACCACACATCGGTTATCAATGATCGGTTTAACTTCGTTGAGAAAGTGTTGCGATTGAGCTGAAAGGATAGGAGTTTGGCGATCACGAACTTGTTGTTCGCCAAACAGCTCATCAAAGTTTAGACCCGCATACACGGCACAACCTGAGAACACGCTGACAAGAGACAAAATGAAGAGTTTTTTCAAATTCATACGTACTTAGATATTTGGCATTTGTTCTAATTATATCGAAAATGATTGAAAATGCTCATGTTCTGACAATTTTGTAGACAAGAACTCTATAGGGTTGAGTGATTCGCTAGGCTTGGCTGCGGGCATAAAGCTCAGTATTTAGGTCTACTGGTTAACGTAACAAACAGAGAAGGGGACTGAGAGGCGCTCGAATTCCTTTATCCAACGCCATTGGTTATCTTGTAATTTGTCTCCAGGGCCTTTGACTTCTATCCAGTGAAATTGGTGATCTTTAAAAGCGATCAAGTCAGGCATTCCGGTTCTAAACAGTTTTAGGTCACTCAATATGACTTTGAAGAGATCGATCAGCAATGCTCGTGGCACTGAGTGGATGCTGCGTTCGATGAGTGCTTTAGGGAAGTGATTCCAATGCACAAACGGATTAGCAATGCCAAGCTTTTCATCATAGATATCGAGCAAGTGATCAATGCCTTGGTTCGAGATGGTTTGGATTACAGCATTGATTTGCAATTCACGCTTTTGTTGAAAGTCTGAATGATAGAGATCCAATGGTCGATATTGGTAGCGGTTGATAAACGCACCCTCTACATCTGAGAAAATTACATCCCAAAACGCCAAGCCGAATAATCCACACAGAAAGCTGTTCTCTGAAAAGTAGACTTCCCAACCTTGAGCTTCAAAATGTTGCTTAACGGCAAGCTCAACTCTGGTTTGGCTTAGGTCTAATTCTAATCTCATTTGTTCGCAAATTGGTTTTGAAGTGCGTGGAACCTTTTGTCCCTGCTTGCGTAGCAACCTCTGTTCAAGCTTAACGGCGACTTCCAGTTCTGATACGTCAGATGGATTTGCTTGCATATCCGTGACGGTGTCACTCATTAGGTCTAGCTCATCTTGCTTGTCGTAGATGCGAGCAAGCCGCTCTCTGCTCGGTGGAAGTGATGATTGTTTAAACCAATGAACTGCTTTTTCGTTCTGATTGAGCCGTTCTAGATCACGAGCAATGTCATTGATCAGGCGTGAGCGCTTTCTCGCGATGGTGCGATGTTCTGATTCGCACGGCAAGGATTGCAAAAGGTGCTCAAGAACGTCGCAGTCCTTACGGTCGCCTTCATAATATTGGCGTTGAACGTCGCGCATTGAGAGCAGTTGGCTGAGCTGCTCTCTGGAGTTGAAGAAGCGACGCTGCTTACTCAATGGGTAGTTTTCAAAGGTGTTGAGGCCAAGGTCGCTTAATACGAACTGACTGAGATCTTGGTATGTATTGGCGAAGAAGAGTAGCAGTAATACATCGATAACTTCAGCTTCATTAACATGGATACAGTCAAATGTTAACGCTTCATAATTATCAAAAGGTTGTTGAGTCAGCAGTCCTAATAGCATGTCTTTTTTAGCCGACTTACTGCTTCTGAGGGTAAGGAATACGTTGACTAGCTCAGGCTTGGTGAGCAAGTGTAAGCCCAACTCATGCTCTGTGATGACAAGGTTGTGCGAAGCTTTAGGATTACTCAGCGCAATAAAGCCTGATGTACTTAGTTCTTGCAGCGCATCGGAGAGATTGGGTATTTCAACGTAGTCGAGTTTATCACTGCGAAACCAGCACCCCTTACGAGACAGCAAACGAACCATTAAACACTGGCTAGGTGTAGAAAGGCGCTTGTAACTTTGTAGCCAACGAGTTTCATCGGCGCTCAGCAAGTCAGGGTAGTGCATTTGAGCGTGTTCAATCAGTCGATTGAAGTTGTCGAGATAGTAAGTTGGGTGCAGTTGAGGAGTGGATTCTAATGTCACTTGATACGTCGCTTCATACAAAAAGAGCCTAACCCTAAGGTTAAGCTCTTTCTTTTCAAATTCAATCTTTTATCAGATTAAGCTTGCGATGCTTTTAGCTCAGCCGCTTTCGCTTCAGACATTGGCTTAGTGATGATTGCTAGAACAATACATACTGCCATCATTGCTGCAGAAATAGTGTAAGCAAGGCCGTAGCTGCCGCCGTTAGTCATCGAGTAACCAACAACCGCTGTACCGATTGCACCACCGATACCCCATGCCGTGTAAAGCACGCCGTAGTTAGTACCGTAGTTTTTAAGACCGTAGAATTCAGCTGTAAGCGTTGGGAATACTGCTAGTAGAGTACCGTAACCAACCGCTGCAACCGCTGTACCAATGATTAGCGTGAACTCAGTGTTAAACGTAGCGAATAGCGCCATGTTTGCACCTTGCAGAATGAACGCAAGTAGAAGAGTACGAACGCCACCGATTTTGTCAGCAAGCATACCAGCAGCAACACGACCGCCTGAGTTAAATACAGCAAGGATAGAAGCAAGGTAAACCGCGTTCGGTAGGTTTGCTTGTGCGCTTGCGATACTTGTGATGTTACCGATGATCATTAGACCAACAGAAGCTGCGAAGGCGTACATGATCCATAGAGAGTAGAACTGAGGAGTCTTCAGCATTACTTTCCAAGATAGGTCTTCGCTCTTCTTAACCGCTTTTGGAGCTTGGCCAGCTTTTACTTTTGGTTCAGCTGGAGAGTAACCCGCTGGTGGGTTGTTGATTGTTGCTGCTAGAGGTACAGCGATTGCGAGTACACCAACACCAAGAATCTTAAAGCTTGTTTGGATGCCCATGCTCTCGATAAGAGCAGCAGTAACTGGAGCAAGGTAAATTGCCGCTAGACCGAAGCCTGCTGCGATAAGACCGTTAACCATACCTTTCTTAGAAGGGTGGAACCACTTCATTGCAGAAGGAGAAAGACATGCGTAACCGAAGCCGATACCCGCACCAGCCATAACACCAAATGTGATGTTTAGCATTAGTGGAGAAGTCGCAAAGCCTGATGCGATCATGCCAAGGCCAGTAAGAGCTGTACCAAGAATTAGGATCTTACGTGGACCCATGCGGTCTTGTAGGATACCAGCAACAAGAAGACAGATAGAGAATGTGATTGTTGCAGTCGCGTATGGTGCTGATGCTTCAGCTGCAGACCAGCCTTCACCTTGTAGGGCTTTGTTAAATACACTCCAAGCATACAGGATGCCAAGACAAAGGTTGATACAGAAGCCTGCTAGCAGGATACGTGTAGCTTTATCAATCTTGCTCATTTTTATTCTCAGTTTTGTCTTTGGTCTAGTGAGAGCCACAGGACTAAAGACGGGTTATTGTGATTGTTTCTTCAAAATTAGTTTGCGTTTATCAACAGGTAGCGCAAAAGAGCGCGGATTATAACCAATAAAAATGTGATTGGAATCTCTTTTTCCACTTTTATCAAAATTAAACTTGAGTTGTTAAAGAACTGTTTTTTATGCGTGTTGCAGTTGTTGTTAACACCTTTCTTTTTTGTACACTTTGCTGGTTTAGGCTCCAGTATTCATGCTTTTACCCAATATCTTCCTGCTAGTGCCCCTACAAACCGTGCTGTCATCACATCATTGCAATTAATTTTAAATTATTTCTGTGGTTAATTTTGTGTAACAAAATAAATCAAATTAGACATTAATCGCCACAACCCCAGAGGGGACATAGTTTGTTGAATTTATGAATGTTAAATGATTGTTAATGCGGTGCTTTGTGTTTCTTGTTGGTTACAATTTGTTCGTTTTTTTGGCTTGTTTTGTCCGTAAAAAGTGGGAAAATAGACCGCAAACTGAGATTTCAAATTTGAAAGGATGCGTTTCTAGTCTACTAAGAGGCAAGTGTTATGAAACTATTTTTAATTCTACTGATGTCGATTACCGGTGGTGTAGCAGCCGCTGATCATATTCATTCTTTCTTATTCGGTTTCTACATTGCAGCACTTGCAGTGGGAAGTTGCTACTGGCTTGCATTCCGCAGCACACGTTTCCCTCAGTTAGCTCTAGTGCTTCTACTATGTGGCTTCTTTGCTAAAATCGCAGTAACAGTGGTAGGCGTGTCTTGGGGTATCTCTAACGATATTATCCAGTCACCATTCATCTTCTCATTGTCTTACCTATTCTTCTTAGTGGTAGTGTCTTACGTGTGGTTTTCTTACCGCGATAAGCTGACACTAAAGAAACGTGAGAAACAGATTGAAGAGTCTCGCAAGCAAGCTGCAGCATAGTTAAAAACAGATTTTCAAAAGCCTTCTTCGGAAGGCTTTTTTGATCCTGCGAGATTTGATTTGGCCGCAGATAAAAGAAACCCCAGTATGGAGACATACTGGGGTTTCTTGTTATCGAGCCTGAAATGAAGAGCGTTTTACTTTTTCATCATCTTCGCTAGGTCAGCAAACGGGTTATGTGTTGCAGTTTGGTGGTCATCTAAACGCGCTGTGGCATCGACGCCGTAGCGTTCGTGGTCTGTGTATTTAGAATGTTCGTGATCGTGACAGTAAAGGCACAATAGTTCCCAATTACTGCCGTCTTCAGGGTTATTCGTGTGGTCATGGTCGACGTGGTGAACAGTCAGCTCTCTTAGGTTCGAGTAAACAAACTCACGTGCGCACTTACCACAAACCCAAGGGTAAAGTTTGAGTGCTTTCTCACGGTAACCTTGCTCTTGGCGAGCGTATGCCGCGCTTGAGCCATTGTAATCTGAAGACATTGCCAAATTCCTATTTGTTGTAATCAGTCGATATTATCACAGCTTTATTGAAGCTCTAGAGGTGTTGTCACTAAATGATACTTTGCTTTAACCAACATCAATTTTACGCTGGGCTGGTTTGTGAACGCTAAGACAAAGGGGGCTGTATGTTGGATATGTCTTTCTGGAATAAGGCATGCTTAACAGTTTGAAAAGAAAACGCATTGAGGGGTTTTAACCAAGTAAATGTGACCTAATATCTGTTGGTAAGACCCTATACTAATAAGGAAATATCATGTCAGAACAATACACACCACCTAAAGTGTGGGTTAACGATGCTGCCGGTGGTAACAAGTGGGCAAATATTAATAGCCCTGAGTCTGGCGCTCGATTCGACAAAGATCTGGCTGTTGGTGAACATGCTCTGCAACTCTACTCTCTTGGCACACCGAATGGCCAGAAAGTGACGATCATGCTTGAAGAGCTACTAGCCGCCGGTGTGAAAGAAGCTGAATATGATGCGTACTTGATCAACATTGGAGAGTCGGATCAATTCTCTTCTGGTTTTGTTGGTGTAAACCCTAACTCGAAAATTCCTGCTTTGGTCGATAAATCTGGTAATGAAGACGTGAACGTTTTTGAATCGGCTTCCATCCTAGTTCATTTGGCTGAAAAGTTTGGTTACTTCTTACCGAAAGAGGGCGCTGCTCGTATTCAAACGTTTAACTGGCTATTCTGGGCACAAGGCTCAGCCCCATTCCTAGGCGGCGGCTTTGGCCACTTCTACGCTTACGCAGATGAAAAGCAAGAGTACCCAATTAACCGTTTCGCGATGGAAGCTAAGCGCCAGCTAGACGTACTGGATAAGCAGCTAGCAAACAGTACCTTTGTCGCTGGAGAAGAGCTGACTATCGCCGATATGGCGATTTGGCCTTGGTATGGCAATCTGGTACTCGGCAATCTTTATGATGCTGCTGAGTTCTTACAAGTGGAGTCTTACACCAATGTCGTTCGTTGGGCGAAGTTGCTAGAAGCGCGTGAAGGCTTCCAGCGTGGTCGTATTATTAACCGCTCATGGGGCGAAGAGTGGGAGCAAGTACCAGAGCGCCACTCGGCTGAAGACATTGATAACGTGCTGAAACTAAAGCCTTAGTTTTTATTTAAGGTAGATAAAAGCGCCACATATTCTTTTGGAATGTGGTGCTTTTTTGATCCTGTATTTAATCAATATGAGTCTAATCATTACAAATTCGTAAAGGTGATTTAATTTAAATTGGGATTATCATTAATTTTGTTATAAATATAATACGCTCCATCAGAAAGATTTTGCCTTTAGGCTTGGTGGGTAAGCGAATGTTGAAACAGAAAGAAAAGATTGTTGTGGTTGGCGGCGGCGCTGCTGGCCTTGAATTGGTTACGCGCTTAGGTCGTGATAAACGTTATGATGTGACACTTGTTGAGCCATCGTCACACCACTACTGGAAACCGCGCTTACACGAAATTGCAGCGGGGACATTCGACGAAGAACTCGACGCTGTCAGCTACTTCCAGCATGCATCTTGTAATGGTTACACCTATGTTCAAGCCTCAATGAGCGGCTTAGAGCGTGCTAATAAAGTGATCAAGCTGAATCATTTTAGCGGTACGACACAAGAACTAGAATACGACTACCTTGTTATTGCGGTCGGCGCCATTAGCAATGACTTTAAAACAGAAGGTGTGAGTGAACACTGTCTATTCCTTGATTCAGCAGGGCAAGCACAGAAAGCTTGGCAGGAGATCAACCCTCTACTGAGAGCAAGCAGTCAGCGCAAAATTTCAATTGTTGGCGCAGGTGCAACGGGCGTTGAACTGGCGGCAGAGCTAGCCAAAGTGAGCGCCAAGCTACAGCGCTATCGTCAGGAAGGCAGCCTTGAAATCACTTTGATTGAAGCGGCTTATCGTGTGTTGCCTGCTGGGCCTGAATGCATGTCGAAACGAGTTCATGAAGCTTTGGTAAAACACGGTATCAACGTTAGAACTGGTACTCGAATTCAAAGAGCCGAAGAGACAAAATTAGTCACTTCAGAAGGTGAGATTATTTCAGCAGATCTGCAAGTGTGGGCTGCTGGTATTAAATGTGCTGATTGGCTAAGTGAATTAGACGGTTTAGAGACAAATCGAATCAATCAATTAGTGGTAGATCAGACACTAAGAACAACCAATGACAACGATATCTTTGTGATTGGCGACAGTGCAGAGTGTCCACAACCGGATGGTTCGTTTGTTCCACCAAGAGCTCAAGCTGCTAACCAAGCCGCGGGTCACTTGGCTCAGCAGTTCAAGCGTTTAGCGAAAGGTAAGGCGTTACAACCCTTTGTGTTCCACGATGGAGGCATGTTGGTAGCGGTTGGGCATGACTATGCAGTCGGCGCGCTCATGAATGATAGAGTACTTTTGCGTGGTCGATTTGTACGAAACCTTTACGACACTATTTTCCGTTTACATCAAAGAGTGTTGTTTAGTTGGGGACGTGTGACAGCATTGGTTGTACTAAAAAGACTGAAATGCGCGCTAAACCCATACAGTAAAAAGATCTAACGTAGATAGGTTCGAGGCTTACCCTCAGATTGATAAGTAAATGAGCGCCATACATAAGATTATGTATGGCGCTTTTCTTTTGTGCATTCTTTTGTGCAAAAGGCAGCCTACAACTGCGATACCGCGTAAAATCGTGAGTGCTGATTTGGTTGGCTTATAATATTTAGCTTTAGCTATTGAATGCGGTTTAGGTATAAACTTGCGACATCATAATTCTAAAGGATGGTGCCATGTACCACGGTCATGTTTATTTCCCTCTGCGATTTGCAGAGCAAGCAGAAACACTGCGTCAAAAGATTCTATCTGAGCGTAAAGACGTATTAGAGGTTTTTCCTTTAGTACAACGTTTAGTTGGTCCACATAAAATGCCGATGTTTGAGATTCATTTTGCTAACAAAGAGTCGGGTATCGTGGAATGGCTTGAGCAAGAGCGTGGTGATATGTCAGTGCTTATTCACCCTGTAACCGGTGGTGAAGAAACATTAGACCATACAGTACGAGCGATCTGGCTGGGTCGTGAGCTAGGTGTATTTGAAGACACACTAAGTAGCTAATTTAGTTTTCGCCCGACAGTGTGTACCTAATAAACAATACGTTTGTACTAAACATAAGCGAATCAATGTTTTCTGCTGTCGGGTGAGTTATCCCTTTTCTTATTTCGATAAATTCCACTTTTCTGTCCTAACCTCCCTCTAACTAATGTAATTTAGCTCGTCGCTTATAGGGTTTGCTCCCCTTGAATTGCATGTGATTTCCCAATACAGCAATCTGGGACACTTTTTCCCATGCCGAATTGGTAATACTGACGCCATATTCATTTATGGGCTCAATAATGCTATTCAAACATCCCATCTCTCTGCTAACGATTATTCGGCTTAACCCATTAAAGGTCGCTGCGACTTGGTTAATGGTTTTAGCTGAAAACGTGATGCTTATTCTGCTGCCGCTGTTTATTGGTTACGCCATCGATGGCGTGTTAACCCAAAGCTTCCAGCCTTTGATGATGCTGGCACTGATTCTCTTTGTGTTGGTCATTCTCAGCGTGGTTCGCCGTTTCTACGATACCCGTGTTTATGGGGCGATTCGTGTCAAACTGGCGAATATTGTGGAGCGAAACCTGCGTGGCTTATCTGTATCAACCAAAGACGCTCGTCTCACCATGTCGCGTGAGCTGGTTGATTTCTTAGAAGACGATTTACCTGCTCTGATGACGGCAGTGGTACAGCTTGTTGCGACTGTGGTGATTCTCTCCACATTCCATTTCTCATTGGCGCTTTGCATGTTGTTTGCTGGGTTTTCGATGCTCGCGATCTATGGTTTGTTCCACCGAACCTTCACGCGGCTTAACGGCCAATTTAACGATCAAGTCGAACAGCAGGTTCAACTGTTGAGCGGTGTTCGTTTGTCTGCGCTTCGTTGGCACTTTGAGCGACTAAAACAGTGTGAAATCAAGCTTTCAGATACCGAGGCGATTGTTTACGGACTGATATTCACCGTGCTGTTTGGCGCAGTCGTGGGCAATTTGTGGATGGTTAGCCAGCTAATTCAGCCTACTGCAGGACAAGTGTTCTCTATCGTTACCTATTCACTGGAGTTTGTTGAAACCGCAGTGATGCTACCAATTACGCTGCAAACCCTCTCTCGTCTTACTGAAATCAGTCAGCGACTCAATCCTACCTCTGTCCAACAGGCTACCAAGGAGATGCCTTATGAAGTTTAAAAAGCCACTTTCGGTATTAGTCGGTTGTGCGGCTATCTTTGCTGCCTTGATTGTTGTCGACGAATTGGAACCTGAGGCAGCGGAACCTGTGAAGAAACAAGCAGTATTGGCACCGGTTTCTGTATTGGAGGTGACACCTTCGCAGCACGAATCGACGTTAACGGTACTAGGCTTAACCGCTGCTCGTTGGCCAATTCAACTTAAAGCGTCGAGTAGTGCGCAACTTAAGTGGCTGAATGAAAACATTGAACCGGGACAGCTAGTGACTAAGGGCGATGTGTTGGCGAGGTTAGATACCAGCGCCGTTGATGCGAACTTGGCGCAAGCGTTGAGTGCGTTAAAGCAAGCGGAGCTGGAATTGAAACAGGCTAAGCATGAACAAACCGTCGCGCTCAAGATGCTCAACCCAAAAACAAGTTCGTCCTTTGCGCGCAGAGAACCCCAAGTATATGCTGCAAAGGCCAACTTGCAACAAGCCAAACAAGCTTACGTAAGTGCGAAGAAGCTAGTAGAAGAGTCAGTGATCACGGCGCCTTTTGATGCGGTCGTCATGAAACGCCACATTAGCCCAAGAGAGTGGGTAGAGGCGGGGCAAGTGACCTTTGAGTTAGCCGCCAGTGATTCGATTGATATCGAGCTTCCAATCTCTGAATTGCATTGGCAACAAGTACAGGCTGCCTTGGTTAAGCCGAGCATTCGCGTCGTAAGTCGTTCTGGGAATCAATGGCCGGCGAAGGTGCGCTATGTGTCACCAGAAGTGGATTCGGTGACTCGTCAAAGACAAGTCGTGCTGTCGGTTGAAAATCCTTACCAAGATAAACCTAGGCTTTTCCCTAATCAGCAGGTTCAAGCAGTGGTTAACTTCGGTCTACAAGAGGACGTCGTAAGCCTACCTTTGAGTGCGATGACGCGAGATGGCTACGTCTGGACATTAGATACAGAAGATCGCCTACGAAAAGAGTCGGTAACGCTTATTGGGCAAGGCAGCCAAGAGCTTGATATTCGCTTCAATGATCGCAGTGATAAGCCTCGCCGTGTGGTGCAGTATCCACTTTCTTCCATGCTTATCGGCAAACAAGTCGCGCCTAGGTTCAATGGAATCCATTCTGAAGCCATGCTCGCGGGTAAATCTGATGCCGCACAGATTAAGGAAGCAAACCAATGAGTTGGATGACAAAATGGTTCATTAATAACCCAATCGCTGCCAATTTGTTGATGATGGCGATTGTTATCAGCGGTGTGTTGGCGTTTGGTCAGTTGCGTGTCGAGTCGTTCCCGCAAATTGCACCATCCTCAATCAGTATTACTGTGGCTTATCCTGGCGGTACTGCACAACAAATTGATGAGAGCGTGACGCAACGAATCGAAGAGTCGATCAGCGGCACTGCAGGTATCAAACAGATCACCAGCCAATCGAGTGCAGGAATGTCACGAGTCGTGGTACGTAAAACCAGTAGTACAGATTTAGACAAGCTGTTGGATGACATTCGTAACCAAGTAAACGCCATCAACGGCTTTCCCGTGCAAGCAGAAAGACCGCAAGTGGTGCGTAATGAATTTACCAACTTAGCCGCGTTTGTGGTGGTGTCAGGTCCAAGAACCGATGACGAGCTGCAACCTATCGCTAAGCAGCTTGAACAAGCGCTGAAGAAGAACCCTCAAATTTCCAAGGTCTCAAACTGGGGAACTCGAACGCCTCAGTTGGTGATTGAGCCAGACCCTGATCAACTCAAAGCATTAGGGCTGAGCTTGGAAGATCTTGCAGCTTTAGTTGAGCAGCGTTCGCTAGAATCCCGCAGTGGTGAGCTTATCAGTGACAAAGGCCGAATGATAATTCGTGGTGACGGTTACGCCGATGATTTGCAGAAGCTAAACCAGCTGGTTGTGATTTCGGGAAGTAACGGAAAAATACACTTGGGAGACATGGCCAAGCTAAGCCGTGGTTACCAATACAGCGGCTCTATCGTGCGTAACAACGGCTCCAATGCGATTGCTTTATTGGTCAGCACGAGCCAAACCGACAATCTGCTTAAAGTCAGCGAAGCGATCAGTGAAACTCTGGATGCGCAACGTGCGATTCTGCCTTCGGATATTGACCTGAATACCATGGCTGATATGGCGCCTTACATTGAAGAGCAGCTGTTTCGTTTGAGCGAAAACGCATGGCAAGGCTTACTAATTGTATTGATTTTGCTTGGGATATTTCTTGAAATCAGGCTCGCGTTTTGGGTCGCGATGGGGATTCCGATTGCGCTTACAGGAACGCTAGCTGCAATGCAGCTTTTTAACTACAGCATCAACGACATCACCTTGTTTGGCTTTATCTTGGTACTCGGTGTGTTGGTGGATGATGCCGTAGTTGTGGGTGAAGCGATACATGAAAAACGGACGGGAAATCCTAGTCATTCCGGTACTTCAAAGCTAAACGGCTCCTCTAATATAAACGGAAAGACAGCCGCTTGGCAGGGCGTACATTCTGTGTCAGTGGCAACTGCATTTGGTGTGTTGACGACCATTGCTGCATTTTCTCCAATGCTCTGGATTAACAATGAGTTAGCTAAAGTGCTTGCTGGGTTTTCGGCCGTGGTGATCTTCGCTTTGATCTTCTCGCTGATTGAAAGCAAATTTATCCTACCGTCGCACTTGGCTCAGCTTTCAGTGAAAAAGCCCTCTACCAGTATTTTCGCCAAGGTTCAGAATGCGGCTCAAGGTGGCTTGCAGTGGTTCAATCTCAACATCTATAAGCCAGTATTGGAGTTTGCACTTGGCTACAAAGTGGCATCTTTGCTTGGGTTTGTGGCGGTCATCTCATTGGCTTATGGCATGTGGTCAAATGGAGCGATTCGAAGTGCGCTGTTCCCTGAAATTCCGGGGCGTTACATCACAGCAGTGATTGAGCTGGAAGATGGCGCGCCGTTGCCACTACAGCGCCAAGCTTTGTTGCAAGTAGAGCAAGCGATGGCTCAGGTTGAGAAAGGCTTAATGGAAGGTTATCCATTACAAGAGAAGCCCGTCGTAAACCTGCTCGCGTGGTCAGATGGTTATGGGGAAATTGAAGTCACTGCCGAACTTACCAATGAATCTTTAAGCTTATTGCCGGGTAACTTACTGCTGAAGCGATGGCGAGAAAGCACTGGGCAAATTGAAGGAGCTTACTCGGTGAAATTCAGTGCGGCAGAGGAGCCAGCTGGTGGCACATTCTTAACGATCTCTTCCAGCGACCGTGAATTGGCGTCTCGTGTCAGTGAGCAGCTAGCAGATACTCTAGCGTCGTTAAAAGGTGTTTCTGATGTCTACGATGATGGTCAGGATGGTTTACCACAAGTTCGCTTGGTGCTGAATCAATATGGTCAGCAGCTTGGCTTAACGCAAGCCACATTAGCCCAACTTGCAGGCGAAGCATTTGGCGAAAGGGAGGTTCATCGTCTTTTAGAAAACGGACAAGAGACCAAGGTACTACTGCAATACCCAAGAGATGAGCGCAGAACCTTAGCTCAGTTACAGCAAGCCATTGTCATGTTGCCGAACGGTGGCAGCGTAATGATGGGTGATATTGCTGAGTTCCGTCACGAGCAAGAGCCACAAGTGGTTTATCGCCGTGACCGAGAGCAAGTGATTAACCTTTATTGGAAGCAAAACCGTGACCTGCAATCACCAGAGAAAACACGTGAGCAACTTGAAGATACGATTGAGTCTCTACACCTACAATATCCAAGCGTCACCATCAAAGCGGGTGGTGAGTTTGAAGAGATAGGGGAAGTGTCGGATGGCTTTAAATCCGCAATGATTCTGACTCTGCTGATGATCTACATTTTGTTGGCGGTGCCTTTGAAGTCTTACTGGCAACCGATGTTTATTATGGCTGTCATCCCGTTTGGATTCGCAGGTGCGATTTTTGGTCATTACTTGATGGACTTGCCGATCAGCATTCTTTCAATGTTCGGAATGATGGCCATGACGGGAATCGTGATTAACGACTCATTGGTGCTGATCACGCGTTTTAACGCTGAATACCGCCAAGGCGTGCCACTTCAGAAGGCGTTAGTAATTGCGGGCACCAGCCGATTGAGAGCGATCTTCTTAACCACGATTACCACTGTGTGTGGCTTGTTGCCGTTACTAAGTGAAACGGCAGAACAAGCACAATACTTAAAGCCAGCGGCAGTGTCCTTGGTATTTGGTGAACTGTTCGCCACTGCGGTAACGCTGATTCTGATACCTGTGTTGCTTGGTTTGTTTTGCCGAAAAGCGCCTCAAGTTGAAGATCTAATTGAAAAAGAACCGGTTGAACAAGAACCACATGTACAGACACAGCTCACTTTGGAGCGCTCATGATTGATTTTATAAAGGACAAATACGATAGTGAAGCCAAGCGATCGAATCCAATTAAGTCGACAGAGACAAGAGCTTCTATGCCTGAGAACAAAGACCGTATGATGCAACAGAGTAAACCTGACTATCAATCAGTGCCTGGCTTTAAGCTGGTGCCTGAGATTGCGTTGGTTGAGTCTTTGCCTGAGCACCTTCAAAAACGCTTTAGCCATGCGCTTAATTTAATGCATGAAGAGTGGGGTGAGCGTCGTACTTGGGAAGAAATAGCAACTGAGAGTGCGATCTCGCCATACCATTTTCATCGTCAGTTTACTGAGCTGTTTAATGAAACGCCGGGGCAATACCTAAGCCGCGTTCGATTACAAATCGCAGTGGGCTTGCTGATCAATGATGAGCCATGGAGCGTTATTGAGATAGCTCAGTATTGTGGGTTTTCGTCGTCACAATCGTTAGGCAAGGCGCTCAAGCGTGAGCTGGGCGTGACGGCAAAGCACATTAGAGAAATGGGTTACAACGCGACCCCAAAAGAGACTGCTGATTTTATCCAGAGGTTGGCTCATCCTGGCGTGCAGTCTTCCATCGAAAAAGAGTTGGTTAAGTCGATGCCGACAGAGTTGGTTTGGTATCCAGAGCGCGGTATGCAGAAGCTCAAACTAGATGATCCAGACTGGGATACTGCGTTTGAAATGTATGGTCTGAAATCAACACAACTCATGGGCACAACACCAATTAAGCAGATGAGAAACAAGTGGGACGACATAGACGCTGAAATCGGTAACTGGCAAGTGGCTAAAGAGCGTTACGATATGATCATTCCAGAAGGATACTACTTGTGCAGCGATGTGTATCTGGTTTCCGATGTCGCCTACAGCACGGCTTTAGAAGCGCTGTTTAACGCGGTTAAGCAACAAGGTTTGCAGTTAGACGTGAATGGCTATTTAGTGGAGATGATTCGCCATATAGATGATGACGATGTAGAAGGAGTGACTTTCTCTTTCCAGTTGCCCATTTTAACGACCCAAGACAGCGAATAACAAAAAGGCTCCTCATATGAGGAGCCTTTGTTTAATGATAAGCCGCTTTATAGAAGGAGCTTAACAGAGTAGGGGGATTAAGCCTCTGCCGTTACTTTAGAGCCGCTCATCTTTTTAAGTGCTGCGTAGCCAAAGCCCGTTACTAGCGTACCTGCTGCAATCGCTACTAGGTACATAAGTACTGGAGAGATAGCGCCAGGAATCAGTAGTACAAATAGACCGCCGTGTGGAGCCATCAGCTGTGCACCAAACATCATTGATAAAGCACCCGTTAGTGCACCACCTGCCATACATGCTGGGATAACACGCATTGGGTCTTTTGCTGCGAATGGAATCGCACCTTCAGAGATGAAACATAGACCAAGAACGAATGATGCTTTACCCGCTTCACGCTCGCCTGCTTCAAACTTGTCTTTCACTAGGAAAGTTGCAAGGCCCATACCTAGAGCAGGAACCATACCTGCTGCCATGATAGCTGCCATTGGAGCGTAAGTTTGCGAAGCCAGTAGACCAACACCGAATGTGTAAGCGGCTTTGTTTACCGGACCACCAAGGTCGAAACACATCATTGCGCCTAGAATCACACCCAGAAGAATTGCGTTAGACGTACCCATGTTGTTTAGGAAGTCTGTCATTGCGCTCATTACGCCAGAAACAGGACCACCTACGATGTAAACCATCACAAGGCCAGTGAACAAACTCGCGATAAACGGAATGATCAGGATTGGTTTAAGCGCGTCCATCGATTGTGGAAGTTGAACTTTGTCGGCAATCAACTTCGCAGAATAACCCGCAATGAAACCAGCCGCGATACCACCTAGGAAGCCTGCGCCTGTTGAGCTAGCCAGCATACCGCCGATTAGACCAGGAGCCAGACCCGGACGGTCAGCAATCGAGAATGCAATAAAACCAGCAAGAACAGGAATCATCAATGCGAATGCAGAACCACCACCGATAGTCATCAGTGCAGCCGCTAGTGTGCCTTCTTCTTTAAAAGCTTCGATACCGAAAACGAAAGAAAGAGCGATGATCAAACCACCCGCAACAACCACAGGAAGCATGTGAGATACACCTGTCATAAGGTGCTTGTACACGCCTTTCTTCTCATCTGCAGGTGCTGCTTGTGAAGAAGAAGCTGTATGTTGGTATGGCTTAGCTTCAGCGAACGCTTTCTCAACTTCTTGTTGAGTCTTCTTAAGAGCTGGACCGGTTGTTGTTTTGTAAAGAGGCTTACCGTTGAAACGATCCAGTGGAACGTCGATGTCTGCTGCGATGATAACTAGGTCAGCGTCTGCGATTTCTTGGTCTGTTAGTTGGTTCTTCGCACCTACAGAGCCGCGAGTTTCCACTTTGATTTGGTGACCTAGGCGTTTGCCTTCTGCTTCAAGCGCTTCTGCTGCCATGAAGGTATGTGCAACACCCGTTGGACAAGCAGTAATCGCAACGATCTTTTTGCTGCCTGTAGCTGTTGAAGTACCAGTCACTTCAACAGTGCTTTCAACTTGAGATGCGTCTAATACCGTTGCTTCTGCTACCGCTTTCTCTAGAAATGCTGTTGCATCTGCAGTGCACTCAGAGATAGCTGCTTGGTAAACCTTTTTGCCCACGAAACGTGTTTTATCAACGTTTGTGTTAGCTGCAATAACCACAACGTCGCTGCTGTCGATAGCGTCTTGTGATACTGGAGACTCAGGTAGTACGCTTGATTTGCATTCAATAGCGGCGTTCCAACCCAGTGCTTTTGTTGCTTGCTCTAACAAGCCTGCTGCGATGATGCTGTTTGCTACGCCACTTGGGCAAGCTGTGATAATGGTAATATTCATAATAAACCTTTTGTCCTATTTGCTTGTGTCTAACTGGTTAGTTGGAGCACCAAGCACCTGTAATTGGATATTTTGTAGTACTGAATCCAGCTCTTGTTGGCTGGTTACACCGACCCCTACCTGCGAAACGGCTAGAGCAGATAGGGCGGTTGCGAATTTGATAAGTTCTGGTTTTGGCATTTGCTGCATATGACCCCAACATAGACCAGCAACTAAGGTGTCGCCTGCGCCTACAGTGCTCACTACTTGCATACGCGGTGGTTGAGCATGTAACCATTCACCTTGGTTAAGCCACATCACGCCTTCAGCGCCAAGTGATACCACGATGTTGTCGATGCCTTTTTCGCTTAGGGCTTGGCCTGCGTGTTGGCATTGGTCACGTGTTGTCAGTTCAGCATTGAATAGCTGAGAAAGTTCTTCATCGTTCGGCTTTATCAACCAAGGCTGTGCATTGATACCAGCTTTAAGTGCATCACGGCTGCTGTCGAAAAGAACCTTTTTGCCTAGGTCACGTAAGCGTTGTACCCAAGAAGCGCACAGCTCTGGTGATACGCCTTGTGGCAAGCTGCCAGCAATCACGAAATAATCGTGTGTTTCAGCCAGTTCTAGCAAGGTTTCTTCAAACGCTTTAATCGCGTCAGCATTAACAGGAACACCAGGGAAGTTGATGTCGCTTACTTGACCAGAGTTCTCTACCAGTTTCACGTTGATGCGAGTCGCGCCGTCAACACGGATGAAGCGGTCAGTTGCACCCATCTGTTCGAACAGTTGGCAGAAGGCCTCTTCGTTATTGCGACCAAGGAAACCTGTTACGGTCACTTTCGTACCAAGCTCTGAAAGCACTTTTGCTACGTTTACGCCTTTGCCTGCGGCGTGCAGAGAACCTTGATTCACTAGGCTTACCGAGCCAACATTCAGTGCATCGATAGCGCCTGTTAGGTCTAGGGCAGGGTTTAGCGTAACGGTAACGGCTTTGATTTGTTTATCAGACATATCGATTCCTTAACCTTCGCCAAGGCCTGAAGCGATAGCTTTACCGATCGATTCAAGTGCTTGTGCTGCATCATCACCTTCAGCAACGAACTGAAGCTGGTGGCCATGTTTCACGCCAAGAGCGATGACTTTCATTAAGCTCTTCGCGTTTACTTCTTTTCCGTCGCCATCTAGGTTTGAAACGCGGATAGAAGATTCGAATTTCTTCGCTTCAGCAACCAGCATTGCGCCCGGACGAGCGTGTAGGCCGTGTGCGTTTTTAATTTTGAATACTGCGCAGTTGTCATCGCCTTCATACGCTGTAGAAACCGCTTCACCTTTAAGAAGGCCAATCACTTGTGCAACGTCAGCAGTTAACAGTTGTTGCTGTTTACCTTCGAAAACCATTTTGCTTAGGTTCGTTAGAATAGATTGGTGTGCGTTGTTACAAGCCGCGAATGCCACAAGAGCTTTCACAGGAGTGCCTTCGAATTCACAATCGTTCGCTGTAGAAACAAAAGATACGCCAGTGCGCGTTACGCCTTTATTGCTACCTAGTAACCAAACGCCTTGGCCTAGATGAGTCGGTGTTTTTGTTACTAGGTCAGCAACGAATGCGTTGTCTGTACAACCTGTGTTCTTCAGTAGACCGCCCGCAACTGCAGACATTTGAACCATGTCGCTTGCTGGGAACAGTAGCTGAACTAAAGAAGCGTCTAAGTCAGCTTCTAACTGAACTTCACCGTTCAGTAGGGCAATGATTTCGTCTTCTGATTTCGCTTGTTTTAGTTTCTCTTCAACGCCGTCCGCCGCTAGAACCTTTGTTAGCTGCTTAAGGATGCCTAAGTGCTCGTCAGATTTCGCTGCAATACCAATTGCTACGTAAACACGGTTGCCGTCTGCCCAATCAATACCTTCAGGGAAGTGGTGTACTGCAACGCCTGTCTCTTTTACAAGGCCGCGAGTGTCTGTGGTGCCGTGAGGAATCGCGATGCCGTTACCAAGAAACGTAGAGTTCTGGTTTTCACGGTTCAGCATTCCTTCTACATAACCAGAGTCCACTAAGCCTTTCGCAGTTAGGTCGCCAGCAATGTTCTGGATAGCTTTGAATTTGTCATCGGCCGTTTGACCAAGAGTGATGTCAGATTTTGATAATTTAAGCATGGTGCCTCTTTAGCGTATCGCTTGAGAATTTGTGTATCGCTACGATTCAGTCTAGAGCAATATTTACTCGTTACTTGCTCTTTGTTTCATCTGGCTGAATCGGTTCAGCAATCAGTGTAAAAAAATTCAGCAAAGCCAATTCTGTTAACCAAAATAGTTTTGCTGCGTGTCGTAATTTCAGTTTCATTCATAACGAGAAGCTGAATCACGACAAATGACGCTCAATTCATACAAAAGGATGATTGAAGTCACTTTTCAGATTTTGCTGAATCCTTTCAGCTTTTATACTGAATCGATTCAGCATATAATTCAACTAATCCAAGGATCAGAAGATTGGTTATATGATCCTACGCACAAAATACAGGTCACCCATATGACACTAGATGAGATTGCCAAACTAGCCGGTGTGTCGAAAACCACGGCTAGCTATGTGATTAACGGCAAGGCGCAGAAATACAGAATCAGTGAGAAGACTCAGCAGAAAGTAATGGCGGTGGTAGACGAGTATAACTACCGTCCAGACCATGCTGCTTCGTCGCTGCGTGCTGGTAATAGCCGTTCATTTGGTTTGATTATTCCTGATCTGGAAAACAGCAGTTACGCGCGTTTAGCAAAATTGATAGAGCAGAACTCACGTAAAGTAGGCTATCAAATCCTGATTGGTTGCTCTGATGATGATGCGGAAACTGAACGTAAAGTAGCGGAAGCGCTGGTAAGTCGTCGTATTGACGCCTTGCTGGTGGCGAGCTCTATGCCAGACGCTAACGAGTTTTACTTGAAGCTGCAAAACTCGGGTACGCCAGTCATCGCGATTGACCGTCCGTTAGACGATGAGCATTTTGCCTGCGTGATCAGTGAAGACTTCGAAGCAGCGTTTGAACTGACACATTCAATTCTAGATGACAACATTCACAGCGTTGGCTTAATCGGAGCACTGCCTGATCTGAATATTTCACGCGAGCGTCACTTAGGTTTTGAAGCAGCTAATAAGGCTCATACACAGCAAACAGGGCTCGATGAAAATAAACCAACGGTTGTCGGCTACGGTGAGCACTTTGATCGTGAGTCCGGTCGAGAAGTGTTTGAAGAGTGGATTGCTAAAGGCACAGTCCCTGATGCGATTGTCACTATGTCTTACACCTTACTAGAAGGTGTACTTGATGTGATGGTCGAAAAGCCAGAGCTGATCAATCAAGTCAAGTTGGCGACTTTTGGTGATAACCGATTATTGGATTTCTTACCCTTCAAGGTTCACTCACTTCCGCAGCAATTTGAGGTCATCGCAGACAGTGCGTTTGCGTTGGCATTGAACGCTTCAGCAAAACGTTATCAGTCGGGCATTGAATTGGTGCCGAGAAGTTTAGTGAAACGTACTTAACGCGCTAACGATTCAAGTTTGAGAGAGCCTCAGTGACTTTTAAGGTACTGAGGCTTTTTTGTTTTTCTATTGAACCCTGTTACCTGTTTGTTTCCTCACATTTGCCTGTTTTCCGTAATACCTGTCTGTGTTTGCTTAATACTTATTCATTTTATCGGCAGTTATGGGTGATAGTTATTGGTTGTGTATGGGATGGATTAGTTTCGGGAATGCATATGTCTTGGTCTGATCAGTGCACTTAACCTAATGTATATTCGTCACTTTTCAACTACAATAAACAGTCATTTAGATAACATCTTGGTGGGAAAACTCAAAGTGGATAAGCAGTACTCTTGTGGTGATTTGGTTTTCGATATCGAAAAGATGACCATCACAAAAGATCGTGCAGAACGGGCATTGAATTACAATGAATGTCTGTTGTTTAAAGCATTCTTAGACAGTTCAAACCAAGTCCTGAGTAAAGAGACGCTAAAGCAAGCGGGATGGCCTGAAACCATCGTCACGGATTCCTCCCTTCAAAAGTCAGTACAAAAGCTTAGACTTGCCATCGCTATGTCTGAATCGGTTGAGTTACGCACTATTGCGGGTGTTGGTTACATGCTTTATTGCGATAACGCTTCCCTTGAAGCAAAACCATCAGGTGCTCGACGTTTCAACGCGACTAAACTAGCAAAGATACTGTTGGCGTCAGTTTCTATTGTGCTCATTGTCTTATCTTGCTTGAACTTCTTACGGGTGACGAACACTCACTTAATGCCTTATTTACATGAAGATTATGAAGTGGTGGATATTGGGTCTCATGAGCTGTTGAAGCGCAAAGACATGATTATTTCGCCTGACATAGAGGCGGTGATTAAACGCTTCGAATGTGATTGTTTTTATTTCATTGGTGAAAAAGCGGGACAATACAATCTCTCTGTTTATGACAAAAAACGTCATCATAGCGAGAACTACTTTTTCGAAATTGAGGCTCTGCCAGAAATAACGGAGGGGCTGTTCAATGATGAATAGCCTGATGAATCTAGTTTGATAAAACTTAGCTTAAAATCTAGCTTAAAACCTTGGATCGCTCTTCTGATTGCTTCCGTTGCTCTTTATGGTGCGTCACTTTACGTGCTCAGTAAAAAGCTTTTGCTTAATGGCAGGTATATTACTGAGGTACAACAATATTCTGATGATATGCATGTGTGGAGAGAAAGAATTGAGGTTGATTTGTATCGAAGCCGTATAGAGTCAACGATATCGATAGAAGGGGATGGTTTAGAAGGCGTCGCACTTTTTTCAGTGGACGGGAAAATAACCAAATCTTTCGATGGCGAGTTTGAGTTTTCTTACAATACTGAAGCTATTCAAACCACTGAAGTATTAGATGGTTACCAAGCCGCGAGTTATACCACAATGTTCCTGTCGGGTACTTCGAAAAACGAATTGATTTATCACGGACAAGGAGTCGATGTCATTTCGAGAGAGCGGAACTACTTGATGCTAAGCCGAGTTAGGCAATAGCAATCTATAGATTTACCTCATTAAATACAAAGCCCAAATAAATGTTATCTCCCGGCTAAGCGGGAGATAATGGGATCAACTCTATCTGTGTTAGAAGTGGTATTTCACGTTTGCCATTAATAACCACTCATCACCCACTTTGAGGGTATCTTTGTAGCTACTACCGTCTTCTTCTGTCCATTTAGCTTCAAGTTCATTAGTGTGGTAAACGTAGTTTACTTCTGTACCTATGCTCCAACTCTGAAAGCGGTAGTTCAGTCCTGTTTGAGCACCAAGGATGATTCCGTTTAGGTCATCTGCATCATAGTCAGCGTTGAACATCTCATAACCCAATTTACCACCCAATGTCCAAGCGAGTTTTTGTGTAATAGGCACGATGTAGTTGTATTTAGTGAATAGTGTGCCTACTTCAAGATCATCATCGCTGCCTTCGCTATTTTCATTATTCTCGATACTGGTACCACGGTAATCATAACCAATACTAATTTGATGAGTTTGATTGATTGTCATACCACCTTCAACGCCAAATACCATTGATGAAGAAAGGTCTTTCTCGCTTTTAGTCCCGTAATACGTCGACTCTGATTCCATTTGTCCACTTAAACGTGAACCAACATCAATACCGATAAACGGTTCGTAGTTCGCAGCGGCGTTGGCGTTGAACGTTGTCGCTGTGGCTAGAATGGCAAAAGCAAAAAGTGGTGTTGTTTTATTAAGCATCATTGGCTCCTAGTAAAAAGGCTGAGAGTTAACTTTGTTGTTATTGTTTTTCACGTCTTGGTGAATTGATACTCAAGTTAGAGGCTAGGGGAGGAAAGGAGAAGCGAATTGTGCGGAATAGGACAGAAAAAAAGCTAAAGTGCTTGTCTTGATAAGTATTTAGCTTTTTATCTTTTTAAGTTATTGAAATACTTCAACTTTTAATTTTTCGCTCTTTTCTATCAATTAGCAATGGATATTGCTACTGAATCAAGATTCCAAACTCAACCAGCGCTACTAAGCCTAAAAGTAGGGCAAGTACCTTCCAAAACTGGAGTGGATGACGGTCGAGCAGCGGTTGCTTGGTTTTACGTTTTACTAATTTTGAATTCGGTGTGTATAGATCTGAGATAAAATCTCCAAGCACACTGTATCGTTCGCTCGGGTGTTCAGCACAGGCTTTGTTTAGTACCAGATCAAACCAGGCAGGAATATCGGAGCGGTGTTGAGTTATCGGGCGGTATTGCCATTGGTGATGGCGAGATTGCATGAGTGAGCGTGGTGTCATTTCTGGATAAGGCAGTTGCCCTGCCAGCATTTCATAGCCGATGACACCAACAGAGAACAGATCCGAGCGTGTTGTCGCAACATTCTGCTTAATGCTCTCTGGTGCGATGTAATTTACCGCTCCGAGTGGCACAGCATCTTCTTCAAAAGGTAATCCTTCTTCAATTCCGCGAATGAGTACCGCTCCTAAGTCGATAAGTTTGATATCACCGTTTGGCAGTAACATGATGTTTTCAGGTTTGAGATCGCGGTGCACCATATCGGCACGTTGTAATACACGAATGCCTTGAACGATCTTCTCAAGAATAGTGCGGACTTCAGGCAGATTCGTTTTAGGATTGTCGTACATCCATTGTCTTAACGTCACGCCTTCAACCATTTCACACACTTGGTAGAGAAACTGCGACGTCTCATCGGTCGGGTACACCTTCATGATGCGCTTGTTGTTCAGTAGCATCCCTGCCCATTGTTCGTTATAGAAGGCTTTGAGCTCGGCGGGATCATCGCGATATTGCAGAGAAGGCACTTTAATGACGAACTCGGTTTGCGTCTGAGTTTGTATTACTCGATACACATGGCTGCGCGTTCCAGAATAGAGCACTTCTAGGACCTGAAACTGGTCGATCATCTGCCCAAGTTTGAGCACGGGAGGGATAACTCGGGTCGCGAGCTTTTCATGAAACTCAATTAGAGAAGGCTTAGGGAGCTGAGCCACTTCAAGCATTAAGCAACTCACATTGTCTTTGCTGTTTTTAGATAGTGCTTTATTACAAACGGTTTGCGTGGCGAGCTCAAAGTCGAGTTGATTTGAGGCCGCTTCCATTAGATCGGATTCATCAACAAATTCATGCACGCCATCCGTTGTAAGAATAAAGCGATCTTTCGCTTTGATGGGCACAGTTTGGTAATCGACGTTGAGTTGGTTGTCCATGCCTAAAGCACGAGTGAGGTAGTGGGTATTGACCAGATTTTTTCGGGTGTGATCTCGAGTTAACTGCTGAATTTCACCGCCACGAACTAAGTAGATGCGGCTGTCACCCACATGGAAAATATGCGCTGTGTTTGATTTGAGAATCACTGCGCTAAAGGTCGACACCATATTGTTGTGCGCGAGTTGTTTTTCGTCATCAAGACCGGAATAAGAGGCATTGAACAGCCAAGAATTGAGTGAAGTCAGAACCTTTTGAGCAGAGCGTTGAATACTCCAGCTTTCAGGAGTCGTGTAATAGTCAGTAATGAACTGCATCACGCTGGTATGGCTGGCTTTTTGCCCTTGTTCGCTGCAACTTACTCCGTCCGCAATACAGGCAACACTCCCTTTGAACTCATGTTCCGCTCTGGTCTGAGGGTGTTTAACGATAATAGCGTCTTGATTTTCGTTTCTTATTCCTTGGTGTGAGTAGCCGCCGAAATTGAGCTTTAACTGATTGCTAGCCTCTGCGTGAATACTCTGAACCTTGGTTTGTGGTTCCTTTGGTATCACAGCCTGGCTCCGCTCTAGCGTAGCGTCTTGAGTTTGACTGAATGAAAGCGTCATAACGTCCTTGCTCCTATGGTGCTCATTGTTACTTGAAGAAAGAACAAAAGCTCTCAGTAATAACGAGAGCCTTTGAACGAAGTAACCAAGTGTCGCAGCCCGGTTACTTCTCCCGATTCAATGAGTGATTAGCTCGATACGTTAATCAAGGTTACGCTCCCGTCGTCGTTCACTTCAGCGATCTGACCATTGGGTTCTTCCATGAACATCAGAGTCACAAAGCCAAGTACCGCTGTTGCAGCAATCACAAGGAAGAAAGTCTGGTAGCTAACAAACGAAAGCACGGTTAGGTAAACTACCGCACCCACGTTTCCGTAAGCACCTGTCATCCCTGCAATTTGGCCTGTCATACGGCGTTTGATAAGAGGTACTGTCGCAAATACTGCACCTTCACCTGCTTGTACGAAGAACGAACATGCCATTGCCGCAACAACCGCTAGCCATACTGGCCATGTGCTCTCTACTTGACCCATAACGAAGTAACCTACAGCCAAACCTGCCGTTAGGATAAGTAGGGTTGGTTTACGACCAAATTTGTCTGAAATCCAACCGCCACCAGGGCGAGACATCAAGTTCATGAAGGCATAAGCCGAAGCGACCATACCTGCAAGAACGGGTGTTAGTTCAAAGGTTTCAGAGAAGAACAGAGGCAGCATAGAAACTACCGCTAGCTCAGAACCAAAGGTTGCGAAGTACAGAACGTTCAGCACCGCAACTTGCTTAAATTTGTACTGGTGAATCTCTGGCACTTCTTCTTTGAATACGTTCTTGTTCACTTTCCAAACTTGAGTTACTTCATACACATACAGTGCAGCAAGTACCGCATACACACCGTACACCGCTGCGTCTGAAAGCATACCGATACCTGATGGAGACAGTTTCCAAGCCAGCAGAGCAAGTGCACCGTACATAGGGATCTTCATGAAGAGTAGAAAGAAAAAGTCACCCTTAGACGTCACTTCCATTGCTGTTACTTGAGCAGGTTTGAAGTAAGTAGAACCTTTTGGTGTGTCGGATACGTTTTTGTAGAACACAACAGAGAACAATAAACTCATTACACCGGTGATACCAACCGCATAACGCCAGCCATCTTCGCCACCAAATACTAATGCTAGAGTTGGAAGAGTGAACGCTGCTGCCGCTGAACCAAAGTTACCCCAACCGCCGTAGATACCTTCTGCTGTACCCAGTTCGTTATGTGGGAACCATTCAGATACCAATCGAATACCAACTACGAAGCCAGCACCGATAAAGCCAAGTAGGAAACGAGCAATGGCGGCTTGAATGAAAGAGTCAGCCAGTGCGAACATGAAACACGGGATCGAACAGATCGCGAGTAACGAGGAATAGACAAGTCTTGGACCGTAACGGTCGGTGAGCATACCAATCGCGACACGCGCAGGAATGGTTAAGGCAACGTTTAGGATTAGAAGGGTTTTGATCTCTTCAGTGGTTAGCCCTAGGCTGGTTTTTACCATCTGCAGTAGTGGTGCGAAGTTAAACCACACCACAAAGGTGATAAAAAAGGCAATCCAGCTGAGGTGTAAGACCTTCATCTTGCCGGTAAACGAAAGCAGCGAAAATTTTGAGTTATCCATGTATTAAATCCTTTAAATATGGAATCTAGAGTTATCTAGCCGTCCACATGCCAACTCCATAGCTTGCCTAGACTGTTAATTATAGGCGGCTAAGGCATGTTAATGGGTGAGTTTGAAAGTACAACCTTTTAGGTAGCTAACTCGCTAAGGCTTCTGGCGCCAGAACTTGAATCTGGTTACCTTGCCTGCGTACTTCAAAACGGGTTAGGGCATGTTCAGGTTCTTCTAAACAGGCACCTGTCTCTAGGTGGTAATGCTGCTTGTAGAGTGGTGATGCCACATAGGGTTCTCCACTTAACGATCCAATAATGCCGCGTGACATAACGTTGGCTTTGCCTACTGGGTCGAAATTCGAAAGGCCGTAAAGCTTGTCACTGCGTTTGCAGTAAAAGATAGCGACTTGATGATCAGCCACCTTGGCACATACACCCGCATTGGGTGACAGTTCCTCTTGAGAACAAACAGTGGTCCAGTTTTCCATGACAGTCTCCTTGGTAATTTATAGAGTCTTTGATTTTGTTCCATTTCTTAAAAAAGAAGGTCGTAAAGAAAGAAGGTCGCTAGCAGTGAATTGC
This sequence comes from Vibrio chagasii, assembly GCF_002954585.1. Taxonomy (GTDB): domain Bacteria; phylum Pseudomonadota; class Gammaproteobacteria; order Enterobacterales; family Vibrionaceae; genus Vibrio; species Vibrio chagasii_A. The sequence goes on from NZ_MSCI01000001.1 coordinate 281,396, forward strand.
CGAGAACGAAGGATCTGCTACCGACCAAACTGGCTACGAGACTTCCGTAATTTCAATTTGTTGAGTGCTGCTTAATGCCTGATTACGCTCTGCTTCTTGGTCTGTGTTGACCGAAGGCTTCGGGAAGCGCTGTTCACGTTCTTTGATAAATGACAGGCTAGAGTCCATCTCATCGCTATTGATGTAGTGCTGGAAGCGCTTCATCTTGACTGGGTTTTCGATGGTGGTTTTCCATTCACACTGGTAGTTTTCGATGTTGAGCGCGATGTCGGCTTCAAGTTCAGCGGCGACATTGAGTTTGTCTTCAATCACCACCTCTTTGAGGTAATCCAAGCCACCTTCTAAGTTCTCCATCCAAACAGAAGTTCGTTGTAGGCGGTCTGCAGTACGTGTGTAGAACATCAACACGCGGTCGATGTATTGAATAAGAGTTTGTTCATCTAGGTCGGTCGCGAATAAGTCAGCATGACGAGGGCGCATGCCGCCATTACCACAGACGTATAGGTTCCAACCTTTATCTGTCGCAATAACACCAATGTCTTTTGATTGCGCTTCGGCACATTCACGAGTACAGCCAGATACCGCAAATTTGATCTTGTGTGGTGAGCGCAGGCCCTTGTAGCGGTTCTCTAGTTTAATCGCGAGGCCAACACTGTCGTTGACGCCGTAGCGACACCAAGTGCTACCCACACACGATTTCACGGTACGAACCGATTTACCGTAGGCGTGACCAGTTTCAAAGCCTGCATCAATCAGTTTTTTCCAGATGGCTGGCAGCTCATTAAGTTGTGCACCAAATAGGTCGACACGCTGACCGCCAGTGATCTTAGTGTAGAGGTCGTATTCTTTTGCCACTTCACCCAGCACGATCAATTTGTCTGGTGTGATTTCACCGCCAGCAATACGTGGGACCACAGAGTAGGTACCGTCTTTTTGCATGTTGCCAAGGTAGATATCGTTGGTGTCTTGCAGTTCGATGTGCTCATCTTTCAGGATGTAGTCGTTCCAGTAAGAAGCGAGAATAGAACCCACCGCCGGCTTACAAACGGTACAACCGAGTCCTTGACCATGAGATTCAAGCAATTCATCGAAGGTTTTGATTTTGTTGACGCGAATAATGTCGGTCAGTTCTTGGCGAGAGTAAGCAAAGTGCTCACAGATGTCGTTAGAAACTTCGACACCCAGGTTGCTCAATTCGCTATCTAATACTTGTTTAGCAAGGGCAGAACAGCCACCACACCCGGTCGAAGCGTTGGTCGATTCTTTCAGCGCTGCCATTGTGGTGCAGCCTGCAGAAACGGCTTGTTTGATGTCGCCTTTGGTGACGTCAAAACATGAACAAATTACAGCACTGTCTGGAAGCGCTTCAACACCCATGGCGCTGCCAGAATCGTCAGCAAGGTTTGGTAGAATCAATACCGATGGGTTCTCTGGCAAAGGCATATCGTTTTGCTTGATTTGCAGCAGTGAACCATAGGCTTCAGCGTCACCGACTAACACGGCACCGACGATCTTCTTGCCATCAGCAGAAACAATTAAGCGCTTATAAACTTGTTCAATTTCATCGTTGTAGGTGTAAGACTGTGCGCCTTCGGTCTTACCATGCACTTCACCAATACTGGCCACGTCTACACCCAGAAGCTTGAGCTTGGTGCTCATATCGGCACCCGTAAAGCTGCTCTCATCTTCGCCATTGGAAAGAATATGGCTTGCTGCGACTTTCGCCATTGAGTAACCCGGAGCCACGAGACCAAAGATCTTGTTGTCCCACAGTGCACACTCACCAATCGCGTAGACATCATCGATGTTGGTTTGGCAGTAATCATCAATCACGATACCGCCACGCTCGCCAATCTCGATGTCAGAGCTACGAGCCAGAGCATCTTGAGGGCGAATACCGGCAGAGAACACGATCATGTCGGTTTCAAGGTGAGAGCCATCGGCAAAGTTCATGCGGTAGCGAGCATTTTCACCCTCTACAATCTCAGAGGTCGCTTTCTCGGTATGAACTTGTACGCCTAGGTCTTCAATTTTGCGTCTAAGTAGGGCGCCGCCGCCGTCATCGAGTTGAACTGCCATTAAGCGAGGCGCAAACTCTACGACATGTGTTTCTAAGCCAAGGTTTTTAACTGCGTTTGCGGCTTCTAAGCCCAGTAGGCCACCACCGATAACCACGCCAGATTTACTCTGCTTGCTCGATAGTTCAATGGCATCAAGGTCTTCGATAGTGCGGTAGACGTGACAGTGTTCTTGGTCGTTGCCTGGAATTGGTGGTACGAACGGGAATGAGCCTGTTGCGAGAATCAGTTTGTCGTAGCTTTCACGGTGACCATTGTCAGTCACTACCGCTTTATTTTCGGTATCCAGCTCAGTGACTTTGGCATTGATTAGGTATTTGACGCCATTTTCTTGGTAGTAAGCTTCACTCGTCAAAGACAAGTCGTCGGCTGATTTACCGTTAAAGTAGGCCGTGAGCTGAACACGGTCATAAGCAAGTCGTGATTCTTCACTAAAAGTGATGACTTCATATTGGTCTGAGTCAGCTTGAATAATGTTGTCGATAAATTTGTGGCCAACCATGCCATTACCAACGACGACAATCTTTTGTTTGCTCATAGTAAATTCCTTTTTTGCTGGCTTCCTAGCGTTTCTAAAACTGCCCACTCTCTGATGGATAATGTGCTGATCTTCCAATGAACTTAAAAACTGTAAATTTTGGGTTGTTGGTATTTATGGGAGCAAGTAGGGTGCCAGATAAAAAAGGCGATCAATAAAAATAATTAAATCAAATAAAATCAATTGATTGTGTAAATCACAAAATGGTTAACTAACCCTAAAGTGGTAGATGTTCTGAGTGGGATATTTATGAAAATGAGCCTTTGTGGTGCAAAATTGATCAACATGGTGCAAATATCTCAATATTTATTTGATTGGACTGAGGTAACCTTATTTCTTGTAATTGAACCTTATTTAAGTGGCTGTATTTTAAGGAAGATTTTAATGTGCGTTATTGGGGTGAATAGTGGTGCGTAAATTGCTTTATTAAAAAAGAGAAATTTTCATCGCGAAGAGTGAGTAAGAAAAGACGCTCTGTTAGAACGGTGGAAACAATAAAAAGAACATTGCACGAGGGAAGAGTGATGAGTTCAAACAAGGATTGGATCAAATCAACGTGTGCTTACTGTGGCGTAGGTTGTGGCATTGAAGTAAGGCCAACTGCTTCGGGGAAATTAGAAGTACGTGGCGATAAAGACCACCCATCGAATTATGGCAAGTTGTGTACAAAGGGCGCAGCACTGGGAGACACCGTAACGCCAATCGGTCGTTTAACTCAGCCGATGCAAAGAGTCGCAAGCGGACAACAACTTCTGCCTTGGAATCGCGCATCTCAGCTGGTGGCTGATAAGTTCAAACAAGCGATAGAAGAGCATGGCCCGGACTCTGTCGCCTTTTATGTGTCAGGGCAACTACTGACTGAAGATTACTATGTGGCAAACAAGCTGATGAAGGGCTTTATCGGTAGCGCCAATATCGACAGTAACTCTCGCCTTTGTATGGCATCTAGCGTGGTTGGGCATAAACGCGCGTTCGGTACTGATACTGTTCCCGTTTGTTATGAAGATCTAGAGCAAGCCGAAGTCGTTGTTATCACTGGCTCAAACCTGGCTTGGTGTCACCCGGTTCTTTTCCAGCGCCTGCGAGCAGCCAAACAAGCCAATCCAGACATGAAAGTGGTCGTCATTGACCCGCGCTACACCGATACCTGTGAAATTGCCGATATGCACTTGGCATTGGAATCTGGCTCTGATGTCGCACTATTCAATGGCTTGTTGGCTTACCTAGATGATAACGACAAGCTGGACTCTGATTACATTGAAAATCACACCCAAGGGTTTACTGAAGCGATCCGAACCGCTACAGATTACCGCTATACCGAATCAGGTTGGGGCAAAAAAAGCGTTCCTGAACTGACAGGGCTTAGCGAGCAACAACTCGAACAGTTCTATCATTTGTTCGCATCTAACGAGAAAGTACTCACCATCTATTCTCAAGGCGTAAACCAATCCACACAAGGGTGCGATAAGGTAAACGCCATTATCAACAGCCATTTAGCGACTGGCAAAATCGGTAAGCCGGGTATGGGGCCATTCTCTGTTACAGGCCAACCGAACGCGATGGGTGGACGTGAAGTGGGCGGCTTAGCCAATACTCTAGCAGCGCACTTTGAGTTTGGTGATCCACAGTCATATCGAATCGTGAGCGAATTTTGGCAGACGGATAACTTAGCAACCTATGCGGGTCTAAAAGCCATCGATCTGTTTGATGCCATGAAGGAAGGCAAGATAAAAGCGGTGTGGATCATGGCGACTAACCCAGTCGTGAGCCTGCCTGATAGCGAAAAAATCAAAACTGCATTAGAGAAGTGCCCGTTTGTGGTGGTGTCGGACTGTATTGCCGATACGGAGACCACACGTCTGGCAGATGTAGTGCTGCCTGCACAGGGGTGGAGCGAAAAGTCTGGTACTGTAACCAACTCTGAGCGTCGAATCTCACGCCAACGCCGCGTATTACCGAGCCCTGGAGAAGCCAAGCCAGATTGGTGGATTTTAAAAGAAGTCGCACAAAAAATGGGATTCAAAGACCAGTTTGATTACCGCCACGAAGGTCAGATATTTAAAGAGTATTGCAAGATGACAGCGCTCGGAAACGAAACGGGCAAAGCGCGTGACCTGTGCTTAATTGGATTAACAAAACTAGACGAACAAGGCTATGGCGAGCTGACTCCGCAGCAATGGCCAGTAATGGAATATCAACCAGAGATCATCGAGCAGCGTATGTTCACCAATGGTGAGTTCTTTACTGAGTCGGGTAAGGCTCAGTTTATTGCGGTTGAACATGATAAGCCGATTGCCGATACCAGTGTTGAATTCCCACTCATTATGAACACAGGTCGAATTAGAGACCAGTGGCACACCATGAGCCGCACTGGCTTGGCGGCTGGCTTAGGCGAACACACACCAGAGCCTTTTGTTGCCATGCACCCAGATACCGTTGCAGAGCTTGGCTTAGATGAATTTGGGCTAGATGTCTTCAACCACGCCACTATTAATCCGGTAGTGAAAGTGCGCAGCGCACAAGGTGAATGCCAAGCCCGCTTAGTCGTAACCAAAGAGATGCGTCGTGAACAGGTGTTTATGCCAATTCACTGGAATGCGCCGACCGCGAAAGACAGCAAGCCGTGTGACCTGATCTTGCCTCATACCGATGCAGCTTCAGGCCAGCCTGAATTTAAACACACACCTGTCGTGGTAGAGCCGTGTGGCTATCGCAGTGAAGCCGCCTTGGTCAGTGACAAGGTAATGGATTGTGGCGGATTTGATTACTGGGTTCGCCAAAGAGTGGAGGGCGGTTTTCTGTATCGTATCTCTTCATCTAAGAACCCAATGGAGTTGGTGATTCAGCTAGCTAATACTCTCGATGCCTTACCAGAGCCAAACACTGAAGCTATTAAGTCACTCCATTACCATGGTAATAAATCATTCAAAAACTACGGCTCAGCCAAGCTGGATCAATATGGTGTAAAGCAAGCCTTCGTCGTGAACAGTAAGCTCGACCATCAAAGCATCGATTGGCTGGTGGGATGTCTCACTCGAGAAGCTGATGAAGAGTTTGAAGCTGAGTTTTTGAGTACATTAGCACGTTAAGCGAGCTCGATAGAAGATAAGCCACTTTGGTGGCTTATCTAATGGTACGGAGCATACAAAGAACTAACAGCAAGCTTCTGACGCTGTTTTTGTCTCACCATTGGTGGTCTTGAAATGTTGCCACAGCTTGCTCATGCCCTGTGTCATCTCCTCCGTCGAGAAGCGGTATAGCTTTATTTCTGCTGTTATTGGAGAGATCGTTTCTGAAAACCTCATCAACAAACCTTGATCGAGTTCTTCTTGGACAAATCCTTCTGGCAACCAAGCTACACCGTGGCCAGATAGCACCATTGATTTAAGGGAGTGTGTAACAGCATTCTCGTATACGACATCAAAGGTACATAGGCTTTGAGCTATCGAACCGTGTTTTTCTAATACTTGTGCAAAGAAGGTATTTGATGGGTAACTAAGAAGAGGGACGCGAGAGCTTTTGCAATCTCTGAACAGAGCAGAGCCATCACCTTGGGTGGCAACAACAGGTATGAGGCACTCATGCCCGATTGTCACTGACTCGACCTCCGGATTGGGTACGTAAAGTCGACTCCCTTTAAAAGATAGACCAATTAGGAAGTCAGAACGGTTGTCTATAAATGCTTGTACCGAGTCATGTAAGTTGTTTGGGCTGACATAAACCAAGGTCGTTTTAAACGCATCGGTATATTCATTGATCATCTTATTGACGACATATTCGGACAAAGAGTGCTGAGTATGAAATGTGACTTTTGTTTCATTATTGTTAACTTCCCTCACGGTTTCTAGCCGAGCGAAGTCGATCTGTTGTTTGAGGTCATTTGCGTGTTTGAGAAACCGAAAGCCCGCTTTAGTGAATGTCGCAGGGTAAGTATTTCTATTGACAAGGTCAGTTCCTATCCATTCCTCTAATAGCTTGATTCTTCTGCCAAAAGCTGGCTGAGTGATGTTTCTTGCTTTGGCTGCTTTGGCAAAACTACCGTATTGAGAAAGGTATAGAAAGTCTTCGATCCATTTCAAATCCATGTAACTGATCCTTGTCCAAAATTTTAAAAATCAACAATTGTGTTAAACAAAAGTTAACACCCCTATTAGCAAAAAGCATTATCTTTCGAGCGATATCACAGGCTACTGTAATTGTGTGTTTAACAAATCGTTAACTAAACAATGTCAGGAGAATTGAAATGCATTTAGCGCGCTATCCTCGTTTGAACTTTGCTCACTTAAATACACCATTAGAATTGATGGAAAACCTGAGCAAGGAACTCGATGGACCAAATATTTGGATCAAGAGAGATGACTGTACTGGCCTTGCAGGAGGCGGAAACAAGACTAGAAAGCTTGAGTTTCTTATGGCTGATGCGGTTGAGCAAGGGGCGGACACCATCATTACTCAGGGGGCGACGCAATCGAATCATGCTCGCCAAACAGCGGCCATCGCAACAAAACTGAATATGGACTGTTACGTTTTACTTGAAGACCGCACTTCAAGTGAAGACCCAGACTACAAGTTCAACGGTAACGTGATGCTTGATCAGATGTTCAACGCAAAATTATCTAAGTACCCAGGTGGTACAGATATGAATGCTGCAATGGAAGATGTCGCTGCAACGTTACGTGCAGAGGGCAAGAAGCCATACATCGTCCCAGGTGGTGGCTCAAACCACATTGGTGCACTTGGTTACGTGAACTGCGCTCTCGAAATTCTAAAACAGAGCAATGACCAAAATCTTAAAGTTGATCATGTTGTTCATGCAACTGGCAGTGCTGGTACTCAAGCTGGCTTGGTGGTGGGTTTTGCCTTAACGAATAGCCAAATTCCTGTGCTTGGTGTTGGCGTTCGTGTCGACAAGCCAACACAAGAGGGCAACGTTTTTAAACTCGCAGAACGCACAGCAGAACATTTGGGCGCGGTACATGCGGTTAAACGTGAAGATGTGGTCGCGAATTGTGATTACGTTGGCGAAGGCTATGGGATTCCCGCTCCTTCAACAATCGAAGCTATCAACATGTTCTCACGCTATGAAGGCATTTTGCTAGATCCTGTGTATTCAGGCAAAGGTGCTGCTGGGTTGATTGACTTAGTGCGAAAAGGTCACTTCAAGAAAGGCGAGAACATCGTTTTTGTTCACACTGGTGGTGCACAAGCATTGTTTGGTTACCGCGATAGCTTTGACTTTCCTAATTACGAGTAGCGTTTATGTGTGAGACTTTTCAATCATACCTCACTCGTTGGTCGTGACTGTTAGTAATCAATGCTGATAGTGATAAAGATTTAATGAAATGCTGTAAATGGAGATTACATGAAAAATTCAATCAAACTAGCCAGTTTAGTTATTGGTGGATTACTTTCTTTTAATGCAATGAGCAAAGAAGTAATTAGGCTTTCTACTTATGTGAATGAATCCGATATTAGGTACGAAGGATTTAAAAAGTTTGCAGAAATAGCGGAAGAAAAGTCTAACGGAAACCTAAAAGTCAGAATCTACCCTTCGTCAACATTGCATGGTTGGAGTGAGGGCGTGGATGCGGTTCAAGGTGGAGTCGCTGATATAAGTTGGATTAGCGCTGACAATCGCCTTTCATGTTATCGAACCACTTCATTATATCCATCAGCCGTTGATTTGAGCGGGCAGTTAGCGATGGACTCGAAATATCGTGAACTCATTACTCCTGAAGCGAACAAGAACGGTTTAGTTCCTCTTATGAACTCGAATTATTCTTATGACCAAGAGTGGTGGTTCAACAAGCAGGTCAATTCTGTTGAAGAGTTTTCGAATTTAAACGGAAAATTGGTTCGCTCTGTTGGCCCACTAGTGAGCCAAATGATTGAAGGTTGGGGAGGAAAACCCGTGTTTATTTCCCCTAAAGAAGTGTTCCAATCTGCGGAACGTGGTGTTGTCGATGGCATTAACATGGGCGTAGCAACTTACAGCTCATGGAAGCTTTGGAATGTAATGCCGCATATGGTCGATGCGGGCATTTTTTACGGCAACATCATGTACATGATGAACAAAGATCGGTTTGATTCACTTTCAAAAGCAGATCAGAAAGCGCTAATGGAGGCTGCTCAGGAGACCGAAGCTTGGTTAAAGCCTAAATATGAACAGTGGGTAGATGAACGTATTGCCGAAGCCAAACAGGCAGGTGGTACGGTTCTAGAACTTACCTCAGAGCAGAAATTGAAATTAGTTTCCGACATTTCTTCATCTTGGGAAGGTGAACTGACCAAAGATTGTGGCGCGCCGCTTTCATTCAAGATGAAAGACCTCTTTGCTGCGAACTCAATCTAGGGGACGACACTATGAAAGGTAAATTCAGAAAGGCTTTGGATACGTCTACGAATGTCTTGCTCTACTGCGGCGGTGCAATCGTGATTGTTCAAGCTTTCTGGATTACCTATGGCGTGTTCATGAGATACGTAATAGGTAGTCCTGATGGAATGGTTACGGAAGCGACTGCTCTGATGTTAGTGCCATTGGCTTTTGTTGGCCTCTCATACGCACTTAAAGCGGATGCATTTCCAAAGGTAACGATCTTTATCGACCAATTATCAACAGGGAAAAGGGAGAGCTTGGAGATAGCGAACAACTTCTTGATGATGGCGATTTCAGTTTTCTTCGCTCTGGCAGCATTCAAAGGGTTTTCTAAGTCTTATGTGTCGCTTGCCGCATCAGAGATATTACTGTGGCCTAAATATTACTTCTGGGCTGGAGTCTTCGTTTCTTTACTCAATTTATCTTTGGTTTCAATTTTAAAACTCTATGACTCAATCATATATAAGCTTGAGTCGGTTCGTGGCGCAACTCCTGTGCCCCAAGTAAAGCTCGGAGAATAATATATGCTTGAGTGGTATGAAGTTGGTCTCGGCTTAATGGGGCTACTAATTCTATTTATTGTAATGGGGTTGCCAATCCCATTCGCACTTGCGGGCGCGTCTGTTCCGTTCCTGCTTTCAATTCAGTCCTTCTCTACAACGCTGGTTACGGCTGAGCTAAAAATGTGGGGAGTATGGGTCGACTATGTTCTGTTGTCAGTCCCTCTTTTTGTTCTTCTTGGGGAATTAATAGGGCGTTCAAATATAGGACCCAACCTCTATTGGTTTATGCATAGTAAGGTACCGATCACGGGCTCAGCGGCTTACGGAAGTGTAGGGGCGTGTGCTGGGTTTGGTGCTGTATGTGGCTCTAGCATGGTGGGTTCATTGACTATTGGTGGTGTTGCGCTTCCTGCAATGTTAGACCTTGGCTACGACAAAAAGCTAGCCAGTGGTGTGCTTGCGGCTGGTGGTACGCTCAGCGTTTTGCTGCCGCCAAGCTTGATACTTCTGTTTTATGGCATTGTTACAGACCAGTCCATCGGACAACTATTTATTGCTGGCGTAGTTCCTGGGTTAATTTTGGTTTCTTTCTTCTTCCTTATCATTAAAGGTTGGAGCGTATTACAAAAAGGTTCTGTTCCAGGAGCTGACGACAGTGAGAGTATTCCGTGGGGGCTCGCACTAAGTGCTGTCATTCCTGTTATTGTTATCGGTCTTATCATTACCGTTTCTATCTATGCAGGGATAGCAACGCCTACCGAAGCTGCTGGTGTCTCTTGTGTCATCACTTTGTTACTCGCGATGACTATAGGTGGCATGGATATGAAAGGGTTCTTTGAGTCAATCAAAGCCACCATGAAGACAATGGGGTACTTGGGCTTGTTGCTTTCTTCTGGCGTGCTATTTGGATTTGTGATGACTTACTATCAAGTACCACAAGAGTTCACTAGTCTGTTTACGTCATTAGAGCTATCTCCATACACAACGCTTGCTTTGATTATCCTGTTCTACATTATTTTGGGGATGTTCTTAGAACCGGTCTCAATGACTTTCATTACACTGCCAACCTTATTCCCACTGATTCAAGCATCTGGCTTTGATCTTATTTGGTTCGGTGTCATTTACACAATCACGATGGAAGTCGCTGTATTGACGCCTCCGGTAGGTTTGAACCTGTATGTGATTCAATCTATTGAGAAAGATCGTTTAACGATTATCGACGTTATCAAAGGATGCTTACCGTTCATTGGTGCTCTTATATTCTTGATAGTACTTATGGTCGTTTTCCCTGAGCTAGCTGTTTGGCTACCAAATGTGATGGGGTAATGACGATGAACGCTAATGTACCATTGGTTATGATTCACGGCTTTCTAAGTGGTCCTGAATATTGGACTTCTCAACTCTCACATTTGGAAAAGAACATTCAAGTTGTGCCGATTTGCCTGAAAGGTTTTGGAGAACGTTCCAGCGAGACTGCTTTTGATACCATTCGAGAGATGGCGGAAGATGTGATGTCGCAAGTTGCACTTCTTGGCATCAAGCGTTTCCACTTAATCGGACATTCGATGGGAGGAATGGTCGCTCAGCAAATTGGACATCGCTGGGCTGAACAAGTGGTCAGTTTAACCTTGTACGGAACAGGACCAAAAGGAGAGCTGCCAGGGAGATTTGAGCCTTTGCAAGAAAGTATCAAAAATGCATCTGCCGTTTCGTTTGGTGACAGTAAACAGCGAGCGGTATCTAGCTGGTTTAAAAATCAGATTGAACCTCAAGTGCTCAAGCAGTCGATGCAATTAGCAGAAAAGGTTTCGTTTCAATCTTACTTGAATGGTCTTATCGCAATGAATGGTTGGAACGGTGAAGCCTATGTGCCTCAGTACCGAATGCCTGTGTTAATTATCTGGGCAGATTCAGATAGAACTTATCCTTGGGGTGAGCAGATATCAGTGCTGTGGGAAGGGATTGAACATAGTTCTTTGTGTGTCATCAATGATTGTGCTCACAATGCCCATATAGAAAAGCCATTGCACTTTAATGTTGCTTTTGGAGAGTTTCTACAAAGTGTGTGTTAGTTATCTGACGCAGGTTGATCGCAAAGAAGATATTTGAAGAACGAAAGCTTTAGTCTCTAACGTATAATGACCATTCCAAAAACGCCGACAGTTCTGTCGGCGTTTTTATTTTCTAAAGAACATTCCTGATAATATTTACCAATCATCATGCTAAATGAATAATTTGAACGAATACCTCGGTTAGACTGAGGAGTTATATAAAAAATGACAAGCGACACACATATTCACGCTGTTTCTTTATTTGCGTGTAAATATATATAATCTTTCTATTTATTCCTGGTGTATGATGCCAGGGTTTTCGTAAGGTGCTGTTATTAAATGACTTATTTGTCAATTTAATCAGAGGTGAGATTGCTTTGCGAGGTGACTCGGGAGTGCCCAATGCTTATTGGGTGATCAATCCTGTTCAAATTACATTAAATAAAGACTAGGTTATGAGAACTCTTCTATCTGAATGCTTACATTTCACTTCCTCAAATTTTAAGAGCATATTTCAAATCTTTGGTGGTTTCATCATTACGATGTCATGTTTAGGGATGTGGCTTGAACATTCATTTTATGTATCAGAAAACCTTTGGGTCTACGCGGTATATCTATGTGTATATTCTTCTATTTACACTTATCTAATGGCTACTTTTATCAATTTTATGGCTTCGTCTACCAATGGGTATGATATTGAATGTTCTGTATCTCTGAGAGTTTGGTTCAGACTCATGAACGTTTATATTATTTATTCTTTAATTGTTTTAGTTGGAACCGTTGCACTGATTATCCCGGGGTTATATCTAGCTGCACGATACAGTTTCGTAGAGTTCGAAGCTGTACTAAATAATAAATCTCCGCTGTTTGCGTTGGAAAAAAGTTGGCGAGATACCAAAGGTATCACTATGAAGTTGATTAAAATATCGATGTTACTGGGTATCTTTAATTTTATCCTTAATTTCGTGATTGGTTATATCGGAGAGGTTTATCCGGTGTTAGAAGTAGCGACAGGGATACTCACATCAATCTTGTCCCCTGTTTTATTGATATTTGGCTCTATTGTCTACTTTAGGGTCTACATCACGAATGTTGATGCTGCTGAAATGTCACTAGGAAATGAGGCATAACAAGGGTGGTAAACAGCCGAAATAATTAGGTTTTGATAGGGTCTAAAACCCAAATTTAAAAATAATAACGGAGGGGTGGACTTTCTGTATTAACTAAATTTCTTAAAGCTATCATCCAACAAAAAATAATATCAAATTTAAATTTGGTGAGACGGATATATTTGGGCTCTTATATCAGAGAGCCTAAGTTTTCCGTCATGCCTTAGCTACCTATCTATATGAACACTTAATTAAGTTAGAAATAAATTCTAGCGAAGATTCCCCCTGTGTGACGTAAAAATAGGTATTTATCTACGACTTATTATTAATTAAAAAGTCATTATTAAAATTAATTATATTAAGGACAAATCCATGTTCAAAAGAGCACTTGCTGCTTCAGCCTTACTTTTAAGTTCTTCTGCATTCGCTAATATTGCTGTTGAGGTTAAGAATGAATCTAGAATCTATGATGTAGAATTAACCAGTAAAGATTATCAAACATCTAGATACTCACCAAACCCTCAAGATACCATTATCGCTAAATCAAGTGACCGTTTTAATGTCTCTAGCAATTACCCCAATGTAGTGCGCTTGGTTGATTTTGAATATCAGTATAGTGATAGTTCAGTCTATGACGCACCTCGCTGTCATTTCCGCTTTGTTGCTTTAATCGACCCGCGAACAGGCACTATGTTGCCTCAAAAAGTAATCGCAGAGAATGAGAGCAGAAGTTACCGAGATCGTGCGATTTGTACCGGAAAACTTGATTATTTCAATGTTGTAACCGGAGACGCAAAAGTTACCTTCACTATTAATCGTAGAAAATACTAGTTTTATAAATAGTAGTAATTTAGCTAGATAAACAACCAAACGCCGACAATTTTGTCGGCGTTTTTCCATTCTTCACGGCAGCGCTAGTTTTTATCTATCGAGCCTCACGTCGTTCACCTGCTGTTACGCTTCATGAAACTTAGAACTAGCTATTGATACAGAGATAAAGACGTGTGTGGATAATTGATAAGCGACACACACATTCACATTATTTAGGAGTTTGGTTTGGGGTAATCGGAAACGCTCCTGATTTTTATCCTGTATGATGTGTGCTTTTAGTAAAATTATCATATTAAAGAGTGGCTTAGCTAAGCAATGGTTGGAGTGTTTAGTAGGGCGTGTTAGGGAAAATTCTCACAATCACTCTTTATCAAATCGTGAGTCATGGAGGGGGCATGGTTAGGCAAGCGACAAAAGACGACTGTGCAAAATTAGCGCTACTCTCTATTAGAGTCTGGCTAGATACATACGCTCAAGAAGGAATAAAAACCGAATATGCAGACTATGTACTGTCTGCGTTCACGGCAGACTATTTCCTGGAAATACTGAATAACACTAAATACCGCGTTTTGGTTAGTGAAGAGAATGAGATTCTACATGGTTATGTAATGGTTAATCTCGAATCGAATTATCAAACGCCTGAAAGTGGTTTTGAAGTTGAAAAGCTCTATGTAGATAATCTTTTTAAAGGCAAAGGTGTAGGCAAAAAGCTGTTAAAAAGCATGGAGGACCAGTTTGGTCGCCAATATTGGTTGTACACGTGGATTAAAAATGAATCCAATGGCTTTTATGAGCATTTAGGTTTTAGTCGAATAGGCTCTCTTACTTTTGAGTTTTTCGGAGCGTTGATCGAAAACAACGTTTATCAATCAGCCTCTGATTAGGTTTCAAATTAAGTACTATTTTCATTCCCTAAGCAGTAGGGCAGAGCACAAAAAGCAATAAATCACCTCTCACACAGTGTTAACGATTAAAGGAGAATTGAACGTTATGTGGATAGAGCAAAGCCGGATTGAAGGAGACAATGTTGTTCTGGAGCCATTGAATCTAGGGCATGTACCTGAACTAATCGAGGCCGTGAAAGACGGAGAGCATTGGAAGCTATGGTTCGCTAATGTCCCGAGTCCAGAAAAAATGGAGCAATACGTTGTTGATGCTATCGCTCAAATGGTACTCGGTAATATAGCTTATGCGGTGCGAGTGAAAGCCACCAATCAAGTCGTAGGGACTACCCGTTACTATGGCGTTGATAGGCCAAACAGACGAGCGTTAATTGGTTATACCTGGTATTCAAATTCGGCTAGGGGAACATTGATAAATAAAGAGTGTAAATACCTTTTGCTACGGCAATTGTTTGAGCACTATGAAGCTATTGCTGTCGAGTTTCGCACTCATATTGGGAATACCGTCTCTCGAAAAGCGATTGAAGGACTTGGAGCAAACCTCGACGGTATCTTGCGTAATCATCAGATCTTAAAGGATGGCTCGATAAGAGATACGGTAGTGTATTCAATTATTGACTCAGAGTGGCCAGAAGTTAAGCAAGACTTTCTGAAAAAACTCAGTCAACAAGAGCCTTAAAACAAGGAAGTACGTATGGAAAACTATTGGAATCCGATGGTTCCTGAACTATCTGTTAGCAACTTTGAGCGCTCACTTGCCTTCTATGTTGATGTACTTGGTTTTTCTATTCGCATCAAGCGTGAAAGTCCTGATTTTGTGTATCTCGAACAAGAGCATGTGCACATGATGTTAGAGCAAATCAGTGATGAAGGATGGAGCACTGGCGAGCTTGAGGCTCCCTTGGGGCGAGGTGTGAACTTTCAGATTGAATTAAGTGACTTAGAACCTCTAGTAAAACGTCTCCAAACCCACAAAGTGCCCCTGTTTCGTGAGCTGAAAGAAACTTGGTATGACATTGGTGAAAAGTTGTCTGGGGAGCGTGAGCTTCTTCTTCAAGATCCGGATGGTTATTTGTTAAGGTTCACTCAACACCTCGGAGAAAAACCGAAGAGCTTGGAGTGAGTTCATTCATTGTTTTTAAGACTAGTCAGATCGATCATTAAACGCCGACAACTCTGTCGGCGTTTTTCCATTCGCCACGGCAACGCTAACTTTTATCTATCGAGCCTCACGTCGTTTATCCATCATCGCGTCACATACAAACCTAAAATCAACGCTCCCGTCTGGACAAGGATGTATATGGACAAAATGATAAGTAATACACATATTTATACGGTTTCTGCATTTGATTGGAGTTATTATGAATACTTCTGTTTCTCGTCGTGTATGATGCGGCCTCCTTGCTAAGGTATTGTTATTAAATGACTTAATTGTCAATTTGATAGCTGTTGCTATTAGTAGGCGAACTATTTTAATTATAAACAGCGTCAACGTGCAGCGATCGCTTGGATTTCGCATACGGCCACCTTACTATCAGGGCTTTTTCTCAAATTTTGTGTTTTGTTTGGCCTATGTCGCTCCTATATGGTGGGGTTTTGAATGGTTTTTTGAGTGGAATGAGATTGGGATATCTATGCTAGAAGCTGCCTATAATTCATTGCAATGCGGGGCTTTGTTTGGCTTGCTTATGTCAATCTTCTACGCCACAAGAAGGAAGCAGTTAAACCTAACAGATTGGGAGTCATTAGGTGAATGACCGCAAACCTATCAACAAGGTTTAGAGCATAGCTCAACACCTGAAATTTTAGGCTTTGTGGTTAGAATAGTTTTGCAGTGTTAGAAAGCTGTAAAACACCTCGCGAGGTCTCCGAGTGATTCAAAACACACGGTATTTTGGAGTTTAAATTAGATGTACAAACTTGAGATTTTCTGTACGCCTGAACAACAAGAGCGAGTTCTTAGCACTTTACATGAGTCCGGTGTCGACAGGATTGGAAACTATGACCACTGTTGGGCTATCGGGTCAGTTACCGGGTCTCACCGAGCGCTTGATGGATCTACGCCTGTGTTTGGGAGCAAAGGAAAAGTTGAAAATTACCCGCTATTAAAAATTGAAATCAACGTGGCAAAGAGCCAAGTGAAACCAATTGTTGATCAGCTTAGAGAGTCCCTCGGCTGGGAGGAACCTTTAGTCAATGTTTTCAAAATCTATAACTCTGAGTTCGATCTTTGAAGGTACTTTGGTGGCCGCTAAACGGCTTAAATAGACTCAAAGTCTTAGAAAGTAGGATAAATAAAAATGCTATACCACTTACTGACCGAAAGTGATTACAAAGAGTACCAAAGCGCAGAAACCTATGAACCCGACTCCTTGAAGGACGAAGGCTTTATCCACCTTGCTTATGAAGAGCAACTGCAAAAAATTGTAGATTGTTTCTTTGTGGGAGTGACGCAAGCCTACCTTCTAGAAATCGACAAAAGTGCGGTTGCTAGAGACTTAAGAGATGAGCCGCCAGTAGGGACTGAAGATGATGGGGCACTCTACCCACATTTATACAGTCCACTTTCTAAGCAAGCCGTGATTAGAACAATAAAGTTAGTCGCGGATTCGTCAGGTGCGCTAAAAGTAAACCTGTAACAATCGAGTATTCCTATCGGCTCTGTACCATTCAAAACACGCAGCTCTTACTCGTGTGTTGTTTTGGCCCTACAGAGATTTTTGTTTCCATCAAGTTAAGGAAAACAATGCAAGTGAAAGCAGTTAAAGACGCATATAACGCATACTTCTATTTTAATAACGAGCGAACCCTTTCAACCGATTTAGCCAGTGAACTGATTTCAATTGAAGATGATGGCTTCACTGTTTTTATCGATAAAACACGTAAGTACGACAACCAGATCCTCATTGATGGGGCTTGCAATTACGAGAGCTTAGAGGCGGACCTCAAGCTATTTGCAGATGGTATCTCACCTGAGATTTCTATTGCGCCTAACGCTCTAACAACAGATCTGAAATCATGGTTATCGAAACATCAGTTTGTGCCCGCTTTTGAGCATGAGTTTCTTGAGCTATCGGCAGAAGGCTATGTAGAAAAGCCGAGTTCAAAAAAAACAAGCGCAGAACCGTCGAGCGATGTAGGTAAAGTCACGATTGAGCGATGGACGCAAGATAATGCCGACGAGTTTTTGGCTTTGCTCAAAACATCCGGTTTAGAGTGTTCAGAGCAAATCTGGCAGCAGAAACGCGCGCTCTATTGCACGGATACTTTCCGTTGTTACGTTGCGAAAATAGAGGGTAAACCGTGCGCTTGGGCGACGAGTTTCATCAACAACGAACACGCCATACTTGCCAATGCGTATACACAAGAGAGCTATCGTTCAAACGGATGCCAAACGGGTTTATTAAGAGCTCGAATCGAAGATGCTATCGCCTTAGGGGCCAAGGTACTTTTAACCGACGTAATGCCAAACAGTACCAGTAGCAAAAATTGTAAATCGATCGGTTTTCGCTCGGTTGGCGTACGAAGTGTATGGTGTAAAGGTTAGAGATAGGGCCATCTGCAAGAGAAAATTATGAATACAACGGATGTAATGCAAGAGTACAACGAGTTCGAGCGAAAGCGTTTTAACTCATTCAATGGTATTAAAGTAACAGAGAACAACCTGACTAAGTTCGTATCTCACGATCGACACGGTAGCTATATCTCCTTTTTCGACTTCGATGAAAGCCTCACAGACTCCATCGTCAAAGAGCAACTCGCGTACTTTAAGCAGCGTAACCTATGTTTTGAATGGAAGACGTACAGTACCGATACACCAACGAACATCAGTGCAGTATTGCTCGAGAATGGTTTTGAGCAGGATGAGCACGAGTCATTCATGGTGTTGGACTTGTCTAAGGCCACCTTCGAACCCTTTGATGAAGGCAAAATCACCGAGGTGACGGACAGCAAAGGCATTCGCGATGCAATCAAAGTCCAAGAACAAGTTTGGGGTGGCGATTTCGAATGGCATTACAATCACTTAGTCAGCCTTAAACAGCACGCGCCAGATTCGGTGTCTATCTATGTCGTTTATATCGATGACCAGCCTGTGACCTCGGCGTGGATCATATTTAATGGAAGTAGCCCGTTTGCCGGTATTTGGGGCGGTAGCACCATTGAAGCATTTCGAGGTAATGGCTATTACAGTTTGCTACTGAACAAACGTATTGAGGAAGCCAAGTCGAGAGGGGTTAAATACCTTACTATTGATGCTTCTGATATGAGTAAACCCATTGTTTCCAAACGTGGTTTTGAAGTGATCGCTACAACCACAGGGTATACCTCACCAAGTAGCGAGTAGTGTGTTTTAAAGGAGTAAAGAGTGAATAATCAAGTACGTGTAGGTGTGGCAGCGGTCATTTTCCGGGAAGGACGCATTCTACTTGGCGAGCGCATTGGCTCACATGGTGCGAATACGTGGGCGACGCCTGGCGGGCACCTTGAACTGGGTGAAAGCATTGAAGAGTGCGCGCAGCGAGAAACCCTAGAAGAGACAGGGTTAGAGGTCGGCGCTTTTAGGAAGCTAGGCTTTACCAACGATATCTTCGAAAAAGAAGGCAAGCACTACGTCACCTTGTATGTTGTCGCGACCAGTACTAGTGGTGAGCCTCAAGTCATGGAGCCTCATCAGTGTAAGCAGTGGCAATGGTTCGACTTAGATGAACTGCCAGAACCTCTGTTCTTGCCTTTGGTGAACTTGTTGAAGGAACCGGTAAACTTCAAGAATTTTGACTAGCCAGAACGCCCATACTTGGTGCTGAAAGCACATTGGGCTATCTTGTTCACTCTTTTACAACGTAATGATTCAATTGAAAATTCAAAGGAAAGCATGGCAGTTTTAGACATTCTTACCGCACCAGATCCAAGGCTTAAAGTGAAAGCGGAAGAGGTGCAAGATATATCGACGGTACAAACACTCATCGACGATATGTTAGAAACACTCTATGCCACTGATAATGGTATCGGTTTGGCATCCACTCAAATCGGTCGCAAAGAGGCCGTGGTGGTTATCGATATTTCAGACAGCCGAGACCAACCGTTAATCTTGGTGAACCCGGTAGTCGCAAGTGGTTCCAACAAAGCTTTGGGCCAAGAAGGCTGCTTATCAGTGCCTGACTATTATGCGGATGTCGAGCGTTTTACGTCTGTGGTTGTTTCTGCTCTCGACCGAGAAGGGAAGCCAATCACCATTGAAAGCGATGACTTTCTCGCTATCGTAATGCAGCATGAAATTGACCATTTATCGGGTAATCTATTTATTGATTACCTGTCGCCACTAAAGCGTCAAATGGCGATGAAAAAAGTTAAAAAGTACCTCAAAGCGCACGCTTAATCCGGCTTAAAAACCATTATCTCTTCAAACCCAACGAGTGAATTTCAACACATCAGCGTTGGGTTTTGTCGCTATCCTTCTCAATTTAGCGCTTTATTCCTTTCATGTTATACGGCTTTTCAATAGGTTGGTCCGTTCCCCCAGTTGTGTTGCATATGCAAGCGAGTGCTTTTGGTTTGGCGCTCGTGATTCATTCAGTTTTTACGTTCACAAAAGGTTAATGATGATCGAAGTAAAAAATGTAGCTTTTGATAGTGAAAATGAACAATCAATTCGTTCTATTCGCGAGAGCGTTTTTATCAACGAGCAATCTATTGCACCTGAAATAGAGTTTGATGGGCTAGACAGTTCGGCCATTCATGCCGTGGTGACTGTCGATGGAAAGCGTGTCGGCACAGGCCGTATTTTAAGCGACGGTCACATTGGTCGTATTGCCATCATGAGAGATTTTAGAGGACTAGGGCTTGGCTCGAAGATTGTGTTATCGCTAATCGATGAAGCGAAGCAGAGTGGGTACAAGCGCGTGTATCTTGGCTCTCAAAAGCAAGCCATCGACTTCTATACCAAGCTGGGATTCACACCATTTGGAGAAGAGTTCATGGAAGCGGGCATTGTGCACTTGTCTATGGAAAAAACGTTAGGTTAACGGGTTCATGCAACCAGCATAACCAAGACACTGATGGCAGAAGCGAAACACTGTTGTCCTCATCGAAACTGGTGTGATAAAGCACTAACTTAGTAAAGCTACAAAGCGATAAGGTAATAAAGGAATATAATGAAGAAAAACTTCTTGGTTGGCGGCGCCTTACTGGGCGTTGTGGCACTCTTTTTCGTTGGTAAACACAGAGGTGAAGAACTGACCTTTGCTCCTTGTGAAATGGGTGAAAAAGTCGAAACTCCGGTTCACTTCTTTACCGACGCATCGATGAGCGAGTCAAAAATTCAGAAGATGATAGGCTACTCTAACCTTGTTCTTCAAAATTCATGCGTACCGATGGAACGAACATTATCAGGCATCACTAGAATCGACCTTTCTGGTTTCCAAGATGCGGAAAGTAGTAAGCTACACAAACAGTTAGTCAAGCTGGTTGGTGACGAGGTGTTAGAACCCATGCAGCGAGAGGGGAGCTACTATGCACTGGTTCTTCCTGAAGACCACGAGTTCTTAGACGAAGGAACCGTGGGTTCGGTTGATCTGAATTTAAGCCGCAGCTTTTTAGTGCTGTCATCTGCAGCAGAGGTAGAGGTACTTGAGCATGAACTGGGCCATTTGGCTTGGGCGTGGCACAACGACACTCCCGACTACTGGCTTAAAGGTATGTTGCTACAAGAAAACCATGATTACATCAAACCTTACTCTTTCGGCGCTTTGTGCCGAGAAGCCGGCACCGTGATGACCTACGCTGAAAAAGTATTGCCCGTGTATTCCTCGCCAAACATTCAATACTACGGAAAAGCATGTGGCGATGCAGAAAATGCTGACAACGCAAGGCACATGCGAGAGTTTGCTCAATCACTGGCTTTAAATGCCGCCACATAGGCATCCAAAACAATAAAACAATAAATACCGACCCCAGAGGTCGGTATTTTTATGCGTTAGTTCTACTTAGAGGCACACTCCAATATAAAGCCATCTTCAGTACGGCGTAAAGTGATCGTAGTGCTGGCCTCTAATTCCCCTTCCGGTAAATAAATCGCGCAGTTTTCGAATCCAGCAGAGTTATTTGAATTGATCGTTTCATATACCTCTTGCGAGCTCTCTACATTTTCACCTGCGTAAACAACAACGCTATCGATTTGGGCAAGCATCTGGTCTGAATTTTGTGTTGCTTTAGCGTGAGCGAAAACAGAAAGAGAACCAAGAGCAAGAAACAGTAAAGCCTTTTTCATTTTATACCTCGTAAGAGTTTAGGAGTGGTGTTGAGGGGCTAATATACATCGAAATTTTTGCAGATCAACAAAAAATTATCGAATAACAGTAATTTTTTATTGTTCTAATTGTGTTGTACCATGCGCAAAAACGGTGAAAGCCTCCGGTTTTATTGGGCTGTTCGCTCCTAACTTCCCCTTTGTTAGGATGTGAAATTTTTTAGCGCCTGCGTTCACGCTCCGTAATTTTTACGCAGCTAAACCTGCTGATGACTTTGATGTATCCGTTGTTTGGGGGAGTTCGCTGGTGGTGAGGGGGGGAACGTGTGAAGTCGTCGATTAAGATTGATTCACAATACGTGATATTTAGTGCTGAATCGGTATGGGCTCATAACACGAGCAGTTGAGTGGATTTATCGTCTCACTCACATCCATCATTGATTCATAACACGTGGTGCTTTTGCTTCTGTTGTTGTTCGTAGCTGGGCGGGCACTTCAAAGCGCCTAGCACAGCACCTATCAGAACTCACCACGCAATAAACACATTCAAATTGATCGTGATGACAAAAATTATCAGTGCACAAAAGGCTTCATGGCTGCGGAGTTTTAGATTTAGAATTCAGATGGTTAAAGACCGCTGGTTTTGTGAGGATTAATACTAAGGCCTGCGAGCGTGTTGAAGGCTGCGATGTAATGGCATAGAAAACTTAAGACAAATGGATGATTAGCAAGGCTTCGTGAGCCACCAAAAATGAACCGTTACACGCGGCGTTAAAGTGTTAGAAATATCAATAAAATAATTTGATTTTAAGTATGAAATACTGATTGATTAAACGATCAGTTTCACATACCATCTCTCGAAAATTGAATGTTGTTCTGTAAATTTATCAGCACGAGACTCGCCGATACTGCGGCTTAACCATCATTCTACCGAAAGTTCTGGAACCAAAATGCTAAGGCGGCGGGAGGAAAACCAACCTGCAAGATGACGACTCACTCACACATTGCGCTATTTTCTGCATTTTGCGGAAACTATATAGAAAATTTCTGTTTTTCATCATGTTCGCTTCAGAGGCAAGCAGGTAAGGTGTTGTTATTAAATTAGTTATTAGACAGTTCCTGAATGACCTAGATTACTAGATAGAATGCTCTCAGGGACAAAATGCAGAATTATTCTGTCTAATATAGCTGTTATATGCTCATGAGGAAATTTGAATGGATGTAACTTTAGTTACGGGTGTTACCCTAATTGACTTTCTTAATAAGTCCCTTGAAACACTCAAGTTAGTTCAAAAAGACAAGCCTGACTCATTGGAGTTGCAGTTACATTTAGCCACGCTAACACAACAGTTATCGTTGACTATGGTTGAAGCTTCGCAACTCCAAGGTATTCTTGCGCAAAAGAACGAAGAAATAAGGCAACTTAAAATAAAATTGAATGAGCGAGATACTATTAAGTACAACTCAAAAACTGAAATGTATTGGGCTGATAATGACGATTCGCCTTACTGTACTAGGTGCTACGAAAACGATGAGAAGTATATTCACCTTACATTTAACCCAGCAGAGCCGGATCAACACTCTAATGGTATGTTCATCCCTGGCAATGATGCTTCCTATTCATGTAAGGCTTGCTCTAGTACTTATACAAAAGTAGATCGTAAAGATTAGTACGCATATAACAATCTGTTTAAGAGGGATTCGCAACGCGTGGCATTTTTACTATGCGTTGGTTTTAGTGTTTAAGGCGGTATGCGGTGGCATCAGCATTGCGTTGCTCACCCCTTAACAGGGCGTTATACGAATTGGAGGAAAATTGGAAAATATCGTACTAGTAGATGAAGTCTTTAGAACTTCACGTGATTTACCTATGAATTACATATCTAGAGCTCATGTTGATGATCTCTTTGTTGATTCGTTGGCGAAACAAACTCATATAGTGATTCATGGAAGTTCGAAGCAGGGAAAAACGTCATTAAGAAAGAAAAATTTACTTGAAAGTGACTATATTTCGGTAACGTGCAGCAATACTTGGGGTATTGCAGATATCAATGAATCTATTTTAAAGCGTGCAGGTTATCAAATCTCCGTTTCAGAATCCAAAACGCTCAAAGGAACTAGTAAGGTCTCACTATCTGTTGGGTTAACAGATACCAAAATTGGCTCAGATATATCAATGGAGTTAGCTAGGCAAATAAACAAAAAAAGTTTAGAGCTTGATCTAGAAAATACTAATGATGTAATCAGCGCACTAAAAGAAATTGATTTTGATAAATTCATTGTTTTAGAAGACTTTCATTACCTTGATATAGATACACAGGTTGATTTCTCTATCGCGTTGAAGGCTTATCACGAAGAAAGTTCTCTGTGTTTTATTATCGTAGGTGTTTGGCTTGAAGACGATAGATTAACCACTTTTAACGGTGACTTGGCAGGACGAATTGTATCGATCAATGCAGATATGTGGTTAGACGAGAATATCGATGAGCTCTTCACTGTCAGTGAAGCTCTACTGAATATCTCATTTACTGAAAACTTTAAAAACTGCGTTAAAGAAAAGTGTAATGGTAGTATTTTCCTTGTGCAGCAACTATGTATGAAGGTATGTGAAGCTCAAAATATAAGTAAAACGCAACCTGAACAAACAGTTGTCGCGAAGAACATCGATATTACAGATGAAATCAAATCTGTATTAGATATGCATACTGGCAGGTTTACCAAGTTCTTAATGGACTTCAGCGCTGGGTTTCAACCGACAGAACTTGAACTTTATAAATGGATTTTGTTTGCTTTAGTAACAATCGATGAGAAGTTCTTGCTTGAAGGGTTACCAATACAAGCACTTAGGCGACAAATCCAGACGGCTCACCCAAAAAAGTCTGAAGTTTCACTCAAAAAACTCTCTGGCGCTTTAAACAAATCAGTAAGCTTACAACTGGACAATCGTACTAAACCAATAGTGTTTGAGTACGATGCTAATCGCTCAAGAGTAAAAGTCGTAGACAAATCATTTTTACTTTGGAAACAATTCCAAGAATTATCAGAACTGCTCGATTACATAGATTTAGAGGAACAGGCGGCAGAATTAGTATAGCAAGCATTTAAGAGTGATTCCCAATGCTTGGCATTTTCAGTTCAAGGTTGCGTTTCGTGTTTACGGCGTTGTGCATATCTAAAATATTTAACTTTGGTGGTCTAGGAAATAAATAGAATGTTACTCAAAGAAGTCATTACTATAAATTACAAAAGTGCGCAAAAAACGGCACTTGAAATTAAGTCCATTTCTCCAACAGTGCTAATTGGAGAGAATGATTGTGGTAAAACAACATCATTGAATTCGGTAAGACTGCTATTAGAACAGTCTTTTTCAGCGTCTATTCCAAATGATAAAACCGAGAAAAATGACTTATCTCACACTGCATTAACTAAAAATGAAATTAATGCTCAATTACGTGAGCAAGGTCTGCCTGAACTATTTGAACTAACGGAAGATAATCAACAAAAGTTCATTGTATGCATTGGTAAGTTTCAAGTTGAAGATTTTGATAAAGACGCTGAAGATATATCCAACCACTTAAAGTGGGTGCTGGAATCTGCAAGATTGATGGATGACCAGTGTAGGTATTTTTATAAAGCTAGGGTTATAAACGCAGATACAGGGACAACTGAAATATATTACTCTCATGATCATCCGGATGAGCAGAACTTAGCTAGTATTTATAGTTCGACTCAAACTCAAGTCAATGCTGCTATGACTACTCATAATCCAGAGGAAGAGAACCTCATTAATGATAATGGTGAAGGGCGCTACACCATTTATGAAAAAATTCGTTCGATACTAAATACAGTTTCTTGTTCGTATAAGTTTGTTAAGTTCAGCGATGACGTTAAACATAAGAAGTGGAAGCTAGACTTGCAGGCTGTTTTCCCTGAGTACGCTTATTTAAGCTGGAACGAGTCACTAGAGGGTATAACTAAAGCGGCTAATGCTATCTTATCTGACTCTATCGAAGCAGAGGTTACTCGAGCAAAGAAAATTTCAGGTATGCTACGAACACGCGCACAGACAAAGATTAACCAAAAACTTGAAGAACTGGGTATTCAAAATGAAGTTCCAAGCATTGAGAGTATCAGCGCCAGTGTAAGCTTTGAGTTAAAAAATCAACTTACAGACTTGTTTGTAGGTAAAGACAGTTCTGAAGAAAGTGTGCATATTGATAACCAAGGTGAAGGCATAAAACGTCAAATTTGGTTTGCATTGCTTAGACTACAAGCAGAACAAGCAACAGAAACAAATAAAAGGTATGTCTGGTGTTTTGATGAGCCCGAAACGCACTTGCACCCGAGAGCTCAAAGAGAATTTATCAACACGCTTCGCTTATTATCGGAACAACATTTTCAAATATTGGTTAGCACTCATAGTACGATTTTCGTTAATGCGTCTAAGCTAGAAGATATAAATACTTTCAATATTGAAAATAGTTATACCAAAATAGGAGCTATAGCGGAGGTAGGGGACATTTTTGATACATTGGGTGTAATGAATAGTGACTTCTTGTTTTTCAATAAATTCCTTGTTGTTGAAGGTAATACCGAACAAGCTTTAATTCCGTTGCTCTACCATAAGTATACAGGTTGCACACTCCGTGAAAATAATATTCAGTTGATAAACTTAAAAGGGTGTACGAACGAAGATGTAGCAAATGATTTGTTAGATAGTTTAATTGATGGCTTTGCTAAGCGAGACGATTTATCAATATATATCTTTGATGCTGACACAAACAAGCAAGAAGATGCACAAACATTTGTTGTAGGTAAGCAAGACCTAGAAGACTCGTTACCTGCTAGCCTGTGGCCACAGATAGTGCGTGAAGTGTATGGTGAAGACATTGAAATTACAGATCAAGATATTACAAGTATTCTTGATGCAATTCCAATGGCGCAACAAGGTAACACTTTGCAAGCTAACCAAAAATTTGCACCTAAGCTGAGAAACTTAATTCGTCAGAAATTAGTTGGCATAAACAGTGCAGAAAGAATTGACGACTGGCCGAATAAAAGTTTTGATTGGGGAGAAATCATTGGCCGCCATCTTGATGTATCTGAAATCCCAGACCCTATTAAAAGAGCATTTGATGCACTTAACTAGATATGCGTAACAATCTGTTGAAGTATGATTCGCAACGCGTAGCATTTTTACTATGCGTTGGTTTTAGTGTTTAAGGGGTATGCGGAAGTATCGATATTGCGTTACCCACTCGTCAACAAGGCATGAGTAACGCAATTTGTGGTCTGTGTCATAGGTTGCATAATCTAGATAAGTATATGTTTATCATAATGTTAAGGTAACTCGTATACATCAAACTACGGGCAACCTTATTATGAAATAAGTTCTATTAGCACTTACTTTTGCTTTGTCAGCAACATCATTCAACTCTTCTGCTGCATTTGGGCTAAGTGATTTAAAGCAAGACAAGATTTGTCATTTTGCCAACGGTGATGAAGCGAACGCTAAATGTAAAGGTGGTGATGTAGCCATGTGGACACCAAATTCATTTGGTAACGAACAGCTACCAATTTTGTATATCTCACTGTTTTGCGATTTTGAAGCTCCAATTACTCATACCGTGGGCGGTGTTTCTTGTATTTTTACCACCAAGCGTAAAGCTCAATGGAGCGATTTTGGTATCACAGTTAAGTAACATAGCGTTATAACCCGCATTTAAGAGTAGAGCCCAACGGCAGCAAGCTATCGTTGGGTTTTTGTGTTTTTAGCGTAGAGCGTTCTTGGATGATAGTTTCTGGCTTGGTGGGTTTGTCGGCTCATACGTTTAGAACTATGAAAAAATCGGTGTGTTTAAAAATGTTCAGCGTAATAGCAGTGAGCACCGAGTGTATAGCGCGAAAGACGTAAAGTGGCTTGAGTTTGTCATTCGACTAAAAGAAACGGCCATGTCATTCGAAGAGATATTGGAATACGCTTGATTAAGGGAGCAGGGTAGCAGCGTGGTACTTGAACGTCAGCGCTGCTAGAACAGCACCAATAGAGTTTAGAGTTACTGTTTTGATGTTCAGAGGTGTCGCACTTGGTATTTTCCTCTCAAGGGTTTTATCGAAGTGATGAGGGAACTTATAAGAATTAGGCGTCGTAAGCTATAGAGGGAGGCAAGCTTAAAAGGTATGAAAAAATATATTTTTGGTTCGTTATTTTTACTGATCGTGATTGTTGGTGCCTACTTATCGTTTGGCGTTTATCGGAACTCTGCTTTCTCAACCAATATTGAAAATGGCAGCTATGGTGAGTGTCTGAATGACTCTGCGATAACGAATCACAGTATTGATCTGTGGGATCGAGATGACGTTTTTGATGTTCGTTTTGTCGAATCAGGCAACTCTCATTGCTTTGCACCAAAGTTTCCAGCAATTGAGGTTTCGTCCTCAAAAGTGACACACTGGCTACATATTGTGGAAACATCGAGCGGCGCGCAGTTTTCAGGTAAACATGCATCCTTGGGAAACTTTGGTCCCAATTGGGTTTTTGTTGATGTGGGCAGCCAAGAGAAGCGTGATAGTAGTTACCCATTTTATAGTTTGGGAAAGGTTTTTCGAGATAATCCAGGTTGGACTTCGGCTCCCCATATCACTTTAACTTGGAATGGAAAGTTGTTTGGGCTATCTGAAGTAGAAGGGGTATTCTATCCAGTTGGCGCGATGTCTTGGGGTTTTAATCTAAAAAGTTGGTCTTTAGCTCCGGAAGCTCTTTCCCCCAAATTACTCGATAAAAGTGCGTGGTTGGAAGTGGTGGAAACACTTAATGATGAGTATCCGGGCTATGTATTCAGTGTTGAATAGGCTATGCATATAACAAAGCGTTGAAGATAATCGCAACACTTAGCATAGACGCCTGGTGATAGGCAATGGTATTGGTACTCCGTCACTAAGGTGGTATCTTAAACTTGCCTTGACCGAGAATAAGAGGCTATTGATGGCCTCTTATTCGGTGAGACGGGTAATTTTAACTGATCAAAGTAACTTGGTTACGCTTGAGTGGTTAGTACTGTCGTTGACTTGATACCCCAAGGCGCGAATTTGCTCTCGGATTGTATCTGCCTCATCAAATCGCCCCTGTTGTTTCATGCATTGACGTTGTTCAGCGAGCTGCTGAACTTCCTTCGGAATGGTGACCTGTTCAACTTTTTCAAGATCAAGGCCAAATACTTGATCAAAATAAAGTAGTGTCGCTTTTTTATTGGCAGGCTCTATGGAGCTATCGGTGACCTCCCATAGTAAAGCGAGTGCTTGTGGCATGTTCAAATCACGGCTGATATGTGCAAGAAATTCAGCTTTGAACTGGTTGTCAACGCGACCACCGTCAGGCATACCAGTGATTTTTTTTCTTAATCTACGCAGTGCCTTTTGTGCACCATTCAACCCTTCCCAAGTAAAGCTGAGCTGGCTACGATAGTGGCTGGTTAGGGTTAAATAGCGATAAGCTAGAGGGTCATAACCTTTGTCGATTAGGCTTTCTAAACGCAGTGTAGAGCCCGACTTAGATATTTTCTCATTGTTCATATTTAAGAAGTAACCATGCAACCAAAAGTTTGCTTGTATATGTCCGTTTTTCGCTTGGCATTGCGCAATTTCATTGGTGTGGTGGACAGGGATGTGATCCTCACCACCGATATGTATATCGAAGGTCTCTCCCAAGTACTTTTCTGCCATCGCTGAACATTCAATATGCCACCCTGGGAAGCCATTTCCCCACGGGCTTGTCCACTCCATTTGCCTTTTCTGTTCGCCAGTGAATTTCCAAAGTGCGAAATCTGTCGGATGCTTTTTCTCCGCCATATCAACGCGAATGCCAGCTTCTAAACCTTCCTTATCTAATCGAGCAAGCTTGCCGTAGTCGGGTAGTTTGTCTGTATCAAAATAAATACCATCGCTGGTTCGATAGGTATAGCCTTTAACTTCGAGTGACTGAATAAACGAAATTTGTTCTTGAATATGGTCGGTTGCTCGGCAAGTGATAGAAGGCTTGAGAATGTTGAGCCTTTCGAGATCAGTAAAAAATGCCTTTTCAAAATATGTAGCAATATCCCAAGCTGATTTAGCTTGTTTACGTGCGCCTTTCTCCATTTTGTCTTCTCCAGTATCACCATCAGACACTAGATGCCCAACATCGGTGATGTTCATGACATGACTAACATGATATCCATTGAGCTGTAGTACGCGTTTTAGAAGGTCTACGAACAAATAGGTACGCAGGTTACCGACATGTGCATAGTCATAAACAGTTGGGCCACACGCATAGAGGCCAACCTCACGAGGTTTAATCGTATAAAACGGGCTAAGTGCTCTATCAAGGGTATTAAAGAGCTGAAGTGTAGGTTGGTTCATAAATCATATCCTTATAAATACAAAAAGGCCGTGGATGAAAACATCAACGGCCTAGGAAAGAGAGCGATAGGTTTGCTATATAATAGGTACACTAAAGCGGCCGTAAATGAGGTATTTACAGCAACAACATAGAATTTGAATGGAAGTAATTATTAGCGTCATTTTTTCAAACTAAAATAGATGATTTAAAAAAGCAATATATTTATTCTGTGTTCATGTTTGAACGTCATCGACGTTAGTATAGGCGCGGCCCGTACTCCCAATATTAGGAATCAACTAAATACTGATCACATCTTTAGTTATTCGTTATTTGCTAATTTAGGAAAATATGTCGAAGGTTCTATTCAAGATCTTGTTCGGCTGGATTTCTATCTGAGGCACTTGCTAAGTAGAAAGTGCCTCATTGTTTTTTCGTTGAAAATTTAGACTTATGGATAAGTAAAATTAGCTCTAATCTAACACCTGTACTCACAAAAACTCAAATGATTACACCAATTGCTTCCTATGAATTACTCAAAAGGCTTTATAGGAAGTAACTGGATCGTGTTTATATAATAGGAGTAATGAACACCGATTTTTGAGAGTTTTTGTATCATTTGTCTCTTTGCTCGGTGTCTAGGTTTTTACAGGTTTAGATCATTCCATAATTCACCCTGATGTGGAATATTTGATGCTGTCCCACCATACAAGTTAAAAACCTCAGTCAATGTAGAAAGGCTCAACATTCTCTGCCCTATAGTAAGGAAATCGTACTGCGATAGCTCAAAGTGACCAGACCTTAATTTAAAACCCCAGTTTTTATTGCCAGCGGTAAATTCTAACTGATCGAGTATTGGATGAATTGCTATTTCCTTGCCATTTATATATGTAATATCTCTGCGGTATGGAACGAAGTTTGGCGCCATTTGAAACTTATAGCTACCTTCTCCTGTAACTTGACCAATGGCTGTAAACCTCTGACATTTTTCCTTACCCTTGAATTCAAGCGTGGGTGAGTAAAAAACGATCCCGTCACCAACTGACATTCTATTCAAAGGGGCCGATTTACCATGGCATACTTGGCAAAACCCTCCAGCTACTCCTAACTTAATGTGCTCACGAGAAACAACACCACACCAAAATTTCTTCAAGGTACCTCCTATACAATGTTTTTATATGATCTGCTATTTTATAAAGTATTACTTTTTATTAGTAATGATGTCAGGGATTTATAGTGTTTAAGTTGACTCTCGGTTAAGCAAGAAAAAAAATCGTCATCAGTATTTTCAACAGCAAAGATAGCTTTAACGATTAAACTTTCTCCTTCAGTTGTTAATTGAACATTAGTATTTCGAGCATCAAGGACTGAGGAGGAACGTTCGACTAAACCACTCAACTCGAGCTTTCGAATTGCTTTCGATAGTGTCATTTTATCAATCTTGGTGTGCTCAACTAAATTAGTTTGAGTAGCTAATTTTTCTTTATCTTGAAACCACCTTAATGAAGCTAGAATGGCAAATTGAGTTTGAGTAATTCCAAATCTTTTTAATACTAAAATCAATTTTCTTTGCCACAGCGTAGTCATTTTCCAAATTAAAAAACCTATACTGTCATCTGCTGCTTCATGCTTAAAAGGGGATGAGTTAGACATTTTGACTCCTCTCAACCAATCGAGCTAATTGCTTATCCACTCCACTTGCTACATTTTCAGCAACCAGTTTCTTCCATAACCAAGATAGTGGACCTTCGATTTTTAGTGTTGATCTTATTTCCAATTGATTCCCGTGTTCTACTAGTTCGTGAGAATCATACATTCTTGCAAGAGGGAACTTAGTCAAGTCTGTGAACATTGAGTTCTATCTGACTTCTATTAGCTCTATGTTGATCTTTGGCCCTCCTCTAGGCTTAAATTTAAATACAGCCCCTGTTTTAAATTCGCCTTCAAGTTTTGCGTAATCAATATCATCTTGCCAGGTATGCCATTGGTTGACATCAGTCCACACTTTCCAAACTTTATCCGCACTTAATCCGTTAACGATCAAGCTTGTTGTTTTTATCCACACAATAAATTCACCTTAATAGTAACCTGGTTTACAATAATGGTAAACCGGGTTACTAATGTTGTAAACCATTTTTAGTTGGTATTTTAAGAGCCGGTGATATGGGAAGCTCATGATTTAAATTATTTTTATTGAGGATGGTGTTTGCGAAACATCGAAGAAATGAGTTATGTTTTCTTCGGTGTTTTGATTACTGAGGGAGGAGATGTATCGTTTACGTCATTAAGACACCAGACAGAATAATTCTATATTTAAGTACAGAATTATTCTGTCTAATATAGCTGTTAGCCGTCAAAATGGAGAATACATGGAAGTACAATTTTTAGAGAAAAATTCTGATTACGAGTCAGTCCTAGAAGTGTTGTTACAACTTCGCCCAACTTACAACTTAGATACTTTGTCTGGTCAGATCGAGAAGCAGCAATCAAATGGTTACCAAGTCGTCTATGTCAAATCGCCAGAAGGTGTACTAGCAGCAGCAGGCTTTAGGGTAGGTGAAAAGCTTGCTTGGGGTAAGCATATTTACATTGAAGACTTGGTAACTAATGCGCAATTTCGTTCGAGTGGAGTAGGTAAATTTATTATCGATTGGTTTAAAACATATGCTTTAGAAAGCGGTTGCGAACAAATACATTTGGATTCTGGTGTTCAGCGTTTTCCTGCACATAAGTTCTATTTACGCGAAGGTTTCAATATCGCTAGTCACCACTTTTCTATAGTTGGCGTCCAAAACGGCTAACAAACGTTTAAAGCTCAAGCAACTTTTAAATGATAGGCAGGTGAGGCCAATTCCTACCTAGTGACTTACTCAGATATATCTGAGAATTTAACCCTCTACATTGGTCATTTTGTGTATTTGTGGCTCTTGAACTAGTGCGGTTTTATAAAACTCAAATATTGGTGTGATGTATGGCTGATCATAGTGTTCGTCTAGGGCGGCTTGGTCGACCCAGTTTTCAACCAAGATAAGCTGATCTTTCGCTTTGTTTTCATATAGCTCAAAACGCAAGCAACCCGCTTCTTCTCGAGTAGCAGTTAGAATGCCTTCAGCTTTTTGTTTGCACTTCGCATAAAATTCACTTTTTGGGGTAATAAAAGCCACAACACTAAGCATTGTTTTTCTCCTTTTGGGGGGTAAATTGGCACATCAATTTATGTGTTAATACCATGACTGGTTTATTCAACAAGTAGGCCGTTGCAAACGAAGCCGGCCAAGCATTAATAAAGGCAAAGCCCCATCGACTGATGAAATCCTCTGGTAAACCTAGATTGATGTAAGTAACCCACGCGGACACCATACTTGACATCGCACATGAGAACAGAGCAGTGAACAAAAGTTTTGTCATAGCGTTTCCTCCTGTCTGTATACTGTATGGATTTATCGTATCCTCAGCCATACGAGCTTTAGAACATTAAGATTGCGGAAAACCCTATGCTGGATGATTTTTTATTATTTGTTGAAGTAGCCCGTCGAGGCAGTTATTCAAAAGCGGCACGAGACTTAACAACTACCGCGCCTACCTTGTCCAAACGCATCTTATTGTTAGAAGAGAGATTAGGTGAGTCACTCTTTATTCGCTCCTCTCGGGGAGTCAAACTCACCAGTTTTGGTAAAGGGTTATTTGAACAGCTTGGCGAGACCACCCTAAATCTTCATCAGGCTGTAACTGAAAGCTCGAAAAGTGAAGCGGTTTCCTTCGTCTTACATTGCCCAAGAAACTTAATCATTGGCCAACTATACCCAGCGCTTGAAGCCTTTCTGCTAGAGAAAAGTCATGTGGATGTCGTTATTGAGCCTGCCAATACAAATGTACTGCTCAGCCAAACTTCTTTTGATTTAGCGATACGTTGTGGAGAGCAAAGAGACTCGTCTTTTTACCAGAAAAAGTTAGCCAACATTGCCGTATGCCTTGTCTCAAGAAGAGACTCCAAAAGCCGAGATCGACTTATTATGCCGTACTCTAAGACGCAAATTTCAGGGCAAGACTTGCTAAGTATCGAGCGGCAATACTCCAAGGTTTCTCGGGTCAACGACATTACCTTGGTACGTAAACTGGTCGCGTCAGGCATGGGTGTAGGCCTATTGCCTATGACTGAGATCGCCGATTTGAATAGTGAGATGTCCGGGCACATTCAATACGACTCTGAAATACTTTTTACTCGGCCTATGTATGCCTTGTGGGCGAATAAACCAAAACCTTCGTCACTGTCCCAAGATCTGATCACATGTATCGAGAGCTGTGTTCAAAACACTCCCGCTTTACAAGGGCGCAAGGTTGATTTGACGTGATTGGGCGGTATATCTTTGGAAGAATCGGTAAGGAAGTAGGTGTTCAATGGTGGATAAAATTACATTTTTCACAAGGCTAGAGCGCCAGATTCTTTCTGGTAAAAAGACTGCAACGATTAGGGATAAATCTGAAAGCCATTATTACCCGGGGCAGGTTGTTGAAGCACTTACTCACGAAGATGGGCGAAAAATCTGTAGACTAGAAATTGTCGGTGTTGAGCATGTGAACTTTGATAAACTCAACAGAAAGCATGCAAAAGCAGAAAACCTTCCATTTGTCTTCATGCTCAAATGGATCTTGCGAAAGATATATCCATCAGACAAGAGCTTGTGTTTTATAAGCTTCAAAGTCGTTGATTAACAAGTCTGCAAGTTATGAAGCACATAGAAGCACGCGCATAACAGGGCGTTTTTAGTTGGGAAACTATGAGAGCAATTTTTAAAAAAACGGAAGGTGACTATCTTGAGGCAATCATCGAATTAGATGGTGTCAATGTTGTTGTAATGGACGACTTTGGGGGCGATAGATATCAGGCCGGAGAAAATATCGATATCTGTTTATCAATCGGCCTCCATTATGAAGACGAAGAATGGGAGTCAATGTTTTCAGGTAATCCTGAAGCCAAGAAAGAGCTAAACCACCAGTGGGGCTGGCGCTATCGTGCATATGGTATCGTGACAGAAATAGATCCTGAGGTAATAGTTGATGTGGGTATTACACATATATCAGCACCAATCGAGTCTAGTGATCCAAGATTAGCAGGAGAAAGTATCGCATTTACTATCTATAGACTGGATGCTCACAGCAGCTAACAAGGCGAAGCTTTCGGACAACTTTTTCATACTCCAATTAATCCGTAACATTCTAGGTTAGCTATGTCGAAGCCAAGCTTTTGTCCAAAACCTTCACGGGCTGAATTTTTACCCGTGGCATTCATTCAGCTTTCATCTCAAATGATTAATCGGTAAAGTCTGGCAAACAGAAAGGAGCGAGTAAAAAATGATTGATACCACAATATTGCCACTATTCTTTGTTACCACTATATTCTTAGCAATTTCTCCGGGCCCAGATTTAGTACTCATATCAACATATTCTTCGACTCGTGGCTTTAAAGCTGGAGTAATGGTGTCAGTTGGTATTTTCATTGCGGGATTAATTCAAACACTGTTAGTAGCATTTGGCTTAGGAAAACTGATGCAAGCGATGCCACCTTTGGTATTGGTAATCAAAATTGTTGGGGCAATTTATCTATCTTGGCTTGGAGTCAATTTATTACGTACATGGCTAAAAAACAAAGGAGACGTATCTGCAAGTCAGACGATTCAGTCTTTGGGTAATAAAGATCTAGTCTACCGTGGCTTACTTAATAATATTATGAACCCCAAAGCGTTAATCTTCTTTAGTATGTTCTTGCCTCAGTTTACGCATTCTGGTGGTGCTTTAACCAATCAGATACTCATACTTGGAATCATTCTTAGTAGTATTGTTTTATGTATCAATACTGTTTTCTCATTTTCTTTTAGTAAGTTGGGCTCTTTGCTAGGTTGTCACTTTAGTTTAAACCGTCATATCGATGGTGTATTGGGCGTGGTATTTTTGGGACTTGCTGCCCGTTTAGCTACAAGTAAGTAATGTATGCATACAGCGTTTGGGCTTCAGATACTTTTCTTATCTGAATAGAATTAGTTGGAGCCCAGCCCTAACTCTGAGATGTAAAAAATTTCTCAGGTTGAATTTTTACCCGTGGCATTTTCTAGCTCGAAAGTGCCCCAAGTATGTTTAAAGCGCATGAAGCCATCATGAGAACTATTGTGGCAACAGCTTGTTCGCAAATTGTCCAACACTTATTCGTGCGTCAGGCTGGAACATTTTTTGCCGATCAATTCATGTTATTAAGAAAAAATCTGTATTTAGTGATGTATGTACGGAACTTTCGAACATAAATCATTGTTAGTTATAGTAAAAAAGATTTACCGTTTACGTCATTAAGATACTAGACAGAATAATTCTGTCTAATATAGCTGTTATGTGCAAGGGAGTTTCGTTGAAAAAATATATCCTCATCGATTTTGATGGTGTTATCCGTCATTGGCAAGGCAGCACTATCGAGAATACAGAAAAACGCTTAGGTTTGCCTGTTGGTGCGCTGTTTTCTGTTGCATTTTCTGAGTCACTTTTATTACCCACAATCACTGGCCAACAAACTCATGCTAATTGGGTTAAAAAGGTACGTGAGCAACTTTCAAATAAATTCGATGAAGCAATTGGAGAAGAACTAGTTGAAGCATGGGAGAAGACAACCGCTACAATCGATTATAAATTTTTAAATACCATAAGGTTGATCTCTCCATTTTCAAAACTTGTGCTTGTTACTAATGCTACCGATAAGCTAACTCAAGATATACGTGACTCAAGCTTAAGTGGCAGTTTTGATTTTGTTATCAACTCTTCTGACGTATTGGTAGCTAAACCCGCTTCTAAATTTTTTACTAGAACTCTGGAATTGCTAGGTTGTGATTCTAGTGAATGCGTATTTATTGATGATACGGTTAAAAATGTACAATCAGCACAAGCGTTAGGCATACAAAGTTTGCATCACAAGTCAGTAGATGAAACATTAGAGTTCATCAAAATAAATTGCACATAACAGATAAGGATTAAGCGTTGCGTAGCCAACGTTAAATCCCAAGTGTTGAACAAGCCCGAGCCTCTATATAAGTAAACTGTGCGATCTGCTCTAGAAGGGTGGCGGCCTTGATAATTGTCTATAGGCGAACCTCGGTCTTACTCCGTATGTGAAGTTTTACTCGTGGCACTTTTCTCAAAAAGTGCCAGCTAGCTCAGATTTGCCCCAAAACTTGTTAGAACAAATGCTCTACACATTTTAGGGGGCGTGCGTTTTCCCTACAAAACCTTATATCAAGTTCATGGCTGATTTACTGAACATCTCTATTTCCTTTTCTGTCTATCTACATAGTTTGTTGAGTATGAATGTTGTTTGAGTATGGAAAGTGATATGTTTTATTAAGTGTTTGGTCTCGCTTTGTCGATGGTTTTTTTGTAAATTATTGTTTATTAACAGGTTTGTGATTTTCATGTCTTGGATAACACGCCGGCGCGTTTTTATGTAGGCATAGAGTACACATATCGATGTATTTTCTATAATTTTTAGTGGCTTATGATAAATTAATCGAAAGTCGGGCAGGTAGAAAAACGAGACTGCCTGTTATTAAGAATGTTATAGCCAAGGAGAGATATGTGCCTTTTAACTTATCAGAAGAACAATTAGTCCAAACTGAAATAGAGTTAGGTGCAAAGTTACCTCGCGAGTACCGTGAAGCCATGAAATTAGATAACGGTGGAGAAGCATCAACTGAAGAAGATGACTGGGAGTTCTATCCGATTAAGGACACAACCGATAGAAAGAGACTCTCGCGTACTTGCAATCACATAATCAATGAAACTGAATCATGTAAAGGTTTTGGCAACTTTCCAGAAGAGGCGGTAGCAATTGCAAGTAATGGCCTAGGTGATCAAATGCTCTTCATCAAAGAGTCGGGGCAGTTTGTTAATAGTGTGTATTTGTGGCTTCACGAAACAGGAGAGCTGCAAGAATTGGCGGCAACATTCAATGAAATCGAAAAGCTATAACAAATCAAAGCACGCGGACATGGTAAATCTGTCACCTTTTTCGCTTGCGCAAAAAAGCCGCCAACTTCACCATGCCGGTGTTTGAGGCGTTAGTTTTGCAAGGGTAACATTATGGATCAATACGAAGAAAAAGCACTTAAAGATATAGAGCAGTATGGATGTCATATTCTCCATGTCATGGAAGAGGGTGAGTATCCAGGATTCTCATATTCAATTGGAATAGAAAAAACAAGCAGTCAACCAGAGATAATAATCACCGGTTTAAATCAAGAAGTAGCACATTGGATAGTAAACGAGTACAACAATAGAGTTAAAGCTGGTGAGATATTTAAACCTGATGAATACTATTCAGGCTTCCTTGAAGGGTTTGATATAACTTTCAAAGAAGTAAGTCCAGAATACTACGCTGAATACTTTGGTTGGGCTAACTGGCTATACAAGGGCAATAATTTCAAAGTCCTTCAGTTCATCTATCCGGATACTTCTGGTGTTTGGCCTTGGGATTCTGAAGCATCAGCAGATTTTAAATGGTTTTTGCCTAAGTTATATGCAAACTAACAGATTGCTTAAGACGGACTATCAACGCTCGGCAATTTTGGTTCTAGTTTGGTACAGTGTTTACGTAGCAACGGCCTAACAGAAGTAAGAGGAGATTGGGTTATGTTGATGTCTGTTGATACGAAAGGTGTTTTTTTATGGATGATATTATAAATTTTATAGGTTTTTGTTTAGTAATCTTAAATATGTTACTTGTCTTATCAAGTTGCGTTTGTTTCATAAAAAGTTTCTATTGTTTGTTTTATGACCGAACTGAATTTTTTAGCGCTTTCTTTAAGTCTCTAATTTTTTTCTTTTTGTCTGGGGTTTTATACTACGTAGTAAGTTCAAATGCAGAATTACTAAACTTTGAAATTGTCGAAAAAGTTAATTAATCTGAGTCGAGATAAAAGAAAATAGCGCTAGTTTTGCTTTTAGGAGGTTCTGTCGCAAACTTTGAGCCTTTAAGTATAGATCTGCTTAGTAATTTCCCTCGGTAATTAGGCTAACGACAAAGTCGCTTGGTAGTTAAGGTACGACAGAATCGCTTGGTGATCACACTTCACAGGTTGCACGTCTTAACTCAGTAGTGTCCAGTAATGATGTTGACCACGTAAGTGTGGCAGATCCTAGTGAGGGGGAATCCATGTTCTTCGTTAGGTGTATTCAAGTTTTCATGGAAGAAATTGCGCATGAATAAAGAAAAGATAGAATTTGTATTGTCTGAAAATTTGGGTGAAGGGTTCCGGATAGTCTATGAAAATGGGCAAACCTCACCTGTTATAGAATGGGTTGATTGGGTTCAATTGTCTGATGATGAAAATGACATCCAAGTGGTAGTTAACTTTGAAGACGACAGTGAAAAAGTCTTCAGCAAAGGAGTGATGTTAAACCAAATTTGGCACGATGATGCCTAAAGTATCGCCACTCACTTTGTATTTGTTTGGTTCTGTATTCTCCTAAACATTTGGATCACAAACATAACAGACAAGGATTAAGCGTTGCGCAGCCAGCGTTAAATCCCAAGTGTTGAACTAGCCCGAGCCTCTATTATAAGTAAATTGTACGCTCTGCTCTTAAAGGCTGTCAGCCTTGATGCTTTTCTCAAGGTAAGAGCGGCCTTCGAAAGGCAGAGGTTTCAACACGTAATCCGGCGTGTCCTGCACGGCATTATTACTATTTGCCATACCTGTAGTTATTGATGGCTTGCTAATTTAGCAAAAACGCTGGCACATTTGTGTCCAAAACCTTCACAGGCTGAATTTTTACCCGTGGCACTTTCTAGCGCGAAAGTGCCCCGAAATTGGTTTCGCTAAAAAGTCCAAAAACACAGTCGATTAGTTTTTGATCTAATAGAACTAATCTGAAACCCAAACTCATAAAGAACTAAAATGGGTATCAGAGTGCAGTTCTTAGTTCAAAGAAACTCAATGACTTTTGCTCTACAAACCACTCTTAAAACGTCACAAACCTACAAAGCGTTATTGAAGCATACCACCTTGTTCAAGTGTCTAAAACCTTCGTCAAGTGCATTTGATGCGGTCTGAAGGTTATTTCTGATAGCAAACTCACACATTTGCCATACTAGGAATAATAAACACCAATTATGTAAGTTTTTATGTTATTACTTGATGCTTTTAATCCTTTATATATAAATCATCTATTGGTTTTAAAATGACCGAAATTATCAAGTTTAGCAGTCTACTTTTAATTATATTCCTTTCTGGTTGTAAATCCGTGGACCAAGTTCAGACCTCTTTCTATGAGAAATATTCAGAAGAAAATGACCATAGAACCGACTCGATACGAACTAACGGTAACGTCGGTGGATCGTTCGCACAGTCGGCAGGCTTTGATAAAGGCCTTGATGCTTACATCCAAGGTGATTTTAAGACAGCCTACAGTGAGTGGTTTCCTTTGGCTGAGCGGGGGGATGTGGATGCTCAATTTAACCTTGGGTTGATGTATAAAAATGGTCAAGGTGTTACTCAAGATGACAAGCAAGCGGTTTCTTGGTATCGCAAAGCAGCAGAGCAAGGACATGTAGCTGGCCAATCCAACCTTGGGGCGATGTACTTAAGTGGTCAAGGTGTAAGTCAAGATGATAAACAAGCTATTCATTGGTTTAGTAAAGCCGCGGTACAAGGGCTTGCGAATGCTCAATATGCCCTTGGGGTGATGTATCAAAAGGGTCAAGGCGTTACTCAAGATGATAAACAAGCGGTTTATTGGTACCTAAAAGCCGCGGAACAAGGGTTTGCGGATGCCCAATCTAACCTTGGGTTGATGTATCAAAATGGTCAAGGCGTTACTCAAGATGATAAACAAGCGGCACATTGGTATCGTCAGGCAGCTGAGCAGAGATTTGCAAGAGCTCAAACGAATCTTGGGTTTATGTACAAAAATGGTGAAGGTGTGCCTCTGGATGAGGAACAAGCGGTATATTGGTATCGTCAGGCAGCTGAGCAGGGATATGCAATAGCTCAAACGAATCTTGGCTGGATGTATGAAAATGGTGAAGGTGTGCCTCTGGATGAGGAACAAGCGGTATATTGGTATCGTCAGGAAGCTGAGCAGGGATATGCAAGAGCTCAAACGAATCTTGGCTGGATGTATGAAAATGGTAAAGGTGTGCCTCTAGATGAGAAGCAAGCGGTACATTGGTATCGTCAGGCAGCTGAGCAGGGATATGCAATAGCTCAAACGAATCTTGGCTGGATGTATGAAAATGGTGAAGGTGTGCCTCTGGATGAGGAACAAGCGGTATATTGGTATCGTCAGGCAGCTGAGCAGGGATATGCAAGAGCTCAAACGAATCTTGGGCTTATGTACAAAAATGGTGAAGGTGTGCCTCTGGATGAGGAACAAGCGGTATATTGGTATCGTCAGG
This sequence comes from Vibrio chagasii, assembly GCF_002954585.1. Lineage (GTDB taxonomy): Bacteria > Pseudomonadota > Gammaproteobacteria > Enterobacterales > Vibrionaceae > Vibrio > Vibrio chagasii_A. Next base: position 322,835 of record NZ_MSCI01000001.1, read on the forward strand.
CAGCTGAGCAGGGATATGCAAGAGCTCAAACGAATCTTGGCTTGATGTATGAAAATGGTAAAGGTGTGCCTCAAGATGAGGAACAAGCTATATATTGGTATCGTAAAGCTGTTGAGCAGGGGTATGCAAGAGCTCAAACGTATCTTGGTGAGGTGTACGAATTTGGTAAAGGTGTGCCTCTGGATGAGAAGCAAGCGGTATATTGGTACCGTCAGGCAGCTGAGCAGGGATATGCAAGAGCTCAAACGAATCTTGGGCTTATGTACAAAAATGGTAAAGGTGTGCCTCTGGATGAGGAACAAGCGGTATATTGGTATCGTCAGGCAGCTGAGCAGGGATATGCAAGAGCTCAAACGAATCTTGGCTGGATGTATGAAAATGGTAAAGGTGTGCCTCTGGATGAGGAACAAGCGGTACATTGGTATCGTCAGGCAGCTGAGCAGGGATTTGCAAGAGCTCAAACGAATCTTGGCTGGATGTATGAAAGTGGTAAAGGTGTGCCTCAAGATGAGGAACAAGCGGTACATTGGTATCGTCAGGCAGCTGAGCAGGGATATGCAAGAGCTCAAACGAATCTTGGGTGGATGTACCAAGAAGGTATAGGTCTACTTGATGATTGGAAGCAAGCGGTACATTGGTATCGTCAGGCAGCTGAGCAGGGATTTGCAAGAGCTCAAACGAATCTTGGACTTATGTACAAAAATGGTGAAGGTGTGCCTCTGGATGAGGAACAAGCGGTATATTGGTATCGTCAGGCAGCTGAGCAGGGATATGCAAGAGCTCAAACGAATCTTGGCTTGATGTATGAAAATGGTAAAGGTGTGCCTCAAGATGAGGAACAAGCTATATATTGGTATCGTAAAGCTGTTGAGCAGGGAGATGGGAGAGCTCAAAGATATCTTAGATGGATGTGTCCAAAAATAGGCTGTAAGTAATATTGAACTACACCATCAATATTGGATACTAAGTTAAACGACTTGCCATACCTGTAGTTATTGATGGTTTGCTAATGTATGATTTTCCAAAAATGATAATTGTCCAAAAGCTATTTAGATCAAGCCCTACAAATTTCATGTGCTTAGTTCTCTTCTATCCAATATAATTCGATGAAATAGGATAAGTTCAAACTCATATGAGGGTGATGTAGGAGTAAGTAAATGTTGATATTGGGGTATTATGACGAACAGTGAAAAAGTATTAGGTATAGCATTTTTTTGGTTTTTAACCTTAGTACTTAATCTCAAAGGATTGTTGATATTATCTTTATTGAGTTACTTTAGTTTCTGGATTTTACTTGTTAGAGAAAAGTATTTTCTTGAGTTTAAAAAATCATGCATATTCGCATTGGTATCTGTACCGATTGTCTATTCCTCTATCATTTTAGATGGTTATTTTCAGTTAGAAGGAAACTTAAGAATAATGGTATCTTTACCTATTATTACGATTGGTGGTTGTGTTTTTTCTAATATAAAATGTTCTCTTTCACCGGCAAACTAAAGTTTATTGAAGGTAACTGCGGTGTTGGAGGTTCAAACTCTCTAAGCCCCATACGTACTGGTCAACAAACTTCAGTCCTAATGTAACCACTGCTTGGATAAGAGCTTGCATTCAAGGCTTACAGGTACTTTTTCTAATGTTAACGGAGCGAGTTAGAGCTTCAACCCTAACTTACTTTTGTTCAATAATTAGTTACGATTAGTTGATAGTCGGTTTTCTAAACTCTTAAAGAGCACATTAAATATACCGACAGTTACTTTCTGATGAAGCACTTGAGGGGCTTTACTTTGTCTTCGGTTTCAAAATTCATGAGCCAGACAGTGAAATTTTGAACAAGTTAGAAGTGAGTAATTTAAAGTCTATAAGCTTTTGTGATGATAAGGTTATCTACCCCACAGCGTCACAATCGAGAAATAGTGACTGTTAGGACTGTAGCTCATTCGTGGGGACATTATGTCTATGCCTTTAGGAGAAATTCATGATTGTAGTAGCAAGGTTTTCTTTTCCTCATGAAGCCCATATTGCCAAAGCTAACCTAGAAAGTGCTGGTATTAAAAGCTTCATTGGAGATGAACATACGGTGAATACACAATGGCTATATTCGAATGCAATTGGAGGTGTTCGATTAATGGTTTCAGAAGAAGACTTAGAGGAGGCAACCGAAATTCTTAATAGTGATTTTTCTGAATGCCTAGAAAGTCACTCTCAAGAAATAGGAGAAAAGCTAGACATTTGCCCTCACTGCGGAAGTAGTGACTTATCTGCCTATACAAAGGGCAAGCGGCCAGCGTTTCTGGTGTTCATATTGTTAGGCTTTCCTCTGTTTTTCTATAAACAGGGTTATAAGTGCAATCAGTGTGATGAGTTCAGCGAAAAACTTTGAGTCGTGACTTAAATAGAAATGTAGGCAAAGCCATAAAAATAAAAAAAACTCGCGTTAAGTCGTTGATTAATCTTAAGAACCATAAGAAAGTTCAAGCTTATCAGTGTGCAAGTGCCTAAGCTCGGACACTGTAGAAACAAGCTTATCAATGCCAATTTCTGCGCCTTTGGTGTGTTCCACAACATGAGATCTCATTGTCAGCAGCACTTCTACGTCTTCTCTAAATGCCATTATTACCCTCTCCGTGGTACAGATTTTAAACATGTGGTGGGTAAAAATGTGTGTAATAAAAGTATGTGTTAAAAAAGGATTCCGAGGAATCCTTTTATTGTTCATATTAAATGATTTTATCAATATTCAAGTTCAATGTGCTGTAACTTGATAATTCCTTGATCCCAAGTCGTACGACACGTGAGCTGAAGAGATGATGAACGCTCATATTCATTATCCATATCTTTAGAAAAGTTCACGAAACCGTCATTTTGTTGTAAGTCAGACCACCAAAATCCGCCACTATTGAAAGTGAAGACTTTCCAGTCTGAACCGTCATGTACACGCCTAGCACGTGAAAACTCACATCCTCCGGGACGGCCAGGGTTCATACCTTGGACATGTGCATGAACATTAACCTTAAATTTTCCAATTTCGTCACTTAGAGGGATCGAACAAGTAAACTGTCGAGTACTTCTTTCGAATGAAGGGTTATAAACGAATGCATGAGACCTCGCATCACGCCCAACTTGCTCTGTTACTAAGCGTTGCATTGCCTTTTCAGCATTGCCCTCTTGCTTTAATAACTTTTGTAAAGCTTCATTTCTTTTCGTAATGTTTTCACCACAAAATGATGCCGCAGGGAATGTTTCAACTTTTGCCAAGACATTTGATGAAAAAACCAATGACACTGCCGTTAAAAGAATTGAACGCTTAAACATACATAAACTCCTTGAATTTAAGGGTAAAAAACATAAGAGAGGAAAATATATTTAACCTATAAGATTGCAACTGGATGCATACGCTCGTGTGAGTATCATCACAAATAAAAATACACTCCGCAGCAGCTGAAATTAGATGGTTTCGATTTGCCTGTTTTCTCGGTGTAAGCGTGCACCGGTGTAGAAACACACCAAAACCTTCACAGGCTGAATTTTTACCCGTGACACTTTCTAACTCAAAAGTCCCCCATCCCTTCTCAGCGCGAATATCTACTCAAAATCTTAGACTGTACGTTTGCCCTACCTGAAGTTATTCGATGAAGTGCCATCTCAGGCTTTTTCAAAATTATGCGTCATTTAGCGGTCTAACACTCACCCTTCTCATTAACCTATTGATTGTCAATTAAATTTTGATTGAAAAAGTCTGCATTATAGGATGCTAAAAGAAAGCCAAAAGCCGTATAAAAAACGTTAGTTACCAAGAGGATAAAGATAGATATGTACGGAGGAAGTTGTCTCTGTGGCACAGTGAAAGTTGAAATTACAGGCGATATTAAATCTGCAACACATTGTCATTGCAATATGTGTCAAAAAACTCATGGTGCTGCGTTTGCAACTTTTGCAGCCAGTCGTGATGAAGATTTTATGATTGTTCAAGGGGGGACTCTATTAAACGCTACGAGTCATCGCCAAATTACTTTCGCACATTTTGCGCGCATTGTGGGTCAAATATCCAATGGATACATGATATTAAGCAGAGCAATGGTTGGTCTACATTTGCCTTGTCTTTGTTAGACACACCATTTCACAGAAATAAACAGAAGCACATATATGTAACATCTAAAGCTCCATGGCTTAGTCTTAGTGATAATCATCCCAAATTCGGTGGGGCTGTCAACTAACAGGCTGTTAAAGACGGATTCCATGAACTCATGGAAACTCAGGTTTGGGATTTCTTGTTGAAGTCTTTGAAGCTTCACCTTGAGGCCCACATATAGTAAGCATTTAAGGTTTCAAGATGCTTTTTCTATTCTTATGTGAACGACTTAGAGCTGTAGGTCATAGAAAAACTGCCGCTAGTATGAGCTTAGGTGTATATAGTTTGCATCCCTGCTTTGAAAATCATCATGTCACTCATACTTTGTCATACATGCAGTTATTAATGGTTTGCTAAATTAGTAAGGTCGCTATCAAGGTTTTGTCCAAGAACTTCTCAGGTTGAATTTTTACCCGTGGCACTTTCTAGCTCGAAAGTGACTCAAAGTGTGTTTAGAACTCATGAATTTAGCATGATAACTATTGTGACAACAGCTTGTTCGCAAATTGGCTAATACATATTCGTGCATCAGGCTAGAACATATTTTGCCGACCAATTCATGCTATACAGAAAAAATCTGTATTCAAGTCATGCAGGTACAGAGCTGTAGAAATTAAACTATTGTTATTTATAGTAAAATAGATGTATTGTTTACGTCTAGTATAGCTGTTAGAAAGTTTAGGAAAATATAGTGTTAGAATTAAGAAAGTCGGTGATATCAGAAGCCAGGGCTTTTGTTGAAATGGAGTGTTCTCATGATACAAAAGGCTTTGTTATTCCTTATTCACTAGAAAAGCACGCAAGTCTAATAGAGAGCAATGACGTAATTTATCTGTCTTTGTACTACGAAAACGAGTTGTCAGGCTTCATAATTTTGTCGCAAGAAAGCCAAGATGTCGTTGAGTTCAGAAGAATTGTTGTTGCTTCCAAAGGAAAGGGGCTTGGTCAACTCGCAATTAAAGAGATGGAACAGTATTGTGCGGAAAACTTAAACTGTTCAAAAGTCTGGTTAGATGTATTCGAATCAAACTCAAGAGGAATATATATTTATAAAAAGCTGGGCTATACGCAATTTAAAGAAGCGTTCTATGAAGGTAAGAAATTGTTATTCATGGAAAAAACGTTCTAACAAGATGATTGGACTCCCCATCCCCAATCCGCCTATCTTTTAATAGGAAGCAACACGGGAGTCTGATTATGAAAAATCTCATTATTGGCGTTGATCTAGCCGCTAAGGTTATTCAAGTTTGCGTTTACGCAGATAACAAGGTGCAATCTAATCGAGAAATGACACCGAAACAGTTCAGCGCTTATCTCAGTAATCTGTCACCCTCTCTGGTGGTGTTTGAAGCTTGCGCAAGCTCTAATTATTGGAATCAAATTGCCACATCTTTAGGCCACACTTCGAAGTTAATTTCCTCTCGTTTGGTTAAAGCGGTTCGTCAGAATCAAAAAACAGATAAGAATGACGCTTTAGCGATCATTCAAGCCTCACAGTTACCTGAAGTAACTTTTGTTTCTGGTAAGACGAATAGCTAACAGCAAGCGCAATCAATGCTGAAATTACGAGAGCAAGCTGTTAAACAACGGACGGCATTAAAAAATCAATTAATAGGATTGATGAGGGAGTTTAATCTTCCAGTTTCGAGGAACCATCAAGGCTTTACTCAATCGATAGAGATGATTTTGGAAGACGCGGACAATGAGCTAACAGCTGATTTTAGGCATATGCTGAAAGTGTCACTCGACTTATATTTGGTTTTGTGCGAAGCAATTGATACTTATGATCATTCCCTTGATCAATGGATAAGGTCAATCCAAGAATGCCAAAAGTTAATGAAGATTGAAGGTATCGGTAAGTTAAACGCAGTTCATTTGTACATTGCTTTGGCATCAGGAGAACTTGGTCAGTTTAAAAAGGGAAAAGATGTTTCCGCTTGTATTGGCTTAACACCACTCCAACATTCTTCTGGTGGTAAAGCGAAGTTGGGACATATTGATAAACGGAAAAACTCAACGTTGCGCAGCCTATTAATTACTGGCGCAATGTCTGTGGTTCAGCAAGTCGTAAAACGCGATGCTAAAACAAAGAAAGAACAGTGGCTACAAGCATTAGTAGTACGTAGAGGTAAAAAATGTGCAGCGGTAGCGCTGGCAAATAAAACAGTTCGTACCGCTTTTGCTATGCTTAAATCTGATACGGAGTATAGAGCATCTATGCTCTGACAGTTTGACAAAATGAAGCGTAAGATAAAAGTTAGGTGATACAGAATAGTCGAAAGAGGAAAAGCTCGCTAACAAGCATTGTACCCTGACAGCCGAAATTATCATTGAGCAGAGGTAGCTCCTCAATAGTAGCTCGTATATAAGCACGCGAATATCTATCGTTCTTTTTGTTGAAACGGGGGAGTCCATATAAGAGACTATGGTTTCAAGATACTTTCTCATACCTGATCTTGATGCAACTAAGTCATTTAAGCTAACAAGGTTTGTCCAAAAGCTTCTCAGGTTGAATTTTTACCCGTGGCACTTTCTAGCTCGCTAGTGTCTCATTACTAGTTTCGCTAAAACACTTACGCTCTATGTTGGCGGTATTTTGAACAAATATAACTAATCTGACATCCAACACTTACAAAGTTTAAACTTACCTATAAGCCAATACTTCTCAGCTTGCCACAATATTGCGGACTACGTTGTGCAATACATGTAACAAAGCCACCAATCATCTCTCCCCTTCGGGAGTTAGACTCGTAAAATTCTCGATTTTTCATCTTGTTGCTGCTTCAAAAGTCATCTAACTAGCCGAGCATAAACCAAGCTGTCATGGCTTGGTTCGTGTGTCAAATTGCTCTTTCTCTTGATCTCCTTCTTTCTTCTTCCCCCATTAAAGTTAAATGAGTCCTAAAAACACAGTATTGCAACCTTAAGACCTATTTCTCACCACCATAGTCTCTACACTCAAGTCTCCAGGCTGGAAAACACATTAAATGAGGAGAGGGAAGTATGAATTGGAATGTGACACCAATAATGGCTCTGGTCATTTTTCTGCAAGGATGTGGCGTACAAAATAGTACGCAAGCCATTGAGCAGAAATACACAAATCACGCTTCTAAATTTGCCACTGTTGAAGGCAAACGAGTGCATTATCGAGATGAAGGACAGGGTGAGGTGGTGATTTTATTGCATGGCACTTCGTCATCACTTCACGCTTGGGAGCAATGGACTCAAATCCTCAAACAAGACTATCGCGTCGTACGTATGGACTTACCGGGTTTTGGCTTAACTGGGCATCTGCTTCAAAACCAGTACGAAATCCCTGACGATATTGCTTTTTTAAGTGCCTTTATGAGAGAGCTCGACATCGAACAAGCACATTTTGTCGGTAGCTCTTTAGGAGGACGCATAGTTTGGGAATACGGTTTACAACATCCAGAGCAGGTTATAACCCTTACGTTGATAAATGCCTTAGGGTATCCACAAAAATCGTGGCCACCAGGCATTGCGATGGCCCAGTGGCCAGTCATCGGCAAAATAATGGAACATGTCACTCCAAGGTTTATGTTCGAAGATGGGCTTAAAGAGGTTTACTTCGACCCGCTACTTGTGGATGCGGCGTTGATTGATCGATACTACGAACTGACTACCTACCAACAAAATCGACAGGGATTCACACGTCGCGTCAGGGCATCGCTTGATGAGGACTCGGATAAGATAACACAAATTGCCAAGCCAACTCTTATTCTGTGGGGGAAGGAAGACCGTTATTTTCCAGCTGAAAATGCGAGAAAGTTTGAGCGTGATATTCGAGGCTCTTATGCTGTAGTGTATGACGACGTTGGACACTTACCGATGGAAGAGGTCCCAGAGCGATCAGCAGAGGCGTTTAAACAGTTTATCTCGAAAGGTAAGCCTTAGGACTAACTTGGTGCCAGCGCTTGAACGCTTTGTAGAAGCTGCTAGTATCTTTAAAACCAAGACGATAGCTCAATTCGGTAACGCTTGGAGGCGGGGTTTGAGTCAGCCAACGGACTGCTAACTGCTTTCTTGTATCATCAAGAATACTCTGGAAAGAGGTATGCTCTCTTTCCAGTTTGCGGTAGAGCGTTTGTCGGCTGAAGTGTAATTGCTGTGCAACCTTGTCTATGCTGAGTAGTTCTCCATTTTCTAGTCCGTTTACTACTATGGTCCTGACTTGCTGCTGGAGAGGTTGGGTTTGCGTTAATGTCTTAAGGTGGCTTTGTGCGGTTTTTGCCATCATCGTTTTCAGATACTCACTACTAGTCGCAATGGGAAGGTTAAGCCATTTCGATTCAAATATCAGCTGGTGATAAGCACTGTTAAATTCAATGGTTTCTCCAAAGACTGGTTGATATTTATCCACATGTAGCGGAGCTAAATACCCAAACTTAGCTTTGGTTAGCGGGAAAGAATGGGCACTCAGCATTCTTGCCCACATCACCACCGCACTCATGCTGCGTTCAATGGCGGCTCTAGGGTAATCATGGCGTGATTCAATGGAGAGGGTTAAACGGCACTGCTGTCCATCGTCATCCACTTGCCAACACTCTGAAGAATTCATCAGAAAAATATTACTTTGGAACGTGTTGAATGCGTCTCTTAACGTCGCACATTGGCTCACCCAACTCGCGAGCACACCTTTTGATTCATGGGATATAGTTCGCCCAATGATGAGTCCAATTTCGGGCGATGGATGGTGCTGTTCGAGGAGTGACCATAAGGCAACCATTTGGCTTTCTGGAAGCCGATCCGATAGCGATAGATTAGCGCTATTTTTAATGGCCTCAAGGATTATACCGTCAAGGTGATTAGATGCTTCGACCTGTTTACGCAAAGCGGGAGGCAACAGTGAATAGGCATTTACTAAATCAATGACAGAGGCGAATGAAACAGATTTTTCGATGGTGTTATCTGTCATGAGTGTTATCAAAATGTTAAGTCATAGCTAACTAATATCGCAATTTTCCTCGTCTATCAATCTAGAGTGCTTCTAAAAAGTGGTAAGTTCACAATATGATAGCTGATTGAGGTTATCAACCATTCTCTCAAAGATCGAACTATGTCTGATAATAAAGTTGGGCTAGGGGCGCATTTGCCCCACAAAAGGTTAGGTAAGAGTCACACCATCACAGGTGTCATTTTGGTTTGTAAAACAACGAATCAGAATACGTGCTAAAGGTTTGCTGTTCGATATTTTCTAGGTGTCTGATTAAACAATTTCTTAAATGCCTGTACATAAGCAGAATCAGAAGAATATCCCGATTCGATAGCAATTTCTTGAATGCTCATTTTCGAGCTTAACAACTGCAAAGATAAAACTAGCCTAATGTTTTGTCGCCATTGTGAAAAAGATTGAGAAAACTCTTTAGAGCATAATCGAGACAGCGTGCGTTCAGATGCACCGACTGTTGTCGCCCATTCTTTTAATGTAAACGGTAAATCAGGCTGTTTTTGAAGTTGTGCGAAAATAGAGAAAAGACGCTTATCGGTAGGAATAAGCAATGGTATTTCATAACTTTCTGCAACTTCGATTTGATCTCTCAAGACCATAAGTAAATGCATTATATTGGACTCAGATTGTGAGTGTGTGTTGCTTTCAAACAGAAGTTGTATCAACTCTTTGGTAAAAGAATTTACCTGACAGGATTTAGGTTTGCTTCCATAGCGAAGATTTTTGTCTGGGTTGAGGTAAATAGCCAAAAATTGTGTATCTGTAATCGCAACGGATTTATGAACTGTATTTGCGGGAATATAGAGCAAGCCATTATGGGGCACTATCCCGCTTTTATCACCAATGTCTGATTGTAACAATCCCTGGCGTGGGAACACTATTTGGTGCCATGGGTGTGAGTGGAAATCATCAATATAGCCAGAGGCCATTTGGGTCGTTCTAGTTATGAATTGTTTATCAGGAAAGTTTCTGATTATCTCATTGGCTTGCATGGTCGGCGACTTATCTACATTGGATGTCTGTTAGTATAAAATGCGCCACTTAGATTTGGTATAACATTGTCAGCCTATTATTTAGTAAAGGGCTAAAGATGCGTATCCATTTTATTATTCATGAAGATTTTGAGACTCCTGGAGCATATAAAACTTGGGCGAAGAAACACCGTCATACCATTACATACTCGCGAGTATATCTAGGTGAACCTCTCCCCCAAGATATTGAAGGCATTGATTTTCTGATTGTTATGGGGGGCCCACAAGACCCTGCGACCACTAGCGAACAATGTTCTTACTTCGATACCAAAGGTGAACAGGCAGTCATTACAAAAGCGATTAATGCTGGCAAAGTTGTATTAGGTATTTGTTTGGGAGCCCAACTTATTGGTGAAGCGCTAGGTGCTAATTATGAACATAGCCCTGAACGTGAAGTTGGTAAGTTCTCTATAACGCTGACCAAAGACGGTATTACCCATCCACTGTTTGACCATTTTGGTACCGTTTTGGAAGTAGGCCATTGGCATAACGATATGCCTGGACTGATACCAGGTGCCGAAATCATTGCGTATAGTAAAGGCTGCCCGAGACAAATTGTTGCTTATAGCGATTTGGTGTTTGGTTTTCAGTGTCATATGGAATTGACTAAAGAAGTCGTAGCGCTGCTCATCGAAAATACTGATCTTAGTAAGGCTGAGGACTTTCGTTTTGTTGAGAACCCTGAAGTATTACTGAGTCATGACTATGATGAGATGAACGAAAAACTACATGGTTTTTTAGATAAGCTGGAACGCTTGTATAAATCACTGAAGTAAGTGGTAATTGAGTGCCTTATGAAAATTTGTTGCAGTGTGTAGACCTTAATCAGGTAAGTGTGTTTATAAGTCATAACTTCATATCTAGAGGATGCGAATTAACCAGTCTTGACCTGTATAACGATGGAAAAGGGCGCCAGTAACGGTGCCCTTTGTGTTGGCTAGCAACGCTATAAGTTTCGTGGCCGCATAGTAAGAAGAGTGCAGTATGCTGTGAGGGGCGGGTTTCGGCTTGCCTTTTTAACCGTTGGGCAAAATAAATACAGAACAAGCATAAAAAACACAGGCGTGACGTTCGGTTTTTAATGGAAGACATTGAAGTCAATGAGAGATAATTAAATTTTTAATTGAATAATTCATTTGGAAATAGAATTAATACTCTAAATAATTCTATTTTATATATGACTCTGTCTCATTAGTAAATTGTGACTTTAATTCAAAATAAAAATAAAACCCAACTTGAAGTTGTTACTGTTATTTTAATTTAAACGTCATAATGAAAGTTGGTATTTAGATGGGAGCTAATGATTCATGAACCTTTTTTAGCGAAATAGACTTCATGGTTCGTATGAGAGTTATTATGTTTATAGATGCTTTTAGATGAGTGGGTTTTTTCTAAATTATTGTTTTATTTGTGTTTAATGCAGTTTCTTTGTCTGTTAGTTATGCTGATAAGACTTTTTCTTATCCAGGTTAATTTAATCATTCCTCTCTCTTCTAAATTAGTTCAGCCTAATTTAGCTTACTCTAAGGTTGGTGATTTGAAGGGACCTTACACAATTGTATTTTCCGAAATTTTGGGCTTTATCTCATAATTAAATAAATTTTGACATTTATTCAATAAGTAAAAATTTAATTCCTTCCTGGTTAATTTCTTGTGTAAATTAAGTGTACTTGCAACGGGGGGATGAATTTCCCATTGCAGGTTTATTGCAGAAATAAAATAATTAATATAAAGCTAAGGAATCAAGTATGTATCTAAGAAAGAGCAGTGCTAAACAGATTCACTCTATTGGATATCGCGCGTTAGGGCTAACAATGCTTTGCTCTGGCTTATTGTTGAATCCAATTTCACAAGCCATGGCTAGTGAGTTCAGTACTGATGCGATAGCTCAGTCAGAAAGTGAATACTGGAGCACCTATAAGCTAGATATCACAAACACGGGCTCAGATAGCGCAGACATGCGTGAAGCTGTGATCGAATTTTTATTGCCAGTAGCGATTAACGAGATCAACTGGGCGTCGAACCACCTTTCTTACCCATCATGGGAAATCTCTCATACGACGCAAGCGGATGGGGTATTGAACGCCGTGACGTTGACGTTCCCAGAAGGCTCTTGGGTTGATAGTGAGCTGGCCTCTGGTGAATCTGCGGCATTGACTATCTCTTTCGGTGGTGAACTGACAGATCTGAATGCGTTTGAGAATTCTGTTGTGGTGAAAGTCGATGGCGAAGTGGTTCCTTCACCAGAGTTTTCACTGGATATTTTAGCGCCTGCTCAAAATTCAGTGGTTTACACAGGTACGAATATTGACATCATTACGGGTGTCGAAGGTGAGGGTGCAAGCAAACTCGAGTTCTGGGCAAACAGTACCAAATTGGGTGAGCAAAACGTTGTCGAAGGTACAACAGAATACCAACAAGCTTGGCTTCCAAGCGAAGTTGGTGCAGCATCGATCACTGTGATGGCTTTCAATGACAGTGGCGATAAACTCACAGAAAAAGCAGTTCAAGTGACGGTAGAGTCAGAATCGACGGCGCCAAATCCACCTGTGATTGAGTTTATCTCGCCAGACGCAGGCTCTTCTCACCAAAAAGGTGACAGCATCACAATTTCAGCGCATGTAACAGATGCAGACGATGACTTAGCGACGGTTAAGTTCTTCGCTAACGATTCAGAAGTGTGTTCTCTTGATGCGAAAACGACCCAAGATTTTTCTTGTGACTGGACAACGCAAACGGCAGGCTCTACTACGCTTCGTGCGGAAGCAAAAGATGACGAGCAACATGTCTCTAGTAAGAATTTAACCATCACGGTGACAGATACAAGCACCAGCTGTGGTGACATACCTCAGTACGAAGATGGTGTGGCCTATAACGTCGGTGATGAAGTCACTAACATTGGCAATATCTACTCATGTACGGTAGCGGGTTGGTGTGGTAACCCTGTATGGACACCTGGAACCGGTCATCCAAGTTATCCTGATGCGTGGAAAGATGCATGGGATGAAGCGGGTGAGTGTGATCCGAACCCTGTGCCAGTGGTGGACGTTCAATCACCGCAAGATGGACAGAAAATCGCACCTAACCAAGCATTCGAAGTTGTAGTCGATGCATCGGATGATACTGACGTTGCCCGCGTTGATGTTCAATTGAATGGTCAAGTGGTTGCGACATCAAACACGCCTTCACTGGGCGATACTTACACCATCACGGTGCCTGCCCAAGTTGAAGGCCAATACATATTGACGGTTGTTGCCTACGATGACCAAGGTGCGAGTGCGGAGGCAGCGCCAATTTCTTTAGCGATTACCGATAAAGACTTGGTTGTTTCTTTAGCATCTCCTGTGGATGGTTCAAGCTACTTCGAAGGTCGTGCGATTTCGATCAAAGCAGACGCGAAGAGTTACGAAGGCGATATTTCCTCGGTTAGCTTCATCGCGAATGGCAACGAGCTGTTTAAAGACACGGAAGCACCTTATGAATATGAGTGGCTAGGTGCTCAGCAGGGTACATATGCTGTCACGGCGAAAGCGGTAAATACGGACAACCAAGAGCAAACCTCTGCAACGTCTAACATTATGGTTAAAGAAAGCACAGGCGGTGGCGGCTTAGTCGATAACCCTGATCGCTCTATCAGTTACCTGACGTCTTGGGGGTTGAATGACTACCAAGAGCTGTTCAACTCAGAAGGTGATGGTTACCTATTGTCATTTGGTAAGTGGGACGCAAGCGGTAACATCACGATCTCTGATGGTATGCTAACACCACCGAATTACAATCCGGACTGGATGCCAACTCAGTACCTAGCATGGTCAACGCTCAAGCATGACAATGAAAATGTCACCATGATGGTTGCGTTTGGTGGTCAAACTTACGAAAGCATTTGGTCGGCGATCAGTACGCCTGAAAGCCGTGAATCGGTTGCGAACGGGTTAGTTGATTTGGTACATACACCATTCCCTGTGTACAAAAAGAATCTAAACGCTGAAGAGGTGGAAGGCGAGTGTCTTGCAACACATTCAGACGGCAGCTGTGATTACAGCAAGTACCAGTTAGCGGGTTATGTGCACATTGATGGCCTGGACTTCGACTTTGAGAAAGCGGCGCGAATCACAGACAAAGAGAACCAAGACTTGACGGCTTTGATCAAGCTTATCCGTGAAAAGGTGGGCAATACGAAGGTTCTTTCTCTGACGACTTACCACGTAGGCGCGGATCCTGTTGAATGTATGGATGCAAGCGTGTTTGAAAACTGCTCTTACATTGAAGAGTCTGGCCGTTCATCTCACCACGGTGAAGTGATTGATCTGTTGAAAGCAACCAAGAACGACTTCGATTTCTTTAACGTGATGACATACGACGCGGGTCGAAACTTCTTATATGAAGTCGCGATGGCAAACTATGCTGAGTACATTGGAGACAAGTCGAAGATTGTTTTAGGTAATACGATAAACAGTCAGTGGTCACCAGAGCCAGGTGGTAACTTTGTCGAAACGCGCCAGAACAATCTAGACCGTGCTAAATGGCAGAAAGATAACGGCTACGGTGGCTTCTTTATGTGGGCGCTAGGCTATAACAACCAAAGTGTGAGCATGGCAGAGCAAGTGGATTACTTTAACGACATGATCAGCGTAAGTAAGTAGTACTTACACAATCGTCTACTTGAACGACGGAAGGCGCTTATGCCTTCCGTTATTTGTTCCCCAATCATTCTGGTCCCAAGATTCAGCTTTTGTTCCAAAAGCGGTTATTAGCGCTCCATAAAACTTCACATAGCATGCCCCAAAGTGTGTTGGCACGATTTGCCCCCTTTATTTGGATACATGCTTTTCATTACTTGAACTCATGGCAGGAAAAAGTAAAGGGCGTGGATAAATTTAAAAATAAATTAATATAGATGAAAACCATCACCTTACATCGCATTTAATCTAAAAAATATATATTAAAGTTTGATTATTGATAGGACTTATACTTATATAATATTTTGAGTTCTCACTCTAGGGGGTGTTGATGGATACGTTAGGTAAAGATTGCTTATTGCAATTAGTACTTGAACACTTTCAGGAGGATATAGCAAAGTCCGTTAACTTTGTGACTGGCGAGGTTGGAGTAGCATATTCAGATTTACCACATAACCTTATTTTTTGTGTGAATTTATCGCTTGTCGAAAAAATTTATCCCACTAGCTAATTCGCTTCTGTTTTAAATCGAGTAAAACGCTACCTCAAGGTTTAAATATGGTAACTGACAACTTTTTCTATAACGCTGAGTTATATAGAGACTACAGTGAGCTTGTGATCGAAAGGCAGATGCGGGGGAGTGATTTGCTTATTTGTTGTTTAGATACGGGTCAATATTACGATAGTTTTTCATTGGCAATGTTACATTCTTATTACGAACAAAAGACAGAGATGATCTCATCTGGTTTTTGTCGGATTATGTCTTTGGTTGACAACAATAGTTTTAGAAAAATAAACTGTAAAGGGAACTTCAAAGAAAGGTTATTTAGTAACACTCGAGGTGAATTAGCTGAATATCTAGAGTCTAACAAAGTTAAAATGAAGAATAGCCATTTTTCCATCAATCGAAAAATAGAAAATAAAATCACATTTAATAACTACGACCACGTTAATTTTAATCAGTACAACAGTAGGTTAGATGCGATTGTTATCGCATCATTAACCAATGAGTATCACGATATTGTCTGTAAGCATGCTCATGACATCCTCATACCTGGAGGGCATGTTTTTATCTGTGATAACTCCCATGCCCCAGAACTTAAAGGAATGCGGTGTTTGAAAAAAGGGGTGTATGTTCGTGTTTAGACGGATTTGCCTGTTGAGGCTCTTTTTGCCATTAATGGAATAAATCAGTTATAGCAGTAGCTGCGTGAGCTACTGCTATTCGTTTTTATGCGTAGGAAGCTTCCGCGTTTCAAAGCAAATTCTTGCATCATGCAAGTTTGAATCGGTTAATTGTACACATGAGATTTTCTGAGATACCTCTGAGTTCTCGGCTCGAATTAGCCATTTCGGTAGATTCACTCGACACTAAAGTCGCCATATCACTCAAGCTGGCTACGTTACGGTTTATTTCGTTCACGGTGAGTGTTTGCTCTTCAGCAGCAGTTGCAATGTGCTGCGCCATACCTTCGATCTTATTAACTTGCTTGTTACTCTCGTCAATCTTGCATCCTGCCTGCGCTGATAGCTCTGAGGCTTTATTCGCTTTATCAACCCCTTGATGCATTACTGTAACGACATTTTCAGCGCCAACTTGCAACTTTTCTATAATATTTTGAATCTCAAGTGTGGACTCCTGAGTACGTTGAGAAAGCGTTCTTACTTCATCTGCTACCACAGCAAAGCCCCGACCATGATCACCAGCCCTAGCGGCTTCAATGGCGGCGTTGAGTGCTAAGAGGTTTGTCTGTTCTGCGACTCCTCGAATAACTTCTAGAACCGTATCCACATTTTTTGCATCAAGCGCCAGCTTCTGGACTGCTTGTCCTGCAGAGGTAATGACTTCCGCCATTTCGTTGGCTTCTATCACGTTATTTTGAATAATTGATGAACTCTTCTGTGTCTCCTGCGCTGCAAACCGACTTGCTTCATTTGCTTCAACAGTGCGCCCAGCAACTTCCTCAACGGTAGCCAGCATTTCCGTCATGGCTGTTGCAAGCATATCCACGTCGTTTCTTTGCTGGTTAAGGCTATTATCTATTTGGTGAACCGAATCAGTGAGTTGCGTTGCCGACGCTGATACTTGAGTCCCAATTCCCTGAATCCCGAGCATCATTGATTGAATTGACTCTACAAACTGATTGAAATAACGAGCCAAGAAAATCAGTTCTTTGCTCCCTTCTTCGGGAATACGTTGCGTTAGATCGCCTTCGCCTTTTGATAATGCTTTCATCGCAGCCAAAGTACGATTTATTGGGAGAGTGATGGTTTTGATGAAGTAAGCAACGATCAGTGACAGAACCGCTAAAATGCCTATAGCATAACCTATCGATGTCATCTCAGCTCGGTGAGTCGTCGCTTGTAAGGCCACCATATTTACACCAGAACCAACCATCCATCCCCAGGGCTCCAACATTATTGCATAACTGGTTTTTGGCTCTAGCGTCTGTTTGTTCGGGTTTTTCCAATGATAATCAATGAATCCACCACCACTTTTCGAAATACTATACATCTCTCTGACAAAATATTCCCCCTTACTATCTTGAAGGTCCATAATATTTTTTCCTAAAAGAGAGGGGACGCCTGTAGCTATTTGCTTTCCTTCTCGATCACCTATAAAGATATAATTCCCATCATCAAATCGCATATTTGATATGGTTTCCAATGCGCGAGCGCGTGCTTCCTCTTCGCTTAAATTTCCTATTTCACTCTGACTTTGATAATACCTAATAACGCTAACGGCGCTTTGAACTAGTGTTTTTACCCCTTTTTGATAACTTTCACGCACATGTTGGCGTGAGCTATCTATATTTAAAATGGTATTTGCGAGTAAAGCGATTGCAAACAAAGCGAGAATCGCCCAAACTCTAATAGCAATCGATACGCTTTTTATTTCTTTAATTATCATGGATTTATCCCCTAACCAAAAATTCACTAACGTAAGAAAAAGATTTTATATAAACTTAGAACTAGAATATCTTTATTTTTATATTATAAAATTAGCACATAAAAATTATTTAGTTTGGTGATTAATGTAAATTAAAGAATACCCCATCACTAATGATAGATTGAATAATTGAACTGGTTGATTGTTAAGTTAATAAAATATATTTAAAAATAAAATTTATTTAAATTGAAATATATAACTAGCATTTTCAACATCTCAGAATGTAATTTTCTAGTTAAATATAAACTTCATTATACTTTTCAGTAGTTTAGATCCGGTTTACTTAATCACACCTTAGTCCAAAAATTTTGACTGTTTGATGCGATTTATTCATCATGTTAGCTTTCCAGGTTCCACGTGCCATACAAAAGACTTCGGTGTGATTTCTTTTTGCAAAGCCTCTATTAACATCCAATTCAACAAACGCTTTTCTCATTCATGTAATTGTCGCCCTCAAGATGGCCCTGAGCTGTCGTAGTTTAGAGTAGGCTAGTCAACGCACCTTAATATGCATTCCATTGCATTTTTGCGTATAACTTACAGACAAATCTCAAAAAAAAGGTACTCTAAAAAAATCCATGTTGTTGGCGAGTATTTTTGTATGCGTAAGCTAAAAATTGACACGTTTTGCTTTGAAACTGGCGAACTAAAGGACAGCTTGTCGGTTCCTTTAGGGTTGGCAAAGCTGCTTGTGACACTCTTACCTCAAAATATATCGTCTAAATTTGACGAAAACGGGGAGCAATTAGAAGTATTAATCAACGAATTAAAAGACGTAAAAGCCGAAGGCATTTTATTTGAGTTGAAAGATGATGAAGGCAAAGAGCGCACTGTGTTTTCGGTGGCTTGATTGGCTGATCAATAACAAGCAATCCGACACGTTTGGTGTGTGAAGTATGTATATGTTAAGTATCGTGTTTTATTGATTTCAGAGGAAGGAATGAAAGAGTTTAAGGTTGAGGGCTGTAACGCGATACTCAGGTATCATGATCTTCCCGGTTCGGAAGTGCCTATTATTTTTATACACGGTATTGGCTGTGCTGCTTCGTTTGATTACCCGGCCGTTGCGGCCAGTGAATGTTTGCTTTCTCATCGGCGCATTCTTGTCGATTTATTAGGTTCTGGGTTTAGTGATAAGCCTGAGAGTTTCGACTACTCCATAGGTAGCCATGCGGCTTATCTTGAGGCATTCATTCAATCTTTGGGCTTGGATAAGTTTGTGATTTATGGTCACAGCATGGGTGGTGCTGTGTCGGTTGTATTGGCTGAAAGAGTTCAATCACAACTGCAAGCCTTGGTTTTGAGTGAGGCGAATCTTGATTCCGGTGGTGGCTTCTTTAGCAAGAAGATTGCGAGCTATACCGAGTCTGAATATGTCAACCACGGTCACGCTCAGATAGTGCAGTACAGCATCGATGAGCCAAATACTCAGTGGGCAGCCAGTTTAGATGTGAATTCAGCAGTAGCGACATACAGGCAAGCTGTTTCTTTGATAGAAGGACAGGATCCAAGTTGGCGTGATCGGTTGTACTCTTTAAATGTAAATAGAACCTATCTATTCGGCAGTAAATCTTTACCAGACACCGATACCGAGAGGTTGAATAACCACGATATAGCGATCAGCGTGGTTCCTGATGCTGGACATTCAATGGCGTGGGAAAACGCGAGTGGGCTAGCTGAAGCCATTAAGCGCGGGATACCAACAGTTTAACCAGTACTTACGATTATCGTTTATTACATCGTGTTAATGAGCTGCCGTTTATATAGCGAATTGGAATAGTTGTTGTTTTACAAAAACTCAAAAATGAGGTGTTATGGAAAGAGTCATATCTAAAGATATAGTCCTAAAAAATCTGAAAGTTTCAGATGCTTTTGCATTGTTTAATGCCGTTGATTCAAGCAGGGAGAACCTATCAAAATATATGCCCTGGGAGAAGAGTGTGGTCGATCTTGAAAGTGCGCGAGCTTATATTGAAGGTCGGCTGTACAGTGGTATCGAAGGCTCACAGTGGTTCGCAGTACACTTCAAAAAACAGTTTTCAGGCGTATTTGGTGTAAAGTCAATTCACCTCGAGACACGAATCTGCGAATTAGGGTACTGGCTTGCTGACAGTGCAACGGGGAATCGAGTGGTAGGGCAAATTTTGGAGGTTCTTGTTCCAACCTTAGCAAGCGAACAAGGAGTTAAAACCTTTGAGTTCCATTGTTTAGAGAGTAACCTGGCCAGTGTTAAGATTGCGAAACGTGCAGGTGCAACGCTGAAGTCTAAGGGGCAACACACACTGGATGTACCTGAAAAAGAGCAATCTATGTGTATCTATGCACTAGAGCTCTAGGCTTAATAAGTACTTTAGGATCCAACGCGTGGGATTTTTCATTCCATCGTTGGTTTTTGTGCTTCTAGGACTGGTGTTTCTTTGATGATGATTTCTGGTTTGGAGGTTAGTATTCTTTACCCAAAATAACGTATTCGCTTATTCGGCTATTAAGGAAGTAAAACCATGAACATGAAGGCGTTTTCTAGCTTGGTGGGTTTGTCGGCTCATACGCTTAGGTACTATGAAAAAATCGGTTTGCTTAAAAATGTTCAGCGTAATGGCAGTGGGCACCGAGTGTATACCACGAAAGACGTAAAGTGGCTTGAGTTTGTCATTCGCCTGAAAGAGACGGCCATGCCACTCGAAGAGATATTGGAATACGCTCGATTAAGGGAGCAGGGCAGTAGCACGGTACTTGAACGTCAAGCTCTGTTAGAACAGCACAAACAGAGTTTAAAAGTGCATATTGCGCGACAACAATCTCATCTTTCCGCTTTGGAAGACAAAATTGACCTGTATAAAGATGGAAAAGTGCGTTGACTTAGAGTGAACTCTAACTTGTATGCTGCGCTCCTATTCAATACATAGGAGCAATACAATGGAAACGTCACGTTTTGAAAAAGGGCTAGGACTACTTAAACAGATTGATGGTGAAGCTGGGCAAAATGTTATCGAAAGCCTACAAGGCATTAGCCCCGATTTAGCCAAATACACCATCGAGTATCCTTTTGGTGATATCTATGCGCGCAAAGGCTTGGATTTGAAATCACGCGAGATTGCGACGGTGGCAGCGTTAACCGCACTAGGCAACTGCGCCCCGCAACTTAAAGTGCATTTGAATGCGGCGCTTAATGTGGGTTGCAGTGAAGAAGAGATCAAAGAGGTGATCATTCAGATGTCTGGCTACGCTGGCTTCCCTGCTGCGTTGAATGGGATGTTCGCATTCAAAGAAGTGCTCGCTGAACGATCGGCGAAATACGACAGCTGATCTGATTTTTAACGCTTGGCGCTCCACCACTTGGCACTTAATGCCAGTGCCAAGTGGTGGTTTGATGAAAGTCATTTTAAAAGGGCGCCAGTAACGGCGCACTCTAATCGGTTTACATTTATATGTTAGGTTGGTGAGATGTGATACTCATGAGTCGCAGTGATGTGCTGTTGCTGTCTGAGCAGGCTGATGGTTAGGTTGATTGGCATCGGCTTATAGAAATAGAAACCTTGGATATAGTCGACACCTAACTTAGACAAGACTTTCACTTGCGATTCATACTCTACGCCCTCGACGATAACCTGCATGCCTAAAGTGCGGGACAGTTGCAGCATGGACTCTAGCAAAGGTACACCAAAGCTGGATTCGTCTGAAATGTTCTGCACGAATACGCGATCAATCTTTAGGATGCTGAACGGAAATTGTCTTACGAAATCTAACCCTGAGTAGCCAGTACCAAAATCATCAATCGCGACTTTTACGCCCATGTTCGCCAGCTTGGTGAGGTTCTCTTTTATCTTGGCCATATCCGCGTCTGAGCATTCGCCATCTTCGGTTACTTCAAACACCACCTGCTTTAGAATCTCTGGGTTTCTTTTGAAGATGCCTGATACTTTGTAGGCGAAGTTACTGTTAGACACGACGTTTCGGCTGATGTTGACGCTGATGTATTTGTCTTCGAAAAGGTCTTGATTGCCTTTGATGGTTTTCAATACTTCGCGTAACACAAAGTATGTCAGCTCTTCTATCAAACCTAAGCTTTCTGCTAGTGGAATGAAAATAGCGGGTGAGACGTTGCCTTCAATCGGGTGGTTCCACCTTAACAGTGACTCACAGCCCACGATTTGGGTGGTTTTCTGGTCAACAATAGGTTGCATGTGAACTTGCAGGTGTTTGTTTTTCAGAGCGCTAGAGAGGGAATATTCTAAACTGCGTTGGCTCTGTTTCTTATGTTTAGCGGACAACAGTATAATGGTGGTGATTCCCGCCATAAGAAACCCAAACCAAGAGAAGCTCATTAAGAAGTTGATGTAGTACTGGTGCCCGATGTAGGAGGTTATAGCCAGAGGGTAGGCCTCTGATTGTATGCGAACCTCTGAAAAGTACACTCCGGGATCGGTTGGGTGAATATCTCTTTTTATCACTTCTACTTTTGAGTTGATTCCATGGCTGCTCAGGTTTGACTCCACAAGGTCGTAGATGAAGTGTGGCGGTATCATCAGGCTTACTCCCGCCTGCTCTTTGTCCGAGAAAATCAGCATGATGGACTGCACCTTGGTAATTGCAGCGTTGGAGTACGATAAGGTGGTTAAGTTTGGATCGTCATTGAGCCTTTCTCGGATGCTGCTATAGAGGCGAAATGACACCTCGCCATCGGTGGTAGAGCAGTAAAAACGGTTATGTTTATTGAATACAGCGGCTTCTTTCACCCAATCGGCATTGAATACATTCTGACGAAGCTCGGTCACGATAGCATCACAAGACAGGTCGGGTGTTATCTCTGCGAGAAAGCTACCAAATCGAGCTTGGATCTCTTGAAGCCTGATTTCCACTAACTGTGAAGACTCTTCGGTTAGCGTATGATAGTGAGACGGTGTAAAAGGGATGAGCAATGCCATCGACAAAACGAAAGAGATGGCAAAGTAGAATGTGGTTTTGGCAAAATGTTGGTACTTGATATCCATAATTGGAGAAGCGTTACCGAGTGTATGAGCATTCGATTTAATTTATAAATTTAACGATTGGTTATCAAGAGAAATAATAATTATTGTGAATGTACGCATGTGTTGTGGATTGAAATCGCATGTTTTATAGTCTTACTTTAAAAATCATAGTGTTAGAAATACTTTCAAGGTTAAGTGTGTCGTTTGTTGCTCAGTACTTTTCAGGTTTTTATGAACCGAAGTCTTTCGGGCTTGTAGTATGAAATTGAGAGCTATAGCTTTTGAAATAACGCAATTGGGTGGGTTTGAGCGTAATGATAAAAAAAATGATTTGGATGTTGGTACGTGTGTTCATTGCCTATTTGATGATCGCCCCTACCTACGCGATCTTTATCTTGTCTAATACCGCAACGCCTCGTCTTTTTGATACTGATCCAGAAGTGTTAGTTTGGCTCTCGTGCTTTCTTCTTGTGATTGGCTATGTACTTATTAGGTTTTCTAGAACCAAGTATATGGGAAAGTTATTATCGCTTGCTGTATTGGGAGCGGTAGTTTTAACCATGTACGTCGATGTACGATATCGGATTTTTGAAGTCAGTGTTAATGCGTGGAGCTTATTTTTAGCTGTTCTGTATCTGATTATGCTTTTGTATTTCATTTTTCCAGTTAGGCAATTTAAGCCGCTACTGAGTTTGGCGCCTGTCGCTAGTGTGTCTTGGTTTTTAGTTTGGGCTCTAGTGATGCCAATAAGTTTAACTTATGAGTTGATCAGCAGTAAAACAACCATTTCTATGGAGAATTATCAGAAGGTAGTCGACTTGCTACCAGAGGTTTACCTACATGGTTTCCAGTCAGGTTTGTTTGCCATGTCTCTTGTTATTTGGTTGTATACTTTTGTGGTCTTTGGGCATAACCCTAAACGTAGTTATCAACAATTGGTGACCCATGCTATTAGGATTCGCAACGCTTGGCATTAAGAGGCCGTATACATGTGCTTTGGAACTAGGGAGAGCAATAATGAAAAAGGTTTTATCGATCGTATTATTAGCGTGTGTACCTTGGGTGGCATCTGCTTCTGACGGTGTAGTTGATTGCGACAATGCGATGAACACGCTAGAGATAAACCACTGTGCAGCACTTGAGCTTGAAGCTGCACAGGTAGAACTTGATAATTACTTGGCAGCCAGCTTTGAACACAATGCTGAGGATGTAGAGTTGGTGGGTGCCATTAAAGGCGCTCAGGAGAGCTGGCAAGCTTATATGACAGCACATTGTGACTCTGTGTATACCCAATGGCGCGACGGTTCTATTCGTGGGCTGATGGCGCTTTCTTGTAAGACCAAGCTAACCAAGCAACGCACACATGAGGTGTGGAAAAGCTTCTTAACTTACATGGACAGCACGCCGCCTGTGTTACCAGAACCTCAGGTGATGGAATAAAAAATTGTTAGGTTTTATCTATCAGAAAGGCGGAGGGTACAGTTTGATGGACGACACTTATTCATGGCTAATGAGCTGAAAGCTCAAACTTAAAGCTAAAGGCTAAAAGCTAAAGCAAAAAAGCCAACTGGATAAGCTGGCTCTTTGTTCTGGAGTAGGGGAGCTGTGGATTAAACTGCTTTTACGCTGCTTCGCTCTACTAGAGTCGGCTCTAACTCGACGACCTGTGGGTAGGCGTCTGGTGTTTGTAAGCGACTCAACAGTGTATCAACGGCTGCTTTACCTAAGCGGTGTTTTGGCTGGTGGACCGTGCTTAACGCCGGTGTCATGTATTTAGACAAGTGGATGTCATCGTAGCCAATGATAGAGAGATCGTTGGGTATTGAGGTGCCATCTTGCGCAGCTGCGTGAATCACGCCCATTGCCATCATGTCGTTACTTACAAACAGTGCACTCGGCATTTTGCCACGAGATTTTAGTGTCTGGTATGAATCAAAGCCACCATCACACTCGAAGTTCGATTCGACAATCCAATCAGCGTTGATCTCTAATCCTGCTTCTTCCATCGCTTGTTTGAAGCCTTGGTAACGCGATGATGCCTGGTTACGATGCAGTGGACCGGTGATGCAGCCAATTTGAGAGTGACCGTTATCAATCAGGTGCTTGGTCGCCATGTAGCCACCTTGATGTGAGTTGTCCTGAATCTTGTCGCTCGCAAACAGCATTGGGCCCCAATCCATCACTACAACAGGCAGTTCTGGATAACGTTCAAACACGTCGATATGTTCGCCTTCAAGGGTAGAGCACATTAGCATTAAGCCATCGACACGCTTTTGTAGCAGTGTATCGATAGACGATTTCATACGCTCACTATCGCCTTCGGTGTTACACAAGATAAGGTTGTAGCCTTTTTCATAACAACGACGTTCAACGCCTTTTACTACTTCGCCAAAGAATGGGTTGGTAGAGGTTGTCACTAGCATGCCAAGGGTTTTGGTTTGCTTCATCTTCAAACTACGAGCTAATGCAGAAGGCGCATAGTTAAGCTCTCTCGCGGCATTGTTGACACGCTCAGCTATCTCTTCACTGACAAAACGCGACTTGTTAATCACATGGCTTACCGTAGAGGTAGATACCTTAGCGAGCTTAGCGATGTCTTTCATTGTTGCCATAAAAAATCCTTGTGGGAGTCACTTATCCACGTTGAGCGATATTCTGCCTGAAAACAGGGGCTTATGCTTGTTATTTAGAAGGCTAACATTAGGGTTTAGCTAACGAGTCAGCCTTCTAATAGGCATTAAGCTAAGCAGACAATTGCTCTGTCAAAAACGCATCGGTTTCGGCGCGGCTTGGAATGGAGGTTTGAGCGCCAAAGCGAGTCACTGAAATTGCCGCCGCAGCGTGAGCAAATTTAATCGCACGCTCCATTGGCATGTCTTCAAGTAAGCCTGTCACTAATGCACCGTTGAACGTATCACCCGCAGCGGTGGTATCTGTCGCTTCAACACGGAAGCCTGCGATTAACTCACCTTCACCGTTTCTACTTACCCATACACCTTTAGCGCCAAGCGTGATCATTACTGTCTCGATGCCTTTCGCATGTAGAGCCAAAGAGGCTTGGTGCGCAGACGCGCTGTCGGTTACGGTCACGCCTGTTAGCACTTCTGCTTCGGTTTCGTTTGGCGTAATCACGTCAACACAAGCAAGTAAGGTATCCGATAATGGACGAGCAGGGGCAGGGTTTAGAATCACGCGAGTGCCGCTCTCTTTAGCGGTTTTCGCTGCGTATTCAATGCCTTCGATAGGAGTTTCCAATTGAGTTAGAAGAAATTTCGCACCGCGGATCTTCTCTAGTTGTGGTTCGATTTGCTCGCAAGTCAGCTTGTTGTTTGCTTCTGGAGAAAGGCAAATGCTGTTTTCACCCGCTGATGATACTTGGATCATCGCGATGCCCGTAGGCGTGTTTTCCGCCATGATTACGCCATCGATGTTGATGCCGTCTTTAGCAAAGTCTTGACGAATGTTAATGCCGAATGGGTCGTCACCGACACAGGCAATAAAGCCGATATCTGCGTTTAATCGCGCTGCAGCGACCGCTTGGTTTGCGCCTTTACCGCCAGGGATGACCTGATAGTTACCGCCAATCAAGGTTTCACCCGGACGAGGGAACGAAGGAACTTGCAGTACGTGGTCAGCGTTAACGCTACCTAAAACAATCAGTTGAGTCATGATACGAGCCTTATGATATATCGTATTTGAAAATGCATGGGTCTTTCTCATTGCTAACTATTCGAGTCACGTAGAGTCGTTAGTCGCGATAGAGGAATGAGAAACAGCGATGCACTGTCGGTTTTTGCTTTTTGCTTTGAGCCAGTGATTAAATGAGCGATTGAGTAAAGCAAGCAGGG
Source organism: Vibrio chagasii (assembly GCF_002954585.1). Lineage (GTDB taxonomy): Bacteria > Pseudomonadota > Gammaproteobacteria > Enterobacterales > Vibrionaceae > Vibrio > Vibrio chagasii_A. Next base: position 349,411 of record NZ_MSCI01000001.1, read on the forward strand.
AGATAGGGGACTCCCTGCTTTGTATTACTCGTTTAGCATCGATTATTTAGCGATGATTTTTAGAGGTACTGGTACGTACTCGTCTACTTTTTCGCCTTTCAATACTTTGTCAGCCATCTCGATACCTAGAGAACCGATTAGGTCTGGTTGTTGTGCAACGGTTGCGCCAAGTAGGCCACGGTTAACAGCAGCGATGCCGTCGTCTGTGCCGTCGAAGCCAACGATCATTACGTCTTTACCAGATGCTTGAACTGCGCGTAGTGCACCTAGAGCCATTTCATCGTTCTGAGCGAATACTGCTTCAACGTCTGGGTTAGCTGCAAGTAGGTTTTCCATTACGTTCAGACCTTTAGTACGGTCGAAATCAGCAGGTTGGCTTGCAAGAAGCTCAAGGCCGCTGCCGTTTACTGCGTTCATGAAGCCTTCACCACGTTCACGAGCTGCAGAAGTACCAGCGATACCTTCAAGTTGGATTACTTTCGCTTTTTCGCCCACTTTTTCCATGATGAAGTGACCCGCCATTTCACCACCGATTACGTTGTCAGAAGCGATGTGGCTCACTACGTCACCACGGCTTGCACCACGGTCTAGCGTTAGTACTGGGATGTTAGAGCGGTTAGCCATGCGAATTGCGTTAGACACAGCATCTGAATCTGTTGGGTTGATCAGGATTGCTTTAACACCACGAATGGTTAGATCTTCAATGTTCGACAGCTCTTTGCTTGGGTCGTTTTGAGAATCAAGAACGATAAGCTTGTAGCCTAGCTCTTCAGCTTTCGCTTCTGCGCCATCTTTCATGGTCACAAAGAATGGGTTGTTCAATGTAGACAGAACGATTGCCATTGTATCTTGCGCCTGTGCAGACACAGATACCGTTGTAGAAAGCAGAGCAGCAGAAATAAGAGTCGCTAATTTTTTCATGGTGTAAGTCCTTTGTGTAGGGTGAGCTAGGAGGTGAGTCCTAGCTCATTGTTACATTATTTATAGATTTAATGTTTGTTATTTATTGATGCTTTTCTGTTGAAAAAGCAGGGTGTTGCATTGACTCAAACTAGAGTCTTATTTGTTTTTGTTGTCGACCAATACTGCCAGAAGAATAACCACTGCTTTTGCAATCATCTGGTAGTAAGAAGATACGTCTAGTAGGTTTAGGGCGTTGTTAAGGAAGCCGATAATCAGTGCACCAATCAATGTACCCATGATGCGACCACGACCGCCAGCTAAGCTTGTACCGCCAAGAACCACGGCTGCGATAGCGTCTAGCTCATAGCCCATACCTGCGGTTGGTTGAGCCGATGACAAACGAGAAGCCACAATGATGCCCGCTACCGCTGCTAACAGACCACAGATTGCGTAAACGCCGATTTTTACTTTGTCTACGTCGATGCCTGATAGGCGGGTTGCTGATTCGTTGCCGCCAAGTGCGTAAACGTAACGGCCAAAGCGTGTGTGGTTAAGTAGGTACCAAACGGATGCGAATACTACGACCATGATCCAAACTGGAACCGGTACACCCATTGCGTAGCCTGTACCAAACCAAGCGAACGCGTCTGCTGTGTCCGTAAAGCCTGTTGAGATAGGGCGACCATCGGTGTAAACCATGGTTACACCACGAAGTAGTGTCATGGTTACTAGCGTTGCGATGAAGGCTTGAACCTTGCCTTTAGCGATAATCACACCACTAATAGCACCTAATGCTGCACCAGCTACTAGAGCGGTTGGTACTGCAATCATCACAGGGATTTCCATGCCAATCATGCTGGCTGCGAATGCACCACAAAGCGCCAGTACAGAACCAACACTCAAGTCGATACCTGCGGTTAAGATAACCAGTGTCATACCCACAGCGATGATTGCGTTAACCGAGGTTTGGCGCAGAATGTTTAAGATGTTATCGACAGTAAAGAAGTTCGGGTTTAAGAAAGAAACGATAACAATCAGGAAGATCAAAGCGATTAATGACTTTTGATCAATCAGCCACTCTTTGCTGATTAACGGCTTTTTCTTCGGCGCTTCAGTTTCAGTTGTTTTGCTCATGGTTTTGGTACTCATGCTGCGTCCTCGTTAATCTTTTTACCGACCGCACACGCCAGTAATAATTCTTGGTTTGCTTCTTTAGCGTCAAATTCACCGCTGATGCGGCCTTCATGCATCACCATGATGCGGTCACTCATTCCTAATACTTCTGGCATTTCAGAGGACACCAAAATGATGCTCATGCCGTCGGCTTTAAACTTATTAATGAGTTGGTAAATTTCTTTTTTCGCACCGACATCGACACCACGGGTTGGCTCGTCGAGAATCAATACTTTTGGTTTGGTCATCAAGCCCTTAGCGATAGCGACTTTTTGTTGGTTACCACCAGAAAGGTTGCCAATGATTTGCTCGCGAGTAGGGGTCTTGATGTTGAATAGCTTGATGAAGTCATCCACCGCGATCACTTCGTCTTTGTGTTGGATTTGACCACTTTTAGTTAGTAGATCCAGTGAACAAAGCGACATGTTCTCTTTCACTGAAAGCCCAAGTACTAAGCCGTCACCTTTACGGTCTTCGGAGATGTAAGCGATGCCATTCGCAAGGCCATCTTTAGGGCTCACAGGGTTGATGGTTTTGTTTTCTAAGTTGATAACGCCGCGCTCACTTGGAAGGGCACCGTAAATCACTTTCATCAACTCAGTACGGCCAGCACCCATTAGCCCTGATACGCCAAGGATTTCACCGCGTTTTAGGGTAAAGCTAACGTCATGCACACCAGAACCAGTAAGGCCAATCACTTCTAAGCAAGTCTCACCATGGCTTGGGGCGATGCGAGGGTATTGTTCGTCGAGCTTACGACCAACCATCATTTCGATAAGGCCATCTTCATCAGTGTCTTTTACTTCACACTGGCCGATGAATTTACCGTCACGAAGTACGGTGATGTCGTCACAGATCTCGAAGATCTCTTTCAAGCGGTGAGAAATGTAAACAATGCCGCAGCCTTCATCACGTAGCTCGTTGATTACTTTGAACAGAGACTCGGTTTCAGTATCGGTTAGGGCATCTGTCGGTTCATCCATGATGATGACCTTAGATTCAAATGATAGGGCTTTCGCAATCTCTACCATTTGTTGCTCGCCTAGGCTCAGTTCGCCAAGTGGTGTTTTTGAGCTGTGTTTTACGTTCAGGCGTTTCAGTAGCTTGTCGGCTTCTTGGTACATCTCATTCCACAAGATGCGACCCATGGTGCCAGTGATTTCACGACCTAAGAAGATGTTCTCGGCGATGGTCAGCTCTGGGATCAGGTTCAGTTCTTGGTGAATGATACTGATACCAGCTTGTTGAGAGTCACGAGGCCCTTTGAATGCAGCAGGCTTACCTTGGTAGGCGATCGTACCGCCATCCAATTGATAGATACCTGTTAGCACTTTCATGAGGGTTGATTTACCTGCACCGTTTTCGCCCATTAACGCCATCACGCGTCCTGGGTAAACGTTGAGGCTTGCCTTGTCTAGTGCTTTCACACCAGGGAAGGCCTTCTCAATTGAGCTAAGTTCTAAAATGGCTTGAGTCATGTCGGTTCCTTTACTCGGGGCCAGTTGTATTTGGTTATTCTGTCTTTCAGCTATCACGCTGGGCTGTTGTTATGTTTCGCTTGAGCTAAAACGTTACGCCAGCTTGGAAAATGACATTCGCGTAAGGCGTGCATTCACCGGTGCGAATCACAGCGCGGCTTTCATGAGTGCGCTGTTTAAATTCTTCATGAGTGATGTAAGTAATCGCAATTTCTTTACCACAACGCGCTTCTTCTGTTTTGATTTGATCAATCAGCGCTGCATGATGTTCTGGGCTTACTTTTGCAAATTCATCTGCGATAACCACACCTTCAATTTGAGATTCATCAAGCATGGTTTTTACTGTTTGAGCAAAGCTCGGCACACCGTGAGTTAAAGCAAGGTCGATACGAGATACATGATCTGGAATCGGCAGTCCTGCATCACAAATCGTAATTTCGTCTGTGTGGCCAAGAGTCGCCACTAAGTAGGAGAGTTCAGAGTTTATTAGAGTACTTTTTTTCATATCACGACCTATCGAAAAAACACGTTTGATGGGATGAGAAACAACTCAAGAAAAGCCATCGAAACGTTTCGATAGTGATAATAGTGTGTGATTTATCATTTGCACCTTTGACCTTCTTAGAGTGTGATAACGATCATCGAAACGTTTCGATGAGGCGTTTTTTGGTGATCTCAATCACCGTGATTGATTGCATAAATTCGGTGGAAGTAGGGGCTAGGTTGGTTTTAGTGAAGCCCAACCGATGCCAAATCTAGGAATAGGTTTACTCACTGTGTGGCTTTACCGATGGCTCGAATAGGGCAAAGCCTAAACGAGTTCACCTTCTTTTATTGATAGAGCGTAACCAAACTTAGTGACTGTGATAATTTGGATATGAGGCGTTCTTAAGCGAGCGAATACGTTACGCAGGTTATAAATAACGTTGGCTAGGGCGTGAGGTGATGAGAGCTCTCCGTCCCAACACACATCAATAATATGTTCTTTAGTGATCGGCGTTCCTAGGTTCTCTACTAATAGACAGAGCACAGACAATACCTGAGGGCGTAATGCAATACGATTACCTTGTTGGTTGGTAATCGTTCGAGAGTTGGTATCAATGAGTAGGCCGCTGAAGTCTATGGTGTGGTTCATCGTATTTATGTTCATTTGTTCTGAATAGTAAAGATTGGTTTATGGCTTGTTGTGCACGTAGGCGAGCAATCAAAGCGCGCGGATTATGCAAAATCACACTTCTCTTGAAAGTAAGCGCACGTAAGCCGCGCAAGAAAAAACATAAAAAGCCGTTGGTTTGAAAATGGATTTGAGAATTTCTGCTGAAAGTGAAGGTACTTTATTTCTTTGTTATTCAGTTGGTTATTTATTTTTACTGATTGTGTTGTTCGAAGTTACTAAGTGATTATATTTTTATTTATTTTTTTGTTTTCTGTGAGCGTAATCTGCTCGCCAATTCGACGGGGTGTCGGATAAATCTGACAAGATTGTGTAGCAGGGGAAGACGTAGCAATCTTGATTTGAAATAAGTAAGGTTAAGCAGTAATGAACAACAAATTTATTTTAAGCATCGCGATGATGTCCGCACTTATGGCAAATAGTGTAATGGCAGAGGACAATGGTTTCTACTTAGGTGGTGCAATTGGTACAACTGGTATTGATGATGGTGGGCTTTATGAGGGCTCTTCAAATCCCATTACTGTTGATGCAGAAGATCGTACTTACAAGATAATTGCTGGATACCAATTTAATCGTATCGTTGCACTAGAGGCGCAATATACGAATTATGGCGACGTTGTTGCAAAAAATGCATTAACCAAAGATTCTTACACTTGGTCTCCAACTGCATTTTCGATCGTTGCTAATCTAGGTTATACGTTTGACAATGGAATTCGCCCCTTTGGCATCGTAGGTTTGTCGACGATTGATTTAGACCAGTCGCTTCCGTTACTTGATGACGATCGTGGTGACGCTATTCGCTATGGTTTCGGAGTTGAGTACACACCCAAACAGGCTGAAAACTTTAGCTTTAGATTAGGTTATGAAGCGGATGCATTTGCGATTGAGAGCGATTCAGGTTTTGAAAATGATAAAGATCTCGTGATTGATTCATTTTACCTAGGCGCAACATACAACTTTTAAGTTTCAAACTTTGTTAAACGGTAAATCGATTTCTAAATGGGGCGTCGGTTGGCTCAACCCGTTTGTCTGAAGTGGAAAAGCCGCAGTGTTTGACTGCGGCTTTTTTATGTCTAACTCTAGGCTTCGCGGATATGAGCGGTGACGGAAACGACAGCGTGATCGGTACTGAATTGGTCGTGTTCGAAGCTTGGGTTAATCAGATGATGATCGAGTACGGTGTAGTTTGATATTTCCATCAAACTTGAGGAGTTCTGGCAGTCAAACTCGTTGGACATCAATATGTAATCCAGAACAGAACCTGAAGCACCGTAATAGTGGGTTGGTTTGCGTTGTTCGAGTAAGTCTTCTTCATGCAGTTGATGATAGAGATCCCAACTGTCTCTCAATCTAAAGTGAGAAAGCCAATGTTGGCTGGTTTCATCTCGATTCAACGAGTAACTCAACAGCCCTTTGAATTCATCGTTGAATAGGGGCTTGTTAAAGTCACCCATCAACACAACGGGTTGGTCGCTTAGATAGCGTTGATTGGTAATGTATTGGTGTAGCAGTTGGGCTTCTAAGCCGCGTTGAACACTCGATAGCCAAGAGCCTAGTTGTTCCTGATGAAGTTTAATCAGTGTATCGCTTTGTGGCTTTTGCTCTGCTGAACTGTCGCTGGTTTTTATCGGCTCGACTTTGGGCTCTGTTGGGCGTTGTGACTTAAAGTGCACGACATAACAATCGGTTGAGCCTAAGTGAGGTAATTCAATGGTGGCGTGAACAGGTGTTCGGTTGAATGAAAATTTGTCACCGAGGTTAAAGGCGGCAAGTAGGCTCGAATCAGGCGTGACAGGCTGAACATTTTCAATCGGATAACGGGAAGCAATGCCCACAACAGGGGAGGTGTATAGGTAATCATCTTCAACGTGTGCGTTATCGACGACGGCAAAGTGCGGATAGCCCAACTCTTTCATAAGTTTCTTTAAAGATTCTTGGCTGAAAATTTCTTGAAAGCCAATCACATCGCAATCTAATGAACGAATTGCTTCCGCAATCCAATTTTGCTTCTTCTGCCATTCATCGAAGCTGTAGATGTTCTCAAAATCATAATAAGCGTTTGGTGGCTCAAGGTAGTTCAAAAGGTTGAACGTTGAGAAGGTTACTTGGTTTGGTTTGTTCAAGGTTGAATCCTATTGAAATCGCTCTTTTAAGGATATCTAAAATATGAAGATATTGTTCGGATTTAGTCAGTTATTTTCATTTGATCTAGCGAAGGTCGTTACTTTCTGCTTAGATTCTCTCCGTTCGACGCGGCAAAGGTGTCGTGTCTAATTTTCTCTACGATCGGTCGGTCGTTTTCTTATGGTATTACTATGAAAAAATATATTTCTCTCGCTCTTGTATTGTTGAGCGCCTTTTTCTCTACATCGTCACTGAGTCAATCCCTTAAACCGGAATCGATTGAACAAATTGAATCTCGTGTTTCGGCACGCATTGGTGTGGCTGTCTATGATTCTGCGACCAAGCAGACATGGAGCTACAAGGGGGATGAGCGATTTCCTATGATGAGCACCTTTAAAACTCTGGCTTGTGCGAACCTTCTTTACGATGCTGAACACAAAGGGCTAGATTTGGATTCAAAGGTCAGCATTAAGTCTGAGGACCTCATTGTTTGGTCTCCGGTGACTAAAGAGCTGGTCGGCAAAGGTATTTCACTGAGAGATGCATGTAGCGCAACCATGACGATGAGTGACAATACTGCCGCAAACATTGTGCTTGGTGGAATCGAAGGCCCCAACGGCTTAACTCAGTTCCTGCGTTCTATTGGAGACAGCCATACTCGCCTTGACCACTTAGAGCCAGAATTGAATCATGCTCGACCGGGTGATGCTCGCGATACCACGACACCGAATAGCATTGTGATGACGTTGAATGAGTTGATGTATGGCGATACGTTGTCACAAGCGTCCACATCGACGTTAACAGGGTGGATGATGGGCAATAAAGTGTCTGACGGAATGTTCCGCTCTATCTTGCCTAGTGGTTGGAATATTGCCGATAGATCGGGTGCTGGAGCGTATGGTTCTCGCGCAATTACGGCTATCGTGTGGAATGAACATCGTGCTCCATTGATCATCAGCGTCTCTCTTACAGAAACTGAATTCACTCTCCAACAACGTGACAAGGTGATCAACGAAGTAGGTCAACTTATCTTTGATGCGTATCTGGTGCAGTAGCTAATAGCACAGTTAATCCTACGCAATCACGCGCTAGCCACAGGTTCAGCCATGGCGCTAGAGCGTGATATTTCTTAGAACATTCCCGAGTAATTTGTAAGTAAAGCGTAAGACTTATGGTGCTGATGGTTTTATTAGTTATTACATGATGTTAGATTTGATTCTATACTTGTTTTAACGGCATGCATTCAAAGCCGACAAATCAAGCTGAATATTGAATTCATGACATTTGAAGGGAGAGTCAAATGGGAACAGATCTTCGACGCAAGGCCTCGCAGCGCACTCAGTTTTTCAGGTTAAAGTTAGCCTCATGTGCAGTTATGCTACCGCTTATTGCTCTACAATCCTCCGTTACTTACGCATCCGATACCGAATCTACTCCCGCTGTCACCGTTATTGAAACCACACAACTGGTTGGTTTTGGTGAAGCAAAATACCCAGCAAATTTTACTCACTTCGATTACGTTAACCCGAATGCTCCTAAGTTTGGCAAAGTGACTTACGGTAGCATTGGTACTTACGATAGCTTTAATCGATTCGGTTCCCGCGGCGTTGCAGCCAGTTATTCAGGTGAAATTTACGATACGTTAATGTTTTCACCTAGTGATGAAATTGATGCGTACTATCCATTGATTGCTTCTAAAGTTCGTTATGCGAGTGATTTCTCTTGGATGGAAATCGATATCAACCCAAATGCTAAATTCCAAGATGGACAACCGATCACGGCTCATGATGTGGCGTTTACCTTCATGAAGTTTTCGACAGAAGGTGTGCCTCAATATCGTGTGTATTACAAAGACATCGAATCCGTTACCGCGATTTCTGATTTGGTTGTTCGTATCGAGATGAATAATCCGAATCGTGAGAAATTGTTTAGCTTTGCGCAAAGCACGCGCGTGTTACCTAAGCATTTCTGGAAAGACAGAAAACTCTCTGAGCCGCTAAGTGAACCGCCAGTCGGCAGCGGTCCTTATAAGATCATCAGTTATAAGTCGGGTCAAAGTGTTACTTACGGCCTTGATGAAAACTATTGGGCGGCAGATCTGCCCGTTAACGTGGGTCGCAATAACTTCAAGGAAGTGCAGTACGACTACTATCGTGATGACACTGTGATGTTAGAAGCCTTTAAAGCAGGGGAGTTCGACCTTAGAACAGAGAACTCAGCCAAGTTCTGGGCTAACTCTTACACCGGCGCAAACTTCGACAAAGGCTATATCGTCAAAGAAGAGATCAATCACGAGAAGCCAGAGTCGACCCAAGGCTTTGTTTACAATATTCAATCTCCGGTGTTCTCAGATCCTAAAGTTCGTGAAGCGTTGACGTACGCGATGGACTTTGAGTGGATGAATAAGAACATGTTCTACGGCCAGTACAAGCGAACTCGTAGTTATTTCCAAAACACTGACTATGAAGCGAAAGGTTTGCCAAGTGAAGACGAAGTGGCGTTGCTGTCTCAGTACAAAGACCAGATCCCACCTCGAGTGTTTACGGAAGAATACCAACCTCCTGTAACCGATGGTAGTGGTCGCATTCGTAGCCAAATGCGCACGGCATTTAAACTGCTGAAGGAAGCGGGTTGGGTACTAAAAGACAAAGTAATGACCAATGAAAAGACTGGCAAGCCTATGTCATTTGAGTTGCTGATTTACAGCCCAACGACGGAGCGTATTGCGACACCTGTTCAAAAGAACCTAAAACGAATGGGTATTGAGATGAAGATCCGCACGGTCGATACCACGCAATATATTAAGCGTCTTCGCGACCGAGACTTCGATATGGTCTCTTCATCGTTTTCGCCAAACCCTTATCCAAGTCCGAACTTAATGATTGTTTGGAATTCTAACTACATTGATTCTACTTACAATACAGCAGGTGTGATGGATCCTGTGGTGGATGCGTTAACTGAAGAAATCGCGCGTAACCAACAGAACCCAGAAAAGCTGCTTACGCTAGGTCGCTCTCTTGACCGTGTGTTGCAGTGGAACTTTTACAACATTCCTCAATGGCACGTGGGTGAATACCGAGTGGCCATGTGGGATAAGTTTGAGCGTCCGGATGTACTGCCTAAATACGATTTAGGTATCGATACATGGTGGATTTCAGAAGAGAAAGCGGCATTGCTTCCTGAGAAACGTCGCTAGGAGTTAGTTAGCATGGCTGCGTATATATTTCGACGTTTGTTGTTGGTGATCCCCACGTTGTGGGCGATTATCACGATTAACTTTTTCATTATTCAGATTGCGCCGGGTGGCCCAGTAGAACAGGCTGTGGCGCAGTTAGAAGGCCACAACTCCGGTATTATGGAGCGCTTTTCTGGTGGTGGACAAGAGGTTGATTTAAGCGAGAGTGATCAAGCGTCTGCCAGTGGCTATAAAGGCTCACGCGGGCTGGATCCAGAAGTGGTTGAAGAGATCAAAAAGCAATTTGGTTTTGATAAGCCAATTCACGTTCGCTATTTTGAGATGTTGAAAAATTACGCGACCTTTAACTTTGGTGAAAGCCTGTTTAAGGGCGGTAACGTTATTGATTTAATCATCGATCGTTTGCCTGTCTCTATTTCTTTGGGGCTTTGGAGTACGTTAATCATTTACGTGATATCGATACCTCTGGGCATTATGAAGGCGATTCATCACGGCTCTCGTTTTGATATTTGGTCGAGCGCGGTGGTGATTGTCGGTTATGCTGTCCCTGGCTTCTTGTTTGCTATCATTCTGATTATCTTATTCGCGAGTGGTAACTACTTCAGTTGGTTCCCTCTGCGAGGCTTGGTGTCGAGTAACTTCGACCAGCTTAACTGGTATCAGCAAATTGGTGATTACTTCTGGCATTTGGCATTGCCTATTTTCGCTATGGTGATCGGTGGTTTTGCCACACTCACTATGCTGACCAAAAACTCCTTCCTTGATGAAATTAACAAGCAATACGTGGTTACGGCACGAGCGAAAGGTTTGGACGAGAGCAGTATTCTCTACAAGCACGTTTTCCGTAACGCGATGTTGATCATTATTGCCGGATTTCCGAGCGCATTTATTAGTATTTTCTTCACGGGTTCTATGTTGATTGAAGTGATGTTTTCACTCGAAGGCATTGGCTTGCTTGGCTTTGAGTCCACCATTCAACGTGATTACCCAGTGGTATTTAGTTCTCTCTATATTATGACCTTACTGGGTTTGGTGTTGAGCATTATCTCCGACCTGACTTATACCTGGGTTGATCCTCGAATTGATTTTGAAGCGCGTTAATGGCGAATGAATAACAAAGGTATTGATTAAAAATGTTTAGCAACCCTTTAGCTGAAGCTCGTTGGTTACGTTTTAAAGCAAACAAGCGTGGTTTTATCTCTTTGTGGATATTCACCTTGTTGTTTGGCTTGAGCCTGTTTGCAGAGATCATCGCGAACGATAAGCCATTATTGGTTTCTTATGACGATCAATGGTTTGTGCCTGTCATTAATGAATACGCAGAGACAGAATTCGGTGGAGAGTTTGAAACCGAGGCTGACTATAAAGACCCGTATGTAATCGACCTCATTGAAGAGAGTGGCTACATCGTTTGGCCTATCATTCCTTTCAGCTACGACACCATCAACTTTGACATCGCAGGCGCGGTGCCATCGGAGCCTGATCCGGTGAACTGGTTGGGTACAGATGACAAAGGGCGAGATGTGTTGGCGAGGATTATTTACGGCTTTCGTATCTCGGTACTCTTTGGTTTTGTTCTGACGATCGTCTCAAGTTTCATTGGCGTGGTCGTTGGTGCTACGCAAGGTTACTACGGCGGCTGGGTTGACCTGTTTGGACAACGTTTCATCGAGGTGTGGTCTGGAATGCCGACTTTGTTCTTACTAATTATCTTGTCGAGTTTCATCGAGCCAAATTTTTGGTGGTTGCTGGGGATTATGGTGCTGTTCAGCTGGATGAGTTTGGTGGGTATTGTTCGCGCCGAGTTCTTACGTTGTCGTAACTTCGACTATGTACGTGCGGCACAAGCGATGGGCATCGATGACAAGCGCATTATGCTTCGTCACATGTTGCCAAACGCTATGGTTGCATCGCTAACTATGATGCCGTTCATCTTGTCTGGATCGGTGACCACACTGACGTCATTAGACTTCTTGGGCTTTGGTCTTCCAGCGGGTTCGCCTTCGTTAGGTGAGCTTCTGGCGCAAGGTAAAGCTAACTTACAAGCGCCTTGGCTTGGTATTTCCGCATTCGTTGTACTTTCTTTGATGCTTACGTTACTTGTCTTCGTCGGTGAAGCGGTGCGTGATGCCTTCGACCCACACCAACAGAAGTAAGGATAGGTTATGACTTCAAATACAGCTCCTGCTTCTCCAGTGCTAACCATAGACAAACTGTCCGTCGGTTTTGGAAGAAAGAAGGCGGTAGAGCAGGTAACACACGATGTTTCGCTCGAAATATACAAAGGTGAAACACTGGCGCTGGTAGGTGAGAGTGGCTCGGGTAAATCGGTGACGGCGAACTCCATCTTAAAACTACTGCCTAAAGGCTCCTCCCATTACTTGAATGGGACGATTAACTTCTCTGGTAGTGACATCTTGAGTTGTTCTGAGAGGCAACTGCGCGGTATTCGTGGTGGCCGTATCGGAATGATCTTCCAAGAGCCTATGGTTTCGCTAAATCCGCTTCATCGAATTGGCAAACAGCTTGTTGAAACCCTAGCCATTCACCGCGGAATGCGAACCAATAAAGCGCAAGCCTTGGCGATAGAGTGGTTATCTAAAGTAGGCATCCGTCATCCAGAGCAAAAAATATTAGCCTATCCGCATGAGTTATCTGGTGGTGAGCGTCAGCGTGTTATGATCGCGATGGCACTGATTAATGAGCCAGAGCTGCTTATTGCTGATGAGCCAACGACGGCATTGGATGTGTCGGTACAAGCGCAGATTCTCGACTTATTGAAAGACCTGCAACAAGAGCTTGGCATGGCGATGCTGTTTATCACCCATGATTTGAGTATTGTTCGTAAGATTGCCGATAGAGTTGCGGTGATGAAAGATGGTCGTCTTGTCGAAAGCAACGACTGCCAGACACTGTTTAATGCGCCAGCTCATCCTTACACACAAAAGCTAATCAATTCAGACCCTAAAGGTTTGCCTGTCCCGGTGTCACCCGACAGCCAACCGCTACTCGATGTAAATCAACTTCGAGTTTGGTTCCCAATTACGGGCGGCTTATTTAAGCGTACTATTTCGCATATTAAAGCGGTCACTGATATGGAGTTCACCCTTAAGAAAGGGCACTCAATTGGCTTAGTAGGAGAAAGTGGCTCAGGCAAGTCGACTACAGGTATGGCGATATTAAAGCTGGTGGAGAGTGAAGGTTCGATCACTTATGAAAGCGAACAGCTTCAAGGGCTAAACCGCCAGCAGATGCTGCCATTTCGAAGCCGCATGCAAGTCGTCTTTCAAGACCCATTCTCAGCTTTGAACCCAAGAATGTCGGTGGCACAAGTGATTGGTGAAGGCTTACGCGTCCATCAGCAGCTTGATGAGAGCGAAATGGACCAGCGTATCTGCGATGTGATGAAGGAGGTCGACCTTGACCCAGAAACGCGTCACCGTTATCCAAATGAATTTTCGGGCGGTCAAAGACAGCGAATTGCGATTGCACGAGCACTGATTCTGAAGCCAGAGTTTATCTTACTCGATGAGCCGACCTCTTCATTAGACAGAACGGTACAAGCTCAGGTATTAGACTTACTCAAGTCACTCCAAGAAAAGTACGATCTGACTTATCTGTTCATTAGCCACGATCTGAACGTCGTTAAATCCTTGTGTCATTACACCATAGTGATGAAAGCGGGTGAGGTGATAGAGAAGGGCGACACCGAGACGCTGTTTAGTGCTCCTCAACACGAATATACCAAGCAGTTGGTCAGCCTCTCGAACGTGTGTGGCGTGTAAGTCGCCAAGAGAAGCCCTACTCTTTATAACAAGGGCGCTCATGTTGAATTCAACATGGTCATTTAGTGGTTTTACGATTACACTGCGTCCAATATTTCAGAAGTACATATTTAGGTAGAGGTCACCATGGACCAAGAACATTACGAAGACGCTGACTACGAAGGTTACGAGCACGGTGAAGAAGGCGAAGAGATTGAAATTGAGGCGATTGGTGTCGATGTGTCATCTCAGCCAATTGAGCTCTACAAAGTGTTCAAGATCGCGAACTTAGTGAGTGGCGGTGGTGAAGCTAAGCACGTTATCTCTGAAGGCTACGTTGCGGTAAACGGTGAGTTGGAAACACGTAAGCGTCGTAAAATGTACGATGGTGACTTCTTTGAATTCAACCAAGAATACTATGTAGTGTGCTGTGATCAGCCAGTGCAAGAAGTAGAAGATAAACCAAAGAAAAAAGAAGCGGCTAAGAAAGACAACAAGTCGAAGAAAGGTCAGTCTAAAACGGATTCTAAGAAGAAAGAATCTAAGAAAAGCACTGCTGAAATGTTGAGTGCTAAAGCAGAACCAAAGAAAGATAAAAAGAAAGAAAACAAAGCGAAAAAGAAAGCGGACACGCCAAAGCCTCAACGTGATGAGAAAAGCGGCCGTAATTCGATTGAGTTCTTCTAATTTACCGTTCTAAATTGCTGGTTAACTATTCGTCTAAAACGACTCTTCTATAGCTAATTAGCAGCGCTGAACGTGTCTTTAGCGTTTGCCAGATACTAAAAGGCTCACTGTGATAGTGAGCCTTTTTTGGTTTGAAATTTAGCCTTTTGCTTAAATTTCGCTCTGCTTCGCCACAAACTCTAAAAACCTATCCCTGAGTGGATTCTCACTCTGTCCATTCCATATTAATCCGACAGGCCAAGTGGCGTGCTCACCTTGCAATGCAATGAATTCAACCTCAGTGTTGCTTATCTGCTGTGCGCTGCTCGGTACTATGGTGAAGCCAATATTCGCCGAGACTAACGCTAGCAAGGTAAGGATATCATCGGCTTCTTGCGCCTTTGATAGGTCGAGATGATTCGCTAGGCAATATTGTTGAATCTGTCTGTCTAATCCGGGGCCACGGTGTTGAGTGAGCTTTAGATAAGGCCATTTAGGCAATTCAGACAGGAGCTGATCTTTGTTTGGCACTTGCTTGAGAAGATCTTTGTGAATGGCAATCACAAGGCTGTCATCGAAAAGCGTTAGGCTGTTTAGATCTGACGAACTGGGGATTCGGTTGAAGCTGATATCGAGCTCGTGAGTCAATAACTCGTCCGTCTGCTGCTTAGAAGGTGTGTCATTTAAGGTGATGTGAACATTTGGCTGCTGTTTTTTGTACGCTGCAATCAGCTTGGGTGCTTCATGATAAGTAGAAACACCAAAGCCAATGTTTAAATGACCCTCTGTCCCGTTGACCACCGAGCCAGAAAGCTGCTCAAAGGCTTGCATTGAATCGACCAAGCGTTGGGCATCTGCCAGTAACGTCTTGCCTGCGTGTGTTAGCTCTGCGCCATTTCTGCCACGAGAAAACAGGCTCGCCTCAATGTTGGACTCAAGCCGTTGAATCTTTTTGGTGAGTGCCGACTGAGTAATGTAGAGCTGCTCTGAAGCCAAACGATAATTTCCCGACTTAGCCAGCTGACAAAATGCCTTCAGTAAATCAAATTCCATTCCAAATGCTCATTGAACTACGAATATTTTTCATTATATGGAATTGAATCGATTTTTTTATACTGGGTCCACAGCAAATCGGATAAAGCGAAAATTAGAGGACGAATCATGAAAAGAGACATCAAAGTAGCATCGGTCCAGTTTAACCATCATGCCGGCGACAAAGCTTACAACTTATCGGTGATTGAGCATTACGTTCAACAAGCAGCGGACAGTGGTGTCGAGATCATCAGTTTCCCGGAGATGTGTATTACTGGCTACTGGCATGTGTCTGCTTTGTCGCGAGCTGAGATTGAAGCGTTAGCGGAACCTGTACCGAGCGGTGAATCTACTCAAAAGCTGATTGCACTAGCAGCACGATTTGGAATGAGTGTTGGTGCGGGCTTGATAGAGCAGGGTATCGATGGCGAGTTATACAACACTTATGTGTTCGCGATGCCAAATGGTGAGGTACAAAAGCATCGCAAATTGCACACTTTCGTAAGCCCATATATGAGTAGCGGCGATCAATACACTGTGTTTGATACTCCCCACGGGTGCAAAGTCGGTATCCTGATTTGTTGGGATAACAACTTGGTTGAGAACGTACGAATCACTGCTTTGAAAGGGGCTGATATTCTGATTGCACCGCATCAGACGGGCGGTTGTCATTCACGTAGCCCGAACGCGATGAAGCGAATTGACCCAGAACTATGGTTTAACCGAAAGGAAAACCCTGAAGCGATTCGTGCCGAGATGCAGGGTAAGAATGGACGCGAGTGGCTGATGCGTTGGCTACCGGCAAGGGCACACGACAACGGCATGTTTGTGGTGTTTAGTAATGGTGTGGGCGTTGATATGGATGAAGTCAGAACGGGCAATGCGATGATCCTAAGCCCTTATGGTGAAATTATTACTGAGACAGACAGTGTTGATAACGACATGGTAATTGCAGAGCTAAAAGCCGAAGAGTTGAATATGTGTACTGGCAGGCGCTGGATTCGTGGTCGTAAGCCAGAGCTTTATCATTCACTGACGCAGCCATTAGGTCATGAACTGGATCCACACCAAGCGCGTTTTGCAGATAAATAATGTTGAAGGTGCTGGTGGGTTAAGTGAGTGAATGGTGGGAAAATGGGGGGAAGGGGAGTTCTAAACTTTAAATGTAGTCTCCCCACTTAAATCGTTTTTAAGTGGGGAGACTACCTACACAGAAATAAGCAATTGCCTATGTTTAGTGGCGGGTTCGAGACGAGGTAAGATCCGCAGCTCGTAGTTGAGCAATCGCTTTGGCAAGTTCAAGCTGAGCTTGCGCAAAGTTAACGTCTACATTGCCCTTATTGATGTTCTCTAGAGCGGCGTGTTTCGCTTCCTCTGCGCGAGCACGGTCAATGTCTTTTGCGTGCAAAGCGGTATCGGCCAGCACAGTCACTACATCGGGTTGAACTTCAATCATCCCGCCAGACACATAAAGCACTTCATCTTCTGCTTTTGGGTCGGTGACAAATACTGTCACGCCCGGTTTTATTTTGCTAAGAAGCGGGGAGTGACCGGGACGAATCCCGAGTTCACCATCTGCTCCAGAAACGGCTAGGGCATATGCCGGCCCTGAAAACAACGTACCTTCGGCACTTACGATATTAAGTTGAAATGTATTGTCTGTAATTCCAATAGCCATGATGCACCTAACTGTTAGAGTGATTTAGCTTTTTCAAGCACTTCGTCGATAGAGCCACAGTACAAGAATGCTTGCTCTGGAATGTCGTCGTATTCACCATTTAATAGGCCTTTGAAGCCTCTTAGCGTTTCGCTGAGTGGTACAAACACACCTTTCTGACCGGTAAAGACTTCCGCTACGTGGTAAGGCTGAGTTAAGAAACGTTCAATCTTACGAGCACGAGATACGACCTGCTTATCTTCTGTAGAAAGCTCATCCATACCAAGAATCGCGATGATGTCTTTTAGCTCTTTGTAGCGTTGCAGCGTGGTTTGAACCGTTTGTGCAATGTCGTAGTGCTCTTGGCCTACGATCAGCGGGTCCAATTGACGTGACGTTGAATCTAGTGGGTCAATCGCAGGGTATAGGCCCAGTGCCGCGATGTTACGAGACAGTACAACGGTCGCATCTAAGTGAGCAAAGGTTGTTGCTGGCGATGGGTCAGTCAAGTCATCCGCAGGTACGTATACCGCTTGGATAGAGGTGATAGAGCCCTGTTTTGTTGACGTGATTCGCTCTTGAAGTACACCCATCTCTTCCGCTAGCGTTGGTTGGTAACCTACCGCTGAAGGCATACGACCTAACAGCGCAGATACTTCTGTCCCCGCAAGCGTGTAACGGTAGATGTTATCGATGAATAACAGTACGTCACGGCCTTCATCACGGAAGCGTTCAGCCATAGTTAGGCCAGTAAGCGCAACACGTAGACGGTTACCCGGTGGCTCGTTCATTTGGCCGTAAACCATGGCAACTTTGTCTAGTACGCCAGCTTCTTTCATTTCGTAGTAGAAGTCGTTACCTTCACGAGTACGTTCACCTACACCGGTAAATACCGACAAACCTGAGTGAGCTTTGGCGATGTTGTTGATAAGCTCCATCATGTTGACGGTTTTACCTACACCGGCACCACCAAACAGACCAATTTTACCACCCTTAGCGAATGGACAGATAAGGTCGATAACCTTAACACCTGTCTCAAGCAATTCAGTGCTGTTGGCTTGCTCTTCATAAGAAGGGGCTTCGCGATGGATCTCGTAGTTCTCTTTTTGGCCGATTTCGCCACATTCATCGATAGGTTGGCCGAGCACATTCATGATACGGCCTAGTGTTTCTTCACCGACTGGAACTGTGATTGGAGAACCTGTATTTTCAACGGTTAGGCCACGACGCAAGCCGTCTGATGTGCCCATCGCAATACAGCGAACAATGTTGCCGCCAAGTTGCTGTTGAACTTCTAATACCAGCGAGCTTGCTTCGTCGCTAGTGACTTTCAATGCATCATAAACGCGTGGGCTGTTATTGCCGCTAAACTCGACGTCGACCACCGCGCCGATCACTTTTACTATTTTTCCAACACTCATGTGTAATTCCTCAAATTCTATTCTGACCCGCTCTTGTCTGCCCTTAGACAGCTTGTGCACCTGAGACGATTTCACTCAGCTCTTGGGTAATGGCAGCTTGTCTTGCCTTGTTGTACACCAACTGCAAATCATCGATGAGCTGGCCTGCGTTGTCGGTAGCGGCTTTCATGGCTACCATTCGGGCAGCTTGCTCACAGGCAATGCTCTCAACGATGCCTTGATACACTTGAGATTCGATGTATCGGTGTAACAGTTCAGAGAGTATGTCTCTTGGCGCTTGCTCATAGATGTAGTCCCAACGGCGTTCTTTCTTGGCTTCACCGTCTGCCTCTGAGTCAGAAGGGTGGGGTAGAAGTTGTAAAGTCGTTGGAGCTTGGACCATGGTGTTAACGAACTGGTTGTAGACCAGATACAAGCTGTCGATTTTGCCTTCGTCATAGTGACCAAGCATCGCGTTGACCGTACCTAAGATGTCTTCTAACTTAGGTGCGTCACCTAGGCCTGAGGTTTGTGCGATAACATTGCCGCCGCGTTGGAAAAATGAGATAGCTTTTGAACCAATTAGGGTGGTTTCTACCTCAACGCCCTTAGCGCGCCATTGCTCCATTTCTTCCAGAACTTTCTTGAACAAGTTGGAGTTCAAGCCACCACATAAACCGCGGTCAGACGAAATAATGATGTAAGCCACGCGTTTAGGTTCACGCTGTTGAAGGTAAGGGTGCTGGTATTCCAGCGACCCTGATGCAACATGGGAGATAACCTTACGCATGTTTTCGGCATATGGTCGCGTCTGCGTCATGTTGTCTTGAACCTTACGCATCTTACTTGCCGCGACCATTTCCATTGCACTTGTGATTTTTTGAGTGTTACTAACACTGGCTATCTTGGTGCGAATTTCTTTAGTACTTGCCATAATCTGCTCCTATCTGTTTTTGTTTCCAGCTAACAAACCGGAGCACTTACCAAGCTTTCATCCCAACAAAACCTTCTAGAATCTCTTTAAGAGCGCTATCGATTTCGTCGTTGTAATCACCTGTCGCGTTAATCTTGTCGATCAGCGCTGGGTTTTGAGCTTTGGCGTACGCGATCAGCTCTTCTTCGAAGCGGGCTAGGTTGTTTAGCTCAACATCGACTAGGTAACCTTTTTCAGCCGCATAAATCACAGTAGCTTGCTCTGCAACCGACATAGGGGAGTACTGCTTTTGCTTCATCAGCTCAGTCACACGCTCACCATGGTCAAGTTGCTTGCGCGTCATTTCATCTAGGTCTGAAGAGAACTGAGCGAATGCTGCCAATTCACGGTATTGAGCCAGTGAAGTACGGATACCACCAGATAGCTTCTTGATGATTTTGCACTGAGCAGCACCACCCACACGAGATACCGAGATACCTGGGTCAACGGCTGGACGTAAGCCTGCGTTGAATAGCTGTGTCTGTAGGAAAACCTGACCGTCGGTAATCGAGATTACATTGGTTGGTACGAATGCCGATACGTCGCCGGCTTGAGTTTCAATGATAGGAAGCGCTGTCAATGAGCCTGTTTGGCCTTTCACTTCACCGTTAGTGAACTTCTCTACATACTCTGCATTGACTCGTGCTGCACGTTCTAACAGGCGTGAGTGAAGGTAGAATACGTCGCCAGGGAAGGCTTCACGGCCCGGTGGGCGTTTAAGTAGCAATGAGATTTGGCGGTATGCGACCGCTTGTTTGGATAGGTCATCGTAGATGATCAGTGCATCTTCACCACGGTCACGGAAGTATTCGCCCATGGTGCAACCCGCGTAGGGTGCTAGGTATTGAAGCGCAGCTGATTCTGACGCTGATGCGACAACTACAATAGTGTTCTTAAGCGCGTCGTGCTCTTCAAGCTTGCGAACCACGTTAGCGATGGTTGATGCTTTTTGACCAATTGCCACATACACACATTTAATGCCTGAGTCTTTTTGGTTGATGATGGCGTCGATTGCTAATGCTGTTTTACCTGTCTGACGGTCACCAATGATCAGTTCACGTTGACCACGACCGATAGGCACCATGGTATCTACCGCTTTGTAGCCAGTCTGAATAGGCTGGTCTACAGACTTACGTTCAATTACACCTGGGGCAATCACTTCTACAGGGTCAAGGCGGTCACAACTTACAGGACCCTTACCATCAATTGGCTCTCCTAGAGTGTTTACTACACGGCCCAGAAGCCCATTACCGACTGGCACTTCCAAGATACGGCCCGTGCCTTTTACTTTCATGCCTTCAGAAAGGTCAATGTAAGGACCCATAACCACCGCACCAACAGAGTGGGTGTCTAGGTTAAGTGCAAGTGCGTATTTGCCACGAGGTAGTTCAATCATCTCGCCTTGCATCACATCTGCAAGACCGTTGATGGTGATGATGCCATCACGAACCGATACGATAGTGCCTTCGTTGCGAGCTTCAGTGCTCACGTTAAATTGCGAGATTCGCTCTCTAATTAGATCACTAATTTCATTTGAATTTAATTGCATTTTATTACCTATCTCGCGTGAAGTTGATTAGCTAATCGGCTTATTGATGTGTTCAATGAACCATCGATAACGGTTTCACCCGCCTTGATGACAATCCCACCGACCAGTGAGTCGTCAATCACCTGTTCTAATTCAACCTGACGCTCTAATTTCTTCTCAAGTGCAGCCGTTAATAAGGTAACTTGACCTGATGTAAGGCATTCTGAGCTGGTGACAGTGACAGGAATTACACGTTCATGTTCGTCCTTCAGCTCGCTGAACAAGCTAAACAAGTCTTTTACGACGGAAAGGCGACCATTTTCACCCAACACTCGAATTAGGTTGATAACGTGTTCATCAACCAACCCTTGGCAAACGTGAATGATGAGATTGGCGAGCTGTTCAGTTTGTTGGGCGCTTGCCCCTTCTGCTGAGATAATCTGATCAGCGATCGCTTCTTCTTCCGTTACTGCCACAAGAATTGAAAGCATCGAGTGCCACTCTTGTAACTTGTTTTCACCCAAAGCAAAGTCGAATGAGGCTTTGGCGTAGGGATGAGCAATATTGGTGTAATCTGACATACTGCCTCCGCTTACAGTTCGCTAATGAGTTGGTCAACTAACGCTCGGTTCGTTTCTGAATCTAGGTTTTTGTTGATCAGTTTCTGTGCACTTTGAATAACAGCGTCTGCCATGTCTGCCTGAAGTTCACGACGTAACTTTTGACGCTCACTTTCTAGTTCGGCTCTGCCTTGCTCTAGGATGCGAGCTTTTTCTTGCTCTGCTTCTTCGTGCGCTAAGCTGATGATTTCATTGCGGCGTTTTTTGCCTTGTTCAATCAGTTCAGTGACGTTGCGTTTTGCATCTTCGACAAGTTGTGCGCCATTGGATTTTGCTAGTTCTAGCTCTTTCGCTGCATTCTCTGAATGGCGTAAACCATCAGCAATTTCTTTTTGGCGCTCGTCTAACATTGCGGTGAGAGGGGGCCATACATATTTCATGCATAGCCAAACAAAAATCACGAATGAGATTGCTTGCCCGAACATGCTTGCATTTAAGTTCATACCTTCCTCGCTAAATCTTGATTAATTACAAATCGATCTTTTCAAAGCTTTTTGATTAAGCCACGGCGAAGATGATGTATAGACCGATACCAACACCGATCATTGGTACAGCATCCACAAGACCCATCATGATGAAGAATTGAGTACGAAGCATTGGAGTAAGGTCTGGTTGACGAGCAACACCTTCAAGGTATTTACCTGCCAAGTTACCAATACCTGACGCTGCACCTGCCGCACCTAAACCAATCAGTAATGCACCTGCTACATATAAAACTGCGCTTACGATATCCATTTGTATCTCCGATAAATAATTTGTTAGTTAAATTTTTAGTTATTAATTAGTGGTGTTCTTCTGTTGCCATACCTAAATAAACAACGGTCAGTACCATAAATATAAATGCTTGCAAGAATACGATTAATATGTGGAATAGTGCCCAAGGAACACTCAGTGCCCATTGCATCCACCATGGCATTAACGCGATCAGAATAAATATCATCTCACCTGCATACATGTTTCCGAATAATCGTAAGCCTAGTGATATAGGTTTTGAAATTAATGTGATTAATTCAAGAACTAAGTTAACAGGGTATAAAAGAGGGTTATCAAATGGCTGCGTAGTAAGCTCTTTGATAAAGCCTTTCAATCCTTTATTTTTAAACGTATAAGTCAACAGTAAGATAAATACACCCAGTGCCATCGACATTGGAATATTTACGTCCGCCGTTGGTAGATCTCTAAAGTGTTCTAGACCCATCGCACGACTTAATGCTGGTATGAAATCTATTGGTAATAAATCGACCGCGTTCATCAACAGCACCCAAACAAAAGTGGTTAATGCCAGTGGCCCTATTAATTTATCCTCCGCTTGAAAAATCTCTTTTACTAGGTTGTTTACAAAATCAAATATCAGTTCGATAAAACATTGAAATCGACCTGGAACACCGCTGGTGCCCTTGGTCACTATGTATCGAAAAGCTCCAATAAACAGTAAACCCGTAATCCAAGATACCAACATCGAGTCGATGTTGAACGCCCAGAAACCATCACCTGTAGTTAAGAAGGTTAAGTGATGCTCTATGTATTCGTGAGCGGTAGTTACTTGATCCATACTACACGTACTCCGATCTTGTAGAGGCAGTAATAAATGGTGTTAAGAAGTACCCAACCATCGTGAAAATATATGCGTACAATATTACTGGGTTATCCAATTTGAAAAACTGGAATGCCAAGATAAACATTAAGAACGTATAAGTTATTTTCACGACACGACTCATTTGCATTAAGTCACGTAAACTATAATTAGGGTTCTTGCGCACCTTTAGGCTTGCATATATAAAACCAAACAGCGGGGGTAGCATCGCAATAACGATACCCAAAGCTGAAGATTCCATATCTACTTTATTACCAAAAAACACTTCATATAAAACTACAACGACGGCTAATACTATTTGGCAGAGAACAATTCTTTTAGCAGCAACAAGAATGTCACCACTTATCCCGCTAAGCCTCATAATAAAACCTTATATTTAACAGTGTAAGCTCATATAAAACACAGTTTGAATATGTCTTGCTATTCGCATTTGCTTGTTAATAAAACTTTGCTTGTTAACAAAGATATAATCTTACTGGTTTTATATCTCCTGACGAAATAGAACGGTATAAACTAATTCGCTCTCGTTTCGACAAAATATAAACTACGCCTAAAATTATGTTATCAAAACGACAAATATCGACATCAATAATTCCATTTTTGAAATGGGTGATTTTCATTTATGAAAGTAATAATTCTGTCACTTTAATCATGAATATTTCAGATGCTTTATTGATAACTTGAAGTATTAAGAATGCCTGAATAATTCAGAGTAAGGCTAAGTGAGATTAAGGTGGTTAATTTATACTTTTCAAGTACTTACAGGTTGTTTTTAGAAGGGTAAGAGTCGGGCGATAGATGTGTTAATTCATCACTATTTCGTTATTTATAACGAGCAGCGTGCGTTTATTAACGCAGGAACATATATTTTTTATCTATTACTCATGAAGCGTGGAAAAACTGTGTCACATCAATGGTTATCCACGTTTTTCTTACTCATCGGGATATTTATGACCGGTTATATTGGAAGGTGAGGGGAAGAATTGAGAGCGTTAAAACCGTTTTTATGAAGTGTAAACCTTACTTCAGAGCCCGTTGATTGTGGTTGTTGCGACCACGTAAAGCGTATTCTGAAGTAACAAGTGGCGGTGACGCACTGCCACTTGTTAAATTTTGCTTATGGCGCTTCATAACTCAGATATTGAATACACAAATCATGAAAAGCTTGCGCTTGCGGTGAGATAGTACGGTCAGACAGTCGGAATATTCCAATTTGACGCTGTAACGGCGGGTCGATCAAAGGAATCCACACTAAACGCGTTTCATTGGTTGGGAAAGCAAGCTTAGGCAGTGTGGTTACCCCAATGCCTAGTTCCAACACAGAAAATAGAGAAGTGATGTTTTCTACCGAATACAGGGCTTGTTCACTGAGCATACGTGCAGGTGTTGGATCGAGTAGGGTACAAGTCCCGTTGCGAATGAACGGCTGTTTTAACAAAGTTTGCCATTCTATGCCCTCGGGTTGAGCGGCAATTGGGTTGTCCTTTAAGCAGACCACACCGATAGGATCGGAAAGAAGTGGGGTGAAGTCGATACTCTCTTCTTCTAAATGGGAGGTATTGCCAAGGGCGACATCCACCTCTCCAGAAAGTAACCTTGCTTCTACACCTGCCGCATTATCATCAATCAGGCTCACCTCAACGTTTGGGTATTGCTCACAAAAGGCTCCTAACACGCTAGGGATCAATTTAGCTGCCACCGAAGGCACGCTCGCTATTCGAACTCTTCCTTGTTGCCCAGCCGCCGCTGCACGCAAGTCATTATCTAATGCTTTGTAAACATTCAAGAATTGGATGATTTTTGGTAGGCATATTTCACCGAAAGGTGTCAGCGTAGATTTGTTGCCTGTTTCAAACAGTGGCTGACCGAGTATTTTCTCAAGCTCTTTTATCGAAGTAGACAGTGCCGCTTGAGAGCGATTGGCTCGGTGAGAAGCTGCTCGAAATCCACCTTCTTCGACGACTAAAACAAAATGTTTTAACTGTTGTAGCTTAATACTCATGACTTCGATCCCTCTCTAGCCCTTGCTATACCTTACTTTTTGCAAGGTGATAGATTTTATTTATCAAATGCACAAAATTTACCGTTAGATTTATCAGGCGTCAAGGTGCAGTATTTAACCATCTTGAAACATAGTTGTTACAAAGTTGGATGGAATCGTGAACGCACAAACTAAAAAACACCCAGTAAAAACCGCTCTTTTTGCTTCAAAAGCACCACTAGAGTGGGCAATCGTTAATAACGGCACTCTATACACGGCTCAGATTCCAATTGATGAAACGGGCGCAGTAGTAGAGGGCGGTATAGAAGCGCAAACGCGTCAGACTTTTAACAACCTTGTTCATACCTTGGAGTGTGCAGGTGAATCGATGGATTCTGTGCTGCAGGTTCTGATCTACGTGACTGACCGTGAGTATCTGAAAACGGTAAACAGCCTATACGGAGAATACTTCAACGCACCTTATCCAAACCGTGCAGCAGTCGTTGTTGCAGGGCTAGCTAGAGAAGAGATGTTGGTTGAGTTCGTGGTTTATGCATCGGCGTCTCAACCTGAATAAATGGACTGTGAACTGAGGCAATTTGCCAATCAAAGCTGTTTGTCTATGCAGATCTTTATTGATACAAGCGAATGGTTTTACGTCTAGATACAAAATTAATACTTATTCTCTATATAAATTAACAAATTATTAATTAATTCGATGGTTGCCAGACTCAACCGCAACCTAACGTTACAAGGACAGAATGATGACTCACTTACAGAATGTTCAAACAGAAAACGCACTTTACATTGGCGGCGAATGGCAAGCGGGTGTAAGCACCGTAGCGAACATTAACCCATCAGATATTTCTGAAAATATTGGCAACTTTGCACAAGCAAGTGCAGAGCAAGTGCAACAAGCAATTTCAGCGGCGAAATACGCTCAACCAGAGTGGGAAAAAACGCCGATTGAACGTAAGCAAGCGGTGCTTCAAGCGATTGGTGATGAGCTGATTGCCCGTTGTGATGAGCTGGGCACTTTGCTATCTCGTGAAGAAGGCAAGCCTTTTGCTGAAGGTCGCGGTGAGATTTACCGTGCAGGTCAGTTCTTCCAATACTTTGCGGCTGAAGTGCTTCGCCAAATTGGTGACAACGCCGATTCTGTACGCCCGGGTGTTTCTGTTGAAGTGACTCGCGAAGCGGTAGGCGTTATCGGCATTATCTCTCCTTGGAACTTCCCGACAGCAACAGCAGCTTGGAAAATCGCTCCAGCGCTTGCTTTTGGTAACAGCGTTATCTGGAAGCCAGCAAATCTAACACCAGCAAGTGCCGTTGCGCTTACTGAGATCATTCATCGCCAAGGTATCCCAGCAGGTACGTTCAACCTTGTTCTTGGTAGCGGTTCAACGGTTGGCGACGCACTGATCAACTCTAAAGAAGTGAACGGTGTCAGCTTTACCGGTTCTGTTGATACGGGTCGTAAAGTAGCAGCGGCTACCGCGCCAAACTTCGTTCGTTGCCAACTGGAAATGGGCAGTAAGAACGCGCTGGTTATCGCTGATGATGCAGATATCCAAACCGCAGTTGAAGCAACTATTGCCGGCTCTTTCTCTGGTGCAGGTCAAAAATGTACAGCGTCTTCTCGTCTTGTGGTTATGGATAGCATCCACGACCAGTACGTTGAAGCACTGATTAAACGTATGAGCGAGCTGAAAGTGGGTCACGCATTAGAGGAAGGCGTTTTCATGGGCCCAGTTGTTGACGGAAACCAGCTTGAAGCAAACCTAGGTTGGGTTGAGAAAGCACGTCAAAGCGGCGGTGAGCTGGCATTTGGTGGCGAACGCTTGAGCATGCAACACGAAGGCTTCTACATGGCTCCAACGCTGTTCTTGAACACTAAGAACGATTGGGAAGTGAACCAAGAGGAAGTGTTCGCACCAATGGCAAGCGTGATTCGAGTGGCTGACTTGGACGAAGCGATTGCAACCACTAACGACACTCGCTTTGGCTTAACTGGCGGCATCATCACTCAAAGCCTACGTACGAGCGCACTGTTCAAGCAACAAGCTCAAACTGGTTGTGTGATGGTTAACCTACCAACCGCTGGTACGGACTACCACGTACCGTTTGGCGGTCGTAAAGAGTCTAGCTTTGGTCCTCGTGAGCAAGGTCAATACGCGAAAGAGTTCTACACAGTAGTGAAGACGGCTTACCAACGTCCTTACTAATCTGCTTCCGATATAAGAATTGGCCTGATTCACAGAGTCAGGCCAACATTAAAACCAAAACAGCAAAGGAACTTAGATAAGTGATTTAACCCATTTTTGAAAACATGTTACTTGAGCGTGTTTTCAAAACCGAGCTAGAACACTGAGCTTTCAATAGGAGTGGTTATGTACCAGCAACGGATTGTTATAGATGGATTGCAATACTGCAATTGGAACAGAGAATATTTCCAAACACTAAAGGCGAGCGGCATTACAGCAGTTCACGCTACCGCGGTTTACCACGAGACGGCTCGTGAAACCTTATCTCGCTTTGCAGAGTGGAACTTAAGATTTGAGCAGAATGCAGACCTTATCATGCCGATTCACTCAATGGCTGATGTTGAGACTGCAAAAGCGACCGGCAAAGTCGGTATTTTCCTAGGCGCTCAGAACTGTTCTCCAATCGATGATGAGATTGGTCTTATCGAAGTGATGCGTAAGCAGGGTCTATTGATCATGCAACTGACGTACAACAACCAGAGCTTATTAGCGACGGGTTGTTACGAGAAGAACGACACCGGTATTACTCGTTTCGGAAAACAAGCCATCGAAGAGATGAACCGAGTGGGCATGATCATTGATATGTCTCACAGTGCAGAACGCTCAACACTTGAAGCGATTGACTTGTCTTCTCGTCCTATTTGTATCAGCCACGCGAACCCAACATTTGCTCATGACGCACTGCGTAACAAATCAAACGATGTGATTAAAGCGCTCACCGCACGTGGTGGCTTAATCGGATTCAGTTTATACCCATTCCACCTACCCAATGGTAGCCAATGTACCTTGGAAGACTTCTGCCAGATGGTTGCGACTACTGCTGACATGGTGGGCGTTGAACATCTGGGTATTGGCAGTGACCTGTGTTTAAACCAGCCTCAAGCCGTTCTTGAATGGATGAGAAATGGTCGTTGGTCTAAAGCGATGGACTACGGGGAAGGCTCTGCAAGCAATTCAGGTTGGCCTGATGCACTGCCTTGGTTCTGTGGTAGTTCAGGTATGGAAAATATATATAACGGATTGATGCGACATGGCTTTAGCGAGTCTGAAGCCGGGCAAGTCTTAGGAGAAAACTGGTTTAACTTTTTGAAAGATGGCTTAGAGCCTCAAAGCCAAAGTTAAGCTGCGCTTCTTACTTATAAGCATCTAATCAGCAGTCTGCTAAACACGTTCAGTTAGTGAGAACTGCTTCAATCAAATTTACTATTTAAAAGGAACAACGGTCTATTTCGCAACGCGGTAACCCAAACATGGATTAGCCTGCCCAACACAAAAAATAATAGGGCAGGTGTTAAATACACCCTTGTAGTCATCATTTTTATGACAGCTGCAAAGAAACCTCTGGAGTCAGAGTATGTCTGATTTAACCAATAGCGTGAAATCTCCAAGCTTAAATGCGGGTCAAGCACACACAACACGTAATGCAAAAAGCAACACAAACCAGTCTGAATCTACGTCAGACAAATTAGGGCTATCCAACCCGGCACTTTGGTACAGCGGCGGCTTTATCGCTCTGTTCGTGACCCTTGCTTTATTTGACGGCGAGCTACTATCAAGCCTAGTAAACACGGGCTTTGCGTGGTCGGTAAAAGTATTCGGTCCTTACTGGCAAATGCTTCTTCTTCTGACCTTTCTTATTGGTCTTGGCCTAGCGGCAGGGCGAACAGGTAAGGTTATCCTTGGCGGCATCGCGAAACCTGAAATGGACGGCTTCCGTTGGATGGCGATCATCTTCTGTACGTTACTTGCCGGTGGCGGCGTATTTTGGGCTGCAGCAGAGCCGATTGCTCACTATGTTAGCCCACCACCATTGTACGGTGCACAAGAGAACGCACAGCAAGGTGCAGTGAATGCTTTATCACAATCTTTCATGCACTGGGGTTTCCTAGCATGGGCAATCGTAGGTAGCTTAACGTCTATTGTGGTGATGCACCTTCACTACGACAAAGGCTTGCCACTTAAACCTCGAATTCTGCTTTACCCAGTATTGGGTGAGCGCGCGCTGAAAGGTCACACCGGTGCTTTGATTGATGCATGTTGTATTGTCGCTGTAGCGGCGGGCACCATTGGTCCTATCGGGTTCTTGGGCTTGCAGGTGAGCTACGCACTGAACGCACTGTTTGAGATTCCAGATGGCTTCACGACGCAGCTTATCATCATCTTGTTCGCAATCGTTCTATACACAATGTCGGCACTCAGTGGTCTAAACCGCGGAATGCAAATGCTAAGCCGTTACAACGTGATTTTGGCGATGGCATTGATGGTCTACATCCTGATATTCGGCCCTACAAACTTTATCTTTAACGGCTACATTCAAGGTGTAGGTAGCATGATCGACAACTTCATCCCAATGGCGACATACCGTGGTGATGAGGGGTGGTTGAGCTGGTGGACCGTATTCTTCTGGGGTTGGTTCTTAGGTTACGGGCCAATGATGGCAATCTTCATCGCACGTATCTCACGTGGCCGTAGTATTCGCCAATTGGTTTCAACCATCAGCTTAGTTGCACCGTTTGTTACTTGTTTCTGGTTCACGATTGTTGGTGGCTCTGGCCTTGCGTTCGAAATCGCAGATCCAGGCAGCGTAAGTAAAGCGTTTGAAGGCTTTAACTTACCAGGAGCTCTACTAGCGGTAACTCAGCAGCTTCCAATGCCGATGCTTATCTCTATCTTGTTCCTGATCTTAACCACGATTTTCATCGTAACGACTGGCGACTCAATGACTTACACCATCAGTGTTGTAATCAGTGGTGAGACAGAACCGAATGCAATCATCCGTACTTTCTGGGGTGTGATGATGGGCGTAACAGCGTTGATTCTGATTTCTCTAGGCTCTGGTGGTATTTCAGCGCTGCAATCGTTCATCGTAATTACAGCGGTTCCGGTGTCCTTGATCTTACTGCCATCGCTTTGGAATGCGCCTCAAATCGCAATCAAGATGGCGAAAGAACAGGGTCTGTAGATGAGCAGAGTTTGTAAAAGAGCAAGTCTTTAAAGAAACGCAGAGAAAACGCTCTCTAAAAATGTAAGAGAAACAAGGTATCAGCCTCTGAAATTAGGCTGATACCAGATTCCGAAAGGAAGAGAAAACCCGTACTGGTGAAGATACATCGGGCGGCAAACTATTTAGGTCAAGAGATCTAGTCAGGACAAATAATAAGGGGTGAGTTCGCTTACCTCGATAACATCAATAACGATTAAAAACGTGAAAGCTAACCAACATACTGTCGCTATAAATGCTTCAAAAGACAGCAACGATCGGTTCTGAATGGCTAGCAAAACCCTTATAACTACAAAGGTGGTGAGCAAAATGGATGCACATCGTTCTACCTACACTGAATCAGCACTACGTGACGCAACGGTCGTCATGGCACCGGAAAGACTGGGTGCTATGCACCAAACACGCATCAGCTTCATAAGAACTCTGATTCGTAAAATGGCGCAACAGCAATGGAAAGTGACCAAGCATGAGTGGCAATTAGACCCTCAAGGGTACGGTCATGCTATCTATAAGCTAGAGACGCCAAACCATGTTTATCATTTGGTTGTTTTTTGCGATGAGATTGCAGACGACGAGCGAAATGACCGTGTAATTGCTGAAAAGTGGGACGTAACGTTTGCTTTGGTTCTTGGCGATGTAGATGTCGCTCTACTTGAGAGACTTCGTGCGAATGTACCGCTACAAGAAGCAGGCCGTAACCCTAACAATGTGCTTGTTTTAGCGCGTGCCAACAAAAGCGTGCGTGTGTTCGAACACATAGTGAGCCACTTGGCTAAAGGGGTTCAACCAACGCCAAAAGAGCTAGCGGAAGTGGGCTACATCCTGAGAACGACTGCGGTTTATGGTAATGGTAAGTTCGGTATCGCTGACTTCAAAATTCTAGAGAAGAACCCAGATTTCAATCAGTCGTTTAGCGCTCAAATGTGTGCGGTATACATGCTGCGTGAATTCAGCCTAGATTGGGTTCATTACCTAGCAGAGCAACAAGGTTGTGAGCAAGCTGCGACTTTACATCGAGGTTTACAACGTTATCTAGGTGTAGGTAATGCGACAGGTTTAGGTATGGCACCATACCTGATTAACCATCCAAGTATTGTTGATCAATGGATGACAACCCGTGAGTATGCTCTATCTGACGTGCTAGCTAATCAGACCGACAATAGCTTAGTGGAGCCATTGCGTGCTCTAGTGAATAAAGCCATATGTCACCTAGAGCAGGTGGTGACGATCAATGAAACGCAACAAGAGTTAAACAAAGCTGCCGTCACTGAGTTGAAAGCTGCAGAACAAACGTTAGATGCCACAGTCAACCGATGTGAAACATGGGGTGAATTTGTCGAGCAATCTAAGCACATGAGTATGGAAGCCCAAGAAATCCTTATCTCATGCTTGATGGAATTGTACCCAGAATTAGTGGACGCCCATCAGGAGCAGATGAATTGTAGCGAGACACTGTCACTTCCTAGTGGTAAGAAAATACAAGATCTGTTGGTGATCTTAGAAGAGAAGTACCGCTGGGCAATCACAACTGACTTTACTAAGGCTGAAAATAACTACTGGTTCTGGTATCGCTCGCAAGACAAAGAAGAGCCAAGGCTCGGTGTTCGAGGCGAAGAGCTGGGTGAAGAGCGTGAACTGCCGTTAGATATCGGTCGTCAAGCTTACCGCTTGTACCATGCTTTATTGCAGTTTACGCCAGAGCTCTCATTAGCCGAGTTCTTAGTAAAACAGCCACAGCATCGTGCTATAGCTCGCCGCGTATGGACACTGGGCAACAAAGCGATGGGGGACATTCAAATGAATGTGCTTCATAAAGAATCGCTGCCAATGCATCTGCTACGTTGCAAGCTGGCGATGTTTGGTGCCACTAAGTTTGATCCGCGCTCTGATCGTTGGGTTCGCGTTACCTTCTTCCAAGGGGCGCCGTTGCTTGACGAAATTCATCAGGACGAATGGGTATTCCCACTGTTGCCGAGTGAAGCGGAGCTGGCTGGCTCACATAACGTTCCTACACATAT
Source organism: Vibrio chagasii (assembly GCF_002954585.1). Lineage (GTDB taxonomy): Bacteria > Pseudomonadota > Gammaproteobacteria > Enterobacterales > Vibrionaceae > Vibrio > Vibrio chagasii_A. The sequence continues at coordinate 381,957 of NZ_MSCI01000001.1, forward strand.
CAATGCTCAACATGGAGGTAAATCGCTATGATTGTTTCTCACAATGAATTGGTCGCGGCCGTCAACAAAGCCTTTTTAGGGATGCGCCGTACATGTGGTGAAGCCGATGTGATAGCGAATATGGTGGCTGATTTACAAATGGTAGGCTTGGATGGTGTGCGTCATTTTAATAATGCGAGCAACTTTATCGGTCTAGAAGACGACTGCCCAGTTGATATTCAAGTGACAAGCGATAACACGGTCGAAGTTGATTTACACAAGGCTAGTTTGGCGTGTCATCTTCCTGTCGTAATGGATTATGCGATTGAAAAAATGGTCGGCAACAAATCGCTTAAAATTGAGCTAAACAACTGCCACAACCGCTGGTTGGCCTACAGTGAGCTTGTAAAACTAGCAGCGAAAGGTATTGCGTGCACTGCTCGTTGGGACAATGGCTCAAACCCTAAGAGCACCTTGTATGTGCTTAACCGTGGTTGCCTTGCTCCAGAACTGTTTTTATCAGATTTGCCTCTGACATCGGACGAACATATCCATAATATGACCATCGAGCTTTCCGTCCAGGATTTCGATATCGAACGCTTGTCAGATGGCTACCAAACACATGTCACGTCTGAGTCGTTATTTAAGACACAAGAAGAGGCGTGGCGTGATGGCATTGAGGTCAACGACGCAGAGTGGGCGACATTAAAAGAAACGGCCACAGCGATTCTGGTTGAAAATAGCCAGCGTTCAATTCAAGGGGCAGGAGAGCTAGTCGCCTCATAGCGGATTGAACTTACCGCAACATAAACATCGGATAACACCAAAAGAGCTTAACGTATCCTCACCTCGTTAAGCTCTTTTTATTTTCCTTCTTCTTTGTTTACTCATCCCTTGATATAGCCTTAAAAAAAGCGCTGTTTTGACATAGGTTGTAACGATACGAACATTCCTTGAGCAGTCAAGTGAAGCACCTTCACATTCATGCTTAACAAACGGTTTCATTTACGAGCTACTATGCGTATCTTGCTACCTATGTGTGCCATAGGGCGCCACTTTTCTTCGTAACGATGACATTAGAATCAGATAAAAAGGAATGAAGCGTGCAAGCTAAGTTTATAGATGGAACCACCCTGTATCGTCAGCACTATTTTGAACTACCACTCGATTATAAAGCGAAAGATGGACAGCAGATTCAAGTCTTTGCTCGTGAAGTGGTCGATCTAGCCAAAGACAGCCAAGAACTCCCATGGCTTATCTACTTTCAGGGCGGTCCAGGCTTTCCTTCACCACGAGTAAGTGGGGAATCCGGTTGGATGAAACGTGCGTTACAAAACTACCGCGTCTTGCTTCTTGATCAGCGCGGCACAGGTAATAGCACGGTAATTAGCCATGAAACTTTGGCGCATCTGTCTCCAGAGCAACAAGCTGAATATCTAACGCACTTTAGAGCCGACAACATTGTTCGTGATGCGGAAGCGATTCGTGAGCAATTTGGTGTTAAGCAGTGGTCTACGATTGGTCAGAGCTTTGGTGGTTTCTGTACACTGAGCTACCTATCGTTGTTCCCACAAAGCTTACAGCGCTGCTATGTGACGGGTGGTATTCCGTCTATTGAACGTGAAGCTGACGATGTCTACCGCGCGACCTATAAGCGTGTTGAAGATAAAAACAGAGCCTTCTTTGCTCAATTCCCACAAGCACAAGCCATGTGCCGAGAGATCTCTGATTACCTGCTTAACAATGAAGTGAAGCTACCAAACGGTCAGGTATTTACAGTTGAACAGTTCCAATTGATTGGCATTAACCTTGGTGCTGGCGAAGCCAACCTTCCTATGTACTTCACATTAGAGAGTGCGTTTGTTGAAGTTAATGGTAACAAGCAGTTGAGCTACAGCTTCCTAAATCAAATGCAACAAGAGCAGGGTTACCTAACCAACCCAATCTATGCCATTTTGCATGAATCGATCTATTGCCAAGGCACAGCATCAAATTGGTCGGCTCATCGAGTTCGCGAGCAGTATCCACACTTTAACTATCAATCGGGTGGGGAATTCTGGTTTACTGGCGAGATGGTCTACCCATGGATGTTTGATCAACTAGAAACATTGAAGCCACTGCGTGAAGCGGCGAATATCTTAGCTGAGAAGTCGGATTGGGGCACTTTGTACAACGCAGAGCAGCTTGGCAAGAATATCGTGCCAATGGCGTGTGCTGTTTATGCCGACGACATGTACGTTGAACTGGATTACAGCCGTGAAACACTGGCGAACATTCCAAATTCAAAAGCGTGGATCACTAATGAGTATGAGCACAACGGTTTACGAGCAGACGGCGAAAGAATCGTAGATAAGCTGATGACTATGGTTGAAGCATTAGAGAATTTGCCAAAGTAATCAAGCTATTACTGTTCGAAATAAGAGACGCTAAAAATTTGAAACGTTAGAAAAAGAAAACGCTGCATCCGTGCAGCGTTTTTGTTAGGTCATCGAACTATTCGATTTAAGGAACTAGGAGGGGTAGCTCAATAAGCCATTAAGGTTGGATGACGATATCTTGATGTTCTGTTGTGGTTAAGCAGGCGCGATTTTGTTCGATAAGTTGAGCCGCGTAAGATGGTGTCACGGCTTGAATCTCGCCTTTCGAGCGAATGGTCAGTGCTTCCCAAGCTTGATCACGATATTTGCCTGTCTGTGTGTATTCAATAAGTACTCTCATGATTCTTCCATCCGCTGTGTGGTTAACGTGCTACTAACATTAGCGCTATTATCGTCGTTACACACCTGTTAAAAATGGAACATAAGATTAACCAAATGAGAATGGTCGCAACTTGAAAATTTCGACAAATTGCACTTATCAACGCTCGAGCTTATTACTCTAAATCGCTATTCATCCGGATAGAGTGTTGAGAATGGGCAGCAGTGGTAAGTTGTACCTGCAGGAAATTGAAGCATAAAAAAACGCTGCACAAGGCAGCGTTTTTCAAAATTCATTTGGACGACAGATTAGTTGTTTTCTAAGCCAACAATCTTGCGTGCAGACATTACCGCACTGTCTAAATCGGTCAATCTACCAGCACTCGCTGGACCAAGAACGGATGAATACAAAGCCAACTGCTTCTCAAATGATAGATCTAGATGGTTATATAGATTTTGACGGATTTGAGCGTGTTGCTGTGGTTTCGCGCTCGATAGACCTTCCAACGTCTCGTAGATGAGTGTAGTTGTATCCATATCAGTCCTTAGTAACTCATTATAAAATTTTGCGTATTATGCACTTGGTGTCATCTTTGTTCTGCGAGATTGATCGCATTATGTGCAAGTCTGCTTAATTGTGTAATCAGTTAGTTATAATTGTGTTGTAGTGACAAAGGGCGTCTAAAACGCAAAAGAAAAGGAGACACTAAGGTCTCCTTTTTCTAGCTTAGATAAATTGAGCTAATGCTACCGGATGTTGATGGTGTTATCTCTTCGGTCATACATGTCCGGCGTAGTATGTAAGCCGCCAGCGTAACCCGCTGCTTCTAGAGTTTCTCTCACTTCTCGAACATGCTCTGCGGTGACAGGCTCGTCTCTATCACCTAGATGTAATCGAACGAAAGTGATCAGCTCAGCTAGCCTTTGATCCGATAAGACATCTTCAAAGCTTGCCATTGGCATGAAGTTTCTGTCTTTGTCGAGATACGTAGGTTGTAAGCCCCTGACGGTTACCGCAATGGTGTTGAATGGATCGCTGTGCATGATGATGCCATTGTTCAACAGGGTAGGAGCGATAGGTTCTCGCCCTTTACCATCGTCACCATGACAGGCACCACAGGTTTGGCGATAAGTCGTGTAGATCTCTGCAGCATATGACTCTTCATCAAATCCTTTCGGCTCTAACGGCACCGCGTCACTACTTATGGTGTTGTTGGTATCACCACTAAGTAAGTAGTACGACATTGATTCAATATCTTCTCGCGTCATCAAACTTAGGCTGTTTTTCACTACGTCAGCCATACCAGCGAAAGCCGTGCCTTTGTCTGAGTGACCTGTGTGTAGGAAGTCGGTGAGTGTTTTCTCATCCCAGCCATCGATGTACAGCTCGTTTGCGGTGATGTCAGGTGCATTCCAACCATCGATTAAGTTACCTTGGAAAATTCGCTCCGGTATCAATGCTTGGGCAATATTACGAGGCGTGTGACACTCGGAGCAGTGACCAAGCCCTGCAACCCAGTATTTACCTTGTTGCCACTTCTCGACATCATCAACCTTATCTTTGAGCTCCTCTGGTACTTGATAGTCGACCGGATCGGTATCCATGAATACGATATTCCATCCAAGCAGGCCTAGGCGAATATTCGACGGGAACATCATGCTGTTGTCGTCATTACGTCTTGGTACAGCAGTAATGGATTGCATGTACTCCCACAAATCGACCATGTCTTGATCGGTCAGATATTGATACGAGGTGTAGGGCATAGCAGGATACAAGTAGCCATTCTTGCCTTTACCCGCAACCAATGCGGCTCTGAAATCCTCGAAATCATAGGTTCCGATGCCTTCCGTGTTATGAGGCGTTATGTTGGTTGAGTAAACCGTACCGAAAGGAGTGACAAACGGCAGACCACCAGCGAAGGGTTCGCCGCCTTCTGCACTATGACAAGCGACACAGTCACCGGCATAAGCGAGATATTCTCCTCGCTCAACAGATTGAGCATCCAAGTTTGCAATTCTCTGCTGTTCAGCTTCTCCTGCATGTCGGATATAGGCGCCTAGAGCGAGTATCTCGTTTTCGGTTAGTTGGTTATCAAACGCTGGCATCAGGTTGTTTAAGCCATAGTTGATCGTATGTTGAATCTCTTCAATGCTGCCTCCGTGGAGCCATATGTCATCGGACAGGTCTGGTACACCTATTTGAGGGTTGGCAACGGAGCCGTCGGCATGACAAGAAGAACAGTATTTAGTGAACAAGGTTTTGCCGAGTTCGACCTTGACCTCAGGTACATCAGTGTGGCGTTGATTCAATGACGCTAGGTAGTAGGAGACTTTTGCCACTTCATCTGGACGCATGATTTCACTCCAACCCGGCATCGCGCCGTTTCGCCCTTTGGCAATTGAATGAATAAGGGCCTCATCGCTGCCACCATATAACCATTCTTGGTCGATCAAGTTAGGGAAGTGCTTTTGCCCTTGAGCGTTGTCTCGGTGACAAGCAGCACAATGGGTTTGGAATAAGATCTGACCGCTTTTTACGATCTCAGGTACCTCTGCTAACCCAGCTAAAGTGGTTTCACTTGTTAGGGCAAACTGCTCATCGAGGCTTGTAGTGGGCGAACTGAGTTTATCGTCACTTTGCTGCCAATCGACTAAGCCTTCCCATTCACCAATCCCTGGGTACAACACGAGGTAGCCTGCGGAGAGCGAGAAAGCGACAGCATAACTGACAAACAGTAATTTAGGTGGCGGTGCGTCTTTTTCTTCAATGCCGTCAAAGGTGCCAACGGTGTGGTCTTCGTCGGCCTTGTGATTACTACGCCAGTACTTAACGACAACGGATACCATTAGAACAAAGAATATTATGGTTAAGAGTGCCGCCCATAAGTTCCAAAATGTGCTCATTGTGATACCTCCTGTGACGTATCTTTACCTAGGCTTTGCAGGTATCTAATTAAGGCTTCGCCTTTGGTTTTACCTCTAACCTGTAGTCTTGCATCACCAATTTCTTGGTCGGTATATGGAACACCTAGTGTACGTAATACCTCCATTTTCGCACTGATATCATCCCCAGTGAGTGTTTGTTCAAACAGCCAAGGGTAAGAAGGCATGATAGAAGTAGGCACGACTTGTCGAGGGTTGATTAGATGTATCACATGCCATTGGTCAGAGTACTTTCTTGCTAAATTGGTTAGGTCAGGACCAGTACGTTTAGAACCCCACAAGTTAGGAAACTCATAGATATCGTCTGCTTCTTGGTTTGGGCGTCCGTTACGTTTGATTTCTGGGTCAAGAGGGCGCACCATCTGCGTGTGACAGACGTGGCAGCCTTCGCTGATGTAGATATCTCGACCGGCTAGCTCGATAGCGGTTAACGGCACAGCGAGGCTGTTTTTAGCGATATCATCTCCTCGAACGATGTTTGGGACCACCCAAACTACCAGTGAGAAAGAGGCGACGACTACGGTGGTCAAAATTAGAATGACCAACGAGTGGGTAAAGTCTTTACTCATGATTTATGCCTCCCCATTTGCTGTGCGTTTAACATCAAGCTCTGCTGGCATGCGTACTGTTTTGTAAAGGTTCAGTGCCATTAAGAACAAGCCAAGTACGAATAGAGCACCACCAAAGAAGCGTAAGAATAGCCAAGGTGCTTTGAAGTCCATAGCTTGCACAAAACTGTATACGAGCTCGCCGTTGTCGTTTTGAGTGAGCCACATGTAGCCTTCACCAATACCCGCTACCCACAATGCAATCGCGTAAATAGCCACACCCGCGTGTGCGAGCCAGAAGTGCCACTTGAGCATCCTTGGTGACCAAAGTTCGGTTTTGCCCCATAACCGTGGGATGAAGTAATAGAATACGGCGATACCCGACATTGCTACCCATCCGAGAGCGCCAGAGTGGACATGACCGATAATCCACTCGGTGTTGTGTGCAACCATGTTGAACCAACGAATAGCGAGCAGTGGGCCTTCGAATGTCGCTAAGCAGTAGTAGAGAATCGCCGAAAAGAAGAATAGGAGAATGTAGTCGGACTTAAGTTTCTCTTTGTTTTGCAATAGAGTCATCGCGCTGTTAAACGCCCCCGCCCATGATGGTAACCAGAGGATCAGTGACATCACGATACCAATGTTTTGTACCCACACCGGAACGGAAGAGTAGACGAGGTGGTGAGTACCCGCCCAAGTGTAGAAGCCAACTAAGCCCCAAAAGTGAATCACGGACAATCGGTACGAGTAGATAGGGCGGTCAGCCGCTTTAGGTATGAAGTAGTAGTTCATACCGATGACGCCAGCCGTCAGCAAGAACCCTACTGCGTTGTGTCCCCACCACCATTGAACGATGGCGTCTTGAGCTCCGGCGAAGACAGAATAGGACTTCATTGCCGAAACGGGCATTGCGAGGTTGTTGACGATGAAGATCATCGCGATCACGATAATAAACGCGGCAAAGAACCAGTTTGCCACGAAGATGTGGTCGACTTTTCGTTTGGCTATCGTGCCAAAGAACAACACAGCATAAAGCACCCAAACTAGTACAATCAGTAAATCAATTGGCCACTCTAATTCTGCGTACTCTTTTGACGTGGTGTAACCCGCAGGCAGAGAGATGAGCGCCATTAGTAACACAAGTTGCCAGCCCCAAAACACCATCCATGACAAGCTCTTATTGAAGAGCTCACAATGCCCGGTTCGCTGAGCAATGTACAATGATGTCCCCATCAGGATATTGACGACAAACCCGTATATGACGCCAGAGGTGTGTAAGGGACGAAGCCTACCAAACTGAAAGTACTCCGAGTCGAAGTTTAAGATGGGCCAATACAGCTGTGCAGCGAGAATCACACCGATGATCATGCCTAAAATAGCCCAGATTAAGGAGGCGATAATAAAGTACTTCACCACCTTAATGCTGTACTGCGTTGTCACTTGTTCCATAACAAGGCTCCTTGCCTAGGATTTTTAATTGCTAATAGCGCTAGAGTCGCTCACCGAATTTGATTCGCTACCGAGGTTCGAATAGAAATAAGAAATATCGCGGATGTCTTGGTCCGAGAGCGTATCGGCTTGCTGCTGCATAAGAACCGCCAGTCCACTGGTTCTTTCTCTTGTTTGATAATCTTTTAACGATGATATGAGGTAGCCCATCTTTTGACCACGAAGGTTTGGGTAAGGGTCTTGTGTTGAAATGCCGTCATCACCATGGCAAGTCATACACACCTTGGCTTTTTGTTTACCTAATTCGAATTGTTCTTGGTTGATTTCAGCTGAAACAGGAAACATGACCAGCGTCAGTAAGAGGGGAGACAGTGCCGCCATGGGGTTAAACTTTCTCTTATTTAAACTCATTATCGATTCCCTTGATTATGAATTGAGTAAGTGACTTAAGAGAGTTAGACAATATAGGCTGATGATATTTATAACGGCTCACAGCAGTTAATTGGGCTCTTAAAATGACTTACGTTCGCTTAAAGGTTATGCAGTGTCACGGAATATCGCTACTAAATAACCCATCTTTCTTGTCAATTTTATCAGTCACTACGTATTCACACGGGGAATTGGATTACTGAGGGCGTAAAAGAGCTCGTTTTATTTCAAAGACTCTGTTGATTGTCGAAATAAGGTTTGATCGGGTATGAGTGAATGTTTTAGGAAAATTAAGCTATGGTTAGGCGAGTCATACGAACAATTTGAACTAGACTCAATTTAGTGACCTTTTTAAATGGAGTTTAAAATGAGATCTACTCTTCTTGTCTTCCTTTTATCGTATTCGCTGTCTGTGCTTGCATCTTCGAATTTATCCGTTTTCGAGCATACGGGTAAAAAGCATGAATTGAGTCGAGAGCAACTACTGCAGTTACCTCAAACTGAAATCACAACAGCGCTTCCATGGAGTGAAGGTGAATCTGTATATGGTGGCGTTACTCTGCAGGTCGTTTTAGAAGGTTTGGAGTTATCGATGCCACCTCTGGTTACTATTGTGGCTCTAAACGATTATAAAGTGGCGATACCAAAAGAAGATTTTTGTGACCATCAGCCGATTATTGCGGTTAAGCGAAATGGTCAGTTTATGCCGGTGAGAGAGAAGGGGCCGTACTGGCTGATCTATCCCTTGTCGTCTAAGCCTGAAATCAACAATACCGATTTCCACGCAAAAATGATCTGGCAGATACGAGATATTCGTTTGTAGAGGGCTATCATGAAAAAACTGTTTCCCTTGTCTACCATCAAGATCGCCGTTTTGGCATTGGCTGTGGTGGTGCTTAGTGTGAATATCTACAGTGTTACGCGTATTAACGATATCAATAAGAGTTTTTCGAGCCGACAAAACGAAGCAACGTGGTTTGTTTTTCAATTGGTAAAGGAATATGCGAATTTCATGATGGTGAGCCGTTTAGGCAACCTCAATTATGATGAATTGCGGTTAGCCTATGATATTACCTGGAGTCGTTTTGATATTTTACTAAACAGCAATGAGTCTTCTAACTTCATTAAAGCTGCGAACTTCAAGCCTTATTTCTCTTCAGAGTTTGAAAAGTTTAAATCGTTAGAGTCTTCAATAAAACTCGTTCAGGAGGGGGAGTTGTCGAGGGAATCACTGCAGAAAAAAATCGCTATTTGTTATGACACGCTGGTGGACTTTATTAATGAAAAATTTCGACTGCAAAGTCCTGTGATTGAAGAGAATACCTCATTAGTCGAAAGGCTGGTAAAAATTCACATGTTTAGTAGTGTGCTTCTCGCATTAGTTCTGATCGCGACTGGCATAATTTTTTACGCTGATTTTTCAGCTAAAAGAAGGCTTTACACTACAGACTTCATCACAGGATTCCAAAATCGTGTTTCCTTGATGAAATTTATTAAACACAATTATCCCAAAGAGAGTAATTTTGATCTCTATTTTGTTCGCATAAGAAACTTGAGTGAAATTAACCAGAAATATGGCCTTGAATATGGTGATTTGGTAGTGAGCTCAGCTGCTAAATCTTTGTCGGCCAAGATTCCAGAGAGTACGGTTTCATTTCGTAGCAGTGGCAGCCAGTTTTTATTCTTTATACCCGAGCACCTCTACGCGAGCAATGAGATACAAGAACAATTTAAAGACGTTCTGAGTGACTATATTTCAGCTGGTAACTTAGAATTGATGATTGATGCTGTTGTGAGGCACAAGAAGAATATCAGCTCCAAAGATATGATGGAACTATTAACCAATATGTAACGTCACAGTGAGGGTCATAGCTTAGCTTTTATTCGCCTTTTATTAATCCCGTAGAGTCACTTTCGGCTTTCCTTACGGTACGAAGTATATATCAGAGAGCTTTGATTCTTTATATGTCCTCGTGGTCAAAAACGTCTTCCCAAGCCCCCAGAAGCTATTGAATACAACATCCCCCTAGATTTAGGAAGAAGGCTCGAGATAAAGCTAGATTGTTTGTTAGCGTTGGTAGGCGACAGCACTGCTGTTAATGCAAAAGCGCTTTCTCTCTTTCGCTTTTTATTGGTTGCTTTTCTGGCACAGTGCCACGATATGATTTTCCTTGATACCGTCTAGTACCGAACATTGATTTAGCAAGGTTTTTGGGTTGTGAGTACGAATGAATTCAATAAAATCAAGATAACTGAGTGGTTGGCTAAATAGGTAGCCTTGTAACAAGTCACAGTTGGCTTCGCGTAAATATTGGTACTGTTCGACATTCTCAACACCTTCACCCACAACTAAGGTTCCACAGGAATGCCCCAAGTTCACCATTGATTCGACCATTTTACGGTCAGCTTTATCGTCGACGATACGATCGACAAAACTCTTGTCAATTTTAAGTTCGTCGACAGGGTAATGAAGCAACTGGTTGAAGGCAGTGTATCCGGTGCCAAAATCATCGAGTGACACTTTCAACCCTAGGCTTCGGATGCTTTCGATCGTTTGCACGGTTAGTTTGGTCGTTTTCACATAACTGGTCTCAGTGATTTCAATAATGATACTACTAGCGGGTACTTTATAGCGCTCAATTACTTTGCGAATGTTGTCTGTGAAATTGCGGTTATAGAGCTCCATTGCCGAGATATTGATCGATATTGTGCCATTGTATTTGTGAAGCTCTGTAAGCTCCTTGAAACTTCTTATCGCTGTACTGATAACCCACATATCGATTTTCGATATTAAATTGCTTCTTTCTGCGACGGTTATAAATTCGTCTGGTCCAGCTTTAATGTCGGTAAGAGCAGGGCAACGGATAAGACACTCAGCTCCATCGATCTTTAGTGTTTTAGCATTAAAGATGGGCATGAACTTCAGCTCAAAATTATCGCTCTCACAGCACTCTAAAAGTCTCTTCTCAATGATGTCTTGTCTTTCTAGGGTATGGAGAAGCTCCTCGGCGTAAACAATTCGGCTCTCTCCGTCACTGTGAGCTTTGGCATTGAACAACATCTCATCGATACATCGGTGCCAGATCTTCTCGAATTTTGGGGTTTCTAGCGGGAGCACGCCCGTAGCCATGTTTAAACGAAACCCATAATAATCTACAAAGTTAGTGCCAGTTAGCGCGTTATTAATGTTTTCTATTTCTTCATTGATCGATTGGTCATCACCTATCTCTAAAATTGCGATGAATTGATTTCCACCGAGCCTTGCTAATGAGTAATCACAGCAACTAAAACCGAAAGAGGCTTGTTGGTTTTGTAATGTATCTCTGAGCGCTTTTGCTAAGCTAACAAGTACGCTATCACCGATTTTTGCGCCGTATAGATCATTAATTTTTCGAAATTCCATGACGTCCCAGCATACTAGGTAGCAGTTTGAATTAATTGAACTTTTTATGCAGATGTCAAGGTGTCGAATAAAAGTGCTACGGTTAGCTAACTTTGTCAGCTGGTCGAATTCAGCTTCGAACTTTAGCTCAGTTAATGAGTCGATATATGCGTTCTTTAACCAGTCAATCTCGCTTTGTCCTGAAGAACGTTTGAAGTATCTGAGCTTGAGTCCACCAACCGATATTTCGTGAAGAAGGTCTCTAAGAGGTCGTACCAGATGGTAGCGCACCACCAAATGAACGATAAACATGATTAAGAATAAAATCGCTGTGTACCCTAGGAATGTCTGCTGAGCAATTATGGTTTTTTCCAAGTTGAATTTTTGTTCTCGAATGTTGACTTGTGCGAGGAAATGACGACTGTTCATTTGGACGTTTATGTTGTCTTTGTCTTGCTCAATTGACTTGATAATAAACTGAGTTTTTTCAATCTGTTCTACTTCATCTGCTGGCTCGATTAAGAGTTGCATGTTGTCGTCTTCATTGTAAGCAACGAGCAAGTTTGAAAGCTGCATCAATGGACCGTCTGCAATTAGCATATATCGGTTTAAGCTTTTGTTAGCTCGTTTGTCCTGAGGTGCTAAGTAAGGATCGATAGCGGCAACAAAGGCATATCTGAGTTCGCCATTCTCGGCAACATATGAAAAACCCTCTTGGGATAGTTCCATTTGCTTGATTAATGAAGTGTATATATCGAAAACTCGCTCGTAGATACTGTCCGGTATCTTTAGGTCTTCAAAAGGGTCAATGCGCAGCGTTGAGAGCGTCAGTTTAAAGTTGGGGTCGATGACATATATATTGCGTTGACCGAACTGATTAACATCGCTCTGATTTAGCACTCGCAATACTCGCTTTTCTAAAAGAGACAGGGTTGTATAGTCAGTAGGGTTTTGAATGTAACGTAAGAACTGAAGCGATGAACTGATATCTTTGACGAGTAAAGATAACCCCAACTGCTCATATTCTGCAGCGACTAGCGCTGTATTAACATCAGACTGAATTTCGTCTAAGTACATGTGTTTGTTGTGGTTTGAGGCGAAGTTATAGGTAATGAATCCTGTGACTGTGAATAGGAGCAGCAGTGCTGGGATAACTACAAAATACAGTTTCTTCAATACAGGCATTTGTTATCTCAAACTATCAACTATACGATTACGAATTTGAAGGCTATTTGGCTCAAGGGATTGATACAGATAACTGCGCTCTAACACTTCTTGGCTAGGGAATAGCTCAGGGTCGTTCTGATACTCTTGAGAGGTTAGGGCTTTAGCTTTCGAACTAGGCGTAGCGAACCAAGAGTCCATTGCGTTTTGAGCTGCAATTTCAGGCTGTGACAAGAAGGACAGTATCGTTGAGGCTTGTTGTGATAGCTCTCCGTTATTTATCGCTGCAATGCACTCTAGCCAAAGGGTAGTACCTTCCTCAGGTACGATATAGGCCCATGATGCTTCGGGGTCGACCTCATTCAATATGTAGCTGTCTCCAGAATAGCCATAAGCTAAGTCTATATTGGCAAGTCTTTCTGGTTGGTGGATATATTCGACGACGTATTCATTACTTTCAAGGTGGGGCTTTTGAGCTTGCAAGGTTTGGTAGGCTACTCTTAGCTCCTGTTCATTGTTGGTAAAGGGTTCGAATTGGTTGAGTAGAAGTGCAACACTCACTAGATCTGTTGGCTCGTAATACATACTAATTCGGCCACTGTTTTCAGTTTCAGGGTCCAATATGGCTTTCCATGAATTAGGAATTACAACTTTGTCCCTCCGGTACAATATGCCTGATGTTCCCCAAGCATAAGGGATGCCATAGTCACCGCATCCACCAACCCATCGAGAGTCAAAATTGTTTGCGAGAGATTGCTGTATGTCACTGAGGTTATGAAACAGGTTCTGCTCAGCGAACGCTTTTAGCTTCATACTCTCTATCACAACCAGTTCAAAGGCACCGCGGCGTTCGCTCAATAGGACTTCATCACGAATTGACTCGTCTGAAAAGTATTGCTGTTTTAACGCAATGCCATAGGTATCATTCAATTGTTCAATGACGCTCTTGGATAAAAATTCATCCCAATTGTAGAGATAAATTTCATATTGTTGACCAAATACTAACCCAGGCGAAAAGGATGCGGACACGAGAACTGAAATATAAAATGCCTTCACTGACGGATTCCTTTCTCTTCTTTGTTTAACTAGATCCTAGCGCAAAATTTGAGACCTGCTTCAAATTTACGCCTCTAATTTTAGTTCAACATCATGCTGCGCACGCAAATGCCTAGGTTTTGCTTTAAGTAAAACCATCAGTATGGTGTTAGTTAGCACTGTCTCAGTAGCAAGGTTTGCAATATGGAACGGCGGTGAGAAGCAATAAAACCAAGCCCTGAAAAAGAAGGAGACGCTCGTGAGCAAACTGAGAGGGTCTATTTCTATAATTTGTTCTGTGGTTTGATAAATCATTGTTTATTATTGGCTTATTTTATCGGTCACTCCTTGAGAAATTTTGACTAATGACTTGTGGCACAAGGAGTTTGTGCTTATTGTGGTCGAACGTTGTCATTCATTTCATTCGTCGGAGACATTGTGGAGCTAGAAATATATCAAGTGGATGCGTTCACTACCCAAGCTTTCAAAGGCAACCCCGCAGGTGTTTGTATTTCTCAAGAGTTATTAGATGAGTCGCTGATGTTATCTATTGCAGAAGAGATGGCGGTACCTGAAACGGCTTTCCTTGCGCTGGATACTATGACGTTAAAGTGGTTCACGCCAGAAGTGGAAGTAAAGTTGTGTGGCCACGGTACTTTGGCTACGGTGCATGTGATGAAAGAGCAGGGGTTAGCCAAGGTTGGCGACAACGTCGTTTTTAATACTTTGTCTGGAGAGTTGACTGCCACAGTTTGTGAGTCAACTATCGAGCTAGATTTCCCGGGCACTCAGTTTTTGAGTGCAGAGCCTAATTTAGTTCTTTTAGAGCATTTAGGTATAGCGCAGGGACAAGTAGTGTCATTCTTGGAATTTGATACTAAGCAGTTTATCGAGGTGACTAATGAGCAAGTGCTCTTGGGGCTCTCACCGAATTTTGATGCTTTAAAAACGATGGCAGGCAGAGGTGTGTTAGTGACTAGCCAATCATCAAGCGTAGACCTTGATTTTGTTTCTCGTTATTTTGCCCCTTGGGTCGGGAACAACGAGGATCCTGTTACTGGCTCGGCACATTGCGCTTTAACACAATATTGGGCTGATAAACTCAACAAATCGTGTTTTCGTGCATACCAAGCTTCTCGCCGTGGGGGCTATGTGTCGACAGAGCTACTAGCGAATGGTCGAATAAAGTTAGTGGGTTCAGCTAAAACAGTGATTAGCGGTCAGCTAAACATTTAGTGGACTTGTTGTTAGGAAAGGTGGGTCTAGGCTGTTGATGTGAATTGCGGTTTCACGTTTAGAGGTTAAGTCGAACCCGTTTAACCAAATAGTGTAAAAGGAATCACAGTGTCAGCTTTCTATTTGTCTCAAGTTTTGGTCGCCATTGCGATTTGCTTTGATCTTATGTCTTTCCAATTTAAGGAGAGGAAGAAGATCGTAACCTGTCTATTTTTCGCAGGTGTACTGATTTCAAGTCACTTTATCCTGCTAGAACAGTGGACAGCAGCATGCTTGATGATTATTGCCACTATTCGTTATTTAACGAGTGTGTTTTCCACATCACCTAAGTTCAAATATTTGTTTTGTTCACTGTCTGTGGTTGCGACAGCCTTCACTTTCTCAGGGTTAACCAGCGTATTGAGTTGCTTTGCTTCTGTGTTTCAGAGCTTTGCTGCGTTTAATAAGGATGACCGTAGACTTCGAGAGCTGATGATCATCGGCACCAGTTTTTGGCTTGTTCATAATTACTTAGTTGGCTCTCCAACAGCGGTTGCTATGGAAGCCTTATTTATTGGCAGTAACTTTCTTGGTTACTATCGTTTTTACTTCAGGAAGAATGTCGTGGCCTAGTGTGCGCACTACCAATTATCGCAAGGTTTTAGTAAAAATTAGGAGAGCCTATGTCAAATATCTACGCAGATATTCCTTCGTCGATACCTAATGAAATATTCAATGACTTGATAGCGAATGACAACATTCGGATAGAGAGGATACTTTCACATGGACACAGTTCTCCTGAGGAGGGGGGGGGACGATCAAGAGGAGCATGAATGGGTTCTGGTGCTCGAGGGGCAAGGCCTGATCGAATTTGCTGATGGTCGCATTGTTACTTTGTCTAAAGGGGACTACCTCAATATTCCCGCCGGTGAAAAACACAAGGTTCTGGGGACCGACAAGACTCTGTCACGATATGGCTAGCGGTGTTTTACCGTTAATTTATAGATAGAGGTAAAGTGCGTATGTGGCTAAAATTTCAGGTTTTTCACCAGAGAATGTCAGTACAGAGGCAAAACGAAGAGTGGCTACTTTATCGAGAATCGGAAACATCGATACGTGCTCGAGTCTATGACATGAGCATACCTTCTGATTTAGCAGAGGAAGAGTTAGCGCGTTATTTAGCGGATATTTATCATGAGTTTGCTTCAGAAAAGTACCCATCAGTGACACGTATCCTTTAACGGGAATAGTGAGTGTCCTAATACAGCTATGTATTAACTGATACGTGATTATATCCAATAGTTAGGATCTCAAAGCGACCAAAGGAAGAGAGTGTGGTTAGAATTCGAAATTATCAAGAAAGTGATGCTAAAGCGTTATGGAAGATCTTTTTCTACACGGTTCGCAACGTGAACATACGAGATTATTCTCAAGAACAAGTCGAGGCTTGGGCACCAAGTGGTTTTGACTTTGCGTTGTGGCAAAAGCGTATGGACGGGTTAAAACCTTTTGTCGCTGAGTTAGATGGCCATATTGTTGGCTATACTGACTTACAGCCAAGTGGCTTGGTCGACCATTTTTTTTGCCATCATGAATATCAGGGGCGAGGTGTTGGCCGAGCGTTGATGGAGCATGTGTTCACGATTGGGCAAATTCGTGGGGTATCAAGATACTTCTCAGAGGTAAGTATCACTGCGAGGCCATTTTATGAGCGTATGGGTTTTAAAGTAGTGAGTGATCAGCAAGTCGATATGCGTGGAGTAACGCTGACGAACTTCGTTATGGAAAAGGTTGTCGACAAGTAGGCTTGCGTTAAGGGCGAAGATTGTGAAGAGGAACAGGCCTAAAAGGATTATTAAACCTTTTTAAGGGTAAATTTTGCTGATCTACTGATATTGTCGATGAGTTCAAATTGTGTGCTAGCCAATTTGTCTAATCTTAAAGATTGAATGAATACAAGGAGTGTTGTTCATGAGTCATGTGAGTAGATTAAAAATATACACATTAGTGTCGATGTTTTCTTTTGCAATCGGAGTGTTAGCTCTGCAAGCTGGGGTCTCTGGGTTGTTTCCGCTCTTCGTCGTGGTTATTTCATTCTTTTCTTTTGTCATCAATTCATTCCTTTGTTTATTCGGCCATAAATATGAGAATGCCAAAGAATAAATCTCGAAAATGATTGTCAAAAATTTCCTCTAAGTCTCAATTGTGTGACAGATGTTGATGATGTTTTTACAAATGCCCTAAGATTTCCTCTTTAATTTCAATGTACTATTCGGTTCGATTGAAAAGAGTGAGGGTAGTACGTGGGAATCGAAGCTTTAGCATTTGTTATGGATGCGCTAGTCACGGCATGTTGTATGTACATTGCATCTAAAATGTCGTTTGTGGTGGCGGATTTTAAGTCTCTTCTAACGATAGCGATTATCGTATCTTTAGTTTCTCTGATACCGACAGTGGGGTGGGTTCTGGGGCTTATACTTTTCGTATTTCTACTTGGGAAGGCAACGCATTCGAGTATTGGTGATTGTATTTGGGTGGTGGTGTTTACCAAAGTTGTGTCGATGGCCGCGTTTCTGATATTCGGCCGACTGTTCGTATAACCTAATATTCACTTAATATCTAAAGTAGTAAGCCAAAATCTATTGTTCGAATAGGAAAGAGGCATGACATTGTCACACCTCCTAATATCTTGTACGTCCATTGGTTGTCTATTACTTGGGTAATAGTACAGCGTCAATGACATGTATCACACCGTTGCTCGCTTTTACGTCTGCCGTTACGACATGAGCTTTGTTGATCATTACAACATCATGGTCAGTGCTAATTGTGACTGACTCCCCCTGTACTGTGACTGCGCTGTCTAGTTTTACCACATCTTCAGCCATTACTTTTCCTGGCACTACATGGTAGGTGAGTACTGCGACCAGTTTATCTTTATTTTCCGGCTTTAATAACATGTCTACTGTACCATCCGGTAGAGCGGCAAACGCTTTATCTGTTGGTGCAAAAACAGTAAAAGGGCCTTCTCCTTTCAGTGTGTCCACCAATCCTGCCGCTTTTACTGCCGCCACTAACGTTGTGAAAGAGCCGTTTTCTACTGCCACGTCCACGATGTCTTTTTTCATACCATGATGGTCAGCATGGACAGCCGTTGATAAAAGAAGTGACGCGGCGAACAGCGACAGGCTTTTATATAAGTTCTTAAACATATTGGGTTCCTTTCAGTTTTTCCTTTATTTCCGAGGCTTGTTACGAAAGCCCAAGCACGATAGATCATATCTTCGTCGCGCTGGAGACGTTGTCGTATCCCGAAAACTCAACAAAGTGGGAATGTATAAAGGTTAAATACTTGTTGTAATTCCAATTTTGTACATATATTTAATGGGTAATTATTCAACTAGTGGATGTGAATATGAGATCTGTTTTACCCGTAGTACTTTCCGCGGCTATTTCTATGCCAGCGTACAGTGGATTAGCTCCTAGTGAGGGTTTTAGTGGTAACTTTAGTGTCTTGGCTGGTTTCTATTCTGACAGCAGTAATTTGAGTACCGAACAAGACTCAAATCAAGCAACCAATACCATTGAAGGTGACGGTGAGAATCAAGGTTTGCTTGGTTTTCTCGGAACCGTTAAATACACCTTTGGTGAATCCCTTACTCACCAAGTTTATGCCGGTACCACCCGAGAAGATATTGCAACCGGTACCATCGCCTTTGAGATTGGTTATCGACATCAACTCTCTGGCGGCACCATATTAGATGTTTCCGTGTTACCAACGCTTATCTCTGGTAAAGCTTGGTCTGATCCTTACGCCGTTGGTGTCAATCGAAACGAAACCGATGTGAAAGGTAATGTAGGACGACTACAACTGACCAACATTGGTGGGACGGCCTTCCAAACAGATTTCGCGATTGGTGAATCTGATGTGGATGATGAATTATCAGGCACTTTAGGTACCCAATCCATATCGCCAGTAAAGGCAGCGCTGTTAGATAGGGAAAGAAGCTATGTGTATGCCAAAGCCGGATATCGATTCATACTGCCAAATCAAGCCGGTTTGTTAGTGCCTTCTATGGTGTATTTTCATGCGGATGCGGAAGGAGATGCGCTAAGTTTTGACAGTTACGGGATTGAATTGAATTACGCAAAGAGACTCGGTCGTCACGGCTTTGTTGTAACGTTAGATGCGAACGATCGTCAGTACGATGAAGCCAATCCAATTTATGGAAAAACTCGTGAAGAGAACGAGTACGGTGCATTCTTAGCGTATGAGTTTGGTGGGTTGATGGGGTATGAAGATTGGTCGTTTATTTCATTACTTGGCTATAGAACGATCGACTCGAATATCGATTTCTATAATTCTGAGCAGGTATTAGCGAGCGTCGGTATCGACTATAAGTTCTAAGGGTTAGATATTCCAAGGCGTTGTATAACGTTCTGATTTTGTTATCTGTTTAAATATTCGAGCACTTATAATCTTTAAGGTTGTAGGTGCTCGTTGCTATCCGTAGTATGGAAGTCGTTCAGTTAAAAAGATCAGATAGTAAGGAAGCGCTTTGGAAATAAAAATTAGACATTTAGAAGCAACGGATAGCCAAGATTTATTCGATATTTATCGCCGTCCTTCGATTTCAGCAAACACGTCACAAAAACCATACCTAAGTTCAGATCAAGTGGATCGGTTATTTGGTCATTCGGACCATTTTACTCTAGTCGCTGAATCGGCCGAGAAAGTCGTAGGCCACATCACTTTGTTTATGACAACTAAGGTAAGGGATCGACACTGCGCAGGGCTTGCTATTGCCATTCATCCGGATGTTCACGGAAAAGGGGTTGGTAAAGCCTTGATGCAAGAAGCCATCAATCAAGCGGATAATTGGCTAAACCTAATTCGCCTAGAGTTAGAGGTTCATGCCGATAACCACGCTGCGATTGCTTTGTACGAACGCGCTGGCTTTCAGTTAGAGGGGACTAAGCGATTGAGTACCTTCAAAAATGGCAAGTATATTGATATGTTGCTGATGTCGAGAATAAAGCCTGAATATCTAGCATCTTGAACTCGCCTTAGGTGATTGAATTTATAATCTGAATAAGAATTAAATTACCGCTGTAAAGCCATAAAGCCCTCAAACTGCAGAAGTTTGAGGGCTTTGTGATTTTGTTATGAGTTGAGGTGTGTTGACTAACTAGCACGAGCACTGTTTTTTGGTAACAAGCACTTATGGATTATCAATACCGAAGCCATTACGAAGCGCAAACTGGATTAGCTCCGTATGGTTATCGAGTTCGCGGATATCTAACATTCGATATTTGTGTGACTCGATAGTTCTTGGGCTTAAAAACAGAATGTCGGCACATTACTTAGCGGTGTAACCTTGCGCCAGTTGCCAAGATAAAATCCCAGTAGCGTATGGTTTACGCTAAATGATTGAAAATAAAATACCTACAACTTTATAGGTAAACTACAGGTTAGTGTTCTTTTGGGAACATACATCAGACCTTGGAGTAGATAACTTCTGCCTGATATTTATAAATTTAATTTTGAGTAAATGGTGTTGTTATAAAAATGGCTGTTTTGGAATACAAAGTGTGTGGCATAGGTGAGTGGGTAAAAACAAGAATATCAAGCCGTTGCGCTCATTGGCTTGCCGCTGAATACGAGTTGATGGGATGGCCAATCAAAATCGACGGAGAAGTGTTTTCTACTGAGAACGCGTAGTGCAAACGCGCACCAATAGGGCGAATATGGAAACGTAGTTTCCCTGAAGTTGATACAAAAAAGCTGGCGATTGAATGCCAGCTTTTTTATTTAGAAGATCAACAAATAGGGTTTACTTGTTCACGAACGCTTTGAATTTTTGCTTGGTTTCAGCGTCGGCTTTTTCATACCAGAAGTACAGCATTTCTTCGGCCGTGTTAGACGCGTTGCCATCAATTTTTGCTGGTAGTGTTACTGGCTGAACAACTGCAGCGGCTGTAGCACCTGTCGTTAATGCGGCAATACCACCTGTACGGTTGTATTCTTTCGCTTCTTGAGGGTATTTACGGCCAATCTGCATGCCATCTTTGGTTAATTTGTCTTGCTTAACACTGATTGTATTTTGGTTCTCATCAACCAGTTTCCAATCTAGGTTCTGAAAGCCTTTTCTCGCTTCGTTAGCTTTGCGGAACTTCGGCATGTCGAACGTTACTGTTGTGTCTGTCGCGTCAAAAGTAGCAATAATTGCGTCACTATCAACAAACTCACGGTCGTTACCTTGACTAAAAGCAAGCTGATATTGGAAAACGATTTGGTTTACACCGTCTGGCACGGTGATCGTTTTGCTTGAAGAGAAAAAACCACCCTCAAAATCAGGTTTAGCCTCATTAACCGCTAAGACTTCAACTAGAGCATCTGCGCTAGAAGGAACTTCAATTTTTACATCAGCTAACACTTGTGGTGCTGCGATAATTGTGGAAAGCAGTGCAATGGATTGTAATGTTTTCATAATCATACAGTTATTGGTGTGAGATATTTTACAATCTCACGCAAAACGAAGTTTTTCAAGTTGCCTTCTCTCCATTTGGTAAAATTCACCGAAACTTAACTTAAACCTAATTGCTGAGTATATCACCTGTGCATTTTTTGCTCACATAAGGATGGTGTGGCCCCTGGTGCTCACTTATGCTGGGGCCTGAAATGGGAGTAAAAACTTCTCAAAGTTAACTTTTTGTACTGGTGAGGTGTTTGCTTGTTAAACTATAACTTCCCATAAAGTAAGAGATCCAATCATCAATAGGCAATGGTCGAGCAAAGAAATAGCCTTGCGCATATTTACAACCTATCTGACGTAACGTTTTTACATGGCTTTGTGTTTCAAGTCCTTCTGCTATGACTGAAAAATCAAGTATCTGCGCAAGTTTTAATACTGCACATGTGATCTCGTAATCGACCTTGGATGAGTTGATGTCTTCGATAAAACTACGGTCTAACTTAACGCAGTCAGCGGAGAGGTTTTTTAGTACCGAAAGAGATGAATATCCGGTACCAAAATCATCTATTGCGATCTTATAACCTTTGGAATGAAGCACTTCTATGGTTCTCGAACAGGTTTCGAAGTCTCGCATCATATCTCTTTCTGTTATCTCAAGTAGCAACTGATGCGGTTTACAGTCGGTTTCATCGAGTATGACTTGAAGTTGTTCCGCAAGGTCGGTCATGTAAAACATTCGTGCAGAGAAGTTGATAGAGAAAGTCACCCTTTCTAAATTGATTCCAGAGCGCTGCCATTCAGTAATCAGGTTCGCCACTTTCTTAAATACCCATTTATCGATGTCGATAATCAGGTCACTCTTTTCGGCCACTTCCAAAAAAGCCACTGGTGGAAGTAGACCGAGCTTCGGGTGTTGCCAACGAACAAGTGCTTCAGCCCCAATGATCTCTTGCGAATCTAAATCGACTTTTGGTTGGAAAAATACTTCTAATTCATCGTTAGCAACCGCTTGATGCAGACCCATGTTAGTTTCGATGAGATCATTCACTTCGTGGGTCATCTTATCGGCATAAACGCGGTACTGGTCTCTGCCATTACGCTTAGCATGATACATGGCGGTGTCGGCGTTTCGAACTAAAGTTTCACCGTTAGCGCCATGAGTGGGGTATTCACATACGCCGATACTGGCTGCAACAAATATTGAGTTGTCTTCGGTATAGTAAGGCTTACGAAGTGACTGGTTTAAACGCTCTGCCAGCTGTTCGCCTTCACTTAAGCTGATGTTAGAGAACACGACCATAAACTCGTCACCGCCCATTCGTGCAACAAAGCCGTTATGGCCAACTAGGGTGGTTAGGATATTAGATACATTGATAAGTAGGTTGTCACCTTGTCCATGACCGAGAGAGTCATTAATCGTTTTAAACTCGTCGATATCTAAATAAAAGAGCAAGAAACAGGTATCCTGTTCACGTGAACGTTTGATCTCTTCATCCAGCTTTTTTGTGGCTAACAGCCGGTTCGCTAACCCTGTTAATGGGTCGTGGTGGGCGAGAAAGTCGAAGTTCTTTTTCTCTTCAGTCAGTTCTAGATAAGCTTCAGACAACCTTCCTGCCATGTCATTGTAGGCTTTCTCCAAATGAGACCACTCATCGCTTCTGCCAAGTGCGATAGGTTCTCTTAAGCTACCAGATTCTAAGCGGTCAAAACCGTGCTTGAGTGCATTCAGTGGTTTTTGAATGTGATTCCTTACCACATAGTTAAGCAGTAGTAGAGATAAGATAACGGCAGAGAAACTGATCATAATGGCGTTAAGTCGTGATTCTCCGATCTCTTCTTCCAGTTGAGCGGTAAGCACCAATGCTTGATTTTGAACGCGTGATTCCGTGTTCTCAACCATTTCGAGCAAGTCGCTTTGCGCATCTAAAAGCGAAGCCATCACTAGCCAGCGTTGCTCAAGGTTGGCACGAATTCGTTTCAGCGCCGCGTTATAGCGTTTAACTGTTTTCTGAATGAGTTTCTTCTGTTCAATGACTGCTGCTGTCTCAATATCAACGTTTTCTAAGTGCAGTAAGAATATGTCGAGCTCTTTTTCGACTTTAATCAAAAGCACTTTTTCTGTTTCTGGCGTAATGCGGCTATGAATATCACCGACCATTTTCCCTGAAGTAAGAAAGGATTCTCTCAACATGTTCATGAGATCGAGTTCGTTGTTATAACGAATAAAGTCATGTTGGTTGAGGTGCTTCAGTTTGCTGTCGGCAATCGCAAACTCCAGTTGGTTCAATTGTGCTGCTAAGGTGGCATCTATTTGATTGGTTTGCTTGAGTATTCGATTGAGTGCAAGTGAGCTACCCAAGAAACGATGGAAGTTATCAATGAACGCGTCGATCTTTTGCGAAAAACCTTCGTTGGTCGATAAATCTCTGAGCTTTTGAAGTTGGTAGTCAACGTTAAATGCTTCTTCTGACAAGGTGTTTTCACTGAACAAAAAGGTCTGTTCAAGTAATTTCACTCGAGAGGTAAGCGTGAAAACTCGGCGGCTGATCTCTGAGTTCACAATCAATTCAGATACATGTGTTGAGGTTTCGTTTTTAAGTGTCGACTCGACATAATATAAAGAGCGAATCACCATGATTACTGCAAGGCTTACGATAAGTAGCGAAATGAAGTTGGAGATGATGAAGCGCTGGGTAATGTTTATTTGATTCAGTTTCATTGCGGCTTCCAAATATTCAGATATGCTTCACGGTAGCCATTTTTAGGGTCATAAATGCCAGTCGCTTCGTTGTTAATCAGCTCTGCGACGTTGTTTGGAGTTACGAGGTGAACCGGTGCAGAATAACCACTCGGTGGCATGCTATTGAATGCTCTGTTGAGTTCGTCAACGATTTGCCAACCTTGCAGGTATAAAGGCTCTGGAACAGTCGCTGATTGGAACTGATCTTTGTTGATTCGCTTGTAGGCGGCTTTGCTACCATCTCCCGCTGAAATGTTGTTTGGGATCAGTTTATTTTCTTCTAGGTTAGATTCTAAAGAGGGGATAGCATAGTCGATGTACAGATCGTTTATCGCCAAAATATGAGTGATATTGTCGCCGTGTTTTTTTTCTAGCATCTTCAAGGTAGCAGGCATTTTTTGGTCGATTTGGTCGAGTGGAAGGTAGATAAGTTCCAGAACATCACATTTACGACACTGCTTGATGGTGTCGACCATAGCGTTAGCCTTAATCATCGCAATTTCGTAGTTTGGATCTGTGAATACCACTATTTTTGCTTGTTCATCTGAGTCAACAATCGCAAGCAGCGCAGCAACTTCAGCGACATCTAATGGATCGGTCGTGATATTCGTGAAGAGACCAATATCAGGGTTTCCACCTGCGAGCTCCGTGGCGTGCCAGCCAATGATAGTAATTCCCAAATCTTGAGCTTGTTTTAAGATCTTCTGGTGTCGGACAGCATCAATTCCACCAAGCACGATAGCATCTGGCTGAAAACCTATCGCTTTTCTAATGGCTGCCCCTTGGCGTACTTCAGAGCCAAGACCGTCGATAAAACGCAGGTGCCAATCAATGTTGGACATCGCTTCCGATAAACCTTTTCCTACACCATAGACACCCCCGTTGCGCAGATCTGACGCAACAAAAATAATGTTCTTTTCATGGCGTACGGCAGGACCTTCCGTTGGGCCTCCCCATATGACTTGATTTGATACGGCACGTGTGACTTTGTTTTCGGCGTATTTGAAAAATACGTCCTCTGGATACTCTGCAAAACTCGTTGAGCTGCAATTGATAGCAAGCAATAAACTCGCAAAGTGAAATGTTCTATTCATCAGCTCTATAAAAGTCTTTAAATTATTACCTCTCTATATTTATAATATTGTTAATAAACATTCAAACACTTGGTAACATTTATGCTGGGTCAAAATTATAAAATTCTTTTACCTCTGCTTCTAACTACTTGTTTTATGGTTTCACTGCCTGTGAGCGCTGATGGGGAAAGGCCTGACGGTGATTTTGAAAAACTTGAGAAATTTCAAGAGACTGTAAGCGGAGAGCCCATTTCTGTAGCATCGAAATTTTCTGAAAAGCCCGTAAGGATCGCTTTAATTTATCCAAGTGCAGATATTTCTGATTTCTGGATACGTAATTTCATCGCGTTGAAGGAAAGATTGATTGCCTTACAGCTCAAATTTGAGATTGATGAATTTACATCTAGGCAGATCGAACACTCACTTCAAACTCAATACACCGAGCAAGTACTTAGCTCTGAAAAAACCTATGACTTTGTCATTTTTGGTCCATCAGAGTTGGATATACAAGCCGGTAATATCCAAAAACTGTCGGCTTCCTCTGACTTTAAAACCTTCATTTGGGCATTTCACACGCCAAACGAACAGTGGACTCACCAACCTGATAGTTGGTTTGATTTTTCCAGCGAAATGGGAGCCGAGGTGTTGTGTGACCACGTGGTCAAAGAGCTAGGTAACGACGTGGAGTTTTCCGCTAACCGAGGTATTCCAGGTATTACAGATACACAACGCTCTCAGGGGTTCATTGACTGTGTTGAAGAGAAGGGCGATTGGTTAACGGTTTATGAGCATTTTGGGCAGTATCAAAAAATTGGTGGTGCTGATGGGATCCGTTTGGTTTTGGGTAACTTTCCAGAAGTGACCATGGTTCACAATGCGAACACGGCAATGACGATGGGTGCTGTGGACGCGCTAGGCGAAGCAGATAAGCTGTCTGAGATATATGTGACAGGCTGGGGTGGAACCGCAAAAGAGATAGAGAAAATCCGATCTGACGAGCTTGATGCAACACCAATGCGAATGAGTGATGATCTGGGGGTTGCCACTGCAGAAGCCATCAAGTTTCACTTGGAAGGTCGACAAACAGAAGTGCCGTTGATTTATCTAGGCAGAATCACCGTGGTGCACAACAAAATGGATGATGAAGAGTTGAGCCAGTTAACGCGAGAGGCTTTCCGTTATTCAGGTAAAAACTAGTGCACTGAACGTTACCGGTACTCCAGCAGTGAAAAAGCCGCTTGCTGAAGTGACCCCGTAAAGTTGGACATTTCTGTTAAGCGGCTTTCAAGGCCTGAGTTTGATATTCTATCGGAGCCAGGCCTTTTAGTTTCACTTTTATACGTTTGGTATTGTAGTACTCGATATATTCTTTAATTTGCTCTATTAGTGCATCTGCATCCTCAAAGCTTTGATTGTGATACATCTCTGTTTTGAGTAAAGCAAAAAAGTTTTCAGCAACCGCATTATCTAAGCCGTTACCTTTTCTCGACATACTTTGCGTTAAACCACTCTCCGCTACCTTTTTCTGATACTGTCGATGACGATATTGCCAACCTTGATCACTATGCATAATTGGCTTTGAGTTGGGTTTAAGCGTTGATATAGCTTCCGTCAGCATATTCGTGACAAGCGGCAAGTTGGCATTTTTGGCCACTCTATAAGCAACCACCTCCTGAGTAAACAAGTCGACAACGGGGACAAGTAGACTTTCTGCTCTTTGACTTTGAACTCCGTGACATCAGTTACCTATTTTTCATCGGGTTGAGTCGCACTAAAATCTCTTTCAAGTACGTTAGGAACTGCTGTTCCAGACTCTCCTCGATATGAACGATACTTTTTAATCCTGACCGGCGATTTAAGGTTGAGCTGAGCCATAAGCCTTTGAATCGTTTTGCGATTAAGCACGAATCCCCGATTTTTGAGTGCCAAGTGAATACGGCGGTAGCCGTATCGACCCTTGTGTTCATGATAAATTGACTTTATCAACCGCAGCTCACATTCATAGCTATTTGGGCGCTTGCTTGTTTGAGCCCTTTGATACCGGGTTCATTAAATCTTTTGAGCCAGACAGAGAGTATCCCAGGGGATGAGAGGTTTAATATTGCGCTAGTGTGCATGAGAGACCAATCATTCGTCCACATTTAATTCAACGCTTTTCGTTTTTCCTGAGCAGTAGCAGTATGCTGAGTTGGTTTGGTAGAAAAGTTCGCCATTTGCGCATTCAAAATCACACCGTTTACCATCACGCCAGAGCCCATTCCTGTACCGACGGTGCTTGTCATGGCTATCGCATTGCCTTCTTTATCGATGATGGAGATGTGTCCGGTATCCTTGCTCTCAAAGCCTTGATGTTGTGCGTAATCGGTATCTGAAACCTTCCCAGCTTTCGGGTTTGACTGAGCGATACCGTCTTCTGGGATCAGTTGGCGTCGCTTATCAATATAAGATTTATCAAGCAGGGCACTTACGGGCGTTTCCACATAATCAGGGTCGCCGGCGTAAGCAATACGATCGGCTTCAGCGATTCTCATTGCCTCTGTCATTAATCGCCATGGTTCTGCGTCGGTTTTGGACATGTCCGCCAAATCATACGCTTCTAGCATTTCTAGGCTTTGCGCTACCATCACGCCACCAGAGGCAGGGTAGCCAAAGAATACGAACTTGTTACCACGATAGTCGCTCTCAATGACGTCACGCGTTTTGATTTGGTACTGCTCAAAGTCTCCAATGGATAATTTTGCATGATCTGAATCGATGAGACCGTTGACCGTTTCGACAATGTTCTTACCAAACTCTCCACCATAAAGGCATTTGTCACCTTGTTGACCAATATTGGTCAACGTGTCGGCAAGCTTTGGCTTGGTCATCAAGGTGCCAGTCGGTTTGATTTCGTCGTTATCCCAATAGAGCGCTTTGATTTCTGGATCTTCAATTAAACGGTTTTGCTCACGGACCACAATGTCTCACGTGTGGCTGTTCATCGCATAACCTTTGCTCGCCAGGTCGATGGCCGGTTGAACTAATTCTGCCCAAGGTAGTTTCCCATACTCTTGGTGGGCACTATAAAGTAAACGAAGAGTGCTAGGTACAGCGACCGAACGCGGACCTAAAATTTCATTTCGACTCAGTGGCTTGCCGTTTTCCATGAACATGTCGGGGGTCGCGCTTGGAGAAGCCTCATCTCGTCCATCAAGAGCGAGAAACTGGTCTTTATCATGCTGATAAAACAAAGCAAATGTTCCGCCGCCGATCCCGGTCATGTCGGGCTCGACCACTGACATGGTCATTTGCATTGCCACCATGGCGTCGATGGCAATACCGCCTTGTTTTAGTATCGAATAGCCAGTGCTGCTGACATAGGGGTTTGTCGCACTAACCATGAGTTTGTCACCTTCAGCATCAGGCACTACTGGAAAAGGACTGGGCTCAGCAGCAAAACCCACCGCTGAAACCAAGCTTAAAGATAAAGTTGCTATACGCATGCGCTCTCCAATTAGAGGTTTAATTTAGTCGCTCTAAGGTTGACTGAATTAAAAAGAGTAAGTTCGTGAGCCTGTCGCCTTCTTACACAAACCTGACGATGTTGACACAGTTATTAAAGTGTAGGGCATGTGGGAAATTTAATTATTGGTAAGGTGTTTGAATCATCGTGTTTTATATGTTTCGACTCGACATTAAGCCTATGGAATACGTGCGTTTAAATATGTTGCCTGAGTATGAGCCCTAATAAACATTAAGTTTTAAACAGGATCATGAGTTTGGAATTAAGCAGTATTTGATGAAGTTGGAAATTAAAGCTTATGATTTATATGGTAATTTTTCAGTTGATACATTTTATAAACAATATCTACATATTTGTCACTATTTTTGTATTGACCGATTGAATAACTGGTCAGATCTGTTATTGTGCGAAAAAATACCAGTGCGGTTTGTCATACTGTTTAGCAAGGAAGCTTATGTTTACACTATCGATTAAGAATCGAATTTTGGCGTTATGTTTGGTTTCGTTAGTAGGGTTTATTAGTATTCTATTTGTCGGTGGGAATACACTCACTAGTAATACCAAGCAGGTTAATCGAATTGACCAAGTTACTTATCCCGTGATGAATGCGGCGTCGTTAAATAGTGTGCTGATCTCCCAATTGGCGGAGCGCTTTAACTTAGCTGTAACGCTTGGTGATGAAGAAATTTTGGAGATGAATAAGCAAACTCTTGCTGCGATTCAAAGTAATTTCAATATACAAATCACGCTGGATCATTCTCTGCAGGGTGAATCGACACTTCTGCAAAATAAGACCAATCAATATTTTGAACTTGCCTACCAAATTGCCCAAGGAATGATCGATGGGGAGATCAGTCTGAGCGAAGCTGGACGTTTGGCAAAAGAAAGTACCGCGATTTTAGATGCCTTAACCCTCGGCATGCGTGAGTTCAGCGCAGACCGACAAACTGAGTTCGAGAATGCCGTTGAAGATTTAGAAGCCAATAATAAACAGGCTAACCAAATCATGAGTGTTTCTGGTGCTGTAGCAATGCTTGCTATGTGTATCTTCGGGTGGTTAGTCGTAAGAGGAATTCGAGCGGATCTGGCAAACATTAGCGATAAGATGCACGATATCGCTGAGGGAGACGGAGACCTAACAGTACGTCTTCAACACGAGAAAAATGATGAACTTAAACCATTAGTAGAGTCATTTAATAGCTTCGTGTCTTATCTGCAACAGAACGTAACCCATACCATAGACAACGTGACTCAACTGGATTCGATCTCTGGCTCTCTTGTTAAGTCGAGCCAAGTTACAAATGAGCTTTCTACTAAGCAACACCTTTCAATTGAGGAAGTTTCTAGTTCATTGAATCAGCTATTTCTTGCTGCTCGAGACATTGCAACCAATGCAAATGATGCGTCATCTTCTGCTTCTAGTGCTAGCGAACAAGCAAGCTTAGGGGAGCAGCAAGTAGAGTGCACAATCGTTGCGGTAAAAGAGCTAACGAACGATGTCAGTAATGCATCGCAAGTTGTCAAACAACTAAACGACAACACACAAAGTGCAGGTTCAATTTTAGAATCGATCAGTGCGATAGCAGAACAAACCAACCTGTTAGCGCTTAACGCGGCCATTGAAGCGGCTCGTGCTGGAGAACAAGGTCGAGGTTTTGCTGTTGTTGCTGACGAGGTTCGAACGTTAGCGTCACGGACACAAACTTCAACCCAAGAAATTCAGTCGGTACTTTTACAACTTCAAGAACAAGCACAAACGGCTTCGACCATTATCTCTGAAAGCGTTATTAAAGCAGAAGACTGTGTAGAGAAGTTCTTAGTGGCTGAAGGTTCACTACAAAGAATTACATCAGATGTCACCGAAATCAGCCAACGAAACGAAAGTATTGCCGCTGCGACAGAGCAGCAAGAGCAGACCTCAACCCGAATAGAAACCTTTGTAGAAGAAATTCGCAAAATGGCAGAAGGCACCAGCAACAGTGTAAAACAAGTTGATGCTGTCGCCCATGATATTCAAGAGGTCACTCGAAACATATCAACATTAACTGGCCACTTTAAAGTGAGTTAAAAGCCCCTAATTGTCCTCTCTATCCTTGTTCGTGAAACATAAAGGAGGGAGGTCTACACCCGAAATTCGGGTGATTCATATAAAAACAAGAAAATAACATAACAATGGAGTTAGTTATGAGAAAGACAGTGGTTGCTGCACTCGTAGGCATGGCGTTTGGCGCTAATGCTACAAGCATGGACAATATTCGTATTAGCGGATTCGGTTCTGTAGGTATTGGTAAGTCAGATAACGCCATAGGTTATGCGGGTTACACTGACGAAAAACTCGACTGGGAACAAGAGACGCTAGCAGGGGTGCAGTTTGGCTTTCAAGTCAACGAGCGTGCTAAATTCGTAACACAGGTGGTTGCTAATAGCCGCTATGACTATGATCCAAAATTTGAGATGGCTTACGCGTCTTATGATTTCGACTCGTTTACTGCTCGTGCAGGTAAGCTTCGTCTTCCTCTATTCTTCTATTCAGACTACACCGATCTAGGCTATGCGTACCCAATGATCAGGCCGTCTCAAGAGCTTTATGAAAACATTGTTTTGAAAGGTTATACCGGCGCAGACTTGCTGATTCCGATAGAGCTTGAAGACTCAAGCCTATTGCTGCAGCCATTGGTTGGTATTGGCACTATCGATGAGGAAGATTCGATAGTAGGTGAGGTTAAGTTAGATCAACTGTATGGTTTGAGCGCGAACTGGAACGTTGATGATTTTACTTTCCGTGGTTCTTACTTGGTTGCTGAAACGAATCCTTCTTGTGATTTCAATACATCAACGGAACCATACTGCCGCCAGTTAGCTCCTTTACTTGATAGCCAAGATGGTCAGTTTATCTCCTTGGGGGCGCAATATGATAACGGCGATCTACTGGTTAACGTAGAAGCCGCTGACGTTCAAATTGAAGGTCAATTCTACGACTATCAATCAGTTTCAGGCTTGGTCGGTTACCGAATCAATGAGTTTACGCCTTACCTTTCTGTAAGTTGGGTTGAAACCACGGATAACGATGAACGTGAAAACATGACGATTACGGCAGTTAAAGAGACGATGAATTACGAGCGTATCTCTTACTCTATCGGTAACCGTTGGGACTTTTCTAAAAATATGTCGTTAAAGGCTGACGTGACTTACGTGGATTACCGCGATACAAGCGGTGGCTTCCAAACCAATGTTGAGACGTCTGCAGCTAACCCATTTATGGCGACAGGGAATTACCTTGAAGACAGCTCAATTGTCTATTCAGCTCGTCTAGATTTCGTATTTTAAGGAGGCAACATGAAAACTTTATTATCAGCGATAACATTAGCCATCCTTTCATTTAATGTATCGGCAGGCATGGTTGTTATTGGTAACAATGCCGGTGTGGATTCATTGTCGAAGTCGGATGTCAAAAAGCTTTTTATGGGTAAAAAGAGCAAGCTGGCTAACGGGACTAAGGCGCAAATTGTAGAGTTAGTGGATGGTTCAGAAGGACGACTTGCCTTCCATGAGGTCGCAACGGGGCGCAGTGAATCTCAGCTACAATCTGTTTGGTCAAGGCTAGTATTTACAGGTAAAGCTGAAGCGCCTATTCAAGTTGCAGACTATAGTGAGGCCATCACAACGGTAGCGTCAAAAACTAACGCCATTGGTTACGTTGATGAATCGGCATTGACGGGTGACGTGAAAGTGCTGTTTAAGTACTAATGCAATTTTAGATGATGATAAAAAGCCCAAGACAAAGGTGTTGTCTTGGGCTTCTCGTTTTACTGGTTAAATGTTTTCTCGGTAGAGGTTAGAACACGAAACTTAGCATAATCGTATAGAGCACTGCATCTTTATCATCAAAGCCCGTTAGTGGATTGAAGTCTTCAACAAAAGCGCCGTTTGTCTTACGAGCTTCAAAGTATTGCACCTCACCATTGAGGGAAACGTTCGGCAATACGTCGTAATCGATACCAATCAAATAGCTGTTGCCTGTGAGGTGTTCGTTTGAGTCAAACTCTGCGCCATAAACGACATAAGGCGTAAACGAATTCAATCTGTAGCCTAAACTCGCATACATCGATGAAGAGAAGTCACTGATTTGTCCTTCACTTGATAGTAGCGCTTGACCAAATTCATACTCAGCACCCAAAGACCAAAGCTGGATGTGTTGGTTGTCTGCAGTGGGTAACGCACCAACGTTTTTAATCTTAACAGTCTGATCAAAGTTGGAGTCGAGGAAGGACAAATTCCAACGATAGTTCTCTCCACTTAACCGAAGGTTGGCACCAAACATGCGATTGGTTTCAAATTCCAGTTCTGTACTCGAATTAAAATCGACTTCGTTTTTGTCTTTTACGCCAAAGAAAGGGGAGAGTAACAGTGTTGCCTCATCACTCACATCATGAGTCCAGCTGACTTTAATCCCGTTAAATGCGGTTATACCTAATACGGCGTTATACACTTCTGTAGGTGGCCTTGCTGTCATGTAGGCTTGCCCAACATAGTAGTACTCAGATGCAAGGAAGAGAGGCAGTCTCAATCGCCCGATACTGACATCAAAATCATTGAATTCATAACCAAGGTAAGCCCATTCTAATTGTGGGTCACTCCAATCGTACTGAGGAGCTTTAACAATTTGCACAGAGGCTTTGAATGAGTCGTAGAAATAATCGAGTTGAACACCAAAAGTGGTATCACAGTCGTAACAACTCTCATCGGTAAAACCACGATTGATGATTAAAGGGTTGTCGTTGTCTGATGTCGCCCAAGACGTTGAACCAAAGCCGCTCAGAGACAAGTTATCCGTGAGCTCGATGATCGCGAAAGCCGGAGAGGCAATTGAAGCATATAGCACTGACGTAATTATCTTTTTCATGTTATTTCTCCGAGCTTATAACGTAGAGAACGTTGGCATTTTGAGGAATCGAAGAGAGTGGGGCATAACCAATACGGTTAGGTTTGTCGTTGAGCCAGTCCACTAAGCTGTCTGTCGACGCCACTTTGATTTCTCTTGGATAACGCGCTTTACCCGAGAAAGATAATCCGGCCCAGTGAGCGTTCATTTGAGCGGCGTTTTTTCCTAGTAAAAGTTGATAAAATTCCTCTCTTTCGGCGCTGTTTTCAGGCCAATCTGATAGTTCTACACGTTTGCCGTTAAGACGTTTGGTTTTTCCTCGATATAGCTTTCTTGCTTTGTTAATAGAAATCGCTTCAAACTCTGTGTCTAAAGAGAATATGGCGTAGTCTTCCGCTGCATGAGCTAGGCTAATAAGAAGTAGACTTCCTAATAGCCCTAGTATCGCGATGAATGCAGCTCTGCACTGGAATGTTTTTATTGTTTTCTTCCAATCCATTGGTTTCTCCTAGCAAGTCGCGCTTTCAATTTGGTGGAATAGTTTCTCTTTTCTTACGGGCTTCGCAACGTAACCATCCATTCCCGAATCAAAGCACTTTTGAATATCATCGTCGATAACGCTGGCGGTTAACGCGATGATAGGAGTCTTTGTTAAGCCAAGGTTTTTCTCGTGTTTTCTAATCTCCCTGGTTGCGGTGAAACCATCCATCACCGGCATCATGCAGTCCATTAAAATAATGTCGAAGCTGCTGTCGTTCTGATACATATCAACGGCAATCTGGCCGTTGTCCGCAACTTCAAAGGTATAACCTGCTTTCTTAAGCATGACTGACGCCACTTTTTGGTTTACACGATTATCTTCGACCAACAGAATCTTCTCAGACTTGCTTGGTACAGGTTCTTCTTGATGCTCTTCCGGCAGCGTGGTTTTTGCTGCTTGAGTTGTAGGAGTGGCATTGTGAATAGGGGTAACGGTTGAGTTGTGCGTTGGCGTTGGACTGTGTGTTACTTGAAGCGGCATTGCTTCGACAGCCGTTAGCACTTTCTCTTTTAACATCTCAAACTTGAACGGCTTAGGCACGTAATCGTCCATACCCACATCGAAACACTTTTGAATGTCGTCATCGATAACACTGGTAGTCAACGCAATGATGGGGATGCGGCGGGTTGCTTGTGTCTCTTTCTCGATACGTCGAATGTGCTCCGTTGCCTCAAAGCCGTCCATGACAGGCATCATACAATCCATCAAGATTGCTGCGTAATGAGGGTTCGCGGTAAACATATCCACGGCCTCTTGCCCATTATTCGCGAATTCAAATTCGAACCCGCTTTTCCCGACGTGTAGACCGGCTATTTTTTGGTTTATCTTGTTATCCTCGACAATCAAGATCTTATGTTGAACCTGAAGCCCAAACTGGTTTGCATTCGATAGATGAGCTAAGCCTTGTGTATCGCAAAGTTCGACTGCTTTTATTAAGCGCAGGCCGAGTAGGGGTTGTGACACTTGTGCCGCGATACATTCTCCGATGTCGGCGGGGTCGCTGAGGAAGGAACGAATTAAACAAATAGTCGCGCCATTTTTATGAAGCATATCTAGCTGATCGGCAAAATCACTGGCTTGGAACTCATTACTTTCTGCAAAGATAACCGTAGTCGGTTTTGTGTGTCGTTTGTTGGCAATTTGGTCACTAATCTCGCTCGTATTATCGGTGGTTTGCACGACTTCTAACCCATAGAGTTTCAGGTCATTTTTGATGCGCTCTAAAAGCAAGTTAGCATGCCCAAGAATATAAATGTCTGCGGAAGCTGAGCTTGGCTTCGGCAGCATTAAATCAACCGCTAATTCTAGGTCGAAATAGAAACAGCTACCTTCGCCTTTGACTGAATCTAACTGTATCTGTCCGCCCATTAGTTCTATGAGCTGAGTGCTGATGGCAAGTCCAAGGCCGGTACCACCAAACTGACGAGTCGTTGAGTCATCTTCTTGTGCAAAAGGTTCGAATATCTGTCTTTGTTGCTGTTTATCGATACCAATACCCGTATCTCGCACTGCGAAGCGCACTGTAACCTTGTCGTTGGATTGTTGGAGAGTGTTGATCGAGAGGGTAACGCCGCCTTCTGCTGTGAACTTCACAGCATTCGACATAAAGTTCATCAGCACTTGTCTTAGACGGTGGTCATCGATCATCACTCTCGCTGGAGTATCAGGGCTGATATCAACGTTGACTGATACTTTTTGTTCTTTGGCTTTTGGTGCAACGATCGACGCAATGTCATAAATGGATTCGCGGATAGACGCAGAATGTGGGCTGATCAGCAACATACCCGATTCAATTTTCGAGAAGTCCAATATGTCATTGATTAAGCTAAGCAAGAGTTGAGAAGAGGTTTCTATGGTGTCTACATAATCACGCTGTGTCGGGGTTAATGGAGTATCAGAAAGGATCTCTGAGATACCGATAACGCCATTTAACGGGGTGCGGATCTCGTGTGACATGTTGGCAAGGAAACTACTCTTCGCCTTACTTGCTTGTATTGCGTGATCTTTTGCTTGTTCTGCGTCCTCTTTAGCCCGCTCTGCGTCTTCTTTCGCTAGCGTCAGTTTTTCTTTGGCGTGCTCTCTTTCAATCGTTAAACGCTCAACTTGCTGAGCGAATAGACTCAGTTCATCTTTGCCTTGAATGAGCTTCTCCAGAGAAGGGCGATTTTCATCATTTTCACTCTTTAAGAATTTCAGAACTAAGCCAAGATTATTGGTAACCTGTCCCGCTAAACTCAGCGTTAATCCCATAACAATGGTTGCGAGTAAGGCGACCAAAGAGATGAATAGTGTTCTTTGTACTTGAGCTGCTGAGATTGCTTGTTCAACTTCAACTTGGAACTCTTGTTTGATGACGTTCCCTAAACTCTGTAATAGGTTCAGTCGCGCGCTCATTGCTTCCAAGCCAACGGATATCTCTTGAGGTGTTAACTGACTAAGTGCGTTGAGATCGAGTAGGGCGTTTCTTATTTCTTGGCTTTGAGCAAACACATCATTTCTGAACACTTCAACCATGAGTGAAACCTGGTGTTCGTTGGCATTCAATGACACGAAGCGCTCCAAAAACAGTTGTTGTCTTTCACTCAGGGTTTCAATCTGTTCTGCTAGTTCGGGATCGTATTCTTGGCTACTTTGGAATATCTCAATAAGTGAGGTGCCCAATTTAAATTCTTCGTTCGACCAGAACATCAACCACTCGAGTTGTTGTAAGGCGGTCAGGTGCTGTTGGATTTCTCGCTTGGTATTCTCGAACGGTACCTTTTCTATCTCTAGCAACAACTGTTTGTATAAATCACTCTGCCACTCTTGGGCATCCAATTTATCGTAAGTATCCGTTGCTTCCATGGTGGATAGGGTAGCTTCGCTAAAATCCGCGACTAACTGATTCATTTCATCAGAGGCCCCTAGAAAGATAATAGGAGATAAGGTTTTGAGCTCTGACTTAACTTGTTCACTTTGTGCAGTAAACTCTTCAGGACTCGACGCTAAGGTGCTTTTATACAAGACAGAAATATCTTGAAGGTAGACAGATAACTGATTGGTGCGCTCAAAATCAGTTAACTGTGTCGTCAAAATAAACGCTTGTCTGCCAGCGAGGAAGAGCAAAAGTGAAATGGGAAGTAGAACTAAGCCAAAGAGTTTATGTTTGACTGAAAGGTTATTCCAGGCCGTAATCGCCATATAAGGATCCATCCAACTGTTTTTATCTAAAAACAGTAGAGTAAAAATAGCGATATTGAAACTTTGTTCGGGTTAATTTTTTTGAAGTGTGGGAGGAGTATAACTTCTTATGAATCCGACGCTTATTTCGATTGAATGAATAGTTCTTACTTCTAATCACATTTTTAGAGGTCTTTAAACTCTCTTTCTAATACATGGTGATGGGCATACAGTTTTCATTTTCATAAAATTTAAACGTATAGAGTAGCTTCGCTACTTAAATACATCCAAACGATTTGAACTCATAGGTAATACGAAAGGAATAATTTATTCACGAAAATGACAAGCGTTGAGGTTCTTAGAATCTACAGAACCTCAACATACATCGTCATTACTTGTGATGGGATAAAATGAAGTAAGTGGAACGACTTCTAGACTAATAGGTGCTGAGCACTTCATCGATTTGTTGATTAATAATTTTCATCTCACTGTAGATCAGCGAAAGGTCTTCAGCTTCAGGCGCTATTTTGTTAAACGTGTTCTGTTCAACTCTTTCTAGGGCAACGGTTGCTGTCTCTTCTCCAAAGCTGGCCAAAATGCCTTTTAAGGTATGCACCGTAAAATGAAGCTTGCCCCAATCTTGCTGTTGTACCAGTTCTTCGATCTCTTGTAACGAATTGCCATGGTCTTCTTGGTAGGTTGATAACACGGCAAAAATTACATCTCTGTCATTGTCTAGGTAGGCATTTAAAGCATCAAAATCTAGCATATAGACTCCTGTCGGCTGCATATTGAAAATGGGCTGGGCGGCTTAGTGGAATAACCATATTTTGATGAGTTACTAATCCATTGATTCCATCTAGGAGGAAGGTCTAACTGAATAAGATCTTCCACGTATTCGTCGCTAAGGTCTGTTTCAACGCATGCGTTATTGACAGCGTAAAGATAGTCTAGCTTAGCGGCGACTGAATAGGGGTAATTGGTAATAAAGTCGCGTAGTTCTTGGATCGATCCTGAGTTTTCGATGTTGATACAGTTCGAAGGATCGTCTTTGAGAGACTCCAGTTTATCGTTTATTGCCTCACCGCGTAATTTCAAACACTCTTCGACGATGTGATACAAAGAGTATTCACCAAAGTGGCATAGCAAAGGCAAAAATTGCGATAGCAGTGAAGTCGGTTGATTGTAAAACTGATTAGCTAACAATTTAGTCGCTCGTATCACTTTTTTGTGCGCAACTAACGGGCTGCCTTCAATCAACAATATATTGCTTTGGAACAGTGCTAGGCTTGCTAATACTTGTTGTTGAAGTTTGGCTGGTAGCTTCAAATTGACTAATTCGGTAAATTGGGAGGCGTGCTCAAGCAAAAGACGTTTATTTGGTACTTGAGTTTCTCTTTGGTACGTCGCTCTTAGGGAATCGAAGTGGGTTCCAATTGAATGAATTACGTCGATATCGGCGGGTGAAATATGGCTTGCGTACATCTCCCCAAGCTTAATAAGCATGTGTGTATTATCAGCGTTTTCAGCCAAATCGATCGCTCTGATTGCGCGATGGCTAATACTTGGCGTCATCTCAAATGCACGAATAGCCAATTTTAAAGCGGGCAGTAGCATCTTGTGTTTTTCATAAATACAGCTGAGGCAATCAATCACGCTCAAGGATAGTGGTTGAACGATAAGATAGTTGTGTAGTTTCTCTATCGCCAAGTTCGGCTTTCCCAAGCTATCTAGAATTAACGCTTCTGCGACCAATTTGGTTGGGTGCATATTAGTTTTAGAGTGAGTGATTAGACTAGAGAGCAGTTGCCACTTCTTTCCTGCGATTAAGTGTTCAATCAGTGTTGCTTCGAATTGAACATTGGATTTTTCGCTGGTTATTTCTAATGCCTGTTTAAGCAATTCCGGTGTCGTAATAGGGTATAGGCGGTTTAGTTGGTCTATTTGTCTTGACTCGAATACAGCACTTTTGATTTTCTTGCCTAATACCTGAGTGTTAATTGGCTTAGAAATAAAGTGGTGGGCCTCTCCTGATAGGGCGGTAAGCACTGTTTCTTGGCGCATATCCCCGGAGAGTAAAATTGTTGCAACCGTGTGGTCGATAAGACGATTACGATACAGAATACTTAGTAGCTCAAAGCCGGTAAACGACTGCTCTAAGTGATAATCAATGAGCAGAACATGAAACGCATGCGTTTCGACAGCCTTAATGGCTTGTCGGTAATCTGTCGCAATGAAAATACACTCGTGCGCAACGCCTAAACTGGCAAGCTGTTGTTTGATCAGAATCGTCGCACTCTTAGAGTCGTCGACGATTAACACCCTTAGGTCTCCTGGTAAGGCCAAACCCATTTTCCTCTATACCAAATGATATTCTTAATTTAAGTATCATGTTGCACATTGTCAAGGTGCTCAGTTCACATCTATGCGGTTAATAAGTTATTGGTAATTAAAGAATATTTACAAATAATCGAGAGTGTTTCTTTGCGGCGACTGATTCTGCTTGACTTTCTAAGGTCAACACTATTTTGATCACAAGAGGCAAGTGATTAGTCCTGCTTTTTTGTTGAATTAGAATCGTACTTATCTACTAATCAAGCGGTGTTTTTAAGCCTTCAACCTTAATCACGCATACTAAAAATTAACACAGCAGCCAATGCCAAGAATGCGGTCATCATAAGAAACACATCATTGTAGGCCATAATTGCCGCGTCACGTTGCATGGTTCCTAGCAAACTCGCTTGGGCTTGATGCATCGCCGTTGCAGTGTCACTTCCTGATTGAATAAAGAACGCCTGTTGCTCCTTCAGTGTTTGCCACCCCAATTGGTTTACTGAAGGCAATGACTCTTTAATATGACCAAGGTGTTCACGCGTTTTGTTGTCCAACAGAGTAGCGATAATCGCGATACTGAAAGCCCCGCCTAAGTTACGCATAACGTTAGTTAGCGTGGAGGCGTCCGGTGTATCCATTTTATTGATGTTCTTCATTGCCACTAAAGAAAGTGGAACCATGATGAACGGGCTACCAATCGCACGCAGCACCATTGATAAAATCAACTGTTGGCCCCCAAAGTCTATGGTCATGTGGGTATTTACGTAACAACTGAAACCAAACATAGCGAAGCCAAAGGTCACTAAGTATTTCGGCTTAATGACTTGAGTCAACTTAGGCACGACTGGAAATATGAATAGTTGAGGGAAGCCCATCCACATGAGCACTTCACCGATTTCCATCGCGTTGTATTGCTGAATCTGAGTGAGGTACAGTGGCAATACGTAGATAGAGCCAAGTAATGCCATACCCAAGATCAGATACGCCAAACAAGACATCGCAAACTGACCATCACGCAGGAGCCTTAAGTTAACCAATGGCTTTTTGTGTTGAAGCTCGTTAATCACGAAGTAAACCAAACTCACGACAGAAATAATGCTCAACGTAATGATAAAACTTGAGCTGAACCACTCTTCACGGTTGCCTTCTTCGAGTACTACCTCCAAACAGCCAAGTCCTAATGCCATGGTTGCGATACCAAACCAATCGGCTTTTTTCAGCGTACCAAGGTCGAGTTTCTCATCATCCAAGCCGTACCGGATCATAGTGATCAATAGCAGGGCTGGTGGGATGTTGATGTAGAAAATGTAGTGCCACGAGAAATTCTCGGTTAACCAGCCACCAAATGTTGGACCAATAGATGGAGCAAATGTCGCAGTAACACCAAACAAAGCCATGCCGACAGCGCGCTTGTTGATAGGTAGTAGCTGAATAACGAGTGAGAAGGCGAGTGGTATCAAAGCACCACCACTAAAACCTTGCATCGCACGGAACACGATCATCGAGGTCATGTTCCATGAGAATGAACACAGTAATGACGACACGGTGAAGATTGCTGTAGTCCATGTTAGATAGCGACGTTTACCTAATGCTTTTGAAAGCCAACCACTGAGTGGAATTGCAATCATTTCAGCGACTAGGTATGACGTAGATATCCATGAACTTTCATCCAAGGTCGCAGATAGCGCACCTTGAATATCTTTAAGAGATGAGTTGGTGATCTGGATATCCAAGATCGCCATAAACGCACCAATCAAGCCGCCGAATAGGGCGATCCAATGGCGAGTTGATACCTCATTCTCATCATTCGTAGGGGTGATAACGCCAGCGTTGCTCATGGTTAGCCTCGTTTATCGATGGTCGCAACCACAGACAAACCAGGAAGCAGACGACCTTTTAGCTCTTTCTGGTCTGGAATCGTGATTTTCACAGGTACACGTTGAACGATCTTGGTGAAGTTACCTGTTGCGTTTTCTGGTGGAAGTAGTGCGAACTTAGCGCCAGTTGCCGGTGAGAAGCTGTCGACAATGCCTTCAAGTGGTTGCCCAGGGAAAGCGTCCAATTCCACTTCAACCGTTTGGCCTTTGTGGATTCCACTTAGTTGCGTCTCTTTGAAGTTTGCCTCAATCCACACTTGATTGTTTGGCACTAAACTCATGAGCGGCGCACCGGCTTGAATTAATAAGCCTTCACGTACACTTCGCTTACCGATTACGCCATCTATTGGCGCATAAACTTTGGTGTATTCAAGGTTTAACTGTGCCTGTTCTTGTTGTGCTTGGGCTTCAGTGACCGATGCTTTAGCTTGTTCTATTTCGCTAGCAATAACCGTTAATTGATCGTTGCTTGCAATCAGGTTTGCTTTTGCTTCTTCTAAGTCAGCAAGGGTTACTTTTTGTTGAGCGACCATGCTATCGACTTCATCTTGAGAAGCATAATTACGTTTTAACAGACTACGAGAGCGCTGCACTTGTTGAATCGCACGTTTGTACTCTGCTTTCGCTGAGTCAACGCCACTTTCTGCTTGGCTAATTTTGCTACGTTGTAACGTCTGTTGAGCAATGAGGTTCTTCACGTCAGACTGAACGACGGCTAGGTGAGCATTAGCCTGAGCAAGCGCAGCTTGGTAGTCACGATCATCGATTTGAACCAATAGATCGCCTTCCTTAACTGATTGGTTGTCCGTTACATAGGACTTAACGATATAGCCAGATACCTTAGGGCTGATATTGGTAATGTCGCCTTGTAGGTAGGCATTATCGGTCGACTCAAAGTACTGACCGTAACCGTACCAATATCCAGCACCAGCTAAACCCAATGACAGCATGATCGCAGTGGCAATAAGCGGGGCTTTTTTACGTTTTTTTGTGCTTACTGGTTGCGAAGCCGTGTTGTTCTCTGCCATTTCTCTTTTCTCATTTTGTTTTTATTTGGATGTAACGAATTGTAAATGAATCTGATTGATTGATAAGATAGGAAAAAGGGGAAACACTGTTGCAAAAATCTTACTAATTGTAATTTTCGGAGGTCTTATGGACTTAAATGCTGTGACTGTTTTCACACAAGTCGTTGATTGTGGGAGTTTTACGCACGCTGCTGAAGTGTTGAATATGACGAAATCAACAGTGAGTCGAAAATTAGCGGAGCTAGAACAGCATTTAGGTGTGAGACTGATCACTCGTTCGACTCGCAGTTTGATACTCACGCCTGAAGGAGAGCGTTTCTATCAGTCGAGCCTTCAAATGCAAGAGATCATGAATCAAGCGGAGCTGGAAGTCTCTGCAAACCAAGACCTGATTCGCGGTCCATTGAATGTAGTACTACCGGTAGAGTTGGGGCATCAAGTGCTTGCTAAGTATATCCATAGCTTTCTGCTTGAATATCCGAATGTGACGATGAACTTGGAGCTAACCAACCGTGAGGTTGACATCATCGGCGAAGGAATCGACCTGTACGCACAGATTGGTGAGCTAGTCGATTCAAGCCTAGT
The DNA here is from genome assembly GCF_002954585.1 of Vibrio chagasii. GTDB lineage: Bacteria > Pseudomonadota > Gammaproteobacteria > Enterobacterales > Vibrionaceae > Vibrio > Vibrio chagasii_A. Next base: position 424,991 of record NZ_MSCI01000001.1, read on the forward strand.
CTCACGTTATCTAACAACCTCTAAACGTGTGCTAGTGGCGAGTCCTAAATATCTAGAACAAGTTGGCCCGATAAACACGCCAAAGGATCTGAAGATCCCATTTCGCATGATAGAGGTGGTAAATAAAGCGGCACGTCTACCTAAGTGGGAATTGCAATTAGGTGATGGGGAGTCTGAATTGATTAAGCTACCAAGCCAGCTTCGGGTAAACACGATTACTGCGTGTTTAACGGCCTGTGTCGATGGCTTAGGGCTGGCTGTGTTACCTGAGTTCATCTGTCGGGAGCATTTCAAGACTGGTCGACTGGTGAATCTGCTGCCGGAATATAACATGCCACAAGTTTCGGTAAGCTTGGTGTATGCCGACAGACAATTAATGCCGAAACGCAAGAAGGTATTTATCGATTACCTACTTACAGCGTTTCAAAGTGAGAAGCGTAAGTAGCTTGGTTTGCTTAATCCTGGGCGTTATAACGGATAGCTTAATCCCTTAGCTTTCTGCTACTAGCTAAGGGACCAAATTAATCACATTCAGTTAAGTTCGGATTTCCACTTTATGACTTCTCCATTGCTTAATATCGCTTTGATGGAAGCCGCAGCCACATCGATGTCGCTTTTATTAAACGCTTGATCAGAGAAGTTGGCGATGATCTTGCTACCATCACTGAACGTGGTTTGTTGGACAGTCCCGTTGTTATTTAACCATGAGAAATCAATCAACGCTTTATCCCACAGTTGTTCATGTATCGGCTCAAACCCATCTTGATAGTGTTTTAACGCTCTGAGCCTCGTGTTTGTGCTTTTGAGAGCTTCGTCTCTGGTTAAGTGCACCATCGCGGGCGTGTTATATAGCATGGCTGTTAAGTCACGGTTGGTTTTCACATCGGTAAACTTGAGACTGTCTGAGTGCCAATGGTGCATATTAATCACTTCATCATGAAATACAGCTTGGTAAAGCGGAACACGATATTGAGGCGAAAATAGTAGCGACTTGTACGGTTCTTTAACCTTTGCTGGTTTGAAGAAAAAGTCGGGTTTATGACCAGGATACCAACGACCTAGAAAGTAGGGGGATTGGCGGTCTTGTTTCATCTCTTTATCTGTCCACCCAAACCCAATCGTTTCCAAGCCGTGCGCAAACGCAATGCCTTTGGTGGTTAAGCTGTTGCCGTCTTCGGAACCCAATATCAGTGACGGTTGCTCACTTAGCCAATGCATTCGGTTGTTGAAATCGGAAAGCATCTGCAATTCACTTGTATTGTCACTGTAGTCTTCACGTGCCATTGCGGTCGCATCGACATCTAAAAATAAACTATTAAAGTGACCAAATTTCATGATGTCTTTAACGCGCTGTTTTACGTAGTCCAAATGGCAATTAGGGTTTAAGTAGAAGCCGTTACCACGAAATCCTTTTTTCAAAGCTCCATCAGCTTGTTCAATTGCGCATGTCTTTCGTATTGGATCTGGTAGCTGAGCGGTTAACCAGCTGTCATTTAATTGAGCCGGTATTGCGGTGTTATAGGAGTCGTAAGTCCCAACCAAGTAACCAGATTGTTTGGCTAACTCGACCGCGTTTGGCTGATAAAAGGCAGGCATCCAGTTATCAAAGCCCAACCAAAGCTTGTTCAATCCGGCGTTATTTAGATTATCGACCATGCCGGATGATAAAGCTTGCCCCCAAGTGTCTGGTGAATTTAGAAACGAAGACGCATGTTCAAATAACCATTTTTTTCTGCTTTGCGCTGCGATGTATTGCGCCTCAATCGTGTTGTCAGCAAGTGTAGGAGATGCGACGGGATATAAGCTTTTTAGTGATTGGCTAATCGAATCCAACAGCAACTGTTTGTGGTATTGGTTCAACCAGTCCTTACCCTTAGACAAAGGTGATAGCTCGCGCTTAGCTTCATCGGATATGCTGAGCTTAGAGCGTCCAAAGTACCATTCTTTTAGTCCCCACCAGTCTTTTACATCTTGGATGCTCAAAGGATCTTTACCAAAGAGGTAGACATGACTTGCACCAACTAGTTTGTTGATATCTGGATTACGCGTTTGTTTTGACGCTAGTGGTTCTGATAATCCATTCTCGATGCGCCAGTCTCGGTAATGCTTGGCACCATCGAGCATTGAATTGCCGAGCGTTATGCGGACAGCAAAAGGTTGTGATTGATTTAGCGTGGTAAATTGATGTGATGCGCTCATATCAATAAGGGACTTGTTCTTAGAGTTCGATTCAGAACCGACATCAGTAAAAAACAGTTGGTTATTGGTCGGGTTGATCAACTGGTAGCTGATGAACTGATCGCTCTGCTGCGTGGTCCAAAACGGCATCTTTAAGTCTTGAGTTGTGTTACTTCCAGAGTGGTTATTGGTGAGGTAACGGGCCCATAACTTATTGTCGGTAGGTACGCGCATACCTTCACTAAAGGGCAGCAGCAGTGTTTGTGTTTCTTGTTCCGCAAGGTCAAACCAAGCCAGTTCGATTGGTTGGTTGCGCTTTACTTTTATATCGGAAGGTAGGGTGAATTGTAGGTCTAGCTCACCTTTGTTTAACTCCGCTTTTACTCCGATTCTGCTTGGCATTAACGTCCAAAAGGCTCTGGTTGATTCCGTGGTTATCTCGGCAACTGTTTGAGGGATACCGTCAACGGTTAGCGCAGCACTGTTAGCGCTCAAGCCATTCCAATCTATCGTGAGTGTTGATGGGTTTATTAAAACAGTATTGTTAGTTTTGTCGCCAGTGTGGTTTTGAAGTGTAAATTCACTCGCTTGTGTCTCTGTTGAAAAAGTACAAGCGGTGAATAGGGCTAACATGGCACAAGATGAAGCATTTAATTTATGGTGGATATTCAGCATGTTTAGAGTCCGTGGTAGTAAGTACGGCTATTACATCTAAGATGCGCTAGTGTTTTGTCACCTATATGTCTCTATTTCTGCTTCGTAGAACCATCAAAGCTATCCATCACAACGAACCATCAAAACTACCTATCAAGATATCCCTCAAAGTTATACAAAAACGCTTTCTAGAAAGGTACAGCGACGCGTTGAACGTACTGGACCTCAATCGCACCTTGGTACTCGAACATTTCTACTGATGCGCTTAAGTACTTGGCCTGTGCTCCAGTTGGGCTTTGTGCAGGAACCGCAACTTGCTTTGCCTTGATCGGCACTTTGAAACCTAACATGTTGTAGCTTTCATCAAACCATTGCCAACTTACGTGGGTATTCGGGCAGTTATCGATAACCTCTGGTGGCGTCACCACTACGTGTGCGTTCTCAAGTTTATTCTCCAGTGTTAACCAGCGATTACTGTCATCTAAAGCAACAACAATGGGGTAGCTGTTCGCCCCAACGGTTAATTGATAAACACCAGATTCAGGCTTAATGAACATCTCATTCGTCTCGATTTCTTGGTAATCAACGCCTGAGTCGAGCTGCCCTTCAATCACAGAAAGACCATCTGGAGCGATGAGTGTGACAGGCTGAGCCTGTTCATTTAGATCACTGCTGCGTGGTTCGGCTGAGATTTTAATCTGATAGCCCTGTGATGAAAGACCGTAACGCTTAATAAAGCTCACTTGGATATGGTGGGTAGATACATCACTTTGTTTTAGTTGTCTTCCACATTGAGTTCTAGTGAGTATTTCTTGTTTTACGGGCAGCCAAAGCTGACTATCAAGTGCTTCTTGATTCAGTGCGATCTGTAGTTCTTGCCATGCAAGCTGCGGTTGCTCATCAAGTAGCGATTGATAGGAGCGCTGTAAAGGTGTCTCTGCAAACCAAGTCGCATGACTAGCAAACGGCAACGCACACAGCAAAGCGGTTAACGATCTTACTCTCATTGGGAGTCCCCAACTAAACGATAGCCAACACCACGGTGAGTTTCTAAGTGGAGTGTCGGCAGTTTCTGGCGCAAACGGAGTATGTGATTGTCTACTGTTCGGGTGCTTGGAAAGGCTTGATAGCCCCAAATTTTATTGAGCAGTTCGTCTCGATGAAACACTCGCCCTTGGTTTTGAATAAACAGAACCAGCAACTGAAACTCCTTTGGTTTCAGAGCGATAGGGCTTTCTTCCAGATAAGCAATTCTTTCTGACAAATTGAGCTTTATGTTGGCGTAAGCTAGATGGCTTGTACCTAGAGGACGCAGTTGAGTGATGACCCGCGCCAGCAACTCTTCATTTGAAAATGGCTTAGTCACATAATCTTTTGCTCCTGCCATTAAGCCTTCTACGCGCTGTTGAACTTCTACTTTCGCGGTTAATACAATCACGGGTAGCGCTTTAAGGAGCAACCAGTTTGGAAGATGTTGTAAGCTGTCACCGTCTTCTAGTTGTCTATCGAGTACGACAAGATCGGCGCGTAACCATAGTTTATTGGCGTTACTGGAATCTTGCGCCCAAAGACATTGATAACCGTTAGACTCAAAGAAACTGACGAGGCCTTGCCCAAGTAACGGGTCATCTTCAATCAGTAGTAGGGTGTTCATAAGCTATTTCCAAAATACATCTGGTTGGATTACGAAGAATAATGAGGCGTCCATTTGCCTGTTTCATTAAATGTTCCACAATGGTGAGGCCAATACCCATGTTGTCGTGTTTATGCGGGTCGTTTGGAGTGACTCGGGACAAAGTACGTTGTAACAACGAAGGGAAATGTCCTTGATCTTGCACTTCGATCCTCAGTTTATCCGCGAGCGTTACATTAACCAATACCTCACCTTGACCGTGTTGCTTAGCGTTCTTGATCAAATTATCTAAGCAAATCGTTAGCCAGTAATAGGGCAGGTTAAGCTCGACTTCTCCGGACTCACATTGATAGCCTATGTTGTGCTTCTCGCATACATGTTCAAGCCACTCTTCAAGCGAAGCGTTTTGCTTCAATAAAGGTTCAGATTGTTCAGTGCTTAGGTAGACCTTACTGTTTTCAGTGAGCTGAGACAGCCTTTGATAGTCAGAGATTAAACGCCAAACCGCACCTTGAGTTTCATCTGGGAACTCATCGTAGCGATTTCTGAACATTTCGACTGTTAATCCCAAACTGGTGATCGGTGTACGCAACTCATGAGTCAGTAGTTGCAACACAAACTGTCTCTCTTTGCGTTGCTTCGTTTTTAAATACAGTGAGCGTCCTAATATAGAACACAGAACAATCAGCAACGAAAATATCATCACTTTCATCATGAGCGTGTCATTGCTTGTTTCACTAAGACACAGGTTGCTGTAACGAAAAGAGCAGTTTTCTCCAGATAAACTTACGCCTTGTTGTTGTGCAATGGGTTCCCAAATATCTTCCGGGACGGCCTTCCAGCCTTGTTCTCCACTTAACCAAAGTACATCACCTTGTTGCCAGGCTCGGTATCCATCAAGCAGAGCTTCTCTTCCTTCTGCTGATAACGGTTGCAGTTTGGTGTAGAGCGGGTGCAGTGGATTGGTAACCGTTAAAAACGGGCGGATTTGTTCACTTGTCTCTGGGTAATACGCTACATAACGGTCTGCAAAACTTCCACCTGCAGGGTGTTGTTTAGAGTGAGCGGCAAACCAGATTGAATCTAAGGTTTGTTGCTGACACAAAGCGAGCTCGAACTCGATGGCATCGTTTAACGCAGAATTAGAGGGTTTAATCGCTTGGCACGTTTGTTGTATCGTGGCTAACGACGCAATATCTTGCCAACTGAATTTGTTAAAATTGGGGTAACGACTACGGTCTTTAAGCAGAACCTTCGGGTAATGAGATAACTCTTGTTGAGAAACAGAGATCGGGGATGCTTGCCAGCTCAATTGATAGAGTGCTTGCCATCTGTCTTGTAAGCTTTGGGCATTGGCTAATGTAGGGAGCCAAAACAAAAAACAAAGGGCTAGGGTCAGCCTGCGCATCCAGTTATTCTCATTAAAAGTCATTCGCGGGAGTCTAAAGAATTTTGCTCGAGATTTGTAACCTGAATGTCAACAAGTGTCCTCACTTTATCAAATTGTGACCGAGAGTCGTGAAACGAGTATTGCATTTCAATTGACGGTTACATTTACTATAAATCCAAAAGTGCAGTAAGTATCACTTATTTGGTTTTTATTAGATAATTATGTACTTACTGTTACCTTTAAAACGATGGGGCTGAATATACTGGATTGAAACCAATAAGAGGAACCATCATGAAAACAATTATTAAATCAGTATTGGCAATCAGCATCGTAGCGGCAGGGTCAGCTCACGCTTTTGAATTAACGAGTAACGATATTCAAGAAGGCCACCCAATGGCTAAGACTTTTGAATATTCTAGTTGGGGCTGTGATGGTGACAATTTGTCTCCGCAATTAATGTGGAAAGATGCGCCTGAAGGAACCAAAAGTTTTGCAATCACGGCTTATGACCCAGACGCACCAACCGAAAGTGGTTTTTGGCATTGGGTTGCATTTGATATTCCAGCAACCGTGAATGAATTACCTCGCGCAGCGGACATTACGAAGTTGGGTGGCAAGGAAGGGCGCATCGATTACGGAACGATCGGTTTTGGTGGCGCTTGCCCTCCTGAGAAAGACGGCATGCATCGTTATCAATTCACTGTTTGGGCGTTACCAACTGACAAGCTAAACCTTGATGAGAATACACCGTCGGCTGTCGTAGGCTTTACACTGAATAGCATGGCGTTAGATAAAGCAAGATTGACGGCAACTTACACACGCTAGTTTGTTACGCTAAACGTAAATACGAATAAATGGGGGATGAGATGAATCATCAATATCAAGTGACAGTTTTTCGAGCTGAGCAGTTACAAAAACTGCGTAATGTGAGGATTCTATCCCCTAGTTTTATCGATATTAATGCTAAAATACTATAAGTGTCTGATTTTGTTGGGTTTGTCTGTTTTTGGGGAAGCATAAAAAGACGAGAAAAGCCGACTAAATCAGACTATAACCGAGATTTGCCGCCACTTTGTCGCCACTAATTTTCTAGTGGATTTAGTTCAACGGCTTGTATTAAGTGCTCTGGTGCGAAGTGCGAATAAGTCATAGTTTGCTCTATCTTCTGGTGACCCAAAATACGCTGTAACACCAAAATATCGCCACCATTCATCATAAAGTGGCTAGCAAAGGTATGTCGAAAAACGTGAGTGGCTTGTCCTGCGGGTACATGGTTTGGTAATGCTCGTTTAACACACATCCAAGCCTTTTTGTAATTGACATTGAATATGGCGTGACTACTTACTGAGTTCCTTAAGATCTCTTCATACAGCGTAGGGGAAATAGGGACGGATCGATTCTTTTTACCTTTCGTTTCAGTGAAGGTCAGCTTGTATTTTGTTATTTGAGAATGTTTGAGTGAAAGAGCCTCTCCTATACGGCATCCAGTAGCCAAACAGATTTTAGCGACAACATGAATCTGTTTTGCTGGAAGGCTGTCATCAGCAGCTAAAGCACTAAGAACGTTATGTATTTGCTCTTTTGTTAAGTAGCTAAGTTCTTTCTCTGCAATTTTGACGAGTTCAATATCCGCTAAAGGGTTCGGTAATTTCCATACATCATACTTGATCAGTCGATTAAACATTGAACGTAAGGTTTTTAGTTCGATGTTTTGAGTAGATGATGAGATAGCTACATTTGGGTGGTTACGATGGTAGCTCACACGATTGGCGCGATAGGCCAAATAGTCTTTTTTCGTAAATAGATGTGCTATTGGGTTATTGAGCATGGTGATCGTTTTAGCCATAAGATGATATGAGTTCTGACCTGTTTTCACCGTATGGCCGTGAACTTCCCACCAGGTATCAAGCAAGTCCTTCAACCTGCGATTGTCGACCTTATCAGCTAACCACGGCTTATCGTTCACCTCACTCATCGTGAAGTGTTCAAATGCTGTCGCTTCTCCTTTGGTGGCAAAACGCTTTCTTATACGCTTTCCATCTCGCCCGCTTGGATAGCACTCGCATATCCATGTCTTTTTTGAGCCGTCTTTCAGATTTCTAACAGACATAATCAAGCCTTATTAAACTGTGTTTATATACAGTGTAATGGGCGTTCAAATGCATAGCAATGTTTTAAATTGAGGCTGGGAAACATCGTACTTTCGGCGTAATAGAAGTGAGCAGAGTCCTAGTTTCTGTTAAAGATATGAACCATTTTTATTGGTTGTTCAAACTCAAATATGCCCTAAAATTGTCTAACATTTGCTCGTTTAGAAGTCTGGAACATATTTTGTCGATTAATCTATGTTATACAGATAAATCTGTATTTAGTGATGTATGCACAGAACTTTAGAGCATAAATCATTGTTAGTTATAGTAAAAAAGATGTATCGTTTACGTCTGATATAGCCCTTTTCGCATCTTAGCATTAATAAAGAGATTTTATGAAATTAAGTTCAAATTCCATTATTCATTTTACTGACAATATTGAAGCGATTTATGGAATATTTTCTGCAGGGTTTAGGCTTAAATACTGTAAAGAATCAATTTCAACGCCTGTAGAGAAGTTTGTTTTTTATGCCCCTATGGTGAGTTTCTGTGACATACCTATGTCTCAAGTAAAAGAACATATATCTAAATATGGAAACTATGGGATAGGACTAACTAAAGAGTGGGCTGAACGTAAAGGGCTAAATCCTGTACTTTACTTGGAAAAGCAATCGACGGTTAGTAAGAGCATGTATTTACTAATAAGTAGCATTTTGTCAAATGCAGGAGAACCTGATGAGTGGACGAATAATGAAACTTATGTCGCTGATGTAATTAGGTTCATGAAGAACTATGAGGATGATTTAGCCAGAAAAAATCACCCACTGGTGAAGAATTACCGGTTCTCGGATGAACGTGAGTGGCGATTCTGTCCTTCACATAAAGATTGTAAAGATATGATTTTATCTAATGAGTATATGGAAGCTCACTTTGATGATGCAAACTCTGAGCTACGTCTTTTGAACTTAGAGTTTGAAGCTAAAGACATCAAATATATAGTTCTCGAAAAAGAATCAGATATAATCCCTTTTTTAGATTTCATGAAACGTGAGAAAGGGAAAGCATATAGTTATAGGGACGTTGAAGTCTTAGCTACTAGAATTGTTACATCTGATCAGATAAAAACAGATTTCTAGTGATATAACAAACGTTTAAGACTCAAGATACTTTTTCTAATGTTCACGGAATGAGTTAGAGCTTCGCCCCTAACTCACTTTTGCCCAAAAGATTCTCGGATTGAATGCTTACCCGTGGCATTTTTCTAACTCGAAGTGACCCATTTCGTTATAAACCCATTGCGTATGCTGCATAATGTAACTTGCGTGATGAACTTACTTCTGTCTCTAGACTTGTTAACTTAAATACTCTATTTGAATTAACAGGCATACTATGGGTGAAAAGTATCCGGCCTTAAATAAGAAAAGGGATCAGAGCTAAAAGCCTCCGATCCCACGTAACTAGCAACAATTGAAACGCGAACAAAATTGATTTTATATAGCGTTCGTTATTTTTCAATCCCATAATTTACCCCACAGCCCCACTTTAAGTGGGGCAGTGGGGTAAGTTTCGGGTTCGAAAGACCTATGAAGATAAAGTTATTTCAGATAAACAACTGTTTGCTAAGCGGTAGCATAGTAATCACGAAGTTCATCATAAGCTTCCTTGGCTGAGTAGTATTTCGTTCCTCTAGCTTGAGCATCATTATTCAACTCCTCAGAGTTGAAAAGGTCATAATATTTTTTGAACCATTTTCTATCGATATTGTAATTCCATGCAATATCGCTTTTGTTTGCTTCCACATATCTAATTAAAACAGTATTGAAAATGAAATTGTTATAGTTTCGAACGCAGTTAAGGCTGATTGCATTTGATTCTTGTAAAAAAGCTAAGTTTAAGTATATAGGCTTTTCAAAGTAACCAAAGGCGTGTATCAATTAGTCGACCAGAAAGGCAACTTTGAACGTAAGACAGACCAAGCCGATAAGCTTGAATGCCTCACTCAACAAATCAAAGTGCTCGAAGATAGAATCGCAGAGATAGACGGTAACCACACTGAAACCGTCAAAGGCAATAGAGCCATCAAAGCTAAGGACATCACCGAAGAGGCCGACACTATCAAGTTCAATGGCGGGAAGGGTGTTTGTACCGGCGCGAGTATTTGCCCGTTTATGGGTAAACCGCATGTCGATGTATCAACTACCGTTTTTGCAGGGAAGTAACAATGGCGATAAGTAAAGCATCACTGAAACAGAAATTAGAAACCGAGCTTAAAGCCCAGGGCTTTGTGCTTGATGGTGAATTTGCTATGGCAGGTAAGATGGCAGAAGCGATCGCCAACGCGGTAGTGGATGAAATAACAAAGAATGCTCAAGTGGAAGTCACAGGCGGCAGCTCAGCCGGGAGCTATCAAGTGCAGTAGAGCTTTAGTAAACCAAAATGAGGCCTTAGCTTTTAAACTCATTTTTGCCCCAAAGTGTGTTTAGATTGTTTACTCCACTCAAGTATCTGTTCCAAATAAGCCCTAATTCTTCTTATGTTTGGTTCATGGCAAGGATCATTGGTTTTCCTTATAGTTTTCAATAAAGATTTTATTTAGTGGGCTTACAGTACCCGCAAAATGTTCGCCAATAACATGGGTATAGATTTGTGTCGTCGCTACATCTGAATGTCCTAATAGCTCTTGGACTGTACGAATATCTTGCCCCGAGCGCAGCAGTTCGGTAGCGAAGCTATGACGGAAGGTATGGCATGTTATTCGTTTATTAAAGATTTTAGCCTGTTGCACCGCTCGTTTGAGAGCCTTTCTTGGTGCAGAATCGTGTAAATGATGCCGACAAAGCTTATTAGTCAGTGGGTGCCGACAGATGCTTAAAGAAGGAAAGATAAACATCCAAGCAATTTGTTTAAAAGCGTTCGGGTACTTTTTACCAAGGGCGTGTGGAAGCGAGGGACCGATGCCTTGTTTGATATCTTCTTCTTGTATTTTTGACGCTTTCAGAATTTGCAATTGAAGAGAACCAATTAACGTTGGGCTAAGTAAAGTTACGCGATCTTTTTTTCCTTTCCCATCTCGCACGGTTAAAGATAGGTTTTGTAAATCAAGATCTTGAACTCTAATTCTCAAACACTCATTAACTCTAAGTCCAGAACCATACAACAGAGAAAAAATGATGTGATTAACACCAGAAAGGTGTGACAGTATCAGTTGGACCTCATTTGGCGTAAGTACGCTCGGAACCTTGCGCTGCTTTTTAGCATAAGTAAAACCTAGATCACCAAGCGGTCTTTGTAAAAACTGGTTGTAAAGGAACGCAATCGCATTAAGCGCGACTTTTTGAGTGTTGATAGCGACGTGTTGTTCATTAGCAAGATAAGACAGATAGGCTGTTACCTCAGTCGTTCCCATATCTTGAGGATGCTTTAGCTTGTTAAAGCGAATGAAGTATTTTATCCAGTATATATAGGCCTTTTCTGTTTTGAGACTATAGCCTCGCATTCGCATGTGTCTACGGATTTCTTCAATGAATTTGCTTGCCATTTCCCACATCCCAAAACTGTTTTTTTATACAGTTTATTGGTGTTAGAAGGAGTTTGAGTATGAAAAACGGCTTGTTTTATCAGGAGTAGTGGCTCATTTTGTCGGCAGAGCAATTAGTAAGTCGTTGTTAATCGGTAAGTTGAAGCAAGAACCCCCCAAGATAACATGCCACGTAAAAAGTGATAACAGGCCGGCTCGTTTTTATGTGAAGGTAAAATAATAAAATTTATGTATATTCTTTATTTTTTAATGGTTTATGTTAGATTGATTGTAAGTTAGGTTGGAGGGAAAACGAGCCGGCCTGTTATTAAGAATGTTAGGCATTTAGTATCCATTACACTTCACAGCTTTAATCCTCTTAATGAGACGTTGGAAAAACTATGAGTAATAATCCTATTGAAGAAGTTTTAAAAAATATGCCTGGTAACGGCAGCACCGAGTGGGAAAATACATTTTATGGTTGCCTAGCGGAATGTGGTGTATGGGATACTGAGAAATTTTGGTTTTTTCATCGAGCACTGACTCAGATTGGAGAACTGGTACAGCAAGATACCGATGTGGATAGAAACTTGGTATATGCATTACTCTATATCCAACATGGTGTATTAACTCATATAGGTTCACATTTTGACCCTCGTGTTGATTGGAAAGTAGAATCCATTGATGATGAGGATTTACAAGAGTATGCAGAAAGGTTTCAGATAGCTGTACTTAGCGCTATATCAGGTAAGGTTATGTCAGAGTCATCTTTTGACCTTACCAATCCACTATTGTGCAATACCTAACAAGGCACTCAAACTGACCTCCAACACGTGGTATTTTTGCTTCGCAAAAGTATAGCCACATGTTTGCGGCAGCTTAGTGCGGCGTTAGCTTTAACTGATTTCCAATTAATTAATCTTTATACAAGGAAGTAAAATGAATACCAAAGTACTACTTGCTAGCTCTACGTTAGCTCTATTATCTGGCTGTGCAACAACATTACCAACAATTCATGATGTTGACTTAAATAATTTAGCAGATAACCAATCAGTGTTAATATTTTCAACTGGTGCTTTTGAAGCTTGTAAATTTAATACGGCGCAGGTCGTAGTTAAAAAAGAAGAAAATAATCCTGCTATGCTTGATAGCATCGGTGTTTATCAACTTAACAATGGGTACGTCGATAGCTTCTTTGAGGAAGAGTATGGTCTCGTATACTCGACAATTTTAGAACCAGGTACGTATGACTTTTGGTTATCTTCTACAAATTCGTTTCTTACTTATGACGAGCCTCTGATTACTGAACCATTTACTTTAAACCCAAAGGAAATTAAGTACATAGGTGAAATATATGGTGACCGTTGTGGTGGTAATGGTGAGATTACAGTAACAATCAATGATCAAAAAGATCGAGATTTACAATATATTCAAGAAAAAGTTGAAGGGATCGATATATCTAAAGTAGTTATTGAGCAAGTTAAACCCACTAAACGTGAAATTAAAGCTAACAAGTAGCTTAAACGGAAAAATAACAGTTGGCCATCGCTTCGCGATTATAGCCAACTTTTATTTTCCGCTTAGCTAGGCGTTATGTGTAATCGGAGGTAAAGTGCTAAACCATAACTCGAAGCAACAAGTTAAATCATTTGTAGCTAAGAATAACTTTATTCCGGTAATGAATAACACAAAGTGGAAAGAACTGTTTGACCTGTTAAATCAAGTCGATGACCTAATTAGTTTTAGAGTCACCTACGTAGATCAAACAACATGGCCTGAGCCTGATAGTTCATTCACTTATACCTCTGAGTTAGCTCAAATATGGGGTAATTTTTTGGCAATCGAGTTTATTGATATATCAGCCCAAATTAGTCATCCTCAAGGTGCATTACTAAAGCCCGTTGTTGTTGACCATATCGATAAAATAATTAACATTTGTAACTCTAAGTCAGCGAAATTTTCTATTACTGATGACGGTATTAGAATTTATGGTTACTTGAGACACGGTTTGGATGTTAACGTGCATAATTACACATAACAAGGCAATCAACGCGGGCCGCTTTGTCAATGCGGCAGTTTTTCAAAGTGTTGTGAATACAATGGATTAAAGCAGTTTTGGGTTGTTTGATAAGCGCCCGTTATTGCGACGTTATGCTTAAAAAGGAGCTTAGTAGTTGAGTTCGCTATCCAATCAAATAGACGAAATATTGCTAGAGCCGATGAAGATTCCAGATGTCTTCGAAAAGCTCTTCAGTTGGATTGAAAAAAACGGCTTCTACGAAGATAAGGAAGATGGGAGGGTTGGTTATCTATACCCAATCAGCAAGCTTAGATCTGAGTGGGGAGACAATCAAAGGCCTGGCGGAACATTAATTGAATTCTACGCCGAGAAAGACTGCGATTTATTTTATTTCATAAATGAAAAAACAAAGGGCCGACTTCGGGTCTTCGCCAGAACTGGTGGTGATGGGTCAATGGCTGCGTTTTGGATTGACGATCAAGGGCAACAAAGGATTGTACATATAGGCTCAGGTTCTGGATCTATGCTGGCTTGTGTCTTGTGTGATGACCCTCTGGACTTCTTGAGACTCATTGCCATAGGTTACGATGAAATCTGCTGGAATGATGAGTTTGAACTTACACCTAGCGAAAGCTTTAAAAATAGTAACTTTGTGGTTCAACCAAATTTGAAATATCAGGATTGGCTAGTTCATGAGTTTCAAACCTCCATCCCAAGAAAGGCAAGTGACATAGTTAAAGAACCTGCAGAATTTGGAGATGAAGACTCGAACGATCCGTTTTGTAAATGGTTAATAGAAAATGACGCATAACAAAGCCAGCCAGAAGGACCAAAAAACCGCCGCTTCGCTCTGGTTTTTCGGCCCCTGCTGGCGGCGTTATACCTACTGGGAAAGTATGAAGAAGCTCATAGCATCAATATTTAGTTTATTTGCATCTGGCGCCAATGCTTCGGATGATTGGGTGGATTTCGTCACAACTGCTCATAACTCTTTGTCAGAAAAGCAAGAGTCGATTATGGCTGAGTATAAAATCGGAGAGCATGAACGATTCGATTGGGATCAAGAGAATGGAACTTTGGTGTTTTCCAACGACGGTAAGCCAGTAGTTATTGCTAAAGTACAATTCGTAGGCTCCGTTTCTACTAAGTCTGATACTTGGCTTTGGTCTTGGGCGAACAACACAATTTTAGACAATGTAAAAGACCAAATGCATAAAGTGAAAGAGTATGGTGTATCTAAAAATTATGAAGCTCTCATCAATGAAAAATGGTCTGCCGATGAGGTAGATGGTTGGGAAATGACTTCAATCACAAGTTACCTTTTAAATGCTAAAGGCGCGTACAGAACTACTGATAAAACTGGTTTTACTTATATGGTAATTACAGACATCCATTGGGTAAAGTAGGTATAACAAGTGTCTAAACCAAGGGACGCAAAACAGCAGGCTTGCGCTCCTTCGTCGCTAATTTTAGCCTGCTATTTCGCGCCGGTTAGGCAAGCGTTATGTGAATAGGGAAAGGAGAACTAAGGATGATGGAATCAAGAGTTTTTAAACGCACTAACAGCGGAGAGCAAGAAGTAAGCTCACGGCTGTATAATTTTACCATCGGAGCAGTGCTGTGTTGGGGCTTCTGGATTAATTGGCTAATGGTTGGGAATATCCCGGTAGAGTCAATTGCAGCTATTGATCCTTTGGTCTTTTTCATAGGCTATTTTGCTAGCTGCTTCTTTGGAGTTTACTTATTCAGTAAATCTTCGAACCCATTGGTTAGTTTTGTTGGTTACAACTTTGTAGTTGTTCCTTTTGGATTAATCATCAACTTGGTTGTATCTCGCTATGACCCATCTTTGGTTTTAGATGCGATTAAGGTTACTGGTCTAGTGACTGGCATGATGATGCTATTTGGAACAATGTTTCCAGCTTTTTTCCAAAGAATCGCTGGTGCATTAACCATTGCGTTATTAGTTGTACTTGTGGTCGAGATCTTTCAAATATTTGTACTTGGAATCCACCAGGAATGGATAGACTGGGCCGTTGTTATCCTTTTTTGTGGTTATATCGGCTATGACTGGGGACGAGCAAATCAAATTCCCAAAACAATAGACAATGCAGTAGATAGCGCAGCAGCGCTATACATGGATATTATTAACCTGTTCTTGAGGATACTTAGAATTATGGGGCGCAAATAGAATTCACATAACAAACTGTTCAAGAGTGATTCGCAACGCGTGGCATTTTTACCATGCGTTAGTTTAAGTGATTAAGGTGGTATGCGGTGACATCGGTATTGCGTTGCTCACCTTAACAGGGCGTTATATTTCATTCAATATCGAGGGAACGATGCAAGATAAAAGAGTCAAAAACGTATATAGCTCTTACTTTCAATTTAATAATGAGCGAACTCTTTCCACAGATGTAAAAAGTGAACTTTTTACGTATGAGTTTGAAGGATGCTCAGTTTTTATCGACAAAACTCGTAAGTATGACAACCAGATAATAATCCATGGTGTTTGTACTGTAGAAGATTTTGAGAGCCATTTGGGTTTGTACAAACATAACTTCTCTCCTGAAATTTCTATCGAGCCACAGGCAATAACCAACGAATTGAAGGCGTGGTTATCAAGTCGTGAGTTTGTCCCAGCTTATGAGCATGAGTTCCTAGAACTAAGAGCCTTAAACTACGTAGAGCTTGAAGAAGCCTCGGAAGAAGTCACGGTTGAACGATGGACACATGATAATGTCGATGCGTTTCTAACTTTACTCAAAACGTCAGGTTTAGAGTGTTCAGATGAAATCTGGGATAAGAAGCGCGCATTTTATTGTACAGACGCATTTCGCTGTTTTGTCGCAAAAATCAATGGTGAACCCTGTGCTTGGGCAACGACCTTTATCGAAAATGAATATGCAATATTAGCCAATGCGTATACACAAGAAAACTATCGTTCAAAAGGGTGTCAAACTGCTTTGCTTCGAGCTCGAATTTCGGATGCAATGTCTCTAGGTGTACAAGTGCTTTTAACCGATGTAATGCCAAGCAGCACTAGTAGCAAGAATTGTAAATCAGTTGGTTTTACTAGTGTTAGTGTGCGAAGCGTATGGTGTAAGGACTAGAAATATAACAAAGCATTTAAGAGTGATTCGCAACGCTTGGCGTTTTCGCTTCGCTCAAGTATAGCCAAGCGTCGCTCACACCTTAATGCGGCGTTATACGTAAACCATGCTATATCACGATGCTAATAAAATAAGCGGTCTTGAACGCATAGACCTTTGGGAGTCCTTTGTTCTTGGCTGGGAACTTAAAGGCGAAGAATTACGCATTAAAATCGATGCGTACCTCCTTCCAGATCATGATGGCTATACGGAGCCTAAAGAAAAGGAATGGGCTTGCTTCGCTTCTGCATACTTAATATTTGACGGGGTTAAAGACATTTACGGGTTCAGTGATTTAACTGAATGCAAACCAGCTGTTGATGCCACTGGTGAAAAGGATTTTGGCCATATAGAGGACTTTCAGTTTACTGTCCTTGGTGAATATATATTTACAATTGAATTTGCAGGTAAGTTAAGCTTTAAGGCTAAAGGGGTTAGAATTTCACTTGAAAACGTATAACAAGGCAAGTCAATCTGACAGCTTCCTCTCCACTTGTGTTCGTGCGGGAAAAGCTTCGCACAAACACAAGTTCCGTTTCAGCTGCAGTTGCTTGCGGCGTTATGTACCTAGGAAAGTATGAAGCATATATTCAACGGAATTGATGTTACTTTGATAAACGAACCGCATTACTCGATAAATTCGACAGATAATGTTCGTTCATATGAAGTTGAACTCTGTAGAAATAATGAATACCAGCATTCTTCAGCGCACGGCTTGTTCGTCGGGGATACAGACTGCCCTGAATCATCTGTTATTTTTTTAGGTGTAGGTGGAGCGACAGGTGTTCACCAATACTCATTCACCATTAAAGACGATTCATGTTATGTTGCTTCGGGTGATTCTATATTCTCTTTAAAACTTCCATCACTAGAAGTCAATTGGATCAAAAAAGTCGATTTTGCTACTTGCTTTGGAGTCTTTTGGGTAAATGAGTTCGATTGTTTAATTTCGTGGGGGGAGTTGGAGATATGTCGTTTGGATTCCTGTGGTAACAAAATCTGGACAATATCTGGCCCCGAAATTTTCACGGAGGGCTTTGAGTTTGCTGGAGACCACGTATTAGTTACGGATTTCGATGGTATTGTACATAAAATATCAATTGAAACTGGCCTGTCAGTGCAAGTCGGTACATAACAAGAATTTCAAGCGGGACTGCTAACAGTTTGCTCGGTTCCGCTTCGCTTCACAATTTTAGCAAACTATTATCAGCCCCTTAAATAGGCGTTATGAGTAAATTCGAGTATGCAGTATCAATTGAACTATGAGAATGAAATTAGGTTTGGTCCAGCATATTACTCATTAGAGATTGAGGGAAAAAAAGTACCTAACTTCTTTTATGGCTTCTCTCGTAGTGAATTATTAAATGGCCGCTATTTAGTTATTGAAGAGTGGCTGACGACTGACTATAAAAAGGGTCCAATAACTAGAGTTGCGATCTTTGATTTAGAAAATAAATTAGTATCTCGTTTAAAGGTTGTAGAAAAAGGTTTCGTTGGTAGCTTCAAGCTAAACAATAATATCTTTTCTTACCATAAGAATTACCTCGCAAAAGGTAAAGTAGTCGAGTCAGAATTAGAATGGGACTCAATTAAAGAGTGGAGCTCCATTTACTCATAACAAACGCTTAAACCAAAGGACGCAAAACAGCAGGCTTGCGCTCCTTCGTCGCTAATTTTAGCCTGCTATTTTGCGCCGGTTAAGCGAGGCGTTATGTGTAGGTGAGCATGGGACCGAAGACTAAGGAGCTGGTAGAAGTTTTAGGTAGGCTTGTCCAGATGCTGGAAGAGGATGATCAGGAGAACTGGTCGGGTTGGATGTCGCAAGCTAGGAAATGGATTCTCGAATCAGATCATAGCGGAATTGAGAAAGTCCTAGGGGCGTATGGTGGTATGGGCTCCTTTAACGACACATATTTGAGCAAAGTAACTCGCCAAAACGAAAATTTTAGCAAGCTAAGAACGCGTGCCTGGGAGCTCGCAACAGAAATAATGCATGAGTCAAACACATAACAAGCGCAATCACTGGGACAAAATTTCCGCTGCGCTACAATTTTGCCCGTGTTGCGGGCGTTATGTGTAATCGGAGGTAAAGTGCTAAACCATAACTCGAAGCAACAAGTTAAATCATTTGTAGCTAAGAATAACTTTATTCCGGTAATGAATAACACAAAGTGGAAAGAACTGTTTGACCTGTTAAATCAAGTCGATGACCTAATTAGTTTTAGAGTCACCTACGTAGATCAAACAACATGGCCTGAGCCTGATAGTTCATTCACTTATACCTCTGAGTTAGCTCAAATATGGGGTAATTTTTTGGCAATCGAGTTTATTGATATATCAGCCCAAATTAGTCATCCTCAAGGTGCATTACTAAAGCCCGTTGTTGTTGACCATATCGATAAAATAATTAACATTTGTAACTCTAAGTCAGCGAAATTTTCTATTACTGATGACGGTATTAGAATTTATGGTTACTTGAGACACGGTTTGGATGTTAACGTGCATAATTACACATAACAAGGCAATCAACGCGGGACGCTTTGTCAATGCGGCAGTTTTTCAAAGTGTTGTGAATACAATGGATTAAAGCAGTTTTGGGTTGTTTGATAAGCGCCCGTTATTGCGACGTTATGCTTCTCTCGAGGAAATTAGATGTCTTTTGATCAGAAAATACAGTTAGCAAACACAATTGGTACTTGGTTGGCTGCAATCGCTACGTTTGTTGCAGTATTGGTTTCTCTGTATCTCGCAAGAGCCTCTTCAAAGATTAATGTGCGTGTTCTAGCTGGGATAAGAGTTACCTTTGAAGGTTCAGAACCTAGACACTATTTTGGAGTCAATGTTACAAACAAAGCGGATAAAAATGTTGTTATTACAGGTATTGGCTGGAGTATAGGAAAGAAGAAAGATGTCCAATATTGCATACAACCATTTTACTCTCCTTTGAGCGCAAAGGTTCCCATCACGCTCCAGTATGGAGAATCGAGTAGCTTCCTTATCCCAATTGGTAACGAGGAGCTAAATGGTTGGTTTGTTCCATTCGCTGAAGGGTTTGTTAAATCATTTGATGAAAAGCACCTAAAAACACTCAAATTATGGGTGGAGACATCTGTTGGTGAGAGAGTTGTGTTATCACCGGAACAAAACTTTATAGAAAAGTTAAAGGAATTCTCTCATACCAGAGATTCATAACAAGTAATTTAAGAGGGATTCACAACGCTCGGCATTTTTGATTCTACTTCAAATTTAGTGTTTATGGCACAATGCTTTAGGTTTGGGTGAAGGCGTTGTTACCCCTTAATTGGGCGTTAGGCGTATGGACGAAGAATTTAAGAAACAGATGGAAGATAAATTATCAGAATATAGGCAATGGACTAAAGAGCATCTATTTACCTCTTGCAAGCTAGTTCACTATGTTGGTGTCGATAGGCCTAATGCATTTAACTTCGAACCAACTGAGATTGAAGATAGAATTTCAGGTTGTATTGCTGAGGGCTTTTATGTGGATTGGCATACACATAAAGACTGTTTATATATTTGTGTTCAAGAACCAGATTGTCCAGTTCCAACTTGGGAGCAGGTGATTGCACAAGAAGCTATTGCTGACGTTGATGAGATACTTAGAAATGCTGGTTTTGATCCAAGCGCCTAACAAGCGGCAGCAAAAAGGACTGCTAACAGCTCGCGTCTTTTGGGGTGGCTTCGCCACTTTACCCCAAAAGTCACAATCAGTTACCAGCCTCTGTGCCGGGCGTTATATTTTCTTTAGGCTCCTTGTAAATTATGAGTAATGAACCAGTTTCAGGGATAAAACTAAGTCAAATTATTGAACGTAAGTTATCATTTCTTTTAAGTAACGAAATAAGCCCTTGGGATGGTGATAACTATGACTTAGGTGAAAGAGATGCATTACAAAAAATGCTATCTGATTCAGCGCAGATGTCGGAAAAGGAGTTTGAAGAAAAATATTTAGCAGAGGTAAATAGGTTAAAAAAGCGCATTGAAGGAAAGGACTTTTCCGAGAAGGATAACGACGATTACTATGAGTCATTTAGCAACACTTTAGTCTCTATACTCGCCCTCATAAACCCAGCTAACCTTTATGACTTGGAAGATGAGTAGTGAAAATATAACAAGCTGTTTATGGAATGGACGTCTTAATGCTTGGCTGGCGCTCATTCTTCGCTATTATAGCCAAGCTTAATCCGCCTCATAACAGGGCGTTATGTGGCTCAATTAAAATAATCATGAAAATCATATTTGCTAATAAAACACATATTGAACAGATATTGCCTATCTTTATGGAGCTGGAAGAATATTACTTTGGTGGTAAAGCAGCTTCGCTTGAAAGTATTAGGAATTATTTTCAGAGCAGAGTTTTCTCCGAAATATCTGGGGTTCAGGTTCTTCTCGCTATAGATGAGTCAGATCAAGCGGTAGGTTTAGCAACATTCTCAGTCTTATATCCTGCGCCAAGACTTTCTGGTCAAATCTACATGAAAGATCTTTTTACGTCTGCATCATCAAGAGGTACAGGAGTTGGAAAACAGCTTATGCAATTCATTGCAAAGTACGCTCTTGAAAATGGTTGCAATCGACTAGATTGGACAGCAGAAAGTTCAAACCCTGTAGCTGGTGAGTTCTATGCTGCAATTGGTGCAGATCAAGTTAAAGAAAAGCAGTATTTCAGGTTCGAGGGTTCTGCTCTCAGCAAATTTGCAACCGCCACATAACAAAGCCTTCCAGCCGACCGCCTTCGGCGGCGGCTGAAGGCGGCGTTATAAGTTACTAGATATATGGGACGAAGAAGAGAGCTAGGAAGTATTGCCAGCGGCATTGTTGGTTCTTTTGCTAGTAGAAACAATGATGTTGATGGCTACTGGGGTATCGGTAAGCTCTATAAGTTCGCAGAGTCCCAGAGTACAAAAGCAATAACGGTAAATTTAAAAAATCGCGGAATTAAACCAAGTGCTCAAGAATTCGATTTGATGGTTTGCTCATACTCGGAAATGCTGTTTCGGCTCATGGGAAAGAGAGAACTACCTAACTCTTGGCTGGTTTCCGTCACTATAAGAGTGGAGTTTGATGTTGAGTATCAGCATGAACATCACTATTGGCGTTGTGAGCTAGGCAAGCCTTGTACCCTCATATGTGAAATTCTCGATGATATAGGCCGCACGCACAAGGCTAATGCTTACGTCAATTGCTTACCCCACAATCCAAATAGGGAATGTCGCAGTTTGAGGTTTGGTAACTTATAACAAGGCAATGAACGGGACGCTTTGTCACTGTGGTAGCTTTTCAAAGTGTTGCGAATACAATGGATTAAAGTAGTTTTGGGCGGTTTGATAAGCGCCCGTTATTGCAACGTTACTTTTCCATACTTAGGCTAATTCGTTATATTCTAATTTAGCAAAGTCACTGACTCAGAATTGTCCAAAAATGAGTTTCAAATGTTTGTAACTGGAAAACGACAAATGAATCCTTTTATCAGGCCTCATGTTAACTATCCTAATTGATGTTAGAGCACATCAAATATCAGATATCGAGTGGTTACATGGGACAATAAAATTATCGCCATCTTGTCGCCATTCCTCAGTTGATTTTTTTGTAAGCTATTGTTTTGTAATTGTTATTCTTGCCCTTCGATAAATCCCCTAGTATTATTCAAATCATCACAGGCAGTAAGCGTATATTTTGGAAAGACTCGGCAGCAGAGCTTACTCATTCTGAATTGTTATTGTGTGAAGCCTCGGCATCACTGAGTTTTGAGAATATGCCACAGAAAGGGCGTTTCCTGTCTCGTGTTTTCAGCTTTCATTTTCAACCTAATCAGGCGATGCTCGAGCTGAGTGAAAAGAACCCGAATGCATCCGATCTGCCTACTGTTGGAGCAGATCGTAGTTTGCAAGACTCTTTGAACGCACTGTTTACGTTTGACCGTCAAAGTATGAGTGAAACAACGCAGCAATTTTGGTTGCAAGGTTTGTATCAACAACTCGCAGACAAAGGTGTTTTACATCGATTGTTTTCAAGTTCAAATGTCTCTTTCAGTCAAAAGCTCAGTCACTACCTTTCTCATTCACCAGACGAGAAACACCCTTTAGAAGATGTTGCGGAACGTTTTGCAATGAGTCGTGCGACGTTAATCCGTAAGCTCAAGTTGGAAGGCATGCAATATCGTGAAGTGTTAGCTGAAGTTCGGTTAAGTCATGCTCTGTATCTTATGCAAAATGGCCAACATAATGTCACGATGCTCGCTCAATCTTGCGGTTACCAGTCTGAAGGGCGTTTTAGTCAGCGCTTTAAGGGTAAGTTTGGTCTGTCGCCAAGCGAATACATCAAGACTGTCGCCTCAAGGGTATAGAAAGGGAAATACCATCCTATTGATGTTACGCGTAAGCTTAGGTTATTGAATCATTTCTTTTTTGCGGCTCTAATAGGTTGCACACCAAGTGATTGAAATAGCATATAACGCTTAATACCAGAGAAGGTAGCTCATGACTGAATCGAATCTAAATAACCTCACCAGTGACTTTCCACTACTAAATAAGCTTATGGCGCTCGAAGAGGTGGTTTGGTTTAACCCAAATGTCACAACACTAGAGCAAGGGTTACCTTATGTCGGCTTGGATGAGAAAGACATTCATGATGCGAGTCTACGTTTACAACGATTCGCCCCTTATCTAGCAAAAGCATTTCCTGACACTCAATTATCTAATGGCATTATTGAATCTGAGCTTGTTGATATTCCAATGATGAAAACCGCATTAGAGGCGCATTATCAATTGCCAATAAAAGGGCGGTTGATGATGAAGAAAGACAGTCACTTGCCCATCTCTGGATCTATCAAAGCCCGTGGCGGTATCTATGAGGTACTGACTCACGCCGAGAAACTCGCGTTTGAAGCTGGGTTACTGAGTGAAAGCGATGATTACAGCAAACTGTTAGATCCTAATTTTCGAGACTTTTTTAAGCAATACAGTATCGCGGTAGGTTCAACAGGCAACCTAGGCATGTCGATCGGTATTATGAGTGCGAAACTGGGCTTTACAGTATCAGTCCATATGTCTGCTGATGCGAGAGCATGGAAGAAGAACAACCTGCGTGAGCATGGCGTAAATGTGGTTGAGTATGAGCAAGATTATGGCGTCGCGGTTGAACAAGGACGGAAAGAAGCAGAGCAAGATCCAAGTTGTTTCTTCATCGATGATGAAAACTCGAAAACACTGTTTCTTGGTTATTCTGTCGCTGGAGAAAGACTCAAACAGCAATTTGAGCAGCAACAAATTGTCGTCGATAAAGCGCACCCGTTGTTTGTCTACTTACCGTGTGGCGTAGGTGGCGGCCCTGGTGGTGTAGCGTTTGGTTTGAAGATGGCGTTTGGCGACCATGTTCACTGTATCTTTGCAGAGCCAACGCATTCTCCTTGCATGTTATTAGGCGTTCACACCGGTTTGCATGACGAGATTGCCGTACAAGACATTGGTATTGATAACCTTACTGCAGCTGATGGGTTAGCCGTAGGCCGCGCGTCAGGCTTTGTTGGTAGAGCGATGGAGCGTTTGTTAGATGGTTACTACACATTAACGGATGAGCGTATGTATCAGCTGTTAGGTGAGTTGAATTTGGCAGAAGGTATCAAGCTAGAACCCTCTGCTTTAGCAGGCATGCCGGGGGCGATACATGTCGAACACAATAGTGAGTATCTGACGAGCTTAGGTACTGATGATACGACACTAGCCAATAGCACACATCTCGTATGGGCTACCGGTGGAGGCATGGTGCCTGAGCAAGAAATGGCAGCGTACCTTGCTAAGTCGTCAGTTTAGTTGCGCAGATCGTTAATTTAAAAACTTACTTTGATGCTCGCCAATCCATGCTTTTGGATTGGCAGATTTTTCAATTAATACAGTGGCTTAAATTGAATTCATAAAATGGCTTGTCGTTAGCCAATAATATTGATACGTTTTAATAATGAAATTTAATCCCGCTTCAACTTCAGTTTTCTTCTGGTGGTGCTCTATCTAGAGCAGCACGGAATACTCACATTCTTACGCTGCTGGAAGGTAGCTAAGAATGTCATCAATATTGTCCTCTCTTTTTATCTCCAGTAGCTTTTTAACTTGGAGATACTCAATGAAAACAAATCGAAACAACAATAAATCAGAAATTATTCTTACCGGCGACCGCGCGACGGGTCCTTTGCATTTAGGACATTACGTAGGCTCTTTAAAACAACGTGTATCCTTACAACATGAGCATGAGCAAACGATACTGGTTGCTGACATGCAGGGCTTGACCGATAACGCGCATAATCCGGCAAAGGTATCTTCAAATATTCTCAATGTGGTTGCCGATTATTTGGCTGTGGGCATCGATCCAACTAAAACGACGATCTGCCTTCAATCTCAGCTTCCAGCATTGGCTGAACTGACCATGTTTTACAGTAACCTTGTATCTATCGCACGTTTAGAGCGTAATCCTACGGTCAAAAGTGAAATTCAAAACAAGGCGTTTGGTCGTTCTATTCCTGCAGGCTTTCTCACTTATCCGATATCTCAGGCTGCTGATATTACGGCGTTCAATGCGACGCTAGTCCCGGTTGGTGATGATCAACTGCCAATGCTAGAGCAAACAAACGAAATTGTTCGAAAGCTAAACTCACTCGCTGGTAAATCTATTTTGAACGAATGTAGGCCGCTTCTGAGTAATGCATCACGCCTTCCGAGTACGGATGGGAAAAACAAGATGTCTAAGTCGATGGGTAACGCGATTAACCTAGGTGCGACTGAGAAAGAGATTCGAGCGGCAGTGAAGTCCATGTATACCGATCCAAACCATTTAAAAATTGAAGATCCGGGCCAAGTGGAAGGGAATGTCGTGTTTACCTATCTTGATGCGTTTCATAGTGACACACAGTATGTCAGTGAGTTAAAGGATCATTACCGCGAAGGCGGGTTAGGGGACGGACAAACTAAGAAGGTATTAGAGGAGTGCTTGCAGGAGATGTTAAGGCCGATAAGAGCTCGTAGAGCTGAATTGTTAGATGACAAATCACAGCTCATTGATATTTTACGCGAAGGTACGCAAGTCTCGAGAGAGAAAACAGAAGCCGTTTTGTTCGATGTGAAGGGCGCGTTTGGCTTGAATATACTCTAATTGATAGGGAGCTTTTTAGTCGAAAATCTACATTTAAAGCTAAATTTATCAATGGTTTAAATGTGGGTTATATGTAAATAAAGTCAACTAAATTGAATGGGAATAACAACTAATTTATAAAATGATTTTTGTTACGGTACTTGTCACACACAGCTGTTCTTCAATTGAATACAACTGAGAGTGAACAAGGCCTTATCTTCACATGATGGAATTAAATGAAAATCAAACTGTTACTCCCAATTTTACTTCTACTGTCTGGTTGTTCGGATGTGGTTAGCGATAAATAAGCAACTTATGAACTGGCTCAACAAGATCACTTGTTTGATAGAGGTTGGTTGCCAGATATCGTGCTTAGTTCAGCTACACAGATTCAAGTAAATAACGATTTAGATACAAATACGTCGGAAGGGAGTTTTCATATAGATGAGCCTCAACTAACCGAGTTCATCGCCAAACTGACACCCACTTCGTCTAAGGATGAATTTCACTTTACCAGCGGTGACAGCACTTGGGTGTTTAATATAGGCGACGATAACATAATCACTTACACACTCAATAAAGCCGAAGGCTAAGTCCCACCTTAACCAACATACTCATCGCCAACACACCTCATCATTATTTTAATTGGTCCCTTATAATGGGAGCGTTGAATTTTGTGATGGTGAGTTGGCGTTGCTATTTAAAATCGATATCGCCCCTTAATCTCGTAACGATTTGAAGCATCAAAGTTCAGGAAATTATCAAAATTTGATATCCCTTCATATTTTAGGTCTATTTACTGAGATTTTTCTAAGTGTAGGAAACTATTGGTTTTTTTGACTCCGCATCTCACTTTTTATTTCGTGAAAGGTTATCTTTTGAATCAATATCACATATAAAACCAGATGCACTTAATCATGCGTTTTATCTATCGTTAAGATGTAAATTCATCCAAATGGTGAATCTATAAAAACAAAATTATAAAGGTGATGTATGCGTGGTACACATTTATTAATGCTATTCCCGATAGCGTTTACTTCTCAAGCTGCCAATGTCGTGAATTATTCCGATGTCGATCTATCAACCATTCTAAATCAAAAAAATCAGGGCTTTAGTATGGCAAATCAACCACTTGCTTACCAAGAAGCAAGTCGAGTTGAGACCGGAACAACGACACTCCTTCGTAAACAACAACTTCACTATGGCGTTCCAGTTTACGGGCATTCAGTCGTTGTTGATCTATCCCAACGTGGTATCGCTCAAGCTGTTGATGGAGAGGTGTTAACGGGTATTGAAGCTGATATTGGTTCTACTTTGCCAATGATCAACGCGCAGCAAGCGATTGATATAGCCAAGTCTCAGCATAAAGGCATTGCAGCGTTGACAGTGCGCAACCCTAATGCTGATCTTTTCATTTGGCTTGATGACCAACAACAGGCTCGCCTGATCTATAAGGTTGATTTCCTGCAAACCAAAGGTATGGCACCTTCACGTCCAATTACGCTCGTTGATGCAAAATCTGGTGAAATAATTGATCAGTGGGAAGGGATTGCTTTCATTGAAGCGGAAGGCCCTGGTGGTAACCAAAAAAGTGGTCGCTACTACTTTGGCCCAAATACCCAGTATGGTGGATTCCAAGTTAACTCATATTGCCAGATGGACAGCCAAAACGTTGTCACCATAAATATGAATAATCGCCAAGATTACGGTCAGGTTCACCAGTTTGCCTGTAATGGTAACTACGGTAGAAACGTCAATGACTATCGCGCGATTAACGGCGCATATGCACCAATGAACGATGCGCATTACTTTGGCCAACGTGTATTCGACATGTACAAAGAGTGGTTGAACACTCGTCCTATCCAGCAAAAGCTAACGATGCGTGTACACTACGGGTCGAATTATGGAAACGCGTTCTGGGATGGCCAACAAATGACGTTTGGTGACGGTAACCAGTCTATGTACCCGTTGGCTACGTGGGATGTGATTGCGCATGAAGTAAGCCATGGCTTTACTGAACAAAATTCAAACCTTGAGTACCGTGGTCAGTCAGGGGGTATGAATGAGTCATTCTCGGATGTGGCAGCGGCGGCTTTAAGTGAATATGTTCATGGCAGTTTTAACTGGAAGATGGGTGAGCACGTTATGAAGTATAGTCCTGCGATGCGCTACTTCATTCAACCTAGCGAAGATGGTATGTCTATCGACCATGTCAACCAGTACTACAATGGCATTGATGTCCACCACAGCTCGGGTATTTTTAATAAAGCCTTCTACCACCTAGCAACTAGCAACGGTTGGGACATTAAAAAGGCGTTCATGGCTTACGCAACGGCTAACCAACTTTACTGGTCATCAAGATCGAACTTCCAATCAGGTGCTGAGGGGGTTTGTAAGGCTGCACAACAACTAGGTTATGAATCATCTGCTGTGCGCTCCGCCTTTAGCCAGGTTGGGGTTAACGTACAATACTGTGGTTCTGGTCAGCCGAATCCAAATCCTAATCCACCAACACCAAATCCGACTCCGGGCATTACGAATCTTGAGTTAAACGTGCCTGTGCCGGTATTGAGCAGCGGCAATGATCAACAGCAGTTCGTTCTACAAAATAGCTCTGAAGATGACATTTGGATCCAAACTTACAATGGTTACGGTAACGTTGATCTGTATGTCGCTATTGGTCGTCCTGCATCATTGAATGATTACGACTGTTCGTCTAATAACTTGGATAACAACGAGTATTGTGGGTTTGGCGGTATACAAGGGGATGATATCTACGTAATGGTCTCTGGTGCGCAAGGATCAACAGATGCTTACGTAGCGGTTAGTACTGTACTAGAGCTTCCAAACCCTGAACCTCAGCCTGAGCCACAAGATAAGTGTGTTGACGTACCAGAGTGGAGTCCGAATGTGTTCTATCCAGCTGGAGCTCTGGTTCAATATTGGGGTAACCGTTTTACGGCGACAACCAATAACTGGGGAGCCGATCCTTTCCAAAATTCTTGGTACTGGACACACGAAGGTTTGTGTATGTAATTTAGTTAGCGAATTTAACTAAACAAACATTACAAAGGGAGCACTCAGGCGTGCTCCCTTTATTCGTTAACAATGAGATGTATCGGCGTACAAGGTGCTTGTGTCACTCTTCTAAGCGTTAGATTATGAGTGGCGAACATTCAGGGCTCCTGTCGAATGTTTAAATTTGGAGTCTGTTATTGATTGAGAGTCAACATTTATGGAAATAAGTCACCTAGATCATCTTGTATTAACTATTAAAGATATAGAGATAACAGTAGATTTCTATCAGAGAGTGTTAGGGATGAAACATTAGAAGGTCGATGTCGGTGGATTGTGCTATCCATAAACCAGTTACTCTATTTAAGTTTAAAGTAAGATTTCGTAAACCCAAGAGCCCCTAAGCAGTACGTAATTATGTACACATCCCGTTACGACAATACAAGCGTGTAACTGGAACTTCTGGTTTAATTTACTTACAATCGAACAATGTTTTATTAATCCAGCCCCAATCGTCATGGTCAGAAAATTAACCACATTAATTATTAGCCTGTTGCTTTTATCCGCTTGTGCGACAACTAGTGAAAATCCAACCGACGAAAATATTTCAAGCAATGAAAAAGTGATTAATAACAGTGTCGAAGAGGGTGTGGTCAATGAAACGGCAAGTGAAGATGTCATTGAGCCTAACACAAATAGCGTAAAAGAGAGCTGCGTTGTCACCGCAGAAGACAGTGATATCAATAGCAATGACAGTGTGGCTTCTCATGAACTGAGTGAATCACCAGAAGCGAATGAAAAGACCCAAGTGACAGATAAACAAGCCACTGAGGATCACGCTAAGGTTCACAGCGAAAAAGGCTTGGGAAACCATATATTCAGTAACGGGCCTACGAAGCAAGTCATCAAATCATTGGAGGGTGTGACAGATGCTTTGAATGTCATGACTTTCGGAATATTTGCTTCAGGGACGCGTCCAGCACAATAGTTAGATTTTAAAAATCACGACAAACAACATAGGCGAGCCAATGGGTTCGCCTTTTTTGATCCAGAATTTGGTGACTGGCAGTAAATTCCTCAGGGTTACGTAACGTCTTGTTTCTGCTCACTAACACAATAAGAGTTGGATTTAAGTAAGAGGCAGGTCAGCGCAGCTCGGTATTTACTTGTTATGGAAGGGAGTCGCCGTATTTAACCTATTGATCTTGTGATATGCACCAATGGTTTGAATACTCTCCCAAAGTAAGCATTGAAATCTAATCTTACAAAGACAATGTCTTATATTCACTCGTGAGCATAGTAATATTCCGCTGTGACACAGTCAGTTAGGTTTAATAAATTAGAGTCTAGGGAAGAGATATGAAAAACAAAAGTGTGTTTTTAAGCGTCGCCATGGTTATGTTATCGACACAGGCGAGTGCGTCTGGTGCTAGCCATGAAGAGGTTTCAGACAGCGTTATCGCCGAACAAAGAGCACAACTGTCCGAAAATACACAAGGCAAAGGTTTTGGCCCGCAGGCACCACGTGATCTAGGTTCATACGAAGGGACTAACGAGCGCCTGTTCTCTGATGCGCCAGATTCATCCGCGATGAACTTATGTAATATTCACTTTCATAAAAACGCAGAGCACAAAGGCGGTGAGTTTACACAGTATGCAGGTAATGGTGACGGCAAAGGTTTCCAAAGTGGATTCAAATACACAGGTAAGCTAAGTGAGGCAGAACTGAAGCCATTCGGTCAGGATATTTGCCCGAGCGACCATGGTTCACTTCACTCTGGTGATACTATCGAGGTGCATTATGTTTACTCAACCGCACAAGTGGGACCTGGGGAAACATTGGGGGCGTGTTTCAATGATGCGATTACCAACCCTCAGTTGCGTGTAGAAACCCAAGTTTACGTCTTAGTGAACGACGACAACGCGCTGGATTTTGAAGAGCTAGCTAAACACTCTAAAGTGAACGGTTTGCACCAAGCGACCAACATTCCAAAAAATACAGGATCTGCGATTCAATATGCAGGTTCTACTACCGGCCCTGGCTACAACGAGCAAGGTTCACCGTTCCAAGTAACATGGAGTGTGAGACCACAAGTGGCGAAAGTGAACATCGCAACGGTTGGTAGCTGGTGTGAAGGGAACGACTTTAATGAAGACCACGCACACGGTGTGAGAAACTTAGTCGTAAACCCTAAGTTGCTGTCACCAATCGCGAACTAGTTAAGTTTTTTTCAACTGAAGCTGAAGTATAAAGAGCGAGCCATACGGTTCGCTTTTTTATTAATAAAGACTCGGTAAATAGTTTCTTTACTCCCTTTAAGATCGCATGTTACGTTCAGAAAATATCATGTTGAGCTATGAATAAGGACAAGCCAATGTCGTTTGAAGGTGCGGTTACATTCTTTATTGCCATGTTTATATTTGGCATCACTCCAGGACCAGGTGTGTTTGCGATTTTGGCTCGTGGTATGGTTGATGGATGGCGAAAGTGCATTTCTCTTTCTTTAGGCATGATATGCAGTGATCTTATTTATTTAGCGCTTGCTTGTTTTGGCTTAGCAACCATTGCGGAAAATTGGTCATTTGCTTTCGAGATCATTCGTTATGCCGGTGCTGCCTACCTTATTTACCTCGGTTACAAGATGTTTAAGGTATTACCTGAAGTACAAGATTCAGCAGAACACACGGCCAAAAAAAGTCAGAAATCAGAACTTGCGAGCTTTGCGCAAGGTTTTCTGATATCAGCGTCAAACCCTAAAGTGATTCTGTTTTATATTTCCTTCTTACCCACGTTTGTTGACCTGTCAGTTTTACGCTTACAAGATATTGTCTTAGTTTCTGTATTAGCCTCTATTGCACTAATGGCTGGCTTAATGCTCATTGCAATGGGAGCAGGGCGCATGGTGACTTTGCTGAAAACCCCGCGCGCGCATAAACGCTTAAATCAAAGCGCTGGAGGAATAATGATTGCTGCAGGCTCATATCTGGCGATTAATCGATAAAAATGACTTGTTAAGCTCGATTCTTTAAGTACGACTCTTGAAACGAAAAGGCGAATCAATTGGTTCGCCTTTTCGTTAGCTATATTAAGCTTCTATTTGGTCGTTCATGCTTTAGCTCAAATATTTGGATTAAAGTTGATCCGTATATAGCCTCATTCAATTAGACAGTATTATTGGTAGAAACCTTATTCATACCTTATATGACAACGCTTCCAATTGGTTCTGGGTTTATAAATTAAGGCCTTTCAAGCTATTTGTGGCGAAATGGATATGGTTTTAAGTGTGTTACTCAGAATGTATAGTTAATGATAATTCATTAAGTTATCTAATGATTGAGCTATCGAATCTTTAAGTTGTCGCTGATGTGGGTGTTATGAAGAAAAACGGCTTTACGTTAATGGAACTAATCGTTGTGATCGTGATAATCGGTATTATTGCTGTAACGGCAGCGCCGAGGTTTCTTAATATCCAAGAATCAGCGAGAGAAGCGGTGCTTGAAGGTGTTGCGGGTGCAATGGAAGGGGTCATTACACAAGTAACGTCTAAAGCGATTATCGCTGGACTTAATCCAGACGCGTCAAACCCAGGTGATCAGAGCAACTATGTGATCGATTTTGGTATCGGCAGTGTGGAAGTTGACTGGGGAACACTTTGCCCAGAGAGCCGAGGAGAGTCGGGCGACAAATTAACGATGATCGACTTTATGACCTTGTCTGATGATGACAGTATAATTTCTGACTTTGGTAATAGACACACGGTCGTCGGATATAACCAACCTTTTAGTGATGATGATTTAAATAAGAACCATATAACGGATGACGCGTTACCGTCAGGGTGTTATGTACTTTATGACTCCTTTGGACGCTCTAATGCCAGTCAATGTCCTCCGGAAGGGTGTGTGTGTACGGTTCGCGTTGTGAACGATGAGTGTTAAACAAACGCATTCTTAGCTTTTAGAGACAGAATAAAAAAGCGCGTTATCGTCAATGGGCAGTAACGCGCTTCTTTGTATTAGTTGATTGGTTCAACTCAATTTGTCGCTATCGCATCTGCTGGTGGCAAGTCACGCTTCTTAATCACGTATCGTAAGCGAAGTAGCATCAGAGCGGCTGAGACACTCAAACCAGTTAGAATACCAATCCAAAAGCCTTCTTCGCCCATAGCTGGAACCACGTAGTCGGTTAAGCCCAACACCATACCCATAGGTAGCGCTATGCCCCAGTATGAAGCGATAGCTAAGATCATTGGGATCTTAGTATCTTTATAGCCGCGCAGAGCACCATTTGCAGAGGTTTGCAGTGCATCACTGAATTGGTACATAGCGGTAAAGGTCAATAACACTGCTGCCGTTGCGCTGATTACAGGGTCTGTCGTGTAAAGCCTAATGATTAATTCAGGGAACAGTAGGAACATCGCCACTGAAAGCAACGAGATTAATGCTGCCACCAAAATACCGACTTTACTGCGCTCAATCGCACCAAGTTCGTCTTTTTCACCCAAAGCGTGACCAACACGAATCGTAATGCCAAACGAGATACTCATTGGGATCACGTAAGTCAGGCTCGATATATTGAGAGCGATTTGCGCCGCTGCCACGTTCTCTGCGCCAATACGGCCGATCATCAATGCGATAACCGCAAAGATACTGCCACACACAGCGATGTTCATACCGATAGGTAAACCTAGCTTTAGAAGGTGAAGCATCTCTTTTGCTTTTGGCTTCGCATCGGCAAAGCTAATAATGGTCTTATAGTGGTGATGACCATTAATGTAGGAATACAACATGCCCGACATTAGCCAATACACTAAACTTGTAGCCCAACCACAGCCCACAGCGCCCATTTCAGGGAAACCAAACTTACCGTAAATAAGCACGTAGTTGACTGGAATGTTAATTAACAAACCAATTACCGAAATGATCATCGGTACTTTGGTGTTGTTCATGCCTTCACAGAAGCCGTTCAAAGTGTAGAACAGGGCAATACCCGGTACACCAAAGGCTAGGGCAAACGCATAGTCACTGCCGATAGGAATAATCTCAGCGGCAACCCCAATCCATTCTAAGATGGGTTTCGCACTTACGAGGTAAGCGATGAGCAGTACACTCGCAATTAATGCAAGCCATACCATTTGAAAGAACTCGACAGAGATACTCTGAAAGTCGCGAGCGCCACGGTGGTAAGCAACGACCGGCGTTAACGCCATAATCACACCACGTAGTAACAGCAACACAGGAATCCAAAGGCTAGTGCCAAGTGCAATAGCGGCAAGATCGGCGGGGCTTACTTGGCCAGCCATTGTCGTATCGACAAATCCCATCGCTTGGGTAGCTATTTGAGTCAAAATGATTGGAATCGAAAGATGCATAAGCGCACCCGATTCACGAGTAAAAGGACGAAGTTTCATTAGCATGGAAGTTCAAAACACCAATATAAATGCACCAGTGATGGCAGGATGGCCGGTGTGCATTTTAGGATGTGCCCCGTTTGGGCGGCGACAATATAAACACCTTACCGTATAGGGTCAAGCATTGGATTTATAGAGTTTAATTTGCTCTGAGGTAAGGGTAGGTTGTGATGGTTACAACACGGATATAACGCGTGTAAGCTCATGATTTAGTGGGAATCATACAAGGCAGTTAAATTATATATTTGCTATACTAATCACTAAGTAGGCGGCATAAGTGATTGTTATGGGAAGACGGAGGCTAGTAAAATTGTTGGCATAGGGAACTAGGTAGGAAAGTTCTGTAGCTAAGTCCAGAGCTTTTTAACAGGTGTTGTAGAACAATAGGGATACAAATGGAAATTACAGTTAAGAAAATCTCGAAAAGGTCTCTTTTCAAAATGCTCTTTATCGGATTTAGTCTGAGCTTCTTTGTTTTCTTCTTAATATGTGGTGTCGCATCCATATTTGGTGCGGAAACGGTAAAGTGGGAACAGACACCAGTAACGGGGCTGTCTGGTCTGCTACTAGCTTTAGCAATGTGGCCAATGTTTAGTTTGTTTCTAACGCTGTTTATGTGGTGTTTTGTAGCGTTCGGTTTGTGGATTTTCTCATTAGTTAAACCACTGAAGCTGGTTTTTAAAGAGACTACTATCTCCAACTAACCACCGTTAATAAACGGCTTAGGTTAATTAGCAACGAGTAGTACATATAGTTATTTCTTTAAAAACTAAAGTTGCTAGTTGCCTCAAAGTATTGCTGGAAGTTATCTGCTCTTATGTCCGCCCTCGTTTTATCTTTTATGTGAATCATTTTATTGTTACCCTCGCATCCGTATGAATGACTAGGTTAACCGTTATGAAATTAAGATTACTGAGTTTAGCGTTTGCGCTCGTCCTAAGTGGTTGCTCTTTACTTGTGACTGAGAGCTACTTTGGTGAAAGTTGGACCGGACATCATATAGATAAACTTGTAGAGCAGTGGGGAGAACCCTACCAAATGAAGTCTATAGATGGTGGTGTGATTGAGGCGGAATATAGGATCTTCAATGACAGTTGCACGTATACTTTTATTACGGATGAGCAAGGTGTAATTGAATCCTATAAGTATCAAAGTACGTTTTTAGGAACATGTAAGCCAATAGGGTAAACACCAACCATACAACTATGGCGCCAATATCAACTTGGCGCTATCTATCATGACCATGCCATCATTGTTTAGTTTCAAACCTATCTTTGTATTAGCCTCTTACTGCCACAGAGCCAGCAAAAATACCAAAAAACCAATTCCAAGTGTTACTTTTAGAAGCAAGCCAAGAGGGGCTCCACCTTTTGGCGCTTTGTTACAACATCCCATCATCATTTCCTCATACATCGTTGGATTAATCTCACCTTAAACCTTTCCCTTACGGTAAGGTCAATGCTTTTGTTGGACTCAAATTTCAGACAACAAAAAAGCGAACCAAGTGGTTCGCTTTTGTTATGTTTCGCTACTTAGCGCCGCTACGTATTAATCTTCGTAGTTATCGATGCTTGGGCAAGAACAGATTAGGTTACGGTCGCCGTATACGTTGTCTACACGGTTAACAGTAGGCCAGTACTTCGAGTTCTTCGTTGCTTTCGATGGGAAACAACCAAGTTCACGAGAGTAAGGGCGATCCCATTCTGCGCCAGCTAGGTCAACTTGTGTGTGCGGTGCGTTCACTAGAGGGTTGTTGTCTAGTGGCCATTCACCGTTTTTCACTGCTGCCATTTCGTGGCGGATTGCGATCATCGCTTCACAGAAACGGTCTAGCTCTTCTAAATCTTCTGATTCAGTTGGCTCTACCATTAGCGTGCCAGCAACTGGGAAAGACATAGTAGGCGCGTGGAAACCGAAGTCCATTAGACGCTTAGCAATATCTTCTTCGCTGATGCCTGTTTCTTCTTTTAGTGGACGAATATCGATAATACATTCGTGCGCTACGCGGCCGTTAGTACCACGGTAAAGAACAGGGTAGTGAGGACGTAGTTTTTCCATCACGTAGTTCGCGTTCAGGATCGCAACTTTAGTCGCGTCTGTTAGGCCAGGTTCGCCCATCATAGCGATGTAAGCCCAAGAGATAGGTAGGATTGAAGCACTACCCAGATCTGCTGCTGATACCGCGCAGTCAGAACCTTGTACACCGTTTTCGATGTGACCTGGTAGGAAAGGTGCTAGGTGCGATTTAACGCCGATAGGACCCATACCCGGACCACCACCACCGTGTGGGATACAGAATGTTTTGTGAAGGTTCAAGTGAGATACGTCTGAACCGATGAAGCCAGGAGAAGTTAGACCTACTTGAGCGTTCATGTTCGCGCCGTCTAGGTAAACCTGACCGCCCGCTGCGTGTACTTGTTCACATACTTCCTTCACTTGCTCTTCGTATACGCCGTGCGTAGAAGGGTAAGTGATCATGATGCTTGATAGGTTGTCTTTGTGCTTCTCGATTTTCGCTGCTAGGTCAGTCATGTCGATGTTGCCATCTTCATCACACTTAACAACTACTACCTTCATTGAAACCATTGATGCTGTTGCAGGGTTAGTACCGTGCGCAGAGCTTGGGATCAGACAAACGTTACGGTGAGCTTCACCGCGGCTTGCGTGGTAACGTTGAATCGCGATTAGACCTGCGTATTCGCCAGATGCACCAGAGTTAGGCTGTAGTGAGAAATCGTCGTAACCGGTGATTTCACATAGCTTCTCTTTAAGATCTTTCGCTAGTGCTGTGTAACCAGCCGCTTGCTCTAGAGGTGCGAATGGGTGAATAGAACCAAACTCAGGCCATGTTACTGGGATCATCTCAGCAGCAGCGTTCAGCTTCATCGTACAGCTGCCCAGTGGGATCATGCCGTGCGTTAGTGAGAAGTCTTTGTTCTCAAGCTGTTTTAGGTAACGCATCATTTGCGTTTCGCTGTGGTGCGTGTTGAATACTGGGTGAGTTAGGAACTCAGATTCACGACGGCAGTTTTCTGGAATTGCTGCAAACTCGTTTGATGCAATGTCAGTAGATAGTGCTTGAACGTCTTCTTTCACGTCGAAGATAGCGAATAGGGCATTCACATCATCCACTGTGGTTGTTTCGTCTAAGCTGATACCGATCTTGCCTGGAAGTAGACGTAGGTTGATGTCTGCTGCTTGCGCTTTCGCGTACAGTGCATCTGTCTTCTCTTCAGAGTTGATTGTGATGGTATCGAAGAAGCTGTTGTTCGTTAGCTCGTAACCGGCTTTAGTCAGGCCAGCCGCTAGGATAGCTGTCATGTGGTGTGTACGACGAGCAATAGTACGTAGGCCTTCTGCGCCGTGGTAAACCGCGTAGAAAGACGCCATATTTGCTAGAAGTGCTTGAGCTGTACAGATGTTTGATGTCGCTTTCTCGCGGCGGATGTGTTGCTCACGAGTTTGCATTGCCATACGTAGCGCTTGGTTACCGTGCGTGTCGATAGAAACACCGATTACACGACCTGGCATTGTACGCTTGTGCTTTTCACGAGTTGCCATGAATGCAGCGTGTGGACCGCCGTAACCCATAGGAACACCAAAGCGCTGAGCTGAACCGATTACTACGTCTGCGCCCATTTCGCCTGCTGGCTTAAGTAGAGCAGAAGCTAATAGGTCAGTAGCAACTGTAACTAGTGTTTTGTTAGCTTGAGCTTTAGCAATTACGTCTGTTAGGTCACGTACTTCACCTGTTGTACCAGGGTATTGAACTAGTGCACCAAAGACGTCTTGCTCTGGAAGTGTTTCAAGAGCGCCAACCATTACTTCAAAACCGATGTACTCAGCACGAGTTTTAACAACTTCTAGTGTTTGAGGGTGAACATCGTCAGCAACGAAGAATACTTTGCTCTTGCTCTTACCAGCACGCTTACACAGTGTCATTGCCTCGCCAGCCGCTGTCGCTTCATCAAGAAGAGACGCGTTCGCGATTTCCATACCAGTTAGGTCCATGACCATCTGTTGGTAGTTAAGCAGAGACTCAAGACGGCCTTGAGAAATCTCTGGTTGGTATGGTGTGTAAGCTGTGTACCAGCCCGGGTTCTCTAAAACGTTACGTAGAATAACGTTTGGAGTGAATGTGTTGTAGTAGCCTTGGCCAATGAAAGTACGTTTCACTTGGTTTAGGTTAGCGATCTCTTTAAGAGAGGTCAGCATGTCCATTTCGCTCAGTGGCGCAGCAAGTGTCATTGGTTTTTCAAGACGGATTTGTGCAGGAACCGTTTCGTCGATCAGTGCGTCTAGGCTAGTCGCGTTGATCGCTTCAAGCATTTTTTGCTGGTCTGCTTTATTTGGGCCGTTATGACGAGCAACAAACTCGTTTTGTGTACCCAAGTATTTCAGTAATTGGCTTTGAAGTAATTCAGTCATGATATCGTTCTACTTTCTCTCTGGAGCCGTGAGCTAGCCCCTAAAATTAAGCTGCTCACAAGAGCAGCTTTATCGTAATGAGGTTACCTATTAGTCTTCTTCGATAGAGCTTAGGTATTCTTCCGCATCTTTAAGGTTGTCTAGTTCAGACGCATCAGACATCTTCACTTTAACAATCCAACCACCTTCATAAGGTTCTTCGTTGATTAGCTCTGGGCTATCTTCTAGTTCTTCGTTGATTTCTACGATTTCACCAGAGATTGGCGCGTAGATATCAGAAGCAGCTTTAACTGACTCAACTAGAGAGAAGCTTTCGCCAGCTTCAATTTCGTCATCAGTTTCAGGCAGGTCAACAAACACAACGTCACCTAGCATCTCTTGAGCGTGCTCAGAAATACCGATAGTTACAGTACCGTCACCGTTGTCTTTTACCCACTCGTGGCTGTCTGCAAACTTAAGTGTATTGTCCATTGCTTATTCTCCAAAAATTTATGAGGTTTTAATTTAAATCTTAAAAACGGATTAACGGTAAAGAGGGAAGCGCTTGCAAAGCTCTTTAACTTGCTTGCGAACACGTTGCTCAACTTCAGCGTTGCCTTCAGGGCTTTCAACCAAGCCATCAAGAACATCACCGATCCATTCACCGATAAGTTTGAATTCTTCAGTGCCAAAACCACGACTGGTTCCAGCTGGCGTACCTAAACGAATACCCGAAGTAATCATAGGCTTCTCTGAGTCGAATGGTATGCCATTTTTGTTACATGTGATGCCCGCACGCTCTAATGCTTCTTCAGTTACGTTACCTTTCAAGCCCTTAGGACGAAGGTCAACCAGCATTAGGTGCGTATCAGTTCCGCCAGTCACAATGTCACAACCGCGAGTTTGCAACACTTCAGCAAGAACTTTTGCGTTATCGATCACTGAATTAATATAAGTATTAAATTCTGGGCCGAGTGCTTCACCAAATGCGACAGCTTTAGCCGCAATTACGTGCATTAGTGGGCCGCCTTGTAGGCCAGGGAATACTGCAGAGTTGATCTTTTTATTGATGTCTTCGTGGTTAGTCAGAATCATTCCGCCGCGTGGGCCACGAAGTGTTTTGTGCGTTGTTGTCGTTACAACGTGTGCGTGTGGTAGTGGGCTAGGGTGAGCACCTGTCGCGATAAGACCCGCGATGTGCGCCATATCGACCATTAGAATAGCGCCAACTTCGTCAGCGATTTCACGGAATTTAGCGAAGTCGATAACGCGTGGGATAGCACTACCACCTGCAATAATCATTTTTGGTTGGCATTCGATCGCTTGAGCGCGTACCGCTTCGTAATCGATCTCTAGTGTGTCGCGGTCTACACCATATTGAACTGCGTTGAACCATTTACCAGAAAGAGCAGGGCGTGCACCGTGAGTAAGGTGGCCGCCAGCGTCTAAAGACATACCTAGGATAGTATCGCCAGGTTGAAGTAGGGCAAGTTTAACTGCGCCGTTTGCTTGAGCGCCTGAGTGAGGCTGTACGTTCGCGAATTCACATTTGAACAGCTGTTTAGCACGTTCAATCGCAATAGCTTCTACTGTATCTACGTGCTCACAACCACCGTAGTAACGACGGCCTGGGTAGCCTTCTGCGTATTTGTTGGTTAGGCAAGTGCCTTGAGCTTGCATTACTGCTTTAGAAACGATGTTCTCAGAAGCAATAAGTTCGATTTGTTCGTTTTGACGAGTGTTCTCTGCTTGGATTCCAGCAAATACTGCGTCGTCAGTCGCAGATAGGTTCGTAGAGAAAAAACTGTCTAAGCTATGGTTTTGGTAAGCGTTCATTGTCGAGACCTTTCATTAAGCTAATGGTGATTGTTTTTATAGTCCATTAGGTCTTACGTAGATTTCTGCATCGGTATCGTTTGCGTTATATAGCTGTATAGATAGACGGTTTGCGTTTTATTTATACATCTACACCATCAAAGCGATCGTTGTAGGGTCAATGCAGCACGAATTGGTTCCCAAAATTTCGGGTAAAAAACAGCTCTTACAAATGTTAAATCTATCACTTGTGACAAGCTGAAGTAGCATCTCTTCATCTAACAAGTCGATAACATAGCTCCGATAAAATCAATTTTCAACAAAAATTTCCAATAGGAAACAGTTTTTCTCGTTTTGCTACAGGGAGCACGCTTTATTTCTCTGTGTGCTCTTTAATCAACAAAGCGCTTCATGCAACAATGAATTTAATAGACAGGAAGTAAGAAATGAATGAGGGACCTATGTCAGAAGACATTTATGATGAGTACCCATCTTTAACGTTAGCGAAGGAAACGTTAGATCAGAATATCGAGCCACTTAAGCTTGGTCAGCGTATTAAAGATATCCGCGGCAAGTTAGGCATTACGTTAGAGGAGGCGAGCCAACGTACCGGCTTAGCACGCTCTACGTTGAGTAAGATTGAGAACGAACAAATTTCGCCAACGTTTCAAGCAATGCAGAAACTAGCAATAGGTTTGCAAATCGATATGCCGCAACTCTTTGAGCCGCCAAGGAAAAAAGTTGCGACGGGACGTCGTGACTTAACTAAGGCAGGCCAGGGGAAACCTCACCCAACTCCAACTTACGAGCATGAACTGCTGGCGACTGAGCTTTCCAATAAAAAGATGATGCCATTCAAAAGCCGTGTTAGAGCACGTACTTTTGAAGAGTATAATGATTGGGTTCGTCACGATGGTGAAGAGTTCTTAATGGTTATCTCTGGTGATGTGATGTTCTACTCAGAATTCTATGAACCTGTACCGATGAGTGAAGGGGATAGCATGTATTACGATGCCAACATGGGCCATATGTTGATTTCCACCAGTACAGAAGATGCTCTTATTTTGTGGGTGACTGCAAAATAAGTTAACAAAATTAGAATTTCTTATAGTGAATGCAAACGTTTGCTTTTGTTTCTAACGCTTGCCAAAAGACGCGATATTGGTGTTAAAAGCATCAATATCGCGTTTTTGTATGCGACTAAAAGTTGTTTTTAAATTGTTAAATGTCACATTTTGAGCTGTTTTAATCTTGTTAAGGGTGTAAAACTGACTCAGGCTTGTTTACTATAGTGAACACGGTTTACTCATGTTGATTGAAGTTTACTGAAGTGAATTCTTAGAAAGTGAGTTGTAGAGGTTTTGTACAGCTATCTGTTTTTATAACGCAGACGATATAAGCCTATATAAGACATCACTTTTTACTATCTACTGTTTCTAACGTTAATCCGTATCGTTAGAGGCGACTCTAAATAGAGATAAAAGCGGCAGACTCGACGTTGGAAAGCCTGCAACGCTTCATGGAGAAGAAAATGACTCAAGAACACGCTAATCAAGACCTACTAAAAACACCTCTGCACGCACTTCACGTAGAAGTGGGCGCAAAAATGGTTCCTTTCGCTGGCTACGACATGCCAGTTCAGTATCCACTAGGTGTAAAGAAAGAGCACTTACATACTCGTGACGCTGCTGGTCTTTTTGATGTTTCTCACATGGGGCAACTGCGTCTGCACGGTGAAAACGCAGCCGCTGTTTTGGAATCTCTAGTTCCTGTCGATATTATCGATCTTCCTGCTGGCAAGCAGCGCTACGCGTTCTTTACTAACGAGCAGGGCGGCATCATGGATGACCTTATGGTTGCTAACCTAGGTGATCACCTATTTGTTGTTGTTAACGCAGCTTGCAAGACACAAGATATCGACCACCTTACGGCTCATCTTCCTGCAGATGTTGAGATGGAAGTGATTGATGATCGTGCACTATTAGCACTTCAAGGCCCTAAAGCGGCTGAGGTTCTTGCTCGTTTCCAGCCAAGTGTTGCAGACATGCTATTCATGGACGTTCAAAAAGTTGATGTTGACGGTGTTGAATGCATCGTAAGCCGTAGTGGTTACACAGGCGAAGATGGTTACGAAATCTCTGTACCGAACGATCATGCTGAAGCACTAGCTCGCAAACTAACGGCAGAAGCTGAAGTAGAGTGGATTGGCCTTGGTGCTCGCGACTCACTTCGTCTTGAATGTGGTCTTTGCCTATACGGTCACGATCTAGATACAACGACAACACCAGTAGAAGCAAGCCTTCTGTGGGGTATTCAAAAGGTTCGTCGTACTGACGGTGAGCGTGCTGGCGGTTTCCCAGGTGCCGATATCATCCTTGAGCAAATCGCGACTAAAGACGTTCAACGTAAGCGTGTTGGCTTAGTGGGACAAACTAAAGCTCCTGTACGTGAAGGTTCTGAGCTGTTTGATGCAGAAGGAAACAAAGTCGGTGTGGTAACGAGCGGTACTGCTGGTCCTAACGCGGGTAAGCCTGTTTCAATGGCGTACGTACGCACTGATCTTGCTGCTATCGGTACAGAAGTATTTGCTGAAGTCCGTGGCAAGAAGCTACCAATGACAGTAGAAAAAATGCCATTCGTACCTCAACGTTACTACCGTGGCTAATATCTTTTAAGATAAAGCACAAATTATAACGAAAGCCTATTGTTAGCTTCTCTTTTAAGGGATGTTTAACGGTAGGCTTTTTTGTTTTGATTGGATCTTCGGCCATCAGTATCCTGTCATTCTTCGTTGTCATGTTTAAAAAATGTCGTATTGAGGTTGCAAAAACACGCTATACTGAAAGCCATAGTATGTTATTGTTGGGGACTATTCACATTATAAATAAGTTGTCAGTGTTACAAGGAGTTATCTATGAATTTGAATCAAGCAATTAGTCCTACAAACAAAGTCGTTGTAGGTCTTTTAGCGCCGTTGATTTATTCATCAAGTGTTTTGGCTACAGAGAATGCGGTTGAACCGACTCCTGATGCGGGCGTGACACCTTATATTGTTAATGGCAGCTATGCATCAGTTAGCGATTTCCCTTCAATGGCGAGTTTGTTTATCGATCGTATTGATTACGATGGTGTGTACTCGACAGGTGCGTATTGCGGTGCAACCATTTTAGATCCGACTCATATTCTCACCGCCGCGCACTGTATTTACGGTAATGAAGAAGGTCAGCTGTTTACAACAGTGGTACCGCAACTTGAAGATACGTCTAAATTTCCTAATGGTAATATCCAGAAATCGCGCGTAGTTGAAGTTTACTATCACAGTGACTACTCGGATAACCTGAGTGATCTTCTACGTAAC
Source organism: Vibrio chagasii (assembly GCF_002954585.1). Lineage (GTDB taxonomy): Bacteria > Pseudomonadota > Gammaproteobacteria > Enterobacterales > Vibrionaceae > Vibrio > Vibrio chagasii_A. The sequence goes on from NZ_MSCI01000001.1 coordinate 468,769, forward strand.
GACGTTGCTGTTTTAAAGCTTGAAAGTGCGTTAAATATTGATTCGGTGAATGATGTAGTTAAGCGTCCGTCGAACGATTCTTATCGCAACGTAGTTAACGATTTCGTCGCAGTCGGGCACGGAAATACTCGCTCTAATTTTGATGCTACGACGATCTTGCAAGGTGTATCGCTTACTTATGTTGATAACACTGAGTGCGCATCTGCTTTCAAAGACGGTTCTGTTTTAACTGATAACCAGATTTGTTTCAAAGGCGATTATAGTGCGTTCTCTGGTTTATTTGGTGGTACTTGCCAAGGTGATTCTGGCGGCCCAGTTTATTGGTTAGACGGCGCGGATTACCGACAAGTTGGTATTACCAGCTTTGGCCCAGAAACCTGTGGTGGAAGCTACAGGGTAACTTCGGTATTCACAGAGATCTATGACTACAAAGATTGGATTGATAGTGTAGTTGCTGGCAATGAAACACCTAAGTTTGTTTCTACCGATGCTAAGCGAACTGCTTATATCAATGCACGCACTCCATCGAATTCTGGTAGCAGCGGTGGTAGTGTTTCATTTGGTTTGCTAGGTATGCTGATGTTGATTGCTGGTGTTAGAAAAGCAGCTAAACGCTAGAAGCTGATTATTTTGAATAAGTCGACGTTTCATCGAACGATGACGTCGACTTTTTTGATTCTGCATTATTGAGTTTTTGATAGTGTTTTATATAGCTATGTTGACGTCCGTGGTTACGTGAATACTACATTGGTCTTCCTACTGTATCTTTCGATTATTTCATCCATTTCTTTAATAGCATCATTGATGCTTCTTATTCCGCCTTGCGCGACACTTTTCTCATTAGTATTTAAAGCGGAAAAAGCACGTTTAAGCTCTTTGTCTTCTAGCATATCACCGTGGAGTAAGACCTCTTTGTAAGTAAGAAGTCTGTGTTGAACTTCGATAATATCGGCACGTGTTGTGTTTGAATCTAAAGCCTGTTTTATACAAGGAAACGCTAATTTGTAGTCATTCGCAATTTCCAACTCGACTTCTTTCTTGTTCGCAATATGCAATTTTCATTATTTCCTAAGACTTGGCTGACCAAGTTTACTAGCCTGAATAGTTGTTATAGACGTATGTGTAGATGTTTATGATACGTAAGTTTTTTAAGGATCGAATAATATGCCTTTAATAGCTTATGTAAACATGAGTGAGTCAATATGGTCTGCTTCTTGCTGAATATAGGTCATAACTGTCTAGTGGGAGTAAGCTTATGTCACAAGAGCCGATTGTCATGGCGCTCATTGAGCGTAGGAAGCGAGCTAATTTGTCCCAAGAGACACTGGCTGCTAGCGCAGGAATGAGCTTAAAAACTTATCAGCGCATCGAGCGCGGTGAAGCAGATATCAAGATGTCACAATATCGCTCAATAATTCGGACATTGAAAGCCACAGATCTGGATGTGGTATTAGATGTTGTTGGCGCTTCTCATGCAACGGCCGAAGACGTCGCTGCGGTGAGTCGCTTGCTCACAAATGAAGAACGCATGTTGCTGATCAAGCTAATTCTCGCGTTTAAAAAGCCACAGTGAATATGTACAGGTAAAACAGTGGGGGAAAGAGAATAGAGCCGTTATTTGATTTGTAGTGGCGCACCATGGGGGAAGGAAGCAGCTAGCTCACTCTTCCTCTAAGTTGTTTGGTGTTGCTTCTTTGCTTTTTGTTCTCTAAACGCTTTCTTTGTGAGCTACGTGTAGGCTTAGTGGCTCTTCTTACTTTTTGAACCTTTGTTGCTTCCAATATCAGTTCTTTCAAGCGTACTAACGCATCTTCTCGGTTTTGTTCCTGAGTCCTATATTGTTGCGCTTTAATGATGATCACACCGTCTTTAGTAATTCGGCTATCTTTGAAGGCTAACAACTTTTCTTTGTAGAAATCGGGGAGAGTAGAGTGCTTGATATCGAAGCGTAAGTGTATTGCGCTAGAGACCTTATTGACGTTTTGGCCTCCCGCACCTTGAGCTCTGATCGCAGTTAACTGAAGTTCCCAGTCTTGAATTGATACAGAGTTAGATATTTGTAACATAAACTTCCATTTTGAACCGTAATGTGGAGTCATGATACTGAATATTGGTTATGGTATCAGTAACTTTCTTAAAGAGTGGTAACAGTAATGAAAATAGATTTAACGGCATATGAAGGATTAATCTTTGATATGGATGGTACGTTGATCGACACAATGCCGGCTCATGTCCAGGCTTGGCAGCAAACGGCACTGGAATTTGGATTCCACTTTGAAGCATCTTGGCTGCATAGCTTAGGTGGCATGCCGAGCTACAAAATAGCAGGTGAAGTGAACAGCAAATACGGTTTGTCTCTCGACCCGCAGGCGGTATCTAAGTTCAAGATGGCATCTTTCGCGGCGATTGAAGACAAAGGGGGTGTCATCCCTTGTACACATTCGTTATTGCTCGAACATTTAGGAAATAAGAAGATTGCGGTTGGAACAGGAAGCCAGCGTAAAAGTGCGGAGCAGTTGCTAGAAAAGACGAACATTCTTAGCAAGCTCGATATTCTTGTTACCGCTACAGACGTGAAAAATCACAAACCGAACCCTGATACCTTTTTAGATGCTTGTTTTGGTATGGGGTTACAACCGAAGCAATGTGTGGTGTTTGAGGATACGGACCTTGGTAAACAAGCTGCTCACGCAGCAAAGATGGACTGTATTCTAGTGGTAGATGGAGATAAGTTAGAGTTTCACCCTGCACCGAACTGATTGCCTTCAGAATGTGAGGTCGCTTAGGCGTTAGCTCGTGCTAGGCGATTTCACTCATTTCGGTGTCTAAGAACAAACATACGCTATCACGCCCTGCAGCTTTCGCTTCGTATAGCGCTAGGTCGGCACATTTGTAGTTTAGGGCTGGGTCGCCAGTTAGGTTCGTGATACCAGCACTAACGGTAACAACACTGTCTAGCTCAAGGCTAACTGCAATTCGCAGTCTATTAAGCACGTAGTCAGCTTCTTCTGTCGTGGTGTGAGGCAGAATAACACCAAACTCTTCACCGCCGATACGAGCAACGAAGTCAGTTTCACGACACTCACGTTGCAATACTTGAGCAACGGTCTGAATCACTCGATCACCATAGTCATGACCAAACCTATCGTTTATGCGTTTGAAGTGATCGATATCTAGGATCGCCAAACAAGAGTGTTCTAGGGTAGGGTAACGGTTAATACGGGAGCATTCATCACGCAACTCCAGATCAAACTTGCGGCGATTCCAGCATCCCGCTAAGGCATCTTTTTCACTTAAGTTTCTAAGTTTGTTCTCAAGCTCTTTGTGTTTACTGATATCAACAAATGACGCGACATAAAATTGGATTAAGCCTTTGGCATCTTTAATGGATTGGATGCGGAGTATCTCAGTAATCAACGACCCGTCTTTACGGCGGTTGACGACTTCACCTTCCCACATGCCTTGCCTTTGAATAGCGCTCCACATTTTGGTGTAGAACTCTTGGTTGTAACGCCCTGATGCAAACATTGAGGGTTGGCGGCCTTTTACATCCTCTAACTCGTAACCACTAACTCGGGTAAACTCTTGGTTTACCTTGATGATGCGATTATTACTGTCAGTAATGACCAATGCAGACATGCAATTCATCGCGGCTTTTGCTAGTTGGCTTTCAATACTGTTCTTCTTATGGTTTCTGTTCCACAGTACAAAACCTGCTGAGATCATTGATATTAAAATCGTGAGGGTAACGATTTGTATGACAATAGCGTGGTTCTCACGTTGGTACTGGCTATTAAACTGCTGATTCTCTATATGAAGTACCATGTAGATAGGGCCTTCAAACTGCTTGATCTTGGGACTGATATCAGCATGGAAATACCAGTTTTTACCATCAAAGTAACTAGAAGATGTGTTGTCTTTTATCGCAGACCAGAGCTTAGGATACAGCTTGGCATAAGTTTGGCCTGAGCGTGATTCAATAACGTGACCGAAAGACTGCGAAGGATCTGGCCCCATGATGATGTGACCAGTCTTATTGAGAATGATTGGGACAGCAGAGGAGTCGCCGATTTGGTAATGAAGGCGTTTATAAATCTCTAGCATGTTTAAGTTGGCAATGAAGTAACCAATAATGCGATTGTTGTCAGCGACAGGTGACATAATGCGCAGTGCCGGAATCAACGGGCGAACTATCTGACCGTTTTCGACTTCAAGATCGATGCCTTTAGTACTGACCTCACCGATTTTAAGTTCTTGAAGTGCGGAGAAGTAACTACGTGATGATTTATTTTGGAGTTCGTTTTCCGGAACAACTGAAGCATGGCCATCTTTGTAATTAATGCGGAACACTTCATTACCGGTTAAATCAAGATAGCGTAATTGAGAATAGTACTTCTGGCCACGGGCAAGCATTACCCACAAGTCTTGTAAAGCTTCCGTGTGAATGACCGATGGCTCTTTAATTGCTCGAAGTAACGTTTTGGAATCTGCTATAGAGGGAACGGAGTTAGAGCTTTGTTCAACAATGACAGCGAGCTCGTGAAAGCTGTACTCAATCTGGTTTTGGCTAGATTGTTTGATGTTTAGCGAGTGCTGGGCTTCGACTCTGTCGAATTCAGAGTTGATATAGAGGGCAGGGACTAATCCTAGGGCAAACACGGTGCACAGAAATTGGCTGACTAGTTTCTTTATACTTGTATTCATCACTGTCCTCAAAGAATCAGCGCAATACTATATATTCTATAGGGTTTTTAATGTGATCTTGACCCAGAACTTAAAACAAGCTCTGCATATTACTGTGGTTTTAGTGCAACTTTGTGCACCTTGACTTGATTAATGAGCAATCACTTAACGATAAAATGATTGCTCAATATAGAATAGTGCTCCGAAAAACGAGGCGGTTAAATCCCGATATTTCGACATTTATCTGGATAAATTTGCCTAACTAAGGCCAACAATATTTCCATTACTATCAATATCTAACGACATGAACGCCGGTTTATCTGGCAACCCAGGCATGGTCATTACATTGCCGCATAAAGCGTAAATAAAACCCGCACCCGCACACAGTTTTAGTTCTCTTACCGGTACGTCAAATTGGCTTGGTGCGCCTTTGATATGTGCCTCCGTTGAAATAGAGAGTGGTGTTTTAGCTAAGCATACCGACAGATCTTGATAGCCGTGTTGTTTAAACTCAGCCAACTGCTGCTTCGCTTTCGGGGAGAGTGTAATACTCGCGGCACCGTAACCGATTTCAGCAACCGCCATGAGTTTCTCTTCTAAGCTTTGGCCTGTTTGGTAAAGGCATTTAAAGTCACCGTCATTTTGGCATGATTTAACAACCGCTTGTGCAAGTTTAGTTACGCCGTCACCGCCTTGGCCAAATGCTTCACTGACTTCAACAGCGACGTTGCTATCGAATTCTGTAATCATCTGTTTCAATGTGTCGAGTTCTTGTTGTGAATCTTGCGGGAAGCGGTTGATCGCTACTACGGTAGGCACACCGTATTGCTTAACGTTATTGATATGCCACTTTAGGTTTTCAAAGCCAGCGACCAACCTATCGATGTCGTCACTGAAGAGCGAATCGGGTAGTGGTGTTCCTGGTCTCAAATCATACAAACCAGAGTTCGCCTTTAGTCCACGCAATGTCGCTACGACTACCGCGCAATCGGGCTTCTTACCAGATGCTTTAACTTTGATATTACAGGCTTTTTCGAAGCCCATATCTGAACCAAATCCACCTTCAGTTACAACGAAGTCGCTGAGTTTCAGTGCGATCTTATCTGCAATAATCGAAGAGTTACCATGAGCAATATTCGCAAAAGGACCTGCGTGTATAAGCGTTGGTAAGCCTTCAAGTGTCTGCATCAAGGTTGGTTCGATAGAGTCTTTCATTGTTACTGTCATTGCACCGGCAACATCAAAGTCATTTGCTGTTAAAGGCTTACCTTGTCTGTTGTATGCCAGTACGACACGACCAATGCGTTTTCGTAAATCTTGCAGGTCATCGGCCAGTGCTAAAATAGCCATAAGCTCTGAGGCGGCTGAGATATCAAATCCATCTTCGCGTTCGTAGCCGTTTGTCGTTTTATCCGTTTCGTTTTTACCCACGGTAATCATACGTAACGCGCGGTCGTTATGGTCAAGTACACGTCGCCAAACGATCCTGCTAGGGTCTATATCCAGTGCTTTCAACCCTGAGCGAGTTTCAAATGCTTGTAAGCCTTCACGCTGTTCATGATACAAGCGTGCATCAATAGCTGCAGAGGCAAGGTTATGAGCGGCTGTCACAGCGTGGATGTCACCAGTTAGGTGGAGGTTCAACTCGTCCATAGGGGCAACTTGAGAATAACCACCTCCAGCAGCACCACCTTTCACACCAAATACAGGGCCCATTGAAGGCTGGCGAATACACGCCATTGCTGATTGGTTAATCTTCGCCAACCCTTGTGCTAAACCGATAGTCGTCACGGTCTTTCCTTCACCAAGTGGTGTTGGTGTAATTGCTGTCACGACAACCAGCTTTCCGTCTGGCTTTTGAGATAGGCGTTCGAGTGATGTTAGAGACACCTTTGATTTAAATTGCCCCAAGGGCTGATGTTCTTGTTCTTGTAGGCCGGCTTGCTTAGCAACCTCACTGATGTTTTTAAGGGGTGTTGAACGACAAATATCGATATCAGACAGCATATTTTATCCTTATATCAGAATCGAAAGGTGGTGCGTAAACGTTTGCGTGGCGATGGTACTGCATAAATTTGCTAAGTAAAGGCAAACCACACCGATTATGTGCTGGAAGATAACAGATCTGAAGAGTCATTGCGCGAGATCAAATCTTAAATGAGCCAAATATTCGATTGAGTGGGTTCGAATTACGTTCACATCCACTTTAAATACAAAAGGGGCTGCATATCGCAGCCCCTTTTAAATGACAGTATTAGTCACGCGACAGATGCGCGATTAACGGTCCCAGTATGTTTCTTCTAAGCTATCTTCGCGTTCTGGTAGTGCACGAGAAAGGCGAGGTGAGTGCTGTGTTAGCACTTCGTAGCTTACGCGGTTTGCATACTTACAAATCTGAGACAGTGAAGAGTATGTTAGACACGTGTGTTCGTGTTTCTCTGAGTTTGGTACGTTAACGAAGTGGTAGCTGTTTGCTGCCATGTCATGTAGCAGAGCAGAAAGCGCGCCATCACCCGCACCATTAGTGTTCTTAATCTCTAATGGACCACCAAGGTATGGACCAATGTGAGAGTACACTTTAACCGGGTTTTCACAGTCTTGTTTACGCATAGCACGGCTGAATTCGTATTTATTGAACTCAGGGATATTGCCTGGTAACAGTGGAAGTGTAGTTTCGCGTTTTGCTAGCTCGTCTGTGTAACCTGCCATGTAAAGGCCGATTGGACCAGCAGTACACAGTACTAAGTCAACCCATTCTAGTGCTTTGTTCGCCGCAAGAAGTGGATCTTTTTCGCCTGTTAACGCTTCACCTTCGTCTTCATTCATCGCAACGATAGTTACGTTCTCTTTCAGGTATTCTTGCCACCATTCAGCGTTACCTTCGATCACGTATTTAGTACCAAGTGTTAGAACAACAGGCACGTTGTGCGCTTTCGCATATTCAATCGCCTTTTGTACCGCTTTTGGCATTGGATCTTCAGGATTACCGCGCATTAGATACGAAGAAACGACTAGAGCCGATGCTTTCTCGAACACTTTCTCAGGAATGCTCTCTGGAAGCAGCTGGTTCATGTGTCCTTCGTTAATCGCAAACGTACGCTCGCCATCTTCAGTAATTAGCGTGTAACAACGACCAATTGGACCATCTACTGTTTGTAGGTGGTTTAGGTTCATACGAGAAGAAGTGCGGCAAAGGTAACGGTAACCAAATGAGCCAACTTCAATTTTCTTAGACATTACGCCAAGCAGTACGGATTTGCTGTCTGCAAGTACGGAATAGTTGTGCAGTGTGTTGCCAATAGTATCGCCAGGGTATTGATGCGTAATCAAACCGCGCTCTACAAGCTCTTCATACAGCGCATCAGCTTTACTTTCTTCCAATACCAGCGAGTGACCTTTACTCAGCTCATATTTATCAAGGAACGCACTGTCAACACGGGCTTCGATATCAACAATGGTTTGACCTACACCAACAATCGTTGCACGGTGCAGTTTAGGTGTTTGTTGAATTTGGTTGACCAACGGATCACGTGCGTGAGTTGGAAAGTAATGCTTAGATTTACGCTGTCCAGGAAACTTCATATGAAAAATACAGTGAAAAAATTTTGCCGCATGATATCACATTTTGTTTCTGTTTCTTTCATTTTTATTACATTTTGAATCACCTGCACAATGTCTGTACAGGTGATTCGTATTGATTATTCTGTTGGTACGAGTGTTGCTGGATCAACGTAAGCGGCTGTACCCCATAGAGGAACAGTAGATAGGCTGTGTTTGAAGCTACCTTCAGTCTCTTTAGTGGTGTAAGACAAGTAGAGTAGGGATTGGTTTTCTGCGTCGTAAATACGGCGAACTTTCATGGTTTTGAAGAAAATACTTTTCGACTGCTTGAATACCACTTCGCCAGATTTACTTTTATCAATCTGCGCGATCATGTCAGGCGTGATTTCACCCGTTTGGCGGCAAGAAATAGAGCTATCACTTGGATCAGAAAGACTCAGGTTCGCTTCGATGGAAGCGATGTGACACGTTACGCCCGGGATTTTGTCATCGTCTAAAGATGACATCTTAATATCCTTCATTGTGAAGAAACCTAAAGATACGTCGCCAACCTCGTTGTCCGAACAACCTGCTAACATTGTAATGATACCGGCTGCTATTAAGGCTTTTTTCATAAGAAGTCCTTTTTATTTGTATAGTTCTGTTTACTATAAGAAAATTGAAAGCTTGAATACGAGTGTAGAGCTTTTCGTTAAGTTCTTAAAGGATGTTGTTGGATAATGAAAAATATGAAGCATTTAAAGTACTTGTTGGCCTTAGTGATGCTATGTATGCTCTCTGCATGTAGCTCGGCGCCTCAGCCGACCGTATGTCTGCCAAATAACTGTGATATTTGGGGATACTAACTGTAGGTACTAAAAGAATGAATAACGAAATACCTGAAATCGCATTAAAGAAGAATCAGTGGCTGTTTAGCCAGCTTGATATTGCTTACCCCGCGAAAGAAAGCCTTTTAGGTCTAGATATCTATAAGAGCCAGCTTTCCCAAAAGACTTACCAACTTCTCCCGCAAGACCAAACGCCCTCACAAATTGACGAACTGCATAAAGTAGATTTTCACAAACTGACGGTTCTTTTCTCTCTAAACCAAGCTAGCGCTTATCAGGATGAAGCGGAAAGAGCGAACATCCTAGAATTCTTAAGCCAAATCATGCTGTCTGATGAACATGAATTGTATGTAGGTACTAAAAGCGGTGATGTGGTGGCGAGTGCTATTGTAACGGCAAGTGACGATGAGCTGCTAATATCAGATATTGTTAACCAAGACGATAAAAATATTGTCGGGTTTGCTAAACAGTTACATGATTTTTGGGCTCAAGATCAAGATTATACCTATAAAGTAGTGTTCGAGAACTAATGACTCTTTGAGAAAGCGTTAATCTGAGTACAGTGCGCCGTCTTTTAAAAAGGGTTCGGTATGTACAAGCTATTGATCTCAATCGCTGTATTGTGTGTTAGCGCTTTTTCTCCTGCATTTTATGCTAACGACTGGGATGTTAAACAAGTCCTAGTATTACACTCCTACGAACCTTCCTATCAATGGACCGCAGATTTCCAAAAGGGGATCGATAACGCGTTCAAGCAATCCCATGGCGAAGTAAAACTCTCTATCGAGTATTTAGATACTAAACGTATTCATAACCAAGACTACTACGACTCTCTCGTGGATTACTTCGAAGCAAAATATTCAGGTTATGAGTTTGATGGGGGTATCGCGACTGATGATAATGCCGCTAATTTCCTTGAGTCACTAGGTGCAATCATAGATCGTTCAACACCTGTTGTTGCCGTTGGTATTAATGACTTAAACACAGACATGTACACCGTGAGCGACAAAGCGACTGTGCTTTATGAGAATGATCATATTGATATTAATATCGAGCTTATTTCTCAGCTACGTCCAAATATCAAGAACTTATACTTTGTAAATGATTACAGTGTCACGTCTCAACTAATCCGTAAAGAAGTTCATAAAGTCATGGCGGGTTATCCACAAATCAATCTTGTGGAAATCAGCAATCAAGCTTTAGAACAGGCGGGTGAGTATTTGAAAAATATCTCTCCCGATGATGCAGTGCTGATTAGTCACTACAACACCGAATTGACGCAAGGTGTTTACCACTCTTATACCGAAATTGCAGAAACCATATCTCAGGCGAGCGCTGCACCCGTATTCGCACTTTGGCAGTTTTACATTCTTGGGGATGTTCTTGGCGGATATGTGAATCATTCACAAAGTATGGGTGAACAAGCGGTCGATGCATTGGATAAGTACGTCCCACTTGGTTTTAAAAGCTCGTTAGTACCCGGTGATAACATACGTTTTGTATTCAATTACGATGCGATGAAAAAGTTCGGATTGCGTGAAAGTACATTTCCAGAAGATTCGGTAATCATTAACGAACCTTCATCTTTCATACGTAAGAACTTCCAGTTGCTGTTGGGCTTAACCATGGTAATCGCAGGCTTGAGTTTGATTATCGTGATGCAATTTATCACCTTACGTCAGAAAAAAGAGTTAGCCAAAAAGAACAAACGGATTCTAGCGCTGCAAAAACAGACGTTAAATGTACAAAAAGAGATGATTCATGTCTTAGGTGAAGCCATTGAGACTCGTTCAGGCGAGACTGGCAATCACGTAAAACGCGTTGCCAAATTGTCAGCACTGTTAGCTAAACACAGCAGCTTGAGTCATAGAGAAGTCGAGATGATAGAGATCATCAGCCCAATGCACGATGTCGGCGAAATCTCGGTTCCTGAGGCTATTCTCGATAAACCGGGTAAGCTAACCGAGCAAGAGTTGGAGGTAATGAAGCTTCATACCACTGCGGGTTATAATTTATTGAAGAGCGGTGCGGGTGATATTACTAACCTCGCGGCGATTATTGCCAATGATCATCATGAGCGTTGGGACGGTGCTGGTTATCCAAATGGTAAAGCGGGTCAGGAGATTCATTTGTTCGCGCGTATTACCGCTGTAGCGGACGTATTTGATGCGTTGCTGAGCGCACGTTGTTACAAAGAACCTTGGTCTTTAGATATGGTTGTCGATTTATTCGAACGCGAGTGCGGTTATCAATTCGACCCACAACTCACTCGATTACTTCTAAAACATTTGCCTGAATTTGTCGCGATACTTGATACTTATCCTGACACCGCAGCTTTTGAATATACCTTCAAGGTAGAAGGTAAATCCAAAGTCGAAGAAGAATCGGCAGTCAGTTAGTACTTTGTACAACGATTTTGTATTCTAATATTTATATTTTCTCCTATTAGCTTCAGTTTTTTGTAAAGCTTTCAGGCATTGATACTGCGAGTCTGGTGATCATTTGATGAAAACTGTTGCTTATGGCGGCTCAGAAGGTGATCTGCTGCATATTTTGCGAAGAGAAATAAGCGTGCATCCACAAACTGTTACCTCAGTCATCCCTCACTTTGGAAGAACCCTATAGGATAAAACTTGGATTTAATCTGAGTGAGAGAACTATGCGGTTAGAACAGACTAAATGTGTGATATTTGATTGCGACGGCACGCTTATCGACAGTGAAAAGCTGTGCTGCCAAGCCTTAGTCAATGTTTTCAGCGAATTTGGCGCCGAGCTAAACCTCAACGACTGCTACGCTCACTTTCAAGGGGGAAAGCTAGCCGATATTTTAATGGACACACAGACACGCCTGGGTCTGTCTGTCTCCATTGACACACTAGAGCCATTATATCGAGCAGAACTAGAAGCACTGTTTCAACGTCACCTAAAGCCAATGGATGGAGCCGTTGAACTGATTGAATTTCTGAAGAATCAAGACATAGAATTTTGTATCGCTTCAAACGCACCTAAATCTCGTGTTGAATCTTCCCTTGCGATGACTGGTATGCTCGACGATTTTAAAGGTAAGGTGTTTTCAGCATTCGATGCAAATAGCTGGAAGCCAGAACCTGACTTGATCATGTACACAGCAATGAATATGGGCTTTTTGCCCAATGAGTGTATTTATGTTGATGATACCTTGAAAGGCATAGAAGCAGGGGTCCGAGCTGGCATTCAGTCATTTAGGTTAAGACCAAATCTAGACGAATCAGTAAATGGCAATCCAAAAGCCGACACAGCAGAGCTAGCGGCTCAGGACATCTATAGTTTGGAAGAGATTTCTCTCTGGATTAATGGCAAGCACTGCTCAAGTGGTGATAAACCGAACTCTGCAGCTTTGGTGGGTTAGCGCCTAGTTGAAGGCTGAGTACTTTACTAAATTGTTTAGTGTGAAACCCGCAGGATGCGCAAGTAAACTTCTCTCCACTTTCTGAAAGTAGGTATTCGTCATGTTGGCATAAAGGGCATGTCACGTCTTCGATGTTTGGTGCTTCTGTTTTATTCATTATGTGTCACCTGCAGCAAGAGGGTAAGCGAAAATAAGACCCGTATAGATAGACTACTCTCAAGCTCGTTTATTAGACAGTTTTGCTCCTTTATATTCTCTCCTTTGCGACTTGCTTCATGGTAATGATAACTTCATCGTTAGTCGGCGGATTTTTCTCATGGTATTAACGCCATCCAACAAAAAAGGACTCATGTGAGCCCTTATTTGTTGTTGCCCCTTTGCTCTATAAACGAGATGATTCTTTCGCGGGAGCTAGGTGCCTGTTATCTACAAACGTTTAGGTGCGATATCTCGCCAATGTCTGCGATAGGGTTACAGACGCTTGTGTCAGCTTAGACACGCCATTCGATGAGTTTTGTGCCACATCTTTAATCACATCTGATTGACTGCGAATATCGTTAAGTTCAGCTGCAATAGTATTTGCCACGTTGCTTTGTTCATCCGCTGATGTGGCGATTTGAATACTCATATCCATCAGCGCTTGAGCTGAATCGGCGATTGAGTTTACGTCTTCACCGATATTAGAAATCAACTGGCTGCTAGTTTGTGCTTGGTCGACCGTTTGCTCAGTGATCTTAGCGATATTTCGGCTCTCTTGTTGCAAACGCTCAATCATCGCTTGGATTTCTACCGTGGCAGACTGAGTTCTGCTTGCAAGCGTTCTTACCTCATCGGCAACAACTGCAAACCCTCGACCTTGTTCTCCAGCACGAGCGGCTTCGATCGCTGCGTTGAGTGCTAACAGATTTGTTTGCTCTGAGATCGCGTTAATTGTGGTGATAACTTCATTAATTTGGCTAGTGTTAACGTTCAGGCTTGTTACTGAAGAAGAGGTTTGCTCAATCAAAGAGGAAAGTGTAGTGATCTCTGAGATCGCTTGCTGAACTTTAGCGTGGCTGTCATTGATTTGTTGTGCGTCTTGCTCAGTTTGCTCGGTAGAGCGTGCGGAAATGTTAGACACTTCATTCGCTGAAGCCGTCATCTGATCCATAGCCGTTGCAACAGAATCTAGAGAAGCGTTCTGACTCATGATTTGTGTTTCGCTGCGTTTCATCTCAGCTTCGAAGGAAGAAGAGGTTTCACTAAGCGTTGCAGCACTTTGATTAACATTGTTAACAAGCTCCGACAACGTATCCATTGAACGATCTAGTGCGCAGCCGATCGTACCGAATTCATCGCGTCCAGGGTGGAAGCCGAGTCGTGAGGTTAAATCACCGTCACCAATCTTTTGAGTGGTTGTGTAAAGTACCCAAAGTGCACCACCTAAGAAAGTAGCGACCCAGTAGCAGAAAAGACCAAAAGGCACACACCATAAAAAGCTGAGTAATAAGGTGTACAGTGCTTGCTGCTTTTGGTTTTGAATATCGTTGTTAGAAACGGTTAATGAGTAATAATTGCCATCATTAGCGATTGCCGTTGCAGTCACAACACCATTATTTGAAATCGTAGTTTGTTGTGGACGAGGTTGTTGAGTAATGCCACTCACGTTAGTAGGGTTGCCTGATGCTGACAAAATGCCTTGGAGTTTATACTCGGCTTGATGCTTTGCACTAGCGTTAATATATTCCACTTTATTAACGTAATTTAAGCCTGACAAGCTTGCCACAGCGGCGAGAAAGATTAAGAAAATAACCCAAAATTTGTCGTTAATAGACATTTTGATAAACAGTTTGTCTATCGTTCGAAATTGTACTTCTTTCATAAAAACTCCACGGTAAATCCTTTACCGTGGACTCTAAATAACCGACTTCAATAAAAATGTGATGTACGCCGAGTAATTGTGAAAACTAATGATATAGACATTCCATAAATGAGAGCTTGATCGCCCATATCATTAGTGAATTGCTTTATTTGCCGAGTGAGGGTAATAACCCTACAGATATAAGGATTTGAATTGCAATGATAAATACACCAACGCCACCCGCTAAAAACAGTGCTTTGCTCCCGCCCAAAACTTGGTAATTAGGTTGTGAGCCGTTAGTCGCAATAGTGAAATCTGTGTAGCGTACTTTGTAGACCATGACAGTAGGTAAAAGAATAGCTAATACAGAAAGTGCGATGGCTGCGTAACCCAAAGCCATGATAAAGCCTTGTGGGTAAAATAGCGCAAAGCCGAGCGGTGGTAAGAAAGTAATAACGGCAGTCTTTACTCGTTTTGCACTGCCTAGTTTATTGCTTAATGAGTCGCCCATAAATTCGAACAGACCCAAGCTAACACCGATAAAAGACGTAAGAAGAGCGAGATCGGCAAACACACCGACGATCACACTTAGATTTGATTGATGCACAGTTTGCGACAGCGATACCAAAAGTGCACCCAAGCTAGTGTCAGAAAGTAACTGCTCTTGGCTCACAACACCTAAAGTAACGCCTTGCCAAAAAATGTAGATAACTAAAGGTAACGCGGAACCTACAATCATAACTTTGCGTAGAGAGCGTACATCACCATCAAGGTATCTTACGATAGAAGGGATACTGCCGTGGAAGCCGAAAGAGGTGAACACGACTGGAATTGCCGCAACAATCAGACCTTGCTGTAGTGGCATGCTTAATAGGTATTGAGAAGTGATGTTAGGTGCTAAGAAGCTCAGAACCAAAACCATCGCGACCAGTTTTAGCCCAAATAATACACGGTTAACCTTATCAACACTGTGCGTACCAATAGTTACAACACCAGCCACCAACAATGTAAACAGCAAAGTCGTCACTTGGCCATTGAGCTCAATTCCTGCGATGTCGGCAATTCGTTGATTAAACTGCGCACCACCGCCTGCGATGTAAGCGGCGCACAGTGCGTAAAATAGAAACATAACTGCGAAGCTCGCAATCCACTTTCCCTTTGTTCCTAAAATCGTGTGAGTCAAAGTGTGTAGGGTGGCATCAGATTCAACGAATTGGTGTAGCTCCACCATTAATAACGCTGTAAATGCCATTAGTGCCCATAAACCAAGCATCAAGAAAAGTGAAGTTGAAAAGCCAATACCTGCAGAAGCAAGAGGAAGAGCGAGCATGCCGGCACCAATTGTTGTGCCAGCAATGATCAAAGTACTACCAAAAACCTTTGATTTATTCATTGTATATAATTCTTTACGTTAGGGGGTGTTTTCATTGTAATTCTTCTAGCTTAAGCGCATAAACCCAAAGAATATCTCGATTTTGGAGTATTCTGATTCAGTTTAATTCCAATTGCAATGGTTAATGTAATCTAAAGTATCCACTGTAAATTTATGTGTACGATGGTGTTGTTCGGGGGCGAAAAACGAGGTGAGCAAACGTTTGACCATGATCGGCTTCAAAATAATTAGAGTAATTTGTTGTACTTAATGTATGGTGGCAGTACATATGTCGTTCGCGTATACCACTTTAACGTAGATAACCGTTAATGATCGCGAGTAGCTTCAAGCTATAAATATGGAATGGGTAGAGTAGAGTGCGTTCATCAAAGTGACATAATATAAGTCCAAGATGGTGCACTGGTTAATTGGACATAACGTCCACATCAAGGAATAGAGGGGGCACTATGAGTGACCAATCTTTAAATGACGAAAGTCTAGAGTTGTTAGATGCTATGGAAATTGGCATTGATTTATCTGACTACGAACAGACAGTTAAACAGTTAGCTGAAGAACTTTTCCCATCTTCTTACTAACGTTTCATTTCAATTCTTATACTGAGCAAATCTGATTCGCTCACTCGTCATACCAAAAGCTATCCTCATTAAAGTTCGCGAAGATAAACAAGTACGTTTACCATGTTACTTAGTTCTCGACACTTTAATGAGGTTCAATGAACTTTCTCGCACACCTTCATATCGCCAAATACTGTGACAGCGACCTAGCAGGAAACTTGTTAGGTGATTTTGTGAAAGGCGACCCAAATAAACACTATTCAGATTCGCTTTCTGATGGCATTCGACTTCATCGGTTTGTAGACAGCTATACAGACAGGCACGATGTTTCTCGTTCAGCTAAATCACTCTTTTCAAATCAGACGAAACGCTTTGCACCTATCGCACTCGATGTATTCTGGGATCACTGTTTAGCCAATCATTGGGCCAATTTTTCTAAGCAATCACTAGAGCGTTTTTGTTTCGATAGCCATCAACAAATATTTGATCATCAAGAACCTCATTGGCCGGAAAGCTTTGTGTTCATTCATCAGAAAATGGCAGAACAACGCTGGTTGGAGAGTTACCAGGATATGGAGTCCATTGAAATGGTGTTACAGCGAATGGCGTTGAGAAGGCCAAAGCTTGGCATGCTAAAAGCGTGCTACGCTGACTTGGAAAACCATTATGATACGTTGCAGTGTCACTTTAATGAGCTTTATCCCATGGTTTTAAAGGAAGCAAGCGAGTTTAATACGCTTCAATTGAAGAAAAATCAAAAGGAAAGGTAAACAGCGTAATGTAGGTTTGCTACAATCCGCGCCTATTTAATCTTTGAGCATCTTACTATGTCTGAATCTACCAAATCTTTTAATCAATTAGGATTGTCTGATCACCTACTTGCTACGCTAGAAGAACTGAACTTCACGGCTCCAACCAGTGTTCAAGAACAAGCGATTCCTTTGGTTTTAGAGGGCAAAGATGTACTGGCTGGTGCTCAAACGGGTACAGGTAAAACGGCGGCTTTTGGCTTGCCAATTATTCAAAGATTACTTGCCACTAAAGATAATGTAATTCCAAATCCTAAGCTGGTCCGCGCCTTGGTTTTAGTGCCAACCCGTGAGCTTGCGCAACAGGTGTTTGATAACGTATCTAGTTATGCAAAAGGTGCCGATCTTAAAGTGGTCGTAGCCTACGGTGGTGTAAGTATGAAGGTTCAAACTGATAACCTTCGTCAAGGCGCTGACATTTTAGTCGCGACACCGGGTCGTTTAATTGATCACATGTTTACTAAAAATATCATGCTAAGCCAAACAGAAGTATTGGTACTTGATGAAGCGGACCGCATGCTAGACATGGGCTTCATGCCCGACATTAAACGCATTCTTTCGCGTATGAATGATGTTCGTCAAACTCTGTTCTTCTCAGCAACGTTTGATAACAAGATTAAGGCGATTGCACATCGTATGATGCAGTCACCAAGTGAAATCCAAGTAACGCCAACTAACAGCACTGCTGAGACAGTTAAGCAGATGGTTTACCCAGTCGATAAAAAGCGTAAAAGCGAACTACTGGCGTACTTAATTGGCTCAAACAATTGGCAACAAGTATTGGTTTTCACCAAGACTAAGCAGGGCACTGATGCGTTGGTTAAAGAGCTTAAGCTAGATGGGATCAAAGCGGCGTCAATCAACGGTGATAAAAGCCAAGGTGCACGTCAAAAAGCTCTCGATGATTTTAAATCAGGTAAAGTAAGAGCATTAATTGCAACTGATGTTGCAGCTCGTGGTATTGATATTCAGCAGCTCGAGCAAGTGGTGAACTATGATATGCCTTACAAAGCTGAGGACTATGTTCACCGTATTGGTCGTACAGGCCGTGCTGGTAAAAGTGGTTTAGCAATCTCTCTTATGAGCCATGACGAAGAGTACTTACTTGGCGCAATTGAACGCTTACTTGATACTCGTCTGCCGCAAGAGTGGCTAAAAGGTTTTGAACCTAGCTTAGAACAAGATGTTTCTCCTGACCGAGGTGGGCGTAGCAAGAGCCGCTCGTCAGAAAAGCGTAAGATGAAAGCAAAGCTTAAGATTCACCAAAACCGTGGTAAAGCCCGCCGATAAGCAGCACTATTTTATTTTATAAATGAACTCATACGCGCAGTTACAGAATCAGGTAATAACGCGTATGTTTTTCAAAATAACTGTACTAAATGCTTATTAATAGTGGTATTACTCGTATTTCCATATACAAGGTATATCATACATAAGCTCTTCAATAGAAATAGGATTTAAGGCCCACTTACAATCCACATTGAACTTCTCTATCATTTGCTCGTTAAACATTCTCCAGTGGTTTAACAGTGCTCCTTCCTGGGAAGTTTTCACTCCGTCAGCATTCCATGCTCTCTCCATGAATGGGGTTAAGCAAACAGCGCCGTTTGCATACATAAGCATTTGCCATTTTATTTCATAGATACTGACGGGCTTTTGAGAGGACAGAGCGTTATGTGCGTTAGCTAGGCTTGAAAGCTCGTGCTCAACAGTATCTACGTTGCTTATAAAGTAGTCAATTAAACTATCTTCTTGCTTCACTGCGTAAGAGAGGAACTGTATTGGTTTTTTTGAGTGGACCATTGTAGTGAATAGACGCATAACGAATAAGTAAATAGAAACGTTTGGCGAGGCATCTTTAGGTAACTCTGCCATTATTTTATTTATATAACGCTGAATGTAGTCATGTAAACAATCACTTACCGCATACCAGATCCTATCTTTACTGCCAAAATGATGTCGGATCAAGCTATGTGATACGCCAGCTTTTTCACTAATATTACGTAACGACACGCGCTCGTAGCCTAAATCGCAAAACATCTCAGCCGCAACTCTCAATATTTGAAATCGAGTTTCTTCAGCGTCTTTTGCGCTTCTTCTACCTTGTTTCTTTTCAGTCATCTTCAATTCACAGATTTATCTAATTACCACATTCTACACTGTTTTTACTCAAATAAAAAATACTGCACAGTTGGAAAGTAAAACTTGAGAATCTGAAGGTTTTTAATATACTGCACATCTGTGTAGTAAATCATAATAATTAAATGGAGACGCAAAATGCAATCCAAGGTGTCTATTCAAGCCAAAGCGAGTAAGCAATTAGGTGCGGTGGTCTTTGCACTGTTACTCGCAGGTTCGCTGAGCGGATGTAATAAAGTTCAGTCAGAAGAAAATGCTCAGGTTATTCCGCCTGTAAAGTTATTTGAAATACCTCCGAGAACGGATGTTGAAACCGATAGTTTTATCGCAAAGATCGATGCGACTGAACGTGCTGCATTGTCGTTCAGAGTAGGAGGCGACATTGATTTATTTAATGTTCGTATGGGACAAAATGTTAAGAAAGGAGAGGTTTTAGCAGTATTAGACCCAACGGATTACCGAATTGCAGTCGATGCAGCGCAAGCTAAATTCGACTTAGCCAATAGTCAATACAAACAGGTATCAGAGTTGTACTCGAAAAAGCTTGTGAGTGCCGATTATTACGACCAAGCCGTTAACACCTATACGACTGCTGAAGTTGAGTTAGAGCAAGCGAAAACAAACCTTGATTACACCACGTTAGTTGCACCATTTGATGGCGTGGTTTCCATGGTGTTTGGTAAGCAATATCAATTAATTGCCGAGAAACAGCCTGTTGTTAATATTTTGAATAATGATGAAATGGATGTGAGGTTTTCTATTCCAGTTTCTAAACTTGAAGACCGCTCGATTCAAGATTTTGTCGGTTCAAATATGTGGGTAGTAATGGATAGCCATCGTGGTGTTCGTATTCCTACACGCTTTAAAGAAATTTCTACTCAACCAGACGAAGATACCAACAGTTATCAAGCGGTGGTCTCTTTCGAAAAACCTGAAGCTATCAATCTACTGTCGGGTATGACAGCGCAAGTTGAAGTGCAGAAAAACAGATCAGAATTGGGCATTGTCATTGTTGATTCAGCTTGGTTAGACAAAGACGAGAAATATGGTGAGTTGTGGCGTTACAACGCCGATTCACAATTGATTTCTAAAGTTAAAGTGACCCTGAATAAACAAGGGAATGTGGTTGATGGTCTTTCGTCTGGCGACCTAATTGTTGAAGCAGGCGTTGATGTTTTATATGAAGGACAACAAGTAAAAGCATGGCTACATGAGGAAGGTATTTAATGAATTGTCTTAATTCAATCTCGGTTTTAGCATCAATCCTTTTTTTACAGGCTTGTAACGATAGAACACTGCATCGAGCTCCCGCCCCACTGTTGGCTTCTACTTTTGAAGTGGGCACACCATTGACCGAACAAAACCGAAGTTTCAATGGTCAGGCAATGCCAGCAGAACTTACATCACTCTCATTCAAGCTTGCTGGTGAGATTCAACAAGTAATGGTAGAAGCCGGTGATGTTGTAGAAAAAGGGCAGCTGCTCGCAACCTTAGATAATGTGATTTACATCCAAGAGCTGACTAACGCTAAATCACAGTTTGAACTCGCCACGAAGCAACTCGCGCGAGGTAACGAAATGCTTACCAATAAAATGGTATCGCAATCTGAGCTCGATCAGTTAACAGCTAACTATAAACTAGCCTCCGCTAATTTGGCATCAGCGGAGCGAAAGCTCGACTATACTAGGCTGCTTGCACCGTTTTCAGGCACCGTTTCGACCGTGAACAAACAACGTTTTGAAAACGCGACACCGGGTGAAACGTTATTAAGCTTGTACCAAAACGACAAAGTGTATGTGCGTATACAGGTATCAGATTCGTTCTTAGCGTCAATTAGCCCTGACATGCGTTCGAATAGCTATCGTCCGAAGGCGACATTTGGTGGACACAAAGGGGAATACCCGCTGACATATTTGGAACATACCAGTGAACTGCACCCACAATCTCGCACTTACGAGTTTTGGATGCAGATGAAACAGCCTGAAAGTGAAATTCTACCAGGAACAAGCGCGACAGTTAATTTCGACATGGCCAATGCTGGTCTTAATGTTGTTCAAGGTTACCAATTGCCAATGACAACACTCGCAGCGTGCGTAGAAGCGAACCAGTTTTGCGTTTGGAAAATAGAGAATGGACAAGCCTTCAAGAGTGAAGTCGAAGTCGAAAAAATCAGTGGTCAAGGCGCATTAATTTCGCATGGCGTTGAACGAGGTGACGTGCTTATAAATTCGAGTCTAGAAAAATTGCGTGAAGGAATGTATTTATTAGGAAAAGCAAAATGAACATTGCAGAATATTCAATTAAAAACAAAGTTATCAGTTGGTTATTTCTTTTCATTTTATTCGTCGGCGGCATAACGTCTTTTGGCAATCTCTCCCGTCTAGAAGACCCAGCTTTCACCATTAAAGATGCATTGATAATTTCAACTTACCCAGGCGCAACATCAATGGAAGTTGAAGAGGAACTAACCTACCCGTTGGAAAAGGCAATAAGACAACTTCCCTATATTGATAAGATCACTTCTACTTCATCCGATGGTATGTCGCAAATTAAAGTAACTATGAAAAAAGTTTACAGTGCGAACGAGTTACCTCAAATCTGGGACGAGATGAGAAGAAAAATTAATGATTTAAAAGAAAGTTTGCCGAAAGGTGTGAGTTCCTTGCAGGTTATTGATGACTTCGGTGACGTATTCGGTGTGATGCTCATGTTAACTGGATATGGTTATGATCAGATAGAGCTCAAACATTATGCAGATTATCTAACGCGTGAAATAGAATTGGTTGATGGTGTCGGTAAAGTAAGTATCACTGGCGATCAAGAAGAACAACTGTTTGTCGAGTTGTCACTGGAGCAGTTGGCGGCATTGAATCTAGATATTTCTACGGTGACCTCCTTATTAGCAAATCAGAACAGAGTAATATCGGCCGGTGAAATCATGGTGAATGGGCAAAGCCTCACTATCAAACCTAGCGGAACTTTGAGCACAGTTGAAGAATTAGAGAACCTAATCATTCATGGTCGTGACACTGGCAATCTAATTCGATTAAAAGATGTTGCCGAGGTTACACGCGGTGTGCAGGAAAAGCCGGTAAATGTATTAACGTACAATGGTCAACCAGCGATAAATATAGGTATTGCTTTCTCATCTGGCGTAAACGTGGTGGAGGTTGGCAAATCTTTAGATGCTGAACTTGAGCGCTTAAAAAGTATTAAGCCCGCAGGTGTACATTTAGATTACTTCTATAACCAGCCTTTAGAAGTCGACCGTGCGGTTACTAATTTTCTGATTGGCTTAGCGCAAGCCGTAGCGATTGTGATATTTGTTTTGTTTTTCGCTATGGGTCTGCGCAGTGGTTTGCTCATTGGTGTGGTGCTATTACTTACAGTATTTGGTACTTTTATTTTGATGGATTTTAACAACGTTGAATTGCACCGAATCTCGTTGGGGGCGTTAATTATTGCATTGGGCATGCTAGTCGATAATGCGATTGTGGTTGTAGAAGGAATACTGGTAGGTATCAAAAAAGGGAAGACTAAGCTTCAAGCAATTAAAGAAGTTGTTAGTCAGAGTCAGTGGCCTTTATTGGGCGCAACCATAATTTCAATCACTGCTTTTGCTCCAATTGGCTTATCAAATGACCCAACCGGTGAGTTTATGAATTCACTATTTTGGGTACTGTGTTTCTCGTTGTTTTTAAGTTGGATTACGGCACTCACAATAACGCCATTTCTTGCTGAAATGTTGTTCAATGAAGAGAGTCAGGAAGACGGACATTCGGAACCATATAAGGGTATTTTATTCGCAGCGTTCAGTACGTTTTTAGAGATCGCTCTGCGTTTCAGGTGGCTAACCGTTGTTAGCATGATTTCGTTGCTTGTACTATCGATTATGGCTTTTGGTATGGTCAAGAAGCAGTTTTTTCCGACCCCAGCAACACCAATATTTTTTGTTAATATGTGGATGCCAGAAGGCACAGATATTCGTGAAACGATTAACCAGGCTGAAAAAGTTGAACGCTTTATTCGTAAACAAGAAGACGTAGAGTTTGTAACAGCTACAGTCGGTCGGGGTATGCAACGTTTTATGTTGACTTATCAACCTGAACAAAGCTACGAGGCCTACACTCAGTTTCAAATACGGACGACAGATCGAGAGAGTATGTTTGAGGTCATCAGAGTCTTGGATGCAGAATTAAGCCGAAAATTTGAATTTCCTACATTTCAGTTGAAACTTTTAGATTTTGGTCCGTCACCAACGTCAAAAATTGAAGCTCGCATTATTGGACCAGATCCTCAAGTTCTCCGAAGCATCGCAGTTAGGGTTGAAAATATACTATTAGCTGACCAAGGAGCTAAAAATGTTCGTCATGACTGGCGAGAACGAACCAAAGAGCTTGTTCCATTATTCAATGAGTCCAAAGCGCGTAGTTATGGTATATCCAAAGTAGAGTTATCTAAAGCATTAAAAATGACATTTGGAGGTGTAGATATAGGGTTGATACGTGATGGTACTCATAAACTACCGATCATTGCACGTCTCCCTGAAAGCGAACGCCTCGACTATGATTCGCTTCATAACGTTAAAATATGGAGCCCATTGCTACAAAACTATATACCTGTTGAACAATTGATTGATGGTGTAGAGCTGAAATGGTCTGAACCATTAATTCAGCGTCGAGATAGAAAACGTACTTTAACCGTTCTTGCTGATCACGATATATTGGGTAGTGAAACAGCTGCTAGCTTGTATGCAAGAGTAAAGCCAGAGATTGAAAAGATCAAACTGCCAGATGGATACAGTCTGGAGTGGGGGGGAGAGTATGAAACATCAACCGATGCCAAGTCATCACTATTTAATTCTCTCCCAAAAGGTTACCTTTTGATGTTTATTGTGACCATATTCTTATTTAATTCAGTTCGTAAACCACTCATCATTTGGTTAATGGTACCACTGTCTATTATCGGAGTTTCGTTTGGACTTCTTGCGACCAATCTTCCTTTCAGTTTTACTGCGATTTTGGGCTTATTAAGCCTCAGCGGTATGATTCTGAAGAACGGTATTGTACTGCTTGATCAGATCAACAGTGAACTTGCTACAGGTAAAGATCCATACTTAGCGGTTGTTGACAGTGCGATTAGTCGCGTACGTCCAGTATCTATGGCTGCACTTACGACAATCTTAGGCATGATCCCCTTGGTATTCGATGCATTTTTTGGCTCGATGGCGATTACCATCATGGCAGGTTTAGGCTTTGCCACAGTACTAACGCTAATAGTAGTACCTGTGATGTTCGCTATCCTATATAGAATCAAACCGTCCACTGCGGGTTATTAGGGATTGATATAAAAAAGATTCTTTTAAGCCAGCCCAGTCAATTTTGACTGGGCTTTTTTGTGTCAAATTGAATTTAAAATGCTCAGGCGAGAGCAAACCGGAGCCAAAGCCGAGCATTAAGTGGTATTGGGATTCAATCAGTACTGAGTAGAGTGAAAAAAGGAGGAGGCGAATTACATGGCAAGTTGTAAGTCGAGTTCAATCGATTGTGGCATCGCTAAGTGGTAGCCCTGGAACATATCAAATCCTAATTCCTGCATACTTTCTAGCTGTTGCTGAGTTTCAATACCTTCAATCACCGTTTTCGCGTTGATCGACTCAGCAAGAGACATAGCAAGCTCCATATCGGACGTATCGCCCTCCTCAAACTTAAGCATGACGGAGCGGTCGACTTTAATGATGTGAGGGGCAATATGTAACACGCGGCTTTCTGTAGATGCTTGAGTGCCGAAGTCATCGACAGCGATTTGGAAGCCGTTGTCTGCAAGGGAGGTTGCTGCCAATTTGAGCTTTTCTTCACTATCGACGCTTAGTTCAACGAGTTCCATGACAATTTGGTCACAGGATAGGTTTAATTCGTGGAGTCTTTTAGCCAATAAGCTTTCGCTTACTTTTTGTGCGGCAAAGAGTTCGCCTACATTTGGCAGAACATTCAAAAAGAGTTGAAGGTGACGGACCGTCGATTGAGCAAAGTTACGGATATGAATTGCGCGACTCAACCTTTCAACGTTTATTTTATCCGCATTAGAGGTTTCGTCTGAATGAAAGAAGTGATCAGGGCGAACACTTTCGCCATTACTATTAGAGATTCGCACTAAAGCCTCTACACCTATTTGACACATAGAACGGTCAAATATAGGTTGATAGACGCTTCTTAGAGTGAGGTCTTGATATTTAGCAATAAACTGCATATCGGCATCTACTGATATACAGCTAATAAATTCACTTCTGTCTGATAAAATCATATTCGCTAGTAAGGGGGTAATTCATTGACGGACATAAAAGTCACGGCTGTCACAATATTGACAGGTGTAAGTAAATTGTCAATTAATAAAACTTATTTGCCGGATCAATGTATAAATAAATATAATTAACGAAAAATCAGCATGATAATGGATGTTAGTCATTAAAGTTACTTATTATTAACCACAATTAATAGTTTTTGTGAATCAATCAGCTGAGTAACATTGTCCATATCATGATGCACCAATTTAAGGCAATACGGGCTATACACAAGAGAAAAGTAGGGTTAAAGGACCAGACTACGAGTGAATGTCAAAGTTGTAAAATCGAACAGCTTTGATCTTTGCATAGAAATGATATCTACTTCTCAAAATACATTAAAAACACCAAGTTGTTATTATTTAACCTAAGTTAACTTTTGGATAAATAATGAGCGCATGAAAAATAGATTTTTTTAAAATATTGGGATGAAGGTCTAGAATTTGTATTTTAAGTACAAAGAGAAAAACTGACCGATATTTTATTGCCACTGAAGTACCGCATAAAGCTGAAGGTACTTGCGGACTAATTGCTGATTAACTGAACGTTTTAAGGGATGGCCAAATTTTATAAAACAGGGGCTAATCCTAAAGTTATTGTTTAGGTCAGCAGCGAATTGAGAATCGCTCTCTCTAAGTGTAATACCTTGCTGGCTGTACTCGTTTATCTCATCAGGCAACTCGCCCATCCACCAGTGCAGTAACTCTCCACTATTCTTGCTGCGGCTAATCCAATGGTCAGACACGATAATCAAGAGGTCATTGGGTTGAATTGCAAACCCATACTCCTGTTGCCAGTTATGAATATCTAACATCAATTTTTTACGACAGGTCTTTCCCGCGCTGACCATATGATGGCTGATCATCCAGACGGTCCCGATCTCAGACGAGATTCGAAAGTGTCGTGGGTTATCTCCAGAAGAAAGCATTTCTAAAGGACTGATGTTACTTGCATGATTAAAGGTAATGAAGGTGTGCTCCATTCGGCGTGCAAATGCCTTGCCTATGTGATGTTCACTGATCCCTTGGTTGTGCACAGTAGGGTAATGGTGTTCACAAAGCTTTAGGCAATCGTCTTGAAACTGATTAACGCTTTTAATCACGAGATCTAATAACAATGAAGTCCCTTATACATAGTTACTATCTTATTGATGGGCAATAGTACGGTAATTGATGTGCCATTACCTATTAGCAAAGTCCGAGTTCTTGATCCCTATATCAAAATTAGCGTTTGCCGAGCGATTTTCTGGATAGCACTGGCACTTCGTAGGCCTGTATTCTAAATTATGAGGAATTCTAATCAGTTAGATGGATTTGGTTAGTTAGCTAAGTAGCTGCGAGTTAACTTAAGCTTAGTCAGTTAATCAGAATTCTTCTACTTACATTTTATTTGGACACGTTAATGACCATTCAATTAGATTCGAAACAGAAGTCAGAACTTACCCATACGCTTCAGAAGTACCTTCAGGATGAACTTGATGTGGAACTTGGTCAGTTCGACGCTGAATTCTTGGTTGACTTCATCAGTAAAAAGTTTGGTGCGGTTTACTACAACAAGGGGATAGAAGACGCACAAAAGGTTATGGAACGAAAGATGATGGATATCTCAGATGAGCTTTATGAGATTGAGCAAATCGTTGAAATCTAACGTTGTGTCCAAACTTGTTCAAAAATTTTGAATAACTCGTTTAATTTGAAATGATGTTACCAATGTAAAGCTTGGTAAATACTATGTTACAGAAACTTAGTGTAGGGTACGCTTTGAAAACTACACGACTCGTTAACTTTCGGAATAGATGTATGGAAAACAACGTTAGAAATTACAACCCTTTAGCAAGAGCGATGCATTGGATTTCAGCGCTAACAATTTTTGGTTTATTTGGCGTTGGCCTGTGGATGGTTGACCTTTCATATTACAGCGAGTGGTACAAAACAGCACCAGACTACCATCGTTCGGTAGGCATTCTTTTGGCTGTTGTTACTGTAGTTCGCTTGGTTTGGAAGTTAGTTACCGCGTCACCGAAAGTAGAAGGTAAAGCTTACGAAGTTGTAGCTGCGAAAATTGCTCATGGCTTTATGTACCTTAACTTAGCGGTTTTATTTATTTCTGGTTATTTGATTTCTACATCAGATGGTCGTGGGATCGATGTTTTCAATTGGTTCACCGTGCCTAGTATGGGCGAACTATTTGCAAATCAATCTGATCTTGCAGGAACGGTTCACTACTATGCTGCCTGGGTACTGATCATTATGGCATCAGTGCACGCCTTAGCGGCGATAAAACACCACGTTATCGACAAAGACGATACGCTACGAAAAATGATAGGAGCTTCAAAATGAAAAAGTCAATTATCGCTACAGGATTAGCATTCGCTATGGCAATGCCTTTCGCTGCTAACGCTGCTGATTACGTGATTGATACAAAAGGTGCACACGCATCAGTTAACTTTAAAGTTAGCCACCTAGGTTACAGCTTTATCCAAGGGCGTTTTAACACATTCTCTGGTGATTTCTCGTATGACGCAAACAACGTTGAAGCATCAAAAGTAAACGTTGTTGTTGATACAACGAGTCTAGACTCTAACCATGCTGAGCGTGATAAGCACATTCGTAGCTCTGATTTCATTGACGCTGGTAAGTTCTCAGATGCTACATTCAACAGCACGAAAGTTGTTGATAAAGGCGACGGCAAACTTGAAGTTATGGGTGATCTTAAACTTCACGGTGTAACTAAGCCAATCGTTATCGAAGCTGAATTCATCGGTGCTGGTCAAGACCCATGGGGCGGTGAGCGTGCTGGTTTCGTTGGTACAACTCGCCTAGAACTTGCTGACTTCAACATTCCAGTAATGGGTGCTTCAAGCTATGTAGATATGGATCTACACGTTGAAGGTATCAAGAAATAATCTCGCAATTAGTGGGCGTTTGTAGGTATCAATCTTTTAGCGAATTTCAAAGTTCACTAGATACCTAAACACGACAATTTGAAATAACGAAAGGCGCAAAGTATTCACTTTGCGCCTTTTTATTAACGTAAATGGCAACGCGTTTTGATCTGTTTTGTGTCAAATCTTTAGTAGCGTCTTAAGCCACCATTTACTATTAGTCAGTCAACGTTGCTATGACTGATCCATTTACGTAAGCGACTAATCCCTAATCGATTACCTTTACCTTCGCACATCGCATTGCTAGCTAAATTATTCCTAGCTAAACCGTTGTCAGTTTGACGATTAACTAGTTATGCTGTTTCTAATTCAGCTTCAGCAACCACGTTTAGACGATCACCGTAAATAGGGCGAAGTGCTTGCATCACCTCAGTTCGAGTGAGAACACCCACCATTACACCGTTTTCTAATACTGGAAGCATGTGTGGTTGGCTTACTTTCATCGCTTTAGCTCGTTCCTCTAGAGAAAGAGAAGTCAGTCGAGTCGCAAAGCCCATGCTAGTAGTAGGGTACAGTTGCTCTTTGTCGATACATAGGAACTCAGCCACATCAACTAGCTTGTCGTTTGCATCGATGGCCACAACGTCACGGCTCATTAGGTCTACGACTTTTTGGCCTTTAGTTGGGATGTAGTCTTGGCACCATAAGTCAACCATTACGTCATGAACAGAGAAGATACCAACAAGACGACCTTCAACGTCGCAAACAGGAGCGCTAACAAGTTGAGCGTCTAAAAGTGAATCAATTGCCACTGATGTAGGCATCTCTACGCTTAGTGTAATTGGCTGAGTGTTCATGATTTGCTTGATAGTTGTTGCTGTGTTCATAGTGATTTCCTTAACTGACGTGATTTCTGTTGTTTGTGTAATAGCGGTAATTTTTGCTGCTTTTAGTTGTGGACGACGGTAAATGCTCCAGTTGGCTAAGCCGACCAACACCGAGCCACCCACGATGTTGCCGATTGTCACGGGTATTAAGTTTGCAGTGACAAATTGCATGATGTTTAAGTCTGCGTATTGAGCTGGCGTTGCACCGATTTGTAACCAAAAGCTTTCTGGTGCGAATGCTTGAATCGAGATGCCTAGAGGCACCATGAACATATTCGCCACACAGTGTTCAAAGCCTGAGCTAACAAACATTGCTACGGGTAGCACGGTCATCATGGCTTTGGTCATTGCGTTTGTCGAGCTGAACGTTAACCAAATAGCTAAACACACCAATAAGTTACAAAGCACACCCAAAGCGAAAGCTTGAACAGGGCTGTGGTGTAGTTTGTGTTGAGCAATATTTAGAGCGTTTAAACCCCATTGCCCGCCATCCAACTGATAAAGACCTGCCGCGCTTACTAAGGCCAGAAGGAACATGGCACCGATAAAGTTGCCAACATACACCTTGCCCCAGATAGACAGCATTTTAGTGAAGGTAATTTGCTTGTTGGCCCACGAGATGCTTGATAACACTGAGCTAGTAAATAGCTCACCACCACAAATCACAATCAAGATTAAACCCATACTGAACGCGAGCCCGCCAGCTAAGCGGCTTAAACCCCATCCAGCATCTGCGCTGCCTGTGGTCACAGTGATGTAGAATAAAAAAGCAAGCCCGATGAATGCACCAGCCATGATCGCTAAACTTAAAGTCATGCTGCTGGTTTTATTTGCTTTGCTTAATGCAAACTTTTCTGCTTCCGCCATCATTTCAGTTGGTGAGAACAGTTGATGATTTTCAGAAGTGCTGGTTGCCATATCCCCCCCTTGAACAATCCGTCATATGTAATTCCTAGTGTTAATGACTTGCTTAATCCGTAATGGTTAAGCAGTGATGGTTAAGCAGTGATGTTTTGCAGGTCTCATTGTGTCCTGCCATTCCAGATTAGGGGGGTGGTCGATAGAGGTAAAATTGATAATTTTTAAAAACCACATCAAATTTATTGATATAGCTTGGGTTACGAGTAGAATGAAATTGATTGCTCATCGGCTTAACAAAAACAGAGCAATAGGACACTGATAATTAAAAGAATTAAGGATGAAATTTGCGTTATTCATTAAAGCAGCTCGGGGTATTTGATGCAGTAGCCGATTCCGGGAGTGTAAGTATTGCGGCGGACAAGTTGGCGTTGACTCAATCTGCGACAAGTATGTCTCTTGCACAGTTGGAAAAAATGCTTGGTAGGCCTTTATTTGAAAGGCAAGGTAAGCAAATGGCGCTTACTCACTGGGGTATGTGGCTGAGACCAAAAGCGAAGCGTTTGCTGCAAGATGCCCAGCAAATTGAAATGGGATTTTACGAGCAGCATTTATTGAGTGGAGAGCTCAAATTAGGTGCGAGTCAAACGCCTGCAGAACACCTCGTTCCAGACCTCATCAGTATTATTGATAATGACTTTCCAGAGATGCGAATCTCGCTCGGCGTACAAAGTACCGACGCAGTTATCGATGGGGTGTTAGATTACAAATATGACCTCGGCGTTATCGAAGGTCGCTGCGATGACAGCCGAGTTCATCAAGAAGTTTGGTGTACCGACCATCTAACGGTTGTGGCTGCGGCTCATCATCCATTTGCGAAGCGTGAACGTGTCAGCTTGGCCCAGTTAGAACAAGCAAAGTGGGTGTTGCGTGAACACGGCTCTGGTACTCGCAAAGTTTTTGATAGCTCTATTCATCATTTAATTGGCGATCTCGATGTTTGGCGAGAGTATGAACACGTTCCCGTTTTAAGAAGTCTGGTAGTAAACGGTCCATATTTAACGTGCTTACCTTATCTCGATGTCGAGCAGTTTGTTGAATCTGGCCAACTGGTTACTTTAAATGTGCCCGAGCTAGAAATGGAACGTACGCTTTCATTCATTTGGCGTGCAGACATGGCAGAAAACCCGCTTGCTGAATGTATTAAGCGCGAAGGCAAGCGCATGATGAAAGGCAAACCGTCCGTTCTATAGCGGCAATTTGATAAAATGCTAATAACCAAATGTGTTGAATAAGCGATTCCGGTCTCTATCTGGTGATAAATGCACATTCGCGTACATTATTAATGTGATCACGATCGTCCAAAAGAAGGCGTTCTTACCATAGTATGCTTACTTGATTTTAAGTGAGGCTAAAACCGGTTACGTTTAATAACGTAATCAGGCTTTAGAAATAGTATGAGTACATTAGTCGCGATTTCATTAACAACAGGTATTTTGTCAGGTCTTTGGGGATGGATAGCTATCTCTTTTGGCTTATTGTCATGGGCGGGTTTCTTAGGTTGCACCAGCTATTTTGCTTCGCCAACCGGTGGTGTTAAAGGGTTGGCGGGTAGCTTATTAACCAACATGACAGGCGTATTCTGGGCAATGGTAATCATCGAAAGCTCTACCTTCGCTGGGTTAGAGATTCTCGGCTATGTAATTACTGCTATTGTCGCTTTCTTTATGTGTATTCAAGCAAAACAAGCGTGGTTAGGATATATCCCAGGAACCTTCATTGGTTGTTGCGCGACATTTGCTGCAGGTGGTGATTGGCAACTGGTTGTGCCTTCTTTGCTGCTTGGTGGCGTGTTTGGATACTTAATGAAAGCAACGGGCTTGTGGCTTCACGCAAAATCAACTCAATCTTCGGAAGTGGTTGAACAACACGCTAAGCAAGCAAAAGCCTAACGAATACGTTAAGCAATGATGCTCTAGTTACTGTGAACTCTTGCAAGATAACCCCCAATTAATTTGTATATCAATTTATACAGGCACACCATTTGGTGTGCCTTTTTTGATTTTGGTGGTTGTAATAATTCACTTAGCTTTTTCGCAGAAGTACTTATACCGTCTATCAGTACAGCTAAAGACCTAGGTATTCCCGTTTGCCATGGTGATCACTCGTTTTAACGTCCACCTCAACAGAAGTGGGATACATTCTTGGCCGCGATCTTCACAGTGAGAAACAATCGCCAAAGCGAGGTCAGGTTTTGCATGTTTCTTCAATACTTTAGCCACCACTTTTTTCGGTGGAATAGGGTGGTCATATGGGATCTTAACCATGTCCCTGAAAAAGCTTTCAAACCCATTCATATACAAATAGTGTTCGATGTCTTTATCAGGTAGCTCGGTTAAGCGGTGACGCTCTTGGTCGTTACCTAGCTTAGAATGAACGGTTGCGGCGTACTTTTTACCTGCCGCATCACCATCAGTAACTACGTGCCAATCAATTCCAAACTCTTGTGCGACTTTAATTAGCGCTTTTAGTCCAGACTGTGCAAACTCAATGATCTGTACACCTTCGGCTGCAAGGTTATATCCGCATTGATTGGCCAACTCGTTAAACAGCCAAACCTCTGTTTCTCCTTCGACTAACAACCAACATCGAGCGAACAGTGCACCAGAGCGGTGGAACCGAATATGGAAACCAATTCGCCTTAGTTCATCTTTACTAAAGTGATTCATGTTCAATTGATTGGCGATGGTTTTGTCTGATTGACGAACCAAACGGCGAATTGATTGCAATGGAACTGCGGCCAGTAACTCACCACTGTTGGTCGTGAGGATTTTCTGCATTGGCAACTTTTGCATCAGGCTCCAGGCTCTTGCTAAGTGAGTAGGGTGCAATCGACCTTCGGGATCTTCGAGGATCAAAAGTGGACGTGCACAACGCCTCAATTCGTTTGGCCCTTTGGCTTGGAGATAAGCGTTTAATAAACCCATAAACAACAGGCGTGTTTGTTTATTATTGGTTTCTTCTACCAGCTGATGGATACTCTGGTCGTTAGCACCAGCAGAATAGAGCAATCCATCCCTTTGCTTTCTTGGGTTACGACGAGAATTACTTTTGAAAGAAAAGTAGTGTTCAACCAAGCTTTGCATTGACTGTAAGCTACTACGCATCTCACCTTTGTTTACATGGCCAGGGATCGCCATTAGACGACGGCAGGTATTATCGATTCGTTTTTCGATTCTGGCTTGGCGCGGGTTACCATTATTGCCATTGCCATTGCCATTGCCATTGCCATTGCCATTGCCGTTGTTTGAACTTCCGTTTCCGTTTGGCGTAACCGACTTAGCGTTGAAAGGGCGATCAAAATGCCTTGCATCGCGTAAGCGAATGACTGGATGCAAGGTCATCAATTCTTGTGCGAGCTTTTCTGAATGGTGCAGTTTGAGAGGATTACCATCTAACCCTAAGAATGCATAGTGGGTAGTGGTTTCGTATTGCTCCAACGTCGCGCTGATTCGGTAATAAATGCGATAAACACCAAATTCGTCTTGGACCCAGATGGGCTTGAGCTTGCGGTAACGGCCTGCATTCAATTCGCTCTTGTCGTTGGCTTTGAGCGACAGAACTATTTGGAGGTGTTGAGACTGCGGGTGTGAAACTGAGTAATCGACATGAAAATCGGTCATTTCAAAGTGGTATGGCACACCGTCTGAAGGAAGAACGACGGAAAGAGCATCAAGTAATGAAGACTTACCCCAAGTATTTTCACCAATAAGCGTGGTTAGCTCGTCAAACGCCAATGACATGCGCTTGATACCTCGAAAGCCAGAAATCTCGATTCTTTCTAGTTGCATAGGCTTACTCCTAACGGAAGGCTCTGCTAATTGTTTGAAAGCTAACAGATATCTTTAATCATAATCGAAAAATAGATAATCGGTATGCTCATCTGTCACAAAACCAACTCTTTGTTTATACGCCGCTAAATGAGGTTTTTGATCTATATCGAGTATTTTTTTGCAGTGCAGTTTCATAAAATTCACGATTCTGTCATGATTCCCGACCTAGTATGAAGGGACAAAGAGAGAAGAAAATATGACTAAAAAGAATAAGCCGACAAAGATTGTGTTGGCACACATCAACGACACCCACTCATACTTTGAACCAACGTCATTACAGCTATCACTTAAAATGAACAACCGCATCATTGAACCTTATGTCAGTGCCGGTGGTTTCGCTCGAATTGCAACACGCTTTAAACAGATTCAACAAGACGCTCAGCGACAAAAGGTTGGAACCCTTTTTCTTCATGCTGGGGACTGCTTTCAAGGCACTTTGTACTTCTCACTCTTCAAAGGTAAAGCCAACGCCGATCTACTCAATGCGCTGAATATAGACGCAATGACCCTTGGCAATCACGAGTTGGACATGGGTAATAAACCTGTGGCTATGTTCGCAAAGAAGATCCAATTTCCACTCCTAGCTGGTAACTGGAATTTGTCGAATGAGGATATCAATAAAACTCATACGTTAGCGGACAACGAAATTGTTAAGCCTTACTTAACTGAAACGCAAAGTGCTTCTTTTATAACGAAGGCGTTCGATGGCGAAAAAGTCGCTATTTTCGGCTTAAGCATCGATAAGATGGCCAGCATTGCAAACCCTGATATCGATACACCATTTGAAAATGTCCTAGAAACAGCGAAAGCGACCATAGAACAAATTCATAAAGCCGGTATCAATAAAATTGTTTTACTCAGTCATCTTGGCTACGAAGCCGATTTAGAGCTTGCAGCTAATGTATCTGGTATTGGCGTGATTGTTGGCGGGCACAGCCACCGCTTACAAGGGGACTTCTCAGATATCGGCCTGGTTAAGGACGATGACTACGGCGTTAAAGTGGGCGACACCTACGTCGTGCAAGCTGGCTTCCACGCAATGAGCCTCGGCCATTGCGAAATAGAGTTTGATTCACAGGGTAAAGTGATTCAGTTCAAAGGTAAAAATGAATTACTGTTAGGGCGTCGACTATTTATAGATGCTAAGTTGAGTGAGGTTGGGCAGGACGATGCTCATGATATGGCGTGTGAGTATCTTAATAATCACCCGAACATCTCGGTATGTAAGAAAGATCCTGAGCTACAAAGCATCCTTACGGATAAGTATCAGCCTAGGGTCCGTAAACTGCAGCAACAAGTAATTGCTCATGCAGTCACAAAGCTTCGCCATGTTCGAATCCCTGACGAAAACGGACCAAGCCAACTTGCACCGCTCGTCGCACAATCATTCCTCTATTTTATGAACAAAAAAGGTCATCAGGTAGACTTCGCCATCCATAACTCTGGTGGGGTAAGAAACTCACTTAATAGTGGTGATGTGTCCGTTGCCGATATTGCCGGAAAGCTACTACCGTTTGCCGTACCTATTGGAATGTATGAGGTAAGAGGCGAGACCATTGCCGCTATGCTAGAAGGTGCCATTAATAATGCGTTGGATAACGGCGTAGTGGGGACAGGATCTGGTAGCTTTCCTTATACCCATAACTTGAGGTTTTGTTACCACAAAGAAGCGCCAATCGGGCATCGTATCCATCACTTGGAAATTCATTCAGAAGAGTCAGGTTGGCAGCCAGTTTCCCGTGAACGTGTTTACCGAGGTACATCTTCGGCTTACACAATGAAAGGAAAAGAGGGTTACAACGCTGTACTGGATATGATCGGTGACGGTATCGTAACGACTTACTCGATGGCCGACTGTTTTATTGCGTTCTTACAAGACAATCCAGAGTCACTAAAATATAAAGAGCCACTAAATTGCATGGAGTGTTTTAGGTAAACATTCGCAAAATGAACCATTTATAAAATTGGCACTGTTTATGCTTAGTTTCTAGGGCAAGTTCCTGTGGAGGCAAAGCATGAATAGGAAAGATTGGTTGGATGCAGCCGCTGTTGTTGGCTGGGTTTCTGTTTGGTCTGCATTGGTATATCTCGTTCCAATGGCGGGCATATAGCATACCTAGGCTCAGCATCTTAACGAGACTCAATAACTGAACGAATGGTATTTAACGTGTTGTTAGCAGGCTTCAGAGCAAGCTATCGCCATGAGTGGTATTGTCGGAATCAATACGAGTCTCTTATTGACAGACGGGCACAAATAAAAAAGGAGCGCTTTGCTCCTTTTTTATTAATTCCTGAAAATTTATCTAGACGAAACAAAGTTTGCGGAATATTATCCACGCGTTTGGGGAGTAGTTAG
Source organism: Vibrio chagasii (assembly GCF_002954585.1). Lineage (GTDB taxonomy): Bacteria > Pseudomonadota > Gammaproteobacteria > Enterobacterales > Vibrionaceae > Vibrio > Vibrio chagasii_A. The sequence goes on from NZ_MSCI01000001.1 coordinate 505,181, forward strand.
CGCAAGTTTACGTATCGTCATCTCGTTAGACCAGGTGTCTATCCGGTGCGTAAAGGTGAAATCCCATATTTCACTTCAACGAGACCAACGCAATCACAATCAAGATCCGTCGTGGAGCTTGATATGTTTTGTTTGCGGAAGGTCTTTGAACAGTTCTTCCGCCCGGAGGAATAATGAACTCAACTCAATCTCTATTATCTACCAATAGTGAATCCTTTTTTTCATCGCCAATCATGACGACGTATGTGGGCTTTTTCCTACTGACGGTCATTCTCGTTTCTATTGATATTTATCAGACTCGTGGTGGCAACGTCACAATCAGAAAAGCGGCAATCTGGAGTGTTTTCTGGTTCTTGCTAGCATTCTTGTTTGCAGGCTCTATCTACCTGTTTTGGGATATTTACGCGCCAAACAGTGATTACACAGCGCAGAAAGCGACCGTGTCATTTATCACTGGTTACTTGTTGGAAAAATCACTTAGTGTCGATAACTTATTCGTGTTTGCGATGATCTTCGCGCAATACCAAGTTCCTGAACATCTAAGACCTCGTGCGCTTCTTTGGGGTGTTATTGGTGCGTTGGTGTTACGTGCAATCATGATCGCGTTAGGCGCGCAATTACTCGCTGAATACCACTGGGTGCTTTATGTGTTTGCTGCGTTCCTGATTGGTACAGGTATCAAACTAGCATTAGACAAGGGCGAAGAGGAGAGTGTGAATACACTACCTGAAAAGCTACTTCGCAAAATTATGCCAGTGACAGAAGATTTCCATGGCCCAGCATTGATGATCAAACAAGGTGCAAAATGGGTGCTTACACCAATGATGTTGGTGATAGGTGCGATAGCGGTTATGGACGTAATGTTCGCTTTGGACTCTATCCCAGCGATCTTCGCGGTAACACAAGAACCATTCTTGGTACTTGCAGCTAACGTGTTTGCATTGCTTGGCTTACGTACTTTGTACTTTGTACTGCAAGGAATGATGGACAAGTTCATCTACTTGAAGCCTGCACTTTCATTCATCATGGTGTTCATTGGTGTGAAAATGCTATTGGTTGATAGCGAGTGGGCTATCCCGACATACTGGTCTTTAGCGGTATTGGTTTCTACCATGACGATTGCGGTTATAGCGTCGATTTATGCAAAGAAGCCAGCTATTGGACAAGTAAATTAAAACAAATATAACTTATCGAAAACTCGATAACTAACACGTGGTCAATGAAGCAAGAAATTTATTTATGTAAATTTTATGTGACATTGACCACTTTTGTTTGTGGTCTTTTTAGACTAAATGCATGATTTAAGCATTATAATGAATTATTAGTCACCGTTACTGAATGGGTATTTTGGGGGCTTGTTAATGGTTTGTTTCATTAGAAAAACTAATCTTAAAATCTAAATTTAGTCATTTTTTAACCTGCAAAAAATCACTTATTATTCTTGTCATCAGAACGAAACATACAAACAAATTTATAGAGAGGCAATCATGGCTCAAGCAGTACAAATGAATACTATCGCTGTTCTTAACTCTATGGATAAGAAGACCTACTCGGTTAACTTCAAAGGATTGATTGCACACATTTTTGATATTCTTTTCGTAGACAACTCTCCACGTAGTTACTACGCAAGCGACCTATCTGGTCACATGCAGCGCGATATCGGTATTAACCGTTAATCTAAGCGTAAACGCATAGAATAAAAGAAATAAAGAATTTAAAAACGCCAGCTCCTCAAGCTGGCGTTTTTGTATCTAAATAACTTGGTTTCTGAAAGAAAGAGTTATGTGCCGCGGTCTTTAGATAAGTAGCTTCTATAAGGATCACGGTATGTCACACGCCAAATACAACTCACGATTGATTAAACTCTGCTTATTTGCCTTACTGATCGGCTTTTACTCTACAGTGTCGGCAGCGCAAACTTGGAGCCACGAAGGGCAACCAGCACAGGTTATTGAACTGTTCACGTCAGAAGGTTGTTCTAGTTGTCCTCCCGCAGATGCGTATCTAAGTACATTTGAAGACGGCCCAGCACTTTGGACACAAGTTATTCCTCTCGCGTATCACGTCGACTATTGGGATTACTTAGGGTGGGGAGATAAATTCGCGAGTAAGGCCTTTAGTCAGAAACAGCGACTATACAAAGCATACGGGGTAACAAGCGGGGTCTATACGCCGGGTTTTGTTGTTGACGGTAAGGAGTGGCGTGGCTACTTCAACTGGCTCGACCGTACATTGCCTTCACTCCCACAACAAAATAATCCCAAGCTGACGGTAATTCATAAAGGTGAGACCTTCAGCGTCAGTTATGAAGGTAAAGGTGACTACGTGGCTCATATCGTTCTATTGGCGATGAATGAAGTCACGAGTGTTAAAGCTGGGGAAAATAGAGGTAAGAAGTTAGAGCACGATTTTGTCGTAGTTTGCGATGGTTACCAGCGTGGTGAATCGAAATGGCAATTTAATGTGGATTTCACGCCGTTAGTCGCCAAACCCGATGCCATTGCAGTGTGGCTAACAGAGCTCAACTCGTATGCACCTGAACAAACGGTAGCAGAGTGGTTAAACTAGGTCTGCGTAAAGCAAATCTACGGCAAACAACCTATGGAGACGATAAAGTTGGTCGCGCTGTCGTTCTTCATAGAGTGTGAATTGGTTTAATTTGCTGTAACTGGTGGGAAAGAGGCGATTTAGTTACGTAATAGTGCAGAAGTACGTTAATATAGCGCGCTATTATTTTAGCTTTGAGTTCCTGCAATTAATGACTAACACCACGACACCAACCAACTTCTCTGATCTTGGCTTAATTTCTCCACTGATGGCTCGTCTTAGTGAGCTTGAATATCAACAGCCAACACCCATCCAAGCGCAAGTTATTCCTAGTGTGTTAGCAGGACGCGATTTGATTGCAGGCGCGAATACTGGCTCTGGTAAAACCGCTGCATTTGCACTTCCTCTGTTACAACAGATCCACGCAGGCGGACCTTTAGACCGTCGTTCGGGCAAAGGTAACTTCGTTTCTGGTCTTATCTTAGTGCCTACTCGTGAACTAGCGAAGCAAGTTGCTGACAGCGTTAAGTCTTACGCTGTTCACTTTAACGGCGCGATTAAGACCGTTTGTGTATTTGGTGGTGTGTCTGTGAACACGCAGATGCAAGCGTTACGCGGCGGTACGGATATCTTAGTGGCGACGCCAGGCCGTCTGCTTGACCTAATTTCAAGCAACGCCATCAAGCTTGATAAAGTGAAAACACTAGTGCTTGATGAAGCCGACCGTATGTTAAGCCTTGGTTTTACAGAAGAACTAGGCGCTATCTTGAAGCTATTGCCAACCAAGAAGCAAACTCTGTTGTTCTCAGCAACCTTCCCGGAGCAAGTTCAAGCTCTAACTGAAGAGCTACTCAATGACCCTCTAGAGGTTCAACTGCAAAGCGCGAACGCAAGTACACTGGTTCAGCGTGTATTCGAAGTAGAGAAAGGTCGTAAAACCGCTCTATTAGCGCATTTAATTAAACAACACGAATGGCGCCAAGCTCTGATCTTCGTGAATGCAAAGAACAGCTGTGAACACCTAGCAGACAAGCTTTATAAGCGCGGTATTATTGCAGAAGTCTTCCACGGCGATAAAGGGCAGGGTTCTCGCACTCGTATCCTAGAAGATTTCAAATCTGGCGAGATCGACGTTTTGATCGCGACAGACATCGCAGCACGTGGTCTGGATATCGAAAAACTTCCAGTTGTTATCAACTTTGATTTACCGCGTAGCCCATCAGATTACATGCACCGTATTGGCCGAAGTGGTCGTGCCGGTGAGGTTGGCTTAGCGCTATCTCTGATCGATCACGAAGACTACCATCATTTCAAAATCATCGAGAAGAAGAACAAGATTCGTCTTGAGCGTGAGCAAATCGAAGGCTTTGAAGTCGATGCAGAAGCGGTAGCTGAACTGATTGCAGCGCTTAAACCCGTTGCACCACCTGCTGGCACAGGCAAGAAGAAAAAGAAGAAGAAAGCGGCACAAAACCAAGATGTGTGGCTGAAGAACAACTAAATTGAAAATAGTTGGATAGTAGATACAAGAAAGGCGCTCAATCGAGCGCCTTTTCATTTTTATCAGATACTTAATGCGAGATTACTTCTTACGACAGAACTCAGCGATTACGTACATTGATTGACCGCCGTTAGTTTTACCAGAAACAAGCTTAGGATCATCACCAACGCTGATACCGCGGATAACAGTACCTTGTTTAATTACTTGATTAGTGCCTTTAACTGGAAGGTCTTTGATTACTGTTACGTCGTCACCTTTTTTAAGTTCAACGCCGTTGCAATCAAGGGGCTTGTCATCAGCAGACATGCCAATTTGTGCCCATACTGATGTTTCTTCTTCCATGTACATCATATCTAGCGCGTCTTGAGCCCAGCTCTCTGAGTTAAGACGAGTTAGTTGGCGCCATGCTGTTACTTGAACAGGAGCTTCTTGGCTCCACATGCTGTCAGTTAGGCAGCGCCAGTGGTTAATATCTTTAGGCTCGTCAATCTCCCCAAGACATTTATCACATACCATGATGCCGTGATCCACTGTTACGTGGCTGTGTGGCGGTACTGCGTATGCAGTAAGAGAAGAATCAGAACCACATAGTTCACATTTAGATTGGCAGCGTTCTAGCATAGTAGCTTCAGAAGACATAATGGACTCACATTTATTAGGTATTAATTTACGGGGCTATTATCCACTTTATTTACAATAAAGAAAGAGGTCGTACGGTATTCTGTCTTGATTAATTTTAGCTGAGATCAACCATTTGTGTTTTAAAGTTTTATGCAAACGGTTAACTAGGGAAGGTTGGTTGGCTATAGATATAAAAATGCCAGCGGTTAGGCTGGCATTTGGTTTCAGTGAAGGAGAGTTATTGTTCCAATACCGCTCCATTAACTGAGCCTGCTGATAAAGCATTGTCTACCAAGAAATCTGTAGCTTGTGTCTGCATGCTAATGTGATGGTTTAAATCTAATGGCATAGGCGTAGTGTCATCTTGAGGAGCGACAAATGTACTGTGCGATGCCACATCACTAAACTTAACAAAGTCTTTAGTGCCGTTTGGGGTTGTGTTATTTCCATCTACTACTTCTAAGCTAAGTTTTGTAGCAAGTGGTGTAGTACCAGCGAACGGTGCATCCACAACAGTATTTGGCACAGTTTGATCGTCTTGTACTTGTCCCATATAAATAGGCATCTGAGTTGAAGCTGCTAGCAAGTAATCAGCATTAGTAAACGGGTCTACAGTATCTAACACGGTTTGTGCCGCATAAGCGAACTGTTGGAATGCTGCGGTCATTGTTGCTTTTTGTGCCGCAGTTGCATTACTTTCAAACGTGTTATAACAAACTTGATCTGTTAAACCCGTACAGTTAGCACTAGCGAAACTTGCGTATTCAGTAGAAGCGCCTAGTGCTACGTTATGCTTAACTTGCGGGCCAAAGAACGGTGAACCCAATAAAAGGTTAGATATTTGTCCACCAGAGTTTTCAATAGCTGCAGCACTGAAGCTATATAAAGCATCTGCAGTCGCACTACCCAACGTACGGTTAGATGATGCCACTGCAGTTGTTCCGACAATACCACCCAATGAATGACCTAAGAATTTAACCTGTGAGCCATCAAATGCTTTCAAAGGTGAACTAGCAAGTAAACCAGCCTGCAAAGAAGCAGTTAAAGAAGCTCTTAAGCCCATTACGTCGAGTGCACTTTGACGAACGTTGTCACGAGCTACCGGAAGGTTAGCAAGGTTCAAGTAAGCCAACACATCTGCGTTTGCTGAACGGGTATCATCTAGACTGCGCGTACCATGTATTGGTAAGTCAATTGCGATAACAGCAACGCCAGCTCTCGCTAAGTTGTAAGCGAACGCATAAGCATTTTCTTTAGCAGAGGTTATACCGTGTTGGTAAATAACCACATCAGTAGGATCTGCACCATTAGGTGTAAACAACAAAAACTCTACAGACTCTAATGATTTTACCTGAGGAACTGGAGAGTATTTTGTAATAACCCTTTCGCTATCAAGCGGTGAGCCATCTGCTAGAGTAAGGTTTAGGCCAACCAGTTTAAGCTGTTCTGTTTGGTCAGTCGCTAATACACTAGTGTCGATACCTGCAGCAACTAATTGAGCAGCCATATTAGCTTGCTCGCTAGCATCGCTTAAAGCGTTTGATACTTTAGCTAAACTAGGCATACCTGATTCAAATGGCTGAGAATTCCATTCGCTAGTATTAGTTTCTAGGTAATAAGGTAACTGAACAAAACCCTGAGTCACATCAACGTTGTCAGTACCACCGTATAGCCCGTTAATCGCACCCTTTAGAGTAGCGATAGTTGTCGCGTCGCCACCTGCAACATATTTATCAAAGTCTGTATCGTTTGCTAATGCTGTAGTGAACAGTTCTGTAGAACCGAATTGCATTGTGTAAGCTGCCGTGAGATCGACAGAGTTAGGGTTTGCGCTGCCTTTCCAGACACCATTTAGGTTTGTCGCTGCCAATCCTGTTGCCGTAGCACCTTTAGTAGCAAATAGCGTGTCTCCAACAGACTCAGTAGTAAACCAAGTTGAATAAATGATGTTCTCTGTATCTAGGTTAATTGCACCTGCTGCTGTCGCGCCAGCGAAGATCTTCTCAACCCCTTGAGTGACTTGTTGAGCTTGCGCAAGGCTACCTTCGGTATAAATCACTGCACTCGATTTAAGTGCTGCGTAACTTGCTGACATACCAACAGGGTCACCATTCACATCCGTAAGTTCATTTGACAGTGCCAACACGTATTCACTGGATGCATCAAGTGAATCTTTAAATTCGATCGTGAACGTGTCGGTTGCAGAACTAGATTCGACCTCAAAATCATTACCTAGAGTCAATACCTTTGTAACACTTGGCGTGGTCTCAGATGTAAGTGAACCACTAAGTTTTAAAAGATAAACGCCACCAGTCGCAGCACCATCCGCTAATCCAGCACCTTCAAAATCCATGATGATCGGCATAGAGGTTGACCAACCGTCCATGGTATTCATTGCGGCAATAGGGTTGGTTAATGAGTCATCACCGCTAGTCGGCAGACCCAGTGTGCCGTCCGTAGTATCCATCAACGCAAAGCTTGGAAGAGGAACTGCGACATCTGCACCTGTTAACTGAAACTTGATGCTAGTCGCTTGTGCAAGTGAATCTTGAATATATTGTTCATATTGAATTGCGGTTGATGCGCCAGAGCTCGATGAGTCGTCACCACAACCAGCAAGAAACATTGCTGAAGCAAGCAGCGAAACATTAAATAACTTTTTCATGTTTTGTAATTCCGTTTAGTTGAAGGTGTAGTTCATTTGAATCGCAGATAGATACGCAACTGCATCGCCAGAGAACTCAAGCTCTTGGCCTAGTTCATTGGTTTCTTTGAAGTCACCATCTTTACTTTGTACAAGGGCGAAACCAGCATCGAACGAAAGGTTAGGGCTGTACTGGTAAGTTAAACCTGCGCTGTACCAAAAACGGTCACTATCGGGGATACTTAATGTCGCTTCACCCGCTTGTTCGTCGTATGCAAGACCGGCTCGCAGAGTCCACGCTTGGTTCAGTTGATAAGTCGCACCTAATGAGTAACGGTTGTTATCGTCGTAGTGTTCAGTCTTTTTGAAACATTCACCATTTACACAATCTGGACTGGTTGCTTTAAGTTCTTTGAAGCTACTCCAACCCGTTTGCTGCCAACCATAGTGAATTGCCCACTGGTCAGTCAGTTGGTGAAAAGCGGAGATTTCTATAATCGAAGGTAATGTGATCTTAAGACGACCTGTCGTAGATGTAGCACTGCCTTGTACGATACTTCCGGTGTAATCGTTAAAGTCACCATCATCAAAATCTAGGTCGACTTCAGAACGATAGGCGATAGCGAAGCGATTGTTTTCGTTTAGCTCATATAACGCACCAACGTTCCAACCGAATGCAAACGTTTCACCCGTCATGCTAATCAGCTTGGTAGAAGCAGGATCACCGGTAATGTTAGAAATTGAACCTTGGTGACGGTTCAGTTCTGCCTCAGCATAAACAAAGTTCACGCCAGCACCAACGCTGATTTGTTGGTTAATTCGATATGCTACGTTTGGATTGATGTTAACAGAGATCAGAGAAGTATCACCGGCGAGATCACCAGCATAGATATCGTCTGGGTAGTCAGTCGCTACACCATAGTTTGAGAACATACCGACACCCCAAGCCCATTTATCATTGATTGGACTAATGTAGTAAGCAGCTGGAACAACTTGCAGAGGCGCAATATCACTAGACTTCTGACTCTGACCGCCAGAACCTGGGACATTCTTCTGTGTGATATCTACTTCTGGATCAACGATAGAAACCGCGCCTGAAAATTGGGCTATATCAAATAGGGTCATTGCGGCTGGGTTTCTTGCTAGTACACTCGCGTTATCAGCTACTGCACCTTCACCTGAAAACGAGCGACCAAGGCCTGAAGCAGAATGCTCAGCAACTTGGAAGCCAGCGGCAAGCGAATTACATGCAAATAGCACTGATAGTGAAACGAGAGAGCGTTGTATTGTTTTCATCCTTGACCCTCCTAGGGCATCAAATTTCATTATTTTTTGTTTGAAAACACACTGAGCATTTTTGGTGTTGAAGCTCCAATGTAAACAGCATGTTAAATTCATGTTTTATATAAAGTCAAAGAAAGAGTTGTTATTTTGTGAACTTATATTTTTAAGGGGCGGCACTTTAACATCAATATTATAAATGCAATCAATGATTTATTTGTGGTTGGAGGTGTGACCAGAACATTTATACACCATTGCGGTATAAATAGTGTTCAATAGCTCAATGTGTAACGATTTTGTTTCTGTTTACCGCAATTCCCTAAATCGGCATAATACTGGCTCATTTTGATGGTCTTTTAATTGGAATTTATAGTTTGGAATTACTCGCGATAGAGTTTCTTGGTAAACCGCTTCGTTTAGAAGGATCGATGGCAGGGTGGCAGCAGCTATTTTGGGACAACACATTAGTGTCTCAATTAGATGCGACTTCGGAAGACGGTGATGTGCGTACACACACATTTTTGCTTCGTTCTGATGAAGAAACGTTGCAGTGTCACGTTGAGTCTACGGTTCAGTGGCAACCTTTTGAGATGGCTTATAAGGCGCTGGTTAACGGAAAAGTCGTCACCGAAGGAAGCCGTAATACTAAAGACATCGAGCAGCAAACTCCGGTTGTGGCACCTAAACCTGAAAAGCGCTTTAGCCTGATTGGGTTAATATCACTTGGAATGAAAGCGCTCAAGAGCGCTAAGTTGATTAAAGTAGTACTTGCATCTGCAAGTTTAGCGGCATATTCGTGGCTATTCTCTATCCAGTTCGCTCTCGCTTTGATCGCTTGCTTGATGTTCCATGAATACGGACATATTAGAGCCATGAAATACTTTGGTATGAAAACAAAAGGTATTTATCTTATCCCCTTCCTCGGTGGTTTAGCTCTCTCTGATGAAAAGATTAATACACGATGGCAAGATGTCGTTATCTCAATCATGGGGCCTTTGTTTGGGCTGATATTGTCGCTTGTGTTTACCGTTTTGTATTGGGTGACAGGCGAAATGTTCTTTGCTGGCCTTGCGGTATTTAATGCCTTACTGAACTTATTCAACTTGCTGCCAATTTTGCCTCTCGATGGCGGTCATGTTCTAAAAAGTATTAGCTTTTCAATGAACAGCGTGCTCGGTATCGTTCTGTGTGTCGCAGCCGCGGTTGCTGGAGTTGTTCTTAGTTATCAGCTAAATCTAAGTCTGTTTGGCTTCTTATTAATTATGGGGAGTGTTGAAATCCTGTTTGAATGGAGAGGGCGCCACCATAGCCATTTATTACCACTAGATAGATATGGCCAAGTAGTTTCTTTCCTTTGGTATGTAGGTCTAGTGTCTAGTTTGATCGGCGTTATTTGGTATTTCGCGTCTACGGGAGACCAGCTATTAAGCCTACCGTTACAGATCCTTGGTACTTAGTACCTTGCTATACAGTAAATGTCAGCACAGAAGCTGACGAAACGAAAAACGCCCTAACCATTTGGATAGGGCGTTTTTTTATCAGGTGTTAGTCAAACTCTACTATAAAGGTTCTATTCGCATTGAGACTAGGCTTTGCAGTTTGGCCTTGCGACGTTTGATTTTGGCAACGTCGTGATCTTGGACTGTAGATCTTTGATTCGAGTACTGTGAGAAGGGTGTGTCGATAGTAATTCTGGTGGTTGGCTTCCGCCAGATGCTTTCGCCATGTTTTGCCATAAGTCGACACTCTGCCTTGGGTCGAAACCGGCTTGTGCCATATACTCTAAACCAACGATGTCGGCCTCAGATTCTTGTGTACGACCATAAGGTAAAATCACGCCATACTGGACACCTAAACCTAACGCAGCCATGGTTACACCTTGATATTGCTTGTATTCAGATGAACCCAAAGCAACACTCGTAATCGATAAACCTGTATTGGCGATCTGTGATTGGGACAAACGTTCGTTACTGTGATCAGCTAAAACGTGTGCGACTTCGTGTCCTATAACGGTCGCTAGTTGATCTTGATTTACAGCTACGTTAAGTAGCCCAGTGTACACACCAATTTTACCACCAGGTAAGGCAAACGCGTTTACTTGGTCACTATCAAAAACAACCACTTCCCATTCGCTGAAACCTTGCTTAGGGATATGTTGAGTAATGCTATTCGTTACACATTGTACGTAAGCGTTGGTCTTTGCATCTTTACTGATAGGTTGCTCTTTCTTCATCTGTTCGAAAGATTGTGCACCAAGCTGAGACATATCTTTGTCTGAAAAGAGCAGCAATTGATTTCTTCCCGTTGGGGAAGCGCTGCACGCCGTTAAGCCTGCGAGTGTGAGAAGCGAGGCAAACTTCATCCATGACGTCATACAATATCCTCTGTGTATTCGGTTTTTATGCATGTTAACATCAACTTGCGTAATGGCTAATAGCTATAAAATAACTTATTAGATGTAAGACACGAACAGACACCATTAGCGAAATCTGCTCAAGCGATAACGATATCAATAATTAAGGACCCCGCATGACCATTTGGAAAAAGCCTGTTGACCTAGATACCTTCAACGCAACCTCAAAGAATACCTTAATTGAGCACCTCAACATTGTTTATACCGAGGTAAACGACAATTCATTAGTGGCGACGATGCCAGTTTGTCACTTCACTCACCAACCACTTGGTATGCTTCATGGTGGCGCTTCCGTTGTGCTTGCAGAAACATTAGGCTCATTAGCAGCAAATTTCAGTGTGCCAGAAGGCTACTACTGTGTCGGACTCGATATCAACGCGAATCATGTAAGGTCGATGCGTGAAGGGCATGTAATCGGTACCGCTGAGCCTATTCACCTTGGTGTATCGACACAAGTATGGCAGATAAACATCACTGACGAGCGTCAACGCTTGGTTTGTACAAGTCGTCTAACCATTGCAGTAAAAAAGCACAAGCGATAACTCGCTAGACAGTTAGGCTCATTGTGAGCACCGGTTTTAACTCCATTACCCAACCATAATCCTAGTTTGAGAAATCCATGGTCATAACCTTTAAAAGTGGAAAAGTCATTGCAACAGCACATGAGCTTGTTGTGCGTTTAGATGGTGAACATAGAGTCACGCTACAAGCACAGGTCGATGCCGTTCAACTGATCGGAAAAGGGGCAAATGTCATCTCCGCAAACGGCTCTGAATGTAAGTGGTCAATTAAACTCGACGACGAGCAACAACTACGCGACATTGCCAATGAGATTGGCTGTGTTGTCATGTAAATCATAGCCTCTAAGCACTTTTGGTGCTTGTCGCCTCTCTATATTTGAGTAGGGCTGCCTAAATTCGATAATTCTGTGTAAAAACATTATCAGTTAGATTGATTTTCGCTAGTAAAATGAGGAAACTGAATTCAATATCCTTTGATTAAGTTTTCCTCTTTATGAGTAGCCCAAGACTTCGCGTTCAATTCGAAACCCTATTTGAATACTTCGATGGTAAAGACTCTGATGTTCAGCTTGATGACATAACAGATGTGCTCTGTTGTACCCGTCGAAATGCTAGAATGGTTCTCAACAAGCTCGAAGAAGAGGGCTGGGTAGAGTGGCTACCTGCAGCTGGTCGAGGTAAGTTATCCCAACTCATTTTTAAGCAGAACCGTTGTGACGTTAGCGAGAACCTGGCTAGACGCTATTTAGAAGAAGGGAAGATTGGACAGGCATTATCTGTTCTTGATCAAAATGCCGCGAAGCTAACTCAAGTCATCCAAAACTACTTGGGCGTTCAGTACCAAGAGGGTGAACAGGTTATCCGTTTGCCTTACTATCGTCCGCTCTCCATGCTTAACCCGACCAAGTCGATGCGTCGTTCAGAGCAACACATCGCCTGCCAAGTGTTTAGTGGTTTGACTCGCTTGGATGAAAATGACCAGTTACAGCCTGATCTTGCGCATTCTTGGCAAAAAATCAGTGATTATCAATGGCGGTTTTTCTTAAGGCCAGGGGTTCGCTTCCATAACGGCGAACCACTTATGACAAATCATGTTGTTGATACGCTGCTAGCACTAGAACCACTCAACATGTTCTCCCATATTAAAGACGTATCATCTCCGGCCAATTGCGTGGTTGATGTCTTTCTCACACGCCCAGATAAATACTTCCCGCTTGCACTCACAGAATCTGTTGCAAAAGTAACGTTACCGATGATTTTACGAGGGGAGGACTACGATATTCGTCCAATTGGTACTGGACCGTATCGCATTGAGAAGAATGACGAAAAACAACTCGTGTTAACCGCTTTTAACGGCTACTTTGGGTTTAGACCCTTGATCGACCGAGTGGAAGTTTGGGTTGTAGACGAAGCCTATTCATCGATGGTTTATCCGAGCCTTTCCAAGCCGGTTATCGCTGATCGCGGTGATAGTGATGAGGTAGAACTAGACCCGGGATGTACCTATCTACTACTCAATAGAAAGAAAGGTATAGCGAAGGACCCAGCATGGGCTGAGTTTTTGTCTAATGCTCTAAATGCTGCCGATCTTTTTGTGCATATCCCCAAAGAGACGGTTATTGATTTGGGCGTATTGCATGCTTACGGCATCAAACCAGGTTGGTACGATATCAAGTTAAAAGTCCCAGTATGTCCACCAGCCGATACTAAGCCTTCGATTAAATTAGCATATCAATGCCAACACCCTATGTTTCCTACGCTTGCCAAGGCCATTGTTACGGTACTCAAGCAATATAACGTCGATGTGGAGCTTTTCGGCTATGAAACCGATCCACCACATGCGGATGACGTGGATATTTGGATTAACCCTATGGGAATTGCAAATAACAGAGACGATGCGTTGGCATGCTGGCTTATGGATTACAGTTTTCTTGATGAATCGAGCCCGGCAGAAGACTTTGATCAATGGTGTCATATGATTGATCGTTGGCGCTCAGGTGAATTTGAACAATTCCCGGCAAGGCAGCTTGGTAAACAACTGGTACAAAGCAACCAGTTGATACCTATGTTCCACTGTTGGTTAGGAGTAAATAAAGACCAGTGCGGTACCTTACAAAACGCGAAGTGTAATGCGCTTGGTTGGTTCGATTTTAGCCAAGTTTGGGTTAAACCTGACGTTGACTAATAAGCGAATAGCTTCAGCAAGGGAATAATAATGCAAACCGTCTTAGTGACATTAATTACGCTGGTGGCCTTTGCGGCAAATTCCGTGCTTTGTCGATGGGCATTGATGGATCAAACCATCGATCCTTTGAGTTTTTCTGTTATACGCATTTTATCTGGCGCATTTACTCTATTGATTTTGCTAGGTATAGCGTCCCAGAATAGCAATAACACAACTGAATCTAGTCCTATATCGCTGTTTTCTAAGCTCAAATCTCAATTCAGTCTAGTCTCCATATTGTCATTGCTTGTTTACATGTTCGGTTTCTCTTTTGCTTACTTAGAGCTGGGAGCAGGGCTTGGCGCGTTAGTTCTGTTTGTTGCGGTGCAATTTACCATAATCGCGGCTCATCTCATCTCATCTCAGGCAATAATATGTCCTTAATTGAGTGGGCTGGCTGTCTGCTCTCTGTTTCAGGGCTCGTTTATTTGCTAGTGCCGACCAGTTCAACAATTACACCTGATTTAGTTTCAATTTCGCTAATGTCATTGGCGGGTATCGGGTGGGGTATTTATACCTTGGCTGGCAAGCGATCTTCAAATGCCCTGATGTCAATAACGGCTAACTTTGGGTTCTGTTCTTTGATTGTCTTGGTGTTCATATCACCGTGGCTCGTAGCACCAAGTAAAGCTCTTGATATTTCGATGTCTGAACAAGGGATCATTTATGCCGTGTTGTCTGGCTCTGTCGCTTCAGGTGTGGGTTACAGTTTATGGTACTACGTAGTGAAGAGGCTCAATACTGTTGTGGCATCAATCGCACAGCTTTCGGTTCCGATTATTGCAACACTCGGTGGCGTACTGTTGCTCTCGGAGCCTCTCACCATGCAATTCGTTATTTCATCAACCACCATATTAGTCGGCATAAGCTTAGTGCTTGTAGCGCCTAAACTTAAACAATAAGAATCAGCACGTTACCTTTATGGCGAAACCAAACAAGAAGCAACCCACGAAAACCGTTCAAATATTTTGCGCGAAGTGCAAAACACAGTTATTCAAATATCGAAAAGGCGGTAAGGGTGCGCTCGTAAAATGTTTTAAGGAAAGGATTGTCGAAGACTTTACGACAGAGCCCTGCATTTGCCCTGAATGTGGAATTGAGTTTGCTCGAGATACCTTAGTACGAGGCACACCCGCATTTAAGTTCGTGGGTGGTAAGGTCACGATGAAATAGCCTTGAAGCTAAAACACAAAAAATGCCACAACGTAAAGCACGTGTGGCATTTGAAATTGTATCTTTAATAACTGAGTTAACGCAGTGCTTGGCTACACTTTAGTGCGCCCTTGAACCTTGAGAAGCAGCAGTGAGACGATCGCTCCGGTCGTATCACATAGCATGTCCTTTTGCGCATCCCAAATATCACCTTGTGATCCAAGGAAAGCGATACCTTCATCACCACCTGCGATTTCTGCATACCACCACTCAATAATTTCATAACCTGCTGCAACACTCATGATGGCAAACAGTGCGAAGAAGCACGCAATCAGGGGCTGAGCTAGCTTCTTACGAATAAGATACTCAGCGAGTGGGTAGGCATAAAGTCCAATAGAGAAGTGTGCGACTCTATCAAAATTGTTGCGCTCAGAGCCAATTAACTGATTAAACCAATCGAACGGAACTTCCGCAAAAGTGTACTTAGCGCCAATCGTATGTAGTGCCAACCAAATGAACATCAAAAGATAAGCGGTTTTTGAAAACGTTAATTTAGTCGATAACCACCAAATCCCGGCAAGAATCAGTAGGGCGGGTACGATTTCTGCGATCCAAACTGCTCTTGAAGACGGCGCAAACGCTGAGAATAGAAAAACAACGAGATACAACGCAGTAAGCGAGAGTAGAGGTCTATTTTGAGCAAGTGGCGTAATTGTCATCATCAGATCCTATATAAGTTTTATGTATAGTTACACAATAATGAACACCGTTCAATTGAGTTTTAATTACCAAAATTGTTGAAAAGTGGCGTTATCGCCCAGTATCTAGACAAACGGTTGCGAGAGTTTCACTAAAGTTTGATTTACAACAAAGCGAACCATAAAATCCCCGTATCACTACATAACAAGAAAGAAAGTCATGAAACTGGAAACTGTCGATTATCTTGCTGACGACGCAGCAGAACAATTTGTTCGCTCTTTACGTGAAACTGGATTTGGCGTACTGAAAAACCACCCAATCCCGAAAGAGCTTGTTGAGTCAATTTACGAGAACTGGTACCAATTCTTTATCTCTGAGGAGAAAGAGAACTTCCACTTCAATGTTGAAACACAAGATGGATATTTTCCACCTTCAGTGTCTGAAGTTGCAAAGGGCCACACGGTAAAAGACATTAAAGAGTACTTCCACGTATACCCTTGGGGTCAAATTCCTGAGCAGCTTAAAGAGCAGATTCTAGATTACTACCAACGCGCTAATGCTTTTGCTCAAGAGCTATTAGGTTGGGTTGAAGCTCACGCACCTCAAGAAGTACAAGAAAAGTTCTCTATCGCTCTATCAGAAATGATCAACGGCAGCGAACAAACTCTACTTCGCGTACTTCACTACCCACCGATGCAAGGTGATGAAGAACCAGGAGCTATCCGTGCTGCAGCACACGAAGACATTAACCTTCTTACTGTGCTACCTGCAGCGAACGAGCCAGGCCTCCAAGTTAAATCTCAAAACAACGAGTGGCTTGATGTGCCTTGTGACTTCGGCAACATGATCATCAACATCGGTGATATGCTTCAAGAAGCGTCTGGTGGCTACTTCCCATCAACGACTCACCGTGTAATTAACCCAACTGGCGCACGCCAAGAAAAATCACGCATCTCACTGCCTCTTTTCTTGCACCCTAAACCAGAGGTGGTTCTATCTGAAAAGTACACAGCAAATGAGTACCTAATGGAGCGCTTAAGAGAATTAGGCGTTATCTAATTAGTCAGACTTCATACTCTAAAGGCCAGCATCATGCTGGCCTTTTTGTTGTTTGAACAATTAACTAATTGAAATTTATTTAGTTTGAAACTCGACAAACCACGACAGATCGCTTTCAATTAATAATACACACAAATGCATATGGTAACGGGCCCAATTAATCATGTTAGACAACCCAGAATCATCGAGCCACCAAGACGTGAGTCGTCATTTTTATGCTCATATGGAAAACCCGTTACTCTGGCCAATAATGGAAGTGCTCAAACAAAAGCCAAGTGGGTGGAAGGTGCATACCTTGGCTGCGCATCTTAATGAACTCGGTTTCGTTCCAGTGTTAGACCAAGTTCCAGAGAAGGAGTTATTCAAGAAGAACTTCTTAATCATGAACGCGCTCTACCAACTGCAAGAGGCACTCTACCCAGATAATTGGCTTCAAGTTCAGGCGATGGACATAGAGCTAATGTGTGGCCGGTATCATGGAAGCACACACGCTATTGACCACCAAGACCCGTTACGTGAGTACTATGTTGACTGGTCGAACTATGAGGCCGAAGAGGGTGAAGTTAAGAGGCTGTTGAATGAGTTTTGGACTCGATATAAAAAGTATGTCGGCGGTGTCGAAACAGACATGGATCGAAGCCGAGCGTTGAGTCTGTTTGAATTACCGCTCGACGCTTCACCGGAAGAAATTCGTAAGCAGTGGAGACGGCTAGCGCTTCGCTGGCACCCAGATAGAGATAAAGGAAACACGGCTCAGTTTCAAAGATTGTGCGAAGCGTGGCACGTCTTGAGAAGCTAAAATTCTCAGCTAGATGTATTGTGGTTTATGAACAAAAAAGCCCCACTTTAGACAAGTGGGGCTTTATACATTTTGTCAGTTAAGAATGGTCTTTATTCACACCGCTTTTATGTTCGAATGCATAATCAAGCACTTTGCGGATGTAAGGTGCAGCGACCTTAGAACCACCATTACCATGTTCAATAACAACAGTGGCAACGTAATTCGGATGTTCATAAGGCGCAAAGGCAGTGTAGAGCGCGTGGTCGAGTAGATGCCTTTCGAGCTCTTTAGAGTTGTACACCTGATCTTTTGCTAAGCCAAATACTTGAGAGGTACCAGATTTACCACCACTTGTGTACTTGGTTCCTTTAAACGCTCTTCTACCGCTACCACGACTACCATGGTTCACTAATCGCATCGCATTGATCGACACATCCCAGATCTTGTCTGGCACTTCATCAATAGATGGCATTTGCTTTGGTTCTACTAGCTGTTGCGTCTCAAAGTCTTCACCATGATCGAGTATTGCTCGCAGTATATGGGGAGGCATGACCTTACCGTGATTGACTAACACAGAGGTTGCTTTCGCAAGTTGCAGCGGGGTTGAAGTCCAGTACCCTTGTCCAATACCGATCGGTACTGTGTCACCTTGATACCAAGGAGTTCGGTAGCGCATCATCTTCCAATCTCGAGTCGGCATATTGGCGTTACTTTCTTCGTATATGTCGATGCCTGATGGCTTACCAAAACCAAAACGGTTCATCCATGTACTGATCCGATCGATACCTAAGTCAAATGCCACTTGATAGAAAAATGAATCCACCGACTCTTCGATTGCTTGTGTTACGTCAACCGGACCATGACCCCAACGTTTCCAGTCACGCCACGCTTTGGAGTTAGACTTAGAACCAGGGATACGCCATACGCCGTGGTCATTGCGAATGGTATTTTCTGAAATTACATGCTCTTCCAAGCCTGCAACAGCCATGAACGGCTTAACAGTAGAAGCAGGGGGATAAACACCTAGCGTTGCTCTGTTTACCAATGGGTGGGCTGGGTCATTGAGCAATGTTTGGTAATTCTTACTAGAAATGCCATCAACGAAAAGATTAGGGTCGTAACTCGGGCTTGATGCCATTGCTAAAACACTATTGTCTTTCGGGTCTAGAATAACCGCGCTACCAGTGCGATGGTCAAGTTGCTCAAATGCGTACTTTTGCAGTTCAAGATCAATGTTGAGCACGATGTCTTTCCCGGCTACTGGTGGAACATATTTTATGGTCCTGACGACACGGCCTCGGCTATTTACCTCAACCTCTTGATAACCTTTTTGGCCGTGGAGTATATCTTCGTAGTATCGCTCAACACCAAGCTTACCGATGATAGTTGTTGCTTGATAATTCGCTTCTTTGCCTTGCTCTTCTAATTTTCTCAAGTCGTTGTCATTGATGTGTGCAACGTAGCCTAATACATGGGTCAGCACTTCACCGTTAGGGTAGAAACGCTTTAAGCTGGTATCGATTGTCAGTCCTGGAAACAGGTACTGGTGAACCGAGAATTTTGCGATCTCTTTTTCCGTCAGGTTCTCTAATATCGTAACGGACTTAAAGCGACGGGTGTTGCGATAGCGCTTTTTAAAACGCGTTATTTGTTCTTCACTCAGCGGGATATACTCGTTGAGCTTGCTCAGCATCTCGTCTACATCTTTTGTTTGCTCAGGGATCATGGTGAGTGAAAACACCAGTTTGTTTTCAGCCAACAACACACCATGTCTGTCGTAGATCAACCCTCGTGTAGGGGCGATCGGGAGCACTTTAATTCGGTTCCCGTCAGCGCGGGTTTGGTAGCTATCAAAGTTTTGAACTTGGAGTCGGTATAAGTTACCGACTAAGACGAGAGTGAAAAGCAGAATACCTATGAATGCGACAATAACACGGTTTCTAAACAGGTTTATTTCACTTTTATGATCGCGCATTTTTACGCGTTTGTGGTACATCAAATCTTAGCCTGTTACATTTAGTTACACTTGTTTAGGCGGACTTTACCATAGCTTCGTAAAAACCATGTCATGTTTTATGAGCTTCTCAAAGATAAGCAGAGTTATATAATTATATTAAATTCGGTGGAACGAAGTGCTGGGTGCATAACCAGCTCGTTACTCAACATTTGTGGTTCGATAGTATGCGTTCTTAGATGAGTAGGAATAAAAACGGCTCCCATCTTAGGGAGCTGTTGTTTGATAGTAATTAGAACTTAGTTAGAAGGCTTGAACTGAGATTTACGCATACGGTTAAGAGCCGCCATAACATCCAAGGTTCTTGGTTTCGCTAAGTCACCGTAGTTAGGCATATTTTGGTGCCAATCGTTACCTAGAATCGCGTTGAACTCTTTTGCTGGATTATTCGACCAGCCCGGCATTTGTGCAAACTGGAACCACGCCCAACCAATCGCGTTAACTTCAGACGTTGATTCAAGTTGCTCTAGTGCAGACAAGTCTGCAAACTCTTTACCAAAACGTAGAGACTCTTTGCCTTTAGCACTGACACGGAACTTACCATCAGTAAGGATGTTCATCAGTGATGCGCGGTTCAGTGAACGAGGAACAAACATCTCTAATGGTGTTTCACACTCGTTATTACGCTGAGTAGGGTGCTGGGCAATCACATCTTTTGCGTTCTCTGTCACATTTACCGCTTGGTAATCATGCATTTGAATCACAGTGTCTGCTACGTCAAGGTAATCACCAGAACCGCCCATAACGACGATGGTAGAGATTTCCATTTCATCACGTAGTTGGCCAATACGGTCGACAAGAGGAGTAATCGGCTCGTCACCTTTTGAAACCAATGCCTGCATGCGCTCATCACGGATCATGAAATTGGTCGCTGATGTATCTTCATCAATCAATAACGTTTGAACACCAGCTTCAATCGACTCTTGTAGCCAAGCTGCTTGAGAGGTAGAGCCCGAAGCGTCTTGAGTACTGAAATCAGACGTATCTTTCTTCATCGGAAGATGATTGATGTAGTTAGACAGGTTTAAGCTGTGTACACATCGTCCATCTTCAGCGCGAATCTTCATGGTATCAATGGCAGTCACAATGCCTTCACGACCATCACCTGGAATATGGTTGTAGATAGAACGCTCAACCGCATTCAATAGTGTCGATTTACCGTGGAAACCACCACCAACGATCAATGTAATCCCTTTAGGAATGCCCAAGCCTGTTACGTCGCCTTGGTTTGGCGTGTTTAACGTAACGCTCAGAGATTCTGGAGCCGTGAAAGGAACCGCATCTTTCATTGGAAGGTCACAGTTACCCGCGATACGTGGTAATACACTGCCATTTGCCACAAATGCCGCTAGGTTATGCTCATCTAGCTGTGCACGTAGCGCTTCTTGGTCTTCGATCGTTTCACAGTGTTTGATCATTGCATCGATGTTCAGCTCACGCTCTAGCGTTGCTCGGCGGATAAACTTCGGCAGGTAGAAGGTGATGATATTGTTCGCTTTCTTCGCAAGAATGCTACGACCATCAGCAGGTAGGTTAATACGGAAACGAATTTCGATACCGTGCTCAGTAAATACAACGGCGGTGTTGTCGAGTACTGTTTGACCCGTTAATGCAATAGAAACGGTCGCTTCTTGTTTTGCGAACTCAGCAAAGCTACGTGCAATAAAGTCACGAGCCGCTACTTGGTATTCATAAGACTTTTCTTTCAGCCAATCTAACCCAGTTAACGACCACGCGCGTGTTGCACGAAAACGAGAAGCTGACGCGTATGGGTCACCTTGAATGTGGTCGATGTGTAATTCGAAATCAGCAAAGTCGTATTGACCTTTAATTTGTTGATATGCACGGTAGTTTTGTTTTTCGAGCTTTTTAAGCTTTGCAGTCAACTGATCCATAACGAGGAATGCCTATATAAAGGGGAAGATAAAAACAGAAAGGCGGCGATTATAAAAATCACCACCTATAGAGTAAAGAGAAACTAGGCCTAAATCCAAAACTAACTGGGCTTTTCGGCTTTAAGCGTAACGAGTTGTCCCTAAATAGTTTTGATTGACTAAGCTATGCTCGAATTCTTGGCATGACATCGGTCTGCCATAAAGGTAACCCTGGCCAACGTCACAGCCCTCATCAATAATAAACTGCTCCTGAACTTCTGATTCAATCCCTTCAATCATCACTTTCAGATCCAACTTTTTCGCGATCTGGACGATGGAACGGACAATCTCAGAGTCTTCACTCGAGTCGAGCACCTGGTCGATGAAACTCTTATCAATCTTGATTGCATCAAATGGGAACTTCTTAAGATAACTGAATGACGCGTAGCCGGTTCCAAAGTCATCCAGTGACAATGTCACGCCTATGTCATGCAGTGTTTCAAGCGTGTTCTTTGCTACCAATTCATCTGCAATAAGTCCGCTTTCTGTCACTTCGAGCTCTAAGAAATGAGGTTCAAGGTGATAGGTTTCCAGTAAATGGACGACTTGCTCGGCAAAGTGCGCGTTCTTGAGCTGCACCGCGGACACATTAACCGCCATCTTAAAATCTTCAACGTATTCAGACCATTCTTTGGCTTTTTCAATCGCATTACGCAGCACAAAGCTACCGACCTCAAAAATCAAGCCGTTCTGCTCGGCCATGTGAATCAACGTTTCGTTAGAAATGTCCCCTAAAACAGGGTGTCGCCAACGAAGTAGAGCTTCGGCACCCACCCAGCGGTGAGTTAACGGGCACACTTTGGGTTGGAAATAGAGCATCAAATCATCGTTACGTACCGCTTGCAGCAAATAACCTTCGATCTTGTTGATATGGTTTTGCTCGTCAGTATGAGACTGAGAGTAGTAGGCAAACTTTTGTCCGGAATCTTTGCATGCGAGCATAGCTTCAGAGGATTTCTGGAGAATACTCTCAGCATCATCTTCACTATTGGTGGTCGCAATGCCGATAAACGCGTGCAGGTGAACTTTATCCTTATCTATGTCGAATTCGGAGTGACCAACCTTTACCAGTGTTTGACAGAGTTCTTCAAGACGATGGTGCAAATCCTTAACGCTGAATGCCAATACCAAATCAACAGAAGTAGGGCGTGCTGTTAATACGTCGATATCAGAAATGCTGTCGATACGTTTTCGGTACTCCACCAAAACTTTGTCTAACGCATTGTAGCCGTATCGCGCTTGTATACGCCTGCCATTAGTGAAACCGATATGAATGACGGCGAACGAACAATCGATGAGTCGACGCTGTGATGACAGTTTGTGATTAAGACGCGACTCAAATGCATTGCGATTCAAGAAGCCGGTCCCGAGATCGTGGTTCTTTTGAAAATTGATTTTTTGTTCGGCCGCTTTGCGCTTATCAATTTCTTGATTCAAAGAGTAATTCAGACTGGCGAGATCTTTAGTTCGTGTATACACGCGATTTTTTAGGTCGCGATTCATTTGAGCTAACTTTGCATGTTGGAAGAGGGTTTTAAGCTGAGATTCTATTGAGGTACGAAAGCTCTCAAGTAGTTTGATATAAGTGGGCGTATAGTGATTTTCCTTAGAGTCCAAGATACAAATGGTTCCGAAGATTTCGCCATTTGGCCAAAGGAGGGGAATACCACAATAAGAGACCAAGCCCAGTTCAATGTCGGGGTTGTTTTCCCATGATGGATCTTTGAGCGCATTCGGTACGAGTAGGCGCCGTTGCGACTCCATTACTGTTTCACAATAAAGGCCGTTACCTAACTTTTCTGAGTCACCTTTATTGTAAGGGTTGTTCTCGCTATGACTGGTTGAGAATACTTCAATGTAATTTGAGTGAACACGCATAATAAGCGCAGCTGGCACTTGAGTAATTTGAGCTAAGAGATCGACAATATTTTGCCAACCGTGCTCCATATCGTCCGGGATATCTAAATCGAGTGTTTTTATTTTCTTCATATGACTCCGAGTCAATTATGCTAAATGCATCAACACATCCTGTGTTAATTATGATGAACCAAATAAAACTGTGAATCTTACGTTAATTAAGTATAAGAAATGTTGCACAAAAAACCTCGGCAATTTTGCAGAGGTTTTCAAATGTGAATATGGGTCTCAGTAATGAGATAAATTTCGACTAGGGCTTTAATTTTATAAAGTCTTCACTATTCAGCTTCTTAGTGTAGTCGACTGATGGTTGTGCAAAGCCGTTTAGCTGCAAGAATTCATCTTTAAACCCTTGGTAATCACCTAGGGTTTGGAAGTTGTTTTCATCCATATTATCGAGCAACTTTGTCACATGGGCTTGCGTCTCTGGGTCTAGTTCCCAGTCGTCCATTCGTATCAACCGCTCACCATCAAGCGGTACTTTAGATTGACCATACAGCTTAGTGCTAAACAGGCGCTGCATTTGCTCGATACAGCCTTCATGCGTCTGTTTCTCTTTCATCACTTTGTACAACGCAAGCAAGTAGGGGCTTAAGCCTGGGATAAATACACTCGCTTTGGTCACCAATGCCTTACATACCGTCGCATAAGCATTGCCGCCAAAGTTAGCTAACTCTAGGTTAAGCGCATGGCTGGTTTGATGAAGATCGATTTTTGCGCGACCTAAAGTACCGTTTAGATAAATAGGATGTGTCACTTCAGGGCCGACGTAAGAAAAGGCAATAGTTTTACAACCAGGAGCGATAGATTCGGCATTGATGAGCTCATCTATCCAGCTTTCCCAGTCTTCACCGCCCATGACTTTGAGAGTACTTTCTTCTTCCTCAGCCGTTGCGGCTTCAAGGGTGTTAGTAACCCAGCTATCATTTTCAAGCGAGATGGTCGCGCCAGTAACGCTTTCGCCAATAGGTTTAATAGCAGAACGCCAAAACTCATCAGAATCAGGTTTAGGGCGAAGGCCAGCAGCCAAACTGTAAATAACCAGATCAACTTCACCTTCGAAGTAGGTTTCTATCGCTTCAACAACTTGAGCGCGTGTTTCTTTAGAGAAGGCATCACCTACGATATTAATAGCTGTGCGCTGTTCGCGTTCCGCTTCTTTTTTAAAGTAGATGTTGTTGTACCAACCAGCACTGCCAAGGGATTTCTCGTTGGGACCACGTTCGAATGAGACGCCAATGGTGTCGGCTTGTACACCACCAAAGGTTAGGGCGATACGAGCGGCAAGGCCGAAGCCTGAGGAAGCGCCGATGATTAAAACTCGCTTAGGGCCATCTTTGATTTGCGGCGCACTCTTAACGAATTTAATTTGTTGCTTAACGGCTTCTTGACAGCCAATAGGGTGAGCGCTTTTGGCTACCACACCCTTGATAACAGGTTCGATCAGCATAAATAGCCTTACAGTTAACGATGATATGCACTCAGGCTAACGTAAAGCTGTGTAAAATTTATTGAGCTAGACCATTAAACTTAAAGATACTGATATAATTCTTCGGCGACAAATTCAGCAATCCAAGGTTGAGCTTCTGGTTTTGGGTGTAGCCCATCGTTCATCATCCACTCAGGTTTTAGAATGATGTGCTCGAGGAAAAACGGCAACAGCGGCACATTTTGTTGATCAGCCAACGCTGCAAATACGTATTCAAACTGTTGGTTATAACGCTTGCCGTAATTAGGCGGAATTTTAATTTGCATCATGATTGGTTTGGCACCAGCTGCTTTAACTTGTTTGATAATTTGATCCAAGTTTGAAGACATCAGCTTAGGTGGGAAACCTCGAAGACCGTCGTTCGCACCCAGTTCGATGAGAACTGTATCTGGAGCATGATCTTCAAGCAATTGTGGCAAACGAGCTAAACCGTTACCTGTTGTATCACCAGAAATGCTGCCATTGACCACGATCACCGCTTTGTCGTGTTTCGCTAGAGCATCTGGTAACAAACTTGGCCAACTCTGTTTGATATCCATGTTGTAGCCAGCACTCAAGCTATCACCAAGTATGAGTAACTTAGACTCTTGGTTTGGCGCTGAGTCTTGAGCAAGAGAAGCGGTAGAAAATAATACAAAGAACAAAAAGGAAATTAGTCGAGTCATGCATACATCCATCATTAAAGCAGAAGCTGTTTCCAAGACAGTGTCTACTAATCAAGAACATTTAACAATCCTAGAGCATGTCGATATTGATATTCGTGAAGGTGAAACAGTCGCGATTGTCGGCACATCGGGAGCCGGTAAATCGACCTTGATGACATTACTTGCAGGGCTTGATGTTCCTACAAAGGGCGAAATTCACTTGCTAGGGCAACCGTTATCTCAGCTTGATGATGAAGCGAGAGCGAAAATCCGAAGCGAATCGGTTGGATTTGTTTTTCAGAGCTTTCTTTTGATTCCTAGTTTGTCTGCACTACAAAACGTAACCCTTCCATGTTTGCTGAAAGGCGAAGATGAAGATATAGAACGTGCAACAGCCTTACTCGAATCGGTTGGTCTTAAGGATAGGCTCGATCACTTGCCATCTCAACTATCGGGCGGCGAGCAACAACGTGTGGCATTAGCTCGTGCATTTATGATTAAGCCAAAGATTCTGTTTGCTGATGAACCAACGGGGAACTTAGACCAACAAACCGCAGCAAAAATCGTCGAGCTACTATTCGAGCTGAACTCTTCTCACGGCACCACACTGGTATTGGTGACACACGATCCTAAGCTTGCACAACGTTGTCAACGAACGCTTAAGATGCATGTCGGACAGATAGAGGAAGTCTAAATTGAATTCATCAAAAGGACTGAACAAACGACTGTTTTCATGGAGCATTGAAGAGATTCGACATGGTCAACTATGGCCGGTATCGATCGCTTTAACACTGATCATTGCCTGTGTTTTCGCGCTATCAGCATTGGCTGAGCGCATGGAGCAGGTCATCGTAAAACAGGGGAAAGATGCACTCACGGCTGACTGCGTGTTCATCTCAGCAAACCCAATCCCACAACCACTGTTAGACATCGCTCAACTAGAGCAACTAGAAAGCTCTCAGTTAACCCGTTTCTCAACCATGGCATTTAGCAACAACGCGATGCAGTTGGTGACAGTCAAAGCGGTGGAGAGTAACTACCCATTACGCGGTGAGATGGTTCTAGAAGGTGCAGACAATGCATCGAGCAATCACGTTGAGCCCGGTGAGCTGTGGCTCGACGAGCGTATTTTCGCACAGTTGGCAGTTGAAATAGGTGACAGCGTCACCATTGGAGATGCTGACCTAACCATTACAGGGCGAATCACTCAAGAACCGGGGCTAAGCTTTAACCCATTCCAACAGATGCCTGCGGTACTGATACATAATGATGACATCGACGCGACAGGGGCTATTCAACCGGGAAGCCGTGTAAGTTTCAGACTGTTCTTAAACGGTGATGATGCAAAACTGAAAGTAGCTCAAGACAGTGTCGAATTAACTCCAAGCGATCGTTGGCGTACGCAAGATTCAGCAAGTCGTACTAATGATATGTTTGAGAGCACCACTCAATACTTATCACTAACGGTCGCTATTGTCGTAATTATGGCGGCAACTACATTGGTATTGACGTGCCAACATTATGTTGCGAGCCGCCGCAAGACCATCGCCATGCTGAAGAGTTTGGGCGCAAGTAAACCATGGATCATTAAGTGGCTATCAGTACAAGTGTCACTACTAATCGTTATTGGTGCCGTTCTCGGGATCGCGATCGGGATCGGACTAGAGTTTCTTCTTCGTATTCCGCTTGGTGACTTATTGCCTTCTCCGCTTCCTAGCTATGGTATCGAACCTGCCATTCTTGCCATCGTATCGAGTATTCTAATCGGTATACCAGCACTTGGCATTCCATTGCTTGGACTAGTCAATACCTCGGCGATCAGTGTCATTCAATCAAATCACAAGGCACAAGATAGCTATAAGAAGTTCGCGTTGTTGTTAGTGCCTATCATCCCAATGGTGTTGATGTATGTCGATAACCTGTTGGTGTGGATTGTTCTTGTAGGAATCGTTGGCTTGTTCTTGATTCTCGCTTTGGTGAGCACTGTTGTCTTGCGACTGTTTAGTAAGTTGCCAACATCGACCTCAATGCGTTTGGCTATAAGCCGAATCAATCGCACACCGCTTGCGACGGGCATTCAATTTGGCTCTTTGGCACTATCATTGATGCTGTTGTCTATCATCTGGTTGGTAAGGAGTGATCTGTTGTCAGATTGGCAACAAACCTTGCCCGAGGATGCGCCGAATGCATTTGCGCTTAACATAGCCGGCTATGAGAAAGACAGTTACCTTGCAACCATCGATGAAAACCAAGTTGAACGCACGCAAGCATTCCCAATCATTCGTGGACGACTGACGACGATCAATGGTGTCGAAGCCTCTGAATACAGTGACACTTCAAAGCGTACCGATGCCCTCAGCCGTGAAATCAACTTCACTTGGGGCGATTCGCTACCAGAATATAACGAAGTACTTGAAGGCAGTTGGACGCAAGAGCAGGGCGTATCGGTTGAATCTGATGTTGCCGAGCAACTAGGTTTGAACATTGGCGACGAGCTTGTTTTTACAATCAACAGCCAAAATGTATCAGCTAAGGTCAATAGCATCCGAAAAGTGGAATGGCGTGAAATGAAGCCAAACTTTTACTTCATTTTCACCCCTGACGTACTGAGCTCAATACCTTCTACTTGGCTGGTTAGCTTTAGGCTAGAAGATCAACACAATTCCATGCTCAATGAACTCTCTCGGAACCATCCAACCGTGAGTTTGATGGATATCAGGGTGATGGGCAGCAAGATCCAAGAGCTTCTCAAACAGATTGTTTGGTCTATTACCGTGCTGGCTGCGCTTGGTGTAGTCGCTGGGCTATTACTTATTTTTACGCTGTTACGTCTTAGCTTATCTCAAAGACAACAAGAGATACGTTTGTATCGTACGCTAGGGGCAAGCAAGAAACGTATCCTCAACACCATATGGTGTGAATATGGATTAATGGCATTGGTTGCGGGCTCAATAGCAGCACTCGGTTCTGAAATGAGTGTGGCCGGTGTCATGAGTTTTGGATTCGAGTTAGAACCGTCACTACATCCAATGTTGTGGGTTTCTTTACCTGTACTCACTTTCATAACCCTTGCTGCTGTGGTTAACAGCTTAATCAAGCGTCTGTTGGCGCCTGTAAATAAGGATTTTGGATAGTTGAGATAGAAAACCTTAAATAGATTGTTGAAGCGGTCTGATTGTGAATTTTTATACCAAAGCAATAGCCAAGGATAGAAGCCACAGTTAGACCGCTTTTTATTTGACCAGCGAACGGCATAAATTAGGAATTGAGCGCCTTAAAATCGACATTTCTTAGCATTAAATGAAACCTAATGTGTATTTATGTCGATTTAATAAACAGAGGTTAGTCCCTGTAAACAAAGGGTTTGCGCAACTTAGCGAGAACGTTATCAACAGTTATCCACAAAAACGGTGGATAACTTTAGGGATAAGTTAACATCTTTGTTTTACAAGTACTGAGACAGCCTTTGTGTGGCGTCACTTAGGACAAATTTGACTGTTAGAATAACCTCGAAAACAGGATTCATAGTTATTGAGTCAAGAGATTATTTAAGTTTTTTACATAGATTCGAATATCAAGAATGCTAAGACCTTGATAAAAATGTGTTTTAATTCGTCCTCGAACAAAAGTAGAATAGCGTCAGTTAATCTTATTCTACAGAACACGATGAACCACAACAAAACGGATACAAATCAAGCTTCTATTGCCATTGTTGGTGGTGGTATAGCCGGAACAACAAGCGCTATTCACTTCAGTGAGTTGGGGTTTAAGGTCACAATCTTAGAAAAAGGGCCGAGTTTGGTTAATGGTCCACCGATTTGCCACCTACACGCTGGCGGCAATTTGTATCGAGATATTTCTGTAGAGCAGTGTCTTCAGTTACTTACTCAGTCTATTGATACTGTTCGTCTGTTTCCTCACACGATCAATATTCGTCCTACTGTCATTGCTGTACCACACAGTGATGGTGGGGACCCAATGGACTTACTTCCTCGCCTAAAAATAATCAAAGACGCTTATGCTGAGCTTGTTAGACAAGATAAAAGCAACCAAGTGCTTGGTGACCCCGAGGAATACTATAAGCTCTACAGCAAAGAAGAACTCATCGCACTTTCTAAGAAAACACAACCACTGAAACCGACATCACTTGATGAGTGGTGTATTCCTTTTGCGAAGCATACGGACTTAGACACGCTTAAATATCCTGTTGCTATGGTTCAAGAGTACGGTTGGAGTGTATTCCGACTGTCTGCGACCGCTCAGCTCTCTTTGGGACAACAAACTAACTGCACCGTGTTGACCAACAGCCGTTTACAGTCGGTTCAATCAACAGGGCAAGGTTGGTCTTTGACTTATACCGATGTTGATAACCAAAGCCGTAAAATAACCACTGATTATTTAATTAACGCCAGTGGCTTTGAGACCGGCATCGTGGATGACTTTGTTGGCTCGAAGCAGCAGCGACTCGTTGAGTTTAAAGCCGCTTACGTCACAGAGTGGGCATATTCCCAAGAATGCAAGGAAGAGTGGCCAGAGGTTATCTTTCACGGCCCAAGAGGCACACCGCAAGGCATGGCTCAATTAACGCCATACGCAGACGGTGTATTCCAGCTTCACGGAATGACGGAAGGGATCACGCTGTTTGAAGGTGGGTTAGTTTCATCTTCGACAGACTCTTCTCAACCGCAGTTACCATCAAAACTGCTCAAGAAGATCGTATCTGGTTGGAGTGAAGAACAGCTCGAACTCAGAACACGTGCGGCAATTACGCATATGTCACAGTTCATTCCGAGCTTTAGTTCTGCTCAAGTTGGCGGAAAACCTCTGTTCGGCGCTCAACAAATTCCAGGCACAGACCCAAGCCTAAGAGCCTCAGATGTCTCTTTCTGTGGTGAACGCTATGCAAGGCTCGAAGTAGTAAAGGCGTCTTCAACATTAGAAGCTGCGCAGAAGGTGGCTCAACACTGGTTCAATATTCCAGAGTCTGACTCGATTGAAGAGACACATTCAGTGACAATGTCACTTGAGTTAAACGATATTGAAAACAAAGCGATAGGGTTAACCCAAGAACGTGGGTACCCAAATGCGCTGGCGAAAGTTTCAGGCCAAGACCACCACTAAAACGAATAATCGGCTTACTTAGGTAAGCCGATTTTTTATTCTTTAACAGGCATAATTATCAACGGTAGCTGAAAGCTCAGCATCAATAGCCGAAGAACCTTGCCCACTGACACCACACGTCTTGCAACCCCAAACGGTCACCCTTACTAAATGAAATCTTATGCCCAGGCTTTGCTTGCGCTAAACGTGGCAAGTCAATTCTTGCGACACACCCAATCTTTGGATAACCGCCAATGGTCTGCCTATCATTGAGCAGAACAATAGGTTGCCCATCTTGTGGTACCTGAATGGCACCTAGCGCAATGCCTTCGGATAACAGTGATATATCTGGAGAGTGCACCGATTCACCACTAAGACGATAACCCATACGGTTCGAGTTTTGGTCCACGATATAGGGTGAGTTGTAAAACGTCTCCTTAGCTGACTCTGCGAATAGTTCGCTCTGGTAGCTCTCAATGACTCTTAAATTAACAGGCAAGTTGTAATCGGGTGTATACCGGAAAGTGACACTAATAGGCTTAAAGTGCTTGGGGAGAGCTTGCTTAGTGAAAATTAATTGGTCTCCAACTTGGCAAGGCTCACCATCTTGAGTTAATCCACCTATTTTTTCACGCGTTATTGTTGCAATGCTATTAAGGACTCCAGGAACATCAAAGCCCCCTTTAATTGCGAGATAAGCTCTTAATCCATTCTTCGGTAAGCCAAACGAAAGCATTTGCCCTTTAAACGCTTGAAATGTACTCCAGTTGGGTAAAGGTTTGCCATCCAAAGTTGCCTGTAAGTCACCACCGCAAATCGCCATCTCACAATCATCATTGACTTGCAGAGTACACTGACCAAGAGTGATTTCTAGCGCCGCTTGATTGATGGGGTTGGCTAATAAGTGATTTGCCCAACTATAAGAGTAATCGTCTACGGGGCCCCCTTGTGTTAAACCAAGGTGAGAAACGCCAAAACGTCCAAAGTCTTGAATTATACTTAGAGGCCCCGGTTTCACGATGGTTAGGCTCGCTTTATTGACTGATTTAACCATGGCCTACATCTCCTCCAAGCTCGGCAAACTCTTGTTTTGATATTGCTTTGAAGCGCACAGAATCACCCACATTCAGAAGATAAAGTTGGTCGTGCATTTGGTTAGCCTGAGTCAACTGAGCGTGATCAAACAACGAAATAGGGCAATTACCGATGATATTCCATCCTCCCGGGGAATCAGACGGATAAACCGCAGTCTTTGAATCTGCAATTGCGATACTTCCCTTCGGGACATTGAGCCGTGGAGTAAAGTGACGCGGCAGAACTAAAGGCTCAACCACGTCTGACATAAAGGCAAAGCCAGGGATAAAGCCAATAGCGCTTACACTGTAGGTCTGAGAAGTGTGATAGTGAATGATATCGTCTAGCGACAAACCTTTGGCCTGATATCTATCTAAATCAAGAGCTGTTTCGTTTGAGTAATAGGCTGGCAACTCGATAATGTTGCGAGTGTCACTCTCACTTGAATATGTCGCCATTGCCTCGGTCAGTATCGACTTGAGTTGAGAAATAAAGTGCTCTTCAGAGACTCGGTAAGGCAAATAGTCAACCAATATAGTGTTGTACGCCGGAGTGACATTCATCAATACTGTGGCTAAGCTCTGGCGAATAGCATCTGAAAAGTGCGCCATGTATTGTGCATAATTCCCGCTAGAACCTGCGGCTAGTGGCTGTAGCGTAACAAGCACACTGCACTCAGCAACAGGCTCGACATTAAGTTTTATCTCGTTTTTCGTCATTTGCTTTCCATACGTTTTATTCCAACTTCCATGTTCATGTGTCGTGAGTGTTTCCTCTGTTCTTGTGCAAGGAACAGATGGCATTCATTGCGCCACTATTAATTAAACGCGTTGAGATCTTGTCGGATTTTTCTAATGAGCGCGATGGATTGCGGATTGTCGCCATGAACACAGATGGTGTCAGCTTCGATAGGTAGCCTTTCACCTTCAATGGTCGTGACTGAACCGTAGTTAACGATCTGCATCACTTGGTTGTAGATATCGTCTTGGTTCACATACACCGAGCCTTTTTGCGAACGTGGCGCAAGTTGACCACTGTTTAAATATGCTCGATCAGCGAATGCTTCGAACAAAAGGGGCAAGTCGTGATCATCAGCGATGTCTAAGTATTGTTGGTTGTCAGAGGAAGAGAGGATCATAAGAGGGATATTAAATTCCGCTACTGCTTGCGCTACGGCATTAAAAACATCTGTATTTGCCATCATATCGTTATAAAGCGCACCGTGAGGTTTTACATAGCCGACACTTGTATGGTGATAACGGCACAGGGCTTGTAATGCACCGATTTGATAGCAAACGAGTTCACTGATTTCGTCCATACTGTGAGGAATTGATCTGCGACCAAACCCAACGAGGTCCTGGTAACCAGGATGAGCACCAATTTGAGTATGATAGTACTGGGCCAGTTTGATAGTCTTTGACATCACGTGGGGATCAGACGCATGAAAACCACAGGCGATATTTGCCATATCAATCCATTCCATAACCGATTCATCATCGCCCATCTTCCAGTTGCCGAAACTTTCTCCCATGTCGCAATTAAGCAAAATCTTCGTTGTCACGTGGTGCTAATCCTTTACGTTAAAGCTATTAATGAAGGTCTTATAAAAGCCATAAATAAACCGTGATCTATTTCAAATTTTCGATACCAAAAAATTAATATCAAAATGTTGGATTATGTTCGCTTAAAGTATGGTAATGCAGTTAATTAAGATTAAATAGTGTGCTTTAGCACTCTCTTATGCCAAGGTTCAGACTCCAGATATTACTGAGTTGTCATTCAGCAAATTCAAGTAAGAACTATACCAAACCAGAGAGGGTAGTTGTTGCGACTTTGTCTTACCATTAAATAGGTTGATTATTGGTAATTTAGTACACTGGATATTTAGAGAACTAAGACACAAGTGCAGAACGCAAATAGCATTCACTCATATTGACACGAGTCTGAGAATTCATTTATTCGATGATTCGAAACAAAAGGCGATGTGATCTATCAAGTAAGATTCAACGGAAAGGGCAGATCGTATTATTGAATGATGCATGGTTACAGAGTAGGCTGTGAAATTTCACTAAATCACTGTATCATATATATTATTATTAAAACCACAATAAAAGGTACACTAAAATGAATGTTTTAGTTACAGGTGGCATGGGTTACATCGGTAGCCACACAAGTATCCAGATGATTAACGCAGGCATGACGCCTGTCCTTTTTGATAACTTATACAACAGTAAACCAAGCGTTTTAGAGCGTATCGAGAAGGTATCTGGTGTTCGCCCAGTGTTCGTTGAAGGTGACATTCGCAATAAAGCGCTATTAGCGGAAACAATGAAACAACACAACATCGAAGCAGTTATCCACTTTGCTGGCTTGAAAGCGGTAGGTGAGTCTGTAGAGAAGCCTCTTGAATACTATGATAACAATGTTAACGGCACGTTAGTTCTTGTGGATGCTATGCGCGAAGCCAATGTTAAAACGTTAGTCTTCAGCTCATCAGCAACCGTGTACGGTGATCCTGCAACTGTGCCTATTACTGAAGACTTCCCGACTAGCGCAACCAACCCTTATGGTCGCAGTAAATTAATGGTTGAAGAGTGTCTAACGGATTTCCAAAAAGCAAATCCAGACTGGAGCATCACGTTACTTCGTTACTTTAACCCAGTAGGTTCACACCCAAGTGGCGAACTAGGTGAAGATCCACAAGGCATTCCAAACAACTTAATGCCGTTTGTTTCTCAAGTTGCCGTTGGCCGACGCGAGTTCTTGTCTGTATTTGGCAGCGACTACCCAACGAAAGATGGTACCGGTGTTCGTGATTACATCCACGTTATGGATCTGTCTGACGGCCACATCGCGGCACTTGAGAAAGTAGGGCGCAAAGATGGTCTTCACATCTACAACCTTGGTACAGGTAACGGTTCTAGTGTTTTAGACATGGTTAAGGCGTTTGAAAAAGCAAGTGGTAAGGAAATCCCTTATAAACTTGTTGAGCGACGCGTAGGTGACATCGCAGAATGCTGGGCAGATCCTGCTAAAGCTCAGAAAGAACTTGGTTGGAACGCGACACGTACACTGACAGAAATGACCGAAGATACGTGGCGCTGGCAGTCCACAAACCCTAATGGTTTCCCAGGCTAATATAGTTGTTTCATGAATGGTTAACTTATAAAAAGATGCTCTAGGGCATCTTTTTTGATCTAAATCGAATAAAAAGTAAATTAGTGGTTAAAAAGTATCATTCTGTATTCATTGTGTTACTATGCACGCGAATTATATGTTTAATGTTAATTTTCTTTGGAGTTAATCATGGAACTAGGCCTGATCATCACTTTCATCGTTGCTGCAGCAGTAATGGTTAAGAAAGAAATGGCAGAGAAGTAATTTCACTTTATTCCTTTTTGATACAATTTTTAGTGAAATTGAAAAAGCCAGCTTATAGCTGGCTTTTTAGTTTCTGCAGTTCAAGCTTGTAGCGAATTAGAATTCGTATTTAGCTGTAATAGACCAGTTACGACCAGCTTGTGTGTAGTCCTTATCTTCTTGTGAGAATCCACGAACGTCATTCCACGAGTAGTATTCTTCATCCGTAACATTGAAAAGACCAGCTCTAAGCGTAAGATCCTTCATCGGCAAGTAGTATGCAGTTAGGTCGACCACTGTTGCTGAATCAGTTGGTAAAATTTCATCGGACAAACCAACACTATTGATATCACTAGACTTCTTACCAGCAGTGTAACTAATGTTCAGTGATGTACCCCAAATTGCTGAAGGAGCATCATAGTTAAATCCAACTACTGCGTTCCAAGGGTTCACACTGTTAAGAGGATTGCCCTCACCATCTTCACCTTCTGTGTACGTAGCTGCAACACGAGTACTCACGCCTTGAACAGGTATAAAGCTGTTCCAAGATAACGTGTTTGAAGCCTCGATACCTTTGATCACAGCTTCATCAATATTAACGTTCTTATATATTGTTGGATCCATAGGAGTAGCTGAGCCGCTAACTGCTACGTTATCAATAAAGTTATCATAATCGCTATAGAAGATAGCAATTTCGCTTGATGAATAATTTGTATTATGACGCCAACCTAGCTCGTATGAAATACTTTCTTCAGCTTCTAAGTCTGGGTTAGGGGCATTTAGATAGCCATGCGCTGGGTTACCAAATGAATAGTATAGCTCTTGGAAATCTGGAGCTCTAAAGCCTTGGCTAATTTGACCAAAGATTTTGTTCTGATCATTTAGAGTATAAGTTGTGCCCAAACGTCCAGTTACTGCTGAATCAGAGTATTTTGCATAGTCTTCTGCAGGGTTACCACTTGGGTTTTGGCTTGTATCACCAGGATCTGTCTCAAAGCCATCGAAACGAACGCCTGGAGTAATCATCCAATTTCCGATCGTCATTTCATTTTGTGCAAAGAATCCGTACTTTCTTTCAGATGCAGCAGGGATATAGAAAATAACTTGGTCTGTACTGATAGAGTTATATTCATTATTAACGTTTTTAATGTCTTTGTCAGAATAAGAAGCGCCATAAATAAAGTAGTTTTCTACATTACCCGTCATGAAGAACTTATCGAATTGGACGTCAAACTGATAACCTTCATCTTCATAGATATAGTCTTTTTTCTGAACATTACCTGCAGGTGGCAAGAACATGCTACCGCCGTTAGATGTACGATTAGTTACACCATTCTCTTCTTTACTCAACCAGTCGGCCTGCCAAGTAACGCGATCAGCAAACGCTAGGTTAGCATCCCAAATATGTTTAATACCAATTTGCTGTTGACTAGTTGAGTCTTCGCCAGTGTAGTCTGTATAACTTGCACTATTTAAATCGGTATCACCAGAATTCTCAATGAAGTTACCGGAGAACTCTAAACGGTGTTGCTCGTTCAATTGATACTGAAGCTTAACTAACAAATTATTGTTCTGAGTTTCTTGCTCGTCAGGGGTACCGAAGTTGTCAATTTCTTCACCATCTCTGCGAGTATAAGCAACTAAAGTTTCAAGATTGCCAATACGATTAGCTAACGCAACAGACTCACTAAATGTGTTATCAGAAGAAGAGTAGTTGAATTTAGCATGACCACCGAAATCTCTACCTTTCAAGAAGTCACTTGGATCTTTTGTTTCGAAAGCAGCGATACCACCAATTGCATCAGAACCGTACAAAGAAGAGGCCGCACCTTTAACAATTTCTACAGACTTCAACATATCCGTATCAACATCAATACGAGAAGAGTTGATGAAGTTATATGACTGAGTACCACTTGGAGTGAATTGGTTAGTTTGTGAGACGCCATCAACGATAACCTTAACTCGATTACCTTCCATGCCTCTGATATTAATACCTTGAATCCCTTGACGAGAATTCGTAGTTACCGTGACTCCTGGCGTGTACTTAAATAAGTCTTCTACATCCGTTACCATGTTTTTTTCGATATCTTTATCGTTAATCACAGTTACCGACGCAGCAACATCTTCAAGTTGTTGATTCGTACGAGTCGAAGATACAACAACCTCGTCAAATAGGGCATAATCTTCAGCTAAGGCTGAGGTTGATGAAAGCGCTAAAACGATTGAAGCAGAGAGTAGGGATTGCTTATACATCTGATAGTTACCTTAATTCCATAGTATTATCTTGATTTCGCGAAAGATAATATTGGATCTAAATGATAATTACTATTATTTGCATTTCAGTTTATTTGTGTTTTTGTCATTAAA
This sequence comes from Vibrio chagasii, assembly GCF_002954585.1. Lineage (GTDB taxonomy): Bacteria > Pseudomonadota > Gammaproteobacteria > Enterobacterales > Vibrionaceae > Vibrio > Vibrio chagasii_A. The sequence continues at coordinate 542,523 of NZ_MSCI01000001.1, forward strand.
AGCTCACTTAAACCGTATAACTCATTGTATTAAAAGACCTTTAATGGTTCCATTTGTCTGGTGAATGCTTCCATTTTTGTGATTAACCTCTCATTTATAAAGTAGGAAACTGATGCATAGCCCAATAACACTTGAAGCGTTACACATCCTAGATGCCATCGATAGACGTGGAAGTTTCGCTGCTGCGGCCAATGAAATGGACCGCGCGCCTTCATCACTCAGCTACCAAATTCAAAAGCTTGAACAAGATTTAGATATCATGATTTTTGACCGCTCTGGCCATCGAGCAAACTTTACAGAGGCAGGTCAGTTGATACTTGAACAAGGTAGGGTGATCCTTGGTGCGACAGAAAGGCTCGTCAACGAAGCCAGCATTCTAGCTAATGGATGGGAATTGGATTTAACCATCGCTTTTGATGGCATTATCCCAATTGCTAATTTCTTCCCACTTGTTGATGAACTAGGAAAAATCAGTAAAACGCGTGTTCGTTTACAAGAGGAGATCTTAGCGGGGTGTTGGGAATCATTGTCAGATGGTCGCGCCGATCTTCTTGTTTGCCCGAAAGTCGACACAATCCCTAATGACCTAAAAAGTGACGTAATTGGTAAAATGGAAATGGTGTGGGTAGCAGCATCCAATCATTATGTTCACAAGCGTTCTGGCGATTTTGACCAAAAGGCTAGGGAAAGTTACAGGGTGATTGCGATCGCAGATACGGCACGTGATCAGCCAGCATTAAGCATTAATATATTAGAGAAGCAGCCGCGTTTAACGGTGACGAGCTTTCCGGCAAAAGTCGAAGCATTAACCAGCGGGTTAGGTATTGGTACATTACCTTGTAGTGTTGCTAATCCACTAATTGAATCTGGTGTTTTAAAGCAAATCGCAGGTACTGAACCCCAGCCAATTGACATCGTTATGGCTTGGCGACGCAATAAAATGGGTGACGCCAAATCATGGTGTATCCAACACCTTAAAAAAACATGGTCACTCAAGTAACGGAAGCACCATATCTGCTGTGCCGTCTTCAAAACAGATATCTAGCTTGAAACCAAGTTTTTGAGCTAGTGTTAGCATTCCTCTATTAGTTGGCATCGTCATTCCCGACATCTGTTTAGTCTGCTTGGCACGGCAGTAATCAATAACCTTAGTCATCAGAATTCGACCTAAGCCAACGCCCTTAAGATCAGAGCGAATCAATATCGCGAATTCGGCATCCGTATTCTCTGGGTTAATCAGAGCCCGAGACACGCCAATAATGGCTGGTACGCCTTGTTCTTCACGCACAACAACAAAAGCAATCTCTCTATCAAAATCAATCTGAGTAAAGTTAGCTAACGCTTCATGATTGAATTCACCCACATCACTAAAGAAGCGCTTGTAGAGATCCTCTTTAGAAACTCGATTAATGAAGTCGGCATGAAGTGGTTCATCTTCAGGAAGAATAGGGCGTAGCAACACTTCTGTGCCATCTTTTAACTGGATACGTTCTTCAAGCTCCACAGGGTAAGGACGAATCGCTAGTCTTTCCTGCGGATCTCCCTCGTATGCTCTCAATATGATATCGGCATCCAATATCGTGAACTTGTCGCCATTCGCAAGTACTGGATGTATATCCAAGTCATGTACTTCGGGGCAGTCAACCACCATTTGAGAAATACGAACCAGCAACTCCGACAAGCCTTCTATGTCGATAGGGTTAGGCAGCTTTTGTAGGCGAATCTTGCCGCTCTTTATCGCTCGAATGATCAAGTAACGAGCCAGCGTCATGTTAAGCGGAGGGAAAGCAGCTGCCGCATCAATCGACTCATCCCATTCGGAACCGCCTTGACCGAGTAGAATAATAGGGCCGAACGTTTCATCGGTTGTAACTTTCACGCGAAGCTCTTGTCCGCCAGCCAGTTTCGCCATACCTTGAACTAACAGACCATGAATATGCGCTGTTGGGAATGATAACTGAGAGCGATCCAAAATCGCTTGTGCCGCATTCGCGACCTCACTACTGTTTCTTAAATTGAGCATCACACCTTGAACGTCAGACTTGTGCGCAATGTCTGGTGAACGGAGTTTAACTGCGACAGGGTATCCAATGGTTTCTGCAATATGCACCGCTTCACTGGGGTCAGAAGCGATCCAAGTAGGTAACACATCTAGATTAAAGTGTTTGAAAAACTGACTGTTTTGATGGGTATCAAGACTAACTGTGTCTTTATCCAGTAGTTGGCGTTCTATCCAATTTCTGGCATCCGCTAAGTCCTCAATATGAACTTTCTCAGCCGTGGTTGGCGTCTCCATAAGCTGACGTTGGTTACGTCGGTACTCGACCAAGTGCATGAATGCGACTACTGAGCTTTCTGGCGTTCGATAGGTTGGAATACCAGCCTCTGTGAACAACTTTCTAGCAGGCCTTGCCGTCAGTTCGCCAGACCAATTGGTAAGAATATTAAATCGCTTGTGGCGAGGATGCTTTTTAATCGCATCAATGATGCGCTCTGCGGTTTGAGCAGAATGCGCGATGGCTGAAGGGCTATGCATGATGAGAATGGCATCCGCTTCGTCACCATCAAGTAGTGTGTTGATAGTATCGATATAACGCTGATCACCCGCATCACCAACAATGTCGATAGGATTGCTATGCGACCAACTTGAAGGTAACACCTTGTTGAGTTTATCGAGCGTGTCTTCCGATAACTCAGCGAGTTTGCCGCCACGTTCGAATAACGTATCAACAGCCATAATCGCAGGGCCACCACCATTCGTGACAATCGCCAGTCGCTCTCCACGTAATGGGACCGAGTGAGTTAAAGTTTCTACGGCAGCAAACAGTTCGTGCAGGTTCTTAACTCGCAGCATGCCACTACGACGAATAGCCGAATCGTAAATAATATCGAGCGTATCTGCACCACCAGTATGTGCCATTGCTGCTGCTCGGCCTTTGGCAGTTCGGCCACCTTTTAATACTAGTATTCTCCGGTTACGTGAAGCTGCTCGGGCAGCCGAAATGAAACGCCTTGCGTCTTTAATGCTATCTACATAAAGCAATATCGCTTCAGTGTGAGAGTCGGTACTTAGGTAATCCAACAGTTCAGAAAACTCGATATCCGTACCGTTACCGATTGAGATAAATGCAGAGAAACCGATCTCTTTGTCATTAGCCCAATCAAGTATCGTGGTGCACACCGCGGCAGATTGAGAAACAAACGCAATCTTGCCGGGCAGTGCGGTAACAGGAGAGAAGGATGCATTGAGATTAAGCCAAGGGATAATCACCCCTAAGCTGTTTGAACCAAGCATCCTTATATTGTGCTTTTTCGCAATCGCTAGGCATCTTGAATCGTATGTTTCACCGTTATCACTCGGCTGTTGCATGTCTGAAGATAGAACAATGACAGACGCAATGCCTTTCTCCGCTAACTCCTCAAAGATAGCTATATTGCGAGACGCGTTGGTACAAAGAATCGCAAGATCAGGGACGATCGGGAGCGACAAAATGTTTTTGTATGAAAGTACACCCGCCACAGAATCGTATTTGGGCGTAACTGGCATTACCGCCCCCTTAAAATCCCCATGCAACAGATTATTCATAACAATGTAGCCTGCTCGGTTTTCTCGCTGAGAAGCACCAACAACAGCAATCGAACGGGGTTTCAGTAGGGGATCAAGATGATTCATAGACATATCCTAGCAATGCACGTAAGTTCATCGTAACTTACTTTTCGATGACAGGTTGATGGCAAATTCACCGAATTAAGATGAATAAGCAAACACTGCATTAAGTTTGTGAAATAGGTCACCCACTAATGGTGTATAATCTCAAAGTTAACTTGATTCTAAACCGACGTATCGGCATGATTTATAGTAATTATTATTAAGGATATAGAGCTTTCCATGAAAAAAATTGCAATTGCGACTTTGCCACTGCTCTTGGCTGCGTGTGTATCTGAAAACTACATCACGGATGTGACTTCAGATAGTTATCAAGAAGAGTACAAAACTGCCAAAGTTGAAGCTCCAGTTGTGTCCCAATCACAGCAATCAGGCGTTGTTGAAGAGAATGTTGTTAACGTTATCAGAACAGAACCTGTTGAGCAGAAAGTCACTCAAACAACTCAGGCTAAGCCAGTTGCGGCAGTGAAAGGTCCAACTAAGAAACAACAAGACATGAACCAGCGTTTTGGTTACACAGTTCAAGTTGTTGCGGTTGGCAGCCAAAGTAAAGTCGACTCTTTCGTGAAAATGCTACCAACGACTTCTCAACCAGTTTGGGAAAACTACAAGATGGTTAATGGCACTAAGTGGTTCACAGTACTTTACGGTGACTACGCAACACGTTTAGAAGCAAAAAAGGCTATCTCAACACTACCGAGTTCACTTAAGAACTTGAAGCCATTCGTGAAGAGTATTGATGACATCAAGAACTCTGAATACCCAACGCTTAACAAGTTAAACTAAGTTTTAAATCGTAAAGAAGGAGCAAATGCTCCTTCTTTTGTTTTAAGACTAACCGTTTTGTCTAATAGTTAATCGCTCGATTTTTCGGACGCAATTTTAACAATCAAAACACTGTACCTATTTCGACTTTTGTTTATCATTGAAGTCAGTATTCCTAGTTTCAAGGACCGAATTTACCCATGAACACCACAAACATTCTTCTACTATGCGGCGGTGGATCTTCAGAGCACGAAGTGTCTTTAGTTTCAGCCAATTACCTTTTTGATCAGCTTAAGAGCGTTGAAGACTTTAACGTTGTAAGAGTTGAGATTAAGAGCGAAGGCTGGTGTCTAGATTCGGGCGAATTGGTTTATCTTGATATCAATAATCAAACACTACGTGGCGACAACCTAGAGTCAAAAGTCGACTTCATTGTTCCTTGTATTCATGGTTTCCCAGGCGAAACCGGTGATATCCAATCGCTGTTTGAAATGGCAAAAATCCCATACCTAGGCTGTGGGTCTGAAGCTAGCAATAACAGCTTCAACAAGATCACCTCTAAGCTTTGGTATGACGCATTGGGTATTCCAAACACGCCGTATTTATTCCTATCTGACAATACAGATGAAGCTCATTCACAATCAACTCAAGCTTTTGAAGAGTGGGGCAAAGTATTCGTGAAAGCGGCACGCCAAGGCTCTTCTGTTGGCTGTTATCAAGTCAACCATATTGAAGACTTGAGCGAAGCTATCAACAAAGCATTTACTTATTCAGATCAAGTGCTTGTTGAAAAGTCAGTGGTGCCAAGAGAGTTGGAAGTTGCGGCTTATGAGATCGACGGGGAGCTGTATATCAGCAAGCCAGGCGAGGTAATTGCACCGAATGGCGCATTCTACTCTTACGAAGAAAAATACAGCGCAGATAGCCACTCGATCACAGAAGTTGAAGCAAGTAATCTTACTGATGAACAACGTCAACTGATTGCGGACAGCGCTCGCAAAGTGTTTACACAAATGAAGCTTCGTCACTTGTCTCGCATCGACTTCTTCTTAACTCAAGATAACGAGATCTACCTAAACGAAGTTAATACCTTCCCAGGCATGACACCAATTTCGATGTTCCCAAAAATGGTTGAACACGACGGACATAAGTTCGCTCAGTTCCTAGAAAACTGTGTAAGAACCAGTCTTTCTTAAGCGTATTTTCTGAAAATTCGTATAATCAATTCACAATAAAAAGCGGCTTGGATAACTTCCAAGCCGCTTTTTTACTTCTGTCTTTTTTGTCTCTTGACTAATCGCAATGGCTTATTGCCATGGTGTTAGTGCCTTAAACTTCATTTTTTCACTTTCTGCCGTACTCGAATAACCAACATACTGGGCGGGCATTGCAGGGCTAAGCCAACGTCCAAAGTCCTGAATCTCTCTTATCTTAAGCCCTTGTTTAGAAAGCTCTTGCGCCGCGCCAACTCGTATCGAGTTTCCTGAAAAGTGATGATTTTCTGCCAAATCAAGTAAGTCACTAGCACGCCTTAGTATTCTATAGATTGATGAATCATCTAGTGGTTGAAGACCAATGTTTTCATGCTTATCAATTGCCCGAAACAGAGTTAATCCATCTTCCAGCCCTGTAAAACTGAGCCAACGTTCAAGTGAATAACTTGAAACGGGTGAAAGCTTGTAAAGCGAGTCCTTGATTGAGATTTGATAAGCACCATCGACACACTCAACATCGCTCGAAGATAAGGACTTAAGCTCTGAGCGCTTTAAAACACACTCGAACATCACGTTATAGATTGCAATATCACGGATCTCTTTTAGCGTTGCTTTTTCATGTGCAAGCAAGGCGTTTAATTGGCTAAGGTGTGAAGATGTCATCGCGTTTGTTTGTTTAGCGTCACCAGCCATTTGAGCTTTTAAGTGGAGCAGGGTGAAGCGAATTTGCCTATGCTTTATAGGGTTGGGGAAGCTAAATACTGTATGCAACAAGCTAAGCGTTGCAGTGTAACGTTTTAATGATGCAAACTTTCTGTTATTGGACTCTGTTTCTAAAAAACGACGAATGGCAGTAATTGACGCAGGGAGTGTGTTGATGCGGAGCTTGCCGCAAAAAGCATGGTAGCACTTCCAATCACTGTAGATACCTAACAGTGAATTACGAGAATATTGGTAACCTGTTAGCTCGTCGATAACATCAACCGAAGCTTCTCTGTTTAACCTTTCAACAAACGAGTTAATTATCTCAGAGTCGGTTAAAATAGGGACATTTTTTCTCAAATTACCGTACCTCGACAGGCGTTTTTGCCATATTATGCTTGCTATCGTTACTAGTATACTTATGATTAATGCAGTGAAAACAAAAAGATGATCAATAGATATGGCTAATTCAATTTACCGTGGGATCCATCTGCAATCGACCGATCCCACAAACACAATTTGGCGTACTAAATTAAAAAACCACGTTATTCAAGGTAACTTAGCTGCCGTAAAAAAGAGTATCGATTGGTGGATTGATACTTCATCTATTATTGACCCAAAAGAGTTCACAGCGTTAAGTAAGACTAGAGGGACTGGTGGCCAAACTGAAAATTTCAATGGTTACCAGATCAAAAATGACACTGGTGAGCCAAACGCATGGTATTGCATGTTTAACGGACGTCTTATCAAAGGCGGGAAAACAGCAATACAGCGTCATATCGAAGCTTACCTAATCGCTAAACAAAAAGCTGAGCAACAAAAGAAGTAAATTATGAGCCTAGTATATTCAACAGAAACAGGTCGTATTAAACCTGAAGAAGAGAAAATCCAACGTCCAAAAGGCGATGGTATCGTTCGAATCCAAAAAGAAACCAAAGGCCGTAAAGGCAAAGGCGTTTCTGTCGTAACTGGCTTAGATCTAGATGATGCACCATTAAAACTAATGGCTGCAGAGCTTAAGAAAGTTTGCGGCTGTGGTGGCTCAGTAAAAGATGGCAACATCGAAATTCAAGGCGACGCGCGCGATAAGATCAAAGCGCACCTTGAAAAGAAAGGCTATAAAGTTAAGTTTGCTGGCGGTTAATCTCTAACTAATACCAGGGGTAAAATCGAAGATTATTATCACTGGATATTAGGTATTTTATGGTAAATAACCAACATGGTTAAATACACAGTATAATTTAAAGAATACCGACATCATACAAAGGCAGGGCATCACACAAAGGGGCCTGCCTTATAACTAACGAATTCGATTTAACATAACGCACATAATACGCAGTGATATAGGCAAAAAATAAAGGCATCTTTCTCAATTAAATCAATTGGATACCCTTACTTTTTGCCTATAAAATCACGCTCTTTTTTTATCTTCAATCACACGTTCAATAACTTCGATTGTACGTTGATTTTTAGACCTTTCGGCTAATATGGCTAATAAAGTAAGGTCTACGTCTAATCCCAACATTTCTGCTATTTCACAAGCCAGATCGTCGCTCATAGTCGTACCATTTCGCCAGTTCTGAACCGTTGTATGTCCAATCCCAAGTAGTTTTGCAACTTCTCTAGTGCTATGTACTTGTTTTAACTCGCATAAGCGATTCAATAAATCTAAGGTTGTTATCATTTTTTTACCTCCTTCGACAAGGATAATCCATACCACAACTGTACCGTTAGTATGTACAGCAAAGTTGAAATGAACTTTAATACTCTTCGTCAAGTCGGGAGACTTTGCGAACATCCTTTAAGCCCCCTTAATTGATTCGAAGCTTTTACGGGGGCTGTCTGTAAACAAATGATGTTCCAAGGCTTTTAAGTATTGACCAGACTTTTAAAAAGAGGATCAACTTCATGTCAAATCAACGTCAAACCCCTGCTGAAATCATCCAAGATCGTATGGATGTGTTACAGAAACATGCCGATGAATACCAATCAAACCCATCTTTGAGCCAGCATACAAAAGAAGCATCTGCTAATTACTACCGTGGTGCTTTGAATGAGCTTTTCCGCCTTACAAAAGTGCTAGAGGTGAAATAACCAACCATGAGCATGTACGACTTAACCAATAAACAGCGTAAAGACCGCCCCTTGGCGTGTCTAAATCGTGCTGTGTTGGATAAAATAGTACAGTGCCCATCTAGTTCAACTGCATTTCTTACATCTAATGGCCGTGGCGTTCGTAAGAGCTTTGCTCGTGATATTGCGATAGTAATGAAAGCCCTAGTAAACGAAATGTGCCTAAGCTCGAATAAGATTGGTGTAGCTACAAAGGACGGTTTTGCCCTTCGTTCTTGGGGCTACATTGCTGATGTCTGCAATTTCCCAATCTGGCGTGTTAAACAGTGCGTTAAGTTCGCGTTTAACAAAGGTTGGATCACATCCAAGCAGCCTAGAGAAACTTATACAGGTAAAGACAACCTACAAAAATGGCGCGGCCTAGCGTCAATCAAGCGTGTAACAGACGCTTATTTTCACGATATCGGTATCTTTGAGCAATACAAAGAAGCCAAGACAGCGTCTAAACGTTGGCTTAAAACCTTTGCAAATCGCATTGGTCGCCCTGTGAAATACATTCAGACCCCTATTACATTGCTACGCAGACGCCGCAAAGAAGCGGCAGAAGCTAAAAACCTCGTCCCAATACCACAATAGAGCTATCTCCTTTATATGCGCCTTAACTGGCGATATTTGGGATCCATCTACATAATCCACGCCCAATATTGGCTCATTCTTAGCGTTCTAACCAGTTATTTTACTTCAAGTTACCCACAGTAAGCTCATTTTTTAGCCGCTTGGGGGTTGGCGTTCTCTCGATCTCATTTAGCTTGTGCAAAAGCCTCTTATATATGAGTCTAAACTACTCCTAGTTCTTACTACCTTTCCCTACTCTATTCACTTAGCCCGCATAGTCTTCGACTAGAACCATGATATTAAGGATAGTAATGGTATTAATGCTTTTACCCCCTCGAAACTCGGGGATAAGTTAATGAAGCGGCCTATCTTAGTCGCAAGCGACTTGCGGCCTTGTGCGTCTGTGGACGAAACACAACGAAAGAATGGTAACTCTACGGATGGGGAAAAGTTGGACGTGATTCTAAGAGCCTATCGCTTCGCGATGATTCTAGCAGAAGATAATGTCGACATGATGACAACTCAACCATATGATTTATCAGGTTTTTATTGTTATATATAGATCTTTTGGGCACAATGAATAAGTCTATTGAGTTTAAAGGAAAACACTGATGAACCCTATTGTTAGAGCGCAACTCAAAACCTTCAAGGATATGCATCCAAATGAGAACATGGATGAACCGTCATTATTCGAAGTCATGTCAATTTTTTCATTAGAAAACGGAATGCTTGGAGAAAATATTGACCCATTCAGAGCGCACCTAAAAGGTGATGAGTTTGGCGTTGATGGGCTCGCCATATCAATTCAAGGTGCACTTTGCACTGATACTGATGAAGCACTATCGATCCTCTCTGCAGGTAAAAACCACTCATCAGAATTCCACTTCTTTCAGGCGAAAACATCGGACAAACTAGACTACGGTAACATTGGTAAGTTTTTGGATGCTGTATTTGATTTTTTTACTGATGAGAAGCACGTCAAGGGCGAACAACTAGAAAACCTTTTAGCTGTCAAAAATGCAATTTACGAGTCAGCAGCTAAAACCAGTCCGACATTAAAGTGTTACTACTGCACTACAGGAACAGGCCAGGTTTCTGAAGTAATACAACAACTCATCAATACAAATATGACTAGATTGCAAGAGTTAAATATTTTTGAATCAATCACGATTGAATGTGTTGGCGCTAAAGTAATTCAAAATGGTTTCCGCTCTGCAACAAACTCATCTTCAGCCAAGTTAAAATTCCAAAAAGCGGTCACAATGCCAGATCACGAAAAAGTTGATGAGGCTTATATTGGCTATGTACCTGCGTCTGAAATACTTGAAATTGCATTAGGAGAAGAAGACCAGGACGGAGTTCGTCATATTAACAGGTCTATTTTTTATGATAATGTTCGTGACTTCAATCCAGATTCTGAAATCAATAAATCAATAATTTCAGAATTAAAGTCTGGCGATACAGCTTCATTTGTTTTTAAAAATAATGGGATCACTGTCGTTTCTAATAGCATAGACAGGAAAGGTGACATCTTTAATCTTGAAGACTACCAAATTGTAAATGGCTGCCAAACTACTAATATACTGGCTCATGTACGAGACCATATAAGTAATATCCATGTCCCACTTCGTTTAATTGGGTGTGGAAGTAATGATTTTGTATCCAGCGTGATTATTGGTACAAATAAACAAAATGAAGTTAAAGAAGATCAATTTTGGGCTCTGAGACCTTTCATGAAAGATTTAGAAGAGTTTTGTGCATCACAGAGCTCTGATTTACGGATTTACTTGGAGCGAAGAGACAATCAATACCGTGATGTTTCTGTTGAAAGAACGAGGATTCTTCGCCCATCAGATTTAATGAAAGTAGCTGCAGCAATGTTTTTCTTCCAACCTAACAGAGCTGCCAGGGACCACCGAGGGATAAGGAAAGAATTTTCAGAACGGATCTTCTCAGACGACCATAATGTTGAACTTTATCATCTTGCAGCTTTTGCTCTGTACAAATTTGATTATTTAGTTCGATCCGGAAGAGTTGATAGGTCTAGAGCTATATTTCGCTTCTATGCATTATATGCTTTGGTTCGAAGTCAATGGGCACAACCGACAATCCTAGATGCACCACCTAAATCACAGCGAAAAGTTGTTAACGCTGTTATGAATATACTAAAAGATAATGACAAATTTTCTCAACTAATAGAAAAGGTTGCTCAACATTTAGAGCATATTATTAATGAGCATAAAATACCAAACAGAGAAAAAATTCGCGACTTTATCAGAACGGAGACGGTAGCAAAACAGTTCACTGAGCAAATGTTTCTTCAATAATATCAACCAAATGGATTTACCTAAGCCGCGATTTTCCGCGGCTTTTTCATTCTAGCAACCATGGACCTAGCTAAATACTTCACGCTAATTATTATAAATTATCTGCAAACAACAAAGGCCACATCGCGAGATGTGGCCTTTGTTCTGAATATCCGTTCTAAATAGCTATGGCTTGTGACGGTTCATAGTGAATCAAATCCATTCTTTGCATGGTGACTTTCTCCCCCGCTTTTGACGCCTTGAGCTCAAGCATCTCGACGTTAACGTGAAGCTTTTCACTTGTTCGAATGCTTTCAGGAAGGTTAAACAAAACGGGAACTTGCTTGCGTTGTTGCGGGTTTAAATCACAGTCTACGATACACAAGTAACCAACCAGTGCTTCACCATTGATTAAGACTGTTTTCGGCGTTATCGAATACACGCTCAAAGGCATGTAACCTAAATTAGTGATATCGAGCTTAATTCTCAGTTGGTTTCCTCGGTTAATCTTTTCAATCTTCGCAACATCGACTCTCAGAAACCTATCTTGCTTTAGTTCTTCACGAGCAAACCACCGCTTAATTCTTCCAAACATTAAATTAGCCACCTTAAATGCAATACCTGTCGATTCCATATATAATCCTTCATGAGGTTTCATTTTGAGACTCGGGAAAGTTTGACAAAATGAAACAGTGTATTGAAACCGCGATTCTTCGCGGTTTTTGCATTTTAGCAATCATTAAATTAGCAGAGTATTAATCCACACCATTTATGTGAAATAAGTACCATATAGGATTTCACTATGTATAATGGCTCAGTTCGTAAAACCTCCGGCTTGTTTCTTTTAACGTCAGTTAAGGCAACGAGCTATGGAACCATCCAAAAATACACCCCCTACTATTGCTGAACCTTGCTTCAGTCATAGCCTTAGAACCAAGTTCACCCAAGTCATAAACGGCATCAAAGAATCGCGCCGCGTTCTCGAGGATGCTTCCCCTGATTGGTCGAAAGTATCCCCTCTAAAACTGGTTAGCACCGTAAAGGACTACGCTATTGCCAACTTCGAAGCCGCCCGTGAAATCTTCGACAGCAAAGTGGCCGCGCTCGAAAACCTACAGCAACAAATCGATGAACTACGCGAACAGGTCAAGCAGATTCAAGGAGAAGAACAATGATTCTAGGTTATGTGAAATGCACCGCCCCGAATTGCAATGAAGCGATGGAAGTCAGCCAGTGCAGCGGTAAACGTTCGGCCTACCTAAAGGGACGTTGTAACGTTTGTAAGTGTACGGAGCAGCGCAGCAATGCCAATACTCAAGATTATCTACAGCAGTACAAGCCTTTAGAAGAGCTGAACCCTCCTGCCCCTGTTGAGCAAACCGAAGAAGTCGAAGTACTGCAGGAAGCCCCAACCGCCCCCCCACAACCCGATACAGAGTCTAAAGGCGTATCCAGTTTACTTTGTGCTGGCATCGGTGCTTGCATTGGCCTAACCCTTGGTAAAGCCGTCACGATTTTAAGAGCTGTATAAGGAACCCTATCCCATGAACAAACCAAACACTGTAGAACTCGATCAACCTGTCATCGATGCAGAAGAAGTTGAAACGCACACCGAGCAAGATAAAAACGACTTCCTAGACGAACTGGAAACCGAGTTTGATCCGCAAGCCGCGTTAGACAAAGAAGACGAAAAAGCCGAAGCCGTGAACGCTCAGAAACTGGCACTTGAAGCCACAGAGCAAACCGTTCTTGTTGGAATGGGTATAGCCGACTTCGCTCTGAAAGAAATGCTTGATGAACGTCTAGAGATTGGTGAAGACAATGCCCACGCATTGGCAAAAGCCGCCGCACCGGTGATTTTAAAATACAACGTTGCGCCTCCTCCCTGGGCAGTGAAATACAAGGAAGAGATTTCCTTGGGAATGGTCGCTCTGAGTATCTCCGCTTCCCTGTTCATGCAGTATCGCGGCCTCAAGAAAGCCGACCAACAAGCGGCCATAGATGCCGCTAACGAAGCGCAGAAAGAGAAAGAGCAACAGACCACACACTAAGCCGTTAAGTGAGACAAATCACACTTATTGCATATCTAAGCCGCTTGCTATTAGGCATCGAAGGCACATAAAGCAGTAACACTAAGGCCGCCCACTTTCGGGCGGTCTTTTTATTAGGGTTAGATATGGAACCAATCAACAATAACAACACACTTGATAACCACCACGCCTACATTGTCGGCATGTCAGGTTCGGGTAAATCGTCCTTGGCTAAGAAGTTACTCATCTCTTCGACTGACCAAGTCGCCATTTATGATCCGAAACGTGAATATGACGGGCAAATCGTGGGGCGTAAAATCCGTGTTTATGGCAACTTACGCACGTTCGCCTGTGCGCTGATGGCCGGACGAGAAACCAAGCAAGGTTTCAAGATAGCTTATCGCCCCTCAGAGCCTTCTGCGAAAGACTTCGACCTGTTTTGTCGTGTGGTGTGGAGCTGCGGCGATGGAAAGCACAAAAAGGCACTCAAGGTTATCTGTGAAGAAGTCGCGGAGAACTCGACAAGCTCAGGTAAAGCCACGGGCTACCATGGCAAGTTGCTGCGCCTTGGACGCTCTTACAACATTCACACCATTAACCTATTCCAACGTGGCCAAGAAGTACCTAAGACCATCATCGATAACTGTGAATATGGCTACATCATGCTAACCAAGACACCCAAGAGCCGCCGATACCTTGAAGACTTGACCGGAATATGTGCCATTGAACAGTCAAAATTAGTCAAATTCGACTACTTCAAGCAATACGGCGTGGTCGTTGAAAAAGGCCGAATCCGTTGGTAAACGTGAAATAAATCACACTTAAGGCATATCTAAGGCACATAACCATTAGGTATCGAAGGCACATAAAGCAGTACCAATAAGACCGCCTAATGTTGGGCGGTTTTTTATAGGTATTTACAAATGGCAGGTTTTACACCAAAGAAACTCGCGGTTATTGCTTTCGTTGCGGCTGTTGCTGCGGCGGGTGTGGTTTGGGCGTCAAACAACGTTGACGCTGTTGAAGACACCATCGGTTAAGGGAGTTCATTACTATGTCGACTCCAACTAAATTGAACTCTTTCACAGGGACAGGCTACGGTGAGAAAGCCACGCTTACTCTACCTATCGGCCCGACTTACGAAGAGATTTTCCTTGAAACGAATCTCAGTGCCGCGCAGCTAAGACGCATCACCATCACGCTAAACGGAGATGAAATTATCGTGCTGGATGGTGAGCTGATTAAGGCACTGGAAGCGTACAAAGGCCTCGCGCAAACCGAAGGCTTTTTTACCATCCCACTGGCTGATATCAGTGCAAAAACGAAAAACGGTGTGCGCTACACAGGGCTTGTGACGGAATCGGGCGATAACATCACGCTCGAAGTCGAAGTCGCTTCCACAAATCAAGACAGTGCCCCGTCTATCCAATTGCAAGCATGGGCGACCGTGTCCGCTCGACAAGCCGTTCGTGTGCTTGTCCCAAAAATCAAAAGACAAACCATGCAAGCGTCCTCAACTGAAAACGAATTTCTCGAATTGGTTTCGGGTCCGTTGCAGTTGGTGCGCCGCATGCACTTTCTGAGTGGCGAAATTCATGCGCTGCAAATTCACCGTGATTTTGTGAAGGTGTTTGACTCTTCAAAAAGTCTGGAAGAAATGCGCGCCAAGCGTAACCGCCGTTTCTGGCAAGCCGATTGTTTCCACTTCGATCCAATCATGCGTGGTTTCTACATCGATGAGCTGTTCGCAACAATGCACAACTCAGAGCTGAAATTTACGGTGAAGACCAAAAAGCCTGTTGGCTCTATTCCTATCATCGTTGAATCGGTAGAAGTCATTCGCCCTGACTTAGTGTAAGGAGAAGCCTTTGTCTTTTTTTGACGATTTAGGAAATTTCGGCTCAGGCATGTTGGATGATGTGGGCGAAGGTATCGGCAACATCATTAAAACCGCCACCACAAGCGACCACTCGAAAAACGCCGCGACCACCCAACAACCACAGCAGCCAATCAAAGATAACAACGGCAATGCAGTGACGGGGTCACGTCAGTTACAGGGTAATGATAAAACGTTGCTCTATGTGGGCGGTGGTGTCGGTGTCGCTGTGGTGCTGACCATGCTTGTCGTGGCCGTCACAAGGTAAGGAGAAGGTATGCCATTAATGCTAGTGGTTCCCTTTCTCGCGGGTGGCCTTGGGTTTGGCGTGGGATTTTGGTCAGGCTCAAGTGCCACAAAACTATTAAAAGTCGCGGCTCTAGGTGGCGGCGGTTATATGGCTTATCGAGTCATTAAGGGGAGCAAATGATACCGGATCTTAGTGGAGGTCTGACAAACTCCGGCTCAATGCCTATTGATGCCGGAGGCGGTTCAGCTGGGCCAAGTGAAGCGACAGCAACGAACTCAATCGGTGGTATTCGAAACGGCTCTATCAACTTTGGAGGCGGCGCATCTTCTTGGCTGCCTTGGGTAGCAGTAATAGTCGGGGTGGCAATGTGTCTAAGAAGAACTTAAACATTCAATTTATCCCCCGCACCCGCAGAGATATTGATTATCACCTCAAAGAGCTTAAGCAAGCGTTCGTAGGCTCACAACAGGCCAAAGCAGAATGGACTGAAATGGTGGAACGTATTAAGACGGGTGAATCTGGGTTGTACCTGATTAAAGCGCGTGGCGTGTTACTTCGCTTTGTTGGGCGTGTGATTGATGGGAGTTACCACATCAATGCCATGGCCGGAAAAGGCATGCAAGAAGCGGCGCCACTCATCATTGAGCGGTGTGAAGCCATGGGCTACATCTCAATTAGCTATAACACCTATCGCAAAGGCATGGGACGAATTTTAGCCTCATTCGGTTTTGAACTTGATGAGCGCGTGTCTCAGGTAGAAAGCAGCTACATTCTGCATCTTGGGGGGGCTCATGGGTAAAGGCGGAAGAAGTTCAAGCTCGAACGTTACCAAGACCACCAATACGAACGGCACGAGTGCCATCAGTGGCGATAACCTTGGTGTTGTCCTGTCCGGCATCAACGGCAACGTGGGGAACATTTCAGTGACCGACCACGGCTCAGTAAAAGCTGCGACAGACATTGCGAAGAATGCCCTAAACAGCAACAGTGCCGCGATGAGAGAAGCCGCAAAGCTTGGTTCTAATGCGCTCAAAGCAAACGAACGAACCGTGGATAAATCTCTGGACTTTGGCCGTGATGCCCTCAAGACAAACGAAAGCGTGACAAAAGAAGCGCTTCGCTCAAATGAGAGTGTCAGCAAAGACGCCTTAAAGTCGAATCAAGAGTCGTTAAAACAGGCTCTAGGCTTTGGTAAGGAGTCTTTGGCGAGTGCGTTAGGGTTTGGTCGTGACTCTCTAGAGGAAAACGGTGAAATCAGCAAAAAGGCCATGGACAACATGCGACAGAACAGCGCAGACACCACGGCCGCAGTGAAAGCAATGGCGATTCAATCGGGAGAGAACGCCCGAGCCGCTTTAGCCATGGCTGAAAATACCGCTTCACGCTCTCAAACAGGCAGTGCGGGCGAAATGTCTAAAGTCGCGATTGCCGTTGCGGTGGCGTGTGGTATCGGAATGGTCGCTATGGCCTGTAAGGGGGCGCAATGAAACAGCTAACCCTTAAGGCCAATGAAGAAAAACGTTTTGGTGTCGGCTCTGATAAGTGGCTCATTGTTCGTGAGTCCCAAGAGTACCTTTACGTTCGCAGTGACAACGGCGAAAAAATCCGAGTTGATGCGGGAGATACGTTAGATATCGCAAGCTTTAAAGAGCTTGAGATTATCAACCCTCATGCGTCATCGATTCGCGTGGTGTATCAGCTCACTAAACGCGATCTGAAAACCACACCACCCGCCCTTGTGAAGTTCAGCGATTCGATGGCCGTCAGTGAAATACGTTCAGTCGTGACGACTCGAACCGAAACAGCGCAACGCTTCATTAGTCGTGACCACTTGGTGATTCAACCGAACCAAAAGAAACGCTTGTTTAACGCCTCAGTGACACGGCTAGAGGCGATTATCCAAAACATTAGCGATTTGGAAGTGGAAGCCATGCTGGGTGATAGCCACGTTTCCGCTGTGGTCGGTCTGCCGATAATGGGGAACAGACAAGCCCCCGCAGGTATGACCGTCACAGGTGGCGGTGAGCTTTGGGCGTATAACAACAGCAATACACCTTTAAAACTGGCAATGATGGAGATTCACCGATGAGCCACATCATGCCCCGTCGAGTGGTCGTGAAATGCGACCCACTCACAGAACATCTTAAAAACTTACAGCCTGACCAAGTAGATGCACTTCAAATGATGCAAGGCCTCTACAGCAATCAGGTGGCATTAAGTGCGGCCGTTGTATCTATGCAACGCCATGCTTTCGACTCAGATAATGACGTTCACGAACTGGCGGATAGTGTGGCAGCAAATACGCTCCCTCGCCTACAGAACGTTGCACAAGAAATGGAGAAACACACTCTATGAACACTAATTTTGCGGCAATCGGCCAACTGGTGACCGAAGCCCGAAACCTACTCGATAGCATCAAGGGCGGTGCTATTCGAACCATGCAAACGCAGTTTGATGCGCTTAAATCTAGCATGCAAAGAACATTTGATTCGAAGCTTGCGAGTTTTGATGCCCAAGTCGCGACAGCAACAAAGCCAACGGCTGATTTAACAGCGAAGTTCATGCTTTCTAAGAATGTAAGAGCATTGGAATTGATTGCCAATTCAGATGTTCCAAGCGGATGGGCTTTTCGTAGTCAAGCCAACGTAGAAGAGCAACTTTTGATTGAGGGAAGTAAAAACAGACATGCTATTCAAAACTCGATGCTTGCAGAGTTACAAAATGATATTAGAAAAGTGTATCCCACCTTTAATGGCTCAGTGAACAACTATATAGCCGCTCCGGTACGTGCGATTCGAGTGACTTGGGATTTTTCAAACAAGGCTGAATTTACTCGCGAACACATCATCATCCCACGGGATATGACATCAGGTTCATCCTTATATCGTAATCAAATAGTGACTCACGCCGCTTTTGTGAAGTGCATTAGTGGGGAAATATCTCTTCAAAACAATGCAATTAAAACCGTGGGCACAACATGGACTTGGTTACGCCAACTCTATAGCAAAACAGCCCGTCTGGGCGATTACATTCACCCTTGTCTTATCGCACAAACACCAGTCGGTGAGGCATGGATTTTATTAGCGGGTCACGCGGCTGGAAACATCACCGACCCTAACGATTGGATGGGATTACCGGAGCTTTAATTATGGAAAAGTTAATGACATTTGAAGAGTTGCACCCTGTTTGCCAATGGCAAGAAATTCGAGAGCAGCGTCAGCCGTTACTTGTAGAAGCAGATCACCTTGTGGAAACAGCGTTAGACCAAGGTGTCGATGCCGTGCCATTTCGACAGTACCGTCAGGCGCTGCGCGATATTTCTAAAACATACAGCAACGCAAAGGATGTGGTATGGCCTCAAAAACCATCATTGCCGCAAGCGTCTGCATAATTGGGGGGCTTGCCTACATGACATACAGAAAGACATTGCCGCGCGGGGTACGTAACAACAACCCGCTAAACATCCGAGAATCTAAAGGTGATCGCACTCAGTGGGACGGTGAGCACCTTCTCGACCTCGATAAAAGCTTCGAAGAGTTCAAGCACCCTACCTATGGTTTTCGGGCGGGTGCGCGGATTCTTCGCAGCTACTCACGACAAGGATTTCGAACCTTAAGCGAGATGATCAACCGCTTCGCTCCATCCATTGAGAACGACACCGAGCTGTACATCAAACACGTCAGCGAGTGGACGGGGATCAGTCCTAATCAAGTGGTTGATGTAAACAACAATGAGCAATTAGCCAAGCTCTTACATGCGATGAGTCGTAAAGAAGTCGGCAATTATTACGGCTTGAGCATGGCGCGTGAAGGGGTTGCCATGGCATGACGAAAGCAGATTTCAAAAGCATAGCATTAACCGTAGTAGGTGGCGTTCTCGCCGCCTACACCATCAAGTTTTTAAAAGGAAACAAACTACTATGAAGAAGTTTTTGAAAGACAACCTTTGCATTGACCTTGACCAACCTTCAACGAAGAAAGGCATTGCTTTGGTTGGTGCGGGCATTGCCCTAGCCTCTGGTCACCCTGAATTTCTGACCGCTACGGTGACAGATACAGGAGTTCAATATGGCGGTCTTATTGGTACGGTTGTGCCGTTCGCCGTGGGACTATGGGAAGCCTTTCGCAAAGAGTGGGATTGATGGAATATCAGACTATTTTAGTGTTTGCGCTTAGTTCGCTTTTCTCTGGAATCGGTGTAGGTATGACATTAAAAACAGATGTGAAGTGGCTAAGAGTCATGCTTGAAAAGATGGATGAGCGTGTCACAAGGTTAGAGAACAAATCATGAAGCGTTCTTATATCGTTGTGGTTCCTGTCCTCTTGTTCAGTTCACTTTGCGTCTATGCCAGTACTAGACGTAAAGCTGAACTAAAAGACTTTGATCCAAGGAAACTCCCCGACTATGAAACGCATAAGATCCCAAATTTAAAAAACTTACTGCGTAAACTATAGCTCGCACTTTGCGAGCTACACCACTCAGATGTATGCTACCAGCCTCATAAATATAAAGAGAGAAAAACAATGAAAAACAGTGGCTTAATTTTTGGAATGGTGTTGTCTGTCGGTCTAGTTGGCTGTGGCGGCGGTGGCGGTGGCGGTGGCGATACCAGTGCCGGTGGCAGTAATAGTGAAGAATCTAGCACAACAAAGTTTTCAGGCAATGGCATATATGTTAATCAACTCACTTCACAAGCAATGCTCATTGACTCTGCAAGAGCTAAGGACAACCTTGTTCTGGGAGACTTTACCGAGGATGCTGTTTTCATCGCACATAATGGAACGACAACAACAAATCAGATGAAAACCGTCGGTTTAACAGTTGTTACTAACACCATTAGCTACACCGATGAAGAACAAGAAATGACGGCCACTTTTTCCGGTAAATCAGTTACATTAAATGCAGTCTTAGATGATGAGAACCTTATCTATTCGATGGATAAGACTTCGGATTCTTTAGAATTAGGAAAGATTGTAGGTACACATACTGACCCACAAGACGGCAGTACATGGACCATAAACGGCGACGGCTCTTTCATTATCAATTCTGATTGCACGATCTCAGGGAATCTTGTGCGTAATGGTTCATACTTCGATATAAAGGGTGCACAGGCTGTATCATGTGCAGACGCAGAGATGAATGGTTCATACGATGGTGTGTTGCTAACAGTTGAACTTAACGGGATAAACCGTATTGCAGGAATCTTAGGCAATGAAAACTATTCACTTTGGGGAAACTCACCTATTTAAGCAAAACATTATTTAATCACAGGGCGTTTAACGCCCTGCTTTCTGAGTCTAAACCGTTTCTTTTTTTTTCTTCTAAATTGAATAACATTAGAGGCGGTTTCAAGGCTCATTTTTATATCTAGCTCCATAAGATCATAAGCTGACAGCTCGCGCCCTCCTGGAGTGTATAGAACATCCCCCCGAATCTTAAAGCCTCTCCATGACTTCGAAGTCGGCAAGTATCCACGGTGGATCACTAAAAGTAATCGGATGACTGATAAAGGCCAATTACCTTTTGTTTGCCAGTTCTTAACGGTTTGAGGCGTTACACCAAAAAAGGCTGCCGCTTCATCACGCCCATCAAAATGCCATAGCAGCAGGTCATTAACTTGATTGATGTATAGGCCGTTATTGAATAGCTCTTCTTTTATCTTATTCTTCATGTGATCTAAGTCTCATTTTTTATAAATGGACGAAAATCATATTTTTCTAGTAGTTCAGTCACAATCAACATAAGAGCTTCATATATATAAATATTTACATTTGTGAGAGACCTACCACTGACTTATTTGGCTACTACTGTTAATTCAAACACCTATGCAGCTTGTTTTACATAAGAAGCCATAATACGCAGTGATTTACATTGAAATCTGACAGCTTTACGAGCCTTATCCCTGGCAGATTTTACGTACTGAACCACTAAAATCATTCGTTTAACCATTTTGGAATCTCGTTACACGTTAGCTCCAAACAAGTCACGCACTTTCATTTCACCAGTTAAATACTTTTCAGGGTCTAAACCGAGCGCCTTTTAGAATTCGCCTTTAGCTATTTACAGTTGCCCGCCAGACTATTACGTTGCTTTGCTTACGAAAAATAAATTCTCAAATGATTCTAACCACTGAATATTTAACGCTCAATTCCTCACAACTTACAAACGATGGCTACCAGTCCTTTGTGTAGATTCTGTCAATAATCCTGCTGTTCTGTTTTCAGATTTCACACACGCGATCATGTTAACTACACAAACAAAATCTAGATGCTTGGATTTATGCGTTTCGACTCTGTGCCTAGATTATTTTTCTAGCTTTGACTGTTTAGACTCCGAATGCACTGTAATGCCCACATTTGATCTCGCTCTGTAGCAACCAGCACTTGGTACTAGCTTTGCCTTAGAACCACCAAAATTTTAAGACCTTAAACCTAGCCATTACCATATCCTGTTTATCACTAATGTAAGTTCAACTTTGCAAGTGCTCAAAGCTGAAATCAGACTCTAATCATATATTACCTGAAACAGTTCAGGGGTTAGTTTAAGGCTATTTCCTCATGTTCTCGCCTTACCCACTTAAGATATGCACCAAAAAAGCGACAGCGTAGCGTTATCGAATTAAAGAACTGTTTGCTTTTGCGGCCCGCTACTTAGCGAACTCATAAAGGCCTCAGATTCGCTATAAAGACAATAAACAAACCCGCTTAAAATTAACTGTACATTTATACAGTTAACTTTCAACCCCCGTAAAAACGGTACTTACTGACTAAATTACATTCAAAATCAATGCACTGCGTTCAGTTATTAAACTTCTATTTGGTTTAATAGCTAGCTTTCCTGTATCAACATCAGCTAAGAACTAATTTTTAGGGTATGGCGATTCTACGAATACAAATACTCTAACATCTGATTGAACCTACTCTAAAATAATGCGGCATTGGGTTCAAATTACGTGTATGGGTTAAATATCATGAGCGACAAAGCATTCCGCAAACTCAACATATTCCTCTCGATTTTTTGCCTAGCAATCACCCTATTGTCGTTACTCTCTTTTGATAAGTTCATGAACAAGAGCTACGTCATTGGGCCAGACAAATACCCTACGTTGGTTAACACAGACCGCATCCATAATGGCGGAACAGTTGGCTCGTTACGCAGATTAAAAGATGGTATAGAGTTACAGTGTGACTTTAAGCGTACCTACAGCAAGCCATTTTGTGAGATTGAATTCGTGCTATCTGAAGAAGGCAAAGGTTTAGATCTGTCCACCTATGATTCGGTAACCATTAACATGGATTACGAAGGACAAGATGACCCAAGGTTTCGTTTTTACATTCGTAACTACGACGAGCGCTACAGTGTGAAAGGCGATGCAATGTCGAACAAGTTCAATCGCTTAGACTTTTCGCTACCAGATGCAAGCCTCATCGACTTGGACTACTTCAACGTCCCATTCTGGTGGATTGATCATTATAACCACCCTGTTTCTGATAGCGCGGTAGAGATCACGAACGCAGTATCTGTTGAGCTTGGTCTTGGTGCGAGCACGCTTGCCGGGCATCATTCAATTAAGATCTATAGTATTGTCTTCCACGGTAAAATCATCAGCAAGGCTTTGCTAGGTGAGCTGTTGGTTGGATTATGGGTAATATATGCCGTCTACTATGTCTGCTGTGCTCTACACATCGCTCGACGTAATAAAGCTCGTTCTACACAGCAACAACGCTATTTAACCCAAGAAATTGAAGAACTAAAGGTGAAAGCATCGACCGATCCGTTAACTGGCTGTCGAAACAGAACCGAAGCACTAGATTCCTTCTATGATTTCGAAAGGCTGGCGCAGCAAGAGAAAATGATTCACGTCGCGTTGTTTGACTTAGACCATTTCAAACAAATCAACGACCAACACGGCCATGAAATAGGCGACAAAGTTCTCGTTCAGTTTGTCGCTACTACATACGAAACCCTTGGTGAACAGTATTTACTTTATCGCTGGGGCGGTGAGGAGTTTCTACTTGTTTGTCTAGAACAAACAACGCTACAGTGTCACGAATCAATCGATAACTTATACCTTGAAATGGACACAAAGGCATGGCCGAACGGGTTAACTGTGACAGCTTCTACTGGTGTCACACAGCTTAAGCAAAATGAGTCTATACGTTCTGCAATCAAACGAGCAGACAAAGCACTGTATGAAGCAAAGAACAACGGACGAAACCAAGTCGTGACGTTTTAAGTCCATCTCATCGTTTTTCATCTGCCCGTCTCTAAGCCGCTGTAAGATAGTTGCCCACCAATGCTCGCCGCTAATGCATGGCATGCATTCCAATCTCATGCCCATTCGAGCGAGGATAAATTAACTTCCTTCAAGCTCGAGCCACACGCTTAAGTAAATCACTATCCACCACAATACCGACCTTGTACTAGCCGCACTAAAGTGCCCTCAGCAACTACTTTCTACTGCGCTTGAAGTATGCGAACCCTGTTCTAAGCACCGTTAGATACGCAGCTCTGTCCCTGAGTATCTCAATATCGCTGCTCGCCACGAACCCTCCCAAACTTAAACCATAAAACCTTTCTCATTGAAGATTTTGCTTAATCAATTCGCGAATCATTGAAGTCACAGCGTCACGAACGTTAAAAAAGCTCTGATATTGAAAAACTTACGGCTGGTGACACAAATACTGACACCGAAACACCAAAATGTTTAACTTTCACCTTTGTCTGTAACTTAATTACAAATAAAATGAAGAACACCCCAAGAAGTAGATTACTCCGAGGTAACCTATTGAATATATGTGGATTATCAGAAATAAAGGTGTTTATTCTAGTGCGGTATTAAGGTTGTGATTGGCGAGATAATATATTTGCGTGCAACTTTTTTAGTTATAGTGCATTAGGTTGTTAAAAAAGAAGGGCTGACGCCCTACTCTTCTTTGTTACTCATTTCTTCACGAATTTGCTCAGCAACGATTTTGATAGCTTGTGCTGTGCTAACACCTTGGCTCATCATTTCTTGGATTCGTTCAACAGCTTTTTGTTGTTCTTCGTGAGAAAGGGTTGGTAAGTCGTTTAGCATGTTCTGCTCCTTTATTTAGGAGCAGAACTATATAAGGACTATTAGTAACTAGCAAGGAAATTGATAGATGCACCCATTGCGTTTTCGTTTGTGTAGTTAGCACTTAGATCTAGTTGGAACAAATTAAGTGGCGACAAACCAATACCGGCTGTGATAGTTCCTTCCGAGTCAGAGTAAGCTAGGTTCTTGTAGTACCCTGCCCTTAGCTGCATTTGACGCAACAGATCAACTTCAGTACCGACACGAATTATCTGCTCATTGTCTTCAAACGAAGTAAACTTTTCTGTCTCATTCAAATCGTAATCCACACTTAATGAGAAGTAGTCAGACACGATACCTGCACCAACGGTATAAACTGGCTCAAGTTGATAAGCGTATTTACCCCCGACATCATGATACTTAGTTGGATCTGTCGAGCTTACTAATCTTTTTGATGTATCTTTCGTTTCAATGTCTCTTGAGAATAAGTTAGTCGCAGCGACACCTACTCGGAACGGTCCGAAGAACCAAAGCGCACCTGCATCCATATTAAATGCAGTTTCACCATTGCTGTTTTCTCTTACGTCAGAGAGATCGTAATCGTTAACCGATGCAATGTAGTTGTATGTGTAGATACGTTGAATCTTAGGAGTAATACCAAAAGAGATGTGTTGGCCCATAAAGGTTTGGTATTTAGCAAGAGAAAGGCCAACTTCAGTTACACCGATTGACACAGCTTCAACGGTAGACAACTCGACTTTGTCCGTGTCGGAACCAGTCGTGTAAACGTCAGGCGTTGCAAAAGATTCAGTGTAAGCTTTAGCAAATAAGTTCGCAGCAACAAATTGGTTAGGAAGCGCGAATGCCACAACACCACCAAGCTCTACGTTTGCTTGGTTACCATCAAGCTTAGTAAGAGCGGCATCTAAGTCTGCTGTATTTGAAGCGTCAATAACACTATCGATATTCGATTTCATATCGTTAGGATCGTTGTATTTACCACCAAAACTTGGGGTAATCATACCCATGTCATCGTTGCGACGGTAAATAGCGACCAATGCAGGGTTATAGAATGGAGCAGTTAGGAAGTTTGCAGAAACAACACCAACACCACCCATCGCATCACCACGCGCTTCAATAGCGTAGTTTGCTGCGGAGATAGGAAGACTGGCGAAAGCAATGGACGCTGCGAGTAGTTTAGTAGTTTTTTTCATGCCGTTTATCTTTGTTAGATCCCTTATAAAGTTAACGACACAATTTTAAATTACTTTAACTCTTCTTCGCTAGAAATATCATAAGTTTTACTGATAGTTTGTGCTTGTTCTATCGCTATATCGCCTTGCCAGCGTGAATGCACCATAGAAACAGCCAGAACATATCGGTCATTGGGCAAATCTTCACCAGACAAGCTCATCGGATAATCCGACTCATAGCTCTTACCCCACACTTGTTCATACTGCTCGTCAATATAGTCGTATAAACCGACTTCTAACTTAGGTAACGGACAATATGGGTTAAGCAAGTCTTTCTTATCAATTCGCCATGTATCTTTAGATGCCCAGTGTACCTGCTGGCGCATCGAGACTTCACCCAAAACAATCCAAGTGCTCCAAGAGTTACCACCATCGCCTTTCACATTCAGACGATATAAACCAGAATCCAACTGTGACGCTAGGTTATAACGCTTGCGGTACAAACTGACAGAGGCATTGTTGACCACTTCACTTTCCTTCATGAATTCACTATCGGAAGAGACAACCTTGTCTACCCATTTTTCGAAGGTGATATCTTGAATGCTTTGCTCAGATTCGACATCAATTGAAACTCGGAATGTGTCTCGGCCAGGGCTTTGAATAATGTGCCTTTTGACGACAACTGAACTTATCCAGTCAGGCAAAGTTTTTTTTGTGAGGGTTTTACCACAATCTTTGTTCAACGCTTGGTCAAACAATTCATTGAGGTGATTTTCTCGAGATTGAGATGAATTGCTTTGCCAAACTTCCACTAAAGAATCAAACATCTGTGGTAAATCATTATCCAACAAATGTTTATGTACTTGAGTAAGAGCATCGCTGCTTTTAAACCAATCTGCTGCGTGTGCGATGTTAACGACACTCGATAGCATTAATAGTGGAAGTAAGGCTTTTTTCATTACGCTTTCATCTTATAGCCAACGCCACGTAGCGTTTCGATCTCTAGACCTGGTAGCTTCTGTCTTAATTGCAGAACATGCGTATCTACGGTACGAGTTGTTGGGAAGTGGTTGTATCCCCATACGTGATCAAGTAATTCGTCACGTGTAAATACACGGCCTAGGTTACTTGCCAAGAACAACAACAGATCAAATTCCGTACGTGTTAGCGTCACTTCTTGCTCATTGAAAAACACTTCACGCGTTGCCTTGTCGATAACAAGGTTTTGAGCGATAACTTTAGATGCGTCCTGCTCTTCAGCATCTGGCAGGCGAAGCTGCGCACGAATACGAGCAAACAGCTCAGCTTCTGCGAATGGCTTTGTTAGGTAATCGTTCGCGCCTGAATCTAGGCCCGCTACTTTATCTTTCACTGTAACCAATGCTGTCAGCAAAATTACAGGGATATCTTTCTTCTTCTTCCAGCCTGGAAGTGAATCTACTGAGTCACCATCAGGAAGTTGACGGTCTAGGATAACTAGGTCCGCTTGTTCCCAATAGCCTTCAACTTCAGAGATCAGTTCAGCATGCAAACATTCATACCCAGCTTGCTCAAGGCTAACTAATAGGCCATCAGCTAAATTCTTATCATCTTCAACGAGAAGCAATGTCTGTTTCACAAGGTATCTCCAAAATAAATGTTGTCGGGGGGCCGATTAGCGTCATGTGACCGCCCATTTTTCCGACCATAG
This sequence comes from Vibrio chagasii, assembly GCF_002954585.1. GTDB lineage: Bacteria > Pseudomonadota > Gammaproteobacteria > Enterobacterales > Vibrionaceae > Vibrio > Vibrio chagasii_A. The sequence goes on from NZ_MSCI01000001.1 coordinate 569,962, forward strand.
ATTCTACTATCGTCAGACCTAAACCTAGTCCACTCTTACTAACGAATGGCTTTCTTAGTTGCCCCCAGTCTTTGCGGGACAAGTCTCCATTATCTATAACTTTGAATGTCAGCTTCTTGTCAGAAGTATTCAGTTCTAGTATCACTGGTGCGACACCGTATTTAACCGCGTTCCTGATCAGGTTATCGATACAGGTTCCTAACCAATATACGTTCACTTTTGCAGCAATATCTTGGTTGATGCGTAGTTCGATTCCAGGAGCGAAATCTTCTTCAACTTTGTACTCTAACCACTCTTGTACGCTTGGCACCCACTCTGTTGCAAGTGGTTGATTGTCCGACTGCAAGTAGTCTTTACTTGCCTCTGCTAACTGTCTTAAACGACGCGTGTCTTCACACAGTCGACGGAATTCATCATATACCGATTCAGGTAAGTGTTCGAACTCCCGTCTAAACCCTTCAACGGTCAATGATAAGCTCGCAATCGGTGTTCTCAGTTCATGGGTTAAAATCTGAAGAACCAACATGCGACTCTTTAATTCCTGTTTCTTATTGTTCCAACGGTATATCGCCCAACCTAGCACAAGCATGATGTTAGCGATCACTAAGATGAACATTGCGATCTGAAGCAGTTCAGAGTGATCTTCTATTTCCCAACAAACGTTACCACGTTGGACGAAACAACTCTTACCTTCTGACGATAAACTGAAAGACAACCCTGCTACTGTGGCGTTTTCATGCCAATCAGATTCTGTGTACAGATAATATCTGTCACCACGTTTAATCCACATCTCGTCGAGCTCGACAAACATGCTAGCACCAGCCAACAGCGAAGTAATAGCTTCGTTGTCCATTTGTTGCAAGCGAGACAGTAACTCATCATTTTCAGTATTCGGGCGCTCTTGAATATGCATGTAACGTTTCAAAGAGTCGAACTTTTCTGGGTACTTCTCAACATAACGCGCCGCATAAGAGCCTCCACCAGGGTGAATCAAACCACTACGACTAAACCAACGATCCGACAATTTAGTGCCCTTACACATCGCGCGCGTAAACACTAAAGGTTCAGTGATCAATGGGCTTAACGGCAACTTACCACTACAAGTTTTTGATAACTGGTATAGGCGCTGAATATCTTTAAGTGGGTACTCTGCGGTTTGCGGCAGCATTGAAGAAGGCGTGATTAGGCGAGTTGGATAATCAGCCTGAAGCAATCGAATGTCATAAGATTCGATTGCCGTTTCATGATCAAATAGTTTGGTGAAGTTATCGATACGCTCAGGCAAAGAATCAGCAAACGCGTTTACTGATACTGATAACGTAGCGATAAGAAGAGTAAATGTTCTTTTGATGATCACAAACCAGTACAAATTCATATAGAACAAACAAATATATACCATTCGCTTTCAAAGATAAATTTTAACCGCATGAAAAGCAGCGAGAACGGCGGCTGGCTGTCGTTAAATTGACTCTATTACGCTCAAAGCGAGCGAATATGCTGGTTTAACGCATCGGAGCAAAACCATTTCGTCATCTCGATGGGGAAAATTAGTCTGCTCATATCCTATCTACATTTGAAGTATTTCCCCTCACTCAATGGACACAAAAAAAGGAACTCAATTGAGCTCCTTCGTTTAGTCAGGTTTTACAAGCGACCATTAGAGGTGCTCTAAAATACCAAGACAGCTTTGCTTAGCATCGCCAAACAGCATCTGTGTATTTTCTTTAAAGAACAATGGGTTTTGTACGCCTGCGTAACCCGTATTCATAGAACGCTTGAACACGATAACGTTTTGAGCGTTCCAAACTTCCAGTACTGGCATGCCTGCTATCGGGCTGTTTGGATCTTCCAGAGCTGCTGGGTTTACGGTGTCATTCGCACCAATAACCAATACAGTATCTGTCTCGTCAAAGTCATCGTTGATTTCGTCCATCTCAAGAACGATATCGTAAGGTACTTTTGCCTCAGCGAGTAGTACGTTCATGTGACCCGGTAACCTACCCGCTACTGGGTGGATACCAAATCGAACATTTACGCCCTGCGCACGCAGCTTTTCAGTGATTTCGTGTACTGGGTACTGAGCTTGAGCTACTGCCATGCCGTATCCAGGAGTGATGATTACTGACTTAGAGTTCTTAAGCATGTCAGCTACGTCTTCTGCTGAAGTTTCACGGTGTTCACCTTGATCTTCATCGCCTTCAGACACTTGAACTTCCTGACCAAAGCCACCAGCGATAACACTAATGAACGAGCGATTCATTGCTTTACACATGATGTAAGACAGAATCGCACCCGACGAACCAACCAATGCACCCGTTACGATAAGCAAGTCATTTGCAAGCATGAAACCTGCCGCTGCCGCCGCCCAACCAGAGTAAGAGTTAAGCATTGAAACAACCACTGGCATATCTGCACCGCCGATTGATGCCACTAAGTGGTAACCGAATGCGAACGCGATAAGTGTCATCACCATCAGTGCGAACATGCTGCCATCTGCTTTGACAAACATGACCATAAGCAGTGTAGAAACCACGATAGCCGCTAAGTTCCATTTATGCTTATGAGGAATGTTCAATGCTGATGAAGAAATCACGCCACGAAGCTTACCAAACGCAACAATCGAACCCGTAAAGGTTACTGCACCGATAAACACGCCAAGGAACACTTCCACTAAATGAATAACGTGCTCTGCATGAATATCCGCAGGGTTGATAGACACTGCCGCCGGTGGATCGATGTAGCTGTTGTAGCCCACCAATACCGCTGCCATACCAACGAAGCTGTGCAGAATTGCCACCAGCTCAGGCATTTCCGTCATTTCAACTTTTCGTGCGTAGTGGATACCAATACCACCACCGATCACCATTGCAATGATGATCCAAACAATACCAGCTGAGTGAGGGCCGAAGATCGTCGCGATCAATGCGATAACCATACCAGTGATACCGTAATAGTTACCTGCACGTGCAGATTCCTGTTTCGATAGTCCAGCCAAGCTCATAATAAAGAATACTGCAGCAACAATATAAGCTGCTTGTACTAATCCTTCAGACATCTATTACTCCTTAGTCTTTACGGAACATTTCAAGCATACGTTTGGTCACGGTAAAGCCACCAAAGATATTGATACTTGCAATTAACACGGCAATAAAAGAGAGCAAAGTAACGACACCGTTGCCTTGTCCAATCTGCAATAGAGCACCTACCACAATGATCCCTGAAATCGCATTAGTAACAGACATCAAAGGCGTGTGCAGAGAATGGCTTACATTCCAAACTACGTAATAACCCACCACACAAGCAAGAACGAAAACGGTAAAGTGAGATAAGAACGCAGCAGGCGCTACCGACGCAATCCAAGCGAAAGCACCAACCGCAACGGCCATACCTGCGGCTTTTTTGACTGGAGACGTTGGCTCTTCAACTTTTGGCTCAGGTTGCGCTGCTTTTGGCTTAGCCTGCTGAGGTTGAGCTGAAACTTGAATTGGTGGCGCAGGCCAAGTGACTTCACCCTCTTTAACGACTGTTACACCGCGAAGTACAACGTCATCAAAGTCGATATTGATGTTACCGTCTTTCTCTTTACAAAGTAGTTTCAGTAAGTTCACTAGGTTAGTCGCGTACAGTTGCGAAGATTGAGTTGGCAGACGACCAACCATGTCAGTGTAACCGACAACCTTCACACCATTAGCCGTTGTGATCACTTGATCCGCTACCGTGTATTCACAGTTACCACCGTTCGCGGCTGCAAGGTCGACAATCACGCTGCCTGGCTTCATGCTATCAACCATCGCTTTAGTGATAAGCTTAGGCGCAGGGCGACCTGGAATCAGTGCGGTAGTAATAATGATATCAACGTCTTTTGCTTGAGCCGCATAAAGCTCTTCCGCTTTCTTGTTAAACGCGTCAGACATCTCTTTTGCGTAGCCATCACCAGCACCCGTATCTTCCTGGAAATCCACTTCCAAGAATTCAGCGCCCATCGACTCTACTTGCTCTTTTACTTCAGGACGAACGTCGAATGAACGAACAATTGCACCCAGGCTACCTGCAGCACCAATAGCCGCCAAACCTGCAACGCCGGCACCCGCAACCAGTACTTTCGCTGGTGGAACTTTACCTGCCGCTGTAATTTGACCAGTGAAGAATCGACCAAATTCATGCGCAGCTTCAACCACTGCACGGTAACCCGCGATGTTTGCCATAGAACTTAACGCATCGAGTGCTTGAGCTCTTGAAATACGAGGTACAGAATCCATCGCCATCACATTGATGTTTCGGCTCGACAGATGTTCCATTAATTCAGGGTTTTGAGCAGGCCAAATAAAGCTGACCAATGTTGCGCCATCTTTAAGTAGGTCTATTTCATTTTGAGTATCGTCAACGATTGGAGCGTTAACTTTAAAGACAATATCGGATTTCCAAGCTTCATCTGCACTTACAACCTTTGCTCCAGCTTCTTCATAAGCTGAATCCTCAAAACTTGCTAGCGCACCTGCTTGTGATTCAACACAAACTTCAAATCCTAATTTTAGAAGCTGTTCGACCGATTTCGGCGATGCAGCGACTCGCGTTTCACCCGCGAGCGTTTCTCTTGGTACACCTATCAACAAATTAGACTCCTTGTGTATCAATTTGTGATTATTATTCTTACTAAAGACCAGTTAAAGAGATCGCAGCCATTGGATACACCAATTTGCATAACTACTCTTTAACTATTGGCACATGACTTATTCGTTTGTATCTAACGACAACTAATACTTCAAGCGTTTTGTTCAAAGAACAGAAAAAGTTATTACTTATAACGATTTGGATGGATTTTGAGCTGTTATTTGAGTTAAATGATGCACGCCTCGAATAAAGAGGTCAAACCACTTGCTAATAATCCTTTTAATAACAACCGACTAGCTGTTCTTTGCCCCTAAAACTAAAAAGAGCTTTCAGCATATACACTGAAAGCTCTCTAAATTATGACTAGCGTCAATTCTAACCCTAATTGGTTAGCTAAATATGCTGTCACCCATTTGGTCGATGAACATTTGCGATTTCTTGAGCATCAATTCGTTGGCGTCTTCTTTGTTTGAAACAACGTCTGAACGAATGAAACGATGCGTTTTAAGTTCACAGTCAATTTCTTTCTCAATACGCCCAGCAACACGGTATTGACCAGATTCAGCAATGGCATCTTGATAGATATTGAAACCCTTATATTCGACTGGCTCAATCTCTACTTTTTGTTCGGTTTTTTCTTTGCCACCAAATAATCTAGAAAAGAATCCCACGTTTTTTTACTCCTTCAATGATGGTACTACGACTAACCTATCACGACTGTTTAGGATCCAACAATGGCTTTTCATACCATTGCAACTCTACGTCTTCATCAAAATTGTGTTGACTAAATATGATCGGCATATTGTCGTTACGATCGCGTCTTCTATCGTCAATAATCATACTTTCTGCATTTTTGACCGCGATCTCACTATTTCTTTTGTACAGAACGAGTTTGTCTTCAGGTAACGCGGAAAGAAAATCAATATCGAACCGAATATAGATGGGTTTTAGCTGCCCTAGTGCTAAACATGCGAGATCAGCCAGTTGCTCACTAGTATAACTAGACACATACTCTTCAGTGGCTAAAACTTGCCCCACCAGCGTTTCCATATAGTTATGTACATCCACACTAATTTGCATACTACACCTCCATTCATAGTCCAATGTAACGTTAAAACTCAAGTTATTGAGCGGCATTGATATAAGTGTTTCTAACCATAGAAAACACTCTAACGTTCATTTTTAACGCAAATATTACACCGTTTTATAACCCAATATACTGGGCGCCAATTAACAAACTCGGTTTTGTTAAGTATCTATAACGACTAATTAATTTCTCATATATACTGTGTAGTTCGTTCTGCGGTTAATAGCAACTCAAACACATATAAACATAGTTGCACCAAAAGCGACTTATGACCATGTTTTCGCTCTCAATTAAGCAAAATGCTTGGCAATCGCTTATTTAACCGTATCCTACGTACAGTATTAATTAACAAGATCATCATTATAGTTAGGCTCACCACGTAAATGGCATCTTCTTTTGTAACGTCGAGCATGTTTCGATTTTGCTTCCCCTTATTTCTCCTAGCAATATTACTTGCAGGCATGAACAACGTCATACTGGTGACGGATTCAAACTTAGGGTTTGCTAGCAACCTGCCATACATTCTATTGAGTGTAGCCGTATTGCTGTGCCACACGTTCAGACAAGGGCGCATGGCGATGGTTTCTGTCACTATGCTTGTTGCCTATCTTGTTATACAAGTCCGCCTACAAACCCCTTTAAGCACAGGAACCACATTATTAGAGCTCTCTCTATTAGCCGCCTTAGTGCCCGTTACTTGCTTGCTTGTGTATGCCTTCCCCGATACCGGTGTAAATTCCAAGTCGATGTTCTTATACGCGCTCGTTTTAGTCCTATTTATGATATGGGCGCAGCTGATCGTTTCTCATTTCCATGCCGGAGGTTTTGAATCATGGAGTGAAGGGCTACTGTTTACCGTTAGGGGCTTTTCCAAACTGCCTTTTGTGTTGGTGTTGTACAGCCTTTGCCTAGTCGGCTTAACAGCGATTTTGGTGTTGGTTTACAATCGCTCTATAGACGTCGTTGTCTACAGTGCAATTTTGTTGGCTTCCAGCACCTTCATCTTTTTCGATGTACAGTACATATCAAGTACCATGTTTTCATTATCTGGCACCTTAATCATTATCTATGTGATGTCTGCTAGCCATGATATGGCATTCAATGACCAATTGACGAATATCCCCGGTCGACACGCACTAGAAGTCGATATGAAGCATTTAGGGCGCAAGTATTCAATGGCAATGGTCGATATTGACCACTTTAAAAAATTTAACGATACCTATGGCCATGATATTGGTGATGATGTGTTAAAGCTTGTAGCCAGTATTTTGAAAGAGACCACTGGCGGCGCTCGCGCTTATCGTTACGGTGGTGAAGAGTTCACAATCATTTTCAAAGGTAAGCATGCAGAACAAGTAGAAGAGCACCTACAAACACTTGTCTCTGAAGTACACAACTACGATATGACGATCCGTAATGCTAAGGAACGACCAGATAACCATGATGAAGGAATTAAAAAGCGTGGGAAAAACGGACAATCGGCTGAAGTTGTTAACGTATCGGTGAGCATAGGATTGGCAGACAGCACAACCACAAAACACCCTGAAGAAGTATTGAAGCTTGCCGATCAAGCATTGTACAAAGCTAAAAAGACAGGCCGCAACAAACTCTGTATCCATAGCTAAAAAACAAAGCCAAGCTCTATGCATGCTTGGCTTTGATTAATCGGTTATTTGGTGCTTAACGCTAATCGTTTTTAAAGATCAAGCAACCAGCCTTAATCTTGGTTGAAGAACAAAACGAGGCTACCGCCTTTTAAGCTACTCCCGTAGTTGATCGTAAAACCGATGCCTACATTATCAACCCATTCATTGAACAAGTTAGAGTTCAGCAACCAACCTACACTGCCCTCATAATACGAGGTCGTCCCCATCGACTCCACGGTGTCTCCACCGATATCAATTCTTCTAGTACTCGAATACATCGATGTAATATTTTTATCCCAACGCACGAGATCGTAGAAAATCTTAGCTTCGTTAGCGATATACCAACCTTCCGGGTTCCCTATATCGCCGTTGTTAGCTTCTCCCCAACCAACACCATTAAAATAGTGCCAACTGGTACTCAGTTTGTATCTACCCCAATGATTTTTATCTTCAAAAGTCAGCTTAATTTTCGGCTCTATGATATAGGCCCATGCATCAGTATTGTAATAAAGCCCATCCAATTGGTCCTGAATAGGCTCAAGTAATGACGAGCGGTATTCAAAGTCGTTGCGATAATACGAGATATGATTACCAATACCGGAATGAAAGCTCCAGTCCTCATTTAATTGAGAGACATTAGCAAACTCGACATAACCAGAAACCACAGACTCTTTTTGATAATCGCTTTTTATCGTCGCTGCATATTCAACGTCATTCTCGATACGCAATGCTGATAAGCGCAACGTAATCTCTTGATGGTTGTCTTCAATGTAGTTGGGCTGCTCTAAGGTGTAAGGTAGGCTGAGAGATGTAATGTTTTGACGACGACTTACCGAATCATTAGAGCCAATATCTTCATTGTCTAAACTGAAAACTTCATTTGGATCGAAGTTATTAATACCAAAAGTAAAAACATCGGTATCGTTGAGTAATACACTGGTGGCAAAACGCTGCTCTAGCTCCTTGCGAAATGCATCTGACAACACATTGGCTGAAACCGTAGGAGGGGGAATCAAACAAAGCACAGGGACAACCAGTGTCCAACATGAATTAGCCATAGAGAATGACTTTGATTGTGGCATGTCGTTTATCACTTAAAACACTTCCTAGTTCAAACGATACTAGGATTATAAATTCAAATTACTAAAAGAGCGCTTCAGCTATCGTGGATGCTCTAAAATATTGCGCTGTATGTAGGTATTTCTTCCGCTTTGCTTAGCTTGATAGAGCGCTTGATCAACCTTTTCATAGATTGACGCTAACGATTCTTCGCCACTAGGCACGAATGACAACACACCTTGTGACGCTGTCACTCTATCAGAGATGTTCGAGTATTCATGTACATAATTCATGTCATAAAGCGCTTCTTTAATTCGAATCGCCTGCTGCTCAGCGGCATCGCTGTCAGTGTCACTGAGGATAAGCACGAACTCTTCACCGCCGTAACGACCTACATACTCTCCAGCCCTTACAAATAGCACCTTCAAAGTATTGGCAAGGCCCTGAAGACACTGATCCCCTTGAATATGGCCGTAATTATCATTGTATGGCTTAAAGAAGTCTACATCGAGAAGGATGACCGTCATGGATATATTACGTCTTCCGTGCCACGCTATGCTCTCCTCAAGCTTGGTATCCATATATCGACGGTTATATAACTTGGTTAGGCCATCTTCGTTGGCTTGTTGTTGCAGAAGTATATTAAGTTCTTCGAGCTTGGCAGTACTTTGCTTTAATTCTCGCCTCATGTGCGCGATACGCTGCATGGCTATCAACTTAGAGTTAAGCACTACCTTGTTAACTGGTTTGATTAAATAATCATCCCCACCAGCATCAATGGCTTTAGCGATCATTGCAGGCTCTTCATGACCACTTAAAAAGATAATAGGCACCCATTCAGGGAAACGTTCACGGATCTCGTTAGCGACTTCAAATCCGTCCATATCAGGCATGCTTATATCAAGTAAGACGAGCTCTGGATCAAAACCAGAATAAACGTTCAGGGCTTCTTTACCACTACCGACAGCTTCAACAATATGACCTAGTTGCTTAAGTCGAATGGCAAGTTGCATTCTGTCTAGCTGAACATCGTCAACTAGCAATATGCGCATCGAAGCTCCCTTTTCTATCATCGCATCACCTTTCTTGAGTGTTGAATATTCAAAGTAGCTCATTTTTGGGCTTAAATCATGCCCTAATCTCTATATTATATTGACTTTTTTACAGATCTTTTTAGCATTGTTTCTTTTTAAAGAGAAATACTATGTCAGACGCTACAAACACAGAACAACAAGAAATCGATTTAACCACAATCTCTCCAGAGCTTCGTCAAGTTATCGAATTTGATGAAGTGCCAAAAGAGATGCACTTTATGGTTACTTCTATTCATGAAGTGTCTGAAGAAGCAGTACGCGAAGCTTGGGATAGCCTTCCAGCAAGCGCGCAAAACGTTTTGGACAACTTCGAGCAATTCCACGCTCTAATCACTGTTAGCCAAGCTTTCGCTGGCGTGAACGTGATGGAAGAGTTCCCTACTCTTAAACTTCCTGAAGACATGACTGACGAGGAAAAAGAAGAGTACCGCGCTCAACTACTAGACCAAGTTCTACATAACTGTGTGAAAGACATGGTTAAACAAATCAAGAAAGCTCGTCGTGATGCTATCTTGAAGCGTGATTTTAAAGAAGTTTTCACTAAGTAAGCGATTCATCGACCTGTATTAGGTTGAAGGCAAACAGTGATAGTAATGAACAAGCCGCTTGTTGATTTGAACAAGCGGCTTTTCTATACCCGCTGCTTTTTCTCATATTTACTTATATGTCTTACCCTCAATACATCATGACGAGCTACTACTTCGTATTTGCACTCATACAGTGTGGATTAAAACCGAGGTTATACCGTATAAAAATGACGCATGTTTCCATTCATGGAATCAAGACCGAGTTTTACAGTACCTTGAATTAAAAATTTCACAGTCAATTAGTGAGTAACCGCAATGTCTCTCTGAGCCACACTCACACCCTTAATTTGAGCGAATACATTTTGGCCTACTTTTAAATTCAGCTCATCCAACGCCCACAAAGTAATGGTTGCCCATAGATAACACCCAGATTCCAACTCTAACTCTACCGCGACACTTTGCTTATTCGTGCCTTGTTGGTGAGTCTCTACGCTCCTAATCGTTACAGGGAGGATATTACGTATTGATGTACCTTGAGGCTGTTCTAGCGTAATTGAAACATCATTTGCCCTAACCTGGAGCCTCACAGCCGCTCCAATATCACTCGACACCTTTTGAACCCACAAAGACGTGGACTTTCCGAGTGTTAACCGAGACAAGGAATAATCATCATGATGTTCCACCAGCTTCCCTTCAAACAATGAGCTTTGTTCAGAGAAAGATTGCCATGGCTGCATGGCACGTGACGCCCATACCTGTTCTGTCACACCAGATGATACGACCTTACCTTGATCGATAATCACTAAATGGTTAGCCAAGCGTAGAATCTCATTAAGACTATGAGTCACATAAATAATGGGAATTTGAACCGTTTCAGATAGATTCTCCAGAAACGGCATCACTTCACGCTTGCGAGGTAAATCAAGAGATGCTAACGGTTCATCCATCAACAAAATACTTGGTTTAGACAAGAGTGCTCGACCAATCGCAACACGTTGCTTCTCACCGCCCGACAAACGCGCCGGATAACGATCTAACAACGAGTCTAGTGAGAGCAGCGAGACAATCTGATCAAAATGCACTTTATCTGTGCCTTTAATACCGTATTTAAGATTCGCCGATACCTTCATATGAGGGAACAGTCGTGATTCTTGAAATACATAGCCTACATTACGTTTGTGCGTCGGCAAATTAATGCCTTGCTCGCTATCAAATAGGGTTGTGCCAGAGACACTGATCAAACCTTTATCCGGCTGTTTAAGACCACTAATCGCGTTAATCAGAGACGTCTTACCCGCGCCTGAGCGACCAAAAATCGCTGTGATACCACTACTTGGAAGTTCTAAGTCGATATCAAAGAAAGTCTCGCCAAGCTGTTGCTGGTATTTCACGACTAACGCGCTCATGCGTTACCTCCTAGGCGTTGTGCCGACTTTCTGTTTAACCATTCAGACAGCATCAATGATCCCAAGGCAATCACAATGGAAATGACACACAAACGCGCGGCTTCCATTTCAGCTCCTGGAGTTTCGATAAAAGTATACATAGCTAGAGGAATGGTTTGAGTTTCACCTGGGATATTGGAAACGAAGCTGATGGTCGCACCAAACTCCCCAAGGCTTCGCGCAAATGAAAGCATGGTTCCGGTAATGATCCCAGGGATCATCAAAGGCAAGGTGATGGTAAAGAAAACTCTGACAGGAGAAGCACCCAACGTAGCTGCCGCTTCCTCAAGCTTACTATCAACTGTTTCTAAACTTAAACGGATTGAGCGCACCATTAATGGTAAAGCGACGACGACACATGCCAAAGCCGCGCCCTTCCAACTAAAGCTGAATACAATACCGAACACGTCGTTAAGCCATGCTCCTATCAGACCTTGTCTACCCATCATCACAAGTAACAAATAGCCAATAACCACGGGAGGAAGCACTAAAGGGAGATGAACGATGCTTTCAACAATGCTTTTGCCCACAAACTGCTTTTTCGCTAGCAGCCACGCTAAACCAATCCCGATTGGGATAAGCCACAAGATGGCAAAGCCAGCCACTTTCAAGCTAAGCATCAAAGCTTGGTATTCGTATTCCGATAGATACATCATTTAACGCACTTCAAAACCAAAACTGTTCAAAATGTCCTTCGCTTTCTCACTCGTAAGGAAAGTATAGAAGTCTTGTGCGACGGCTTGGTCACTCATTTTCGCTACAGGGTAACGTATTGGTGTATGCAGCTCCATCGGAAATGTCGATACAAGATTCACTTCTTTAGACAACAGCGCATCGGTTTTGTAAACAATACCGAGCTTAGCTTCATTGCGTTCAACCAAAGCCAATGCCATGCGAACGTTATTACTTGGCGCTAAACGAGTCTTGACGTCGTCCCAAACAGCCAGTTTTTCTAGTGCTTCTTTAGCATAGATACCAGCAGGCACCGACATAGTGTTGCCAACCGCAAGCCTTTCATTATCAAGAAGTTTAGACCACTGATCGCCTTTTGAGATATCAAATGAAATTGGATCTTCCTTGGGAGAGATTAGCACAAGTTCGTTGTCACATAGATTTGTGACATTGTCACTAGAAACATAGTCTCGATCGACAAGATGAGTCATCCACTTTTCATTTGCCGAGATAAATATGTCAGCTGGAGCACCTCTTTCGATCTGTCGTACCAATGAAGATGTGCTGGCATAGACAGGAATAACATCAACAGAATGGTTTTTCTCAAACTCTTCAACTAACAGATTAACCGCATTGGTCATAGACGATGCCGCATAAACACGTAGTTTCTCGGCAGCCAAAGCATGAGCAGAACTCAATGAGGTGGTTAACGCTACCGCTAAAAGAGTGACTAGTTTTTTCATTGCTCTCACTTCTCTGTTGTTCTTTTAATTTCTTGACCAGTTTGTTTCAGCTCAGGCCAAAGCAAATCAAGATTTAAGTGCTCTTCGATGGCGTCCGCGATTCTATTAATACCCAACTCTTTCAGTTGTTCGTGATCAATCGCTGATACTTCGTTGGCACCAGCCCACTCACAAATCAGTGACAACGCATCACTGTTATCCAATACACCGTGCAAGTAAGTGCCAAATATTGAGTTATCTGAGTTTATCGCGCCATCAAGGCTGCCAGATTCTAACTGAACCGGTAATGCCATTTCATTGACATCAGTCCTACCTACGTGAATTTCATACCCTTTAACTGGTGACGACTTTCCATTTAAGTTTAACGTGCCAAACACGTTAGTTAACGTTTTCTGCTGCGTTAACGTGGTTTCAACATCAAGGTACCCTAACCCTTCACTGCTGCCCGGTTCGCCTTCCACACCATCAGGATCGTGGATCAGATTCCCAAGCATCTGGTAACCACCACATATCCCCATCACTTTGCCACCTAAACGCAGGTTACGTTGAATATCTTTATCCCAGCCTTGTTGCTTCAAGTAGTCTAAATCGGCTCTTACAGACTTAGTGCCAGGCAAAATAATCAAATCAGCGTTGCTTAAACGCTCGCCTTTACCCACATAGCGAAGATCAATAGAAGGATTTAACCTTAACGCGTCAAAGTCAGTGTGGTTGCTGATCCGTGTAAGGACAGGTACCACGACCTTAAGCTTGGCCTCTCCATAGGACTCTTGGGCTGAGGTAATGGCATCTTCAGCTTCTAAATTGAAACCATGCAAATATGGCAACACACCAATCACAGGCTTGCCTGTTTTCTCTTCGAGCCAATCAAGGCCGGACTGAAGCAGAGCAATATCGCCTCTGAAACGGTTAATCACAAACCCTTTTACACGAGCTTGTTCAGATTCAGATAACAGAGCTAATGTGCCATACAGATGTGCAAACACGCCACCACGGTCAATATCAGCCACAATGATCACTGGGATGTCTGCCTTTTCCGCAAACCCCATGTTCGCGATGTCATTCTCACGAAGGTTAATTTCAGCAGGGCTTCCGGCACCTTCAATCATCACGCTATCGTATTCTTCTAAAAGTCGGTCAAATGAATCAATAACCGTATTCATCGCCACTTTCTTGTAATCATGGTAGCCCGTAGCCTCCATATTACTTAATGCTCGGCCTTGCAGAATAACTTGAGCACCGGTGTCTGAGTTGGGTTTAAGCAATACAGGGTTCATGTGAACCGAAGGTTCGATGTTACATGCTTGAGCCTGAACAGCTTGAGCACGGCCAATTTCCCCTCCGTCTTTAGTCACTGCACTATTTAAAGCCATATTCTGTGGCTTGAACGGTGCCACCTTAATTCCCTTCCTGGCCAAAACACGGCATAAACCTGCCACCAATACACTTTTTCCGGCATCTGATGTGGTTCCTTGAACCATAAGGGCGTTTAATGGTGCTCGCATTCGTACTTAAATCCTTAATTTCTCAGCCCGCAGGCAATACTTCTCTTGCACCATCTTAACGTCATTGACGACTAGATGCTCAATAAAATGAATGGAAAATGAATGTGTTACTCACTCTAGATTCAAACCGAGTGTTGTTTAATAGCCTCATCGAAACAAAACGTTTCAACTAACAAACAACATTAAGGGATTCACCATGAAAAAAACTGTATTAGCTATCGCAACCACTATTATCCTTGCTCCAACTTTCGCAATGGCTGGTGACCACAAAGACAATAAGCACGAGAGCTCTATTGCTTACACAGGACCTATTGAAACTGTTTCTGTTGCGACCCTACTTGCAGACACAAGCATGTTTTCCGAGCAAGACGCAATTGTAGACGGTAAGATTGTTCGTCAGCTTAAGAACGATACCTTCATCTTCTCTGATGGCCAGAGCGAGATTCAAATTGAACTGGACGACGATATCCGTCTAGCACAACCGTTAACAGCAGATACCAAAGTACGTATCTTCGGTGAGTACGAAGGTGGCAAAACACCGGAAATCGAGGTTGACCACATCCAAGTTCTATAAGCGACAAATATAAAACTAACGACTTCAAATAAATTGGCCTGCATATTGCAGGCTTTTTTGTATTATACTGCCGCAAAATACATTTATATGGAGTCACCATGCTAGGTTGCACTAACAAGACTGTCCTTTTAGGACTAGCTGCACTGTGTTCATTCTCTGCGTCTGCAAACAACTTTAACTACAACACATTCGAGCTGCGCATGGGTACCAGCCCTAGTACCTTCGGTGGTGAAGTAACAACCATGTTTACTCAGAACTCACACTTTGTTACACGTATCGATTCAGAATTCGAAAGTGATTGGGATGCAGCTGTCGGTATGGGATTTAATGGCCCTATTAGTCAATTTGCTGATGTGACCGGACAAATGCTTCTGCACAACATTGAACGTAATGACGACAACCATATCAAAACCGAGATTAACCTAGGTTTAAGAGCTTGGTTAATGGCAAACGTTGAAGTCAATGCACGCCTTGGTCAACTGATTGACAATGACGACACTCGCTCAATCGTAGGTATTGGCGCTCGTTTCCATTCAACAGATCAACTTTCTGTAGGTTTGGACATGCGTAATAATGGTACTTACGGTCATCAGTTGTTAATGTCAGCTCGATTCGGTTTCTAGACCTTTAAAAGCGTTGACCAAAACAACTAAACTAATTTCAAAGCCGACTTCCTAAAGTCGGCTTTATTCATCATATAAATCAGTCAATTAACAGATTTCCCCTATCCTAAGCCCTCAAGATTTTTGCTCAACGACACTTGAATAACGTCCATCGATCTATTCAATTTACTAGATTGCCAATTACTTGTTTTAGTTACTTTTTATATTAGCAATTTATTAATAAAAGCTAACTGATAAAACAACTTTACGATAGTACGGCGTACTGACACTCTCTCCAAAAAATTAATAGAGTGAAGTACCGTAAATGGGTGTTAACAGCATTTCAATCAAGAACAAACTTACATTAATATTTGTTGTGATTATTTTCGCAATGACAATGATCCAAAATTATATGACTGGCAAACAACTGTTAAATGAGACTTACCGCTCTATTCAACAGTACTCTTCCACACTGACCGATACGAATGTCGCAGGCAGTGAAAAGTGGATTGAGGGACGTATCAATGTCGTAAACGCAGCGAAAAATGCGTTCAAATACACAGATAACCCATTCACCTATTTCACGCAGAGTACGAACGCAGGTCGATTCCAAATTGCTTACGCTGGTCTTTCCGATGGTCGTTTCCTACAAGGCGTTCATTTACATGTACCTGAAGGCTACGACCCTCGAACTCGAGATTGGTACAAAGTACCTATGTCTACTGGCAAAACGGTCGTAACAGAACCTTATTTAGGCGTGGCAACCAATGACCTAGTTGTGACCATTGCAAGCCCATTCAACACGAGTGGGTACTCAGGTGTCATCGGCGCGGATCTTAACCTAAATACTTTGATCAACGACGTGGTAAGTATTGAACAACCTGGTGTTTACGCATTCCTTGTAGATGGCAGTGGCAAGATTGTTGCTCATAGGGACCGTAATCTAACACTTAAATCGGTTGCTAACGTTTCACCAAACCTTTCAGCGAGCAAGATCAAATCGTTGTCTCAAGATCCAGGTTTCGAAGAAATCAGCATCGATGGCGAAGAGTCCCTACTTTCAGCGAAGAAAGTTCCTCATACCGATTGGTACTTCACTGTCGTAATCGATAAAACCCAATCATTTGCCTCTTACCGCTCTTTGCTGCGTCAATCGGCTATCTTTGGCCTGATTCAGCTTGCCGTTATTGCATTCGTGGCAATGTTTATCATCAAAAAGGCACTAACAACGCTCAGCTCGGCAATGGAGGCTCTATCTGAAGCTCTATCTAAAGGCGATGGTGATCTAACACAGTGTATCTCGGTAAACACCAAAGACGAGATCGGTACACTGGCTCATCACGTCAATGCCTTCATCGCCAAACTACAAGAAATTGTTCGTGATATCGCAGACTCTTCGAGCCAGTTGAACGAGCAATCTGAAGTCAGTACCAATGTTGCACGCCAAACGAGCGATGGCCTAACGGTTCAATTGCATGAGATCTCGCAAATTGCGACTGCAGTACACGAAATGTCGGCAACGGCAGAAGAAGTGGCAAACAACGCACAAATGACGGCAGATTCGGCGATCAGCTCTACTGAGAACTGCGAGCAAGGCAAACAAGTGATTATCCGCAACCAAGATTCAATCACTAACCTTGCACAGCAAGTAGAAAACGCGTCGGGCATTATTCAAGAGCTTGAAAAGAATGCATTAGACATCAATGCGATCCTCTCGACGCTCTCTGACATCGCTGAACAAACTAACCTACTTGCACTTAACGCAGCAATAGAAGCGGCACGTGCCGGTGAACAAGGTCGTGGTTTCGCCGTTGTTGCCGACGAGGTTCGAGTACTGTCTCAACGAACTCACAGCTCAACCGATGAGATTCGTGAAATGATCGAGACTCTACAGAAAAACAGCGTGAGTGCTGTTGAGTCGATGCAACGCAGCCAAGACTTAGCTCAATCTAGTGTTGATGATACGAACAATGCCACCACAGCGCTTGAAGAGATCGCAACATCGATCCAGCAGATCTCTGATATGGCGTCACACATCTCGAATGCGGCATCTGAGCAAAGAACCGTGACTGGTGAGGTAAGCAAAAACATCCAATTAGTTAATGATGTGTCAGACAAGATGTCGACGGAAGCCGATAACTCGCTTCACCTTTCAGAAGAATTACGTGGCATCGCCCAACAATTGAATGCTCAAGTTCAGCTATTCAAGTACTAACAACGTCTTGGAGTTTTTGTTCTTCTAAGAAAAAGCCCCGACCACAACCGTGCTCGGGGCTATTTACATCTAGTGATGATTACAAGTTAACCATCAACATCTTTTTCTGATGATCCAAGTACTCTTCATAGGTACCTTGGAAACTCACTAGTTGCTGGTCTTTCACATCAATAATGTGTGTCGCAAGTGAAGATACAAATTCACGGTCGTGACTCACAAAGATAAGCGTCCCCGGGTATACCTTAAGTGCGTCGTTGAGCGCTTGGATCGCTTCCATATCCATGTGGTTCGTTGGTTCGTCCATCACAAGCACGTTAATGTCTTGCATCATTAACTTGCCAAATAACAGGCGGTTCTTTTCTCCACCAGAACAGTTACGCGCTTTCTTGTTTGCATCGTCAGCAGTAAACAATAGACGACCAAGAATGCCACGTACCATTAAGTCATCATGCTTCGCTGTACGCCACTGTGAGATCCAATCGAAAATGCTCAGGTCGTTATCAAAGTCTGCACTGCTATCTTGTGGGCAGTAACCAACGGATGCGTTTTCAGACCATTTTACGATGCCTTGGTTTTGCTCAAGTTCACCGACTAAACAACGTAGTAAGGTAGTTTTACCCACACCGTTCTCACCAATAACCGCAAGGCGTGTACCCGCTTCAAGTAACAAGTTACCACCAGCAAATAACGTTTCACCTTCGAAACCGTGGCCTAGCTCTTGAAGTTCGAGCGCTTGGCGGTGTAGCTTCTTACCTTCGCCGAAGTTAATCGACGGGCTCATGCGGCTCGAAGACTTCACTTCATCAAGAGTGATCTTTTCCATCTTCTTAGCACGAGAACTCGCTTGCTTCGCTTTCGATGCATTGGCACCGAAACGGTTCACGAAGTCTTGCAGCTCGTTGATTTCGGCTGTCTTCTTCGCGTTGGAAGCCAGAAGTTGTTCACGACGTAAACCTGATGCTTCTAGGAAGTACTCGTAGTTACCTGAATAGATACGCAGTTCACCGTAATCGATGTCCGCCATGTGTGTACATACAGAGTTCAGGAAGTGTCTATCGTGCGAAATGATGATCATTGTACATTTACGCTGGTTTAGCTCTTCAGCAAGCCAGTTGATGGTGTGAATATCCAAGTTGTTGGTTGGTTCATCAAGTAACAGAATATCTGGATTCGCGAACAGCGCTTGTGCCAAAAGCACACGCAGTTTCCAACCCGGAGCAACTTGCTGCATCAGGCCAAAGTGTAGCTCTTCTTCGATACCCGCTTGGATAAGAATATCGCCAGCACGACTTTCCGCTGTATAGCCATCCATTTCTGCGAATTCGCTTTCAAGCTCTGCCACTTTCATACCGTCTTCTTCGCTCATTTCAGGCAAAGAGTAAATACGGTCACGCTCTTGTTTTACTTCCCATAACTTTCTGTCGCCCATGATCACAACGTCAATTACGCTGTGCTGCTCAAAAGCGAACTGATCTTGGCTCAATACGCCCAGTTTTTCTCCAGGAGTGATTGAAACGTTGCCCGAGCTCGGTGCTAGCGCACCACTTAGGATTTTCATGAACGTCGATTTGCCGCAACCATTGGCGCCAATCAGACCATAGCGATTGCCGTTACCAAATTTAGCTGAGATGTTTTCAAACAAAGGCTCTGCGCCAAATTGCATTGTGATGTTCGCGGTAGATATCAAAGAAGTAATTCCTAAGCGTGTACTGGATAGATAATTATTAGGCAGTTGGATAAACCTAAATAAGGACTACGAAAGTATGGGTTAAACGAAAATGAAGCGCGGATTATATAGAGATCAGGATCACATTGTCGAGGCTAAACAGTGAACGGTTCACTTACAAAGACGAATTATCGGTATTTACCTAAATCACGGTCGTAAAAATGAAAAAATCCCCGCTAATTCAATTAGCAGGGATTCGATTATTAGAAAGTTAACGTGTCAGAGTAGCTCTGAAACTATTTAGTCACTTTCTTCTGAACGTATTTCTGACTTACGTCGACAACCGCCACATCTCTAAAGAAGCTTCTTCCTAGCAGAAGTGGGAAAGAAAGGTGCGTTCGGTCCGCTAGAGTAAATTCAGTTTTGTCTTTTAGATCACCAATTTGGATCGAAGCGACAACCACTGCACGACGTTGTGTGCCTTCAGCACTCGATTGCTTGATCTTAACCCAACGCTCTACAGGTAGACTGATCTCTTCTGTTGTGATGCCATCGTGCGCGATTTTAAACTTAACCCAATCTTTACCGTCACGTTCAAACTCTACGATATCCACAGCACTGATTGAAGATGTCGTTGCACCGGTATCTACACGCGCTTTAAACGCCTCTTTCAAGCCAGGAACAAATACCCACTCTTCTTCACCAAGGATCAGTTTACCGTCACTGGTTTTGGTTGGTTTTGCTGCCGGTTTTTCTTCAGGCTTTGGTTTCGCTTCTGGTTCAGTTGGTTTTACTTCTTCAGGCTTCTCGGTAGGTTCCGTTACTTTGTCGCCTTCAGTTGCGTCTGTCTTAGAAGAATCGTCAACAACTGGTTGTTCGATCTGAGGCTTTTGCTCTGGTTCAACCGGTACCTGAGTCGTGGTTGTACAAGCAAACAAGCCGCCACTTAACATTAGGGTTATAATCGCTTTCCAATTATACATTCAGTCACCTTCTATTATTTTGATACGTTGGCTATCGCTTTCGCTACGTAAGGAATGTGGGATTCAGAAAGACCTGCAATATTGATGCGTCCATCACCAACACCGTAGATGCCATATTCTTCACGTAATTGATTCATTTGAATTTCTTTAAAGCCTAGTACAGTAAACATACCTTTATGACTTTCAATGAAATCAAATTGTGACGTGTTATAAGTATTTCGCAATTCATCACATAAACTTTGGCGCAGATTTAACAAACGTTGCTGCATTTCACTCAATTCTTGCTTCCAAATCGTTGTTAGATCTTGATTCTGAAGAATTGTTTTAACCAACGCCGCACCGTGATCTGGCGGCATAGTGTAAGTTGAGCGAGCAAGCGTCAGTAACTTACCTTTCGCATTACCAACATGTTCACTGTTTTTACCAATCACAATCGCAGCGCCCGTTCTTTCACGGTACAAGCCGAAATTCTTTGAGCAAGAGGTAGTAATTAACATCTCTTCCACGTTGTTCGCCATGTATTGAAGACCTTTTGCATCTTCTTCTAGGCCGTCACCAAAGCCTTGGTAAGCAATATCAACGAATGGTAAGAAACCATTTTTCTGCGACAATTTCGTGATTTCCTGCCACGCTCCAAAGTCGATATCAGCACCCGTTGGGTTATGACAGCAACCGTGCAGTAGTACCACGTCTGATGGACCCGCTTTCGATAGGTCATCTAACATTCTTGCAGTATCAACTTGCTTCGTTTCAGGACTGAAGTAATTGTAGTATCGAACTTTTAAGCCTGCCGCTTCCATCACAGGTTTGTGGTTCACATAGCTTGGGTTTGAAATCCAAACTGTAGTGTCTGGTTGAGAAACTTTCATTAAGTCACCCAACATTCGAAGTGCCCCACTTGCACCTGGTGTTTGAATCGCAGCAACACGATCCATTGCAGAAGTCCCTTTAAGCAGCAGATCAACCATGCTTTGGTTAAACTCTTCACAGCCCGCTAGGCCAACGTAAGCTTTCGTTTTCTGTGTTTCAACAACGATATCTTGAGCCATAGATACGGCTTTCATGATAGGTGTTTCGCCTTGGTCGTTTTTATAAACGCCAATGCCTAAATCGACTTTGTCAGTGCGAGTATCGCCGCGGTAAGCAACAGAAAGAGATAGAATTGGATCTAAAGTTGGTTTTGGTAGATGTGAAAACATGAAAGTCACAACCCTTTGAAATTCAAGTAATGAACTTCACGTTAACATTATCGTAGTAAAATCAGAAACATTTTTTAAGAGAAGCACTGAGTTCACAGAAGTAATCAGAGATTGGTCATTTTACCGGGCAAATTCGTGCAAAAAATCAAACAACTATTAATATTTCCACTAATAAAAGTGAGTGTAGATAAAAGTCAGTTCCCAATTGTGGCGCCGCGTTTGAAGTGCCTTGGCGTCATTCCCGACCATGCTTTAAATCGAGTACTGAAGTTTGCCGCATTCGGATACCCAACGATCTCGCCAATGTGTTGAATAGACCAGTCGCTCGATTTCAATAAGCGCGCCGCGTACTCCATTCTCATTCGCATGATATGTGTCATCGGGCTATGAGAATAATAACGCTGGCATAAGCGATGAAAGTGATGCTCTGAACAAGGAAACAAGTTTGCTAATTCATGTACGTTCCATTATTTGTGAAGCTGCTTTTGGACATTGTCGAATACGCGCCTCAAACGAACTAGGTTTCGTGACTGGTGGTTAGGGACCGGTGCATTAATCAAAAACTCTATTTGTGCCACACTGTGATTGGCGATGGCACCACCTAAATCAATCGGCAATGCAATGCTTCTCAACAGAGTATGTATGCAAGATGAGACAACTTCTGCCGCAGGCGAGAGTGTATAACTGATTTCATCACTGACGATATTCTCCCAGTGTTTATCCGGCGATAGAAAGATACACGCTATCTGCCATGTTTCTTCTTCAATACCAAAACCATTCTCGATGCAGGATGGTACAGTAATGCAAGAGCCCGGCTCTAGGATGTAACGGCACCCTCTACTCTCTAACCAACCTTTCCCTCTAACCGTAAACAACATATGTTTCTGTTGATTCTTTCGGTATACCGAAAGGAAATCCCGGCACGATGCCGTACCACACTGAACGATACCTAGCTCTTCGAATGCCAGAACATGGCTTTGGTCGACAAACTCTTGATGTGTCTTTTCAGAGATCTCGTATCGCTCTTGCTTTTCGCTCATTCCGGTGCCAGCTCATTTAGGTGACCAAGCCATAAAAGTAGATAGTTTGACAAAAGTCTGTGATGAATGTGAACAACACAGTGAAATTAAATGCCGATACACTTCTTGCATATTAACGACAAGGGAAATGCGATGCTCTCTACATATCGTCATTTAGACAAAGATTTTGGCAAAAGCTACTGCACATCGGTTTACCTGTGTCATTACAAACTATGCTGTTCTCACTGCTCGGCGTAGTTGATATTTTCATGGTCAATCAACTCGGTGATGCTGCAACCGCAGCGGTCGGTGTTGGCAACCGCATATTCTTTTATAATTTGATCATGGTGTCTGGGATTAGTGGTGCAGTGAGCGTGCTAGCTTCGCAATATTTCGGAGCGGGTGACTTTAACGGCATCCGACGTGTGTTGGCGCAATCATGGGCACTGTCTATTTTGGCCATCATCCCTTTTGTTTTGATTTATACATTGGTTCCTGAATCAGTCGTGTCTGTAGTGGCCTCAGACCCTGATTACATCCGCTTGGCAACGGATTACCTTTGGATAACAGGAGCCAGCCTTATTGGTACCGCAATTGTAGTGCCACTAGAAAGCGCACTGCGATCGGTTGTTGAAGCAAAATTGCCCACAAAAATCAGCATTTGGGCAATCATCGTCAATGCAATTCTAAATGCACTGCTTATCTTCGGATTGTTTGGTTTCCCAGAGCTAGGTGTGGTTGGCGCAGCGATCGGCACTACGGTTTCACGATGCTTTCAAACTGTCGCGCTGGTAGTAATGGTAAGAAAACACTATCTACATTTGTTCCCTACAATCGGCAGTTTGCGCGATGCCATCTTGCCTAAGCACAGAAAGAAGTACTTCAAGATCGCTATTCCGATGCTAGTTCACGATACGGCGTGGGCGGGTGGAATACTAATTTACAATGTCATTGTTGGGCAGATTGGCGTTGGCGAGCTTGCGATCATCTCGTTATTATCGCCAGTGGAAAGTATCTTAATTTCGGCTTTCTTGGGTTTTGCCGTTGCCGCCTCGATCATCCTTGGTAATGAGATTGGTGCTAAGAACTATCAACGGGTTGAAAATACCGCTTGGGGCTATGTGCTTGTGAGTTGCGCGCTTGCTACTTTGCTAGCACTGCTGTGTTTTATCGCCAAACCCGCCATTGTGCAATTGATCGATTTAACGCACCTGGAACTCAAAGATACAGCGGTTAATGTCACGTTGGTAATGGCGGCTGGCATGATATTACGAGTCTTCAATATGGTTGGCATAGGAAGCGTATTGAAAAGCGGTGGCGACATCAATTACAGCATCTTTATCGACATATTTGGTCAGTGGGCAATTGGTATTCCCCTCGCCTATTTCACTGCTTTAGTACTTGGCTGGTCTTTAGAATGGGTGTTGATGATTGTGTTGCTGGAGGAGCTGGCGAAGATCGCATTAACTAGCCAACGAATCCACTCTAAGAAGTGGATAAACAACCTCATAGAAGAGCCGGACCAATTGGCCGCCTAAATACTGATTAGAACTACTAGAACAAACGAAAAGAACTCACACCCAAGGGCTGATTGATTACATTGTGCTAACCATGATGCGCTTTTTCTTTTCACAAGCCTACGAAATGACGACAACCTTAGATATCAGTAAATCGATGGATAATTTGGTTTGAACTACCACGCCAATCCAGCATTGGATCCGCTTTATCTTGCTCGAAACGACCATCAATTAAAGTATCAACGTATTCCAGCACTTGCTTCTGATTTTCATCCAACTCACCAAGTTCATAGCCAGTCCACATCCAGATATCTTTGCCTTTGCATTCTGCTTTTACGCGCTTAACCAACTTCAGTATTTCAGAAACGTTCGCAGGATGCAGAGGATCACCACCAGAAAGCGATAAACCACGGCGTTTGATACGCAGATCATTCAGATCAGCAATAATGTGGTCTTGTAGCTCTTGAGTGAACAAATGCCCGGAGTCCAACCTTTGCGTCGACTGGTTATAACACCCACGGCACTGGTGCACGCAACCCGATACGAACAAAGTACAGCGTGTGCCTGGGCCATTTACGACGTCGATTGGATGATATTGATGATAATTCATAAGGCAGTATTGAAAACTCGTGATGGCTGAATGGGTTACTTAAAATGTAGCGAGTAGTGAAACCAATAAATTGGTATCGACATTAAGCCGATACCAATCTTGTTTCGTGAAACGTAGATCTTTTAAAGAAGCTAGCTGACGAACTTACAGTTCACTAAAGGTGCTTCACTCGACGTTTAACCTCTTCTTGCTTACCGAAGTTAAATGGTCGTGCATCAGGGCTACCAAGATAACCACAAACACGGCGTGTTACTGATACTTTAGTTGAGTCATGGTTGCCACATTTAGGACAGGTAAAGCCCTTACTCGTACAATCGAACTCACCGTTGTAACCACACTCGTAACACTCATCAATCGGCGTGTTAGTACCGTAGTAAGGGACACGTGTGTAGCTGTAATCCCATACGTTTTCTAGTGCTTCGATGTTTTTCTGCATGTTAGGGAATTCACCGTAACAAATGAAACCACCGCTAGAGATTTCAGGATAAGGCATCTCGAAATCAATCTTATCGTATGGGTTCACTTTCTTCTGCACGTCTAAGTGGAAGCTGTTTGTGTAGTAACCACGGTCTGTTACACCATCAATCACACCAAACTCTTTGGTATCAATGCTGCAGAAACGGCTACATAGGTTTTCACTTGGTGTGCCGTATAGGCTGAACGCGTAACCTGTCTCTTTCGTCCAAGATTCCACTTCACGCTTCATGTACTCCACTAGCTCAAGCGCTTTAGCACGCATTTCGCCATCGTCGTACAAATGAACTTCAGTGCCGTAAAGTGCAGTCATCGCTTCATGGATACCAATGTAACCAAGAGAAGCAGAAGCACGGCCGTTCTTGAAGATATCTGCAATTGAATCATCCACTTTCAAGCGAACACCACATGCACCTTCCATGTAAAGGATTGGAGCAACACGTGCCTTCACATTTTCTAGACGAGAAATACGAGTTTCTAATGCGCGACGAGCAAGCTTCAGTTTTTCATCAAGCAACTCGTAGAACTTCGCCATATCTTGTTTTGCGTTGATCGCAATACGTGGCAAGTTCAAGCTCACAACACCTAAGTTGTTACGACCTTCATGGATAAGCTCGCCGTTTTCTTCGTATGTATTCAAGAAGCTACGGCAACCCATAGGTGTTTTAAATGACCCTGTCACTTCTACTACCTTGTCGTAGTTAAGAATATCTGGGTACATACGTTTAGACGCACACTCAAGTGCCAGTTGCTTGATATCGTAGTTTGGATCTTGTGGCTGGTGGTTCAAACCATCTTTGATAGCAAAGACCAGTTTAGGGAACACGGCTGTTTTACGGTTCTTACCTAAACCTGCAATGCGATTCTTCAAGATTGATTGCTGAATCAGTTTCGAGCCCCAGCTTTCACCTAAACCAAAACCGAACGTAACGAATGGTGTTTGACCATTAGCGGTGTGCAGTGTGTTTACTTCGTATTCAAGAGATTGGAATGCGTCGTAACACTCTTTCTCAGTGCGAGAAATAGCAAACGCTTCTGGGCTGTGAATATCCCACTCTTTCGCTAACGATAAATGCTTCTCGTAACTTGCCATCACGTAAGGTTCTAAAACCTCGTCGATACGGTTGATCGTTGTACCGCCGTAAATATGGCTCGCCACTTGTGCGATGATCTGCGCAGTTACTGCCGTTGCGGTAGAGATAGACTTAGGCGTATCGATTTCTGCGTTACCCATCTTGAAGCCATGCGTTAACATGCCTTTCAAGTCGATAAGCATACAGTTAAACATCGGGAAGAACGGTGCGTAGTCTAAATCGTGGTAGTGAATGTCACCACACTCGTGAGCATGTACGATGTCACGTGGCAAAATGTGAGTTTTTGCATAGTGTTTAGCCACGATACCCGCTAGCAGGTCACGCTGAGTTGGGATTACTTTGCCATCTTTGTTCGCGTTTTCATTGATCAGATCAACGTTGCTTTCTTCGATCAAACCTTCGATTTCACGAGTTAACGCACTTTGTTTTTCACGAGCGATGTCGCGATCGTGACGATATTCGATGTATGCGCGTGCCAGAGACTTATATGGTCCCTGCATTAGCTCGTTCTCGACCATGGTTTGAATTTCAGAGATATGAACTTCATCGTAGTCTTCGAGCTTCAACTCAACTGCTAATGCCACATTCAATGCATAAATAGCAATTTCCTTATCGGTTTTGTCTGATGCTGCTTCCACTGCAGCCTGGATGCGATCTCTACTGAATGGAGCTCTTGAGCCATCACGCTTGATTACGATTGATTTCACCACTTCTCCTTACTCTTGAGGTATTCACAGACTTATCCACAAACACACTATATAGAGCGATTTACCGTTAAACTAACACTAGATATAGTGGCGTATTTAACGAGAACCACCAAACTTGAGTATTGATTTGGATCAATAAAAAGAGAACGCTGACTAAGATCAATTCAATATTATTACGCTAGTTCTCAACTCGAAAAGAAACAATGTAACAATAAAAATACTGCTAAAAAGAGTTGAATTTTTGGTAAGTGTTGTAGGATAACGGCTCATCAATATTGGTCGACAAATTTAGGGATATTTGGGATGAAACGACTACAAAAGTGGTTAATGTTAGGCTGCCTAATCGGTAACCAAGCAATTGCTGAACCTTTAACCATATCCAGTTGGAATATCGAATGGTTATCAACCAACGAGGCTGTGAATAAGTTTTCTGATAAACGAGATCAAGTCGACTTCGATAAACTCGGCACGTATTTTCAATCCTTAAACGCCGATGTGGTTGCCTTTCAAGAAGTCGATGACGTAAATGCCATTCAGCGTGTGGCTGGTGATCAATATCAGATCTTAATGTCTGACCGGGCGCTACCTAAGAACAGCAACCACCAATTTAAAGAAGTGAACCAATACACGGGGTTTGCGGTTCGTAAAGGCGTACCCCTCACCGACTACGCTGACTTTCCGCTTGAAACTACGTCCAACAGTAAACTTAGGTTTGCCAGCTATATCGTTATAGAGACAGAGACTAAACCCATTCACATGCTATCTGTTCATTTAAAGGCAGGGTGCAGTGGTGCTTATAAGTCCAACCGCGATTGCTCACGTTTAAAAGAGCAAGCCCAACAACTGAACAAGTGGATAAAGCAAAGAGAGCGCAACAACGAATACTACGCCATTCTTGGCGACTTTAACCATAACCTCGCTTACTCACGAGATTGGATGTGGAAAGAGTTAACACAATATACTGATGCGCAGTTAGCGACACGAAAGACACGCGCAGACTGCAAAGTACGCTCTAACCGCAACAACCATCGCACGCATCAGTTCCGCTCTGTTATTGATCATATTGTAGTGAGTGAATCATTGAATGCAGATCCTGCGAAACAACAAGTATTCAAAACACAAGATGTTCTCGACTACAAACTCAGCGATCACTGCCCAGTTTCAACGACCATCAATTAATTGTTGTAGATCTAAAAAAGGCCGACTGGCTAAAGAACTAAAGCGAGTCGGCCTCTCTAAAACTTACATCAAGTCAATTAGATACACGATAGGTTTACCTTAACAGGTTTTATTCGTTCGACCTGCAAGCCACATACCCACCAGCATGCTTATCATAAATACCCATACGGTAGGGTTGCCACCACTAAGACTCGTCACCGCTGGACCAGGACAAAAGCCAGCAAGCCCCCAACCTAAGCCAAACGCTGTGGAACCCACAATCAGCTTTCTGTCGATTACCGGATTATTGCTGCTATCTAATCGCTCACCATTGATCGCTTTATCTCGCTTTTTAATGACTAGATGATAAAACGGCGCAAACACCATCAGTGCGCCACCCATTACGAATGCGAGACTTATGTCCCAATCACCAGTCACATCTAAGAAGCCGAGTACCTTGTTAGGATCTACCATGCCTGAAATGATCATACCCGAGCCAAACAAGACTCCAGCAAGCAAACCAACAACGATAGTAAATGAAGAGTTTTTCATTATGCCCCCAACCCCATTAGGTTCTTAATAAGCACCGTAGCCATTGCGACACCCATGAATACACAAGTCGCGATAATTGAACGTTTTGACAAACGCGCCATGCCCACAATGCCATGTCCGCTTGTACAACCATTCGCTGTTTTAGTGCCAAATCCGACTAACAGACCAGCGATAACCACCACTACGAGATTCATCTCTTCCGGTTGTGGGAGTTGGTAACCGGTAGGAATGAACAACCAACCACTTACGACCATTCCAATAACAAACGCGATACGCCATTGCTTTTCAGTTTTTCTGTATCCGTGCTTTTGCCTTCTTTGTTACTGATGCGAACAGGCAATAATCGACTGACAATTCCGCTAATACCAGCGACTCGACCAATCCCTAGCATTAACACAATGGCCGACATGCCCAACAGCATGCCGCCGAAAAAGGCATTCCAATGAATCAAACTCAACACAGACCTCTCCTATCCAGAAACATAATTACTCTCAATCACAGTAAATTAGAGTTTACTAATAAATGTAGATTAGTCAATGCTAATATAAATTAACCCATTTATAGCAACAATTGTTTCCTTGTCATTCAGCTAGCTGTAAGCTCCCAACAAACAAAAAGCCCTTAGGCGTTAACCTAAGGGCTTTTGATTTCATTTGAGCTGTATCAGCTACTTAGTCTTATTCTTTTCAGCTATCCACTGCGACATGTACTTGGTGCTTGCCATGGTGTGGTGCTTGAGCATTGAACCGAAGAAATTATCCAATCGGTGCGAGTCAAGCTCAGAAACCAATGCAGTTAATCGTTCGATCAGTTGATTGCCTAACTTATCTTGCTCGTAATGCGCTTCAAGAATAGAGTGACACTGGCTTTGGGCTTCAAGCCACTTTTCTTCATCGCGATAAAGTTCAACTGCTGCAGCCACAAACTCATCAATATCATCAGCAACCGCACCCGGCCATTGCAGTTCGCCTTGCGGTAACATGCCTTCACTGCCAATCTGACTCGTTACATTCGGGGTTTGAAGCTTCATCGCGTCAAGCAACTTACCTTTAATGCCCGCACCAAAACGTAATGGCGCAACACATACACGTGCCTCTTCCATCACTTCTTGAGCATCTTTAGCCCAACCTTTGATGTGGAAACCGGTTTTAGGGTTATGCAAAGCAGTTGCCTTTGGCGGCGGGTATGAACCGTATATATGAAGCTCGGTATCAGGCAACTGCTTACGAATCTTCGGCCAAATCTTCTGTAACTGAAGCACTGCATCCCAGTTAGGTGCATGCCTAAAATTACCTATCGTCATGAAATGCTTACGTTCTTCATAACTTTTCGTGCGTTCAGGCAAAGTATTAAGATCAACCATGAAAGGTAGATGATGTAGAAGCTTTGGATTGATATTGAACTCAGATTGGAGCAGCTCCATCTCGTAGCTTGAAATGATCAATGAAAGATCACAGCGCAGAATCGCGGCAATTTCACGTTTGGCCAGATCACTGTAAAGATGCTCTTTCGTCAGATCTGTCTCTTTTTTAACAGCTTCATGTCGAGCATTACGTAGGAACTGTAAATCTTCAGTATCCAATAGCTTAAAGGCATTAGGACATACCTTCTCAACACGCCAACCAAATTGCTCTTCCATCATAAAACGGTCAAACATGACAACATCAGGTTGTAGCTGTTCGATGTACTTATCAAAGCTATCGCAATTCAGTTCAATAGATTGGCTCGTGATACCCTCTTCAGAGAGATCGATCATATGCTCGGTCTCTTGAGCAGGCGTTGCGAATTCAACAGACCAGCCTTGTCGCTTAAACAGGCGTAAAAGTGACATCATATGGCTGCCAGCCGCCGATGAATTCGGTTCTGGCCAAACGTAGCCAATTGCTAAAACTTTCTTCAAAACACTTCCTAAGAAATAACAAAAGGGACTCTAGAAGCCCCTTATTGAACATTTACTGATGATTATAATAAGTTCTAAGAACTCAGCGATTAGATTCGCTCACCGACATTGCGAGCTATCATAAGCACTTCATCCGCCGAGTACAGATTTGAAATCGTAGTTTCGACTTCTGCACCCAATGTAGATTGATACAGCTTTTGTGCAAAGTTGTCCGCTCTGGTGGTCACTAATACATGTTTTAGTGTCGAGCCTTGCTCTGCAAGTTTCTGCTTCACTTGCGGCAAAGAATCTAGAATCAGCTTTTTACCCAACCCTTGCCCTTGCGCACTCGGTAACACAGCAAGTTGCTCCAACTCCAAAACAGCTTCAGGCCTAAACCCACTCTTTTGAACCCATATAATGTAACCAACAATCTCACCTTCACTTTCTGCTACAAAGTTAAGAAAGCGTGGCGCTGCATTTAAGTTACATTGTAACTAATCCTTCGAATTTTGTTGTCGAACAAATGTAGCTTGGTGAACTAAAGCCGCCCCATCAAGGTCGGCTTTATCCATTAGACGAACTTGCACCATAACTGCTATTCGCTTTCTGAGTTAGGGCGCGTTTTACAGTGTAAAATGGCCTTCTCTAGTAGCTCTAATGCTGATTGTTCCACTTCTGGCAGTTTGGCATCTGATTGACCTAACGGCTCAACACGGCTACCCCATTTAATGTGGCCTGCACCCCAAGTTAAACCAGCACCAAATGCTGCAACCAGGATATTTGAATTGGGCTTAACAAAACCTTGCTCTAGTGATTCACATAGTGCAATTGGCACGGTCGCTGCCGACGTGTTGCCGTAGTTTTGAATGTTCACAAACGCTTTCTCACGCTCAATGCCTGCCATATCGCAAAGCGTTTGAATGATTCGGATATTTGCTTGGTGTGGAATCACAACATCGATGTTGTCTGTTGAGATGCCTGTGCGGCTCAATACGGTGTGGGCAGCCGCACCCATGCCTTTAACTGCACGCTTGAAGATCTCTTTACCTACGAAATCGAAGTCCCAGTAACCATTATCAGCCGCAAAACGGTCCATAGAAGTACCGAACTTAGGCACTGCTAGAATATCTCGGCCTTCAGCATCACAGCCGATTTGCGCTTCTTGGAGACCAACTTGCTCTTCAGTGCGAGAAAGTACGACTGCACCTGCACCATCACCGAATAGAACCGCAGTGTCACGCTTAGTCCAGTCGATGAAGAATGAAAGACGCTCTGCGCCCACAACGATCGCATTGCGGTAGTTGCCCGCCTGAATCAATCGAGTTGCAGTTTCAACACCGTAAATGAAGCCCGTACACGCCGCGTTAAGGTCAAAAGCAGCTGCGCTCTTGATACCTAAGTTCTGTTGAACTTTCGACGCAGTGTTTGGAATAAGAGAATCTGGGCTACACGTCGCAACGATAACTAGGTCGATGTCTTCAGCCGTTAGGCCTGCACACGCCATTGCGTGTTGAGCAGCAACGGTCGCTAGCTCAGAGGTATTTACATGACTGATACGACGGTTTTCGATACCAGTTCGAGTGCGAATCCACTCGTCAGACGTATCAATGAATGTGCTTAAATCATCATTGGACAGCACGGCTGGTGGCAGACACTTTCCCCAGCCCGTAATTTCGGCGTAAAATTTTGTCATCATTTACCTGTTTATTGTTTGTTTTTATTTGAGTATCGTATTCATGTTTTAAACAGTATAAGCGTTCCGTACGTGATTCGTAAATCGCGTTAGCCACGGAGATGCAATAAAAAAGAGAAAGTTATGTCTACATTCAACACTCGTTGCCCTTCTTGCGGTGGCGTAAACCGAGTTCCTTCAGAAAGAATTTCAGAAAGCCCTACTTGCGGTAAGTGCAAAAATGCCCTTCTAGACGGTGCACCAATCGAAGGTACATCACTGAATTTCCAATCGATTTTGAACAGTTCACAACCTGTCGTTGTCGATTTTTGGGCGACATGGTGCAACCCATGTGTAGGTTTCGCACCTGTATTTAGCGATGTCGCTAAAGAGCGCGCTGGCGATGTTCGATTTGTTAAAATCGATACCGAAGCTCAACAGCAACTGGCGGCTATGTATCAAATCAGAAGCATCCCAACGGTGATGGTATTCAAGAACGGTCAGCGTGTCGATACGATCAACGGCGCTTTACCAAAAGGTCAATTTGATCAATGGCTTAATCAAGCTTTAGCTAAATAAGTTTGCCTAAAATCATTCATTAACCGGCAAACAAAAATAGGTTATGAGCCCTTAACAAATAAGGCTTCATAACCTATATTCAGACAACAATTTATCGTATTGTCTTCTAAACACTTAATTCGTGTTCTGCTTTCTCGCCTGCTTCATGCTTGTTCAAATCACTCTTCTGATTCAAGTCACTTTGTTCACTCAAACCATATTGCTCTTTGATCTGGTCAGCAATTTTCTCTGCGATCATGATAGTTGGTGCATTGGTATTCGCTCCCACGAGTGTCGGCATAATCGAAGCATCAATGACTCGCAAACTCTCCATCCCGTGAACTTTCAAATCTTTGTCCACTACTGCCAGTACATCATCGGCAGTGCCCATTTTACAGGTTCCTACAGGGTGGTACTGGGTATCGGAACGATTACGGATATCTTGCTCAATCGCCTTGTCATCATTGGCATCGACCGGATAAAAAGCGTCGCCACGAATATCATCGAACGCTTCACTTTCTAGCATCTGATATTGCTTCTTCCACCCTTTAATCATGATTTCCATGTCATGCGGGTGACTGAAAAACGCTGGGTCGATCTTTGGTGGATCGTAAGGATCAGAGCTATTGAGTGTCACGGTGCCATGGCTTTTTGGCCTCAGCAACGTAACATGTGAGGTAAAGCCATGACTAGTATGGATTTTTCTCGCATGGTCATCCACTACCGCAACGACAAATACAAACTCCAAATCCGGCACTGCGATATGATCATCAGAGCAAAGAAAGCCAATACCTTCTGCAAAGTTGCTGCTCATTTTCCCACGGCGCTCTTTATGCCACAAAGGTAATGCTTTAGTCATTTCAGCGGCCATTTGCAACGAAATACCGAAGGTTTCTCGCTTTTCGCTGCACTTATAAGAGTGCACCAAATCGATATGATCTTGCAGGTTCTTACCCACTCCTGGCAGCTCATGGACTTGCTCGATACTATGTTCCGCCAACTCGTCTTTAGCACCCACGCCTGACAGCAACAACAGTTGAGGAGATCCGAAAGCCCCTGCAGATAAAATGACTTCCTTGTTACATCGAATCTGATAGCGATTACCGTTAGAACCGTATTCAACTCCAACCGCTTTCTTACCTTCAAACAAGACTTTATGAGTCGTAGCTTTAGTTACGACAGTTAGGTTGGGACGCGATAGGTTTGGCGTCAAATAGGCCTTGGCTGCACTGCATCGTTCACCATTTAACTGAGTTACCTGAGTCGGCATGGCACCAAACTGAGCGGCTCCGTTGATGTCTTCATTTCGCGGTACACCGATCGATTCGCACGCGGACAAGTAGCGCTCCAACATTGGGCTCGGTGATCTAAGGTTTGCCACATTCAAGGGACCTCCTTGACCATGGTACTCATCTTTGTGCACTTCGTTGTTTTCAGCTTTCTTAAAGTAAGGCAGGCACGACTCATAGCCCCACCCTGCATTACCTAAACTTTCCCAAGTGTCATAGTCATAACGATGCCCACGCGCGTACATCATGGCGTTAATAGAACTCGACCCACCAAGCGTCTTCCCTCTTGGCTGATAACCTTTACGACCATTTAAGCCCGGCTGTTCAACCGTCTCAAAAGCCCAGTTATTGAGTTTGGTCGGCATCATCGCCACAACGCCAACTGGAGTATGAATAAAGGGGCTCGTGTCTTTGCCACCAGCCTCGAGCAAACAAACAGTAGTATTTGGGTCTTCCGACAATCGAGAAGCCATCACACACCCAGCAGAACCACCGCCTAAAATAATAAAGTCATAGTTATCCATTGATTGTCTCCGCAACTTCTAAAGGATGTAGCTCTCGCTTTAAGATTTTTCCTGTTGCCGTCATTGGTAGCGCACTACGAATGAATACTTTACGAGGGTATTTGTAATCGGCCAGTTGTTCACGACACCATGCCATTAACGCTTTGCTGTCACATTGTGTATGTTCGTGAAGTACCACATGGGCATGAATCTCTTCCCCCAACTGATCATGATGTTCGCCAACCACAGCCACCATCTCGACATCCGGGTGACACATCAACACTTCTTCAATCTCTCTCGGGTAGACGTTATAGCCGCCACGGATAATCATGTCTTTAACACGATCAACAATGAACAAGTTGCCGTGCTCATCAATACGCCCGATATCACCCGTTAAAAACCAGCCATATCTGATCGCTTCTGACGTTGCTTCTGGTCGTTGATAATAGCCTTTCATGACACTTGGGCTCTTTATACACACTTCGCCCAACTCTCCCATTGCGACCGAGTTGCCTTGTACATCAGTAACCTTGATAAGATGTCCACACAGTGGTTGACCGACACTACCAGATAGTCGATCACCATCAATGTGATTAAAGGTCGCGACTGGCGCTGTTTCAGAGAGCCCGTACCCTTCCAATACTGGCAGTTCAAAGCGCGACTCAAACTGACGAATCACCTCAATTGGCATAGATGCCCCTCCAGACACGCCTAACCTCAAGCTATGCTTAACCTGCTCAGAGCGCTCTAACGATTCCTCTCCCGCTCTGAGCAGTGCGATATACATGGTAGGAACGCCAGCAAACACGCTCACTTTGTGGTTAATGATCTGTTCAATCACTAATGATGGTTCGAAGCGTGGAATCAAGACCATAGTTGAACCCGTCAACACACTCGCATTCATCATTACCGTTTGACCAAAACTATGGAACAGAGGAAGTGTTGCCATTGTTGTATCGCTGTATTCCAATCTCATCAGATACTGCGAGGACATTGCATTGGTTTGCATGTTGGTGTGAGACAACTCAGCCCCTTTTGGCTGGCCAGTAGTACCGGATGTATACAGAATGACCGCAGTATCATCTCCATGGCAGGCTATAGCTTCAAAGGTTTCTAAAGGTTGTCTCAACCATTCGGTTATGACTTCCTTCTTTTCAGCAGCTTCTTCAGAACAAGCATCACTGCCTGACGGGATTGGCATAGAGACAAAATGCTCACAGTTATTGGCCTGTTCAAAGCCTTGTAGCCCGTAACGCCCAATAGGAAGATCATCAGTCCCCTCAAAACAAAGGTAGGCTTTCGCGTCGGAGTCATTCAAGTGATAAGCAATCTCTCTCGCCTTGAACAACACGTTTAAAGGGACGACAACGCAGCCTGCTTTCAGAATTCCGTAATATGCGATGGGGAAATAAGTCACATTGGGACAAGACAGTGCAACCTTATCTCCTTTATTTAATCCAAGTCGCTTTAGATTTGCAGCGACCTTCCCTGCAAGTTGTTCCAACTGAGCAAAGCTGACTTCATCCGCCCCCATACGTAAGGCGGCTTTGGTTGGAAAGAGTGAAGCGCTACGTTCTAAGTTAACAGCAAGATTGTGCATCCATGATCTCCTTGTTTGGCTGGACCCAGCGGTCACATTCGCCTTAGACGTTTAATCGTTGTAATGAGTTTTGTCTTTGTTGCTACGGGAGTCGCATATTGGAGCGTCACGTTAATAAAAGTGATTATTGAGCAAAATGTTGGAAACGAACCAATGTGCAACTTGTGAAATTACAACATTTTGATAACATCCCGAACAGGTTTCAAAAAGACAAAAACCGGTGATATTCGGACACAACTCTAACAAGCCACGTAAAACTCTGAACTCACGAATAAAAATTTTGAATTAACTTGGGGAAGTGAGAACAAACGAGAAGCAAAGATGTTAAGAGTTCGGTTAAGATTACACACTTCAACAAGAGGAATTCTATGGAATACACCGCAGTCTATGAACCCGATATGCAAGCATTCGGTATTCTTGACCTTCAGCTACTGCATCGTTACATGTCACCGGCTCTCAGTATCGAAGCGTTGTTGGAAGGCAGTAATATTGATGATCTTCAGCTCAATACGCCAGATACTCACATTACTTTGGCGCAAAAGTTGGCGGTGTTCAGTAACGCACTAGCGAACACGGATGAAGGCGGATTAGGTTTACGAGTTGGTCAGCAAGCCCGATTTAGCGACTTTGGAGTGTTGGGCTATGCGGTGTTCAGTAGCGAAACGCTGTTAGATGCTTTGCTGATCGGATTTAAATATTTGCAACTTGCCGGCCCCGTACTGAGAAAGACCATGTCTGTAGAGGATAACGTTGGGTATTTTCGCGCAGAACAACTGATCGACTTAGACTCTGTGCTGCCATTTTGTTGTGAATATTGGTTTGCAGCGATCCAAAGCCTGTGTGAAGAAGTGCTGCAACAGCCCTTTCCATCACAAGTGATCCGCTTTCCTTATCCGAAGCCAGAGTACGGTGACCTTTATACAGAGGTTTTCCGTTGCCCTGTTGAATTTAATAGCGACCGCCTTGAATGGCAATTTGATGCGACCAGCTTGTACTCTCCTCTGCCCACAGCTAATACCATCACATTACAAATGTGTCTCAAGTCGTGTGATGACATGTTGGCAAAAGTGAGTGCATCCACCAGCCTTAAAGAGAAAGTCTCTCAAATGCTACTTGAGAGGCCTGGATGCTACCCATCAATAGAATCGATCTCCTCAGAGTTAGGAATGTCTTCTCGCACTTTACGTCGCCATCTTAAAGCGGCCGATACGAGTTACCAGAAAATACTCGATCACGTTCGTTTCCATCTTTCTCGACACTATCTATCGTCGACAAAAATGAGCATTGAAGAGATTTCTGAACGTGTTGGTTTTTCTGACAGCGCCAACTTCCGTCACGCATTTCGTAAATGGAGTGGCAGCTCACCACGTCAATACCGAAAAGACGCGCTCTTATCGTAAACTGCACTTAAAATCTAATTTCAACGCTACAAATAAATTTGTTTTCACCCTCTTAATTAAATAGCCAATGAACAAGGGTTTAACGGCTTTTTGACCACATAAAATCTCGTAAAATGATTAGGGCGTGTTGACCTATCGTGGTTAAATTTTGTTCGAGATAAAAGCATTTTAATCGCGGCGAGGGAGAAGTTGCCTAGCCACTCTAAGCAAATCTCCCTCAACAAAGAGTAAAACGCCTTTAGCCGAACCCTTCGGGCAGCGTTTGCTGGTCATTTCTACTACGTTATTGGCTTCTCATGTAGGCTAGCTACACATAGACGCCTCTGTCTTGTATAAATACCCAGCAACTCGCTGCAAAAATAAGCTCTAAAGATCAACACGCCCTATATATCGCAACGGTATTTTAGTTTTGTTAGTCGACAAATTTCTTTTATCTTAACGACCATTTTTATTCGTTTTACCCAATTCAGTTTCTCCCCCATAGTCGCGGAAAATTCATCGTTTCTCACACTTTCGGAGGCTCCTGCATTGGACAACATCCAACCAACAACTCGCATAACCGTTCCAGTTATTGCACTGTCTTTCTACGCGATCGCTTCAGGCTACCTAATGAGCTCATTGCCATTAATGCTATCTGAATACGGCCTAGACAGTAATCTATCGAGTTGGTTGGCGAGTGCCTTTTATGCAGGGCTCTTAGCGGGTACATTATTGATTGAGCGTGCGATTGCACGTATCGGCCACAAAGACGCGTTTGTAATGGCACTGAGCGTGTTTATCGCAACGATCCTTGTGTTGCCTTTAATCCCACATCAAGCTGTGTGGCTAATCGCGCGCTTTGTTGCTGGTGTGTCGGTTGCCGGTATTTTCGTCATT
The DNA here is from genome assembly GCF_002954585.1 of Vibrio chagasii. Lineage (GTDB taxonomy): Bacteria > Pseudomonadota > Gammaproteobacteria > Enterobacterales > Vibrionaceae > Vibrio > Vibrio chagasii_A. Next base: position 608,501 of record NZ_MSCI01000001.1, read on the forward strand.
GTTGAATCATGGCTAATGAGCGGTGATGAATCACAACGTGCAAAACGCTTAGCGATTTACATGTGTTCACTGTACGGCGGTTCTGCAGTTGGTCAGTTGGGTATTGGTTACCTAGGTATTACTGGCGGTGTACCATTTATTGCAATGTTCACTCTGCTATTTGGCGCGATCATTGTTTTAATGTACGGACAAGCGACACCACCACAGATCCATGATGCTCAGTCTCTGTCTCTAAAACAGGTCAGCAAATTGAGCCACAGTGCGCTAATCGGCTGCATCGTATCAGGGCTTACACTGGGTGCAATTTACGGTTTAATGCCTGTGGAGCTAGAACAACGTAATATTGCGCACGAGGACATTGGCGGTTTGATGGCGTTGGTTATTATGGGTGGTATGGCTGTACAGCCAATGGTGACTTGGTTATCTCACCATGTAGGTCAAGTGTTACTAATGGCTCTGTTCTGCCTACTTGGCGTAGCAAGCATTGGCGTATTAACCATTAATCATGATTTCTACGTGTTAGGTATGAGCCTATTCGTACTAGGCATGGCAACGTTCGCGCTTTACCCAATTGCTATTAACTTGGGCTGCCGTAACTTAGATCCAAGCTACTTAGTATCAGTAACTCAAATCATGCTGCTTTGCTACAGCATTGGCTCTGTTGCAGGTCCAATCGTGGCAGATAGCTTCATGGATTCACAAGCAGGGTTGTTCACTTACCTGTTTGCATCGTTACTAGCGACGACGATTTACATGTTGATTGCGAGCCTTAAACGCTCTCACCTACAAGTTGCGGGCGAATAAGTCATTACCTTGCTTTTGAGCGATACACTTAGGGGCTCTTCACTAAAGACAATACGTCCAAATGAAGTGCCCTTTTTTGTACACGATATTTAGAGGGTTACACTAGGGTTGGAACACATAGCCTTCGCCAGTAATCGTTAGGATCAAGCCATCACCAAGAATAGAACGTATCTCTGAAATAGCGACAATCACTGAAGAGTTAGTGACCTTCTCACCTTCCCAACCGATTTTTTTAGCTGCGGCACACTGAATAGTTGTCCACGATGACGATTCATAGCAAGAATCATCTTTCTATAAGCCAATGGCATCGTTCCTACGATATAACCATTTTCCAAATTGCGTATGAGCTTGGTATTTAGCTCAATAACCTTACCGTTTACTTCCAAGACCTCGTTTTGTTCTTCACGTATACCGTCAATGACAGGGGAGTAGTCCGTATTCATATAATATTCCCTAACAGAGCAACTAACGACACAACTTTATTAAGACATGTGTTTAATAACGTCACTTATAAATGGACGCTTGAATTCGAAGATAATGAAAGATGCGTGTACGGTAAAGAGATTAAAAATTTATTATTAGAATATTAACAGCAAGGTCTTAGCTCCAACAAATAGCCTTCGTTGGGTATGGTGCACAGGCATTTACAGTCTATCATTCCGCTGTTCTCATAGATTGCAACCAGTACTGACGCGGATGTTACCGATTTACCATTATCTTCCTTTCTAACCAGTCTGGTTTTAGTATTCACTTCCCTACTGTTCACAACGATTTTTTGTTCAGTAGTAAAATCCGGCATATCTGTTACATCATGTGGCATTACTTACCTCTTATTTTGTGGTTCAACCATATCGATTTAACTAGGTATGGTCATAAAAGTGAGGGAAAACTACATAACACCAACCTTGAAAAATACAGTAGATCTACTGCATTTCTTGGTTATCAGACAAGAAAAATAAACACGATTTCATATCATATTTAAAAGCGGGTTCAGAGCTAAATGGGCTCTTCATACTACCCTACATTTTACTTTATATTTCAGATCATATAGTTAGCTTGTGAGCCGATAATTCTTACGGTATTGACTAGGTGATAAGCCAAAATGTTTCTTAAAACGGTGAGACAAATTATAGGGGTCTTTATCAACGAGACGATTAGTAATCATAGATACTGACCAATCTTGTTGCTTTAGCAAACTGGTCCTCGTAATTGATCCGCAAACTCCGATTGGCGTTGAGATTGCTTTCAGTTCTACCATCAACAAACAGACCCACTTCTCTTGATGCATCTTAAGGATGTTGTTCTCGATATACTCTTCAGCTTTTGCCGTGTTGGTTATCTCTTTGTCTCCGATATAACGCAAGAAGTCTTCTGAGCTATATAACCTTTGGATAAATTCAGCATCATCAGTTGTAATCATTCTTAATCTTAAACGAGCGGTTTCGACTGCCTGCATGACGATATTTCCTTGCTGAATACCATGTAAATATTGAGTTCTAGAGCTAAAATGATTATCCTCCACCGCCTAAACTAAATACAAGGCTATGCAGCAATGAACCGTAAGAAAAAAATTAATCAAATTCTAAAAAAGAAGCAGAAAAAAGCGAATTCGAAACTGCATACAAGTAATAAGCCTCGCTACATTTCTAAAGCTGAACGCGCAAAAATGGAAGCAGAAGAACAGGCTCAAGCAGCGCAAACTGAAGGTGCTGTCGAAGCAACTGTTGAAGCTGAAGAAACTAAAGCAGCAGAGTAAGATTAAGCTCTAACTGTGAATTCTTACCTGGCTTTTTGCTAAAAGGTAAGTACAAAAAAGCAGCCTCTATTTAGGCTGCTTTTTTGATCCTAATATATTGAATCTCGTTGATTAGCCTTTAAATAGCTTAACTTCCCAACGAGAGAATGGTGCTTGAGCACTGATTCCTGCTCTACCCCAACGATCAACTGAGTCCACCACTAGAATACGCTCATTAGGTACTAGAGATTTAATCAAGTTGCTCGGCTTTTTCGCTGTAACAAGCCATAGTGCATCATCTTCCGAAAACATCGCTTTAAGTTTCGCTTTGTCCTGCTCTGTCCATTCAAGCTCTGCTTTAAACATGCGGTCTTCAACATACAGTTGGCTACCAGATGCAAAATCTTCCAAGCTTTCCGAAAGCAAGAGTACTGAGTCCACTTCGTTATCAAGCAATACAGCTTGTTGCTTGTTAATCAGTTCGCGAACATCCAACATCACGCGCTGCAGATTACTATCAATAGCTTCAGCCTGCTCTGGCCACAATAACTTAAAGTCATCAGCCACAATCGCAGCCATGCGCGTTAAGTTGGTTGGGTTTAACCAAGCATACTTAGACACTTCGCCATTCGATAACGTAAGTGCTGCAACACCTTGTGCTCGAGGCGTAATCGCTTGAGCCACATCGACCTCAACCAAGCGGATATTACCTTGCCTTGCGTATACGAATGTAGGATCGGCTTGCCAAATCGATGACAGAGTCAGAGCAACGGTCGCCTTTTCGCCAGACTTAAGCACTTTGCTTGCTCCCTTGGTACCAAACCAATTCGGCAGACGATCAATACCATAGCGCTTTGGTGGCAGATACTCGGTCGTAATGTCAGTGCCTTTAGTTAGCTCTGTCGCTAATGCATAAGTCACAGGTGTACTCGTTAGAATATCTTCCGCATTCGCTTTAAGTGACACCACTGAGCCAGCCATTAACACACTACCAAGCACACCGACTTGCGCCGTTGCTTTTACTGAGCTCGAGATACGATTCATTAAAGAAGTCATGATTACGCCTTTCTTACAATTCGGTATAGCGTTGCTGCAAGGAAAAACGTTGCAGAAACAATGATGATTGAAGCACCCGACGGCACTGGTAATTTAAGTTCCATTGGTAAAACCGTACCAACCAGACAAGCAATGGTCGCAAGCAGAGCTGATAACAACACGAAGCTACCCATGCGTTTAGTTAGTAGTCGAGCTGTCGCACCTGGAATCAGCAATAACGCACCCACTAGAACTGCACCGACGATCTTCACGGCAGCAATCGTGACTAACGTGATCATCATGACAAACAAGTAGTCGTAGAAACTGGTGTTGTAACCGCGAACCTTCGCAATATCAGGGCTAATGCAGGTAAGCAGGATACGGTTGAATGTCGGTATCAAAAGCAAAATGATGATCGCGCAACTGCCGGCGAGAATCGCTAAGTCCTGATCCGTTACCGTAAGAATCGAACCAAACAATACGTTCTCAAGCATGTGAATATTGATCTTACGAGCCACATACATCAGTAACGCAGCACCCACTGCCAATGCCAGCGCAAGGAACACACCAACCAAGGTATCGTATGGCACGTTGGTTCGGTTTCTCACAAAGTGCAGAAGCAAAGCGAAGATCATACAAAAGCTAAACAGCCCAATAATCGGATTTTCTGGCGGCTCGCCAAGTAGAACACCGATTGCGATACCGGTTAACGCCGCGTGTCCGACAGCTTCAGAAAAGAAAGCGAGACGCTTTGCAATCACCAAAGTACCAAGGCCACCTAAAAGAGGGCCAAGCAATAAGGCTGCAACCAAAGCATTTACCATGAAGGCATACATGAAGCTTTCAGATAACAAGCCCGCTTCCACACCACTAATGGCAAGTTGTCGTAACCAATCCATTATGCAACCTCCTTCGATTCAGTCATTACTGAGCCACTACTATAGTGCTGAAATAGGCTTTCGATCTTCGTTGGATGCAGTACTTGCTCATGTGGGCCGCTATCGACTAAGAATCGGTTAACGACATGTACGTTCGCTTCAAGTCGACGTACCGCAGTAACATCGTGGTGCACCGCTAGAATCGTTCGGCCTTCATCAACGCATTCACGAATCAGCGACTCCAGATAGCGAACACCCTGCTCGTCCATCCCCGTCGTAGGTTCATCCAATACAAGTAAGCTCGGGTTATCCAATAACGCTTGAGCAAACAAAACACGTTGCTGCTCACCACCGGACAACTGTCCCATACGGCGGTCGCTACGAGTCGCCATACCAACGCGATCTAACTGCGCGAGAGCAAGCTCTAACTGCTTTGATTTACGACGCCAAAACAGAGGGATTCGCGTCTGATTTAGCAGAACAAAGTCCATGACCGTCAAAGGTAAGCTCGACTCGAATGTCGCTTTTTGAGGCACGTAACCAATACTTGGCTTTTCTGGCCAATGAATGTTGATTGTTCCAGAGAAAGGCGTCAGTCCAAGTACAGATCTCAGCAAAGAAGTTTTGCCGCCACCGTTTGGTCCCATGATCACATGACATTCACCCGCTTTAAGTTCTAGCGAGATATCATCAAGAATCACATTATTATCGTACTGTAGACCCAGTTTATTGATTGAGATTGATGGACCTAGCATTATGCGTTCCCGCTTTTAGCTTGGTTCGCCGCTGCAAATTTCATTGCTTCGATTAACGTTTCTAGGTTCTTCTTCATCTCAACTTCGACTTTGTCGTCTTCATATTCACCGTGGGTCATGTGAGAGAAACGGTAAAGCTGAACGCCTGTTTCCGCTTCAATTGTGTCAACAAAACGGTTTGGCATGTTTAATTCGTAGAACAGTACATCGATACCCGATGCGCGGATCTTCTCAATCGTCTCTTGAAGTTGGCTAGCACTTGGCTCAACACCGTGTGCTGGCTCGATTACCGCCGCGACATCAACACCAAACTCTTGAAGAATGTAACCGTAAGCATTGTGTGTCGTCGCAACCTTCATGCCTGATGTATCTAACTCACCTAATGACAACATCGCATCACGTTTCATGAAACGAAATTGCTTTGCGTACTTACGTGCATTCTTGCGATAAAACGCAGCGTTGTCTGGGTCGAGTTTAGAAACTTCACTGGCAATGGTGTAAACCTTCTGAATGGTTGTCGAAAGCCCAACGAAGGTATGCGGATTAACAGCACCCTGACCAACAGATTGACCAAGAGCAGGAAGTAAAGGCACTTCTGTGTTTGCTTCGATCACAACCAAATCATCACGTTGCGCTGCTGCAATGACTTTAAGCGCAAAGTCATCGTGACCAATGCCGTTTACTACGATTGCATCCATCTGGCTCAATCGCTTCAGGTCGTTCGGTTGTGGTAGGTAGTTATGTGGGTTAAAACCAGCGTCAACCAAAGGAAGAATATTCACTTTGTCGCCGACTACGGCTTTCACATAGCTGTAGTAAGGTTGAAGTGTGATACCAATCGTCAGCTTGTTACTGTCGACCGTGTATTCTTTTGCTAATGCATGAGGTGCCATGAACACCGATAATAACGACATGAACAGGGTCATAATTCGCATAGTAAATCTCTTATTTTTAGTGAGCATCGCTTGCACGATGCTGTTCAACTTCTGATTCATTCACAACCATTTTCCAGCCTTCAGATTCAAGTGTGTGCTCGTCAAAAGCACTAGGCTGTTTAGCTATACCAAAGAAAATCCAGATTTCAGGAGAAACGCTGGTCGCGTTCAGAATAAAAGAATCCGCAAAGCCAAGTTCATTTGGTGTGGAAAAATAATAACCGCGCTCGTCGAGTAGCCAAGCATGAGAGCCTTTGCGCTTCCAACTCTGGTCTTCTACAAATGGTGCAACCCACTCATCTTTAAGTGACATAACACTTGGCCATTCGCCATCTGAGTCCATACGCAAGTCACGAATTTCTTCATGAGCCAAACGCAGCTCTGACAGCATCGCCAAGTTTTCTTGTTCAACATCCGTTACTAGAACTTGATGATCAAGTGCGGCTTTCACGTGAGACTCCGCCTGATGAAATGGGATCGCGACAGTTGCAAAGCAAAGGATGAATATAATGATCAATCCAACCCATTTCCCCTCTCTACCACCGGTATCGGCACGTACACTTTGAATCATCATTTTTCGCTGATCTCTACGACATCAACTTCTACAGGAAATTCGTGGCCAGAATCGAACACGAGGTAAAACTCAGTGTCTGGATGGGGGAATTCAACGATAGAGCGCTTATCGGTCATCTCTTTTGCAATCAAATTGTCTTCGTAGTCGTACATCTCAACCGCATAATCAATCGCCTTGCTGCCATCAGAGTAACCCGCTTCACAGGCAACGGTTTTGCCTTCCAACCAGCAACTCATCAATGGAAAGTGTGCTTGTGCAGGTAATGCAGCGAAACCAAGTCCCAATGCTAAGCAAGGCGTTATTAAAGCGTTCAGTTTTGTTTTTATTGTCATGGTTTGTACCCTAGCCACAGTGCAAATTCTCAGTCATAAACTGAGCGATAAAGGGCTCAAATGAGCCCTTAAGTTTTTTGGTTGTTTAATCGGGAGGCTAGCCCCCAATATCAAAGATTATTGAAGGAGAGCTTCGAACGTTAGGTGAACGTTGGCACTCGCTTTGTCCGCCAGTGGGTTGTCAATCAACTCACCTTTGTAGTTCGCTTTCATTACGTAACGACCCGCTACGTCTGGAGTAAACGTGATTTCACCATTCTCATCGCTTACCACGTCAATCTGCTCTTGGTGGTTGCGGTAAAGTGTGCCTTCACGAGTGATTTCCGCCGTAACACCTTTCTGAACTTCACCGTTGTAGAAGAACTGGAATGTTACTGGTTCACCTTCAATGATGTCTGAAGGGTGTGTAATAGGCTTCATTTCAAGTAGCTTGCCTTCAATTTTGAAAACTGAATCTGATGGCTTACCTACTGTGATGTAGCTTTCAGCACGTGTGAAGCTGATTTGTGTTACCACGTCACGTGCCTTTTCTGGTAGTACTGAATCACGCTCAGCTTTGTTTGCTTTAACCCACTTAACCGTATCACGACGACCCGCTTTGTACTGTGTGTAGTATGACGGATAGTTGTTGATAGCCACTTTGTGCGTACCTTCTTCTTCGAAGTAGAAGTCGAAAATTGAACGACGCTTACCACGAATCACAAAGTTAGGGCGCTCACTGCGGCCATCTGGCATGATGACATGAGCATTTTCGCTACCAGCAGGCTTATCAAACACAAACGTACCGTGAGACGCAGTTACGTCGAACGTTAGCCAATCACCACCTTCTTTAGATACAGTGAAGTGAGATGGCAGAATCCAACGTGGGTGAGCTTGTGCTGTTGTCGTTGCTGCTAAGCCAAATGCCATAACACCCGCGAGTGCAAGCGCCTTAATTTTTGTTTGTTTCATCATGTTCAATTCCATTATTTATAATTGTTAGCCGTGTCGCTCTATCTGAGCCTACGATGACCACTGTCTATTCTGTTTAGCTTGGTTTTAGTTCGTACTTACTAGTTACTATTCGCACTTACTATTTAGCGATGTAGTTCAAGGTGATTTCACCCGTCTCTTCTGTTGCTTTTAATTCGTAAGATGCGTTTGAATCTGTAAGAGATACTTTTTGGCGAAGGTAGTTACGACCACCATGTTCACGAACCACTTCGATATGAACCGTATACTCACCTTGTTCAAGCGTTTCACCACTGTCGCTCTTGCCATCCCAAACAAAACGGTATTGACCCACAGGACGTGTCGCAGACGTCACCGCATCGACCAATTCACGATCGTAACGGCCAACTTTTCTCCACCAGCTACGTAGGTCTTTCAGCCACTCGTCTTTACCAACCCAAAGCTCGACCGTTTTGACAGGCTTTCTTTCGCTGTTTTCTACCCACACCGCCACATAAGGGCGTGCATACATTGAGGTATCAATTTTTGGAAGTTCAAAACTCACATCCAGCTTTGCCGTTTCAGGGATCGCTTGTGCCATACCAAGGCTTGGGAAAAGAGATAAAGCAAGCAGCGCTTTACTCCAGTTCATTTTTTTCATGTTTAACAACCTTTTAAATCCGTTTAACCCTAAGTTCACTCTTCAATCAGAATCATTAATCGAATCAAAAATTAAGGCACGGCGACAAAATAGATAACCAATGAGATCACAGACCCAAACACCGTCCATTTGATGGAGGTGTTGAGTGTCTTTTTCTTAGGTAACAGTAAGCAGACGCCAGTAAGCACAAAGAAGATCATCAATAGCGCTGTGATATCGATAAACCACTTCCAAACTTCACCACTGTTACGCCCTTTATGGAGGTCATTCAGCAGTGCGATGACACCGTAATTAGTGGTTTCGACTTCGACAATTTCAGACGTCACGTCAACGAAAACGGAAGCGTTATAACCAGGGCCTTTGAAGTCCATCGACACTTCGCCAAGGAGCAGTTCACCGTCTTCGATCTCTGCGTAAATGTCTAAACCTGAGGGAACGCCAGACAAGTTCGCTTCTTCAAACAGAAACGTTTCGAAAGCCGTTTGATCAGCTTTCAATCGACCATCTTGAATGGTGAACAAGCTCGCAGGAAGTGTAAGTGTAGAGCGTTGGATATTTGGCTGGCTTGATTCAAATAGCTCAGGTCGGTTCAGGGTGATACCTGTCACTGAGAAAAAAAGAACAACGAACAGGAGCGCCATAGAAATATAAACATGAAGTCGACGAGCCCATGACTGAACTGCCCTACTTTTTAACGACATACAAACCATTACCTATAAATTTTATGGCGACAATTTAGTTGATAATCATTCGTATTGGCATTCAATTTACATTGTTTACGTTTTCCGAGAAACGCTGGGAAATTTACATAACATTACACACGATATAATCGAACTGGATGCATATTCTTGCTAACGTGTAAACAGCAGCATTAATCACGCAGTCTGTTCAAATAATGAAACCTCGCTCTTATATTTCAACCTAGTGAGTGATGTATGTTTTGATGGCTGCTGTGGCTTTAAAGGATAAAAGTTTAGGACGTTTTTGAACGGAACGATCAAGCTAAAAGGAATTAAGTAATGCGTATTATCATATTGGCTTTAACTGCGCTAACTGCAGCATGTTCAAGTCAAATAGCCAGTACGGAAGAACACATTCAGCAATACATTGGCTCAAACATAACTGATGTACAGGAACGATATCTAACAGAACGTTCACGTCCTATCAGTTTTTGGGAGTCCCGAAACTATGCTTGGGTTGAGACCCAAAATGCACTAGACAATGGTTACACCTTGCATGCATTTAAAAACCCATTTCGAGACTGCACCATTAACTGGGTGGTTAATGCGAGTGGAGTAATTGAAAGTGGCTCACCAAGCGGGACGATGTGCAGCCCATAATACATCCCTCTACTTTTTAGCTCTATTGCTTATCACGTAGCCTATAAAACAAAAAAGGTGTCACTTGACCAATCAAATGACACCTTTGTTAGTTTCTCTTTAGTTATAAGCTATCAGGCATTTCCGTTGTCGCTGACCGTTCTTAGTTGAGTCAAAAACTTAATCCAACCTTTCGCTTCGGAGGAAGGTTCAATATTATCAGCGCGTTTCGCTTGAGCCAGTGCGTTGTCCAGATTTTTGAGCTTGTACCATGAACGTACTTTCGCTAACGCAACATCGGCTTGTTTGTTTTTGTCTTTCACTTTATCTAGAACAACCAGCGCTCTGTCGTAGTATCCTTGTTGAACAAGCAACTGAGCCACGTTCCAATGGTATTGACTGTCCTTTTTAGATGCTAGCGTCCAAACATCAATCGCGTTGTCCCACTCTTTCGCTAGCTGCCAGTATGTAGCTTGCTCAGCCAAAAGCTTAACATCACTGTTCGCATCATCTAGCTTAGCGATCTCTTGAGCAGCGCGCTCAGGAATGCCTCGTTTCGCGTACAACTGTGCAAGAAGTCTACGGTCCGAGTTTTTCAACTCAACACCGTGTAGATCTGCTAACGCCAATGTATTCAAAGCATCTCTGCTGCGCTCTAACTGTAGCTGAATACCAACAAGCTGACGCCACCAATTATCTTTCTCAGGTTGGAGTTCGATAAGACTCTCCAACGTTGGAATGGATTGCTTCCACTGCTTTAACTGCAGCTGTGCACCCAGCTTTAGCGATAATGGCGATAGCTGTGGTTTAGAATTGAACTTGTCGTGATTACCAATGGCCACCAGCACTTTTGACCAGTTTTCGATTTGGTATTCCGCTTGTGCAATTCGCATCCAAAGCACATCTTTCTTTTCTGTCTCTGGTGCCGTTTTTACTAGCTCATAGTAATGTGGTAGCGCATTTGTGAACTGCTGATCATTTAATAGAAGATCAGCAAGCATGCGTTTAGTCACCCATGCTTGCTCATCAACAAGCAAGTTAGTGTCGACCGCGTACGTCAGCTGCTTAATAGCGGCACCCGTTTTACCGTCTTGCCAATAGTAAACACCCAACATACGAGCCACATAAGCTTTGTCGTAGCCTTTAGATAGCTCTAAATTAGCGAGAACATCAATCGCCTGCTTTACCTTTTCTTCTTGAGCAAGGTTATGTGCTTTTTGAACACGAATAGCAGTATATTGAGACAGCTCTTGCGCTTGCGTTGTGAGGGGCAATAACAATAAGCCCACTAATATCCATATCTGTTTTATCATTTTTCCAACTTAAACTCTATTGTTACTGTTTGACCAACTTGAGCTATCGCTTTTCCATCGACAACTTTTGGTTGGTACTTCCAGTTTTTAAGTGCTCTCATCGCTTCACGTTCAAACATACGACGCGGATTTGCATCAGTAACCTTAATATCAACAGGACGCCCCGTTTCATCAATCGTAAACGACATGATAACGAAGCCTTCAGCACCACGCTTGCGTGCTTTCGCTGGATAACGTGGATCAACTCGATACAGTGGCATTGCCTGTTGGTTTGATCCAAAATCAGAGAATGTCGGTGCGTTAATCGCTAAGCCATCAATAGATGTATTCAAATCCAATGAAGGCAAAGAAGACATAGAGTTCAGAGGCGTTACTTCAGCTTGTGACTGAGACGTTTGTGCTTCCGGTGGCGGCTCTGGCATTTCTGGTTTTTCAGGGACGGCACGTTGTCTTCTTTGAACTTCTTGTTCCTGTTCCACCATCACCATGTTGAAACTTAACGTCTCACTCTCATCTGGTGAACGTTGGTGACCATTGTCGACCATCCAAGCCATGAAAGAAAACAGTGCTAAGCCCAATGCACCCGCTAGCGGTAAAGCAAGAAATAGGCGAATCATTTATAAAGAACCTCCAAGATCATCGCTTATCAGCAGCAAGCGCTATGTTTTTAACACCCGCTCCTTTAGCAGCATCCATCACTTTAACAACGGTACCGTTGTATGCGTGCTCGTCAGCTTGAATAACCAAAGAAGCATCCGGTTGTTCTAACAATAAATGCTCCAGCGTCGCTTGAACGCGTTCAACATCAACGACACGTTTATCAATAAAGATGTCGTTAGCAGAAGTAATCGCCACAAAGATGCCGGCATCCTTTTGGCTGACTACGTTAGAAGCTTGTGGGCGGTTAACTTCAACCCCTGATTCACGAACAAATGAACTGGTCACAATAAAGAAAATAAGCATGATAAATACAATATCAAGCATCGAAGTTAGGTCTATTTGAGCCTCTTCGTTTTTAGAATGACGTCGACCGAGTCTCATCGTTGACTCCTTAAAGATTTTTCTAATTTCAATTCTAAGCGATTGCACACTTTGGCTAATCTAGCGTGTACAAACATACCCGCCAAGGCGGCAACCATACCCGCCATGGTTGGCAATGTTGCCAACGAAATGCCTGAAGCCATCAATTTAGGGTCACTGCTGCCTTGTGTCGCCATGACATCAAAGACAGAGATCATACCGGTTACGGTACCTAACAAGCCCAACATCGGGCAGATAGCCACTAACAGCTTAATAAAATTCAAGTTTTGGTTAAGCAAGATACTGGCCTGACCTAACCAACCTTCACGAATGGCCTTGGCATGCCAAGAAGAGTGTTCTTCTCTTTCATGCCACTTTGCTATCCAAGCTTGGCGTTGCTTAGGAAAGTAGAACGCGAGATATAACACACGCTCTACCACAAGCACCCAATACACTAGGACAACAGCCGCTAGCCACCACAAGACGAAACCGCCCTGCTCCATAAAGCTTGATAAAGACAGCAGCCAGTCACTCGTTAACCAACTCGCTGGTAATAGAGAACCCGACAAAATATCCATTACGCAGCAGTCCCAACTGGTGACACAACAGCGCTCGATTCAGTTGTCTTTTCAGCCTGCTCAGCAACAAGACCAATACCTTGCTTCTCAAGAATATTGCGAATGTTTTCTGATTGAGTGCTAAGAATGTTGTGTGCCAGTAGAAGAGGCATTGCAGCAACAAGACCAAGCACGGTTGTTACAAGCGCCATCGAAATACCGCCCGCCATTACTTTCGGATCGCCATTACCAAACTGTGTGATAACTTGGAACGTTTCGATCATACCCGTTACTGTACCAAGTAGACCTAACATTGGTGCTAGCGCTGCCAATAGCTTAAGCATTGATAGACCTTTCTCTAGGTGAGCCTGCTCATCAACAACCGCTTCTAATAGACGTAGCTCTAAGGCTTCAACCGTTTGGTTTTGCTCTTTGTTGTACACGGCAAGAACACGACCTAGAGGGTTATCACCCGCTTGCTCTGGGTTCTTAAGCTGCGCACGAATTTTCTGACGAGCAATCGATAGAGACACTCCACGCACTAAGGCGATAATTAAGCCAATAGCCAGTAGACCAAGAATCACTTTACCAACTACACCACCCGCTTGAAGGCGATCAGTTAGGCTAGGTGTTAGCGCCAACTGCTCCAACATGAATCCACGTGAAGGATCGACAACAACATTTGCTACTTCACCATTTGCCAGTGAAGAAAGCGATGTTAGCGTTGGACCATTTTCTGGCTGTTTAAGGTATGCGATTGCGTCTTCACGCTGAGTATTCCAGCTAACGTAACCTTGATCTGTCACTAGGCCAATCGAGCCTAAGCGATAAGCATCAACATTTTGTGTATTACCTTCACCATTAATGAAAGCAATTTGAGATTTGCTAAGCTCAGAGCTCGCTTGAATCTGCTCTACCATACTCATCCACAAGCCAGAAAGCTGAGGCATTGATGGTAATGATTTCGCATCGATAATTTGTTCAACGGTCGCTGTGTGCTCAGCGCGATCAACGCTGTTTACTGTTGAGTTAAGCTCTGCGCCCAGTTCTTTCGCGTTTTGACGAACCACACCAAACAGCTCACCAAGGCTACCTGTTTCTAAGCGCAGCTTCTCTTCTAAACGAGCCAGCTTATTTTCGTTATCGCTAAACGTTTTAGTAAGAACGTCTGTTGCGTTTTGAACCGATGTACGTTTCGCTTCAAGTTGTGCTTTGATTGCTTTCAGTTCTTGTTCTGTCTTTTTAAAGCCAGCTTCACGAACTACATTGTGAGAAGCTTGAGTGCGATTTTCTGACTTCGCTTTGTTCACTAACTGAGCCGTTGAATCAGAAGCAGAGAAAGCAGAAAAGGAAATAGACGTGATGCAAAGCAATGCTGCTAATGGCTTTAAGTTCATTACTTAACCTCCGCAACAGTTAAAGAAACAGGTAAAGTAATCAAGCTTGGAGCCGCTTGTTGGCTAGCAATATCGTACGCTTTATCGAGCTCAGACTTCATCGAAGAATCAACTTCTTGCCATTGAGCAGCTGTTTGATTCCAAGCCCAGTACTGGCTGCCATTTAAGTTACGAGCAACTAAAGAGATACGTCCTAAGTGAAGTACATCTGCTTCAATCGTTTTATCGCTCGCCAGTTCTACGCGACCTTGGTATGAACCAAGCTTAATGCCGTAGTCCATCTCAATTTGGTACGCCTCTAGAATACGACGATATTTCTCAGCATCACTTACGTCTGCACGAGTCATCATTGCTTGAAGCTTTTCAACTCTCTCTAGACGCTGCTCTTTCTTAATCGGTACGTCTTTTTCTACCAGCTGTTGCAGGCCATCGATCATTTGATACATCAAAGGCACCACACCTTGGCGCGTGTATTTAATTTCTTCGATCTGCCCTTCAATACTATCAGCTTCTTGATTTTGGCTTTCAACCAGAGCAGCTAGGTGATCATGATAGATTTCTAGGTTTTTAACTTCTTCTTGAAGACGCTCAATTTCAGCTTGCAGCATTAGAGTTGCTTGGGAGCTTTTATCAATAACTTTTTGGCTTGAAGCCGATGCGTTATTGGTCTTGTTTTGAATTGATTGAGCTTGATCCAAGCTATTGGCCATAGAAGACGTTGCTACCACACTGATGGCAAGCGCTAGGCTAGTTTTTAAAAGATTCATAATTGTAGTCATTTACTATAGAAGAAGTTCAAATGAATTTTATTGATAAGCAGTCTCATTATCATTTAAAGTCACTCGCATTACTAGGGATATTTTTACTAAATAGCAGAATCACGAAAGGGGAAAGCCGAAACTTCCCCCTTCATATTTAGGCTACGAATAGTACCCTACTAAAAAATTAGTATTTTACCTGTAAAGTAGCCATGTAGTTACGACCTTCGCCCACAACTACACCGCTTGTGCTACCACCTTCAAGGTAATCTGTATCGAATAAGTTCTCTACATTGAAGCGAGCAACAAAATCTAAGTTCTCGTCATATTTGATAGTATGTGCAATGCCCATATCTACACGAGTATATGCGTCTTTCTTAAACGTGTTAGCGCTTTCTGTGTAACGCTCACCGACGTGGTATACACCTAGGTTTACGTCAGTACCGTTGTTAAATGCATAAGTAGACCAGATACTTGCAGTGAATTCTGGCACATCGGCAGGCGTCTTGCCTTCTCGCTCTGGATCGTTCTTATATTCTGCATCAAGGAACATAGTAGATGCGCTTAGAGACAACGCATTAGTTAGGTAGCCAGTTGCCGATAGTTCAACACCAGTATGAACCTGTTCTCCAACTTGAGAAGTACGTGTTTCTTTTCCGTTATTAGCGTTAGGATCTACGTCTTCTGTCACTTGAATATTTGATTGAGTGATTTGGAACACTGCACCAGAAATAAATAGACGCTCATCAAACAATTCCCACTTTGTACCAACTTCATACAAAGTACCTTTCTTAGCGTCTTGCGATTGACCAAAGTTCACATCGTCTTGGTCAGTAATTTCACCAACTGGTTCAAAGCTTTCTGAGTAAACTGCGTAAATTGAACCATTTGAAGCCGGAGAGTAAATTACACCAAACTTAGGAAGAATGTTGTTGTAGCTCTCTTCTTGATTAGAACTGCTCGTCGTTTTGTCGTATGCGAAACGAACACCACCAAGAACTTGCCACTGTTCGTTAAGTGTTACTAAGTCTTGAACATATAGACCGTAGTGTTGGCTTTCAGAGTGAGATACTTCATTGTCGTTCTTGTAGCTAACGTTAGAAGGCATATCAAAACCATTACCACATGCAGCTTCTGCTTCTGCTTCAGTTGCATTAACACAAGTGTAACCAGAGTCGTATAAACGCTCGTAATCGTAATGAAGGCCATTAACACCAACAAGTAGTCGGTGGTTTACACCTAGAGCATCGAAATCACCAGTAAAATCTACGTAAGCCGTGTCAAACGTCCACTCGTCGTGACGATCTGATACTTTGTAGCCGTAACCGCCGTTTTTATTGCTGTATACTGTATTGTTCGATTCAGTACGCTGACGCTCGTAGAACTGACGGCTAATACCTGTTTTAACAGACCAAGTTTCGTTTAAGTTAGCAGTTACCGAAGCGCCGTAGTTAGCAACGTCGTTATCTGTTTGAGCGAAACGTTGATCATTAACCGTGTTAGGGTCGATAGCCTTGCCTGTAGAAGTGTCGATTTTAGAACCATTGTCTAAATCGCCCTCTTCGATTGTGCGGTCGTAATGAACTGACAACATGATGTCTTCGTTAATATCGTAATCAACAAATAGACCACCAACAAAACGGTCGGTTTCTACATCTGTGCCATCAAAACGTGTGCGGTAAGAGTCTTGGTTTTCTTGTGAAACAATAAGACGAGCACGTAAAGTTTGGTCATCGTTTAGTGAACCACTTACATCAGCGGTAGTACGCGTGTAGCTATCAGAACCGATATCTTGGCTTACGTTTACTTGAGTCTCGTAAGTCGGCTTTTTAGAGACCATGTTTACTAAGCCACCAGGTGTCGATTCACCATAAAGTAGGCCAGCAGGTCCTTTCAACACTTCTACACGCTCTAAAAGCTCGATAGGTTGACGGTAATGAGACCAATGTTGAACACCGTCACGCAGGTAGCTTGAACCACTATCTAGTTCGAAACCACGTAGATTGAAACGTTCACGGTTTGTAGATTTTGAACCCGCGGAAATAGATGCATCGTTCTTTAGAACTTCACCAAGAGTTGATGCACGCTGTTCATCGATAATTTGCTCATCGATTACTGAAACTTGTCCCGGAGTCTCTAATTGAGTCGCCTCCATGCGCATTGCTGTTGTATTCGTGTCGGCTTTGTAACCGTAGTCACGACCTTCAACAACCATGTGCTCGTCTGTTTTTGCTGTTTCTGCCAATACTGCTGGTGAAGCTAATACTGCGCCGATCACTAAAGCCAATGGGCTCTTTGAAAACATGTCCTTTACTCCGCTTTTATTCTTTTTGTACGAGCACTATGGTTAGTTATTTAATGTGCTCTCAGAACCGTTACCGGTACCACTGAATCTTTTCGCGAGAGAATATAAGTGATAACTATTACCATTTGCATTGAATTTACATTCTTTGCATTCGTAAAGTTTTGTTAAGGTCTTGGTAAGCGTTATTCATTAGATGTAACAGAACCTGATTCAATACAGATACTTAGAAGTGTTTTTGTTCGGGTCCCCACCACCACCGTTAAAAATTTTGAAACAGCGTTATTTATTCACTCAATCTAACAATCAAAAAACGATAAATATTTTATCTTGTCTTATTTATTAGCTTTGATTTCGCGTTTTTATGTATAAAAGCCTCGATAAATGTTAATTAATAGTGAATTATTTTGTTTAAATTTGTTTAAATTACACATTTATCAGTGATTTTGATCACATCTATAATTCCAAACTCATTTTTTGTTTTTCGATTTGATTATCCGACTGCTAATCTCCTGCTCACTTTGAAAAGGTATCAAAGTTATAAATAATAAGGAGTGTTCTAAATGAATACCAAAAAACCTATATCTCTGACTGGCCGAGTAATTCTTGGTATGGTCGTAGGTATATTAACGGGATTTGCCATTCAATCCCTTTTTGCAGAAAGTGGATTTGTTAACAACTACATCGTTAACGGACTCTTTGAAGTAGGCGGTCAAATTTTTGTCGCCAGTTTAAAAATGCTTGTTGTCCCTCTAGTCTTCGTGTCGCTAGTGTGTGGTACAAGTTCCCTTAAAGACTTATCAACTCTCGGCCGTATGGGTGGCAAAACGCTTGCACTTTATATCGGTACTACAGCCGTTGCTATTACTCTAGCATTGACGATCGGTAACCTATTCCAACCTGGTGCTGGTGCGGATCTGACTGCTGCGAGCTCTTTTAAATCAGCGGATGCCCCCTCTTTGGGCCAAGTCATCATCAATATGTTCCCAACCAACCCTATTCAGGCGATGGCTGAGGGCAAAACACTACAAGTGATCGTATTTGCTGTGCTATTCGGTATCGCAATTAGTGCTGCTGGTAAACCAGGCGAACGTATTGCTGCTGTATTTGCAGACCTAAACGAAGTGATCATGAAGCTTGTTGCTCTGCTGATGAACCTTGCTCCTTTTGGCGTATTCTTCTTAATGGCAAGACTTTTCTCTGGTTTAGGTTTGGACGCAATTTGGAGCTTAGCAGAATACTTCCTTGTACTTGCAGGCACTCTCCTATTGCACGGTTTAGTGACTTACAGTGCAATGCTTAAAGGGTTCACTGGCCTTAACCCTATTACGTTCCTGCGTAAGATGGAAGATGCGATCATGTTTGCGTTCTCAACAGCCTCTTCAAACGCAACGATTCCTGTAACAATGGAAACCGCTAAGAACCGCATGGGTGTAGACAACAAAGTTGCTTCATTCACTGTTCCATTAGGTGCGACAGTGAACATGGACGGTACTGCAATCATGCAAGGTGTTGCGACTGCGTTTATCGCACAAGCATACAACATCGACCTTACTATGGGCGATTACCTAATGGTTATCCTAACTGCGACTTTGGCTTCTGTAGGTACTGCAGGTGTCCCTGGTGTTGGTCTGGTTATGCTAGCGATGGTATTGAACCAAGTTGGCCTACCACTAGAAGGTATCGCTCTAATTATGGGTGTTGACCGTCTTCTAGACATGATCCGTACCGCTGTAAACATCACGGGTGATAGTGCCGTATCTATCATCGTTGCCAAGTCTGAAGGCGCTCTTGATGAGTCGCGCTTCAACAACCCTGCAGCAGGTGAGAAAGAAGAAGAAGTTAAGCTATCACACCAAGAAGCGTAATCTAACAGCCCAGCTTCAAGCTAAAGTGCAAATAATGGCTAACGCTTTAGCTAGAAACACAAAAAACGCCACAGTATTTGCTGTGGCGTTTTTTATGGGGTTTGGGTATCAACCATTAATATCAATACTCCAGCCCTAATATAACCAGAACGGCAAGGTCAATTAACGGGCTCACAAATTGGGAACATTAGATTCACTCTGAGTCCCCCATTTTCTCTATTCTCCGCCGTAACATGACCATTCATAACAACCATTGCCTCTTTCACGATGGCAAGGCCCAGGCCGTAGCCACCAGACTGCTTGTCTCTAGCGGTTTCAATACGAGTAAACGGATCAAAGATACCTGCAATTTGGGTATCAGGAATTCCTTCTCCATCATCTTCTACAGAAATGACACTGTAACGCTGATCAACAGTCTTTTCATACGTCGTGACCGAAATATGTGCATGCTCACCCGCATACTTAATCGCATTACCAACCAAATTGCCTATGATTCTTAAAAGCAATCGTTCATCAATGTTCACCATCGAGGTTGGAATATCTAAATCACCCACTAGCGTTTGATTGGGTTTTAAGTCATTTTGCATTTGCGCGATAAGCATCGAACAATATTGCTCAAGCTGCATCAAGCTGAGCTTAGAATCGTAGCGAGAGGTTTCTAAGCGACTAAACTCGAGGATTTCGCCCACTAGTTTGTTCATCTCTTCAGTTTCACTTTCCATACGATCAAGCAGCCCAGTACTCTTCTCATCCACCTTATTACGTAACAGATGCAGAGCGAGGTTTTGCCTTGCTAACGGGGTTCTGAGCTCATGAGAGACATCTCGTATCAAGCGGCGTTGTTTTTCTGCCAAGGATTTAATCTCAAACGTCATATGGTCAAAATCTACAGCCAGTTCATTAAACTCTCGTGTGTTTGATTTTAATTCAGATACGACTTGTATAGAGAAGTCACCCTGCGCCAAACGTCGACTCGCTTCTCTTAGACGATCCAAAGGTTGTTGTAGTCTTCTTGCCATGATTAAAGAGAACAAAGAAAGGATCATGAAAGCGATGAATACCTTCATCAATGACGAATACAAGCCAAACGAATTTGCGGGATGGAATCGGTGCGGTAATTGGATAACTAAGCTATTACCGCTTTCTAGAGGTAGACCAAAAATTGGCCGATTAACAACGGCATCCAATTGATGATCTAACGTTCTCAAGAAACGTAACTTGAACTCAAAATGAGGGTGCATGTGCCGATGTGTCAGAGGATGATTATTTTTGTCTAAAACAAACAAATAGTACTGTTGAGCATTGGCCCAATCAGCCAGCTCATCCATATCTCCATGTTCAATTAACACATCGGCTTGATAGGCGAGATCCAACATTTCTTGCTTAACAGAATCAGGCACCTTAAGTAGTGCCTTCATCAACGCCTTTTCGGCAACCGCTTGAAAAATAAAGATACTGACAAGGATGATCGTCAGATATGAGAAAAGTTGGAACGTTAATCCATCTTTACGTTTGGCAATAAAGTCGGGGCAACGTATTAGTTTGGCACTCATGTTCCAACCGACTCTAGGTAACTATATCCTTTACCACGAACCGTTTTAATATGCTGTTTAGACAACCCAGCCTGTACTAGCTTACGACGGATATTACTGATGTGCATGTCTAGATTGCGATCAAAGGGACACAGCTCTTTCTTTAAGACATGTATTTGTAAGTCAGACTTAGATACAACAATGCCGTCATTCTTAATCAAATAATCAAGCAGATCTTTTTCTGTACCAGTTAGGGGTAAACGAGAAATCCGTTCACACAAACCATGGTTAGATGAAGCTAGAGACTGTCTCTGACGCTCAAATCCAACTCGACGTAAGATAACCTTGATACGAGTCAGTAGCTCAGGAACATTGAAAGGTTTAGCGATGTATTGATCGGCTCCAGCTTGATAACCATCAAGCATCGATGCATCGTCATTGAGTGCCGTTAGCATCAAGATAGGCGTAGCAAATCGCTGACAGATTCGCCTTGCTACTTGCATACCGCTGAGGTTAGGCAGCATCACATCAAGTAACACTAAATCAACAAGATTGGATTGGATAAACTCTAGTGCAGCCTCACCACAATGAACGGTATCAACGTGATACCCCTCATTCTCTAGAACTTCACCCAATAATTCACACAACTGAATATCATCATCAACAACTAAAACACGCGACATCATACAAACCAATAAATAATAATAATTTGCATTTTAATTATCGTTATTGTTAATTTCAATTGCAAATGAGAGATTTACTCTATAGTAGGAAATCTTTTTCAATCGGAACGAACTTTGACGCAGCATCGATAAGATTTTGAGCAGTAAGCCCGGGTACACCGTACACTTCCACTTTTTTGCCAAAGCGCTGTTTAATTCTTTCCACGAGGATCTCAAAGTCCCCATCTCCAGAGACTAAAACGATTGTATCCACATTCTCTGCTAGTTCGATGGCATCTAAGGCAATACCGACATCCCAGTCACCTTTCGCACTGCCGTCACGACGCTGAATAAATGGCTTCAATTTCACATCAAAACCCACACCACGCAGAATATGATGGAATTGACGCTGCTTAGGATCTTGACTAGAAATCGCATACGCATGAGCCGCAACAACATTTCGACCTTCTGTCGCTACATACCAAAATTGGTTGTAGTCAAAGTTAGAACGATATTTGTCTCGTGTTGTGTAGTAAACGTTTTGAACGTCGACCAAAATAGCTATGTTTTCCATAAATTCATACCTTTAGATTTTCGGTATACCCTATTCTATTCAACCCTAAAATGCGAGTCGCTTTATCTAATAAAAATGAACCTGTTGGCTGTGGTTAACGTAAATCTAAGCATGTTTAACGCAATCCTAACTATGCTTAATAGATGTCTATCAAACTGGACGATCGTTTTTGACCTTGGTATCCACTACACAAGTGCTAGCGATTAGAGATACAAGTAAAGCTAACAGGCTACTTAAGGGAGGTTGTCTATGCTACACCGACAAAAACACAAATCTCACATAAGCTTCGACAACACTACAAGGGCCGCTCTAGCTCCTTCCAATAGTTGGTTAACTTTGCTCAAACTAATAACTGTTAGCACCGCGTTGATTTTGAGCCTCACCACTCATTCAGTGTTTGCTTATCCAGCCTACTCCCATTCTCAACCACTGCCTCATCGCAGCGTCATTTACTTCGCCCCAGAGGAAGACTCGGTGGTAAAGGAGTTTCTTAATGAAGTCTTGCTCAACAACTGCCAATTGGACGAACGTGATGTCGTCATCATGGTGATAGCAGAAAGCGGATATACCGTCCCGACTTGGCTTGAGGAAGAGTTTAACTTAGAAGCAGTGACTAGCATTTATGAGATTCCCAAAGGCTCTCACACTGCAGTGTTAATTGGCAAAGACGGAAAAGAGAAACATCGTTGGAATGGTAAAACGGATTGGAACCTCATCACCAACATTATTGATGAAATGCCAATGCGCCAACAAGAAATGCAGCGACAAAACAGCCGCTGCAATATCTAATTCAAAACGTAAAAATTAGGCGTGACTCGATTGCTTGTTAAACCAGTCAAGTTTTTCATGGAGTTGCGCCACACTACCAACAACAATCAAGGCTGGGCTAGTCGCGACACTAGCCAGGCTTGCTAAATCATTCAACCCACCTCGAAACACCTTCTGTTCTTGGCGTGTACCGTTTTCGATAATTGCCACAGGCATATCCGCACGCATACCGTTATCAAGCAGGTTCTTTTGAATATTAGGGCTCTCTTTTAATCCCATATAGAACACGATGGTGTGATTGTGTTGTGCCAGAGATTGCCAATCAATATCTTCACCGTCTTTTTTAAGGTGACCAGTAATAAACTGAACACTTTGAGCGTGGTCGCGATGCGTCAGTGGAATACCCGCATAAGCCGTAGCGCCCGCAGCGGCTGTAATACCAGGAATGACTTCAAATTTAACATTGTTCTCTGCAAGCGTTTCACACTCTTCCCCACCACGGCCGAAGATAAACGAATCCCCACCTTTTAAGCGGACTACATGCTTGTTTTCCTGAGCTTTAGTGACCAGTAATTGGTTGATTTGGTCTTGTGGAACACAGTGGTGGTCGAGCTTTTTACCCACATACAACATCTCTGCTTCTGGGTTTGCCATCGCCAGGATATCTTTTGATACCAAACGATCGTAAACCAGTACATCCGCTTGTTGGATGACGCGTGCTGCTTTTAACGTTAACAGGTCTGGGTCACCTGGCCCAGCACCAACCAGTGATACAAATCCATTGCTTTCTTTATTAACATTCGATGGCGATACTTCTGACATACTTTGCTCCGAAAGTTAGCTTGTTATATTTCAAGCTTAATTCTGTTTGATGATTCATCATTCAATGAATCATCAATATCCTTACTTCTTAGACTATCAGTTGTTGCCGTAAAACTTCACGATTAATTCTAATCAAGATAGAAGTTTATATAACAAAACAATCTATTACGTTGGTAAACACTGATATTTGCACCATTCTCGAACACATGTAGCCCAACTTAGGTGCACTGCTATCTAAGTAGAGAGTGTTGAGATCAAAAAAGCCCCAAATCAACAATTTGGGGCTTAACACACTTCATCAATTACTCTTTAACCTAGAGTATTCGAATTACTTAGCGCCTAGAGAAGGAGCTGTTCTAGCGTGAGTTAGGAATAGTGGAACACACGCTAGGAACAAACCACCAACGATGTTGCCTAGGATTGTTGGGATAAGGTTGAAGTTCAACCACGTCGCAATACCGAAATCAGCGCCAAGAATCATACCCAGTGGGAATAGGAACATGTTTACTACTGTGTGCTCAAATACTAGTGCGAAAAAGATGAAGATTGGGAACCACATCATCGCTGCACGGCCAGATACAGTGCGTGCTGTCATGTTGCCAATTACGCCAAGACAAACCATTAGGTTACAGAAGATACCGCGAACAAAACACGTGATCCATCCGTCCATACCCATATTTTCAAAACCTAGGCTACGGCCAGTAGAAACTGCAATGAACTTCTGAGCAACAGCGTTTGGCTCTAGAGAGAAATTACCTGTTAGTGAAACCGCAACTAGGAAAGCAACAATCAGAGAACCGATAAGGTTACCCAAACCAACAAGCCCCCAACAGCGTAGAATACGCCCCCAAGTGATACCCGGACGGTTGTCGAATTTCGCTAAAGGCGCAAGACCAAACACACCCGTTACTAAGTCGTAACCCATTACACTAAGAATTACGAAACCAACTGGGAACACAAGTGCGCCAACAATACCGATACCCGTTTGAACGATAGTCGTGATAGCTACTACAACCGCAAGAGAAAGAATAATACCAGCCATAGTGCTTCGGATCAGAAGATCGCGAGTACCCGTCTTGGTTTTAGCTTCACCTACATCGATCATTGTTTGAACGAATTCTGCCGGTTTAAAATCAGTAGACATAAGGTTGTCCTTAAAAGTTAAAAATTAAAAGTTAAAAATTAAAAGTTAAAATTGGATAGGAAAAGGTTCTAGTTGCCGAGTTAAGGCAATATCGATAACTAGAACCCTTGAACTATCAAATCTTACTCATCAAAAGATTAAGCAGAGATTTCTACAGCGCCTTTAGACACACGAGCTTTGTACGCTTTCACGTTGAAGTTCTCGTCTTCCATGCACACACCTGTTGTGAGGTTAAAGCGTTGCTTTTTAAGTGGGCTTGCCACCCAAAGCTCGTCTTGGTGCTCTACAATTAAACCACGAGATAACACATTAGATTGAAAGTAAGGGTCTGTATTGCTTATCGCTAGCACTTCTTCAGCTTTTGTTGGGCGGAAGATAGCTACTTGCTCACCAGCCACCAACGCACAAACACCTGTACCTGGGATAATGTCTTCGATCTTACAAACTTTGGTAAATGCCATGATGCCGTCTCCCAATTAAACCAGTTCAACGTGAGGGATATCGCCCTTCGCTTCAGGGTGTTTCTCTGTGAATGTCGCTGGACGGTGTTGCTCACGGCCATCATCAACAAACACAACGTTATCATCACGGTCATCAGCGTTGATGAAGTGAGAGAAGCGCTTAAGTTGAGCTTCATCGTTGATAGTGTCTGTCCACTCACAAGCGAAGTTGTCTACAAGGCCAGCAATATCAGCTTCAAGTTGGTCGTTGATACCAAGCTTATTGTCGATGATAACTTCACGTAGGTAATCCACACCACCTTCTAGGTTATCCATCCATACCGAAGTACGTTGTAGCGGAGCAGCCGTACGAATGTAGAACATCATGAAACGGTCGATGTACTTGATTAGCGTTTCTTGGTCTAAGTCGCTTGCTAGTAGGTCTGCGTGGCGAGGCTTCATACCACCGTTACCACATACGTACATGTTCCAACCTGCATCCGTCGCGATAATACCTAAGTCTTTACCTTGAGCTTCAGCACACTCACGAGTACAGCCAGACACACCAAACTTCATCTTATGAGGAGTACGGATGCCTTTGTAACGGTTCTCGATCATCACGCCAAGACCAACTGAATCTTGGACGCCGTAACGACACCAAGTAGAACCAACACATGTCTTAGCCATACGAAGTGCTTTTGCGTAGGCTTGACCCGTTTCGTAGCCTGCTGCGATTAACTTCTTCCAAATTGCTGGTAAGTCATCTTTTTGAGCACCGAACAGACCGATACGTTGTGCACCAGTGATCTTAGTGTAAAGGTTGTATTCAGCCGCAACATCAGCCAGAACGCTTAGCGCTTGAGGCGTTACTTCACCACCCGCCATACGAGGGATAACAGAGTAAGTACCGTCTTTCTGCATGTTACCTAGGAAGTTATCGTTGGTATCGTGCAGTTTCACTAGCTCAGGCTTAAGAATGTGTTCACCCCAGCATGAAGCAAGGATAGAACCCGCTAGAGGTTTACATACTTCACAGCCGTAGCCTTTACCGTATTTCTCTAATAGCTCATCGAATGTTTTAATTTCTTCGATGCGGATTAGGTGGAAAAGCTCTTGGCGAGAGTAAGCAAAGTGCTCACACACATCGTTCTTCACTTCTACACCGGCTTTAGCAAGTTCAGCATTAAGTACTGAAGTTACAAGTGGAATACAACCACCACAGCCAGTACCCGCGCCCGTTACTGCTTTGATATCACCGATTGTGTGGTGACCTTCAGCAACCGCTTGAGCGATCTTGCCTTTCGTTACATCAAAACAAGAACAGATAACTGCAGATTCAGGAAGAGAGTCTGCGCCAAGTGTTGGCTTTTCAGCACCAGCGTGTGCAGGAAGGATCAACGCATCTGGATGTTCTGGAAGGTCGATTTCGTTCAGCATAAGCTGTAGAAGATCGCCGTAGTCAGACGTGTCACCAACCATTACTGCACCTAGCAGCTTCTTGTTGTCTTCAGAGACGATTAGACGCTTGTAAACTTCTTGCTCTTCGTTTTGGTAAACGTAGCTCTTACAACCAGGAGTACGACCGTTTGCATCACCGATAGAACCTACTTTCACACCTAGAAGCTTAAGCTTCGCAGACATGTCAGCACCTTCGAACGTGCTTTCGTTACCAACAATGTGGTCAACTGCAACTGTCGCCATCTTGTAACCAGGAGCAACTAGGCCGTAGAACGTTTGGTTCCATGACGCACACTCACCGATCGCGTAGATGTCTTTATCTGTTGTTTGACAGTGATCGTTAATCTCGATACCGCCACGAGGCGCGATACCCAGCCCCATTTGACGAGCAAGTTTGTCTTGAGGGCGGATACCTGCAGAGAATACGATGAAATCTGTTTCTAGTTCAGTACCGTCTGCAAAGCGCATCACGTTACGAGCTTCAGTGCCTTCAGGAGCAATCTCAAGCGTGTTCTTGCTTGTATGTACGTTTACGCCCATACGTCCTATTTTTTGACGAAGTTGGTTACCACCCGCTTGGTCAAGCTGCTCAGCCATTAGCTTTGGAGCAAACTCAACAACGTGCGTAGTTACGCCAAGAGCTTTTAGTGCGCCTGCCGCTTCAAGACCAAGCAAACCACCACCAACAACCACACCAGATTTAGAGTTCTTAGCAGTGGCTTCGATAGCTTTCAAATCTTCAATTGTGCGGTAAACGAAACAATCTTTACCTTCGTTACCTTTGATTGGCGGAACGAATGGGT
This sequence comes from Vibrio chagasii, assembly GCF_002954585.1. GTDB lineage: Bacteria > Pseudomonadota > Gammaproteobacteria > Enterobacterales > Vibrionaceae > Vibrio > Vibrio chagasii_A. The sequence continues at coordinate 635,877 of NZ_MSCI01000001.1, forward strand.
ATGAACCAGTAGCAAGGATTAGCTTGTCGTATTGAATTTCACGACCAGTGCTTGAGTAAACTGTTTTCTTTTCACGGTTAACGTTAATAGCACGCTCACCGACCAGTATGTTGATGCCGTGTTTCTCGTAGAAGCCTTCTTTAACTAAAGAAAGTTCGTCCGCAGTATGGTGTGAAAAATAAGAAGAAAGGTGTACACGATCATAGGCTACGCGAGGCTCTTCACAGAAGACTGTGATGTCCATGTTAGCAACGTCTGTCTTCTCGACTAAATCTTCGATATAGCGATGGCCTACCATCCCGTTACCGATTACGACTAGCTTCATCTTGCTCATAAGAATTCCTGAAGGTTATATATTTCTTAACTAAGCGAATAATGAATTATGAAAGAAAATTAAAATATGATGTAAATCAATTACGAAATCGAACTACCCAAAAGAGGTAGAACAAAAGAGGTAGAAGTGGCTAAATTTAAGCCATAGCAAACGAATAACCGTAGGTTAGATAAGGTTCAAAGCGATTTAATAAGCAATTAAACACATAATTAAGATTGTTGTAATATTTCACAACAGACTAGCAACAACGTAAGTAAATGACAATCATTTTCATTTGTAGTCATAATTACAATAATAAGCGACTAAAGCATGATGCGTTCATGAGCAAGTGTGTATAAATATGAAAACCTTAGTGATGAAATACTTCCCGTTCACTATTTAAATCCCCTATCAAAACTTACACACGTAACCATCGCTCAGAACCGTTTACTGGCTTAACCAATAAATAGTGTGCAGCAGCGTTTTCTTGTATACGACGATGTCGACAGCTCCCCCACGCCTGCACGTAGTGCAAAAACCGGTTATACGAGATACAAAGAGATGAACTATGAGCTTTGAGATTGAGGTGCCCAATTGATAAACAGAAGACAACGGAATTTAGAAAAGTCGATAGATAAGAATACCAGATAGCAAAAAGGCCAGCATTTCTGCTGGCCTTTCAACTTGAATGATGGAGGCGCCTCCCGGAGTCGAACCGAGGTCCACGGATTTGCAATCCGCTGCATAGCCACTCTGCCAAGGCGCCTTCAATAGTGTTTTAAGAGAACAACTCTTTTGATTCCTACCCCTAAAGATAACAACCAAATAGATGGTGCCCCGGGCCGGACTTGAACCGGCACAACGCGAACGTCGAGGGATTTTAAATCCCTTGTGTCTACCAATTCCACCACCAGGGCACGCAATTCTTTATTGCGATGCCGATTACTGAAAAGTAAAACACCATCTTAACGTCGAAATGAGTCAACATTACAAAATTTGGAGCGACACACGAGGTTCGAACTCGTGACCTCAACCTTGGCAAGGTTGCGCTCTACCAGCTGAGCTAGTGTCGCATTTTCATTATTCAACTCTAGATATTAGAGAGATAATGGAGGCGCCTCCCGGAGTCGAACCGAGGTCCACGGATTTGCAATCCGCTGCATAGCCACTCTGCCAAGGCGCCTTTAATAGTGATTTAAGAGAACAACTCTTTGTTCAGCACTCTACTTAAAAAGTAGAAACTATATAGATGGTGCCCCGGGCCGGACTTGAACCGGCACAGCGCGAACGCCGAGGGATTTTAAATCCCTTGTGTCTACCAATTCCACCACCAGGGCAACGCAGTAATGCATGCCTATTACTGAAATAGAACACCATCTCTCAGCGACCTAAGCCGCGAGAACGAGGTGTACTTTAACGGATGGAAAAATTTCGTCAACAATAAATTTTATCTTTTAATTCAAGTGATTAATTATCACACTTTAGAGAATAAATTTAGCCCACCTTGTATGGTTCTTATACTTGCCCTTCGTGTTTAATAGAGTGTTCGGCTCTGAGTTAACGGTTTGAAACACAGTTATCTATCTGCCCTTTTCGTAGTATCAAAGCATTCAATTCGTATTTTCATGTGTTTTTCATATTCAACGACTAGAGTTTTAAGTAACTCTTACTATAGTTTAAAGCTGTGAAATCACTAAAACGATACCAGTATGAGCGCTATGCCGTTCTTTGTAATCTCGCTTACTCTCGTGGGTTCAAACAAACTCGGTATGGGTTTGCTCCAAACGGTCAGAGAGTCATCAAGAATCAGTTTGGTAAAACCATGATCCGCGTGCTGTGGAGTAAAGACAAAGATGAGGTAGTGGTCGTCATAAAAGGGTCGCACAGTGTTTCAGACTGGCTGCTTAACTTTGCTCTATGGACAAGAAGCTGCAAAAGAATTGGACTTAACTATGGAGTTCATGCGGGATTTTATCATCTGATGTTTCAAGAGAGCCAGCCGAGTCGAAATGAAGATAAGTTAGGTTTGAACGTGATCGAGCGGTTGGAAACGATTCTCGCGCCCTTATTAGAACAAGGCAAAAGAGTCGCGATTACTGGGCACTCTTCTGGCGGTGCGATTGGTTGTGTCTTTGCGGATTATTTTGACAAGAAATACCCGGGTTGCATAAAACGTATCGTGACCTTTGGGCAACCTGCTATTGGTGATTGGAACTTCAAGAAAAATTATCGCTTGAGTAAAAAGACCTACCGCATATGTTGTGACATCGACATTGTAACCTTCATGCCGCCGGTACCTTTACTGTATTGGCACGTGGGAAAGATCCTTTGGCTTTATAACGGGCGTATCTATGAAAGTACACCGACTTTTATTCGCTTAGGGCGATCTCTCTTTAGTTGGTTGATTAGGCCTTTCTCTTATCACTTGATGAGTAAATACATACGTAATAAAGACTTCTTTGATCAGCACTGAGACTCGCTCACCACCATAAAGAAAGAGCACAAACTTATCACGGTCTGTGCTCTTACATTTTCTCGTCTATCCTATCGCGCTTTAGTTGTTAAAGCTTGAATCGAGATAACTCTTGCTTCAAATCATTCGCTAAATGGCTAAGCTGATCTGCCTGGGATACTGCATCCGTCGCATCAAGCGCCATAACGTCACTCACTTCACGAACAGATTCAGTATTCGCGTTAATTTCCGCTGTGACCAGTGACTGCTCTTCAGCAGCAGAAGCAATCTGAGTCGCCATATCACTGATAACTTGAATCGCTTCACGGATTTGAGCGAGGCTCTCTCCTGCCATATCAACATCATGCACGCTTGTCTCCGCCATATCGTGACTTTGCGTCATCACTTTAACCGCGCTATTCGTCGCCTGCTGCAAACGCTTGATCTTGTCTTCAATCTCTTCTGTTGATGCATGAGTACGCTGAGACAGTACTCGAACCTCATCCGCTACAACGGCGAAGCCACGACCTTGTTCACCAGCCCTCGCGGCTTCAATCGCAGCATTAAGTGCAAGTAGGTTAGTTTGTTCAGCTATCTCGCGTATCGTTGCTAAGATAGACGCAATTTGTTGTCCATGCTCTTCTAGCTCGCTAATAATAGATACAGCGCTCGTCAGTTCAGTAGCAAGCTCATTGATTGATGATTGGCTTTTTGCCATCTGTTGGAAGCCTTGCTCGCTTAATTCAACTGAATGACTCGCGCTTTTCGCTGTATTGTCCGCGTTAGAAGCGATCTCAGCCGTCGCTGTCGCCATTTCAGTTACCGCTGTTGCAACCATCGTAATTTCATCTTGCTGTCGACTTACGCTATCACTACGTTTTAGAGCACTCTCATTAGCATGCTCAGCACCATCATTCATTGCTGTAGAGACTTGGGTAACGTTAGCCATCATTCCATGCAGTCGATCGACAAACACATTAAATTTATCGGCCAATTGACCAACCTCGTCTTTACTGGAGACTTGAAGGCGTTGAGTTAAATCACCCTCACCCTCTGCGATATCAGCGAGTGCTTCGCTTACTCGTCCTAGCTCCACCAACTGGCGAGCAACAAACCAAGACGTTGCCGCAGCCATCACAATCAGAACAATCAAACCCGTGGTGATCTGACTGACCAGCATTTCAAACAGAGGTTGTTCCAAAACATCTTTATCCATCTCAATCACAAGCAACCAATCCGTACCACTAATTGGCTCCGCCATGATCACTCGTTCATGACCATCTACTTGGGTAAAGATCGTCGTTAGATTCTGGGCTGCACTGTTTAAACCAGCAACACTCAGCTCTGGAGCGATGTCATTCACCTGCTTAAGAATAAAGTCTTCGTTTTGGTGAGCGACAACCGTGCCTTGTTTGTCGATAAGGATCGCTCGACCATTTCCTGGAACCTGGATAGCTAATACGTCTTTAATCAGCTTGTCCAAGGCGAGGTTCGAAGCAACGACACCAATAATGGACCCGTTCTCGGTAACCGGATCGGTCAGTGTAACCACGAGCGCCTGCATCGTAACGCTTACATACGGCTTGGTTGTGACGGCTTTGTTTTGCGCTAACGTCTCTTTATACCAACCACGAACTCTTGGGTCGTACCCTGCTTTATTGAGAGAAGGATCATGACGGAACATCTCCCCGTCTTTATTGCCGTAATAACTCAATCCAAAGCCACCAGATACAAGGGTTTGACGTAAGTGCGGGACAATATCTAATGAAGGGTTAAGTTGAACTTGTTGTTGAAGACCATGTACGGCTTGTTTCTTATCGTAAAACCAATCACTGATCCCTTTTGCATGGGCGTTCAGCGTGTTACGACTTTCACTCTCTATAGCCTGCCAGCTGTTACTTTGAAACGTCTTATAACCCATAAAAAGAAGAATTGCGGATGTAAAAGCAATCGCCAAAACTACAGAGAAAACCATTTTCCTCTTTAGACTAAATTGCATATTAAGAACCTCTTATAGAACAATTAAAGAAATATAAAGAGAAATCCTATCACCCATACTCATGTTTTTATTAGGGTCATCCCAAAAAACAATGAAACAAATTGAGCATTATGTTTAATTGTGACTTTGATTTATTTACTGGTTTATCAACGATAAAGATTATTTAGCCACAAACAAAAGCGAGTTGTAGAAAACAAAGGAAAAGTAAAAGCAGAGTGCTCAAACAGAGCAGATAAGACGCCAGATACGAAAAAACCAGTCACTAGGACTGGTTTTTTATGAATGATGGAGGCGCCTCCCGGAGTCGAACCGAGGTCCACGGATTTGCAATCCGCTGCATAGCCACTCTGCCAAGGCGCCTTCTATAGTGTTTTAAGAGAACAACTCTTTTGATTCCTACCCCAAAAGGTAACAACCAAATAGATGGTGCCCCGGGCCGGACTTGAACCGGCACAACGCGAACGTCGAGGGATTTTAAATCCCTTGTGTCTACCAATTCCACCACCAGGGCACGCAATTCTTTATTGCGATGCCGATTACTGAAAAGTAAAACACCATCTTAATGTCGAAATGAATCAACATTACAAAATTTGGAGCGATACATCGGGTTCGAACCGATGACCTCAACCTTGGCAAGGTTGCGCTCTACCAACTGAGCTAGTATCGCATTTTCATCCGTCAGCTTTCTAAAGTGAAAGAGAGAATGGAGGCGCCTCCCGGAGTCGAACCGAGGTCCACGGATTTGCAATCCGCTGCATAGCCACTCTGCCAAGGCGCCTTTTTATTTCAACACGTTAGGGACCAAGTAAGCCACTCCGCTGTGTTCGAGTGCCTACTTTACGGATTAAGGAGAGATAGTCAAACAAAAAAGTGAATTTAAATTCTGTTTGCTGACATTTAAATCAAATTGCTGCTTGTTCGATCTTTTCAGCTAAAAAACACACAGCAAAATGGTTTAAATTAATGATTCGCGACCTACCACTTCTTCATGAAGCGACCAACCAAGCTCGGGTGATATGCCCAACAATGATCAAACATGCTCATCAATTGAGGGTTGCCGTACTTAGAAAGGCTCACTGCATGGAAACGGTTTTTATGTTCCTTCAGCTTTTCTACCTGAGCGATCATCTCGTCAGACTGCTTAGGAGCAATAAAGTCAGACAGCACGATTAAATCAGCATTCTTGTATTTGTCACCTGTCATTAAGTCGATCGATTTCATCAATACAGGTTCCAAATCTGTGCCTCCGTGGAATGAGTAACTCAAGAAGTCACTCGCTTCACGTAAGCCATCTTGCCTTGTTAGCTCGTAAGTAATCTGTTCTGAAGAGAAAAGGATCACGTAACAGTCCCTCTCTTCCGCCAAAGCGATTTGCATTAGCGCATAGGCCATTGCTTTAGCGGATTGCTCAGGAAAGCCGCTCATAGAGCCAGAGGCGTCGACACAAACAATAAACGGCCCCTTCTCGATATCAACGTGTTTACTATCTGGCTTTTGTGCCTTAACTTTACGCAACGTACGAGACTTACCTTTGGAGCGATAGCTCAGTAAGCGTTTATCCGCCAAGTGCTTGTAGAAGATAACTTCGAGCTCTGGGTACGCCAAGAACATAGTCTCGTTTGGCAGCATCTTGTTGAGATCATCGCTTTCATGAATCCCGACGATATCATCAACGGCTTCATCGCTTTTCTCTTCTACCATCTGCAGTTCTTCTACAGGAGCCTTATGTAACGAGGGATCGTCTTCCATGCCCGCCATACGGCCTAGCTTCTCTGCTATCTCTTGCAGACCTTTGTGTTTATTTAAAAACTCTGCGTGACGCTTCATTACAGTTAAATCTGTTTTACTTAACTTAGCAGAAGCCATATCCCACAAACGTCCTACGCTTCCCTCATCACCAGATTCCGTCACTTTATCCATGTTTTTCATGGTTTCCATGCGTTGGTAGAGATCCGCTAAAACTTTCTCTTTGCTGGTTTCCAACTCTGTTACTTGAGCTTGCTTGATGGCATCTGACAACGACTGATACCACTGATCACAGAAGTAGTGCGGGAACATCGCATTGTAAACACCCTTGTTGTTTTCCATCAGGCGTCTAGCTTGTAGGTAAAACGCTGAGTGCCACTCCAATTTTTTGATGACACTATCAATCTCATCAAAAAACTGGGGCTCATCCCAGTGAATTACTTCTTGGTAAAGTGCGATTTCTTCTTGGAATCGGTCGGTCTCACACACCTTAGTGACACGTTTTTTTACTTTGCCGCGCCATTTCACTAGGTGGTTTTTAACCGACGTTTTAACCCCTTTATTCTCGGCAGCCATCATCACTTGAGAACGGGCGATGAGATCATTCATCGCCGTATCAATGATGCCTGAGTCAGCAACCATTAAAGCAAGGTTTAAACCGTCTGCTCCTAACATACTTGTCCCCTCTACTCGAAGTACTGACTCATAAATTTAAGACGCTGAGCAATCTTGCTGCTCTTCACTTTCGCAGTCTCAAGTTCTTGTGTTACCGCTTGCAAACTTGACTCCATCGCTTTTGGTAGCTCTGGGTCAATATAGTTATGAGGAAGCGCATCGTGGAAATCGGTGCGCACACGTTTCAGCTTGAATTCAGCTTCGTTTAATTGCTCAAGTGCTCGTTCAGCACCACTCAACCATTTACTGTAAAGCTCTTGGTCCAAACCATCAGTTGTCACCACACTCACTAATACCGAGCGATTCGCGATGTCTTTAATCACTAGTTGGTTCGATGCATCAAGATCCAACTTCAAGCGACACAGATTCTTATTTTCGTTTACGTAACCGTAAATATCTCCGTGCCCTTCTTTAAGCACACGGTCGAAGTCATCTTTCGCTACGTAAACCCAGCGGCTATCACCTTTCTCTGATTCTGACACTGACATGTTGCTTTGCAGCAGAACTAACTTCACTAAGTTGTAAGCACTGCCGACGCTGTACGTCTTCGCATTTTTAATATCGTTGTGGTAAACGTCTTTACGTAGAAGGCCGCTGGTTGTTTCCATAGAGAGCGAAACAGAAAGTGTTGCTTCAACTTCGTCTTGGATATCTTCAAGCTCTTCACGTGACATTTCAATTTGAGCTTTAGACTCTTGTTGATCGAAAGCTCGATTCAACGCAAAGTCTTTAACTACACTACGAACCACATCTCGTGATTCAGGGCTGTGCCACAAGCAATCTTGCAGTAAAAGAATATCGAGCGGGTTGACGCTGTCACGACCACTGAAGAACGCACTCGCCTTCAGCAGTTTCACAGCTTTCTTCCAACGTCTATCTGAAACATACAAATCAGACTCAGAAGTTGAACCCTGCTGCTTAACCGTCTCTTCTAGCATGGTTTTCAACTCATACAGCTTGTTGAACGCGTTGTCCGTCAGTTCAAGCTTATCGAGTTCTTTTTGCCACTGGTGATATTCAATATCAGTAATCGCCAAACCCTTCGGGATCTCAGCTTCTTGAGAAGTACCCGCAGTGAGCATCGATTTGAAGTTTTGTTTGTTCTGGATTCGGTTTACAAACACGCGCACAAGCATGCGGTCATAAAGAGCTTCTAGGCCGCTGTCTTCATCTGGAAGTTCATTAGATGCTGACACCAATAAGCGCATTGGTACGCGTTCAATATCGCTACCATTCTTGAACGTTTTTTCGTTCACAACGGTAAGGAGTGTATTAAGGATCGCAGGGCCAGCTTTCCAGATTTCATCAAGGAAAACCACTTGAGCCGTTGGTAAATAACCTTCAGTCAGCCTTACGTAGCGACCATTGTCTTTTAATTCTTGGATACTTAAAGGACCAAACACCTCTTCAGGCGTAGAAAAGCGTGTCATCAAATATTCAAAATAACTGCTGTTATCGAAAGCTTGGATTAGCCGTTTAGCGATAAGACTTTTTGCAATGCCTGGAGGGCCCAGTAGGAAAACACTTTCACCAGCCAAAGCAGCCAGTAAACAGAGCTTAATGGTATCTTCTCTTTCATAGACACCATCAGACAGAGCATGCGCTAATTTGTTAATTCTTTCAGAGAGTAGCGCCTTGTCAGCATGTGAAGAAATAGAAGGGGTCATGCATTACTCCGAAAATCTTTGGACAATAAAGAGTGTAGATTTGTTTTTATACATTTGTTAGCACTTTGTTACAAGTGTATTTTATTATTGAGTTGCATTTATATCAGATGGTTACGTCAGTAATTTCGATGTAATCATAGATTGCAAATTTGAGAGTAGAGTCACGAATGGAGTGAAATTTAATTCAAAACTATGCCTAAATTTTCTTTTATTTTCGACACCATAGGCGTTATGGTGGAGCACGTCTTTCGAATACGAAAAATTGGCAAGGAATGTGGCCAGACTGCATGAATAAAGTTATCCATCAATGGAAAAGTATATCTCTCATAGAAGAGAACGTGACGCTCCCAACAAACGTCGTGGTAAAACATACAACAATTAACCACCCAGGTGCCGCCGTTATTCTTCCTATTACGTCTTCTGGAAAAGTCATTCTGATCAACCAGTTTCGCCCTTCACTCAAAAAGTGGCTTTTAGAACTGCCCGCAGGCACGATGGAAGTCAATGAAACACCACTTGAGTGTGCTCAGCGTGAACTAGAAGAAGAAACCGGTTATAGCGCAGAGTCATTCCAAAGTCTGGGGCAAGTTACCCCACTCGCTGGCTTCTGTGATGAGATTCAGCATTTGTTTGTGGCAAAACAGCTCAACCTCACGACCCGCTATGAATGTGATGAAGATGAAGTAATAGAAGTGATCGAACTTAGCTTAGAAGAACTACACGATAAAATAAGAAACGATCAAATCACCGACACCAAAACTATCGCTTGTTTAAGTAAAGCCCAACTATGTGGTCATCTATAGCTATTTATATGACTACCTAAAGTACTCTAGGAGAAAAACATGGACTTTCGTTCTGATACCGTAACCAAACCTTCACAAGCTATGCGCGAAGCAATGGCGAACGCAGCTGTAGGTGATGATGTATACGGTGACGACCCAACCGTAAATGAACTTGAGCAGTGGGCTGCCAACGAAACAGGTTTTGAAGCAGCAATGTTCACCTCATCAGGTACTCAAGCAAACCTGCTTGGCCTAATGGCACACTGTGAACGTGGTGACGAGTATCTTTGTGGCCAACAAGCACATAACTACAAATATGAAGCTGGGGGTGCGGCGGTACTTGGTTCCATTCAACCACAACCGATCGAAAACAATCCTGACGGCACACTAGACTTTAAAAAGCTGGCCGCTGCGATTAAACCCGATGACAGCCACTTCGCTCGTACTAAACTATTAAGTCTAGAGAACACCATTAATGGCAAAGTACTTCCGATGTCTTACTTAGCCGAAGCTCGCGAATTCGTAAACCAGCACAGCTTACAAATGCACCTAGACGGCGCGCGAGTATACAACGCAGCTGTTGCATTAGATGTCCACATCAAAGAGATCGCACAATACTTCGACTCAATGACTATCTGCTTGTCGAAAGGTTTAGGCGCTCCGATTGGTTCATTACTACTCGGTAGCAAAGAGTACATAGCGAAAGCACGCCGCCTACGTAAAATGGTCGGTGGTGGTATGCGCCAAGCGGGTATTCTTGCTGCAGCAGGAAAAATGGCGCTGACAGAAAACGTAGCTCAGCTCAAACTTGACCACGAGAACGCGAAAAACTTGGCTATTGGCTTGAGCAAGTTGGAAGGCTTCTCGGTTAACCCTGACTTTGTTCAAACGAACATCGTATTTGCGAAGTTAGACGAGTCGGTGGATATCAACCGTATCGCAGGTGAACTTAGCGAACAAGGTATTACAATGACACCTGGTAACCCTGTACGTTTTGTTACTCACCGCGACATTAGTGCGGAAGATATTTCTAGATTCTTAAATGAATTACAAAAAGCGCTGACAGTCTAATACCATAATCAACCCTTAACGAATCGTAAAATGCCACGCAATATCGTGTGGCATTTTTTTACCATCAGTCAGTTAATACTTATTCCGGTTTAGGTACTACACGCATGTTGTCCATATAGTAATCAGGAATAATACGAGGGTAAAATCTATCCTCTAAACACTCATAAAGGAACTCGTCATCATTTCTGTTTTGCGGCGGTAAACCACATACTTTAATTGCGCGACCATTATTGACATATTCTTGCTTTTGGTTATCAAAAATCTCTTCAACAAAATAGAATTTATTGCCTTTGACTACGCCACCATAACCGCGGTCAAACATACTTTGACTTAGAGCGAAGCTCGCGACTTCGTTGTTATTCAAGTTGCTATACACTTTCAACTGGTAATGGCTAACATCAGCATCAAATAATTGATCTTTTGAAAGGACTAATTCTTGTTTTGCAAACATAATATTTCGATACACGATAGCACCACTATCATGCACTAAAGTCACACGATAACCCATGATGTCCTGACCATATACCCTTAAGTCCACACCACTTATCGCTTGTAAGCCATTAAAAATCCACTCCCAAGGGTTGATTGCAGAGGGAAGAATTTGATAAAGCGTCGTCATCGCAGTATTCCCGCCGCTTAGATCTTCAACAATCGCAGAACCTTCACTTTGATCAAGTAACGAACCTACTGTAATAGGGAAGGATTGACTACGGAAATTAGGAACATACACACACAGCTCTTCAAGCGTAATGCCATTAGTAAAACCACTACCTTCAATCTCGTCACTATTACATAAATGACGCTCTGACTCCCCCTCGACCACTTTAGGTATGTGTTTTACAACCGCATTCACAGCACTCGCTAAATTGAATGTTTTCCCAATATTGGCCAGCTTAAAGTTCGTTGTAACAGCCTTATTCATTGCCTGAGAGGCAGAGTTTACAAAAGTCGCCCCTGTAGGCCCTGTAGTAATTTTGACTAATGAGTTAAACAAACGACGAATGTTAGGAACCATCGCCTTTTTCCAAATTTCAGAGTTCAAATTAACATCCGACACGCTCTTCTTCATCACTTCCCAAGAGATTGGATCGATACCCGCTGGTTTTAAATCATTATTTACTTGGTCTTTTGAAACAAACAAATTAGATTCATTCTGCATAATAAAAGAGCGGAGGTTGGAAAGAAATTCAATAACAGAAACACCCTGTTCACCCGGTGAAAAATACTCAGTTGGATATAGAACCTCTGAGTTACCCGTAGGAACCGTCTCAAGCCCAAACAACATCACCTCCGAAAGACTTACCTCTTTGTAGGCTACGTACGAGTTGTTCCAAGTTTTAACTATCGGGGTAGTGGTACACTCCGCACACCTAACTATGTCTCGAATTACATCCTTTAAAAGCTTGTCTAACTCCCTTTCAGCAGTAGTCATCGATAACTTTTCTGAAAGATATTTTTGTATAAACAGTAGCTCTTGATAATGGATTTTCTCTGCTTTTGTTGGCTTTGGTGACGAGAAATCTATTTGCTCAATTTCAGCATCATGAAAGCGCTTTGCTTCATTATCATACTGAACGAACAATTGTTGTTTTGCACCGACAAAATCTAGCCCTGTTTTACTGCTATTTTCATCCAGCTCTTGGCGAATGATTGTTTGTAGTTCAGGGTTAATACGAGCGTCCATAATGGACTGCGTGTCTGCGATAATAGGGCTAACATAACCCTGATCTCCATGATGAACATCGGCAAGAACGATATTAGTATTACTAATCATCTCGAGCTTGACATTAAGATATTGTTTCTTAATTGGTTCTTGCTCTTGATACCAATCCGAAGAAACCGAATCGTATTTTTCTTTCAGATAATCCTCACAAGGCTTCTCTTCCGAACGGTAAGTTAAGCAATTCTTCGAAAGAACCAACTGAAATAGGTATAGGGAGTCATGGTATTTAGGATCCACTTGGTCATAAAACACCGTTTGAACAACCGACGAGTGATTAACGTCTTGTGCAAAAGAGGTATTTGACAAAAGCGCGCTCATTAATACGAACGGCAAAGCCTTAGATATTTTCATGTATTTTTATTCTCGCTGAGATTTTGTGTTTCGCCGCTAATAATAAAAATGCCAATAAAAATATCATTCGAATTTAATGATAAAACAATCAAAAAACTATGAATAGAAGGCCATCTGCCATATTAATAGTAAAAATATATTTTTGTGTTCTTATGTTAAAATAAATGATTAAAAGTAAAATAACCCAAAAGCAAAAAAGCTATGGTCAACAAGCCATTGGTTAAAAAACTCTCAACTTCCCATCAAAGTTCTTCTCTATGCTCCCTAAACTTCAGCTAAAATCATGTTAGAGGACCATTAAAGACGGATCTTTATCGTCCCTTTATAGATATGGCTTTACACGCCCTATTGAACCCTTACAATGTGCAGCAACTATATTTATCAAGGTTTATCTCTATGTCTATTCAATGGTTTCCGGGTCACATGCATAAAGCCCGCAAAGAAATCGAAGAAGTTATCCCACAGGTTGATGTGATCATCGAAGTACTGGATGCGCGTATTCCGTTCAGTAGTGAAAACCCTATGATCTCCTCACTGCGCGGCGATAAGCCTTGTGTAAAAGTGCTGAACAAACGTGACCTTGCGGACCCAGAGTTAACTGAACGTTGGATCGAACATTTCGAGAAAGAGCAAGGTGTAAAAGCTATTGCAATTACCACCAGCGTTAAAGAAGAAGTAAATCACATCATGGAGCTGGTTCGTAAGCTCGCACCACACCGTGAAGAGATTGGTAAGAACATTCGTACTATGATCATGGGTATCCCTAATGTGGGTAAATCAACCATCATCAACTGCCTAGCAGGACGCACAATCGCGGTGACAGGTAACCAACCTGCGGTAACTCGTCGTCAACAGCGTATTAACCTACAAAATGGCGTGATCCTATCTGATACCCCAGGAATCCTTTGGCCTAAAGTAGAAAACCCGCACAGTGGTTTCCGCCTAGCGGCTACAGGCGCAGTAAAAGATACAGCGATGGAATACGATGAAGTAGCATTCTACACCGTTGAGTATCTTGCGAAGCAGTACCCTCACCTACTGCAAGAACGTTACCAAATTGAAGAGCTGCCAGAGTCTGATATCGAGTTGATGGAAGCCATTGGTCGTAAGCGCGGTGCACTTCGTGCTGGTGGTCATATTGACCTTCATAAGTGTTCTGAGATCTTACTGCATGAACTTCGTAACGGCACTTTGGGTAAAGTAACTCTAGAACTGCCAGAAATGATCACTAAAGAGTTGATCGAAGTTGAAGAAGCCGCTGCACTGAAAGCAGAGCAACAAGCTAAGAAAAAAGAAGAGCGTCGTAAACGTTACTTGAAGAACAAGCGTTAATAACGATTAATCACTCTCATATATCCCTCTAAACATGTTCACGTTCTATTCCATGTAGGACGTGAATATTGTGCACCTCCTTTGTTGATCTAGCTAACATACTGACAAATCAATAAAAATGCTCGTTTACAATCATCAAGACTGTGACATACTACGCAAATTATTGTGTATCAATTACGGCTAGCTTCTCAATGCGCTCTTATACCGGGTTCAAAAATCAGCGATTTAAAACCTATTTCGACAACGAAATTTATCTGCCGTACATAAATTTCATCTATATTCCGATCTCAATATTCTGCGCTTTTATTGTCACTGACTATATTCACTTCGGTACGGAATGCGTTACACCAATCATCTTGCGTATTCTCCTGTTCTTGATGATGATGGCCGTTGCTCGTTACTGCATCAAAAACAAGCCTAACGTTTTAGAGTTCGTAGAAAGTACCTTTCTTGTTATTAGTTCTCTGTTTTTGGTCTTTGTTGGCCGACTCGCTATTGATTTAGGGAACTTTGACTACCAAGGTGGCATCATTCTAGTGATGATCTACATAGGTACTTTTTCTCGATTGTCTGCCAAATACAGCATTACGACGCTTTCATTTATCTTTTCCGCATACCTGATCGGCCTATCTCCCCTACTATACGCAGCAGAACCTACTCACGAAATTGAGACCATTTCGGTTTACTTATCTGGCTATGTCTTAATTTCTGCAGCCTGTATAAGGCGTGATTTAGAAGTACATAAACGCTTCGCACAGTCTGAACAGCTTCGTAAACAAGCGATACAATTACGTAAACAATCGAATATGTTTGAAGCACTGTCTTATAAAGACGCGCTTACCGGTTGCTACAACCGACTCTACTTACATCAAGTTATTGAACCGAGCATTAACCGTAAACAGTCGATTACATCGATTATGATCGACATTGACCATTTCAAAGCGATCAACGATACCTACGGCCACCAAATGGGCGATCTAGTTATTAAAGAGTTGGCCATTGAGATTCAGAAAAGACTGCCACTTGGAAGTAACTGTTTTCGATATGGCGGTGAGGAGTTTCTGATACTGGTTCAAGGTGGAACTAAAGCTTCAATTCAGACGCTTGTAGACTCTCTACTGGAGTGCCCTTCTCGCCTTAGACTAGAAGTCACAATTTCAATTGGTGTCAAACACGCTTCTCAAGCTCTAGGTTCCGTAGAGCAACTCATTGATGACGCAGACCAAGCACTCTATATTTCAAAGAAAAATGGGCGGAATCAAATCTCTTGGTCTGATTAGTTAGAAGCTTAATGTCATCTGATTATAGGACGAACGAAAAAGCCCCAAGCGTCTATAATACTTGGGGCTTTATTTATATTCTCAATCGCATAATTAAGCCATGTCGAACAAAGCGTAATATCGAAAATCAAGAATAGACGATGCTTTTTGTTTTCTGCTCAAGGTCGACTAGAGAAGGCCAAGAGATCACTTTCTCATTCACTTTACTTCCGCACGGCGCATTCCACACCTGTTCCAGTTCTTGTTTTCCGCCAATAGCTTCATAAAACGCTATAGCTTGGTGGTTTTCCGACATCACCTCTAGGTAAAGCCCGGAATCAGAATAGTATTGTTTTAAGCGTTGAGACAATTCAGACAACAATCGTTTACCTAAACCACGGCCACGATAATTACTGTCTACGTGCAATGAATCAATGAACGTTCCCCGTTCAAAATTGTGATTGCCAAACGCACAGACAAAACCAACCAGTAAACCGCCTTCCTCGAGCAATAGAACATGTTGGTTAAAAGGTGGATTAATCAGACGAGTCTGCCAAATAACAGATCTGTCCTCCAAAACCTCATGTTCTAGGTAATCATCAGCAAGAATGCCACGGTAATAAAGCTTCCAGCTATCCGCATGTAATTGGGCAATCCGCTCATAATCTTTATATTCAGCTATTTTAATTTCCATTTATTAGCCCTTAGTACTTCCATTTATGACTTGCTACTACATTTCACACTACCTTTATACAATATTTAAGCAAAACATACTAATACACGTTTACACTTTCAATATTGACTTACACGTGTACGCTGATATTCTAGCGCACAGATGTAAGCTCAATGGGAAAATTGCTAATGACTAGTGCCGACAAACCATCAACAAAAAAGCCGCCGTTAATCTGGCTCAATATTTTTATATTCTCTTTTAGTATGCTGCTTGCTGTTGTTGCGGCTCCCGTTTATGGCTACTTTTTTGGCTATGGAATGGAACACTGGGTATGGCTAGCGATCTGTTTTAGCTTCTGTAACCTTTCTATCACGACTGGCTATCACCGCTTGTGGTCACACAAAGCATTTGAAGCACATTCGAGCCTAAGATTCCTATTTGCTTTAGGTGGCGCCTTTGCCCTACAAAACAGCGCTCTGCACTGGTCTTCAGACCACCGTGTTCACCACAAGCATGTCGATAACAACGACAAAGACCCATACTCTGCAAAACGTGGTTTTTGGTACTCACACATCGGCTGGATGATTCGCAACTACAACACGTCTATCTATAAAGATCACGAGAACTGTCGTGACTTGAAGAAAGACAAGATCGTAATGTGGCAGCACAAGCACTACATTCTCCTGGCGCTTATCATGAACTTTGGTGTGCCGATCGCACTAGGTCTGATCTATGGAGATGTGATTGGCATGCTGTTGATCGTAGGTGCGGTTCGTTTGGTACTTAACCACCACACAACATTCTTCATTAACTCTCTTGCGCACATCTGGGGTAGCCAACCGTTTACCGACAAGAACACAGCACGTGATAATGGTGTACTTGCTGTACTTACTTTTGGCGAAGGCTACCACAACTTCCACCATATCTTTGAGAATGACTACCGTAACGGCATTTACTGGTGGCAATATGATCCAACGAAATGGTTGATTAAGAGCGCTTCGTTAATGGGTCTTACAAGTAAGCTTAAGAAAACACCACAAGCACGTATTGAAAAGGCCGAAGCTGCAATGTTATTGAAGCGCACACAGCAGAAGATCATGCATCGTGCAGATAACATTCAGATTGCAGAAAAACTACAGGCAGAGTTTGATTCTCTCGTCTCCAATATGAACGATTACTACGCCGTTAAAAAGCAACTGTTAGAAAGCAAGCGTGACGATGTCGTTAAGAAGTACGAACACTCTTTACTTAAAGTCCGTTACCAGCAGATCAAGATGAACTTCGAACAGCAAAAGAAAAATTGGGCGATGACGGTTGAGCAGTACGCTTAAAGTAAAGGAGCGCGCTTAACACACCAGTAACAATACTGTTTGGTTCTTATTCGAAGGCCCTCATGCAAAGCATGAGGGCTTTATTAATCTACAGGTCTAATTAAATATCTGAATTTAGAGCTTTTCTTTAAATCATAAACACTGGTTCCAGTTGTCACATTTTTGATGCAATACCATGTATTATCGCAACGCTTCGCGTGATCATCGTCACTTACAACTTAACCCTCGTCTCATACCATGCGCGTCCAAAAATTCTTTCAAGCAACTAGCGGATCCATTTTATGAAATTGTTAAAAACATCTATCGCGTTTGCCATCTCTTCTGCGCTTTTGATTGGTTGCAGCAGCGATACCGATTACGTTCAACCTGAAGAAGTAAAGATCGCTACTTATAACCTGTCTTTTGATCGTGCCACCTTCCAAGATCTTGTAACGGAAATGCAGATTGAACCAAGCGCTCAAGCAGTACTTGTATCTGACTATCTCAACAACACAATTAGTGCGGCTGACAAAGAGACGGCGGCAAAAGTGATTCAAATCCGCAACGTAGCAGCCGTGATTCAAAAGAATCGACCTGATGTACTGATGATGGCCGAATTTAATAATGACGGTACTGGCACGAACAAGTCAGCACTAGAAGGCCTCCAGAAAAACTACCTTTCTGTTGCTCAAAGCCTTGACGGTGCGGGCGGTGAAGCGAACCTAGAGCCAATTTCATACCCTTACTTTGAAAGTTACGCTACCAACACGGGCTTATTGAATGAATTTGGCTTTGACCTAGACAACGACGGCAACCCGGGCACCTTACCTGGAGATGCGTGGGGCTTTGGCTTATATCATGGCCAATACGCTTTTGCTTTGATGTCTAAATATGAAATCGACACGGCAAACACTCGTACATTCCAAAAATTTAAATGGAAGGACCTAGAAGGATCAACGATCCCTACCATCACTGTATGTGATGACCCGAGTAAATTTCCAACAGGCATGACATGTGGTGATGAATGGTACACAGCACAAGAATGGTCAGAAGTTCGTTTGTCTTCAAAGAATCATGTCGATGCACCTATTCTAATTCCGACTAAAAATGGTACTGAAACCGTTCACTTACTGATGTCTCACCCTACTCCTCCTGCTTTTGATGTGGGTAAGAACATCGAGCAAAACGCAGCAGAAGTCGATTTCTGGTACCAATACATCCAAAACAAATCGTACATCTATGATGATTCTGGAAAAACTGGTGGATTAGAGCAAGGCAAACACTTTGTTATGATGGGCGACCAAAACCTAGATCCAGTAGATGGCGATGGCATAAGCTCTGTTATGCAAAGCTTGCACAACGACTCATTAGTTAATCAAAAAGTCACCAACGGCAGTCTATATCCTACTAGTTATGGTGCAGCTGAACACGCGGTCGATAATTCATTACCTCACCCACAGCCAAACCGTATCACTTCGACATTTGGTCTTGCGGTCGATTACGCACTGCCTTCAGCAACACTTAACATCGTTGACTCTGGTGTTTACTGGTCAGCTTCTTATGAAGAAGGGCGTAAGCTATTCAATGACTCACGAATTGGTGATTATGGTAACGGCAAGGACGTATCCTCTGATCACCGAATGATCTGGGTAAAGGCTGATTTCAGTAACTAGTTCTTTTACCTTTAAGATGCCCGACTTATTGTCGGGCATTTTTATGGGCGTAACTCACCAATAGTCTAGTCATCGCCAAAAGGATTATGGACACCAATAACCATAGTCATTGGATGCCTCGATTCTTTTTCTTTGATTCATAGATACTTATATTATCCGGACCAATAGATTAATTGCCCAGGAATTCACAATGACCACGCTAACTATTATTGCGACAATTGTCTGTAAAGAAGAGAACATTGAATTCGTAAAATCAGAGATGATCAAACTAATCGATAAAACCCGCGCTGAAAAAGGCTGTATCAACTACGACCTCCATCAAGACAACAGTAACCCGGCGCACTTTGTGTTTCATGAGAATTGGGAGTCAGAGGCTCTGCTTGAAAAGCATCTAGAAAGTCAGCATATCGCAGACTACGTTGCGGCGACTGAGGGATGTATCGAATCATTCGTTATTAATCGAATGACACACATCGCCTGATACGCGGTTTACTACTGATTCATCAACAAGCCCTGCTACTAAAGCAGGGCTTCGTTCTTTCTGGTGACTTTCACTTTTCCGAGTAGATTCAGCACCGTCCTCTCTGCACTGTCTTTCACCTGTCGCCTTCAAAAACGAACCTCACTACAAACAAATATTCCTAAACTGATATCAAGCAACCTCACGAAAGATCAATCACATTCATTTAAATACTGTTCGCGACCTTTGACCATAAAATGAGCGGCAAATGACAAAAATAACCGTCGACAGGAATGTAGATGAATACCAAACAACATGAGGACGCGGTCAGTGAAGTGGCCATGTTCAATCAACACCTTCACTTAATCCAATCTGTTCATACCATTCCGACGCCAAAAGTGAATTGGGAGTCGATGGCTATGGAGCCCGCACCTGCAATGCCAACTGTTCGCTTCGACCACAAAGTCAAAGCTATGGAAGCGCTCGATGATTACAAACCTAATTGGTTGGATATGTTATTGGGGAATAAATAAAAGCTGCATGCTCTTACTAAGAACGTTGAACGCGCTGCAGAACAAGATATTGAAGATTACAAAACTGAGTTTGTGCATTGGGTACAGAACTACAGTTACTGGGCCAAGAAGAACCAGCTTTCAAAGGGTGTTCTGAATAACGATAGCGAAGCCAAACTGACCGCTCTTTCAGAAGCACAACAGAATCCTATCAACGCCTCGGTAGTCGACACAAAACTGATCAACCATAACTTTAATACTTACAAAAATGGTCATCTGTTAGAAATCAATATTCAGGTGAATAAGGATAATGTCATCCCTAAAGAGAGAAAAGTGCTGTGCCAAGGTGAGGTAAAACTAGAAAGCCTATCCATACCTGAAAGCAATACCCTATATCGAGAATATGTATGTAGCTGTGTTCTTAAATGTGCTCAGGACTCTTTCAATGTATTGCCTGAATCAAGTGTCGTGATCAATGTTGAACAGGTTTCAGCGGGTCAATCCAATGAAACTATTCTATCGTGTCATATTGAAAAAGGGTTACTCGAGTTCTTATTAATTGAAGATGACAAGCCCTCAGAGATACTCGAATTCTTCGTACACCTAGAAGATTTTAATCCTCATCGAGGATGACGGTTTCTCAGCAATTCAAACCATCTTCTCTCCTTTACCTATCGCGTCGTAATTCGCTCGAATTTCCGATTTACTCTCTGACAACTCACATGGCTAACACGTTGTTAGCTGTGTGAGACCACGAATAAACTTACTAGCTATGTCGACTTACTCTATTTCAACAACAAATCACCCTTCAACTAATACAACTCTAGGCAGGCGTTGTTTCAACACCTTACCTTTGGTCGCTTTGGTTTTATCGACACAAGTATTCGCAGAAGAGACCGACCTTGTCGATGAGCCTTTACTCAATGAAGAACAAGAGGACGAATCCCCTTTCACGACGTTAACTAAATTGGGGTTTATATACTCTCAAAACACCAGTTCATCCTTGTCTATCAATTCCGGGATATCCGTAGGCTACAAAAAGGAAAATTGGGGACAACGCGTGCAGTTCGATACTTATTACACGGATGCTGAAAATGATGAAGATGGAACGAATCGCTATACCACTAACTATGGGGTTAGCTATGACTTGAATGACGTCACCTATTTAGTTGCAACAACACGTTTTGAACACGATCACTATGGCACCTATCGTAAGCAGTTCATTACCGCTACCGGGCTTGGTCGCCATTTCTACGAAACCGAGAGAATCAAGCTTCAGGCGTCTGCGGGTCCGGGTTATCGAATCAGTAAACGCCAATCTTCTGATGAAGAGTTTCCAAACAAAGAAAACTACGAACTTATTGCTAATACAAGTATCGATGGCTCCTTAACGCTCACTAAAACGTTCTCTATGGGTGCTACGGCTAACATGGCCTATGGTGAAGAAAACACGAACTACAACCTTAAAGGCTATCTAAAGAACATTCTGATGGGTAACTTAGCGCTCACCTTCGACACTGAATACATCTATAACACCACTGTTGCCTCAGACCAAAGCAATAGCGAGATCTATAGTTCAATGAATCTAAACTACGATTTCTAACCATACTGTTTGCTCTGCCCCCTAACCTCGCAACGCCGGATAACAAAAGGCCCTCACAGTGAGGGCCTTAAAGTATCTAAAAACGATTAACTTCTATCTCTGATATACCATTACGCTGTTTTTGACCTCAAGCGTGCTAGCACATCCATCTGCTTTAAGTTTGCCATCCCAACATACGCGACAGGTACCAAAAACAGTGAGAAGAAAGTTCCGACCGTTAAGCCGCCCACCAATACCAAACCGATGTTGATACGTCCCAGAGAACCAGGCCCATCGGCCAAGGCTAGCGGAAATGAACCAAGGATCATCGTCAGCGACGTCATTAAGATAGGTCGTAACCTTGAACGTGCACTGCTGATCGCGGCTTCTTTTGCACTTGCGCCTGATTTACGTTTCTCATTGGCGAATTCCACCAATAGGATACCGTGTTTCGTCACAAGGCCCACCAGCGTCAGTAAGCCGATCTTCGAGTAGGTGTTGAGGCTTTGACCAAACACCGATAACGTCAAAATCGCACCAACAATACACAGAGGAACGGTCAGCAAGATGATCAACGGGTCGACAAAACTTTCAAACTGCGCAGCCAAGATCAAGAAGATGAAAACCAACGCCAGTACGAATAGCACCTGCGCACCTGCCGTAGAATCCACAAGGTCTTTGACAATACCGTTGAACTCGTAACTCTGTGCTGGTTTTAATAGACTTGGCACCGTGTCATCGATATATGCTTTTACATCACTTGCGGTATATCCCGGCATAAGATCAGCGGTAATTTCAGCGCTGTCTTGTCCCATGAAAGTCTTAAAGTTCGATTCCGATGTTACTTGCTTGATGGAAACAAACTGAGATAGAGGAAGCCTTTGTCCCGATTGTGAATCCACATACAATTTATCCAAAACTTTGAAGTCACCAAGATCCTTCAGGTTCACTTGCACTTGGATTGGGTATGTATAGCCATCATCCGCTTGTAAATCGGCAGCTTTCACTGAGCCCAAGAAAGTCGACAGCGCGTTGGTAACATTGCCGTAATCCACCCCAGATAACACAATTGCATTGCGGTCAATCGATAAGTCATAGCGCAGCTGGTCGCGTAGCATTGAGTTTTTAACATTAGTGACACCCTCATAATCCTCAAGAGCCTCTACCACATTGCTCGCTGTGTCAGACAAAGCGCCGGTATCACGATTCACAGTTGTAAGCTCAAGAATCATGTTGGTCGCAATATTCAAGTTATCCGCTGAGCGAACCTTGAAAGACATACCATAAGCAGAGACTGAACTTTGCGCTTTAGCAATAAACTCATTCACTAATTCATCTGCAGACTGTTCACGTTCTCCCCATGGTTTTAGTAGAACGTGATTGGTCGGCGTACCTTCAATGTAAGACAGGTTCGCTTCAACTGAATCATCGCCTTTAAATACGCTGTTTAACTGTTCATTGTTATCAAGGTGATATTGACGACCAACACCCGTTGGTGGTGTTGAGGTAACCTCTACAAAACCGGTATCTTCTGTTGGCAACAGTACTTGAGGCATCTTCCAAACGGCCAAAGCAGACAACGCAATAAGCATTAAAGCGATACCGCTCATTAGTGCTTTACGATCAAACCACTTACCGAGCTCTTTAGTGTATCGGTCAGACAACACATTGAGCTTAGCATCAACTTTTTGATACCACTTTGCAGGCGTCGAGACAGGCTTAATCAAGTAAGCACTCATCATCGGTGATAGCGTTAACGCGACAAACCCTGAAATGATCACAGCAGCTGCAAGTGTGAAAGCAAATTGCCTGAACAGATCGGCGGTCAGGCCAGCCATCAAGCCGATTGGCAAATAAACAACGGCCAAAGTCAATGTCATGGCAATTACTGGGAAGACGATCTCTCGACACCCTTTAATCGCAGCGTTGAACGGGGTCTCACCCTCTTCGATATGACGATAACAGTTTTCCGCGACAACAATCGCATCATCAACCACTAGGCCTATCGCCAGAATGATCGCCAAGATAGTCAGGACATTGATACTAAACCCAAGTAAATGCATCACCGCAAATACACCAATCACACACACAGGAATGGTAATGATCGGAATAGAAGCAACGCGAACAGAGCCAAGGAAAAGAACAACAACGGCGGAAACAAGAACAATTGCCTCAACTAAAGTCATAAAGCCTTCGTCAATAGCCGCTTTGATAAAGTCAGCTTGGTTATAAACCATTTTCATCTCGATGCCTTCAGGCAGTTGAGGCTGAATTAGGTCGATTTGCTTTTTAACTTTATTAGCAACCGTTACTGGGTTTTCGCTTTTAAGAGGCAAGACCTGAATCGACATTGCTAAGTTGTCGTCAACACGAAGAATACTTGGCGTGAGGCTTTCTTCTCCCATTTTGACTTCAGCGATATCGCCAATACGAATGATCTTTCCATTATCGACACGTACCACTAAGTCTCGGACATCATCAACGCTGGTCACTTGATTAACCGGGTTAATAGAGAAATCTCGAACCTGACCTTTAATAGTACCCGCGGTAAATGTCGCATTGTAAGAACTCAGCGTACCTACCACATCAGAAGCACTCATGTTGAGCGCCATCATGCGATCAGGTTGAAGCCATACCCTCACCGCTTTTTGGCTACCACCGTATGGTCCCCAAATACCACCGACACCTTGAATATGTTTAAACTGAGGTACAACTTGTTGGCTAATGTAGTCGTACATATCTTGTTTAGACATTTTGCCAGTGTTCACAAACGTGATGATATTACTTGGCATACTGGTGTCTGATGAGTCGTCAGTGACCGTTGGTTTATCGGTCATGCTAGGCGGGAAATCGCTAATGGCTTCAACACTACTGCGAAGATTGTTCATCAGGCTTGTGTATTCAACGTCATCAACATCATCTTCGAAGATGATTTTTAAATTACAGGTGCCTTCCTGACAATCCGTAGTCATAGTCTTTACACTATCAAGACCTGTAGCAGCAGTAATTAACTTGTCCGCAACATTGCGCGACATAAATTCTGCACTTGCACCATTAATCGCAGCCGTTACTGTTGCTGAAGGTGTTTTGTGTTCAGGGAAATACTGAATCGATAGCTTCTGAAATGACAACATGCCAAGTAGTACGATGGCGATGCTCAACACTGAAGCAAAAACAGGATGCTTAATACAAATCTCAGGAAGCTTCATTCGTGCTCTCCTTCGTTATCGCTTCCTTGCTGTTTGATGGACCGTTTTGCTCAGCAGTCACCTTAGTTTTGTTGGCTGCATTTGGCTCTTCTTCTGAATCTTTTGACCCGTCAGTCCAATCAACCGTCGGCTCCACTGGATATTGTTCATCAAGTAGTGTCTCAGTGGTTTGTTCAATAGGTTCAGTTACCTTTTGAGGCATCAACTCTACTGTTTTTTGCTCGACATTCGGGTTCATAACCTTAACCAAAGAAGCTTTCTTTAGGTTTTGCTGGCCCGTAACTACTACGTTATCACCCAGCTGTAACCCTTTTTCGACAACGACATATCCATCATTAGTATTTACACCGAGCTCAACGATTCGTTGTTCAATGTTGTTTCCATTGACTACCCAAACGAAACGCTCTGCATCTTTAGCTTGGACCGCATTTTGAGAAACAACCATTTTCGTTGAATCTTCACTGGTCATTTGGCTCACCTTGGCAAACATGCCCGGAACCAAGCGATGCTCTGGATTGGTTACGTGCGCGTGAACCTCTACTCGACCTGAGCTTTCGTCAACAGCCGGAGCAATGTAGTCTACGACGCCAGAGAAAGCCTCATCAGTAAATGCATCAACTTGGATCGATACATTCTGTCCCAGCTTTGCATTACCAAGATCCGATTGCCCAATTGAATACTGGACTTCAACTGGATCAAGCTTGATCAAACTAACCAAGGCCGTTGAACTATCAATTTTGCTACCCACAGAGTGGTTGAAGTTCGTTAGCTGCCCATCAAAAGGCGCTACCAATAGATAGTCATTCATTAGTGCTTCTTTCTGACGGAAGTCAGCGGCCGCGAGATTCGCTTGTTCTTTTAGCTCTTCAACGTCTTGCTGAGACATTGAATCCGGTTGCTTTTTCAGTAGCTCTTGTACTCGCTTTAATTTTGACTTTGCAAGCGCCAACGAGCTTCTAGCTTTATCTAAATCGGCTTTCGCTTTGGTGTTATCTAGTTGAGCAATCAGCTCACCTTTCTTAACCGAGTCTCCATCTTTGAAATGGATTTCGAGAATTTTATCGGAAGCGCTAAAGGTCAATGCAGCAGAATCTGTTGCTCTAATTTTGCCAACTTCGTTGATTGAAGAAGTGAATGCTTGTTTGTGAGCCTTTTCAATGGTCACTGGAATCAGGGGCGAGTCTTCGGCAAATGTGGGAGTGATATGTAAGGCAAACAGAGCCAAAAAGATTGTTTTACTAAGCTTTGTAAATTTCATTTTTAATAACCATAACCGTCAAATTCATCTGAATTAAACGTTTTTCTAAGCAGCTATTTTTTACTTAATGAGCTTCCAGCTATTTAAATAATACTAAAACAGCTAATAATGAGAATTGGGCTCAACTCACTGTCGAGCCCAGCAATGTTTATATGATTC
Organism: Vibrio chagasii; assembly: GCF_002954585.1. Taxonomy (GTDB): domain Bacteria; phylum Pseudomonadota; class Gammaproteobacteria; order Enterobacterales; family Vibrionaceae; genus Vibrio; species Vibrio chagasii_A. The sequence goes on from NZ_MSCI01000001.1 coordinate 662,083, forward strand.
CTAAAGTTTTCGTTCTAAACTCCAAAGTAAAAGTTAAAAACGATGTTGATATTGAACACCAAGTAAAACAGCGTCAGCGCTCGCAACTGCCGTTATATTGGAACTTGTTCCTAGAACCTTCGTCAGGCTTTCGTCAATATTTTGTGATTCTCCAATTATAAAACCAGTACCTACATCAATAGATGTTGACATCCGTGAAGTGGTAAGTTCCGCCAACAGTCATCCTGTAACGAGTGGAGATTTACATCTGGTATCGATAAATAGGTTAACTTGTCGGTTGGAGAGATGTCATACAAGTAACCCGCTCATAAAACGATATCTTTCGACATTGTGTAAGTACCACCCACCGAGACGTGCCCCGCATCGAGAGATTGATCAGCGAGTGTTTCTGTATTTCCTATCATCAGCGTGTAGCTCACATTAGAAATATCGATACCACTATCCATAAAAACTGCACCAACAGATAACACTGGTTGTTCGATGTACGCTATGGCTGCACTATCCGATTGGTTCTCATGAATCAGAGCTCCTTAAATTTTTATCTCAAAACCTAACGAGGTGAACACGCTACAAGCCCTGATTGAATAAGTTTGGGTATCTAAAGGTACTTGCTTTGAAGATAGAAGCCTAATGCAAGCCATCCCAGTCTGAAAGAAAGTACTAGAAGATAAGAGTGGAATGATCATGCCACTCAGCGTGGCAAAGGATTTAGATTTGCAGGTCAAGAAACCTAAGATAAAGAAGGTGGACTTCGTAAGATTCAAGCGCAAGTAAAGCAAGATTCACAACAAACACTAAAAGCGGTTCCGATAGAAGAAGCAACACGAGAAACCACAACTCCTACGAAAAAGAACAGTAACATGCTGACGTTGGTTGGGGTATTTATTGTTGTAGCCTTGTTATCCCAGTATCTATTTTCTTACTTAGATCGAAATATCTTAGCTGAAAGACTAACAGGGAAGCACTTTACCTCTTGTAAAAAAGAAACCGACGAGTTCACATTTAAAAACTTTATAACGTAACGCATTACGAATATAAGGGACGCAAGTTCATCATCGATAATTCAGGAAAACCTTTGAGCCTCCATAGCGAATTTAAGTAACTCAGCGTGGCATGATACATTTCTGCAAGAAAGTAATGTGTGCTGATCTGCCAGCCTATTCTAATTAGGAACCAGAGTTGAACATCATTAGATATCATCACTCTCTAACTAAACAATCCTTGTAGCCTCATTTCTGACGTCGAGCTTTCTTCAATCTACTCAATGTCAAAAATACACCTTTCTCATTAATTACCCAGCACAACTTGTGAATCCAAATTATTTATAAATGGAAGTCACCATATGCAGCAAAACTACACAAAGGTGATCCAAGTAATATTTTAGCGATCGATAATATTTGTTTATTAACATCTAAACAACAGCAGTTATTCATGATTTATAACCAGAATTAACATCGAAAAAAATGTTTGTCTTAGATCATATCAACATCAACTATGCCTCGTGCCATAGTACAGTTTTCGGTACATTCATTGTCATATTCTGAAACAGTTTCTTGTATTTTTTAAACTTTGCGGAGATTTCGATGTTAGAACTCTTGATCGGACTAGTGGTTACCATCGCTGTAGGTTACTTTATTGTAAAAGGCTATAAAGCAGCCGGGGTTTTGTTAACTGCCGGCCTTGCTCTTCTTCTTATTACCGGCCTTATTGGTCACACAGTCTTACCAGCTAAGATAGCTTCAACAGGTAACATGGTTACCGATTCATTAGAATTCGTTAAGTACATGCTTCAATACCGTGGTGGCGGTCTAGGTATGCAGATCATGCTTCTATGTGGTTTCGCTTCTTACATGACTCACATAGGCGCAAACAATGTTGTTGTGAAACAGTTTTCCAAACCCCTATCTGTTATCAAATCTCCATACGCGCTTCTTGTTGCTGCTTACATCGTGGCGTGTCTGATGTCTCTGGCGGTGAGCTCTGCTACTGGCCTTGGCGTGTTGTTGATGGCTACCCTATTCCCAATGATGACAGCGATGGGTATTTCTCGTCCTGCAGCGGTTTCAGTATGTGCATCTCCAGCAGCAATCATTCTTTCTCCAACATCTGGTGACGTGGTTATCGCTGCAGAAAAATCAGGGCTAGACTTAGATGTGTTTGCGGTTCAAACGGTGCTACCGGTGTCAATCTGCGCCATTATCGTAATGGCAGCTGCAGCTTTTTTCTGGAACAAGTACCTAGATAAGAAAGAAAACACGCCAATGGAAAAAGTTGATGTTTCTGATATTGAAACAACAGCGCCTGCTTTCTATGCGGCGCTTCCGTTCCTACCTATTATCGGTGTTTTCCTATTCAATGGCCGTACTATTCCAGGTCTTAAGTTAGACATATACACTATCGTAGTTGGCTCAATTTTCGTTGGTGCCCTTGTTGATTATATTGTAAAGAAATTCGATGGCGAAAAGACGCTAGAAGACCTAGATTCTTGTTACCAAGGAATGGCGGATGCATTTAAAGGCGTTGTAATGCTGTTAGTTGCGGCTGGCGTATTTGCTCAAGGTCTAATGTCTATCGGTGCAATTGATAACCTAATCGGTCTTGCTGAATCAGCGGGTGCTGGCGGCATCGCACTTATGCTTATCCTCACAGGCCTAACGGTTGCTGCGGCAATTGCGACTGGCTCTGGTAACGCACCTTTCTATGCTTTCGTTGAGCTTGCGCCTTCACTCGCTGCAAAGATGGGCCTAAACCCTGCATTCCTAATTATCCCAATGCTTCAAGCATCAAACCTAGGTCGTACTATCTCTCCAGTATCTGGCGTAGTGGTAGCAACTTCAGGCATGGGTAAAATCAGCCCATTTGAAGTGGTGAAACGTACATCTGTACCAGTCATCTGCGGCCTTATTACTGTTATATTCGGTACACTTGTTCTAGTACCAATGGCTGTTTAAGTCTTTAATAGTTATATAGATATGTAATGCCCAAATAAAAGGCGCTGAACTTAATAAGTTCAGCGCCTTTTTTTATATCACTCTGAAACCTTTTACAGTTATCGAGAGTCGGATTGAATAGTACGGCTTGAAATAGTGTTATTTCAAAAGAACAAGCCCTACTTAATTTCACCATAGCGTTCTAAGTAAAGAACGGTTGCAGCTGTACGAGAAGGTACTTGCAGCTTTTTCAACAAGCTCTTCATATGTACCTTAACTGTCGATTCAGAAATGAACAAATGATCGGCGATCTGCTTATTACGGTAACCTTTCGCAACTTCTTGCAGGGTCTGCATTTCACGCTCAGTTAACTGGTCAAAGATATCATTGCGACTCGCGGCATCATTTAAATAACGAGCAACTACGCTGCTATATGCATTGTCACCACCGTATGCTTGTTTGAGCAACTCAATAAGCTCATCAGGCTCAGTGTCTTTCAATAAGTAGCCATCAGCCCCCGCTTTTACGAGCGCTTCAATATCTGCTGGGCTATCAGATACCGTAAGAATAACGATGTTAGCACTAGAACCATCAGTACGAAGGGCTTTCAATGTATCTAGACCAGACATGCCCTTCATGTTCAGATCAAGCAAGATCAAATCAGGTTCTTCTTCATGAGCAAGAGCAACCGCTTCAGTGCCGTTACTTGCTTCTGCGATCACTTCGAATTCGTCTTCAAAGCTCAGTAATTGGCTTATACCTCTTCGCATCAATGGATGATCATCAACCAGCATTACTTTACAAATCGTCAACTTTAACTTCCTTCAAACTTTTATATTTCAATATGACTGTACAGCCTTTACCTTGTGCCGCTTCAATCGTTAAGTCGCCATTCAGTCTTGCCGCACGCTCCTGCATAATGCTCATCCCATAGTGGTTCACCTTGGAACCACTTGAGTCAAAGCCATCGCCATTATCTTTTATCACGACTAATACTTCACCGTCCTCATCAATACAGCATACATCTATCAAGTCAGCATTGGCGTGTTTTATTGCGTTTATTGTTGCTTCACGAATCAATTGAAGCAAGTGAACCTGACTGTGCGCATCAAGTTCGATAGATGAAAGATTGTTAGTGAGGTTAATCTTCGCATCTGTTCTTTCGCTGAGCTCTTCAAGCATGCTGCTTAAAGCATCTCCGAAATTACCCTCTTTTATCGTCAACCTAAAGGTTGTGAGCAACTCTCTTAATTGAGTATAGGCATCTACTATACCGTTGCCGATTTCCGACGCTATTTGTTCAGATTGCTCTCGATGCTGCTGTTCTGGCAATTTGCCAATCACGCGCTTCAACAAAGTCACTTGGATTTTCAAATACGACAGTGACTGAGCTAGCGAATCATGAAGCTCGCGGGCAATGGTTGCACGCTCTTCCATAATAATAAGCTGCTCAGCCTTCTTTTGAGCACGATTGTAGTAGATCGCTCTCGATAGTAGTTGAATGAAGCTTTCGATCAGAGCTTTAGTTGAGTGCCCGTGGTGGTAAGAACAATACAAATAGCCGAGAATGAGCTCGTTATCGCCCAACTTCATTTCAAATTTTTCGTAATCTTGGCTTGGATCGTAACCTTCATCCAGAATCAACGGTCGACCCGAGTTGTCTACGATCTCTAATCGCAAAGATTCGATACCCTCTAAACTCACAAGGTTCTGCAATATCGCCCTAAAGTTTTCAGGTGTAATACGCGCAACCGTAAGCTCTTGTGATGAATTATAAAGTGCCTGCAGCGACTGGTTAGCGTTTAGCAGCTCAATCGTCTTCGCATCCACCACATCTTCAAGGTTTCGATAAAGCACACCTAAATCTTTGGCCATCGAGTTGAAGGTTTTGGTCAAAATGCCCATTTCGTTGTTACTGGTCACCTTGAGCTCTACCTCGAAGTCGCTGTTTTTGATTCTTTGGCTCGCACCGACAAGAGCATGTAGCGGTTTAACAACCTGTTTACGTACAAAATGAACAACAAAAAGAGATATGACGAGAATTCCGCCTAAACCGATACCACCAGCCCATGCCAGTTTTATCAACTTATCTTCTGAGAACTCTTGCAGTTTAAAAACGAAGCCATCTATTTCAACCACGAAATTCTCAACCAGTACGAGATAGTGTTTTCTGTCCGCACTATTCAGTACGCGTTTCAACTCATGCCAACGGCCAATAATTAGGTAGTAGTCTTCTGTGATATCCGTCGGTACATCCCAACTCACCAACCTAGTCATCGATGGCGAATAAAGTGAACGTTCAAACTCGCGGATGTGGGAGCCGAAATCAGCAGATTCTATTTGAATATCATGAGCTAACCGATAGCTTTGCATACGCATTGAGCCGGCCACGTTGACGGCTTCCGCATCGTTCAGGCTTGAAGCTAAAGTAAAGATAGCAAAACCTGTAGTAGCAACGGACAACAGCAATATCCAGAGTAAAGATTTTGCTATTGTACTCGTCACTGATGAGGTTGGTCTCATGCGCAAAAGCTCCTTCCTAATGAAAATGCCCATATACACCTCTATATTGTCACATATCAAAAACTATAGCTCTATTCAGCATTGGCTCAATTGCCACTCAATTTCTTGATCTAAAACAATACATCCCCCTAATTAACCCTTAGGTGGTATTTATACAATCATTTCTAAAACTACACTAATTGTAAGGGCTAATGAATAAATGTTAATGGATGCTAGGCGTGCATTCATATTATTAGAAATATTTGTGGGTATTGAGTGATAGATCTATCGAAACGTCGTCTATTTTTTCGACAAAAAGTTGACTCAAATCGTGTTCGTCTACCTTGGATTAAAAACCCAGAAAACTTTGAAACTGACTGTATTCGCTGCGGAAAATGCATCGAGAGTTGTGAGACTAAAATCATTACTATCGGTGATGGCGGGTTCCCCACTGTCGATTTCTCAATTGATGAATGTACGTTCTGCTATCAATGTGCAGATGTTTGTCCCGAATCCATTTTTAAGCCAAAGCAAGGAGAGCCTTGGCAAGCCAAAGCACATATCTCTGATAAGTGTTTAGCACAGCAAAATGTTGAATGCCGAAGCTGTGGAGACATGTGTGAACCTATGGCCATTCAGTTTCAACTTAGAGCAGGCAGCGTTGCTCTACCGAAAATCGAGTTAGATGAATGTAGCGGTTGTGGAGCATGCGTAGCAGTTTGCCCTACTTCAGCCGTTCTTGTGAGTAATGAATAAATAGATATAACGAGAGCAATTTATGGCACTAAATGAAGTGCATATATCAAGTCTAGTCGTGCATGTGAGCCCAGAGCATCTCAATGAGATCAAAGCAGAGATCGAGCAATTCGATAACGCTGAAATCTACGGAGATAGCCCTGAAGGCAAAATCATCGTGGTCCTAGAAACCGAAAACCAAGGTTTTGTAACGGACACCATCGAAGCAATAAACAACATTAAGAACGTTTTAGGGACAGCTTTGGTTTATCACCAAATCGAGACTGGACTAGACGAAACGGATTTAGAAACTGGAAGCAACAATTCTCAACTCGAGGGTGAAGTATGAAAATGACAAGACGTGCGTTTGTGAAAGCAAACGCAGCTGCATCAGCGGCAGCCGTTGCAGGTGTAACACTACCAGCAGCAGCAACCAACCTGATTGCTAGCTCAGATCAAACAAAAATCACGTGGGATAAAGCGCCTTGTCGTTTTTGTGGTACGGGCTGTTCGGTACTAGTAGGTACTCAAAACGGCAAAGTGGTTGCGACTCAAGGCGACCCAGAAGCACCTGTAAACAAAGGCCTTAATTGTATCAAAGGCTACTTCCTTTCGAAAATTATGTACGGTAAAGACCGTCTTGAGCAACCTCTTCTTCGTATGAAAGATGGTGAGTTCCATAAAGATGGTGATTTCGCGCCAGTATCTTGGGACAAAGCGTTCGACGTGATGGCTGAGAAATGGAAAGCATCTCTTAAGAAGAACGGCCCAACAGGTGTTGGTATGTTCGGCTCTGGTCAGTGGACAGTTATGGAAGGCTACGCAGCCGTTAAGATGATGAAAGCGGGTTTCCGTTCAAACAACATCGATCCAAACGCTCGTCACTGTATGGCTTCTGCGGTGGGTGCATTTATGCGTACCTTTGGTATCGATGAACCAATGGGTTGTTACGATGACTTTGAACACGCGGACGCATTTGTACTGTGGGGTTCAAACATGGCAGAAATGCACCCAGTACTATGGACTCGTATTACAGACCGTCGTCTAAGCCACCCACACGTTCAAGTAAACGTACTGTCTACTTACTATCACCGCTCTTTTGAGCTTGCTGACACTGGTTACATCTTCAACCCTCAGTCTGACCTTGCGATCGCTAACTTCATCGCAAACTACATCATTCAAAACGATGCGGTTAACTGGGACTTCGTAAACAAGCATACGCACTTCAAACAGGCAACAACTGACATCGGTTACGGCCTTCGTGATGACGATCCAATACAGAAAGCAGCAGCAAACCCTAACTCAGGTGCAATGACTGCAATCACTTTCGAGGAGTACAAAGCAGCGGTTGCAGAGTACACGGTAGAGAAAGCATCTGAAATGTCAGGCGTATCTGAAGAGAACCTGGTCAAGCTTGCTAAGCAATATGCGGATCCAAACATCAAAGTGATGTCTCTATGGACAATGGGGATGAACCAACATACTCGTGGTGTATGGATGAACAGCCTTGTGTACAACATCCACCTTCTAACAGGTAAGATTTCTACTCCAGGTAACAGCCCATTCTCACTAACTGGCCAACCATCTGCTTGTGGTACAGCTCGTGAAGTAGGTACGTTCTCTCACCGTCTACCAGCAGATATGGTAGTTGCGAATCCTAAACACCGTAAGATTGCAGAGGAAATCTGGAAACTTCCGGAAGGTACTATCCCACCTAAGCCAGGCAAACACGCTGTTGCTCAAGACCGCGCACTGAAAGACGGTACTATCAACGCTTACTGGGTAATGTGTAACAACAACATGCAAGCAGGTCCAAACATCAACACTGAACGTCTACCTGGTTACCGTCACCCAGACAACTTCATCGTATGTTCTGACCCGTACCCAACAGCAACAGCGCAAGCCGCTGACCTTATCCTTCCAACAGCAATGTGGATCGAGAAAGAAGGAGCTTACGGTAACGCAGAACGTCGAACACAAGCTTGGTACCAACAAGTGAAAACTGTAGGTGAAGCTAAGTCTGACCTGTGGCAAATCATGGAGTTCTCTAAGCGCTTCACTATCGAAGAGGTTTGGGGCGAAGAGCTTCTAGCTAAAGCACCTGAACTACGTGGCAAAACCATGTACGACGTGCTTTACAAAAACGGCAATGTTGATGCTTTCCCTCTCTCTGAAGCTCAAGAGCTCAACGACGACGCACAAGCACAAGGTTTCTACGTACAGAAAGGTCTATTCGAAGAATACGCAGCCTTCGGTCGCGGCCACGGTCACGATTTAGCACCATACGATCGCTACCACCAAGTTCGTGGTCTACGCTGGCCAGTTGTTGATGGTAAAGAAACTCAATGGCGCTTTAAAGAAGGTTCAGATCCATATGCGAAAGCAGGCTCTGGTTGGGATTTCTATGGTAAGCCAGACGGTAAAGCACTGATTATCAATGCTCCGTACGAAGCGCCACCAGAAGTGCCAAGCGAAGAGTACGATATGTGGCTATGTACAGGCCGTGTTCTTGAGCACTGGCACACCGGTACTATGACTCGTCGTGTGCCAGAACTTTACAAAGCTGTGCCAGATGCACTGTGTTACATGCACCCTGCTGATGCTAAAGCTCGTGGCCTACGCCGTGGTGATGAAGTTCTTATCGAAAACAAACGTGGTGAAGTTCGTGTACGTGTTGAAACTCGCGGCCGTAACCGTCCACCACAAGGCTTGGTATTCGTACCGTTCTTTGATGCAAGAATTCTGATCAACAAGTTGATCTTGGATGCAACGGATCCTCTGTCTAAACAGACGGACTACAAGAAGTGTCCAGTTAAGATCACTAAAGTTGCTTAAGCCCTAGGCTTAGAGAAACGATCTTAAGCATTAATATTGCGGCTACTTTTTCACCATTTAGAGAAAGTAGTCCTCTCAAAGAATTAGCCTTTAGGCGGAGAAATTAACATGAAAAAACTGATTACTGCCCTACTATCAGCCGGTCTTTTGTTAGCTGGCGTGGCTCAAGCTGAGCTGGATAACCCTGGCGGCATTGGTGGCGTAGAGTCTTTACGTGGTGCAAGTGAGCTTGAAGCAACGCGTGCAGCAGACGACTTCAAAAAGTACCCTCGCGACCAAGTACTTGAAAGCGATTACGTATACCAACCACCATTGATACCACACAATATCCGTAACTACGAAGTGTCTCTAAACGCGAACAAATGTCTGTCTTGCCATAGCTGGAAAAATGCGAAAGAGATGGGTGCAACAAAAATTAGTGTTACCCACTACATGAACCGTGAAGATGCAGTACTTGCTGACGTTTCACCTCGTCGTTACTTCTGTCTGCAGTGTCACGTTCCACAAGCTAGTGCGAAACCATTAGTAGAGAACGAATTCAAACCTGTTGACTCACTACGCTAATCTTAGCCGTATTGTAGAGAGGCGATTATATGAAATTACTAAAAGCGTTTTGGAAAAGACTGACAACTCCTAGTAAAGCAGCCGTTGGCCTTGTACTTTTCTTGGGGTTCTCTGGCGGTCTTTTGTTCTGGGGTGCATTTAACACAGGTATGGAAGCAACCAACACAGAAGAATTCTGTTCTGGCTGTCACGCACCTATCGTTGAAGAGATCCAAGAGACAATTCACTACTCAAACCGTTCTGGTGTTCGTGCAATCTGTTCAGACTGTCACGTACCACATGAATGGACTGATAAAATTGTTCGTAAGGTTCAAGCATCAAAAGAGCTGTACGCTCACTTTATTGCTAAGACGATTGACACGCCTGAGAAATTCAAAGAGCGCCGTCATCACTTAGCGGAACGAGAATGGGCTCGATTGAAGAAGAACGATTCGCTTGAGTGCCGTAACTGTCACCAGTTCGATTACATGGATTTCTCTGAACAGAGCCCTCGTAGTGCGAAACAACACTCAACAGCGCTGGCTTCTGGTGAGAAGACATGTGTAGACTGCCACAAAGGTATCGCACATAAACTACCAGACATGCACGGTGTTGAAGGCTGGCAATAAGGAGCAATTGAATGAGTACTTTAGAAAGCGTGATTTGGCATATCCTAGGTTACAGTGCTATGCCATTTATCATTCTTACCGGCTTCGTAGGTGTTGCAGCCGTATCTCTTTGGATTTTATCTATGGGTAAAGACAAAGAAATCGATTAAGAATCGAATCATCTTTTCTCCTACTTTTGATACCTTAGAGAAGAGTTAAAGTTAAAAAGCCACTGAATTCAGTGGCTTTTTTATTACCTGCGGTTCTGTTTTATTGTTGTAAAGTATCCATACGAACACTAAGCGTCGCGTGGTTGGGCGCCTTTCTCTGTAACTTCTGTATCGCTCTTAGCTTTATCAACAATTGGAAGCACCTGTTTTACGTAATTACCTGGCGCTTGACCAATCACAGGATACAGCTCAGAACCTTGATTGAACGGTTCAACCCTTTCACCCGCTTCAAAGCCCTGTAGCCATTGATTCCAGTGTGTCCACCAAGAACCTTCATTGTGAGTTGCATTTGATAGCCACTCGTCAGCAGAATCATCTAAATTGTCGTTAAGCCAAAATCCATACTTTTTTTTGTCTGGATGGTTAACAATACCTGCGATATGTCCAGACTCGCCCAACACAAACGTCTTGTTACCACCCGTGTTCAGTGCACCGCGGTAAGTCCCCTGCCAAAGTGCAATGTGGTCGTCCTTAGTAGAGATGAAGTAACTAGGTATTTTGATCTTATTCAGGTCAATCCAGACACCGCCCACTTTCACGCCCTTATCTTGCACCAGTTTGTTTTCAAGGTACAACTCTCGTAGCAGGAAGTTATGACACTTAGCAGCTACATTGGTGCTATCACTGTTCCAATAGAGCAGGTCGAACTCCATTGGACTGCTGCCTTTTAGGTAATTGTCAATGTAGTAGTTCCAGTACAAGCTGTTTTCACGCAGCAGACTGAACGTCACACTCAACGATCTACCATCCATAAAGCCTTTAGCATCGTTCTGTTTTTCTATGGCGTTAATGATCGTTTCATTGATATAGGCGCCCACCTCCCCCGGCTGAGAGAAATCTAATAAAGTCGTAAAGAAGGTAGCGGTTTTAATGCGTTTCTTCATACGCTTAGCGGCATAGTAAGCGACTGTTGAAGCCAATACCGTGCCGCCAATACAGTAACCCGCAGCGTTGATCTGCTCTTTGCCTGTAATGTCTTCAATTGCGGTCACAGCTTTCGCGACACCTTCAGTCACATAGTCACCAAACTCTAACTCTTTCTGTGCTTCACCAGGATTGCGCCAAGACATCATGAACACACTGTGCCCTTGTTCAAGCAACCAGCGCACCATCGAGTTCTTCTCACGAAGATCGAGAATGTAATACTTATTGATAAACGGCGGTACGATCAGCAATGGCGTAGCATTAACCTGAGGCGTTTTCGGGTAGTATTGAATCAGTTCAAACAATTCATTTTGGAAAACCACATCACCTTCCGTATTAGCAACATCGACTCCCAACCGGAAAGCATTATTGTTAGTCATGCGAATTTTCAGGATATCAGCGCTTGCTTCAACATCTGCTTGCAGTTGCTCAAGCCCATCGATCAGGTTTTCACCATTTCGCTCAAGCGTCAGTTTCATCAGCTCTGGGTTTGTCGCAATAAAGTTGCTTGGAGAAAGTGCGTTGATCGCTTGACGTGAAAAGAACGCAACACGCTCTTTGGTTTTCTCATCAATGCCGTCAATTGAGTTTATGGTGTCGATATAGCTTTTGCTAAACAACAGATATGATTGCTTGATAAAACTATAAAACGGGTCGTTTTTCCACGCTTCATCAATAAAGCGTTTATCACTGCGATCTTCAGTAATGACACTTTCTGTGTTACCCATCAATGCAGCGTTTTGCCAGATCTTGAGTTGTTGCTCCCACCATTGGGATTGTAACTGAAGTAATACAGCGGGTTGGTTAGCAGCTTGCTCGAAGATTTTCGATGCATCATCAAAATTCAATTCTTGCATCGCTTGGTTTAAGGGAGATTGCGCGGCTTCCTTGTTTTGTTCAAAGTTGTCCCACCATTGCTGGTTTGTTTGTTGAAGTTTAACAAGGTAGTCCGAAAAGAAGTGTTGAAACATAACATGACTCCAATAATCGGAAAATCGCCACCGAGCCTCACAGTAAACACTGTACTAACTCGATGGCGATTGAATTTATGCAGGTGTAACTGTTTTCAAGTTTTCAGTTGTTAGTGTTTCAACGTCTTCTTTGAACTCTTTCGCTACCGCTTGCAGCTTTGCGCTGTCGCTCATCATCTGTTGAGACAGTTGAGTTAACGCTGCTAGCTGCTGGCTGTTGAATGCAGTAAGGCTGTTCACATCTTTAATTTCACTTACCGCTTTCATTTGAGCAAGACCCATATCCGTATAAGTCTTCATCGCATTCACTTGCAATTCCGTCATGGTTTGAACGTTCTTTGCAACTAACTTGTTGAACTTAAAGTACGGTTCAAATTGCTTTTCAGTTTGGTCAGTAATTGTTTTGAAAATATCCGTGTACATAAGTAACTCCTGATGAATACATAGTGTAGTAAATTAGTATTTGTATCGTTTCAGCTAAGGTGTGATGGTTTGTTAGCGCACCTCGTAGACTGCAGCGATAAATTGTTTAGCTTGCCAACGCTACATCCGGCGTTAACCTTCAATACCCTTAAGCAGAACAGCGGTTCCCATTCCCCCACCGACGCAAAGTGAAGCAACGCCATAACTGGTCTTTTGCTCAAGCATTTCGTGGATGAGTGAGACAATGATTCGATTGCCCGACGCACCTAGAGGATGCCCTAGCGCAATCGCGCCACCATTGACATTCACTTTTGGTTTAAAGGCTTCGAGAGGTAGATCGTGTTGCTCTGATAGCTGATACATCACACCTAACGCTTGAGCCGCAAACGCTTCGTTTAATTCAAACAGATCAACTTGTTCGAGTGTTAAGCCAGCCTTATCCAGCGCTTTAGATACAGCCTCTACTGGGCCCAATCCCATGATCTTTGGGTCTAATCCTGACTGTGCGTAGCTTGTTAGCTCTACCAGCGGTGTTAGGCCGTATTTTGTTACAGCACTCTCTGATGCCAATATGATTGCACTCGCACCGTCATTAATACCTGAAGCGTTGCCCGCCGTTACAGTACCTTCACGGTCGAAGGCTGGGCGAAGCTTTTGCAAACCTTCGAATGTTGCATCCGCTTTCGGGTATTCATCGGTATCAAAGGTGACGGTCTGTCTGCGCTGTTTCACTTCAACAGGCACAATTTGCTCAGCAAACTTACCCGCTTCGATCGCAGCTACCGCTTTTTGTTGGCTTTCTAGCGCGTAGTTATCTTGAGCAAGACGCGAGATATTCAATGCATTCGCAATGTTCTCTGCTGTCATACCCATGTGGTAATGATTGAACGCATCCGTCAGGCCATCGCCAACAAGCAGATCTTTCATCGAAATGTCACCCATCTTGTGACCGTTACGAATACTTGGCGGAACCACGAAAGGGATTTGAGACATTACCTCCACGCCTGCAGCAACCACGATTTCTGCATCTTGGGCTTTAATATGAGCTGCAGCGTCCATGACTGATTTCATACCACTACCGCAGATCATGTTAACGCCGTAAGCTGGAGTCTCTTCAGGTAGCCCAGCGTAGATAGAAGCCTGACGTGCAACCCCCATACCTTGCCCTGCTGAGATCACGTTACCTACGATCACTTCATCAATCACATCTAGGGGAAGATCTACTGAATCAAGAGCACCTTTAATTGCTACTCCAGCCAGCTCACCCGCACTAACGTTTTTTAATGAACCCGTGAATGAACCAATTGGTGTGCGTTTCGCTGCAACAATAAATACTTTTTCCATCATTCAATTCCTGTAAGTTTCGCCATTAGTGCATGTACAAACCGCCATTTACAGACAAAGTCTCGCCCGTAATATACGCACCAGATTCACTTGCTAGGAAACCCACCGCTTCGGCAATTTCCACAGGCGTTGCTAAACGTTTCATTGGGATTTGATTCTTGATTGAATCCAACACTTCAGGCTTCATTTGCTCAACCATTGGCGTTGCAGTGTAGCCAGGGGCAATCACGTTCACTGTTACGCCACTGCGAGCGCCTTCTGCAGCCAAGGCTTTCGAGAAACCAATCATTCCCGCTTTAGCTGCCGAGTAGTTAGTTTGTCCAAATTGCCCTTTAAGGCCATTCACTGACGAGATATTGATAACGCGGCAGTTTCCTTTCTCACACATAGGTGCGAACAGCGGTTGAGTCACGTTGAACAGGCTGTTTAAGTTCGTTTCGATAACCTCTTTCCACGCTTCGGCGTTCATCTTTTTAAATACGCTATCACGGGTGATGCCAGCGTTATTAACGAGAACATCAACGGTTCCCTCTTCCTCTAACAACTTGCTCAAGCTCAATGCGCACTCTTCTGTGTTGGTGACATCCAATTCAAACAATCTCACTTGATCTTCAGTAAACTGTTTCTCGTTGAACCACTCCAGTGCACACTGATAATTTCCAGTAAAATAAGTCGCAATCACACGATATCCGTCAGCGACCAACTTAGATGATATAGCCGATCCGATACCGCCCTTTGACCCTGTAATTAAAGCAAGTTTTTTCATTAATGGTTCCATCCCTTATAAGCAATTAAATAACAATGATGTTAATAAAATAATGTATTATTCGATAATTAAACTTTCGCGTTGCTTTAATTAAACACTACATATCAAAATCAAAAATTATTATTACAAACAGAAAATAATTCCTACTGATGTCTAAAAATCTGACTAGCTTCACAAAAACCGTGAAATGTTAAATACATGTAAAACCCGCGCAAGCATATGATTTTAAATAATATTTTTAATTTTACTTATATCAGTAAAAATGATAAATCACTGTAAATAAAAGAGAAAACCCTATTCCGAATCTTGTTTCAATAAGAATGCAATATTAAAAACATAATCTATTGAAGACCCAAATATTAGTAAAAGTATTATTTGTTATTAATAAATCTATCTTATTTATTCTATAAAGCGAGCAATATGATTTTAAGGGTAAAATGATTGAATCTTCATTTCATAAATAAGAAAAAGCCCACTCCATTACAGATTGGGCTTTAATAATTAATTGATAACTTATAGTCTAGCGACGGTTACATTCTCAATAGTAATACTTGATTTTCTCTTAATCTGTAAATATTTCATTGGTATTTACATCAAGATAAATTTTGTTTTCAAGAGACAAGCCACCGCAGTAGATAAAGTAAACATCGCGATCGCTATACCGAACCGATTTTACCCAACCGCCTAACTCTTCAAAGTCACTGGGTTCGCACTCACCTTCAGACATCAACTTAGCAACTGAGTTGCGAAATTTCTCTTGGTACAGCTTAAGATCGTCGGACTTAACTAAGTAAGAGTCTAATATCTCTTTGCTTTCCTTATCAGACATGACCACTTCATCATTCGATAAGCCAGACATGGAAACCCACTCTGCTGTTTGCGGGCCACCTTCTTTCAGAACAATGTAATCGGAAATACGTGCCCAATCGCCCAGTTTCTCAAGTACTTCTACCTTTTCCCCTTTGTAGAGGTAGTCCGTTATCAAGCCATCAATCTCAGGCTGTTCTACCACTTCGAGCTTTCTATCTAACACATAAAACTCTGTCTGCTCTGGCTCAGGTTGTAGTTCCATAACAGGCTTTAATTCAGATATAGGTTGCTCAATAGTTTCAGCAACGGGCTCTTCAACTTTTTCTGGTGGCGTAGGATCTTTCTTCATAATGAAGAAGTAGTACGCAGCGCCTCCTCCACCCAAGATTAACAATACAAATAAAGCGATCAGCGCTTTTTTCATTCAATCCACCAACTTATCCGTTAGAAGTGAATTTCCAGTGTACATCAACTCACGCATCAGCTCATCTATACTCTATATTGAAAACATCGTAAGTAGAGGAAGGTCATGAGTTTTTGGGTTAAGGTTCTGATCATAAACGTCTCTTTGAGTGCTAGTGTGGTAATAGCCAGTGAATGTAACAGTGAGAGTTGGCAAACGCTGCTAGCTCGTCAGCTCGCCTTTGAAACTCGCTATAATCAATACACAAAAGAGTTCAACCAAGTTCTCTCAACCTATGAGTCAAAGGCCCTACTATCTAAACATTTCACCGGAGAGCAAGTCGTTGAACTTTGGGCAAAGTATGAACAAAGATTTAATACACAGCTCAACAGCCACATGAATACCGCTTACGATATTTCCGAAGTTCTGCTTAAACAGTCATATGTAGTATCTACCGAACTAGAAGGCGCTCGTTCTCTTGCTCAACTATGGGAAGTAATGGCTAAACAATGCGATAAAGCAAAACTAGCTCGCCAATCAGTAAGCGCACTGTCACATGTGAAGAGCTCTCAATCTCTCTCGCAAGACCTTAATGTGCTGAGTGAAAAGTTCAGGCTACTATCATTTAGGTATCGTCAGGAAGCCACAATGATCGATGCTGCGCGCCAATCAAATGAACGGGAAAGCGTTCAATCAAACGAACCGCTTCGCTAGATTTATCTGCAAAATCAGCCACGCCTGATGAAAATGTATTCAACCCTGCCTTAATCAAAGCTTTATCAATAACTTGTAAAACTAATGTGTTATCTATCAACAACAAAGTTCAATTTCCAACCAATGCAAGTAATTATGTGAGAGATTCATCACAAAATAGATTTACAAACGCCAAAAAATTGTTATCATGAATCTTCATATAACTTAATAACAAGAAACATTTTGGCTAGGTAATATGCAAAAAACTATGGCTTTCAACTGCTTGAGTAACACGGAATGGACTGCAGAGATAAGAGCTAAGCTTTTATCTGTAGCTAAACACATGGAAGAGTTCGGTTCAGTAAGTGAATTAGAGCTATGTAAGATATTTGGAGAAACAATCTGGAATGACGGTGTGGATTATCATTCACATGCTTTTTCATTCAGAATTAATGCACAAACTGGAGATTGTTCAATCTCTAACTTTAAGTATCACTAAGTTTTGCACCTATCATATACGGAGTACCTTTCACGAGGTGCTCCGTTTTTTATTGCCTTGAGTTTGGCATCTTGTAAAAGATCTTGGGGCACCTTCGCATTGTTACCCAAAGATCAAATCATTTCGTTTTCAGCTCACTCTCCACCAATAACAACCAAGCTTCCACAGGGTTAGTCGGTATACACCGGAAGCGGCGCATTACCTTTAACTTGCCTTATCGCTAGGTGTGTATGGATATCTTTGACGTTAGATAACCGTTGGAGTTTTCTAGTAAATGCTTCATAGGCCATTAGGTTTGGACTAACCACCTCTAAAAGATAATCATAAGCGCCAGAGACAACATGGCAGCTGATCACCTCCTCCATCTCGACAACCGCTCCTTCGAACTTATCGATCGACACTTCTTGGTGATTGTTTAGGCTCACTTCAACAAACACACTCATCGCCACACCGACTTTTTCTCGAGACAAGCTCACGCGATAGCCATCGATTATCCCTTTTTCTTCAAGCCTTTTGATACGCCTTGCACATGGAGACGCAGATAATCCCACCACCTCAGCGAGTTCAGCCGTTGTCAATCGACCATCTTTTTGTAGTAGTTCAAGAAGATGTCTATCTATTCTATCCATAACGCGACTTATCCTTTGGTATTAAAAAGAGCAATGAGAGCAGCCCCCATTTAGATCTATCACCAATCAACGTGGTAAACATAAAAGACCACAACAAGGGTTTTAAGCACTAATAATTTTTATAATGTTAGCAAAAATCACCAATAGTAAGTAAAAACTCATTCAATTTTGCCAACCTAAGGCACACGAATCCCATCATAATTAATCATCACTCACTTGTTTGTTTATATTATGAAGCTTGGCTACCTTTCCATTACTGTCACTTTACTGATCTGGGCGAGTTTTTTTCTCTCACTAAAAGGTGGCGCCAATTCAAATTTAACGCCCGCAGACATCGCTCTCACTCGCTTCTTTATACCCACCCTCCTGCTACTGCCACTGGTATGGAAAGCCCGTAACATCGTCACTGCGGTGCCTGCGCGATACTTACTCGGTATGTTCATTGGTAGTGGGCTGCCTTACCTCCTTGTCGCTGGTACAGCAATGCAGTTTGTTCCGGTTTCTCACGGTAGTGCTTTAGTTCCTGGGACACTACCTCTATTTGTTACAGGCATTGCGGTCCTCTTTTTTAAACAACCATTGAGCAGGCATCGAGTCGCCGGGTTGGCGATGGTGTTGTTTGGAATCGTGCTGTTTTTAGGCGCGAGCTTAAGCAGTTTGAACTTTGAATACACCAAGGGACACTTGCTATTCTTATGCGGAAGCTTGATGTGGGCGATATTTACGATTTCTGCTCGTGTAGCCAACCTTGACGCATTAGTTAGTGCTGGCTTCATCTCTCTCTGCTCGACGTTACTATTGTTACTTCTCATCGTTACCGGGACGCTCCCTAGTCATCTTGCAGACACACCCATCGCTCAATGGCCATTTACCGAGCTTGCTGTGCATTCTGCAGTACAAGGTGTTGGCGCAGGTTTAATAGCGGCGTTCACATACCTATATGCTGTAAAGACCTTAGGGGCGGAACGATCCGCCGCATTTGGCAGCGCAACACCCGCAATTGCGACTCTTCTGGCTATTCCATTATTTGGCGAGATCCCTGACACGCTAACCTGGCTAGCTCTTGGTTCTATTTGTATTGGCAGCTTGGTAGCGAGCAATATCTTTATGAGAAATGATCAAGCAATGCAGTATCAACCTCCCACTCACAGCAAGGCTTAATTGCGGTTGCTCAGGTATTCCTACTCCTCACTTTCACAATAACGATGTCTAGATAAGCCTACCTTTGCAGGCTTATCTAAAATCTTCTTTTTCTCAACACGCTTCTCCATTAAACTGTCCGACCTTTTTGCCGATTCAAGAGAACACCATGCAACGCGACTACACCTTAAATTGTTTAATCACCATGCCTCGCCATGAACTAGAAGAATTTAGTTTAAGAATGATCCATCGCCTTGTTCCTGAAGACGCAATGACAGAATTGTTCACGTTCGAACAAGAAGAAGTAACCAGCGAAGAACGCATGCAATCAGCGAAGTTCGATGCAATGCTACGAATGACAGCAATTGCACTTGGTGAAGTAAACTTAGCGTTTTCTGAATCGGACAACTCACAGCAAAACATCGAGCGCATGACTCGCCTGCTGTTATGGCACTTCTACTCGATCTCTTTCAACCTTGAAGAAGCGATCGCAATTGAAGTGCACTGTGAGAAAGTTGAGAAGATCTTAAAGAACGCACCAAAAGATGCGTTTGGTTGGGTTAAAGAACTGACAGAGCTGCTTCACTTCTATGCAAAAGTGAATGAAGGCAACGAAGAGAAAAAAGACGCGTAGCGTCCCTTAATCTTCAACAGGGTTCAGTAAAACAGCCCAGCTCATTACAAAGGCAGAATGAACTACACAGAAGGCAAGTAAAAGCTTTGCTGAAACGAGTTCTCTGCCTTTGTTGTTTCTAGTACGCTGTGATGCAGCATCAATATCGACTGAGCGATTTTAGTTCCTATCCCCAATGAACCATTCGGCGCTTCCCGCTCCACCTCATTGTGAATAACCACCCTAACCCGCTTCGAATCCGGCTCTAAGTCAAAACGCAAAAAGGCCGAATCGATTTACCGATTCGGCCTCTGTTTTGTGTATCGTTACTCGTCCTAAAAGTCGTATTACTCTTTAAGCAGAGCTACACGATAGGATCAATTTAGAACGCGTAGTTTGCGTCAATCAACTCGCTGACTTCAACTTTCGTTACTTCAGCACGCGCCTCAAGCCATTGGGCAACTTGAAGTTGTTCTGCTTCAGTTACTGAACGGTAGCGCTCAACAGAACATAAGAAACCTTCAAACAGCTCAAGGCCGCCACCGCCAAAGCACAAACCAATGCTATCGATGAAGTCGATGAAGTCATCAATGAACACATCGTATTGGTCAAAATCAGTAATCGATGTTTTGCAGCTTACTTCAAAGCCCAGAATCGCGAATTCACCTAGGTATAGCTTTTTACGTAGACGACGATTTTTGTTTTCGATTTTATCTAATTTCATAACTGTCTCTCTTTTCGTTTGATTAAGCATTTATACACAGTTCTAACGCAATGCCCAAGAGTTTTATCTTGCATAAAAAGCCTTGAGAAAAAAATCGTGCTACAGAAACAAAAGCTTAATAAAAACGATAAAAATCTGTCACTTAACTACTTCACGATTGGTCACACATTTACCCAGACTATTAACTTATTCATTAATAGATGTGTGAATGACAAACAACAAATAATAAAGTCAGCCAATAGGAAGCAGTTGCGATGAGCAAGGAAACATTTGATAGCACTCGTTTTAACAAGAGTAACAACAAACCCTTCGAAGAGGTTCTAGAAGCAAACCTTTCAAGAAGAAACGTATTGAAAGGCGGCTTAGGCATTAGTGCAATGACCGCCTTTGGTGCATTCGGTTTAGGTGGGCACAGCACAGCTAACGCGGCAACAATGCAAGCTACGGGCGCACAAAAAAGTACTGCGACGCTAGCATTTGAATCCGTTAAAGGCTCATTAACAGACAGCGTGGTTGTGCCTAAAGGATACACAGCACAAGTATTAGTTCCTTGGGGTACTCCACTCAATAAGAAAGGCAATGCTTGGCTAAAAGACGGCACCAACAATGCACAAGACCAAGCTAATGCTCTAGGTATGCACCACGATGGCATGCACTTCTTCTCGTTGGATGGCAACAGCAATGATGGTTTGTTGGTGATCAACCACGAATACATTGACCAAAAAGCACTTCACGCTAATGGCCCTACATACAATGAAGGCACTCGCCCTAACATTGATGAAGTACGTAAAGAGATCAACGCGCACGGCGTGAGTGTGGTTCGCGTTAAACTTGAAGGCAACCAGTGGGTAATGGTCGATAATGACCCACTTAACCGCCGCTACACTGGCGCCACTGTAATGGACCTATCTGGCCCTGTCGCTCACAGTGAGTTTACCAAAACGAAATTCTCACAAGACGGTAGCCAAGCTCGTGGCACATTGAACAACTGTGGTAACGGCTACACACCTTGGGGCACTTACCTCACTTGTGAAGAAAACTGGCCGGGTTACTTTGTCAATAAAGGTACAACGACACCTGCTCAAGAGCGTATCGGTATCGCGACAGACAAAACACGTTACGGTTGGGACACCCTTTCTGGTGACAAACAAGAGCGTTTAGATGAGTTTACACGCTTTGATGTCACACCAACAGCTGATTCTCCAATGGACGATTACCGTAACGAAGCACACGGTCACGGCTACATTGTTGAGATCGACCCATACACAGCAAACTCACGAGCGAAGAAGCGTACCGCTCTAGGTTGCTTCCGTCATGAAGGTTGTACGTTTGGTAAGTTAACCGAAGGCGAACCAATCGTATTCTACTCTGGTCACGACTCTCGTTTCGAATACCTGTACAAATTTGTTTCTGAAGCGAAATGGGACCCACGTGACGCTGAGCCGAGCAACCGCCTAAGCACGGGCGACAAGTACATGGACAAAGGCACGCTATATGTGGCGAAGTTCAACGACGATGGTTCAGGTACATGGTTGCCATTAACACTAAGCAGCAAAACCACAAACGGTGGCAAGCTAAGTGATACGTTTGATTCACAAGCAGCACTTATCGTCAATACAGCAGGCGCTGCCGACCTTGTAGGTGCAACACCAATGGATCGCCCTGAATGGTGCTCTGTTGACCCAATGACAGGTACCGCTTACCTAACGCTAACAAACAACAACAAGCGTAAAGAAGCGAACTCAGCGAACCCTCGTGTAAACAACAAGTTTGGTCATGTTATCCGCTGGGATGAAGGTAAAACGGCGGGCGAATTCGATTGGGATATCTTTGTATTCGGCTCTCCTGCTGTGGAAGATAAGTCTATCAACCGCTCAGGTCTAACAGACATGAACCAATTCGCGAGCCCTGATGGCTTAGCGTTTGATGCGCGTGGCATCCTATGGATTCAAACGGATAACGGTGCAGACGAAGTAACAGGCTATACCAATGACCAAATGCTGGCAGTAGTTCCATCTCAATTAACGGATGACCAAGGCAACAGCGCGGTAATTGATGCAAACAATCAAGCACAGCTAAAGCGTTTCTTCGTGGGTCCAAACGGTTGTGAAGTGACTGGCTTTACAATCAGCCCAGACTTCAAATCATTGTTTGTGAACATTCAACACCCTGCGAACTGGCCATCATCAGACGATGCAACAGTTCAGACTCAAGGTAACGTACGTCCACGAGCATCTACCGTTGTGATACGCCGTGAAGACGGTGGTGAAATCGCGGTTTAATAAGCAAATCTAGCTAAGGTCAGCAATCTTACTGTTATCTAGTTTCTGTTCGCAAGCTAAGTAAAATCAAAAAGAGCGATAAGGCTAATTGCCCTATCGCTCTTTTTGTATTCTATTCAATCTAAGGTTTAAGTAAGAATCAGAGCCCTCAAAACTCATCATCACACCAAGCTCTCTTCATCCTCGAGAAGCAAGAACGATTGAGTTGGGGATATCAATGCTCGTTGTCGTTAAAGCAGAATTAACTCACGAACAACCACACACCAACACCCATCATTAGCGTGCCCGCAATGCGGTTCATCAATTTCACATTGTCTGCCTTACCGAGCATATGTTTAAGGCTCTTACCGCCTGTCGCATACAGAGTCATACAAACAAATTCAGAAGCCAAGATAATAGACACCAGAATCATCAACTGAGGCGCTAAATCTTTACTGCTGTTGATAAAAGGAGGAAGCAGTGAAATCATAAATGCCCAGCCTTTCGGATTCGCAATCGCAGTCACAAAGCCTTGAACCACGAGATCCCAGTCATTATTTACTTTGGTATTTTGAGTGTCGGTACTGATGGCCAGCTTGCCTCTCGAGCGCCACATCTGAACACCCAAGTAGAATAAGTAAGCCGCGCCAACAAACTTAAACCCAGTAAATAGCCATGGGTAATTCAGCATAATAGAGGCAATGCCTAGCACTGCAGCAACCGAAACCACCGCGACGCCAGCTAGCTCACCAATCATCATCCACAATGTACGCTTATAGCCAATGCTCATACCCAGTGTTAAGGCCAAAGTCATGCACATACCTGGGGTGATTGAAACAAAGAAAAACGTGGGGATGAAAGCCAAAAGTAGCGCGCTATCCATATTATTACCTTACTGCCTTGTTACTGCTTGAAACTCACTGTTTCCCGATTGAGAAACAGTTCACTGAAAATTGGGAGATTGAAAAATCGATGATCACTAACGCCAGAATAAGCATTTATGTAGAACAACCGTGTTTATAAATAACACCGCGCCCAAAAACGCAAAAGAGCCACAATACAGTGGCTCTTTTCCATAACCAACCGTAATTTTACTTACGACGGTTTTTAATTCGCTTCATCATCGCTAGACGACGTTCTGCGCTTGCTTGGTCTTGTGGTGCATCGTTCGCGTTATTCTTACGACCTTGGCGGTTTTTGTATGCCGCTTTCGTGTTTAGCTTCTCGATATAAGCATCACGCTTCTTAGGCTCGTAACCAGGTTGCTCAACACGACGAATACGTTGTTGAATCAGTTTCTCAACCTGCACCACGGTCAACTCTTCTTCGCGGTTAACGAAAGAAACAGCATGGCCTTGCTTACCTGCACGACCAGTACGGCCGATACGGTGAACATAATCTTCTGCTAAGAAAGGCATGTCGTAATTAATCACGTGTGGTAAGTCTTCAATATCAAGACCACGAGCCGCAACATCGGTTGCTACCATTACACGTGCTTTACCTTCTTTAAAATCATCTAGAGCACGACGACGAGCACTTTGCGCTTTATCACCGTGACACAATACTGCTTTAATGCCGTCTAGTTTAAGCTCTTTTACCACTTCGTTTGCGGTTTCTTTGTAGTTCACAAATACTAGCACTTGGCGCCAGTTTTTACGGCCAATAAGCTCAGACAGTAGCTCTGTTTTACGCTCTTGATCCACAGGGTAAACTACGTGACCTACCGTTGCAGCCGTTGAGTTTTCACGCTCAACACTGATACGTTTTGGCTTACGTAAGATATCAACCGACAGTTGGTTTAACTGCGTTGATGTGGTCGCAGAGAACATCATGATTTGTGGAGAAGTTTCTACATCCAACATGATCTTGCGAACCGCATTGATAAAGCCCATATCTAAGATACGGTCAGCTTCATCAAATACTAGGAATTCTAGGTTAGCAATAGACACGTTACCCGCTTCTAAGTGCTCTTCTAAACGGCCTGGCGTCGCAACCAGAATATCAACACCCAGTTCTAATTGACGAACCTGAGAAGACATCTTGTTACCACCGTAAACCGCAGAAACGCTTAGTTCTGTGTATTTAACGTAGTCTTTAATGTTTTGAGCAATCTGCGCTGCTAGCTCACGAGTTGGAGCTAAGATAAGGCCGCGAGCCGTTCCTCGAGATGCTTTTTTACCGCTGTTCAGTAGATGCTGGATAACAGGCAATGAGAATGCCGCTGTTTTACCTGTACCGGTTTGAGCAGTAGCAAAAATATCATGGCCTTTACGAGCCATTGGAATTGCTTTTTGTTGAATTGGTGTGAGTTTTTCATAACCGCACTCAGTCAGCGCTTTGACTAATTCAGGAGCAAAACCTTGAGAGGAAAATGACATTGTTACGAGTTCCTTAAGCAGACAGCCTACATTCTTATTTCAGCCGAGCACTATAAAGTAATTAGAGTGATTTATCTCACATTTATCGTGATATAACGCAAATTTTCTCACTTAATCTGGTGTTTACCACGCGAACCGCGAAGCAAACACCCAATTATTAGGCTCAAACAGAGCATAAACCCTATTTGATGCCACACAGCTTGAGCAATATCTGCTCTAGGTCGCTCCAAGGCATAAGCTGTGAGTCGATGACTTCTAATCGTGATTCAAAGCCATCGAGTGTGATTTCATTGACTGACACAACTTGATTCGCGACGTTGAAAGCAAAGCAACCTTGGTCGGTGTTAACCACCGCTTTAACGCGCTCTGCCGTTAAATCAGACAGCATTGAGAATAGCGCATCGAAATCGAATTTATACTCTGCGCCAAACAACCAGCCACAGCTAAAGTAACCCTGCCCTTTGTTTTCCTTGCGGATGAACGCTTCGCCCGGAGGAAGTTCGAATTGAGGTTCTTGTTCAGCGTGATCATGATGGTGTGATTCAAGATGAGTTGAAGCACTGCCGTACACACGCTCAATGTCCAACACTTCTAGAGGCACTTCACCATCATGAATCAACTTATGGAACACTTTCGCTGGCGTTTGATCCGTTACCCAATCGTTAAAGACATCGATATCTTCAGAATGAACAAGGTCAACTTTAGTACCAAGAATCACATCAGCACTGTCTAGCTGATCATTAAAGTTCTGGTTAGATGTGTATTTTTCATTGGAAAGGTTACGTGGGTCTACCAAACCTAACGTCGCTTTTAAGTCGACATAAGGTGCGTATTGTTCCGAAGTCAGTGTCGCAATAACCTGCTTTGGATGTCCTAGGCCTGTTGGCTCAATCAGTAAACGGTCTGGCTTTTGACGAAGCAACGCATTAATGCCCACCGACATCGGTACGCCAGCAGTACAACACATGCAGCCACCCGGCACTTCTTTAATCAATGCGCCTTGATCTGTCATCAATGCACCATCAATACCAATCTCACCGAACTCATTAACCAGAACAGCCCAGTTTTCATTCTCAGGTTTATTTTTCAAAAGGTTCAAGATAGCAGTCGTCTTACCAACCCCTAAGAAACCCGTAATTATGTTCGTAGGAACTTTTTTGGTCATATCAATTCTCCTTTTTAAGGGAGTATATACTCAATCACTAAAAAGTTGACCCCAATCGCTTGTTTATACTTAGATTGATAAATTGAAAACAAGCCCTTGGCCAAGGAAGAGTGAGACGAGAAATTGGTGCAGGCATTCAAAGGTTTGGCGCTAGACAAAGAGAAGTGATTTGGGATGCTCCAAACAAACTAAAGGCGTACTTCAAGAGTACGCCTCACCCTCGTTACTCAATCGTGAGTTCGCGAATCAGGAAGTCTTTAATATCGACCTGAACATTTAACGAGGAACTAAAACTTTGTATTTTTGAATCCATCCAAATTGTGTGTAAAACCTCATGTCTCCTTGCGGCTCGTTATGTTGCTTTACGATTTAACTATGGTTCATTTTGGTAGTAATTCAAGTTAGCGCTGTAGATTCGATCAAAATTGTGACGGTGATTCCACTACATTCTTTATACAATATATTTATGTAATACACTCCTTTCATAAATGAAATTCAACTTTGCATCTTTGTTGCTATAGGATAAGCAGAGTAGGCGTATAATTTACTTAAGCCCCGCCGCATCAACTCAGGAACCAAACTTCAATGACCAATAGAGAGAAATTTAAGCAGTCCCTTTTAGCAAAAATGCCAAGGGGTGCTATTAACCAATTTCTTTCTAGAGACAAAGCTTCCGTTTCAGTTCTCATCCTTTCTTGCCTTGTTGGTATCCTTGCAGGTGTTGTTGGTACCTACTTCGAAGTTGCAGTGCATTTCATAACAGAAACACGTACCGACTGGCTGAAAGATGAGCTAGGCAATCACCTACCACTTTGGTTATCAGCGTTTCTTATCAGTGCAGCCTTTGCTTTCATCGGCTATTTTCTCGTGCACCGCTTTGCCCCGGAAGCCGCAGGATCAGGTATCCCTGAGATTGAAGGCGCGATGGACGGGATGCGTCCAGTTCGTTGGTGGCGAGTTCTACCTGTGAAGTTCTTTGGCGGTATGGGTGCCTTAGGTTCAGGTATGGTGTTAGGTCGTGAAGGACCAACCGTGCAAATGGGTGGCAGCATTGGTCGTATGGTCACAGATATCTTCCGTGTAAAAGACGATGACAGTCGACACTCACTGCTTGCCTCTGGCGCAGCTGGTGGTTTAGCTGCTGCATTCAATGCTCCGTTGGCTGGGATCATGTTCGTTGTTGAAGAGATGCGACCACAGTTCCGCTACTCTCTCATTTCTATCAAAGCCGTTATCATTTCAGCCGTTTCAGCCAACATTGTATTTCGCTCTATCAATGGGCAGTCGGCTGTCATCACTATGCCTCAATATCAACAGCCTGAACTGAGCGCACTTTGGTTATTCTTGTTGTTAGGCGTACTGTTCGGAATGTTTGGTGTAATTTTCAATAAACTGATCACCCTTTCACAAGACATGTTTGTCGCAATACACAAAAACGACCGCAAACGTTACTTGATGACAGGTACATTACTCGGTGGTTGCTTTGGTTTATTGCTTCTCTACATCCCAGAATTGACTGGCGGCGGTATCGGCATTATCCCAAATGTCACCAACGGTAATTACAGCACCAACATATTGCTGCTTATTTTCCTAGGACGTGTGCTTACCACACTACTCTGTTTCGGCTCTGGTGCACCGGGTGGTATTTTCGCTCCTATGCTAGCACTAGGTACACTCTTCGGTTATGCCTTTGGGCTTATCGCGGCGGCACTCTTCCCTGAGTTAAATATAGAACCAGGTATGTTTGCGATTGCAGGTATGGGCGCACTGTTCGCTGCGACTGTACGCGCGCCGATTACAGGTATATTGCTGGTTATCGAAATGACCAATAACTATTACCTGATCTTACCTTTGATCATTACCTGCCTTGGTGCCGTTATCTTTGCGCAAATGCTAGGTGGCCAACCAATCTACAGCCAACTACTGAACCGCACCCTTAAAAATGAGAAGTTGAGACAACAAGACCTCCCTCAACAAGAGGAATTTCGTTAAGAACAAATGACTCATAGAACAAAAGCACACATTCAACGTGCTTAATGTCCCGATTCCGCATCAAAGTCAAAAAAGCAAACGTTAAAGTTGCTATCATCCACTCAAAATTAGTTGAGCGCCCTCAACAGCTATTGATGGCACAACTGCACGCATCAAATAGAGCAAAAATTCTATTGTTAGCCATTGTTTTATAAGTAACTAAGTTGGAGCAAGTCGTTGAACTGGAGAAGGTTGACCCAAGTAAAAAACGTGCCGCCATCTCAGGCATCTTTAGCACTTGGTGTTATAGGTCTAGGACAAGCTTGGGCTTTATATATCCCAAGCATAGGTGAAGTTATTCGCCCCTACCTCGCTTCATTTGGTGCGCTACTTCTATTACCTGTTTTACTTCGTTACCTCACAAGTTTTAATACCTTCATCAATGATATTCGTCACCCGCTTAGTGGAAGCTTAATGGCGCCAATGAGCATGGCACTATTGATCCTGTGTGACTATTTAGCCGAAATATCACCGATAATCGCCTACCCGATCTGGTTCTGTGCGCTATTACTTCATTTTTCGATGATGGTATTGTTCTTCGGTTTTCAGATCATCAATTTCAAGATGTCTAATATCGTTCCAAGCTGGTTCCTATATCCTGTGGGGTTGATAAGTAGTTCTCTGGCGGGTACCCAATTTGGACACACAGTGTTTTCAGAAACGCTTGCAGCCACTTGTATCGGTATCTACTTCTTCTTACTACCTGTAGTGCTTTACCGTTTGGTATTTGAAGGAAACCTCCCTCGTAGAGCAAGACCGACACTAGCAATCATGGCGGCTCCGGTGAATTTGTCGCTTGCCGCTTACTTGGTTAATTTCGACCACCCCGACCCAATCCTGACAGGCGCTTTAGCGGGTATTGCGATTACCATGACGTTGCTGATCTACTTATGCTATGTAAGGCTCATGCGACTGAAGTTCCAACCTTCCATTGCAGCGGTGACCTTTCCATCAGTAATCAGTGCTATCGCTATGCATCGTTTAACCACCTTTTTCAGTGCCGAGTATCCACAATGGTACTGGCTACATAAATTTGGTTTCTTCGAATTGACCATCGCAACCATCCTAGTCATTTGGGTTGCTGGCGGTTACGTGAAGATGTATTGGCCGGAGCTTTTTGATCCTGATTACATGTCTAAGAAAGTCAAACGTTCTTAACCAATTCAAATAACACTTTCTAGCTCTCTGAATCCGTAGCTTCGCACAAAACGAAAAAAGGCCTCACACTGTGAGGCCTTTTGATTGGGCAAGGTTTTTAATAGCTCAGGCGAGTGTTAACACAACTACCTTGAGAGCTTAGAAGTTAGCGTGAGGGCCAAATACTTCGTAGTGAACACGAGAGCGGTCAACTTTCAGTGCGTCTAGCTGCTCAACAATGTTCTTCATGAAGCCTACAGGGCCACAGATGTAGAAATCGCTGTCTTTGAATCCTTCAGTATCAGAGATCGAAGCAAGATCCATTTGACCTTCGTGTGTGTTTTCACACGCAGATGCTTCTTTGTTCATGTACCATGTCTTCGCAGACCAGCCTTTATCAGCAACGATGTCTTTCACACGTTTAGTGAATGAGTGTTGACCTTCATTTTCACAAGCATGTAGGTAAAGCACTGGCTCGTTTTTCTCTTCAGTATTCAGGAACTCAAGCATTGACTGCATTGGCGTTACACCAACACCTGCAGAGATAAGCGTTACTGGCTTTCTGCGCTCTTGATACATGAAGTCGCCCGCCGGAGCGTAAAGGTTTACTTCATCACCGATAGCAACCGTGTCGTGTAGGTGATTAGAAACCACGCCCTGTGTTTCTTGGCCATGGCCTTCACGCTTCACAGAGATGCGGTATTGCTTACCGTTCGGCTTATCTGATAGTGAGTATTGACGAATTTCGCTATATTGCGCGCCTTCTGGCTTAACTTCGATACCGATGTATTGACCAG
The DNA here is from genome assembly GCF_002954585.1 of Vibrio chagasii. GTDB lineage: Bacteria > Pseudomonadota > Gammaproteobacteria > Enterobacterales > Vibrionaceae > Vibrio > Vibrio chagasii_A. Next base: position 692,174 of record NZ_MSCI01000001.1, read on the forward strand.
GCGTGTAATCTAGAACGTCACCGCCATCTTTTGGTTGTAGAATAAAGCTTGTTACTAGTGCTGATTCTTCAATCTTGTCTGCAATCACGAACGTACGTGCTGCTTCCCAACCGCCAACAGCTTGTTTGCGTTGTAGGTAAAGCTCAGCTTCACGATCGATGAATACTTGAGCCAAGAAAAGGTAAGCCGCTGTCCACGCCTCTTCTACTTCAGGTGTAAATGCGTCTGTTGCCAATTCACGTAGTGTTTCAATCAGGTGTAAACCAACGATTTGGTAGTGTTCTGGTTGAATGTTAAAACTTGTGTGTTTGTGAGCAATGCGTTCAACCGCTGTTGTTAACGCTGCTAGGTTTTCAATGTTCTTTGCATATGCCGCGATAGCTTCAAACAGTGCTACGCCTTGGCGACCTGTTCTTTGGTGAGTCATATTGAAGATATCTTTTAACTCAGGGTTATGCGTAAACATACGTTGATAAAAGTGCTGAGTTAAAGCTGGGCCTGCGCTCTCAAGTAGAGGAATAGTAGATTTGATGATTTCGATATGTGCATTGTTAAGCATGAATTTACTCCGAACACTGAGCCTTATGACCTATTATGTCATTTTGACTACTTAAAAATTAAGAATGACTTATCGATTTTCTGAAAGCTTAGTTATTCTTAGAAACTGAGTTATTTTGACTCGTTTTCATTTCAAAAAATCGCGAAACCTGATTAATGCCACCTGATTGATTGAGATCAAGAATAGTCTATTTAATCAGCGCTATAATTGGGCTTCACTGTCTCTTTTGCACAATCAGTGCCAACTTTTTCAAGCCCCGCCAGCACTGGCTTTATTCTCAAAAATCGCTTTATAAAAATGTCAAAAAGACCTTTTTTTTAAGTCAATAAGACTCTATGATGTATATAAACACACACAGTTAGAGTTTTTTATGCAAGATATCTCCGCATCTACCCTCATGGAAATGACCATTGGCCTCGCAAGTGGTGTGAACGATCAAGATCGTTTTAATCGCCTAATCGATGCCATTCGTAAAACCATTACGTGTGATTGTGTCGCGCTCTTAAGCCTTCAAGGTGACACACTAGTCCCTATCGCAATGCAAGGGCTCAGCCGCGACACGTTCGGTCGTCGCTTTATCATTTCAGAGCATCCACGTTTTGCGGAGATATGTGCATCTCGCTCTCCTGTTCGTTTCGATTCTGATAGTTCTCTCCCAGATCCTTTTGATGGCCTACTAATCGACCATGATGGCGACCTGCCAATGCATGCCTGTATGGGACTGCCTTTGCTATTTGGCGATAAGCTATTAGGAGTTCTAACGCTAGACAGCCTTAAGCCAGACGTCTTCGCTAATATTCCAGCACGAAACCTTGAAGTATTAGCAGCCATTGCGGCGTCAAGCATGCAGATGGCATTAACTTTCTCTCAGCTTGAGCATCAAGCAAAACAGTCCAAACAGCTGTTAGAAGAGTTGAACGTTGAAGCGTGGGAACGCGACGGCGGTGAATTAATTGGTAACAGTGACACCATGGTTGCGCTTAAGAACGACATCGCTGTAGTAGCGCCTTCAGAATTCAACATTCTGATTCACGGTGATACGGGTGTAGGTAAAGAACTGGTTGCTCGCACTCTGCACCATCAATCGCAGCGTAAGCGTAATCCACTGGTTTACGTAAACTGTGCGGCTATTCCTGAGAACCTCGTTGAGAGTGAACTGTTTGGTCACGTACGTGGTGCATTTACGGGCGCAGACAAAAACCGCTTAGGTAAGTTCGCACTCGCCGATGGCGGTACCCTCTTCCTCGATGAGATTGGTGAACTGCCGTTAGCCGCGCAAAGTAAGTTACTGCGTGCGCTGCAAAACAACGAAATTCAACCTGTAGGTCAAGACAACATTCAAACCATTGATGTACGAGTGTTGGCAGCCACTAACCGAGACTTAAAGCAAGAAGTGGAAGACGGTCGATTCAGAGCCGATTTATATCACCGATTAAGTGTGTACCCTATCGCGGTCCCTGCTTTGAAAGATCGTGGAGACGACATCAGCTTGCTAGCCGGTTTCTTCCTAGAACAGGCTCGTCGTAAACTCGGCATCAACCAAGTGAAATTCCGCTCTGATGTTCTTGTATTCCTGAACCGCTATGGCTGGCCAGGTAACGTCCGTGAACTTGAACACGTAATCAGTCGTTCAGCATTAAAAGCACTTGCTCGCAGCACCAACAAGAACCTAGTGACAATCACCAAAGAAGATTGTGGGCCGTTGGATCAAGATCAGCCAGTCGCAACAACTCAAGCGAAAACAACTCCGCTATCCACGCCAACGGTTGATCTATCGGCAGGCTTACGCGGTGCAACCGACGATTTTCAACGCAGCATCATCACAGAGGTGTTGGAAGAAGCTAACTTTAACTGGGCGCAGGCCGGACGAGTTCTAAAGACGGACCGAGCAAACCTAACCCGACTATCGAAGCGTTTAGGGTTAAATGTGGCTAAGTCTCACACGATTGAACGGACAAAATAGATATTAGCGGTTTGTTGCGAGCATCTGGCAAAACTTGTGTATATAATGCTGCAAATTGTAACGCTAATTTTAAATATGTAGAGAGAGTTATGAAGTTTATCCGTTGGTTCTTAGGTCGTGTCATTTTACTACTAAATTTTGTTTTTACTCCTCGTGGCGTGAAACGTTCACAAGAAGAACAAAACAAAGTCAATGAGCAAGCTAAATCACACACGTTATACCAATTCGAAGCGTGCCCATTTTGTGTAAAAGTGCGCCGCGCGATGAAACGTCAATCGGTTCAGTTTGAACTTCGTGATGCTAAAAACAATGAACAGCACCGTGCAGAGCTTGAAGCAGGCGGCGGTCGTGTAAAAGTGCCTTGTCTACGTATTGAGAAAGACGGCAAAACTGAGTGGATGTACGAGTCTTCAGACATCGTTGCTTACTTAGAAAAGCAGTTCGCATAAGCTAAGCGAAAGTTAGATACAAAAAATCCCTCGAACGTGAGGGATTTTTTATGTCTGCTATTTGTGCGCTCTTCTCTTGAGAGCAAAACGCTAAAACCTATTTCGCGACAATCAGCATCAGCTCTACACGGCGGTTACACGCTTTACCTTGCGGTGAAGCGTTGGTACACGCTGGAACATACTCACCAAAGCCGCGAGTATAGATAGAACGACTCGATACATAATTGCTCTCTAGGCGAGCTTTCACTTCTTTTGCACGCTGCTCTGATAAAGGGTCATTGATACGATCTGTACCTGTATTATCAGTATGACCTTCAATCACGATATCGATGTCTTGGCGCTGAGAAAGGTAACTACCAAGTGTGTCTAACCATTGGTTGTAAGCGGGTTCAGGGAACGCTGAACCTGTTTTGAAATTCACATGTTGCTCAAGCTTTACCATCACATGGTTACCTGGCAACACTTCAAAATCGATGCGGTTTTGTCTTAGAAAGACTTCTAGCGGGTCGTTCGTTGACACACCACGACCGTAGTTAGTGGTTATGGTTCTTTGGTGTTGAGAGCTACTTTGCATTGAGTAGCCGCGGCGGTTTGTAGTTGTTGTCGTTTGAACAACGCCCCACTCCGGATGCATCAAATCGTAATCTGTTTGCGGCGCTGTCTCTAGCAGATTGTCGCCTAACATACCGGTTGGTAACGTCGTTTCACACCCAGCCAAAGCTATGCTTAACATTATCGCTAAATATCTCATTACTTCACCAACCACTCATGCAGATAAACCATTTACTAATGTCTATATCGGCACCCAGAAAAAAACTTTAGACAAAAAGCACGCACTTCTAAAAAAAGTGCTTTTGATCACAGTTAACCGTCAACTAGCCTGTCTTGGCTCGCTAGTTCGAACTGTTTGCATTTATTTACCTTATAATTGTTTTCCAATTCGTACTAAATAGTTAGAATCTCACGACTTCTCAACGCTAGAGTAAACATCATGTTTAAACCATTTACTAAATTCTTCACTGCGCTTGTTGCTGTACTTGTTATTGCTGGTTGTAGCGAAACAGACGAGCCACAAAAAGGCGTTCAATACGAGGCGCTTCCGACCGCTCTAACAGAATTTAACCTGTCACCGATCACTGAAATCTTCTCTCTAAATTGTGGTCACTGTCGCCAAATGGAAAGTGCAATTCCAGAGATTGAATCTCTAACAGACCAGAAAATTGGCAAGATGCACGTAACATTCAATGAAAGTGCTCAAATCAGCGCAATGATCTACTACACAGCAGTAATGCAGCTAGACGCAACGCCAGACCACGCTTTCATGGAAGACCTGTTCGCTGCGGTTCAAATGGGTGCAGACGCGACACCAGAGCAGCGCCAGCAAGCTCTAGAAAAAGCTTTCACTTCTCGCGGTTTGGTTAGCCCATACCAGTTGAACAAAGAACAGCAAGTAACGCTTTTTGATTATGTTAAGAAAGCAGAAGAAGTTTCAGTAAAAGGTCAGATCAACTCAGTACCAACGTTTATCGTTAACGGCAAATACCAAGTGCTGACAGCTGGTCACCAAGACGTTGCTGGCATCACAAAAACCATCAACTACCTTTTGACTCAACCATAAGGGCGGCTTTAGTCAGCTCATTAATAAACTAAGCAATAAATATAATAGGTTTTACTATGTCTAAATTTGTCATCCCGGTCATCGTCTTTCTTTTGGCGGGTTTCATGATTTACCGTACTTGGACAAATCATAAGTCTGGTGCAGAAAACTTCGAACAAGGTCAACAGTTCCTACTAGAGAACGGAAAGAAAGAAGGTGTGATCACGACTGAGAGCGGTCTTCAGTACCTAGTTCTTGAAGAAGGTACTGGCACTGTTCACCCTACTAAAGACAGCAAAGTAACGGTTCACTATCACGGTACTCTGATCGATGGCACAGTTTTCGATAGCTCTGTAGAACGTGGTGAGCCAATCTCATTCGCTCTTAAGCAAGTAATCAAAGGCTGGCAAGAAGGTTTAACTTACATGGTAGAAGGCCAAAAAGTCCGCCTATTCATTCCGAGCACACTAGGTTACGGCAAAGGTGGTACGGGCCCAATCCCACCATCAGCAACACTGATTTTTGATGTTGAGCTAATCTCTATCCAGTAATCCGCTCAATTGAAAGTAACTATTACGTTAAGCCCCGACATGCAAAACATGTTGGGGCTTTTTATTAGTAAGCCATTGTTTTAAATGCACGTTAGCACTGACCATCATCCGGTTAACACGAATAATCAAGTAATAACACAGCCACTAGACGACTGGTCTAATTTAAATTATAGTATCGACCATGAACGAGAAAACGAATGACACACGCCTGCATATTTTGAATGTTGGCTATCAATTAATAGTGAACAACGGCTTCAATGGCGTTGGCTTATCACAATTGCTTAAAGAAGCGGAAGTACCGAAAGGGTCGTTTTACCACTACTTTAAATCAAAAGAGCAATTTGGTGAGGCGCTAATCCAACACTATTTTGAAAACTACATCACTAAGATTGAATCCATTTTAGTGCACGGTGAAGGCAGCCATTATCAACGAATCTTGAGTTACTTTTCGCTGTGGTCAAAGATTGAGAACGGTACATGTAATGCGCACAAGTGTTTAGTTGTTAAGCTCAGTGCTGAAGTATCAGACCTTTCTGATCCTATGCGCCAAGCTCTGCTAAAAGGTGCTGAGAAAGTCACAACAACCATCCAGCAATGTATTGTTGGCGGTATTGAAGATGGCTCTATCTCGGTAGAAAACAGCCAAGAAGCAGCCCAGAACCTATACTCAATGTGGCTAGGCGCTAGTTTATTAAGCAAGTTAAGCCAAAGTTCACAGAGCTTAGAATCGGCATTACGCCTTACCCAACAAATTTTGAAAGGTGAAAGCCATTAACGCGCACTGCGTTTTATTGGCATTTACTGTTTTAGCTTAAAAGAAATCACCCGCCCTCTTATCAACTTGATGACGGCGGGATTTTTAGGAAACAAGACTAGACGACTGGTCTAATTCTAAATAAACATAATATAAATTAAGGACATCCAATGACTCAACAAGACAATCGTCGCATCGTATTAGCTTCTCGCCCTATCGGCGCACCAACTCAAGATAACTTCCGCTTAGAAACCGTTGCTGCTCCAACAATCAACGATGGTGAAATGTTACTTCGCTCGGTTTACCTATCTCTCGACCCTTACATGCGTGGCCGTATGAATGATGCAAAATCTTATGCCGATCCAGTCGCTATTGATGAGGTGATGGTTGGTGCAACTGTGTGTCAGGTTGAAGCATCAAACAACAGCGATTATGAAGTTGGCGAATGGGTCTTGGCTTACACAGGCTGGCAGGATTATGGCGTATCGAACGGTGAAGGTCTTATCAAGCTAGGAAAAGAGCCGACTCACCCTTCTTACGCACTGGGCATCATGGGTATGCCAGGCTTTACCGCTTACATGGGGTTACTAGATATCGGCCAACCGAAAGAAGGCGACACATTAGTGGTAGCGGCTGCAACTGGCCCAGTAGGCGCTACTGTTGGACAAATTGGTAAGCTAAAAGGTTGTCGTGTCATTGGTGTGGCTGGCGGTCAAGAAAAGTGTCTGTACGCGAAAGAGGTTCTTGGTTTTGATGAATGTATCGACCACAAGGCAGATGACTTCGCAGAACAATTGGCGAAAGCGTGTGATAAAGGCATCGACGTTTACTTTGAAAACGTTGGCGGCAAAGTATTCGATGCAGTAATGCCTCTGCTTAATACAGGCGCTCGAATTCCTGTTTGTGGGCTTATCTCACAATACAATGCTACATCGCTCCCTGAAGGTCCAGACCGTATGTCTAGCCTTATGGGTACACTGCTAGTTAAGCGCATTAAGATGCAAGGCTTCATTATCTTCGACGACTACGCACATCGTTACAATGAGTTCGCAAATCAAATGACCGAATGGCTTTCTCAAGGAAAAATGCACTACCGCGAACACCTAATTGAAGGTCTAGACGAAGCGCCACAAGCTTTCATGGGTCTGTTAGAAGGCCAGAACTTCGGCAAGCTTGTTATCAAAACTAACGAACCACAATAGCTCAAGGATAGAATAGGCAGAATTATGATTACTTTACATCACCTGAATAAATCGCGTTCAAAGCGCATCATCTGGCTACTCGAAGAGCTTGGTGTCGACTATCAAATCAAACCTTACCAACGAGACAGTGTCACGTTTTTAGCACCACCTGAACTGAAGTCCGTTCACCCTCTTGGCAAATCTCCAATCATTGAAGATGATGGCATGGTGATCAGCGAATCTGGCGCGATTACTGAGTACCTCATCGACAAATTTGGCCAAGGTAAATTTGCACCAGCACGCGGTACAGCTGAATACGTTGAGTATTCTCAGTGGCTACACTTTGCTGAAAGTTCGGGCATTTTACCAATGCTGCTGAAGATCTTCGTGATGAAAGACGGCGCCGAAACAAACTTCCTTGGTGGTTATGCTGATGACGAAAATCAAAAGATCCTAACCTTCGTAAACCAATCTCTTGAAGGCAAAACCTACCTTGTAGGGGAAACACTCACTGGCGCTGATTTTATGATGTCGTTCATCGTTGAAATCGTCGATAACTTTGGTGCTACTGCGCTCTACCCTAACATTGCTAAATATGGTGAGCTTTTGGCGAGCCACCCTGCTTACCAAAAGGCGGAGCAACTCGAGTTAGAACACTCCAATTAATCGAGGTTCAGTCTATTCAATGCGTCCATAGCGTGAAAATGACTGTCTAAATGAAGCCAAAGCCGATTTATCTTTCGCTTTGGCTTCTCATTTATCTTCATTTCGACAACAATATCGAGCTCTAAACTGAATACCCATAGAGTTTGATCTTCATGTCAGCAAACCTTGCTCAATACACACCACTGCGCACGTTAAACCAAACGGCGAATCAAGACTTATCGCTACCAGAGCGTTTTACATTCCCGTATTACTATACTCCGCACCCATTGTGTGAAATAGCGATGCAGCAGCTTCAACAGTCACTGCTTGACTGTGGTGCGGATGAAACGTCACAAGGTAATCTCTATGCCGTTCTTCTGGTTCAACATCCTCGAACTCAAGAATTGGGCTACCTTTCTGCATTTTCAGGTTTACAACTCGATTCGTCGTTAGAGTCTCAACTATCGAGCTTGAGCTTTGTTCCATCTGCATTTAATAAACAGCAGTTTGAAAACCAAAACACAGACCGTTTAACTCAACAAGCGACTCTAGCTGACGACATTGCTAACCTAGAGCACACTCATAACTTAGATGAACTGACATCAACGCTGAGCGAACTTAAAAACGACGCGACCAAAGCAATAGAAGCCTTTCAGCTCACCATGGCTGCCAACAAAGCACAGCGCAATGAACTGAGAGAGCAAGCTAACCAAGAGAAAGCACTCGGCAATCTAGAGTCTGCGGCCAACCTACTTAAGCAGTTAGGTAATCAAAGCAGCCAAGAGAAGCGAGACCTCAAAGCACTTCGTATCGAGTGGAAACAGAAGATCGCTGAAAAGCAATCACAAGTAGACGCTATCGAAAGCGAGCTTAAAAGCCGTAAGAACGACTACAAGGCAATTTCTGCAGAATTAGAAACACAGCGCTTGTCTCACTATCGTTTTCTCAACCGAGCCGCAGAGTCAAAGAGCTTGCTTGAATTGTTGGATGGTAAAGACGCGCTTGAAGGCTCTGGTGACTGCTGCCTACCTAAATTGCTTAACTTTGCCTTTGAACACGGCTTTACACCGTTAGCTTTAGCCGAGTTTTGGTGGGGACTACTACCAATAGATATTATTCGACAACACGGAAACCTCTACCCGGTTTGCCAAAGTAAGAGCTTTGAGATCCTTGAGCATCAACTCAGTGGCATTGAGCTAGAAGATAATCCGCTTATCGTAAATCCTGCGGTCGGCAAGTCGTTTGATATTGTTTATGAAGACCAAGAGATCGTGGTCGTAAACAAGCCCGAAGAGTTCTTGTCGGTTCCGGGCAAGTTCATCGAAGACTCAGTATATACGCGTATCAAAGCACGCTATCCAGATGCAACAGGCCCTTTGATTATCCATAGGTTGGATATGTCGACGTCTGGCTTGTTGATCTTGGCGCTCACAGCCGAGTCCAACAAGCACATCCAAAAGCAATTCATTGATAGAACGGTCGAAAAGCGTTACACAGCTCTGCTTGATGGTGAAATCCACGGTGATTCTGGCGATATTAGTTTGCCGTTACGCGGCGACATCACCGACAGACCAAGACAGCTCGTTTGTCATGAACATGGGCGCAACGCAGAAACGCACTGGCAAGCGGTCAGCACTAATAATGGCAAAACCAAGGTGCACTTGTATCCTAAAACAGGCCGTACCCACCAGCTCCGCGTACACTGCGCTCATCCACAAGGACTTGGCGTACCGATTCGTGGTGATGACCTATATGGCTATAAGCGCGAACGACTGCACCTTCATGCGGGCTACCTCAAACTGATTCACCCAACAACCGGTGAATGGATGGAGTTTGAAGTGCCTTCTAAGTTCTAAATCGACTCGTTCTCACACAAAACTAAATCAGTAAAACGAATCAGGGCTCTATATCAAATCGAGATATAAAGCCCTGACTTACAAAAAATCGTGTATTGGTATTAATAATATGGATCAACCGGTTGCTAACACAAGCTAACCCATCACCTCTTTACGCTGATCGACACACTCAAAAGAGCCCATTTCGAACTCACGGCAGATCCATGGTCGGTTTTCATAGATAGTGCACATCAGTGTTTCCCTATCTACCGCTGAACACCAACCATCATCTAAACGTTTCATGGTTTCACCGCCCCACTCATCGTAAGCAATATGCTCTTCTGGGACACCGGTATCTGTGATGATCATAACCTCTAAACGACAACAGCATGCCTGGCAATTGGCGCAAGTTACTTCAGGTTCGGTGATGTTCTTTATCTCTATGGTCATAAGTAACTACACTGCTAAATTTTGCGTATAGTAATCGAAACCATCAGCGACTGCTAATAAAGAACGTTATTCACCTCGCTTTGTCCAGTTCTAAAACAACAAAAGGCGCTGTGATCAAATCACAGCGCCCTTTCATTTTACTTTTCGTTCTGGTGTCAGTTCACTTAGAACAGACTTGAGAAGAACAATTTAATGTAGTCCATCAAACGTTTGAACAAGCCACCCTGCTCAACCGATTCAAGTGCGATCAAAGGCTGAGTTTGAACATCTTCACCATCAACCGTGTAATGAACGACACCTAAAGTTTGACCTTCTGTAATCGGCGCTTTGAGTTCCGAGTTTAATTCGATAGATGCGGTTAGCTTTTTGCTGTCTGACTTAGGTAGCGTGATAAACGTGTCTTCTGCAACTCCAAGCTTCAAAGTGTCTTGGTCGCCAAACCACACTTTCTCTTCAACCACTTGGTCGCCGCCTTGGTGGACATTAAGCGTATCGAAGAATCGGAAGCCGTAACTTAAAAGCTGCTTACTGTCTGACTCACGACTTTTAACACTTGATGCGCCCATCACCACTGCAATAAGTCTCATTTCACCTTGTGTTGCCGAGCTCGCTAAGCTGTAGCCCGCACCCGAGGTGTAACCCGTCTTCATGCCATCAACGGTTAAGCTTCTGTCACGGAGCAAGCCATTGCGGTTGTGTTGCGTGATGCCGTTGTAACTGAAAGAACGCTCACTGTATAAGCCATATACATCTGGAAGATCTTTAATGATCGCTCGGCCAAGCATTGCGATATCGTAAGGCGTTGAATATAAGTCGTCTGCGTCTAAACCATGCGCATTAGCAAAGTGAGTGTTTTCCAATTTAAGCGAAGCAGCCCAAGAGTTCATCAAATCAACAAAGGCATCTTGAGAACCAGCTACATGCTCTGCGATCGCAACACTGGCATCGTTACCCGATTGAATAATCAAACCTCGGTATAGATCCATCATCGCGACGTCGGTATTTACTTCAATGAACATTTTTGAAGAGTCAGGAAAATTCTTTGCCCAAGCGTTTTCACTAATTCTGACTTTATCATCTGCAGAGATGTTGCCTCGTTTCATCTCCTGACCTGCCACGTAGCTGGTCATCAGTTTGGTCAAGCTTGCTGGGTTCAACTTGGTATGCGCATTTTTTTCTACGAGCACATCACCAGAATTAAAGTCGATTAACACATACCCTTTCGCGCCCAAACTTGGCGGAGCCGGTACTATAGAAGGTGCTGCGATAGCTGCCGTGCTAACCATCGCTGCGTTACTTACAATGAATATACTTAATAAAGGGAGAGAGTATTTGGAGAACAGTTTCATTGAATTAAACCTAAGTTAACGTTTTGACCAGTATAGACAAATGCTAGCAAAAGAAGCGCGAACTTTACGTTGCTTTACGCAAATGTACCTTTAGTTACAAATAAAAAAGTATATTCTGCGATCTGTTCATTTTTCCGACCGTTAATATTGACCAAACAAATACTCTCCCCACTTAGTATTTGCTACTTATCTCTCTGGCATTTGTCTAAATAGCATCTCCACAAAACCAGAAATTCGCTCTTTGCTCTCACTTGCTTCAAGGTCAGCCTGAATACCCGTTTGTGCTAGCGCTCGCCACTGGATCACCTGAGAATTTTCGCACTGAAAACACGATGTACAGAGAACCTTTTTCGGCGAGTTTGCCCTTTCCATCATAGAATGGAACACCTGTAGAGAGCTGAACCGCATCGAAAATGGAGTTGTCATTAAGCTCTGACTCTTCGGCTAGGCCAAAGCCAACCACCACGTCACCAACATCCCCACCTTGCTCTAAGCGGTACCCCTTTTCAGTTAACTGCTCTTCAATTGCATCACGTACCATGTCAGTCACGACGGTTTCATTGTATTTCTTAGAGAGGTATACCTGTTCTGATTGCGGGTGCCACGAATAAGTCGTGACGCCATTTTTCATAAACTCGAAGTCACCGCTAGTAACGACACCATAATCATGCACAGGCAGTTGCTCTTGGGTCGTACATGCCGTCAGCCCAATGCTTATCAAGGTCACAAGCACAGCAGTCTTTATTTTTTTTTGCACAAATGGATCGTTTTATCATGGTTAGAGCCTTTACCTATATATCAATAACTATCAATTGAACCACCAACATAAACGGTAATTATGTTAGGCAAAAATGCATTAAACGTTTGCGTAATCGCTAACCTTCACTTCTACCTATTTTGGGGGTTTAATCACAAAAACGGAGTTGGTATAGTCTACCCCGTTAAACATAACCAGACCATTCGAGGCACGGAGCTTCCTCAATCATCTCATGAAGAGAAGAATTGGTACCGACAAAGTATCGGCAAATTTAAGAGGGTCAAACAATGGAATTCAATATGGTTGAGATTTTAGGTTACGCTGCGTCTATTATGGTCGCAATTTCATTAACAATGAAAGATATCGTTCGCCTGCGTGTCCTTAACTTTATTGGCTGTGCACTCTTCACAGCATACGGCGTTATGATTGACGCTTGGCCAGTGGTAGCAACCAACGGCTTCATCGCATGTGTAAACATCTACTTCCTTGCAAAAATGCAAAAGGAAAAAAAAGCGGAAGCGATGAAAGAAGCAAAAGCTTAATTTAGCGACTAGCGATTTCAAACTATTCTGAAAAAGCCCGAATAGAGCGATCTATTTGGGCTTTTTTATATCTGTTATTCCTCTACACGCTCACTACCTTCTACTTTCTCAACGTTCGGACATAGCAGGCGTAAAACATAGCAAGACCATGAATAAATAAACAAACGCCGAACAGGATTGAGTTCGGCGTTTGACTCTACGTTAAGTGGTTTGTTTAAAGAGGCTGAGCTAGAAAGCTCTCACCTCTATCAACCAATCAATACTATGAACACACTTTGGTCCAGCTACCGTCACTGCTCGGCTCAGAACTTGTCCACCAGTTAGCTTGGTAAATGCTGCCATTGTGAACCACTTGGTCACCCGTATTAGCATGGCTTGGATTACCGGCCCAGTCTTTCTGAGGCAGATCTGGGTACACTGTTAGGCCTGCGGTATCACAAGTGCCAGGGTTACCGCCACCGGAACTGATATCACCTAAAGGTAAATCAGGTTGCTCAAAGCTAAACGCATAATCAACACCACCTACGTTAACGGCATAGTTGGCAGGGCCTGAAATTGGTAAGTAATACACCATGTCCAGCTCATACACGCCACCAGCAGGCAGTTCTTTCCATGCAGGTAATGTGAAGGCTACGCGGTGCATAGTTCCGTCTAATCCACCGATGTTATCCGCACGAGTATGACCCGAAGCAATCACAGTCAAACCACCACCAGATTGATCTTTCGCATTATCTGGCGCTGATACTGGAATGTCGAACTGGAACTCTGTACCACCAGGCAGTGCTTGACCCGTATTGTTGGTAAACGTGATCTTAGGGTTAATTGGGTAGTTTTGGTCACCGACTTTGAAACCACCAACCGATACTGCGATGTCTAATGCTTCGGTAGGAATTGCACCAGTCGCGACTTTGTTGCCATATGGCGTTGCCGACTTAAACTTATCGTAGATCGCTTTAGTCATTGTGTTACCCATGTGGAACTCACCGTTACCGCTGTTACACGCTTGCTCTGTGGTATCAACCGTTGTGCGGTTGCCACTTGCATCAAGTACATAACAGTTATAGTCGCCAGCCAGTTCCCAGAACATGATGCCGCCGATTTCTTTGTCGATAACGTAGTCCGCTTTCACGTTGATAGACTCTTTATCTTCCGTAGAAAGGAACACGCCTTTTTCAGCATTCCATAGCCAAGGTGCAACTGCCACGCTGTCGTAGTTACGCGTGTAAGTGCCTCTTAGAACATCTGTTGGATCGTTTACAGGATCAAGCTTGTAAGCATCCGCATAAGAACCCCAAATGCCTTTCTCTAGGTTCTTCGCATGCCACATTGGGTTCGAACCTGCGCCCATTTCTTTTCCTTTAGGGTCGGTATCGTGCCACATGTTATCGATACCAATCGCGCCGTGACCACAGTTGTTCTTCTCGCCTTCACCTGTACCAGCGGCACATTCAGATTGATTAGGCAGTGCAGCTCGGCCCCAAAGACCATTTTCACCACCTGTTACACCCTGCCAACCACGCGTGTAGTAAGGCACACCGATGTTAATGCGACCAGCTGGCATTGAACCGCGGAAGTAATGGTAGGCCCAATCCGTGTTCAGGTAGCCAATACCACCATAAGCCGCCGTGTTGTATACGTTCCACTGTGCTAGCTCTGAATCTTTACCTGTATCGAACAAGGCAGCGTTATGGCCAACGTGATCGTTCCAAGCACCGTGAAGGTCGTAAGACATGATGTTCACGTAATCAAGATATTGAGTGACATCGAATGTTTCCATACCGCGCAACAGGTAGCCAGAAGAAGGTGCCGCGATAGTTAACATGTAGTGATTGCCATCTTCAGCAGACGCCACATCAAGCTTCTCACGCAATACTTTCATCAGTACTTGGTATGAAGCCCATAGGTACTGTCGACGTGGTTCCATGAAGTCTTTGTCGTATGGGTTACCCGCACCAGCCATTGAAGTTGGATACTCGTAATCAATATCTAGACCATCGAATTGATACTTACGCAGCATTTCAACCGCTGACGTCGCGAACGTTTCGATGCCTTGATGGTTGATTGAGCCATCAGCATTGGTCGTCATAGTGTAGAAACCACCATCAGCGACACGGCTGCCGTCTGTGGCAAAGTGACCACCAGTCTCAGCCCAACCACCAATCGAGATTAATGTTTTAACACCGTGTTTTTTCTTGGCAGTTGCGAGCGCACCAAAGTGACCTTTAAAGCCTAATGCAGGGTCAACCTCTACTCCCGGCCACTCTTTACCGACAGCAGCATTATTTGGATCGTTTACGTCACCAACGTTTACTTTGCCATCTGAACCGATGCTCACGAATGCGTAGTTAATGTGTGTAAGCTGTTCCCAAGGAATATCATTCACTAAGTAAGCCGCTTGTGGGTCGTCCCCTGCACGCCAGCTCGTGAAATAACCAATCACACGACGAGGGTGATCCGCGCCCATTTTCTCACGGCCTTCATCATCGTAAATGGTACAGTAAGGAACATCGACACCTTGAGTTTGATACAAGCCATCAGGACGACATGTACTCACCGTTGGAACACCATTTACCTTTAAAGAAGCCAAGGCTGAATCCGTTGTCGCACCTTGATCGTCGGTTGCTTTAGCGTAAACAGCTAGAGTACCTGCTTGAGTGGTTGTGTAGTCAAGCGTATACGGGCTTGTCGCAGCCGTACCAACTAAAGAACCTGCCACATAAAAATCTACTTTATCAACCGTACCATCACTGTCTGCAGCCGTTGCCGTGAGTGTTACCACGCCACCTACATCTACAGAAGCCGCTGAAAGTCCAACTGATACCGTTGGCGCTTCATTGCCAGGTTGCAGTGAATCAACAGAAACAGATACCGCACTTGCGACACTAGCTGCACCTTCATTGTCTGTTGCTACAACAGAAACCTGATGGTTGCCAGACGTTGCAGCCCAAGTCGCTTCAAATGGTGCTGCTGTTACTACTGCGATGGAAGTACCATCGACAAAAAACTCTACTGAAGCAACGCTACCATCAGCATCAAGTGCCGTAGCACTTAAGACGACATTATCGCCCTCAACGATCACATCTGACGCGGTAGGTGCTGTTAACGAAGCGGTTGGCGCTTCATTTGGCGTGCCACCATCTCCGCCGCCGCTACACACATCAATCTTTTTCCATTGTGCATAGTCACCTTCAAATTGGCTCGGGTTGTTGTTTTGATTCCAGTAATTCGCTGAGTATGCGCTGCCGTCATGTGAAACCTGATCACCACCGGTGTATACCGTGGCAGAATCCCACGCTTCTAACGTTGAACAATCAACAGCCGCGTAGCTATTGAACGCCATTAAGCATGACGCGGTGAGAGTACTGAGTGTAAAAACCTTCTTGGCCACTCTTCCTTGGTTTAGGTGCATGTTAGCTGTCCCTTAAGTTATTGTTTCAAGATGCTTAATTTAAGTGTCATATTTCTCACCACTTAAATCTCTTCGCAAAACAACTGTAGGTAACAGTGCCAATTTAACACCTAAAATATTCGGTATTTATAAAATGACTCGCATTAATTTGTTTATATCATGCAATGAGTCGACACTTATTTTGCACGAACAACTAATATTAAATTTATTTCGGTACGCTAAAAAATATCGCCTAATTCACCTCATTAATTACAAAACTCTATTCATATCGACTTTATTCATTCGTTCTGAAATTTCGTCTTAAAACTAACCAAAAGGGAGTGATTTAGCCATAGAACCGATTTCTTTTCTAAATTCGCCCACTTTTTCTTAACAACTGTGATAGTATCGCGGCTTTTTTTGACGAACCTCACATTTCCAATGCAAGTGTGGGAGAAATACATAGGCTTGAAAGAGCCAAATATAGCGAAGAAATAATGTCCAACTTGACGCAAGTCGCCAACGAAAACATCAACGCAGAATCTACTTCTATTAACTTCACTAAAGCCCAATCTTTGGGTGAAAAACTGGAGCTTGGAAATCCAGTATTTTGGCTAAGTGGGAGCTTTTTAACCCTCTTTGTCATTCTTGCCTTCACCAACACCTCGGTGTTGTCAGAACTTGTAAACATCGGTTTTAGTTACTCAACTAAATGGTTCGGTGCTTTTTGGCAGGTTCTCTTACTACTCAACTTCATTATCGGCTTAGTACTTGCACTAGGACGCACTGGTCACGTTCGTTTGGGTAAACTTGCCCTTCCTGAAATGACCACCTTCAAATGGATGTCGATTGTCCTATGTACGCTGCTCGCAGGCGGTGGTGTATTTTGGGCAGCAGCAGAGCCTATTGCTCACTTCGTTTCTGCTCCGCCTCTATACGGCAACGCTGATCCTCAAGAAATGGCGTTCAACGCCCTATCTCAGTCTTTCATGCACTGGGGCTTTCTGGCTTGGGCAATCTTAGGGGGCTTATCCTCTATCGTGCTGATGCACCTACACTACGATAAAGGCCTTCCTCTTAAACCTCGTACTCTGCTTTACCCATTACTGGGCGACAAAGCGATTCATAGCTGGATCGGTAACGTAGTCGACGCGTGTAGCATTGTTGCTGTGGCGGCAGGTACTATCGGTCCAATTGGTTTCTTAGGTCTTCAAATCAGTTATGCGTTGAGTGAACTGTTTGGCATCTCAGACAGCTTTGCAACTCAGAGCATCGTTATTCTATTCGCCATCGCCATGTACACCCTATCTGCATTGAGCGGCGTGAACAAAGGCATCCAACTGGTTAGCCGTTACAACATCATCTTGTCTGTATGCCTTATCGGCTACATCCTTCTTGTAGGTCCAACAAGCTTCATCGTTGATGGCTACTTGCAAGGCATGGGTGAAATGATCGATAACTTCATCCCTATGGCGCTTTATCGCCAAGATACAGCGTGGCTTGGTGGCTGGACGGTATTCTTCTGGGGTTGGTTCTTAGGTTATGGCCCAATGATGGCAATCTTTATTGCTCGTATTTCACGCGGCAGAACGATTCGCCAAATGATCGTGTCTATTAGCATCGTTGCTCCACTGGTAACCTGCTTCTGGTTCAGCATCGTTGGTGGTAGCGGTTTAGCGTTTGAGTTAGAAAACCCTGGTGTGATTTCCAGTGCGTTTGAAGGCTTCAACCTTCCTGCAGTGTTACTGGCTATCACTGCGCAGCTGCCGTTTCCGACTCTGATTGCAATTCTGTTCCTTATCCTGACCACCACGTTCATCGTAACAACGGGCGACTCAATGACCTACACCATCAGTGTAGTTATGACAGGTACCACAGAGCCAAACGCAGCGGTGCGTACCTTTTGGGGTATCATCATGGGTGCTGTAGCCATTGCCCTTATTTCAATGGGCTCTGGCGGTATTTCTGCTCTGCAGTCATTCATTGTGATTACCGCCGTTCCTGTGTCATTCATCTTACTGCCATGTCTATGGCATGCTCCTAAGATCGCGACACAGATGGCAAAAGAGCAAGGCATCGCTTAATCACAAAGCCGACTAACCTCGGTTTCGTGTTTCGAACAAAAAAGCCACTCAAGTGAATCACCTGAGTGGCTTTGTTTTATCTATCTGTATGTCGGTTTATTGAAACTTTTCCCCAGCAGCAACCATGAATGACATTTCAACCAACAGTTCAGGGTTTGCCAGTTCAGCTTTCACACATGCACGACTCGGTGCACAGCCTTCAGGGAACCATGCTTCCCACACTTCATTGAGTGCATCAAAGTTAGCAAAATCCGTTAGGTAAATAGTGACCGACAACACGCGAGATTTATCGCTGTCTACTAGGCTCATCATCTCTTCAGCTTGCTCAAAGATTTGTTGAACCTGACTCTTAATGCCCGCAGATGTGTCTGACTCAGCAACCTCAACAAAGCTTGCAATACCATTAAAAACAGTTACATCAGACCAACGTTTGGTCGGGTTAATTCTATGAATCTTCACTCGCTATTCTCTTTTTATTGTTGGAATCTACATCAGAGTAATCTAATCCAAATCCTTAATATTGAAAACAAAAATTAGTTTGCGGTATTGGTCATAGGCTCAACACACTTTCACTGACGGCATTCAACTCTAGCAGAGACGACAATCGAAGAGTTGGCTCCCTTCTCGACTTCAAAATAACCACCAGCACTAGAAAGCTGACGAACTGAGAGTTTGTCTTTTCCTAACTTATCGAACCAATATGGA
This sequence comes from Vibrio chagasii, assembly GCF_002954585.1. GTDB lineage: Bacteria > Pseudomonadota > Gammaproteobacteria > Enterobacterales > Vibrionaceae > Vibrio > Vibrio chagasii_A. The sequence continues at coordinate 710,983 of NZ_MSCI01000001.1, forward strand.
GCCAATGAACATTGCGCAGATCCGGTTGCTAAATCCTCTGAAATGCCGATCTTCGGTGCAAAATAACGAAGTACATAACCGTCATCCGAGCTTTTGGCCGTCACCATAACAGCATGCAGATCATTGATTTTTTTATACTGTTCAAAATCAGGAGTAAAGTTCCTGACTGCTTCCTCAGAATCCAACACCAACACTAAATCTCTTGTAGAGAATGCATCGACAACGGGCTGATTCAAAGCTGACAGATCAATTGGAGCGTCGCTCCACTCAACATAAGATTTACCATTCCAGCTTGGCAGTTCCAATCGAGATAGGCCGTCTTTTCTAGAAATCACGACCTGTCCATAATCACTGTTTAAAGTAACCTCTTCAAACTTATACCGCTCGATCAAATCAGTACCAGCACCCAAACTACCATGACCACACAGGTTTATCTCACCATCTAATCCAAACCAACGGATGTCGAACTGACTTCCCGATTTCTTCACAAAAGCAGTAATAGGCTGTGCTAGTTGATGTGTTATTTCTAGTAGCTCTGAATCTGCTAACCATTGCTCTAATTCAACAACCCCACAAGGGTTCCCTTTCGCCGACTCTCCACTAAATACATCATATATAAGTGCTTTGATAAATTATCTCCTTGTACCGTCGTATTAAGCTCTTAATAAAAACTATCATTTCATTTTCTTCAAATAAACCATTGATACATATAACATTAAAATGCCATGCGTAATGATTCATAAATAGGAGTAACACTCTCACAGTGAAATTAATTTTGCACTAGTGCGGTCATGTGTAGAACTTATTAATGGAGTACTTTTATGCATGTTCAAACCTATGATTTAAAACAAAGCAACTTCGGATACAACCTTGGCGTGATAGGTGTCGCGTTGGTGTTAGCTTGGATTGGAATTTACAAGTTTACGCCTACTGAGGCGATGTTGATTGAGCCTTTAATTACCAACCACCCAGCAATGAGTTGGCTCTACAATTTGTTCTCAGTACAAGCCGTGTCTAATATGGTTGGTGGTGCTGAAATCATTGTCGCGATTGGGCTGATGATTGGATTTAAAAAGCCGCGAGTCGCGTTTTATTCTGGCATTGCTGCGGCGGCTATCTTTGTTGTGACACTGAGCTTTCTAATTACCACGCCAAACGCTTGGAAAGTATCGGATGGTATTTTGGTCACTAACTTCTTCTTAGTGAAAGATATTCTATTTTTAGCAATCGCGATCAGTGTAATCGAACGCAATAAACCTCAAAAGTAACGATAAAGCAATAAGGTTACCCTAAATCTAGAGGACACCTTAAACCTTAAAATAGATAGGCCCGAAGCTGGCTAGAAGGACCCCGCCAGCTTCTGATATATAAGGTTTTACTTGGCAATACCATCATGATTGAAGCATTGTCTTGTTACCAAGCCCCACTTTTCGTCTTGGTACTGATCTTCCACATAATTACCTGAGGTGTAGTCATTGACGACTTCTCTCCAGAACTTAACAGCATGATCTGCGCCCAGTACTTGTTTAATCTCCCAACTACCTTTTAGGTGTTCAAATAGTTCAGAGATAAACTGTTTCCCTACTTTGTTCTTACGGAAATAAGGCACCACATAGAAATCACAAATCTCAAACTCGTTTGGCGCTTTGGTTTCAATGGCGGTTAATGCAGCAGGAACGCCATCAATGTAGAGTAAATAACCCGTTACGGCATCACCAAGCGTCGGGTAAATCTCAAACAAGCCATACTCGTCTGGTTTGTCTCCGATAATCTTTGAAAACTCAGCCGCATAGCCCTGATATAAATTCGCGTATACCTGCTGATTACCACTATAGACTGTCACAATGTTCATAAACTGATCTCTGTATTGTTTCGCACCACAATGGTGTGAGCTCATCTTTCCGAGCCTATTATCTCATTGATTATAGGAAAAATAGTAGATATCAAATACCCACTTACACGGATATTGCCTTGCGGTAATAGTTGGCATTCTGTTGTTGTCCTTTGAATTCTGCGTAATTTTGGACACACTCAACGAGGTCGAAGCCCGTATTTGTTAGTACTTTATTTGAACCGACATTACCTACTAATGCATAAGCATCAATATATTTTAGGGATGAGTGCTTAGACAAGTAGGTTAGCAGCTTTCTGACCGCATTAGAGGCGACACCTTTAGAACCAAAAGCTCGACCAACCCGATAGCCGAGCTCCCCGCTTTCACCATTTTTACTGATATCGCGAACGTTGATTCTTCCACAAATAACGCCGTTAGCGTCCTTAATTAGCATTGGGATCAACTCACCATTTTGGTATTCCTTAAGGAAGAGCGTAACTTGGTCAGCAACCCCTGAATCAGAATAGAAGCTGTCATCCCTAGCAGGAACAAATTGATTAAACCACTCTCTATTTTCGACTTCAAATTCGAAAAGAGGACCAACATCACTTGGTTGAAGTAGGTGTATAGATATCTCCATAAGTAACTCTAAAAGCTCCCTTTAAGTACTGTATTTTAAGATTTCGAACTCTCTGTGTTTCTATCTAGGATGATTGGAGTTAACTATCGCTCAAAGTATTGGCGTGACCAAAAGCAATCCCATTATCGTCATAGAAAACAAGGCACCACTGAAAAAACTCAGTGCATGAAATGGGCGAACTTTTGATTTAACAGCCTCCCTTTCAATCGCTTCTTGGTAAGTTTTAACAGAGAGTTCCCTAACATAATCATTTTGCATAATAAGCTCCTTCGAACAACTAAGAGAAGCTTAAGACTTGAAGTTAGGTTGAGGTAAAGCGAAATTTTAGATAATTGAACTATTTATTTCGCCGGACCATTTGATTTTTGTAAATGGAGGAATGAATACGATATCTAAGAAAACTAAAGTAAAGAGTGATACAGGTATAGTTCACGATCTCTACCATGAACTTTACGAATTTGCTTCTCAACAAACTTTACACCGAGCTTTCGTATAACTGACTCTGAGCGTTTGTTTTCAGACAAGTGCATCACTTTCAACTCTGTGAGCCCAAAATGAGCTTTGCTGTATTCCACTAACGCCAGTGAGGCTTCATAGGCGATACCCTGCCCCCAAAACGGAACGCCAAGCCAATAACCAAGAATACCAACACCATCTTGCAAACTAGGAAAGCTAACTGCACCGATAATCTCGTCGTTAGCTTTAAGAGTTATCGCGTACACCACACCTTTCCCTTCATTAAAGAAAGACTCGTGCGTGTTAATCCAATCCGCCGCCATGTTTACTTCATATGGATGAGGAATATTAGCCGTCATATCAGCTATCACTTTCTCACCCGCAAGTTCAGCAACGCGCTCGCTATCACTCAATCGAAATGGTCTTAAGATTAATCGTTCCGTGGTAATGTTCTGCTGCATAACCTCTCCCTTAACTAAAGGCTGATAACACTATTCCAAAATCACCCTAAAAATGTCGTTGTTCACGCCACCCACATCCACTAACTCTCCAGTTTTCATATGAATTGACGTGTTTAATTGTCGAGTCGAGCGTGGCTCTCTCGTTTCTCGAATCACAAGCATATCAACCAAGTAACCAGAGTCTTGCTTTCGTACTAAGCCCGAAAAAGTGACACTTTCAGCCCTATCGGCGAGTACTGAATTAAATGTCTTGTCTTCTAATACGCCTGCGGAGATCGATGTATCACCATAAAATAGCGTGATGGTTGTTGGGTCCGGTTGCAAAGCTTCATTGGATGCGCAGCCCGTCAGAGCTAGGCATAGCATTAAAATAATTCTAAATGGCATAAACTTGTTTTTCGTTCTCTCGTTAAACGCTTTTTGTAGAAATAGCATCGCAACTATTCAAACCACTGCGTCTGTAAGCTCAGCTTTTAGTGATTTATTGTGTAAGTTGCCAGCCTCTGCAGACTGGATGGTTACCGAGATAAGATCTTCGAAGAGATCTAACTGCCCTGCGGGGATGAGCTGATTTTGAATCGCTCTACGTTTGTTAGAATCAAATAATCGTTCAGCCACCCAGCCGATTAGGTAAACCAGAGAAAGACATCCACCAGCCGTAGCAATATTGCCTTCGATAACCAAAGGCAGATCTTGGACGTCTCCCCCCATCGCTTCTAATGTTGGTTTGGCATGAGGGTTTGTTGTTAACCTCTTACCTTTAAGTAAACCGAGTTCGTGTAACACAAAAGATCCCGCGCAAATCGACCCGATTAGCTGTTCACTCGGATCAAGCTGTAATGAGTTCATGAACTCCGTCTCTTTCAATGCAGCGGGAATACCGCGATAACCACTTGTTATCAGCACTACATCTTGCTGCGCAACCTCACTCAAATGGCCATCGGTTTTCACCGTCATACCCAAATGTGAACGATGCTCAGGCTTAGTTCCAAGAACCTTAACCTCCCAAGAGTCCGTCGTTCTTCCTAATAAGTCATACATCAAGAAGAAGTCTACATCTGTGAAGTCATCAAATAATACGATTCCGACTTTGTACATAATACATGCCCTTGTTGATTACTCTCGAAAGATGAGAAGCGTTAATAGTGAGGCGATTCATAGAAAGGTGATATTAACCACCACATACTTGAGGTCAAACTCGAACCACAATTATTTATGGCCCCTAGGTAACAGCGACGAAATTAGACCATTTTCTTTTTACTTCAGGAGTCAACGCTAGAGTAAACTCATAACCTAAGTGATTCTCACGTGTTATTTCAAACCCTAATCGCTTATGAAACTGCACCGACAGTTCATTTAAGCGTAAAACATTGCTTATTAATACCCTTGAATCACGATCTTTCAGTATGTTTACAATGCCACGAAATAGAGCAAGAAAAGCGGCTTTACTTCTATAGTCTGGGTGTACCACAAACATAGGGACAAACCAGCTGCCATCGCCTAAATCACTTAACGTCGTGTAGCCAATTAGCTTATTATGTCGCCGATATTCGACAAGCAGTCCTTGTTCCATCGATTGGGCATGAGATGCTAAATACACATCTCTATCTATTGGGAAGCCCGCTTCTTTTGAAATAGACTCCAATGTCATCACGTCCAGTTCTAAATATTCTTCCATTACTACCTCCTATCCGTACTCAAAAGAATTGCAGAACAAAGCACGCAATAAACGCCGGTAAGCCAGCAATGAATAGCACTAAGCCCGTTTGATAATTCATTCGATAGTGTTCTTGTTGGTCTTTAGCAAAATCGTGCCCGTCGACCATTTTGTAGACTTTGTCTGTAATAGGATCATCTAAGCGCGTTGTTTTGCTATGAACGCCTCCCTCCCACAGAAGTTTTGCCAAAACCCAAATGACGATAACGACATAAAATAAGAAGTCGACGAGTTGAGTAGAAGCAAAGAAAGTAAAAAACTGCGACAGCACAAAAACGACTATTGCAGCCATCAAATTGATAAGCACCACTTTCTTTAACAAATCGAGCAAATGAACCTCCGACAGAATATTAGTACTTTAATAACGGATATTTATAAAATTTAGATTTCTCGGTCAATCAAAAAATATGTGCAAGATTGCACTATATGAAGTGCCGCATGTTTAACAACCTTCATTGCTGATAGGAAGCATTACACCGCTCGTGGTGATGTATTGAAGTGGCGCTTACATTCGCGCCTAAATTGAGATGAAATGGAGTCATTGATTCGGCATGCAACATCACTTATTCGCAGACCTTCAAACTGAATCAGCTCTAATTCCAAGTTAGAAACTAGAGCTAAAATATCAACGTTGTTAGCGATGTGTTTAACTATATTTAAGCAACAACATCTTGTGGGGGTGTGCCTTCGCAGTTAGAAACGACTGCATCCATTTGAATTAACGCATTCATAGGAATCTTCAAAACCCCAACCACCGTTCTTGCCGGTAAGTCAGCATTAAAGAATGTAGTGTAGACCTCGTTCACCGCATCAAGATCTGAAATATCTTTAAGTTGAATATTAACTTTCACCGTATCGTCCATGCTGTGGTCAATATTTTCAATGATCGCCTTAATATTTTGTAGGCACTGCTCAGCTTGCTCTTTAATACCACCAGCAACCACTTCATTGGTTTTCGGATCTACAGGAAGTTGACCTGAAATATGATTGTAGTGAGAGAAAGCAACGGTGTGCGAATAAGGCATGAATGGTGCTTTAGCTGTGTTATTTGCTTCAACAACCAGTAAGCAAGTATCTTCTGGCAGTTGTGGCGGTGTGCCATCACCATGTGAAACTGAAGTATCGATCTGAACTAAAGCGCCCATTGGTAATTCAGATGCCTGCACAATCGTTCTCGCCGGAGCATAACTTGGGAAGAACTTAGCACATGCTTGGTTTACCTTTTCTGAATCTTCGATATCTTTTAGGTAAATCGTGGTTTTCACCACATCATTCATAACATGGCCAATGCTTTCTAGAATCGTTTTAATGTTTGCTAAACATTGAGTTGTTTGCTCTGTGATACCACCTGAAACCAACTCACCAGTATTCACATCAATCGGTAATTGAGCCGAAAGATTATTGTAGTGAGAAAAAGCCGCAGTCTGAGTAAACAAAGCACTCTGAGGGGCTTTATCCGTGTTTCTTGATACCTTAACTAACGCACATGGTGCCTGTGGTGTTGTACCTTCACCATTTGAGATAAGCGCGTCCATTTGAACTAGCGCATCGCTCATTGGCAGAGCTGCAACACCAACCACTGTACGTGTCGGAAGGCTATTACTAAAGAAGCCCTTATAAACTTCATCGATAGCTTCCATATCGGAAATGTTCTTAACGAAGATATTAATTTTCACCACGTCATCCATCACATGGTCGATACTTTCAACAATCGCTTTAATATTATTCAAACATTGCGTTGCTTGATCTTTAATATCACCGATGACTATTTGACCTATTTTAGGGTCAATAGGTAATTGAGCAGAGAAATTATTGTAATGAGAAAAAGCAACTGTTTGTGTAGATACATTATTTAATGGCGCATTTTCAGTATTTCTTGAAATTTTAATGATATCGCTACTCATCGGTATGATCCTTTTAATAAAATAAGAATACGTATTTACATTGAACAATCGTATTGGAATGAATAATTAAAGTAGCGCCATGTTAGGTGAATAAATTTAGGTTGAACGTGATACCCATCAGACTATCACTCGACTAATATTCAGTGACTTATGGGATAATTAGTCATCAAAAGACTAATTATCCACGTAACTTAGTTTTGAGGACTACTCACCTCTAACTGTTTTCAAGTATATCCAATTATATTGAATACTTTCCCACGTAATATAATGGGTAAGTTTTTAAATTTAGCTCGTGTTTGTTAGCTTGTTCACACTAAATGACCTTTAACCAATGTTTTTTAGAAATTACCGCCTTAATTCCATGCATAAATTTTTAGGCTATCTAACTAATTATTTTTAAATGGCTTGTTTTATATAGTTACGTTAATAATATGTTTAATAAAAACCACCTGTTTCAGAATATAGATTACGAGGAAGGAAAACTAAACAGCTCGTGGCGTGGTATTGAAATGACGCTTAAATTCTCGGCTGAATTGAGATGGACTAGAATAGCCAACTCGGCGTGCGGCATCACTGATACGTAGGCCTTCTAACTGGATTAGCTCCTTGGCTTTGTTAAGCCGAACCTTCTTCAAGTATTGGAGCGGTGATTCGAAAGTGACGTTGCGGAAAGCATTATGAAAAGCAGACACACTCATGTTCGCTTCGTCAGCTAGCGACTGAACAGTAATGGTTTGATCATACTCTTCATGCACTTTAGACAATGCTTTGGCGACGCGTGCGTAATGGCCATCATGATGGGCTAAATCAAACAGTACGCGGCCCTCAGAGCCTGTCAAAGCGCGATAAACAATCTCCGTCACCATTGCGTCACCCAAGATGTTGGCTTCGATATCGCAATGCAGTGTCTTCGCCAACCGAGTGAAACTCTCTAGCATCGCCGTTTCCATTCGAGTGGACTCTAAGCCACTCGAATTCTGTTTGTGCTTGTTACAATAACTCTCCAGAAAACCTTGCTCTTCGAGCTTTTTCACTAAGCTGTGCAAACGCTGAGAATCAATGTTGATCGACAAACCCAGTAACGGCTCACCATCAACTGGTAAAGCTTCACACTCCAATGGCATTGGCACCCCCACCACAAGGTAATCACCTGCCGCGTAAGTTACTGGCCTGTCGCCTATGTAGATATTCTTTTTACCCTGTCCAAGCATGATGATACCTGACTGGTAAGTGAATGGTTGGCGCTGATTCCCACCACTACTGCGATACAACCATACGCCCTCTATCTCTGTTTCTCTGATCCCTTCAAGATCATCCCAACCTTTGAGTTCAACGTAAGATTGCAGTAACTGAGCGAGTGTATTCATAACAGGTGATGTTCCATTCAAAGGTTGATGTTAGTTTGCACAAAAGCCCAAAGAGAATATCAATTATGTAGAAATAGGCAATTAGTTTGGAGAAATTGACCTTCACCACCCTAATTCCGTGTACTAATATGCAAATATAGAAATTAAGCACTACAACAAAATAAAAATTTTAGCTTTACACAAGGAACTGACGATGCAATTTACCTATGTTAACCCTACTGTTATCCACTTCGGCCAAGGCCAAATCAACGCTATCAGCCAAGCCGTTGATACTTCAAAGAAAGTACTTGTCATCTACGGTGGCGGTTCAATCAAAAGCAACGGTGTTTACGACCAAGTAGTCGCATCTCTTAAAGATCACGCTTGGATTGAGTTTTCTGGTGTTGAAGCAAACCCAACTAAAGAAACATTAGACAAAGCAGTCGCTATCGTTAAAGAAGAAAACGTAGAATTCATTATCGCTGTTGGCGGTGGTTCGGTAATCGATGGTTCGAAATATGTTGCAGCAGCAGCGAAATACGACGGTGACGGTTGGGACATCCTAACAGGTAAGCACCAAGTAACCGAAGCGACGCCAATCGGTGCGGTACTGACGCTTCCTGCTACAGGCTCTGAATCAAACATGGGCGCAGTAATCACTCGTAAAGCAACTCAAGAGAAGCTGGCTTTCCTAAACCCTGCGGTACAGCCTAAGTTTGCAGTTATGGACCCAGATGTAATGAAGTCTCTACCAGAGCGCCAATTGGTGAATGGTCTGGTTGATGCTTGGGTTCACGTCTGTGAGCAATACATCACTATGCCTGCTAACGCGATGGTTCAAGACGGCTACGCAGAAACATTGCTGAAAAACCTTCTTGTACTGGGTAAACAATACGACGAGCGTGACAACGACGCATGGCGTGCAAACCTAATGTGGACAGCTAACCAAGCGCTAAACGGCCTTATTGGTACTGGTGTTCCTCAAGATTGGGCAACGCACATGATTGGTCATGAATTCACTGCATTATGGCATGTCGACCACGCACGTTCTCTAGCTATCGTTCAACCTTCACTACTTCGTAACCAGATTGAAGCGAAGCGCAATAAGCTAGAACAGATGGGTCGTAACGTATTTGGCCTAGAAACTGGCGCAGATTTAGCTGAGCGCACTATCGATGCTATCGAAGCCTTCTACCACAGCCTAGATGTAGCGACTATGTTTGATGGCTACGAGGCGGATAAAGCAACAGCTATCGACAACGTGGTTGCACAACTAGAATCACATGGCTATTTACAACTTGGCGAGAACCAAGCGATTACACTAGAGAAAACTCGCGAGATTCTAGAGTCTGCGATCCATTAACGGTTAAAATTAAAGCAAAGAAATCAGGTTTCTAAATAAAATCGCGATAATTTAAAAATTTATGCAGCGAAACTGAACCAAATTCTTTGACCTTGCGTATACCCACAAGCAGCGTCCTCATCCGGCGCTGCTTTTTATTTGCCCTACAAGATGCTATTAAATTCTCATAAGTTCCTAATTTTATGTGCAATCATATTTCTATATTGTTAAGGTAAACCTGTCTCTTTACTAGGTATGAACAACGATTTGAACAATCTTAAGGAAATGGTTAAGTTTAAGTCACTTAACAAGTGGTATGGTGATTTTCATGCCCTAAAAGATATCGATCTAAATATTGAACAGGGAGAGATTGTGGTGATTTGCGGACCATCTGGTTCTGGTAAATCCACTCTTATCCGCTGTATCAATCAGCTAGAACCGTTCGAAAGTGGCGAACTTTCCGTGTTAGAACAGTCGCTTCCCTGCAAGTTCAACACACCAGGCCAAGTTGGAATGGTGTTTCAGCACTTCCATTTATTCCCCCATCTTACTGTGCTCGAAAACTTGACTCTGTCTCCTATTCGTACGCTCAAAAAAAGCAAAGAAGAAGCAGAGAAAACCGCCATGCATTATCTCGAGTGTGTACACATCGCAGAGCAAGCGAATAAGTACCCGGCTCAACTTTCAGGCGGCCAACAACAACGTGTGGCAATTGCGCGCTCTCTTTGCATGAAGCCCGAACTACTGCTATTCGATGAACCGACATCAGCACTTGATCCGGAAATGATCAATGAAGTGCTTGATGTAATGGTCGAACTGGCAAGTGAAGGCATTACCATGGTGTGCGTGACACACGAAATGGGCTTTGCAAAACGCGTTGCCGACCGAGTCATCTTTATGGACGAAGGACAGATCGTGGAATCTAATACACCACAGAGCCTGTTCGAAAATCCTCAACACGAACGTACTCAAGCGTTCCTAAATCAGATTCTGACTTACTGATGCTGCTCAAAATAGTGAAACCCGCCCTCTCCGCCTTGGTACAAATTGTGGTACTTGCGGCAGCCGTTGTTTGGATCCTCGATTCTGGCGCTCAGGCGATGGGATACAGCTGGCAATGGGATCGAGTGCCTGACTACATCGCTTTCTATGAAGATGGTGAATGGTGGCCGGCAGAATTGATGGAAGGATTACTCGTTACCATCAATATCTCTCTGATTTCTTTAGTTGCAACACTGGTGATTGGCTTAACCACAGCCCTGTTACGTAACTCCAATTCAGTTGTCGGTCGCACCCTCGCCACCAGCTATGTGGAATTGATTCGTAATACACCACTATTGGTACAAATTTACCTGCTCTATTTTGTATTCGGCCCTGTAATCGGGCTAGATCGCTTTAGCACGGCTGTTTTAGCTTTGGCACTTTTCCAAGGGGCGTACACCGCTGAGATATTTCGTGCCGGGTTAAATAGCATTTCTAAGGGACAGTTTGAAGCCGCTCAATCTTTGGGATTATCAAAGACCTATACTTACTGGGATGTGATTCTTCCTCAAGTGGTACAACGCACATTGCCACCTCTGACTAACGAAGTGATCTCCCTTATCAAAAACTCTTCGATTGTGAGTGTCATGGCTATTTTCGACCTGACAACCGAGGCCAGAAACATTGTTTCTGAAACCGCGATGCCATTTGAGATTTGGTTCTCTGTGGCAATCATTTATCTTGCACTTACACTTTCACTTTCTGCCGTTGCAGCTTGGCTTGAGCATAAGCTCGGAGCTAACTGGCGAACACAATAAGGATTTATCAGCATGAAGCTATTTAAAACCGCTATCACTGCTTTACTTGCGCTTGCCGTAAGTTTGCCTGCACTTGCGTCTAAAACGCCTAACCTAGACAAAATCAACGAACGTGGCTCTCTACGTGTTGGTATGTCGACTTTTGTTCCTTGGGCAATGCGTAACAAACAAGGCGATCTTGTCGGCTTTGAAATCGATGTGGCCAAACGTCTTGCTGAGGATTCAGGCTGGAGAGTTGAATTTGTACCGACGGCATGGGATGGCATTATCCCTTCACTGCTATCGAACAAGTTTGACGTAATCATTGGCGGTATGTCGATTACTGAAGCGCGCGCTAAGAGTGTCCTTTTTACTGAACCATATTCTCACTCTGGTGTTCAACTGGCGGCTAACAAAGAGCTAGCAGAAGGCTTCAGCAAGATTTCTGATTTCGACTCTCGCCGAGTAAAAATTGCAGCTCGTCGTGGCGCCTTCACAGTTCAAGTTGCTCGTGAAACCTTCCCCAAAGCGAAAGTACTTCAGTTCGATGACGACGCTCAAGCGTTCCAAGAAGTACTAAACGGCAATGCACACGCGGTTATCGCTTCTAGCCCTAAGCCAGAACACGAAGCAATCAAGAACGCTGACACGCTATTCATTCCATTTGATGAACGTCTATCAAAAGGTAACGAAGCATTTGCTGTTCGCCTTGGTGAGACCGACAAAGCTGAGTTCTTTAACGAGTGGATTAAAGCACGTACTGAAGATGGCTGGTTAAAAGAGCGTTACGAGTACTGGTTCTCTACTCTAGATTGGCAAGATCAGATTGCTCAAGGTCAGTAATCGACGGCTAATTAGACGTTAAATAACCAATCAAGGCAGTACCTTGCTGGTACTGCCTTTTAAGAAACACCCGAGATAGCTATAAATTCATAGCCCAGTCTCACAACACATTAATAATCATTGTTTAAACAGGAATGACGTGAGTAGTACTAGCGCATTATCAACGCCCAAGCCCAACCTTCACATGAAGCCTTGGTATCAACGCCTCAATCTCTTGGATGGTGTGTTATTTGCCATCATTTGTACGTTTGCAGGTTGGCTTTATTATCGCTCTGCTGTCGGCATTAACTATCAGTGGCGATGGGAAGACGCGTTCAGGCTGATCTTCATTCCACCTTCTCAAGGTAGCATCCCTTACTTCTTCCAAGGCCTAGTCGCAACACTACGTTTAAGTTTGTGGAGTATGGTGTTGGCCTTATCTTTCGGTACCCTGCTTGGGGTCGCAAGACACTCTAAGATCGCTCTATTTAAAACACCAGCTCTGCTTTTCATCCAATTGGTTCGAAATATTCCACCACTGGTTTTTGTGTTTATCTTTTACTTTTTTGTCTCTAACCAGCTGATTCCTTTGCTTGGTTTAGAAACCCTTCTACGTGAACACAATGGCGATATTAACCAGCTGCAAGCCTTTCTATTTGGCCCAGCCAACCTTTGGGAAAACTTAGCTTCTGGGGTTATCTGTATTGGTCTACTCTCTTCGGCGTATATCGCTGAAGTGATTCGCGCTGGCTTGGAAAGCATTCCTAAAGGCCAATGGGAAGCGGCGGACTCACTTGGTTTATCCGTCTTCTCAAAATATCGATATGTGATAGGCCCACAGGTATTAACCGCGATTACACCACCTTTGGCTGGCCAAGCAATTTCGTTGGTAAAAGACACCTCGATTGTGTCTCTGATTTCGATTCAAGAAATGACCTTCGTTGGCACCGAGATGGCCAACTCATCCGGTTTGATCTTTGAAATCTGGCTGATTGTTGGCGCGGTTTACTTCGCATTATGTTTTACTCTCTCGCGTATTTTCAGAAAAATAGAGCAACGCTCAAGTGCTTATCTCAACCGCTAATTTGCACCTAGTCACCCTATTGTTTCTGCAGCATTTCAGTGACCTTTTCTTACCCTAGCCTGTAATTTTCATCAGCTTATCCTGATTGGTTTAACTCATTGACCAATCAGGATTAATCGTTTCAAAACTCTCGCCTAAAACACAGCAAACCCTTTATTTAAACACTATACTTTGAATACCAAACCCCATCGGATTCTCTCAAAGGTCAAACCAACATGGATAATCATAAAGAAAGAGCGTTTTATGCCGTTGTAGGCGCATTAGTGGGGGACGCTGCCTCTATGGGGCTGCATTGGTTATATGATCAAGAGAGGATCATACAGGTAGCGGGGTTTGAGCCTGAGTTTCGCTCACCAAACGAGTCCGATTATCAAGATAAAGGCTATTTTGCTCACCAAGGAAAATCCGCAGGCGACCAATCACAATACGGCGCTCAACTATTAGCGATGGTCGATAGCCTAGTCGACAATCAACACTACGATGAAGCAAGTTACATCAAGCATTTCCGCTTCTGGTTTGATTTCGGCGGCAGTTGGCAAGGTTACATAGATAAAGCAACGCGCATGAGCTTGCTGAACATACACCAACTGGAACTGGCCAATGCCCCCATCACAGCCTGTGGCGCTGATGACACGCAATTACCTGCTATTTCAAAAATCGTCCCATTAGTGGCTTGTACTTATACTTCTCACACCTTACCAGCGATGGTCGAAAGCGCGGTTCGAGTGACTAATAACAACGACAAAGCCGTGGAGTGGGCGCAGGCTATTACCCTGCTGATTCAAGCCTCGATACAAGGTAATTCGCCATCACAATCGGTAGAGATGGTAAGACAGACCTGCAGCAAGTTTATACACGATCAAATCGATGAAGCATTGGCAGAGCCTGAACTTTCAATCACTGAGGCTGCAAAGAAATTTGGATTGCATTGTGAATTAGGCGCCGCGTTCCCACTGCTGATTCGCATCATTGCAGGCGCTCAAAGCTTTAAACAAGGTGTTCGAGATAACATTTTATGTGGCGGTGATAGTTGTGGGCGTGCGATTGTGATTGGCGCGGTATTAGCAGCTTGTTTCTACGAAGAAGACGGATCGATTCCAAAAGAGTGGCTGAAACAAGTCGAGCTCAATGGTGGTGTATTGTCTCTGCCCATTGAGTAATTTGTATTAAGCCCATGTAACCTTTCTAGTAATAAAAACTAAAGTGCCTGTCGATTCCTTGCTCGACAGGCGCTTTTCTTTCCACTATTCACTTCAACGAGTGGCTTAAACGGATAGCTTCAGTTTCGGGCAATAAACTTCGCGGATTCCTACGACCGCTAGTTTATCACTCTAACTGAACCTATTTCGTTCCTCGTGCCTAGAACTGATACGCGGCAGAAAGCTTGTAGTTACGGCCAGGTTCATAGTCATCTAGCGTAAAACCTCTCGCCGTACCTGAACGAGATGCGTGCGAGGTGTATTGCTCGTCAAACACGTTGTCGATACCAAAAGTAACAGACAGGCCATCGACCGTTGATGGCACCCATTGCGCATAAAGGTTATGAACATCGTACCCTTCTTTAATTGGCTGACCATCAAATACGTTATCTTCGTCTTTAACAAACATCGAGTTCCACCCAAAGATCGTTTCAAGCGCTTCAGACTGATAATCCAGAGTCAACGTGATGCTATCGCCCATATCAATACTGCGACCATTTCCACCCGCGACAGCGCCGCCTGTGTCTTTGTTTTTAGTATCTGAACGTGCATAAGAAAGTTTACTGTTAAACATCTCGTAGCCGTAAGACAAGCTTGCTTCAAAGCCTTTGATCTCCACGTCGCCTAAGTTGTAGATCAAGTAACTTTGGCTCGCACGCTGGTACTCTTCTGCAATGTAATCATCAATATTGGTTTGGAATACAGTTAGGTTCGCACCAACAAAGTGATCATCAATACGCTTGTCGAAACGCACGCCACCTTGTGTGTTCTGCCCTGTTTCAGCTTTGATATCATCCGCTAAGTATGCGGCATCTTGATACGCAATAAAGGTCTCCATCAACTCAGGGCCTTTAAATAACGAACGTGTGCTCGCAAACAACGTCCAATCTTGTGTCATATCCCATTGCGTCGCTAGAGACCAAGTTACATCATCGAAATCGTCATTTCCTGTCTCTGCTTTACGCTGATAATCATCAAAGCGAATACCCGCTGTGATCGAAAAGGCTTGAGTAAAGTAGAACTGGTCTTCAACAAAAAGCGCGGTAGAAATGGCCGACTCATCCATAAACTTACTGCTGCCGTAATAACTGCTTGATGACTTGTCCATGTAATCAAAACCGTAAGTCGCAACATTATCAAACGACATCAAACGATAGTCCGATTGGAACTTAGCATTCACGCCAAAGTTCTGATTCTTTGCCGTGTTTTTAGACAAACGGTTCGATGGCCAGCGTGGTGCCATAACAGTTTCATCACGCTTAATTTCAGTTTGAGTGTTGTAAAGCGTCACGTCACCTTGATGAATATCGCCACGTAGCTCATAGCTTGCAGTGACGGTGTCACGATCGTAATCGGTCGGGATTAGAATATCGTTAGAAAGACCTTCATTCGCGCCACCCGACATATCCGGGCGTGGACTATAATCACCGCTATCGCGGTAGAGATCATAAGCGAGTTCAAATCGGTGCAAGTCGCTCGGTTCAAAGCCAATTTTACCTAGAATGTTATATACATCCCCTTCTGAACCAAAGGTCTCATTGCCGTCACCATCTTCAAAGTTATCACGGCTCATGTAGTGGCTATAGAGCATGGCATCAACGTTATCCGATAATAAGCCATACACAGTTAAAGAGCCTTGCTGACTTGCGTTAGTGGCATAACCGCCATAGACACGAGCTCCGAATCTTTCGTCGTAACGAAGCAGGTCTTTTGCATCTTTAGTTTCAAACAACACAGAGCCACCGAGTCCATTTTGCGTGACTGAGTTGTTACCTACTTGGATATCGGCCGATTTCAAAATGTCTGGGTTAAGCGTGAGGTTGCCAATATGGTGGAACATGTTGGCGTGCTGAGATGCGCCATCAAGTCGAATATCGAGGTCCGTTTCGCTCAAGCCACGAATCGTAATCCTTTGGTTCACCGAGTGCGTGCCGCCAACATCAACACCCGGAATCTCACGTAGTAGATCAGACATATGGTCAGCTTGCTTAAGTGACATATCGTCGGCAATGATCGATTCGGTGTTACTAGATACCTTCGTTCCCCACACCACCACTTCGTCAAAGTGCGATGTGTTCTCTTCTGCTATCACAGGGCTGCTAACCGCACTGGCTATGGCAATACAGAGGGCTGAAAGCTTGATTGTTGAGCTGACTGGGCTTTCCATAAATTCAATCCTAGATGTAAATGATAATAATTCGCAAATATGATAGGGTTGTAATTTATAAATGCACAGATGATTTGCTTATGCGAAAACGCATAGCTGTTATGAGGAAAGGTCAAATGGGTGAAGTAACGTCAGAGCAAACTAAACTTGCCGAAACGGCTGTGGCGAAAGCGAATGTGATAGCCAAAAAGTCTACATTTACCAAGAAGGTTGCTCTCACCAAAAAGCTAGAACAGACTGAAAAACAGATCATCGTGACACAAGGTCAAACTAAGCAGACTTCACTCGCTGAGGGGAAGTTTCTTTCTTACCAATACAACGACCAAATTTTTGTCCATGGTGGTCGCTGTATCGAACTGGTCGACAGTAATATCGTATCTACGGCCCACTCCGCTATTTTGATTACTATCCTTCTAGAAGGAAAACTCACCTTTGGCTACGACGATTTGGAGTTCGACCTCGATGCCAGCAATGGACCACAAGGCGTGGTAGTGAACTTAGCCAAACCAGCCAACTTTAGACGTTCTTTAATTCAAGATAATAAAATGAATAAGATCAATATCTTGGTTAAACCACAATGGATTAAAACACGTTTGAGTGATCACTGTTCAAGTAAGTCATTCTTAGATTCACACAAGGCTTGTTACGATATTCAGATCAACACTGACATCATTCAACTCGCTAGCAAACTTACAAGCCAAGCAACACCAACCAACTTTCAGGACAAGCTTGTGGTCGAGACACTGACTCAACAGCTACTTGCGCAAACCTTGTCTCAAATGCCGCTCCAATGTTGCCAAGAGTGCTCCACTGAAAATATAAACGTTAGCCAAAATAGCACGAATAAAAACAGTGGTTTTGCTGAAAACAATAGCCAAGTTAAGGCCGAAAAAGGGTTCGATAATAAGATAGAAGACATCATCAGCTACATTGAAATCAACCTGGATCAGCCGCTCAGCCTTGAAAGTATCGCGCGTCGGTTCTCAATGAGTGTCTCCAATTTACAACGCCGCTTTAAGCAGTCTTACAACCTAACCATCAACGGCTATATTCGCCACCGACGCCTAGATATCGCACGTTTGCATTTAGAGCGTGGCTTAGTTTCAATCACCGAAGCGGCCTATGAAGCGGGCTATCAACATCCTTCAAACTTCACCAATGCGTTTAAGAAAGCGTTCGGTGTGCCACCCCATGTGCTTGCTAAACAGTCGGCATCAAGAGTCAATTAGCTTTTGCCTTTAGGAGGCGTTGGTTCAATAGCTGGAACACACTGCGACAGCTCACTCTTCAGCCAAGTTACGAACAAGTGGCCTGAATCATCTTGATCGCTGTCTTGTGTGAGCAATATGTACTGATGACCAGAAGGTACAAAGCCAAACGGCGCGATCAAGCTGCCTCTTTCAATATCATCGGCGACAAGTGGATAAGACCCAAGTGCAATCCCCAACCCATCAACAGCCGCCTGAAAGCAAAAGTAGAAGTGTGCGAATGTTTGGTTTATTGCTACTTGCGATAAGACCTCGCTGTCTATTGTGTCTTTTGTAATAGACATCCAATGCTCCCACGCATCCAGTCGAGTGCTGCTGTGCAATAACTTCATATCACCCAAGTTCTCCTTTATCTTTTGCCAGTATTCGGGAGAACAAACGGGCCCAACCCACTCTTCAACTAATGGTGTCTGTTCATAGCTCTCGGTTAGCTCAAAATCATCACGTCGAATTGCCATATCGAGCCCAGTCACATCCAGATTCACAGCCCCACCAGCGGTTGACAAACGAACATCAATACCCGACTCAGCGTAAAAATCGCCTAAACGAGGCATCAACCAGCGCATGGTTAATGTTGGCTCACACGACACCTCGAGTGCGTGGTTGTTGAGTCGGTTGAGCTTTTGGATACCTGTGTCCAACGCCTGAAACGCTTGCTCTGTGTAGCCTTTAAGCAACTCACCCTCTTTGGTCAAACACACATTGCGACCCTGCTTATAAAACAAAGTTTGTGACAAGTGGCTTTCTAACACCTTGATCTGTTTGCTCACCGCACCATGGGTAATGTTCAACTTTTCTGCCGCTTCGCTATAACTCATCGAATGCGCGGCGACATGAAAAACATGAAATGCTTTAAGATGCCTCATATATGATTTTTTCTCACAGTTTAGTGGATTTCATTTCGATTATAGGTAGCAAATAAAAACCATACAATGACGGCTCATCAAATAAGAGAGTTGGAGTATTTATGGAGTGGTTAAGCCTAGCGGTGTTGGGACTATTGATTGTAATAAGCCCGGGCGCTGATTTCGTTTTAGTCCTGAAGAATAGTGTTAATCAAGGTAGGCAAGCCGGTATTTGGACAGCGCTAGGGGTAAGCCTAGCGATTTGTGTTCATATTAGCTATTCAATGCTAGGTATTAGTTACCTAATCTCACAGAATGAGCAACTTTTCGACATCATTCGTTACGCAGGTGCCGCTTACCTTGTTTACTTAGGAATAAAAGGAATTATAAACGCAGACAGCAAGCTTGCCCCTATGGAAGGAGCTTCGAAGAACATCAGTACTTGGCGCTATTTGGCACAAGGCTTTTTGTGCAACGTGCTTAACCCTAAAACCATGCTGTTCTTCTTAAGCATTTTTAGCCAAGTCATTTCACCTGACGCTGAAAACCAACATGTTGCACTCGGTTATGGGCTTTATATGGTTATTCTTCACGGCTTGTGGTTTGGAATTGTCGCAATGTTATTTACTTCGAAGACTTTGCAAAAACACTTGTTGAAAGCCAAGAAAAGACTCAACCAAGCGTGTGGATTTGGCCTTTTAACATTCGGAGCATTATTAGCAATAAAATCATAAGCTCTAGTTTCACGATTTTTTCACTAACCCCTACTTATCATTTTATGGAGCATCGTTTTTTATTTTCAACGATGCTTTTTTGTTTTCTAAGTTGAGGTAAACGTGCAAAATTTTCGTCAAATCGTTGAGCTTTCCAATGCTGTACACCCACATACTAAAGGTTTAAACCGAATTAAGAAGAATCTGCGCTTTACACTATGGGGCGTTATGAACCCTAAGATCATTCGCAAAGTGCATCAGCTTAAAGAGAAAAATAATCTCTCAAACCTTCTTGAACAAAATCCTAAAATCTTTGAAAAGCCACTCAAACCATTCATCTGTATTGGTATCAAGCCTAAAACACGTGCTTCGTTACTGTATTCTCACTTCGAACTTTTAGAACGAACATTTGGTCCAAACACAGTGCATCTGCACCTTTCTAACTTTGAGCTTCTGACCTTTGCAGATCGAAATGGAGATGAGTTTAGGATTGAGACTTTCTCGGGGGAGTCTCGTGAAGGCTCCTTGGGGATCAGACTCGTCGAAGCCAATACTGGGCTGACTATTTACTCGGTCACCTTCAATATCTCTGATAACAATAGGCAGCGCACCATGCACATCGGCTGTCTACAAGGCACAAACAAGCGCATCACCAGTAGCCAGGATAAGATCAAAGAACTAACGCGTTCCTTACACGGGTTAAGGCCAAAGTCACTGATGGTTGAGCTCGCAATTATGTTTGCGAATTACATGAAAGTTGATGAGATTCTAGCAGTTTCGAATAAAGGTCATATCTACCAAGCGATGCGCTATATCGGATCAAAACGAGGGGCAATCTCGTTTGATTACAACACACTATGGACTGAAAATGGCGCCTCTTTGGTCGATAAACACTGGTTTTCTTTGCCCACTAAGCCTCTTCGTAAAGACACTGACACATTGAAAAAGACCAAACGCCGCTTGTACACAAAACGCTATGATTGGCTAAAGGAAACTGAAGAGCAGATCATTTCACGGTTAAACGAAATTAAGTCTGCTCCCACCTTACATTAATTATTAATCGAAGCGCCCTACTCGATGATACCCAGCGGCTTGACCATTTCACTATCAGGGAAGATGGTGTTTAGCTGCTCCGTGTTTATAGATAGGTGCTCGCCAAGCACGCCTTTTATCACGCCTCGCATGTCAGTGGTTGGTTTGAGGTCTCTCCCTTGATACAAATCCTTTGTGCTTAATCCCGGCCAGCTTGCGATAACCATCCCTCCAAAAGCATCTGAACTGGATACTCCTGAAGCCTTGTTAGCCATCGCACCACCAGCAACCAACATGACATTACCAGTGCCGTGGTCGGTGCCTTTTGTGCCATTTTCCTTCGCTGTTCGACCAAATTCACTCGCAGCCATGATCACCGTATTGTTCCAACGTAAGCCTAATGACTCCTTAAGCGCTGCTAGGCCTGCATCCAGAGTTTTAAGTTGATTGCTTAACCTACCATTTACGCTACCCTGATTAGCGTGGGTATCCCAACCGCCAAGCTCTAAAGCGGCAATGTTTGGTCCGTTATCGGCAGATAAGATATCTCCTGTTTTACTCATCAATGACTTAAATTGTTTGCCAACGCCTTGGTCACCGACCAACTCATCTATCTTCATGACGCTTTCAAAGTTGGCAGACAGCATTTGATCACTCTGGAAAAGCTCTTCAAGCAGCTCGGTTTGTTTATCGCGGGTTTTTAGTCGGTTTGGATACCAGCTTGCCACGGTAGATTCACCCTGCATGATAAGCGGCAAGCCAGAATCAATCGCAATACCATCGTATTTTTCTGAGCTAAGACTTAGCAAGCGGTTAAGCCAGCCCTCCTTGTTGTAAGGATCAGAGGTACCATTCTCTAGTATCTTCTGACCATCAAAATGCGAGCGCTCACGATAAGCTGTTGAGCACGCATGTACAAAACTAAGCTCTTTGTTTTCATACCATTGATGACAGTTTTTAAGCGAAGGGTGTAACCCAAAAAAGCTGTCTAGTCTTAGTAGCTGGCTCTGCTTCAATCCAATACTTGGCCTTAAACTCAAATAATCTGAATCAGCGTATGGAACCACAACGTTTAGCCCATCCATAGCGCCACGCAATGAGACCCAGATAAAAATATTCTCTGAGCGTGTTTTGGCAAAACTTGGAAATGGCAACATCGCACTCATACCAACTGCAGCAGCCATTCCCATAAACTGGCGACGATTGATATTTTGCAAACCGTTTGTCTTTTTCATACCCACTCCTAGCGATATTGAAACTGTGGGCTTAACCACAACAGAGAAAGTTGCATGGCTGCACTGTCAGCTTTGCTTAATACAATTTCGGTGTGTTCATCAATCGCATCGCCGTATAAAGTCGCAATCACTTTATCCACCACGACCTTAGGTTTTTCACCTGAAGTTCTCGCTGACTTAATAACAGCCGAAGCAAGTCGATTAGCCACTTGCATACGTTGTGTTAACGCCGACGGGCTGTTGTAATCTCTGTCTTGATCTGACCACCCTGCAGGTGAACCCGGTTTAAAAGGTGGTTGGCCTAGAGTGTTAAGAGTATTCAGTACTTGTTTTTCGTTAAGTGAAATGTCAGCGCTACGAAGCACGGCAAACAACCACTCTTTAGGTGGTCTAAACCGATTAGGCTTAGGCGTACCCGCCTCCTTACTGTTCAGCAACAAACGGTAAATAGGTAACAAATCACCATCGCTTTTTAGATACTCTGCAACCATCTGTTCCGAAAGTTCTTTAGGCGTATCACCAATAAAATGCTGACAAAGCTTATCAACCAAATGTTCCGCTGTATCTTTATGGGTAGCTAGCATTTGCAAACACGATTCGCCCTGCAAGACTCCTGACTCGGAATAGGCTTTTCCAAGTAAAGTTATCGCACCCGGTTCGTGTAAATCCGAAGCAAAGCGAAAACCAGCGTTGGGTGATTTGAACTTTATCCCCCAACCTGAGATCGCCTTGGCCAAAGCAATCACATCCTGTTGGTTATAGGAGCTATCAACGCCAAGGGTATGGAGCTCTAAAATTTCACGAGCGAGATTTTCATTCAGCCCCTTATCACGACGCTTACCAATTTTTGAGTTTGGTCCAACAGAGAGTTGATTATCCAGATAAAGAAGCATGGCCGGATGCTTGGAAGAAGCCATCAGCATATCGCCAAAATTTCCATTCCAATGCTGGCGAATCACGTCGTTTTCAATGCTTGCGGCTAAGGGCATCAATTTTCGATTATCGACCGAAATGGCAAAGTGATTGCTCCAAAACTGAATAATTCGTTCTTGGAAACCATAGGGTGTTTCAACGCTTTGCAGGTGGCGAGCTTGAGATTGTTGTCGATAATGAGTTCGAAGAAACGACTGTGCCTCTTTCTTCATTGCTTGCATCTTTTGCTCATCACCCTTGGCTTGCTTTCGCTGTTCACGATTTTCACCGATAGTTATGAGAATAGATTCGGTTGTAGGTAAAGCTTGAATGGACTGATGAACAAATGGCTTTTTATCCAACTGCTCTAAAGGGGAATAATAGGTTTCCTGTCCCAATCTAGGCCCAAAACCAAACCTCTGTTCACCCAAGATTTCTGAAGTTGGGTAATAATTCATTGCACACTCCCTCACGCTCAATCTGTTCTAAGTGTAATCGCTTAGTCATCAAGCATAGGGAGCTTTACAAGATTTTACGTTAGATGGGTGTCAGGTGCCTATCAAGTTACAGACACGCTGTGTTCATTTTGAATGGGTGTCTATTTACGCCACATATACACAAACTGATCGTTTTGCGAGGTAATTTCAAAACCAAATCGGAGATACAACTCCCCAACGCGGTTACCTTGCAGATAACACAACTCTACTGGCTTATTAAGCTTTGAAGCGTGGGCTAAACAATCCGTCAAAACTTGGCTTCCAATCCCCTTGCCATGATATTCAGGCAGCAAGAAAAATCGACAAAAGTAGAAGTGGTCACCTTTGTCTTGCAGCAACACACTTCCAATGGCTTTGCCTTGAAATTCAATAATCTCAGGTCTTTCTTCTTCCCACTCTTCGGCGTGTATATCTCGCTGGACTTGTTCATCCCAACCAAATACGGCTTTGATCGGTTCGAACTCGGCGGCCTTTTTAAGCTCGAACAGAAATTCATAATCTGATGATTGAGCGGGCCTTGTTGAATACTTCAAAATATCTCCAAAAGTCACTAGGGCGTCTTGCTTAAATAAGGTTTATTTAGGGTCTAGTTGATAACGCAATACTTCGTGTCTATCTTGCTCTGAATAAAATGTACTCAAGAACCTACCACCGCACTTCTCAATCACTTTCTTCGAAGCGATATTGCCACTTTCACAAGTAATGATAGCGCTTTCTGTTAGCGCATGATGTTGTATCCAAGACAACATATAGCTAGCAACACCTCGCCCTCTCGCTTGGGGCAAAGTTTCATAGCCTATGTGTCCGATCACGTCATGGATGTAATCAGTCGTTCCATGACGAACTCGAATTACACCAAGGATCTCGCCACAATCGATACAAAAGTAGGTAGAGGCTGGAGTCCAACCTTCTGGCAAGCCTTCACCTTTAGAATAATCAATACGTCTTTTTAAATAGGCATCACTGCTATCAGAAATACCAGTGTAGATATCAAGCCCATCTTCAACGCAAGCATTCACATAATGATGAAAGGCCGTTGAATGCGATAAATCGGCTTTGACTATATCCATGTCGTCTTCACTCCTACTTAACGCTTGTCTGACTGTACGCTGAGGCTAAGCTAAACGCATGAAGTATTCTTGATGTCCTGTATGTTCATCAGTTCGTTCGCGAACAATTTCAAAGCCTTGGGAAAGGTAAAATCCAATACTTGCTTGATTCTCTTTGTACACACTCAAAGACAAATTCGGGCGCTGCAGCTTGGCATGGGTCATGAGTTGTTTTCCGATACCATACCCCTGCTCTGTTGGGTTCACAAAGATCGCAGCTAATACCCCCTCATGGAGCGAATAAAAACCACGAACTTGGCCACCGTTCAGATAAACATAGGTTTGTGATGCGGGAAGGTAGATATTACGCATATTGCACACTTGTGACTTCCAAAACTCAGGCGCTATAAAATCATGCGCCTTTATGGAAGCCTCAAGCCAAATATCTAAAACGGCATCAATGTCGGCTGCTCTGTATTCTCTAATCATTAACTTTTTTACCTAGTGTCATTAATCTTCTAGAGAGTATGCCGAGAAAGCTAAGTGAAGCATTGAACATTTACGACAATCGCACAAAACATAGATTACTGTTTTTTCACGTACTTCGCGGTCACTAACATTTCACCGCCACCATCCAGTTTGCAATCTAACTGATGGTCTTTACCTTCGTTGATGCGGCGAATCACAGCTTTGGTACCAATTTTTAGCACGCTAGAACTGCCTTTGACTTTTAAATCTTTGATGAAGGTGACTTTGTCGCCAGTCTCTAACACAACGCCATTGACATCTTTCACTCGCGCAGCTTCTCTTTCCAAGCGTTCTTCTTCTGGATTCCACTCATAAGCACACTCAGGGCAGATTAAGTTGTTTTGGTCTGGATAAACATATTCAGACTGACATTGCGGGCAAGGAGGTAAAGACATACGTTACTACTTCATTTAAATGGAATTTATGTTCAATCTTAATGGCTCTTTCCAAGGTTGGCGAGCATAAATCGAATCAATTGCATCAAGATGAGTTGGTGGTAAGAAAGAGCGGCTCCAAAACGAACAAACACAGCAGTGAGCTGTGTTTGTTTAGAGGGTTCCGATAAGTAAAGCGTCTTAACGTTCGACTTTTGGGGAGTAAATGGAATACGCCGTGATTTGCCCAGCTACGATCGCCGAGAACATAAATAGCGCCGATAAGCCGATGCTCGGAATCGGCAAAATAGACTGCTCAAATACTGATTGACTGGCACTCACTAGAACACGGCTACCCGGAACTAAGATAATGATTCCTTGCACAATATAGATAGCGCCAGTTAAATCCATTTTCTTCGCAATCCAAGTACCGTATAAAGTGATCAATACCGTAGTTACCCAGGTACCAACAACCCAACCACTATCAAAACCTAGATAGAATGGTCCCCACATCCCCAATACTGCAACTGGCAACCCTAACAAAATATCCATAGGTCTTGCATTGAACATTACACCCAATGATGCAGAGATGAGCACTAATCCAGAAATATGCATCCAAGTCGGCACAGCATTGGTGTAATCAATGGATACCGCTTGCCCCCACACAGCCTCACCAATATTGAGCCCCATGATGATGCCGACAAACAATTTTATCAGTGTTAAGGCACTCTGACCTAGTAAACTGGTACCAGAGACTAAATCGTTAAAAGCCAAACACTCTAATGCATTAGCTATAGATAACCCGGGGACAAACAAAACGATCGAGGCAATACACAACGCCCATACCGGAATTGGTAGCCCTGTGCTTGCCAAGAATGCCACAGCAATACCGGTTAACAGTGCAGAGATGAATTCAACCGCAATCGCGCGGCGTGAATGAAGAATTTGCTGACATACCCAAACCATCAAGCCAAGTAGCGCAGAAAAGCCTACAGCTTCCAAAGTACTGCCGACCAGCATTAGATACGCTGGTGGAATCCCCATATTAGCCAGTGCAATAACCCATTTAGAGTAACCCACTGGCTCTGGGACTGGTTCACTGCTTGGTTGATTAATACGAATGATGGTATTTGCCAACAAACTCAGGTTGATTGAAGCTGGCTTTAGACGTTTGAGAATAACGGCATTGTTATCGTCTGGAAATTGATAATTAATCGCGGTCGGTGTTGCTTGAATCATTACATCTACACCATGCTTTTTAGCATAATACTGTGTATATTTTTCAAGCTTATAAGGGGCACAGCCACTGCGGTGAAGTGTATCGCCAATTTCAACTATTTTGTTAATTCGGTACTGAGAAGGCATGGGTATTTTAGGGGAAACAAAATGTGCGGCAAATGTACCAGACGATAGACGTAATGACGAGGTTTTTGCGTAATTTATCAACTGGGTTGGTCGCTTTTTCTCCAAACACTGAAAAGTACGAATGAATCTACTTATTTAGAATTAAGCCTATGAATAATAAGAATTGTTCACAAGTTAAATCTATGCATCCATATTGTTACAAACAGACCGTTAAGTCTGCTCAAAAACCCCGCGTGTGTTAACGAGGTTACTCATAAAATTCAGGTTAAATACTGAACAAAGAGCAAACGACGCGGCGGTTTATAAACCAAGATTAAAATTCATCCAAAACTAGCGTTAGTCATGACATTTAAGAACAGAGCGCTTAATGAGAGCTTAGTCACACTTTATGCAACCACGAAACACCAAACGTGATTGAAAAACTAGCGGAGTGGTGGTTATGCGAGCACTTGGAATAAAAATGGAAGAAAAAGGTTTCGTTTTCAGTTAGATGTGGCATTATCAAACTCGTTAAGACGATGTGCGTGCATCGTATAATGGCTATTACCTCAGCCTTCCAAGCTGATGATGCGGGTTCGATTCCCGCTGCACGCTCCAAGTCTTCTTTATGCCTCAGTCTTACCCTTAAGACAGTGTGCGTGCATCGTATAATGGCTATTACCTCAGCCTTCCAAGCTGATGATGCGGGTTCGATTCCCGCTGCACGCTCCAACTCAAGTTTATCGTTTACTCCCTCAGATCAAACTCAATCTTCAAAGATAATTGTAATACTTTGACTTAACCCTCTAACTGCTTAAATCACCTTTAGTTTCCCTTTTACGACTCTTATTGTTTCTCGGAATTGTTCTAGTTTTATAATCTCGGTCAATGTTAAAATCCTTCATTATGTTAATGTGCGCTCAACTAGAAACAACCATAAAATAATAAAAATGTTCAAAAGCAATGAGTTAACTATCAATATTGAGACAATCAATATCGCCCTGTCCAAAGTCGAAAACGCGAACAAGATTCAACTTAATACGTTGAAGGGTTATGTGATCAGTGAGCCTGAGCAAGCTATTCTAGCGTTTCGTTCTTTGAGTGAAGTGGAGTCTATCGACGACAAACTTAAAAGAATCATGTCAGATCTCCCTCATCTAAGTGGCGAAGCGCAGCACCTATTGGAAACATCGATTCTTTTACAGTAATGAGAAAGGAAGATAAGTCTCAACTAACGCACAGGTATGAGTTAAGACTTATCTTTAATTTCCTAGCCCGATTGAATTTTTAATCCAACCAAGAACTAATAATTAGCATTTAAAGCGTTACACTTTTCACCATACCTGCTTCTGCGTGCCCTGGAATATTACAGGCAAATTCTACGTGATTGTCTCCATGGAAATGCCAAAGCATCTGCTTCGCTTTACCCGGTTTTACTGTCACTGTGCTTCCAGAGTCATGAGTATGATAACCCATATTTTTCATCATTTCACGATGCTCTAGCTGCTCTGCGGCAGAACCAATCGAGAATTCGTGATCGATCTTGCCTGTGTTCATCACAACGAACTGCACCACATCGTTCGGCTCAATTTCGATCTTGTTCTTAAAGGTGATTTTCATGTCATCACTCAGTAAAACATGAACCACTTTATCCGGTTTTGCACCCGTCGCAGGCATGCCTACTTCAGACATACCGTCCATGTTCATCATCATTGAATGATCCATCTTTCCACCTTTCATCATGCTGTGATTCATCTTTGAATGCTCCATTTCTCCGCTCTTCATCATCGAGTGATCCATACCTGAGTGGTCCATCTTCGAATGATCCATTGCAGCAAATGCTGTTGAAGCGGTGATTGTTAGGGCGATAGTAATTAGCGTCTTTTTCATGGTCTTTCCTTAAATTGATTCTGTTTATTTTGCTGGTTTCACATGTTCATCTGGTGTGCCCTTACCTACTCCTATCTCGCAAATAAGGGCTTTTATAATCAGTACGTTACTTACTTCTCTCGCTTTGGCTCTGAGTGACCTCGCGCTGCTTCCATAGCTTAAAGATCGCAGGAAGCACCAATAGAGTGAGCAGTAGCGCAGACGCCATTCCTCCAATCATTGGCGCGGCGATTCGCTGCATTACTTCTGAGCCTGTACCTTCTCCGTACATGATTGGGATTAATCCAATGATTACGGTAAGCACTGTCATCATGACTGGACGCACACGAAGCCCTGCCCCTTCACGAATGGCATCAGTGAGATCAGTTTGTTGGAGGGTTTTCTGGTTCTGTTCAGCATCGAGCTTTTTGAAATGCCACGCTTGGTTGAGGTACACCAACATGATTACCCCAATCTCTACCGCAACGCCCGCTAGCGCGATGAAGCCAACACCAACCGCAATGGAGAAGTTGTAATTTAGGTAATGCATCAACCACAAACCACCAACCATGGCTAACGGCAATGTCAGCATGATCACCATCACTTCACCGACACGGCGGAAGCTCAAGTACAGCAACAACATAATGATGGCGATGGTAATAGGCATTACCACACTTAGGCGAACTTTGGCACGTTCCATGTATTCGTATTGACCTGACCATGCGAGTGAGTAACCCGTAGGCAATACAATTTGCTCGGCAACCACTTGCTGCGCTTCTGCCACGTAAGAACCAAGGTCACGACCGTCAATATCCACGAATACCCAACCATTAGGGCGTGCATTCTCGGTTTTGATCATTGGTGGGCCATCTTCATAGCGGATATCCGCGACATCAGAAAGCGCAATACGGGCACCGTTAGGCGTAGCGAGTGGCAAGTTCTGCAGCTTAACGACAGAATCACGGTAATCTTGCGGGTAGCGGACGTTGATAGGGTAACGTTCAAGCCCTTCAACGGTTTCACCGACATTCATTCCGCCCACGGCCGTGGAGATCACCTGCTGCACTTCTTTAATACTTAATCCGTAACGAGCGGCAGAGCGGCGCTTGATGTCTATCGTGACGTAACGACCACCAGCCACACGTTCGGCATACACAGAAGCGGTACCACTCACACCATTTAAGATAGGTTCCAGTTGAGATCCAATATCCTCAATAACGCTCAAGTCAGGTCCTGCTATCTTGATTCCGATTGGCGTTTTAATACCGGTCGCTAACATGTCGATACGTGTCTTGATTGGCATTACCCACGCGTTGGTTAAACCCGGGAACTGAATCAGATTATCGAACTCTTTACGCAGTGACTCTGTAGTGACACCGTCACGCCATTCGTCGAGGGGTTTCAGCTGAATAACCGTTTCAATCATGGTCAGTGGCGCGGGATCGGTTGCTGTCTCAGCTCTACCGATTTTGCCCCATGTAGTTTCAACTTCTGGGATGGTTTTGATTAACTTGTTGGTTTGCTGAAGCAGTTCACGCGCCTTACCTATCGAAATGCCCGGATAAGTCGTCGGCATGTACATCAAGTCACCTTCATCCAAGGGAGGGATGAACTCACTGCCAAGTTTGCTGGTTGGGTAATACGCTGAAGCCATCAAACCCAGTGCAATCACAATCATCACTTTTGGATACTTGAGGCTTAAGTTGAGCAATGGTTTATACATTGCAACTAAGCTGCGGTTCACCGGGTTCTTGTGTTCAGGTAACACCTTTCCACGAATGAAGTAACCCATTAGCACTGGCACAAGCGTGATAGCCAGACCGGCGGCAGCCGCCATTGCATAGGTTTTAGTGAACGCAAGTGGCGAGAACATCTTGCCTTCTTGGCCCTCTAGCGCGAACACTGGAACAAAGCTCAAAGTAATAATGATCAGTGAGAAGAACAGTGGCGCACCCACCTCTTCTGCCGATTTACCAATGACTTGCCAACGGTTTTTATCGGTCAGAGGCGTTCGCTCGATGTGCTTGTGGACATTCTCTATCATTACGATCGCACCATCGACCATCGCACCTATCGCAATAGCGATACCGCCAAGGGACATGATGTTGGCGTTAATACCCTGCCAATGCATAACAATGAACGCACCTAAGATACCGACAGGCAAGCTAAGCGCGATCACCAATGATGAGCGGATGTGGAACAAGAACAGCGCACATACAATCGCGACTACTATGAACTCTTCTGCCAGCTTCTTCCATAAGTTCTCAACCGCAGAATCGATCAAGGTTGAACGGTCATAGGTCGCTACAATTTCGATCCCATCAGGTAAACCAGCTTGTAGCTCTGCAAGTTTACTCTTAACAGAATCAATCACTTCACTGGCATTTTCACCAAAGCGCATCACGATAACGCCACCAACCGCTTCACCTTCACCATTCAGCTCTGATATACCACGACGCATCTGTGGTCCAAGGTTGATGTCAGCAATATCACCCAATAACAGTGGTGTGCCTTTGTCGGTTACTTTTAATGGCAGTGATTGAATATCCTCAATGCTCGTCAGGTAACCTGTTGTGCGAACCATGTGCTCCGCTTCAGCAATCTCAACCACTGAGGCACCTGTTTCTTGGTTACCATCTTGGATTGCCTTGTTCACTTGCTGAAGCGTCAGGTCATAAGCACGTAATTTGGCAGGATCAATCTGTACTTGATACTGCTTCACCATACCACCTACCGTCGCGACTTCAGACACACCTTCAACGGTTTGCAGTTCATACTTCAAAAACCAGTCTTGCAGGCTACGAAGTTCGGCTAAGTCGTGCTTACCGGTTTTGTCTTGTAGAACATAGCTATAAACCCAGCCCACACCGGTTGCATCCGGCCCGAGCGTTGGCTTCGCACTTGGTGGTAAATTAGGTGCAACTTGGCTCAAGTACTCCAACACACGAGACCGCGCCCAATACATATCGGTATCGTCATTGAAGATGATATAGACGTAGGAATCACCAAAGAACGAGTAACCACGAACCGTTTCGGCTCCAGGCACAGCCAACATTGCGGTAGTGAATGGATACGTTACTTGGTCCTCAACGACCTGTGGCGCTTGACCCGGATAACTGGTTTTAATGATCACCTGAACATCAGAGAGATCGGGAATAGCATCAACAGGCGTGTTTTTAACGCTGTATAACCCACCGAAAACGATGGCAACAGTGGCGACCAAAACCAAGAATCGGTTACTGATGGACCAACGAATGATTGCATTGATCATAGTTTGCCCTCACCCGCTTCTAAAGATTTGAGCACATACTCTGAACCTTCCTTTGCCACTAGAAACCGAATGGTTTGACCCTCAGCAAACTCAGATAAATCAATGTCTTCACTGGCTTGGAAGTTCATTTCACCCGCTTTCCAATCCCACTCAGGTACAGGCTTATGATTCACTGTGATCATTCCGAAATCAGGCATTAGCATGGTGATGTTGCCCTTCAACCATACTTCACCTGGCATTTGATGTTCATTAACCTTGTAATCAACCACTTCGTATTGGCCTGACTCCGTTTTCATCATCTCAAAATCAACTACTTGTCCGCGTTTGAGTTGGCTAATGTCCAAGCCTTCTGCGAAGGTAAAGTTCATGACCATGCCCGGCCAATCCCACTCAGGAACAGGTTGGTGATTGATGGTTGCCATGCGACTACCTTGCATGACATCTGCAATTTCACCTGTTGCCCAGGCTGTGTCTTCTTGTTCTTCTACGCCATTGATTCGCGACAAATCCGCTGACTGGCTAGATTCAGAATCCAGCATGAAGTGCGCTGAAGTGACAATCCATTCGTCTTGCGTGAGCCCTTGCAACACCTCGATCTTGCCACCCGCTTCACGCCCTACTTCAATGCGTGCCGAACGGTATTTACCTTCGCCTTCAGACAACACAACACGAGTCATGCCACCAGAATGGATAACCGAAGATCTTGGGATGGTAAGAACTTGGTCGTCACTGATGGGTTTCAGTGCAATATTGGCGAACATGTTAGGTTTGAGCTCGTCATTTGGGTTCGAGAACTTTAAACGGACACGCAAGGTTCGTGTTTTAGGGTCAAGGATCGGGTACACATAGTCGACAGTTCCCTGCCATTCTTTACCGGGAATCGCATCGAGTGTCATCTCGGCATTACTGCCTGTCGATATCCAATGCGCTTGACGTTCAAACACTTCGGCATCGACCCACACTTCGCCTAGTGGCCCCGCACTGATTACCGCTTGTGCAGGAGAAAGATAACCACCTTCACGAATGTTGAGACTAGCAATAACACCATCAGCAGGCGCTTTGATTTCAATGGTTTGTGAAGCCTTGCCTTGGCGAGTGATAGATCGAATCTGGGCTTTATCAACGCCTAAGGTAATCAAGCGTTCAGTCGATCCTTTAATCAGTCCTTTGCGACCGGTTTTGTAGGCACTCAGCAACTCTTCTTGCGCCTTAACAAGTTCAGGGGAATAAAGCGTGAACAGTACATCGCCTTTGTTGACCTTCTCACCAACCGCATTGATATACAGCTTTTCAACCCAACCTGCAGCGCGAACGTTGGTTTGCCATAATGCACTCTCGTCGAATGCCACATAACCTACGGTTTCAATGCGTGGCGACAAAGCTTCCAACTCAACCTTTGCTGTTTTTACGCCGAGGTTGTTCTCTACTGACGGGTCAATAAATACAGTGCCAGCTTTGTCTGAACCACCACTTAAGTCATCGGCGTATACAGGAATCAAATCCATGCCCATCGGAGATTTACCTGGCTTGTCACGCTGATAATTTGGATCCATCGGTGCAACCCAATACAAGGGGTCATCGCTCGCCTGTGAGGACGAATTTCCCTCAATCGCCCCCGCTATTGCTGACATATCGTGTGTCTGGTTAATTAGAAAATGATTCACACCAAAGCCTAATGCGCCACCGACCAACAATGCGATTGTTGCTACTTTTACTGATTTCATTATTCGTTCCTTATTGATGGTTTGTCGCAGTTAGTTGCGGTTGCTCAACCTGATAATCAAAGCCACTCAAGAGTGACGCGAGCTTGCTATTCACGATATTGAGATCAGTAATCAAACGCTGTTGCTCTAGCTTCAAAGCAAGCTCATCTGCTGTTGCTGAAATCACATCATTAAACTGTGCCGTGTTGTTTTGATAACCTCTTTCAACCGCACGGATTCGCGCCGATGCCTGAGGTAATAAGGAACTTTGGTAACGCTCTAAGCGCTGGGTGAGATTCGCCTTATCTACCAATAATGCATTCACTTGAGCATTCATTTGAGCAAGTAAGGTGTCTTTTTGAGATTTAGCAGCGCCAACTTGGTGTTGAGCCGCAGACAAGGTTTTGTCTTGTCGATTACCTGTAAATAAAGGGATGTCGACCGTTAGATAAGCACTGACAAGATCAGAAGCAGGTTCACCTGCCATGTTGTTCGCTTGTCGGTGGGCATACATGACTTCTACACCAAACTGAGGTGTGTACGCTTGTTCTGCCAATTCAACTTGTGTCTGATTAGACGAGATAGTCGCGTCCGTGATTTTAACGAGCGGATGCTCCATCAACAGTTGATAGTGTTTAGTTGAATCGAGGTTGGTTGCTAGTTTATTTTCCAACACCGACCGATCAATTTGGTTCGTTGCTTTGAGTGTGCCCTGAGAATCAAGAGTCTGAGAGCTAATCGCTTGAGTCCCTAGCCAATCGGAACCCAACCATTCAGAAAGCTGAGAGATTAAACGACGCTGAACTTGCTGGTTTGCCTGCAGTTTCTCATCAAGTTTGCTGACTTGAAGCTGAGCATTAAGCAGATCTTGCGCTTCGCTTTTGCCAATCGAGTAATTGGTTTGCACGTAGTTCTCTAGTTCAACCAAAAGACGTCGGTTTTCACGCATCACACCTTCTGCGACTTGCTGGTAACCCAACTCAAGCCATAGCTGCGTCATGCTGTTAGCAACAGTCAATTCACGAGCCTCAACTTGAAGAGCGAGGCCATCAGCTTGCTGACTTGCCTTTTTCTGCTGAAGATCAAGCGTATTGCCACGCTCGAATTGCTGCATCAGACCGACCGAAATATTGGTCATCGGGTCTTCGTCGAATTGAAAACTATCGACTGGCAAGCCACCGAATCCGACTTTAAGCTTCGGGTCCATCAGGGTTGCACTCGCCACACCGGTGTCCCTCATCGCTTGCGACTGAGCAAAGTACTGTTTGCGATTGCTGTCTTGGCTCAATGCTATTTCAATCAATGTATTGAGTTGCTGAGACGAGCTTTCTTTATCAACTTGTGTAGAAACAGGAGCCGCAGCCAAAGCACTGCCTGAAATAAAAGCAGAGCTTGAAATAAAAGCAGCAGCAACCACGACACTCGCGTTTATTTCAAACACGGAGTTTGTTGGTTTTATATTCACAATGAATGTCCATATCTAGCGTTAAATAACGCATATAAAAGATTGGCGTATCAGGTTTCTGAGTCTGATATCGCTATGTTTTTAGATATAGATTTATGCGGTGGGTGGGCGTAACAGAGATTGAGCACGTACGACTTTCTGCCCGATAATGACAGATTGAAAACGAGCTAGTGAAGAGACAAATGGATTCGCGGCTTGAACAGCCTGAATTGGATAAGAAGTTACAGAACACACTGAGGCGCAGCAGTCGGCACTCGAACAATGGTTACCCATCATCTGACTGCCGTCTTGGCTCATTGAAGACATATCGCATTGAGCCATCAAATCATGGGCACTCATATTGGAGTGTTCGGCGTGTACTTCTTCACTCATCACATGGCATCCCGCCATTGCGTCGTTAGTCGACGCATCGTTGTGGTAACAAGCCGATTTACCCGAGATCATTTCCATCATCATGATGTCGGTCATCATGGCTGATGAGCTTGAGGCATGGCTAAACATCAACATCGCAATGATGCTAAAAACAGTAATCCAAGTTGTTCGGAATGTGTTTGTCATAGCTAACCTTTAAATTTACAAGAAGACTATAAAGGTTACCCTTAGGGTAAGGTCAACAATAAAAACAAATATTTGATGAATTTGGCAGTGACTACTGAAAACACAAACAAAAAGGGTACTCTATAAGTAATAGGGCGCCCCTTTTTTTGGTAGGGTAAAGTGTTTAACGACTTATGAGTATCATACTCAACCATCGCATTCTTAATTGCCGTTAAGTCATAATCACACAAATACTTGTGTCAATGATTCAAATATCTCTGGTAGTCAGTCGTATATCTTCATTGAGATTAGCTCTTCGATAACAGACTTATCAAAGCGATGTTTAACTAACTTCGCGGGAGAACCACCAACAATACTGTACGGTTCCCCATCTTTGGTTATTACGCTGTTCGCAGCGACAACCGCCCCTTCTCCAATCATCGCGCCCGGCATGATCATGGCACACATCCCTAGCCAAACTCCGTCTTTGATATGAGTATCGCCCTTGCCGATGTAGGCTTCGTCGATTACATCCATAAATGGATACAAAGAGAACCAATCAATTCGGTGAGTGTGATTACCGCCCATAAGGCTCACAACCTCGGCTCCTATGCAGACATAATCCCCGATGTAGAGCTCATCGATTTCCCAACGCGGCTCCCACTGGCGGCTAACCTCATCACCGTGCAGATAACGGACGACTGAACTCTCAAAACCGTTATCCCAACAGTCACTGTAATAGCTGTGTTGACCCTTGATGTGAATATTAGGATTGGTGACGACCTCATGCAGCAGTTCGAATTTAGACCAATGCTTATTTTACATTTCTACCTCTGATTAACTTATTAGTTTTATTCGTTTAAATATCAAAAGATTCGACGTTGAAGATCTAAACATGCACAAACAAGTGCCCCATAGGCAAAAGAAAAACATGAGCCAACACTATAGCACCAGCTCATGTTTAAACTCATGTCTTCAGTAACTACATACGAGCCAACTGTACTTTTCTATCTTTATTTACCACACAGAAGTTTCCACGCTTAGTACGACACTTAGAACATCTCTCACACTCAACTGGCCTTCGGTCGCCCTCTTTCCAGCGTTTGATTAGATGAGGTTCAGATAATAGAGGTCGAGAAAGCGCGAAGTACTCAATACCCGTATTATTGGCGATTTCTTCAATGGCATCAAAATCCGTTAAGCCGCCCACCGTGATAACAGGAATGTCGACGTCTTGGCTGATTGCGTGGCCATATTCATGGAAGTAACCCTCAGCTTGGATAGTAAATCCGTCGTGTGACTCGCCAACCATGGTGTCAGCTTTTCCATGAATGTTGCCAGAAACAACAATGCCATCAAAGCCTACTTCTTCAAGCTTTTTACACACCATACGCGTTTCATCGAAGGTCACACCGCCCTCAAAAAACTCAGAAGCCGTCAGCTTCACCAAGATAGGGAAATCATCACCAACCAACTTACGTGTTGCAGTGTAGATCTCAAGCAAGAATCGCATACGATTTTCTAAGCTACCGCCGTATTCATCTTCACGCTGGTTGTAATAAGGACTCAAGAACTGGTTGATCAGGTACGTGTGAGCAGCATGAATTTCTACACCATCAAAGCCCGACTGTTTCGCTCTTAATGACGCTTTTGCAAACGCATCAACGATGTAGTCAATTTCCTCTTTGGTCATTGCTTTACCCAGTGTTTGAGTCCCTTTTTCAGGAACCTCACTCGGTGCGAAGATCACTCGCTCTCCAAGGTCATACGTGGTTTTCGTACCGCCATAAGCCAATTGCATTACGATTTTAGAGTCGTTGTCATGAACCAGTTGAGTTAGCTTTTTGTATTCATCGATAAACGAGTCGTTATACATACCCATCATGCCAGCATTCGGTTTTTCTTCTTCAACAATGTTCGCGTAACCCGTCACGATCAAGCCAACCTCACCTTGAGCTAGCTCTTCATAGATAGCGTAAAGTTTATCTGTCATATGACCATCTTCAGTCGCCATATTTTCCCACGTTGCACTTCTCATAAAACGGTTCTTCAGTGTCATGGTGCCAATGCGGGTTTCTGCAAACAAAGTACTCAAATCTAATCCTCATTCAATTGTATTACGCCATTGCCCCATCTAGTGCGAGGCTGATTGCGCGGATACTACAGAGAATAAGACAGACAAAACTTAATCTAGATTAAGAGAGCGGCACTCTCATATAAGAAACAGGCAACATTTGCTTTAAATGGAAGTCGTTGAGGACAAAAACAAGAAAAGCCGCTCAGTGAGACTAAACGGCCTTAAAACTTTTCACTAGATGGGAATGCCTTCAGAAAACAATATCAGGCTTTTATCCATACTTAACTGTAGGATCAATACATTGATAGACTTGCCCGATACTCGCGTCATTTGCCAATAGGGTTTCGATAAGGCGAGCCACTTCTTGTCGGTAAATCACGCCATGCACTTCCACGTCTTGAGAAAGCTCACCGTTACCCGTCACTTCACCATCTAGCAAGCCACCGGGACGTAAAATCGTGTACTCCAACGAGCTCGACATTAACCACGCTTCCGCCAACGATTTTTCACGAACGGCAGCGCCAAATCCTTTCTTAGAGCGCTCTGACAAGTATTGCCATGAATCACCGCAACCTAAAGACGTCACCAATACAAAGCGCTTAATGTCATTCATTTCCAGAGCATCAATCACATACCGGTGACCAATATAGTCAACTGGCACATCCGCTCTAAAACTGCCCATACTTGAAATCACCAACGCCGATTTCGGCAACTCAGCCACCGTCTTCTCAACTTGTTGCTTGTCGGTCGCATCGCAGCTCAGTGTTGTTACTCCAAGGAT
This sequence comes from Vibrio chagasii, assembly GCF_002954585.1. Classification (GTDB taxonomy): domain Bacteria; phylum Pseudomonadota; class Gammaproteobacteria; order Enterobacterales; family Vibrionaceae; genus Vibrio; species Vibrio chagasii_A. Next base: position 749,233 of record NZ_MSCI01000001.1, read on the forward strand.
AGCCAAGCGTGGGTTCTTTTCTGGGTTTCTAGCAACCGCGATCACTTCAAAACCTTGTTGATGAAAGTGCTCGACTATTGCTGCGCCTAAGCCACTACCCGCTCCCCATACAACGACTGTACTCATAAATACCTCAAAAGAATCATGTTGTTCCTAATATTAACGACACAATCTAATCGGTTCTTTCGCTCAGATCAATAAATGCGAATAGTTCTCAACATTAAGCATTTATCCATAAACTAACTAATGTTTAACGAGATCCAGTAGAAGCCTTAACAGAGAATAGAGATACTTCGAGATGGCAATGATGCAGCAGAAACACAACAAACGCTGAGTGTAAGTCAGCCTCAACAGGCGGCCTACACTCAACTCTTTATTTGTGTGGAAGCAAAATAAAGATTATTTAAATTCGTAGGTGTAGGAAGCACCGACACTGTTATTTTCACCAAAGTCATCCTCGGCAAAAATAGTGAAGAAATTGAACGACTGTGCATCAGTTAACCTGTAACTTGCCCCTACACTAGTCCAGTAGCCTGAATAGTCATCAGAGCCCATTGAGCCTCCACCAAAGGCCATAATCGACCGCTCGTCAGTAATCGTTTTTAAGCCGAAGGCACCAATATAGCCACCATGTGTAGAGATCGGCATCAACACGTAATCAGAACCAACGTTTTCATCATCGAAAACGGCTACTTCGCCATCGTTATAGCTGTAACCCGCCATAGGAAAGATTTGCCAGCCAAAAGGCTCAATATCAAAGTAACTCAGTGGAACAAATGTCCCGATACTGTAGTTGTTCTTATAAGCATCGTTGTTGTATTCAGAGCGACTAAAGTTAAAGTTGACGATTCCCAAAGGCAATAACCAAGAACCACCAACTCGCCACTCTTCACCGTCAGCATTAACACGATCATTGGTCATTCAACTTGTAGCTAAGCGATGGGTTAATCTGCATTGCGGTTAAAGTGATATCTTCTAACAGCCCCGCTCCAGCCCAATCACTGCCGTAGTCAAGGCTATAACCACCTACTGCGCCTAACGCAATACCAAGGTGTAATTTGTCAGTCACTTGATGAGCGTGGAAGGCGCCAAATGAAGGCATCACTGAGTGAGCTTTACCATCTTGCTTGTCACCGTTATCTTGATATTTCATCTCAAGATCGAACGCCATTGTGTTGATGGTCGTCTTACTTTCGCCCATGTGAGACATGGTTGCAGGGTTTGTCCACATCGCCGCAGCAGAACGAGTGTACACACCATCACCAGCACCTGTAGTACCAGCGTTGGCGACAACAGCCTCTTGTAAAAATAGGCCACTTGCGAACGCATTTAAGCTAGTTAGGATAGCGGTGGCAGCTAGAGAGTAAGTAAAAGTTTTGTTCATCAGGATGCTCATTTAGCCTTAGACATAAAATTGCTCTAAGGTTACCGCAATGCCCTATAAGCAAAGGGAATATCCATTATTCCTGTACAAACGTTATTTGAACTTTCTCGCTAAGTAGGCGCGTGGTTTATCAGGATGAATTTCACGCTGTGCTGCTATCGCTCTGTTCTTGCCTAAAGCGACTTTGATTTGGTACCAAGTCTCGTAGAATAACGCGACACCAGGGCTAGACCACCAAGTTTTGTTGTAGAGCTTCTTATTAGCAGCGACAACATCCGGCGACCGGTTTGCACACTCCAATGCCAAGGCATAAGCTTCCGCGTACGGATCTTCAGCTATTTTTGTGACAAGCCCGTATTCTTTTGCGGTCTCGCTATCGATCACCTTAGCGGTCATTGCCATTTCTAGAGTGTGGTCTTTACGCATCAACTCTCGAAAAGCTATCGCGCCTCCCATATCAGGAATTAAGCCCCACTTGGCTTCTAGGATAGAAAAGTTCGCATCCGGGCTAGCAATTCTAAAGTCTCCCCCGCTCACCAGTTGCAAGCCACCTCCCCAACAGCGACCATGGATCGCAAAGATAACTGGGCATGGAATATCTCGCCAACCAACCGAGAAATACTGCGCGGCATTAGGACGTGTGGGCCACCACTTAAACAAAAGCTTCATCGCACCAGATTTGCTGTTCAGCAGCGACTTCACATCAAGTCCGGAACAAAAGTCAGCCCCATTACCTTTCACAATCACAGCTCGAATTTCCGTGCTCTTTTTAAGCGCCTTAACCATGTCATTAACGCCTTGAAACATATCCATATCAATGGCATTCAGCTTATCTGGGCGATTTAATGCCACCGTCGCAATTTGGTTTTCATCAATGGAACAAGTAATACAAGATAGGCCGGTCATATGGGCTACTCAACTAAGTGGTCAGACCTTATCGTTATACATCTTGTTAACATATGCAAAATTTGCGTATCAAAAACGAGAGCTAGGTTGATCATTTTACGCTCAGGTTGGATAACGCATACGAACTAAAAAGGCAGCGATAGATAACATCAATCACTGCCTTGAATACTGATTTCAGCAGACAAAGCGCCGGGCGTTCACCTACGCTCTCCGAGATTTCAGCAGCAAGAAGATGAAGTAGCTTCCGCCTATGATAGAAACCAACGTGCCTGCCGCAAGCTGAGCTGGGAACACCACCACTTGTCCTAACCAGTCGGCGAATAGCATTAGTGCTGCACCAATCAAAAACGATAAGCTGATCTGCTCTCGAACCAAGCGAGCACCAACCATAGCGGCGATATGTGGAGCCAGTAGACCTACAAAAGTGACCGGCCCCATAGTGGTTGTTACCATCGAACATAAAACCGCGACAATACACAACAGAGCCACATAGGCGATGTTGATATTCAGTCCTCTAGCACTCGCGAACTGACGCCCCGTCGCAATTAACGTCACCCAAGGGCTCAACAGTAATGCAATGCCAATACAAACGGTTGTCACTAAAGCCATGATCGTCGCGGTATCAGGTTCAACACGATACGTAGAGCCAGCCAACCAAGCCAATAAGGTGTATTTTCCCTCGCCGACTCGCGTTAGAGAAAATTGTACTAAAGCCTCCAACACGGCGGTCAATGAGATACCAGTGAGAATGAGAATCGAAGGTGCAAACTGATGCTTTTTACCAAGGAGCAGCAACAAACATAGGGCAATCGCACTGCCCAAAAACGCTACCCACGGGCTTAATGAGTGAATCGAGTATCCCATAAGCAGGCTACTGAAAATCAAGGCTAAAACCGCACCGGCTGACACTCCAAGAATGTCAGGGCTTGCAAGTGGGTTGTAAACCAACCTTTGTAAAATCACACCTGCTACAGCCAGACCGCCACCAGCGAATATTGCGGTTAACATTCTAGGCCAACGAATAGACCATTCAAATGAATCTGGGATAACAAAGTAGCCCATATCAGAAGCAGGCTGTGACATTGTACTCAACGCCAGTAAAGCGAAGATCATCGTACCCACTAAGAAATAAGCCAGAGGTGAAATAGACCGTGGCCCTTTAGGCATCGAGAAGAATAGCTGATCCTGAGCTGACATCTGCTTACGAGCAATAATGATCAAAGCTGGAGCACCAATCACCGCAGTTGCCGTTCCTGTTGGAATCATATCCAATGACCATTGTGCCAAGAAAATCGCCAAGCTATCAGTCACACAAAGTAACAACGCCCCTAGCACGCAGCTGGCGATGAGTTCAGATTTCGCCTTTAAAAAGCCTAGATGTCTCGCTATGTTTGGCGCAATCAAACCAATAAAGCTGATCACGCCCACCGAAGTAATCGACACAGAAACCAGCCATACGCCAATCGCCATCAGTACAAAGAAGGTCGTACCGATATTAAGACCACGTGCAGCAGCTCCCTCTGTACCAATCGAAAGCAGAGTCAGAACCCTTGGAGCCAACAGGAAAATTGAGAAGACTGGCAGTAGTTTAGGCATCAACCAAAACACTTGCTCCCAACCATTCTGACCTAGATCGCCAGCTCCCCAAACAAACAAGTTCTGCGCATACTGATCATTAAGCAGAATAATCGCCGTCGCAAACGCACCGAGCAGTAAGTTAACTGCCATGCCCGCCAAAACAATCGGCAAACCGCTCATATTTTTAATACCAACAATGGAAACGATAAGCCCCATAGAAAGCAGCGCCCCAACCAGCGCAAACCAAACTGAATACTGAGCCACCAACATCGGCGCGACCACATTTAGAATGACCAGACCCAGCCATGCACCTGACGATGTACCTAAGGTAAGCGGAGACATCATGCGATTCTGTGTTAGCTGTTGAAACAGGCTACCTATCGCGCCGAGAGTTCCACCAATCAAAATCGCCATCACCAAACGAGGTAAGTTGACATAGGCTAACGCCATCAACTCAAATGAATCATCGGTCATTCGTTCGAACGAAGCGATGTCGCTAATCTGTGAGATTTGCCGGAACAACTCATCAACGGGACCAAATTCAGACTGGCCTAACCATAAATGAATAAGGGCAGCGAGAAATAGCGCTACCCCCATCATCAAACCACTGAATCTCATTACTGCTCCGCTAGCGTCAACAACGATTGCGCCATGGCTTCAGCGTTATACAAAATCGACATCGCCCCGCCGTAGCTCCAACTTGCCTCCACTGGGCTAAATTGGCCATTGCGCACGAAAGGCATACTCTTCCAAATTGGGGACTGATTTAACTTGTCTTGGTATGGGAAAGGTTCGAAGTAAAGCGCAATACCATTCTTTACCTTCTTAAGCTCAGTCATACGCTTTTGACTGATACCCCACTGGCTCGCAGGAAGCTCCATCGCATTTTCAAAGCCAAGCTGCTCAAGCGCATATTGTGGAATCGAGTTATCACCATAAATGTATACCGAAGTGGTGCTGGCAAAACGGAATGAAGTAACTTTCGGTTTGTCGCCCGGATACGCTTTATCTAGTTCGGCCTTAAGTACAGCAATACGCGCATCCATCGTAGCCAGTTTATTGTTCGCTTGTTCTTCTTTGCCAAGCAATTGAGCTATCTTCTTAAAGTTCTCGATAGCCGCCGCCGCGTTGCTATGCTGCTCACTATAAGTTTGGTAATAAAATACTGGTGCAATTTCAGAGAGTCGCTCTTGCAAATCTTTTTGAGGTGAAGCAATAAGAATCACATCAGGGTTGAGTTTCTTGAGCGCTGAAAAGTTAGGTTCAGTTCGAGTACCGATATCCGCAACCCCCTTAGGAATAGCGGGTTGAACAACCCAATCGGTATACCCTGCAATATCAGGTACTGCGACGGGTTTTACACCGAGTTCAATCACTTGTTCAGCAATGTCCCAGTTCAGCGCTGCTACTCTAACAGGTTGAGCTTCAAGGGTTTTCACTCCTTCGCTGTCTTCAACTTGGTAATCCGCCATCGCATTAAACGATAAGGCGCTCAGCAACAACGAAAATACGAGTGTCTTGTTCAGTTTTGTCACTTTAGAAAAATGGGAGCCTACACGTACTATATTCATGCCTAACCTACTCAATCTAAATTAAATATTTCTTGATAAGAAAAAGCAGCCCAATGTAAGGCTGCTTTTTAAGTGGTATTACTAACTGAATCAGAACTCGTAGTTCACGCTAAGCTCTACAGACTGCTCAGCACCGAACCAGCAGTTAGATTGGTCGTAGCACGCGTAATATTCTTCGTTGAAAATATTGTTCACGGCTAGGTTAGCTGTCGCACCAGATAGTGTGTCGCTTGCTGCTCCTAGGTCATAACCCACCGACAAATCAACAACCGTATAAGACGGAACTTTACCTTGCGTGTTGCTCGCATCCATTTGCATTTCACCCACGTAACGAGCGCCGGCACTGAATCGAGAACCAGCCAACATACCATTAAATATGTTGTAGTTAGCCCACACATTAGCCGTATGCTCAGGCACATAGATCGGTGTCGTACCCTCTAAACCGTTACTAGAGTCTTCAGTGATTTCCATGTCAACATAGGTGTATGCTGCTGCAATATCGAAGCTTTCAGTCGCGAACCAACGTCCTGATAGTTCCGCACCTTGCGATACCACTTCACCCACTTGGATTCTTGGGCCATAAACGTTAGTTGGGTCTGTCATCAACATGTCTTGCTTAACGATATGGAATAGAGAAACCGTCGCTTCTTTCGACATATCATCAGACAGGTATTTCACACCAATCTCTGCTTGTTGAGCATTCTCTGGATCGAATTCGTTACCCGCTTTATCAACACCTGGAGCGGGTTCAAAGCTCGTCGCATAACTTGCGAATGGTGCTAATCCATTATCAAACTGATACAAACCACCTAAACGGTAAGTGAACTGCTTGTGATCGGATTCATGTGCGTAGTAATCACTTTCAGACTTGTAGTGATCGAATCGCGCACCTGCAATCAGCACTAACGCATCCAGACGAATTTGGTCTTGAACGTAGAAACCAAGCTGGCTTGACGTTGTGTCATCTAAGTATTCGCCGGTTTTAGTCACGTCACTACGGTCTAGTAGATCGTTATTCGGATTTAATGGATCAAAGCTGTTAAAGCCGCTGCCATTCGCACTGTAAGATGAGTAGTTAACATTACCGTCTAGATCTTGGTAATCGATACCAAGCAACAAGTTATGCTCTACTGAACCAACATCGACAATACCGCTCAATTGGTTATCAATAACAAACCCTTTAAAGCTCTCATCAGTAGAGTACAAGTAACGGTCAAGCTGATTAGGCGTGCTTGGGTCGTAGCTCACGTGATAAGTGTTCTCTTGGTATAAAGAGGCATCTGTATAACGAGCGTTCTGTAGGAATGTCCAATTGCTATTAAACTCATGGTTGATCTTATAGCCGACCATAAGAACTTCACGCTCAAACTTACTCCAGTTCTTGTCACCCATAGAAACAGATGGATCACTTGCTTTCAGCACATCCAACGGCATTGCCGAGTTGATACCCATTGAAGGGTCATTTTGGTAGTACAGATTGAAGTTGATTAACGTGCTGTCCGTTGCTTGCCAGTCTACAGAAGGAGCAATCAAGTAACGCTCTTCTTCTGCGTTATCAACTTGGCTGTCTTGCTTACGAGCTAGTGCTATCAAACGGTAAGAAAAGTCACTATTGCCGAACTGACCAGTAGTATCAATCGACGCTTCTTGTAGATTACGTGAACCTGTTGCAACACCAACTTTAGTAGACTGCTCCGTTTGTGGTGCTTTAGCGATCATATTGACCATACCACCCGGTGGCATAGCACCATAAAGTACAGAGGTTGGCCCTTTGAAGATCTCTACTTGCTGCATTGCAATCGGGTCAATTTGCGGTTGTAGATTCCAACCATTCAAGAATTGAAGTGACAGACCATCGTAGTAGTTAACATTGTTAGTCGCGAAACCACGGATAGAGTAAGAGTCAAACATTGCTACTGAGCTACCGCGGTTTTCAGTTACAACACCCGGTGCATAACGAAGGGCTTGATTTAAAGATTGAACACCTCGTTGCTCTAACTGTTCTTCATCAATAACGGTAATACCTTGAGGCGTTTCTTCAGGCTCAAGTGCCGACTTAGTCGCGGTATTACGATAGGCTTTACCCATAATCGTAACAGTTTCTACATTCGAATCTGCCGTAGTAACGGTCTCTTCCGCCATGGCTTGCGCTGAAAGTGCAGTCAGCAATGCAACTGCTAGTGATGAATACTTAAAACGAGTGTGAGTGGTCATGATTCCCTCGGTACCAATGCTTATTTGTAAATAATAATAAATCTCATTTGCATTGTATGTATCTATCGATGGGATAATTAACAATTTGGTGCAAGTTCAAAAAGAACTTGGCCTATTTATAACGAAAAAAGGTCAATTGATGATTAAAAACACAATTGACCTTATTGAGTGAATGGCTTTGTAAAGAGTATGCTAGACGCGATATGACTACGATTTAATAATAGGAACCCAGTACTCCATCACTGCATCCGCTGCATGAGTTTGATAACCGAGTGGGTATACTTCAAGCTCATAGCCATCAACACCTCGATAACCAGAACTCGGTAACCAATTGAGTACAAACCAACTCAAAGTATGTCGAAGATTCTCAATCGGACCACAATGTTTCACCACAGCATAGGTTTGCTTTGGAATGTTTAAGACCTCTAGCTTGTCAGAGATAATGCTCGGCAATTGAGGAATTGAAATCTCATCATTCAGTTCAACTCCCGCCCAATAATGAATATTGGTGCCATCAAAACAAGCCTGAGTGAGATCAACCACACCAATGAACTGATAGGCATTGTCATCAGGTAGTGTCACTTCCCCTTCTAAGCGTGACCACAATTGAGGGACTTTCTGTGCAAAATCTTGTGTCAGCGAAAACAGACCACTGATTTCAGAAGTGATCCCTTTCACTAGGAACGATTCTCTTTCCTCAATACGAACTTCAACAAAGCTCTGCGGGCCATTATCAGTGCTGCTCAGCGTGTCAGACACTTGTATCGGTTTACGAAGTCCCGTTCTTTTTCCAGCTTTTCGATACTGACTTGGACTAGAACCAAACATCTGCTTAAACGAACGGCTAAAGCTAATTTCTGAATTGAATCCTAGTTCAAGCGCGATATCGATAACTCGCTCTTTGGTATCTAACAGTTCTTCAGCAGCTTGGCTTAACTTGAGCTCTCTGACGTAGTTCGCCACAGTAAGCCCAGTTTCGGCTTGAAACACTCTTTGCAGCTGCCAACGAGACCAACAGCTCTGTTTCGCAATATCCTCTAAAGATAATGTCGAGCTGAGGTTCGCATGTATATAAGCCAAGACACGGCTGATACGGTCAAATGCAGGTGTGTTCATAGTCACGCTTTTATAATCTCGCTAATGGCAGCAATTAAGTCGATTCAGAATTACTTTTTATCATTTAAAGAGGCTTTTATCACTTAAAAATGACTAAGACGCACTCAATTTATAAATTTAACAATAAGAGTTCTCCGAGGAGATGCTCCATTTTGTATGGTTATCATCGATAAGGTTCGATATGATAACGCAACTGATTATCATTTACTGGTTTAACATGCTTTCCCAGCTGCACAACATTGCCACTCGTCGTAGAGCCCCCTCTCTACACCAGAAAATCTTCGCTTATTCAAAACAGATTACCCCTTATTTAAGCGGCAGTTATGGTTCTCTGAGCAGCAAAAGTATTGCCATAACAAATGATAAAAGCCATATCGAGATAAAGCGCGTTTACGATGGCTTGGCGGAAAATCATTCTGAGGCAGGTAAAGCCTATTGGTTAACCCGAACCTGGGATTTAGTATGCTGGCAGCCAATCTACGTCACCTTCGTTTCTATCTATGGCCTTCATTCATTGCCAGATATCAAGAATATCGGTCAATTCAGGTATAAAGAATTTGTCACAGGATACCGCTTCTTCAATGGTGATCACCAACACGGTACACCAGAAGAACTAATCCCGCATGCGGGTCAAGCCATATTGGAACTCACGGAGTTTTTACGCAGCCAGATTAGCGAGTGGACACGCATTCGCCCGGGGTTTACCAACCATTTGCTCGCAGATCTACTGCTGGGTTGTTTGATCAAACTGCAACAGCGCGAACAAAGCCTGACTAATGAGTACATCACTGAGCAAGCAAGGCTATGGTTAACAGCGTGCCAACTACCAGAGAACCACTTAGACAGCCTCAAAGTCGACGATACAACAGGGTTGCTTAAGCTCGTTAGGGTCAGCTGTTGCTTAGTCTACAAGTGTGACTCTAGAAAATATTGCGACGATTGCCCTAGACACCCAGACAATAAGAAAACCGCTTAACACTATTACTTAATCTTAAAATCCAGGACTGACATGTTTCAGCTTTCAAATATCACAATGGTTCGTAACGAACGCACCATTCTCTCAATTGACGAGCTTTGTATTCCAACAAATGAACTTACGGTCGTTCTTGGTCACAATGGTTCTGGTAAATCGACGCTGGTTAACTTGCTCTCAGGTCAAATGGCACCTGATCACGGCACAGTAAAGCTGGATGGTGCTTCTATCTCTTCTTTCAAAAGCAAAGACTTAGCCAAGAAGGTTGCGTATTTACCTCAAAAGCTCCCTGCTTCGGCAGGCTTAACAGTAGAAGAATTGGTTCGTTTAGGGCGTTTTCCTTGGCGAGGCGCGTTTGGCCGTTGGAACGTTGAAGATCAATCTATTATCCAACAAGCTATGGTTAGAACAGGCGTTGCCGAGTTTTCACAAGCTTTAGCGGACGATTTATCCGGCGGTGAGCGCCAACGAGCGTGGGTTGCGATGTTGCTCGCCCAACAGTCTCCAGTATTGATTCTCGACGAGCCTACATCCGCACTAGATGTTCATCACCAGTTCCAATTGATGGGTTTACTGTCTGAGCTTAATAAAAAAGAAGACGTTGGAATCATCGTCATTCTGCACGACTTGAATCTCGCACTGCGTTACGCGACACACATAGTCGCTCTAAAGAAAGGTAAGATCGCCTTTGAAGGAAGCGCTGATAAGTTGCTTAATGAGCAGGCCTTGTCTGAGCTTTATGAGTCCCCTATCCGACTGATCGACCATCCAGTTCCAGCCAAGACGGCAGCCAGTGAGAAGGTCGCTGTCGTCTGCGAATAGCAGATAGTCTGGGCAAGTTAAGCCAAAGCGTTGAGCATTAAAAAGGCCATTGAAATTCATCATTTCAGTGGCCTTCCAGTTTAAATTCGAGAACTCATTTAACTAGCTAAGCTGAGCGTCTCTGGCTTCTTGGCTACTAAAGCCACGCAAAATATTCAATAACGTAATCGCCGTGAACAACGCGATGACCAATGACAGATGCCACGCTTCGCCAAGGCCAAGTTTAACCAACCCCATACTTACCAGCGAAGACACCACCATTTGGCCGCCTCCCGACATCGCAGCCGCTGCACCTGCGTTCTTTTTGTAAGGCAACATCACCAAAGCTTGAGCACAAGGTAACGCGATACCATTCCCCAGTATCATCAAAAACTGACCGAGCATTAGATAGAGAGGCTCAAGTGGGCAGAAGAAAAGCCACAACGCTGCCGATATATGTAACACAGGCGTGCATAGCAGTGTTTTCTTGTTACCTAACATTGGACGGATACGGTTACACAAACTTGTCCCGCCAAGCATGCCTAACGCAGGGATCACCGCCCACATCGCATATTCATCGGATGTCATCCCGATCTGGTTTTGCATAATAAATGGCATCACCGACACAGTGGTGATCATGAGACTAAAGTTAAGCCAACCAATGCTCGCAAAACTCATAAAGTAGCGAGAAGTGAGTAGCTCTTTGTATTGCGATGCCATCTTCTTCGGTGAGGGAATCGGCGAGAGCTGTAAAACCGTTTCTTTGAATTTAAACGCCAATACGACCCAAGCTAATGAGACATAGCCAAGTAGCGAGATAAACACCATACTCCAGCCAAAGTGGAAGTTGATAAAGCCACCAATGACGGGGGCAATAAGAGGTGTAATCGACGCAACCATCGCAATGTAAGACATCGCTAATGGTAAGTCAGCACCGTTGAATCTATCTCGTGTGGAAGCGCGAGCCAGCACAGCACAACAGCCCGTGCCCAATCCCTGCAGGAATCGCCCCAATACCATACTGGTAAAAGAATGGCTGAAGAAGATGATCATCAACAAGCCACACATGGCGAGTAGTAAGCCACTTAATAGTACCTTTTTACGCCCCAAAGCATCTGAAATTGGACCATAAACAAACTGTGAAGGCCCGAAGCCTAGCAGGTAGACACTCACCAACAGCTGAGCTTGCTCTAGCGAGACATCAAAGTCCTTTGCGATCCAAGGTAAAGAAGGAAATACCAAACCCATACTGAGTTGGCCGATACTGATGACTAAACACGCCAGTAAGATTGACTTAAAATCAAATCGACGGCTCATGAGGCTGTACACGTAATTAAAAGGTTTGCTTTATCAACCTCACAACATAGAGATATAGAAGATAGAGAGAATGTTGCAGGTATGATATTCATGGTGCTCCGAAAGGATCGATTGGACTGTCGCAGGGTAAACATACGTTAGCTCGTATAATCATACAACACTGGCTGAACTAAATATGTGAATAGTCACTTTTCACACACCTTAACTTTCCGCCTGTCGCTCACACAAGCTAGACTAACACTAGCGCGCAACAATGAAGGGACTTCAATGAACACCTATCACCGTATCCTCACCTCAGCTTTGGCACTGGTTGTGTCTGGTCCCCTTGCCTCAACAACGGCTTTTGCTTGGCAAGCTGAGAAGATAACCGATGGACTTGTGATTCCATGGGGACTCGCCTATGTAGACGAAGGATCCATGTTAATCACAGAAAAAGAAGGTGTGATCAAACATGTTGATCTGAAAACCGGTGACCAGAGCACACTGTTCAGGCTTCCCAATGTGTGGGCAAAGGGTCAAGGTGGAGCGTTAGATATCACCTTTTCGCCCTTTGAAGAAAACAAACTCTATATCACTTACAGCAAAAACATCGATGATGAAGGTGTAACCACACTCGCTTCTGCTGATTACCAAAATAGTGAAGTGTCTAATTGGCAAGATGTATTCGTTTCAGAATCTAGAACCGACACTGGACGTCACTTTGGCAGTCGCATTACCTTCGATGATAGCCACCTCTACTTTTCGATTGGCGACCGTGGTGATCGAGATAACGGGCAAAATACCTTAACTCATGCAGGTTCAATATTGCGCTTGAATGCTGACGGAAGCACACCAAGTGACAATCCATTTGTAAACAACGACAAGGTTCTCAACGAAATCTGGAGCTATGGCCACCGAAACCCGCAAGGACTGTTCTACGACTTCCCAAGTCAAAAGCTGTGGTCGATTGAGCATGGCCCACGTGGTGGTGATGAAATTAACCTAATAAAAGCGGGAGCCAACTACGGATGGCCTGTCACATCTCATGGTAAAGAGTATTGGGGACCAATCAGCGTTGGTGATTCGGAAACTAAAGAAGGCATCGAAGCACCTAAAAAGGTCTACATTCCTTCAATCGCCCCTGGCAGCTTAGTGGTTTATCAAGGGGATAAGTTCCCAGAGCTCAAAGGAAAATTATTAGCAGGCGCACTTAAACTTACCCATATCAATGTGGTAACGGTCAATGAGCAAGGTGATGCGACTGACGAGCAACGTATTCTAGAAGACCTAGGCGAAAGAATCAGAGACATCGAAACCTCACCAGATGGGGATATTTTCTTCAGTACTGACAATGGCAACCTCTATCGCCTAAAAAGGTAGCAACTCCGTTAAAACAATCAGCACAAACATTAGATGATTTTATAAATAAAGCCGTTAAATACGGGGCTTCAGGTCAATTTAGCGGCTTTCTTTTCCGAAAGCACAATATGTAAAAACAGTGCAACCACTCTAATTTTGTCATCAAACTTACCTATGTTTTTCACAAAAACGACAAGAAATCACCATACAACTGTAACTACATGATATTTAAGGAATGCAAAGTTTGACTACCCCCAAGTTTCTGCAACCTTTCACTATGGATTCGATTGACTATCCCCTGATTTGATTTAGACTCGATTTCGGCTAGAAAGAAAGTTCTTTGTATATAAACATTTCGTTGGATTACTAGTAACCCCGTTGTGTTGTACGCAATAGCAATAAACTTTTCCACGCTATCAGTGCCACAATTGGCTCACTATAAAAATTAATTTTAGGGATAACATCATGTCTAACACAGTTACTGGTACAGTAAAATGGTTCAACGAAACTAAAGGCTTCGGTTTCATTCAACAAGAAAACGGTCCAGACGTATTTGCACACTTCTCTGCAATCATTGGCGAAGGTTTCAAAACTCTTGCTGAAGGCCAAAAAGTTGAGTTCGTAGTATCTCAAGGTCAGAAAGGCCCACAAGCTGACAGCATCAAAGTACTTTAATTTAGTATTTTAAAGCTTTCTAAAAATAGCCAGCCTCTGCTGGCTATTTTTTTACCCGACCGATCGTTTGAGTGACCACTACGTCAGGGCGACATGCGCTAAGACCAAGCCATAGCACGGAGAACAAAAACCCAAACGGAAACCCCTGGTCAAAACCGTCTATCAACTCATATCAATCTTAGTCAAAGCAGCTCCTAGGTCGAAGTTCCTTTATCTAATACCTAAAGTTCACCTCAATATTCATCACTTAACCACCACGTAAAACTAAGCCTAGTTCATTACATTTAGTCGTCAGCACAGTAAAATATTTGACTACCCTCACAACTCACTCGAATGTAAGAAATCCGCATAAAAATGGCCGCCTTACAATCGGCTGTATTTTTGTTTGTACTTGCGCTCACTTTAATCCCTGCCTGTTATTCCTAGAAAACCTAGAAAATTATACTAAGGATACGAATATACAACGAACGTTATACATGTGTGTTAAAGCTCAAGTATTAAGCACTCATTTTATAAATTCATCTTCAATCCACACGCCAATCTTGATATGCTACTAGATGAATACTTTAATAAAAACATCAATAAAATGAGTGTATTAGTATGAAAAAAACAATATTTACCCTTTCTATTACCACTTTATTTTCAGTCGCCGCTGTTGCTGCAGATTCTATGTTAGGTGAACCTAGAGAACTTTTGCCGAATGAAGACATCAAGAGTTTTTCAATGGTAGATCTTAACGGTGACAACATTGAGGAACTGGTTTTCGTTACTGAAAGTGGTCAACTAAAATATTCGCCGCTGACTGGCCTTGGACAGGGTTTAGTTGATTATAGTGCTTATCAGCGCTTTAGAGACCGCCGTGGGTCGTATACCATGAATATCTCGCTGAAAGGAGGTACAAGCTCAAACCCGAAACTCGAAGTATTAAGCAATAGTAAACTTGGCATATCTTTCAATTCAGGCTATCTTTGCGCGGCTAAAATGTCTTTAAAAAATAATAAAATCGTCGCTAAAGCCAGTTCATTCTATGATGCAGCCTATGAAATAACATATATTTCTGATGATTACATAGCAGGAAAAGTGAGATGCTCAGGTCCCAATGGCTTAGAGCAAAATGAATTCGTGCCATTTACAGCGACACGTAATTAATATTAGTTAACAATAATCTAGACTTACCAAGAAGTGTCAATACCTTAAATGTTGACACTTCGTGTTTACTTATACTTCCGCAGTTCTTTTGTATGACTCGGGGCGATCACTTCTCAATCACATAATCGTTAAACGCTTACGTCATAACCACCTAAATTGAACCCGTGTTCTTCCTTGTTAGTTCAACATAAGTGCTTAAAATAATTATGGTGTAACAAAAGCCTCATCTTGCTAGCTAACGGCTCTACTTCGTTTATACTAGGCGCAACTTACCTATAGTCTGTGATTTCAAAAAACCCATTGGTACAGCTATAGACACATCATCCGATTGGAACCCTGACATCATATGGCTCTCAAACCGACAATCTATAAGTTTCACTAAAATACGCCATTCCCTGCCCTACCTAACGCCAACCATATATACCATTATTTTCAATCACTTAATAAAAATAACAACCTAGAAGAACTTCAATAAACTGCTATAATCTCTGAACCTTGGTACACCTTTTGTACCCCTCAAATCACCCTTTTGGTACACCTCAGAGGCACACGTTCATGGCATCTTATAGTATTGAAAAGCGAACTCTAGCGAGCGGTGAGTCTCGCTACAAAGCCACCGTTACCGTGAAACACCGGAGCAAAATTGCTCAACGTTTCTCTAAAACTCATAAGAAAAAAACGCTCGCTACTGCCTGGGCAAAAAATGAAGTGCGAAAGATAGAAGAAGGTGAAACTCAAGACCGTTCTGTACCCATTGGCCAGCTTCTAGACATGTACATTGGGAACAAAAACCTCTGGGACAATACTGGCCGATCTAAACAAACCGTATTAAAAATGCTCCGTGATTGTGACATAGCAAAAATCTATTCCGATGAGCTAACCACTAAAGACTTGATTGAGCACTGCCAGAATAGAGGCAGTACGGGAACCAAGCCCTCTACCGTCTATTCCGACATCTACTTTTTACGTTCGGTATTCAAACGAGCTAAACCTGTATTCAACGTTGCCGCGAACGTGAACACATTCTTAGAAGCAACACCCATTCTGTATGAAATGAAACTCATCGGTAAATCAGAGAAACGAACCAGACGGCCTACTACCGATGAAATAGACCTGTTAAAAGAAGCACTAGAAGAACGCGAGCAGCGCAGAGAAAACAAAATCCCCTATTCAATGCTTCTAGACTTCAGCATCCTGAGCTGTATGAGAGTAAGTGAAGTGTGTGGTATTCGTTGGGAAGACTTAAACGAAGAACTTAGAACAGTGATCGTACGTGACCGAAAAGACCCACGTAAGAAAGAAGGCAACCATATGGTCGTTCCTCTGCTTGGTGAAGCATTCGATATTGTGATGAGGCAAGAGCGTAAGGGAGAGTTGATATTTCCTTACAACCCACGCTCAGTTGGTAGAGGCTTCGTTGAAGTGTGTCAAAAGGTTGGGATTGATAACCTACGTTATCATGACCTACGCCGTGAAGGTGCAAGCCGCTTGTTCGAGAAAGGCTTTACCATTGAAGAGGTTGCTCAGGTAACTGGCCATAGAAACCTAAATACCTTGTGGCAAGTTTATACCCAGTTGTTCCCGCATAAACTACACGACCGTAAAATATAAAAGCGATTAATGGTTTGTAGTGAATATAAAAATATTGACTCGAAGGGGCCTATTTGTGTTCACAAATAGAATCCCCAAAAAAAGCTATTCAACCTATCAAGATCCTGGACATTTTCGAGCTAGAAAGTGCTAAGGGTAAAAATTCAACCTGTGAAGGTTTTGGACATTTCTGTGTCAGTGACTTTGATAAATTAGAAAACCATCAATAACTACAGATATGGCAAATTTACTTGTGAAGAGCTAGTGCGATGAGTAACATCGGACTAGTAAAAGAGTTGGTTTAAGTGCGTATTAAGTACTGTCACGTTAAACCAAGAATATTGTCGTCGGGAAATACGGTCAGCACACTGATAGAGTTTTTATAAAAAAGAGGAATTATGTCTGATATAGCTAATGCAATATATAATCTTGCAGAGCCGAGATTAATTGACTGGGCAACTCTTTTTGTGGCTATAGTCTCAATGATAATTGCATGTTTCGCGGCCAAGTTTTCATTAGACCAGAAAAAGATCTCGACCAGAGTAGAACGTAATAAGGTGTTAGAGGATTTATTTGAAGTTTTACACATTCTCAAACACTATGATGGTGAAAACATAGACAGAAACACGTTGGATAAAACCTTTAAACGATTACAAAGAATTCAACTCACTTGTATGGAAATTTTTACTCCTGAAGGTACAGCGTTTGTAAGAGAAGTACTGGAAAAAACCCATGCTATGGGTACAAAAGCTGTAGCGTATAAACAGGGCGTACCAGAAACTTTTATTCAGATGATGGAACATAGCGGCAACGAGGTAGATATCCTCAGCATAAAGGAAAAACAGCGTACTACTTATGAAGAATATCGCCTTTTTTTCTTCAAAGGTGCATTTGATGAATTTGAGAGGCTCTTTGCCAAATATAAATAACCAGCGATTTATATTTAATAGGGGGTTAACAGCGTCAAAGGTAAGGAGTCATTAAAACTCCTTACCTTGAACTATAGTTATCTCGAAAAAAAATTAAAAAATAAAAACTTTCTTTTACTCAAAAATTAAAAGAAACATTATAGAATTTCAACTGAGTGACCTTAGAGTTAGTATAAATCTATTATCAGGAACATTGCCACCTGTAGTTCCTCTAAGGATAATGCCACCTTTATTGTCAATTGATGATTCAATATCAACATCGCTTAAAGAACCATCATCATTTTCTATTTTTATATCAAATAGTGGCTTTTCACCTTTCTTATGTAACGACTTAGGAATGTACTTACTGAATATTTTTCTATTGACATTTTCAACATTTAAATCCCAGTCATCAGACGCAATTATTATCCTTTTAGGCTTAAGTCTTAAAAACTTCCAAACGGCATAAACTGTACCTAAGATAGTTGATATCACTTTTAGTCCTAAAATTAGCCACTCAACATTTTCTAGCCCAAAAATATTAACAACGTCTTTAATCAATGAAGCAAACATATTTACTAAGACACAAACTATAAAAATAAAATCTTTATATTCCCACTCAAAATCGTCTAGAAACTTCATCACTACTTTCCTTAAGGTTTAATTTTAAAACATCCATATGATTGATTTTCATCTATTTAATTCTTAAAGTTTGTATATTTATACAATACACTGTCTTTATTTAAATTATCTATAAATTGATTTATATTTCGATAGTTAGTATCTAAACCAAAATCAGATAATTTAACTTCTTCATTAAAAAGATGAAGTGATAAATTATTAATAGTTTCAATCATATTTTTCTTAAATTCTTCATGCCCATCATCAATTCGTTGCACTGTTTTAAAAGCATCTTTGATACTACTTTCTGTTCTTTCTGAATATATTGGTGAGGTTAGCGTTAAAAATGTTATGGCCTGTTGGACAATTTCATTTACATATTTTTGACTTGAAAAACCGTTTTTACTATTATGAACTTGAACTTTACAGGCAGTCATGAGAGTTTTTTTTGCCTTCTCATCAAAGTCTTGAAGGTTCTTTATTGCTTGTATTTCCCAACTTTTACATAATTCATCTGTAGTTTTATCTTGATATGAATAAGCTGGCTTTAAAAATTCAAAATACTTTATACCACATAGATAAAGTTCAATCATATTATTGAATAATTCTATTTTATAGTCAAAATTCCTCTCACCAAACCACTCATTTTTAGCTTTCCAAGCAATAATAACAGCAAGGCATGTTGCTAAACCACCAAGAAAACTACCTATATTACCCACTTGTTCTATAAGATTAATGTCTGCTTTGAAAATGATACCCAGACATATACCTAGAGTCATGTAAGTAAGCATACTTAATATATATACAATAAAATTAGATATTTTAATTCTTTTTTTCATTATTCACCTTTCTCAAAGTAAAAAAACAGCACCCAACGATGGAATAAAAAACGCCATTCATTGGGAATCTACCTTAGTCTCTTGTTATATTCTTATGGCTGGCTCTAGCTTCATTGTTGGAGCGCCTATTGGCTCAATAGTGTAATACAAAGCGATATAGTCATCACCCAAGTATTCGGGAATAATTTGCAGCGTTAAGTACTGTCCTTTGTATGCAATCTCTATGTAAGGTATTTCGTAGATTTTGAAGGATATAGAACCTGCGTTTCTCTCTAGGATACTTGCCTTACTTCCCGCTTTAGAACGAGCAGCAAGCTGGACCTGATCAAAATTCACTCCGCCAAACACAAGTCGATCGAAATGTTTTTCAATAAATAGATTCCCATCCAGTATTGGAGAGCGAAGGCTAGGAACTTCAGTTTTTTCACGACGACTAAATTTAGATATTTTTTGTTCAGTCACCTCCTGTGGAAGTGTGTTCTTTGTGCCAAAATATCGTAAATCGTCAGGTAAATATTTAGTCCCTATGCCTTGGAAGAGAAACATAACAAGAGTACCCGTTCCACCAATCACCCACTTTATATATTTTTTCATATTAATAATTAGCTACAAATATTTATTGCAATTATACCTTATTAGTCAACGAAACAAGTACTATAAGATTGGATTGCATGTAACGCTTCATAGACGGAATTTTATGCAACCAATCAAAAAACTAATTATACTCACGCTCGATCTAATGCCCGTATTACCTAGCAAATAGGATGTTAACTTCAGAAATGACCGAAAGTTTCTATATAACTCCGGCGGCATCGGAGCAATACGATTTTCAACCTACATACACCCCAAATAAGCTCGGTCTGACTCTCTTCAATTGGATTAGATTTTATAGGGAAAACGCACGTCCACTAAAGGAGGTAGAGTATTTGTCCTAACACGTTTTGGGGCAGTTCTGAGCTAGCTGGCACTTTTTGAGAAAAGTGCCACGAGTAAAACTTCAGATACGGAGTAAGACCGAGGATCGCCTATAGACAATTATCAAGCCCGCCAACCTTCTAGAGCAGATCGCACAGAGGCTCGGGCTTGTCCAACACTTGGGATTTAACGTTGGCTACGCAACGCTTAATCCTTATCTGTTAGCCGTTTAGTCGCAGTTTCCCTTAATGTTACCTACGAACATATTTGCCCCATTAAAAGCTCCAAACCCATTAATGGACTTTGTATATACGGCTTTTCCTGAATCTGGATATACAGCCCACGTTTCTATAGTCGATTCGCCATCATTACCAACATCTGCGCAGATTAATGTAGCCGTGCCAGCTTGAAAACAGCTCATGTTATTTGGAGATACGCTACTTTCTTCACCTTCAAATTCAACAATGAATTTTTGAGATGAAATACCATCTTTGTCTATTTCAAAGCTTTCGATTTGACGTGTAGAAAAGCCCTTTAGGTCGCCTACTACATAGCAACTAGCTTGACTGGTAAATGATACTAACAAAAAAACAAAAGTGAGATACTTCATAACTTCTCCAAACGGCTAACGCATATTAGACGGATTTTTTCCGTAATTTTATGTAACCAATGATAACGATAATTATACTCACGCTCAATCTAACGCCAGTATTGCCTAGCGACTAGGGGTTGAAATTCAGAAATTGACGAAAGATTCCGTATAACTCCGGTGGCTTCGGAGCAATACGATTGTCAAACTACATACACCCAAAATAAGCTCGGCCTGAGCCTCTTCCATCGGATTAGATTTGATTAGGGAAAACGTACGCCCCATAAAAGGTGTAGGGTATTTGATCTAAGTGGTTTCGGGGCACTTTCGAGCTAGAAGATGCCATGGGGAAAAATTCAACCTTAGCAGTTTTCTGGATAATTCCGTTTTAGTGAAATTGTTGACTTAGCAAAGCATGAATTATTAAAAACATAGAAAGGTCGCTTATCTTTGTGTCCAGGCTAACTAGAGCAAAGCACCCTTTCGGATGCCTGTACGTTTCTATATCACCGCCTTCATGACGGTGGTAACAACTTTCCCGATTACCGCGAACTCGTCGAGTTTCTCCCCATTCACGATAAACGAATCATATTCTTCTTTGTTGTCTGAGATGACGTTATAGCCCTCAGCCATGATGTCGTACTTCAGGCGTTTTATGTAGACGTGCTTACCAATGCGAACAACATAGACACCATGCTTTACTGGGTGATCGAGTTCCCGGGTATCGACTAATACTTCATCGCCGTCGCTCAAAGTGTCTTCCATTGAGTCACCGTGACAAATGATGATACGTGCATCTTCTTCTGTTAGGCCGAAGCGTCTTAACCATAAACAAGGTAGGAATTCGGTTCTGAGTTGGTATTCGGTATCGTTTTGAGCACCAAACCCACAAGAGGCATAAACGTTGTACACGGGTACAGCGCACATATCGCCTATTTGAGAAGTGGCTTTCACAGACTTAACATTCGAAATCTCTGTGACATTGCCATCGGTATTGCGAGAGGCTCGGCTAGCAACCTGCTGGCTAGTTTTGCTGCTACCAATATCAACTTGCTCTACTGACGTCGAAGTTACGCTAGGTGCTGATGCAGTTAATAGATATTCCGCTTCATCAAGATCCGTGACGTATTTCTCAATCAGTTGTTTTTTTACATCTGGGTGGAAATTAGAAATATGGTATTCAAATACTTTGCTAGAAGTAGCACTTTGTCTTGATAACCAATTGTTACGTCTACCTTTTTGGGAGACACCAGTCACTGATTTAGGCATTCCATCCAAACCCACTAAATCCGAACTTAGAAACCACTCTTTCACACAAACACCAATAAACACCGATAATCACTTGACATAGTCACCATCTGGGCGCACCATTCACATAAACACGAACAAACAAAATGTTTATCTATCATATTAGTCAAGAACAAGGATAAACACCAATTAACTAAGAACTATATCACGTCAGTGCTGTAGTGAAAATGAGGATAACTATATGAGCATGGATATTCACTACGGGCTTCAAGCAATGTTTGGTAAGCCGATTGTCCAATTAAGCGAAGTTTCAGAATCATTTTTTGGAATGAAGTATGCGACGGCTAAAGCCAAAGTTAGCAGCCATGAATTCCCTATCCCTGCCTTTCGTCTTCATGAAGAAAGTGAAGCTAACAAAGGTACAAAAGTTCCGTTATTGATTCGAGTTAACGACCTTGCTGATTACGTTGTAAGAAAACACGAGGAAGAGCGAGCAAGGATGGAATCCATCTACGGAAAGTTTCATCGTCATTAAAACCATCTTCGAAGCTAACCACTTTTCTTATGTTTCATAGTGAGTATCAGACATGGAAGTGAACCAGACAATGTGCGTCTTTTTAGCGGATGTACAAGAACAGTACAACGAAGCATGCGGCTTATTTCGAGCACGACACCGTAACGAGCTAACAGACATAGCCAAAGCTTGTGGCCTTAGGTCAAACATGTTGCGTAACAAACTGAATGTCGAGCAACCTCACGTACTTTCTTTACCTGAAATGATGGCAATTTCTAAAGCAACGGATGACTACGTAATTTTAGAAGTTGTACTTCGCCAGTTACGGCTAGTGACCGCTCATATTCCTGAAGGTGAAAGAGAAACGTTTATTAAACGTGCTCTAAACAACTCTGTGATTGCTGGAGATATCTCTCAGCTTGCTTTAGACACGGCAGGCCAAAGAGCCCTGCCTCGCTCAACTCGAAACTCAATTATCAAAACGGCACAAGCTGGTATTAGCAACTTGGTGCTGCTCATTAACGACCTAGAAGACCGCACAAGTGGTGCTCATCCTTTCTTATGTATGGGTGTGGACTTGTTAGCCAACGGTGCGCCTTTACCCGGCCTCACTTAATTACGGGGTGTAATTATGAAAAAACCATTTATCGCGATTCAAATCAACTCATTGGAAGAAGCACTCAACATCGAAAATGTTGCTGCACTCACTATCACCAAATATCAAACGAACGAAGTAGAAGGCCAAGAGCAACTGCAGAATAACTTGATCGCAATGTGGCGCGGCATTCATAAGCAAGCGGGTGACGCTCTCGACCAGTTCAAGGTTTACCAGAAGGAACCAGTATGAAAACTCTACTCAAAACCATCACTTCAGGTGAAGACAAAATTTATGTCTACGAGGCTGGGTATGTCGAAGGCGTGAAAGCTGCTGAAGCTTATTTAGCAGGCTCTGACGGATGGGGAGCTTCTATGTACTTCCCTTTGTATAAGGTCGAAGACTTCGCTCAAAACCAAGCTCAGGTTGCCAAGTTCCTTGAGCTTGCCAAAGAGAAACTCGGGATGAAGGCAGAACCATGCAATACGTAGCGGTTGTACTGAACAGCGGTGGCGGCGTGGTTCGTGATGATGAAACTAGCGAAGTTAAGAATCTTCTTCTCGGTGAGTTTGATTCACCAGACCCAGCAATCGAAGCGGCTTGTGAGCACTTCAACTGTCAGCATGTTATGAACGGCGTGATCATCAGAGGTAATCACACTGGCGGTCACATGATTATGGACACACAGGAGTTTAGCGAATTATGAGTGACGTTACTTTTAGACCAGCTAAATCGACGGCTGACTTGCCTATCACTTCTCCAATACACAAGCCCTGCCCTGATATGGCAGGGATGGAGAAACCAGATCCAAAGAAACGAGAGCGAGCGCGCTTTTTAGTGTCGAAGTTGCGCGAAAAACACGGCATTAAAAAGCGTGTTAAGGGCAACTCTCAGCCAATGAATTATGTGTGTAGTGAAAACGGGTGCGCTGAACCTTGGGGCTCGGTAAGTAATGCGAATCCAGGGGATGTGAAGCAATAAGCGATGAAGATTGAAACTCTGTACCATGTGGCCGGAGCTGTCCGGCCTATTGATGAAGTTAAAACTGCTAATGCCAGCTATGAAGCTGGTTTTTTAGGTTCCAAAATTCCTCACTACACAGAATACGAGCAACAATTGCTCGATTCTGGCGTGGTTAAATCTCTTCCTGTTTACGACCGTGTTTTTAATCAAAAATCAAAGCACGTTACAGATGTTAAGTTGGCAACTGAACATTTCAAAAGGCTAAATTCAAACTCCAAACCCGACCGCGAAGCGGCGGCCGAAAGGCCGGAGACACTAGGCTTGTCCAAGGGCGCAAAAGTCCGACACGAGAAAAAGCGTTTAAAGTTGGCTCGAATCAACAAGCGTGTGAAGGTTATCGGGCAACCCGTTGGCACTAAGACAGAGCTTGATAGCCGAATGGGTCATGAAAGCTTTGATGCGTTATACGCGAGTACAGAGCGAAATACTGCGCGAGTTTTACCACTGAAGCATGAGAAAAGGCCTCCTTTCGAGAGGAAGCTATCACCAATCTCTCTTCAACTGCAAAAACGAGACTGGTCCGGGCAAATGCGCGCTCAAATTGTTACCCAGACGCCTGCAGGAAATGCACCCGAGGCTAATTCGGGTACTCGTTATACGGAAAAGCTAACACCAAAGAGCGTTTCTAACATGTTCGAGAGTGGTGCGTATGTTGCCCAATGTCATGAAGGGTTTACGACATTTCTGACTTTGACTTTTACACCGGCACAACGTCACGCCATTTTTGGAGCAATGGATGAAGGCATCGATGCTGACGGCCCGTTCACTCCAGTAGAGTTTGAACGAGATACCGGTGATCTTATTCCTGGCAAAGACGGCCTGTATACACAGTTACCAAAACAACCATTCAAAATCATTAAACCACTCGATACCAGTATTGGGCGCGAAACTTCCCGCTTTCTCGATGGCAGCAAAAAGATGTTTCATCGAGGTTGGTACACAGAAGATGGCGATTACGTTCCTGGGCAATTTAAAGCGAAGCCTTCACCCTTTGGCCCTGATAGAGATAAAGCTGATTTCCATTATATGTGGGTTGCAGAAAGCCCAATGAATGAAGATGGCGAACCCAACCCGCACGTTCACTTATTGTTGAAATGGACGGTCGATAAAAAGCATTTCAAAGACTGGGCCAAACGTTTGGAATCGCTATGGGGTCATGGCATGGCTCACATCGAAAGAATTAGACAGCCCAAAGCAGCCAGTACTTATCTCATCAAAGCGGTGGGCTATGCGGCCAAAGGCAATAACGCTGACCAAGGTTTAATTAAAGGGAATCGTTACAGCATAGCGAGAGTCTCACGCGCACCAAGTTGGGAAACTCTCGCCTCGTTTGAAGCCGACAATATTACGGCTGTGATTCGAGAGTTGGGTTACAAGCTTGAGCAGTGGAAAAAACCTTTGCTGCGAACAATCTCACGTATCAATAAGCAAAAAGCTCAAACCGTGAAAGCGTCGAGTATCGCCAAGCAACAAGGCAAGCCTGAAGACCATCTCAAAAAACTGCAGTCACGAATTATTCGCTTAGAACATGCGGCTAAGAAAACCACGCAAGAAATCAAGTCTCGCCAAATGCATGCTTCTAGTGGTAACCGGTTCTCGATAACTTTTGACGGCGATGAAGCCAAAGAACGGATGGATAACTTCTTGATGTGGGCAGCTGGAGCTAGAGGTTGGTCGATGACTTGTCGTGATATCGATTGTAGCGATTTAAAGCAAGAAGCAGATGAAACTTATCACGCGCAATATCACCACTTCTTAGAACGGCGGGCTTATTGGCGATCGGTTCTTGGTGAACCTTACATACCCGAAGAACCCGATGAGGATGAAGTGAGTTATTGGCAAAGTGCCAAAGCGGATTATTTAGAAGGGAGATTACAATAATGCTAGTGACATGCCCAAAATGTGAAAGCAAAACTCGAATTGCGACCTCGCGTTCCATCAGTTCAGAAACGCGAGAGCTGTACTGCCAATGTTTAAACCTTAATTGTGGAAAAGTGTTTGTAGCGCATACGTCGTTCTCGCACTTCATTGAACCGACAGGCCAAAAGCCAAGCTCAGAACTGCAGCCTGAGCTGTGTAAAGGTGCTGTGAACCAAATCGATATCTTTGAAGCAGAACAACCAAGCACTTAAAACAAGCAGTCTAGACTACGGGTATTTTGAATAAATGAACCTTATTCCTAAAAAGCGCCTTGATGCTTTGCTTGAAGTGATCTCAAAAAGAGATATGCCAGAACAAACTCGCAAAGCCGTGAAACTGGTGTTCGAGTCTGGCTATTCTTACGAACTGGCTTCACTAAGAACTGGCGTATCAAGCAAGCGCGTTTCATTGGCCGTGCGCAAGCTGAACCAAATGGATGGGAAATTAGTGAAGGCGTACAGAGTGTGAATAATGAATTGAATAAGTTGATGTAATAGTACAGCTCATCTAAAAAGTGAGAAAATCTCGAATTTTCAATTGTGTATAGGTTTTTTTATCTATAGATTACAGAACATTAGGTCAATACAACATTAAGAATATATATGGATAATGAACAAGAGTGGTCACTGACCGGTTTTTTAGATGAGCTTAAACGTATTCACGAAACTATGCCTGACCGCCGTTTTGTCTTCATATTAGGTGCTGGTGCTTCTATTGAATCTAATGTTAAAGGTGCTGCTTCTCTTGCCAGGGAATGGATGGAGATTATTTTTCGTCGTAGTAACAATGAAGATGAGTATGATGATTGGTTGCAAAACAACCCATTACAGATAGATGGCTGGGACGCAAATAATTTAGCTGCTCATTATCCACAAATATTTAGTTTTTGCTTTAATGGAGATCATGAGTCCGGATACGCTGAATTAGAAAAAGCAATTGATCAAGGAAGTCCTAGTTTTGGCTATGCGGTACTAGCTTGGGTGCTCGCTCAGGATCGGCATAATATGGTGGTTACTACCAACTTTGATAATCTAGTCGCGGATTCTATGTATATCTATGGTGGCAAGACACCATTGGTAATAGGTCATGAAAGCCTAGCAAGTTACCTAAAACCAATGTCACGCCGCCCTATGATTGCTAAAATTCACCGAGATCTGTTCACAGACCCAATTAATGACGAAGATGGTGTCGGAGAGTTAAAGTCCGACTGGATAGAAGCTCTGAGAAACATTTTTCGATTCTATACTCCAGTATTCATTGGCTATGGTGGCAACGATGGTAGCTTGATGAACTTCTTAAAAAGCCTAAAAGCTAACGATATCAGCGGCAGGCCATTCTGGTGTTATTATGAGAGAGGTGAAAAACCAAACGGAGATATCGCAGAGCTGATGAATGAACACAAAGGAGTTCTTATACAAACTCCAGGCTTTGATCAATTGATGTTTAAGATAGGTACTGCCTTTGGTTACGAGCGTCATGGTCAAAGAAGGCTTGTACAAGAGCATACTGAACAGATGCTTAATACCTTAGACGCAAAGATTGAAGAAGTTTATAAGGATAGCCCTGAAGAAGTAAAAAGCATGCTACGCGATAACAATTCTGGTGAAGTTCGCGACTGGTTAGATTGGGAATTCGAGGCCTCTGAACAAGCCTCGAACACGGACAAGATAGCGGTTTATGAGGAAGCACTAAAACATCTACCTAACTCAATGGAGCTGCATACAAATTTGGGTCACACCTATAGTGATATAGGGGATTGGGACATGGCTGAAAAACATTATCTAGAAGCTGTAGAACTGGATCGAGATAGTCATATCACAAAAGGAAATCTAGCATTCATCAAATTAACTAAAGGCCAAATAGATGAATCCAAGAGACTATTTGAAGAGATCTTGGAACAAGATCCATCTTCACCTAACGCACATTCAGGATATTCTTCAGCCTTGACAAAAGAAGGCGACTTAGATAGAGCGGAAGAATACATACTCAAAGCTTTAGAACTTAGTGAAGGAACAGGGACAGGGACATATTATAACAATTATGCGCACTTCCTAATTATCAGCCAAAGATACGACGAAGCAGAAGTAATGATTCATAAAGCTTTTAGTTTTAAAAGTGAAAGCTATTTTCACCATGAAACATTTGCTGAATTACTATTGAATACTGGACGAATAAAGCAAGCAGAAGAAGAGATTAAAACAGCGTTACGTATCAACCCAGACAGCCCAGAAAGTAAACGTTTAAGTAAATGTATTGAAGAAGCTAAACTAAAATTAATTTAGAGCTAACTTTTTCAAAACGAACAAAAACGATCTCGAAGGATCTCTAAATCCCTAATCTAAAACAGCCCTCGATGTAGATACATCGGGGGCTGTGTTCCAATACAACTACCGAAATGAAATGCGGTTCTAAGATCGCATAATTGCAGTGTGGAATTTTGGTGTGGAGGGGTGGGTGAGTCCGAACAAGGCCTGAGCGCCCTACTCCATCACTCATTTTATTCTCACTGCCTAATTCTGATTTTCTTCTGTAGTTGGTGGCTTTTTGATGTGGGAACGACAGTACGAGCACGCTAGATGGAATGGGCTTAAGCTCAATATCCTCTCGACCGCCTTTGATGGTGGTAAGCGCTTGCAAGTGAGCGAAATCCCCTACGCAGAGCTACCACACATCAAAGTTATGGGAACGAAAGCCCGTACCTATACGATTGAAGCGGTGTTCGTTGGTTCCAGTTCTCTGGCCGATGCCAATGCCCTCATTGAAAACCTAGAAGCAACACCAAAAGGCGAGCTAGAACATCCTTGGTTGGGTGAACTTCCGCTTGTCTTTGAAGATGTATCGCAAAGCATCAGTACCAAAAAAGGATTGGTGACGCTGAGCCTGAAGTTTGCTCGTGCTGGCTCTTCCCCATCAATCACTGCACCGACTTCCGTTCGCACAAAAACGCAGGCCAACATGGTCGAGAGCTTATCGAAGCGTTCTTTCGTGAAACAAGTTAAAGGCTTGGATGTATCGAACATTCACCGAGTTCAGAATGATGCCATCAGCGCACTGAACGTGTTGGTCGACATCACCAACCGCTTAAAGCTTGAAGATGAAAGCCTTCAAGACATTAACCACGCCATCAATAAAGCATTCTCTGCAGTGAGTAGCCTCAGCACTAACCCAACTGAGTTCGCTGATCTGTTTTCTGCCTCAGTGGATGCGGTGGCCGATGGTGTTCAAGCCGAGCCAAGCTCAGGTAATGAAGCGGTAGACAACTCGCGTAGTGCTCAAGCTTTACTGCTAGGTGAAGTGAAACCGGACACGCCAACTCAGCACCACAATGTGCAAATGGTGACGGGCGCAGTGAAGATGAACAAAGACATCACACACCTAGAAAAAGGCGACCGCTTTGATATTACGCAGTCGGATAAGCAGCCTGAAACCATCAAGAATGACCTGTCTACTTTGATTGTCGGTATCGATGAGCGCATCAAAGACACCACCAAAGTGTCGACGCTTGAAAGCATTGAGTTGTTCGATGCAGTCACGATATTGAAAAGCAATATGAAGGTTCAGCAAGATAAGGTGGTCAGCGGTACTGCGCCCCATAGAACGGTACAGTCACCACGCTTTCAATCTGCGCTGGCGATTGCGCACGATGAGTTCACTCAAGAAAAAGTCATCACAAAAATGAATGCACTGCAGCACCCGCTTTTCATTCGTGGTGACATCGCCGTAAGGGATATGTCATGAACACGCTAACGATGCACATTGATGGCAAGCCGCGCACCTTCTATCAAGCGAATATCAACTACTCTATTGAACAGCTGGCCCACACATTCAGTTGCTCAATTGAGCCTATGAGAATTGAAAGCCCGTTGTCGGTTGAGTTCTTCCTGAACGCCAAGTCGATTCTGATTGGTCAGATTGATGGTGTGGATTCAAATACCGATTCAAGCACTCACGCTGTTTCCATTTCTGGCCGCTCAAAGAGTGCCAATATGATTGATTCACGCATCACGATGGATGCGCTTTATAACTTGAACGTTGAAGAGCTGCTTCGCCATGTTGCCAAGCCATTTGGTTTGAAAGTGAAAAGCCTGGTGAAGAGTATGCCGGTCATTCCTGAGTTTCAAATAAATGCGGAATCCCCTGTAGAGAACGTGGCACAACTCATTCGAGAGCAAGGTTTTATGTTGGTTGAGCGCAGTGGTGTGTTGACCATTGAAAACACCGCGCATGCAACTATCAGCAATATCGGCCTAGAAACAGGCAACAACATCGACAGCCTGAACATCAAGCGCACCTTCAATCAGCAATTTCACACCATTGATGTGCAAGGTCAGTGGGATGACGCAAGCGCACAGGTCATCAATCCAAACGTCGATAGCTCACGCACTATGGTGATCACCTGTGACCAATTACAAAACCGTGATACTTGCCTGTCTCGTGCTAAATATGAGCGCAACCTTGCCATAGCTCAAAGCCTGACGGCATCAAGCACAATTGCCGACATATTCCCTGAGTTGGCCATTGATGGTTTAAATCGAGTTATTCGAGTAGCTGACCAAGAGCAAAGCTTCAGTGAGATGTTGGTAATCAAGTCGCTTGGCCTATCGGTGTCTGAAAGCTCTACGGAAACATCGGTTGAGTTATTCAGACCGTTTAAGGAGCAAAGCTATGTCTAGTGCTCTGCAGCAACAACAGCGATTAATGGCCAGAATCAAAAATGTGATTGGCACCGGCACGGTCACAGGTGCAACCACAGGCCGATTACAAATCAAAACCGCGACAGGCCGAACTAACGACAAGATAAAACGCGTACACAACTACGGTTTTATGAGCCGCCCACTACCAGGTGCGAAAACTTACAACCTATTCATTGGTGGAACCACATCTCGCGGCATCACCGTGAACGTAGAAGACGAACGCCACCAAATAGAGTTACAGCCTGGTGAAGTCGCGATGCTCGATGACAAAGGCAACCTTGTTCATTTCACTGACCAAGGCATCAAGATAAACGCCAGCGCAAAGTTAGAAGTGATATCGGCACAAGAAACCACCGTGAACGCAACGGCTGTGAACGTGACTGCACCTAAGTCCACGTTTTCTGGTGATGTAGAGATAGGCGGCAACCTAACGGTTATGAAAGATACACAAGTTACGGGCGCTGTTGGTAGCTCTTCAGGTACGTTCGGTGGAGTTAGCGTTGAGAAACATACTCACGACTACAAAGACGATAGTGCAAACAGAACAACCAAGGGGCCAAACAAAGGATGAGTCATTTCAATTTAACGGCTTTGACGGCATCACTTAGCTCTAAAGAGGGGCTAACCCATGCTGTGCTTCAGAGTGTTTACAACTATGCCGAATCGACTAAAAACGATCGCGCCCGTATGGCAAGCAATGAGCGTGGCGGCACTTGGAGCAATGAGTTGATAAACGTGGTCGGCTCTCGTGACTGGACGCTCAAGCGAGCAAAGCTTACCGACGAAACATTAAGCCTTGCTAAGCGATTTTGTGAAGAGTCACTCGCTTGGCTCATTACCGACGGCCACGCCAAAGCAGTTGAAGTTTCAGTATGGCGAGAGAAGCCAACCCAAATGGGTCGCAATGTGATGATAACCCTAACCAATGGCTCTCAATTTGATGTTCCACTTTCAAAGGTTAACCAATGAGTACAAAACGAAGCTTAGATGAGTTGATAGCTCGTGCAGAAGCGAATCTGGTGTCTGTAACAGGGCAAAGCAACCCAGCAACCAAAGGGATAGCCGCTGCCATTGCGGGGGTCAGCTATGGGCAATATGGTTATCAAGATTTGCTCTTCAGACAGCTGCACCCAGAGACTTGCTCTGAAGAGTGGTTATACCTACACGCTAATCGCCATAAAGCCCCTCGACTACTGCCCACGTTCGCAACGGGCCGAGTCCAGTTCACTGAGCTTGGCGGAACGGTGGTGATCAAAAAAGGCACTCGCTTAACGCATGGCAATAACGAGTATGAAACCACCAAAGAACAATACAGCAATGCTCCGGTCGAAGTGATCGCACTTAAATCAGGAGTTGATAGCAACTTACCTGCAGGCGCAATACTGGCGCTAAGCGAAGGGCTCAGCGGAATTGACCCAAACCGTGTGGTTTCACAAGGTGTAACTGGTGGCGCGAACATTGAAGAACTCAAGCATTGGCGTTCCAGAGTGATCGTAGCGTTTGAGAAGAACGAGCTCATCGGTAAATCAGAAGATTACCAAGCCTGGGCGGTGTCTGCTCACTCCGATGTGGACTTTGCTTGGGCGCTCGACAACACCCCACAGCGAGGCATGGTGGAAGTGTATATCGGTGCGCGAGAAAGCAACCCGACTTTAAGTGCTGGAGTAGTCAAGTTAGTGCAAGACACCTTTGAGCGTAACCGACTGGCAGGTTGTCATCCAATCGCTTATCTACCAAAGCAAGTGCCACTCAACATCGAGATACAAGGCATTCAAGACCAAGCCATACGTAATGATGTAGTCACCGCACTAGAGAATCTTGTGAAAGGGAAAATGGGAAAAATCGACCCGATAACTCAAAAGCCTGAATCCATCACCAATACTGAAATTGTGTTAACCACTTCAACCGTGACCAACAACTTCATTGTTCGTACACCTGTTGGTGAGGTCGCTATTGATAAAAACCAGATACATGTACTAGGAAGCGTAACGTGGACACCGCCGACTTAATTATTAACTACAGTGCCGGTGATTTTGAAAACGCCTACCGTGGTCTATTACCCAAAGGCGAATATTGGCAAGACACCGAGAACGTCGAGCTGGCCAACACCATCAAAGGCATGGCCAAAGACTTCAAGCAAACCCATGACGATATTGAACTGTCGCTATTAACCGAGTTTGAAGAGCAGCAATTTGGTTGGAAGATTTCAGACTATCAACGGCTCTTGATGACGATGGGCTCTAAAGGTGTGGTATTTGATGAAGTCGCTAACCCAAACCTCATCAAGATAAAGCTTTACAGCTACAACAATGACGCGGCCTTTAAAGCGCTAGAAGAAAAACGACTGCCGCACACCGAGTTTCATTGGATTTATCCATTTGATGCAAATACACAATTTGAACTGGCTACGGCCTTAACCATGAAGCCAGAGTTTAGCTCTCAGCTTGAATTAGAAGCTGAAGCCCCCTTTCTGTGCTGCACCGCCATCACATGGCAACTTGAAATAGGAGACACCGTATGAGCACGCTGCAAGGTATCCCAACTCAGCACGGGATCAGCATTCTCAAAAGTAACCTGAAACAGACCGCGAAAAAGTTTCAGCTCATTGGAGCATTAACCCACAACGCGCCAACTGCGAGCTTGTCTGTTTTCCATACGGACACAATCGAAGCCAGTTATTACGATGATAATGGCGTACTGACGTTTGTATTCAACCTACCGATTGAAAGGCACTTCAATGAGTACCTCTATCAAATCAAGATTGTAGATACCGCAGGTCAATCCATCGTGGATTGCCAAACCCCAGTGATTGCTTTGGCTAAAGGTATTGGCGGCATGGTCACTCTAAAAGCTGCGGTTTCGGGGCAAGCTGGACAGGTCATTTTTAAGCACAATCAGTACGTGACGGAAACGGAGTTATTGGGGCTTCACTTTCCCAACCTTAAAAAAGAGTTCTCTGACAAATACCTTGGTAAAAACTCTAAAGCTGCTGACTCGGGCAAGCTTGATGGTAAGGATTCGTCGGCTTTCTCTCAGTGGGAAAATGTGCAATCGGGCACCTGTTCTACGGGTTGGGTTACAATTGCTACAGCTGCTGGCGCTCGTGGTTTTTCTGAGGTCTATGTTTGGGACAATGAAAGCAGTGACCATGCATTTATGCATATCGAGTTTGTACGCAGCTATAGAGATACATCGATTAGCATCGTTACAGTAGGTGGACACGCCAAGCGAATTACAGGTGCTCGCGTCATTGCTAATGGCGACGATACATATGGCGAGAAGCGCCTGCAAGTCTATGTGACGGTAACGTCTGTTTACAACGTTCGCCTAAAAGACTCAAATGCATTAACTGGCTACTCAGGAATCAGTCCTGTTAAGCCTGAGCTTCAAAACCTACCTAGTGGATGGAGAGTTGAAAATGCCGAGCTTACTGGTCTAAATGAGTCAGGTGGTGGTATGGATACAACAGGTACGTTAAATGAGCGTGGTCAGCGAGTATTCAGTCCAAATAACAAACCCACCGCCGCCGATGTAGGTGCATTAACTAAAGCCGATATGTTGGCCATGCGCTGCGGTGAGATAGGCTACTTTGACGACCCCAATCCTCGTGCTGGATGGATCACCTTAGATGGCGGGGATTTATCGAGAACAACCGATGCTTTACTTTGGGCTCATGCTCAACGGACGGGTTTGTTGATAAACCAAGCTACGAAAGATTCAGATAAGAAAAAATACGCAGCGTATTGGGGAACCGGTGATGGTTCTACCACGTTCACAAGGCCTAATCTGCATATAGTAGGAGGTTTCGTTCGTGCAACCCCACTAGGCGTGGCACATGGTGCGTATCAAGGTGATGCAATACGTGAAATTCAAGGTGACTTCGGTAATATAGCTTATCAAAAACATCCGGCGGGTAATGCTTCCGGTGTTATATCTATGAACAATAAGTACGGGCAACAAATAGCTCCAGCGACAACAACTGTGGTAGGGAGCGGTGACGGTTTTGACTTTAAAGCATCAAGAGTTGTTCCTACTGCAAGCGAAAACCGACCACACTCCATAAACTACGCAGCTAAAATTCACAGAGGATGGATGTAATGAAAACAGCTTATTTTTACGATTGCGATACGTCTATCTACATCGGTCATCGTCCAGTCCATAAAATTGATGGTTATGACGATTATCTATTGCCGCAGCTAGCCACACTAATTGAGGTTCCTGAGTTCGACTCAGAAACGGAACAAGCTAAGTTTGATGAGCAAAATCAAACGTGGACGGTAGAACCTAAGTTTGTTGAGGTGACGGCTTATCATAAGCAAACTCACGAATCCAAAGATTTTGATGACGCGTCTTTAATCACAGACGACTACACAAAAGACGAGCCAGCTACTCAATGGGACGAGTGGATTAACAATGCTTGGGTAACCAACCAAAGCAATAAGTACGTGGCTGAATACAACCAAACTGACGAGATAAGACGACAGCTTTATTCTCGTATGTGTGACCCGTTAATTGCAGAAGCTCAAATCAAGCGTTTAAGTGGCAACAAAGCAGAGGCCGATATTAGCGAGGCTCAAGCCCTAGCTGCGAGAGCAAAAATCCAAACAGAGCACCCGTGGCCAACACCGCCTGCCAACTAATCCCAACCCTATTAAAACCCAGCTATCACGCTGGGTTTTCTACATTTTCCATTTAGAATTCGCCCCAATATCCGCCACTTAACCACCACGGTAAACTAAGCCTAGTTCATTACATTAGGTCGCCAGTATGGAAACGTTAGCCACAACACTAATTAAGAAGCATGAAGGTCTTCGGCTTAAGCCGTATCGATGCAGCATGGGGAAACTCACCATCGGTTATGGACGCAACCTTAGTGACAACGGCATTACCCTAGAAGAAGCCGAGCAGCTACTTCAGCACAATATTGACGAAGTGATTCAGCTGGCTCAAACCTTACCTTTCTTCAATGCTCTGAATGAAGTTCGCCAGGCAGTGATTGTCGACATGATCTTCAACATGGGCTTGCCACGTTTTCAGAAATTCAAAAAGACCATTGCTCTCATTGAACAGCAAGCTTGGCAGGCGGCCGCTAATGAAATGTTAAACAGTCGCTGGGCAAGACAGGTGGGTAACCGCTCTCAAACGCTCAGTGAAATGATGCGTTATGGAACTGAACCAACACAAAAGTAAGGAATGGGTATGAACGTTATTACCGGAATTTTAGGTAAAACCCTATGGGAAGTACTGAAAGGCTTAATCTTACAAGTCGCATGGAAAGTGATTCTTGAGCGCTTCGCCTCTCGTCTTGTAATTTGGGGCCTAGAGAAGCTTAAAACCCTCACAACGAACGATGTCACACAAGAAACAGTGAATGACATTATCCATTCACTGAAAGGTAAAAAACTCAAAGAGGTCGAACAATGGGAATGACAATAGATCCGAACTGGCTTAATGCTGTGATAGCGTTTTGTACCTTTGTCACCCTTATCCTTAGCTTACTGATTAGTTACTTGTTTCGGCTATCGAAAGAGCTTGGAGAGCACAAGACTCACGTAGCGGAAACCTACGCCACCAAAGATGATGTCAAAGAGCTAGGCGACAGAATAGAACGCAGCATGGTGAAAGAATTCGACCGCCTACACACCTTACTCCAAGGTAAGGAAGCTGTATAAAAAGAAGCTGAATAAAGCTAACATAAACGCACTTCGATAAAAGAGATTTTAAATATTCGCCTACAAGTTAATTAAAGATCGAGGGTTGATTTAACCCTCGAAATCTTCTTAGATAAGCCCTTTACTACGCTGAATTTTTCTCATTCTTTTTAGAGTTCTCTCTTACAAAGAAGACTAACTTTGAATAATAAATGTCAATTTTTTCGACTATTTTCCCCGCTTGTCTTGAGCTAGCCTTCTCTATTGATTTATAAAATAAAAACGAGAAAACTATGGAGCTAATTAGCACACAAATAGCGGAAAATAGTTTCGAATTATTTTCAGAGATAAACTTCACTGATAGGAAATAAGTAGGAGATGCTACAAGACCAATCATCATCATATGTGTGAGATATAGTGAGAATGAAATCTTACCTAAGAATGAGGGGAGCTTTGATGATAATATGCTGTTAAAAAGACCGAAGTTAACGATTAAAAAAACCAAAACAAAAGAAACTATTATATAGTAATATCCGCCATAGTTAGGCTTACTCAAAGCGTATATAATTAATGGTATAAGGATAATGTATAAACTTTTATGAATACTCTTGAATTTAAAGCTACGCTGAATATCAATTATCAATGCGCCAGCAATGAAAGATAAAACATAAAAGTGCTCAAAGAAAAAACAAAAAGAAAACACACCGAGGTATGTGAAAAGTCTGTTTTTACCATCACCTAAAAGAGGAAGTACCATAAAAAGAAAATAAGAACTTATTAACTCTGGCCCCATTGTCCAAAGGACACTATTATAGGTAGGCTGTGAATGGTAGTTAAAAAAAGTATACCAGAAAGAACTTGATAATGCAGATTCAAGTTCTGGTTCAAAACTCCACTGGCTATTTAGCCATGAAATGGGGCCGCTTACATATATTTCACCAAACTCTATAGCGAGCTCTTTATTACTATACAAACCATTTGACATGCAAAAATATGCTAAAAATATACTACTTGCGACCGGTATTAATAAACGGAAATACCTTTTCGCTGCCGACTTTCGGATGTAGCTTAATCTATCTTTTTCTTCTAATTGAAAGAACTTTATACTAAGAACCGAGCCTGACATCATCCAAAAAAGCCAGACACTAAACGTTCCATTTGTTAATGCTAAAATAGTGGAAGTTATCATTTCATTGAATATACCCCCAGACATGGACCATTGCTCTAACCTTGTGTCATAATCAACGGCATAGGTGTAGCACAAATGCATTATAACTACGGACATTGCTGCAATGCCGCGCAATCCATCTAGTGGGTAAAGTTTTTTGGTTGCTATCATATATGGAAATCTTCTATTTAGGGTAAATTCACACTCTAGACCAACATTTACTCTTAGTATCAAGTTTAAGTCGCTGTACTCTTCTTGATATTTCTGACCTAAAATAGCCTGAATTCTGGAGTGAAATTTTACTTATGATGATAAAGTGGGGGGGAATGATAGATTAATTAACGTTTAATGACCACCTCCTTCTTCGAGGAACTCCCCTAATAGCTGAGCCTAAGCCGCATCCAAACGTTTATATTCTTTAGGGGTAATGATCGGATGCCCCACAACATCATTCAACTCTTGCATCATATCAATGAGTGGTAGCAACTCGTTTTTGTGGAACAGCCAATCGACCTTATTCAAGTCCAGTGACGTAATACTCTCGCGTCGAATGCTCATCAACTCGATTGGCACACGGTGAACCGAAAGCACCTCGTTCATGGTTTGGTTCTTTACTTCTTTGTATGAGTCTTTGGCTTCCACCTGACCAATTGGTTTAAGCTCTGGGGCTTTGGTGTCTTTACCTTTGGCATTCACAAACAAGTTTTTAAACGCCATGCCTTCTTGAGCCTGCAGTTGTTTTTTGATGGCCCTTTCTTGTTTCTCTGTCATGGTGGGCTCGTTCATATACAGCAAGTAACCAGCATGGTTACCGTTACGGTAGTACTGACGACGAAACAAGGTGGCATCATCGTTCAGCCAGATAGACGTCAAAGAGCTAATGTGACTCGGCAAACCATACAGCTCTTGCGCTACATCGTAATCGCCCAAGTGGAACACTTGACCTTTCTTGTAGTCGATACGACCATCATCATCGTAGGCTCTAGGCTTATACGTCCAACCTAAGTCTTCACGTCTACGCATATAGAGAGCAGGTATGTGTTTGAGCTTGATAGGCTCCCCCACCCCTCCATAGCCACGAATAACCTGTAAGTAAGCATTGCCAAAGGTTAAGTAGTCTTGAATAAAGCGCTTTACATCTTGGCGTGAGAGTAATCCACTCAGCGCAATGGCGTGCATTAACGTATTGCGCTTAAACTCAATCGCACTCGAATGCATCGGGTTCGTGCGCAGTGCCTTGGCTAAGGTATCGAGCGCAATCGGTGGTTCGTATAAACCATCAACCAACGCCACTTCTAAATAACTAAGAATGTCGCTATTCATCACGCTCACGGGGCTAGAAAATTCAATCTCTATCACTTGGTCTCTCCAAAATTAGGCTAGAAGAACTCGACACTGGTGTTGGTGTCATTGTTTATATCAATCGGCTCCCAACGCATTACATGCATCGAAGCCCAAGCTAAATCGGCATGAGAGCCAATTTTGCTGCGGTTGGAAACAAAGGTAATTTGGTTACTCACCTTAGTGGTTTGCTGGCGGATCATTAAGAACGAGTGAACGAGATCATCCCATTCAGCTTCAAACTGTAAACGGCCACTGTTAATGATTTCTCTCGACTTGTAAGCCATCAATCGCTTCACTTCGGGTGAGTAATCCAGCTCGACCAGAGCTGGGTAAAACTTACGAACCAGCTCAGCTGTAGCCGAGCCTACGCCACTGGTATCCATGGCCATGTACACCACATTGTATTTCTCAGTAATGCCGCGAATGGTGTCAGCCTGTTGCTCATAGCTGGAGCCTTTAAGGCGAACCCGCTCAATAAATCGGAACACGCCACCTTTACGTCTAGGCTTCAACGCCACCACTAAGCCCGCATCATCCGAGCTTTCACCCGTACCGCCACCTCTTGGGTCATAACCGACCAATACTTCTGCGTTACCCACTGGCCTTGCTTTCTCGTGGTCGACATCTTTCCAAAGTGAACTGTCTGCCTTACAGGCCAGTAGCGCCTTAAGAGAGAAGAATGAAGCGCTGTCATCCAAGAATTTACAGCGAAGCAGGTTGTCAAATACCTCTTTAACCGGATACTTACGCTTAAGCTTCTCCATGTTGAAGAGCTTGTCACCGCCTTTGGCAATGGCATCATCAACCGTGATCATTTGACGGAAGATGTAATCGGGGCCAAGCGCACCGTCTTTCAGTGCTTTATGGCTTAGGTCAATATTGTCTTCTTTCTTACCAGACCATTTCGGGTAAGCCTCATGCGCCATAGTAGAAGGGGTTGATATGTAGGTTGTACGGTACTGAGCCTGAATAGACATACCACCTGCATAGTCATCAAGTGCCCTAAAGCGAGGAATCCAGAAAACCTCATCCCAATACAT
Source organism: Vibrio chagasii (assembly GCF_002954585.1). GTDB lineage: Bacteria > Pseudomonadota > Gammaproteobacteria > Enterobacterales > Vibrionaceae > Vibrio > Vibrio chagasii_A. The sequence continues at coordinate 788,914 of NZ_MSCI01000001.1, forward strand.
ATGACCGTTAAAGCCCTGAGAAGATGAAACATTGGTTGAACAGAAAATAAGGTTGGCGCCATTGCTTAATTCAATGTCGTCTTTACCTTTTAAATCAATCCCAGCAAGCTCTAGCGCAAACTTGCGAATGTAATTTTTAAAGATGTACGCCTGTTTCTTGGACGCAGAAATAAACACCTGGTTATCTCCGCTAAGCACTGCATCTTCAAACGCTTCCCATGCAAAATAGAACGACAAACCAATCTGGCGAGATTTAAGATAAAAGCGAATCTCGTTGATCTCATCGTTTTGCTTGTGCTCATGAATCTCTTTCTGGTAGCCAAAGAAGGTCTTTTCACGGTATTCATCCAGCATCTCTTTCGTAATACCGGAAATATCATTTTTAACCTTATTTGATTTACGTCCTCGCTTATTCTCACCACCGCTAGAACTCGCTGGTCGAGAGCGCTCTTCTGACTTCTGGTTTTTATAGTGCTGCTCTAGCAGCATCTTCAGCTCACGCTCTTGGCATTCGAGTTTATGGTCAACCCACATCAAGTAGGCAATACGCTGCCTTAGCATTAATTCAACGGGTGCATCATCCCTCAGCTTTTTCCAATCAAACTGAGTTATCCATTTCTGAACCGTGCGAGTAGCCACACCAACTTGCTCCGCAATTTCAGGCGGCTTTCGTTGGCGCAGAAACAATTCCAAAGCTTTCGTTTGGTCGGTGGTGTATAGCGGTTCGCTAATAACATTCGTATCCATGCTTGCATAGTGCTACAGCGCTTGTGATTACTCAGCTTGAACGATTTCTATATCAAGCGTTTAGAACTAGGACAAATACAAAAAGGCGGAGGCATTGGGTAAATTGGAATCATCGAATTTAGGAGAGTTTAGGCATGTTCCAATCAAAGCAAATTTGTATTTTACAGGCAGGAGCAACCATTGATGGTCGAGTCATTGAGCAAAAAATCATTGATGAGATTGCAGAAACTTACAACCCAGAAGTCTATACAGCTCGAATCAATGCAGACCATTATCCGTGGAGCAACAAGTATGGCTCAGTCCTATCTGTAAAAAAGAAAGATGACAAGCTATTCGCAGTACTGAAACCAAACTCAATGCTTTTACGTATGGCTGAGCAAGGCCAGCTTTTACATACCTCATGTGAGTTCTATGAAAAGTTTGCCGATACAGGGAAAGCCTACCTGACCGGATTGGCCTTGACTGATGAGCCTGCATCGTTAGGGACGACACAGATTCAATTGTCGGCTAACAGCAAAGATAAAGCGTGCGTGCCAACGAACTTTCAAATTACCCCAGAGCAACTCTCAAAAGACACCGAGGAAGAAGCCTCGATGTTCCATACATTTAAACGCTGGCTTAAGGGCGAAGGTGAACTTGAGCAGCTCTCACAACAACAGGAAGAAGACAACATGAGTAAAGAACTTGAAGAGCTACTCAAGCAAAGCATTGAGCAAGGCAAAGAGAATCAGCAGCAACTAAGCCAGTTAAGTGAGCAAGTTGAGAAGCTCAACACCAATGGTCAGCCGCAAGAGCCTGAAGTCGAAGAAGGCACTGAAGTGACTGAGCTAGAGGACAAGGTAGAGAAGCTTTCATCTCAGTTAGAAAGCCTAACAGGTCAAATCGAAAAGCTCAGCAAGCTAACCGATGAAGAGCAGCGTCAGTTAGCCGGCGAAAGTAATGACGAAGAGCGCTACTTATAGGCTTCGACACATCTTCAACCCATAACGAATTTAATTAGGTAAGAACATGCAAAAGCAGACCAAAATAAAACTCAGCGCTTACGTGAAAGCGGTAGCCGCTCAAAACGATGTGGATGATGCAACCGAGAAGTTTAACGTGAGCCCGAATGGTACTCAGCGCATTATCGCAGCTATCCGTGAAAGCAGTTGGTTCCTTAACAAAATCAACATCATCTCAGTGAAAAACCAAAAAGGTGAATCCATTGGTCTTGGTGTAACAGGCATGATTGCCAGTCGTACCGATACGTCAGGCTCAGGCAAACGTACACCGAAAGATCACTCAAGTATGGGGGCTATGCCTTACATGTGTGAGCAAACGAACTTTGATACCGCGCTTCGTTACGCAAAACTGGACGCGTGGGCGCACCATAAAAACTTCAACGCCTTGATCAGTAAAGCAACCCGAGAGCAAATTGACGCCAATAAAATCACCATTGGTTGGTATGGCGAAAGCGCCGATAAAAATACCGATGCTACCGCCAACCCGAACGGTGAAGATGTGAATAAAGGTTGGTTCCAAGCCATGCGTGATCATAATGAAGATCGCTTAATTACCACGGGACAAAAAGCGGATGGTGAAATTCGTATCGGTGAAGGTGGTGACTTCATCAACCTAGACCTAGCCGTGCTTGAAACGAAAAACCTACTGCATGACGCCTGTGAAAACGATTCAAATCTTGTGGCCATCATCGGCTCCGATTTGCTGGCTTATGACAAAGCCAAGTTCTACGAAGCGCACGGTAATACGCCAAGCGAAAAAGGCAAAATTCAAGAGCTGCAAGTCATCGGTACCTATGGCGGTCTGCCTGCAGTAAAAGTACCAGGCTTCCCTTCGACGGGCATCATGGTGACCAGTTACGACAACTTATCTATCTACATTCAAGAAGGTTCAGTTCGCCGGTCTACAGGTAAAAAGAACGACGAAAAAGACCAAATTGAAAACTTTGAGTCGATGAACATGGCTTACGTGATCGAAGAAGTTGGCAAAGCCGCAGCCATTGAATTCAAAAACGTGAAGCTTTGGATTAACGGTGCTTGGCATTAAGCCAACCGCTAGAAACTAACCCCCCCTCAATGCAGGCTCTATTGCTATTTCAGGTGCGCTTTGGCACCAACTGTTATTCGCGATTGTCGGCCTGCATTCCCTAACCCAATAAGGAGACATCATGGAATTTGTCGGTGATAAAAACGAGCACTATGAATCTGAGTTGCCAGCTCAAGGCAAATATCCAGCCCTGAAGATTTCAGAGTTTCAGTCTCTGTTCCATTTCCAAAGTAATGAAACAGAGGCAGGCATTCTGCATTACGCTACGTTGTCACGTATCAAGGTGCATTCTGAGTTGAAAGACACTTTAGTACCTTTCGCTAGTTTGACGGAGCTATCTCAAGAACGCTTTGGTGATGATGACTCAACCAAAACACTTTACAAGCAGGCCGTATTCGCACTGACCGCCGCTCAACTGATTAGCGTGCAAATGAGTGGTGACACTACCGCTGAAGCAGCAGACCGACAAGAAGCTCTCACCAGTAAGAAAGAAGAGTGTGAGGTGCAGTACCGCCAAGCCATAGACATATTGATCCACGCAGAAGAAACCTACTGCTTTGAGAGGGTGTAATGAAAGCGCTGCAAAGCTTAACAAACCTATTCAAAAGCCATGTGACAGATGCAGCAAAGATGGATGTGTGGGCGGAGGATGGCGCATTATTTTGTGGTCAAGGTGTCGATATCGATGGGTTTGAAATTGAATATACCGCCATCGTTTTCTTGCAAAGTGCCAAGTTAGAGCCGCAAGTGTTGTTTATGCATTTAGTCAGCTGGCTCAACAAATACGACCCAGAACGAGCGGAAAAAGGCTTACCCTTGCCGACGTTCGCGCTAGAGCCTCTCGATAAAGGTGTGTTTGATCTCAAGCTGAAAATTGATATTCGTGAAGAGTTCGACCTTCAAGAAAACGAACAAGGCAATTGGAAGCAAGGTGATACCCGTTATGAATGTGTCAGTGGTTTTGAAGCGCGAGCCGATGAAGACCAACTCGGTGAATTGATCCACTTTGTCGGCCACTTAAGTGATTTGCCATGAGTGAATTAACACTCACGACGCCTGAGCAATTGACTCAAGTTGTGGAAAGTTTAGTGCTTACGGTCAGTGATAAGTTTGAGCTGAATAAACGAATGGCCAACCGCGCACGGCAGTTCTTTCGTCAACAAATTCGTGCTCAACGAGATATAGACAACAACCCGTACCAAAGCCGAACACGGCGAAAGGCAACCCAACTATGCGATGGCACTCAAGCGCAGAACACCGTGAACAATAAAAACATGCTGCTTGGTTTTGGCAAGGCGCTAAGAACTCACGTTACAGACGATAGCTTTGAGGTTGGCCTAAAAGGCGTCGCAGGTCGCATTGGCCAAGAGCACAACCAAGGCGCTCAAGTGTCATTTACGACTCGCGTTAATGGTCACTACAACAGTAAAACAGGTCAATGGACAGGTGGCGTGAAAACCAAGCGCAATTACCAAATGCCCAAACGAACCTTCATTGGTTGGACGCCTGCTCTAGAGCGAGAGTTACTCGCCATGGCAGCGGAACACTTTGCACTAGAGGATGCAGCGTAATGGATAAACAAGAAGTAGAGAAAACGGCGCTACCCACTTTCAAGATTAAGCCAGCGAAAACAAGTTTAATCGTGAAAGACCCAACAACCCGAGAGCCACTGAAAGCGGCAGGTGAAAATAAACCTCGCAACGCTTACTGGCTACGTCGACTCGCTGAAAAAAGTATCGTGGTCATCGATAAAACAGCCAAGCCCACAACCCAAAAGGAAACTAAATAATGAGTATTGGTTTTGCTGAAGTACCCAGCACCGCTCGCGTTCCCGGTGTCTACATTGAAATTGATAATAGCCTGGCAAACAGCGCAGAAGACTTGCAAGTTGTATTGGCGATCGGCAATGCGGTCAGTGGTGCAAAGGTCAGTCACAATAAAGTCACGCTTTGTATGGATGAGACAGAAGCGGCAGACTCGTTTGGTGCGAGTAGCGACATCGTAGAAATGATCACCTACTTCCGTAAGCAAGATAAAACCATGCCAATTTACGCGATCAGCGTGGGTAGCGGTGATATCGCAAGTGCATTGGCCGCGCTAGGTGACACGCAATACCACCACATCATGTGCTCATTGAATGACGACACTACCATTCGCGAACTGGGTACCTTTCTTGAAAACCGTTATACAGCATTAGAGCAAGTACCAGGTGTTGCGTATCTACCGAAGAAAGGCACCCACGCCGAGCTAGTGACCTTTTCAGCAAAGAGCAACTGCCCGTTAATCAACTTCCTGCCAATCAACAACTTTGGTGACTCTAAAGACCAAGCATTATCAGATGCAAAAGCCATTGGTGCATGGGTAGGTCAAATCGCCCCGTCATTGGCTATCGACCCTTGCAGGCCGCTACAAACACTCAAGTTAAACGGTGTTTATTCACTGGCAACGCAAGAGTGGGATTGGGCTGAACGCAACCTCTTTTTGTATGAAGGCTTGAGTACCTACACGGTGAACTCAGCGAATGAAGTGTTAATTGAACGTGCTGTAACGGCTTACACCGAAAACGCAGCTGGCGTAACAGACAACAGTTACCTCGATGTAATGACACCTGCAACCGCCATGTACTTCCGACAGAAACAGCGCTCGTTGATCTTGAGTGTCTACCCTCGCCATAAAATTGCGAAAGACGGTACCAAGTTCGCCAAAGGTCAGCCGATTGTTACGCCGACCATGTTCAAGGCCAAGCTGTTGACCTTGTATAGAGATCTTGAATACCAAGGCATCGTGCAAGATTTCGATGGCTACAAAAAGTCGCTCATTGTCGAGCTTGATAAAACCAACAAGCAGCGCGTCAACTACCAAGATTCACCGCAGTTCGTGAACGGTTTGATTATCGTCGCAGGCAAAATTCAATTTAGGAAGTAAGTCATGGGAACAAAAATTACTAGCCGTGCCGTCCTTAACGCAGGCTCATTGGGTCGCCTTCCCCTTAAAGAAGGCGCTGAATTTGGTATGGGCAACATGAAGCGCGAAACCGTCATGGGTGACGATGGCCCTTTGGGTTTCTCTGAACAATTCTCAGATGCGCCTTTCATCAAGTGCACCATCATTCACGCTCAAGACACCGATGAGAAAGCCATTGCTGATTTTGTAGGTGAAGACATCACCTTAGAAACGAACACAAGCCGCGCATACACCTTGAAAGGCGCATGGACAGTGGACCCACTTACTGTAGCGGTAAAAGATGGTCAGCTTGAAGTGGTCTTCAACGGTGACGAACTCATCCCGCAGTAAGGAGCAATACAATGATATCCATACTGATGAAACGAGAGGCTATGAAGGAAAAGCCATTAACGGTTGAAACCTTTGAAGTGACCGACAGTGTTGACCTTCTCAACGATGTTGGCGCGATTAGCGAATCAGCATTAAGTCAATCCGTTCGCACTGCTTTTGCTGATAAGCCTTGGGAAGAAACACAGAACGTTTTTAAGCAAGACCAAAGCCGCTTGCGCACCTTGTCTGGCTCGAAAGAGAAAGACCCGTACAAACAAGAGCTCATTAACAAGTACCGCCCATTGGTTGAAACGCTACTGGTTACCCACAAAGGCGACTACGGTAACCTCGATGTGATGTGGTGCTTTTATATGTGGCACTTCGACCTTGGCAAGTTTGAAGAGATCCACGATGACTTTCGAGCAGCCATTGATGGCGGGTTAGAAACGCCGGCTAATTTCAAAGTGAACGGTCAAACGGGCTTCTGTGATTACGTGTTTAAGTACACGCACAAAGCGCACACTGAAAAGAAAGAGTACAAGCGCGAGTACCTGCTTAAAGCCGTGAATGATTTACTGGCAGGTGAGCTTGCTACCAACGCACCACTTAAAGTGAAGATGTTCCGCCTAGTCGGTGACTGGCACCTTGAAGCAGGCGAAAAAGAAAAGGCGCACAACCTGTTTGAGCTAGTGATGAAACTAGACCCAAAGAAAGGCGGCGTGAAGAAGAAACTAGAAGCATTACAAAAGGAGCTTGGTTATGACAGCCCAAACTAAAAAAGTACAACTGGCCGTAACGATTGAACGTGATGGCGCAGAGATAAAAGAGATTGAGCTGCGTAAGCCCAACTCCGGTAATTTACGCGGCCTTAGTTTGGTTGATGTCTGTGAAATGAAATTTGAAGCCGGTGAAGTCTTACTGCCACGCATTTCAAATCTAAATGAACGTGACGTCTTAAATATGCCTGTTGAGAACTGGGCGCCACTACTGACGACCATCGCCTCTTTTTTCGTCAATACGGAACTGTAATTGAGCACGTAGAAGACTATTACGCAGACATAACCTCTGTATTTCATTGGCCACCAAGCGAAATAGACAAACTCAGCTACAACGACCTCTTGTTGTTCCGAGAGAAAGCCCGGCAAAGAACCGAAACTGAAGAGAGCGAATAAGCTCTCTTTTTTTATATCTGCAAAAGGCAAACACTATGAAGATGAATTTATCGATTGTTATGGGGATGGTAGATAAAGTATCAGCCAAAGCCAAAAGCATGTCGAAAGAGACAAACCGCTACACGAAGGCCATCCAAAAATCACAAAAAGCTCAAGCTGATGATTCAGCAGCTATCGGAATGATTGACAGCTACAACAACATTAAAAAAATTAAGCAACAAAACAAACTCACCCTACAAGCTGAACAAGAGCAACTGGAAAAGCTGACTAAGAAATCCAAAGCGCTTCAAGCCCCAAGTGCGAAGTTAACCGCTCAAATTGCCAAGCAACAAGCGAAAGTCAGCAAATTAACCACAGAGCAAACTGGATACCAACAGAACCTATCAGAGCTGCGTAAGAACCTGACTAAAACAGGTGTAAAGGTCTATAAGCTCGATAGTGAATATGAGCGGTTGAGCCAAAGCTATAAGAAACATGGCAAAGAAATCACTGCTGTAGAAAAAAACTATGCTAAGTGGCAGAAAAGGCTCAGCGGTGTTCAAAAGCTCGGTGGGGCAATCAAAATGCCTCAAATTGGCAAGGCCGCGCTTGGTAAAGGAGCGGCATTACTCGGTGGCTTCAGCCTTGCAGGGTTAGTCAGTGAGGTGAACAGCGCTGCAGGTGAAATGGATGCCCTAGCAAAAAAATCAGCCACACTGAAAATATCTATCAGTGAGCTGCAAGCCATACGTAAACAAGCTTCACATACAGGTGTAGAAGAAGACACTATGTCATCAGCTATGACTCGATTCACTAAGCGGCTAGGTGTTTTACAAACTACAGGTAGCGGAGCGCTTGGCTCATACATCAAAAAAAGTGGTAACTCTGCCTTCAAAGATCTAGAAGGTGCTGCAAATACTCAAGAAGCGTATGAGACATTACTGCAGTCATTCTCCAAACTAAAAACCGAACAAGAGCAAATGGCCTTTGCTGATGCTGCGTTTGGACAAGATGGCCGTCAAATGCTTCTCTTGCTAAGAGAAGGTACTGAAGGGTTGGCGAAATCACGCAAAGAGTTAGCCGAACTAGGAGGTGGAGCTAGCGCCGAAGATGCAGCAAAAGCCGAAGCCTATAATGATGCAATGCAGCGCATTCAAGAAAGCTATAAATCTATTAAGTTTGCAGCGCTTGCTCCAATCATGGAAAAAGTCACCAATGCCTTCGATAAATTCACAGAGAAATTCAAGAACGCTAAATTTCGTGATGAAACTATCGAGCAAATCACTCAAGCAGTGAAAGGCTTATACAATGGCTTGGAGTTCCTTGGGCGAGTATTGGTCTTCACTGCTAAATACTTTAAAGAAATGATCGCGGTTCTTGCCATTGTCAAAGCTGCAATGATTGCCGTGAATGCAATTATTTTAGGTAATCCTATTGGGTTGTTGATAGCAGGCATCATGGCTGCTGGGGCCGCAATTCTTTATTTAGTCGACCACTTCTATGGCTTAGATAATGTGATGAAAGCGATCGGCAACGGCATTCGCTATTTATGGGGAGAGTTTAAGAAACTCATAAATAAACTGCCAGATTCACTTATTCCCGATGGTTGGAAAATCGATACCGAAGAGGCAGGCCAGTCGGTTGATAGCCTCGCCAACAAAATGAATAAGATTAAAGATAAAAAAGCAAAACTGGGGGTGACCACAGAGCAAACTGATCGTAAAAGAACTGAGGTCACGACACATTCGTACCTGACAGGTGATTTTTCTCAGCCGGAGGTAGCCAATTCAGATCACCTGCTTAATCAATCCTTTGATAGCCTTGCCAACAAAATGGACAAGATTAAAGATAAAAATGCAAAGTTGGGGATCACAACTGAACCAAACGACAGGAAGAGAACAGAGCATACGACACCTTCATACCAAGCGGGTGAATTACCTCTTCAGTCATACCAGCCGCTCAAACCTCAGTCCATTAACAACAAGTCTGAAGTGTCACTCACCATAAAGTCTCAAGCGCCAGTCGCTATAGATAAAGCTAAAAGTGATAAGGGGATAGATTTGAACTTAGACGTGGGGAATATGGCGACAAGCTTTTAAGAACAATGAACTAAAACCAAAGCACCCAGCAAGGGTGCTTTTTTATAGCTGCAGCATAGTCATAGATAACTACACTCGATAACTTTTGAGATACCGTTGCTTTGTCACCAAAAACACAAAACCGCCAAACAAGGCGGTTTTTCGTGTTCTGAGTTAAGGCGTACTCAACAATAAAAAGGTGTACCGAAAGTTAGAAGATCGCCTATGGTACGCCTAAAGCAACCCAACCCCTTTATTTACCTGAAAAGTAGATCCAATCGAGCATGTGATCCCTTTCTTGTTAGCTCGCCATGAATGCATAAAATAATTGGGGTGTACCAAAAGTGTCATCTTACTAGCTAACTGCCCCACTTCGTTTATACTAAGCGCAACTTATCTATAGACTGTTATTTCAAAAACTCATTGGTACACCTATAGTACACCTCACCCTCTTGGAACCCTTATATCACATGGCTCTCAAACCCACAATCTACAAGTTTCGTATCTCTTTAACTGATATGAACCGCGACTATTACGACTCTTTTAATCTAACGATTGCACAGCATCCTTCTGAAACAGAACAGCGTATGATGGCTCGTATCATGGCGTTTTGTATCAATGCTTCACCGGAGCTTCAATTTACTAAAGGGTTGTCGACTATCGAAGAACCTGATTTATGGCAGAAGTCTTTAGATGACCAGATCCTCGAGTGGATCGATGTGGGCGAACCTGACGCTGAACGTGTTAAGAAAGCCACTCGCCTATCAAAGTCTGTTCGTGTGTTCAGCTTCAACACTAAATCAAACGTTTGGTGGGAGCAGAGCAAAGGTAAATTCGGTTACCTTAAAGCCCAAATTGTTCGTCTAGACAATGATGGTATTGAGCAATTGGCTGCAATGACAGAACGCACCATGGACCTTTCAGTTATGCTGACAGGCAACTCTGCATTCGTTAATAGCGACACACAATCAGCTGAAGTTACGTGGGAAGAGCTACAAAGTAATGACTGAGCTTCCAACCAGTAACCAGCAAAAGCTTGAAGAAAACCAACAAGCTAAAACCAAACTTCACGTTTGCTTGAAAGAGTCAGGTTTAGATTCAGTAACTGCGATTGCAATAGGCTTTGAGAAAGAGCTTTCGTCTTTTATTGACGAAAACCACGCTCTGTTTAAACACGCTTGTGAGAATAAACCTGATAATTCAGCACGTCAGACACTGCTTGGCCTACTGACCAAAGAACATATCGATGCCAGCTATCGTTTTGAGAGCAATAAAGACGCTAGCGAAGCGATGCAAAGTGTCTTCGATAATACGGTAGGCAGTGAGCATAGCGACAAGTTTCAAAACTCTAACTCTCAGCAGTTAAAGTTGGTAACGCATTTATGGTTGTTCATTCAAGGTCGACTAGGTATGGATTACAGCCTAGCTAATGATCACGCAGCAGCAACCGCCAAGCTACTGTCTCGGTTATCAAGAAGCACAGACGATGAAATCCGTGTTGAGTTCATGGCGAGTTTCTACGATGGCTTGAACATCTATCACGCGGAGAATAAACCGTCTGGTTTTATTTATAGCTTAAAGCGTTTGTTTAACCTGTCATAAGCACTCCACCAGCTAAAATCAAATTTGCGCTTTGCACTGTGTAGAGCGCATCTCTTTCCAACCACCTTTCCCACAATTCCTCCTGGACATCAGATTCCCTACTACACTCGTCCCTCGCTTTAGGGAATGACGAATATGACTAAGTCGCTCACTCTGCAAGATCGGCAGCGCGTGCTTCTAAAAGGCTGACAATAGAATACAAACTGAACCTCCACCCTCGTATTTTCTCTTATGAGCAAACCGATCTTCTCCGTCATCCCCGAGAAGGAGGAACGAGTGAGTCGGGGATCTCCTATCCACGCTCCTGAAAACTCATATTACAGGTACAAAAAAGCCCCGCTGAGAGCGAGGCTTAGAATCTTGTTTACCGTTTTACTGAGGCTAAATCGTACTTATCACATCACTGGAGATTAACGTAGACCGTGTAAGAACTCGTGACGAGTCGCTGGGTTAGATTTGAAGATACCGCCCAGTGCTGTAGTGGTGGTTTCACTGGTTGCATCCATTACACCGCGCGATTTAACGCAGTAGTGAACCGCATCCATAGTTACAGCAACATCTTCTGTCTCAAGCAAAGTTTGCAAAGCAACAAGGATCTGCTGAGTCATACGCTCTTGAACTTGTGGACGCTGCGCAAAGAAACGTACGATACGGTTGATCTTAGACAGACCAATGATTTTACCACGAGGGATGTAAGCAACCGCAGTCTTACCATCAATCGTCACTAAGTGGTGCTCACAAGTACTGGTCACGGTAATGTCTTTTACACGAACCATCTCGCGAACACCCATCTTGTTTTCAATTACGGTAATTTTAGGGAAATTTGCGTAATCTAAACCAGAGAAAATCTCATCCACATACATTTTTGCAATACGGTGTGGTGTTTCTTCCAGACTATCATCCGTAAGATCAAGTTCGAGTAGAGTGAGAATCTCACGCATATGGTGTTCGATTCGTTCCTTTTTCTCTTCTCGGCTAACCTGGTTAGGACTCATTGGCGTCTCTAAACCGCGGCTTGCTAGCGCATCTTTAACCAACTTCGCTGATTCGCTAAGACCTGACATTGAACTTCCTCTTTTGTTACCCCTTCTGGATGGCAAACAAGGATACTCGGAATTTTGAATAAATACACCCATATTTTAAGGGAGGTCATTATTTACGGGGGCTAAACTGTGCTAAAGTGGCTTCAATTTCGTTGACGAAAAGCGTGTTTTAATCATTATTGAACCACCATTGCCAACCACAAAATCAAAACAATAACGATCAAAGGATTTCAATTATGGGCTGTTGCGACGCTCCGGGCTTAATGCCAATTGAAGAAGCACTAGATAAGCTGCTGTCACCAATCAAACCGATTCAAACGACTCTAACTCTGCCATTAGCAGATGCATTAGGCTACGTTCTTGCTGAAGACATACTCTCCCCTATTTTTGTGCCTCCTTTTGATAACTCAGCAATGGACGGTTACGCACTGCGTTTAGCAGACCTAGAGAACAGTAAAGTACTGCCATTAGCAGGTAAGTCTTTTGCAGGCCAGCCATTTGAAGGCGAATGGCCAAGTAACACCTGTATTCGCATTATGACTGGCGCTAAAATTCCAGAGGGTTGTGACGCTGTCATCATGCAAGAAAATACTCGCGAAACTGATGCGGGCATTGAAATTCAGCAAGACGACATCAAACTGAACAATAACATTCGCCCTACGGGTGATGACATCAAGCAAGGTGACATCGTTCTTGGCCGCGGTGAGCGTTTAACGCCTCGTGATATTCCAATGATCGCCTCACTAGGCGTGAGCCATGTGACTGTTGCACACAAACCGAAGGTCGCTTTCTTCTCTACTGGTGACGAACTAAAGCCTTTAGGTCAGCCTCTTGAAGATGGTCAGATCTACGACAGCAACCGCTATGGTATTAAGCCGCTGATTGAAGCGTTTGGTTGCGAAGCGATTGACCTAGGCATTATTCCTGATTGTCCTGCAACGCTTAAAGAAACCTTTATGAAAGCACAAGAATTAGCAGACGTAGTCGTCACTTCTGGTGGCGTAAGTGTTGGCGAAGCGGATTACACCAAAGACATTCTCGAAGAGCTTGGCGAAATCGGCTTTTGGAAACTAGCAATCAAACCAGGTAAACCATTCGCATTCGGTGAGTTAGACAACGCTTGGTTCTGTGGCCTTCCGGGTAACCCAGTGTCTGCAATGATGACGATGTACGTGTTGGTTCAACCTATGCTGGCGAAACTTGCCGGTCATACTGCGTGGACAGCGCCAGAACCTATTCCTGCAACGACTAAGTCTGCATTCAAAAAAGGCCCAGGCCGTACTGATTACCAACGTGGTATCTACTCGATTGAAAACGGTCAATTTGTCGTAGAAACAACAGGTAACCAAAGCTCCGGCGCTTTCCGCTCAATGAGCTTAGCAAACTGCTTTGTAGTATTAGAACGCGAACGTGGCCGTGTTGAAGTTGGTGAAACAGTTCAGATTCAACTGTTTAACTCGACGCTTTACTAACGAGGCTTGCTGATGGAAATACTGTCTGACGCAGAGATGCTTCGCTATAACCGCCAAATCATCCTTAAACAGTTTGATTTTGAGGGCCAAGAAGCACTAAAACAGGGTTCGATATTGGTCTTAGGTGCCGGTGGACTGGGCTGCGCTTCAGCTCAATACCTTGCAACCGCTGGTGTTGGGAAGCTAACGCTTATTGATGACGATGTTGTTGAGCTTTCAAACTTGCAACGACAAGTGCTTCACACCGATGCTGATATTGGTAAGAAGAAAGTCGTTTCAGCCGCTGAATCATTACAGCTGTTAAACCCACACCTTAGAGTTGAAACGGTCGACCACAGACTTGATGACGAGGCACTAGCAAAGCTCATTGAAGCGCATTCGTTAGTACTTGATGCCAGCGACAACGTTGAAACGCGCAATCAATTGAACCGCTTATGTTACGCATCTAAAACGCCTTTAGTTTCTGGAGCTGCGATTCGCATGGAAGGTCAGATTAGCGTATTCACTTATCAAGATGACAATGCACCTTGCTACCAGTGCTTAAGTACCCTATTCGGCAGCGGCGCGTTAAGTTGTGTCGAAGCCGGTGTCATGGCGCCTGTTGTAGGTATTGTTGGCGCAGTACAAGCGATGGAAGCTATTAAAGTGATTGCTGTTTACGGCCAACCAAAGAAAGGCAAAATTATGATTTTGGACGCGCTCAGCATGTCTTGGCGAGAAATGAATCTGATGAAAATGCCAACCTGTCCGGTTTGCAACTAACCACCTTGTTTAAATAAGCCCGCTTTTGGGGAGTTATTTTTGACTTCTGCAAAACAAAAAACCGCCCGATAAGGGCGGAAAATCAACTAGCGACTGAACAAACAAAGGAGCTTTAAATACTAAGAGCAACTCACTTCACACACTAAGCCACTCTCATATTCATTTCGAAGAGCGATGCCTGTTCGATAATCGACGATATCTTCAATAGTGAGTACTGGCATTCCATGGCGCTTTGCAAACTCAATGGTCTCTGGCAGCTTCGCCATGGTTCCATGAGGGTTAGTCAGTTCACAAAGGATCCCTGATGGGAGTAAGTTTGCTAGATACATCAAATCGATCGTACCTTCGGTATGACCTCGACGGGCCAACACACCATTTGTTTTCGCAACTAGTGGAAAAACATGGCCTGGTCTTGCTAAATCCTCTGGTTGAGCATCAAAATAAGTAGCCGTTTTGACCGTTGTAACGCGATCTTTCGCAGAGACCCCGGTCGTCACCCCTTCTTTCGCTTCAATCGAAACCGTAAAAGCGGTCTGGTTTTTACTGCGATTATCTTTCACCATAGGAGGAAGCTCTAACCAATTGGCGCGTTCCTCCGTTAAGCACAAACACACGATGCCACTGCATTCACGAATCATGAGTGCCATTTGCGCTTCGGTAAGATGCTGTGCAGAGAAGATAAGGTCGCCTTCGTTCTCGCGATCCTCATCATCCATTAATAGAACACCAAGGCCATTTTTCAGAGCCTCAATCGCTCTTTCTACCCTTTGTACTGGAGTGCCAAACTCATCTAGTAGTGACGTTGAGCTCATAGTTTCTTCTCCTTGATAATGATTACAAATAAGCGAACGCGTCCGCGTAAAGTTGCTCTGGTTCTGCCCCTCTTTTATCACAGAACCAATCACGAGCTACTTCAACCATTTTGCATGGACCACACAAGTAGATATCGAACTCAGATAAGTTACGGAAATCACTCATCACACACTCCAACACCTTTCCCTTCTTAGTATATTGAGGACAGGTTGATATTTCAGTGACTGGCACATAACTGACATTTTTATTTTGAAGCGCAATATCCACCAGTTCGTCATGCACATACAGGTTATCCATATCCTTAGCACCCCAATAAACGTAAATCGGCTGGGTAAACCCTTGCTCCAAGCTATTTTTCAAAATACTTAGGGCGTAAGACATTCCGGTCCCGCCAGCGACCAATAACAAGGGTTTGACACTTTCCTCACGCAGCCAAGCCTCGCCTCGCGCCTCACTTACCTCAACCATGTTGGCGCAGACCCAAGAATTGGTGAGCTCTTCCATCACAAGCGTATTTTTCTTGCTGATATCTGAGCCACCAATATGGAGTTCTAAAAACGTACCATTAGAAGGACATGAGGCTATAGAAAACGGTAAACTACCACAGCTTAAACTGACGTTAATGTACTGCCCTGCCCTAAATTCAAAAGGCTGAACCGGCTTGAGCAATACTCGAAATATGAAGTTAGTTAACGGCTCAATTTTTTCTATCGAACATAGCATATCAGTTGCCTCCTTCATTTTTGGCTGTAAACGTTTGAGACATACTGAGAGCACACCCCTTCATACCCCGCGTCTTAACTCTTCTAACGATCTCAACGGTGGTTCCCGGGCGATCGCCTTCTTCTTCTCGCACAATGCCGATGTCATCCGTCACTAGAAAGCATGGATAGCTAACTGCCGAAGCATCCATATAGCTCATCAGCCCTGGCTGGCCACTCGGAAGCGGCTTTAATGTTTTAGGATCCAGAGCTCTTGCAAGGACCCAGGGCGGTACACGCTTTTTGTGTTCTTTATCTTCAAAAAAGCAGGTGTTCAGTTCAACTTGATTAAATGTATCTCGAATCTGCTCTGCGCTGTTTAAGGCAAAAGTCTCACACAAAAGTTGGTTGAACTCGTCTCTATCGAGTGATTGATCCTGATGTTTTTTCCAGCCGCCGCCAGTGATGATGTAAAGATCGCTACCACCATTGAAAGTTTTATCTTGTTCGCGCATGAAACAGCACAGTAGGTAGATAAAATAAGGAGGGCCGATAAGACAAATGGTTTTACCAGACTGCTTAATACGATTCATATTAGCTAGCGTCGCCTCAAAGTCTATCTCATCCTCAGTGACAGTAAATGTGGTCGGATAAAGGAGCTCGACTAAACTCATGACGTACTTGAACCAAATATTGTTGGCATTAAAGCGATCTGGGCCTAAGTTCACCAACTCCATCTGATGGTCAAACCAATCACCTACGTAATTCATACCGAAATTTACTGAGCCAAGAAGTCGCTCAATACTGAGTCTATCTCGAGCGACAATACTTTTGGTGCCACTAGTGCCGCTACTAGTAAAGCGATTTTCTACCTCTTCATCGTCCAGTGTTAATAGGGTCTTCAACTTAAAAATAGAAGTGGGGAAAACGGGGATCTCATTGAGATCTTCGACCACCTCTCCGACTCCGATTATCTGGCAGAACTGACGATAGTCATCATTATTATGGTAATGGTATTGATATGCCCCTTTAACAAGGCGAGATGTCAGCTGTTTTTGTTCCTGCAATGACCATTGCTGAGGAGTTCCCATGAAAATCAAGTCATCGATTTCTGTGCTCGCTGCGATATTTTCCTGCTTAACCGCTGAAAGTACGTCCATATAAATGCCTCTATTAGTTAGCGCTATCGCGCGAAAAGAATGGTGATATAAGGGGCATCGCTGCCCCTTCAGCATCAGTTAAACCTTACGAATGGTATTTGGCGATGTTGGCGTTTACCACATCGATAACTGCTCTTTGCTGCGCTTTATCTTCCATCGACTCAAAAGACATCAATAGGTCCGCGGCACCACAACACTCAATCGCAACTCGCGCTGCCTGGGTACTTTCTTCATAAGTGCCGATGGCATTTTCTGACAACAGGTCTGCCATTTTTTGCTCAAAGTCGGTATTTGGGTAAGATTCACGGACAAACTCTTCCAAATATACGCGTGCTTCTGCCCTTGCAGCTTCACCATCTACATTTTGGTTAACCAGCAGCGTTAGTTTGTGTCGAACCTGACTAACATCGACACCATTTGCCTGAGCAACTTCGTGGTACAAAACAGCGTATTCTTTTCTTTGCGCGTTTGAGTCGTCCCATTTAAACACGAGTGGGAGCCCTAACTTAGCCGCCCATTCAACCACTTCTTTGCTTGTTGCATTCACAAATTGCGCAGGACCGCCTTCAGTGTACGCGTGTGGGTTAACAGAGATTTTAGGAAAACTATAAAAATCATTGTTTGGATGGCAGTACCCAGTAGTGAATGCATCATTGATGATCTTGTGACACTCACTGAACAACTGAAACTGAGAATCCGTTGGTCGATTAAAGAAGCGCATATCTGCACTCTTTTCACAGTCACTAAAGCCAAAAGCAAAGCGGCCTTCACTCATTTGGTCAAGTAGACACGCTTCTTCCGCCACACGTACTGGATGATGTGTGGTAATAACGTGATTCAACGAAGCCACTTTGGCGTTCTTTGTCATACCAAGTAAAAAACCAGCCACCGTTAATGGGGCCCCAACCACACCATTGTTCGAAAAATGGCTTTCGTAAACAGCCAACGTGTCAAACTTCAACTGATCTACGTAATGTGCGGTATCCAACATTTCTTCGATGACTTGATCAGAAGAACGCTTTGAATTCATAAAATTGAGGAAGAATAATCCAAATTTCATGTCTCTTTCCTTTTAGAAAATATTAATTACTGTTTTTCTTTGAGATATGGCATCACATCAGACTGGAATAGCTTCATAGATGCGATAATTTCGTCTTCAGAACCGTTTGCTTCAAAACCACAACAAATATTGTTAATACCCGTCGCATCGATATCTTGCTGGATAATCGCGATACACTCTTCAGGTGTCCCTACTGGGTTGATTTCGTAGCTGTAATCAATTCGGCGATTGGTGTCTTTGTGGCCTTTCAACACAAAATCACGCCATTGGCCTTTATTGAAGTCGTAACCTTTTGTTTGGTCAGAGTCGTCAAAAATCTTAGTGGCATTCACGTATGAGTCGTACCAATGACCTAAGAATTTGCGGCAAATATCTTTGGCTTTATTTGAGTCATGATCGACGGAGGTAATGTAAGACAAACAGTGGTCAATCTTAGTCACATCGTACCCATGTTCATTCGCGACTTCGTTGTAAAGATCAAGCTGTGCTTTCTTCTCGTGAGTGTTGATTATCCAGCTTAGAATCATTGGCAGGCCGCGCTCTGCAGCCCATTCTGTAGTTGACGCTGACTCCGCGACGACATAAACAGGAGCGCCACCTTGCGTGTAAGCCGATGGATTCAGTTGGATCTTCGGAAACTTAATGTGTTCGTTATCCGCCGCGATATAGCCTTCATTGAAGCCTTCTTTCATCAAGTCATACCAAGAGTCCATTAAGGCTCGGCTGTTATCCATGTCTGTACCAAAGACACGGAAATCTTTGTCGTACAAACCGCGACAAATACCAAAACGGAATCGTCCTTTTGACATTTGATCCAGTAAGTTTACGTCTTCTGCTTGTCGAACCGGATGGGCAGTTGGTAATACAATGGCTGCGGTGCCAACATTGAGCGTTTCTGTCGCACCTAATAGGTGTGCGGCAGCAACATATGGATTCCCTAACAACCCAAATTCAGTGAAGTGGTGTTCTAGTAACCAAACAGTGTCGAAACCACAACCTTCAGACGCTTTGCCCAGATTAACCAATCGCTTCATCACTTCGGTCTGAGAAAGCTCAGGTGGCTGATAAGTGAGAAGGAAGTTTCCAAATTTCATAACATTTCCTTATTTGTTGGTATTGCGATGAGACCTAAGCCATTTCTGGCGTACGGCTTTCAATTTTCGCTTTCAAGCGACGTTCATTCACAGTCGCGATGGTGAGCTGTTCAAAATCAGGCTCAATAAAGTCGACGTCGATTTCTAAGCTACCTCCATCCATTGCGATTGCGGCTTTGGTGACGGATTGGTAGAAATTACGTAACACGACCAAGTTCTCACCCAAGTCATGAGAGCTACCAAGCAAGGAGTAGAGCTTGCAATGCCCACTACGGATATGCGCTAACATGTCATAGACTTCTTCTTCCTTAACCCAGTCATCGTTGTTAGCGGTAAAGGCGATTAAAGGAACCGAGGTATTGGCTACTTTGTCGAGAGTAGAATCTAAGGTATCCCAGTGGTGCTCGAAGCAGTCGCGAACGAACACTTCAGAACCAAGCTTATGGCCTTCAAAATCAAGATCGTTTGGTAGCTCATCGATAGGCAAACTGAGGTAATCAAAACCAAGCGCTTTTTCTAAAGTGTCACGCAAGTTCACCACACCAACCGCAGTAATCAGAAAAGACAGCTCAAGGTCGGAAACCACTTCATAGGCGACACGAGCTGAGAGGCTTGCTGCAATCAAGCCAAGGTTTTTTGTACCCTTTGTCTGCAGCCAATGATAAACAGTGCACAAACTGTTTTTGCCCGTCGTCATGGTGAATTCATCAATCGAACCCGAGCTGAGCCCCACATGATGAAGAGAATCATAACGGAACACATGGAAACCATTTTCAGATAGATATTCGGCTAACCCAGCAAAGTGATCCATTCTTCTGGCAAAACCAGAAGCAATTAAAATGGTACTGTTTTTGGAAGGCGCATTTTCTTTTGGAGGCGTTTCCCAGACGTGAAGTTCCTGACCATTGTTCACGCGCAACACGTGTGCAATAGTCTTGCATTGATTATTCATTGTAAATTTCCTTATTTAAGGGACGAAAACCAAGAATTTATCTTCTTCAAGAAAGCGGGTTTGCTCTATTTCGACAGATACATCCTTAGTGGTGAAGTTATATGGTCTTTCATGAGAAACAAATCTAACTAAACGTTGAAGTGGGCGCATTGCATCATGTGCGCCACCGGCTCTAAATATATTATTCATTCCAGATTCAACGATTCTTTCTACTCCTTTTACGGCGAATGCATCTCGATATTTCTTGGAAGATTCCCATGGATAAAAAGAAATCGTTTGTGTTTGATGTTTCTCTATAAATTGAACAACATCATCAGCTTTATTTATTTTATGGATATAAACGCAACGACTTAATGGATGGTTATATTCAACTCCGGGCTCTGACTCGATAATCATCCAGTTATTTTTCGGTTCTGATATAACTTTCAACCCTGAAAATTGACACTCAAGACGAGTCATAGAAAATAAAGCTTCATCATCAAAACTTTGCTTTGATTTTGGCAAAACTTCTTGATAAAGATTTAGTTTTTCAACAAGTTTTGATTTAAATTCTTCATACTTATCTCCAGAAAAGTAAATATTCTGAGTAGAAAAGCAGGCATTTTGGTCATAAAAGCAAATATCATGAGCAACACCCGAGGCGGCTTCTTCTAGATCGGCTGGATGGTCTAACACGGTAAAGCTCTTCTTTGGACCAAACTTCAAAACATCGATGTGTGAAGGAGAATGCTTAACCGCCCAATCAATGGCATCTCGCCCCCCCCAAGCAACCACTGCATCCATATGACTGAGTAATTCTTCAGCGAGTGTCGTATCAGATGCATGAGGCCAATACAATACAGAGATGGAACGAGAAATAGGATGATTCGGATCGACGTCAATAAAGCTCATCGCTAGCGCGTGGGCAGTAAAAGGATCCGATGCTGACATTCTCACAATACATTGGTTTTTCGTCAGTATACCTCGTAGTATTGAGGTAACACCGGAGAGAGGAACATTCCCCGCAAGCAAATGCATCGTGCGTCCTTTAGGAAAAGCCCTCACATAACACTCCCCCTGTGGTAACCATTCATCTTGTATATGTGTAGAGCCAAGTTCGGTATTAATAATGTCGTAAAGCGCACTCTTAGAGCAAAGGAGCATTGCAATCCAATTTGCTTCTAGTTTCGCCATTTGTGGTGAATACCCCAAATAAGTAATAAGAGACCGAATATATGCCCTTCTTCTTGAATATTCTTCGCTCTTCCAACGCTGCCCCGTTGTATAAAGAAAATTGATGATGTTATTTATATTTAGATCATTTAAATAGTCATGAGTCACCATCTGGTTTAGATGAACATGATTAAAGGAATCAATCTTAACTTTTTTTTCTTCAAAACTGATCTCAAATCGATTTTCTTCAGTATAAAGTATCTGCCCATTTATTATCAAAGGTAAGTGTTTTTCCATATCAAAAGCTTCTCCTTTTAATTTGAAAAAAATGCTAACCAATTAAGTTAATCTTTAACACCTATTTAGCAACTTTTAACCAGATACATTAAATAGATCAAACAAATGATAAGTATTATCATTTATTGTAACTTTAGTTAATCTTATTTATAATTACTCATAACATTTAACAAACGCCCAAATTGCAAACACTTTAGTTTTTGACTGTATCAGTGCGATTAAACACCAAAGCAAGGTAAGCTTCTGATTCTCGACGCTATGTCACACAGCTGGCGTGAAATGAACTTAATGAAGATGCCGAGTTGTTCGGTATGTGGGTAAGCTCACCACGAGTAAGATAACTATTTTATAACTCCTCAAGCCCTGACCACTGTCGGGGCTTTTTTATTTGGACTTGAGTCCAAACATTCCTGATTTCAAATTGAAATACTTCATGAGTAATCAGTTGTATTTAAATTCTCATTTTGAGAATATTGAGCACACTGAGCAATCAGCAAAATAAAGCTATTAAAATCATAAGCTTAAACATGGCACGCTACTTGATTAAGTATCTATACCTTCCATCACAAGGATGTAGATATGAGAATTACAACGTTAAGTTTGCTATTAAGCGCGCCACTGGTCGCCAACGCAGCGCCATTCGATACTTGCCCGAGTAAGGCATACCTTTTTCAATCCACTCCCGTTCAAGTCTGGGGAGTTAACCTCGTTACTGGTTCTACGACCTTATTAGAGGACGACACGGGGATGAACGCTAACATCAATGGTGTCGGTTTCGACTTCGAAGATAGATACATCTACGGTTATGACACCACTAACAAGCGCTTGGTGCGCCTAGGCAAGGATTTCCAAGCAGAAGTCATCAACACCAGTGGACTGCCAACAGACCATACTTTCTATGTGGGTGACGTTTACGATCATGTTTACTACCTGTACCGCACTGGTAAAGGGCTTTTCACTGTTGATCTATCACCTTTAGATTCTGATCCAAATGCAACCGTAACGGTCAACAAAATCGCTGGCAGCCCAGCAACGGTGAAATTGACTGATTTCGCCTTCCATCCAAGTGATGGCTCTCTATATGGTATCGATAATAACTCTGGTGGCTTATACAGCTTCAACCCTACAACTGGCGCCGAAACCTACATCGGCGACACTGGCGAGTTGGGTACGTTCGGTGCTGGCTATTTTGATGTCAATGGCTACTACTATGTGTCTCGCAATCAAGACGGTAAAATTTATCGTATCAACCTTTCTCCAGACAACGCTGCCAATATCGCGGCAGGTATTGTTCCAGCCGTTGAATTTGTTTCGAATGGCCCTGCTTCTGGTCAAAACGATGGTGCTCGCTGTGCCAACGCCCCTGTTGTTAATGAAGATTCAAACATCGACTTTGGTGACGCACCAGACAGTTACCTAACTCTACTAGCGAGCAACGGCCCTCGACATGAGCTTGATGGCATTACGTGGCTAGGTACTGATGCGCCAGATGCCGACCTAGACGGCTACGTAACTCCACAATCCGATGAAAGCGTCGGCATTGATGACGAATGGGTTAACGGTGGTATCGGCTTTGTTACCGGACTTGAAGCTGGATTGGACTCAAAAGTTGTGATTGAAGCTTCAACAACAGGTTACCTTTCTGCATGGATAGACTGGAACCAAGACGGCAGTTTCGATGGTGCAAATGAACAAGTGTTTACCGATTACCTACTTGATGCAGGTGAAAATGAATTGTTCCTAAACGTGGACATTGATGCACTGTCTGGCACGACATGGGCACGCTTTAGATTCAGTCAGCAGACCAACTTGAGCTACTTTGGTGGTTCAACATCTGGTGAGGTGGTCGATATTCAAGTTGACGTGTTGAATGATGGTGCGACAGCTCGCTACTTCCCTAGTGCTTCTGGCTACGCAACACTCGCCTACGAAGATAACTGGCCGTACAAAGCCGATTACGATATGAATGACGCAGTCCTATTCTATCGCATAACGGAAATCCTTAAAGATGGCAAAGTAGTTAAATCAACCATTGATGGACGCCTGGCTGCTGTAGGTGCTTCATACAGAAACGGTTTTGCAGTTCGACTTCCAAACCTAGACCCAAGTTTAGTGAGCAGTGGTAACTCATACATGAAACACAACGGGGTATTCACAGACCTAGATCTTGAAGAAGGACGTAGCGAAGCAATATTTGTCATTGCAAACGACTTAACTGAGAAAATCACTACCTCTTGTAACTTCTACCGTACCAGCAATGGATGTAAAGAAGACGAACAGTTCTCCTTCCAAGTTGGTATTACCTTAGCGGGGGATGGTGTGAGCACCGCAAGTTGGACTGATATGCCTTACGACCCGTTCATCTTCGCAACACCAGGGTACTATCACGGTGAAAATCTTCCGATGCATCCGGGACGTAGCTGGGAGGTACACCTACCAGACCAAGCACCGACCGAAGCCTTCGACACAGTGAACCTATTTGACTCTGGAATCGGTGTTGATGATAGCGACCCAGCAACAGGCAAATATTTCAAAACAGCAGAAAACCACCCTTGGGCTCTCATTATCACATCAACAGAAGAATGGGAATGGCCGCAAGAGTACGTGGATATCGTAACTGCTTACCCAGAGTTTAAGCTGTGGGCAGAATCAAGCGGTGAAAATAACCAGACTTGGTATGCATCACCAGCAGACAACCAATGTTACGAGCCATAAGGAGAGACGTCATGAGTATCAAAGATATACATAATCGCGAACATCATAACGTTGAGTTGAGAAGCAACCTCTCTAAGGAAAATAATATGTCTGCACAAAGCTCTTGGAACATGAAGAAAACAATAACCGTAGTTTTAGCAACAGCCCCACTCCTGCTAGCAGGTTGTGGTGGGGGCGGAGGTGGCGGTGGCGGCAGCACGGCTTCTCCTTCACCGTCATCACCGGCGACGCCAGCAGCACCAGCAACGCCAGTAGCTGCAACGCCATCACCTTCTCCAGTAGCCAGTGCAGCAGCGGTACCAACTTACACTATGAGTGATTTAGTGGTACCCGATGGTTTTGATTACAGCTCTGTAGAGCAGTTTGATATCGACATCGACATCAGTAGCATTTCAACAGACCGTTCGTTTGTTACTGTGTATAGCCGTTTTAGTGCTCGTGACGACTCGACATTGAAACCAGACTACTCAAGCAAAGTGATTGCAGGGTCATTAAACAATGGTGTGTTCGCCTCGAACTTCGCGAGCCCAGTCAGCCACGATTCACTTCTCGTGGAGATTTGGTTTTACAACGGACAGCCACCTCTACAAAAAGTAGTATCGAGCAGCAACTCTCAGATCGTGTGGTAATGAAAGTTTAGCTTCGAATATCCACAACCAAAAGTGAGCAGCAATGCTCACTTTTTTGATCGCTCCAAACCAATAACAATGAAAATTATCTGATTAGAGTTCATTCACTTTACTTCGAATCTAACTTATATTTTCAAGATAACCTTCAAAGACTTACTCTAATGAAACAGTTAAAACTAGGTCTATTTATCTTAATGTGCGGTGTAGGCGTATTAGTTGCCCTTACCCATTTTCCGCTGACGTCACAAACGGGTCAGCGTATTGAAGCCAAAGTGATCTCTAATACACTCACTCAGTCATTAGATGGACACAGACGTTATCTTACTGTTCAAACTCAAGACAACAGTGTATTTCGCGTGTCCATTGCACCGACCACAGACTGCCCTATTGATTCTGTAGTCTCGCTTGATACATTAAGTAACCAAATCACCGGACAAAACGGCTATCAGTTCATCCACTGTAGAGCTGCACCTTAGCCGCCGATATAACAACAGCTATAACGACAACAAGAATGGATACAATAAGAATGAATCAACCACTCATTTCACCAGAACAACTTCAACAACGTTTGTTAGAGCAAGACAACATCATCATCCTAGACGCCAGCATCGAATTTCAAATTCCAAGTGAGTCTGAAAAGATCAAAGGACAAATGATTCCTGGAGCAATTCGTTTCGACTACGACAAAGACTTCAGCAACAAACACACCCTACTTCCTCACATGTTCCCTTCCGAAAAACACTTCAACACTCGTGCACGTGAAATCGGCATCAATCAAGACAGCACGATTGTTGCATACGACAACTCGGGGACTTTCGCTTCGCCTCGCGCTTGGTGGATGTTTATGGCGATGGGACATCAGGATGTTTACATCTTAGATGGCGGCTTACCTGCTTGGATTGACGCAGGTTACGCAACAGACACATCGTACAGAGCTGAAGTCACGCCGGGCAATTTCGAAGGCAACATTCAAGACAACTACTTTGTGGATGCAAAGCAAGTCCTGAGCTATTCGGAGAGCAAGAGTGCCAATATTCTGGATGCACGATCTCAAGCTCGTTTTGATTCAGAAGTGCCTGAACCAAGAGCTGGATTACGCAGCGGGCATATTCCAAACTCAGTTTGTCTACCATTCGCACAAGTGCTAAACAACGGTAAGTTGAAACCACAGAGCGAGCTTGTAGAGATATTTTCTACGTTGGACTTAACACCAACTCAACCGATGTTCTTTAGCTGTGGTTCAGGTGTGACTGCCTGCATCATTTTATTAGCCGCAAAATTGGCGGGATACTCGGGTGAAATGGGAGTTTACGATGGCTCATGGACAGAATGGGGCGCTAACGAAAGCCTGCCTATCGCCGTAACAAACCAGTAATTCAACTTCGCTTACTGCCACTATTAGAATATACTCCGCGTGCATAATGAGCTTACTCCTAACATGGGTAAGCTCTTTGTTTTTATATCGTAACGGCTCTCGGCTAAACTCCCAGCAATAAACCAACAATAAACACTTATCAATCAAACACTAATCATTATTGTTGATATAAATGTTAATTTTTTACTCAAGAATCCCGATACATAGTCGTTACACTATTTAATCATTAGTCATTATCGATGTGTCTTACAAACTTAATACATCATATTGACGCCCAATAGTTTGTCTCGTGCACTCTGTTCAAAGTCGTAACCAAAAAAGGCATTCCATGGCTCTATTTAAGAAAAATATCTGGTCGCTGTACGCTCTAGTCGTACTGCTCACCTTGATACTTTTCACTGTGCTAGGTGTAACAAAATGGCAAGCAAATAGAGAAGACTTCATTGAGCAGCAGCATATTCAAGTTGAGCTGTTTTCTAGCTCGGTCAGTTCATTGCTCACAAGCCAAGAGGCACTCTTAGAAGTCGTTGGACACCAGTTGGCCCAACAGTCTGACTTCACTCGTACCGCCGCAATTCAAATTCGTCCAATATTGGATAAACTGCTTGAAACTCACCCAGCGATTGCTGCATTTGGTCTGCTTAACACACAGGGTGACTACCTGTCTGTTAGCTCAAACCTCAAACTGGCAGACCAAGACAACTTACTTGAGCTTCCACAAACTCGAGACTCCTTTCTAGAAGCGCTTTCAAGTGACAAGATGGTTCTAGGGCGTACCTATTTTCAAAAGTCCCTAGATAGCCTAGTCATCCCGTTAAGAAAATCGATTTCAGTGGATGGTAAAACCATTGATGCCGTAATGACTGCAGGGTTGCGCTTAGACAGCACTATAGTATTTGAAAACAACGCACATGCTGGAAGTTACAATACACTGACCTTGTTAAGACAAGATAAGTACCGTCAATTTTTCTCTAGTGACATCGAGTCTCTTGATGCTTACTTAAAACCAGTAGGCAGTGACCTGCTACAGCGCGTGAGCACTAACTTTTCAGAGCAAGTCAGCGCTACTGTGCAAGAAGCGAAAACGGGAAAAGAGACCTACTCATTTTTTGTCAGTGATGATAAGTATCACTCTCTACTCAGTGCTAAATACCTACCCGATTACAAACTTTGGGTCGTTGGTCGCACCGACCTTGCACACGTCGATACCGTGTTTATCGAAGAGTTTGGCATTCTTTTCATTATTTTTATTTTGATCCAGTGTGGTTTCTACATTTTGGTTAAGTCTATTGCCAAGAATGAGCAGCGCACTCGTAGTCAACTTATCTACCAAGCGAACCACGACCCTCTCACTACACTGCCAAACCGTTTATACATGCGTAAGAACATCGATAAATGGGTGGCAAGTGAGTCAGAGCAATTCTCACTGCTGTTCATCGATATCGATAACTTTAAATGCGTCAACGATACGCACGGGCATGATTTTGGTGACAAGGTTCTTAAACAAATAGCGCTGCGTTTAATGCGATTCCGCTCTCGATTGAGCCTCTTGGTGCGTGAATCGAGCGACGAGTTTCTGTTTTTAACTCCAATAACCAGTAAGTCTGAAATTAAACGACTCGCAGAGCGTATCATTGAGGTGCTATCTCAACCCTATGAAGTGCAAAACTCTCAATTCCTATTAGGCTGTAGCATCGGAATTGCACGTTTCCCTGAGCATGGTAAAGACCTTGATAACCTGCTTCGCTCTGCGGACATCTCAATGTACAAAGCCAAACAGCAGCAAAACTCATACAGCATTTTCACTACAGCAATGCAAGACGCTCACCTCTACAAGATGAAAGTCGAACAAAGGCTGCGTATTGCTATCGAGAAGCAAACACTATTCATGGCTTTCCAACCTTTAGTACGGACAGATGAGAGTATTGACGGTGTTGAGGCTCTTGTGCGCTGGGTTGATGACGAGTTAGGTTTTGTTCCACCAGATGTGTTTATCCCCGTCGCGGAGAGCACTGGCTTAATGCATAAACTCGGCACGTTTATAATCGAGTCAAGTATTATGCAAATCGCTCATTTGCATAGAACGACCGAGCAAGAGATCGGGTTATCGATCAACATCTCGGTGCGCCAGTTCTCTCATAAATCGTTCTCTGAACACCTGTTAGCCACGCTTGAGAAATACCAGTTCTCACCAAGCTGTTTGACACTAGAAATCACTGAAAGCTTGTTCATTGAAGATGTCACGTTAGTGAAACCAATTTTCGAAGGCCTCAAACAGAACCACATTAAGATCTCTTTAGATGATTTCGGTACTGGCTATTCATCATTGAGTATGTTGAAAGCACTGCCTATCGACGAGCTTAAAATCGATAAAAGCTTCATTGAGAATATTGCAGTAGACCAGCAGTCGCTAACCATGGTGCAAAACATCATTGCTATCGGTAAGAACTTCGGAATGGTGGTGTTAGCGGAAGGTGTGGAATCAAGCGAACACTTTGCTATCCTCAAAGCTTGCGGCTGTGATTTGATGCAAGGCTACTACTTCTCACGCCCTATCCCATACGAAGAGCTGTGCGAATATCTTACTCCCTCAGAGTCAATTCAAGATCAACCAGAACCTATGGTTTAGTTACTTAGCGGTGTAGTGATTCACAAATATAATAAGACTAAAAAGGGAGCCAACATCGGCTCCCTTTTGTTTTATTTGAGTTTCGTTATACACCACTCAAGGCTGCAGCCCAGAGAATAAAAACACAGACAATGAAAACAAAGCCCATTATGACTTAACGGTGATGACAACTCGTCGATTGCAACCTGTTGCCTTGTTGTCCGCAACCTTACAAATGGGTGCGCTTTCGCCATACGCATATTCAACGATGCGAGTTCCTTGGCGAAGATCTTCCTTTAAATAGCTAGTCACTTGCCCCGCACGACGTGATGAAAGCGCTTTGTTGTAGCTTTCACTACCAAGACTGTCAGCATGGCCTTCAATAAAAATCTTTGATTTATCGTCGACTAAGCTTAGGTATTGTTCCAGTACTTGTTTATGACTTTCATCCAACTTATACACGTTGATTGGATAATTAAGTACTAGAGATTGTGTCGCTTTGTCATAGAAACACACATCGTCTTGAGCCGCGATTTGGATCACCTCACTCTCTTTATTGAGTAGCTCATTCTGCGGTATTTCATCACGCTCTAACAATCTACCCGTTACTTGAGTCGTCACAACATGAGAAGAGACCAACTTGGTCGATGTTATATATTCATCGACATTGCCCAAGCAATTCGCATAGCCAACTGGAGAGAGCAGCATCATAGAAATAATCACTAGGTATCTCATGTTAATCCTTAAGTTTTCCTGTTTCTTCATTAATCAAATTCAAAATATACTTGTACACATCTTCACCATCTTTGGCGTGATAAATGTTTTTCTTGCCGAAGCAGTCTCCAAAGCCATCACTTGCTTGGACGCGATAGTTGATACCAATAACACCCATTGTCACTTTTGTTTTCTCAGCTTCAGTTGGTGCATTACTCTGGAAACGATTTCTTTTAGCTGAAATGGTTGAGCGCAGCTTTTTACATAACCCCCGATCCACCAATTTCTGTAAGTAGGTTTCGTCGCTATCGCTACCATCGGATAACACAATAAACACCTGTTCAGGGTTAAGGTTAGTCGCCTTATTGGCTTCTTGTGCTGCAGCAATGATTCCGTTCCAAGAAGAGGTACCTCCACCAGCTTTCAACTGAGCACTCATTAACTGAGCTCGAAAATTGTCATAATCCTCAGTCAGTGGAATATCGTAAAACTTGAAGTAATCATCAAAATCATTGTTTCGCTTATAAAGTCGCTCTACTTCGTATCGACTCATTCCATGCGATGGCTCTATAATCTCGTTATACAAGGTTGGTTCATCAAACATTCGTCTAACCGTTGTCGCAGGAGAGTTCCGAGCGTAGTCATAAGCATGTTTCTTTCGCCATGAAGCACGATAACCATAAGCGTTAAGTCTTACTATCTCGTCAGATTGTTTAACATGGAGCGGGTTGTACCCGAGCAAAGCAACTCGGCTTTTTTCCTCCGAATTAAACTCCTCAATGTCATCGACGACTCGCTTAATGGTTTCTTTCACGACATCTAACTTCATTTTTCCGTTCTTCCATGGGCTACCCATAGAACCACTGAAGTCACCAATAAAGTAAACGTCTACTGGCTGAGGAAGATATTTGCGCGTCACAGCTCGGCCACTGACTGAAAACTCAGGCTTTAAATTCACGTCTTCGTATGCAATCCAAGACGTGTATTTGGCCGTCGCCCTCACCACAAAGTCGCTGAACGGTGCGAGCTCACCACTTGCTTGTACACAACCATCCTTGTACTCACATATACTGGTATACACCGCTACATCGACATCATCTGTATTATCGACAACATAACGATCCACTAAGTAGCGTGCATACTTAACGTTGTTCTCTTCATCCTCTCTAGGGCTTGCGATAAGCGCTAGGCTAGCTACCTCTGCCGCTTCCAGTAACCTTGTATGTGCAAGCATCTGTTGCGACATCTGCATCGAAAACGCCATAAAAATAACCATCATCGGTAACAGGCCGACGAACAAAATACCCGCGACTCCCTTATTTCTTTTTATTGAACGCACCTTAAACCCTCGCAAATGAATAAGAAGAACTCACAAGACGGAAAACCTCACCGTTCGCGATACCAATCAGGTTTGTTGGGATTTCGTAGCACAATGAAACCTGATACATGGGTAATCTGCGCCCTCTGGAAGTGACGGGAAGCATTTCAATCGCTTTTTCTTTGGTGATATCGCTCATGTCAGGAAAGTCACAACCTTGTATGTTTCCTTTGGTTAGCGTCTTTTGAACCCTTCGGTAGTTCAATTTACCTCCAGAAACGGCAGCCTCTTCGAGCCTTATCTCATCAATTCGCATTCCGAATTTGGTTTTGTCAAAGTTCGGAATCATCCGCTTCATCGAAGCCGAAGCAATTGCAAAGGCGTTATGTTCTGTTTTCCTGCAATCACCTGCGCAAATATCCATCTTGGCGTTAAATAACTGCTTCCGCTCTGCGAAAATCGTGGTCATTGAATATGTAGCTCTGTCCAATTGGCCTTTCTTGTTAATCGCTAGCATGTGGTTCACTACAACTAAGAAAATGCCAGAAGCAAAGACAAGCACCATCGCCAGTTCAACCGCAAACGATCCTTTTTGTTTAACTTGCACAACCTGCCCCCTGACCAATTTTGAAAGAGCATCTTTCATACTCTTGGATCGTAATAACTTCGCGCTTTATCGGCATATCTGGGAACCAAATAGACACAATGGGATCGTAAGTGTATTCCAAAGCGTAAACTGCAAGTGCCATGTCTTCTGGTTCATCTTTCTTATCCGGACACTTATCTGCAGAAGCATAGTTGTCCGTGCATTTCAGAAAACCTTCGTAGTCTCGGAAATAGTTCACATGAATGATGACGCTACCCTCTTTAACGACGTTGCTCCATAGCGCTCCACCGGCTTTGTCCAACTCATCTTTGATCATTTGCCCGTAGTTAATCGATTGACTACTACTCGAGTCACCCGCTTTTTTGGTTCTCATCACTGCCGTTGTTAATGCGTGGTCAGTCATACTCATTGAAAACGTCAAAATACAGATCTCAACCCACCCGAAGACAATCGCGAGGAAAATTGGAATACCCATAGCGACTTCAACCGTTAATGCTCCCTTTTGCTTACGTTTAAACGATCTCATAAACGGACATACCTTTTCTTGGTGTAATCAACAACAAATGCTCCTTTAATATCAATGCTATTCAGAAACGCCTTGGCTTCATCCAGGTCATTGAAATCACCTATGCAGTAGCGCTTCCACAGCCCATGTGTATAGGAATACACAGCGCCATAGTTTGTTTTCAAATAATTCAAAAAGTCTGAAGGAATTGCAGTGTACGTTGCCAAAACTTGTACGCGATAAATAGGCTTTGCGTTTGGTTTAAGCTTTCTAGGATCAAGTACAGAACCACCGACACTGTGTTTAGACGCTTGAAAGTCTTTGGTAGCATCAAGCTTGCTCACACGTGATGTTGGGGCAACAAAGCCACCTGAATTCACTTGAGAGCCAATAAGCTGCTGTTCCATCTCTATTTTTGACTGTGTCACGATATTCTTCCCTCCGCTTTTAGATATTGACATCATTAACGCTTTAAGTTGCTTACGCGCTTGTTCATCACTATTTGAATGTTTCAAAACCTCGAGCGCGATATCTGGCCTTTGAGATTTAACTGAAGAAAGAATCAAGTTAGAGCTCACTCTTTGATCATTAGGATTCGAAAGGTATAGGTCATATAAAATGTCCGTCGCACCTAAATAATCAGCCTGCATTATTTTCACCACGGCAATGTTATTACCGGCCTCTCTATCAGATGCACCTTGTTTACGACTCTCTTCAAAGTGTTCGATGGCTTTGACAAACTGCTTCTGCTGAGCCAAAATTTTTCCGGTTAAAAGTTGATACTCATATTCGGTACCTCCTTCGTCGCGGTATTTATTTAGCTCTTCTAGCGCGCGTTCAAAGTTCTTTTTCTGATAGTAAATTCGAGCATTAGTTAGTATGTATTCCGGGTTATCAAGGTTGCTCTCGCTATAGGTATTGCGATATAGCTCCGCCGACTTGATATCCTTTAGGTCTAAATACAGGTTAACGAGTTTTACTTTATATATAGGGTCAGACTGTATGTTTGCTTTGTAGAACTCGATAAGTTTCTGCGAATCGCCGGCCCCTATGAGTAGTTGTTCTTTGGTCTCAAGTTGATTATTCACGGTTGTACAACCAGAAAGTAAAGCGAAGAGCACAGTGACAAATAAATACTTTTTAATCACATCAACATCCTTAAAATACCTGGGGCAGCAATGAGAACAACAATAGGAACCATGATAAAAGCAATCAGAGGGATGGACATTTTTGCCCCCATCTTCCCAATTCTTTCTTCCAGATCCATCATGTTCAATTCTCTGATATCAGTCGCTAGCGTTGCCAGCACAGGGCCTACAGATGAACCAAACTGCAAGCTCTGCACCATGGTCATCACAAAGCTTTGCGATTCACTGGTTGGTACAAGGTCGTAAAACTCCTCTAGCGCCTTTTCCAAACCAACAAGGCGTGAACGTTCCACCGTAACTCGGACAACATGAGCAAGATTGCTATCAATAGAATGAAGTTCCTTAGCTAAGTATTCCAGGCTCGATTCGATAGTCATCCCGGTATGAACACACACATTCATCAAGTCGAGTAAAAAAGGTAGCCTCGAACTAATGTGTTTAATATTGGCTTTCCCCCGAGCAGACACATAAGCATCAGGGGCAATAACAAACGCTAATAACGCGCCCAATAAATACAACAAAGAAAACAGTACTTCGGTTTCTCCGCTATAAAAATCAAAGCCAATAAGAATCAAGCAGATACTAAAAGGAACGATTTTAAGGAGGTAATAAGCATCGGCGAGAAAGTCACTATAAAAACCCGCCGCTACTAACTTGCGTTTAGTTTCATCTTTATTAAAACTGATTCGAGATAATATCGATTTAAATAAGTCGGTTCGCTTCTTTTCTTCGCGTGTCGAACCAATAATTCTTCGGGTTTCAATATTTGCTCTGGTGTTGTCCCAAAATCGCAAGCAGTACGTGGCAAGCACCATTGAAACTACAAATATCACGCCCCAAATGCCCAGGGTTTTCATGTCCATTAGTTAACACCCCGCAATATCAGCCAAATGCAAAAGAACCCGAGCAGCTCACTTACTAGAACGTAATAAAAAATCGGCTGACCAGCCTCTTCGAACATCACGAAGCTGTAGTTCTCTGGGCTGGTGAACTTTAAAATGATCAAGAATATTACTGGTAAGCAAGCAATAATTTTTGCTGATGCGCGCGCTTCAGAGGTCAGCGCATTCTTTTTCTTCTCTACCGCTCTCGAATCAAACATGAGTCGGTTAATTTTGTTGATGACATCTTTCAGCTGACCACCTCGTGCTAGGTTGATTCGGATTGTTGAAGCGAAGAAAAAATATTCTAAATAAGGGAATGTATTGCTGCTTCGTTCAAGTACGTCGTCAGGGGCCTCACCTATCAGTAGGCGCTCAGCCATAAATTTGAACTCTTTACCTACCTCGTTATCAAGCTGCTTACCAACATATTCGAATGCATGGATAATACTTTGCCCAGAAGATATCGCCCCGCTCAGAATATTTAAGGCATCTGGAAAATTAGTTTTAAACCGGTCCATCTGTCTCTGTTTGAGCTTGTTATAGAAAACGAAGAACAAAACGGGCTCAGCGATCATCAGGCAAACAGGGTAATCCAGTCTTAAGAAGAACTCATTGATGGCATACACCGCTGACGCAGAAACACAGACAAACAAAATAAGCTTCAGCGACATATTAGGCTGAAATACCTTGACCATCTTCTTATAGCTTTTCCGGAACCTGGTTTTGTAGCTCTCTTCAAACTGCTGAGAATCAATAACAGATCGAACGCCCTTTACCCCTTCGAATTCAGCCTCCATCTCGATCAAGCTACTCAACTTTTTGTTTTGACGAGAGCGATGAATAAGGAAGTAGATCAGCAACGCGCTCCATGACGCAATCAGAATGAATGTCATGAGAAGATCTCCCTGACCGCTTGCTCTAGCCCGAAAAACTTAGCACGTTCATAAATGACAGAGCGGGTTGATAAACCGGGGGTCCTGAACTCACCGACCATTTTCCCATCTTTAAAATCAGAGCTCGCCTCGTAACGAAAAATATCTTCCATCACAACGCTATCCCCTTCCATTCCTATGATTTCCGAAATGTACATCACCTTACGGCTGCCATCATGAAGACGCTTTACCTGAACAATCAGGTCTACTGCACTCACGATGGTTCTGCGTATTGCAGATATCGGCAGGCTAGCGGTTGCCATCATCACCATGCTCTCAGTACGAGCAATCGCGTCGCGTGGTGTATTGGCGTGCAATGTCGACATAGACCCATCATGACCGGTATTCATCGCTTGAAGCATCTCGAACGCTTCTCCGCCACGACACTCACCAACAATGATTCTGTCTGGGCGCATACGAAGAGCGTTGATCACGAGATCGCGCGCGGTAATTTCCCCCGTTCCTTCAACGCTGGCTTGTCGAGTTTCAAGCCTAACGATATGCGGCTTTTGAAGCTGCAATTCGGCAGCATCCTCTATGGTAACGATACGTTCGCCTTCACCGATGAAACCAGATAACGCATTGAGTAGCGTTGTTTTACCTGAACCTGTACCACCAGAGATCAATATGTTGCATTTACAGTGGCTAGCAATCGACAAAAGCTTGGCCATCTCAACAGACATAGCACCAAACTCTGCAAGGTTCTCGAGCTTAATTTTCTGCTCTTTGAATTTACGAATAGAAATAGAAGTACCATCAATCGCCAGCGGAGGTATTACGATGTTGACACGGCTACCATCCATTAAGCGTGCGTCACAAAGTGGCTTAGATTCGTCAATACGGCGCCCTACGTTAGAGGCGATCCGCTTAGCTATAGTGTTTAACTGCTTCTCGTTAACAAATTGAATTGGCGACTGTTCTACCTTGCCATTGATTTCAATGAAGATATCCGAAGGCCCATTGATCATAATATCCGAGATATCATCGTTATCGACCAAGGCTTGCAGTGGTCCCAAGCCTTTAAGTTCATCAAGCAGTGCCTTAACCAAATCGACCCGTTTCAAGGAGCTGACTTGCAACTGCTTCTTGTCGATCAAGATATTTACGGAGTCTTTAAGCTGCTCTTCAAGCTCTTGATTACTAATTTCGACGAGTGACGCCGCATCCAACGCATCGAAAATCTCATCGCGAAGTTGAATGTAGATTTCTTTTAATTGATTCATTTTCTAAACAAACTAAAGCGTGATTTAGGTTTAATTTTCTTACCCGTCAATGTCGCGACTATACTCAGCACAGCAGACGAGGACTTGGATTTAAGCAACTCATTGATGCCTTGCTGGACCACCATCTTCTCGAGCGACGGCTCATACATGAAGTCAATGCTGTCCTTGGCTTTGATCCGCTCTTTAGCGCTAGCAAGTGTCACCATAAAGTCCTTTGCCGGCCTATTTAAATTGAAAATGATTTGGTGTTCGGATTTACCTATCTTTTTCTTCAAAGAGTTATAAGAGCGCAATGAAGACACCGACGGTTCACAAACAATAAAGATGCGATGGTACTTATCTGACAATTCCTGATCGTGCATTTCTTCGTAACAAGACAACGGCGCTGAATCGATAATAAAGTTATATTGATCAATCAGTTGATTAGAAAGGTTGTAGAGCGTCGACGCGTGATCAGAGAGACAAGCGACGTTCTTCTCTAACACCAAATAATCAAGCTTGTCTTTCACCGGGTGTACGTAGGTCTTGGCGATGGCACTGTCGATATCAATTTGATTCAAATCGATACTGTTGTGTTTAGCTTTTAAGCCTTTCACACCGATATAGATGTCGCTATTCAAAGCCCCTGAGTCATGATCGACTAAAAGCGTTTTTAAATTCGCTTGTTCAGCCAAAGAGTGAGCCAAGACTGAACTCACATATGAAATGCCAATCCCACCCTTGGTTCCGAGTACTAAAATACGCTTAGCAACACGCGTTTTTTTAACGGTGCTTTCACCCTCTTGCGTAGACTTAATTGCCGCAAGTAACGCATCAAGCTCAGAATCCCACAGCACATACGTCGCACCTAAAGCGTGCACTTGGTTACGCAGCTTTATCGAGTCAACATCACATAGAACGAGTAAAGAAATGTTCACATCCAGTCGAACCGAAATCTCAGAGACTTGCTCTATTACGTTTGGTGCACTGCGAAGGTCCAATACAACATGGTTCAGCTTGATGTTTGACTGATTCCAAGCACCGTCTAAATCAATATCGGTCACCTCAATAGGTTTGGGAAAGCCTTCGATTGCGTAAAGATCTTGGATCGATGCTGTTAGCGTGCTGTCGTCAGAAACAACCAAGTCTGTCGCTTGAACCGACGATTTCATTTTCGACGACGAGTTACGAAATAAAATATCTAAGTCCATCGCTACTTCGCCTTTTTGATTGGGTTAACCAAGCTAATGTTACGGTTGTGCTCAACACTACAGCCAAATTGGTAGTCCTCACGTTTCGAAAACACCATCACGCCGCAATCACTGCTTTTAATGCGAACGTATCGCCCTATGATCAGGATGTTTTTCTGCTGGTCATCAGCAGCAAGCTCGACTTTATATCTGTCTTTGGCAATCGACTCCGATTTAAACCTATCTCGAAACTTAGCTACGAACTCACTCGCATCTGGCTTGTATTTGACGTAGAACGTTGACTTAGGCTCTCTTGCATTCAGCTCTCGAATAAAAGCCACAGAGCGTGACATTGAATCTTCGCTGATCGTTGTATCAAACTCGAAGCGTTCTTCTAGTTGCTCAATAACACTGGTGTTCGTGCTATCAACATGCGTACAAGCAGAGGCAAGCAGTACTAGTAGAGTAATAGCGATCCATTTCATCAGTTGAACCCTCCTTGGTTGATTGTGTTTTCTAGCTCTGGCTCATCAAGTTCAGAAAGGTCGATTCTCAGGAGTCGTTCAAGGTCGCTGGTACGCCTAAAGCTCGGCAGTTTGACCTGCTCTTGCTCAACTGGATCGACTAAATTAACCGTAGCGACGATAATGAGTTCAGTTTTAGAGCGGTTAGTAGAGGTGTGACTGAACAGTGCGCCCAAGATTGGGATGTCACCCAAAATTGGAATCTTGGTTAACGATTCACGCTCTTCTGAAGTCAGCAGTCCTGCGAGTACAAAGCTTTGGCCATCTTTCAAATGGACCGTAGTTTGGGCTCTTCTAGTACGTAACGAAGGCACGGAAATAAGCCCGGTCGTGGTCTTATTTGATTCATCAATTGAGCTCACTTCTGGTATCAAGGTTAAGCGGATGTTCTCTGTATCCGTGACCTTTGCCACCATCGCCAATTTAACACCATACTCTTTATAGGAGATGGTAATGCCATCTTCGTCTCGCACCGCGATTGGGATTTCACCACCCGCTAGGAAGCTAGCCTGTTCGCCAGAAATAACGGATAGATTGGGCTCTGCCAGCACGCGTCCAATCTTGTCATCACCGCTCGCAGAAATAACAGCAACAATATCCTGAGCGGTAAAGTCAAGCAGCTTATTAACAAAAGTACCTGGCTCACCGCTGTCACTATAAGTCACACCCAACTCGGTTAAAAATGAACTCGAGACTTCCGCAACCGTTAGTTTTACGTTGATCTGCTCGGTGGTAAGCACTTTTAAGTTATTAATCACTTGGTCGTAGTTGTATTGTGCGGTGTACTCTATTTCGTCGAGCGCTTCACCGTCTGCATCTTTGAGTTCGTAAGCGGCACGACGACGTTCTTTATTAAGCATTTCACCGACAAGGCGGTTGATCTTCTGTTTAATCTCTTCACTGCCAACAATACCATCGAGTACCACTTGATCACCGATATTGGAAACCACTACGTTTTCATCAGGGAATCGTGCGATTAGCGTCTGCTTTAGTAGCCTTAGACTTTGATTAACCACCAATTCAGCATTGTAAATTTCGTTTCCGCCACGATCATAAACAATCACTGAAGTAGTGCCTTGGCCAACGCCATAAACGACAACCTTGTTTTCATCAATAATTTTGTAGTCAGCGATCTCTTGGTTCGCTACAAATACTGTCGATATTTGTCTCTTTAAATTAATGGTCTTCGCCGCACCTTGATCTAAGTTCATTAAGTCAGATGCGAGCAATGGGCAAGAGAGAATTGCAGACAATAGCAAGGCTATATGTTGTTTATTTAAATTCATGTTAGTCCTTACCACGTAGTTCTCTGACACCAAACTGTGTTTCTAATAAGTCACTACTGCGAATAGATAAATAGCGGTTTTCAATTTCTGAAGGAATGATATTTACATCCCCAATTTTTTGAGCCATTTCGAGTTTCAATACACTGCGCATATTTAGAGCAATAACTAAGCTGTATTTTTTATCTTCAGCATCTTGTGAGTCGGTATCTTCGCTACCTTTAATCACCTGTAATACTCGCGCTCCACTAATAATGACTCGGCTGACCAAATCACCGATGTCTCCATATCCACTCTCTACTAGGTTTGATTTTGAAGATGTAGTAGAAACAAAGCTCACTTTATCGCCAGGAGTAATGGTCGATGTTTGTACAACCCCGATGCCTGTTACTTCATAAAAATAAGGCAATTCGCCATCATTAAGCGACAGATACATATAATCTCGGTCTCCTGGGTTTGAAATCATCTCTTGTGTTAAATAAGTACCTTCTTTGATGTCTTCTTTAAAAAGAGCCCCAGGTTGAACAACAATGTCTTTTTCTAAGGTATAGTAATAGCCGTCTAAATCCGATATATGGACAAACTTCTTCTCGTAAAAATTGGGAGTCAAGGGTTGAGAGCGCTTGATCTCTTGTTGAGCGACTAAAATACTCACTTTGAGTTCTTCTTTTTTCTGGACTTGTTGTGGCTCTTTGTCCGATGAAATATAATTACTATTGATATATATCAATGTCGAAAAAATAGATAAAGCGATAAGAAGGAGAATGATAATTCTGTTCATATTAAGCCTAAAATAGGGGCCCAAGCCCCTTAATATAGTATTATTTGTGGCCGTTTAATTGCCTGTAGTTGCAGTAGTCAAGTTGGCTGTAACCGCATTCAACGCACCTGTAATTGCATTTTTAAGCGCATCTGTTTGAAATGCAGCAAGTACTAAAGCTGACATTACAACAGCGATAATTGCATATTCCACCGCAGTAACACCGCGAATATCATCTTCGAACTTCATTTTTAGTTCAGCTAGTTTTGCTAAAGTTTGGTAGTACATAGTAATCCTCTAAAAAGTATATCGAC
Organism: Vibrio chagasii; assembly: GCF_002954585.1. Classification (GTDB taxonomy): domain Bacteria; phylum Pseudomonadota; class Gammaproteobacteria; order Enterobacterales; family Vibrionaceae; genus Vibrio; species Vibrio chagasii_A. Next base: position 829,025 of record NZ_MSCI01000001.1, read on the forward strand.
CATTGGTCTTATTGAAATTGCGAAATGAAAGTTACCGGATTTAGAAATATACATCCAATTAATAGTTATTATGATCGCATAACAGAATCTTATTTAATAGATAGATAAACTATTTTTATGTCTTCATAATAATTATTAATTACAATTTTATTGATATTAGAACCAATCATAGATACCCTTTAATTATGAATATAGAAATAATTAATTACTCATTTTTAATCGCTCTAAACCTATCAATATTTTCTTGTGTATGCTTTTTGGATTGGAAACACCGGAAAATACCAAACAACTTAAATAAAATTGCATTGGTATTTAACCTGGTTGTAGCCTTATCAAACGGTTATTTGGCTTCATCCCTACCGATCTCTATTGTGTGTTTCGTTATTGGAGTTTTACTTTGGTACCTCAAGGTAATCGGTGCTGGCGATGTTAAGTTACTGACAGCATTGGTCGTTGGAATTCAACCTGATCTAGTCATTGCAACCTTGATTTCTATAGGTTTTATGGGAGGGGGATTAGTTTTAATAATGTATATAATCGGTAAGATAAAGCGTTTCAATAGCTACAAAAAAGGTATCCCTTATGGGATACCCATTGCTTTAAGTTGTTTTATTTTCAGCACAATTTCAACACTATCAAACTAATCACATAATATTATGCTTTATTCCTGATTCGGAAATATCACTAATCTGAAAAAGTTGCTGTATTTTATCTTTTATTCCTAGAGTTTCGAGTTCTTGTGAAATTTCATCACTACACCAGACATACATATTTACTTTCTGACGTAACGGGATTGTCTTACACTTTTCATCACATACCGACCACTCAGGAAAGATCAAAACCGTCCCGTTAGTATCGAGTTCATTTTTTAACAATTGGCATGAGCTTGTTTTAACCCAACTTGTAACGTGAGATGTTTCAACATTGTAGTCGTTTAATAGCTCTTGAACATATGACTTAGACAATGAACTGCAAAAAACAACTCTCTGTGGATAGCACTCATAAGGGTCAAGGGAACAAGAATACGCGATCACATAGTTTACCGTTTTTAATTGATAGGACTTTCCGTTCCCCTGTGAAATTCTATCCATAGTAAATATTAAGTCATAACGCGACAACTCCAATGAAGAAGACTTAGTAAAACTGTTTATGGATAAGTCGATATTGTTTAACATTCGAAATTCATTAATTACTCGATTGACCAAATCGAAACAAAATGACTCGTCGATCGCTATGTTAAATTGATCTCTTAGCTCCACTTTCTCTAGATCTTCAAATAACCTCTCATACATGGACATGGTTTGGTCAGCATAATCCAGTAATACTTTTCCATGTTTAGTCAGTAAAAATCCTTCTTTTCGATCAAAAATACTTGCCCCTATTGTACTCTCGATCTTTTTAATATGTTGAGATACCGCGGGCTGTGTCATAAATAGAGACTCAGCGGCAGCTGTAAAACTTTTGTGCTTAGCAACGTGTGAAAATGTTCTTAAATATTTTACGTCGATAGATCTGTTGACGTTTTTCATGGTGAAAACTACCCCGATGTTGCGTTGTTTTATTAATTATTCTTATTAAAAATCAGCGTAAAAGTAACAATAGTGTCATTCAGATACAAAAAAACATTATTTATATAGTCATAAGTAATGTTTATATCCATCTACATAAACAAATACATTTCCCGAACCAACAACTGATTCACAATCCTTATGTGCTTTTACAAACAACATATTTAACTTGTCATTCGTTTTCCTGAGCCCTTACACGACACATGCTCAACACTAATGACAATGAACACAATTATAACCAAAAGCTATACATCGACCACCTTTAAGGTGCAATAAAAGCTCTGAAATTTATGTAAAAATTCGTCATTTATAAGACTTCAGATGAAAAGTCACTCAAAAACATGATTGTTCAAATTTGTGATCTAGATAGCCATCAAGTGAAACTAAACACCTATAAATATTACTTAATTCAAAAAAATGCGACAAAATACGCTGTTTTTATTCTGAAATGAGGTTTTGCAAGACACAAAAAAGGGCTAATAATCGTAGCCCTTTCCGTATATGCATAATTATATTATGGTTTTATTTCAACACTTCATTCGTAACCTGGAGAGTAAGCAGAGTATAAAAAGAATAAGAAACGATGAGCTGCCTCCTGACGAATCACCTTGATTCAATGTCACCTCTGACTCGTTTGAAACATTAGGCAAAACTTCTATATCAAAAGAACCAACCCACTCATCACCACTCAACAATAAGACCTTATATTTAATATTGTCATATAAAGCCTGCCTGCGCTCTGCTGGCGCATTATAAATAATCTGGGCACCGATTATATTAGCTAGTCCATTACGTGGGGCTTTAAGAATATTTAACGCTTTCACTTCACCATTAATATTTGGAAACAATTGGACTTCATCGCCATATTTGACTTGTAGAGACTTCGTTTCCAACAACGATACTTTCTTTTTATGCACATCAATAGTAACCGACTGTTCGGTGTACCCCCCTACGGGATCCTGCACCTTGACGCTCAATCGATACTTTTCACCTTCCAACGCTCCGTTCGGTACATGTATAGTCAATGTTTTCGATTGTGTACCACTCAATGCTAATCTAGCACCTTCTGTCTGAGTCCAAGTGACCTGATGTTCAGCTGAATCAACATCCGTAATCGTCGTTACTTCGAATACCACTTTCTCACCAGCTACAGCACCAACCTGAATCTTATTGAGCTTAAATTGGGGAACATCATTAACCGGCCTAATTTCAACCTCAACAGTCGCGTAATCACTTTGGTATCCACCACCATCAACAAGACGATAAGTAAAACTATCTCGTCCAAACTGGTTGTTCGAGGGGAAATATGTAATACCTCTGATAACACCTTTAGCTGGCTTACGACCTATCTCAATTGAATATGGGTGAGATCTCGGCAAATTAAGATCATTGGCCAATAAATTGAGCATAAACGGACTGTCTTCTTCCGTAACGACAGAGTCATCTACCACAATAGGCATGGATTGGCTTGGTTGTTCAAAAAGTACCGCAAAAGGGAAGTTTTGGCCGAAGCCACGACTCAAGCCTCGAGTTTTATAATCGGACATTGCCCCTGAGAATTGTGCTTTCCTCTGTCCATCACCCAAATAAGCATCAAAAAACTGTGTTGAATATTCAGGTGTGCCGTTTTCAATCTCTAAAACCAATAACTTGGATCCAAGTCCAAGCTTTACAGGCTCATCAAAAATAATCTGCCCTCCACCTTGCTGCGCAACACCTCGATGCAATAGACGGCCAGCTGCTTCATCAATCACAGCATTACCAAATCTTGATTGAAACGGATACTCAATCAGTCGATAAAACATCGGCATAGCAACACTCGTCGCCTTAGCGTAGAAGTGCAGCCCTGCAATATCCTCACGCCCCTCAACAACATCAATGGCGAAGCCAAGCACGTTTGTATTTGTACTATAACGGGGATAAGTTCGGCCAAATGACGTGACCCAAGACGACTTAGTGGCCGCGTTGGGGATAGCTAGAGAAAATGTTGCCTTATCAGCATCACTACTAATATTTGAGATGGTTACATCGGTACTTCTTCCTGCGGTAATGTCAGTCAAAGATGGTTCAGAATTATCAGAGATATTCGTCACTGCCTCTCTGCCGGGAAAAACATCGCCCGAGTCACCGGATGAAAACCCACTCTCAAGTAGCCCATCGCCATCAGCCTGAAATACCTGAACCTGCATAGGGCCATCACTATTGAACTGGTTATCTATATTTACCGCCGTAATGAGCAAGCCTTCGCCACGAAGTGCTTGGTCATAATCGGTTTTGCGTCGGTTCTCAATATAAGCTCGAGGCCCAAACTGCTTTAAGTATGGGTCAAGGTGAATCACACTTTCCCCCTTAAGAGTGTCAATTTGGACCAGGCCATTCTCTGAAAGAACGGTTGGCTTAAGAAAACCTGACGCCTCTTTACTCCATGCCAGCATGTTTACTGGAGTCTGACCTGCGTATTCGTCGCTAGGCTTTCTTGCCCAGCTTCCGCCTCCCATCAACCCCCAATGTCCAATTGAGCCGTCATGCTTATGAGAGTAAAGATCCGGCAAACCCAACATTAAATGCCCAAGTTCGTGCGCTATTACTCCCATGGTTGACTGATGATCGTCTTGATAATCAGCAAACAAGCAATAAGCGCTGATTCGCTTTCCATCAATCTCGACGGTACTGTGAGCGTACTTATGAGGCCAAATCGTTGGAGTCTTTCGTGTACCGCTAGATTTATCATTACCCGCAAAGACGAACATAACGGAGAGTTCTTGAGGCGAGATGCTATCGTCATTGTTCGAGTCGTATTGAGCAAGATTGAAATCCACGTCTATGGCTTCATACGCTTTTTCAAACACATTATTGAGTTTAGTTTGGCAATTACGCTCTGATTTGGAGTGGCAGTTTGGATGTTCAATATCTAGAGTGACATTCATGACACCGTCATTCTTTGTTCCTTCACTCTCTTTCGCTGGAACAACTTTATAGTTACCGTAGCTATTTTTTAGAAAGTAATCTTGGACGCTTTGTTGATTGGTTCCAAATATCGTCGACTGAAAGTCATGGTCCACTTTTTCGTTTGAAAAGCTAACTTGTACCACTAATAATGGCTGCTCTATGATTTTATTATTTAAAGCTCGGCTTTCATGCGAACTTTGGTTCCTTATATAATTAAACCTCTTGTTGTTAGCCGCGGGTGATTCAATTAGTTCATTGAAATATGTTGGCTCTATTTTTATATGCCTAACATTAGATTCAGAAGGTACATCTGTCTCACTCGAAGCTAGAACTCCAGTGGAAACTATTCTGCCTTGCTCTTCTTCATTCTTTTCATATCTAGCAAAATACCATTGACTGTCAGAGTCTTGGATATAGAGGCTACCTGTTTGGTCTTGATACCAAAACATATGCTGAGAGCCCATTAACCGCAGTTCTTTAGAACTGCCGTCAACAAAAGTTATCGTATGCCAAATTGGTGCAGGTAAAGTGCTTGCTTGTACTGTAATAACAGCTAATAACGCTGTTATTACAGTACAAATTAGTTTTGTCCTCATTAGGATAATCCCATTAATAATTCTTTCTCAATAAGAGATAATTGATGCGTTAAATGCAACGCGACTTTATCAATGGGGATTTATGTAAACCAATTAAGTTTCTAACTAAACCTATAAATAATAGTTATACCTAATCTTATATAAATTTAATTTATGACAATATAAATAATATAATCAAATGGGAAGGCTGAATAACCCACCCATTTTTAATCAGAATAAAAGCGCATTAAAAAGGAAGACCAACAATAAATAATTTATTTATCAATTAATGTCATCTGCTCATCTAAGTTCAGCACGGTTAGTGCATTACTTACGCTGGTTGCTATAACATCAACCACGCCGGTTCTTAATGCACCTAACAACGCGAGCGGTTTACTGTTCTCGGCAGCAATGGCAATCACCTCAGCAATAGGGCGAAACTCTTCTAAACCCAAGCCAATAACACGGTCACTCATCACTGTGTTTGCTGCTTTACCGTGTACGTCGAAGAAGTCATAGCCAGCGAAGTCACCTACCACACCTTGTAATAGACGCGATTGAACTACCTCGCCGGCGGTAAACCAACCTAGGTCAACCATGTAGCTGTTTTCACTCATATCACCGATACCCACTAATGCAACATCCGCCTTTCGAGCGAGATCGAGTGTTTGCTTTACTGTGCTGTTTTCCATAAAAGCGGTTTTCTGGGCCTTGTTCTCTGCATAAGCTGGCGCATACAAGGTTTCCGATGAACCACCGTATTTTTTGGCTAGCTGCCGACAGATGTGGTCGGCATTGAACATACCGCCTCTTGGGTGAATACCGCCAATGCCACACACGAACTTACAATCACGTGGGGTAATTACACCTGTGTGGTGAGCAACAGACGATACGTTACGACCTTGACCGACTGTTACGACCATGCCGTTTTTTAATGTACTGGTTAGATAGTTAGACACTAAGCCGGCAACTTGAAGACGTTGCTGTTCTTCATTCGGTTGATCCAGAGCGACAAGAGCACGCTTAACACCAAAGCGTTCAATTAAACGTTGCTCGATCTTGGCGCTGAATACAGGGTGGTATTTAACCGTTATCTCAACAATACCTTCATCACGGGCTTGCTTGAGCATACGACCAACCTTTGCACGAGAGATAGAGAACTTTTTCGAGATCTCTTCTTGGGTGGCACCATCCTGATAATAAGCAACCGCGACTTCAGTCAGGAGATCAGTGTTTTCTTCGGAAACATCTTGAATATTCTTACTCATATACCACTCAACCTATATTTAACAATAATTTTCCTGCTTGAAGAACAAATGTTCGATGACTAAGCAAGTGATACACAAGTTTACACCTTGAACATATGTAACAACAAGGAACATTTGTTCAAGGTGTTAGCCATAGTTTTATTGTTGATTAATTCACCTTGCTCAGCGTATTAAACGTTTGCTTCTATCGCCCATGATTACTAGAGCGAAATATATTTGACTAAAGTCACCATACCGCACTATTTGTCGTTGACTTTGGTGCTAGATCAGATAAATATGGCTACATCATTTACTCATCGAGCGATCAAATGTTCTGTGCAAATGTTCGTTCGAAGAAAAATTTAAATTAATGTAAGTTTGGCTCACTGGAAACTCCACTGAGAACTTCATTAGTTAGCTTGCAAATGCCCACATCTCTCTTCTCACGAGATGTAATGCGATAGATAGGATGATCAAAATGAGCAACAAATTAGAGCAACTTCGTAAACTAACGACAGTAGTAGCAGACACTGGTGAAATCGATGCAATCAAAAAGTACCAGCCAGAAGATGCAACAACTAACCCTTCTCTGATTCTTAAAGCGGCTCAAATCGAAGAGTATGCGCCACTTATCGATGCTTCAATCGAATACGCTAAAGCACAAAGCGCTGATAAAGCACAACAAGTACAAGACACTTGTGACATGCTTGCAGTAAACATCGGTAAAGAAATCCTGAAAACAATTCCAGGCCGTATTTCTACAGAGGTTGATGCTCGTCTTTCTTACGACACTGAAGGCAGCGTAGCTAAAGCTCGTCAGCTAGTAAAAATGTACAACGATGCTGGCATCACTAACGATCGCATCCTAATCAAACTGGCCTCTACTTGGGAAGGTATCCGTGCTGCTGAAATCCTAGAGAAAGAAGGCATCAACTGTAACCTAACGCTTCTATTCTCTTTCGCACAAGCTCGTGCATGTGCTGAAGCTGGCGTATTCCTAATCTCTCCATTCGTTGGTCGTATCATGGACTGGTACAAAGCGAAAGAAGGTCGCGACTTCGAAGCATCTGAAGATCCAGGCGTAATCTCAGTAACTGACATCTACAACTACTACAAAGAGCACGGCTACAACACTGTTGTTATGGGCGCAAGCTTCCGTAACATCGGCGAGATCCTAGAACTTGCTGGTTGTGACCGTCTGACTATCGCTCCTGCACTTCTAGCTGAACTAGAAGCTGCTGAAGGAGACGTTGTAGAGAAGCTAGTTGACTCTAAAGGCTCTAAAGAGCGCCCAGCTCCAATGACTCACGCTGAGTTCCTATGGGAGCACAACCTAGACGCAATGGCAGTTGAGAAAGTTGCAGAAGGTATCCGCAACTTCGCAGTTGACCAAGGCAAACTAGAAGACATGATCGCAGCTAAGCTGTAATCACACAGAATTAAAAAAGGGGAACGTTTGCGTTCCCCTTTCAATTTCCAATCCAATATTTAAACACTGGTAGTTATTATGGACCGTAAACATTTAGCTAATGCTATTCGTGCTCTAAGCATGGACGGCGTACAACAAGCAAACTCTGGCCACCCAGGCGCACCTATGGGTATGGCTGACATCGCTGAAGTTCTTTGGCGTGATCACCTGAACCACAACCCGTCAAACCCAGAGTGGGCTGACCGCGACCGTTTCGTTCTTTCAAACGGCCACGGCTCTATGCTGATTTACTCTCTGCTTCACCTAGCAGGCTACGAGCTATCAATCGAAGACCTCAAGAACTTCCGTCAACTGCACTCTAAGACTCCGGGTCACCCAGAGTACGGTTACGCACCGGGTATCGAAACAACAACTGGCCCACTAGGCCAAGGTATCACTAACGCTGTTGGTATGGCGCTTGCTGAGAAAACTCTTGCAGCACAATTCAACAAAGAAGGCCACGACATCGTTGACCACTTCACTTATGCATTCATGGGTGACGGCTGTCTGATGGAAGGTATCTCTCACGAAGCATGTTCTCTAGCAGGTACGCTAGGTCTTGGTAAGCTTATCGCTTTCTGGGATGACAACGGCATCTCTATCGATGGTGAAGTTGAAGGTTGGTTCTCTGACGATACGCCTAAGCGTTTTGAAGCGTACGGCTGGCACGTAATCCCAGCAGTAGATGGCCACAACGCTGAAGCAATCAACGCAGCAATTGAAGCAGCTAAAGTAGACCCACGCCCTACTCTAATCTGTACTAAAACTATCATCGGTTTTGGTTCTCCAAACAAATCTGGTTCACACGACTGTCACGGTGCACCACTAGGCGCTGAAGAAATTGCAGCTACACGCAAAGAACTTGGTTGGGAGCACGGTCCTTTTGAAATTCCGTCGGAAGTTTACGCAGAATGGGATGCGAAAGAAGCAGGCGCAGCTAAGGAAGCAGCGTGGAACGAGAAACTTGCAGCTTATGAAGCAGCACACCCTGAGCTGGCAGCTGAATTCAAACGCCGCGTAAACGGTGAACTTCCTGCACAGTGGGAAGAGAAAGCGAACCAAATCATTGCTGACCTTCAAGCTAACCCAGCAAACATTGCATCACGTAAAGCGTCTCAAAACGCACTAGAAGCGTTCGGTGCTATGCTACCTGAATTCCTAGGCGGCTCTGCTGACCTTGCACCTTCTAACCTAACTATGTGGTCTGGTTCTAAATCTGTTTCTGCTGAAGATCCAGCGGGTAACTACATCCACTACGGTGTACGTGAATTCGGTATGACGGCTATCATGAACGGTATCGCTCTGCACGGTGGTTTCGTACCATACGGCGCAACGTTCCTAATGTTCATGGAATACGCTCGTAACGCAATGCGTATGGCTGCTCTGATGAAAGTTCAGAACATTCAAGTTTACACGCACGATTCTATCGGTCTTGGCGAAGATGGCCCAACTCACCAACCAGTTGAGCAAATGGCTTCTCTACGTCTAACTCCAAACATGAGCACATGGCGTCCATGTGACCAAGTTGAGTCTGCAGTCGCTTGGAAACTGGCTATCGAACGTAAAGACGGCCCAACGTCTCTAATCTTCTCTCGTCAAAACCTTGCACAGCAAGAGCGTAGCGAAGAGCAAGTAGCTAACATCGCGAAGGGTGGTTACATCCTGAAAGATTGTGAAGGTAAGCCAGAGCTAATCCTTATCGCTACCGGTTCTGAAGTTGAGCTAGCGGTTAACGCTGCAGCTGAATTGACAGCTGAAGGTAAGAAGGTACGCGTAGTATCAATGCCTGCAACTGACGCATTCGACAAGCAAGACGCTGAGTACCGTGAATCTGTACTTCCATCTGACGTAACAGCTCGTATCGCTGTAGAGGCTGGCATCGCTGACTTCTGGTACAAGTACGTTGGTTTCGGTGGCAAGATCATCGGTATGACAACGTTCGGCGAATCTGCACCAGCAGGTGAGCTATTCAAGATGTTCGGTTTCACTACTGAAAACGTAGTAAAGACAGCGAAAGAGCTTCTAGCTTAATCTTGATTCAGTTGTCTCACCTTGAAATAGGTTGATGCATACCAAAAGCCCTACATTTTCATGTAGGGCTTTTTTTGTATCTCACCTTTCACCGTTAAAACGTAAACCTTGCCCCCAGACGAAGTGTATTCTGGTTTAGGTTTTTACTATACGTGTGCTCATACGCAGCATCGACCGCAAGCCAAGAAAGAACGTCAACCGAGCTCACAACCCCGAAGTTGTTTAAACCATGTTTATGCGTGTCAGAATAGCTATAAAATGGTTGCAACGACCAACGCTCGTTAATAGAAACAATCGCCCCAGCCTCTCCGATAAAGCCCTCATCGTAGTTTTTGGTGGTCTCTCTATCACACGGTCCAAGAATGGTGTCATTTCGGCACGAAGAGCGTCTCTGCGGCCTAACCCAATTCACCCCGCCAGAAGCGTAAAGCTCAACCTGAGAAGTAATAGGATGATACCAGCCCAACTGAACAGACAAATCAGACAGTGTCGTCGAAGAGCGTGTGGTCACAGAAGAGTCGAAACCGACGAAGAAAGTATCGTTTAAGGCATAGTTACCGCCGACGTAACCACCGTAAAGCTGCTTACTCCCTGAGTTATTGTAGGCACCGTCAAAGTAATCTTGAAAGCCATCGTCACTCACCCTCGTATTTTGATACCCCGTGTAGAGGTAATTCGATCCTTTTGAGGCTATACACGGAGCACTAATAAAACTTAAGCAAATGGTGGTAACGATAAGGGGGCGCATGCTGATGCTCTGTCTTTTGATTGGAATATATGAAGTGTAACTTAACCTCAATTGAACGATGTTTTATTTTTGTTTCAATTTTTTACAAATAGAAGTCCCCACTTCCTTTTTGTGCAAACCAACACCACCTGTGTATACGCTTAGCCTCTTACATTTACTTAAAGAACTAAAAAGTGCCGCAATATAGGATTGTATAGAGTAATTAATCAACAATGGTAACGAGATGCTTAGAAGACTATTCACTTCATTTACAATAATGCTTGCCTGTAACAGTGCCAATGCAGCTTTTTTCGAAAAAGAACTTTATACACCTTTAGCTGAAGCTTATTCTTCTGATAAATCGATAGACAAATTCTTCTCATTGACCTGTAACCCGTGTTGGAACATGTCGACATTATTCGAAAAGAATAGTCGACTAAAAGAGCTAGAAATCAACCGTATTCATGCAGTTTTTGATGATCTGACTGAAACTTCGGCAAGGCTCTACTATACAGCTAAAGTGCAAGTCGACCCGGTTCCGCATGCTTTGCTTTACGAACTATTTGCGATCGTCCAATCAACTGGTGAATTGAAACTTTCGGATGCTGATTTATTATTTTCTGATTTTAAATTGCTCAATACACAGCAGTTGTCAGAAGATCAGCTCGTTGAAGTCGAATCAATGATCCACGACTCTATAAATCTAACAGAGACCGCCCGAATCTCGGCAATTCCTGCATTCGTCGTCAATGGCAAATTCAGCGTAAATTTATCGAACCATCGTTCTATTGATCAGTTTATCGATACACTTAACCGTCTAAAAGACGCATAACGTATAGGGTTCTTAGGGGGAAGTACACTTCCTCCTAGTGCAGCAAGACTACCCTCTACGAATCACTAGTGTGACTTTTCCTCCAACGTTATTGTTTGAAAGTAAAACAATCCCATCTAAAACCTTCGTCAACTCAGATATGAGTATTAATCCAATACCATATCCTTGCTGTGATTTAATTTCCCCTAGCGTCCCCGCATTGAACGCGCTGACGATTTTCTCTTCTATGCCACAACCATCATCGCAAAAACGTAGTACGTCATGTTTGGGATAACGAGCTAAAGAGACCGTGATTTCTGATTTTGCATGCTTCAACGCATTCGAGATAATGTTGAGAAATACAATCCTTACGATAGCGCTATCTGTTTGTACCAACGTGTCACATCCATATATTGTCAACGTTTGATGTGAACCAAGAACATTGTTGAACGATGATAGAATAGTTTGCAGGTTAACTTGTCTTTTTACCGCTTGGATATCTCCGTTCATCAATTTAAACAAATACAAACTGCTCTCACATAAGGTGTTCAAACTATCAACTTGAGTTGCCAATTTCTTTGTCAGATACTGATTATCACCTTGTTCATAAAGGAGCATATCACTAGTCAGTTGAATTGAAGCTAGCGGGGTACGAATGTCGTGTGGCAAAGATGCATAAATAACTTTTTGTTTGTTTATCAAGCTACTCAGCGATTCTGCCATGATATGCTGGTTATCGATTAAGTTACGAATAGGTTCAGGACCTGTTCTACAAGCGCGACTCGCAAAGTTTCCTTTCATATACTCGGTTGATAATCGCTGCATTTCTTTCAAGCCATTCGACCAGGTCCTCAGTGATATCAAGAGAACTAATAATGTGCATGTAACCTGTAACAGACCATCAAGTAAACCTAACCACCTAAGTCGCTTAACATGTGCGTCATCTTGATATGCTTTACTGTTAAATGCACCGAGAATAAAACGGTCAGTATCGTAACGTTTCACAATTGTATGAATGTCACCTTTCGATTGGATTTTGTCAGTATCAGAAGCGACATCACACTGAAATCGCCAAACATTATCTGCACCTATTTGCCGGCTCTGATCATGTTCAATAAAACCTTCAATAACCATTTCAACGCGTTTAAGGTTGAGCTCCCGTTCTGCATCTTTTTTCAAAGGCAGAATAAGGCTAAAAGACAATACCGAACTAATTAAATAGCCTATAACAACAGATGCAACGATCTGAGACAAAAAAGCATTCATAACTTGCTCACTGGATGCGCTAAATAAAACCCTTTAGCTCTTCGATTTTTAATTAACTGGATCTCGGGTAAGTAACGAAGTAACTTTTTACGTAATGAAGAAATACGCATATAAATGGAGCGGTCTTCGACATGGTAACTAAACCCATGAATCTTCTCAAAAATATCACTAACCATCATAGGCATATTGGCATCGATTAAAACCTCGACTAGTTCGTACTCTGAAGGGATCAAGCTAACAACAATGTCGTTATAAATAAGAGCTGAATCTTGCTCGCGCAAGTAGAAGTTGTTTGAATCACAAGAGATAGTTACTTTTTTGTCAACCGCACTTAGTTGACGCTTGATACGCTCTACCAACACATTACTGCGAATAGGCTTCGAAACGTAATCGTGCGCCCCTAAAACGAGAGAATTCGTTTCACATAATTCACTATCATTGGCTGTCATCATGATAATCGCAGACGGTATATTTTTTCGTTTTACTTCGCTTAGGATTTCCAAACCAGATTGCCCGGGGAGTTGTATATCTAACAAAATTAACCTAGGCTTTTTCGATTCAATGTGCTCTACCGCTCCTTCTCCCGTCGCTAAAGAATCAACGTTAAACCCCTCAACAATTGACAGTAAGTAACTGAGCATTTCTCTCAACTCGTTATCGTCTTCAATAATTAATATGTCTAACATTTGACAGCCTCTTTTTATGCTTACTAAACAGCTAAAAGTATACCTTAAACTAGCTTAGGCTTCTTTAAGTCAATGTAAGGCAATCTCTGAGTTATACAGCGTCGTTACTTGATGGCTCTTTAACTCGATTACTATCGATACGAGTACAAGCGATGTAATTTAACGTGAATAATAATTTGACGGGGGTCATATCAATTGAGCAAAGAAATAACTTTTCCTGCTAGTTTTAACTTACTATCAACAACGGATTTACATAGCTATATTACTTATGCCAGTGACAATTTCTGTACCGTTGCGGGTTTTAGTTATGAAGAACTAAAAGGGCAACCACATAACTTGGTTCGTCATAAGGATATGCCAAAAGCTGCATTTAAGGATATGTGGTCACATTTGCAATCCGGAAAATCTTGGATGGGGCTCGTAAAGAATAGAACTAAAAACGGCGATTACTATTGGGTGGATGCATATGCAACCCCAATAAAATTGAATGGAAAAACTGTAGAGTACCAATCTGTTCGTCTAATTGCAGATCAGGAGAATGTTTGCAGAGCTAACAACATCTACAAACGCCTAAATAATGGAGAAAAGATAAAAAGATTATCACTACCAAAACTAAAGCTTTGGCAAAAAATAACGCTATCAAATGCTCCAATATTCTTGGCGCTGGCCTACGCAACACCGGTGAATTATAGTTTAGCTTTTGGACTGTTTACGCTATCTATGACATCGACTTTTACCTTAACAAGGCGACTCGATAAGTTAACAAAAAACGCGCAGAAGATTTATGACAACCCTCTAGCACAGCTAATATATACCGGTTGTCTAGATGACGTTAGCCAAATTGAACTTGCACTGAAAATGCGTAAATCAGAGTTAAACGCCGTAGTAGGAAGAATCCAAGCCTCCAATACAGATACACTCAATACTGCGAAAGATAATATGACTGCTGCAAATATTACATTGACTAATATTAGTGAGCAAAACGATCAATTATCACAAACCGCAACCGCGATCACTGAAATGGGCAGTGCGATTTCAGAAATTGCTGAGAACGCGTCTAGCACATCGAGGAACGCGGAAACCTCTATAGAGTCAGTAGACAAGTGTAAAAAAGCAGTCAACGAAACAGCACAACACATATCACGCGTCTCTGATGAGTTGACTCAAACATCGAGTTCTATAATCAAGCTAGTCGAAAAGCTCGACAGCATAGACGAAGTCGTGGACTTGATATGTAAAGTTTCAGAACAAACAAAACTGTTAGCTCTAAATGCTGCAATTGAAGCTGCTCGCGCAGGAGAACATGGTAAAGGGTTTGCGGTGGTAGCAGACGAAGTGAGAACTCTTTCACAGCAAAGCCAAAATGCAACCTTAAAAATCACCACTCTGACATCTGAAATTCAAAGTCAAACCCGTAAAGCCGCCATGTTAATAGATGACGCTATTGATGCATCCAGCTCATGTATCGAGGCTTCTGATGAGACGGAGAGAGAGCTTAATGATGCATTACTAAACGTGAACAACATATCTGACAGAAGCATTCAAATTGCAACCGCTATTGAAGAGATGACGTCTGTTAGTCACGAAATGAACCAGTCGATACAACAGATATATGACAAATCAGTAGAAAATCAGCGTGCTGCCGAATCTAGTACCAAGTCAAGTGACCAACTGACTCAATATCTAGAAGATCAACAAAACTTAGTGGCCCAGTTTAGGCAAGTTTAATATAGCTAACAAAGCTAAATACAAGTTTTTTAACCCTAACATTTAACCATAATAATCACCATGCCAGTAGGTAGCGAACTCTGACTCATTGGCATGGTGGCCTTATCCTAATAAATAATACCTCCCCTTCCCCAAAAGTTTGGCAGACTTAGGCTAGACAATACCCCGGTCGGCATGAAATACGTTGAACAACACTGAACCTAATCCAAGCATGTACATAAGTAAGCATCGCTAAGGGTTTTAAATGAGTACCTTAATCCTCAAAATTATAAAGATGAATAAGAACTTTGGACGAAGGCTTGGTGTCTAGGAAATCATCAGCTAGTTGATTTGACGACTTTTCAATCGGGAACAGGTATCTAATACTTGAAGCGGGGGCACGTCTTTACAGCAAAACTAAAAGGTAGATTGAATAATTTTGACAATCCCTTCTACCTCATGGCACAAACTAATAACTGCCAAACTTAGCCGTCTGACAGTCAAAAGAATAAGCAATATATCTTTCATAGACTAGTGCTATCTGAGGCAGATAACCTATTTCTGATGACTAAGAATTATGGCAGCTTTGATACTTATACTATTTTATCTTTATACATCCTTACATCAACCTGAGAAAGAGCTTCTCTAAGACAGATATTATCTTCTTTTATAACTAAACTTCCCATAGAAACATCAACACACATTTCTATACCTTCAACAAATACGCGAAAAGATTTAAGTTCAGAGACTAAAGAACTCAGACCTGGTGATAGTCGTTTGGCTGTGAGTATAAATTCGTCCCCTCCGATACGATATGCTCTCCCTGGCCATTTCGTTGATATAATTTGAGAATACTTCTCTAAAACCATATCGCCAGCTTCATGACCATATGTATCGTTAATAAATTTAAACTTATCGATATCGGCATATATGATTACTGAGTTTTTTATTACTTTGGAATTAGACTTACGATAAAGGGCTCTACGATTACCCAAATTAGTAAGTTGATCGGTTGTCGCTTCATGATACAAAGCAACAATTACAGAAAGCATTAGTAGGCCAGTAATCACTATCATCGATATAGCAAACTCGATAAATTTATTCATTTTTATCATGGAGGCTCGCCAATCCTTTCGGTCACTAAACTTGCTAATGACTTCTGGAAAATCTACTATCTGCATTGCCTCTGAAAACAGCTTAGCATAAACTTGACCTTGTTCGTTGTTTTGAAAAGCTATCGCAACTCCATAATCTATTGGAAGTTTAAACCTATTAACGATATCAATCGGAAGCTTGTAGCCTGTTTCATACATAAGCTTGTTGTAATTAATCGATCCAATTGGCAAAAAATCGATCTCTCCTGCAACCAAAGCCTGTATCAGTGCCTCCTGACTTTCATATAAGTACAGTTTTTTGCTAGTTAAAAATTTATTGAATAGTTGCTCGAAGAAGTCTCCTTTGACTACGCCAATACGTTCAGAAGTTAATTCAGATAGAATAATATTTCGACCCGACTGATCTAAATTACCAACGAGGTACATCTCAGGGTAATAATATATCTCGCTAAAACTAAAAAGACGGCTTCGACTATCATTGACTGCCATACCAGATATCATATCAATTTCTTCGTTTAACAAACTATCATAGACGCTTTGCCAAGACTCATCGACTTCATTATCAAACTGACATTGAAAACCAAGCAAAGTACAAGCTTCATTTATTGCAGTTTTACTCGCGCTGGAGTCTTCTATTAAACCATCGGTCTCTAAGTCTTCAGCTTTATAGCGAATGGTAATGGGCGAAACTATATTGTGAGCAAGCACTGATTTGCGTAATCCAGAGATACGAGCTTGCCTTTCTTGCATCTCAATAATACTCGATGATTGCGACAAATAAGAGCCGTTCTGTATAGCGAGATTAATATCAGAAATAAGCCTACCTTCACCCTCTTTTAGACCAGCAAACGCAACAGGTGGAACAAACCAAGAGTTGACCGTTCGATCCGCATAATAACCTTGAGACAGTAGTTTTTCTAAGTGCTCCATACTTCCTAAGACAACAGCATTATCTGGGTAGTGGAAACTCGTCACAAAACCAAGCGTACGATCATAAGTTTTCATGATAATGCGACTACTTGAGTTCCGTAATTTAAGTAAGCTTGCATAGACACTATCCTGTTCGATCCAAAGCTCGGAGACATTAACGCTGTCTATTGGAATTTTGGTATAAACATACGAATAATCAAAAGAGTAAGGTAAAGAAAAACGAAATCGTTCAGTTAACTTATCAATTGCATGAATATTAGAAATGAGGTCGATCTCTTTGTTCTCTAGAGCTGAAACTGCTTCTTCATTACTTTGAAAGGTCACTATTTTAAACTCGACATTCATATCTTTTTCAAGTTTGCTCAGCGTCTGAGATACTACAATATCTTGCCCTAGAGAACCCACCCTAACAACTTTTGCGAGTGTAAATGTTGAAAATAAAAAAAGAAATAAGGCTAAAACTATTCTATTCATAACACACACAAACTTTATCTATTGCTTTCGATGATTTTGACGTTAATAGGTTATTAAGTGCAGACAATGACATCGGCCTAAAAAAATAATAACCCTGAACAAGACATGGCCCTAATCGGTTCACAGATTTTAATTGCCTTTCAGTTTCCACACCTTCTACTATAGCGACCGCACCTAATGTTTTTACAATCTGTGTTGTTAACATGAAAAGCTTGCTACCTATCTCAGTATCAATATTATTTGTCAGCGCCCTATCTATTTTGACCTTATCAAACTTGTATTTAGACAAATAACCTAAGGAAGAATAACCGGAGCCGAAATCATCCAACGCAATCGACACTCCTAACCCTCTTAGCTCAGCGATCTTTGCAACAGTTCCTGACTCATCACTGATAAGCACATCCTCAGTAATCTCAAGTGTTATCTCAGAAAAACCTACTTCACTTGATAAGACAATATCTACGAAACTTTTTATGAAACTATCTGACAAAAAGGTGATTGGAGAAACGTTTATTGCGATACTATCAAGTGCGTTCTCAGCGGTTTTGGCAATTTTTCTAAAATCTGATAATGCTTTCTCAATAACCCAAAGGTCTAAATCGACGATCATCCCTGTCAATTGAAAATCAGTAATAAAAGTGGGAGGTGTTATTTTTCCCTCGTGTGAACGATGACGAAGTAATGCTTCAATTGAAACTATAGAGTCTTTATCATCAGAACAAATTGGTTGATAGAATAGCTCAAACTTTCCTGTAGACTGCAATCGTTCAATATTTCTTTGTGCTTTTATCGATTTATTAACTTGACCAACAACATCTCCGATACCTAGAGCCTGCCTACTATCTTCATAGTCGAAAAACTTATCACTTGTCATTTTTACACTTGAATATAAAGTTAGATTACTAATTCTTTTGAAGAATGGAAAGTATATAAGCACGCCGATTGTAAAGTTTAATATTTGCAACAACATTTCATTTGATAGCCACCCATATAAATGGAACGTATTATAAAACGTTGGCAGCATCCAGTTATAATTTTCAATAACAGGTTCGATTACCCCTAAACTTAGAAAAAAGTAAGCTATTAGAGCTTGAACTATAGGTATTAATATGAAGGGTACCATCATGAATGGATTCAACATAATCGGAACACCGAAAATAACAAGTTCATTAATATTAAAAATGCCAAATAAAAGTGATATCCAACCTAGTGCTGTATACCTATAGTTCCGACAAAAAATCATACAGATGACGAGACTCAACGTACTCCCAGAACCGCCCAGAGCAGAATACTGGTCAAGAAAACTAGTCAATACTAATGATTCTTGCGGTGCATATAGTTCATATTCCCCAATGAAATTTGCTCCATTAATTCCAAAAAACCAAGTAATATTTTTAAAAAATAGATATATGGCAATTTGTAAATACTCAGGAGCAACCCATTCATTTGAGTTTAGGACGACTTTAGCGCTGTCTAAAGCGAGGCAAAGGAATTCGTAAACAACTTCAAAGCAAAAAATAAAAGTGAATATCGCTAATAGTGTCCAAACTATAAGGTTTACTGTTTGTTGTACAACCTGTGGTAAAGATTCACTCTTAAAAAATCGTTTCTCACTTATCCTTTTAAAAAGGTTAGCTACAAAAATAGGCACAATAATTGATAAAAAAACAGAAGATGACACAAATGCTTCGAAAAAATTATCATCATCTTTAGTTAGCGATACAGCTTTCATTAAAATAAACATGGTCGAAAGTGATGGTGTTATAACCATTGCTCGCGACAGTTTATATTTATTACTTAAAAACAAAGAGAAATAAATACACAATAGAAGAGGATAAACTTCTTGTATTACATTTGAAGATGAAGATAAAAACGAAGAAACCGTTTTGTCACCATATGATGATGTAGCGTGAGCAAGTAGTGAAAACAACCCAGATATAATTGGAATAGGTATCAGAGTCACCATGACATTACATATACCTAATAATATTTTATTTTTTTCATTATTCATAATGTTTTAAGCCAAAATTATCTGTATTTTAAGTTGAAATCGCTAACTGTCATTGGTCTTCCTAATAACCAACCTTGTCCGAAGGTTACTTTTAGCTCATGTGCAATATCCAAATCATTTTCATCTTCAATTCCTTCTAAACACACTGTACTTTCTTTGCTTATTATGTAATTGACAATTTCTTTTATATGATTATATCCACCTTCTTTTTTTCTCAGTATTTCCAAAATACTTCTATCAATTTTAACCGTGTCAAAATGTATTTTATCTAGTACTAGCAGCGACGAGTTCCCTGTAGAAAAGTCGTCAAGTGAGAACTTTATGCTAGATATTTTCCTCACCTCAAGTATAAATTTTTGAACCAGGTCAAAGCACTCTCTAGTCAATGTTTCTGTTATCTCGAACTCAAGATTATCTAAATCATTGTTAACTGAGATCAGAGCTAATACTTTCTCTCTAAAATCATCACTTGCAATACTTGTTGAACTAACATTGACAGAAAAATTCACATCAAAACTTGAACTTTCATAGATATAATTAATTGTCTTCTTAATCATAAGATAATCAAGCGTATGAATTTTATTCTGCGACTCTAATACTGGAACAAATATTTCAGGCGAAATGGACTGATTTCTAATACTTAATCTAGCTAATACTTCGACACCATACAGTTCACTGTTATCTAGCCTTATTTTAGGCTGAAAATAACAATCAAACTCTTCATTCATTAGACACTCATTGATTGAATTTTCTATAGCTCGATTATCCATATAACTCTTAGCTATTTTAGAGTACTCGTAATGGCAATAATTTTTGTTTTTTTCAGCACTGTTTACCAGCATCGCAGAGCTTGATAATTTAATATCAGAGCAGCAATCCCCTGTCGTTTCTTTTATACCTACATCTATAATTAGGTTATACTTTGAAATTTTACGAGAAACTTCATCTATACACTTATAAATCAACATATCATCATGACAGTCGACAAAAATAATAATGGCATCATCTAGGTACCTAAAGGCTTTATAGTTAATACACTTAAAAGGGGCAAGTTGCTTTGTAAGTAGAGCTAAACTATCGTTACGATGCCTAGAAAAGTCATTTACATCATCATAATTATTATTCACTCTTATAAATAGAATATGACTATAATTCTTCTTTCTATAAAATAGATTGATCATTCTCTTATTGTATAATCCATTGATACCGTCGGAGAAATAACTTTTTATTCGGTACGCACAAAGAGTCAAAAATAACACTAACGATATGATATACGTTGTGTGCAAATTTTGCCGTTCGACTAATTTAACCTGTGCCGTCTCCTCAATCATATATGTATTAGCCACATCTTCTCTATCAATAAACCCTGTACTTTTAGCGGTAGCAATCAAGTCTGATATAGAGTCATAAATGACTTTTGAGCCTTTCATATTTTTAGGTATTGCAAACACAACAGATTCATAACCAACCAGTTGATTTTTATATTGTTCATAGCCGAGGTTAGCCATAGCTAAATGACCATCTAAATCACTAGCTATAAATCCATTAACCTCTCCGTTTTCAAACCCCTCAATCAAATCATTCGAGCACTTATAAGATATCGTCTCTCTACCATATTGATATGCTACCCGCTCGTTTCGTTGCAACACACCGACACGACCCACTTGCTCATTGTCTTCTAATGTAAACAGACTCTGCTTTAACAAGCCTATGCTCTCAGTCACATAGAAATCCTGTAATAGATCTTCTGAATAAATTGTAAGACGTGATAATTTATTACTTCCTAGCTCGCACTCTTCATCGTCACACTCTCTGGGTTTTATTTTAAAAAGACCCATTTTATTCGATAAATATTGATATTTTGAAAGCACAGAGACATCATTATCATCGTGACTAAAAAATGGTTTAACATCCACATCAACAATTAAGTCGACTTCGCTTAGTTTACTATTTTTCATTTCCTCTTTTAGATATATGTCTCCGACGTCCGATAGTGCTGAGTTAAAAGGGTCTAATAAAAAACCAGCGTATTCTTTTATAATTCCGACATGTATTGATTTATTAGACGTAATGGGTGCCTTATGTGGGTATAGTTTTAATAAACTTGTGTTACCCGCTACAAATATTGGTTTGCTATAAAGGTCCGATATGCTTTCTACGTAGGAAACGTTATTGCGAAGGCCAATTGAATGTAAGTAGCTCTGCGCGTCCTCTCCCCACGTTGAGCCTTTCAATGCATATACTTCATCGCCTCTTTGAAAACCTTCTTCAAAGTCTAACTTGCTATATATGTAAACAATTTCATCACGAATAGGTTTAGTGAATGAGAAAGTATCTTTTCGCTGTTCATTTGGGGATAAATCGAATACCGCATGAACTGCACCTCTTTGTGCTAAGTCTAAAAGTTCACTTAATGGTGCTTTTAGTAACTCTATTCGTATTCCTGGTGGTAAATATTTCGCTAAGCTATCCAAATACTTTTCGTACACTCGCTTTTCACCTATATCGCTCACAAGCTTATCGGAAGCGCTACCTGTGATTACCCCAACTCGAAAGGTCTTTAAGTCTTCATACACAGTCGGAGTTTCATTGAAAACATTCGTGGCAAAACTCTTACTCACCGAGAGCACGCAATATATAAATGTGATCAATACACTTCTATATACATACGATTCGTTCATTCGCATCTAACAGGTTCCGGGATGGATAAAAATAACCTAGAGGTTACCGAAGCCCCCCCCCCTTAAATACTAATGTTACTTAAGGAAAGTTAAGCAAAAAATTAGCTCTCGGAAGAAAGTTGTACAAAAAGAGGAATTGTGAGGTGACAAATCTTAATTAAAATTACGTTAAAGCTAAAAATAGGTGGGGTGGTAACGGCTCCATGACAGATAACATCAAGCAGCACTGTGAGGCGACTTTCTTTTAGTATACAACCAAGTTGAGGGCTGACACTTGCTCTCGTAATAAACGAGCACTCTCTGCAACTAATGTGTGCATCACGAACTTTTATATAGGATTCTGCGTATATTACTTGCGGTTAATAATATTTTTAGGGAAGTGACAAATCACCATTTTTGTCAACTTCCCATTATTTCAATAGGTAGCCAAGCTACAGACAGGTTAAGCTATGAATTTAGTCGTCATCACCTGTAGATGTCCAAACTTCTGCTCGTCTGTTCTCTGCTCTTCCCTCTGAACTCTCATTAGAGGCGATCGGCTTGGTCTCACCAAAAGAACGAATAACCAAGCGATTCTTCTCTACACCATCAGCAACCAAAGCATTTGATGTTGTAAGTGCTCTTTGTAGCCCCAAAGCTTGGTTGTAGCCTTCATCACCAGTGCTGTCTGTGTGCCCATCAACAGTGACCGAGTTGCCACTAGCCTGCAATTCGCTAGCTAATTGAGTTAAGGCTTTGCTGCCCATTGGCGTTAAGTTGTGTTGATCAAACCCAAAGTGAAGACGAGCCAATAGCCCGTGACGCTCTTGGTTACTTATCCAAGTCTCACATCCTGATTGATTCACCCCCATGTTGGACTGACTGGCTAAGGCTTGCTTCAATGCACTACTATCAGATTGCTGTTCGATCTGTAGAACGCCCAGTCTGTGCTGGGCAATACCCACCACATCACCAACCCTAACGCTATGTTGGTATTCACTGAATGCCGTGTCACAATAAACGTTGATACTTTGCTCCGCGTTGGCGTGTAGACTATATTGTAACGCCGATAGGACGATGGAGCTGATCATTAACTTTTTCATATTTTCCTCTAGTACAACTTAGTAGTACCACTTGTTTCAGTGCGTGAACGAATAAGTTCATCAATCTTTTTGATTAGGTCATCTTTTTTGGTTACATCTATGATGTCTTCATTTGGGTCAATCACACATTCTAGAAACCCGTATTGGTTAGACGCATCAAAATCGATACCAATTACACCTATGTATAAACCAGGTATTGCTTTTCTAGCTTGGTCACACATACCTCTGTTAACCAACTCCTTGAAAATGTTATTGGGGGGGTTTTCTTTTCCATCGCTCAAAATCAATAGCACCTTTGCTTTACTATTGTAAGCTTGTTGCTCTTCTGGATCGTCGCTATGAGGGTTACCATCATTTAAAATTTGAAAACCTCTCAATATACCTTGATATGCCGACGTTCCACCAGTCGGCCACATGTTACGGATTTTATCTATTGCTCTTCGATCGTTTGACAGTGGTATTGTATAAAACTGCAATGGCTCAGGGCTCCCAAACCATTGAAGCAGGCGATTTTCTTTTGAGTGATAGTAATTCGATATTAATGATGATTTATCAATAAACATGGTTGACAAAGTTTTAGGGAAATCAACATAATCAAAAGTATCAGGCGTTCTTACTCTAGTTGTACGCAATACGTCAGCGAGACGTTTTGCGACCAGATAATTCTCCTCAATTGGTGCTGGGCAATGAACTTTTTTTCCTTTGGTGTCGTCCTTCTTTTGTTTTGCGCAGTTTGTGATGTATTCTTGTTTGTAACCAATCCAGAAGTTCCAATCGATGTCATAGTAGGAATATGGAGATACATCAGCGTTAAAATTATCTTTATAACTCAATTGGCTAGTTACATTAGCATCATATTTTGCTACTTTTTCTCTCGTCCGTATATTAAAAGGCACGATCCCCACGCGATTGAGCAGCTTGTTTGCTGAATTTTCTTCTTCCGAATCTAGGCAAACCTGTTTCCACTCCCCTTCCTCATATACATTGCGGATGGATTTACAAAGCAATTTGCTCGAAATGACATCAATTGAATTTTTTAGGTCCGCGATCTTCTTTGTTTTTCTTTTTTCTCCCCACGACATATTCATTGAGCCAGAAAAGTCAGATACGAACACAATATCGATATTCTTGTCGCCACTAAGATAAGACGAGTATTTTCGAGCTAATGAGCGACCTGCGAGATCTTGCTGTTCGCCAAACGAAGGGATAAAACGGCTCGCAAACCAAGAGTCATGCGTCGTCTTTGCATTAACCGTGTATTGGATATATTCAAGAACTCCTGCTTCCTCATCTTGCGGTTGATGATACCTATGGGTAGAAAGATTCGTTGATTTGATGTCTCTCACGTAATTTTCGACATATTGGTTCGCTAGCTCGCGCGCAAGACCAGGCCGATCTTCTATGGTCACCGCTATCGCCGCCGCCTCTGCAGAATCTCTAAGTCGACTGGTCTCTTGCACGTAGCGCGTGCTTTCAACCGCCCAAAAGGTCATTCCCATGATAGGAACAAGTAATAAACCCATCCATACCGCAGCAACCCCTTGCTGTTTTCGAAAGCTGAGGTGCTGGAGGTTGATTTTCCGTTCAAGCTGCATTTTCATCTCTTTTATCTCCCCGGCATGATTGAAGAAGAGATAATCTTGACGGTAGTGCTTGTACCGCCGTTAAAGAAAGGTTGGAACCAGAAGCTTTCTTCTTCACAAAGGCTAACGCGGTATAAGGGGTAAACAACACCTTTATCTACCGGCGCTAAATCCGCATGATCAATAATTGAATCGGTTTGACAGTTTAAGTTTCTAAACTTACTACTACTAAACTCAGCAACATTATTGTTGTTGGTTAACGACTCTATCTTAATTGCAACATTGTTAACGGGCGTATTCAGCATTCGACTTGCAACTTTCACCATATCTCGTAATTCTTTCCGCATAACGGAAACGTTTTGTCCAGCTAGCACATCGCCATCAAAGTAACGAGAACGTTCTTTGATAATATTCACCAAAGCAAAACTCGATCGATCAAGCTTTGCGCGGGTAAGTAATTGATTGCTCAAGTCAGCAGCAAAGAGGTAAACACCCCAAAGTGCGATCAGTACGAACAGTAATTCAATGGTAAAAGAGCCTTGTTGACGAGACGCAGAACAGACACGTTGTTTACAGCTCATCATCTTTCCAACCCTCATGTTCTAAATTCAAAACCATGGTGCGAGAGATATCTCTATCTGCAGCGCCTACTAGCATAATGACCGGCGTGTAGCGGTAAGTTACAGTGATTTCGGCAAGGTCATAGTTGAAGTTCAAACTTTGCCCAGCGTGTCCTCTGTTCGCCACAAAATCATCATAGTTTTTAAAATACCTCCCTTTGATCGAGAAACGTGAACCGTCAATTAAAAAGCGCCATAAGTTGTCATCATCTTCAATTAAGCTTCTGAATTTTTTCTCGTACTGCTCGTTGACCCCTTTACCCTCATAGATCTTAGCGTTTCTGATGGTTTCTCTAAGCGAGTACTCGGTCATGTTCACGACGTAGATTCGATAGCTCGACTCAAAAATTGCGAAGGTTGCAAAGAACAGAACCAGAGCACCCAATACAAACTCAATGGCAGTTACTCCCTTCTGTTTATAAAGGCGCTTCATTAGACGCTCCCGTTTGAGTGAGCTTGGCGGTAATAGCCTGAATTTCTTGCGTCGAAAAGTCGTCTTTTAGTAGCTTTTGAGCTGAGTTGACTTTGTCGGTTTTCATCAATGCTATCGCCAAGTTTGCTTTGACGATCTTATTAGCGGGATCTTCTTTCAACACCGGAGCTAACGTTTCAATCGCCTGATGATAGTCACCATTAGCTATCTGAATCATCGCGATATTATTCTTTATTACAATGTCGTCGTAGCCACGTAAGCGAGCAAGACTCAGCTCCTGGTATGCTTTTTCGTACTGACCTATTTTTGCATATGACACACCGAGTAATACGTGAATTTGACCGGAATTGTTTCCGGCCTCAACCGAATTTATATAAGAAGAAATAGCACGGCCAAAGTCATTTTTATCATCGAAAACTTGGCCCTCTAGCTGATACAAACTTGGGTTAACGATGCCCTCTTGATGAAGGTGTTGAACATAGAAATCTGCCGATTCAATATCACCTTTGTGAAAGTATGCCCAGGCCAGTCTCTGTTTCACTGCTGGATCTTCCGAGCCTTGCTCCAACTGGTATTTATAATGGCTGATAAGGCCGTCGTAGTTTTTAACCTTCTCCATATTGGTCACACCCGCGTGTCGTTGCTCTTGCTCAGTAGGTGTCGATTGGCACCCTGATAACAGGCTTAGCGTTAACAACATCAAATAAGTGCGCTTTTTATTCATTCGAACCGCCCTCTAGATACTCAATGTCATTTGCATGATGCTCGGCGCAAGAATCAAAATGACGATTGGAAACATGATGAATAAAATTAAAGGCACACTCATTTTGGCAGAGAGCTTACCTACCTTCTCCTCAACCGTAAGCATTTGCTCTTTACGCATATCCTCAGCAAGATCACTGAGTATTTGTGCGACAGACGTTCCGTATTGCAAGTTCTGAATAATAGTCAGAACAAAACTTCTCACCGCAGGGGTGGGGATACGCTCCGAAAGATCATTCAAAGCCTTTTCGATACCATGTATTTTACCTGAGTCAGATGTGCGCTTAATTTGGTAGCAAAGGTCAGAATCGAACTCTGCAAGCTCTAGAGCCAAATAAGCTAAACCAGCCTCTATAGTCATACCGGTTTGTACACATACTGACATCATGTCCAAGAGGTAAGGAAGCTGTGAGGAGGTTTTTCGGATAAGTATCTTACGGCGCACTTGCAACAAAGTATCTGGAAGTACAATTACAGTAATTAAAGAGGTAATCGCAACCAACAGTTGGTTACTCGACGTCATGTCTCCCATCAGAACCAAAATAGAGACCACCCCCAATACCAATACCTTCGCGGGAAAATAGAACTTCGCCCATTTCGTGTTGTAATATCCCGCTTCGATCAGTTTCTGCTCGAGCTCATCATGATGCTCCTTGCCAAATCTAATGAAAAATCGATTCAAGCGCGAAGGCGGTTTAATAGCATCAGTCGCTAGATAATTCGCTAATTTCTGTCTGCGCTGTTCGGCCTGTACCGACTCGATGATCAAAAAGAGCAGCGACAAAAACAGCACAATAAGTGCAGCTAGTATCATCATGCGCGAACACCTCTTACTAATAACCAAACAATAAATAAGCCGATAAGCTCACTGCCCAGCACATAAAACAATACGACTCTCCCCTCGGGGTCATGAAGTACAAAATCGACATTTGATGGATTGATTTGGCTAAGAATAATCATAAAAATCAGAGGGATAGCAGCCACTATCTTGGCTGAAATTCGGGCTTCCGAAGTCATTGCCATCTTCTTTTTTTCTAACGTTCTAGCATCCACCAACACACGAATTAATCGAGCCAACACACCTTTAAGTTGTCCGCCTCGCGCAATATTGGCTCTAAGCGTTACAGTAAAGAATAAAAACTCTGAATACGGGTAGTTTTTACACGAGCGTTTAAGTACTACTTCCGGAGACTCACCTAACTTAAGTCGGTCTCCCATCAACTTAAACTCACGCCCGATAGGATTGTGCATCACTTCGCCGACATAGCTAATGGCTTGCATTAAACTGTCACCCGCCGTCACGGCACTCATCAGAATATTCAACGCGTCAGGGAAGGTATTCTCGAAATCTCGGCGCCTTTTAGTCACCAAGAAACGATAGCCGAAAAAAGTAAAAACGAGAGCTAACACAGGTACACACCAAGCTTTAGTCACAGATAATAGGTCTATCACAATGAACCAAGAGGCAGCCAGACTACCCATGACGTATAAAGTGATATACAAGGTTGAACGCGGCCCCAACACCATCAGGGTAGGTGAAATAGACTCTCTAAACCTGTGCCAAACCTGTTTCCCAACTAATGATCTCACGTTAATGGCGTCAAAGTTTTCAACTTCTACGTCTTCAATATTGAAGAATTGATTGACCTTTTTTACCTTTGAATCTCGGATCAAAAGAAGTAAAAGAGCGAACAGGATCAATGAAATCCAAAGCATGCTAAACTCCCTTAAAGGATTCGATAAGCTCTTCATAAAGCCCAAAGAATTTCGCTTTTTTCACAAGCTCAGAGCGCTGCATGATCCCATTGGTGACAAACTCCCCTTTCACATTTTCGCCGAAAAGAGCATCGTCGTGCCGAAAGCCATAAATCTCTTCCATCACCACGCTATCGCCTTCAAGTCCAACAATTTCCGATATACTGGTAATTTTACGCGTACCATCACGCAGCCTATTAACTTGTACAACCATCTGAACGGCACTCACGATTGTTCTTCGAATCGCATCTAACGGCTGATTCAAGTTCGCCATCATCACCATTGATTCAACACGGGCAATTGCATCTCTCGGCGTGTTCGCGTGCAGCGTAGACATAGACCCATCGTGGCCGGTGTTCATCGCTTGCAACATCTCAAATGCTTCAGAGCCACGACATTCACCGAGAATAATTCGATCAGGACGCATACGAAGCGCGTTGATCACCAAGTCTCGCTGAGTCACAGCCCCAGTTTGTTCAACACTGGAGGTTCGCGTTTCAAGTCTAACTAAGTTAGGTTGTTGCAGACGCAGTTCAGCGGCGTCTTCAATAGTGACGATACGTTCGTCTTCCGCAATGTATTGAGACAAAGCGTTCAATAAGGTTGTCTTACCGGAACCAGTACCACCAGAGATAAGCACATTAATACGACAGCGAGACGCTATCATTAATACTCTCGCCATATCAGGTGACATCGAACCAAAATCGATCAAATCATCAAACCCGATATTTTGTTCTCTAAACTTTCGAATAGAGATCGATGTGCCATCCAGCGCAATCGGTGGAATCACGATGTTCACACGGCTACCGTCATCTAACCTGGCATCAACTGTTGGAGAGAGTTCATCAACGCGTCTGCCTACACGTGAAGCGATACGCTTAGCAATAGCCAACAACTGCTCTTCATTCACAAACGAAACTTCGGACTTTTTGACCTTACCATGTCGTTCGAAAAAGATGTTATTGGGCCCATTAACCATGATATCGGAGATAGACTGGTCCTCGACCAAAGGCTGCAAAGGACCAAGCCCAAACAGCTCATCGATAAGGCTTTTCACTAAACCAGATTTCATCATTGATGTGATGGGTCTCTGGTAGCTATTGGCTAATAAATCTACTGCCGCTTGTATCTGTGATTCTAGTTCTTTTCGGCTCATTTTCTGAACCGCTTCGGCGTCTAACGCTTCAAAAATTTGACCACGAAAGGCGAGATATAAGTCTTTATTAGAACTCATTTAACACGCACCTTCTTTAACCAAGAGTTCATCGCTTTCTGGTCGATCGGCTGGCCATTAATGAGTTTGACCAACTGCTCCGTAGAGTGACTAATATTTCGGTCGTGTTTATGTCCTCGCTTACCATCAATAATGATGTGCGCAAGCGACTTACAATAGTCAAACTCTAGATCAACACTCACTCCCAGATACTTATTAAGATCCGACTTTTCCAACACAAAAGAATTTTTAGGTCGATGGTAGTTAGCGACCATAATGATGCGAGTACGCGACGACAAAGTCAGCTGTAAGCTCTCTATCTTTTCATACAGCCGCTTAGCGCTCCTCACCGATGACACCGATGCGTCGAACACCAACACAACCACATCAAAATTTTCTGCCAAGAGTTGTGGTTCAACTTTGAAGTCCACTGCCCCAGAAAAATCTTCAATAATGAAGTTGGTGTTTCTCGCCAACAGTCCACATAAGGTTTGGCTATAATTAAAAATATCACTTGGGCTCTTCTCACCATCAATCGCTAACAAACGAAGATGCTTACGAGCATTAAAGAGGTAGCTCAATGCACCCTCTTCGTCCATTTCGTGCAATGGCGTGGTAAACTCATCAATGGTTCGCGGCATAAAATCTTTTAGCCCAAGCAAAACATCAATATTAGTACCAGCATTTTGATGGTCGACAAGAATCGTATCTGAGCCTTGTGTCGATAACAGTGACCCAAGTTCAGTAGAGATAAACGACGCGCCCACACCACCTTTGCTACCAACAATAGCAACGCGTTTTGCTTTACGTTTCTGGCTGACACCAGAAAAGGTTTTGAGGTTCTTACTCACGTGAGTTAAGAAGTCCGCAAATTCTTGTTTATTCACCGGCCAGAAAACGTAGTAGAACCCCATCTCTTTAAGAGAGCGAAGCGTTGAAATAGCATCCTCTTTACCGATAACTACCACGCCTTTATGAGTTGGTAGTTTACTAGCGAAAGCTTTTGCATCTTCTACAACATTGCTCGACTCATTAAGCTCAAGAATCACAATATGACTGCTTTGTTGCTCGGTAACTTTGGTTAATCCGGCCGTTGTGTTTACGCAAGCTGGCTCATCCCACCCTTCAAACAGAAATACTTCTTGAACTAGATTCAAACACTCTTGTGATTGATAAAATAACGTACACCCAGCCACACCGCTCGAGGTTGTCAGAACTGGCTTGGCTTTGGTTGCTAACGCTTTTGTCAAATCAAACATTATTGCTCTCCTACCAATCTTGACTTATGCGCCACTTGCTTCAATCTCATCGACTCAACAAAACAGTCAGACTGCCTCAAATTGACATGTATTTGGGCTGGCTTGCACGTTTGTGTCTTCAAGCGCGTTAGCGTTACTTTGATTCCTAGGTCACTTGGCAACGACTGGGCATACCGATAAACAACTCGTTGTGGTGTGATAATATGCGATGGATACTGTTTAAAAATACTCTGCAGCAGCTGTTTGTTCGCAGCTGACTTATAATCCACCACATAGGTAGCCTCTTTATCGACCGATTCAATTTCCTGTATCAAGTCACTAATCTGCTGAGCTGTTTTATCGCGTTTTTTAATAACAAACTCAAAACTATGGTGCTCTTTGTAAACAAGAGCTTCTGCACCTTGAGCGACGAAATACTGTTCAGAAGCACAGCCAAACAGTGAGGTAGAGAACAAGGCTATCAATGCTAATTTCTTCATTGGATAAATCCTCCTTGCGACAGCAGACGAATTGTTGCATCAGACGACGTTACTTCCTTACCATCCCACTTGATGTTCAACCAACGTGCCAATGTCGATGTCTTCTTAATGTACGGAAGTTGAATATCTTTTGGCTTCATTGGCTCCACTAGATTTACAGTAGCGACGATGATCAATTCGGTACGTTTCCTTTCGGTGGTTGCTTTTCTAAACGCGGCGCCAAGAACTGGAATATCACCAATAAATGGGATCTTTTGCATTTTTTCCAAATCAGCGCTGCTCATCAAACCACCTAGAACAAAGCTATCACCATCGGCCAGCTCTATCGTTGTCATTGCACGACGAGAAACAAGCTGTGGCACTTTGATACCAGCTGCTTCAACATACCCCTCAACTTCACTCACTTCAGGTGCCAGTTGCATTCGGATCTTGTCTTGGCTCAACACTTTGGCCGTTAGATCCAACTTGATACCGAACTCTTTGAATGAGATGTTGACGTTATTATTGGAAGACATGATTACAGGTACTTCCCCGCCAACCAGAAAACTTGCAGACTCACCGGATAATACGGTTAAGTTCGGCTCAGCCAGAACCTCTGCGATCTGGTCATTTCCTAACGCTGTAATCAAGGTAGTGAGCTTAGCCGCATTGAATTGGTCAAAAACAAATTGCCCGACACTTGAACCTACCGTACTCCAATCAGAACCAATGGTCTGGCCAAACGATTCTGTCACTTGCGCGACCGATATTTTAACGTTCACCTGCTGAGTCGTGGCGACTTCAATTCGCTCGATGATCCCTTGCCACGTCATATTGCGAGCAAACACCATGCTTTCAGACTCTTCATAATCCGAGCTGTCGGATTTAAATTTTAGCTTTTGTGCTTTGTCCCACTTCTCCATTTTTTCTCGGTCTAGTAACGTCGCGACCAAGCGATAAATATCGTCACGCGTTTCTTCTGAATCAACGATACCACTCACTGCAACTTGCTCACCTATTGACTGAACCTTTACTTGAGCGTCAGGAAAATGGAATTTGAGTTGTTTCCTGACGTCCGTTAAGTTCAAATCAACAATAATACGGTCGGATAACAGCACGTCGTTATCCACTCCATAGACAATCAATCGCGATTGGCCCACACTATTTGCAAACACAACAAGAGTGCTATCGTTGATTACCTTGTAATCAACGATGTTAGGGTTGTTTATGAACACTTGACCGATAGGTGTTTTAAATTGAATGTGTTGACCATCATTTAAAGTGATAGAACGATCAGCAGCGAAAGTATTTGTTGTTGAAAGTAAGCCAAACAGCGTTACTAAAATGGAGCCAAACAATGCTCCTTGATGGATAATCCTCATCACAAAGCCTCTCTTGGATTGTTCTCATTACCACGTAACTCATTAACTCCTGTGTAGTTATCAATGATATTACGCACCTCAGCAAACTCAGGCTGACTATAGGTTTGGCTGCGATAAATTTCGATGTGCATGGTTCGTTGTGCAAGGGCGAGTTTGGGTAGATCATCCGGGCTTACTTCAATGACAACTGTCGTTAAGCCAGCCTCTTCACTTGGAGAGCGAGCAGTAATCGATCTATCCCCTGTGTCATCATTTCCGATATTGAGCACCTTGACATGTTTCAAAAACATCGACGCCTTCACTCCGCGAAAACGCTTCGGCTTATCAAGGTTGCCAGCCAAATTGGCATTAGGAGAGCTCACCGTAAGCACATCGACAAAAGACCCCGGCCGGATGTAGTCATTTATCAAGTTTTTATCGCTAACTTTTAATGGGTACAATGTCATGTTCTCGGTAACGAGAAGATCAATGTAGCCAGGTCTACCAGGGCTCACTTGATATTCAGGTAATACCACATCACCAGAGCGCAGGTTTCGATTTAATAGAATGGAAGGCGAGAAACTGATTTGTGTATCTTCTCTGACACCAAGTTTTAGTGCTTCACTAAGAGGCAATTGTTGTTTAACAACATCTTGTGCATTGACTGCATGCCCTTTTTTAAGGGCTTCAGTTGCAATCCAAACTCCCACATGTTCTTCGCTTTTTTCTACGACCACTTCATCGGCAGTGTTCGGCTCGGGTTCACTCTTAAACAAATCGACAGCGCCTAATGCGCCCACGATTAAAGCAGCGATGGCAACAAGTAATACCAGTCGTGATCTCATAATATTCTCATTCTTTGAGGTTATATATATGGCGTAGATTTAGTTAAAATAACCAAATAGAATCCGATGCTGATAGCAATCCCATACGGAATACCTTTTTGATCATTCAACGTTTCTCTCGCTAGTATTTTGCTTATCAACTTTGTCTTTACTAGATAAAAAACTACTAAAACCCCACCAGAAAAAGCCATCATAACGAGTGCCCAAATTAGATCATGAACAGGAATGGTAAGTGATAAAGCAGATGCATATTTAATATCACCAGCGCCAATCCAAATTAGCTTATAAAGAATAAGCCCTATACCTAACACGAGTAAAAAGCTCATAACTTGAATATCTAACGGAGATAAGAAAGACTGCAATAGCAGTAATACGTATAACGCGTTGTTTTGTATCTTACGGTAGAGAAAGTCAGTGGCCGACACATATATACACAATATTGCCAAGCCAACTAGATAAAATTCATGACTAAAAATAGGAACGCCACATAAATAAAGTAAAATAAATCTTACAGTATATCTAAAACTAACAATGCCAGACCTATAACATATTAGTCCGGCATAAGTATCTAATTATTACTAAACTAGATATTAAGGATTAACCTTGCTCTTTACCGCCTGCAGTCGAAATAGCAGTAGCGACTTTATCAAAAGCATCTTCTAACTCGTTGATGAAACCGCCGTCTCCCACTGCTGTCGTTACTAACACAGCCATTGCTACGGCAATCAGACCATATTCGATCGCAGTCACGCCGCGTTCATCGTTTTTAAATGAATGGAAAAAATTGCTAGCAGACACGTATGCTTTAGTTAACATTAAATCTTTACCTATAAATTTGGATATCAATAATTTGCTCGCTCTGAGCACAATCATCCTCACACCAAAACTCAAAAATCAGTACATAGCAAAGTTAAGCAAATTTAAGCGTAGTGGGACTAATATATTTATGGCGAGTAAGAGCATCAAACTATTAAAAATTTCTAAAATACACTTTAAGCCAAGAATATTATAAAAATTAAAGTCCTTAACACTATGTAACAGATAAATAAAAGCCCCGCTAAAAAGCAGGGCTGAACATTTACATTTTGTTTAATTTTGACATTTATAATATAGATTAAATACGTCGCTACTTTTCTTCAAAACGTTTAGCTAACTGATAGAACTCGTTTACTTGTTCTTTAAGCTCTGTCGAATGATCCTTCACTGAGTGTGTTGCGACCAAATTCTGTTCTGCTGTCGACGCGATAGATTGCATGTGAAGATTCACCTCACTCGAAAGAGTACGTTGCTTATGGGCTGAGTTTTCTACCGACTGCATCAACTCGTTCATAGATTGCATCAAGCTTTCAACTTCAGATAAACGCTCTGCGCTCACCTTAGCTACATCACCACATGCATCGGTCTGCTCTCTGTTCGCTAAGATGTCTTTCTGCCAACCTTCAATGGTTGTGAGCATGGTTTCGATGCTCTCTTTGATTTGTACTGTCGCGTTCGAGGTACGCCCAGACAGCGCACGTACTTCATCAGCCACTACGGCAAAGCCTCGGCCTTGCTCACCCGCTCTCGCCGCCTCTATTGCTGCGTTTAGCGCCAGCAGGTTGGTTTGCTCCGCGATGCCACCAATCTCTTCCATTATCTTACTGACACTTTGCGCTTGATCGCTCAATTGGTAAGTAGTTTGCGTCGCTTTCTCAGCTTGCGAAGCTAGGTTTTCAAGGTTGCGATGAGTTTGGTTAATGCTCTCTTTCGCGACAGCACAAGTCTCTAAAGTCACATCGACAATCTGATGCGCTTCTTCAGTACGAGATGAGACTTCATTCGCGGTTAATTCAACCTCTTCGGTAGCCTCACGTACTTGTAGAATATCTTTTGTTTGCTGATCTAGCGCTTCAGACACTTCAAACGACGTAGCATTAAGATTATCAGCCAAATCTTGCAATGGCTTCGCTGAATCCGTCATTCTGCCTAGTACGGTACGTATGCGAGCAGACAACAGTTTTAAGTGGAAATCAGCCACAGAAAACCTGCTGTTCCCTGAGTAAACAAGTCGACTCACACTATCGAACTTTGATTGCAGTTTTTTCAACTGTAGCGGAGTATCGATGAGTTCTTGGCGGAACAACAGCGCAAGAGCAGAAACAGGTAATAGGCTCAAAAGCCATTGGGACACTTGCCCAACTTCAACAAGGTTTGAAATCAGTGGTGCAGCCAGCGAGCCCAGCAACACAGCATAACGAACACTATCACTGATCTGCAGCGACCATTGACGACCAGATTTCTCAGCCTTCAATAAACCTTGGTATGCTTTGTCAGCGACTTGTACCCATTCATTTTTAGGCTTCACACGTACAGACTGGTAACCGCTTACCTTCCCATTATCGTAAATTGGTGTCACATAAGCATCTACCCAGTAAAAACCACCGGATTTAGTTTTGTTTTTTACGATACCGCGCCACGCTTTACCTTGCTTAAGGTTCAACCACATATCGGCAAAAGCAGCCTTAGGCATATCACCATGCCTCACAATATTGTGGTGTTGTCCTAGCAATTCTTGTTGGCTGTACTCTGCGATACGACAAAAAGCATCATTACTGTAAGTAATCACGCCTTTAAGATCCGTCGTTGATACGAGTTGTTCGTGCTCGCTGAGTAACGTTTCACGAGATGGAGAAGATGAACTGACAATCATTGTTATTAACTTTTGTTAATTATTATTTTAGGCGAGGAATATATACAATTATTAAAGTTATGACAAAATGTGAACTTCACATTTTGTGTAAATGCCTGCTATTTATACGAATTTAAGCTAGTTGGCTCACATCGACGTCAGTTACTGTTGATTATCCTTCTCTTATCATGACTCTTCTAACTTCACTTCAGTGCTAAATTTCACCGTTCTCATCGATACTGAAGTATGGAACTTACGAATGTTAAGATCTTTGCGTAGTACTCGCTCAACGAAATCCTCGTAGGCTTGGATGTCTTTAACAGTC
Organism: Vibrio chagasii; assembly: GCF_002954585.1. Lineage (GTDB taxonomy): Bacteria > Pseudomonadota > Gammaproteobacteria > Enterobacterales > Vibrionaceae > Vibrio > Vibrio chagasii_A. The sequence goes on from NZ_MSCI01000001.1 coordinate 865,635, forward strand.
ACAATAAGCATAAAATCATAGCTACCTGAGATCTGATAACACTGCGTCACTTCTGCAGCCTTAGATATAGAATGGCGAAAAATTTGATAAATATCGCCTCTATCTCGCTCCATTTCGACAGACACGACCAAAGTCATCTTATGACCAGCAAGCTCAGGGTTAATAATAGATACATCGCCTACGATCACTCCCTCCTCTCTCAAACGCTTTACACGCTTTAAACACGCAGGTGGTGACAAACCCACAAGCTCAGCCAATGCTAAATTTGGAATACGGTTATTCTTCTGAAGCTGGATGAGTATGCTTCTATCTATGCGGTCAATTTCCATAATTTCTTAAACACACCAATTTGTGACTAATAATTTCTAATATCTAAGTAATTAAAAAATTATAACTAAATTTATAACGAGATTTAGAAATCAAGATCACAGCAATCACGATAAGATCCTCCTAAATCAAACAGTCACAACATGGACGTATCAATGAAATCTACTTATCAATTTTTTAAAGAACTCTTAAAAGAGATTTTCGATGTCACCTCAACGCTTTTTCGGATCATGGGTCCCATCATCATCGTCATCAAAGTCGTCGAAGAACTCGGTGGCATAGTGATTCTCAGCGAGTGGTTAAGCCCAATAATGGAGAGTGTTGGTTTACCTAAAGAGATGGGCTTAGTGTGGGCTACCACAATACTCACCAATATTTACGCTGGATTAATTATATTGATTAATTCTGAAGTGCCCCTCACTGTCGCCCAAGCGTCTGTGTTAGGGAGCATGATGCTTCTCGCTCATTCTCTACCAATCGAAGGCGCTATCGCGAAAAAAGCTGGGGTAAGTTGGCTTGCCACCTTGTCGGTGAGAGTCGGTGGCAGCTTAGTACTGGCATGGCTACTGAATATTGGTTACCAATACGGAGACTTACTCAACTATCCAGCAACCGTTTTATGGCAGCCAGAAGTATCCTCAGATAGCAGTTATATTGGTTGGGCTATCGAACAGCTGAAAAACTTTGCAGTGATATTCATGGTCATCTCTGCCCTATTGTTGTTACTTAAAACGCTAAAGGTTCTTGGTATAGAGAAGCTAATGGCCATGTTATTGCGACCTTTTTTGAGACTATTAGGCATTAGCAAAGATGCTACGAATCTAACCATCATTGGCATCACATTAGGCCTTTCATTTGGTGGCGGCCTATTGATCAATGAAGCAAAGAAAGGACATATCTCCGCAAGAGATGTATTTACCGCGATCATGTTGCTCAATCTACTTCACAGCTTAATTGAAGATACCTTGCTGATCTTGCTGATCGGGGCTGATTTCTACACCATATTTTGGGGAAGGATCGTATTCTCAGTTCTCATCGTCGCTTTAATTTCGCACGCTATTAAACGTGTCAAACCAACGATTTGTGAGCGTTACTTTTATCGGGATGTTTCGCAATCATAACAACGAAATCTCACCGTAAACCTTTTAGCGAAAGAGCCGATACACAGGCTCTTTAATCATCAGCTTTTTCACTAGCCAACTTATTCGCCACTACCACCAGCCGTACTAACTAAAAATTTGCGTAACATTGCTCCCATAAGCGCTTTCACCTCTCCCCAGTCGAAGAAATAGTGATAATTCGAGTGAAAATAATTTAAACACAAATAATCCACCATTGGGCTGACAATAAAATTCACTATTCTTATATCAACACAAAGTATAACGGTATTTTTATTACTATCTAAAGCCTTACTTCTATTAACACGAGAGACAATAACCATATATTTCACACTGATACTTAATATTAAAACAATCAACTATAAATTCACAAAAATAAAATAAATAACTGATAATAAGGTAATTATCTAAGGGTGTTTGATATTAACTCTTAATGTTGAAAATAGGATAGACAATAACTTGTAAAAATTTACAGTTTGATTGGTTAATTTTATAAATATATTTTGTTACATAACCGAAACAAATGGCTAATTATAACAATGTCACATAAAACAATGGTCTTAATGGTTCTGTCCTTATCCTCACTGTCACAGGCTTCCACTATAGAGAATGATGAGCCATTGCTGAAGTCATTGATTGAACAAGGCATTATCTGTCCCGGCTTAAATTATGAGGACAACCAAGAAGCTTTGCGTATCTATCTCAATGCCAAAGCAAATAAGAACCATCAGCCAAATTTCGATTTAAATAAAGACATAACAAACCAACGTCAGGTAAATAAAGCACCAAAAGAGTGCATTAGACCAATATCGGTGAATAACACCGATGAAGGAAGTTGATATTTATATCGACACGGAAATATAAAAAGGAAATACAATGAAAATAATGAGAAAAACATTGCTCGCTTCAGCAATGCTTACTCTATTTAGCGTCAGTAGCTATGCCAAAACACCGATAGATCTTGGTGTTGTTAATGAAGACAAGCTAATAGAAATGTTAGTAAGACAGGGCTTCGTTGACCAAGATGCAACCGACGCGGTAAAACATGATGCACTGGACCGTTACCTAAAAAATAAGCTTAACTCTGGTTTTAAAGGTGATGCTCAGTTCGGCAAAAAAGCCATGGAGCTGAGAGCCAAGATTCTCAAAGCCATCGAAAAAGAATCTGGCGTTAAAAAAGCGAGTGTTTTTGCACTTGAAGTCGGTACTAAGCGTACAGACAAAGTGCTCGCGCTACTTGTCGACTTTCCCGACTTAAACTGGGATGACAACAGACTGACCAAAGAACACACCCAAATGCTCTACGAGAGCTACAACCCTGAACACTACCAAGAGTTGTTGTTCTCTGACACTGGCTATACTGGACCAAATGGCGAAAACTTAATCTCGATGCGCCAGTATTATCAAAGCGAATCAGGCGACAGTTATAGTGTGGCTGGTCAGGCTGCAGGTTGGTATCGTGCTTCTAAACCTGCCGCTTTCTATGGCGGTAACTCCCCTACTACAGACAATGATCTGAACGCCCAAGAGCTGGTGCGTGAAGCCCTTAACCAGTTAGCTCAAGATCCTAGTATCAACCTTGCTGATTACGATATTGAAGATCGTTACGATTACGATGGTGACGGAGACTTCCGTGAGCCAGATGGCGTAATTGATCACCTAATGGTGTTCCATGCCTCTGTAGGTGAAGAAGCCGGTGGCGGTGTGTTAGGTCCTAATGCAATTTGGTCTCACCGATTCAACCTTGGACGCACCCATGTGCTAGAAGGCACCTCGAGCTCGCTTCCAGACCGTTTTAATGGCCAGTACGCAGCATTTGATTACACGATTCAACCGATCGATGCCGCAGCTGGTGTTTGTGCGCACGAATATGGCCATGACTTAGGTCTACCAGACGAGTACGACACGCAATACACAGGCAAAGGTGAACCTGTCTCTTATTGGTCTATCATGTCTTCAGGCAGTTGGGCTGGTCAAATTGGTGGTACACAACCGACCGCTTTCAGTTCTTGGGCAAAACACTTCTTACAAAAGTCGATTGGTGGTCGCTGGATTAACGATGATCAAATATCAATTGATGACCTAGAAGACAAGCCACAAATTTACACCTTGTTCCAAACGACAGATAACGACCGTCCGAACATGATTAAGGTCGACCTTCCAGAGAAACAAATCGAAGGTTTGAAACCGTTCGAGGGTGAGTACTCGTTCCACTCTCAAAAAGGCGACGACCTGAAAAATAGCATGACTCGTAAGTTGGAAATCCCGGCTGGCGACTCTGCAGTGCTTTCCTTCAAAACTTGGTACCAAATCGAGAAAGACTATGACTTTGCTCGTGTCCTTGTGAACGGACAAGCCATCGCTGGCAACATCACCTCTATGGATGACCCATACAATACTGGCCTAGTTCCAGCGGTTGGTGGCGAGTCTGACGGTTGGATTGATGCTGAATTTGATGTTTCTCAATGGGCAGGCCAAGAAGTAGAACTGTCGTTCGAGTACATCACCGATGGCGGATTAGCCATGGAAGGTTTCTACCTAGACAACCTTAGCCTTATAGTTGACGGTGACACGGTTACGATAGATGACGGCGAAGATAACTCTAGCTTTGCACTTAATGGCTTCAAATTGAGTAATGGCTTCCATCAAGCTCAACACTACTACCTACTGCAATGGCGTAGTCATATGGACGTGGATGAAGGTTTGGCGAATATCAAGCGCATGGGCCAACTCATGTCGTTCGATCCAGGCCTGATCATTTGGTATGTCGATGAGTCACTCACTGATAACTGGGTAGGCAAACACCCTGGTGAAGGCTGGTTGGGAGTGGTCGATGCCGACCAAAATGCCATGATTTGGCAAAACTCAGGAAAAGTCGCTCAAACACGTTATCAAGTTCGAGATGCCGCGTTCTCACTGAAAGACCATACTCCAATGCGTCTTGTGAACAGTGACAATGATGTGCTTCAGGACACAAGCCTAGTGGGTACAGCAAGCTTCTCTGATGATCAAGATTACACATCACCACAAGCTCCTGATTCAGGTCGTATTTTGACTAAATTTGGTTTGGTGGTAGACATTGTTAACCAGAGCGCTGACAACGAATATGGTGTGGTACGTCTATCGAAAGTAAGCCAACACAACATTGCGCCAACGGCTAACTTCGAACTCAATACGGATGGATTGAACGTATCAGCCCGTAACTTCAGTTCGGATCAAGATGGCGAAATCATCAGCTACCTATGGGACTTCGGCAACGGCATAACAAGCAGTGAAATCGCGCCAACGTGGACATACCAAGTAGCCGGCGAATACACAGTCAGCCTAACAGTAGTCGACGACAAAGGTGCTAACGCATCGTTTAGCTCAATCGTTAATGTTGAGGTTCCAAACGCGCTTCCTGAAGCAAGTGCGAAGTACATTCACTTAGGTCGTTGGGTCACCATGTGGTCAACAAGTTCGGACAGCGATGGTCGAATTGTCGATACAGAGTGGACATTACCAAATGGAAAAGTGAAACGAGGTCGCACATTCACTTCTATCTTCCCTTCATACGGAAAGCATGAAGTGAAGCTACGAATCATCGATGACCAAGGCGGGATCACGACTAAGACCATTATGGTCGACCTATAAGTCGCCTCTAGCTCAAATCATTGAAATAAGTACGTAGACAATAACGTGCGTACTGATAAACCAACTTAAGTACTGTTGTCTGTGGCATGAGTCAGGACAGCAGTTTTAAGAAAACGTTATTATTTAAGCCGTAAGCAAAAGCCCTACCGTCATTGGTAGGGCTTTTTATTTGTCTCGACTTCGAACAAGCTATGCAGAGGTACTCTTCTAATGAGGGGGCTATCTCACCCAAACAGATGAAAACTCGTCACACTGGCTGATTTTGAATACGTGATTTACGTGCGCTAAATGCAAATAATAAGATAACGGCTAGCACAAAAGGTAGTACGTAAATATTGAGTTTTTGCCAACCCGCTGTCGATTCCAACCAACCAGAAAGCAACGCAGTCACTGTCACACAGCCAAATACAACAAACTCATTGAAAGCTTGTGCCTTCGCTTTGTTCTGGGGCTGATAAGATTGACTGAACAAACCAGTTGCCGCGATGAACATAAAGTTCCAGCCTACCCCAAGTAAAACCAGGGCTGCTCTAAAGTGCCAAATCGACTCACCATGGATATTGATAGCAATACAAAAAACAAACAATATCCCGCCAGCCAAAATCATCATTCTTGAACCAAATTTCTCGATGAGCGATCCAGTAAAGAAGGCAGGGACAAACATACCCAATACGTGCCACTCAATCACACCCGCCGCTTTAGTAAAGTCGAAACCACAGCCAATCATTGCCAATGGTGTAGCCGTCATCAGAATGTTCATCACCGCATAGGCAACCATTGCTGCAAAGACGGCTCCGACAAAATTCGGAGCCTTGACGATTGCACTCAAAGGATCAGATTTTGGTGTCTGGTTGCTAAACGACACTTTAGGGAATTGAATGGTTTGTAAGATAACGAGGGCCAAAATGTTTAAGCCAATTAATGAAGCAAAAGCCCCAATGTACAGACCATCTTGCGACCATTGCTGAGACATAATCGCTAAGTTCGGCCCGAGTACCGCCGCAAGGACACCACCAGCCATTGAAATCGAGATTGCGCGGTGTCGTGCATTTTCATCACACACTTCAATAGCCGCGAAGCGATAAAGCGTTCCGAAGCCAATGCCGATACCTAATAAAAAAGTCGCAAAACAAAACAGATAGAAATTTTGTTGCAATAACGCGTAAGTTGCTAGACTCGCCCCCGTTATACCGACGAGATTACCGATACTAAAGCCTCGCTTGCGGCCTAACTTACCTGAAATCAAAGAAGCGGGAATGGTGGCAGCCATCAAGCCCAAAAACTGCAACGCGACTGGTAAGGTAATCATACTGGCACTGGGCGCAATCTGTTTTCCTATCAATCCAATCACGGAAATCAGTAAGATATTCCCTGTCATTAATAAGGCCTGACACAGTGACAGTAGCCAAACATTTCTATTCATCTTTGTTCCTAAATATGAGCGCGGCTGATCACTAGACCAAATAACCAACAAAGTCTCAACACTTTGTTACAAAAAATGAAACTCACCTGCTACCAATGTATTGCCTTAAAGCCATCTCCTTTTGGTTCTTCAACGATATCGAATGCATCTCTGCCTATATTTTCAATTCATTCTGGATTTGCATTTATCATTTAATGGGGATAATAATAATTTTCTGTTATTCATTATGGCGTGTTTTACAAACTTCGGCATTAAGAGGCGAGTATGATTAATCCACTTTGGCTCAACACATTTAAGACTCTGGTAGAAGTCGGTCATTTCACCCAAACGGCTGAAAAGTTGTACATGACTCAACCAGGTGTAAGCCAACACATCAAAAAGCTTGAGCAAGCATGTGACTGTGAACTGCTCTCGAGAGAAAATAAGAGCTTCGAGCTGACCGAGCAAGGTCGGATTATGTATCGCTATGCACTTAAACTAGAGAAAGACCAAGAAGACCTTTTCGAGTCGCTCAGTTTTGATAACCCTTACTCTGGGCAGTGTCACCTATCTTGTTCAGGCTCACTCTCTTTACGCTTATATCCCAAACTTCTTGAACTGCAGCAGCAACACCCAGACCTAAGCATTAATCTTGAGGCTGCACCGAATCGAAAGATATTAAATGACCTACTTCAAGGCACGACCGATGTCGGTATCGTAAGACACTCACCGAACGACAGCTACTACCAAAGCCAAGTTATCGGAAAAGAAGCATTGTGTCTTATCGTGCACCACAGCCATGCCGACCTTGAGATAACGCCACAAACACTTCACGAGATTGGTCTGATTGCTCACCCAGATTCTGCGCATTACCTCTCTTTGTACTTTGACCTGTGTGGTGATAAAGAACTCGCGAACATCAACATTAATGAGATACCGAAATCAGGCTATATCAACCAACTTCATCAGATACTGCTACCTGTATCAAAAGGATTAGGGTTTACCGTGCTGCCAGCTGGTGCTGTGGAACATTTTGCTGAAAGAGATAAGTTGCACGTCGTGCCCCCAAAAATAGAAGTTGAGGAAACGCTGTACTTGGTCCAAAAGCGAAACCGCAAACTCCCTCACCGATACAATAACGTGATTGATTTAATCAAACAGAATGTCAGCAATTAAGTTAGTGCGCAGATCAAAAAGCCTTTAACCAAGATAGTTAAAGGCTTTCATTACCAGGAAAAGCTTCTAATGCCACTACTGTAAAGTTGTGAGAACCTCAGAGGCACCTTCAAAATCGTAACTCTCTAGCAATCTCTGAATCTCTTTTAAAGCACTCGAATCAGGGTGTTCAATGAGTAACTCCGAAACGTATTGCGTCGCATCGTTATCGTAAGCTTCGAGAAGAGACAACAGCTTAGAGATTTGCTTGGGATCTAACTCAGAAGAGTCCGATGTATCATCTGCACCTTTCTCTGCCGTGGCTGCGCATGGTTTACCAAAATCACGCTCGACCGCTTCAATCAACTCCCTTAAGCCAACTTCGCTTTGCTCAAGATCTTGCTCTACACAAGCCTTATTGTGAGCTCTGCTTTCAAAGTCACTGAGTAATTCAGCGAGCCTCTGCCCACCAATTGAAGCCGACATACTTTTTAGTGTGTGTAGATTCCGCTCTAACGTTGTCCACTCTTGTTGCGCTAGGTTATCGAACGCTTCAGATAGCATCGATGGTGCCCCTTGGCAGAACCTATCTAACACCTTATTTTGCAAAGCAGTGTCGTTATTGGTGAGCTGCTCAAATCGAGCTTTTGAGAAAATCGGTAAGCCAGAGTTATCAGAAATCGATTTATCAACCGGAACAAGTTCAGGCGCTTTACCTCCAATCAACACCTCAGGAACGATGTATTTAGAGATCAAAGACGTCGCTTTATCAATGATGATCGGCTTGTCCAAAAAGTCTGTTACGCCTGCGTCTCTTGCTCTTTGTTTCGCATCCGCAAACACGTTGGCCGACATCGCAATGATAGGCACAGTGGTATTAAATTCACGGATCAACCTTGTAGCCTCAAAACCATCCATGATTGGCATCTGTAGATCCATAAAGATCATGTCGTAGTCGTTGTTCTGTGCTAATGCCAGTGCCTCTTTGCCGTTTTCAGCAAGGTCGGCGTCTAACTTAGAGCGACTAAAAAAGGCTAACGCAAGATCTTGGTTAAGTTCATTATCCTCCACCAGCAGTATCTTCTGGCCTTTGAACTCTATCTGATAATCTAGTTGTAACTCTTGAGCTTTGAATTGAGCCAACTCTTCATTGGTCGTTCGAGCAAAGGCTACGACAAAAGAAAACTCACTGCCTTGCCCAAACTCACTCTCAACCGTAATTTCGCTGCCCATTGCATTCACGAGTTTCTGGCTGATATTGAGCCCTAACCCTGTTCCACCAAATCGACGTGTCGTTGTGGTATCTGCTTGGCTAAACGCTTGAAATAACTTATGAAGGTTGTCATCAGAAATGCCAATTCCAGTATCCGCGACGCAAACCTTCATCGTCAATTCACGCTCGTTTGAGTCAACAATATCGACCGTCAAAGAAACACTGCCTTTTTCCGTAAACTTAATCGCGTTGCCAATAAGGTTAAGTATCACTTGGAACAATCTGAGTGGATCACCGAGTAAAGGCGTATCGAGTTCTGGGTCAATCGACATCGATAAGTTAAGCTGTTTTTCATCCGCTTTTGACTCCATCAACTCGATCACATCTTTAAAAGTTACCAAGGCATTAAATGGAATATTATCGATAAACAACTGACCCGCTTCTATCTTAGACAAGTCTAAAATATCGTTGATGATGCTTAACAGAGAGTGCCCAGAGCGGTGCACTTTTTCGATATAGTTGCGGGCTGTAGGGTTAGAGATTTCGCCAATCGCTAGATAAGACAAGCCAATAATAGCATTCATTGGCGTTCTAATTTCGTGGCTCATGTTTGCCAAAAACTCTGATTTAGCCTGACTTGCAAGGTTTGCTCTCTCTTTCTCCTCTGCCAATTGCTCATTTAGACGTTTCATTTCAGAAATATCGAATGCCCAAAATAGCGTTGCGATTTCACCATCAAGCTCAAACAAGTAGTAGCTAACAAGTGCGACAAAACGAGTGCCATCTGACTTCCTAAGCACTAACTCTTTGTTCACGACTTTTCCGTTCAGCTTGAGCTCTTTATGAATGTCATCACGAACCTCGAGAGAATCATGAATAGCAATCACATCGATAGACGAGAGTTCCTTATTTTCAACACCAAACAAGCGTTTTGCTGTGTCATTGGCATAACGAACCTGTTCCTCAAAAACTACTGCTGCTGCAATTGGAGAGCTGTTAAGCATGCTATAGAGTTGGTCTTGGGCCTTTTTTAGTGCCTCTGTCGCTTCGTTGGCAATGCTAATCTGCTTCGCAAGTTTTCGGTTCCAGAAGACAATCAGCAAAACAATCACCAACGAAAAAGCGGAGATGGTGTAAACCAGATGATAGTCAACTCTTTCTATTGCCTTTGGTGCCGCCCACTTCGCTGATATCTTTTGATGCTCTTCTGCAGAGATCTTATTAATGGCTTTATTCAAAATAGAAAATAGAAGAGGTTCCGATTTGATCACATGTAAAGTCGGTGATAGAAAAAAGTCCAGTCGGCCGATAATCCCTATGTCTCGGTGACCGTATGAATCAATGAGATAGTTCAAGACATCAACCGTATCGATCATTCCATCTAGGCTCTGATCATCAAGTAGATTCAAACCCTCAGCGGTCGAGTCAACAAATACCCACTCGACGTTTGGATACTTATCTACTATCGCCTCAGTATTCGCTGCATTTCTTAAAATACCGATTTTCCACCCAGTAGCTTCTTCAAGGACTAAGCTGCTCACCTCACGTCTTGATGCAAGTGCCAAGCGGCTCGAGAATAGGCTATTTGCCGCTTTGACATTCTCTCCCAAGGAGCGATTTTCTTGCGCCGCAGAGACAAGTTCTACTTCTTGGTGATCAACCAAGCTTCGAGTTTCAGACCAATTCGCTACGTCAACATGCTCAATATTTAAGCCGGTTTTCTGCTCGATGAGTTTCAGGTAATCATCAATCATACCGATGTACTCACCAGTACTAGAGACTGCCTCATACGGAAGTGAATTGGGATCGATACCGATTCGCACCGTTGGGTTGTTTTTAAGCCACTCCCTCTCCTCTTCGCTTAAATTTAAGATCTCGCCCGTTAAGTTATTGGCTTGATATATATCGGCAATGTATCGCTTAGCGGGTTCACCAAACGAATTAAATTGCTCTATATCTGGGAAGTAGACATGATTTCGCTCTAACGTTTTTGTATCAAAGTAAAAGGTCATTGAGCCGGAGTTAATAATGCCGCCTTTAGTGCGGTAACTGGCCACTTTAGTTACTGATGCAAAATGAGAGGTGTTTCTTTTCTCCCCATGCTCATCGACAAGATTACCGATATACCAAGCCTTAATTGGACGATTGTTGTTATCAGCTTGGGCAGTGATCACCTGAAAAGAACTATCCGTGTCAAACACTTTAAAGAGTTCAAACAAGTCATCAAAACGGTCATTTACGATAAAATAAGCGGAAATTTGAGCAATGATACTCGCTTTCTTTAGAACCTGGCTTAAGTCGCTCTGGATATGGGTCTCAATGATTTGACTCAAACCATCATCGACTTGTTTGAGATTGGCTACTGCCGCGTTAAAGCGATCTCTCAGCTCTTCACTCTTAAAATCGACATAGATTGGATACTCAACTTGCTGTTCGTCGTGCAATCGAAGCTCTGACATTTCAATAAAGCGAGTATTAGTAATAAACCACTCCAGTACTCGCCTCTCAACCATCAATATATCGACGGTTTGTGCTCTTAACTGCGCAAAAGCTGACTCCAGACTGCCGATGTCTTCAACTCGCTCGATATCAATCTCTTGAGAAAGCATCTCTATGGAGTTTTTAATTGGTGAGGTGTCATCAAACAACAGTGCACCCAGAGACAAGCCTTTTTGTGATTTGAGGTTGAGTTGGCGTCTCGCTAGTGACACTGGGACAAATTCAACATTAATGACAGGATCACTTAGAAAGTGAGCATCGGGATCGTCAGCCTGAACACCGGAAACAAAAGAGATTGAATTGCTATTGTCGATCGCTTTTTGAGCAGCACTAGGCGGCAAAGTGACAACGTCACCCAGCATGTAACCCATATCATTCAGAGCACGCTGTATGATGTCGTGTTGCAAGCCAACAGAAGTGCTATCCGGGTACATATAAGGTGGGATACCAAATCCCAAAACCCCTTTAAGGGGCACTCGATAAGGAGAACTATCTAACCACTTTGATAAAACCTGATTTTTTTTATGTACATCAAAGGTTTTGATCTGTTTGTTGAGCAAAGTCTGTAACTGGACTTCGTCGCTACGTAGTAACATTGTGGCCTGTACTGTCTTCCAATGCTCTAATACATAATCAACTGTTAGATCATAAAAATCTATTTGATTAGCAATCTCCATGGTAGTGATCGGTTCAGCAATAAGACCTTGAACATAACCTTCTTTCAATGCTTTCACAGCACCGATAACGCTATCAAAATTAACTCGCTCAATAGAGTTCAACTGAATGCCAGCTTTTCCTAAATCTATGTTTTCATTAACTATAGCGATGCTTCGCTTGTGGTTAGGTCTCAAGCTCCTTGCTATTTGATTATCAAAAGGCACTATCATTGCAACTTGATAAGGAATATACGGGTCACTCGAGAGAAAACGCCCTCCATCACTTGGATCAAACTGTTGGAATGGGAAAACATCGCCTCGCCCATCGAGCAGTGCAGCTTTGGCTTCACTGCGAGAGCTGACGCTTATAAATCTCACATGAACGCCAAACCGCTCTTCAAGATCCTGTGTCCAGTCTTTAACAATACCAGAGACTTTTCCGTCATCATCAAGGAAGGAATATGGGTAATGGTTAGCAAAAGCAATGAAAGTCACTGTTGGCTTGTTGTCTAACCATAGGTCTAGCTCGGCATCAGTCACTTCAGAGGCATAAGCACTGCCAACAAACATAAGCACGGACAGCAACCATACCGCGAATGAAATCACTGAACTTTTCAGCCTCGACACAAAAACACGACATCTATTAGATCGATTACTCATCTTTGAATTTTTCTTTAATCGCTAGAATCTTAGGTAGATTTTCAAACAGCAATTCAACGATTCTAGGATCGAAATGTTTGCCCTTTTGCTCTTCAAACAAGGCCAGCGCTTCATCTACGCTCCAAGCTTTTTTATACGGTCTCTCTGCTGTCAGGGCATCAAACACATCCGCTACCGCTGCGATGCGCCCTACCAGAGGGATCTCCTCGCCTGCTATTTGATTTGGGTAGCCGCTTCCATCCCACTTTTCATGGTGATACTGCGCGACTTGAATAGCCATTCGCATCAATTTAGAGTCACTTTGCCTGCCGAGTATCTCAACACCGTATTCGACGTGCTTTTGCATGGTTGCCCATTCGTCAGCATCCAACTTACCTGGCTTGAGCAGCACGCTGTCAGGGATACCAATCTTACCAATGTCGTGCATCGGCGCTGCGTCTCTTAGGGTCTCGGCATCTTCGTCTGTCATGCCCAATGCCTTCGCCAATATTTCACAATAGTGGCTCATGCGCATAACGTGCATACCCGTTTCGTTATCTTTAAACTCCGCAGCTCGCCCAAGGATATTAAGAGTTTCCAACTTGCCTAAATTAATCTCTTTGGTCTTCTCTTTCACCTGACTAAACAACGCTCGCTGCTGGTTATACAAAGCGATGTGAGTCTTCACACGTTGCAGTGCGATTTCAGGAGTGATCGGCTTGGTCAGGTAATCAACAGCCCCCAGAGATAGCCCTTTTACCTCGGCTTCAGGGTCTATTTTGGCGGTCACAAAGATAATGGGAATATGCGCGGTATTCGGCTGTGCTTTTAGTTGTCGACACACTTCATACCCGTCAATATCGGGCATCATGATATCGAGGAGAATGAGGTCCGGCTGAGGAACCATCTTAGCTATTTTGATACCGATAGTGCCGTTGATCGCGACCTTAACTTGATAGGTATCTTTGAGTATCGCCGTTAACACATCCAAATTGCTTGGGGTGTCATCTACTACTAACACTATTGGTTTACGACTCATTGATACCTCGTATAAAAATCAAACAGTTATAACCCTAGTGTAGAACGTTTTTGGAATGCAAGGCACAAAAAATGGCAAGTGATTTTGAAAAATGAAGGGCAGATCTTCGAGTGACATCAAACTAACGATCATAAATATAGATGTCAAAAACTTGTCATGAAAGTTTATATGAAACAGTACGATTTTTTTAGCCAACAACTAACTGAGGACGAATCAAATCATACACAAACTTTTGTTCATCTGAGTGTTTAAATATCTGATGAATAACTCCTCCCGACATATGAGGGTGCCCACCTCCAAAACCAACACCCGTGTCATTTAGTGCTCGCCTCACAACGAGAGCCACATTGTTCTTCAAGCACTCAGAACGTAATGAAATGAAAGTCCTCTCACGATTCCTGGCACTAAGAACAACGACATCAATTTCATCGACAGTTAATAGAAAATCACCTAGTACCCCTAACATGTTTTTAGGGCATCCTTCAGGCAACGTAGCAAAAGCACAATTTCCCTCTTTGGTCATTGACTCAATCATCGAATCAAAAAACTTTAGTTCATGATACTCGACTTGATTTCTACAAATTCGATTGACCATATCCATATCAGAAAGGGATTGGAGCTGAAATAAAGCTTTAATATCCGGCTTACTCATTGCTCTCGTGAAATTAGCCGTATCGAATGTCAACCCAACAAGCAAGGCCGTTGCAATTCTTTTTGGTATTGGCAATTTATAATAATTAAAATATTCCACCATGATTGTCGCGGTTGAACCGTAAGTCGGTCGAATATCATCAAACCAGGTATATTTAGGGGCTACAACTTGATGGTGATCTATCACACCAACCTCAAGTCCAGGTAAATCAGTAACATTCTTCTCACCGATGCAACCGTCTACAACAATGATCTTATCATTAGGTTTCAAATCTAACAGGTGTGCTTTAGCAATCGGGATGTCGAGCCAAGCAATCAAGTTATGTAGAGATACTCTATCTATAAAACCTTGGTAAGTTATGAGAGGTGAGAAGCCCTTTTTTCGAAGCAAATACGCAAGCGCGAATGCTGAGCCAACCGCATCATGATCTGGGAAATCATGGGCCTGAATGATCACCCTCTCACAACCATTTAAGCGCTCTAAAAACTCATCAAACAAAGAAACAGACATAAATCCTCTAACCTTCTAATCCTTTCACTACACTCAAGAATATTTCTTCAACTTCAGATATTAGCCTCCAATTTCGTCACCATGCTGAATCCCAATAAATATACCTACAGTAATAAGAGCGAATACGATAATTTTTAACATAAGACAAGCACCTATCATTAACATGAGTAATCAATTAGGAGTTAGAAACAAAAATTACTTTACTCTAAGCCTCTCAAACACAAAGCAATTAGGGAATACCAGTTCCAATTTACACAATACTTGCTCACATTTAACAAAACAAATATTGACTTATCTCTCACTTCGAAAATCTTGCAGTTGAGTGATATTCAACTCAGTTATATGTTCCAATGCTCATCTGACACTACTCTCATACGGAAGACTTATCTAATGATACGGAACAGAATTGTCACGGGTATGTTAATAGCGCTGGTGCCTTCACTAAGCTATGCCAATAATGACAATCAATTTGAGTTTTCACACTCCAAACAAGGAACCGTTTGCTCCTCCAGTCCTGATGTCTGGCTTTTAGGAGGAGAGCTACAGGTTGATGCCCCTATAACACTGAATGGTAACGTTATTACGCGGCTTGGTAATACTGAGCTAACAAACCAATTGAACTCAATCACAGGTGCCTCCTCATCTAAAGAGCAACATTACATGACTCAAGCGATAGGATGTATTCAAGCAGAAGATCCCATTTCTCTTGTCGGTGCTGTTGCATCGCTTTACGAAGCTCAATATACATCATTGAGTAGTAGTGATATCCCGGCTCCAATACCAGAACCAGATTTACCGAAAGCTCCAGAGATCGTAAAAGATCAATTTGAGACTAAAATACAATTTGAACAACGCGTCGAAAAACTACGTACACAGCGACAACAAGAGATAGCAGATATACAACAAAAATATCGTCAACAAGTTGAAGCTCGAAATGAGAAAATTCGAGAGCTACAAGAGGCCGCAGATTCTCGAAAAGGTAATTTGGAAGCCAAAAAAACCCAATTAGTCGCAAGTGCGTTTAGAGACGTAATGGGCAAGCCTGTTGTTACGACAAAAAGCTATGATGCAGAAAATCAACAAATGCATTTATTGTTTAAAGCATCGAATCAAAACTATCAACGTGACATCATTCTAAACGTACCTCTAGATCAAGCTCGTGATGTTTTCAATAACATTGATAAATTAGACCTAGCGCTGACGTACTCTTACGACGAAAGCCAATTAGAGCTCATAAATATCAGAGGCAAATACAACGAAGCTCAGTTTTCAGGTGATGTAGCACAAAGCAACTATCAACCAGAAGCTCTTAGTGTTGTTCTCAATAATGGACCAAACCGAGCAGCCACTCCTGGCCTAGAAATGCAAAACCCTAACCTGATCGATGCTTTCGAAGTCGATTCACGTCTTTCGGCAACCGACAGCACCGCTGCTGATGAGTTAAAACAACTATTGAATGGTTTTGTTCCCGTAGAAAGTAATTCTTCAAACTGGTTCTTTAACCTATCTATCGAAGATTACGCAAACTCGGATCAAGTAGCCTTTGCACGTAGCAGCGGCGAAGTAATGTCTGACGTTGCGACAAAAGTGCTTGGTGTGCCTGAACGACATGTCTACGAGTTAATTGACCGTGATGCAACCAGTGGTGCTATTAAAGATAAGTTGCGATTGATGTTGGATAACGTCGATGAAGGCGATACGGTTTACTTCTACTACAGTGGACACGGTATCCCTGCGATTCCGGATAATGACCCTTACATTCTTCCGCAAGATAAGATCCCTGACTACATAACTGATGATGAATTCTTCAAACTCGACAATCTCTACAAAACACTTTCTGCCAGTAAAGCAGGCAAGATTGTCGTTATGGTGGATAGTTGCTTCAGCGGTGCCACTGATGGCGTATCTGTAATCAAGGGGGTTGCAGCTTCAAGGTTAGCACCTAAAAAAGTCAGCATTGACCCTGAGCGCATGGTTGTTATCACAGCTGGCCGAGATAAAGAATACTCCAACATGTATCAAGAGAAACGTCATCGCCTCTTTAGTTATTACCTCATGAAGTCAATGATCGAAGGCAATAAAGATGTTGGCACTCTGTATCAGGACGTCTATGACAAAGTTAAATCTGCATCTTTCGAAATGGGTGATCTAAAACGCCAGCATCCAACGATTACCGGCAACCAGACAATTTCACTTTAACTCATTACCAAAACATTGATTAAGGCTTATATCCATGTTTAACAAAACAATTCTAGCAACATCAGCACTTTTAATTACATCAACGGCCTTCGCTGCAGATATAGAAAACTCTAATCTAGATATCGCATTCCAAGGCGCACATTTCCAAGGTGCTGGTAACCAAGTAACCATGTTACGCGTACCAGTAACTAATAAGGACACAGGGCAAACTCAATTCTTTGATATGAGTGCTGAGTTCGCAGCGGACAAAAATGGCAACCTCATATTCAAAAATATGAGCTCTATAAAATCAGTTGCTTTTTCAAGTGCTAACCAATTGATTGCGGGACACTACCTAGACACTAACAATTGTAGTTGGTTTGTAGAAGGGCCATCAGTTACATCAAATGGAAGATCTAGTTGGAGCTTTTTTAAACCAGCCAATAATATTGGTTGTAAAAACTCCGATCAGCGTTCTGGTCAAGTACTAAGTGGACCGTTAGAAAATAATCAACTAGCTATTACTCAATCAAATACCTACGAAAAGATTGTTAAAACTTCAGAAGGAAACCTTAATTACGGTGTATATCGTGGAAGCTACATTATGTCAGCAGTTCAAACTGGAAGAAGTATTGCAATTAATATCTATGATAAGTACGGACTAGATGGTAGTTGGACAATAATGGAAGCGCCAAACCCTGGTAAAAAAGAAGATTAATGAAAACTCTAGCTCTAATCACCTCGCTATCGAGTGCATGTGCTTTTGCCTCCCCATCTTGGTACGGGGAGGTACCACTTGATACTAATTTAAGTTATGGCTTTGGCCAAGGTAGCACCTATCAACAAGCCAAAGATGCAGCCTATCATGACTTAGCCAAAAGTGTTGAAAACCGAGTAGTAAGTAAAACAATCAGTTCAAAATCGTTTGAAAATGGTGAATTAAAGAAATCCGCAGCATCCCACAAAGAATCTATAACTAGCGTGGTGTTTAGGAACAATGTCACGATTATCAACAGCGAACAGCTCAATAATCAATTCTATGTACAAGTGGAATATGACCCTAAGTCATTCGCACAAAAGCTAGCAGATTGGCTTAAACAGTCCCAGTGTCAGAGTGACTTACACCCATACTGGACAGAAACTACAATGCTACAAAACTGGGTGGAACAACATCAATGCCTACCCAATATCAGTATTGAACGGTTCGCTGGAGGCTGGCAGCTTACCAATAGCTCAGGGCATCTAGTACTACCCGAAAGCCAATACAACTACCTTTTTTTCAATCATTCAGCAAAAAGTCTAAATATTCGCTCTACTAAAAGACGTCTGACAGCTGGTGATAATTACTTTATCAGACTAGAAGCAAACCAAGCCGGTTATCTATCTTTATTTCAAGTTTATGAAGACGGTAGCACTGGTGTATTAGTCGAAAATAAACAAGTTATTAATGGTGACTCTATCGAGTTTCCCGATAGAAAAATGTATGACGGCATCGAAGCACTGCTAAATGAAGGTCAAGAAACTTACGATACTAATATTGCATTACTCTGCCCCTCTGAAATAGACACATCTCGATTTGAGATACTAGATGAGTCTCGCTTATCAACTGACACCCCTGGCTTTGGTTTGATCCTTAAATACCTAGATGAATGCGAATTTGTCATGGAGAGACTCTCCATAGAGAAAGCCTAGCAACCTATTATCAAGGAAAAGATATGAAAAAAACGTTTTGGCAGATCTCCCCACTTGCAATTTTGCTTACAAGTTGTGTTGCTTCTGCCGATAGCCTAAAAGAAGCTTGTCAACTCTCAATAAGCGAACAAAGTTGTCCTAGCGTCGAGCATTTCATCAATCGACCATTCGAGGCAAAAGACGAGTTCGAAAAATTCAAACTTTGTGGTGAAGCTCAATATGACATTTACAAAGTTCAGAAAAACTGTGAGTTTGACCAATACGTGGCGCAAGCTCAGGAGAAGTTTAATGAGTTTAAAAGTGAAGTTTCAAAGTCTTGGGATAACCCAACCTTCAGTGACCAATTTAAATGGGTAAGCTATAGCCCATCTTTGCAATTAAAGCGTGAGGTTAACTTCGAGAAGAACATCATTCAAGTAACCACTATCTCTGGAGAAACTACCTCTATTGAAGAACTCAAAGAAGAGATTATACAAACGTCAAAGTTAACTATAGGACAAGCTCAGAAAGCAGACGCCTACACTTCAGAACTCATCGACGCAACCGATGTACAGAAACTGAGTGAAAAAACCTTTTTGCCCGTTGCCGACTCACCAGAAGTTCAAGAGCAAGAGTTAGGTAAAGCTCTTGATGATATTGCCATCACCAAAACAAAAGATACGAAAGGCAATACCGTTCTTAAAGCTGTAATTGCTTTCCCACCTAGCTGGCTAAACCGCAAAGAACAACGCTTCTTTGAAACCGTTGAGGTGTACGCAGAGAAATACAAACTCGAACCAGAATTCGTTTTATCCATCATCAAGACAGAGAGTGCTTTCGACCCAACAGCAGTGTCTCACGTCCCTGCTTTTGGGCTGATGCAAATCGTACCTAGCTCTGCAGGCTTAGACGCTACCGACTTTCTTTTTGGGGAGCAGAAGTTACTCAAGAAAGAGTATCTATTTGACCCAGAAAAAAACATCGAGGTAGGGACAGCATACCTACATCTACTTCGCTCTAAATATTTCAAAGGTGTCAAAGATGAGACAAGCCTAAAGTACTGTATAACTGCAGCATACAACGGTGGAATGGGCCCTATTTATCGTATTTTTGGTGGCAAACGTTCTGTTGCGATCAAAAATATTAACCAACTCGCTCCAAAGCAAGTCTTCCAGACAATACAAGAAAAGCACTCTGCAGCAGAAACACGCAATTACTTGAAAAAAGTAAGCAAAGCAGAAATGAATTACGAAAAGAATATGATTTAAGGAATGAACATGAAAAAGACACTACTTTTTGCTGCGATCGCTACTATGTCCTTTCAAACTATAGCGGAAACCGAATTTCCAAGTTGGCGCATGAACCCTCAATCCGACTTACCTGAAGGCTTAATTGCTGGTGTAGCTTGCGTTGAAAGTATGGGAGATATGACTCTCGATATGGATATCGCGTCGATGGAAGCGCGTGCTTCTCTAGCTGCATCATTAGAAGCAATGGTAC
This sequence comes from Vibrio chagasii, assembly GCF_002954585.1. Taxonomy (GTDB): domain Bacteria; phylum Pseudomonadota; class Gammaproteobacteria; order Enterobacterales; family Vibrionaceae; genus Vibrio; species Vibrio chagasii_A. The sequence goes on from NZ_MSCI01000001.1 coordinate 885,827, forward strand.
AAAAAGAACTAGATACAAACCGCACAACCGACAAAAAGAAAATTGTCACTGCAGACCGCAAAGATACTGTTGTTACAACATCCATCACAGCGAAATCAACGACAAAACAACTTACGAACCAGTTAATGAAATTTACTTGGGTTACTGAGACGGTATCAGTAGAAAAGGATGTTGACGAATATCTGTGCACACGAGTAGTCGCTCGAACGCCTCAAATTGTTACGGAGTAAGGTGTAGTGATGCCAGAACAAGTTTTGCCTGCCTCTCTTGAAAAAGCAGAAGCAGAACCAAAAGAGAACAAGCCCAATGCTCAAGAGCCACCAGTCAAAGAAGAAAAAGATATTCTTGAAAGGCTTAGAGACAATACACCAAACTCTATTCTTGCTATCGTTGCTCTGATCATAGCTGGAGGACAATTCAACGATGCAATAGATATGGGGAGCAAAGGCTGGGATTTAATCGTTTCTAATTTTTCAGATTCTCCATCTAACAATCGCCTTTCGGAAATCTACATCAGAGCTTCTAGCGGTATTTTGGAAGAGACGTTTGGTTCTCCGGTGTACACCAAAATGTCGAATGGTGAAATGCAAATTAAGTATTACAAAGACAAGAAGTTTATTCTTTCTGCAATTACGTCCAACGATACCATTGACGCATTTCTGGTCTTCCCGAAACCAGATTTTGTCGCAGATGTTAAGTATCATGCTGGTGGTAACGACTATCTAAACTCTAGCTTCTCTTCATCGTCAAACGAAAGTCGAGCAACCTCTAATATTGCACGAACTGGGAATTATTATATAGAAGAGTCGGAAGGAGGTCGCTACGAATTACTTTACCATTCTGTTGGCGGTTATAGTGAGTACCTATCTCCACTATCGGCTCAACAACTAAAGTTGCTCGCAGATTACAATGACAAGTTGATAATGGAAGAAAATACACAAGGCTCTTTATCAAAGTTACGTCAACAGCTTAGTCCCAACTTCTATGGCTATACAACTCTAGACTTAGAATCGTTAGCTCCAGCTATTTTGACGAAATTGGAGTATGAACTAATCACCAATTAATCTATGCGTATTGATATATGTATAGTTTTGTTACTTACGAACGAATAATAAGAGCTCCCCATATAGGAGCTCTTTTCGCTTGCGATAGACTGACTAACGACCTGAGTAGTACATACAGACTCGGACGCCATCGAACTCACGGATTTCAAATGGGATCTCGTAGATCGACTCCATCACTGATTTCTCTACAACCTCAGAAACCTTACCGGATTTCACTACTTGGCCTTTTTTCATCGCTACGATGTTGTCTGAATAGCAAGAAGCAAAGTTGATGTCGTGAATCACAATAACGATCGCTTTATTGAACTCATGCGCCAAGCGACGAAGCGTCTGCATGATCTCAACAGAGTGCTTGATATCTAGGTTATTAAGCGGCTCATCCAAGAAAACATAGTCTGTATCTTGTGCAACAACCATTGCAATGAACGCCATTTGACGCTGACCACCACTCAGCTCATCAAGGTATTTGTTTTGAATATCAGTAATACCTAAATGCTCTAGTGCTGTATCAACAATCTTGTTGTCCTCGTCTTTCAAGCGACCTTGCGAATGCGGAAAACGACCAAAGCAAACCAATTCACGAATCGTAAATCGCATGTTGATGTTGTTTGACTGTCTGAGTACCGCCAGGTGTTTTGCTAGCTCTTTGGTATCCCACTCAGCAAGCAGTTTGTCGCCAATAAGCACTTCACCGGCATCACTTTCTGTTAGGCGGCTAGCCATTGAAAGCAGTGTACTTTTACCCGCACCGTTTGGGCCAATAATAGAAGTCACTTCCCCTTTTGGGAACATAGCGCTGGCATCATCAACAACCAGTGATTTGCCATACTTCTTACTTAAACCTGTTAATTTAATCACTACTTACTACCTTTACTGAATTCTGGTACGTAACAACAAGAACATAAAATACAAACCGCCGACCAAGTTAATGATCACACTGACTGTGGTTTCAAAAGCCATCACTTTTTCAATGAACCATTGGCCAGACACAAGCAGAACCACCGCTAATAAGCTACTTGCAAGAATAAGCACGCGGTGTTGATAGGAGCTGAATATCTGGCGCGCTAAGCTGACCGTGATTAAGCCGAAGAAAAGCACAGGGCCAACCAAAGCAGTTGATACCGCGACCATTACTGACACAATTACCAGAATCATCTGGGTTAATCGCTTGGTATTCACACCTAAACTTGTCGCGTTATCGACGCCCAACCATAGAACATCCAACTTTGGAGCCAACACCCAGAGCCCAAGAAAACACAAACCTAACGGAAGAATACTCAAGTAAACCAGCTCGCTTTTCACATTGTTGAAACTCGCAAACATAACGTTCTGCAGTACCGCAAACTCGTTAGGGTCAATCAACATCACTAAGAAATTCGATAAGCTCGAGAACACGCTGCCACACACAATACCAATCAACAACAGAGTAAATACGTTGTTGCGCTTGCTCTTAAAGTAAAAATGGAAAAGCGCAAACGAGAATAAGATCATCACAGAGACAGACAAACCGAAGTTTGCAATGGAATCAATCACCCAAAAGCTCGTGCCACCAAATACAAATAACAGTGACGTTTGAACCAACATGTACAAGCTATCAAAACCCAATATTGAAGGTGTGAGAATTCGGTTGTTGGTAATGGTTTGGAAGACCAGTGACGACGCAGCAATCGCCACAGCCGCTAGTACGATGGATAACAGCTTAGGCATTCTTAGCGACAAGAAAAATTCATAGTTATCCCAGGTTAGCCCCTGCCCTACAAAAACGGCTGTCATACACAAAGACGCGATAGCCAGAATCGCGATTTTTACTGAATCACGCATTCGACTTGTCTCTCATGATTAGGTAAATAAAAATCAAGCCACCGAAGATGCTGATCACCATCGAGATTGGAATCTCATAAGGGAAAATCACAACTCGAGCTAACAAGTCACAAGCCAGTACCAAGATCACGCCCCAGTATGCTGTCCAAGGCAGGATTCGTTTCATGTTGTCACCCATCATCAGCGAGACGATATTTGGAACGATAAGGCCAAGGAATGGAATGACGCCTACGATCATTACTACTGAAGACGCGCATATTGCTACTAAAGCAACACCAATAAAAACGATCTTCTGATAGTTCAAGCCGATGTTCTTTGCAAAGCTCTCACCAATACTCGCTGCGCTGAACTGACTCGCGAAATAGTAAGCCAGCATACAAGCCGGAACGGCAAGGTACAGAATTTCATAGCTGCCCTGTAATACGCTCGCGAAGTTCGCCATGGTCCATGCAGACATGGTTTGTACTAAATCATACTTGTAAGCAATAAACGTTGTCAGTGCTGAAACCACGTTGCCATACATGATGCCAATCAAAGGCACTAGAACCGCATTCTTGAACTTAAGATGCTGTAAGAAGCGAACCAGCAGCATGGTGCCAAACACAGCAAACGCAAAGATGAAACCTAGGTAGCTCCATTGAGCTGCACTACCTAGCACCAGAATACCAACGATATAACCCAACATGGCACAGTCAATCGTGCCCATCGTAGACGGCGCTGCGAACTTGTTCTGCACAATCTGCTGCATGATCAAGCCAGAGACACTTAGACCGGCTCCAGCGAGCACAATGGCTAGCAAACGAGGGATTCGACTCACGATATAAATAGAGTTGGCGTGTTGGTTGCCGTTAAAGAAGTCACTAAAACTGATTTCAGCGACCCCTATCATCAATGACGCAACGCATAACACGACAAGAAATACAGCGGCTGCAATGGGTTTCAACATAGAAATAATACTAAAGGTAGGTCTCGGGTAGCCCGTATAAAAAGTGGAAAAGGGCTTATAAGAACGTTTCTTATAAGCCCGAAAAACTCATTAAAAATTACTGTTGAATGGTACGTTCGATGTCACCCAACATTCTATGGATTGCAGTAACACCACCACCAGCTAGGTACCATGCACTTGAATCAAGGTAAACAATGTTACCTTGTTGTGCTGCTGGCGTTGCCGCTACCAATGGGTTATCAAACAGTTGAGGTGCACGACCTTCAGAGCGGCCAATCGCTTTTTCACGATCTAGGATGTAAAGCACTTCAGGTTTTGCGTCTGCAATGTATTCAAAAGAGATAAGGTTACCGTGCGTACCTTTGATTGGTGCGACTGTCGCACTCTTTGACTCAACGTAGCCAAAATCGTCAAAGATAATAGAGAAGCGGCTGCCTTTGTTGAACATCGCAATATTGTTACCGTTGTTCATTAGCATCATCGCCGTCGTTTCACCCGAGGTTACTTTGTCATTCACAGCAGTGATTGAACCTTGAGTCTCTTTGATGATCGCTTCAACTTCGGCCTGCTTGCCGAATAACTCACCCAGTGAACGCCAGTTTTGCTGTGCATCAGCCCAGTACTTATCACCTTCAATAGAGAACATGATCGTTGGTGCAATTTGAGCCAACTTGTCGTAAACCTTAAGCATGCGGTTTTCCGCAATGATTACGTCTGGCTTCAACATGTAGATAGCTTCGAAATCAGGTTCTCTTAACGAGCCAGTGTTTTTCGTTGTTTCCTTGTATGACTCAAGATAGTCAGGCATTAGGCTGTGAGGTGCACCAACTGGCTTTACACCAATTTTATCAAGTACATCCAAGCTACCAAAACCAAGAACAACAACTCGTTGTGGTACTTCAGTAAACTGCGCGGTGCCCTTTACGTGTTCAATCGTGACGGTTTCCGCATGAGCGGTCATCAGCGATGATGCAAGAACGATAGCAAGCCCGCTCACTAACTGGCGAACTGATTTGATTGTTTTCTTCATGTTTATTCCTTTGCCATTGAGACAAACCACCACTCATGACAATGAAAGTCAGAATACTCATAGGTGAGTAAGGGTCGTACACAACTGCTAAATAACGATAATTTAAAGTTTGTCATTGATTTGACTACAAACTTGTAACGCAAGTGAGAATTATTATCAATAATATTTGCAATAATTTAGTTGCACAACAACTTTCTTATTCAGAAACGTTAAAGTGATTATTCATATATTGCTAGATCGCTATCTAAAACACGTATATCGACGCAGCGTTCGAAAGCTGGATAGATCTCATTTAAGAAAAATGGAGCAGGATTTGGAAGAACGGAGTTTTAAACAAACAACATAATCAAGGACTCGCAGCATGAAGCCTTGGAATTTACAATGTAAAACTCCTATATGACAGCAACTTAGTTATCACCGATAGTCAAAAACACCGCAAAACATAACAAGAGAACTTTTGTTCAGAAAACATGATCAGTGACACCGCACTAAGAAGAGTAACCTCCCAATGACTCTCCCTTTGCGGCTAAATAACGATGATATTTCAATCAAAATTATTTTTAGATTTCATAAAAAATGGGGTTGTAATTTAAAAAACTAGGCGTATAGTTAGCCATCTGGCTCTAATCTATAGAGCTGTTAATGCTAAAGTAAGTCCAAGTTCCACAAAGACAGTTCTCGATACCTCGTTACACCATCTCTGCGTCAGCTTTCACCTAGATAGTCATTCAATAGCTTTTAAATTCGATCCTAACTACCGATCTATCGTTATTCGCTTTCTTATGCGCGAACTCAGATTAGATCGTTCACTTAAATACAAATGTAATAAACACAAGGCAGAGTTATGTCACGAAGAACAACAAGACAAATCCATTGGTACCAACTCTCACGCGAGAAATCATTCAACAAACTAAAAGGTAGTAAATGCTCAAGATCAAAATAGACTTACACAAAGAACAACTTTCATGGGTCGCCGAGATTAGACAGCTCAATAGCGATATACTTCACCGCCATATATTGCCAAAGCTACAACACAACAGTTATCTCATAGACTTTGAATTTAACGAAAGAGACAGCACCGGAACTATCGTTTCACGCAACGGAAACACCCTAGGACATTTCACACTCCTATAGCTTTTCCCCTAAGGCAACAGAAAGAAACACCGTTAGTCCCACAGATGTCACCCTCAATTCGCTCTAGCAGAATAAAATAGAGTAGAACTGGAACAGAATAGAAACCTAGCCCTTTTTGCATTTCACTCGCGGCTTACGCTAGCTAGGTTATCGTGTTTTCATTGAATTGACGCTTGTCTGAAAAGCGTAGAGATTTGAAAGCGTCATCTTGAATGATCGCTTCTGATGAAAGCCAGTTTCTATTTCAATTAGCTCTTCTTGAAATCAATTAAGATTGAACCTTGAATCACCAATGACACATTATCATTGCGTTAACGGCATAGACCTTAACTTTTGATCAAGCGTATATAGATGTTCTGCAGCTTGCATGTGTTGAGGGTAATCGCTGAACTTATCGCGATTTTCCTCAGTCATCTTACATGTTTCATCCACCAGCATTAACTTCCAATACAGCTTTGTGGTGTGCAGCATAGCCAATAAAGGTTTGAATACCTCTTTCTCATAAGCCTGAATCAACTCTTCAATCAACTCATCGCGTTCGTCTTCACTTGAGATTGAGGCATTAGTCGCTGCCAATACCTTTTGATATTTTGGATTTATCTTCAGCTTGTCCATCACGCTTTGATTGTCTTCAGCTAACTCAACCAACTTTAAGCGAATGATATTCACCCAATTAGCTTGACTAATCACGCCCTCATCAACATTTGAAAAGTCTTCACGGATTTGGCGTTCAATGTCTTTCTGAGCGTTTTTTAAAACAGTGCGTACTTTTTGAAAAGGTAGTTGAAACTCCTTACTTAGCTCGATGATCAGTTTATGAAAACCACCATTTGGAAGGTGTAAGTTTTCCTTAAACATCGCCATTGCAGCTTCTTGCTGCTCTCTAAGGTGGGTCATTCTCTTTCCTTTTCTGTATAACTTCGGTGCAGGCTCAAGATCATAACATTATTAGTCGCTATTTTTCGGCTAGTTCAAACGTTAATACCTTATTTCTATCAATCCTTTCTCGTTCGACTACTTTTCAAACCAAATGGCATCAAATGGTAAGAATGAGTTGATGAATATTCGTACATTACGCGCACAGGGTATTCAACCTGACAGGAGTCATTTACTTATATATGAAAGATAACGGCAAGAAGTGAGATAACACATGACCTATTCAGAATTCAAAGAATCCGACCTGCATAAATGCATGAGCATAGCTGGCGAAGCGGCAGTCTCGATAGCCAAATTTATTTTTAAAGTTACTTCCCTTTTGTTTCGAGGCGCTCGTTGGTTAGTCACCAAAGCATATAACTATGTAATGAAGTAGCTGCATAATAAGATAGCGACATAACGAAATAGCTATTTTGCACAGTCGTAATTACTAACCAAGCTAAATGGTTAAGTCATTACTTTCATTACGACCCCTCACCAATAAAAAGCGCGACCTCCTAGGTCGCGCTTTTTTGTATGCATAGTTTATAAGCACTTTCTATCAGCGATGGCGTTAAATGGTAAAACTATCGTTCAAATAAAAACCATACTACACCTGTTCCAACGAAACAGACTTCTAACTTATACAGGTACTAAAATGAAAAAGATTGCACTTAAAATTGTAGGACTAACGGTTTTGGCTTCTGCGCTAACTGGTTGTATCGGCAGTAACGCCGTAACAGGGAAAGTGATGAAATTTAACGTTGAAGTTGTCGATAACCGCTATGCTCGTGCGGGTGTAAACTTCTTATTAGCGCCTGTGTACGGTATTACAACCGCAGCAGACTACGTGGTATTCAACTCACTTGAATTCTGGACAGGCAAAAACCCTATCAGTGGCGCACCACACGTATTTGATACAAAAACAGACACTCACTTCAAAGTGAACGATGACCTGGACCCAAGCCTAAAAGAAGCGCCTGTAGGTCCAATATCTAACAACCGTACTATTGAAACCGGTGAAATGATTAAGATCGATGAAAACACTATCCAAATGGATATCGTTTATAACAGTGGTGAAACCGCAACACTCACTGGTATCAAAGAAGGCCAAAATGTGACTTACTACATGGATGGCCAACTCGTATCGCAAACAACGATTGCGGAACTAGAAAAAATACAAGCAACTGCATCTTAAGACACAGCTCTGCTAAACAATAAAAAGCCCGGCAATCGCCGGGCTTTTTTGTATATACGCTAATCGGACTGAGACTGTGCCAACCGAATACTGACTAAACTCGCCACCATAATCGCTAAATAGAAGCTGCCGATGATAGATTCCATAAATACAAAGAACTGAGCAACTGGCAAGGCTGGAGAAATATCTCCATAGCCTACCGTTGTCAGAGTAATAAAGCTGAAATACATCGCATTAAACAAATTGGTTAGCCAAATTTGCTCTTCTAAGCCATTAAATGCGTTAGGAAAGATCTCGAGAATCAACAAGTAGATAGTCGACCACGCAAAGCCTAGCAGCAAATAAATACAGATAGAGCCTATGATGTGATTGGGGGTGACCGTTTTCGCTTGCATCACTTGCCTTAAAGCGGAGTAGATATGCGAAAACAGAAACATGGTTAGTGCCGTTAGCGTCACTATCGACAAATTGTAGCCTTCTAGGAAGGAGAAAACACCAGACACCGATGCAGTAATCAATAACAAACCGTACCAAGAGCGATACAGAGACCGCTCTTTATGAATGCCGACAATCGAAACCGCTAAGGTAATGATGATCAAGAACAGAATCGTTTTTTGGCCTTGCGGATAAAACTGCTGCATCACCGCGCAACCAAAAAACAACATCAATAGTGCGTAAAATAGGAAGTAGAAGTTGTCGTCTTCCGAGACTGCTTTCATCTATTTGTCCTCTTCTTTTTGCTCAAAGCCTAAGCAAGATACCATTGTCTAGTACGACAAACTCAAAATGCTGCACCGACAAACAAGCATACGGTGCCGGACATCGTCATTTCACCTAACTCACCGAGCAGAATCACCAAAATTGGAATATGAGAGCCACGACTCAGCAGTTCAACAAAGAGCTCAAACTCTTTCTTATCAACGATTGCGCATGAGGGGTATTAAGCTCCTATCCCCCTTATGCTGTTTATCCATGAAGTCAAATTGTTCCTTACCTAAGATAGCAGATCAAACATAAACTCACATAGGCTTACTAAACAGTAAAGGTTGATTATACCTACCAATAAACAAACGGTTAGTAACCATTAAGCATGTAACCTGTAAGTATTATTCTCGAGCCCCTTTATTGAACTAGAGGCTCAGCTTCCGCACCAAGACAACTCGAATCTTGTTGTTACTCAGATTTGACGCAAGCGCGCAAATGGTTGCACCGATATCCACCACAAATGCCTATCAAATTCCGACATTGAGTAAGTAAGCCGTGATAGGGAGCATTGCTATAAACAAACGAGCTTAAAATAACACAACGTAAAACACTTTTTCTAACGTAATCATACACTCCCATAAATAGTCTAGTATGTGTTGGATTCCCCAGAATTATGTCACCCGAAGTAATGTTCCCTAGCTGCTCAATTCTCAATCGCACATTTCGAAATGATACCGCCACCCACCTTCGATGCAGCGGACTTAGTAAAACGAGGAAAAGCACACATTGGTATTATCTATGCCGGTATTCACGAGTCTGATTGAGAAGCTGGAAGGTTACTCTTTGCAATACAATCAATGGCAAGCAAACTAGCTAAAACTACATTGCAATATCGGTAGTGCGTTTCGCCGCACTACCGCATTTCGACACATTTCACCGATAAATATCTTTGTCGTCTGGACAAAACACCCTAGTTGATGTCCCAAACTGACATAACTAAACTGCGATCCGAAAGGGGTTGTCGTGCCTATGCATGGTTAACGAATCAATCCAAATCGCTCTTTAACACTACTGACCTAACCTCAAATCTCCCGTGTAGGCATTGCTAACGTCGCCTATGACAGCTTCAAATAGATCACTTTTTGAATTTAATTCGCCCCAGTTTATGAGTGCTCTTCGAGTGCTTTTTTATATCTAAATGAACCTTTTGGAAAATTTGTCGTGAACGTTTTAAGAAACATTTGCCCTGAGAAAATGGGTAAAGAGCGTAACAAACGAGAGTATGATTTACGCGTACTTAATTGTGTCAGTGAAAGTGAATATGAATCGCGTATGGCGGTTTGGAACAGCCTAACGATGGCTGCAACGCCGTCAGCTTCGGAAACAAAAGGCTTCATCGATGAGGCTTTCAACAAACTACAAAATGACTTAAAAGAGACAAGTCGCGAGTTATCCATTAACTACACCGACTTTATTGCGATGGCACATGAGGAAATCAATTACATCAAGATTTTCGTTGCCGATAAAACCTCACAGTACGGTTGGTACGCAGCGATCGCTTTGATGATCATCGGCACCATTGCTTTGTGTATTCAGTAAGATAGGTCCTATCTTAAGCTGAAGCTCCCTTGAGCGCTTTCATACGCGCTAACTAGAAAACAAATGACTCGCTTCATTTGTTTTCTAGTCGCTACAAACTCAGTCTCCCATCAGATTTACTAAGTCTTTCGTCGCCTTTTTAGGATCTTCTGCGTGACAGATTGCAGAGACTAGCGCTAAGCCGTGAATACCTGTTTCAACCAACTGTAGGATATTAGATTCGTTGATGCCACCAATTCCGACTATCGGTAACTTGGTTGTTTCCAACGCCAACTTAATACCTTCGTAACCCCAATACTTTTTCAGATTTGTTTTTGTCTGAGTCTCAAACAGTGCGCTGAGGCCAATGTAATCAATCGGCAAGTCATCAGCTTCTTGTAACTGCTGTTCAGTCTCAATCGATAAACCAAGAATCTTGTCTGAACCAATCAGCTTACGTGCTAGTGCGGCTGGCATATCCGATTGCCCTAAATGCAAACCATCGGCATCCACAGCTAATGCTACATCAACTCGATCATTAATGATCAATGGCACACCTGTTCCAACTAAAACTGATTTAACGGCTTGTGCACGCTCGACGAAGGCTCTCACATCTCCGTGCTTTTCTCTTACTTGAACCATAGTAACGCCACCAGCGACCGCTTTTTCAACCACAAACTTAAGCGTTTCTAAATCTTGTTGGTCGTCAGTAACCAAGTAGAGCTTGTAAGGGTTCATACCGTTCCTTTCTAATCGATTTCTATCATTGGTGTTCTGCTATTTTACCGACAAATCGCCTGCTATGCATGGGAGTTAATACTAAAATCTCTGCGTTGCACGAACAGATCAAATACGCAACTCGTTGAAAGCATATCGAAAAATCTGAACTTTTTAACCAAAGCGTTACTTATTACACAAACTATTCACTTTGAGCATGCCCGATACACCGTTTTATGAAATACTCCAAAATGAAGGAATCAGGTAAATATAGGGATAGTTATGCGCCACCTTTCTATAGCGCTTAAGATCAAGCTGGGGTTTGCCATCTGCTTGCTCTTTTTCGTCATTTCAGGCCTTGTTAGCTACAAAGGCATTCAAACCTTGTCGAACGGCTTTAGCGAGTACAGCGAGCTCAGCCACAAAGCGACTCAGTCTGGCAACATTCAAGTGCACTTTCTTAAGATGCGTTTAGCCTCTGAACGTTACTTAGAGTCATTGGATGAGCAATATGAAGCGAATTATCAATCAAGCAAACTAGCGATCGATGATCTGCTTAATAACTTAATCGAAAACACCACTAACACTGATAGCCTATCAAGCATACAGCTGGTTCAAGACAGTGTTGCAGCCTTTGATACTGCCTATGGCTCAATGAAGCAGAGCCAGCTAATGATCGACCAGTTAGTGAATGTTGAAATGGTCAAAAGAGAGACTAACGCGCTAAAAGCCGCACAGAGCTTGTTGTATGAGTCTTACAATAACAACGATCCAAACGCAAGCTTGTACGCAGGTATGCTAATGGAGAACTTTCTCGCAGCTAAGATCGCGGTTATTAGCTACTCGAACAACAACAACCTCAAAACCTACGAAGCAGGTAAAGATATCTTTGAATATGCTCTGCCAGGTATTGAGGGTGATATTGAGTCTCTGAAGTCTTCTCCTTACCAAAGCGAGCTGATTGAAGACTTCTCTCACCAGCGTGAAGCCTATGCGAAAGGCTTTGAGCAAGTTCATCAACAGATGCTGGAGAACACTCAAAGAACCGCTACCCTTTCTTCGATTGGTGATAGCTTAGCTATCGCGGTAGCTGATGCTCAAAGCATTCTAGAACAACAGAAACAGGCGCTGACACCAGAGCTGCAAGCCAGTGAAACGCGCTCAATTCAAATCATCATCTTACTAACGGGTGTGGCGTTAGTTATCGGCATGACAAGCGCCGTTTTAGTGACTCGCTCTATTACCAAAGGTATCGCACAAGTTAAACAGATCACCAATGAGCTTTCTCAAGGTAACTTAAATGTTGAAGTGAACATTGAGAGCAAGAACGAGATTGGTGAACTGCTGACTAACATGGAAATCACCATTGAATCTCTGCGTGATATCGTAAGCCAAGTGAACCGCTCTAGTGTGCGTATTGGTGAAATGTCTGAGTCACTCAATCAAGTGACTAACAACAGCTCGACCAACGCAACGCAGTTGAACAGCGAGATGATGAACATCTCAACCGCAGTCGACCAACTGGCTTCAAGTACATCTGAAATCGCTTCAAGTGCTAATCACGCCTCTCAAGTTGCCAACCAAGCAACTGAGAACGTCGCGATGGGCCTCAAAGAAGTAGACAAAACACTGCATGAAATTGGCAGCGCCGATGAGAGCATGCAGGTCAGCAGCCAGAAAGTGACCGACCTACACAAAGAGTCGATGAACATTGGCGCAATACTGGAAGTAATCAAAGGCGTATCAGAGCAGACTAACCTTCTCGCGCTGAATGCCGCGATCGAAGCCGCTCGCGCAGGTGAACAAGGTCGCGGATTTGCCGTCGTGGCGGATGAGGTAAGAACGCTTGCTAAGCGTACTCAAGACTCTGCTAGCCAGATTGATGAGCTCATCACCTCACTACAACGTGGCGCTAAAGATGCGTTAGAGTCGATCAAAGAGAGCCATAGTACGGTTTCAGATGCTTCAACACAGGCGCAGCAAGCTTCTCAGAACTTACATGTGATAAATCAACACATCCAAGACCTGAACCAAGCCAACAGCCAAATCGCGGTTTCGGTTGATGAGCAGGATCGTCTTACCAAATCACTGGGTGAAAATGCGCAAGGTGCGAATACCATCGCGCAAAGTAACCAAGAGTCAGTCAGCAGCATTTCAGGTGCAGCTAGCGACTTAACTGAGGTTGCGCATCACCTAGAGAGCCAAGTGAACCGATTTAGAACCTAGTCAGCTAGTCTATACACTGCTGGTACAGTTCCAAACCAATAATAAAAAGCCCCCAACACATAAGTGTCGGGGGCTTTTCTATAACTAAAGCGTTTTAAGTTAGGCTTCTAACTGATTTCTTAGGTGCAGATGAACCTTATTGAATCTTCAAACGTTTAATCAGAGTTTCTTCGTCTAACTGATATAGCTCATCAAGCAAGTTCATTTGCAAGCTACCCGGACCGCGAGAGTTCTCAGCAGCAATTTCACCAACCACACCTAATACCGCCGCGGCAGCCAAACCGCTTTCATCACCAACAGCAGCAAATGCGCCAGTCAGTGCGGTTAAAGTACAACCCATGCCCGTCACATACGGCATCATTTGGTGTCCATTGTTTAACGTTACTACGCTGTCTTTGGTGACAACATAATCCGTCTCGCCTGAAATCACCACATTTGCACCGTATTCAGCCACTAAGCATTGTGCAGCACCTAACGCAGCACCACTGCTATCAAGCGCATCCACACCTTTGCTCTGCGCTTGCTCGCCCGCCAATGCAATAATCTCAGACGCGTTACCACGAATGATTAGCTTATCCGCTAAACGTGCGATTTGACGAGAAGTCTCGGTACGCAGCGTACTTGCACCACAACCGACTGGGTCAAGCACCACAACCTTGTTGTTCGCGTTCGCTTGTTCAACCGCGAAGCACATTCTTGGCGCCCAGACACTGTCGAGCGTGCCAATGTTGATCACCAAAGCGCCAGAAAATGACATCATCTCAGCCAGCTCTTGTTGCGAGTGCGCCATGATAGGCGAAGCACCAATTGCCAATAACGCATTGGCTGTATTGTTCATCACCACATAGTTAGTAATATTCACAACCAGTGGCTTTTGCTCTCGTACTGCGCGCAGCGATTGGATGATTTGTTCAGTTAGCATGGATTAGTCCTTATTCGTAAAAGTCGCTTTAAGCCGTTGTTGAGTCATTCAGTGCATTCAGACCTTGCTGCCAGAAAGCCACTTCCATACGCGTTGCGGTTTTAAATATATGCACGATGTTCTGGCCGCGCTCGCTGTTGATATCAATTTCAGCCAGTAGCTGATTGAAATACTCAGCGCCTGTTGCCACGCCAGACTGGAACTCTTCACCACCGTAAAGCTGCAACCAGCTTGCGTATGGGTTACCTTCCAAAACAGTGTCACTGCTTTCTAATAGCGCTTTACCAATCACAGCATAACCAATTGAACACGGAGCCAATGCCGCATAAAGATCAACAAGATCCCCCGTCATACCCGCGTCTAAAACGTAGCGCGTGTAAGCGACGGTGCCGAAATCTTCTGGTTCGTTTTCTAAATCAGATTCCGTTAAGCCCCATTGACCACAGTAAGTCACGTGGTGAGAAATTTCAGAATCCAATAGAGCATGAACACTTGGCAGAGCACGGCGCATATCAGCTAGTGTTTTTGCCTTATAAATCGCCAATGCATAAGCACGGGCATACTGTTTCAAGAACAGAAAATCTTGTTTCAAGTAATGCAGAAAACACGGCTGAGCAAGAGTGCCGTTTGCCAGCGTTTTAACAAAATCATGCTCGGTGTAATCTTGCCAATCTTGCTGACAGGCTTGGATTAAGTCTTGGTATTTCATGAGATCCCTTAGTCAAAAGCCGGTACGTAATCAGCAGCTTTTGGTAGTGATTTGATAATGCCTTTGTCGAACATGAACTGCGCGTAATCATCGTAACGCTTCATGTCTACCGCAGAAGGGCGAAGTGCAAAACGAGTCAATGTGTCGTTCCATGCACGTTGGTTAAGCTCGTTGTTTAACGTATCTGGCGAATACGCCACAAACTCACTCCAAGAGTCTTGCGGGTGGTTCACAATGTAAGTGGTTGCTTGCTCAAGTGCTTTGTTGAATGCTTTGATTGCTTCGTCGTCGTGTTTCTTTGCGTTCGCCACAAAGATCAACTCGTCGTAAGCTGGCACACCGTGCTCTTCTGGGAAGAATGCTTTGGCTTTAAAGCCTTCAAGGGCTAGTTGATTCGTTTCGAAGTTACGTAAGCCACCCCAGATTGCATCTACTTTGCCTGATGCCAGTGAAGACGACAGTGCCCAACCCACATTGATAGTTTGGACGTCAGTAAACTCAACATTTTCCTGAGCTAGCATGGTGCCGATCGTCGCTTCTTCATTACCTGCAATCGCGATACCGATCTTTTTGCCTTTCAGATCCGCTAGTGAATCGTTCTTGCCGTTATCCAGCACCATCAAGGTGTTCAGTGGTGTGGCGATTAGGGTTGATGCACGAACCAAAGGCAAGCCTGCGGCGACATCCATAGTTAAACTTGGTTGGTAGGTTACTGCGAGATCGACCTTACCTGCTGCAACGAGTTTTGCTGGCGTGCTTGGGTCAGCTGGCTCTTGGATTTCAATCTCTAGGCCCTGATCTGCAAAGTAACCACGCTCTTGAGCAATCACAATAGGGCCGTGGTTCGGGTTTACAAACCAATCCAACATCAGTGTCAGTTTCTTGTGTTCCGAATCCGCTAATGCATGACCTGAAACTAGCGAAGCAAGCAGTGCCACTGCACCTACCAATTTGGTGTTTTTCATAGTTAACCTTTCCTTTTGAATATTATTATTGTGTTTGTCGATCTAATTTCTAACGAGGTTTGTTTAGATAAATAGCCTGAGCGAAGCTTTATTAAACAAAGAGTTATTGAGCTAGCCATCATTGGTTCCCCCAGGGGATAGCTTTTTTGAGTAATTTGTCTGTGATGAAGTAGAGCGAGATAGAAAGCACCGCCAAGATAAACAAGGCAGCAAACATCTCATCAATGATCATGCGCGCATTGGCTTGCAGCATTAGGTAGCCTAGCCCTTCACTCGAACCCACCCACTCGCCAACAACCGCGCCAATCGGAGCGATAACCACTGCCACACGAATGCCCGACGCCAATGTTGGCAGAGCAGCAGGAAGTTGAATGTGGCGTAGCAGTTGCCATTTAGATGCACCCATCGTCTTAGCGAGATCAAGATACTCAGTCGGAGTATTTCGCAGGCCGTCATAACAGCAGGTAGTTACAGGGAAGAAAATTATGATCGCCGCCATCACTACTTTTGAGGCGATACCATAGCCAAGCCACAGCATCAGTACTGGCGCGATCGCAAATACAGGAATCGCTTGGCTAGCAATCAAGATCGGCAACAGCCAGCGTTTCAATGGGTCAAACATCAACATCTGCAGAGCGAAAAACAGCCCCATCGTCAGACCTAGTAATAGCCCTAGCAAGATTTCTTGTGCAGTTACCCAAGTGTGTTTGAGCAACACGTCATAGCGTTCAATTAGCTTGAGGAAAACTTCAGCAGGAGCCGGCAGAATAAAGCTTGGCATTTCGAAAACAACGACCACAAGTTGCCATAAGCCGAGAATCACAACACTGCTGATAAGCAAACGCATAACGGGATTCATCTGAGTTGAACGCTCAGACCTAGCCTGCACGTTCGTTGGCTGAGTGACAGCTTCACTTCGCGTTAAATCAGTCATAGTCACGCTCCAACTGGTCTAAGATCGCCTGTTGCAACTCGGCACACTCACCATCGAGCACTCGTGGCGTCGCCGTGTGAGGCACAGATAAAGAGTGAGCGCTCGCAGGTGTGCCTTGGAGCACATACAAGTTATCCGCCAAACGCACTGCTTCTTGCGGATCATGAGTGATCAACACAACGGTTTTATCTCTTAATAGTTCACAGGCTAAGCTCTGTAACTTGTGTCTTGTTACCGCGTCCAGTGCTGAGAAAGGCTCATCCATCAACACCACTGGCTTGTCTTGCATTAAGGTTCGAGCCAAAGCAACACGCTGGCGCATACCACCAGACAACTGATCCGGCATAGTATCCGCGTAATCGGCCAAACCAACTGAAGCGAGTAACTCGAACGCTCGGTTCTTTTGGTCTGCGTTTTGATGCTTGTTCGTAGTGTCTTGGAAGCGATGGCTCAGGCATACATTGTCGATAACCGACAACCATGGCAGTAACAAATCTTGCTGTGCCATGTAAGCGATGCGATTGGTTAAAGGCAGTTCATCAGACGTTACCAATGTGCCCTGCCACTCCACCTTGTCGCCCAACAAACCTGCTAAATAACGCAATACCGTCGTTTTCCCACAACCACTTCGCCCAAGCAGCACTGTCCACTTACCTGCGCTTAAGTTAAGTGACAGCCCCGACAGGGTCGCGTACTCGCTATCTCGGTAACGCAACGTCGCATTGCTAAGTTGAACGCTAACCGTATTAACGGACATTACCGTGCCCAGCGAAAAAGTGATTTACTGGGCCATGACCTTGACCTACTTTCAACTCGTCAGCATGGGCAATCGCGCGTGAAATGTATTGTTTACCTAAGTCGACAGCCTCTGGAAGCGTGTTGCCTTGAGCCAAGAAAGAAGCAATAGCAGAAGAGAGCGTGCAGCCCGTTCCATGAGTGTTTTTGGTAGGAAAACGCTTCGCGGTAATGACAGCAGATGCAGTTGGTAGAATCAGTAAGTCATTGCTGTTTTCATCTTTCTCTAGATGACCACCTTTTAGCAGAACGGCTTTAGCACCTAAAGCGCGTAAGTCTTCAATCATATCCTGCATTTCGGCTTCGCTTTCAGGAACGGCTTTTCCTGTCAGTGCAGCGCCTTCTGGCAAATTAGGCGTGATGATGTCAGCGAGCGGAATCAGCTCTTGTTTTAATGTGGTGATAGCCGAGTTTTCTAAAAGAAGGTCGCCACTTGTCGCGACCATTACAGGGTCAATTACTAAGTGTTTGGGCTGGTACTGTTTGATTTTGTCTGCAACGACTTTGATGATTTCCGAATCCGCTAACATACCGACTTTTACCGCCACGATATTCAAATCGGTGAACACCGCATCTAATTGGCTGACAACATGCTCAAGTGGGATTGGGAAAATGGCTGATACGCCTTGGGTATTCTGAGAGGTAATCGCAGTAATTACCGAACAAGCGAAGCTACCCGTTGCAGACATGGCTTTAATATCCGCTTGAATACCTGCACCGCCGCCACTATCGGAACCTGCAATGGTTAAAACAATCGGAGTATTGACCACCGAAGATTGGTTTTGTGGTGTTTGTGTATTCTTGAGTGGCGCTTGAGTGTTGGATTGCTGCGTCATGGTCGCTCCTACTATCTAAAAGACGTAAGAGAACCGAACTTTGGCCGTAAAGAGAGTGTGGAAGTGAAACCAATGAGAGCTCATTGTTAGACCACATAGACAAAGTCATCATAGTTCCCTACGCCAGTGTTAACTGAATCAGGTTCAACGGGTCTCGAATAACGATCTCAGCAAATACCAATTAAGGTGGATGCCCCCCGACTATTGATAACGATAGTAACAGCACTCTCGCGACTGAGATACTCATTTTATTCATTTATAAGATACAAGCATGAATAAAATTCAATTTAGCTTTGTTAACAAGCACTTAGTTTCGCTGATTATTTGGTTGTGATTGAATGGATAAACACATGACTATCAACAACATACCTATCCAACCGACCAAAGGTATCCGCTCCCCCACAATCCAAACAGCCAATACGGCGGCAACAACTGGCTCAAGCAAAGTAATCAAATTCGCACTACTTGCCGTGACATGTCTTAACCCGAAACTGAACGCGATATAACCCAAACATTGAGGAAGTAACACCAAGTAACTCACCACGAATATATTAGTACTTGAAGCGAATAGATTGTCACCAGTGAACCATAACGTTGGTAATAACAACATTGCACCTAAACCAAATATGCTGCCCATTGCCGCTTGTGACTTAATACCTTCGTCTATCAGAGCTTTTGTCGCCCACGAGTAAATGGCATAACAGAGACCAGCAACCAAACCTAAACCAATACCTAAAAGCTTCAGGCCATCATTAGGTTCGCTCCCCACTGACGACTCAGAAAAAACCAATAGTCCAATACCAACCACGCCAATGGCAAAGCTCGTCAGCCAACGTTTATTAATATTATTATTTTTGCTAATAAGACACTCTAAAAGCGCAGAAAAGAACGGAGCAGTAGCTATCGACACCACCGTTCCCATCGCGACACCCGATAATTTCATCGAAGAGTAGAAAGCCAAAGGATAGATCGCCAAAGCCAATGCACTCGCGGCTAACAGCTTTTTGTTGAGCAAAAGCTTATCAAGTGAAGATAAGATCTTCCGATACGCCAAGCCCGCTTGCATTAAGCCACCAACGCCCATTGAAAACGCGCCAATCGCTAGCGGGCTGAGATCCGGCGCAAAGCTTGCGGCTGTGCCTGTCGTACCCCATAAAACAGAAGCAAACACGATGGCTAAAGTGCCCGTTTGGAATTCGTTAACGCGATTGATGGCAAGATTCATTACTATTACCTAGTTTATTTTTATTTCTGAACTAGATAATAGTGAACATACGCTAGAGTTAGTTTGCCGAAAGGACGCTATTATTGCTTTGAAAGACTCTCTTTCATTGAACCTAAAAACGCCCTCGGAGACATGCCAAAGTGCTGAGAGAAGCGTCGACTGAACGCAGACAAGTCGCTATAGCCCACATTTTCTGCGACCAATTGAACAGGTAAATCGGTATGGCTTAGCAAGGCTTGTGCTTTCTCCATACGATAGCAAGTGATGTATTTAAGGGCACTGATTCCAATACACTCTTTAAAGCGCTTCTTAAATTGAGTGGGGCTCAAACAAGCCGTTTCTGCAAGCTGAGAAATAGAGAGAGACTGGGCGTAATTATCCGCAATAAGCCTTTGCACCGCACGAATACGAGGGTCGATGCTCTTGCTGACTTCTTGTTGCTCTAATAGCAGTGAAAACACATCTAAGATAGATGATTCAATGCCACTGTCCACTTGGTATTCTAACTGCTTTTCCACGAACAGCAAGAAGCTCATTAAAGGTGGTGTTATCGTGAAAACCGAAAGCTCATGCTCTAACAAGTGCTGCGGTAACTCCACCATATCCGCAACAATAAAGCGTGCCGCTTCATCCGCCTTAAACGCATGAGCTGTAGTGACTGGAATTACCACGCATTCACCAACAGCGACCTTTCCAACATACCCAACCATTTCAATACTAATACCCCCTTGAATAGGCAACACCAGTTGATGGTAGCCGTCATGGGCATGAGTATTGAATTGTTTGGTGTAAGATCGAATGCTTAAGCTAGATTTCATGAGCAACGCCGACGTTGGTTAAGTGCGAAAAGGTAACTGTATACAAGTAAAAGTATTTGAGACACATTAACTTATCATCTTCATTTAGTCACACTTCTCGTAAATAGTGACCGTTCCCCTATAGCGATACTATTCGATAACTCGAATCTCAATAGCAAAGATACCGTGAACCGGGATCATCTCTTTGTATTCGTGAAAGCTGTAGAGAAGCTCAACGCCCTCATCAATTGAATCACTCAAATTAGATAGCACTCCTAGTCCCTCTGTCATCAATAACGCTCTTGGGTCAGGATAGTTTCTTACGTCCAATACTTCGACAGTCAGCGCGTTTGGCTTAATCACATCTAAACCAACAAACGGTGGACCTGATATCACTTGAAAAGCAATGTGGTCTCCTTTAGTCAGCTGGTCATATTGAATTGCCTCATAACTGTTATTTGTTCTTATCTCAACACGCTTCGCGCCACTCTTTATTGCGTCTAGCGGTCGTTGGTAGATTTCCAGCTTGTAAGAATTCATAAGCCCTCTTTTCTAAATGTTTTCTAGTATTGATTACCATAATTCAAGTAAGCGCAGCCGTTACTTTCTATTGAGCTTAGTTCACATGAGTACAGAGTCACAAAATTAAAAAAGCCGTTTAAGTATTGCTACTCAAACGGCTTTTTAACTCAAGTCTGATTGGCATGGCTAAGAGCTGTTAACCTAACTGGTGATCGCTCATTAACTAAATTGCCCCCTACACTCAATTACTTTTGAAGTTGCTCTTTAGCGGCTTCAACCTTAGAAAAATCTAGGCCAAGTTCTTCAACGGCTTCTTTGATTAGCGCAGGGTTTTGCATTACCTGACCCATAAGCATTTGAAGCTTGTCTTGTGGTAAACCAAGTTGGCTGATCGTCGCCATTGCTGCAAGAGGGTTTTCAGTCAACGTTTGGAATAGCTCGCTGATCTGTGCATCGCTAATATTGTTCTCTTTCAACATTGCTAGAATCGGGTTCATCTTTTTACCTTTGAAACACTAAATAAAATAGGAGCACAGCATCTAGCTGTGCTCGATTGTACTCGCAACTTATACTTTGCCTACTGTGAAGTAAAGCTAAACTTAGCGAGACTCTAACGGGTAAGAGCGGTAACTCCACATACCATAGGTACGAAGAGCGTCACGATAGATACCTAGTAGCTCACCATCACTCGCTTTCTTAAGCTCTGAAAGTGGCTTATCAGGGTAAGAAACCGTATCGAAAGTAATACTCTGAGGCCCTGTTTGCCAGCTTGCCACTTCAAACAGAGTTTGACCACGGCGAACGTGACTTGCTGAGCTAATAATCGTCGCGTGTTTAATATTGTGGCGAGCTAACGCATAACTACTGAATAAGGCATTGCCGACCGTGCTAGTCGCATAGTTTTCTTCAATGATGCGATCTTTGCTTACCCCTTTCTCGATAAGCCAGTCCGCCATCAACTTACCTTCAGTCTTGTGGTTCTTCGGCACGCCACCCGTTAACACGATGATCGCATCCGGATTCGCTTTAGCCATAGCTAGAGTTGTCTCAAGACGCTCAATCAAGATTTGGTGCATTGAGCCGTCTGGATTCAGCGCGTAACCTAGAGTAACGATAGCTCCGTGATCATCCAGCAAACCTTTGTCAGCAGATTCTTTAAGCGGTGTTTCTAACACGCGATCAACCGTCGCAAAAATGCGTTTAATATCTTCAGCCTTACCTTCGTTCAGTCTTCCTAGCTTCTCCATGTGCTTATTGGATTCACTTTCATTGCCTTCAAATCTCTGCCAAACCGCAAGGTAAGCGTGAAGATCAACATCGTCTGGTGCAACCGTTAGCGCTTGTTCAAACAGCTCAATCGCGCGCTCTGCATTTTTGTTGTAGATCTGAGCGTTCGCTGCCGAGATCAGCAAGTCGGTACGGTAGGGTTCTAGTTGGTATGCCTCTAGCAGTCGGTTGGTCACAATTTCCATGTTACTTGGCATTTTTGCCGTGAAACCGGCGTGAGAAATTCTCGCCGGAGACTTAAACGCTTGCAACGCATCAAGAAGCAGTTGATCGACAACTTGTCGCTTCGTCACTAGCTGCGCGTAATCGGCAGAAGCTTGAACTGCGCCATCGTTAGCAGCAAACGAAAATGGGGTTGCGCCAAAGGCCAGCAAACCACCAAGAGCGAGGGCGATAATGTTCTTTTTCATGGGAGATCCTGTGTAGAAAAGTGTTCACGTCAGATTTTCTGCCTAATGTAAGCAGCTGGGACAAAAAAACTGTGAACTATCCCAAAATATCTGCAGGTGATATTCATTTGTTACATAAGGTATGACTGCAGATCACGATTTTGAAAATATCAGTAAGCGTGCTTGCTGATAAAATTGCAGTTTAAAAAAACTAAGCGAACCTTGCTTCCCTCAAACTACAGAATAACTCGTATACTATGGCATCAATTCAAGAACAGAATTTCAAACAAAAGAACCTCCAACATAGAGGTCCTTTTCCTGTCTCTCTTAATATGTTTAGAGAAAATCTCGTGTAATACCGTATAAAAAAGTTACATAGCAAGAAGTGCTTTGATGTTACCGGAAAGGTTTAGTCTCCAGCAATCCCCATCGCTCTTTAGTATAATAGTTTCATACTGTGTAGTAACTCGGTCGCCGAACTGCTCTTTTTTCTCGACTGTAATATACTTTTGGCCTTGGTAATCAAACTCATTAATTACACTGAACGAAGATAAGCGAGCGATATTAGAACCTTGAGCGATCTTGCGAATATTCAGGAAAGTATTCATAAAGTCTTTATCATCCATAACCGCGATATCTTCTCTAGTACCTCCGGAACCGAAAGCAATATTCACGATATCAAGAACGTTCTGATTTCCGTTTTGAAGACCTTCCATGATGATTGATTTGAGGTCTCTAATGATATCCGTATGATAGAAACTTGCTGACTGGTTAAAACCGACCTTAGTGATGAAATCAAAATACTGCTCAACAAACTCGACAGGATCTTGAGACAAAGATAAATCCCCTTCAACCACAACATCGACATTTTCAATCAATGCGAACACTGAGCTATAAGGGGTAAAGTCGATGCGTTTATCAGCCAACCAATTCTTGTACACCCAAGAGGATTCGTCCAAACAATGCTGCGAAACTTCTTCTAAAGAGACTCTGTCACCTATAGTGGTGTTATGCGTTTTTTCACCTTTAGCGTTTGTCGCGTATGTATAAACCAAAACACCAGATTGCGGATAACGCGCCTCTCTATCTATCTCACTAAAGGTAGTACTAATACACACTCTATCGATGCTACTAAGCGCTATTGGTAACAAGGCACTAGCTTCAGCCCTCTGTGCCAAATACCCCTCACTAAAGTCGAAAAAGTCAAAATTGGGTGCTTCATACAGGTTAGGTTCTTCGGTCAGAGTTGGGAACCCGTGCTTTGTGTTAGGGCTAACCGTGTATGATTCACTCGCAGCGGTCGATGAAATTAATAACATTAGTAGTGGTGTGATATTCTTCATTATTTACTCCCTTCATATTTTTGGCGAGAATATCTTTTATCCTGATAGAAATTTCAACCAGCTATATCATAAATTAAAGAATAAAGAATCCATCTGTGATTACAATCAACTATACAGGAATAATAAAATACATTTAAAACACTAAATATACAAAACACTATGAGCTATAATTTTTATTGACAGTATGATTTAAAGTTAAAAGTATAAATAAAAAACTTTATTTATCCCTTTTACATTCCAACTAACTTAAATTTAAATAAAGAAAATCAAATCAAACATTGATAAAATTAAAACAATGTTTATATTCAACCATTTGTATAATTAAAACACCATCCCCTTTAAATTAAACATCTAAGATATCTAATTTATTAATACCTAATAAAACATTTCACAAAATAAGTGAAAGATAAAATCTACAACTGCATAACTTAACATTATTTTACAGAGCGACTCCCAATGAAATTCAAACTCGCATTACTAACACTACTATCGTTCAACACAGCATCAGCTAGCGAAATATTCTTATTTGATCAAGTCACCGCTTTCAAACTAGGTGGTGTGCAACATAGCTTGAGTGGCATAGAGAAATACACAGGACAAAGAATTCGCATCGAGTGGCAACAAAGCCCCTACGAAAAGCCACAACGTTTAGATAGATGCGTTGGCACTTTCCAACAAGCGATGAATCAACCGGAGCGCTATTACTTACATGTTGAGCTATCCGAATCGACCTTCATAAGTTGCGAGATAGGAATTAAAGAAACCCTTCTGGTCGATTAACGAGCGCATGCTGGTTTGTATATTTCCTAGTAACATAGTCGAAATTTCTTGAGAGCAATCAGAAAATTGAACTAAAACAATCATGATCTGGATAGAGTAATAATGAGTAATTTAGAAAAATTCGCACCGATATTATTTCTTATAATGTGGAGCAGCGGCGCAGTTTTTGTAAAAATGGGACTAGAGGATGCATCCGTTTGGTCATTTCTCACAGTAAGAAGCTTAGGTGCTCTCATGCTAGTTGGCTTGATTGCGATTTTATTGCGGAGGTCGCCATTTACATCATTAACCAGATTGACAAGACCAACGCTAGGAAAACTTCTACTGTCCGGTTTTCTGTTACAAGTATG
Organism: Vibrio chagasii; assembly: GCF_002954585.1. Taxonomy (GTDB): domain Bacteria; phylum Pseudomonadota; class Gammaproteobacteria; order Enterobacterales; family Vibrionaceae; genus Vibrio; species Vibrio chagasii_A. Next base: position 911,015 of record NZ_MSCI01000001.1, read on the forward strand.
CTATCAGGGGTGCTACTTTCTTGCTATAGAGTATGAAATATCTCCAGGAATCGTCGCAATTGTACTGGGACTACAGCCGCTATTAACGCCTTTTATTAGCAGAGAAAATGCCTCATTAAAGAGCTACTTTACTCTTATTTTGGGGTTTTCGGGGTTAACTCTAGCGGTCTATGGTGCAAAGGACGTTAGCACTATTACTTTTTTAGGGATGTTATTTTCTCTGATCGCTGTTTTAGCAATAACGGTGGGAAGTATATACCAGAATAATATTGGTGTAGACCCTATAGAGTCCTCATTAGTTCAAAATGCATTTGCTGGATTATTTTTTCTAGTAATATCCGTAACTATCGGATGGGACGTTAATTTAACGACAAAGTTTATAATTTCTGCAGGCTGGATGATTGGTGTCGTATCAACCGGTGCCGTGTTATTACTTTTGTACATGCTGTCCAAAAATTCAGCTAATAGCGTTAGTATATTATTTTTTCTTACACCTATTTTCACTATGGCATTTGATCATATAACTTTTGGCACAGCCATAACAGCGACAACTATGTTCGGCTCCTTTGTTGTGATTGTATCAATCTATCTATTTAAACAACCCAGAGTAAACAACAAAATGATTAAATCTAATTAATAATATTAAAAAATTATGCACATACAAGAAGATATCGCTAGAGCCATCTGTGTAGTCGATGCCTTCGCATTAACCTTAGTACTTAATCCAAATAATCGCTTCAGTACTAAAACTGAATAAAATATAACTCGAGCTTAAGTGACCAAACTAAGCTGGCCACTTAAGCTTCTTTTCAATGTTGCCTGTTACCCTCAACAATGAGAATAGAAAAAACAAACCCCGCTGGGGTTAAACTAGTGGTTAGCAATAAATGAGTGGCTGTTATCAACCAATTCAAAATGTTGTAACTCTTACTCCGTTTATCGTAAGACAGTTACCTACCCGTTTCAGGTTTACTGCCCAATAATAGTAGTAACAGAGCACCTACGACTATAGCTATATCAGCAATATTGAAAATACCAGTACGAAATGAACCAAAGCCTATATTGAGAAAATCCACCACCGCGCCATTATTTATCACTCTATCATAAAGGTTACTCGCTCCTCCGGATAGAATCATTGAGATTGCAAACAACGAGTTCGTACTTAATCGAGGACTTGTCATTAAGTAAGTAATGCCTAAACACAAGAAGAGACTCACAACCAAAACAAAAATACCAAATCGGATCTCATCCGATAGACCATTGCCCAAGCCTAAAAACGCACCAATATTTTCAGTATAGCCAATACGAAGAGTGTCGAAAAAATAACTACGCATCATGTTCCTGGGCAAGTACTCAGCAGCAATAAGCTTTGTTATCTGATCAATACTAACGCACAAGAAGGCGACAACTGTTACCACCTGTATTCTCTTTTTTAATTCCATATTACCTCTACGTTATTAAAGTCTAATTGCTCCCTGCACAAGCGCAGTAAACGTTTCTCGTATTCTAAAAAAGTATCAACTTAGATGCGTCTAAAGTAAGGAGTTAAACACCTTTATAAAGTCTTTGTGTAGGGCTATTTCCGCCCCGGCTCATGCCTATGGTATCGAGGCAATTCTACATTTAAATCTTCCCAGTTAGCTTTCGAAGTCACGAAGTTGTGAGAAAGGGGACGCTCCAATATATCGCTATCTAATGCCCCTATGCGAAGGCGATACCTTTCTCGAGATTGAGCATTTGAACTGTATAATGGCGAACCGCAAGTCCGACAAAAATACTTCCGCTTACCCTCGCTGCTCTCGTAAAAGGTGAGCGAATCACTATGGTCTGTTAGCTTCAGATCTTGCGCATTAATAAAACCATTTGTAGCGTAAGCACTTCCACTCGCTTTACGACACAATGAGCAATGACAGTGAATAATATCAGTTATATTACCGTCAAGTTCAAACTGGATTGAACCACACAAACAGCTACCTTTGTACATCTACTTTTCCTGAATTTAGTTTACGAATATTCGTCAGCACTTATAGCACCACACCATGAAATATCATCTCAATTCCTATCGACTGTATTCGGCCCTCTCACTTTACAAACGTCATTGGAATCACTTCAACTACCACAATCAAAAAATAGGCTACTAATTTCAAGTGAAAACAACGTTTTACTCGTTGAGGAAGCTTCCAATCTGTTAAATACATGTTTTTGATTATTTCTGATAAACAGCTTCCAACTAGGATTGACAAACAAATTCTGTCTATGACTATTGTGAAACATATTTTATACAAATTTATCTCTCGCGGAGGCTACAGCCTTAGTCCACTAAAATTCAAGTACATGTACCCAGCAACGGCATGCGCAACTAGTTTTACAAAACTAAGATTGACTTTATCAAACCGACCATTCATCAAAACAATCAAATAGGAGCTAACTAACTTTAATCGCCTGCTGATCAACAGAAGTTATGTATTAGTAGAAATGTGTCGATTGCCTAGGTGGCATTGTCGGTTTTATATCCACGGTTTAGGCTAACGTGGTCATGCTCTCTTAATTCTAAAATGCCCTATAGTCTGAGTGAAAACAATTCAGCATGTGACAGCATTTCCTTTCCAACGCTTCTCGAACCGCTATTCCGCATAGTCCTCCATGCTTTCAGAGGCAGATTCTCGGGGTTATCTTTAGTAAATATTGATTTAGGGAATCTTTTAATCCCATCAGCAGTAGAAGTAAGTCGACAAAACGATCCATTCACTTGATAGAGCCGTTTTTACTAGTTCAGTAGATTTACATAATGGTAATAAAAAGTGGTTGTAGAAACGAATTAATCAGGTCACAACGTTTGAGGTCAAAAGAAGAATGTAATCAACACACAACTCGACAACAAACAAGTTGCATATGTAAAAAATGTAAATATATTAAGCAAGCTCATTAAAACAACAAGTTAGGCTAATATATATTATGAAAAAACAGATCCTTTGCGCGTCTCTGTTGCTTGCGACTTCTGCCAATGCAGCTATTGAGCTAACTGCCAAAGCACAAATGGACAACGGTTTCCCAATAGAAATACCTTATCCTGAACTCGAGTTTGCGGCAAACCAGCGTGGTAATGTTAACTTTGGTACTAAGTTTAAATCAGTCCAAGAACTTTGCTTCAAGTTCAACAGCATTGCTGATTACAATCCGTTCTACTTTCGCCCTTTTTTAGAGGGCGAGCTTTTCAGTTCATCTTTTGCAATCACATACCGACCTGGTCAGTATCAATGTTGGGTAGGCTCTGGGGACACTTTCTTGAGTGGTGATATCGATTTTATTCTTTGGAGTACTCGGGAGACAACCATATATGATTTCGAGTTAATGATCATAGGAGAGCCAGACGTTGAAGGTGATGTTCTAACCATTAACGCTGAAAAGCACACGATGAATGCCATAAACGGAAACTACCTAACACATACTGTTGAACCGCATACCACCTATGCTGTTTCAGTAATAAAAAATAACGCCATCTATAATACTGCGTATGACAAATTTGGCAGTGTTGGTCTAACGTTTGTAGACCCTGAAGGCGTTAAACGTCTTGTCGCTGTAGAAGATAAAGAAGTATTGATTTCGACTCAAGGCGAGATAAATTTGTTCTTAGCTGACACAGATCAAGATAACAGCGGCGAGGTTTTATTGAACATTAAGAGAGCTTCCCTCGATTGATACACACAAAAAGATACACTCTGATAGTCTCAAGCTGATTCCTATATTTGAGCGTTCAAGTATAAGCCCGATATTGCAAACTCTATAAAAAAGCCAGCGTTGAATCCATCAACACTGGCCTTTGTTTAGCTAAAACGAAACGGGGATTAGTCTACAAAAATTGGCAGTTGTTCTTCAGTCAGAACACTGTCTTTCGCAAAGTCAATGTGGTCTATTACCTTATTAACATTCCAGCTCGTTAAACTTTGAGAAAAAACTTTATTCTTCTCAAACATGCCTCTCATACGTGTCACATTAGATGTGTCCCAATCACCTATATCTTGGGTAAAGGCTTGGGCTCTATAAAACATAAAACACATATTCATCACATTTGACGTATCCCAATCACCTATATCTTGGTTAAAGGCAACTGTGTCAGCAAACATGGCATACATCGTCATCACATTCGATGTATCCCAGTGGCCTATATTTTGGTTAAAGGCATCCGCACCAGAAAACATTGAATCCATATGCTTCACATTCGACGTATCCCAAGCACCTATATCTTGGTTAAAGGCTTCAGCTCCCCTAAACATGCTGCTCATATCCTTAACATTAGATGTATCCCAATTTCCTATATCTTGGTTAAAGGCCTTCGCACTATGAAACATACCATCCATACTCGACACATTCGATGTATCCCAATCACCTATATCTTGGTTAAAGGCTTCCGCACCAACAAACATGGCATACATCGTCATCACATTCGATGTATCCCAGTGGCCTATATCTTGGTTAAAGGCAACTGTGTCAGCAAACATGGCATACATCGTCGTCACATTCGATGTATCCCAGTGGCCTATATCTTGGTTGAAGGCACTGGCTTCCCAAAACATACGACTCATATCCGTCACAGTCGACGTATCCCAGTGGCCTATATTTTGGTTAAAGGCATCCGCACCAGAAAACATCTCGTCCATCTGCCACACTCCCGATGTATCCCAGTGGCCTATATCTTGGTTGAAGGCACTGGCTTCCCGAAACATACGACTCATATCCGTCACATTCGACGTATCCCAGTGGCCTATATCTTGGTTAAAGGCATTCGCTTCAAAAAACATCTCGTTCATATGCCACACTCCCGATGTATCCCAGTGGCCTATATCTTGGTTAAAGGCACTAGCTTCCCGAAACATACGACTCATATTCGTCACATTCGACGTATCCCAGTGGCCTATATCTTGGTTAAAGGCACTGGCTTCACGAAACATAGATCCTATTTTTCTTACCTTGGATGTATCCCAATAACCGATATCTTGGTCAAACGCTTTGGCTCCAGAAAACATGGCTTCCATAGTCGTCACATTCGACGTATCCCAATCACTGATATCGGCATTAAACGATTCGCGATTACTAAGTACGTTGCTCATATTCGTCACATGTGTGGTGCAGAATCCTATGTGGCCTTGCTCTAACTTATCGAGCAACGTCTCGTTTCTTATTAGGGTGTTATCCACCACCACATAGACTTGCCCCTTTTCAATCATCAAGGAGTTAACGGCCTGATCAGGGCATTTTACTGAGATATCTACAGCAAATGCGGTTTGGCTAGCGAGCGCAGCGGCGCCCACGAGAAGTGAGGTTATGGTTCTTTTCATTGTATTTTCCTAGGGTTGAATAGACGTTATTGTGTAAAAGTTGGAAGGCTATCTTCAGACAGGCTACTGCCTTTGGCGAAGTCGGCATGACGAGAGACGCGCTTAACGTCCCAGTGGGTTAAGTCTTGGTCAAAGCGCTTGGTGCCGGAGAACATGCGGTCCATATTGGTCACACGAGAGGTGTCCCAACGGCTGATGTCCTGATTGAAGTATTTGTTTTTAGCAAACAGGTCACTCATGTCTGTTACGTGAGTGGTGCAGAGCAGAATGTTGCCATCAAGAAAGTTTTGCCAATAGTCTGAGTTGCGAATGAGTGCATCATTGACGACCACAAACAGCTCATCTTCTTGAACCATGACGGTTCCTGGTTTATTTGATTCGCAGGTTACCGTTTCTGGTTCACTGGCAAAGGTGTGGCTACAACTCAGCAGCGCACAGGCGGAAATAATCGAATGTAGTTTCATAGTTAAAACCATGATTTAATTAAAATAAGTTCGAAATGATACAGAAAGCTCGCTGGTTATTTTCACTTTTTCAGATAGAGAATAATCCTAAATATATAAATTGGGTCTTCCTCCCAAAAAATAGCTCTAATTAGTAATAATCAGGTTATTAATCAAGCCATCAAATGAACTCTATTCGTTTTATCGAAGATGAGAACAACCCTAAGTATATAAATTGATATTCTCTCCTGAAAAAAGCTCAAATTAACAACAATAAAATTAACTTTATTGAGTTTATCGAAGATAAAGAACAACCCTAAATATATAAATTGAGTCTTACCCCAAAAAATAGCCTAATTAGTAATATTAAAGTTATTAATCAAGCCATCAAATTAACTCTATTGAGTTTATCAAAGATAAGGAACAACCCTAAATATATAAATTGAGACTTCCTACCATAAAATAGATTTAATTAATAACAACCAAGTTATTAATTAACACGTAACATTAACAACATTGGCCTCACCAAAAATAAAAACCCTTTAAAACATACACTTAAAACAAACAGGCAAAAGTTTATAGAAAAATAAACGCCCACTACTTCGAGTTAAAAAAGTGGACAAAGCTCGCAGAAACCCTCCTATATACAGCGATTGATATTCAAATATTAAATTAATAAAAAAATACTCATTCATTTTGAATATAAAACAAGTTACACTTCCGCTCGGCTTTTAGCCTATTTCATAAATATAAGATTGGTAAAATATAATTATGGCTTTAACAACCCCTTTAACACTCACGGCGTTGAGCGCTACTTTGTTATTCAATAGCTTCTCTGCAAATGCTGATCCTGTTTCTTGCCCAAATGCAGAAGTAGGTTCGGTATTTATTGAAAATCAACGTTTATATATGGTTGCAGATGATCGTATTGTCGGTCAGCAAGATAAAATTAACGCTCTCCAACAAGGCTATTTATACTTTTGTACTTCTCAAGTAACCGACATGAGTAACCTATTCCAAGGGAATAGTACGTTTAATGCAGACATTAGTGACTGGGACACGTCTAATGTCACCAATATGGCTAACATGTTCCAAGACGCCAGTGCCTTTAATCAAAACATCAGTGACTGGGACACGTCCAACGTCACCAACATGGCTAACATGTTCCAAAACGCCAGTGTCTTTAATCAAAACATCAGTGCTTGGAACACCAGTAATGTGACCGATATGACCGACATGTTTTTGGGCGCAGATGCTTTCAGTTACGACACCAGCAGTTCGCTTCAATCAACGGTGAGCTGCTTGGATAAAGGCGTCGGTGAAAGGTTTAGATATAAAAACATGGAATATCTTGTGGTTGATGATACGTCGATACGCCTACCCGAAAACCAAGATGCCTTGGTAAACGATGATTTGCGTTTTTGCACCTCTCATGTCACTGATATGGCATACTTATTTTCAAGAGATTTTGAGCCCGCATATAAAGATTTCAATGCCGACATCAGTGATTGGGACACCAGCCAAGTAACTAATATGCAGGGACTTTTCATAAAAACCACTGCCTTTAACCAACCTATCGGCAACTGGGATACATCTAAAGTTACCAATATGCGCTTGATGTTTTATCGCGCTTATGCCTTTAACCAACCCATCGGTGAATGGGATACGGCAGAGGTCACTGATATGCGATCGATGTTTTCCCAAAATACAACCTTTAATCAACCTATTGGCAACTGGGACACGGCAAAAGTCACCAATATGAGCCAAATGTTCGACAGCAACCGCTCCTTTAACCAACCTATCGGTGATTGGAATACGGCTAACGTCACCGATATGAGTCGAATGTTCGAAAGAAGCCAATCCTTTAACCAACCTATCGGTGATTGGAATACGGCTAACGTCACCAATATGAGCAAAATGTTCTCTCTCAGCAAATCCTTTAACCAACCTATCGGTGATTGGGATACAGCTAAGGTTAGAAATATGAAGTATATGTTCTCACATACTCGTATGTTTAACCAACCAATCGGCGATTGGAACACGGCTAACGTCACCCACATTAATGGAATGTTCTCAAGAGCTGAAGCCTTTGAGCAAGATTTATCTGGTTGGGATGTAAACGAGGTTATCGATATTCGCCGTACATGGCATTTCGCTGAAGACAGCAAATTAAGTAGAAATAGAGCATATTTCCCTCGCTTTTTTCAATAGTTAACCGCTATGCATAGATACCAGTCATTGCAGCATATTGCAGTGGCTGGTTTTTATTTTGGTACTCGACAAAAAATGAAAGACCTCAACAAAAGTTGGGGCAAATATACGTTAGGAAGCTTGAACATCCACATTTTGTTTTATTCAAAAAACTATTGCACTTGATAACTCCCCGCAGAGCTGCCGCCTGTTACTGGTACTTGGGCATTCTGAGTAATTTCGTCCACCACTGCATTAGCAATCGCCTCTGCCATCTTTCCTGCCATAGCGAACTCGCCATCAAGAACAAAGCCCTGGGCTTTCAATTCGGTTTCTAATTTTTGTTTCAATGATGCTTTGCTTATGGCCATCAGTCTTTTCCTGCAAATACTGTGGTTGATACGTCAACATGGGGTTTCCCCATAAATGGGCAGATACTCGCGCCAGTGCACACGCCTTTACCACCATTGAATTTGATGGTGTCGGCGTCTTCGGTGATGTTATTAGCTTTGATTGCTCTATTGCCTCTGACGGTTTCAGTGTGGTTACCGTCTATCTCAGTGATTCTATCTTCGAGCACTTTGATTTGTTGAGTGAGGCATTCAAGCTTATCGGCTTGGTCTGTCTTTCGCTCAAAGTTGCCTTCCTGGTCGACTAATTAATACACGCGTTTATACTGATGATAGGCGTCCTGTTGGCATTCTCAACACCTCAACCATCCCTCCTCCCTATTCCTAAAGGGTTCGCGGCTTGCTAGCCTTCCATAGCGGCGGCAGAGTTTCACTGAAATAGAATTGCGAAAAAATGAGATAGAAAACTCTTCAGGTGGGCAGGGGGAGTGCGTTTTCCGTGGGTTAGCATGGTTACCTCGCGATTGAAGAGCCGACTTCATATCATTTGACCTTTCTTGTTACCCGCTCCATCCAAATATGCAACTTACCTCACATAAGGAAGTAAAGCTATATCACTTAAATATACATATCAATTAGATAGTCTTATATTCACACCGCAAATACACCCAACACATAACAACGGACTCAGTTATGCTAAAAAATACCTTTTTATTATCAAGCCTCATATCTCTAGGCGCTACCGCTTCACCTATTCAGATCGACAGCTGCGAACAGTTACTCAATCTTGAAGACAAAACCAACTCTGACTACGTGTTAATTAAAAACATTGATTGCTCTGGATTCGTTCATACCAAGCCCAAATCGTTTGCGGGAAACTTGAATGGTAATGGTTACGCGATATCAAACTTAACAATTTCAGCAACAAAAGGTGATGTTGGCTTATTTTCTAGAATTAGGTCTGGGGTAATCGAGAATCTAAACATCAATAACTTTCAAGTTGATACACAAAACAAAAAAGTAACAACAGTTGGAACTTTGGCCGGGCTTCAAGACGGCGGGCTTATTAAAAACGTTAAAATTACCGACTCATCAATTTCAAACGCTGTAGGTTCTTGGGCTGTAGGTTTGCTTGTCGGAAGAGCTGATAGTGCTATGCTGAAAGACATAGTTGTTCAACATAGTACGTTAAGCACCTCAACAGACTCTGACAAAATTGGGGCTGTATCAGGATGGTTAATAGAGGGCGCTGGCGCAAACAATATAAAGGTTAATGACGTTCATATAACTGTCAAAAATAGCGATTTTAACTACGTTGGGGGGGTATTTGGAAACGTAGTCGAAACACCACTTAGTTTACTCGAAATCACAGATAGCTCAGTTAAAAGAAATAATTTAGGAAAAAGTGGAAAAAACGGACTTCTAGTAGGACAACTAGATAAATCAACCATCAACGATGGCAGTGTCGTAAACGTTGTCCATAATTTGGTGCTTGGTAAATATAATGGCATTGCAGCTGGAGTAATACTTCAACCCGAAGGTGATGAAATTGTACTAGATAGCATCTCTCATAATGATATCGATAGCACATTACAATGGCACTACGTAAACCCGAGAAAAACATATAGAACCAACAATCTATACCTCGATTTGAGCAACGAATCCACATTACCGCCACCTGTGTGTCGCTTCTGAACATCAGTATTTAGCTTTTAGAATGCTGAATAAATCATCACCATAACTTAGTACCATGGGCTTATCATTTCGATAGGTTCATGGTCTCATATGAGAGTAATTTACCAGGAGTGTGGCGAGAAAGCCCGCATACAAAAATCCAACCGTATTTCAGCGAGTTATAGCGATTTATATTGTAGTTGTAGTGACCCTTAGTGTGGCCATACCTTTGTGATGAACCTTTCCTTCAGTCATACTCTGAGCCCTTCAGCTAAAACGACTTCTCTGTTGGTTTTTGAAATGGTTAAAGCCTTGGCACCCGATCAGCGCCAAGAGCTAAAACAACAACTTTTGATATCTTAGTTGGGTTTTCTACTTTGGAACCGCAGTGAAAGGAACCTCATCGTAAATTCCCAAACGCCCATCCTTAAATGTACCGCTTATTTCAGTATCAGAAATGTAATCAATCAGTATTGTTTGCTGCACATAATTCCCGCGGAACGTACCATCTTTAAAATATAAATTAGATCCACGTCCATTTACTTCTCCTGAAATTATGTACGTATTCTCACTAAAACTCATCGTTATACCTGGACGATCTTTAACAGCCCATTGATACGAACTACGAAGAATATCACGACTTGATTCGGTGATATAATGGCCTAAGGCTGCATACTTAAGTTCACCGTTAGACGTTAGATATACAATTTCTTGTTTTCCATTACCGTCTAGATCTGCAAGTTCAAAAGACTGTACATCCTCATTGGGCAATAGAGTTTTTGGATTTGAAAATGAAAGATTTTTAGTGAATGCTGGTGCTGATAACAACGACGCCATTGATAAAATTAAGAAGCTTTTTTCATACTGAATTCCTTTTTTAAACACTAGATTGTGAGGCCAGCACACGATTATCGGCACAATCTAAATCTAAAAAAAACAACAGTCAACAACATCAAGTTATTGATATTATTGCAAATAATAAGATTTTCAACTTTAATCCCATAGAAATATATTTAGCTAGAAATCCCAATTAATTTCGGTTCTCATAAGCCATTTGGATGACCATCTGAATGGCTTCTACTTTGTTGTTATCGGTTTGCCTTGATTGTCTGCGACCACCAGTCCCATCAAATATACTCCTACCTGAGCCCTGCATTATTCATTAGTACTCAGTGCGACACCATCTTCGATCAGCTCCAATACTTGTTAAAAAAGTTAGTTTTACTGTGTTCACTAAATTGAAGGAACTTGGTGTGTGAAAAGGCTCTCAGTTAAGCAAATATAAAGTCACCTTCACCAACACTAAAACAAAAAAGAATCGCTCTGTACCTATCTCTGAAACACTTTACAACGAGATCTATAAACCCACTTCAGGCAAACTCTTCGAGCAATGCTATACCCCTTTCTGCTATATCCTGAAGAACAAACTCGGCATAAGCCTCCCTTCTGGTCAAGCATCGCACGTATTAAGACACTCATTTGCTAGCCACTTCATGATGAATGGCGGAAACATTTTGGTTCTACGCGATATTCTTGCTCATGCTGATATCAGCATGACGATGCGCTACGCACACCTCGCTCCTGACCACTTATCAGAAGCGATTACGCACAATCCACTCACTAACCTTTAACCTAATACCATCCCAAATACGGTCTTTGCTGCCACTTTTTCGTTTTTCAGACAAAAAAAGAGCCACTAAAAAGTGGCTCCATTCTTAAAATTTCAAACAAGCGTTTTAAACGTTACTCTTTACCGAATACGTTGTTCTCTTGCTCTTGTACACGGATGAAAGTAGTACGCTTAGTTAGCTCTTTAAGCTTTGCTGCGCCTACGTATGTACAAGTTGAACGTACACCACCAAGGATGTCAGAAATTGTGTTGTGAACTGAACCACGGAACGGAAGAAGTACAGTTTTACCTTCCGCAGCACGGTACTTAGCAACACCACCTGAGTGCTTGTCCATAGCTGACTGTGAAGACATGCCGTAGAACTTCATGAACTGCTTGCCGTCTTTCTCAACAACTTCACCGCCTGACTCTTCGTGACCTGCTAGCATACCGCCAAGCATTACGAAGTCAGCACCGCCGCCGAACGCTTTAGATACGTCACCAGCACATGAACAGCCACCGTCACCGATGATCATGCCACCAAGGCCGTGAGCAGCATCGCCACACTCGATGATTGCAGAAAGTTGAGGGTAACCAACACCAGTTTTAACACGTGTAGTACAAACTGAACCTGGGCCGATACCAACTTTAACAATGTCTGCACCAGCTAGGATTAGCTCTTCAACCATGTCACCTGTTACAACGTTACCAGCAGAGATAACTTTGTCTGGGAACTCTGCACGTACTTTTTGTACGTACTCAACTAGGTGCTCTGAGTAGCCGTTAGCGATATCGATACAGATAAATACGAAATCTTCGCTAAGCGCCATGATTTGCTTAGTTTTCTCAAACTCAGCTTCAGAAGTACCTGTTGATACAAATACGTTGTTCAGCGTTTTCTTGTCTGCTGTTTTTGCGAACTCAGCCCACTGCTCTACTGTGTAGTGCTTGTGTACTGCAGTCATTACACCGTGCTCTGCTAGAGCCGCTGCCATTTCGAAACTTGCTACCGAATCCATGTTCGCTGCGATTACTGGTACACCAGACCATTGACGACCGCTATGCTTGAATGTAAACTCGCGGGTTAATTCAACTTGAGAACGACTTTTAAGAGTAGAACGCTTTGGGCGGAATAATACATCTTTGAAGCCTAACTTAAGTTCTTGTTCGATACGCATGATAATTTGTCCTGTAATCATATTACGTGTCGTGCGTTTTCGGTAAGCGTTGGCAGACGCTTTACTGAGTTTCGGACACAAAAAAACCGGAGCGTTGGCAGACGCTCCGGTTTTCAGCATTATAGGCTGTGATTTACTAACAGCAAGTCTGATATTTCATTTTTTTTTGTGCTATCCTCTCAAAGATTCCATATCTGGTAAAAGCTCCCCGCTCCTACTTTTCAACTAAATTCTTAGTAATTAATAACTTAACAACACATTCACGCAAACGCTGTCGGTTTATTGCGCAAACGTTTTCCTTTTAGATTCGGTTAAAAAATCTTCGATAAGGCAAATTTGTGAAAAAAGTGCCCTTTAATCACATAAAAATCACGCTTTTCTTTAATCAAAAAATGCATTTTTTCTTAAATAATTTCATTTTTTTCTGACTTTTTTCACTTCGCCAGCCAATCTCAGCCATCTTTCATCACCTCTGAAATTTATAAAGTGCAAAGACAACCCCCATTAATACGTTCGCAACTTGGATGAGCGGAATGAAATCGACGCAGGTTAGATATGGTTGTTGATGAGATTCCAGCGGGTACAAACCGCTGTTGATAGAACTGAATAACGAGTCGACTAAAGTTAACGGACGCGGAACGCCTTCTTTAGCTTGAAATTATTACTACAAAATAAGATACAAAAATGGCCAAGGGGATTAACCTTGGCCATTTTTATTGATGTTCAGACTACTCTTCTAAGTTTGAGGTTCTGAGACGATTCAGCTTTACCTGAAGGTAAATTAAGCCTTTTTCTGAGACATTAGAGCTTCTGCAGTCGCATCCTGAATAGACAAGAACAATGATGTCACTTGTCCAGTTGGAGAACGCATTGGGTTAAGCGTGACGTTCTGATACATAAAGTCGGCTTGCTGAGTTACTGGCCTCACGTTGCGGCACTTAAACAGATACGGCCTTTGTTGCCAAGTAATAAAGCTACGACAGCCTAAGTCATAAACCGGTTTTGTTTTAAGCCTAAACCACTCTTCTGGGATTTCAGGAAACAGTTCAAAGATCGACTTACCAATCGCGTCATGCGATTGCTTACCGCTATGGTGCGTCATGAAACCGTTCCAAACTTGCACCTCAAAGTCTCGATTGATGACCACCAGCCCCATATCGACGTTTTGAACCATGTCCACCATCCAGTGAAACTGTTCAAATTCAGCAGGAAGATTCAGCATATTAAAACTCCTCCATTAGGTAGGCCAATTTGTTGTCTAGAAGAGGCAGGGACTCATCAACAAACATAAATAGAAGGTCACAGCGGATAGAGGTGTCATCGATGTTGTAGCTGACTTCAAAGGTCATGGTCTTATTGAACGAGCCACTCGTGTTTTCGATAACAGAGTCAATTGAGATATGTTGACCTAGCAGAACCGGAGAGCTTTGGAAGAATCGAACCTCAGATTGCTCCCCTAACCCATTCAAGAAAGAGCCTACAAGGATGTTAGATACATCCATCAAGAGCTCTAACTCTTCTAGCTCTTCACTTTCGGTAGGAACCTTCATGAGCTTTTTTAGGTCGCTCACGCTCGAGTCACTTAACAAGACTAGCGCTTCACCGGCAATACCTTCTCCACTGAAGCCTTGGCAAACACCCGATACTTGGTCGTTGTCAGCTAAGTCACGAAGCGCCATGTGCAATTCACTCACTTCGAAGATATTCACGTTTGGTAGCGGTAAGTGAACGAATACATTGAAGTGGCGTGCCAATGCATCTGCTGCTCGACCGATCGCAACGTTCGCCACTTCCATATAGATGTCACGTCGGCGCAGAATCGGTAACTCTAGCGGTGCTGGCGTAATAAGTTGAGGCTGTTTTGGTGGCTCAACATGCTCACGTAAAATCGCTTTTAACGCTTCTTTATCAATCGGCTTTTTCAAAAACGCTTTCGCGCCAAGGTCCAATACCTTTTGTTGCGCTTTAGGTTGAATGTCACCAGAAACCACGACAACTGGCGTGGTATCGCCTAATCGCTTCATCTCTTCCAATGTGCCATAGCCATCGAGCTCAGGCATGGTCAGGTCGAGGAACATCAGTTTAAACTGGTTTTTAGCTAGCTCTTCAAGTGCGTTAAGCCCATGAACAGCAAAAGTTATATCTGCATTTAGAGAACTAGGCAGTGATCGAGCCATCTGCTTCCGTGCTAACGCAGAATCATCACATATAAGAACTGGGAACGACATAAATGCACCACTGATAAATCAAAGCTAATACGGACGAGTGTAACAGATCATTATGGTATCAGGTACGGGGTGAATAGATTTATATGTCGATTATTAATAAGAATGATAAGACAGACAGTTGAGCGATTAATTTTAGTGATTTCTCATGCAAAACAATATGCTACAAAGGATATAGCAACGAAGGTTAATGAGCATCTCAGCGCAAATGGTGAAATAAGAGACCCAATAATTACTTTTACTAAAGCTCAATATTGCCTGTTAACACCACCGTCCATTAAAGCAGTGGTGTTTCGATAACTTGCCTGAGTAAGGAAAAGTTATAACTGGTAACTCGGCCACAAGATAAGCAGTGCGAATCGAATGATCACCGCAAACACTAATAGTGCGATCCCTAAACGATACCACTTGTACTCTGCAACACTCATTGGAATACGTTTATAAAACATAGTGATCACACCTTTCCAATCACTACTGCGTTTTCCATACTGCATCACACTCGTTAATACAAACAGTGCACCAAGTACTAACATTCCCTTCTCTGCCCAGAACAATCCAACTTCCATTTGTATATTCCTTGATATAACGGTGAGCGACTCGGTTCATTTTAGTCAGCTTTGTTCGATGTTTCTGTAAGACCAAGGTCTAACGCGCTTTAGCCAATCATTTAGGCTTAGCAAACGAACTTAACTGAACAGCGTGTTCATATCGAGTTCAGCTTGCTCATCTATACTCTTGTTTCCACCAACAGGAGAAATTCAATGAAATCACTGAAAAAGTCACTTTGTGTATTAACTGCTTCAGCTTTGCTTGTTACTGCTCCGTTTGTGAGTGCATCGTCACCACAACAACCAACACAGCCAGCACTCAGCCCGCTACAAATGGTTATTGCTTCTTTGAATCTAACTGAAGAGCAACAAGCAGAAGTGTTCTCCCTTGTTCAAGACTATCAAACAAGCAGAACAGAAATTGATATGGACAGCGCGATTGAGTTGAAGAAAAAACAGATCGCCCTAGTGACTCAACTTGAATTCGATGAAGCTGAGATGGAAAAAGTTATCGACACAGTTCAAGCCACTGAAAAGTCGATGGTGATGCAAGAGATGCGTCTTAAGAACAACATCTATAACGTGTTAACTGATGAACAAAAAGAGCAGTTTAAAACCATGATGAGGTCAGCCCTCTCTGGTGGACAGTAATTGCACTACGGTGAAACCTAGCTACCAATAGCGCCCCCTAATTCCTGATATTGATTCATTCCCCCTTGAATCAATCAGGGCGTGTTGCTCTTTCGAGCTGATTTTTGCAGCGAGTTACTGGGTATTTCTACAAGGCAGAGGCTTTAATGTGTAGCTAGCCTACATGAGAAGCCGATAACGCAGTAGAAATGACCAGTAAACGCTGCCCAAAGGGTTCGGCTAAAAGCGTTTTACTCTTTGTTGAGGGAGATTTACTTAGAATGACTAGGCTACTTCTCCCTCGCCGCGATTAAAACGCTTTTATGTCGAACGAAATTTAACCACGAAAGATCAACACGCCCTTGACAAACAAAGCCACAGTACTGTCTGTGGCTATTTGTTGTCGATAATAATTTCACTAAAAAAGTTAAGAGGAAGCTGAGCAACCGATATTTAGATCCTTGCTATTTTTGTTAAGCACAACCATCAAATGGATAAGCAGCAGAATACCTGTCACTCCCAAACCAACACCAATTCCGCCCCAGATTCCGGCCAATTCCAACTTGGGCATTAAGTACCAAGCAGCAGGTAGACCAAATACCCAGTAACCAATTGCCGTCATCACCGTTGGCATAGAGACAATCTTCATACCTCTAAGCAGGTTGATTGCTAACAACTGCCAAGCGTCAACAATAAAGCACAGAGCAACAACCCAGATAACAGAGGCCAATAGCGTTGTCATTGCTCCTGTGCCATCATCCAGCTTGAAGATAGAAGCTATCATTTCCGGCCATAAGATGAACACAGCCGATAGCGCCACACTCAACACCGACACTAATATGAAGCTTTGAATCGAGGTTCGTTTGATTCCTTCATAGTTGCCCGCTCCGTAATCACGACCAACCAAAATCGCAGCTGCTTGGGAGAAACCAAAGTTAAAGTTCCATGTAAAGCTCAGGCATTGCAGTAAGATTTGGTGCAGCGCTAAAGAAGCGATACTAATGGTCCCTGCCATTAAGGTTCCACCGTATATCAAGCCATGCTCAAGCAACGCTGCAATCGCGATAGGTAAGCCCATCAATAGCAAAGGGTTCATCAGCTTAAGGGAGTACTCTTCTGTGTGTAGCCAAGGAGCAAACTGTTTGAATTCGTCACGCTTGAATACCCAAACCGTGTATCCAATCATCACCATAAATGCCGCAATAGCGGTACCCAACCCAAGTCCTGTTAATCCCATATCCAATGTAAAGGTTAAGAAATAGCTCACCGGAACATTCAGGATAACCGTGATTATCGACATCACTAAAATAGAACGCACATTGCCAAACGCACTGGTTAAGCCACGCAACACCAATAAGATAAGCGAAGGCAACATCACCCATTTAAGAGCGTGCACGTATTCCATCGCCAAAGTGATCACTTCCTGTGGTTGCTTGGCTGCTTCTAATACCAAGGGGGCTAACCAAAAACTTGCCATTAAGAGCGCACTAAGTACAAACGCCAACATAGTTGCGCCTTTCACTGCCAACCGAATTTGGCTATTCCCAAATTCAGGGCGAGCAACTCGTTGACCATAAGCAATAGCAATCAAATTCGCGACACAGCCTACCGTGCTGCTCGCAATAATGAAGATAAAAAAGTAGATAGACGCGCCTAAGCCACCAGCCGCAAGGGCTGACACGCTGATCCGCGACATCATCCAAACGTCAGTAAGGACTAAAGCCATGGATATCAACTGTGAAATGATCAAAGGGAATGCAAGAGTGAATATTTTTTTCATGAGCGCCTCGGTTAATTTCGACCAAAATACGATCGATGGGGCTAGCGTTCAATTGATAAATTTGCGACTCTAACATTCCAAAAACTCATGCGAGTGAATTATGACCCCATATCCTAGCCTGCCATCCTCACATAATGGCTTAAAAGCCTTCGAAGCGGCAGCAAGACTGATGAGCTTTACACTCGCCGCCGATGAACTCAACGTGACACAGAGTGCAATTAGCCGTCAGATAAAACAGCTTGAAGATGAGCTGAACGCATCTTTGATCATTCGTAAACATCGAGCGATTGAATTAACAGAGCAAGGCCATGATTTGTATACCGCTTTGCGAGAAAGCTACCGCAGTATCGAATCGGTTATCGCATCTTGGAGAGAACCAAAACAGAAACGTATCGTGATCAAGGCAACCTTGAGCTTCGCTACGCGCGTGTTGATCTCTAAGGTTCGTGAATTAAACGAGCGTTACCCAGATTACGAGATCGTGATTGTTCCTGTGATTGAAGAAGATGAAGCCATTAACAGCAGTGAGTATGACCTGTTGATCTTTCATACTCGATTCAAAAGCCGTTATGACAACGCTCCTGACATCACTTTCTTGCGTGAAGAGTTTATGGCACCCGTGTGTTCCACAAGCTTAACCAATGCTTTAGGTTTAACTAAGAAAGATACCGACCTCGATTCGATCTTAACCATGCCAAGGCTTCACCCGACTTTAGATCACCATGACTGGAAGGTATGGCTGGCCGATGTCGAATCACCACCGACAAAGCCTGTTAGAAATACCAGCTTCCTATCTTTGGATATGGCGCTCAGTGCCTGCTTATCTGGTGAAGGCGTGACGGTAACGGATCTGCTTTTGGTTTTGCAGGATTTAAAACGAGGTTTCTTGCATTGCCCGCAAAATGCCAAGATTCAACACAGTGCTTGGACCTACTTCATCCATCAGCGTACTCACTCTGCAGTGATCAACGACTTGATTGAGTGGCTTAAAATAGAGACTGCGAAAGAGATCGAATTGTTGAAAGCACTCTCCCAGAAAAATCATTGGTCAGGAGTGATTGAAGACCAACACTGAACACAAGCTTACGTCAAATGAATAAGCCACAGCATGTGCTGAGGCTTATACTTCGTTCTTACTTAATGAGCTAAGTGGTTTAGCTCGATAGAATTTACAACTTAAACATACGCGCGCTGCGTGGTGGCAGGTTAAACGTATGATAGCGAGAAGAAATGGTTTCTGTCGCGCTGCTTAATACGTCTTTGTATTGAACATGCCAATTGAACTCGTGTTGGTAAGTGTCAACGGTCACGCCACGCGTTTCTCCACATTTGTTTATCCCAACTACCCCTTCTTTGCTACGCTTGAACAGCAAAGTGCACTGGTCACTTGCAATCATGGCCATTGTCTTGCCTTGCATCGCGTTATGGAAGCTCAACATGGCTTTCATTGTCGAACTGTTCCACACATTGCTCCAGCGACCGTTATCCTTGTCTTCAGAATCAGGAAGATCATCACTGTAGATCAGTGGAGTGCCGCCATCTTTACCAAGGATATACGCGTAAGCAAGCTGCTCATCTTGTGGATCCATAATTTGGTAACGGAAGCCGTCGTTGGTTGGAATATCGTGTGTGATAGTAAAGGTAATGGCACGGCTATCAGGCAAGGCTTGTCCGTAAGCTTGTGGATCGTGCAATTGGTTCAAACCACCGCCCATAGAGAACGCCGATCGAATCGAAGCAAACAGCGGGAAATCGTACGCAGAATGATTGGTGTTGTTCAAGTAAGGTGCTAAGAAAGACTCGTACCCACTGTTCCCAGCCCCACCACTGGTAATCACCTCACCAAACACGTGCATGTTCGATGTGATTTCAGGCGTAAATACTTGGTCGATTTGGTACTGGCTCATGTGTTTCACCGCATCAATACGGAAACCCTTGATACCCATCTCTTTTAGCGCCTTCAAATACAAACGCTGCTGTGACACTACCCAGTTGTTTGGGTCGAGATCGGGTAGCCCGGTATCGCCATCAGCACCACATAAACGCCAATATTGAACATGTCCAGGATCATCCCAATCCCAAATACAACCAGCCGCATGAAAATCAGTAGCCGAGACAAAACCTTGCGCTAAGTTGCTGAAAAGAGTCTGGTCAGCATAATAGTTTGAGCGGCTGGCATACTCGTTTAACACTTCTGTACCAGGGTAGTTTAAGTCGTTTCGCTTCCAGCTTTCATTCGCCATGTGGTTAAGTACAACATCCGCGTAAACATCAACACCGACACTTTTCAGCGCGGCAATCATTGCTGCTAGATCTTGTTTATTCCCCAATGGAGAATCAATCGTGCGCAGATCTTGTGGTTGATAACGCGCCCACCATTGGGTGCCACTGGATTTCATTGCCGGAGCGACCAGTACTTTCTTATAACCAGCTTCAGCTATTTGATTAGCATTAGCTGTCACATCTGAATATTTCCAATTAAATGCATGCAAAATGGTATCGGCATAAGTCGCTGAACTAAAAGAGCAAAGCGCGAGTGTGGATATGAGTAAGGTATTTATTGGTTTCATAGAACATATCTCTCATTATAAATTCACAGGAATGATATGAGTGATAAGGACAATTAAAACGCCCGATAAATCAGAGTTGGATTAGCGTCACCTTCTGTTGATGTTGATTTTATAAAATTGAGCTATGACCGATATTATGTGAGGCAAAATGTGATGTGCGTTTGGCGGTACATTGATGTATCCGTAATCAAGTAGAAGAGCGGAAATGAGAATTAATTTAATCAAGTTGACGAGAAAAAGACAAAGGCTTTGGTCGGGTCTTATAAACTAAGCTATGATTCCTTTTCCCTCAACCGATTGATATTTTTATGCCTTCTTTCTCTTTTACAATGATCCCCGTAGGGGTTCGATTCATGCTCCTCTCCGCTTTTGGATTCGCACTGATGTCAGCCTGTGTGAAATACATCAGCAACTATGGCATACCTGTATTTGAGATCGTTGCGGCAAGGGCCTTAGTATCTTTGATCATTAGCTATATCGACGTAAAACGAAAAGGCATTTCTATCTGGGGTAACAACAAACCACTATTGTTTGTTCGCGGTGCAGTCGGCACTGCAGCGCTAATGTGTGTGTACTACGCGGTAACAACTTTACCGTTAGCAGAAGCAACCATTCTACAGTACGTACACCCCGTGTTTACTGCCCTGCTTGGCGTGTTATTCCTCAAAGAACGTGTCCAAAAATCGACTATGATCTGCATTGCATTCTGCCTAGCGGGGTTACTGGTGATGGTACAACCAAGTATGAGCAGCAATACAAGCAGCGAGTTACCGTTGTTCAGTATTTTGGTGGCATTGCTTGGTGCATTTGGTAGCTCAATTGCTTACGTGATTGTACGAAAGCTAAGCCAAACAGAAGACAGCTCTGTCATCATCTTCTACTTCCCATTAGTGGCTCTGCCGATATCGACAGCGCTTATTTGGAACGACTTTGTAATGCCGAGCCTATTCTTAACAGTGATGTTGGTTTTGGTTGGGGTTTTCACTCAAATTGGCCAATACGGTTTAACAAAGGCAATGCAAACTCAAGCAGCAGGTAAAGCTTCGGCTTACTCTTATGTTCAAATCGTCTTCTCAGCGCTACTAGGTGTTTGGATCTTCAATGAGATTCCTTCAGTATGGACATATCTTGGTGGTGGTCTGATTGTCACTGGCGCGCTTATTAATGTGTTTGGGAAACAGCTATTGGTGCCGTTCAAAGCTAAGTAGAACACCGAGCGAAAGAGCATTTAACTAATCAATCTAAAAGGCATTGCGGAGTGTTCCACAATGCCTTTTTCAGTTTTCCTACCTAACGATTCTGCTAACTTGTCGCATTTCGAAGCTTGGGATCATCACTCAGATATTCAACGAACTCGACCTCAAAGCCAGCTGGGTCCACAAAATAAACGTTCTTGCGATAAGGTTCTTCAGCGCCAGGTTTAGCAATCGGAAAGCCCGCATCGATAAGACGTTGAGTGACGCTTTCAATATCATGAGTCACATAGGCGAAATGTGCTAGACCAACAGAGTGGCCATCTAAATCTCGATTATCACCCTCACCATGATCACTCATTGCGATATACTGATACTCATCTCCGAAGTGTAACCAGTTTCGCGGCTTACCTGACCATTCGCCCTTTCCTTCGTCACGAACATACCAATGAGGGAACGCCGCTTTGTAGAAAGTCAGCATTTCCGGGATGTCTTTAACGACTAAATTTACATGTTCAAGTTGGATCATTCTTCTCTCCTTAAAGTATTCTCGTAAGCAACGTTGCATATCCTAATACCTCAAGTTAAGTTGAGGTAAAGCGTTAATTTGCATTTATTTCGAGAACGTTTTTAGAGCCCAGATTGTCGTATTTTCTGAAATACAAACTTTAAGTTTAGATGACTTCAAACCTGATAACTGACCTCAACCTTAAGACGCCAATAAACCTACGACTTCCCCCTTAAATTCGGATGAGAAAGCAAGGTTTCTGTTCAATATTTAAACGCATTAACATCCCCTTATTGACTGATGCATCAGCTTACACTTCGCTTTCATATTAACCAGCAACACTGATCTGGGTTAATAAACTGGTTTCACAGCACGTTTATTGTTAATTAAGTCAAATAACTATATAAGGAAGTTAGTGTGAAAAAAGTATTAGCATTGGGTATCGCAGCGACAATCTCGTCTCCAGCATTTGCAGATCACAACACAATTGATGGGATGGACTTCGGGCCACTAGCAAAATTAGTTGGCACCTGGAAATCCGTAGAAACTGGTGGTATTGATGTATCACCGGGCCAAGAAGGTACTGAAGTGGGGGCGGGAGGCCCTGCTGTCACACCATTTTATGAGGTGATGACATTTGAAGTAGCCGCAGATGCCACCAACGCCAGCGACCAATATCTCGTTGCGCTTTACTATAAACAGGAAGTATTCCGAAAAGCTGACGATTCTAAATTCCACGATCAACGCGGTTACTTTATCTACGATCAAAAAAATCAGATCGTCTACAACTCTTACTGTGTTCCGCGTACCACATGTGTCACCGCGGAAGGCCCTGCTGGCGACACGATGACCTTAGTCGCGTCTAAACGCGGTATCGCCGAGTCTGAATATACGACAGACAACGCTACCACCACAGACTTCACAATGAACATCAGCATTTCTGACGACACACTGACCTACTCTCAAACCACAGGTTTGGAGATCTACGACAAAGCCTTCGCACACACCGATTCAAGTACACTAATTAAAGTGAAGTAGACTCAAATAAAAACGCCTTTCACAACGAAGTGAAAGGCGTTAATTGCGACTATAGTTATCACTATCGAAACAGCTATCTCCCTTTTTACCTCAATAGATTATCACCCTATTTTTTATCCCTTTACCACTAGATGCAATAATTGATATTCCACGAGAAAGTTAGTAATGGCTGATTGAAATAAGTGGAATGTAAAATAAATATTATGTCATTTAATGCGAACCATTATTCTAGATTAGCCAAAGCTACATTAGATAATATATTTAACAAAATAGTTAATTAACTATAGTGAATATCAACATTAATATTGATATTTAGATTAGTTTAACAATCTAGGATTAAGATATAGATCAAAGCTTCAATGTTTATATAAAATATTTATTTCAATATTATTGAACCTATTTTTCGTTCCGTTTACATTCGTTTCCGCATAACAGAAATCAATAACTACTCACCAAAAACGTTCAACCTCAACACACTTTCATGTATTGGATACTTGAAAACGATAACAGCTTCCCTACATCAACAGGAACTTTAATATGATCGCAACTTTCCTTAAGCGAGCCCTAGTAATCTCAGCAACAAGGTTTGTTGCACTGTCTCTCGCGATGGTCGATATGATCATGTTAGGGCATACAAATATGGTGGCGGTGCAAGATTACACCTTGGCTTCACAAGTCTCTCAGGTTTTCGTTATCTTGGCAGTCGTACTCAGTATTGGTATCAATATTGTCATTGGACAAAACAAAGAGGCACCTCGTCAAACTGCTCAAGAAATACTTGGATATTCAATATGTCTTGGCGTGGTTTTACTTGTTATAAGCCTTCTTGTGGGCCAATTTTTTGATGCTACAATCCACGCAACTCAAAGTTATTTTATACTTTCCATTAGTATTTTTCCATTGGCTATTTATGTTGGATTATGCAACATTTTAGAAGCACAAGGCTTAGAGAAAAAAGTGCTAGCGGTAACAATAGCCAGTGCAATAGCGAATATCGCTTTTAACTATATCGCAATAGCTAACATAGATAATGCTTCTGTAGCGGTATCAATATCGACCCTAGCAATACGTGTTATAACCTTATTGCCTGTCATATATCTAGGTTTCAAAAATCAGCTCATCGCTACTCCACGATTCAACAAAGAAAAGGTCGGAATACTTGTTAATTTTGGTCGCACAGAAGCATTAACCAGTATCTGCTTCACTGGTGGTATTTCAATTTTAGTTCTTACGTTTGCTAGCCTTTATAGCCAAGAGCATACTGCGTATCTTGGGTTTGCCCTCAACTTTATGAATAGCTTTTCCGTGCTCTATGTAGGGTTGGTGATATCTCTGTCCATTTCACTCTCTCAAATGGACAAATCCTCTAATGAACCTTACTCTATGCTCACGATTATGTTCGGCTATATCCTAGTGAGTGCATTTGGGTTAAGTTTACTTGCTGAGGCTATTTCTCAGATCTATACACCTACTGCAACAAATGAATTGGTAAAAGCATTAAAACTCTCAGTCGCAGTGATCGCAATTGATGGTATTGCTCTTGTGTTTATATCTTGGTTAAGAGTTAGAGGCTTTTCTCAACTCCCGCCGCTATTTCGACTTGCAATGATCTTTGTTGGGCTGCCAGGTGCCTTCTTTATTACCGCTTTCGATAATCCTGTTCTCAATGTCATCTTTTTTATGGCCCTCGGTAACCTAATCGCTGCTCTAGCGTCTATGGTCTATTTTGTGTTTCGAATCAAGCATAAATCTGAAGCTCTTTTAGGAGCTCATCAGTAGATACATTTCTCGACTTCCATACCGCGAGCACAATCTAAAAGTGCTCGCGTCTCTCTTAGTGATCGGAACCTAAAAGCAAACCGTAACGATTTAAATACAAGTGCTTAGCTATTTATCGTCGTTCACACCGAGGGAGTCACACATGGACAACAGGATCACCATCATCGAGTTTCTTAGAGTATTCGAGTTCATTCGCTCTTCCGGTGAACAACTGAACAACAAATATCAAGTTGGTGAAATGATAGCTTGGCATGATTACGATGGTTACACCTGTTGGCTAAGCTACAAAGACGTCACCGTCACACTAATGTTTCACGGTTCGCTGAAAATTGAGTACGACAACGCGTTAAACTACTCTGAATTCATCGACCATTGTCTGGGAATACTCGCCACTGAACCTTCTGCGGACTAATGAGCAATGGAGTAAATCATGAACGAGTCAAACTTCACAGCGTACCATCTGCATAAGAGAATAACGCTTTTATGGTTAACCCTGAGCCTTTCTTTGTTATGGTCTGAAACGTCAACAGCAGGAATAGAGATGATTGATTTCACGAAATCGAGCGAACACCAGCAATGGTCTGCGATCAACGACAACGTAATGGGTGGCGTTTCAACAGGTGGGATCGTTTATGATGGCGAGCATAGCCTATTTAAAGGTGAATTATCATTAGAGAACAATGGTGGATTCAGCTCAATAAATCGCTCCCTTGAATCGTTAAAACCTACGGTTGACAATGTAGAGTTATCCTTTGTTGGTGACGGGCGCTCCTACCAGTTGAGGTTCACAACATGGAAAGACGGATATCGAACTAACTACAAGCACAGCTTCGAAACTGTCAAAGGCGAGCCACTCACGAAAGTGTTCAGACTAGAGGACTTTCAAGCCGTGTTTAGAGGACGATTACTCAACAATTCACCAGAGCTCAAAGCTCAAGACATCAAACAGTTCGGCTTTTTGATTGCAGACAAACGGCCTTTGCCCTTTGCGTTAAAACTGATTCAGATTCAATTCAAAGCATCCAAATAAATTGAAAAGATCGCAGATGAACGAAGCCCCAGACACCAATCTCTTTGCGGAAAATGTCTGGGGTTTTTCTATTCAAACGTTAGAACTCATCAAATGCTAAAGGGTTCAAACGCTGCATTCTAGATCATTAACACTTAGTATTTGATGGCTGTTTTACCAATTGATGCGCTGCTTTCAATACGTTGGTGCGCCTCTTTCAGCGTATCTGCACTCAAACCATTCAGTGTGATGGTTAGCGTAGATTTAATACGGCCCGCATCAATCAAGTTCGCAGTTTGGAACAAGATATCTTGCTGCTTCTGAATATCGTCGGTATTGAACAGCGAACGAGTAAACATCAGCTCCCAAATGAAGCCTACTGACTTACCTTGTAGTGCAGAGAGGTCAATCTCACTATCAAACTCAACAATTGAACTGATCATGCCTTGCGGCGCAATCAACTCTACCATCGCATCCCAGTGACCTTTTGTGTCCGCAACATTGAAGATGTAATCCACATACTGGATGCCTTGCTCACGCACTGATTCAACCAAGTTACGGTGGTTCACTACGTGGTCTGCACCCATGTCTTTTACCCACTGCTCGGTTTCAGGTCTTGACGCTGTCGCAATAACATTAAGGTTAGTTAATTGCTTCGCTAGCTGAATAGTAATAGAGCCAACACCACCAGCACCGCCAATGATCAGGATAGACTTTTTCTCTTCAGGGCGAACACGCAGGCGATCAAATAACGCTTCCCACGCAGTGAGCGTTGTAAGCGGCATAACAACCGCGGCTTCATCCGTTAAGCTTTGTGGCGCTCTAGCTGTGATGCGGTAGTCAACGGCTTGGTATTCTGCGTTAGCGCCCATGCGTGTTACGTCACCCGCATAGTACACACGATCGCCTAACTCGAAACCTTCGACGTTTGTGCCTTTACCAACCACTTCCCCAACAGCGTCGTAGCCCAACACTTTTGGTTGATCAAGTGTCTTATCTTTTGCGTTGCGAATACGGATTTTCGCGTCTGCAGGGTTAATAGAAGTCGCACTCACTTTTACCAGTAAGTCATTCTCTTTTAATTCCGGCAGGCTCGTTTCAAATTCAAACAGGCTTTCTGGTTCTGTAATCGCTAGCGACTGAGTAAATCCGATGGCTTTCATTGTAGATGGTAGTGACATGATGCTTCTCCTTAAATTCGATAATTGAATCTTAGAGATTTCTCACTTTAGATAAACAGCCTAATGTTTGAATTATTATCAAATTATTTTTGACAATAAGGTGTATATACGCAAGCAAAATACTAAGATTAACCACAGCAAAATGGCCAAACTTATGACGAATAGAGCAACCGATTCACGGCTCAGAACAGGGAAATGAAATGCTTCTTGAAGACTTACAAGTAATTTTAAAGGTAGCGGAGTTTCGCAGTATCACAGCAGCCGCCACTAACCTAGACATGCGCACAGCAACGGCAAGTGCGGCGGTGAAACGCGTTGAAGCGGCACTCGGTGCAGAGCTTTTCGTAAGAACCACTCGTCATCTTCGCCTCTCTCCCGCTGGAGAACGATATTTACCAGAGTGCGAACAAGCGTTGAAAATGTTGGACCAAGCGAAACTCAATATGCGCGAGGAGCTTGGTGTCATTGATGGCGAAATTCGAATCGCGCTTTCGTCAGATTTAGGGCGAAACCTCGTCATACCTTGGCTAGATGAGTTTCTATTTGATTACCCTCAAGCGACACTTCGAACGAGCATCAGTGACAGTAACATCGACTTTTATCGTGATTCTGTGGATATGGCGTTGCGTTACGGTTCACCGACTGATGCCAACATGTACGGCTTCAAAATTTGTGATGTGCCGAGAATCTTATGTGCTTCACCTAAGTATATCGCAGAAAAAGGCAGCCCAGACCATCCAAGTGATTTGGCTGAGCACAACGGACTTCTGTATCAACTTCATGACATGTTGCAAGACGAGTGGGTATTTAACGACGGCACCCAAGACCACAAAGTAAAGCTCAAAGGGAATCGCGCATCCAATGACGCAGACCTGGTTAGACGATGGTGTATTGCAGGAAAAGGCATCGCTATAAAGTCTTGTTTGGATATGTCGAGTCATTTGCTGTCTGGCGATGTGGTCAAAATCATGCCTAACTATGAGCCGACACCAACAGAGCTGTGGTTGGTATGCCCAAGCCGTCAATCCATCACGCCAACCGTTCGTTTACTGAGAGATTTATTCCGTGAGAAAACGGCGGAGATCCTTTCCCAACTCAATGAGCAAGGTATCATCAACAGCTAAGCATCTTAATGCTGAATTTCAAAACTGGATACAAAAAAGGCGCTAGCGAACATTTGTTCACGAGCGCCTTTTGCGAATGGCCTATCACCAGATGTGGCAAACTGATTCGCTTACTTTAGAAGATACTTAGTTACTCTTCGATGATGTCGCAGTCAGCACAACACTGAAGCGCTACTTCATGTTCGAACTCAATCGTGTCTTTACCGTCTTCAAGCAGCTCTGCGATCTCGTCAGCGACTTCTTGCTCATCATCCGCCTCGATTTCACCTTCAAGCTCTTCTTCTGAATAACCAAAGAAGTTCAACAGCAAGTACTCGCGAGCTTCTTCTTTAGTGCAAACAACATTAGCAGTCAGATCAGGGGTAATCTCACCTTGTGCCAGTGTTTCCGTCAGTTGCGCTAAAACCACCTCTTTCATCGCTGGCGTTAACCAACCAAGATCTGTGCTTACTGTCGTTTTTTTGCAGTCAAAACAAGGCAGTTGGTGAAAGTAGTATTGAAACGTAGTCATAGGTAATATCTTCTTTAAATGTTGTATAGCGAGATTATGCGCGTTTTGTAGCAAAATACTATCTCAATCACAACTCTGAATGACTGAATAGCTAGCTGTCGGTCAATAATTGCTTCAAACAATCACTACCTAAATCGCTACACACATCGGCGTATTTGAAATCGGGTCGCGGAATACTTTCGCATTCAAGTCAAAAACATCATCTAGCAACGCCTCTGTCATCACCTCGTCGGGCGAGCCTTCTGCCACAACACACCCCTGCTCTAACACCACCAAATGATCGCAGTAACGACACGCTTGATTTAGATCGTGCAGTACCACTACCACCGTTTTGCCTTTGGCGTTCATCTGTTGCATCAAGTTCATTAGTTCTACTTGATGCGACATATCTAAATAGGTGGTTGGCTCATCAAGCATAACGATGTCCGTATCTTGTGCTATCACCATTGCGATCCACGCTCTTTGCCTTTGTCCGCCAGATAAGGATTCAACTGGCTTATCAGCATATTCAAGTACGCCTGTATCACGCATTGCTTGCTCAACAATGGTTTGATCGTCTTTTCCTAACTTTCCCCAGTGGGATACATAAGGAGAACGTCCATATTCGACCAATTTTCTAACGGTAATGCCTTCAGGGCTAACTAGGATTTGTGGCAGAAGCGATAAAGAACGTGCAAGCGCTTTATCGCCATAACTTGATAATGGTTTACCTTCAAACAATACCTCACCTGACATTGGGTTATTGATTCTTACCAAGGTTTTTAACAAGGTGGATTTTCCACATCCATTGGGGCCAATCAATGCGGTAATTTTCCCTTTAGGGATTGAAACCGTGAGGTTTGGGATGATCGTCTGTTTGCCGTACGCGACGGAAAGATTCTGCGTTTTTAGCATGGTTACCAACCTCGATAACGATAAAGAAGAAAAATGAAATAAGGTGCGCCGATCACTGACGTCAGCACGCCGGCAGGCAGTTCGATTGGAGGGTTCAAACCTCGTGCGAGTGCATCTGCGCAGGTGACTAAAATAGCCCCTAATATAGCAGACGCAGGGATTAGCAACTTATGATTGTGGCCGAACAATAAACGCGCTAAATGAGGCGCCAATAGCCCAACGAAACTGATTGTCCCGGCAACTGACACGCTGACACTTGCGAGTAACACAGCAGCCAACAATGCGAGAACCTGAATCTGTTTTGGCTTGATACCCAAGGTCGTCGCATTTTCCTGACCAAGTCCCAACACGTCTAATCGCCAAGCAAGCCATAATGCCATTGGTAATAGTAAAACCAACGCCCCCCAGATAAATGGGACTTGCTGCCAGTTCCTACCCCAAAGGCTACCTGTGAGCCATACCATGGCTGTATTGATCTCGATAGGGTTAGTGACGAGTAAGAAATCAATACAACTGGCCAGAAACGCACTTACCGCAATACCAATTAATGCCAGTTTAGCCGGTGTTGGCTTAGACCACCATGCCAATAAGGTAATCAATCCAGCTGCAAAAATACCACCACACATCGCAAATATAGGAAGCAAACTCACCGGCGCATTCGGAAACCAAACCAAACTCGCTGTTGCAGCAAGGCCTGCTCCAGCGCTAATTCCCATCAAGTCAGGAGACGCCAGAGGGTTACGTATTACACCTTGTACTAACACGCCTGAAAGCCCTAACCCTGCACCGACACTGATTGCGAGTAACATACGTGGCAACCGATACTGTTGGATAACAAAATCGTCACTAGAGAAAGCAATCAGATGTTCCATCACTTGAGAAATAGAAAGTGATGCAGCCCCAACAAACAAGCCAGAAAAGGCCATCAGCATAAGCAGCCCAAGCAATAACAATAGCTTCGCATTATGATGCATTAAGACTTCCTCGTAGCTATGAGAACAAAACAAGGTGTCCCTAATAAAGCGGTAATGACACCCACTGGCGTTTCTGTCGGGAAAGCAATAGCTCGCGACAACGCGTCTGACCAAGATACCAATGCAGCACCAGACATCGCAGAAACGGGAATTAACACATGGTAATTATGCCCAACCATAGGACGAACTAAGTGGGGAATTAACAATCCGACAAAGCCAATAGGCCCGGCAATAGCGACACTCGCGCCCGCCAGCAAAACAATGGTCACACTACAAATGAATCGCGTAAGGCGGATGTTACTGCCTAGCCCAACCGCAACCTCCTCACCAAGCGCCAGTAAATTAAGGTTGCGCGCCAAGCTAATAGCTAACCCTAGCCCAACCATGATCGGGGGCCACAACATTCGCCATTGTTCATCATCCACGGTAGATAATGAGCCTGTAAGCCAATGCAGCACGCTATAAGCCATATCGTCGGCAAGAATCAATGCTGCTCGAGTCAACCCAATCAGTAGTGCCGTTATGGCGATGCCCGCTAAAACCAAGCGCAACGGGTGAGAACGTGCGGAAAAAAAACCACCGAGGAGCATCACAGCACCGCCACTTAACGAGGCACCGATAACAGCATTAAGGATTGGATTTAGTTCACTGACAACAGGCACGCCTATGGCAGCTAAAGCCATAAAACAGGCAGCACCAGAATTAATACCAAGAATAGAAGGAGATGCGAGTGGGTTTCTTGTTAAGCCCTGCATCAATAAGCCCGCAACCGCTAAACTCGCTCCAATCAATAACCCAGCATAAGCTCTTGGCGCTCTCAGAGTCGCCAAAATTTGATGAGTCATATTGCTCGTATCAAACGCAAACCAATAGTCAACTAAGTCATTAAGAGTCAGAGAAAAGTTGGACCATCCCAGCATCGAAGCCGCATAGCCAGATAGCATCAAGCACAACACTGACAACGTAAATACAGTGGCTCGCCACGGTAATATTGTCAACTTTCGCTTTCCGCTAGAGGTCAATATCGTTCTCATGGTCGTTCCAAGATCTGCTCTAGATGTTTCGCCATCTGTTCAGCCGCTAGCATGCCTCGATTTAATGACCAAAGTGCTGGTGACACTTCAACAACTTGACTATTTTTTGCTGAAGTCATTAGGTTGAATAACGGGTTTTTCTCCCAATCGTTGACTACATTAGGATGCGAGTAAGCACCTAATAACAGCCAGTCCGGATTGGTTTTTAGCAGCAACTCAAAGCTTGTTGGCAAATACGCTTTTTCAGTAAGTTCTTCAATCGGGCTCGCAATTCCTAATGTGGTCAGTACTCCTCCGGCATAAGATACTGGACCATGAAGCCACATACCTTTATCCGAAACGACAGCAAACTGAACGGTTTGCTTTAGAGAAAAGTGGCTCTTAAACTCGAGCATAGCTTGATGATGTTGTTGAATTCGTTGCTCCATATCTGATTGCTTATCAAGAGCAACACCAATTTTGAGCGCTGATTCCAAATTTTCTTGATAAGTTTCTCCTCGGCTTTTTAATAGCAAAGTCGGTGCAATTCGCTGTAGATCTTGATACACAGCTCGATGACGTTCCGCATCTGCGATGATCAAATCAGGCTTGAGCACAGCAATAGCCTCTAGACTAGGTTGAGATCGCATGCCAACAGACTGCCAAGGATCAACCAAGTCTCGTACTGCTGGAATCACTCGTGTGGCATCATTATCGTCGGCAACACCAACGGGAGAAACGCCTACCGCGGCTAATGCATCAACAAATGAGAATTCCAGCACAACAATACGCTGTGGCGTGGTGTTAATCTCAAACTGACCTTGCTCATCTTGGATGACTCTTGTTTTGGCCAAACTCGAAAATGAAATTAAACACATCACCAATGCAGCAAGACTTAACCATAATCTATTCATTGGGCGTAATGTATTCGTTGAAACTGGTTGAGAGCCGTTTCCCATATTAAATTATCCTCTAACGCTAGAACCGTGAAAGTCGCCAAGGGTATTGGCGACTTTTATTCGTTATGATTTTCAATAAATTACTGATTAGAACTGGTAATTCAGATCCAAGGTATAAGATCGCCCTGGC
This sequence comes from Vibrio chagasii, assembly GCF_002954585.1. Classification (GTDB taxonomy): domain Bacteria; phylum Pseudomonadota; class Gammaproteobacteria; order Enterobacterales; family Vibrionaceae; genus Vibrio; species Vibrio chagasii_A. The sequence goes on from NZ_MSCI01000001.1 coordinate 943,861, forward strand.
GCCGGATAGCGACCAACTGGGCTGGTATCAATGCCTCGGAAGTAATAGTCCTCATCAAACAAGTTGTTGACAGCGAAGTTCATGCGCAGTTTGCTACTCTCATCCTTGTATAGATCGGAGCCTAAATTGAAGTTCCAAACCATATAAGCTGGGACTTTGCCCGTCGCCCCGATAGCATCCTCGTCACTCGTGTTCGCATTGTCAGAGTATGACTCGCTGAAGTAATAACCAGACAAGGTGGTGTCTAACTTGCTAAATGCGTAAGTCGCATCCCAGCTAAATTGATGTTTAGAGGTGTAAGGCAGTTGATTACCCTTATTTGCACCGTCTTCTTCAATCGTTGCGTCTAGGTAGTTATAACCCGCTCCTAAGCTTAGAGCCTGAAGAGATTCCAGCGTGTAACGGCCGGAAAGTTCAACACCTTGGTGGAGTGTTTTTCCAATATTGTCGAAAGTTTCAGTCGCTTTTTGCCATTGAAGCTGATCTTCAAAATCGATTCGGTAAAGCGCTACGTTGAAACTGGTTGAATCTTGGTTGTAGCGAGCACCCAACTCATAACTCCATGCAAGTTCACTGCCCTCTTCACCTTTACCACGGATGTAAGCAATTTGTGGTGCTCGCAAAGATTTCTGAGCATTGGTATAACCTACCCATTGCTCAGTTAAATGGTACGCCACCGTTAAACCAGGCAACCATTCTGTCACTTTGTTATTTGTCTTTTCCGCCTTACCTAGATCGTAAAATGCCATATCTATTGATTCATAGCGAATACCAGGGGTTACCTTTAACACATCATTAAACAAACCAATTTCGTTACTGATATAGCCAGCATAAGCGTCAGTGTCTAAGTGCCAGTCACGTGGAGTCTTTGTCAAGCCACCAGCAATCGGCGTTTGAGTAAGCTTGTAATCGATATCTTCATTGACGTAGCGTGCCCCAACGATTACGTTTTGGGTCACTGTATTGCCGTCAAAATAGATCGCGAGTTTCGGCTCTACCCCATACACCTTAAATTCACGTGGTGACGTACGAATATCAGTCGATGGCTGCGACGGATCAGACCACGCCACATTTTTAGTACTGTTGTAACCCCACTGGAAGAAACGCTCAGAACGATGGCCAAAGGTCAGTAATTCTAGCTCGGCACTATCAGCAATATTCAAACCATGTAAATATTTTAAGCTCCAACGCGTCGATTTGCCTTGGTACTCATCATAAGGGCGCTTGGATTGTGTACGGTCTTTCTCGTAATCTTCTGGCGATAAAGCACCCGGCATTTGGGTGTCGGCATCATAACGCTGCACGAAAGCTTGCAGTTCTTGAGTATCACTCAGTAACCACTGTAACTTAGCTTGGAAGTTCTTGACGTCTGTATCGGAATGTTCACGGAAACTTTCCCCTTTTAAGAAGTTACCTTCCACTTGAATTGCCAGCGCATCATTCAGCCACCCACCAGTACGCAGATAAATATCGTTCAACGGAGTATCGCCATCTTCAAAAACAGTTAAGCGATTACTCATTTCCGTTTGCCATTGGTAGGGAATAGGCTTGGTCACCAAGTTGATCACACCACCCACGTTGTTTGGCCCGTACTGAACCGCCGCACCACCACGCACAATATCAATACGATCAAGCATAGAAAGCGTCGCTGGGAAGATGGATTGTCCAGTATGGCCATAAGGCGCTAGAGTAAGCGGCACACCATCCATGAGAAACTGAGCATGACCACTTCGACTTGCTTTTAAACCTCGAACTGAGACGTTGGGCAGAACACCTGTGCCCGTTTCATCTTGAACCTTAATACCAGGAACACTTTGAAAAGCTGAATCAACCGAAAGCGTACCCGTTTTTTTAATCTGTTCATTGGTCAAAACGGTACGAGATCCAGGGTACTCTTTCACATCCTCGAGCTCTGAGTTACCTATCAAGCTACCGGTAACGACGACCGTTTCCATGGTTGTTGTTTGAGCTTCAGACGCTGCAAGTGCGCTCATCGAGGTCACGGAAGTGATGGCTATTGCAAGAGCACTTAAACGTAACTTTTTGTTCGATTGAGCACAGGGGTTACCATCCAAATTCTGGTAAGGCATGAAAATCTCCTAAAAAGGCAGGTTAAGGTCAAAGGCACCGTTATCGATTCGATGTGTCCTTTGACCTTTTGGGCTAAACGGCCTCAACATAAGGCCAAAACTGTTCGCTATTTGCTAGCAAACACAAATGTTTGAAACTGAGTTGGCATTTAGAACTGGTAGCCATAGCTGAGCATGAATTCAGCTGGTGCACCGTAACCAACCTGGTTGGTGCCAGACTTACCATTGGTTGTTCCGAGAATGTATTTCTCGTTCAGCACGTTGTAAGCATTCGCTTGGACTTTGTGACGACCGGTGGTGTACGCCGCCATCAAATCAACCGTGGTGTAATCACCTAATGCGACCGCCTCGTTATTACCCGCATAGCGATCACCAACATATTTAACACCGCCACCTAGACGCCAGTTGTCGTCTAACTGATAAGTACTCCAAAGTGAGAACAGGTGATCAGACACGTCGTTCGGCTTCTTGCCCGTCTCTTTGTCCTCAGCATCAAGGAAGCTATACCCGATCGAAATATCCCATTGCTCGGAAATCTGGCCGCGAGCTTCCAGTTCAATACCTTGGTGACGCGCTTCAATCTTGCTGATCACATCCCCATCGGTATTGGTTTGTGGCTGTTCTTGATCAATTTGGAAAATCGCCGCATTTAGCATCAAGGCGTTGTCTAATAAGTAAGCTTTTGCACCCACTTCTTTTAGATCAGTATGGAAAAACTCGGCCAATTTAGGATTGATATAAATGCCTGAGTAAGGCAACTGCCATGAACGAGCTAAGCTTGCATACACCGACATATCACTGTTGAGACGATAGACAACACCACCACGGTAGCTCACCTTGTTATCATCTAGGTGCTCTTTGGCAGATCCTGCCTTTTGTTGTTCCAGTTCCATAGAGTCATAACGGACATTACCTATTACCGATAGATCGCCAAAGGTATAAACATCTTGAATGTAAACGCCAGTGGTCGTTGTGGTGTTATCACGGAACGGTTTAAAACCCGGATCCGGTGTTGGACCAGCAACAGGGTTGTATATATCTTTTGGGGGTAAAGTTTTATCGCTTGCAAGCGTAAGATCGATATTGATTTGGTTGTAGTCAGCACCAATCATCATTTGATTAGAATCGGTTTCCCAAACGAGTTCCGATTGCAGTGTTGTCGTGGTACGAGGGTCATAGCCGAAGTTGTTGACAGTTTGATCAACCTCGCTCCCCGTAACTATATCGTTACTTTGACGCGTGCCCTTTTGTTCTAACTCGATATGGTTGTATGCCGCGCGGTTGGTCCATGCCCATTCACTATTCAAAAGCCATTCGTAATTAACGCCAACACGAATGCTGTCCGACTCTTGATAATCATTGGTACCGCCGTAAAAAGTGCTTTCGGAAACATCGACTGGTTTACCATTTTTGGATGGAACACCACGATAAGGCACTAATTCTTGGTGAGCATATTCAACATCGAGATCAATAGTGTGTCCATCAGAAGGAATCACTCGAATCGTTGGGGCAATAAAGAAATCGTTAGAATCCACATGATCGACGTAAGAATCGGCTTGGCGGTGCTCCACATTGATACGGCCATTAACCTTGTCTGAAAAAGCCATAGAGCTATCAACTTGTCCGACAAACTGGCTGTTGCTGCCCACACTACCATTTACATTGGTGAAGTTTTCACCCTCTGCACGCTTAGTGACTAGATTAATGATACCGCCAGCAGAACCTCGACCATAAAGCGCACCGGCCGGGCCTTTGACAATTTCAACACGCTCAATGTTTGCGAGGCTTCGGTATGACTGTAAGGTCCCATCATCACGCATACCATCACGATACATGTCATTGAGTGAGTCAAAACCACGGATAACGAACTGGTCTCGGCTACCTTCGCCTAGAGTATTATTGACACCAGCTACACCATCGAGTGCATCCACTAAACGTACCGCGCCTCGGTCTTCCATTTCTGTCTTCGTGACCACAGATACTGCTTGTGGTACGTCCAACCATTCAACATCTGTCTTGGTTCCTGACTGAGGCATATGCTCGGCATAGCCTTCGTATTGGTGACCAATAACTTGAATCACTTCATCAACTTTCTTTTTCTCTTCAGCCAAAGCATTTGACGTACCGTAAAGTGTAACGAGCACCCCACCCACTGCCAATGCGAGAGGGGACAGCTTCAATCCTGTGTTCATTTTTTAATCCGACGTTGTTTAAAAGTATTCATCCGTGCGAATAAAAACAAATATCATTTATATTTGCAATATATTTTTTTTGTTCTATATTTGCACGGCAATATGCAACTTGCCTATTAACATCATTATCAATAAAAACAATGAGATAGAAAAAAGCCTTCCCTAAAAACAAGAAAAAGGCCACTTAAAGCAAGTTGTGAGCAGGTAACAACAACGTTTTATAAATTAGGAAAGCCCAATGAAATCTACGATTATTATTGTGAGTCACGTCGTCAATGACGCAGTCACTCACGGCTTCGTACCGACAGCAAAAGCGATGGGGCTTAACGTCATACTGATCACAGATCACAAGCTCAGCCACCTAAAATTGAGTAATGATGACGAGCGTTTTAGCCCAGACGCAATTCTTGAATGTGATGTATTTAATCCACTTGAACTTATCGAAACCATCACAGAACAAAACCTGAAACCTAGCGCTATTTTTAGTAACAGTGATCACTTGCAAACCTCTACTGCTATCTGTGCGCAATTCTTCGGCTTACCAGCAAAAGATTGGACCGTAACGTTACAAGCAAAGAACAAGCACCTCACTCGCCAAGTTCTGAGCGATAAATCTTTACCCAATGTACAAAGTGAATTGATCTATCGCGATACTGACTCTAAGTTGAACTTTACGTTTCCTGTCGTCGCCAAACCCAAAGAGGGCGTTGCCAGCATAGACGTCCAGCGTTGTAATTCTAAAACTGAGCTGGAAAATTATTGCGAGCGCTTTTGGCAGAAACACCCAACGAGCCCAATCTTGGTTGAAGATTTTTTACAAGGCCCGCTGATCACCGTAGAAACCTTGGGAGACGGTGAAAACTTAGCTGTACTTGGTGGGTTTGATGTAGAGCTCTCTGAGCCTCCATTCTTTATTGAAACTGCTGCGACTTGGAATAGCGAAAGCAGCACTCAGTTCAAGGATGAATGTGTCAGACAATTGCAGGCATTTGGCGTGGGCTTCGGTGTTTGTCACAGTGAATTTATTATCACAAAGTCAGGCCCTGTATTAGTTGAAATTAACTATCGCAGCATTGGAGATGGTCGTGAGTTCCTACTCGACAACCTAAGTGATGGGAAGTGGTTTAGCACCATTTTAAGCCTGCACCTTGGCAGCAAGCTAGATCCTTCATTCCAAATAGCTGGTAGTGCGAGTGTCCACTATATTGTGGCAAAACAGAGTGGTGTCATCGAGGGAACATCAACGTCTTTCGTTCATCAAGATGGCGATATTGTCACGCAGCAGCAGGTACTCAAACACCCAGGTGACAACTTTCTACAAAGCTTTTCCAACAAAGATTACTTAGCGCGAATTTCTATAGCATCACCCTCAGGACAAAGTTTAGATGCTGCTCTTCAACGCACTATTTCTCGATTCAATCTAACGTCAAACAGTGAGGTGAACGCATGAACAGCAACGCTTCATACCTAACTCAGCGACTAGTGGACACTTGCCTTCGTGAAGACCTATTCGGCTTAGTGTCTAAAAGTCAGTTCACAGCCAGAACGCCTGCTACCCTTACTAGTTCTAATTACCCGGATGAGCAAGCATGGGCTATCTTTTCCCATTCTGATTTCACGCTTTACCTACCCGTCACGCCAAGTTACTACATGCAGCGCTGGGTTTACGGTTCTCCCAATGGGATGGATGGTAGTGGCTGGTTAATCGAGAAAAAGGGCCAGTTTGAACTTCAGCATGACTATCATGATTGGATACAATTGCTAAAAGCGTGTGCACATGAAAGCTCCCACCCATTGCTAGATGGTTACTTACAAGAACTGGAATGTGCAGAGGAACACAAAGCACTATGTGATAACGCTTTCCAGCAACATTCTAATTCATTAATGCAGCCGATTTCTAAGCTGACGCATTGGAACCAAAAATTACTGCGCGCTGATCAAATCGCGTCGTACCTTGATCACCCTTATTATCCAACCGCTCGCGCAAAGTTTGGTTTGAGTGATACAGACCTCAAGCAATATGCTCCAGAGTTTGCACAAAGCTTTGCTCTGCGTTGGCTCGCGATTGATAAGTCACTCGTCACTCTGACAAGTTCGCAGCCACAATGCTGGCCAACCATGGAGCAAGTAGGTCTACCGGGCGACTTTGCTGTGAGTCATCATTTATTCCCAGCACACCCTTTAACACTCCAAGGCCTTGAGTCTCTTCCTGAAGGCATTATTGAAGCCCCTAATCCATTCCTTGAGGTTACGCCTACACTATCGGTGCGTACCGTTGTTGTGAATTCTGCACCACATATTCACATCAAAGTACCACTTATCATGCGTTCTCTAGGTACCAAAAACATTCGCTTAATCAAGCCTTCAACTCTTTATGATGGACACTGGTTCGAGCGCCTATTAACGCATCTGGAACAAAATGATAGCGACTTACAAGGCACGCTATTTCATTGCAATGAGAAACACGGTGGACACGTAGGAGATGACAAGAGCTTCGCTTACATCGTGCGTGAATATCCATTGAACCATTCGCAAGATAAAGCACTCGTTCCCGTTGCCGCGTTGGCTAGCCCAATGCCCGATGGCCGCTTGTTCTTAGAGCACCTCGCCGAACAGTATTATCACAATGACACGTTAACTTGGTTTAAGGATTACGTTGACTTACTTTCAAAAGTACATCTGAGATTGTGGCTTCAATACGGCATTGCATTGGAGTCCAACCAACAGAACGCCATTATAGCCTTTGATAAGCTGGGAAAAATGACCCTAGCGATGAAGGACAATGATGCAGCGCGAATTTGGCCTGAACGATTTCAAAGCTTTGAACATCTCTCGCCGATTAAGTGCGATCAATTACTGGATCAGCGTATTAAAGTAGACGAGGAGCTGGCTCTTGGTCAGATGTTCACGACCATCACGTTACAGCTAGATATTGCGGCGATTGTTGAAGCAATGGCCGCACAAGCTATTGCGCCATCGGCTGACCTTTACAAAATAGTGGCAACTAGCCTTTCACTTCAGCTAGAGCAACTTCGCAATCAAGGTCATGACGTTTCACTTGCCAACAAGATGCTATTTGAATCACCGAACCTGTACGCCAAGTATTTATTAAGCTCAGGCAGTTTGCTCTCAAAAGAAGCCTCCGGTGCTAGCGATATAAACAAATTTTATGGGTTATCGGCTCCGAACTTCTTACTACTTACCAGTGAAGGGGCACAACACGCTTACTTAGAATCCATCAAACAGAGCGTGAACTAACCCACCATGACCAAACTCATTTATTGTGTGCTGCTCTGCCACTTCATCGCGGCATTTGCAGCCTTAGGTATGCCTCTGTTTTTACCTATGGTGTTACCGACACTTGGCGCACATATCGATTCAGATTGGGCTGGCATTTTATTTGTTTTGCCAACCTTTTGTACTGCGTTAGCTGCACGATTTTGGGGGCAGTTTGCTGATAAATTTGGCAGACGTCGCTCTCTATTACGAGCACAGCTAGGGCTTGCTGCCGGGTTCGCTCTGTGTGGTTTGGCAGATAGCCTAACGATTTTTGTGTTTGGTCTTATTGTTCAAGGAACCTTTGGTGGCACCATGGCCGCCTCGAATAGCTACCTATCAAGTCAAATTAAAGATGCAAAGACCCTCGGAACTTCACTGAATAAGACCCAGCTTTCTGCTCGTTTGGCATTGATTGTCGCACCCATCGGCCTAGGTTGGACATTGTCAGACACGAGTCCGCTCAATGCGTATCTGTGGTTGTCTGCCTTGCCTTTATTAGCATTGGCAATCACGCTAACGCTCCCTGCTGATAACTTAGAGAAATTGGATGCAGAGAAAGAAGCAAAAAAACAAGCAACAAGTCAAAGAGAACAAGCAACACACAAGCCGTTACGCCATCTCTACTGGGTGTTCGGTGTACAGTTCTGCTTTGCTTTTTCGATGGTCGTCACCTTCCCCTATTTCTCACCTTTTGTGCAGCAATACGGTGTGACAAACCAAGCGTGGATAGGCTTTTTATACGCCCTTCCACATGGTGTTTACTTACTCTTTGCCGGAAAAGTTCATCTGTTTTCAGAGAGGCTCAACCGCCGTCATCCGCAAAATACCTTGTACCTTGGTTTTGGCTTGCTCTCAGTAAGCACAGCGATGCACCTGATACCGGACCAAACAGCGCTGATCATCGCACGAGTTGTTTTTGGGCTTGGGATGGTCTGTTGCTACCAAGGGCTGCATCAAGCCTTAGCCAACCAAATCGACCGACAACAAAGTGGCAAGATATTTTCGCGATTTGATGCCATGTCTAAATGGGGTGGCGTTGCAGCAGGATTAAGCGCGTCTTTTATATCAAGCTTAGGGTGGCTTGAGGTTCCTTTCTTACTTTCTACTTTGATCAGCTTTAGTACTGCTATCGCAATGATCATGCTTTCAAAATTTGGACATCGACATGTTAAACACTCATTCATATCCAACTGAGAACCGAGCTGAAAACAAGACACAAATAAATCACAGTCAGGTTCGGCTCAATCAAGAAAAAGCCCAATTAAACACCATCATGGGCGTAGTGAATTGCTACCTGCGTGAATACGCGATACCGAACAAACAAGTTGATTGGTGCTTCAACTCAGCATCACTTCCGCAGACGTTAAAAAGAAACTTTACGGCCAAACAACGTGTGGCAATACATCTCCCACAGCAAAATCAGGCTCAAGAAAGTGACGTGCTAGTCCTGCCTGTTGAGTACGTCAGTAAGCTAGGAAAAGTAAAACTTTTAGATACACCTTGGTCGAAAATGGCTGGTACTGGCTGGTCTAAATTAGACGCAACTCAAACCCTAACACTGTTACTCAATTACCTTAAACAAGCATTAATGATTCCTTTCAACCATGAGTTGATAGAACAAATGCAGAACAGCTTGCTGGTCACCGAGCAATTCCTAAACGCCGACAGTACACTCCAGCAGCATAATGCCTTTATCGCGTCAGAACAGTCACTCCTCTGGGGACATACTTTTCATCCAACACCAAAAAGTCGTTCTGGTGTAAGTATGGATGACTTACTGGCTTGCTCTCCGGAAGTTGGCGCGAAGGTGCCTCTGTATTGGTTTGAGGTGGAGGCAGCTTTACTGGATATATTGCGCTCAGATACGCGTACATCACCTGAAGCGATGCTCGAACAATTGGCCCCAAAAGAAAGTGATTCAGAATCAAAATTACTTTATCCGTGCCACCCATGGGAAAGCTACACACTTCTACAAAATCCAGCAGTTCAACGTGCGATTGAACAAGGAAAAATTACACCATTAGGCCTAGGTGGAGACAAACTGTTACCCACTTCATCCGTGCGTACTCTCTATCACCCAGACATGGAATGGTTTGCTAAGTTTTCCATCAATGTACGTTTGACTAACTGTGTTCGAAAAAACGCATGGTATGAACTCGACAGTGCTGTTCAGTTAACTTCTATTCTACGTTCGATAAAAGAGAGCGAGCAGCTGCGTAACCCTATATTCAAGGTGATGAGTGAGCCATACGCAACAACACTGAATCTAGAATCTATCGCAGGGCAAGAGACTGACGACATCATAAAAGCGCGTGAATCATTTGGCATTTTGTATCGCGAGAACTTCACACTTAGTGAAACCGACGTTCTACAACCGACGTTGGCAGGTTCGCTGTTTGCTTATGATCGTGAAGGAAACAGCTGCATAGCGACCCAGCTAAAACAAAAAGCGAAAGCGACACAAAGCCAGTATGAGAGTGTCGCTACCTTGTGGTTTGAGCGCTACTTGCATTGCTTGATTCCAGGCGTGTTTAACTATTACTTCAAACATGGGGTCGCATTTGAACCTCACTTACAAAACACGCTGATTGGTTTCGAAAAAGGCATGCCTTGTTGCGTGTGGATTCGTGATTTAGAAGGCACAAAATTGTTACCTGAATTCTGGCCTTCAGAGACATTACAACAGCTTTCAGAACGAGCCCGACAATCGGTTTACTACAGCCGAGAACAAGGCTGGAATCGCATTGGTTACTGCACCTTTATTAACAACATAAGTGAAGCCATATTCTTTATTGCTGAGGGAGACGCCAAACTTGAACAGACGTTGTGGGAATTATTGAAAGAATCCATTGTTCGTTGGCAGTCAATCAATGGTAAGCAACCAGAGTTAGTTGCGTTACTTGATGGCGGCTTCTTCCCAAGTAAGAACAACTTCACCACTCGCTTGATGCAAAATGCCGACAAAGAGTCGAGTTACACGCTAATTGCGACACCGTGGGCGACTCAAAACACAGGAGAAAATCATGACTAAGCCAACTCTGCTTCCTTCTCACATCGAGCAAGAAATAAAACAACTCGCGAACCAGCAGGATCAGCCGTTATGTGCTTACCTGTATGACCTTAATACGCTTGAACAGCACATAAAGCAGATGCGTCATGTATTGCCCAAAAACGTAGAGTTGTTTTATGCCGCAAAGGCCAACCCTTCTGCGCCTATCTTGAGAACCTTGGCGCCTTACGTTGATGGGTTTGAAGCGGCATCTGGCGGTGAACTTAGCCACCTGCAGCAGCAACTGCTAAATAAACCACTGATCTTTGGTGGCCCAGGGAAAATGCCAAGCGAATTAGAACAAGCAATACAACTTGATCTGGATGCCATCCATGTAGAAAGTATTACGGAACTTCAGCGCATCGGAGCTTTAACACAAAAGTTGAATAGACCCGCTTCCATCTTTCTGCGCATGAATATCGATATTGGCGACATCACACTCAGCAAGCTAGCCATGGGTGGAAAACCGACTCCATTTGGTTTCGATGAAGCAGAGCTGGATAACGCCATCATGTATTTACGTGATTTCCCATTGATAGAGCTGAAAGGCTTCCACTTTCACCTGATGTCTCATCAACTCGATGTTGGTCGTCACTTAGCACTCGTTCAACGTTATTTCCAAGTGGTTAAACATTGGAAAGAACAATACTCGCTTGAAGATCTCATTATTAACCTCGGTGGTGGTATGGGGATCAATTACCAAGATCCTAGTCAACATTTCCCGTGGATAGAATTTTGCGACAAATTAGAATTCTTGATCGCTGAAGAACATATGCAAGATTGGAAACTGCGCTTTGAGTGTGGACGCTATATCTCAGCTCCTTGCGGCTACTATGTGATGGAAGTGTTAGACATCAAACAGAACCTTGGCGAAAACTTTGTTATTGCTCGTGGCGGCACGCATCATTTCCGTACACCAGCAGCACAAAGCCATGATCACCCTTTTGCTGTCGTGTACAATCATCAGCACTCGACCATTTCGAATCCAATCCACCACACTACTGCCAATTTAGTTGGTCAGTTATGCACACCAAAAGACGTACTCGCTCGAAACCAAAGCATTGAGTACATCGACATCGGTGACTATCTTGTGTTCACCTTAGCAGGAGCATATGCATGGAATATTTCTCACCAGAACTTTTTAATGCATGAGCCGCCTATATTTCACTACTTTTGAGCTTCGAGAAAACCAAGATAAAGCTTTGGAACTTAATGTCATCCATAAACGAGCTGTCATCTAGGTAATACCTCGTAAACAAAAAGGCGCTAGTAAACCATCGCTCACTAGCGCCTTTCATCAAGCATCACTATGACTGAGCTTGTGAAGCTCTATTATCCCCATTCGTTCTGACTTTGTAATTGTGTAACCAGCAACAAAGTAATCCAATACAAAGCCCCCAGAACGCACTTCCGATACCCAATAAATTCGTACCAGAAGCTGTAAATAAGAACGTAAACAGCGCTGGCTCTCTGTAGTGGCTGTCAGCCATCGAGACAGCTAAGCAATTCATTAATGTAGGCATCACTGCTAACCCCGCAACAGCGATAACTACCGCTGGAGGAACCGCACTAAACAGCGACACAAATGACATCCCCATCACGCCAGCCAATAAATAGAACACGCCCATCGAAATCCCTGCCATATAACGTGTTTTCGGGTCGTCATCGGCATTAGGACCCATACAGATCGCTCCGGTGATTGCGGCAAGGTTATACGCAAAGCCTCCGAGTGGCGCTAATAGTAACCCTGTCACACCTGTGGTAGTGATGATCTTGGATGAATCCACTTGGTACCCATTTGCTTTTAGCACGGCAAACCCCGGTAAGTTCTGCGAAGCCATCGTTACGATGAACAGCGGAATACCTACGCTGATAAGAGAAAAGAATTCGAAATCAGGCATTATGAATACCGGTGCCGTTAAACCTAGCGTGACCTGACTGACATCGAGCTTGCCAAGACCAATACACATCACCAAAGCAATGGCGAAAATGCTTGGGATGAGTAAATTTCCTAACCTCGACTTCGCCAAAACAAACACAGCAAGCATGACCACCACTATCTGTACTTCTTCCATTAACGACGTAAACAAGCCCAAACCGAACTGCAATAAAATCCCCGCCAGCATGGCCGAGGCAATCGATGTTGGAATCTGTTTCAGTACCCTTTCAAATATTCCGGCCATACCGACTAGCGTGATCAACAGCGAACTAAACAGGAATACAGCAACCGACTGATTCATCGTCAGACCTTCAAGCGAAGTAATCAACAGTGCAGCGCCCGGCGTCGACCAAGCCGTCACAACCGGTTTCTTGTAGCAGAAAGAAAGCAATATCGTGGTTGCCCCCATGCCAATTCCCAACGCCCAGAACCATGACGCGACCTGCTCTTGAGTTGCTCCGGCACTCATAGCAGCTTGGTAAATGATCGCTGCGGCGCTCGCATACCCAATAAATACAGCAATAAATCCCGTACTGACGTGGGAAAATTTTAGCTTAGTCATGTTATTTTATTCCTATGTGCGTTATAACGTCCATAGCTAAACCTAGCACTTGTGCGCTATAACGCACAAGCTGTTTATAGATAAAATCTTGTAGAAAAAGTATGCAAACAGAAATTAAAGTCGGTACTAACTTAAAACGCCTACGCCAAGAAAAAGGCTGGAGCCTAGATAAAGCAGCAAAAGCAACAGGCGTAAGTAAAGCTATGTTAGGTCAAATTGAACGTGGAGAATCCAGTCCTACCGTCGCTAAGCTCTGGCAGATCGCATCCGGGTTTGAAGTGTCATTTTCCAGTTTCATCGCAGAAAGTTCGAGCAATGAACTTACGAGTTTGTTTAGAGATGCAAACGAGCTAAGACGTGAGGAGTATAACGTTGGCTTTTTCGTCAGTTTATTATTTCCTTTTGAGGAAGCACTTGGGTTTGAGATCTTCGAGCTAACCCTCGCCCCGGGCTATCAGCATGAATCCAAGCCGCATAACACTGGCGTTACCGAGCACATATTATGTATTTCAGGAGAGATGGCTGTACTATTTGATGGTGAATGGCAAACATTACAAGCTGGTCAAGCCGTTCGCTTTAACGCTAACCAAAAGCACGGATATAAGAACCTCGGTGAAGACAATGCAGTGTTCCATAACGTCATCCACTACCCTGAAAAATAGAGGTCAATCTACACATACGACCATTTATCTAGTATTAAAAACAGTGAAAGGATATGCATCTATTAGAATTAGGGAGCCCATAATCAAATGACATCAGAATCAAAACATGCCCTAGTTGTGGAAGGAGGTGCAATGCGTGGCATCTTTGCCGCTGGGGTGTTAGACGGCTTTATAGACCACCAATACAACCCGTTCGATTTCTGCATCGGCGTCTCTGCGGGCTCAACCAACTTAGCCTCTTGGTTGTCTAACCAACGCGGCCGAACCTATACCATTATTTCCGACTACTCATGCCAACCTGAGTTTATTAACTTCAAGAAGTTTGCCAAAGGTGGACACTTGCTTGACCTCGACTGGCTTTGGGATCATATCGCACAACATTATCCATACGATATGGAAGCCTTCGATAAACAACCGCTCCCCTTTCAAGTTGTGACCACGGATGTTGAAACTGGTGAACCGCTCTACACGCAGGGTGAAAAGAGTAACCTAGAAGAACTCCTTAAAGCTTCCTGCTCTGTCCCTATGGCCTACCGCACGCCTCTGAGAGTAAATGGTCGAAAGATGATAGACGGTGGAGTGGTCGATTCCATTCCCGTGGTTGAGGCTTATAAACAGGGTGCGAAACAGATCACCGTGATCCTCTCGCAAAAACAGGGTTACAAAAAGCGTCCACCGAAAGCACCTTGGCTCTTACGTCGCCTAATGAAAGATACACCTCAACTGGCTGAGGCCATGATCACGCGTGCAGAGCAATACAATCAAACCTTAGAGTTTATTGAGAACCCACCTCATGATTGCACCATTAAGGTTATCGTGCCAGACGATAATTTTGCTGTGGGACGGTTAACCACAGATAAAGACAAGCTTGACGCCGGTTACCAAATGGGGCTAAAGGCAGCAGAGCGATTCGTTGCACAAACGTAAAGCAGTTACTGAATGCTAAGTAGCCTGCTTTAATCCCCCTGCTCTCTAGCTGCAAAACAAAAAAAGCGAGCCACTTGGGCTCGCTTTTCAGTATTTAATTTTAAGCTAAATTACAGAAGTTCTACCGACTGCTGAGCAATCACGAACTCTTCGTTGGTTGGGATAACCATCGCTATTGCGTCTAGCATCTCAGACTTAGCGATGATGCCGTCAGCACCAAAGCGAGCAGATTCGTTGCCAGCAACATCTTCAACAAAACCTAGGATCTTAAGGTTTTTCAGGATCTCACGACGGATTGGTAGAGAGTTCTCGCCGATACCACCTGTAAAGATGATGCCGTCTAGAGAGTCTAGTGTTGCAAGGTAAGAAGCAACGTATTTAGCTACGCGGTATGTGAATACTTCGAAAGCCAGCTTAGCGCCTTCATGACCCTCTTCCATAGCTTCTAAAATGCCACGAGCATCGCTCGTTAGACCAGACACGCCTAGGAAACCAGACTCCTTGTTAAGAGAGTTGAAGACTTGCTCTTGTGACCAACCTTTCTTAAGAAGGTATTCGATGATACCTGGGTCTAAGTCACCACAACGTGTACCCATCATAAGGCCAGAAAGTGGTGTGAAGCCCATTGATGTATCAACACTGTTACCATCTTTGATAGCACATACCGATGCGCCGTTACCTAGGTGAACAGAGATAAAGCTAGATTCTTCAACAGGCTTGTTTAGCATCTTCGCAGCTTCACGGCTTACGAAGTAGTGGCTAGTACCGTGGAAACCGTAACGACGTACACCGAAGTCTGTGTATAGCTCTTTAGCAATTGCACCAGTAAATGCGCGTTGTGGCATTGTTTGGTGGAAAGCCGTATCAAATACAGCGAACTGAGGCAGAGAAGGGAAAGCTTCAATCGCGGCGCGGATGCCGATAGCACCTGCTGGGTTATGAAGCGGAGCAAGATCAGATAGGCTTTCAATCTCGTTCGTTACTTCTTCAGTAATGCGAACACTTTGAGTGAACTTCTCACCACCGTGAACGATACGGTGACCGATAGCAACGATATCTGCCGTGAAACCAAGGTCTTCCATCAGGCCTACCAATTTGCCAATAGCAATCTTGTGGTGGCTACCTTCACCCTGAATAGCAATTTCAGTTTTCTCGCCTTGGTATTTCCAGCTCATACGAGCATCTTCAAGACCAAAACACTCCCCTAAGCCACTCAATACTGCTTCACCAGAAACAGAATCAATGACAGCAAATTTAAGGGATGAACTACCCGAGTTAATAACCAGAACAAACGAATTAGACATTGGATATGGATCCTGTTTCAGTACGAATTAGATGAAGTGTTTACTTCAATTTTAGTTAAGCCCATTATTCAATAATTTTTGAATCTTTCAACTTTTGTTTTGAAAAAATCACCAAATGAACACAATTAAGTTGATCTTAGTCATTATTTTATTTATTTCGAGAGCAAAATTAAAAAATAGTTGAATCTAAAAATGAACAAACTGACAACGCAAACGACTGCTTAAAATATTTTTAACTTGATTTGAGTGATCCGGTAGGCGGTCAACATCATGAATCAAAGCAACTGTTCGCGCCCCGTCCAACACTCTCCATTCTCTAAAAACTGAGCCCCGCGTAAGCAGACTACATAGCAATTTAACAGGCTTTTATTACCACTACCCCAACCTGTAGCACGTAAATTAAGTATAGCCTTGCAATGCTATACAGCTACGTTAACGGAACGAAATAAGGTGTTTGCTCCCTTCATACAGAACTGAGATCAATCACTTCTAACTGGGTCACAGAGGTAATATCAATCTTGGCGTAAAGTAAGGCACTTTGGTTACGAGCAGTGTGGTCGGAAAAATAAACAAGCAGGCACAAAAAAGCCGAGCATAATGCTCGGCTTTTAAATTCAGTGTCTAGACTAGAGCGTCTAAGCTAAAAGGTTGATTAGCCTTCGTTGCGCTCTGGACGACGACCACGGTTACCGCCGTTGCCATGGCCACGTTCGCCACGGTAGTTGCCACGGTGATCGCCACCGCGGTTACGGTCGAAACGACGCTCGCCGTCACGGTTGCCGTCACGGTTGCCGTCACGGTTGCCATCGCGGTTACCACGGTATCCACCGCGACCGCCTTCACGATTACCATCACGGTTTCCGCGGTAACCACCACGACCACCATCACGACCGCCACGGCCACCGTTACCACGACGTGGTTCACGGAAATCGTTGAAGTCTACAACAACAGCGCCAGCTTCTTTTTGACGGATGCGTAGCTTGCTTAGTTTACCAGCAGTTTCAGAGTTCATTGCTTTTGGCAGTTGAACGTAAGTTGAACCTTGGTCAAGTTTGATAGCACCGATAGAACCTTTAGTTAGGCCAAGTTCGTTTGCTAGTGCGCCAACGATATCTTTAACCTGAACACCTTGCTCACGGCCAACTTGTAGTTGGTAAGTATCCCAATCTTGATTGCTGAAATCACGGCCACCGTTGTCACGGTTTTCACGACGCTCTCTACGACGGTTCTTGTCGCGCTCAATCGCTGCGATCATTGGGTCTTCACCAATGTAGAACAGTGGGCTCTTGCCTTGCTGACGCTTAAGAAGCATCGCTGCTAGAGTAGCAGCATCAACGTCTAGAGACTCTTGCAGAGTAGTAATGAGACCTGCGAAGTTTTCTAGAGCTTTGCTTTCTTTCTCAGTTTCAAGCTCAGCGCCAAGCTTAGCAACACGTGCAGCAGCAACTTGGTCACGTAGAGGAAGTTGGATTTCTTCCATTGTAGACTTAGTTACGCGCTCGATTGTACGAAGCATACGAATTTGGTTTGTGCGAACTAAAAGGATCGCTTTACCTTTACGTCCAGCACGGCCAGTACGACCAATACGGTGGATGTAAGATTCAACATCGAATGGGATGTCGTAGTTGAATACGTGAGTGATACGTGGAACATCAAGACCACGAGCTACAACGTCTGTTGCAACTAGAATATCGATAACACCTTGTTTGATGTGATCAACAGTGCGCTCACGTAGAGACTGAGGAATATCACCGTGCAGTGCAGCAGCTTTAAAGCCACGTGCAGATAGCCAATCAGCTAGACGCTCTGTATCTTGGCGAGTACGTACGAATACGATTGACGCGTCAGTTTCTTCAGTTTCTAGTAGACGAGACATTGCTTCGTCTTTTTCTACGCCTTTAACAACCCAGAAGTTCTGAGCTACTTTATCAACTGTGTGGTTAGTACCAGCAACGTCAACTTTAGCCGGGTTACGTAGGTAACGGTCAACAATAGTCTTAACCATTGGAGGCATAGTTGCAGAGAAAAGTACACGTTGTGCAGATTCTGGAGCTTGCTCAAGGATCCAAGTAACGTCATCTACGAAGCCCATTTTTAGCATTTCATCTGCTTCATCAAGAACAAATGTGTGTGCTTCATCTAGGTGCAGACGGTCACGAGTTAGTAAGTCTTTAACACGACCTGGAGTACCAACAACAATGTGAGCACCGCGGCTTAGAGCGCGCATTTGGTCAACGATTGAAGCACCACCGTAGATCTCAATAACTTTAAGACCTTTGATGTCACGGCCTAGGTTTTTGATTTCCGCAGCAACTTGGATCGCTAGCTCACGAGTAGGAGCCATGATGATTGCTTGTGGTTTGTGTTGGTTTAGGTTGATTTTGTTTAGTAAAGGCAGAGAGAATGCTGCTGTTTTACCAGTACCAGTCTGTGCTTTACCTAGTGCGTCACGGCCTTCAAGAAGAAGAGGAATAGCTGCTGCTTGGATTGGAGTTGGAGAAACGAAACCCATGCTATCAAGAGCTGAAAGGATGTTTTCGTTTAGGGCTAATTCATTAAATTGAATTACAGATTCGGACATTGGGATCCCACTATATATAAGTAAACAAAAGGTCCCGGGAGCTCTACCATTTCCAATACTGATCCAATCAGATACTGATTCCATTCAGAGTTACGAAGCAGTAATAAAACACTTCAAGCCATTAGGGACGTCTAAGGGAGGCGGATTATTCCTTAAATGCATAAAAAAAGCCAGAAAAAATTGAATTACATCACATATTTTTCGGTTTTCTTTCAATACTGGCTATCATATCGTCAAAACTTGATGAATATCTCGTCATAGCCGTTTACATCAATTGAATTGAACCTAGTAAATAAGATGGCAATTAATTTGCTCTCCTTTCGGCTTTAAGTAGTAATCATGCTTCGCAATGATTATAGTGTGCTCAATTGTTCTCGTAAGATAAAAGTAAGATGTTTCAAGATAACCCTCTACTCGCTCAGCTTAAGCAACAAATCCAAGAAACCCTGCCGAAAAAGGAAGGCACAATCAAAGCCACTGAAAAAGGATTTGGTTTTCTAGAAGTAGATAGCAAGACTAGCTACTTCATCCCGCCACCGTATATGAAGAAATGCATTCATGGTGACAAAGTAGTCGCTATCATCCGTACTGAAAAAGAACGTGAAGTAGCTGAGCCAGAAGAGCTAGTGGAACAAGGTCTTACTCGATTCATCGCACGAGTAACGCTGTTCAAAGGTCGACTTAACGTTGTTCCTGATCACCCACAACTGAAAAAGCTGCAACTTAAAGCCAAAGCTCAGAAAGGTTTAAACCCTGAGACGCTAAAAGAAGGCGACTGGGTTGTGGCACATATCATTCAGCACCCGCTAAAAGGTGATAACGGCTTCCTTGCGCAAATCTCAGAAAAGATCACTGACGCTGACGACAAAATAGCACCTTGGTGGGTAACTCTCGCACAAAATGACCTTCCAAACAGTGAGCCAGAGGGTATCGACAACTGGCAGATCAATGATGATGCTGATCTTGAACGTGTAGACATGACCCATGTTCCTTTTGTGACTATCGATGGCGAAAGCACAAAAGATATGGACGATGCGCTATACGCGAAAAAGAAAGAGAACGGTGATTTTGAACTGACTATCGCGATCGCTGATCCAACAGCATACATCTCTCCAGATAATGCGATGGACAAAGTAGCTCGCGAGCGTGGCTTCACTATCTACCTACCTGGTCGTAACATCCCAATGTTACCTCGTGACCTTGCAGACAACTTATGTTCGCTTATCGAGAATGAAGTTCGCCCTGCCTTATGCTGCACAGTAACCGTATCTAAAGATGGCGTTATTGGCGATGACATTAAGTTCTTCGCGGCGAACATTAAATCCCACGCTCGTTTAGCATACGACAACGTATCAGACTGGCTAGAAACAGGTGCATCAGAGAAATGGCAACCATCTGAAGAAATCGCAGCGATTGTTTCTGACCTACATGAATTTGCACAAGCACGTTCAGCATGGCGCTCAGCAAACGCAGTAGTATTCCCAGATCGACCTGACTACCGCTTTGAACTAAGCGAAGATAACGATGTTGTTGCTATTCACGCAGACATGCGTCGTAGTGCGAACAAGTTGGTTGAAGAGTCGATGATCAGCGCAAACATCTGTGCAGGTCGAGTGTTAAAAGAAAGCTTCAACCAAGGTGTGTTTAACTGCCACTCCGGTTTCAAAGCCGAGAAAGTTGCAGACGTTCTTGAACTGGTTAATCCACAAGCAGAAACACCGTTCACAGAAGAGCAGATCGTTTCTCTTGAAGGTTTTGCAGCATTGCGTCGCTGGTTAGGTTCACTTGACAGCAATTACTACGACAACCGTATTCGTAAGTTCCAAGCGTACAGTGAAATTAGCAACGAGCCTGCACCACACTACGCAATGGGTCTAGACATTTACGCGACTTGGACGTCTCCAATTCGTAAATACGGTGACATGATTAACCACCGTATGCTGAAAGCACATATCCTTGGCAAAGCACCAATTCAAACACCAGATGAGACTATCGGTGATGAACTTGCACTACACCGCCGCCATCACGGTATGGCCGAGCGTAATGTTGGTGATTGGTTATATGCTCGTACGTTAGCTAACGCACCAGCCGAAGAAACACGCTTCCAAGCAGAAATCTTCGACATTAACCGCGCAGGTATGCGTGTTCGCTTGCTAGAGAATGGTGCCGCTGCATTTATCCCTGGTTCTCTCATTCTTGATAATAAAGAAAGAATCGAGTGCAACAGTGATATGGGTACTGTATCTATCGATAAAGAAATGGTATACAAACTGGGAGACGTTTTAGAAGTAGCTCTCTCTGAAGTTAATCAGGAAAACCGTAATTTGGTAGCAAAGCCTACTCAAGTATTTGCGGACTTGCCTAGCGAGCCTGAAACAACAAACGAAACCGAAGCTTAGTAGCTGCAAAGGCTAGGCCTTTCAAGGTCAAATGCTTCAAAGGTTCACCTCTAAAGGCGCTAATTATTAGCGCCTTTTTTGTAAATGTCTCATGCTTAAACAATACTAAAATTAATAAGCAACTCGTTTACAACGCCAAAGAAGCACATTATGTCATCAATAACAGTTACTCAATTCAGAAACTTCATCCCCAGGAAACGAGAACGGTACCCCGCCTCTAAGAATGGTATTTTCATCGTTTCAAAAGGCAGTATCTCTTTTGTGCTCCCCGATGGCACCGAAGCCTCATTGCAGGCAGGCGACTTCACACTTTATAACTCAGGCCAAATCAAAGACATCACAGTAGATACAGAAAACGGCGAATTCAGCGCAACCTGCTTAGATTTTGATTTAGATATTTTCCAAAAGTTCATCAACCAATTCAGTGACCTAGAATCCACTCGAGTCCCCAACCAGTACATCAAATTCAACCAAACGGATACTGAGATCTGCGAACTGAAAGAGCTCATCATGTCTTTAGCTCATTCTTCAACTAAAAATGACTACGCACTCACTCAATTAGGCTTAGGTTTGCTCTCACTGATGGTCGAACAATACCCTGCTCTGCTGGTTATCATCGCACGAGCTTCAAGGTTAACGGTGACGCAAAAAGTTATTCACTACATTGAACAGAATATTGAAAATAATATCTCTCTAGACACGCTCGCCAGCTATATGGGAATGTCGCCAGCCACACTGAAACGTCGTTTATCAGCTGAAGATCTTTCGTTTTCCAACTTATTGAAGATTAAGCGTATTGCTCATGCCGCAACGCAGCTGAGAACGTCGACCAAATCCATTACACAAATCGCTTATGAGTCTGGCTTTAAGAGCGCTGCGCATTTCAGTACCGCCTTTAAAACGTATCATGGAAAAACACCAAAAGATTTCCGATCACTCATCGCACAATCTCAATTGCAAAGCATAAAACCTCAGGTTTAAAGAAGTTAAATTAATCGAGACGAAAGATTTGGTTTCGGCACATCGAAGCCGGTGGCTTTAGGCGTTGTATCACCACTAGCTAGGACATAAGGTTGGAGGCTATGACCAGAAGTATGATTTGGGATCTTTTTCAATTTCAGACAACACTGCTTCAAGGTCTTTCGATTTAGGAAGATAAGGGTAAGGTCCCCAAGCCACAGTATCTGACTGTGCACCCTCTTCTAATGGAACTGTAATCAGCCAACATGCTGACGGCTCATCAAAAGTCACGCAGGCAACGTCGTTTGTGTAATCACTATGAGATGAGTCGAGCAGATAATGCGCCTGTGAGAACATCACACCGCCCTCACACTCTTCAAATAAGGATTTGCCTAACTCAACAGGTAAACTGCTATTACGGGAAGTACAGAGCTTTTCAGCCCCAACGAGAAGACGATTAAGTTCTATATGAATGACGGACATAACACTCCTTGTAACTTCATAGAAATTCTCAAAGTTGAAATCCCTTTTGAAAGCTTAGGACTCAACCGAGATTTTAGCGAACCCTCCCAAACAAAATCCCGACCGCGCTCCCATAAACCAATCTTACTCACGTGAGGGTTCTCAAACCGAATATTCATTAGCCCTTTCCACCATAAAGCAAGCATATGGAATTTCACAAAAGTGTCATATAACCCACCTATGATATGCGACAAATGTTATTAACTAGGAGTTGTTTATGTTACGAGTCGCGCTTGCCTCTCTTTTATCCTTAGCCCTATCTTCTCAAGCTGTTTTAGCGCAAGAAACCAATATTTCGGGCTCCACTTCTGTTTCTCGAGTGATGGACGTATTAGCAGAGGAGTACAACAAGACTCACCCTGAGAACTATATCGCGGTTCAGGGCATCGGCTCGACAGCGGGTATTACCTTGGTTAATAAAGGTGTGGCTGATATCGGTATGAGTTCACGTTACCTAACTGATCAAGAACAGAGCGACAAACTCAAAGTATTCCCAATTGCTTTTGACGGTTTAGCTGTTGTAACTAACCGCTCAAATAGCGTGAATAACGTTTCTCGCGAACAACTGTTTGATATCTACAAAGGTAAAATCACCAACTGGAAAGAAGTGGGTGGTGCCGATCAACCTATCGCGGTTGTGACTCGAGAGGCGTCTTCAGGTTCACGCTACAGCTTCGAAAGCTTGCTTGGTTTAACGAAGATCATTAACGACCGTTTAGTGTCTGACATTAACCCAAATAACTTGGTGGTTAACAGCAACAGCATGGTTAAAACCATCGTGAACCACAACCCGCACGCTATTGGTTTTATCTCTGTTGGCTCAATTGATCGTTCAATCAAGGCCATCACTTTTGAAGGTGTAGAACCGACATCTAAAAACATCGCTAACCATAGTTATGAGCTGGCTCGCCCATTCTTGTTGCTGCACAAGATCGATTCGGTTTCTGAAGAGAGCAAAGATTTCATCAAGTTTGTGAAATCTAAACAAGGCCAAGACCTTATTGAGGAATACGGCTACACTCGCATTAAGTAAGTTTTATCTTATGAAAACAAAAAGAGAGAGCATCACGCTCTCTCTTTTTTGAATCTTTACAAGCCACTTAGAAGTGAAGTTGAATCACTGAAACGATAACCGCACCAGGGCGACGAACACCTTCGATTTCCACGCGGATCTCACGTTCGATCTCTAGACCTTTCTTAATTGGTGTTACTTTCGTTAACGTACTTTTCGCACGAACGTTGCTGCCCGATTTTACAGGGTATGGGAAACGAACTTGGTTAAGACCAATGTTCACAACCATTTTAGCTGTTGGGAATTGAGACTTGTCAGGATCAACGCTGTCAGTCAAACGAGGAAGCAAAGACAAAGTTAAGAAACCATGCGCGATCGTCGTTTTGAAAGGAGAATCAGTCTCTGCTTTCTCAGGCTCAGTATGGATCCACTGCATATCTTCAGTCACAAGACCGAATTGGTTGATACGATCTTGGCTTACATTGATCCAGTCGCCAGTATGAATAACTTCACCAATCTTCTCGTTCAGCTCATCAAACACAAGTTGTGCTTCTGGCTTCAATACGATTGGCTGCTCTACTGGCACATCTTCATTTACCGCAGGTTTGTGGTGATCACGAACCCACGCAAAGAAATGACTATTTTGCGTACGATTCAGAAAGTCGCCCCAGTAATCTTTAAGAGCTGGAGACATCCATTGCATAAACTCTGAGTGCTGCGAAGACAAGCTATCGCCTCGGTGTTTAAATAAATCAATGACCTTCATAAGAACCTCAATGCAAAGAAAATTTCAATATAGCTTCGTAATTTTGAAACAGTTCACACTATTGTGCAAATAGTTTCGAGCATACAAGCGTTAGCCGAATACCTATATTTCATTAATAAACATACACTTATTAATAAAACATCATTTTATTAGAAAACCAAAAATAGAGTGTTAGCTCTATCACATAATAAGAATTTGATTATATAAAAAGCGTTTTTATACACCTGAGTAATAAAAAAGGCTTAGCACACTGCTAAGCCTTAGTTTTTACAAGGATTAAGGATTTACTTTAAGAAGAATCCGCTTTTTGAAAAGTAACTTCTTCTACTCATCATCAAGTGGTACTAATTTAGTATTACCGCCATGTGCTTTTTCACGCTTGCGTTGTACAAATGCATAGAAGCCTGGGATTAAGAAAGTACCCGCCAACAACACACATAGCAGGCCACCGATCAATGAAATACCCAGAGAGTTCTGACTCACGTGACCAGCACCAGCTGCAAAGATTAGTGGGAAGATACCCAAAATAAACGACCAAGACGTCATGTTTACAGCTCGGAAACGTAGCGTACCCCCCTTCACTGCAGCATCGTCGATTGGTGCATCTTTCTCTTCACGTTCGACCTTCGCAAATTCCACAATCAAGATTGCGTTCTTCGCGGCCAAGGCTATCAAGAGAACCAAACCTATTTGCGCATACAAGTTTAGCGGTGTGCCCGTAAGGTTCAGTGCCAAGAAGGAACCCAAAGTCGCGACCGGAACAACCAAGATAATAGCAATCGGGATCGTCCAGCTCTCATACTGAGCCACCATGAACAAGTAAATAAAGATCAGTGCCAACGCGAAGGCAAAGATAGCTTGATTACCCGCTAGAACCTCTTGGTAAGCCATGCCAGTCCACTCGTACTGGTAACCTTGTGGAAGAACTTCTGCCGCCACTCGTTCCATTGCCGCAATAGCATCACCACTTGAGTAACCAGGTGCTGGTTGGCCTTGGATCACCGCACTACGGTACATGTTGTAACGCCATGCTACATCTGGTTCAAAAATCTGATCGTAAGTTACAAGCGTGCTTAACGGGATCATCTCGCCAGCAGAAGAGCGTACGTGGAATCGTTGCAGGTCATCCATGCTACTACGGTGTTCACTGTCTGCTTGCATGGTTACACGGAAGTTCTTACCAAACATGGTGAAATCATTCACGTACAACGAACCGAGGTTGCCTTGTAACGTTTGGAAGATTTCCGACAACGGAATACCTAACTGTTGTGCTTTCTCACGGTCAATGTCCACATAGTAGTGAGGTACGTTGGCACGGAAAGTACTGAATGTATGTGAAATTTCAGGCTGTTTGCTTGCCTCAGCTATCACGTCATTCATCACCATAGCAAGGTCAGTACGGCTACGGCCTAGCGTATCTTCAAGTACAAACTCGAAACCAGATGCAGCACCCATGCCCGGAACCGCAGGCGGCCCCATCGCAAACACGACAGCTTGAGGCAATTCAGTTGCAGCACGACCATTAATACGCTGCGAGATAGCCTGAGCAGAGTGTTGGCCATCCAGTGCATTACGCATGTCCCAATCGTGAAGCTTAATGAACATTGACGCACCATTCGACGCAGAAGCGCCAGTCATGAATGCGTAGCCGTTTACGAGTGTTACACCATCAACACCCGGCTCCTGTTCAACCATTTCAAGCAGCTGTTTAGTCACCTCTTCTGTACGAGACAAGGATGCCGCGTCGGGAAGCTGAACGTTAACCAGCAAAATACCTTTATCTTCTTGAGGTACAAACGCGGTAGACGTTGTCTTCGCAAAGTAAGTCACAGCCGCCAAAGCCACGAAGAAGAAAGTGAACAGCAGAACGCCTTTCTTAACTAAGAAGCCAGCCACTTGACCGTATTTGTTAGTAACAGACTCTAGACCACGGTTAAATGCTTGGTACCAACGCGCCGTATTACCACCACCCTGCTTAAGAACCAGTGAACACAATGCAGGTGATAGCGTTAATGCGTTAATTGAAGAGATAACAACCGCGATACAGATAGTCAGGGCGAACTGACGGTACATGATGCCAGTAATACCCGGAAGCATTGCAACAGGGATGAATACCGCAAGTAGCACCAAGGTTGAGGTGATGATCGGACCCGTTACTTCTTTCATCGCGATCAGCGTAGCTTTACGTGGAGAAATGCTTGGGTCTTTAGCCATCGTGGTATCAACGTTCTCGATAACCAAGATTGCATCATCAACTACGATACCAATCGCCAATATCAAACCAAACAGAGTTACCGTGTTAATGGTAAAGCCCGTCATCTGCATGATGGCAAATGTACCAATCAAAGATACAGGGATCGCAACAACAGGAATCAAGGTTGCACGCGCACTACCTAAGAACAGGTAGGTTACTGCAATTACCAGCAAAATAGCTTCAATTAGGGTTTTTACTACGCCTTTGATCGACTCAGCAACGAAGACCGTGGTGTCGTAACTCGCTTCATAAGCCACACCTTCTGGGAAGTTCTTGCTTAGGTTCTCTAGCATCGCCATCACAGCTTTACCACTTTCCAGGGCATTAGCGTCAGACTGAAGTGACAGCGTTACGATTGAAGCGTCTTGACCACGGTATTTACCATTGCCGTCGTAAAACTTTTTACCAAGCTCAACACGTGCAATGTCTTTTAAGTAAACCGTTGAGCCATCTTGAGTGGCGCGAAGTACAACGTTCTCAAATTCATCCGCTGTTTCCAGTCGGCCTTTTGTTACCAGGTTGAATTGCACTTCTTGTGCGTTGTTATAAGGTGCAGCACCAATACGACCAGCAGCAACCTGAACGTTCTGTTCCGCCAAAGCACGATTCACGTCAGATGTGGTGATATTGAGGTTAGCCATTTTCTCAGGGTCTAACCAAACACGCATCGCGTATTCACCACCACCCAACACGTTAACTTCACTGATGCCCTTCACACGAGCCAGTTGGTCTTTAATGTTTAGGTTAACGTAGTTGATCAGGAATTGGTCATCGTACTCACCGTTTGGCGAGTAAAAGTTCAATACCATCAAAAGGTCTGGCGAACGCTTTTTAACGGTGACACCCACCATTCGAACTTCTTGCGGAAGCTTAGATTCTATTTGAGCAACTCTGTTTTGAACGTTGACCTGAGCCATATCTGGGTCAGTACCAACATCAAAGGTTACGTTAAGGTTGTATGAACCATCGTTAGCACTTTTTGAAGACATGTAGATCATGTCTTCAACGCCGTTCACCGACGTTTCTATGGGGTCGGCTATCGCCTGTTCGACCACTTCTGCACTTGCTCCTGTGTAGAAAGCAGACACACTTACCGAAGGTGGGCTAATTTTTGGGTATTCCGCTACAGGCAAGATAGCGAGAGAGATCGCACCTGCCAGCGTTAATATTATGGATATAACAAGGGCAAACTTAGGCCTTTGAATAAAGAAACGACTTAACATATCTACGCCCCTTACTCTGCTTGCTCAGTCGCAGAAGGTTGAATGCGAACAGACATACCGTTACGAACACGCTGAAGGCCTTGAGTAATAACGGCATCGTCTTTCTCTAGACCAGAGTGAACAATCACACCGCCTTCAACCTGTCGGCCCATCTCAATGTTTCTGCGCTCAGCGACAGGCGCGCCTTCACCGTCAACCAATACCATCACAAAGTCACCTTCAAGATCAGTTTGAACTGCACGGCGCGGAATAGTTACAACATCAATAGACTGCTTTTCACGTAGATCAACACGAACGTGTTGGCCTGGAAGTAGTTGCTGGTCTGGGTTATCTGCAATCGCACGCATCGCGATAGTACCGGTATTCAAGTTAATACGGTTTCCTAGGAAATCTAGCTGGCCTAAATGCTCAAATGCTTCACCGTTCTCAAGCATAATTTGCACTTCAACGCGCTCACTGTCATCAGTACCGTCACCTTCAATTCGGTCCATACCTAGCTCAATGCGCTCACGCTCACTAATACTAAAAGAGGCGTGAATTGGGTCTAGGCTAACCAAGGTTGTTAATACACCAGAAGACGGTGAGACCAGATCACCAGTACTTACTTTGCTGTCGCTAATACGGCCAGAGAAAGGCGCAATAATTTTAGTATGAGATAGCTGAACGTTAGCGGCATTTAACTGAGCTCGGCCCGCTTCAAGTTGTGCTTGAGAGCCTAGCAAATTTGCGGTTAGTGCATCGAATTCCGATTGTGAAATGCTGCCTTTAGGAAGTAGGTTCTTACCACGATTGAAATCAAGCTCAGCTTTTTTCAGGTTCGCGTTCGCTTGAGCAACAGCCGCTTTCGCACTTGCTACTTCAGCTTCAAATGATGAAGGTTCAATCGAATAAAGCAGCTGACCTTTTTCGACCATTTGCCCTTCATTGAAATGACGGCTTTGAAGATAGCCAGAAACCTGCGCAGTAATTGCCGTGTCTTCAACCGCTTCAATACGGCCGATATACGACTTACTTTGCTGATGAGAAATAACGCTAACATCCTGTACAGCTACGAGAGGTAATGGCGCTTGCTTGGCATTCTGGGCATCTTGCCCACATCCAGCAAGAATAAGAGAGCTTGCAAGAGCCGTAAGGATTAACTTTTTACGCATGGTTATACCGTCACTTATGAGAAATAGAACAGCATAAAAGTTACGTAACACAATTACTTCAAATGTCCGAGGAATATCAATTATAACTCGCAAAAGTGTTTCAACTTGTAAATTGAAATTGGATATATATCAACCCTTTACAAACCATCAACAATTCATGATCAAATATACGTTTGTCACTTCCCCTCTCTGTATATATTGTCTAACATAATATGGTTTCAATAATAAAAACTCATACTTCCTTGTTAAGGTAATTCGAATGATTTCAAAATGGGCAAAACGTTTCTATCAAATGGCGGAATTAGTCGGTTCCTGGAGTAAAGATCCGTCCACTCAAGTTGGTGCAGTTATCACCAAACACAACCGCATTGTTTCAGTTGGCTTTAATGGCTACCCTCATGGCGTATCGGATAGTGCTGACACTGACGATCGTGAGATGAAATACCTGAAAACGCTTCACGCAGAAGAGAACGCAATCTTGTTTGCTAAGCGTGATTTAGACAGCTGTGAAATCTGGGTGACTCACTTCCCTTGTCCAAACTGTGCAGCAAAGATCATTCAAACTGGTATTTCTGCGGTTCACTGCCCAGAGCAAAGTGAAGACTTCCTTTCTCGCTGGGGAGACAAAATCAAAGTGAGTCAAGATATGTTTGAGCAAGCAGGCGTACAAGTTGATTGGTTGCCATTGGCAGACCTAGACTAAGCGAACAGATAGCAAGAACAAAAAAGCCGAGAGTCGATATTATCGCTCTCGGCTTTCTTTTGTTTGGGGCTTAGCGGACCGCAGAATTAAGCACTAATCGGGAACGCCTCAGAGTATGCTTCCATAAAGTCTTTACGAATCTCTTGCTCTAAGTGAACCGCCTTCTCTGTTGGGCAGAAAATCATAAAGTGGACCTCTTGTTCACCCGTCGAACTGCTTGTGATGTGAATGTGAGGCTCAGAGCCCGGAAGGTCGACGCCAGCGTGCTTTTCGATAACGCTGTTATAACGACGAGCAACATCAATGAACTCTTCACAATGCTCTTCAATTTTCGAGATTAAACCCGGCACCATTGGGTAGAGGTTCACGAAGTCTTTCACGGTCACCGTGAAGCTATGATATACGTAGCGTTTCATGAAGTTGAGGTTCTTCACCGGGTAAGTAAAGAACATGCTGTTAGGTAGCGTGGCCGTCTTGCCAGTAAAGTGGTATTGCCCATGATACAGGTCGATTTCCTGAATCACAGTCGCCATCAAGTTATGTTCGATCACTTCACCACTAATTTTACCCACTTCAATCCAGTCACCAATTCGGAAAGAGCGTGAGCTAGCACGTTGAATCGAGCCAGTGAAACACAAAATGATCTCTTTTGAAGCAACTACGATCGCAACGGCAATCGCTGTTACAGAGAGAGCAAACTCACTGATTTCAGACTTCCAGAGTAGGAAAAGCGTAATGACAATTATCGCAAAGGTGCCGTTTTTAGTGCGGGACATCCAATTACGTTGGTCTTCGCTAAGGAAAGCAACATCACCCCTAATTTGAGACAAGGTGATTCGGCGGATGATTAAAACCAAACTGATAATCAGCGCACTAAAAATAAACTTATGAGCGAGTAGAAAATCTATTACTTGCCACACTTTTTCCATTACTTAATCCTTAGCATTACAACATTTAGCTTTACGACGGTTCGCTTTACAATAAAGCCGCTAATATCAGTACTATGAAAAAGCGCTCAACTCCTGAGCGCTCGTGGTCATTCTGGTATTAGCCTAACTAAGGCTATCATTTTACCTTGGCAGAAGTAATAAATTGGCCAAAAGTTTCACACCAAATCACAACGGTATTAAATCGATTAAGATCAGTACCTTCCGGTAGTTCAACCATAAACCGGTCAAATGTTCTGACATCTCCGACTCTGAGTAATTCGCTCTTACTGTCATTAAAGGCTTGCTCGGTTTCAATGAACTTAGGAGAGAGGTAAACCTTGTAATCTGGGCCCGGAGCAAGTTCGCCTTCAAACGCAATAGCAGTTTCTGAAACCGAAACGATACCCTCACCCCAATGTAAGAAATCACTGTCTTGGCGGTCTTTACTGAACTCACCAGTATAAATGGCCTGTTGGCTGATCGCTTCAACCGAGCTCGAAGATGGAGAATCAGGCTCAATTAAGATGGGTAATGCGTAAACACCAAGCCCAAAACCAACAGCACCCACGGCTAGGTGGGTGCAGAGTAAAACTGACTTTTTCATCGCATACTCCCTTTTGCTTAAAGAGAGTATTATTGAATAGTTTCAAAAATACAAAGAGATATCGCGTTAAAGGCCGCTATTTTTGGTAGTGAGCGGCTGTGCGTTGCGATAACTCAACAATCACTTTTACCGCTTGTTCCATACCCTGAATAGTGATGAACTCATGAATACCGTGGAATTTGTAACCTCCAGTAAAGATATTCGGGCATTGCAAGCCCATGAATGACAAGCGAGCACCGTCTGTACCACCTCGGATCGGTTTGATCATCGGTTCCACATCGCACTCGATCATCGCTTGCTTCACCAACTCAATAATATGCTGATGGGGTTCAACCATCTCTTTCATATTGAAGTAGCTATCGGTAAGAACCAATTCCACATGCCCTTTCTCAAAGCGCTCATTCAATTCATCGACTTTCTATTGCATGAATGCCTTACGCGCTTCTACACCTTCGCGCTCAAAGTCGCGAATAATGTAACCTAGCTCAGAGCGAGCGACACCCATTTCCGCTGACTTCAAGTGATAGAAACCTTCATAGCCTTCAGTGCATTCTGGCGCTTCTTGTGATGGCATCATCAATTAGGTAATTTGCCCCGGTGAACTTGGGCATTGCTGATTTGAAGGATCGGATTTAGTATCAAAAGTAACGTAATTCAGGAAACGTTCTACAAGCTTTTCCATAATTCATCTCACCATGGATTAAGTAATTGATTTACTGACCTAATTATTAGATAAATACGAGCACAGAGTCAGTAGCGAGGTGTTTCATCTTACGCCCCTGACTATCTATGTATTTGCTCTAAATCATTATTGTGCGAAATTTGATGGGCTTCCTATACTGAATCTAGAGGGTTGCGTCAGTTCAGTATTGCATACGGATGATGAGCGATCGCTTTGTACACATTCTACGCCCTCTGCTCTCAGCCTAAAAAAAGTACAAAGTGGATGATGATCACAATTTATCTCCGATGCAGAATCTGTCATACGTTAGACGGAGATATAGTTGTGACGATTAATAAATATTTCATTTTCTCTCCTCAAGCCTCTGAGGAACAACTTCAACCAGTATTAACTGAAAAAGAAGTTCAAAGGCAGGAAGCTCTAAAGCAGGCGCAGACCCAAGGTGGATTTGATACCAGCGCGGCCTAGTAGCCCACATATATCTAGCACCATCAACCCCCTATAAATGAGCTCTATTCACTATCCGGTAGGGCTTATTTATTTTCAGTACCTCCCCCTCGATTTCTTTTTAATTCATTGACACTGCCAATCATTAGAGTGTGTTTCTCGCCCCTTAGCTTTTGTTACTTTTCAAACATCACGCTCGCTTACTCAAGGCGCTGAGAAATGACTCATTAAACTGCCTCAAGCGATACCTTGTCTTGTCATTTTGTGCTAATAATTCATATTCGTTTTCATTCATCACTCGCCCTTTTTTCAAAACTATAATGCGAGTACCAGAGAACCCAACAACAGGAATCCTGAATTCAATGGAATATTCAAAACTAGGAAGTAGCCAAATTCCCGTTTCCCGAATTTGTCTTGGGAGCATGACTTGGGGGCTGCAAAATACTCAACAGCAAGCCGACCAACAAATTGAATACGCACTAAGCCAAGGCATTAACTTTATTGATACTGCAGAGATGTACGCAGTACCGCCTTCTCCAGAAACCTACGGCAAAACCGAAGCGATTATCGGTAACTGGTTGTCGCGCAACCCACAGCGTCGCCAAGAGTTAATCATTGCCAGTAAAATTGCTGGTCCTGGATTGCCTTGGGTTCGTAACGGCGGCCCTATCACTGGTGAAGCGGTGATCGCCGCAGTTGATGCATCATTGAAGCGCTTGCAAACAGATTACATCGATCTGTACCAACTTCACTGGCCAAATCGCACAACGCCACACTTCGGTAAGCATTTCCCTAATCAGATTCGCTTTAGCGACATCGACCGACAACAACATGAAACTGAGATGCTGGAGATCTTACAAGCTCTTGCAAGCTGTATTAAAGCCGGCAAAATCCGCCACGTTGGTCTATCCGATGACAGCACTTGGGGCATTAACACTTACCTTAAGTTAGCCCAGAAGCATGACTTGCCACGTATGGTCTCTATCCAAAATGAATTCAGCTTGCTGCACACAAAAGACTGGCCATATTTGATTGAAAATTGCGTGCATGAAGACGTTGCTTACTTACCGTGGTCACCTCTAGCGGCCGGTATGCTTAGTGGCAAATACATTGATGGCGCAAGGCCGGAAGGTAGCCGTTGGACTTACATGCAGCGCAAAGGTATTTTCCGTGATACTGAGTTGGCTAATGAAGCAGTTAAAGGCTACGTAGAAGTGGCAAACGCGCATGGATTTACACCGAGTCAACTCGCCTTAGCATGGTGTAACCAAGTGGATGGGGTTACCTCAACCATTATTGGTGCAACCACCATGGAACAGCTTAAAGAAAACATAGCAGCGTTCAGTAAGCCGCTTTCTGAAGAAATTCTGACCGATATCAACACCGTCTTTAAGCGCTACCCTGTGCCGTATTAAGCGGTAGATTAAGCTTATCAGGTTCTGTTGAGCTTAAATTGCTCCTATAAGAGCGCACTATTGAGTGCGCTTTTGTTTTTTAAGTGGGTCGCTTTTGCTTTTATATGGATCGCATTGGCTTATCGCACTTTTGGTTATCTAACCTTTGCTCTATAATGCGCGGGCTTATATCTAGGATAAAAACATGATTTCAAAAAACCAATTAAAACTCCTTCGTGCTTTGGGCCAAAAGAAACAACGTAAAGCCCACGGCCTGTTTCTAGTTCAAGGTGAAAAGAACGTTCTTGAGCTGTTCAATAGCGACTTAGTTGTAAAGAACGTCTTTGCTACTGCTGATTTCTTATCTGAAAATCACGCAGCACTGATTGGGTTTGATTGTGTTGAAGCTTCGCTAGACGATCTAACCAAAGCGAGTACTTTGGTTAGTAACAATGCCGCAATTGCTGTGGTTGAGATTCCAAAGGTTGAATTACCAGAAGCGACAGGTTTGATGATCGCGCTTGATGGCGTATCTGACCCGGGCAACCTAGGTACGATCATTCGCGTAGCAGACTGGTATGGCATTAAACATATCGTTGCGAGCAGTGATTGCGCTGATCCATACAACCCTAAAACCATCAGTGCGACGATGGGTAGCTTTGGCCGAGTTCACGTAAGCCAAACGGATTTACCAGCTTATTTAGAGCAAGCGAACCTGCCCGTTTACGGCGCGTTTTTAGAAGGCGAAAGCGTTCATAAGACTGACTTTACTGCGAACGGTATTTTGCTGATGGGTAGCGAATCTCACGGCATCCGTGAACACGCAGCTAAGTTCGTGACAGACAAGATTACCATTCCAGCATTCGGTGGTGCTGAATCTCTGAACGTAGCAATGGCAACGGGTATCATTCTTGACAACATGCGTCGTCAACATAGCTAACCAATTCAAGGTTAAACGACTAGCCAGAATTCACGGATATAAAGAGCAAGATTCCCTATCTTGCTCGTCCCTCACAGTAGGGAATGACGTGAAAATACAGCTTCGTGGTAAGTTCATATCAATCGTCATCCTCGAGAAGGAGGGACGACTGAGTCGGGGATCTTTTTAAGGGGGGTATTTCAAGTAGAAGAATTACTTCACTAGCATCGCCAACTTATCAGGCACGCCATTCCATTTTTCTGCATCATCCATTGCTGGTTTTACTTCTGTTTGCACAGGCCAAACCTCAGCAAGTTCTGCGTTCACTTCGATGAAGATCTTTTGATCTTCAGGCAGTTCGTCTTCTTGGAAGATCGCTTGAGCATCACATTCAGGTACACATAAACCACAATCGATACATTCGATCGGGTTAATTACCATGAAGTTTGGGCCTTCATGGAACGCATCTGCGGGACACACTGCCACACAGTCTGTGTATTTACATTGAATACAATTATCGCCTACGACAAATGCCATGATGCTCTGCTCTATAAGTTAGTCAAAATTGAAGAATGGGGATAATACTCATCCCAAAGCAAAATTCAACATCATACGACTCTAATATCATGTCTATTTGCTCCATGTTTCCAAATTAGTATGACAGATAAATCAAATTCTCGTAAAATGCGCGCCATTGTGAGCTTATCGTTTCTTCCCAACATCAGTGTTACACCAAACTCTGTATTCACTAGAAGCGGTCTAGCTAAGACACCTATAAGTACGAGACATCGAAATGATACGTTTAACCGAAATTAAACTTCCACTAGACCACGAAGAGTCTGCCATTCAAGAAGCGATTGAAGCGAAGCTTGGCATCAACTCAGATCAGGTTATCTCTTTTAATATCTTTAAACGTGGCTACGATGCTCGTAAGAAATCAAAGATCCTGCTTATCTACACGCTGGATGTTCTCGTTGAAAACGAAGCTGAGTTATTAGAAACCTTCATCAGCGACCCACACGTCAAAGTGACTCCAGACATGGAGTATAAGTTCGTAGCCAAAGCGTTGGAAAACCAAACTGAGCGCCCTGTTGTTATCGGCTTTGGTCCTTGTGGTCTATTCGCTGGTCTAGTGCTTGCTCAAATGGGTTTCAACCCAATCATCGTTGAACGTGGTAAAGAAGTTCGCGAGCGTACTAAAGATACCTTTGGTTTCTGGCGTAAGCGTACTTTGAACACAGAATCAAACGTACAGTATGGTGAAGGTGGCGCAGGTACATTCTCTGACGGTAAGCTCTACAGCCAAGTTAAAGATCCAAAACACTACGGCCGTAAAGTGATCAAAGAGTTCGTTGCAGCTGGCGCACCAGAAGAGATCCTATACGTAAGTAAGCCGCACATCGGTACCTTCAAACTGGTTACCATGATCGAAAAAATGCGTGCTTCTATCATCGAGCTGGGTGGCGAAATCCGCTTCAGCACTCGTGTAGATGACCTTCATATGGAAGATGGCCAAATCACTGGTCTAACACTTTCTAACGGTGAAGAGATCAAATCTCGCCACGTTGTACTAGCTGTTGGTCACAGTGCTCGTGACACATTTGAAATGCTGCATGACCGTGGTGTTTACATGGAAGCGAAGCCTTTCTCTGTCGGTTTCCGTATCGAGCACAAACAGTCAATGATTGACGAAGCTCGTTTTGGTAAGAACGCAGGCAACCCAATTCTAGGTGCTGCTGACTACAAGCTGGTTCACCACTGTAAGAATGGCCGCACTGTATACAGCTTCTGTATGTGCCCTGGTGGTACTGTGGTTGCTGCAACCTCTGAAGAAGGCCGAGTTGTAACGAACGGTATGAGCCAGTACTCTCGTGCAGAACGTAACGCAAACAGCGCAATCGTTGTTGGTATCGACCCAGAACGCGACTACCCAGGTGACGCTCTAGCAGGTATCCGTTTACAACGTGAACTAGAAAGTGGCGCATTCGTACTCGGTGGTAAGAATTACGATGCCCCAGCACAAAAAATAGGCGATTTCCTGAAAGGTCGCGATCCAAGTGCTCTAGGTGATGTACAACCATCATTCACACCGGGTATCCACCTAACTGACATTTCAAAAGCGCTGCCTGACTTTGCAATCGAAGCGATTCGTGAAGCAATCCCTGCGTTCGAGAAGAAGATCAAAGGCTTCTCTACCCCAGATGGCCTACTGACAGGTGTTGAGACTCGCACGTCTTCTCCAGTATGTATCAAGCGTGGCAAAGACTTCCAAAGTATCAACCTGAAGGGCTTCTACCCTGCTGGTGAAGGCGCGGGTTACGCGGGTGGTATCCTGTCTGCTGGTATAGATGGTATTAAGGTTGCAGAAGCACTTGCGTTGTCTATGGCAGAGCAGAATCAAGCTGAGAAGATAGAGCTTATTAAATAACTCTCCTGATAAAAGTCTAACTTCAAGGCTTATGCCTAAACACATTATTGTAAGTATCAAGATACATTGTTTGATTACAGGGCTATCAAACCGTACATACTATGCTCAACAGTATGTGCGGTTTTTTCTGTGGACTAGTCCACCTTACTCGAAATAATTTCACCCCAAATTACATTTTTACACGAGTGTTTGTTAGAAAAAGCAGCTCTCTACCATGTTAATTACTTGAATAATAAATGTGGAAGCCACGCCCCCCAAAAAGTAAAGTTGCTATTGCGTGGTCATATCTCTACGAAAGTGATCTTGTTGTTTACAAATCCTGCCCATTATTAACATGTTCGATAATTTGAAACTATATTATTGATTTTTCAAGGTATTCCCATACACATCTAGCAGCATAAGAATAAAAACCACCACTTCTTTTAGCCAAACAAATTTGCCTGGGATATTCGGGCGATATTGGAACAACACAAACATCAGGATGACTTTCTGGGACAGCAAGCTCTGCTACAATGGAAATGCCCAACCCAGCCCTAACAAGGGCAAGTATTGACGTCAATTGTACTGCGGTGTGTTGAATTTTTAATCGAGAGTATAAACAACCAAACCACTCTTTTATCAGCGGCTCACTTCCTCCTTTAGTCAATATAAAATCTCGGTCAATAATATCCTCACTTTTTAGCTTATCTTTATTCGCCAAAGGATCATTTTTATGTACTAGGGCCACCAAGCAGTCATTCTCAATATGAATAAAATCTAAGTCTAAATCTTCACGATCTAATACAATCGCAAAATCTACCCTGCCTTCTTTTAGTGCTGATAAGGCTTCATCATCATTAAACTCTAGAATTTCCACTCTGAGATTGGGAAACACCCGATAGATGGCACGAGTGTACCGCGGTAGTATATGCGTGGATGCTGACGCACCAAATGAAGCAATTCTTATTAGCCCCGCCCCCGATTTTTTTATCGCATCAAGTTGACGTATTAACAGCTGTTCCTTTTGCAGCTGCTGTAGTGCATAGTCAGCGATTAGCTTTCCTTCAGCTGTCAAACTCAGAGGTCGACGGTCTCTCATCACTAACGCTGTGCCTAAAAGATGTTCAGCACTCTTGAGAGCTTTGCTTGCTGCAGGCTGACTGACACCCAGGGCCGAAGCAGCATTTGTAATACTCCCGGACTCCATCAAATCCACCAATAGTTTAGGGACTAGTGATGGGATGTCATCAATTCTGTCAATTGCCACCTAACATAACCTCAGGTTATTTTGATATCCATCAGTATGCCACCAAAATACAGACTTACAAATGCCCACGCGAAAACTCTTTGGGAATTATGTACAAGTTAAATCTCACCTGATAAGGAGAATTCAAATGACCGTTGATACATGGTTAATATTTATCACTACTTCACTTATTTTAACGGTTACACCCGGGCCCAGTATTATTTTAGCTGTTGTTCATTCTGTTAAATTTGGTCCGAAGGTCACTCTATTTACAGCTTTGGGGGACATATCAGCTAACTTCATACAAATGACACTCGTTGCCATTAGTTTAGGGGCATTAATATCGATTTCCGATATTGTCTTTATGGTGATCAAATGGTTCGGTGTCGCAACATTATGTTACATGGGTGGGAAAATGTACTTCACGCCCAAAAGACTAGAAATATCTAATTCTTGCTCAATAAGACAAACAATATCTCCTTACAAGCTATATATCAGTGGCTTCGTAGTTGCGATTAGCAATCCAAAAGCGATTGTATTTTTTACAGCACTTTTGCCTCAGTTTATCGATACCACAAAGCCTCTTCTGGCACAAATGATGATTATATGCCCAACAATAGTAACCCTGGATTTTATTTGTGTTATGGTTTACGCAATTACCGCTAACCGGTTTCTTAGATTAATTCACAAAGCCCCACAGTATCTTAATAGGCTCGGGGGATTAACACTAATAGTCGCAGCCATTATGCTTTCGATAAGTAGCTATTAGGCGATTT
The DNA here is from genome assembly GCF_002954585.1 of Vibrio chagasii. Lineage (GTDB taxonomy): Bacteria > Pseudomonadota > Gammaproteobacteria > Enterobacterales > Vibrionaceae > Vibrio > Vibrio chagasii_A. Next base: position 982,840 of record NZ_MSCI01000001.1, read on the forward strand.
AGATTAAGTAACGAATAGCTACATTCTAAATACCCTCGTCATAATCTAGACTTGGTCCCTAATACCGTTATAAAGCATCACTAAAGGCACAAAAGCAAAAGGGATTAAGTTTTCAATAACAATACCGACCTCTCACGGTCGGTATTTATACGTTGTCAGTACTGGGTAAACGCTACAGGCGGTTCGATACCTCTACCAAAGACTCTATCTCTGTAATCTGAGACCATATATCCATAAGAATCATCTGCTCAAATGGACGCCAACGAATTTCCGGTAATGCTAACACATGACTAAGCTGTTCATTAATCTCTATCCAATACTGGTCTCCAAGATAGACATTCTCGGGCACCGATTGGGTTAGATAGTAATGATGCGATTGTCCCTGATATAATGTCCAATTTGTAGTACTAGTTCTCCCATCAGAGAATGGTAATGCTTGAGCCCAGGGCTGACGAGAGTAGTACATGTATGTTTTGTCTAAAAAAGCACTAAACAACACACCTTGAGGCTGAGAAGGCCAAATGGCTTGCTGCCACTGCAAAGGTAGGAAGTTGAGCGATTGATGTTGACGCTGTTCATATTGAAATCGAAATATAAAATCGCCAAGTTTCGTCCAAGCGGTTTGGATATCTTCTTTAAACATCCTATTTCTTATCAATTGAAACAAAAACGGTTTAGCCTGTTCCGCTGATAAGTGACTTGGGATCTTCTCGAATATCTCAAACAACTCTGGCATGTCTTTTTTAATCACTTCCAACGAAGGGTTACCTTTATAAGGCAAAGCTGACAGACTTACATCTTCTCTATTTTGCCACTGTTGCCAAAGATTAATATAAGGCTCATCAAGCTCAACGTTTGTCCATCCACGTATAACACGCTCGTTGATGTAACTGCTCAAGTCGATGTTGTCCAAGGGCTCAGACAGCTTTTGTAAAAGTGGATCAGAGTCTTCATCAAAAAAGACTTCTCTGCCTTGATAAACTTGGCAAGAGTACACTCCGCAGATCAGCTCTCCTTCCCCAACAAGAAATCGCCCTGTTCGCTGCTCCTCTTCGGTAGCACGTCGCTGTAAAATCGACAAAGAAAAGTTATCAATCGCAATTCGCCGCGCACGTTGATATAAATACAGTCGATAACTTCGAATACTTCCGCTGTTTAAAGTGTCACGCACTAGAGTGTCAATACTATTGCGCTGAATTTCGAATATCTTTTCTCGCCATTCAATAATATGGCTCACTGCATTCTCTATAATATTTTGTTTATAAGCGAGGATATCGCCACGGACTTTGTCGATATGTGGATATTTTCCGATACCATAAAGTTGCCCGACATTTCCCATTAACATTCGATAGCTACATGCCCTCAAATTGTTAATAGCTCCACTAGATACAACACCCAAATTATTAAGTTCCTCCCGAACCTCTAACTTTGGGTTGATACAAGCTTGCTCACCAAATTTCTGAATCACGTGCGGTGGACGGTTATACAAATCCAACATTGTGCTGGCGTATTCGATATCAATTGCAGAAAACATTTTATTGATGACCTCCTGCAACTCTAATACTTTTGCACTATACGTTGCGTCATAGTGAAGTAATTGAATAGAAGCAAGTCTCTTAGTCAACTCGATAATATGCAGCTTTAATTGTTCATGTTGATGCTCAATGGATTCTGCAGACGCGGTGTTTAGCCTTTGGAGCACGGTTTCTTGTCCATAGCTGTAGTGCCCATTTTTCAGCCATTGATTAAGCCGCTTTTCTGGGTTGTCCAATGTAGACAGGTAATCATAGTACCCAATAGCAAAACCGACAAAAGGGATAGGCTCAGCAGTAACACTCAGTCGGTGTAATTCGCTTGCAGAGTCATCCCACATTGTTCTCGTTAAATCTTCAACCCAAGGTGCGAAAAAAACAATATCTAACACGCTTGAAAAAGCCCTACCTCCATTTTTAGCTAGTTGCCAAAGAGCTTGGCGCTCAGACACACGCTCCAGTTGGGCAATTCTTTTTGCACTGTTAGGCTGACTATTTTTACTATCTATTACAGCTGTAACTCCAGCCCAATGTTCAGCAAACATACCTTCATCGCTTATAGGAAGCACTAGACTTGGAATTTTATCCAATGCTGCAATTTCTTTAACATCAGTCAGTTCACTCTCAAATTCATAGTCCAACCGAGCCAGCCACTCGTGCTCTTCTTCAAGTGTTTCAGCTCCAAGATTACAAGTTTCCAATGCATTGGCATTCAAGCTTACGCAAAGACCAATGAACAATATTAAATTTTTGATCTTCATTATAGGCTCCAACACTTCTTTGACTTAGGTAATCTAGAGTTTGCCACTAGCGTTACATTGTCTTTTTCTGCGAGCTTAGACCAGCGCAAACGATTCGCGTATATCACACTTGGATTGGGTTGGTCAGATCTCACGATCCGATTGACTAATAGTTTTTGAGAGCTACCAGCAATATTTTCGGACATCGTCAACGCGGAAATATCGTCATTGGTCGAAATCAGGACCACTTGTTCCGATTGAGTTAACAAATCTCTGCCCTCATTACTAATTTCATCTGCGTTTATTTGAATGACAGAAGATGGGGTATTGCCTTTTTTAATACTATCCGCGGCCTTTTCAATCGTTGCTACTGTTAGGCGCTTTTCAACCTCTGTTAACGATGAAAAATTATCACCTTCGAGAAGAATAACTTTACGATCCGCCTTGATGGCTAATTCAAGGGCGGTACGCAACACTTTATCGAGTTTTGGGAAGCCATTTTTTCGTTCAATTAAGCTTGTGCTTATTAGTAAAAGAGATTGAGGGTTACTATGGAGTGCCTCACTTACTTTTGTCGTACTGAGTGATGTTGAGCTCAATACTCCAGAGGTAGTTTGTTTTACGCTTTTTAACGTTATATCGGTCGGAGTTGATGAGTAATCAATCATAGAACCCGGCCAATACATGTCACGAGCTTCATTTCCAAACTCTTTAGATAAATGGTATTCGGATACTGGCACTTCAGATTTCAAACGTTGAATATTAGTTTTAACGCGAGCGTAATCAGCCTTAGATACCGATTTATTCTTTAATGCTTCTTCCCAAACATTCATCACGCTTTCTCTTCTTTCGATAGACGATTGACGTGAAGTAGTGAGTGTTTTTAACTTTGTACTCCCTTTTTGGTAGGATAGTCCTGTCGCCTCTATCTCACGTTTCATTAAGCTAAATTCAACCACCTCTCCCTCTGTAAACTCTTCTCCATTATGAGTTGTACCAGCGACAGGTGCACGATGACGAATTCGTTGCGTACCCGTTGGTAATCCGCCAGTTAAATAGTCACGAGCATGTATAAGTTCATGCCCGAGTGCTATCGAAGGTTCAATAATAGTTGAGTCACCTGGGATTAAAACTGCATTATCGATGTCAAAATAGATTACTGCAGGAACACCAAGCCCATTTGATTGATAATTCACAAATTCAGGGGAGGCGATTAGAGGTTCTGTGACAAACTGCTTTCCGCCCCTAGGGGGCCTTATTACAACGTGAATCTTTTCTATAGTACCATCAACTAGACCTTCGGTATGGAACGCTAAAGCACGTTCTTTGTTTGGCAGCGCAATCGGGGCATAGTGAGAGGTTTGGTTGATAATGGCTCTCCCCGTACGAGTCTGCTTCAAGTTTTCAAATAAAGTAGCAATTCCGAGAACGAACTCCTCCGAATGTGCTTGTACATATATTCCACTTTCTACCTTAAATAAATAACCGTCTTTACTCTCTATATCAATAATGTTTTCCCCATCGGGGGGACCAAAATAAACTGATGAATGAGCGAAGGTTGATAAGAAAAGTGTGGTAATTGCTATTAGTAATTTCATAATTCTCCATAAAGCTATAAAAACATTTAAACCTCTTTATGCACTCTCCAACACTTATTAATACTTGTTATTAATGTGCATCAAAAATTATAACTAGCCAAAAAGCCCGACCATAGAAACCCCACAAAAAGAGGGCTATATTACAAGGCTAATTTCCCATAAATTTTAAACACTTCATGCTAAATCACTACAACGTATAAGATTGGCAAGATAAGATAATAAATATAGGAGGGTTATGTAGATAAAGGAGGGTTGCCAACATGCTTCAAAAGCACGAAAAATAAAACACTAACAGTTAAATAAAATTATGTCACCAACTATTACTCCATAAAAAAAAGAAGGTGATAATAGTATCAGTTTAAGGAGTAATTATGTTGTAGGTAAGTAGCAAAAGTTTCGTTTCATATTAATACTTATTTATAACTCTTTCTGAAAATCAAATTAATCCATTTCATAAAAATAGCAGTAAGTACTAAGTAAAATAATAGATTTTTCATTATACAAACTGCTTTTTAGGTTGCTGTTCAGACGTTCCAAACGATTATTAAGACATGTTAATCTGAGCGCCCACGCCCTTTTATTGTCCACTGGGAGACCACTTTTCCATCTTGTACGGCATACAAAGTATCGAAATTATTCAATGTCGTATCACAGTGGCTTGGCAACAGAATAACTTGCTGTCCAAGTTCAAAAATCTCGCAACCTTCTTCATGATGAAGGATACCGTGTTCATCCCCGCCAGTTTGATACCTTACTCCTTCACGACCTTCAACAATAGGCATGCCAAGATCAATAGAAAGACATTTCATCCCTGCATCAATCACGGTACGCGAAGGCGTTGGCTGACTAATCACGGTGCTTAGCACTTTGAGGGCAGGAGAAAATTGCTGATTCTTGGTTGCATTGGTTTCGTCTCCAATTGCAAGATAAGCCGCATCCATAAAAAGATACGAACCGGCTTGGATTTCACTGTACCCCAATCCTTGATAGGCAGTGTATGTCCCAGTTCCTCCTCCGCTAATTATCTGAGGGGCCATACCTTTAGGCTCTAAAGTAGATCTAATGAAATCAAACAAAGGCACCACAACAGATCTCGCCTGCTCATTTCGCGAACAGTACCCCTTAACATGTTGTAAGTGTCCACTATAAGCTTGGACTCCGGCATAGCTAACGCCATCCGTAATTTGAATCGCTTGGATAAGCTCCACTAAAGCGTCACCAACCTGAGCACCACATCGCTGCTGACCGCATTCCACCTCTATCATCAGCTCAACACAAATATTTGCCGCTGATGCGGCTTTGGCGATTTCTACAACATGATAATGATCGTCAATCACCTGAATAAAACGGGTGTCAGGATGACCTTGATGTAGAGTGATTAAACGCTGAATCTTCTTTTGTCCCGCAATAGGCGTGGTTATGAGAATATCCTTAATACCACCTTGTGCCATCACTTCCGCTTCGCCTAATTTGGCCACACAAATACCCTGCGCTCCCGCGTCTATTTGCATTTGTGCAACAGCAGGAATTTTGTGTGCTTTGGTATGAGGACGAAGAGCTAATCCTAAATCGTTAATGCGTTCCTGCATCAACTGAATATTAATACTCATTGCGTCAAGATCCGCGATCAATGAAGGAGTATCTAAATGACTGATATCCATAAAAGTATCCTAGCTAAAATAATAGTTTTTTATGACTGTAATATGCCCGGATTATAAGGTATGAATCACTTTGAGCAAGGCTATTTCTAGACAAATGAATAACATAACTTTTACTTGTGAACTAACAATAGGCTTTGGTTTAACACATATGCTCAGTTAAGATAATGTAAAGTGACCGAGAGAATTCCACTGCTGATTAGTTACCATTTACTTAACACTGATAGAGCTAAAAGCTTTTGATACTAGCGATACACAAGCAACATGGTAGAATGCCGCCATTAATCTTATCCTTGTATAAGATTGTTGAACCTTTCCATCGCTATTTAGCCAAATCATACCGAGAAACTTATGCCATTTTCCAAGCTTGGATTAAGCTCACCTATTGTTAAAGCCGTTGCAAAACAAGGCTACGAAAAGCCAACCTCTATTCAAGAAAAAGCAATTCCGATTGTACTTTCTGGTAAGAACCTTATTGCGGCAGCACAAACAGGTACAGGTAAAACTGCGAGCTTTGTTCTCCCTATCTTAGAAATGCTAAGTAAAGGTGAAACGCAACGTAAGAAGCGCATCCGTGCTGTGATCCTTACACCAACGCGTGAGTTGGCGGTTCAGGTTGAGAAAAACATCAAGAAGTACGCGAAGTTTTTAAACCTAACGTCTTTAGCAATGTACGGTGGTGTCTCTTACCAACATCAAAAAGATCGTCTGATTGAAGGTGTTGATATTCTAGTGGCAACACCAGGACGCTTGATCGACATGTATGGTCAACGCGCCGTCCACTTTGATGAAGTTGAAGTATTAGTACTGGATGAAGCAGACCGCATGCTAGACATGGGCTTCATCGAAGACATCAACAAGATCATCGCTCGTTTGCCACAAGATGTACAAAACCTGCTGTTCTCAGCAACGCTTTCAACACCGGTTCGTGCACTAGCGAAGAGTGCTATCAGTGATGCTGAAGAGATTTCTATTGCCAAAACAGACGCATCGAAAGCGAACATTGAACAATGGTTGGTAACGGTAGATAAAGATCGTAAGTCTGCGCTACTGAGCCACATGATTACTGAGGGTAACTGGGACCAAGCGCTTATCTTCATCGAAACCAAGCATGGTGCGGCTAAGCTCGTATCTCAACTTGAAAAGCGTGGCATTCATGCTGAAGCGTTCCACAGTGGGCGTAGCCAAGCGGTTCGTGAAAAGATCTTGGCTGACTTCAAGAAAGGTCACCTTAATTTCCTAGTGGCAACGGGCGTTGCTGCACGTGGTATTGATATCGACAACCTACCACGCGTTGTTAACTACGATATGCCTTTCCCAGCAGACGACTACGTTCACCGTATTGGACGTACTGGCCGTGCTGATGCAACGGGTGAAGCGATCTCTTTCTTGTCAAAAGACAACTTCAAGAACTTGTGCATTATTGAAAAGCGCCTTGGTCACTTGATTGAACGCCGAGTGGTTGAAGGTTTTGAACCACGTAAAGAAGTGCCTATTTCGGTGCTGAACTTTGTTCCTAAGAAGAAAAGAGAACAGCAAGCAAAAGAAGGCAAGTAATTAACCGAGCTTGATTTCAAGCCAAAGCGTATTGCTAAATTATGACAAAACGAAGCCAACTATGGCTTCGTTTTGTTCTTTAGACCAGTGAGAGTTAGAGGGAAGCCAATGATTAACCCAATTGCAACACGATTAACCCGAGGCCAAGACTTAAAGCTTGAACTACAAAAGCTAGTGGCTAAACATAACGTGGCAGCGGGCTCTATTGCATCTTGTGTGGGCTGTGTTTCCCAACTCAATATTCGCTTAGCAAACGCAAACCACACAAAGTTAATTCAAGCGCCGTTCGAAATCGTGTCTGCCATGGCAACACTGACACCGAACCACCAGCACGTTCACATTTCGGTAGCTGATGAGAATGGTGATGTGATTGGTGGCCATTTACTTGAAGGAACCATCATCGCAACCACCGCTGAATTAATTATTCATCGCTACGATACCTTGACCTTCAGCAGAGAGCATGACGATTCGACAGGTTACACTGAGCTCACTATCAGTGATGACCCACAATAAGCTGGATACACCGACAGCAATACCAACGCTTATATAAAGCGATACAGATAAACAGTTATTAGGAAACACCATGGCTCCACACTCCGCAGACTCCGTTATCGTTCTCGATTTCGAAACCACTGGCTTGTCCCCGAATATGGGCGATCGAGCGATAGAAATTGGTGCTGTGAAACTCGTTAACGGCGAAGTAGTCGGCACCTTTCAACAACTGATGAACCCAGGGTTTCGCGTGAGTGGGTTCATTGAAGGCTATACCGGAATCACTAATCGTATGTTAAGCACCGCTGCTAGCTGTGGAGAAGTAATGGATGAATTTGCAGACTTCATTCAAGACAGCCAATTAGTCGCTCATAATGCCTCGTTTGATAAACGCTTCCTTGATGCAGAGTTAGATAATATTGGTCGTGATTACAATGGACAATTTGCATGTTCAATGCTGATCGCTCGTCGCCTTATCCAAGACGCACCGACTCATAAGTTAGGTGACCTTGTGCGTTTCAAGAATATCGACAACGATGGTACTTTCCACAGAGCGTTAGCCGATTCAGAGATGACAGCAAGACTATGGTTATTAATGATTGATGAGCTACAGAGTGACCATGGTATACAACAACCTAGCTTCCAATTGATGCAGAAAATATCCAAGACAGCCAAAGGCGCTATTCCAAAGCTCCTTGTGAGTTGCCGAGGTTAATAGCGTTCACAACAAATAGTTTAGGTAAAAGGCCGCTTTATGTTTCTAGAGCGGCCTTTTCTTTTATTAGAAAGGCTTACTTACACCCTACTCTTGCAAGGTAATCAGTGTTGACTCAAGGCTCTCTAATTCATTTATGAAATAAGACCATTGCTTATCACTACTTACCGCTGCGATGTCCACTAAGAACTTGGCGGATGTCTGCATATTCTTATTGAGTTGAGATTCCAAACCGTCTGGGTAATAAGATTCATTGTTCAAAAGCAACTTCATAATAATCGGCTGAGAGATATGCAAGTCGCTCTTCTCTTCCATGAGCAGAGTGAGATCTTGATAAGTATTATTTTGATACTCTCGCCAGCTATCATTGGTATTTATCCACTCTTGAGACCAAGTCACAATAATCTGTTTTTGTTCTTTTGATATCGATCCTAACCATCGCTCTAAACGCTCTTCTATTCGATCGCGATATCGTTCTTTAGAATCATCATCATTCAAAGATAATCTCTCTTCGTAAAACTCTTGCTGCTTTTTTCTAAAGTTCGTTAAGAACTCTCTATCCTGCTTAGGGCTAAGCTGCATACTTAACGCGTAAATGTCAGGAGAGAATTTATTGACGATGCTTCGAATGTGATTCTTTATTTGCTCACTTTGCTCAACAACAAAAGCGGGGCTCAACTCTGAACGATTGATATTTTGTAGTACTTGCAACTGCTCAATATAAAGCGGCAGCTGAGTTTGTTTGTGCCATGCTTGAAGAGAGTCTAAACGAGCCTCTAACTCGGACTCTTGGCTATTAGAAAGAGAAACAAAGTCTTCTATGTAACTCACCACAAACCAACTGATGTTGTTATAAGCGAATTTAGTGCCACACCCAACAAATAGGAAACAGACCAATAGAAGTAACCAACGGCATTTTCTCATTACACCCTCTCACAGCCTATGACTAATCAGTAAACCCAAACGACAAAATAGATTTACTCTTGATCTTATAACATTAGCTATAAAAGCAAGTTCTCGTAAAACTTTCAGATAAATTGAGACTTAACCTTGCCAAATAAGCCATTTCGGCAAATGATTAAAATAAAACCTATTGTTAGCAGTGATGTTATTCGGCTTTTTTGCTTATTTGAAATGCAAGTTGGAAATAGCTGCATGATTTAAATGAGTATCGAATATTCAGTATTTGGGAGGGAAGCTATGGCCGCTATTCCTGAAAATACCAGCGCGTTAGAATACGAGCTTTGCTATTTTGACGATGGGAAAGTAACTACCATGACAATAATAGCGAGCAACCGACAGGAAGCGATGACTTGGTATCTTAACGAAGGGAAACATCTGAACGACCTTTATTCGATAAGGCCCGATGAATAGAGAGCAGATTAATCGTTATATAGCGTGGGGAAATAGACTAACCCATTGAGAAACACCCTTTACTGCGCCGTGCTTAACGTGACAGTAAAGGGCTAGAATCTCGAATTACTTCAGAATTCGGGCGCGGAATTGACGGCCCTTCATTTTGCCTGATTCGATCTTATTCAATGCTTTCTTAGCAACAGAACGCTCTACCGCTACGTAAGCGCGCATTGCAAATAAGTTAATCTTACCTACCGACTTGCCTTCGATACCACCTTGACCAGTCAATGCGCCAAGAATATCACCTGCACGAAGCTTGGCTTTCTTACCACCATCAATTTGGATCGTCACCATGTTTGAGTAGTACGGTTTTGCGATTGGTTTCGCTGGTAGTTCAGATGGCTCGATTGGCATGTCCATGTACTCATCAATTTGAGCCACACGGTACATCTCTTTTTCGCTAAAGAAGCTGATCGCCACACCTTTACTACCTGCACGACCTGTACGACCAATGCGGTGTACGTGAACTTCTGGGTCACGAGACAACTCGAAGTTGAATACTGCATCTAGGTTATCAACATCTAGACCGCGAGCCGCAACGTCTGTCGCAACTAGAATCGAGATAGTTTTGTTTGAGAACTGAACCAAAGCTTGGTCACGTTCACGCTGCTCCATATCACCATGCAGCTCGATAACGCTAAAGCCACGGTGGCTTAGTTCGTCAGTCACGTTCTGTACTTCTTTCTTCGTGTTACAGAACACAACCGCTGATTCTGGTTGATGATGAAGTAACAACAACTCTAGAGCATCGTCACGAGCCTCAGAACCTTCAAGCTTGTAGAAGTGCTGCTGAATGCTCGAGTGATCGTGCGTCGATTCAACTTTCACCATTTCTGGGTTACGCATGATGCGGTCAGCAACTGATTTAATTTGTTTAGGGAAGGTTGCACTAAACAGAAGAGTCTGACGATCTTTTGGTGCTGCATCGATAACTGCATCCAACGCGTCTTGAAAGCCCATCTCTAGCATGCGATCCGCTTCATCTAATACCAGCGTGTTCAGCTCAGATAGGTCAATGCGGCCTTTCTCCAAGTGATCAAGAATACGACCAGGAGTACCGACTAAGATGTGTGCGCCATGCTCTAGTGAGCCAATTTGTGGCCCCATTGGCATACCACCACACAGTGTCAGCACTTTAATATTGTGAATACCACGAGCAAGCGTACGAATCTCTTTTGCGACCTGGTCTGCCAGTTCACGAGTCGGACACAACACTAGAGATTGAACACGGAAACGCTTAACGCGTAGGTTTTGCAGCACGCCTAAACCGAAAGCAGCTGTTTTGCCTGAACCCGTTTTACCCTGACCGATAACGTCTTTGCCATTTAGGATAGTAGGAAGACTTAACGCTTGGATCGGCGTCATTTCAGTATAACCAAGAGAATCCAACGTATGCAGAAGCTCAGGTTTAAGGGCGATTGAAGAGAATTTTGAAGTGCTCAATGGAAATATCCAACTGGTGAAAAACAGAGTGCATTATGAGTGTTTTTGAAAATTATTCCACCTTAATCACAGTTTGGAAGAACCGCTCTGAGCGAAAAACAAAAAGCCAGCTTTGTTAGCTGGCTTTTACTTGTTTACGGATTGCTTTCTATGGCACACCATGGCCTTTAGAAGCCACCCACACGCGATACCATTGTTCGCGAGTCAGTTCGATTTTCAGTGCATCAACGGCTGTCTTAACGCGTTCAATCTTACCAGAGCCAATGATAGCAATTGGGTTAGATGGTAAACGACGTACCCAAGCGTAGATCACTTGGTCAATACTGTCTGCACCCACTTCTTGACGAATCGCTTCTAGTTCTTCACGAACTCGAATTGCTTGTTCTGAGTCACCAGTGAAGATACTACCGCCACCTAAACAAGACCATGCCATAGGACGAACACGGTTCATCTGTAGTTGATCCAAAGTACCGTCGTGGACAACGTCGAAATTCAATGGGTTGATTTCAACTTGGTTAGTCACTAACGGTTTGCCTAGACGAGATTGCAATAATTCGAATTGACGTGGTGAAAAGTTAGATACACCAAAGTGCTTAACCTTACCGACTTTGTGCAGCTCTGCGAAGGCTTCTGCTACTTCGCCAGCATCCATTAAGGCATCAGGACGGTGAATCAGCAATACATCGATATCGTGAACGCCTAGGCGCTCTAATGAGTTATTTACTGATTGGTAGATATGCTGTGCGCTAGTGTCGTAGTGATTGATCTTACGCTCAGGAGTGTGGTCACCACACAAGTTGATATCACACTTGGTGACGATTTGAATCTCGTCTCGAAGGCTAGGCTCTAGCGTGAGTGCTTCACCAAACAGCTTTTCACATTGGTAGTTACCATAGATATCCGCGTGATCAACCGTTGTGATACCAAGGTCTATGTGTTGCTTAAGGAAAGTTAGACGTTGTTGAGGGGTCATGCCCCACTCTGCCGTACGCCAGTATCCTTGCACCAACTCAGAAAATTCTGGGCCTTGTGGCGCTATCGTTACTTTTGCAACCATGGGTTGTCTCCTTTATCAATACTGAGCGTATCCTATGTTCGTTTTACCGACGGCTCAACGTTTAACAAATGGCAAAGGTAAACGCTTGCTAAAACTGTGAGAGCAACAGAAAAACGAACACTCAAATCAATAATAGCTTGCTGTCTGGCTCTCAGGCGTTCTACGAAAAAGGTGGTTTACTCGAATGAAAAATAACACTTTCTATAAATTTGAGTGATTAAAAGCGATTAAGTTCCACGGTCAAATTGTCTTCGTCACTCGTTAGAACGATCCAAGGAGAGTCAACATTTGGGACATTCCATTGGCTTATTTGCTCTGAAGAGTCGTGCGATCCATTCATAAACTCGATCAACTGCTTGTCCACTATGTCAGCACTTACTCCTTCCCTTTCTGCCAGTTCAAGTTGGCTCACAACATCGAACTCATCTTCCCCAATTCGAATTGAGCTGAGCGCAAAGCCATCTTGGCGCAGGTATGCTTGAAGTTTGGTGTAACTTAATTTGGAATATGGCAGTGTGAAACGAACGACTTCGACACTTGATGCTGTTAAGTCCAACTCTACATACACATCAAGATCGTAGTACTGCGTTAGGTCGCTACACAGCTGAGTGCCTTCGACTTCGCCACAATCCATTAAATCGATGTCGTTAATATAGTGTTGGGAACTAGGCTGAGCGTGGCTCGTGTTAAATACGGTCCGCAGCCACCAGCTTTCACTCGCTTGAACGGAGAAAGAGAGGATATTGAAAGCTAATAGTACGATTAGGGCAGAAAGACGTTTCATTAATGTTACTTATTCAAATCACTAGACGTGACTCATTATACGTAACCAAACAACCTACAACCTGTACAGCCACAAATGTTAGGCGAAAAAAAACGGGCATACATGCCCGCTAGATAAATTCATCGCCGAATAACGTAATCCGTCACGTTGAGAACCATTACGAAAGTAAGGATATCACTCCGCCGCCAACATTACAACATGACGTACCCATTATTTATATCCACCTTCAATAGCAGGTTCTTCAAGCGACAATCTCACTTTGTTACGTTGAATCGCTTCTGGCGGTAAGCTGATGAAACCGTACTGATTTAGTACCTCTTGATGGTCTTCAGAAAGCGTGAGGCCAATAAAGAACTTCTCTTGCTCGGTAAACCCTTTACGGTGTGCTGGGATGTTCAAGTACATATAGTACACAGTCGCTAATGGGTAACGCCCGGAGAGGATTGTCTCTTTATTAAGGTCGTAATTAACCCCTAAGTTATCGACAACACTCAGCCATTTTACATCAGAGATTTGATCCGAGTAGACGGTGTAACCAATCGCCGCCTCTTCATCCTCAATCTTGTTTATAAGATGTGGTAAGTCCGATAGGAACTGCGTATGTGCATATTCCCCATCCGCTCCACACTCAACCCAACTGGAAAAGGTAGTATGCCCTTTCAGGTTATGGTCAATGGCAAAGGGCAGCATATGGGTGTCTAGGCTTTCGCCGTTACGAGCATCACTACTTGATGACCATTTAGAGTGCTTAGGATCATTTGAGCATCCAAACACATCGATAAGTTCAGCGACCGTAATGGATGTGGCAGGGTTATCCTCATTGGCCAGAATTGCAATCACATCGGCGGTAAACATTAGCTCTGTCGGCCTATAGCCGTAGCGCATATCAAACCTTGCCATCTCTTTGTCGGTCCACTTTTTCGAAGTAATACCCACACGTGAACGCTGCATGATCATTTGTTCTGGCACGCTGTCACTCAACAAAAGCTCCAAGTCGATCTCTTGACTCTTGAGCAAGTCTTCAACTAAGGCTTCCATATTAGGTTCAATGGCGACTAAGCCGATCTCTGTGACGTCATTCGCCAATGTTACTGGCGAGAAAAGGGCCGGTATAGTGGCAAGCAGTAAGCCAGATTTACTCGATAGACTCTTCATTACTGGCCTCCTTCCGGGTCGATCATTATCTTAGATTCAACGTCACTGTTACTGTCTAGCTGCATCTCTGAAGTAAAAATATTCCAAGATGGATTCACTTCCATACTCTCGGTTTTTAACACAGCAATGGTTCTACGTTTACGCTTGTGAAGATGCTGAGTTAGGCTGGTTATCTGAGTAAATTCTTGTTCAAAGATACGCTTACTATCAATTCCGCGGTCGATCAGTGCGTCTCGGATAACGCCAGTCCTTTTCTTCGCCAATGCCTTGTTGTAAGTGTTGGTACCCTCTGAGCTGGTATCACCCACTAAGGTTACTGAAGCGTCTGGCTGCTCACCAAGCAAACGAACTAACTCATTCAACACCGCTGTATGCTCTGGTTTAAGGTCGTACTTATCGAAATCAAATGCCACGCTGAGTACTTCAACGTCTTCTACGATCTTCCAGTTCGCACAGCCTTTGATATCAACGGTTACGCCTTCAGGAGTGTCCGCGCACAGGTCTCGCTGGTTGATGACACCGTCACGGTCATTATCCGCTAAATCATCGATTTGGTGACGAGTCATCGTGGTGTCTGGCGTTTCAGCACAGCCCATCAGCAAAATAGAACTAAGTAGCGCGAGTTTAATATGTTTCATTACTTGTTCTCCCCTTGCCACTCTTCTGGGTGTTCAACCCTCAATGCGTAGGTCAACATGCCCATCGCGTTCAATACTCGGTATGCTGCCAGTGTCTGATCGTATTCTGTGCTGATGAAATTTCGTCTAGCTAGGAAAACCTCAACCTTGGCATCGAGAACATCCAATAGGCTTCGTCTGCCAACATTAAATTGCTGGATATAACCTAACTCGGCTATCTTGGCAGCATCCACGTTCTGTTGAAGCAACGACTTTTGCTGTTCAAGCATTTTGTAGGCATTCCAAGCGAGTTGAGTCCCCTCTTTCACTTCGCGCTCAGTTCTAACTCGAATCGCTCTAGCCTCTTCTACACGCCACGCTGACGATTCGACACGTGAGTCTGTAGAGAAACCATTAAACAGATCGTAATCCATGGTCAGCATGATTCTGGCATCTTCGTCGACGCCACCAGGCGGATTCGAGACGTTATCATTCTTATTCGCGTGAAGCTCTAATTTGACCTCTGGGTAGTAATCGCCTTTCTCTCTACGCATCTCTTTACGAGCAGCATCAATATCAAGTAAAGAGGCTTTGATTTCAGGGTGATTTTCTACCGCCTGTTCAAGAGCGACTTCAGCAGAACTAGGTAACAGAGCGTAATCAAAACGTGGATACACCAAGTTCACCGCTGGCTTGCCGACCAAACGTAGATATTGGGTTTGCAAATCAAACAGGTTGTTTTGAGCCGCGATCAATGAAGACTGTGCCGTCGCGACACGAGCCGAGATCTGAGCTAAATCTGAATTACTGCTTAAGCCTTTGCTCTTTTTATCTTGGATATCTTGATAGATCTCTTGGTGCTCTTTTACATTACGTTTAGACAGCTCCAAAAGCGCCTCAGCTTTCAAGATATCAAGGTAGTTTCGAACCACATCCAGTGACACATTTTCAGCACGAGAAATCAGCGTCAAACGCTCCGCTTCCGCTTCGTAAGTTAAACGGTAGACATTCGAGGTCGTTTTGAAACCATCAAACAGTAGCTGAGAGACTTTAACGCCAATTTCTGTTCGTGTTAGGCCTCGGTCGTCGGTATCAAGCTTACTGCCACTGTTATAACGAGTCTCTTCATAACCCGCTGCTGCATATAAATTGACTTGTGGCATATACAAGCCACTCGCCGCATCTCCGTCTCGTATTACCGATTGGTATCTGGAGTACTGCGCCAATATCTCTGGACTATAGTCAATAGCAAATGCCACTGATTCTTCTAATGAAGCAGCTTGAGAAAGCCCGCTCATTAGTAAGCAAGAAGAGAGTAAGAATTTTGAATGCATTACACTTCCTTTTATATTTATGCTTGACGCACTTCATCGCTCGCGAAGTGAGTTTTCCTTAGCTCGTAAAATAGGTTTCAACCAATAACTCAATACTGTTTTTTCACCGGTTAAGATATCAACCGCCACTTGCATCCCTGGGATAATGCTAAAGGCAGAGTTTTGTTGCTGGTCTTCGTTTAATTGAATATGGGCTCGGTAATACGCGTTGCCGTCTTCAGTTTGCAAGGCATCGGCACTCACGTAGGTCACTTCACCTTTTAACCCGCCATAAATCACAAAGTCGTAAGCCGAGAACTTGATCGTTGCCCCTAACCCTTTGTGAACAAATGCAATGTCTTGCGGGGAGATCTTAGCTTCCACAATCAGCTGACTGTTGGATGGGATCAGCTCAATAATCGGCTCACCAGGGCGAACAACACCACCGATAGTGCGAACAAAGATCTCTTTCACCGTGCCATCGACAGGCGCTACGATTTCCGTTCGTTTCAGTTGGTCTGCGATTGCCTGTTGGCTTTCGTTTAGCTGCGCGATTTTGCTTGTCACTTCATTGAGCTGACCTTGCACCTTAGTTCTAAAATCCAATGCAATGCTGCGGTGATCGGCAATAGATTCTGAGTACGCCGCCATCTGTTTCTGAGCTGCCACTCTTGAGTTCGCAATATCACCCTTAAGCTTCACCACGTCGCGATTCAGTTTTAATAACTCAACTTCTGCAACCGCACCGCTGGCCACCACATCTTTGAGCATGTTGCGCTCTCGAATCACGATATCTAAGCTGCTCTCAAGAGTCTGAATATTATTTAGGGTATCAACACGAGCCTGAGCTTGTTGCTCAATACGCAGTGCCGCCTCTTCCAGTTCCGACTTTAATTGCCCCAAACGCTCAAGATAGTTCGCTTTGGCGTTCATTAATGCAGGGTGGCTTGATACATCGACAACAATATCTTGTGGCACCAATACCACTCGCTCATACCACTCTTTAGCATCGTTATTTAACACCACAGTCGAGAGTTCGGCTCTTAACCTTAACTGTTGAGCAAGCAAAGTATCCGCTTGTTGAGCCGACTCTAAAAATGCAGCCTTAAAACGCGTGTCTTCTAATTTCGCCAGAGGCTGGCCTTTCACCACAGATTGACCTTGTCGCACCATGATCTCTTGAACCAAGCCCCCCTCTAAACTCTGAATCGTTTGTACGGAAAGGCTAGGCACCACTTTGCCCTCGCCAATCACCACTTCTTCGAGCGTTGCCCACGTCGCCCAGCCGATAATCGACACGATCAACAGTGCGCTTAGCCAAATCAACTTACGTGAACGAAACGCCAAGTGATTATTGGTCCATTGAATATCGTTACTCATAACGACCTCCTTTCACCACTGAAACCGTCTTAAAGCGGCTCGCCCCTTTAGGGACACTTTTCTTCTGTAGCGATAGAATATCTTTAGGCTCACCTTCAGCGACTATCTGACCTTTGTCCAACACAATCACGCGGTCACACATCATTAAGAAGGAAGATTTGTGCGAGCTGATCAGCATAGACGTTTCTCTCGGCATGCTTTGCAGTGCATTAAAGAACTGTATTTCAGCTTGGTTATCTAACGCGCTGGTTGGTTCATCCATGATCAAAAGCTTTGGACAGCGGTACAGTGCTCTTGCAATCGCCACCGCTTGACGCTGACCACCTGAGAGCAATCGACCGCCTTCGCCCACCGGCGTTTCCAAGCCATTACTTAAGCGTCCCATATAACCGTTCAAACCCGATTGCTGTAGTACAAGTCTTAACTTCTCTTCGTCAACGTTGGTCGCCCCTAGGGTGACGTTGTCGTATACGCTACCAAAAATAAGGTTGGTGTTTTGCCCTACCCAGCCCATACCACTTCGTAAGACACTGGTTGGCCAAAGTTGTCCATCAATTTCTTGATAGAATGCTTGCCCTGTCGTGGGCAGATATTGACGAGCAACAATCGATAACAGTGTGGTTTTTCCGGCACCTGCAGCACCAATCACACCCACTCGCTCACCCGGTTTGATCTCTAGTGAGATGTCCTTCAATACAGGGCTTTGCGTCTCTGGATAAGAGAAGGTCACTTCATCAAGTCTCACCCCACCATCAAAGTCGCCCTTGTCTATCACTTGGTGTTTCGACTCTTCCTGAGGTAGCTCCATAATCTGGTTCAAGCCTTCAACCGCCGAACGGGTTTGCTGAAACCTCAACATAAGCAGAGAAAGTTGATTAACCGAACTCGCGGCTCTGCCACTCAACATCACCACAGCAATTAAGCCACCCATGCTGAGCAAGCCCTCGGAGATCTGATACACGCCGAAGATAATGAGTGTGATGGTGACAATCTGCTGACTCGATTGAATGGAGTGCGTCACGATGTTGGAGTAATGGCGAGACTGAGTCTGCCATTGAGATAGCGAGGAGATCGTCTGCTCCCAACGCTTTTGAGTAATGCCTTCCGCGTTGTTCTGCTTGATGTCAGGGAGTGTTGTTAAACAATCGAACAGTTGTGCTTGTCTTTGTGTCGATAGACGTGCGGTTTCATCAAATGTTTTTTCTACTTTGCCCTTCATGGCAATGCTGAGCACGATCAGCACAAGCATGATAGCAACCGGAATGAACATCATCGCACCGCCGAGCCAACCGATAAGTAAAAGGAAAAGCAAAGTAAACGGTAAGTCGACCAGCGTGACCAAAGAAATGGAAGTGAAGAAATCTTTTACGCTATCGAAGTCTTGAAGCTGTCTTGCGAATGCACCTACCGATTGCGGTCGGTTTTCGAGCTTCATACCGAGAACTTTTGAGAACAACTGAGAAGACAGCTTGTTGTCCATATATCGCCCCGCCATATCAGTCACAGAGCTTCGTGAGCTTCTCAATACCCAATCAAAAATAACCACAATACCAACGCCAGCGGCCAGTACCCAAAGCGTGTTAAACGCTTGGTTTGGTACAACACGGTCGTATACGTTCATGGTAAAGAGCGGAACGACTAGCGCCAATACGTTAATCAAGAACGAAGCGATAAACAGGTCTCGGTACCAAGGTTTCACTTCTTTGACCACTCGCCACAACCAGCGCGTGTTTGATTTACTGTCACTGCGTTCGTGCGATTGAACACGAGCATCATCGAGAGCTTGAGCGCCAACTTGCCAAACATAAGGTTCGACTTGTGCAGCCAACTCTTTTAACGAGATAGTCTGACTAGAGTTAAATTCACAATCCAAAACTTCAAAATCATCATCAACGCCATGGGTAACAACTAGGGGAGCTCCTGTCGCTAATTTCACAGCAACAACCGGAAACTGACATTGCGTCAGTAATTCTTTCTTTACATGACTCAGAGTCAAGCCTGATTTCTCAATCGCTCTTGGGAAAAGGGACTCATTAAGCCTTCCTTGGTCTAAAGGTAGGCCAGACACTATTTTGGACGGGTGGCTACGCACATTAAAATGCTCGCATAACCACTCCACACAACCTAGCCAGCTGTCTTTTTGTTCTACCAATCTAAAACTTCCTTTTATAGACTGTACATCTAACTTACAGCGTTAAATTATTGTCTTCTATAATTTTTTGTAAAATTTGTGCTTCTAATGCACTGCTACTATCACCCTGATACAAATCATCATACGTAACATCGGCGAGCAAAATATTTTGTTGGACGTCATCGTCTCCATTGGCCTTGATAGAAATCGTTACGCCTTCCGCTGATTCTTCCAGATCGAGGTACTGTGTCGCACCAATACCCGTCGCGATACCTAAGCCACCCAGGATACCCGACAAATCAATCGCATCCGTGTCTGGTGAGGCATCAAAATCTTGAACCACATCGAAGCTCGGCGCATCAGCGCTACCTAAACCTGAAGATTCAAATACAAAACTATCCGAGCCTGTACCACCAATTAGCAAATCATTGTCGTCTGTTGCGTTAATCGTAGAGTCACCTTCAGCTACAAACTCAACCGATACGGTTTGTGGGAGACCAACCGCTTGGTTATTACCGATTTCTGCTGATGGCTCAATCGTTAGAGCAAATTGATCACCACTGTTGTAGCCGCCGGTAATCGCTAGGTTCGGCACATCCGCTAATTCCACGACATACTGACCATCAACCATAGAACCATGCGAGAAAGTTAAACCTGCAGGAATGTCATAGATGGTAATAAAACCCTCTTCTGAATCGGCAGGGTTAACAAGAGAAAGATCTAAACCAAGAGGAATAGTGCCGCTCGCTTCAGCGACAATTGATGGGTATTCAAGGCTTAGCAACGGAGCATCGGGCTCTGGTGTAATCACCAAAGTCATATCTTGTGAACTTGGTTCGCCAGTATCTGTGACCAAATTACCAAGCACCGTATTTTGGTCAACCGTTTGACCAGTGATCGTAATATCGAGGTTGCCCCAAGCGTCGCCAGCAAAGAACTCAAGCTCATCAACAGAACTTGCTTTAACGAGGATCGAAGCTTGTATAATGCCGCCAACATTAGTGAAAGAGCTTGTTTCAGAACCAATGCGAATTCTATCAAGCCCAGTTAAACCCGAAGGGTCCGAAGTCCCATTCACGGTGACTGTAATTAATAAGAACTCATCACTGTTGGTCTCGAAACTATTCGCATCAAGTGGAATAACAATGCCTTCATCTTCACTGCCTGTCATCTGCTCAGGTAAGTCGAAGAATTCCACCTTATCGCCAATAGGGTTAACACCAACGGTAAAGTCAGACTCGGTATAGCGGATTTCAGTGGTACCGATTTCTTGAGTGATAGCCTCAAGCACCAAATTCATGTCTCCACTGAAATCTCTTGGCGGCATAATGACCAAGTTCGAAAGTTGGCTTGGATCTAATTGCCACTCATAAGTAGGGTTTCCATTGAAGGTGCCGCCATCTGCACCGTTGTTTGGAACCAACTCATAAGAGTCTCCCACTTTAATCGCAACTACAGCGCCTTCAGGTACACCTTTTAATGCCAAAGACATGTTCTCAGAACCATCCTGGTCAATCAGTTCTGCACTGAGTGAGGACAATGAAATATAAGTGTCTTCATCTCCAAGAATGTCTTGTGTTACCAAATTAGCCTCATCGGCAACTGGCTCAACCGTGATAGTCACAACCGTGGTTTTATCTTGCGTATCGGTTTCAGTGACACAATCCGCTTCATCAGTAATGTTGGCTGTCACAGTCAGGGTAATTTCGCCACTATAATGTTCAGGAGGCGTGACTAAGACATCACTCAATCGGCTAGGGTCTGTAACCGTCCATGTACCGTTGCCATTATCAACCAGCAAACCTGTATCTGAAGGGCTTTCCGACAGCGTACCGCCGTTTGATACTGTGATGGTCAAAGAGTTAACGGTCTCTTTACCGGTCGCACTATTACCTTCACCAGTGATTAGCTGACCGTCTTCAATACTGTCACCCAACACAAGCTCAAGGTTAAGATCTGTCGCTGTATCTTCTTGAATTGTCGTGGAGTCAGCTTCCACTGTAATGTCATCAACAACAGGCAGAACTTGAATGCTAATTGTCTGTTCTGTGGTTACGGTCTGACCGTTACATGGCGAGGTCTCAATGGTCTCTATCGTAAAGTCGATACAACCAGCAAAGTCTTCATCCAATCCGGTTAAGGTTAACTTTGATAAACCATCAGCTGTAATCGAGTAACCAACAATTTCGCCCGATGCGTCATATTCTGCAATCACACCATCACCAGAAATCTCTACGCCTTCTGGTAGTGAATCTGCTGGAATATAGAAAGAGATTTCGTTGTCAGGGCCACTCGCTACATCGGTATTTAGCAAGCCCGTTAAGTCGATATCTTCACCTTCGGGAGTCTTAATCTCTCCAACAGGTTGGATTGGGCTAGGTGGTCCAACAGGGTCACAAGAGCCACCACCGCCATCATGCCCAGTGATCTGAATTTGAAATGAGGTATTAATGTACTTAGAGTCTTCGCCGTCAATAACACGAGCTCGAACAACGATATCTAGAACCGGTGTATCATTTGGGCTAGAGATTGTCATACCACTCAAGATTTCTTGAGCCAGTTCTTGAATAGAATCACTCGTCAGCCCATTTGCCGAAATAATCCAGTTCCCTGAACCATCTTGAGCTGCACCGTTAGGGTGATCGATAATCAAAGAATAACCATCAGGCACATCGATCAGGATGTAGTCTAAGTACTCTGAGCCATCGATATCAGCATCAACAAAAGTGACCGCATCCGATACGTTAACTGGTGAGCCATCATCGCTGATGTATATTTGCCCAGAACTTTCTAAACGAGTATCTAATTCAACTCTCGCATCGACAGTGACACTGATTGTGCCTGAAATGTCTTTTACATCCATTGCCCCTGTGGGAGAGGTGTCAGTCACTTCATAGGTAATTGGTATTGTGAACGTGCCACTCAAATCTTCGGTTGCGGTTACCGATAATCTGCCACTGTCTAAAAGCTCTGAAAGTGTTGGCGTCGTGCTATCTAATAGGCTCTCTAAATCTAAACCTGAAGCAGGCACTTCAATAACACTGCCGTCAAAGTAGAGAGTCAGGTCAGCAGGAAGACTGTCAATCACATACCCCGTCAAGGACTCACTGCCATCCACATCTTGATTCACAGATGGCTCTAGGTTCAAACCTATTTGGCTGTCTTCGATGCCTTGAGTGCTAACGACTTGACCATCTTCTTGATCAACGACAGGTGCTAGCTCGACCTTTAAGGTCATCGGAAATTCGCCCGAATCACCATCAGGTTCCGTTGAGATAGCAATAACAGTCAGCTCTAATTCACCACTGAAGTCAGGAACTGGCTTAAGGTACAAGTCATTGAGTTGAGCGTTAGAAACTTGGAAGACTGGCCCTGTAATGTCATCAATGTACGCAATTGTCAGCGATACTGGCTCTCCCAACGCATCCACCAGCAAAGTGCCTTCAGGGATGTTGGTGAGCAGTACGTTAATCTCTTCTGATACATCGTCGTCTGAAGTTTGGACCACAAAATCCAGTCGGATCAAAACATCTTCGTTAAGCACAGATTGATTACTGATAACTTTAGTATCGCTATCGTATTCCCAGTGCGCGTTGCCCCCGTCTACAACGATCGGCTGATCTACCACACCTTTAAGGAAAATATTGATGGTTTCAGTGTCGCTTGATGCCTGCCCATTGATCGGAATAAGCGAGTCGACAGTCGACTCTGTCGCAACTGCTGTTACTTTTATCGATAAGTCTTCAGTAAATGAACTGATGTCTTCTTTGGGTTGTATATAAGCAACACCGCTTTCGATTGCGCTCGCAGGCACAAAGTAAGTATTCGATCCGATTAGAGCAGTTCCATCTCCGAGTATTGACCACCCCTCTGGAACTTCAATAATATAACTGAGTGTTTCAGACCCATCGGTGTCAGTAAGAGAGCCCTCAATCACCTCTTTTAAATAGATAGGCTCGTCTTCAAGCCCTTTATAGTCTTTAACCGACAAGTTCGGGGTATCTGCATCTGGCGATATATCCACAGTGACAGTATGAACAATCTCGGCTGTTTTATCGTTAGGATCTGCAAAGGAGTTCCCGGCCTCAGTGGCAATCGCAGTTATCTCAAACTCGAATCGACCAGCAAGGTTCCCATCCGCTCTGACTTCCATTTTGTCGATTTGATTCTGAGTGTACTCTTTACCCTCTTTAACGGCATTGCCATTCAAGGTGATATTTAGCCCATTAGGAATACCTGTAATTTTATAAGTTAAGCTCTCTGAAGGGGTTGGAATGTCTTGGTCAAATAAAAGAGCTTCGATATCTAATTTAATGGGATCAGCATCATCTTCCACAGATTGGTAAGCGAATACTGAGTCAGACCAATCCGGCGCGTCGGCTACAGGCAAAACAGAAACAGTAATATCAGCGGTGAGCTCTTTTGGTACAGTGTCGGTACTTATGATGGCATTGATTGCCAAAATAACCGTCGATGTAGTATTCGACTCATTTAATGCAGGACGATAGGTTAACTGCCCATTAGGACCCGTAAACTGACTATCAATCATCTTCAGCTGGCTTCCTGATAAGGTGACCTTGCCGTCGACAACTTGAAGCAATACTTCATCAAGATACAAGCTACCGCCATTCAATGATGCTTCGGAGAACTCGATAGCGGTAACAGTTTCACTTTGGTCAATATCACCCGTTGAAACACTAACGACAATTATTGCATCGTTATCTTCTGTGGTTTCCGAATCTTCATAACGAATAAAACCTTCGTTATCGTCCAGCACGAGCTCTGCGTTACTGGTGACTTCATCGCCATCCGCATCCCGCACCAAATAATCAATGTCATCAACGATCTTTGGATCATTTGGATCAGTCGTTACATTAGGGTTCGTAGTGAGCTGGTAGCTACCATCAGGTGAAAGCGTAAACTGTCCGTAAGTCGATCCACCATCATAATCATTAATCAGGTTGATCGTGATTGGCGTGCCTGCATTATCAAACGTATAAGTGACATTACGATAAGTGAAGCTAATGATTTCTGCACCGTCGGCGCCTGCAAATTCTTCGGTTAAGAATTGTCCAGTAAGGTTATCACCCTCGACCATTTCAATAGAACCATCTCGAGCAGTCGGCACATCATCTTTTACGTTAACAGAATAAATAGCAGGGTCTGAGCTGTCTCCATCCGCATCGTTCACCACCAACTCAAAATTCAGAGCTAAGTTATTCTCGCCATTATTACCATATGCGTGATCTAGTGGTGCATAGAGGTCAAATTCAGTGGTCCCGTCAGTATTAAAACGAATTCTAAATACGTTATTGCCGTCAGTGTCTTGACCATAATACCAACCATCAGAATCAACAGTTTGAAGGGATATCGCTTTACCGGCACTGGTGTAGCCAAGTGAATCAAAAGCAGCGGTGTTGACCGTGACAGAAACAACATCATCAGAGCCTTCAATAATACCTAAAGAAGGACTGCTATCTTCGACTCCAACTTGCTGACCATCTCCTAGTAAACCATCTTCATCAACAGAGATGCTTCCAATCACCGAAATTTCAGGATCTTTACCGTCATAAATTTTAATATCAGACGCTTGCGTGTCTCTCGATCCATCGGAATCAATGGTGACGATAGAAGCAGGAATCGTCAGCTCGGTGTCTTTAGAAGCAGAGCCATGATCAATGGACTGATACAGCTCAATAACGACATCAACGTTTGTTGAACCATTGGCTTCGAGGCTGAAGCTATCCGGTAATTTAATTCTGAAAACAGCATCGCCATTACCAAGAACTGCATCAAAGGTACCATTACCGTTATCACGCCAAGTCAGTGCTTCACCATTGCTGGTTACCGCTGCACCATCGCTTCCAAGAACAGCTTGACCTGTGGTCACATCCAGACCTAAGAAAACCAGAGGGTCATTGCCCGCGGTAACAGCTAAGCTCACGTTCGCTGTTGAACCAACTCCCGATGGAGTGCTACCGGCAACAGGAACTTCACTCAATTCAACCATTCCAGAACCAATCGTTGGCTCGCCGCCATCAGTCACTGATACATTCAAGGTTAACTTGGTTTCATCGTTGTCATCATCTCTAGCGGTAACAACGAATGGAAGTTCGTCTGTAATATTATCTTGGTCGAGTCCCTTAAAGAGTTCAAAAGTATAAGTAACATCAGTATCCGCCTCACCTGAAGGAGAGGTAAAGCTCAAGGTGAATACTTTATTGTCAGCACTTTCAGAACCAACATAGCCAGTAAGTTCACTTCCATCCGCAGAGACCACATAAATGAGCTGTACACCGCCACTAAATAACTGCGGCTGATCTGCAGCATCGAAAAATACGGACTCGACAAAGTCACTCCCGACGTTGAGATTAAACACACCAGTATCAGAAACACTGCCATTAATAAGATCAGATTCGTCCACAGCAGCATTGCTAGTTGAAGTTAGTACCGAATCGGCCCCATCCTGGATAATCCAAACAAACTGCCCTTGTTCTAAAGCAGTACCATCCAAGTCTTCTCCATCGATGATAAGTGGCAGGGTAATAGAATCGTTGCTGATCAGGTGGTTTATAGGCTGCTCTAGGACTAATGTGACATCTGCGAGAACATCAATACCACTAGCAACCGCACTCAACGTTAGTGTGAATATCGTTTCACCATTTGCTTGTGCGGTAATCGTTTTACCATCAGTGGCTAACGTGTAAGTTAGAGGAAACTCCTCATCACCAGTCGTTAAGCCCAAGGCGTCTAACTGCACAAGGGTATTGGCATTAAATACAATCGAGGCAGGATCTGGATTGTCTGAACCTGCGGAAACAGTAAACTGACCGACTACAGTTTGAACTCCATCAGATACGTCACCTTCCGTACTGGTCGTTGTCCCATCTACTACGAATCCCGCATCACCATCGAAAATATCGATAACCGCGGTGCCATTTCCGAAGTCGTTACTGCTATCGCCAGCGACGTAGTTGAAACTGAAGTTTTGAGCTACCGTGTGATCTAAGTTTCTGTTGGCGACAAACGTCCAATGACCATTTGCAAAGGCGGTTAAAACACCTTCATCAAGAGTAAATGAAACTGGAGCGCTGCCTGATATTGTTTGTGTCGTCCCATCAACTTCAACGCTTCTTATAGTTAGCTGGGTATCGAGATCGATGTCGTTATTGAGTACATTGCCAGATACCACTTCACCTTCAATAACTTCATAAGATTCATCAAAAATGAGTGGGTCAGAATCTTTAATAACAATAGGTAGGTGGCCAATAACGAGCTCAGTGGTGCCGTCCGCATCCGTTTGTAAACCTTCAATGACCAGCGCGGTCTGAATTGAATCTAAACCAGCCTCTTGGTCGATCGCCTTATAGAAGTTGATGTTTACGTTACTGCCGGAAATAGCAGCATCGAATACGATTTGGCCATCGCTTCTTGTTCCAACCAAGCTTTGCTTGTCAGCCGATACTGCGACAGTAATCGTTAAGCCTTGAGAGGTTAATGACTCAGCTAGACTTTGATCATCACCAAATGAGAAGTCTGCAAAGTCGATACGGATATCGGATGTTTGTGTTTCGTCGCCAAAAATACCAATGATATTTTCCGAAAACACCACAGACTCAGGAAGAATAATCGTTGGCATATCATCGATGGCTTCGTTGCCGACAGTATTGAAAACTTTTGCGTCAATCGTCCATTCCGCAGACGAATCAAGGGCAGAAATATCAATATTCTCCACCAACCAGTTGCCCGAAGAATCAACAACGCCTTCAAAGACTAGGGTCTGAGTTCCATCGCTTACTTCAATGTAAACTGGCAACCCTTCAACAACATTGGTTGTACCCTGCATGGTGGTAAGTTGGCCACTACGAAATGCCAAAATACTAAAGCCATCTAGCGTATCAATATCAATAACAGGCGAAACGGTATCAATAACAATGACACCTGCACTATTTACTGCATTCGCTGGGTTACCAGCGATATCAATAGTGTCAGCCTCAATGGTAATACTGCCATCTGCAAAGCTCGTTAAATCTACGCCTTCGACAGACCAAGCACCGTTAACAACCGTTGCCGTCAATACGATAACATTGGTGGTGCTGTCTGAAATACGGATATTGACCGTTTGGCCATCCTCAACATTTTGGACGGTACCGAAGAACTTGGCAGACTGAACTTCGAAACTGTTGAGAACGCCATCGCCGCCATCGTCAACACTTGCAGTGATGCTCGCTAACGTATCTTTGATTATGGTGTCCGTCCCTATGGTTGGGTTTCCGGCAATATCGATAGTGTTAGCAACAACCGTCAGCTCCCCTTCCGCAAAACTTGAGTAGTCTTGTAGAGTAAGAGTCCATGTACCACCCGATACGGTCGTTGTGTATTCTTGCGTGAGGCCTTGGCTATCAGTAATAGAAATGCTTATCGTCTGACCATCTTCAACATTGGCAACGGTACCGACTAGCGCTCCGTTGGCAATTTCGAATTGGTTGTAGAACTCATCACCAAAACCATCGAAGTCAACATCGATTGTGGCTAGGGTGTCTTTGATTGTAGAGTCATTAGCTGCAATGCTATTGCCAAACTCATCAGCAATCACCGCATCGACCTTAAGATCCCCTTCAGCCAATGAAGAGAGATCAACGCCGTTTAACACATAGGTTTCATCGCTTGTGGTTGCCGTTGTGGTTACCGTATTACCATTGATGTCAGTGATCGTTAGAAGAACGGTGCGCCCGTCTCGAACATCAACAGCGGTCCCCGTTATCGTGACTGAAGGTACTTCGAACTGGTTTTCATACCCATCACCACCATCTAAAATATCAACAGTTAATGCAGCACTCGGTAAAAGTATGTCGAGGTTGCCTTCATTCGATGTTGTGTCTTCTTCAAAGTATTCTGTTGGTCGAGTATCAAAACCGGCTTCTGCCAGGGTTTCGTCTAGTGTAGATCGGACATAGGCAATAAAAGAGGCACTAGCGCTAGGTTGGTCGTTTGAAGCACTTGGCTGTTCTGGCGAGCTTTCAATGTTGTTTACAAGCTGTGTCACAACCTTTTCCAACTGTTGTTCTACAGCTTCTATTTGTGGTTCTGTCAGAGGTTGAGTCTGGTCCAAGTTTTGAGGTTCAATACTCACAACTTGAACACCATCGGCCTTCGCTTGGGAAGCGGGTAATGGCTGCCAAGTACCGTCAGGAAATACCTGCCAAATTACCCCACCAACTTCGATATATAAAATAGGATCCATCCTAAACCTCTTCCATACAAAACGCTGACATTGAGGGCATCAATGCGCTCAATAAAAGACTAAAAAATCAGCAAAAACACCCTAACCAACACTAGAGATCAACAAATTCTTAACAGTTAATTAATTACCATTGATATGCTGTAAAGTAAACCGATAGGCTGTGACTTTCATTCAGTTATATCTAACGTCACAAAATACATTCAGTGAATGTGTCATAATGTTGAAATTACTGGTTAATTTTCAAGGAATGTCATGACGGCAACGAACTACCTCAACCAACTGAATCACAAGTATCTTGCAACTCACAAAACCAAAGAAGACTTCTTTTGGGATACCTACATGGGCATCAGTGACGATCATGATGGTTCAACCCTCGCTCAAACTCAGTGGACCGAGTTTCTAAGCTCTGCTGAACAAATAAAGGCTATCGAAGCCCAACTAAAGACCGTCGACCAAATTCAAGATCATCTAGAAAAAGAGAGCACCTTAACCGGGCTAAATGGTTGGTTAGCTACGTTCAAATCGCATGCTATTGAATCGCAGAATTCACAAGCGCTAAAGGCAGACCTCATCAAGTTTGAAGGGGAATTGTTTGAGAAAAAGCAAAACCACGTGATGACTTACGTAAATGAAGCGGGACAAGAAACAGAAGGCTCGCTTCCTGTCCTAGGTTCAGCGGTGAGAAGTAACAGTAGTGAGCAAGTTAGACGTTCAGCACACCAAGCCTTATTGGGGCTAGAACAATGGCTACTTGTGAACGGCTTTATTGAACTCATCAAAAAACGTAATAAGTTTGCCCAATCTTTGGGGTTCAAAACGTTTTTCGATTATTCCGTCGTAAAAACGGAGCAGATGACCACTGAGCAACTGTTTGCGATTTTGGACGACTTTGAGGCACGTACCCGAGATAGTCACCAAAAAAGTCTCACCAACTTGGCTGCGCAAAAGGGTCAAAGCGCGCTCGAAGGCCATAACTTCACCTACTCTTTTGCTGGTGACGTGATGAATGACCTCGACCCTTACGTCCCTTTCTCAAAGTCATTGAGACGCTGGGTTGAATCTTTTGGCCGATTAAATATCGAATATTCTCAAGCCACACTGAAGTTGGATCTACTTGATCGTAAAGGCAAGTACCCAAATGGTTTTTGTCATGGACCTATTCCTTCGTTCTATGACCAAGACACTTGGGTGCCAGCTCAAGTCAACTTCACAAGTAACGCTAAGCCCGATCAAGTCGGAAGCGGCTATGATGGAATCAACACTCTGTTTCATGAGGGCGGACACGCGGCACACTTTGCCAACGTCAAAATGAACGCGCCGTGTTTCTCTCAAGAGTTTGCACCGACCTCAATGGCTTACGCGGAAACTCAGTCTATGTTCTGCGATAGCCTTTTAAATGATGCCGATTGGCTAAAACAATACGCAATCAATGATGAAGGTCAGCCAGTACCTGATGAGCTGATTAAAGCGATGATTGACAGCAAGCAGCCATTCAGAGCCTACCAAGAACGCAGTATTCTTGTGGTGCCTTACTTTGAACGAGCGCTGTATGAGATGGCTGAAGAAGATCTTACGCCTGAGAAGATCACAGAGCTCGCTCGTCGTAGCGAAAAAAGCATACTCGGTTTGGATTGCAGCCCACGTCCATTAATGGCGATCCCGCATCTGTTATCAGACGAAGCCTCTTGCGCATACCAAGGTTACTTACTGGCTCACATGGCGGTGTATCAAACGCGTGCTTACTTCACTGACAAGTTCGGTTACTTAACAGATAACCCTGAGATCGGCCCTTTATTGGCTGAGCACTATTGGTATAAAGGCAATAGTGTCAATCACAATGGAACAATAGAAAGCCTAACTGGAGAAGGTTTCAATGCCAAATACCTTGCTGATGAGTGCAACTTAACACCTGATCAAGCATGGGCAATTGAAGAGAAAAAGATCAAGCAACTGGCTTCTCGTGAACGTGCACAAGTCGCAGATTTAAATGCGAAAATATCGATCGTCGATGGCGCAACTGAATTAGCAAATAATGAAGAGTCGAACGAGAAAATGTGTGATGATTTTGAGCGTTTTATTGTTGAAAAATACGGACGATAATCAACGTTTCCAATTCACTATCACTCGTTGATTAAACCTTAGAAAGTAAAAAGGACGATATCAATCGTCCTTTTGTTTACTCGCCAATAAGAAGCAGTAGAAAATTAATCCAATTTACTTTACGCCGAAGTCTGCAAGCACCAGAACACAGATTGATAATTCTATTTATCTTGTTTTCCGCTACTCATCAGTTACTCTTTGCCTTCACTTAACGCGAACTTTATCTCATCCGATGAAAAACCTTTACGACAGAGCATCGCATAAGCCTTGGAGCGCTCTTTATAGTCATTAAGATCGTAAGACTTTTTCTGTAATTGTTCTAAACAAGACGAGTAGAAGTCCAGTTGCTCTTCGTTGATTAATCGGTCGATTAACGCTGATAACTCGCTGGTGTCGATTTGTCGCTGTTTCAGCTCTTGCTGAATGGCAGTCAACCCCTTCCCTTTTCGCGCGTATTTCAACACCTCTTTCTCCAAATCAGCCTTCTCGGCCTTGATCTGAAGATTACTCTTGAGCTCATGGGCTTGCGGATGCTGATCGATAGCAACCTTGATTTGTTGATAGCTGAAGCCACGTTTTTGCAGTGTCGCTACAAGCTTTTCATGGCTCATGGTAAAGCCTGAATAGTAATGATTGATTCGATCGATCAAGAGTACTTGTTCATCGATGTTTTTATCGGCAGATACCTTATGAATCGCATCCGAAATGACCGAATCGGTTAGCCCTTTCTTTTTCAACTTCTCAATGATGTATCGCGAGCCAAATTCACCAAAGAAGGCTTGCTCAACAAATTGCTCTGCAAAATCCTGATCTGACTTTAGATAGCCGTAACCTTTCAAGTTCCTTAAGGTTTCGTCAATCCAATCTTGATTGTCCGTTTTCACTTTCAGTTTCGCAGTCAACTCGCTCTCAGTCATATCCCTCTGAGTTAAATGCCACATGGCAGAGTTCATGACGCTTTCAATTCGTCGCGCTTTTCTTACCGTTGCTTTTTTAGTATCCGGGTTTTGCTGTGAATCATCCATTCAATTTCAACTATCAAGATTAAGCCTGCCCCATGATAACGTAATTCTGAGTCGAGCGTTGTAAAATCAAAGAATGAACCTTAAGCTAAAAAAGTAAGCTTAGATGGTTGTCTTGCTTTATAACACCAACTTCATCACAACTCCTATCATCATCAAAAACAACACAACTCAGATTAAAATAGATGACATTACAGTGGGTAAAATAACCTCTGTGTTTCGAATTAAATAAACACCACCTCGTAACCAATGTTGATAGTTCCAATCCATCGCCATTATCTGTAAAGTACTACCCCAATAACAAACCTAAGTAATCCAGGCCCTAAGCACATACAGTTAAGCGCCTTAGTCCCAGTAAGAGAATGAAAAATGAATAACGAACTTGATGTAATTAAAACGCTTGAAGAACTCGAGCAATTCCTTATTGCAGTAGAAGCTGGTGGTTTAGGCCTAGAAGGCGTTGAAGGCGTTGGTATGGCGACCAATAACTCTGACGGTCGTCACTTTGTTGCTGTATTCAATAGCAGTCACCAAGTCCTACTTGCTCGTTGGATCACTGACGAAGTTTTTGAAAATGGAAAAGACTTGGTACGTAATGGCTCACGTCGAAGTCACTAGCATGACTAATAAAAGTTTGAGAATTATCTCCCTCTAACGTCGTAAACATAACTTAAAGAGGCCCAATCAAGTCACAGGCAATGATTGGGCTTGCTTTCAACATAGTTTGTTACAAGCTATGATTGCGAGACTATGTTTGGATGAGACTATCGGACCCAAGCTATTTTTCAATTTCGACCAGCTTTATTTTGTAGAGTTTCACGCATTACATTAATGCTAAATGAACAGAATCTATCCTTTTTAGCTAACCTCTCTTAAAATCATATCAATTCACTAATAAATCAGAGGCGACGGTCAAATGATTTTAATCGAACTTTTAAAATATAACACACTCTATTATGTAGATATTTATAATTTATTAAAAAATTGTAAATATCACCCCGAAAAATAATTAAAAATACATTCTATATCAACAACACGATAGATTTTTATTTTCTTTATAATCCAAACAAGGTTAATGATGTGTCGATAAAAAGAACAACTACCGGTAAATAAAAGTACTATCACATTTCGACAATGTTGTTTGTTTAATAATATTAAGAGTTGAACAAGATCTTGGTTCATTACCTGACATACCTACCCGTATAGAAATATTCACTAGAAGTTTACTACGTTACTCTTATTTTTACTTTATTGTAATAGTCATTTACTTTTTATCCTATTGTTTATGTTGCTAATAATGAGAATATAAAAATGTTGATTGTCTATAGGCATTAACAGTTAGTAGTAATCATTTGCTATTAATTTTCACATTAACTGGCTAATAGCTCTAGTCTCAAAATAAAATGGAAATAATATGAAGACATTAACTGAGAAACCTGGTATCTCCCTGATAAAGTCTGGCTCTTTTAATCTTAATGATCTAAGTAAACTACTTAATGTCGAAGGGTTACAAAGTGATATGGCTGAAGTTACCGTGACAAACAAAGCTGCACCATTAACAATTGGTCATTTTGTAATGTCTCCCGGCGAAGAATTTGAGTATTTTTATGATTCAGTCGAGTATAAAGTAGTAACAAAAGGTAAAATCGTTATTCGCGATATAGAAGGCAATAAGTACGTTGCTGAAGTTGGTGACGTTATTATTTTTTCAGCCGATGTTAAAGTCATATTTGATGGAGAAAGCAATGGAGAGGCTATATATACTGCACACCGAAAAGCTGATGTAGACTTTCTACCAAAGAATAAAATCTAATTTCTCAAGTAACCAAAAAGTCCGTTTCTAAACTTTCGACTAATTAAAAGTTTGAGAATATTAAAATAAAGAATATTGGTAATAGAATTTAAGGAAGAAATAATGAAGAAGCGATTTATTGCATTTTTATTATCTAGTTCAGCTTTTTATACACAAGCTAACACATGCGATAACTTACCTAACTATCAAGAGCTAACCAGAGCCTTAAAAAGTGTAGTCGCAACTACTAGCCATGAGGCAAATGGAGGCTTGGAGTTAAATATGTGGGGAACCATAGTAGCAAGGGATGGTAGTGTTTGCGTTGTAACTAAAACAGGAGAAAACTTTGGCGACCAATGGCCAGGTAGCCGTGTGATCTCAGCACAGAAAGCAAATACAGCCAATGCCTTTAGCCTACCGGAGCTATCGCTATCCACAGCAAACCTCTGGAAAGCCACACAACCAGGAGGAAGTTTATTTGGCTTACAGTTCAGTAACCCTGTAAACTCAAAACTAGCATTTAAAGGAAAATCTAAATATTTCGGTCAAAAAAACGATCCAATGGTTAGTCACCGAATCGGTGGTCTAAATGTCTTTGGCGGTGGCCTCGCTCTGTATAACAATCAAGGTGAAATCATAGGTGGATTAGGGGTAAGTGGTGACACCTCATGTGCAGATCATAATATCGCTTGGAAAACTCGTCACGCTCTCAAATTAGACTATGTTCCTAAGGGGGTTTCTAATACTGGTGATGACAATATTATCTATGATATCGATAATGGGTTTTCTCATGTCAATTGTGGAAATGGTGAACAGCAAATAGCTGATAACTTGCCTAATAGTTTCCCTCTATCTAAGAGAAAATAAAATAAACTAGGCCTGGGGCGCCCTTAAGTACCTCAGGACCTATACTGCCTAGAATTATTGAAGTTCTTTATATGGGATAGGCTTTGCCCTGCGGTTACGGACTGCATAAAGTCTACTAGCTAAGTGTTCCAGAATATCGGAAATTCAATACATTATGAATGCTAAAAGCTCTTCACTAGCTCTAATTCTTTGAAAGGCCTCGTTATAAGTTTAACCTTTCTAATCAGGCCCTCAGCAAATGTTTCCAAACTCTTGGATAGGACTTTCAATAACATCGTAAAATGAATATTTCAAAAAAACAAAATTATGATGAACTTAACTCTAATCGCGGTGCCTTAACATTTAGGTTTGGTGATAGTACACCTGTGGGCTTTGACAGTTTTATGACTTGTAGCACGAAGCAAAGTTACCTAAGCTAGCCGCCGTGAAACGAGCTGTTTGATTACTCCGTGAGTAAACATAACTCGTCAACTTAAAGACCAAGACCCGATACTAACTGACTCTATTACTGATTGATTTGCTAAGCACACCTAGTTTCTTTTTAACTCCACAAAACCGCCAACTAAAGCAATCACTTTGGGCGCTTTTCCTTACCGGACTGGTTATCATAACTTGTCTGGAGAGCACGCTCTCTGCAAATAAAGTTACGTTTTCCAACTATTCTATTAGTCAATCAACGCGTCTTGGCACTGAAAGCAGTGATCCGCAAGCCTCTATGGCTTCGTCCGAAAAAATGTCTGAGCTTTATTCCAGCGTATTCGGTTCTCAAGCATCTAAATCACTGTCTGCGCCAACTTCGAGTGCCTGTGACCTGAGCTCTAAAATGCTCACCTTCGCGACACCTAAAACTAGCTGGCTAGTCCCTTTTATTCTTCTGATGGCTGTAGCATTCAGCCTTCCGCCTCAGATATCGAGATTATCTAGAGACAATCATCGCTCTGCTCGACCAACAAAGCACCGCTTACACTTAAAGCACTGTATATTTAGAGAATAAATAACCGGGCCATTACACCCTTTTATTTATTTTTTGGAGATACATTTGTGTACAACACACTTCTAACTAAGTTTGCCGATTGTTTGGCATTCTGCATGCGTACATGCGCGAAAACTATAGTCACTGCCCTACTGGTAATGACGTCATTTACAGCTCTGGCACAAACGACCGGCTGGCTGAGTGTGCCTGAGCACCCGCCTGTAAAGATGCGAATGATGTCGACTGGGGAACAATCCGATGACGGTTCTCAAATTCAGACCGTACTCGATGTCGTGCTCGATGGAGACTGGAAAACCTATTGGCGTAGCCCTGGTGAAGGAGGCATCCCGCCAAGCTGGGACTGGTCTGGCTCCACCAACATCAAATCAGTTGAGTGGCATTGGCCGATCCCTAAATATTACGAGCAGCTAGATGTAATGACATTGGGCTATAAAAAGCATGTCAGTTTCCCAGTTACGCTCACATTGAAAGACAACACCAAGCCTGCAATATTCAAGGCGTCTTTCACCTTTCCGTCATGTACCAATATCTGTGTTTTAACCGATTACGACATTGAATTGCCGATTGATCCACAAACATTGGAGCTCGATGAAGAAGCCATGTTTTTGTTCAATCAGGGCATGAGTCAGTCTCCACGCGAAGCTAATCGAACTTCTGTGAATGGCCTGTACTGGGACAAAAGCAAACAACAATTAGTAATTCAGCTGACGAGTAAAGATGGCTGGGATAAACCTATGGTACTGATTGACGGCGAAGAAGTAATCGACGACTTCTTCTCTCAGCCTACCGTTCATATTACCGACAATACAATGACCGCTGTGTTTGACGTGAGCAACTGGATTGGTGAAGTCGATCTAACCGATCGCACGCTAAGTGTCACTGTCTCAGATACCAACTTTGCTGAAGAGATGACAGCTAAAGTAGGCTCAGAGCCAATCGCTTATCAAGAGAGCAACAACGGCTTTATTGCGATGATCGGTTTCGCCTTAATTGGTGGTTTAATCCTCAATATCATGCCATGTGTGTTACCCGTATTAGGAATGAAGCTAAACAGCATCATTCAAAATCAAGGTGCCTCTCATCGTCATATCCGACTTTCGTTCCTAGCTTCTGCTGCTGGTGTGATTACTTCATTTGCACTGCTAGCGCTTGGCATGACACTTCTAAAAGTAGGTGGTAATGCGATAGGCTGGGGAATCCAATTCCAGAACGTTTGGTTTATCGGTTTCATGCTGATCATCACCTTGCTGTTCTCAATTAACCTATTGGGTTTATTTGAGTTCCGACTGCCTTCAGGTTTAAACACCTGGATGGCGACCAAAGGTGACGATTCACATTCGGGTCACTTCGTTCAAGGTATGTTTGCCACACTCTTAGCAACACCGTGTAGCGCGCCATTCCTTGGCACAGCCGTAGCTTATGCACTTGGGGCAAGCTACCAAGAACTATGGGCTATCTTCATTGCACTTGGCATTGGTATGAGTGCACCTTGGCTAATCTTTGCGCTGTTCCCAAGCCTAACCAAATTGCTGCCGAAACCGGGCGCGTGGATGTTCAAAGTTAAGTTGGTATTTGGCTTAATGATGTTCATCACCAGCTTATGGTTAACAAGCTTACTGACACCATTCATCGGTAAGTTCCCGACCATCCTGCTGGCTCTGTTTATTGTTGTTTCGGTATTGATTTGGATTGGCATGAAACTAGGTCGAAAGGTGCTGATTCCTATCATGGCGACCACGACTCTAACGTTTGGTGCTGTGCTTATCATCGGTAGCGTGACCGCTGATAACTGGGCGACCCCGATTGTCGATGACCTACCTTGGCAGAAATTAGATGCTAAACAAATTCCTCAGTTAGTTGAGGAAGGTAAAACGGTCTTTGTCGATGTAACGGCAGAGTGGTGTATCACCTGTAAAGCGAACAAGATCGGTGTGATTCTCCAAGATCCGGTGTACAGCCACCTACAGCAAGAAGACATTGTTTTAATGAAGGGCGATTGGACAACACCAAGCGAAAGTGTCACCCAATACCTGCAAAGTAATGGGCGATTCGGTGTTCCATTTAACATCGTTTACGGCCCAAGCTACAAACAAGGCACCCCTCTACCCGTGATTTTAGACAGCGACACGGTTGTTCAAGCTATCGATGCAGCGAGGTAATCAATGAAGACTCCCAACGCTAAAGATACAACTGGCACAACGGAAAGTGGCGATGCGAAGCACGAAGTGAAAAAGCAGAGCCGTCTTAAGAAGTGGGGAAAAGAGCTCATCTCAATGATCTTGATCGTAGGCGTTGTCTCTTTTGCCATGGATTTTTATCACAGTAGAAACATGCCTCAAGGAGATGCCATTCCAATCGTGGGTCAATCGATCCAAGGTGAGGATATTGACGTCATTGAGCTCAGTAAAAATGGCAAACCAGTGATTGTCTACTTTTGGGCTACCTGGTGCGGTGCTTGCAAACTAGTGAGCCCCACCGTGAATAGCTTAAGCGATTCACATCAAGTCGTCTCTGTTGCTTTGTCCTCCGGGTCAGATGAACGAGTACAACGTTTCATTGATGCCAAAGAGTATGATTTCCCTGTGATTAATGATCTTTCTGGTTCGATCAGCAGAAGTTGGGGCATCAATGTCACACCAAGTATTGTCATCATCAAAGATGGAAAGATAAGCAGTATCGCAACGGGCGTTACTTCTCCAATCGGACTTTGGCTAAGAACTTACTTTGCATAACATATCTGCAAAATAGATCGTTAGGTCAATTTAAACCAACTAAAGAACATTAGCGCGAGCGCAACTCAATTGGCGCTCGCCATTACAAGAATTTGAGATTAATAACATGAAAAAACTTCTGATTAGCACACTGATTTTAGGCTCAATGATGAGCGCAAGCGCTTTCGCAGAACTAAACAAAGAGCAAGTACAGCAGCTTGAGGAGATCAACCAATTCCTCAAAGAGAACCCTTCTACAATTTCGGGGCTACATGCCAGCTTAGAGCAGTATGTTGCAGGGCAAGCGCAAGCAAAGAAAGCTCAAGCAGAGAGCCATGATTGGCTGTACAACAACGATGCTCATCCCATTACCGGAAACCCTGATGGTAAGTCGGTGATCATTAACTTCACCGACTACAACTGCCCATTCTGTAAGCGTTTAGAAAAAGGCTTAGTTCAATTAGCTTCAGAAGACAGTGATATCAAGGTCATCAATGTTTACCTGTCGTTCAAGCAGCAACAAGTGAGCGGTCTTAATACCAATGCGGCGTTATATGCGATGAAAGTTTGGAAGGATAAGCCAGAAGCTTTCCCGGAAGTTGATCGACTATTGATGGCGAAAAGTGGTATCCACACCAAGTCATCACTGCAAGCTGTCGCGGAAAAAACGGGAACTGAAGCACAATTAGAAACGACACCTGATCAAAGCCAAACACTGCTAACCAACCACCAAACGTTTAGTGCACTTGGTTTAACAGGCACACCAACATTGATGATGAATGGGCAAATCTTACCAGGGTATGTTCCTTACGATCGCTTAAAAGAAATTGTGGATGAGGCTTTTTAATCACGCCAATAAGTAAAGATAAAGCCACCCAGTAAAAACCCCAAAAGCCTACTTGTTTAACTCACAGTAGGCTTTTTTGTTTATCAGTATTTGATCGCAGCGGTTTGAAGTCATGACTGTAAGGTCATCATTTTGAAATAGAAAAACACTCTAAGTGTCACCGTCTCGCAATGGATTCTTAATCTATTCTCGTTAGCCTAAAAGCAGTTCTGTCGAAGAGTGCGAAGACGTGTTAACTCGCGACAACTGTCCTTTGACCGAGCTTGGCTCGGTCTTTTTTAGGTGTTTCAAAGGTGATAGAGCAAGTGCCTAAAGGTGAAAGTCGATAGGAGCTAACTCAATAAACGACAGACAAGCGCACCAGGCTCTCTCAACGCATCCACGTTGTAACTGAGAACGCGCCCCGCCGATGGCGCATGATAGCGGCGGCACTCATTGCCAAACGCATCATATTGAACAGCCAACAAGTCTTCCTTTTCTACACTTTGTAGAAGTTCAACTTGAGGAAGGACAAATCCGCCAATATCAGCACGAATCGACACCACGTTGTTGCCTTCAACCCAATCCATTCCAGGTAATTGCTTATTTTCGAGGTCAGATACTTGAGCAGTTTCAAACATGTCATAGTAAGACAGCATATTAAAAACGCCGTTTACAGCTCTTTGAATCATATCCGGTTGGGTGAATTTACCCATCCCTACTTCGACCGTAATACTTGGGATTCCACTTCGATTCCAAACCGTTTCTAGAATACCGGGATCGCCGGGATCATTGAGCACGCAGTCCGGTCGCATCAGTCTTGCCATTTCTAAACATTGATCAATTCTGTAATCCGCGAACACATACAGCGGGTATACCGCACCACGAGTTTGAGTATGTAAGTCGACGGCAAAAGTAGCATTGTGCTTGAGTAAGCGCTCCCATAAAGAAGCAACAAAGCGCTCGGCTGCTAAGCCATGCGGGTCTCCGGGGAAAAGTCGATTGAGGTTCGCAGGGCAAGAACCCGGATCCGAAGAGATGAAGTCTCGGCTATGGTTTAGTAAACCTGACAGATTCACCGTTGGTACAACGGTCACAGTCCCTTTCAGCTCTTTCCCCACTAAATCTCGGATGATTTGCTGTGCAGCTAACACACCATTGAGCTCATCGCCGTGGATACCAGCGGTGATCATCAACTTAGGTCCATCTTGGCTACCTTTAAAAACAGAGACAGGCATATTTTTTGGTTGTCCTAACCCATCACTGGTGACTTGAAACCAAAACTGATGCTCTCCAATCGGCAAGTCTTCAACATTCAAAGAGCCAATAACCTGCCTACCTTGTAAAACATCCCCTAAGTACTCTGTTCTCATCCAACTTCTCCATGCTTTTGAACAAAATCTATTCTGTTGCCAGTTTTTGCATCATAGAGGATATCGTAATCAGTACAAGCAGTTAATCAGCCCAAGAGGCGCTACTCGCTTGCTCTCCTTTCCCACTTCCTCAATTTATCTTTCAGATTGAGACCAACCCGGTTACCACTCTCCAATTACTCTACTTGGATAACTATTCACTAATTACTCAACCAATTGAAATAAAAGTGCAATAAAATCAAAACTTAAAAAAGTTCCCTATTCACTGAAATGTAATTTTATGGAAATGAAAGCTTAATTTAGCTGCTCTAAATTAGCTTCATATCAAAACGGAGAGCACTTCGCTCACGGATTTTAAAATACAAGGTAAGTGATTATGAAAAAGGCAGTTCTAGCTTCTGCAGTGGTAGCAGCACTAGTTTCAGGTTCATCTCTAGCAGCAACAGTTTACAGCTCTGACGGTACTGAGCTTAAGATTGGTGGTCGTGCGGAATTCCGTGGTGACTTCATTGGTTCTGGTGGTGCTGAAGTTGAAGGTACAATGGAAGATAAGACTCGTTTCCGTTTAAACCTTGGCGGTAAAACAGAACTTACCGATACGGTTACTGCATTCGGTTTCTACGAAGCAGAGCAAAGCACTGGTGATAGCGAGTTTGATAACCGTTACATGTACGCTGGTGTTGATTTCGATGGTCAAGCAGTCTCAGTAGGCCGCCAAGACATGGCCTCAGTCATCGTATCTGACTTTACAGATATCACTGAATTCTCAGGTGTTCAGCAAGTAATCGACGCAGCTTCAGATAAAGAGGATAGCGTATTTGCATACCGCGGTGGCTTTGATGCCCTTCAGTTAGAAGCAACTTACCAAGCAAACAGTGAAAAAGACTCTGATGGTTACGGCATCTCTGGTGTTTATTCATTGCCAATCGGTCTGGATCTTGGTCTTGCATACTCTGGTCAAGATCTAGGAGCAGGTAAAGGAAGCGCAAACCAAATCCTTGCTGGCCTAGCATATTCACTAGATAACCTTTACCTAGCAGCAACTTACTCAACGGGTGACTTAAACGATAAAGCCGTTGGCCCTATCGCTGAGTCATTCACTGCAATGGAATTCGCAGCACAATATAAAATCACTAAGCAGTTTTCTGCTGCAGCAGTATACACATATCAAGAAGATGAAGCGGCAAACGGTTCTACGGCCGACTCTGTTGATGGCATCGAGCTTGTTGGCTACTACAAACTAAACAGCAACTTCCGTACATACCTTTCTTACTACATCAATGGCTTAGATGAAGTGAAAGACGTAACTACAGGACTAACAACTGAAGGTGAAGATACGCTTCGCCTAGGTGTTCGCTACGACTTCTAATCTAAATTTACTTTAGGTAGATACTAAAAAGGTTGGGCAATTGCTCAGCCTTTTTTCATCTTCGAATATTCTGACCAACTTCATCGATGCTTTTTCTGGTTAAGTGGTGCTAAATCCGTATCATAGGCAAACCACATCAAATAATTAGAAACATCATGTCACAACACCATCCGATCCAAGGCGCTAGCTGGATGCTTACCGCAGGCTTAGCCTTTGCCGTAATTAACAGCCTGACTCAAATTGCTAGCATTCATTTCGGACTGACTTCTACTACCGTTGCCGTCATTCAATACGCCATTGCTTTATTAGCCATTCTTCCTTACTTGAAAACACTAGGTATTCGCCGCGCACTCCAGACCGACAATCTCAAACTGCACGTATTCCGTGTCTTTTTGTCGGTCATTGGTATCCAGCTTTGGATATGGGCGCTCGCTTACCCTGTGCCGATCTGGCAAGGTATCGCACTGCTGATGACCTCTCCGTTGTTTGCGACGATAGGCTCGGGACTGTTCTTAAAAGAAAAAGTTGGTGCTGCACGCTGGGGAGCAACATTAGCGGGCTTCATTGGTGCAATGATCATTCTAGAGCCATGGGCCGAAGACTTTAGTTGGGCAACCTTATTACCTGTTGGCGCTGCATTCTTTTGGGCGTGCTACTCGCTGATGGTGAAGAAGCTGTCATCACAAGATAGCCCATCAACCATGGTGGTTTATCTCCTACTATTGATTACACCGTTCAACATCATGTTAGCCGTGCCTGACTGGCAAACACCAAGTGGCACTACCATTTGGGGTATTCTGGCTGTAATTGGTGTGTTAACCGCCCTCGCACAATGGGCCATTGTAAAAGCCTACTCAGTGGCTGATGCATCCTTTGTCCAACCGTTTGACCATGCAAAATTACCTCTAAATGTGCTGGCTGGGTGGCTAGTATTCAGTTGGGTACCGCCAGGTCGTCTATGGTTAGGTGCGGCAATCATTATTGCGTCTGTCGCCTTCATCACTCACTGGGAAACAAAAAAACCAGCTAAAACGAAGAAAATTTAGAAGGTTTGAAATAAATAGTTCTGATGTCCGTTCTATATTAATAAGAGAATTTGAAGCGAGGTCGTAACCATGAAGAAACCAATCAAGATTACACTGTACCGTTGGGCAGGCAGCTGGGGTCCATTTAAAGTAAACATCCCATGTGGAGAATGTACCCTTACCAAAGACATTCTGAAGGACACCTTTGAGAATGAACTGGCAGATGTCGATATCGAACTAAAAGTGAAAGATTGGTTGTCTCACTGGTGGGAGCCTCTAAAGCTTGGGGCTTGGCACGCTCCTATCTTAGTTGTGGAAGGTAAGGTAGTCAGCCAAGGTGAAGCGCTTAACCGTGGCGTACTCGTACAATCGGTAATCCAAGAGTGGACGAAACGAGATAGCCTAAAAGGCAATATTGTTTACGGTAAAGCGACCTGCCCATACTGCGTAAAAGCAAAGAAAATGTTGGATGAAGCGGGTGTCGAGTATACCTACCATGACGTGGTTAAAGACAGTGCAGCTCTATATCGAATGATTCCTGAGGTGAAAGCGCACATCGGTCAAAAAACGCCAGTAACCGTGCCTCAGATTTGGCTTGATGGTAAGTACATCGGCGGGGCTGATAACTTGGAAGCTTGGATGAAGGAAAACGGTTTAGACAGCATTCCAAATAACGTCGTCGACTTATCTAACCAATCAACAGGCTAATCTTCCTTAGAGAATTTCAGTCACCCATTAATGTTTTTTGTGTCCATCCACAATAGAACAAAGCGATAAAATCACCTATCGCGCATACGAAAAAAGCCTTAAACTTCAACGAGTTTAAGGCCTTTTAAAATTCCGTTTTGGAAAATGGTTACTTAGCCATTTTCTTCATCATTCTCTTGATGAAAGATGCTTTTTTCGGCTTTGACTTACCGTACATTGCTTCGTGCATAATGTTTTTTGCTGCCATTTGACCAAGGTATGCGTGGCCTAGTTCGTAGTTCATGCTGATCTCCGCACATAATCAACTTTCTTGTGCGCGGATTCTACACTGAAAACGCCTAAAAACAAGATCTAAATCACACTTTATTGCGAGTAACCTATTCTTATTACAACGCACCTTTTTAAGCGTAAGAGCGGCTTGAGATATTCACAAAAAAAGCAACTCAAGTGAGCTGCTCTTTATGAATGTTTTACTTAACAACATCCGTGTCAAACTATAACTGTTAGCGACAACGAACGCTTAGCTACGCTTTGGCTGACGATAAGTTTTACCAGCAATCTGGTAAGTCTCTTTTTGCTTTAGTTCGAACATTGTTTCAAAGAACCAAGCGGCAAATTTGATCAAGTCATCGCCTTCATTCATCACATGCTCGATGTACTCTTG
This sequence comes from Vibrio chagasii, assembly GCF_002954585.1. GTDB lineage: Bacteria > Pseudomonadota > Gammaproteobacteria > Enterobacterales > Vibrionaceae > Vibrio > Vibrio chagasii_A. The sequence goes on from NZ_MSCI01000001.1 coordinate 1,027,123, forward strand.
CTCTTCACCCTGTTCGTTTTCTTGAAGTGTCACGTGGTAAATACGCTTTTCACCTTCAACTTCAGCTAGCGCAAATTGACCAGTCAGTGATGCGGCAGCCTCAGCGACTTCAGTATCTTCATTGGATTTCAATAGCTCAAGTGCCTGTGGTAGGCCATCTAGTGCACAGATAGCTTTTACCAGTACTTCAAATTCATTTTGCTGCATGTTTTATTACCTATTAAATGGACGCCGGTATTGTAGAAAACCATCTATCCAAATACAACGTATTAAAGGCCGCGTACACAAACATCAGCACAGGAAGCTAACCATATTCGACTTCAGTATCGCCAAGCTTCTTTTTCATTCGTGTTGAAGACCACAGCACCGAGCCCATAGCCGCACCAATCACTAAGTAGAATACACCGAGCTGCAGATGATTCGTCACCCAACTCTCTACCAAATAACCGCCCAATAAACCTGCTAAACACATTTGAATCGAGCCAGATAATGCAGAGACAGCACCCGCTTGTTTCTTATGTGGTTCCAACAACATGCTAATAGAGAGAGGGAATGAGATACCCTGGGCAATGGTCAGCCAAGTAAACGCCCATACCAAGTTAAAGATGGTTAATTCATGTGTCAGCAACCAAACTCCAGACGCTAAAATGATCAAGATTGCAAAGCTCATCAATTGAGGCGTACTAAAACGACGATTCAGAACATTCAATGTCACACTGCCAATCAGCAAGCCCGCCGAAGGCACAATCATTAATGACCCATATTCCGCAGCTGTTAGCCCCAATTGCTCCTGCATTAAGAATGGGAACAAAGACAACGACACCAAACTTGCCATGTAGCTCATCCAGTTGTAACTGGCACTACTCAGCACTTGTTGATTCGTTATTAAGCTTCCGTAGTTCTTGACGACTTGGCTTACTTGGAAACGACTCTTGCTATAAGGGAGCGTCTCGTGAAGAACAAAATAGCCCAGAGTGAATATCGCGAGTAAATAGAGCAAAACAAACAGGAACACCGCTTCCCAACCAAGATGGAATGAAATCCAGCCACCAAATACAGGCGCTATGATCGGCATGATCGAAGCGGTAATTGATATGTAAGACAAGGCCTTAGTAAGTTGTGCGCCATCATAACTATCGCGTAGAACACTGCGCCCAAGCACCGAAGCACTACCCGCCCCTAAACCTTGTAACAAGCGACCAACTTCTAACGCTGTCATGTTGTCAGAAAAGACGACACAAACAACAGTACCAATTAAATAAACACCCTGACCTAACAAGAAGATAGGTCTTCGTCCAACTGCATCTGACATCGGTCCGTAAAATAGTTGAGATAAGCCAAAGCCCACTAAAAATAGTGTGACGAGCAACTGTACATCAACTTGAGTGACACTTAAGTCAGCAGCAATCAGCGGCAGTGATGGCAGGTAAATACTGACACCCACTTGCCCAGTAGCAATGATCATCATTGCCAACAGTAATGGTGTTTTTTTAAAGGTCGATTGGCTCAAAAAATTTCCTTTTCGTTTGTTATTCGTTCAAAGATGAGTTTACATTCAGAGCCAGCAATTGATAATTAACCAAATTGGAATTTGATTAAGTCCCAACAGGAAAGAATATGGATTGGATACTTAACGTAAAAAGTTATGTAAAAGTAGTGGAAGAAGGCAGTTTTAATGGCGCCGCCCGAAAGCTTAATACCACCAGCTCTGCGATCAGTAAGCGGGTAAACTGGCTTGAAGAGCGTATCGGAACTCAGCTACTTAAGCGTACGACTCGCTCGATTAGCCAAACTGAAGCAGGTGCACTCTTTTACCAACGTGCCAAAGATCAGCTCGATAACTGGCAGTCGATCATTGATGAAACTCGCTCGGTTAACCAAACGCCCGCAGGCCTATTAAAAATTGGCGCAACCATCGCTGTTGGGTCTAAATTTCTGGTCCAACACATGGACGATTTCTTAGAAAAGTATCCAGACATAAAAGTACAGCTGATTACCACCACTTCAGGGCAACTGCCTGAACTTGGCTTAGATCTGGTGATAAGTCGCGAACTCGAGCAACTCAACTCGTTAAGCTTTAAAAAAACACCTTTGTTCGAGCACAAAGCCGGTTTCTACGCCGCTCCAAGCTACTTGGCGAAACATGGCTACCCAAGCTGTGAACAAGATCTAGAGCAACACAATTCGTTGATTTGGGGTGAGCGCCCTACTCGTGAGGTTACGTTAACGAAAGGACAACGAATCACATTGAATGGAAACTTTGCGACAACCAATCCTGAGGCTCTATTTCACGCGGCCAAGCGAGGCATGGGCGTATTATTAACCATCAAAGCCATGATCAAAGAAGATCTAAAACAAGGGACATTAGTTCCAGTATTGCCAAATATCACCGCTGATGAGGTGATGGTTTACGCTTACTACCCTAAGCTTGATTACTCGCATACACGAACCAAACTGTTTCTGGATCACCTCAAAGATAGGCTAGACAAAGAACGTAGCACTCAGATTTTGTGAAACTAGTCACAAATAAATTTGAAAAAATATGCAGCGAGGACAATAATAAACAAGACGCATATCACAATTGTACGCGATGATTCTGGTTAACTATGGATGGTGACTATGACTCAACATACACAGAAAGGCATAATAAACACAGAGCGCATAGGTCGCTTATTGAAGTTGGAAGGTGTCGATCTTCTTGAGTCTGCTGTACTCACCTTACATCAAACCTTTGATACGCAGTACACCAGCATCATTGAGAAGAAGTACTTTCCAGACCAAATTGTTCCTCTCGTTATCGCGCACTCTGATCATGTTTTACACGATAAGATAAACGCACGTCACGGGCATATCTACCAGCAGGCCGTTAATCAAAAGCACCCAGACTGCTCGTTTGCTCAGTATGTTGTTCAATCTCTACCGACATCCGCCTTTCGACAGGAGATCACTTCACAGAACTCTATCGCGATCCCAACTCGCACTCAGAGTGGTGAAGTGATGGGCGTACTGTTTTCAACTTTCACGTCACCGCTTAGCCCAACTCAGCAACAAGAGGTAATCAAACATCATCAGCTATTCGCCGATATCATTATCCATACACTAAGGGAGATGTGGTTCAACGACCGTTCTGAGCAACTGGTCAATCAACTTAGCTATGAAGTCTCGCACGACAGCTTAACAGGCTTACTCAACCGTAGCTGCTTGTCAGATACCCTAGAGTCAATCACTCAGCAAAGCGTGACGCCCTTCTCTGTTGCCTTACTCGATATCAACAGCTTTAAAGCGATCAACGACCAGCACGGGAACTATATTGGTGACAAAGTGCTGCAGTTCGTCGCTGAGACGTTACGCCGCACCTTACCCGAGAACAACCTTACATTTCGTACCGCAGGCAACGAGTTTGCTTTCATCACCTACCACTCCGATCCAATCGCCATCTGTGAGCAAATACTTGCGAAGATCAAACAAGGCTACTCAAGCGTCGATATCAAGATCGATTTTGAGGTCAGTATTGGTATTGCTCGCTCAGAAGGAGATAACAAGGATGTCGAGCAGATCATCTTCAACACAAGTTTGGCATTAAAAGAGTGTAAACAAAGCCCCGATACCCACATTCAATGTTATGACACCCATCTAAGATTTCGCTACCAAAGAAAGGCGGAGCTCATTGCCGCACTGCGAAGTGAACTTGAAAACCCTATTTCCAATAACCTAACGCCAGATGGCAATGGCATGTACGTGGTTGCCCAGCCTATCGTTGGCCAGGGGGAAAAACGTTGGGAATACTTTGAGGTGCTGACACGCTGGAAAACCGCGCAACATGGCGATATCTCTCCAGTGGAGTTTATTCAAGTCGCAGAAGAGTCTGGATTGATTGTTGAACTGGGTGAACGCATCATCGAGTTAGTATGCCGTGCAAAGAAAACCTTAGAGCAAGGGCTAGGCTATAAAATCAAGCTCGGGATAAACTGCTCTGCCCACGAGCTTAACGACTCTAAACGTTATATCTCTTACCTTACTCGGACCATTGAGCAACATCACTTTGCAGCAAACGAGTTTGTTATCGAGCTAACGGAGACCGTGCTGCTATCACCGACACAAGAAACGAAAGCCGCACTTAACTACCTCAGAGAGCAAGGTTTTACTATCGCTTTGGACGATTTCGGTACTGGCTACTCCAGTCTGAACTACATTCACAGCTATCCGATCGACTGTATTAAGATTGATGCTACTTTCATTCGCAATTTGCTGACTAACTCCACCTCGGAGAGCGTCGTTTGGTTGATTGTCCAACTGGCACATAGACTGGATGTATCACTAGTGGCTGAAGGCGTTGAGAAACGTGAACAGTTAGAAAAGTTACACGCAATGGGATGCGACAAGATCCAAGGATATTTCTACTCTCCTCCAATAAGACCAGAAGCCATTGTCAGCTACGTGACACACTCTGAGCCTCTCGCTTGAGCATGCCTAACATCGAAAAAGCCCCTAGCCTTGAGAACAAAAAAGCCGCGATACCTAGCCCAATAATTCAAAATTAGGCTCAGTATCGCGGCTATTTCATTAGTCTGGTCTTAAACAACTTATTAATGACGACTAATCGTCAATCATTAACTCTTGTTTGATTGCGCTTCTAGTTCTTTCTGTAGCAAAGCATCCGCTTCATCTCTCGCCACGATAAATGTTGATTTTTCCTTTTTCGGCACAGAGTCTGCCATTGGAATATTCGCTTTCATCGCATCGACAGGACGGCCACGTTCAATCAGTTCGTAATGAAGGTGTGCGCCAGTAACTCGACCCGTTTTCCCTGATAATCCAATACGTTGGCCACGAGAAACCGTTTGTCCTTTACGAACCAGAATCTTGCTCAAGTGCAGATAGCGCGTTTTATACGTACTACCGTGTTGAATCACTACGTAGTTACCTGCATAAGGGTGTTTGCGCGTCATGATCACTTTGCCATCGCCCGTAGCCTGAACTGGCGTACCAATCGGCGTTGCGAAGTCAGTACCATTATGCGGTGAAATTCGGCCTGTCACAGGGTGCAAACGCTTAGGGTTGAATTGGGAGCTTTGACGCCAGTTGCTGCCTACCGGATAACGCTGGAAAGCACGTTGCAAGCTATCACCGTTTGCATCGTAGTACTGTCCATCAGTATGCAGATACGCAGACACAACACGGTTCTTGTTGATGATCTTAATCGCTTCAATTTCGCGCTTGCCAGTGGCAACACCATCGACAAACTGTGCTTTCTGCAGCACTTCAAACTTATCGCCGGCACGTAGGTCGCGGCTAAAGTTCAACTTGTCTTTTAACAAGCTAACAACGTGGTCAATCTCAAGGCCATTTAGACCCAGTTTATTTGCTGATACAGAGAAACTGCCTTGAATGTCACCCACTAAAGGTTTTTGTTTCCACTCTCCTGGAATAGAGATGTCTTCAAATTCATAAGAGCCGTCTTCAAGCAGTCGGTAAACCACTTTGTCAGCAACGCTGAATTGAAGTTCCATTTTGGATAGATCACCTGTCGCCTCATCACGCCAGAAACGGAGCGTGTTACCAGGGCGAAGCGTATCAAGTGCAAGGAAGTTTAAGTCGGTTTCCATCACACTCATCATCGATTTGTAAGAGAAACCAAGTTGAGTGAAGATGCTACTTAGGTTGTCACCCGTTTGAATTTGATACTCAAACGTTGGCGGTTCAATAACCACGACAGAAGAAGGTGACAAAATAGACTCAATCACGGTTGAGTCAGGTAAGTTCAAATCGATCGTTTTCGTCAGATTCGATTGGGACGATTGCAGAGCAACGACGATTGCGGCAACAAGTGGCAGTCCTAAAATCGCTACTTTTTTTACAGGTGAAAGCTCAGCAAACGGAGAGGAAAATATTTTTGAATACACGGTAAACAGGTCTTTCTACAACATAAAGGTATAGGATATGCTTTTCAAACGCATAAATCATCAACGCATTGTCATAATATGACGCGAATCTTACTGGATATCGCTAAGTCATTGAGTTGCCGAGGCTGAAGCAAGGCATCCCATTAAATAAAATTAACCGCTAAATTTGAAAATAAAAAAGCAGAAACGGCTAGTCTCTGCTTTATATTGATTTACGTTATTCCGTTTCGATTGATTAATAACCGAAGCGAATTAGTGAGTAATTTCATCGAGCCTCGGAGTGGGCTTCGAGTCGCTCAACCAACTCACGTTTGGTAAAAAGTGCTTAGTTTCTGAGGCAGCGATTAAGCGCTTACCGTTGATACCAAGCAGTTATCTTCACCAAACTCATTAGGGATGTAACGATCGGCATTAGCATCGTTTACCCATTGCTGATCGTCAACAAGGTAACGGAATTGAAACTCGCCATCTTTAGGCAGACGAGTTTTGAACTTATATACTTTCCCTTTCGCCAACTTCTTCATTGGCGTCGCTTTCCAATCAAGGAAATCAGCAACGATAGACACAGAATTCGCTTCTTGAGCTTCGAGCTCAAAAGTCACTTCAACTTCATCTTTCGTTTTAAAAAAACGTTTATTAATCATTAGCAAGCTCCATTTGTAAAGTAAGCAGACACAAGGTTATGAATGTCTAAATTTCGTTCATCCACATAAGATAATATGTAATTTAGCTCACATAAACAACAGATCCTTACACTAACAAAAACGTTATTGCTTACCAATTGATTGCGTATCAAAAGAAAAGCTCATTAACACCTTTTCAGAAGGCGCTTCTGCAAATGATTGTTCCGCAGAATGCTGAGTAAAGCCGATAAAACCTTCCCCACTTTGTTTGCCTTTTGATTGAGTGCCCTCCTGTTTAGCGACCTCTAAAGTTTGGATCTCAACACGATCGCCGATGAAGAGTTGATCCACCAGCACCACACGACTGCGCTGTTGGTCATGCTTGAACAAGCCTAGATAATAAAAGACACCGCTACCTTGGTTAGACACCGACATTGGCGCGACATAAAAGTGAGTTTCTCCCAATTTGGCAGCGAATAGCTTTTGAGTATCAACGGTTACCACTCCGCGCTCCACGCCTGAATCGTAACGTCCAAAAGCCAGCGATTGAGGCTCATCTACTTCATTAATAAAAGCGTAAGCATTCGTTTCAGGTACTTTGATTGTCCATGGGTTAGTTGTCTTCAAGTCAAACACAGTTTCCACAACCGAGTCGTAACTGACCTGAGAAGAAGGGAACTTCGCCAAGATTTCTTCATCACTTAAGCTGAAGCGGTAAACCCCAGCTACGATGACAACCACCAACATCACAATGGGAATGAGTAAAATCAGGGGAATCGGTAAGATTTTCTTTTTCATGAGCCATTTTATTCTTTTGTTTTCATCCTGTTGTGCAGACCATAAAGGGCTTTAGTATAATTATCAATACAGGGTTAATCAGAACTGGAGCATGGATGGATATCAATCATAGTAAAGATAAAAATATCAGAAGTTGCGAATGTCGCTGCGGTGCAGTCAATCTCGTGTGTAGAGGGGAGCCTCAACGAACCTCTGTCTGCCATTGCTATGAATGCCAAAAACGCACCGGCAGTGTGTTTGGTGTACAAGCTCGATTCCCAACAGAACAAATTTCTCTGAGTGGAGAGGTAACCTCATTTTCGCGCATTAGCGATACAGGCAATGAAGTCACTTATCAATTCTGCCCAAAGTGTGGCACCACCATGCTGCTACAATCCGTCGCAGCCTCGGATTTTTACATCATCCCGCTTGGGTTGTTTAAAGAACAAGATTTCCCGCTTCCGAGCTTTTCAGTCTACGAAGAGCGCAAACATGGTTGGGTAAAATTTGACCATCAAATGAGTCACTATAGTTAGTGTCTTCTATCCTCCGAGTATTGTGACAATGTTTGTCGGAAAACGAACTGCAATACTGTTGCCTAAGATCAATTATCGATGCTCTACAACGCTAGCGAAACTTTTTGCTAGCGTTATAATCTGCCCCTCTTTTTAACCCAGGGTGAACCACATGATTTCTAAGCTACCTCGCTGGGTTGAATACGGCGCTCTCCTGTTAGCTGGCCTTGCTGGCAGCGTAAATGCTATCGGTCTACTTGGCTTCCAACACCAGGCGATCTCACACATTTCAGGCACAGTCTCTTTGCTAGGGAGTAGCTTACTTACACCTACTTCAGCTTCTTTGCACCTATTACTCGTTATCATGAGCTTTATGTTGGGCGCGGCTTTTAGTGGTTTTTTCATCGAAAACCAAGCACTGAAGCTAGGGCGCCGATACGGCGTTGCTCTCTGTATAGAAGGTGGGTTGCTGTTCCTAGCACTTTGGGCACTTCTACAAGGTTACACCTCAGGCCAATATTTTGCTTCGGCAGCTTGTGGCTTGCAGAACGCAATGATCACCACCTACAGCGGCGCCATTATCCGTACTACTCACATGAGTGGCATCATCACGGATCTAGGAATCATGATTGGTGCACGCCTAAAAGGTACCCCCTTTGATCGCCGAAAAGCAAAGTTGCTCATGTTCATTGTCGTAGGCTTTCTATTTGGCGGCTTAACGGGCGCATGCTTGTTCCAACGTTTTGAGATTTTGGCTCTCGCTATCCCTGCCTCTTTCGCCTTTATTATTGCGTTTAGCTACTGGCTTTATTTGACGTATCGAACAGACACCTCAGCGATTTTATAAAAAACTGGCAATATATCCTCAAATTACGTAACATCCGCAACACTTTATTCTAAACTCTTAATGTATAGCAGAATAACTCGCATGAATATTTAGCGATATTTGATGAATAGTATTGCAAGCAATATTAATACTGGGTAATCTTGCATCCAATAAGAAAACACGGACGTTTAGTGAATAAAAATGCCAAGGAAATGGCTTTTTTACGTGTAGAAATTCGAGAACAATAACATGTCTAACAACACGAATACTGCTCAACCAGAGAAATCTAAAGGCAGTTTCTGGGTTTTCCTAATCCCATCATTGATTGGTTTATTCCTTTTCATGGCTCCAATTAGCTACCAAGGCGATCTCACCATCCCTGTTGCTATCCTAGCCAAGTCAATTCAAGCGATTTTCGGTGAATATCTAGTCTCTATCATCACTGCGATCGTCGCTTTCATGTCTGTAGCTTCGGTTTTAAGCACCATTTTCAAGCCTACATTCATTACATCGAATTCATTTTTAAACGGCCTTTTCAACCCTTCTCCACTATGGTTGGCGGTTCGTCTGATTGGTGGTGCCGCTGCATTCATGGCGTTCTTCCAAGTTGGCCCTGAGTTTATCTGGGAAGAGAACACCGGCGGCTTGGTTCTAGAAGGTCTACTTCCAACACTATTCTCAGTGTTCATTTTTGCTGGTCTTTTACTGCCTCTTCTACTTAACTTTGGTTTGTTAGAACTGTTTGGCACGCTATTAAGTAAAGTTATGCGTCCTATTTTCAACCTACCTGGTCGTAGTGCTATCGACTGTATGGCTTCTTGGTTGGGTGATGGCAGTGTTGGTATCCTACTGACAAGCAAACAGTACGAGAAGAAATTCTACACTCAACGTGAAGCTGCAGTTGTGGGTACCACTTTCTCAGCAGTATCTATCACGTTCAGCCTTGTGGTTATTGCGCAAGTAGAGCTAGAGCACCTGTTCTTACCTTTCTACGCAGCAATCTGTCTAGCGGGTATTGTTGCAGCGGTAATCATTCCTCGTCTGCCACCTTTGAGCATGAAAAAAGACACTTTCATTGATGGTAGCAAGCCAGAGAAAGATGCAGATGCAATCCCTGCCGGTCACTCAACGTTCTCTTGGGGCCTTGAGCTAGCAGTAAACAAAGCATCACAAGTTAAATCAGTGAAATCTGTATTTGGCGAAGGTGTTCGTAACGCGGTGGACATGGTATTTGGTGTACTACCTGTAGTTATGGGTCTTGGTACAATGGCGTTGGTCATTGCAGAGTACACTCCTGTGTTCTCGTTCCTAGGTCAACCTTTCATTCCGTTCCTTGAGCTATTAGGTGTTCCTGAAGCAGTTGCGGCATCAGAAACTATCGTGGTTGGTTTTGCAGACATGTTCATCCCAGCGATCCTTGCAGCGTCTATTGATAACGAAATGACTCGCTTTGTGATTGCAGCAATGTCGGTAACTCAGTTGATTTACATGTCTGAAGTTGGTGCTCTACTTCTAGGCAGTAAGATCCCTGTAAATATCGCAGAACTATTTATTATCTTTATTCTGCGTACATTAATTACACTTCCTGTTATTGCTGGCGTTGCTCATCTAATATTCTAATTTAGATACTGCCTATGTGATTAAACCGTTTAAATTAAAAAGCCCCACTTTGTGGGGCTTTTTAATTGGACAAAATATGGACACCAGGTCACCTTATATTCAGATTCTTAGTTAACAGGCATATCAGTTAATTTCGTATCTTTTCTCTAAATCCCCTCTTCTATATAAAAAACAAAGTGCATAAAAGTAAAATTAATACATTTTTAATTTCACCTTAAAGTCCGAAACTTCTAACTCCTCAACTCATTGAAGCAATTAATAAAATTAACAATTATGTGATGTAGTGAATTTTGTATTGTTTAGGTTGTTGTATTTTTGTAGTCTATTTTGTGAATTTACATTCAAGTAAATTGCCATCCTGTCGATATATATAAATACAAAAACACAATTAACTTTAGTCTTCGCAAAGCCTGTGAGAAGGGGAAAATTCAATGAAATTTAGCCATAAGGTGGTTGCTGCATCATCAGCCTTGCTGCTAGTGACAGTATCATTGCTTTCAATACAACAACTTTACACTGTGAGAAGTGCTGTACAGAACAACGTAAATGCGAGCCTAGAAGAGATGGTATCTGGTGTTAAGAACACCGTGGTATCAGAAATGGACGCTAAAAAAGCATTGGCGCAGTCGACGACTGAAGTCATCGAAATTAACCCTCAAGATCGCACCTACGTTAAAACTATTCTTGAAAAGTCAAAGCTTAAAAACAGCTTCCTAGCCGTTGGTTTTGGTTATGAAGCAAACGGTTTCGTTATCGAGAATGATGACGGTTGGGAAGCGGGTCCAGATTACGACCCTCGAATTCGCCCTTGGTATATTGATGCTAAATCCAAAAACAGTTTAGTAGTCACCGCTCCTTACGTGGACGCATCAAGCAAGAAGGTGATCATCTCAGTCGGTACTCCAGTTAAAGACAACGGCCGCTTCACAGCAGGTATGTTCTACGATTTGGAACTCACTAACATGGCGAAATTGATCAACCAGGTAAACCTATTTGATGCAGGCTACCTATTCCTTGTGACTGCTGATGGTACAACGATCGCTCACCCGAACGCGAAAAACAACGGTGAAGTGCTTTCAAGCTACATGCCACAAGCAACCATTCGTGAGGGCTCTCAAGAGATCGAAGTCGACGGTAAGATGTTCCTAGTTAACTTCACTCATATCCCAAGTGAAGATTGGTACATTGGTGCCATCCTTGATGAAGAGATCGCTTACCAAACGGTCGAAGACTTAAAACACAGCTCAATGATCTATTCTTTGATCGCTGTGGTTCTTAGTATCGTTGCACTAACGGTTCTGATTCGTGTGCTAATGCGTCCACTGGATGCTCTTAACGAAGCGATTCAAGACGTAGCGAGTGGTCAAGGTGACCTGACTAAGCGTCTAGATACCAACACAGACAAAGAGTTCTCTGACTTAGCAAAAGGCTTCAATACCTTCACTGAAAACCTACAAAATCAAATCATTCAATCGAAGGCGATTGGTGTGGAGATTAAACGTGGTACTGAAATCACAGTAAGAGGTGCTGGTGAATCAGCAAGCGCTATGAGCACTCAACTGCAAGAGCTAGAGCAGCTTGCGACTGCAATGAACGAGATGGCGGTAACGGCAACCGAAGTAGCCAATAATGCTCAAGGTGCAGCAGCTGCGGCTCGTGAAGCGGACGAGGCTACATTAGACGGCACATCAGTCGTAAGTGAAACCACACAAGCGATTGATAACCTATCTGAGCGTATCGACCAAGCCGTTGCTGAAGTACAAGTTCTAGAATCAGCAACAGCGAATATCGAAACGATTCTTAAGGTAATTAACGATATCGCGGACCAAACCAACCTATTGGCACTAAACGCAGCGATCGAGGCAGCACGTGCGGGTGAGTCTGGTCGTGGTTTTGCTGTCGTAGCAGATGAAGTTCGTACTCTGGCGCAGCGTACTCAAGAGTCGACAACTGAAATCCGCAACATGATTGAACAACTTCAAGCCGGTGCGAGCTCTGTATCGAATGCGATGAACCAAAGTAAAGACACAGCTACTGACGCCGTTGAACGAGCTCAGCAAGCCAACTCTTCACTAGACCGCATCCGTGACGCCATTCAACGTATTTCTGATATGAACATTCAGATTGCATCAGCGGCAGAAGAGCAGAGCTTAGTGGCGGAAGAGATCAACAACAACACGGTTAAGATCAAAGACCTTTCAACACAAGTGTCTACTGCAGCTCAAGAAGCAAATGAAGCGATGCAAGTGCAAACCGACAACGTTCGCCAACAAGACGAACTGCTGAACAAGTTCACGGTTTAGTCACCTTTAGCTTTGAGTAGCTAGATTCCTAGCTTCAAATCAAAAAGGCCCGCTTACTCAAACGAGTAGGCGGGCCTTTCTTTTAATCTCTTCTTAAAGTGATCCGATTAACTGTTCACAGGCTCGGGGTCATTGGTTGTCAGCATCATGCATTGATTGGATTCAACCTTGATCGTTACTTTGCTATCAATGCAATCAATCACTTTGCCTGACAGCAAGTCCGTTACAGGTCCAGTCCAAGAGAGCGATGCCGTTTTGCTTCTCTTAGACTTATTGATCACTACAATGCCTTTGTCTCCACGAACAAACACCATTAAGTCATCATTGGCTTCAACCACACGCATCGCCTCACCATGAACATGATTGTGGAATTGAATCATGCTTTTCATGTATGGCGCTTGCCAATCATTGAGCCAACGAGGCTGGCCATGTTGATCCAGAATACCGCTGGTGCTCAGCTCACTGTATATAAGCGGCACACCGCCATCGCGACCAAGAATGAAAGCGTGAGCAAGACGTTCATCAACTTCATCCATAATATGTTCCAAGAACACATCATTGTTTGGGATATCATGGGTCACAGCAAAGGTGATGGCTCTCATGTTCGATAGAGCTTGGCCAAAACAGTAAGGGTTGATCAAAGACTTAAAACTACCCTGTTCTTCAAACGCTTTATAGATAGTATTAAACAGTGGAAAATCGTAAGCACCTAAACGAGTGTGCTTTAGGTAGGGCTCGAGAAATAGTTGGTACTCTTCCTCCGTCGCGCCACCATCAGTGATAATTTCACCAAAGATATGCATTTCTTCACAGATATCATCCGTCCACACTTTTCTCAGGTGTGACAGTGTCATGTGTTTTGCTGCATCAATACGAAAACCTTTCACACCAATCGCTTTCAGAGCTTTTAAATACGCTCGCTGCTGCGCGACCACATTGTCGTTGTCTAACAGGGTTGGTAGGCCCGGATCACTGGCTCCCCCTGTAATGCGACCGTTTTGAACTTCCCACGTATCTTTCCAGTTTTTGATGCCGAACGCTTCTACAAAGTCATTTTCATTAAAAAGTGGCTTAGACAGATCACCAAACAAACGAATTGATTCATAGTATTCAGGAGCATTTTGATAAGACGTCAGATCCTGTGCGTTTGGATACGTTAAATCGCTGCGGATACTAGATTCATTCGCCATGTGGTTGAATACCACATCGACATAAGTACGAAGGCCGTGCTGCTTTAGCGCCTTCACCATCGCAATAAAATCGATCGTATCACCGAGCTGGTTATCAATCATACGATAGTCTTGTGGTTGATAACGTTGCCACCACTGAGTTCGAGACGCTCGACCGCTATCTTTGGACGCGCGTAGTGATTTCATCGCTGGTGAAACTAAAACCGATTTATATCCCAACTCCTGAATAAGTGGGGCGTTCTTCATTACGTCAGCATAGCACCAGTCAAAAGCGTGCAAGATAACATCTGTCGCTGGGTTGCTTAACATAGCTGAACTGTCCATGTTGTTCTCCTACCAAACTCGTTTACAGCTTTGTAGATAGGCTAAAGGCAAAGCTGTTTAAATGTCCTCAAGAATGGCATTTATTATATGAGTTACTCATTAAAACCCCTCCTCCTCCTGCCAATTACTCGCGGTGGATGATGAAGGGCGTAGCATTAATTATCGCATATCGTCCGGGATGAACACTCAGCCATAATCCAATTAAATTCATCAAAAAGTCACAAAAAAGGAGCGTATATACGCTCCTTTTATTCCATCTAATACATATCTTACACTAGGTTCTGTAAAGAACCTTAACCACGTGCCAACCAAATTTCGTTTTAACAAGATGTGGTACCAGCGTCTCGCCAGAGAAACAAACCTTATCAAACTGAGGCACCATTTGCCCTTTACGGAACTCACCTAAATCGCCGCCCTTTTTACCAGATGGACACGTTGAGTACTTCTTCGCTAGCGTTTGAAACTTAGCGCCTTTTTTAAGCTGCTTGATGATGTCTTCTGCTTGTTCTTTGTGCTTCACCAAAATATGAAGCGCTGCTGCTGTTCTTGCCATGATAACTCTCAGTTTGTTGCAGTCTGCTTGCCGACTTATTTCATCGACAGCGAGTATTTAGCGTGATTTTAACCCAAGTGCTACCATTCTTCACTCAATAACCGAAAACAAGCACCTTAAAGCCCCTAAAAACCGTATAGTTACTTGCCGCGGCTGATATTTACCTTTAAATTAATCTTTATAAATTAGGCGTATAGTAAACAGGAGCCACTTATGGCCAAACCGATAAGTAAAGCGAGTCAGTCACAGGGAATGTTGATGTTTAAGCTGTCCCTCACTCAAAGTTTTGCTATTGGCACGCTTAAGGTCAGGGAAATTGTTCCTTTTCAACCAATGACCCAAATCCCCTATTCTCATCACCATGTGATTGGCACAGTGCCCATCCGCGAGCTCACGGTTCCTGTCATTGATATGTCTGCCGCGATAGGCTTTCGTCCGATCACTCCGGCTGAATACCAAGATTGTGTACTCATCGTGACGGACTGTTTGAGAACCGTAGTCGCATTTTTGGTTCGCTCGATCGATAAAATCATCGAATGTGATTGGAAGAGCATTGAATCGCCACCAGCAAGCGTAGGACGAAATGTGTTTGTGACGGGCATTACGCGCTTTGAAGATCGTATCGTACAGATGCTCGACGTAGAGTTGCTACTCTCCAAGATCTACCCTGATTACGAGAACGCACAAATCCCTATGCTGACGGACGTTGAACGAGAGCGTCTAAAAGCACTGAATATCTTATTAGTGGATGACTCTTTGATTGCGCGTAAGCAGCTATCTGATGCTCTGGACAGCATCAACATTCCTTACAGTATTTGTAACAACGGATTAGATGCGATCGACCTAATGAGACGCCAAGCTAGCGTGGGCAATACGGTCGACCTGTTAGTGAGCGATATTGAGATGCCAGGACTCGATGGCTATGAGCTTGCGTTTGAAGTACAAAATGACAGCGCACTGAGCCATGCCTATTGTATTTTGCACACTTCACTATCGAGTGAGATCTGTGTGGACCGAGCTAATCAGGTTGGTGCCCATGAAGCACTTGAGAAATTCAATGCAGGTGAATTAATCGAAGCCATGCTGCGTGGTGCAAAAGTCTTAAACAACGCCTCTACGACCGCTTAAACTCTATCTTAGGAGCTAAACCATCATGCTTGATGGTTTAGCTTGGAAACTTCTTAGACTTTCATCGATTAATCAGAACAGGACTAAACGTTAGTCTTTCTTTTTAGGCATCGAGCTTTTTGGCATAGAATAGCTCTTACTCACAAACTCCACTTCCTCAACCTCATTGATACGATTGGTATAAGACGCCAAGGCATACAGAGTGTTCGCGACTAAGTTAGCGTATTTAAAAAGAATCGGATCCGGCGACTTTTTACTTTCATGGTGCTCAATGCTCACCAAAGCGCGAACAACTTTCTTCGCCTGACAACGGCACAAATGAAGTTCGCTCGATACTCGATGCCCGCCAGGCAAAACAAAACCTTTGAAGCCACCTTCTAGCTGCTCACGAATACGGTGGTAATCTTGCTTAAGCTCGACCAATTCGGACTCAGAAATCGCTAGCTTGCCACGCACCGAGCCATTCAAGTGGTAGATGTTCGGCTGTAGGCGTTGCAGGATCTCACGAACTTGTGGTTCTAACTCTAGAGACAGCACCAATCCAATTCGGCAACAGAGTTCATCCGATAGAATCTCAAAATCACAGATAGGACTGTCTTCATAAATAAATGGATAACAGAACTCGTCCCAATCTCGACTTACTGGTTTCACGTGGCGATCCTTACACATAACTATTAATCAGACGCCAATATAGCAAACTCTTTAGCTGAGTCTGCTTTTATCATCTCAACGACACTCAATTTCTTGGTTTACTGATGAAATAGCAGAGACAATCAAACGAAAAAAGCCCTCCGAAATGGAGGGCTTCTTAGTAATCCTTTAAATGAGATTACTCGTTCGATACTTTTTTGTGACCTTCTTGCAGGTGAACGAAGTCAACTAGGTCATCACCAGACACTTGGTACGCTTGACCAAAGCCTTTAACGAACAGGCCATTCTCTGCTTTCAATTTGAATAAAGAGAAATCTTGAAGTTGGCTCAAGCCATCAATGATCTCGCCAAAGCGCTCTTGCATCTGGCCAATCACTTGAGTCCAAAGCTCTGTTTCACGCTCAACAACACTTGCTTGAGCATCAAACGTTAAACGCTTACGCGCGTAAAGCTGCTTTGAACTCTCTTCATCTTCAATCATCATCAAAGAAACTTGTGGGTTCGCTTTCAAGTTACGAGCGTGACGAGCAATATCAGAAATTAGAACAAAGTAACCTTCTTGGTTTTGAACGAAAGGCGCGTAGCTCACGTTCGGGCGGCCCTCTTCATCAACCGTTGCCAATTGAAGGGTACGACGCTCTTGGCGAAACTCTTTAATTTCTGGACCTAGGCGACCTTGTAGACGTTCTTGTTTTACTTGTTGTTCCATGGGTAATTCCTTACTTCGCTTTCTCTGATTTATTATGTTTGCTCAAGGTTGAGCGACCCTAGTGGCGATTTACAACGGCCATTAATCTATGTGGTCCTCGAGCATGAATGTTTTATTAACTGCTGCTGATTTTTCTTAAGCTTGTTCTTTTAGTGCTTTGAAGCGTTCTACTTGGTCAGCGATAAGCTCACGCTTTTCATTGCGGCCTAGGTAAATCTTGAAAATGTTCTCACCAGATTCACTGAAGAAACCAAAGTAATGGCTTTCACGACCCATAAACGCTTTGCTCACCAAACCGATGTGTTTGATATTGTCTAATTTAAGGTGACCGTGAAGCTCACCATCTTTACCCATCAAGTTGTAGTAGCCACGCGCTACTTTACCTTTAGGGAACGGCGCCTTTACTTCAAAGATAGAGCCAAATGAGTGCACGATCGTGGTCACTGGTCCCCACCCCACTAAGCCTTCCAAAATTTCTTGAGCACGGCTGCCATCTAGCATCACTGCCATGTCGTTTGGAAAAGCAGCGACGACTTCAACCTCTGAGACGCCAAGCTTCTCTGCAATAGCAGTTGGCAGCAGTTTTGGTTCTTCTTCTAGGATGTTAGCAACACGTTGCTCTAGAGTTTCTGTTACTTCTAATGTTGTATCTGTCATTGGATATATTTCCGTGTAAACAAGTAATTACGTAAGTTATAAAATGCAAATTCGATATTAAGCGTGCTTCGAACTTGCGTGTGGATGAACACCCGCTGCAGCTGCAATCGGAGCCGGGTTCGCAGCCTGATACTCATCGTTAAACACTTGAATAACACTCCGAGCTAGGCTTACTGCCCAAAAGCTACCAGCAATAGTAAGACTCAGATAATCTTCTGAAAGCTCAACCAAACCATTCTGTTCCCAATGTCCGAATAGAGGTTTCAGGTAATCAAAAATGTCTTGTCCCATGAAGCTTGGAAGTGTGCTTTTTCTAACCACACCAGAATCAAAGCCGGCCTTTAATGCAGAAAACGTACGTTCCAAGGCACTCTGTTTGGTCATCATGGCTATTGGTAATTGCCCTTTCTTAATAGACTCCATATAGCCGTCTAAAGTTCGATGTTGCATCACACAATGACCACCGATATTACCACCAGCACCACAACCAATAGGCAAAACCTCGGTATAGGTTTTCGCTAAACTGTTGTAAATGCTGCGTTCGCGATTATCGCAAGTCCAGTGATTGACGCTCAGCTGTTTAACATTGTGCTTAGCCATGAACTCAACACCCGCTAAATACATACTTGCTTTATCTGGCGTATTAGCCGGTGGTGGGACCTTCCCTTTATCAACCAGATTAAGCATAGGAGCACTGCCCCCTACAATCAGTTGGTAAAGGTCAATACCGTGTGCCCCCGTCGCCATGTAGTCTTCTAGATCTTGTTGGAACACATCCATCTATTGGTACGGTAACCCATACAGTAAATCGAGAACGATCGGTGCTTGCTCGGTGCGACTCAAAGAGCTGATACGTTCAAGAACCACTTCACGGTCATCTAAACGTTTCGCGCTGCGTCGTACTTTGGTGTTGAAACTCTGAATACCAAATGAGAAGTGATTGAAGCCACCTTTAAGTGCACTATCGAACATGTCATCACCGAATCGGTTGATGCGTCCTTCTAAAGTCATTTCAACATCATTAGCGAGTAGAAAATGTTGGCGAATAACCTTGCCTATTAGCTCGACTTGTTTAGGCGACAAATCGGTTGGAGTTCCCCCACCGATATAAATGGCATGAAACAACCCAGACTGTGCCCATGGTGTTTTGGCTTTTTGCTTGAGCTCTACCATCAATGCATCGAAATACTCGTCTACCTATTTGCGACTTGCCGCATTTTGGAAAAAATTACAGAAAGTACAACGCACACGACAAAAAGGAATATGGATATACAAGCAACGTTTATCCTGTTTTTTCCCTTCACTCAGCATCAGTTCATCAAAGAGCTCCAACTTCTTGCTCGAATCAACCGGAATTGAGCTTCCTCCGGCGTGTGCAGAATGCTTTTTGGCAAACGCAAAACGAGCGGATCAGAGCTAGAAATGCCCAAGATTAATTCGTCAAATTTATAAATACCAAGACGCATATAATCTCTCTAAACACTTACGTAGCAAAGTCTGGAAGACTATTCGCTAAAAACTGAGAGAATCATAAATAGCCTAAAATGATAATGCAATTGATAATTGATCTTATTTAGATTCTAAGCAATAATCCGGTACAGAATTGAGATTTGGTAAAGGATTGAAAGTGAACGTTCCTAGGTATGTTATTGCAGGCGGTGCATCGTTAGTGATTCATGCGGCGCTATTATTTGTCGCTCAAGAATCCAAAGTATTTGCGATGCCTGCAGGTAGCCAATCGAACACGGTATCGATCAACTTCACTCCGAAGCGCGCACCTTCTCAAGCTCAACAAAAAACGGCCACTGAGCCCGTTGAACCAGAACCAATCAAAGAACCTGTTTCAAAGGCAGAACCTAAACCAGTAGAGCCAAAGGCCGTTGAGCCAAAACAGGCTAAACCAACACCGAAGAAAAAGGCGATCACCAATAAACCACAGCCAAAGAAAGTCGAAAAAAAGATTGTTCAAAAGAAGCCAGTTCAAAAAAAGTCAGTTGCTGAAAATAAGGTCGTTAGGAAAGAGCGCCCTGAGCCAAAAGCAAAGTCAAAACCTACGTCACAACCAGAAAAGCTAGCCGACAAGAAAGTCGATAAAGATATGGACGCGTCTGCCAACCAGCCTCAGGAAGTAAACCAAGGCCTATCAAACAAAGAGCCCGTATTAATCACGAAGCCATCATTTTCTTCTCGCCCTACACCACCGAATTACCCTCGCCAAGCACGACGTCGTGGTATTGAAGGTGTAGCAACTTACGAGATCTGGCTAGACGCTGAAGGTAAACAAGTTAAACAAGCATTAGTAAATTCATCAGGCGCACTGATGCTCGACAACGCCGCATTAGAAGCCATTAAACAATGGAAGTTCTCACCTCACACTGTCAACGGCCGAGCAATCGCTCACCGTGTACAAATACCTGTTCGCTTTAGGTTGGATTAATCATGCAACAAATCAGTTACTTACAAGATCAACTTGGCTTAATGACTTGGCCGCTTCTCATCTGTTCAGCACTCACCGCAATGATCATCGCCGAGCGAATCTTCCAAGTCATGCTCAGCATTGGTGTTGGCAAACGTGCGATTCGCCGCGAGCTAAACCAAATTTCACCAACTAACAGCCAAGAAATCGAAGCACTTGCTCATTCAATTTCAGGCAAAAGACCTTTGCTCTACAAAGGCGTCTCTATGCTGCTCGCTCACCACTCATTTTCCAAAGGGTTACGTGAAGATGCCGCTGGTATTTGGCTTCAAGAAAAACGCCACCAACTGCATGCAGGATTAAGACTGTTGGGCTTAATCGGTGTTATCAGTCCACTTATCGGCCTACTTGGTACGGTACTTGGTCTTATCGAGATGTTTCAAGGTGTTGCAGCGACAACAGGCAGCATCACACCCAATGATTTGGCAGATGGTCTTGGTTTAGCAATGAGAACGACCGCTGCTGGCTTGATGATTGCTCTACCTGCTATCTCTGGTGCGCAACTGCTCGGGCTGTGGGCTGACCGAGTACTTGCTCAACTAGAACACACTCTGAATTACGTAAATGTATGGCTAGAAGGCATGTCCATCCAAACGAACCAGTCTGGTGATGTAAATCATTCGTCTGCAAGCCAAGCCTCTGTAGGTAATGTGAGCCAAGCATGATTAAAACGCCAAACTCATCCCATACGCAGAGCCTGACGCCCGACTTAACGCCTCTGCTCGACATCATTTTTATTGTGATGGTTTTTCTACTGCTTACCGCTTCGGTAAAGCTGGAATCGCTAGAAGTTGAGCTACCAAGTTCAGACGTCAAAAACGTTTCAGAAGTCCACAAAGATTCGATTAGCGTCAATATCTTAGAGCATGAACCTTACTGGGCTATCAACGGAAAAGAGTACATTGAATGGGAAAACTTCAAGATCGCCTTACTGGAAGAAACAGGCTCAACGGATAAAAAGCCAATCATTATTGGGGCCGATAAAGCTGCCAACGTTGAGAACTTAGTGAAGCTATTGTCTTTCCTTCAAGAAAACGGAATTCCTGCGACTCAGCTGCTCACTGACGATGGCTAGAGCTACTCGATAACTTGAAACAAACACGATAGTTAGAACAACACATTATTCAAAAGGCTTGGCCCTTGGTTACTAAGACCAAACAGCCTGAACCTAGCCTCTCTTTTGATTAGAACTCACAATGCGAACGGACTGCTCACTGAGAATCTTCGCGATACAAAAAGACAGTATAAAGACAGTATAAAGACATTATTATGAACAACTTAAACGTGCTCAATAAATTAAAGACCAAGACTTCTCTCTTTTCATTGGCAGCAATGAGCTTAGCTCTTAGTGCACCAACCGCGATGGCTAACGACATTGAACAACCGCGAATCATCAGTGCTGGCAGCGCCGTTACAGAATTGGTTTTAGCGCTTGGCGCAGAAGAACAATTGGTTGGCATTGATGTGACCAGTCGTTTTCCTCAAACTGAAAAACTGCCAAAGATCGGCTATCACAGAAACCTATCTGCTGAAGGTTTGCTTGCTTTAGAGCCAACCACACTGATTGGTTCTGATGAGATGGGGCCGGACAATGCGATCTCTCAAATGAAATCTGCGGGCGTCAACGTCGAAATCGTGAACACTGAGGCTAACGTTGAAGGGCTACTAAAACGTATCGACCAAATCGCAAAGATCACCCACACCGAAGATCACTCACAGCAAGTCAAAGCCGAAGTGAATCAAAAGATCGCGGCACTTAAAGCGAATCAAGTACCGAGTAACCAAGCCAAGAAAGTACTATTCCTATTGCTGCACGAAGGTCGCCCTGCCAACGTAGCGGGTGGTGAAACATCACCAAATGCGATCATTGAATTGGCTGGCGGTATCAACCCAGCAGCTCAAAGCCTTACATCTTACAAACCATTATCAATGGAATCGCTTGTCGAGATGCAGCCTGATGTCATTTTAGTGAGTGGTCGCAGTTACCAAAAAATGGGCGGCGCTGATGCGATTCTTAAGTCGTTACCTATGTTAGCGGTAACCCCTGCAGGTATGAACAAGCAAATCATCACTGTAAATGGCAGCGCTTTAGTGGGCGGACTTGGTCTAGAAAGCCTTTCAGAAGCGAAACGACTAAACGCACTTATCTATCCGCTATAACTCGACTACCTATTCCAACTATTGCTGTAGCCTAGCTCCATTACCAATCCTTAGAACCATGTTGGTGATGAGCCTTCTAGATAGCAATAGACATTGAGGCCCTTTATGTTGCTACGATCCGTCCCCCTAAAAACAACGATGATAGGCCTAGGTGCAACCCTAGCCTTTGTCGCGCTGTACTCAATCACTGTTGGGCCAATGAATATTAGTTTAATGGACAGCGCAACGAGCTTAGTTATTCCAAACAATGACTTAGCGCCTCACATCAATTTAGTCATTCAAGAAATTCGACTGCCTAGAACCATACTATGCATGCTAATTGGTGCCATTCTCGCACTATGCGGTGCTGTTATGCAGGGGCTATTCCGTAACCCACTCGCTGAGCCTGGCATCATTGGCGTGTCAGCCGGTGCGGCCTTAGGGGCTGCGCTAGCTATCGTTCTGTTCTCTGAGCTTTCGCTTCAATACTCGGCATTCATGAACTTTGCCGCAGTACCTGTCTTTGCTTTCTTGGGCGGCGCTCTAACCACATTGTTGGTTTACAAACTTGGTACTGGCAAATTCGGAACTTCAGTAACTATCATGCTACTGGCAGGTGTCGCGATCAGCGCACTTTCAGGAGCAGGGATAGGCTTCTTAAACTTCATCGCTGATGATCAAATGCTGCGTGACCTTTCGCTATGGTCGATGGGCTCATTAGCTGGAGCTAAATGGTCAGGGATTATACTTGCTGCAATTACGCTCGTTGGACTGTTCGTCATTTTCTACCGACAAGCGATGTCTCTGAATGCCCTGCTCCTAGGTGAGTCAGAAGCTCAACACCTGGGTATTCCAGTTCAAAAACTGAAACGACAGCTTATTCTACTGACAGCAGCGGGGGTGGGTATCACGGTAAGCCTATCTGGCATGATTGGTTTTATCGGACTGGTTATCCCACATTTAGGTCGCATGCTCGCAGGCCCTGATCACCGAGTTCTGTTACCTTTATCAGCGGTACTAGGCGCACTACTATTAACAGCAGCAGACATGTTCTCACGCGTTGCTCTTGCCCCAGCAGAGCTACCAGTAGGGATTGTCACTGCGATTATTGGCGCACCCTTCTTCTTATACCTACTATTCCAACAGAAAGGGAGAATCCTTTAATGTTTCCTGCAGCGCTAAAAGCGACCGATATTGAAGTAAAGTTCGGCAGCAAAAAGATACTAGATAGTGTATCCATAGAAATTGAAGCAGGAAAAGTAACCACACTGCTTGGCCCAAATGGAGCCGGAAAAAGCACTCTGCTCAAAGCCTTATGTCAGGAAATATCCAGTACTGGTGACATTCAATATTTTGGGCATGCTAAAGACAAATGGCCTTCACACAAGTTGGCGAAACATCTAGCTATGCTTCCTCAACACAGTACGTTGACCTTCCCGTTTCTGGCGCACGAAGTTGTCGAGCTTGGTGGCATCCCACTGCAAGAGTCAAACAAGACGCTGACCAATATCGCGAACCAAAAGATGGACATCGCCGATGTATCTCACTTAGGAGAGAGACTTTATCCTTCTCTTTCCGGTGGTGAAAAGCAGAGAGTTCACTTGGCTCGAGTACTCACTCAGCTTCACTACTCTGGCGATCAATGCATCTTAATGCTTGATGAACCCACCTCTGCATTGGATCTTGCCCACCAACACAACACGCTAAAGATCGCGAGAGAACTTGCAGACAATCATAATGCAGCCGTCATCGTGGTGTTGCACGATCTAAACTTAGCTGCTCAGTATTCCGACCGATTGGTGGTATTGAAAGATGGGAATTTAGTATGTGATGGCAGCCCTTGGGAAGCTCTCAGGCCGTCAATGATTGAGGATGTTTATGGGTACAAAAGCATCGTAGAAAAGCACCCGACGATGAGCTTCCCTCAGGTACACCCAGCACAATAAATTCAATTTAGATCCTGCTCATTTTTAGCACCCGGAACTAATGACGATTAAATCATTATAAGCCTCGGTTTTATCGAGGCTTTTTTATTGGCTCATAGCCTCTCTCTCGCCTTAAACTTAATTTTACCAGTAACCATAGCAATACTCCCAAAACGTCTCACCTCGAGCCTTTGAGGCGCTAGAAATGAACATCATCAGTAGACACTCGCCAAGTTAGATTGAAAAAGATGAGCACAAGGCAAATGTAAGCCTATAAAAAGAAAAGAAATATCGCTATTAGAGAAGCGAATAAACGAGCTGCTTTAGAGAGTGACAAAAGAAAAGAAGTGACAGATATCAGACGATAGGCACAAAAAAAGCTCCCTCAGGAGCTTCTTTTAATATGTATTGATTATTGGCTCATACGAATCAGTGATTTACCAATCAACCACTCAAGTTCTTTACCGCTTGTATCACCAAACTGAGTCTCAGTTAGCTTGTAAAGACGATCAATACCGTTTGCCGCAAATTCGTGTGCGTTTTCAGCTGTAACGATATGGTGGAAAAGTAAACGTAAGATTGCTAGGAACTCAGCGTCTTCAAGCGCTTTAACCCAGCTAGCTGAAAATGCATCAAGACCATTTTCGAAATCAATGTGCTCCATGAACATCTTGAAGATTCGACCGTCTAGAGCAGCTGTGAAATCTGTTTTCTTTGGAAAGTGGTGGCTTATACCTGTACGAGAAACGCCCGTTTGCTGACTCAACGTCGTGTATGACATCTTGTCGTAACCCAACCTTAGTAACTGGTCTACAACGGCATCCATAATCTTCTGGATTGTGATTTCTGTATCTTCTTTACTACGCTTTGGCATATTCAGGCTCTTCTCTTTGTAAATCCATCTAACTCAATAAAATGAAGTCAGAATGAAAATTGTTATCAGCATTATGTGAGCAAGGCATTTTTTCGCAAGTATTTCCATTAAAATACCCGCCAGTACTTCGCATAAACAACTTTACAGTGCTGCCTCTTTGGGCACTTTGTCTAATTATTCTTCGAAAGTAACCTTACCGCTCTAAGTGGTTAATCTAAAATAACTACTTAGAATATCAAATACCCAACAATAAATTCATTGTATAAATACCTATCAAGCAATAGATAGTCTTATAAAATTAGTCACGACGCAACTAACTGAATGATATCCTAACAAATTAATGACACTGCTTTTCAACAAAACATGAGATAGATCACATACATATTTGTCGGCGCGAATGTACATATTCATTTAATCCCACAACAAACAACATAGCATACCAGTGCGAATTAGTTCAAAGATTTTAATTTTTGTAGATACAGTTCAAATTGCTCGTTAGAATAACCTCAGATTTTGTAAGAGGATTATTTATGAGCCAAGATATGGGTAACAACGACGTATGTGAAGCTTGCGGCTGTGCCGGCGAAATCGGGTTCATCATTAAAGAAGGTGACGATGTTGCTGAAGTAACTGTATATGGCAACTCGAAGGCACTCATTGAAGCTGAATTTGCAAAGTACGTAGAGCTAGCAAAGCAAGTGTCTAGCAATGTTGAGTATGAAGCGTCAGAAATGACCGAAGAAAGTACTGAATTGCATGCACGCTTCAAGTTCGAAGTAAGCGCAGAAAAGATTATTTTCGAACTTAAGACTCGCTCTCTAGCGCGTTGATATAAGCATTTATGCTCTTATATAAAGACGAGTTAAATTACTCGTCTTTTTTTATTTGTATCCAAGCAAGTGCGCCATTCGTTTCAAAATCGTTTTCCGCAGCACAATGAATCACAACACCAGAGACTTCGAGCACCGCTCCAATGCTGTATGCCTTGTCATCGTAATAACAAACTCGTTGCTGTTGACCACTTTGAGTAACCACCACCGCAGCCTTCCCCGATGTTGAAATTACTTTGTTCGCACTGGCAGGCATTGAGCAAAACATTGCACTTGCTACCAAAACGCTCTTAACTATTTGTATATTTACTCTAGTCATCCATTTACCTACAATTGTCGTTTAATTTCTGATTAGCCAAACGATTTCTATTTTATCTACCGCCAAATGGGTAAAACACTATGCGAGAATAATTTTTCCATTATAGTGTTAGCGTCTATCGTAATAAGAAGCCTATTATGCTCAGAATAATTGCACTTATTATTGGTTCTTTAACCATAACAAATGTCAGTGCAGAACCAATCGATCACTATCAAATATTG
Source organism: Vibrio chagasii (assembly GCF_002954585.1). Taxonomy (GTDB): domain Bacteria; phylum Pseudomonadota; class Gammaproteobacteria; order Enterobacterales; family Vibrionaceae; genus Vibrio; species Vibrio chagasii_A. The sequence continues at coordinate 1,053,686 of NZ_MSCI01000001.1, forward strand.
AACCATCTGGACAATTACGGAAACTTATATCTCCGAAATAAGCCTTACACAGCGCTTCCAACCGGTTTAGTTGTCGATGGTAATCTTAATATCGAAAACACCCCGATCACACGTTTACCTAAAGGGTTAGATGTTAACGGCAGCCTCAAGGCTTCTAATAGTCAGCTAACCAGAGTAACAAGTGGTATAAAAATCAAAGGCTATGCCGATTTCATGGGCAGCAAAATCACCAGCTGGCCAAAAGGCGTCAGAGTCGGCGGGTTCATCAATTTCACTGACACTCCACTGCAAAAGCTTCCCAACGGCTTGCGAGTGAGAGGCGACCTGAGTGTTATTCGCACCCCTTTAACCGAACTGCCAAATGGCATTGTGATTGACGGTGACCTATATATCGGCGGCTCAGCAATTACTGCATTCCCAGAAACGATGACGGTGAAAGGCAATATCTATTTAGGTGGCAACACCGTCACGACTTGGCCAACAAATTTGGAACTGGGCGGTGCCGTTGCTCGCTAGCCTTGCCTGTAGCTTTACCTTTTTCCATCAAAAGTATAAGCAGAAAAACAAAAAAAGGAGCTCAAGGCTCCTTTTTCAATTCAATCAATTCAGCGAAATGTTCGCTAACCAATGTTCTTCACTGGGTTCGCATAGCTGTCGATCAAGTACTGACGCGCACCTTTTGGTAACGTCGCTAACTTATCTTCGAACTCTTTCTTAACCGTAGCAGTGATCGAGTCATCTTCTTTCTCTGCCGCCAATAGATTTACTGGGAACAGTTTGTAGTTATCATGGATCTGGCGATCAATCTCTTCAGCCAATGCTTCTGGAGTCTCAAAGTCTTGATCGATAACCTGACCAAAACCAACATGAATGCGGCCTTTGTTGCCCACAATACCTTGGATAATGCTCTCAATATCTTCAAATTCGCCTTTTTCGTAGCTGCCGTTTACATCTTTTTCAAACAACTCGATCGCTTTCGCCGTATCACAAGGGTCATTTTCATATGAGATAGCAACAGGAACAATCTTCAGTGACTTCACGTATTCAGGGAATGCCACCTTCTGCTTGCGTCCTTCAACATGGAACATTTTAAGGATTGCAGGATCAGTGAAATCATTACCGTCTTTTGCACGGCCTTCTTTCTGAGCGATCCAGATAGAGTTACCAGTATCTAAAGAGTGCTTAATGTAAGAAGAGAGCTGACCTAACGCTTTCATCATTTCACGCGGCCCTTTAAGAGAGCGCTTAACGATAAAGCTCTTATTCAAGCGCATCAGTTCTGTCGCACACGGCTTCTTCAGAAGGTTATCACCAATCGCAATGCGACAAGTTTGGTGATTTTGTTGATGCAATGCGTAGTTCACCAACGCCGGATCCATAGCAATGTCACGATGGTTTGATACAAACAAGTATGCTTGATTCACATCCAATGACTCTAAGCCTGTGTACGTCACACCGTTTGTGGTGTTCGCTAACGTGTCACGTAAGTACTTTTTCACTTCAATCTGAATGGATTCAACGCTAGTCAGCTTGCTCCACTTCATTTTTAAGTAAACACGTAGAATTGGGCTCATTAATGCTTGGAACCAAGCTGCGTGATTCGAAAAACGGTAGTTCAGAATCGCACTGATGAATTCTTCATCATTAATAAGACGGTTTAGTGCCGCTGGAATTTCATCATCGCCGTAAGGACGAATATCAACATATGGATCGGTTGGAGAGGTCATTTTTTCATTCATATAATAAAAAGCTGGCTCATTCTACGCGTTGTTTTGACTTCTCGCAGCTACAGAGCCCATACTTTTGACAAGGTCAGACCAGAAACAGTGAAAATAGCCTGTTATTGTTGGCATTCTTTGAGATTAACGGTAATCTTGACGCCCCAAAATTAAGGTACTATCTATGAACTTCGCTATTGAATATACATCGGCTTACTTTTCACACCTGGTGATCACACCACGCAAGAAAGTACTAAAACATAGCCTTGTATCGGTTCAAAGTGGCTTGGTTTTGATCAAACTGGGTAAGCAAGAGTACGCCGTTGAACCTGGCCAAAGCGTTTGGATTCCATTTGACTGCTTAACTTCGTTGACCTACTTCCCTAACACTCAAGTTAGCCGTGTCGATTTCTCTGTTCGACTGACAGATGCTTTCCCACGCCAAGCAGGTTACATCACGCAAACTAACCTCTCTTTGGCGTTGCTAGAGAAGCTAGAGCTTACTCACGGCCGATCTTATGGTGCTAACAATACCGAGCAAGCGTGCAAAGACATGCTTTCTGTACTCAAGCAAGAAGTGTTGGCATTCAAACCACTGCTTTGTGAAAGTGCGTTGTCTCAACGATTCAATCAGTGGAACATTGATGACTCTAACCTGCCACAAGAACACACCTTAGTGATGGTAATGCGCGAGGCGAAGAAGCGCATGCAATCAGGTCAGAAGCGTGCAGCTGTGATCGATGACCTATTCTCAGGTAAAGAAGAAGAGTTTGAACAACTGTGTATGCTGGTGTTTGGTGACGACCTATAGTTGCTCATACGACATAATATCGCTGAGAAAAGCCAAGATTTAGATACTAAAAAGCCGCAAAACTGAGTTTCTGCGGCTTTTTTAATTCTTATTACTAATTCAGGATAAACAAAAGCTAGATTTACAATCTTATAGAAGGATCGCGTTCGTCTAAAACGGTAACTCGACTTGCATCATCAAATCGGCATCTCTTGAATCGTGCCAACGATAATCAAAACGCATACGAGGTTGACCTTCTACTTTCTCACCGAAGCCAATGCTCAATTGCAAACCATGATTCAAAAGCCACTCTTCAGTCGACATATCATACTGTTCGTCTTCTAAGTCTTCAGGGAACCACATTCCCAATCCAACATAGTTAGACTCGAGGCTTTGCGTTAACAGCGGCGTATCCTTGGTTTGAAGTACCCAGTCAGACCAATAGTCAGGTGTGCTCTCGGCTTCTTCTTCACTCATACCAGTGATTTCTAGCATGCGCTGACCGAAAGAATCGATGCTCGTAGAAAAATCTAGACAGCTATTTTCATCATCAGAAGCCAGCATGATTGAGTCTAAGCTAAAAAAGTCACATTCAGCCTGTGCAGGTAAACTGCATGCTGCAATGATCATCGTCGCTGGTATCGCGCGCTTTAGCATAGTCATCAGACCTCTTGAGTTAGTGAATCTACATTATTGTATACAGTCCACTATCTTGCAATATCTTTGTAACTGACTTTGTACTCAGTTTTGATACATCGCTTCCACTTATCAATGCATTACGAATGTCTGTGCTGCGGATCTTCACCTTCTCCGGGCAAGCCATTACAGACCATCGCTCGGTAATCTCATCTGATTTATAGAAAGATGAGAACTTGAAGAAGTTGTCCGGCCCAATCACAAACGTAAGTTCAGCGTCACCATGTAACTTTTGTAATTCACTGAGTACAGCATAAGTTGTCACACTTTCACCGGGTGTGAACAAACTCTTTTCGATCAATGATAGTTCAACTTGATCCAATGAAAGATCACTAATAAATGCATTAACTAACTGACATCTCGTATCAAAGTCTAGCATCTCTTTTCCCCAAGCATGGGCAATACTTGGTACCAGAAGAATCTTGTCGAAATGAGCCAGTGAATCAATCACACTTTTATGCCCTAAGCTCGGCGGATTAAACGCACTACCGAAAATGGCTATTTTTTTCATTATTAATTGCTGCCTTCTCTTTCTAAGCTTGTGCAAAGAGGTTTTTAAATCGAATGATTTAGGTATGATAACACTAGATTTTTAATTTGCTTGCAGGAAAGGAATACGAATGGAACAGTTAATTCGTGACGAAATGCGCGTACTACCTTCAATTGACCCTCACTTCGAAGTGACTCGTCGTGTGGACTTTATCAAAACGAAACTTCAGCAGTCTGGCTGCAAGTCCCTGATCCTTGGTATCAGTGGTGGTGTAGACTCGACTACTTGTGGTCGTCTAGCACAACTGGCAGTTGACAGCTTGAATGAAAGCACAGGTAGCAACGACTACCAATTCATCGCAGTTCGTCTACCTTACGGTGAGCAAAAAGATGAAGATGAAGCACAACTTGCTCTCTCTTTTATTCAGCCTTCTCAATCAGTTTCTGTAAACATTAAAGCGGGTGTTGATGGACTTCACGCGGCTTCTCACGTTGCACTTGAAGGAACGGGTCTACTACCAACAGACTCGGCGAAAATCGACTTTGTAAAAGGTAACGTAAAAGCTCGAGCTCGTATGATCGCACAGTACGAAATCGCAGGTTACGTTGGTGGTCTTGTGATTGGTACCGATCACTCAGCAGAGAACATCACTGGCTTTTACACTAAACACGGCGACGGTGCCTGTGATTTAGCGCCTCTATTTGGCCTAAACAAGCGTCAAGTTCGTGAACTAGCGGCAACACTAGGCGCGCCAGAGCTGCTAGTTAAGAAAGTGCCAACTGCCGATCTAGAAGAGCTTGATCCACAGAAAGCTGACGAAGCAGCGCTAAACTTAACTTACGATCAAATCGATGATTTCCTTGAAGGTAAAGAAGTACCTCAAGACGTATCAGACCGCTTAGTGAGCATCTACAAAGCAACACAACACAAGCGTCAACCAATTCCAACAATCTACGATTAATACTTTAAGTTAAACTCAATTAAAAAGGCCGGAAGTTCAACTTCCGGCCTTTGCTATTTTATGAAGGGAGTGACTTAATTAGCCATTAACCCACAACTTCGATATCGGTTTGAGGCACACTGCAACATGCTAAAATCTGACCCATATTTCGTTCGTGCTCCTGCAGCGCTGGTACATCCGGTTGATGAACTTGCCCAGACTCAAGGGTCACTTTACAAGCACCACAAAAACCGGCACGACAGCTTGATGCAATGGATACACCCGCCGACTCAGCTTGCTCTAGTAAGGTAGACTGATTGTTGCCTTCGAATAGATAGCCATTAACACTTAGCTGTAGTTGCTTAACTGTCTCTTCCGTTGATTGTGCGACACCAAATGCTTCTTGATGATAGTGCTGAGGATTCAAGCCCATTTGAATCAGTAGTTTCTTTGCATTATCCATGAAACCATCAGGACCACATACAAAGGCTTGGCGTTTATGAAGCGCTTCAATTTTCGCTACATGCGACACGCTCAAACGACCAGACAAACCCTCCCACTCTTTCGTTGGTTGGCTCAATAAATAGATCACACGTAAGCCCTCGTGCTCTTTGGCGATCTGGTCAATCTCAGCTTGATAAGGAATATCTTCTTCGCTGCTGCATTGGTGATAGAAAACCACATCATTAATTTGATCATGGTCTGCCAGATAACGAAGCATCGACAGCATAGGCGTGATACCGCTACCCGCAGAAAGTAATAATAATGGGTGCGTTGGGTTCTCTTCTAAGTAGAAAGCACCATCAGGGTTTTGCGCGACTAAGGTATCGCCAACTTGGAAATGGTCGTTCAACCAGTTGGAGATCTGGCCGTCATTGACGCGCTTCACTGAAATAGCTAAACGACCCGCGCGAGATGGGCTCGAAGATAGCGTATAACGACGAGACACTTTTTCACCATCAATAACCATTTCAATCGGCAGATGCTGACCTGGTTGGTAACTTGGTAAAGAGTGGTTCTCTTTCGCTGGCTCTAACCAAAATGTCGTAAAGTCTCTAGCGATCTCTTCACGCTCAACGCAAGTTAAATGTAGCGACTCTACCCATGTGTCTTCGTAATGTTCTTTTTCTTTGGTTTCGAGTACTTCAACCAAATCACCGGCTCTGACTAAGCCTTCGTTCTTAGCAACTAGGTTCTGACCAAAGAACACACCACCACGATCATTGGCTCTGAATTTAGAGAAGGTATTCAGTGGCTCTTTTGTCGCTCTTAACTCACCACTGTTAACATCAACCGTGGTTAGAATACAACGTTCACAAGGCTTCACCGCCTCGAACTCAACCTCACCAATTCGAATGCGCTTCCAACCATCTTCAGCAAACGCTTCAGTGTTTGAGACCACGAAGTTGGTACGGAACTGATCCATAGAATGCGTTTCAGGGCTGCGGCGATTCAACTCATCAAGCGAAGCTTGGCTGATGATCAACATCGGGTAACCGTCGGCAAAACTCACGTTATGGCCCAACTTTTCACGAACACGATTCGATTGTTCACCAGAGAAAAGTAGCTCAACACGTACACCCAATACATCACTAAACCAGTCATCAGCTTCATCACTCGTTGTGTAGGCCGTGAAGCTGTCTTTCCACACTGTTGCTGGCGCTTCTTGCATCTTGAAGTTCGCATACTTAAGGCGCAGTGGCTCTTTGCCTTCGTAAGTAAAAATCAAGCCATCTGGCAGCAAGCTGGAAGACACTTTGACCATTTTAGGATATTTACGCGCCGTAACCATTGAGCCGTCAGCCAATGCCAGCATGAAACGTCTGTCAAAAGTGAGACCTTGTTTTTCAACCCAAGCAGAAGAAAGCGCAATGCCGCCCACTGATTTAACCGGAAACACATTGATTTGAGATAAGGAAGGAGCTTGCTCTGAAGCCTTTCGATCTAGAGGTGACTGCGACATAACGATTCCAATGTTTTGTAGTTTGTCCCAATGCTAACAAATGGTTATAAAGAGATAAACTGGCAGCTATTAAACACTTGATACTAAGCGAATATCTTGAGATGTTTAACTCATTGTCTTCTATACATTAAGGCAGCAATGCATTAACACTCTTCAGACCTTCTATACTGTGAATACAGTTAGTGCATTGAACTTTCATTGAATAAAAAGGATTTATCATGAACAAACTCGTCATTATCATCTTATGTGTACTGCTTCCCCCTTTGGGTGTGTTTTTCGCACGAGGCGCAGGCAAAGACCTTTTGATCAACATCGTCCTCACTTTCTTCTTCTGGGTTCCGGGAATGATCCACGGGTTGTGGGTAGCGACTCGATAATCCATCTTCAAAAACAAATACCGAATAAAATACGCGGAAAGCAAGATCCCAACCCTGAAGAGTTAAAAATAGGATGAAATGAAAGTGCTTTTCCACTATCATCCTGTCGCCTAAACGTAAGCGATTGCTTTCACAGATTTCGCCGAGTTTAGGCTCCAACTACATAACACTTCAAATGGTGGGAGCCTTCAATGACACAACTTACGATTACTCGTCCTGACGACTGGCACGTTCATCTACGCGATGGCGAAGTATTAAAAGATACAGTGCGCGATATCAGCCGCTACAATGGTCGAGCGTTAATCATGCCAAATACCATCCCACCGGTAACTGATACCGAAATGGCTCTAGCTTACCGTGAACGCATCATGGCAGAGCAGCCAAGCGAGCAGTTCCAGCCTCTAATGGCACTTTACCTGACAGACAACACAACACCAGATGAAATTCGTAAAGCGAAAGAATCTGGCGCAGTTGTGGCTGCGAAGCTTTACCCAGCAGGCGCAACAACTAACTCTGACTCAGGTGTAACCTCTGCGAAGAACATCTACCACGTACTAGAAGCTATGCAAGAAGTTGGCATGCTACTTTTGGTACACGGCGAAGTAACGACGCACGATGTTGATATCTTTGACCGTGAAAAAGAGTTCCTAGACACCGTTCTTGCGCCAATCGTGAATGACTTCCCTAACCTAAAAATCGTTCTAGAGCACATCACGACTGCAGATGCTGCGAATTTCGTAAAGAACGCGAACGACAACGTTGCCGCGACAATCACAGCCCATCACTTGCTTTACAACCGCAACCACATGCTGGTTGGCGGCATTAAGCCACACTTCTACTGCCTACCAATCCTTAAGCGCAACACTCACCAAAAAGCGCTAATTGAAGCAGCGACAAGCGGCAGCAAGAAGTTCTTCTTAGGTACAGACTCAGCACCACACGCAAAAGGCGCAAAAGAGTCAGCATGTGGCTGTGCGGGTTCTTACACGGCACACGCAGCTGTTGAACTGTACGCTGAAGTGTTCGAATTAGAAGGCAAGATTGAGAACCTAGAAGCGTTCACAAGCCACAACGGCCCAGACTTCTACGGCATCCCACGTAACACAGACACTATCACTCTAGTAAAAGAAGAGTGGAACGTTGCTGAAACCATGCCATTTGGTTCAGACATCGTTGTACCAATTCGTGGCGGCGAGACCATCGCTTGGTCAGTAAAATAAGCACTCGCAAGGCAAAGTAAATACGTTGTAGATGCTTCGTAAAGACTTCGCTTCAACTAAAAAGGGTCACCCCATTATGGGTGACCCTTTTTGTTTAGTATCTGACAAACTCATTGCCTAAGAGGTTGTTTAAGCCCTACTTGCCCCGAACCTTCTCTATCACACTCCAAACCGCGACAACAAGTAACCCTGCCACTACACCAATCACGCCATTCAACAAAGTGGGAACAACTGCAGTCGCTATCGTATGCCCGCTGAAGTCCATGATGATAGGTTCAATCAAATGATGAATCGCAGGAACGTTATGAACCACGATACCACCACCAACCAAGAACATGGCAGCCGTACCGACAACAGCAAGCATCTTCATTAACTTTGGCGCAAAGGAAACAAGCCCATTGCCAAGCTTTGTTTTGACTGCGCTACCGTCAGATGTACGTTGAAGATAGAAACCTAAGTCATCCAACTTCACTATCCCTGCAACCAAGCCATAGACACCAATCGTCATCACGACAGCAATCAAGCTCACGACAATAATCTGGGTCAAGATGCTGGTCCCCGTCACGGTACCCAGAGCAATCACAATGATTTCTGCGGATAAGATGAAGTCGGTGCGAATTGCGCCTTTAACCTTTCTCTTCTCATAGCCCTCAATGGACTCACCGGTTTTATCTTCTTCTCCTTTGTCGTTATCTTGGTGGGCGTGCGGGAAGAACTTTTCTAAGATCTTCTCAGCCCCTTCGAAACAAAGAAACAAGCCACCAATTAACAACAATGGCATGATCAACCAAGGAATAAATGCACTAATCAATAAAGCGGCAGGCACAAGAATCAACTTGTTCTTGAATGAGCCTTTTGCAACCGCCCACACCACAGGGATTTCTCGTTCAGCAGACACACCCGAAACCTGCTGTGCGTTAAGTGCTAAATCATCGCCCAATACACCTGCGGTTTTCTTCGCCGCAACTTTAGACATCAGTGCAACATCGTCTAGCACTGTGGCTATGTCATCTAACAGTGTGAGTAAACTTGCTCCAGCCATTTTATTGTCTCTTTTAAAGGATTGAACAACAGATAAAATGTAACACTATCAATTCACTCATCAAAGTTATGAGTCTGTAAAAAATAAAGTCACAAACTGTGTTTTCTATTGCCGTCTCAGCGAGACAGGACTAGTCTGTCTGCATCTTTCACGAACATAAAAGAAAAAGTATAGATGAAAAGTGAATACAGCTACCCAATCGGTGAACCTGGAAAAAAATGGCAAGAAGCAGAACGTCAAGCATGGTTTGCTCAAAGAACCGTTAAGCGTGAATACCAGCAAGAAGTTGTTCCTAAAATCCAAGCATTAGCAGGCCGCTTTGATATCGAGCAATACGGCGCGCTGAGCTACGATGAGGCGCGTTTCCCTCTATTTGCAATCAAGAGCAAAAACTGGGATGCATCAAAACCAACCGTTCTAGTAACAGGCGGTGTTCACGGTTATGAGACCAGTGGTGTACACGGTGCGATCAAATTTGCAGATACTCAAGCAGAGAAATACGCAGCGCATTTCAACGTAGTAGTTGCACCTTGTGTTAGCCCTTGGGGTTACGAAGTCATCAACCGCTGGAACCCAAATGCCGTTGATCCGAACCGTTCTTTCTATGAAGGTACCCCTGCTGAAGAATCAGCAAACTTACGTGCATTAGTGGCGTCTCTACCAGAAGTGCTGGTTCACGTTGATCTACACGAAACGACAGATTCTGATGAAACTGAATTCCGCCCAGCACTTGCTGCTCGTGACGGCATTGAGTACATCGAAGGTATGATTCCAGATGGTTTCTACACAGTAGGTGACACGGAAAACCCTCAGCCAGAATTCCAAGCGGCTGTCATTGCTTCAGTTGAAAAAGTAACGCACATTGCACCAGCAGATGCAGACGGCAAGATCATTGGCTCAGAAGTGACACAGCACGGTGTGATTAACTACCCAATGAAAGAGCTTGGCCTTTGTGGCGGCGTAACGAACTGCAAGTACGGCACAACGACAGAAGTTTACCCAGACAGCGACAAAGTAACAGACGAAGAGTGTAACGACGCACAAGTTGCAGCTGTCGTTGGTGCTCTAGATTACGTGATTCAACACGAGCTAAATGCGTAAGCGAATAATTTATCTCTAGAGAACTAGAATAAAGTTGAAAAAAGCCACAAGTGACGAATCACTTGTGGCTTTTTTATTTCTGGATAGCGCACATAAAAAACTCCCTCGCAAAGAGTACAAGAGAGTTTCAGTAATACTTAGGGCGTCATTAGCGAGTAATTTACCTCACTAGAAAATCGCCCTATTTCGCTGTTTCGCTTACGTTTGCTTGGCCTTTATCTACTTCTGTAAATAGACCTTTCAGCAGGCTCACACAGCCAATCAGAAGAATGATAGTGAACGGCAGCGCTGCGATAATCGTAATAGATTGCAGTGCTTGGATAGATTGAGTACCACCAATCCACAGCATCACCATCGCAATCGCACCTGAGATAACCGCCCACACTACTTTCTGTTTCACTGGTACTTCAAGCTTACCACCAGCCGTCATGCCATCGATAACAATCGAACCTGAGTCTAGTGTCGTAACGAAGAACACAATGATCAGTGCTACTGCGATAACCGATAGAATGCTGCCAAACGAGTACGCATCTAACATGTGGAACAAGCTTAGCGATACATCGGTGATGCCTTGATCAAGACCAAGTTGACCAACATGATTAATGACCTGTTCAATAGCCACACCACCAAACACAGACATCCAAGCCGAAGTTACTAGCGTTGGGATAATCAGTACGCAGAACAAGAACTCACGAACCGTACGACCTTTAGAAATACGCGCTACAAACATACCGAAGAATGGTGCATACGCTACCCACCACGCCCAGTAGAACACCGTCCAACCATGTAGCCATGTCGTGTCTTCACGACCAGAGCTTTGGCTCAATGCCAAGATATTTTTCACATAGCCCGTTGCCGCTGTTGCTACAGAATCAAGCACAGTTGTGAAGTTAAGCACTGCAATAAGGCCAAGGAATACAAACGCAATAACCATGTTTAGGTTACTTAGGAACTTAACACCACCATCCATACCACGAAGTACAGAGATGATCGCCAGACCCATGATCAAAACAATGATAGATTGCTGAAGTAGGATATTGTTTTCCAAACCAAACACGTGGCTAATACCACTTGCTGCTTGTGTACCACCCAAACCTAACGAAGTCGCCAAACCAAACAGAGTAACCAGTACTGTTAGCACGTCGATCACATCACCTGTTTTGCCCCATACTCGCTCACCCAAGATTGGGTAAAATACAGAGCGCATAGATAACGGTAGACCTTTGTTATAAACAAAATACGCTAGGCAAAGCGCGGTCATGCCGTAGATAGCCCAAGCATGGAAGCCCCAGTGGAATACGGTTGCACCCAGCGCTAACTCACGACCTGCTTCTGTAAAAGGTTCTACGTTCAATGGAGTACCAAACCAGTTGGTAAAGAACGCAGTTGGCTCAGCAACACCCCAGAAAATAAGTCCAATACCCATGCCGGCTGCGAATAACATCGCAATCCAAGAGGCCATCGAATAATCTGCCGTTGCGTCTTCACCACCTAAGCGAACTTTACCTAGCGGTGAGAATGCCAAAATAACAGCAAAAATTAACATGATGTTGGCTCCCCACATGAACAGGAAGTCAAACTTTGATAGAACCGCACCCTTGATGGAGTCAATTGCCGCTTTGGCATCTGCAGGAGGCAGAGCAAGAAGGGTGATGATGAAGAGAAGAGATAAGCCAACAGAGGCTACGAAAACTGTGTTATGGACATCCATGCCCCATTTACTGACGTTGTCTTGACCAACTTGATAGTCAGTAGAATCAATACTGTACTTTTTTGATTTAAAACTCATAAATTATGATGTTCGTATATCCGATTCAACGAATATAAGGACTCGCTCCATATCCAACTACTACTTGATTGGCTCGCCAAATCACCCAAACAAAGCATGGTGAAAGTCACTATTTGAGATAGTGAATGGACTTATTTGCTCAATCCCAAGCCGCACAATATAGCACAACACGAAGCATTTTGACTGAGTTTTAGCTCAATAGTTACTCATAACCGCCTGGATAATGATAATTAACCTAATAAAACCAGAATAAAATAAATCAACAAAATCATTTAAATACAATAACTTAAATCAAAACCACACACCGTAAAGTCACATCCAAATTTTCTGTATATAATTTTAATAATCGTCCAATTTACTTATAGCTCTAATAAAAAAGCCCCGCTATAGGGGCGGGGAAATTACCAAAGGTAAAAGAGAAATTGATGTTAGCGCTGCGCACTGCAGCGCTCGATATTAGAGTGCGAAACAGAATCCAAGATTGTAATCATCACCATTTTTCGCAGTGAACTCTTTATCTTCACTTGATGCATTTGGTCGGCCGCTTTCATCACCCTTCACTAAGCTAACCCAATGTCGGATTCCAGAAGAAATACTTGCGTCTGTTTGACCAAATGTGGTGCATGTCTCTAGTTGGATGTCTTCGATATCAACAAGCTCAAGGTTACCTGTACCTTTGCGAGCACCAATCGTCACTTCCACATGAGTACCACTTTCATCACGGAACAGGATTGATGATGGCTTAGATTTATCACCTGTATATGCCACAAAATGCTTCGCGCGTTTTAGGCCTGTATGTTCACCATTTTTGAAGTAAACCTGAACATGTCGGTAGTCAATCTCATAGCTCACAACATCTTCATGAGAGCCCGACTCAAGAGGAAATAGAGTATCTAGCAACTGTTTCGCCATCTTCTGCTTTTCGAGTTGCTTGTCTGCTTTCACCATTTCGACGGCAAAGACAGCTTCAGCAATAAAAGTTGAATGGTTTCTGTGAAGTTCTGTTTTGTCTAGTGTCAGCATATTCATAGTCTATCCCTCGTACGGCTTTAAATTTCACTCGGGTCAAACATCCTAATTGACCCTTTTCAGATTTGTTCTTTACTGCTTGGTTTCCATGTTTTTAATACTACTGTTATTTTTGAAACAATTTCACAACAAAAATTACACACTGTGAATTTTACTAAATTGCTTTTTTACACAGCCTTACTTTTGGGGGTAATATGGATAACAAGCAACTAATTTTTATAGACTTATGGGGCGTAATATTCTCATTTCAGGTCTTGTTTGATTCGTGTACTAACTTCCTCGTGAAAATAGTGAGTAACAATTTAGTGATCCATTGACGGAAAGAGTACATTTTAGTTGCTCATCAATAAGGAACCACAATGCTCAAAATCAACAACAAGCAATTACTCTCTTTTATGGTGACAGAAGCAGATAGCGCGGTTGCGGTCACCAATCCAGCAACCGGTGAGCTCATAGGCTATGCGCCAATCTCTACCGAGGTAGAGCTAGATAACGCTATCAAGCGTACAAATATCGCACAGAAAGAGTGGGCAAAAGTTCCAGCCAAAACTCGCGCAGCGCTGCTGAATAATTGGTATAAGTTGATCCTTGAAAACAAAGATGATCTTGCTCGCTTGATGACAATGGAGCAAGGCAAACCGTTGGCTGAAGCGACTGGCGAAGTGGTTTACGGCGCAAGCTTTATTGAGTGGTTCGCCGAAGAAGCCAAACGCACCTACGGCGATTCGATCCCAAGTACTGCGGCAGATAAGCGTTTAGTCACTATCAAACAACCGATTGGGGTTGCCTGTGCCATCACACCATGGAATTTTCCCGTGGCGATGATCACCCGTAAAGCAGCGCCTGCATTAGCGGCTGGCTGTAGCTTCATTGTGAAACCTTCTGACGAGACACCACTTTCTGCGTTTGCGGTCGTTAAACTGGCTTACCAAGCTGGAATCCCTGAAGACCTTATTCAAGTGGTTTTAGGTAACAGTCCGGAACAAATCGGCGAACTGTTTACCTCTCACCCATTAATCAAAAAGATCTCATTTACTGGCTCTACCCGTGTTGGCAGCATCTTGATGGCGCAAGCTGCCAAAGGCATCAAACGTACCTCGATGGAGCTTGGCGGCAACGCACCCTTTATTGTGTTTGACGACGCAGACATCGACGCTGCCGTGCAAGGAGCAATGGCATCTAAATTCCGCAATGCAGGGCAAACTTGTGTTTGTGCTAACCGCTTCTATATCCACAGCAAGGTACACGACGAATTTGTGGCTAAGTTCGACCAAGCAGTACAACAGCTTAAGGTCGGAAATGGCTTAGATGAAGGCGTCAATATCGGCCCAGTCATCAGTGAAAGAGCAAAGCAAAATATCCAAAGCTTAATTGACCGAGCGATTGAGCAAGGTGCACAGCCAGTGACAGCAACTCAATTACTCGATGGCCAGTTTATTCAACCCGTCATTCTTAAAGACGTGAAACATGACATGGACATCGTTCAACAAGAGATCTTTGGCCCTGTCGCTCCAGTTATGAAGTTCGACAGCGATGAAGAACTCATCGAGATGGCGAACGATACCATTTATGGTTTAGCGTCTTACTTCTACAGCCAGAATATTCACCGTGTGTGGAAGGTAGCAGAAGCGCTTGAATACGGTATGGTTGGCATCAATGACGGCTTGATCTCTACTGAAGTAGCACCGTTTGGTGGGGTGAAACAGTCGGGTATTGGTCGTGAAGGGGCAAAAGAAGGCATCGATGAATACATGGATATTAAGTATCTATGTTTTGGGGGAAATTAAGGCTTCGGTGGAAACTAGGCTTTTCTCTTCGCTTCTCACAAACTATCTGAAAACGAAAGCAAAAAAAAGCCGCGCTATATTGCGCGGCACCTTGGGCTCGGTTAAGGGGGGTTACTTTTATCGTTGTTATTCTTTTCTTTCTTATTATCCAGTTGTTTTGCTACTTAAGTGATTTCAGCTTCAAGCGCATAGCGTGGAGTACTGGCTCGGTATAACCGCTTGGCTGAGCACAGCCTTCAAACACCAACTGACACGCTGCAGAAAACGCAATGCTGTTTTCAAAATTAGGCGCCATATTCTGGTAGCTTGGATCCCCAGCATTTTGCTCATCAACAACAGCAGCCATGCGCTTCATCGTTTTCATCACTTGGGCTTCATCGCAAATGCCATGGCGTAACCAGTTTGCAATGTGCTGGCTCGAAATACGCAGCGTGGCACGGTCTTCCATGAGTCCTACATTATTAATATCAGGAACTTTCGAACAACCTACACCTTGGTCAATCCAACGCACTACGTAACCTAGAATGCCTTGCGTGTTGTTATCCAATTCATTTTGAATGTCTTGTGCAGTCAGCTTTTGATTACCCAGTAGAGGAATGGTAAGGATATCGTCAACGTTCGCTCTCACACGCTCGCGCAGCTCTTTTTGGCGACTCGGTACACTGACCTTGTGGTAGTGCAATGCGTGTAACGTGGCAGCGGTTGGGGAAGGAACCCAAGCGGTATTAGCACCCGCTTGTGGATGACCAATTTTGGCATCCATCATCTTCGCCATGTTATCTGGTTCTGGCCACATACCTTTACCAATTTGGGCTTTACCTTGCAGGCCACAAGCTAAGCCCAGATCAACGTTTTGATCTTCGTAAGCGCCAATCCATGTCATAGTTTTCAGTTGTGTTTTAGGAGCAAATGGACCCGCTTCCATACTCGTATGAATCTCATCACCCGTTCGGTCTAAGAAACCTGTGTTGATGAACACAACACGATCTTTAGCGGCGCGGATACACTCTTTCAAGTTCACAGAGGTGCGGCGCTCTTCGTCCATAATGCCGACTTTAATCGTGAAGCGCTCAAGACCTAATGCATCTTCAATGCGACCAAAAAGCTCATTGGTAAATGCCACTTCTTCAGGACCGTGCATCTTAGGTTTTACGATATTGATGCTGTTAGCGGTCGAGTTTTGGTACGGGCTGTTACCTTTCAAGTCATGCATTGCGATCAGTGAAGTAATCATGCCATCCATGATGCCTTCAGGGACTTCATTCCCTTCATCATCAATGATCGCAGGGTTCGTCATTAAATGACCAACATTACGAACAAACAACATGCTTCGACCTTTAAGCGAGATCTCACCACCCGTTACGCTGGTGTATTGGCGATCTGGATTCAGGCTACGAACAATAGTTTTGCCATTTTTTTCTAGCGACTCTTGTAGGTCACCTTTCATCAAGCCTAACCAATTGCGGTAAGCCAATGCCTTATCTTCACCATCTACGGCGGCTACTGAGTCTTCGCAATCCATAATGGTAGTCAGTGCTGATTCCACAAGCACATCTTTAATACCGGCTGCATCAACGCTGCCGATTGGCGCACTAGGATCGATTTGAATTTCGATATGAAGGTTATTGTGTTTAAGCAGGATACATGACGGCGCACTAGCGTCACCTTGATAACCAATAAATTGATTGCGGTCGATTAGCGTGACTTCTTCGCCGTTATCGAGAGTCGCCGTAAGCGTGTTGCCGATGCTCACATTGCTGATGCTGTATTTGGTCACGTCTTTATGAGAAACGCCATTGAGCGGTGCGGCATCATCAAGGAAACCACGAGCATAACTCACCACTTTGGCACCACGTACCGGGTTAAAGCTACCGCCTTTCTCTGCGCCATCACTCTCGCTGATCACGTCTGTGCCGTAGAGCGCATCATATAGACTGCCCCAGCGCGCGTTTGCTGCGTTAAGTGCAAATCGCGCGTTCATGATAGGCACCACAAGCTGCGGCCCAGCTTGCGTTGCGATTTCAGGCTCAACATTGGCAGTCGTTACTTGGAAGTCATCGCCTTCAGGTACTAGGTAGCCGATCTGCTGTAGGAACTGTTTATATTCTGCAGCATCCAGTGTTTGACCAGTGCGTTCTTGGTGCCATACATCGATTTGATGTTGGAGATCTTCACGCTTGATAAGCAATGCACGATTCTTTGGTGCCAGATCTTTGAGGATGGTTGCAAATGACTGCCAGAAGTCTTCTGCAAGAATACCCGTGCCAGGGATGATCTGCTCATTAACTAGTTGGTAGAGGGTGCTATCTATGTTCAAGCTTCCCTGTTGAATACGACTGCTCATAAAATCTCTCTCAAGTTAATCACTGACTACTCACTTAAATTTACGTAACTGACGAAAATTTAGCTAATTTATGCCACTTATAATGGACATTCACACAAGAAATACCCTAAAGATAGGGTTATTCTGTCACACCACTTTCGATTTCATTGGCGACACTTTTGATCAAGCGGCGCATCCACTGGTGGTCTGGATTGGTTTGTAATAAGGGGCTCCACGCCATCTTCACTTCAAAAGGTTCGATGGCAAAAGGAGCCGGTTTGATCAATAACTTAGGGTTGTTGCGTTGCAGCTGTGCTGCTTTGGTTGGGATGGTAAGGATTAGGTTTTTCTGTTGCGCGAATAGAATCGCTGACAGGTAGTGTCGAGTAAACACAGTAATGTTTCGGGTTTTACCAATACGCATTAGCGCTTCATCGATCCAACCTAATTTCTGCGCTTCACTTGGGTTAATCCCAACCCCCGTACCCATGCCGGTTTTGCTCACCCAAATGTGTTGCGCTTTTAAATAAGAAAGAATATCGAAATTGTCAGCTATCGGATTGTCGCAGCTAAACAAGCAAGAGAAGCCGTCGTGCCATAGGCTCATCTGGTGAAAGGACTGGGGAATATCGTCGAAGCGGTTAATGATGATATCAACGGTACCCTGCTCTACATCCTGATAACTGACGTCACTTGGAGTCATAATATCGAGGCGTATTTTCGGCGCTATCTCACTCAACCTTTTTAATAACGGCTGAATAATTGTGGATTCAGCATAGTCACTCGCCATGATACGAAATACGCGCTCACTGTCTTCTGCGTTAAATTCTGTCGTCGGTTGCAAGGTCTTTTCTACATTCGCCAAGATGTTGCGAATCAAAGGTTGCAACTTTTGCGCACGCTCGGTTGGCACCATCCCTTCACTTGTCCTAACCAGCAACGGATCCTCAAGTAAATCGCGTAATCGGCGCAGTCCATTACTCATTGCAGGCTGAGTAATCCCCAACTGATTCGCTGCTCGCGTAACGTTTCTTTCACGTAGCAACATGTCTAAATACACAAGTAAATTAAGGTCTATACGAGCAATATTCATATAAAAAATACCGAATATAATAACTATAAATTAACAAAATTATCACATGCATGATTATTCTTTGTCCATAGCAAAGTTTTAATCCAAGCCAAGTTGGCAACCATACCCACGTGAAACTAAGGAATAGTTATGTCGCAAATTACACAAGATATCGAAATGATAGAAGTTGCAAAAAGCGCTGCAGGTGCTTCATGGGATGCAATCGATGCTGAATCTGCTGCTCGTATGCGAGCTCAAAACAAATTCAAAACAGGTCTAGATATCGCACAATACACGGCAGATATCATGCGTGCGGATATGGAGGCTTACGATAAAGACAGCTCTCAATACACTCAGTCTCTAGGTTGCTGGCACGGTTTTATCGGCCAACAAAAGCTGATTTCTATTAAGAAGCACTTTGATGGTAAAACAGATCGCCGCTACCTATACCTTTCTGGTTGGATGGTTGCAGCACTTCGTTCAGAGTTCGGTCCACTACCAGACCAATCAATGCACGAGAAAACATCAGTTGCAGCGCTAGTTGAAGAGCTATACACCTTCCTTCGTCAAGCAGATGCACGTGAACTAGGTGGTCTATTCCGTGAACTAGATGCAGCTCGTGAAGCAGGTGATGTTGACCTACAAGATCGCATCCAAGACCAAATCGACAACCACGTAACACACGTAGTGCCAATCATCGCAGATATCGATGCTGGTTTCGGTAACGCAGAAGCAACTTACCTAATGGCTAAGCAGATGATTGAAGCTGGTGCTTGTTGTCTACAAATCGAGAACCAAGTTGCCGATGAGAAGCAATGTGGTCACCAAGACGGCAAAGTAACCGTACCTCACGCTGATTTCCACGCGAAACTTCGTGCACTTCGTTACGCTTTCCTTGAGCTAGGCATCGACAATGGCATCATCGTTGCTCGTACCGACTCACAAGGTGCTGGTCTAACAAAAGAAATCGCAGTAGTGAAAGAGCCTGGCGACCAAGGTGACATCTACAACTCTTACCTAGATGTTGAAGAGATCGATGTAGCTGACATGAAACAAGGCGACGTTTGCTTCAACCGTGAAGGCAAGCTGGTACGTCCTAAGCGTCTACCATCTGGCTTATACCAATTCCGTCAAGGTACTGGTGAAGACCGTTGTGTATTCGACTGTATTGAAGCAATCAACGCGGGTGCTGACCTGCTTTGGATTGAAACAGAGAAGCCTCACATCGGCCAAATCAAAGAGATGATGGATGGCGTTCGTGAAGTACACCCTAATGCAAAACTAGTATACAACAACTCGCCATCGTTCAACTGGACGCTAAACTTCCGCCAACAAGCATACGATGCGATGGTTGAAGCTGGTGAAGACGTTTCTGCATACGACCGTGCGAATTTAATGAGTGCTGAATACGACGAAACTGAGCTGTCTAAGCGTGCTGATGACAAGATCCGTACGTTCCAAGCAGATGCTTCTCGTGAAGCGGGTATCTTCCACCACTTGATTACTCTGCCGACTTACCACACGGCTGCGCTGTCTACTGACAACCTTGCAAAAGAGTACTTCGGTGACCAAGGCATGTTGGGCTACGTTGCTAACGTTCAACGTAAAGAAATCCGTCAAGGTATCGCATGTGTTAAACACCAAAACATGTCTGGTTCAGATATGGGTGATGATCACAAAGAGTACTTTGCAGGAGAGAATGCGCTGAAAGCTGCGGGTGAGTTGAATACTTCACACCAATTTGACTAATCGCTAGCACTTTTGATTAGCCACTAAAACTAAAGCCTCCCCCGCCCTTCTCTCTTACTTCGGTAAGATCCGGGGGAAGGCTTTGAGATAAGGCTTGTACTGCCGGCTTTATCTCAAAGTCTCAGATTTGTGCCCTAACCTACGGCCAAGTGAGCAACTTCAGTTTAAGCTAACTGTATTCATGTTTTATGAGATTCCTGTTTGTTGAAATTTCTTTTGATTGAGAGCGCCTATGACTTCAATACCTAAACACCTACAAGATGCAAAAACACTGCTAACAGAGAATGGTTTCGCAACAGGTGATACTTGGTATCACGGAACCTCTTCAGCATTAATCGCTTCCATTAAAGGCCAAGGGCTAAGACGCTCGGGCGATAAAGCACTCAACCAAGCCGCCGTAAAAACCATGGCAACCATCGGCAATAACTACACCGAATCTGTAGAGCCGGTCTTCCTAACTCAGAGTAAAGAGCTTGCGTACTACTGGGCACAACAAACGGTGAGAGAGCGCAGCGTTCGTTTCGAAGGTGAGGAGCAACCTGTTGTCTTAGAGGTGAATTTATCTGAAAAGCAACGCGCTAAAGTAAGACCAGACGTTGGTGCAATGAGCTTGCTGATGATGAGTGTTGGCGAACAGTTCATGGCGCACCTCGCTAAGGTTTACCAAGAGAACGACATTGCAGGCCCAGATATCGATCTTCGTACTGCAGACCGCATGGAGTACCTGAACAAACTGGGCATGGCGTACATCGATGAAGACATCAGCCGAGCTTGCGTTGTGGAGTTATCCGAAAGCAAAGTATCAGAACCTGAATTATCTGAGGCGTAATAAACCGTTACGAGCTCGAGATAAAGCGCTAACCAGAATTAAAATGGCTCCCAGTCGGGAGCCATTTTTGTGTGAGATATTATGTTCGATATCTCATTGAGGCTATTGGCACAAGCGCCCTTGCTGCGCGGCCTGAACCATTTCGATATCGCCTTGTAGAGAGCGGTATACAATCGTATTCCACACTTCACCATTATCCATTTCAAACTCAATCGCATAATTCAAACCAGCCACAACTTGAGTTCGAACGCTCAAAATCTGTTTAAGCTTTGCAGACGTGTTCATTTGACTAAGCACAGCGTCTAACGCTTGCTCAGCTTGTGGTGTGACTTCACTTTTCGACCAACCACCTGTTAGGTTTTTAGTACTACAGATCGGATTCGTATTCTCTTGTGATTGGTTCATCACTTCACCATTCTGACTGCATCCAGCCAGAGCAACCACGCCAACTAAAGTCGCTACTCCAAGTAGTGATGTTAATCGTGCTTTCTTCATAAATCCTCACTAAATAAATCATTCAGTTTTAACAAGTGACCACACCGTTATCTCAGTGTTTCATATGCTTACAAGCTTAAACTGCTAATGTCATCACTTCATCAGAGATTATGGTGTAACTACTCTATAAACACAGAAAACTGTCAGAAAACAAAGCCGAGTATTCATGCTCGGCTTGTTATTTCACCTATTCGAGATTTGTGCCTTAATGAAAATAGACCAACATCTCGACATCATCACCTTGCTGTCCTGCACTTAACAAGAAATGTAAGTACCCTTCTTCAGTCACTGGTATTTGTAGATACTCATTGCTGCCACGATAATCCGACGCATAGTCATGCTGCCCAGCGGTTGGCCAATATGCACGGCTCGCAAACAGATCAACATTGCCTTGTTCTGTTGAACCACTGTTTTGATCGGTTAACCATACGCGAACCTCTCGCACTCCCTCTGGAACATAAACAGCAGCGTAACGTTGTTGATGAACCGTAAACAGGTGAGTGTTACCAGATTCTAATACCACAGGCGTTAGGTCATCTTGCTCTGGAGTTGGTGGAACGGATGGCTCTGTTTCCAACGATGCAAGTAGCTTCACCCCGTTGAATTCAGTTCGTCCCGTAACACTCATGTAGTAACGACCGGGCTTAATATATCCCGTTGCCTCTGACTCAAATGTCACCATCTCATTGCTGCCACTGCCATATTGACTGAACTCAAAATCATAGTAATGCGCAGTGCGGTTATAGCTCATGTAGAGATCTGCATCCCCCTGAGCTTGCCCTACAATTGATACCTCAAAATGAGTGGTGCTCTCAGGTACGTCGATGTAGAACAGTTGCTCAGTGTACGCTTTACCGCTCAACACCACATCTTGGTTAACGACAAGAGCCTTAATTTGATCGCTTGGTTCTGTCGGCTCAGTTGGTTCTCCGGGTTCTGGTTTTGGCTCGCCCGCTACTGTATCTAACCAACGCTTAAACTCACCCTCGTACTGCTGGCCAAACACTTTAACCTGCTTTGCCCAGTCAGCGAACTGACCAGAGCGAGACAGTGCCAGTAAGCCTTGCACTTCGTTGGGGTGCTCCTCTAGCATAAAACGTGTCGCTAAATATCCCCATCGGTAAATACGATTAGAATCATGAGAGTAAGTGGTCGCGAACACATCCGATAGGCGCATCTTGCCACTATTAATCAAGCGAATTGCAGCATCGTAGCCTTGCTTATAGTGCATGTATTCAGCGAAGCCTTCTAACCACCACACTACATAACCATGAGCCAAGTTATCATCAAATGAACCATGTAGATTGAAGCGTGCATCTAGGTAATGCGTATATTCATGTTCAAAATTCAGAATAGATAGCTCATCACCATCGTCGAATCGGTAAGCCACGAAGCGCGCTACATTCTCCAAGTCAGCCGGATTACCCTCTAAGTACTGACCACCGTTAGCTGTCGTATTACCAAACAGGAATGAAGAGTAGTCAACGTAGCTACCTTTGCTACCAAATACCGCGATCTCAACATTATTATTGTTGTCATTAGCCACCGGTTGGTGCCCAGTATTAGCCACTTGATGGAAATCTGCCTCTTTTGCCGCCAATACATCACATGCCTTTGCAGCTTGTAACTCGGTTAAATTTTGAGAGCGCAGAATAGCAGGGCCTTGGCACTCGTAGCGGTTAGGTAAGATACGTCGAGCAACGTCGCGTTTCGCTTGTTCAAGATCGAGCCCGTTCAAACCCTCTGGTGCAAAGTATCCCAGCATTTCTACCGCCGCTAGCCACAGTTTGTCTTGCTCACTACCCAATGGATTTTGCGCCATCACATCTTGCATCACTTGTAACGCTTTATCTTTGGTCGCTTTATCTGGGCTTGCTAGCAATCTCCCAGTCTCGCGAACTGCGTTGTAAACCAGAAAACTTGCATCTGTATCCAAAGCCCATCGATTGTCGCGAGCAAATTTCGCTAGTGTCTCTATGTGTTGAGTGTTGTTTGCTAGGTAATCGTAGAAGTCATCCCGAGCGGCATGCCCGGCCATCGCTCTGAATAGATTATTAAGCCCATCGACCCAGTGTGTGTCTAACGCCGTTTCACGGTTGAAGTGGCTAAGTGCCGCAAGTTGTGCATCCATAGTGAGTGGAAGTTGCTTCACGTTGTCGACCATTAATGTCAGGCTCTTCAGCGCACCAACTTGTTCTCTCCCTTGGTTTAGCGAATTCGGATTAGCAAGGAATGCATTAGTTGAGTGTGCAAAGCGCTCGCTTAATTCCTCAGAAAATTCCTCCGCCTGCGCGTTATAACGAACGTAATAAGCTGCACGAACAAATTCACCCAAGTTTTCAAGTTTGCGTGCTTGGTCAGCTTCGCCTTGGTAACGGGCTATCTCTAAGTTCAGTAAATGACTAACTTGGGTCAGGCTGTTTTCACTGTAGATATTGGTTAACGAACTTTTTGATGCAGAGAACCAAGAGCTATAACAACTGTTGTCGGCTAATGAAACCGCATGAGCAAGATCTGGTGACAGCTGAAGTTCAGGCACCTCACATTGGCTTTGAGCAAAAGAGAAAGTAGATGCACTAGAAAGTAAGCAAGCGAGCGCCAAGCGAGGACGTGGAAATAAACGAGTATGAAGCATAATTGTATTTATTGATTGTATGGTTAACTCGTCGTTATATTCCCCATAATTATAAAGGTGAATTTAGTTACGTATTAATTATGAGATTGCTTCAAAAAATAGATATTTGGTATCAGTTTATAAAACCAAAGGTTTATGCTCGCGGGCTGCATGTTAAGTTAGAATTGTAAATACCACCTAAGTTATTGAGAAAAAACTAATTTAGCACTATATAAACTAGAGAAAGTTCGGTTGTTAAGAAAATACGCAAGTAGTAGACTTGCGCTCGATTACGCAACTTGTTTTCATTTCATAGACACAAGCAACGTTATTTATACACAACGAAAATAACGTTAGTTCAAGGCTTACATAATATAAGTGTCAGAAAATAAGTGCAGATCGAATAAAAATAATTATATAAACCTAGGCTAGGCTCACACCATGAAATTACTGTCATCTTTAGACTCGCTGTTGGCCAGCGATGAGTCTATCGAAATAAAGCAACATACATTGATAGATCTCATAATCAATACTTATCAGCCACAACAACGTACAACTCTTTTTCAAACCGTTACTGACTATCGACGAAACCTCCTGGAATCTTTGTTCCCGGAGCATCAAAACAAAAGCTTGTCAGTGTTGTTTGAGTTGATGGACTATCGCGATCTCATTCAGCGATATCCAAGCACTTTGTCCTCTGAATTGGTTTTGCTAGAGAAGGCCGCAAGCCAATGTTATATGTCATGGTTAGACTTTTGGTGCGAATGCGAGATTGCCGTAATAAAGGCAAGATCACCACTGAGCGCTCCTCCCAACTCACGTATCGAGTTACCTATTAAAGATTCCGCGTATTATGGCGCGATCATTGAGCACATCGAGTCAGATTCACTCATGGTGCAAACACCGTGTCATCCACAAGCCATGCCCATCAATGATGCAATTGCTTTAAGTA
Organism: Vibrio chagasii; assembly: GCF_002954585.1. Lineage (GTDB taxonomy): Bacteria > Pseudomonadota > Gammaproteobacteria > Enterobacterales > Vibrionaceae > Vibrio > Vibrio chagasii_A. The sequence goes on from NZ_MSCI01000001.1 coordinate 1,078,662, forward strand.
ATCTAGAGATCTTCATAAAAGGTGAAAAATGGTATGAAATGCTGCCTTTATTACACCTTTCGCAATCTGGTAAACACTTTATCTTACTCAAGCACCCAGTAGATGAAGCGTTTCCAACACTAGTATCCTCGGCACTTCTGCAAGACTGGTCAACCAAGGACACTTGGTTAAGCTATGCGCCTCCCTTCAGTAATGAACACTGGCAATACTCTATGCCACTTCGCAGCTATGATGAACTGACAAGATTGAAACTCTTTACACCGCCAGATCTATCGCAATGCAATTCTATTGTGCAGTTTGATCATCACTTCCAGTTACAGATATCCGATACATTGGTGCTTTGTGAAATACTTCGTCTAACCGTCAACGGGAATACCACACAAAAGCTCTTCTTCCTCTATCTTGCACAAAAAGAAATGATTAATCTTTTATACCAAGCCAACTATAAAATAGGCTTCACCATAATTGATCAACCATTGATACTCGACTTTTACAAAGCAATCGGCCCCCAAGCTTACTTTCATTTAGGCGTATGTGATTTAAATGGAAATGGCACGAAGACCTATCGCGGGCTGTGGAATATTAAACTCATGTTAAGAGCGTTTGAGCAAGTTAACTTTCGTGACTACCGACGTATGCTTCGTGAAAACAAAAACAGTACGTGGTAGTCAACAATGAACGTTTTTGATTTTAACTTAGAAACCATCTCCTATGCGAAAGCAATTATCCTTCTTGCAACTTTAGCAATTGTTGTAATGTGGCTATTTTACTATTGCATTCGCTTGCGACAAAAAAATGAAAGTATTTGGCGATCACATCATGCATCTTATATTGCTTATTCCTGCTGTATAATCGCATGGATAGGATGTAATGCATATTTCCATACTGACTTACTTGTGTTTTTGGGGATGGATACAGCGATCTTCATGGCTAAGTTTGCAAACATTGCCTCTTCTTTGGCTTTTGCTTTTGCTTTTTACTTCTCATGTCAACTACACGCAGAGCAGAGAAAAGACAACGTTTACTTTTGGCAACGTCTCACCTTCAGCCTACTGGTTACATATTCATTATGTGTAAACTTACAACAAGATCAGACAGTTAAGTACGTGGAAGTACTAGGACCAAGTCAGTTCAGTATAGAGTTTGGGCCACACACCTCATACTTTTTCAACGCTATGCTTTGCTCTATGCTACTCACTTTATTCAACCTACTAGCTATGAGGGTCAATAGTAATCGCTTAACACTCACAAAAACTAGCTACATGATCTCTGGGATAATGGTCTACATGCTATCCACTCTGGCGATACAAGTCGGAATGACTTACTTCCTCAAAGACTTTTCGCTAACTTGGCTACCTCCCGCACTATCCATTAGCGAGATGATGTTTGTTGGCTATGCTCTGCTGACTTCACGTTTTTACAGCGTGAAATACCTTGCTTACCTTGGTCTTAATACACTTTTGGTGTGCATGATTTTAGCAGTTCCATTCGGCGCGATATTCATCCCCCAGACTGACGATAACCAATGGTTAATCGCAATCCCAATCTGTGCGATGATCGGTATCATCTGGCAATTGATCTACAAACGTGTCAGTCGCTATGCGTCTTTCTTCGTTTATGGAAAAAAGAAAACTCCAGTACAACAAATCCTCGATTTAGAAGAAGATTTTAAGCTATCGATTGACGATGCAATGCGCCGTTTGGGTCAACTATTGCAAATCCCTGAAGACAAGCTTCGTCTTGTTAACAGCAGCTACAACGAAACCTTCTACGAAGACTACCTTTCAACAAACGAGTCAGTGCTAGTGTTCGACGAGTTATCTCAAAAGCTGGATTACAAAGCACCCTCCAAACTTTCGCTCAAAGCGCTGTATGACAAGATGAGTTTGAACAATACCGCCTTGGTAATGCCGCTATTTGGGCAAGGGAAGTCTGTTACACATTTACTGGTCTCGTCGCACAAAAGCAACGATCAAATGTTCTCCAATGAAGAGATCTCAGCCCTACAGACCTTACTGGCCCGCGTTCAAAGTACCATAGAAGCCGATAGACGAGTCCGCCAAAGCCGAGCACTCGCCAACTCCATAGCTCATGAGATGCGTAACCCACTTGCTCAAGTGCAACTTCACTTCGAGGTCTTGAAACAGCATATCGAAAACCAAGCCCCAGAAAAGCAGGTCCAACTTGACATTAAAAATGGACAAGCGGCCGTTCAGCGCGGGCGACAACTAATTGATATTATATTACGAGAGGTTAGCGACAGCTCACTTGAGCACGGGCCTGTCACAATGACTTCAATCCACAAAGCAATAGATCAAGCAGTCAGCCACTACGGGTTTGAAAACGAGAAGATCATCGAGCGAATTCGCTTGCCTCAACACACTGATTTTGTCGCAAATTTAAACGAAACTTTATTCAATTTTGTAATTTTCAATCTTATCCGAAACGCAATTTACTATTTTGATTCGTACCCAGATAGCCAAATCGAAATCAGTACCCAAGTCGGTTCTTACGAAAATATCCTCACTTTCAGAGATACAGGGCCAGGTATTGATGAAGCGATTAGACACAAGATCTTCGACGACTTCTTTTCTTACCAGAAAAGCGGTGGTAGCGGCTTGGGGTTAGGCTACTGTCAACGAGTAATGCGTTCATTTGGCGGCAGAGTTGAGTGTCAATCCGAGCGCGGTAAATTTACTGAGTTCCATCTTTATTTCCCTGTGGTACCCAATGCACCAAAAGCGGACACCTTACGGACACCTTACTTTAACGACTGGCAGCAAAGCCAGCCCCATGTCGAAAAAGCCAATGAAGCCGTCTTGCAGCCCCAAAAAATCAGAACTGAAGAAAAAAAATCCGATGCAATAGCGACACAAGTTACTACGAATAGCATAGCCCCAACCGTGCTCATCGTTGACGATAAAGAGGTGCAACGCACCCTAGTTCAAATGTATCTAAGCAGACTGGGCGTAAACAGCCTACAAGCAAAAAATGGGGAAAATGCCATCGAACTGTTTAGAAAAAATCACGTCGATTTGATATTAATGGATGTACAAATGCCAGTCATGAATGGTTTTGAAGCAAGTCAGATCATCAAAGCACGCTCACCTAACACACCTATCATCGCCCTTTCTGGTGAGTCAGGCCAGCGTGAGTTAGAGACGATCGAACAGTTAATGGATGCCCGCCTAGAGAAGCCAACCTCACTAGACGCACTGCAGGTTGTGCTCGACGAATGGCTGTACAAAAACACCGTAAAAGAGGCTTCCAAAGAAGCGGAAAGTGAATAGTTGGTTACCAATTGTTGGTGGCTGATAAGCGCATCAATAGTTAATCAAAAATCCCCTCAGGAGTTTATTTTGAGGGGATTTTTTGTGGGCACAAATTAAGTGGTCAAATTGTCAACTCAATCAGTTATCTAACTCGAACTTGGTTAAGCGACCGGTACTTCATACGTTTTTCGCTGGCACATGTACATAATAATAATTGCAACGCAGCTAATCAGAGACAATGACCAGCAGCTCAAAACCATCACCTCGTGAGTTGCTGGAACGAGGGATAAACAAAACGTAAAACCAAATGCTCCAATCATCTGAAGAGCACCGTAGATAGCACCAACCTGCCCCTTGTGATTTGGAAACAAATACAATGCCGAAACGCCTGCTATTGCGAGTAAAAATGCGGAACCAAAAGCCATCACCGCAAACCCAAATAACATTATTGAATAGCTATGCAGCAAAAGGCTTAATGTTATGACAACGCTACCCAAAACCTGAATCAGACCACCATAGACTAAAGTCATATTTTCGCTGATACGATGTTTCAGAAACTGGTTCCAAATTAATCTGGATACTACGCTACTCACTATCAAAACCATTGACCCAACGCCATAATCCGCGGCCGTCAAATCAAACTGATTCTGAGCAACAAAAGAACCTGTTACTTGGAAAAGTAATAGACAACTTGTCCCGCTAAACATCATTGCCAAATAACACAGAAACGTGACGTTCGATGTTATGAAAGCATAGTCTTTTAGTATCTGTTTTGGCTTAATGGCATCTCGATTCTTGTGACTGATCGTTTCACGTTTCATGACTGCAATAATCAATAGCGTTGCAGTCGATAAACATACCATGAAGACAAAATTACCTTGCCAACCAAAATGCTGAGTGAGATATCCCCCAAAAATGAGCGTTAGACCAGGTAGGCTCATAAATAGAATCCCATACCAAGCAAGTATCCCCATGAGTTCCGACTTGCTGAATGCGTCTTGAAGGATAGTGCGGCAAAGTAGATAAAGGCCACCAACACCTAAGCCTTGGATTACCCTGCCCAGCAATAGAACATTTATGCTGTCAGCCATAAGAGATGTCATCGAACCAATAACAAAAATCACAGATGAAAGAACTGCGACGGGCTTTCGTCCATACCGCTCGGATAACGGTCCGCAAATTAGCTGACTGCATGCTAAAGCGATAAAAAACAGACTCAAAGTCTGCTGTACTAACGCCTCTGATGTGCGCAGTTCACTTTGTATATCTGGAAAGCTTGGCGTATACATACTCGACGCAAAAAAATAGCTCGATGCCATTAAGATGCTGATAAATATAATAGTTATTTTAGACACTCGATTTCCCATGAACGTTAAGAACAGAGCATCATATTAAAAAGATCCTCAAACTAAGTTTTTGGGTGAAGCGCCACGATGTTTACAATTTACGCCAAGTTTAATTCTGGGGTGCTTTTTTCTGATGTTCTTTAAATGCAGTAGAGAAAGCAGATAGGCTTGAGTACTCAAGTTCGAATGCAATTTCAGTAGCACTAATCCCCTTTGCCATCATTTTCTCAGCACGCTCCATCACTACTTTTTGGCGAATCTCCCTGAAAGATGCTTTGAAACTAGCCAGAAAAAGTCGGTTTAAAGTACGTACAGAAGCCCCTGTTTGTTTAGACAAGTTTGAGATAGATAACTTAATACTCGGCTTATTTGATAGTGCATCAATTACCGGTAGCAGCCTTCTGTCCATACCTTCCTTTGCAATTAGCGGATTGTGGACTGCCTTACAGAGGGTGCATTGATCCATGAGAACCTGAATGTAATGAGGCTCAAGCTTTGGCTCCGGACCGCCATTTTCCCATAAGCTGAAAAGTTGAGTAACGATGGGAGAAATATCCAAGATACATATTTCGGATAGTTCAGGGATTGAACCTAGTGGTAGGCGAAGTAAGGAGACCTGTGACTGCTTTAAGGCATCGGCACGATGTGGTACGCCAGCTGGAATGTAAATTAAAGAGCCGGGCATAGAGAGCAAACTATCCTTGTCAGTAGAGATAATTTGACACCCTTGATGTATAAAAACTAAGTGCGAGTATTCATGGCTGTGAATCTCACTCGAATAATGAGATTCATAATGTTTAACCATCACCTGATGATCATCCAAATTAATTATCTCCCCCAGCCTTTCATTAAGATGCATCCAAGTATCACTCCTGTTGTGAATCGGCATTCCATTCATATTCTCAAGTCATCGTGAATCGAGTCTAGTTCTCTGACACTACCTCAGATAAACGCGGAATAATTTATATATTACGACAACTCTTATCGATGACACGACAATAGGTCGGAACAATGCAGGTCCCCTAGTCGCTATACTTCAAAAAGGAACATATAAGAGCCACGCCTGTTCAATTCTCTCTCAATAGGTCAGGCATCGATCATTTTTGAACAATTTCATGATTTAAAAGGAGAAAAGAGTTATACATAATAATGTGTTATTTAATCGACTAATTCATCATGACGCTCAAAGAAATCCTAAAAATTCCCAATGTTCGCTACTTCCTAATGTTTCGAAGCAGCTACTTTGCGCGTTTTTATTACCCAGTATTCACTCTACTCTACTTAGATTACGGCCTAACCCTTTCGCAATTTGCCATGCTTAACGTAGTGTGGGCGGCGACCATTGTGCTTGCTGAAGTCCCATCTGGCGCATTTGCTGACACCTTGGGTCGTAAGAAGCTAGTGGTACTCTCTTCCCTAGTGATGTTTGTTGAAATCGCCATGATTGCCTTAGTGCCGACCGAAAACCCAAACTTGGTGTTCATGGTCTTTTTAGTCAACCGGATACTCAGCGGGTTAGCCATGGCATTGGCAAGTGGTGCTGATGAGGCACTGGCGTATGACACTTTAAAAGAACAAGGCAATGAGGAGCTGTGGCCTCGTGTGTTACAGATTCAGCTTCGTATCGCCTCAAGCGTCGGCATCTTTGTCACCTTAATTGGTGCTGCCATGTACGATGTTAACTTCATGACGAACATTTTCCATGCTCTAGGGTTAAGCGCACCAGAAAGCACCAAAGACCTAATGCGTATTCCTGTATTCGCCACCTTATTAGTTGCACTACTCGCGATTTATGCTGCGGTAAATATGTGTGAAGAAAAGAAAGTAATACCAAATGGTCAAACGAAATTAGCCACAACTATGGCTAGCCTCAAGCTCACTGCTGACACAGGTAAGTGGGTACTCGCTACGCCCTACGTGCTTTTCATACTGCTCTACTACAGCCTGTTCGAACACACATCGCGCATGTTCCTCACTATGAACAGCCAATACTATCTTGCCATCGATATTCCAATTATTTACTTCGGTTTTATTGGCGCGGGAATCAGCCTATTAAAAATCATTTTAGCGGGTCAAAGCCGCAGACTGGCAGAAAGTATCGAGCCGAAAACCTTTATTACCGTCATGGGCTTAGCAAGTATCGCTACCTATCATTGGATCAGTTTGGGCTGGTCAATCTATGGGGTGATTCCTGCATTGGTACTGATCTTTATCATCATGACGATGAACATTTTCATAAGCTACCACTTAAACAAAAAAACCGAGTCGCATAACCGAGCCACGGTTCTTAGCTTCAAAGGTTTGATGTTTAACCTCGGATATGGGCTGATCGGTATTTTGTATGCTTACTACTACAAATTAGTTTCTAACAATTACACCGAGCAAGAGATTGAGCAAAACCTTGCGTTCTTGGCGTCGCTATCTTCGTTCTGCTATTACTTCACCTTTCTGTTCGTATTAATCAGCGGATGGTTCTACTTCAAAAACAAGAAGACACCAATCTTTTGAAATATAACGTAACAGCAACTTAAAAATGAGGTGATTCCCCTACCCATAAATAGGCTATATCACTTCTTATTATCTGTTTTTTTATTACTATAAATCAGACCATTACATCACTCTTGGAAGTTTTATGTCTTTTAGTTGGATTGCCTTTACCCTCCTTGCAGCCTTCAGCCAATCTTGGCGGAATGCCTTTCAAAGCAAATTAAGTGGCACCATGAGTGTCGCAGGTGTAACACTAGCAAGATTCATTTGGGCTGGTCCGGTCGCCCTCATTTACCTTTACACTTTATATCAATGGCAGCCAGTCTCCGCCCCTCATTTTTCCGGAGAGTTTGTTTTCTACATTGTTGCAGCCGCAATTATGCAGATCATCGCAACAGGCTTAATGGTAATGCTATTCAAACTCGAAAACTATGCCATTGGTGCGGGACTTGCTAAATGCGAAGCCCCTGTTTCAGCGGTGCTCTCAGTATTATTTTTTGGTACAGCATTAACTGCTACTGGCTGGATAGGTGTTCTAATTGGTACTCTGGGAGTTCTAATCATGAGCTGCTCTTCTGGGTGGCGCAGCCTATCTCCAAAGGTCTTTTTTCTTGGTATGGCTTGCAGTACCGCCTTTGCTCTTACTTCTCTTTGGGTACGTGAGGCGAGCTTAAGTATTGGTCTTCCCTTCCCTCATCGCGCCGCTTGGGTTCTGTTTTTGGTGATCACTCTTCAAACACTTATAATCTGTACTTATCTCTTTCTTAAAGAACGTGAAACATTACGCCAAATATTCAAGAAGTCGAGATTAGTTCTGATGACAAGCCTAACAAGTGTGATTGGTTCTCTTGGCTGGTTTAGTGCGATGTCTCTTCAAGCCGTGCCATACGTGAAAACATTAGGCCAAGTCGAAGTGGTCTTTATGGTCTTGATTTCTTACTTCTGGCTAGGACAAAGTATTGCCCGCAAAGACATTATTGCGCTGATATTACTTTCAGTCGCTGCAATCTTGGTGATGTGGCAATAGAGGCTGTGTTGCAACAAAAAGCCATGTAGTAATAAACAGCAAGGTTCAAGCAACCAATTCAGTGGTTATCTCAAAACCTTTGCGCCTGCGGCAGCTACAGTCAATGCAATAAATACGACAAACTAAGCACAAGAGCCCGACATATAGTCTCAAAATCAGAAACATGAAAATGAGTTACTTGGTTGAGCAGCACCTGTCTGGCATTATGAAATAGCACTGATGGGAATAACTTTTTAGATCCCACCAGTGCATATCCTATTGCCAACACAGACGGCTTGTTAACGTGCTATCTAGAAAAAGAATGCGTCCACTTGACCCAACTTAAGTAATCGGCTCATGACAGATACCAAAAGAAACACCCGTATTAGCCAGTTCCGATTCGGTCAGCCGAAAGAATCTCTCAAGATCGAACATGTCACTTTAGGAGCACTAGATAAAGGTAAGGTTCGAGTACAGATTGAAGCGACCAACATTAACCCGAGTGATCTGTTGTCGATTCATGGTGTGGGGCAATATAAACACAGCCACCAGCCGCCCAGAGTTCCAGGATTTGAAGCAACTGGTACGATCTTAGAGTCTCAACATACTGATTTTACTGTGGGCCAGCAAGTGCTGGTGGCGACAAGTGGAACATGGCAAAGATACATCGATGTGTCACCTGACAACCTTTTCCACCTGCCTCAACATATGGATAACGGCTACGCATGTCAGTTATACATTAATGCGCTCACCGCGTGGGTACTGACGACAGAAGTGGCGAAGTTGACCAAAGAAGATGTGTTGATCATCAATGCCGGCAGTTCAGCGATTGGTAAGATTTTCTCCCAATTATCAAGGTCACTTGGATTTCCAATCATCGTCGTAACGTCACAACCCAAACGCGCTCTTACGACTTCGAAACATGTGTTGGATGCCAAAAATGACTTAGTTGCACAAATCCAAAAACTTGGCCTACCGCAACCAACGGTTGCCTTTGATGCGATTGGCGGCTCACCCGGAACCGAGCTTATTCACACGCTGGGCAAACAAGGGCGCTTTATCAACTATGGAACGCTCTCTCTGGATTTTTATGAACCACGTTTCTTCGAGTATGCTAAAAACCAAGCTATCGAGTTCAGCACATTTTTCTTACGTTATTGGGAAGAAGCTGAAGGTAAAAAAGTGCGCCGTGATCAATTCGAGTCCATGCTCGCTCACTTCATCAAGAACGAGATTCAACTCGATGTCGACCGTTGCTTTCCTTTAGAGCAAGTTCAGACCGCGATTGATCTTATCGAATCTAAAACCACACGATTGGATGGCAAGATCATCTTGCTGCCTGCTTAAGTTGAAGAGATTTAGGAATGCACTTTCAACCACCAGAGTGAGGGTCGAAAGTGCCAGTGTGAAAATAGTGGTTAGAGTTCCATAGGCTCTATGGTTAGTGAACTTTCCAGATTAAACCAACAAGCTACTTGCGCCAGACAAGGTACAAAACAAACAGCCCGCCCAGCGCCGCTGTTACAATCCCAACTGGAAGCTCTTGTGGTGCCAATATCGTCCTACTGACCACATCCCCAAACAGCAAAAGCACCGCACCCCAAAGTGCGATCAAAGGAATGGCTCGTTTATGGGTTACCCCAGAAAATGGTCGAACAAGATGAGGCACCATCAAACCAATAAAGCCAACTACTCCAGTCATTGCAACGATTGATGCAGTACAAAACGCACAGCAAAGAAAAACCTCACTTTGTAGGCGATGAACGTTGATGCCCAATGAGCTTGTCGTTTGCTCACTCACTAATAAGGTGTCGAGTTCGCGATAACGCTTAGCCACTAAGGCAATCAGACACAGCACACCCACCAGAGCAAAAATCAAATTATCCCAACGAGCAAGCCCTAGACCTCCCATCGTCCAGAATAAAATTGAGCTCGCCGCTCTTTGATCGCCGGAATAAATTAAAAAGCTGGTAATTGCACCAAATAGGAATGAAATCGCCAAACCACACAAGATCAGATTGTCGTTGCCCTTTTTCTTCTGCATCGAGAACAGCATCAAAACGGCTGTGGCTGAAACAATACCTCCTGAGAACGCCGCCAACGGCAATGACCAAATGCCCAAGGCATCACCCAGTTGAGTAATCACCAACACCGCACCAGCAGACGCACCTGATGACAAACCAAACAGAAATGGATCCGCCAAGTCATTACGTGTCGACGTCTGGAGTAAGGCTCCTACCATCGCCAGCCCCGCACCAGCAATAACAGCGAGTAACGCCCTAGGCAACCTAAGGTCGAACAGTATTCTGCTTGCCATATCAGGGCTTGGATCATTAAAAGAGATCAATCCAACCATCACCTCTTTAAAAGAAAGAGGGATAGAGCCAAATTGTAAGCTCATCATAAAGGCGAGCAGCATTGCGCCGATACCCATCAACCAAGCTGCTCGATATTTATCAAATAAAATCAAAAAACTACTACTCTTTTCGATAATAACCTTGCCAGCTATTCAGAAATAAACGCGGCTGCAAGTTTCTCAATAGCATCAATATTGGCTGGCCCAGGGGTTAGCTGCTCATAACGCAATTTGACATAGCGACCAGCAGTCACCGCATTGGTGTATTTCATTAACGGATGCGCTTCTAGAAAACGTTGCAACGAATCGGCACCACTTGCAGTTTGGTAGTCGAGAAGAATGATGACATCAGGGTTGGCGCTAGCCACATTTTCCCAAGAAGTTCGTGCCCAGCTGGCTTCCATATCACCTGTAATGTTTTGTCCACCGGCTGCTTCAATCATAGCATTAGGCATTCCGTACTTACCTGAAGTAAAAGGCTTGTCTTCACCGGAATCAAACAGAAAGACTTTTGGACTAGGTTTTCCAGACGCTTTTTGTTGTTCAGCGACTTTTGCAATCCTCTCTTTCCAACTGTTCACCAGAGCCTCAGCCTCTGACTGTTTATCGAAAATAACGCCTAGCTTTTCGATATCATCATAAAGTAGGTCCATGGTAGCGCCTTGCTTTTGTCTCTGAGTATGAATACAGCTTTCCGACAACACTAAGGTATCGATTCCATAAGGTTTCAGCGTTTGAGGCGTCACTTCTCCCCCTACTTTCATCCCGTAATTCCAGCCAGCAAAAAAGAAATCGGCATCCGAGGCAATCAATGTTTCTAATGACGGGTACTTAGGTGCAAGCTCTGGAATATCGCCTAAACGTTGTTTGAATGAACCAGACATCTTGTACCAGCCAGTAATGCCCGTCACACCCACCATATCCTCCTGAAGGCCAAGAGCAAATGCCATATCAGCCATGTTTATATCATGCACGACCGCACGCGAAGGGTGCTTATCAATCGTTAGTGGGCTCCCGCAATTATCTACCGTAACCGGGTATTGAGTGCTTGTAGCGTGGGCAATAGATAAAGGTAAAAGACACAAGAGGCTAGAAATTACAGGCCACTTCATTGGGCTGCTCCTATTAGAGATAAATTAGAGTGATTGGATGCAGCTTCAAAATGATGGATGGTGCTGCACATATTGGGGTGATTGAACGACAAAACGCGCAATCCAAAAACGGGAACCATATAGCGGTCTTGAATGACCGTATCTGGCGATGCAAATATGACCATTTTTTGGTCAGACATCAGAAGAACTTTATCGGCAAATGGAGCGACTAAGGGCAGATCATGCAGCACGACAACTGATGCAATGCCGCGTTGCTTAATAAGGCTCAGAAGTTCAAGACGAGCCAGAGGGTCAAGATGATTAGTGGGCTCGTCTAGCAACAAAAGCCTCGGCTCTTGTGCAAATGCTCGCGCAATACTTGCACGTTGTTGTTCACCACCCGATAACTCACCAAAGCTATGTTGGCTTTTATGTAATAGCCCAACATCTTCCATTGCCTGTTTGACTGCTCGCTTGTGCTCTTTCGCACTACAGCAAAAAGTATGCGGCGTACGGCCCAAGCCAACGTATTCAGAGACACTCAAACGGGGATCCACATGCTCATGTTGTGTAACCACCGCGACCTTTTTCGCTACCTGTTGCCTTGCTAGACTTTCAAGTTCGATACCAGACAACAACATCTCACCGGCAACGGCTTTGTATTCGCCTGTAATTCCTTTTAGTAAGCTAGACTTTCCACTTCCATTCGGCCCAATGATGGCAATACACTCCCCATCATTCACGTCAAATGTCACATCCGAGACCGCCCTCCAGTTTGCTAAACCATTGGCGCAGAGCCCCTTCACTGACAAAACAGGTTTATTCAATTTCCCCACCGAGTATCAAAAAACAAGATTTGGTTATGTTATAACATAACAATAAATTAAAAATATAGTTATTCGTAAATAATCTTAGAAGGTGCCAATCAACGCGAGAAACCCCAAGTACCCTAACCGAGCCTAGAGAATAACAACCTATTTAGGGGGGACTTATCCAGCGCCAACTGATCCATCCCTTCAAGAATCAAGTACAAGTTATTAATAATTCGATATAAATCGCTCTATATCCTCAAATTGTCGTCTACAGTTTGAGAGAGTCTATCGTGATAGTAATCACCAACAAATAACACCTTTGGTGATCGCTTTTTGATTACAAGGAGAGGAAATGGAAAGCCCAGTGGTCACACTGCAACAGGCCAGTAAGAGCTTTATTGATGGCAAAGAGAGCCATCAAGTGCTAGACAATATCGACTTCAACCTAGGAACTGGTGTCAGCGTTGCTTTGACTGGTTCAAGTGGCAGTGGCAAGAGTACTCTACTCAACTTAATTGCGGGCTTTGAACCTCTTTCCGAAGGCGAGTTATGGCTCGATGGTGAAAATACTTCAGCTTGGAAAGACCAACACTGGAGCAGTTTCCGCCATCAAAAGCTCGGCGTTATCTTTCAGCAGTTCAACCTGCTCACTCCACTCAATGTAAAACAAAACATCGCCTTTCCATTGCATTTAAACCAACAGAAATGGGGATCTTGGTGTGATTACTTAGTCGAAGCATTAAGTATCAGCGAACTACTTAATAGACACGTATCTGCCCTCTCTGGTGGTCAACAACAGCGGGTCGCTATCGCTCGAGCATTGGCTCACAAACCTAAACTTTTGCTTGCAGATGAGCCCACAGGAAATCTAGATCATAAAGCAGGGTTGGAGGTGATGAGATTACTAAGTGAGATCACAACACAAGGCAACACCGCTGTATTATTGGTAACGCACAGCCCTGAATGCGCCGATTTTATGCAGAGACAGCTGGTATTAGACAATGGAAAACTCAAGCATGTAGACCAAAAGCAAGCTAGTGAGATGACTCATGCCAAAGGCTAATTCTACTAATACGCCAGCTCGCTTAGCGATCACGCACACCAAACTGACGCTAAACCTATTCGCCGCGCATTATCGCCATTCTCCTTTGCAAGCTGCGGCGATCTTGATTGGTATTGTGTTGGCCGTCACTTTATTCGTCGCAGTACAAGCCATCAATTTGAATGCCAAACGCAGCTATGCAGAATCTACCGAGCAACTGAGCGCTCAGGCTCAGAACCTAATCATCCCACCAGCAGGACAAAACTACTTACCTGAATCGCTCTACTTCAAGCTAAGACAAAACGGACTCAGCGCGATACTACCTGTGATTGAAGGGCGTGTGAGAGAAGAGCAAGGACGTCGTTGGTCAATCCAAGGCAGCGAGCTCATCGCCGCTCTTACCTCAAGAGCTCGCTACTCCAAAGAGAACGAACAAAGCATATCTCTTTTTGATAATGCACTTCCCCTACCTCAGCTCTTAGCAGGCAAGCCCATTGTGATGGTGAGCCAGTCGCAACATCAAAGCTTAGACGAAGTGGACACGCTGATCCTCGATGACATCGTTACCCAAGTGGTCGTGCTGCCTGATGAGTGGCAACTGGGGAGTCGAATGCTGATGGACATAGGATTCGCTCAACAACTGCTAAACAAACAAGGTCAACTGAGCTATATCGCCGTTTTTAATGTCGAGAACCAAGTACAAGATAACTGGCAGAATCTCATCGCAGAACAAGGGCAATGGATCACCAATAATCAAAGTACCGACCTTGGATCCATTACCGACAGTTTTCACCTTAACTTAACTGCCATGAGCTTACTCGCGTTCTTGGTTGGTTTGTTCATCGCTTATAACGGCGTGAAATACAGCTTACTGAAACGTAATCGGCTGTTAGTACAAATTCAGCAAGCAGGCGTTTCACCAAGCATTGTGTTTTCTGCTTTGCTCATTGAACTTACCGTTCTTGTCACCCTAGGAGCTTCACTCGGTTTCATTTTGGGTATTCAATTAAGCCACTGGCTCCACCCCACCGTGGCGATCACGCTGGAACAACTTTACGGAGCAACACTTCTGCCTGGCACATGGCAGTGGTCTTGGTTAGTTCAGGCCTTATTACTCACCTTAGCCGCCACACTTGCTGCCTGCTGGCAGCACTTTAAACAACGCATTCACCAACCGATCTCCTCTCATGGTGGCTTTTATCAAGCGCCAGAGGCTTCAAACGAAAACCAACTGTTTATCATCGGAATAACACTCACGGGTATCGCATTAGCTGGCTTGTGGCTTAGCGAAAACCACCGTTTCACTATGGCGTGGCTTGGCGTATTAGTGGTATCTATTCCTTTGTATTTGCCTAAAACGCTCAGCGTATTAGCAAATTGGAGTGAACAGCGCACTCAGTCGGGGTTGATGCAGTACCTGTTTGCTGAATTGAGAGAGCTCATCTCTCCACTCTCCCTTGCCATGATGGCGCTGCTTCTTGCTGTAACGGCTAACATGGGAATGAATACCTTAGTAGGCAGCTTTGAAACCACCCTAAAGCAATGGTTAGAACAGCGGCTGCACGCCGACATTTACGTTAGTCCAGCTCAAGGTGAAATCGCTAATGTAGAGCGTGCGTTAGAACAGTTTGAGAACGTTGAAACCGTTTATAAGCAATATTATGTCGACGATAACCTACAAGGCTTGCCCACGTTACTCGGCACCAAAGACAAAGATACATTAGCGCAAACCATGGTGTTCCAATCGCAGCTTGATAACTTTTGGCAGCGCTTTTACCAAGGTGAACTGGTTGCGATAAGCGAACCTACGGCAGTGAAGCTTGGCTTGTCTTTGAACAGCGAACTTAAGCTCGACTCTATTCCAAGCAAATCACTCGTCGTCGGAGCGATTTTCCACGACTACGGCTCGCCCAATGGCGAGGTATTGCTTGCTCCTAACTTATGGTTTGAAAGCGGTTTTACTCACTTGCCGACTAGCCTAGGGATTAAAGTCTCTGGAAACCAACAACGAGTCTACGAACAGCTGCGCAAGCAGTTGAACTTGCACCCAAGTCAGCTCTACGACCAAGCACAGATCAAATCCCTCGCTTTGGATATCTTTTCACAAACGTTTGCCATCACACGCGCACTGAATGGCGTCACCTTGATGGTCGCTGTGATTGGCTTATTCTGTGCGTGTTTTATGCTGCTCGATGCTCGTAAGGCCGCTATCGCAAGGTTGTATGCGCTTGGCGTAAGCCGCAAAAAGCTGATTGCGATGGTTCTCGGGCAAATCGCTGTGCTTGTGACCTTTACTTTGGTTATCGCCATCCCGCTAGGTGCTATGGTGGGCTACGTACTAACCGACATCGTCACCCTACGCGCCTTCGGTTGGAGCTTAAATTACCAGTGGAATTGGAGCGATGCGCTTATCATTTCCCTCATCACAATTATTGTGGCAGTGATTGCAACACTCATTCCTCTATGGCGATTAGTCAGTAAGCCTGTGGTATCTAGTTTGCAAAGTGAGGTGTTGTAATGAACATTGGCTTGAAACCTAAGTTAATCAGACTATTTACTCTCTCACTTGGTCTGCTAGCTCTATGGGGTTGTGACAAGGCTGATCCGAATTCCGCTCAGAACATGGGAGCAATACTCGGCGGGAGCAGTGAGCAGCAGAGTAATCAATTCAGTCCCGTCATTAAAGGCGTTGATCTCAGCTTCCCTAAAGACCATCAAGCACACCCGAATTTTCGTCATGAATGGTGGTATCTAACCGCTAATCTCATCGATGAAGACGGGAATGCGCTAGGCGTACAATGGACACAGTTCCGTTTTGCCGCAGCTCCAGAAGACATCGCCGAACAAAACAAATCAACCGCATGGCAAAGCCAACAGATCTACATGGCTCACAGTGCCGTCACCACCGAAGAAAAACACTACGCCGATGAAAAATGGTCACGCGATCAAGCAGAACTGGCAGGAGTAAGCACATCACCATTTCGCGTCTATCTTGATGATTGGCAGTGGACATCTTCTACCAATGACTTATTCCCTGCCACATTGAATGCTAATTCAGAGCAGTTTGGCTACTCGTTAACACTGACTAACGACGCTCCCTACCAAAAACAAGGAGAGCAAGGCTACAGCACCAAAAGCAGTGACGGAAAAGTCGCCTCCTACTACTACAGCCAGCCATTCATCGATGTATCAGGCGACGTGACGATTGATGGCGTGACGCATGAAGTTTCAGGCAAAGGCTGGATTGACAGAGAGTGGAGCTCGCAGTTCTTACTCGACTCTCAACAAGGCTGGGATTGGTTTGCACTTAGGCTCAATGATGAAACCAGCCTAGTCGTGTTTCAACTGCGAAACTCGACGACAGGCAAAGCCAGTTATGCTCACGCAAGATTGATGCAGCAAGATGGCTCTGGTACTGCCATTTCGCAGCAAGACATTACTCTCACCGCCACCAAACAAACAGTAATCGATGGGCGCGATTATCCAACAGAGTGGCAAATATCAATTCCAACGAAAAACATAGAGCTGACTGTCTCAGCACTCAATCCCAAAGCAAAAATGCCCCTATCGGTTCCCTATTGGGAGGGTCCAATCTCAATTAAAGGAACACACTCAGGTACAGGGTATATGGAGTTGACGGGGTATTAGGTATGTCTGAGCAATCATAAAGCAATGACAATAAAAAGGCATGAATTAACCAGTCACCGATTCAAATCGCACGAGCTTGTCACAGCGTAAAGTCATGTTCACTACAACATCAAAAAATTAAGTACAACCAAGTCAATAAGTTAAATTCGCACCTAACAACGAAACCACTCATAGTGAGATACCGTTTTGTGAAGCGATCAAACATTGATGTACGTTTAATAAATACCAACAAGTATAAGCTTTAGATATATTACCAAGAGTAAAAACAACAAAAGCTAATAGCTTAATATTTGGCTACGCGGTTCCTTCTTTACAGGCAACACCACCACGATTTTCAGGGTCATCATCCAAATTAATTGACCCTGTATGTTAGAGAGTATCCGTCCAAGGAGGTCACAGCGCGCTCAAACATAGCTAGGTGGACCTGACATTATCAAACAACTCAAATATCCAATTCATATAAAGGGAAAAAGTGAAAAACAATAGTGACGGTGTAATTAAAGCGTATAAGCTAGCAAGCCCAGGGCGTCGTTATGTAGGGGAGCTCATCGATTCTTTGATTAGCGCTATCATATTCATGCTCTTTCTTTCGTTAGGTAATTCAATCGGCTTATCTCAAGATATAACAGGTTGGTCAGCGAGCTTGATAGCAGCTTCGTATTTCCTACTTTCTGATGGTTTGCCGAGAGGTCAAAGTCTTGGCAAGAAACTACTGGGAATTTCGGTTATAGATTCGGTTACAGGAGAAAATTGTAGTTTAAAACAATCACTCTTTCGTAATTTGCTATAACCATTGCTTGGCATTATCGACGCATTTTTTATTCTTGGTAAAAAGAGGCAAAGAATAGGTGACAAGTTGGCGAAAACGGTCGTCATCGTTCACTAGCTACAAACAGTGGCAGCTCGAGAGGATACTATGGAACAAGAAGAACAAGAGTTATATCACGCTGCCGTTGAGCTGATTAAAAAACGGTATCCGCGAGGCTGGGGCGGTGCTGCAGCTGTAAGAACGGAAACAGGCAAAATTTTAACTAGTATTGCTCCCGATACGAAAAATGATGCACTTTCTCTTTGTATGGAGGTCGGCGCCTTTCTGGAAGCGCATAAATTGAACGAAAAAGTCACGCACTCCCTGTGTATCTGTCGAGAAGACGAGAGTACTGAGTTTTTGGTGCTATCTCCTTGTGGAGTCTGCCAAGAAAGACTGGTTCATTGGGGAGGCGACGTTAAAGCAGCTATCTCAACAAAAGAGAATAAGCTGGTGTTCAAAACTATCCGTGAATTAATGCCACACCACTGGTCGTTAGTAAATGGAACCACTCTATAACAAAACGCTTATTACCAAGCCTCGAAGCCCCTAAGCACTCTATACAATGCTTCTAGGGATGATACGTAACATGATAACTGGTAATTTGAAATCTACGCTAGGGAGCTCTATTGGACATTTTAATTCAGCAAGAAATCGAACTTCATCAATATGAAGTTCGACAAAACAACAATGATATTAAGCGTTTAATACATCCCGATTTTTCTGAAGTCGGTCGCAGTGGCGATAGCTATGACTTTATGTCTATCGTCAAAATGATGAGAGCAGAGGAACCTTCCACCTCAAAAATTCACTCACAAAACTACGAATGCCTTTTACTAAGCCCTTCGGTACACTTACTAAAATATCAGACTGCTTTGGTAAGTGAACTTGGTGATGTGAGTAACTATGCCAAACGTTGCTCTATATGGGTTTTGACTGAGGCTGGTTGGCAGCTTAAATATCACCAAGGCACACCATGTTTACCTTTCGAGCTAACCAACTCCTAGTATGTGAACTCACATATTGGACGTTGTATTGAAGCTGAGCTAATGGACAAGCATATCTCGTCGGCTACCTTTGGCACTCCATTAATACAGAAGATAAATCTACCTTCATCTACGACTTCTACGTATTTAATTTGTACCGAGGTGCAAGCTATGGAAAACAAGCACTGAGCTCATTAGAACACCAGCTTAAGGCACATGGTCTTGAACAAATAAAGTTAAGAATCGCGTACCATAATGAAAGAGCACCGAAGCTCTACCAAGCAGTGGGCTTCTCTATTACTGGTTTTTACATGTCTAAGAAAATAGGAGCTGTTGAAGCCTAAACCCACACAACCGAGTAATGGAACAGCTAAACATAATATTTGAGTGAGGATGCATTTTAAGCCACTCATCTCAAGGGAATAAGTTCTGTACTCACCTATTGTCTTAATAACTATCGAAGGAAAACTGTGAGCGAAGAGATTTATGATAAGATGTGGCAACGCTTTAAAGTTGCATCTAAAACCGACCAATATGAACTAGATTCACATCTATTAGATCTACCCAACGACACTCGAAGAGGGATCACTGCTCTAGCCTATCTAAAACAAGGCAACAATGCTCTTCTCGATGAAATAATGAGATTTCAAGAGGCTGTAAGCATACTCGAACCCGACCAATATTATCATCCTAGGGAGGAGTTACATTTAACCATTCTTTCCATTATTTCATGCGTTGCTAACTTTGAAATAACTCATATTAATGCTCAATCCTACGTTGAGGTTTTCAATAAAGTTGTAGGTTCAATTGCACCTATTGAGATTGAGTATAAAGGCATAAGTGCTT
The DNA here is from genome assembly GCF_002954585.1 of Vibrio chagasii. GTDB lineage: Bacteria > Pseudomonadota > Gammaproteobacteria > Enterobacterales > Vibrionaceae > Vibrio > Vibrio chagasii_A. Next base: position 1,098,362 of record NZ_MSCI01000001.1, read on the forward strand.
CTGAAAACTGTATCATCCTCCAAGGCTTTCCTATGGGTAATGGACTTGAACAGTTCCGAAACAAGTTACGTGAAGCATTAGTAGAAGAAGGGCTACGAGTCACTTTCGATAGTCGATACAAACAGGTCACTGCTCACAGCTCTTTGATTCGCTTTAGATCACCAATCAATAATGCTCAGCGACTTTTTAACCTCTGTGAGCAATATCGAAATCATACGTTTGGTAGGATTACTCTTAATGACTTCGAACTGGTTTTCAATAACTGGTACCAACACCTGGATATCACTCAATCGTTATCTAGAACCTGCATATCACTCAACACAAACACAAAGAGCTTAGCTGAAGCTTAACGACGTTGCTTATCGATACACTGAGTGTTCTCTACTGCAAATACCACTCACTAATAAAGTGTTCGCAAGATAAAAAGCCATCACTAGGATGGCTTCATTGCATTGACTTAAGTTTATATATCAACCATTACAGCGGCTGTCATATATGTCATTTACCCAGCTTGGATTATCAATGAACGGGTTGCGGTTACCTTGCCATTTAACAGCTTTTTCATGTCGATTACGTTCCCAATCATCGACAGGGTCGGCGTTATGCCATTGTAGTAATGTGCACAGTTTTCCAACCTTAGGTTGCCCTGAAGAGCTCGACGTGTCATCGACTAAGTACAAGTCCGGCATTTTCGCGTTATTGCCTTCATAACGTACCGCCATGTAGAAAAGCGAACGAGCGGTATCCCCTTTCACTGCGTCACGAGGTTCAAAGCTGTCGTAATCCGTCTTGTTAAGCGGTGACTTTTTCAATGGCGCACCACCAAAATCGAAGTCTTTGTTCGAACGGATAGAGTTAATCTCTGCGTCGGTTGGTTGAAGATGGTGAATGTCGGTATAACCCCACTGATCTTTGCGCTTGAAACCAAAAGATTTTGGCCAAAGATGTTCACGGTTCCAAGCATTCTTGTCGTTGTTGCCTGATGACGTAAAGTCTTTGGATTGTGAACGACCGCTATAGTACAAAATCACATTGTTCGGATTATTCGGATCTTCGTTGGTGTCTTTCAATGCAGACCACACCTGAGTGTAAGTGAGTTGCTTTTGCCCGCGAGCAGCAATCACACCAAGCATGTCTTTTAAGGCATTGCCGCTTAGCCCCTCAGCTTCAAGGTAGTAACCATCAGGGTAGCTAGTATTAGCAAGCGCAACTGGACTAAGTGCCGTCGAAATCAGCAATAGGCTAAGATTTAAACGTAATTTCATTGTTTTTATTATCCTTGTTATTGTTGTTATCCACCCACCATTGATGAGTGCCCTCATACTCTACAAAACACAATTTATATGCAATCTGTTTGTTTATAAATCTTACTCGAGCTACAGCCTTAATATTTAAGCCGTAAGGTATAGCTGTGCACAAACCTGCAATGAGCTATGCTTGATTTAAGGTATTTAGGGTTGGGGTGCTTACTCCCGAACGCGAATAAGCTGCTTTTGCTAGTGATGCAGAGCGAAAGTGAGTCACTTACGCCCTGCTATCTTCGGTTAAGTTAAGTTCGAGACAGATCTAGCCACGTCTTCCGCGCCTTTTTGTATCTCTTCGATCACAACAGATACGCTTTCAAGCCTGTCGTTTGTTTCGATAGACGATTGACTGATCACTTCCATAGATTGCGTAATGTCATTGGTTAAAGATAAGTTCTCTGCAACCACTCGACTGATTTCTTCTGTTGAATCGGATGTTCTCGAAGCTAAAACTCTGACCTCATCAGCAACTACGGCAAAACCACGGCCGTAATCTCCAGCCCTAGCCGCCTCGATGGCCGCATTAAGTGCCAGTAGATTCGTTTGATCAGCAATATTGCCGATGACCTGCACGATATTTTCGATGCTGCCCGATAATTCGGTCAGTCGACGAATTAGCTTTTCAGACTTCTCGATATCTTCAACCACATTTTTAGACAGCTCGCGGGTCAGAGCGAGAGAAGATTGTCCATCGCTTGCCACTTGTGCTGTCTCTACCGCGGTACTGTAAGCAATAGAAGTCGCATCCGAAGTCGCCTCTTCTTGCAGCACTTCATTAGTGATATCAGAAGCAAACTTAACGACTTTATAGACCTCTCCTCGCTCGTTCTTTATTGGGCTGTAAGAAGCTTGAATCCAAACTTTTCCACCATGTCGATCTTTTCTTAAGAAGCGGCCAGTAAATGCTCGACCCGATTGCAGCTCTTGCCAAAAGTTAGGGTTCTCTTTGTAAAATTCGTCAAAACAGAACATCCGATGATTCTGCGAAATAACCTGTTCTTTTGAGTAACCCAAGGTTTTCAGGAAGTTGTCATTTGCATCTAAAATATTGCCATCGGGCGTAAACGAAATAGTCGCAAAGGTTTGGTTGAGTGCGTCTAATAACTCGCTGTCTAGAGTCTGCTTTACATGAGACTCGGTAACATCAGCGGCAACTTTAACGACCTTTTGCACTTCCCCATTTGAAATGATTGGGCAATAAGTCGCTTCGATATGAACTTGTCGCTTTCCCTTGGCGTAACGAGGAAAAACACCGCTTTTCTTTGTACCTGCAGCAAGGTCTCGCCAAAACTGCGTATAGTGAGAGGTATTCACTACCTCGTCAGAGCAAAATAGTGAGTGATGTTTACCTTTTATTTCATCCAGTGAATAGCCCATCAATGATAAGAATGGCTCACTCGCGTCTAACACATGCCCGCGAGTATCAAACGACACCATTGCTAAAGAACGATTCAATGAATCAACAATATCCATATTGTGATCAGGTTGATCTATGCTTTTTTCCTTCTTTTTAAAAAAAATGATACTGTCCACCTTCAAAAATAATAATTGGTTTTATGTTTTATACCCTTAGTAAATAAGGACTAAATTCCTATCGCGCCAAGTTAGTTAACGACAGAAAGTTCTACGATTGGCAAACTGCTAGTAGGATGCGTGTTAAGTTCGACTTTATGAAAGCCAAACAGTTGGACAATATGAATAAAGTTGTCCACGTTAATATTGGATAAACTGACCATTAATGGCTTAATTTGCTGTTGCTCCTCTGAGAAGCATTGCTCTAGATGCGCCTGCGAGACATATAAAGTACTAGGAAGATATTCGGACACACCTTCATTAAGGTCTGCCGTTATCCCATGATCTTCTCTCAAATATTCAAGTAGATAGTGAAGCTTATGCATGTCATTCAACCTATCCCTGTAGCTTTGGGATAGCTCTCTAAGCTCACATAAACGCTCTTCAAGTAAGGCTGTACCATACTTGCCAGCCTGTATGATCGACTTTATCTCTTTCTTAATTTTTTTATATTTGATCTTATTTATTTTTGGCTTAAACCATCGCACCAATATCTGGTTTCGGACATCTCTAGAAACATGATTTCTTGAGTTGGCAACCGAAATCCAAAGGTGCAATAAAGCGTTGTCTATCGTGGTTGAGAGTAAACGCTCGTATTTGTAACTCGACATTGTCACTCTTTATTTTCGAACTGCTACGTTTTGTAAAATCAACGGGGCTAATTACCTGCCTACCTGTATCCCCCCAAGAAATGAAAAATTATCTGGTTGACTATTGAGGTATGGGTTTATTTATTAACGGATGCTTCTTTTTCAAAAAATATTGTCATACACATTTCTCTGATGTAACAGAACATTTATTAAACAAAATTGAATTTATGATCAAATAGCAACAGCAAGGCTATAGAAGTAATGGAAACTAATGAAAAACTGGCTAAGGATTAGATGTAATGAAATATAGTCAACCTAACAGCTCTCTTCGCTGTTCATCAGGTTCACCCGCGAGTAAAACGTGATCAGGTGCATATTAATGTCATCTAGCAATATAATAAGCAACTAATTACTCATCAAATGGAGATGCTAGTGCTAGTATTGATTCTCATTAACATTAAGTTACCATGCAACTTTTAATGTTTTATCTGCACAGAGTAAAGGACTCTCGTTAGTCAACAAACTCTTAGGTAACTCTTGTAGTAATACGTTCCAAAAGCAACATTTTGCATATTAGAATCACGAAGGTTTAGTGCGTTAATAATTAGAGTCGAAAGTCGTTGTGTAAATCTGTCGTGAAGAAATTAAGCTAATTATGAATCTTTGTAAGAATTATCGAAACTCTAAGCTAGAAAGCCTCCTGCGAATCTCTAATATCAAGCAAGAGGATATAAAGTAATGATCACTAAAATAGCACAATATTATATTACGCAAGAACTGCTACCTGCTCTCGCCCGATCTAAAACTGGACTTATAATAGGAACGATTGCGGAAGGGGTTGCTGCTCTGACTAAAGTTTTCGCTCTATTATGCTTAATACAACTGATAGATAACTTTTCGAGTCAATGGTTATATACAGCCATTATATTATGGATTACGAGCGCTGCGCTTTCATCACTAGCCTCTTGGTCGATTCACAAGGCGGAAGCACAGTTCTCTTCTCAATTACGTAGACAAATAGCTCAGCACCTCGTGAGGTTACCCCATAAAGCGTTAACACAATACAGCGATAACCAACTTCGTCGTTTGACGACAGAGGATATTAATGCACTTCATCATATGGTGGCTCATTTACCCTCAGAGTTCGTTACATTTATGGTAGTGCCATTGGCATCAATAACTATCATGATACATTTTGCTGGTGCAACCGCCCTGCTGGTTCTGCTCCCTGGGCTACTTGCATCACTCTATTACCTAATATTTCTCCCGAACTACGCAGCTAAACATGGTAAACGACGTATGAGCATCATGGGAGAAATAGTAACGGCAGTTAACGATTACATACGAGGAATCAAAATAAACAGAATCTTTGAAACTCACGTTGGTGCTATGGCAGATTATAATAAAGCCACCCAATGCTTCACTAATGGTATTGTTGGTTGGGTAAGTAAAGTCGCTTTACCAGCCGCAATAGCTGTCGCACTTCTGCAAGCAGTAGCTACATTTTCAATTGCATATACTGTGTCCTACCAATTACCCGTTCCAGAAATGGCAGCAATCTTCTTTTTTAGCTTAGCTATTGTAACGCCAGTGTTGAAGCTAGGGCACGGACTCGATTATGTCGTTGCAGGAAAAAGTGCAGCAAGACGGCTTCAAAGCTTCTTGAAAGAGTCCCCAATAAAAAAAGCTCAAGCTACCGTCGATACTGTCGAGCAATTACATGCAAGAAATATACATGCTATCTATGAGCGAACACTCCTGATTGACAATGTCAGTCATACGTTTACTCCAGGTTCATGTACTGCGATTATGGGACCTAGTGGAGTCGGTAAAAGTACTTTTCTACGAATCCTATCTGGTTCTGAAATTCCAACTAAAGGCTCGGTTTTTCTTGGAGAAACACCAATCCAGCAATTAAACGACAAGTCACAATTCTCTGCCATTCGCTACTTACCACAGCAGGTCAGTATTTTGAACACAACAGTGAGAAGTAACTTACAGTTGGCAAATAGCGAAGTTACTGAAAGGCAGATGATAGAGGCACTTGACATTGCACAGATAAGTATTGACTTAGAAGACAATGCCGGTGCCTTATCGGGAGGACAAAAACAACGAATCGCACTCGCTTGTTTGCTTCTCACTGATGCGAACATATTTTTACTTGATGAACCGACCAGTGCACTCGACAAGCACACCGCAATCTCAGTCATCGAGAATTTGCGGAACTTTGCCCACGAGAAGAATAAAACTTTGATCATAGTCACCCATGACTCAGAGTTGGCTCAGAAAACAGATGTCAAGCTAACCTTAACACGAACGAACCGCACTTGGAGTGAAGCAATATGACAGCGCAAGATTCACGACTTTCTGAGCAAAAACTTCCATTGGCGGTAAAACAACGTTTGCTTGGTATTGGCTGTGCTTGGGGAGTTATTGCAGCTCTGGAAGCCTTTTCCTATACATGCCTTGCGATGGCAATCGTGCAACAGCTCCCGCCACTCTACGTAGTCGTTCCCGCTTTCATTACAATATTAGTAACCATCGTAGTTACGCGGAGTGGCTTCATAGCTGGCGCACAATTGGCTGGTATCCTTTATCAGTCACTTGGATATGCGCTAAGCCGAGCTAAATTAGCATGGTTTAACGATAAAAATCGGGCCCAGACAACCCAACTTGCGGAACAGGGGATACCGGACTTTATGGCAATTCCCGCACACCAATTACAAACCTTTATTTATGCCCCACTTCTTCCCTTATTTATTATTTTTGGTATCGGTTTTGTCGGAGGCTTTCAGATTGCAATGCTGAGTGCAGCTTTGCTTTTTATGTCACTTTTCTTTCATCACAAGCTTCAAACCCTACTCAGTAAAGCCGATGCATCACGCCATGATTCGGATACTCAAGCTTCGCAATCAACAATAGAGCTTCTTGAGCATCTCGATTTTCTGCGCTCAACCGTAGGTCCTGGAAGAGCAGTAAAAAGAATGGAATCTAGTTGGGTCAGACAAGAAAAAATTTACGCACATATCAATTGCACAATTGCAAAAGTCACATTTTTATCAGCTCTTGTAAACATAATTCCAATTACAGGCATAGCAAGTTATATGGTCTTTAATGATATAGACCAGCCTGTACTAATTTTGGCCATACTAATTCTTATTACAAGAGCTTCTGCTACATTAGAAAAGTTAGTATTTACAGGGATGGACGTTAACACCGTAAAAAATTCAATAAGTGACTACCTTTACTTAACGAACGTCCCCTGCTTACCCGACCCGGAAAAAGTCAGTGCACAATCCCCAAGTCATCATCACCTTCAGTTATCTGGAATAAGCTATGGTGACATCTTCAGTCACATTGCAGCCGATATCCCCCAAGGCTCAAACGTCGTTATAACTGGGCCTAGTGGTTGCGGAAAAAGCACGTTGTTAGGGCTGCTGTTACGGTTTGATGATCCTACATGTGGGCATATTTCTTTGGGGGGCATCGATCTAACCAGAATTCCGTATAATACGCTCACTAAGCAACTTTCTTACGTTGCACAAGACCCTATCATTTTTACGGGTACGATAGCTGAAAATATACGACTAGGAAAGCCCGACGCGAGCGATGAGGAAGTAGAGGAATACGCTAGGCTAGCTCAACTCAGTCAAGTACTCGAACGATCGGCTTTAGGCATTCACCAACACGTTGGACTAAAAGGTAGAAGTTTATCCGGAGGTGAAAATCAGCGAATAGCGATTGCGAGAGCATTGATAAAACAAGCTCCTATTTTGATCCTCGACGAAGCCACTTCGGCTTTGGATGAAATGACTGAACGTTCTATTGCTGAGCTCACTCACTCATTAGCATCGACCGTTCTTGTTGTTACGCATCGTGATTCAAGTATTTGGCAACCAACTTTCGAGTTAAATATGGAAAGCTAATTTAAAGTACTGTACTAAAGAATAGCCCAAATTAATATTTATCAGCGAGCGAAAACGTACTTGCGCTCGCTGATAAGTTTAGCTGCAACTCACTGTGTAAAGTTAATTAGGCTAAACTTGGGCGACGTGACAGAGAGAACTTGCTCATTGAAAGGCTATTGCGTCAAATCAGCCTTAATCTGATCAACTTGATTCGCCAGAGAAGTATCTTGGAAATATTCACTGTGTGTTTTTCCTAAGTACAACTTCTTGTTTTTAACGCGTTGATCCAACTTATCTTTAACAACAGTGCCTTGTACTAACTTGTTGTTTAGCTCGTCGGCGATAGCAGAGCTGTCTGATACTTTGTTTCCTTTCGTATCATAATAACGAACTTTGCCGATATTTTTATCAAATGGATCACAGTAGGCTATGTCTAAATCACCACTTTCAATAATGTTGTTATATTGGGCTTTGGTGATTGGTGCCTCTTTATTTGATGCGAATTGGCTACCTCGAATACACCAATTGATTCGGGTACCTACACCTGGGAAATACGCCGAAATTAAGTTAACGGCATAATATGAATCAGGGTCTGACAGATTTCGTTTTGCATATCTATCAATCACCTTACCGCCAACCACTTGATATTCGGCTTCGCCATTATTATGAAGCTCCAAAAAATAGCTATTTCTAAACATATCACTGAAACTAACAGTATCAACTATACGCTCGCTACCTGAGCTGAAACTCTTCAATTGCTGCTTGTTCTGAATAGCACCAGTAATGCTAGTTGTCACTAGACCAATCACTGTGTTTTTCTGAGAATCAATTTGCCAAGCAGTATAGTTTTTCCAATTTTGTTGAGGTGTGTTTTTAGCGGCATCAACGCTATATTGGTGCCTAAGCTCTGTAATGTCTTCACCCACCTTATTCACTTTGGAATAGGACTTGTAGCGACGAGCTTCGCAATCTTGATGGTTTGCATCATAGTAGAAGTAGCTGATCCAATCTTTTGCTTCAATCATTTCTTTGCTGTTCTCAGCATAGTCTACGATCCCATTTGCGCCGTAAACGCCGTAAAACCCTTTGAGGTCTTTTTGCTGCTTAAGTGATAACTCTTCATTAAATTTATCATCCCAGCCAATACTATAAATATTAAATAAGTTTAAAGATTTGATGCACTCTTTGATATCAGTGCTGCCAATGGTATTTGCCGAATACATGGCAGGGCTGCTAGAGAACTTCTTTACTGCATCATCTTTTGGATCAGCCACACTACCTTTTGCTGGAGTGACCGACATTTGTGGCACTACTGTTTGTTTCTTTTGAGCCTGTGGCGCTGAATCACCGCCGCCACCTCCGCATGCAGAAAGTGTGGCAACTAACACTGATAATATTGAGATTCGGAACTTCAAGGTTTTCCTCGATAGGTTAAGCAAGTGGTAAATAAATCATCACCGAATTACCGAAAGAAAACTAAACACTTATATAACCAAATTAAAACCATTAAAGAATCAGGATTAGAGCTAAGCTCAAAATAATTGAATTTAGCCAACTAAAGCAGCAACTTAGATATAAAAATCAGTAACCTTCACAATGTCAATCTAAGTATTTGACTAAACCTATTACAACAAACGGTTCTTATACTATTCGGGAGTTTGACCTGAATAATTCTTGAACATACTGATGAAAAGACTGGCCTGATTGTAGCCTGATAATGCAACTTATTTGATAGACAGCCAACTTTTTTGTAGAACCATTGAATATAAGTATCAAACTCGCAATCACTATTCCGTCACACTCATGCCCTATTCAATTTGGTATGATGCCATAAAGAGCATTTATTTTTGAATTCAACTCTCGAAACATATCAATATGAGAAGCAAGCTCGATAGACGAATCTATGTTCGGTGGAACGACATGAAAACTATCATTGGCAGCAATTGGGAAAGAAGATTGGTTGACGGGGGTACCAGAATTGTCTTCACTTTCACACCCAAGTTGCGCGAGTAACAAAGCACTAAACAAGACTAAAAACAAACCGCGTTGCATTAAATACCCTTTTGACTGATATAACGAATAAATTCTTCCAAAGTGAGTGGCTTAGAATAAAAGTAGCCTTGAATAGCGTCCACGCCTCTAGAGAGGAAATAGTGAACTTGGTCTTCAGTCTCAACGCCTTCAACAATGCATGTTTGTTCCATCTTCTGGGATAATTCGATCAAGCTGTCTACAATGTGTGCAGACGCCGACTTATCACCGACTCGCTCAACAAAACTTTTATCAATTTTGACAATTTGAAACTCATAATTCATTAAAGACTCTAAAGTTGAAAAGCCAGTGCCAAAATCGTCAAGTGCCAACTTGACACCCATCGCTCTAATGGATGCCAATAAACTCAACGTTAAGTCAGTATTAGCGAGAAGCTCTCGTTCCGTGAGTTCAAGGCATAATATTGAGCCTCTTGAAAAATGGCTGAGGAAGTTTTCGCAACTACTTACTATTGAAGGGCATCCAAGATGAGAAGCCGACACATTAAAACTAATCGAGAACTCAGGTGATAACTGATGCTCAATGTCACAAAGTCTGTTAGCCACAACCTCCATGATCTGCTCTGTAATTGGAATAATTAATCCACTTTCTTCAGCAAGCAATATAAAATCATCGGGTGGGATTAGGCCAAATTTGGGGTGAACCCATCGAACCAATACTTCTGCATGTTTAATTGTTCCATCATGGCTGACTATTGGCTGTATATAAGGAACAAAATGATGCAATTTTATAGAATTTTTAATCTCTTTAAGCAAAAGTGCATCATCGTCACAACCAAAGTTAATAAAAAAATAGACAACAAGGGGTGAGAAAAATAATGAATACAAAAAGAAGCTGCTACTAAATAAGTAGTAAGCCAAATCATAATAATGATAGTTAAATACCAGTGAATAAGGGTATTGGCTTGATTCAACAATGATGGTTTGACCAGAAAAATGTTCAACAAAGTGATTAGACCCGATATAAGCATCGTTAATGTTAATATAAACGGTACCAAAATCGTAAAATTGATCAATAACATTCAACAAGGTATAAATATCCAATGTGGAATATGAACCGATGCGTTTAGAGTCGCTAACCATTAAGATAGAGTCGATAGGATTTAAAGCTTGGCCTACCTTGAGCTTAAAAAAGTCACCTTTCCATTCTGGTAACGAGAGGCTAATACTTGAAATATTTGAGGAATAACACTCCTCTTTATCATTGGCCAACACCACTCCATTGATATATCGTGTAGTCAAAACTAAGTCATCCAAATATTTTTGATAAGTATAGCAACCATTAATAAAATGTTTACTTATTGTTCCTGCCCGAATAGCAGCGACTTCACCCGCTCTCACAATATTGTTTAGTTCGATGACTTTTTTATTTAAAGAGAGATTTATCGTCTCATAAATATTTTTTGATTGATAAGTAAAGCTAGCTAATGTTAGTACAACCAGAAAAACAATTGAAAATAGAATCCGCTTAATATAAAAAAGACGCTTTCTATCGAAAAGAATATTTTGTACCACACTTCCGCCTTTAAAAGCTCATATAGTAAGCTACTAGTACTACGACTAACAATGTAATTGCAAACGCCCGCAGCGCTTGATTCACAGCCACGACCTAGGTTAAATATCGTTCAAACAAAAATTATGATAACTCGTTTCTTAAGAAATCGAGAGCCACTTACTATAGCATAAATTATTTTTGACAACTTACTACCAACCAATTTTGTAATAGAAAACCACATACAAAACCTAAAAGCTAACCTTACATTGGATAAAAAGTTTTTTTTGAATTCCGTGACCGTAAATTTAAAGCCAAATATCTAATAGCTTTTAAATAATTAAAAAATTACGTTTAAAATCAATCACTTAACCAAAGTCGCCCCAATAAAAACAAAGGTGAACTCATTCCCTTTCAACTCAAACGTTTCTTCCGTTACCGCTCTCTGTAAGCTTACATTTGGTGACTTCTTATGGTAAGGGCATAGCAAGGCAGCTACCTCCTCCAATACCCGCTCGAACCGTATGGCTGCTTCAACCGGAAAAAGGGAGGTAAATGATTTGTTGTACCTTTCATTGGGGCCAAAACACGTAACAAGATCAGTTTAATTATTAATAAACTACTTCACCATGATTAACTCTACCCGTCGATTTAACGCCCTGCCTTCTGGTGTTAAATTTGTCGCTAAAAAATTTGATCCACCACGACCTTCAACGGATACTTGTTCTTTATTGATTCCATTAGCTTCTAACCACTTAGCCAATGAGATAGCTCTTCTCTTCGAGAGTGCAAAGTTATATTGATCAGCGCCTTTTGAATCTGTATACCCAATAACTTTAATTCTTAAACTTTTATCTTTTTTCAACCTTTCTAGCAACTTATGGTAATTTGCATGAGCATCGCCTCCGTTGACCTCATCACTATCAAAAGCAAAATTAAGTGCAGGGTAATGATGTTTTATTGGCGTATGAAGGGACGTTTGGCGATCTTGTAAGGGAAGCTTCTCTTTCTTGATGACATCAGTAGGGTTAACGACAACCGTTGTGTCATTTCCCTTACCTAAGTGAAACCTCAGACCGGAGATCAAACCATGGCTATTGTAAGTGCCGGTTTTACTTGAACCAATGTGATTGATGTACTGATAGCCAATATTGACTTCTACTTTGTTTGACAGTTTATAAACACTACCCACTTCCACTATTGGCGAAAAACCGGTGTCGTTTATCGACTTCTGTTGGTATTCAGTACTCATTCCCCATTGACCCACACCGACTCGTCCATAAAAATACAGATCGTGCTTTTGATAAAAATCATACCTTACTCCACTTTCAATGAAGGATACGTTTACATTTGTTCCATCACTACTACTGGGAACAATATGATATTGGTAACCTAAATCAATGCTTATATTTCCAGTGATATACAGCCCCCCATAGAGCCCCACAATAGCACCATTAGAAATGGTAGAATGGGAATCTTGGTTATTGGCGTAACCGTACCCAACTTTTCCCCCTAAAAAAGACGCGTCATTTATCTCATAGCTGCCTGAATAAGTGAGATGTGAAAATACGGACAGAAAAAAAATGACGATCGTGTTTTGAATAGATTTTTTCATAGGAATAATCTTTATCGATGTAAATAGAGGCTTTCAGTGTCGGTTGACTATATTTAATGGTCTTATTTTATATCTATAGCATAACAACTGAAGCGACCGAAAATATCCGACCTCCCCATCACGACAGCGAGATGAGGAGGAAAGAAAATAACAGACTAGTTTGGCCTTGGTTTAAAGCCATACCCCCAAGACACCAAACGCCCGTCATTTTTTATTGCATGAAAAGAATGACCAGATGAGTAAATATCTTTCACACCCCCCGTAAGGTCAACACCGGTATTGTTATTTCCTCCACACCTAGCTTCACCGAAAACTTCTACGGTTCCGTCAAATTTCAATGCCGCCAGAGCAGTATTACCATAGCAAGAGTTTTTGAGGATTTTTTTAACATCTTTTAACATATTGTTAGGAATATAAGAATGACTATCATCGCCCCAAATAATACTAGAGCCATCAGTTTTACGAATGAAAAAACCACCACCAATACTACTAACCACATCTTTTACACCTGAAAGTGTCTCAGTCGGAACCTCTTCTTCACTATGAGTACTAGGATTATAACGCCCCCCCCAAATAGTCAGCGTATTGGTCTTACGATTGAGCGCTCCAAATTTTCTGTATGTTGGTACTATCTTATCTATATCTTTTAACCACATGGACGCTGTTGTTGCCCCACCATAAGAATTTAGCCCCCAATTTGTCACAGTCCCATTATTCCATAACACGGCAAATGCGAGCCCTGTTGAATATAGTACCTTATCCATTTTTTTTATATCGAGTGTTGTAGGATGAGGGGTCTTACGCGAAGGGTAACGATACAGGGGTCCAAGTTGTTGAGTCCTCCCCGACACATGAATCAGTAATACATGAGTCTCAGTACCCATAATATCTACAATGTAGTGTGCACGTGGAGTAGGGTAAGGATCATAAAGACCCCAAACTTTTCCGCAAACAAACACCTCACCGTTTTCGAGCAAGATCACGAAACCATTAGTCACGGCTTTAACCTTTTTAACTCTGATCGTGCTCGTATCAATTCCACAAGACATTGTCTTACCCGAGGATTTACCCCAAACTTCTACAGAACGGTCAGGCTTAATAGCAAGCCAGCTTTCACTGGATCCAATTAATTCATCGACGTCTTGAACACCTTTAAGATTATTTAGATGGGGATGGTGCGGGGCAAAAGTATAGGCCGTATTGTTATTGTTATTATTGGTGATAATACCAAAGCCTGCTCCTGATCCCACAAGGTTTGTTATGTTTTGATAACCACGCACTTTTAAAATAGCTGGTGGTACGGTGCCGCCTAAAGATTGCTGAGCCCAGACTACATCAACGGTACCATCAGAACTCAGCGCGGTACCATAGCCGAAACTGTCTAAAGCAAATTTTATAACCCCTTTTTGTATAAATCGAGGTTGCCACACATTTGACCTTGCCTTAGATACTGAAGCAATAATAACAAGGTTGTCATTCGCGGCATTAGCACTGGCCTCGATAACCACTTCCCCATTTTGGTTAGTGGTACCAGTCATGCTGACTGTTCCGCCTGTTAGCTGACGAACTATCGGCTGAGATGTTGTAATGCCGTCTAACGCATTCCCTGACCAAGTAAAAGTCACGGCATGACCAGAGATAGGGTTATTATTTTTATCGGTAAGAATATAAGTCGCCTTTATCTTATCTGTGCCATTAGCGATTGCCGAAGAGACGGCTCCTGGCTTTATTTCTAATGAATTCACATTTGACGCATCGCCTATCAGGGTCACTAACGGGCTTTTTACCGAGTCTGATGAATCAGAAGCATCGATATAAAACGATCCCGCTTTGGTACCACGAACAAAGATTCTGATTTTCAAGGAATCATTTGGATCGCTCTTAGAAGACAAGGTCACTTCCGCATCATCCAAACTCCCGCGTTTTACCGTTAACGTCGGAGATTGGCTGATATCTTTTTTGGTTAAAGTCGCAATCCAATGCTCTTTGCCGTCGGCAACAGCGATATTAGTACGCATCCTCAATCCGAATGAGCTGTTCTGTACACAAGTGACATAGTATGGGCCAAGATTTTTAGACACAGTATTGGCTTTAAGATCATAACCAGCAAAAACAATGTTTCCGTTGTTGTTGGTTTGAGTCAGATAGTGTTTATCTTTTGGCCATTTTTTCTTTTTGTCTAGCCTATTTTCCTCAACGTGCAGCGATTGCATTTCACTCACGGTTGGCAGTCGCCCTCTGGATGCACAATACTGCTGCCCAGACTGATCGTTAAATGCAGACAGTGTATTCTTAACGCCTGTATCCCACTCAGGGGCAACATGAAAAACGTTAAACACGCTTTGTATATACCGTTCTGGTGCCGTAAAAAACTCGCTACCAATCGCTATTTGCTCCCAAGTTCGTGGCCTTAAGTCCGCATTCACTGTAATTTTCATTTGGCCCATACTATAGCCACCGTAATGGTCTGCGACGATGTAGCTAACGATATGCTCGCCAGCTTTTTGAGCTTTGAAAGTAAATTGAGTGTTAGTGACTGAGTCTTTATCAGTTGGTTGAACAACCCCCGTCATGCTTTGTACTGCCAAAAGTTGATAACCTTGGCCATCAGGCTCAGTTATAGTCGCACCCGAAGTCTTTAAATCAATCGTCAGGCTGACACCGGCATCCACCTCTGTTTTATAGTCAAGATTTGGTTTGCCTATTTGTGGCGGTAAATTCACTTTATCAGAAATAGTGACATAGACAGCACCAACTTTATCCTGATCTGTTTTGCTAGGATGACTCAAGGTATAAACAATCCGATTCCAGCCCGACATTGTAGGCGGTTTATAGCTGAAGGTAGTGCCTGATTTATATACAACGGCCCCCTTATTATCGCCTTGAACATTTAACGCAGCTTGATCTACCAATTGATAGCCTGCGGGAAAGTCGGTCGCTAGTAGCTGTTTAAGATCGATATCAACCGCATTGCCATCAACTTGTAACGCGCGCGATATCGGAGGTAACGTAGGTTGAAGTGCATTACTTGCAAATACAATCACTTCAGCCGAGGCAGATGCATCAAGTGAAGAAGCACTATACGTGTAACGGCATAACGACGGGTTACTTCGTACACTCACCTCAAAACCATGGTCTTTCACCGTCGCATCCTGGCAATCAGGATCCTCGGTTGTCACCGAGTTCACCTGAATAGAAGAGGTTTTGGATGAATACTTTGACAACTCAACATATTGAGTCCGACCCGGTGCGATAACTTCAAAGCCATCGCTCACTGTAAAGCCTTGTCTAACAGTACCTGAGTGAGTCGTGTCTGCTGCTGACGCACTCTTCTGTCCATCATCACTTTGATTACAAGCACTCACCAAAGTGATAAAAGTGATAATGAGCCAATGCTTTAGTTGGAATAGATTTCGTATGTCACTAAAAGTCTTTGTCATATATTAAATCCTCGGCTCGATGAGAAAGCGAAATATACCTCTATACTTGCCTGTTTTAAGTTCATTCAATTTCTTATTGTCAAAAAATATTCTCAAATTAAAGGGCAAAACGTTTAAGTTTCCGGCATTATCGATATATGTGCTCTGGACCCTTACGTTATTATCACGTAATAGTATTTTGTCTTCACAACGCGAACATTCGACACTAAAAGGTATGGTTTTATTCTCTGGTCCAATTAAATGATAATTCCCGGCATCTTCACTATACAAAGATAGTTTTAAGCCCAAAGGGAAAACTCCTTCAGCTGTGAATGTGCATAAAATATTGCCTGAAACATTGTCCCTACGGTCGTATCTTGTCGTCATCGATTGATTTGATTGAAGACATGGTGATCTTACTGTGTTGAGCACAGCCGGTTCATAATTAACAGATATCGTCAATGGCACAGATAAAGTATGCCGAGCACGAACTCCAGACATTGGAACGACATAATCATACTCGACCGTAATTGTTGACTGACCAGTATAAATACCTCGAATAGCTTTGACGTCGGTGAATGATTTTAGTAGTGTACTTCTATCCACAGCCTTGAATATTGGCCGAAAATGAGTGAATGGGGTTGCCTCAGTCGTTAGATTGATTAGCTTTTCCCCTTGCCCAACGCCATTAGCAATGATTAGAACACCGTCAAGAGTCAGCTGAGTAGAACCTGAACCCTTATAAGAGCGAAGGTTATCCACTTTTGGGCTCATGTACTCAAAGCCGATTATTTCGAGCGGAATAGAGACTGTTTGACCTCCTCCCCTCAAAGTAATACTTTGGTTAGCACTAATCCGAGCTTGAGTGAAAGCCTTAGCGCTAGGAAGACCATAACTTAGAAACCAATTACTAGGAACAAAGCCATTTGTGACGCTTTCACTTTGATTCCAACGAACGTTATCGCCTCGAATATCTACAGTTAAAAGGACAGCTTGGGCGGGAGCAATAAATAATAATATCGCTACCGTTAAAAATAGATTCCACATGCCTTAACCTCTGGGGTTATTAAAATGATAGGTCTTTTCAACCCTGAATTTATTGGCATGAGAAATCAGAGATACCTCAAATTTGTTTTGATTCTTCATCTTCTCAGGCAATTCAAGGACTAATCTTCGGCCAGACAGTACAACAACTGAAACAGCACACTCACTTTTTTCCATCTCTTCAGTATTATCATCACAACTGCTGACTGATGCGCTGAAATACCCCTTACCGTAGTTAAAAATCTCCACTTTATCGCCGAGATATGTAAACTCATATTCAATAGGTGGGGTTTGTTTGGCAGGTAAAACGACAAAAGGGGCAAAACCAAAAGTCACAAGAACTGGATTCTTTGTCTCGCCATTAGCCTCACTCATATAAGGTGTTGGAATGATATTTAACTGGTAAATCCGGTCTTCATGATCAGACCATTCGCTCATTGGTAAGATATTCCTTACAACAACTTTTTTATGAAATCCAGGATCGATGATTGTACGCGCAGGCGTTGCTTCAACTTCCCATTTTTCTATATTATTTCGAGTATAAGGTTCAAAGGTAAAGTCTCCATTTTCCAAATTCACTTTATTAATAGTGACATTGATAAACTGGCGTTGGCTATCAGAATTGGTTACGACTAGCTCTGCCTTACCCTTGGAATCTCCAAAACTTACCATCGTATCAATTGAAATAGCATAAACTTGGGAGCTAAGTAGAATAATCGCAAGCACCGAAGCACTTATTAGTGTATTTTTTAAATTAGACATCATTGACATAACCTTTTACTAACTAGAACAGCGAGCAGATATAAAATAACTATTTGTTTTCGATTGAGAAAAGACACACGGACCTTCAGATGAAGATAATTGGTAAGTTCCTTTGTTAATAAACTTAACTCTGAAAACACCATCATTAGATAGGGCTTCTACACCTCGACAATCATCTCCAATACATTGTAAGTTTGTCACTGGTTTACCTTGATTATCACTAACAACATATATTTGGCTATTGTATTGATTAATTTGGCTATCGACTATTAATACTGTGCTAGGGTACATTATCTGAGTACGCGAAGGGTCACTTATATCTAGGTTTTGATATTCAGCATTGAGTTGGATTGTCACTTCATTGTAAGGCTGTAAGCTCACAATATGCTCGGATATTGCATCAAACTCCCCCATAGATTTACTTCCATTATCGGAAATGACATCGTAATCGACAGTCATGCTATCTAAACCTTGGATTTCAGGAGATAAAATTGCGAATGATTCGCCAGTTTCATCGGTGAAGTTAACGCTATCTGCAGTAAAAATTTGAGTACCCGTAAATGAACCACTAAACATTTTAATATCATTGGTTCCGGTATAACCATAAGCATTAAAATGGCCATACCCCTCTTTCTTAAACAATTGCGCAGAAAGAGAAGTCTCTGGCTCGCTCGTTCCCACGGAGCCAGTAACAGTACCTGAATAATCTAAGCTATCACTAGAGTGAGAGTAAGTAAGCGCCGTCTCTGTTCGTTCTTTACCGTTTTTTTCAAAGTTAGTCGAGAATTGAGCCGTCAAATCACGACTAAAGTTATAAGATAGATAGATATTCGTTGAAATATTATCCGGAGTTGAGTTATCCATCATATTATAGTTGAGACTGAGACCAATATTGCCCCATGATGTCGCCTTCGACCAGCCTGCAATTAAATTATTACTGGTATAGCTACTATTGAAGTCAGAGTTTCCCTCCATTGCTCCTTTATTCTCTGAGTGTCTATAACTTAAGTAACCAGTACCATGAAAAATCTCTGCTGTTGTACCAATATCATAACGTAAAAAAGAACTTGGACTGTATAGTTGTGATGCTAGGTCAAGGGCTAATGAACGAGTGTTTTTTTCTAAGGACTCGACAGACAAAGACAGACCAAAATTAAAATCCAATGTGGCTGACTGATATGTATCCCCGGTTGAAAAATAGCCCGCGACATAGTCAAGAGAAGTAGATTCCTGGAAAAAATATTTCGCCCCGACATTGGTATAAATATCATCTTTGTCGTGGAAAGTTAATCCACTTGCCAAAAGAAGATTTTCATCCCATTTATATGTTGAACGAAACTGACCAAAGTTCAATGAAGACATTTCGTTGAAATTATCACTCGTGACATCAAGCTGACCGACACTCAAGACATAGTCAACGCCCCTAATAGGCAGGTACAGGTCAGGAGTGTTCACAACTCGTCTTGTTTCGTCGACTAAAACCTGCTCACCAGACTTCAACACTAATCTGACATCGTAACTGCCATTAGGTAACTCACTGTAATTAATGAATTGTTGGCCTGACGAAACAGCACGAGAAATCAACAAGCGGTCATCTTGATAAACATCTAACTGACCTGCTCGTAAAGCCATAAAGTACAATTTTAATTGATTGGCTTGACCACCCCGAACTAAATTCCCACTGGTACCATAACTGATCCCCGTTGATGCATAGTTTGCCGTTTGATTAAGAAAGTCACTGGTATTAAAGGGGTCGTTCGTACTGGTGTAACCTGCAAACACCCGATATGCGTCAAATTCATAATCATAGCCGGCTCTATAAATATCGCCTTTTGAGTGAGAATTTAGTTGTGACTCAACTTGAATAAAACCAAATGGCAAGCCTATCGTCGTATCATTTTCTGTACTCAAAGAGTTGTTCAAACCTGAACCAGCTTGAGTGTAAATACGCATTTGATTAATCAAAGCATTTTGCTGACGCAATGCCGAATAATAAGAATTATTTCTGCCAGACACTGAAAAAACATTAGAACCAAGAAATATTTTCAAAAAACTATTGTCGTAATCAAATGTATATTTAACCGAGTGCAAAGTGTTATTAGGTATACAATCAACAATACTCTCTTTGCAGGTAATGTCGGTTGAAACACCTTTTAAGAGGTCAGAAACAATGCTATTAACAACCTCATCCTTCAAATTCATCGAGCCTAAAAACCCCTGAACCTTTAATTCATCGCCTATAGTCATCCGAAAATCATCATAGGTAACAAGAGCATTTACTATAATGCTTTCCCTCTCTCCAAAAATTTGGATTTTAATATTTCTTTGTTTTTCAGAAAATAAGTCATCAAACCCTTCAGGGTATTGTAATGCTAGTGTTAGACTTGGAAATATAATAGTTAACAAACAAAAAACAACAGCAATTCGCATACTACCTATTCCTTAAATTCTTGCTCTTGCCATTATTGAAAGACGACCTTGACACTCTTGAAATTGGTTTACTTGCTTAACATCATAAACATCAACACTCAGTGTATGGTTTGATTCATTAGCATTATTTTTAAATTTCAACGCTTTTGAAACTGAAAATTCCGTATCATCAACCTTAAACATAACCTTCGGTAAAGTTTCACTTTTTGATTCCGTTTTGCAATATGTTTCAGCATTTAACAATGTCAAGGAATAATTATCAAGCGCGGACTTAGAAATCGTCGACTTTACAATAAATGGGATCTTGAGAACCTTAAATTTATTTTTCCCACTCTCATATTCCAGAGTAAAATCAGACTGAGGAGTAACAATATCTAGACCATTAATCTTTCTTTTCGAATATATATCAACGGATAAATTTACTGCTCCAATAAAAGGATCTGCCAATCCAGAAAAACTGAATATTATAAAAGAAAATATTAATAGCCTAGACATTATTTACCGCCTACATCCCTGCATCACTAACAACCACCGCTGCATATACTGAGACATAATCTCCCGCAGCAGGCACGCCGCCTTTATTCGAAGCGTGCCCTTTTACGGACAATGTTGTGGTGCCAGAGACTTCAGATGATTGTGCATTTTTTGCGAGTGGTTTTCCATTTGCAGTGATTTCAAAATAACCCTTTGCCCCTTGCTCTTTCATCATATTACTGCTGTTTGATATTTTTAACGAAGTAAGTTCATATTTATATTTAATTACCTTAGTTAGGTTGGGTTTGTTATTGGCGCCTAATTCAAAAACGTTAAATGCAATATCCGTGGCATTTTTCAACGTAACAGTACCATCAGTATCAACATTAAAGTCTAGCTTACCGGCAGCTGGTTCATTACCTGTTGGGCTTGCAATTCTGTACTTTGCTCCTGTCGGAGCAGGTGGAACCTCGCCCTGCCAAACGAATGTACGAGAAGCATCAACGGCTGCTAATGCTGGGAACGAACTTGAAACGGCTAATGCGACAAGTGCAATGCTCTTTTTATAATTTTTTATCATACTGACTCCTAAAAACCATAACGCAAATTAACAACTAATTGACTAAAAATAACATTAAGCCAACAACTAAATAGTGACAATCAATATGTAACAAGTCAACGCAGAAATTAACAAAAAAACTGGTAATACCAGATAAATATATTAGTTGATTAACTCTAAAAACTTATTTATTAACAAAAAAAATAAGCAAATCGATAACAAATAACATCATATTTGAACAGTTCTTAAGCATTGCTTTTTGATTTAATGATTAAATAAACACACAATTTTAACGTGTATAAAAAGATAAAATTGAATAATTACCGCGTCCATTCAAAAAAAACTTGGTAGAAAATTTAAAGTTTCCTTAATTACAGAGGTTTACTGAGACTATTATCTGAACACCCGAACTTTACTGCTGAACAATCTGGTAGAAAATCTCTGTATGAATGAATTTTATCTATCTGAAGGGTGTGCGCATACCCATATTCAGAAAGTCAATAATAGTTTCAACACTTGACAGCTGTCATTACTAAAACTTTGACACCGAATGCTCTCGGACTATCTTGTATATACTCTTTCAACTTGAAGATGCAGGTATCAGTACCTGAAAATTATCTGTAATTCTGGATACAAGTGAGCCTGCAACTTCTGGTAACGTCACATCGAAAAACTTTTTGATAGCAGAAGTGCATGCTGTTTTGGAGGGAAAATAGACATTGTTCCTCACATGCTCATTCATTACTTTCCAAAGCCGCTCTATTGGATTTAAGTTTGGGCTGTATGGGGGTAAGTAATGAAGCTCTATATTGAGTACTTTTGCCGCATTCCTAACCATTTCTTACCGATGGTAGGCCGCACCATCAAGCACATTATGCACGGTTTGCTCTAGTGGATAATGCTCTTTCTTGAGTTTCCAAAAGAAGCGAACAATGCTCTCGCTATCTATCGTTTCATAAGTATCTGTGATCGTCGCGCTGATGTTTTTCAATGACAGAGCACCGATTAGGTTCACTCGAGTGCGGCTACCTGTCGTTTCAATTAGCTTATCCTGTCCCTTACGGATCCAACCACAGCTAAGTTTTGTTGATTGAGTTGGATGAACGGCGTCCATGAAAAGTACAGGCGCATCCTTGGGCTTAAGTACCTCGTTTTAATACTCGATAAATGCTTGCTGCTCTTTAGGCTTTAGTTTACGTGGTACACCTTTGGGCTTTTTGTATACAAAACCGTGGTGATGTAACCACTTATTCATCCCAGAAACGGTGTAGCTCACACTGAATTCAGCTTCGACGTAAGTAATGATTTGACGCGTATGAAAATAGGCATTCTCAGTCAAATGCTCGATGAGCTGAATCGTCTGAGTATCAGAAAGTAGACTCTGGCTCCCGCCATTCTCAGGTTTAAGTTTTTCAGATAGAGCATAATCACTAAAATGACGAGAAACTGTAGATTCATGGATACGAAGGGCTTGAGAGATCATAGTCGGACTCCAACCTTCGGAAGCTAGCAAGACAGCTTTTATACGGTCGCATACTCGACGATCACGCTCAGTATTGTGCATCTGTTCGAGTTGTTGTTTTTACTCAGGAGTTAGCACCATTTTCATGGTGAGTAGCATGATCCTGATTTCATTGAAAATCAAGCATCTCCAATGATCACGGGTATAGACACTCAACATTCACAATATTCTAAAAACGACTATGAAGAATAATTATAATTTTATACTATCAGAATAAGTTTACGGCTTATCAGTTTGAGAAATAAAACATCCGATATCTTTGATATCGAGAACCCAACCAACGTGAACATTCAATTACGCTAGGTGCAATATTATTCATATTGGTAAAGCAGGGTTCCTCTACTGATTATGAGATGGGATTTGCAACATTAATCGGTTTATAAAATATAAAATACAGCCAAGAAAGATTTAGCAGTCTATTTTAAAAGTTTCTTATAAATTTCGATAATATTATCTACAGTAAAACTCATATTTTCTGAAGACAACATAACACCAGGGTATGCGTTTAAACTGACTAATACAACTAAGTAACTTTCATAATCGGTTGATTCTACATCTGTACAAAGTTTTAGATAAGAGTAAATGATGTCAAAAAACTCTTCCTTAATGTCGGACTTTAATAGAATCAACTTGTTTATTGAAACTGAATATCTGTAGTTCTCCACAAAAATAGATGTAAAAATAAGGACCAACTCTTTGAAGGTCAACTTATCAATTAATCTAATTCGTTGTTCAAGTATGTAGGCGTATGATTCAATAAACAATTGTTCTTTGTTTTCATAGTAATAATATAATAGTGACGATGATACATTTGCAGATTTAGCAATCTCTGCGATTTTAACATCACTATAACTTAATGAGGAAAAGTGTAAAAAAGCACTTTCCATTATTTTATTTCTTTTTAAAAGTTCCTTTGATTTCATTAAAGCTCGCTATTTCAAAAAATAAATCTGGTCAATTTATAGAAAAAAACTTTCAATTTAACCACTTAAAACATAGATCAATTATTAACAGTCGTATAAAAATGTCAAATTATAAAATTGACAAAAAACTCATTCGACCAGTTGTTAATTAAAAGTTAAAACCTACGAAAACAACACTTTCGGTAGTGGATTTTCAGTAGGAATCATAAAAAGATAACTTTTTAAAGGTATTTTAATGGTATTTTTACGAGGCAAAATCGATTATTGTAGTTCAAAGCAATCTTGAAAGTTGAAAATAACGGCGATAAATTCAATATTTTTTTTCTAACTTGAATTGGCTTAGTAAAAAAAGATAATGAGATTCATTTACTACGTCAGAAATCTGCTTCATCTACCGAATAAAGACCTTTTTATTCAATCTATATTCTTATATGGGGCTTTTAATTTACTAACTATCAAATTTATTTAGAGAGGGGTGAACATGGCCTCTACATCCTTGATGTAAGATATACACTTGAATTTTCCTTAATTAAGCATAAGGAAATGTAAGCATTCTAATTAGATATTTAATTTATGATTCCATTTACAATCATTTTTGGAACTGAGATCAAATATTGTTTAATCGTATGTATGAAATAGACGAAGAAGGCGTTGTTGCCTAAAATAGTTGAACCTTTTCCAAGTCCTGCGATCTGATCATTTGAAACGATTGGAATGGTGGTGATATGGGTAAATCAAACAAGAAGATAACTAACTGGTCGGAGTACAATAAGGCTCTTTGTAAACGTGGTTCGGTTACATTCTGGATAGAGGATTCAGCCGTAGATGCATGGTGATGCAAAACCCATCATGGTAGGCGTGGGAGAGGCTTTCAGTACTCTGATACAGCGATTGAAACCGCCTTGATGATTAAGGGCATCTTCACTATTCCTTTACGTGCTCTTCAAGGCTTTATCGACTCTATCTTTGAGCTATTAGATGTTCCACTAACGTCCCCTGATTATACCTGTATCTATAAACGCTCGAAGACAGTTCAGGTCAAATATCGCAATAAATCGAGAGGGGCTTTTCGCCATATAGCCATTGATTCTGCTGGCCTCAAAGTCTTTCGTCAGGGTGAGTGGAAAGTGAATAAGCATGGTGCAGAAATGTAGGACATGGCGTAAACTGCACTTAGCTGTAGATGTGGATACTCACGAACCGATGAGTGCGGAAGTCGGTCTTGTAAATGTAGGCGATAGTGAAGTGTTACCGACGTTACTCAACCCACTACGTTGAAAGGTCGCTGCCGTACCCGCCGATGGAGTATATGACACA
This sequence comes from Vibrio chagasii, assembly GCF_002954585.1. Lineage (GTDB taxonomy): Bacteria > Pseudomonadota > Gammaproteobacteria > Enterobacterales > Vibrionaceae > Vibrio > Vibrio chagasii_A. The sequence continues at coordinate 1,123,344 of NZ_MSCI01000001.1, forward strand.
AAAATGGCTACGAGACTCTGAAAAAATAAAGACTGTACTTCGTTAATACCGCCTCGAAAGAATGCAGCTCTTTGGGAAGACGGTCATCCCAGAAACAAAACGGTAATAACTCTGAGAGATGGAACAATATCGAAATGGAGAACAGAGTCTGGTTATCACTATCGTTCAATATCTGAAACTGTTATGTCCCGATATAAAGGACTAACAAGCAGTTAATTGAGCTTGAGATGTTACAACGCTCAACTGGGCGAAATCATGGCGAATGTCAAAGCGATTAACAAAGTCATAGGACTAGGTATGCCCGTTAGAAATTAACGGATAGCTACATATGGTATCGTTGATCTTCAAGCTGATTCGATCAACAACACCACTACAAACTAGCGAGTACTACTTAAGCAACTTATTATAGGCTTCAAGCAAATTATGCATCTTAAAATTGGCTTCCTTGGGGCATGACATTACTTCCTGACTGGGTATCAAGCCCATTAGAACCGCTAAATATGTATCGTAATCTGTCAATTTAATATCACTACATAACTTAAAACAAGAATACACAACTTCATGTATATCGTGCTTGGCATCGCGATTAGAAGAAGCAACCTCACTAATTGATGCAGAGAACTTATAGTTTTCCAGAAAAACTGATGTATACAATAACACTAACTTCTTAAAGGTAAGCTTACTAACCGACTTTACTCTTTGATTGATAATATGAGCATAAGACTCTACAAATAAGTGCTCTTTGCTTTCATAATAATAATAAATCAGGGATGGCGAAACACCTGCAGAGTTTGCGATTGCGTTTACTTTTACATTTCTATAACTAGTTTTTGAAAAATGGGCTATTGCACTTTGAAGTATTTTTTTTCTTTTTACTGCTTCACTTGGCTTCATGTTTTGTACGGCTCAATATTGACTTATTTAAATCAACTATGATTTATAATGAAAAGTTAGATTTACGAAAAGTCACCCTAACTATTTACATAGAAAATACATAATTAACGCCATGTTCACTTAACTAAACACTTTGAATTATATTGCTGTAGATAAAAGCATTACAATTAAGAGCCTTTACCATCGCATACCAAATTGCTATTCAAGCCATCGTCCTGCACTGCATTACTTTCATCATCAAGGCTATTAGTTTAACCAATAACTACTGCAATAAAACTAAGAGTAATACTGATGTACTGTCTATCCACCTTAATGATCAGACCAGTTTTAGAACGTGTAAATGATAAGCTCTCCATTTGGTACGTTGTTAGTTAAAATCGGAGCGCATTAACCTCTAAATCAAACAAAAAAAACTAATTAAAATATAACAAAAACCTAAAAATATATAAAAATACATAAAAAAACACATAAGTTACTGATAATAATATCAAAAATATAATCATAAAAATTTACAAGAAAGCCATAACAACTTCACGCCTCTTCTCGGTCTGGCCTAACTAGCCGTAGCTTAGTTTCATATCAAACAACCAACTTATGCCGCTTTATATTAATATATCTCAATATGATCGTTTTTAGCTTCTGGAGGAAAGCCTCTTTTCATCCTTTAGTCATTTTGATTAAGTCTCTCCTTTCCCCTTTAAAGAAAGACTTTAAGTGTCATAGTTCTGTATTTTACTTATATAAGGTAGCACTGGGATAATATTTACTGTAATTGCTTATTCTTAATATTTTGCAATGCCCGTAGTTAATCACAACAAACGGTTTTTATACTGCTCAGGAGTTTGACCTGAATACTTCTTGAACATACTGATGAAAGGGCTGGCTTGGTTGTAGCCTAATGTAAGCGCAACTTCTTTAACCGATTGCCCATTTCTTAGCAGATCCATTGAGTATAAATAACGAACACGCAGTCGCCATTCAGTAAAACTCATACCTAATTCACTCTGGCAATGACGCGACAAAGTGCGCTCGGTAGTATGGACTTTCTCCGCCCAATCTTTCAACGAAACTTCATCCGTTGGGTTTTCTTCTATCGCCGCTAAAATAGGCGCAAGGTATTTGTTGTCGGTTGAAGGTAAGAAGTGGTGTTCAACTTGACGCTCTGCGAGTTGATCCAATAAGACCTGAACCAGTCTCTTGTCTGGTTCGGTTTGTGCCACGTTGATATCACGCTGACGAAAGTCATCAATGATCGAAGAGACTATCGGCGTGATCTTAATTAGGCTGGTCTTTTCTGGCAGGTGCTGAGTTAGCTCTGGGGCGATATTCAGTGAGCAGTAATCAAGCGGTTTACGGTTATAACTGCAGTGCCTAACCCCTGCTGGCACCCAAATAGCGAGATGTGGCGGCGCCAAGAAACGAGTTCCCTCGGCCTCCATTTCAAGAATCCCACCACTGATCAACTGAACCTGTCCCCAAGGGTGACTGTGGACACGCGTTTCAGTATTCGATAAGAACGCTTCAAAATTCATAAATACGTTGGATGGTGCCTTATCAATTGATAAGGATGGGTGAAGGTTTCTTGGGTGTTTTTTCAAACTTGTCTTCCTATCGCGCCTGATGTCTTTTTAAAGATATCTGTAAGTATAACGACCTGTCAAACTAGCCGCATCAACTCATTTTGCGATGGAATTCACATGCATTATCTTTTACCTTTTTTCACAGTCTGTATCTGGGGTGCCAATGCGATAGTCAACAAGCTCGCTGCAAGCACCATCGAACCAAGCGCGATGAGTTTTTACCGTTGGTTTATTGCGATGTTAATTCTGACTCCTTTTTGCATTCGCTCGGTTGTCAAACAATGGCCAACCATTAAGCCTAACTTATCAAAGCTGGCTTTCCTTGGCTTTCTAGGTATGGTGTTGAACCAATCTTTAGGTTACTACGCAGGCTTAACCACTTCCGCTTCGAACATGGCTTTGATTACATCATTAGTGCCATTGATCAGCGTATTCCTTAGCGTTCCACTGCTTAACAAGTCAATTTCAAGTTTGAGTATTGTAGGCGGTGTGTTGTCTCTATCAGGCTTAGCATTAATGCTTGGTAAAGGCGATCCCCTATTCTTCATCCATCAAGAGTTAACGCAAGGCGATGGCTACATGTTAATCGCAGCTTGTGTGTATGCTTCTTACTGCGTGTTGCTAAAACGTTGGAAAATGCCGATAAGCAATTGGGTAGTCATCTACATGCAAGGGATATTCGCGGTCGCGATGTTGGCACCACTTTGGCTAACCAGCGATCAGCTAGTGCCTTCACAACAAGCCATTCCTTTGATTGCTTACGCAGCGGTAGCGGCTTCTATTTTAGCACCTTGGATGTGGGTCAAAGCGATTGACACGATTGGCGCTGATTCAAGTGCGATGTTCATGAACTTAATGCCTGTCGTCGCGATTGTATTGGCATCAACATGGTTAGGCGAAGAGATTAACCAGTTCCATATCATTGGCGGTATCATGGTCGTTTCTGGTGTTATCCTTGCTCAAGTAAAAAGAAAACCAAGACTGGAAGCGCCACTACCTCAACAAAGTTAAGTAAAGTTCCCATACTTTAAGCTTCCTACACACGAACAAGTTCCACTTAACAATGCCTGCGTTACTCCGCAGGCATTTTCGTTTTGTTCACACCGCTTTCAAATTCCGTTAATGCACACTTGCTGTATTGCAACCTGTGTCCGAGTCATTTTTAATGCATTGAGTACTGTTTAAGTTGTAAAAGGAAGTACAATGATTCAACCAAAGCTACCTTTGCTTATCTCATCGCTTATCGCTCTCTCTTCGACTTCAGCTATTGCTGCTTCTGTACCCTCTGGCACTTCACTCGCCAAAGACAGCATTTTGTTCGTGGGAATGGTGCAGAGCCAAATACGCTAGACCCTAGCTTCGTCAACTCAGGCATGCCAGGAGATATTATCGTCAACGATATGTTTGAAGGCTTTGTTATCGAGAACAGCGATGGACAAATAATTCCGGGACAAGCTGACAGTTGGAGGTTCAGCGACGGGGGAAAGACGGTCACATTCGTTTTAAAAGATGGTCTGAAGTGGTCAAATGGTGATCCTGTTACCGCAGCAGACTTTGTGTTTGGTTGGCAACGTGCCGTGTCTCCTAAAACGGGCAATAACACCGGTTTTGTTTTCTCGACGGCAAATATCGTCAACGCCAGTGAAATTCTATCTGGAGACAAAGTTCCCTCAGAGTTGGGGATTAAAGCACTGGACGAGCGCACGGTAGAGATCTCTTTATCGAAACCTACTCCCTACTTCAATGAGTTTAATGAGTTTAATGAGTTTAATGAGTTTAATGAGTATTAAAACCTTCTTCCCTCTGCCAACTAAATTAGTAGAAGAGAAAGGAGATCAATGGACTCGTGCGGAAAACATCACGACCAATGGTGCTTACACTCTCAGTAAATGGGTTCCCAATGAATACGTCGAAGTGACGAGAAACCCAAACTATTGGGGTAACGATTCAACGGTTATTAATAAGGTAACCTACCTAGGGTTATCATCTCAAAACGCTGAGCTTATTCGTTATCAGTCTGGTGAGATTGATATGACCAATCGCGTGCAGCTTGAGTACTACCAAAAACTTGTCAAAGAGAGCCCTGAGCAAATTAAAGCGCAAGCTTTGCTAGATTCTTACGTCTACTCGTTCAATACGCGTCAGGCGCCATTTGATGATGTCAGAGTACGTCAAGCACTAAGCATGGCCGTCGACCGTCAAATACTAGTAGATAAGGTAACAGGGCAAGGTGAACCCGAAGCCTACAGCGTGACACCGAATAATATTCCTAACTACACGGCGCCGAAATCAGTATTTGAAGCATTAAATAGTGTCGAACGCCAAGCCAAAGCGAAACAGCTACTTGAAGACGCTGGATACAACAAAGCAAACCCTCTGAAATTCACACTCACCTATAACACCAGCGAGAACCACAAAAAAATTGCCATCGCAATTGCCTCTATGTGGAAGCCTCTAGGGGTACACGTTGAATTACAAAACATGGAATGGAAAGCATACGTTGCAGCAAAAGGAACCGGAGACTATCAACTTGCTCGTTCATGGGCATTTGGCGATTACCCAGAACCTTCTGCTCTTCTAGAAGCATTCACTTGCGATCACACAGCAAACGAAAGTGGTTTCTGTAATCCAGAATACGATGAGCTTTTACAGCAAGCAAGCAAGACGGAAGATCAGGCTAATCGCTTTGCTTTATACCAGCATGCTGAGTCGATATTAAACGAATCCGCAGCAGTTATGCCTCTATATCACTACAATCACACTCGATTAGTGCGAAATACCCTCAAAGGCTTCCCAAACAACAATCCGAAAGGAAATATCTACGCTAAGGATCTATACTTCATACAACAGTAAAAGTGAGCTCAACAATAAAGACTTTTAACTACCACTTTGGTGGTAATGAAGATAGAATCACTTTAACGAACCAGATAAAACAACGGTTAGTTGGCTAACATTATAAAGGTACCGCGATGAGTACCTAGCGGCTTAAAAACACCTAGCACTGCGCTAGGTGTTTTTTTCAGTATCGAACTCCATGAGCCTATTCCACTACCTCATAAGCCCAACAAACAACAACCTTCACCTGCTTGTCATCCGTTTGAAAAAATACTCGTAACCTTGAGATTATCCGCTTTAAATTATGTCGTCTTAAGTATATTGTTATTAGCAAGTAACACGCATGTTATGCAATAAAATAATAATGAAGGAAGACACATGAGCAGTAACAATAGCCGACAAGATGGTAAACGAGACGTTACTCTGCGTTTTTTAGCTGAACCCGGGGATGTGAACTTTGGTGGTAAAGTTCATGGTGGCGCAGCAATGAAATGGATCGATTTAGCGGCCTATGCTTGCTCTGCAGGATGGAGTGGTAAATATTGCATTACAGCCTACGCTGGTGGTATTCGATTTGTTGCCCCAATCCATGTAGGTAACTTGGTAGAAGTAAGTGCAAAAGTCATCTATACCGGTTCCTCTTCTATGCATATTGCTATCGATGTACAAGCCAGCGATCCTAAAGAATTGAATAACCGACTAACCACTCACTGTATCGTTATTATGGTTGCAGTGGATGAAAATGGTAACCCGACTAAAGTTCCAGAATGGATTCCAGAAACACCAGAAGACATCGAACTAAGAGATTCAGCTATTCGCCTCATGAACATGCGAAAGCAGATCGGTGAAGAGATGGAAGCGCACGTGAAGTACCTGAAATAAGGTTAACCATTAGCCCTACATTATCATTTAACAGCTATTTTCAGCCCAAATAGTTTCAGTGCCAGGCACTCGCTTGGCATTCGTTTATCTAACTCTACCTTCCTATCTAATAAGCCCCAAAAGCACTCTGTTACGCCCATAGAACGTGATTCTCAGCCAACACTTAGAATGAATTGCCCTAAGCTCAATGATTTATTTTGACTGTAATAAAGTCGTCATTTTGCTCTGGTTAAATACCGCCAATCATAATGGATGTATTAAATTTCCCGGAGCCACACTTGAGCGTCACACGCCCCACTCTTAGCGAAGCTACACTGAACAATTTGAAGGCTGTTGAGTACCAATGGGTTAGAACTTTGTACGTCGAAGGCTACGACAGTAATGAGATCAACCACTACATCCAAACCTGTTTCGGCGGTGACTCGACGTTTGCGGATCTGTTTCGTCGCGTGGCCTTGGATCAAGAAAGTATCTATGTATTACTGCAACACCTTGGATGCGCTCCTTCGAGTAAAGAGTTCTGACTCAATACTCAACCAAACACTTCACAAAGCTAATATCCAAATCACCTTATATAAGCATATGAAATAACGAGCAAAAGCTCTAAAAGACACAGTTGTGTCTATGTCCTTTTTTATGCAATATCTATAGTTGTTGCATACAAATCATTGAAGTATCACGCAATGGAATATTAGCAATATATCAATAGACCAATCGCCCCTTATACTGAATGTCTGATTTGTGAGACTAGTTCATTTCCTCAAGTAACCGAGATGATGCAGTCAGTGTTTAGGAGAGAAGTGACTCGAAACTTTGAATACTTAAGCCGTTGTAAACATAACAACCGCGCTGGGTAGACAGTTAACGAGTAAAGCTGACACAAAGGTGAGATAAAAACAGCAGGCATAAAAAAACCCAAGTAAATACCTGGGTTAGAGTTACAAAAACCACTAATCATTAATAGCGTAAGGAACCTGATTAGTAGCCAGCTATGCGTAACCTGAGGGTTATTTTTATTACTGATCGGCGGCCAAACCAAATGATGTAATAAAAATGCCAATATAGAGCGACCTAATGGTCGCTCTTTTTCTTTCTTATAGGATACAGCTTATCCTTTTACACCACCTGCCGTCAAACCGCCAACTAACCAGCGTTGAGCAAGTAAGAACACGATAGTGATAGGAAGCGCTGAAAGTACAGCCGCTGCCGCAAAGTCACCCCATAAGTAGTTCTGAGGGTATAGGTATTGCTGCATACCTACGGCTAGCGTGTAAGAGTTCACATCAGTAAGTAGGATAGACGCTACTGGAACCTCACCCACTGTTGCAATGAACGACAGGATAAACACAACCGCTAGAATTGGCACAGACAACGGCAGTAGAACCAGTCTGAATGCTTGCCATGGCGTTGCACCGTCCAGTGCTGCAGCCTCTTCCAAAGAGTTATCAATCGTCTCAAAGTAGCCTTTAATCGTCCAAACGTGCAGTGCGATACCGCCTAAGTAAGAGAAGATCAAACCACCGTGCGTATTTAAGCCTAAGAACGGAACGTATTGTCCAAGTTTGTCGAATAGCGCGTAAATCGCTACAAGAGCCAATACCGGAGGGAACATTTGGAAAATCATCATCGCTTTCAGGATTGTATTTTTACCTTTAAAGCGCATACGAGCAAACGCGTAAGCTGATGTCGTAGACAGTGCCACAATCAGAATAGATGTAATACCCGCCACTTTCACTGAATTCCACAACCAAGTCAGTACTGGGAATGGTGGTGTTGTTACCGAACCATCCGCGTTTGTTACTGAGATGCCTAGTGCAAGTTTCCAGTGCTCCAGCGATGGATTGTCTGGAATCAAGCTACCCGTTGCGAAGTTACCTTCACGGAACGAGATCGCGATGATCATCAGTAGTGGGAAGATAATCATTGCCAGGAAGCACCACAACAGTGCATGTGTTGCCCACACTCGGTATTTAAGGCCTTTACCTTGTACCATAGCCATTGTCGTGCTCCTTAATCTTGAGACAGTTTAGTGAAACGAAGGTTTAGTAACGCTAGTGCACCAACCAATAGGAAGATAAGCGTCGCGATAGCACTTGCTAGACCGAAGTCTTGACCGCCGCCGCCTTCGAATGCGATTCGGTAGGTGTAGCTTACAAGCAAGTCTGTGTAACCCGCTGGCTCAGAAGTACCAATCATGTTCGGGCCACCGTTCGTTAATAGTTGAATCATTACGAAGTTGTTGAAGTTAAAGGCGAACGCTGCAATCAATAGCGGTGTTAGCGGCTTAATCATCAATGGGAAAGTGATTCGCTTGAAGTTATCAAGGAAGTTCGCACCATCGATTGCTGACGCTTCGTATAGGTCATCAGGAATCGCTTTAAGCAGACCCATACATAGAATCATCATGTAAGGGAAACCTAGCCATGTGTTTACAATCAACACCATGGTTTTCGCAAGAATCGGGTCAGAGAACCAGTTCGGGCTTAGGCCGAAGATATTCTCAAGCACCATGTTGATCTCACCAAAGCTCTGGTTGAATAGACCTTTAAAGATAAGAATCGAGATGAACGCTGGTACCGCATAAGGCAGAATAAGTAGAACTCGGTAAATAGAACGACCTTTCAGCTCTTCCCACTGTACGATGTTTGCAAGTACAAGACCGATAATCAGAGTGAACGCCACAGTACATACAGAGAAAATAACCGTCCAGATGAAGATGCTGATGAAAGGTTCTTTAATACCGTCATCTTTCCATACACGTTCAAAGTTGTGCGTACCGATGCCAACGACAAAGCCAGGAGAAATAGTGTTACCAGTAAACTCACCGTTTGCATCAACAGGTTGGTAGAAACCGACTTCCATATTTGGCTTTAATACATCACCAGTTTCATTGTTAACCAGTGTTTCGCCATCTTCTTGTAGCGTGTAAAGCGGAGCAACAGAGGCAAACTTACGCAAACCGCTCATGCGGATGTCATCGCCGTTTGGCAGATGGAAATCTACGCCACTGATCGCTGCTCGGTTTTGAATAATCGCTTTGATCTTCTCTTTTTCACCTTGAGTCGACTCGATAGCCGATAGGTCCATATCTGTCGCTGTCATGCCTCCTAACGAAAATACTTCAGTCGCTAACAGTTGATCGCCATCTTTAACCACGATTTGATGGCCGTTATCTGTTTTGTACAAAGTGAATGGGTAGCTTTCGCCGCTTTGGAAAGAGCGGTCTAAAAGAACGGTTTGAGTACGTTCTAGAGAAAGTTGGTTTTTTGAGCTGTAGTTAGTAAACGCAAGCCCAACGGTGTATGCCAATGGGAAAAGAATGAACAAGATCATTCCGGCAATACCCGGGTAAATATAACGGTGGGCGTAAGTTTTCTTACTACCAAAAATGTAAAGAGCTAAAGCCGTTAAGATCACTGTAAGCAGCGCAAAAGCGAGCTCACCGCGAGAATACATTAGAATTGTAGCGTAGCCATTAATTAAGCCAACGCTACCAAGCAACCCCCATTTGATGAAGACGCTTTTACTGCCTGGAAGGCTTGATGGTGCTGGGATAGCATCTGTACCTTGAACTGACTGCATAGAGGAACCTGCTAGCGATATAGATAAAAAATAGAAAAGTAAGGAGAGGTTACCCTCTCCTTAAAAGGTAGTGCTTAGTTATTACTTAGTCATGCGATCTTCAGCACCTTTCAGCGCTTGGTCTACTGTTTGACGACCATCAACTACGTTGCCGATCGCTTCTTCCATGCTGTACCAGAACGTTGTGAACTGAGGGATGTTAGGCATGATTTCGCCGTTCATCGCGTTGTCCATTGTCGCTGCGATACGAGTGTCGCTGTCTAGTTGACGTTGGAAAGAGTTTAGAGCAACAGCGCCAAGTGGTTTATCGTCGTTCAGGCTCTTCATACCTTCATCAGTTAGTAGATAGTTTTCCATGAACTCAACCGCTAGGTCACGGTTTGGAGAAGCTGTGCTGATACCACCAGCCCATACGCCAACGAAAGGTTTAGATGCTTTACCGTTGAACTTAGGTAGAGTTGCTACGCCGTAGTCTACGCCAGCTTTCTCGATGTTTGCCCAGCCCCAAGGACCGTTGATTGTCATTGCAACGTTACCTGCAACGAACTCAGACTCCGCTACTGAGTAGTCCATGTCTGCAGAGATAACTTTGTCTTGTACCATTTTCTCGATGAAACCTAGTGACTTCTGAACACCTTCAGTCGCTACGCCTGCATCTTTAATGTCGTAACCTTCAGCAACCTGTTTGAATGCGTAACCGCCGTCAGCTGCTAGTAGAGGCCATGTGAAGTATGCGCCACCACGTAGAGGCCACATGATCGCTTTCTTACCTTCTTTTTGAAGTTCAGCGTTAAGTGCTGGGATTTCTTCCCAAGACTTAGGTGGGTTAGGAACAAGTGCTTTGTTGTAGATTAGAGAAACTGACTCAACAGCAACTGGGTAAGCGATTGTTTTACCCTCGTAAGAAACTGCGTCCCATGCGAAGTCTACGATACCTTCTTTTGTTTCTTTAGAAGGTTTGATATCAACAAGAAGACCCGCTTCTGCAAAACCACCAAAACGGTCGTGTGCGTAGAAAATCATATCTGGGCCGTCACCAGCCGCTGCAACTTGAGAGAACTTCTCTTCTAGTTTGTCAGGGAAAGCTACTGTTACTTTAACGCCAGTGTCTTCTTCAAATCGTTTACCTACTTCAGCCATCCCTTCGTAAGCTTTGTCACCACCTATCCAGATTGTTAGTTGTCCTTCTTCGATAGCAGCGTTTGCACCAAAAGAACCCAATGCAACTAATGTACCTAGAGCTACAGCGCTTAGAGCGTTTTTCATGTTAATATCCTTTTTATACTTATACGTAGGGCACATCAGCCAAGACGAGCCAGTTATCGACAGTTATGATCTGAGAAAACACTCACTAGCTCATCATCCTAGCCACTACGCCCTAGCTATTATGGCTTAAATTCGTGATCACCATCCGGTCAGATTAGAGACTAAAATCACAAAAAACGCACTCAGCGTGATCGGCATCACCGTTATCCGGTGAATTTATTTGAACTGGATCGCTAATTATTATTGAGCTCATTTATCTACTCATCCCCTCCTACTCCCCCTAGTTAATTTTCCATTAGGAGGATGTGCGCTTACGCTAATTCACCGAGACTACGTTCATCCGAGAGTGGATAGTGAGAACTCTTTCCCAGCGAGTATTATGTGTATCGCATGATTCATTAAGCTGGCTTAGCTGCCCGCTGTTGTCTTTATTAGGCATCAAGCTAAACCTGTGATGGAATCACGGGGGAGGTTTAGCTTGTTGTGGGGGAAATAGGCATCAGTTTGGCAATGACGGTGGGGCTTGGGTAACGATTCAAGCCCCACCCACTTTTTTTACTCACTCAGTACTTACCAATTCCTACAGTTACTGCTGGCCCACAAATTTCTTATAATGATAAGCAGTACAACTTAAAATTTGATCGAGGACGAGCTAGATGGCGAGTGTCACTTTAAAAAACGTTTATAAATCATATGGCGATGTACAGATTTCTAAGGACGTAAACCTAGAGATCAACGAAGGTGAATTCGTCGTATTCGTTGGACCATCAGGCTGTGGTAAATCGACGTTGTTACGTTGTATCGCAGGTCTAGAAGACATCACTTCAGGTGATTTGTACATTGGCGACGAGCGTATGAACGACGTTGAGCCATCAAAGCGTGGCGTAGGTATGGTATTCCAATCATACGCGCTATACCCTCACCTAAACCTTTACGACAACATGTCTTTTGGCCTTAAGCTAGCGAAAGCGGATAAAGCTGAAATCGATAAGCGTGTTGAACATGCAGCTGAAATCCTGCAGCTTGGTCACCTACTAGAGCGTCAACCTAAAGCGCTTTCTGGTGGTCAACGTCAGCGTGTTGCGATTGGTCGAACACTGGTTTCTCAACCAAACGTATTCCTACTGGATGAGCCGTTATCTAACCTAGATGCTGCACTTCGTGTTCAAATGCGTTCACAAATCACGAAACTACAGCGTCAGCTTGGCTGCACCATGATCTACGTTACCCACGACCAAGTGGAAGCGATGACAATGGCTGACAAAATCGTTGTTCTTGATGGCGGTTACGTATCTCAAGTGGGTAAGCCACTGGACCTTTACCACTACCCTCAAAACCGTTTTGTTGCTGGCTTCATTGGCTCACCTAAGATGAACTTTATGTCTGTACACATTGAACAAGCGGAAGCAGAGCGCGTACTGGTACAGCTTTCAAACGGCATGACTTTCTGGATCCCTGTTGATGGTACAACCGTTAACGTTGGTGACCGCATGTCACTAGGTGTTCGTCCAGAGCACTTGATGTCTGCAGAAGCGGGCGACGCAACGATTGAAGGCGAAGTGATGATTGTTGAGAAGCTAGGTAACGAAACTCAAGTTTACCTAAACCTTGAAAGTGCAGATGCCGACGTTATCTACCGTCAACCAGATACTCTAACAGTAGAGCCTGGCGACAAACTTGCTATCGGTATCCCAGCGCACCGTTGTCACCTGTTCCATAGCGATGGCAAAGCATGTCGTCGTCTGTACAAAGAGTACGGCACTGAATAAGCGCTAAGCCTTTAAGATATAACTTGCCCAATTCAAATCCCTCTTACGCTGTAAGGGGGATTTTTCTTTAGATTCGACCAATATCAGTACGCAATAAAAACCAGTAAGCAATAAAAAAGGCCTAGCGTGTGCTAGACCTTTATCTGTTAAGTTTGAGCCTCAGCCCAACCAATCACTTAACAACGTCACCTAACATAGGTTTGTTTTAAGCTTAGTGGATTGGCGTATCATTCTTTTTGTTGAACTGACCAAAGTGCGCTTCTAATACTTCAGGTGTCAGTTTGCCTTCTGCTTCTAGTCGCTTAAATTCAGCAACGATCGCTTTTTGCTCTTCAAGTGATGGCAGTTTTACCTCAGGCTCATCGCCCATCTCTTGAGTCATCTGCTCTAGTTCTTTTTCAAAATCGCTCATGATACATACTTACCTAAATATTAAACTTAATCAGATTTTACTCATTTCCGCCCTATGATGCTAGGTTGATTGAAAGCAAAGCCCGAAACCAGATCAAGCTAAATGCAGTTAGAAGCAAATGAGCTCACCAATAAAAAGAGCCGGATTCACGAGAAATGAATCCAGTTCTTCGTCTATATCATTTTCTAAACCATGTTACCGCTTGAAAGGATTAAAGCTTAAATGAACCAACCATCTTATCTAGGCGAGAAGACAAGTCACGAAGCTCTTGGCTCGCTTCAGCAAGTTGCTCAGCAGTGCCTGTTGTAACTTCGTTAATCGCGTTGATCTCTTCGATGTTCTGGTTAATGGTGTGAACCACTGTTGATTGCTCTTCAGTTGCAGTCGCGACTTGAGTGTTGCGGTCAGAGATATCAACGATACGGTCAGAAATACCACCCAACACATCAACCGCTTCATCCGATGCTGATACACCTTCAAGCGTAATCACTTTGCCCGCACTCATTGCGGTTACCGCATCTTTTGCATCACTTTGCAGTTGGTTGATCATCTTCTGAATCTCTTCCGTTGAATCTGCAGTGCGACTTGCTAAGTTACGGACTTCATCCGCTACTACCGCAAAACCACGACCTTGCTCACCGGCACGCGCAGCTTCAATCGCAGCGTTCAATGCAAGTAAGTTGGTTTGCTCTGAAATATCACGGATAACACCCAGAATAGAGCCAATGTCTTGAGTCGTAGAAGCCAGTTGCTCTACTACCTGCCCAGTGCTTTCGATGTCTTGAGCCAAACGGCTGATAGCATCTTTTGCTTTGTTCACAACAGAACGGCCAACTTCTGTATTGCCTGAAGCCTGTGTTGCCGTTTCAGCAGCGGTTGCCGCGTTCGATGCAATCTCGCTGATGGTCATGCCCATCTGGTTGATTGCAGCCACCACTTGAAGGGTCTGGTCACGTTGTTCTTGACTGTTGTCATGGGTGATGTGTGCTTTGTGAGAAACGCTCTCCGCCGCCACTTGAAGCGCTTGGCTTGTCGAGCATACTTCTTTCATCGACTCGTGAATCTTCTCAATGAAGCCGTTGAAGCCTTTTGAAAGCTGAGCGATTTCATCATTGCCTTTCACTTCGATACGCTGTGCAAGGTCACCATCACCTTCACCAAGGTCACTAAAACGCTTAGCTAGTAGTTTAATTGGCTGAGTAATGCTGTTTGCTAGCACTACGCCCATCAAGATAAATGCTAATGCCACAACCGCAGTCATGATCAGCATCTTTTGTGCTGTCTCATCGAGCTCAGCAAACACTTCACCCGTTGGTACCACGCCAATAACAAACCAGTCCATTGAAGACACATACAAACTTGCGACAAACAATTCTTGGCCTTGGCTTTCCGTTGTGATCAGGTTAAAGCCTGATTTATTCAAAAGTTGGCTCGCTTGAGGACCGTAAAGTTGTTGAAGAGAAGAATCACTGCGAGAACGCTCACGGTGAATCTGCACATCACCTTGGCTATCAGTTAAGAATACAAAACCAGTATTCTCAATTTTGAAGCCATTAAGCAGGCTCACCATGTCGTCCATCGATTTTGATAGACCAGACATCGCTAAACCAGAAGGCTGTTGGTAGTTAGCGAACATCTTCACTTCACCATTCGCTTCTTGGAACATGCTTACCATGGTTGGCTGCCCAGATTGAGTAAAGCCAAAGAACCAACCATCTTGTTGTTGGTTAAGCTGGCGTAGGAAGCCATTCTGGTTCCAGTAATACGCCGTTTGACGGTTCGCTACTGAAGCATCATTTAAGTTGTATTGGTTACGCACATTATTCAGTTGTTTAACCAACTTACTCTCTAACGCTGGATCGCGCTCTGTCGACTCGATTGCATCAGAAATGAATTCATTTGAAGCAATTTGCTCAGCGGCCAACAATAGCTGGGAAACTTCACGGTCAATCTCACCATTGATTCGCTCTAGCATTCCAGGAAGTTCAATATCGACCAGTCGATGACTCAGTACATCTCGTGCTTGTTGCTGCGCCATCGCGCCCACAATAACCGTAGAGGCAAGAACCGCAAAAGTAATACCCAGTACTACCTTTTGCTTAATACTCAGAGAGTTAGCTTTAAACATATTTGGACCTTTAAAAAGAATCGCTCTTAATTTGTATCCCTAAAACAGGGCTTTCTAGTGCACTCTTAGGCTGGAATGCACAGTCTGAGTTATGTTTCGGCAGGGATTGATAAAACTAGAGACTTTTCTCACAAAAAAACGCAAACGCAATGCAACAAGACAAATTATTCAACATACACATCAAATGAAACAGAATAAACCTAGCCAATATTTTAATTAATCATAAAATTCAATATGTTAAATTAAGACGTGTTGAACAAAAATATGAGAATCACCACGGCTTTATTATATAAATATCGGCTGATGTGATAAAAATCGCCTGATAAACGGATTACTCGCTAAGCGCTTGTAATTCGTTCCAAATTTGAAAAGATAAATTACGTGGATGTACCGGAACTTTTTGCTTTCAAGAAGTGACCAATACTCACAATAAAAAATCAAATGGCTACCCAGAGAGTCCAAAATGCACAAAACGAATTTCGAAGTCCTTCAAAACTATTTAGAGTCTCAAATTATTGGTCAGCAAGAGCTCGTCAAACAACTGATGATCGCACTACTTGCTGACGGTCATATTCTGGTTGAAGGTCCTCCGGGTTTAGCGAAGACCCGTGCAGTCAAATCACTGGCTGATTGTGTTGAAGGGGATTTCCACCGCATTCAATTTACCCCAGACTTACTGCCTGCCGACTTGACGGGCACCGATATCTTCCGACCAGAGACAGGCGAATTTACGTTCCAATCTGGGCCGATCTTTAACTCACTTATCCTAGCGGATGAGATCAACCGTGCTCCTGCAAAAGTGCAAGCAGCGATGCTAGAAGCAATGGCGGAGAAGCAAGTCACTGCTGGCCGAAAAACCTACGCCCTACCTGACCTATTTTTGGTGATGGCGACACAAAACCCGATTGAGCAAGAAGGTACATATCCACTTCCAGAAGCTCAATTAGACCGTTTTCTGCTACACCTTGAAGTTGAATACCCAGACATGGAAAGTGAGCTTGAGATCCTGCGGCTCAACCGTGGCGAAGCTCAAGGTAACGAATCGGCACAGCCACAAGAGATCTCTCAACAGACTATCTTTGAAGCGCGCCAAGAAGTACTGAATATCCACATGGCAGATACCATTGAGCAGTACATCATCAGACTGGTCATGGCAACTCGCCAACCTAAGCAGTACAGCGACCAACTGGATCAGTGGCTAGATATGGGTGTGAGTCCACGTGCGACTATCGCTCTCGACCGCTGCGCTCGTGCACATGCTTGGCTTGCAGGCCGCGACTACGTCACACCTCAAGATGTTCAAACGATGGCATTTCCTGTCTTGCGTCACCGCCTGCTTCGTAGCTACCACGCACAAGCTGAAGGTGTCACAGCAAACCAAGTGATTGCACACCTAATTTCGTTGGTTGGTTGCGCATAGGAACACGCGCATGAATAATTTATTACCGAACCACAGTGACGGCGTGATGCTGAACCTAGACGAACTGCTGCAGTACAAAGCGCAGTCTGTTCGATGGTTACCTCCAGCGAAAAGCCTCTGGTCACAGCTCAATGGTCAACACGAAAGCAACCGTAAAGGTCGCGGGATGAATTTCTCAGAAGTTCGCCAGTACCAAGCGGGCGATGACATACGCAGCATTGACTGGCGAGTAACCGCAAGAACAGGCAAAGCGCACACTAAGTTGTTCTCTGAAGAGAGAGAACAACCTGTCATCTTGTACTTAGATTTATCAAGCAGCATGATTTTCGGCTCAACCTTATTACTGAAATCGGTTCAACTTGCGCACTTTGCTAGTCAGTTGTGCTGGCTAACCGTCGCTCAAAAAGACCGAATTGGTGCAGTCATCGATACCGGTAAAGAGATCATAGAAATCAAACCGAGTGGCAGTAACCATGCTCCTTTGCGTATTTTGCAAAAAGTCATAGAAATCAATAATGCAGCGCTAATCAACGACGATAATCGTTGCAATACTACCTTAGAGCATGGATTGAAGTCTCTTCATCAACTTTGCCCAAAAGGAAGCGATATTATTATGCTCAGTGACTTTGTACGTTACCAAGAAAGTGACTACTCACTTATCAGTCAAATTCGCCGACACAACAGAGTACGTCTTGTACATTTTTATGACCCGCTAGAGCAAGGTCAAACGGCCTATAAAGGCTCAAAACAAGTCACCGATGGCAGTAAAACACAGTGGTTTAACTTCTCCTCCACGAAAGAGAAGCAAAAACTCAATCACGCGTTCTCATTAAAAAAACAGCAGCTACAACAGCTGAGCTTATCTCTCGCGATACCCTATAGCTCGTTGTCGAGTGCACAGCCATTGATGAGCCAGATATCAGGAGCTCAGTCATGAAGCAGCCCTTAGATTTAAGCCCTGTGATTACACCAGATGCGCCAACATGGTGGCCTCTGGCGTGGGGTTGGTGGGCAATGATTGTCACATCCATCATCTTGATTGCCCTTGTATTTTTCATTGTAAGACGCAGAAACAACAATCAACAGGCGAAGCAAGAAGCGCTGTCTTACTTCACTAATAGTCAGTCTTCAGATCGTTTGTCTCCGAGTGAAGCACAACGCATCCTTCGTCAGGCTGCATTGAGCTACTTCCCACGAGAAAAAGTAGCAGGCCTAGCTGGTGATGATTGGTTGAAGTTCTTAGACGCGCAATTGAAAAAACCGTTGTTTGTAGAGAAACAAGCTCATTGGCAACAGTCACTCTATCAAGATCCAACTTCAATGAACGAAGAACAACATAAAGTCCAACAACAATTGGTGACTGACTGCGAAACTTGGATTCGCAAAGCCCTTCCTCCAAAGCGAGGTCGTTATGAGTAATCTCCTAAGCACTAACTTACTAAACATTGAATTCGTTTGGTGGTGGATGTTTTTCCTCGCACCATTGCCGTTTCTCGTTTACTTGTTCTCACCTAAAGCAGAATCAAGCGGTGCTCTCAAGCTTCCATTTCTGCCAGAAGACAGTAATACCAAAACACCGAGTACTCGCTTACCAAAAGCGTTGTCAGTGCTTATTTGGCTACTGCTAGTAACGGCGAGCGCTCGCCCGGTCTGGTATGGCGAACCCGTTGAGTTTCAACCGAAGCACCGTGATTTGATGTTGGTCGTTGACCTCTCTTATTCGATGAGCCAAGAGGACATGCAATTCAATGGCGAGTACATCGACCGCTTATCGGCAGTGAAACATGTGTTGAGTGACTTCATTGAACGCCGCAAAGGCGACCGAGTTGGTTTGGTGCTCTTTGCCGATCATGCCTACCTACAAACACCTTTGACTTTGGATAGAGACACGCTGTCACAGCAGCTCAATCAAGCAGTCCTAAGACTGATCGGTAATCAAACCGCGATTGGTGACGGCATTGGATTGGCGACCAAAACCTTTGTAGATAGTGATGCGCCTCAACGTGTGATGGTACTACTCAGCGACGGCAGTAATACCGCCGGGGTGTTAGACCCACTAGAGGCCGCAGATATTGCCAAGAAGTACAACGCAACCATCTACACCGTCGGTGTTGGCGCAGGCGAAATGATGGTTAAAGAGTTCTTCATGACTCGTAAAGTAAACACCGCTCAAGATTTAGATGAACGCACGCTAATGGAAATTGCCAAACGCACTGGCGGTCAATACTTCCGAGCGCGTGACAGCAAAGAGCTGGCAACGATTTACGACACTATCAACCAACTAGAACCCGTGACAAATGCGACCAAAATATGGCGACCACAACAAGAGTGGTTTGTATGGCCTTTGTCGGCTGCCATGTTCTTCGCATTTATGCTGTTAGCCATTAGGAGAAACAATGTCTAACTTTACTTTTATCTACCCATATTGGTTGTTAGCACTTGCTGCCCTGCCCGCTATTTGGTGGCTCAGCAAGAAGCAATCAAAACAAGGGTTACTGGCGTCTCATATCGCGCGATATTTAGCCCCAGAATCAAGCAAACCGTCTAAAAACCGCAGTACTTACTTTGGGATCTGGTGGTTGGTTGGTGTTATTGCGCTAGCCGGACCAAGCTTTCAAAACAATGAGCAGCCTAGCTTTGAAAAAACACAGGCACGAGTTGTGATGATGGATATGTCGATGTCGCTCTACGCTACCGACATAAAACCAAACCGTTTAACGCAAGTGCGATATAAAGCGCTCGATCTACTCTCATTGTGGAATGAGGGCTTAACCGGAATGGTCGCTTACGCTGGCGATGCTTATACCATTAGCCCACTAACGTCAGACATCAACACCATTAAGAGCCAAGTACCGAACTTGTCTCCGGATATCATGCCTTACCAAGGCAGTAATGCCCCCGCAGCGGTTAAGCTTGCCATTGAGATGATGACTCGTGCAAAGATCTACCAAGGTGATTTGGTACTCATTGCCGATGACATCGATGACCAAGAAAAGAAAGAGATCGACTCGCTACTATCTGGTGGCAATTGGACGCTATCTATCTTGGCGGTGGGCAGTGAAAGTGGCGCACCAATTTCATTACCAAGTGGCTCGATGATGCAAACCGACTCTGGACAGACGGTAGTAGCAAGAACCAACTTAAAAAACATGCGCGATCTTACACGCAGCTATGGCGGCACCTTTACTGAGGTTCAATTTGATAATTCGGATGTTGAACACATAGCGAGCTATCTCGACCGCATTGCAACAACGACAGAAGTAACCAAAACTAATAACTCACTCAACACCAGAGTCAACAATGGCTTTTGGCTACTGCCATTCCTATTGCTACCTGCGCTTGGGCTGTTCCGAAAAGGCGTTCTTTGGTGTGGGTTAGCTGTGGTTCTATCATTTAGCCAACCGAATGCTGCGTTTGCAAGCCCGTGGAAAACCGACGATCAAGTCGGTTATCAACTTTATCAAGATGAAGATTTCCAGCAAGCTGCGGAACAATTCAAACAGCAAGAGTGGAAAGGCATCTCACAATACAAAGCGGGTGACTTCGAAGCGGCTGAGCAAACACTACAAGGTTTGACTGACGAAAGTGCTCGTTACAACCTGGCGAATGCTCAAGCACAGCAAGGCAAGTACGATCAAGCGATCGAAGAGTATCAACGCATTATCGAAAACAACCCTGATCATGAGTATGCGAAGAAGAATCTAGAGATCGTTAAACAAGCCCAGAAGCAACAGCAACAGCAACAGCAACAGCAACAGCAACAGCAACAGCAAGATGATTCTCACTCCAAAGACCAAAAAGACCAAGACCAGCAGAATCAGCAAGGTCAGCAAGGTCAGCAAGGTCAGCAAGGTCAGCAAGGTCAGCAAGGTCAGCAAGGTCAGCAAGGTCAGCAAGGTCAGCAAAATGATTCTTCACAAGGCTCGCAGGATCAACAGCAAAACTCTGCAGACGCTGAAAATTCGCAGAGCAAAGCTGATAGCCAATCTCAAAACGCAAACCAAGAGCAAGCCAAAGACCAATCGAGTGCAAACACAGGCGACCAAGAGGGCGAGCGATCTAAGCAGCCAAATACAGCAAACCAGTCTGAGGAAAAAGAGCAGAATAAGTCGCAACCTCAAAGTGCAAGTGCACAGCAAGCTTCAGGTGAGAAAGGTGATAAAGATGGTCAACAAGCTTTAACACAAGCCTCAGATAAGCCGCTATCAAATGACCCGGATATGCGAAAGCTTGAGCAGGTAGAGAGCGTCCGAGATCCAAGCCAGCTGCTTAAAGCGCAAATGATTTTACAAGCACAACAAAAAAGTGCCCCTAACAACCAGAACAAAAAGTGGTAACCATGCGATTTCTAAATAAGCCATTTTTATCCATAGCCCTAACACTGCTTTTGGGCGCTTTCTCGTCATTTTCAGCATTGGCGGCGAATGCCGTAGCGAGCGTTTCACAGAACAGTGTCACCAAAGATGAAGTATTCTTACTTAGAGTGACCACTGACGAGAAGGTCTCTTCTGATGCTCTGGATCTCACCGCACTTCAGCAAGACTTCTATGTCGGTACACCAAGTTTTGGTTCATCGATGCGAATCATTAATGGTAGCCGTTCGGTTTCTAGTGAATGGAACATCACCCTTGCTCCACTGCGCTTAGGCCAAATACAGATCCCGAGCTTTGATATTGAAGGGGCTAAAACCAAGCCTATCACCATCAATGTGGCCGTTAACAAAGCGGCGCCCACTCAACATGATATGGCTGAGTTTCAACTTAATCTAAGTAAGAGCTCACTATACCCACAAGAGACCGCAGAGCTTGATGTAAAGCTGATCATTAAAGCAGACCCAAGAAGGCTGCAAGATCCAAAAATAGCGCCACCAAGCTCTTCTGGCTTAGACGTAGAACCTATTGGGGAATCGAAGCAGTTTCAAGACGTTCTCAATGGAAAGGAGGTGACAGTAGTTCAACAGTCATTCCGAATCTCGTCACAAAAAGCAGGTCAATTTAAGCTGAACGGGCCGAAGCTAACAGGAGCAGTTGTCTACTCAACCAACAACTCCAGTGCAACTCGACTGTTCCAACTCGACACGCCCGTTGAAACCTTAGATGTCACCGTAAAGGATGTGCCAAAAGGCTACAAGGGTGAGTGGTTACCTACATCGAACTTCAAATTGATTCAGCAATGGTCGGATAGCCAAGGCAACGAATTAACGGCTAACAAGGGATTAGCAGGTGGCAAGCAAGCCATCGAAATGGAAGTGGGTGATTCTTTAACTCGTACTATTACCATGACGGCGAGTAACTTAACGCAGCACCAACTACCAAAACTGAATATCACCTACCCTAAATCGGTTCGTATTTATGAAGAAAAGCCGCAATTTGGTACCACAAAATCCGGCGATGCAGTTGTAGTGTACAAACAGGTTCTAATCCCAAAAGAAGCAGGAAATATCTCGCTTCCTGACGTTTCCCAAGCTTGGTTCAATACTGATGCTCAATCAGAACAAACCAGTAAAGCTCTGGGCTTAGAGCTAGCAGTAACAGCAAGTGATCGTGTTGTATCAAGCACACCTCCAGTTGCTAGCGCACCGCTCCAACAAACAGCGCCAACGGTGATTAATGTCGATAACCCTGGTTTCTGGCCTTATCTCACCGCCCTATTCGCTGCTTTGTGGTTAATCAGCTCAGCAATGGCTTTCTACTTCTGGTCACGCCGTGGAAAAATCACACAATCGAAGCACCCAGAACAAAGAACTTCCAATACCGAAGAGGCGTTAGTCAGCGCTCTAAAGGCGCACGATGGTGTGATGATCAGAACCTTGTTTGAACAATGGAAATCTGAAAATACAGATCTAAGTGATGAGGCGTTGCAAACCGTTGAAGCCGAACTCACCAAGCTAAACCAAAGCCTTTACGGTGAAGCCGGTTCATCAGCCCAAACATGGAGCCCTGAACTGGCAATCAAAACGGTGAAGAAGCCCAAGAGAGTCGCGAGTAAAAAGCAGAGTAGCTCACTAGAAAAGCTTTAGTCGACACTGCTCATCAAGAACAGTAAAACACAAAGGCCGTTGATCATATGGAGATCAACGGCCTTTATTTTAAGAAAGAGAGGCTGCAACTTTTTTACGCTTTAATGCAGAAACAATTCGATTTCGCCCTGAGTCTTTGGCTTGATATAAGGCTTTATCTGCCTTGCCATATAACAGATCAAAATCGAATTGATGCTGGTCAGAAGTTATCGAGGCATAACCCACGGATGCGGTTAAATAAGGGCTGGTACTACTTTCACAATGGAGGATTTTTGCCTCTTCAATGCATTTTCTAATCGATTCTGCACGTTGCTTTGTCTCTGAGTGATTCGTACCAATCATCAACAACATAAACTCCTCTCCGCCAATCCGACAGAAAGTTTCTTTGTCATTGTGAACATGAGCATTCAGTATCTCGCCTACCGTCCTCAGAGCTGCGTCCCCTTCAGTATGACCATAGACACTGTTGTACAAACCAAAGTGATCAAGGTCGACAAGGATTAACCCAAATGTGATTTCATGCTGTGAGGCAAACGCACCTTGATCGTTGCAATTCAAATCGTCTAAAACCTGCGACAACATACGACGGTTTCCAAGGCGCGTAAGAGGATCTAGCTTAGAGATGATGTCTAATTGCTCATTCGCCAACTCCAGCTCTTGAGTGCGCTTACTGACTTCTTGCTCCAGTGTTTCATTGAGCTTTTTCAGCTCTTCTTGAGCCATGGTTCTTTGCAGTACCTCAGCAAGGCTTGAAGCAAAGATACGTATTACCTCACGAAGCTGTGAGGTTAAAGGGCTACGAGTTAGCAAGTTGTCGGCAGCGATAAACGCAATAGGCTCACCCGTGTTTGTGGTGAGCATAGTCATGGCCGTCCAACCAACGCCGACAATATTGAAATCGTGATAAATAGGGACTGACTCCTCGAACGCGACTTGGTTCGGGCAAGCACGTGCTGCTGCGACAATGTCACGTTCCACCAGCTCAGAGCGATAATAAGACTCATCGACAATATCGCCTTTGATGTCGGTGCCCCACGTACCTTGCATGTAACTGCACTTTTTGTCCGTCAAGAAAACCGCAAGTCGATCGATACCTAGATGTTGAATCGCAAAACTCACAGCTGACTTACAGACTTCACTGACGCTATCGCATCGAGACAGCTCAACCATACTCGAGTGCAACATACGTATGTTCTGCTCTTGGCGCTTGCGAATATAGATCTGAGAAAGCAGAGAGCCAAAAGACTCAAGCATCTGCTTTTGATAATCAGTAATCGGTGAGCGATTAATGTAGTTATCCATGGCAATCCAGCCAACAGGCTTGTCGCCTTCACGCAAGATGAGCATGCCATTCCAGCCCTGCCCGACCACCTTACCTTCTGTATACAGAGGTGCATTACCGATAATGACTAGGTTCGTGTGATTATCAGACAGCGCTTCGATGTATTCCGCTTCAAGTTGATGCAAATCGTATTGAGTGTGGTGTTCACTGTTAGTTTTACCCGCTTCGTCGGTGCCATAAGTGCCGCTGAAACAACGCTTTTTCATATCAAGCAACATGAAGATCGCTCGATCAAACCCTAGCCTATCTCGAACAGCCTCAACAGAGGCTTTATACAAAGCATCGAGTGACTCAGGGTTAGACAGTTCTAATGCGACCTGATGGACCAACTTCATGTTCTCAACAAATAACTCACGTAGCTTTATCTCATCTAAGTATTGAGCTTCACGAGTGTCTCTGTGTTTGATTTCAAGCGCAGCGTTCTTTTCAGCTCGAATGCACTGCCAACGGGCTGCGGCTAACTGAAGTACGTCAAGGTCTTGATCAAAAGTCTGGTTGATCTGCTCTGTACAACAATTTTGAACAATTAAATAAGTTCTGGAGGCAGGCGCATTATCGAGCATCATGATGAATGACTCACCGCCGAGTACCTTCATGTGTTCCCACTTACAGGTGTTGATAGCCATTGGCAAAACCCCGTCCGCGGTATCGAACTGAGCAACCCAAGGCCAAAATGTAGCGGGATAGTTCGCTAATGAAGTGAGTTCGCCGTAAGAGAATAGTGGTAATGCGTCGCTCTCTGGCGTTGGCTCAGCAAATATTCCAATCCCTTTGGGAGCTAGCACCTTAACCAGATAGTCAAAAAGAGACTCAGCCAACAGACGATGGTCGCATGTCGCAGATATTTGTTTTGCAAAGGCTTTAACAGGCACAGCTTCCTTCCATTGGCGATTAAGAATAAAGCAAAAATACAGAAGCCTTGATATGCAATCAATGTAAGTAAAAATGAGATGTTAAGCGGGTCGCAGTTTCACCTTTAACATTATCACAAGCTTGAGAAGGACGACAAAAATGGGATTCTCTGCCCAAAATTAGATCGACATTGGGGCTTTTTTAGACACATAAAAAAGCCCCACCTAAAGTGGGGCAAAACTTCCATCGCTTATAGTTATAGTGATAATTCTTTTGTTCTATTCGATTATCTAACCTGCGTTTCAGTTAGTGTGTAAAGGTATCTAATCGCTTAAATACCACACGTAAATCGACGATTAACCAAAGTCACCGTTAACGTAACCTTTAGTACGGTCATCTTTTGGCTCACTGAAGATGACACTAGTTTCGTTGTGCTCCACAAGCTCTCCCATTAGGAAGAAAGCAGTGCGGTCTGAGATACGACGCGCTTGTTGCATTGAGTGTGTTACGATAACGATAGTGAAGTCTTTCTTCAGATCTTCCATCAATTCTTCAATCTTGTGTGTCGCGATTGGGTCTAGAGCCGATGTTGGTTCATCCATCAGGATTACATCTGGTTCCATTGCAATGGTACGTGCGATACATAGACGCTGTTGCTGACCACCCGACAAACCAAATGCATGCGCTTTAAGACGGTCTTTTACTTCATCCCACAGTGCAGCACTGCGTAGCGAGCGCTCTACCACTTCATCGATGTGCTTTTTGTCCTTGATACCTTGAGCACGCAGGCCGTATGCGACGTTCTCGTAGATACTCATTGGGAACGGGTTAGGCTTTTGGAATACCATGCCTACACGGATACGTAGGTCAGCTACATCGATATCGCCATAGATGTCAGTACCATCCATATCAAGCTTACCTTTGATAGTAACGCCTTCAATTAGGTCATTCATGCGGTTCAAACAACGCAATAGTGTTGATTTACCACAGCCAGATGGGCCAATCAGAGCAGTCACCTGACGAGTTGGAATCGGCAGGTTGATAGATTTAAGCGCTTGGTTGTCGCCGTAAAACAGATCTAGGTTCTCAATATCAAATTTGTTCATGTTCGTAATCTCTAAATTCTTAAATTCGTGTCTAACTTGATGCTTTCTTTATCACGGGGCTCTCTTTGTTGTGGAGCCAATAGCTAATGAGCTTAATAAGTTGCCGTGTTGAAGCGTCTCGCAATCAGTTTTGTAACCATGTTGATCAAGAGAACCAATACGATTAGGACTGTCGCCGTGCCGTAGGCTTGGTTCCATTCGTCGATAGTAAATAGCTCTGTTGTCAGCTTATATAAGTGAACCGTTAGTGTACGGCCAGAGTCGAATACCGACTCAGGAACACGTGCCACCATACCTGCTGTTAAGAACACAGGCGCTGATTCACCAATCACACGACCAATACTAAGAATGACCGAAGTTAAGATACCTGGCATTGCGCTTGGTAAGATCAAACGCCAGATAGTGTAGATTTTTGAAGCGCCAAGGCCGTATGAGCCTTCACGGTAAGTTTGTGGTACTGCCATCAATGCTTCTTCTGTAGTACGAATGATTACAGGAAGAATCAGGATACTTAGCGTTAGTGCGCCCGACAGAATCGAGAAGCCAAGACCAAGAATCGATACAAAGAAGGTCATACCAAATAGACCGAAAATAATCGACGGAATACCCGCTAGAGACTCAGTACAGAATCGAATCGCTTTAACCAGTCGGCTACCCACTTTCGCATATTCAGTTAGGTAGATTGCCGTCATGATGCCCAGTGGTGCTGCAACGACAATCGATGCAATAACCATGTAGATCGTGGCGATGATCATTGGGAAAATACCACGTTCTTCACCAGTACGAGTGTAATCGTCAGTGATGAAGTTCCAATCTACGTATTGCAGACCGTTCGATAGGATGTACCAAATAATCCAGAATAAGAAACCAACAGTGACTGCTGCTGCCGCCCAGATAAAACCATTTAGGATGTTATCTTTAGTTTGACGGGCTTGTTTTAATTTTACGAGATCCATATTACTCATCCCCGCTTACTTCGATTTTTCACGGTTAAGATAAAGTAGAGCACCATTTAACATCATGATGAACACTAGAAGTACAACACCGGTTGCGTAGAGTGCATTTGCGTGAACGCCACTTGCGTAAGACATCTCAATCGCAATGTTTGCTGTTAGTGTACGAGCCGAGTCCAAAATACCTTCTGGCATTGCTGGAGCGTTACCCATCACCATGATGATTGCCATGGTTTCACCAAGTGCACGACCGATACCTAGAATCACACCAGTCATAATGCCTGAACGAGCGGCAGGAACGAGCAGCTTAAAAATCGTGTAGATTTTAGAAGCACCCAGTGCAAGTGAACCTTCTTTATAAGTGCGTGGTACTGCACGAATCGAAGTTTCAGAAACCGTAATAACGGTAGGAAGAATCATGATACCCAGAACGATGATACCTGCCAGAATGGTGTTACCCGCTGGTACAGAGAAGATGTTCTGAATCATCGGAACGATAATTACTAGACCAAAGAAGCCGTATACTACCGACGGGATACCCGCTAGAAGCTCAACTGCTGGACGAATAATATCTGCAAGACGCTTAGGAGCAATCTCGGCAATAAAAATAGCGGTTAATACACCTACTGGTACACCAACAACTACAGCGCCTAGTGTCGACACAATCGATGCAACAATCATGGTTGCAACACCGAATAGAGCTGGAGGTAACCAGTCAACACCCAAAACGATGCCAGAAACACCAGCCTCTTGGAATGCAGGGATACTCTCTGCAACGATAAAGTAAGCGATAACGGCTAGTGATACGATGCCGATTACAGCACTCGACAAGAACAAGCCGTGAAAGATTCTTTCTTTCCAGTCAACGCGCTTTTTAGTACGCAGACTCGGCTTATTGATTTGAGTTGCTTCAGTATTCATAAGCTTTTCACTATGTGCGATGGTCATATATAAAATCTCAAACTTTGTGACTCAAAAAGAGCTCGAAATAGCCAAAGTTGAAAGAAAAGGCTCAGCCTAAAGTCAGGCTGAGCAATAATTAAGAGTGAGCCAGTTAAGATTAGTTAACTGTGATGTAACCTTTCTTACCAGCGATAGCTTGAGCTTCGTCTGAAACCATCCAGTCCAAAAACTTTTGAGTTTCAGCTGTAGGAGCGCCAGACTTGTATAGCACTAGGAAAGGACGAGCAACTTTATAAGAACCGCTCTTAACATTAGCCACTGTCGCAGCTGCACCATCGATAGTTAGAGGATGTACAGATTCGTCAACCGTACCCAAAGAGATAAAGCCGATTGCGTATGGGTTGCTTGCTACAGAAACTTTAAGTGCGCCGTTACCGTTAGCAACTTGTGCACGCTGAGAGATAGCCGATACTTTCTTATCACCAATTTTCTTCTTAAGCTTCATGATGTCCTCGAATGCACCACGTGTACCAGATGCAGTATCACGAGTGATTGCTACGATTGGCTTGTCTGCGCCACCCACATCTTTCCAGTTAGTGATATCGCCTTTGTAGATTGAAGTGATTTGCTCAGAAGTAAGAGCAGATACTTCATTATTTGGGTTTACAACAACTGCGATACCGTCACGAGCGATAACTAGCTCTTTCAGGTCAGCTGTTTTTTCTTCTGCTTTCAGTTCACGAGAAGAGATACCTAGGTCAGCACTTCCATTTTTTGCTGCTTTGATACCTGCAGAAGAACCTGGAGCTTGAATCTCGATGAACACTGGTTCACCTTTATTCATGAAGGTTTCTGCAAAAACTTCAACCAGTGGAGAAGCACTGTTAGAGCCAACTACAGAGATAGTTTCGTTAGCTGAAGCTGTATTCACTGTTAGAGCGCCTAGAAGTGCGATTGCACCGATAACTGTCTTTTTCATCACAAATTTCCTTTCGTGGCGTTATTGCCGTAATGTTGTGTTTGCTTGAACGGTGCCCACTTTAGAATCCGAATGTGACAGTTGTGTTTCACTAAATTGAAGCCTATATGACAACTGCAACTTATTTTCTTGTTCTATACTTATTTAGATGCCTTCAAAGTAATACATTTCCTTGTTCTATAAGCACTAAGTATTTATTCCAACCAAATTAAAACAACCTGCGCAATTAACCATCACTGTTGTTCGTTACGTAGAACATGTCTAGATCTCCCCTTATTAGCCTTACCTTTATAAAGGTCAAGAGGCTTAATTGAACGATTAATAATCATTACCTATCAAATACCTATCACATATATCTAAATCGAATCTATTACTGATTGAATTGTCATTCTCAGAAGTTAGAATCACCCACTAATAACAATAATAACAATTGCTTCTGCTCATTTATTTATTCAAAGAGGGACATTACATGCGCCAACTTCTCAGTGGCTTATCTATAAAAATACAAATACTAATTCCTGTACTCTTTTCCGTCGTATTGCTTTTTACGGGGGTTATTATCGGTGGTGACAAACTAGAAAATGCCTTTAAAGAGGTATCTATCGCAACAGACCAGTTGATACTACATAAAGAAGAACTCGGCGAAATCGTCGACAACAGCTACGGTATGCGCATCAAAGCGATCTACAGCTTATTCAATGCAGATGATGTGAAAACCTTGGTTCAAACTCTTAATGAAAAGCGCGACCTGAACACTCGTCTACTGAACTCCTTAAACACTGTGCCGGGGATGCAAGACGAAGTAGCAGCGATGAGTAAGGCGATGAATCATTATGTCGACTTTTCTCGTACAACAATGCTTCCTCTATTAAAGGCAAAACATGGTAATTCAGCTCTGTCTTCTGACTTCGATGCACGTTACCAAGTGGCCATTGACCAATACCGTCATGCTGGCAACGAGATGGTACAAGCCATCAATACCCTATCTAAAAAGCTCAACTTACTTGCAACGAAAGAAGTGGACATCAATGGTCAGCAACATACCAATACACTTGATACGGCGACGGTAGCACTGTTAGTTATCCTTTCAGTCGCACTGGGCATCAGTTGGGTACTCGCAAGCATCATTGTTAAACCAATAAGCAATATTCAAGCAACCATGCGTGAAGTTGCTAAAGGTAACTTGTTAGTCAAAGCAGAAGAGTACGGCGATAACGAAATCTCTCGCCTAGCAAAAGACGTTAATCAATCGGTAGACCAACTGCGTGACACCGTAAGTTCACTTTCTCGAATCAGTATTGAAGTCGCTTCTGCTTCCACAGAGCTAGCAGCAGTAATGACGCAATCAAGCGTGAACTCAGATCAAGAAAAGCAAGAAGTTGAACAAGTTGCTTCAGCAGTGAATCAACTGGAGAGCACAGCTTCTCACGTTAACGAGAATGCCGTTCAAGCAGATTCGGCGTCTAAGCAAGCTGACGAGATGGCAACGCACAGCATGAGTTTGTTTAACGAAAGCAACAAAGCCAATGAGCAAATGGCTATTCAGCTTAGTGAAGCAGCGAATGTTGTGGGAACACTAAAAGAGCACTCAGAACAGATTGGTAAAGTAATTGAAGTGATTCAAAGCATCTCTGAACAAACCAACCTACTTGCGCTGAATGCAGCTATTGAAGCGGCGCGTGCTGGAGAAAGTGGTCGTGGTTTCGCTGTGGTTGCCGATGAGGTTCGAATGCTTGCGGCACGTACTCAAGACTCAACCAAAGAGATACAAACCATTATCGAAGGTTTGCAGGTTCAATCTGGCAATGCGAACGAGAGCATGAGCGGCTCACTGGCGATGCTAGAGCACAACCAAACACTTGCAGCTGAAGTAAGCGAGGCTCTTTCTGGTATTGCCAACTCAGTAACGGACATGACGGAAATTAACACTCAGGTAGCCTCGGCAGCGGAAGAACAAAGTCAAGTGACGTCAGACATCAACCGCAATATCTCCAACATCTACAGCTTAGTAAGCCAGAACGTAACCGGGGTTACTCAAGCTGCTGCTGCAAGCCATGAGTTATCCAACCTTGCCGAGCAACAGAAGCAACAGTTGGGCTTCTTTAAGGTTTAGGGTTTAAGGTTTGACTTTATAGTCGAAACAACCCTCCTCGTAGTTAAAAACCAGTCACTCGTGACTGGTTTTTTTACTCATAGGCTCTTTCATTAAACGAACCTCGCTACTCAAGCTCTGCATCCCAAATTCGTTCTATCGCTTCGACTCTTCTAATCTGCTTTGAAGGAAAGTGGGCAACTCTAAGCTCCGCAATTGTCTCTTGCCGTTCGGCCTGTGATAGCCCAGTGTCATCTAAAATATCTTTTCGCTCCGCTAAGTAAATTTCTAAAGCACCTTCAAAATCCGCTCTTTGTTGGTCCAGTACTTCAAGCCTTTGCGCCGCTTCATCACCCACTAGTTCATTTCGCTTCAAGTATTTCTCTTGCTGATCAAGCCCTTCAGAATTGGATAATTGTTGAAGCAATACCTGATTCTTGTGACTCGTTTGAACATAATCGGCTTGCTCAGAGATTAAAGAATCTAACCGTTGCTGGTACTCCAGCTCATTCAACCCTTCTTGCTTCAATCGAAGCTTTTCTAGGGAAATTTCCCTCATTTGGTTATCGTGAGTAAATAAAATACTTATCTCGCTCGGGCTAAAAAACTGAGCCTGAAGATCGAGTAAGGCTAGGTTTAAGCGTTGTAGATCATCGACAGAGATCGAGGTGGTGTCGAACTGAACGTCCAATGACGTCAATGCCGACTTGTAATCAAGGTATTTGGCAAACAAAGCCTCGTCGACAATCGCACCTTGTGATTGAGCATGATGTTGAGCAACGTTGCTACGAATATCTTCAAGGGTAAGCTCTGTTTGTCCAGAGACAAAGTAATCCATTGTGTCTTTAGCCGATGCATTATCAATATCGGTGTCTTGTTGAGAGCTCACTTTCAACGAGGAGATGCTTTGTTGTTTGCTATTGCTTGGGTTTAAGCCCTCTTCCACTGGATATAAAAAAAAGACCGCCGCTGCACTCATCAGGGCTATCGTGGTTATCGAAAAAATGGCGGCCTTAGTCATTATATTTTCCTTATGGTGTTAATGAATCATCCAAACAGACTACAAGCCTGCCAACTTCAATCGGTTAGCGTGCTGGCGATACAATGTCACCGGGTCGGTCTCAAACAAGTGATGGATGCCTAGCAAACCGTTGATCTCATCCAGATGATTCATTTTGTAATCATCGCCGATCACTTTACCTAGATGAGTACTACATACTCCAACAAGCCCATCATTTGGTTCGTTAAACGCTAAACCTAGCACTGTCATCGCCGCATCGGTTGGGTCCAAAAGATTGGTAAAAGTGGAAGACCCTGTCCATGAGTAATAATAAACGCCGTTACTGGCTTGCCATTCACCATCACCGCATGCAGAGGTTGGAACCCCTTCAGGGTAAAACTGATTGAAAGCAAGAGAGCCTTCTGTGGTCAGCGCTTCTAATGATGCCAAGCCATCTTGTTCTAGATCAGAACCACCGGACAGTAGATTGATGAGTGTCGTCAAACCACCAGCCAACTTAACCGCAATTCCCTCAGTGGCAGACCCTTCAGGTACGGTTCCACGAACTAAATCCGCTACCTTTGAGCCTTTATGAACGCCGCCTATACTCGTTACCGATGCGACAAGGTCTGGTCTCACTGAGGCCACATATCGCGCTGTGGGACCACCATGACTATGCCCGACAAGGTTGACCTTATTTGCTCCTGTTGCCGCTAAAAGTGTCTCTACCTGAGCCAGTAACTGCTCTCCCCTAACCTCTGAGCTATTGGTCGCTGATACTTGTGCAACGTATACGCTCGCGCCATCTTTGGTTAAAGATTCAGGCACTCCGTAAAAGTAATCCACACCCGCTAAGGTATCGAACCCAAATAAGCCGTGCACCAACACAATGGGATACTTGGTTTCAGTGTACCCACTTACCTCTAATGCCGATGCGCTTGTTCCTGCATAGACACCCATGCTGGATAGGCAGGCGATTGTCCAAATTAATATCTTTTTCAATGCTCTTTCCTTAAACAAGTTAGACCTCTGATGAGTATCAAGAAACGTAGGTGATAATTTTATAAAACTAAAAAGAGTGACTCGAGATTTGTGATGTTGAACTGGAAATAAACAATTGCAATTAACATTGAACGACGAAAATCACAATAAACCCAAAAGATAATAAGTAACTGATTAATAATCATTAATTAACATAAAAATTAATAGTGAAGCATTGAAAATTTGGGTGAGGAATTGAGCCCAAAGAAAAGTGAATGAGCGTAAACTCGTTGAAAGTTGGATCCATGCAACACTTATTAAACGTGCTTTATATGAGTTATTGACGTAACAGCGAGTAATGTTCGATACACTTTTAAATGATATTGATTCTAATTATTAACAATCAAGTAATTAAACACACACCCCTTGTTAAATGAGTACTCGAAAATGAAGAAAATGACCTTGGTATTTGCGCTGACGATGGCCCAAATTGCATCAGCTCAGGCAGAGACATCAATGCCTTTAGACTCAACAATGCCCGACGAAGTAACACAAGAGCAGATGCTTGATACACAAACATACGTAAGATGCTGGTACCGATCCGACATATCAAATGACTCGGTCGCGACGGATTGGAAATGGGCAAGAGACAAAGAGGGCAATTATTACACCATTGAGGGATATTGGTGGTCACCCTCCGCGTATAAAAACATGTTCTTCAGTGAAACTCCGCAATCAGAAATTAAACAACGTTGTGATGAAACCCTAGACCTTAAGCATGATGCCGCAGATATCACGTATTTTGCAGCAGACAGTCGTTTCTCCTACAACCATTCGATATGGACTAATGACGAAGAACGCCAAGAGAATCAAATTAATCGAATCATCACATTTGGAGATAGCCTTTCTGACACTGGGAACTTATTCAACGGCTCGCAGTGGGTGTTTCCAAACGCCAACTCGTGGTTCTTAGGTCACTTCTCAAACGGCTTGGTCTGGACTGAATACTTGGCAAAAGAGAAAAAGATACCGCTTTACAACTGGGCAGTTGGTGGAGCAGCAGGCACAAATCAGTATGGCGTGCTCAAAGGTGTTTATGATCAAGTGACGTCATACTTAAGATATATGGAAGCAGCTAAAAACTATAAACCGGAAAACTCACTGTTTACTTTAGAGTTTGGACTCAACGACTTTATGAATTACGATCGCTCTGTCGTCGATGTAAAAGCCGATTTTAGTAGCGCGCTTATTCGGCTAACAGGGTCTGGCGCTCAAAACATCTTGCTATTTACACTTCCAGACGCAACTAAGGCACCACAATTTAAGTATACGAGCGACGCGGAAACAGAGCTCGTAAGACGTAAAATTATCGAGTTCAATCTCTTTATCGAAGAACAGGTGAGCTACTACAAGCAAAGAGGACTCAATATCGTTCTATTCGATGCTTACACTCTGTTTAATAGCATTACCGAGAACCCGCAGCAACATGGTTTCCAAAACGCAACTGAACCCTGTTTAGACATCCAACGTCACTCTGCGGCCGATTATCTCTACCAGCATAACCTTACCAATGAATGTGCAGCCTATGGTTCAGACCATTATGTCTTTTGGGGGGTAACTCATCCTACGACCGCAGTACACAAATATCTCGCAGAGCATATTCTCATGACTCATTTATCGACCTTTAACTTTGACTAGTAAAATTTGCCTGGAATGACACTATTCGCCTCATAACGCCATTAACATTTTATCGCAAACTCAATGTTGTCGACGGAAGTCAATGTACTCAAATACTGTTATACCCAGCTCTTAGAAACGGGTCGTGAGCGAAGTTTGAAATAGACTAAGGAAAAGTAGAGAAACATCGATACAAAAAAACCGCCTGTATAGGCGGTTTTTATTTGTATTCATTTTATCAGCACAGGCGCTTGGACTCGCAAGAAATTACTCGTCGTCCACTTTTGGCGCAACTTTCTTCTTAGGGATAAACACGCTATCACCCACAGCCACATTTTGGTGGAAACTCTTATCGCGTTTAACTGGCTTCTTCGCTGTCTTCTTCGCTTGAGGTTTGCCCGCTTTCTTAGCTGGACCGCCCTTCTTAAAGGCTGGCTTACGAGGCTTAATGCCTTTGAACTTGCCTTTAAGGCCTTCAAGAACTGAGAAGTTAAGATCTTGCTGCAGGTAAAGCTCAACGCGCTTAAAGCTGTCCCAGTCTTTTGGACCAACCAAAGAGATTGCATCACCTTTATTACCAGCACGGCCTGTACGACCAACGCGGTGAACGTACTCTTCGGTGTGCTTAGGCATATCAAAGTTGATAACATGGCTCACATTTGGAATATCAATACCACGTGACGCAACATCTGTTGTTACTAGAATCTTGTAAACCGCACGCTCAAATTGACTCATGATGGCATTACGTTGCGTTTGGTTTAGGTTGCCACTCAGTGCAACCGCTTTTAGTTTCTTCTCGTTAAGCTTGTCAGTTAGACGATCAGTATCAGCACGAGTAGCCGTAAAGATCATAACCTGACGGTACTCAGCCTCTTCCAGAACGCGATCTAAAATCGCCTCTTTATGATCCAAGTGGTCACACAGGTAGAACTTCTGCGTGATATCAAGGTGCTGCTCATTCGATACACCTACTGAAATACGCTTAGGTGCGTCTAGCATCTCATTAGCAATATCGTTCACTTCTGCGTGATCAAGCGTTGCAGAGAACATCAAGGTTTGACGACGACGGTGTTTAGCGGCATTCGCAATACGGCGCAGCTCAGGTGCAAAGCCTAGATCAAGCATTCGGTCTGCTTCATCAAGGATCAGTGTTTCAACACCATCTAGGAACAATGAGCGGTGCTCTAGGTGATCGGCTAAACGGCCAGGAGTCGCTACGATAAAACGAGGGTATTTACGAAGTGCTTTAACCTGATCATTAAAGTTCTCACCGCCTAGGATAAGAGTCGCTTCATAAGACAGACCGCCCAGCATGCTACGTAGCTCGCCATATACCTGCTTAGCCAACTCACGAGTAGGAGCCAAGATTACACCACGAGGATCACGAGCAGAAAACGCTTTGGTTTTTAATGCTTTGTGAATCATCGGCAAAACAAACGCCAATGTTTTACCTGAACCCGTTTTTGATGAAGCCAATAGATCCTTACCGGCAATAGCAACAGGGATCGCTTTCGATTGGATCTCTGTCGCTTTCTTAAAGTCGTAATGTTTTAAGTTCTTCAGTAAGCGGTTATCTAAGCCTAAATCTTTAAAGTGCAAAGGACTCTCCAGTCATGATGGTATTGAATAAAATTATTTTAACGTGACATGATACCGCGAAAATGCTTTATAAGGATAGAGATCACAGTAAATTTATCCTTACTAACAAAGTTGTTTAGAGCATTGTATGCGTTGACAACAAAGGGCTGCCTCCATTAAATCAAAGACAAAGCTCTTCAAAATAAGCTATCTCACAAGTGAGACAGAACGTGATGCTCAGCTAATTACCTCTAAAATTTAGCAATTTCTTTAGTTATTGTTTTTGCGCTTAAAAAATTAGTCGCTACAATCATTAATGAAGCGACTATATGATAAAGAATGTATAGCGCATCTTTTGATGTTAAATAAGCAAGGAGTTCTTATGAATAAGACGTTAATCGCCGCTGCAGCCTCAGTTTTCATTCTAGCTGGTTGTTCTTCAGAGCCAGAAGAAGCTGCAGTGTCAGAAATGGATCAACTAACTAACCAAGTCGCTCAGCTTACAAGTGAAGTTGAAGCACTTAAGAGTGATAAAGCAGCAGCAGAAATGAAAGCTCAAGAAGCTTCTGAAGCCGCTATGGCAGCAAAAGAAGAAGCGGATCGTGCTAACGACCGTATCGACAACATCGCTGAGTCTTACACTAAGTAGTTTGATATTTAAGCGCGATTAAGCTGTAGATTAAATCAGTCGCAAAAGCAGTAAATTGATAGCACCACCTCTTCGCAGATGTGGTGCTTTTGTTTTTTGGGGAGAATTTGTGAATCTAGTAGAGCAGCTGCCTCAGCTAAGAAGAAGTGCGTTAAAACTCAATCACCGGTGGAGCGATTTCAACAGGTACACCATTTTGCGCAAAGATAACCGCTTTGGCTTTTGAATTAGGCAAATCTGCATCTTCAAGCCACCACTTCAGTTCAACCGGGATTTGTAGTGATTTCTTAGAACCGTCACTTCGAGTTAATGGCTCATGCGCTTCAACAAACACGCTTCGGTCTGGTTCTAACGAGACCTTAATCGGCTCATTAATAATCGTCACTTGCTCACCGCGATTCACCTGCTCAAAAAGCCACTCGATATCTTTAGGTTCCATACGGATACATCCGGAACTCACACGCAGGCCGATCCCAAAGTCCTTATTGGTGCCGTGTATCAGGTAATCCCCAGCTCCATACGCAAGTCGCAGCGCGTACTCACCTAGAGGGTTTTCTGGTCCTGCAGGAACAACTTTCGGTAACTCAATACCTTTTTCTAGATACTCTTCACGAATTGACTTAGGCGGCGTCCAGGTCGGGTTTGGTCTCCTTTGGCTTATCTTGGTGATCATCTCTGGGGTATCACGTCCAATCCTGCCAATACCGACAGGGAATACGTGCACCTGATTTTTCTCTGGCTCGAAGTAGTACAACCTAAGCTCAGCCAAGTTAATCACTATCCCTTTTCTTGGGGTATCTGGAAGAATGAGACGACTGGGAATACTTAGCACGTAACCTTCAGGGGGAAGAAAAGGATCAACACCTTTATTTGCCGCCATTAAAGAAAGAAAACCGATATCGTATTGCTTGGCAATGATGGCTAGCGTTTCACCAGCAGCAACTTCATGCTGTTGTATCCGGCCAACAATACGGCTCTCTTTCGGAGGAAGCTCAAAAGTTGCCGCAGAGGCCCACGACGACGCAACCCCAGCAGCAATCAAAGTCCCTTTCACAGTAAACCTAGTCGTTCGCTGTGCGAGCAAAGCGATCTTACGTATATATATTTTCATAGAGTACATAAGCGTCGAGTTAGGGCAATACAACATACAATTCCTTGGTTTGCCGTCTTTATCAAAGTTTAGATTATCGCTGATCAAACGTCTCTACAATGTATTGTTGTCTCAAACACCAGATGCAATTGCGCTTTCGTCTATGTGTTTCCTTTATCTGACCTTTAATTTATCGATACAAAATCGATTGCCTTTACGCTTTCAACAGATTTAGTTATCAATATTAATAAAGCGATAATAGCAGACCCATTTTGTGACTAACATCTCATGGAGGCTCGTTTTAACTCGCTAATATTGCCTCAACAAAACGAATTCAATTCAACAGAATCGGTAATTGACTAAATTCTGTTCCTAAAATTACCGTTTAAACTTTGGAGAACGACCATGGCTACACCTCATATTAACGCTCAAGCTGGTGATTTCGCAGAAACAGTACTGATGCCGGGTGACCCGCTTCGCGCAAAATACATTGCTGAAACATTCCTTGATGACGTTAAGCAAGTTTGTGACGTTCGCAACATGTTTGGTTACACAGGCACTTACAAAGGTAAGAAAGTTTCTGTGATGGGCCACGGTATGGGTATCCCATCAGCTTGCATCTACACACACGAGCTGATCGCTGAGTACGGTGTAAAGAACGTAATTCGCGTAGGTAGCTGTGGTGCAGTACGTGACGACGTTAAACTTATGGACGTTGTTATCGGTATGGGCGCTTCAAC
Organism: Vibrio chagasii; assembly: GCF_002954585.1. GTDB lineage: Bacteria > Pseudomonadota > Gammaproteobacteria > Enterobacterales > Vibrionaceae > Vibrio > Vibrio chagasii_A. The sequence goes on from NZ_MSCI01000001.1 coordinate 1,162,073, forward strand.
AGACTCTAAAGTTAACCGCATTCGTTTTAATGACCACGACTTTGCAGCAATCGCTGATTTCGGTCTTCTAGAAGAAGCTGTAAACCAAGCGCGCGCTCAAGAAGTGCCAGTGAAAGTTGGTAACGTATTCTCTGCTGACCTATTCTACACACCTGAAGCAGACATCTTCGAGAAGATGGAAAAACTAGGTATCCTAGGTGTAGACATGGAAGCGGCAGGTATCTACGGCGTTGCTGCAGACCTAGGCGCGAAAGCACTAACAATCCTAACAGTTTCTGACCACATCATCCGTGGTGAAAAACTAAGCTCAGAAGAGCGTCAAAAATCGTTCAACGACATGATGAAAGTAGCTCTAGAGACAGCTATCAACATCTAATCATTGATTAACGATACTTTGAAAAGCAATACCCCGCAGCCAAGTTCGCTTGGCTGCTCAAATAATCCCGAGGGGGAGATCGTGTCTAACGACAAGCTGCCAAAAGATGCAGATGGTTTGCAACTCAACTTTTGTAAAACATTGGCGTGTGACAACTTTGGCTTGAGCGATGCAAAACGTTATGTTTTGCAACACGCTAACCCTAAGCGTCCAGCGATGGTTTGTCGTGAATGTGGAGCTTTCCCCCCCTTACTTAACAATCGTGAAGTGTTAAGCGAACTTCATCGCCTGAGACAACTTCACAGCGATGGGCTCCCTGCCTGTCGTAATGATGATTGCGATAACTTCGGCTTATCGGTTCATACTCACAAACATCTTTACCATGCCTTCGGCTACAGTGGCGACAGGCAGCGCTATCGATGCAAAGACTGCCAATCAACCTTCGTTGACAAGTGGTCTGGCTCCAATAAAAAACTCCAGTTCCAAGAGAACCTCATGGGCTTATTGTTCATGGGATATTCTGTACGTGAAATCTGCAGAAAATTAGAGATCAACCCAAAGACTTTCTATGATCATGTTGACCATATCGCTAGCCGTTGCCGTCGCAAACTCGCGATGATTGATGCTCGATGGGTCAACCATGCCAAAGATTATCAGTTCGCCTCTCACTATCAGCGTTTGCAACCGCAAAGCAACAACGGCGTGGTTTGGATCGCGACAGGTGAAGCGCACTCTGGATACATCCTTTGCCAACATGTGAATTACTCACAAAATGAAGAGCCTTCAGGCAATGTCGACCACAACCCGTATGATGATGTGGCACGCTTTGTATCCAAAGAGCACTCTTCAGAGGCAAATCTTGACCTACCACAACGCTCAGACAAGCTAAAAGAGCGTATTGAGCAACAATACCAAGTTATTTTGGCGCGAGGCAACGTTGAAGACCCGATGGGGAATCTCACAGCATTTAGCTATCCGTCAAAAGGGGCGCTAATTCGACCACCTTATACGTCCTATGCCCACTTCCTGCATGTATTAGACATGTGCGATGAAAATAAGCACGTAGCGATCTATATGCCACAAGATCCATTACTAAGATCTGCCGCCCTAAGCATTTGTTTGCCGCGTATACAGAGTCAAAATATTGACCTTATGTACGTAGAGGAAGATTCCGGATGGCAAGACGATCACAGTTTTGAAAAGATCGACATTGTTCATATGAGTTGGTGGCGCGATCGTTGGGCTATTGCTAATCAAGGTGATAAACAGAAAGGTATCTGCTACCTAACAGGTAACAATCCAGAGCCAAAACAGTGGTTTAATACTGCTTCAATTCAACAAACTAAATTTTATCAAGAGCGTTTTCAGGTGCTATTTGATAGCTTTATTAATGAGCCTAGACGTAAGCTTCGTCCTGGTGGCATTCTTCCATTACTCGACATATTTAGAGCTTGGCACAATCTGTGCTACCAAGATAAGCAAGGGCTTACGGCAGCGCAACGCTTAGGTGTAGCGGAACAACCATTGACCCTAAAGCAACTACTTTCATAGAAACGTACCTCTAGATGATTATTCGGGAACTCATTGATTTTTAAGTAACAACATGAGGTAACACCCATAATTGGAAAAGATACGTGTTCCTTTAGTGCTCTAAGAAAGATAATTAGTGCTTATCCTAAATCACACTCTTATAATGATTGTGTTATCAATATTTTCGATAATTACGGATCTAAGCCTTGGACAAAAATCAGTACCTTCTTGAAACAGAACTAGAACAACTCAAAACTCGTGTCGACTCTGAACCGCTGGTGATCCTTGAGATTGCCCAGCAATGCCTCGTCAGATCTGAGCAAGTTCTGTTTGAAGAAGGAGCGATCCAATCGCTTATGTTAATGGCGAGATGTTGCTGGAGCCTGATGGATTACCAAAAAGGTTTAAAGTACGTCAAAGAAGCCTATAAGCGCCAAAGCCGATTAGACACCGACCTTTTTCTTCCTGAAATCCTTCACTTACATGCGCTCCAATATTGGGGACAAGCCAAGTACTATTCTGCACAACAGTTCTGGATCAATGCGCTAGAGCAATCTGCACTGGTCGATGAAGTCGAAATACAGATCGAATGCCTGATTGGTCTGGGCAACATCTGGCGAATTACTCACGAATATAAGCTGGCTCGTTCAACACACCAACTCGCGGTAAAAGTGGCAAACAACAGCCGCATTGGTTGGCTTGAAGGCAAAGCAAGAATCCTTCTCGCGTGGGATTACTACCTGCTCAACAACTATGTTGAAATGCTGTCGGTGTTAGATGGTGCGGAAGAAGCGTTAAAAGGACACAAAGACAACACTTGGCATGCCGAGGTGTGGGACTTCAGAGGCCTTGCATTACTTGGGCTTGAGCGTTTAGACGACGCTGAGCGTGCCACAGCCAAAGCGCACAAACTTGCGGTTGAACACAACCTTGTGTGGATGAAAGCCCACTCTTATATTAGCCGCGCGCGCTTAGAGTTACTCAGAAAGAGACCAGAGCAAGCCGCAGAGTTACTTAGGCTTGCGGAAGAGTCAGCAAACGAATTTGATAATGGTGAGCTACTCAGCCAAATCTGTTATCAGCAATCTTTGGTCGCAGAAGAAAACCAAGATTTTAAAGCCGCTTTAATCGCCTTTAAGAAGTACCGTCAATATTCTATCGGTATGCTTCGAGAACAAACCACTCGCGTGGGTTTAGATAAAGCGCGCAGTTCAAAACGCCAACTCGAACAAAGAGCGAGAAAGCTCATCAACCGCATTCGTGGCCAACACGAGTATGACCCAGAAAAGCATCTCTCTTATGTTGTGTCTGAAACCTTTTGGTGGGAACAACTGGTTCTGTTCAAAACAGAACTTAAGCGTTCAAATCACAGCATTATTATGTTTCAACACGTCGATCCCGACTATTTAGATGTCTGTACCGAAATCGCTCACACCTTGTGTAATCAAGATGACTTCATTTCAAGGCTCAGTTCCGAGCGTGTTGCGCTCATGCTCTCTGAAAAAGGCGAAGCCGCAGAGCAAACCTTCCAAACTCTAAGCACCATGCTTGATATTTATCCATGGCATAGAAAAGGATTAAAAGGTTCAAAACCAACCGTCAGCCTCAATGACATTTTGACGTTCCCATTCACTCTGGAACAACTAGAAGAAGACGATGTCGAGGTAAGAGTTTGATGGAAACGCTACTAAGTAAAATCACCGATGCCGGCCTAGACCCCTCTTCCGTTTCAGGTGAAGAAGCAATCATATTCTGGAATCATATTCGCCAGCATGTTTCGACAACCAAAACCGAGCAAGCGCACTGCTATATCATTAGTTCGGAATATCGCGCTGAACTCCAGCAAACCCAAACCAGTATCGAAGAACTTAGACTGGCACTCAATCTATTAAATTTGCCAACAGATATAGAAGATATTCTGACCGTAAAAACCAGCCTAAGTGATCGCTTGGTAGAAGTTGGGGATTACACTTCGGCACTTAATGAGTTCGTTAGCTCATCATCCATCGCCGTTGAACATGGCTATATCGATGAATACGTCATGGCAATTCTAGGTATGGGAAACCTGTGTGACGCTTATGGCGACCACAACCGAGCTCTCCGCTACTACCAGAAAATCAACAGCATTGACCATGCGATAAGTAGTCGCTCACTTCGTCTTAAGTTCAAGCTTCATATGGTGGCGAGCCTAGTTCTACTGAATAGGATTACTGCAGCGAGTGACCTGCTCAATGAGTGTGAAGAGCTCAGCATTCTGGTCAGCGACAAACTACTGACTGCTCAAATATTGCTATACCAAGCAAAAGTGTTACGTGCAAAGAAGAAGTATCACGAAGCACTGCGTTGCCTGTCTCAGATTCAATACTCTGCGAACAACACGCAAGCAAGTTGGTTAGCAACCATGACACGTCTCGAGCTCGCTCATTGTTTAAGTGCAATCGGCAAGCAAGAATACGCCAGCATGATCTTATCGAGTACAGACAAGCGCATGAAGGTTTACTCATCCCCAGTACTCGCTAAACGATTTTATGATTCACTAAGCGACGTGTGCATGAATCAAGGACGTTTTCAGGAAGCACTAAGCTACGAGAAAAAAGGCTACCGAATTGAGACGGATCTAATGAAACAGATCCCGATCAGTGAACTGGGAGCCAGCCAGCTTCGTCGCCTATCGAGATTCGAGCTGCAACTTAAACTCATCCTCTCTGAGCAAGAAAACCGAGAGCTAAAAGAGACAACCGAACAGCACAAAAACGCGGTAGCACAGCTACAGCAGGATGTGTTCACCGACCCATTAACCGGTTTGCACAACCGCCGGTGGTTAGATGTGAAGCTAAAAGACATGCTGTTACACGACACCTCTTTCGCACTCATGGTTGTCGATATTGATCACTTTAAGTCGATCAATGATGAACTGAGCCACCTAGTGGGTGATAAAGCGATTGTGAGTGTTTCTCAAGAGTTAAGGTCGTACTTCAAGTTCCGAGGCGCTTCCTGTGTCAGATTCGGTGGAGAAGAATTCCTAGTCATTCTTGAGAATACCGACATGGCAAAAGCAGAAATGCACTCAGAGAATTACCGTGAACGCATTTTTCAATTTGGTTGGCACGAAATACTCGGTGAGCGTGGCTTAACAGTCAGTATTGGTATCACGATGCATCGTGAGGGAGAGAATACACAGCGTACCTTCTATCGAGCAGACAAAGCCTTATATCGTGCAAAAGCAAACGGTCGAAACCAAGTCTGCACTGAGTAGTTAGATAGTTAAAGTAGTGCCGAACCAATCATGCTCGGCACTATCCAATTGCAAAACAATCACTTGCTTCGAGCTTTATCTATTAATGAAAAGACGTCATTGATAGAAGAACAAAGATATTCCTCCTACTGCGGCAAGCGTGCCTATGAGACTCTGCTTTGAGACCTTTTCCCCTTTCAACGCATAGATCACCAGAATAAAGACCGGGCTGGTCGCTATCAATGTTTGAGCAATCGCGGGATTAGCATTTTTTAAAGCGATTTGTTGCAACCAAAGCGCGAGAAACGTCCCAACAAAAATGGCGCTGAGTAACCATAGCTTGTCGAGTTTAGTCATCTCCCATAAATCCCTTTTGATTAATGAGTAAGGTTTACGCTCAACAAAAGGAATAATCATCATCACCACAAACACGCCGATTGTCAGGCGAATCAACGCCCCCAACAATGGTGGGATATCACCGCTAACCAAAGCGTAGTGAGAAATGACTACACCTGAAGCTTGGCACACACTTGCTACTAGCCCGTATCCAATGCCGCTCCATTGCGTTTGGTTAGTTGAATCATCACTCACCGAATTAGATGGCTGAAACACCACAAAGGTCACCGCTAACGTGGTGATGACGACACCGAGCCAACTTTGCAGTGTCAACGCAGCACCCAAGAACATCAACGCCAGTACGCCAGAAAGAGGCGGGGCTAAAGACTCAAGCAGCAGTGTCTTGTTGGCACCGATTCTTTTCAAAGCAGCAAAGTACGCGCTGTCACCAATTGCGATTCCAATAAAGCCTGAAATCGCCAATATCCAAAAGTGATTAGCACTCAGTTCAAAATCGGGCATTGGGATAAGCGGCATCACAAGCAGCATCATGACTGAAGCAACCAAGCCCTTGACGATATTGAGCTGCATTGCTGAGAAACGATGCCCAAATTGCCCATAAATCCAAGTCGCACACGCCCACACGATAGCAGCACCGATCGCCGCTATTTCACCTATATACATTTGTATTTATCCTTGTGGTTATGTGCATCATGCATATTTTAACGATCACTATTAAGTCTGTATGACAAATAAGATAACAGAAATAACTCAATACATTAGAGATGTGACTTTATGGGTTCCAATAATGACATCGCTCACATTAGAAGCAAAAACACATTATTTATAACTCGTTAAATCACATTGATAACAATTACTTGGATGATAGCCTACTATATTTATAACTAATATCTAACATCACAAGGATCTGTTATGTTTTTAGACTACTTTGCGCTCGGTCTGCTGATTTTCGTAGCCTTAGTCATCTTCTACGGCATCATAGTCATTCACGATATTCCCTATGAAATTGCGAAAGGACGCAATCATCCTCATCAAGATGCAATTCATGTCTCTGGCTGGGTTAGTCTTTTCACTCTACACACTATCTGGCCGTTTCTTTGGATCTGGGCGACGTTATGGCGCAAAGATCGTGGATGGGGCTTTGCCAAACTCGAAGAAGAGCAACATGACATTCACCACCGCGTTGATATTTTAATCGACCAAGTGAGCACTCTTCAGGAAGAAATCTCACAACTCAAAAAAGCAAAGCCAGAGCAAAGTAACCAAGATGACGATCAAAATAAAGCTCAAGATCAGGAGGTTAAGTAATGGATTTACTGCTGATAATGACCTACGCGGCACTGTGTATCACCATTTTTAAGGTGTTCAACATTCCGCTAAATAAATGGACTGTCCCTACTGCTGTTCTTGGCGGTGTGATCATCATCGGTACTTTGATCTTACTGATGAACTACAACCACCCTTTCACTCAGATTGGTAACCAAGTTTACTCAACAACGCCTATCGTTTCAGGGGTTAGAGGTAAAGTAATTGAAGTGCCTGTAGAGGCAAATAAGCCTCTGAAAAAGGGCGATATCCTCTTTAAAATCGATCCTATTCCGTTCGAGGCTGAAGTCGCAAGATTAGAAGCGAAAGTAAAGGAAGCTAGCCAAGGTGCGCTAGGAATGGAATCTGATGTTGCTGAAGCTGAAGCTGCAAGAATCAAAGCCATTGCTGAGAGAGACAAAGCTCAACGTGAGTTCTCTCGTTATAAACGCGGTTACGACAGTGGTGCCTTTACTGAGCAACAACTGGATACTCGCAGACAAGCTTATAAAGCATCAGAAGCTGCCGTAAAAGTGGCAGATGCGACTTTAGAAAGAGCAAAAGTTGCTTTGGATTCTGAGATCGGTGGCGAGAACACAGCAGTATTAAGCCTATTAGCTGAATTGCGTAAAGCTCAATTTGACTTGGATCAGACCGTGGTTCGAGCACCTACCGATGGCTACGTGACTCAATTAGCCCTGCGCCCGGGTGTTATGGCGGTACCACTTCCATTGGCTCCGGTGATGACCTTTGTTCACACAGAAGACCAGTTCTACACTGCAGCCTTTAGACAAAACTCGTTACAGCGCTTACAGCCAGGCTACGAAGCAGAGTTCCTGTTTAGAGCATTACCAGGCAAAGTCTTCAAAGGACGCATTGAAGAAGTGATTCCAGCCATCGGTGAAAGCCAATTTCAAGCGAGAGGTGCGCTACTGGGTACAGAGGCATTGCGAACTAGTGGCCGTGTGTTTGTTAAATTGACCATTACTGATGACCTGTCTGATTTCCACTTACCTATGGGAACAGCAGTAGAAGTTGCGGTTTATTCAGATAGCTTCACTCACGTATCTATCATGCGTAAAGTACTTATCCGCATGAAGAGTTGGCAGAACTACCTATACCTAGATCACTAAGCCCGGCATATGTTGGTCAAGAACTGACTTAACACTTTGTTAATATGAATGAAAAAGCCAGACCTGATCTGGCTTTTTTGTTGCTTGATTAACCACAAACCACGGATTTTTACATCATATAAACGTATCTGGATGGAATTTTAGACATCTAGACACTTACCTTCCCTTATGGAAGGGTTCTACTGTATAATGCGCGCCTTATTTTTTATATTTGCCTAAAAAACGATCTCGATGAGATACCTATTAGAAATGGCGAATATACGTTCTTTGTTATTTTTATCTTTCAGTATTTGAGGTTACCTATGAACTTTTCAGCTAAAACGGTGGTTGTGATTGCCATTGGCGCAGCACTGTATGGCATTGGTGGTTTACCTATGTTTGGTGTCCCAGTGTTCGCTAATACAACATTAAAACCAGCAATGGCGGTGTTAGCACTGTTTTCTGTTTTGTTCGGCCCAATTGTAGGTTTCTTAGTAGGCTTCATTGGCCACTGGGTAACAGACCTATTCGCAGGCTGGGGGGTATGGTTAACTTGGGTATTGGGCTCAGGTATTGTAGGTATGATCATCGGTTTATTCCCGATGTTGACCAAAAACCGCCTTCAGCAAGGTGAGTTGCCTATGAAAGACTTCGCGCTGTTTGTGGTACTTGCCCTTGCCGGTAATGTGGTCGGTTACGGCTGTTCAGCATTCCTAGATACCATCCTTTATGCAGAACCGTTTACTAAAGTCTTCACTCAACTGTCTATCATTGCAGCGGGTAACACCGTTCTGATCGCTGTTGTTGGCTTGCTGATCCTTAAATCAGTCGCTAAACGCAACAAACAAAGCCGTAACCTGACTGAGGCATAAGCGATAATGACTATAGCATTTTCGAACTTCTCTTTTAGATATGAGTCGCTGGATAAACCGACGCTAAAAAATATCAATCTAAGGATAGAGAAAGGAGAGAAAATCGTCATTATTGGACCAAGTGGTAGTGGTAAATCTACCCTAGGTCAATGCCTTAACGGTCTGATTCCTCATGCTACCAAAGGTGAGGTGACTGGGTCTCTAGAGATCAACGGCAAGAACATCTCTGATTTTTCTATGCACGACTATACCGAGCAAGTCGGCACAGTATTACAAGATACTGATAGCCAATTTGTCGGTTTGAGTATTGGCGAAGACATCGCATTCGCGCTGGAAAATCAGTTAGTGTCGAACATTGATATGTACCCTCTGGTTAAGTCGACAGCAAAAATGGTCGACTTAGCAGATATGCTTGATCGCTCGCCACATGATTTATCCGGCGGCCAGAAACAACGCGTGTCATTAGCGGGAATCTTAGTTGATGACGTTGACATCCTTTTGTTTGATGAACCTTTAGCTAGCCTTGACCCGAAAACGGGTAAAGCGACTATCGAAATCATCGACCAGCTTCATAAAGAAACCAACAAGACTATCGTAATCATCGAGCATCGCCTTGAGGATGTTCTACACCGCGATATAGACCGAGTGATCTTGATGGAGCGTGGTGAAATTGTTGCGGACATGACACCCGATGAAATCTTAGCTTCTGAACTGCTTGAAACACACGGTATTCGTGAACCACTTTATTTATCTGCTCTGAAGGCAGCGAAAGCACCTTTGACCAGTGAAGATAAGCTATCAAACCTCAAAGCTCTCGATTACAAGAGGTTCCGTCCTGCAGTTCAAACTTGGTTTGCAGAACGCCCGATTCCAGTTGCCGAGAAACAGTACCAGCCTTTGCTTGAGGTCCACGGTCTGACTTACTCTTACGATGGTGAAAAGAACGCTCTCGAAGACGTTAGCTTTAAGATCGGCAAAGGAGAATTCGTTTCAATCTTAGGCAAAAATGGCTCAGGTAAATCGACCATCACCAAGATTATCATGGGTGTGATTGACGCAGATTCAGGCTCGTCGTACCTCAACGGTGAAAACCTGTCAGAGCTTTCTATCTTTGAAAGAAGCCAGAAAGTCGGCGTTGTGATGCAGAATCCAAATCATATGATCTCTCATCATATGATTTTTGACGAAGTTGCATTCGGTCTACGTAATCGTGGGGTTACAGAGCAGGAAATCAAAGAAAAAGTTGAGAACGTTCTTGAGCTGTGTGGCTTGAGTAAGTTCCGCCACTGGCCAATTGAAGCACTGAGCTACGGGCAGAAAAAACGTGTAACGATTGCTTCTATCCTAGTATTGGAACCTGAGCTTCTGATCTTGGATGAACCAACTGCTGGTCAAGATTACCGTAATTACACCTCAATGCTGGCGTTTATCCAAAAGCTTAACCGCGAGTTAGGTATCACCGTCGTGATCATTTCACACGACATGCACCTCGTTCTAGAGTACACCACACGCTCAATCGTCATTGCTGACAGCAAGCTGATTGCTAACGCAGACATGACTGAGGTGTTCAGCCAACCATCGCTTCTAGAGCGTGCAAATCTCTGTACCACCAGTATTTATGAACTCGCGACCATGATGAAAATCGACGACACCAATGCATTTATGCAGTACTTCATCGACTACGAGAGAAGCTCGCTATGAATGCATCAAAAGTAAAATTCGGCATCAACTACATTGATACCAAATCACCGCTGCATGCATTAAACGGCATCACTAAATTTGCTCTTTTCTTAGCTTGGGTGACCGTTGTTTTAACGACATTCGACCTACGGTTAATCACGTTACTTATCCTAACGGGGCTTTATCTACTCAAGCTAACCAGAGTGCCAGTTAGGGTTTATAAGCCTCTGTTGCTAGGTACGGCCAGTGTGCTAAGCCTAAATGCTTTGTTCATGTATCTGCTAGCCCCACAGCAAGGTACTGAACTCATTGGCAGCGAAACTTTATTGCTAACATTACCGGGTAACTACTCGTTGAGCCAAGAGACATTGTTTTACTTAGTGACCGTAACACTCAAGTACATGAGTATGTTTCCAATAGCGCTGATCTTTGTATTCACAACGCATCCGACTGAGTTTGCGGCTAGCCTTAACCGCATTGGTGTTCCTTACAAGATTGCCTACGCGGTCAGCTTAACGCTACGTTACTTACCAGAAGTTAAGAAAGATTTCGTCAACATCATGCATGCCCAACAAGCTCGTGGTGTTGAACTTTCCAAGAAAGCACCACTTCTTGTACGCATAAAAAATGTTGCTAAAGTGTTAGGGCCATTGATTTTCTCAAGCTTAGATCGAGCAGATGAGATATCGAATGCTATGACGCTACGTGGCTTTGGCAGACACAAGTCTCGCACTTGGTATAGCTACGCACCATTAAAACGTATCGATTTTATTTGTTTATTTATCATCGGTTTAATCGTGATATTGGCTATCGCAAAACGCATCCTTGAACCAGCTTTGTTTTGGTATCCATTTTAGTATCAGTTTAAACAACTAGTTAAAATGACACACCGCCCAATAGGGCGGTGTGTCATTTTACCCATCCACTTTTGAACAAAACTTAACCGAACAAACCGTAATCATCGGGTTTTGGCGATAAACTGACCGTTTCCTTACATCTTTGGTTTGAATTCTAATTTAGAAGCTCTTAATATTCTGTTTACAGAATGTTGCTCGAAATAGAGATTTGTAATGGCTCGAATTACCCAAGTACAGAAACTAGAAAACCAAAAGCACTACGATGAGATCGTACTAAGCCTTTTTCTAGCTGAAGGACATGAAGCACTAACTTATGCAAGGATTGCTCAAGAAATTGGCATTAGTTTAACGACGCTTCAGGGTTACTACCCATCAACTCGTGCTATCCGCTCCGTGTTACACCAACACATGCTATCGATTGTTATAGAGAGTCTAGACTTCTCATCAGAGGAAGCGTTTGTTCAATCATGGCAAAACGCTTTAGATAACGAGCAATTCCGATACGTGATCAAGTTAATGTTCTTTCATGCGTCTCAGGTTAAAAGCCCTGAAGAGTTCAATATCAGCTCAGATGGCGCATTTAAAAATAAAATGCTCGAGAGCTTTGGAACTGACTCCATTAGGATTATTGAAACGGTAGTAGGACGCTCTATGCTCTACCTTACGAACTTCCGACAGCACTGAGCAAATACATCGTCAATTAAAAAGGGGCTTTAGAGCTCCTTTTTCATACCTAAAACACGAGCCACTGAAGAGGGCAGCACAATTAGCACGTCCATTTTTATATTCTTTTATGGACAAGCTTATAAACTTTGTGATTAAAGCTAATTTGACGCCATTGCGTATAAATCTACCGTTATTAATTTGCTCACGGTGCCTTACATATCTGAATTTCCCTTACATATTTAACCTTCCACCATATGAAATAGATCACTATAATTTCTGGATGCCCAGAATTACTAAAGTACAGAAACTACAAAACCAAAAGCACTACGATGAGATCGTACTAAGCCTTTTTCTAGCTGAAGGACATGAAGCACTAACTTATGCAAGGATTGCTCAGGAAGTTGGCATTAGTTTAACGACGCTTCAGGGTTACTACCCATCAACTCGTGCTATCCGCTCCGTATTACATCAACACATGCTTTCGATCGTTATAGAGAGCCTAGACTTCTCATCAGAAGAAGCCTTTCTTCAATCTTGGCAAAGCGCTCTCGATGATGAACAGTTCCGATACGTGATCAAGTTGATGTTCTTTCATGCATCTCAAGTAAAAAGCCCTGAAGAGTTCAATATCAGCTCTGATGGTGTATTCCGAGATAAAATGTTCGAGAGCTTTGGAACTGACTCCATTAGGATTATTGAAACCGTAGTAGGACGCTCTATGCTCTATCTTACGAACTTCAAGCAACACTAAACGAGATACTCTCAAATAGAAAAGGGAACCATAAGGTTCCCTTTTTTGTGTTATCTACGCGTGCATTCTACCGACTCCATTACGGGTTCAGCTTGTAAAAAATAGTCGACAATGGCGGTAGGCGAAGCTCAATCGAGGTATCCAACCCTTCACTCTGAACGGCTTCGATTTCGACAACCTCTTTCACGTCATAACCACTACCGTTATATTTAGCATCATCAGTATTGAGTAATAGGCTGTACTTACCTTGTGCCGGAACACCTAGTCGGAAATGCTCATGTGGTACTGGCGTAAAGTTCGATACGACTAGCACACGCTCACCAGATTCACTGATACGCTCATGAGCTAAGATACTCGCCTCTGCAGAGTCTTGAAGACGCCATTCAAAACCTTGTGGATCGAAATCTAAGTCATGCATTGCAGCTTCATTGCGGTAAAGGTAGTTCAGGTCTTTCGTTAGCTTTTGAACACCTTGGTGGCGTTCGTAGTCTAATAAGAACCACTGCAGTTGGTCATCATGGTTCCACTCTGCTGTCTGACCAAACTCAGCCCCCATGAAGTTAAGCTTCTTACCCGGTTGTGCGTACATGTAACCCATGTATGCGCGTAGGTTAGCCGTTTGCTGCCACTCATCACCTGGCATCTTGTTATGGATAGAGCCTTTACCATAAACCACTTCATCGTGAGACAGTGACAATACGTAGTTCTCACTGTGTGCGTAAACCAGCGGGAAAGTAATCGTATCGTGGTGGTATTTACGGTTAATAGGATCTTCTTGGATGTAAGATAAGCTATCGTGCATCCAACCCATGTTCCACTTAAAGCCGAAGCCTAACCCCCCCATAAAAGTCGGTGCAGAAACACCAGGGAAAGCCGTCGACTCTTCCGCAATCGTCATCGCATTCGGGAAGTGCTTGTACACCTCTTCGTTCATCCATTTCAATGTCGCGATAGCGTCGTAGTTCTCATTGCCGCCATCAACATTTGGAATCCACTGATCGTGGCTACGCGAGTAATCGAGGTACAACATCGAAGCTACAGCATCCACACGGATACCATCAATATGGAATTGCTCGAACCAGTACAGCGCATTTGCTACTAAGAAACGACGCACGTGTTCGCGACCTAAGTCATAGATGTACGAGTTCCAATCTTGATGCCAACCACGACGCGGGTCCGGATCGTGGAACAATGGTGTACCATCGAAGTTAGCTAAGCCGTGGTCATCGCTCGGGAAGTGTGCTGGAACCCAGTCAAGCACTACGCCAAGACCAGCTTGATGACATTGGTCGACAAAGTATTTGAAATCATCCGGAGAACCAAAGCGGCTCGTTGGTGCGAAAAGACCAACTGGCTGGTAGCCCCATGAACCATAGAAAGGGTGTTCTGAAACTGGCATCAACTCGACGTGAGTGTACCCAAGCTCGGTGAGGTACGGAATTAGCTCTGCCGCTAACTCACGGTAGTTTAGAAAATCACCTTCAGCATTACGCTTCCAAGAACCAGCATGTAATTCATAGAACGACAGTGCTTCTTTTCGCTTCTCTGTCACTGGGCGATTTTGCCATTTCGCATCTTGCCACTCATAACGAGCGTGATCGTAAGTCACAGAAGAGAACGAAGGGTACTGCTCAGAGTAGAACCCCCATGGATCAGCCTTGTGAGGTAAGCCTTCACCATTTGGTCCTTTTAATTCGAACTTATATTGAGCGCCCTCTTCCAAGTCTGGAATGAATAAGCCCCAAATGCCGTAGTCCAAACGTTGCATTGGGTGGCGGCGACCGTCCCACGAGTTGAAGTTACCCACTAAGCTAGCCGCTGTTGCATGCGGTGCATAAACCAAGAAGCGAGTACCAGAAATTGTCTGACCATCACGCTCTAGCGTAACAAACTGAGCCCCCATGTGATGGTACATATCTTTAGGTGTGTGAAGGTCTTCATAGCTCGCGTACAGCTCATGATATTGGTATGGGTCATCTATGATCTGCTCTACTCCCGCCCAATCAACTGCGAGCTTGTAGTGAGTAAAACGCAAGTCTCTTTCTTGCTTAAGAATGAAGCCACTTTCATCCTCTCGCTCTAACTCAATACGAGGTTCCTTTCCAACAATCAACTCGACTTTATCTGCCCCTGGGATCCATACACGTAATGCACCTTGCTCTGAAGGTAAGTACGGCCCTAAAAACGCAAATGGGTCAGTGAAACAAGCCTGTGATAGTTGGGTATATATTTGTTTTTGCTTTGAAATCGAACTTAGTTCCAAAACGTTTCTCCCTAACCAAACATCCAAAAAATATAATACAAAAATGCCCGCTATTAGTGCGGGCAATATAACGACGGTTTATTCTACCAGATGAGCATTCATTATTGAGTGACCAAGGTTGTAGTTTCGTACGCCGTAAGCAAAAAACCACCTATTTTCAAAGCCACTCAAACTCATCATTTACCTGCTTTTTCTCGAACTTCTGTTAGCTTAGAAGCAATTCGATTCACGCCGTCATGAGCAAAGATTTCGTCTAGATTCATCGATAGTTTACGACGCCAGTTCGGGTACTCATCAACCGTGCCAGGAATGTTTACTGGCTGGTCCATTTCCAACCAATCTTCCAATTGAACACTTAGCAATGTTGAGCCACCAGCAGCAACGTGCAACTGCAATGCTTCAGCAAGGTAAGAGTCCATTGGTACTTGGCTCGCGTCACGGCCTACACCTTCAGGTAAGAAACCATGCCATGCCACAGAGTCTAGGATACCTTGCTTACACTCAAGACGATCATCAAACAAGCCGTTCAGCTGTTCTTGATCTGGGTACAAGCCAATCTCTTGACCCATTTTCAGGTCATCACAGTGCCAGAAGCCACGGAGTGTTGGCATATCGTGTGTACATAGTGCCGCCATCGACTGTTCAGCATAATGAGCAGGTGAGATGAAACCGCCATCTTCTTCTGATGTTTCGAAGAAGAACACCTTGTACGAGTGCACACCTGCATCAGCCAAGATATCAACAATCTCATCTGGCACAGTACCTAAATCTTCACCGATAACGCTACATTGGTAACGATGAGATTCAAGAGCAAGAATAGACAGCATGTCTTGAACTGGGTAGTAGATGTAAGCGCCTTTCGTTGCATCTTCACCTTTTGGAATCCACCACAGGCGAAGTAGGCCTAATACATGGTCAATACGCAACGCACCACAGTGCTTCATGTTTGCACGAAGTAGCTTGATGTAAGCATCGTAACCCGTCGCTTGAAGCACTTCTGGGTTTAGCGGTGGAAGCCCCCAGTTTTGACCTAATGGACCAAGAATATCCGGTGGAGCACCGATGCTTGCATCCATCACAAGATTACCTTCATCGGCCCAAGTTTCACTGCCTGAATCCGCAACGCCTACCGCTAGATCTCGGTACAGGCCAACCGCCATGCCTTTTTCTTCAGCCAATGACTGAGCATCGTTGATTTGACAGTCAGCTAGCCATTGTAGGTACATGTAAAGATGTACTTTATCTAGGTTGTCTTTGATGTACTTTTGAGTAGCTGGGCTGTCGAATGTACGGTATTTCTCAGGGAATACCGGCCATCCCCACATACCAGAATCTTCAGCATGCAATTCACCGTGCAGAGCATCAAATGCCGCTTGGTGCATCAGGCTATCACCGCCCTCTTCAACAAACGCCAAGAATGCTTGTGCGCGATCGCTGTTTTTGTCTAGGTGACGAGTTCTAAATTCTGTAAATAGCAGAGGCAAGATGCTCATCTTCAGCTCAGACACTTCGGTGTAGTTCACCCAGTGTGCATCACGCGCTTTCTGAAGGCGCAGTTGGAACTCTGCACTGCCTACTGTTTGTTGCGCTTCAGCGCTTAATGCAAACTCAGGTACTGAGCTCACATCAATATATAGGATGTTCAACCAACGACGTGAAGACGGGCTGTATGGGCTCGCACCTTCAGGGTTCGCAGGGAACAGAGAGTGAATCGGGTTTAGACCAACGAAGTCACCGCCGCTAGACGCGATATCAGCCACCAATTGTTTCAGGTCACCGAAATCACCAATACCCCAGTTATGCTGAGTTCTTAGAGTGTAAAGCTGAACACTTGGTCCCCAAAGTTTTTTGCCTTCTTCGATTGGCGACTGCTTAAAGCACGCTTTAGGTGTAATAATTAGCGTCATTTCGTAAGGCTTTTTACGGCGCTTACGGCTCACAATTAACTTGTGGTAACCCCATGCCAGATCATTTGGCAATGCAAACACTAAAGGGCCACCCTCTGCACGCTCATCACGAACGACTTGAGATTGAAGATAGCCTTCAAGTACCTCTCCTTGCTCGGTCTCTAAACGCCAGCTGAACTCACTCTCACGAGCGCTCACACCTAGATTCAGCGCCACTTCTACTGGCTCACCATCACGCAAGACAAGAGCTGGGTCTAGTACATCTTTTTTGTGTTTTCTTTCTGCTGACTTAAGCAGTGCATCATCGCTGCTTGTATCGTAGCCCAATGAAGCCAGTAGAGATGTAATTGTCTCATCTGATACCTGTGCTTCATCGCCCCACGCACTAACGTAACTATCGGCAATGTTTGCCATTTCTGCGACTTGTTTTAATACGGTCTGTTCTTTCATCGCTCTCTCCGAAAACGTTCTGACGCTTTCAATTTTGTAGGGTTGTTATTTAATCTGTTACTAATCAATTAGCTTGTGACAATCAGTTTGTGAGCATTGCTATCGGTTAAGCCATCTGTTTGCTCACAAGCTAATTGAGCCAAGGCAGAGACTGCCTTGGCTACGTTGAAACTATTAACGGTTAACCGCTTCAAGTTTCCAAATGTTATTCACGTAATCGCGGATAGAGCGATCCGATGTGAACTTACCAACGAGTGCTGTGTTAAGAATCGCTTTCTTAGCCCAACCCGCTTGGTCTTTGTATTGCACGCCCATGTCTTCATGCGCTTTCACGTAAGAAGCAAAGTCAGCAAGACATAGGTATGGGTCACCGCCATCTAGCAGGCTATCAAACGTTGCACGTAGAAGGCCTGGTTGACCTGGTGTGAACTCTTCACCAGTTAGCAGATCAAGTGACGCTTTCAATAGTGGGTCTGCGTTGTAGTAGTCATATGGGTTGTAGCCCTGAGCTTTCAGTGCTTGTACGCCATCCACTTCTAGACCGAAGATGTAGATGTTCTCATCACCCACTTCTTCACGGATCTCAACGTTCGCACCATCCATCGTACCGATAGTCAGAGCGCCGTTCAGAGCCATCTTCATGTTACCCGTACCTGATGCTTCTTTACCCGCTAGCGAGATTTGTTGAGAAACGTCAGCTGCCGGAATGATGATTTCCGCCATGCTTACACGGTAGTCAGGTATGAATACCACTTTAAGCTTGTTACCAATGCGAGGATCGTTGTTGATCTTCTCTGCAATCTTGTTAACCGCGAAGATGATTTCTTTCGCTAGGTGGTAACCCGGTGCTGCTTTCGCTGCAAAGAAACATACGCGTGGCTCACACTCAAAACCAGGTTCCTTAAGAATACGGTGGTACAGAGATAGAATGTGTAGCAAGTCTAGGTGCTGACGCTTGTATTCGTGTAGACGCTTGATTTGCACGTCGAAGATAGCGTTAGTGTCTAACTCAATACCCATGTTCTCTTGAACCCAATCAGCAAGGCGCTGTTTGTTTTCTTTCTTAACCGCCATGAATTCTTTTTGGAATTTCGCGTCTGTCGCGTACTTAGCAATACCTTCTAGCTGCTCAAGTTTTGCTGGCCACTCTGTGCCAATCTTGTCAGTGATAAGCTTAGATAGACCTGGATTACAGAACTTCAACCAACGACGAGGCGTGATACCGTTTGTTACGTTAGTCAATTTGCCAGGGAAGATTTCGTTGAACTCTGGGAACAGGTCTTTCTTAACCAACTGAGAGTGAAGTGCTGCTACGCCGTTTACTTTGTAAGAGCCGATTACACATAGGTTTGCCATGCGAACCATACGGTGGAAACCTTCTTGGATGATAGAAAGCTTAGCTTGCTTCTCACCGTCACCAGGCCACATCTTGCGAACTTCTTGTAGGAAGCGGTGGTTGATTTCAAAAATGATTTCCATGTGACGAGGAAGTAGACGCTGGATTAGCGACTCAGACCAAGTCTCAAGTGCTTCAGGAAGTAGTGTGTGGTTCGTGTAAGCGAACGTGTTTGCACTGATGTCCCATGCTGTATCCCAGTCTAGACCTTTCTCATCGATTAGGATGCGCATTAGTTCAGGAATCGCGATTGTTGGGTGCGTATCGTTAAGCTGGATAGTCTCTTGCTTAGGAAGATCAGCTAGAGCGAAACCTGCTGCTTCGTGACGGCGTAGGATGTCACGCACAGACGCTGCAGAGTGAAAGTACTGCTGCATTAGACGAAGCGTTTTACCTTTTTCGTGGTTGTCGTTCGGGTATAGAACCTTAGTGATGTTACCCGCATCGATTAGCGCGTGTTGTGCTTCGAAGTAGTCACCGTTGTTGAAGCTTGCTAGTGAGAATGGTGCGATAGCCTGACATTCCCAAAGACGCAGTGGGTAAACCGTGTTTGACTCGTAACCTATGATTGGCAGATCCCAAGGCATTGCTTTTACTTCCATACCTGGAACCCAAGTACGCACTTCTTTACCGTCAATGTATTCAACTTCAACATGACCGTAAAAACCAATGTGTTGCGCAAGTTCTGGACGAGCTACTTCCCATGGGTAACCTTCAACACCACGCCATGCGTCTGGTGCTTCTTGTTGACGACCGTCTTGGAAAGATTGCTTGAATAGGCCGTATTCGTAGTGAAGACCGTAGCCTACCGTTGGGTATTCTTGAGCGGCACAAGAATCCATGAAACAAGCCGCTAGACGACCAAGACCACCATTACCTAGTGATGGGTCACGTTCTTCTTCTAGAAGGTCAGTCAGGCTTTGACCTAACTCTTCCATCGCATGCGTGATCTGCTCGTACAGACCCATGCTGATTAGGTTGTTACCTGTTAGACGACCAATCAAGAATTCTAGCGAAAGGTAGTTCACGCTCTTCGCATTTTTGATTTTCTCGTCATTTTCAGTTTCTAACAGGTCAAATGTTGTAAGTTCGGCTAGTGCGCGACCCATTGCTAGGTACCATGCGCGGCTATCTGCGTTTTCTATTGTAGTTGCGTAGGTTGCAGATAGATGTTTCTTAACGCTTTCTTGGAACGACACTTTATCGAAAGTTTTTTGCTGAGTTGGTTTCATTTCAGAAATCTCGCTTTTAATAGTTCTAATTCATCTGTGACATATCGTGCATGGTCACCAGAAACTAAACATCCTCCCGCTAACGCGCCAAACTAGGAGTAGATGGGAGGGCGTAGGGGGCGTACCGACATAGGGTTAGTGATCTGACTCTCATGTTCTGACTTCGAACAAAAACTTGGAGTGACTAAGATCACAAGCTCCCGTTCGATAACTTAACTTCGATTGATGTGATTTTTATTTGACCTAATTAGAGTCATTGTCAAATCTGAGTTTCAGATCACGAAAATATTTTCCGGGTATCATCTTTTGCATTAAATACAGTGCAAACAGAAACAAAGTCACATTATCGAACCACCACACTTTGTGAGAAAAGTCACAAATAAAGGGCGTAGAGACTCAAAAACATGCAGGAGTGCAAGGTTTCTGCGGAGGATCATAGTCGCTGTCGTTTTGCTTCACGTAATATGAGTAAAGACTTAAGTAATTAGGCTAGTGTCATTGGACTGCACTCACTACGTGCTTGATAGATTCCAGACCATAGCCACGGAATAGGTGTAAAACTTCGACATGTGGATCCCTTCGAAACTGACTCGTCCCGGCCGCTTACACAATGCAATTCTGCGTCCTAGGGTTCTCGATCTGCTTCAGAATGCAGATTGCTATAAACTCGTACTGTTCCGCTCTCCAGCTGGATACGGCAAGACCACCATGGCTGCCCAGTGGTTGGTAGATAAGCCCAACGTAGGTTGGTATAGCATCGATGACAGTGACAACGATGCCTTCCGTTTTATCAACTACCTACTTCAATCACTCAATAAGGCGACGCAAAACGCCTGCCCTAATGCGCAAAAGCTAGCAGAGAAAAGACAGTTTTCATCGCTACACTCTCTACTAAGTGAAGTGTTCGCCGAGATGTCTGAGTTCCATCAGGAATGTTTCCTTGTATTGGATGACTATCACCTGGTTAACAATGACGACATCCACGAAGCCATGCGCTTTTTCCTTAAGCACATGCCCGACAACCTAACGCTTGTTGTGACCAGCCGCGGCACACCGCCATTGGGTACAGCAAACCTTCGCGTTCGTGACTTAATGATCGAATTAGGTAATGACTCTTTGGCATTCGATACCGAAGAGACCACACGCTTCTTTAATCAACGCGTTGCCGATGGCATTGATGACACAACCGCCAATAGTATTTGTAGTTATGTAGAAGGCTGGCCTTCTGCACTGCAACTTATCGCCCTTCAAGCACAACACCAAAAACGCACACTGGCGCAGTCTGCTGAGTCATTCTCTCACTTCAACCATGCTCATTTGTGGGACTACCTGGTTGAAGAAGTCTTCGACTTGCTAGACAAAGAAACCCGTCAGTTCTTGATGCAATGCTCTGTACTTGATCACTTTAATGATGAACTGGTGTGCGCGCTTACTCAGCGTGAAGACGCACTCGGTATGATCGAGTCTCTCAACCGATTTGGCCTGTTCATCTATCCTCTTGAGGGAGAGAAGAACTGGTATCGCTTCCATAATCTGTTTGGTGAATTCCTTGCCCATGAGCGTCAAGCTCGCATTCCACAACAAGAAGCTGAACTGCACCGCAGTGCGGCAAAAGCGTGGATCAAACAGAAGACACCGCATCAAGCACTGCGTCATGCACAGCGCGCCGATGATCCTGATTTGATTGTTCAGATCCTCAGCGAGCACGGTTGGCAGATGTTCAACCAAGGTGAATTGTC
The DNA here is from genome assembly GCF_002954585.1 of Vibrio chagasii. Classification (GTDB taxonomy): domain Bacteria; phylum Pseudomonadota; class Gammaproteobacteria; order Enterobacterales; family Vibrionaceae; genus Vibrio; species Vibrio chagasii_A. The sequence goes on from NZ_MSCI01000001.1 coordinate 1,183,801, forward strand.
CTCACTAGAAATGGCAATCAAGCAGCTCACGGCCGATCAGCTCTACAGCGAACCAAAACTGTCGATGCTACGCGCATGGTTGGCACAAAGTCAGCACCGTTATGATCAAGTGGGTACCTTGTTAGAAGAGGCAGAAACTCAGTATCAGGCACGAAACATCGAGCTAGATACTCAGCAGCAAGGCCAATACAACGCCCTACGCGCACAGGTGGCCATTAATAGCAACGAACCAGAAAAAGCACTCGAACTCGCAGAGCTTTCTCTAAGCCAACTTAATACCACGGTTTACCGCAGCCGCATTGTGGCAACCTCGGTTGTTGGCGAAGTGAATCACGTAATGGGTAACCTAAGCCGTGCGCTACCAATGATGCAGCAAACTGAGAAACTGGCTCGCCAGTATCAGGTTTACCATCAGGCACTGTGGGCGATTCTTCAGCAGAGTGAAATTTTGATAGCTCAAGGCTACGTTCAAGCTGCATTTGAATTGCAAGACAGCGCCTTCAAATTGATCGAAGAGCATCAACTTCAATACGTTCCACTACATGAATTCTTGCTACGCGTACGCGCTCAGATCTTCTGGTGTTGGAACCGTTTAGATGAAGCGGAAGAGTGTTGCTACAAAGGCTTAGATATCCTTGGTCACCACTCTCCGAGCAAACACCTTCATAGCTATTCAATGTTGGCTCGTATTTCACTAAGCCGTGGTGAGATCGACAAAGCATCGAAGTTTATTGACCAGATCCAACACTTATTGCGCCAATCAACCTACCACGTTGACTGGACGGCGAATGCTTCATTATCTCTGATCTTGTTTTGGCAAGTTAAAGGCGATAAAGATGCTATCCGTGACTGGTTAAGCGTTGCGGTAAGACCTGAATCTGCCAGCAACCACTTCTGTCAGCTTCAGTGGCGTAACATCGTCCGTGCCCACATCATCCTTGAGCAATATGAAGAAGCAGAAGAGGCGTTAGCGTTTTTGAAGAGCGAAGCTCAGCGTTCACACTTGGTCACTGACACCAACCGTAACTTGATTGTTGAGGCGGTGCTGCGTACACAAATCAATGATGAAGACAGCGCACGTGTATTGCTTGAAGAAGCCCTTCACATGACCAACCAAACAGGCATGGTCGGAAACTTCTTGGTTGATGGTGGCACTATCGGACATATCCTAGATAAGTTGAGCAACAAACCTGGCTTGGGTGATTTAGAACGTCACAGAGCACAACAAATCATGAAGGATATCTCGACCACGCAACGCAGCCGCTCCGTTCACTTTGATGAAGACTTTGTTGAAAACTTGGTTAACCACCCGAACATTCCTGAGCTTGTGCGCACCAGCCCACTCACTCAACGTGAATGGCAGGTACTGGGCTTGATCTATTCTGGGTTCAGTAACGAACAAATCGCTCAAGAGCTGGATGTGGCAGGGACAACGATCAAGACTCACATTCGAAATCTTTATCAGAAGCTCAACATCGCTAACCGTAAAGAAGCGATAAGTACAGCAGAGAATTTGTTGCAGTTGATGGGTTACTAAACGGATTTGAAATTCGAGAAAAAAATAAGCTAGTCACCGATGGTGGCTGGCTCTTTTTCGCTTGAAGAATGGAGTAAAACCTATAAAGAACTAGAGATAACCAAACGACAGGCAAAAAAATAGCCAACCGCAATAATCGCGATTGGCTCTATATATTTGTGAACAAATCATAGGTTCACTAACAACGTCAGTTGGCTAGGTGACCCTCGGCTTAAGAAGGGTCACTTAATACTATGCAGTTAGCGTGCCAACTTTAATTAGGCATTTTATAAGCCCTGCATCGCATAAAAACGGCTAATTTCACATGAGAATTGCAAAGTGCATTTGCATAATGCAATCAAGATGCAATATTGATAAGAGACCAGTTTCATCCCTAACATTAATGATAAATTACTAAGTGATTGTATTTTAAATGTTAGGCTGATATTCACATCAACGAATTGCCTTACAATTAAGAGAGTAAGAAAAGTACCTTCTCAGTAGCATATTCATACTTTTTTGACAGCAAAGTTTGTATACTGCACGAAATTACCCTCAACTCTATGAAGCAATGAACTACTTAAGTACTTTTTTCAAAGGCATGGCCATGGGCGCAGCTGACGTTGTCCCAGGCGTTTCAGGCGGCACCATCGCATTCATCACAGGTATCTACGATACGCTATTAGAAAGCATTCGTAGAATTAACCCTAGCGTACTTGGTTTATGGAAACGCGAAGGCTTCAAAGCTGCGTTTAACCACATTAACGGCTTTTTCTTAATCTCCTTGTTCGCAGGCGTGTTCACTAGCATTGCGACATTCGCAAAACTGATATCTTGGTTATTGGTCACTCACCCAGTACCTCTATGGTCGTTCTTCTTTGGCCTGATTTTGGTGTCGGTGTTCCATATTCTTAAACAAGTAGAAAAGCGCGATATCATTCGATTCGTGTTTTTACTGCTTGGTGTTGCCTTCGCTTATAGCATTACAGTGCTTAAACCACTGCAAATGGAGCCAACTAGCATCAACATCCTAATTGCAGGTGCGATCGCGATCTGTGCGATGATCTTACCTGGCATATCAGGCAGCTTCATTTTGCTGTTAATTGGTATGTACGGCCCCGTACTTGGCGCCGTGAAGGAATTCCAAATTGACGTGCTTGCCCTATTCCTTGCGGGCTGTGTGATCGGTCTGCTGACTTTCTCACATGTACTATCTTGGCTATTACGTTCATTCCGCGACTTCACGCTTGTGTTCTTAACCGGTTTGATGATTGGTACGCTGCCTAAGATCTGGCCTTGGAAAGAGACCATCAGCTGGCGCATCAACTCTAAAGGTGAGCAAGTGCCTCTCATCCAAGAGAACTTGTCGCCGTTTAACTTCGAAGCCGTCACCTCTCAGCCTTCTCAACTGACTTTGGCTGTGGTCATGATGTTGGTTGCCATCGCATTAGTTCTTGGCTTAGAAAAGTTCGCTGAGCGCAATGCTGACTAACCTCTAACAATCGAGCGGCATTTCGCATGTAAGGTGCTTTCCTTAAACAGCGACGTGTCAGTAAATTGAATCAAAGCGAAGCTACTGGCTTCGCTTTTTTATATCTACCATACGCACAAAATTGCTTTTTGATACAAGCACGTATTGAGTGGTGTGATACCATCGCCGTTCTTATAAAATCAAATGAGAACACGACATGCACCCAGCATTAAAGGTTGCTGCGCTCGGTATTGCGCTGGTCGCTGGCTTTTATGGACCACAGGCAGTCGAGCAATTTAAATCCGTAGTAGAGAGCCGCTCTCCTGACGTCAACTTAGATGACTACTGCATGCTTTCAACAACATCGTGTGAGCAAGACAGTGTTGCTATGACCCTTGAGCATGAAACGGCTCAACCTCTAGTCCCAACAAAAATCAAAGTGGTGTGGGAAGGCGCGGCCTCTGAAACCTTGATGCTATCGCTGACCGGTTTAGAGATGGAAATGGGCTCGGCACGTTTCCAATTAAAAAATACTGGTAACAACATCTATGAAGGTGATGTCATTTTACCCGTGTGTACCATGGATCACATGACTTGGCTTGGTGAGCTCACCGATGGTGTTGAAACCGTAAAACCTGCAATAAGGATGACAAGATGAGTAAGAATTGGTCGCTAGCGCTGGTTGTAGCGTTTGTACTTGGCTTTGGAGTTAAAAGCTATCTCGATGATCAAACAGAGGCTCAAGAGCAACACGTTGAAAAACAGCAATTCTCCGAAACAACGCTTTTTGGAAAAGACAACCAACCAATAAAACTCTTTGACGAAACCGATGACAGAATTCGTATCGTTTATTTTGGCTTCACGCGCTGTCCTGACGTTTGCCCAACGTCACTAGCGATGCTAGCGGGAGCTCTCAATCAAATCTCTGATGAATCGAAAGCCAAGATTCGCCCTATGTTTGTTTCTCTTGATCCAGAGCGCGATGCCGCGGAAGCGTCATACGAATACGCGCAGTACTTCAACCCAATGATTGAAGGGATGAGTGGCCCATTGGATGTCACCACGAATCTAGCACATAAATACGGTGTTATTTTCAGAAAGACACAGCTTGAAGGTTCCGAGCTGGAATACACACTCGATCACAGCTCATATTTCTACTTTTTAAAGCCCAACGGTACCTTGATTACGAAAGTACCGCACACGTTGACGCCAGCGCCAATTGTTGAAGCGATCAACACATTAACGCGCTAGTGTGCTAAATCACTCGAGAAACAACGTGTACAAAAATAAAGAACTCAACCAATAGAGTTCGAAACGTAAAGTCAGGTCTCAGACCAACACATAAAACAATAAGGACAACAACATGAAGTTAAAAGCACTTGCTCTAGCAGGCTTATTGCTCACTCCTCTTGCTCAGGCAAAAAGCGACATCATGGTTCATGACGCGTACGCTCGTGCGACACCGCCAACAGCAGTGAACAGCGCAGTATTTACGACCCTAATGAACCATAGTGACAAAGATCGCGCTATCGTTTCAGCGACAACACCAGCTGCAGGTAAAGTAGAGCTTCATGATGTTATCGTTGAAGGTGATGTGATGAAAATGCGTCAGGTTCAACAGATCACAATCCCGGCAAATGGTGAAGCCGTACTTAAGCCTGGCAGCCTGCACATTATGTTATTCGACCTTAAAAATGGTCTAAAAGAAGGTGAGCAGATCGAAATGACACTGACTTTCGCGAATGGCGAAACACAAACTTTCGAAGCACCTATTAAGAAAGTGATGAGTGGCATGAAAAAGATGAATCACGATCACCACTAATTGTAGAAACTGATGCTCATGAGGCTTATTAAGAGTCGCAGCACATATCGGTAAAAATTAGACAAAACAAGCCACGATGACTTCTAGCTATCGTGGCTTTTTGTTAAACTGCGCTCGCTTTCTGTGCAAAGCGTGACCAAATTAATAACCAAGGAGAAGAGAAGATGATTGTAATGAAAACACTAAAACTGGCCGTAAAAGTAACGCGTTAATTTTGTTTGGTTAAACCAACTTTAATCTCGAACTACCAACATTAAGCCACCAGCTGGCTACCGCACACTTTTACCCGGTTTACACTTGATCGCACATGATCAAAGCATGCTCACTACGCATGAATCAATCCGGGGTCCTATCTATTTGAATTCGACCCAAACTCTAACGCATTTTTGACGTCACGACGCTTTTTGAGCTTGTAATGCTTCTGGTCTCACCAACGATAAGAGATCTCACAAGAAGTAAATGCTCTCATAAGAAAGCTCGCACGTCTGGGTAAATAGACATGAATTCACAAACTGCATTTTCTCATCCAATGTCACTTCAACAACTTGGATGGCAACCGGTATTTCAACAACAACTGACACTTGAAGATTACGACCATTCAGTGATCGCCCGTATCACCGCACACCATCGTAGTGGCTACACATTGGCGTCTGAACAGGGCGAAATCACTCTATCCATTCATCACAACCAACCGGCAATGACCGTTGGCGACTGGGTAATATTGAACTCTGAACTGCAATTCGATCGCTTACTAGAACGCCAATCGCTCTTTAGCCGAAAAGCTGCGGGCAGTCGTGTTGCTGAACAATATATTTCAGCCAATATCGACACAGTGTTTATCGTGGTTTCATTGAACAACGACTTTAATCTGAGTCGCATTGAACGCTATCTAGCACTTGCCAATGAAGCCCAAGTTGAAGCGGTTATCGTCCTAACTAAGAAAGACTTGTGTGACGACTGGGAAGACAAAGTACGACAGGTACAAAGCTTAGACCCGATGCTCATGATCGAAGCGGTCAGCAGCCTAGATCAAGACTCAACCCAAGTACTTTCACCTTGGTGTAAAACCGGCAAGACCGTCGCGCTAATGGGCTCTTCTGGTGTGGGTAAGTCAACTTTGGTTAACTCATTGCTAGGTGAAGCATCGCAGGCAACTGGTGGTATTCGTGAAGACGACAGTAAAGGACGTCATACAACGACATCACGATCGCTCCACTTGCTCGAGTCAGGTGGCTTGCTACTCGACACTCCTGGAATGCGAGAGCTACAACTTGCAGACTGCGCTGAAGGCGTGAGTGAAATTTTTTCAGACGTAGAAGAGTTAGCAATGCACTGCCGCTTCTCTGATTGTCGTCATGAATCAGAGCCGGGATGCAAGATAAGGGCTGCTATTGAGAGTGGTGAACTGTCTGAAAGACGATTTACTAACTATCAAAAGCTACTGAGAGAACAAGCAAGAAACGGCGCTTCTCTTGCAGAGCAACGCGCTAACAATAAGCAGCTGTCCAAAATGTACCGAAACGTACAGTCAGAAAGCCGCAACATTAAGAAAGGCTCTGCTTAAACAGTTGACATATGGCCGCGAGCTAAGTTCATAGCTCATCGTTTAACTGAAAACTTCAAGCCCCATGATGTTTATCGCAAGGGGCTTTTTTTCAACGTGTGGGGAAGCGACTATTTACGCACACAATGTTCTCACCAATCGCCATTTACACCCTCTAATTTACAGTATATTAGCTCCATCAAATATGAATTTGCAGATTTATAGCTCAATCAAAATACATTTATTTAACATTTAGCTCTAAAAACACCACGTAGTGCAAACAATCACACTAAAAGTAAACTATTCCTAGACACCCGCTACGATCCAGCTAATATGACCGCCCATTCCACTAGTGTATAGTTGGATTCGGTACAACTTTATAAAAGATACATCACTATAATAAATTAACAATTGCAGGTATTTTATGCAAAATCACAACATGCTCGCCCGCATCGCTCGTGGGAATCTTGTCCTACAGATCCTTGCTGGTATTGTTTTCGGTGTCGTTCTCGCCATGGTTTCTCCTTCAGCAGCTCAAGACGCAGGCCTATTAGGTAGTCTGTTTGTTGGCGCTCTGAAAGCTGTTGCCCCAATTTTAGTATTCATTCTTGTTGCAGCTTCTATCGCAAACCAAAAGAAAGGTCAGCATACTCATATGCGTCCAATCATCGTGCTATACTTGATTGGTACCTTCTCTGCAGCACTGACAGCAGTAGTACTGAGCTTCATGTTCCCAACCACCTTGACACTGGTTGCTGGCGCAGAAGGTGCTACTCCTCCTCAAGGTATCGGTGAAGTACTTCACACGCTTCTATTTAAACTTGTAGACAACCCAGTAAGCGCGCTAATGAACGCAAACTACATCGGTATTCTTGCTTGGGCTATCGGTCTTGGTCTTGCTCTGCACCACGCATCTGCAACAACAAAAGCGGTTTTCGAAGATCTAAGCCACAGTGTTTCACACATTGTTCGCTTCATCATTCGCCTAGCGCCATTTGGTATCTTCGGTCTAGTTTCAGCGACTTTCGCAACCACTGGTTTTGAGGCGCTAGCAAGCTACGGTCAACTTCTAGCGGTACTACTAGGTTCAATGCTAATCATTGCTCTAGTGGTTAACCCACTGCTTGTTTTCGTTAAAACAAAGCAGAACCCATACCCTCTAGTATTCCAATGTATTCGTGAATCAGGTGTAACTGCATTCTTCACTCGTTCAAGTGCTGCGAACATCCCAGTAAACATGAACCTTTGTAAGAAATTAAACTTAGACGAAGACACTTACTCTGTATCTATCCCACTAGGTGCAACCATCAACATGGCTGGTGCTGCAATCACTATCACTGTGTTAACGCTGGCTGCTGTACACACCATGGGTATTGAGATTGATATCTTCACTGCAATCCTACTAAGCCTTGTTGCTGCGGTATCTGCATGTGGCGCATCTGGTGTTGCGGGTGGCTCACTGCTGCTTATCCCTCTTGCATGTGGTCTATTCGGTATCTCAAACGATATTGCGATGCAGGTAGTAGCGGTAGGTTTCATCATCGGTGTGATTCAAGACTCTGCTGAAACTGCGCTTAACAGCTCGACAGACGTAGTGTTCACAGCTGCAGTATGTAAAGCTGAGCAGAACAAAGCTTAATTAGCCTTTATTCGCTCGTAAGCCAAAGCTATATAAAGAAAAAGGGAAGCATCGGCTTCCCTTTTTTGTTGTCTGAATTTCATTATATCCACTCAAGCTGTATTAACTTATCACGATGGATAACATGGTCCCATGGATAATCCAGTGAACACCACTAACTAGCTTCTGCTCCAATTAGACTGACTAAAGTCTAGAGGGTCACTAGTCTGATTGGCTTGCTTCTCTATTGGTGCTTGCTCTGTATTCGATTGCGGGCTGTAATCGATGTTCGCTTCTTGTGTATTCGATAGCGACGTTTCTAGATGGCTAGCCTCTACATTTGATGACTCACCCTCTTCATCAGACGCTTCTTTCACTTTCTTTGGAATCGGTACATTGCGTTTGTAAAGCTTATTGAGCGCTTTGATTATTGAATGCTTGGTGATCGCTTGTTGGGTAAGCTTCGTCATGATCGGTTTAGTCAGCGCTTGTAAGCCCACAACCGCATCGACACCCAGCTCACCACCTACTTTATCTCGCTGCTGCTTAGCTTCTGAATAGCCAAAGTGAGCAGATAGGAATAGCCAGATATAAGCAATCGCATTACCGTTGTCACCATGGTCTATCCATGCCTCACCGGCTCTAAACATCGCCTCTGCACTGTTCTTTTCTGCTGCAGTTTCAAACCAGTACACAGCCTCACCATGATTTGGTTCTACGCCGACGCCATTTAAGTAACTCATACCGAGTTTGATTTTGCCGTCTAGATTGTTTTTCTCTGCCGCTTTGCGATACCAATCAACAGAGCTTTCTGCAGAGCAGTCTGGGTTTTCTTTATCTAAGCACCAATCACCCATGAACAGCATCGCTTCGGTATTACCACCAGCGGCAGATTCCTCAATATAGGTGTAACCCTTGGGAATGTTCTTTACGGTCCCGCGCCCATGAACCAGCGCTTTGCCCATCTCAAACTTCGCCGACATGTCGTTGTCTAAGGCTGCGATCGCAAGCTGCCAAAAGTTAGCTTGTTCTCTTAAGATCAGGTCTTCTTTGCGCTTCATACTTATGCGAACAATACCGTACATACCGTTGACGTTATCCAAATGTGCTGCTTTATCGTACCAATATAACGCTTCCTTAATATTGTTACGCTCCGCCTCTTTCGCCAAAAATAGAATCGACGGGACATGCCCGGTTTCTGCTTTAAAGTGGCGCTCTTTTTGCTCTTGGATACGTGCTTTTTCAATCGCCTTTCGGTAAGCAACAGCACGCGCTTTACGCTCTTGTTCCAAGCGCTGTTTTCTCAGTGATAAAGAAATCAGCCACACGACAATAAGTATTAACGAAAGAGCAGTCGCACCAATTGCGATTCCCATTGTACTCATAGAATGTTTAACCTAATTCGGTTTCGTTCTACCCTATATCGACCACAAGCAGACTATATTGAGTAGTTAATTTCTGAGGCTATTAGCCCTGATGGTGACAAGAGACGCAGTCTCTACACGCTCCGCCTTAAACTCGGTTCAGTATCTCAGGAATACATAACGATAAGAAGTCTGCAAAGACTAATCCGTACGCACTCCATAAATCGTGTGATCTTGCTTCAATAAAGATTGTTATCTCTAGCTTGCCTTTCATCAAATAAGGCTCAACCGCTCACCAGAAACCCATGGTTAAAGACCTGTACCTGAATGCAGCGGTGATGCATCCCCCACCAAGAGTGACAACGTCACTCGAACATAAAATATTAAGATCTATGAAACGGGCACTGATCGTCGATCAAGAAGTAGAAATTGATGACCACTTGGGTACAAAAGCTTACCCAAGTGGTAATGAGGTGATTCACGAGCACTAACTGCGATTGAAGACGTACTCTTTGTGGAATAATAGCAGCTCACGCTAGCTATAGCTGAACTTTACATTGTAAATTAGTGAGCGCTAGAAAAGTAAAAAGAAGCCAGTTCGTGTGACGTTCTGGCTTCTTTTTTGATTTGATATGGCAGAGAAACCGCTAACCTTGCTGCATCTTCTCCCAAATCGTTGGTGACCCAATATAATCTTGCACTGAGGTGATGAACTCTTTTACTAGCTTGGTCTGCTTACGGTGTGGGTAGACAGCGTAAATGGCGGTATCCACTGTTGAGATGGCGTAATCAGGAAGCAGTGTCACCAAGCCTAACTCTTTCATCGATGCGTACAGGTTTGATTGATCAAGGAAGCCATAACCTAAGCCATCTTTCACACAAGACACCATAGTACGAACATCACTCACCTTGTAGTTACCACGAATCGTCAGGCTCTGGAAAGTGTTGCCATGCGGCTCTTCACTGATACGCAGATGATCCACCGTCATATCACCGTTGGTATAAATCACCGCAGGCAGAGACAACAGATCTTGTGGCGTTTTCGGCTTACCATGCCGCTTCACAAAGTCTTTCGAGGCGACCAGCATGAAGTTACTGTCGGCTATCTTCTTCGCAATTAGATTTGATTCCACCAACTTACTGAAACGAAACGCGATATCAAACTGCCCAGCAATGATATTAGCGATCTTGTCGTCTAGTGAAAGTACGATCTGTACATCTGGGTACTTTCTCATGAACTGCGTGATGATAGGTTGCAGGTATTGCTGACCAAAATAGATGGGCGACGTAATTCGCAGCACACCTTTAGGCTCAGACTGATACGAATCAGCAATGCCTTGAATCTGATTAATGGTGTCTTTCAACACATAGGTTTGCGCAAGAATATCTTCCCCAGCTGACGTCAAAGAAAACGAACGAGTAGAACGGTTGAGTAACTGAACACCTAAGTCTTGCTCAAGCTTTTTGATCTGTTTAGAGAGTGAGGAATTGTCCATATCGTGCAAGGTTGCCGCTTTAGTAAACGACCCTTGTTGAACCACATCTAAGAACAATAACAACTGATTGGTATTGGGCACTGTGCCGCTCCTGATATTTAAGCTCGATTAACGTTCATCTTTAGGAGTGTCCATCACTACCATGGTTGTGATGGATTGAACCTGAGCACACTCCCCTAGCACATCGGCATGAAACTTCTTATAGCTCTGCAAGTCTTTAGTCTCGACTCGCAACAAGTACTCATTGGCACCGGTGATGTTGTGACACTCGACCACCTCTTTCTCCATAGCGACGTGCTCTTCAAACTCCAATTGAGCAGATTTTTTGTGGCTTGATAAACCAATTGAAACATAGGCGATAAAACCCACGCCCATTAAGCCGTTATCTAGAACCGCACGATAACCTTGAATGATACCTTTGCGCTCAAGATCTTGTACACGCCTTAACGTCGCTGAAGCCGATAAACCAATTCGCTCTGAGAGCTCAATGTTGGAGATTCTGCCGTCCAACTTAAGCTCTTGCAATATCCTTTCGTCAAATCTATCCATAAGTACTTATTATTGTGCATTTAGTGATAATAGAGGAAATAAAAGCACATAATTGCCTCACTTTCCACCTACTATGTTTCTCAACACGTGAAAGTCATGACCGGTCAGTCACTTCGTTCATTTTATTGCTGGAGAACCATTATGCCTTTAGAACAACTTAGCGCACTTGCCTTGTTTGCGTTTGTCTCGACCTTCACGCCGGGTCCAAATAACATCATGCTCATGACTTCTGGTGCCAATGTTGGCTTTGCCCGCACCATTCCACACATGTTTGGCATTGCTCTAGGTTTTGCTGCTATGTTGCTATTGGTTGGCTTTGGTTTAATGGGGGTTTTCAACGCCTATCCGGTGACTCACCAAGTATTGAAATACCTGAGCCTTGCTTACTTGGTGTACCTCGCAATTAAAATAGCCAAGAGTGGAAAAGCGAAAAGCACTGAAGCTTATAAACCGATGACCTTCATCGGCGCGGCAAGTTTTCAATGGGTTAACCCGAAAGGTTGGTCAATGGCACTGACAGCCATTTCTGTTTATAGCAGTGGCAGTTCATGGTGGGAACTTGCAATCATCGCAGCCGTTTTTACGCTAGCTAACCTGCCATCGGTGACCTTCTGGACAGCAGCAGGCAAGCAGCTACAACACTGGCTAACAACGCCAGTCCGCATCAAAAGCTTCAACTATGGTATGGCGGGCTTGCTGTTAGCATCGACCATTCCGATGCTCTAATCGAATAACTTCTATATTTTAACGGTTAGTACTCCGCTGCTAACCGTTATTCTCGTTATAAATACCCCACAAGTTCACCAAGCCAACGACCAAACATCGCCTGCCCGTTAGGCGTTAACGTCCAGGCAAACGCCGCTACATTGATGACCACTGTCGACCAATAAATCGCTCTGAACGGCTGTTTTTGTGTTTTATGACGCAGCTTATCTTGTGCGATCAAAGCCCCTAACCAACCACCAGCTACCGAAAAGATGTGCAGGGTTTTCTCTGGCACACGCCAATTACCATGAATCGCGGCTCGCTTGTCTTTTGCGTACACAAAAAACGTCACGACACCGATAACTAAATACCACGCCAGCATTACTTTAGAACTTTCCGCAAACAACGCAGACACCGCCACCAGAACCAAATAGGTGATAGCGATCTGAACAGATGAAGACAACATCAACTCCTTTTGGGTAACAGCTCACATACTGTGGCAATTACGACCTGTAGATTTTGATAAGGATGAGTAAGGCGTATTGTAATTCGATTAGCCTGCAAAAAATAAACAAGCCCTTTCATCCCTACATAACATGATGGAAGTTAAAGGAATTATAAATATGTACAACCAAAAGTACGCCATCTACCAAGTTTTTACGCGTTTATTTGGCAATAAAGACACCCAACATGTCCCGTGGGGCACCATTGAACAAAATGGCGTTGGTAAATTCAGTGATTTTACAGACAAAGCGCTGTCTGAAATTCGCAAGCTTGGAATGACTCACATTTGGTATACCGAAGTTCCTCACCACGCGTTAATCAATGACTACAAATACATTGGTATTTCAGACGATCACCCGAGCGTGGTAAAAGGCCGTGCGGGCTCTCCTTATGCCGTAAAAGATTACTACTCTGTTAACCCTGATCTCGCTGATAATCCCGAGCAGCGACTAGAGGAGTTTGAGGCGCTAATTAAAAGAAGCCACGACCACGGCTTAAAGGTGATCATCGATATCGTCCCTAATCATGTTGCACGTCACTACAAAGGGTTAAACAATCCACAAGGCGTAAGTGACTTTGGTGCTCACGATGACACTACACTCGAATACCACAGAAACAATAACTTCTACTACATCCCCAACACCCCCTTTGAGCTTCCGAATATCGAGCCTGACTTTACTCCACTTGGTGGTGAACAACATCTAGCCCTAAACTCTCCATTTGTCGAAATGCCCGCTAAATGGACTGGTAATGGCTCACGCCTAGCTAAACCCAACTTCGACGATTGGTATGAAACTGTGAAGATCAATTACGGTGTGCGCCCTGACGGTTCAAAGGACTTCCCTGAATTACCGAGTAACTATGCTCAACGTGATTGCCGAGAACACTTCGATTTCTGGAAATTCATCGATGTGCCTAACTCTTGGGTTAAGTTCAGAGACATCGCCTTGTTCTGGTTAGATAAAGGCGTCGATGGGTTTCGTTACGATATGGCTGAAATGGTACCAGTCGAGTTCTGGAGCTATCTCAACTCATCAATAAAAATGCAAAACCCCGATGCCTTTCTTATGGCAGAGGTATATCAGCCAGACTTATACCGCGACTACATTCACTTAGGAAAAATGGACTATCTATACGACAAAGTAGACCTATACGATGGACTTAAATCTGTTATGCAGGGTAAAGCTTCAACAGCCATCATTCCCGAGATTCAGAATCAAATGATGGACATCGAACACCACATGCTGCACTTCTTAGATAACCATGATGAACAGCGTATCGCGTCTCCTGAATTTGTAGGTGACCCAAATATTGCCAAACCTGCAATGCTCGTCAGCACCTTATTGAGCAGTTCACCAACGATGATTTACTTCGGACAAGAAGTCGGCGAACCGGGCGCGGAGCACGCAGGTTTTGGGCAACCCTCTCGTACATCCATCTTCGATTACGTCGGTGTCCCACAGCATCAAAAATGGATGAACCACGACGCATTCGATGGCGGGCTATTAAACGATAACGAAAAGCAACTACGTCACTTTTATCAGAAGGTGATGAACTTTTCGCTCGAGCACTCTTCAATGACAGGACATTACCGAGACTTACACCAAAGCAATAATTTGAGTGATTCGGTTTACGCATTTCTACGCTATGACGACCAAGAGCTGACAATAGTTGCTGCGAATTTCAGCCAGCACACTACAGAGTGTGTTTGCTTGGTTATTCCACGTGATGTAATCCAAGTAATCAAAGTTGCGGATGGTGGTTACTTGCTTAATGAACATATCGAATCTATCCAGCCACAAGAATTACGTGTGGAGGAAGGAGTTGGCTGCTTCAATATTGAATTAAAACCGCTGGCATCCTTGGTTTGGGTATTACCATTAAATAATTAAAACCCTTGTCGATATTATATAGAAAAAAATTAGGATAATTGATAATTAACTTAATTCCCAAGTTAAATTAACACCCAAACATTTCGATATCTTCCTCACATTTATAAGGATGAGCTCTCATCCTTATTCTCTACGCCCGGCCGCTTCGCCCTATCCTATTGATATTAAATATATGAGTTCTTGATCCAAGTAAATCTACATAAACCAAGTACAAATCGTGATATCGACACTAGGTTTTTTATTTTTACTTATTAAAAACAACTTTACATATAGACATCACAAATAGTTGACCACCGTTAAGACTAGGATATTCATCTTCATAAAAAGTGAAATATGGATATCGAAACGTGAACAATATAAATATTAATCAATGTTTAACTCTACGAAATACCTTTAACAATACAAAGAAAAGAAGCTTCAAGAAGTCGACCTTAACCAAAGCGATTTTACCTCTTTTCACCGCTACTTTAATCGCAGGTTGTGGCAGTGATAATAACAGCGACAACGGTACTGACACTGGCAGCAGTGGTCTATATCCTGCAGCAGAAAACGAAGTGGTTATCTACTACAAACGTGATGTTGCCGCAGCGAGCACTTCTGGGTCGACTTATGACGGCTGGGGACTGCACCTGTGGAATGGTGAAGGCTGTACCAGTACCGATTTAGTCGGAATGGGGTTGAGTGAGACTGGAACCGATTGGAACAGTCCTTACGAATACGACGGCATTAGCGATACTTACGGCGCCTACTATGTATTGAAAGTCGATCCCGATGCCGCTGACCCACATAAGTGTATGAACTTCATCTTACACAATGGTGATGAAAAAGCCTTTGGTAGCGCGAACTCAAAAGTTGAGCTAGATAAACTCGGTGAATCTCAAGGTGTGTTTGGTTTCCATGGCAGCAGCGAGTTGTACTACGAGCCTATCTCAGAACGACCAGTGAATATTGATGGTCAAAAAGCACATTGGCTTGATGCAACGACCATAGGTTGGGAAGCGGCCAGCAATGCAGATTCTTTAAAACTCTTCTATGCATTGGATAACAGCATCTCAATGAATGATGACAAAGAGATCATTGGTGGTACTGCGATTGAGCTAGTAAAAGATGGCGAACTATCCTCAGAACTCAAAGCACGTTTCCGTCACTTAGCCAGCTTACCTGCGGTCGCGATTGACGTGGATAACAGCACGCTACGCACCATTTTAAAATCTCAGATCGTTGTCGTAGCTTACAATGCCGATGGCGATGTTATCTCTTCAACCGAGGTTCAAAAGCCTGGTGTGCTTGATGCGGTGTTTGCTAGCGAAGATGCAGGTAATGCCATCAGTGAACCATTGGGGGCGATAGTAGATGGTGACTCTACAACCTTTAAACTTTGGGCTCCTACTGCGCAAGATGTTGAACTCGTTCTATACAGCGAATACCTACAAAGCTCACAAGTCATACCTATGACAGAGCATACTGAAACGGGGATTTGGGCGACAGAAGCAGTGTCAAACGCAGTGAACCAATACTACCGCTACCAAGTGAAGGTTTACCACCCAACCACTGGCAAAATAGAAAATCGCCTTGTGACAGACCCTTACTCTCTCAGCTTGTCGAAGAACTCGGCATACTCTCAAGTCATTGACCTTGATGATGCATCCTTGATGCCTGATGGCTGGACCGGCTACGTTCGTCCTACCGTCGAGAAAGACGAAGACCACGTTCTCTACGAATCACATCTACGTGATTTTAGTTTCAGCGACAAGTTAGGCACCACAAGCCTGAACGGAAAATACCTTGCGCTTACGGAAGCGGATCGTGAGTCCGTCAAACACCTGCAAGCTCTGAAAGATGCCGGTTTGACAACTCTGCATATCTTGCCAGCTTTCGATATCGCTACCGTGGATGAAGATGAAGCAAGCCGTGTCGATATTACCGATACCGTTGGTAAGCTGTGTGATGTAAAACCTGCCGCTACCTTATGTGGTAATGAAGATGAAAACCGAACGATTGAGGATGTACTCGACGGCTATGACCCTTCCACAGGCGACGCACAAGCGTTAATGAACGACTTACGAATGCTCGACAGCTTCAACTGGGGTTACGACCCATTCCATTACACCGTGCCTGAGGGAAGCTACGCGACGGATCCAAACGGATCTAAGCGTATTCTAGAGTTCCGTCAAATGGTTAAGGCCACGCACGACATGGATCTTAAGTTGATCATGGACGTGGTATACAACCACACCAATGCATCTGGCGTGAATGATAAATCCGTACTGGATAAGATCGTCCCTGGGTATTACCACCGACTTAATGTAAATACTGGCGGCGTGGAAAACTCAACCTGTTGTGACAACACTGCGACAGAAAACCTAATGATGGGTAAGTTAATGGTCGACTCGCTCAAGGTGTGGGCTGATGATTACAAGATCGACGGTTTCCGTTTTGACTTAATGGGCCACCAGCCAAAAGACGTGATGGTCGAAGCACTGGAAGAAGTGCGTAAAATTGACCCGAATACCCTGTTCTACGGGGAAGGTTGGGATTTTGGTGAAGTCGCCAACAACGCTCGCTTCGACCAAGCAAACCAAATCAACATGGCAGGCACAGAAATCGGCACATTCTCAGACCGTTTGCGTGATGCTGTTCGTGGTGGTAGCCCGTTCGATGGCGGTGTTGACTCAGAAGGGAATCACCCGCTTCGCTTTAATCAAGGCTTCGGTAACGCAGCTATCACCAATGAAGAAACCAAGACAGATCAAGACTCCATCAACGGTCGTTTGCACAACCAAGACCTTGTTCGCTTAGGGATGGCAGGTAACCTCGCTGAATACGTGCTAATTGATTACAAAGGTGATACCAAACTGGGTAAAAACGTCGACTACAATGGCGCACCTGCGGGTTACACTAAGATGCCTTCAGAGAACATCTCTTACGTATCAAAACACGACAACCAAACACTTTGGGACAACAACGCATACAAAATCGCAACTGGCACTAGTTCTGCAGAACGTGCTCGCATGCAGTCGGTATCGCTTTCTACCGTGATGTTGGGCCAAGGCATACCATTCATCCATATGGGTTCGGAACTGCTTCGCTCGAAGTCTATGCAGCGTGACTCTTACGATTCTGGAGACTGGTACAACCGTGTTTTCTTCGATGGGTCTGACAGCAACTGGAATGTCGGCTTGCCTCGTGAAGACAAAGATGGAGCAAACTGGGATCTGATCAAAACCATCATTGCTGACCCAACGACAAAACCAGACGTAGACGACATCGAGTTAACTAAGCAGCAATTCCTAGAACTATTAAAGATCCGCAGCTCAAGTGAGCTTTTCCGCTTAGATACAGCTGACGAAGTCATGAAGCGAGTCGATTTCCGTAACGTTGGCGAAGACCAAGTCGAAGGCCTAATCGTGATGTCTATCGATGATGGTGTATCCACAGGCGAAGACCTTGATCCCGCTAATGACGCCATTGTCGCAGTTGTAAACTCAACCAATGAGTCTCAAACGTTCAAGATCGCCGGAACAACAGACTTTGCGCTTCACGATGTTCAACAAAACTCAGCGGATGACATAGTGAAAGGCGCAAGCTTTGCTAATGAATCATTCACAGTTCCAGCACTAACAACAGCTGTGTTTGTACAAGCACAAAACGGTGCGCAAGGCGCTGGTTTGCCAGTTGATAACTCAGACAAGGATGTATCTAGCATTCCTCCATACGGTCAAACAACCGTTTATGTGCGTGGCTCTATGAATGGTTGGACGCCTGTTGACGATTGGGCGATGAGCTTTATCAGCAACGGCGTTTACTCTATAACCAAGACTTTGGAACAAGATGAGTATGGGTTCAAGTTTAGCGGGCCTACTTGGGATCAACTAGACCTTGGTTGTAATTCAGTTGAGCTTGCTGATGGATCAATCGACCTAGGAACTGGTGGTAATTGCCAACTAAACGTAACTGAAGCTGGAACCGACACATTCACCTTGAATGCGATTCACGAGCTGGATGACGACGTAGATGGTCCAGTTGTTTCGGTCACGAAGCAGTAAGTCTGAAAGGATCAAAGCTAAGTAACAGATAATAAAACCAGCGAAAGCTAGCCTTTGGGAGACGTCAGTCTCCCTTTTTTGTGCCCCCAACAAACACCAACCTAAAAATGCCTTCTCTACTATCCGTGAGCCACATTCAACTTCAATGATGAACTAACCTCTTGCGTTCTAGATAGAACATCTCTTCTTCACCTGTACTGCAAATTTCAGCCCAAATAACCTTAAGTCACTGTATTTGAATTAAGTATATGCAATAGAGAAGAGTGAGAGCTTATAGAGAGCAAAGCCATTTAATCATGGTGATAGGGCTACAGAGTATAGCGTCACTAAGCTCTGTATTTAATGAGATCTGCTGTTCATGAGATTCGATAGCATTCATAAAATCGCTTGTTTCGAGCTAATTGATTTCAACCAATGTGAATATTTCATTTATAGCTGGCAATAAAAAAGGACCCTATTAGGGTCCCTTCTCTTAAATCAGACTTTGCAATTGTATCAGTTACTTTTTATTAACTGCTTTTACAAAGACTTCTTGTGCGCCTTCAATGCCCAGTGCTTTCGCTTCGTCTAATAGACCCAAAGCTTTTGGAATATTGTCAGCTTCGACAGCGGCTTTGATCGCATTATGGTAGTAAGTTTGTGTCTCTGGTTGAATTGTTTCAACCTTCGCGGCTGCCGCTGGCTTAGCGTTAGATTCACTGCTTGAACCGAACGAGAAGAAACCAACTCGATCAATAGCGACTTCGATTTTACCAACGTTTGAGTTTGGAACTGGAATATCTTCTACTTCTGGTAAGTAGTTACCACGGCCTTCCGCGTCTAAACGAGCAGGGTGAATAACATCAGTAAAACCATCAAGGTCTTCTTGCTCTGTGTAGATAACTAAGTAAACAGACTCAGCGGTTGTCGGAGGGTAAAAATCGTTTTCTGCGACAAGGCGGTTGCCCAAATGCAGCCTAGGCTTCGCATATTCGAAGCTATCTTTACCGTAACGCTCTAACTCACGACCATTTTTATCATAAATAACCGCATTAGGAACAAACGCGGTGTCGCCGATCATACTTGTGATCTTAATAGAGTATTCACCACGATCCGCTGGTAGCTCTATCGCTACTACAGGGCTGTTTATATCCTGATAGTTCAAAATTTGGCTGTCTGGTGTTACATCGAAAATTGCCGAGCTTGGAAGCTTCATCGGGGCAAATTGAAGACCAGCAAGAGAGTTAACTTGTTCAGCTTGTGCCACTTGCACTTGCTCTACAACTTGTGCAGATTGACAACCGGCCAACGCAACACAGCCACTCAACATTAGAGCTTTAAAATACATAACTCTTCCTTCTTGTTATTTTTTTTAAGAAATTTACTAACTTTAATTACCACAAAGAAAACTATTCACCTAGGGAACGATCCACTTAATCGTACATTCCTTAAAAAAATAGCCGACGCGAGCCGGCTATGAATTAGGACAGTTTAGGATTGGTTAAGCTAAGTGTTTACCACCAAGCTTCAGCTTGGATACCGAATACATATTCTGTATCGTCGCCGTTGAATGCATCTTTGTTTTCAGTATCTAGGATGTAAGAGCCGTAAACGCGGATTTCAGGACGAGCCCAGAAGCTGTCACCCATAGCCCAAGCTTGAGCTACTGTGAATTTAGCGTTACCGAAGTCTTCTTTCGCTAGACCACCGTCAGCAATGCGCTCACCAGCGTTGTAGCCAGCTTCAAATACTGTACGCATTGTGTCGTTCCACTTGTACATTGGACGAACTACAGCAGAGTACTGGTCGATGTCAAAAGTTTTGCCTGTCGCTTTATTAGAGTCGTCACCGTCGCCACCAATTTGACCACCGATATCGCTACCTGCTAGGTAGGCTAGTTGGTGACCCATTTCCCAAGATTCGCCAAGGTTCATTACACCCCAGTTAATTAGACGGAAACCAGATGCTTCGTTGAATGCTTCAGTACCACGTGCGTAGTAAGAACCAGAACCCCAGAAGTTTGCAGCTTGTACGCCGTAACCGTTAGTACCGTACTGAAGTACTGTTTGGTGGAAACCGTTGCTTGTTCCTTGATGTACAATTGCAGAAGCTAGTAGGCCGTCGTCAGCAGACTCGCTTGCGTTATCTGAATCAGTTGCGAAGTTGTACGCTAGTGCTAATTCTAGAGATGCATCTTGCCATAGGCCGATGTTCGCTAGACGAGCATCAAAGATGTAGCCAGTTGAATCATCAGTCGCGCCATCTTGGATTAATGCAACAGATAGTTTTTGGTCACCGATTGAGATGTTTTCAACACCACCACCAGTACCAGATGTGTTTAGGAAGTAGAAGTCAGTGATATGGATATCTTTACGTTGGTAGTATGTTTTACCAGCCCAAAGAGTCGCTTCTTGGTCGAAAGATAGAACACCTTTCGCTTTAACTGCGAACTGAGCAACGTTAAAATCAGAATCTTCCCAACCATTTGCGCCTGGAGCACCAGAAGCAATCATTGACTCAACGCGCCAAGTTTGCTCACCAGTTTTGAGTTCTTCAGCCAAACCAAACTCAGAGTAGTTGTCATTTTCGTTACCTAGACGACCAATACCGTTTTTGTTAACTGAGATATCACCATTACCGTTGCCGCTGATACCAGTACCAGCACGCATGTAACCATTAAAGTCAACAGCGAACGCAGAGCCAGCAGCTAGCGTAGTCGCCACTGCAGCAGCAATCAAACTTACTTTTTTCATTCTTAACTCCATTAAGGACGATTTATTTTAGGTTTTTATATTTTGCTCTCTTGCGGCAACCAAAGGCAGTTATGGTAGTCGTAAGATAGAGAGGTTTAGGGTTTCCCCTGATTCGTTTCAACGGGGTCAATATTAAGAGGGGATGACAAGTTTGACTTCCTCCACCCCCAACTAAATTAAGGGGGACTAGAGGGGAGTAGAAAATATACAGAATGGCGTTTTAAAGAGGTAGATCACTTAATCTAGGAGGAGTAGACAGCACGAAGATCTAATTATTCAGCATAAGTGAGATCTACTTCAAATATATAATTTGAACTTCATCGATCAATTATTTTTTTAACCGTAATTAATCTGTGAAGATGCTTGACCTTACTGTGACAAAGCCTTTTACTAATAGTTCACTGATGTTGATAAACGAACAAGAAATCAAGCAATGACTAGAACGCTCGATCGCCCTTATCCGCTAGGCGCAACGCTAGGTAACACTGGCTGCAACTTCTCTATTTATTCTCCTGACTGTAAATCTCTCTCACTCGCTCTTTTTGATGAGAACGATGAATTCACAACTTATAAATTGGACAATGAATACGCTGATATTCGATATGTATTTATCGAAGGTATTAAGGCGGGGCAAAAATACGGTTTTATTGCAGAAACAGATAATGGGCCAATATTACTTTCTGACCCTTATGCGAAAGCAATAAGCGAGCCGCTCCACTACGCCACACCTTATAGCAATGAGAAAAGCTTTGCGATGGCAAAGTGTGTCGTTGTTGATGATGCCTTCGATTGGCAAGACGTCGAAAAACCACGCATTAGCCGTGAAGAGACGGTTCTATTTGAAACGCATGTTAAAGGTCTATCTCAACTTCACCCCGAAGTAGCTAGTAATACTAAAGGCCGTTATCTGGGGTTAGTGAGCCCAGAGATGCTTGCATTCTATAAGCAACAAAACATCAACTCTCTACAGCTTTTACCCATTGCGGCCTGCATGCACGAACCACACCTGCTTGATATGGGTAAAGTGAACTATTGGGGCTACAACCCTTATTTGTTCATGGTGCCAGACCCTCGCTATGCAGAAAAAGACGCCGTCACAGAACTCAAAACGGCTATTCGTGAGCTGCACCGCAATGGTATCGAGGTGATCTTAGATGTGGTGTATAACCACACAGCAGAAGGTGGCGAAGGCGGAACAACCTTCAACTTAAAAGCATTGGATAGCCGCACGTATATTAAACACGGCTGTCATTACGCAAACTTCACCGGTTGTGGAAATACAGTAGACCTCACCCACCAGCCAGCACTCAACCTAGTTATGGACACGCTTCGTTACTGGGTAAGTGAATTCCAAGTCGATGGCTTCCGTTTTGACTTGGCAGCCACATTGGGACGCGAAGGAGACAACTACAACCCTGAGGCGGCTTTCTTTAAAGCGGTAGCTCAAGATCCAGTGCTTAAAGAGACCAAATTAATTGCAGAACCGTGGGATATCGGCCCTAATGGCTACCAAGTGGGTAACTTTCCGTTTGGTTGGAACGAATGTAACGACAAACTGAGAGACATTACACGTAGCTTCTGGCGCGGCGATCAAGGCTACCTTAAAGAGTTTGCAACGCGCCTTATGGGCTCTCGCGATATCTACAGTGCGGCGCACTGGCCATACAAACTCACCGTAAACTACATCACTTACCATGATGGCTTCACCATGCAAGACCTTGTCTCGTACAAACATAAGCACAATGAAGAAAATGGAGAAAGTAACCGTGATGGACATGGTGACAACCGCTCTGAAAACTACGGAGTGGAGGGTGAAACCGAAAACCTGTTGGTTATCGCGACTCGTGAAAAGCAGAAACGCAACTTCATGGCGAGCCTGCTGTTTGCTTTCGGTATTCCACACATTCTGACAGCAGACGTGTTATCCCATACTCAAAAAGGTAACAATAACGCTTACTGCCAAGATAGTGAGACGAGTTGGCTGAGCTGGGAAGATTCTGAGCGCAAGACCTACTTCAAAACTTGGCTATCTGAGATGATCGCCGCACGACAGCAATACATGGTGCCTTTTATCAAGGCATTCAGTGGCGAGAAACGTAACTCTAACCGTATCTTCTGGAGCCGTGTTGATGGCACGCTGATGGAGCATGATGATTGGAACCGCTTAAGTTCAGTGGCACTGCATCTTGGTATAGGTAAAGATGGCGACGAACTGATTTACCTCATCAACCAAACCAATGCACCAGCACGTTTCAGCTTACCCAGTGATCGTGAACAAAACTGGGTGACGATATGTGATACCAACCTGAGAAATGTAAAACCAGGTCACGCTGAAGGGGAAATGTTGTTATCTCCAACATCGATGGCTATTTTGCACTACTCACCAAACAAAACAGGGTTAAGTGAAGGTTAAGCTCACTCAATAAAAAAGCAAAATCCATAAGATCCAGTTATGTTTTTAACTGGCTTTTTTGTTAGCTGAATATCACAAAACTCATTCTTTTATATGGAATCATTTGCATTGATGTGATTAATAAAACTGTTTAGTATGGCCGTACTATAAAAATGAATCTATTACGTCTTTGGATATCATGGCTTTACCTAAAACACTTATTCGGCTTTTTAAACCATACACAATCTTATTAACCGGAGGAATGCTTTACCTCGCAGCAGCTCAATTAGAAAAAGTAGAGACCGCAGCAACCAACCAATCAGCATCAAACATTCGCATCGCAAGCGCGACTATTCGTTCCAACATCGAGGCCGTATTCGGCAAACTCTATTTCTTAGAAACTAGCCTAGGCTTACCCAATACTACCGACTTTAGCGACCAAAAATTTCGTGAACTCAGCGATAATATTCTAAAAAGAACACCAAACTTCTCCGATATCATCCGATACCAACCTAACTCCCAGCATTACGTCTCCACCCGTGGCCTTCCTCTTTCTAATGAGCAAATTGCCACAATACAATGGCATTCAATAGACGGTGTTGTTGAAGATTTCTACATCTCTTCCGTTTACCAGAAAGCAGATGGTCGATGGGTTTTCGCGGTTAAACACACAGCAGAAAAGCTCAACGAAGAAATCTGGATTGAGTTTGATTTACTGCACACCACACAAGGCTTAAGAGATTTAAAAACGCTAAATAATGGCTATGTATTTGTTGTAGATAAAGCAACTGAACGGCTCGTTTTCCATCCAGATCCAAAACGAATTGGCTCAAAGTCGATTAGCTATCATGCAGGAATTAGCCACCAGCTTTCACAGGGGCAATTGGCCGGAAAGCATGAGTACTACTATCAAGATAACTTCAAAATATCGGTATTTGATGCAGACAACAGCTTGAACTGGGTGTTTATTGCGGGCACCGATCGTCATGACATCTTAACCAGCTCACATCAATTTACGTTAACAGGCGTTGTACTTGGCTCGCTCCTTCTACTGTGGATTGGTGCCAACTACCTGGCTTATCGTTTAAATGTCTCTTTATCTCAGCTCAATAAAGTAGAAGACCTTGCGAGCTTTAAACGCAAACTGAAGTCTATTTTGGATAACTTTACCTACCATAAAGGTATTCAGTTCTGCCTATACCAACCAGAGAACCACTCATTCAGTACGCTTGATTATCATGGGAACAAATCAACTGTGCATTGTGACAAAGCGCTCTCAGAACGTTTTGTCGCAAATGCTATGGTTTATCGAAACGGTAAAGACGCTGATCCACTCGCCCGTAAACTCAAAATAACCCAGCGCCACTATTGCCTCCCTTTATACTCACGTCAGCAGTTAATTGCGGTGTTATATGTGAATGCGAACTTGCCTATTAGCCAGAATATCTTGCGCATGATCAGAGATTACACGGAAGTCTCACTGTCCAACTTACTGCTTCAGCACCAGTTGAGTAGCAAAGACCTGATGACGCAACTGGACAATAAGAGCAGCTTCAATCTTGCATTGGAAAACTACGCCAACCAATCAGAAACCTATATCGCTCTGCTCGATATCGATAATTTTGATCACTTAAACCGCGCTTATGGTGAAGCCGTGGGTGACAAGATGATCAAGCTAACAGCTGAGGCATTGCGCTCGTACTTTCCGAAGCCTAAAGGGCTGTGCCTTGCTCGTGTTGGAGGCAAAGAGTTCGCGGTATTATTCAAAGCAAACGACGCTAACGACGCCAAGTTCCAACTAGACCAGTGCCGAATCGGCGTAGCAGAGAAAGCGATTGTGACCCCAGACATCAGCCTCTCTTTAGGCGTAAGTATCGGTTTTTCTCAAATAGAGGGCGAGCCAGATACAGCCCTAGCACTTGCGGAGCAAGCAAAGCTTATCGCTCAACAACTTGGAAAAAATCGAGTTGAAGGCCACATCAGGGCAGTTGCAAAGGCTTCGTAAGTTGCCCTAGCAAATCCCTTACTCGGATACCGATGAAAACAAAGCACCTAGGGTTCACGCTCTCGGTGCTTTTGTTTTTATAGAAAGTCATTACAATGCGCGTTCAACACGACAACCTCACTTTTCCAACGATACGGACCTTATGAAGCTAAGTAACCGACTGCAAACTCTCCACTCCCTTGTCAATAATGACTACCAACACATTTGGGACTGTTGCTGTGATCATGGCTTCTTGGGTGTTCAACTGTTGGCGGATAACAAAGCCCCCCACATTCACTTTGTCGATATTGTTCCGTCCCTAATGAGCGAGCTAGAAAGCAAACTGGTGCGTTACTTTCCACAAAGCGAGATGACACGACAAAAAGTCACTAGCCAATGGCAAGTCTATTGCACGGATGTCTCTGCAATCCCATTGGAAAAACACACGGGAAAGCACCTGGTCATCATTGCAGGAGTCGGTGGCGATCTAACACAGAAGCTTGTGGACGATATTCACCGCCAGCATCCAGACAAAACGATCGACTTCTTACTCTGCCCGGTTCATCAGCAGTTTGAGCTAAGAAGCCACTTAAAATCGCTCAAGTTCGGCCTGATTGATGAGGTGTTGATTGAGGAGAATCGCCGCTACTACGAGATTCTGTTGGTCAGCAATAACCGAGGTGAAAGAGTAGATACTTCGACAGTAAGCGAGATTTCAAACGTCGGTGACAAGATCTGGACTCCAAACAACGATGAGCAGATTAAGGTATCTCAGCAGTACAAAGCTAAAACACTGCAGCACTACTTGCGTATCCATCAAGGGCAGGAGAAACAAGGTAAACCTAGCCAAGTGAAGCATATTATTGATGCCTACCAATCGGTTCAGCCATAGTAAATACTCACTTGATTGTTGAAGGTTAAGAAAGTCGAATCAATAAAAAAGCCGATAGTTCAATGAGCTATCGGCTTTTTTAATACTATTGGTTCAGTTTGAGCTTACTGCTCTTGTTTCTTATAAAGCTTATCAGCCTCATCAACTGTCTCTACCTCAGAAGGCTTATCAACCCCATAGACCGTATCAAGATAAGCATCTTTCTCTTTCCAAGTGTTGTTTAACCAGCTATGGAAGCGACGTTTAAATGCTTTATCTTCGAAGTAGTTACCATTCACGTTCTCATCCATTGGATGCAATTTAATGCGCACAACGACCTTAGTCATCTTGCCTTTCAGCATATCTTCAAACGGAGAGGTTTGGTTTTCAGGGTAAGCTAAAGTCACATCCACGATGCCATCCAAAATTGGCCCCATTGCAGATAAGGCAAAAGCCACACCACCCGTCTTCGGCTTCAGTAAGTGACGGTAAGGGGTTTTCGCTGACGCAAGTTTCTCGTGGTTTGCACGAGTCCCTTCAACAAAGTTAACCAATGTTGTCGGTGCTAATTTGAACTTGGTACACGCTTTATTGATTGCATTGAAGTCATCATTACGGCGTTCAGGGTTACGTAATAGAAACTCACGAGAGTGGCGTCTCATGAATGGCATATCTAAGCCCCAGCATGCCAAGCCAACAAATGGTACGTACAGCAATTCGTGTTTCAAGAAGTACTTCGTCATCGGCATTTTGTCTTTTAAGATCGAAGACAAAATCACAATATCTGCCCAGCTTAAGTGGTTAGACATCATCAAATACCACTGCTTGGTCGAAATATCTTCCCCCCCTTCCACTTGCCATTCGATGTCGTTGTTGGCGTTCAACATCCACAAATTAAGAGAAGCCCAACACCAGAATGCGAAGTTAGCTAAGCGAGTGCATGATTTTTGAATGACAGAGATTGGCAAAATAAGTTTGATTAGGGCAAACAGGCTCACAGCCAATGCGGTGAATGCAGTATTAATGGTCACGAACAATACGTTCAAGGCCATACGAAGATTATCAAGCATAAAACACAATTATATTGAGAACGAAAGCCGCCATTATACGCATCTATAAATTATTCTCTTCAGTAATTGGTTGAATATCCTAGGGGTCAAACCACTCAACCTATTTCAACGATATTCAACTTGCTAAAGCCTATTAAAAAGAAATCAAAACACACCACAGTGTCATTTGGACACAATTTCAACACTGTCTTTTTGACAACATTTGATCCAACAATCACCCTTAAAGCCAGCATTGATAAGCATTCTCATTATTGGCATGGTACATGCAACTCTAAAGTGTAAATAGTTGAGTATCCTTAATGAGATAACTTCTCTTCTTAAAGGTGATGATATGACAGATATTCCTCATGGTTTAGTCACAGGTAAAGTCCTAAACAAGACAGAATGGACAGATCAATTGTTCTCACTCCAAGTCAGTGCGCCTGTCTCTTCTTATCAGGCAGGTCAGTTTACTAAGCTTGGTTTGCTCAATAACGAAGGTGAGTTTGTGAGACGCGCTTATTCCATGGTGAATGCACCAGAGCATGAGCAAGGCCATCAGCATCTAGAGTTTTTGATTATTAAGGATCAGAACGGTCAGCTCTCGCCTCAACTTCACGAATTGCAAGCAGGCGATGAAATCTTTGTCGGGAAAGACCCAAGTGGTTTTATGACATTAGATGAGATCCCAGAGATCGCCGAAGATCTATGGATGCTTTCAACCGGAACCGCGGTAGGCCCGTTTATCTCAATGCTTGAGAGCATGCAGATACAACAAAATGAGTTGGCTTCAGACAAAGCCTCTTCATTCAAAAATCTGGTTCTGGTGCATGCCGTCAGAACAGAGCAAGACCTGACTTATCGAGATCGTATCACTCAACTCGTTGATCACTTTCAAGGGAGACTTAAATATGTGCCAATTATTTCTAGAGAATCAGTTACCGGAACTTTGCGCGGACGAATCCCAAGTTTGTTACTTGGAGGCGACCTCGAGCAAGCCGCGTCTGTCACTTTCAATCAAACCTGCAGTTTCTTCTACCTTTGCGGCAATCCGCAAATGGTTCGTGACACAAGTGATGCGCTAACAAGTTTAGGTTTCGAGAAGCATCTACGCCGAAAGCCTGGTCAATTCAGCAGTGAAAATTACTGGTAAAGATAGGCCACCTAAAACACCGAAGTATCAACTTCAAAGAACAGTTAAATAAGAGGTTTTATATGAGTCATTTACGTATTCCTTCTCACTGGAAAATTCAACGTTCAACACCGTTTTTCACTAAGGACAACATCCCAGCAGCATTGCTCAAT
The DNA here is from genome assembly GCF_002954585.1 of Vibrio chagasii. Lineage (GTDB taxonomy): Bacteria > Pseudomonadota > Gammaproteobacteria > Enterobacterales > Vibrionaceae > Vibrio > Vibrio chagasii_A. The sequence goes on from NZ_MSCI01000001.1 coordinate 1,212,660, forward strand.
CATCACAATACGGCTGAAGGCGTGTTTGGTCAGATCTGCGTAATGGAAGGCACCGTCACTTTCTATGGCTTTGCCGATGCAGAAGCGACAGAACCAGAAACCGTTATCACTATTGAAGCAGGGCAATTTGCCACAAGCCCACCTCAATATTGGCACCGAGTAGAACTGAGTGACGACGCGCAATTCAACATTAACTTCTGGTCAGAAAAAGAGACCAAGAAAATGTTCAATACTCGAAAGTAAGATCGACTCTGCATTGATGAACTTATAAGCAAGCTACATCGTAGTATGATTTTTGATGTTCAGTAAATAACAACAAGAGACCAAATAACCATAGTAATTACAATGACTAATGGTGATAGACAAGACAAAAAAACTCTAGCACACTGAACGGAGTTGTTAGTTTTTACCCCTTATCAAATAAACATAATTGGGGTAGTCATTTTTTAGGTAAGAGAGGAAGCCATGCTCAACATTGCTTTTTTTAGCTCAAAATCATACGACGAAAAGTCATTCAACCTTGCGAAAGGCGAACTCAACGCTGAGTTTCATTTCCATGATTTTCGCCTCACCACAACCACTGCGAAAATGGCGCACGACAATGAAGTGGTTTGTGCGTTTGTAAACGACGACCTATCGCGAGAAGTGCTAGAGATTCTTGCACAAGGCGGTACAAAACTAATTGCAATGCGCTGTGCTGGCTTTGACAAGGTCGACCTAGACGCAGCCAAAGAGCTTGGCTTACAAGTGGTGCGCGTTCCTGCTTATTCACCAGAGTCAGTGGCAGAGCACACTGTCGGCATGATGATGTGTTTGAACCGTAAACTTCACAAGGCATACCAACGCACTCGTGATGCAAACTTCTCTCTAGAAGGCTTGGTTGGCTTTAACTTCTACGGCAAAACTGTGGGTGTGATTGGTTCCGGTAAAATAGGCCTAGCGACCATGCGTATTCTGAAAGGCTTGGGCATGAACATCCTATGTTACGACCCATATCCAAACCCACTAGCCGTTGAGCTAGGCGCTAAATATGTAGAGCTAGACGAACTTTACAAAGAGTCGGATGTGATTTCTCTACACTGCCCAATGAGTAAAGAGAACTACCACCTATTGGACGCGACTGCGTTTGAGAAGATGAAAGACGGCGTGATGATCGTCAACACCAGCCGTGGTGAACTACTGGATTCCACAGCGGCTATCGAAGCGCTTAAACAGAGTAAGATTGGCGCGCTTGGCCTTGATGTGTATGACAACGAGAAAGAGCTGTTCTTCCAAGACAAATCGAATGACGTAATTGTTGATGACGTGTTCCGCCGTCTATCGGCTTGTCACAACGTGCTATTCACAGGTCACCAAGCTTTCTTAACCAAAGATGCTCTGTTCAATATCGCGAACACAACCCTAACCAGTGTTGATGCTTTCTTTGCAGGCAACACCAGCGGCAACGAACTCGTCGAATAACGGACTGAGTTAAAAACAAACTAGCTCTACAAATACAAAGCCACGCAGGTTCTTAAGAATAGCGTGGCTTTTTGGTTTATCTCAGTATCAAAACTAGATGCAGAAGTGGCAGTCCTCGATATCTAAACCATAGGTCCCTTTGCGAATCGCCAAGTGTTCTTCCCCTGCTTTCAGGCCCATCTCATAACCTGCATCCAATATCGCTTTATCCATAGTGAGTCGCTTAACCGCGAACGCCTCAGGTGGCGCTATCACCTTAATGGTCGCATCTTCAGGCGGATTACGAATGAACTCCAAAGATTGGTTGTAGTTTTCAGCACGCACCGCCATCGATTCTGCAATGTTGGGGAATTTCTTTAACAGCTTTTTCAGCATCCATTGATACTTCTGCGGCTTCATTCGGTAGCTCAGTGGATGGGAAAGAATCACAGTAATCTCTCGCGCACCACGGCGATAAGCTTCACGAACTGGGATTGAATCCGCGACCCCACCATCGGTATAACAACCACCAGAGAAACACGGTGTTTCACGATAAGCGATAGGTAAAGCCGTTGTTGCCTCAACCACGTTCGAGAGATTTTCTGGCTTGATATGATAGTAATCACCACTGCCTGTGTCGACGTTAGTCACCGCAGCAATCAGTGGAATGCTTGAAAATAGCTCTCCACAATCCAGTGGGTAACGTTGGTTTGATTCATTCCATAACCACTTCACATCAACCAAGTTGCCACCTTTAGCGAAGCGAGCTGGATTAAAGAACGTTTTATCGGTCGCCATCGTGGTAATCACACTGTAGCTACGTTTTGGCGCCTGAGATAAGTAACCAACCAAATTAGACACACCCGCAGATACACCAATCGCAAAATCATAAGGACGAAAATCCTCTTGCATAAAGGCGTCTAATACTCCGGCTGCAAAGATGCCTCTCATTGCCCCACCCTCAACGATTAATGCACTTTTACTCATCTCAAACTCTACTACTTTATAAACTGATAGCTGTAGGATAATCCCACCTAAATCATAAAGATAATGGGCATAATTTATTACTTCGATAGGAAAAAACTATTGTTAGGTAACTGTCTAAGATTCAATAATTTACTTAGACCAATGATCTAAAAAGGCCATTGAGTGATTAACTCAACGGCCTTCAATTTAATGAATTAAGCGAATCGATTACGACTTAAATTCACTCACATCGATTTCAAGCAACTTACCAATGCCTTCGCCGTATGCTGGGTCTGCTTTGTAACAGTGTCTTAGGTGACGCAGCTGAATCTCTTTAGGCACGCCGCCTAAGTTACGTGCTGTGTTATCGAATAGGATTGCTTGTTGTTCTGCACTCATTAAGCGGAACAAATCACCCGGTTGTGAGAAGTAATCTTCATCTTCACGGTGATCCCAATGCGCTGCCGCACCATCAAGGTTCAATGCTGGTTCGGCAAAATCTGGTTGTTCTGCCCATTGGCCTTCATTGTTTGGCTCATAACCTAGCGTACTGCCAAAGTTACCATCGACACGCATCGCACCGTCACGGTGGTAGCTGTGGACTGGACAACGAGGTGCATTCACTGGAATATGCTGATGGTTCACACCTAAACGGTAGCGCTGCGCATCACCGTAAGCAAACAAGCGACCTTGTAGCATTCTGTCTGGAGAGAAGCTAATACCTGGAACCACGTTTGCAGGGTTGAATGCTGACTGCTCAACTTCAGCGAAGAAGTTCTCAGGGTTACGGTTAAGCTCTAGCTCACCCACTTCAATTAATGGGTAGTCTGCATGTGGCCAGATCTTAGTAAGATCGAATGGGTTGTAAGGTACTTTCGCTGCGTCCGCTTCTGGCATCACTTGAACTTTAAGTGTCCATTTTGGGAAGTCTTGGTTATCGATACTTTCTAGCAGATCACGTTGATGACTTTCACGATCTTCGCCGATCAGCTTCGCTGCTTCAGCATCCGACAAGTTCTTAATACCTTGCTGAGATTTGAAGTGGAATTTAACCCAGAAACGCTCATTATCGCTGTTAATAAAGCTGAATGTGTGGCTACCAAAACCATGCATGTGGCGGTAAGTCGCAGGGATACCACGATCACTCATTACGATAGTGATTTGGTGAAGTGCTTCAGGCAGAGAGGTCCAGAAATCCCAGTTGTTCTTCGCGCTACGCATGTTCGTGCGTGGATCGCGTTTCACCGCGTGGTTTAGGTCTGGGAATTTAAGAGGATCGCGTAAGAAGAACACTGGCGTGTTGTTGCCTACCATGTCCCAGTTACCTTCTTCAGTATAGAATTTCAATGCAAAACCACGGATATCACGCTCTGCGTCAGCCGCGCCACGCTCGCCCGCTACGGTCGTAAAACGTGCAAACAAGTCGGTTTTCTTGCCCACTTCAGAGAACAGTTTTGCCTTGGTGTATTTGGTAATATCGTGGGTCACGGTAAATGTACCGTAAGCACCTGAGCCTTTTGCGTGCATGCGACGCTCTGGAATCACTTCACGATCAAAGTGAGCCAATTTCTCTAAAAACCAAACATCTTGTAGAAGCTGTGGGCCACGTTTGCCCGCCGTTTGAACATTCTGGTTATGAGCAACAGGACAACCCGCAGCTGTAGTTAGTTTTTTACTCATGGTCTATTCCTTAAGGTAAAAGATATCGCATCGTTGCCATATCTTCGATTTAAGTGGATTCAATACTTTAAAAACCACTAAAATAATATGGGTAAAGAATAGACCTGAGTGGCCGGAAAATATAATCGTTTATATTTATCGTTGCTATCTATAAAACCTATCGAACGACTGAGTTAACTAGGCACCTGTATAACAATACTTTATTTCAGAATCGCATGACCTAATTTCAGCGTTGATGCAATATTTCTTGCTGTTCTGGTTAGGTTCAATTCGGCTTCTTGCAGCACTTGTTCAAGAGGCTGGGGAGAACGTACGGTTCCGAATAGACTGGTCATTTCACCATACAAAGCCTCAACTTGAGTTCCCAAAGAGCCTGCTATCCCAATCGCAGGAATACCTTGTAAACTCGCTCGTTTAGCTATCCCATAAGGTGTTTTTCCTTGTAGAGTTTGATTGTCCATCTGCCCTTCCCCCGTAATCACAAGGTCGGCACCGTTCAATATCTCATCGGCTTGTAATACATCAAGCACCATCTCAATGCCCGGTTTAATCTGCATGTTGAATAGCACACTCAACCCCATCGGTGTGCCACCAGCCGCACCATAACCGGTACGTTCATAAACCGACTGTTCCCCTTTAACACAGCCTTGTGACTCAGAAACTTGAGCAAAGTGAGCGAGGGCATTATCAAGCATTGAGGCTTGTTCTGGGGTTGCACCCTTTTGTGGGCCGAAGATATGGCTGGCACCCTTATCACCACACAATGGATTATCAACATCACATGCGACAATCAATTCGATATCCGTGCAGCGCGAATCTATGTCAGCTAAATCAATAGAAGCTAACTCCGATAACGCGGCACCACCTCGGCTGATCTCTTGTCCTTCACTATTGAGCAACTTACCCCCTAACGCCTGAACAATCCCCGCACCGCCATCGTTGGTTGCACTGCCGCCCAAGCCTAGAATGATCATTTGAGCGCCCTGCTGCATCGCTTCTAAAATGAGCTGACCTGTACCGTATGAAGAAGCCACCAGCGGATCACGCTGCTCTGGCGTTAGTAAATCTAAACCGGACGCCGCCGCAATCTCAATCAGTGCCGTTTTTTTCGAGATTCGTGTAGATGGCTCAAGCATCGCCCATTCTGCGTTTACAAGTTCACCCAACGGCCCTTCAACCTGCGTTACTCGCTTTTTCCCTGCTAAGCCTTGCAGCAAAACATCCACCGTGCCCTCACCACCATCAGCCAGAGGCAAGGTCACGTAATCCGCGTCGGGGAAAACTTCACGAAAGCCTTTTTCAATGCATTCCGCCACAGAACCAGCGTCTAATGACTCTTTGAATGAGTCTGGTGCGATAACTATTTTCATAATTCGTAGATCCAATAAGCCCCTATGAGTGATCGATAAACCAATCAAACGATAGGGGCAGTATAACCAGAGATGCAGTATTAGCTTGCTGCTGCAGCTTTTACTTGTGACTTCTCTTTAGATTTTAACCACACCATAATCGCGCCAAGTACAGCAATTGGTACTAATGGGTCGATCATCGTGCCGCCCTTACCAAACACCAAGTTCAAAATCATGATGATAGATGCACCAATTGCCCAAGCAATCGTTGATGAAACTGACCAAATCTTGATTTGATCGGTCAACTCAGTGATACCCAAAGTTCGGTTAATGATATGGAAGTAAGAGTCATTTAGGTGTGAGAAGCCAACAGGGCCAACCGCACATGCTAATGCAACGAATACCGGGTCAAGGCCAAGTGTTTCAACCAATGGTAGTGTCATCGTTGCTGCTACCATCATTGATGCCGTTGCTGAACCTTGAATTAGACGAAGCATAGAAGCAATCGTTAGTGGTACCAATAATGGTGGAATACCGCTGCTTGCGATAGCATCAGCAACCTGTGGACCAGCACCTGATGCTTTAAGAACTGCACCCATAGCACCACCACAACCAGTTACAACAAGGATTAGGCCCGTTGTAGAAAGTGCGTCGTCCATTGAACCCACCATGTCTTTGCGTTCAATTTTCACCGTTAGGCCATAAAGCGCCATCAGCACACCAATACCCACTGCAACTACAGGGTTACCTAGCAGTGACAAAACAGTATGCAGCGCAGTATCACCTTTACCTACTAACGTGTTAATTAAGATAAGCGCAATAGGAATCAGAATTGGACCGAAAGATAAGAAGTTGCTAGGAAGCTCTTTGTCATCTGTCGCTTCTACTTTTTCTAGGTTCGCCCAATCGGCTTGGTTAGTAATCCAAGTTTCACCATTTGGCACACGGTAGTACTCGTTGCCAACACGACGAATATAGATCATCGACAATAGCATCATAGGGATTGAAACCATTAAGCCCCACAACATGTATTGACCAAGGTCGACACCAAGAATTCCTGCAACAGCAACCGGACCAGGTGTAGGTGGCACAAGAGCGTGAGTGATAAGGAGACCAAGTGCTAATGTAACACCAAGACCAACAGCAGACTTACCAGTGTCACGTGAAATTGCGCGAACAAGAGAATGCAAAATAACGTACGCAGAATCACAGAAGACTGGAATCGCCACTAGCACACCAGTAAAGCCAAGCGCTATATCCTCTCGACCCTTGCCACATAGCTTAACGAAGGTTTTCGCCATACGAACCGCCGCACCAGATCGTTCAAAACACGCGCCCATAATTACGCCAAAAGCGATAATTAGACCGATACCGCCAAGCACGCCGCCAAAGCCTGCTTTAATTGCATCAATCAGTTCAGTTGGTGCCATTCCTGCAAATAGCCCCATGATAATGCTTGACATAACCATTGCGAGTGCTACTGGAATACGCGTTTTAATGATCATTCCCATCATGGCAATAATACCAATCACAATGCCTATCAATGCTCCGTCCATTTTTAATTTCCTTTTGTTTCTTATTTTGTAGGGAAGTTCTGTGGGCAGTTCGATCTACCCACAGTACTTTCTATGCAAGCGATTTATTCGTTGTTAAATCGTCGAGTTGTTTGTTTTTTAATCGACTCTTGGTTGAGTTGCCTGATTAGAGATAAGACTTGACCCAACCGAGACCTTGTTCTGTTGTCTCTCTTGGGTTGTACTCACAGCCAATCCACCCTTGGTAACCAGAGTCATCCAAAACAGTGAAAAGGTGTGGGTAATTCAGTTCACCTTCCGACGGTTCATGTCGTTCAGGTACTGATGCGATTTGGATATGCCCTGTGTAAGGCGCGACATCGCGAACCAATGTGCTTAAGTCGCCATCCATAATTTGTGCGTGGTATAGATCGAGCTGCAATTTCACGTTTGGACGGTCCACTTGCTTGATAAGCTCTACAGCTTCACGTTGATGTGCAACAAAGTAGTTCGGCACATCGCGACTGTTGAGAGGCTCTATCATCAGCTCGATGCTCTGCTCTGCAAATTTGTCAGCTGCGTAGCGGATGTTCGAGATGAAGGTATCAACGTGCTGTTCACGCGTGAAACGCGCATCAACAATGCCAGACATGGCGTGAACCTTTTTACAGTTCAGTGCGTTGGCATACATCAGTGTAGTTTCAACGCTCGCTTTAAACTCTTCCTCACGACCTGGGATAGCTGCAAAGCCACGCTCACCCGCATCCCAATCGCCCGGAGGCATATTGAACAGTGCTTGTTCAAAACCAAACTGCGCCATCTTATTTGCGAGTTCTTGAACTTCAAATGGGTATGGGAAAAGGTATTCCACCGCTTTGAAGCCCGCTTGATGCGCTTCCTCGAAACGCTCTAGAAACGGTACTTCTGTGAATAGCATGGTCAGGTTTGCTGCGAACTTAGCCATTATTTACCTCTCCCTTTTAGGTCTTGAACCTCAGCATCCGTTAGGTAGCGGACGTTGCTGTCTTTAAGAATGAACGCCAGTTTTGCTGTCTCTTCCAGCTCTTCGGCGTTGTCTACTGCATCTTCAAAATCTGTACCTGTGATTACTGGGCCATGGTTCGCCAGCAAGAAGGCACGGTAATCCCCTGCTCGCTGCGCAAGCTCTTCGGCAATTTGCGGATCGCCCGGGCGTAGATAAGGAATCACTGGTAGCTCACCAATACGCATCACAAAGTAAGGCGTAAAGGCTTTAATCGCGTTCTCGCGATCTAAACCGTCTAGGCAAGAAAGCGCTGTCAGGTAAGTCGAGTGCAGGTGCACAATCGCATTGCATTCAGGATTATTGCGATAAATCGCTAGGTGAAATGCTGCTTCCTTCGATGGCTTCTTACCAGAGATATGGTTGCCATCAATGTCCACTACCGAAAGTTCCTCAGCAACCAAGCGACCAAACGATGAGCCCGTTGGCGTTGCCAGAAAGTGACCATTTGGCAGTTTCAAAGAAAGGTTGCCTGCTCCGCCCGTCGCATAGCCACGTTCAAACATAGAACGCGCCATTGTGACCATTTGCTCTCGCAGTTGTTGTTCTGTCATTGTTTCTTTACTCATCACAGCCTCACTTATGCAAAGAACGACTGCGCTTTGACAAAGAAGTTTTCATCGCCGAAGTTGCCAGATTTCAGAGCAAGAGAAAGCTCGCCTTCTACTGATTTCACCCAAGGCACACCCGGTGCGATTTGAGGACCGATATGGAAGCCTTTCACCGCGAGGCTTTGAGTCACAACGCCAGAGGTTTCACCACCAGCAACAATGAAGTTTTTCACGCCGTGCTGTTGAAGTTTGATGGCTAGCTGACTAAAGAATTGCTCTACTGCGTGGCTCGATGCCTGCGCGCCAAATTCTTGTTGAATGGCTTTTAGAGCCGTTGCATCCGCGGTTGCGTAAACCAGTGGCGCAAACTCACTTTCAATGTTTGTCATCACCCAATCAAACACTTGGTTTGAGTAGGCTTCGTCCGTCAGGCACGCCTTCACATCAATCGCGAAATGCGGCGCTTTTTCTTTGTAAACCGCAACCTGCTGGTTCGTCATTACTGAACAAGAGCCAGAGAACAAGACCGTCGGCGCTTTTACAGGATTACCCGCTTGCTTCGCATCGCTTTGGTCTTCTAGGTGTTCAACCCAGTTCTTCGCAATGCCTGCCGCCAGACCTGAGCCGCCAGTCACCAATTTTAGAGATTTCGCTGCTTGGCCAAGAGTGACAAGGTGCTCTGCATTAAATGCATCAACCACAGCGTAGCGATTACCTTGTGCTTTTAGCTGTTCAAAACGCTCAGAGACCGCTTGTGAGCCTTGGTCAATCACTTTGAAATTCACTAAGCCTGACGTGCCTTGTGATTGGGCATCCATCATACGAACAAGGCTTGAATCCGTCATTGGTGTCACTGGGTGGTTACGCATGCCTGAATCGCTCAGCAAGTCTTGGAATACAAACAGGTGGCCGTTGTAAACCGTGCGACCATTCACTGGTAATGCAGGACATACCATAGTGAACTCTTCACCTAGCTCAGCAAGCAGTGCATCCGTTACAGGCCCAATGTTGCCCTCTGCTGTGCTGTCGAACGTTGAGCAGTACTTGAAGTAAAACTGCTGACAGCCATTTGTTTGCAGCCACTTAAGCGCTGCGACTGAATCGTTGATTGCTTCGTCCACAGGACAAGAGCGAGATTTAAGACTGATCACAACCGCATCTGCATTTACATCAATCTCTTCTTTTGGAATACCATTAAGCTGAACTGTGCGCATGCCGTTTTCTACTAGGAAACCAGCAATGTCGGTTGCGCCAGTAAAGTCGTCTGCGATAACGCCTAATAACATAATTTCTTCTCCGATTTACTTGCGCTTATTTCTGTTTGCTTTCTACACTTGGAAGCTCGATGCCACCAAAGATCTTGATAACAGCGCTATCATCTTCCTGACCAAAGCCGGCGTTGCTTGCACTTACAAACATGTTGAGTGCTGCACTTGATAGAGGAAGTGGGAATTTCAGATCTTTCGCAGTGTCCGATACGAGATTTAGATCTTTCACAAAGATGTCGACCATAGATTTTGGTGAGTAGTCACCATCAACCACATGCTTCATACGGTTCTCAAACATCCAAGAATTACCTGCTGCATTGGTCACCACGTCGTACATCAGATCAAGAGGGATATTTGCACGTGCAGCTAATGCCATTGCTTCAGCACCTGCTGCGATATGAACGCCCGCTAGCAATTGGTGGATGATTTTGACCGTAGCGCCAAGACCAACCGCTTCGCCGATGTTGTAAACCTTAGCGGCCGTTGCGTTCAGTACCGGTTCAAGTGCATCAAACGTTTTTTGCGAACCAGATGCCATAATGGTCATCTCACCCGCTTCCGCTTTCAATGCGCCACCAGAAACCGGAGCATCTAGCATGACGAGATTGTGCTCAGCCAGCTTCGCTTCAATTTGTTTTGCATCTTCAGCTGAGATGGTCGCTGAAACCATAACTGGCGTGTTTGCCTTGAGCGCCGCAGCAAGACCTGTTTTGAACAGGACTGTATTAACTTGCGCTGCGTTCACAACCAGAACAAGAACCGAATCTAGCTTGTCTGCGAACTCAACTGCATTAGTAGAAACCGCTTTCGCACCAAATGAACCCAGCTCTTCAAGAGCTTGTGGGTTTAGGTCGAAACCGTATACATCAAGGCCAGCACGCACACATGACTTTGCAGCACCCATGCCCATCGAACCCAAACCAATAACACCGACAGATTGAACTTCACTCATAACAACAATGCCTTCTTGGAAAATATGTAAGTAGTTTTTGTTAATTCTTGTTTATGTTTGTGATTATATGTGAAGGTGGTATTTTCTACTTAGTGATAAGTCACATTTTTAACAAAATTTAACACACGGACGCCGATTTAACCCTTTTTAGGCATAGAATCTAGACTCAAAACACTAAATCACATAAGTATGTTCGCATTTGGAACACAAGTTCACAGATATTCACAAATCCTGTGAAGATTGGTAGGATGCGATAAAACAAAGATATAGAAGAAAAAACATGATTCCAGCTGAACGCCAACGCACGATTTTATCGCTGCTTTCACACCAAGAAGTGATCAGTATCACTGAATTAACAGAGCATCTCGATGTTTCACATATGACAATACGCCGAGATATCGTGAAGCTTGAGTCATCAGGTAAGGTGATATCTGTGTCAGGAGGGGTTCAACTGGCGCAAGCGCTTCACAGTGAGCTTTCACACGATGCAAAAGCTGAGCAACAAGCGCTTGAGAAAGCACAGATAGGTAAGGTAGCGGCTAGCTTGATTTCACCGGAAGCAACCATTTACTTAGATGCGGGAACAACGTCGCTCGAAATCGCTCATCAATTAGCAGGTCGAGACGATCTGTTAATCATCACAAATGATTTTTCAATCGCGGCTTATTTAATGAATCACACCCGTTGTGAAATCTACCATACAGGTGGCAAAGTCGATCGTGACAACCAATCCAGTGTGGGAGGGAAAGTTGCAGAGTTTCTCAACGGCGTAAACATCGATGTGGCCTTCATCTCTTCATCATCTTGGAACCTAAAAGGGCTATCCACCCCTAATGAGAATAAAGTTTCGGTCAAACAGGCCATCGTGCGCGCTGCACAAACTAACTACTTAATATCTGATTCAACCAAGTATGGTCGAGTAGCAAGCTTTCACGCACTCGATCTAGAGGAACTCAACGGAATTATTACCGATAGCAACCTATCCGCGAGCGTAATCGAAGAGTTAAAAGATAAAGGTATTGAAATTATTAACTCCTAGTGCCTCCCTATATCAATCCAGGCTCAAAAATTAACATTTAGAGCCTGAATACAGTTCACTCAAAGTATTTATTAATCCACTCGATAAAAATAATTCTTACAATTAAGTCCCTTTATTCGTTAATAATATTGTTACTCAACGGCATAATAGTCACGAATCCATTCAATGAGTTAGGTTATGTTCTGCAAGCGCCTTTTGGCATTAGTTTTACCCATTTCTGTTGTTTTTTCTGGACACGCTGAAACCTTTGGTGAACAAATAGAGCGCATCGAACAAGAAAACGCACTCGCGAAAACCATGAGCGAAACACAAGCTGAGTTAATACAGAAAGTCGTTCAAACTAATCACTGCGCTAAAGTAGCATTGGTTCATCACCAACGAATTCTAGGTCAATACAAGAATCCAACCTCTTCTTCAGAGCTATTCGTTAAATGGCGAGAACAGGGCAAGCAACTGGACAGTGAATATGAGGCCGAGTATCCCGGTTACCCTAAACACGTATTCCAAGAATACCCAGCCGCTTCAAGCAAGGTTGATGGTTACCTATTCGCCCTAATTGACAATGGCTTGAATGAAAAATCATGGGTCGCCAAAGAGTTCAAACAGTGTAAAAACAACAAGCTGATTTCAAGAGCCTAATTCAATGTTGGCAAAGAGCGGGCTTCCAAAATAGAGGCCGACAAACAACTTAAAGCACCTCGAGTTTCAGGCTAGTAAAGTAGAAACAACCCTTCATACCCGCCAATTTCTATCTGGTTAACATATTCACCAATGTTGCCATCTGCATCAACGGGCTTCATCGGCACATCCAATGTAATCGTCAGTTTCTCTGTCTCATAAAAACTTGCGCTCTTGCCGTGGAAGTCAGTGCGATACAACACTCGCCCATGCTCGAACTCTCTCGCTAACACCATATCTTCAGGCCCACCAGCGACCACTTGCTCTTCAGATTGGTAAATAAAATAGGTAAACGTCGGCAATACATGCGTCATACCATTAGGTAAGTCTTGATGCACCATCTCGTTCATCGATGCATCACCGACTATGGTGTAATCGGCTGACACAGGCGTACTTGTCGAGAGCATAAAAGGAATGGCGTCAAAGCCTTGTGGAATGTGGTTCGCTGGCTCGCCTAACTCAACAGCTAGCAGCAAGCTTGGCTGATACGCCAAATTCTTAGGTATACCACTCCGCCAAAAGTTATCTGATGTGGTATTGCCGCTCCCATAAACATAACCATTATTCCATTGGTTAAAATAGCTATAGTGAGGGTGGCGACTCAGATGGTAAATCGCCAAAGCGGAGTACTGATCCTGCTTCCAGTTTTGTTCACTATTTCCGTAATGATGAACTCGTCCATAGCGAGTATTTGCCTGAAAAATAACGCCTTGCTCAGCATAAGCGAGTGCAGAGTTATCCCAATGTTTTGATATTCCTGAGTAGCCACTCAAGCCGGTAGAAGGAAAGATATAGTGCTCTCTGAGATATAGTGACCCGGCTTCGCGCAAGTGAGATTGACCATTTCTTCCTAGCAAATTTGCCGTGCCTATATTCAATCCAATCAACGAGGCACTTTCCAGCAATGATAGATTTTTCAGGAACTCTGAAAATTGCAGTTTGTAACGCTCATCCGCTTCACTTGAGCCAGCAACAGCCCCCAACTCCTGGACATGTCCACCGGAGTAGACAAAAAATTGATTAGCGCCGATCAGCTTGTTGGTATCATCGTTGTAAGCACCATTCAGACCTTGTTCGCCCCAACTCTGTTGGTAATAGCCATGTATTGCCGACAGGTAGTCCAAATTAGCCATATTCGTTAGCGCCCAAGAGGAATCAGCACTCCACATTCGACCAAATGGAATGACTCTCGATTCCCAACGAAAGCGAGCAGTGGCGTTTTTATTTGTGCGATTACGGTACTCGCTTTGTGACAAGTAGTTATCACCATTGAGGTCTGCAGCAACATCAAAACCACGGATTTTACGCCATTGGCTGATAGCACTTCCGTCTGGCGTGACTGTGGGTGCATCAGTCAGTTTCACCGTCGGAAAACTGTTTTTCAGCTTCACGTCTTTTAAACGCGGGCGGTCTTGTGGGTTATCACCTTGCCAGCGAACCCTAACTACATAAAAGCGTCCACCATCTCTTACAAAGGTTGAACCAAAATACTGCCCACCACCATAGCTTGCGCCACTGCCATCATGTGTCGCCGCTCTCATCCAATCACTTGGTGGGTTCCAAATCACAGACTGGTTTTTGGTCATGTTGAGGGTTTTGTCTTTCTTACTCTCAAGCCTCTCCCACTGAGATACCATCCCATGAGAATCAACGGCAGCCGGGTATTCAATCCAAAACTCGCCACCCGTAGCGAACTGAGAAAACTTGAAGGTTAAACGATCAAACGGCTCAGCATGGTAGATATAAAGCGCCCCACCGCTTTCGAAATTCTCAAATACATCTGCATCCCAAGGTGGTTGTTGGTAAAGCCAAAATCCCGCGTGATCCTCACTGGCTGTGTACCCAACAATTAAGGGTTTTCGATTTAACAGTGTGTTTTCACCGTGCGTTTTGTCAACTTCGGCTATAACTGTATCTTCGGAAAAGTGAAGGAAATAGTCTTCGAAGTTAATGCCATCCAACTCGGCTTGATTGCGAAGATCGTTCTCCAACCAACCCGAATTCACGGCCATCGCTTGGTTATACATATAACCAATGGTTATAGCTTGTTGGTTGTCAGCAATGTCTGAATAAGCGCCGAATACAAGGTCGCTATTGGCGATCTCCCAATCAATAACATCATCCGCAGATAAAGGGGAACCGTCGAGAGCAGTGCCGGGCTCATGTTGCCCAGGTAATACTACCGCTGTACCAACGGCAAACGAGTGACTAGCAACCAAGTATGATGCAATGAGCGCTAGTACCCAGAGAATGTAGGTTTTCATTATCAAAACTTCCTAATCGATACTGTCGTAACTCATATAACGAGACGAAAAGTCAGCCAACTTACGTGTCAATTTAGGAATCAAAATAAGAAAAAGTATTGGTTAGATATAAGTATTGATCAAGGGTGCTCCGTCTGAATGGCAGTTACCATCACCCACTCCATATAAATAGAGACGTAAACTCAGGACGTTATAGGGAAAGATAAAAATTTATAATCTTAATTTTTCTCGTAAGGTAAGTTTCATAGGCAGTGAAAACTGAGGGGGCATTTATTCTCAAAATGAGAATTTTGGGTAAAGAGAGATTGTGGTGTTTCCAAAGCAACACCACCAAATTCCGTCACCGTTGATCGAATATCAAGATGTTCTGGGGGGAGAATTACAGCCTTAAATTCCACTTACCTTGGTGGTCACGGTCGCAATTTTCTTGTGTATCGAAGCTTAAGTGCTTATCAATGTTCTTAAGCTTAATCCCGCCCTGATTGAATGCGCTTTGAATAACGGAAGCCACTTGTTGTTGACCATCAGCCTCTAAGAAATTCGTTCTATCTTGATTGCTATCGAACACACAAACGATTTTTAAGCTTTGTGGAAAGGAAGAAAAATTGACCGTATGAGTCACCCAAAGAAAACCGTCGTAGCCTTTCAACGTATCTTCACAAACATCAGCTAGCACATCTCTAATTTGATTTTCGATCTTCTTATCTGATTTACGCATGAAGCAAAGCCCCTATTTAACACCTTAAAATATAAGGTTTTTTGGTCAAAATAATCTTAAACGATATTGGACACTGTGAGTGTTTCAAATGCAAAGTATTTATAGGGAATCAAAAGGGAAATATTTGGGGGAATGTGTGAGAAAGAACGACCCATCTTGATTAGCTGAGCAATACAGCAAAGTAATCAAGCATGAGTCGTTCATACTAATCAAGAGGGTTAAGCGCTCGCCGCTTGTTCCCAATCAGTCAGTAACTTCATGATTACGCGAGAGTCTTGATGAGTTGCCATTGGTGCTGTGAGTTGTGTGTCGCCTTGCTCGACTGCTTGGCGAATATTGCGCACTTGATAATGGAAGGCGTCACCTTGCGCTTCGACTTTTACTTCACGTTTCGACGTTTCGTAAATCTCAACCGTGAATGTGTTGTCTTCGGTCGGTAACCATGGGTTGGTGTCGAGAGTGATACAGCCTTTACTGCCGAGAATCGTGAAGCCATGCTTTAAGCCGTGGTCTTCTGCAGTATGGATTTGCGCAGTGAACTGACTATTGAAGCGTATCATCGCTGACGACTCGCAGATATTGCCATCTTGACCACGTCGGCCAATGGCTGAGATCTGCACGTCATTGAACACGCTCTCACCAAACTGGTGTTGCGCGACAGAGTGGATCAGTGACATTGGGTAACAACCTAAGTTGTACAGCGCACCTTTGCTCGCAGGGTTCACAAACAGGTCAATCGCCGCCACATATGAACCTTGGATTGAGCGTACTTCACCTATTTCACCAGTCGCCAGCTCTTGATGAAGCTTGGCGATCAATGGGTGATTTAAGTACATCAAACCTTCTGCAAAAAATACGCCCGCTTCTTTCACCGCTTGCAAAGCTTGTTCGGTTTTTTCCATATCCACTGATAACGATTTTTCACACAGAATCGCTTTACCGTTTTGAGCGGCTTTAATCACGTATTCGTGGTGAACATGGTTAGGTAGCGCGATGTAGATAATGTCGACCGACTCTTCTTCAATCAGGGCTTCATAGCTATTGAAGGTTCGTGTTGGTTGGTATTGCTCGGCAAACTCATTGAGTGTTTTCTCTGTGCGTCCTGCAACGGCATAAAGCTCGCTTTGAGCATCGCCTTTAATCGCATCTGCCATAACGCCTGAGATAAAGCTGGTGCCTAGAATTCCCCATTTCATGCTTAGATCTCCTTCTTATGAGTTTCAAAGGCTTGTACTAATTCTGTTATATCACGCTCGATAAATGCTTGGGTGTGGGGCATTCCAAAGTGCTGGTTAATGGCTTCACGGTTAGCGTATTGCTCAAGCAAGATCACTCGGTCGTGTTGGCTTGAGTCATAGGTTGCAATCGCTTGTAGGCAGCCCGGCTCGCTCTGCATATCTAGGCAAAACTGTTCGATGGCTTCAACCGCAGTCTCACGTTCAATGTTGCTTTTAATCTTAAGTTCGGCAGTAACAAAGATAGTTTCGTTTGTTTGAGGCATTTCACGCTCTTATTTTAATCAACTATTGGTTTGCCATTAATATAATTAACCCCTAATAATTGATAAACTCACCTTTTGTTTATTATTTATCAACCAAGAGTGTTCAATGGATAAGTTAACTAGCATGAAAGTCTTCGTTTACGTAGTGGAGCAAGGTAGCTTTCGTAGTGCCGCCAACCACTTCAATCTATCGGCAACCATGATCAGTAAACATATCCATCATCTTGAATCGAGCCTTAACTCTCAGCTGATTCATCGCACTACGCGTAAGCAGTCTTTAACCGATTCAGGGCAGCTCTACTATCGAGAATGTAAACGAATTCTGGAAGACATCAGCAATGCTGAAAATCTAATTCAAACCTTAGAAAACCAGCCTCAAGGCACGGTCAAAATAAACTGCCCAGTGACCTATGGGAACAAGGTGCTAGCCCCGATCGTGGCGAAGTTCCTTGCAAATCACCCAACGATTAATGTCGAGCTCGTACTGAACAACGATCTTGTTGATCCCTACTCTTCCGATATTGATTTAATTGTGCGAATTGGTGACCTGTCTGACTCGAGTTTAGTCGCCAGATACTTAGGTGATTACGAGATGTGTTACTGCGCAGCGCCTGAATACCTAGACCAACATACAAAGATTCGTGTATTAGAAGATCTCGCACAGCACCCGTCGCTTGGATTTAGTTACAGCAGCCGTCGTGATGTGAATGGTCGTGAAACCCAACTACGCAATCCCCAAAACAGTGAGTCGCAACTCCTAGCCCCTAAGAACCACCAAGCGGCGCATAGCACGGGGAGTAAAGGCCAAGTGCGTTTGATGTCGAACAATGGGGATGT
Source organism: Vibrio chagasii (assembly GCF_002954585.1). Taxonomy (GTDB): domain Bacteria; phylum Pseudomonadota; class Gammaproteobacteria; order Enterobacterales; family Vibrionaceae; genus Vibrio; species Vibrio chagasii_A. The sequence goes on from NZ_MSCI01000001.1 coordinate 1,230,459, forward strand.
GTTGCGATATGCCGCCCTACAAGGTGTAGGCGTGTTGTTACAGCCAACTATCCTAGTCGCAGAAGAGATTGAACGTGGTGCTCTGTTAGAAATATTACCTGGTATGGCACCTTTGCCCAAGCCGATTCATCTACTCTATAAAACCAAGCAACTGTCTCTGAAAAACAGAACCTTTGTCGAGTTCTTGTTAAGCGAGCTTGCTGAATAACTAGAGTGATCAAAGTAACTAAGGTGGGCTACGTTACTAATGGCTTTGAAGCAACGATGAAAGTTAAAGCGTTTGCCAATGACTCATCAAGTAACTGCCAAGGCCAGAAGGCGTAGTTACGATTCCACAGCGTATGATGGTGGGCTCTTTGAATCACAGAGATCGTATCAATTTGCACATACCCAAGGTTTTCAATCGCAGACAGCGTGCTCGCCAAAGCTCCGCCATTACGTTTCTTTTTAGGCGGCAGCTTTTGCGAAAGCAGTACAATTTTTTGCGCTTGAGCGAGTGAAAGTGATTCCATGAAATTCAGACTCTAATTGATACCATCGATCGGCTTATGATTCCGCAATAAGCTCTTGAAGGATTTGCTTGTACGTTTCTACCGTCTGCGCGCCTGTCACTGCACTCTTGCGGTTAAATACCACGGTAGGAACCGCAGAGATCCCCATGCGTTGCCATTCGAACTCTTGCGCTTCTATTTGCTTTAAGTTGTCGGTGTTCTTTAAGCGTTTCAGTGCCTTCGTTGCGTCTAAGCCAACCGCTTCAAGCTCTTGCGCAATAACATCCAGATCTGACAGATCTTTCTGCTCTGAAAAATGCGCGGTGAAGAAGCGTAGCTTCAACTCAGTCTGTTTTCCGTAAGCTAGAGCAAAATCAAGCAGCACATGTAAGTGGCGTGAATTCACCATTCTCATGCTGTCATAAAAATTGAAATCGAACCCTACTGCCTTGCCGCGAGCCGCCAGTTGCTCACGTGAGCGCTGACTTTCTTCTGCACTAGAACCGTATTTTCTCATGATATGCTCACGCAGGTTTTCACCCTCTTGCGGCATATCTGGATTCAACTCAAACGGTTGCCATTCAAGTTCAATCTGTTGTTCTAAACCTAGCTCTGAAACAGCCTGCTCTAGGTTTTTGTAACCGACGACGCACCATGGGCACATTACGTCAGAAATAATATCGAGTTGAAGTTTCTTACTCATCGTCATTCCAAATATCGTTAATAAGGCAGATCCAATACAAGGTGGATATCCGTGTTGCCATTAAGACTACAACAATCTGAACACTCGTTCAAATACCGACATGTTCGCTCTCAAATTTCTCTCAATTAACCTTTGACTTAAAGTTAACTTTAAGTTGTAGAGTGATACAAAACGGAGACGATGAGACAGAGATATGAAAAGAAAAACACCACCCTACCTTACCGGACGCTTCTTTGATGGCATTAGCTCAGGGCTATTTATGTTGGCACTTCCGTGGCTAATGCTAGCAACGCCCAATATGGGCACTTTTGTTGCGCTCACGGCTCTGGTCTGTACGCTCACTACCTTTCTTGCTACACCCTATTTTTCAGCGTTGATCGACCGCCATTCTCGTAAAAATATTTTGATCATCGCGCAGGTAATCCAGGCTTCAACCGCATTTACTGTCGCTGCAATTTACTGGTTTGGCTTCGGCTCCATTGTCGTCCTAGGTGCAGCTCAACTCATTTTTTGGGTTTCAAGTAGCCTTGCCTGGCACACCAACAATGCCTTTACGCAAGAGAATTACGACCACCATGAATATGCCAAAATTTCGAGTCACCAAGAGATTATTTTGCAGTCGACAACTTTGGGTGCTGGCGCTCTTGGCGTTGTATTACTCGAGCAGTGGAGCATTATTGAATTTGCGATTTTTGCAGGTCTTGCCTCGAGCATTTCAGCGATAAGTTACTTGGTGACACCTTACAGAAGACAAATCACGGAGAGTGTAAATACACCATTCAAACAGCAATTGGTCGAAATTAAGGATGTGTTCTCTCAATCGCCTCAATTTTACGGTTTCCTGATCGTTTCTTGTCTCTCATATCCGATGGTGACCTTTTTAAGCCGCTTAATTCCGATTTGGTTTTCAGAACTGAATATCACCGGAGACTGGCTTGCACTTTACAATATCTCTCTCGGCATGGGGGCACTGATTATTGGGATATCTTTACCACTGATTCTGAAGTCCGCGTCTCACAAAACAACCATCCAAATAGCGATGTACATCATCGGACTCTCTTTATTGTTGATGAGCCAAGCAGAAAACCCTGCGTATCTTATTATTCTTACTTTCATTTTCGGCGCATTCAACGCGCTCAATAGAATCGCCCGAACCAACTGGATGCACCATGCAGTAGCAATAAAACAAAGAGGAAGAGTAGATGGAGGGCTTGCGCTATTCGCTACCTTAACTCAGAGCCTAAGTTATGTGTTGATTGCCGTATTGGCGCAAGCCGATGCGATTATTTATGGTTTTACCATTGCTGGAACCGTGGTTCTGGCTGCCACATTTTGGATGGGTAAACTTGGCAGACAAATTAAGCCGGAGTGTACCTTAGCGAATCAATGTTAAGGCGAATTATCAAAATTCGAGATTACTAATAAAAAAGCCGACTCATGTTAGAGAGTCGGCTTTGATAAAAATCTAAAAAGGATTCCAAACGTTACGCGAGAAGCTTTTCCAACACTTGGAATACACCCGCATCAACATTACTTGGCGCGCCAAAACGAGCTATCTCTTTCAGTTTTGGATGTGCATTTTCCATCGCATATGAGTGGTAACTTTCTTTAAGCATCTCGTAATCATTTAGGTAGTCGCCAAAGCTCATGGTCTGTTCGTAAGTGAAACCTAATGTGTTCTGGAGATGCTTAATTGCCGCCCCTTTTGAAGCCTCAGCATTCATTACATCCAACCAAATTTTTGCGCTTACAACCACTTGGTAATTTTCACCAAACTTAGCGTTGATGCTTGGGTTTACTTTCTCTTGCGAGCCGTCAAAGTGGCAAATAGCAACCTTGATAAATTCATCTTCAACCGCCAACAGATCTTCTACTTGCTCACGGCGATGGTAGTACTTAGAGATCTCTGCTAGAGCACGCTCGTCTTTGGTTTCGATGTATGCCGACTTCTTACCACACAACACAACATGAGCGCCTTCGATAGCACGCGCTTCTTTGATGATGTCTCTGATGGCATCTGTATCTAGCAAGCAGCTGTAGAGTTCTTCACCTTTGTGCATCACTAATGTGCCGTTTTCAGCAACAAACATCATGCGATCGTTAATAGGAGAAAAAGTTTCCATTAAGCTGTAATACTGGCGGCCCGAAGCAGCAGCAAAGATAATGTCTTGAGCTTCTAGTCGCTCATACAGGTTGAAAAATTCTGAGTCTAATTTCCCGTCTTCATTAAGCAGAGTGCCGTCCATATCAGCAGCGATAAATTTGATGTTCTGTTGTGGCATTTCAGAGCTTACCTATAAATATAAATAAAGTTGTAAATTATGATTTTTCGTTATCTTGGGTAACGGTTCTGCGTTCGATTATATCGTTAGAGTAGCCAGTGAATGCAATGCTTTTCGATAAGCTTCTTTGTTTGAATCTAAGCTTAAATCTATTGCTCCAAATTCACGTCTTACAATCAGCCCTTCGATGAACGTCATAACCGATTCCGTTCGGCGCTCAAGCGTTGCTGCGCCTGCTTCTTCGCCACTAGTTATCACGTCGTGAATCGTGTTCTTGAGCCAAATCTTGTGTTTCTGTGAGAGCATCGCAATGTCATCTTCTGACTCTTTAAATTCAGCGAGCGCATGCATGAACATGCAACCTTTGAAGTCTGGTTGTTCGAACCATGCAAAATGCCAATCTAAAAGCACATCCAATTGGTGTTGTAATCCAGAAGTGGATGCAAGTACCGCCTCTAAACTCGACTCAAAACGCTGATGACGCCTTTCCAACACCGCTTCAATCAGCTTGGTTTTAGAACCAAAGTGACGATACATGGATGTCTTAGAAACCGCTGCTTCATCCCGGATCATATCCACCCCAACAGCGGTATAACCAAACTGATTAAACAAAGACTCAGCCACATCCAAGATTAGTTCTTTCTTACTCATCCTATCTACTCGTTCAATTAAGGTCGCAAAATTTTACGTTGCAAAGAGTGTACAGATCTGTATCATTCAAATCAAAAAGTACAGATCTGTACACTTTTATTTTCTAGTCATAGATGGGAGTTAGTGATGATAAAAAAACTGATCGGTGGAGAAGAGCTACCTCCTAAGGCTACGCTGAACCAACTACTTAAGGGCTTTGTCGGTGGTACGGTAGGCATATTGATCTTGTGTTTGCCGGCTGAACAGTCGCAAGTGCCTTGGTTAATGGCACCGTTTGGCGCGACTTGTGTGCTGTTGTTTGCAAGACCAACCTCGCCGCTTGCTCAACCACGCAACATCATTGCGGGTCATTTTATTTCAGCAGCAGTCGGGCTCGTAGCGCTGTATGGTGTCGGGGATTCTTATTTAGTGATGTCGCTAGCGGTAGGCAGCGCGATCTTTTTGATGCAGTACTTTCGCACAGTTCATCCACCTGCTGGAGCTAACCCGATTGTTATCTCGCTAGCAGGAACGTCACTTGTCGATTGGACTTTCTTGTTTACGCCAGTTTTAGTCGGCAGTGTCGCGCTCGTTTTGGTTGGCGCTATGCTCAATAACACCTCGACACAACAACGATGGCCGCTGTATTGGGTAGGAAAGTAGAGCTGCTCACTTATTTCTAACTCACACGGTAATCGCTAAGTTGGCCTTAATCATGGATGTGCATATTTGCTCTTTAAGTTGTGCGGCTTTTAAAATTCACATTGACCGCTAAAAGAAATAGGCTTACTATTAATCGTCTTTTAACGATTAGTATTAAGTGAGCCACCTAAGTATGACTGCAACATGCCAAGCAACAGAAAGCTGTTCTCTACCTCTTCCGCCGAGTAATGCAGAAGCAGAAAAAGAAATGGCAGCGTTAGCAAAAGCACTCGCGCATCCAGCTCGAATTCGCATACTTAGCATCTTGTCTGCACTAGAAAAGTCAGGTGGCTGCTTAAACAGTGATCTGGTGAGTGAATTAGGTTTAGCTCAATCAACAGTGTCAGAACACTTAAGAATATTAAAAAACTCAGGCTTCATTACCGCTGAGTCTATTCCGCCAAAGATGTGTTACCGCATCGACCGCGACAATATTCAACGCTTCGAATCGGTATTTAACAGCATTTTAAAATAGAAGTTCACGCTTGAATGATTGGCTTTGATAGCCTTTACTTTTAAGCGTGTTTTTTTGCCACAATCAATCGTTTTTCGACGATTTACGATATCAACAAAGAGAGATTACCATGAAACCAAAGTTAGGTTTTCTAGATCGCTACTTAACACTATGGATCTTCATCGCCATGGGCATTGGTGTACTGCTGGGTACCCTATTCCCACAGATCGAACAGTGGAACGATTCAATGTCTGTTGGCACCACCAACATTCCACTTGCGATTGGCCTTATCTTAATGATGTACCCACCTCTGGCTAAGGTTAACTACAACCTGCTAGGCACCGTGGTAAAAGATAAGAAAGCCATCAAGCTCTCTTTGATCATGAACTGGTTTGTTGGCCCAATCCTCATGTTCGTATTGGCACTGACTTTCTTAGGTGATCACCCTGGTTACATGGTCGGCGTAATTCTTATGGGTCTTGCTCGTTGTGTGGCAATGGTTCTAGTTTGGAACGACATCGGCGGCGGTAACAAAGAATACGGGGCTGCCTTGGTTGCTCTAAACAGTGCATTCCAAGTGGTTAGCTACAGCTTTATGGCGTGGTTGTTCATTAGCGTTCTTCCTCCTGTATTCGGTTACGAAGGTATGTTGGTTGATATCTCAATGATCGATATTGCACACAGCGTGCTTATCTACTTAGGTATCCCATTCTTAGCAGGCTTCCTGAGCCGTAAGATCCTTGTGTCGATGAAAGGTGAACAATGGTACACCGAGGTGTTCATTCCGCGCATTTCTCCAATGACGCTGATTGCACTACTAGCAACTATCGTTCTGATGTTCAGCCTGAAAGGTGAAATGATTGTTGAACTGCCAATGGACGTTCTATTAATTGCGGTTCCACTGACTATCTACTTCACTGCGATGTTCTTCATCAGTTTCTTCATCGGTAAGAAGATGGGCATCGAGTACGACAAGAACGCATCAATTGCATATACAGCAACGGGTAACAACTTTGAATTAGCGATTGCGGTTGCAATCTCTGTATTCGGTATCAACTCAGACCAAGCGTTTGCAGGCGTTATTGGGCCGCTGATTGAAGTGCCTGTGCTGATTTACCTAGTGAACGTTGCACTTAAGATGAAAGACAAGTACTACAACGGACTAACAGTGAAATCAGCGAACTAAAAAATTACGTATCGTTTTAAACAGAAAGGCTCACAAATTACTTTGTGAGCCTTTTCTTTATTCCGGTTCACCCAATTTAAGTCTCATTCAGCTTATGCTTCGTCTAATAGACCTTTCAATGCTTGTTCAAGCCATAGCAGTGCTGGCCCTTTCGAGCGTGTTTTCGATAAAACCAAGTCAACGGGAGGCTGTAAGAGACTACTTTGTAACACAAGGCAAAGTTAGCGCTCTCAATTAAGTCACCACTGAGCGATAGACCAAGCGAATTGCCAGAGTCAGTATGGATCTGGCATTTTTTTTCACAGCTTAAGTACATCCTTGTTTGTTAACGCTTTTCCAACATTTGAGAACCCGGATAAGTCCACAAGATCCAAGTTTAATAAACCACCACTCGCGAATCAGCATCACAAATCCAGCCATCAACTCCTCGTACCAGTTGTGCATCTGCTTACATACAGGTACTTTTAGCGACCTCACAGGACATACATTCGCACAATAGCATCCATACAAGCTTCTTTTTCGAGCAAAAGTGTTCGGTTTAACATTTCAAGCCAGTTTAATTAACAATTTTATGCTCAAACGCTCATTTTTAATGCTCGTTTATTTTCGAGTTCGCAAATTTATGCACAATACGCGTGCTAGATAAGCAAAAATAACAAGGACTCGAACATGACAACAAACAAACAACCTTCTTTATTTGGGCAATGCCTCGCCGAATTTATCGGTACTGGCCTGCTCATCTTCTTTGGCGTTGGCTGTGTGGCTGCACTGGTATTAACAGGTGCAACATTCGGACAATGGGAAGTTAGTATCATCTGGGGCTTCGGCGTATCTATCGCAATTTACTGTACAGCTGGCGTTTCTGGCGCACACATAAACCCTGCAGTAACCATTGCGTTAGCCATGTTCCATGGATTTGATAAGGCGAAAGTATTGCCTTACATCATCTCTCAATTACTTGGTGCCTTCTGCTCTGCAGCTTTGGTTTACAGCCTATACAGCAACTTGTTCACCGATTACGAAATTGCTCATAACTTTGTTCGTAGCAGCCAAGACGCACTATCAACTGCTGGTATCTTCTCGACTTACCCACATGCTTCACTCTCTTTCTTCGGCGCTTTTGCTGTGGAATTCGTGATTACTGCAGTATTGATGTTCGCCATTCTGGCACTGGGTGACGAAAACAATGGTGCATCACGCGGCGCAATGAACCCTCTACTGATCGGTATTCTTATCGCGGTAATCGGTGGCTCTCTAGGTCCACTAACTGGCTTTGCAATGAACCCAGCACGTGACTTCGGACCAAAGCTTTTCGCTTACTTTGCAGGTTGGGATTTTGCATTAACCGGTGCTCGTGATATTCCTTACTTCATCGTTCCAATTCTTGCTCCTATTGCTGGTGCGTGTTTTGGTGGCTGGTTGTACCCACGTGTTATCGGTGCTCACCTACCAGTGGAAGGCCAAGGCTGCACAATTCCAAACCAATGTGAAACAGAAGAAGAAGCTGAACAAGCTCAAGCTTAACCCCAAGCAACCTTACATTTACTAAAATATAAATAACGGAACAAAAAGGATTCTTACCATGACCGAGCAAAAATACATTGTTGCCCTAGACCAAGGCACTACAAGCTCTCGCGCTGTAATCCTCGATCACGATGCAAACATCGTAAGCTCTTCTCAACGAGAATTTACTCAAATTTATCCAAAGGCTGGCTGGGTTGAGCATGATCCAATGGAAATCTGGGCGACTCAAAGCTCTACATTGGTTGAAGCTCTAGCTAAAGCAGGCATTCGCAGTGACGAGCTAGCGGGTATCGGTATCACTAACCAACGTGAAACCACTATCGTTTGGAACAAAGAGACTGGCAAACCGGTATACAACGCTATCGTATGGCAATGTCGTCGTACTGCAGAAATCTGTGAAGAACTTAAAGAGCGCGGCCTAGAAGACTACGTACGTGACAATACAGGTTTAGTCCTTGATCCGTATTTCTCAGGTACAAAAGTAAAATGGATTCTAGACAACGTTGAAGGTGCTCGCGAAGACGCTGAAGCAGGTAAGTTACTGTTCGGTACGGTTGATACTTGGTTGGTTTGGAAGATGACTCAAGGCCGTGTACACGTTACGGATTACACTAACGCATCACGTACTATGTTGTTTAACATCAACGACCTATGCTGGGACAGCAAGCTATTAGACGAGATGGGTATTCCAGCATCTATGATGCCTGAAGTGAAACGCTCTTCTGAAGTTTACGGCCAAACGAACCTTGGTGGTAAAGGTGGTACTCGTATTCCAATCGCGGGTATTGCCGGTGACCAACAAGCAGCGCTTTACGGTCAAATGTGTGTTGAAGCTGGCCAAGCGAAAAACACATACGGCACGGGCTGTTTCCTACTGATGAACACAGGCCAAGAGAAAGTTACATCGAAGAACGGTCTATTGACGACATTAGCATGTGGTCCTAAAGGCGAACCAGCTTACGCACTTGAAGGTGCGGTATTCATGGGTGGCGCATCTATCCAATGGCTACGTGATGAAATGAAACTACTGGCTGGCGCAGAAGATTCTGAATACTTCGCAACTAAAGTCGATACGTCAAACGGTGTTTACGTTGTTCCTGCATTTACCGGTCTAGGCGCACCATACTGGGACGCTTACGCTCGCGGTACGATTGTTGGCCTAACTCGTGGTGTTAACTCTAACCACATCATCCGTGCAACACTGGAAGGTATTGCTTACCAAACTCGTGACGTACTGGATGCGATGCAAGCGGACTCTGGCATCAAGCTAGCAAACCTACGTGTTGATGGCGGTGCAGTAGCGAACAACTTCCTAATGCAGTTCCAATCAGACGTGCTAGATACAGAAGTTCACCGTCCTGAAGTAACTGAAGTAACGGCTCTGGGTGCAGCATACCTTGCTGGTCTGGCGGTTGGTTTCTGGGACAGCATCGATGAGCTTCAAGACAAAGCAGTACTAGACCGTACTTTCTTGCCACACCACGATGAAGAGAAACGTAACCGCCGTTACAAAGGTTGGAAACGTGCTATCAAGTGTGCACAAGTTTGGTCTGAACTGCACGATGACGACGAAGAGTAAAATCGAGCGTTCGAATAATCACTCTCTTTTCGATTGAATTGTTCGTTCCTCAGTAAACGAAACTAAAAAGAGCACTATTTTGTGCTCTTTTTTGCGTTTGGGGCCTTTTTTTCATGTTTTGATCAACGTTTTTGCGGTTTAGACATAATTCCTTACCATCATTACTTCTCTCTGAGTATCAATTCGAGCACAATAGAACGAGGTAATATTTAGAATTAGGTGCGCTAAAGTATTGCAGCGCGCAGGGAGTGGTAAGTTAAGTGAAGCAAATACCAAGACACCAGCAGATTGTAGACCTGGTAAAAACACAAGGATATGTGAGCACCGAAGAGCTCGTAGAGAAGTTCGATGTTAGCCCACAAACCATCAGACGAGATCTCAATGAGCTGGCTGATAGCAATAAAATCCGTCGCTATCATGGTGGTGCTACTATTCCTCTTAGCTCAGAAAACACCTCTTACAACACGCGTAAAGCGCTTAACTTCAATGAAAAAGATGTGATTGCCGACGAGCTGGTAAAACACATTCCAGATGGTGCAACCTTGTTCGTTGATATCGGCACCACACCAGAATCCGTGGCACGCGCGCTGAACAAAAACCACAAACAACTCAGAGTCGTGACTAACAACATCAACGTTGCCAGTATCCTTCTACCAAACCCAGAGATAAAAGTTATCTTGGCAGGTGGTGAAGTAAGAAACCGTGATGGTGGCATCGTGGGTGAAGCAACACTCGATTTCGTAAAGCAGTTCCGCCTCGACTTCGGCATTCTAGGGATCAGCGGTATCGACTTTGACGGCTCACTGCTTGATTTTGACTACCATGAAGTTCGAGTGAAGCAAGCCATCATTGAAAACAGCCGTAGCATCTTCCTGGCAGTCGACCACAGTAAGTTTGGTCGTAACGCAATGGTGAAGCTGGGTAACATCTCTCAAGCACACATGGTATTCACGAATAAACAACCACCAGAAGAGATCCTGAACATCCTCAAGGATTCATCGATCCCACTAGAAGTGATCGAGACTGCTTCTCAACCACTAGCGTCGGACGAATAAAAAAACGCTCAGAAATCATGTTCATTAGAAGAGCTCACCATTGATAGATCACTCTGTCGATAATGGGCTCTTTTGTTACTTAGAAAGTCGTACTTGAACATGAACAGTATCACTTCTATGCTCGAATAAGAGTTATTTTGAACCTTCGCTGTCATAAGCGAAGGTTTTTTTATGCGCAAATCACATAAAACGCGCATAAACGAAAATAATGAATGACCGCAAACGAAAGTTAATATAGGATTCAATTATGTTCTAAAATGCTCGTTCGCTCAGAAAGAGGTCAAAACTATGAGTGCTCAACAAACTAATTCAAACAATAGTACATCTTCAACTCTAGACTTAATCGTTATTGGCGGCGGCATCAATGGTGCGGGTATCGCGGCAGATGCTGCTGGTCGTGGTCTAAACGTTGGTTTATACGAAGCAAATGATTTCGCCTCTGCGACGTCTTCTGCAAGTTCAAAGCTAATCCACGGTGGCTTACGTTACCTTGAACATTACGAGTTTCGTTTAGTTTCAGAAGCACTCGCAGAACGTGAAGTGTTGCTGAGAAAAGCACCTCATGTTGCGCAACCAATGCGTTTCCGTTTACCGCACCGTCCATTTTTACGCCCAGCTTGGATGATTCGCTGTGGCTTGTTCCTTTACGACAACTTGGGCAAACGTACGACTCTTCCTGGAAGTAAAACGGTGAACTTGGCTCAATCAGGTTTGCTGAAACCAGAAATGAAAATAGGTTTCGAATACTCAGACTGCTGGGTAGATGATGCGCGTATGGTATTACTGAACGTGTTGGCAGCGAAAGAAAACAACGCAGAAGTACGCAACTACTGCCGAGTTGAAAAAGCACACCGTGAGGGCGACATTTGGCATGTAACTATTCTTGATGTGATGACAAACCAACGTTTTGAGCGCAAAGCGAAAGCGTTGGTCAACGCAGCTGGCCCTTGGGTGAAACAGTTCTTTGATGATGGTTTGGAGCAAACATCACCGCGTAATATTCGCCTAATCAAAGGCTCACACATTGTGGTCCCGCGTGTTCATGACGAACCACAATCTTACATTCTACAAAATAAAGATAACCGCATCGTGTTCATGATCCCTTACTTAGATAAGTTCTCACTCATCGGTACAACCGATCTTGAATACAAAGGCGATCCTCGCGAAGTAGCTATCGACGATGTAGAAGTTGATTACTTAATTGATATTGTAAACCAGCATTTTGTTAAGCAACTAGAGCGTGACGATGTAGTGTGGACTTTCAGTGGCGTGAGACCGCTTTGCGATGATGAATCTGACTCTCCACAAGCAATAACCCGTGACTACACATTAGAATTAGATGCTGAGTTTGACCAAGCGCCACTACTTTCTATTTTCGGTGGCAAACTAACCACTTATCGTAAGCTTGGTGAAGCAGCTGTAAACAAGCTAGAACCGTACCTGAAAAATATGGGGGCACCTTGGACAGCTAACGACACGCTACCGGGTGGTAACTTCAGCTGCAGCCGCGAACAGCTTGCCACAATGATGCACACGAAATACCCTTGGGCATCCGAAGCACTGCTGCTTCGTTACGTAACCCAATTTGGTACTTACACATGGCATCTACTTGAAGGCGCTACGTGTGAATCGGACCTTGGTATCCAGTTCTCAAGCGAAGCACACGGTGTTTACCAAGCTGAGATTGATTACTTGATCAACCAAGAGATGGCAATGACAGACGAAGACATCTTATGGCGCAGAACCAAGCTTGGCCTGTACATGAGCGAATCTGAGCAACAAGCATTGTCTGATTACTTAAAAGAGAAGCTACAACGTAAAGTGGTAAGCTTTTCTCAAGTAGGCTAACTCCACCAACCAACAAGCACAGTTCAATAACCTGATTAATAACCAAGCTTAGCGTCCCCCACGCTAAGCTTTTTATTACCGGGTAATCAAACCACACCCAATCACTTAAGCAAGCACCAATATCTTACAAACAAAAAAACTCCCGAAGGAGTTTTTATTGTCGATATCTAAAAGATGCTGTCCACTAGTTGTTCAAGCGAGCATATAGCGCATCTTTCAGCACAGAACGGTCGTGCTTCAGTTGGTGCATTGAGACATCATCAATGGGTGAATCTTTCAGCTCAAGTTTACGAATCTCTTTATCAAGGTTGTCGTATGTCTTCATGTCTGTTGCAAAGCCATCATCAGTTTTAGCAAGCTCAGCAATTTTGTCTTTCATTTCAGGAAATTCGTGAACAAGAGAGTGATTTTCACCTAGCATAGAAACCTCTTCAGTTGATTAAAGTGATTGGTATTACACGTTCATTATTAACCTTAGCAAGGGACTCAAATAACAAATGAGATCCAGTACACAGCATAGAATATAGACAATTTAGATTCATAAATTTACAACATCCCCCTACAAAATCGAGGGTGGTAAATTGAATTGTCTCAGTAACGATATACTTTTCCCACATATTTCATCTTGGTCTCTCCGGTCTACAAGCTCAGAGCGTGCTTGGATACACCAAAGCGTATCAACGTCAGCATTCGTTGATAATCCACAATATAGTCGAATCAGTTTTTAGATTTTAAATAAAATACCCTCTCCAGATGGAGAGGGTATTAATGTACTTATTGATAGAGGAGGAGCTTTAATCTCAATGTGAGATGATTAATAACCTACTGCTTAGATTCATATAATTTTGTTGGAACTTCGGTTTCACAACGCTCAAGGTCATAGTCTTGAGTCGTGCCACTATTACCTTGGAATCGAATTCTCACGATCATACCTCTATCAACAAACCAACGAAGATCTTCGCAAGAATAACGATAGCTCAACTCCGAAATGTGCGCTGTTGACCATCGAGAGTCACCAGGCAGTGAAATGACATAATAAATCACGCCATTTTCTGTAATCGTCATTCCTTTTATATCGCTTAGGTGTTCAATAGCTGTATCAATTGTTTCTTGATCTGCTGTTGGTTGTAGCTCTTCAATTGGGACACTCAAACAACCAGAAAGAGCCGTTGCTGACAGACAAGCCAAAAAAATAGATTTCAAATTCATTTTAATTCTCATTCAATTACATAGTCAAAATAACGCTAGAACGAGATTCTATTCACAATATAAATAGATGTGTATTGGTATATCTACTAATTTATAATAAATGTGATGCAGAGTTCTAATTCACTCGACTTGGGGCTTTCTAAAAGAAGAGAATGACTCGTAACCCACTCTTAGAAATATCAGTGTCTACATAAAAGCTAAATACTTTGACGACATATCAATGTGTTACTATTGAATCTGTGCGGCGCTTGCTCTATTGAAGCGTTCATTTTTCACTACAGCTAGCGATATCAACAAAGGCCAGAGGGAATTGCTCAACTGGCACATGAAAATATGCCCACATAGCGGTCGCCCGCGTATGTGCATTATAATCGACACATATACAGCCAGTCTTTGGACGCAAAAAAGCTCCAAGTTCAAAAACAAATGCGTTACGGAGTTAAAGGTTTACCCCACTAAAAAATGTCGTTATGGTGATTTGTAATACATCATAAAAACAAGGACAGTCAGAGCGCTATGAATAGTACGATTGAGACCATCTTGGAGCATCGCTCCATTCGTCAGTATACCGATCAACCAATAGAGAAAGAGCACCTCGATTTAATTGTCCAGGCAGGTCTCGCTGCGTCATCATCAAGCTTACTGCAGGCTGTTTCTATCATCAGAGTAACAGACAAAGACAAGCGTAAACTGCTAGCGGAATACGCTGGCAACCAGTCTTATGTGGAAAGTGCCGCTGAGTTTTTAGTGTTCTGTATCGACTATCAACGCCACGCCCAGATTAACCCTGAAGTAAAAACCGACTTTACTGAGCTTACCCTGATTGGCGCCGTTGATTCTGGCATTATGGCGCAAAACTGTATGCTAGCAGCGGAGTCATTGGGATTAGGTGGCGTATACATTGGTGGCTTACGTAACAGCGCTCAACAGGTTGATGAGCTATTAGAACTTCCACAGCACACAGCCGTGCTATTTGGTATGTGTTTAGGTCATCCTGCACAGCAACCAGAGATAAAACCCCGACTTCCAGCTCATGTGGTGATGCACGAAAACCAATACCATCCATTAAGCCTAGATGAAATCGCTAGCTATGATGATTCAATGCAGAGCTACTACTCCAACCGCTCAAGTAACCAAAAGCAAAGCAGTTGGTCACAACAGATCACACAGAAACTCTCTGGTGAATCTCGCCCACATATTTTGCCGTACTTGAACAGTAAACAACTGACTAAAAGGTAGCGTTCAAAACCTAGCTCAGATAAACAAGCTAAGTTTCAATCACCACAAACAAAAATGTCAGCGCATTATACGGTGACATTTTTCCTTATTCTGAGGTCGACTCTCTTAGAGGTATTTCTCTATCGGGAGAAGCTGTAGGAAACCTGATTGCATGCGCTCCCACTTACCGGTTTCTGGTTCGCTGTCCCAACTTTGCTCACCTGAATACCAATACACATCACCATCTTCTAGCTCCAAACGCCAACTGTTGTCTTCGCTCATTGCCTGTTCGATAGTTTCAGCTAGCGTTTCAGCAATCGCTTTGTTTTCGATGATTAACACCGACTCCGTATTTAAGTAAGTCGAACGCAGGTTGAAGTTGAATGAACCAATACTCGCAATACTGCGGTCAAATACCACTGATTTAGCATGCAAACCGTAAGCTGTCTCAGGTGCACACTTAGACACGTCTTGGGTAGATGCTTCACACAACTTGGAATCTGGTTTTAGCTCAAATAGGTCGATGCCATGCTCTAACATATCGTAGCGTCTGCCCGCGTAAGCAGAGTGGTTAGTAACCAAGTCATTTGACGCCATTGAGTTGGTCAGTGCCTTTATCTCAACGCCTTCGTCATTCAACGTTTGCCACTCATCTAATTGGCCATCATCGAATACCAAGTAAGCCGACTCAAGCAAGATCTCTTGTTTCGACTCGCTTGCTAGTTGTCCTAACAAAACTGCCGTTGCTTTGGGTTCATCAGTATTGTCTGAATCGACAGGCACAGGGCGATCGTAAGCGAAACGAGCATTCACCCAAGTCATCTCATCAAGAGCCTTTTTCAGTAGGCTATCTGCTGCTTCGCGATTTAATGGTAACTCTGGATAGTTTTTGTATTGTGGAACCGTTATATCGTCAATCTTTGAAAGATCCGGTTGCTCTTCGTCACCCAACATAGCGACAGGATAAGACCAACGGCTGTCCCAGTATTCAATAAAGCTGGTTTGGATAGTGGTAACCACCGTGCCCATCACCAAGACATCGCGATCGCGGAAGTTGATCTTGTCAGAAAGGTCGAAGTATTCATCACCAATATTACGTCCCCCCACCACAGATAAAGTGCCATCTACGGTGAAGGATTTATTGTGCATACGACGGTTTAAACGAGAGAAGTCACCAAGGAAGCTCAACCACTTACTGAAACCACGGCGCGTTGGTGTTGGGTTGAAGATTCGGATCTCAACATTCGGGTGAGCGTCGAGTGCCGACAATAACCCTTCACGCTCATTGAGGTTGATGTCATCCAACATCACTCGAACCTTAACACCACGATCAGCAGCGGCTAGCAAACGGCTAGCGAGATACTTGCCCGATTCATCCGAGTTCCATATGTAGTATTGAATATCGATGGTGTGCTCTGCGCTTTCAACTAATGCCAAGCGCTGAGCCAAAGCGTCCCAACCGGATTCTTGTAAACGAACGGCGGTTGTCGCCTGTTCTGATGCGGGTTGATATTCATCTGCCAAAACCGATAAAGCGCTAGGTCCATAAGAAGTGTACGGTTCTGCCGGGTGATCGATGCCTTCTGGTAATGAAGAACAGCCGCCGAGTACAGCGACGAGTAATAAGGTTAAGCTGATGCGTTGGAGCACAGGCATGTGTTTGACTTCCTTTTCACGGTGAGGTCTTTGAATTGGCCTCGACAACTTTTCAACGACCAAGTTGTTCGAGGTTATGCATTGATTATTACTGCTAAATCCAGAAATTTATAGGTAATTATCCAGTATAAATAAAACTTAGCGACTTCATCATGAGGAACACTGTACCGAATTCACCTATTCAGGCATCAATACTGACTACAAGGTCATGACGTTTTCAGTTGTTCGATACCCAAGCAATAAAGGCCTAAAGGCTTTCTCACCATCTCAACCGTAATCTCAGTTCTATCCGGGTTACAGTTCAATGCAAGCGCATAGCCATGCAAGTAGTCAACTAGCAAATGAAGAGCATCTTCGGATTGCTCTGATGTAAGATTTAACGGATTCACTACCGCTTCAAAGCGCTCACTAAAGACTTCAACGGGCCCAAGCGATTTCATCGTCAGCAAAGTTTCTAGTAGCCCGCGATAGTCATTCAACACTGAAAGATAGCTCACGCTAAGCTGATACAAGTTCTCTTGCCACACTTGGTTTTGCTCAGGCTGTGCCACTGCACCTACCAATGAGACAGTGATCGACTCCAATAGATCATTTTTGTTTTTGAAGTAATGGTATATCGCCATCGCATCGACACCGAGCTCTGTGGCTAATCCTCTGATACTCGGAACTTTACCGCCTTCACGCATCATGCTCTTTGCCGTATCTAAGATCTTTTCTGCACTCAGTTGACTTGATCCACTCTTTGGTCGACCTCGCTTTTGATCCTTGACAGTCATAACACCACCTATTAAATTAAAATATTCTACACTGTAGAATATTTTAATTTAATACAGCGTAAATGCCAAGTTCCTGTTCAATTTCGGAGTTAACAATGTCAAATATTGTCTTTATCGGTACGAGTCTTGATGGTTACATTGCAGACAAAAACGGTGGTCTAGATTGGTTACAAGCCATCCCAAATCCAGAGGGTGATGACATGGGGTACAACGCCCATATCGATCGTATCGATGCTTTGGTAATGGGCCGAAACACCATGGATATGGTGCTGATCTTCGGTATTGATTGGCCTTACACAAAACCGGTTTATGTTTTGAGTAACACGTTGACTGAAGTGCCTAAAGAGCTTGAAGGTAAAGTGTTCTTGATAAAGGGCGAACTCACTCAGATCATCGAAGATCTAAACAGCAAAGGCCTTAACAATCTGTATATTGATGGCGGTGTGACCATTCAAAACTTCCTGAAAGAAGACCTGGTTGATGAACTGATTATCTCGACGATCCCTGTCGTTCTTGGTGGTGGTGCTCCGCTATTTGGTGACTTAGTCTCTCCTCTCGACTTTACGCTAAAAAGTGTCACGACTTACCTCGATGAGATCGTAACTACTCACTATTTACGTAAGCGTTAAGCCACTTAATGATCGATGTTGATGAGCCAAAATCGAGTTGGCTCATCATGCCTCCTTTACTTAAGAAACCTAAAGTCTGCAACCCAGCTCTCTCCTCGAAGCCGTTCCTAATTCTGCTCACAAGCTAATCATTGACAAGCTAAGCCAACATTGACACTCTATAATGCTGCGTTGATTTTGCCGCACTAGCTGCATTGCAGTTCTAACTTTTTAAGATAGGTAAAATATGAACTACCCAAGCACTCTTCCAGCACCTCACAAAGCACTTCTCATCAAAGTGGTTGATGTCTTGTCTCAAGATCCTCGTATATGTGGCATCGCCGCAAGTGGCTCCTTTGGCGCTAACTCGATGGACAAATACAGCGACTTAGATTTTGTTATCGCGGTTAACCCAGCCGACTATGAAAGCGTAATGAAAGAACGGTTCAACATTCTTGATAGCATTGGCGGTAAAGTCGCTGCCTTCACGGGTGAACACGTTGGTGAGCCACGTTTAATTGTGTCGATATTTGGCCCAGAGCCTGTTCACGTTGATTTCAAATTTGTCTCGCTACCAGACGCAGCAGTTCGAGTTGATAACAACCAAGTGTTATGGGAACGAGATAGCTTATTAACCGATGTGTTCAGCAGCGCGGAACCACGCTACCCACAACCAGACCCGCAATGGATTGAAGATCGTTTTTGGATTTGGACGCACTATGCCGCAACCAAGATAGCTCGTGGCGAATACTTCGAAACAGTTGAGTCTCTCTCTTTCATTCGTCAAAACGTTCTATCTCCGCTGGCGCTAAAGCAAGCTGGGCTCACGCCGTCTGGTGTGAGGAAAATTGAAGAACGACTGCCTGAGTTTGCGCAAGCACTCGTAAAAACCGTCGCGATGCCAGAACGTGACGCATTGATCCCGGCACTCAAACAAGCAGTCACACTGTACCTTGAGTTGAGAGGTAACGAGCAAGTTAACATTGATGATCATGCTCAATCATTTTGTCTTCAATACGTTGAGGAAGAGTTAAGCTAATTCCGTATTAAGTAAGCCACAGGTTTTAACAGCCAATTCATAAATGCGCCGAAGGCTAATTGCTCTCGGCGTATTCGTTCTCAGTACAATCATGATAAGTACGGCAATCTTGACACGGCACTTGCAAGAACGGGTTGATCGCTCCTACACAATCCTACCCAAAAGTAGTACCATTTATCGTATCTCATTCTTAATGGTATTTATGTCTTATGAAGCTTTTAGTCGATCGCACTGGTGAACAGTTTTTTAGAAATTCTGGAAGAATCAGGAGACAAACTGACGGTTCAATTCATTAGCAATGAAGGTAATCGAAAAGGTAAGCCGTTCCAAGACAGTTTGAGTGGCTTGTTCCTCACAGGCTGGAAGCCTCACACGACCTCAACCGCTATTGGCCTAGAGCGCTTTAAACAAGGCAAATTACAAGATCCAAAAGTAAGCTTTGCGCTTCATCAGCTCTACCCACTTGGCCGAGATGTAAAACTACCTTCTTGTGATATCGCCACAATCGTAAGCTACGCCAATACCCACAGCGACGGCTACTATATGTTTGTTCGTCTCAATGATGAATTGAAGCGCCTTAAGATGACGCCAGAATGGGAGCTATTACCTTCAGTTGTGAGATTAGCCCTGCCTTATTACCCAGCCCCAAGAAGCCAGCAAGAACTCGACAATATTGATGACTTCGATGCCTGGGCGGGCGGGTTTTAAAGTTCAATTACCTTTGTTAATCAACATCTAATAGCTCCATTATTATCAATTAATTTTTGATAATAATTCTAACGGAGCACGGTTTATCATCATGAGCCTTCCTACTATTCTTTGTTCATCGGCACTGATGATTGCTCATCCAATAGGGAGCAACTCAGTGAATAGCACCGCTTTGGTGAATCAAATAATATAGGTAACAAACATGACTCAACTGACTATCATCGCAAATATCGTCGCTAACGAAGACAAAGTTGAACTGGTTAAAGCAGAGTTGCTAAAGCTGATTGATATCACTCGCGCTGAAGAAGGTTGCATCAACTACGACCTACACCAAGATAACGAAAACCCTGCGCATTTCACTTTCTACGAAAACTGGACATCACGCGAACTGTGGCAAGCGCACATGGGGAATACTCATCTCGCTGAGTACATGGCTGCAACCGAAGGTTGTGTGGCGTCGTTCACTCTCAATGAGATGACGAAAATCGGTTAGTCGCTGACTGAACACATTAACATGTCTCGTCCTAAAATACGTTGACAGTTTTTTACTAAGCCAACAGCGCCAGCTGTTGGCTTTGGCCTCATATTGTTATAGATATTGATAGACTCTTTTACTAGTCGTTTTAGCTCCTCAAGATTCTTACACCTATCAAGTAAGAACTCTTGTTTCAGGCTCCCATTTATTCTTTCTGCTAAAGCATTTTGGTAGCAGTCATAACCATCTGTCATCGAAGGCATTATGCCGCTAATTTTCAATTTATCTTGATATACACCTGAGCAATACTGCAGACCACGATCCGAATGATGGATGCAAGAACGATGATATTGACGCCCTTTGATAGCCATATCTAGCGCTTTCACGACATCCGTCGCTTTCATTTCATTACTCAGCTCATAGCCCATTATTTTTCGGCTAAACGCATCCGTAACCAATGATAGGTAGTGAACTCCTTCATCAGATTGAACATAGGTTATGTCGCTCACAAACACACTCTCTGGACTAGACGGCTTGTAGTCTTTTAATAAGTTCGGGTGTTTCTTCATCCAATACCGACTATTGGTCGTTTTTGTAAAACTACGCTTAGGTCTTACCAACAATCGCTCAGCGCGTAAGTAGTTGAAAAGCGCATCTCGGCCTAACTTGATACCTTGTTCTTTTAGTCTAGGCTTAATTAAAAAATAGAGCTTCCTCGTACCAACCCGAGGCATATAACGCCTAATATCCAACACCATTTTTTAATCGGTTTAAGCTCTAACCGACGATGATGAGCTCGATTTTCTCGTTGATAAACACTCTGCCTTGTTATGCCGCAAAGCCTACATACCCGAGCTAAACTTATTCCTTCCTGTTTTTGAAGGCTTCTTGCTACTTGGCTAGATACTTTTTTCTGAGACTGGTTCCGTGCTCAGCATCAAGGATATCAACCACTCGATTTAAGAAGAGGTTCTTGATTTTTTCGTCTTCCAACTCCTTCTCAAGAGGTTTTATTTTCTGTGCAGGCGATTCTTTAGGCTTAGGTGATTGGCTCATGACATTCATCCTTGGATTTTGCGCCCAATTCATCTTACCGTGCTTTCGAAGCCAGGTTAAAACGGTTGAACGGCCTTGGATACCATAAATGGTTTGGGCTTGTTTATAGGTCATATCGCCTCTTTCTACAGCGGCGACGACCTGTAATTTAAAGCCTAGTGTGTAATCACGCTGAGTGCGCTTAACGTGGGTATTATTTGAAGTAGTCATAATTCGTCCTCAATGTGTAAACACATTTCAGGACGAGACAGCAGAAACTAAAAAAGCTCCAATATCGCTATTGGAGCTTTTTATTTACCTCGCGTTAGGTGACCGTGTCATTAGCGCCAGCTAAACATTCGTACTTCGTTGCCCTCTTCAGGCTTCTTCGGAATATTCAAAGACAGCGCCAAAGAAACCGCCGCCATTGCTGCACCAATGTAGAACACCGTCGCAGGCGAAGAGAGCCAAATCACACCGAATACAACGGGAATGACAACAGCTGCGATATGGTTGATAGTGAAAGACACACCCGCTGTGGAAGCCATATCAGCCGGATCGGCAATCTTCTGGAAGTAGGTTTTGATTGCTAGAGCGAGAGCAAAGAATAGATGATCGACCACGTACAGTGCTGCCGCCCACTCTGCACTTTGCACCAAGCCGTAACCGACAAACACGCCAATCAAACCCACGTACTCGAAGATAAGTGCTTTACGCTCACCCACTACACCAATGAACTTGCCGATACGCTTAGCAAACAAGAAGTTAAACAAATAATTAATTAAGAACAGTAGAGTCACGTCTGCCGCCGAGTAACCGAACTTCTCTACCATCAAGAAGCCTGCGAATACCGTAAATATCTGTCTTCTGGCACCACTCATGAAGGTCAACGCGTAGTAGAGCCAGTAACGCTTTCTCAGCACCAACTTTTTGTTTTGTTGGGTCTTCGTTTGAAATTCAGGGAAGCCAAAAGTCATCACCAGTACTAGAACAAAACCTAGGCCGCCAGTAATGCCATATACCCAAACGAAATCGAGCTTTAACTGCTCCAACATCACCCAGATAGAGCCGTATGTAAGCAAAGAAGCTAACGCGCCAACCGAGATCATTTTACCTAGCATCTCAGGCGCTTCTTCTTTGTTCAGCCATTGTAGGGACAAAGATTGCTTGAGGGTTTCAAAATAATGAAAGCCTGTCGACATCAAAATAGTGGTAAACAAAAGGCCAGTAAGTGAAGGGAACAAGCCAGTAATCGCTGTACCGATAGTGAGCATTGCCAGCGATACCAACATGAAGCGCTGCTCGCGGATAAAAGCCAGCACAAACACCACAGTAAAAGCTAAAAAGCCTGGAATTTCACGAACACTTTGCAGCAAGCCGATATCGGCACCGTCAAAGTTCGCTTTCTCTATCACGAAGTTGTTCAACAGAGCCATCCAGCTCGAAAACGCGATAGGTACAACAATCGAAATCAATAATAAAAAGTTTTGCGGCGTTTTCCAGCTCGCCTTCGATGCACTCATAGCAGCCAAATCCTGAATGATAATGTTACATCATACTCTGCTTTTCTCTTGAGTCACAAATCATTAACACTTCTGGAGAAGTTAAAATGACACGACTTTTATCGTTTACGTAGGGGAGCGAGAAAACAGCAATCGAAGCCTTGAAATGATGAAACATTATGTTACATTTACACCCTACTTGATCACAACCAAGTGACGGGAATGACAACCCTGCGTAACACTCCTCTCTACTACGCGCATCCCAGTATCAAAATTTCATTCTAAGCCTACCTGCACTTGCAGCGTTTGCGCTTCTGACTTTTATAATAATAACTCATTGGATTAACTATGTTTCCCATCTCTCATGAGGGGAAGTGGTTTCGATTTTTAATGGTATTCATATTCCTTGGTGCTGCCATGGAGACGGATATCTATCTACCCACATTTCCCGATATATTGAACGACTTCAACACTAACGCGGTTATGGTGCAGCGCATTCTGAGCTATAACTTTATCGGCATCTGTCTTGGTTCATTACTCTATGGACCACTATCGGATCATTTTGGACGCCGAAAGATACTAATGTTTGGTTTTAGCGTCTTTCTTGCTGCAAGTATCGGCTGTATTTATGCTTCGAGTATCGAGCAATTACTAGCATTTCGACTACTTCAAGGCTTTGGCAGTTCGGCGTGTGTGATCGTTGGTACCGCAATGATCTTTGATCTGTTTGATGAAGAACCCGCCGCCAAACTGATTGCCGATCTCAACACGTTAGTGGTCAGCTTAATGGCTTTTGCACCTCTTATTGGCGGCTGGATAAGTCTCCATATAGGGTATAAAGCAAACTTTGTCTTTATCGCCATTTTAGTGCTGCTTTCTGCGACCAAATGTTTCTTCTTCTTGCCTGAATCTTTGAGTAAAGATAAACGGAAGAAGGTCGCGCCTAAACGAATAGCAAGCGACTATAAAACCTTATTGTCTTCGTCTGCTTTTTGGTACAACACGCTAGTGACGAGCTTAATTCTTGCCGCCTATATGATTTATGTTTCCAACATGTCGTTATTGTATATAGAGCAATTAGAAGTCAGCCCTGATCAGTTCCCGTTTTTCCAAATGGCAACACTGGGCACATTCGTCTTGGTGAGTTTGAACAACGCACGCTTAATCGACAGGTTTGGCATTGATAAATTAAAAAGTACTGGGCTTGGCTTAATATTTACCACCACGCTCATCTTTTTCTTATTGCCGTCTGAACAACTTAACTCACCATTCATCCTAACAGGGACGATGTGCTTGTTTTCAATAGGTGCAGGGTTATCGATTGGATTGTTCTTTGCGAAATCGATGCAAGTTTTTCCAGATCTCACAGGGATCGCAGCATCACTGGTGACAGCTATTCGTCTATTTATCGTTTCTGCAGCGATTGATTTAGGCAGTAATGCGTATGAAGGGACGTCGGAGTCAGTCATACATGTGATGACCGCTGTCGTTGTCTTTTTAGCGGCTATCTCCTCAGTCAATTACTGGCGTCAAAGCCAATTGAAACGGGCTAAAAGCTCTTGACTAAACAGCTCAATCAAGAACATATAGTTTGTAGATAGTCCATAACGAAAAGCCCAGCAAATGCTGGGCTTGATATCGCATCATGATCTCTTATCTCGATTGATAAAGAAGTTGGTTCTAAATAACAGCAGGACCTTTATCAACGTTCTCGTCTTGAGAAATAATTACGAGGTATTCTACTCCAGAAAATTTTAAAACTCATTCCACTACTTGCGAACCTACTGCAAATACTCTTACATTATCTTCAAAAGCAAGGCTATCATCGGGCAGTCCTCCCCGACTAACCAAAGATTGATGAATAATATGTTGGATACGATAATACAATAGAACACTCATTAAAGGAGATAATTTAAATATGTCTATATTAGCTGTTTTTTCATTTCTAACATTTGTTGTTGCCATAGTGGCACTAATTTTGTCTTTTATTCTCGGGATTATTCTTGGGCATATTTTAAAAGTACACGAACCAAGCGCTCGAAATCAACTTTTCGCATTTTACATACCTATTTCCTTACTTTTGTTATATGGATACGTTAAAGATAGTGAAAATGCCAATAAAATTCCCAGAGATAAGCTTTGGCTATTGGTTACCTTAAAGTACCTAATACCAACGGCAATAATCTCTGGAAGTATGATGTTTATTACTGGCTATTTTGCATTTACTAACCAGCTGTAAAGCTAGTCAGTAAAATCAGCATAGGCTTCTCTCCCTAAGTCATAAACCCAAGTCACGCCATTTATGATTGGATCTCGTAAACTCTGTTCGTAAAAGGTATCTATTTCATAATCAACCTTAACCCCTACTCCTACAATTGTTGACGCTGCACCACTTGAAACCATTTGTACAAAATCGACACCATTAGCAATAAACGCTCTTGAACTAACTCCATACACATTGATGTTATCGTAGCCATCAACACCAAATTCATAAGCATCCCCAACAATTCCTAAGTATTTACTGTATATGTAGAAAGACGAGCTTTCACTCACAACTTTAGAGGAAGTTGAGTAGGTCTGATTATTCCCATAAATACTAATCATTTCGCTGTCATCCGGATCATAAATTGAGGAATGCGGTAGCTCAGTTTTAAATCACCTAATGTATTATAATTCAACATATTACTCGTCGAAATATGTTGTGTCCTTGAGTTAAGCACTGCCCATATTCATCGACATCTTCAAATAATTTTTTGGAATTAACGACTGTTGTACCTACTCGTTGGCTAATGTCAGTTAAGCGACTGGCACCACCAAATACATGTCCCTCATTGCCAATTGTGAACTTTGGATCCGCTACTCTATCTTTACAAAGCACATAACCATCACGTCAAGGTCCAGGCGAACGCTCATGTCCGCTGACTCCCAGTGCTAACTCTCCAAAGTGATGTTCTAAATGCGCATCCCATCCGCTCATATGCGTCTCGAATGTTAAATCTTCCTCTTGGAGATTCCAGTTACTCGGGTCATCCGCTGCAGAAAGTGGCGTTACAATCATCGTTGGTTGATCGTGTTCATCAACACCATCTACAATAGAGTTACCCACGCATTGCCAAAGGAGTCGGTTAGCATAGATATATTGACCAGCACCATTGGTTATTGGAAAGCAAAATGCATGGAGATAAGACGTCCAGTGGGATGGAGGCGACTGATTTATAGTGCTTGTTAACTCTTTTATTGTCGGCTCTAACAGTACCCATACTCGACTGGACTAAACCGCTCAAACACAAGCACATTGTTTAATAATACCAGATAGGCCATAACGAAAAGCTCAGCAAATGCTGGGCTTGATATCGCATCATGATCCCTTATCTCGATTGATAAAGAAGTTGGATCTAAACAACAGCATGACCTTTATCAACGTTCTCGTCTTTGGAATAATAACGATGTACTCTACTACAGAAAATTTTAAAACTCAGGCAACTAGATATAACAGGAGCCAAACCGCTTTGTTTGGCTCCTAAGCATTAAAAATAAACCTTTATTCCCTCTCAATCTATGAAAGCAGAGAACAAGATGATTATCTCATTATACTACCTCATCAAAGCTGCGATAAAACCTACCACTAGGGCTCCAAGACGTGTAGAAAAGCACATAACCGTAAAAAGAAAACTCAAAGTCCGCGCAGCATTGCACCTTGTATTTTTTCAACAGAAAAAAATAAGCTTCTCCATACTTAAAACCTTTATTCTTTATACAAATTGTATAGGTCATGTAGGCCGATAATAAACAACTCAAGGTGTAGGGAACCCAAATGCTATTCTCATCAATTATTCCCAAACTTATATGTATTAACAAATAAATCCCATGAAAAAAAATACTGATCAATGAAGTGGTCATTATGAACGGCCAAACTACGCCATTAGTTTTATTTCCAGAATAATTATAGTTGTGCACATGCTGACACCCAAAAAATACACGAATAATATCCCTCACACCTAAAACAAATTTACTAACCATTATCTGTTCAACTATCTATCCATCTCATACCATCTTGCACCTGATTTACTTCACCTGAAACATTGGGTAGAAAAACTATCTCTTACCAAGCAGAAGTTTGTGAGTGAGATGCTGGATACCGAGATACGTTAGGCAAGCGGCTAAGGGTAAGGGTAAGGGTAAGGGTAATTAGCCACTCATTAAAGACTAGCTAGCCTAAATTAACCGTTTCAGTTTTTCCAATAAACATTGGCACGCGGCTGATTCTTCAATAAATTCCTGTTCACTAAGACGTCTTCCTCGCTCTGCATAATAAATATACCACCGGCCCTCTCTCTCTTGTAAACAATACTTATCATTGGCTAGCTCACCTGAAAGTGTATATGATTCAGTAGGTACACCTAATGACTTTAGCTCTTTCGTTAATTGTTTTCGGTTATTTACCATATTTATTTGATATAGAGAAAATCTAGCCCTAATACAGAAAACAAAATCTGCGAGATAGCTAAATGAATAAACGTAAGCGAAACACATACTCAAAATAACCAAAATCAACATATCAACCATTATCTCACCACCGTTATCCTGTATGGAGATGGCAATAGAAGTGCCCACAGCTGACAAAGCCCCCACTTTGCGAAGAGTGCTTTGGCAAGTATCACCTTTTGTTGTCTTAAAGCCAAAGAACAACAGGACTGGATTATTGTCTGAGACAGTACCTTGCGAGATAGCAGAATTAAATGAAAAAGATGAATCCTTAAACCGACCCTTCATTAACCCTACTCTAAAGTTTGATTTGGGTTCTAGTGCCCTGGTGAGAAACCCACAACAACACATGCCTATTGGCAAGAGCAATAACATTACGATACCAAGCACACTACCGCTATATGTACTCCACTGATATATTATGATTGATAGCATATAGGCGAAAGATGTCGTAGATAACAAAAACCGCCAGCTTACAAAAGCAAAGGACAATTTAACTCGCGTTCTAAAATAGGCTACTCCAATTATAAAGATAGTTAGCATCAATAAAAATATACTGACATAAACGCGTAAAGCTGCTGCATCAAAATAGGACCGCAACAGAACAGCTCCCCCCGTTAAAGCCAATATTATAAAAATCCCCCCAAAATCAATCAACTCACTTTCATCCGACATACTCTGCATAATTATCCTTTAAAGGGGCTTAACCCCGCAATTTTCTGCAGCGTGGTAGTTACACTTTGATGGAAGAAATGCATAGTTAATACTAGCAGAGACCAACGCAACTCCACTAATAAGCTTTATGCATCAGCAACTTAGAAAGACCGACAAGTAATTCATCTATGAAAGAAGGAGCTGACCTCCCCCTTTCATAAACAGCATCCCTTATAGAGCTTTATAGAAGGTTAACCACTCGCCTCGTTCTAAGCCGCTAACGTTCACTCCAGTGATGCTACTCGAGGTTGTTGCGTTAGAAGGAGAGAATGAAAGATTAACATTTTTGAATTTATCAGAAATGCTACTTTCGGTCCCTGTTTGAGAAAGAATGTAGCCCAAGTTAGTAGAGTTCCAGCTTGAGTTTCCACTGTCTTCCCATTTTTTTAGGAGTTCTTTTGTTACCAGTTGGCTGCCAACTTTAAGAGCCGGGCCACTAATATTTCGGAATTGATAGTAATCTACTCCTGAAGAAGTCAGCGCAATTACTTTATCAGCCAATACATATAAAGAGTTGATTGCCGAACTGCTCAACACCTCTTTCACTACCAAGGCTCTATTTGTGTTATCAACGATATAGAGAGTGTTCGCTGTAGCAACCGCACTTATTTTGCCATCCTTCGATGTGGCTATCTTACTGATGGTGGAATCGACATCCAACTCCCCAAGTACCGTTTGCTGAATCGAGTTTGAAACCCATTCAAGCTTGTTACTGTCTAGCCCCAACAAAATTTGCTGGTTCGCTACAATATTGGCGGTTTTCAGGTTCAACTTATCAATCGTCATCTTAGTGGATAAGTTAGTTGTATTGATAACCTCAGCCGCTAAATTGGCGCTCGAAAAATAATTTTTGTAAACAATCAAAGCTTCACTCTGATCATACGATGGCATGATTTGAGGTGAAGAAGATTTAAGAGTATGACGCCAACTTTTCATAGTTAACTTGTCGGCGCTTAACGATTTCAGCTCTTGCTGCGAGTAAATCGAACTGCCAGTATTTTTAACTGCCAATAACGAACCGCTCTGCAATAATGGAACCACTTTAGCGAAGTTATCGTTAATACAAGATTCACTCGAATTCGGAGTCACCGCAGGCTTAGGTTTCGGCGTTGGAATTGGCGGTAGTGTTCCTCCACTTTGGCCGCTATAGCTATCAATAGCGTACGCTTTTGCGCCATTATTATTGTTATTGGTGTCACTTAGATTCGCTAAGAAAATGCCGTTCGAACCTTTGCTATTACAAACATCACTCGCTGTCGGGGAAACATGGGAGGTCGGCTTGTAAAGCTTATAGGCCTGAACACCGTTTAGCGCAGGCACTAACTGGACAATTTCATTAGAGTCTACCGGTATCTCTACCCCCCCTGTTCCGCCTCCATGATGGTCATCATCATCGTCGTCATCGTCATCGTCGTCATCATGATCATCGTAATCGTCGTCGTACGAGCGAATACCAACCGCATCAAAACTCGCTTGGGAAGCAAGGTCACCAACAATTGTCACAGGCTTATTACGTGAAGAGCTATCGATTTGCATAACCACATCATTCGCCGTTAAAAACACAATCTGGCTGCTCGCTGGATTCAGAGCGATAGATTTTGCACCAGAGAATTCTGGCACCGATTGTGACCCGCGAACAACCAGAGCATCCTCTATTTGCAGGTGCCTCGAAGCAGTTCCAGCGACATCGACATCTGATAGGTCTAACGTTTTATGCTCGATCATGAGGTCGAGAGCATGGGCAATATTTGTGTATGCAGCTTGCTTTCCATCAGTTTGTGCCTTTTTCAGAGATTTTAGCAACACATTAGACTGATCTTTAGGGCCGTACGTTGTATCTAGTGAGGAAAAATTAACACCAACATGATCACCCAATTTACTTTGAAGCGATGCTTTAGCCTGCTCTACATCGTTGCTAACCGTTGGATTAAACATCATCTCGCTATGAATCAAAGTCGTGAAAGGCGTCACCAACGCCATACCGGGAGAAGCGGTTAAAATTGCACCATCATATTGCCTCTGTTTTGCATACCCTGAAACGTCTGAAATGAGTTTTTCTTGCTCACTGCATACACCATTCAGATCTGCATCAGCACATACTAATGAACTTTGAAATGCATAGCCTGAAGTAGTAGATCCAACTGGGTTTTCGCCATCAGAACCGCCTCCGCATCCTGCGACCATTAAGACACCAGATATAGCTAGTGATAGTTTGCATATTAAAAAATTATTGTGCATTTTTTCGACCAATTCACCTAGTTTATTGTTGTGTGGGTAGTATTTTATTTTGCTATTAAATCACTTAACGAAATAAAAGATCAAATGATATTGATAACTACTATCATTTAAATTAATATTCTCAGCCTTTCTTGCGGGTAATTTATAAATCTTTTGGAGTTCAAGTGGTAAGGAATCCATACAAATTGGCGGGTGTTTCACTCGTCTCTACAATGCTTGTTGCTTGTGGTGGTGCAGAGTCAGATCCCAAGCTTAACCAGTCACAAACTCAGCCAAAATCCTCGAATATTTCAGGCATAGCGTTAGATGGTTATTTGCACAAAGCCAAGGTCTGTTTAGACAAAAATAACAATGCGATGTGTGATTCTGCCGATGGAGAAATTGCGACAACGGACGCCAAAGGACAATTCCAACTCAATGTCGACGATGATGTGGCTCAATACAAAGTGCTGGTTGAGGCCTTAGCAGGCACCACCGTAGATATGGACTCCCCTAACCAAGCAATTAAGTCTGGGTTTACCTTAGAAGTACCAAGTAACAACTCGGACGTAGTGAGCCCGGTTACCTCACTGATTGCCAGTGTGTCAAAGACCAGCGGTATCAGCTTCGATGATGCGACTGAGCTTGTTGCTAACGACCTAGGGATCGACAAAAGCCTAGCATTAGGTGATTACTCTGTATCAAATTCGGCGAAAAGTCGTGAAGTGCACATGTTTGCGCGTGGTGTGACTCGCGTACTGCAAGAAGCTCAAAAGGCTTCGGTAGACGCAGGTGTCGACCAAGTTAACGCCCGTAAAGGTGCAATGTACAAACTTGCTGATCTTGATTTGGTCGAGTTCAAAGCCAAAACGGATCGACTTTCACACGGTGCATCTGGGACAGAGGGTGCTCTGGAGCAACTCGGCAAGGAGTACCGAGAGCAGCTCAAAGTCTCGCAAGAAGATATCGACGGTAGTGAAATCGTGGTTAAGCCACCAGCGCCCAAGCACGGTAAAGTCAATGATGCCTCAGATACTTTCAACTGGCAGTTCGTACGTGGATTCAATCAAAACACAGATTACGAATATTCCGTAGATTCCGGTAGCACCTGGTCGACTGTCATTCGCAAGCCGATTGTGGTTGGAAAACAGGCATTCGATAAAGGCGCTATTCAGGTTCGAGTCGCAGCCTCTAGTGCACGTAATACTCCAGCAGGTAAACCGCTTCTTTCAAGCAAAGCATTTACGCTTACGACGGTCCCAGCAGCACCCGCTTGGGTCACCGTTGACAACGCGAGCAACGAATTTGATTGGGCGCTGGTCGATTCTTTTAATGAATTATCTCTTTACGAGTACTCTCTAGATAACGGTGCTAACTGGGTACAAGCAACTGAAAAACCTCAACGCATTCAAGACTTAGATATTCCAGTTGGGCATCTCAAAGTACGTATCGCGAAGGACGACTCCCTAGGTCACCCGACTGGTTTAAGTGCTATGTCAGACAAACCGATGACAGTAACCCCGGCGCAACCAGTAAAACCTGTACTGGACTTTGCAAACGACAGCACTAATCAGATCAACTGGCTTTGGGTCTCTGGATATGATGCGCCATCTTTCTACGAGATTAATCTAGGTAACGGTTGGAATACTGTAACTGAACTTCCCTATGTGGTTGGCAACGTTTCACTTCCGGCGAACAGCATCTCTATCCGTGTAAAATCGAATGTGCAAGATGCTCGCCCTGCAGGCAATCCACTAGTAATAGGTACGGCTTTCACTCGCTCTGAAAACCAGCCTGTTGCGCCAACCCTGCCGATTATTGATGATGCTGAAAACACATTTGCATGGACAGAAGTTACAGAATTTGCAGGCAATGACTTCTACGAATACTCACTAGACAGAGGTCTTACATTTAGCCCGGTAACTAGCAACCCACAAGCAGTCCCAGATGAGAAGTTTGCTAAGGGACAAGTCTGTGTAAGAGTGAAAGCCGGAACAGATCCTCAACATGATCCTGGTGAAACGCTATGCTCAGATAAGCCATATTCGGTGACACCTAACAAGCCATCGGCACCAACATCTCCAATAACTCACGATGGGTTAGACACATTTGATTGGACATTCGTAACAGGCTTTTCAGAAGCTGCAGATTACGAGATCAATGTACTCAACACTGGTTGGGCAACGGTTACTCAGAAACCTTATCAGTTAAACGATCAAGCTTACGCTGTTAACTCAATTCAAGTGCGAGTTAAACGAGATCCAATCACCGGTCGCCCTAGTGGATCAGAGCTGACAAATGATACTGCGTTTACCGTTCGTCCATCTGCACCCAATGCTCCAACAGGCCTAGTAGTGAACGATACGGACAACACACTAGATTGGACATACTTTGGCGAATTCACACAACCAGAGCATTTCGAAATCACGCTCGACTCAGGTTCTACTTGGACTAAAGTCACCGCAAAACCGGTTGTGATCGGTAACGTCGACAAGAATATCGGTGAGGTTCAATTACGCGTCGCTCAAAATCCGGCGAATGGCATGCCTCATGGCGTAGCAGCATTAACCACACAAGCCTTCACCAAAGTGTTTGAGATTCCAGCACCAACCTCGCCTGAGATTACCAACACCTTCACTGGCTCAAATCCAATTAAGACCAATGGTTTTGAGTGGGATTACCTAACGGCTAACGTTGATGGCCAATCTGTTCGCTTTGATGACGCGGAATACTATGAGTTTACCAACGACAAAGGCCTGACTTGGCACCCTGCTGTTTCGAACCCACAGTTCATTGGCCCTGAAGCATATGACAAGGCTAGTGTCGGTATCCGACTAAAAGCACGTGCGAAAGAAGGCGTCGCAAACTCAACCAGTGACACGCTTTGGGCGACAGCAGCA
The DNA here is from genome assembly GCF_002954585.1 of Vibrio chagasii. Classification (GTDB taxonomy): domain Bacteria; phylum Pseudomonadota; class Gammaproteobacteria; order Enterobacterales; family Vibrionaceae; genus Vibrio; species Vibrio chagasii_A. The sequence goes on from NZ_MSCI01000001.1 coordinate 1,263,455, forward strand.
AGCAGTCGCTTTATCGGCCTAAAATTCGTACCAATGAAAACCCGTTCTCAAGCTGCTGACTTTGGTTACGGTGGCTCATGGAATACGTACTCACTCAATTGTATTGCTGAATACGATGATAAAGGACAAGGGGAACCGACATTTTGGGCAGAACGAATCTCTTCAGACATCAATACTGTATTCGATAAAATCGCACAACTAGATGATTGTGGTATCGCGGGTTGGACACTTCCAGACACCAATGAAGTGATCACCTTGTCGCAGAGAGATCCTGCAACACTCCCTTCAAATCTAAGAAAGGGTTACTTGGTATCGAATCAGTCAGTGAATGTATTAGCAGATAAAAATGGCGTCGCTGTCACTATCAACAAAGGCCAAGAATCTGTTGAGCAATATTATTCAAAATACGCATACGCTAAATGGCAATTGCCATCAGGTACAAAGTTACTCACTGGTGTAAATAGCGCGACGACTGAAATAACCACCTTTCTGAGTACACAAGATACGAAGATTAGCGCTACAGAGCTTTATTTAGAAACCTGGCTAACCGCCAACCAATCTAAGAGCAAAGGTTACGCTGCATTAGAAGCGGAAGCTCAAGCTAAAGTAGTAGAACTGCAGGCTTTAACCCAACCATGGGCAGATGATCTTAAGAATACAAAACTAAAGCTAAAAGCTCTTGAGTTTCAGGCATCTGTTGCTCAAAGCCGAACTGATGCTGAAAGCCTTGAATTTATTAACAAAGTAAAAGCGTATAAAGAGCAAGTCGCTAAATTAGAGCAAAACACCGTTGCACTGAGCGCATTAGTCTCTGGTTCTGAGTTTGCTCAAAAATTGGCGTTCATGCAGCAAAAGTCCGTAACTCTGTCCAGCTCAACCAACGCACTAAGCTCTGCGTCACTGGCTAAGGATATTCACCAAGCAAGTTTAGACCTATACAAGGCTATCTCAGACTTAGAGTATCAATATGGCATGGTTAATTCGTTCGTAAGCGAGCTGAATACATCAACACAAACGCTAGGCTCGGAGTTTGCCACCCTAAGTACGTTGTTCCAGAAGTTTGTCAGTGAGATGAACATTACGGCCACAATCCACAACTTAGTACAATCAAAAGTGCTAGCAAAAGATGGACTGAAACTGGCAAAAGACAATGGCTTTAGCGTTTCTCAAACAGACGCAATGGTAAGCAACCGCTTCGCTAAATTGGACGAGTTAGGTAACTACCTACCAAAAGACACCACCTACCAACAAGGCTGGCGTTGTGTTGAGGACACTAACATCACAGGCAAACGCCGAGTTTGGACACTGCTCAAAGACGGCCGACCAAAAGGTGCTGACGATCTTGCTTATGACGCTTCAGCATCTGGTGTCGCGAGTGTCTTAGGCAGTAACGGCCTGCTAGAAAGCACTAATGATGCGAACTTATGTGGCTTCAATGATTGGAAAGTACCAGCGCTGTCTCAGCTACTTTCACTACAAACTAAAGCAATATCTAGCTCAAACTCGACCATAACAATCGATACAGATGCGTTCCCTCATCACCGAGGGCTGGATCCGGAATACGACAAATATAGCTCTTATGGGGGCGTGATCTTTTACTACTGGTCGAATCAAGCAAAGGACGCCAAACAATACATCACAAACTACAGCTCTGAACGCAGCTACCAAGATGTCCGTCGTTCGGCAGTCGGCGGTACTAAAGATGCAGTCATCTTAGGACGTCTGGTTAGAGAGAAAGCAAACGCATACCAGTATCTAGATATGCAAGGAAACGTTGTCGCCGATCGCCAAAATGCCATTTGCGCGCAAGACACTGATAGCAAGCTCGTTTGGCAACTGTTTACCAACGGAGACAGCAGTCGTTTCAAGAAATACGTAGAGGTAACACCTTTAATTTCAACACGAAATACACAAAAGGTGTGTGGCAAAGCGAACTGGCGCTACCCATCGAAAGCAGAGCTGTATGGATTACTTCCTATCAATGCGAATGTCTTTAAGTTTAACGAAGTCACTGGTGGAGGTTATTCCAACCATAGTTCCTATATCACCAGCGATCCTGCTCCTTATGGTCGTGTCCTCGGATTGAACATGACAACCATGGATGAAAGCCAAGTTGGTACTCAAAGTTACGACGGCCGTTACCTATACCGACTCGTTGCCCAATAGGCACTCAAAATCTCTTATTAATTACTACAACAGCCTCTGCTGAGGCTGTTTTCATCTAGGAAACAAGAAATGTTGAACAAGAAAAAGCAACGCGGTGCAGCCGCAATCGAATACGCCATTCTCGCAGCAGCAATGGCAGTCGTACTACTCAATTTTGTTGGCGGTGAAAACGGTGAGCTAACTACAGCTATCAGTGACGCCTACGGTACTGTAGTCGACAAACTAAAAGACGCACAACAAGCCTCAGAGTAAGCCCGTTTATTGCAAATTAAAGGAATAGTTATGACTGCCAAGCGACTCATGTTGCTGTCGTTATTTTGCTCGGTGCTCGGAATATCCGTTTTGCTGTTGAGCCAAACCAATAGCGAGTCTGCGACCACCTCTTCTAAACAAGCCGTTAAGCAAACGGTCAAAGTGCTGGTTCCAACTCGCACGATAGAGATAGGTCAAGCCTACACACCAAACTCGTTCCGATGGAGAGAAGTTCCACAACAAGAGTTGGAGAACTACATCGACCATGTGACACCGGAAGATATTTCTGCTGATCACTCTATGTCGGGGCTTGCACGTACCAAGCTTGTCAAAGACTCGATATTGTCTAAAGCGGATATTACCGAGCCAGAAGGCGGTTATTCGCTTTCATTAAAGCTACAACCTGGTTATCGCGCTATCTCAGTGCCTGTTGATCAGGTGACATCAAATTCGGGATTTATTGAACCGGGCGACCACGTAGATATTCTCCTGCTCGGTTCACAAGATGGTGAGCTTCTTCGTTATGGCAATTCGTCGCAGGGTTTGTATGTCACAACGATCGCTCATGATGTGAGAGTCTTGGCATTTAATGACAAACAAACGGCTGAGTCTTATCAAAAGGCCCGCGAATCTAATCATTATGAAAATGGTATCCCTGACGACAGCAGTGTCTCTTTAGAGGTAACCCCTGAGCAAGCAAACCAAGTTGTTTTGGCTAAGCAATTAGGCAAGTTAACACTTGTCTTACGCGGGCAAAACGAAGACCCAAGTCAAACTCAGCACGCAAATTCAGCGACGCTGAAAGCCATCTCGCCAGACACAACTCAGGTACTGCCTGACGTCGGTTTGGTGGAATTTAGAGCCGACAACAAAACGATCAACAATAAAACCGGAGCTGATAACAATGGCTAGTACCTGTCGTTGGTGGGGGATTCTCCTACTATCAAGCCTGTGCCTCTCTTTCGCATCAGCAGCATCTGCGCTTGATGTGACAATCAATGAGGCAAAAATGATTCGCTTACCAGAAAAAGCGAAGTCAATTTTCATCTCTAGCACCCATATTGCCGATTACCAGACCTTAACTAACACCAAGGTAATGGTATTTGGTAAACGAGCTGGCAGTGCCACTATCACTGTTTTGAACGAGCAAGAGCGCGTCATCTATACCAATAAGATTCGCGTGACTCACAACAGCCGCGAGTTCAATGAATTGGTCAAAAACAAGTTCCCAGAAGCCTCCGTAAACGCGGAATCTCTGGGTGGAAAACTATGGCTCAAAGGGCAAGTGCCTTCACCTATGATGGCGCATAATATCGTGTCCTTGGCGAAAGGTTACTTGTCTCCTATTGTTGACCAAACCCAGCAACAAGAAAGTTCAAACACTCAAAACGGTGCAGGTAGTAGCAATACGACGACTAAAGATCAGCCAATGCAATCCAATGAAGATGAGCTGATCAATCAATTGGTTATCACCATGCCAAACCAGGTCAACATTCGAGTGAAAATCGCTGAAGTATCGAGAAATGTTTCGAACAAATTGGGGATCAAGTGGGGCTCTATCGCAGGTGGTGTTGGACAGTTTTCATTCTCAAAGCTGCCGAATGTCAGCAGCTGGGGTAAACCAAGCATTACCGCACTGATTGATGCATTAGCGACAAACGGCATGATGTCTGTACTGGCTGAGCCTAACTTGACGGCGATGTCCGGCGAAGATGCTGAGTTTCTGGTGGGTGGTCAGGTTCCACTGCCTTTGATCACTGCTGATACCACTCAAATCGAATACAAAGACTTCGGTGTAAAACTAAACTTCACTCCAACGGTGCTCAGCCAAAATCGAATCAGTTTAAAGGTAAACCCAGAGGTCAGTAACGTCTCCATCGAAAGCCAGCAAGTGATACATGGGACTAACTTTCCCTCTTTTACTACTCGTAGCGCTGCTACCACCATCGAATTGGCCAGCGGACAGAGCTTTGCCTTGGGCGGCTTATTGAAATCAGAAGACATTGAACAACTGCAAAAAGTGCCGCTTATCGGTGAAGTACCTGTACTAGGAAGTCTGTTCCGTTCAACTGAATTCACTCGCAGAGAAACAGAGTTGATCATCATTGTCACGGCTTACCTAGTGAAGCCAACTCGTTCAGATTCGATGCAGCTACCAACCGACGGTCTCATTCCACTAAGCGATGTAGAACGTCTTCTAGCATTGCCAAGAATTCAACGTAAAAGAACACACGACCAAGACACATACACCGACAACCACAAGCCTCGCTTGCTGGGTGACAACGGGTTCTATTACTGAGGACATCATGAATAAATTATCCTTATTGCTCCCTGCCCTATTTGTCTTTGCGGGATGCGCACCTACGCCAACCACTCAGCAACCATCAGTCGATGTGGTGTCTGTGACTAACAAGTTCTCTCTGACACTTGCCGGGAAAACGCTGTCGGCTCAGGAAAAGGCCGATATTTCTGACTTTATCGCTCGTCGAGGCAGCGCGAGTAGCTTGATGGTCAAAATAGAAAAAACAACTCCCAAAGGTGAAAAGCAGCTCGAGAAAGTAAGACTTCACCTTATCGAATCAGGTCTCTACCCCTCACAAATTTGGGTAGCAGACGAAGCAACAGTAGGTAAAGGCGACATCACTATTTTAGTCGAGTCTTACCGCGCCAAAGTCACAGCCTGTGACGCGGGTAAAACGCCAAGAACGACGCTCAACGCCTACCGTACTCAGCGCAATTTTGGGTGTGCAAATGCCAATGCGCTTGCACAAATGGTAGCCAACCCTAAAGACCTGATCGTCGGTCAACCGATTAATGGTGCTCAAGGGCAGAAAGCTGTCTCTAGTATCGATAACTACTTTGCTCCACCAGCCCAAAACCAACAGCCACATAATGGTTCTTCGACGACCACGCAAGGAGGTTCGCTATGAATCAAGTACACCAGTTGACGGTACTGATCGCAGCGTCTGAGCAACTCGATGCCCTAGCGCTTACGCATACACTGAATGACTTTGGTATCCACAACATCACTGTCTCTTCAAATCAAGAAGACGACGTAGTGCGACACGTTCTGAAGCATGGCATCAAGACAATATTTCTCGATGTGTTGAATTGTGAACTGGCTGAATCAAAACAAGCCGTGCAGCGCTTGATTAAGCGTACAGGCTGTCAAATTATCGTTCTTGGCCACTCAGATGAAATTTTCATCTACCGTGGCATGCTGGCATCAGGCGCGAGTGACTATCTAGTACCTCCTGTGACTCCGCAAGATCTGGAACACGTTTCTTTCGCGGCTTTACAGAACAACAGCGAAAAACGACATGAAAAAGTCATCTCGGTTGTCAGTGCAAAAGGTGGTTCAGGCAGTAGCACCATTACTGCAACTCTTGCACAACAACTCGCAGAGCTCGATAAGAAAGTGGCTTGTCTAGACCTAGACTTTTCAATGGGCGACTTGGATCTGCTACTCAATGTTGAGGGAAACTCAGCATTGATCGAGCTTTTACAATACCCAGAGAGACTCGACCCGTTAGTTTTCGAACGCAGTGGGATCAGCGTATCTGCAAAGCACACCCTCTTTACTGGCTATCTACCTTTAGATGCCACACCATTCTGGCCACAAAAGAGCGCTTTAGACCAATTTACCAAGTTTTGCCTACAAAACTCAGACTACCTACTAGTGGATATCCCAACTTACTCTTTGCGTGATCAAGTTGGCTTTGACGCACTGAAAAGTGCCGATATCCGAGTGATTGTCGTAGAGCCAACACTTGGCTCTATCCGCAATGCCGGTCAAATAATCAAACGACTTCAGAATCAAGCCGACTCACAAACGCTTGTTGTGCTCAATCACACCAAGTCCGATTCAGGCTCAATGATTTCAGTTAACGATGTGAAAAAGTCATTAGGTGTCCCGGTAGACGTTGTCATTCCATTCTCCCCGAACCACTTTTTGAGCAAGTCATCACTTGGTCAACCTGCCCACAAAGGCAACAGGAAAGTGAAAGTGGCATTCAATTCTTTGGTTGAATTAATCACAGGTGAATCGCAGCAAAGCAGCCGCCGTTTTTGGAAGCGAGGTGCATAATGTTTGGTCAAAAAGCAAACACGGTTGATCCGATTGAAGTCAAGCAAGCTCGGTTGCATGAAACGTTAACATCCGCTCCTTCGCTACGTGATCATTATCATGTGATTCATGAAGAAATCATCAAGGCAATCGATCCATCAGCGGTTGTGAGTTTAAGTGCGTCCGATCTTGAAGCTCGAATTTCAGAAATGGTATCGGAAATTGTGGTCTCTAAGCAGCTACCACTCGGTCATCAGGATGTGACTCATTCTGTAGAACAGCTCTTAAATGAATTTCTAGGGTTGGGACCACTACAACCACTGATTGAAGACCAAACGGTCACTGACATCATGGTCAATGGTTACCGTGAAGTTTACGTCGAGCGTTCAGGCAAACTGCAAAAAACCACGGTCCAATTTCGTAATGAAGAGCAGCTTCTCAACTTAGCGCGACGTATCGTGAGCAAAGTAGGTCGCCGAATCGATGAATCGAATCCATTAGTTGATGCAAGGCTAGACGACGGCAGCCGTGTCAATGTCATGATCCCGCCGCTCGCGCTTGATGGAACCTACATATCTATCCGTAAGTTCAATGAAAAGAAGCTGACACTGAGCCAATTGGCACAGTTTGGTGCGATGTCGAATTCGATGATTAAGCTTATTGATATTATCGTTCGCTCTCGCCTCAACGTTCTTGTCGCGGGTGGTACCGGTGCAGGTAAAACCACCCTGCTTAACGCGATGTCTTTCAGCATCTCGCCTCAAGAGCGCATCATCACCATTGAAGACACAGCAGAACTGCGCCTGCAACAACCCCATGTGGTGCGTGCAGAAACTCGCCCAGCCAATGCAGAAGGTTTAACGCCGATTACTCAAAGAGAGTTAGTACGAAATGCCCTACGTATGCGACCAGATCGCATCATTTTAGGCGAAGTTCGTGGCGATGAAGCCTTTGAGATGATGCAAGCAATGAACACAGGCCACGAAGGCTCGCTGTGTACACTTCACGCCAATTCTGCAACAGATGCACTGGTGCGCATGGAGAACATGCTAATGATGAGCCAGGCAACGCTGCCTCTCTTTTCACTGCGTCGCCAAATCGCCGACACCATTGATGTGGTTATCCAAGTAGAGCGAATGCGCGATGGCAAGCGACGCATTGTTTCAATAACCGAGGTACAAGGATTAGAGGGCGAGCAATACGTCACTCAAGAGCTGTTCGCCTTTAAAACGCTATCGGAAGACCAGCAAGGCAACCTAATTGGTGAGTATAAGAGTGCCAAGTGCGTGCCAAGCTTCAACGAAAAAGCGAAATATCACCAGCTAGACGCTCAACTAAGGGTGGCAATGGAGCTTGAAGCCGGATGATTATTGTTCTTACTATTTCTGCGCTGCTGGCTACGGTTTGGCTAATAAAGCTCAACTCAAAACAAGCCATTGTTAATAAGCGCCTGTCATTAGTATCAAATGCTTACAAAGTAAGCCCTGCAGACGTTTCTATCAAAAAGTCGAGCCACCAGCGCGCCAACAAACTGCATTCCTTTTTCCTACGAATAAATGCCTTGCTGCCTGTTTGGGATAAGTATTTTATCGCCTCAATGGTTGTTGGCTTTCCAGTTGCTGGTTACCTGTTAGTACCGGAACTTCCAGTGCATCTTCGATTGCTTGCAGCACTGGGGCTGTGGCTCATATGTACCTGTGCCATTGTGTTTTATCGCAGAAAGAGACAAGTAGAAGAGTTTGAAAAAGACATCATCAACGTCCTTGGATTGATTTCTAGAGCGGTATCAGCAGGGCTATCTATCCCACAAGCGATTGATCAAGTGGCACAGACGCAACCTGGCTTGCTAGGACGCGAGTTCTCTTACCTTCGCGACAATCTTGCGCTTGGCCTTAGTCTTCGTCAGAGTCTCGACGATGCGTGCATTCGCCTCCCTTACAGCAGCTTTCGTTATTTCTCTGTTGCACTGATCCTTAACCAGTCGAATGGTGGTCAACTGCGCGACATTCTTCATAGCTTAAGCCGAACCATGCATGACAACCGAGCGATGAGAAAAAAGGTGAAGAGCTTAACCTCAGAGCCTCGCATCACAGCGTTATTTCTCTCTGTCTTACCCATAGGGTTGCTGGGTGGCATCTATTTAATTGAGCCCTACATGATTAAGCAGCTGTTTAACACTGAACTGGGCCAACGAGTTCTGACCTATGCACTCATTAGCATCAGCATCGGCACCTTAATTTTGAATGCTCTGACTCGCAATAAGAGGTTCCCATCATGATGTATGTTGCCATGTTGCTGTTGGGATTAGCTGTTCTTCTCACGCTGATCGCACACCTATCTTCGTTCAAACGAGACGTTGTGGCTGAGCGACTGAATCGCGTATCAAGCTATTCCTCAAAGTATAAAAACACGTCGAGTAAGTGGCATTTCCAAGGTGAGAAATCTCGACGTCAAAAGCTGGTTCTGATTGGCTGGCTTAACCCAAATGCAGAGATGTACTTTTTAGGGCTTAGATTAATCACCATGACCGTAGGTGCTGTTACTTGGTATGCCACTCGCATTCCAGTGCTAACGATGAATTCGGCGGCAGAGTGTATCGCTATCGGCATTGTTGTCGGCATCCTGTTCGATCGCATCCTTGAATGGCGTGTGAACCAAGTTCGAATGCAGATCAGCCGAGTAATACCCGATGCCGTCGACCTAATGGTAGTGTGTGTTGCATCTGGCCTAACACTCGAAGCGGTATTTCGCTGCGTTGGTGAAGAGATGCGTTCGATCTCCCCTGCCTTGTCACGAGAATGGCTGTTAACCGCAACAGAAATCTCTGTTCTCGATTCTCCACAAACGGCACTCAACAACCTAGACAAACGTGTACAACTATCTGACATCAACAACGTTGTCACTACCATGAACCAAGCATTGCAATACGGTACGCCTATGGCTGATGCCCTCAAACTGATCGCTTCGGATAGCCGTCAATATCACTTTTTAGAACTGGAAGAGTGGGTGGGAAAAATACCAGCCAAGATGTCATTCCCTTTGGTGGTTTTCATCATGCTACCTGTGGTGGGCATCATCGTCGTGCCAATCATGTTATCTCTTACACAAACTCTGGGGGGCTTATGAGAACCATCCCGTTATTCTTTTTGTCGCTGATATTGTTCGGCTGTCAATCAACCAACCATGTTGAAAAAGATACCGCCGAAAACATGAAGGTGGCAGAAGTTGCGTTAATGAATGGTAAGCCAGAGAGCGCCATGGATCTCTATCGCAAAATGTTGGTATCCAATCCCAATGACCCGCAGTTACTGCTGTTGATGGGCTCCGCAGCCAATCAAGCCAGTCGTTATGACGAAGCACTGCATTACTTAAAGCGTGGTATCGAGCTTAATCAATCCAGTGCGATTTACCGTGAGTTAGGCCGTTCATGGTTAGCTTTAGGAGAGCTTGAACAAGCGACCTCCGCTCTTGAAAAGTCTGTTCGGCTGGATGCTTCCGATGACGTTGCTCAAAATAGCTTAGGAGTCAGCTACTCGCTCAATAAGCAGTATTCCAAAGCCAGAGAGTGTTACTCAAATGCGCTTAGCTTAATGCCTTCAAGCAACGAATACCGAAACAACCTCGCTATGGCGTGGATACTCGATGGTAAACCAGATCAAGGGATTCGTATTCTGCACCCGATCTTTGTCAGAGGTGAAGCTAGCGTAAAACTCCAGCTTAACCTTGCGTTGGCTTACGCACTTTCTGGTGACAGCGAGTCTGCAAAAGCAATCGCTCGTGAACACTTATCGCAACCGGAATACGCTAACAATAGCTTGTATTACCAAGCCCTAGCCGCTCACGCTGAGCGAGGAGAACAATAATGCTCTCTCGTCAGAAAGGTGCGAATAGCGTTGAGTTTCTAATGATCACCCTACCGTTTCTATTGCTGATACTAGGGGTCTTTGAGATCTGCCGCCTGCTGCTAGTCAACATCATCTTCGATGTTGCCGTTCATGCAGGAGCGCGAGAAGTCAAAATTCGACCAGTTGGTCCCATATCAAACCAAGTTTTCATCGACACTATCGACAATTTCCCACTGCTCGAACGGAGCAAGATCAAGTTGTCTCAACCTTTGTACGTTGAAAGCCTACCGGACTTAGTTAACAGGAAAGCGGCACCGATAAGCAAAGCAGTATTGGGGGAATACACGGTGTCTTACGCATTTTCATTCGCTCTACTGCCTAGCCTTTCAACTCGTTTTTTAGAACGTACCGGCCAAATGACAACCTTGGAAAGAAAGGTATTGGTGAGTTATGACGGTTAATAACACACACACCAAAAAACAGGCGGGATCAGCAGCCGTGGAATTCCCATTTGTCGTGCTCGCGATGATGATCATTCTGTGGGGCTTCGTTGCTATCTATCGCTTATTCAGTATGCAGACTCAGTTAGACAATGTTACCTACAACCTAGTGAATGCGATTTCTTCAACTCAACTCAAACCTGAGCAAGGTAAGAATGGTTTACCCGAGACTCTAAAAGGTCCATTGATCGTACTCGCTGAACGTTACCTGCCGAGTAGCATTGCCCATAGCGATATTGGGCTTTTACTTGAAAGTCGTGTCTTTGATATTGCTACTTCAACGTGGGAATACAAACATCTGTATGCGGGAAGCGACTGCCAAAGTGATCGACCGATTGAACAGCTTACGGACATGCTCGTTGTGGGCAGCGGCGATCCTGCGTTGGATGGAAGACCGTCCACCCTGGTTCAGCTGACCTTATGCGTGGAGACACCATTTAGTTACGAACGACTCGCTCTTCCAAAAAGCTTAAAAAGCTCATCAGTAGTGGTAGGTAAGCACTATGGTTAACCCAATGTTTAGCGGCCTAGCCCGACAGCAAAAAGGTTCGATCACTCTTTCCTTTCTTGCACTACTGTTCCCTGCACTATTTATCGCTGTTGGCACTCTGATGATCTGCGCGCAAGTGATGGTTTCTAATCGAGCTGCGCAAGCCGCTGACTCTGCCGCACTGGCTTGTGCTTTTACTGATGAAGCGACTTCGAAAATGATGCGCGCATACCAAAGTTACTACCGCCCAACATTGAAAGGTGTGAGTGGATTAACGCCAGAAAACCAAGGCTGCCGAATTAGCCTAGGTTACTCCGTCACACCGCTAATACCGCATTTCAGCTATGAACGCTATGACCAAAATGTGACTGCAACAGGTGGTGGCTTTAAGGGGGGGGTTGAAAGCAAACACTCTGCGATTCCAACAGAGTTGGTATTGGTACTCGACGTATCTGGCTCCATGAGCTCAAACATACAGTCACTAAAATCTATTTTGTCGAATGCCTTGAATACAATTCAATCTCAGAGTAATAACGCTAACGATTTAGATTCAGTAAGGATTTCGATCGTTCCCTTCGATTCTGGAGTGGCAACACATCGCCCGCCCTGGTTATCCGAAGAAAAAGCCGGAATCTACTGTATCGATGGACTTAGCTATCGTAATGGCGATTTCTCTGCGGCGCTGACCGTAGATAACCTCGCGACGCTGCATTCAGAGCGACCTGTGAAGTTTACACCGCCGAGTAAGTGGTTAAGCGACTGCAATCAAGAATCACCAATGCTGCCATTGACCAGCGTCTTTTCCCGCGTCCAAAACTCGATAAACAGCCTAACAGCAAATGGCGGTACTCGCTCTTATCAAGGTTTGGTATGGGGCGTAAGACAGCTTATCCCAAGTTGGCAACAAGCATGGGGAATGAAGGTTAGCACTGTACCCGAAACCAGAAGAAAGCTGGTGTTATTTACCGATGGCGCTGACGAAGGAGACGCGTTCAATCAACTAGTAAACGCTGGGTTCTGCACTACGGCTATCAAGCAGTACGGCATTGAAATGAATTTCATCGGCTATGGCGTCAGCCCATCTCGAATTACTCAGTTCGAGAACTGTGCAGGCAATCATTTACGCGTATTCAGTGCCACCAATACGACACAACTTAACGAGTATTTCTCCGACATTTTGGCGGTTGAATACTCGGCAAGCATCCGACTCACTCGCTAATTCAAATAAAGCGTTTGATTCAAAAGCCCCAAACTTAAAGCATTGAATTTAAAAAAGATAAATTAAAAACAATATGGAGAAAAACATGTTTACACGAGCCCTAGCGTTATTGGCGCTGTGCCTTTCTTTGCCTGCAATGGCTTATCAAGAAGGCGATGCTTTATCGCAAGACGTTATAAAGAAACTGCAACTCAACAATGAGGAGCTCACCATTGTCGACTTCTTTGCTGAGTGGTGCGTTTCTTGCCGTGAAGAGCTTCCAGAAATAAACCAACTCTACAAAGAACTTAAAGGCACTGGCGTGACATTCAAAGGTGTTGATGTCGATGAGGATGTTGAAGTTGGTCTTGAGTTTCAAAAGCAACTCGGATTGGAATTCCCAGTAGTTAACGATCCAGAGCAAGCATTAATCGCAGAGTTTAAACCTATCGGTATGCCTGCACTGTATTACATCTACCAAGGCAAGGTTATCAAGATTCGCTTTGGCGCAATCAACCACATTGGCGACGTCATTACTGATGACCTAGTGAAAATGGGAGTGCAGTTGTGATGTTGATGAAAGCCACCCTTGTTGGATTGCTCGCTATTCCAATGACCGCAAACGCCGCTCTTGAACTCGACCTTAGTGGTTTAGGAAAAAAGCCCGTTGAACAGCAAACCAGTAATAACAGCACTAATAGCGATGGTCCCATCGTAGAAGAAGAGATCATCTCCAGCACGGTTTACTCCAGTGGCGGCACGCACTCAAACCAAACCACCAAAAGCGCAACTAGACGCAACATCGACATGGTTACACCAAAGGCAAAACAGCTGGTTATCAAAAAAAAAGAGCCAGAAGAGACTAACAAGCCTTCAGCGTTAGCGTTTGTCGATGAATTTCTTGGTATTGAGCCGGTAAAGCCTTGGGAGAAAGGGACGCTAGCTCAAAAAGAGATGAAACCGGGCGGTCCAGTACCAGAATTCGATGTTTTCTCTGAAAAAGTCTTTGCCTACAAACAGGGCTCTGTGGGTGGCAGCGGTGTTGGCGGTGGCGGCTGCGGCTGTAACTAACCATTAAATCGATCCAATAAACTCAATCGACAAAAACACTCAATCAATAAAAAAATATTCAGTACTTCAAAAACAAAATAAGAACAAAATGAAAAAACTACCAATTACGCTGCTAAGTGCAGCGGCAGTGGCTAATGTGGCATTAGCTGAAGATCATGTCTCTGTGCATTACCTTAACTATGAAGAGTATGACGACAGAGTTTCAGCCAAGGACACCATGGTTTCGATTGAAAAAAGTATCGGCTTAGATTGGACCCTAAACGCAGAAATAAGCTACGACAGTGTTTCAGGTGCTTCTCCAGCATGGGGCCCTACGACGCCTACAGCTTCGGAGGCCGACAAAATAAATCGCGCCCTGAAAACCCAGCAAGCTCAAGACAAAACTGACGAAGTCATCCGTGCGGGTTACGATCCTTACCGAGACAGTTATGAGGTCCAGAAAGTCGGTCTAGAAGACACCAGAAAAGCGCTCAGCTTGAGTGCCACCTATCGTGACAGACTGCGCAATGAATGGACTTTTGGGGGCAATATATCCCAAGAAGAAGACTATAAAAGCATTGGTATCAATGGTAAAGGTTTGATTTATGCCGATAGCACTAAAAATCGTTCGTACAGCTTAGGGGGCTCTACTCTTTTCGACCAAACGAAGGCGTTTGGCAAATACGTTGATAACTCTTCTAACAGCCAAAGCTGGAAAGACATCTTCACCGGTAGCTTAGAGGCAGGGTTATCTCAAACCTTTACACCAAATCTGTACAGCATTTTTACCGCTTATGCAGGCTACCGTAGCGGTTACTTGAGCAACCACTATTTGACGGTGCTTCGTGAAGTCGACATTAATGACGATGGTAAAATCGATGATGACGAAGTGTTCTTGGGGCAAGACTCTAGACCAGATACCCGACTGTCTGGCGGTATTAACCTTCAGGCCTTCTACTCGCTGTCCGATAGCATCAAAATCCGACCACGTTACAAATGGTTCATAGATGACTGGGGCGTGATGTCTCATCAAATAGGCGGAAAATTATCTTGGCGTGTCAGTGAGTGGCTAACCCTAGCGCCAGGCTATTTCTGGTATACGCAAGATGCGGCAGATTTCTATCGCGATCCGAGTAGCGCTGATCCTTCTTTTGCTTCGACAGGTTACGCGACTTCTGACCTACGCCTAGGTAACTTCACCGCGAATGCTTATGAGCTTGGCGCGAGCGTGAAGGTCCATAAAACTGTGCGTTTAAATGCGCTGGCGGCTTACTACGAACAAAGCAACGGATTTGAAGCGCAGTGGTGGGCGGTTGGAGCAACTTATGAATTCTAAGCTGCCCTTTGTCCATCGCTTTCATGCCATGACAGTACCTTGCGAAGTGCAGATCTTATCGCTTGATTTGACCCACTTCCCAAAGGCGTGCGCAAAAAGCATCGCTGATGAGATAGAGCAGAACACACATCGATTAGAGGGCAAATATAACTTCTACAGCGATAATTCATGGCTAACGCGACAGATTAATCAGCGCACAACCAGTGAAGTCGAACTCGATTCAGAGTCTGCGGAAGTTTTTGAGCATCTCGACCGATTAAGCCAACTGACATTCGACACGTTTGATACCACTGTTGGCAGCATCAAACATCTTTTAAAACAGAAACCTAAGATGTCACACAGCCATGCCTTTCAAGCCCTCTCTTCTGCACTGGGCAAGCAGGCGTGGGAGCTAAAAGAGGCAATAGGTCAAGAAGAGACAGTCGATCTACAAAGGACAAGACTACACGTTCCTGATTCACGCACTCGCTTCGATTTTGGTGGCGTCATCAAAGAGTACGCGGTCGACCAAGCAGTAAAGATAGGTAAGCGACTTGGTGCAACTTCAATGTTGGTGAATTTTGGTGGCGATATCTATGCATTGGGTACAAAGCCAGATGGTTCGCCATTCAATATTGCAGTTCTGGATCCAAGAGACAACAAGACACCTTTTTTTGCCGTTCCGATTACCGACGCGGCGCTGACCACATCAGCCCACAGTGAACGTCAGATGCAGTTCGGCGATAAAACCACGTCTCATATTTTGTCGAAACAAGGCGTAGAAAAGAAAATTCTGTCTGTTACGGCAATAGCTTCCTCCACTTTGGAAGCAGGTGTACTTAGCACTTCCTTGACGCTCAACCCGAACATTTCAGTACCAGAAGAGAGCGCCGTTATTTACATCGACGATCAATTACACATTCACCAAAGCACGGAGTTTTTGCATTCATGAAAAACTACCTACTCACGTTAATTCTATTGTTTAGCAGCTTTTTACATGCTCAAGACAGTGAGTTTCTTCCGGTTGAAGAAGCCTTCCCTGTTACATGGGAAGCCACAGGCCAAGGCGCAGTTATCCGCTTTGATACACACCCCGGGTACTATCTTTACCAATCTCGCTTCTCGTTTAAAGAAGAGTCTTCATTATCGACATTAGATCCTCAATACTCTCTGCCAGGTGAAGAAAAACAAGACCCTAACTTCGGCAATGTAGTGGTATTTCACGATCCACTTACCGTTACCGTGCCTTACACCGGAAGTGGCAAGCTCACTGTCCGCTATCAGGGCTGTGCAGACAAAGGGCTTTGCTACCTGCCACAAAAGCTAGTGCTGGATTTACCTACGCTCAAGGCGTTGGCAGACGTCGCTACTGAGAAGCCATCAAATTCTCTGGTTCAAACGCTAGGTGAGATAAGCGATGATACCAATGGCTTGTCGTCGTATCTCTCTCAAGCAGGCAAGTTACAGGCACTGCTTGTGTTCTTCTTGCTTGGCTTAGGCCTTTCTCTAACGCCGTGTGTGCTGCCTATGATTCCTATCTTAGCCAGCATCATAGGGGGCGAAAAAGCGATGACAGGCAAGAAAGGTGCAGCCCTTTCTAGCTCGTACGTTCTGGGTATGGCGACCAGTTATGCCATGACGGGAATTCTGGTCACCACATTAGCAAAAGGCATCAATTTACAAGCAGCCATGCAACAGCCTTGGTTGCTCAGCATTTTTGCCGCCGTGTTCGTGTTACTGGCGTTAGCCATGTTCGGCTTCTATGAACTTCAACTGCCAGCCGCACTGCAGCAGAAACTCAACAGTGGTTCAGACAAATTGGGCGGCGGTAAAATTGCTAGCGTGTTCGCGATGGGCGCGATATCTGCCCTAGTGGTTTCGCCTTGTGTGAGTGCGCCACTAGCCGGTGCATTGCTTTATGTATCCACCACTCAAGACTGGGGGTTTGGCGGTGCTACCCTGTTTGTTATGGCTCTGGGCATGGGTGTTCCGCTTATCGCGATTGGTGCTAGCGGCGGACGCTTACTGTTAAGAAGTGGCGCGTGGATGGTATCGGTTAAGCAAGTATTCGGTGTACTCCTGCTTGCGGTGGCTATCGTCTTGTTAAGCCGCTTCGTTGACCCATCAATCATTATGATTTTGTGGGCGCTCCTTGCTATTGGTACGGGTGTACACTTCGGCGCGCTAGAAGCGGCACAACCAGGCTGGGCTCGTACTCGTAAGTTTTCTGCGCTGTTGCCACTAAGCTATGGCTTGATTCTATTTGTAGGTTATTTCTTAGGCAATTCCGATCCTCTCAACCCACTTGCGAACCGAGAATCCGCACAACCTATAACCATCACATCTTTTGAGAAAACCGATTCAGTCACTCACTTAGAACAGCAATTACAAGCTGCAGCCAATGCTGATCAAAAGGTGTTAGTGGATCTTTATGCTGACTGGTGCGTCTCTTGTAAAGTGATTGAGGCCAAAGTGTTTAACGATCAACAAATCAGCCAAAAACTCAAAGAGTGGCAGACCATCAAGCTAGATGTGACAGAAAGCTCGCCAGAACAAATGGCATGGCTCAACAATAAGAACGTGTTCGGCCCACCAGCCATTTTCTTTTACTCTCCCCTTAGCGGAGAGTTAGAACCAGCGCGAGTCCTGGGGGATATCGACAAGGCTGGCTTTAAAAGCAAACTCAAACTTGCTAATCAGCTTGTAGCAGCCCGTACAGCGAAGCAAGACAGCCAAATAAATTAGACCGTCGCTCAATGAGCAAAAACGCCCAACCAATGATTGGGCGTTTTTATTTGGTCTATTGATGATAACCCTGTTACTCAGCTCTCTCTAACTGTTGGATAACCGCTTGAGTCAACTGCTCAGTGTAAGGGTTGATCTTCCAATGATCTGGACTCCAACCTTTCACGAAACGTTGGAAATCAGCCCACGCAACATAAAACAGTGGTCGCCATGCGCGTTCGACGTCTTCAAATGAGAGCTGTGGTTGATAGTGTGCAAGCGCCTCTTTCAAGTGCTGGAAATAAGTACCTAACACCTCACTTTCATACTCTTGGCAATCTTGTGGCCTAACCGCGCTGCTCATAAACAAGGCGACGTCTTTCATTGCACACCCATGGCCAACGTATTGAAAATCGACTGCAGCCGCATTTTCACTTTCTGGATCAAAGCAAAAGTTTGCGAGCTTTGCATCGCCGTGCACTAAGGTGGGATACGGGCACTGTTTCAATAAACGGTCGATACGTTGCGCTTGTTGTTTCAAAGGCAAATCCGCCAAGGCACTCAGCTCATCAGGACGCGTGTCTAAATGCCAATAAGTACCGACTGACCACAAGGATACAGACTGCTCTTGATTGATGTTAATGTGCTTTGCGTGAAAGTTAGCCAACCATTTTAAGCAAGCATTGCGCTGTTTGACCTCAACAGGCGTATAAGCATGATGCTCCTCGCCTGAAGCTGATTCATCAGAAGCGGCCAGTACATCAAACTGAGAGGTTAATGGGAAACCGCTATCCGCTAAGTCTTGCATCACGATAAGCCATTCGTTATCTGCTAATTCACATTGCAAACCCACAGGCACGGGGCAGCGCTCATCCCATTGTTGAGTGAACGATTGATACCACACCGTCTCTACTTGATAGGAATGCACTTTACGCTGATGAGACAGCTTAGTGTTCCATCCTTTCGGGTGTTCAGTTTTATCGGGCAACGCGACATGTTTAACGATAACGCTGTTGAACCCAGCATCACTACTATTTGTAAAGACTAAGCGCACTAACTCGCCATAGCCGCCCCACAAGCGTTGAATCACGTGAATATCGAACCCTTTATGACGACCTAGTGACGTGGCTATTTTTTGATAAAGCTCAGGAAGTTGCTGGCTGGGATTAACATCGGATTCGATAGAGTGTTTTGAAGATATTGATTGAGACATATAACTCGTTGCTACGCCTTGTCAGCTAAAAGGTGTGACCATTGTGGCTGTCTATTCGTGTAGTGAACAACATAACTGCATACCGGGACAATGGTGTAACCCGCTCGCTCAATCTCAGGGAGTACCGACTCCATCATCACCTTACCAAAGCCCTTGCCTTGCAGTTCATCAGGAATTCGAGTTGAGGTGATATGCAGTACCTCGCCATCCATTTTATACTTAACAACCGCAAATTGGTCTGGTTCCAATTCAACCGTGATCTGGTTCTCACCTTTATCCCATTTAACTGCCTGCATTCTCAACTCCTGCAAATAATGGATACGACAAACAATTAAAGTTTGAAGTATGAATTCCTTGTAATAGACTAACGCAAGTGCATATAAATAAAACTAAGTACTTACAAACAAAGAAAATATTATTATAGCGTGTGGTTATAGATAAAATTCAAACCAATAAGAGGCACTCTATAAATTGCGTTAGTACGCCTACTCAATCTAGCACGTAATACCCCCTTGTTAGCAAGTTATCAATATCTAACAGACGCATGTTGGCACATGGAGAACCTATAATGAACGCACCACTGAAGAAGCCTTTGGAGCATAATCAGGCACTGCAAGATCCTCGAAATCGAACCGTCACCACCATTAATAGTACCGATGCGCTGGCTATGATTGAGCATGGCAGTGAGCTGACGTTAAATGTCTCGACACCTGTTGGTAACAAGTTTCTCGCTACCACCAAATTTATCGGCACTCACAGTGATAACTGTATCCTGATTGAAGTACCGGAGATCTCCAGTGATGACCTACGCTTTTTCTTTCAGGAAGGCTTTTGGATGACAGCTCGAGCCTACTCTTTGCGAGGCGAAGGTGCTCTAATCCACTTTAGGTCCCAGATTCACCACACCGTTGGCGAACCCTTTCCTATCATCGTGCTTTCCACGCCAAGTACCATGCAAGTGACGCAACTGCGTAAAGAAACGCGCTATGAAGTAAACCTAAGCTCTCGAGTGATCTTTGATGATCAACGCATGAACTGCGAGATTAGAGACCTCTCAAAGAGTGGCTGTCGCTTTGTTACATCACCAACCTCTCGTCCAATTCAGGTTGCCGACCGAGTCTCTATCGAAATTACGCCTGAGAACTACAATGGTCCGTTGATTCCGCCACTTCGAGGGATTGTGTGTAATCTGCAAAGATCAACGCACTACGCGCGTTATGGTGTCGAATTTGATGATATCGGTAAAGCCAATGCCAAGAACCTGCTCAGTAAGCTGAAGTTCGATGGCACCAAACTTCGTTTGCGTAATGCTTAAACGCTCTCGATAGAAACGAAGCAAAAGGCCCCAAATAAAAAAACAGCCATCGATAATGTCGATGGCTGTTTTGTTTCAAAACGATAATAGGTTTAGAGCTTTTTCCTGCTCTCACCTACCAGGTTTCACTATTTACGTAAGGCATTAAGCTTAGCTTGCGCGATACCGAAGATAGTATCGATTGGGTAACTGCCCTCATCGCTCGCTTCACCTGCCGGTTTGCCTGTGAACAGCTCAATCGCCTCTGTCACATGATCAATCGCCCAGATATTGAACTCGCCCTTTTCCACCGCTTTCACGATGTCACTGCGCAACATCAGGTTATGAACGTTAGAGCGCGGGATGATAACCCCTTGCTCATTAGAACGACCTTTAATTTCACATACGTCAAAGAAGCCTTCAATCTTCTCGTTCACACCACCAATTGGCTGAGACTCACCGAACTGGTTCATCGAGCCAGTAATCGCGATGTCTTGACGGTTTGGTTGCTTAGAGAATGCAGATACAACGGCACAGAACTCCGCCATACTCGCACTATCGCCATCAACGCCACCATAAGACTGCTCGAAAGTGATGTTAGTCGTAAGCGGGACTTTGGCCGTCTTACCAAACACAGAAGATAGATATGCCGACAAGATCATCACCCCTTTCGAGTGAATACTGCCACCAAGGTCTACGTTTCTTTCAATATCAATCACTTCACCATCACCATAAGCGGTGGTCGCCGTGATTCGGTTTGGCGCACCAAACATGTGATCCGTTGTGCTTAATACCGACAGCGCATTGACCTGTCCTACTGCTTCACCATCGACATGAATCAGTGTTGTGCCGTTGGTGAAGGTCTCCATTACGCTGTCTTGTAGTCGTCCAACACGCATCTGTTGGTTCGATAACGCTTGTTCGACGTGCGATGCACGAATCAGATTCGACTTCGAACCTCTAGCCACGTAGTTGGATTCACGAAGCAGATTAGCAATGTGTGCTGAGTGCAGGGACAGCTTACCTTGGTCACCCGCCTGACGAGAACTGTGCTCAATAATGCGAGCAATCGCCTTGCGGTCACAGTGAAGCATATTGTTGTCGTGGACGATGCTCGAAATAAAGCGCGCATAATGCATTTCAGAGTCAGCAGTACGCTTCATCTCATCTTCAAAGTCGGCCGTCACACGGAACAGCTCACCAAACTCCGCATCGTAATGTTGCAGTAGCTGGTATGTGCGGTAATCACCAAACAAGATGATCTTAACGTCCAGAGGAATAGGTTCTGGGTCGAGCGATACCGCTCCCGTTAACGTCACCTCTTTCTCTAATGAAGTGAAGCTTAACTGACGAGAACGCAGCGCACGTTTCAAGCCTTCCCATACGTAAGGTTGTTCTAGCACTTTGACCGCATCTATCAACAGCACACCGCCGTTCGCTCGGTGTAAGCTACCTGCGCGAATCAACGAGAAATCAGTAAATACTGTGCCTTTAAAGGTTGCCGTTTCTACATAACCAAACAGCGAGTGATAGTTCGGATTCTCCTCGACCACAATCGGGAGAGTGTCTTCCTTCTGGCTTACTATCACGTTCACTTTGTAGCGACGCGGCATTTTCTTGTCCAAAGAAGCCGTCGCGACTTCAGCCTGCTCAGTACTCTCTTCTAAGAAAATATCAGCGTTATCGACAATGTCTTTACGCAGTGCGGTTAGGTACTTTTTAATGTCTGGATATTCGCTGTAATCCTTCTTCAATTGCTTGATGAAGTGCGTGATCACATCTCGCGCCGTGTCATCATTCAGCTTTTGAATTTTCTCGGTATACGTCTCTTCAAGTTCCGTCAGTTCACGAGAAACCGTTCGCAACCCAACTTCCAGCGCATCGATGGTTTTATCGAACTGGTCTTGCTCTTCCGGTGACAGCAGATCAAAGCTCTCTTCGGTATGAAGCTCATCGCCGTTCATTGCTACGAATTGGTAATCACCTTGAGTGGTGATCGTCAGATTCACACCGTTCTTTTTCGCTTCTTGGCTGATCGCCTCTAGCGCAGCTTGTTGCTTGGCTGCTAACTGGTTCTTTAGTCGATCAGCACGGCTGAAGTACATCTCATTGTCGAACGCGAGTGGCATCGCTTTGATGAGTTTGCGCATCAGCTTTTCAATATCTTGCTTTAAGCTGCTGCCCACGCCACGCGGAAGTTTCAGTACCTTAGGTGTACGGATATCCTCGAAATTCGCGATGTAACACCAGTCAAAAAGCTCCTCAACTTCATGAGGGTGTCGGTTGAGATAACGCAAGATCATGGTGCGCTTACCCAGACCATTGCGTCCTATCGCATAAATGTTGTAACCCTTTTCTTTAATTGACATCGCGAACTCAACGGCTTTTTGCGCACGTTCTTGCCCGACGATTTCGTCAATTGGAGCCAGTTCTTTGGTTGACTTGCATGGTAACTTTTCGAGTTCTGCTACCTGATACAGTTGTTCTGTATTGAGTCTTTGAATCGCCATCGCCGCCTCCTTAGTCCTTTATTTCTTGGGTGTAGATAAATTCAGTGTAGATGTAATTGCCTATAAATTTAGTGACTTACGCTACATCGCTGTTCAACCGAACAAATAACACACAATTTAATGCAATTTAACGAATTACAAGCTATTTAATTCACCAAACCTAACATATGAATGATTTTAATTTGCAATTGATAATAAATATCATTAACATTTTAAGATATTATAAATCGAGGATGTGGATATGGAAATTGAACGATGCTGGATGCACTACCTAAAAGCTGAACAGTTAATGGAGCAAGGTCACTGGCCAGAAGCACAGCGCCTTTATGGTGATGTTCTCAATTCTCTTCCTCACCACATTCAAGATGCGGCATACCAAAGCGATATCAAGCCTTGCCAATTTGCCTGCCTACTTGCTGGGCTCAGAGATGCAAGCGTGGCTCAATCTGAGATTCTTAACCGCCTAGGTCAACACAAGCAAGCCTTTGATACATTGAATCAGTCTTATGCGCTAATGCAATTTATCTCTCTTGAGAGCACAGAGCTGATTCAACGCACTCACGGGTTACTGGAAAAGCAGAGTGAAGATCTACTCAATCACCTGATCGCTTTTTGCAGTGCTCAACGCAGCTCGCATTGGATGCTAGAGCTAGAACAAATTCAACGCGCTCATCACCATTTTGGGCAACTTAAAACAACGTCAGAAGTTCAATCTTCACCAAACGTCTTAAATTGATAAGGATATATCATGTCGGACCAGGCTCTTCTTAAAGTCAATAACCTATCCGTTAGCTTCAAAACCAACGATGGAATCGTTGATGCGGTGAAAAAGGTTAACTTTACCCTTAAATCCAGCGAAACCTTGGCCATTGTTGGTGAATCAGGTTCTGGTAAGTCTGTTTCTTCTAACGCACTGATGCGTCTACTTCCAGACAACGCCATTATTGATCCGCAGTCTCAAATTGAGTTCGAAGGCGAATCTGTTCTCGAAAAATCAGAACGTGAAATGCAGTCGATTCGTGGCGATAGAATCGGCATGATCTTTCAAGAGCCGATGACATCTTTGAACCCATACCTGCGCGTCGGTATTCAAGTGGCAGAAGCCATTATGTGTCATCGTAAAGTGTCGAAGTCTCAAGCCAAACAGCGTGTGATAGAGCTGTTTAATCTTGTGCACTTGCCAATGCCAGAAAAGTCATACACCAAGTACCCTCACGAATTTTCGGGTGGTCAACTGCAGCGCATCATGATTGCAATGGCACTGATTAATGAACCGGATATTCTGATTGCTGACGAACCGACGACAGCACTCGACGTAACGGTTCAAGCTGAAGTGCTTTCTCTTATCAAAGAGATTCAAGGAAAGATGGGAATGGCAATTTTGTTCATCACTCATGATTTAGGTGTGGTGAAACACTTCGCTGATCGTGTGATAGTGATGTGTAAAGGTGAACTTGTAGAAGAAGGGATGACTCAATCTCTGTTCGATAGCCCTAGACATGACTACACACGAATGCTCATTAACTCGATACCTAAAGGGGCGAAAGACCCGGTAAACGCTGCAGCTCCAGAGCTTCTTTCTGCTGATGATATTCGCGTTAAGTTCTTGGTGAAACCACACTTCATCAAGTCAAAAAATCAGTACTTTGAAGCGGTGAAAGGCATCTCGTTGAACCTAAAACAAGGTGAAACCCTGGGCATTGTGGGCGAGTCTGGTTCTGGCAAATCAACCCTTGGGCGTGCGTTAATCGGCTTATTACCAAGCTCAGGTCGTATTGTTTATAAAGGACAAGACGTCAGCTTACTCAACGACAAACAGCGCCATAGCCTGAAAAAAGATGTTCAAATGGTGTTCCAAGACCCTTATGGTTCCTTGTCACCACGTATGACGGTTGGCGAAATCATCACCGAAGGCTTAACGGTGCATCAACCTCACTTGTCAAAACAAGAACGTTTAGAAAGAGCTCGTAAAGCGCTGATTGAGGTTCGTCTAGAGCCAAACTCAATTAACCGCTACCCGCATGAGTTCTCTGGTGGACAAAGACAACGTATTGCAATTGCTCGAGCACTGATTCTTGAGCCATCTTTCATTTTGTTGGATGAACCAACTTCGGCACTCGATCGCTCAGTACAGCTGACCGTGATTGACTTGCTCAAAGACATCCAAACCAAGCACAATATCGGCTTCCTGTTCATTAGCCATGACCTTTCGGTCGTAAAGGCACTTTCAGATCGTGTACTTGTGATGCAGAAGGGTGAAGTGATGGAAGAAGGCTCAGCTGAAGAGATTTTTAATGCGCCGAAAAACGACTACACCAAGAAACTCATAGCTGCGTCATTCGATTTAGAAAATAATTCGGAAAAAAATGCTGCTTAAAGGGAACTAATCAAGATTAACAGCGTCTTATAAGTACATTCTGAAAAAGCATCTAATGGATTGCACTCTAGAATGGATATAGCAAAACTGGTTTGGCCGCCAAAAGAGAAATGTCGCATGGATGCGACATTTTTCGTTTCTGACATATAAAGAAAATCAGTTTAGTGGTTGATAACGATGGTCACGTACATTTACTTGTATTAACAGTCTTTTCAGACTTTCAATTGAGTACAACCTCACTCCACCTACTGTAATCAATATCCAACCGAATCGTTAAAGTGGCTTCCTTATTTCAAATAGCGAGCCTTAACTAAAACAATCTTTATTGACTAGTCGATCGCATTATACGAACACGAATCCATTATCCAAATGCATGCCCGCAATGGCGTTCAACTTACTGAACATTTTCCACTACTCGACCTTAAATCATTGACGGTAAAATTAAAGCTATCATCATTTGAAGTTACTTCCCCCAACAAGAATGACACCATTTTACTCAGCATCATGTCATCAATGGTGCCATGATGAGTAAATCGAATATGGCCCATTTTATCAATTAGAACCAATCCAGGAGTCCCCCCTAATCCATATTCGCCCATTGTAATAGGTATTGATCCGCCTGAAGGAGCATCAATTGCGATTGGAAAATCTAGACGGTATTCATGTACAAATGCTTTAAGTGAGTTAAGCTGCATAGCTTCATGGTGTTCGAAAACCGTATGTAGCCCTATGACCTCTAGCGCTTCATCCTTGAAGAAATGTGCTAACTTGGCAGCTTGTGGCAATCCATGACTTACACAACCAGGACAGAGCATCTGAAATGTGTGTAAGGCAATGACTTTCCCTCTCAACTCACTAAGAAGCAAAGGAGTCTCTGTATTTAACCAGCTCGATACTTTGAGCTCTGGGGCCTTTGACCATTGATTCATGTTAACCCTCCTACTGGTTCGTTTTACCCGGCAGTGATAGATCACCAGATGCAACATCAAAAACATCAACCACACAAAGCAAAGGTGAATGTGCACTAGCATTGACTCTCAGACCAGACGTAACTCCGTCAAATTGTGTCAAATTCAGCGCCTCTACATTGTCAAACTGAAAACTTACATTAACCGAATTTTCTTTGAAGTTGGGTTTATAATCAGGGCTATCAATCAAAATCGGTAAACCTGGCCAAGTTTTGGGTAAATTAGGCTTGGCTCCTTCAGGAATATTTACCACACCAAGTGCACCAACTCCGCACTGCTCATTAGGCTCTAAAACCACCCAGTGACTATGCCAGACATCACCATCATTCGCTTTATTACCATCACCATTCTCGTCATACAATGGCGTATCATCAAAATCTGGATGAGACGTCACAGCTAGCGCGAGTATTCCTGCATTATCGTCGAAACCAACCAGACTACTGTTGAGAGTTGTCGGCCAAACGTAAGAGAACACGTTACTACCTGCAAGTTTGCCTGTTGCCGTAGGCTTAACCTCTCCAGCTCGCTCAGAGACTGCCATATGAAAAGTCGCGATATTCCCTTTAGTCGTGACTTTGGTGTGAATGATGTCAAATGGTGCCAATATGCCAGAACTCACCTGAGAATTAATACCACCTGTGTGATTTGCGTGTGCGAACACCTGACCAGAGCTTGACACTACCGATACTGCCAATATAGATAAACCTAGTTTAGAAGTTTTCATTTCCTTGTCTTTTAGTTTCGAGTCGATACCAAATAGCATAATCGTATAGAATCCCGCTTGTCAACATTGTTTTTAGTCGATACTATTAATTCATGAATACAGAAATTTTATATCACTTACTCGATAGAGTCGGTAATCTGCTTAGAAATGAAGTGCGGGCCGATTTAACGCCTTATGGCCTTCAGCCTATCCATTTTGAAGCATTGTACTACTTATCAATTTGCAATCGATTTTCTGACACACCAAAAGCCGTAACTGAATACTTGGGTTTAACAAAAGGCACGGTTTCCCAAAGTCTTAAAGTACTGGAAGCCAAAGGCTACTTAATAAAACAACCTGACGTAACAGATAAGAGGGTGACGCATTTAGTCGTATCGCAACAGGGCAGGAAGCTAATAAAAACCGTGTTCCCACCACCGTTGATGAAACGGGCAATAAATACGAATAAAAAGGAAAATACAGGCGTCGATGGCGCAAAATTACAACAGCAATTGCAACTTTTACTGCGTTCAATTCAGAATGAAAACCGTCTACACACCTTTGGTGTATGTGCCACATGTCAACATAATCAACCTTTATCTAAAGGCACCCATCTATGCGGCTTAACTCAATTGCCTCTATCAGATGAAGATATAAAATTGATTTGTATTGAGCATCTTGAATAACAACAATATTTTTCCTCTAATGCCAAGGCTCTGTTTCCCCCAACCTTGGTAAACTACACATAGCCACAATCAAATACATTACTCATTAAATGTAGTTCTTTCATCTTTTGGAACGATGAGGAGGAGATTAATGTGTGGACGCAAGTATACAAATTAACCATGGGACAGCGTGATAGATGAGAGCTCAATGATACTCAAAGCGTTGGACAAGCTTACTAGGTTAAATATGACTAAAACTGTTCGTATTGACTAAGAACGATACGAATAGCTCTATCTGTAAATTTAATTACACGACAAAGTTTCCAAATCAGAAAAACTACTCCTGCCACATCATGTCGTTAGCCCCCACTCTATGACGTTCACAAAATCATATGAAAAAAGAAAGGTTAACAAAGCAAGCGATAACCAACAAAAATTGACAACATCATCAATTAATTGATTGGAAATCTTTATCCACTAATCAAATTCGAACATTAAAACATATAGATTACGAATATTAGCACCTATTAATACCTCTACTGATTTTAAATTATTATTTGTATGTGAAAGCTTATTTAAAATAATAATCAATAAATAAAGAAATCATATAACAAGTACAACGTTATATAAAAAACAAAAAAGCATAAACGCCTATCAATAGAAAAAATATATAATTAATTTTTATTAAAAGGATATTCTTGCATTAATTTTAATTTTATAAATAAAGGGGATTTGTATATATTAATAAAAAAATATTAAAGAATTAGAGAGACTTATGGAAAGACGATTTATTTTAAAAGGAATTACAGCCTCAATATTTTGCTCAACTTTACCTATGGAAGCATTATCTAAAAGCTTAAAAAATGGTGTTGATATTTATAAGGAAAATTCAGATGTAGATAGGTTTGCTGGAAAAGGGGTGTTTGTTGATGAATATGGAAAGTTCATATTGACTGATCATCACTGGCTACAGATACAGATGTATATCACACATGCTCTTTCACTGCCAACAACAGAAAAAGAGTTTACAACAGAGTTTTCTATACCTGAACACATAGATGTTTCTGGTTTTGATTGGTTAATGAGCTGCTACCAAGAACTCAAGCAATCCGCAGAGAAATGGAATAACAAAACATTCCGTAGTTTATTAGACAACATTCAAGCAATGTCTGGATGGTGTAGTTTCTCTGGAGGAATAATGGAATTTATTTATTGGTCGATAGAAAATCTTCAATATGCTGCAGATATAGGAAATTCAACGCTATTCGAAAATACAAAAGGGCCATTAGTGATGCTTCTCAGAGAGCAACTCAAATTCGCTATACCTCGTGCAGAAGAAGCTGAGAAATTAGCCAGGGAAATGATTGATTTTCAAACATTATTAATAGGCCAACAGAGAGACTTAGAAACTTTAGAATCTAGGTATGGAGACTTAATTGGGAATTATGATGAAAACTCAATAAAAGAAGATATAGAGGATCTTAAAAAGGAAATAGATGCTTTAAATAAAGAATATGCGAGGCTTGTAACCATCGCTGCAACAACTCCAACATATGCCTGGGTACCTTTCTGGGGCTGGTTCATTGCGCCTGCTGTCGCAGGAGTTTACGGGTCGCAAGCCGCAGAAGTTAATCGCCAACGAGAAGAAAAAATACAAGAACTAAATGAGCTGGAAATCTCATTAGATCATGGGTTAAAAATCTTCAGGTCATGGCAACTAGCCAGACAGAGTATCCAATCAACCGATATGTTAATCGGACCAGCAACCAATAGCTTAGGCCATCTAATTGGGCAGTGGCAAGCCTTTGTCAGCTCTATGGAGCTAGTGATATCAACAATTGAAGAACTCGACTGTGATTTAAAAGATCCCACTGTGGGATATATCTTAGCTGAATACACAGCGGATTCACTTGGTGATAACTGGCTGGCATTGAGTGAGAAATGCCAAGAATTTATAAACAGCGTAACAATAAGAACATACCACTAAAAGGAAACTTAATATGAGATTTAAGAAAAAGATACTTTTAACAACCATTGCGATTGCAGCACTACAAAGTACTTCTGTATTTTCAGCACAAAACACAATGAACACCTATAAGTCACAAAATTATTCGGGGCAGAGCCAATCATTTCAGATTGCCAATGAAGGTCTATTATTGGGGGACCCGACAGTATTTGAAGAAAACGGCGACTTCATACTTTCAACTGACGAATGGTCAGACATTCAATTTTTTGCACAAACGGCATATAGCTTACCTCATACAGAACAAGACATGAAATGGGAGTTTGAGCTAGGTGACTTACCGTTTGTTGGAGTATATCCTCAGCTATTAAGTAACTATCAAGATATACATAATATCTCGATCGAATGGCTAGGAGCTAATGGTTATCGAGATCAAATGGTTAGACTGGCACATGACCTTAAAAACTATTCCTTACAAGTTAACTCTAAATCTAATGCTTTATCAAGTCTTGCAGAGTTAATGTATGATGCCGCCTTATATGATGATCAAGAAAAGTTTGATAGATATAAATCTGCATTTAAAAAACAACTCATAAAAATGAGTAATGAAACTCATGAATTTAATGATAAAGCTGGTTTACTTAATGAAAAATTAGGTGAATTCGTATTAACTTTAACAGAGTCCGAAACTAAGCTAGATCGATTAGAAGATGCTTATCAAGATGAACTTGGCAATAACGGGGATATTCTAAAATCTGAAATTGAACGCTTAAT
Source organism: Vibrio chagasii (assembly GCF_002954585.1). GTDB lineage: Bacteria > Pseudomonadota > Gammaproteobacteria > Enterobacterales > Vibrionaceae > Vibrio > Vibrio chagasii_A. The sequence goes on from NZ_MSCI01000001.1 coordinate 1,293,528, forward strand.
ACTGGAAAAAGATGCTCTCAATGCAAAATATGTAAAATGGAAAACCGTTTCTTGGACGACTCTTACATATGCGTGGATTCCACCTTGGGGTACGATTGCTGCAATTACCTGTGCTGCAAAATGTTCAGCAGAAGCAATCGCGTTTAAGGCTGAATTAGAAGCAAAAAAACAAGAGCTTGAAGAAAAACAGAAAGAACTTGATACTCAGTTAAAAGTGTACACCTCTTGGACACTTGCGACAGGTAATATGCATAATATTGAATCCTCTATGGGGGCTGCTCGCCAATCACTTGAAAAATTACAAGGTGGCTGGGCCGATATTACCAATACTTTAGATACGACGATACAAGCTATTGATGGTATTGACACTGACGATGTACTGAATGATCCAGATAACTGGACTGCAGCTTGGAATACGCAGACTGAAGTCGAAGCTGTTCAGGCACTGTGGGCTGAAGTTGGTAATGTCGCTAATAAATGGGCTGCAAATGCATTTATAAGTGAAGCACCAACTAAAAAAATCAATTTTAACTAAATAGCAGTTTGATAATTTTAATAAGCAAACTTAAGTTTGCTTATTTTAAGTTTATGTTGAGAAAAAAATGTATAAAAAAACAATTTTAGCTTTAAGTATCATTTTAGCTTCCAATAGTTCGAGTGCGAATCCTTTTACAGACTATTACAATCTCATTGAAGATGAGCTGTACCCATCCTCTTATAAGGATATAGAACAAACAACATCCTACAAGGATGGTGTTATTCAAGGAATGCTTATTAACTCTGATTTATTAATTGAACTTTTAAGATCTAACAAGAATGCTAGAAACATTATTATTATTGCTGACACAATAAATATTGATTCTCCTGTTGTCTCGGACATATCAAATCAGTCAGTTTTAATCTTAGCTAGGAAGATAACTGGTGAACACTCAGTAAACTTATCAGCTTCTGAAGATTCAAGGGCTATGGTTAATGTTATATCAAATGAAATTGATACTAGAATTTCTATTAATACGTTAAATTCTTTTAATCAAGTACACCTAGAAAATGGCCGTCACTACAGATATGTAAAACAAAAAAACCAATCCCCTACGGATTATAATGATGAAAACTTAAACATCAACAGCTATTTAACATCTTCTAACAAAAATCATCAATTTATATTTGATCAAGCATTTGATATGAGTGTATCTATTTACGATCAAGTACCTAATTTGAGTTTAGATATGTTATCTTGGTACTCAGATATTTTAGGTAAATCGCAATCTTTACTGGATAAAGATATTAACCTAGCAGGATTATACAATTCTATTCAAGCTATAAAAATATTTTTGGAAATGAACAATAATTCAAGTAATTATGTTCCAAAATTAAAAATGAATGTCTATTCTGATTCTTATCAGATAATCCTTGATTCAATGTCTTCATTTCAAGATGAATATAACCAGTTCGAAGATCATACATTAGATATCGAGACTAGAAAAGATGCAGCTCAACTAATGCTGGGTCATCTACAAAGTGCTTTAGAAGCGCAACAGGGAATAATAGATAACCAAAACAAAAAAATCGACAGCTACCAGAAAGTTATAGAAGAACGAAGTGAAGAATTTAAAAAACAAGAGTCTATTGTTGAAGTTCTAGAAAAAGACTTTCAAAAAGGCATACTTGAGTACCAAGCTAATTTTGTCATTGAAACTATGTTTAACTGTTTATCTATCCTAGCTGACCTAGGTCAAGCATTTATTGGAGCATTTACAGGTAATGTTGGTGGCGTTGCTGACTCTGCTGATCAAATAGCAAGTGATGTTAAAGAAACTGTTTTTGATGTTAAAAATTTAAAGAAGCTAGCTGAAAATATAGGTCATATCAAAAAATTAAGTGATAATATTACTGCTATTCTAAAAATGGTCAAAGAGCAGAAGTTTGGGGCTGATCTTCGTGAGCAGATGAATGATATCAATTTAGCCATTCCTGAACTAGAATCCTCTGCACTGAATTGGACACTCACTCAGCAAGATATTTCAGAAATGCTTGGAGCTGCCGAAGCGCTATCAATAAGAGGAGCTAAGGCTTATCGAGCATCTCTTGATCGATTAATGACTTGGGGCTCTGCTGTGACTGGTACTCAGTTAGCATTAATTCAAATGTCTGCTAGGGTTGTAGAGTTAGAGCTCGAAAAAACAGCTATTCTAGAAGATCTAGAACGTGTTGAAGCTTTAATTGAAAAAATAGAAGATGATGAGTCTAACATGTTAGAAGTTCAAAAGTACCTATTCAGGAGCTATAACTTTTTCAAAAGGCCATTGTACACAACTCAATTAAATTATAACGCGGCCCTAAAATACAATACATTTAAAAATAGCTCCGTTGTTCCTAAGTTAAATTCAACATACGATGAATATAATAAAAACTTGGTAACAATGAACCAAGATCTAATAGATCATCTAAGTAGCCTTAACTCTTATCCTCAAAATTATGAGTATACATTCCCGTTAGAAAACGAAGATGTTGTCAAAAGCTTAAAAGAAAGTGGTGAGTTTACCATTAGTATTAATAACAATAAATATGTTAGCTTTCAAAAAAATCCATTTGAATATAATATTTCCAGTTTTGCTGGTGGCACATTGAAGGATAGAGATAGAATCAGAGTTAACAAAATTGGTATTCAGCTAGTAGGTAATAACTTGCCCGATGGCTATTATAAGTTCCAGGTGAGCCATACTGGCCAATTCCAAGATACATACTTAGGGACTAGCTACACCTTCAACACTAGCCCTCAGTATAGGTTTTATTCCTATAACAGTGTGGGATCACACAACACTATAGTAGAAGATGGCGCCATTGATGAAGACTTCGGTCCTTATTATTTTAAACCGACATTGTTATCTAATTGGACATTCAAGCTAAAAGATTTTGAAATTCATGATTTAAGTAAGCTTCAAGACGTGAAGATCTCTCTGAGCTTAAACTCAATATCTACACCTTGGAGGAGCTCAAACTTATTCTGATTTAGAAAATTTTTATTAAACTCCTAACATACCAAGCTAGCTACTGTAGATTGTTGAAATCAGGTAGTTAGCTTGTATGAAATGGGCAGGTTTCAGTGATTTAAACCGTTGTCAACCCTCTCACATAACTCCATCAAGCACACCTAATCAAGTTCCAGCCCTAAGATATCTTTGGAAAATTGCATAAAACAACATTCTAATTTCTTCTTATTGCTCTTATATTCAATCTTCGAATTGACCGCTTAACGAGCCGAGATCTACGTTGTCATGACATTAACTGGTACAAAGAAAATTAAATTGGTGCGAAATAAGAAGCACAAGGGAGAAAAGATGAAGACAAACACATCTCACCAGCAAGTAGTCAACGCCAAAGCTTGTCAGCAGCTTCAGTTGATACTAGCCCAAAAATAGAAACGGAACGTATTGTCACGCAAGAGGTCAAGCGATTGGCTGGTAGCATCGACGCGAGTTTTTATCACTTGGTGCAGAAAATAGTTCTGAGGCTTAAAAACTTAGAAGTCGTCGTACGACTCAATAACGGCAGTGTCGACTACGAGTACTTCAGGGCGTAACACCTTGGTGATCATCTTAAAATTAACGATACAAAGACTTAGTCGATTCTCTAACAAGTAAATCAATCGGTGGTAGTCGCGCTTCATGTCTCTCACCTGAAAGCAAATTCAAAATAGACTGAGCACACACCTCACCAATCTCTTCAATTGGCTGTCTCAAAGTCGTCAATGCTGGCGTGAAATACTTCGACGTAGGCAAGTCATCAAACCCTATTACAGACACATCTTCTGGCACTTTGTAGCCGTGATCGTGGAGCGCCTTAATCGCCCCATAAGCCGTTTGATCATTGGCGGCAAATAGAGCAGAAAAATGAATCTTCGACTCGATTAATTCCACGGTTTTCTCATAGCCAGTTTCACTACTGAAATCCCCTTGCTTGACGAGCTTTGGCATCACCTTAATGCCCGCTTCTTGAAGCGCTTTCTTATAGCCTTCAAAACGATTACCTGCATCTGGTTGGCTTGAAAGCCCTTTGATATGAGCAATATTCACGTGCCCCTGTTGGAGCAAATGGAGGGTTGCCATGTAGCCACCCAACACATTATCAATGTTAATTGAACGAACATTATCCGCAACCATGTCATAGCCCACCGCAACCACAGGAGTGTCTGGTGCGTACTTGGCAATATCCTCTTTGGTAATGCTCCCTGTCACGATGATCATGCCATCGACATTACTCTTAGCTAGATACTCTAAGGCGTGTATCTCAAGCTTTTTTTGCCAATGCCCGGTAGCTATCACCAACGAATAGCCTTGGGCTATCAGGGTTTTCTCCATGTCGTTAAGGATACGACTGGTATAAGGGCTATCAGGGTGTTGTACCAATACACCAATCGTTAATGAACGGCGATTACTGTTTTCCTGCATTTGAAAATTCGGTTTGTAGCCGGTGTCTTTGATCGCCTGTTCGATGTTCTGGCTTTTATCATCCGAGACATAGGTTGTTCGATTAAGAAAACGAGAAACCGTGCTTGGCGAAACGCCAGCTAGCCTCGCTACATCGTATACGGTGGTTTTTTTAGTTTTAGTGCGCATCTCGATACCCTAACCCAGTGACATTAAGGGGAGCCCTAAAGCTCCCCATCAGTTTCAACTCAACATTGCTCGAGTTGAAACTCATACTCTTTAATTAATATAAGTAGGCGAAAATCATCCCCGGTCGGAAATAGCGACCTGCGGTATATTTCAAACCTGTGCTCAGAAGCCACATGTGAAGAACCGTAGCTTGCTCCGCTGAAATTTCACCTTGAACCATATTAACAAATTTATCACTGTCTTTCGTCAAGCTAGGATTAACCCGACCGTCAGACAGCACACAGTTTTGCAATTTAAGTGCATTAATCCACTTTTTCGCATCACTTTGTGACAATTTAAAAGACTCTGAAAGATCTTTCTCATCAAATGAGACAGAACAGTTGAACCCTTCTGGTGCGGCAAATGGAATTTTTGAATAGTCATACAGCGCGGTATACACAGTATCCATCAATGTTTCTGCTTGCTGCGACTTACCCGCTAAACTCAACGCTGTCGAGACACTAAACTGCACGCCAATCCACACGTCTTGCGCCTGAAAGGCCTCATGCGGCGAACCATCGGCGAGCGTCATATTCGCCACCCCAAGTTTAGGGCTGTTAATCTCGAAGTTATGTTTATAAACATAGTCCAATGCACGCTGAATGCGCTGTTTCGGGAAAATACCCTCTAGGCCAATCAGTTTGAGATAGCTATCGGCAAGCAATGCATCACCAAAGCTATTGTCTGAATCGGGTACCAAATCTAGATATTCTTGTGTGAAAGCTTGAGGTGCCGTTTCACTCAACAAACGTTTCTTGGAAACACGTTGAGCTACCTTACCGATGTTTATTGAAGTATCGGTTTGGTTTAGATAATCGTTAAGCATATTCTTATCGACAATCGCATCCCCCGTTAAAACCAACCCCAGACTTTCCAAAGCTTGGTAGCCTTCACCAGTAAGGTGCTTAGCTTGGACTGGCGTCACGAAGAAGTGGTAATAACCCTCTTTCTCATCCCACAAGCTCTGCTCAACTGTTGCTAATGCCTTTTTCGAACGTGTTAGATAACCCGCGCCTAGATCGTGTTCGCCCATCAATTTTGCAAGCTCACTTGCAGCTTGAAGACCTGCAACCCAGAGGCTCGCACAGTAAATAGAGATACCGTGAGACGCAAGGTTATCAAAGGTGTCGTCAGTACCGCGGGTTAGCGGTAAATCGTCACCTTCAGCAATCAAGTTCGACAAGAAATCGATGCTCTCTGTTACGGCTTGCCAGCACTCTTTAACCACTGATATATCTTGTGTTTTTTGGTAGTGACGGTACACCATCAGAATGTATTTCGGTGCTAAGTCCTTCCACTCCTTAACATTATGCCAACTATACGCGTCAGGCTGAATATCGAACGGGCTGCCCAAATCGTGGATGACTGCACCTCGAATCGCGCGCACACCTTGGTACTTTTCATCAATCAATTCAGCATTCGGTGTCGCTTCATATTCCCAGTAGCGGCGCTGGGTAAAATCTTCAGCCAAAATCGCTTTTGAGAACTCTTTCATCACACAGCCATCAAGTTCAGGTAGCAAATAGAGCAATGAAAATGAGCCGTAGAAATACACATCCAGAGAGTTAAAGAATGGGTAATCAACACACTCTTTCACCAGGAACTTATCTTCTTTATCCCATACTGTTGATTCAGCAAGGAATGATAGTGAGTTCATCGCCATCGTCGCATAGCGCAGTGCCGATTCAGGCTGTGATATCTTGCTTTGAGCTTGCTCTAGGAAAGCAATCTGTTGCTCAACGATCTTCTGCTCAATCACCTCAAGCTTTGGTAAAACATCTTCTAACATCGGTAAGGCTGGTTTCGCTTGAGGGTAGAATTGCGTATAAGCCTTGTCCGAGTTCCAGCCATTAAGCATCACTTTGCTATGTGCCATCACTTGAGCAAAACGCAGGTCTACAGACTCACCCGGCTCCAGTTCAACCTGAGCCACAACTAGTGCGCTCAATGCTTCGCGCCCTGTGTAAATGCCTGTTTGGAATTCAGCGTTAGTGCGGCCGGTTTTCAATGCGAACTCGGTTTGCTGGCTCACTTTAGAAGTATAGAGCGTTGGCTTAACAGACACCGATACCTTCCCAGATTCAGTCAAACGGTTTTCGGCTTGAACACCAAACACCACCTCACCCTCAATGTCACTTTGATAAGGCGACTGACTAGTGAGCTGAACACCAGTAAAACCGTGGCTTTCACCATCGACCTTCACTGCTTGATGCTGCTGAGCAATCGGGTTTTGAGATAAGGTACACGCCGAATCTTGAATCCCATCACGACCTTTTCGGTAGGTTGAACCAATCAAGTTTTGTAGAGGTTGAGCAAGCGTAATCACGCGTGTTTGCTGTGATTCATTAGTAATCTGGAAGTGGTTCCAGTGCATCGGCAAAGAACAGAGACGCTTATCCTCTTTAACGATCGGCGAGACTACTTTTCGCTTTATATTAATACCATCAAAACTATTATATTTATATTCAGCTAATGGATATAAAGCCTTATATTCTATATCGCTACCATTAACACTTTCTATATCACTATTATTTCCCGCAGTTAGTGATAGCTGTCTCGTTGTATCATTTATTAATAAACCATTAAAGAAATCTAAGGCTACATATAATTGACAATCAATCGACGATGAATCGGATTCAATTAATAATTGGGTCTTATTAGAAAACTCGACATTCCACTTTATAAAGTTATCTTTATTTTCTTTATAGAAATTACCATTTTCTAATGCGGCACGAATGAGGTTAATCGCATTCGAAATATTTTCTTTATCTATCTTCTTTCCATCGAATAGCGCTGGGTAAAAATTCAGATGAACGCTAAGCTCTTGCTCATTAAGAACCTGAAGCGTTTCAATGGCAGGCCCATCCATCACTGACGCATAAAAATCATTAAAATTAATAACTTGCTTTGAGCAGTCGACAAATATTCCTGGAATAAAACTGAAGTTTGGCGTGTTACCATTTGGCGTCAGTGTAAAGGTATTACCGATCCCACCGATCGCCATACCTGTATTTTCTGGTGTCGTAGAAATTGGCGTGTACCAAGGTTGAATAAATTCAACTGCGTCGCCCTTTGTACACAAGTGTTCTGAATTTCCTGAATAGCTTGAATATGGAATTTTATTATTCATGTTAAAACCGCCATTGAATATTTTTTTCTTCTTGTTAATATCTTTCAAAAAATGGAGACATCAACATGTTTAAAATTATAAATGAAAAATTTGGAAATATTGACTCTGTCACATTAATAAATCAGCAGCATGGTATAGAACTTCAAATAATCAATGGGTTTGGTGCTGTTATAAATAAATACATTGTGAATAACAGTCCATTCTCTTTTATTTGTGGCTATCAGAATTATGATGAACTGATCAACCAACATCCGTTCTTTTCCCGCAGCGCTAAATTATTTCCTTTTCCAAACCGTTTAAACTTAGGTCGCTACAGTTTCGACAGCCAAAACCATCAACTCCCAGCTAACTTTCCTTGGTCTGATCACGCCGTACATGGCCTTCTCTATAACCAACCTTTTTCAATAACAAACAGCGTAGCCAATGATCAGTCAGCCAGTGTGACGCTTGAGTATCAAACGTCGTCTTTACATCCAGGTTTTCCGTTTGCTTTTAACCTTGAAATTACCTTCACCATCTACACAACGGGTAAGCTCTCTTGCTCAACAACCGTCTCTAATTGTGGTGATTATGCCTTCCCATTCGGTGATGCTTGGCACCCTTACTTCTCGCTCAGCAATGACCTAGAACAGTGTGAACTGACCATGTCGCCTTGCGCTGAGGTCGTACACGAGAACGACCTACCCAATGGTGACAAGCGTGCTTTTGAGCGTTCCTCCCTGAGTGAAGATCTTATTAATCAAAGCCTAAATCACTGCTTTGAATTCGAAGCGACTGCGACCAACCAACTGACTTTGACACGCTCAGATTCATCTGCCGCAATTCACTACCAACAAGACGCGAGCTACCCATTTGTTCAGCTTTATACTCCAACGAGTGAACAGAGCATTGCGATAGAGCCCATGACTTGCCCTGCCGATGCATTCAATAACCAGATTGGCTTATTGACGCTGAACCCGAACCAGTCTCAAACCTTCACTTGGCAATGCCAAGCCACCTATCAACCAAAATAACCAAACGAAAGAGCAATAAAGGGCGCATAAAGCGCCCCTCTCTTTGTTAACCTAAAACCACTTCCACCGTGTGCTCACCCGATGTAAATACCGGTGCTTTATTGCCTGAAATCAGGTCACCATTGACCTTCATCTCAACCACACCTTTACACACGTTGTTCGGGTTCGTGACATGAATATTGTATGTTGCACCACGGAACTGGCGACGGACTTTGAACTCAGGCCACTCAGCGGGGATACAAGGGTCCACCAGCAAGCCATCAATTTCAGGTCGAACACCCAGAATCCACTGAGTACCTGCAACGTATGTCCAAGATGAAGTACCCGACAGCCATGCATTACGACCTAGGCCGAACTGTTTATGTTCGTCGCCCAAGATGTTTTGTGGGTAGCAGTATGGCTCCGATTCGAAGGTATCAATATCGTCGTTCTTCGAAGCCGGGTTAATTTGACGGTAGTACTCGTAAGCACGCTCGCCATTGCCCATTTTCGCTTCTGCAATCATCACCCACGGGTTTGAGTGAAGGAAAATACCGCCGTTCTCTTTCGCACCCGGTGGGTATGTCGAAACACCACCAAGTTGTGGATCAAAGCCGTTGTAACCAGGAGTTGAAAGCTTGATACCATTGGTCGTGTTCAGCTTGTTGTAAACCGAATCTAGCGCTTGTGTCGCACGCTCTTGCGTTGCGAAACCAGAAATCACAGGCCAGCTTTGACCGTTAGTGTAGATCTGCCCTTGTTCATTCTTATGAGAGCCAATCGGCAGGCCTTGCTCATCAAAGTAACGCACAAACCATTCGCCATCCCAACCGCATTCATTCACAGTGCTCTGCATTTGTTGGTATTGCTCTTTGAACTGAGCTGTTGGTTGTTCCTCACCGCGTAGCTCACAAAGGTCCAACATATCAAGCAGGGCTTTACCGTACATGTTAGCTACCATCATCGACTCAGCACCTGTTGGCAGGTTCACCGTGTCATTCCAGTCTGCAAACCCTAATAATGGTAGGCCGTGCTCACCGGTGTTGGTGTATGTAAATTTAATCGCGCGACACAAGTGATCCCAAACGGTGCCTGTTTCTACAGGGTTGCCCGCTTTATCTTTTTGGTAGAACGGAATCTCTTTGTTCAAGAAGTCAGCATTGCCTGTCTCTTTCACATATTGAGTGACTGCGTAGATGATCCACAGATGATCGTCACCGTAGTAATCCGGGCGATCTTCTTCTTCACGAGAGTCACCAGCGTTCGCTTCCATGGTCGATGGGAAGAACTGGTGCATCGCAGAGCCATTAGTGTTTTGCACCGATAGCAGGCGCTCAATGAACTCGCGCGCCTCTTCTGGCATATGAGTAATAACGCCCAATGTATCTTGTGAAGAATCGCGGAAACCGATGCCGCGTGCGCCATAACCAAGCTGATACAGAGACAGGTAACGAGACCAGTTTTTAGTAGTGTGGCATTGGCGTGGGTTGTGTACGTTAAGCATCGAATTCATAGCAGGGTCTGGCGTTTCAACCTGAACCGCTTGTAGGTAAGAATCCCAGTGCTCAGCCAGTTCAGCGAATGCCGAGTCAACCACTTGGTGGTCACGGTATTTAGCCAGTAAAGGTTGCGCGACTTCTAGGCTCTCTTCTTGTGCAATTTGTACAACGGTACGTTCAGTCTGCTCTGGAGATAACCAACCTAAACGCAGATTCAGTGCACCGATGTTGTCACCACGCAGACACTCGGTATTGCCAAGCTCATCGTTTTCTAACGCTTGCGGCGCAGCCCAAGTGCCATAACCAAACTGACCTAGGAATGATTGGCGATCACCGTCAAATGAAGTCGCAGGGCGATCCGCTGTCATCAGATTTACCGCATAGTCTCGCTTCATGAACGCATACTGCTCAAGCACGGTATGACCCGACTCTTGCTGGTGTGCTTTGAGCGTCATGGTTTGTGGAACCCAATCCGCATTCAATAGTTGCTTAAGTGCATCGAAGTGTGTGAATTCGTATACAGGCACAACATCAACGTGCAGCGCTTTGTCTGAAATGTTGGTGACTTTGATGTCTTGTAGAAGAACTTGGTCTGCTTTTGGCACGAAGAAGGTCGCTTCACAACGCACACCAAACGCTTCTGCAATGATGGTGGTGTAAGACAAGCCTGTGTGGTTTTCAAACTTATCCAGCGGCTTCAATGTTGGTGTGTAGAAAGGTGAAAATATTTCCAAGTTGCCCGCTTCATCACGCACCTTGAGGTACATGGTCGAGCCTTTGAAATCTGAGTTTGGCAGCTGAGCAATGTACTTAGTGATACGGTTCAGTGCCGGATCACCTTTACACAACAACACACCGCCGTTGCTATCGACAATACCACCGAAATCTAATGTACCTACATAGTTACACCATTTGATCGGTGTACACGGCGTGGTTGCTACGTATTCTTTGTTTTTATCGTCAAAATATCCGAATTTCATCATCACTATCCCTAGCCCCTCCCAAATCAGGAGGAGCCAAAACAATTTGTCGTAAGTAGAGTGGTATCAGCTCGTTGGCTGACTTAAATTGACTAGCTCGCTAGCGAGTTCTCGCTCAGTGCGTCAAACAGATGGAAAGCATCCAAGTCCAAATAAAGTGTCAGTTCTTTCACATCCACTTCAGCGGCTTGGGTTTCAACCATCAGCGGTTGACCACCGATTTCTGTTTTCAGAAGAATGCTCGCACCTAGCAGTTCCTTGTCTTTGATTTTCACAGGGAATGGCAGCACACGGTCGTGGTCAACTTGCTCAGCACGTAGGTGGATGTCTGTTGGACGAACACCAAAGTGAAGCGCTAGGTTTTTAGATGCTAGAGACTTAAAGCGCTCTGGCAGTGGGATATGAACATCGCCAAGTTCAACGAAGAATTCTCCTTCTTTTTCAATCAGCTTAGCTTCCAACATGTTCATTGACGGGTTACCAATGAATTGCGCGACAAACTTGTTAGCTGGGCGTTGGAACACCTCGGTTGGCGTGCCCACTTGAGCAACATAACCGTCTTTCAGAATCACGATGCGGTCTGCTAGCGTCATCGCTTCGATCTGGTCGTGTGTAACGTAGATCGTGGTCGTTTTCAGCTCGCGGTGTAGGTGTTTGATCTCTTCACGCATCACGCCACGAAGTTTTGCATCGAGGTTAGATAGCGGCTCATCAAACAAGAACACTTTCGGAGTACGAACCATCGCGCGGCCCATAGCTACACGCTGACGCTGACCACCAGAGAGCTCTTTTGGCTTACGGTTTAGTAACGGATCAAGCTCTAGCATTTTCGCCGCTTTGCGTACTTCTACGTCAATCTCTGCCTTTGGCATGCCCTTCAGTTTCAGAGCGAAAGCGATGTTCTCGTAAACCGTCATGTGTGGGTACAATGCATAGCTTTGGAATACCATTGCTAAGTCACGGTCTTTGGCATCAACCTTGTTCATCACTTTGCCACCAACCACGATGTCACCAGAACTGATGCTTTCTAGGCCTGCTAGCATGCGAAGGGTAGTCGACTTACCACAGCCAGATGGGCCAAGGAAAACCACGAACTCACCGTCTTCGACCGTAAAATCAAACTCTTTAACCACTTCAACATCACCAAATGATTTCTTGATGTTTTTGAATTCTACTTTAGCCATTATCTGTTCTCCTCAACGCGCTCTTGAAGCATGTTTCGGTACGCAATTGCGCTCTGTTTCAGTGTTCTTTCTTGGGTGGTGTAATCAACATGGACGATGCCAAAGCGTTGGCAGTAGCCGAATGCCCACTCAAAGTTATCCATTAGACTCCACGCAAAGTAGCCATCAACTTTCACACCTGCTTCAACGGCGTTGTGAACTGCTTCAATGTGGCCTTGGAAGTAACGAACACGTTGGTCATCCATCACTTGTCCGTTAACACGCTCGTCGTTACCTGCTGCACCATTCTCTGTGATGTAGATAGGCGGCATATTTTCGTAACGAGCATCCAGTCTTACCAATAAATCAGTTAGGCCTTGTGGATTGATTTCCCAGCCGATATAAGTGTGTTCTGCGTCAGTCTGTTTTACTGATTCAATGTCACCATTTTCATTGAAGCGAGCGACATTACGTGTGTAGTAGTTGATACCGATGTAATCAACCGGTGCACTTATGATGTCTAGATCGCCTTCTAGAATCATCGGCATGTTCATCGCTTGACGGTCGACTACTGGCTGTGGGTATTCACCCTTTAGCACAGGGTCGATGAACCAGTGGTAGTTCTCTGCTTCACAGTAGTCTGCAGCGCCTTGATCTTGCGGTGTCAGTGGGTAAGCCGGAGTCGCGTTAAATACCACACCATGCTTAGCATGAGGTGCATTCTTACGAAGAATCGGCATCGCCAAACCATGACCTAGCATTAAGTGGTGAGAGGCTAAGAAACCTTCTTTTTCACCCTTGATACCCGGTGCATGCTCGCCCCAACGGTAGCCTAAGAACGCAGATACAAACGGTTCGTTCAATGTGGTGTAAACATCAATTTTATTGCCAAAGTAGTTACTCACCACTTCTGCATACTCAGCAAACTTGTAAGACGTTTCACGGTTTAACCAACCACCTTTGTCTTCTAGGTATTGCGGTAGATCCCAGTGATAAAGTGTCACGAACACCTTCATTCCACGGGCATGACATTCATCGATGATCTGCTCGTAAAACTCCAGACCTTGCTGATTCACCACACCGTCTTGCGGCAAGATACGTGGCCATGCAATTGACAGACGGTAAGCATCAACACCTAAGCCTTGAATCATCTCGATATCTTGTTGCCACAAGTGGTAGTGGTCGCACGCCACATCACCACTATCGCCGTTATCTACCTTACCTGGCGTCTTACAAAACGTGTCCCAGATAGACGGTGTACGACCGCCCTCTTCAACGCCGCCTTCAATTTGGTATGCAGATGTCGCGACACCGAATACAAATTCCTTACTGCGTAACTTTGAATCACTTGGAAGTTGAAATTTATTCATTGTTATAACCCTTAAACCTAACCTTTAACTGCGCCGGACGTTAAACCACTGATCATCTGTTTCGATGCGAGCAGGTATGTAATCACGAGTGGTAAAATAGAAATTGTGGTACCTAGCATTACCGCGCCCCATGGCGTATTCGGAATACCTTGAACACTTCGTAGTGCTTGTGTGATGACGTAATTGTCAGGGTTGTTCAGCACCACAAGAGGCTGCATAAACATGTTCCAGAAGAAGACGAACTGCACGATAGCGAGTGTTGCTAGTGCTGGTTTCATCAGTGGCAGTACCACACTCCAGTACGTTCTGAACTCACCTGCACCATCTAACTTCGCTGCTTCTAATAGCTCTTTAGGAATCGATGCAATCACGTGCTGACGCATCAAGAAGATACCAAATGGCGTGGTTGTGAACGGTAGCCATACCGCCATGTGGTTATCCAACAAGCCTAAGAATTTCACGATCATGAAGTAAGGGATCAAGCTAAGCACTGGCGGAATCGCCATTGAGCCAACCAGCATGCCGAACAACACGTTCTTACCGCGGAACTTAAACACAGCAAACGCGTAGCCACCCATGCTACAAAACAGCAGCGAGATGGTTGTGCCTAAGAAAGCCACGTAAATCGAGTTAAACATCGCTTTCCAAAACGGCATGATTTCCAGCAGTTTTGCGTAGTTCACCATTAGGCTGTCGCCAATCGCAAAGCTGATGCCCGAGCCGAAGATCTCCGAACGGTCACGTGTTGAAAGCAGTGCAGACCACACAAATGGGAACACCGTAATGATTGCGGAAACAATCAGTAATATGCCGAGCATGACCATCAAGATCTTAGTCATGATGTACATGGTGCGTTCGCTTGGCATTAGGCCACTTAGTGGTGAGGTATTTGTCTTAATTGATGTCGACATCTTAATGTTCCCCTAAGCCTTTCTTACCGAAGAATAAAAATTGAACCAAAGTACAAGACGCGATCAGTGCAAACAGAAGCCATGAAATTGCTGACGCTGTGCCCATTTCTAACCATTCCCAACCCACTTTGTAGAGGTACATAGAGATAGTTAAACCAGATTGACCCGTACCACCTGTACCACGCGTTAGAACGAACGGTTCTTCAAACATTTGCAGGTTACCGATGATGGTCATGGTGATTGCAAAGAAGATGAATGGACGAATCATTGGTAGTGAGATGTTCCAGAAGCGGCGGAAGGCATTCGCACCATCCATACGAGCAGCTTCTAAAATATCTTTAGGAATCGTCATTAAACCAGTGGTGTAAAGGACGATGTTAAAACCGGTGTATTTCCAGAAAACCATGATCGCGATAGACGGCTTCACCATAGTGGCATCATCTAACCAGCGGATCGGTTGAAAATCGTTAACCCAAGCAAACGCCCAACCAAACAGCGTGCTATCGGCCAATGCCATTAGCGTTTGGTTGATAATTCCTGAGTTAGGAGAATACATATTGAAAAAAATCAGTGACGCTGCGACCGTTGATGTGATGAACGGTAGAAAGTACGCCGATGTTAGCCAGTGACGCATACGGTCACCCATTGAAACCAACATGTAAGCCACTGGAATAGCGACTAAGTGCTGAGCAACACCCGATGTGATTGCTAGCCATAATGTGTTCTTTAATGAACGCCATAGCCATGGGTCAGTCAAGGCAATGTGATAGTTCTCAAAACCAACGAACTCCATTGCATCCATGCCCTGTACTGGGTTCCATTCGTGGAACGACAGGTAAACAGAGAACAACAGCGGGAAGATCCCAAATACAGAAAAAATGATCAGAAACGGCAGAAGGAATCCATACGGTGTAAGCGCTTTCAAATTCAGACGAGAAAAAAGGCTTTGCTCAGAAGGTTCTATCGTTGTGCTCGCTGTATGATTCATAGTAACGACCTCTTAAAAAAGGAAGCGCGTTATCCACGCTTCCTCACTTACTCAAAGTAATAACAAATTAAAGATTACGCGTACGACGCTTAATTAGGCGCTCTGCCTCTTTCAATGCAGTCTCGATGTCCTTACCTTCATCAAGCACTTCCATCAATGCGTTCTCTAAAATTATAGAGCGTGCTACGTGGTCGCCTTGAGCTGGAGATACTGGCTTGATGTTCTGTGCCACTTCTGCAAATAGAAGACGTGCTTTCTGACCACCTAGGAACTCCATCTCTTCTTGGAATAACTCATCGTCATACGTCGTTACGTTCGCAGGGAAAGCCGCAATCGTTTCGAAGTGCTTAAGTTGAACTTCACGGTCCGTCGTCATGTACTCGATAAGCGCCCATGCTTCATCTGGGTTTTCAGATTGCGTTGGGATAGATAGAAACGAACCACCCCAGCTGCCGTAGATACCATCAGGAAGGTTTTCTACTGCCCACTTACCTTTGGTTTCAGGTGCAATCCAGTTGTTTAGGTGACCAAGTAGCCAAGCGCCAGAAAGTTGAGTTGCAAATGTGCCGTTGCGGAAGCCTTCGTACCATTCGTTAGACCAAGCCAGAATGCGGCCATCTAAGCCTTTGTCGCGAATCTCTTTTGCCACTTCAAAAGCGTGAACAAAACGCTCAGATGTCACCACTGGATTGCCATCTTTATCGAAGTAAAGACCTTCGCCTTCAGGAACTGTAGTAAAGATGATTGCTTGTGCTACGTCGGCGGCTGAAGCGATAAGCTGTACGTTTTGCTCTTTTAGTTTCTCACCAGCTGCGATGTATGAATCCCAATCTTTGATTGCGTCTTCTACATTGATGCCCGCTTTTTCAAATACGTCGGTGCGGTAGTACATAACACCAGGACCAAGGTCGACAGGAATACCGTACATGTCGCCGTCAGCGCCTTTACCTTGCGCCCATGCATATGGTGCGAATCGCTCTTGGTACTTATCAGCACCGTAGTTTTCAGACAGGTTTACTAGGCCACCAGAACTTACGAATGGACCAATTTTCTCAACGTCCACAACAATCACGTCACCTGCACCAGAGCCTGTTGCCAGGTTAGTGGTTAGTTTCGTGTGGTGGTCACCGTGATTGTTCATAAGGTAATCCACTTTGATCCCTGTTTCCTTTTCGAAATCAGGCAGTAATACCTTCAGGCTGCTATCGAAATCAGGGAAGCCATCGAAACGAATCTCTTTGTCAGCAGCATTAACAGCTGTTGCACCTAGTCCTAAAGCAACCGCGCATGAAAGCGCTAAGGTCTTAAATTTCATCTTCTATCCTTAATATTTTTTATAGGGCAATGAGTAAATCCGATACCGAGTTTCTAGTGACCAACGTCGGCAACAATTTAAAATTCACGTCATGTTTAATTTTCTTTAGCTTTTGCAGAGTGAGCTGAACCGCTTCAATGCTCATCTCTTCAATGGGGAAATTAATGGTGGTCAAACTAGGGGTCAGATAACGCGCGAAGATGGTGTTATCGAAGCCCACAAGAGATATGTCTTTCGGAACCGACAATCCCTCGTTGTGTAAGACTTCGAAAGCGCCAAATGCCATGTGATCGTTTGAAGCAAATACAGCTGTGAAGTGGCACTTACGGTTGATCAACTTCTTCATAGCACTGATGCCGGTCTCTTCAGTAAATCCCGCCTCAGCGACCAAGGCCTCATCATATGGCACACCCGCTTCTTCCAAAGCCTTGCGATACCCCTGCAAACGCCCCCTAGCGTCTGCTTTATCTAAAGGCCCGGTGATACACGCGATATCTGTATGTCCCTTTTGCAAAAGATATTGAGTGGCGAGCAGCCCCCCGACTTCGTTATCAATATCAATGCAACTCATCGCCATTTCTGGGATAACGCGGTTAATTAAAACCACAGGGGTCCCCTGTTCTTCCAATTCAATTAAATAGTCATCACTGAGCAGTTGAGTATGAAGAATCAAAGCATCAACACGACGCCCCAACAAAAACTCCACAGACTCGCGCTGCCCTTGTTCGGTGTTCGAGCCCGCCGCAACAACAGCGTGGTAACCAAAGCGGCGTAGGTTTTCTTCTATACTGTGCAAGATGCCCGAATAGAAAGAGCCACCAAGCTCTGGAACAACAACGCCAACACTACCGGTACGACTTGAAGCCAAGGCTTGAGCGATAGAATTCGGGCGATAACCTAACTCCTTGATCGCTTTTTCAACCTTTAATTTCTTGTCATGACTCACTCTACTAGTGCCGTTGATCACTCTAGACACTGTCGCTTGAGACACACCTGCATGTTCTGATACGTGTTTAATTGTCGCCACTCGAACCTCGATACTTCATTAGCTTGTAACCGCTTACAAAACGATTATTAAGAAATTACGTTTTAGTTGAAGTGAGTGTCATCACACTAAGCTTGGAGGTAAAAAGGCTGGATTTGGAAATCTTGAAAGCGCTTACAGATTCACTTCACGCCATGAAACTGTTTCATGAGATTATTACTCACCCAATCAAAACGATGCCTGGTTACTTGCTGCCAGGGTGAAAGTAAGAACGCTTAAACTCCGGTTCTCAAAAGCACTATTCAGAGGTGAACCCGCAGCAGACGGTAATATACGGGGCTAAATTGACCCTAATATTTCAGTGGCTATGCGAAATTGTATGGGAACATTTCATAGGTACTTCGAATTCGCTTTGCAGAACCCGAAACTTGAAACAACAACGCCCAGCAAAGGCTGGGCGTGAAACAGTAGAGAGCTTAGAGTCGCCTCTAAACCTTGTTTTCTGATTGCTCAGCGAGCTTAAACTCTTGAGTTAGTGAGAATTGCTGCTGCGACATGGTTTCAAGCTGTTGACCATGAGAGAACAGAACTTGAGATCGTTGAGAATTATCCTCTGCCAAGGTGTGTATCTGGCTGATGTTTTGTGTGACTTGAGATGCGACCACTTGGTGTTCCGTGGTCGCAGTCGCGATTTGATGGCTTCTTTGTTCAACCTCAGTGAGCAGTTCTGACACGCTTGATATTGAGTGATTCACTTCGCCCGTTTGTTCAAAACATTGAACCATGCCCACCACACATTGATTGATTTGTTCCACCGCCAGTTTGGAACTGGTTTGTAACTGTTCAATCTTGTTGTGTATCTCTTGCGTCGAGGCATTGGTTTTGGCCGCTAGCACGCGAACTTCATCGGCCACCACAGAGAAACCACGCCCTTGTTCTCCCGCTCGCGCTGCTTCAATGGCTGCATTTAATGCCAACAAGTTAGTTTGCTCTGATATCCCAGATATCACATCAAGAATCGAACCAATGCTGGCACTATCACTTTCAAGCTGGCCGATGGTCGCTGTTGATTCTGCTAATTTGCGTTCCAAGCTACTCATCAACTCGACGCTTTTGTCCATCGTCTCTTGGCCATGATTGGAACTCGACACCGCTTCAGTCACCAGGGTTAACGTTTGATTAGCCGCTTGAGTTATTTCGGTCACCGAACACTCGATTTGCTCCATGGCCGTTGCTACCATCACGGTCTGATTGGTTTGGTCTTGCATCGCCTCACTCAATGAACGGCTAGTGCTTTGGTTCTCCAAAGACGCTTCTTTTAAGCGCGTTGACGATTGGCGCATGTTCTCAATCATTTCAGTCAGATGACTGATAACCAAATTCACTTTATCGCTAACTAAACCAAACTCATTATTCGCTTGATATCGCACCATTTTGCTCAAATCCTTGTTCGCAACTTGGTCCAATGCGCCTTGCAGAAGCTTGCTTGGTTTACGAATCCCTTTGGCGATATTCAACCCAATCAAAAGAGCAATAACTACAGAAGTAAGAGCAATCACGCCTTGTATCCAAAGGGCTCTCTCTGAAGAATCCATCGATTCGTGATACAAGCGTGTTGCGGTATCTTCTGCGTATAGAGAAAGCTCATCAAAGTGACTTAACTGTTGATCGATTAGCTGTTCAATTTCCTGCTTTTGAAGGGAGATAGACTCATCAAGTTTCACGGTTTCTTTATGGGTAGCGACTGAACCACTGGATGAAAATGCGTGTGAAGCGAGCAGTGATAAAGACTGTTGACTGCGACGTAGTAAAGATGAGTCCAGATTATCTAAGTCGGTTACCGCTTGTTCGAATCGCTCTTTGCGACTTTGTAGGCGTCGCTCTACCCCGCGAACTTCTGATGACGTTTGTAATGAGAATGCCTCATTAGTCTCTGCCGCAATCAGGCTTAGTTGCACCAACAGAGCTTCGACCGCCTTCTGTATTTGATCTGATTTCGCACTCGCCAGTTGATTGACCAAGGTGTTATTAAGCTGTCCCACCACAGACTGAAATTGCGCTTGCCCCATCGCACCAAGATCTTTGCTATCCAGATAAGCAACGTAAAGTTCTAGTACTCCTTCTATCTTTTCGATCGTCGATCTACCCGTTTCATCAATGTTGCTAAGCAAGATTTCCATTTGTGAGCCAGCGACACCTTTACCTTCAAACCAACTCAACTGCTGCTGATATTGCTCTATGTTATTCAATATGGTCAGTTTCAGTGGTTCGAGTTCATCCATGTAATTGGCGGATAAGTACGGCGTGATGCTGCGATTAATGTCCAGAAATCGGATGGTTAACGTGGAGGATTGAAGCATTAATGGCGTAGCTTGCTGGGTGATGCTTTCGATTCGAGTGGTGATGTCTTTATTGCTACTGATGCTTAACCATGCAGAACCCAGCATGATCACAATCAGTACGAAGAAACCTAAATAAACTCGAGACACGATGGAAGAAAGTCTCATAGTAAATCCCTGATCTAGTGGCGAAAAAAAGGGCACAAAAATGTGCCCAAGAATGGAGCTAATTGAAACGTGCCCTAATCAATCTGCCTTTAGGGCTAAAATGGACAGTATTTACGTACTATTGAAACGTATGGATATTCGAAAGCATGGCTCTTTGAAAATATGCCGGATTCAAAGAGCCGCTGTTTCTATATCAGTGATTACCACCAAGCTTCAAACATTGCACCGAACGACAATGTGTCAACATTCGTTGTCTTCACTGTGTTGCCTTTAGTTTCTACATCACCCACCGTTGTGTAGAAACGAAGCATTGGACGGCTCCAAGGTAAGCCACCTAGAGAAACGTTTTGAGAAAGCGTTACTTTCCATGCGTTCTCTTCACCGTCGTCATCGTAATCAACCATGCCGTAGCCCGCTTCTAACCATGTAGAGTGAACATCATTCCATTGGTACTGTGGACGAACGATACCAGCGTATTCCGTGTTCTCGCGGTCTAGATCAGAACCAGAGTTGTCTTTGTACGACACCAAGTAATCAATGATGAATTGCTCAGACGCTGCGTAGCTACCTTCCAAACTTGCGTAGAAGGTTTGGTAATCACCTTTCAGTTCAAATACAGATGAGTCTGCACCGTCACCATACTTCATAACTAACTTGTTAGACTCGCCTAGACCTAAAGTTGCACCAACTAAGTATGCTGTTTCATCACTAACTTTTTGACCCGGTGTTACCACTGGTTCCATTTTGTCTGTAAGAGGGTTATATACATACTCAGTCGTAGTAGAAGTATCAGCTTCATCAGAAGCAAAACCGTAGTTTGCGTAAAGATCTAGGTTACCGATACCAGCGTTGATGCTATGCAGTTTTGCAGTCACAGCGTATCGACCGTTGTCATTAACGAGGCCGCCTTTCACTTGGCCTACAAAGCCCATATCTAGCTTCGCGCCACCGAAATCTAGGTTATTAAAACCAGCACCTTGACCATCGTGTGTCATCCAGAAGTAATCGTTCAAACCTTGTTGCGGACGTTGATGGAAGTCACGACCAGCCCACATGTAAAGCTCAGGCTGGCTTTCAAATACATTGGTTACACCGGCGTACATTTTTTTCATGCTCAGGCCACCGTCATCAGCCCATGCGTCTGCTTCCCAGTGATCAGCCATGAATACGATGTCCCAGATAGCGCCGTTGTCAGCTTGGAAAAGCTTAGCTAACTGAACTTCACCACCATTGGCTTCGTTACCTAAACGACCAACTGAGCGACCTGTTGTACCGATGTCTACATAACGCTCATCACCACTTTTGTAGTGAGCGCCGTAACGAGCATAACCAGAGAAGACGATGCCGTCTGGTACATTGGTTTCTGCCGTTAGAACCGCCTGTTGTTGATCATCAACATACTTGATGTCACCAACTTGAGATTCTAACTCTAAGATTCGTTGTTCTAGAGCGGCAAGATCCGTTTCTGCAGCAAAAGAAGAGAGTGAAGCAAGCGAAGCCGCCACTGCGACCGTTATTGGCAAAAGCTTAAATCTTTGCATTGTAATTCCCTATTATTTTTTTTGAGTTTTCATCGAACAGGGAAATATTAAGCAATGAAAGCGTTGAAAAGTTGGTCGCTGTTCACACTGATAAATTAGGTCAGGAGCCATGAAACTTTTAGAAAATTCATGAGCAAAACTATTTCTTACAGATCAGTTATTTAGAGTTTAAATTGTGTGAAATATCAGCTTGAAATCGCTTTCATTTCATCAATAATGGCGGGGTCTATCACGGAAAACAGTGTGTAAAAATAAAGGAAACATGGTGCATTTTTGATAGATTTTCATATATATGAAAAGCCTCAAAACCTAAGGTCGATTTTGAGGCTTTTTGGTTATGGTCAAATATCTATTTTAATTAATTCAAAACATCTCTACGGCGTATCAAAAGACTCAACACCCATGTTGAACAGAGTAAATGCATAGATATCTGCAGTAAGATCGATAGCTTTACTCAATGGCATTCCAGCACCGTGCCCCGCATTAACATCAATACGAATCATCACAGGCGCACCACCGTCGTGCTTGTCTTGTAGCTCAGCAATGAACTTATAAGAATGTGCTGGCACCACGCGGTCGTCATGGTCAGCCGTCGTGACCAATGTTGCTGGATAGTCGACGCCACGTAGCACATTGTGAACTGGGGAATAACCAAGCAGGTATTCAAACATCTCTTTGTTTTGTTCAGATGTACCATAGTCGTATGCCCAGCCTTCGCCAGACGTGAATGTGTGGTAACGCAGCATGTCTAGCACCCCAACCGCAGGCAAAGCCACTTGGAATAGCTCCGGCCTTTGAGTCATACAGGCACCAACAAGCAAGCCGCCATTAGAGCCACCGCGAATCGCTAGCTTGTCGCTACTGGTGTAGTTCTCTTTGATTAAGAATTCTGCTGCAGCGATAAAGTCATCAAACACATTCTGTTTCTGCTGCTGAGTACCGGCTTTGTGCCACGCCTTGCCATACTCACCGCCGCCTCTCAGGTTGGGAACTGCGTACACACCACCCAACTCCAACCAACTGCCCACCGTCCCCGAGAAAGAAGGGGTTAGGCTGACATTGAAGCCGCCATAGGCGTATAACATGGTTGGGTTATTACCATCTAGCTGTAATCCCTTCTTGTAAGAGATAAGCATCGGAACCTGAGTTCCGTCTTTTGAGGTATAGAAGACCTGCTTAGATTCGAACTTGTCCGGCTCAAACGGAGACTCAGAGTGCTGATAGATTTCCGAGTTGCCAGATTCAACATCAAACGAGAAGATAGTGGGCGGCGTAACATAATTGGTAAAGGTGTAATAAAGCTGAGTTTGCTCTTTTTTACCACCCAAACCGCTGGCCGTTCCTAATCCTGGCATGTGGAGCTCTCGAACTAAGTTACCTTGGTAATCAAGCTGATCAATTTTGGATACCACGTCTACCATGTAGTGCGCGAACAAGTACCCTCCACCGGTACTGATGTCTAATGGCTGTGGCTTTTCTGAGATGATATCTCGCCACTGCTCAGTACGTGTGTCAAAGCTCACGGCCTTGCCGTTCGGAGCATCAAGATTGGTGTAAAGAATGAAGGTCTCATCTTGATTATCGATGAGATACGTATCGCTATCCACATGATCAATCAGTGTGCTCAACGATTGGTCTTGTGAATTTAAGTCGATATAGAACAGTCGGTTACCAGACGTAGACTCTTTCCCAAGAATAATTAAGTAGCGATCGTCTTCGGTAGTGTAGCCGGACACATAGCGGTGTTGCTCATCGTTGCTTTCGCCAAAAATCACCTTGTCATTGGCTTGCTCTATACCTAATTCATGGAAGTACAATTTGTGTTGCTCAGTGCGAGCAGAGAGTTCACTACCATCGGGCTTATCGTAGCTTGAGTAGTAAAATCCACGATTGCCTAACCAAGAGATGCCCGTAAATTTAGCGTCAGTGATTTCTGTTTCGAGCTGCTGCTTAGTTTCGGTATCAATCACAAAGATCTTGCGCCAGTCACTGCCGCCCTCAGAAATACTGTACGCCACTAAGCTATAGTCTTTCGAAAACGACACTGAGCCGAGAGATGTGGTGCCATCTTCCGAGAAGGTGTTCGGGTCTAGGAATACTTCAACCGACTGCCCCTCTTTCTGACGATAGAGAATACTGTGGTTCTGCAAGCCATCATTCTTATAGAAGTAGGTGTAATCGCCTCGGACAAACGGCTGAGAGCTCTTTTTGTAGTCTTGCGCTTTTGCTAAGCGCTCTCGCAGTTCTGCACGATAGGGGATTTGAGCAAGGTAATCAAACGTGACTGCATTTTGGCTCGCTACCCACTGCGCGGTTTCATCACTTCTGTCGTCTTCTAACCAGCGATAAGGGTCTTCGACTATCTGACCAAAGTAGTCATCGCTGACAATCTGTTTGTTGGTGATTGGATATTGATACTCTTTTAAATAGCTCATCGTGATCCTTATTAAAAATAGTGAGAAATCGTCAGGTAACGCGTTCTTATGTGTTCAATCAGTAACTTAATCTTGTTGGGCGGCTGACGAGTAAAAGGGTAAACCGCATAAATGCCCAACTTCTTGCCCACCAAGTCAGGGAAGATATCCACCAGCTGACCATTGCGAATATCGTGATAAACCAGACAACGCGGCACGTACGCCACACCATGCCCACCTAAGGCGGCTTTTCTTAGCGCGGTCGCGTTGTCCGTCGAGAAAGAGCCCGAAACGCGCACAATGTATTTATCGTTGTCGGTAAAACCGTCTTTGCTATGCAGAAACTGCCACTCACTCGCGCCTGTGGTTTGATAAGCGTATTGCAAGCAGTTGTGCTCAACTAAGTCTTTGGGCTGCATCGGTTTACCGTTTTTGGCGATATAAGAGGGCGAAGCACACACCACCCATTGCGAATCCAATATATGTCGTGCAATTAAGCTGGAGTCTTCTAGGTAACCGGTACGAATCACCAAGTCCAAACCATCTTCTACTAAGTCAACAAAGCGATTGTCCAGTGACATATCGACCGTTAAACCTGGATGCATATTACAAAACTCGGCAACGGCGTCTGCCAGAATCAAATCTCCAGAGATAGTAGGCACTGACATTTTGATATGACCGCTGACATTTTCACCAAAGCCTGAAACTGCGTCCATAGCCTCTTGAGTCGCCTGCTTCACATTTTTGGCTCCGTGCAAAATTGCCTTGCCCGCCTCAGTCAGGGTCAATTTACGCGTCGTTCGATATAATAATTGCACGCCAATTTCTTCCTCTAGGCGTGCAATTCTTTTACTAACTACTGAATTTGTAAGGTTATTTTGCTCTGCCACCTTACTAAAACTGCCCAGTTCTACTACCTGTGAAAACAGGATCAAATCGTCTGCTCGCATTTTATTATGCCAATTTTGGAATTAATTATTTTCATTATTTCCCTATATCAATAAAAAATAAAGGGGTAAATTCACGCCAAATTAACAAAACAATTACAAAAACAGTCATTCCAATTACAAGAGTCGCCCAAATAAGGTGCCCGTTTAGAGGCCAAAGCGACTCAAATGACGACAAACCATAACGTGATCTTTACTTCAAACATGAACGTTTGAAAACAGTACGAGGAAGTACCCATGAGTGAAACTCTACTAGCTTTATTGGCCTTTTCGCCAATAGTTGTTGCAGCGATTCTACTGGTTGGCCTGAACTGGCCAGCGAAAAAAGCGATGCCAGTGGCATTTGCACTAACCGTTGCTATTGCCCTACTTGCTTGGGATATGTCTGGCACTCGCGTGCTAGCTTCTGTGTTCCAAGGCTTCGGCATTACCGTGTCGGTTCTCTGGATTGTGTTCGGCGCCATCTTCTTATTAAACACTTTGAAACACACCGGAGCTATCACCACTATTCGTAACGGCTTTACGGATATATCCGCTGACCGTCGCGTTCAGGCAATCATCATTGCTTGGTGTTTTGGTTCATTCATTGAGGGCGCATCTGGCTTCGGTACGCCTGCAGCTATTGCAGCTCCGCTACTGGTTGCTATCGGTTTCCCAGCACTTGCTGCGGTACTGATGGGCATGATGATCCAATCTACGCCAGTATCATTCGGCGCGGTTGGCACTCCAATTATCGTTGGTGTGAACAAAGGTTTAGATACACACAACATCGGTGAAAGCCTGATTGCTCACGGTTCTACTTGGGACGCTTACCTACAACAAATCACGTCAAGTGTTGCACTGATTCACGCCTCTGTGGGTGTGATGATGCCTGTGCTGATGGCGATGATGCTGACTCGTTTCTTCGGTAAAAACAAAAGCTGGACGGAAGGTTTAGACATCTTACCGTTTGCGCTATTCGCTGGTGCAGCTTTCACGATTCCTTACGCACTGACGGGTGTCTTCCTAGGTGCTGAGTTCCCTTCACTGATTGGTGGTCTGGTTGGTTTAGCAATTGTCGTTACAGCAGCAAAACGTGGCTTCCTAGTACCGAAATCAAAATGGGACTTTGAGAGCGAAGACAAATGGCCAGCTGAATGGCTAGGTTCTCTAAAAATTGACCTTGATGACAACAATCAAGGCCATAAGAAGATGAGCATGGCGATGGCATGGGCACCATACGTGCTGCTGGCTGTGACTTTGGTTGCGAGCCGCGTGAGCCCTGAGTTTAAAGGTCTCTTGAAGAGCGTTAGCCTTTCGTTCAGCAACATCCTTGGTGAAACCGGTGTGAGCACTGCGATTCAACCTCTTTACCTACCGGGCGGTATCTTAGTATTCGTGGCATTGGTTGCAGTTCTGATTCAAGGCCGCAGCGCAGCGCCACTAGCAAAAGCGTTCGGTGAATCAAGCAAAACACTGATTGGTGCTGGTTTTGTACTGGTGTTCACCATCCCTATGGTTCGTATCTTTATCAACTCTGGCGTGAACGCAGCTGACCTCGCGAGCATGCCTGTAACAACAGCAAACTTCGCCGCTGACCTTGTAGGCTCTGCTTTCCCTGCGTTGAGTGCGACAGTGGGTGCTCTAGGTGCCTTCATTGCAGGTTCGAACACAGTATCAAACATGATGTTCAGCCAGTTCCAATTCGAAGTGGCACAGACCCTGACTATCTCAAGTGCAGTCGTCGTTGCCCTGCAAGCCGTTGGTGCAGCAGCCGGTAACATGATTGCGATTCACAACGTGGTAGCCGCTTCGGCAACGGTAGGCCTACTAGGACGTGAAGGTGCAACACTACGTAAAACCGTTATCCCTACGTTCTACTACTTGGTGATGACAGGAATCATTGGCCTAGTGGTTATCTACGGCTTCAATATGACAGACGCACTTATGTAGACCATAAGTCGTTACAAAAGCACTTAGCGTTAATACTCAATTCCCCGACAGCGACACCGTCTAATAAGACAGTTGATGAGTTCCGGGATGGACACTAGAACACATCAACACCCACGGGTATTAACGCCATTTTCCCGAATTAAAGCAGCCCAAACCAAGCTCTCAAAGAAGAGCAACATCCCAAGAATTTAGGACTGAAATTATGATCATATCCGCATCGACTGATTACCGCGCCGCAGCAAAATCGAAATTACCTCCGTTTCTTTTCCACTACATTGATGGTGGTTCTTACGGAGAGCACACCCTACACCGCAACACGGCTGACCTTGCTGAGATTGCGCTAAAGCAGCGCGTACTCAACGACATGTCGGATCTAAACTTAGAAACCGAGCTGTTCGGCGAGAAGCTTGCAATGCCAATCGCACTGGCGCCTGTTGGTTTAACGGGTATGTACGCACGACGCGGTGAAGTACAAGCCGCAAAAGCCGCAGACAACAAAGGCATTCCGTTTACTATGTCGACCGTGTCGGTGTGCCCGATTGAAGAAGTAGCGCCTAAGATTGATCGCCCAATGTGGTTCCAGCTCTACGTACTCAAAGATCGCGGTTTCATGAAAAACGTGCTTGAGCGTGCAAAAGCGGCAGGCGTAACAACATTGGTCTTCACCGTTGATATGCCCGTACCCGGTGCACGCTACCGTGACATGCATTCCGGAATGAGTGGACCCAATGCAGCAGTACGCCGCGTATTCCAATCTATGCGTCATCCTAGTTGGGCAGTTGATGTCGGCTTACTGGGTAAGCCACACGACCTAGGCAACATCTCTACTTATCGTGGTTCTCCTACCAAACTGGAAGACTACATCGGTTGGTTGGGCGACAACTTCGACCCGTCGATTTCATGGAAAGACCTAGAGTGGATTCGTGATTTCTGGGACGGCCCAATGGTCATCAAAGGCATTCTTGATGAAGAAGATGCAAAAGACGCCGTGAGATTTGGCGCAGACGGTATCGTCGTTTCAAACCACGGTGGTCGTCAGCTTGACGGTGTTCTATCGAGTGCTAAAGCGCTGCCTTCGATTGCTGATGCAGTTAAAGGCGATACCAAGATTCTGGTCGACTCTGGCATTCGTACTGGCTTAGATGTGGTTCGTATGATGGCACTTGGTGCAGACTGCACCTTGCTTGGCCGCTCTTTCGTATACGCATTAGCAGCGCAGGGACAAGCTGGGGTTGAGAACCTACTCGACCTTTACGACAAAGAGATGCGCGTTGCGATGACATTAACTGGCGCAAAGACAATCAAAGACTTAACTCGTGAATCTTTGGTGGGCTTAGATTAAGCCCGTTGATTAACTGTAATGCTTTGGCCTACTTAGACTGAAGTTCAATCGGTGTCACAGCAATTCCACTGCCGTTGTGACACCGTTTAAGCACTGGAAAATAAAATAAAAAAACAAAAAAACAAACCAGTGCCAAATAAGAAGCACAAGGAAGCAAAGATGGAGACAAACACATCCCATGAGCGAGTAATCGACGCCAAGGCTTATCAGCAGCTTGAGGCGATACTGGCCCAAAAAATAGAAACGGAACGCATTGTCACGCAAGAGGCAAAGCGATTGGCTTACGGCACCGACGCGAGTTTTTATCGCTTGGTGCCGAAAATGGTTCTAAAGCTTAAAAACCTAGACGAAGTAATATTCACCATCCAAAGCTGTCGTGAACTAGGCATTCATTTTACCTTTCGCGCTGCAGGCACCAGCCTTTCAGGGCAAGCGGTTTCAGATTCCGTACTTATCACTCTGACCGACGATTGGCGTGGCCATGAGATCGTCGATAATGGCAATCAAATCATTCTTCAGCCCGGTGTGATTGGCGCCGATGCCAACAAATACCTTGCCCCATTTCAACGTAAAATTGGCCCAGATCCAGCTTCCATCAACACCTGTAAGATTGGTGGTATCGCCGCAAACAACGCCAGCGGCATGTGCTGCGGTACCGCGCAGAACTCCTATCACACGGTCGAAAGCATGAAAGTCGTGTTGAGCGATGGCACCCTACTCGATACAGCAGACAGTGCTAGCGTTGAATCATTCAAGCAGTCACACAAAAACCTGTTTGATGGTATTGCTGAATTGCATCGTCAAACCAGCTCAAATCAAGAACTGGCCGACAGAATCCGTCACAAATACCGTCTTAAAAACACCACAGGCTATGCGCTCAATGCATTGATTGATTATCACGATCCAATCGAAATTATTAAACACCTGATGATTGGTTCTGAAGGCACCCTCGGCTTCATCGCCGAGATCACTTACAACACAGTGATTGAGCACCCAAATAAAGCCTCTGCACTGCTTGTGTTTGCGGACATCGAGCAAGCTAGTAAAGCAGTCACTACATTATCCAAAACTCCGGTTGCAGCCGTTGAGTTAATGGACGGTAGAGCACTGCGTTCTGTCGCGGATAAACCGGGTATGCCTGCGTTCATGCCAAACTTGGATTTAGAAGCAGCGGCTATCTTGGTGGAATCACACGCCAGCTCCCAGCAGGACTTAGATTTACAATGTAAATCAATTTTAGATGCATTGGCTGATTACACGATTATTGAATCTGTTCCTTTCACGTCCGATCCGAAGATTGTCGCTACCCTGTGGGGCATCCGAAAAGGCATGTTCCCAGCCGTTGGTGCAGTGCGTGAAGTCGGTACGACCGTCATCATTGAAGATGTTGCTTTCCCAGTTGAAAACCTAGCGAATGGTATTCGAGAGCTGCAAGAGCTGTTCGATAAATACGACTACAGCGAAGCAATCATTTTCGGTCACGCCCTAGAAGGCAACCTACACTTTGTGTTTACCCAAGGCTTTGATAGCCAAGAAGAGATCGACCGGTACGGTGGTTTCATGGATGACGTTGCCGAGCTTGTCGCCGTGAAATATCAAGGCTCTCTGAAAGCGGAACACGGCACTGGCCGCAACATGGCACCTTACGTAGAGTTGGAATGGGGCAAAGATGGCTATGCCCTGATGCAACAGATCAAAGCGCTGTTCGATCCAGAAAGGCTGCTCAATCCTGGCGTCATCATCAACGACAATCCAAACTCCCACATCACAGACTTAAAGCCAATGCCTGCAGCCGATGATCTTGTCGACCGCTGTATTGAGTGTGGATTCTGTGAGCCTGTTTGTCCGTCTCGCACACTGACCTTGTCACCACGACAGCGTATTGTGTTGTACCGTGAACTGCAACGCCGCCGAGCTGCAGGTGAAGAGATAGAAGCCAGCGAACTAGAAAAGACCTTTGAATACCAAGGCATTGATACCTGCGCGGCAACAGGCCTGTGTGCAGAGCGTTGTCCAGTAGGCATTAATACGGGTGACTTGGTGAAGAAGCTTCGTGTTGCCAAGTATGAGAAGTTCACACCAATTGCTAAGTGGACAGCCGATCATTTCTCGACCACCACGAAGCTGACCAAAGCCGGCCTCAAAACCAATCAAGTAGCGAGTAAAGTTCTGGGCGCAAACACAGTCGGCAAGCTTACCAATGGCCTGCGCTCAGTGACCAAAGGCGCGACACCGGTTTGGATGCCAGAGATGCCACAGTCCAACAGTCACTCGCTCACAGCTTCACCAATGACAGGCGCAACATCGAATAACACTAAAAAAGTGGTTTACCTCCCGTCGTGTGCTAGCCGAACCATGGGGCAACAGAGCGATGCGGGCGACCAACGTCCTCTTACTGAAGTAACCATGTCTCTGCTCAACAAAGCTGGTTTTGAAGTCATCCTGCCTAAGAAATTAGACGACCAGTGTTGTGGTATGCCTTACGACAGTAAAGGGATGAACGATCTAGCTCAATCGAAAGCACAACAGCTCGAAGAAGTGTTGTGGCAAGCGAGTCGCCAGGGTGAATACCCAGTATTGATGGACACCAGCCCATGTGCCAAACGCAGTATTGAGCAGTTCACTAAGCCATTAGAAGTGCTAGAACCGACAGGGTTTGTGAATCAATACTTGCTAGAGCACCTGACGCTTGAGCCACTTAAAGAGACCGTGATGCTTCATGTCACTTGTAGCTCTCGCCGAATGGGCTTAGAAGGGGCGATGTTAAACCTTGCTAAAGCCTGTACCGAAGAAGTGATTGTCCCAGAGCATATTCAATGTTGTGGCTGGGCGGGTGACAAAGGCTTCACTACGCCAGAGTTGAATGAAGCGGCAGTCCACCCACTTAAAGAGCAAGTACCGAGCAACTGTACTCGTGGTTTCAGTAACAGCCGAACCTGTGAGATCGGTTTATCACACCACAGTGGCATTCCATATCAGTCAATCTTGTATTTAGTGGATGAAGTAGCACAATAGCTAGACTTTAAAAGCGAGACACACTCTAGATTAAAAGGTTGCCTGATCAGCAACCTTTTGTAGCTCTAGTCAAAGCTCCCTCATGATGATTTGACAATATATGTCGTTTTCTGGGCAAAGGCTCAAAGAATTGTTCATTTCGTTGTTGAGTTCTTGAGCATAACTGGTAGCGACCAAAATGAGTTGTATTAGTGCGGCCAAAATGGTTACCTTCTTCATGACTATTTTTCCCCAATGTATACTGAAACAGGGAGCCTTCAAGTTTAATTATATTAAAGCTGGCTCACTCCGAAAAACCATACTATTCAGAACTTTAAACATGAATGCCTATTTCTTAAAAAAGACGATGGAAGACTCAAAGCCGCATGAGCTTTCTCTGAATAATGACTACCAGACCGAATCAAGCTAAGTTTAGCGATAAGCAATATTAAGGGTTTTCAATATGTTACAATGCACTTTGTTTAAACGAGACCATACCCATCGCTATGGTTACGCACTAATCAGTTTCGCTAACTCTTGCGCAGAATAGTCCTCGGCCTCTTGACCTCTGCTGATCAAATCAATCACTTGGAGTTCACTCATATCACCAAACTCTTTGGCCAAGTAATCACGAAACGCTTTTTCGTTCGGCCATTTTCCTCGCACGATATAGCCCTCTTCTTTGTCGAAATCTTCCGTCTCAAAAAAAGAAAAATCAGTCATACCAATGTTATGGCAATACAAAGCAAGATACATGTTGAATCCTTTACACTTAACTAGGGTCTATTGAACTTTCGAGCAGTTCTAAAAGCAAGCCTAAGGTTACAACATAAAGAGCCAACCGAAAACTCAAGCCCCTTCCTGATTCGTTAGTCATCAAACATCATGTTGATAGCCGCACCCAGCAGGATAAGCCCAATAATTGGCCCCATTACGGCCAGTGGTGCACGTTCAATATATGGTAAGTTCTCTGCAATCATTAAACCCCATTCCGGAGTTGGTGGTTTTGCCCCAAGTCCGATGAAGCTAAGCGAGGTCAGGCTTAGAGTGATGACTGGCAACCTCAACAACGCGTGTCTTAACAACGGTGGTAAAACATAAGGAAGCAAGTAGAAGCGGAAGACTCTCAGCTTGCTAGTACCCCACAATGGCGCGAGGTGAGTATAAGGCTGAGCCTTGGCTTCTACGATTAAACTTGAACAGTGCGCCGCTAATGGCGCCCAAGATACCAGTACAATCGCGATTAATGCGCTATTCGGGTTCATACCTGTTAAGCCCGCAACCAACAGGCCTGCAATGATGTAAGGAATACCCTTAGTGATCTCGATAAGGCCTTGGCTAAAGCGCGTATTGAAGCCCATGATAATGCCGGTCACCAAGCTCAAGAAGGTTGCCAAGATACCCGCTTGGAAGGTCGCGACCATACCAGAGCCGATTCTCGCTAACAGGTCTCGCCCAATGCCATCTGCACCCAAAGGCGCTTGCCAGCTCGGTGCTGCCAAACGTGCAAATGGGCTGGTGTATGGGTCTCGGAAGAAAGCCCAAATCACAATAGCAATTAGGAATGAGAAGATCGCAAAAGCAGTGACACGCTTAGTGCGGCTCTCAGTAAAGCGAAACGACGAGTGGCTGCTGATGAGCTTACCGCTTTTCAGACTATGACCCAGAATCAACTGCTGAACAAACAGGCTGATGCTGCTTACTGCAATCGAAAACAGTAACAATACTAATAAGCCACCTTGCAGCATTGGTAGATCTTGCGCTTTAGCAGCACCAAGAATCATGCGCCCGATCCCCGGAATCGAAAAGATCAGCTCAACCGCGACCGCGCCGCCAGTTAAACCAATCACGATCATCGCGATTTGTGGGATCAGACTGCTCAGCGCCCTTTTCAGCGCAAAGCGAATAATTTGATTGGAGTGAACGTTGGCACTGAGCCAAGTTATCACCCAAGGTTCGTTAAGAACTCGTTGTAAACTGTCTCTGAGTAGGCGACTAAATAGGCCGCTAGCGGGCAGTGCGAGCGCTAGACTCGGTAACCAAAGATCTTGCCAGCCTTGCCAACCATAAGGTGGTAGCCAACCTAACCAGATTGAGAACACCAGTATTAATACCGAAGCCACCACGTACTCTGGCAACGATATTAATACGGTGCTTAAACTGCTGTAACTCTGCCCTAATTTGCCCTTCTTCCAACTGCTCAAGGTAGCAAGTAGGCCTGCACCACATAGTACGAAAGTCATCACTAGTGCGCTAGACATCAAAAACAGAGATGTAGCCGCTGTTTTTTGCAGGCCTAATGCAACTGAAGAACCATCTATCCATGATGTACCTAGGTCACCAGAAAAGGCACTGCCAACCCAGTCGATTAAGCGCTCACTTGCCGAACGGTCCAGCTGTAAGTCAGCTCTGACTGCGGCTAAAGCTTCAGGCGTAAGCAGGTGTTGTTGCCCCGCCCTCGCTCGCAGGATGGATTGACTTGGGTCGATGCCGGCAATGTCAGGCATCAAGCCAACAAGAATCACCACCACGATCAGTGAAGCGATTCTTGATAGCCAAGGCGTCAAAATAAATAAAGTTCGACGCAGAGTTTCAGCAGATAACATCTATTTAGTTAACCTGTGTTGCCGAGTTAACTTGAGTCGTTTGATCAACCAAGCGACGCTCACTTGGGTCACGAACTACATTGCTTACACGTTCGCTTTCACCTTGAATCACACGCTCATGAAGCAGCGGAATAGCTGCGAAGTCATTAAGTATTTTTTGCTCAGCCTCAATGATCGCTTGCTGACGCAGTGCACCTAGTGGTTGCAGGTCTGCGTGAGTCAATGCTTTGTCTACTTCTTGAGAGCAAAACTGACCAAGGTTGAATGAACCCTTACAGCCAAAGTCACTCATCATGTAAGCCACTGGGTCACCAGAATCCAGAACGGTTGCACGAGAAAGGATGAACGCATCAAACTTACCAGACAATGCATCGTTTTCAATCTGAGCGTATTCACGGATATCCAGCTCAACTTTAAAACCAGCCGCTTCAAGTTGCTGCTTAAGTAGTGCCGCTACTTCTGGAAGCTCAGCACGGTCAGTAAAGGTACCGATAACAATGCTCTCACCGTTAGCTTTTAGCGTTTTGTCTACCGCCTGACCTTCAGGTCGAATCGGCGCGGCCCAAGCAAGAGCGGGACCTAGAAGACCTTGTGCGATGTCCGCGTGATTTTCGTACACAGTCTTCACGATTTGCTCACGGTCTACAGCCGCTGCTGCAACTTTACGTAGGTTGATATCGCTAAATACACCCGACTTGTTGTTCAGGTAAAGCGTGTTAGTACGAGGCATTGCCACTTCATAAAGCAGGTTAGAGTCAATGGTCGCGATTTGTGAAACTGGCACCGCTTCAACGACGTCTGCAGTACCGGTTCTTAGAGCAGCAGCACGTGCAAAGCCATTTGGAACATACTCTGCAATCACAGATTCAATTCTCGCCTTTTCGCCCCAGTAGCCATCAAATCGCTGTAGCTTGGCACTTGTTGTTCCGTTAATTTCAGTCAACTCAAACGGCCCCGTACCTGCGCCAGTTGGGATTACACGACCATCTTCTTGGTAAGCGCTTGCTGCAAGAATCGCGAGCTGAGGGCTTGATAGACGGCTTGGTAAAAGAGGGTCATCAAAGCTGGTTTTGATCTCAACGCGGTAGTTGTCCAACGCTTTCACTTCCAGATCTACACCATCAAGAATGCGAGGCTTAGGTGCCGCTTCAAGTGCCTTCTGAAGCGAGTTCACAACAGACTCTGCGCTTAATGTAGAGCCATCATGAAATTTAACGTCCTGACGAATCGTGAATTGCCACGTCAGGGGATCTACCTGTTTCCAGTCCGTAGCCAGCATTGGCTCAGCTTCTGAAGTTGGGCTCAGGTTAACTAGCGTTTCAGCCGTGCTCCAACGCGATAACTTAAACGCATCATCAGAAAGTGGCGATAGGCCCGTTCTTGGTGGCTGCATCATCGCAACACGGATTTCAGATTTGACCGCAGCTTCGCTCGACTCTGGTTGAGAGTCAAAACAGCCTGTCAAAGGCAGCGCTAGCGCAAGTGCGCAAGCCAATTTGATTGAATTAAAACGCATAGTTGTTTGTCTCTATAGCTGTATTTTATTAATTAGTAAGGTTGTGTTTAACAAGTAGATTTCGACAGAGGCTGAGATTCGATCAGCATCTGAGTCGCTGGATGATCAGGTTCACTCATCACTTGAGGTGTCGGTCCATGCTCAACCATTTGGCCATGGTCGAGGACCAGAATTTCTTCGCAAAGCGCCTGTGCTGCGCCTAGGTCGTGTGTTACCAAAATAAGGCGCATATCGCGCTTCTTTTTCAATGAATTCAATAAGTCGAGTAGCCTCTGGCGATTCACCGGATCTAAGCTACTGGTTGGCTCATCGGCAACTAATACTGCGGGTCTAACGACAAGCGCACGAGCAATAGCCACACGTTGAGCTTGGCCCGTAGAGAGGTGATTTGGCTTGAGCGATAACAAAGACGCAGGTAAGCCAACGTCCGATAGCGTCTCTTCAATGATGCTTTCATGATTGCCAGAAACATCTAGGTTGCTCAGCGGTTCAGCTAAGATCTGTCGAACGGTGTAGTAAGGGTTGAGGCTAGTGTGTGGCTCTTGTGGCACCAATTGGATAAGGCGACATACCGTCGCTTGCACTTTGCTATTTCGAATCGGCAATGAATGCCCAAACAGGCTGATACCACCAACGGTCGGCGATTTCAGCCCAAACAGCAGTTCAATCAGCGTAGATTTACCCGCACCAGAACGCCCAACAATAGCTAGGCTTTTGTCTTCAACATTAAGGTCGACATTTTGTAGCGCTTTGAACACCTGACCACCTAACCAACGAGGAATGGAGTAATAGTGCACTCCGACGTTCTCGAACTTAATCTCAATCGGTGTTTGTGTTTCTGAATCAATCACAGGCATTGATGGCGAGACTTCTGAATTTAGTGAATAGGTCGAGCTCATTCGATGAGGTCTCTCAATGAACAACAGAACGCATGAGAACTCGATTCAAGCGCATTTTTTGGTGATCCATAAGCCACCACACCGCCATCATCTATCACCAATAACTTGTCACACGCTAACGCGCTGTGTAGATCATGAGTAATAAGCAAGCCGCCAATCTGGCGCTGCTTTACATTGTCTCGAATCAGCTTGAGTATCTCTTGCTCTGTCACCGGATCTAACGCACTGGTGGGTTCATCGGCAATGATGATATCGGCGTTACTCAACAAGCCAATCGCAATACACACTCGTTGACGTTGTCCTCCAGAGATTTGACTTGGGTATAACGGCAAAATAGTTTCTGGGTTTGGGAAGCCCAACTGAGTCAACAGTTCGGTGATCTTGGTTTTGTCTTTTGACTTAGGCTTAGTACGAGTTCCCGTTAGTGCCAACGTAAGCTGACCTTCAATAGAAACAAGCGGATTGAGCGCTTGGAGGGCATCTTGGAAGATCACCGCTGGTCTCTGTGCTGCAGTTCTTTGCAACATCGGCAAATCACACACACTCTCACCAGCAAAAGTAATATCACCAGCCGCCCCAACAGTCTCGGGCATGAACCCCGCAATCGCACGTGAAAGCATCGACTTGCCGATTCCTGAAGGTCCCATGATCGCTAACAATTCACCTCGATATACATCGAAGCAGATATCTTGGAAAAGGGTTCTCGAAGAAGTTTTGATTGTTAACTGGTCAACAGACAAAAGTGGGGCGTTCACGCAAATACTCATAGATAAGATGTTATAACATAACAACCTTATCATTTAGCTGAGGGGATGGAAAGAGAACATTGAACTGTATCGCAGTTTTTTTGCTGTTTGATTGACCGATTTTAACGATTTATCGGGTACAAAAAAGCGCCGTCTAAATTTACTGTATAAAGATAGACAAGCGCTTTCATAAAGTTTTAAAAGTGGCTTTAGATAGAGTTAATTCGTAGCCCCATTAAGACTCTCTTTTGCCGGGTAACACTTCTGTTTAACCTGAGTGATGAGCGGGTACAGGAAGGCAATACGCCCAAGGTAGAACAGCGTAAACGCTAACCACAAACCATGATTACCCCATGCACCAACTGCTAGTGCCTGGACAACCAAGAACACCAACAACGTAGCAATACTCGAGTCACGAACCGGACGGGTTGTGCCTGTTCCAGTAAAGATGCCGTAAACCGTCAAACCAAACCCAGCCACCAGCGGAAACGCAATCAGCCACGGTGCCATCTCATAGTATAAAGCAACTAGCGCCGGAATATCGGTAAACAAGAAAACGATCATATCTTTAAACGCCAAAGTCAGTAGCGTTAGCGCAGCAATGAAACCTGCGGTCCATTGGAAGTTAAGCCTTAATACACTCTCCAACATTGAAGCATTTTTTTGACCAACCGCTTTACCCGCAAACACGCTCGATGCGTTAGCAATGCCATCAAACATGTAGCTGACTATAAAGGTCACCTGCATCAAGATCGCGTTAGCGGCCAGAACATCAGTACCCAGTTTAGAACCGGTGCGCGCCATCATATTGAAGAACACCAAGATACAGATAGTGCGTAACAGTAGGTCAGTATTTGATGAGATGATTGTCGACAGGTCTTTCTTGGTCATCTTAGAGCCTTGTAGGAACTCAGATACCGAGATATTACTCGTCTTCATAACCAGCGTCATACCAATCGCAAAGGTGGTGATTTGTGCAATCAAACTTGCGTATGCCACCCCCGCAACACCTAAATCGAAATACAGTACGAACACCGCATCCAAAACAATGTTTAACACGTTGCCAAACACTTGTGTGTAAAGGACTTCTTTGGCTTTCGCCTGCCCCATCAACCATCCAATAATGGTGTAATTGAGCAGGACAAAAGGCGCACCATAAATGAGAATGTTGAAATAGATATTCGCTTGCTCAGCAACATTCGACTCCGGTTCAATCACCCACATCGCACCTTGCCAGATGAGGGGTTGTATCAAGATAAAGATCAAACCCACCAAACCAGACAGCACAAATGGGCGCATCAAACTGCCCGCCAGTTCTGAGCGATCACCCTTGCCTAACGCCATCGCACTTTGCCCTGTTGTGCTGACACGAAAGAAGCCAAACAACCAATACATGGTGTTCATGATAATGGTGCCAATCGCCACACCTCCTATCAATTCAGCA
The DNA here is from genome assembly GCF_002954585.1 of Vibrio chagasii. Taxonomy (GTDB): domain Bacteria; phylum Pseudomonadota; class Gammaproteobacteria; order Enterobacterales; family Vibrionaceae; genus Vibrio; species Vibrio chagasii_A. The sequence continues at coordinate 1,332,404 of NZ_MSCI01000001.1, forward strand.
ATACCAAGTTGGCCAATGACAGCAGTATCCACCGCACCGAGTAGAGGTTGAGTAACCGTGGAGATAATGAAAGGGAAAGCGATTTTCAGATAATCTTTGTGAGTAATAGTCATGTTTACTAGCAGGTGATATTAAGAACTATTTGCAATAAGACGGTGATGCTATCGTTTAATCCGTATGTTGTCATCTTTTAATGGAGTGCATTATCAACAAAGCGTGTCTATCTTAGTCCACCGGCATAGAATCGTTGTCAGCCATTAGTCGTGCTAATTTGTCTCAACAAAAGAGCAAAGTCTGGTTCAACAAAACAGCACAACCATCGATCAGTAGAAACTCACGGGAAGATAGAAATCAAGCTCGAACACTTCATCACTATTTAAGAAATGATTCTGATGATAGTGCACATAGGCTGGTGTTGAACGCTGCTTGAAACCTGATGTAGGTAACCATTTTTCTAATACCATACTGATCTGTGGTAGCAATTCTCCATAACGGCCATTGAGTCGAAACACGGCATGTAAGCCGCCGGGAATCACCATCTGATTGACCACGCTGCGATACTTGATCGGTTCACTGATCGCGATACACGCCACATAGCGACACTGGTCCATTTCAACCCAAGCTGGGTTTGAGTGATGCAAACCAAACTGGGTCGAAAAATCACGCTGTTCGGCGTTCGCCCACGCTTTCAATATCAACCACGCATTACGAATAGAACGGTTATAGCCAGTGTGTCGCACATATGCCGCCATGCGCTCAGGTGTTTCCACGATTTTAGGCTCGGGTAGCTTGCGCTGTGCGACATTTTGATAACCAACCGCCACCTCTGGATCTTTCAAATAAGGCTTTTCGGCGATCTGCAAATCGTGTTTTCTCCACTCGCCCGGAGACATATTAAAGGTCGCTTTAAACGCCCGGCTAAATGAAGACACCGAACTGAAACCACATTTATTGGCTATCTCAACCACCGACGAGCTGGTATCGAACATCAACTGATTAGCGGCATACTCCATCCGAGTACGTCGGATATATTGGTGCAGCGACTCCCCCACCACACTTTTGAAGGTGCGATGAAAGTGTTGCTCTGAGTAGGCTGCTATCTCAGAGAGCTCTTTGGCAGACAACGGCTGGCTGATGTCTTGATGAATATGGAAAAGAACATCATTGATTCGAGATATGTGTTGACGTGACATCGTTTAAATAGCATAAATGGACATGTTTAAGAGCATAAATGGACACGCTAGTTTTTACAATTGCCGTGTAATATCAAGCGATAGAATAGAAACGAAAAACGATGAGACACAAAAAATGGAAATCGCACAGTCATTACAACAAATTCAATCTTCATATATTCGAGAGATCCTCGCTGCAGCAAGCGACCCAAACGTCATATCATTAGCAGGTGGCCTGCCGGATGAGAAAACCTTCCCGATCGATTTAATGAAGCCAACGCTAGAAAACCTAGCGAACATGCCTGAAGTTTTCCAATACGGCTCAACAGCGGGTTACGGCCCTTTGCTTGACCACCTAACGCAAAGCTACCAATTGCCAGAAACTCACACTGCGATGATCTGTACAGGCTCTCAGCAAGGTCTAGATTTGATTGCTCGTGCGTATGTCGATCCGAATGATGTAGTGGTAATGGAAGCGCCGAGCTACTTGGGTGCGATGCAAGTGTTTGGCTTGGTTCAAGCAAACATCGTGACTGTGTCTCAAACTGAATTTGGCCCTAACCTAGATGAACTAGAAACGTGCTTCGCCGAGCAATCGCCAAAGATGTTCTACGCGGTGCCAGATTTCCATAACCCAACAGGCGTATGCTGGACAACAGAGACTCGCCAAAAAGTGGCTGAGCTGTGTATCAAATACAACGTCGCGTTCATCGAAGATGCACCATACCGAGAGCTACGTTTCACAGGTACAGAGCTGCCGTTGGTTTCGTCTTTCTGCCCTGACAACTCTATCGTTCTTCGTTCATTCTCTAAGATCGCATCACCTGGCTTACGTATTGGTGCGGTAACGGGTAAACGCAGCTACCTTGAACCACTGATCAAGGTGAAGCAAGGTGCAGATTTACACTCAAGCGTTCCGATGCAGGCCCTACTGCTTGGCCTTCTAAAGCACCAAGACTTTAACGCACACATGGAAAGCATTCGTTCACTGTACAAGTCTCGCTATGAAGTGCTGTTTTCAGAACTAGAACAACAACTGCCTGCTGACTGTGTATTAAAGGCAGTAGATGGCGGGATGTTCATTTGGGTTGAGATTCCAGAATGCGATACTTTTGAACTGGCTAAGACCCTACTTTCAAATGGTGTGGCGGTTGTACCAAGCCCAGTATTCTATCCAAAGCCGGAGGGAGCAAAAGCTGCACTGCGCTTAAACTTCACTAACGCTAACCCAGAAGAACTGACTGAAGCGGTCAAACGCTTAGCGGAAGTACTTAACCAAGCGTAATCGCTGATTAAGTAAGACAGATTCAACACCAAGCCCTACTGTATTTGTACAGCAGGGCTTTTTCGTTCCTCAAATCATAAATCCACAATAAAACAGGTGATAAATAGCCCTACACTTGGTTGGTTTTTGTCCTACATCGCCTTAGTTATACTGCTGCGGATTTTAATAAGCCATCATGACGAGCTAGGTATCAATACCCAGCTATGATCAGAATAGGCAACCGCTCTGGATTTACGTTCCAGCTCGCAGAAAGGAAAAACCATGTCTCAATATGTTGTATGTGCTCTGTATAAATTCGTAGCACTTGATGATTACCAAGAAATTCGCCAACCGCTAACTGAGCTTCTAGAAGCCAATAACATTCGCGGTACTTTGTTACTTGCAAGTGAAGGTATCAACGGTACCGTTGCAGGTAAGCGCGAATCTATCGACGCCCTCCTTCAATGGTTCAAGCAAGACGACCGTCTAGCGGATGTTGTTTACAAAGAGTCGTTCAACGACGAACAACCATTCAACCGCACCAAGGTTAAGCTTAAGAAAGAGATCGTAACCATGGGTGTTGAAGGCATCGACCCTCGCCATGTTGTCGGTACTTACGTTAAGCCAAACGAATGGAACGACCTTATCTCTGATCCAGATGTGGTCTTGGTTGATACTCGCAACGACTATGAAGTGGACATCGGCACATTCAAAAACGCGGTAAACCCAAACACGGAAACTTTCCGTGAATTCCCTCAGTACGTTGAAGACAATCTAGATCCTAAGAAGCACAAGAAAGTCGCGATGTTCTGTACAGGTGGTATTCGTTGTGAAAAATCAACAGCCTACATGAAAGAGCAAGGCTTTGAAGAGGTTTACCACCTTGAAGGCGGCATTCTAAAGTACCTAGAAGAAGTGCCTGAAGAAGAGAGTATGTGGGAAGGCGATTGCTACGTGTTTGATGGCCGTGTTGCCGTTAACCACCAGCTAGAAAAAAGTGGCTACGATGTATGTAACGCTTGTCGTCTACCAATCACAGAGGGAGACAAAGCCTCTGAGCACTTCGAGAAAGGCGTAAGCTGCCCTAAGTGTTTTGATAAGCACACGGACGAGCAGAAAGCGCGTTTCCGTGAGCGTGAAAAGCAAGTACAGCTATCAAATGCACGCGGCGAAACTCACGTAGGTGGCGATGCTGCTCACCTAATCGAGCAACGTAAGAAAGAAAAATTGGCATACAAAGAGCAACAACGCTCTGGCAAAAAAGCGAAATAATCTCCTAGGAGAAGCGCTATAGCGGTCAACGCAACTGATAGAACAAAGGGCATCAGCGAATCCAATTGGGAACGCTAATGCCCTTTTTTGATCCTAATCTCGCTTTGTGTTTTGAACCACATTTATCTTCAAAAATAGGTTCTATACTGAAGTTAATTTAACGAAAGAGGAAGTGCCAATGCTCAATGAAAACCATGCCTTTATCTTAGATTTCCCAGAGCTAAAATTAGACATTGTTCAACTCAACCACGACGACGAAAAGTTCAAAGCAGACATGCAAAAGTATCATCAGCTTGATTATGACATCCGTGAATTGGAAATATCAGGTAGTCCGATTGATGACGACAGCATGCACAACCTCAAAGTAGAACGCATGGAGCTCAAAGACGCGCTACACAAGCAACTCACTCGACATCACGCTCTGAAAATGGTTTAGCCAAGTTTCTAACAATCAACTTTCAAGGCCACGTATCTACGTGGCTTTTTCATTTAGTATAAATATCAGCCGCTTATGGTATTGTTTGCTTATCGAGATTCAGGGTAAGGAAATAGAAAGAATGACAAGCAAATACGGAGAACTTCGATTAGAAACCGTCTTAAGCTCCGAGTTTAAAGAGCTGTTTGACTGCGTTAAGCAAGGTATCTTCGAACACGTCGACAATGTGTTTGGCTGGGATGACGAGTTTCAGCGCAACCGCCTCTCAAACGACTACCAGCCGTCTTGGTTTCATTGGGTGTATAGAGGCTCTCAAAAGGTCGGGCTTACCTGCTTCAAACCTTACGACAACGCATACCACGTTCACTTATTGATTATTTTCCCTCAACATCAAAGCCAAAACATCGGTCAACAAGTCATGATGCTGATTCACAATAAAGCTCGCCTGGAACAGCGAAACCAAGTCACGTTATCTAGCTTCAAAGGCAACACTCGCGCCATCCAATTTTATGAGGGGCTTGGCTATCAAATCGTTGATAATAGTGATGAGGATTTTGTCGGAATGACTCTCTCCCTTAATAACTATTTATAAGTCGTTAATTAGGGAGAGAGTAACGCATTAACGAATATCCAATTTATTCAACAATGAAGGGAAACCCCAACCATTCTCGCCTGCTACTACGAGTTCTCCAGTTAGATACTCATAGAGAGTCGGTGCCAGCGAACCATTAGCTTCGATCTTTAATGGCAATGAGTTCTCACCAATTGGAGATCCCCAAAATCCGATAAATGCATCTTTCTCTAAATAGTCTTCACCTGCGTGACGCCCCGGTACTATTGTGTTGTAACCAATTCCTGCTTTAGGGAACAAATTAATAGTACCGGCTCTATCCTCAAGATAAATGTTAGCCAGTTGATTGACCGAATCAGGTCGAGGAGTCAATTGAGTTAAATCCGTCCACTCACTGCGACTACACCAAGTTGAATCATCTTCCTTAACTGAACGGTTTATGCACTTTTCCAACAACCGAGAGTAAGCAGAAAAATCAGCTTTACTTGGTGATCCAAGATATGGGTTTAACGTTTGGATATTCAGTAAGGTAGGTGCCTGATTACCCATTAATGACTCATAAAATAGCTTGTCACCGTGTCGGGTGATCAACTCGTCAACGCGCTTAAGATCACGATTGCCGATCACTCGAACAGAGCAAGCTCGCTCGCCACAGGCACTCTCTCTTACCACCATATAATCGAGACTCTCAGGTAAGCGTTTTGCTATCTCATCAATAACATTAATGCTGCCATCTTTTGGGGCAGCAATAGGCGCCCACTGTACCAACTCCTGATAAAGCGGCTGTACAGTCCAACCCTGCTTTGAGTTAAAGAAATCCATCATAAAGTTGCCACCGGCGGTCGAAGCAACCACGACATCAACATGTTTAGAGCTTGGATAATTCAACGCATTCGTTATTTTAGGCCCCTCACCTTCATCCGAGGAAATTTTCTTCACCACAATTGGGTAATCAAGCTCTGCTTGTAACCCATAAAAAACTTGCTTCTCAGGATTCAATGAATAGAACACAGGTGTTAGCCCGTGATCCCCAGCCATTCCCCACAACGTCTTATCGTAGACACCAGCACTTTTATAAGTCGCTTCTATTTGACGAATCCAATAATCCAAACGATTTAACTCACCGGTTGGCATTAAAATCTCGTCACTAAAAGGCCCTGTAAAATGGGCGAAGTGATCGGGCCATGGGTTATACACCAAGGTGTAATCTGGCATCCCGTTGCCATCAAGCTCCGCAAACTGAGTTATCGACTGTTTAACTTGCGCTTTTTTAGATAACTTAGTGAACAAGTCAAAACTTGAAATAGACTGGTAGGCCTCGATGTCTTCTATCAAGGCCTTTCTTTTCTCTCGTAAAGCTACTTCAACTTCAGAGCGTGCCTGAAGCTCTTTTACACAACGTTTCTCACCGTAATCGCGTAATGACTCCCCTAAACCTAAGTTCACCAGACCATCATAACTTGTATGTGCATTCCAATCGTATTGAGCATTACAATTCAGAGTTTTAAGGTAATCGAGACGATCAAACATCGTCTGTACCTTGTTGTCTACCATTAGTACATCCAGCTGGAGCGCATCATTCCCAAAGAAGTAATAAGCTCGGTCGATATCCCTGTCCACAAAGTGGAAGTTAGGCACGCCTGTACCACCTTCACCAGAAACCTTAGCGCCCGTTTTGATAATAGGCAGGTTACGCACGCTGATGGTTGGAGTCGACGAGATACCGACGCGGCTAATATTGTCTCGATGATCTTGATAAAGCTTTTTAAAGAAAGGCAGATAATGTGGATCACGGTAGGTTTGTTCAGATAGAACTTCCATGAACCTCACTTGTTGTTGATGCTCAGGTTCGATCACCTTTTCTATCTCGGGTTTATATTTCGCTCGGTCTTTATGGTTCTGATAAGCAACCGAAATAAAAGGCGTGCCTTCATTGACCAAACCCTCAATCAACCCTTGTTGTAAGCCATCTACCGTCACTTGCACAGCAAAGCGTTTATTCTGTTGGGATTCCAAAAACTGGATTAGAGAGTCCGGCTGCTCATCAAAGGCTTGCTGCATCCAATCATCAAGCGCTTCAGCTCGCTCATCTTTATAAACAAATTGCCGGTAGGCTTTGAGTAAATTCAAGCGAACAAAATCAATAAGCGTGATAGTAAGAGCTTGTGCTTTGTTATTCGACTTATCGGCATTTTCCGGCTTACCATCCTCGGCAATTGCGAGCATTGCCGATTTCATGTCACCCTCTTCCATGCCCGACGCTGCCTGAGCAATTAACTCAACAATAATCGGTTGTATCTGATTAATGATTGCTAAATCTTCAGGACTGTTAGTTAAATAGGTGTAGCTCTCTGGCAATCTTTCCATATCTTGCCAAACACCAATCTCAAACAGCGCATCGTAGATCACAACCATGTTCGCAATGAAGTGTTCATCGATTCGAATACCCTCATGATGTCCGGTTGCTTCTGTGGACGTATCAGGCTCTTTGTAATCAGAATCAGGCGCATCACCCACATAATAGAGGCTATGTTCAAAGCCTCTTAATACCTCATCATCGTAGACTGTCGATAGGTATGCTTTGAATACATCTTCACTGCCCAAGCCCGAATAGCGATCGTAGTAACTATAGAGAAAGTACCCCAAAGGAATGGAGTAAGTCGGGTTAGACAACTGAGCGATCACCCGCGCTTTCGTTTTAGCATCTAAAGGCAGTGCGAGAATGTACGCATCTAGCGTTACGCCCGCGATCGTAAAGATCGCTGCATCGCGAGTTAATGTAGCCGAATAACTCAGGCTTGAAAGCACCTGGTTTTTCAAAACCTCACTTGAACTGAATACACCACCAATGACAGGCGTTGTCGATATATCGGCAACACTAGACGTTGGTACAACCGCTAAAGAAAGCGTGCTAAATAAAAAGGCACGGCAACGACTTGGGGAATAGAAACTCATCAAATACCCTTAGTTTAATGTGTTTTTATAAATGTAAGTTATTGTTCCAGTTTAGTTTAACAACCAAAAAATGCGCAATGATGCACATCTCAAGTACCCAATGAGCTGTCACTTATTAACTGGTAGTAATATCAATTACAAACACCATTCATTCACTAGAGATATGACTCGCATATAAAAACATTCAAATTTGATGTAACTCTAGAATAAAAGCTCCTTTGCTTTCCGCGCAATCCCTACTTGATACATTCCACAATAATGGCACTCGATTTATAAATAGTCATATTTATCAATGACATTCCGCCAATTGATTTCTAAATAGAAGACTTTTATCAATAACTCAATAAAGGAGAACTAACATGAATGGTCAACGTTCACTGTTAGCAGTGGCAATAGCCCTAGGGATAGCAGGATGTGGTAGCGATAGTTCGAATAGCCCCGCAACGGATAGTGGGGGGGCAACGGCAACAACAGCATCTCTTACTGCCAAAGCCGCAGATGGCTATCTAGTAGGTGCTAATGCATGTTTGGATCTAAACAGCAACAAGGAGTGTGATAAGGATGAGCCAAATGCAGTAACCGGCGACAATGGCGAATTCACCATTGATAACTTAACTCAAGAGCAACTAGAGCAGATCACTCTATTGATTGAAGTTGTCGCCGGACAAACCATCGACACGGATAACCCAGGAGTAGTGTTAAACAAAAGCTACCGCTTAACGGCTCCACCACAATCAGAGTTTATTAGCCCGTTAACCACACTCATACAAAATGAAATTGAAAGTGGCGCATCATTAGATGAAGCCAAAGCAACTATTCAAGAGAAATTAGGGACAACGCTCGACTTAACTCAAGATTACATTGAGGCCAAAAATAACGACAAGCTAGCCGACTCACAAAAAGCAGCTTTTGAAAACCTACACCGCGTTGCTCAAGTTACGGCATCGGTCATGGCAGAGAATACTGACGCACTATCAGAAACCGCAGCGGGTGCTGGTATTTCTGTAGAAGCGCTCACAGCGTTGATCAATGAAGAAGTAACTCGAGTACTAGATGAAGTCGTCAAAAATATTGAAGCCGCGGGAGAAAACTTCAACCCGAGCGACATTGCTGGCAGCATTAATCGCGACCACATCGACATTGATGACTCTAACCTTGAAGATAAAATCAAAGAAAACGAAGCAAATAAAGAATCTAAGCAAGCCGACCTTGCGAAGCTGATTAAAACGGATGGCATCAATTGGTTTGGTGGTGAGAATGACACAGGCAAAGACTTGATGGTCGCCTATGGAACACTAAAAGCGGATTCTGATAACTCTGTCACCGAAACCAGTTACATTTATGACTATTTTGCAGAACAGTTTATCGAGGTAGAAACAACTCTGGACTCCAATGGCATGGTATTGGGTCAAAATGGTTGGGAAACTAGCAATGACACTTTAACTAGCATCAAGCCAAATAAAAACGGCAGTGTCATTCTTGAGTCGAGCAGCTCAATTTTTAATGAAGTTGCTAGTGCTAAGCAGTTGGATATTAGCGGTCTTAATGTTCGCTCAATCATGGATCAAACAGATGGTGAGAACGTTTGGTCTCTAATTATGCCAGCAGGATTAAAATTCCCAGATAACACCACAGCATACAAGTTGTCAGTAGAAGATCTCTACGACAACATTTATTACTTTTATAAGGGTGATTGGTGTGCTGAACACGATCCAGATCGTTACCAAGCGCTCAATAACTCGTGTAACGGAATAAGTGCTTTTAAAAATGGCGACGTTACAGATACATGGCTGGCAACTTTAGCATCGACTATTGCTGACGATGAGTCAGATCGTCATGAAACAGCATCTAACAATCATGATGACTTAATCCCGATGGCGGGCTTCGAAAGTGCTGAACTATTTGCACAGCTTCTATCTAACGGTACCGTTGTTTATTATTCAAGATCGTGGGAAGGAAATACTCAGTTCTTGAGATTAGCAGACCTTGGTTTGTGGAAAGATATCTCATTGAACGGTGAAGTTGTACGTCAGGTTACGATTCCAGAGTCCATCCACTCACAAACCACATGGTCAAACTATCAAAGACAAGATAACTCTGCTTACCTATCTGTTGTCGACGGGTTTGTGCGTATAACCTATAAAGAGAACGAAGAGCTTGATAGTGAAGCCTATATCTTTGATGAAGCAACTAAACAGTTCATTTTAGATAACGCATTAACGCCACAGCCTCTACACCCTCTAAATCTACAGGCTTGTCTTGACTCGCTACCAGATGCCGGGTTCGCACCAGCAACCAATGACGTCACGCTTTACGATGTACAGCGCACACCTATGTGGGAAGAAGATCCTGTTACCGAAAATCTAACTTATGAGTTTACCTATCTTGGGGATACTTTTTCTTGGCTGAATGACGTTACGTTAGTCACTGGACTTCCAAGTTGGATTTCTGACCTAGAGGATAGTCTAGAAAAAACACGTATCGATATTAAAGATTCGGAAGGTATTCTAATCGGTTATGAGTTCTCATATAGCTCTGAAGGTCACTATCTAGGTCAAGAAGGCTTTAACTCTGATGACTCGTTAGGTTGGGGGTCAGCGAAAGCAGTATTACCTCTAGCGGTTGCTGATAACCAAAAAATCATCAATCAAACGGTAGACTTTGGAACGTCAACCAACGCACCACTCACCTCTCAGCTCGATTATTGGTGGGACGAAGAGAGCGGTGACATAATCGAAATAGAGTATCCTGGATTAAGAACCGTTTCTGTTGAAACCTCATTAGATGAAATCATTAACGCACGACCTTACTACCTATCTACCTTTGACTACCAGCAAACCTACGTAGGTAAAGAGGAAATCACAGTGCCTGCAGGTGCTTTGGAAGCATGTAAAGTAACAAGTAAGACACAGTTCGCGAATGACGGACCGATTGATACTCAAACAACCTGGCTTACTAACCGAGGCTCCATCAAGTCTATTAAAGAGGAACAATCTTGGGGTATGTCGATTGTAATGGAGGCAAAAAGCTTACCTTCTATTCAGTAATCGATAAGTAATAAGAACAAGCCAATATTTTATTGGCTTGTTCTTTTTTACAAACCACACTTTGCACCCGACACAAAAACTGATTCACAAGATGTGGTGTAAAGACCTCTACAAACGCTTACCGCTGCCATCTTCCCACATCACTTCACACTCTTCTTTAATGGCTGCTTTTAATAGTTCTACCAACGGAAATGCTCGGCTGCCAATGTTTACTGGCGCTTCGACAACTTCATCTTCATTGTCGTCATCCGTATCGCCTTGCTCTACAGCTTGATTTTGCTCCGCAGCTATTGCAGTGCGCAGGTTATTCAATGCTTGGGGAACTTCTGAAGCATCGATCGCTCCTGGGATCTTGCCACTATGTCCGAGCATTTTAATAAACTGAAGGCCTACTTCACCAAACATCGTGACGCTTGCGTGCGCCTTGCAACTGAACGTGATTAACATAATTGGTCCCTTGATAACTCAATAGTAAAAGAACTATGTGGAGTAAATTGTTGGAAAGCAAGCACATAATCGCCCGATTGCTTTTGGCGAGCTGCACCACCAGTGACATTTATCACCATTTAGAATGCGTTAATCAACCTTTCATATGAAATCTTGATAATAGTCACATTAAATGATCACCGAAGTTTCCGCATAGCCCATTATTTAATCTAGTATTAATACCATTATCAAAATTAGTGGCACAAATCACATGAACAGGCTTGTAGGAAGGCACCTTGAAGAGATGGCGGATCTCCGCTCTACGCGAAAACAAAAAATCGTCTACTCCTTTTCACTGACTGCTGCCGCGCTCTTTATCTTTTACACATGGGCTTACTTTCAGGGGCAACACTATACGCTGTCCATGTTTGAACTGTGCTTCGCCTTTATCGCTATCGCCAACGCGATTTATGTAAGAAAAGTCTACAACCCTGAGTACTCAGAGCTAATTCTCAGCTGTGTACTGCTTGTGCAAGGCGTCATCCTATTTTTATACAGCTATGCCATTCCCGACCGCATACTTTGGCTCTATCCAATTTTGGCCGCCGTTATTTTCATCAACGACTTCAGAATTGGTGTCATCCTAAGCACCTCTTTTTGTCTATTCATAAGTACGCTGATCACTGCATTGCCTAGCAATTTTTCTCTACCTTTTAACAGCACACATCGCTTTATTCTTAGCTTGTTTACTATGAGCTTGGTGTGCCATACCTCGGCTTACTACTACACTAAAGCAGTAAGTTATATACAGCGCTTGTATAAAGAAGGGATCGAAGACTTAGCTTACCGAGACCAACTCACAGGGCTAGCAAATCGATGGAGCTTTGAACGTTGGGCTATTGAAAAACTCACAACCGTTGATAGTGAGCGATCACTTACTGCATTGGTTTTTTTAGATATCGATGATTTTAAAGGCATCAATGACAGTTATGGACACGATGTGGGCGACAGTGTGCTGCAGCACTTTGCGAATCGCTTGAGCAACAATATTCGAACTCGAGATCGAAAAAGTCACGAATACGACTATTCGATTGCGCGTTTTGCAGGCGATGAGTTTGTATTAATGCTCTACGATATCCCGACGCGAAAAGACCTCGACGGAATCCTAGACCGGATCTGTGGTTTATTCGAAAGCGGCTGCCAAACAAATGAAAGAATAAAAGAACTAACGCTCAGTGTTGGTGTGTCTTTGTATCCACAAGACGCGCAAGACTTACATGAGTTAACGAGATGTGCGGATAAAGCCATGTATGTTGCCAAGCATTCAGGCAAGAACCGATACGCTTATTATCACGACAACCCTGTTTCTCCCCTGATAGAAGAGTGTCCGATAGACAGCATCCATGCAGAAGCCGAATCGTCTAAACATGAAGAGGATGTTCAAACTAACGTAGAAGGGAACAATGTAACGTTACTAAAAACTCGCCAGCGTTAGCCAGCCATATACATGGCCCATAAGCTGACAAGACCAATAACAATAATCCAAACCACTTGCCGAACTCGGCTTCGGTTTTCCCATTTAGATCTGGTGACGGTTTTCAGCGCGGATTCCTTTGCCGAATGCACAAAAGGCGCTTCAACTTCGCGCTTTTTGATGCGACGTTTCACCGCGTTATTCGCAACCTCAGTAAAACGTTGACCTTGATCTTTCGTAAAGTCATTTTCAAAGCCCATTCGACCGTGCCTTTCGCCATGTTTTTGTTGTACTGCCATAGCGGCCTCCTTGGCGGTCTACCCTATATTGAGTATAGACTTAATTTTATATTGTTACCTGTTCAAAATTTTCGAATAAGTCACTCAACGTAGCACCATCTTCTTTATAAATTAAATTCCATACACTAACCCTATTCAAGCTTACGAGGGTTTCAATATGTCGAATGTAAGAACCGTAGAACATGTAATCTCAGCCCATGCCACGTCCGATGGCGATGGGGTTAAAATCCAAAGAGTTGCTGGTTTTAATAACAAACGCTTCTCTCCATTTTTGATGATTGATGAACTCAAATCAGATGAGAGCAAAGGCTATGTTGGCGGCTTCCCTCCCCACCCTCACCGTGGGATAGAGACACTCACCTATATGCTGCAAGGTCACTTTCAGCATAAAGACCACATGGGCAATGTCGGAGAGCTTCGCAGTGGTGGGGCGCAATGGATGGCTGCAGGCCGTGGCGTTATTCACAGTGAAATGCCGATGATGGAGGAAGGTGCACTTCATGGCTTTCAGATTTGGATCAATCAACCTGCCAAAGACAAAATGAAGCCAGCGCAATACCATGACTTCCAAAGCGAAACTATTACTGAACACCAAAGTGAGCAGGGTGGTCTACTAAGAGTCATTGCCGGAGGATTTGAATTACTTAATCCTGTCACTGATACTTTAAAGATACAAGGACCACTACAACAAACGGGCGTGCCACTGAGTGTTTCAGATTGGCGAGCAAGCATTGGGCAACAAATCTCGCTAAGCACTAACGCTAGTCATAATGCCATGACTTATGTGCACAAGGGCAGCCTTAAAATTGGTGAAAAGATCATAAGCCAAGGTCAACTGGCGTTCCTAACAAGCGCTGAAGTACTGTCTTTAGAAAGCCAAGAGGATTCCGGTGCGCTTATCTTTGTCGGAGAGCCAATCGATGAACCGGTTGTACATTATGGTCCATTTGTCATGAACTCTATGGAAGAGATTGAACAAACCATTCAAGACTATAACAGCGGCGTATTTGAAACTTATTAGTGTTTGGTTCGGACTTTTGAAGGATTGAGAAGATAACAACGAATTTGGTCGTCGATTTGATGACTGTAAAACAAGTGGCACTATCCACTGCCGGTTATTATCACTTATTTAACCACGCTCTTAGAGCGTGGTTTTTTCTTATTGGAGAGAAGCTAGCTCACTTATCCCTAAAGGTACTCACATAGGTAAGCCGTTGCTTCTTTTACTTGCAGGTCGAAAGAAGATTCGCCCGCAACGTCAAAAGATTCTCCAGATCGGTATGTAGTCCAGTCGTCATCGCCAACACGCTTTACAATCAGAGCGCCTTTAACCACTGTCATCTTTTCAGGAGCAGCCGTACCGAAGGTATATTCGCCAGCCGCCATCACACCAACACTCACATCAGCGCCAGATTGATTAAACGCTAACGATTTAACGCCACCTTCAAAGTATGTGTTTTCTTTAATCATTGTACTTCCTTGTTGTCTTTAAATTGCAGTTATTTGGCTCAACGAATAAGCCTACCTGTAGACTTAGGTGATAATTGTTTTAACCAATTCGCGACTTTCCTACAAGAAATAAATACGCATAACTTAAGATTTACTGACAGCAACTTCCATTGATGACATAAATATTGGTGGTAATACTCAAAGAAACATCAAAGCAAGCCTATTTATCGTAACATTGGATCTTGCTTCTAACTCTTTTACCAATCTTTGCAAACAAAGATTTTAATTTATAGACTCAAAGACGGTACAAGCAAAAAAAACGAAGAGATAATGGCAAAAAAGCCCACTAAAAGCAGAGATATATTTGCCAACTCACTACTCTACGGCTTTCTATTAGCTGGTTTTATGATTGCCGTCACCGCTGGTTATTTTGCTTATCAAGCCCACCAAAAGTCTGTCAGCCCAAGTAACGTACATGGTAATTGGATTGAGATTGGTGCTCCACCATACGATACCGACATCCTAACCCTTTCTGAAAAAGGGGTAATGATCAATCATCGCCTTATCACCACTTCGTTTGAGTTTGACGGTAAAATCGTCACGATCAATACAGGCTCTGGACCAAGGGTTTACACCATCAGTGGTACCTACGATTCACCTCGCCTAAAGCGACTGGAGCCAAGCACACCTGCCCAGCAATTTATTAAAGAAGGCTTTGAGCATACCGCTACCGGTGATAATCACAGTGTCATGCAACAAAGAAGAGCGTCATTAGCTGAGCAATTCAAAAAATAGTCTTCAATCGCCAAAATCACTCCACCAACACGCTTCATACCTCTCCTCACCACTAATTCGTGATCTTGCTTCAACGTCACGATATTTTCATGCAGCTAGTCGCATTTTAACATAACTTCATGTCGTGCAATTTCACATATGAGATTTTCATGCTAGGTGATATTTCATTTTATAAAACATGGACTCGACCTCTCACTCACTAAGCAACAAATTTGTAACAAGATACAATTTTTTAGTTGTCCATCGAAAACAGATTTATTTTCAGTTATGAAATTAAAACTCTCTCGAATACTGACGGGGAAGCTCCTTCAAAAGTGATCGGAGCAACTTATAGGGCCATTTGGTTCTCGTAACCTTCAAGGAATGAGAGAAATAGTATGATTCGTTTTAATACCTGTGCGGCGAGCATTGCTCTAGCGCTATCTGGTGCAGCATTAGCTGCTCCAACAGCACCTAGCATCGATATGTACGGTTCCAACAACCTACAGTTTTCTAAAATTGAACTCGCGATGGAAACCACTTCTGGCTACAACCAGATGGTTAAGTATCACGACGAAGCAAAAGTCGACGTTAAGTTTAACCAGTGGAGCGGAACGACAGGAAACGCGTACAACATCTACTTTGATGGCGTCAAGGTTGCGACCGGTCCAATCACTGGCAGCCAAACTACAGCTTCATTCGAATACGGCCAGGGTGGCTTGTTTGATATGGAGATCGAAGCGTGTGACGAAACGGGTTGTAGCAAGAGTACACCCGCAAAGATCACCATCGCCGATACGGATGGTGCACACTTGGCACCACTAGCAATGAACATTGATCCAAACAACAAGTCATACAATACAGACCCAAACACAGTAGTGGGTACTTACTTTGTTGAATGGGGCATCTATGGCCGCGATTACACAGTCGACAACCTACCCGCTGATAACTTGACCCATATCCTTTATGGCTTTATCCCAATTTGTGGTCCTAACGAATCAGTGAAATCGGTTGGCGGTAACAGCTACAACGCACTCATGACGGCTTGTCAGGGCGTCAACGATTACGAAGTGGTGATTCATGACCCATGGGCAGCTTTCCAGAAAAGTTTCCCTCAAGCAGGTCACGAGTACAGCTCACCAATCAAGGGCAACTATGCAATGATGATGGCGCTCAAGCAGCGTAATCCGAACCTGAAAATCATCCCTTCAATTGGCGGTTGGACCCTGTCAGACCCATTCTTCGATTTCACAACCAAAGCAAACCGTGACACCTTCGTTGCATCGGTTAAGAAGTTCCTAAATACATGGAAGTTCTATGACGGTGTGGATATCGATTGGGAATTCCCAGGTGGCGGCGGTGCTGCACCAGAACTTGGTGACCCAGTAAATGATGGCCCAGCTTATATCGCACTGATGGCAGAACTGCGCGCAATGCTTGATGAGTTAGAAGCAGAAAATGGTCGTACTTACGAACTCACATCAGCGATCGGTGTTGGTCACGACAAAATTGAGGATGTGGATTACGGTGATGCTATCCAGTACATGGACTACATCTTTGCGATGACTTACGACTTCTATGGCGGTTGGAACAACGTGTTAGGTCACCAGACAGCATTAAACTGCGGTAATTTCATGCGTCCTGGTCAGTGTGATGGATCTGGCATTGATGAAAATGGCAAACCATACACAGGCCCTGCTTACACCACTGACAACGGTATCCAATTACTGCTTCAGCAAGGTGTTCCAGCTAACAAGCTTGTCGTAGGTACAGCAATGTACGGTCGTGGTTGGGAAGGCGTACTACCATCAACACTCTCTGATCCAAGCGACCCTATGACAGGTGTCGGTAATGGCAAACTGAAAGGCAGCACTGCACAAGGTGTATGGGAAGATGGCGTTATCGACTACAAAGGCATTAAAGCGAACATGCTTGGCGCCAACAACCAAGGCATCAATGGCTTCGAATATGGCTACGACGAAATGGCAGAAGCGCCATACGTTTGGAACCGTACTTCAGGTCAGTTGATCACGTTTGATGACGACCGCTCGGTTAAAGCAAAAGGTGCGTACGTGCGTAGCCTTGGTCTTGCGGGTCTGTTCTCTTGGGAAATTGATGCGGATAACGGCGACATCCTAAATGCGATGCACGAGGGTTTAGCAGGTGGCACCACAGAACCTGTGAACAAGAAACCAACCGCATCAGCAGGTGCAGACCAATCTGTTGAAGGCCCTGCTTCTGTTTCTCTGGATGGCAGTGCTTCAAAAGACAGCGACGGCACTATCGCTAGTTACGCTTGGTCACAAGTGAGCGGTCCCGCCGTAACACTGGCTAATGCTAATGCCGCAGTTGCAAGCTTCGATGTCGTTGAAGTCGCACAACAAGAAGCTCTAACATTCAGCCTAACCGTAACAGACAACGAAGGCGCAACGTCAACAGACGCGGTTGTTATAACGGTAAACCCTAAAGATACTGGCCCGGTTAACACAGCACCAGTTGCAGTAGTTACGGCTCCGGCAGAAGTCAATACGGGTGATGTTGTAGTGGTTGATGCGTCAGCGTCTAGTGATGCGGATCAAGACACATTAACCTTCACATGGGATGTACCTGCAGGTATCGATGCAACCGTACAAGGCGCTTCAGTAAGCTTTGTCGCCGCTGAATACACGCAAGATACGGTACTAAACTTCTCTGTGACAGTGAGTGATGCTACAGATACATCAGTCGCGGCTGTATCAGTGAAAGTACTTAAGAAAACCACAGACGGCGGTACGTGTACAAACGCTTGGGATTCAAGTGCAGTCTACACTGGCGGCGACCAAGTGACTCAGGCTGATAAGGTTTGGGAAGCGAAATGGTGGACCAAAGGTGATGACCCAGTTAACTCTGGTGAGTGGGGCGTATGGAAAGAGATTGGCCCAGCAAACTGCGCTAACTAAAAATAGGTGTAAGCTAAATACTTACTAAAATCCCAAAAGCAAAGGCCAACCAGAAATATCTGGTTGGTCTTTTTGTTGTTTTTTATCCAAGCCTACGTATTACCGAATTGCTTAACTAAACCTAGCCAATCAAGGTATCAAAGCTCTCAAACACTTGCGGGCACTTCATTACTCGCCCGTGACCTTGCCCTTGAGTGGCAATCAAGGTAACGCGATCCATTTCATTCGCTGCACGCTGCGACACATCGAACTTAGTAAACTTATCTTTCTCATCATGCACAATGATGGTCTGAGACTGACGAAGCGCAAGCTTGCCATACGGGTCAACAGACTGAATTGGGTAATTAAACTGCTCTTGTACTTCTTCAACTACCGCCTCGAAAAGCTTCATTGAATAACCAGAACGAGCAACGCTGCCAAACAAATTATCCAAGTAGTCCAATACAGGTGCGATCAGAAGCAACGGCTTGTTTTCTAATTTAACGTGCTTACATTCCAACGCAGAAGCGGTACCCATGCTGTGACCGACCAAACCAGCCACTTCGCCCACCGAATCTAGAATCGCCTCAAGACCGTTCACAAACGCTGGAATATGACCATGCACTCCATCGCTGCCACCATGCGCCGGGTGATCGTAAGCCAGAGCGGTATAACCTTTAGCGGCAATGTGTTCCATCAAAGGGAAGAATTGACTCGCGGTACCAGACCAGCCATGAGTTAATACCCAAACTGGGCCTGTACCCAAAGAGTAAGTTTTTAACACACCATCACGGCCTTTGATTTCGCTCTTGATCAGCCCTTGCGGATCCGCGTTTTTTTGCTCGGTTCGCATTGGCGTAAGCAGCAGTTTACGCGCGGTTTTCTTCGCATGGCTCGGCGCTAAGATGTAATGCAGATTGGTGGTTGCACCAATCAGGCTGCGCTTAAAGCTGAATTTGTTCGATGTATTAAAATAGATTTTGTCACTCATGACCGTTCCTTATCTCGCCAAGTTTATTAGCGTATCCAGCTCGGTCATAAAAACGAACGACCGTGCTATTTGTTAATGTAAAAAATGGCGCTACTGCTATTTATGCACGCTACCGCCACTTATCTTAAATTTTTTAGGCCATAGATAGGCCAAGCTCATGGGCTTAACCGGCTCAATGGCTTACCTGTTAAACCACTTTCCAGCTGGTAATTAAGCGCTCTACGCCACTCCAAAAATGAGTATGGCTCGCTTGTTGGCCTCGTAACGAATAGAACAAGTTCGCACTCAAGTAGAGCCCATACAACTCAAAGGTTGCCTGTTTTGGGTCTAGGTCGGCTCTAAACTGTTGGCTCTCCACCGCTTTTGCTACTTGAATCGTCAAGTAATCAATCCAAACCGAAATGGTTTTCTGCAGCGCTTGCTGAATCACAGACGTTTCACTGCCTGCGTCTTTCCATGCATCTATAAACATGCAACTACCTTGGAATGAGTGGTTCCACCCTAACCAGTTATCGAGCAGCTGTTTTAATTTCGCTTCAATGTCAGCATCACCAAGCTCTCTTGCTGGGATGATGACTCGCTCGGTGAAGATAGCATTGGAGTACTCAAGTACAGAGAGCTGGAGGTTCTCTTTAGAGTTGAAGTGTGCAAACAAACCACTCTTAGACATACCACACTGCTTGGCTAATTCGCCAATCGTCAAACTCTCAAGCCCGTTCTCACTCGCAAGGGCGAATGCATGGCTCAAAATATACTCTTTGGTTATCTTTCCTTTACTCATCATTCACCAAGGATAAATCTGATACGTTATTTTTAGCACGTTCGTTCTTTTTTTCAAAGATTTTTACTTATCTATTGGGGTTCAATTTCTCTTCTCAAAGAATTGTGGAAAAATGCGACAGTATTCAAAGGATATTGAAGTTGGCTAAAATTAAGGAAAAATAATGGACACACTTTGGGAACAGTTTGCATTTTCAGCCTCAGTGACAGGCCCTATCTGTTTAATGCTGTTTCTTGGTGTGGTGCTCAAACGAATAGGACTTATCAATGACAACTTCATTGATGTCGCTTCTAAGATTGTTTTTCAAATCACCTTACCTGCAATGCTGTTCTTGAGTATCGTTCAATCCGAACATAACTTCTCTGCCAGCAGCACCCTGGTGTTATTTGCTCTCGCTGCTAACTTCGCTTTTTTCCTCATTGCTACCCTCTCGACCAAGCTGCTATTCAAAGGTTCGAAGGACCAAGGCGTCATCATCCAAGGTGGATTCCGAGCGAATACGGGCATCATAGGTTTAGCGTATGTCGCCAATATCTACGGTAATCAAGGCGTGGCACTTGCGGCGATCTATGTTGCCTCAATTACTGTGCTCTACAATATCCAAGCCGTGATTGCTTTAACCCCTAAGGGCAAAGACACGGGCGATAAAGCCATTCAAGCGATAGCAAAATCGATAACCAAGAACCCTCTTATTATCGCCATTTTCCTCGGTGTTTTCTGTTACGCACTGTCTGTTCCAATTCCTAAAATGGTGACTGATGCCGGACAATACTTGGCGAAAATGACCTTGCCTCTGGCTTTGCTGTGTACCGGCGGCTCATTGGATATCAGCTCTCTCAAACAGGAGAAACTCGCGACTTGGTTTTCCTCAAGTTACCGGTTAATTGCCTCGCCATTACTTATCACATTGACAGCATTGGCCTTAGGCTTTGAAGGACTCGATCTTGGACTGATCTTCCTGATGAGCGCGGCACCAACCGCTGCTGCAAGTTATGTAATGGCACGAGCGATGGGAGGAAATGTAACGCTTGCTGCCAATATTATCGCGCTGACCACTTTAGGTTCGCTTATCACTTGTACGCTTGGTATTTTTGCACTTACTGCAATGGATTTAATATAGCTGCGACAGGCTTCAAAAAATCAATACAAGCCGTCATATAAAGGCCGAAACCCTTGATTTAACGCTAACCGGTTCAATACAAAGGCTGCTAGATTCTACGAAAATTTTCTTAGAGCTCTGATATGTCTTCCGTTCAAAATACGCCTTCACAACGCATCGCCAGTATCGAGTTAGGTCGAGTGATTGCTATCTTGGCGATCATTGGCTTACATGGCCAAATGGCCCTTACTTATTGGCAAATCAATGAAGTGCCATGGATTGGTTATATTCTCAACCAAACTGCTCGCTTTGCGGTACCTCTGTTTTTCCTAATTTCAGGTTATCTGATTCAACCTAAGCTCGTCTCATCTCCTTGGGAAACCGTCATCAATTACTCGAAACCACTGCTCAGGGTTTGGGTGGTATGGAGCATCATTTGTTTAGCTTTACCATTCAACCTCGCCAGAGTTGAAGAGCTCGGTTATCTAGGTGAGCGCCAAGGTTACTGGGGCTTTTTGATGAGCACACCGCTCAACTCTTTCTTAGAGGGGGGATTGGTGCATTTATGGTTTATTCCAGCTTTAGTTTTCGCTGTTTTGATCATCGCTTTGGTGGTTGAGATGAAGCTCGATAAGCTTTTATTGCCTCTCGCAATTGCACTCTACATCTACGGTGTTTTAGCGGGGAGTTATACAAACCTGACTGGACTGGAAGCACCTTTCTTTACCCGTAACGGCCCATTCTTCAGTACATTAATAGTGACCTTAGGTTTCCTTATTCGTCAGCATCAATGGAAAGTGTCGTCGGCTAAGGCGCTAGGACTCATCGCATTGGGTATGGGGATTCATTTTGCTGAAGCGGCATGGCTGTCTAAATTCGACATCGCGTTCAACATCCATGATTTCTTGTTTGGTACTGCGCTATGGGGAATGGGCACGTTTATGTGGCTTCTAGCTAATCCAAACGTGGGCAATTATGGTTGGGTTCGTGCTATCTCAAATCGTATGTTGGGTATCTACGTTAGTCACCTATTAATCATCATCTTGTTGTTTAATGTCTGTGGTGTATTGGGCATTACGGAGCTAGCAAAAGACGTAACCGTATTCTTTGGCACCGTATTACTCAGCTTTGGGTTGGTCGTTGCGATTGAGAAAAGCCCACTGCGACACATGCTGCTTCGTTAGCACCAACAAAATGGTGTGATTAACCTTCTCGGTTTAACTAGCCACAAAAAAGAAAGGCAAGATAACTTAATATCTTGCCTTTTTTGTTCAGATAAAGAGTGAACCTACGTCATTCATGAGGTGTTATCGGAACGCCATCGCGCCTTTACCTACCCCTTCATAAGCCACAATTTGTAGTGATTGGTTTTCTGTCAAACTTGGGGAAACTTGATCCGCAATGTAGCCTGCCAGTAATTCCACCGTGGTATCGGTTGGCAAGATCTCTGTTTCACTCTTAGCAATCGCTAACTCAAACTCACCTTGTGGCGCCGTGTAGCTAAAACCATAATGGCTTTCGTCATTCACACTCTGTGAGCGCTCGCTTAGGTTTAATGATGAAACAGAAACTTGGTCTTCTTTAGAGCCTAGGTAGATGTCTTCCCAGCGCTTAGCAAACGCTAGCTCACGTTGCTCATCACGCTGACCGTCAACCACAATTTCAACCGGAGAACGGTGGCCATGCGCAATACGCTGACAGTTACCATCGTGCTTTTTCAAACCATGGGTATAGTGGTAGAATGCACCATTAATGTTCTCGTGGCGAAGGGTGATCTCTAACCCTGTTACGTTACTTGGAAGGTTATCGCGAAGAATGTCATAAACATGTGCGGTCACGCTCTCGATGGTGATCGCCTCAGCATCAACCAGACAGTACGCTTCATCAGGACAGTGCAAATGAAGACTCTTATCACCACGTAACACATCGACTTTTGCGTAACCCGGTTTACTTGCTTGATGCACGATCACTGCATTTTTCATTGGTAGCAGTAAACGGTGATCAACATGCTGATCAACAAGGTTTTTGATCTGTTTTTTGACTCTGCTAAAGTCTAAAACCATGCTCATTTCATTCAGTTCACCAGACATAGTGACATCTAAAATCCAACTATCTCCTACGACCCCTCTGTGTTCACAGATGTATGAAGAATCGATAACGGTAAGGTCTCTTACAAATAGGTTCAAGTGGAACTCCTTAGTGCTTTAATGAGATACGGGAGGCTGAATAATGTTCAGCAGGCACTTCGTCTCATTGATGTCTGATAAAATAGGACGGGCAGGATGTTACAACGAGCTTATAAAGTCCACCTTTTTAGCCCATCATTCGAGAAATGAGCAAACTACGCGCAATTTCCGCTAAAACATAACCAAGCCTCATGCTAATAGCCACATTTCAGATAAGGTTGCCCGGAGCTTTACGCCACATTCTGTTTTAGCCATAACCGCGGCGACATTCCGGTTACATGTTGAAACGCACGAGCGAAACCAGAATAGCTGTTGTACCCCACTTCATCCGCGACCCAGTTGATGGGCTTGTTTTGTAACAGCAACGATTGAACCACAGAAACGCGCCACTTTTGAACATAGTCACCAGGGGTTTCGCCAACTTCCCGCTTGAACGCTTCAATGAACTGAGTGCGAGACATCGCAGCCAAAGAAGCCTTTTGAGCGATAGAAAAGTGTCGAGCGGGCATCAAGTGAATAGCAGTCACCACCGGAGCTAGCCTCGGATGAGCAAGCGCAGAGAACACGCCTTGATCGATTTGCTGGTGCTCTATGAGATGTCGAAAAATCAAAGCCATTAGCGCATCACTCAACTTATCCATTAAGTATTGCTGACCCGATGATGCCTGGCTCGACTCTCTAAACAGCACTTCAATCACCGGCATGACATTCGGAGCATCCTCAAACGGAATCACAATCACATCAGGCAATGCAGCCAACAATGGGTTCATCTGCCCTGATCGGTATTCGACGTTTGCACACACTAATTCAGCGCCCTCTCCCACACCTTCTATTGCATGAGGCGTGCTATTGGGTAAGTAAACGATACAAGGCTGTGAAAGCTGCCTGTGCTCCCCATGAGCGCAAGACAAGGTCAGCTCCCCCGCACTCAATACGTGCAGGTGTCCCTCTTTCCCTTCTTGTGCATTAAATGATGAGACGCCACACAAGTGCCCTGAATAGAAGACACCGGTACGTATCGAGAAGTGCTCCATCAACTGTGACAGCAGATCCATGCATCCTCCGAACGATTCGCTTACTTTTTAGTTCTTTTGTCCCTCTATAGACCGGACCAGTCGGCTAATTTATTTCATACAAGTTAACTAACACTGACAAGGAACTTGATATGTCACATTTAAAATCGACCAGTCAAAAAATCACTCTTACAGCCGCGTGACTAGGCGCGAGCTTTTCAATAATGGCTGCAGACCTTGATATGAGTGTCGATAGCAACGATCTAGCAATTAAAGGCTATGACCCAGTAGCTTACTTCGACAACAAAGGTCCAGTGAAAGGCACGTCAAAATTCACTGCAACGTATAAAAATGCCATTTATCAGTTTGTGAGCAGTGAAAACCGAGACCAATTCAGCGCCGATCCACAAGCTTGGAAAATAGAAGATGGAAAGTTATACCTGAACTTAGACAAGTCAGTACAAAAGCGTTGGTTGGAGAACACACAAGAGTTCATCCAGGATGCGGACAACAATTGGAGCACTATAAAAACGGTTGAAGCCTATATGCTCTAGATAAATTGCCACTACCCTCCCTTCTATAAACGGAAGACCCTCTGTCTTCCGTTTTTCAATCTGCACTTGTTAACCATTTCTATTGATTAATTGCTTGCGTACATAAAACATTGATTTTCTGAGCTCCAGCTAACATCGCTCTTAGGCTATGTGACCTAGACAACATTTTAAGTGGGTTAGTTATTGATAATCTAACCAGATAGCTTTGTTATGTTATAACATTTAACAACCTCTGCTTACGATGGTTTTTCACAAAGCGTTTAAGAGGTCAATCTTGAGTTAAAGGAAAGTATGATGAAACTACACAAGTTAGCGGCGCTGTGCGCTCTTACTCTGGCCGGTAATGCATTTGCCGACGTCACCGTTAAGGAAACAGATAAATTCCAAGATGTGGCAGATAAAGTAAGTCAACTAACAGAGAAAGGCGAAAAACCGCTGATCGTTATTGATATCGATAACACGCTTCTAACCTCGACGAGCGATATCGGCGGTGATATTTGGTATCAGTGGCAGCGAGGGAAACTGGATGTGAAGCCATCAGCTGAAGACAAAGTAGATTGCCTATTCCAAGACTCAATCGGACTTCTTTACGAACTTGTTCCTATGAGAATTATCGAAGACGATGTGCCAAGCACAGTCAGCGGCTGGCAAGATAAAGGGCTTACTGTAATGGCTCTCACTTCACGCTCACCAAATTACCGTTATGCGACCGAACGCGAGATGATTCGTAATCAATACGATATGACGCGTACCGCACTGAAAGAAAAAGGCTCAGATGAGCTACCAATTTACATCGATAACCCTGACCGCCCACTGAGTTACATTAATGGCATCATGATGACGACAGGAATGAACAAGGGGGTCATGCTCGACTACATCCTTGATAAAACAGGTCAAAGCTTTAGCAGCGTTGTATTTATCGATGACAGTAAAAAGAACATCGTCAACATGGCAGAGGCCTACAAAGATGATGCTTCTATCGACATCAACATTTTCCACTACACCAAGGTGGAACATGATCGCATGAAACAGTATGGCTCAGTTTTGACACAAGAGCAGGCAGAGAAGATGGCTAGCGATTGGAAGGAATTAAATGTAGTTCTTGATAAAATTGCCCCAGCTCGACTTGGGGAAGCGTGTTTGGGGCAATAATCTAGACCGCTACATTTAGGGTCGTGGGGCGCAACGCTCCCCGACCTTTTTCCTAAACCATCTATCACTTCTTTTGTCATATCCTCTCACTTACACAGAAACAAATGTCACGCGAACCCAACCTATTTTTATTCTATACTCATGGCAGATAAGCTTCTCATTTCATGGAAGAATAATGATATTACCTAGGATTTTGGTACTTGGACTCTGTTTATTTTCAGCTCTCTCTTATGCGACTCCGTGGCAATTTGTCAAAAGTGAAAACGGCATCACCATTCATAAGCGTAATCATGGGAATAGTCTTGTTGAAGTTCGAGCTCAAATGCAGGTCGAAACGAGCTACTCAGGTTTTCTCTTATTATTGGAAGACAGCGATAATGTACCGAATTGGATCGAAAATGTTTCGCACAGTGAAGTATTAATGCAGATCTCTAGTAATGAGAATATCGTCTACACCCAGTTCAAAGCTCCTTGGCCAGCTCGTAACCGTGATATGGTAACGTATTCGAAATATAAAGTAGAAGACGGCCAATTCACCTTAACCATTAAAGATGCATCCAATTACTTGGCTAAAGAGTCGGGGTATATTCGAATCAACGAGGTCGATGCACTTTGGGTTTTACAGCCCCTCACCAATGGCCTAACTCACATCACCTATACGGCATATGCGAATGCGGGCGGTATCTTGCCTGACTGGTTAATGAACCGCTTATCAGCTAACAACGCATTCAGTACCTTCAAAAAGCTTAAAGACCAGCTTCCAAAGTACCAAGGGCAGCAGCACCCTCATCTCGACAAATAACTCAACATCAGGTTTGGCTGCAGTTGTAGAACGGTTAATTTCGTCTCGCTAGGTCACGCGCAAGAATCAATGCTAAACCAAAGATCTGAAGAAAGATCGCGATATTTTTATAGAGGGTCATCAGCTCTTCAAGAGCTTGGAGGAGTTCAGATAAGGTTAGATTATCAAGGTAGAAGTCATCGATGCGTGTGCGTTGCGATTACTGAGCTTGGTTAATCAGCATCATGACATGAGAAAGGTTTTCGACAGTAATCTCTGGAACTTCGCCACTGACTCACGCACCAAGCTGACCGCGCATCGCTTCTTTTAATTCCGGCGTCACCGCCGAACTTGAAGAAGTACTATTATCCATGTGCAGCAACATAGATTCACGCTTACGCTCTAAAGCTTTAATCGTATTCCAAGCCAACTGAATCGAGTAGACATTGCCCTGTTGGCGCTCTCGATACTGAGCTTGTTCAACCACCATTTTATCCAGCACTAGACTCGACACAACAATGGCCAGAATATTCAGCACTAACCCTGTTAGTACAATCATCTATGGTGGAGGGAGGCGTAGCGCCATGCTTGTCCTACATAAGCTTATCAAACGGAAGATAAATCAAGTTTAGAACAACTAAAGACACCATGCTGGCAAAGGTCAAATACATGCCTTGCTTTCTTCCCTTCAGGCTACGAGCAAGAATGCTTTTTCCATGAATAATACGACCAGCAACAAAAGCAATACCAATAACGTGAATCAGCCATACATTGGCGCCGTTGAACTCTAGCAACGCCATCAGTATCACGGTAATCGGAATATAGTCCATTGCGTTACTTTGAGCGGAACGAGCCACTTGTAACGATTCAACACCACCATCTGCGTATGCTACTTGATTATTTCTTCTTTGCTTAATCACCTCAATGGAAAGCCATAACATGACTAACGTGAGCAACGAAGCATATAACGCTGTAACCATTATCATTACCTACTGGTTAGTTTATTCGGCGGGCTACCTCAACCTATCTGTATTCAGCAAACAAGGAGCATTCACGCCCGCACATATATAAGAGATCTCTCACAACAAACGTAAGAGATTACAATCAAGCTTCGCAGAAAAATCCTAGATTACAAACCCAAGCCCTTGTTTTGTATGAGTACGCACAGTTTTTCTTAGCTTTGCCTTCAGATTATTTGCTTGAGGTAGATTGTCGGAGAAGCCTCGAGAGTGTTTATATACGTGTCGACAGGGAGTTGGCAGGAACAGGAAAAAGCCTAATGGATTAGGTATCTTCAGGATGAAGATTTGATGACTTAGGATGAGTTATCAGCAAGGAAGTTATGCTCTAGGATAGAGTCACTTATCAGGATGATGAGTTTGCAAGGACACCGCTAGGAAGGCGATGGATTGGATAGGTTAAAGGATTTAGCCACGTCAAGGAACGATGCAGGGAGCACCAGTTACCTATTGAAAGATAAGTAACGCGCAGTAGCAAGATGGCTACAAAAAGAATAGACCCCGTTTGGTAAAAGCCAAACGGGGTTTCCTTTTTCTAAAGCCTAAGAAATATCAAAAGCTAGGCTACAGAATAATTCTCATCAGGAACATCGCACCAAACGCATTCAACACTGAAATAGCGATCATCACTGGAATGTAACGGCCTTCGGTACCAATTGGTCCCATGATACGACCCATGTATTGAACCTGTGAGCCCATCAAGTAAATAGCTGGCGCTAAGATCGCAATATGATTGCCATTCAAGATACCTTGGTCAAACAGCGTGATTACCACACCCACAGCACCACCCATCGACATCCACGCACCGATCAATACCGCAGCAGCTTCACCCGGCAAACCAAACACCGCCATGATTGGAGCAAAAACGCTACCCATCAGATCCAATGCACCCGTAATCTGCAATGCTTTGATGATTACAAACGCCATCAGAACATTTGGCACTGTCGAGGTGGTCGCAATAACCCAGCCTTTCTTAGCACCTTCAACGAAAATATCAGTCACCATTGGTTTCTTTGCTTTTACTTCGCTCATTATGCTACTTCCTCTTCCAGTTTTTGTTCTTTGTCTGATTTTGGTTTGTCTTCTTTGCCTTCAGTAATATTGAGGTAGATACGGAATAGGTTGGCACCCACAAACTTAAAGATGAACATTACCGCAACAGCAAGGCCAATAGATGACGTTACTGCCAGAGAACCGTCCATCGCGGTTAGAGTAAATAGCACAGCACCCGACGAGAAGAAGTTAACGATCGCCGCACCTGCTGTGAATTGGAACATGGTAAAGACATCAGTTTCACGCTTAGTTAGATGCCCTTCATCTTTAAGCTGACGAGTCATCGCTGCACCTGCATCGGTGCTTTGCAAAGAAGCGATCAGTGCCAAGCCTGAGTTACCAGGAATGCCCATAAGCGGACGAAGTAGTGGAGTAAGCAGTTTACGAGCAGCGTCTAGCGCACCGTAGTGCTCAAGTACGTTGATCATACCCAAAGCAAACATCACGGTCGGAATAAGTGTCAGAGCAAAAATGAAACCGTCACGAGCACCGCTACCGCCTTTACCACGCAAAGAGGTGGTTGCCGCTTGAATACCATCAGCAGATTCACTTACATCGTAAGCCACTTTACCGAATGAGCCGTTAAGCGTCGTAAAATCGAATACGCCATACCATTCATTGGACTGCATCAAGCCGGAGAAAAACACAACCGCAAAGGCGAGTGCGATGTAACTGCCGATCGTGACTTTACGATCGGTTTTCGTTGGATTAGTCATAAGGACCTCTATACATCTAGTTTATGTGGAACAGAACACGCATAGATAGTGCAAACTAATGAGAAGAAGGTTAATGACCAAAATCAAACAGAGTATCGGTTTAAATTAAAGATGATAGGCAACATATAAAACTGTGACTATAGTTTAGATATCGAAATATAAACTGACAAAATCCTCATATTTCACATACAAAACTAAATAAATTTTGCTGCAATAGCGCAACCGAAAACATACAGACGAGACACAAAAATCAGTGCTCAACGGATAACATTCTGGATAGTCCGATCTCTGATAATTATGTGAGATATCTCTTACATGAATTTTTAGTTAAATTTTTATTTAATTATAATACAGGCACTTAAATCGTGATTTATCTTCCAAAACGCAACCGTTTTCATTCTGCTGATTGAGTTTTATTCCAAGCCGAATTCATGAGCCATTTTATAAAGGATTTGAGCTTGATTCGAAATTCCAGCCTCAAGAGGTGCTATAGACTTCGCGCAGCCAATATAGAAGGAAAACGGTGACAAAAATGGAAATGAAAACACTAAAATATCAGGTAATGGGTAAAGGCATGTGGATCACTGCCACGGTATCTCGCGTAGTTGCGGACAAACTTGCGATGGAATACCAATCCTATGGCTGGCCTGTTGAGATATGTGCTGCAGAACAAACAATGACGTTTGATCGTAATGCTGCATAATGTTGGCGACACAGAATAAGCTCTATCGGACTAAGCCCGGTAGGGCTTTTTCTTTATCACTCGCGTGTACAAGATTGTAATTTGAGACGCACAAGGCCGTACTTCAGCCCACCTCACAGTCTCTCGCTTTCCCTGTAATCTGTTGAATTATTAAGATATCTATCACACTCCACACGGTTATTTAAGTCTACGCTTTTACGCGTGTTAATAACTTATTAACTTTGGAGCGTAATCCATGCTAGGTATCCAGCTTTCTGTTGTCCTCTCTTTACTGTGTTTTTCTGCGGTGGCAGGGGCAGCTACCTCCCAACTCGGGGAACCTCTCAAGCTAACCAACTCATTTGCTGGCTACCTCTCGCTAACAATTTTCGTTATTGCTTACGTTGTAGTGATGATGGAAGAGTATCTAAAGCTGCGAAAGTCCAAACCCGTTTTACTTGCTGCAGGCCTTATTTGGATCATCATTGGTTTCACGTACCAAGAACACAATCTGGTTGAAGTCGCGAAGCAAGCCCTAGAACACAACCTATTAGAGTACGCCGAACTACTACTCTTCCTGCTCGTCGCCATGACTTACATCAGCGCGATGGAAGAGCGAAGACTATTTGATGCGCTACAAGCTTGGATGGTGGGTAAAGGCTTTAATTTTCGCTCTCTATTCTGGTTAACCGGTATTTTGTCGTTCTTTATCTCTCCGATAGCCGATAACCTGACAACGGCTTTATTAATGTGTGCCGTGGTACTTAAAGTCGCAGGAGATAACCCTAAGTTTGTTAACCTCGCCTGTGTGAATATTGTGATAGCGGCGAATGCAGGAGGCGCGTTCAGTCCATTTGGCGACATCACTACCTTAATGGTATGGCAGGCAGGCTATGTCAGTTTTAGTGAGTTCATCCCCTTATTCATTCCTTCAATGATGAACTACCTCGTCCCTGCTCTTATCATGTCTTACTTTGTGCCTACCACTCAGCCTGATACGGTACATCAACACGTTGAATTGAAACGAGGTGCGAGACGAATTGTATTCTTATTCATTATGACCATAGGGACAGCGGTTGCTTTCCACGCCGTCCTGCACTTCCCACCAGTAATGGGCATGATGATGGGGCTCGCATACCTCCAGTTCTTTGGGTATTTCCTGAGAAAAACACTGCCGAATTCGCTGGCTAAGAAGAAAGCCGTGGCAATTGCGAATAACGATGAAGGAGCCTTGAAACGACTCGGCTCTGTTGTGCCTTTTGATGTATTTCGAAGAGTCTCTCATGCCGAATGGGACACATTACTCTTCTTCTACGGGGTGGTAATGTGTGTCGGTGGTTTGAGCTTGCTTGGTTACTTAGAACTCGCTTCAGGCGTAATGTATAGCCAATGGAATCCGATTTGGGCGAATATCATGGTGGGTATATTGTCTGCGATCGTCGATAACATTCCGGTGATGTTTGCAGTGTTATCAATGGAGCCACAAATGTCGATGGGTAACTGGTTACTGATTACGTTAACCGCTGGCGTTGGGGGAAGCTTATTATCTATCGGTAGTGCAGCTGGTGTGGCATTGATGGGCGCAGCTCATGGCAAGTACACCTTCTTTGGACACCTAAAGTGGATGCCAGTCATCATGATTGGCTATGCGGTCAGTATCGCAGCTCACTTATGGCTTAACGGTGGGTTATTCTAGTTAGATGAACCCTCTTGATGCGGGGTTTCGACTCGGGTCCAAACGTTACTCAATTGAACAGCTGGGCATTGGTTGCATGTCAGTACCTCACCCTGCTGTTGAATGCGCATCACCAAGTCTGAATCCGTTCGACTGCTTCCTGAGTTCAGCTCAATGGTAATCAAAGCATCATCGACACTATAACTGCGTGTCACCGTGTTATCTGTCGTCTGATAAGTGACTTGTCCCGATTCAAAAAGCAAATAGCTGTCGTTATCAGTACTTTCATACATACCTTTAAATAGAACCAGCTGTGAGACTTCAAAAGGTTGATTGGTATCGCTTAAACAACCTGTCAGTAACAGCGTACTACTGCAACTGAGTAAGAAAGGGATTTGACTATTCATTTGGGCATCCTTGCCTAGAGAACATAACTAAAAGGATATACAACCAAATAAGTATTTTCCAGAAAGCGCCAACCTTTTTGCAAAGTCACACTTTTAAGGTCTCTAGGCTAGGTTCAACACTGCGAGGCATCAGTTAACCAAAAATCCAATAACCAAGCGATCTATTCTTGGCCAATCCCCTCAATCGTCAATAAGCGCTGTTTTCGTTCAATCCCGCCAGCGTAACCCGTCAATTTGCCATTCTTGCCTATCACTCGATGACACGGAACAATCACTGATACCGGGTTCTTGCCATTGGCTAACCCCACAGCTCGTACCGCTTTTGGATTACCGATCGCGTCGGCTAACTGAGCGTAGCTCCATGTTTCTCCGTAAGGAATAGTAGTAAGAGCGTGCCAAACCGATTGCTGAAAAGGAGTGCCTTTGGCAGCGATTGGTACATCAAATTGAACGGCGTCTCCTGCAAAATAACGTTCGAGCTGCTCTTTGACCGATTGGAAGATCGGAAAGCTATCTTCTTGTATACCTAAGTCTTCCGGTTTCGTTGTGTGTGTTTCAAACCAAACTCCGAGTAAGCCTTGCTCATTCGCTTGCAGAGTCACAGTGCCTAACGGGCTGTCATAATATGTAAAACGGTTCGCCATGATTACTCCTACTTTGTATTGCGGACTTTCGCGGGTTACTCTTTCTATTAAGACTGATTCCAGCAGTGGAACGTAGCGTAACTGCCCCACGGTGAAACACTCTCTATATTGATAGCCGGTCGGTGCTCGATAAACTTCTTCACAACTAAATCACCCACCAACAGATGATTCGGTTCACTCAAGCCACGCAGTAATGCGTATTGTATGGTCCAAGGGCCAATGCCTTTTAGGTCAATCCATTTGGAAGGGTGCTCGGATTGATTGTCGGTCATGTATTCGGCAAAACGCTTTAAGGTCTCCTTACGGCTTCCTGGCATTCGCAAAAAGCTCACATCAGCTTCCGCTACTTGTTTCGGTGTCGGAAAATAGGTTTTCTTATCTGATTCAGAAAGCTCTTTAACCAATAGGTTTAACTGACCAATCGCAGCTGTTACCGAAACTTGCTGTCCAAGTATCGCTCTGACCCCCGCCTCCCAAGCACTCCATACACCTGGAATACGAATGCCACTTCTGGCGACTAAGTTAGGATCTATCGTCGCAAAAAAGGCTTCAACTTTAGCGATGTCGACATCTAGGTCGAACATGCGACGAATGTGAGTGATCAAACCTCGTAATTGGTTTATATCATCCAACTCAAATTCAATGTCTAATCGGTTCTTTTTAGCTAAGGTCGCCTTAAACCAACCTTTCGAACCATTTACTGTCACAGTTCGCTGATAATAGTCATCCCCAACCTCTTCTATCCCCTCGATCATTCTGCGTCGATAGAAGTCTAATAAGTGCTTCCAATCTAATGGGCCATGAAAAGCCAGTTGGATGTGATTACTCAGACTATCACTAGGTTTGGTTCGTCGAATCTGACTTGGCGAAAGCTTCAGCTCTTTTTGAAATGCATCGTTAAAGCGACGCGTGCTATTAAAGCCACTCGCAAAGCCGACATCAGTAATACTCATACTGCTGTTGTGCAGCAACTGTTTAGCGAACATTAATTGACTGTACAGGCTATATTGCTTGGGTGACACACCAATATAGTTGTCGAACAGGGTGCGTAAGTATCGATCAGAGATCCCCAAACGCACAGCAAGATCGGTTATCGACCCTGAGCTTAATGCACCGTTATCGATAAGCTGCATCGCTCTAAGAAACGTGGTTTCAACCCCTTTCCATGCTGGTGAGAAAGGCGCACTGTCTGGTCGACAGCGTAAACAAGGTCGGTAGCCCGCTTTTAATGCCTGAGCCTGATGAGAAAAATATTCGACGTTCTCTTCTTTTGGTGGTGTTGCAGGACAGATAGGCCGACAGAAAATCCCCGTCGTTTTTACTGCAGTGAAAAACATACCATCAAAGCGAGCGTCTCGCGCATAGCGAGCCAAATGACATTGCTCATTAGTTAACGCATTGTTATGATGAATATTGTTCGACATATTGAGCTCTTCTCTTTTTCAATAATTCTTACTTCACGCCCTAAAAGTCTATCCTGAAAAACCACTATCGCTAGCCATTTTCGGAGCTTAAGGTTAGATAAATCACATGAAAGGGTTTTATTTTTACCCAATTCGACTAAATTTAACCCAGAGAAGCCAATCTTCTCACAACGTCAAACGATAGGCACTTAGCACGTCAAAGATGCAGAGACCTATCGAATATAAAAAGGAAAAGGCTATGGTTCTTCACACGTGTCGTATTGTTTTATCAAACCAACAGGTTCTCACCAGTCAATCAGTCGAGCAATCACTAGGCTTTCTTGAAGACCAAGTAGAACAGGAGATTTCTAAGATTGAGATTGACGCAACGGACGGACAAACAATCCATTCGTACATGTCACACTCTCTTGAAGAGTCGATTGAAAACCTAATGAACCTATGAGTGCTTTAAAACTATAGAGCCTTTTAGATGGGTTACACACCAGGCTTAAACGATTTTCCGACTTAGAGCTTTCTCTAACTTGGACAGTATGAATATCTCTGGTTTAAACAAAAATGGCTCCCAAAAAGGAGCCATTTTTTATTTATTCAGCAAAGCAATGAGTGACAGCCTAAACGGCTACTCAGGTGCTTGTTCTGCTGCTTGTTGCAGAGTGTATGCCGTCGATGGATCAATCTCGTTAACCAACTTCTCAACCTGCATGATCGCCTCTACTGAGGTACTGTTTTTACGGTAGCTTAGGTAAATCGGGCGATACCAGTCTTCAACGCCTTTCACCTTGTACAACTGTCCTGACTCGATAAAAGGTTCAACAAGAGACACTGGCAAATAGGCACTACCCCCTTTCTCTAAAATAAAATCGAGTGCAATACGAGCCGTTGAGGTGCGTAAGTACGGTGCGGGTACTTTTGGGTGACGCTCTGCGTGCTCAGAACCAAAACGAGTTCCCCAGTCGACATAAACATACTTATGCTGGAACACCGATTCTAAATCATCAGGTTGTGTCGATACCAAAACTAACACGAGATCAGCCACTTTTTTACAGTTCAGCTCTTCAGCTTTAATCTGGTCAAAAGCAAAGGCCATATCTAAGGTGCGCTCAAGTAAGTTACGGTTCAGTTGCTCACGCCCCATCACCTCTGCCATAAAGCCGTAACCGCCAAAAGAATCCGTCACAACACTCAGACAGTTTTGTAAATACGCATCCCAAATATTCGGTGTGCCACCCAACGTTAGCTGCAAGGCTTTTCCACTCTCTAGTGACAGCTCAAACTTAGCCTGTTGCAAAGTAGAAACCATTACCTCAGCGTAACCAATCAAACGCTCACCTGAAGAGGTAAGCTTGATGTTATTACGATCACGGATGAACAACTGAGTATCAAAATAGCCTTCTAGCTGTTTGATCCGCGCACTCACCGCCGCTTGTGTTAAATACAAGTTCTCAGCAGCACGCCCAAAGTGGCGTACCCTTGCAACCTCAAGAAAGGTTTTAAATACTTTCACATCCATCAAATACATCTCTGTAATAAATCTGCTAACTAGCGGATCTAGGATTGTTTATCGTAAAGGCAAAAACGTTTTGTTTCCTATTTTAGCCTTTTAACAATATTTTCGCGTGAGCAATAAACACTAATTTCTATCTAACCACATTACTGAGGCTGATATGTCTGAGACCGAATTCCGTCATGGAAAAAAACGTTTTTATGACACCATTAAATTCCCACGAGGGTTCGCTAAGTCAGGGGATTTTACTCTTTCAGAAGAGGAAATCCTAACCTTGTTTGGCGACACTATGCTTGCACTTGAGACTGGTGAACTTACACCAATCAATGCAGAAGAAAAGCACTTCCTTAAAGTGTTGTCTCACCCTCATAAGGCAAAGTCCAAGTTAGAGCGTGTTTGGTTGAAGTACATTCAACTGGCTCGCGGACGCCGTCGCTTTCATACCCTAAACGGCTGTAAACGCGGCGAAGTGCCTAGGGAAGAATACAACAGCGAGTTAGTGTTAGAAGATTAGTAAAATCGCTCAAAGTGATACCTCATCACTTTGGGCTTTTTTGTGCCTTCAAACACGACTTCACTTCGTGATTAGTAATTTTAGCCAACCCATTAAGTTTTACCAAGATTTATATAAAATTCATAGAGATAGCACACAATAGCTATCTCTAAGTATCCAGATCTTGCAAATTCAAAGCTAAGAGCCCTTTCAGAAAGCGACTATTACTGCGGCTTTTTGAGAGCTGCTCAATCTCCTGGGTTCATGCTTATCTGCTCACCTCTACTATACTCCTCTAACTCACTCCAACTTCAAAATCGGTGAACCCTTTCAGGCGCTGAATTAAATCAAGATTGCGATATATGACAAGCGTATTAATCTTGTTTAACGCCACCAAATATCCATACAATAGGTATGAAATTTTGAGAGTTCGACTCACAGATATGACGAAAAAAGTAAAAACTTGACCTAAAACAATGGCAGAAACAGATCACTTATTTTATAATGCGAATTAATGTTTCAGCACACTATAAATTACTTATCTTAGGGGCTACAAAAATGAGACTTATTCCTTTAAACAACGCGGCACAAGTAGGTAAATGGGCAGCACGTCACATCGTTGAAGCGATCAAAGCATTCAACCCAACAGCTGATCGTCCATTCGTTCTTGGTCTACCAACTGGTGGCACACCACTTACGACTTACAAAGAGCTAATCGCACTATACAATGCGGGTGAAGTTAGCTTTAAAAACGTTGTTACATTCAATATGGATGAGTACGTAGGTATCGATCCTAACCACCCTGAGTCTTACCGTACTTTCATGTACACAAACTTCTTCAACCACGTTGATATTCAAGAAGAGAACATCAACCTACTAGACGGCAAAGCAGAAGACATCGACGCTCACTGTGCAGCTTACGAAGAAAAAATCCGTTCTTACGGTAAAATCAACCTGTTCATGGGCGGTATCGGCATCGACGGTCACATCGCATTCAACGAACCAGGTTCTTCTCTAGCATCTCGTACTCGTATCAAGACGCTGACTGAAGAAACTCGCATCGCGAACTCTCGCTTCTTCGACAACGACATCAACCAAGTACCAAAATACGCACTAACTATCGGTGTTGCGACTCTACTAGACGCTGAAGAAGTAATGATCCTGACTATGGGTCACAACAAAGCACAAGCTCTACAAGTAGCTATCGAAGGTTCTGTAAACCACATGTGGACTGTGACAGCACTACAAATGCACCGTAAAGCTATCATCGTTGCTGACGAGCCAGCTCAACAAGAGTTAAAAGTTAAGACTCTACGCTACTTCCAAGAGCTAGAAGCAGAAAACATCCAAGACCTATAATTTCAGGTCTTGTTGAAATAAAAAGCCACTTCGGTGGCTTTTTTTGTACCTGAAATTTGCCGTCGATATGCTGACTGCGACGAATTTGAACAATCAGATTGAATGCTAGGCGAGAGAATCACCTCCGATACAGCTCTTGCTTATATCAGAAGAAATGAAGGCTAAAGTGAATACCAAAAAGCGATTCCTCAATGAGAGAAACCGCAATCAATATTTATTCTAGGATGGATAAAACAGGTGGTAGCGAGTGGTTGTGTCGTAATGAAAACGTTCAATAACGAAATCTAAGAACTCAAGGCATTGTCGCGGCATAAGGTGTTAATAATGTCTGTGATAGCCAAAACAATGGTCGACTTCACTTTCTGGTGATGTCGCCCTAAGAACATTTGAAGCATCGGGCCAGGCATGGTTTCGACCATCTCCGCATCATATTCGATAGGCATAATACGCTGAATCGCGTGTACCTTATTGAGCTCAAAGATAACATCAACGTCGGTAAAGCTGGTGTCGTCACCTTGTAATTTCGCCCACTCTTTCAAAGTTACAAAAACCTCTAAATCGTCATAAAGCTCTTTACTGATAACACCCAACCCCAGGAGCAACTTGCCGCGAACCATTATTTCGCCTAAAGGCCCACCGCTGTTAAGTAGTGGCTCGACAACGAATTTAATCGCCGTGTCATCTTTCTTGAAGATGTTTTTTAAAACCGCATCCACCGTATCATCCAATGCATCATAAGCCGCCATCAAGCAGGCGCTAGCACTCTCAGCTTCAGATAAGGCCTCGAGTAATTCTGTTTCATGACTAGGATGTATTGGCATAACGGCTCGGCAATAAGAAAGTGCCACAGGTGTGGCACTTTGATGATTTATCATTTCAATGCTAGGTAAGCTTGTTCCGCTAGTTTAACAACTTCTGAGTCGATATTCAGCTCAGAATAGTGCGCTAATGTCTCAGCAAAACCTTTTTCTGCGAACATTGCCTGAAGTTCAACCGCTTGAGGGTCATCTTCATTCTTGTAGTGGAAAGCCGCGGCAATCGCTTTTACAAGGTGTGCATTTGGTAGGCCGTATTCTAGCGTACCGTTCAGTGGCTTGACTAGACGATCTTGTGGGCTCAGTTTACGGATTGGTTGACGGCCAACGCGGTCAACTTCGTCACGTAGGAATGGGTTCGCAAAGCGGCCTAGAATTTTTAAGATGTATGCTGCATGTGCCTCTGGATCAAAGCCGTAACGCTTGATAAGCACCTCACCACTCTCTTCCATCGTCGCTTTTACTTCAGCGTAAATTGCTTGGTCTTCAATCGCGTCTTTGATTGTTTCGTGGCCTGCAAGCACGCCAAGGTATGCCGTTACCAAGTGACCTGTATTTAGCGTGAATAGTTTACGCTCAACGAAAGCCATAAGGTTGTCAGTGCATTCCATACCTGGGATGTTTGGAATCTCACCTTTAAATTGTGTTTGGTCTACGATCCACTCGCTGAACGTTTCAACCGTTACTGCTAGTGGGTCAGTTTCACCGGCTTCAGCTGGCGGTACGATACGGTCAACCGCAGAATCAACAAAGCCAATATGTTCTTCAGTGAACGCTTTCATGTCATCAGAAAGATGCTCTAAAACCGCCGCTTTTAGTTGGCTAGTACCACGAACCATGTTCTCTGCTGCGATGATGTTCATTGGCGCAGTATTGTTTGCCGCTGCGCGCTTCTCGATACCTTGAGCAATAGACTTAGAAATAATCTTAAGAACCGTTGGGCCAACGGCTGTCGTCACAATGTCAGACTCAGCAATGCAATCTACCACAGCGCTTGTTGCTGAGTTTACTGCTGTCACGTTCTTAACGGTTTCAACAACGCACTCTTCACCAACAATCTTCACTGGGTATTCTTGGCGTTCAATTAACGCATTAACAACCGTTTCATTTACGTCAGCAAAAGTAACCTTCATACCAGCGTCAGAAAGAAGTTTACCAATGAAACCACGACCGATATTACCTGCACCAAAATGTAACGCTTTCATAATTTTGACCTTATAAATATTTGAATCTAGATAGCTAACTGCTCAACAACATGCCTGATGATTAACTAGAGACATTAAGCAGTAAGCTATTCAGACTGAATCTTGTTAAGACAGATTTAGACCGAAAATGAGGCCAGTAGGGGGATACCGGCCTCCTTCACTTAGGAGCTTGACTAGAGCTTTTTAGTTTCCGCTAAGAATACGTAGAACATCAGCAGGGTTTGTTGTGTTCTGTAGGCATTCCACAGCGTCTTCATCATCAAGTGAATTGGTAATAGCCATCAGCACCATGTTGTGCTCATCGCCTTGAGCGGCAATACCGATAACCATCTTCGCGATATCATCTTCATCTTCACCCCACTGAATACCTTCAGGGTACTGACAGAATACGATGCCGGTTTTTTGTACGTATTGCTTCGCTTCGATTGTGCCGTGTGGTACTGCGATAGACTCGCCTAGGTAAGTAGATACAAGCTCTTCACGAGCAAACATGCCATCTACGTACTCTGGAGATACGTTGCCAAGTTTCACTAATTGGTCGCCAGCAAACTTGATTGCGTCTTCTTTCTGAGTCGCTTTAAGGCCAAGGAAGATGCTGTCATTAGTCAGTGCAAGCTTGTTGCCTTCTTGAGCTGGTGCTGCCGCAGGAGCCGGTGCTTCTACTTTCGCTTCACCACTTTGTGCTTCAACAAGTTCTGCTACTAGGTTGTCGTATACTGCGCCATCTAAGAAGTTGTTCAGAGACATGTGCATTGCACCAGGAATGGTTTTACGTGCACGGTCTGTTAAATCTTTATGCGTAATAACAATTTGTGAATCAGCTGGTAAGTTGTTGATTGCGTAATTAGTTACCGTGATATTTAGGTCCGCTGCATCTACTTTCTTACGCAGTAGACCTGCACCCATTGCACTTGAACCCATACCCGCATCACACGCTACGTATACTGCTTTCACGTCAGCTAGGTTGATGTCTGCACCCGTTGCTGCACCTTTAGAAGACGCTTTCATGTCTTTCATTTGTGCTGATGCTTTCTCTAGTGAATCTTCCTCATCATCTTGCGCTGATGTTTTAAGAAGGATTGACGCTACAACAAACGATACTGCCGTTGCTGCGATAACCGATAGAATCACGCCGATGTAAGAGCCTTTTGGTGTCATCAACAGAATCGCGAAGATAGAACCAGGAGATGCTGGAGAGATTAGGCCAGAGCTGAACATTACGTTAGTGAATACACCAGCCATACCACCTGCGATTACCGCAAGGATTAGACGTGGGTTCATTAGAACGTATGGGAAGTAAATTTCGTGGATACCACCTAGGAAGTGGATGATAGATGCACCCGCAGCAGATTGCTTCGCGCTGCCTTTACCAAATACCATGTAAGCAAGTAGTAGACCTAGACCAGGACCTGGGTTCGCTTCAATTAGGAAGAAGATAGAACGGCCGATCTCTTCAGACTGCTGAATACCTAGTGGAGAGAAAATACCATGGTTGATTGCGTTGTTTAGGAATAGGATTTTCGCCGGTTCTACAAAGATAGAAGCAAGAGGTAGTGCACCCGCTTCAACCATCACGTTAACGCCAGCCGCTAAACCAGAAGACAGAACTTTCACAGCAGGACCAATCACGATGAACGCGATGATCGCGCAGATCATGCCGATGATACCAGCAGAGAAGTTGTTCACTAGCATTTCGAAACCACTCTTCACTTTACCGTGAATAGCTTCATCGAATTTCTTGATTGCGATACCGCCTAGTGGGCCCACAATCATTGCACCCATGAACATCGGGATGTCAGTACCAACGATAACACCCATTGTTGTGATGGCACCTACTACCGCGCCGCGGTCACCACCAACCATCTTACCACCAGTGTAACCAATCAATAATGGCAGCAAGTAAGTGATCATAGGACCAACCATTGATGCTAACGTTTCGTTAGGCCACCAACCTGTTGGGATGAATAGTGCTGTAATGAAACCCCACGCAATAAATGCGCCGATGTTTGGCATTACCATATTGGATAAGAAACGACCAAAGTTTTGAACCTTGATCTTCGCTTCTGGTGATAACATAGGTAGAACCCCGTAGTGTATTGGTTGGTCAAATGACCGAAAATGTGTGCTCAAAAGTTGATTGAAATGTATCACAACATTTCCAAAATGCACCTCAAGCCAATTTTCGTGATAGCAATCACACACAAAAAACACTTAGGGGTTATCGGGAACGATTTAGATCACAAAAACGCCATGAATTAAAATTACAAAGCAAAATTAACGATAATAAATCTCATTTACATGAGATCTTTATCACACTTATAAATTCAGTCATTAAAAATAATTAGCGATCCAGATCACACTTAATAAAAGATACACCTTAAAAACTATAAAACATGTATGAAAGAACGCCATTCCAAGTGTGTTTTCTATGCACCCAGATGAATTCAGCTTGTTGTTTTGTAATTTAATTACAAAAAATCAGATTAATGCCTATTTTTCAAAATTCTGATTTTCCCAGCCCCTAAACCTCAAAATACATGAACAATGAAGGAACGAAATTGCTTAAAATAGATGTGTTATTCTAGTAACGCCTACCCCAACGTTATCCAGTAGCCCAATAACGAGTTAAGAGAAGACTATGTCAGACAAGATCTCCACATCAGCTCTCGCTAAGCAGAGAGATATAGAAGCTAAAACTCTATTCAGTGACCTAAAAACGGCCGGATATATCGTACGTTCACAGGATCGATGGGTGCTGACCGAACGAGGGGAAAGCTTTGGTGGGGAGTATGTAGAACACAAAAAGTTTGGTGTCTTCATTGTCTGGCCAGAGAAGCTACTTATCGATTTGGACACCTTCTCAGGGCAAACACTAACCGCAACTCAACTTGGGAGTGCTTTCAAGCTCAGCGCAAAGAAAATTAACCTCTTGCTCAATGAACTTGGTTGGATAACAAGAGAAGAAAACGGTTGGCACGTCACCTCGACAGGTTTAAGGGCCGGTGGTGAACAGAGAGAAGATAAAGGCACACAAAACCTATTCGTGGTATGGCACGATTCATTAGTCCGCAATAAACGTTTGAAGCAATCAGTTGTTGAATTCCTAGGGCACGATGCAGAAAGCCACTCAACGGATGTGTCATTCTCTAGCTTCCGCCAAAAGTTCGAGGCCAAGCATAGAACCTTGGATGGGCACTATGTGCGTTCAAAGGGAGAGCTAATCATCGACAACTGGCTATATATGGCGGGTGTGGTACATGCGTACGAGCGTCCACTGCCAATAGCAAAAGAAGTGATCAGTGACTTTTATCTTCCAAGTGGCAAAGTCTACATCCAATTTTGGGGAACCGACTCTGCGCCAATCGCCGAGGAAAAACGTGAAGCGACGAGAAAAATCTATGATGAGCATGGTTTTGGCTTAATCGAAATTACACCGGAAGATATCCCAAACCTAGACAGCGTCCTTCCACCATTATTGCGCCAGTATGGCATCAAGGCGTACTAAACTACTGAATCTAGACAATTCAAACCTATTAAGATCACACTTATCGAATCATTATGGACATTATTTACCATAGTGATTTGATATGTTCGCTATTTTTCCCAAGCTAATCTTCTATTATCTTACCTCCATCGACTTGAGCTACCGCAGATACTCGATTTATCGGGGCATGTTCGATGACCATTTCAGCGCTTGTTTCTTAGAAACCCGTTCTATTAAAGATCGATGATATTAGAGACAAAGCCCAAATGCGTTATCCGTTTATTGTTGACGTTACCGAACATAACACCCTACAACATTTATTATTGATAGATATTAGGATTCAACATGACTCATCCAATCATTACTGATCTAAACACTCGTTACACAACTAA
This sequence comes from Vibrio chagasii, assembly GCF_002954585.1. GTDB lineage: Bacteria > Pseudomonadota > Gammaproteobacteria > Enterobacterales > Vibrionaceae > Vibrio > Vibrio chagasii_A. The sequence goes on from NZ_MSCI01000001.1 coordinate 1,375,890, forward strand.
AAAATACGATGCAGAAAAACGCATCTCTGCGGAAGACATGGAAGTAATCAAAGAAGCACTTCGTCTGTCAGCTTCTTCTATCAACTCTCAGCCTTGGAAATTCATCATCATTGAGAGCGACGAGGCAAAACAACGTTTCCACAACACTTTCGAGAACATGTTCCAGTTTAACCAACCACATGCGAAAGAAGCGTCACACACAATCCTGTTCGCTCACGATCCTAAGTACACTAAAGAGAAATTCGCGAAACGCGCAGATACGGAAGTAAGCTCTGGTCACCTACCTGCTGAAATGTATGAACAGTTCTTAGGTGCTTACGCATTCGCAGAAATGAACACCGACGAAACAGGTTTCAACGGTAACTGGACTAAGTCTCAAGTGTACATTGCACTGGGTAACACACTGCACACACTTGCGCGCCTTGGTATCGCTTCAACTCCAATGGAAGGTGTAGACGCGGCTATGATCAGCGAAGAGTTTGCTGACGAGCTAGAAGGTCACGTTGTTGATGTAGCACTGGCTATCGGTTACCACAAAGACGGCGAAGACTACAACCACGGTAAACCAAAAGCGCGTTTAGCTCTTGATGAAGTCGTGACTACGCTTTAAAAACTAACAAATAAATTGCACAGCTTATTTGGCCAGACTTTCGTCTGGCCAAATAACATTACTAAAAATTTTGCTCTATTCATGTGAGCAAGAAGACCGAACCTGAAATCATAGCCTCTGTTCACTACTCCATAACAAAATTATCCCTCCATCAGCATTACTTAGAAACTTTAAATAATCACCCTAGCCAACTTGCGCATTTGAAACTATCAATGACCTCAATGTAGCAGATCAGAGAGTATACTTTGGATTTGGTGCCATCAATTTAGTATCAAAGCCACATAATATAAGGAGAAAAAATCATGCAAACCATTATCTTGTCGTAATAATGACTTTAATTGTCCCTATATTGATATTAGTTAGAAATATAAATAATTTAATATTTAATCTAACAAATAACTATCCTTATCAATAAAGGTCTAATATGTCAAGCAAAGAAATAATAAATAAAATTCTTAAAGATGCTGGAATCGAAATCAATGGAAGCAATGAATGGGATATAAAAATAAATAATGATAAGATATATGAAGACCTTTTAAAAAAAGGGAAGATTGCTTTTGGCGAAGGTTATATGAATAATCTTTGGGATTGCAATAGAATTGATATACTAGTTAGTAAATTATTGAAATATGATATTGAACGCCATCTATCAAAAAAAGACATACTAAAAATATCAGCAAATATCGGCATGAAAAATATACTTAACATGCAATCTATAAATCGTGTTAAAAAAGATGTCCCTTTTCATTATGATATTGGTAATGATCTTTATGAAAATATGCTAGACAAGCGTTTAACTTACACTTGTGCATACTGGGATGGAGCTGAAAACCTAGACCAAGCTCAAGAAAAAAAAATGGATCTAATATGTCGGAAATTAGACTTAAAGCCAGGTCAAAGATTACTTGATATTGGCTGTGGATGGGCAAGTTTTATAAACTATGCTGCAGAAAATTATGGTGTAATCTGCGATGGCTTAACATTATCTCAAGAGCAAATGAAATTAGGGAAAAAAATTGCTAATGAAAAAGGATTAGACGTAAATATAATTTTGCAAGATTATCGTGAATATGAAGTGGATGATAAATACGACAAAGTTGTTTCAATTGGTATGATAGAGCACGTCGGGCCTGAAAACTATGATGAGTTTTTTAAATGTGTATGTGAACTGATGAAAGATGATGGTTTATTTTTATTACATACCATAAGTAGTCCAATATCAGTAAATAAAACAGACCCATGGATTAATAAATATATATTCCCAAATGGAGTTATCCCATCCATATCTCAATTAAGCCTTGCTTTAGAAGGAAAGATGAACATTGAAGATATCCATAATTTTGGTCCGGATTATGATAAAACACTATTATCTTGGTGTGAAAACTTTGAGAAAAATTGGCATAGAATATCAGATAAATATAGCGATATGTTTTATAGGATGTGGCGATATTATTTACTTAGCTGCGCTGGTGCATTTAGGAATCGTGATTTGAATTTGATACAAATATCTCTAACTAAGAATGGCAGAGCATTACCTACAACAGCTCGTTCTAGTTGATAAAATATACCTTACTTATATCTAATATTTTATATTAATAAAAATTCCCTTATTCAGATTCGGTGAATTTTTTTCATACCACGTTGAATGTCTCTTTGCATTTTAAATCTAAAGAGAAAATAAATGAACAGGTAAAATTTAAAGGTTATTTTAGGATTCTAGATTAAAAATTAAAAATAATTAATAAAATCTCCGGGTTACAATATGGAAATACTTATAAGTAATCCGGCAGGTGCATTATAAAAATTTAACTAATAAATTTTTATATATGGTTATCATGCCTAGTTATCACCTATAGAAGTTGAAAAATTAATCTTTATTTAAGATAAATGGTGAAATATGTCAGGAGTTAACGTTTCCATCTGCAGAAGCAGTATTGAGCCTTTTCATAAAGTGAATGATTTATCAAGCTTAGCACTTATTACTGAAGGGGGAGGTCAAAGAGGGGTTTTTACAGCAGGAGTACTAGACGTTTTTATGGAGAATAATTTTAATCCATTTTCTCTTTTAATTGGAGCATCTGCAGGATCTTTAAATTTAGCGTCTTATATTTGCAACCAACGACAACACGCATATCGTGTAATTACTGAAGTTACCACAAAAAAACATTTTTTTAACTATTACAACCTATTTTCAAATAAAGGAGCAATGAATCTAGATTGGTTGATCGAGGAGACAAAAAGCAATTTGAAACTTGATTGGGATACAGGTAAAAAGAATATGAAATACAAGAAAGTTCTTGCCTGCGCTTCTTGCCTTTACGAGGATAAGGCTGAATTCTTCGATCTAAATCTAGGCTCCTGGGAGGATAGTCTAAAAGCTTCTTGCTCAATACCACTACTAAATCGTCACCCAGTTTATTTTAATCAAAAGTATTGGGTCGATGGTGGTTTAAGCGCACCGATCCCGGTTGAAGAAGCTTATAATCGAGGTTTTAAGAATCTTGTTGTGATTCGCACTAACCCCAAGGGGACTTACTCATCTCACCAATGGCTTAAAGTTGCTAAAAAGTGTCTTTCAAAAACAAAAGTAGCTGCATTAATCGACATGTTACTAATTCATGAAAGAAACTATGAAAGAAATGAAAAATTTATTAATGATCCACCAGATGATGCTGTTATATATGAAATTCACCCAAGTAAGAAATTAAATGCTAATTTAGTAGGCAGTGATTTATTATCTTTACATTCTGACTATGAACATGGACGAAAACTAGGGAAGTACTTTTTAAAGTATTATAACCACTTAAAATAATCAAGTTTTCCATTTCGTTCCTGATAACCTTCTGATTTTGTTAGAGTGTTAAAGCATACATAAATTACAGATGCTTATAGATTACCAGATATCAGCTTATTCGCTACGAGATTTAATCTAAAATTGAGAGCCTGCTACGACCTAGATACGATGCATTTTATGAGAGACTTTAGTGCCTTATTTTTAAAAATCATTTACCTTCTACCTTCAGATCTTAAATAATAACCACGAGTTCTGTTGATTCGGAAAATGATGTTTTTATTAACAAGATTTTCGATCGTGTGAAAATTATATGGACAGTTACATAGATTTTTCAAAGTATTAGATAATTTTAATTCTACCAGACTCCATGTTGTCCTAGCGGATTTTCATGAAAAGATACTTTCTTGTTTGCCGGCTATTTAGAGAATATTTCTCTGATTTTTATTTCAAATGCTGATTGGCCAATATTGCTACGCAGCTTCTAGACTAAGCTTGGGAAGTTAAAAAATAAGAGAACATGCCTTACAAGACAAAAAAAGCCAGTCAATAGACTGGCTTTTTTATGCGTTAAGCGAAGTGTTTACATTAACCGATAAACGAGATGTAACCTTGCAGGATAATCAGGTTAACGATATCAATGAAGAATGCGCCTACGATTGGCACCACCATGAACGCCTGTGGTGATGGACCATAACGGTTTACCAAGGAGCCCATGTTCATTACCGCTGTAGGTGTTGCGCCTAGGCCGAAACCACAGTGACCACCCGACATAACCGCTGCGTCGTAGTTTGAACCCATCACTTTAAATGTCACAAAGTAAGAGAACAGACCAAGTACCACCGATTGAACACTTAAGATCACCAAGAATGGGATCGCAAGGTCGAAAATATTCCACAGCTTGAGGCTCATTAACGCCATCGCCAAGAATAGAGACAATGACACAGTACCCAGAATATCAACAGTTTCGCTGTCAGTTTTATGCAGCTTCGTCACTTCAAACACATTAGTGATGAATACACCGATAAACAAAGCGTAAACAAAGTCAGGAATCATCAACCAAGAAATTTCGAAAGTCGCTACCCACTGCTCTAGGTATTTCGCAGCTGTGATACAGACAAGGAGAATGAACAATACTTCAATCACCTTCTTGGCTGTCACTTTGTCTTCTTCATACTCGTTATATGTCACCAGCTCAGGGAAACGCTCGTGCGTTTGTGTACCCGTGCCGTACTCTGATTCAAGATTGTTTTTATCGATCAGCTTTTGTGCCACCGGGCTACCAATGATACCGCCAATGATCAAACCAAAGGTGGCCGAAGCCATCGCGATTTCTAGCGTATTGGCAATGCCATAAGTATCAGAAAAGGTTTGCGACCAAGCTGCACCCGTACCGTGACCACCAGATAGCGTAATAGAACCTGCAATCAAGCCCATTAACGGTTCAAGACCAAGCGCGGTAGCTAACGTCACACCCACACCATTTTGGATGATGATGTACACCGAAGCGACGCCCAAGAACAAGAATACCTTCGCACCGCCTTTCATTAACTGTGTGTAGTTAGCAGCAAGACCTACCGTCGCAAAGAACATCAGCATGAATGTGTTCTGTAAAGGTAGGGAGAACTCTAGATCAACGCCGTTAAAATGCAGACCTGTAATCGCAAAAGCAACAATTAAGCCGCCCACAATGGGCTCTGGGATATTGTACTTTTTAAGAATCGGTAGCTTTGCGTTTACAAAATGACCTAGAAACAAAACGCTGATCGCGATTAAGAAAGATTCTAGTGGCCCTATTGAAATTAATTGATTCATATAACCTCTATTGTTTTACGTTCTCATCTTCCCTAATGAGTCTAGTTTTATCTGTAAGTATTTGTCTTGCTCAGCCTATATTTATGCAAATTGATGAGAAATTGTTGGATTAGAAAACCGAACACACTAACGTGTCAGCTAAGTGTCATGTTAGTAACACGTTAACTTTAGTAGGCGATGAGAGATTCTATGACCCAAATCAACACCTATCTGTTTATCTTATCGCCGATGCTATCGTCGATTTAACCCTTTCTGAATACCTAAAAAAGCAAAAAGGAGCTATCGCTAGCTCCTCTTTTATTACCATCGCTGGTAATTAGAATTTCTTAGGGGCATAACCCGTCATAACCTCAAGACGAAGCTCTTTACCAATCTTCGTCATTGGGTGAACAACGACTAATCCTTTTACAGACTTTTTCAGTTTACCCATATCCGCTTGCTCAGCTTTAGTAATCTCGCGGCTAAATGGCATATCAAGCAACGACTTACGTTCTTGATTCACATCGTAGCTTTGCTTGTGCTTAAGCTGTGCAATCTTCTTTGTTAGCTTTTTGATTTCGTCTTCAAATTGACGAACAACAGGACGATCATTACGAGCTTTAGCAGCCGCTAACTTATGGCGACACTTGTCTAAACGGTTGTTAATTTGTTGAAGTTCGTTTTTAGCACTCATAATAATTTCCTAAGATTAAGCAAGCCAATTCGGATTGGGGCGCGGAGTATAGCACAAGGGTTTACCTGAACCGAAATTTATCTGATAAATAGCCTTTGGAATAAAAAACAGCCTAAGCTGTCTATCAGCCCATCGATAAAAAAATGCCACTAATCCGCCGATCAGATATCAACCACAAGGAAGCGTAATGACATCACCGAAACAAAGAGTATTGACCTACAGCCTAGTCCTTGGCTCTGTATTTGCCACAAGTTATGCATCCAGCGAAGCCTCTAATGAAAGCATGCACGACAACAATCTGATTATTGAGTATTCAGCGCCTAAAGACGAAACAGAGAGACAGCTTAAGCAAGAGATTGAGCAGAGTGGCGTTAATGACACCATGGTAGACCTATCGAATCAGTTGTTCCTGTTCAAACAGCCTTTGGTCATTCAATATGGTGGCGATGAGGGTCCGCTCTACGACCCGCAAACTCATCATGTACTGATTCCTTACAGCTTCTACGCCGAATCATTCAACTATTTTGAAAAGAACCAATACGAAAAAGAGTATGGGAAATCCGCGCAAACTGGCGCCATCGATACCTTGCTCCATACGCTGATTCATGAGGCTGGCCATGCCTATGTTGAAGATCAGCAAATAGCCATTCTAGGTAAAGAAGAAGACGCGGTTGATAATTTAGCGACCATCTTACTTATCAACTATGTCGAACACGGTACGGATGCAGCGATAAGCGCAGCTGATATGTTCGCCTTCGAATCAGAGGACCGCCCAGAGTATTACGATTTGGGTGAATACATTGATGAGCACAGCTTCGACCTACAGCGCTACTTCTCAACCCTATGTTTGGTCTATGGCAGCGACCCCGAGGCCTACAAAAACTTACTTGATGAAGTAGAAAACTCCTATCTGAAAGACAGAAAGGAGTTTTGCGTAGAGCATTTTGATGTCATCAACGCCAATTGGCATCGATATTTAAAAGAGAGCGACGATAGTTAAGAGCTTCACTATCACAGTTCAGAAGTTTCCCCATTCAACTGCTACCTCCAACAGCGGCTTCGTGCTTTTAAAGCCGCTGAATGTTGTTTGGGGAACGCAAAATGAGACGTCAGACAAAACCTAGACGTTCACTTTGTACTTCAGATCTTGTGCTTCATCGCCAGTCATCCCTCGGAAACCCCAACAATGTGAAGGCTGCTCTTTGATGGTGATTTCAATATCGATCGGAGAGATAGAGAGCTGCTTTTCAATCTCAGAAAATATCTTCTTAATTAAGCGCTTTTTGGTGTTAACAGCGCGTCCTTCCATCATATTAATCTCGATAACGGTATAGGCCTGCGTTCGCCCTTCTGGGTAAAAGAAGTCATCTCGTTCTAATGGCACAAAACGATGCGCGCGCTTGTCATCTGGCAACCCCATCTCACTATTTAAGCACTGCTGCAAAACATTAGAGAGCTCTAGCTTAATCGGGTTTAAGCACTCTTTGATACCATAAATAACAATCATGACCAGTCCTTCGATGTGATGTTAAGTAAAGAAGAAAGTTAGAAAGAAGCAGCCATCCACCCTTTCTGCTCGCTTACTATTTATCCATATACTACCTAATGACATTGACTAAAGAAGAGACGAACGATGAATTTATGAACAAGTGCAACAAAAAACATATCCTTCTATTGCAGCTGGTTTGCCAAACAACTTCGATTAATAAACAACCACCTTCTGACCTAGATTGATCGAACCTCTCAAACAGTCCGTATACCCTCCTAAATCATCTTTGAACTAAGGAGTGCTATGTGCCGAATTCAACTGGGAAGACCACGCGGACAGAAGCCAAAACAGACAAACCCGTAGAGTCTTCTCTAGAGCTTGCTGTGTTCCCCCTCCCCATCTTTCTTTTGCCAGGAGGGAGACAAAGGCTAAGAATCTTCGAACAAAAATATCTCACCATGGTGGCACACGCTGCCAAAGGCGAAGGTTTTATCATCGCGACGCAAGACAACACAAAGTCCGAACATCTTAGTACGTGGGGAACTAAGGTCACGATTGTCGATTTCAACATGTCGGATGATCAGTTGTTGGAGATCGACGTAGAAGGGCAAAACTTAGTGCAGTTGCACTCCTCACATCGCCAAAGCGACGGCCTGATTAAAAGCCAATTCCATGATTTACCCCATTGGCCAGCGCTCGACTATGATGTGCCCAATGTCTTTACTGCATTTCTTGTGCAGTTGTTCCGCGACCACGACTCAATCAGAACGCTCTACCCGACCCCAGATTTTGATAGCCCGCAGTGGATTTGTGCGCGATTGCTCGAAATGATGCCAATCCCGTTAGAAAAGAAATCAGAATTTACAGAACCTGCGAGTTTTCCCTCGCTAGTTCCTTTTTTGAATCAAATCATTACGGGGCAGTAAACACTTTTTTTCACTATAATTTTGTATAGTAAAAATTAATTTAAACAAAAGTGATCCCTACTGATGCTTTGCACGTAGTGCCACTCAAATTCGCATGATGGTTACTGACTATGCAAGTGGAAAGCAGAAGCAAAGGGAAGGGCAAGGAGCATGTCATCATTCCCGACAACAAATTACCAAGTGAAAACAAGGTACCTACAGAGCTCTCAAGCTGGTTAATTTCGGTGGGAGAAAACCGAGACAAGCAGGCATTCACCTGTTTGTTCAAGTTCTTTGCACCCAAAATCAAACGATTTGGAATTAGCAAACTTGGTGGCGAAGCAGCCGCAAATGAACTGGTCCAAGACACCATGACGAATGTTTGGAAGAAAGCACACCTCTACAACGAAGATAAAGGTGCGGCGACCACTTGGGTCTACACAGTAATGCGAAACGCAGCATTCGATATGCTTCGCAAAGTAAAAGCAAAAGCAGAGCAAACGATAGCTGACGACATTTGGCCATTAGACGCTATGGTGGCTGAGACTCAAAACGAAGATTTGCCTTTTGGCGATCATCTGATGAGCCGACATGTCATGACGCAAATCGAGAAGCTCCCTTTAGCTCAGAAAACCATAGTGAAAGGCGTTTACTTCCAAGAGCTGTCACAAGAGCAACTCGCTCAGCAACTCGGCGTCCCGCTTGGAACCGTGAAATCCCGTTTAAGACTCGCTCTAGCCAAACTTAAGGTTCACATGGGGGAACAAAGCCATGATTAAACATCACCCAAACGATGCAATATTGAAAAACTTTGTTGATGGTACGCTTGCTGACTCAGTTTCCCTAATTGTGTCCAGCCATATCGAGCTATGTGAACATTGCCAGGCAAAGGTGCAGCAGCTAACGGCTAATGCAGCTGACAGCGTATTTGATGAGCAGCAAACAGCAACAAGTAACGAACTAGATAGCTTCCTTGCCGACGACATAGATTTCGATTTTGATGTGATTGATCAGATCACTACCGATTTGTCGCAATCAATCGAGGTGGAATTAAAAACCGAACAAGTGACAGTCGCTGATACTACCTTCACCATTCCACGTGCGTTGAGTTCAATCGCGAGAAAGGACTGGATGAATCTCGGGAAAATATCTCGAGCACGACTCGATTTTGAAGATGACGCTCACCACACTAGTTTGTTGCACATCGACAAAGATGGACAAGTCCCTTGCCACACACACAAGGGCTTCGAGATTACTCTATTATTAGAAGGCAGTTTCGAAGATGAGATGGGTGTCTACAACAAAGGCGATTTCATTTGGTTGGATGGAAATCATACCCATCAGCCAGCAACGAAAGAAGGGTGTGTGTGCCTGACAGTGTCAAGCGACGCCTTGTACTTCACCAAAGGGGTGAGCCAACTGTTCAACCCACTGGGTAAATACATTTATTAAGTTACATTACAGAACTTTTAAAGTCGGCTAGGAAACAATCTTAAAAACGACTAAATTAATGTGGGGTAAGCAACATCCCACATAACAAGAAATAAAATGAGCAATGAGCGTAAGGAACTGACCAATGGATAAAAAAATAAAAATAGGCATTAGTGCATGTGTCGCCGGTCATAAAGTTAGGTTCGATACTGGCCACAAACGTTCTCGCTTCTGTACTGAAGACCTTGCAGATTATGTTGAACTTGAGCCAGTGTGCCCTGAAATGGCAGTTGGTTTGCCAACGCCTCGCCCAACTATTCGTCAGACACGGATGTTAGACGACATCATTCACGTTTCCCGTCCTGATGGTACTGGCGACGTCACTGATGAACTAATCGAATTCGGTCAAAACTACTCCAAGAACAACCAACATATCGCTGGTTTCATCGTGTGCCAAAAGAGCCCAACTTGCGGCATGGAGCGCGTTAAGGTGTATCACCATCACGGCCGCGGCTCTGAGTCAACAGGTATTGGCATGTTCACTAAGCAAGTTATGGAAGGCAACCCTTTGCTGCCTGTGGAAGAAAATGGTCGCCTGAACGATCCGATTTTGCGCGAAAACTTCATGACTCGTGTTTTCACGTATCAGAAGTGGTTAGACCTAGTAGATGAAGGAATTACTAAGCACAAGCTTATCCAGTTCCATAGTGCCCACAAATATCTAGTAATGTGTCATCACGTTGAAGGCTACAAAAGCCTTGGCAAGTTACTAGCAGGCAACGAGCTAGAGATAAATGAGCTTGCAGATAAGTACATCGAAGGACTGATGACGGCATTATCACACCACGCAAACCGTGGTACGCACGCCAACACGCTTCAACACCTTCAAGGTTACTTTAAGAAGCAGCTCAGCAGTGCTAATAAGCAAGAGTTATCTAACCAGATTGCTTCCTTCAGAGAGGGCGTGATTCCGCTATTAGTGCCTCTAACACTGATCAATCACTACTTGATGGAATACCCAAACGAGTATCTGCAATCACAGGTTTACCTGAACCCTCACCCGCAAGAACTTAAATTGAGATACGGATATTGAGCGACATTCTATGGATAAGACGAGACCTGCGCATTCACGATAATCCAGCTCTCGTCTCAGCAATCGAAAACGGCGTTTCAATCGCCGTTTTTATTTCTACACCACAAAAGTGGCATCAGCATCACCTTGCTCCTATTAAAGCAGACTTTATCTTCCGTCATTTAAAGCAACTGGAAGCTGAACTCGCCGACTTGGGCATAACCCTGCTGCACCTCAAAGCGACCGATTTTGATGATCAAGCCAAGCAGTTGACCGAGCTGTACCAACAACTCGGTTCTCAGGTTGTTTTCGCCAATTCAGAGCCAGAGGTCGATGAACAAGCTCGTGACCAACAACTGATATCGAGCGGTATAAATCTTCAGATCAGTGACTGTGATGTGATGCTCCCTCTAGGCAGTGTGCTTAACCAGCAAGGTGAGATGTTCAAAGTATTCACGCCATTTAAAAATGCCTGGTTAAAAGAAGTGCAAGCAAAAGGCATTCAATGCAGTCCTGCTGCGCTCACTTCTAAAAACAATGCTAAAGCCCTATTGCCTGACAACCTGCAAACGCTCCAGCTTGCCAGTGACTATGACTTCGACTTTCCGCGTGTCGACTCAAGCCGTTGGCCACTAAGCCAAGACGTACTCGGCAATGTGATACCTAACTTCCTAGCCAACAAGGTCAACGACTACGCTCACCTGAGAGATATCCCTTCAGTAAAAGGTACCTCAGGTTTATCGCCTTACTTAGCAATTGGTGCAGTAAGCCCAAGATGGTTAGCCATTCAGCTCATCCAACAGCAACCCGATTTACTGTTTGATACCCAGCTGCCCGCTTTTTCTTGGCTTAATGAACTAATTTGGCGAGATTTTTATAAGCATTTGATGTTCCATCACCCTAAACTGGTTAAAGGCGCTAACTTTCAGCAGAAATACAACGGCTTAGATTGGTATAAAGATCATCCGAGCTTCAAAGCGTGGTGTGAAGGGAAAACAGGCTACCCCCTAGTTGATGCGGCCATGCGTCAACTGGTTGAAACTGGCTGGATGCACAACAGGTTAAGAATGGTAGTCGCTAGCTTCCTAACTAAACATTTGTTGATTGACTGGCGTTGGGGTGAGCGCTTCTTTATGGAACACCTAATTGACGGTGATTTTAGTGCCAACAATGGCGGCTGGCAGTGGGCTTCAAGTACCGGCTGTGATGCACAACCTTACTTCCGAATCTTCAATCCGATCACACAGAGTGAAAAGTTTGATCCGAAAGGAATTTTTATCCGTAAGTACATACCAGAGCTGAAAAATATTCCAGACAAGCATGTGCACTTCCCACATGGTTACATAGCAAAAAACGGAATAAACAGTGAATACTGGCAACCCATCGTTGAACATAAAGAAGCACGATTGAGAGCCTTAGCCTTTTTCAAATAATTAGAGTGAATATTATGGATAACTCTCTATGGCTTGATAACTTTCTCAACATGTATCGAGAGCTCGGAACGGACAATTTCGACGTGCTAAAGACGGTTTATCACCCTAATATCGAATTCCAAGACCCGCTGCATCATGTCAGCGGGATCGCAGCGCTAACTCATTATTTCGACAACATTTACACCCAAGTGACTAGCTGTAACTTTCACATCGAGCACACGTTTGAAGTCAACGGAGAAGCATCGGTGTATTGGACAATGCACTTTGTACACAAGCAACTTAATGGGCAGAAGCCTATCGAAGTGCAAGGCCACAGCCATCTAAAAATGCTCGATGATCAAGTGATTTACCACAGAGACTATCTCGATGTCGGCTCTATGTTGTATGAACATATTCCGGTGTTGGGCTGCGCCATCAAATCCATTAAGAAAAGAGCGAGCCGATAATGCATATTATGATTACAGGTGCTACCTCTGGTATCGGCCAATCACTCGCTCTCGATTATGCCCAGCAAGGACATCAAGTCATTGCGTGCGGTCGTAGCCAAGATAAGTTACAGACTCTAGTCGATTCGCACGAAACTGACATCACAGAGTCCTCTATTACCCCTCTGTGCTTTGACCTGACGGATTATCACCACTTTCCGGAGCTTGACCAAGACAATCCACTTGACCTCCTGATTCTCAATGCAGGCGACTGTGAATACATCGATGACCCAGTCAACTTTGATGCGGAGCTTTTTGAGCGCGTCATCAACATTAACTTAATCTCTATTGGTTACGCTCTAAAGTCTTGGTTAAAAAACATTAAACCCGGCGGACGCTTAGTTTTAGTAAGCTCTAGCGCTAGCTTTCTGCCTCTGCCAAGAGCTGAGGCTTATGGCGCTTCAAAAGCAGCACTCACTTACTTAGGAAGAACACTTTCGGTTGATCTTGCCAAGCATAATATTCATGTCTCAATTGTGCATCCTGGCTTTGTGGAAACACCATTAACCGAGCGAAACACGTTCGCTATGCCTATGATTATAAGTAGTGAGGCTGCAACTCAGCGAATCGTTAACGGAATTGCTCAAGGAAAGAGCGAGATCGATTTCCCTCGACGATTCATCATGTTGATGAAGCTATTAAGAATGCTTCCAACTTCAGTTTGGCAAAAACTCGCTTCAAGGATGGTATAACAATGAAGAAAATCGCCATTATTGGTTCAGGCATTTCTGGACTCACTTGCGCGCACATATTAGATAAACACCACGACGTAACAGTATTCGAAAAAAATGATTACGTTGGTGGGCACACCGCCACCGTTGATATTGAACATCAAGGCTCGGCGTTCTCGATTGATACAGGCTTCATCGTGTTCAACGATCGAACCTACCCAAACTTCAATCAACTACTCGAACAGTTGGGTGTCGAACGACAACCGACAGAAATGAGCTTCAGTGTACACAACACAACCACTCAGTTTGAATACAATGGCCACAGCATCAACTCGCTGTTTGCGCAGAGGAGCAACATCTTCAAGCCGCAGTTCTGGTCGTTAATCTCTGACATTCTGAAATTCAACAAACTGTGTAAGGCTCAATTCGAAAGTAATCGCTTCTCACCTGACGTTACCCTTGGCAGTTTCCTACGTGACAATCAATTTTCTGACTTCTTTAGCCAACACTACATTTTGCCAATGGGGGCGGCTATTTGGTCAACCAGCCTTGAAGAGATGGAAGAGTTTGAACTTAAGTTCTTCATACAGTTCTTCTACAACCACGGCCTGCTAGATATCACCAATCGCCCTCAATGGTATGTGATTCCAAAAGGTTCTCGTTCTTATGTTGAGATCATCCTTTCTCGCCTAAGCAAGCCAGTGGCATTAAACACATCGATTCAACAAGTCACTCGCCATGAAACCGGCGTGACTATCAAATTTGAAGACGGTGCAACAAAGCAATTTGATGAGGTGATTTTCGCTTGCCATTCAGACCAAGCGTTAGCACTGCTAGGCGATGCAACACCTGAGGAGAGAAAGGTATTGGGTGAAATACCCTACAGCCGCAACGAAGTAGTTCTTCATACCGATACCAGCTTGCTACCAGACAGAAAGCTGGCGTGGGCAAGTTGGAACTACATGCTGGATGGTAATAGCAAGCGACCAGCTTGTGTCACTTACAACATGAATATTCTGCAGGGAATAGAGAGCAAAGATACCTTCTGCGTGACCTTAAACCAGAGTGAAGCCATTGCTCCAGAAAAGATCATCCGAAGCTTTGTGTATCACCACCCAGTATTGAACTCCAACACAGTCAATGCACAACAACAGCGTGACCGCATTTGCGGTAAACAGAATACGCATTTCGCAGGCGCGTATTGGTACAACGGGTTCCACGAAGATGGCGTGCATAGCGCATTGGATGTGACCAAGCGCTTTGGTCTGGATCTCAGCACGAGCACAGCACAATGAACACCGAGGCCCTAGCGTCCAACACAGAAATAGCATCTGAACAGAGTGAAGAGTTCAGCGGTATTTATTGGGGAAACGTCAGACATCGCCGCTTTGGTGATATCCCCCATGAGTTCAGCTACCAGCTCTACATGATGGGGCTAGATCTCGATGAGCTGCCTAAGACCACTGCGAGAAGTGTGCTGTTTGGGACTCGCTGGTACAACCCGATTCGCTTTGTCGAATCGGATTATCTTGCTGAAAAAGAAGAAAATGCGATTAGCGATGAACCTAAATCTCTAAAACAACGTATAGCATCCAAAGTACAACAGCTTGGTGGCGCTTGGTCTGATGTAAACCGAGTAACAATGCTGGCTCAATGCCGATGTTTAGGTATTTACTTTAGTCCAATTAACTGCTTTTTCTGTTACGACGAAGCAGACGAGTGTCGATATATGTTGGCCGAGGTTAGCAACACACCTTGGCGAGAGAGACATTATTATCTGATCGACATGCGCCAAGAGTTAAAAGTTAAAAAAGATTTTCACGTTTCGCCGTTCATGGATTTAAACATGACCTATTTTTGGAAAATTAAGCCACCAGCGAAACGAACGCTTGTCCACATCGAAAGCCGTCGAAGCGAACGAATATTCGATGCGACACTAGCGCTGACTAAGCAGTCAGTAACGAAAACAAACATTAGGCGAACGGTATTAAAGATCCCTGCAATGACAGTGAAAGTGGTGATGGGGATTTATTATCAGGCTCTCAAGTTATTCCTGAAAAAAGTACCGTTTGTGGCGCACCCTGACTCAACACCTTAAGCGCCAAAATCAATACTCAATTATGTTGCGAGTGTGCTCAAACCAACGAATGCCACCCAACTTAGTTGGCAAAAAAGTTAGAATGAATTCTCAGCGAGGTTGACATGGAACAGCTTGCAAAACAAAACAACAACATTGAACAACAAGCTAAAGCCGTTGCTGTTTCAAGCAACTGTAAGTATCGAGCTTTAATCTTTAAGGTCCTAGAGCGCCTGCAATTTGCAACGCTGGAAATCATCGAGCGAGACCAGCATTCGGTGTTTGGAGACAGAGAAGCAAATTTGAAAGGTCGAATTGTGATTCATGATGCGACCTTTTTTAGAGACGTGGTTGTCAACGGCAGTATCGGGGCATCCGAAGCGTATATAGACGGTAAATGGACCAGTCCAGACCTAACCCGCGTTATACAGATTATGGCTCGTAACCAAGCCCAGTTAGATGAGCTAGACGACAAAACTCAGTGGATTTCTCGCATTAAGAATCTACTGCTTCGTCGCAAAAACGCCAACACCGAGCAAGGCTCTAAGCGAAACATTTTGGCTCACTACGACATCGGTAATGAGCTATACGAACGTTTTCTTGATAGATCAATGCAGTACTCGTCGGCTATCTACAGCGAAGATGCATTAACCCTTTCGAAAGCACAGCAGAACAAAATGAAAACCATCTGTGAGCGTCTAGAACTATCTGAGGCAGACAGTGTGGTCGAGATTGGCACTGGCTGGGGTGGTTTAGCAATCTTCATGGCACAGCATTATGGCTGCCACGTCACGACGACGACTATTTCAGATGCACAGCACGAGTTGGCAGAGCAGCGCGTAAAATCGCTCGGCTTAACCGATAAAATAACTCTACTCAAAGAAGACTATCGCAACCTAACGGGTGAATACGATAAGTTGGTTTCCATCGAGATGATAGAAGCGGTGGGACATGAATACCTGCAAACCTTCTTTGAGAAATGCTCTTCATTGTTGAAGCCTTCCGGCAAAATGTTGATACAAGCGATTACCATCGCCGATGGGCGTTATGAAAAGTACCGCAAAGGCGTCGACTTTATCCAAAAGTACATTTTCCCTGGCGGCTGCTTACCTTCGGTATCAGTGATGACCCAACATCTTGCGACCAGCACAGACCTTGTCGTTCAAGAAATTGACGATATTGGTCTGCATTACGCTCGCACATTGAACGACTGGAACGTTGCCTTTCAAAACAGCTGGGAAGAATTGCAATCACTGGGCTATTCAGAAGAGTTCAAGCGCCTGTGGACCTTCTACTTCTGCTACTGTGAAGGTGCATTCAAAGAGCGAGTGATCAGTACTCACCATTTAGTGGCAAGAAAACCTCGTTACTTTGGAGCGAAAGATGAAACGGTTTTGGATTATTAATCTCATTCTGTTTCAAGCGACCTGGGTTTGTAGCGCGTTCTTCACCGCTCAAGCCCCGTTCGTAACACCGCTGCTGGTGATCATTCACTTCCTATTGTCACCGACTCGCCACAGCGACCTTAAAATACTCGTTTTATTACCATTGGGGTTACTGCTTGATAGCCTCATGCTTCACTTCGGCGTCTTCACCGTCGACCCTGCCATTGCCAATCAATCATGGTTCCCTGTATGGCTCGTCTGCCTATGGATCATGTTCTTGATTAGTTTCAACCACAGCCTTAACTGGCTCTTAAAATGCTCAAAAGTGATCTTGTTCGCCTTAGGGTTCGTAGCGGGTACTAGTAGCTATTGGGGAGGAATCAAAGCGGGAGCCCTCCTTGCTACTTGGCCAGATGCATCGGTAGTTGCTGCCCTTGCGTTGAGTTGGGGGATATTTTTGCCTCTTCTTGTGGCCGCCTACTCCAACTTAATGAAACCGACAATGGCAAGGACAACGAGGTGACTTATGGCTTACTCACTCAAACGGACACAGGCGCTCCATTCAAAGAGCACTGAGAGTCACGCGTGTGCCCAATCTAACACTCTAACAGCTGCAAACAATCACTACACAAGAGCATTTCTAGGTGCGTTCACTCTCTCTCTATTAATCGCAGCATTACTGTTTGCCGGGCAAGCTCGCGCCTCTGCTGTCGACGATTTAAATAAGCGCGGACAAGGGGAAATGAGTTACCTATTTTGGACCCTCTACTCTGCTGAATTCTACACCGCACCTTCGAGTTCAGAACGCGCCCTGAAAATAGAGTACTACCGCGCGATAGACAGTAAGGACCTAGTCGAAGCAACCGAGGATCAGTGGAACAAGCTCGGCTACCCTAACAGCAATATCGAACGCTGGTTGAAGCCCCTCTACTCGATGTGGCCCAACGTAGAAGCAGGAAGCACACTAACGATTCGCGTAGCAGAAGATAATGTCAGCCGCTTTTACTTCGATGAGCAGCCTATTGGTGTCATTCAAGACAAACAATTTGGCGATGCCTTCCTAGCGATCTGGCTATCTGAAAACACCTCCGAACCTGGCCTACGCAAACAACTATTAGGTTTGAATAAATGAATCCAAAAACAAAAATAATCAAATTTGCTCTCGCAATACTGTCTCTTAGTTGGCTAATAGGTTGCGGCTCTGCCAGCCTTGATAATCATGTCGACACAACACCAGAGCTCAAGCTTGAGTCCTTCTTCAATGGCGAGTTAATGGCCTACGGTATGGTGCTCGACCGCTCCGGCAACTTGCTACGACGCTTCGATGCTAAACTCATCGCTACGTGGGAAGGTAATAATGGTGAAATCAAAGAGTGGTTCTCATTTGCCGATGGTGAACGCTCAACTCGAGTGTGGAACCTGATAAAAACCGGCGACAACACCTACTCAGGCACCGCTAACGATGTTGTAGGAACCGCTTATGGTGAAACCCAAGGCTCTGCGCTCTACTGGAAGTACGATTTAGAAATTGAAGTCGACGGCAGTACCTATGAAGTTACATTGGATGATTGGATGTTCTTGATGGACGAAAAGCGATTGTTCAATAAAACAGAGATGTCTAAGTTTGGCT
Source organism: Vibrio chagasii (assembly GCF_002954585.1). GTDB lineage: Bacteria > Pseudomonadota > Gammaproteobacteria > Enterobacterales > Vibrionaceae > Vibrio > Vibrio chagasii_A. The sequence continues at coordinate 1,394,357 of NZ_MSCI01000001.1, forward strand.
TTAAAGTCGGAGAAGTCATCCTGTACATCGAAAAGATTTAGACAACTCGCCTTTCAATTCAATCTGAATCACTCGCTTTAGAATCCAGCCCACTACTGCACGTTGTGGGCTGTTTCGTTTAATCCCTCGAATAGCATGCCTACATGCTTCCCCACTATGCTAAGATGCGCCACCAGCGTACAAATGGCTAATACCTCATACTGATGAATACCCCTTTGTTTCGCCACGTGTAGATTCCCTACCACGATAAATTAAAAAGGCTTTAAAGCATGAGCAAGTTAACCTCAGCGGAGCGTAAGGCTCGCGACAATGAACGTTTCTCACAACGCGTAAACGAGCGCAGAGAAAAAGGTGAAGACGTAGCTGCTTACGCATTAACCAACAAAAAAGCCGTTAAATTCCTGACCAAGTCAGAGAAGAAACGTCTCAATGAGATGAAAACAGCTCGCCAAGAAGAGCTTCGTCAGAAAGAACAAGAAGAGCTGAACCGAATCGAAGACGCCTTCACCATCAAACAGTTCGACGACGAATAATCACACCAAACAACTCAAAGTGCTGTCGCAGATTTTGGCTACCCAAACAAATGAGATCTTAAATTATTTTGTAAGGGTGACCTTCAAAGTGTGCGACAATGCGCGATGTAAATTCATATTCAAGGTTCATTATGAAACTTCTAGTTCGTAACCTATCTCGCTCAACAACAGAGCAAGACATCCGTGTACTATTTTCTGAGTTCGGTTCAGTAAAAGCATGCAACCTAGTATTAGACCAAGAAACTGGCTACTCAAAAGGTTTTGCTTTCGTTGAAATGCCAGAGCAAGAAGAAGCGAAAACTGCACTAGACAAGCTGCACATGACCAAGCTTGGCAAAAACACGATTCGTGTAAAAATCGCCAACTCTTAATTCGACTTTAATTCTCTCGCTGGTTTCACAGAAACTCAGATGATAAAGCCCGTAACGATATCGCGCTGAAATAACGCCATATCGTTACGGGCTTTTTGCTGCTCGGTACTTTTCTAAGCACTCATAACTTATCTATAGCCCTTCATAGTCATCAATGGCTCGTCGTGCTTCGGCCATAGAACACCCAGACTCCATGACCAATTGAGCAACTGTCATAGAAGGAGTTGCGGCTAACAGCGACGCCAAACACACCACAGGTTTTGGCAGTACCTTGTCTATGGCTACTGCTATCCAGCCGTCTTTTTCATGAGTTAACAAAGCTTTGAATTCGATCAATTGATGCTCTTGAGCCACCAATAACCAGTTGCGTGAGCGACGAACTCGCTTCAACTGACATCCACACTCAGCAGCGTTCGCTATTACTTGGCTCTTATCACTCACACGATGTACAAAACTATTCAGTGGGACGCTAAACATAACTCTCTGCCAATCAATCTCTATAATCATTCTGCGCTGTCTTGAACTGCTTGGTGAAACCGTGAGTAGGATTACACAGACAAAAAAAAACCGCCAGTCATACGCTCCAGCCACTCTTCCCCCTTTTCAAAAGCAGCAATGGTCGCAAATGTCGTCAAAGCGTTACCGTGGTCAAGGTACATCGCCGCTACGTTGGCTTTAAACGCTTCAAATAGGGCTTCATTATTGGTGTAAACATAGCCGTTAGAGATGCTGTGCATGCCAAAGGTTTTCGCCGGTGAACCAATCAGGGTGATCACCTTGTCGTAATCGAAACTGGTCAAGCTCGTGAAAGTATGGCCTTCAAAAATAATGTCGGAATGGATTTCATCGCTGATGACCAGAACATCATGACGCTTAGCGAACTCAACAACTTGCTCTATTTCTTGCGCTGTCCATACGCGACCCGTTGGGTTGTGCGGGTTACAGAAAATCATCGTCTTCACTTGATGGTCGACGATCTGTTGCTCCATCCCCTCGAAATCAATTTGGTAACTTTGGCCATCATTTACCAACGGGCTTTTCACTACCTCGCGACCGGCTTTGTTCACCAAGTTAGAAAACTGGTGATAGGCTGGCGTATGAATAAGCACGCCATCACCTTCGTTGGTGAATTGGCGCATTAACAAGGCAATACCAGAGAGCACACCCGGCACCTGCACAAATTTGTCCGCTGAAAGATTTAGCCCATGACGCTTTGCATACCATTTTGAAAGAGCTTCAAACACCGCTTGCTCATGAAACTCGTAAGAGTACACGCCGCGTCCGACCAAACGATTCAGCTCTTGGGTAATGGGTTCCGCTATCTGAAAATCCATATCGGCAACCCAATATGGGAATACATCTGTGGTGTTATACATATTCATAAGCATCTGCGGTTTGCTTTTAATAAACGCATTATCACCGCAGTTCGATGTACTCTTAAACGCTGTCATGGTCTGTCCTCAGTTAGTTTCTCAATCATCTTTTACAAATAAGATGAATTGCATAAATGCCCGTAAGACGACGGCAAAGTCAAAAAGACGAAGCTTTTAGAAAAAACTGGAAATGAGTCCCTTGCCTCTACCTTGATCTCAGCCTTAACCGAATTCGTAATAAGGCAATTCTTGTGTAGTAATTAGTGCTGATTTTTGAGAGCGATGCAGCGGTTGTGGTGGCGTCGGCAAAGCGATTTGCTTTTCACTTGCCGATCTCGGTGCGACAGAGATCGCAATATATGACCGGGATCTAACAAAAATGAATAGCCTAGCGAAGCTGCTTGCGGCTGAGAATGTAGATACCGTATGTTTGAATGAAACGACGCTAGAAACAGCGGTACAAAAAGCAGAAGGTGTCCTCAATTGCACGCCCATCGGTCACTATCAAACACCCGGTTGCCCAATTGAAGCCTCTTGGTTGCAGGATCAGGCTTGGTGTTTTGATGCCGTATACACACCGCGGGAGACAGAGTTTCTAAAAGCCGCACAGCTAAAATCTATCAATACGTTGAGTGGCTTTGAGCTCTTTTTCCATCAAGCGCACGATGCGTTCACCCTGTTCACCGGTGCCCAAGTTTCAACTCAACAACTCAATACTTTTAAGCAAACACAGCTTGAGAATTTACGTTAAGGACAATGACTCAATGAAAAAAATCTTAATACTCAACGGACCAAACCTAAACCTACTTGGCACACGTGAGCCTGCACAATACGGCTACGAAACACTGGCTGACGTAGAAGAAAACTGCCGCAAAGTCGCAGCGGAGTACGGTTATGACGCTGAGTGTTTTCAAAGCAATACTGAAGGCAGCCTAATTGATGCTATCCACAAAGCGGGCCGTGAGTTTACTCAAGGTGAATGCGCTGGCGTTGTATTTAACCCGGGCGCTTACACGCATACATCGATTGCTCTTCACGATGCGATCAAAGGGGTTGAGGTACCAGTGGTTGAAGTACACATCTCTAACGTGCATGCACGCGAAGCTTTCCGCCATCACTCGTACATCTCGCCTGTCGCTGCAGGCACCATCATAGGTATGGGTACGAAAGGCTACAAATTAGCGTTAGATTTTTTGTTAGATAAGTAATCAAACTGAATACGTTGAGAGGCGCTTTGAAGAAGTCGTTGTAAGCAGATCGGCTTGAGCAACGCCCTATCAATCCAAAGTAAGGGAGCATCGCTAAGTTGCTCCCTTAATTGATCTTGAGTACAACTGAGAAAATCGTGTGGGTTACGAGTCTATCTCTACCGTGATCTCGGTTTTTACAGAATTGGCAATGAAGCAGTTACTGTGCGCCAGATGGTGCAGTTTTTCGAGCTGTTTATCCGTGGGGCGCTTATCACCAACAAATTGGATTTGAGGTCTAAGCGTCACATGACTCACCCAAGCGCGCCCCGCTTTATCTTCTTCAAGAACACCAATCGCATCATCAACGTAAGACTCAATCACGTATTTACGCTTAGCTGCAATGCCCAAAAACGTCAGCATATGACAACTGGCAATCGCAGCAATAAAGGCTTCTTCGGGATCAACATTTTCTTCAACAGAGAGTGGTAGTGGCACTACATGAGGCGATGACGACGCAGGGACAATAACGCCACCATCAAATTCCCACGTATGCCCGCGACTGTATTGGTTATCGCTAAATACCTCATCTTCATCTTTCTGCCAACGAATCAGAGCACCATAATCCGACATATTTTTCTCCTTAGCGATCCGCAGGATGGTTCACACCATCGTTAGTTACCACATCACCAATATCAAAAGGGTTCACGCCTTCCAAACAACCAATATTGAATCCGTATTCATTTGGGCTAGAGCGACGTTGATGATGGGTATAGATACCGCAGTTCGAACAGAAGTAGTGCTTCGCGGTGTTGGTATTGAATTGATATAACTTGAGATGCTCTGCACCTTTGAGGATCTTGATGCCATCCAAGGCTACCGAACCCACTATCGCGCCTTTACGACGACAGATAGAGCAATCGCAGCGACGCGGCTTTTCGATGCCGTTAGGTAGACTAAGCTCTAACTCCACCGCTCCGCAGTGACAGATCGCTTTATGAAATGGTTTGATCACCGTGTTACCAACTATTTTCATTGTTCTCTCCAGTAACGTCCATATATTGCTCACATCATAACCAGTTCTGCCAGTCCTGTCCGTAGTCCCGTTTTCAGTTCGAGAGTTTTGTCATATCGCGTTAATTAATTGATTTATCTGTCAAACGACCAAAATTATCGATTAGAAAGTCCAAGAACAGTCGAATTCGCTTAGGTTGATACTTCTTGCTGATGTACACCACATTCAAGTCGGCGCTCGATACAGAGGTCGAGGTATTGAAGTTTTTCATATAGCCGTTGAGCAGCGTGACAAGGCGTTGGTTATTGATGTCATCTTGCACATCCAACACTGATTTGAGCGCAATACCCTCGCCTTTTAATGCCCAATAGCGAATCACTTCGCCATCGTCTGAGAATCGTTTTGGCACAACGGTAATCGACTTCTTCATATCGTGATCTTGAAAGTGCCATGTTTTCAGTTCTTCATTGCTACGTAGCATTGCCAAACAATCGTGGTCTGCTAAGTCTTGAGGCGTTAGGGGCGTTCCATGCTTCGCAAGATATTTAGGAGAAGCACACAACACACGTCGGCTCGGGGATAAACGTCTTGATATCAAACTGCTGTCGACTAACTCTCCGTAGCGAATCACCACATCCATGCCCGACTCTGCAATATTCGACAGGTTATCGTTCAAATACAGGTAAGGGATCACGTCAGGATATTGCTGACAGAACTCAGAGAGAATCGGAAGAATGTACTGCTTGCCGATGTCTTTCGGCGCGGCGATCTTTAATGGGCCTTTAACCTCTTTGACGCCATTTTGAATCAGGTTTTCGGCTTCGCTAACGTTATCCAATATCTCCAAACACGCCTTGTGGTACAGCTCTCCAGAGTCAGTTAAAGACACATGTCGAGTACTTCGATTCAACAGCTTCACGCCATATCGTTCTTCCAGTGCTTGTAGCCTTGCCGTCATGGTCGCAGGTGATAAGCCTAGCTCTCGCCCTGCTGCAGCCAACCCTTGGTGCTTAACGATACTGACGAACATCGCCATGTCTGAAAACTTATCCATGCTACTTCTTCCTCATCATACTGTTCATCTCATCCGAATAATGAATTCACATTTTAGCCAATTATCAAAATTAATCGAATAAATATAATGGCCAACCATCAGCAGAACACGCAGGAATTCAGAACATGAACAACGTAGTAACGAACCAAGAAAAAAGCACTTTCGTCATCATTGGTGGCACGTCTGGCATCGGTAAAGCATTAGCGATGCAATTGAGAAACGAAGACAACACTGTACACATTGCAAGCCGACATACCGGCGTTGATATCAGCAATGAAAAGTCGATTTGCGAGTACTTCGAATCGATTGGTCCCTTCGATCATTTGGTGGTCACGGCTGGCTCATCTGCTCCCGCAGGAAAGGTGACCGACGTTGCTCTTAAAGACGCAAAAACGGCATTTGATACCAAATTTTGGGGCAGCCTAAACGTCGCCAAGCATGCGGCGCGTTACATCAAACCCAAGGGTTCTATCACGCTTACCACAGGCATGTTGTCACGCAAAGTGGTCGCCGGCACTTACGTAAAAACCGCCATCAACGCCGCACTAGAGAGCTTGACTAAAGTGCTTGCAAAAGAACTTGCGCCTATTCGAGTGAACGCCGTCAGCCCAGGTTTAACCATGACCGAAGCCTACAAAAATATGGACGACTCATCTCGTAACGCCATGTATGACAACGCCAAGAAGAACTTACCTGTTGGCAAAGTCGGTGATGCTTCAGAGGCCGCCATGGGCTACCTGTTCGCGATTAATAACACATATGTGACCGGCTCAATTATCGACATCGATGGCGGCGCGCTACTCGGCTAAAACACTTCACAAAGACACAAAGAACAATTGTTAGGGCGTGTACCTAAGCGTCCTAACAAACCAGAATTTACATAGGCATATCATCATGAAAAAAGAACAGATCCCATTACAAGTTTGGATATTGACACTCGCAGCATTTGCGATCGGCACCGCTGAGTTTGTTATCGCAGGCATTCTTCCACAAATTGCTACATCCCTTTCGATCACAGAAGGCCAAGCAGGTTATCTAATCAGTGCTTACGCGTTAGCTATCGTTATCGGTGGGCCAATCTTAACCATCTACCTTGCTCGCTTTAATAAGAAGATGGTACTGATTGGATTAATGGCGCTATTCATTATTGGTAATGTCTTGTCAGCCCTAGCGCCTAACTACTCATTGCTGCTCGCTAGCCGTGTAATTGCAGGCTTAGTTCAAGGGCCTTTCTATGGCATAGGTGCGGTTGTTGCGACCAACCTGGTATCGGAAAAAATGGCAGGCCGCGCGGTTGGTCAAATGTTCGCAGGCTTAACACTGGCTAACGTTCTTGGCGTTCCCGCTGGTACATGGATTAGCTTGCAGTTCGGTTGGCACACCACCTTCTTTACCGTAGCTGCACTTGGCACCATCGCAATGATTTCTATCCTGACATCTATCAAATCAAGCGGTCACAGCGAAGCGAAAGACATCAAAACTCAACTAATGGCATTTAGAAATCCAATGCTACTGATCAGCTTGGCGATCACCGCTTTTGCTTGGTCTGGGTTTATGACGCTTTACGGCTACCTTGCTCCTATTGCCATGCACATCACGGGCTACGGTCAAGACTCAGTCACTTGGATCTTAGTGATTGTCGGTGTGGGCTTAATCATAGGTAACACATTAGGCGGCCGCTCTTCAGATAAAGATTTAGGCAAAGCTTCCATGTTTTGGGCTATCGCGATGATCGCTTCACTGGTTGTGGTGGGCCTGGTGGTAGACAACAAAATACTATTCGTTGCAGCTGCATTTGTCTTTGGCATTGCATCATTTGCGAACGTTCCTGCCATGCAACTTCGAGTAATGAACCACGGTGGCGAAGGACAAGAACTTGCTGCTACAGCCAACATTTCAGCCTTTAACCTAGCGAATGCCTTCGGTGGATTCCTTGGTGGCATGGTACTCGACAGCCAGCTAGGGGCAGGCATGATTCCATTCGCAGCCGTTGTTGTTCCTGTCATTGGCTTGCTACTTATCGCCAAAGCCAACCAAGCTGATAAGCCTCAGAGCAACTCGATTTTCAGCCCGGCGGAAAGCAAGTAATCCGCTCTATAACCCGAATACAAAACTAAAAACATTGAATTAAAAAGTACTGAATTAAAACAAGGTAGATACCATGAACAAATTATTCGAAACACCAGCACTCAAAGGCCTAGCACTGCAAAACCGTGTCGTTATGGCACCCATGACTCGCGCTCGTACCAGCCAACCGGGCAATGTGCCAAACGATATGATGGCGACCTACTACCAACAACGTGCGAGCGCTGGCCTAATCATCACTGAAGCGACGCAGATCTCTGATGACTCTCAAGGCTACTCATTCACTCCCGGCGTTTACACCGATGCACAAATTGAAGGTTGGAAGTCAGTAACCAAAGTAGCCAAAGAACAAGGCGCAGCAATATTCTGTCAGCTCTGGCATGTCGGCCGCGTGTCTCACCCTACCTTTCAAAAAGGCGAACTGCCGATAGCACCGTCAGCTTTGGCTCCAATAGAAACTCAGGTGTGGATTTCTGATGAGAATGGCAACGGCAATATGGTCGATTGCATCCAACCAAGAGAGATGACCCAAGCAGACATCGATCGAGTGGTTCAAGATTTTGCGAATGCAGCAAAGAAAGCCATCGAAGCAGGCTTTAATGGTGTCGAGATCCACGGCGGAAATGGCTACCTGATTGACCAGTTCCTAAGAACCAACTCAAACAAGCGCAACGACAACTACGGTGGAAGCCGTGAGAACAGACTTCGCTTCCTGATTGAAGTGGTTGATGCTGTTATTGCAGAGATAGGTGCCGATAAAGTCGGCGTGCGTTTGGCGCCATTCATCACCTTTAAAGATATGAACTGCCCAGACATAGTGCCAACGATTTTGGAGGCTTCGAAAGCACTGCAAGCTCGTGATATCGCTTATCTGCATCTTTCAGAAGCTGATTGGGATGATGCACCGGTTATCCCTGAAAGCTTCCGAATTGAGCTAAGAGAGCTATTCTCCAACACCATCATCGTCGCAGGCAGCTACACACCACAACGCGCGGAAGAAGTATTAAGCAAAGGCTACGCGGATCTCGTCGCATTTGGTCGCCCATTCGTAGCAAATCCAGATCTCGTATCACGCCTACAAAACGGCAGCGAGCTAGCACAACTTGATGGAGCTACCCTATTCGGCGGAAATGAAAAAGGTTATATCGATTATCCAGCGTTGTAGTGGGTTTTGAAGTGATAGTGCTGCCTAGAGTTTTCCTTCAGGCAAAAGAAAGGCTCGCGTGACTAGTGCGAGCCTAATGCAGTTTAGGGGGTAAACCACAATCTGATATTAATTTGGGCTAATTATTTAACTTATGAGCCATTATGCACTTGCGCGCACTAATATTCCATTTTTAAATGATTCACGGCAATTAATCAATCGATAAAAGTTAGCGTTTGGTCAATTTAAACCACATAAATAACAATGATTTAGTGAGCGATGTCTACTAATTCATCAGAAAGCCCATACAAAGCAGATTTATAGACTTTTCATTTGCCAATAGCCTTCACCATTGGTTGCGAGCTGACTATGTAAATAATCGAGCGTGTCAGCAACCGTCCCTGCAATGCCTTGTGGTGGGTTAAATAATAGTAAGCCACTACCAATAAGGCGGTCATCCCCTTTCGGATCGCGCAGTCGTAATTCCGACTTTATCGGACTTGGCAACAAGCCATCTGTCACCGCTGTCACACAGTGCTCCAATATTAGAGAGCTTCGATCATCGGTGTATAACGGATACCAAATTAACGCAGAGACTCTCTCTGACTGCTGATAGGCCTTAACCAAAGCATCAATCACCGCGAGATATTCGGAATCCGTTTCGTAAGGTGGATCGATCACAATCAGGTGGTGGCTATCATGTTTCGCGACATCGTCAGGCAGTGCTTTAAGCCCATCGCCCGCACTAATGGTCAGCTTGCTAGAGACATCCAGATCGCGTTGTAACTTCTCAATATTGGTTTGCAGTAAGTCGGCTTCATCTTGCTGAATATCTGAAAAATAGAAGCTATCTTGGCTGCGACCTTGTTGATAGGTAATCGCCGCTGAACCGGGATACAGCGTAATAAGTTGATTCGGATTGTAGTATTCCAACACCAACATAAAAGATGCGAATGACTCAGGAAGGTACGCCTTGTTTCGCCAAAGGTACCCAACCCCTTCTGCAAACTCGCCAGCGTGATTACTTGGCGCAGTGGTTAGGTCGTAACACCCTGTACCTGAGTGAGTGTCGATAACATTGAGGCGCGAATGCTGCTGCATTAATGACTGAACCAGAGCACTTAATACAGGGTGCTTCAGTGCATCACCGTGGTCGCCTACGTGACATTGATGTCGATATTCCATTCCCTTGCCTCATTTCTACTAACGTCATATAAACATACTTCATATCATTAGTGCTTGCCTGCTCAACCCGTCGTTTTTTGAAATAGGCTCTCTTTTCTCTAACTAATTGACTCTTAAATAAAATAAAGCCCTTCGTTCGGTTAAAAACGAAGGGCTAAAGTAAACTCACTTACTGAGTTGCAGCATTATCAAAATAGATAACTTAAGGGTACTCACCCTCAACTTCTACCGGCGGTTTCACTTGATAGTGACAAGGCTGTAGGCCAAGTAATTTCGGAAGGGTGATACCGACCGAGATTGAAGACCATGTACCACTCGCAATGCCGACAACCAATGCAATCGCAAAACCTTGTAGCGCTGCGCCACCAAGCAACCAAAGTGCAGATACCGTTAACAAAGTCGTACCTGAAGTCACCATGGTACGAGAGAACGTCGCTTTAACTGATTCGTTAAGCAGGTTGTCAGTATCACCGTTAGGGTTGCCACGCAGCATCTCACGGACACGGTCAGCAATGATGATCGAGTCATTCAGTGAGTAACCCAGAATCGCTAATACCGCCGCTAACACCGTTAGGTTGAACTCAAACTGAGTCAAAGCGAATAAGCCGAAGATAATCGTCACGTCGTAAATGATCGCAGCCAAAGCACCTAGAGCTAAACGCCATTCAAATCGTACACTTAGGTAAAGCATGATCATTAAGAAACACACCAATACCGCTAAACCACCTTGGTCAACCATGTCTTGACCCACTTGAGGGCCAACCACACTGCTGTTCAGCACTTTCACTTGGTCACTCACCGATGCCAAAGCATCAACTAAGTTAATCTGCGGTGCGTCTGTCAGTTGGCTGTAGCGAATGGTCCAGCGGTCTTGCTCTGCCATGCCAACCACTTGCACGTCTTGTTGGAAAGCGGCATCAAGCTGTGTTTTCAATGCGTCTTTGGTCACTTGATCAGAAAGTTGAACCTCAGCAACCACACCGCCTGTAAAGTCCAAACCCCAGTTAAACCCTTTCACGGCCACTAGCATTACTGAGCTCATGAACAGAACAATAGAGATTACTGACATCACCTTACGCAGGAGAGTCATATTGCTATTGGAAAAATAGCGTTCTGAAATTGTCATTTTTGTTGAAGTACTCATGCTTAAATCCTTACATCGTGGCGTTGGTCACGCCCCCAAACCAAATTGATGATCGCTCGTGAAGCAAAAATGCCCGTAAACATACTGGTTAGAAGACCCAAGCCCAGTGTCAAAGCAAAGCCTTGAATTGGTCCGTTACCAATGGTGTAAAGAGCGACAGCTACAATCATGGTGGTGAAGTTAGCATCGAAGATAGACGAGAACGCGCTATCGAAACCACGATCGATGGAGCTAGCAAAGCTGCGTCCTTCTTTCATTTTGTCTCGAATACGTTCGAAGATAAGTACGTTAGTATCCACCGCCATACCAACGGTTAATACCAAGCCAGCAATACCCGGCAGTGTTAATACCGCACCCGGTAGCAATGCGATCAGACCAAACAGCGTTACCATGTTAACGATAAGCGCACCATTCGCGACCCAACCAAGACGGCGATACCATAGCGCCATAAACGTCAGAGTAAGACCAAGGCCAAGCGCCAATGCAGCAAAGCCGTTAGTCACGTTTTCTGCGCCCAAAGATGGACCAATGGTACGCTCTTCAATAATGGTGACTGGCGCCGTTAGTGAACCTGCACGAAGCAATAGAGCAAGCTCTTGCGCTTCAGCCATGCTGCCCGCACCTGTAATTCTGAAGCGGCTACCCAATTGAGATTGGATGTTCGCAAGGCTGATCACTTCACTGGTTTTCTCGCTGTTACCGGCTCTGTCGCGGCTGTACTCGCTGTACACTGTCGCCATTGGCTTACCGATATTATGACGAGAGAACTCAGACATTTTCTTACCACCCGCAGAATCTAGGGTGATGTTTACTTCTGCGCTGCCCATTTCACCAATGCCACTACGTGCATCAATAATGTGCTCACCACTCAGTACTGCTTTGCGAGCAACAACCACACGGTTGCCATCGGTATCTTTTAGCGTTTGAGTGTTGCGTGTTGGGTTATCGTAAACCGAGTAGAACGCCAATGATGCTGTGGCACCAATCACGTCTTTTGCAGCTGCAGGATCTTGTACACCCGGCAATTCGATACGGATACGGCTTTCGCCTTGGCGTTGAATTGAGGCTTCAGTGATACCTAGCTCTTCAATACGGCTGCGCATGATTTGTAGGTTTTGTTGAACCGTTAGGTTGCGAAGCGTGCGTTGTTCATCTTCAGATTGCGTTAGAGTCAGCTTTTTGTCTGAGCTGTCACGTAGCCATTGCGGGAACTCTTCACGAATCAGCTTTTGCGCCTTTTCAAAATCGGCATCGGTGCGGAAGTTAAATTCCACTTTGTTGTTCACCACTTTGCCGCGGGCATAACGCACTTGGCTGGTGATCTCGTCCACCACAGCTTGCGCTTGCGCGTGGTAAACCGGTTCCATATCTACTTCGAGTAAGAACTGCACACCACCACGTAAATCAAGGCCTAGCTGAATCGGTGCAAAGCCCATGTCAGTCAGCCATTTTGGTGCCGCTGGCTCCATTGCTAGCGCGACGGTTGCAGTATCAAGCAGACGCTCATTCAGTACTTCTTTGGCTTTTGCTTGCTGCTCGGCATCTTCTAAGATCACGACTAAACGCTTGTCTTTCTGATAAGCCGATTTCGCTTGGATGCCTTCGCTCGCAAGGTATTGAGTGACCTGCGTCGCGTCGATGGTTTGCTCAGAGCGATTGTTAATTTGAACCGAAGCATCTTCGCCATACCAAGACGGTAAAGCGCTCAGAATCATAATGATAATGGTGGTGATAAGTACCACGTATTTCCACTTAGAGTAGTGGTTGATTTGTTTTCTTGGAATGCGTTTTTTCACAGTCAAGATCTCTTATTTCTTAAGCTAATATGTTACGAACAGGTACGAAACTGACGACAACCAGACAAAACTGATTAAACGACAGCAGAGTGCATTCGCAAATTGTTTTGGGGATTGGCTAAAACAACGGACAAAAGGGAGCGTCGATACGACCAATCAGGGGCAAAGGATTAGCTAAGAAGTTCTCGGAAATGTGAATATTGGATGTTGCCCTCTTTCCACCCCGATAAACGGGAAGGCGGAGAGCTGACAATACTGGTCCAGTGCTGTTTGAGGTCCAACATAGGGGTTGTCGCTAACAGCGAAGCCAGTAAAGAAGGGGGAGAGAAGTCAATCAGCAAGTGATAAGCAGGCTCAAGGTCAGGCGCGCTTTCTTGCTCATTGGTTGATATACGTCGGTAAGTGGTCGCTTGAAGGCTAGATTCAGTATCGTGATAATTGGATCTGTCACCTACTGACGAAGCGCCTACTTGAACTTTATCGCACTCCAAATAGGCCGATGGGTCATCAATGGCAGCGTTCTGACACTGTTTTTGCGCGAAAGATTGCTGTTGAGCAGTCTCGATTTGAAACGGCTTAGAAGGAAACGAATAGCCGTTAGAATTCACTAAGCCAAAGCTCAGTAAAAACAACATTAAGACTAATCGGGTACCCAGTTTAAGCAATCTAATATCCAAACAATATTCTCGTAGATCGCCAATCTACAACACAAATGAAACGCTGTCTTGATTTAAAACATTTTTTTAGAAAATGATTCAATGCAACCGATTAAGCTTTGATGCTTCTAAAAAAAGAAAAAGCCAAGCAACTAGGCTTGGCTTTCCATTACGTATGCGTCCAACGCTGATCGTTATGACGCTTTAGGTCGCATGATGTTCTTAACCTTACGGCTATTCTCGCCAAACAGGTGATGGAGCAGAGTATTCATGTCTTCAACCGATATTGATTTAACGACTCGGTCAACATCAGCCAAGGCTTCCACTCCATACCCATACAATAGATAACGAGACACAAACCACGCCTGATCGATAGAACTTGCCTCTAGTGGCGCGAAGTCAGCTTCAAACTGTTTTACTATCGAATGCAGTTCGTCTTCAGAAATACCTTGTAGGAGGCCTGAGATCACTCTATCAATCGCCATTTCAACAGTATCTACGTTCTCCGGCGCGATCATTGCTCCGATTACCCACTCATGAATCGGTTCACCATCATTCGAAGCCGTATAAGCATAAGGTGAATAATCTAAACTCAACTCTTCACGAACATAAGAGTCTAAACGAGATGCGACTAAACGTTGCAATAAGTCTTCCATGAAGACATCTTTTGCAGTCCAGCCTCCACTTTCTATTGTCGTCGGCTCTGGAATCACTCGTAAGATATATTCCGCACTATTTACGTTGTTGATCGCGACATCAATACGTGGTTTCGCTGGTTGCTTGTACTCCACTTTGAAATCTGGCACCGTCCCCGCTTGCAATGGAATTGAAGCTAAGTACTTACGAACTAGAGGTTTCAACTCACTTGGGTCGATATCACCAACGACCACCAACTGGTTGTGTCTTAGTTGACCAAACAGTTGTTGATGAACAGCACGGACATCTTCAACAGAAACCGCTTTAACACGCTCTTTATTTACGAATAGATGGCGGCTTCCCGAGCGATAAATATTTTGATTGATCGCTTGTTCAAATTGACCAACAGGCGTACTTAGGAAGGACTCTTTATCTTGCACTAGCTCTTGCTTGACAGCTTCAAGCTGATCAGAATTCACTTTAGGAGACACCATGAAGGTATATAGCGCAGCAAACGCGTCACTCATCCCATCTTTTTCGATATTAAACTCAATGCCATGTCGCGTCGAAGAAATAAAAGAATCGACTAAAATCCCTTCACGATCAAAGTAGGCTTTCAGCTCAGATCCCGTAAAGTCACCAGCACCACTTCGAGCAATAACAGGTAGTGTCACATTTGCAGCTGCGTATAAATCCGGCTCCAACGCCGCTTTACCGCCAAGACTCACGTACATTATTCCAACATCGTCTTTCGCGTATGAATCACGTAGGTACCACATGTCGATACCATTACTTAAAGTCCACTTTTGAATATTTGGATCGGCGTACATTTGCTCTACCAATTCAACCTCGCCGGGTACGGCAGGCGAAGCAAATGCACTGGCTGTTGCCGTTACGAATGTCTGTGTACCCTGCTGACTATAAGAAGCTTTTAATCCATCTAGAGAAGCCAGAACCGCTGTGCGATCCTCATTGTCATCCATGCCGACAATCAAAAAGTAATCACTCGAAAGGACTTCTTTGATATTTTTATTAATCGCTTCAAGGCTTAAATTAGCAAGAAAGGCTTCCATGCTGGCCTGATAGTCTTTTTGAGATTGAACAATATCGCCAGACAGTAATGCGTTCACTTTATCGTTCACGTGATCCACACTGTCCCTTTTATCCCAGTCGTGCTCAATATCATCCAGTGAGTCTTGATAATAATGGAGCTCACTCGCAATTTCTCCTTCAGAAACACCGTAATCACGTAACGACGTTAAAGTAGAAACCAACGCTTTCTGAACCGCATCACGGCTGCCTGCTGGGAAGCCAACACTTGTCGATGAATAAAGCAGAGCACCCAACCTGATGTTATCTGACGTTATCCATTGCGTCGGTAGCGCTGCATCATTAAAGTCTGCCTCTAAACGCTGCTGAATAAGAATCTGAGTGGTTTCATCCAACCAACGCTGATGTTGTTGAGCGTGGGTTTCAACAGTGTTTAAACCTCGGTTAAACGTCAAAGAAATACTCGGAGCTTCTCTGCCAGCATATTCAATGTAGTCACCTTCATTGAACGAAGTCGTATTCTGCTTTTGTGGCTTTGACGTTTTACCGCGCTCCCAGCTCGAAAATTTCTCTTCAATCAGTGGGATCAGTGTTTTAAGGTCCACATCACCAGAAACCACTAGCTCAACGATTTGAGGTTGATACCAAGTTTGGTAGAAGTCGGTAAGCCCTTCCGACGTGGCAGCCATAACCGAAGCTTTAGTTCCTAACGCATCTTGCGATTCGTAAGGGCTGCCTTCGAATAGGTAATCAACATATTTCTCGGGGAATGACTTATCATCGAGACGAGCCATACGAAACTCACCAAGAATCACTCCCTTTTCTTTTTCAACTTCCGAACTAGAGAGATCGAGGCCATCGCCAACGTCACGCATCCAAGTCAATGCTTGCTCTAATTGGAGGTTATCTGGCAAATCTAATTCATACACCGTATCTTCATAGGAAGTATAGGCATTGATGTCCGCACCAAAGCTGGAGCCAGCTTCTTCAAATAGACGAATCACATCGTTTTGAGAGAAGTTCTTGCTGCCATTAAATGCCATATGCTCGACAAAGTGAGCATAGCCTTCTTGTTGAGGTGTTTCTTGAATGGAGCCCGCGTGCACAACTAAACGCACAGATACCGATGCTTCATGATCAGGATAAACATGGTAAGTAAAACCATTATCCAGTTGAGCAGATGTCCAGGCAGGATCTGGTTGAATTAAAGTTTCATTGGTTTTTGATGTAGAACTGCAACCAACCAGGGCAAAGCATATTGCCGTCGCTAAATAATATGTCTTCATAACAACCTCTTAATGTCATTCACTGACAATATACAGATTGAGTTAATGATTATTATTTAATATTGAACCAAATGAGTATAGTTGTGATCTAGATCGTCATCTTATAAATTACAATAACACATGTAAAGTCAGCCATATTCAACTAGAAGTTCAGGAGTAAGGGGAAGAAAAACAGACTACATGCCTTTAAACAGAGCTTGCGAGGCACGGCTGATTGGCAGCTTGTCACCGGATACATACGCCGACATCTGACCGGATAGTCCTTTTTTGACCTTATCAATAGCCGACACTTTCACTACCACTGAACGATGGATCTGCCAAAACTCATCCGGATTAAGTTGAGCGAGTAACTCTTTTAGAGATACACGAAGAATAAACTCCTCTAAAAGCCCGCCCTGCCCTTTCTTAAATATCGATACGTACTTATCTTCGGCTTTGAAATACGCCACATCATCGACGGCGATCAGGTGAATGTCTTCGCCAACGCTGGCTTTGAGCCACGTAAGATACTTTTTCTGCGACAAATAAGGAGGCTGCGTTTGCTGTGACGCCGACTGTGACAGTTGCTGAAGTTGACTCATGAGTGCAGCGATGTCGGGTTGTTCTGGCATATGACCGGACTGTGTTTGATTACTTGATAAGCGCGCTTGAATCTTCTGACAGGTAGCAAGCAGGCGCTCTTCATTGATTGGCTTGAGTAGGTAATCTATCGCATTGTGCTCAAAAGCTTTAACTGCATACTCGTCGTAAGCCGTAACAAAGACCACCAGCGGCGGTGATGCAAGCTTGTTCAATTGCTTGGCTAACGAAATGCCATCAAGCTCTGGCATGCGAATATCAAGAAAGGCGACATCAGGTTGTAGCTGCTGAATGCTCTGCATAGCCTCTGTCCCATTTTTGGCCTTGCTGATAATCTCTAGCTCAGGCCAAACCTCAGCAAGACTCTTATCCAAGTGATGTCTTAACAGCGCTTCATCGTCTGCAATAATTGCCGTCACGCTGGGCTTTACTCCTGAGTTGATCATTATTCTTCCTTTAAATTCACACTGTAAATCGTCTGTTTTTTAACAGTACTTAGAGTTTCAAAACTGCATTCTCGGAGCTAGTTTCGCTGATGAGCGGCAACAATATCGTCGACACCACGCCGCCAGTCGCTCGCTCTGTGATCGTCAGGCTCGCCTTATCTCCGTATAGGGTATCAATACGCTGACGAATGTTACTCAATCCAACACCATGGCCGGTAGCAATAGACGGTGCTGTTAGCCCCACGCCACTGTCTGATACTTCAATTTTCATCTGATCATCTTGTTGAACAATTCGGATATTAACTTCACCGCCAGCAGCCTTGGGCTCGATGCCGTGTGTTAACGCATTCTCAACCAAAGGTTGAATCAAGAAAGGCGGAATCACTTGTTGTTCGCTGATGTCGTTGGTTTCAATCGAGAACGTCAAACGCTCATCTAATCGTATCTTCTGGATGTTGAGATATGCGTCGAGCAAATCGACCTCTTGAGCGATGCTCGATTGCTCAGTACGGCTGTTCTTCAGAGTCACACGCAACAAGTCAGTCAGCTTTTCAAGCATCAACTTAGCTTTGGCGCTGTCACTCTCAATCAATACATTGATGGTCGCAAGAGTGTTGAACAAAAAGTGCGGCTCGATTTGGCTTTGCAGCTGTTTTAACTGGCTAAGTACAACGACCTTTTCTTGATCAGCTTGGCGACGCTTCGCCACCTCTAATTCATTATCGGCACGCAGCTGCTGCTCTCTTGTGTAGAAATAGTAATAACAAACGGAACAAAAGATCACACCAAGCAGCATCACAGACTTAAGATCGGAAAGGTTAGAGCCGAAAAAGCCGTTCAACCAATAGTGTGCATTCAAGGTACCAATGGTCATTGCAATCACCATTGATACCCCTACATCAAATGCCTTTGATTTCCTTTTGAATAGTTCAACCAACACAAACGAAGAGCCAACTGCGCTGTAGCCAAAGCCGAAGCTGATGACCAAGTTGAGCGTAAACCCGCCTCCCCAAATCGTATTGGTTGTAATTGCAATAAGAACGCAAAATAGCGTAGTGAACGCGAAGCTTTTAATCCATGAAAAGCGACTGTTTGAAGAAGTGTCCATTAAAATCGTCCTTTGATATTTAAAAGAATCATATGACTATCCGGTAAGTTGGCGTAAGCAGAATCACTTTTACCGCCTAGAAAGCGTGCAGCAAGTTCCAATTCCAACGATGAATCACCATTATCGAAAGCCTGACAATTAAGCCACTGCGTAGCAATAAAGCCACCGTCCTGTGGAGACAGCATGACATCAAATGTAGGTGTAATATCTTCAAGCCAGCCATGTGCCGAGTCCAAAGACCAGTGAAACATGAGATTGTGTTGAACCAAATTAGCGTGTTGATAACCTTGAGCGTAAGAGCCCGCCAACGATGTTGTCATGGGATTAAGAGACAAATATTCCGCATTCACCAAAGCGCTTTGCCACTCAGAGTCACTCCAAGCACGGCTATCAAACCAGTATTCCAGTACCACATTGTGGCCCGTCTCGTTGGCCCATGTCAGTCCAACTAAGGCTTGGTACGCCTCGCCCCGCTCTTCTAGATAAACCGGTTCAAGCAGTGAGTTGGGCTGGCTGTAACCCAAACTTTGTCGTTGATAAACCATCGAACCGTGAAACTCCCACGCGAGATTTAATACCGACACCAAGCTCGCTCCAAGCAAGCCGTGGCGTACATCGTCGTAATAAGCGACCCATTGATATTCGTGATCGCCTACTAAATTGTAACGACGTAAGCCAACCCCTTGTTGCTGATTCTGCTTTTCGAATTGATTCACATCTTGGGAAGTCCATGATGAATCGCTGTAAAGCAGTGTCCATTCGCCCGTCATATCGAACAGTGACGCTGAAGCCACACCTGCGCCCTCTTCTGCGACAATGCCAACAGGGTTTTGTCGGTAAGGCTTGATAATGTCTAACGGTCGGTAGCCATAACCAACACCCCAATCTAGGCGAACCTTACCGAGTGTCACATCAAGGTAGTGATCACCCAACGCTGAATTAGACAGTTCAACACCACCTTGCCAAAACAGCTCGCGCACAATGAATTCCGATTCAAAGCTCGCGTCTTGGTCTTGAGGAGTATTACTCAAAATGTCGTTGGCTTTTACGGCAAACAGCCCAAGCCAATTCCCATATCCAACCTCAAGATCCAGCAAGCCATTGAGTGACTGACGATTATCAGATGCGAAAGGGCTAAATGGCGACTCTCGCGATTCAACGGCCTCAGCACTCAGTTGCCAGTCCCATGCTAGGCTCAGATCGCCCGCTTGAGTCGTGTTACTCACACAAGACAATGCAAGCAAGCTAGCGATCAAAGGCTTGATGTGGAATCGACGGCTAGAAGCTTTCATAGCACCCACCTAAAGCCCAGACACGCTATTACGCGATAAGTAAGCAGGGTTGTAGTATTTATCTGCCAAGGCTTGCTCGCTTACCTCGCGATACTCAATCACGGTTTTCTTACTTGGTTGAATCTTATCGAGTAGGGTCATCGACACCACACTTGGCAAGCCATCTCGCACGCCTTCAGTAAACCAAGCTTGCTTGGCTAACTTACCTGAACGCAGATACAGATCCGCTTTGACTGGAAACGCTCGGTCTGCCGTTAACCACAGATCAATCGATTGATAACTCGCGCCCTTAGTTTTTGCGGTGAGTTTTAAGTGATGGGTATCAAGCTGATCACCACTTGGCATCTCAACCGATTGTTCAGCAACCCACTCGCCTTGGTAGTCTTCGCTCCAAGTCAGCGTCGAGATGTCACCAACCGAAGCTTCACCAAGCAGCTTTTGCATCGGGGTGATACGAATTGGACGGCGCGATTTCGGCATCAGTAACCAATAGTTGTCTTCTATCATCAACATCTTTTGACCCGCCTCGACCGCCGACTTGAACACAACCAGCGACTCTCGGTTTGGTCTTGTGTAGACGTTGTACTCACGGGTTTTGTCTAGCTGCTCGTCTTGATATAGCGCGACCAGAGATACCACTTTTGATGCCTGTTCGCTGTTCAAACGGTAGCTATCTGCCTTAGCAATTATCTCGGAAACTTGCTGTGAATCGATAGCCCAGCTTGATGCCGATGCTAGAGCCAACGCACAGCCTAAAATAGAGAGTAAACGAGTAAATTTATACATAAACCAGTGCCTCCGTGATTGGTTTATTTACGCCTTTGCGAGCAGAGAAATACGCAGCCAGCAAACAGATCGTCAGCACACCCAAAGTGGCATAACCAACCAATTCCAATGAGAAATAAATATTGAGTGGGTAACCTTCGGTTCTTCCCGGAGGTGGTGGCATTTGCACATCGATCACCAGCAATAACACCGACACTAAACCACTCACTAATGCGCCTATCGCACTGCCAATCACCGCCAGTAAGCCCGCCTCTTTTAGAAAACCCGCCACGATTTCAGATGGGTAACTGCCGAGTGCCGATAAGGTGCCGATTTCACGAGTGCGTTCCGTAACCGACATGGTCATGGTATTGAACAGCGACACAAACACGACCAATGCCATCACTGCGCCCATGATGCCGAAGATACGGTCGTAAAGGTCTTTAACCTTGGTGTAGAAAAACGCGCGATCTTGCCATGGGGTAATCTCAATGCCTGAGCTTTGTTGGCCAGCTTGCTTGTCTATAGCCGATTGGATGCGTTGTTGAACCGTCGAAGTCTTGCTGGTTTCGAAAAGGAATACCGATAAGGTACTTACTTTGTCTGATGCTAAAAGCTCTTGTGCGGTGGTGATGTGCACGTACAACTGACGTTTGTCCAACTCAGGCACACCAGTCGAGTAAATGCCCTGCACCTTAAAATCAAAGGCATTCAATGCGCCATCACTGGTGGTGGCGAGCAGTGTGACCCAATCGCCAACGGCCACTTTGAGGTTACGAGCAAGGTCGGTTCCGAGCATCACTTGTGGCTCTTGGCTGTCGTATCTTGGTGATTTCACATCCGAGAGGGTTTGACCGCTGCGCACGTCAAGGAAAGGTCCTTTCATGTCGAACTCGCGCTCATTAACGCCTGTTCCCATAAAAATGGTCGACTTGCTTCCGTTAGACACCAAACCGCTAAAGTAAACTCGTGGCTGCACACCACGTACGTCGCTGTCACCAATAATGCTCTTGGTGAGCGCTTGAACGTTATCCAGACCATTACTCAGCGGCATATCTTCGTCTTGTTCAAAATAACCCGGCGTACTCAAAGTAAGATGACCAGTATCTCGCGCGGTTGATTCTCTCAAAGATTCGTAGGTGTAAAGCCCATAGCCACCAGCACTGGTTAATGCAAATACCGCGATGGCGATAATCAATACCGACAACAAACTACGGCGACCATTTCTTAATAAGTTGAGCCACGCTAAGCGAACCGACGTAGGAACCAGAGAAGTGCTCAACCCTTGCGTTAACTTGCCCATGAGATCGCCTCCATTGCTTCGGCTTGTGATGACAGTTGTCCATCGATAAGTTCAATCACTCGGTCACAGCGCTGCGCCATCCTTGGGTCGTGCGTTGCGACGATAAATGTGGTACCCATCTCATGACCGAGCTCTTTCATAATGTCGATCACCAAGTTGGCTGTGTAGCTGTCTAAGCTGGCAGTCGGCTCATCGGCAATCACTAGGCTTGGGTTGTGGATCAGTGCTCTGGCTATCGCGACACGTTGCTGCTGACCGCCTGATAGGTTGTCTGGACGGTGATGGATGTACTCCCCTAGCCCAACACGCTCTAACATATCTTGCGCTCTGGTCTGCTGTTCTTGCTTTGAACATTGGTTCAGCATCAATGGGTAAGCGACGTTCTCAAGCGCTGTCATCACAGGAACCAGATTGAAGCGCTGAAACACAAAACCCAACGACTGGCGGCGAAAACGCGCAGCCGTAATCTGATCTGTTGGATACGCTTTGCCATCAATATTTATCTCACCTCGATAGTCCATATCCAACAAACCTAGGATGTTCAGCAGTGTGCTTTTTCCCGATCCCGACGGGCCGCACAGTGCCACCATTTCACCGCGTTTAATCTGACCATCGACTCCCTTGAGTGCGTCTACACTTTGTCCACCCGTGAGATACGACTTACCGATTCCTTTAAATTCAATCATTCCATTTTCCTCTGATTGCTCGCCAACTATTTAGCTTCCATGCCCTTTATTTCGCTTTCGCAACTATTACTTAGCTTTCGCTACTATTACTTGGCTTTCGCTATTAGGGCCTTCGCAGTCATCGTTTCGATGTTGTCGGCATCAGCCATTTCCATTTGTTTTAACCACACTTGTGCTTGCGTTAGGTCTTCAGCACGAATCGATGCAGTAATTGCGTAACGATAAATCCATGAAGTTGCAGAGAAGTGCTGTTGTTGAAATTCTTCTTCCGCGAGTAGCGAGAGAAACAAGTCATAACCGCGATCGAAATGGTTAAACATGTCTGGAAGAGAGGTGTAAGTCACCGCGGCCATGGCGCGAGTCAGGTAAGAATCTGGTAACCCTTGAACACGAGGTTGTTCATGAATGGGCAGGTCTTCATCTTTCAGCAACACCAGTGATTTATCGATGGTCGATAAGCCCTTTTCGACATACTTCATCTTGTTCCAAGGTAAGAACGCATCACGACCCATTAAGGTTTCTGTGCTCCCTAGGTAAACCAAAGTCAGTGGTGTTGCGCCGTCTTGTTGCAGCGTGTCATTAAGGCGTTCATACGCCACCTCGACCAGATCTTCATTGCCTTGCGCGGCTTGATTGTAAATATCAAGCACGTCTGAACTTGGATTAGCTAGCGCCAGCGTAGGAGCGATTGAAGCTAACCCAATTAAAAGTGAACGACGAAACAGAGCAGTAAATGAGTTTGAAGTGTTTGAAGCCGTCATGATATGTAATCCCTTTCAAATGTTGACGTTGAAAGGTTAACCACAAACTGTCACGCCGTTTTATCAATGCGACGAATGGCAATAATGCGGAGTGAATGGTTGAGTGAAAGCGTGAGTGGGGAAGTTAGAGGTGGGAGTAATTACCCTTCTCTGCAAAGAAAGATTCAAGTTTAGTCACCATCATGCTGCACTGTTTGTTAACTGGCCATTTCAATTAACCCAAATAATTTAGCCCTTTATAAAGCTAATTAGAACGACTCAAGCAACATTAGTACATAATTTAAACACAATATAATAAATTCATACTATCAATACACAACCACATAACATTTACCATCATAAGAGCTTGATTTCACACTGCGTATTAATATAGGGTACAACCCGAAATAGCTCGTCACAAGTTACTGATTTAAAAGAACAAAAAACCATCAGATCAATTAATCAATGCTTTGATAGCTATAATTCGCGTACGTCGGTCGTTCTAAACAATGGCTAGTCTTATAACAATTCAATGAGAACAAAATGAACTTACTTAACAAATCGGTTA
Source organism: Vibrio chagasii (assembly GCF_002954585.1). GTDB lineage: Bacteria > Pseudomonadota > Gammaproteobacteria > Enterobacterales > Vibrionaceae > Vibrio > Vibrio chagasii_A. Next base: position 1,418,359 of record NZ_MSCI01000001.1, read on the forward strand.
TCACAGCTATCACCAGTGTATTATTCATGACATCAGCGCAGTCAATGGCCAGCAGCGGCTGCTACATGGGAGAAACCGATGGCTCTCAATGGCTAGAAAGTATCATCGAGCCAGATAAACCACTCTTCATTGATTACAACACCAGAACATGGGGTGAAATCGAAAAGTTTGATTTTGATTTCGGCTACGACAAGATTGAAAACCCACGAGGCTTTTCAGTTAAGGTTCTTTTAGCTAACCGTACTACAGAAGCAATGTCGATTTCAGGTATCCTTGAGGGAGAGAGTGGATCAAACGGCGGCTCGAATAACGCTGGTAGAATTGAACTTCACATGAATCTAAACAGTGACCGTTATTTTTCACGTTTAGTTGACGGAAAACTGAATCTTGGGTTAGGCCGTACAGGTTCAAATGAAACCATCGAAGTAATCAAAGTAACAGCAAGATTCTGTGGTTTACCTGTTCAAGAAGGTGTCGCTGTTAGCGCGTCTGATCACAATATTCTTGCAGGCAACGCTCAGCCTCTATCACATTTTATTGATGCGGATACGACGTATCGAGTTTCGGCGACGGGAAGCGCAACCGATGAAAACGGAAATGCTATTACCGCAGTATCGATCAACTACATTGATTCTCGAAATTCTGAAAATTCGACGCTTCAAGTGAATACAGGTGAAGAGTTCTACCTTCATTCAAATGGTAAGGTATCTCTGTATTACGCAACAGAATCAAGTCAAAACACCGGTGGTCACACTGTCAAATTTGAGCGTGTTAACCTAGATTAGTCTCTAGCTAAAACCTGATTAAAGGCACTATGTGTACCGAACTACTCGGGTATACATAACCATCGATAGGCTTGCCTGGATTTATACAAGCCATACAAAAATAGCCGCTAATCAGCGGCTATTTTTCGTTATCCAAGTGACACTCCAACTCGGCGCTCGTTAGCCTTAATAAAGTAATGACAATGCTTTTTCGAGCACAACATCTCGGCCTTGCTGACGATCTTCTAACACAAAGTTTCTAACCACGTGATCTGGCTGTACCCCTTTGACTTCATGGTTTTCAAGGTCGCGATTCTTATAATATAAATTACTTAATGAATACTCCCAGCCATTAGGCAGCATTCTGCCAAACGCATCTGAGGTGGCGCCTGATGTCGATTCACCAACGATGGTCACGTGAGGGAGCGTCTTCATCGCCGATGCGAATGTCTCTGCTGCACTAACCGTTCCAAAAGAGGTCAAAAGTACAATAGGTTTTGTATATGAAATACCATCGCTCGGAGTCATCGTGACATCGACATCATGGCTGAATTCACCTTTGAAGTAAGAGCTAACATGCCAAGCTAACTGCTGCTCTTCAATCAAATGCTGCAATAACCATAAACCTTGCATATCAAGCCCACCCTCATTTTCACGGATGTCGATAATCAACGACTGGGTATCATTTAGCTGCGTTAAAATTTTAGTCACTAATTCTTCAAACTGACGATGAGCTTTATCTGTGTTTCGTTTAGGAGTCTCTGTTATTAAACCTTCATCGATATAGCTCATGAAGTCGCCAATTCTTAAGTATCCAGTCGGTATGCCTTTATTATCAATGATGCCCCAGTTAAGACGATGTTCCTTGCTCTCACGAGAAGCTCGTTTTTTAAAACCTTCCTGTTCATGTTCAAACAAATACTTCATGATATTGAGCGTGATTTTATCCTTCTGACTGGTTATGTAGCTTTCTTTTTCTGATTCAGGAATATTTAACTGGTCAGCTTCCAACTCCAATTGCTGTTCCAAGGTGGCTTTATTGCTATACCATATCTGCAGCTCTTTTGAAGGGATAGAAATAGAACTATGATCATCCTTTAAGTGACGCAGTATTTCATCGAATACATTAATTAACTGTTCGTCGTCTGCACCGTATAATTCATCATAATATTTATCATAAACCTCATCCCAGTCAATGTTACGTTCATCAAAAAAGGCATAGTGGTTGTTCATATCTTGCCAATATATATCGAACATCGATTGAGCATCAAAATCAAAGTAACCATCGCGAACCATAGAGTGGCCAAGGCCTTCAGTACATACATCATTAATATTGCTAATTAAAGTATAAGTAAAAGGTCTAGGTCGAAGAATATTAAGAATCAATTGATTATCTTGACGAATGGAATGCTGTTTTATTGCTTCATAACTCAACTCTGTGCCATAACTCAGAGAGTTAGACACTTCATAACAAGTGCTATTAACCACTTGTATTGTTCTTGTAGTCTCATTTTCGATAACTTTAATTTCGCCATCTCGTTGGCTAAACCAAACCCCATTAATATCATGAGTCTGGTCTTTTTTAACTTGTTCGCTATGACATGCGAATGAGCCTTGAATTAAAGCAAGTGTCATCACATATTTAAGAGGTTTCATTTTATTACTCCACTATACTGAAGTTAAAAATGATAAATTAATTTAATAGTAATCAGTGTAGGTATATGTATGTTTTATGTAACTAAGCCTATTACATTATTAATTAGAATAAAATAAATTAATATTATCAAATTTAAAGAAACCTAATTTAAATCTAACTAATTTAGAGAATTTAGAATAAAAAAGAGCCTATATTAAAATATAGGCTCAAAGCAGTGGCAGTGCATAAATTAAAATAGGTTTATATATTTTTAGCTAATTAAATAAATTCGTTTAATTAAGCCACAATCGCTGATACTTTAACGGCATCACTGATTGTTCGGTAATTCGGAGAAAATTGTTGGACCCCAGCAATAACTTCATCGTAATCAGCTTGAGTACCATCACCTTGAACTTCAAACTGAAATTGGATCTCTTCGAAGCCAACCGGAGCTTCTTCAGCTACATTCAAGAACCCACGAAGATCCAAAGCCCCTTTGATGGTCAACTTTACAGATTCTAAACGAATGCCGCGGGCACTGGCGCCTGCAACAAAACCAACCATCATACAGCCAGCCATGCCACCCAGCAGGTAATCTTGTGGCGTAGGGTATGCGTTATTGCCAAGAAGCTCTTCTGGTTCACCCACGTCGAAAGTAAAATCTTTAACGATTTCTGTTCCACCTACCTTTTGGTTCAACGTGCGAATTTCGCTATGAACACCGCCTTTCCATTCAGCAACAATGCCGTATTCAGATACCGCTTGTGTCGCATCATCAGTAATAACTTTCGTATAAGCTGATAGGTCTTCTAAGTTAAGGCCATTTAATGGTGCATTACTCATGTTAAATCCTTTAATTATTTCTTGTTTATAGTGATTAATATTCATGTAGTGCCTCCCACACCGCGTGGAAGGCGACATGTAATTTAGTTTCGACCCGCCATCACGCCGCCATCGACATTTAGAATCGTGCCCGTTACCCAAGAAGACTTGTTCGATAGTAGATATTCAATCGCGTCAGCAACATCGTCTGTAGAACCAATTCGACCGATTGGGTGGAAATCGTTAAAGCCTTGTAGTGCAGATTCAATCTCGTCTTCAGCGATGAATGACTTATAAATTGTCGACATCACGACTGCTGGAGCCACTGCGTTTACACGTACACCGTGGTCGCCTAGTTCAATGGCCAAGTTTTTTGTCAGTGCATGTAGTGCCGCTTTCTGCATAGAGTAAGCTGAAGAAGGCGTTGCTTTAATTGCTTGATGTGCCCACATAGAACCGATGTTTACAATTGCGCCACCACCGTGTTGTTTCATATTTTTCGCAACAGCTTGTGTAATGAAGAAGAAAGCACGGTTCATATCTAACTGAAGGTCGTAATCTTGCTCAGAATGCTCTAGGAAATCGACAGGTTTGAAGAAACCAGCTGCATTCACCAAATAGCCAATGTGACGTTTTTCTGCATTTAATTGTTCAATAAAGCTTTGAACAGCAGAAGGGTCGTATAAATCAACCTGAGCAGTTTCAACATGACCATTCGTGGTTGATTCCAGATCCAATTTTGCTTCAGCAAGATTCTGTTTGTCATGAGAGAGAATCATTACAGGCACACCAGACTTAAGCAGTCGCTCTGCTGTTGCTTTACCCATACCAGAAGAACCGCCAACAATTAGTGCAATAGAAGATGTATTAAACATAATGAAATCCTTAACTTAAAACTACCTACTAGTAGATAGGTTGTTTATTCAAAAAAATGGAGGAGTAGTAGAGACCATCTCCTCGTCAGTGGGTGTACTTTAAGATCGGATCGGTTTCGCGTCAACAACTTTATCTACCTACCAGTAGATAGATAAAGTTGTTTTCAATAAAAACCCATATTTATCATAAAGATAGGTTATAGAATTATTTTTGTAAAAATAAGCATCCGTCTCATAAAAAGTGTCTACAACACCATTTAGTGAGTCAGAACCATTACGAATTTTTGTCCAATGAACAGTTTGCAGACATAAAAAAAGCGAGGGCTAAGCCTCGCTTTCAAAACTACAATCTCTTTTGGGTTGCACTACGTCCAACATATCTACAGCGCGATGACAATGTCTCCTTCAAGGCCGATTGCTATACCGCGCCGTATCAATCTGAGCGATAAACTATGACGCCTGCAGAATGTTTAAACAGCTGGCTTTCACTGAACGGATATAATCTGTGTCCTTGAATTGAGACAGTAAAATCCCTCCCTCCAAGGCGACAAAAACCAACCTCGCAGCTTGAGTCACTTCTAACCCAGAACGGAAATGTCCACTCGCAATCCCCTGCTCTATGCTTTTACGAATAAAGTCTTCATTGATTTGAACAAATTTAGACAATAGGCTTTCCAAACCATCCGCCAAAAAATAGAAGTCAGAAGCATACATACCACATAGACACAGTTTATTGTTCTCGCGTACATCAACAAAAATGTCGGCTAATGCTTCAATTTTACCTTCTGCAGAGATGTCTTGACTCTCGATCCGCTTTAACGCTACTTCGTAATTAACAAGGTAACGTTCAAATACCGTTTGAGCCAGGTCTTGTTTCGTTTTGAAATGGTAATGGATACTCGCAGTCTTTATCCCAAGCTCATTTTGAATGTCGCGAAAACTGAAGCCATTAAAACCTCGGCTTTGCATATAACTTTCCGCTAAATCGACGATCTTTTCTGCCGTTGGATTAAGTTCTTTCATATTAATTCCACCTATATTTTGGACGAATATAGCATAATTCACAGGGAACGCCTATCTATCAGTAGGTATGGTTTTCCAGGAGGTGTAAAGTTCGAGTGTGGGTGGGCAAAAAATAGCCGCTGATTAGCGGCTATTTTTAATTATCTAAACGAAGTTTCTATCTTTCTACTTCTTTGTCTCTTCAACCACAGCTTTCATCAATACAGAGGTATCCATGCGGCCTTCACCTTGTGCAGAAAGAGCCTTGTATGCGTTGTTGGTCTTCTCCGTCAATGGAAGTTGAATGCCTTGGCGCTCAGCTTCATCTAAACAGAAACCTAAGTCTTTGATCATCCAATCAATGGCGAAACCAAAATCAAACTTGTCTTGCGCCATTGTCGTAGCGCGGTTTTCCATCTGCCACGAACCAGCAGCGCCGTTTTTGAGGCAATCAACCAGAGTTGGGATATCTAAACCTGATTTCTCAGCAAGCACTAAGCCTTCAGATAAGCCATTCAACACACCTGCGATGCAGATCTGGTTAACCATTTTCGCGCGCTGGCCTTGGCCGACTTTACCCATCAGAACCGACGATTTACCGTAAGCTTCGAACACAGGTTGAAGGTCGTTAAATAGCTCCTGTTCACCACCACACATGATAGTTAACACGCCGTTTTCTGCACCCGCTTGGCCACCAGACACTGGTGCATCCATAAAGCGAATACCCGCTTCTTTCGCTGCGACTTCAAGTTCTTCGGCAAGGATTGCTGACGTTGTAGTGTGATCAACAAGAATCGCGTTTGGCTTCATAGCCGCCAATGCACCTGTTTCGCTAGTTGTCATGCTGCGTACGTCATCATCGTTACCCACGCAAACCAGCACAACATCGGCTTCTGCCACACACTCAGCAACGCTCTCAGCGGCTTTACCTTGGTGCTTTTCAGCCCAGTCCAATGCTTTGCTGTGAGTTCGGTTAAATACCGTTACCTCGAAACCGGCTTTGACTAGGTGTCCTGCCATTGGGAAACCCATAACGCCTAACCCGATAAAACTTACTTTCATTTCTTTCTCCTTTTGTTTAACTCAGCTCATCGCTATGGAACGACTGAACGCTTTTAATTAACGCCTCAATAAGCAGAGTTAAAGCCTTCGGCTGATATTTTCTTTCTTTGTACACTAAATACGCTTGGCGATCACCCCGATGGTACTCAGGGAGCACTTGAACCAGATTCATTTCCGGATACACATGACGAAAAGGCAGCGAAACGATACCCAGCCCCTTTTGCGCTGCCGCCGCGACCGCATGAATATCGTTCACAATAAACTTGGGTTTGATCGTCACCATCTGTTCCAAGTGACCCGCTTTGTAGAGCGGCATATCAAACACATCATCAACGTTAATCCAGTCTTGATGTTCAAGATCCTCTGGTTTAACGATCGGTCCACGCGAATCTAAATAGGCTTGGCTTGCAAAAAAGCCATGTTTCGCTTTAAACAATGGTCGAGCGATCATGCCATCCATGTCGGAAATCTGAAACGTGATCAACAAATCACGGTCGGTTTGAGGCGCCACTTGTTGCTGGCTCAAAATCAGATTGAGCTGCACATTTGGATATTGAGTAAGGTATTGCTCGACAGTCGGGCGAAGAAAACCACTATAGAAATTATGAGGGACTGCGAGTTTAATCTTGCCTTGAATGGCATCACGTTCTTCAAGCAGGCTACTAAAACCTTGATGAAGAGACTCCATGCCACTACTCAGCGCTGCAAAGGCCGCCTCACCATCTTTGGTCGCCACCAGTTCCCTACCCTTCTTTTCTAACAAGCGAATACTCAAACGCTCTTCTAAAGCGGTTAACCGGCGTGACATGGTCGACACAGGCAGTTGAAGCCGCTTCGATGCCGACAGCAACGATCCCTCTTCAACCACAGAACAAAACAGGAATAGGTCGTCAATGTTTCCGAATATGGAATTCATACTTCTATTTATGCCTATTTTTCTCATTAATGGATAGTTGTAACCTTATCTCATCAGTTACAGAAAATCACGGGAGAAACATATATGAGCAAAAAACAATTTTGGGTAACCGCGATTTTATCCTCACTCACCATGGCAACCATCATGTCTGGGTTAATTTCTGGCTATAAAATGGGTTTCAGCCACGAGTGGCCGCCAATCTGGTTACAAAGCTTCTTTCTTGCTTGGCCGTGTGCCATTGTGCTGAACCTTACAGTACTCCCTTTGATTCGAAAGCTGTCTGAGTGGATTTGTCGACCACGCACGCTTTGCTAATCAGTGCTGTATCAACGGGCTCTTTGTTGGCAAAAATGCGGAACGATGATCAAGGCTGATCAATACTCAAAGCATAAAAAAACCGAGCACTAGGCTCGGTTTTTTATTAACTATTGTCACTGTAAAAATTACAGCTCAGCGTTGTGGTAAACCTGCTGAACGTCATCACAGTCATCAAGAAGGTCTAGGAACTTCTGGAACTTCTCAGAATCTTCTTCCGCTACTGGCGTCATAGTTTGAGGAACGAAAGTAATTTCCTCAACATCTAGAACTAGCTCAGGGAACGCGTTAGTTAGTGCAGTCTTCGTTTTGAAGAACTCAGTTGTTGGAGCGAATACAGTGATTACACCATCTTCTAGCTCTACATCTGTTACGTCTACGTCGTCCATCATTAGTGTTTCTAGGATGATCTCGTCATCTTCACCTTTGAACTGGAATACAGCTTGGTGAGCGAACATGTGAGAAACAGAACCTTCAACACCGATTTTCGCGCCAGTTTTAACGAAACATTGGCGAACGTCTTGGAAAGTACGGTTGCCGTTGTCAGTTAGACAGTCAACGATTACGCTTGTGCCGCCTGGGCCAAAGCCTTCGTAACGAGCTGGTGCGTAGTCTTCACCACCGCCGCCATTTGCTTTGTCGATCGCTTTGTCGATAACGTGTGCAGGAACTTGGTCTTTCTTCGCTTTAGCAATAAGGTGCTTAAGCGACAGGTTCATGTCTGGATCTGAACCACCATTCTTCGCACACATGTAAATTTCTTTACCGTATTTGGAATAAACTTTAATTTTTGCGCCAGCAGTTTTAGCCATTGAGGCTTTGCGCACTTCAAAACTTCTTCCCATCGGGATCTTCTCTCTGATTCAATTAACGGGGCAAATTCTAGCAAATTACTGTGTCATTTCAATTCTACAGCTTTGCTGAGCAAGGTTTGTCTGCGGTTATGCGACGCCCATTACTCGTTTGTATTTTTCTACAGACTGTTCAAACCACGCCTTTTCATCTGGGTCTCCGAGCTTCATTGCTTCTTCAACAATGGCTTCTGGGCCACATTTAGCCTGCTTCAATTTCCATACTAGAAACGATGCCTGCTTATCCAGTTCGATTTTGTTTTTCTCGCTGGGTGGAAGGAGTGAAAGGTTGATAGACATTAGTCGCCTTCGTCTGTAATACACTTGGCCGAGAAATATATCATAGAGCAGCCTCATAAAACCAATACTATGAGTAGCAGAAAGGATTTATGAGACAAGAAACCAAGCAAGTGCTGATGTAGGTCAAGCTAGTTTAAGAGAACTTATGCCACTTGATGAGAAAGTAGCACTTATTCGACTCACCAAATGAGCCGAATAATGAGATATTCAAATCATTGAGGCTGGAGAAGCGCCTCTCCAGCCCAGAATGACTATTCACTCACCGCAAACACATCGCAGCGTGAAGCACAGATGAAGTCGTTTTTGTGTAGGCCTTTGATTGAATGGCTCCACCAAGTGACGGTGACTTTACCCCACTCCAATAAGATAGAAGGGTGATGGAACTCTTCTTCTGCCAACTCTGACACTTTATTGCTGAATGCCCATGCTTGTTTGTAGTTCTTAAACTTGTATACCTTTTCAAGCTGCGGGATGCCGTCTCTTTCGATGATTTGCCAATCAGACAACTCCAACAATAGCGACTGTTGTTCAGCTTTAGTCAGGGCAATCGCATCAATACTGCAGGCTTCGCATTTTAATTCATTCAACATGTGTCGGTTCCTTGGGTTCAAAAAGTGGTGGTAGTAACCCCGCCTCAATCGCGAGATCAGCTTGTTGTAACAGGTTTTCTTGGCTGATTTGAAATAGCTCAGCCAAGTCATTAATCACATAATATTTCGGTTGCATGATGTCGATGCGATAAGGGGTTCTTAGCACCGTTTGTAAATCAAAACGCTCACGAACGGCCAAATCCCCTTCTAGCGCATAATGGGTTTCTGCTGGAGAAGAGAGAATGCCGCCGCCGTAGATTTTCAATTTATCGCCCTCTTTTACTAATCCGAACTCAACCGTAAACCAATACAAACGGGCAAGATAACCTCGCTGTTTAGAGGTGGCGGCTTGGCCTAGCTTTCCATATTGCTCAGTGAAAGCGGCAAAATCAGGGTTAGTGAGCATGGCACAGTGACCAAAAATCTCATGGAAAAAATCTGGTTCTTGTAGGTAATCAAACTCTTCTCGCGTTCTCAAAAATGTTGCTACAGGGAATCGCTTATTGGCTAGCAAATCAAAGAAACGGTCGAAATCTATCAACGCAGGTACGGGCTGTACTTGCCAACCTGTTGTTTCCTTTAGAACTTTGTTTATCTCAGGGAGTTGAGGAACTCTGTCTAATGGCAGATCAAGCAACGTCAATCCATGCAAATAGGCTTCACATGCGCGATCATCAATGACGTCCAGTTGCCTTTTCACCAAGTCGTGCCAAATGGCGTCTTCTTCGAGGCTCCACTCAACCCATCCCTCTTGGCTCACGGGCTTAGAATGATATTGAGTCATTACGTACCTCCTTTCGAATGTCTCCCTTTAAGCCTATCCCCACTCATTGTAAGCGCCAAATTTACACTATTTTTCGAAACACCCCTTTATGTAACATTTTATTTACATAAATATATCAAAGCCTTATTTCACTGATCTTTTGACTTTGTAAAACCTTCATACCAGACTGAAATCGTTAAGTTTTTGTTAAAGGTAAAGGAATGTACGAAAGCAACAAGCCAGTTTGGCAGCCAAGTGAGCAGCGTATCGCTGATGCCAACTTAACCCGATTTATCGACAACTTTGATCTGTCTGAATTACATCTAGATAGAGGTATACAAAGCTACGCCGATCTCCATCAATGGTCGGTGGATCAACCGGAGTCGTTTTGGAAAAACGTGTGGCAGTTTTGTGGCGTGGTTGGCTCACAAGGAAGTGAAATTCAAACACAAGGTGAGAGCCGATGGCAGCAGCCTAAATCGAATCGTGATGCGATTTGGTTTCCGAATGCGCAAGTAAACTATGCCGAGAACTTGCTGCGCTTCGCGCAAACCATGCCTGACCAGCACGCGATTTGGTTTGAGAATGAACGTGGTGAGCAGCAGAGCTACACATGGAAAGCCTTGTGTGAAGCTGTCTCCAACGTACAGCAATGGCTTGTTGATAGCGGCATCGAGCAAGATGATGTGGTTGCTGCGTATACGCCCTACCTACCACAAACCGTGATAGCCATGCTCGCGACCACCAGCTTAGGAGCGATTTGGACGTCAACCTCGCCTGATTTTGGCGTTGAGAGTGTTATTGAGCGATTTGGCCAAGTTAAACCCAAGGTGCTATTCACCTGCGATGGTTACACCTTCAATGGTAAAACATTTGATATGGCAGACAAGAACAGCGCCATCATTGAGCACCTCAGTGAACTAAAACAGGTGTGTCAGATCGGCTATTTAAAAAAGAATGATTTTGAGCACGACGTGTCGCTACAAAGCTGGCACAACATCATCAATCATTACCAGCCACAGCCTGTTCGGTTTGTGCGTATCGGCTTCAATGATCCGCTGTTTGTTCTTTACTCTTCTGGAACCACAGGTAAGCCAAAGTGCATAGTGCACTCTGTTGGCGGCACCATCATCAACCACCTAAAAGAGCATCAACTGCACAGCGATGTTAAGCCGAAAGATCGCGTTTTCTACTACACCACATGTGGTTGGATGATGTGGAACTGGCACGTCTCTGCGCTCGCCAGCGGTGCTTGTTTAGTGATCTTTGATGGCAGCCCTGTTTACCCACAACCCAATGTACTGTGGGACTTGGCACAGCGCGCCGATGTGTCGCTGTTTGGTACATCGGCCAAGTATCTAGAAGCGATTGAGAAGGCAGAGCTCTCACCTATCGACAGTCACTCTCTGCCGAATTTAAGAACACTGTGCTCAACGGGTTCTGTGCTTTACCCAGAGCAATTTGATTACGTTTACAAATACGTCAAACAAGATCTGCATTTGGCGTCTATCTCTGGCGGCACGGATATTTGCGGATGCTTTGTGTTAGGTAATCCTATCTCGCCAGTGTATCGCGGCGAGTGCCAACAGGCAGGGCTTGGCGTCGACATTAAGGTGTTCAATTCAACGGGCCATAAAGTCGATCAGGAACGTGGTGAACTGGTGTGCACGAATTCCCTCCCAAACTTCCCAGTTGGCTTCTGGAATGACACCGGAGAGCGCTATCACAGCACTTATTGGGACAGGTTCGAAAACGTATGGCATCACGGTGACGAGGTCGCACAGAGCGCGCATGGCGGTTATCTGTTCTACGGGCGAGGTGACACTACGCTCAACCCTGGAGGTGTGCGTATTGGTACTGCTGAGATCTACCAACAAGTGAACACCATTGAGGGCATCATAGATTCCATCGCCGTGGGTAAAGATGTCGACCGCAATGAGCAGATCTGGTTGTTCGTTCAACTGCAGCAAGGTGTGGTTCTAAATGAAACACTATTGGCAGCCATTAAGCACAAGCTCAAATCCTCTTGTTCACCAAGGCATGTACCAAGCCAAATTTTTACTATCAGCGACGTGCCAAAAACACGTTCAGGAAAACTGGTAGAGCTGGCAGTGAAACAGGTGGTAAATGGCAAACCCGTTGAGAACATCGGTGCGATAGCCAATGCGGATGTGCTCGATGAGATCAAGCGTGTGATTTCGCTTTAAACTTGAAAAAAAGCCCTCCACGAATGAACATCGTGGAGGGCTTTCTACTCTTAACAGCCGTTGGGGCTTAATCTGAGCTATACGTTCGCATCTGCCTGATTCTCTGGCATCGCATCAATGAACGCAGGTAACTGGTTACACGCTGCAACAATCGAGTTAATCAGCGGATAAGGCGACATATCCACATCAAATCGCAGCGCATTGTAAACTTGAGGCACTAAGCAAATATCGACGATACAGGGTGAATCTGTGAGGCTATACACCGATTCGCCGTACACTTTTCTGTGTTTCGCCAGCTTCTCTTCTAAAGCATGGAAACCTTGGCTCATCCAGTGATGAAGCCAGCCCATTTTCACCTCTTGTTCGCACGATAATTCTCGCTCCAAATACTGCAGCACACGCAGATTGTTCAGAGGGTGAATTTCCATCGCAATATCCTGAGCCATCGCCAACGCTTGGTAACGCAGTGGTGTTTGCTCTGGAATCAACAAGGAATCTGGGCTGCTCTCACACAAATAGCTCTCGTCCAAGTATTGTAAAATCGTCAGCGACTGATTGAGTTGAACGTCACCATCCACCAGCACTGGCACCAATGCACTGGCATTGAGATCACGATATTGTGGATCATGCTGCTCGCCACCATTACGCACTAAATGCACCGATTTCGACTCATAGCTAAGTTGCTTTAGATTCAACCCAATACGCACTCGATAGGCTGCCGAAGAGCGCCAATAACCATAGAGCGTGATCTTCTTGTTCATATCGTGCCTCTCGATAGCTTATTTATGGCTGTCGATATTGACTGACTTTTTGGTCAATCGCGCCAAAGATCGAGTCACCAGCCTCATCAAACATCTCAAGCTTAATCGAGTCACCAAACGACATGAACTGAGTCAACGGCTTACCATCACGAATTGTCTCTATCATGCGTACTTCAGCAATGCAGGAGTAGCCTACACCACCTTCTGCAATCGAGGTGCCGTGGTCAGTGCCTTGTTTGTTCGATACCGTGCCAGAGCCAATGATTGCACCAGCCGACAGTGGACGAGTTTTCGCAGCATGGACAATCAGCTCCGCGAAATTGAAGGTCATATCCACACCTGCATTTGGACAACCAAAAGGCGTGTCGTTGTAGGTTGAAGTCAGTGGCAGGTGCACCTTGCTCCCTTTCCAATGTTCCCCCAACTCATCAGGCGTAACGGCAACCGGAGAGAACGCTGAAGACGGTTTAGACTGGAAGAAACCAAAGCCCTTAGCGAGCTCAGCAGGAATCAAACCACGCAACGACACATCATTCACTAGCATCAGCAGACGAATCGAATCATGCGCTTGCTCGGCACTTGCACCCATTGGCACATCTCCGGTAACCACCGCGACTTCGCCCTCAAAATCGATACCCCACTCGTCACTGGCAAATTCAATATTGTCATGTGGGCCAATAAACGAATCTGAGCCACCTTGATACATGAGCGGGTCAACCCAGAAGCTTTCTGGCATTTCAGCGCCACGAGCCTTACGCACCAGCTCAACGTGGTTTACATACGCGCTGCCATCCGCCCATTGATAAGCGCGTGGCAGAGGCGATTCACAATAATGAGACGCAAACACTTCACTGCCCGTTACATGACCAGTGTTGATCGAGTTGTATAGCTCCTCTAACTGAGGTGCAACGCTGTCCCAGTTATCCAGAGCGACTTGCATTGTCGGCGTCAGATGCATCGCGTGGAAAATATCCGTCGCTGGCACACACTGTTTTAGATCTCGACTCACGACCATCAACAGACCATCGCGAGTACCATTTTTCTTGGTTGCTAATTTCATCCTTGTTGCCCCTTACTTCTCTTGCCAACTGTAGACATATTCTTTGTTCTCAACGCTATCGAGCTCATCAGAAAACTGCAGTGCATGACGGGTATCAATCATCACAGCCACTTCGTCGGTAAACTTTTTCTTATATGCTTGCCCAGCCTTAAAGGCTTTCGGGTGAGGACCATGAGTGAAGCCAGCAGGGTGGAAAGTCACCATGCCCGCTTCAATATTGTCACGACTGAAAAAGTCTCCAGCGTGATAGAAAAGCACTTCATCGTAATCATCGTTGTTATGGTAGAACGGCACTTTCAGCGCACCAGGGTCGCTCTCTATCGGGCGTGGCACAAAGGTACAAACCACAAAGCCTGCGCCAACAAAGGTGGTATGTGCAGACGGTGGCAAGTGGTAGCGATGTGACATCAACGGTCTGATATCGCGCCAATTCACTTTCACCACGGCCAAATCACCATGCCAGCCAACCGCGTCTAAAGGATTGAACGGATAAGTGATCACACTGACTTTTTCGTGGCGTATCACCTGCACTTGAGTTTGATCTTCTGAATACTGAGCGCGGAATTGATCGTTGATCGATGGGATTTCAAGAACCGCCGGATCAAACACCGCGTGATTGCCGACCATGCCCTTCTCTGGCAAGGAATAAGCGGCGTCGGTGTTCTCAATCATCAGGATGAACATTGGTTCACTTGGCTCCAAGCGCCAATTGGTCGAACGCGGGATCATCACGTAATCCCCTTCACTCACCTCTAAATGACCATAGTCGCAATAGAAATCAGCCCTGCCTTGGTGAATGAACAGTAGTTCATCGCCATCGGAGTTACGTACCAAGAAATCCATCTTCTCATCCATGCGCCATACGCGAATTTTGCAGTCCGCGTTGTGCAAAAGATGAGGCACAGCCCAAGGGGTTATCTGACTGGCTTTTTCCACCAGCGTAAAATCAAAAGCGCGAGGGCGTAAGTCGCCCTCCCACTCAGACCAACCTGTCGGCGCATGTTGGTGATGGAAGTGAGCGGCAGGGCCGAAGAAACCACTTCGGCCCGCCTCTCGCTCATAGATAGCCTCTTCGGGGAAATCAGCATGCGCTTGTTTAGAGCACACCCCCTCCCGATGAGGAAACGAGATCCATTTATGCATCGTCTAATACTCCTCGACGAATCTGGTCCTCTTCGATCGATTCAAACAGCGCCTTGAAGTTGCCTTCACCAAAGCCTTCATTGCCCTTACGCTGAATGATTTCAAAGAACACAGGCCCAATAACCGTCTGTGTGAAAATTTGCAGCAAGATGCCGTCTTTCGTCGGTGCACCATCAATCAGAACACGAAGCTCACGCAGCAGATCAGTGTCTTCTCCGTGGCCTTTAACGCGCTCATCAACTTTCTCGTAGTAGGTGTCTGGCGTTGGCATAAAGTCCATACCGCGATCACGCAGAGTTTTCACTGTTTTGTAGATGTCATCTGTCGCAAGTGCGATGTGTTGAATGCCTTCACCGTTGTATTCGCGGATGAACTCTTCAATTTGTGATTTGTCGTCTGAAGACTCATTGATAGGGATGCGGATTTTACCACATGGGGAGGTCATTGCTCGGCTCACAAGGCCTGTCAGCTTACCTTCGATATCAAAGTATCGAATCTCGCGGAAGTTACCGATACGCTCATAAAAACCAGACCACAGGTCCATATTGCCTTGTTTCACGTTGTGCGTAAGGTGATCAATCTCGTAGAGGCCTACATCAGCTTTTGCCATGCGCTCTTCCGCATCATCATAGAATCGGAAATCAACATCATAGATGCTCTGCTTGCCGTAACGGTCAACGAAATAAAGCAGACTTTCACCGATACCGTAAATGGCAGGAATGCTCAGTTCCATTGGCCCGATTTCTGTCTTGTACTCTTCCCCACCACCGCTAGACGCCTGCGTCATTGCCGTGGTTGCATCGTTAACACGAAACGCCATGCCACACACCGATGGGCCGTGAACTTTAGCGAACGCTTCAGCTTGGCTGTGTGGTTGTTCATTGACGATAAAGTTGATGTCACCTTGTCGATAAAGCCAAGCCTCTTTTGAACGGTGCTTAGCGATCTCGGCAAAACCCAGTGACACAAACAGCGCTTTAAGTTGCTCAATTCCCTTGTGGTCGACAGCTGTGTATTCAACAAACTCGAATCCATCCGTACCAAGCGGGTTGTATGACTCCACCATGAACTTTCTCCTTGTACCTATCGGTCTTGTGTTACGTTTTTTGTGAAATGATTGTTTGTTTTTTGTCCTTAACTAAATTTGGCCCACAAGCCGACAGATTGGAATGGATAGAGAGAAATGGACAATCACGCTAAAAACCCGTCAATTTGTAAAATATTTGTTACACGCAAGCTCTATTCACAAGAAAGTGAGCGCTATCAAGGGGTTGAAAGATGATGGTTTGATTTACAGGTAAGCAAGAGATGTTATTGAATTGTTACATTCAAGCTTTTGTGAGCTAAGGTGATAAGTCGAACATTAGACTGATGAGGCAAAAAAGCCGCTGTAGTCAGCGGCTTGATAAGTTCTAAAACGAAGCTAATTAGAATATAGAGCTCGCGTTAATCCCAGTTCAGAATCGACCAATTCGGTTTATCGGCCAGTGCTTTCAAACGCGGGCATGGGTTCACTAAATACGCAAAATCAGCGTGTTCACACAAAGGTGCGTCGTTGATTGAATCGGTATAAAAGTGAATGTCTGAATAGTTAGTTTCTTGATTATCTAACCACTCTTTCAAACGGGTGACTTTACCTTCTCGGTAGCTCGGCACGCCTAATATTTGAGAAGTAAAACGGCCTTGGTTTTCTACCAAATCGATACCGAGTGCATTCTCGATACCAATCTTACGGCCCACTGCTTCTACTAAAAAAGTGACGCTCGCTGAGATGATCAACATGTCGATATCGTCACGCTCAAGCTGCTCTATTAATGGTTTCGACTGTTTGAACTGCCTAGGTAAAATATACTGCTCAACACACTCTTCCACCAAAGCCCTGACTTGCTCAGTCGGCATGTCAGCCAGTGGCTCCATAGCAAACTCAAGGTAGTCTTCCATGTTCAGCTTACCTTCTGAATATAAGCCCATTAAGCGTTGGTCTTCTTCAATAAATTTCGGTGCTGTAGCAATGCCCTTTTCAACCAAGAATTCATTCCAGAGCATCGCTGCATCGGCATTGATCAGCGTTTCGTCCATATCAAATACATACAAAGGTTTGAACATCTTAGGCTCTCACTGGTTGAATTTCGTTAAGGTTAAACAGGAGTTCAAGTTGGCTGCCGTTTGCCAACAGTCGTTCAGAAGAACGGTTAAGTAAGTCGACCGTTAATTCACACTCATCAACGTCCACTTGGTAGCGAATCACGTTGCCCAACAGTTGGTGGTTGCGAATGGTGCCGGTCTTCGGCGCAGAGATATGTTCGCCATATTGTCGGCCTTGCTCTTTAACGTAGATAGATTCAGGTCGAATCGCCACTTTCCACTCGGTTTCAATATCGAACAGCTGCTTAGCCTTGTTCGCCTGCACCAAGTTGTAGTGTCCCATGAACCCTGCCACAAACTCATTAGCTGGTTGAGTGTAGATCTCTTCAGGTGTGCCCGCTTGGACGATCTCGCCTTTATTCATCAGGAAGATACGGTCAGACATGATCATCGCTTCTTCTTGATCGTGAGTCACGAAGATCGTGGTCAGATTCATCTCTTTTTGGATATCTCGGATCTGTTGGCGTAGATGTTTACGGATCTTCGCATCCAGCGCTGAAAGTGGTTCATCAAGCAATAAAATACGCGGCTTGACCACCAAGGCTCTGGCCAAAGCCACACGCTGACGCTGACCACCTGATAACTGATGCGGGTAGAACTTCTCTTTGCCCGATAAGTCCACTAGCCCAATCACTTTCGCCACTTCGCGCTTGATCTCGTCAGCAGCAAGCTTTTTCATTTTAAGGCCAAACGCAATGTTGCCCTCAACCGTCATGTTCGGGAACAGCGCATAAGATTGAAACACCATGCCAATGCCACGCTCTTGCGGCACTTGGTGAGTGATCCCTTCACCATTCACCCAAATCTCGCCACCATCGACCGGATTTAGGCCTGCTAAGCTACGTAGCAGCGTTGATTTACCACAGCCACTTGGGCCAAGTAACGTGATGAATTCCCCTTTCTCGATGGAAAATTCAATGTCTTCAAATACTGTGTTGTCACCAAAACGCTTGGTGAGGTTTATCGCATTTACATAGCTCATTATTTGGTTCCTTGGCTGAAACGACTTGCCAACCAAGTCAGTAAGAAAATAAACAGGAAGTACGTCATCACAAGGGCTGACGTGAAGTGACCGCTGGTTTGACGCATGTTGTATAGGTAGATTTGCAGTGTCTCGTAACGTGTACCAACCAAGATGTTGGCAAACACGAACTCGCCAAGTAGGAACGAGAACGATAAGAACAGCGACGCCATTAAGCCTTTTTTAAGGTTTGGCAAAATAATCAACAAGAACGCCTTAGTAGTGCTTGCACCAAGCAGATGAGCTGCGTCCATCAAGTCGTGCAAGTTAATTGCTTCAAAGCTGTTAGCAATCGCGCGATACATGAATGGCAATGCGATGGTGAAGTAAGTACCGATCAAAATCCATGGCGTGCCTATCAAAGATATTTCGCTATCGGCATACAGCTGAAGCAAGCCTACCGAAGACACCACTGGCGGCACTGCGAATGGCAATAAGATCATGATATTCATGACCTTGTCGAGTTTCGGGAAATAGTAAAACACCACGAAAATCGCAGGCAGAATCAACACTACACTCAGTGATAATGCTGCTATACAAATAAACAGTGAACGGCCAAAGGCTTGTAAGAAGCGAGGATCCGTCAGTAAGTTAATGTACCAATCCAAAGTAAAGCCATCAGGCAAGATCGTGGCGCCCCAACGCGACGAGATCGAGTAGATGAAGGTCGCTAAGATCGGGATCATCATGATGCCAACGATCGAATAGACCACGGTTTTATGAAAGTGAGTATTTACGGTATTCATTACTTTCTCTTCCCTGCGTAGCTTTTGCTGATCAGCCATTGGTTAATCACGGTGATGAAGGCCAGCATAGCCATCAGAATCACGGAAATTGCGGCTGCTAGATTAGGTTCTAGGAACAAGTCGCCCGATACCAAGCTCGCGATTCGAATCGTAATCACGTTGTAGTTACCCGAGGTCAACGCATACACACTCGCATAGGCGCCAATCGCATTAGCAATCAAGATGATGAAGGTGCCAAATAAGGCAGGTGATAGCACAGGAAGCGCAACTTTGGTCCAGTATTGCCAGGTTTTCGCACCAAGCAGTGCTGAGGCCGCTTGCCAGTCGTCACTAAGGGCATCAAACGCTGGATACAGCAACAGCACCGCCAATGGGATCTGGAAGTAAATATAAATTGCCAGCAAGCCCCACTTGCCGTACAAGTCGAAGTCCCCTAGCAATCCGTACTGCTTGAGCAATAAGGTGATCGCACCGTTGGTGCCTAAGATGATGATGAAGGCGAACGACAGAGGCACCCCCGAGAAGTTGCTGCTCATATTGGTAAAGGCAATCACCGCGTCGCGGATTTTAGAGTCGACACGGCGCAGTGAAGAGACGAGCAGAGTCGCAATCGCCAAACCAAAGATACTCGACCAAATCGACAGCCATAAACTGTTGCCAAAGGCCTGCATCATGAAGGCAGAGTCGAAGACTTCAGCGTAGTTTTCTAAGGAAAGCTCATCGTCGTAGAAGAAGCTGTTGATCAGCACCCAAACCATAGGAGCCAGTTGGAACAGATAGAAAAACAGGGCGAAAGGCGCAAGCCACAAAGCAGGCTTGAAGCGTTTGAACCAAGATTTGGTTTGAGGTTTAAGGACAGAGCCATCGCTCTGCGTGATTACAGAACTGCTCATAGGGCCAACAATTCCTGAGTATAAGATTTATCGTGTTCAAGGTTGAGTAGCTGACACACACTGCCGCAAATATCAGTCTGTTTCACTGAACATGCTTGGTGTGTAAACTTATCGCCAATCACAAAGAATGGCACTTCACGCTCTTCAGGAAGAATGCCACCGTGTGATAAGTCATTATTCATGCCGTGGTCACTAGTGATGATCACCTGATAACCATCGTCCACCCATTTCTCAAGGTAGTTCGACAGGTAGATATCGGCGCCACGTGCACTATTACGGTATTGGCGAGAATCCAACCCATGCTTGTGACCCATATCGTCAATGTTCATTGGGTGAATCAATAAGAAATCCGGCTGATGAGTGACACGCAAGTGCTCAGCATCCAAGAACAAGGCTTCATCTGGGTAATGATCCCAATGATAGAAACAGCCATGTTGAATGTTCATGGTTTCGTCGTTGGTAAAGCGGTCACGCACCGCATCAAAGGGCGCTCGGTTATACAGCTCACTCACCCAGTGATACGCCGCGGCAGCCGTCACTTTGCCCTGCGATTTGGCCAAGCTAAAAATCGATTCGTGATTCGATAAACGCACGATTTGGTTGTTAACGATACCACTCTCAACGGGGCGAACTCCGGTTAAGATGCACTCATACAGTGGACGTGACATGGACGGCAGCTCGCACTGCATTGGGTAAAGCGTGGCACGCAGCTTGTTTTTCTGCGTGCTCATGTTTAGCGAATCGCCTTGTTTTTCATGAAGATCACTCAGTTCTAGAAGACCGTTCAGGTAGCCCATGCAATCACGGGCTACCTGATAATTCAGTCCATCTAGAACAACAAGGATAACCTTATTGCTCATGGTCTATTCTCTGTTGCTTGTTTTGAATATGGATTACTGCTGATGAATCAAGACGCTTTCTTGCCATTGGCGCGGCAGGCGACGTGCTGATTTTTCCCATGCTGAGAAGTCAGTGACTGGATGAACGTTGCTGTATTGCTCGTTCGAGATCAGCTTATCTTGTACTGATTGAGGAAGCGTCACGTTGCTACGGATTGGGCGCGCGTAACCTTCAGCTAGGTTGATCTGGCCTTGGTCACTGAAGATGTATTCACGAGCCAGCTTCGCGGCATTCGGGTTCTTCGCATATTTGTTGATGATGGTGGTGTAACCAGAGATCACTGAACCATCTTGTGGAATATTTACAGTGAAGCGCTCACGGTCAATCTTGTCGCGGTAGTTCAGTGCGTTGAAATCCCACATGATCGCGACTTCCACTTCACCTTTTTCAAGGTTCGCAATGCTTGGGTCGGTGTAAGATAGGCGGCCTTGCTTCGCTAGTTCACCAAAGAACTTAATCGCCGGTTTTAGGTTCGACTCGTCACCGCCATTCGCAAATGCTGCCGCTAGAATCGCGTTGTTAGCTTGTGCTGCGACACCTACGTCACCAACAGTGACTTTGTAATCGCCTTCTAGTAGGTCACTCCAAGATTTTGGTGCGTCTTTAACAAGATTGTTGTTTGAGATAAATGAGATAGTGCCCGTATAAGCCAGAGCCCAGTGACCATCTTTGTCTTTCGCCCAATCCGGAATATCATTCCAAGTACTTGGCTTGTATGGCTGAGTCACGTCTTTCTTCACCGCAACACGTGCAAAGGCGAAGCCAACGTCACCGATATCTGCGGTTGCATTTCTTTTCTCTGCTTCAAATTTCGAGATCTCTTGTGCTGAGCTCATGTCTGTATCCTGATGCTTCAAACCGTAGTTCGCTTTCAGATCAGCCCATGTGCCTTTCCAGTTTGCCCAACTGTCTGGCATGCCCACACTGTAAACCGCACCCTCTTTTTGAGCGGCTTCAATCAGTGACTCAAGATCAGCATCTTTCGCCATCGCTGGCATTGAAAGTGTTGCCGTTATTAGCGTTGCGCCAATCATTTTGGCTGGCGATACAGTTGAACGGCTAAGCAAAGTTTTCATTGTCTCTATCCCTCTGGACTAGGTCAGTAAGTTCGTTTTGTATGCTATCGCCAGAATATGACGCTTTCGCGCAACTTATTTGACAGTTAGGGTGCATTTTCGTGGCAGTTATATTTCACTCATATGACAGTAAGCCTTTGTTTACTGTCACATTCCTGTTAACTCCATGGTTTACCTTATTGAGCACACGAACTTATGGACTAGATCAGTAATGAGAACATTGGCAACAGCGCAATCAGGGACACAGCTAGGTAGAATTAAGGCGAGCATTAGAGAACAGCTTCAATCGGGTATCTTCACCGAGGGGCAAAAACTGCCATCCGAACGAGAGCTCAGCGAACTGTTTTCCACCACTCGAATCACGCTTAAAGATGCATTGGTGTCATTAGAAACTGAAGGTCTGATATACCGAGAGGAGCGCCGAGGCTGGTATGTGTCACCTGAACGTATTCTCTACAACCCATTGTCTCGCTCTCACTTTCATCAAATGATTCGCGAACAAGACCGCATCGCAGAAACACGACTGCTGAGCACCCGTACAGAAATGGCGGCAGGTGATTACGCCAAAGCATTAGAGATAGAGCAGATAACGCCAATACATGTGATTGAGCGATTACGCTTTATTGATGGCAGAGCGGTGCTGTTCGTTGAAAACGTATTGAAAGCGCCCCTGTTTGAAAAAATATTGTCGGAAAACCTCACCATGTCGCTGACAGGTATTTATAGAGAGAAGTATGGCTATGAGACCAAACGTTCGCGCTTTGATGTCATTCCCACTTCAGCCCCAGCCTATGTCGCTAAGGCGTTGAATTTAGCTGAGGGCCAGCCAGTGCTGAAGATCTGTCGTGTGAACTACAAGCAAGATGGCGAGTTGATGGACTGCGAACTGGAATACTGGCGACCAGACTCAGTAGTGATCCACATTGATAGCATTGGCTAGTGCCGTATCTTTTTAGAGAGTAAAGTCACATATACAAAAACTCCGACGGATTAAGTCGGAGTTTTGGGTTTTAACGATGAGATTTAATGGTGCGCGGACTAAACAATCTTCTGCTCACTGTCGCCTGTAAGCTTGTTCTTATCAGACAAAAAACTCGCTACGACTTCTCTCAGTGTACCTTGATTAACAGGCTTAGGTAGAAACTCATCCATCCCCACATCAAAACATAAGTGCTTATCTTTCAGCACTACGTTGGCTGTCAGCGCCACAATAGGAATATGTTTCGACGTCCCTTCTTCGAGTGCTCTAATCTGTTTCGTCGCTTCAAAGCCATCGAGCACTGGCATCTGACAATCCATGAAGATCATCTGATATTCGTTGTGCTTAAATTTATCGACTCCGACTTTACCGTTGTCGGCAATATCCACTTCAAAACCAAGCTTCTTGAGCATCATCTTAGCAACTTGTTGGTTGACTCTGGAGTCTTCGACCACCAGTACTTTACCGCTAAATAACGAAGTTTCAGTTTGAGGCTTAGACTCTTCAACCTTAACGCCCTCTTTCGCCACCACCGCGGGTTTAGTGGTTGATAGAGGGTCATTGTCCTTAAACGCCACCTCACCTCGATTTGGATAGGTAAAGGTCTCGGTTTCAGCTGTTCTCGCCAACACCTCACTGATGGTCCATTTAATCTGATTATCTTGATACGGGCGAGCAATGTAGGCAATAAACCCCACTTGCTTAGCATGCATTTCGTCTTGCTTACGAGGGTCGGCAGAGATCATGACAAGCTTAGGGCAGGCTTTGCCAAAGCGCTCTATCAGTTTTCTTGCAAGCTGAAACCCATCGATGGAAGGCATCACTTTATCAATCAACACTAAGTCGTAAGGCGAAGCGTTTTCGACAGACTCTGAAACGAGCTCTAGCGCTTCGGTTGCGGTTTCACAGCATGTAGAGGACACACCAAACGATTGTAGCTGTGTCGATGTGATACGCATGTTCAGTTGGCTATCATCCACCAGCAACACCGAGACCTTATTGAAATCGATATTACTCTCGTCGAGCTCCAAACACGGATCAAAGTCAGCCACAAAGTAAAAGGTACTGCCCTTGCCTTCAATACTGGTTAGCTCAAGCTTACTGCCCATTAAGGACACTATCTTATCGCATATGGTCAGACCCAATCCTGTGCCGCCGTAAATACGAGTGGTACTGCCATCAGCCTGCTGAAACTTATCAAATACCGATTTTTGTTTGTCTTCTGCGATACCAATACCGCTATCGGCAACTTCAAATCGAACTCTCAATTTCTGCTCAGGCTCAATCACTTTTTCTAAACGAAGAGAAAGTGTCACATGACCGCGCTCGGTAAATTTAATGGCATTACCCACTAAATTATTCAGCACTTGTCTGAGCTGCGTTCCATCACCAATCACCATGGTTGGAATCTTAGGGTCTATCTCCAATTGGAATCGTAAACCTTTTTGCTCGGCTTTAACTCTGAACGTCGACTCAACATCAGCCGCAATGCCCATCATTTTCATCGGCTCTTGTTGAAGCTCTAAACGTCCCGCTTCAATTTTCGAATAATCCAAGATGTCATTGATAAGGTCTAGCAGGGTAAGTGAAGAGGTATTGAGCATGTTGACATACTCTTTTTGCTCTTTCGGCATATCCATTTCTGAAAGCAGAGACGAAAGTCCGATAATTCCATTCATGGGAGTACGGATTTCGTGGCTCATGTTAGCCAAAAATTCACTCTTGTTGCGGTTAGCAACTTCAGCCGTCTCTTTGGCTTTAATCAACTCTTGATACTGTTGACGAATGCGTTCGATTGATTGGTTGTAGCTGTTTTCCAGCGTCGATATTTCATCTTTATAAGTAGAGTCGGTTGGCGTTAAAAAACGGGGTTTATTGTCTTCAACTTGCTGCTCGTTTATCTGAGAGGACATGGTCATCAAGCGTTTGACGACCAAGCGATAAACAATGGCCAAAGAGACCAATGACAGCAAAAAGATTTTCACAGCTTCAAAAGCGAGTAACAACAGCACTCGTTCTTCGAAGTCATTGAGGATCATACTTAAATCGGACTGCACCGTGAGGGTGGCAAGTGGGAAGTCTTTCCCCCCCATTTGATACACCATTTCCCATGACTGAGAATAAGATTGCCCGGTCGTAGGGCTGCCAAGCTCTAAGATTTTTTCGTCAGGGCTTTCGATAAGAAGATAACTGACCGAAGGGAGGCGGGAGATGCCCTCCGCTTGCACAAACAACTGAGCGCGATCTTCAACCCAAAGGCTTGACGTTAAACCAGAAAGGTAGCCAGCTTTGACCTGTTCGATCTGAGAACTGATAAAAGAAACTCGATTTTGGTACTCCACATACAGCCCCAGACCTGTCACTATAACTGTGAATAAGGTACTGATAGCAATGATGGCCCCGATTAACTGTCGAGAGAGTCCAATATAGCGTTTTCCTTTTTTCACCATATAAAAATTACCAATGTTGTTATCTTAGTAAACTACAATTACTCAACTAGTATAGTAGTAGTCATTCATCAAATAACTAGGGAAGGTTATGAAAAAACATCTTATCGTTGCATCCATAGTCAGTTTGTTTTCAAGCAGTTATGCTTTCTCAAGCGAGCCTCTTCACTACTACATTATTGCGAGCCAAGCGCAACCTTTTCAGATCGAAACTGACGGGTCATCCCACAGAGGAATCGTTTCTGATATTGTTGAAGCCGTGTTTGACGATAGCCAGTACGAGATTAACTACCACACTTACCCTTTTAATCGAATGATTGACAAGCTAGATGCGAGAGAGAACCCAAATTGGGTTACCTACGGCAGCCCTAGCTGGGGGAACATCCAATCAGTCAACCTATCTGAAGAGCCAATTTACAATGTAAAACACGTATTGCTGAGTAGCGGTAAAAAGCCGTTCGAGTTCAATACCATTGACGATTTAGATGGTAAGGCAGTGGTGTTGCTGGTGGGATTTGAATATCCAAACTTAGAGCCTTACATCAAGCAAGGCAAGCTCAATGAGATCCGAGTAAAAGATTATACGGCTGCATTCCGCGTTATTAACCGTGCACCTGGTGATACCGTATTTGTAGAAATGGAATCACGAATCAAATACAACCTAAACGATCAGAAACTCAATATCGATGATTACCAAATGCAGGACTTCGGTTCAGTCATCAATAACTACCCAATTCATTTGGCTTTCGACCCAGAAATGGATCCCAAGCTCGAGACTTTTATTAACCAACGTTTAGACCAAATGAAAGACGATGGACAACTCGACGACATCGTCCAAAGTTACTTATAGTTCTAACGTCACTCTATGACTCGTTAGCGCACTCTAGCGACTTCGGATACCGGAACTACAGAAATACAAAAGGCCGCTCTGTTTTTAGCGTACAAGCTAACCAGAGCGACCTTTTTAATGTGTACTTAATGTGATGTGATCAAATGCAGTTGCTGACTACGAAGTTGTTGGCGCACTGCCATCAAAATTTTCCCTAAGTGATTCTCACCGGTTCCATCTCCCCCATCTCCCCAAAAATGGTCTTTATGAGAGTGCTCTTTGATCACCGAATCGCCCGTGCTCGTTAAAAACAAAGCAAACTGCGGGTTCTGTGTGAATTTCTCGGTCACAATGAATCGCATCACCTCTACACGAATATCGTACCAGTCCTCTCGAACCTGCTCTTCGTATTGTCGGCTTAACGAGAATGCTTCAGCAGGTGTGCAGGCTTTAAGAATCCTATTTCTTAGCGACGGTGAAGAAAACTTCATTGCCTGATAATAGTGCTCACTGGTTGCCCACACTTGCCCATCCACCTTGATCGGGCAAGCGGCAAAATTTGAAAGGTATCCATTCGGATCTTCTGGTTCATAAAACAACACTTCTTCAGCTTGAGCCACTGAATTCGACATAGCCTTCTCCCTACCAACGACATCGCATATTTTTGCTTTGCCTTTAAAATTAGTGGCGTCACATATTGCTGTCAAACAACTTAGTTCAAGAGTATGCCGTCAGCCTGTTTTTAAACGAAAAGTAGAAACTGCCGAGAAAATTTGTGTGAGTGAGCTTTGAGCCTAGAAGGTAAAATTGCAGATGGAAATCGAGTGAGAAATGAGTAAAGTGCTTATAAATCAAAGGGTGGCACTGAGCCACCCTATTGCATGCAATCGGGGATATTAGTGAATAAGACCCAGCTCCCTCGCTTCTTCCAGACTCAAACCGCTTTCTCTAATTTCTCTTAGCGCCTCGATACGACGACGAGCTTCAGCGGACTTCATTTTCTTTTCTGGTTTGAAAGATACTTCTTCTTCAGCATCCCACTTGTTTGCAATGTTTGTCATTTCATCATGGTTGATAGAATTAATGGACATGTTTTCCTCCGAAAAGCACCATGTAATGGACAGGTAATCTTTAGCAAATGCTATTTCGCTTGTTAAGAAATTCTGCACTGAAATGTGATGATTCCGACGCTTCATAAAGCTAATTAATAAATGGCTTATTTAAACTTTGCCAAAGCCATTTTCTGCAATTACATTTAAAAAATTCCCCATAAGAAATGGGGGTTGATCCAACTCTCACTTTCCTCCCTTAGTTTTCGCATTTCCCACTGAAAATTCCTGAAATACCCCAAGATAAATTTCGAGGCACTTCATTGTTTTTGTGCTGATCGCTTTCACTAAATCCAACACATGTTAATGATAATAGTTATCAATATCATAACTGAGTATCTATCATGTCTATGGAAAATCCAGATACACCTCTTCTCGAAGTGAAGAACCTATGTGTCGATTACATCACCGATGACGGAGACTTCAACGCGGTAAAGTCCGTCAGCTTTAGCATAGGACAAGGAGAAATCTTTGGCCTGGCTGGCGAGTCAGGCTGTGGCAAAAGCACCATCGCATTTGCCATTAACCAACTTCACAAGCCACCCGCATTCATCTCTGGCGGTCAAATACTTTTTGATGGGCAAGACCTACTGAGGCTATCTGACAGTCAGCTTAATACATTACGCTGGAGTGAGATCGCTATGGTGTTCCAGAGTGCAATGAACTCACTTAACCCTGTGTTAACCATTGAAGAACAGTTTGCCGATGTGCTACGCCACCACAAAGGGATGAGTGATGAACAAGCCAAAGATCGCGCAGAAAAGCTGCTCGACTTAGTGAATATTCCACGCCATCGCCTAACCGAATATCCTCACCAATTTAGTGGCGGTATGCGTCAACGATTAGTGATTGCAATTGCTCTCGCGCTCAATCCCAAACTGATCATCATGGATGAGCCAACCACGGCATTGGATGTGGTCGTTCAGCGAGAAATATTGCAACAGATACACCAACTCAGAGAAGAGTTCGGCTTCTCAATCCTCTTTATCACCCACGATTTGGCCCTGATGAGCCAGCTGTGTGACCGCATTGCCATTATGCGTCATGGCAAGATAGTTGAAGTCAATCAAGCCTACGAAATTCGTAATAACCCTCAGCACTCCTACACCCAAAAGCTGTGGAGTTCATTCCCTAATATTCACGAACATGCTCACGCCACAGCGTGCTAGGAGCCTAAATGTCACAACCAATTATGCAAGTAAAAAACCTCGTTAAAGAGTTCACCGTTGGTGGCGGATTTGGCAAAGAGGAGATATTTAGAGCCCTGCATGGCGTGAGTTTTGACTTATACGCAGGAAGAACGTTAGCTCTCGTTGGCGAATCAGGCTGCGGAAAAAGTACCTGCGCGAGGCTAATGACCAAGGTTTACCCACCGACAGAAGGCGAGATCCTGTTCAATGGCAAAGACATCTCTACCCTCAACAGCCGCAAAGACATCTTGGACTACCGCAGCAGAGTGCAAATGGTGTTCCAAGACCCGTTTGGGTCGTTGAATCCGACACATACTATAGAGCACCATTTAACGCGCCCTCTCAAGATTCATAAGCAAGTCGCCAATAAAAAAGCGCTAGCAGAGCGTCTGGAAGAGTTATTAACGCTGGTGGAGTTACCCATTGAAACACTGGCTAAGTACCCTCACGAGCTCAGTGGAGGCCAAAGACAAAGGGTTAACCTAGCAAGAGCACTGGCTGTTGGCGCTGAGGTTATTCTTGCCGACGAACCCACCTCCATGCTGGATGTTTCAATTCGACTTGGCGTGCTCAACCTAATGCAACGAATGAAGAAAGAACTCGGGATTGGCTTTTTGTACATAACCCATGATCTCGCGACCGCACATTACATCGCAGAAGAAACAGCAGTTATGTACAAAGGACAGATCGTCGAATGGGGATCCACTCAGTCGATCTTGACCAATCCTCAACACCCATACACCAAGCTATTGATCTCTGCGGTGCCAGATCCTGATCTGCCATTTGGCGAACTCGTTAAAAATGAACCAAACTATTCAATAGACGCGGAGCGTATTCGAGAACAAAGCAGTGAAATACAGCATAACGTTAAGCAAGTTGCTGATAATCACTATGTAAAACAATGGGATAATGTTGCATGAATGAACTAGACACTTGGTTAGAGCGGATCGGAGATTGGTACAAAGCCCGAAAGCATGATCAAGTGGAACGGTTAGAACCTTTGATCTTAACGCCTCCAGATGCACTCTGGGGGCCATTGATCACGGATGAACAAAGCAAAGGCATCGCATGTTGGTTAGATGGCTGCCTGAGAATCTTTACCTTCTATCGACAGCCGAACGAAAATGCACACCATCAAGAAAAGGCTTACCAATACCTAATGTTTGCTTACGGCAAGCTGCAAGCGGTGTCTTGTGACCCCGAAGCAGAGCCAGACTTGCAAGAGTGGTGTACTCAGCGAGTTCAGCATCTGTGTGTGCTGGCTCTTGAGTTTGCCAATCAGCAACAAGAGCCACGCTGGCAAGCGGAATCAGAGAAGTTGATCGAGTCGCACGTCCGCTTCATGGCGAGCCATTCCCGAAACGATGATCAAGGTAATGTAAAACATCAGATTCACTGATCGCTACTCACTTGATCCACAGTCGCCCCTAAGAAGCTTCCATTCCTGACAATGAGCCAGATCCATGAAAGCATGATCTAACCTTGATCATGCTTCGGAAGGAAACACATTAAACTATTGATTTTTAATGGCGAGTCGAATTTTAGACAAAAAAAAGCGAGTCCCTTGGGGAACTCGCAAAAATCTATTCAGTATGATGTAACAAAATATGAGCCAATCTATTAATCATAAGAAAGGACAAAAGGTTGTCTATTCGGGATAAATAATAATCAACCGGGTGCGCTACTTTGTCATCACTTTGTCAGCGTTAGGTTCGGTTCTTATCAACACCAAATGATGTTTCAAATTTCCATTCACAGGCCTGAAAACAGGCCCAGAATTAGTGGCCAATCGCCATCTCATCTAACGCTAAGAACACATTCTCATCCAAATGCCCTTCGTGAACTTGCTTACACACTTTGCGGCGAACCGCTAAGCCAGAGATAAGACGTTCAATAGAAAGGTGGCGGTTGCTGTTACTATCGCGGTCGTTGTACAGCTCAATTAACTTACTTAGCGTTTCGTAAGGAATGATCTCATCCCCTACTCTCAACCAATCAAGCTTCTCAATAAGCTCTGAGCACTCTTCTTTGATTGAGGCGTGTGAATGCCCTGTCATAGCAGATAAAGCCGTTATACTGCGTTCTAGAGCCTCTGCAGAGGTATATTTAGAGAGTGTTATCATGATCTCGTCTGCATTGATCTCAACAGAGTGCTTACGCTGCTTAACACGACGCCCTAATTTACCTCTTGGTGATGGTGCCTTGCGTTGGATTGGTTCGAACTCACCATCGATAATTTCAGACAGCTCTTCCAGCTTCTGCTTCGATACCATCTCGTTGCGGAGCGGGTTTGGCAGCGTTGGTGCCATATTACGTTTACCTGCATTGGTGGTACGGGCTCTCGAGTAACGCAATACTTCTTCAACGTTACATTTAATATCAACTTGATAGTCTGTAGTTTTCCCTTTCTCGATCAAAGCGGTGATCGTCAAATGGTAACCCCACAGGTTAACCAGGAAGGTATCTTCTTGATCTCCAGCTTCGCCAAGTTTTCTCAATTCACGGATCAAATCCATTGAGAATCGACGCCAATCGATGTTGCGAGCCAACTTCTGATTAAGTTCGCTTAACAGCATGCAATCAGAATGACGACGTGCCATACGACTTCTGAAGTAAGAATACAATTGGAAAACCAAGGTATGTTGCTTCAGGATCTCTGGCGGGAACAAGAAGAAATAATCACGTGTCAGCAGCTCTTCGTAGAACGATGGCTCCCAAACAAGGATGTATAGGTTCGGTTTAATGCGAATTTCGCCGTCAGAGCCCTCTGTAGGCGCCTCTTCCGATGCAGTAATAGTTCTCGCTAAGAATCGGAAACGATCACTCTTAAAGCCTTCTGGCATGTTCTCGCTAAGCCAACGACCAGTAAGCTCATGCAATTGAAAATCTGTAAACTCGATACGATCAATACTGTCACGGATTGAGTCACGTGCAGGACCGCTGTCTTTTTTGCCTCGAAGCGACAAAATATCGGTGATGTAGAGTGGTGTTTTGTTCGGTGTGTGCTTTGCATCAAGATGGTAATCATCTTGGTGGTGATCATGATATTGAACGGTGAGTGTAAATAACGCAAATAGCGTCATGAGATCATCAACCGTCATGATATTTTTCGATGATCTTGTCTCGATCACTGCGCGAGTACCTGAGATCGAAACCATTGATTTTTGGTAACTCTTACGCGTTCGTGGTGGCGCTAACGCTTGATCAATAATCCCCGCCCAGTTTGTAGGAGACACAATGAACTGGTCTGCTTCATCTTTCATTGTTGGGGGAGTATTGAGTCCGTGTTCATTCAGCAGGCGTTTGTTTACTTTAGTTTGAGCTAGGGCTTTAGAACGCTTCTGCTTTTCATTTTGTTTGACACTTTCTGTCACCAAGCTGGTGGCACCCAATACCGATATTAACTGGTTAGGGTTAACAAAACGATGCAGCATGGTTTTTCCTGCTAGGCCTTCTTCAAAGCGAACAGGGATTTGCTTGAAAAGACCTATATTTACCGCCGCTCTCAATCTTTGTTGCAAAGCTGCGCGGGTAACTTGACCATCGGTTGATTCAATAATCTCGGTCGTTGAAACGTATCCATCTTTGCTGCTAAATCCACGAAGTGAAATTAGGTTAAGAAGCTCAACTATGCTTTTAGTGACACCTTTGAAGTGTTGATATTGTTCTATCCATTCAACGGCTGTTTCAGATACCTCAAATAAATGACCATCTTTGTGGCTTCGTGCCTTAATTAACAATTTCTCTTCTGGTTTCATTTTTGATCCGTATCACACTAACCGTAATTTCACTATAGTTCCTGAATGATAAAGAAAGAATGATCATAAATAAAGAGAATTTATTGGCTTTTAAATAACTGATCTTTTTGATTAATATGATCTTAAATGATTAAGTGATCTAATGATCTGGCTATAAGTTTGCCTTTAAGTTACTGAATTTAAAGTGTTAAATAAAACACGCTTGGAAAGCATGATCATAAGCTACTCGAAACGATGATCATAAAACAGAAGAAAGCATGATCACAGAGAGTCAGAACGATGATCATTAAGTCATTGTAAGCATGATCATTATTGATTCGAAAGCATGATCATTATGGTTATACAGCTTATCCACAGCCGATCTTTGTCTACTTTGCTTCGAAGCGCTTATTTGCTGACAGTGTGGATATTTTTGACGACCAATTTATCGGAACAATGATCAAGTAAGTCGTGATTTTCATTGTTCCTGCCCTATTTCGTACAAAATCCATTCAATATTGATGTATCACAGGTTGCCTCTCATTTTAAAAATACACCTAACCAAAGGTAGGAAGCATGATCATGAAATTGTCATGTTTCTGTATTCCCATCTTGTGTCGATTGAATTTCCTAGCAATGAGGCCCAATAAGCCTTGAATCCCCATTCCAAAAGCATTTGTCCGTAAGTTAGGTCCAAAAAAATATGCTTCCGGAACGATATCTACTTGATCATTTTTCCGGAAGTTGATCATTTTGAACTGACATTCATTCGGATCAATATTGGCGACGATGAACCTTGATCATGCTTCATAATATCAGTTTATCAATTATAGAATTCGTCATTTACACCATGATCATTCTTCCGGTGTGATTTGGTTTGTTCAGTATTCAATGGTGCCCATTGCTTTGAAATGGTTCAGTATCGAATCGATTTTCTTAAATCGAAGTTTCAATTTTCATGTATTGCTATTTTTTGTGTGGTTCGCCTGTAATTTAGAATGAAAATCACATAGACCGTAATCTATGGTTGTATTTCAATCGTTCCGGCGTTTTCGGTCATTTTAGCATTTACATTGTAAATAAGTGATACTGTAACATTTCAAATCTAGCGGGAAATTAGGCTAGTTATGCACTAAGAAAGAGGTCAAATTTGTATTCATTTTAAATACTATTTCATCAAACTGTAAAAATTCAGTCTATTTTATGTGATTTTACTCATAAATGCATGTTCATGTTTTTGTTGTTTTTATTGGTGATCGCTGTACAATTTGTACGTAGTTAATCATTACGGAAACTGGCAATGAAAAGAGAACAAACGATTGATAAGCTCTATCAGCTAGCCGAACAAACTCAACAAGTTCAGGCTGACCGAATTGAGATTATTTTGGAAGAGCGAAGTGATGAGCATTTTCCGCCTATGTCTAAGGCTATGATGGAGACTCGTTCTGGCTTAACTCGTCGTAAATTGGATGAAGCTATCACTAAGCTTGAGGCGGAAGGCCACCAGTTTACGAAGAATAATGCTAACCATTACTCAATTTCATTGACCGAAGCTCACATGCTGATGGACGCGGCTGAAGTGCCAAAATTCCACCAACGTAAACAGCATGCGGGGAATAAGCCATGGATTATCAACGTACAGAACCAAAAGGGTGGTACGGGGAAATCAATGACAGCGGTTCATTTAGCGGCATGTTTATCTTTGAATCTTGATAAACGTTACCGTATCTGTCTGATTGACTTAGATCCACAAGGCTCTCTGCGCTTATTCCTAAACCCACAAATTAGTGGTACTGAGCACGATAGCATTTATTCTGCTGTTGATATCATGTTGGACAACGTGCCAGAAGGCCAAGAAGTTGACCAAGAGTTTCTGCGTAAAAATGTACTGTTGCCAACACAATATCCAAACCTAAAGACTATTTCAGCTTTCCCAGAAGATGCAATGTTCAACGCTGAAGCGTGGCAAAGCCTTTCTCAAGATCAGTCTTTAGATATTGTACGTCTTTTAAAAGAGAAGCTTATCGATAAAATCGCGGATGATTTTGACGTGATTATGATTGATACCGGCCCGCACGTAGACCCGCTGGTATGGAATGCAATGTACGCGTCTAACGCACTTTTGATTCCATGTGCGGCGAAGCGTTTGGATTGGGCTTCAACGGTTAACTTCTTCCAACACTTACCAACCGTGTACGAAATGTTCCCGGACGATTGGAAAGGGCTTGAGTTTGTTCGTCTGATGCCAACCATGTTTGAAGACGATAACAAGAAACAAGTATCAGTACTGACTGAAATGAACTACCTGTTGAATGACCAAGTAATGATGGCAACGATTCCAAGAAGCCGCGCATTCGAGACTTGTGCAGATACTTACAGCACGGTTTTCGACCTTACAGTGAGTGATTTTGAAGGCGGTAAGAAGACTCTGGCTGTCGCTCAAGACGCGGTACAAAAAAGTGCTCTAGAATTAGAGCGAGTATTACATAGCAACTGGCCTTCACTTAATCAGGGATAACAAGAATGGCAATTAAAACATCTGACTTAAATGCAAAGCTATTTGGTAAGGCGAACAAACGTCGTGTTGCTACGCCTCAAGAAGCGCAAACTGCAGCTAAAGAACAGGCTCAAGTGATCGAGCTTTCTGTTGCTGGCGAAGATTTAGTTTCATTTGAATTGGTTCGAATTCCTGCTTCTGAAGTAGCAACTCGCACCGTTGTTTTTGAAGAGAATGCTCGTGAGCAATCTTTCCTAAACGAACATGCTCTTTCTGATGTTCTTACAACATTGAAAGAACGCGGCCAGCAATACCCGGCAGTAGGTCGTAAAAACAAAGACGGTAAGATTGAAGTTCTTGATGGTAGCCGTCGTCGTATGTCATGTATTTTGGCTGACAAAGAGTTCCTAATCTATGTTGCTGAAAACATTAACGGCGAACACGCTAAGTTTTTATCTGATGTAGCCAACGCTCATAAGCCGCTTTCTCTGTACGAGAAGGGTAAAGAGATGCAAGCCAAGCTTGATAAAGGCGAAGCTGAAGACCAAAAAGCGTTAGCAAAAATGTTCCAGTGCAGCGAAGCGCTAGTGAGTGGTGCTTTGAAAGCAGCTGCTTTACCACTTGAACTACTTCAAGCTTACCCAAATGTGAGCGACCTTGGTCGTCCAACGATTGTTAAACTGCATAAACAGTTCAGTGGCCTGACTGAAGACCAGCAGCAAACATTACTCACTAAGTGTGATGCGTCTGAAGGTTTTGTATGGCAGCGCAGTGAAGCACAAGGTGTGACTCGTCTAACTAAAGACGTAACGGAAACACTAGAAGGTTGGATTCTTGAACTGGCTCCTGCACCTGCGAAAAAGGCATCTCCAAAAGTCGAGCTTATCAAAGGCCGCGCATCATACAGCCGTAAGGGTTCAAACCTAGCGTTAAACCTTAAGAAAGTTGATGATGCAACGATGCAAGAAATCCTAGCGTTCGTGCAATCGAAACTCGACTAAGTCGATTACTTTCCAAAACTTCTCTAAAGCCGCTTTATGCGGCTTTTTATTTGGCTGTGATAAACTGTGTTTAGATGAATCTGGACACAAATTATGACAAGCCCAATCAACACATTTCTGCATACACTTTCTGATATCGCCCAACATAATGATCACCGTTACGGCGTGGTGTTTAATGGCGATGCGACATGGCAAAACTCTGCTATCTCTAGTTACTTCAAAGAGAACAACACACAAACCGTTTTCCAAATTGGTGGGACTCCATTTGGCGGCGTTATACATGCCCCTGCAAAGAAAGGTCAGCAACTTCTTGGTCGCGAATGCCAAGTGCTTGTTTGTGATTTTAGAGAGCAGTTTGATGCGAATGGCTTTAGTGCAGCACTCGGTGCCTTGGTCGGTGGCGGACTGTTGTTGGTGTTACCGCCTGATATCGAAAATACCGAAGGTTTAGTGTTTGGCCAACGTTGGTTACATACGCATTTCGAAAAGCTTATTTCCGTGTCTCAAGGTGATGAAGCTTCAGGATTGGAGCACAGCTTTGATTTGCTTCCACAAAAGAATAACGATCCCAAACATCTAGATCGATTTGCGCAGCAGAATGTCGCCATTGAGTTAGTCAAAAAAGTGGTGTTTGGTCATCGAAAGCGTCCTTTGATTTTAACGGCTGATAGAGGCCGTGGTAAAAGTTCGACGTTAGGTATTGCAGCAGCGCAGCTTTTGACTGAACGTCCTGGATTCAACATTATTGTGACAGCTCCATCTGTTAAAGCCATTGAGCCTGTTTTTTCACATGCGAAGCAACGGCTCAATGGTTGTGAAGTAGTGAATGCCACTCATGTTTGCTATCAAGGTGGCAGCCTTAGATTTGTTGCGCCAGACGAACTACTAAAATCAAAGCCCGAGTGCGATTTATTATTGGTTGATGAAGCGGCTGCGATTCCTATCCCAATGTTGAAATCTATGGTCGACAATTATCACCGTATGGTTTTTTCAACCACGGTGCATGGCTATGAAGGCAGCGGCCGAGGTTTTGGAATCAAATTCGAAGCATGGCTTTCTAAGCATCGTCCGGGCTGGAAAGGATACAAACTTGAACAACCTATCCGTTGGAATAATCACGATCCGCTTGAAGCTTGGTTATTTGATTGTTTCTTACTTGGTGCCGCCTCATCAAATGATGCCGCAGAGCACGACGTAGAGCTACTTTCTAGTGAGAAACTCAGCTCACTAAGATTGGTCGAGGTATCCAAGCAAGATTGTTTAACTAACCCGAGCATGCTTCAACAATGTTTTTCGCTATTGGTCGATGCTCATTATCAAACATCCCCAAATGACTTGATGCAATTTCTAAATAACCCTGCGATTCAGTTGTACGCGGTTTGGCAACAAGAAGAGTGTTTGGGGTGTATGTTGGTCACGCAAGAGGGGGGGTTAGACAGTGAATTGATTTCCCAGATTCAAATTGGAAAACGCAGACCACAAGGCCATCTGGCTCCAGTGTTGTTAGCTAATCAACTTGGCGCAGCACAAGCGGCAACGAGCCGCTGTATCAGAGTCATGCGTATCGCGGTTTCAACACGTCACCAAGGTCTTGGTATTGGCAGTTGGATGCTGGACAAGTTGTCACTGCATATTGAACAAGCCGACTACTTAGCGACGAGTTTTGGAGCGACAAGTGATTTGATTGCATTCTGGCGTAACAATGATTTCGCACCAGTACATATTGGCCACCAGCGTGATCAGGCAAGTGGCTGTCACTCTGTCCTAATGGTTAAACCTCTTAAAGTAAATTCAGAAAGTTGGATCAGCCAGCTTCTGAATCATTTTGAGCGTAGTTTTTGTTTTGTTGTTGCGGGTTCTCTGGCATCTCTTGAAGTCGATATGGTGCGAGCATTGCTGCCAACTTATTCTGAATCGATCTGCGAACTCGAAGTCCAACTTATCAAGAACTATGTTGATGGAGGGAATAGTTACGACAGCATTGGCTACAGTGTGTTGAAGTTGGTGCTTATTAGTAATGCCCGCCTAGCTCAGAAAACAGTTCTCGATTCTACGAATGTCGTTCACTCTTCTGTTTCTGATTTGTTGCTTGCCAAAGTTGTTCAACAGAAAGGGTGGGGGAGCTGTGTTGAACAATTTAACTTTATTGGACGCAAGCAAGCTGAGGCTCAATTCCGAAAAGATGTAGAAGCCTTATTGGTGAATTTACAGTGTAAATAGCGACAGCCAATTTCAAATGTGATTTACAGTGTAAATTAGAATGTTGAATTTACACTGTAAACTGTTCCTTAATCCCAAGCCTTCAGCCTCATTTCGATGCCACTACCTCAATTTCCTATTTAACTCAGATAAGTCACCACATCATTAGACAATGAAACTTCAAATTAAACCGTGTGAGAATTGTCGCTTTGCCTTTGTAAAGGTGAGACACATCATAAAATGAGTACGTCTTATTTATGAGTCATCTTTGCAGCCACGAAAGTAAGTGATGTGACGCTGATTATTATAATGTGACGATTCTAAGCTCAGATTGATTTATATAGACTGAATAAAAACTGAGTCATTAGGGATACTCAATTCGAATGTGGGATAACATCGTTACACTGTCGGAAGATAAGCAACAAGTGATGGCATGTCTGCCGTCAGGGTTTGTGGTTGATGCAAGCTTTGATAACAAGACACTGCCACCAGCCTTGGAAGCCATAGACGCATCAAGCTATTTTCTTTTTGAAGAAGAAGTGCTGCGTTTTGTCTCTCTTGCTAAAGAAGGCAAAGGAGAAGCTTACGAAGGTATTTTGATTGCTGAAGTTCGTGACGCCAGTGCAGAGGTGCAACTATCCGATGATGAGATGTTAGCGAGTCTTGTTGTTACTGGTCCATACAACGGAAATCCTCTGCGCGGTAGTGACATCATTCATTGTCTAGCCCAAGCTCACATCACTAAAGGGATTAATAAGTTAGCCCTCAGAAAAGTATTAATGATGAGTAGTAAGCTTAGGCCGGGAGAAAAGTTTACTCAGCCTGTCGCTAAAGGCACTCAGCCGATCAGGGGGAAAGACGCTAAGTTTGCAGCGCTTGTGGAAGACATTACGCGCCAAGTTCTAAAGCCCCGAAGTAAAGACGAAGGCAAGATTGATATGCGGGATTTGGGAGAAACCATCACCGTTGGATTGAATGACCAATTGATGAAGCGTACTCCCGCGACTAAAGGCGTCGCTGGCTTTACGGTTCTAGGTCGAGTTATCCCGCCAATCCCCGGACAAGACAGCTTAATCAAGCCTGGTAAAGGCACGTACATTTCTCCTGATGACCCCAATCTATTGCTCGCTTCCCATCCTGGCTTACCCATCATTAAAGATCGAACCATCGAAGTGGATGACGCATTGTGTGTTAGCAATGTCGATGTCTCTACTGGACACGTAAAGTTTAAAGGTAATGTGTTTGTCTCTGGCAACATTGAACCAGGAATGGTTGTGAAAGCCACAGGGAGTATTACCGTCGGCGGCTTTATTGAATCGGCTGAAGTTCAGGCGCAAGGCGATATCAAAGTCGCGAAAGGAATCATCGGACATACGACCAAAGAGGGAGAACCGAAAAGCTGTAAGGTATTTAGCAAAGGGTCTATCACGGCAAGCTATGCTCAAAACGCTGAATTACAGACGGCGGGCGATATACGTTTTGGCGTGCACAGCATGAGTAACGAAATACGCTGTGGTAACAACCTTATTGTGATGGACTCACTCAAGAAGCACGGCACACTCAGTGGCGGTGAAGCGAAAGTGGGTGGCAAGGTGGAGTGCGTTTTCTTAGGCGTTGAAGGAGATACTGCAACTAAGGTTCATGGTTTTGCACGCTATGATGGTTACCGACAGAAGATTGCTGAACTTAAGGAAATTTATAGATACGCGCAAGAACAGACGCTGGATGTAATTCGCCAAGAGATTGAGTTTAAGAAATTACCTAAAGCCGAACGACTTGAAGAACATGCGTTACAAATAGAGCAGCAACGGGAGAAGAACAATCACGCTATAGAAAGCACTAAACAAAAGCTTGATACTCTTGAAGCGGAATTTGAAACAAACCTAGCAGAATGTACAGTCGAAGCACATGAAAAGGTTTATACACGAGTCACCGTGCAGTTTGGTGATGAAACCGTGACAACTAAGCGCACCCATGGGGGAAGCGTATTTTCCTTCAATCAATACGAGATTCAATGTTCCTTTAAGATGGAACAAGAAGACATTTCACTATAAATGGCGCCAGTATGCGGCGCCTCTACCAAAAACATCCTCATCGCAACCTCTCTTTAATCAGAAGACCACACCGAGCGAATGTCTGGCCATCCCCAGTTGGTCAGTGCGACATCTTCTAAGACACCTTGAAATCTTAATGTTTGAGTGTGATGAAACATTGGGGCAATCCAGTATTCACTGACCAAGGTTGAAGCGATCGGCTCTAACGCCGTTAGGTAATCTTCAAGCGGGTTGCTCGCTCTTAGGTTTTCCAATTGCTGATCAAACCAACTTGCATTTGCCTCCCCTAAGGTGTGGTACAGCACGTTGTTACAGTAGAAATTAGAAAACGCTGAAGCATGACGGTTATCGTCTAAATTGATATTGGTTAAGATCAGTGTTTCATCGAGTGTGCCGTTGTTCGCTTTCTCACTCAACTCTCGATAGGAATACATCACCATTTCAACCACACAATTGTGCTCGGCAAGTACAGAAGAAATAGCCTGAGCACATCGACGCAGAGCTGTGTAGTTGTATCCCGCAATGGTAATGGTTTTTGGTAGCGCGCTGAATTCACCAAACGGGCGTAAAACGGGGTTCCAAACCGGTAATAAGTTGTTGGCTACGACACTGCCGTAATGGACCTTCTTTTTCTGGAATACTTCGAGTAGTCGCTGCGGTTGAATCAATTCCGTAATGTAACAGCGTTGGGCACGTGTTAACGGATGCTTTGCATGGTGGTTGAATAACGCGAACAAACAGCCATCTTCAGTTCGACTGTGTTGACTCGCTTGAGTAGCATTGGTTGCTTGTATTGACACTTCAATACCGCTTGTCGTTTCAGATACTTGGATTGGTGCATTACTGGATAGCGACGGATTCTCCATTTTCTCGTCGTTGACGCTCCAAATCGTAACTAAGTCGACTAACACGCGACACGAATAGTAGCCATCGAACGCTTGCAGTTTAAGCTTATTTTTGTCGTGTTCGAGCACTGTAAATGGACCACTGCCAATCACAGCATTGTTGTTTGCGACATTAACTTGGTTTGCTGGTTGAATACCGTATTTGACACCAGAGACAAGCCCTGCAAACCCTTGGTCCGGTTTACTTAGTGTAAATACCACTTTCAATGGATGCGGTGCGCTGATGTCGCTGACGTGCGCGAGTTCTTTTTGATAATAGGGAAGGGCACTGAGTTTAGCAAACAGGCTCACAATGGTATCAGCGTTTATTGGTTCGTCGTTGTGGAACGTAAGTCCTGGACGAAGGTGGAATGTCCATTGATAGCTTGCTTCGTCATAACGCCAGTGGTGAGCGAGTTCTGGTTTGATAACACCATTGTCATGGCTGGAGACCAAGCAGCAATACACCTGACGCAAGAAGAAGCGCTCGCTACAGCGGTGTAATTGGTGTGGCACAATGCGCTCGAACATGCGTTTGTATGTGAGTTGGATACTGACACGGCCTTCCTGAACAGAAGCTCCTGAGGTGGTTTTCAGCAGGCGACCAAACGTTGCTTCGTCCTCATCAAGAATAGCCAAAGCTTTCTCATACTTGCCTTGTTGGATTCGCTCTAGAGCAAGTCTCTCTTTGAGTGCGCCTAATTCGATATTTAACAGTAGCGATGAACGTTGGTTTCGACCGGCTTTCGGTTGCCAGGTTAACCACGTTAGCTCTTGCATTTGTGATAACAGGTTGCGGGCATGTCGAGGTGAAGTACACAGTAAATCAGCCACTTCCTGTACTGTGGTTTTCATTTCGCTGCCGACACCAATGGGTGCGATTCGCTGATAATACCTAAGCAGGTTGAGATTAGACACCAAGAGCCCTTTGTTAATGGATAGCCTGGTATTTTACTCAACTTAACTTTGAGAAAATAAGAAAATGTTCAGTTACTTTGTTCCCCTTTTGTCACGGTTTAAGGGAATAAAAAAGGGGGGGAGCATTCGCTCCCCCCTTTGGTAATTGTGTTGATGACAGGCTTTAGCTAACTGCTCTTACACGGCCTTGTTTAAGATCGGACAGAACCTTCGCTTTCGGACCATCAGCAATTATGCTGCCTTTCTCCATCACGATGACTCGGTCTACAACATCTAACATCGAGGTTTTGTGAGTGATAAGGATCAGCGTTTCACTTGGTAACAGTTGGCTAAGCTGGTGCTTGATATGCATTTCTGAACGGTTATCCATCGCACTGGTTGGCTCATCCATTAGCAATACTGGTGGACGGCCTAAGAAAGCTCTGGCAATCGCAATTGACTGACGTTGACCACCTGAAAGCAAACCACCACCTTCACCTACTTGACGTTCTAGGCCAGCAGGATCTTGTTGAGTAAAGGCTGTCACACCGGCACGGTTCGCAGCATCCATCACATCACGATCGTCCACCAAAGGACGGCCTAGAGTAATGTTATCTCTGACTGAGCCATAGAATAGGTTACTGTCTTGCGGTACACAGCCTATATTGCGTCGTACGTCGACATGGTGAAGTTGCTCCATATCGGTATCATCAATACGTACATGGCCTTCTGTGGGCTTGTAGAGGCCCATAATAAGGCGTTCTAGGGTTGTTTTACCTGAACCAATACGACCGATGATCGCCACCTTCTCGCCGGGTGCTATGGTCAGGCTGAGATCTCGCACTGAAGCGACGGGCGAATCAGGATAGTGGAACGTCACTTTATCCAGCGCAATATGACCTTGGATGATTGGTCGGTGAATGTAACGCTTACCTTCTTCTTGCTCGTCAGGCATCGACATCACTTGTTCAATCAGCGTCATTGAAGATTTGGCTTGGTTGTAACGTGTAGAAAGCAGCGACAATTGAACGAGAGGACCAATCGCACGGCCACTCAACATGGTTGCAGCGATCAAACCACCCATCGTCAGTTCGCCTTCCGCAATTAGATACACACCAAAAATGATCATCCCTACATTGGTACTTTGTTGAACAAAGCCTGCGGTGTTTTGGATGCTGTCGGTAATGCGGCGGCTTTTAATGTTCCAGTTTGCCATATGAGCAACGGCTTCTTCCCAACGGAATTGGAACTGGCTCTGTGCGCTAAATAGCTTAACGGTTTCTAGGCCCGCCAAACTCTCAATCAAGTTTGCGTACTTCTGAGAGGCTAGACGTGAACCTTCTTCAATGGTGCGACGCAATGGACCTTGAATCAGCAGCGCGTAGATGATCAGAATCACAACGCCCGCGACAGGAACAAACACTAAGTTACCCGCCATCAACCAGAT
Source organism: Vibrio chagasii (assembly GCF_002954585.1). GTDB lineage: Bacteria > Pseudomonadota > Gammaproteobacteria > Enterobacterales > Vibrionaceae > Vibrio > Vibrio chagasii_A. The sequence goes on from NZ_MSCI01000001.1 coordinate 1,461,477, forward strand.
TAAGGCGAGGAACATAAGCGCGAAAGGCAAGTCGATCAGAGAACCAATCGTAGCTGAGGTGAAGAATTCTCGAATGGACTCAAACTCTTGCAAGTTCTTCGCGAAGGCACCAACTGAAGCTGGTTTTGCTTCCATACGAATGCCAAGTACCTTGCTGAACAATTTGGAGGAAATCAGGATATCGGATTTTTTCCCCGCAACGTCGATGAAGTAGCTACGCATCAACTTTAAGAGCAGATCGAACAGGAAGACTACGAAGATACCGCTTGCTAATACCCACAAGGTTTCAAATGCAAGGTTGGGTACCACTTTGTCGTACACCAAACGCGTAAACATCGGCGCGGCAATCGCAAAAATGTTGATAAGAATCGATGCAATTAACACATCACGATAGATGTTTTTCGATTCCCAAATAGTGCTCCAAAACCAGTGACCTTTGCGTGTTTTCAGAACTTCTGGTGAGCGCTCGTCATAGCGGAACTGCTTTTTAACTAAGAAGTAGCGGCCAATGAACTGCTCTTTGAGTTCAGCAACAGGAATGATGATTGGCACCATTCCACTCTCTGCTGTGATGATTTCAGCTTCTTGCTTTTCAAGGTCGATGCTGTTGAGCACACAAGCTTCGCCCTGTTTTAGCAATAATACCGCCGGCAAAATGAGGTGTGGGATGCTATCTAAGTCGGAACGGTTTTCTTTTGCCACTAGCCCCGCACGTTCGGCAGAACGTGGGAACAGGAAAGGAGTTAGCTTTCCGTCTGATAGTGGTAACCCATTGACCAACGCCTCAGGCGAGTTCGCTAACCCGTAATATCGGCTAACGTAGATCAATGAGTTCAATAGTGGATCTTGCATGCGATATAACCCTTACAACTATTTATCAACAATGAAGCCTTGGAACACTTCTACGTAGTTATCAGACAAGATATCTAACTGAGTCTGAGTTTCGATTCGAGATGCGATGGTGGTGACACCAAGGTTATGAGCCGTTCGTGAAATCGACGTGAGCGTGAATTTCTGCTTCTCATCGTCCAAGTTATGCGTGAACAGGTAATCCAGTTTCACGTAGCTAGGACGGTACTCGTTGATGTAGTCCAGTGATTGGAAGTTACGTCCGTAGTTATCGACACCAAACATCGCTTCAGCATTACGAATGGTGTTACACAATAGTGCCGTGTAGTGCGGAACGTTGATGAAACAGTTTTCTGGGATCTCAAAGTGCAGCAGGTGAGCAACTGAAGCGTTTTGCTCAAGCGTTTTACCAATCCAACGGATAAAGCTTGGTTGAGAAATACTGCTTGGTGAGATATTGATTGCGATTGGGCTTGTCACCTCTTGTGCTGTTAGCTTCTCAATCATCTTCTCGATAACGTATTGGTCGAGAATGTGGCTCATTTCAAGCTGCTCTAGTGCGTATAGGTACTGGTTAGCACCGTAACGAATGCCATCCTTCTCTATCGCAGAGAACACCTCTTGGTGATAGGTTTTGCCAAACGCATTGTTTGCAGCTTGCAGGCGGAATGTGACTAGGTCATTGATGATCGCCTCTTCAACCAACATACGCCATTGTTGTTTACCCATTACTGCGCCATGGTCGTCAGCAGTGACGTAGCCGTAAGCAAGTTCACGATTCGCTTTAGCACTAGAGAGCGCGTTATCGACCAATGACATGATTTCAGTGCTGGTTTTACGTTTGTTGCTGTACGTTACACCCAATGCAATGTGTGGGTTTGCCATGCCTGTTGGATCTGAACCTAGGCTTTGAATACAGTTAACGATGCTGCCAGCGACCAGTTTAAGCTCGCTTTCATCAATGTTTGGCATAATGAAACCAAACTCGTCACTAGAAATACGCGCGATGGTGATGTCTGGTGATGAGATAGAAGCTTGCAGTTGCTCTGCCAATTGATGAACTAACGTGTCACCCTCTTGGTAACCTTTCTCGTCATACTCTTCACTGATAAATTCCGCTTTCAGTACAGCAAGGCCACCTAAACTTGATTCTTCCAACCACTGATTTAATTGCGACATGTAGTAAGCGCGATTACCCAGCTGAGAAACCGGATCAATGTACGCTCTTTCACGTAGCTTCTGAGCTTCTTTCGCTTGGTTTTTAAAGGCTTGTTCAACTTGAGTCGACATGTGATTGATGCCATCAACCACCAAGATCAGATCTTTTGTTTTAGGGCGTTTTAATGGCTCACCGAATTGGTTCTTAGCGATCTGATCCATTTTGGTAATGATCATCGATAGTGGGCGTAGTGCTCGCTTAAGGATCCATGAAATCGAGACCAAGCCGAGTAAGAAGATCACACCGAAGATGCTGAGTAAGCGAGTGAAGGCTTGCCACAATTGATCATAGGCAGGGCCTGGATGACTGACGATCTCTACCTCTGCAAGCTGCATCCAACCACTGGTGATCACTCGGCGATCATGAACGGGTTCAAATAGGTTGAGATTGGTAAACCAATGGGGCACGCCCGAGGGTTTTACTGGGTATGAACGGATGATGTCTTCACCGCTGTCGAGAAAAATTAATCGTACGACCGAGTAAGAACTGCCATCAAACAGGGCGTTGATAACAGACTCTACCGATACCTTGTCCTTTTCTTCAAGGTATGGGGCAAGAGCCAGTCCAACAGTATTAATGGTATTACTTACCTCAGAGCGTTGCTGTTCCTCTAAGTATCCACGGGTAGTATTGAATTCGATCATAAAGACTGACGTCATCAGTAATATGAACACCGCAACCATCCCGACCACAAGCTGTTTATATAAAGTCATTGTACCTACTCATCGTAATTGATAATGGGTTTGTTTAGTTTTAGAGAGCGCTCACGGGAACGTAAGTCGTTCCATAAGCTCAATCTTGAAGATTTCCCTGCTAGCTTGCCGCTGCCTGCTGCTGACTTGATTAACCAAAGGTTTTTACCATTGAAACTGTAAATTGGTCGTAGGTCAGGGCGCTTAGAACCGCGCTTTATTTCAGGGTTTAAGTTGTCCAAAATTAGTGGCTCTGCACTCGGTGTGGAGTAGTAAGCCAATACCATGTGGAATTGGTTTAGCTCCAGTGCCTTTACGTACACTAATCGCAATTTCTTATCTGGAACGCCTAGCTCAAGCAGAGAGAAGTATTTCGCAATGGTGAAGTCTTCACAGTCACCTGCGTTACTGCCTAGAAACTCCAGCGGGGTCGCCCAGTAGTCGTTTTTTCCCCACAGGATGCTGTCGTCGACAAAGTACATCTGATTGAAGAACTGGTTAACTGACGTTAGCTTCTCTTTCTCGCTTAAACCATCGTACGACGTCATATTTGAACGCCAAGTTGCCACGCGCTTTCCGGCTCTTTCACCGTAGGTTTGCGTGACAGCATCGATCCATCTTTGGTCGTTCTTATTGAGAGCGACAGAAGTAAAAGAGGTGAGGGCGAGCAATAACAGCGATATTCGAGACTTCATAGCCTCAGCTCTTGTTGGTTCACTATGTATTGAAAGGCGTTGTTAACCATCAAACGTCCTTACTCTTTCAATGCGTTATTTTGAGCACTGAGGATAGGTTTCAACATGTACTCAAGTACGGTTCTTTTACCTGTGATGATATCGACAGAGGCTGTCATACCAGGGATGATTGGCAGCTCTTCGTTTTGTCCAAAATTATGTTTCTCGGTACGTACACGTACGATGTAAAAGCTGTTGCCTTCTTCATCTTGTGTGGTGTCGGCGCTGATGTGCTCTAACACGCCTTCTAAGCCACCATATTTAGTGAAATCATAAGCACTAAACTTAACAATGGCGGTCAGTTCTGGGCGTAGGAATGCGATGTCTTGCGGGGCAATTTTTGCTTCAACGAGCAAGGAGTCTTCGGTTGGTACAATCTCAACGATGTCCATACCTGGCTGGATTACGCCACCCACAGTATTGATACCTAACGTTTTAACGGTGCCGGTTACTGGAGAAACGACGACTGTGCGGTTTACTCTGTCTTCCAAGCCAACCGCAGATTCGGTCAGTGCAGAGAGTTTATCTTGTGCTTGGTTGAGTTTTTCTTGTTGTTCCGAACGGAAGTTAAGAGCCGCGTCGATACGGCTGAGCATGGCTTCTTTGATTGCTGAGCGTAGTAGAGGGATTTTAAGCTCGCTTGAGGTCATTTCTCGGCGAGTGTCGTTGACTTGTCGTTGCAGCTTAAGTAATTCAATTCTTGGTACCACGCCTTCGTCGGCAAGCGGTTTCGTGATGTCCAATTCTTGGCGAGCGAACTGGTAGCTCTGTTTTAGGTTTCGCACACGTGCTTTGATTTCAACAAGATCTTGTTGTTTTTGTTCAACTTGTTGATCAAAAACGGAAAGTTGGTTTTTAAGATTGTTTAAATCTTGGCGGTATTCTGCTTTTTGACGATTAACCAGTTCAGGCTGAACCTCGTAGAACTTAGGTGGGAAAGCGAGTTTTCCATAATCAAGAGTGACACTTTTCTTCCACTCTTTTTCGTTAAAGTCCTCGTTGATTACGACGCTGGTTAACGATGCGGAAAGCATCAATACGCTGGCGGTTAAGTTGGCAACTTGCTGTTCACGTTCACGGAAGTCAGAGCGGAATCGAGTGTCATCGATCAATAGCAGTTGTTGGCCTTTTTGAACCTGTTGACCCTCTTTAACCAAGATCTCTTTAACTAAGCCACCTTCAAGGTTTTGCACAACTTGGATCTGCGAAGAGGGGATCACTTTGCCTTGGCCAACGGTGACTTTGTCAATCTCTGCCCAAGCGGACCACCCAATAGCAGCAATAAAGAACAGAACGATCATCCACAACATGATACGCGCACTGGTCGGCGTATTGAGCAGTAGTGCCGCGGTCTTATCGTCGACGTACTCAAGTTCGGTTTCGTTCAATTTGCTGAAATTCTTCTGGCTCATAACAGTCCTTGTTTGCTGAATAAAAGTGCAAGCCTATTGAGTGTATTCTTACTTTTGATAAATGTTAAGAAATTGCTCCTTTAAATATTTGAATTTATATATCTTTTAACTCTTATTTGTTTTTGAAATCTGTTTTGTCGAGTTGATGCTTTCTTAGCTTGTCATAGAGGGTTTTCCTCGACACTTGCAGCTCTTGTTGTACGTCTTTTAAGCGCCCCTGATGGCGATGTAGTGCTTCTATTAAGAGGATTTGCTCAAAGCTGTCGGTACGTTGGCTTAATGACAGTTGTTGTTCTTCAATCTTCACGTCTAGCGAACTGTCATCCACTTGTTCTGGATTGTCTGCTTTATCTGACTCTTGATTGTCGAGTGCTGGTTGCTTCACCTGAGTTAGCACGCGTAGCTCGGCATGTTGACGAAGCTGGCGAATATTTTCGCTCCAGTGAGTGGCTATCAAGCGTTGAATCTCTTTCTCTGTGATCACTGGTGGTGGCAACTGGTAACGACTTGCTGCACCTCTAGCAAAGTGTTTGAACAAAGAGCCAATATCCTCTGTTCGTTGCGCCAAAGGCAGTAAGTCAAATCGGCGCAGCTCACTTGTAATTGTAGTAGGAACCACTGTAGTTGCGACAATGATACAAGTTGCATTTTTCTTACATGAGTTTTCTCGAAGCAGAATCGGTTTTAAAGCCGCCAACCACTGCCATTGATCAGAAGTTAATGCTTCTGTTTCATGGATGTAGAGTGTTCCGCCTTGATGTTTGTGAAAGAGCTGTAAGACAAATTGGTGAAATGTCGCTTCGTCATTGCCTGGCAAATTAAACGCAGCAATCGGACAAAGTTCAGCGGTGGGATGGCTGTGTAAATCGTGAGTGTACTGCGCGGTAATTCGTTTGCCTGTGCCTATGTCGCCAACAAACAGTAACAGTGGGCTCTGTTTGCAATCTAAGGTGATCAATTCGCGGCGTAATGCCTGCATTGATTGAGACTGGCCAATCAGCTTTGGGCCCACTTGATTTTGCATCGCAAGCTCTTTTCTGAGTAGATTGTTTTCCTCAACCAAAGCGAGTTTATCGGCTGCTTTTTTGACTGCCGTTAATAGCGCATCAACAACAAACGGTTTCTCAAGAAAATCATAAGCGCCGGACTTCATCGCAGAAACGGCGGTTTGCACGTCACCGTGACCAGTAAGAACAATGATTTGAAAATTCGGATTTTGACTCAACAGCTTCTGTGTAAATTGAATGCCATCCATCACTGGCATGTGAATATCGGTGATCACAATGCCTGCTTGCGTGATGTTAATCTGCTTGAGAGCCTCGATGGCATTCGGAAAGCAGACTATATCGATACCTTCAATGAGCATGGCTTGTTCTACCGAGTCACGAATCGCGGGTTCATCATCGACAAAGTAGAGTTTAGGCATAGAGTGCAAGTGTTGAGTCCTTAATGTTGGGAAAGCTTTTAATAACAGGCTGTTAGCCTTTATCTTGGTACAGTGGAATATTCAGAGAGAATACCATGCCTGAAGGCTCGCGCTGAGTTGCGCTGATCGTGCCGTGATAGGCTTCAATGATTCGCTTCGATATCGAAAGTCCGAGCCCTAACCCCTCAGGCTTATTAGTAAAAAATGGGTCGAATAACTGTTCCAGTTTGTCGCTGGCGATACCAATCCCGTTATCCCAAATGATCAGTTGGCAGGCATCATTATTAAGCTGCCACTCTACGCCAATTTGAGGAAAGGTTGGTTGATTCCCTTCTTGAGTTTCCAAGTCGTTTTGAAGTGCGGCTTGCTGAGAAAGTGCCTGAGTCGCATTGTGCATCAGGTTAACTAACACTTGCTCAAGCTCTGTTGGGTGAATCGCGATATTAATGTCATCTGGCACGGTACTTAACTTGAGCGTGATGCCTTGTTTGATCATCAGTGCTCTGAGAATGCTGGTGGCGTTGTTGATCGCGTGATGCAGGCTCGCCACATGATGCTCTTGCTTGGTCACCTTACGCGCAAATACCTTAAGGCGCGCAATGATCTCGGTAATTGAGGTGTTTAGCGCGATCATTTTATCCAGATTACTTTTTACTAAGTCTGAACGTCCCATCTCAAGCAGCTTGACGCTGTTTTCGCTGTAGGTTCTAAGTGCAGCAAGTGGTTGATTAATCTCGTGGTTAATACTGGCTGACAGCTCACCCAGCACGGCTAATTTAGCGGTTTGTGTTAGCTCTTGCTCTGTCTGTTTTAACTTCAATTGAGACTCTTGATATTGAAAGAGTGTCTGTTGCAGCTGTTGGTTGGATTGCTTTAGATATTGAGTTCGCTTGTCTACGGTCTGCTCTAAATTCTGATTGAGCTCAGTCAGTGCCACTTTCGCGAGGTAGGTTTGGCGCCACGACCAAGCAATCAGCATGACTAAGCTGTAAATTACGATGAAGATAACGTCGAGCTGCAGCACCTTGAGCAGTTCGGATCTTGTGTCCTTGATAGCAACGACTTGGTACTGATTGTCACTGGTAGCGGCAGGGTACAGGTTGAAAGTTCCAAGTTTAAATAACTGGTTTGCAGTAAGCACTTTGCTTGCATCGGTTGTTTGGTTCGTAGAGTTAAACGCATCAATGATCGAAATTTTGTTTTGACCGTATTGGCGTTGCGCTGCGATATCTTGTTGCTGTTGATCCGTTAATGGCAGCAATGAGTGATAAAGCCAAGGTGCCTGACTAGATAGAAACACCACTTGGTTGGAATCAAGCACTACAATCTCAAAGTCGTCGCTAGTTAGAATGTTTTCTAGGTTCTCTAAGCTTACTTTCACCGTGATGACGCCTACGATGTCATCGTCGATATAAAGTGGTGAAGATAAGAAATAGCCTCGTACATCAGAGCGAGCGCCGAGTGCGACATATTGGGTTTTATGGCCTTTTATTGCGGACGCAAAGTAGGGGCGAAACGCGAAGTTTTCGCCAACGAAAGTTCGAGGTTTTCGATAGTTACTTGAGGCTACCACGGTGCCGCTCGGATCGTGGATGTAGATGGTATCGGCTTGGCTTTGTCCCGACCATTCGAATAACAAGGTGTTGAGTTCAGCTGTGGAGATTTTGTCTGTCTTTAGTGATTTATCAAAGTAGGACAGCAGGCGTGGATCGTGGCTGAGCAAGTCGGGAATTTGTTTGAACTTATCTAATTCAGAATCGATCTGCAGGTTGGCTTTGTTCGCCGCTTCGTTGAGTTGTTGTGTGACAACTTGCTCTTGGTATTGACCTGCCAAAAAGTGAGTAGCAGTTAGCCCAGCCGCTCCCAATATCAATGAGAAAAATACAAAAGGCGTGATCAGGTTAGACAGTTTTTTAGACACGAGAAACTCAAGTTACAATCAGTTTACATATAGACTATCAATATGACGGTTAGCGTACCGAGATCTCGTTAACACAGAGCACCTTAAATGAGACAAAACCAAGGCTTAGACTTGTGTTTCAAAGGATTACGGCGCAGAATCACAAAAAAATTAAAAGGAGCAACCAAATGGAACTGACAGACATTCGTCGCGAATACGCTCAGGGTGGATTGAGACGTAAAGACTTAGCCGCAGACCCAATTGACCAATTTAACCTTTGGTTAGAGCAAGCGATTGAAGCTAAGTTGACGGATCCGACGGCAATGACAGTGGCGACGGTTGATGAAAATGGACAGCCATTCCAGCGCATTGTTTTGCTGAAGAATGTTGATAAAGATGGTTTCGTTTTTTACACCAACCTAGGTAGCCGTAAAGCACAGCAACTTGAGCATAACAGCAAGATCAGTTTGCATTTCCCTTGGCATCCTTTAGAGCGACAAGTTCATATTACTGGCACGGCTGAAAAGCTGACGGCGATGGAAAACATGAAGTACTTCTCGTCTCGTCCAAAAGAGAGCCAATTGGCTGCTATTGCAAGTAAACAAAGTAGTCGTATCTCTGCTCGTGGCATCTTAGAAGGCAAGTATCTAGAGCTTAAACAGAAGTTTGCGAAAGGTGAGATCCCAGTCCCTTCTTTCTGGGGTGGTTTCCGAGTGCGCGTCGATAGCATTGAATTTTGGCAAGGTGGTGAGCACCGCCTACATGATCGCTTCTTGTTCTCACGTCAAGACAACAGCTGGGACATTGATCGCCTAGCGCCATAGTTTGAGTTTGCTGAACTAACTAGAAAATAGCGTTGATTTAAGAAGATACCGTTGATCTTGTGTTCATTCACGTCAACGGTATTTTTTTGTCTGTCTTTCCATCTCGACGGGCGCTGTGAGTCGTTAATCAGTCGCTGTGTAGAACCACAGAGATCTGTTTCTTGAGTAAAGTTTCAGGAATCACAGAGCCTAATCCTGAATCCAATGCATACTCGATTAACTGGCTCTTACTACGTGCATCGAACTTTTGCTTAAGCCTTGCTACATGCCCCTCAACCGTCTTGATTGAGATGTTTAACGTCAATGCAATGTATTGAGGTTTCTTACCGAAAAGCAGTAAAAATAGGACTTCTGATTCACGTGAGGTCAGCTTCTTTTGCAGTTTAGATACACGCGGTGTTGAGCCCGCGATCGATGCCTGATTGTCTTTGGCGCAAGTTGCCTGACACACCCAGTGACCCACTTCTAAAATCGCTGTATCAGTCAGCTCTTGTCCATAGAAGATGGTGCCTTGTACGTTGTCGTTGTCATCAAGCCAAGGCGTTTTGGTGAAGATATGGGCGTGCCAGCGTCCATCGGGGTAGGGATGAATATCAAGGATCTTGAGTGTCGAGCGCGTTTCCATTACATGCTTGTCTTGCGCCCTAAAGTCTTGCGCGCATTCGATGGTTTGGCTCGGCATATCAAAATCTGTCAATCCAGTACAACTCTCACCCGGTTTTAAGCCAATCAATTGGTTGTAAGCGAGGTTTGCGTATACGAAAACAGAGTCAGTATCTTTACAGCCCCAGCAGCCTGGAAGTTGTTCGAACAAAGAACGATGTATGGGGTTTAGTGATTCTGGCAAGGTTTTATCTCGTAGATGGCGATGTTGCAATAATATCAGTTTACTATTGCACTGCAATGGCAATTACAGGTTGGAATACGTGTAGAAAAGATGGGGTGAGTTTTCGTTAATCAGAGTGTTGAATAACTGCATGATTCACGGGCAATAGATAGGCGAACCGTGTGATCGATAGGCAAAAAAAAGCCAGCCTGAAGAGGGGCTGGCCAAAGACAAGATATGCCTTGTCGACATGTAGAAGGTTTTCAGCTTAGTTTACGAGGGTCAGGCAAATTAAGCTGAGGCATCAGTTAGATACCCAGAGTGACTTACTACTCTATCGACGAATCTACTCCTAGGCGTGCTCATGCATAAGGGGGGAATTCCCCTATAAACACAATTGAATGCGATAAATGAGAGCCTAGAGTAAATATTTTAAACTATGGCGCGAGTTATCGAGAGCTTATAGCTCTCGTAACACTCTAAAGCCGAGGTAGTTGGCTGCGGTTGAAGGCGGAACGTATAGCTCGTTAAATGCTTTGGCTTCTTCAGGAGAGAAGCTCCACGCGCCACCTTTGGCTAGGCCTTTCTGAGTGGTTGTCCACTCCCATACATTGCCTACCATGTCGTAGAAACCTGTTGGTGTTGGCATGAATGACTTTACCGGAGAGGTACTCACGTTTGACCACGGTGTGCCTGCCCATCCCGTATTCGCTTTACCTGAACGGAATTCATTACCCCACCAGAAGTTGGTTTCTTGGCCTGCTCTTGCTGCCGCTTCCCACTCTTGTGGTGTTGGCAAGCGATAGGTAAAGCCAGTGTTCTTGGATAGCCAACGAGTGTAGGCCATCGCATCATTCTGACTGACACAAACTACTGGTGAGTTGTCTGCTTGCTTGAAGCCTGGTTTTTGCCAGTCGCTGTCGGCAACAGAGGTAATTTCAGCATTGGCGAAGGTATCGCAGGTATTCATTAGCTCTGCATCTGTTTGGTAGCCAGTGCTCTCTACAAACGCTCTAAAGTCTTGTACACGTGTTGGGGTAGCGGCTAAGGCAAATGGCTGCTTTATTGTCACTTGCTTGGCGCTGTTTTCACCCAGTAGGTAACGGCCAGAGCCGACAACGATCATTTCAGGGCTCTGAGTGCTATCTTTCATCGGGTCCGCAAACTTGGTGCCTACGTTTAACGTATTTTGCTTGGCTTGTAACACTGCTCTTAGGTTGTGATCGCGAGTTATTTTTAGCTCTTGGTGGAAGGAGATGTAACCTTCTTTCTCGATCGTCACCATGTGTGGGCCCGTTGGCAGCATGACTTCAACAGGGGTGCTGCCGTAGTTAACGCCGTTGATTAGCACTTTGTCGTTGTACTGATTTGAGCGAACTACCAAGTTAACCCAAGCGACTTCTTTTTGTTGGTCGTTGGCTTGTTGATCAGTTTGCGTGAAACAGTTGGATGACTTAATACCAAGCAGGCGACAAGGGGTGTTCTTGTTTGGGCGAGTTTCTAGGTTCGCAGAGATGACAGCGCGGTAGCGGTTATCTTCCGAGAAGCCTGAAGAGGTCACTTTGTGTTGCAGAACGTGGATGTTCAGTGATGTAGACGACAAGTGCTCTTTAACGGTTTTCGACTCTGTCGTGTTATCAATCAGGCTGTGTTGGAACTGCTTCACCGCCCTCTGAAGCGCTAGGGTCACTGTTTGATCAGAACATTGGGCTAATGTCATGTCGCTGCTGCAGCGATTGGTAAAGCTGACTGTCTGCTCTTGTGTTTGGGTGATCTCGTTTCTGAGTCTTTCAGCTCTTGCTCTCAGCTTGTCTTGCTCTAGCTGGGCGATGGCTGTTTCTGTCGCTGTTTTCTCGGCTTGGATAGCTTCAAGCTCCATAGCCAAACCTTGCTGCTTCTGCTTAGAGTCAGAAATCGCAAGTTTGCCTTCTTTCACGGTTTTCCATGCGTCTTGGAAGTGATTTTGAGCCGTCGAGATATCGAAGTCTGGCTCATCAATCATGCGCGTGTAATCTTGCTCTAGGCTTGCTTTGGCCGCTGCAAGTTTTTGTTCCGCTTCCACAGATAGTTTAGCGAGACGTGCTGTTTGCTGCGCTTGGTTGTCAACTTGGTTTTGTTTGTCTGCGACTTTCTTTTCGATAGCCGTTAACTCAGCGTGCTTTTCGAAAAGCGAACTTTTAAGACCAGTAACAGACGCGGCCGTGATTGCTGGTGGTGTTGCTTCAGCGAAAACAGCAGGTGTCATTAAGCAGGGAGCAAGTGCAAATAATAGAGTGGGTAAACCTTGGCGCATGATGGGCTACTTCAATCGTAATTTAGGTTAATCGACTATTCTAAACGACAACGCCATTTCGTCTGCAGCTACTGTTTATTAAAATCAACAGTTTATAACTATCAACAAAATGGCGAGTGTTCATTCAGCTTCGTGAAATCGGTATGGCGATCTTCTACTGAGGGAATTAGCTTTCTTTGCTAGGAAGAAGCTTAACCCAGATAGTATCGCTGCCATTGATGGTGACTGTGCGGTTGTATGACTCGTAACCTTGCTTAGAGATGGTTACTTGGTGACGACCACTTGGTAGCGCGACCTCAATAGGTGTGCTGCCATACTTAATGCCATTGATGGTCACAGAGTCGTTGTATTGGTCAGAACGCACGGTCACGTTTGCCCATTTCTTGTCGCTCTTTTTGACTGCAGCTGCGTCGCTGCCAGTTAAACAGTAGCGTGTTGACACGTTCAATAGGTTACATGCAGCAACTGCTTCAGGTTTGGCTTGCAGCTGAGCTTGCATCTGCATGAAGTAAGAGTTGTTGCCAGAGAAACCGCTCTTGATTGGCTGGCTATCCTGAACGTGGATGTTCAGTTGAACACCTTGTAAATTTTGCTTTGCCAACGTGCTTTCTGTGAGCTGTTCAAGTAACTGGGTCTTGAACGTTTGCACGGCTTTTTGGTTCGTTAGGTATTTACCTTGTGCAGTACACTCACCAAGCGTCATTGTTGATGCACATGTCGTGGTGTAGCTGGTTTCCAAAACCGCACTTTCACGCAGTTCTGTAGCAATACGTTTTACGCGAGCTTCAACTTTAGACTCTCGCAGATTCGCTAACTCATTATTTAGGCGAGCTTGCTTTTGCTTGATCTGAGAAAGGTGAATCTCACCTTCATTCATCGCTTGTTGATTGTCTAACTGAGCCGATTGATTTTCTTTAACTGCAGCCCATGCATCTTGGTAGCTTTTTTGAAAAGAGACCAGATCCGTTTCTGGATCTTCAAGTAAACGACTGTACTGTTTGTCTAGTACAGACTTGGCTCTGTTACGTTTTGCCTTAAGTTCTTCACCTTCGCGCAACAACTTACTATTTTTGTTTTGTAGTTGTTTTAGGTTCTCAGTCGCCGATACTTTGGTTGCTGAAATACGCTCAATATCTGAGTTTTTCTCTGTGATTTTTGCATCGATGGCTGAAACGGGATCGACTTGATTCAGTTCTTCAGCTGATACCGATGCAGATACCCAAAGTGGGGATAGCGCAAGTAAAAGCGCTGAAATTCGAAAGTTAGTCATAGGTCCCTGCAACTTATAGATTGTAATTGGCTCATTGATAATGTGTCTGCTTTCTAGTTGTGAGTCACTAGTTATTAGCAATCAACACAGTATCCATCTTTATACCGTTTTATTGTATTTCAATCTACTCAAATGCCGCGTTTCGGTACTTTGGATACACTTTTTATAAGTTTTATGCGAATTGTTTGAGCTATAGAAGCAAATTTTTTAGCGATGTTCTGATGATTGAATTCTCATTTATGAATCATCTCGAGTTGGTTGGATAATGAGGTTGGGATTTATAAAAAAGCACTGGAAATATTGATTTTACATAGCCCGTAGTTTGTACACTCATGATCATCTTTCCGGAAGTATGATCATGATGATTGCGATAATGATCTTTTCGTTCTCGTGAGCAAATAACTCTCAGGAACATTTACAAATTCATCTTATGCGCATTTAAGAGTATTATTCTTAGTATGTTGACCCGAGTATTTGTCTGTCATGTCTAAACCTTTACCCTTTCCTAACCTAGACCTTTCTCCGCTAGGCCTTACTGGTCCTCGTCCTGCTGAGATCATCACTTTGCCATCGCACATGGATTGTCATGATCATAGTTATTCTCAGGTGGTGATTGGTTTAAAAGGTCAGGCTGAATTTGAAGTCAGCGGTAAGGGGAATCTTGTTGGCCCTGGACAAGGTTGTGTGGTGACGGCGAGCTCTGATCATGCTTTCGGTGGTGTGGTCGGTCAGTCCGATATTTTGGTGCTTAACATGCCCGTGCCGAGTGACGACGACCCGCTGATGCTAGATAAGATTAACCAGCTCGAATCTTCGAACGTCTATTTCCAATTAGATGCTCAAATTCAAAAGCTTATCCATATGTTAGTGCAAGAGATGCAGGCGAGTCCTGATGATCTCTTATTAAGCCGAGCGTGTAATGACACGGTGATCGCCTTAATGCAAAGGCACATTTCGGCATTTGAAACGTCAGTGAAGGATTCGCGCTTCGATCTTGAAGCACTTGATCGTTATATCGAGCAACATTTAGCAAGTAAGATCTCAGTCGCGCAACTCGCAGGTAGCGTGTTCTTAGGTGAGAGCCAATTCCACATGTTGTTTAAAGAGCAAATGGGCATTACTCCTCACCAGTATGTATTAGGTAAGCGAATCGACCGTGCTCGACGCCTTATTGAACAAGGGAATTTAAGCCTTGGTCAGGTCGCAGAACTTGCTGGATTCTCCGGTCAATCCTCCTTTACCCACACTTTTTCACGCCTTCAAGGCATGTCACCATCTCAATACAAAAAGCAAATTTCTGTTAAATAGTGAAACGAAACGGCATATTATATTAAAGTTTCATATGTGACATTGTGTTTGTTTTGTTAATAAAGCGAGTTTTTAGCAAAAAACTCGGAGTTTTTGACAAGTATTCCTTATATACTCTAAATACACTGCAGCCATTGTAGAGATCCCGGGCTAATTCCGGGTGTGAGATTAAGGAAAACGCATGTTTACAGCTACTGATGTGTTAAAGCCAGAATTCAACGAGCAGTCGCTTGATGATCTATGGTCGCTTATCTCACCATTGTATATGGTGGATGAAACCCAATGGCTAGAGCAACTTCTGCCACTAGCTACCCCTTCTGAGTCTGAAAAGCAGCAAATCACAGACAAAACGACTTCTTTGATCGAAGCTATCCGTGCGGATAAGACTTCTATCCAGATGATCGATGCGCTGTTGCTTGAATACAGCTTAGATACTCAAGAGGGCATCTTGCTGATGTGTCTGGCGGAAGCCTTGATGCGTATTCCTGATTCAGCAACGGCTGATGCACTGATTCGCGACAAGCTAAGCGTTGCGGATTGGAAGTCTCACCTAAAGAATTCTGATTCTGTTTTTGTTAACGCTTCGACTTGGGGCTTAATGCTAACAGGCAAGGTGGTTGGACTTTCATCGAACGAGCAGAGTGCTGGACAAGCGGTTAACCGTCTAGTGAACAAGCTTTCTGAGCCGGTAATTCGTAAAGCGATGCACCAAGCGATGAAAGTGATGGGTCACCAATTTGTTCTTGGCCGTAGCATTGCTGAAGCGCAAAAGAACGGTAAGTCTATGCGCGACAAAGGCTTTACCTACTCTTACGACATGCTAGGTGAAGCGGCACTGACCACAGCTGACGCAAATAAGTACTTTAAAGATTACCTAATGGCGATTGAAGCCGTAGGCCGAGACACTTATGTCTCTTCAAAATCTAGCCCTGCGCCATCTGTGTCTATCAAGCTTTCTGCACTTCACCCTCGTTACGAAGTAGCGAATGAAGACCGTGTACTAACTGAGCTATGCGACACGCTAGAGCAGTTACTGCGTCGTGCGATTGAGCTTGATGTAGCGATCACGATTGATGCAGAAGAAGCGGATCGTCTAGAGCTTTCGCTTAAGTTATTCGAAAAACTGTACCGCAGCGAGCTAGTGAAAGGCTGGGGTAAGTTTGGTCTGGTTATTCAAGCGTATTCAAAGCGTGCGCTACCAGTTCTAGTTTGGCTAAACCGCCTAGCAAAAGAGCAAGGTGATTTAATCCCACTTCGCCTAGTTAAAGGTGCTTACTGGGATAGCGAGATCAAATGGTCGCAACAAGCAGGTTTCGATAATTACCCAGTTTACACACGTAAAGAAGCGACTGATGTAGCTTACCTAGCGTGTGCGCGTTACCTATTGAGCCCAAGTGTTCGTGGCAATATCTTCCCGCAGTTTGCGAGCCACAATGCTCACACGGTTTCTGCTATTGCAGTGATGACAGACCATAAAGACTTTGAATTCCAACGTTTACATGGCATGGGTGATTCACTTTACAACCATGCAATGGAAGCTTACCAACAGTCGGTACGTATCTACGCGCCAGTTGGTAGCCATAAAGATCTACTGCCATACCTAGTACGTCGTCTGCTAGAGAACGGTGCAAACAGCTCGTTTGTACACCGTTTGGTTGATGCTCGTTGCCCTGTGGCAGAGCTAACACAGCACCCAGTCGACATGCTTTTGGCATTCGATACTTTGAACAACACTAAGATTCCTCTGCCGCCAGCGGTATTCCCTGAGCGTAAGAACTCATACGGTGTGAACATTGATATTGAAAGCGAAGCGCATCAGTTTGAAGAGCAAGTAAAAAGCTTTTTGAACAATCAATGGACTGCTGGACCTGTGATCAACGGTGAATCTCTTGCCGAAAGCATGATCAAGGCTGATCAGAATGTTGAACAAGTAACAGCACCTTACGATCGTCGTATTAACGTGGGTCAGGTGGCTTTCGCAAACCTTGATCATGTTTCCGCAGCGATCACTGGTGCAGACGCAGCATTTGCTGATTGGAATGCGACATCAGTTGAAACCAAAGCCGCTGCGCTTGAGAAGCTGGCTGATTTGATGGAAGAGAACCTAGCTGAGCTGGTGGCAATCTGTCACCAAGAAGCGGGTAAGACTATTCACGATAGCATTGATGAAGTGCGTGAAGCGGTCGACTTCTGTCGTTACTACGCAAAACAAGCGAACAACCTACAAGGTTTTGAGCTAAAAGGCTTTGATGGTCTAACTCGAATCGCTTCGCGACAAGGTCGTGGTGTATTCGTTTGTATCAGCCCATGGAACTTCCCATTGGCAATCTTCCTTGGCCAAATTACCGCTGCACTAGTGGCGGGTAACACGGTTGTGGCGAAACCTGCAGAGCAAACAAGCTTGATTGCAGCTCGCGCGGTTGAACTGATGAATGAAGCGGGTTTCCCTGCTGGCACGATTCAACTTCTACCTGGTCGTGGTGCTGAGATCGGCAGTGCGTTAACTAGCCATGATGCGATTGCGGGCGTTGCCTTCACGGGCTCTACACCAACTGCACAACGCATCAACGTGTCGCTGGCAAGTCGCAACGCTAAGCCAGTGCCGTTTATCGCGGAAACTGGTGGTCAGAACGCGATGATCGTTGACAGTACTGCACTGCCTGAACAAGTGGTTCGTGATGTTATTCGTTCTGCCTTTGCTTCAGCTGGTCAACGTTGTTCAGCGCTACGTGTGCTTTACATTCAAGAGGACATTGCAGACCGCGTGATTGGATTGATTCACGGTGCGATGGATGAGCTAAGTGTTGGTATTCCACATCTTCATAAAACGGATGTGGGCCCGGTTATCGACCAAAACGCGAAGCAGAAGTTGATGACGCACCTAGAAAACATGACCAAGACCCAGAAGAAAGTGGCTCAACTTTCTCTAGGAGCGGATTGTGAACATGGTGATTTTGTTCCACCAAGTGCATTTGAAATCGATGACATTAGCTGTTTGAAAGAAGAGCAGTTTGGTCCTGTGCTGCATATCGTTCGCTTCAAAGCGAGTGAACTGGCGCAAGTGGTAGACCAAATTAACCAAACCGGTTTTGGCTTAACCATGGGTATCCACAGCCGTAACGAGACAACTTACCGTTGGATCGAAAAACACGTTCGTGTGGGTAACTGTTACATCAACCGTGACCAAGTTGGCGCTGTTGTTGGTGTACAACCATTTGGTGGTCAAGGCTTGTCTGGTACTGGCCCTAAAGCGGGTGGTCCTCACTACCTATACCGCTTTACTGATGTTCATTTCTCTCAATCACAAGACAAGGCATAAGGAGCAGTATCATGGTTCATCAAGTGACAGGTTTTTCTGATGCTTTCTTGGCGTGGGAACAATGGAATCTTACCGACTTTGATCATAAGAGTGCTCAGGTACTTGCATTCAAATCAGAGATCGAAAGCCAATCTACGTCTTTGGCGGCAGTGGCAACTTATCACCTAGAGCAAGCGTCTGCGCTGCTTTCTGAGCAGCACTTAATGGCTGGCCCGACTGGTGAAACAAACGAGCTGTATGCTGCAGGTCGCGGTGTGGCTTTGGTAATTGTTGATGATTGCCAAGACAAAGAGCCAGCACTGCAAACAGCAACCGCGATGATTACCGCAGCACTATTAGCGGGTAACAGCGTGCAACTGTGCAGTGATGACGTGCAATTCAACACGTTGATCGCTGATGCGGCGAAACAAGCGAATCTACCGACGAACTTGGTGCAGGTTGCTTCGTACGACGCGGCTCAACAGCTGCTGTCTTGCGATGTACGTAGCGCAGGTTACGTAGGTAATTCACAAACGGCTCAAGCTATCAATTTACAACTTGCTAAGCGTGACGGTGCCATCGTCAGTTTAGTAGCTGAAACGGATCTGACAGCAATGCATGTTGCTCACGATCCACACCTATCGCTGCGCTTCATTACCGAGCGTACGCGAACTATAAATATAACAGCCGTGGGCGGTAACGCGACCTTGCTCGAACTTGGAAGCGAAGCTCACTAACCTTCAGTAACATTGGCTCTAAGCACTTTTGGTTTTCTCCCTCAGTGCTTTGGAGCCAAAATCCCCAACTCAATGTAATGGCTTGCCTTTATTTAGGTGAGGGCATGGTATTGGGTTAGGCATGGAAGGCTTTTTACAAATGAGGACTATCTAATGATAGAAAACAGTTTTGCAATAACGACGACGTTCATTGCGTATCTAATTATGATGCTGGCAATCGGTGTTATTGCTTACAAACGTACTTCTAGCTCTACAGACTACTTCCTTGGTGGTCGTTCGCTAGGCCCATGGCCTGCAGCACTTTCTGCTGGTGCATCAGACATGAGTGGTTGGCTACTACTTGGTCTACCGGGTTACGCTTACGCTGCTGGTTTTGAAGCATTCTGGCTTGCTGGTGGCCTGCTAGTGGGTACTTGGGCGAACTGGTTAATCAGTGCTAAGCGTCTGCGTACTTACAGCATTACGACAGAGTCACTGACCCTACCTGAGTTCCTATCTCGTCGTTTCAATGATAATTCTAAGCTGATCCAAACAATTTCTGCTTTCTTTATCCTTTTATTCTTCCTTTTCTACACAAGTTCTGGCTTGGTAGCAGGTGGTAAGTTGTTTGAAACGGTATTCGGCCTAGATTACACAACAGCGGTAATTATCGGCACTGTATGTGTGGTTTCTTACACGCTATTTGGTGGCTTCCTTGCGGTATCTTGGACGGACTTGGTTCAAGGTCTACTGATGTCTGCTGCGCTATTGATTGTACCAATCGCAGCGATGAATGGCGGTCTTGGTCAGCTATCGACTGATCTTCACAACATCAACCCAGAGCTGCTAACGCTATGGAATGATGCGAAAGGTGAGCCACTGTCTGCTATCGCGATCATTTCGCTAGCGGCTTGGGGTCTTGGTTACTTCGGTCAGCCACACATCCTTGCTCGTTTCAAAGCAACACGTACTAATAAAGACCTAGCAACAGCGCGTCGTATCGCTGTGGTATGGACAGCACTGTCTATGGTTGGTGCAATGCTAGTGGGTCTGGTTGGTCTTATCTACGTGACTAACTCTGGCGCGCCGAAGCTAGACGATGGTGAGAAGATCTTCATGCTTCTTGTTAACGCGATGTTCCACCCAGTAATCGCAGGTATCCTACTGGCGGCTATCCTTGCTGCAATCATGAGTACTGCGGATTCACAACTTCTTGTATCTTCATCTGCAATGGCAGAAGACCTTTACAAGCAAGTGCTTAAGAAAGATGCGACATCTGAAGATATCGTTCGTGTAGGTCGCTTTGCGGTAATCATTATTTCTCTTATCGCGCTATTCCTAGCGATGACGCCAGACAGCTCTGTACTTGGCCTTGTATCTTACGCTTGGGCTGGTTTTGGTGCGGCATTTGGTCCAGCTATCGTGATGAGCCTTTACTGGTCTCGTATGAACCGTAACGGCGCTCTAGCGGGTATCGTGGTTGGTGGTGTGACTATCGTACTTTGGAAACAGTTCACGGGCGGTTGGTTCGACGTTTACGAAATCGTACCAGGAATCATCCTATCGACTATCTCTATCGTTATCGTGAGCCTAATTACTGGCGAGCCAGAAGACGAAGTGAAAGCGCAACACGCTGAGTTCGAGAAGAAGCTAGTAGAGCTAGACTAATTTACATTGTAAAAATACAAGTGAACTAGCAAAAGATATTAATTTAGAACAATAGAGTCACTTCGGTGGCTCTATTTTTTTGACCACTCTCTAATGCTCGCGACTTCTTGCTCATCGATATTCAATGACTCCAAAAACTCTTGGTGAGCGGTTGGTTCCATCTTTTTTGAAGCGATCGGATCTTGCGTGAGAAGGGAAAGATTAACTTGCTCAATGGCGTGTGATGTCAAAAAATGAAACAGAAAAGTGGCTAATTTTTGAACTTGACGCTCACTTTTGTTATTAGCTCGGTGAATTGTGGAACCGAATTGGACATGATGTGTCAATTGTCAGTAATCACTAAAGACCTATAGGACAAAGGTATGCCTGATCTCTATTGCAAAGGATGTAAAAAAACAACACTACATAAGTCTATAATGAAACGTTGTGAATCAGAACCCGAGACAGCCTCTGGCCGTATGTTGCAATGGACCTCAAAGCTATTTAGTGGCAACTTATATTACGATATGGAAACGCAGCACTTTTGTCGTACATGCAATTGCCGTTGTGAAACTGGAAGTTCAGTTCCTCAAGTAGGCTTAGCTTAGCTGATAGTAAGCGCTTACTAACTCATATCAAAAAAAACCTCCGTTTGGGAGGTTTTTTGTCATTTAAGCTGCTTTAAGCGCGATCTCGCTGTTAATGGCATTGCCATCAATTTTTACTTCCCATCCGTAGTTTGAGTATTCATTAGCGAGTGCTTGAGCCACATCTTTTGACACTGTTACGTGTGTCCATGAGCCGATACCGTAGGGTTTATATGCGAGTTCTTGTGTTTTCATAATAGAGTCATCCTTTCTCTTTGATAATTATATTATTCACTTTGCCATATATCCTTTCTTTCGTTTCTGGCTCAACTTATTTGTTTATCGGGTCATTTCTATAATAATTTGTTAATAACCAGAGTTTGATTTATAAGGGTTGTTATCGATTTGTGTGGATTTATATTTAGTGTGAATGCGACTTGCGCGTTTAGTTTTTAAATGTGTGAGCGGGGTTTTCTTCGATCGCTCTAGGTATGGAATATACTGAGCCGAATTTAGAATGTTTAAGGAATGTTATGTCTCAGCATCAGCTTGATCGTATCGATAAAGAGATACTAAGAATTCTGCATATGAAAGGACGCTTGCCTGTGGTTGAGTTGGCCAAGCAAGTTAACCTAACCACCTCTCCTTGCTCTGATAGATTGAAGCGATTAGAAAAAGAGGGTTACATCACGGGTTACCACGCTGAGCTGTGTTCCGAGAAGTTGGGGCTCGATGTACAAGTCTTTATCCATATTCGTCTCGACCAAACCAGCTTTTCAATTTTTGATAAATTTGCCCAAGCCGTGGAAATGATGCCAGAGGTGGAAGAGTGTTACTCGTTGTCGGGAGACTTCGACACCATGATTAAGGTTCGAGTGAAAGACATGAAGGCGTACCAAGCATTTATGGCCACCAAGTTAGGTACTTTGCCTGGCGTGATTCAGACACGCAGTGAAGTGGTGATTGAAGAGCATAAAAAGGGCTTTGGTGTGAACCCAGAGCTGTTAGCGACTTTAACTTAGCGCGCTTCTAACTTGACCCAGTTTGATAGATATAAAAAATGGAAGCCAATGAGCTTCCATTTTTTGTGACTGCCAGAAAGGGGCAATCAGATAAGTATGGTCATAGACGATTTACAGTGTAATCGCCGCTGAAATAAGACCAATCACACCACCGAATACACCACCCCACACGACAAGCCAGCCAAGGTGTTTCTTGATCATGGTTTGAACCATCTCTTTTACCAGTTTCGGTGTCAGTTCATTCAAACGCTGGTCGATGATAGCTTCAATGTTCTCTTTGATTTCATCCATCATCGCTGGTGACTCCAGCTCTTCTTTGATGGCATTCTTCACTGAATCACTCTTGCTGATTTCGATAACAGATTCTTGCATCTTCTCAACAAATGGCGCTTTCATTGGCTCTAATGCTTCTGTACCACCAAACATTGCGAGCATGCCGCCAAACTGTGAGTTCTCGATAACGTTAACCAGTGAATCAAATGCTGGATTGAAATCGATTTTCTTAATCACAGGCTCTAGGTTCAGTGATTGGCCACCGCTCATTTCGCTGCTTAGGAAGCGGTCGATGTTACTCTCAGTAAAGAATTGCTCCATCATCAGTTGTTTGATGGCTGCTTTGAACTCTTCAAAGCGTGCTGGAATAACGCCAGAACCGTATAGGCCGGGTACTTTCTCGAACAACATGTGAATCGCAAGCCAGTTGGTGATGGCACCAGAAAAGGCGAATAGGCCCGCGTAAAGTAGGTATTGATTTGCTGTCGTATAGCCGCCAGCAAGCAGTGCTAACGCGATGACGTTAGTTAAGACACTTTTGTTCATGGTTGATCTCTAGAAAGAATATTGCGCGCATTTTAAGAAAAAAACGCCAAGAAAAAAACAAAAGGATCGATGAAGTTGAAGGAACAGGTGGGAAAGAGCGCTGAACTACGGGCATAAGAAAGGCTAGCCTCCCCCCGAAGTCTAGCCTTATTCCAGAACGCGCAAGCGAAGCCGTCTTGGTTTGTTAAAGTCATTATATAATTACGACATAACATTCTGCCATGTGTAATTCACCGCTATGTAGCAAATTGGTGTGAAGTGCGCCGCACTTTTAAAATAGCATATAAATTAATCGCTACTATTTTTGAGCAAGATAATACGCCATAAAAGCCATCAGTTTATTAAATCTAATACCATCAAAGGAAGGCGTGTATCTTCTCGGAACAAGCATAAGTAGTTGCAGAATGTTCTATCGAGACAGTTGTCATCTTACCGGAAATTTCCCCTCTACACTGATAGAGTGATATCTACTGGTGCAAAGAAAATATTGGCTTCATACCTTTCCTGATTTCTATACCAGGGCTAACTGTAAGGTTAGGTTGTTATATGAAAGACAAACTCACAATAGGCCAAAAATATCATAGAACTACATTTTATGTTTGGCACTTTTATAATACAAACTGTATAAAAAACATATAGATCGAGTGTTGGGCTATATTTAGAAATTTCCATTTTTGTTCTTGCATTAATTGTCAGCAGATACTAAACAATAAGTAGTGATACCACTATTTAAGGAAAAATAGCATATGAATAAGTCTCAACTAGTTGATCAAATTGCGCTGTCAGCGGATATATCAAAAACGAAGGCTGAAAAGGCTTTGAAAGCTGTTATGGAAAGTGTGAGCCATGCGCTCTCTAATGGTAATGAAGTTGCGCTGGTCGGATTTGGTACATTTAGAGTTAACGAGCGTGCTGAACGTAAAGGGCGTAATCCGAAAACAGGTGAAGAAATAACGATTGCGGCGGCAAAAGTTCCGACATTTAAAGCTGGAACAAAACTGAAGGCGGAATGCAACGCTTAAATGCGGTCTACCTAAATTCTAACTTTAGCTAGTAAAAACATACATCGAGAAAAGGCTGTCAAAAGGCAGCCTTTTTAGTTTAACGAGTCCAATTATTATTAACACTTACCTGATCTTCAACGTAGGACAATCATGTAAGCAACGGTCTGTATACTTTTGATCATCCATGCTTACTTATCTTACTTGGGTTTCCCATAACCTTCTTTTGTTCATAATCAAACGAAGCCATTGCTATGGTCAGAAAGCACTCGCTATGACGCGTGATTTGAATTCAGTCTAAGAGAGGTCACACCCACTTCAGTAGTTTGAGTCAATTAGAACTTCTTCGCCATACCTACCTGCCTGAGGCAGCGGAGTATAGGTTGTTTGTGCGCCTCTTAGAAAGCGTATAGCTTTTGCGCCTGCTTCACGAGAGCTGGTGATATCTTCGTCTGAATCACCGTAGTATTGGGCAATTTTTGCCATTTTAAGTTGTTTTACCTTATCTAAAGAGCCAGAGAATATGACGGGTTGAATTTGTTCCCTGTATTCTTTTGGAAATATATTGCGTAAGGTTTCGGTGATAGTTTCTTGTCCTTGAGGAGCAGTGCGGCCAGTAATGAAGTATATGGTATCACCGTGTTTTAGGTGCATTGATACTATTTCTACCGCTGACTTTTTTGGGATAGAAAAACGGTCAAGACCCGTAGAAGCCTCATTCCAAAAATCTTGGTTTTTTAGGTAATTAAAAGAGTCCGGAGAATATTTTTGTTTACCGTAATGAAAAACAGGACTTGAGAACAACATAGTATCATCAATATCTAAACCAACATTAATTGGGTGCTTAGGAAGCTCTGAAGCAATCTTGTCAACAGTTGTCCAACTGATATCCGAGTAATGCGTTAGTGCTTGTTTTGAAAGAGTATGCATATCTATGGTTGCATTAGTATTGGCGAGTACTGATACCGAAAAAAGTGAGCTAAGTACAATGATGGTAGACGTCTTCATTTTTAATCCTAGTAAGAGTTTGTATGCTTGTGGCTTAGGTTTCAATCGATCTTACATCTTTTATTATGCTGTGCATTCGCTCAAAATTAGTTTTTATTAATGGCTTTTCAAAGTGTCTTGAAATCCTGTGTTTCATCGTTGTCTATTCACTTTTTGTTCTGAAGTTTTTAGATCCGATGAACTTACCGTTTGGTGAACATTGATGTAAATCGAATTGATTTAAGTCGTATCTTGAGGTGTCCGTACTGAAACCTTCCGAAGTTCTATCTCTAAATTATATTTCGATTCACATAACAGATTGATGTAAATTGAGTTTTATAATGTATGCCAGCATCATAGCTCTGATGACATTTAAACCAAGGAAAACAAATAGAAATACCAAACCTTCCCTTAAGTTAAACCTAAATTAGTGGAACTTGAAATAAGTCATCAATCAGAAACCACATTATTGAAAGTTCTTTCATAATTAAATTGGGTCAAAAAATGAAAAAAATATTGATCACTTGTGCTACCAGTAATATTGGCTCAGCTCTAGCTAAAAGATTGGCTGCAGACAACAAGCTTTATCTTGCCGCTCGAGATACAGCTAAATTGGACAATATTGTCGATACCGTCGTCACATCAGGGCATCATAGTGTACTGGCACATCACCTGGACTTCTTCGACAAAGGATCTATCGACCTGTGTGCAGACTCCATTATTGAGTTTGGTGGGCTGGATGGATTAGTTTTTATCATTCCAAGGATTCCGCCTTCTAATAGTGTATTTCCGGACGATGAGGCTTGGAGAGACTTGTACGAAAAATATTTTATATTACCTTTGAGGCTTATCAAAAAGCTTGCTAATCACTCACGATTAAACAGTGGGTGTAAGATCGTGTTGATTTCCGGTCTAAGCTCAAAGAGTGCTCTAACACATTATTCTACAAATAATTGTCTGAGAAGTGCTTGGGTTGGACAAGCAAAAACGATGGCGTTGTATTTAGCCTCTCAGAACATATCTGTGAACACTATTTCACTCGGAGGTGTCATGACTGAGAGTTACACTCAAAAGATGCGAGATAAAGCAGAGGCTCAAGGGGTCAGCTTTGAAGAATTTATGGTTAGTGAAGTTGCAAATATCCCACTGAAAAAGTATGCCACGGTAAACGATGTTACAGAATCTATAGTTGCCTTGTTAGGTCCATTAGCGAATCATATGACAGGACAAAATATTTTGTTAGATGGTGGTTTTAACAAGGCGTATTGATTGAATTATCTTAAACTTGTGTGGACTCAGAGGTAGCTTTTCAACGGCTCCTTTGAGAGTGTCCAGAATTCTGTGTAGCTGTCTAGACTTTAGCCTCAAAGGCTAAAGATTGACAATATGGTTAAGAGAGCACTTGAAGCTTTTGCTCGTGAAGCAACAAAGTCAATTGAGACAGAATCTGATCTTGATGACTCTTGAAAACTGTTAACCAAGGTTACCGTTGAAACGGCCTTAAACGCTGAACTCGATGGGCACCTTGGATAGCAAAACCACGAATTTAGAGTGAGTTCCAACTCCCGCAACGGCTAATAGGGTAAGTTAATCCTCGCGATCGTGAAGCTAGTTTTTAGCCTCAACTCGTCCGCAAACACCCAACTCACTTTCAATCCATGGATCACAATATATTAAGCTTGTGCGCAAAGAGCATGGCCACACGTGACATCGTCGCAACGTTCAAGGAAATGTATGATGCTGATTTCTCACCAACGCAGATATCAAAAGTAACGGGCTCGGTGCTGATTAAGTGATTTAATGTCAGTCGCGACCTCTCGACGATATTTACCCTACTGTCTCAAAGCGCGATTAGTCAGATGATGTCATAGTTTTATGGCTTGGTTGAACATCTATGCTATTGCCTAGAAGACGGTAATTTACGATCTCTCCAAGCTTAATTCGGTTTAGATAGTCTTCGACTTCGTGTTTAACTAACGGGGCAAACAAATAAAGACCGATGACGTTAGGCAACGCAATTAGAAATACTAGGGCATCAGAGAACATCAGTACAGCATCGAGATGGAGCATGCTGCCTAGAGCAACAAACCAACAGAACATAAGTTTGAATAAAAATTTTGAGTGACGCTTCTCACCGAAGAGATACGTCCACCCCTTCAACCCATAGTATGACCATGCAATGGTAGTTGAAAAAGCAAATAACAGAGCTGCAATTGCTAGTGGATAAGGGGCCCAAGTAAAATGATGTGCAAAGACAGCCGAAGTTAATTCAATACCGACAAGGTCACCATTAATCAGGCCGGCTGGATAAGCAGTAGAAATCACCACCAGGGCGCTCAGAGTACAAATAACAACGGTGTCAATCAGTGGTTCAAACAAGGAGACTAGGCCTTCAGAAGCTGGTTCCTCTGTTTGTACCGCCGAATGGGCAATGGATGATGAGCCTATTCCGGCTTCATTAGAGAATACGGCCCGCTGGAATCCAACTATGATGGCTCCAATTGCACCACCAGTGGCACTTTCTAGGCTAAAAGCGTGTAAGAATATGAGTGATACAGCACTTGGTAAGTGCTCTACGCTTTTGATAAGAATAATGCAGGCAGAAATCACATAGAGAATAGCCATGATCGGAACAAGTTTGGCGGTTACCTTAGCGATGGAACTGATACCTCCAAGAATGACTAGAGCTACTAGCACCGCCATAATCAAACCAAACAGCCAACCTTTATCGGCAAAGAAGCTTTGGCTTTCTCCTGTGATAGCCAGTAACTGTGAATAGGCTTGATTTGATTGGAACATGTTGCCAATTCCTAAGCACCCAATAACAAGAGCAAGTGCATAAAAGCTTCCTAAACATTTACCTAAAGTCGGGTAGTTACGACTTTTTAAATAATGCTCAAGGTAGTACATAGGGCCACCTGAAATACTGCCATCTGGATTTACTTTTCGGTACTTTACACCCAAAGTACACTCAACTAGCTTGGTCGACATACTGAGAAAGCCAGCCATGATAAGCCAGAAAGTTGCGCCTGGTCCGCCAATAGTGATTGCTACGGCGACGCCACCAATATTACCAATCCCGACGGTCCCTGATATTGCAGTGGCAACAGCTTGAAAGTGAGAAATTTCCCCCGTTGCTCTTGGGTTGGTGTAGTCGCCTCTAATTAATCGAAATGCTGTTGCCAAACCACGTAAATTAACAAAATTCAAATAAAAGGTGAAAAAAACAGCGGCAACGCTTAGCCAGAGAACAATGATGGGCACTGAGTAACCGAATAAGTTTATTTTGTAGAAAACGATTGAAGAGAGTTGGTGTGCGATAGGAGAAATGATGGAATTGACTTGCTGATCAAAGTTAAGTGCTTGAGCAGAGTTTGTGGCCAAAGCGGGAGAAGACAAACTTAATGGTACAAACCAAGCTAGTACTCGAAAGGCTTGATTAAGTGGATGTAGATGCATTGCTTAAAGTCCTGCGTTATTAACGGCATAGGATTCATCTTAGATAAAAGATCCGAATACTATTAGAGCCAGAAGTATGTTAAAAATGGGGCCAGTAAGTTGCTAAATTGTTGATAGTATTAATAAAATGAAACATTTGTTTTACATGGAGTTTGACGAAGGTGCCAGTCTACAAACTCAGATTAAGAATATGATCACCTCCAGCATTCTCGATGGTCACATTAGTTCAGGTGCACCATTACCTTCATGTCGAGAGCTAGCAAAAACGCTTGGAGTTTCCCGTAATACTGTGGTTCTTGCTTATGAGAGGCTGATTGAGGAAGGGTATGCAATTGCCAAAGAGAGAAAAGGATTCTTCGTCCACTCTACTTATGACGAGAATCTAGTGGCAAGTCACTCCTCTTTACCGTCAAGAGGATCGAATGTTAATTGGGATAATAAGCTTAAACTTATGCCGTCTCAGCAACATCTTTTTTATAAACCGGATGCTTGGAAACAGTGTGAATACCCATTTATTTATGGGCAACCTGACCCTGATTTTTTTCCTGTTAGGGAATGGCGCGAGTGCACTCAGCGAGCTGCACAGACTTTGCATGCAAAAGAGTGGCTTCAAGACCGTTTCGATGAAGATGACTCGTTACTAATTGATCAACTTAGGACTCGTATTCTTGCTCGCCGAGGAGTTCGTTGTAACAAAAATGAGATCTTGCTTACGGTGGGTACCCAGCATTCATTATATCTACTGAGTCAATTGCTCGGAGGCGATCACGCTTGTCTCGGGTTAGAGACTCCTGGTTATTCCGATGTTCGTCACATTTTTGATCTTAACCAAACACAACTTCGTGAGTTGGACGTAGATGAAGGTGGGTTGGTCGTGAACCAAAAGATTGATGGTTGTGACTATGTATTTGTAACGCCCAGCCATCAATCACCTACAACTGTCACCATGCCGCTTGAGCGTCGCCTTAAGCTGTTGCAAAAAGCGGCTGACCATGATCTTGTGCTTATCGAGGATGATTACGAATGCGAGCTTAATTTTCATTCAGCGCCAACTCCGGCACTGAAGAGTCTAGATAATGAAGGTCGGGTCATTTATATAGGTAGTTTGTCAAAAACACTCGCTCCGGGCTTGAGAGTTGGCTACTTGGTTGGGCCAGAAGCCTTAATACGTGAAGCTCGTGCGCTGCGGCGATTAATGATGCGTCACACTCCATCGAATAATCAACGCGCATTAGCACTTTTTCTAGCTGGCGGGTACCACGATACTTTAGTACACAGACTGACGCTTAGATATTCTGAGCGTTATGAGGTGCTAAAAACAGCCTTACAAGAGTTTCTTCCTTGCGTGGAATTAACACCATCATTAGGCGGAAGTGCGATTTGGCTTAAAGGAGCTCCAGGTTTAGACTGTGTCCGTTTACAAAGAGAAGCGTTGAAACATGGTGTCTATATCGAGACTGGAATACAGCACTTTCATCAACTGTCCAATAACGAATATGAGGCAAGCCGATATTTCAGGTTGGGGTTTTCTCTGATAAAGACGGACCGTATTCGAGATGGAGTCCGTCTTTTATCGTATGCGGTTGATCAAGTGCTTTCGACTACAACGCTGGCGTGAGTATTTTCTCTTCTACTTCTGTCAGTGCCTTGTCGATTGCTTGTGCTATCAGGTCGATCTCGTATTGCTGAGTAATAAGCGCAGGACTTAAACACAAGGTGTTATTGAGTGTCTGGAATGAGCGATTCGTTCTGCCAATAATAACGCCTTGTTTTAGGCAGTTAGCCGCAATGGCAGCACTTATACTCTCATCAACAGGTTGCTTGGTTTCTTTGTCTGTTACAATCTCGAGGCCGACGAAGAGACCTTTACCACGTACATCACCGACAATGGGGTGTTTTTTCTGTAACTCAAGCATCTTTTCTTTCAGGTATTCGCCTTGTATCCGTGCATTGTCGACCAAGCTTTCTCTTTCTATGATCTCTAGATTAGCTAGTGCAGCGACAGGCCCTGCAGTACAACCACCAAACGTAGAAATGTCGCGGAAAAAATCCATACGGCTGGTTGTATCTTGATCATGGATCAATTGATAAATACGCTCCGTGGTTACCGTGCATGAGATAGCGGCATAACCTGATGCAACACCTTTAGCCATAGTGACGATATCAGGCTGTATGCCGTAATGCTGATAGCCAAACCACTTACCAGTTCGGCCAAGGCCACATACGACTTCATCGATGTGCAGTAGTACATCATATTGGTGACATATTTCTTGTACACGTTGCCAGTAGCCAATTGGTGGCTCAATAACACCGCCTCCTGCCGTAATAGGCTCAAGGCAAATAGCGCCAACGGTATCAGGCCCCTCTCTCAGTATTACTTTTTCAATTTCATCGGCCGCTTTAAGACCATAATCTTCCATTTCGCCCCATTGAGAACGATACTCACAGCAGTGAGGTACGCTAACAAATCCAGGAGTAAATGGCCCGTATTGATCGCGCCTTTCTTCTTGGCCTGTTGCGCTTAAGCACGTAATCGTTGTGCCATGATAGTCGCGCTCGCGATAAAGTATCTTGTACTTTTTTCCGCCATATTTTTTTGCAGCAATTTGCCTTACTAGTTTAAATGCTTTCTCGTTGGCCTCAGAACCAGAATTTGAGTAATAAACACGGCTTAGTCCGGGCATTTTCTCAAGGAGCTTTTTGGCAAAGCGCCCAGCGGGCAGGTTACCAGCGGTTTGCGCAAAGTAGTTCATAGTCACTAATTGGTCTCTAACGGCATTCGCGATCTCTTCGCGGCCGTAGCCAACATTGACACACCAAACGCCACCCGAGACAGCATCTAAGTATTGTTTGCCGTGGACATCCCAGACATACATACCTTGGCCTTTTTCGATCATCATAGGCGTAGCTTGGTGTGGCTTCATATGGTGCCAGACGTGTTCATTGTTGCTGTCAACCAGTGATTGAATATCCATGTCCTTCATCATCAGCTCCTTAAGATTACTACTTTTTATAACGGATTAACTTTGATACTCGATGAATGAACCATTAGGTCAGGTTAACTCACCATTGCTTAGTTAAGGTGTTGTGCGTGTGAATAAAGTTTACAGATCAATGTGACGAGTTGAGTAGAGCCAGATGTGGATAGTTTTAAGTCCAGTTCTGGTACCAAAAAAAATGCTTGTTGGCTCTACGCTCAATGGGTTAGGTCACTTACATTAATGGTTCTGTTTATGACTGGGTAGTAAAACAAGCAATGGACGTTATTTCTCTGTCAACCACAACCCTAGCTTTAACTACCTTGGTGGTGGTTTTGGCTTCTGTGCTATCGAGTTTGACAGGGAGTGCTGGTGGTATCTTGATGTTCACTGGCATGAGTGTATTCATTCCAGTGAGGCCATTAATTGCAATTCATGCATCCATTCAGATTGTGGGGAATGGCATTCGTGCTTGGTTATTGCGTCGTGAAGTTTCTGCCAAAATGTGCATACCATTTTGTATTGGTGCTTTGATCGGTGCTGCGTTGACGACCAGATTGATGGTTGAGCTAGTAAGTGATTTGTTTGCCTTATATCTATTACTAATACTGATTGCTTATACATTGTTTAAACCCAAAAAACTGCCGATGTTAAAGATAAAAGATCGGAGTTTTTTTTGGGTAGGGTTGGCAGCAGGAAGTTTAGGAATTATTGCGGGTGCAGTTGACCCTTTGCTTACGGCATTTTTCATGCGTGATGATTTGTCAAAGGAAAGTATTGTTGCCAACAAGTCTATCATGCAGCTTTTTGTCCACTTAACCAAAATACCGGCATTTCTCTATCTTGGCTTTTCATTCTCTGACAATGCGGGGCTGATTGTAATTTTTGCTCTGGCTGCTTTTTTAGCAACAAAGCTAGGAGTGTTCCTACTGACTAAGGTAAACACAGCCTTATTCTTACGTTTGATGTGGTGGGCACTGCTAATATCTGGCGGGCAATTGGCCTATCAAATTATCACCATACACCTTAACTAGAATAATAGGAAAGACTTATGACATTGGCTTATCAGGTAAAAAACCCTTATACACAAGAGAGCATTGGTCAATTTCACTTTAGTTCAAAAGAAGAAATTGCAAATTGTTTTGCCATCCTTCATGAGGGGCGTGAAGTACAGTCGAAGCTAAGGGCTTTTCAGCGTTCTGATATTTTGCGTAGATTAGCGGGTTTATTAGAAACCCATGCTGAATCTTTAGCATCAATGATAACGCAAGAAACAGGAAAAACGATCGCAGATAGCCGAATCGAGTTGACGCGTGCTATTAATACCACCATTGCTTGCAGTGAAGAAGCACGTCAAATCCAAGGTGAAGTGCTGGACTCCGATGCCTATGCACCTGCGAGGGGCAAAACTGGTGTTGTTCGTTACACTCCTATCGGTACCGTGCTATGTATTACACCTTTTAATTTCCCTATTAATATAGCAATGCACAAAATTGGCCCAGCTTTTGCTGCAGGCAACCGGATTATTTTTAAACCAGCACCGATTAACCATGGTTCAGCAGCAAAGTTGGTCGAGCTTTGCTACGAAGCGGGCATCCCAAAAGAAGTGCTGCAGCTTCTTGTGCCAGATATTGATCAAATGGCTGGGCTAGTGAGTCATCCAGACGTTAATGCGGTGAACTTCACCGGAGGTCATCCAGCGGCTGAAGCTATCGCTGCCCACGCAGGTTATAAAAAAATGCTGTTTGAATTAGGAGGCAGTGATCCACTCATTGTCATGCCTGATGCAGATCTTGAAGCTGCGGTTAATGCTGCTATTCAACAGCGTTTTGCTACGGCAGGTCAGCGCTGTACTGCTGCGAAACGTTTGTTTGTCCACCAAGACATATATAATGAATTTCGTGACTCACTTTTGAGCGCGAGCAGTGAGCTTGTTGTAGGTGATCCAGCTAAAGAAGCGACTTTTGTCGGGCCGCTTGTCAACGAGCAATCCGCTATTCAAATACAAGATGTGATTGATCAAAGTGTGAAAATGGGTGCCCACATTGTTCTTGGTGGACAAAGAGAAGGCAATATTGTTTTTCCGACCATATTAGAGAATGTGACAGATGATAGCCCAGTGATGACAGAGGAAGTGTTTGGCCCGGTTATTCCATTGCGTGAGTTTGCGTCTATCGATGAGATTATTCCTGTTATCAATAGTAGTGATTATGGTCTTCAGGCTGGTGTATTTACTCATGACTTGAGAACAATAAATAGGTTGTTCGATGAGCTAGATGTGGGGACTCTTGCGGTGAATGACGGTCCTGGATTTAGAGCAGAGCACTTTCCATTCGGAGGGGTGAAGAATAGTGGTATTGGTCGAGAAGGAATAAAGTATGCGATAAGAGAAATGTCTATTACTAAAACACTAGTGTTATAAATATTTATCTATGGTGTGTTGATGTAGTTTGGACATTAGATTACGCAACTTCACTCATTTATGGGTAAGTTAAGCAAAAGGTAACTCGTTTTATCTAAATTAAAGCCCGTGAAGTTTTAACGGGCTTATCGGACAATACTTCACAGGCTTCGATTTTGAGAGCGATACTCATTTTTATAAAAATAATTTTATAACCTATGTTTTTGATAAATATGGGTTTTTATTGAAAGCAACCTACCTATCTACTGGTAGGTAGGTAAAGTTGTTGACGCGAAACCGATCCGATCTTAAAGTACACCCACTGACGAGGAGATGGTCTCTACTACTCCTCCATTTTTTTGAATAATAAACCTACCTATTGGTAGGTAGTTTTGAATTAAGGATTTCATTATGTTTAACACATCTTCTATTGCACTAATTGTTGGCGGTTCTTCTGGTATGGGTAAAGCAACAGCAGAGCGACTGCTTAAGTCTGGTGTGCCTGTAATGATTCTCTCTCATGACAAACAGAATCTTGCTGAAGCAAAATTGGATCTGGAATCAACCACGAATGGTCATGTTGAAACGGCTCAGGTTGATTTATACGACTCTTCTGCTGTTCAAAGCTTTATTGAACAGTTAAATGCAGAAAAACGTCACATTGGCTACTTGGTGAATGCGGCTGGTTTCTTCAAACCTGTCGATTTCCTTGAGCATTCTGAGCAAGATTACGACCTTCAGTTAGATATGAACCGTGCTTTCTTCTTCATTACACAAGCCGTTGCGAAAAATATGAAACAGCACGGTGGTGGCGCAATTGTAAACATCGGTTCTATGTGGGCACATCAAGCAATTAAAGCAACGCCTTCTTCAGCTTACTCAATGCAGAAAGCGGCACTACATGCACTAACAAAAAACTTGGCCATTGAACTAGGTGACCACGGTGTACGTGTAAACGCAGTGGCTCCAGCAGTCGTGATGTCAACAATTTATAAGTCATTCATCGCTGAAGATGAGATTGAATCTGCACTACAAGGCTTTAACGATTTCCACCCAATCGGTCGAATTGGTTCTACAGACGATGTTGCTGATGCAATTGAATACCTACTATCGAATAAGTCTTCTTGGGTAACGGGTACGATTCTAAATGTCGATGGCGGCGTGATGGCGGGTCGAAACTAAATTATTTACGATTTTTCAAGATGTGGCAGTTGTTTCAATAAAGAAATACTGTAACCAAACGAATAAAAATTAGAAATAGAAAGGCTAATGTATGCGTAAGATAATTGCACTTGGATTAATGGCTACTTCAATGAATACTGTTTTTGCTGCAGATGGGGCTTATACAGGAACTATTGATACGACAAAGAGCAAAGGCAATCAAGTAAAGGTAGAGCGTGTTAAGGTTGATTTTATTCTTAAAGGAAGAAATAAAGCGTCAAATGGCGGTTTGAAATTTAGTTCGAATGCTTCACATGACCAAAAATTCCAATTGAAAGGTCGTCGTGATTAACGCTAAATCATGCCATGAAAATACTGTGCCGTCGGGTGCAGTTTTTTCGTTTTGTGATTAGGGGGAGAACTTCGGCATCGGTTACGTGAGATAAGCTCAGCTCTGCTGTGCTATTTCGTGGGGGGGAGTATCTACTGCGATGTG
Source organism: Vibrio chagasii (assembly GCF_002954585.1). Lineage (GTDB taxonomy): Bacteria > Pseudomonadota > Gammaproteobacteria > Enterobacterales > Vibrionaceae > Vibrio > Vibrio chagasii_A. The sequence goes on from NZ_MSCI01000001.1 coordinate 1,496,802, forward strand.
CAGCTTACGCCATACTCTGCGTATCCCGTCAGTTCTATGCTTCTTGACTTTACATTCACCTTCGCCATTAACCTTGAGAACAGTGACATCAATGGCTAGGTTTTGTATCACACCTCTGGTTTTAGTTTTAAATGAAACCTCAACATCTTTAGATCGACGGCTTATACAGGTGTAGTGTGGGCAAACCAGCGGAATGTTAGCCAGCTTAAATACGGAGTTTAGAAAACCTTGCAGCGCTTAAGATGATGATTTTCATAATATCTCCTAGATTTATGACGTTAATTTTATCCTACTAAATCCTCCATAGCACTACTGTCAGCGAATTAGTAAATCATGCACTTCTTTTTGTAACAAATGGCGATCTAACGTGGTTGGTTGTAATAGCTCACCAATATTGACTTCGATACGAGACCAAAAACGAGTCGGGCGCTTAGTTAACGCGTGTCCATTTTTATGGCTGAAGAAAGAGCCCCATAAGCCCTTTAACGCCATTGGAATCACGGGTACAGGTTTTCTCTTTAAAATCTTCTCAACACCGGGTCTGAACTCGCCCAGTTCACCATTTGAGGTCAAACGACCTTCAGGGAAGAGACAAACTACTTCATCGTTACTAAACGCTTGCTCAATCTGTTCGAAAGCTCTTTTGTAAGTCTCTGCACATTTGCGTGGAGAGCAGATTGGGATAACTCCAGCATGACGAAAAACGTGTTTAAGAACAGGTAGCTCACTGATTGACTTGTCCATCACGAATCGAACAGGGCGGGTTGATGTACCCATTAGAATCAAAGCGTCCACATAGCTTACATGGTTTGCCACAATCAGGGCAGCGCCTTGCTCCGGGATATGCTGACGACCGCTTACCGAAACTCGGTACAGGCAGTGGCTTAGCAAGTAGCTAATAAAGCGCTGAGTAAACTCAGGTACTTGACGGTAAACATAGATGGCTACGATGAAGTTACCGACGGCCAAAATCGCAAATAGCTCAACAATAGAGAACTCAAAAACACTTAACACCAAGATAGAAACAGCAGCGGAAGCGACCATAAACAGTGCGTTCATGATGTTGTTTGCCGCAATAGATTGAGCACATTCGCCTTCTTCTGAACGCGATTGGATAAACGCATAAAGGGGAACAATAAATACACCTCCGCTCACACCTACCAAGAACAAGTCGATCATCACTCTAATATGCGAAGACTGAGCAACAAAGCTTTGTACGTCGTAATATTGGCTTGGGAAAGATTCGATTGCAGGCACTGCCCATAAAAGGTCGGTACTGAAAATCGTTAAGCCCAAAATACCAAATGGTAGAATACCCAGTTCAACTTGATTGAAAGACAGCTTTTCACACAACCATGAACCCGTCGCGATTCCAACTGAGAATAGAGCTAACAGCAGAGAAACCACAGTGCTGTCTGCAAATAGGTGTTCGCGAGCAAAGTTCGGGAATTGAGTTAGGTAAGTCGCACCCATAAACCAGAACCAACTGATCGCGAGAATAGACATCCAAATACCGCGTTGTTTTTGTGCCAGTTTGAGTGTTTTCTTCAAACCAGTAATAGGTTCGAATTTTACTTTGTCACTTTTCTTACTTGGCAGAGAAGGGATGTTAGCGCTGCTTAAAAAGCCTAGAAGTGAAAGCGTAATTACAATGCAAGAAGCGATAATCATGCCGTTTGGGACTGCAAGCAGAAGACCTGCGCTTAATGTACCAATCAGGATAGAAAGGAAAGTCCCAATCTCAACCCAAGCATTACCTTTCACTAGATCATCCGATTTTAGCGCTTGAGGAAGTAGAGCGTATTTCACAGGGCCGAAGTAAGCCGATTGAGTGCCAGTCATGAAGAGTAGCACCAGCATTAGGATAGCACTCTGCGTCATGATAGCCGCCGCAGCACAACTCATGATCACCAATTCAATAAGTTTTAAGCGGCGGATTAGCTTAGCTTTGTCCATGTTGTCGGCAATCGCACCAGCGTGAGCTGAAAACAGAAAGAAGGGGAGAATAAATAAGCCAGCCGCAAGGTTAACAAAAAGATCGACCGACATCGGTAGTGAATCAATTTGACTGTAGGTCACCATCAGCAAGAGAATATTTTTGTAGATATTGTCGTTCAGTGCACCAAGGCACTGAGTAACGAAATAGGGGAAGAATCGTTTAGTAAAAAACATGCTGGCTCCGTAGGGGCAAAATCGCGTTGAGATGGGAGCACTTTAATGGCTGAGCTTTAGGAAACTAGCGTAAAGAAAAGAGTTACGTTATGAGAAACCAAAAGTAACACTTTGCGATACTTCTGGTTTCATTAACTTGAGATATTGAACGGATAGGTGCTTTTATACGTTACGAGATTAGCTTAATGTCGGAACCAGACGCTGAGCATTCTCAATGTAACGAACAAGATAAAGCCAGACAGTCCAATAAAGCCCAAGGTGATGAGATAAAAGAACAGACGCACTAAGCGAGCTTTCATTCGTTTGAAAAAACCGAGGCTTGGTGTAAGTTCAGGAACATGCTGAAAGCTTGAGATCATCACCCAAGCTGCAAGCGCCCACAACGCCGTTACGCCACTCGGAATAAGATAAGACTCCCCAACCACATCAGAAAGTTGCAAGAGTGTGGCAATGAACACCGCAAAACCAGCAAATGCAACCAACATAAACAAAGGGAGAATAGGTCTTGTCTTGATAGATAGGCTTTTGAGTTTATCGAGCATCAGTTCTTCCTATTTACGTTCCCAAGGGTTAAACAGCGGGAACGTCCAACGACGCATCGCAATCACCAGAGAGGTACCGTGCTTCTCGTTCATTTCCAGTGAATCGTCGCTTTGACAGATCGTATAAAACTCATCAATGACCTTTTGTAGCTTCTGCTGCATCTTCTTATTGGTTGGCAAGCTCATGAGGCCTGTTGCCATCACCAGCTTTTCACCCTCGGCAGAGAAATGGCTTTGGAAAAAGGCTTCTTGAACTTGTTGTTGGAAGAAACGCTGAATAGGGCCGCCGGTATGCCAACGAAAAGTAGGGGAAATACGCAGACGAATCTTATTGCCAGGTAGCAGGTCAATAATATTGAGGCGGTCGAGTTGGGCGAGCTTTTGTATCAGCTCTAACTCATCAAAGGTGTACTGTTCAATGATCTGTTCGAAGCGATAGCCATTTACTACACAGACAGCGACAAGCAGCAGGCCCTTATCGTCGACCAGTTGCTTTTCTTGTTCTAGCGTGAGTGACTCCAGCCCTTTGTTGTGTGCCGCAGCCAGCTTAAATAGCTCAGACATCTCCAAACCAATTAGTTGACAGATACGCTCCAATCGATCGAGGCTAATTTGACTGCCTTCTGCCAATAAGCGCTTTATGGAGCCCTCGCTTAACTCCAAATGTTGTGCAACATCGACATAGTGCAAGCCATACAGCTTGAGTTGGCGTTTGAGTTCTTTGATAAGGTCTTGACTTTCTGACATATTAACCTTTACTCCTCAGTGTAATTATTCTAGCGAGATTGATTTACTGTTCAATGTTCTCGATTCGCATATTCGACTATCTCAAGCGCTGTATCCAGTTGATACTGTTCAATCTAAGCTGGATATTCTTACACACGACAGCGTTAATCTAAAAGAAATCGACCCAATGATGAGTGTGGACTAATTATTTATCTGGTCGGTGATAATTGCGATTAATTGGGGGAAAAAAGCCCTTTTGCAGTGTTGCAAAATGTAACTCACATGATTCAATATGCTCGGTAATTATCGTCTTTATCGATTGGAAAGAAAGTGGCTAAATCAGCTAGAAAGACAGATATAAAATCAGTATTTGAACCACTTAACTTGCTTCTTCTTTTTATGGCTTTGCTTACATTTCTATTTAAGTCACGACTCAAAGTTTTTCGCTGAACTCATCACACTGATTGCACTTATAACCCTGTTTATAGAAAAACAGAGGAAAGCCTAACAATATGAACACCAGAAACGCTGGCCGCTTACCCTTTGTATAGGCAGATAAGTCACTACTTCCGCAGTGAGGGCAAATGTCTAGCTTTTCTCCTATTTCTTGAGAGTGACTTTTTAGGCATTCAGAAAAATCACTATTAAGAACTTCGGTTGCCTCCTCTAAGTCCTCTTCTGAAACCATTAATCGAACACCTCCAATTGCATTCGAATATAGCCATTGTGTATTCACCGTATGTTCATCTCCAATGAAGCTTTTAATACCAGCACTTTCTAGGTTAGCTTTGGCAATATGGGCTTCATGTGGAAAAGAAAACCTTACTACTACAATCATGAATTTCTCCTCAAGGCATAGACATAATGCCCCCACGAATGAGCTAAAGTCCTAACAGTCACCATTTCTCGATTATGACGCTGTGGGGTAGATAACCTTATCATCACAAAAGCTTATAGATTCTAAATGACTCACTTCTAACTTGTTCAACATTTCACTGTCTAGCTCATGAATTTTGAAACCGAAGACAAGGTGAACCCCCTCAAGTGCTTCATCAGAAAGTAACGTTTCTAGGATTAATGCTTGTTTTATAAGTATGAGCCCAGGTCGATTAGAAATATCCATGTACATACTTCAATCTTTCAACAGCCTCACTCCCACTCAATGAACAAAGATAATAAAGTCATTAGCCACAAGGCTATCCTGAAACACTTACAAATCTATCTTAAACCGATGTTACTCGATAAAGCCCAAAATACCGACGTTTCCTGGGGCATGGCGATGGTCAAAGATGAAGCTCTTAAAGCCGTAATTGTGCATACTCGTGGCAATTAAGCAAAACCCGCGAAGTTATTGGGCATTAGTCGTAGTAATTTCACTATCAAAATAAAAGATACAGCCTTTCAACGACAAGGCAGGTGAAGCTTCACTGTGCCAGTATATTTGATGTGCTCTTTAAGAGTTTAGAACACCGACTTTCAACTAATCGTAACTCATTATTGGACAAAACCTTGTTAGATTAAATGACTTAGTTGCATCAAGATCAGGTATGAAAAAGTATCTTGAAACCAAAGTCTCTTGTTATGTGTGTTGCTCCATTTCTGCTTTATAGAGCTCTGAACCTACAGCTATCTCCCACAAGTACCCATCTGGATCAGAGAAGTAACCTGAAAAACCACCCCAAAATACAAGCTGCCCTTGCTTTACGATTTTCCCACCATTTGCTTCTGCCTTGTTCAGAAGACTAAGCACTTCACGAGAAGAGTCGACATTTCTAGCCAGTGTAATACCGGCAAAACCTGAACCATCTGGTTCAACACCAACATCTTTAGCTAATTCGGGTTTAGGAAATAAAGCTAACTCCGGTCCATCAACATCCATGAATACAATTTCATCAGATTTATAATCTGTACGCTCTAACCCAAGCACCGCTTCATAAAACTTTGCTGAGGACTCGATATTTGATACGCCCAGCGTGATGATTGATAGTTTTTTCATATTTTGCTCCGAGCACATAACGCAGCGTTAAGTAGTGAGCAACGCTACCATTGAACCTAACCTATTGTGCCGTAAACACTAAAACTGATTCAAACCCAAAATGCCAAGCGTTGCGAATCTGTCTTAAACGCTTTGTTAGGCATTTATACTACGTTCCATTTTTTGAACTACAAGATCTCGTACTTTTGCTGACAAAAAGTGTGTTGGGATATAGCGCAAACTATAGGATTGCCTTGACGGTCTCATACGTGTTTTTACATAGTTTAGAATTAATTGAGCATGATCTTTATCCCATGCCCACAGTAGCTCACCTCTAATCGGCCATTGCCAATAAGCATCAGAAGGCCAACACAACACATGCTTGTTATTCACATGGCAACTCTGACATTGTACAAGTCCATTAGTTAATAGTGGATAGCCTCCTTTACCAGTGTTACCACCGCCTCTCAGATACTGACATGAACTCGATGGCGGCTTCCAAGATACTTGTGATGGAAAACGTTCCACTACTGTCCAACCTCCCCACCTATGAGTTGGTCGATTGTCATCAGCATTAGCTTCTATTTTTGGCCAGAACTCAAATGGTTCTTCGAACTTTGCTAAATTGCCACAATTTGGGCACTTGATATCTATTGGTTCGTACTTCATTTTAAATGCCTAACAGCTATATTAGACAGAATAATTCTGTACTTAAATATAGAATTATTCTGTCTAGTATCTTTATGACGTAAACCATACATCTGTTTTGCTTTGAATAACAATAGTTTAAGTTCTACAGTTCCGTACCTACATCACTAAATACAGATTTTTTCTGTATAGCATGAATTGATCGGCAAAATATGTTCCAGCCTGATGCTCGAATATGTGTTAGACAATTTGCGAACAAGCTATTGCCACAATAGTTATCATGCTAGATTCATAAGTTCTAAACACACTTTGGGGCACAAACGAGTCAGACAAGCTTGAAGCTACAGTGTGATCACCAAGCGATTCTGTCGTACCTTAACTACCAAGCGACTTTGTCGTTAGCCTAATTACCGAGGGAAATTTCACTATTCCATTTCACTTGGTCTGCCATCACAGAGCCTAAACCTAAGTAGGGTACACTCACCTACTCACCTTCGCGCTGAGCATTCATCTTCTTAACGACACGTACAACTGTTCTCGCTGAGACGCCTATCATTTTGGCTGTCTCATTGACGCTCATCTGGTTACCCACTCTAAGCTTGTAGATTTTTTCATGCAGCTCTAAATCTGGCTTTCTTCCTTGATACTTCCCTTCTTTCTTAGCCTTCTCGATACCTTGTTTTTGGCGTCGGCGTCTGTCTTCATAATCTTTTCGAGAAATTGCAGCCAACATGTCCATCATCATGCTATTGATGGCTTTGAGCATTGAGTACGTGAACTCATCAGAAATTTCTGGGGCCAGTGCAATATGAACAGCACCACCAATACTGGACACTAAGTTAAACGACTTTACATACCCTTATTTATTCATAAATAACCAATTTAGCAAAGCCACGAGCAAATTTGTGTTCAAAAGTGAGTCTCAAATCCAAGTGCTCCTATGTGATCACCAAGCGACTTTGCCATAAAACTTCGTTCAGTGATGAATAACAGTTAATTGAGATGTCTACAACAAGCCCCCAATACAGCCACTTTCTATTCTTTGTCCATACCATAAACGTTCTTTATCAGAGACAGATATTTGCTGAGTAAAATAGCTATTAGATCGGAGCTAAGACTAAAAAATCACTACGCTAGGTTGGCTATACTTATACTGTGTTTAAGGCATCGAGTGAGTCATGCCAAAAACTCAGTCCGCTATCTAATGACTCCTCAGTTTAGGGCGTTCAGTTTTATGTGCGAGTTACGCAGCAAAGCCATTCTGTACTCTAAAAATGATCAGAAATTGTATCTTATTTAACAGCCGCTGAATGACTACTATTAGCTTTGATTAATGCAAAAATAAATGAAACCGCTAGTCAATTAAGGTTGTTGTGTATGAAATTCAAAAACAAAGAACTGTGTAAAATAAGGACTATTACTACTTTTTTGTCATTAACAAATGATAAAAAAACTTGGAGAAGTCAAATACAAAAAGCTGCTGATTTTTGTAATAATCTATCTGAAAAATTTATTAGTCAGGGCTATATAGTTCAATCTATTCGTATTGTCACCAATCCGTTTGGTGAATACTTAAATACTTTAAATATAGAAAGTGCTAAAGCTGATTTAACTCTACTAAGTAAATTGATTAATAGCCATAATAAAAGCGGATTACGTATTAGATTTGCTATCGGTGAAGTTAAAACTAAACATGAGCTTAGCCTTCTTCCTGAATTAATACGTGACTTCGGAGATTTGTGTAATGCTTGCGTTAATGTATCACCTGATGAGTTTGGTATTCTTGATAATGAGATGATTGACTTAGCAGCAACAACCGTAAAAAGAATTAGTGTAATAACTAGCCATGGTGAAGGTAACTTTAATTTTACAGTTAATTTTAACTGTAAACCATTTATCCCATATTTTCCTGCAAGCTACCACCGTTCAGAGCTTGAGGATAGCTTTGTGATTGGTTTGGAAACACCAGATCTTTTAGTGCAAGTATTAAAAGATATAAATGAAAATTATAATATTAAAAACCATAACGAAGCATTCAAAATATATTTTGACGCAATGAAAACTGCTTTGCATTATCATATCGAGGAAATTAATCAACTTATTTTAGATTCAACGACAACAGATAGCTTCAATTTTGCAGGTTTTGATAGTTCTGCTGCACCGTCTAAAAGTTGCGCAAGTATGGTGGAAGTATATAAAGAATTAGGCGTTAAAAACTTTGGGGCCGCTGGTACAGTTGAGGTCTCTTCATTGTTAACTCGCGTATTTAAGTCAATGACTCACGTTAATCTAGTTGGATTTTCAGGCGTAATGCTCGCATTGACAGAGGATACAGGGCTTGCTGAGAGAACCTTAACTAGTGATTTTGATATTCTGACCTTACTTACTAATAGTGCCGTCTGTGGTATCGGGTTAGACACAGTACCGATTCCAGGTAACACATCAATAGATAAAATTTCAGCGTTAATGCGCGATACAGGGACAATGGCCTATAGGTTGAATAAACCATTAACTGTGCGTTTGTTTCCTATTCCAAATTTAGTAGCAGGTGATGTTACTCAGTTTGAAAGCGACGATTTGTGTAACTCTGCCGTACTCAGTGTGGATTAAAGCGTAAGTAAAATTACTCACTCATAAAATGCCTGATATATTACAGTGGGGCTTATCTCTTTCTCTACATAAACAAAAAATTAAAGATTATTGAGTAAGATTTTTAAGATACATACCCTAATGCAAAAACAAGCTAGCTGAACGCTAATCGTGAAAACCAGAGCATGAGCTCTGGTTTTTTTTAGAAGCGATGTACTTATATTCTTCGTTATATTGTCGCCATTTAATGTTCTATTCTAATTAATGTTTAAAAGCCTAATTCTCGGTACCGATAAAGCCACCAGTCTGGTGATTCCACAACTGCGCATAGATACCATTTTGGTTAATCAGATCTTGGTGCGTGCCTTCTTCAACGATATTACCTTCATCTAAAACGATCAGGCGATCCATTGCTGCGATGGTGGATAGGCGGTGCGCAATTGCGATAACCGTCTTACCTTCCATTAGTTCAATTAAGCTCTCTTGGATTGCAGCCTCTACCTCTGAATCTAGAGCTGAAGTCGCTTCATCAAGAACCAACAGTGGTGCATTTTTCAGAAGTACACGTGAAATTGCTACACGTTGGCGTTGACCACCAGATAGCTTAACACCACGCTCGCCCACTTGAGCATCGTAACCAATGTTGCCGAACGGGTCGGTTAGGGTTTCGATAAACTCATGCGCGTGCGCTTGTTTGGTTGCAGCATACACCTCTTCATCCGTCGCTTCCGGACGACCGTAAAGAATGTTGTCTTTGATCGAACGGTGAAGCAGTGAAGTGTCTTGTGTCACCATACCAATATTGCTGCGTAGTGAGTCTTGAGTAACGCTTGAGATCTCTTGATCATCAATCAGGATACGACCGCTTTCGACATCATGAAAACGCAGTAACAAGTTAACCAGCGTCGATTTACCAGCACCAGAACGTCCAACTAAACCTACCTTTTCACCGGGTTTGATTTTTAGGTTTAGCTTGTTGATAACGCCTTTGTTTTCACCGTAGTTGAAGCTCACGTTTTCGAAGTTGATGCCGCCTTGTGGAACCTTAAGTGGCTGTGCATCTTTCTTGTCTTCGATAGCGATCGGCTTCGACATGGTTTTAATGCCGTCAATCACGGTACCTAGGTTTTCAAACAGGCCACCGATCTCCCACATGATCCATTTAGACATGCCGTTAATACGCAGAGCCAAACTCACCGCAATCGCAATGGCACCCACAGTGATTGCGCTATCGAGCCATAGGTAGATAGAGATACCCGCGATACTGAATACCAGTAGGTAGTTAGCGAATTCCACACAGATGTTGAAGCCAGTAACAAGGCGCATTTGGCGATACACGGTATCTAGGAAGCCTTCCATGCCTTCTTCGGCGTATTCGGTTTCACGTTTACTGTGCGAAAACAGTTTTACTGTCGCGATGTTGGTGTAGCTATCAACAATTCGACCTGTCATGAGTGAGCGAGCGTCTGCTTGTTCCGATGATACGTCTTTGAGTTTCGGCACGTAGTAAAGCTGAATGCCGATGTAGACGAACAACCAGATCAACATTGGAGCCATTAAACGCCAATCCGACTCGGCCAGCATGAACAGCATCGCAGTGAAGTAAACCGTCACGTAGACAAACACATCAACCATTTTGGTCACGGTTTCACGTACCGCGAGCGATGTCTGCATTACTTTGGTGGCAACACGCCCAGCAAAGTCATCTTGGTAGAAAGATAAGCTTTGCTTTAACAGATAGCGGTGCGCCAACCAGCGAATCGACATCGGATAGTTACCGAGTAAGGTTTGATGGAGCAACAGTGAGTACACGCTGATCAAGATTGGCATTACGACCAACAGCAGTACACCAAGACCCATAAGAGTGGACTTGTTGTCAGCTAAGAAGGTTTCTGGGTTGCTTGTTGATAGCCAGTCAACCAATTGTCCCATGTAACCAAATAGCGCCACTTCGATGATCGCAATCGTCATGCTCATGATACCGAGCAAGATGAGAGGCTTTTCAAAACCTCGCGTGTAGTGGCGGCAAAATGCCAGTATTCCAGCAGGAGGTTGTATCGGCTCTCCCTTTGGAAAGGCTTCAGTAAAGCCTTCAAACTTTTTGTACATAGATTTCCCTTTATAAACTCGTGTCTCTATAAGCAGCGGCATCGTCGTGCAGCTTTGTTTTTATAGTCTCAATTTAAATTTTCACAGTCTTAGTTTGAAATTTTATGAGCGCCCATGCGTTCTTATAAGCATTAAATCATTCGATAGAGTTTGGTTTAACACCGTGTTTTAGTGATCGCGAAAGGTCCAAAACGTATTGTGTATGACGCTTATTTTAGATTGGATCAGATGGGAAGAGTTAAGCTTATTTCAAACGTAATTGATTGTTATGCAACGGTGATAATCCTAACGCTAAATGGATTAAATTGTAACCTAAACTCGCGGTAACACAGAAAAGAGCGCTCGGATATTTATTCAGCAAATTCTTTAATTGATATGCAAACTGTTTGTTCTTTCTGATGTGCTGTTATCTTGCAGTAAAAATTACGGTTTAAACTGGGTTTGGCAGTAAATGTTTGGGATAAATATTCAAATCATTATTCTTTTCAGTGAATCTTGTCGTAACAACTTGTTTACAATCCTGAGGTAAATAAAAGATAGGGACGGTTGAAATGTTAAACCTACACAAAAAATCACTTCACATTACTAATGTTCAAAACGCCAATTGCGTTGTTATGGTGCCGCCAAAAGAATTTCGATTTAACGAAGAAACTGCACGTGATAACGAGTTTCAAAACAGAGTTAACCTCACCGAAGCTGAGGTGAAGTTAGAAACTATGGCTGAATTTAAGGCGATGGTGGCTTCATTACGTAAAGAGGGTGTGCAAGTTGTAGAGTTTGATTATCCAGAGCTTGGTGTGGAAACGCCAGATGCGGTGTTCCCAAACAATTGGTTTAGCACCTGTAGCGATGGCAGCTTATTCACCTTCCCTATGGCCTGTGAAAACCGTCAGAATGAAGTTAAACCAAATGCGCTTATTGAAGCTTTAGAGGCGTCGGGTCGTATTGTTAACCATACTGAGTCGCTAGAATCTTACATCGCACAAGGCTCTTATCTTGAGAGCACGGGTGTGATGGTGATTGATCATATCAACAAGACCATCTATGCCGCGCTTTCTCAACGTTGTGACCGTGAAGTGTTGGAGGATTACGCAAAGCGTATTGGCTATTCACGCGTGGTTTCTTTCCAAACGGCATTGCCATCTGGTCAGCCGATTTATCATACCAATGTAATGATGGCGATTGGTGATAACTTCTGCGTAATCTGTGATGAAGTGATTCCAGAGTTCGAGCGTCGCTTCGTCGTGAAGTCCCTTGCGAAAGACAAACAAGTGATCTCGATTTCGATTGATCAGATGAACCGTTTCTGTGGCAATATCCTGCAGCTTGAAACCGTGAATGGCGACAAGGTGATCGCGATGTCCCAATCGGCTTACGATGCGTTCTCTCCAGCTCAGCTTACTCAGCTGTCGACTCACGGAAAGTTGCTCCCATTCGATGTAAAAACCATTGAAGACATTGGTGGCGGTTCAGTACGCTGTATGCTCGGTGAAGTGTTCCTGCCAAAACGAATAAACCGTCTGTAATAAACAGGTCTTATAGAGTTATGAATCCCATTCTGATTGCAGATTGGGATTTTTATATTTATCGTTTAATAGCTTGAAGCAAGCATGGGATAAAGGCTAGGAAGCCATCTGGAAAGTCCTGTGCTCGATAAACTGGACAGAGCGCGTGACGACTTCCTTAGAATACACCAAGGCAGTGTGGTTGACGTTGAGCGCGCAAGTGTCTGTTGCCCCTTTCAGGTTTGCGTCTTCAAGAGTGACCGTACCATCGCCATGATTTTTTCCTAATACGATTCGTCCTACGCCAGCGTCGTAGGTGCCAGTAATCACACCAATTGGCACATCATTATCGTAGTCACCAAGCCCATCGTTGAGGATGTGTTTGGTTGAACCAAAAATGAACCCAAAGCCATGATTAGAAAGCGTTTTAGCTATGGTCGCACCATTGTGTGGTGTGCCCGCAGTAATGATGCAGGTGTCAGCGAAGTGTGGTTGGTAGAATTTAAAGTAATGACGAATCAGTAAGCCACCGAGTGAGTGACCAAAGAAATAGACTTTATCGTGCTCATCAAAGCGTGCATTTACGAAGCGATTTAGGCGTTTTGCTGCGGATGGGAAGCGCAGTGAGTTGTAGGCAAACTTATGGGTAGTGAAGCCGCGTTTCTTAAAGTTTCTATCTAGATATTGCATGATCAACGCAGGCATATACAGACCATGAATTAAAACTATGTGTTTGTTTTTATTATTCATTATTGCCCTCCGTCTGATGGTGTTTCCAGTATATGGAGTCGCAATCCTAAACTCAATAAAACTTGCTACGAATGAGGCACGATAGACAGAGATCTAATGTGTGGTCAGTTCGTTACTCTGACCTGAAACCGTCATATACATCTATGGTTAATCCACCTTCTTTGACATAGGTATTTGGTGTGAAGCCAATGGTCTTTTTTAGGTAACGAATCAGGTGTGGTTGGTCGCTAAATCCAAATTGAAAAGCGACGTCTAGCCAATCTATGTCATTCAACTCTTTCTTATAAAGATATTCGAGCATTGCTTCGAGTTTGTTCATGGATTGGCACTGCTTTAACGTTAGGCCTGTCACTTTGTTAAAGCTTCGTTCGAGTGTTCTTTGAGAAAAAAATAGCGTGTCACTAAGTTCAGCTATCGGCGTTGAACCAAGCACACTCAGTACTTTTCGAGTGAGGTCACTATGTCTATCGTTTGTAGCGGTGGATAACCAAGGTAGCAGCAAGTCATCCAACTGCTGGCAACAAGCTTCAAAGTCGCTTTGAGCAAGCTTAATCAGTGACGTTACATCGGCATCAAAATTGTTGAGTAGAACTGCAAGGTCGATGGTGTTGACGCGATCTAAGCTTGGATGCGGGCAATCAGGGATTGTGAGCGAGTATAAAGCGCCGGCGTGGAACTTGATGCCCAAGTGAATAAACGGCTTCGAGTGATCCAGTTCTATCGCCTTATGATGGGGCAATAATAGGTGGCTGCCAACTCCTTGTTGGACTTGTTGATTTATTGTGTAGTGATACGGTTGGTCGCTGGGTGACAGAATCAAATGTGCTGAAGGGGCAGGGGGGAGTATCGGAAATTGATGAGTTTGAGCGTCGGGCGTTTTCTCGATTAGCCAATAACAATCAATGTATTGAGCAACAGCTGAGGGTTTAGGAGACTGTAACCAATAGCTCATTCTAATTTCAACCTCTAATTAGGTTTATGTATGGTGATAAGTTTTTAAATATCTTCTACCAGTGCCTATGAATCATAAATGGCAATATTTACGCGCTGTGGAATGATAAAATTCACTTTGCCGTTTTGATTGCAAAGTGAATTATTTACGTTAGGGTGTTCTAAGTAGGTTCGCTACATTAGAAGTTGTAAGAACCACCTAGGCTAACACTGCTGAATGCCAGTGTCTTATCTTCGGTTTTGAATGGACCGTAGTAGTTTTCTACGCTCACGGCATCAGCTTGTGAAATTAGGCGTAGTGTTAGGTTTTCGATTGGCGTGTATTCAACACCAAGGCCAAAGTGGAAGCCTGTACCGCTGTCATCATTGTAACCAGCGCTCTTGTTTGCGTGTAGGTCAACAGAGCTAAGACCAGCCAACACGAATGGGCGAATCGTGTTGTCGAACGTGTAACCTAGGTTTGCAGATACGGAAACAGACGTTGGAGATACTTTTGCTGTGCCCTGTTTGTAGTTTGCGTAATCATTGTAGCCAAGTTCAACACCAACGATACGGTTGAACTGGTAGCCACCATATAGGTTGTAACCCATACCATCTGAATCTAGGTTACCTTGACCGTCTGTATCAGAATCTTGATACACACCAAGGCCGCCACCGATGTACGCACCGCCGTCAGTTCCTGCTGCTAGGGCAGGAAAAGAAACCGCGCTGATTAAGCCCAGTGCCAATGCTGATTTCGCGAATTTGTTCATTGTTCTTACTCACTCTTTTATGTCATGCAGTATCAAGTATTTTTGTTATCGGCCTTTGACCGTTGGTGAGCATTATTCCGCAGTCTTATACGTATTACTGTATGGCTTTGTAAGCTAAATCGTTACATAGTAAAAGCTTATAAATAAGGGGATATATTTTTGTTAGCGTGAATAGTGCTCTAATTTTAATTTGATATGTTTGTATTGGAGATATTGTCCTTTCGTTACAAAAAATATTGTTCAAGAGTTTGCACAATAAACGGTAGTAAAAATTGGAATACATGTCATTGAGCTCGACTTGGGAATTGCAGTGCATCCACTCATAAAAATTAATGACGAAATGAGTAACACTCTCATGGGGATTTTTCTCGCTGTTATTATGTTGAGTTTATTTTAAACTACTATCAATTAGTAATATAAACCATAACAATTACACAAATTGTAACAAGTTTTATTTGATTTAAAAATTTCAGGTACTAACATTGCGGTAATTCAATTGAACAGTGTTTTATATTATGAGAAAGAAATTTTTTGCTTTGTTACTTTTGCCATTCTTAACACATGCTAAGAGCTCTGATTATGTTGTAGGTGCTGGGTTGAGTGCTGACAATAACCATATACTAGGTGGTTCAAGTAAAGAGACTTACATGCTTAGATCCGGCATCATTAATAATGATACTCACCGATTTCTTGGAACAGTTACCTACTCAAGTGAGAGTAAGTTGACTAAATACCTTGGCTCGTATGACTATATGTATGGTTTAGGTTCAAGTGGTAAGTTTAATACATTTATTGGTATAAGTGCTGGTTATAAACATCAAGACATTGACACTCCTGATAATAATAGTTTTTATTTATTCGGGGGGCAGGCTGGTGTTAATTACTTTTTCAGCGAATCTTGGTCTACAGAATTAGGATATCGAGTGCTAAGTGGAAGCACACAAGAGGATGAATGGATAAAAGATGAGTTATACATGACGCTAGATTACCGCTTTTAGAAATCTTATAGTATTTAATTTCGTAATTACAATGAAATATCTTTTCAATTACGATGATTTTATTTGTAAATGTATTTTTATCTTAGTGGTCAACATTTTATATTCTTGAGTAATATAGCAATAGGTTATAATTTTTTAAATTTATAACTATACATTTTTTATATTGATTTCCGATGGCGCATGCCTGTAAATGTTGTTATTGCTCATGTTTATCGTCGATATTTTTTAGCGTTAGCGTGAACGTCATTCCTTGAGCTGAGTTGTTTTTAGCAATCAAGTAGCCTTGCATATCGCGTACATTGTTGGCGGTGATGGCGAGCCCGAGTCCGAGCCCTTCGCCCATTTTTTTGTTGGTGTGGAAGGGTTCGAAAATGGTTTCTAGTTGGTCTTCGGATACGCCACAACCGTTATCTTGCACCTTGATGATCACACGCTCTTGTTCGGTATGAGCACTGATAACAATGGTCGCTGTTGACTGATTTTGCGTGGCATCGATAGCATTGCTTAAGAGATTACCGAGTACTTGTCTAAGTCGTGCTTCTTCTCCCATCACCATTGAAATATTAGAGGCGACACGTACTCGAATATCGACACGTTCTAACGCGGCTTGGTGTATGCGCAGGGTTTCTTGAAGTGCGTCTGTTAGTGAAACCGGATAAGGCTTTTCCAATCTTTGAAAGGCGAAGGACTTCAGCTGACTCGTCATGTTGGCCATCCTGTCGATCAGGCTCATCACCAGGTCCATGTTCGCTTTTAACATCTTAGTCTCGCCTCTTTCCATCAGTAACTGATTACTTGAAAGCAGGGTTTTTAGGCCAGTAAGCGGTTGATTGAGTTCATGAGTAATTGCGCTAGACATCCGCCCCAATGCGGCAAGTTTGCTTGATTCGACCAACTCTTGCTGTGCATCTTTTAGGTCTTGAGTTCGCTCTTCGACCCTCAGCTGTAGTGTTCTATTGGCTTCTTGTACCGCGATCTCCGCTTTCTTACGTTTACTGATATCAATCACAGTACACAGGTAATAGGTTGTGCCATGCCAAGGAAAGGGACTAATCGAGAACAATACCGGGAAGTTGCTGCCATCACTGCGTCTTGCCATGGTTTCAACACTGGTGATTTCGGCCAGCTCCTGATGTTGCTCTAAGTTCTTCAGCAACTGCAAAGTGGTTGAGTTCGGGTTACCGGCCTCAAAAAGTTGCCATGCTTTGATGTTGCTGATCATCGAATCGGATAGGCAGAAGTAGTTTTTCGCCATCAAATTAATGTCGTGGATGTGACCGTGTTTATCGATCAGCACAAGTCCTACGTGGGTCTTGTTGATCATTCCAGACAACCGTTTTTCCGACTCTTCGATAAGCTTTTGGATTCGTAGGTTACTGAGCTTTTTCTGGCGTCTCTGGTAGAGAATGACCAGCAATAGCATGATGAAAAGACAGCCCACCGCCACACTCCAACTTATCCAATTCGTAGTTTGGTTGAGGCTAGTTAATGGGGTGAGGTAGGTTAAACGCCAGTTGAGGTCGTCTAACTTGATCGACTGAATCAGATAGTCTTTACCTTGCAGTCGCCACACGCGAATGTGGGTTTGATCGTACAACTCGCGTGTGGTGGCAGTAGGCTGGGAGCTGAAGGTGTCGTTAAACCAATCTGCACTCAGTTTGTGGTCACTTGAGAGAAAAAATTGTTCGCGAGGGTTTTGGAACAGTACCGCTTCGCCATCGGCGAACCATTGATCGGTCAGCAGCGACAAATCAATCTGCACCGCAACAATGCCCACCACATCAGCGGCTCGATACACCGGAGCGGCAATAAAATAGTCTGGGGTGACGCCTTTGTTTTTGGTTACTACTGAAATCGCCCCACCTTGCTGGTGGATCTTGGACACTATCGTATTGGCGTTTTTACGGCTGAGTTGGCTGCTTTCGACACTCGATACCAGCAAATCGCCTTTGTGGGTGAGTAGGTACCAACCTTTGGTATTCGCTGCTTTGTCCAATTGGATGAGCTGCTTTTTTATACGCTTTTCAAGGCGGTTTTCGCCATCGATAAAACGAACCGTGGTTTCATCATTGGTGACTAGGTAGGGCAGGTAATAGAAACGTTTTAGGGTTCGCCTTGCTTCAGCGATATATCCAAGGAAGCGCTGCTCAGCATAGCGCTGCGCTTGTTCAAGCTTCCATTGACTGATCCCGTTTTTGGTTGTGACTTGCACTAAGCCAATTATTAAACAGGAAAATAGGAATAACCAATATCGATTGTTATTCATCATTCTTGATTAAATCCCTTTAAAATTAGTGGTTTAAAGTCATTTTGTGTTTGCTTTTTGAGCACGAGGAGAGTGAAACAAGTTGAACCTAACAAACATCATAAAACTGTTAAAGAGGTGTTACTCAAAGTGGGAGCTAGCTCCTTTTCGTCGGCTCGGTTTTTGAATACCGTGGGCGGCATATTTGGTTCAAGTGTTAGGAACAGACCATGCAACGTATAGCTTTGATTGAAGATGATGCGATTGTGCGTCAAGCAACCAGCCAATGGTTACAGTTGGCTGGCTTCGACGTCACTGCGTTTGAGGTTGGGCAAGATGCGTTAAACGCAGTTAAACAGGGGGACTTTCACACCATCATTAGTGACGTGCGTTTGCCCGATATTGATGGGGTGGAATTACTTGGAAGATTTAAGAGTTTGGTGCCAGAAGTCCCTGTTATTTTGATCACCGGGCACGGTGATGTTGATATGGCGGTAAAGGCGTTACATCAAGGCGCCTATGATTTCATCGAAAAGCCGTTTGACCCTGAACGGCTTTCCCAAACCGTTTCTGAAGCGGTCGAGAAGTACCAAAGCAGCCAAGACAGAGTTAACCGTCAAAGCTACTTAAATAACCTAAAGGGTATTGAGCAGGTCCTGATTGGTCGCAGTAAGGTGATGTGTGAACTGCGCGAACAGATACAGAAGGTGGCTTCCATAGACACTAATGTGATCATCTATGGTGAAACTGGCTGTGGTAAAGAGTTGGTCGCTTCTTGCTTGCATGAGTTTAGCGAGAGAAAAAGACACCCTTTTGTACCGCTCAATTGTGGTGCCATTCCTGAAAATTTGTTTGAGAGCGAACTGTTTGGGCATGAGGCCGGAGCCTTTACTGGTGCAGCTAAGCGACGCATCGGTAAGCTTGAGTTTGCTGATAAAGGCACGGTCTTCCTTGATGAGATCGAGAGCATGCCTTTGTCTATGCAGGTCAAAGTGCTAAGAACTTTACAAGACAATGTCGTTGAGCGTGTGGGGGGTAACCAGCAGCAACACGTTGATTTGAGGGTAGTATCTGCCTCGAAATGTGACTTATTGAATCATCCTGACTTTCGCCAAGACTTATTCTATCGTCTGAACGTTGCCCAGTTGCACTTGCCTCCGCTTAGTGAGCGTGAGGATGACGCTTTGATTCTTTTTGAACACTTTACTCAAGAAGCGAACAGCGAAACTCGAGTAGCCAGTGAAGCGGATCGCCATGCCTTATTGTCGTATGCGTGGCCGGGGAATGTACGTGAACTTCGCAATGTTGCGATTCGTTTTGCGTTGGATGAAAGCCTAACGGTTGGGGATATATTGGCGTGTCGCCCCAATTCGGTAACGGAATCTGCCACAGCGGGAATTCCGTTGGCGGTGCAGGTACAGAGTTTCGAACGTAAGGTGATTCACGATGCGTTAGTGCGTTATCAAGGGCGCATTAATGATGTGATGCAAGACTTAGATCTACCTCGCCGAACATTGAACCAAAAAATGGTGCGCTATGCGCTGAATCGAAGCGACTATGTCGAATCTTAGTGAGCAACAAGACTGTAGTGTTTATTGAAAGTTAATGAGCAATAAATGGCTCACTCTGTATTTGCGATTTTATAACTGTTGGTCACATTTCTCACGTAAAGTGTGATGTAGCTAACTTTATATAGATGTTAATGCCCTTTTTTAGTAAGCAAAAAATTGCTCATGCCATCAGTATGTAATAAGCAATAATCCGCCTACCGTTATTGATCTTTTTATTTAAATTTATTTAAATCAATAACTTAAAATTTGGCATTGTGCTTGCTATCTGGCTGTTGTTGTTAACAAAACTATAACGTGAATAACTCTACATGGAGAGTAACAATGAAATACAACAAGCTAGTTAAAACTTTAGCAATCGCAATGGCATCTATTGGCCTTATCAGCAACGCCTCTGCTCAAGAAGAGCGCAGCTATATTCTAGCGACAGCTTCAACAGGCGGCACTTACTACCCTGTAGGCGTAGCGTTGGCGACATTGAGTAAAGTTAAGCTTGCGCCGAAGCAGCACTTTTCTTTGGCGGCTATCAGTTCTGCAGGGTCGGGCGAGAACGTAAAACTGCTGAATGAAAATGAAGCCCAGTTTGCTATCTTGCAAGGCTTGTACGGCGCGTGGGCTTGGCAGGGACTAGGGCCATACGAAAAATCGGGTAGCCAAACTCAGCTGCGCTCTGTCTCTATGCTTTGGCAAAATGTTGAACACTTTATTGTTCGTTCGGACCTAGCTGAAACAGGCACCATGAGTGATTTAGAAAATCTGAACGGCAAGAAATTTTCTATCGGTAAGAAAAACTCAGGTACAGAAAACTCAGGTCGTCAGATTATGAAGGGCCTATCAGTGAACCCAGAACAATTTAAACTTGCCTTTATGGGTTACGGCGGTAGCGCGAGCGCATTGCAAAACGGCACCATTGATGGCATGAACACCCCAGCAGGTGTACCTGTGGGCGCGGTAACCCAAGCTTTTGCAGCTCTAGGTGAAGATATTCAAATCCTGTCGTTTACCGATGAACAGATCAAACAAGCGAATGGCGATTACAACATCTGGACCAAGTACGAGATCCCTGCCAATACCTACCCAGGTGTTGATAAACCGATCACTACAATCGCTCAACCTAACTTCCTAGCGGTTCGTGAAGATATCTCAGAAGAAGATGTCTACCAACTGACCAAAGCTATCTATGAAAACCTACCTTTCCTACAAGGTATCCACAAAGCAACCAAAGCCATGGCGCTTGAGAAAGGGATTGCAGGTCTGCCTGTTCCACTTCACCCGGGCGCAGCACGTTACTACAAAGAAGTGGGCATCGAGCTTCCTTCTGAGTTGATCGTTAACTAACGGCTTTCGTCGACTAACTGTTTTGGTCGATCCCCAATCTTTAATGGCTTAACCGCTAGGTGCGCGTTCACGTTGTGAATGGGTTCGTGCGCCTGCATATTTTATGGATTTTCTCTGCGCATTTTGTTGTAGAGAGCAGGAGTTTTCTATGAGCGATTCGCTGCAGCAGGAACTGAAAAAATTTGAATTGCCGACCCGAACGGATTTTCCTTGGGTAGGCAAAGCGATAACAACCATGGGAGTGATTCTCTCCCTATTACACATTTGGTTTAATACCTTATCTACCTTACCGGAGCTTTGGATCTCTGCGACTCACTTTGCTGGTTTCGCGATCATTTGTGCGCTTTGGTATCCCGCTCATATCTCGCTGAAAAAGAGCAAGGTGGCACTTGCTGTCGATATCGGGATCGCATTGGCAGCATTGGCTTGCCTTATCTATATCCCCTTTGCAGAGGATGCACTTTATGAGCGAGGCGTGAAGTTCATCGCCAGTGATTGGTTCTTCTCTATCTTGGCGATTGCTATCGTCATCGAGCTGATTCGTCGTACCATGGGCTGGTTTATTCCTGTACTTATTCTGGTGTGTTTGAGCTACGTAGTGGTGTGGGGGCAATGGACCAGTGGCATCTTCCACTTTCCTGGTTTGAGCCTTGAGACACTGCTCTATCGAAGCTTTTATTCATCGGAAGGTATGTTTGGTTCTATCTCTAGAATCAGCTGGACCTTCGTATTCATGTTTATCCTATTTGGCGCTTTCTTAGTGCGCTCGGGTGTCGGTGACTACATTATTGATGTCTCTCGCGCGGCGGCGGGCAAAGTGATCGGTGGGCCTGGTTTTATTGCGGTGATTGGCTCTGGTTTGATGGGCTCAGTGTCTGGCTCTAGCGTGGCTAATACGGTGTCGACAGGCGTTATCAGTATTCCTCTGATGCAAAAAGCGGGTTTCCCTTCACGCTTTGCTGCTGGTGTGGAAGCTGCTGCATCAACAGGTGGGCAGTTGATGCCACCAGTGATGGGGGCAGGTGCTTTTATCATGGCGTCTTACACGCAGATCCCTTATGTCGATATCATTGCGGTCTCTTTCTTGCCAGCGCTTATTTACTTTTTGTCAGTGGCGTTTTTCGTACGTATTGAAGCGAAGCGTAGCGGTGTACAAAAAGTCTCTTCGGGTTGTGAGCCTCTATTAAAAGTACTCTTGTCTGGTTGGCATAATCTTATCCCTCTTGCGGTGCTGGTGACTCTATTGGTGCAAGGCTTTACGCCGACGTACGCTGCGGGTATCTCAATCGTCTCGGTAGTGGTTGCTTCGTGGTTCTCCAAAAACCATAAAATGGGACCAAAGGCGATCATCGAAGCGCTTTCTCAAGGCGCAAAAAACATGGCAACCACAGCCGTATTACTCGTGGGTATTGGCCTTGTGGTCAATGTGATCAGCACCACCGGGATAGGTAACACCTTCTCGTTGATGATCAATAGTTGGGCCAATGGTGACTTGTTGGTGATGATTGCCTTGATCGCGCTGGCATCTTTGATTCTCGGTATGGGTCTGCCAGTTACCGCGGCTTATATCGTGTTGGGTACTCTGTCTGCTCCAGCCTTGTACAAGTTAATTGCTGAAAGCCAGCTGCTTGACCTGTTGGTTTCGGGTCAGTTACCAGAGCAGGCGAAAGCAATTTTCATGTTGGCAGCACCAGAAAAGCTGGAACTGCTTAACGCACCTATGGCTCTGGAAACTGCAAAAGAACTGATTGCGTTAGTGCCCGCTGATTTTGTGGAAACGCTGCTTGAGCAAAGCTTAGGCTTGGAAGCGATTAGCCTTGCTCTATTGTCTGCACACTTAATCATTTTCTGGTTATCGCAAGACAGCAACGTGACGCCACCGGTTTGTTTGACCGCTTTTGCGGCAGCGACAATTGCTAAAACGCCACCAATGAGAACGGGCTTAATGGCATGGAAGATCGCTAAAGGCTTGTACTTGGTGCCACTGCTTATCGCTTACACCAACTTGGTAAGTTGGGATGTGACCTCGGTTTTAGTGACTGGTGGCTTTGCTATTATTGGTACTTATGCATTTATTGCAGCGATTGAAGGTTACCTCGAGAGCGAAATCAATCTTGTGTTGCGCGCGGTATTGATTGCCTTAGGTGTGGCTTTAGTTTGGCCTGATGTGTCAATCGTGATTCGCCTGGTCGGTGTGGCACTGTTTGTTGCTATCTTCATCTACAGCGGTCGTAAGTACGATATCAATCAAGTGAAAAAGCCGTCGGATGAAGAGCAAAAGTCTTTGCCTCAAACCGAGCCTGATACTGTCGCTTCTTCCCTATAATTTAAAGGACTGAATGTAGGAACATTATGAACTCAATATACGACTATATTATCGTTGGTGGTGGCATTGTTGGCGTGTCGACGGCATGGCAACTGCAACAAGCTCACCCTGATAAAAGTATCCTTTTAGTCGAAAAGGAGCGTGGCTTTGCGCAGCATCAAACGGGTCACAACAGTGGTGTGATTCACGCTGGCGTTTACTACGCTCCGGGTAGCTTGAAAGCGGATTTCTGTAAGCGAGGCGCAGAGCGTACTATCGCGTTTTGTCGTCAACATGATATCCCCGTCGAAAACTGCGGTAAGTTATTGGTTGCGACCAATGAGCAAGAAGTTGAGCGCATGAACGCGCTCTATCAGCGCTGTCATGATAACGATATTGATGTCGATTTATTGGACCGAGCGCAGCTCAAACTCGCCGAGCCGAACATCACTGGTTTAGGGGCGATTTACGTCAAAACCACCAGCATCGTAAACTACAAAAAAGTCACTGAAGTGATGGCTCAGCAGTTTGTTGAGGCGGGTGGGGAGTTGAGTTTAGGCACGGAAGTTATCCTGGCTGATGAGCAAGACGATGAGGTTCAGTTAACCTGCAAAGTGGATGGGCAAACCTTGCAGTTGAACAGTCGATTTTTGATCACTTGCTCAGGCCTAATGGCGGACAGAATGACCAAGATGCTTGGTATTGAAACTGACTTCCAAATCCTCCCTTATCGCGGTGAATACTATCAGCTTGATCCTAAACATAACCAAGTGGTGAACCACCTTATCTATCCGATCCCTGACCCTGAACTGCCTTTCCTCGGTGTGCATTTAACACGCATGATTGATGGCTCGGTAACGGTAGGGCCTAACGCGGTTCAAGGGTGGAAGCGGGAAGGCTACGGTAAGTTGAATTTTAGTGTTAAGGATACCTTGCAGATGCTGAGCTTTGCTGGCTTTTGGAAGGTGACGGCTAAGCACCTAAAAACCGGTTTGGTTGAGTTCAAAAACTCGTGGTGGAAGGCGGGGTATCTAAAGTTGGTTAATAAGTACTGCCCAAGCATCACTGTGTCTGACTTCAAACCCTACCCGGCAGGTATTCGTGCTCAAGCGGTACTGAAGGATGGTACCTTGGTTCATGACTTCCTGTTTGCGGAAAGCCCAAGAAGCTTGCATGTGTGCAATGCACCATCGCCAGCGGCGACCTCAGCGATGCCTATTGGCGAATACATTTGTGGCAAGATAATGCGTAAAACAAGCAGTTAAATTACCCCAGCTTCAATAATAAAAAAGACCATCATTATGATGGTCTTTTTTTTATCAGCCGCTTACAAAGTAGCAGGCACGCTAGACTACAGGCAAGAGAGTGAACTGCGGCTGCGAGCCGCGACTTCTTCACCGCTGTAACTGTCATAAATGTGGATATCAGGTTCCGCTTTTAGGTACCGTGAGGGGTTCTTTATTTCACGCATCTTGATGTAGTTCTTCTTCGGTGAGACTCGCTCAATCGCTTCTACTCGAAAGTAGGTGTTTGGCTTCGCGAGTATTTCTGCTTCATCTGGTTTGAACGTGTACGCGTTAATGGCGCGACCTGCCGACTTGAGTTCAATTTTGAATTGAGCAGCAGAAGCACCTTCATAAACACCGGCTGAAGAAAAGTGCTTGGCGACACTTGGTAGAGTTGATGTCGATAAAAACGCTTTCTCATGCAGAATATCACCCACGTTGAGTTTATCGAGCAGTGAGTTCTTGATGGATGAGCCACGATAAACCGTACCTTTGTAGTTAGGCAGTTTATTCATGACATTTCGCATGTGGAATACGCGTGATTTCAATGTACGGCCAAACATTTCGGATAAGTAGCCTTCAG
This sequence comes from Vibrio chagasii, assembly GCF_002954585.1. GTDB lineage: Bacteria > Pseudomonadota > Gammaproteobacteria > Enterobacterales > Vibrionaceae > Vibrio > Vibrio chagasii_A. Next base: position 1,521,844 of record NZ_MSCI01000001.1, read on the forward strand.
GCTCTCCCGCTCTCATGTATTCATTCACCACATCATGGTCAACTCGACCGTAATTCTTAATGGCAGAGTACTCTTCACTGATCATCTTTTTTTCAGCTTTTACATGGTGCGTCGTTGCCCAATCCATCAGGTCATCCGCAATTTGTTGTTGCGCCTGATAGGAGAGTGAACGGCCTTTAAACTCTGGAAACTCCTCACTCTGTGCCGAAAAACTTGTCAATAAAGAGAGGCAAAGCCCCCAAATAAATTTTTTCATTGCTTGATCCTTAGCTTATGTACAAACGAGAGAGTGCCAAAATGACGCTTCTACTTCTTCGCCTGAATAGAGGTTATATTTCTGAGTATTTTTGGCGGCAGATGCCTTTACCGTTTCCACGCCAATGTAGGTGTGGTTAGAGGTTCGCTCTATCTGGGTGATTCGAAAGTGTGCATTTGGCGCAAATAGAACCTCTGCTTCTTTGCTGTATTCCGAAAGCCCAGCAATGGTGTGCCCCCCCTGATTGATCTTGACTTCAAACAGTACTCGCTTGAGCCTTTGCGGGGAGTTGGGATGCACTACTGAAAAGCGCTTAGCGACTTCTGGGAGAGTCGAAGTTGAGGTAAATGCTGGCTCGACCAACACGTCCCCCTCTTCGAGCTTATTAAGCAGAGATTGTTTTACCCAAGTGCCTCGATAGGCGGTCCCTTTGTATTTTGGCAGCTTGTTGAGTGCCGATTTAACCGTGCGAATGTACTGCCTCGCATCCGCCCCTGCGACACCCCATGTTGAGGTGTCAGTGGCTCTTAGGTAGTCATTAGCGGTCTGATAGCCAGAAATGGAAAAGTCTTCCACTGCTTCCTTTTCATTAGCAGTGATGAAGGAATAGCGCCAATCATTGGAAGCCTTTGACCAGTCTTTGAAGTCTTCTGCTAGCTGGGTCACTTCTTCCTCTGAACGGTTTGGCTGTTTGAGCGAATCAAACGGTTGAGAGAAGGTCGTAAAACTCAGACAACAGAGCAGTAATAAAAAACGAGTATTCATAGTGTCCGCCCTTTATTGGTATTGGTAGCTGTTAGGGCTTAAATCACATGGAATGCCGAAAGTGTTCTGATTGATGACGGCATATTTCAGAGCCCCAAACATATTGAGCTGTTGGCGAGTGACGGCGTCGTACCATTCTGAGATAGGCGAAATCCAATACAGGTCATCATCAGCCGCAACATCAAGCAGTGCGCTCTTAAGGTATGGGTAGTAAATCATGCAGCTACGGCCCGGTTTATCGGTAAAGTTTTCATTTGTATTGCTTAACTTATCGAGTTTTTGATTGAGTTCAGACGTTGGGTTAAAGATGGCGTCGATAGAGCGCTCAATGCGCGCATCGTAGCTATCAGGGATGATGTCTGAAATCAGGTAGCGCATAAGGTGAGCAGGCAGCATCTCTGAAAACAGAGCGGTGACTTCACCTTCCCCAGAGGCGTAGTGCCCAGTAGAGATATGCTGAGAATGGATGATCGATGTATAGCGCTGGAATTGGCCCACTTGTGAATGTAGCCACTCAACACCGTTGCTGTCGGAGACACTGATCGCTTCAGCAAGACGAGTTTTTACGATCCCTTTCGCGAGTTGCAGCGTGTTGCCTTGCAGGTGAGCAAGATCCAGTGAGGACGATTTCAGTGCAGAATAAATCAGTGGCGCATTTTTCTGAAGATCAATGCTACCTGGGTAAGTGAAGCTATAAAACTCGACGGCTCTCTTAGCCTGCCATTCACTCTCTAGCGCAGTGGTGATCAAGCCACCAAGCTTTTGATAGCGCTTCGAATGCACATAGGCGCCTTTGCCTGAGTAATTTGCGTGCCAATTGTTGATGTAATGTAGCGACGCTTGTCGTGAAAGGTTCTCTTTTTGAAGGTAAGACAAGCTCCACCCAGCACATGCGCTACCGCCACCACATTCACCTTCAAGCATTGCGCTTGAGTCCAGTAACCAGTGATAAACCTGTTGTTTGTCGAATTCAGCTTGCTTTTTTAGACGTTGCTGCGCAGAAAAATCCAGCAACTGTTGTTCCAACCAACGCTCCTCTGCTTCGGCATTCCAACCATGATCAATTAGGTTACTAAGTGAATCGAAAAGCACGCGTTTTACTGCTTCTTTGCTTGGCGGCAAGATCTGAGCAATAACGGTATCTTCAGATGGAATAAATGGGCGAGTTTCTGCTGGCACCCAAGCGTACTCAACGCAACCCCTAAAGTTTGGATCGCCTCCTAGAATGCCAATACGAACGCATTTTTCGTAACCACTTTGCAGGACGATCTGTTTGTTTCGTATTTCTTGTGTTGTTGCTGGGCGCCCTAGAATACTGCGTGTCATCTCATCAATGGCGCTGCGCTCGGCTTGTCCCTTGAAGAAATTATGCATGGTGTCGACCGAACCTGAACGGAATAGTCGCTCTATGGCGATATCACCTTGTGTGAACATCTCTCTTTGTAGCTTACTCATCAGTAGATTGACATGATTATCTGCCGTTTCGATGATCTGTGTTTTAGCCGCAAGTGTGCGTGCATACAACTGTTGAACTGCAGCTTGGTCTAGCCCCTCAATTTGACCTGTTCGCAACTCATTCAGTTTGGCAATGGCTTGATCTAGCAGGTTCTGCTGACAGTGCTGAAGTTTGGCCAATGCGCGGTTCGCTTGGCGTTTTGAAGGTAATGCTGGTGGTAGGGAGTTACTCTCTTCAATATCATGATCAGGATAAAGGTCTGCCAGCACTCGAGTTTCCTCGTTACAGCTAGCGGCAATATCCGATGCAAATAGACGAGAGTCTTTATGGTCGAGAGCCAGTTGGCTAAAGATGGCTTTGCGGAGCTCGTGGTCGACCGCGGTGATCAGCTCTTCCGCCATAATGGTCTGAGCTTTTACCACTTCTTGATAATGCTGTTGGTATTTGAGGGCAAGATCGGTGGCAAAGCCGCGTGCAACGGCGTTCAACATCGCTTGCTGGTCTGAGGCGAGTTCTGCCCAATAAATTTTGTCTCTTAAATCTTGCTGGGTGACGAGATCTTCATGAACGTGATAACTGTAATGGTTACCTGCTGCAATTCTATCCCAGCGACTACTTAAAATTTGGCGGTCAATCTCTCTTGCGGGCAGCTTTAAAACGCCAAACCAATCGACGAGCCCCATTACTGTGGCAAACCGATCGTAAGAGGTACGTGATTCATCTTGGAAGCTCGTTGCGACCTCATTTGCCCAAAGCCCAACGGCAACCGCGTCGCCAATCGGTCCCAGAGCTTCCAGTGCACCTTTCGCTAGCCCTGTCGTTGAACGGCCCAAAGTGTCCATCAGCCTTACAGCTTCCTCAGGTGCTAGCGTAACAGCTGAGGTGGGGCCTGTTTCTAGTAAGGTGGCAGTTTCAGGGAAAACATCACTGGCTTCAGAGAGAGAGGGTTTTAAGTCGACAATGTGCTCTGGCGCTGATGGAAACAGGTTTTCAGGAGTAATACCTTCACCGAAGGCATCATAGTTTTTCTGTCGGATCTGATGAAAGCTTTCGCTGTCCAAGACATTATATTCGTCTCCGATGTTACAGACCTGAAAGGCATTAACGTTGGATGAAATCATAGCAGTAATAAGTGCTAATCTTTTTAACTTCATAGGTTTATCCTTATTGTTAGCGAAGTTATATGCTTAATTTAGAAAGCAAAAAGCCTCTCCTTGCCGAGATGGAAAAGAGATAACTAGAGGTTGTTGTGTGGGGTGTTTTGAAAAATCGTTTACTCAAATCACCTGGGGGGTAATATGAGGTTTAGCTTTGGTGTTGTGATTAGGGGAATAGCTTCCCCTAATCAGTCTTTATTGAATCTTGCTGAGGTTAACGGTTTAGCTTGAAGGTACTGACTGCTTGTGTGAGCTTCTCAGACAGTGCAATAAGCTCTGACGCTTTCTCTTGGTTCGATGCAGACAAGCTGTGTGTCTGACGGGCTTTGTCATTGACGTCAACGATACTCTGGTTGATTTCGCCTGCGACAAGGGTCTGTTCTTCAGTCGCTGTGGCTATCTGTGTATTCATGTCTTCAATAATAGTAATAGAGCTCGAGATTTCATTGAGTGAAGCCTGTGCTTGCTTCGCATTCTCCATGGTGACATTTGACGCCTCTCTGTTCATCTGCATCATTTCCATAGAGCTATTGGCTTCATGTTGCAGTGAAGTAATCACCTCTTGAATTTCGTTGGTACTCTGTTGAGTGCGGTTGGCTAGGTTACGAACCTCGTCAGCAACAACTGCGAAGCCTCGACCTTGCTCACCTGCTCGTGCGGCTTCAATGGCAGCGTTAAGAGCGAGTAGGTTAGTTTGGTCTGCAATGTCTTTGATCACGTCCAATACGGTGCCAATGCTTGAGGTTTTCTCACCTACAGTGTTAATAACATCGGATACTTCTTGAATCCCTTGAGAGAGGCTCACAATACTGTGATTTACAGTATCGAACGTTTGATTGCCAGACTGTGCTTCTTGAGCTGCTTGCATTGCCGCTTCTGAAGCTCTATGGGCGTTTTGTGCGACTTCATCTACAGCGACCGACATTTCGTTCATTGCCGTCGAAGTTTGCTCTAGCTGTTCCATTTGTGAGGCAGAGCTGGCATTCACGTTGTCGGCAGCGTTGGTTATGCCTTCGGCAAAGGTAAACAGGTCGTTTGATGAATTACGGATGGTTTCAATTGTGGTGCTCAGCTCATTGACCATATCGTTAACCGCAGCGTTAATACCAATCGCTTTACCCTGTTGCTGTTTGATTGCGGTAAAGTCACCAGAGGCTACTTTAGCTACTGTCGCTTCTATTTCGCTTGGCTCTCCACCGAGTGGGCGGTAAACCAAAACTTCAACAACGTAGTAGACGCATCCAGCACAAATAAGTAGCAGTAATAAAGAGGTAAATAGAGTCTCTTGTAGGTTGTCATTTGAGTCCTGATTTACATTAGACTCTTTATCCCATGCCCATACACTCCAGCCAAGATCGTTGATTTTCGCCCCACTTGCTAGGAACTCAATATTCTTGTAAGTGTATTCAAAACTTTCTTCTTTCGAAGGGTCGCTGTTTTTAAACGCTGGAATCTCGTTGAAGATATTCTTTCCAATCAAAGACGCGTTTTGTGCGCCCAAGATAAAGCCATCTTTCCGGGTAACGAAGATTTTATTATCAGTGGTGAGTTGCTCGGTGAACCTGGTCAGGTCTTCAACTAAGATGTTTAGAGCAGCCACGCCAACAATCTTGCCTTGTTTGTAGATAGGCGTTGCTAGAGACATTACTTGGTCGCCGGTTGATGCCAAATAAGGGCGAGTAATGATTTTGTCCTCGCCGCTCATTGCTTTCAAAAACCATTCGCGTTGTTTGGTTTTTGCGTTGAAATTTTCGATCAGTCCATTTGTCTTTGACGAGTAAGAAGTACCATCCGCTAGAGAAAAGTAGATGTTAGTAACCTTGGTTGAGCTCATGGCACTATGGAGAGTTGTGATTGCTCGTGATATGTCGACTTGACCACGCTCATCGAAGGATAGCTCATTGCTCACTACGTTCAAAATATCAAAGTAGCGATTAATTTTCTGTCCGATAGTATCTGCAATCAGTTGAGATTTATATCCTAACTGTTTTTTATAACCTATCGTCGAAGAAGCTTCGAAATTCTTCCAGCTTAAAAAGCTTGTCGTCATGATTAACATGACAGTTAGCCCCATAATAGAAAGCATTATTTTTAGTTTAGCACTCATAATTCGTTCCAATATAATCAGTGTTAATTGTTTTTGGTTTTATTATCATTCAGGTAAATGTCTGAATAGAAATAATATAACACTTATAAAATGCACGTATAAGCTCGGTTTATTTGTGAATAATATACATCTAATTAATATATGCAATATTTATTAAATAGGTTGATTACTTATTTGTTTGATGTATTAAGTGCTGCTTTTTCTTGAACCAATATCTCAAATCAAAACTGGTCTTACTTGTCGTTTTTATTGCTTAACCCTTGGTGTGTATGGGTTTGCTGGTTTATTTTCTCCTTAATCAAAATGTGGTTATACATTTCGAACACTCTAAATAAATCATAAAATGAAGGTTTGTTTAATTATATTTAAAATGATTGGACTGGTCTGATTTGTTGATTGCTGCAACGGTAGGTGAGAATTAAATAGATAAAGATACTTCTAATTAAGGCTTTGCTGTTTTAGTTCTTGTTTAAGTTAATTGGCGGGATGGGTTTATTCTGGGTAAAATAAGCTTTGTATATTTGTGGTTTTTATTGCTTTAAATGAACCTATCTATTTAGAGCTAATTTTCTAAATTCTATGATCTATCAATTAATTCGGCTTCTTCCAAAAAACGCAGCCAGTTCGGCTGCGTTTGTTTTGGTTATTTTGGCAATGAGCCATGTCATGCTTGAGTTTAGCTAGTCAGCACTAGAGAAGCTCAGGGATAAAGTTAGCGACGATAGAGACATCGCTGAAGTTGCGATAGCCGCGCACCATGATGCTGAATTCACCCGCAGGTTTGTTCAGTACACATTGTTCATTGCTGCTATTCTGGTACGGGCGGCAGTCAAAGTCCGCTTTCGATACCACACCGTTATATTTGACGTATAAGTCGGCATCGCCACTGCGAGGCCCCGTTATGGTTACGGTCAATTGCCCTGCGTATTCCGTCGTTACGGTAAAGAATTGCTCTTCACCGTAACCTGCGGATAGTCCTTCAATAGGGACGTCATACTGAAGTTCTGTTGGACCTGCAACAGGTGAATCCAAACTAGTTTCAACGAGATAAGCAATCGCCAACTTAGCGAACTTTGAGGCATGGGTTGCAGTCGGGTCTGAGTTCTCAATCGTATCATGCTGAGTGTGGATGCTAGGGTTGTAGTCGTTGAACATGCTCTCGAACGGCATAGCTGCTGAGTAGCCGACGTTGTGCCATGAGGCGTGATCGGAACAGGCATAACCACAACGGTCGAAACTGTAACTGATGTCGCTAGCATAGGTGTCAATCAACTCACTTAGGTAAGCCGTTAGGTTGTTATCAGTGTAGTCGGTGATGAAGGTGATATCGTGCGCCGAGCCATTGTAGTTAGTCATGTCCAACTGAAGTACAGAGACAACATTTGCTTGTTCGTCTCTAAGTGCATTAGCCACATCTTGTGAGCCACGCAGCCCCACTTCTTCAGCCGCATAGCCATAGAACTTGATGGTTTTGTCTGGCTGAATACCACTAGCTATCATCAAACGCAGCGATTCAGTAACGGTAGCAATTCCCGACGCATCATCGTCTGCTCCTGGAGAGATTGTCCCTTCGCTCGTCCAAGAACCAACGGTTGAGTCAAGGTGTCCACCAACGACAACGATCTCTTCTGGATACTTTGCGCCACGTAAGGTGACCTCGACAGATTTTTGCGGGTACTCTGCGTGGGTGATTTGGCGTGCCGAGGCATAAGGTACATCTTCAATTTCCGCTTTCCAGCGCTCTAGTAGCCAATCTGACGCAGCAACACCCGTAGAAGTGGTATAAAAACGGTTGGTGAAGTTGGTTAGATTTTCGATAGTCGCAACCATATTGTTTGGCTCAACCTGAGCAAGCAACTCATTGACGGTGTTTTGATGGCTGATCACTGGTTTTTCGAAGGTGCTCATTGTTAGTGGCATTGCTGAGGCTTTAAGCGCACTTGCTTTGTCTTCGTGCACCATGTAGCCACCACAGCGGTGAGTCTCTTCGTGCATGTGGCTCGAGAGCGCAGCCAGTTGTTTCGCGTTGATTTTTGCGACGACCGAGTGTTTGTTTCCATTCACCGCTGGGTAAACTGTTGCGCCGTGCTCCACTATCAGGTGCTGAGCGTCAGCATCGGTGGTGATCCAAACTTCTGAGTTTTCTGGCGGTGTAATACCCAGGGATGCGTAAGCCGTTGCGCTGCCAAATAGAGCCACAGCGAGAATGCTTTTTTGAATAGCCATTTGATGTCCTTTCTATCGTTTATATTGTTGTTTTTCGCATTGCTTTAGTTATGAGAGTTTTCATTATCCATATAGTTAAAGGGCTCCTTTCGGAGCCCTGAATTAACTATCGATTATTGTGTTTTGATGAAGCGGTAGTGCTTGGTTTCTGAACAAACATCGCTTGAGGTACACACTTGGTACTCCACATCTACTGTGCCGTTGTGACGGAACTTATCGACGTATGAGTTGAAGTCTGTTGCGCCAACATTTTTGCCGTTACGCTTAATCACAAAGTAATCGTTGGTGTCGTAATTCCATGTAAGCTTGACGCGAGCTTTGCCATTCGGGTTCTTGTTACCAAACTTCAGTTTTAGTGGGAAACCTTCCGCAGAGTCACCTTCAATCGTGATTGATTTACTTGTTGATGTTGCAACGCCAGCGTCGTCAGTTACGGTCAGTGTTACCACGTAGTCGCCTGCTTCAGCGTAGGTGTAGCGAGTTACTTCACCCGTTTGTGTGTTGCCATCGCCAAGGTCCCATAAATAAGAGACGATTTGGCCGTCGCTGTCTGAGCTTGTACTGCGAAGTTCGACTTCTTTACCAACCACGCTGTGTTCAAATGAAGATACAGGTGGTACGTTCGTACTGCCCACTTCATATACCGCTTTCAGGTTGGCACCTGAGTATTCTGAGTAGCCCAGAATGTTAACGGTGTAGCGACCTGCTGTTGGGTTCTCGATGACACAAACTTCATTCGTCACGCTTTCACTCTTACAGATGTTCTCTTGTGGGCTTGGCGCATAATCTAGGCCAACATACATATCTGGATCACCCGTAGAGACAGCAAGATCAATCGTCAGTTTGTCCTGGCCTGCAGGTACTTCGATATCAAAGTAAGTCTTGGAACCGGTTCCACCAGTCACTGGTGTCTCAACACCATTTTCTAAACGCTGGTATTCTGGTTCCGGCGGTAGTGGTGGCTCGTCACATGGCGTAACGCCAACCAGTTCGAACGCAGAGACTACATCTTCGGTACTGTAACCAAGGTCAGTTGCTGAGTTTTTCACGCCACAAGCACCTTGCCAGAAATCACTGTTTTCCGACCAGTAGATCTGGTTAGCCAATACGAACAACTCGAATGCTTTCTTTGTGTCCCATCCTTGTGTCGTTGCAAGGTGGTAAAACGCCTTGTTGAATACACCTGAACTGTAGTGCACGTTTAAGCCGTCGTAGTATTCCGATGCGTTGTTGATTGAAGAACCGTCACGCGATGGGTCATCCATGTAACGTAGAGCACCGTCACCTTTAAAGATGTTGCGACCCACCATCCAGTCGTTGGTACCTTTCATGTAGTATTCTGCTGCTTCTCCGGCCATATCAGAGAAGGCTTCGTTCATACCACCAGATTGGTTTGCGTAGATCAGACCTGAGTTTTGCTCTGTGAAACCGTGGCTCACCTCGTGGGCAGACACGTCTAAGCTCACAAGTGGGTAGAAGAAGCTTTCACCATCACCAAAGGTCATCGCTTTGCCGTCCCAGAATGCGTTCTCGTAGTTAGAGCCGTAATGGACACGCATCATGAGTTTGAAAGAGAGTGGTGCTGTATCGAACCAGTTTTTATACATGTCGAAAACGATGTTACCAAAGTAATGAGCATCGTTCAGAGGAGAGTATGCACCGTTTACTTCTTTATGTTCGTTACGTGGGCATTCGTAGCTGTAAGCGGTATCGCCTTCTGTTGCGCCATTTAGGTCAACCGTGACAACGTTTTCAGATTCCATCACACACTCAGTGCCATTCTCTTGAACATCGAGGAAGTGGTAGTCGGTACCGTATTCGTACATGCCTGTCTTCTCATTACCGCCAGGGCCTGTACCGATCTGAGCGTGAGCAATACCTTCCCAGCGGTCGATGATTTCACCGGTGTGAGCATCTAGCATAGTGAATGGTCGCGAAGGCTTGTCACCCCCTTTGATGAAGTAAGAAACAACGTATACTAGGCGTGTCTTATCAACCTTTTGTGCTCCAAGTCCTTGCTTCGACGTGCCTTGGTAAATAAACAGCTCATGTTGTACGTTGTCTAGTGATTTGCTAATTACGTTCTGGTCTTTTAGGTCTTTACTTGCCAGTTCAATTGCTTGAGCGCTGTTGATGGACGGCTTAACGAAAGAGCGCTCCAGAGTCGTGGTTTTCAGGTAGCGACCTTGAACAGACTTAAGTGCGCCACCTTGAACACTTTGGGTTGCGTTTAGGTAGTGCCCCCAAACCGGCGTCCCCCAAATGTTTTGTTGGATCTTAACTTTGTAGATACCGCGCTTTTTCAGGTTAACTTCTTTAACCATTTTGAAGCTTGAAGCATTGCTGACGCCTAACTGAGTATTTAGCCCAGAGAAGCTTGTAAAGTTGATCGGTTGATTAATGCTAACGGATTCACCCGCGTGCACTGATAAAGACATAGCACTAGCTATAGCAACGGCAACTAAACGCTTTTTCATTTTCATTGTTATTTTCTCTTTCCATGTAAAATCCATAAAAACGTAACAAAAATATCACATTGAATTTACATTCTTCGATCGGATTAATTAGTAGCATGGCAGAGCTCTCTTTTATTCATGAAAGTTATATTTCTCGTATTTACAGATGGTTATGATTTCTGTTTATTTTTCGATGTAATCATATGTTTTATTTATAAAATCATGATGAATTTATTAACTGTTATTTATCGAAGTGAAATAACCCCATTATGTGAATTGATCTGTGCCTCAATTAATTGAGTTCAAGCTGATAGAAGAGTAAATGGTTGAAATGCGTACGTTATACTTTACGACGATTAAGCGATTTTAAAAATGATTTTGACGAAGATTCTATCTTTTAGACGCTTATTGCTTAAGTTGTCATTTATTTCTCATCGCGATTTTTGAGACGTTTTTTGGCACAGCGCTCAAAAAGTCAGGAACAAAAAAACCAGCGACGGATGCCACTGGTTTGAAGATTCTTGCTTGGATTAGCTTGCGTTTAACGTTACGTAAGCTCTCGCAAATTACTGCTTTTTACCGCCAACTTGAACGTAGTCGATACCGATGATGCGGTTGATGATGCCAAGGGCAGAGCTTGTGTCAGAGTTTGTTGAACGGATGGTATCAACACTTGCACCTTCAGGAACCAGTTCCATTGCTCGATCCTGTGTATTGCCAGGAATTTGGAAGCCTACGATGTTGAAGCTTTCAGCGTGCGCAGTGTACACCTCATCGTTGTGGGTAATACCTGAACAACCGGCAAGAGATACAATACCTAAAACAACTAATAATTTTTTCATAAACATACCTTTAGAATAAATGGGATCTAGAGGCTTTGCCTTTGGCACTAATGACTCATAAAGAACGTCGGAGCGGTTCTTCGCCGCACTCAAGTGACAAGCCATTAATGTGGCGCCAAGGTTATCTAGATCGAATAAATGGATTGGGAGACAACGCCTCCCTACCGATGTGAACATTATTTCAGAGGTGTTTTGTCGTTACTGTATGGCTTTGTCAGTTGCTTCGTTACAGAGTGGGAAAGTGATGGTGAAGACCGCACCTTTCAAACTAGGGCTTTGAGCGACTAAGACGTTTGCATTGTGTTGGGCGCAGATCTTATCGACGATAGACAACCCTAAGCCATGACCACTCTTCGCTTTATTACGTGCTTTGTCGCCAACATAAAAGGGATCGAACAGGTGTGCTCGGTGTTCTTCTGCAACGCCATCACCATCGTCATGTACCGCAATTTTTAGCTGCTCTTGGTGTTTGGTTACTTCAATTGAAATCTGTGTGCGTGCAAATTTCATAGCATTACGTACGAGGTTATCCAAGGCGCGATTGAGCAGGGTTTCATCGGCCACAATCGACTGCTCGTGTTCTGGTAAGTAAAGGTCAATACTGAGCGCGGTCTCTTTGCTCCAGCGCGTCGTCGCGTGCTCGAGAAAGTCTTTTATTTCAAATGGCTGCTGTAGGCTTTCGAGTTCAGTGCTGTCGAGCTTGGCATAATACAAGAGCTCATCAACCATCTTTTCCATCTCTTCAGTGTCTTCAACAATGCTCTCAATGGTTTTCTTTTGTTCTTCGCTTAACGGCGTGTCTTTCAGCATTTCAGCCTGCCACTGAATACGAAATATTGGTGTGCGCAGTTCATGAGCTACCGCATTGGTGAGCGAGCGATTACTCTCAATTAAGCGGTGAATTCGATCGGCCATGAGGTTGAAGGACTTGTTCAATGAGCCAATCGCGATGCCGCTTGAGATTTCAGCTCGCGTCGAAAGATCTCCTTCTGCAAAACGCAGAGTAGCGGATTCAAGCTTCTTAACTCGTCGGAAGATGATCAGTACATGGCATAAGCCATATAAGATAAAGCTAGCTAAAAAGAACAGCCAGATTAGGTCATCCTCTAACTCTATCTTTTGCCTCACTAACGCTTCACTGTTGGGCAGGTAGTGATAAGTGTTGTCACTGTTTGCTAAGCGAAACCACAGGTCACGTTCATCATCGTGAAAGATAAAGGTATTCGGGTTGGCGGTGAAGAACTCTGAAACGGGGCCTGGTATTTCATCATCTGGGCTGAAGGTCACTAGCTTGTTTCGTGTTGTCTCGACAAACTGATTAATGGCTTGATGAGCCGCCTCAAGCCCCTGATTTTTTGCGATGTTTTCTATAAGTTGTTGGTGCGCTGCTGCTTCATAGTCTTGCAGCACATATTCGTAGTCGGTATTAAGCTGATAGACACAGATCTCATAGGCGATGATGCCGCTCATAAAGCAAACTAGCAGCCCTAATAATGACTCCAAATAGATACGTCGCATAATCGTTCTCTTTCATTACGCTCGTATTGAGCGAGGTTAATGCCAAGCGGTGGACACAAATAAGTAACCTTTACCGCGAATGGTCTGAATTTTTTCTGCTGGCGTATGGTCGTCACCCAGTATTTTCCTTAGGCGCACGACTTTGTTGTCAATGGTTCGATCAATACCGTCATACTCAATACCACGCAAGGTTTGTGTCAAATAGTCACGTGATAGTGGTGTATCAGGGTTACTCGCCAATAGCCAAAGTAGGTCAAATTCACTGTCTGTGAGTGACAACACTTCACCTGCCAGTTCGCACTTCTTATAGGTGTTTTTTAACACCAGTTGATCGAATTGTAGGCTGTCTGAGTCATCGGCTGAAGCGGTACTAGTGTCTTGGCGGCGTAATAATGAACGAACTCTTGCAAGCAGAACTCTTGGTTTGATTGGCTTAGTGACATAGTCATCAGCCCCTGTCTCTAAGCCTGCGACGTGATCAAAGTCGTCGTCGCTAGCAGTGAGCATCAGGATTTTACCTTTGTAATGTGTACGCGTCTGTCGGCAGATTGTAAGTCCGTCGCTTACAGGAAGCATCAGGTCCAGTAATACAATGTCTGGTTGTTCAGCGAGGATAGTCTGTGCAGCACTGCTGCCATCATCGAGTACCGAGACGTCAAAGTCTTGTGCGATAAAGTAGTCTTGCAACATTCTTTGAAGCTTCAAATCATCTTCCACGATGATCATTCTAGGTTTTGTCATTCCATTATCAGCCTTATCGTGTGTTTAACTTATGAGATTTCATGAGTGCAATTATCTTACCTGGATAATCATAGTTGCATATTCGGTTCGAATGCTTCACGAAAAATACCTGATGCAAATGATTAAACACTTTATAAGTTAGTTCAATGCTGAATTGGCATTTATAACAAAAATAAAAAACATTGTTCAAATGTAAGACTGGCCGCCACCAAACCCAATTTTCGAATGGGTTTAATGGCGAGGTTCTATTTCAAGAGACTAGATGTAAAGCGGTAGGTGCACTAAGCCATACCCAATGGGATACTTGGAACTCTCGGGTGACTTTCAATAAGCCTGGAGGCAGTCCCGTTTTTTCGAGTATCAGTCGCTGTACATTCTATTACATTCCCACTACAGATAGTTTGAAGTCTAAATAATAGAATTTCCCCATCTTACGTTTGGGGGAATCATTGCATGAAGTACTATCGAAACGCGCTGTTGGCATTACCATTAATCTTTTTAGCTGGATGCCACTCTGGCTCTAACACCATGAAAAAACAATTACCTCAACCTAAAGCCGATTACGTGTTCTCATCGGCCAAGCTAGGAAAGTTGTATCAAGACCGAGAAGAGCTACAAGAAGCCTTCACACTGAATTACGATGGTGTGCAGTACGAGAAAGTGATGTTTGCCGAGGACATTAGCGGGCAGCAGAAAGTCATCAGGCTTGTCGACCGATTAGGTCAAACCATTGACATGTATTTCCCTGATGCTGGAGTCGATACCTGTGGTATTTATAGGGAAGGGGATTTCTATGATGAGTTTGATTGCAATGCTGCACAGCGCTCAGTGTCGAATGAAACCACATTAATCCAAACGACAACCAGTGATAGAAAACTGCCTATTGAATTTGAGTTCTATACCGAAGCGTTAGATTACGTGACGACGCTAGGCTCTACGGTTTTAACCCGCTCTCTACAAGATAACAAAGTCACGATTACCACTTCGTTCGCTTTTCAAGCCTTTTACCGATATAGATTTAATGAGCCCAGCGTTGGTGAGCGTATTGACTCCACTTTAGGCGCATCAACCTATTCTCAGTTATTTGATATTGTGAAGTTATCTCAAGGCCGAGATATGACATTCAAGTTCGATAATCATATTGGCGGCAGTGCCGATGATGAAATCAACATGTACACCGGACGTATGATCCATAGTAATAAAATGACAACCATTGTGAGTCCAAGAGGTTCGGTTTTCTCGGGTGGTACGGACCTATTCGCAGCGGGTTACCCACGTATTTTGCAACGTGCAGACACCAGTAAAGCTATTGAACAGAATAAGCAGGTTGGTGTACACAGTTGGGCTGAGGGAGATAAAACCGCGAAAGAATTTCCTTACACTGATGTGAGCCATCGCAGTCAAGCGACTTACTTTAACAAGGTGATGGGAGACAAAGGGATCGCTTTTTATATGTTTACCCTAAATTCAGCCCCAGCGTCTGGTGAGCATTGGATGACGAAAGCGGACTCTGATAAATACAGTTTTATTACCCGTATTGAGTAAGTTTGGGGACGATAACTGAGCGTTCTTCATCGATTACTAAAGGTTGATAGTGGCTTTGTCATTATCAACCTTTTTTGTGTTTGTTTTTTCCATTTCAACTTCATTCTCAAATTGAGAAAAACGATAGAATTTTCTGTAACTAATTGTTAAGTATGACTTTATTTTTCGGCATTATACTTGCTCTATTTTTCTTTACACGTTTAAGGCTGGTGAGAGAGGGAATAGAATGAGAAATTGGAATTCAGTCATACTGCCGAGTTGCTTGGTGCCATGTGTTGCGATGGCGTTGACAACCGCAGACCTTACATTTGAATCTGGAGCGGACGCTTCTAATTATTCAGCAAAAGGTAAGCCCAATAACACTTACTCGATAGCTGAATCACTCCCACAAGACGTTTTAACTAACGTCTATTCGATGCTGCCTGAAGGTACCACTGTCAACAGCGCTTTTATTGCACCTGAGCGCTACTCTAGCATCGACATTGATGATGAGTTGGACGGTGCAGAGTACGCCACAGCTACAATCACTTTCTTGAACGAAGGAGCAGGTTACCGCAACACCCTTGGTTACTTCGTTTTTGATACTGATAACCCTCCAGCAACTAAAGATGATATCAACGCACATGTCGTGGTGTTTCCTAATACGTCCGTTGCTGATGTTGGGGAAATGCAAGAAGGGGACTCCATTGATCTCAGTGTCCAACTTACGGCAGGTCAAACATTAGCCTTTTTTATCATCTCTAATGGTTGGGGCTGGGAAGGATCTTATAACAACATCCCGTGGCTTGGTGGCTGGGGCACACCTTTCTACAGCTATCCAGCGCTTAACCCTGAGGCGTCAGCTGACAATAGAAGACATAATGTTGCTTTCCTGGATACCGAGAATGAGTTTTTGGTACTTGGCTTTGAGGATATTTATCGTCCAACGGGAGACAACGATTTTAATGATTTGATCTTTACTGTTGAAGTGACGCCATTTATTGCTGTTGATGGGGTTAACGAAGATGGCACAACAGACTCAAAATATGAGGTGCTTGTCCAAGAGAACAATGAAGATGTGACAGTGACAACCGTCTACCCAAGTTCGAACAGCTACGCAACGATCGCCTTTGAGGATAACTGGCCACTAAAAGGTGACTACGACTTCAATGATGTGGTTTGGCGCTACAAAGTGACGGAGCAGCTCAATGGTCAACGAGAACTTAAAAACTTGACCGTAGATTACACACTTCAAGCGATGGGGGCAGGCTACTCGAATGGTTATGCAGTGAAACTACCGAATGTTTTACCTGCGAACGTAGCATCTACGACACTCACTCGTAATGGCGTTGCCGTTGGTCACACGATTTTACAAGCGGGAGACAGTGAGACGATATTGATGGTGTCAGAAAATCTAAGAGAGGATCTGGAAAACTTAGGTGAACTCACAGAAAGCTGTGTTTTCTACCGAACTCAAAGTGCGTGTTCTGGGGTACAAAACGCTGACGTGCTTAACTACCAACTGTACGTGGAATTTACTACACCAGTATCACGTGATGACATAGGTTACCCACCTTATGACTCGTTTATCTTTGGAGCTGATGGTACTTATCACGGTGACTTCGTTACGACCCCACCGGGTATGACGTGGCAAACTCACTTAAAAGAGTTTTCAGGTACAAGTGATATGAATGACACCTTGTTCAACAGTCATGATGATAGCTCTTCAGGCTCTGAGTCGTTCAAAACCAGCAATAACATGCCATGGGTTATTAATATTCGAGACGAATGGGATCACCCTGTAGAACTGGTTGATATCAGTGATGCCTATACGTCATTCCCTACATGGGTAACCAGCAGCGGTGAAACTGATGGTGAATGGTATAAAGCACCGACCACTAACAAAGTTATATCAGCGACGGATGAGTAGGAGAGCACCATGAATAAGATCAGCAAATTAATCACCATGACATCCTTCTCACTCATAGTCAGTGCTTGTGGCGGCGGTGGAGGAGGTGGCGGTGGTAACACGAGTGCATCACCTGCACAGACTCCAGATACGACACCGTCTCCAACGCCTGCTCAACTGCCTGCGTCAGCAATCCAACCAGCCGCGATCAGTACGTCTGACATTGTGGCGCCTGTTGGTTTCTCATTTGATATTGGGGAGAAGATCAGCTTGTCAATGGATTACACGGGAACGACGGCAGGGGCTCTTCATTTGTACTCTGAGTCAGCATTTGTCATGAGTAATGGTGATGTTGTTGCGGAGCCTACTTCTCGAATCACAACCGTTTATCCAACACACACCGATGTCGTAGAGTTAGAAGTCAATGGCAACTGGGAGCAGATCTATGCTCGTTGGGTGCCAATGAGTAGTAAGGAGCAAGAACAGAGCTGGGTGATCACACTCGATCAGCCGAGCAATAGTTACCATTTAGCTTTCCAGTAACGTGTCGCTTCTCGATAAAATATCGAGCGATATTAGTGATAGTATTTCCAATTTAAAGTACCCAAATATTTGGGTACTTTTATTTTTCACCTGCTTTCCCTTCCTTTATTCCAAAGAAAAATAGAGCCGAAAAGAGGGCTTTCTCATTTAGTAAGCCCACCTCCTCTTCTGCTTAAAATTTAGGCGTTTTAATCAATATCTGTTGAGCCATAACCATCATAGTTCAAACTTTTAATGAATTTGATTAGTGCTCTGAATGAATATTAAGTGTCTGTTTTTACAGTGATTGTTGTTTGGTTGGTGTTGTTTTGTTAACGGTTTGTTTTAAATAATAATTTGAACCCTAACTAAACTTCTGTCATTTTATATTTAACTGAACGTTCAATAAAAAATAAAAGGACTGAGAAATGCCGAAGGTTGGGATGCCTGATATACGTAAACCACAGCTTGTTCAAGCCACTATGGCTGTGATCGATCGAGTGGGTTTACATGCCGCGAGTATTGCGTTGATCAGCAAAGAAGCGGGAGTCTCTACCGGCATCATTAATCACTATTTTGGTGGTAAGCACGGCCTGCTCGAAGAGACCATGCGTGAAATCCTTCGCCAACTGTCCAATACCATCACCACCTCATTAAAAGCCCTTCCTGTTGATGCTCACCAACAGAGGATCAATGCGATCATCGATGGCAACTTCGAAGGCTATCAAGCCGAGAATAAGGTCGCGAAGGCGTGGTTGGCGTTTTGGTCTTACTCCATGCATGACGAACAGTTAAAACGATTACAGCGCGTGAATGAAATACGTTTACTCTCGCATTTACGCCTTGAATTAAAAGGTATTTTGGATCATGAACAAGCGGATCTCGTTGCTCACGGGATTGCTTCTCTGATTGATGGTTTATGGCTGAGAGGCACGTTAAACCCTGATGGTATTGATGCTAAGAAAGCCAAAGCCATCATCAATGATTACCTTGATAAACAACTGACGTTCTATTCGTGTGACACTAAGTAGACCGCGGTTTTGTCATAGAGCAGCACTAGAACGACCAATACTTACAACTAACATTCAAACAAGACCAACAGAGTCTAATAACAACAATCAAGTCAGAATCTCAAATGGAAATGAACTCGTTATATATTGACGGCGCAGCAGTGAACGCTACGTCTGGTGAAACCTTTGATAGCATCAATCCAGCAAACGGCGAGCCTATTGCCATGCTAGGCCAAGCCTCTGCGGCGGATGTCGATAGCGCTATCGAATCAGCAAAACGTGGCTTCGCAGTGTGGTCAGCAATGACAGCAGTCGAGCGCAGTCGCATTCTTTTGAAGGCAGTAGAAATACTTAGAGCTCGAAATGATGACCTTGCAAAACTTGAGGTTGTTGATACGGGTAAGCCACTACAAGAAGCGATTGAAGTGGACGTAGCCTCTGGCGCGGATGTTATTGAATACTTTGCTGGCCTGGCGCCAACGCTGCAAGGTGACCAACAACCGCTTAGCGAATCTCAGTTTTTCTACACACGCCGTGAACCGTTAGGTATTTGTGCGGGCATTGGTGCGTGGAACTATCCAATCCAAATTGCGATGTGGAAATCAGCTCCGGCGCTGGCTGCGGGCAACGCGATGATTTTCAAACCTTCAGAAGAAACACCGTTAACCGCTCTCAAACTTGCCGAGATCTTTACCGAAGCAGGCCTTCCAGATGGTGTGTTCAACGTGGTTCAAGGTGATTACCGTGTGGGCCAAATGCTAACGACTCATCCTGATATCGCGAAAGTCTCGTTTACGGGTGAAACCGGTACCGGCAAAACAGTAATGGCTGATAGTGCTAAAACTCTTAAGTCAGTGACGATGGAGCTTGGTGGAAAATCACCAATGATCGTGTTTGATGACGCAAAACTGGACGACGCGGTTTCGGCTTCTATGGTCGCTAACTTCTACACACAAGGCGAAGTATGCACCAATGGTACTCGTGTTTATGTGCACGAAAACATTTACAACGCATTTATCGAACAACTCAAAATGCGCACAGAGAAACTGGTCATTGGTAATCCAATGGAGATGGAGACTCAGATCGGTGCGTTGATTTCTAAAGAGCATCTTTCGAAAGTCCTTGGTGCGATTGAGCTGGCTAAACAGTCTGGCGCAACTTTGTTGACGGGCGGCTACCAAGTAACGGATAACGGCCTCGAAAATGGCAATTTTGTTATTCCAACGGTGTTTGTCGATTGTGATGACTCTATGCCACATGTCCAGCAAGAGATATTTGGCCCTGTGATGTCGGTGATGAAGTTTACCGACGAAGACGATGTGATTCGCCGTGCTAACGACACCAAATATGGTCTGGCTGCTGGTGTATTCACACAGAACCTTTCTCGTGCTCACCGCGTGATCCACCAAATGCAGGCGGGTATTTGTTGGGTAAACACTTGGGGTGACTCACCGGCAGAAATGCCTGTTGGTGGCTACAAACTTTCGGGTATTGGTCGTGAAAATGGACCAGAGACTCTACTTCACTATACGCAGACTAAGAGCATTCTTATCGAACTTGGCGATTACGCCAGCCCTTATGCCTAACGCGTAACACTCGATTTAACGGGCTAGCGTAATAGAGCTAGCCCAACTGACTCATCTAAGGGAATAGATAACATGGAACAACGCTACGATTATATTATCGTCGGCGCGGGTTCGGCCGGCTGTGTGTTAGCGGATAGGCTAACGGAAAGCGGTGAACATAGCGTTTTATTACTCGAAGCTGGTGGTACGGATAAGAGCATTTTTATCCAGATGCCAACCGCGCTTTCTTACCCAATGAATACTGAAAAGTACGCTTGGCAATTTGAAACTGAGCAGGAACCGGGCCTTGATGGGCGTGAACTGCACTGCCCACGTGGCAAAGTGTTAGGTGGTAGCTCATCAATCAATGGCATGGTTTATGTGCGTGGCCATGCGTGTGACTTCGATCAGTGGGAAGAAGAAGGTGCGGCCGGCTGGAATTACCAAGCGTGTTTGCCTTATTTCCGCCGAGCTGAATCGTGGAATAAAGGCGGCGACGAATACCGTGGTGACAATGGCCCGGTCGGCACATGTAACGGTAACGATATGGCGCTTAACCCACTTTACCAAGCGTTCATTGATGCAGGTAAAGACGCCGGTTACCCAGAAACTCAAGACTACAACGGCTATCAGCAAGAAGGCTTCGGCACCATGCACATGACGGTAGACAAGGGGGTTAGAGCCTCAACCTCTAACGCTTATCTGCGTCGAGCATTGAAGCGCCCAAACCTTACGTTGAAGAAAGGCATCGTGGCACGCAAGTTTTTGATCGAGGTTCAACCGGACCAAAGCAAGAAAGCAGTCGGTGTGGAATTTGAAAAGTCAGGCAATATCCAAATTGCTATGGCGAACAAAGAAGTGATCTCTTCTGCGGGCTCTATCGGCTCTGTTCAACTACTACAACTATCAGGTATCGGCCCGAAAGCCGTACTTGAAAAGGCAGGCGTAGACGTTAAACACGAGTTGAATGGTGTGGGAGAAAACCTTCAAGACCACCTAGAAGTGTACTTCCAATATCACTGTAACGAACCTATCACGCTTAATAGCAAGCTTGGCTTAGTGAGCAAAGGAATGATCGGTGCTGAGTGGGTTCTTACTCGCAAAGGCTTAGGTGCGACCAATCATTTTGAATCGTGCGCCTTCATTCGATCTCGCAAAGGATTGAAATGGCCAAATATCCAATACCACTTCCTGCCGGCGGCCATGCGTTACGACGGCCAAGCCGCCTTTGATGGACATGGCTTCCAAGTTCACGTTGGACCTAACAAGCCAGAGAGTCGCGGCACGGTAGCCATTACCTCAGCAGATCCGCATGCCAAACCTCAGATTCAATTCAACTACATTTCGACCGAGCAAGACCGCCAAGATTGGCGTGACTGTATTCGTCTAACGCGCGAAATTTTGTCGCAACCAGCAATGGACATTTACCGTGGCGAAGAGATTCAGCCGGGCTCGGATGTGACTTCTGATGAAGCGATTGACGAGTGGGTTAAGCAGAATGTTGAAAGTGCTTATCACCCATCTTGTGGCTGTAAAATGGGTGCTGACGATGATCCGATGGCAGTGCTTGATGAGCAGTGTCGCGTTCGCGGCGTTGATAATCTGCGTGTCGTTGACTCGTCTGTTTTCCCAACTATTCCAAACGGAAACTTAAACGCGCCAACCATCATGGTTGCAGAGCGCGCATCTGATCTGATTCTGGGTAAACCAATGCTTAAAGAGCAAGACGTTCCTGTGTGGATTGCACCTGAATGGCAAGAGAAACAAAGAATCCACAAACCCGTCAGAGAAGCGTAACGCGCGGTGACTGGGTGAAAAACGATAAGAAATTCGCAATAAAAATAATTAGTTAAAAGTCAGCAAAACTGCCTCTACCGTGTGAGAAGAGGCAGAAAAAGGAAAGATTAAAAGGAACCATTATGACGACTCTAAACATGCACAACGTGACCACAAAAACGTTAGCGACATTGGCGATTAGTTCATTTGCATTTGCAGCTAACGCTTCCGTTGAACCGCAACAATGTGAAAACGTGCGTTTTGCCGATGTTGGTTGGACTGACATTACCGCTACCACCGCTGTCACCACTGAGCTTTTAAAAGGCTTAGGCTACACCACTAAAACCGACCTGCTTTCAGTACCTGTAACTTACTCTTCAATGGCTAACGGCGACATCGATGTGTTCCTAGGGAACTGGATGCCGACGATGGAAGGCGACATTGCTAAGTACCGTGAAGCGGGCACTGTCGAAACGGTTCGTGCCAATCTAGAAGGTGCTAAGTACACGTTAGCGGTACCTAAATACGTGTATGACGCGGGGGTTAAAAGCTTCGCAGATTTAGCTAAGCACGCCGATAAATTCAAAGATCGTATCTACGGTATCGAGCCAGGTAATGATGGTAACCGTCTAATCCAATCGATGATTGACTCTGACGCATTCGGTTTAAAAGATTTCAGCCTAGTTGAATCAAGTGAAGCGGGCATGGTGTCGCAAGTATCACGTGCAGCGCGTCGCAGCCAATGGATTGTTTACCTTGGTTGGGCACCGCACCCGATGAACAGCAACGTTGAGATGGAATACCTTGCTGGCGGTGACGACTTCTTCGGCCCGAATTACGGTGGCGCGAATGTTTACACCAATGTTCGTTCAAACTACCTATCTGAATGTTCAAACGTCGGTCAGCTCCTGCAAAACCTAGAGTTCACACTAGAGATGGAAAACCAGTTGATGGAAGCGATTTTGAACCAAAATGTGAAGCCTGAGAAAGCGGCTCAGCAATGGTTGAACAGCAATCCACAACAAGTGGAAGCTTGGTTAGATAACGTTAAGACACATAAAGGTGAATCTGCAACTCAAGCGGTTACAGAGTACCTAAAGCAAGTAAAAGCATAGCTCTATCTATCGATCTGTTTACCAAAGCTACATAAAGAATAAAGGTGGGCTTCGGCCCGCCAATAATGAAAGGCAATATTGTGAATTTTATTACGGAAAACAAAATCCCTGTCGGACAATGGATGGAAGCTGGTGTTGACTGGTTAACTATCAACGCAGCGGGCTTTTTTGATGCTATTTCTATCTTTTTAGAAACCGTTATTCTGTTTTTAGTCGATGTATTTAAATGGATGCCGCCTGCGCTCCCTATCGTGATTACTGCTGCGATCGCTTGGTATTTACACCGTAAATTGTCGTTGGTGATCTTCGTTGTCGCGGCGCTTCTGACCATCCTCAACCTTGGCTATTGGCAAGAAATGCTGGAAACCTTTGTTCTCGTCTTTGCGGCGACAACGATTTCCGTATTAATTGGCGTACCGGTTGGCATCATGGCAGCGCACCGTCCTTGGCTGTATACGTTACTGCGCCCCATTCTCGACTTAATGCAGACGGTCCCAACGTTTGTTTACCTTATCCCAACTTTGGTTCTATTCGGCTTAGGTATTGTCCCTGGCTTAATCTCAACCATTATTTTTGCTATCGCGGCCCCAATACGTTTGACCTACTTGGGCGTGACTAAGGTGCCAGAAGAGCTGATTGAAGCCGGTAAAGCGTTTGGCGCTAGCCGCATGAAATTGCTCCTCAAAGTGGAGTTACCAGCTGCTCTGCCAAGCATTATGGCAGGTGTCACTCAGTGCATCATGTTATCGCTTTCTATGGTCGTGATCGCGGCGCTTGTTGGTGCTGACGGGCTTGGTAAACCAGTGGTTCGAGCCTTGAACACAGTGAATATCTCGCAAGGATTTGAAGCGGGACTTGCGATTGTACTTGTCGCTATCATTCTTGATCGCTTGTGCAAAACACCTAACCAGAAGGAGGCTTAATCATGTCTATTTCTCAAGAACAAAAGACAGTGGACGCAATTACGATTAAAAATCTTGATGTCGTTTTTGGTGATAAACCGAAGCAAGCGCTTGAGCTACTCGATCAAGGCAAAACTCGTCAGGAGATCATTGATGAGACCGGCCAAGTCGTCGGCGTAGATAATGTGTCGCTAACGGTTAAAGAGGGCGAGATCTGCGTGCTGATGGGCTTGTCTGGCTCAGGAAAATCTTCATTGCTTCGAGCGGTAAACGGTTTGAATGAGATTAGCCGTGGCTCGTTGGCAATTAAAGATGGCGATAAGCAGGTTGATTTAGGTGAACAGTGTGATGAAACGACACTGCGCCACCTTCGTACCCACCGTGTTTCGATGGTATTCCAAAAGTTCGCCTTAATGCCTTGGTTGACCGTGTTGGATAACGTGGCCTTTGGCCTTGAAATGCAAGGTGTCGCTAAAGATGTTCGTCGTGCTAAGGCACGTGAACAGCTTGAAATGGTTGGTCTTGCGGAGTGGGAGACCAAATTCCCTCATGAGCTCTCTGGTGGTATGCAGCAACGTGTTGGCTTAGCTCGAGCATTCGCTATGGACACTGACATTCTATTAATGGACGAACCGTTCTCGGCGCTTGACCCATTGATTCGTGCACAGCTTCAAGATGAGTTGATCACACTGCAAAACAAGCTCAATAAAACGATTTTGTTCGTCAGCCATGATTTAGACGAAGCGCTGAAGATTGGTAACAACATTGCGATCATGGAGTCAGGCAAGCTGATTCAACATGGTAAACCTGAAGAGATTGTACTTACACCTAAAACGGAATACGTGAAGGACTTCGTTGCTCATACTAACCCATTGAATGTACTAAAAGGTCGCTCATTGATGCAGCCTCTGGATTCTTTGAAACAAGAAGATGAAAGCTGGCAGATCTGCGATTCAAAAGACCTATGGGTTGAACAGAGCGAAGGGGAGCTATCTGTAAAAGGTGAATCGGATTTGGCACTTGTCGAGTGGAATGAGTCTGATGATTTAACCGAGATCAGCGGGTCGAGTGTGGTTGTCGTAAGCCCTGAAATAGGCATGCGTGATGCAATTAAGCTCAAGCAGATCAGCAACCATCCCATCTTGCTGGTTGAAGATAATCAATTGGTCGGAATCTTGGATAATAGTGAGTTTTACAACGCATTGACGGGAAATTTCCAACTCAATAATGCTGCTTAGTCGTTTGAGTTGAGTACACTCGCTTTTTATGACAAATAGGTAGCGAAATCTCGCTACCTATTTGACTCTACTCTCTTTTTATTTTTCTCTTGTTCGTGACTTTTCTTTGATGGTTCGCCGCTTCAAACCGGAATATCAGTACTCAAAGTACAAAAGTGTTGTCACGCTCAAACTCAGAGGCATAGAAAAGATTGAGAATAGTATGAACATCAGTACAATGCGGAAAAATTAATGAAGTAATTTATCAATTTACAGTGTAATTCCCGAGCAGCTTTGGCTCTATTAATTGGAGTTTCGAGTCGCTTGAGCACTGTGAAAACATTCACCGTATATTAGTACAAAGGTCTGCATCTTGGACAAACATGACGAAATCCTGGTCGCTATTCGCCAAATTATTCGCGCTATCGATTTACATTCGAAGAAGCTGAGTAAAGAGTATGGTTTGACTGGCCCTCAATTAATCTTAATGAGAGCAATCCAAGAAATGGGTAACGTGACGATCAAAGAATTGTCTAACCACACCAATGTAAGCCAAGCGACTACCACTACGATCATTGATCGTCTAGAGGTGAATGGCTATGTACAACGTATCCGCAGTGTTGCTGACCGTCGTAAAGTGCATGCGAACTTGACCGAAAAAGGTCAAGAACTGCTAAACAACGCTCCACCACCACTGCAAGATAGCTTCGTTAACAAATTTCAAAATCTTGAGCCGTGGGAACAAAGTTTGCTACTTTCTTCGATGCAACGTGTATCATCTATGATGAACGCGGAAGACATTGATGCCGCTCCAGTTCTTCAGCTTGAAGGTATTGCTAATATCGCAAAAAGCTAGACAACACAACCTGAGAACACGAGTTAAATTCAACCCTCGGTACTTATGAATCGGTTAGCCTCCACGATGGTGAGCTTTACCTATTTTGTTTTTAACTTCTCAGAAAAATTGAGTCTTGTACTTTCCTCCTCGTTAGCCAGGTTTCCTGGCTATTTAAAGCTTACTGATTTTTAAACATGCATCTTTATCTGATGATCAGCTACGTCACAAAACCTTCTGTAAGCCACAAAACTTTTTTCAATATAAGCGCGTTCTATTAACTAAAAACAGCCAGCTTAAATTGCTTATTTGGCGCCTTAAATTGGCTAAAAACAGGTGCTTTAAGTTGCTGTTTTTGTTGGCTTTTAATTTGATGTTTTCTAAAGATCTCAGTGGTAGTCTTAGCTTACTTTCTTTAGGGGGCTAAATGGACACTAATAACAGTACTTATCACAACCACATTTTCGCTCAACAAGACTTGTCCGATATGACTTTCACAGCATGTACCTTCATTCGCTGTGACTTTAGGCGTTGTAATCTACGTGACACGACCTTTATTAATTGTAAGTTCATTGCGCAAGGCGATATCGAAGGATGCCACTTTGGTATCGCAGATTTGCGTGATGCAAGTTTTCAGAGCTGCCAGCTCGCCATGGCGAATTTTAGTAACGCCAATTGCTATGGGATTGAGTTACGTGAATGTGACTTGAAAGGGGCTAACTTTACGAGAACGAACTTTGCCAACCAGGTGAGTAATCGTATGTACTTTTGCTCAGCGTATATCACAGGCTGTAACTTGTCTTATGCTAACTTTGAACAGGCTTGTTTAGAAAAATGTGAGCTGTTTGAGAACCGTTGGATAGGGACTTACCTTGCAGGAGCGTCATTAAAGGAGTCGGATCTGAGCCGAGGCGTATTCTCTGAAGATGTATGGGGACAGTTCAGTATGCAGGGAGCAAACTTGTGTCACGCTGAATTAGAGGGGTTAGATCCTCGAAAGGTTGACACATCGGGCATTAAAATTGTCGCTTGGCAACAAGAGCAACTGCTTGAAACTATGGGTATTGTGGTAATGCCTGATTAATAGGGTTAGCGAAATCTTTGATTAACCGAGAAAAGACGGTTGTTTTGCTTCTAACCACTGTGGCTGCACATGGTTTATACCTGCTTTATCTATGAAACTTATCTTGTGAGATTTTTAGGTAAAGTTTTGATTTTAATAGTCAAAGCAAGATTAAAATAAGGCACTTTCCTAGCAGGAAAGTGCCTTGCTCTTATCGGTTGAGAGCTTTACGTACTCACAATCTCTTCACCGACTTTGGCCCAGTTCGAACTAACCTCTAAGCTAAATCACGCCCTAATCTTTGATAGGCACCCACGTTCTTTGGCAGCTTGAAGCCTTGCTAAGTGTGGCGTAGTCAAAGTTATATGGCACAGAATGGTTGGTTTTTATTAATGTTTGTACAAGGCTGAGATTCTCGTTTGTTCGTGTTACGCCCCAATTCAACCACTTGTTTACCATTGACATCAAACATCGAGAAATCGTATGTCTCAACTTGATCTGTGTCCCATCGGTCTAGCTTGAGTGTTTTATTCTTTAAGTCTACTTGCGAAACCCATAAAGTTGGAAAGTTCGCGTCATAGGCGACGTCCCATTTTGTATATCCGCTACGCATCTCATGAGCAACACCTTCAATAATATTACTTAATTGTTTGTTGTCGCGGATACCAAAACGCTCTTCATACGCTTTTACTTCCTTAAGAGCATATTGAGCACGATAACGACGATCTATAGAGTTGATTGAAGCCGTTGGGAAGCGCTTTTCACTTAATAATTCTCTGTCCATTTCTGTCATAGTATCAAACGTTGGGTTGTTTGAAATGACATCTAAAGAACCTGTTCCTCGGTAGAGTTTCTTTTCACCATTTACCATTTCAACAAGGACAGTCTCACCAGAGTTATCAGCAAAAATGAAGTGAGCCAAGAAGTGGTTTACAGTTGTATTTGCATCATACAGACCAGGTACGCCACCAAGTTTTTGGTCACGGATGTTTGTGTTATTGATAATAGATTCTACTTCATCAAGGTTTTTTGCATTCGCAATAACGTATTGCACGAATCGCTGACCATCGATGTCTTGATTACCTTTTACTCGCGCTTTTTCATCTTGCCAGTCTGTATTGAGATAATGAATTTGACCAAGAACACCATGTTCGTTGATTGCTTCGGTGACAAACTCTGCGTCGAAGCTTGCAATCTCAATCATGGCATGTTTTGACTTGTAAACTTGATGGGCTCCCCCTGATTTGTTGAGGTCGACACCGTATACCGTGGGTGCTCGTGTATCAAGGACAGTTCCTCTCGGTACACCGCGCACAACACCTTGATCGTAACCTTCCCAGTCCATTGAACGTGTGACCATCGTCGTATCTAAAGTATCCGAGTGGTACAAAGCTCGTGTACAAGCTTGTGCTGTACCAGAAATGGCTCCAAGCGTTGTGGCAACTAGGGTGAGTGTTAATAATTGTTTTTTCATGATTTAAGTAACCTAAAAGATAAGTTCGTATGTGTCGAATGCTAGGTGTTATGCGCTATATATGTCATTGGCTGATAGAATTTTGCACTCTTCAGAGTTGTGGTTAATTCAACTTTTATTTCTCAGAAAACATATAACAATAACTTGTTAAATAATCTTTGTTTCTATGTTGGATATTATGCAATCTTAAGTATATCAATTCAACTGGCTCTCAATAAGTTAGAGGAGAGATTCATTTGCTAAAGCTTTGAAGGTAATTACCTCAATCAAGGCGTCATTTTTTGCTATTAAAAACATAGCAAGTTAAATTATAACCGATTATACTCAGACACGTTTTTGATAGCGGAGGAATCTCAATGACTCATTTTAGTTGTCTCGGTAAGCCAGTTCGCGGCTCAGAGTCAGGAATCCCTATCATGGCATTATTTGACTTGCTGGGGAGACGTTGGGCTATGGGAGTTCTTTGGCAGCTATGTTCAGGTGGTCCCTGTACATTCCGTGAATTGCAGGATCGCTGTGAATCAATTTCTCCTGCCGTTTTAAATTCAAGAATTAAAGACTTAAGACAGGCAAAGTTACTTGAACGCGGAGAGGGGGGGTATCAACCTACGGATTTAGGAAAGCAAATCATCTCATCCCTTCATCCTTTAAAAGATTTAGCTGAACAATGGGTTGAAACACTCTAAGACGGAGAGTGAAAAGTGAATACTAAAAAAATTGCCTATGAAGCTATACAGTAACCTGAACGAGGAGCCATCAT
Source organism: Vibrio chagasii (assembly GCF_002954585.1). Taxonomy (GTDB): domain Bacteria; phylum Pseudomonadota; class Gammaproteobacteria; order Enterobacterales; family Vibrionaceae; genus Vibrio; species Vibrio chagasii_A. The sequence goes on from NZ_MSCI01000001.1 coordinate 1,551,040, forward strand.
GTTTATTGTATCTTTAAATTATATTGGTAAATTATCAGAAGTTGATAAGTATCTTGAGGATCATATTGACTATCTGAATAGATACTACGAGCTGGGTATTTTTATTGCTTCCGGCAGGAAAGTGCCTCGTACTGGTGGGGTTATCCTTGCACAGGCGAAGGACCGCACTGCACTAGAAGGTATATTAAATCATGACCCTTTTATCATTTACAACCTTGCCGATTACGAGTTAACAGAGTTTATCCCAAGCAAGATGGTTCCTGAGCTTGCTTCGTTAATCAATTGACACTCAATGTTAATCTAAACGGAGCAAGATCAGTGAGTGGGCTTAGTTTCAAGCTCGTAGATCTACGGAAACCTTTCGCACGATATCTATGTTTTAAGAATATTCTAATCCAAAAATTTATGTGCAACACACTATTACCAGAGCAGGGACTGGTAGTGGCCTAGTTACGTGTTGTCGCCTAAGTTAGATTATCGTTTTAATTTTACTTGTTTTATTTGATTAATACTTGGTCAAAGATTTTCTTAACGATGGGCGCACTATTGAAAGAACCGCCACCGGCATTTTCGAGGATTACTGTTACTACGATCTCCGGCTCTTCATAAGGGGCAAACCCAGTAAACAACGCTAAATCTCTTAGATGTTCGGGAGTATTATCAGCATCGTACTCTTCGTTTTCTGCCAACCCGAAGACCTGGCTCGTGCCAGACTTCCCTGCGCTTTTATAGAGAGCGTTTCGAAATACTGTTCTAGAGGTGCCATTTTTACCATGATTTACTAGGTACATACCGTATCTAGCAAGTTCCCAGTAGTTTGATGGAACTCCTTGGATCGGCGGGGACTCGGCTAGCTTATTTTTAGTCGAATCATTTTGATTCGATAAACTGTCGAGCAACTGGAGCGGCTTTTTCCGACCATTATTGACTAAAATTGAGGTGGCATTGGCTATCTGAATGGGAGTTGCTGTCCAGTAACCTTGCCCTATACCTATAGGTATGGTGTCGCCGATATACCAAGGCTTGTTAAAGCGATTCCGTTTCCACGCTCTAGTCGGCATGTTAGCTGACGTTTCCTCGAATATATCGATCCCGGTACTTTCGCCAAAGCCAAACATCATCATCCAGTTGGAGAGTGAGTCAATACCCATGTCGTATGCAATCTGATAGAAGAAGGTATTGACGGACTGTTCGATAGATTGAGTCACATCTACGTTACCATGCCCCCACTTGAGCCAATCGCGAAATGCACGAGTACTGCTGTTAGGGACTCGCCATGCGCCAACGCTTCGAACTTTGGTTCTCGGTGTTATGCTCCTTTCTTTTAAGGCTGCTACAGCAATAAATGGCTTAATAGTAGAGCCTGGAGAATAGGTGCCTAACGTAGCGCGGTTGATTAGTGGCCTATTCCTGTTGGTCAACAATGCTTTGTAGTCATGGTTAGATATACCTCCGACAAAGGCATTAGGGTCATAGCTAGGGCTAGACACCATCGCTAAAACACCGTTATCGTGAGGATCTACCACTACTGCGGCTCCTTTGCGGCCTCCAAGCAGTTTATGTATATAAGATTGAAGTTTAACATCGATATTGAGGGTAATATCTTGTCCAGAGACTGGGGGGACGTATTTGAGCGTTCGTATGACGCGACCACGACTGTTTACTTCGACTTCTTGATAGCCTACTTTTCCATGTAGTACATCTTCATAATACCGTTCAATGCCAATTTTTCCGATGTTCCTAGTGGCTTTATAGTTGTGGTCTTTCCCTGCAGTGATGAGACGATTTAGGTCTGACTGGTTCAAGCGTGCAACATAGCCGAGCGAGTGTGTCAAAATATCAGCATAAGGATAATGTCTTTTTAGCGTTGCTATGACATCCACACCCGGATATTTATAACGATTTACCGAGAACCTAGCGACTTGTTCCTCATTAAGGTTGTCTAACAGAGGTATTGAACTAAAACGTCGTGCTCGCTTGAGGTTTTTTTTAAATCTCTCCTCTTGCTCTTGGGATATATCGATGATTCCACGTAGCTTCTCGATCGTTTCAGATATGTTTTCTATCTTTTCTGGTACTAGCTCTAAGCTAAATACTGGTACGTTTTCGGCTAAAATGATGCCGTTACGATCATAAATCAGGCCTCTGGTAGGGGGGACGGGGATGATTTTGATACGATTTGAATTAGAACGCGTTTGATAGTACTCATGTTGTGTCACCTGTAGGCAGTATATGTTTAGAACCAACAGTCCTGCTAGGAACACAATACATATAAAAGCAAACACCGCCCGACTTCTGAATAATCTAGCTTCTAGCTTATGATCTCGAAATTTGTTTCTTCTTCGCATTTATCATTGTCCTTCAACATGGCGGTGTTGAATTGACCATAAATGTAAACACAGGTGATTTCGCTCACAAAAACATTCATTAAATGACTGACTGGGTGGGCATAACATATCTTTTTCTACTGCTTTGTTCGCTTTTTAGGGAGAGGAGGCTTGCATGATGATATGGAACGTATTGCGTATGTCAATTACAAGGCTATTTTTTTGGGGGTAAGGGACGTGTTTTCATCCGAGGATCTCCTATAGACATCAGTGGCTCACTTAATGGTTTAGGTTTAATATGCGTCTTCGCGGCTGCACATGTTTATATTCAGTTCAATCAAGAGAAAATTATGACTATAGAAAATGTGCTTCCTGAAGATTACGCAGAAATGCTTAAGGTTTGGGAAAATTCAGTCCGAGCAACTCATGACTTTATTACAGAAGAAGATATTGAGTTTTTTAAACCTATCATCATCGAACATACGTTCCCTGCGGTTTCTTTGAAATGCGTTAAAAATGAATGTGGTTCGATAGTTGGCTTCGTGGGCGTCCATGATGCAAAAGTCGAGATGCTTTTCGTTTTGAATGAAGTTCGAGGACAAGGAGTAGGTACGGTGTTGTTGCAACATGCGATTGAGCAGTTGGCAGCGACCAAAGTTGACGTGAATGAGCAAAACCCACAAGCGGTAAGCTTCTATCAGCACATGGGGTTCAAAATTGAATCACGCTCACCACTTGATGACATGGGGAAACCATTTCCAATTCTGCATATGACGCTGTAAGACTCGGTTGTCGTATCACTCGGTTGTAATCAACCACAGTCGCTAGAAGAAAAGCCCAAAGCTAATAACTTTGGGCTTTTCCGTATTTGATAGCCAACATTTGATAATGGTTTGAAAAAGATAAATGCTTTGCTATCTCGAATTAGATTAGTGCATACCCGAACGCATTTTATCGGCAAGGGCAAAGAACACAAACAGCACAAAACACACCAAAGCTACACAAAGTGAAATGAGTATCATTGTGGCATCTTTTGTCATTAGTGGAACCACGATAGAAGCTAATGCTATCAAGATAACAAGGATATGAACGACTCGACCGGGAATTGGGTTTTTATGACAGAATGAAGCCCATAGGTAACGCATTATTAACACCAGTATAAGATTAGTGGGTCTATTTTATTTGTTTAATGAGTATTTTGTAAATAAGTTTTCTTTACGGGTGACTGTAAATATGATCTAAGTCGATGTGGTATAAAACTAGTTAAATAACAGTGATTTATTGTTTTTTATAAGGCTAAAAGTATACAAGTGAAAATAATAGTATTCTGTATCCTTTAGCTTGGTAAGTTGAAATTCGGCAAAATTTTGGTTTCTTGACTGAAGATCTCACTTATTGAGTTTTTTGTTAAAATATCGTTTGCGCATTTGTATTTATCTTGTGAATGTAAATTGAGTGGGTAGCGGTTTCGGATCTGCGAATCGTTTTGTGTAATTTATCAAAGAGAGCTTTCGAATTGAGAGCGCGGTAATCTTATCGAAGATTTGGTTTGATATACTCAAGGTTCATTCTACGAAGATGATGGAGATGATATGTCGAAAACCGCGAAGATCATGAATGAAGATAAGCTGGTTAAGAAGGCTCTAGAAGTCGGTTTTAAAATGGCAAAGTTGCAAGGTTTCGATTTGCCGAACTCATCTCAACCAATTAAGGTTAAGGCTGTTTATCTATTTCTTGTTGAAGTTAATCAAATTACTCCGTTGCCAGACAGCAAATTGGATGGCGCAAATCTTAAGAAGCGCCTAGCGTTATGGATACACAACGCATTGCCTGACAACGATCCTCTGAAGTAAGCAAAGAGTAATTCATTTTTATCTTTGAAACCTAGCGACTACTCGCTAGGTTTCTTTGTTTTATGGTGACCAATTCAAGTTTGAGCTGCGTCAATAAAGTAGTATCAAACCTTGGTAACCACCTACCTGCACTTCATCTAGATATTCTCCCACTTTGCCATCAGCGCTCACGGGCTTCATTGGTGGATCTAATCGAATAGAGATTTTCTCTGCGGCATAAAAGTCAGCGTTTTTCCCATAAAAATCGGTGCGATAGAGAACGCGTCCATGCTCAAACTCTCTGGCTATCACCATGTTTTCTGGGCCGCCTTCCACAACCTGTTTATCTGATTGATAAAGGAAATAGGCATGAGTAGGCAATAATGAAACCTTGCCATTCGGTAGATCTGGGTGATCGATTCGGGATTGTGATGTGTTGCCAACAATCGTGTAATCCTCAGGTTTTGGAGTGCGGGTTGAGAGCATCAGTGTAAGTGGTTGGAAGCCCTTTGGTATGGCTCCTGAAGGCACACCAAGATCAACGTTGAGCAGTGCTGTGGGCCGGTAAGCCATATTTTTGGGTACGCCAGCTTTCCAGAAATTATCTGTTGTGGTGTTGTCGCTCCCGTATACGTAACCACTGTTCCATTGGTTGAAGTAGCTCTGCTCGGGGTGGTGGTTAAGGTAATAGGTCGCGAGAGTTGAGTACTGGTCTTGTTGCCAATTCTCTTGGTTGTTCCCAAAGAACTGCACTCTTCCATAGCGCGTAGTGGCTTGTTGAATAACCTTCGAACCTGAATACCCGAGTGCTGAGTTGTCCCAAAACTTCGATAGCCCGCCATAGCCGCTAAAACCCGTTGACGGGAAAATATAGTGCTCCCTGAAATACAGGTTTCCTGCATCTATGAGGTGCGATTGTCCATTTCGACCATAGAGGTTAGCTGTTCCAATATTGAGCCCAATTAACGGTTTGTCATTAACGGCAGTCAATCGTTTGAGAAAGGCGGAAAACTGTTGTTTATAGCGTTCATCAGCTTCAGTTGAGCCTACGATAGCATCAAGTTCAGCGATGTTACCCCCAGAGTAGATATCAAATTGATTACTACCCAAGAGCTTATTGGTGTCATCGTTGTAGGCGCCAGTAAGTCCTAGCTTGGTCCAATGTTGACCATAATAACTGCCCATTGCCATCAATAGCCCGGGATTAGACAGATTGGTTAGCGACCATGACGAATTTTGGTCCCACATTCGACCAAAAGGGATAACGCGAGATTCCCAACGAAATCGAGCTGTGGCGGATTTGTTACTTCGATTCTGGTATTCAGCAGGAGACAAATAGTTGTCTTGGTTAAGGTCGGCCGATTGGTCGAAGCCACGAATTTTTCGCCAACGCTTTGGTTCATTAGGGGAGGGGCTGTGGCTACTCTCTTTAGAACCAAGTTCAACGCTTTTAGGCGGTAAGTCTTCTTTGGTCATTTGGGGAAAGCTATCTGTGAACTGGACGCGACTTAAACGAGGTCGAATATCACTTGCTTGGCCTTGCCAACGCACTCTTACTACGTATAAACGCCCTCCATCACGGACAAAAGAGGAGCCAAAAAATTGCCCGCCACCATAACTGTTGCCACTACCATCGTGAGTGCTTGCTCGTACCCAATCAGAGGGCACTTGCCAGCTAACCGCTTGGTTTTGAGTCATGTTCTCGGTGTTATCTTCACTTACAACAAGATGAGACCATGCTTTGACTTGATTGTTGGTGTTCACCTCAGAAGGGTATTCAATCCAAAACTTCCCACCTTGTGCAAAGCGTGAAAACTCAAAATCGACACTATCGAATTGTTCAGAGTGGTAAAGGTAGAGTGCGCCACCTTGTTGGAAGTGTTCGAAGACATCGGCATCCCAAGGTGGTGGCTGGTAAAGGGCAAAACCTGCGTGCATTGCGTCTGCGGTATAACCCACAAGCATGGGTTTACGGTTTAACAGGGTACTCTCACCATGAGTGGGGTTTGGCTCTGCAAGGATGGTGTCTTCTGAAAAGTGTAAAAAGAAATCTTCGTAATCGATGTCGTATCGTTCTGCTATTTCTCTAATCTCGTCTTCGAGTACACCTGAGTTCAACTCTAACTTTTGGTTGTACATGTAGCCAACGGCCAGGATATTGGTTTTAAGGTTTTGGTTAGCACTAGATCCAAATATCAAATCACTATGGTTGAGCTCCCAATCAATCACATCGTGGGCAGATATTTCATTACCTTGTAAGTCGATCCCTTGCTCATGTTGACCGGGTAGAACGATCGCGTAGTTGGCCCAAGTAATATTGGGAATGATAAGGCTGGTAAGAAATAGGGCAGAGACAAATCGTGTTGTTTTCATTAAGTTTCCTAGCCATTCACTCTTTTAGTGTTATCCCTGTTTGTTAATTGTAGTCAATCGTAATATCTGTGCTCCGTTTCGTGGTATGCCTGATTTTGAGGTGCGTATGCTTTTCTTGATTCGGCGTGTTACTTGCATCTTCTCTTCATAGAAGGATTTGTTAGTCGTGGAAACTTGACAGGTTAACGCTTACTAGCAAGTATTAAATTGATGATTTTTAATCCGTAATCCATAGATTTGCCGATTTTGAATGCTGTTTGGGGCGTAGGTGTGGATATTCATTTTGACGTTCAATATGACTGGACTTGATAAATAGCGAGGGAATATCTCTTATGATGTCTTTACTGTTTCTACTATTACTCGTGGCGATGTTATGCGCTTTTTTCGACAAAAAGACTGCAGCTTATGGCTTTTTTGCGGGCTCAGTGATCCTTGGGTTGTATTGGTTTAATCACCATGCGACTGATTCATTACCCATCTTATTGTAAGGAGCTAACATGAATCGAAATCAGTTAACGCTCCTAAATACGCTTGGCCTACTCGGTATGACTGCCGTTCTGTTGATAGGCTTTATCCTTCAGTTTGTTCTTCATGAGTTGCCTTGCCCGCTGTGTTTATTGCAGCGCATCGGTTTCGTGATGGTTGCGTTTGGCTTTATGTTGAATGTGGTTTATGGGCCTCAACCTCGTCACTATGGCATTGTTTTGATCGGTGCCTTGTATGGTGTCGCCACCTCACTGCGGCAGGTATCGCTGCATGTGATTCCAGGCACGCCTGGCTATGGTAGTCCTATCTTTGGGATGCACTATTACACTTGGGCTTTCGTGTTATTTGCTGCGACCATATTAGCGGTTGCCGTCATTTTAATACTGACCAATAAAGAACCGTCGCAAGAAGCTTATAAGATGAGTAACTTGGGGCGTGTGGCGTGTTTGTTAGCCATCGTTGTGGTTGCCCTCAATGCCATTGCAACCTTTGTTGAATGTGGACCTTATCAGTGCCCTGATAATCCTATTAGTTATTGGCTACTGGGCTAGCTGTCCTGTCTGTTTATTTAGTGAAAAAGAGAGCCACAGCGCCAGCTGTGGCTTTGTTGTTTATGGGTGACTCCATTACGGTGCTTTGTAAGCATTACTATTGTTCCTCACAATTCGGATAAATACACAAATATCTATTACGGTGATTGCCTGTTTTGTATCTGAGGAAGGGGGAGGTAGGTGTTGTGGATTCCCGGTTACTTTGAGCATATTGTGGATTACCTTGGTAAGGCGGGGAAGAAAGGTAGATAGCGCCACGATTGGTTGTTTTTTGTTCTTTTGTCAACTTGATACTTGAATTTAGCCATTTTCAGGCCAGACTTCTAATTGAGTTTAATGTAATTAGGAGGTAAGTATGGCTGCAGATAGAGATCTAGTGAACTTCAGCGAAGAGCATGAGCTTAATTATTGTCTCAGAAGTGCAGGTAAGCGCCAAACTAAAGCAAATCGAGATGCGCTTGTTGATTTGGGTAAACAAGTTAAACATGTTTTAGACAAACGTGTGTTGACTCAAGATGATGTAAGAGGTGCTATCCACGATCACGATGATATGTTTGAGTGAGTATGGTCGTTAGTGACTGTATTGTCTTTCGAGAGGCTTGACTGGCGATTGTTCCGAGCCTCTTTTTATTTCATTTCTGTTCGTCTAATTCATCATAAACTCACAGTGCTTCCATATTTGTTATCATTTTCGTGAATATGATTTGCGTGGCTTTTATTTTATTTTTTATTTATTTGTATAAAATGCGCGTTTGGTTTTTTATTAATAATGAAATGTTATATATCGACATTAATTGTTTTTATTTGTTCTATAAAATACTGGTCCGACATCATGTTATTCCAATATTAGATAAGACGAGTATGATACAAAGAATAAAAGATTTTAGCCTAAAAACAAAAATATCATTTACATCACTTTTTGCTGTTATAGCCATGGGTTCTATTCTGACTTGGGTTTCCGCCAATAGCCTTAATGATGCAACCAATACTGCGATCAAAGCCAGAGCCCAAAGTTCAAGTTATGTTGCTACAGAGTATCTATCAAGTTGGGTTTCCTACAAAAAATCGGTTTTATCGTCGATCGATATTAAGGAGAACAATATTGGTATATTTGCTTCTCTAAGCCAAGCACAAGAAGCCGGAAAGTTTGCAGATACCTATTTTGCAACAGAGGATGGTAAAACCTTAGACACACTCACGGGGAATTCAGCTAGCGACCTGAGAGGGAGACCTTGGTACTTAGAGGCAAAAAATGCCAATAAAACAATCATTACGCCTGCTTATCATGACTTAAACACAGCACAGTTAATGGTTACTATCGCTCGACCAATTAAGCAAGAAGGTATTTTAAACGGTGTTGTTGGGGTAGATATTTCATTAGATTCATTGCTTAAAGGTATCAGTGATATCAATGTAGGCAAAAATGCGCACGCTATTTTGATTGATATGAAAAGTCATACTTTTTTAGCGCATCCTAAAAATAGCCTTGTATTGAAACCAACAACTTTTATTGCGCCTGATTTTACAAGTGACCTTATTGAACGAGCAGCTGACCAACAACAGGTTGTTACTATCAGTATCAACCAAGAAAATAAATTTTACTACTTTTCTCGAGTACCTGAAACAAACTGGATGTACGCCATAGAAATGGATGCTAATACGGAGACTGCTCATCAATCAGAGCTATTGCGAGATATGATCTTTGTAGCATTGTTTGTCGTGCTATCTGTAGCTGCGTTTATCTTTATTTTAATGAAAGTATTATTCAAAGATCTGGAGAATGTCTCACTGGCTCTAGCAGAAATTGCATCAGGAGATGCAGACCTGACCCAACGGATAAAACCACGTTGTAATGATGAAGTTGGAAAATTAGCAAACAGTTTTAATCGCTTTGTTGAAAACATGCACTCGATGGTTACTCGTTTAAGTGGCGTTTCTATCGCGCTTTCTGAACAGGCTAAAGACATTGCTCAACAAGCAACGAGTAACTCGCAGAGAATCTCTTATCAACAAGATGAAATCAATATGGTTGCGACAGCTGTTAATGAAATGGCTGCGGCTACTCAAGAAATAGCAAGTAACGCTGACCTTACAGCAAGTAATTCAGAGCAAGCCGTTCTTGAATGTTCAACAGGCTCAAGCCAAGTTCAAGAAACACAAAGCTCTATTCAAAGTTTGGAGAGTGAAGTTCAAGTAGCCACCGATATCATTCAGCAGTTAGAACAGCATGGGCAAAGTATCAATGCGATACTCTCAACGATTCAAGATATCGCGGAACAAACAAACTTGTTGGCTTTGAACGCAGCTATCGAGGCTGCACGAGCTGGTGAACAAGGTCGAGGATTTGCCGTAGTTGCAGATGAAGTGAGAATATTAAGTCAGCGCACTCATGCATCGACTAAAGAAATACAAGGTACGATTGAATTATTGCAAGGCACTACAGGTCAAGCAGTATCTATTATGGATGAAAGTCGCAAGCTAGCAAGCACGAGTGTTGATGATGCAAACTCTGCAACAGTTAGCTTGGGCCAAATTCATTTGGCTATTGAACAGATTAGTGATATGGCGACACAGATAGCATCAGCAGCAGAAGAGCAAGCCTCTGTGACGAACGAAATTACTCGTAATACGGAGGGTATTAGAGATGTGTCCAACGAGTTATCGATTGAAGCGCAACAGACTTCAGACAAAGCGGCTAATCTATCTAAGTTATCCAACGAGTTAGAGCAAGAGATCAACCACTTTAAACTTTAATATGGATGATCCTTTGATAATACCTTGATTATCTCGGCGTTAATTTAATGGGTGTTTAAAGTGGGATGTTGATTATTCAACATCCCACTTTTTTACGGTGTTTGTTTTCATTTTTTCGATTCAGATACCGGATTAATTTGGCTGGCGTGCCGCCGTAGAGGCAATCTGGTGGTACATCACTGTTGACGACAGAGTTGGCAGCGATAACAGAGCGAGCGCCAATCGTCACATCTTGATTAATGACCGAGTTCCCACCAATCCATACATCATCTTCAACGATAATAGGGAAACAGAAGGTTTCCCACTGACGACGACTGCGGTGGTCCAGAGAGTGAGAAGCGGTATAAAATTGAACGCTTGGCCCTACTAAAACATTGTTGCCAATTTTGATGTTAGCACCGTCCAGCATGACCACATTCATGTTAATGAAAGTATCGTCACCTATCTCAATGTTTTTACCAAACTCACAATGAAAAGGGGGACGCACTATGCTGCTACCAATCTTGCCAAACAGGTTTGTTTGCAAACTTGGCTGTTGAGTATCGTCTGTACATTGATTGAAGTCTGACAGGGCTTTACTGGCATGAGAACGCATTTGGCTAATCTCATGGTCGGCGCCGTCAAAAACCTCGCCAGTGAGCATTTTTTCGAGTTCTGTTTTTGTGTTCATGGTTTATATCTTGCGAATCAATATTGGTATCAGAATACTGATAAATGGACATAAAAAAAGAGAAAAGCGTCAGCCTTTCTCTTCCTATTTTGTGCTTTTAAGCACTAGCTTTAAGTGAGCCTAGCTCTTCAGCAAAAGGCGCTTTTAACCGTTAGATTTGCTCAACAAAACCCATTAGATGCTGCTTTACTTCGTCTGAAGCAAATGCGCTTTCTACAGAGTACTTGTAGATTTCTGCGTAATCTTCTTTCGTTAGGTCGAAAGTTTCACATACGCGTTTCACTTCGTTAGTCATTGTTGTGTTCGACACAGTGCGGTTATCTGTGTTGATGGTTACAATGATGCCATCTTTCTTGAATTCAGAAATTGGGTGGTCGCTGAATTTATGAATACATTTAGTTTGAACGTTACTCGTTGGGCAAGTTTCAAGCGCAACCTGCTTCTCTTTCACAATGTTGTACGCATCTTCGTTACCTTGGATGTGAACACCGTGGCCGATACGCTCAGCGTCCAGCATAGTCACTGCGTCGTAAACGTTTTGACCGTGCCATTGCTCACCTGCGTGAACCGTCACTCGGTAGCCTTGTTCGATCGCGTATTGCGTGTATTCAGGGAACTCAGTACAGAAACCTGGCTTTTCACCGCCAGCAATATCAAATGCTACAACGCCTTTACCAAGGTATGGCTTACCTGCATCGATCACGTCTTTGATTGAATCTTTAGGGAACATACGCAGTACAGACATAATGTAGTTGCCCTTGATGTCGTATTTCTCTTCAGCACGCTTCATGCCTTTCACTGCACTTGCAATGATCGCGTCAAGAGACAGGCCTTTATTCACGTGCAGGATTGGTGCGAAACGAACTTCTAGGTACTTAACGTTTTCTAGTGCTGCGTCTTCGTAAAGCTCAAAAGAGATACGCTCAATTGCTTCTTCAGTTTGCATCACTTTAAGTGGCAGGCTGAAACAGGCTAGGTACTCATCTAGGTTTTTGCAATCTTCTGGCACAGTTAGAGATTGAACAACCGCATCACGGTCTTCAGGTAGTTCGATATTGTACTGTTTTGCTAGATCAATAATCGTATCTGGGCGAACACTTCCGTCTAGGTGGCAGTGTAAGTCAATCTTTGGTAGTGCTAGAAAATCCATGAGTATTCCTTAATTCTATTATTCTTTGAGTGTGTTAACTCACATGCGCTCAATTTACCAAGAGCATGATATGATTTAAAGTGACAAATAATCATCATTAACCTGAATTTGGGGAATATCATGGTCGATGTTAAAAGCTTACTTAAATGTGATATGAATTTGCTGTTGTGCTTACATGTTCTGATTGAAGAACGTAGTGTGAGCAAAACGGCAGAGCGGCTGTTTTTGAGCCAATCTGCGGTAAGTAAACAACTCACCAAGCTTCGAGCTTTGTTTGACGACCCGCTATTTGAGCGTGAGTCTAAAGGGTTATTCCCAACTCCAAAAGCACTCGTATTAGCGCCCAAGATCCACCAAATTTTGCTGCAAATCGAAAAGCTAACTGTCCCTGAGGTGTTTGATCCTAAGGAGAGCGAGCGTACTTTCACTATAGACCTGGTTGAGACCGCCTACACAGCGGTTTATCCGCAATTTATGCCGACAGCGCTTGCTGATGCACCCCATATCACCATCAATAGCTCAACGTGGAGTAGTGATAGTTTCAAACGTTTACTCAAGCGCGAAGTCGATTTTGGTATCGGTATTTTTGAATTAGATGAACGTGCTTCAACCCATGTGCAATGTATTCCGGATGAGTTGGATTACGTTGAGTTGTGCCTAGATTATTCTGTTTGTTTAATGCGTAATGATCACCCCGCTTTGCAAGAAGAGTGGAACCTCGACACCTTTCTTAAGTATCGACACATACAATTGGTGACGGGCGGAGCGGGCGACTGGTTATTGATGGAAGTGCTTAACGCTAAGCAGTTAGAGATCAACAAGGCCGCGAACGTGTCGGATATCACTAGTGCCATTAAACTGTGTAAGCAGAGCGACCTGTTGATGTGCTATCCATACAACTCGGTGCGCGATTATATCGATAGCGGTGAACTTGTGATGAAGCCAGTTCCCATCGATTTGGTACCTGGAGGGTTATTTTTATTGTGGCACCATTACTTTGATTCTGAGCCTAGCCATCGCTGGTTGCGAGAGCTGATTGTTAAAAAGACGCAAGACTCTCAATAGTAGGTTATTGATTTACTAATTATTGAGCGCAATAAAATGTTTTTCAGGCAGCTCGATGAAGCTGTTTGTGAGCATAAGTTGAGTGAATTTGCCTTTTTAGGCTGCCGTTAAATTAAAGAGTATTTAAACGCTTATCGTGCTTAAAGCCAAATGAGTCCGCTGTATGGTTTCGCTTTAAGTGCCTCTAACCTACTTTTAAGTGAGCCTGAGTGTATCTCCAGCTTATGACCATCAGGGTCTAAAATATAGAGTGAGTTCCCTTCGCTTTTGTTCTCTTTGAAAACTGTCGCGCCTGATGAAATAACACGTTCTGTAAAGGCTTCAAATTCTTCTGGTGCAATATCAAAAGCTGTGTGTATAGTCATTTTTCGGGCAAGGTTCATCCAGAGCAAGACAAAACCAGAGGTCGCCCGCAGAAAGATAAGCTCCTTTGTCCCATTTAGCATGAGCCGCAAACCCCAAAGTATCTTGATAGAAACGAATAGAACGTTCCAAGTCACTGACTGCAATGGTGATATGATTAAGCCCTAAGATCATTGCTTTTTTCATTAAATACTCCCACTAACTTAATGAATCGTATAAATATTTTATGACCATAATATACTCTACTTAATCTGGATTTACCCAAAGTTTTGCAAAATCGCACCAACCAATAGAGTTGATTTCGACATTTCTTACTCGAGATGGAACCGTTAGCGTTAAACTCTCTGACTTAAAGATCGCAAGAACATTATTGTTGTAGAGATCAGTTATTAGGCCATTTATTAAGGTTTCTTTTTGAGTAGGGGACTCAGTTTTACGTATGGTATTTAAAGTGTTAGCTAAATTATCATGCTGCTCCCAAGTTAGATTTTTACTCCAAAAAGGGTAAAGCTTGAAAAAAGCAAACAAGCTTGTAACTCGATCTCCCTCTAATCGAATCCCACCAATAGCCAAGTCTTGGTTAGGTACAGCACGTCCGTATGAATGCTGACGACCTATAGGCTTTTTATTTATGGATGAATTGGCACGCATTAACTTACGAGCAAAGTTGCGATTTTCATTGTTGTTCTCATAGCTGAACGATATGGGAAATGGCCATTCAAATGATGATTGGTCATTGCATTGAAACAAATTGATTAGTGAATTTTTGATGGAAGTGGTTTGGAGCTCACTATGATTAAGTAAAATGAAAAAGTAACCAATATCACTAGTTGATACTTTGTATTTGTTCTCATCACCATCAAGAAAGAAGAAATTCTCAGCGCACTTTTTGTCTTGCTCCCATTCCGGATGAATCCAAAGTTCAATCCTTTCAATTAATGCGCAGTGGCCGCTGTATTGGTCATTTCGTGCTAACCTAAGAACTCGAGTTGAGTTAACCTCAACAAGAAATGGCCCAGATCCTATGGGCAAGTAACTCATGTCTGGCTGGTAAATGCTATGTTTAGGCATAATTGCTGTTTCAGCTCTGGACAACAACAGAGGTAGGCTAGGGTCTTTGGTTTTTAATCTGATAATAATGCAATGCAACGAAGCTATTTCTATGTCGCTAATATGATCGTATAACCTTTGCCAGTACACAGATAGAGACAAGGCTTTTAAGCTTTCAACAACATCTATCGCTGTTACGGCTGATTGATCATGAAAAATTGCTGAGGATCTCAGGTGAAAAGTCCAATTCATATGGCCTTTATCACTTTCCCAGTGATGCGCAAGATCTCCTATAAGCTCTGACCCTTCATAGGTGACTAAAGTCTGAAAAACTTCATGAATTAGATGTCTTTCAGTTCGTTCTATAGATTTGTGAGGGTGTAGTGGTCCTATCTTTCTGTGAAATGGAGCGTAGATAGTTCTATCATTTTGGCTAGATGTTCGCTCCAAATATTGCTTTAATCCGACTGCAGCATCTCGTTTGTTAAAGCTCACTAATTGGTGTGCTTGTTCATATTTTGCGCTGTCTATAGCTTTATCTACTTGTGCGTAACAAGCATCGATTGGTTCTACGACGCAGTTAAGTTGCCCTCTTTTGCCTCGTCCTCTAGCTGGAGCCCAAGTCAGCCAATTCATTTCGGACATTTGTTTAAGTAGAGTTCGCGTATGCCTTTCACTGCACATAAAGGCGGTAGCGATCTGTTCAATAGTCACCTTATTAGTGCCGGGACCCATTTTTTGAAACAGGTCCTCGTATAATTCTAGTTTACGTTTATTCATTTATTTTCGCAGTATCGTTGGACTTTTCTCGTTGAGTCATTCGAGTATGACTCTCTCGTGTATCCTCCCAAAACTTGTTAGTGTCAAATATTTCATTGAGCCTTTGCACTCTTTGCGCAGGTGTCATATAGAAAATCCGAGCCAGCAATCCCCGCGTTCTCTCGTGCGGATAAGTTGATCGAATGAACTTTGCAATGTAGTCATAAGTTGTCATCTTTTTTACCTGTATGAATGAAAGCATAGACAGGCTAAATGATTTCAGGAAGACAAAACCGGAACATTTATAGAGTTTGTTCCTGTTTTACTAACTAAAGAGTCGTTGCTAATACACATAGTTCGCGAGTGCTGAGTGTAAACGGCGTGTGTTACAAGTGATAAATCTGACATATATCAATAGTAATGGTTTAGGATAACTCGATCTTCTTAACGTTGTGCAACCATATGTGAGTAGATTGAATTACTTTTTGTGGTAGTAGTGGTTGCATTTTTTCAGGTTTAAATATGGCTTCAGCTATAAAGGTTCCTTAGCTACCACTGAGCTTGTAAAACTTCATAACGAATATCCGTTTGGCGTACTCGAATATAAATATTGAATGGAGAGGCAATTAGGTTGTCTCAGATTTATAGCCGTTTTTTGTGAATGGTCTTACGAATGAGTAAGACCATTTTTTCATTGAAGCCGCTTCGATGTGCGCGAATTTGATTTAAGGGATCTCAGACAATTCTTGCTTTAAGTCATCAATTTTACGCTGCTCTTTTTCTATCTTGCGCTGATACTTTTTAATTTTGTCCGACCTGTTGTCTTGTTTGGCTTTTTCTAAGTCGGCTTGATACTCAGCCAAATCTTTCTCATTAGATTCGATTTTTTCACGAAGGTCGTCTTTCAAACTTCCGTTGCTACAGTTTTCTTTTGCCGCTTTTAATGCCGTTGTGAGTCGGTCGACTTTGTATTGATTGTCGTATTGCTTGGCTTGTTCGATTTGATGCTCGATCTCACAGAACTTTTTCTCACAGCCAGTAAGTGAGTTGCAGGTCGTGCTTGCCATACTGCTAAAAGAAAATGCACTGAGGAGCAGTATTGGGCCTTTTAGGTGTCGATTCATGATTTACCTTCTACTGGTTCTATAGGGTTGAGCCTAGTTTCATCGTAACTTAACACCCGCACGCTTTGCTTATGGCAGAGGAGTGTTAAAGGTAAGTCTATGTGTTGAATGACTTATCTCTGTTAAAGATAGAATCAAATATGGCTAATCCACAACTTATCGAGGTCACACCAACCGAATCCATTTACTCGTGCTCCGTGTATTTTTTCAGATACCTCAAGATTGAATGCCTCTTGCTTAAGCTCAACCACTACTTCAGTCTTGTATAGCCAGCATTTGAGTTTCAAGAGCGTTTTGGCAGCTTGTTCAAAGTCTGGTTCGCACTGAATTGAGGTTAAAGCCTGTTCGATGGTTGCGAGCATTTCAACGGGTAGTGACAGATCTTCGAAAGGGAAACGGGTGAAGAAGTCTAACCAAGAAGAGAATGAGTGGTTTTCATCGATAATGCTGCATAAAGCAGCGTCTCTTATTGTTGAAAAATCCCCATACTCGACGGTGAGTTTAGTTTCACCAGGCGCTGAAGATTGCTTGAAAAAAGCTTGGCATTCCGAGGTGTCTTCGACGGTGAATGTTCGATTGGGAGAAGACAACCCTGGGTTTTGAATTTGGAAAAAAGTAGAACCATGACTCTGAGCATGTCCACAGCCGTATTCGCCAACTTTGAGTGTCTTTTCAGGCATTTTTACGCACACCTGATTTTGAGCACACGCTTTACTCTCTGCCCACTCTGGGTAAACCCATAATTCGACTCGATTTAGGGTCGGAACCTGATTTGAATACGCATCATTGCGGTTCAGTCTTAGCATCTTGTTTGAGAATATCGCCAATGAGAATGGGCCGGAACCGACCAGCCTCTCGACAGAATTAGGTTCAAAAATCGATGCTTCGGCTCTAGCAAGCAAGCGGGGCAGATGCCAATCCGTCTTGCTGAGTTTTATTGTGATGATGTTGCCTGAAGACGCAGAGACTTCAGTAATATGCTGATAGCAGCGATACCATAACTTGTTTGAAGAGAGCAAACTCAGACAGTGTGCTATGTCTTGAGCTTCCATTGTTCGGCCGTTGTGGAATTGTACACCATTACGAATTTGGAAACGCCAGATCGTTGCATCTTCATTGGGTTGCCAATGATAAGCCAAGTCGCCACATAATTTACCTTGTTGTACCGAGGTGAGACGCTGGCAAATTTGCATCACTAAGAAGCGCTCGGTACGTCTCAGTACACGCTGAGGGTGAAGCGCTTCTAATTCACGGTGGAAGGGGATGTACGCGACGCTCTGAGCCGATTGATTCGCGCTGTTTAGAAAGGCTTGCAGCTCTGTACCAGCATTGCGTCCATTAAAGCTTAAGGTGCTGAAGACCTGCTCGATATTGCCGGAGTCTGCTTGGCTTTGTGCGTATTGGTAGCACGCTTCCATCGGTTCAATCAGACACGTGAGTTGTGCCTTTTTATTGCGTCCTGAACCGGCTTGCCACTCAATCCAGCCTTGTGCTGTCATTGCTTTGAGTAGAGTTTGAACGTGACGCTCACTCACATGTAGAAGCGTTGCGATTTGACTGACTTGGCAGCGTGATACTCCAGGCCCAAAAGCCTGAAATATCTTTTCGTACAGTTCAAGCTTGCGCTTTAGGTTGCCCAATTCGAATTCCTAAATGTTAGGTTGAGTTAAGTGTTGGTAGCCTGCATCAGCGAGCGCTTTTTCCATGGTTTCAAGAACCTGTGCACTTATCTTTGAGCTTAGGATATCAGACTCAAGTTTTCCCTCTAATACAAGTTGCGAGAAGTGCTCGATTTGATACTCGAACCCATTACCTTGAACGGGGTGCTCGATGGTGAAGGTTTCTTGTTTGTACTCCACCGTTATATGGGCTGGGTTCCACCACTTCTCTTTAATCGTAATGGTGATATCTGGGCCCGTTAATCGCGCTGCGCGTGGCAGATTACGTACCGTTGAAGCCGATATGGTCGCGTTGATCTCTCCAGAGAACTGGAAGCACGAATCGGTATCTACATTCGAACCTTCATAGAGGCTCGACATTTCGACTTGAGGTAGAGGAGGCGTAATACCAAGAGTGCGACATAAATCGTAGAAGAACCACAGACCATACACGCCAACATCAAGTGTTGCCCCGCCGGCTAAATCCGGGTTGAAGATAAACAGATTAGGGTTGTAGTCGTGTTCATTACCAAAGCTGGCTTCTATCGAATCAAGCTTAATCTGGTTACTGGTTAAAAATGTTGTAAGCTCGCGATAAGCTGGGAATACGACAGTCTTCATTGCCTCTAGCAACATCACACCATTTTTCTCCGCTAGGGCTTGCATTTCTAACCAATCACCAAGGTTGGTAAAGGCTGGTTTTTCTACCAATACGTGCTTGTTGTGGCTCAGAAATAGTTTGGCTAGAGGTTTGTGATAAGGGTGGACCGTGGCAATGTATACCGCTTCAACATCAGGATCTTGAGCCATGGCTTCATAAGAACCATAAGCTTTATTGCAATCAAACTTATTAGCAAAAAGAGCTGCTCTTGATTGGTCGCGCGCTGACACCGCGTAGAGTTCGCCAAATGAGCAGTGCTCTGTTAGCGCAGTTGCGAATCTATTCGCGATATTGCCGAGCCCTGCGATACCCCATTTAATCTTACGTTGCGTGTCACTCATCACTTACTCCAATCGTTGTTTTGTTCCAGTGTACTCAGTGGGCTCACATACAAATAGAGAACACTTGCTTCGATTTGTTCAGGGTTTACATCACTAATTCAACTCATTGAAATACTTACGCTTCTTACAATCCATTACTCCCACTTACCCTTTCTCTTTATTGATATGCTCCAATGGACATTGAAAGTAAGTTTATTCATATAGAGTCAATTAAGGATAATAATAATGAAACACATGATAAGCATCGTAATGATGTTTACGGCTATCTTTAGTCACTTGGTTAGTGCTGCACCGAGTAAAGGATACACTGAGACACAATACCCAATCGTATTAGTTCATGGTTTTTTAGGCTTCGATGACATTCAAGGTTATGACTATTTTTATCAGATAGCTCAAACCTTGCGTAAAGATGGAGCCAAAGTGTTCACTGCACAAGTGTCCTCAGCAAATACCACCGAGGTTCGCGGTGAGCAGCTTTTAAAGCAGGTGAAACAGTATCTTGCTCGAACAGGAGCTAAAAAAGTTAACTTGGTTGGGCATAGCCACGGCGGACCGACTTCCCGCTATGTCGCGTCGGTTGCCCCTGAGCTCGTGGCCTCTGTGACCAGTATTGGTGGAGTAAACAAAGGCTCCAAGTTTGCTGACCTTTTCTATACCGTTGCTCCTGATGGCACCTTAGTAAATAGCGCTGGCGCAAATATCATTGGCTATCTTTCTAAAATAACTCAATACCTATCGAGTGGTTCTACTTTACCGGTTGATGCTACTGGTGCGTTAAAAGCACTGACTACGCATGAGTCGTTGGCATTCAACAAGAAATATCCAGAAGGCGTACCAACAACAGAATGCGGTCAAGGTACGCCTGTTGTTACTACTTCGGTAAATAACATCGATCACGATGTTTACTATTACTCATGGAGTGGTAACCGATTACTGACCAGCCCGAAAGATGCGCTTGTTGATGGACCGCTGAAGGCAGTGAGCCTATTGGCTTTTGGTTCTTCAATCTTGGGTGGCGAAGAGAATGACGGAATGGTTGGTGTTTGCAGCACACACTTAGGTAAAGTGATTAACGATAGTTATCGAATGAACCATGTGGACGAAATTAACCAAGTTCTAGGACATACGGCACTGTTTTTATCTGTTCCAAGTATTTATCGACAACATGCGAACCGCTTAAAATTGCAGGGCTTATAAACATGAATAAGGCTATTCTAGCTATCACTGTGATTGCTGTGGCTACTAGCGTAGCCTATTTTCAAGCGTCTGTTCCCCGCTCACACCAGACGCAAAGTCTACCAGTCGCATTTGAAGAGTCTCTCGCGTCAGCAGAAATGTCGCAAGAGAGTGAACAAGTTGAAAAGTTTGCAAAGCCCAAGGTTTCTTTTACAGAGGATGAGCTTCAAGCGCCTTCCCAACAGGATACGGAAGTCGACCAAGCATCATTGCGCGATACGTTTGATTACTTTCTGTCAGGGTTCGATGACTCGACGATGGATATCGAACAGTTAAAAACAAGGGTTAAAGAATTCATGGCAAGAAACTATGAACGCTATCGCCCTGAGCACTACGATCTGTTTGAGCAATATCTGCTATATAAAGAGTTATTGATGTTAATTGAGGTTGAACAGGCGTTGAGCCTTGATGATTTGATTCGAATCGATAATGAGCTGCTTGAACATCAGCTCTCACTCTTTAGCATAGAGGAACAGGCACTACTGTTCAGCGATGAAAACTTCCATCGTCAAGTAACCATTAAGAAAATGTCTCTCAAAGATATTGCCGCCTCGAACAATGATTACAATTACTTACTTAAAGAAGAGTTGGATGAAATGCCAGAAGAGATCCGTCGTGTTTACCAAGACGATCTTATTTCTGCGCAATTGAATCAGGTAGCGAATTACGAAGATGAGCAGCAACGCTACATCGCTTATGAGACGTTAATTGGTACCGAAGCAGCACAAAGGATGGTGGAATTAGAGCAACGAGAATTGGCGTTAAATCAAAAAATCGAGCGCTACTTGGAGCAGCGCCGTCAAATTTTAAACAGCAGTGTCACGATAGGTAAAGAGTATGAGATCGCTAGGTTGAGAGAGTCGTTTTTTGAGCCCTCAGACCATAGGCGCATAATGTCACTTGAATCGATAGATGACCTTTAAATACCTTATATGTGGACTTCGCCCTGTATTGGAATACAAGTAACAGGGCGCTTAACTGCCACTGAGCCCAAACTATTTTTCTTCAATGACCTCAAGTTTCCAATCTGCTAGGGCTTTAATATGTTTTGGTCCGATGCCGCAACACCCGCCAATAATATTAGCGCCGAGGTCATGCCAGCGTTTTGCATAGGTTAAGTAACCTTGGCCATCTAACTCGCGCATTTCTTGAAGCATGTCATTCGCTTCATGTTCGCTGCTGATCGGAGCAAAGTTATTTGCATAGACACCGATTTCTAGATCTTGGCCTAACTCATCCATTACCTGTTTTGTATCGATAATCGCTTGATCCATCACTTCCGGTACTGAACAGTTAAACATGATGCCTGTCGCGTTAGACTGACAAACCAGTTTGACGGCTTCTTTTACGCTCTCACCTGAACGAATAGACGCAGAGTCGCCTTTAGTATCTTCTAAGCTAAAAGCGTAGTAACACGGTTTCGTTGATTGCTTAAGTACCCCATGAATGGATTCAAACTCTTGTACGCTGGATAGGGTTTCTACCAACCACAGATCGATATTTGGTTCTTGTGCATCGTAGAGAGTTTGAATGATAGATGCCGCTTCTTCGACTTTGAATAAGTCAGGTCGGTAGCTACCAAATGGTGGTGGAATAGAGCCTGCCACTTTGACCGCTTGAGGCGCTTGGTCAGCAACTGCTTTAGCTAATTCGCCAGACAGCGCTGCTAGCTCAAATCCTCTTTGTGCAAACAGTTCTTCACCCAAGTGAAAAGGCACACAAGCATAGCTGTTAGTGATTATGATTTCAGCACCTGAATCGACAAAGTTTTGGTGCGCTTGGCTAACAAAATCCGGGGCTTCAATCAGCGCTTGAGCGCTCCAAAGAGGTTGCGAGAAAGGTGCGCCAATCTCTTTGAGTTCTCGGCCCATGCCGCCATCAAGTATGGTGAGTGTTTTCATATTCGATACTATCTAAAACAATTGCTGAAGTTCTGCTGCCACCATATCAGACAACCTTGCTTGACTAAAGCTGTCCAAGCGCGAGGTTCTTAACTAAGCCGATACTGCCTAGGTAGGAATAATAAAATATTGCACCTCTGGCGCTATGTTGTATTGGATTTGGGGGATATATTATTAATTTAGTGCCAATGATTGACCTGAATCCAACAAGCTGTAGAGGAAAGTGCATTGAAGTTAACGAATAAGCTCGTGCGTTACCCGCACATTGATGTTGATCGTGCGTTTGAAAAAGAAGATGAGCTATTGCAGCAGATACAGAATGGTGAGATTGGACAAGCCTTAATGTTGTGGCAAGCCAAAACGCCGACACTTGTTTTGCCTGCAGGGAAAAAGTGGCCAGTGACGTTGGAATCTAGAAAGCAGCTTGAGACTCAAGGTTGGCAACTCTCTTCGCGTAAAACGGGTGGTGCTCCCGTTCCCCAGCTACCGGGCGTGATTAACTTGTCGCACATTTATCATTGGCCGAGCGATGAAGCGTACAATATTCAAAAAGCTTATCTGCATTTATGTGATGTTTTAACTCAATTTTTTAGAGAGTTAGGCGTTGATGTCGATGTGCATGCAACTCCAGGTTCTTATTGCGATGGCGATTACAATCTCAACATCAACAAGCAAAAAATAGTGGGTACGGCTCAGCGTGTGTTGCTGAAACGCGGGGGCGGTCAAATCGTACTTTCCCAAGCCTGTATCTTGTTAGATGCAGACCTAGAACACATCGTTACGCCCGTGAACTTTTACAATCAAATTTGCGGGAATCCAACCGTTGTTGAGCCGCACGTTCATACGCTTTTATCTGACCATGTGACGTCCATGCCCAACGTAGACTCACTCTTTCAGCAGTTGAGCCAAGTTTTTATTAGGTATGCATAGCGCTCTGTATCTGTCGGAATCAATGGAGTTCGGAGGATAAGTTTTCTTGCAACAGTCGCTCGATCACTTCCACCAGTTTACGGTTTTTAGTGGGATCAAGAGCATCGTTGTGAGGGTCTTTGAATAATCCAGAGTCATTATCGAAGTATCGTCCTGAGGCATTGGCAAACTCATCGCTGAGCGCTGCTCGACAAAGGATGTCTGCGCCAATCGCAAGATCATTACCATCAACGCCATAAGCATCTTTGACCAGCTTGCTCCCCAAGAAAGAGGCAGGGTTTACTGGAATAACCGCGAGGCCATTAGTTGATGGGCTATTTGCTAAGGCATTCGCCAAATCAATCGACCACATCGTTAGTGCATGATGGTTTTAGTGGGCATGTTCTGCTGAATCTTTGTATAGCTCAGCGTCCACTTCTTCACCTTTATTCGGACGTGGGACAATCTCAAATGAAGTGTCGGCTTCCGTCAGAGAAGAGAGCAGTTTGTTCAGTGATGACTTGTCACCTTTGACGCCAGCTTGACCATCTTCTAGCAGTTTATCGAGTGTTGTCTTCTTCAATACGATGTCAGACACGTCTGCTCTATTAATGATCAGCGTCGTATTGGCATCTTGCAGTTCACTCACTTGAATGTTGTTTAGGTTACCGTTAGACATTTCTACGTAGTAGAACTCTTTCACGTCAGGCAGTTGAATATTCATGGTAAATGGCGTGTTTTGCGCTTTCAATGAATCTACTTTTACTGCTAAGTAATCCAATAGGCTCTCGATTGTCATATTCGCCAATACATCTGGTGATACTGACCTTTTCATCCGTGAAGGGCGGGGTATCTCGCCGACTAATGCGGCGGTGCAACTGGCAAGTCGTGTAGAACCTGCTCTAGATGGAATTACGAGCGCGGTGAGTACGTTAAAGCAGTTCGACAATCAGCAGCATCACGTGTTTCGAGTTCACCATGGTGCCGAATAATGAAGAGGATTTGCTGCAAAGTCTGAGCATGCAGCAAGCGGACTTAGCTATCGATATTCACTACCCACAAGTAAATGGGTACCTAAAGCAACCTTTGATTGAAGATGAGCTAGTACTTATTGCCAGAAAAGGACATCCACGAATCAATGGCTCAGTGACAGAAGCGCAGTATTATCATGAAAAGCACATTACTTTCCGAATGCGACGCACGCGTTTATACACCGCTGACTACTTTACTAAATCGCCGCTCAAGCAAAGAAAGGTCAGTGCGGAATGTGACTCGTTAATGACGATTTGTGTGTTGGTATCGGGCTCGGATTGTGTAGGCAGTACATCGCGTGATTTTGCTAACCAGTTTGCAGACTCTTTTCAGCTTCAAGTGCTCGAACAACCATTTGAAATCTTGCCGATGCAGCAATATATGATCTGGCATAAAAGAACCGATTTAAATTCTGCTCATCAGTGGTTGAGGGACAAGATCCAGCAGTATATGAAGAAGTCTAAAGTCGGCTGAGTTACATGTGAATCAAATAAAAACGGCCTCAAAATGAGGCCGTTTTTATATCTGGTTATTCCGCTTTTTGTTTTCGCTTTTGGCGTGCGCTTTTGAGCATCTTTGCTGGTGATAAACCGGTCACCAGCATGGTGCCTGTGATGACCAAGACAGAGCCAACCACAGTATTAATGCCAATGGCTTCACCTAAGAACAAGTTACCCCAGAGAATACCAAAGACTGGAATTAAGAAGGTCACAGATAGCGCTGAAGGCGCACCAAGCTCATTGATGAGATTAAAGTAAAGCAGATACGCTAACCCGGTACATACTGCACCCAATAAGATGACCGATGTGGTGATAGTGAGATCGGGTGCTTCTCGCATTGGCATGAAAAACACAAATGGCAATACGATTAACACTGCTGCCCACATGCTGCCGTGCGCGTTATTGAAGGCTTCAACCTTGGGTGCTGTTTTGGTGTAGTTAGACGCAATACCGTAGCTAAATGCGGCCATCACGGCAGCAAAGATTGGAACAATGGCTTCTTGGCCAATATTGAACGCATCCCATCCAACCAACACGGTTACGCCCGTCACACCAATGCCTAGTCCAAGCAACACTTTGCTCTCAAGTGCAGTTTTGGTCCATATGGCTCCAATGATTGCCGCCCATATCGGTGCTGTTGAGTTCAGAATTGCGAGGGTTGAAGCATTCAGTGTTTGAGCCGCATAAGCGAAACACAAAAAAGGAAGTGCGGTGTTAAACAAACCGAGAATGAAAAAGTGTTTCGAATGAGCATTAAATGAGAGCTTTCTCTTTAGATAAAAAGAAACCAAAAGTAGGGTGATTGCCGCACACAAAACTCGCGCTTCAATTAGGACCGCAGGGCCTAAAGGATTCGCTGCAATTCTCATGAAAAGGAACGAGCCTCCCCATATAGCAGCTAGCATGATCAGTTTAAAATAGCTCACAGTTTGAATCTCGATTGTGTAAAACACCGACTATGGAGCAAAGCTATCTATTACACAAATTGATATGCCAATATTGCGCAGCGACTGGGTGAAATATCACCAAATAAATAGGAAGGTGTTTGGCGAGTAATCTGATGCTAAATATCCACATTAGGTGTTAGAAATGAAGATTGAACATATCGCGATTTGGACCAAACAACTCGAAGTACTGAAACGATTTTATGAAGATTACTTTGGTGCGACGTCTAACCAGAAATACCATAATCCAACTAAAGGCTTTTCTTCTTACTTTTTATCTTTTGATACCGGTAGCCGTTTGGAACTGATGGAGATGGACTCAGTCCCGGAATCGAAAGATGACATCTATGATCAGTTCACGGGCTTTGTTCATATGGCGATTTCGTTGGGGTCAGAGCAAGCCGTCGATGAACTGACTCACCGCTTAGTCGAAGATGGTTATGAACGTTTAGACGGTCCAAGAAGAACGGGCGATGGTTATTATGGGAGCTGTGTCCTCGATCCTGATGGTAATCGCTTGGAACTTACCGTTTAATGTACGGACTTGATTGAATGACTTACGGATTTGAGGGGGAATGATGAAGCGCATTTTGGCTTTTGTTTTTAGTCTGAGTTTGGTGGGATGTGCGTCTTCGGAGCTAGCGCAGGTTGATGTACCAGAGACGACAATCGAACCATCTCAATCTATTGGCTACCTCGGTTTCAAAGATCATCAAGACTGGGCTATCAAATTCAATGATTGTACGGTTTATGATCTAACCGGAGCTCAACCATATCAATGGTTTGATCGCACTTCTGCGTCTGTAAGTTGTTATACCTTTAAACCAAGCGACGCTATTGCACCTTTGCCCGTCTATTCGAGTGCAAGTTTCGAAAGCGATCAGCTTTCCTCGATTGAGCGCTTTCAAGAGTTACAGGTGTCGGATTCTGGCTGGGGCCGTTTTCCTATTGTCTATGATAAAAACGGCACCAATTGGCTAAGGGTTAAAGAAGGTTGGATTCATCTTACGCTCGCCGACCAGACGCTCGTCCAGTTCTACCCGGGAACTCAAGATCAGTCTGCTAAATCACAACATGATCAGTATTTTGAGCACCATTGAGAAACGAATGATCAATGCCCCTTGCTAAATGCGGTTTGGGGCATAAATAGCTAATCAGTTAACAGTTAACAGTTAGCAGTTAGCCTGAACAATGACAGTTACTGTTTCTGTTTGGCTTTGATGATAAACGGTAGGATTGCACTGAATAAAATCACGCTCGCACCGATCAAAGCGAGTGAGTTTGGCAGCTCCGCAAACAATAGATAGCCTAGAACCATTGAGTAGATCATTTGTGAGTATTCGACATTCGACACCACGTTCGCTTCTCCCCATTTATAGGCGGTCACTCCAAAGCACTGCCCGATAGAAGAGATAACGCCGACCAGAACTAATAAAGCCAGTTCAGACCATGTCGGCCATTGCCATTCGATGATCGCTGGGATTAACGCAACAGCGCCAACAAAGATGGCTTGGTAGGCCAATACAACGGTTTTCGATTCTACATTCGCCATTTCCCTCACACAGATAACCGCAATAGCAGCGCCTAATGCTGCGACTAATCCTGTTCCAACATAGAAAAGAGACTCACTTTCTAAGGTCGGTTGTACGACTAACATCACTCCAGTAAAGCCAACTAAGATCGTCGTCATGCGAGCCCAGCCAACGTTTTCTTTCAGGAATAGACGAGAGATAACAGCCACGAACAACACTTTCAGAAACCCTAATGCGGTTGCATCGGCAAACGGAATATTACTGACGGTTAAGAAGCTGAAGTAGAGTGCGATGAATGCTCCGGTGACACGCCATACATGCATCGACATCATTTTAGGGTGGAGCATTGCATCGATGTTGCTGGTTATCGATGGCATTAATAAGGTGACGAAAACCAGTTGTCGAAATAGCAAGATCTGGAAAATGTCGATGGTCTGGCTCAACTCGCGGACAATAACGCCTACTAATATGAACAGCGCATTTGAGATAAGCGCCAGTGCAATTCCTTTTGCTGGGTCGGACAGTCGGTCGAAAAATGAAAGCAGCGGACGAGGCACTGCGAAGGAACGATGAATAGACATAGCACACCTCTTGATGAATGGGTGCTGAGCATAAAGCCTACACTGGTAGACGGGTCAAACATTGTTTTTTAAAAAAGCTCAAGGGATTAACAAGTAGAAGTGAACAAGCCTTTCATAATTTTAATTAATAAGAGTGAGGTAAAACCATATAGATTATTTTTATCATGATAAACGAAAGTTTATTTAATCACTTAATGATAGAAATTAAATTTTGACAAATTTAACGAGATTTTAAACTTATTAGATAATAAGCGAGATGTCGGATATTTCCTTTTTATTTTAAGGGGTAAACGGCTAGCGAATTATTCCAAATAATAAAAAACTTTCTAAAATCACTGATAATCTTAACATTAAAGGTGTTTATTGATGCGAGTCACAACAAATAAACAGTCAAGATTTTATAAAAACTAATCCTTTTTCCATTTGTGAAGTGGTGATTACCTGAACATTATTGAATTGGTGGTTTTACTATCAATATAAACTACTGTTTTTTAAGGGTATTACTTTTCATTTGGTTTTATGTCTTAGTTGGCTTTAGCAAGGTTTAGAAATTTTACATTGATGAAGTGATTAATTAACTTGGCACTGTCCGTTTAATCAATTAAATGGCTTGTAAGTAATAGTTATCGGAATGGTCAATGGCGTTTACAAATTTGATGATGTGAACATTGAATAAGGCAAAGACCTTAAGATGATTTAATTATCAAAAAACTGTCATATCTAAAGATAACTGTACTTTTATTTAATTTCTTAACGAATAATGTTGAGGGTCAATACTATGAAGTTATCGATGAAGAAGTCATTGTTATTAGCAATGTCGGCATGTGTTTTTTCTAATGTAAGTGTTGCTGCCATTAATGGTGACTATCATGTGGTCGACGATGATCTGACGGCTGATCATAATGAAAGCAATGGTGTACCAATGCCTTTTTACGCTAACGGAAGAATGCAGTCAAAACTCAGCGTTTCTGTTTCTTTTGCGGATAGCTACGGCAGACCAGTGACCGTATCTAAGAGTGACTTAGAGGGGGCGATATCATTTTACCTAAAGAATAGTGGGCAGGAGTTAGGCAAAGATAAAGATTGCAGTTACGGAAGAGGTTGCTGGGGATACACGTTGAATCCAAATGATTACTCCCACCAAATGGGCAGCAGTTACGGTTACTCGAAGACCCTTCCCACGTCTCGTGTTTCAGCAAGTGATACTAAATTAACCGCTTGGGTTTATAGCAACGAAGTCGCTCAATACCGTGAAGTGTGTATGAAGGTTAAGTTCGATGCCGGAAGCCAGTATGACAACAATTACTACGATAGCTGTGCCTTCCCGAATGAAAGCAGTGCGTTCTACCAAAGCGTGCAGCCTAAGTCTTACAGCGCTGCTGACTTTTCTGAGCTTGGAGAAGGTGAAGTGGTGTGGGAAGAAGCCAACGCCGATGGGTTCTATTTTGATAAAGCAGAGATGCGTAACTTTTATGTGACGCCGAAAGATACGTCCGTTCAACTGGTTCAGGTTGCTATGGATAACTTTGACGAGTCAGATAGCGATAAAGTGTTCCTAAATGATGAATGGCTGGGCTGCTACTCAGATTGCCCTGACGATAATCGCTCTGTGAAAGGTTATATATTTGTTCCAGGTTCAGAGCGCAAAGTCTCTGACGAGTATGTCTGGAATAGTGCTGCTGGTGAAGGCCGAACTGCTGTGTGGCGTGTTAACCAACAGCTAAGATCAGTGACGCTTAGCAAGCTGTTATATTCGAACAACGGAACGTCAAATAACGATTCGCAAAAAGAGTACCGATTTACTGTATTTGACCAATACGGTAACAAGGGACCATTGAAGCTTATTTATCCTCAAAGTGAATTTACTGGTGGTGGTCAGAAGTGGGATTACACCCGTTGGACCCTAGTTAGCCAATAACACTCGAACAAAATAGAGTTAGCTCAAGCATTTGAGCTAACTCATCCACTTTAGGGGAAATTTATGTCTAATTGGACTTCAAATGCTTTTAACTTTGATAGTTTTTGTTCGGGCGGTGTAGACCAAAGGACCAGAAGCTACTCATACCAAATCTTACTTGGCTCTCTTATTGGTAACTGGCTCAAGGGACCAAACCTCGATATCTCCATTCAATTCTCACCATACTCAGCAGAAAACCTTGGTTTTGGTAAAGGCTGGAAGTTAAATCTTCCGCGATACGATATTGAAAATAAACAACTCTATCTAGCCAACGGGCAATCTTATCGCGCTGAATTAAATGCCAATCTAGAAATGAGTATTCGTTACAAAAAGTTGCTCGATTTTTCGGTATCGTCTAGCGCAAATGGTTACGAAATTACTTATAAAAATGGCCGTACTGATATCTTAGATAAAGATGGTGACATCATTAAGGTACGCCAAAGTAATGGGCATGCCCTCTATTTTTCTTGGCTCAATGTTGGCGGCAAGAAACGCTTGGAAAAAATTTGGGACGATAGAACAAACAAGCAAACAGCGCTGCTGTGGATTGAATATGTGAGCGCAGGTCGCGTCAATATTTTTACCAATCTTGGCAGTACCCACGAGGCCTTTTTTGGTCTTACACTAAATAACAGTAAGCTGGTTAAGTGTGACTTACCTGAGCGCGCCGGTAGCTATAGCTTTGGTTATCTAAACATTGGCACATACACGCTAATTGAGAAGGTGGTTCACCCTTGTGGCTTAACGGAAAGTCTGCGATACAAAGCTAATGGCATTCGAATTAATTCGATGACCTATTTACCTGCGGTGACTTCTCATGAGGTGCTGACTCTCAACTCTCCTGTTATTACGACAACCTATGACAGTATTGGTACCGATAGTCGTAATTTTATGGGGTATGGATCGCCCGGTGGAGAATTGAGCGAAGGGCTTGATAATTTGCTGGAGCGCGGTAGAGAGTACAGCTATCGCGTACAAAAAATTGAAAATGGCTCTATTGTCACAGCTCAAACCTACAATCAATTTCACTTGCTTGTTGAAGAAGCTCGACACGTCGATGGTAACCTGGTTCATTTGAAAAGGTTGGACTACCCCGCCATTGATAATCAAGAGTTTTCCGCTCAACCCGCTCAGTACTCATTGATCAGTAAAGAGGAGCAGGTTTGGTTCTCTGGATCGGATAGCCAAGTTCAAAATAGATTCTGGGACTATGACGAATACGGCAACATGCTTAGGTTTGTCGACGAGAATAGTATTACAGAACACTATGAATATTATGCTAAAAATGGAGAGGCGGGCTGTCCTGCATCACCAACGGGCATGGTTAATTTCGTTAAATCTCGCACGTTAGACAATGGCTCTGAACAAAGAGTGATTACTTACCAGTATGCTTCTCTAGAGGGGTTAAATGGTCAGCGAGACGTAGTGCTGAGTCTAGAAGAAGATACACAACGTTACCAAACTCATTACGCCTATCAAACTGATACAAGTGATACCTATTCATTTAGCCGACTGGCTTCGGTACAAAATGACATTCTTCACCCTAACGGTGTCTATTCTGCTACTTCACGCTATCAGTATGCATTGGATAATGATGTTCTTGAAGAACACGAAGAGCTGACTTGTCATGATAATACGAAAACCAATCTTGTTGTTGGCCACTACCTTGATATTGGTGAGTTAGCGCGACATGTCGACTCTGACGGTGTCAGCTGTTCATTTGCTTATGACACGCTTCGAAGAACCACCGAAGAGCGAATTGAAGGAAGTGCTTCCCGTTCGTACCAATATATCGTTGATACTGGTTTGAGCCGACAAACTCTGCTGTTAACTGACTGCAAAGGTAATTTGTGTGAGCAGAGCTGGGATGGTCAAGGGCGAGAATTAGAAGCCAAGGTTGGAAGTTCAGTCGTATGGACCAAAATGTACGATGCGTTTGGCAGGCTGCAAAGCAAGAGTACCTATGATGTGCTGCCCGATCGAAACTCCAGATCAGCGCCTGTAGTGTTAACTGAGAGCTATGAATACGATGATTGGGGGCAGGTTAAATCTACGTTGCTTGCTAACGGAAAGCGTCGCGTTGAATTTAACAACCTTGCATCGCGTAAGAAAACTCAGGGCATTGAAGGCTTAACCATGACGGTGAGCTCTCTGAACACTTGGGGTCTTGAAGACAAAAAAGAGCAGGGGATCCATAGCTGGAATTATGAGTATGACTCGTGGGGAAGGCTGATCAAAGAAACCAACCCACTTGCTCACTCCAAGTACTACCATTACGACCGTTTTGATCGCGTGATTCGCATGACTCAAGCGAACGGTGTCGACCACGACATCACCTACGCTGAGCATACCGATCAGTCACAGGTTATAGACCTGAAGATTGGCGGGACAACGGTGGGGAAACGTGACATTGATGGCTTGGGGCGTCAGCGATCACTGCGACGTGGTGCGAGTACTCAAGCGGCGCTGAGTTGGTCCTACTCAGACAGCAGTAATATTCCTGAAACTGAAACTAGCTTGTCAGCGCCAGTGCGTAAGTTTACTCGCGATAGTCAGTTGGGTGTATTGAGTGCCAAGTCATCTGATGGGCAGGTTGCCAACTATACTCATGACCCAATATCTGGCTTGCAAACCGGGAGTCAAGATAGTGAAGGCAATCAAAGCAGCATTACCTATTCGTCGAAGGGGTTACCTGAAGTTGAGGTAAATGACGGACAGTCTCGTTACTACAGTTATTCAGATGGCGGGGTTATCGCTGCCGTTGATAGCGACACGGATACTCGCCAGTATGGCTATGATGAACTCGGGCGTTTGGTGAAGCTGAGCTGCAATTCGACAACGGTATATTACGATTATGATGAGTTTGATCGGGTGATCGTCGAGACTTTAGTGTCTGGTAATCAAACCCAAATTACGGAGCTTGATTGGGATGAGTACAGCCGTGAAGTGAATCGTGCTGTTGCCTTGAACAACCATTATATCTTTGAGCAATCACAAGAATATAACGCGCTAGGTATGCTCGAATCTCGTACCAAAGAGTGTGCGACATTAGGCAACCTGACAGAAAGCTATACCTATGACGAGCTTGCTCAGCTTACTAAGGTCGAATTCTTTGGGGCGGGTCCTTTGAGTGATTGGGGACAGCCAATGACTTCAATTGAGTGGAGCTATGACGAGCTGGGTAACATGTTGACTCAGCGTACATTGACGGCTGAATCTGAAGATTTCGCTCGTTATTTTTACGAGTCGGATGACCCTAGTCGGTTGACCAGCATTACTCACTCTCATCCACAACTCGATAGCCAAATATCAATCCAGTACGACTTGAATGGCAACATGACTCAAGATGCGGATGGTCGAGTGCTCGAGTATGACAACTTTGACCGCCTGCAGCGTGTGTTTGCCGACAATACCGAATGGTTATACCACTATGACAGCAACGACCGACTCTCGGCTCAGCAGTCTTCTTCGGAGTCTCGTCACTTTAGTTATCTGTGGGGTGATCTCTCAGCAATAGAAGAAAATGGCAAACTGACTCAGTATGTCTATCACGAAGGGGTACCAATATGGTCAGAGACAGGCTCGGAGACGACATTGTTAGCGACGGATCTAAATGGTTCTGTCATTGCCTCTAACACTTCAGGGAAAACGGGCTCGATGTACCGTTACTCTCCATATGGACAACGCGAGCAAGCGGGGAATGCAAATGAAGAATAAAGACTCGGTATTTATTACCCCACTTAATCGCCGTCAGTTTCTGATTAAAATTGGTCAAACAGCGGCAGTGGCTGGTGGCATATCCTTGCTACCGACTTCAGTTCGTTTGGCGATGGCGCAGTCGATGACAATCTCTCATTCAGACATTGGTTTCAATGGTGAGTGGCTAGACCCCGTGTTGCAAGGTTATCACTTAGGACAAGGCTATCGTGTTTACCAACCTAAGTTGATGCGTTTCAATGCCCCTGACAGTTTGGCGCCTTTTAATGAGGGTGTTCATAATGCTTATGTGTATTGTCACAATGATCCTATTAATTTCACTGACCCAAGTGGGCACCTGAATATCAGCAAGATCTTGTTTGGTGCTTTTGGTGTACTTGCTGGGATAGTTGGTATTGCATTGGCGGCACCTACTGGTGGTTCAAGCTTGGTGTTGGCGGCTGGTATCATCGGTGGTATTGCTGGGATGACCAGTGGCGCATTGCAAATCGCATCTGGTGTTATCGATGATGGGGACATTTCCCGTAAACTTGATATAGCGACGATTCCTTTCGATATTATTGGTGTGGTAAGTGGCGGGTATTCGGCCTATAAGTCGGTTCAGAATCTGCGTTGGGTAAGAGCTGGCGGTGCTCTAGAAGATGTGACACAGCCAGGCCTTGGTTCTCGCTTAATGAATAAAATCAGGCCTTCGAGTGAGTACAATGTGGCATGGGCCAGTAAAACGAACCCGGCCATGCGCATAGGAAGTTCTGAGGGACGGGTGATTGCAACCAGAATGACTCAGGGCGGCAAGACGATGACGTACACGCCTCCTCCGATTCATGGTGGCTACACAAAGATCCTCCTTGGGCAGGTAAAGGTTGGTGCACGAGGTTATACCATCTATCAAGGTATAATGACGGCGCGCTCGATCGGTAGTTTGGGCTGGTCTACGGTCAAAACAATACCTGGGCGTTTGGATCAGGAGAAGTCCTCAGCGGATAATATGGTAACTGAAGGAAGAAGTGCTAACCCTGCTGCTAAGAAGACCCAAATGTACGCACTTGAAGAGACCAGACAGCGCATAAAATATGGTAATGAAGTTCAGCAAATGATCCGTCAATTGCCATTGTCTTAGCCTGCTCTATTTTTCTTGAACACTGTAAAGCCAGCTCAACCTTAGTTGAGCTGGTTTTTTTGTATTTAATATTGGCGTTTTTGAACGTTATCTGTAAACCATGACCGCTTCCCTTAAATTCACTTTGTGATCAAAAAAGATCAAAAATAGTTGTTGAAACCGGTTTCAATGTGTATCTTTATTGCATCTTGAAATCGGTTTCAGAGTTTCAGCTTTTAAGTTTGTTACCTTAAACCTATCTATTTTCTAGCGAATAACTTGTAGTGAGTGATGGTATGAATAACGAATTTCCAAACAATTTTTTATGGGGTGGCGCGGTTGCGGCGCATCAGCTAGAAGGCGGCTGGGATGCGAATGGTAAAGGTGTTAGCGTTGTCGATGTATTAACAGCAGGCGCTCATGGTGTTCAGCGTCGAATCACCGATGGTGTGATCGACGGTGAAAACTACCCAAACCAAGTGGCGGTTGATTTCTACCATCGTTACAAAGAAGACATTCAGTTATTTGCTGAGATGGGCTTTAAGTGTTTCCGCACCAGTATCGCGTGGACGCGTATTTTCCCGAATGGCGATGAAGCCGAACCTTGTGAAGCGGGATTAAAATTTTACGATGACCTATTTGATGAGCTTCTCAAATACGATATTCAGCCAGTTGTGACGCTGAGCCACTTTGAAATGCCTTACCATCTAGCCAAAGAATATGGTGGCTGGATGAACCGCAAAGTGATCGACTTCTTTGTTAAGTACTCAACCACGGTGATGGAGCGTTACCAGCACAAAGTTAAATACTGGATGACGTTTAACGAGATCAACAACCAGATGAACACCTCGGCGGACATCTTCGGTTGGTTGTGCTCTGGTGTGAAGTTTCCGCAATGTGAAAAGCCACAAGAAGCCATGTATCAAGCAGTTCACCATCAGTTTGTTGCGAGCGCATTGGTGGTGAAGAAAGGTCATGAGATCAACCCAGATCTTCAGATCGGTGCAATGTGTGCGATGGTGCCTTTCTACCCTCGTTCTTCAAAGCCAGAAGACATCATGGTGGCGCAGCAAGCGATGCGTGATCGTTATTTCTTCTCTGATGTCATGGTTCGTGGTCACTACCCAAGCTATGCCAAGCGTGATTGGGCTATTAAAGGCTTTAATATCGAAATGCAGCCTGAAGATGAGCAGATCTTAAAAGAGGGTAAAGCCGATTACTTAGGCTTTAGTTACTACATGTCGAATACCTTGGACTCTTCTTCTCACCAATCTACGGAAGAAGCGATGGACGGCGGTCATGAAAATTCAGTAGAGAACCCTTTCATCAAATCGAGCGATTGGGGCTGGCCGATTGATCCAACAGGCCTACGTTACTGTTTAGCGTCTCTCTACGAGCGCTATGAAGTGCCACTGTTCATCGTTGAGAATGGTTTTGGTGCGGTTGATACCATCGAAGAAGATGGCAGCATTAATGATGACTATCGTATCGCTTATCTTGGCGATCACATCAAAGAGATGAAAAAAGCCGTAGCGATTGATGGCGTTGACTTGATGGGCTACACCCCTTGGGGCTGTATCGACTTGGTATCGTTCACCACTGGCGAGATGAAAAAGCGCTACGGATTCATTTACGTAGACAAACACAACGACCAGTCAGGAACACTAGAGCGTAAGCGCAAGAAGTCTTTTGAGTGGTATAAAGGCGTGATTGCATCTAACGGTGCCACTATTTAGAATGCCTGCAATTAAACGGCAGCGAGCGTTGCCGTTTCCTAAGCAATACAATTAGCTGGCTTAGGTCAGCTAATTTTTTATAGAAGGGTAAGTGAATGGTCACCATGCTTGATGTCGCGAACCGCGCAGGCGTATCTAAGTCGACGGTTTCTCGTGTCTTAAACGGCAAGAATATCGTGCGCCCAGATGTGGTGAAAAAGGTATTTGATGCGATTCAAGAAACGGGCTATCGACCAAATCTATTAGCTCAACAATTGGCGACTAAGAAGACTAATTTTATCGGTTTTGTTATTACCAACGAGCTTTTCAACGGCCCTTACTTTTCGTCTTTGATGTATCACGCCGCTTCTTACAGTGAAAAATCCAATCATCAGTTGGTGATTACCGATGGTAAACACAGTGCTGAAGACGAGCGCAAAGCCATTAATTTTCTACTCGATATGAAATGCGCCGGGATCATCATTTATCCGCAATGCTTGAGTGAATCTGAAATCGCGCAGATCATTGAGAGCACTGACACTCCCATTCTTGTGCTCAACCGTGAAATGCCTTCGAAGCCTGAGCATGCGATCACTACCGATCATTATCGAAGTGCTTGTTTGATGGTTGAACACATCATAGAGCAGGGACATACAGAGATTGCGGTTATCCGTGGTAAAGCTGGCTCGTCGACCGATGAACAGCGTTATCAAGCTTATCAAGATGTGCTCACTAAGCATGGTATTGAGCTAAACCAATCTAACGTTGCTCAAGGCAACTGGACCATGGAGAGTGGTTACCGTGCCGCTCAATCTTTAGTGGAACGTAAAGCAAGCTTCACTGCGATTCTGTCTGAAAACGATGACATGGCGATTGGTGCGATTAAGGCGTTAACTGAGCTGGGGTATTCATTACCTCAAGATATCTCTATCGTCGGCTTTGATAACAGTAAAGTAGGTGAGTTCCTCACACCAAGCTTAACCTCTGTGAGCGTTCCATTAGAGCAAATGACCCAAAAGGCGATTCTACAAATCGTTGGAGATTCGGAACACGCAGATGCCATCGACACTACGGGTAGTCTTGTCATTCGAGATTCAGTTGCACAGCGTACCTAAACGATATGACACATCAATTTCAATTGGCCTTTGCTTAATAGCAAAGGCTTTTTTATTGGTTTCATCTATGTGTTGCGTTTGTTGAGCATGAATTTTAATGGGTCGTTCACTACAAATCGTGACAGGAAGCGCATCTCCGTAAGCATCTTAAAACCGCTCTTATTGTGGGAGGGAAAGATATGCGGTATTGCCTTTTTTGGTCATTGTATTGACCATTACTGGGTCAGTCGTGTGGAAATAGGTAAATAACGTGAAAACAGAAAAACAGAAGATGTTGGCTGGAGAGCCTTACTTAGCATGGGACGAAGAGTTGTACGCTGAGCGAATCGAGTGTCGTAAGGTTCTGCAAAAGCTTAACAACATTATTCCAGATACCGATGAATGGCGCACGGCGATTGATAAGCTGATCCCTGATTCTGAAGGTGTATATTTAGAACCACCATTTCGCTGCGACTACGGCTCAAACATTAAGCTCGGTAAGAACTTTTACGCCAACTTTAATTGTGTCGTGTTAGATATGGCTGAAGTAACGATTGGCGACAATGTGCTGTTTGCCCCTAATGTACAAGTGCTTACGGCAGGTCACCCATTGGATGTAAAGAGCCGTGTTGATGAAGGCGTTGAGTTCGGTACGCCAATCACGATTGGTGACAATGCTTGGATTGGTGCTGGCGTGATTATTTGCCCAGGCGTGAATATTGGTAAGAATAGTGTGATCGGTGCGGGTAGTGTTGTGACCAAAGATATTCCAGACAATGTGGTCGCAGTCGGTAACCCATGCCGAGTATTAAAGCCAATTGATAATGAATAGTAGAACAACCAAAGAGACAAAGCCCGAATCTAGATTCGGGCTTTTCTATTCTAGCTAGATGCTAGATGCAGCGACTTGCGGAGTCTGTTTCTTGCCTAGCAGACCACTGAATCGAGTTAATACAGTAGCGAGTCAATGCGGTGTTCTACAAATCATCCTCGGTATCTAAGCGTATCTCTGCGTTTATCGATTTTATTCAGCCTAGGTTAAACCTTTGATTCGCTGTTAGACGAAGTTAATCTTCCTATTTATTATTACTAATATGTAATAATTATTCTCAAAAATATGGGATTATCAAACTTGATGGTCACACCTATACTAGCCTCAACAAAACGAGAGAGCGATAACAAACAGGCTCAACGTTGACTGACTAATATAGGAAATATCACATGACTATCGAAATCAAACCTGGTCAAACTCATATCCAATCTAAAGCTATGGTTGCTTGGAAAGCTGGTGAGCCACTAAAGCGTGAAACGGTTGACGTTGAACTGCCAAAGGCTGGCGAAGTACTTGTTCGTATCGTTGCTACTGGTGTTTGTCACACTGACGCATTCACTCTTTCAGGTGACGATCCAGAAGGTATCTTCCCTTCTATCCTTGGTCACGAAGGTGGCGGTATCGTTGAAATGGTTGGCGAAGGCGTAACAAGCGTTGAAGTTGGCGACCACGTTATCCCACTTTACACAGCTGAGTGTGGCGAATGTAAGTTCTGTAAGTCTGGTAAAACTAACCTTTGCCAAGCGGTTCGCGAAACTCAAGGTAAAGGCCTAATGCCAGATGGCACAAGCCGTTTCTCTATCAACGGTGAGCCAATTTTCCACTACATGGGTTGTTCTACTTTCTCTGAGTACACGGTACTTCCAGAAATTTCACTAGCGAAAGTAAACAAAGAAGCACCTCTCGAGGAAGTTTGTCTTCTAGGTTGTGGCGTAACCACTGGTATGGGCGCAGTACTGAACACAGCTAAAGTTGAAAAAGGCGACACAGTTGCTGTATTCGGCCTGGGCGGTATCGGTCTTTCTGCAATCATCGGTGCTCGTATGGCGGGTGCAAGCAAAATCATCGGTGTTGATATCAACGAGAGCAAATTCGAGCTAGCAAAACAACTTGGCGCGACTGACTGCATCAACCCAATGAACTACGACAAGCCAATCCAAGACGTTATCGTTGAGATGACAGACGGTGGTGTTGATTACTCATTCGAATGTATCGGTAACGTAAACGTGATGCGTCAAGCTCTTGAGTGTTGTCACAAAGGCTGGGGTGAATCCGTTGTAATTGGTGTTGCAGGTGCAGGCCAAGAGATCTCAACTCGTCCATTCCAACTAGTAACAGGTCGTGTATGGCGTGGTTCTGCTTTCGGTGGTGTTAAAGGCCGCTCTGAGCTTCCAGAAATCGTAAACCGTTACATGGCGGGTGAGTTCGGACTACAAGAGTTCATCACTCACACTATGGGCCTTGAAGACGTAAACGAAGCATTCGACCTAATGCACAAAGGTGAATCTATCCGTACTGTTCTACACATGGATAAATAGCCTTAAATCTTAAACCTCATTTGGTTTTCTTAAAGTCCGTTAGATCAAATCTAACGGACTTTATTTTTTCCTAGGCATGCTTTACCAAGGAATATTTTTATTAAAGGTTGTTCCCTTTAATAAAGGTATCTGAATTGTCCTACAGGGTTACTGGAATTGTCCTTATGTTGACTAAACTTCGCCACTCTTTACCTCTACAGTTAATGTTAGCTGCTTTGCTTGCATGGCTTTTTGCACAACTTATTTCTTCAACCTCTGGTATTACCCAAACGGGGTGGTATCAGTTCTTAATGCTTGGCAAAACTACCTATATCGGCTTGCTAAAAATGGTCGTTGGCTTAGTGGTTTTATTCTCGCTATTGCAAGGTATAACAAGCATTGGTTCGATAACTCGATTGAAGCAAATTGGTCGCAATACGGTGCTTTTCTATAGCTTCACGACGCTGATAGCCATTTCTTTGGGCTTGGGTGCTTCACTACTGTTGCCTGCTTGGGAGCCTTTAACCAGCGCTGCTGCGATTGGAGACGATGTTCAGCTTATAAGCGAAGATGCGGCAGGAGGAGCTGCGATTGCCAGCAAGCTGTTTAGCATGGCATTAGTGAACCCGGTAGCGGCATTAACCAATGGTAACTTGCTCGCGATTGTTGTGTTCTCATTCATGTTGGGTATTGCTCTGCTTTCTTCATTGCCAGAAAAACACCCGATCTTTGAGGTGCTTAATGGCTTGAACAAGAGCATCAATACCATTGTTGGTTGGATAATTCGTTTAGCTCCACTAGCGGTTTTCGCCATTGTCTTTGATTTTACCGTTCGTGGCGGTGAGTCACTGTTTGAGCAATTGGCACTGTTTGCTTTGCTCGTGTTTGTGCTGACTTTAATTCACGGAGCGATTGTCTTGCCGACTATTGCGAAGGTGATGACTGGGATTCGTCTTAGCACACTATTCAAAGGTATCTCGGCACCGATGGCGATGGCGTTCGCAACGTCATCAAGCTCTGCTACTTTGCCACTTGCGATGCAGAGCGCAGAAGAAAAGCTCGGCGTATCGCAAAGTACAAGTAGCATGGTGTTACCACTTGGCGCAGTGATGAACATGGATGGGACGGCACTTTTTGAAGGTGTTGCGGCAATCTTCTTGGCTCAATTGTTTGGTGTGGACCTCACGACTTCTGGCTTGGTGATGATCTTCATTATGGCGATGGTCTCTTCTGTCGGGGCTCCGGGTATGCCATCTGGATCTATGTCTGGCATGCAGCTGGTGTTATTGGCCGCAGGTATACCACTGGAAGCGATCGCGATTCTGCTGATTATTGAACGTCCGTTAGATACATTTCGTACGGCTGTGAACGTAGAAGGTGACCTGATCGCTGCACTGGTCGTGGATAAATGGCAGAAACAACAAAAGATAGTGCTTGAACCTGCACTGAGCGAGTCAGTAGCTTAGAGAATACCAAGTTCAATGAAAAAGCCCGTTCAGGTGTTCTGAACGGGCTTTTTGTTGTTTGTCTCGTCCTGAAATGTGTTTACACATTGAGGACGAATTATGACTACTTCAAATAATACCTACGTTAAGCGCACTCAGCGTGATTACACACTAGGCTTTAAATTACAGGTCGTCGCCGCTGTAGAAAGAGGCGATATGACCTATAAACAAGCCCAAACCATTTATGGTATCCAAGGCCGTTCAACCGTTTTAACCTGGCTTCGAAAGCACGGTAAGATGAATTGGGCGCAAAATCCAAGGATGAATGTCATGAGCCAATCACCTAAGCCTAAAGAATCGCCTGCACAGAAAATAAAACGTCTTGAGAAGGAGTTGGAAGACGAAAAAATCAAGAACCTCTTCTTAAATCGAGTGGTTGATATCCTTGATGCTGAGCACGGAACCAGTCTCAGAAAAAAGTATCTAGCCAAGGAGCAAGAAGCCTTCAAAAACAGGAAGGAATAAGTTTAGCTCGGGTATGTAGGCTTTGCGGCATAACAAGGCAGAGTGTTTATCAACGAGAAAATCGAGCTCATCATCGTCGGTTAGAGCTTAAACCGATTAAAAAATGGTGTTGGATATTAGGCGTTATATGCCTCGGGTTGGTACGAGGAAGCTCTATTTTTTAATTAAGCCTAGACTAAAAGAACAAGGTATCAAGTTAGGCCGAGATGCGCTTTTCAACTACTTACGCGCTGAGCGATTGTTGGTAAGACCTAAGCGTAGTTTTACAAAAACGACCAATAGTCGGCATTGGATGAAGAAACACCCGAACTTATTAAAAGACTACAAGCCGTTTAGTCCAGAGCGTGTGTTGGTGAGCGACATAACCTATGTTCAACCTGATGAAGGAGTTCACTACCTATCATTGGTTACGGATGCGTTTAGCCGAAAAATAATGGGCTATGAGCTGAGTAATGAAATGAAAGCGACGGATGTCGTG
This sequence comes from Vibrio chagasii, assembly GCF_002954585.1. GTDB lineage: Bacteria > Pseudomonadota > Gammaproteobacteria > Enterobacterales > Vibrionaceae > Vibrio > Vibrio chagasii_A. The sequence continues at coordinate 1,593,218 of NZ_MSCI01000001.1, forward strand.
AAAGCGCTAGATATGGCTATCAAAGGGCGTCAATATCATCGTTCTTGCATCCATCATTCGGATCGTGGTCTGCAGTATTGCTCAGGTGTATATCAAGATAAATTGAAAATTAGCGGCATAATGCCTTCGATGACAGATGGTTATGACTGCTACCAAAATGCTTTAGCAGAAAGAATAAATGGGATCCTGAAACAAGAGTTCTTACTTGATAGGTGTAAGAATCTTGAGGAACTAAAACGACTAGTAAAAGAGTCTATCAATATCTATAACAATATGAGGCCGCACCTCAGTCTCATGATGAAAACTCCAAATGAGGTGCATGAAAAAAGCCAACATCTGGCGCTGTTGGCTTAGTAAAAAACTGTCAACGTATTTTAGGACGAGACATGCTGTTCGCTCGTCTACACGACTTGTTGCTCTAAGGAGTCAGCAAAGCGCTTCTTGTAACTGCGTAACATGCTAAAGCTGACGATCGCCGTTAGAGTTTCCGCGAATAGAATACTTGCCCAAATCCCTTGTTCTGGGAACAGCTTTGGCAGAATGATGATACCCAAAGCCATGAAAACAAAACTGCGAGCAATTGCTATGAGTTTTGCTTGTTTGGGGCTTGCCGGGGCCTGAAAGAGTCTAGCTATCACTAAGTTAATGCCCATGAGTGAGCTGATGACAAGATTAGTGCGAGTGAAGTAGCAATCAATTCAATCAGATGATGTGATCTCCCTAGGTAAAGATCAGCAATGTTGAGAGCAAGCCGATACACAAAGCTTATAAACAGTAAGCCATTGACTAAGGCGCTTTTTGTTTCTGATTTAAATGTCGTCTTTATGCGCTCCGTTTTGTTAGCCCAGATTATCGAGCACTTTGCCGCACAGTTTCTTCAGCATGATCATTTCATCCAACTCTAATGAAATTTTGCACATCATGGCGTTTGGCACTGACTTGGCGTGCTCTCTGAGGTCACGACCCCGCTCGGTTAGATTGAGTACACGAACGCGCTCATCCGTATCACTGCGACCACGCTCTACGTAGCCTTTTGTTTCTAATCGTTTAAGCAACGGCGTGAGTGTGCCTGAGTCTAAATGCAGTTGTGATCCCAATTCTTTCACGCTGGCACCGTCTTTCTCCCATAACACAATCATCACTAAATATTGTGAGTAGGTCAGATCAAGCTCGTCCAACAGCGGACGGTAAGCTCGAATCACCGCATTCGCTGCGCTATAGAGAGGGAAGCAAGTTTGGTTTTCGAGTAAGAGTTTATCGTCGTCGGTCATGATGTTGTCGGTGTGACACTGGCTCATTGGCGTTGCCTCGCTATCCATGGAAAAAAACATAATAAATTGTGCGCAATATAGTTGCAACGATCTTTAATTCGATATAAGGTTGTTGGCAATTAGATGGCGCACAACTTAAATTAAAAAGGAAATTAGTATGACTACAATCTATAAAACTCAGGCTACCGCAGTGGCTGGTCGCAATGGTCAAGTAAAAACAAATGACGGTCTTTTGGAGTTAGAACTGGCTTATCCTAAGGAGATGGGGGGAACGGGTTCGGCGACAAACCCAGAGCAACTTTTCGCGGCGGGTTATTCGGCATGCTTTTCTAGTGCGATTCAGCACGTAGCGCGAGAAGCCCAAATGGACATAGAGCCAGCTCCTGTTACTGCAGAAATAGGGATTGGACCGAATAATGACGGTGGATTTGCACTGACGGTGAGCCTAGCGGTTGAGCTAAACATGTCACAAGAAGAAGCGTTGAAGCTAACTCGTCGCGCGCATCAGGTGTGCCCGTACTCAAACGCGGTTCGTGGCAACATTAATGTCGCAGTAACGGTAAATGGAGAAGCGATCTAAGCCGTTCTATCATGTCACAAAGAAAAGGAAGCCTGCAATTACGCAGGCTTTTTATATTGGTATTAGGCGAGAACATTTAACGCGACTCTAGTAGCTAAGATCGGTGGCTTCAAATGTTCTGAGAACGCAGTGTATTTCGGTCGATATTAATGGTAGTCATAAAAACCACCTAGTGCGTGCAATGCTTGGTGCTTCAGCCTTGAGATTAAAACTTCTTATTATGGGAAATAATCGATCATAAATTTAAATAAAAGAACACAATATTAACATTAAAGTAACAATTTGCTTACACTGCACATTTTGATTTTCTTTTGTTTGCGCTTAGTTGCATATGGGGTTTAGTTTGAACTTGCATGTCTACGTGTAACAACGAATAAGGATTATTAATGATGAGAACATTGACTATTGCCGCTTTGTTGTGGGCAATGACGTTCCAAGCGCTAGCTACTTCTGTCTACTACATAAACCGCACGGATGAACCTGTCCGTATTAACTTTATCGCGGATGCCACGGCCCCAGTTGAAAACGGCAACCAATATCGCTTGACCTCAGAACAAATTATCATACCCGCTTACCAACGAGTTAAGGTAGCTGACTTTAATCGTTATTACGGGATAGTCAACGGTGCAACTTATGATTATTTTATGCATGTTGAACGTGCAAACGGTTATGGAGGATGGATAGAGGAAACCGGTACTCCGGTAGCGCAATTGCGTTTAGTCGGTCATGGGGCAGGTACCACGCTTTCCTACGGGTATAAAAGGTTCGTTTTAAAAACAGATTATAATCCCTACGTGACCACTCTTAACCGCGGTGACGGTAGTCATACTGAGTTCGGAGTAAAAGCGGTTTATACCTCTGGCTTTGATGACGTTGAGTTTGTGATTGCTGACCATGATATTGCCGACATGGAGTACCGAGATCATGTGCTGACGGTTGCTACTTATAACCTATGGATGATTCCTTCTGTTTCTTCAGACATTGATGCTCGTGCTGCTCTGATGGAACACAGTTTGTCCGGCTATGATGTTTTGGTCTTACAGGAAGCGTTTTCGAGCGCGAGAGATCCAATGTTTGACGCTTTAGAGCTGGAATACCCTTACCAAACCGATGTTGTCGGTGGTGATAGCGCTGCACTCTATGATGGTGGTGTTGTGACGTTAAGTCGATACCCAATTTTAGAGACGGATGCTTTGGTTTTTGATCATTGTTCTGGGACAGATTGTTATGCAGATAAAGGAATTGTTTACACTAAAATCGATAAAAATGGTCAGATATACCATATTTTCAATACACACCTAGCTTCGTTCAATACAAAGGCTGCCAAAAGATTGCGTCGCTTGCAGCTTGGTTTATTACGTACTTTTATGTTGACTAAACAAATACCAGCCGACGAGGCAGTCATTTATGCAGGTGACTTTAACATCGATAAAAATAGCGATTTTATGGAGTACTTGCTTATGTTGGCTACGCTTGAGGTTGATCCGCCAACTTACCTTGGATATCGAGAAGCAACATTTGACCCGAGTATAAACTCATACGCGTCTGCTAAATACTCTGGTGGCTCCCAATCTGAGTACCTCGATTATGTACTCGTTAGTTCAGAGCACCGCAGAGCCTTTGAAAATACGAATACCGTTAAGTTGAGACAGCGGGTGAGCGAAGAGACGTGGGGTGAGTGGCATTTGTCAGATCACTTCAGTGTGGAGGGCCAATTCGTCTTTGATGAACGTGAATAAGTCGTTTTTTTAATCTATCCGGGTCTACAGGCTGTTTGTAGGCCCGGAATATTCGATATCAAGAATAAGCTGGTGAAAGAGCTTTACGTTTGTAGTTTAGCAACATGCTCAAACTGATCACCGCGGTGAGCGATTCTGCAAAGACAATGCTTGCCCAAATGCCGTCTTGCGGGAAGAGCTTAGGCAGTAGTAATACACCTAGCACAACAAACACAAACCCTCGACATAAGGAAATAAGCGTCGCTTGTTTTGGCTTGGCAATGGCTTGGAACAGGTTGGCAATCACCATGTTTAACCCCATCAAAGGTACGCCGAAGAAGTAAAACGTCAGCGCGCTTGCGGCGATTGGGATTAAGTCATTCGCATTACCTAAGTAAATTGAGGCAATCAGTGGCGCCGACGGCCAGATACCTAACAGAAAGACTGTACCGCTGCCCATGGCTGCTTTCACCCCCAGTTTTAGAGTCTCGTCAATGAGTTCTGGGCGTCCTGCTCCGTGATTAAAGCTAAGGATTGGCTGACATGCTTGTGCGATGCCTACCATGACAAATAGGGCAAATATACCAACGTTTGTGGTCAAACCGTAGGCGATAATGTAGCCCTCACCGAACTGGTTTAGTAGGACATAATTGAACAAAATAATGGTCATTGCTGATGTGAGTTCAAGAAAGAAAGTCGGTGTACCTATACTTAAAATTTCTTTCGCTTTACTTAATCCGATGCCTTTTAAATTAAGCCTCAACGTGCCTTTCTCTCCGGCGAGATGAGTGATCAAAATTAATGCAATTAGTGTTTGTGCGACTGCCGTTCCATAGGCTGCCCCTGCCATTCCCATGTCCATTTTTATGATGAAAAAATAATCGCATGCTAGGTTAGCTATCGCACCAAAAGACATGGCATAAGTGGCCAGTTTAGGGTTTGTATCGTTGCGCACAAAGCAGGATAGAACCCAAGCGAGTGAATAGATGACGAAAAACGGTAGCATCGCAGACAGATAATCGTGAGCATGTTTCGCTATAGAGCCTGTGGCTCCAATTAAGGCAATAATTTCATCTAGCCAGACTATGCCAACTCCAACCGTTATGCTCGAAAGCAGCGCTATGAGCAAGATTGATTGACTAAACCAGATTTGACTGGCTCTGGATTTTCCTTTGCCAACTTCTATCGACATTTTGGCGGCGCCACCAATCCCAACCATCATTGCAATGGCGGTAAAAATGGAGAATGGCGCAACAATTAATGCCATTGCACCAACTCCCTCGGAGCCGATGCCCATCCCGACGATGAGTGTATCGCCCATTATGAACAAGGATTTTATTAACATGCCAGTTAGCGCTGGCCATAGATACTGATAAAAGGATTTTGAAATAGGGTCAGTGTTTAAGTTGATAGCCATGGAATAGAAAAATACCCGAATGTGATGAATTTATTTTCGGGTATTATTGGTACATTCAAACGTGGATAAAAGGGATTATCCACCCTTTATATTGTACTATCTAAACATCGGTGACGAAATTCTGCAGGTGTTTCTCTCTTTTGCTTTCGATAGAAGCGGCTGAAATAAGCAGGGTCATCAAAGCCCAATTCAAAGGCGATGGTCTTGACGGATTTGGTCGAAAACACCAGCTCTCGATTCGCTTCTAATATAATTCGGTCATGAATCAGTTGCGTGACCGTCTTGCCTCTGTCCGCCTTCACTAATTCGTTGAGACGTTTGCTGGTGAGAGCTAAGGCATCGGAGTAGAACTGGCATTTCTTTTTTTCGCGATAATGCAGTTCAATCAATTCGATCAATTGAACAATGCGAGCATCTTTCTGCTTCCCTTTTTGGGATGGCTTTTTAGAAAAGCGCAATACGTAACGTAAAAAACTGTTAAGGAGTGATTCTACAAGCTCCCAGTCGCACGCCTTTCGTTCGCATTCTTCTAGGAGCAGTGTGTAAATTGATTCTAGGTAGGGAAAACCCTCTTCGTTGCAATCAAGGTACGGTGGACGATCAATCGTAGAAAATACGGTATTCACCAGTTGCGTGCTACGTGGATTAGTTTCAGCGAAGCCGGGGCTGAATATCAACATGCGAACGCTTTTGCCCATGAACTCAGAATGGTGAACCTGCCCCGGTGAAATGGTAAATAAACGGCCGCGGCGGTTTTGGTATTCGATGAAATCGATGCTTTGCGTTCCGCTATTATCCAAACACCACACGATTTCCCAGTACTCGTGACGATGCGGCTCAATGAACTGTGCTTCTTGGATACCTGAAAATTCCAGCGCTCGGCAAGGTTCTCCTAAAATGAGCGGTATTTTTGGAATAGGCAGGGTGGTATTGCTCATGAAGTTTTCAACCGTTCTTGGAGATGATGGCTTTATTATTAATCGAATGACTTTTATCTTGCACGGCTTTTATTTTGATCAAGAGTCGGTAAGTCCCATATAACCAATACCAGAATGAGAACCCTCAATACATACTGGGTCTTCCTAATTAGGCTTAGAAGGCGACATTTTCGCGTTCTGGTTGAGACCAGATACGGTGAGCTTAAACTGTTTAATCGGAATCGAAACTTACCACTCGGTTGGATACTTTCCGCCATTTCACACCTTGCCTCATGCGTTATTCGCGCTTTATCCGAGTACTGGCGTTACTATAAAAAGAATGTTTATCAATATTCAACGCTTTGGGATGAAAGAACGTTTTATAGCTGTGTAAATAGCGTTGTAGGAATTGCTCAGCGTCGAGTCGCAAAGGTGCTAGTAACAGTAGCCAACGAAAAGATTTTGTGGGCTAGTTGCTGGTGTCCTGATTCCTAGCCTTACCAGTACAGCCTGTTTGTTGAAAAACATGCAAAGTAACCTCCTCATTTTTCGCGTAGTTCATTATCAAATTTGAGCATAAAGTTGTTAATGCGAGTGTCAGAATTAGCATAGCCTCTTTGTAGGTAAATGCGTCCTCAGTCAATAGAACTTACCACCCTACGCAACACTATGGTTGTTGCATTATAAATAGTGATTGGATTCAAAAATCATACAGTCCTTTAAAATATTTTAATATGAAACAGTGTGAATATGGTTTGTTTGACTAATGTTAGTTGGCTAACAAAGGAGTAATGACTGGAATTGCGAAGACCAATTTGGTTTTCGGAGACAAGCGGAGCGTGAAGGAGCAAATAGTAATGGCTTACATGCTTTTATAGGTTGTGCCTGAATATTAGTGCCTTTTACTAAAAAGATGCGCATTCAATACCGTCTATCTACTTACCTTTTTGTTACGCAGTTCATGTAAACAAACTCCACCTAATGATAAGGACTAAAAAGTGAAAATTATCCACACACTTCGGTATGCTCAAACTAAGAGGAAATATAAAAAACTACTTAAAGACCCCATCTCTGGACAAAGTAATGTATTTAAGAAACTGATAAAGTCGGGGCGGAAGACCCAATTCGGCAAGCAAAATCATTTTTCTAGTATTTGCACCGTTAGAGATTTTCAATCACTTGTTCCCATTCAGACTAACGAAACGATCGCCCCTTACATGCGAAGAGTTGTTCTTGGAGAAGAGAGTGTGCTTTGGCCGGGCAAGCCTCGTTACTTTGCATGTACGTCAGGTACCACGGGAGAAATTAAATATGTTCCTGTGACAAAAGAAAGTCAGGCAAATCAATTGTTAGGCTCAATGCAATTGGCACATTTATACCCTTTAATAACTCAGCAAAAATCACTAGTTCATGCTAATTGTATTGCTCTAACAGGGTCATGTAAAACAGTCTCGATGAATGGTTTTCCTATTGGTAGACTATCTGGGCTGACTCGAAAGCTATTGCCTAAAAGGCTGTTTAAAGGAGTTGTACCGGTTGAAGAAACTTTAGACATTCCTGAGCATGAAGAGATGATGCTACAAATTGCGCGAGAAGCCATTAATGCCAAGGATATTCGTTCTATGGTTGGCTTTCCTTCCTGGGTAGTTGTAATGTTACAAGCTTGCCAAAAAGTTTCTGGCTCTGAGTGCTTACATCATATCTTCCCAAATCTTGATACCTTCTATTCTTCGGGGACTCGATATCAACCTTACCTACCCGCAATAGAAAAAATGCTAGGCCATAAAATCAATGTTCGAGAGTTTTATTGTTCCTCGGAGGCCTTTTTTGCTGTGCAAGATTTAAAAGAAGACGGTATGTTGCTCGACACTCATAATGGCGTTTTTTTTGAATTCATTCCGTTGAGCAAATTTCATACAGCGACGCCCACATGTCTCTCTTTACAAGAGGTTGAGAGAGATCAAGCCTACGTGATGTTGATTTCGACGTTTTCGGGCTTATACCGTTATTGTGTAGGCGATATCGTAAGATTTGTTTCCATCAACCCTTACCGTATCGTGGTATGTGGTAGGACACAGCATGAGTTAAATATTATGGGTGAACATATCCGTAGCGAACATGTTGAGTTGGTAATGAGTCAAGTCGCGGAAAAGTTAAATATTAGTGTGCATGAGTTTACGGTCGCTCCTAGCCCGATTTGCAATGACACCAAGTTATTTTACCATCATTGGTTTATTGAAATACCTGATAATGAACAGATTAATTTATCGATTTTAGCTGAAGAGCTTGATAAAGCATTAATGGCACAATGTGCGTTCTATCAAGCATTCCGAAGTAAGGGAGAACTCAGCATACCCATAGTAACAAGGCTAAGAGAACGTTCATTTTGCGACTACCTAACTGAAAATAAAAAACAAGTTGATAATCAACAAAAGGTACCTAGAGTGTCCAATAACCGTGAAATTGCGAACTTTCTACTCGGTCAAATGGATTCAATTTCTCAAGTCACAACCCTTGAAGAAATATATGAGGCTGGGTGAGAAGTTTTATATGACTGAGTAAGTGCTACTTTGCGTAGTTAGAGAGTGTGTTCATCCTCACTCCAGTTAAACATATAGACTAATAGACAAGGCCCCAGAAACACACGCTTTGTTTCTGGGGCAGTTTGAATATGGCTTTGGTTTTAGTTGTTTAGCTACTTAGTTAGTGCTTGCCGCTTTAAGCGTTGAACGCAGCTTGAAGATGCTCTTCGGTGCTTTAGTTAGCAAGATGCCACAAAGTAGAGGGATCATCATAAGCAGAGACTGTTCAGATAGTACTTCACCGTTGATGTAGCAAGAGATCAGCAGTGCAACCACTGGGAAGATAAGGAAACAAATGGATGCTTGGAACGGCGTCGAAACCTGACCTAGTTTGAAGTAAGCCACAATACCGCCGACACTCGCTACAAAACCTAGGTACACGACCGCTGAGATAGAATCCCAAGTGAAAGAGTCTACGTTCACGTTCTCACCTACTGCCGATACTGCAAACAAGAAAATCGCAGCAATAAAACTTGGTATAGCGTTGTAAGTCAGTACTTCGATGCCTTTGCAGTGTTTTTGAACTAACACGTACATTACCGCATGAATTGCAACCGCAAGACCCAGGCAAACCGTACCGATAAAGTAGTCATCACCGCCCATTTGCATTTCGTTGCCAAGAATTAAACACAGGCTTATAACCGCGGTAACTAGGCCGAATATTTGATGTTTCGCTAAGCGTAGACCAAGGAATAAACCCGACATCAGCATCACAGCAACAGGCATATTAGCGAAGATAATCGAAGCCAAACCAGAAGAGATGTATTGCTCACCGTAGATCATCAAAGTGAACGGAATCGCAAAATACATCAGTGCCACAATAAGCAGCCATTGACGCTTGCCCTTAGGGAACAGCAAAGGTTGATTAAAGGCTTTTGCTAATACTGCAAGCAGAGGGGCTGCAAGTAAAAAGCGCAGTCCAGTAGCAAAAATTGGTGGGATAGAATGCAATGCCACTTCCATAGCGAACCAAGTGGTTCCCCAAATTAAGCAAACAGAGACAAAAAGCAAGATAGTTAGCGACTTCGAATTCATGGTGACTACTCATTAATAATTATTTTAAATCATAGGCTTGTAGCGCCTTAATGACGTGGCACAGTATAAGGAGGTCGTCGGAGAAAAAAATTGTCTTTTTGTCTCTAATTGAAATGAAATGTAGAAATTAAATCTCTAATATAAACAATGAAAGGTAAATTTTTTCACCAATTGATATTTTGATAAAGTCATTGTTCTTTATGAGGTTTAATTTTAGTTTAAGAGTTGACCAATTTAGCGGCGCATAGTGATTTGGTTGAAATCAATCCAGCCGTTCGCCAACTGCTCCACAGGGTTCACGGTTTTGGCATAATTGAGCTGCTGTTTAACGTGAAAAATTGGTCGATAGATTCCGAATGTGATCAATTGCGCTTCTATGTCTAGGAAGGCAGGTTGTCGTTGTTGGTAATCGGTTATTTTCCAAAGCCGTTCAAGGCTTTCATCTCGCCACTGTTTTTGCTCATCAGTGAGGCAAACTTCTAATGCGATAGAGCTTTGTAGCCACCCCATCCAACTACTGTCGAGATTATCTGAAAACACTTCGCCGCTAATTAATATGTCAGCATCTTTTAGGTTATCTGGCTGGCAAAATTCTGGGAACTCAAGTACTTGATATTCGCAGATAAAACCAAGTTCATTTAACCGATCACAATAGTGGCGAGCCATTTTTATGTGGTCAAACAGCTGATAGGTTAAGATCTTTAATGGTTGTTTAGGCTTGCTAAGCTGGTCAGCGAATTGTCGGGCCATTTGTAATGGGCTTTGGTTATTCGCCGTTTCTATCTTTGGCTGTGTTGATTGATTGGACGTCGATAGCATCCCCTCGGCGTAGCCGACGGTGTCCAGAGATATGTCTTTTGCGATCCCTAGCAAACGTAGTAATTCACTCAGTGATTTAAGGTGTTGTCGGTTTGATAGCCAAGTGTGTCGATGTGGGTTTATCACAGCGTACTCGCACCCCTTTTCCCACTGTTCTATCTCGGCAAGCTCGTTTGAGATGGATGAGTGTTGGTAGTGTGGGTGTGAGTGAACAATATCGCAGTGCATTTCATAGTCTTTGGCTTTATCACCAACATTCCAAATTTCTATACCGTCTACCCAAGGTCGGTGCCCATGGTAGGAGCTGAAAACCTCGAGTCTGGTTAGCCATTCGGACTGTTCCACCAATTTAAAGCTGCCGCTACCAATGATTTTCCCTCCTACTTCTTTGGCAACACCCGCAGCGGAGCACGATAGCAGTGATGGAAAGTAGCCTGTGTTGGCATTGATATCGAAACAGAGGTGGAGCGGATCGATAACAGTAATAGCGGAGATGCATTTAAATTGCTGACTATTGTGATGACTGCTGCCTATCAGACGTTGAAAGTGTGCTTTGACGTCTTGCGCTAGAATCGGTGAACCGTCATGAAAGACTAAGCCTTTGCGTAACGTGAAGTGCCAACGGTGCTCTGTTTGGTACCAATCAATGGCAAGATCACCATCAAACGAGTGAGTCGACTTGTTGAAACGTAGTAAGTTACTAAAAAGGTAGCTAGTGATGTGAGCTTCAGTGCGTCGTGTGACTTTAATCGGGTCCAGACAGTGTGTCCCTCGATAAAAAGGGATTTGCAGAATATCTAGTTCAGTCGGCAAGCTTTGATAGCGGCTGATATAACCCAGTAGAAACTGATCCCGTTGTGATTCATCAACCAGATCCAATGCTTGGTCAACTTTATTATCAGAGAGCAACTCATCTATTCGTACCTCAAGCTCACTGTCCAGGCTTTTTAATAGCGTGAGCGTGGGTAGGTTGCCTCTGCCAACTCCCGACTTCCAGTCAATCCAGCCTTCGCTGACTAGCTTTTTGATCACCAATTGAGCGTTACGTTTGGTACAACCTAGCGCATTGGTTACTTCAGTTAAAGAGAGTGAGGTCGGTTGGTTAACGAGTACCCGAGAACGTAAAAATGCTAGAGCCTTCCAGTAATGCATAAAGGTGAAATCCTTGTTTGATCTTTCTATTTTTCTTCATCTTTTAATCTCGATAATAGAGTTATTCGATTGTTTTTAAAAGGAATGAGAAATGGAAAGTATAAAAGGTGCAGGGGCATCACCCTCTATTTGGAAAAGCTCAAGCTTTATTGTTTTGTTCTCAACAGCGTTCTTTGTTGCCTTTGGTACCAAGATTTATGACCTTGCTCTGCCCTTGTTGGTTTACGAGTTGACAGAGTCTTCAGAGATGATGGGTTGGATGAGAGCCGTCGAGTTTTTACCCAACCTACTATTAGCTCTGTTCATCGGTGTTTGGGTTGATAGGTTTAATAAAAAGCAGTGGTCACAATGCATGTTGATCGGGCAAGCGGCAGTATTGGTCGTCTCTTATATTGCAGTGAGATGGTTACCGAACCCTTTGTACGCACTGTTTCCATGCGCGTTCCTGATGATGGCGTTTAACTATGGTTACCACAATGCGCGTATTGGGATGATGAAAAATGTTTTACCTCAGCACATGCAAAATACCGCCACCGCGAGAATGAGTTCTTTGTACAGTTTGTTAGAAACTGTTGGCCCAGTTTTGTCTGGGGGGCTGCTTTTATTGTCTGCGTTACATAACGTGTTTTTGCTTATTGCGGGGATGTATGTGCTAGCGTTTTGGCAGCTCAATAAACTGGAATTCAAGCCATCAGCCCCCGTCGCTCAACAGTCGGTGCTGAGTGCGCTTAAAGAGGGTTGGTTGATCTTATATGCGAACAAAAACATGTGGCACATCACCTTGGTCGTGATGGTGATCAATACCACGGGTGCCATTTTCTGGATTCAAGCTATCTATTTTGCCAAAGCTGAATTAGCGCTCAGTCATATCGAGGTGGGTTACTTGATCGCGGCGTCCGGTGTCGGTGGACTATTAGGTTCTTTTACCGCTGATAAGGTTAGAAAGCGCATCGGGCTTGGCGTGCTGCTTATTTTATCTATTGTTTTAGAGGCGTTTGGATTCTTGTTCCCTGCATTGCTGAGTCAAAGCTATTTATTGCAAGGTATGACTTCAGCGCACATGGTTGTTATTGAAAAAGGCGTATTGATGATGTCGTTCTTATGGGTGAGTGCGATTGGCGTCTACAGCAGCATTTGTATTTGGAGCTATCGTCAAGAAGCATTCGAGGAAAAGCACCTTGGTCGTGTTGCGGGAATTACAGGGTCTTTGTTTAAACTCTTGATGCCATTTGGTCTGGCTGCTTCTGGATACTTGGTGACAATGTTTGGTTTGCCGGTACTCTTTGTCAGCTGTTTTGTGGCTCAAGTGTTGGCTGCCCTTGGGTTGATGATGACCAAGGTTCGATATATTGATTAGATTTAGGATTTGGCTTAAGTTTTGTAACGACCATTAATAAATAACGCGCCAATTTAAGGCGCGTTTTTATAGTTTAGTTTGCAGCTTTTACTGCGTAACGGGTTTGACTGTCTTGGACTGTCGGATTGCAAGAATCAGCTGTGGTAGCAGTGACATAATGATCATGCCTGTCATGAGTGAGTATTGTACCGCAGTGAAGGATTCGCCCATTAACACCATACCTGTCATGATGCCCGCTACTGGGTTGGCGATACCACCAAAGGTAAAATCAACCACAGTCATACGTTGTAGTAGCCATACATACATACCGTAACCCAGTGCTGTGTTTAGCCCAATTACCCAAACCAAGCCCATTGCGTTACGAGTATCGAAATGAGTCACAGCATTCACATAAGGTTGCGGATCGATGAAGGCATGAACGCCAGACGCGACAGACAAGATTGCACCGCCCAGAATCAGCTGCCATGTCAGTACCTTCCACCAATGCATGCGATTACCCAGTGATTTGGTAATGCTGCTGCCAATAACGATACACATGATCGCGGCAAACATGGCACCTAAACCGATAGGGTTCAATACGATTTGGCTTGGGTTGAATAGAATCCACGCCAAGGTGACCAGTCCTATACCGGACAAAGCTTGAATCAAATGTGGGCGCTGCTTTTTCACTACCCAATGGAACATCATTGCGAACACAGGCACAGAGATCATACCCACGCCCGAAATCGCTGAAGGCAGTGTCAGTGCCATCACGAAGATCAAACCAAAGAAGGTCGCGATGTTGATCAGGCCTAGAGTGAAAATGATTTGCCACTCGCCTTTTTTCGGCAGTGTCGGTTTTACCGCTAGCAATAACAAACCAGAAGGTAATGCACGCAAAGCACCTAGTAATAATGGTGGCCACTCCTGTAGCGTAAATTGCGTCACTGCATAAGTTGTTCCCCAGAAGAATGCGGGAATCATTGCTAATAATATGTTCATCTAAAATATCTTTACGTTAAGATAACTATTGTGTGAACTGTATACTGAGAACTAGTGGTTGTAAAGTATCTTTATGTTAAACTAGTTTAAAGTAATCAGACTAATAACGGAGCTAGATTGCAAATGGATGCTATCGACCGCGTTGTAGAGCAATGGGCAAAGGAAAAGCCCGAATTAGAAACTGAGCCTATGGCAATGATGGGCCGGATTATGCGTATTGCCAAGTATATGGAGACGCAAGTTGCCGACCTTCATAAAAAATACGACATGAAATTGGGCGAGTTTGATGTATTAGCGACCTTACGACGCTCTGGCAAGCCATACCGACTAACGCCCTCTGAGCTCATTGGGTCAATGATGCTGACCTCAGGTGCGATGACTAATCGTCTTGATAAACTGGAAGCTAAAGGGTTAATCAGCCGCGAGCACAGTAAAGAAGACCGACGCAGCGTCAGCGTGAAATTGACCAAAGATGGTTTAGTTCTGATTGATGAGATGATGACTGAGCATGTCGAAATGCAGAAAAAACTGGTTAAGTCTTTATCGGCTAGCCAGAAGAAAAACACTAACCAACTCTTAAAAACTTGGTTGAGTGCCTACGAGTAGGTTCGCTTATGTCTTTTTAGATTCATTAAAAAACCGAAGCACAAGGCTTCGGTTTTCTTTTTTTATGTTATCTCTATTGCTGAATTAAGCTTGAAGCATCTCGTCGCTAAACAGTTCTGCGCAGCCAATTCCGTTGATGGCGCAGCTTTCATCGATGTCTGATATGTCGCCGCTGACACCAATAGCACCGATTACCGTTTTATCCTTGTCTCGAATCAGTAAGCCCCCTGGTACTGGCACCATGTTTCCGTGTGCGAGTACGTTCACGGCGGAGATAAATGCTGGCCTGTTGTCAGCATCTTGGGCGAGTTTTCTTGAGGAACACCCTAGTGCGAGTGCGCCCCAGGCTTTAGCAATGGCGATATCAGGTCGCATCATGCTGGAGCCATCTTGGCGTTGCAGAGAAATCAGTTTGCCACCGCTGTCTAACACAGCAACAGTGAGGGGCTCTGTGTGAATCTTTTTGCCTGCTTTAAAGGTGCCATCTATGATGGTTAACGCTTGTTGTAGAGTCAAACTTCCCATGTTATCTCCTAATTTTCAGGGGCTTGGCTATTTCAAACAGAGCATTAATCAGTGCACTGTTTGAATCGCCGCAAGACGCCTAGCTGGATTCTTGCAAAAGCCCATAGCTGGGTAAAGTTAGGAAGGCAGCGAACTCTTCGGCTGTAGAAAGTTGATAGAAAAGATCGGCTGTCTCTTCAAATCGACCTGCTGCGTAGCGCGAGTCACCGACTTCGTGTTTTATTGTGTCTAACTCTTGGTAAAGCCAAGAGTGGAACAGTTGTTTGGTAAAGGTTTGGCCGTCATCGAGCGTGACGCCATGATGGATCCATTGCCAAATGTTGGCTCTTGAGATCTCGGCGGTGGCGGCATCTTCCATTAGTCCGTAGATAGGTACACAGCCGTAGCCTTGGATCCAAGCCTCGATGTAATACAGCGCAATACGGATATTCTTGCGCACGCCGGCTTCGTCGCGGCTGCCTTCACATGGTTTAAGTAAGGTGTCGGCATTGATGGTGTGTTCAGGGCTTTGGAAATCCATCTGATTGACTTTGCCATCAAGGTGCTTGTCGAAGATCGACATCGCTAAATCAACTAAGGCAGGGTGCGCGACCCATGTGCCATCGTGGCCGTTTTGCGATTCTCTTTGTTTGTCTTCAATAACCTTGGCGGTAACACGCTCCATCTCTTGTGGATCTTTTGCTGGAATGAAGGCTGACATGCCCCCCATCGCCAGTGCTCCACGAGCGTGACAAGTACGAACCAGCAGTTGGCTGTATGCGTTAAGGAATTCTTGATCCATTCCGATCCCGTGACGGTCTGGCAAGATACGATCTTTATGATTTTTCAGTGTTTTAATGTAGCTGAAGATGTAATCCCAACGGCCGCAGTTCATCGCAACGATGTGATCGCGCATGGCGTACAAGATCTCTTCCATTTGGAAAACGGCTGGCAGCGTTTCAATCAATACGGTCGCACGGATGGTGCCTTTTGCGACGTTGAAATAGTTCTCAGTGAAACTGAAAACGTCGTCCCACCATTGTGCTTCTTCCATGCTCTCAAGCTTTGGAATGTAGTAGTAAACGCCCAAGCCTTGCTGCGCTCGTGATTGATAGTTGTGGAAAAAGTACAACGCAAAGTCCATCAGACAACCCGCAATAGGTTGATTGTTGAATTGAATCGATTGTTCAGGTAGATGGATTCCACGAGGGCGAGCGATTAACAACGCAGGGTCGCTGTTTAGCTGGTAGTTCTTTTGTTTCTTCTCATCGAAATAGCTGATGGTGCCTAAGTTGGCATCTCTTAAGTTAATTTGCCCTTCGACCATGTTGGCCCAAGTTGGGGAAGACGCATCCTCAAAACAGCACATGAAGACTTTCGCACCTGAGTTTAATGCGTTGATCACCATCTTTCTCTCGATAGGGCCTGTGATCTCTACGCGACGATCCAGTAGCTCTGGTGGCGGTGTTGCGACTTTCCACTCTTTATTCTGACGAATAGAGATAGTGTCCTTTCTAAAGTTAGGTAGCTCACCATCATCATATTGCGCTTGTTTTGTGTCGCGATCATTTAGCAGGGCATGACGGCGATCTCCAAACTTGTTAACGATAGCTTCTAAGAACTTCAATGCATCTTTAGACAAGATCTCTTTGTACTCGGGGTTGTCCATATTCCCAAGTACCTGCATACACAGTGTTTCTTCTCTTTCTTTCACGTCATTCATCATTGCTTGTCTCCTTTACACAATACGATGTCATTTTGTATACAAAATGTTATTTTTAACGGTATTTATATTGTAGAAATTGTAAACAAGCAAATGGTATTTAACATTTATTTATCATTTGATCTTTTTGTAATTTATTTTTACGTAAAGATATTTTATGTAAAGCAATGAATTGTAAGGTTTTCAGTCTTGTTTGCTGTTCAATAGGATAGGTTGATGTAACAAAATTGTTTCAAATTGGGCTTGATAAATGCTGAGGATGATTCATAGTACACAAAAGTCAATTTAATTGTATACAATCTGAACTGGAGGTTCGAATGGCAATTATGAAAGCGATTGAAGCAGCGGTTGAAGTGCTTAAACGTGAAGGAGTAGACATCGCATTTGGTGTTCCCGGCGCAGCAATAAACCCAATGTACGCAGCAATGAAAAAACTCGGAGGGATCGATCACGTCTTAGCTCGACATGTAGAGGGTGCCTCACACATGGCTGAAGGTTACACACGTACGAATCAAGATAATATTGGTGTGTGTATTGGTACTTCAGGTCCAGCAGGGACGGATATGATCACAGGCCTTTATTCGGCATCGGCTGACTCGATCCCTATCCTATGTATTACTGGTCAGGCTCCACGTGCTCGCCTTCATAAAGAAGATTTTCAAGCGGTCGACATCGAATCCATTGCCAAGCCTGTCACTAAGTGGGCAACTACGGTACTGGAGCCAGCTCAAGTGCCACGCGCTTTTCAAAAAGCCTTTCACTTGATGCGTTCAGGACGTCCTGGCCCTGTGCTGATTGACCTACCTCTAGATGTACAGTTAGCCGAAATTGAGTTCGATATTGATACCTACGAGCCGCTTGAACCATACAAACCCAAAGCGACTCGCGAACAGGTTGAGAAAGCACTCACCATGATGGCACAAGCTGAAAAACCTCTGATTGTCTCAGGTGGTGGTGTTATCAACGCAGGCGCATCTGAGCTGCTGCAGCAGTTTGCTGAGATCACAGGTGTACCAGTAATTCCAACCTTGATGGGGTGGGGCTCTATCCCAGATGATCATGAGCTAATGGCGGGTATGGTGGGTCTACAAACCTCTCACCGTTACGGTAATGAAACCATGCTGAACTCTGACTTTGTATTTGGCGTGGGTAACCGTTGGGCCAACCGTCACACCGGCTCTGTCGATGTTTACACCGAAGGTCGTAAGTTTGTTCATGTCGATATTGAACCAACCCAAATTGGCCGCGTGTTCTGCCCTGATTTAGGCATTGTTTCAGATGCAAAATCGGCACTTGAGCTCATGGTTGAAGTCGCTAAAGAGTGGCGCGATGCAGGTAAATTACCAAATCGAAGTGGTTGGGTAGGTGAGTGTCAGGAGCGCAAATCGACCATGCTACGCAAAACTAATTTCGATGAAGCACCGATGAAACCGATGCGCGTTTATGAAGAGATGAACAAAGCATTTGGTCGTGATACTTGCTACGTCAGCACTATCGGCTTGTCGCAGATTGCCGCAGCGCAGTTCCTTCATGTGTACAAGCCTCGACATTGGATCAACTGTGGTCAGGCTGGCCCGCTTGGTTGGACAACACCCGCGGCATTGGGTGTGCGAGCTGCGGATCCGGATCGCGATATCGTCGCTATCTCCGGTGACTACGACTTCCAATTCATGATTGAAGAGCTAGCAGTAGGTGCCCAATTCAACCTGCCATATATCCATGTACTGGTGAATAACTCCTACTTAGGCTTGATTCGCCAAGCGCAGCGTCAGTTTGATATCGATTACTGTGTGCAACTGGCATTTGATAACCAGAATGCGCCAGAGCTTGAAGGCTACGGTGTTGACCATGTTGCTGTTGTTGAAGGCCTTGGTTGTAAGGCGATTCGTGTTCGCGAACCAGACCAAATTGCAGCAGCGTTTGAGCAAGCCAAAGAGCTCATGAACAAGCACAAAGTGCCTGTGGTTGTTGAGCTGATTTTGGAGCGCGTGACCAATATCTCTATGGGCGTAGAGATCAACGCCATCAATGAATTTGAACCGCTTGCGGAAAGCAGTAGCGATGCGCCAACCGCGCTAGCGTACAAGTAATCACGAAGTAATGTGTGTCCGTAGAGGGAGATTGAGCTCTACGGAAAGCCTCCAATAGAGTGAGGCTTCACCAAACCACATTAGCTTCATCAAACAAAGAGTAAGGACAGAATCATGGCAAAATTTGCAGCAAACTTGTCAATGTTATTCACGGAAGTTGATTTTATGGACCGTTTTGAAGCCGCCGCAGAGGCAGGTTTTCAAGGCGTCGAATACCTTTTCCCATATGCCTTTGATGCGGATGAGATTAAACAAAAGCTTGATGCTAATAATCTAGAGCAAGTGCTATTTAACTTGCCTGCTGGGGATTGGGATGCAGGCGATCGTGGTATTGCGGTTGACCCAGCACGCGTTGAAGAGTTTCAAGCGGGCGTGCCTAAAGCGATCGCTTATGCCAAGAAACTGGGTTGTAAACAGGTGAACTGTTTGGCGGGCATTGTCCCACAGGGAGTGACTCCGCAAGATGCTCAGGCAACCTTTGTGATTAACCTTCATTATGCCGCAAATGCTCTGGCTGCCGAAGGCATTAGCTTAGTGATTGAAGCGATTAACACGCGCGATATTCCGGGCTTTTTCCTAAACACCACCGAGCAAGCGAAAGCCATTATTAAAGAGGTGGCGAGCGATAATCTTTCTATCCAATACGATATCTATCACATGCAGATTATGGAAGGCGATCTTACGCCGACCATGCAGCAGAATATTGGTCAAATCGCTCACGTGCAGCTCGCTGATAACCCTGGTCGACACGAGCCGGGTACCGGAGAAATCAATTATCCATTCGTACTTAACTACCTTGATGAGCTTGGCTATCAAGGCTGGGTTGGCTGCGAATACAAACCAAAAACGACAACGACCGAAGGCCTTGGTTGGCTGAACCAGTACCGTTAATTGCGCCTGGTAACCCTCAAACGTTAAGGAGAACAACATGTCTAAAATTGCATTTATCGGAACTGGCATCATGGGTAAACCTATGGCGAGTAACCTTCAAAAAGCAGGTCACGACTTGATTCTGTCGGATCATTTCAACGCTGCTCCTGCCGAGTTGGTTGCAGCAGGCGCAACGGTTTGTCACTCCCCAGCCGAAGCTACGGAACAAGCGGATGTCATTATTCTTATGGTACCGAACACCCCTCAAGTAGAAGAGGTGCTGTTTGGTGATAACGGTGTCGAGCAAGGTCTTACTGCTGGTGGAGCAACAGGTAAGCTAGTTATCGATATGAGTTCTATCTCACCTATCGCGACGAAAGCCATTGCAGAACGCATCAACGAAGGTGGTGCATCATATCTTGATGCTCCGGTTTCAGGTGGCGAAGTAGGCGCGATCAATGCCGCACTGACTATTATGGTGGGTGGTGAGCAAGACGCTTTTGATAAGGCTCGACCTCTATTTGAAGTGATGGGCAAAAATATCACGCTGGTGGGTGATAACGGTGCTGGCCAAACTTGTAAGGTTGCCAACCAGATCATCGTTGCACTAAACATTGAAGCGGTCTCTGAAGCACTTGTATTTGCATCAAAAGCCGGTGCTGATCCAGCGCGAGTTCGCCAGGCGTTACTGGGTGGCTTCGCTAATTCTAAGATCCTTGAAGTTCATGGTGAGCGCATGGTGGAAGGCACATTTGACCCTGGCTTTAGAATCTCGCTTCACCAGAAAGATCTAAATCTTGCGCTAGCGGGCGCACAAGAACTAGGTGTTGCGCTGCCAAACACAGCTATCGCACAAGAGCTATTTGGCGAATGTGCTGAAATGGGCGGTGAAGGTTGGGATCACTCTGCGCTGGTTCAAGCGATAGAGAAGCGTTCTGATCACTCAATTCGCTAATCCTTAACGAGTAATCCGTTTCAATAATTGGTTTTGTCGTTTCTAATGAAACTAAAACCAATGAATCCGGGCTAGCTTCGATAAGTTAGCCCCCCAGTTTCAAACAGTTTGTTTATAAATCGCGTAGTTTCGTCTCCTTTTATACGCGTTCCCGATACGAGGCAAAGGTTGAAGTTGTTCCTTTCCAACTTAATCTTAGCAGGCACCCTTTCGCCTTGTATTGGGGTTCTTTTTTCCTCCGTCAACTAAGGAGTGGCTGATGGACATTGATGCTAAGCAGTTTTTGCAAACCCTTTTCTCAAGTGCTGTAAATCAGGCACTACCCAAAAATCACATCGAACCTTTTCTTCCTCAAGACATATTTTATCGCTCGGCAAATCAAGCTGGGCGAACTGTCGTTATCGGGGCAGGGAAAGCGGCAGCATCGATGGCCGCTGAATTGGAAGCCGTATGGCAAGCCAAGAAACAGCAAGACCTTGCGCTACGTGATTTAGAAGGCTTGGTTGTGACTCGTTATGAACATCTCGCGCCATGTGAGTACATCGAGGTGATCGAAGCAGCGCACCCAGTTCCGGATGCGATGGGGCTTGAAGTTAGTCACCGGATGTTGGAGTTGGTGAGCAATCTAAGTGAAGACGACACCGTGATATGTCTCTTATCGGGAGGTGGCTCCGCATTACTGAGTCTGCCTGGTGGCCATATTAGCTTGGCAGAGAAGCAACAAATCAACAAAGCGCTGCTTAAATCTGGTGCAGCCATTGATGAGATGAACTGTGTTCGTAAGCATCTGTCTTCGATAAAGGGCGGCCGACTTGCTAAAGCTGCGTATCCAGCAAGAGTGGTGTCATTGGCGATTTCGGATGTACCGGGTGATGACATCAGTGTGATTGCCTCTGGACCAACCGTACCAGACACCACCACGCGTTTTGATGCCCTCGCCATATTGGAACGCTACCAAATAGAAATACCTAACTCGGCATTTGAATGGCTGAATAACCCAAAATCTGAAACCATCAAGCCAGATGACATTTGTTGGAAAAACGCCGAGCACCATATTATCGCGACTCCCATGTCTGCCCTTGAATCAGCGGCGGCAGAGGCTGAAGGTTTGGGTATTCCTGCGTATGTGTTGAGTGATTGTATCGAGGGTGAGGCGAGAGAAGTGGCAAAGGTGCATGCAGCATTAGCTAAACAAGTCGCTAATAATAAGCACCCTTTCGAGACTCCTTGTGTATTGCTTTCAGGTGGTGAAACAACAGTAACGGTTAAAGGATACGGTCGTGGTGGGCGCAATTGTGAGTTCCTTTTAAGTTTGTACAACGAACTGAAAGGGCAGGACAACATATTCGCATTGGCCGCTGATACGGATGGTATTGACGGTGTGGAAGACAATGCCGGAGCATGGATAACGCCAGAAATCTGGCAAGAAGGTACTCGCTTATCACTTAAAGCCGATGATTATCTAGAGGCGAATAATAGTTATGACTTTTTCAAGCAAACCGGCGTTCTGCTGTCGACAGGGCCTACGCTGACTAACGTCAATGACTTCCGTGCAATATTGATTCTCTAGCAACCGGATAAAAGGGTCGCTCCACTGTGCATGTGGGCGGCCATTTTTTGTTATCAATGCGGTGACCTTGAGTTCTTTGAATTATCTTCTGGACTAATGAAGCACGTTGATTACTATGGTTTAAGTAATGAGCTGTAAAGGAAGTCATATGTCTAGGATCAGACAAAAGAATCAAGATTTAATCATCGAAGTGGCGTGTGAACAATTCGCTACTCATGGTTATGCCGCAACTAAAATGGCGGATATCGCGAAGGCGGCCGACATTCCCAAACCCAACGTATTCTATTACTTCAGCTCGAAAGACAAGCTCTACAATGCCGTTCTAGAAACCGTCACGCAGCCGCTACTTGAAGCCTCTCGTCCTATTGAAGAGCTGAGCGATCCCGTAGAAGCCCTATCTCAATACATTCAAACTAAGTTAATCATCTCACGCGACCACCCACACGCGTCTAAGGTATTTGCCAATGAAGTGATGTCGGGCGCCAAGGTGCTTCCGAAAGAGATCGGTGATGAGTTGTATAAGCAGTCACAGATGATCCTTGATAAGTTCTCGACTTGGTCGGCAAAAGGGCTGATGGACGACGTGCCTGCGCATCACCTAATGTTTACCATTTGGGCGGCAACCCAAACCTATGCCGATTTTGGCTGGCAGATTTGCAGTGTTATGCAGAAAGATAAGCTCGATGATAAAGACTACGAAGAAGCCGCTGAGTTTATCACTCAGCTAGTGATTAAAGGTTGCGGTGTTAAAAGCTGAAACATTTGATTTCTCGCAGGAGCTGGTACATAGCTAAATTTGACGTTTGGTCAGTCCAGGGGCTAACCACTATCTTTGAGTGTTAAGGTATTGTTTCGACGTCGCGAGTACAGTAAGGATACTACTATACTCGCATCAATCGTAACGCATAGGTTTAGGCTTGGTTAATAACATTCTTAATTATACCAACAGCCTTTACAGTGGCACTGACTGCAACAGCAGTAACCCCTACATCAGATGCGGTTGATTCTACCGAAGTTAAATCAATCGACCCTGCAATTTGTTCAATATTTTCTGTAGCAGCTGCTAGTACTTCAAAAGGCACAAATGGCAACGTTAATAGTATTAATAGATGTTTAATTTTCATGGTATCCGTCCTTTTCTGTTAGCGGTGATGTTTTGTTTTCTTCCACCATTTCGCGAATTGGCATTGCACACGTAATCCCTTTTTCATTTACCCCCTTCACTAGTTTGATATAAAAATCCTGCTCAACCACTCTTATTTTTTCCCAACGGTCTCGATATATTATTTGTTCACTCTGGCTCCATTCTTTAACACACATCCAAAATGAAACAGGGAAGCATGCTTCTCCAAATCCTTCGAAGCGCACGCCACAATCGTTATATAGCTCAGGATGTTCGGTACATATTTTTTTCATCATGTCTATGACTTCATTAATTTCATTATGCTTGGTTTTATGATGCAGTCGAATACTCCCCGATAGTAAGTAAAAGCCTCTTTTGTCTATATTTCTGACAGGACTATCCATAAATATTTTATTAGGGAATGTTAAGTGTTCCCCGCCAAACTCTTCTAAAACTGTACATCTAAGTCCGATATGATGTACGGCTCCTGTATTTCCATTAATACAAATCCAATCTCCTGTTTTGAATGGTTTTTGAACCAGTAACATTATTCCAGCGATAATGTTTGCCACTGCGTCCTGTGCAGCAAATGCGATTGCCATACCTCCGATCCCCAAACCAGCGAGGAGAGCGAATGGATCATGACCTGCAGTGCTTATTGCTATCATTATTCCGTTTAATGATGTCAAAACAACCGCGATCAGACATATAAAATCGACAAGAGAGCTGTCAAAGTTGTAAGGATTTTGAGTGAGTTTTCTGTGAAAAAATGTAGAAAATAAAACTCGTAACATCCTAACGAGTAAAAAAGTGAGGCTGAGTACAAGCAAAACATTCAAAGTGAGCTTAATCTGAGGGTAAATATCTGATATTAAGTCTTTGCTGCTATCAATCAGCATAGTAAAGGCTGTTAAAACAATCAGTAGGATTACTGGGATACGCAGACACTTGTATGTTTCCGAAGTGTAGACATAACGGAGAATTCGCCATAGTCTCAAGAAACGAGCGAGGCGAAGAATGGCCATGTCACCCAACCATCCAATACCACCACTTAAGAAAGGTTCAATGAGAACCGGGATACTCAGTATTACTATTAAAAAGTCTAGTTTATTCCAATTATCAGAAAAGTAACCCTTAGTACCCAAATCTGTCCATTTGACACCAAGTTCCACTGCAAAATAGAGCACGCAAACGAAATCTACCCAAAGAATCCAATAGCCTATAGTCTTTGGTAATGTTGGTGTTGTTTCAAGTGCGACCATCACAACAGCATTAATGAAGATAACAGATAACACGATCGCTTCATGGGTCATAAATTTTAATGCGCTTTTTATTATCATATTCCTATCTCATTTTCATTCTGACTCTCAAATTTGAATTTATTGAACCAACGCTATAAGACAAGGCAGCATAAAAACAAACCCACATAAAGACCCGACTAAGAAACTTATTACTTCCATAAATTCACCTCCGATGGAATTTTGCAATATTTGAGCCAAAATAAGTTCAGAAAACTAAGTTAATGTTGCATTGCCATTGGTTGCATTACTTGGGCTGTTGATACCATATTAGGTTTCCCTTTTAGGGGAGAAATTTTTCTATTTAACTGGATGCTAGTTACTTAATCGTGATGGAGAAAAATACTAGTTTTAGGAAGACATCTCGGATCGATTTTTGCTTCATTCGTATATTTAGCCTTGGTGGAAGTGTTATGTCCCAAATCAAATTAGATGTAAAAAAACAACACGATGAAAACATCCAGTTTGATGATTTCTGTCAGAGTTATTTAGGTGGATTTGAAGATAGTATCGGAGGCGATAGCAATGTCTTACTTGCAAACTCTTTAGACAGGTTAGCAATAGCTTTAGAGAAAAACGGGCAAGATATAGAAGCGGTTCAGTTGGTAAATGAAGCCTTTTTCTTAGGCTTTTTCCTCGTAATCTTCTGCGGCTTGCTTGCGCTACCTATTGTTACGTTTATTCGAGTTCTTAAGGGGTAGTTATGATTACACTTATTTACGGAAGACCTGGAACTGGAAAAACCTATGAAGCCGTGAAGTATCATATTTTACCGAACCTTAAACTTGGTAATAAAGTATTCACTAATATTCCTATCAATGTATCGAGTGAATATCTTACAGTAAATGAAACTCCTGAAATTTTTGATATTGTTAGATTAATTGATTCTTCAGACGTTGAGTTAACTTTCGTGTTGGATGAATTTCAATTTTTGTTAAAAGAAGATGAAGATGCTTGGTTCCAACTTTTGGCACAACATCGTAAGTTCAGAACGGATTTTTTTATTATCACTCAATCCCCGCTCTCGCTGTCTGAAAAGATGCAAGATTTAATATCATTTTCACATAAAATAACGCATAACCCCTTCTTTCTTAAGAAGTGGAGTTATATAAAGAAAGTTTATGACGGTGTCCCTACGCTAGAACGTGTCGTTGTGCTGTCATCTAAACTTAGATTTTATAGTAAAAAGACGTTTTCGAATTATAATTCTTTTTATCAACGAGATTATGTAAAAACTGGAAACCTTTTTCACTTTGACAACAAAAGCAACATTATGTTTTGGCCTGTATTAGCTGCCATTACGCTCGTATTTTTAATTTATAATTTTTCTACAGAACGAGACTTTAGCTTAAAGTCTTATATTAGCCACTCTAAAGCCCATGTAAATTTAGAAGAAAAAAAAGACATACCTGTAACTTCTGAAAGAGAATTAAAAACTGAAACTCCTCAAAATATAAGTAACGAAAATGAACAGGAAGTCGGTATAGAAGAGAGCTATAGTGACATGTCGCTAATCAACCTATTGTTTAACTCAAAGATTATTATTGATAGTTGGTATGTTGATAGAGGCGAAAAAGTCACTTACTTTGAAGTGGAACAAAACAAAACTTCCTTTAAGTTAACTTCTAATAATATGATTTTTAAAAAAATAGAAATTATTAACTACGAAGATTGTTTATTGGTATTTCAGTATAAGAATCAGGTCAAAGTCATAACTTGTCCTCCAAATGAGTAGTTGATAAAAATTAACACACTGTGTTTACGGTTCTTACTATCTAGCTTGAATCATAGTTGAAGAAATCCCTTTCTATACCTAGAATAGGGATTTCCACCGGTTTATGCGTAATAATGCTGGCCCTCAGATAGCTTAAGGGGGGGCTTTTTGTGTTTCATGTTATCCTTCTTCACTATTCCGACTAATTAGAACAACTGTTGCCATTAGGGATACCACTGCCTAAGAACTCAACCCTAATTTGTTCTACATCTTGTAGGTATTGGTTGTTGGCTTGGTCTGCCTCATCGAAGTTGTTGAGGGTGACATTCCATGTCGAGAATGGAGTTGGTTGGAAGTACGCATATTCGAACTTATTCGCCACTGCGCCATCTGTGATGATGCTAACGTCATTGGTGGTTGGGTCATCCAAGCGGTAGTAAAACGCGCGTGAGACTGGATTAGAACTGAATTGGTAATCCTGATCCTGATAGCGGTCGGCATAGTTACCTGAACTCGATATTTCAAGGTTGAGTTGCTTGCCATAAGGTAAGTTTTCCCCTTCTAAGAACACACGTACAGTAGAGAGTCTAACTCGGTCGAATGAACATAGTTGTGCCTGACCTAATGGAATAGTGAAGTTCAACTCGCCAGTGGTTGCGAAGCTATCGAGCTGCTCTTGGCTAGAGATGGTGTAGTTGTCGATAGTGAAGTCTTGTGGTGCTGGCTGGAATGAAGAGAGTGCATTAACATACTCACTTTCTATGGACGCGAGGTCAAACTGGTAGTCCAAGTAACTTTTATTCAACGAAGGTGTTATCTCACTTGGTTTCAATGCCCAGTATTCGTATGCCTGAACATAGTTAGACAAAGCCACATACATTGGTCGTTTGAAGTGCATTAGCACTCGTGAAAGCTCACGCTCGATGGAGTCGAAACCTTCGCTGTCTACCTGATAACTCTCAATGGCGTCACTCAATCTTTGCTGTTGATTAGCGGTGACGTTCTTGGTCAATAGTAGGTCGACGAGTTTGGCTTGCTCTTGTGCAAAATTAAGCTGAGTGGTGTTAATTGCTTTGCCTAATAGCACCTGTTTTTCAAGTTCGACTAAGTATTGTCTCGCGCCTTTAATTCCCAAGCTATCAGCAAGTCTTAAGTTACTGCGGATCTCGGTGATCATCAGATCCCAGGCCAGATTACTCTCATTCAAAGTCGGAATATTAAAGTTAAAGCCATCCATCGCTTCGGAGATTTTATGAAGTTTGATGGTCGATTTCACATCGGCGGTGAGCTGCGCGATGCCGGAAATAGTCTTGGTAACGCTATCAATGATCCCCGTGACTGTCTTGATATTGGTGACTAAGTTTTTCGCTTTATCCAGTGCTTCTGGCGTTTTAGCCAATTGCTCGGTGAGGTCGTTCACGCCAGATAGATTTCCTGTGAACACACCGCTGACGGCACTGCCAATCTCTGCGATGGCTTTGAAGATAGCCAATGCTGCATTGAGCTCTTGCTGAGTTTTCCAGTTTTCTACACCGACTAAGTAAGTGGTTCTTGCACTCAGTGTCACAAGTTCTTGAGCTTTGTATTGGCTGTCGATTTCGGTCAGGCTGTCGCCTATTTTGTCTATGTTAGATTGGGTTTGAGTGATGATCGAGTCTTGTGCTCTGAGAACGTCTTCAACGTTATCGAGTGCTAACTTCGCAGCTTCAATCTTGTCTTCGATCACCGTACTTCTGTCTTGAATGATATCCCACTGCGCTTGATACGCGATCATTGCATTCAGGTACGCTTCGTATTTGCCTTGGTAGAGCACCTTGTCGAGATAAGGCACATAGTTACTCTCTTTAGTGCTGAAACTAATGAACTGTTTAAAGGCAACGGTTTGTAGGTATAGATCTGAAAGGATAGGGTCATCTTCCACCACTGAGCCTGCGTGACGCAAACTCTGCTCAATCCAGTTCATCAGTTCGAGGCTAAGCTCTGGGTTAGTGTCGAATAAGCTGGCAGCCATATCAAAAGAGCGGTTAACAATGTCGGTAAAAGGTGTGGTCGCCAGTTTCATTTGCCCTGTAATGTTCGAGTCGATGGTGGTTCTGCGGTAGTGTTCACCTGCTAGTACCACAGAGGTTCCATCGCCGTCTTCTGCAGAAAGGGCATCTCGTGTGATGCTGCCATCGCTTTGGAAGGCAAGGACATTAATCGGAGTTTCGATCTCTCCTGCAATCACAGTCACTGATGCCGCCGCGCCTTGTTGCCCAAGAACGAACGTCGGGGCACCTTGACCGACAATTTTACGGGCAAAAATGAGTATGTTTTGGTTATTCACTACCAAGTTGAAGTTTTCTGGAACCTCAATAGTATCGGCAAAAACGACGATCTTTGAGGGTTTAGTCACGTAGAGGTTCTGTTCTGCAATCCAGTCACTGAGGTTGATGTGGAGATCAGATGTAGAGCGAGAGAGAACATCGACATCGGAATAAGCAGATTGAATCCAAGTTGGGTATTCGGTGGAATTAGGCAAGTTATTAAGTTCTAGCCAGTCACTAGCAAAAGCTTGTGGAGATAATGAAAGAGAAATAATAATCGGTAGAATTCTCATATTAATGTCCTGTCGAAATGAGTATTAGCCAAATTTTGGGTAGCAGAAACCAACACCTTATTTTTCATAAGGCGTGGTGTTCTGTTGTTGTTTTGTTTTTATTGGTCTTGCTGGTTTAACTTATAGCGAGGCGTCGCTTTGCCGAGCTATTTGTCGATGGGTATGGACTACTCCATTTCTTGAATATAAGCATTATTTGCAAATGCCTTGGCTTTCTCGCTGATGTTATTCCAGTTCATTTCTGCAACCGATGTATTGGCTAATGCACCGATAGCACCAAGCATTGCGTCGTCTTTCATGATATCGGCATTGTTTTGAGCTTCATCCAATGCTGCAAGCAGTGATGTGAAGTCGGTATTCATTTTTTGCCAATTTAACTTCAGCTTATTAATGTGTGGGATTGCATCTTCAATTTGCTGAGATATAAGATCAATGCTTTCTGAAGAGCGATGGTAAGAGTTATATACCTTTTGTGTGTAAGACAATTGTTCTTCTAAATCTTTAACTTCATTTTGCAGTTCATTGCGCAGCTTACGTGCTTTCTCCGCTTTATCTCCGTAGACGCCCATGATTGGCACGGCGACTAAAGGGAACCATGCGTAGGTGACGGCGGTAGAGGCTACCGTGACGTAGTGAGTGTAGTCTTTGTTGAGTTGCGCGATTCGAGCATTGATGTCGTTTACTTGCTGTTGAAGTGCACTGCCATCATCCGTTAGATAGCCGTTATGTGTGCCTTCTAACACTTCAAGTTGTAGCTTTTGCGTGTCTAGCTGCGCAGAGAAGTCCAACAAGTTATCACCCACATCGGACACCTCTTGCTGGTATCTCAATGAAAAGTTTTGCAGGCTTTTCAGGTAAGCAATCGCCATTTTTCGGTTGCGTTCAACGGCTTCAATATCTTCTGGTAACGGAGAGAATGCCTTTGCCAACATCTCATTGAGGGCGTCGCTCAAAGGGTTAAGCATGTAGTCTTTGATTTGCGCGTAGTTAGCCAGGCTTAGTGACAGGTTAACGATGCTTGGGTACAGGTCCTTTTTCCAGTAGAAAGCGGTGTCATGGATATTTGAGTATTGCTGAACTAAGGCTTGGAAGTTAGAGAAAGGGATGTCGTTAGGAATGCTAAAAGCCGATTTCATGCTGGTTTCTGTGACAGGCAGTGCCAATGCTCCCTCTACATAAGCTTGGATTTGGTACCACTCTTGCTGCTTGAGGATGAAATTGTCGGTTTCTAGATCGATAAACACGCCATTTTCACCGATGATCGTATCGTAGGTGATTTGAGGAATATTCTGTTCGGCTGACGCTTGATTAACTTGAATTGGCGCTGCTTGAGAAGTGAAAGCAAAAGAGGAAAGCAGCCCAATCGAGATCGAAGATAATACGAGTGTTCGTGTGATTTTTTTCATGTTTGAATCCCTGTTAGATTTGTTATTAGCTTTTTTAGAGACAATAAATTCCTCTACCATAAAAATGGTATTTATATATTTATGCGGGTTTATTGAATTCTTTATATTGTTATTGTTGTAATTATGCTGTGGGTTTTAAATACGCTCTCCATTAATGTGCTTTTTGTTTTTATAAGATTTGGTCAATCTATAGCAAATTTATAATGAAAAGTTATATCTAGATCACATATTGGGATTCATATTGTTTGATTGTTGATCTATTGAATTTGGTGATATTTAAATCATTAGTTTCCATTCTTTCTTCAGGCTATATCTAGAAAGGCGTCGGTGACTTTTATTTTATTCACTAATGAGTTAAATGATAAAAATGTAATTATAATAATTGTTGTGATTATTACTAAATCTGTTGATTGAATTGATGTTTATATAATTAGAACAAGCGTTTTAAATTTGATCTGTGCCAAATAAATAAGAGGTTTGATATTTAGCTTTAGTTAAATTAGATAGATTTAAATTAGCTTTAATTAAATTGGTAGTGATTAAATTTGTGATATTGACTATAGGGTGGGGGTTGGTTGGATATTTAGGGGAAGAACAATCAATAGGACGGCGTATTTAATAGTCAGAATTAAACTTCTCCATACGGAAGTCTTCTTCGTCTAAGGTTTCGCACAAGTAGCTGTGAATCATGACGTTTTCACATTCACTGATCTTGGCAGTTTCCCTCATCGGGTAGGTAGTGACTGAGAATGGCGAACAAAACGCGAGTGGGATTTGAATCATTGCCCCTTGATTGCGCTGGTGGCAATCACGAATCAAGCATTGGCTGCCATCAATGATGGTTTGTTCTGTTTGAATGTTGTGTCTTGGTCGCCATCACTCTTCATCTTCCCCAAGACTCATCAATAAATTAAATCATGTTGTTGCTTGACGTGCGAACCAGCCAAGCAACGTTGTGAACAATCAAGAAACGACTGCTCAGGAACTATAGGATTAACCGATGAACACTAGCTTGGCGATGAAGATAGCCGCTAGGAAGTACATCGAGATAGAGACATCTTTCGTTTTACCTGTCGCAAGCTTAAGTACGGTGTAGGTGATGAAACCCAGTGCGATACCATTAGCGATTGAGAAGGTGAGTGGCATCATCAGTGCGGTAATCGCAGCTGGAGCACCGTTGGTAAAGTCTTTCCAATCGACGTGTTGCATGCTGCTCATCATTACGAATGCTACGTAGATAAGAGCGCCAGACGTTGCGTAAGCGGGGATCATGCCTGCAAGCGGTGATAGGAAAATCGCCGCTAAGAACAAAGCGCCAACTACGATTGCTGAAAGACCTGTACGAGCACCTGCAGCAACACCAGCAGCACTTTCTACGTAACTGGTTACTGGCGGACAACCCACACACGCACCTGCAACACTTGAGATACTATCGGCTTTGAGCGCTTTGCTCAGGCCTTCAATCTTGCCGGTTTCTGGGTTAGTGAGGTTTGCACGCTCAGCCACGCCCATAAGCGTACCGGCAGTATCGAACATGTTTACAAAAAGGAATGCCAAGATAACGCTGATCATGGATACGTTCAGAGCGCCTGCAATATCCATTGCCATAAAGGTAGGTGCTAAGCTCGGCGGTGCAGCGAAGAAGCCATTGTATTTTACTAGGCCTAGCCCCATGCCGATAAGCGTGACGCTTAAAATACCGATAAGTACCGCACCAAATACTTTGCGCTCACTCAGAACCGCAATAATCAAGAATGCGATAGCTGCAAGTAAGGCTTCTGGTTTGGTGAAATCACCCAGTGAAACCAAAGTCGCAGGGTTTTCGACGACGATGCCCGCTGTTTTCAAACCAATTAGACCTAAGAAAAGACCCACACCGGCAGTCATCGAGTAGCGTAAACTTTCAGGAATACTCTCGATGATCCATTGACGGACCTTGTAGAAACTCATCCCGACAAACAAGATACCGGAGATAAACACCGCACCCAGTGCGACTTCCCAGCTATAGCCCATCTCGCTCACAACCGTAAAGGAGAAGAACGCATTCAGACCCATGCCCGGTGCTAGGCCAACAGGCCAGTTCGCAAATAAGCCCATTAATAAACAACCGATAGCGGCACCGATACAGGTTGCAACGAATACTGCGCCAGCATCCATACCTGAAGCGGCCATTATTTGAGGGTTAACGAAGATAATGTAAGCCATCGTCGCGAAGGTAGTGATACCGCCGACTAACTCATTTTTCACACTGCTTCCGTGGGCCTTAATTTTAAAGAATTTCTCTAAAATTCCGTTATTCGCATCTTGGTTGAGTATTTCTGTTTTACTCTCACTCATGTCTGCAAGTCCTTTTATGTTGTGATCCATTTATTGAATACAGCGAAATTTCAATATGAAGTTTTAAGGTTTGTCCTAGCGCTAAGCCTCTATTAACGAGTTTCTCGCGACTCATTTTCTAACTGTTAACGTTGTTAGTATTTTTATATGAGCGTGCTTAATGAACGCGCATCTTTTCAGATGCACGCATGAATCTGTTTATTGTTTGGTGATTGAGCCTAGATCGATAATCTAGGCTCAGGGATTAACTGCCCCGATAAGTAGAGAAACTGTATGGTGAGACTAAAAGCGGAACGTGGTAATGCGCATCAGGATCATCTAAGCCGAAGCGAATCACTACGTCGTCTAAGAAAGGCACACCATCGAGCTCCACACCTTTGCCTTTGTAGTAATCAGCTACGTAGAACACCAATTGGTATTTCCCCGGTCGAAATTCATTCCCAGCCAGAATTGGTGCATCGGTACGACCATCTGAATTAGTAAGCACGGTCGCCAGCTTTTCAGTGGAGTCTTCGTTGACCTTATAAAGCTCTACCTTGATCTCTGCACCAGGCAAGCCGTGAGTGGTGTCTAAAACGTGTGTTGTTAATCTTCCCATAGTCCTTTAATAGCGCTTTTGGCGCTCCTCTGTTCCGTGGTTTATGTATCCATTTCGACCTTGCAAAAGAGAGCAATTGGTCACTTTGTTAGCACTAACTATGTACGAACTGTACACAATTAGTAAAGCAAATTGTTGGAGAAATGTTAACTAATGTGTCTTTTTGTCTAAATTTATAGATGTTGAATATTCATTATTAGTAGTGTTGCGTTTTGTTAAATGGTTGTTTTTATTCGTATTTGGTTTGATTCTTTAACTTAAGCAACAAAATCTTTACATCAAGATAAATAATTGTATACAATAAATATACAGGGGTGAGGTTGCTCGGTTTTGGATAAATCACTAGCTGAATCATTTCGATGGGGCAGCTGAAGAGCGGCTAAGCCAACCACTTATGTTAGGAGTACTTGGATGAATAAGGATTATTCAAGAAATTTGATCGGTTACGGAGCTAATCCTCCTAACCCTCAATGGCCAGGTAATGCGCGCGTCGCGGTTTCTTTTGTATTGAATTATGAAGAGGGCGGTGAGCGTTGTTTGTTACATGGAGACGACGAGTCTGAAGCCTTTCTCTCAGAGATCCCGTCAGCACAGCCGATCAAAGGCGAGCGTCACATCAGCATGGAATCCATCTATGAATATGGTAGCCGAGCGGGTGTGTGGCGTGTTCTTCGCTTGTTCGATGAATATGAAATTCCACTGACTGTATTTGCGGTCGCTATGGCTATTGAGCGTCACCCAGACGTAGCTGAAGCCATGGTAGAAG
The DNA here is from genome assembly GCF_002954585.1 of Vibrio chagasii. GTDB lineage: Bacteria > Pseudomonadota > Gammaproteobacteria > Enterobacterales > Vibrionaceae > Vibrio > Vibrio chagasii_A. The sequence goes on from NZ_MSCI01000001.1 coordinate 1,627,206, forward strand.
CAGGTCACGAAATCTGTAGCCACGGTTATCGTTGGATAGACTATCAATACATTGATGAGTCAGAAGAGCGTGACCATATGACCAAAGCGATTGAGATTATCCAACAGGTGACGGGTCAACGCCCGCAAGGTTGGTATACCGGTCGTACAGGGCCGAATACTCGTCGCTTAGTTGCAGAAGAAGGTGGCTTCCTTTATGACTCAGATGCCTATGACGATGACCTGCCTTATTGGCACACTGAAACCGGTCATCCACAGCTAGTGATCCCTTACACGCTTGATGTTAACGATATGCGCTTTTCAACGGCGCAAGGCTTCAACTCTGGTGAGCAGTTCTTCCAGTATTTAAAAGACACTTTTGACACCCTTTATATGGAAGGCGAAACCGCACCAAAAATGATGTCGGTAGGGCTGCATTGTCGTCTTATTGGTCGTCCCGGTCGTATTGCTGCATTAAGACGCTTCTTAGATTACGTAAAACAACATGACAGCGTGTGGCTATGTCGTCGAATTGATATTGCCAACCACTGGCATAAACATCACCCATACAACGGACAACAAAATTAGAACGAACAGCAAGGAGGCTTAACGTGACTGAATTTCGATCTTGCCAACCAACAACCATGGACCGTGACACTTTTGTCGCGCACTTTGCTGATGTTTACGAACACAGCCCATGGGTTGCTGAGGCGGTGTATGACCAAGGTTTGAATGCCGAAGACGACCACATTGAGAATCTTCATCTAAAAATGGCATCCACCTTGTTGAATGCCGACCAAGGTAAACAGTTGGCTTTGATCAACGCTCACCCGGATTTAGCTGGCAGAGCAGCAGTAAACGGCGAACTTACTGAGTCGTCGACAAAAGAACAAGCGGGAGCGGGCATTGACCAATGCAGCGCCGAAGAATTTGAAAAATTCACTTCTTATAACAACAGCTACAAAAGTCGCTTCAATTTCCCTTTTATCATGGCGGTGAAGGGAGCCAATCGTTACCAAATTCTTGAGTCGTTCGAGATGCGATTAGGAAATGATAGTGAAACTGAGTTTGCTACGGCGATTCAAGAGATCAACAAGATCGCAATGTTTCGTCTCTGGGATATGTAAGTTAACGGAGTTAACAGCTATCTCAGCCCAGTCTTAGTGCGCTAAGAGCCAGCTTTATAAGCGAATAAGCCACTAAGTTCTCATTTTATTATTACTTGATTAATTTCATAGGATTACACGGAAATGACCCATAAATTTGAACAGTACATCAACCTTGCAGACGAAAAACTCGGCGCAGAAGCTATCTTCGCAACAGACGACTTTTTCGCAGATAAAAGCCGTCTACTCAGCCATGCAGAACCAGAGTGGAAAGACGACTTATACGACGATAACGGCAAGTGGATGGACGGCTGGGAAAGCCGACGTAAACGTGGCGAAGGTTACGACTACTGTGTGGTACGCCTTGGCTTAGCTGGCACTATCGCTGGCGTTGATATTGATACCTCATTCTTCACAGGTAACTTCCCACCTTCGGCATCAATCGACGCATGTTATTCACCACAGGGTGAGCCAACCGATTCAACAGAGTGGCAAGAAATTCTGCCTTCAATGGCACTACAAGGTGACCACCACCATTTTGAAGAGATTGAAAGCGACCAAGTATTTACGCACCTGCGTCTGAACATCTATCCAGACGGTGGTGTTGCACGCCTACGTGTTTACGGCCAACCAAGTGTTGATTGGGACGCAATAGACTCACATCAACAGGTAGATCTAGCAGCCGTTGAGCATGGTGGTCGAGCACTGGCATGTAGTGATGAACACTACGGTAATAAAGCCAATATCTTAGGCCCAGGCCGCGGTGAAAACATGGGTGATGGCTGGGAAACAGCGCGTCGTCGTACGCCGGGTAATGACTGGGTTATCGTGGCATTAGGCCATCCAGGTAATATCGAACGTATCATCGTTGATACGGCGTACTTTAAAGGTAACTACCCAGACAGCTGCTCAATTCAAGCGGCTTACGTGAAAGGTGGTACCGACGATCAAGTGGAAACACAAAGCCTATTCTGGCGTGAACTGCTGCCTGCTCAAAAGCTGCAAGCGCATGAGATTCACGAATTCATTTCTGAGGTAAACGACCTTGGTGCGATTACCCACGTACGTGCAAATATATTCCCAGATGGTGGTATTAGCCGTTTGCGTCTATTTGGTACGAAAGCGAAATAGGTAAGGAAATCAGTATGAGTAATGGAATACGTCGTTTAACTATCGAACCGTTAACTAAGCTAGCTTTTGCTGAGTTTGGTGATGTTATCGAGTCCGATAATAGTGATTTCTTCATGATCAACAGTGGATCAACACGTCGCTACCACAAGCTAGCGACAACGGATGTGCAAGACCAAGGCGGAGAAGCGATCATCAGCATCTTCCAAGCTACGCCGTTGAGCTACCCACTGACCATCAAAATGCTAGAGCGTCATCCACTTGGTTCTCAGGCATTCATTCCATTACTTGGTCAACCCTATTTAATTGTTGTTGCCCCAAAAGGCGGTAACCCATCGTTAGCCAATTGCCGAGCTTTCTTAAGCAACGGCCGTCAAGGAGTGAACTATCACAAAGGGGTGTGGCATCACCCGGTTCTTGCACTCACGGATCAAGACCAGTTCTTGATTGTCGATAGAGGCGGAGAAGGACATAACTGTGATGAACTTTATTTTGAGAACGACCTAGTGGCATTGCATTTGGAAGATATGCCAACGGAAGACAACAAGGAAGAGCACGCTTAGCTAAAGCGTTGTGATACAGGAGTTTATTATGGATCCGCATATTATAGAGTGGTTGAATTTAGCGATTCGCTGGATTCACATGATTGTTGGTGTTGCGTGGATAGGCGCATCATTTTACTTTGTTTGGTTAGAGAACAACCTTAACCGAGTTAACCCTAAAACTGGCCTTTCAGGCGACTTGTGGGCGATTCACGGAGGTGGTATTTATCACCTAGAGAAGTACAAACTCGCGCCACCAGAAATGCCAGAGCACCTTCACTGGTTCAAGTGGGAAGCCTACTTCACGTGGATCACAGGTGTGTGTCTACTGGGTGTAGTTTACTACCTCAACGCAGAAATCTATCTGATTGCACCGGGCTCTGGCCTTGATTCAACAACGGCAATCGCAATTGGTATTGGCTCTCTTATCGCAGGTTGGTTTATCTATGACCTACTGTGTGATTCGCCGCTAGGCAAAACGCCGGTTCTACTTGGCCTAGTACTTTTTGTTGGCTTAGTTGGTGCAACATACGGTCTTACGCAAGTGTTCAGTGGTCGTGGTGCTTACATCCACGTGGGTGCCATTATCGGTACCATCATGGTGGGTAACGTATTCCGCGTCATAATGCCTGCGCAGCGCAATTTGGTGAAAGCGATTGAAGAGAAACGCGAACCTGATCCAGCACTGCCTGCGAAAGGTCTATTGCGCTCTCGTCACAATAACTACATGACACTGCCAGTGCTGTTCATCATGATCAGCAACCACTTCCCAAGCACTTATGGTTCGGAATACAACTGGTTGATCCTTGCTGGCCTAGCAATCTTCAGTATCTTGGTTCGTCACTACTTCAATACACGTCATGGCAGTCAGAAGTTCGCATGGACAGTGCCAGTAGCGGCACTGGGTATGATTACTCTCGCGTTTGTTACCTCACCTTACGCGAAAAAACAGATGACTCCGGTAGTGCAAGCACCAGTGGTACAAGAAGCTCCTGTGAGCACGACGGAATCGATGACTGAAGAGATCGCTTCGAGCAACACGGCTTCAACGGCGGCTGACTCTCAAGCAGTGCCTGCCGACCATGCCATGCCAACGGCGAGTGCAGGTGTCAGCTTTGAAACCATTAACAAGGTCATTCAAGAGCGCTGTTCAGTGTGTCACTCTGCAACGCCTAGCCACGCCGCTTTTGCTGCTGCGCCTGCGGGTGTCATGCTTGATACGCCAGAAGAGATCAAAGCTAATGCACCTAGGATTGTTGCTCAAACCGTAACAACTCAGGTGATGCCTCTTGGTAACATGACTCAAATGACCGAGGAAGAACGAGCACTCATCGGCACTTGGGTAGAACAAGGCGCCACGATTCAATAACCGTATTTTTCAAAAACAGTACTCAGCATCCTTTACCTAAGAGCATGATTCTTAGGTGAGGCTTGGGGAGAGTTTGGTCTTACGGGCACGCGCCAAACTCATCCCACCCTGTTTCCCCGGTTCCTATACCGGGGCTTTTTGTTTTTGGATATCTGACTGGCGCTTCGAGAAGCTATAGTTGTTACTAAGGGGATTAGATCTTACACCTTGGATTTACGTCCGTTTATCGTCCCCACCTTCTTACGTCTTGCTGCGAGTTTCTTCCTTAATTTAAGTCCAGGTCGCTCAATTAAGAAGTATGAAATGAGCGCACATATAAATACGAGAACAATATTAATAGGCCAGGTGGCATACCATTCACGAGTCCAAGAATTTAAGAAAGGTTCTTGCCACAGATACAGCGAGTAACTTAATACACCTAACCACACCGCAAGTTTACTATTTAAAATAGTGTAACTTAGACCACGATTAAACTGGCTATAGCGAAGAATCATAAGTGCAGCACAAACGTTGATTAATGTCTGGCCAAGTACGTAGAACCAAGCTGGGCTCATTTTATAGAGTGCGCCGGGAACTAAAATCATCGCCACAGGCACGACTATAAACAATCTAGAACCAAAATAATTAGGGAGTGTGAACCCTGCCTCTTTCATGTAGGCAATAATACAGCCCATGGCTAGTGCATCTGCAATTGCCTGAAATTCTCGGGTCATCGCAGAGGGGGAACTGCCGGCTTCAAACCACATCCAGTAGCGGATACAGGGGATAAATAAAACGGCTAATATGAGCAATGACTTTGTATGTCGTCTTTCCAATGTAGTGAGTAAAAGTGGCCACAAAAGGTAGAATTGCTCTTCGACCGCAAGTGACCAAGTGTGGTTGAGCCACCATTCGCGTTCGTGGTGATAATTCATCGTGTAGGTAACAGCATGGAATAGGTCACCCGGTAGTAAAGAGATGATGCCTGCGTATTCTGCAATAGCGATACAAAGAATGTAGAAGTAGAAAGCAGGGAATAAACGAAACATACGCCGGATGAAGAATTGAGGCAGGTTTATCTTATTGGTTAGCTTAAGTTCACTGAGCAATAGCGTGGTTATTAGGAACCCAGAAATCACAAAAAATACTTTTACGCCGAAGTTTCCCAAGCTATTGAGTGGCATAAAAATTTGAGGAAAGTTAACCGTACCGCACAAGTGCCCTAAACAGACTAGCGATATAGATGCTGCACGCAAACCATCTAGAGATGGAATTCTATTCTCCATGTGACTTTTCCCCTTTTGGCTCGTTGTCTTTCTCAGAGCGTTTCGGTCATCACAGTATGGTTTGCAAAGGGAGTGCCATTTATTATTGAGCTTATCTTGTTGTTATATTGAACTTATATTTTAAATCAATTTCTTACTTTCAAATTGCGAGTCAATTTAAGTGGGTACAATACTTTAGGCTTCATATCCGATTGAACTTTTTACCGCTCTTTCTCAAGCTAAGGTCGAATGAAGCCTTCTTTCAATCGCTATTTCGTAGATAGTTCCGTATAAGCGACTTGATCTGAACCTATACCCATGGCATTTTCTATTCAAAATTGACGTTCGTTAGGAAAGAAAATGGAAGATATAGTACTCACACTCTTTAGGTTCGTTGGTGCGTTCTTTCGCATGCTTTTCCAGTTCTTCATTATGGACATCATATGCTTCGGCGTGGGGTGGGTTGTATCTAAGGTGCTCACTCTAGGGCGTTTTCCTTCGTTTACGCCTGACGAAAAAGAGCGGGAGCGAGTATCTAATATTGGTATTATTAGTATCGTTCTGTTTCTTTTAGCAATAGGCGTATTTAATAGCCTTTAGTGCACTAGTGTTAATTTGAATAGTGAGGATGCATGCAATTTTACCCAGCAGAACAATACCAAGCGGCTTGCCGTGAGATGTTTGAACGATACGAGCGTGATATCAAGAAGCTACTTCCTACCGCGAGAGTAGAGCATGTAGATGCATCATCCATTCCGTTAGCTTTATCTAAGGGCGATTTAGATATCTTCGTGGGTGTTGAGCTCAACGAGCTTGAGGATGCCGCAGAGCGACTCACAGCACTCGGCTTCAAAGAGAAGCTCGATACGCTAAGAACACCAGAATTGTGTATGTTGGAATCCATATCTTCTGATGATGTGGCATTGCAACTGGTCGCCAATGGTTCTGAGTTTGAGTGCTTTCTAACGTTTCGAGACAGGCTGAGGGCAAGTGCCGATTTAGTCGAAAAATACAATACACTCAAAATGTCTTGTGAAGGTTGGCCACAAGACAAATATCGCAAAAAGAAGTCAGCTTTTATTGAGTCTGTGTTGGGGCGAGAGTAGACGCGATAGTCTTTATTTTTGGTATCACTACTTAGTGAAAAATGCATTTATACAGCGTGTTAAGTCTCCACCTCTTACTTCCAAGTTTTACCTTCGTAAGCGTCCTTCCAATTTATCATTACATCTCTATCTTTATTTTATGCAACGAAACTCACATAAACTGCATTGAATACCTATTGTGATATTTGTGCATGATATGTTTCATTTGATTTTATAAAGCGGCTTTATTTATTGAAAACAAGGTGTTTTTCATACCTATTTCTACGTTTTTTATCAATAAATGAAGCTTTAGTTATCTGAAATCGCACTCTCTACATCAATAATCAACACTACCTTAGGAAAGGGCATGTCTGAAGTCATAGAAAATACACCCACAGTAGTTATCGCATCTCGATGGTCTCGCTTTTGGGCCTTTATTATTGATGCTTACGTGTATGCGATTTTCATGATTCCTGCTTTTCTATATAGCAGCCTATACGACAAATTTCTCCTCAATGAAACAACCCTTGATCTAACCGAAAAAGTTGCCCTATTTGTTTATGGTTGGGTGATTTTCTTTTTATGCCAAGGGTACTTACTTCATACGAAGGGACAAACAATTGGTAAAAATCTGATGGATATTGCGATTGTCGATATGGAAGGCAAACAAATAGGTTTGCTAAACATCGTGGGCAAACGAATTCTTCCTGTGATGGTCGTGGGTTATGTCCCTTTTATTGGTCTAGTTCTTCCGATGTTAGGTTATCTGGGGATTTTTCGTAAAGATAAACGCTGCTTGCATGATTTAATCGCAGGTACTCAAGTTGTTGATGCTTCGTCTAAAAGTGTAGATAGCGACAAGTCTGAAATCGCTGAAAGTACAATTGAAGTTATCCCCGCATCTCGATGGACTCGTTTTTTGGCGTTTTTTATTGATGGTGTAATTACTACTGTCATCATCCTGCCAATCTTGATGTACACAGATGATACTCAAATAATATTCGATACAGGGGAGGTCGACCTTAGAGGACTCGCTGCTGTCTATGTCTATTTAGGGGGGATGTTCTTGTTAGTACATGGATACTTATTGCATAAGAAGGGACAGACAATTGGAAAACATCTAATGGATATTGCGATTGTTGATATGGAGGGTAAACCTTTAGGGTTATATAAGATATTGGGTAAACGAGTGGTGCCTATGCTTGCCTTCAAAATTGTACCTATTAGTGGCAATTTTATAGCTATGATGGAATCTCTTTTTATTTTCCGTAAAAACAGACGATGCCTACATGATTTAATCGCAGGCACTCAAGTTGTTAGTGTGTCAGCCAGCAACTTAGAAACAAATGAGCGAGAATCATTCGAAAACTTTTCATCGGCACCTGAAAATATTTGTGACCTCACACTTGCATCTCGATGGTTACGTTTTTGGGCCGTTTTTATTGATCTACTTATTGCTGTTGTTAGTGTCATGCCAATTTATCTCTATACCGATTACTTCCAAAAAATCTTTGGAACAGGGACTGCTGATACCTCAGATCTGGTAGCAGTCACGACTTATAGTTGGCTTGCGTTCCTTTTATTGAATGGGTATTTACTGCATAAAAAAGGACAGACTATTGGCAAAAACATAATGGAAATCGCGATTGTCGATATGAAAGGCAAACAAATGGGGCTATTTAAAATACTAGGTAAGAGATTCTTACCGATGACAATTTTTGTATATATACCTTTAATTGGCCCATGCATATCAATCTTAAATTATCTTTTTGCTTTGCGTAAAGACAGACGCTGTTTGCATGACTTAATTGCAGGCACTCAGGTGGTGAGTGTTGCCGTGCCTAGAAGCCTCGATTTCAGCACCATCGAATAAAAAACAGTCGCCAAAAACTAGATGTTACTTTAAGGATATTATGATCAATCAGCTATTCTCTGCCACTGCAATGTACAGGAACTTACCAAATAATATTTATTATTTAGCTTTGGCTAGAATGATTTTAGGGATGGGTAACTTCATTCTCCCATTTCTTGTCTTACTTTTTACTGACAAGTTGGGCTACTCCGCAACGGTAGCTGGCACCTTAGCAATGGCGGGAACGGGAGGATACCTCTTCGGGAGCTTTTTAGGTGGGAGGCTATCGGATAGATTAGGACATAAACGAATCATGGTTTTTGGTGAGTTTACGTCTGCAGTATTGTTGATTGTTTGTGGTTTTTTCGCTGATGATCCTGTCATTGTGCCTACGCTGTTGCTGTCAGCCTATTTCTTTGGTGGTTTAGCTCTGCCCGCGAGCAATGCTCTAGTTGCTGATCTTTCCACACCTAAAAATCGTGATGCAGTTATTTCGCTCAGTTATTTAGCGTATAACTTTGGTTCAGCCCTTGGTCCTATCATGGCTGGTTATCTGTTTTGGAATCATACCGAGTGGATATTCTTTGGTAACGGGTTGGCTGCTCTTTGCTGTGTTGTTATTGTTGCTGCGTTTGTGAGCGTGCAACCTGGATTAGAATCGGCTAACGATAGCGAGCTTGAACAGCCGGTCTCAGGCTCTGTTTGGTCCGTTCTACGATCAAGGCCAAGGCTTTTAGTATTCACTTTTTTATGCGGATTACTATGGTACTCATTGAATCAAATGACAATGGCTAGCCCACTGTACTTGAGCCATGTTTTCGGAGAGCAAGGCCCTGTTATTTTTGGGCAACTAATGACTTACGCTTGTGTTTTAGTCGTGCTGATCACACCCATTTTAATGAGGTTAACCTCAAAAAAAATTGAGACGGTTAGCCTTGCTTATGCTGGTTTGATGTTTGCATTTGGTTACATACTTGTGATGTTGTATCCAACCATTCCTGTTCACTTCTTTGCTTGGCTATTTCTTTCTGCAGGCGAGGTCCTCCTTTTAACAAAAGAAGGGGTATACCTAGCAAACAACTCACCGTCGAGCCATCGTGGACGTATTCAAGGAGTGTTGATTACATTAAGAATGCTTTTTGTTATGCCGAGCTTTGTTGTCATTGGCTATTTTATTGATGATTATGGTTACACCTTTACTTGGCTAAGTGTGGTTTTAATTTCCCTTGCTAGTGCGGTTGCCTTTTATTTTATGTCAGCTAAAGCACAACGTTCGCCTGCATTAGCTATTGACTAGTTTTTATCAGTTAGCAAACACTATCTATTAATTTTTGGAGATTAATTATGATTAATATAAGGAAAGCAGCTAGATCTGATGCCAAGGATATTTTTGATATTCGCAGCCGCGCCATTCTTGACCAGTGTCCCGCTTATTACTCGGAAGAACAGCTTTCACTATGGACGCAGGGCGAGATGTCTGAGGCATTTATTGCTGACGTGGGAGCAACCTTTTACGTTTCCCAAGTGGATGGCCAAGTGATTGGTAGCGGCAAGATCAACACCCAAACGGGTATGGTCGATGCGATTTTCGTAGACCCTGATTTTTACGGTAAAGGTGCAGCTAAAATGATGCTGCATTTCTTAGAGGGGTTAGCGAATCAACACAACTTGCCTCTAATGAAACTAGAATCGACTCTGAATGCAGCAGCGTTTTATCGTTCGTGTGGCTTTATTGGTGATGAACTTTCCACTTATCATTCTCCGAGCGGTATTAGCCTCGATTGTGTCCCGATGGAAAAGCGTTTACTTCAAGGCTAACGCTTGATTCCTCAGGGAAACGGCTAATACCTGATATGTTCAAATAAACAGCACCAACTCTCATTCTTGGTGCTGTTTTTACTTTCCTCTTACACTCTTTTCTCATATCGCTCTTAGTATCAAATCACTCCTTGTTTAACAGCAAGTAACTCATTATGAAGAACTTCTTCGATAGCGAACTCATGCTCTCTAGCTCTTTGAATTTCGTTTTGCTATCACTGGGGCTAACGCTTCTCTTACACCTTCCTATTTGGTGTGGATTCAATTTGAGCCGACGAAAATGGAAACGGATGGACTATTTGTGGCCGCTACTGGCGGGTATTGGGATGCTCGGTGCTGTGTCTGAAATTCGTGCCAAAGTCGCAGGTGATTGGGTCGAGACAGAACAAACCAGAGCGGTGGCGATTTTGGAGTCGGTGCAGCAGTTTTCTTTGGATAAGTTAAGAAGTGATGTCTGCAATGGGCAACCATCATTAGACAATCATGGGCAGCACCATGAAGCGTGTTTGTGGTATTTGAACACCGCGATGACGTTTAAAGATGTGGATTTCACTCAGTTGCCAAATGCGGCTGATTTTACGGTCCCTGCACCTAGCGTACCGTTAGTGGAAAGCGATGCAGTCTGGGTGAGTGGGATGCTGATCCAGTATGAAAAACAGAAAAACCAGTATATTAAGACCAGAGAGGCACAGGTCAAGCAGCCATTAGAAAGTCTTTTTTGGTACGTGAGCCCTTATTTAGTTTGCTTTGCGATAGCTCTGCGCCTTACTAAGGTGACGGCAGAACTTAAATTAGATAGATCTAGCTAGTTTATGCAAGGTACAGCGCCAAAAAAACGAGGGTCTGATCACCCTCGTTAATATGTTTCCTACGGAAGTAATACCGTTGTTTAAGGTGTCATTTTAATCAGAATTTGGAGTATATGCTTAAAATCCAAATTCCTAATGATCACTAACACATACAAGTCCATTGCTTGTTCCAATTTTATTTTTCATTCTATACCTATTGCTTTTCATTTTATTCTCATCGAAAGTAAGCTGCCAAATATAGTATGAACGTGGGCCATCTGATGATAAAAACTGTTGGTAATCTAGTGTGTCCAAGAGCTCATTTTTGCTCAGATAGTTCCATAACTCTTGATACTCTTCTTTTGTTGCTAAATGTTTATTCGGTAATCTACACTTATGTCGGATGTCCCAACCATTATCATTTTGATTTAATAGTTCACTATCTAACACTGTAAATTTTTTATTGTTAATATCATAACTTTTGGATTGAGAAAAATCATGGCGAGATAACTTAATTGTTGAAAATATATCTGAATTTACATCAGATACTCGAACGAAAACCGGACAGTTAGGGATTTTTTGTACAATAAAGAAATGTTACCTTCAGAATTAACAATGGTTTTTTCCCAATCACAGGACGTAATGACTTGGAAGTCGACTTCACTAATTTCTATTTTATCACTCAGGAAGTTTAAGTTAATTTTACTATTTCCTTCAATATCTGAAGTGCCCTCTTTTTGAAAATCCAATAAAATTGTTGGAGAACGATAAGGAAGGATTGTTTGACGTTCCTCTTCAGTGGTGAGTTGTGGAATGATTTGTGCTGCAAAATAGTCTGCAAATCCATATGTCATGCCACTCGAGTGGTTGAAGCCATGAGCGTGGCCAATTTCATGTAGCCAAGTTCTATAAAAGCGAGTTGAGTAAGCCTGAGACGGAGTCAGTATCGAATGCAAAGTAGAAGCCCACCCACTAGTGTTTGTTAAGAACTGATTTAGCTTCACGCCTCTTCCTCCACCAACCCCTTCGGAGCGATATTTATTACGCATAACCTTTAGAGCTAGGTTGTGATCTTGTCCCCCCAAGGCCAGTAAGTTTCTAATACCATAGGGTAACTGGGCATCTGCATAATTCCCGCACTTTGAAGGCTTACTAGTGCAACGATTTTCCATGTACTCTGTCAGTAACTCAGAATATTGCTTGCTATTGCTCAAGCTATGGGTCAGGGCAATCATATTTTGAATGGTAATTTTTTGCTCTGAGTCTGGGAAGCTATAGCATGTATTTTGTTTATCTTGAGGACTTTGACAGGCTTCTGAGTCATAGGGTCCGAGGGTGACCCTCGGAAGAAAGATGTTACTTTGATATACAAAATCGAGCTTATCGGCTTCGAGCCCATTTATTGATACAATTGCAGAACTAAAAGCGGGTACTTCCTCATTCGATGAAATCAGCTTTAGACCATCTAAAGTGTCAACTTTTACGGGAAAAAAGGAGGTTGGGATTGGTGTATTATTCGTGATTTCCCATGTCAACTCGCCTTTCTTTTTTATCGTTATGTCATTAAATTTGAAGCTATCTACGTTATTTCTTGTTTTTATTGACTCGGTTAAAGCTGTGTAAGATGTGATTGAACTTGTATTTATGAATTCTTTGTTACTATAAAACTTGGATGATTGGAACTCACTCGTGAAAGCTGAAGGAACATAAAAATTAGAGCTGTTGACAATAGTGCTATTTTTCTCATAAACAATTATCTCTTTCGGTTATGGTTAAACAAAGTATTTAAAAAACATTATTACCATACTGATTAAATATGTTTATTTCTGTTAACTTCATTTCAAAGTTTCTGCTTTATTCTGATACAACTAAAACTGAGTATTTTGATGTTAATTTAAATTATTATTCCGATGTGTTTTACTAACTTTAAAGTTAATATCTTCATTAAGATTGAAGTATGTTTCGAATTATTATCAGAGAGTCAAAGTAAGCTATCAAGCTATTTAGACTTTTAAATTGTTCATTGATGGGGAAACTGACTGTAATATACCTTCAGCTCTTCGATAAAGAGTTTAACTTTTTTCGGCGTGTTGGTACGTTCACGATATAGCGCATAGACATTCCGTTTGGATAGTTGGTAGTCGTTCAGTACTTCAATCAATTGCCCTCTTTTCAGTTCTTTTTCTGCTAATTCTCTGGGTAGCATAGCTACGCCGAAATGTTGCTTCAGTGCGCTTTTTACGGCTTGCACGCTGTTCACTGAAAGCGATGGCACAATCTTTAAGGTCTGCTCTTGCCCTTCTTTCGTAAATTGCCATACCTTGTGATTCATCAAATTTGGGTCTTCTATAATCCGATGAGAGTGCAAATCCATTGGTTGTCGAATTGGAGCGTTGGTTCGCAAATAGTCTGGAGATGCACAAATTACATTGTGATGCTCGGTGATTTTTTGGGCCACGAGATCCAAATCTTGTTTAACTAATTGACCTGAGCGAATTGCCACATCATAACCTTGCGCTGAAATATCACTTAGATTATCACTAAGAAGTAAATTTACACTCAACTCCGGGTATTGAGTAGTAAAGTGGCATACGAAGGGCATCATCGTAATTTCAGTTAAGCCGTTTGGGGCAAGCACATTTAAAGTTCCTGACATTTCATGACTTGCAAGTCTTACAGCATCATTTAACGACTCTAGTTGAAAAATCAGTGTATGCGCCTCTTGATAGTATTGTCTCCCAGCATCGGTGAGAGAGAGTGTTTTTGTTGATCTATTCATCAATCGAGTTTCGAGATAGGTTTCGAGGTCGCGCACATTCCGGCTGACAAGAGATTTAGACACTCCTAGTTTCTTGGACGCACTGGTAAAGCTGCCTTCTTCTACTGTACTTATAAATGATTTTATTAACGTAATTAAATTCACAATGGGGGTTACTGTTTACTATTTGTTGACAGACTATCGCTCTTTTTAGACCTATTCAAGCTTCATTTATTCATTAATAATTCAGTAAATTCAATAGCAAACTGTGAGGTAGGAAAATGGCTAGTAAACAAGTTCAAACTATAAGAGATTATTTTAAGTTTTGTGTTGATGGTAAGGACACAAGTCGAGTTGGAGAGTTCTTTGCTGAAGATGCACTTATCCATAGGCCTGATTGTGGCAGCACCTTAAAAGGCTTGGTGCAATTTGAAGCTAAATTGAAGTCTTGTGTTACTGAACGTTATGAGAGTGTAGAAACAAGCTTTCAACGTATTGTTGAAGGAGGCGATCAAGTTGTTGTCGCACTTACCCACAAAGCAAAGAATGCCAATACTTGGATGGGTTTTGACGTAACGGGCAAAGATTTAACGTGGACAAGTCTTACCTATTTTCGTTTCAATAATGAATGCAAGGTTATTGAAGAAATTGTAGAGAGAAACGAGTTAAGCATGGCAACTCAGTTGGGGCTGCAGGTAACTCAGTGAAGGTTGATTGAAGAACCATAGTATAACCCTAACTATTGCCTCAAAGACAATTAACAGAAAGCTTAGCTCTTGTTTAATTGACTCTTAATACCGAACCAATCATTGGTGCACAGTAGGGGGGAACGTTGAAAATGGGAGTATTAGTGAGACAACGAAGCTTAAACCATCTTAACTAAATACCCAGTGGCAATTTTCTTACGTATTGTCCAGTTACACACTGGAAGGAGCTGCTTAACGATAAGTAGAACAATCACCAGTTGGAGGTGGTTACAGTGACTATTTTTCCTCGATAGCGATTTTTCGCTATCGAGGCAATTTCAACCTTATTATTAAAAATTGAGGTCTGAATTTAGATCTCGATCAGGTAGTTTTGTCCTTCATTTTGTAAACGATCAATCAATTTATGACAGTGGTCTAAATCAAGGTCTTGCTTGAAGCGTCGTTTGAGGTTCATTAAAAAGAAGATGTCTTCACACATCGCTTTTTCTGGTTCATCGCTGATCTTCGCTACTGGAGAGCCATTACATGTTACCATTTTGATTACGATCGAAAGTGGTGAATAGGCTTTACCATTATCATTAGAGTAATTACCCATATCGTTTGCTAAAAAGGTCCCGATACCAAAGTTAACTTGAACTCGTTGTTGAAAGTGTTCGCAAATATCTAATGCTTGCTCAAAGTTTAATCCATCAGTGAAAACTAATGTTTTACTCATTGGATCGATGCCATGTGATTGATAATGTTTAATTACTTTCTCGCCCCATTCAAAAGGGCAGCCACTATCATGTCTTACACCAGAATAGGCATGACTTAAACTTTCGTCAAAGTCTGCTAAGAAAGCATCAATACCAATGGTGTCCGTCAAAGCAATGCCTAAAGCTCCATCAAACATACTATGCCAACGTTGTAGAGCGACTTTTTGTGAGTCTTGGACATTCGTAAGTGCTTGATGCCCCATGAACCATTCATGCGCAACGGTTCCGATGGGAGTTAGGCCTAGTTTATGAGCAAGATGATAATTACTGGTTCCCGTTAAACACTCAGGTAATGTCGAGTTAATATAATCCAACATCAACTTTTGTGTTTTATATGAAAAACGTCGACGAGTAGACATATCAGAAAATTTAAAGTTAGTAATATTACGTCGCTTCAATTCTGCTTTGAGGAAATGTATTTTTTCATGAAGCACTGCAAGAAAGTGATCAGATGGAATTTCTGCCCAGAGTGTTCGGCTTCGAACCTCAGAAACTATACTCATTATGAGAGTTTCATAGAGAATAACTTCCTGCCATAAACCTCCGATAGTAATGTGTAGCTGATTTTTACCATTCGAGTTGCATTTAATGTTAAAAGACACATTTCGTTTAGGTGTAAAGCAAAATGCTTTGAGAGACTCAATAAACTCTGTTGGTAAATATGGTGCAACATTTTTAACGTATTGAAGCTGCTCAGAGGTGAATTTAATCTTCTGAAGTTGATTCACTTGTTTTTCTACTTCAGGCAGCAAAGCGGAAAGATCTTCGTCGCTTCGAACAATGAACTTATAAGTCACTTCAATATCTGGGTAATATGATGCTACGGCTGCCATCATATTTGCTTTATACACGTCAAAATCTAGCGCACTTTGGATGATACGAGAAGAGAATAAATTATCGCGCATTTGGAACCCTATTGACTCAAGCTTGTTACAGGATTATGAAGAATTAGCATATTACGACACTAAAAAGTTATTGATACCGAAAAAGTTGAGTTTATAACTGTTTGTTACTTACTGGTTGTATAAACAATAAATACCTCAAGTTTGTTTGTCAACTTTTGTTACTAGCTCTTTTCAAGGTTCACTTGTTTAATGTTTCATGAGCTTCTTATAAAGAAACGATGACGTTATGAATATCAACGATATATTTGGTTGACCTTTGATTGAATAGCTCTAATCATAGCAAATCATTGAAGTTTGTATCACATTGTTATTTACCTGTTGATTGAGTCGCGCTTATAAGCTAAATTGCCCACAAATCATATTTAAGGACTTACTATGATTGTTTGTGTCGATATTATTCCGTTTCGATTGTCCGGGTGCATTCAAAAAAAACTTGAGGTGCTATTGTTAAAGCGCTCTAACCCTAGTCGACCTAGCTATGGTATATGGGCACTGCCCGGAGGCGTCGTTTTTGATAAAGACATGACAGACCAAGGAGGCCAGCCAGCGGATGATAGTTTTGAAGCCGCGCGTCGTCGTATCTGTCGAGAAAAAATTCATACTTACCCCCGTCACTTTAGTGAGGCTTTCTTCGACAGTGACGCAAAACGAGCCCCAGAAGAGTGGAATTTAAATATCACTTACTATGCTTTATTGGATAGAAATAACGTAGAGCAAATCAATGAGAGTGGTATTGAAGAATGTCAACTAAAATGGTGTTCGTTAGAGTCTCTTCTCAATGGAGATGAAGCTCTTGCTTTTGATCATAAGGGAATGATCGAAATTGCCAAGAAAAAGCTAAGAGCATCCATCGAATATACCTCTGTTTTATTATTTGCTTTAGATAAAGAATTTTTGGTCGCTGATGTTATCGCTGCTTATAGAGAGTTTGGTGTTCCTATCAGCCGAATGACCATTAAACGTCGTTTGATTGACTCAGGTGTAATAGTACCAACCAATAAGATTGCCTCAACGAACAAGGGAAAAGGAGGTAAACCAGCTATGGTTTATAAACTCGCAGATGATGACGTAACTTTCTTTCAAAACTGTTTACGTGGTTGAGTAGTATTTCGTTACTAAACGAGACTGAACCCAAGGTATCGAAAATTTTTATAAAAACTCTACTGCGTTAATAATCAAGCAGTAAAAGCTAGGAATTTTATGACCATTCAAGTTAATTACCAAAACACAGCAGTTATTGATGTTGACCCTCAACAAGGGTTCACCGAACTGTGCCCAAATGAACTTCCAGTAAAAGACGCATTGGCAATTGTTCCCGAATTGATACAGAACCATACCAAAGGTCAATTCAAGCTTGTCAGTCGTGACCTGCATCCACCTAAAGCGTCTTGGGATGCTGAAACACCAGCGAATATGCTAGATCCTGTTGGTTTGCCAAATGTTGATGTTAAATGGAACCGGCATTGTGTGGTCGGCACTCCGGGAGCCGAGTTACTCGATGGGTTACCTCAAGTTTTAGAGTATGATTTTCAAGTTAATAAAGGCATGGACCCTAATGCTCACCCTTATGGTGTGTTTTTTCATGATATTGCAGATACCATCACAACAGGAGCTAATGAATTTCTTAAATTCAACCGAATCGACACTCTCATTATTGGTGGACTGGCGCTCGATTTTTGTGTAAAAAAATCGGTCTCTCAGGCTCTTACCTTAGGCTTTAATGTTATTGTTAATCTCGCATCAACCCGAGCGGTTTTACCTGAGAAAAGCACCGAGGTGATCGCTGATTTAGAAAAACAAGGTGCTATTTTTGTCGCAACAGCTGACGAAATTGTTAGTGATCTGATACTTTAGTTTTAGTCTTTGTTAGTTTATTGATTCAGTATTTAGTACTCAATATAAATACTGACTTAACAATGCTTGACTGGCTGTATTGTTCTTATGGTTGGCGATTCGCCTTCAGTAGTCGAGCATATCGTTGCGGTTAATCCAAACATTCTATACAGTTTTTGATCGAAATCTGTTACTTTTTGGGTAGATTCAGATAGTCAATGCACCCATAGAGAAAATAATAAAGCTTCTTAAGTATATCCTTATTACATTTATTCTAGCTATGATAAAAATGTTATTATAAGTGTTGAAAATTATGCGTCCCGAGTTGAAATTTAAAAATTGTTTTTTTTATTCATTGTTTTTATATTTATTAAAATAATAATCTCTAGCCATTAACTAATCATACTTAAGGTCAGTGTATGTTGGAGAAAATTAAGTTTATATTACTATTATTACCTTTTCTGTTTTCTAACTCAGTGCTAAGTTCAACTTTATTTATAAAGAACAGTTTGGATTTTACTGGAGAAAGTACCAGCGAAGAAATGAAAGCTTTCTATTCCATTAATAAAGGTGCATGGATTGATATTGAACAGCTTGATATGGATGACCCGAGTTCCTTGTCTAATCTCATTAGTTACACTGATGGTGATAGGTTAAGAATCAAAGTTATCACACCAACTAAGCGATTCGTTAGTCAAGGTATGTCTATACCTTACTTCCGTAACTCTCAACCTCATATGTTTGAAATTAAAGGCACGACATTGCCGGAAGAAGTGCATATTCAAATAGATGGTGTATTAGGACGAGGAACGATCAAGCGTGCTTTTACTACCGATTCTGGCTGGCAATATCGTGTCACGACCTGTGGCGGTGCAGGTATTGTGATTGCCTGTGCTGTTGGTGATTATGGTGAGCTAGTGATGCGCTTCGCTGGTATTACAACAATCCCTGTTTTCTCTGGTTCATCTTATATTGATGAGCGATTCTTCGATAAGCTTGAGAAGGGGAAGCAGATCGAATTACTCGATAATAAGGGGCATTACTTCAGCGGCTTGTTTTACCATGAGGTGAAAATTTGGGACAGAGAAGCTGGGGAGATTTTTGACCTTAAAGCTGGTGGGTTAGGTCTGGGAATGGGTGAAGCCGTCTCAATTAAATTCACGCGTTGGTAATTATAAGTAACGGAAAGAATAATGAAAAAAGTAATTTTATCACTTAGTGTGTTGTTATTTTCTGGCGTGTTAGGGACAGCCGTTCAAGCGCAAGAAATAGAAACATCTCATGAGTTGTCACCAATGCACAAGGCTGTTATGGGGCCTTGGAATCTTCTTCGTATCAATGGTGAGCAGCCGACACACCAAGCATCAATACAAATAGCACGAGATAACATTTACGGCCGTACGGGGTGTAACCATTTTGTCACCCAAGTAACGACATTTGAGCAGGGCTATTTGGCATTCACCCCAATTGCCAGCACGAGAATGGGCTGTAGTGGAACTCAAGCGATTCAAGAGAATTTGATTTTTGATACACTCGAAGAGAGCGTTACTGTGGCCTACGACGATGCAGGTAAACAGTTGACGATTATCGGACATGACAATACGTTGGTCTTCGAACCATCAAGCTAGCTTGGAATTGATTGGATGTTAAAAAGAGCCTCGATGAGGCTCTTTTCGTTATAGGTTATGATTTGTCGGTTAAACCAAAGCTAGCATTAGCACTTCGTGATTTACGTCGCTGACTTAGTGGTAATTCACTACCAACGAAGCATTCATATCTTACCCCATGGTCAGATCGCCATTGACAAGATACACATTGTTGGTGGTCAGTTTTGAAGAAATTACGCCTTCGACCCAGGCTGGGTGTTGAACCGTTTCTACTTTGTCGCCTTCAGGGTAAGAGATGTTGACAATTTGGTTCGCTGGTGGTGGCAGATGTATACACGCTCCAGCAGTAGGAACTAACAAGAATTCGGTAGCGAGGAACCTTCTTACCATCAAAGTCGTGAGTTAGTGTTTCTGATGCTCGCTGTGGATTCTCTATATACTCTGAATGCAGCTTTAGTCGTTAATCGGCGTGTAGCCCTTCTGATGTTAATTTTTGCTGCGCTAAGTATGTTGAATACAAGATGTCTCATCAAATGGCTACTTTGCTTTTAAGAATCTTTACTTACAGTCAGTTAATTAAAATTGTATCTAACCCCAAGTTGTAGTTGAGGCCCGTAAATCCCGTTGTTCTTAGAAGATATCGAGAACGCGGCTTTATCCGTTGCATGGAATCTCGCGCCAAACGTAAAGATCGAATGCTCTCCATTTGCCCCCACCATGACATTTGCCTCTACTCGTTGCGTAATCCAGGCACGAAGCCCTGCGTTGAATTCAATAAAGGTTTTGCTTTTCCCTGGAGCGTAAGATCCTTTGTTGTAGTGAAGCAATAGTTGAGTATTGAGATCGATGGCTTGGTTGATAGGCCCATAAACTTGAGGCCCGATATAGACGTCATAGTTGTCTTCATCGAGATCGGTATTTGAGCTTACTCCACCTAGAAGCGCTAGGCTGTCATTGATATCTCGCCCCCCTTCCAAACTAATACCATTTGGCTTTGTTTGAATCCCAAGCTCTACAAAATCTGTAGTGAAATTTGCAGCAGACAATGCTTGGTGAGAGAAGGTACATAGCAGTAGAGGTATTAAATTTTTAATTTTCATATGACTTATAAAAGGTAATGCCAGCGGGGCGAAAATCGGATGGTATTTTATTAACTAGGTAACTTGAGGAAGATGAAGTTCGAGGAGAACAAAGTCAAAATAAATAAAATATTTTGTTGTTCATTTTTGTGTTTTTGTTCAGGAAGGGGGGGAGGGAAAGAGTGATATCAAACTTATTTTGTATTGAGTTTCTATTTTGTGCGTTTATTAAACATCAACAATGATATTTATTCTTAGGATGGGAACTTTATGTTTTTATCTTGTGTGCCTGTCGTACAGCGGACTCGCAGTAATTTTTAGGACATCGACAGGGCAAAAGACAGTAATATCGGCAGCGTTACCACACTTAAGAAGTTACCGAACAACACCATAGAGGCGACTTTAGATGGCTCTACGTTGAACCTTTCTGCGAACAGGTAATTCATCACAGCAGGTGGCAGCATGGTGAACAACACCATCATCTGCAAGTGTAGAGTAGGTAGAGGAATGAAGTAGTAGATGATCGTAAATGCGATCGCTCCAGTGAACAGAGATTGCGCGGTACATAACAAGCCGACTTTCAGACCGCTCAGCCTCAAGTTGACCATTTGTGATCCCAGTGACAAAAGCATGACAGGAACAGCAGCTTGTCCAAGCAGCGATGTGGCTTCGTAGATAGGATTCCAGACTGCAATGCCGGACAAATTCAGTGTCATTGCTAATAAAGCAGCCAAGAATATCGGCATCTTGAAGATCTGTTTGATCGGGTTACCTTCGCTTAATAACGCCAAGCCTACACTGATATGAACACACGCCGACACCACAAACAGCAGTACCGCTGGGGCTAATGCACTTTCGCCAAAGGTATACGTGAATAGGGGGATCGCAAGGTTGCCGCTATTACGAAACATGTGTGGCGGAGCCCAAGCTTTGAAGTTGAGCTTAAAGATCTTACAGATCGGTATCATCAGCAGTGCGGGTACTAACACCGCAACCAAAGAGGCAGAAATCAGAGGCAGTTGTTCGGTGTCGAGTGGCATGGTGGTCAGCGATGCAAACACCAAAGCAGGGATACAAACATCCATGTTGATGCGATTGATTGGCTTGAAATCGGGCTTAAGCCAACGACCGACTGCAAAGCCAGCACTGGCGAGTGCAAAAACGGGAAACAGAATGCTAACGACCTGTTCGAACATAGAATTCCTTTCTAAGCGTGTGTTGTTTTAAGCGGACAATAGTTTTAAACGGACAATATTTGGTCTACCACCGTCTAACGTACCAACATAACTTGGCTGCGTCATGGGTGTTGAGCACACCACTGGCAATAATTTGTATTTCTTTGAATGAAGCACAAAAAAGACCAGTGGCATTAGCAACTGGTCTTTTAAGGCTAGGCGAATCTGGACGGGTTCTTTAACAACAAAGGTTACCCAACAACAGTGAGGTATTCGCTAACTCACAAGCTTTTTGTAATCTTTGAAATTGACGTCGTAGGCTTTCTCACCGTAGATGTAAGTCTCGCTGACGGTTCTGTCGTCACCCAAGCTCATCAGTAAAAATAGTTTTTCTTCAAGCTTGGTCGCTTGTTCCATTCTGAAGCGCATCAGTTGTGTTGCGTGCAGATCCAGTACTACGAAGTCGGCCTCTTTGCCTACTTCTAAGTTACCGATTTTATCTTCTAAATGCAGAGAACGTGCGCCACCTAAAGTTGCCAAAAATAAAATTTGGTATTGTCAGGTTTTGTTTATATCAACATGTGACTCATCAATTTTTTAGTCTTCTCTGGGTCTGAGCATGTGATAGATAAAATCAAATGGTTTTCATCCTGTTCGACAATATTCAGACTTCTAATGTCAATATTATTCTCTGATAATTTCCTTGCTAACTTTGCCAACGCTCCAAGCTCATCATCGATTTTTACCATTATTATCTCAGTGTTGAAAATAATATTGAATCCCGCTTTAATCAATATTTCATACGTGTACTTGTTATTGTCTGAACTTATCTTTATTAATGCGGTGTTATTTATTTTGTCAGCATCTATATTTTTTATTTTTATTTTATTTTTCGATAAAATTTCCGTTATGTCTGTGATCAATCCGATATAGTCTTCAGATATTAATATTATCTTTTCCATTTAAATATCCTCATAGGTCATTCATGTCTAGTTTTAATGCAGAAGTAAACGCATCAATATCTGAAAATTTCATATGTGGCATACAAATAATATGTGTCATACCATTTGCTGTTGCTAATTGATATTTTTGCTTTATTCCCTCTGGCACAGCTGGTAAAACAACAGTTATCGCATTTGGGTTTCGCCAAGCTTTTATACCTATATTTTGTAATTGAATTTCCGTGTATTTTGCAATTTCTAGGCTGTGTAGTACACGTTTAGCCAGGCCTTCTAACCCTAAACTGTTAATGGCATACCACAGTACCATCGGTGTAAAGCCATTACGTGAGCCTGTAATAGTAGTATCTAAACAGCCAATGTAAGCAATAGAGCGTGCAATACGATCAACATTTGATTTACGGGCTACAACAACCCCACAAGGAATTGGAGAACCAATAAATTTGTGTCCACTCAGTGAAACACTGTCGGCACCGTCTTCAAAATCAAACGACGGTCTGGGTGTTAAAAAAGGATTTATAGCTCCGCATAATGCGGCATCACTGTGGATATAACTTTTTGAAATAGAAAACTCGTCTAAAATAGTACGAATTTTTTTTATGTCATCTTTGGCTTCTGTCATAGTGGTGCCACTATTCGCAAAAATAATAGCAGGCACATCCCTATTGACTTTTAGCGTTTCTCGCAAGTCATCATAGTCAATTACACCCTTATCGTCACATCGGATCATTATATGACGCATATTGAGCAAGTGTAAATTTTTGGCGACAGAATAATGAGTTTCTTTGGAAAAATAACAAATACCATTAGGGTAGAGTTCACGAGCTAAATATAAAGCATATAGATTAGCTTCAGTACTGCCATTTGTGACATACCCCCACCAATCTTTTTCAGGTGCTCGTAATAGTTTTGCAAAAAATTCTATTACTTCACATTCAAACTCTCTACTATCAACTTGCCAAGTAGATTTAGCAAAAGGATCCCCAAGGTTATTTAAAGGAAAGTTGATTAATTCTTTTAGTTGTTGATAGTTAAAGTCTGTTGAAATTGGATAACCCATAAAGCTTGTTGCTTTTTTATGAATATCCTTTATGAAAATTTTTAATTTCTCTTGTTGATGAGCATTTAAAGACATAGTCTACCCTTTTAAATCGTCCTAGCCAGTATTAAATATAAATTACACTTTTCTGGTTTTCTCTCGGGGTATGGTTATCAGCCTTTCTAATTAAACTTTTATAGAAATTTGGAAAAGGCAATTCTTATAATAATATTTTTCACACTTATAATTAATAGATATTTAAATTGCTAATTAAATGTCGATGATTAAGCTATGGTTTGGTTTTTTACCAAAGATTACAGTGTTGTTCTATTAATTAGTCCACTTTTAATTTATCTAAATATAACTACTGGCTGAAGGTGATAGATATAAATTTACCAGCAGTAATTACGGAGTTGTCATATTTGTCACAATAAGCATGGGCTTTTATTTTTGCTTTTGAATAGTCATTTATTGTGGACAGTAAATTTATGTAATCTACTTTATTTGGGTGACTTGATTCAATTTTAAGTACTTCTATTTCATTACATCCTTGTAAGTTCCAGCTATCTTCTGATTTAATAAACCAGCTGCCGTCAACGCCAACAGTAATAGTTGATATCTTTTTTTCATCTGTGGTGATGATTTCATCTAGCGGGCCTGCGCATGCCGATGAAGCAAACAACATTAGGGAAATTCCAGTTTTTATTTCTTTGAGTTTCATAACTAGTTACCTTTTTGGGCCCAATATAGTATAAAAAAAGATAATAAAAAGTTTTTTTTGTTTTTATTATCTTAAAATAGATCTCACTTGCATATTTTATATTTTTGGGTGATTTAATTGTTTATAATTTTATTTGTCATTATTTGATGGGGGGGAGTAGGGATTTTTCGATGCTATATCTTTGTTCGTGACTTGATGAAGTTTTGATGTGCAACTAAAGGAAGTTCGCTTCAACTAGATATATCGCCTATTTTTCGATGGCACGAGAGCGTGCCATCGTTAAGTTAAGCCGCTGTGTGATTATTTCTCTCAACTTAACTCACAAGCTTTTTGTAATCTTTGAAATTCACATCGTAGGTTTTCTCACCGTAGATGTAAGTTTCGCTGACTGTTCTGTCGTCACCCAAGCTCATCAGTACAAATAGTTTTTCTTCAAGCTTGGTCGCTTGTTCCATTCTGAAGCGCATCAGTTGTGTCGCATGTAGATCCAGTACCACGAAGTCGGCTTCTTTGCCTACTTCTAAGTTACCGATTTTATCTTCTAAATGCAGAGAACGTGCGCCACCTAAAGTTGCCAAAAACAGCGATTTGGCAGGGTGAAGTTTCTCTTGTTGAAGCTGCATGATTTTGTACGCCTCGCTCATGGTTTGCAGAATCGAGAAGCTGGTACCAGCGCCAACGTCTGTCCCCATTCCAACACGAATACCGTGCTCTTCCATTTTTGGCAGCTTGAATAATCCAGAGCCTAAAAACAGGTTGGAAGTAGGGCAGAAGGCGATTGCAGAATCGGTATCCGCGAGGCGTTTGCATTCGCAGTCTGATAGGTGAATACCGTGTGCGAATACCGAACGCTTATGCAGTAAGCCATAGTGGTCATACACATCTAAATAGCTGTCGCGTTCTGGGAACAATTCTAGAACCCAGTCGATCTCTTTCTTGTTTTCAGAAAGGTGGGTGTGCATGTACACATCTGGATACTCTTCTAACAATTTCCCTACAGTTTCCAGTTGCTCCGGGGTACTGGTTGGCGCAAAGCGCGGTGTCACTGCATACAACAAGCGGCCACGGTTATGCCATTTCTCGATGAGTTCTTTTGAATCTTCATAGCCAGACTCAGGAGTGTCGGTGAGGTAATCGGGCGCATTGCGATCCATTAAAACCTTACCCGCGATCATACGTAGGTTACGTTTCTCAGCTTCTTCAAAGAAAACGTTAACCGACTCTTTGTGCACGGTGCCGAACACGAGTGCTGTCGTGGTGCCGTTGCTCGCCAGTTCGTCTAGAAATAGCTTCGCCACTTTGTGCGCGTAGACTGGGTTTTTGAAACGTTTTTCTTCTGGGAAGGTGTAATTCTCTAACCAATCAAGTAGCTGCTCACCGTAAGATGCGATCATCCCCGTTTGAGGGTAGTGGATGTGCGTATCAATAAAACCAGAGGTGATCAGTTTGTCTTTGTATTCTTTTACTTCGAGTGTTTTAGGCTGACGTGCCAATACGTCATCGGCATGACCCAAATCGACGATGTGGCCATTCTCAACCACTAAAACACCGTCTTCAAAATAGTCGTAAGACTCATCGATACCGACGTCTTTTGGGTCGGCTACGCTGTGTAAAATACTGGCGCGATAAGCTTTGCGTTGCGTTGTCATGTTTACTTCCTTTTAATGACTTCAGTAACGTTATGGCTACCGAAGCTTTGCGACTTGTATTAGGCGATCTTCTCTTCCAAAGGAGGTTCGCCTACATCGCTTGATTGACTGTGTTGATCGGTCAAATCCTGATTTTGATATTGTTTGGTTGGGCGCTTTTGTTCAAGCGCTTGGCCCTGATAGTGTGCGATCAGTTCACCCGCGACCGATACCGCGATTTCAGCTGGATGTTTGCCATTCACAGCGCTAATGCCAATCGGGCAAATCATAGTTTCAATTTGTTCTTGGCTGTAACCACGTTGTTCTAAGCGGAAGTCAAACTTCTTACGCTTAGTCAGCGAGCCGATCATGCCGAAGTAACGGCTGTCTTCACGGTCGATAATGGCTTTCGTTAAATCGAAATCAAGCTGGTGGTTGTGGGTCATTACTAGGTAGTAGCTATTCGGTGGCATGTGTTTAACTTCGCCAACCGGATCGTCTGTGACTAGCTTTTTGACACCGTGAGGAAGCGTGTCCGGGAACATTTCTTCACGTTCATCAATCCAGGTCACACGGAAGGGTAGGGTCGCGACAATGTGCAGCAGCGCCTTGGCAACATGGCCAGCGCCGAACAGCACGAGATGGTTCTGTTGAGTACCAATCGGCTCAAAGCTTAGCGTTGCCATTCCGCCACAACACTGGCCCAAACGAGCGCCTAGGTTAAAACGTTCCACTTTGAGCGACTTTTCACTGGCAATCAGCATTTCACGTGCCATTTTAGTGGCCACATGTTCCAGGTGACCACCACCAATCGTAGCGATGATTCGGTCACGAGTGACAAGCATCTTGGTACCCGCATCACGTGGCACTGAGCCTCTGTCTTCAAGCACTGTCACCATGACACATGGTTCGTAGTTCTCTTCCAGTTTTGCCAGTGCGTGAATCCAATTATCCTTAAACATATGTCCTCCTAAATCCCTTCTATGCTTCCTAAGCTGTTTATTACGCCCTAAGCCATATCTGTCAGCTCTAAGCCGTTTCTGATTGAGCATCGACCGAAGTCGGGGCTGTTTCAGAGACTTCCTGAATCGCCATCAGAATGCGCTCTGGCGTTGCTGGTGTGTTCAGCTTTGGAATCGCGCCATCAACGGCTACGTAGCTAATCGCATCTTTCAATGCACTCCATACCGACATACCCAACATGAAAGGTGGCTCACCCACGGCTTTCGAGTTGAATACTGTGTCTTCTGGGTTGCTACGGTTTTCCAAAAGGTGCGTTCTGAAATCAATTGGCATATCAGCAATCGCAGGGATTTTGTAGCTTGCTGGGCCATTGGTCATTAAGCGACCTTGTTGGTTCCATACCAACTCTTCTGTCGTCAACCAGCCGACACCTTGCACAAAGCCGCCTTCGACTTGGCCGATGTCAATCGCCGGGTTAAGTGAAGCGCCCACGTCATGCAGAATATCTACACGCAGAATCTTGTTTTCGCCGGTTAGGGTGTCGATGATGACTTCTGAACAAGATGCGCCATAGGCGTAGTAGTAGAACGGACGACCGCGCGCCTTCTCGTGATCGTAATAGATCTTCGGAGTGCGGTAGAAGCCAGTGCTCGATAGTGAGATTTGGTTAAACCAAGCCAGTTCAACAAACGCGTTGAAGGTCATGATCTCATCTCGGATCTGCACCATGCCGTTCTTAAATACCACCTCTTCTGGAGACACTTTGAAGTGTGCAGAAGCGAAGTCGATCAGGCGCTGCTTAATGGTTATTGCTGCGTTTTGCGCGGCCTTACCGTTGAGGTCGGCGCCCGATGAGGCTGCGGTTGGTGATGTGTTCGGAACTTTGTCTGTGTTTGTAGCGGTGATCTGTATACGTTCGACATCGACTTGAAACTCCTGTGCAACGATTTGTGCCACTTTGATGTTCAAGCCTTGCCCCATTTCCGTACCACCGTGATTCAAATGAATACTGCCATCGGTGTAGATATGGATAAGCGCACCTGCTTGGTTCAAGAAAGTCGCAGTAAACGAGATGCCGAATTTCACAGGTGTGATAGCAAGACCTTTCTTCAAGATAGGGCTCTGCTTGTTGAACTCAGCAATTTCTTTACGACGTGCGTGATAGTCACTGCTGCGTTCAAGCTGTTCGGTTATCTCAGGTAAAAAGTTGTCTTCAACGGTTTGGTAGTAATGGGTTACATTACGGCCTTCTTCGCCGTAGTAGTTCGCCTTACGTACTTCCAAAGGATCTTTTTTCAGGTAACGCGCAATCTCATCCATGATGTGTTCGATAGTCATCATGCCTTGCGGGCCACCAAAGCCACGATACGCAGTGTTCGATGCTGTGTTGGTTTTGCATCGATGACCAACCACAGTTGCATCGCCTAGGTAGTAAGCGTTATCTGAGTGGAACATTGCACGGTCGACGATAGAGCTTGATAAGTCTGGTGAGTAACCACAGTTACCTGCAACCGTAATGTCTGCACCTTGAATCACACCATTGTCGTCGAAGCCGACGGTGTATTGGTTGTAAAACGGGTGTCGTTTACCGGTTTGTTGCATGTCTTCGTTACGTAGCAGGCGCATTTTGGTCGGTCGGCCTGTAAGGTGGGCAATCACCGCTGCCATACACGCAGGAGAGGCTGCTTGAGTCTCTTTACCACCGAAACCACCACCCATACGACGCATATCAATCACGACTTTGTGCATCGGTACGCCAATCACTTCCGCAACCAGTTTTTGAACTTCGGTCGGGTTCTGTGTTGAGGTGTAGAC
The DNA here is from genome assembly GCF_002954585.1 of Vibrio chagasii. Taxonomy (GTDB): domain Bacteria; phylum Pseudomonadota; class Gammaproteobacteria; order Enterobacterales; family Vibrionaceae; genus Vibrio; species Vibrio chagasii_A. Next base: position 1,656,060 of record NZ_MSCI01000001.1, read on the forward strand.
GATCATGCCACCATCTTCGGTTGGCATTACGCTACTGATTTGAGTTTCTAGGTAGAAGTGCTCTTGGCCACCGATCTCTAGGTCACCAGAGATCACGTGTTTCGCTTTTGCCAATGCTGCTTTTGAGTCACCACGCTGTTGAGTGTGGCTCTCTGTCACGAAGTGCTCTTTTGCTAGCGCTTCTTTAACATCAAGGATGGCAGGCAGCTCTTCGTATTCAATAATGGCTGCATGTGCCGCTTTTCGTGCCGTTTCTAGATCGTTTGCTGCTACGGCAATCACGGGTTGACCGTAATATTCTACTTTGCCGTCAGCAAGCAGTGGGTCACCCGGTAGGATTGCACCGATATCCAGCTCACCCGGTACGTCTTTGGCTTGGATAGCAATTGCCACATCTTCAAATTCGTAACACGGTGATACGTCGATTTTAGTGATCTTCGCGTGTGCTTGTGTGCTCAGGCGTGCGTACACGTGCAGTTGATTTGGGAACTCTAGGCGGTCATCAATGTATACCGCTTCGCCCGTTACTTGTTTGGCAGCACTGTCGTGTTTAACGCTTTTACCCACGCCAGTTTTTAGGTCTTGTTTTGCAATGGCAACCATCTCTTCGTGGGTCATCGCATGCTTGTTTGAATTAGACATAAGACGTTACCCTTGTTTCGATTTGGTTGTTTTTGTTCTGTTGTTCAATGAAGTAGCGACGCAGCATGTTAGCCGCAGACAATGAACGGTATTCTTGGCTTGCACGGAAATCAGATAGCGGCTCAAAGTCGTTATACAGTTCTTGCATCGCTAACTTAATATTAGCGTCTGTCCATGGTTTGCCTAATAACGTATTTTCACAACGGGTTGCGCGCTTAGGCGTTGCAGCCATACCACCAAAGGCAATACGAGCGTGTGTAACCTTGCCTTCTTCCACTTGAATATCGAACGCGCCACATACTGCAGATATGTCATCGTCTAAACGTTTAGATAGCTTGTAAGCTCGGAAACTGTCATTGGCAGGTTTAGGGATGATGATTTGCTCAATGAATTCACTCTCTTTTTGAGCTGTCACCTTGTAGCTGATGAAGTAATCTTCGATCGGCATGATGCGAGACTCATCACCACAGCGCAGTTTGATTTTCGCGTTAAGCGCAATCAGCAGGGGAGGCGTATCACCGATAGGCGAAGCATTGGCAACATTGCCGCCGATGGTGCCTTGGTTACGCACTTGCAGCGAAGCAAAGCGGTGTAACAGTTCACCAAAATCAGGGTAGTGTTTTTTCAGTAGTGAGTAAGAGTCACTAATTGGAAGGTTGGCACCAATGATTAAGTCGGTGTCTGTCTCTTCACATACCTTCATGTCTTCAACAAGGTTTACGCTGATCAGTGTTTCAATTTCGCGATGGAATTGCGTCACTTCCAGTGCTAAATCCGTACCGCCAGCAACCAGCTTAGCGTTCGGGTGGGCTTGAAAAAGCTTGGCCAACTCATCAGTACTTCTCGGGGAAAAAGCAGTGAGGTGGCCAAGACGTAAGTTGGCTTCGGTGTCTTGAATGCTTTCTAGTTTCTCGATGGTTTTGCGCTCGAGTTCAGCAAATTGGTCAATCAAAGGTTGGTCTGTTGAAAGTGACATTGCGGCATCAACAATAGGGCGGTAGCCAGTACAACGACATAGGTTACCCGCCAATGATTCCATGACGTCTTCTTTACTCGCATCTGGTTTATTTTTACCAAGCGCAAACATCGACATGATGAAACCCGGCGTGCAGTAACCACATTGGGAACCGTGAAAATCGACAACCGCTTTCTGTACTGGGTGTAATGACTTATCTCGGTTTTGCAGATCTTCTACTGTGATCAGCTGCTTACCGTGTAACGCTGACACAAATGTAAGGCAAGAGTTCACCGAACGGTATTGCAGTTGTCCATCAACTACTTCACCGAGAACGACGGTACATGCGCCACAGTCACCTGACCCACAACCTTCTTTGGTACCTGTTTTATTTATCTTGGTACGAAGGTAATTGAGCACTGTCATATTCGGTGACAGATTGTCTTCACGTCTTATTTCCTGATTAAGCAAAAAAGTAATCAAGAGACCTCCTTGTAAATCGACATTGTTCCATGTGTATTCTTTTTGACTTCTAGGTCAATAATTATCCATCCTGACCCTGTGGTCAACTATTTATTTACAAAAATGCAACAATCAAGTGTCGGTTGGGATTGTGTACAATCTTATTTTGTTTTTAGGGCTATGTTTTATATGGGGTTTTCTAGAGGCGTTCAGTTTTATGCTGTGGATTAATTGTTGGCTATGTATACAAGATAAAGGCAAGGTTTTTGGTGCTTGTGGGGTTATGTAAACGAGAGCAAATTCGTCATTTAGGTCTGATTGGGTGGTATTTAGAGCTGAAAATGAACCGATCTTTGTGTTTAGCATTTTGTAGAGGGCACAAAAAAGAGAAGTAAACACAGAGGCTTACTTCTCTCCCGTCTTGTTAACAAAAAGTTGTTAACAGAAAGTTGTTAGAGCTGGATCGGAATAGTTAGCTCGTTATGATTTGTTCTTAAGTAAATCAGAGAACACAACGTGCAAGTCGCTTGATGCGGTGCTGCTGTCTAGGTTGAGCTTAGATCGGATGTGGCTTAGGTGTTCTTTCATTAAGTCAACCGCCTTTTCTTCATCGCCGGACTCAATAGCATCAAGTAACTGTTCGTGCTCGTCTTGAGAGCAGTTTGAATGGTTACCGGTTTCGTATTGAGCGATCAACAGGGACGTTTGTGAGACTAAGCTGCGTTGGAAAGCGAGCAGTGGTGCGTTTTCTGCCATTTGAGCAAGTTTGATATGGAATTCACCGGACAGTCGCAATCCGGAACCATAATCGCCTTGTTCAAAGGCGCAGTTCTCTTTTGCGACCAGCTTTCTGCACTCATCGATCTGAGCTTTAGTCGCGTGTTTAACGGCAAGCTCTATGATAGCAAGCTCCATGACTTCGCGCGCTTTAAAGATTTGCTTGGCTTCATCTACTGTTGGTGCAGCAATCATGGCACCTCGGTTTGGACGGATCACCACAACTTGCTCTAAAGAGAGACGCAGCAAGGCGCGGCGGATGATTGTGCGGCTAACTCCGAAGATTTCTGCTAGTGCTTCTTCGCTTAATTTTGTGGCTGGCGGCAGCCTTTGTTCTAATATTGCGTCGAAGATATGGCAGTAAACAACATCGTCTTGAGTCTGGCCTGTTACTTTTGTTTTTACACCTTTGGAGACAGAGTTTTTGAGTGCTGTCATAGAGATAAGGGCCCTTGTTTAGTCGAGTCGAGTTGGTCGAGAATAATTCATGAGTATTAATCTATATTGTATACATTTATCTATACAATGCCACCGGATGAAAGTGCGAGGTACGCTTATTTGTTAATGACTTATAACATTTAGTTTTCAGGGAACTGTGCCAAATATTCCGTTTTAAGGCACTCTCACGATTGTTAAACGCGGTTATCACCACAGCTGTAAGCAACGATCTGGCTGATTTCGCTCAGGCTACGACCTGATTGCTGCTGCCACTCGTTGAAAGCTTTACTTGCCGCAACTTGGGCTCGCTTGGTGTTACGTCCGCTGTCGATCACATCCGTACTTCGCAGGTGCGCTTCAACGTCAGAAGACAGAATGAAGGTGTCTTTACCCATTTGACGTAAGGTGTAGGCGCCTGTATTTCCGCCCAATCGCTTGCCATGTTTTTTCAGGTAGTCCCACAATTCTGTAATTCGTTCTGAAGGCCAGTCGGCAACCATTTGAGAGAAAGAGTCCGCTTCACGCTTGGCATTGCGGATCATCATGGCATTAGCAGGGATCGTCATGACTTTGGTGAGGTGACGAATAATACGCGGGTCTTGCGCTTTCTGCTCCCACATTTCATTTGGCAGCATTAGCATTTTTTCGATGTCGAATCCAAAGAATACTTCTTCAAATTGCGGCCATTTCTTTCTCACCACATTCCAAGAAATACCGCACTGGAACACCTTTTCAGTAAAAGCTGCTAACCAGCGGTCATCGGTGATTTGTGATAGCTGGGTTTGTGAAAGAGGCGCACGAACAATCTTTTCGAGTTCGGCTGCTCCACCTTTACGATGAGCTGCTCGTTGGTAAATGGTGTCGAATTTTTCTTGGGTCATTGAAGGTTCCAAATTAATGCGATGTTCTAAGATATGGGGTCGAATCTGGCAATTAAAACGATTCTGTTAACTAAAGTAAGTCTGTTAATTAAAACGAACACGCCAAGTAAAACACGCTAGCTGAGCTTTAATTCCATTTGATACAGAGGCCAAGTGTTGCCATTGAATTCTTTGTACTTGGGTTCTTTGTCGACCACTTGAAAGCCAGCTTTGTCGTAGCAACGTTTTGCTCCGATATTCTGCTGAAAGACCGCTAAGCTAATGGTGGTGATATCAGGGATTTGCTTTGCGGCTTTCAATGCACTTTCTATCATGGATTGTCCAAATCCTTTACCACGCTGATGTGGATGAATGGCGACTCGGCAGAAGCGAAGTTCACTGTCTGACATACGTTGAAACTCCATAAACCCGATCAGTTCAGTGTGATTGCCGTTTGAACTCGGTTCAGAGAGAGCACTGGATTCAGAGAAGGTATATAGCTCAACCTGAGGTTCTTGAGAGCGTTTGATAATCGATTCTGCTTCTAACGGCCAACCAAAGGTTCGTCCTCCCCAAAGCACATAGTCTTCGAGTGATGTGAACCAAGTTACGATCTCGTCGGCGTCGGATGCCTTAAAGCGGTTTATTTCCATATCCTTCTTTCCTTGTCGTATGTCTCTTTTTCTAAGCCACTAAACTTCTGCGCCCAACTGTTCAAGAAAGCCGCGCATGTAGTCAGTGCGCTTGTTAGCTTCTAACTTGGCGGATTTGGTATTCATGGTTTCAGCGAGCTTAAACAGCTTCACGTAGAAGTGATCGACGCTGTAATGCTTGTCATCCAAGTCACGTTGATTCGCGAACGGGTCTTCGTGGTTGTAAAGTTCAGCGTTAAAGCTTTGACCTACGTACAGGCAGCGAGCAATACCAATTGCACCTAGAGAATCAAGGCGATCCGCATCTTGGACGATTTGCGCTTCTAAGGTCTCTGGTGTGATGTTAGCGCTGTAGCTGTGCGTGACAATGGCATGATGTATCTCATCAAGATGGGGCGTGGGGTAGTCGATAGACTTAAGGAAAGCGATCGCTTTGTCTGCTGCCATTTTCGAGCTTTGGGCTCTGTCTGGGTGGTTCTTGGGAAAGGTGAAACAATCATGAAGATAAGCCGCTGGTAAAACGACTTCAAGCTTAGCTTGTTCTTGAGCACACAATGCTTTTGCAGTTTTGACGACACGTTTAATATGGCTGATGTCGTGTGCTGCATCTTGTGTCATTTCTTGCTGTGCAAAATCAAGCAGTTGGTCTTCAAACTTTTCCTTCACGCGTCTCTTTCTCCGTTACTGGTGTTGCTTAATACCTAACATTTACTTCAAATCGACTGTAACAGTTTCAAGCGCGAGTTTTTATCTTTTATAAAAGGAATAGCAACAAAAAAACCGACTCTGTGAGTCGGCTTGATAGAGAGGCTTGTCTGCGTTGATAAAAGCAATATCAACGGCGGCGATAGCTTAAGCTGTAGCTTGTTGAAGCTGTGCTAATACATCATGCAGAGAAGGGCTGATGGTATGCCCAAGCGCTTTTACTTCATCACATGGTTCGACTAAATCAGGGATTTGGAAGCTGATCATGTTGGCAGCCATCGATGCACGAATACCGTTGTTTGAATCTTCAAACGCAAGACAAGTTTCAGGTGCAACGCCTAAGCGCTCTGCTGCCAGTAAGTAGATCTCTGGGTGAGGCTTACCATTAGTGACTTCGCAGCCTGTGCTTAATGAGGTGAAATAAGAATCTAAGCCAGCAAGTTCCAGCTTTTTCTTCGCGATATCAAGCTGCGTTGAGGTTGCCACCGCGATTGGAATGTCGTTCGATTTTAGCCATTCCAGCAGTTCAATCACGCCATTTTTGACCGGAATCGCTTGGTTCTTCACGATCGCGCTATAGCGAGTACGCCATTCATTATTTAGAGCCGGATAATCAAGATCTTCGCCATAACCATTTCTAAAGATCTGTTCGATAGTTTTTGCATTACAGCCGATGATGCCTAAGTAAACGTCCTTTAAAAATGGGACACCTTGCGCGTGGCATGCTTCTTCAAAAATCTGCATACACAGGCGCTCTGTATCAAGGAGTAGGCCATCCATATCAAAAATAGCTGCTTGGAATTTCATATCCGTGGTTCTTATGTGTTGTGGTCGAGAGGGCGAGTATTTTGACATAGCCACTAGGTATAGGCGAGTCAAAGCTTTGTGAAAAAACGGGAAGGTTTACTGCAAACAGTACTCAGCACTTGGTTTTTGCGCGATGAAGGTGATATGCATATTATTGTTTAATAGCCAAAACATCTTATAGGATAATTTTATAGATTTCGATGTTCTAACAGAAACAATAAACATCAGAATGCATAACAATTTAGCGGCTGTGCTCGAACGAAAGATTACATTCTTGATACTTATTGGCCTGTTATCGTGACCATAATCTTATAAAAAACAATCCATTAAAACGCTCAATGATTGTGTGATCTACCAATAAGTAACGCATTGAACATAAAGACAAAATAACCCTAGTCCACATTTTTAGCAGGCTTGCTTATGTTGTATTTTGAGTTTCTATTTTTGCTTATTGTCCTCTATATCGGTTCTCGTTATGGCGGTATTGGTTTAGGGGTTGTTTCGGGCATTGGTTTGGTGATTGAGGTCTTTATCTTCAAGATGCCTCCAACATCGCCACCGGTCACTGTAATGCTGATTATTATCGCGGTCGTGACTTGTGCGTCGATCCTCGAAGCGGCTGGTGGCCTGAAGTACATGTTACAAGTCGCGGAAAGGGTGCTAAGAAAGAACCCGAAGCGCGTCACCATGATAGCCCCATTTGTTACTTATTCGATGACGTTCCTATTGGGCACTGGCCACGCGGTTTACTCAATCATGCCTATCATTGGTGATGTGGCATTGAAGAACGGGATTCGTCCTGAGCGCCCGATGGCAGCAGCTTCTGTTGCATCTCAACTAGCGATCACAGCATCGCCAATCTCGGCAGCCGTCGTTTATTACTTAGCGCAGCTATCGGATATTCAACATTCTATCACTCTGCTTTCGATTCTATTGGTGACGGTGCCTGCAACACTATTCGGTACTTTTCTACTTTCTCTGTACAGCCTAAAGCGCGGTAAAGAACTGAATGACGATCCTGAGTACCAAGAGCGTTTAAAAGATCCTGAGTGGAAAAAGCGCATTGAGAGCACCACAGCAACATCTTTAGATGAGGTGCTACCTACTTCGGCTCGTAACGCAGTATTAATTTTCCTACTTTCTATTGTCGTGATCGTCATTGTGGCGATGGTGCCTGAGATCAGAACCATTGTAGACGGCGACAAGCCAATCAAGATGTCGGTCATCATCCAAATGATGATGCTCTGCTTCGGCGGTATCATTTTACTGGCAACCAAAACTGACCCACGTGACGTGCCAAATGGTGTGGTATTTAAATCGGGTATGGTGGCGGCGATTGCTATCTTCGGTATCGCTTGGATGTCAGATACCTATTTCCAATACGCAATGCCTCAGTTCAAATCTGGCATCGTTGAAATGGTCACTAACTACCCTTGGACGTTCGCACTAGCACTATTCATCGTATCGGTTGTTGTGAACTCGCAAGCGGCAACGGCACGTATGATGTTGCCTGTTGGTCTTGGCCTAGGGTTAGACCCAGCGCTGCTTATCGGCTTGATGCCAGCGGTTTACGGCTACTTCTTCATCCCGAACTACCCATCAGATATCGCAACGGTGAACTTCGATGTCTCTGGCACAACTAAGATTGGTAAGTGGTACTTCAACCACTCATTCATGTCGGTGGGTTTAATCGGTGTCGTAGGTGCATGTTGTTTAGGCTACGCACTAGCACAGATTTTTATCGCTTAGTGTAATTAGCTCTTGTTGAAATAGCCAAGACGACAACGAAAAACAGCGCCTGAATTGGCGCTGTTTTTGTTTTGGGATAATTGAAGCACTGACTTTCTGAGTCGATATTAATGGGCTTCAAAAGCGAGCGACTCAATCGCTTCTTCAATAGTTGGGAAGTGAATTTTCATTAGGCACACTTCGGCTTTCTGGAACTCATGATTGCGAATCAGTTTGGTCACGCTTTCAATCGAATATTGCTCAGGTCGTTTGGTGAGAGATAGTTTATTTGAGTTGGATTTAAGTGAATAGCTGTTACCTTCAGAATCAATGAGGTAATCATCTTCGCCCAAGATCATGTCTGAGCATTCTGCTTGAAAGTCACTCTCGGATGCGACGTAAATCAGTTCATCATCGCCGTCGAGTTTTACTAAAGATGGCCAATGGATCATTTCAGCCTCTGAATTATATATGTTGAAGTGTATCGACTATAAACAGTTTTGAGCCTTGGATCATCTATTGATCTAGCTGTCCAAAACGTTACTTACTTAAAGAGCTACTTGCTCAAAGAGCGGCCTAGCGGTGCAAAATAGCCTTGTATTGCGTTGTAGATTTCCTTTCTATGCGCGAGGTCTGGATAGAGGGGGAACATATCCGGCTTTGTTGTGCCATCGACTAGGTACGAGTTTTCGATATCTGAGCAAGTTTCAATGGCAGACTCAAAAGCACGCGCCATCATCTCTGTTGGTAAGGAGAAGTAACGAGCTGACGTCGCTTTGTCGGCTATGACACTTCGGGCAACGTAATCGTGTTTATCCAAGTGATTTTCGCTGAGTAGCGTGGCATCGAAGAGCGACATCAGACTCTCGTTTAATGGGTGAGGTCGCACCTTTCTATCGTGTAGCCAGCAATCGCTGGCAAACAAGATGTGTTTACGAGGTCCTGAGGTATCGCCAATCTCAAATGCCTTTTCAGCGATGTAGTGGTCAAATGCATGCCAAAACTCGTGAGCCAGCGCACCTGCACCTGCGTTTTTCGCGAGTGCTAATTCACGTTGGTTGGGCGCGTAATGCGCTTGTACGCCTTTTCTGCCACCACTGCCAAATGCTAACCCAAGTGTGCCACGAAGGCCTATCGTTTCTGGTGGCAGAGCTAAAATATAAGCCAGATCTGCTAATGAATCGAATATCAAGTTCGCAGCTAAGTCCTTCTCTTCTTTGGTTACCCAAGCGCCCACACGAATGCTTCCCATACCGAAGGTCTGTTTAATATCCATGAAAGACACCTGATCGCCGTGTCGGTAGTCAGGGCCTTTACGGGTTTTGTACTTAAAGTGGGTTAACTTCAAGGGAGTCCTTAGAAATGAGTGTATAACGTAAATACTATCAGGTACGGCTCAGTGCCTTACAAACCTAAGCCGAGGAAGTTACCACTTTTCGTAGTCAATTTCTGAATAAAATGACTTTGGGTTAGGTTGAAGGACCTACCATGAGGTGGGATCGCCTTCACGGGTCAGCGGAAATAAAGGTTCGTTGGGTTTGGCGTAACTTAGTCGTTGTAGTCTTTGGGTGACGTGATAGCTGTCTAGCCCTGATATGGTGACTGTGTCTAAAGCCTCCAAATCCAAATATCCATCGGGCATAAAGGCATTTTTTGGGGCGTGAAGCGTGACGACTTCGCCAATCAACATTTGGGTGTGATTGCTTTCTATTTGAATATGCTCTTTCAATTCCAACCCAATTTTCAAAGCGCTTTCTAATACAAACGGCGCTGAGATGTCATCGTCATAATAAGGTGTCAGGCCGACCGACTCGAACTCAGATACTTCTTTAGGATATCGCGCAGAGGTTTGGTGAGCTTTCTTGAAAAAGTCAGCGCCAATACTGTTGATGGTGAAGTGCTTGGTCTGGAGAATGTTGTCCAAGGTGTGGCGGCGTCTTTTACATGGGCGGACAATAAAACCAAATAGTGGAGGGTGAGAGCCTAAATGTACCACCGAGCTTATCACGGCCAAGTTTGCTGCCCCTTGACTGTCACAGCTACCAATCAAATTCGCACTTTTGAATCCTGACAATGAGTTGACTAGACGAGTGCGCTCTCGCTGCTCCATGGCTTGAAGATCGTTCTTTGACAGGGTGATGTCCTTCATACCTTTCTCTTCCTACTTGATTTAATGAACTTGCGTTTTTATGAGCCTATATGTACGAATATGGACTTTTTATCGATCAGGAAAATTATCCGTTTTGTGATCTACCATTACGTCTGCATGATAGGTGAGTCTTTTGGGGTTACTGGAACTGATTGGAAGGCGTTGAGTTGTGGAGTAGCACCAAGAAAGTACTACTCCTTTGTTGTTTTGTTAGACACACCTGTTGTGTATTAAAGCCGATTTACAGTGCTGCATTTTGAATATCATCTAAGGCATCGCAATAGAAAGGGCCGCTGAACTCTAATAAGGCTTGCGGCATCTCTATGGTTTCGGCCAAAACGTTGTGCTCGTATAAAGAAACATTAACCGCAGCCTTCATCGATTTCATGTACTTCTGCTCTCCGCCAAAGATAATTACGGAAGGGAAGGCTAACGGATAAAAGCTTTCCAGTTCTGATTTTACTTCCATGACCATCTTGTACTTAATTTTGTTCATCTCGAATTTTAAGTATCCCGCGCAGGAATCTACCTCTCTTTTCAGTGAAATATTGCCAATCGCCGGGTAGAAGATCAGGTCATAATTAGGGGAGATATAGCGGCCAGCCCACAGTTCAATATTAGAATTCCCAACTTTTGCACCTGTAAACATGTAATAGAGTTCATCAGAAAGTCCCATGGTGTAGATCATTCCCGCGCTAGACTCTTTGTCGTACCACCCTTTATCAAGCTGAGCGTATCCGCTTCCAAACAGAGATTGCTCACCATCGTAGAAACTGTACTGAATCGGCGTGCCAACGGTGTAAAGAAACCATTTACCTCCGACTCCCGGCAATTCAGGAATAATACCGAAAGGCGTTTGTCCCGGATTTCTGCCACGCCAATAATGAGCATGTTCGCCATCCCAACGCATCGAGAATTGAAAGTCTTCGAAAGTTACATTCAGTGTGTCTTTATTGGCGACGATAATCCCCGGTATTTCGTAATGGAACTGTTCCGAGTCGTCAAAACCACGGAGGATTAACTCATCACGAAAGATGTCGTATTTCACTGTCTTGCCGTTGACCGGTGTAAACGCGAGATGCACGTATGCCTTAGGCGTTGGGTCAACAAAGTCAGGTGCAATGTAGGTTTGTAGGCTGACTTTAAAGTAGCCGACCTCTGGGACGGCGATATTGTAGAACCATTGTTCAGCCCAAGTTTGTTGAGATGATGGAGTATGAGGGCGTATATCCTCGAGTGTGGTAGCAAACCCTTGTGCTACGAACAGGCAGCAACATGCTAGCCCTAAACGCAGTAGTTGGCAGAGGTTCATTGAAGTGATGTCCTTTGTTGGATCCTTTGGAAAAACGAGTATCAGGCATAGAGCACAGTGCTATATGCCTGACGAGCCAGTTATTTTCGACAGATGCGAGCGTCAGTGAAGTGGAGTCCTGACTGACAAGTTGTCCCTGATTGACAGTGGGCATCCTCTTGACAGTAACATTCGCCGCGCACGTTACATCCTGGTTTTAGATAATCTTCTAATGGCGTTTCACCACTCACACGCTCCCAGAATGGGTTGGTGAAGGTATCGAAAGGGTCCAGCTCCGCTTTGGCTTGCAAGAACTCAGGCCACATCGGGAAGCGAGAGGGCATGTCCTCAAAAATAGCGACTGAATTTTTCCCCCAGTGTGGTCGCGCATCATATTTTCGCAGCGACATTTGCTCGATTTCTAGGTTTACGAAGTAGCTTTTAGGCTCTTTCTTCCCCTCTTTTCGCAGTGTGTATTCAATACCGACGAAAGCGGTATCTCGTCCAGCGCTCATTCCTAAATAACTGTCGGAAGCTTTACCAAATCGGAAGTAAATACCATTGAGTGGGAAGCAAGTACGCGGGTGGGCGTCGACGATCTGGCGGACATCATTGATCCAGTTTGGCAGACGCTCAATATCGATAGCGACTTCTTGAAGCGCGATAGGCAGGCGATCCCAAATACACTTGTTCGGGTCTTTGCACTCGAAGTACTGCATTTGGTCTGAATAGCCGATAGGCTCATCAACTTTCTTGCCGGTGATGCTATCTCTGAAGTAGGAGTTTGCTCGGCCATTGTAACGAGCGACGGCAGCAAGACACTGCAAACCAGACCCTGGGAATTCGTGTGCGGCATTAAAAAGTAGCCCGAAGAAAAACTCCTCCGCATCTGTGACATCGGCTTGTGCATTGTAGGCTTGGCCTTCTGTCTCGATTGGAACTGGGTTGTAAAGTGTGGTGGTGTAACGCCCTAAGCCGGGGAACCATGCGATGTTCGCTGAGTAGTTGTTGTGTGCAATATCCAGTACCACGTCTTCAAGGTCGGAATCATCTCGATAACCGGTGACTTCTGCTTTCACTTTAAAGGCATCTTCAAGTTTTAATGTCGCTTCAACCACTACGCCAAGCACACCAAGGTTCACTCTTGCGGCGTCCAGTAACTCGCCCTCAAGTACTCTGACCTCGCCTTGCCCGTCAACAATTTTAAGCTGGGTAACGTAGTCAGCGAGCATGTTGCTTGGTCTATCCAATGTAGAGCCGTGTGTGCCACTGCCCAGCATGCCACCAACGGTAAAGATAGCTAACTCAGTCACCATGTTGATCGCGTAACCTTGCCCGCGCAAGAAGTCATTGAGATCGTTGAACCGCATACCAGCTTCAACTGTGACGGTCTTACTTGTTGCATCGAAGTGAACAATCTTATTCATATTCTTCAGAGTGATTTGAACTTGGTCGTCACCGGCACAAGCGGCATCGATTTGGCTGGCGAACTTGCGATTTCCCGTCATCACTTTTTTACCGCGTATCAGAGCGTCTTGGACGATGTTTTGCACTTCATCAATAGAACGTGGGTCGTAGATCGCTTCTGGGTGGCAAGTGTATGTTCCTTGGTAGTTCGAAATCTCTCTTTCCGGTTCATTGGAATGAAGAGAGAAAGCTGTCCCCATTACAGCAGCAAGCAAAGCGTTACCAAGTACCATGGTTTTTATTTTCATTAAGACTTCCTTGTGGTTTAGTCGACGTTGATTTTTAAAGGTGTTTTTCTTCATCGAATGGATTAGCCAAATCGAGGCAGAATGTGTTGTTGAATGACATCTTGAATAGCGCTGCGATGACTTGATAAACGTGAACTGAAGAAGTCTCCAACGTTGGCTTTATAGGCATCAGCAGGTCTCGGGCCTATCTCTGCCACCCAGAGCGCATGATTCGTCGTTGCAAAATTGAGTTGCGGGTGCCCTAAGATCGCTAATGGACCTTGTGCTAAGTTTTGTGCGTCAAAGATCCAGATCTCTTTGCCATTTCCAATGCCGTAAGTAGGGTGACTACGAACCACGGCTGTGAATATGTAGCCATCGTCTTGAGAGGTGCTGTTAGGGCGAGCCATAAACTGAGGCGTTCGCATCACACAATCTGAGGGAAATTGATACGCATCGGCGAGATTCATCGAAAGGCAGTCCATGTGCACGAGAGCCGAGGGTTGGTCGGCTTGAGGTAATGAATCGTTGGTGAACCTTCTATTTGGGTAGTGCTCATACGCCTCTGCGACACGCTTAATGACATGGTCTTTGCGATAGCCAACGGCAGCCCAATAAATATGTTCAAATTGCTCTGGGAACTGGAAGTGTCCACGGTACGCGGGATCATTCATATCCCAAAAAAGTTGGTTGTCTCTTATCAGCCTGAAGTCTTCATTTATCTGTCGAGCGGATTGTGACTGAACTTGGATCCTTGCGCGTACTAAGCCGCCGACATCAATAGGTGCTGCCGGGTAACCTGCCAATTGACTCGGAGTTCTTCCACCAAATAATCGCTTATCGCGTGTGTATTGGGGCTCTGATTTGTCCATCGCTCCTAGGTATTGGCCATATAGGGTGATTTCGTTTTCATGGTCATCGTAGTTACACATGATGTCTGAGGTATCGAAATCCAGTTCTAGGTAGTCGGCAACCACATAATCGCGCCCGGGATTGAGATCTTTCTTGCGAATTATCCAAGTTGGAGTTCGATGTTGCTGAGCATAAACCGACGATATACCGAGCATACGTAGCGGCTCGACCTGCGCAGCAGTTTCAAATACGAGGATGTGGTGGCGCGTTACACCCAGCGAGTGAGCGGTTGCGGCGATAAAAGCGGGCTTACCGTTGCGGCCAATAATGTTCCAGCCTTGTAAAGGGCTGTGCTTATCCCATTTAAGAAGCCGTATAAATCCATTTTTAGTACCTGTGTTGGAAATGTTTCCACCGTAGTTAATGGTGAAACATTCATCCGACTCGAGATCAAAATATGGATGACCTGTGGTACGTACTTGTGGAAACAGCCATTTGTCAGGAATAAAAGGGCTCATCCAAGGTGGAAGACTGCTCTGCCATTCATCATAGTGACCAATCGGTGTGATCAGGTCTAAGCTGAGCGCATCAAATTCGTAGGGAACCCCGCCTTCGTAGCTGAGCGCGAATCGGTTGTCACCTAGGTAGTTGGGCGCGGTATTACAATAGTTGACGAATCCCATCGTCGGGCTGTAATAAGCCATACCACCAAGTAGTTTAAAGCTGTCATAGCCATAGGAGATATGCTGTTGCATGATGGCTGACGGGGTATCGATCATCTTACGTAAGAAAGAAACTTTGCTTGGCGAAAAGTCGAGACGGGTTAAAGCGCCGCGGCCGTTCGGACTCAGGTGGTCTGGCTCCAATGGTATTCCCTCAGAAAAAAACACATGGCCATGGATGTCAGCTGGCAATTCTCCTCCAATAAGGTGCAAATCTCCTGAGGTTACGCTGCGTCCAGCCTGCATAATTGAGACCGGAAATGAGGAAGGGGTGTTGTCTTGGGAAGCCAAAAGTTGGCTTGGCACAAATGCAGCCCCGGCTACGTTTTTCAAAAATGTACGTCTTTTCATTGCTCTGATTTATATGTTCATCCACGCATATAAACAAAGTAGGTGAGTTTTATTGGCTAAAATGAGTAATGTACAAAACTATGAAAGAGTGCAAAGAAGTCGTGTAATTTGACGGGTGAATTACACGGGTTAATATCAATAAGCTATTGATTTAAATGTTTTTAATTTCACTTTTCTTGCGTTTGGTTTGGCGAGTTTTAACGGTGTGATTAGCCCTTATTTAGTTTCTAACGCCAATATTTGAAGAGAGGGTGCTTCTTTATGCGTGGCACCAATACTTTCTTTAGCGGTGTATTTAAAGGCTTGAGATCATTTAATTTGCTATTGCAGCTATTCGCTATTGAGCGATACCATATAGGGCTATTTCTTTGGAAAAGATGTGATTATGTCAGATGAAAAACTCGCACTAGAGTGGATGCGCCAACAGGCACACAAAGTAGACCCATACGTTATTAATCCATCGTTTGATGAGTGCGTTGAGCTGCTTGATCCTGCTTTTAAGAAGGGCAAAAGTGTTGCGCAGCTAAAGTATCTGTTATCAGAAGCGGATCGTAGGGCTGGCGCGGCGGAACGTAAGCATGCGGCTTTAAAATACGCCAAAGAGAAAAGCCCAAATGCTGGTCAAATCTTGCGACTGCAAAGCAAGCTGCAACAAGTTCAGTTGGCTCTCAAGCTTGCCACTGGCGACAACAACATGACCATATCCCAGTTCTGTGCGGAGTATGAAGTCTCTAAGCGTGATGGCAATACAGCATGGAATGAGAAGCTGGTAGAGCAGAATAAAAGAAGATAATAAAACAACAAGAGATACTTAAATGAGCCTTTTAAACTGGCTCATTTTCGTTGTGCGCTTGAGAAAACCTGTCAAGGATGAATATTATCGAGCTGACCGACTACGTTTACCTTTAAATTTATCTTGCTTCACAACATACAACTTCCATTTTAAGTGATTAAAGTGCTAGCTAATCAGATAAGTCACCTATTATTTTTTGGTTGTGCTCTAAATCGTGTTTTTGGTGAACTATTGGATTTATGTTTGTTTGCTTTAGGGCCCTCGGCTTCCAAGGCAAGTTTAAGAATACCAATTATACACTTTGTTATTTGATAATAAATTATCGTAAAACAATAATACCTTCTTGCTCTGAGTTTGATTTGCTTTTAGTATTTAACCTGTCAACTTAACAGGAACATTAACTATGCCTAACATCCAAAAACAAAGCCGACGTGTCCGCATGCTATTGCAGTCCTTTCTTGTACTTACTCCTATCATGGTGTGCTACTTTTGGTTGACCGTTGAAACCCCCTATGACTTTATAAGTTCGACAGGTATTTTTTATCTCACTTATGACATCGGGAGTTACACGATGTTGCCGCTTACTATGACAACAAGAATGGTGGCTGCGTTCACAAGCTTAGCGATGTCTAGCATCTTGATATATGCCCTAATGGTGCTGATACGTTTATTTCGTAACTATGAACGAGGCGAAATTTTTTCACTAGAAAATGCAATGTCTTACCAGAAGCTCGGGTATAGCTTGTTCTATTGGGTATTCGGCTCCGTTGTCTATGGTTCATTGATGTCAGTGATTTTGTCGTTCAATAATCCACCCGGAGAGCGTATCTTTGCGATTAGTTTTGAGGGAATGGATTTTTTGACCCTGATAGTAGGTATGTTCATTTTAATCATCTCATGGGTGATGAAAGAAGGTTATATTCTGGCTGATGAGCACAGCCAAACGATTTAAAGGACTTGTCATGACTATCCGCATTAATTTAGACATTATGATGGCCAAGCGAAAAATGCGATTAAAGACATTGGCACAAGAGGTTGGGATTACTGAAGCCAACCTGTCGGTGTTAAAGAATGGCAAGGCCAAAGCGGTAAGGCTATCGACACTAGACAAGTTGTGTGAAGTGTTAGACTGCCAACCGGGTGACATATTGGAATTTGAAGCGAACATTCATCAAGAGAGCGCAACTGCCGAATAGCGAGTTCGTAAATCGTCTTCCCTTATGAAAACAATGAGTCTCGAAATTATTCGAGACTCATTCGCTCCAAACTAAACAGGCTCTCCAGCCTCGTCTTCTTCAACGATATCTTTTTCTAAACTCGCCTCTGCCAACCATTTCTTTATCGACGGACTATTCAACACACGTTGTTGATACTGTTGGGCTTTATCCGAAAGCTTGATGCCGTAGGTTTCGACTCGCAGTGCTACAGGTGCAAACATCGCATCGGCAATCGACCATTCTCCAAATAACCAGCCTTCTGGGTATCGCTCCATTTGCTCAGACCAAATGGCATCGATGCGAGCGATATCTTTCTGGGCACCTTCACTCAAAACCAGCTTTCTTTTGGCTCGGCAGTTCATTGGTAATTCATTTCTGATGTTGAAAAAACCAGAATGCATTTCTGCCGAGATAGCTCGGGCTAACGCGCGCTCTGCAACGGATGTTGGCCAGGCAGTGCCGTTTAGGTAGGCATCATTAACGTATTCGAGAATGGCGAGTGAATCCCACACTGCAACGTCACCATCAACCAGAGTCGGCACTTTTGCAGTTGGTGTCACTTTTGCTAACGTGTCATAAAAATATTGGGTGAACAGCTTAAGTTTGATGACGTCTGCGTTGAGGTTGTAATGAGTGAATATTAGCCATGCGCGCAGTGACCAAGTGGAGTAGTTCTGATTAGCGATATAAAGCTGCATAAATGCTTCCTTGCGTTTGGTGGGTATGCATTTGAGCTTAAGGGATTGTATTACGGCGCACTAACGGATAATTTTGATGCAATACATTAATAAAAACGATGGGTGGTGATTTCAATATGGATATTGATGCGTTGCGAGGCTTTCTCGCGTTTGTGGAGACCAGCAGTTTTACACGTGCTGCGAAGCAGATTAATCGCACCCAATCGGCCTTTAGTGCTCAGATGCGTAAGTTAGAGGAAGAACTGAACGTCACCCTGTTTCAAAAGGAAGGGCGCAACCTGGTTTTGACTGAAGCGGGCTTGGCATTGCGTGCCCATGCTGAGCAGCTCGTCGCACTCCACAATACGGCATTGAAACAAGTGAAGCGTTATGAAGACAAACAGCCTCTGCGATTAGGTTGCCCTGAAGACTATAACGACAGCATCTTGCCGAACGTGATTAAGCTGTTGCAGAACGCGGAACCCACGTGCTCCATTCAGATATTTAGCTTGCCGAGCATTACGCTTAGAGAGTGGCTTGATGATGGTCGGCTTGATGCTGCGATTGTGACCCGCGCTCCCGGTAGTGAAGAGGGATATTGGCTAACCAATGATGTGGGCGTTTGGATAAGCAGTCCTGATTTTGTGTTTGATGATTCTAAACCTGTCCCACTTGCTCTGTTCCAGACGGATTGTAAATATCATGCTGCGGCGGTGAATGGTTTAACTAAACAAGACACGCGATACCAGCTTTTGGCTTGTAGTAATACGGCTTCAGCGCAGCGTGCAATCGTCAAAGCGGGGTTAGCAATTGGTGCGATGGGCAAGCTCAGTGTCACGCCTGATTTGAAGATTCTCGACGACATGCCACCGTTACCTGCGGTAGACATCGTACTGTTGCTCGCGAGTAAGCATCATCCAGTATTGGACAAAGAGGTACTCAATCAGCTGGTTGAATTGGATTCTAATTAGCTCTTGCTCGGTGAGATGCATTGAGTTCGAGAGCGAACAATAAATAGAAAGGCCGAGAACATTGCGTTTCTCGGCCTTGTTTTTATGGAAGAGAGCGAATTATGAGAGCTTAAATTTACTCAGTTCTCCGTGTAAATCTCCGGCTTTTACTGTCAGCTCATTACTGATTTCTACCGAGGATGTCATGGTGTCCATCACTTCCACGGCGGTGTCGTTAATGATGACGACATTACGGTTAATCTCTTCAGATACTGAACTTTGCTCTTCAGCTGCAGAAGCGATTTGATTGTTCATGTCGTTGATGACTTCAATGGCTTGGTTAATCTCAGACAGCGCCAAATGAGCGGCTTGAGTTTCGCCTTTGGTATCATTCGCTTGCTTTTGACTTTGCTCCATCAAGACCACGATAGATTGGGTCTCTTGCTCTAGGCGAGCTAGCATCGAACGGATCTCTTCGGTCGAACCTTGGGTACGGTTTGCTAGGTTACGTACTTCATCGGCCACCACGGCAAAGCCTCGTCCTGCTTCGCCTGCGCGTGCAGCTTCAATGGCAGCATTCAGAGCAAGCAAGTTAGTTTGTTCTGCAATACCACCAATTTCGCTCAAAATGCCTTGAATCGCAGTGCTCGAATCGACTAAGTTTTGCGTTTGTTGCTGCGCATCATTCACCTGAACTGCCAAGCTATCAACCGCGCTGGCAGCATTGTCCATGCGTGTCATGCCGTTAAGGCTATTACTTTGTACTTGGCTTGCTGCGGCAGCGGCTTGCACGGCTGAGTTGGCCACTTCTTGCGCAGTTGCACTCATCTCATTGATTGCAGTGGCGAGTGAGTTCACTTCGTTTACTTGAGCGTTCAACTGGTCACGAGATACCTCTGCACGCGCTTGGCCTTCAGTCGCGTTTTTATCGACTTGGTCTGCTGTCGCCATTACAGTAAGTAGCATCTCTTGTATACGAGATAGGAAGGTATTAAACCAGTGAGCCAGTTGTGCGGTCTCATCTTTCCCTTTTACTTCGATGCGGTAGGTTAAATCGCCTTCGCCTTGTGCGGCATCTTTGAATCGCTCTACCAAGTTATTGAGAACTTTGCCCAGAGAGTTGGCGATCAATGCCATCGATATGATGCCTAGAAGAACGGCGACGATCCCCGCCCACACACCTTTTTCAAGCGCTTTCGAATTCTGTTCATCACTCCACTGGGTGTACTCGTCGACACTTTTTGCAAGGTGACTACTGGGAACCGACACCATGACTACCCACGGTGCGTCGCTGGTCTCGATAGCCGTTATGGCGTACTCTTCACCACCAAACGTCACCAGCCCAGCCCCAGACCGTTTCGCGATAGACTGAACACGCGACCACTCTTTTTCTAGCGCTGGTGAGACTTTTTTACCCACCATGTTTCCAGCACTGCTGTTGGCTAGGGTAATACCTTTCCATGAAGTGATAAGGATTCTACCTTGTCCGTCGAATAGCTGACGAGCAAGACCTTCACTCTGGCTTTGCAGTTCATGAAGTGACAAATCGAAGCCAAGTGAGCCGATGATCTTACCGTTCTGTTTGATTGGCTGGCTGATAGTAGTAATAAGTTCTTGCTTACCACGAACCGGATAGAAGTACGGTTCCATTACGAATGTTTTACCGGTTTGATAAGGCATTAAGTGCCAGTCGTCTTTGCGTTCGCCATTACTGTTTAACTCGGTATTGCTGAAGCTCTCCATTGCGACCGCATCAAAGCTGTTTTGGTCATTGGGAGAGAAGAAAGGGGCAAGATAGCCCTGACTATTAAAGCCTAATTCACTGTTCAAGCTGATCTCGCCATTGATATCGGTTTGTCGTGGCCAAGTTTTGTTTTCCCACACCATGTAGCCAGCAAATACGGCTTTGTTTTGTGCTTCTAGTGCGGCAGTGAACTGTTTAACGATAAGGTCTGCGCTAGCGTCAGTTTCTGAACTTAACTCTATGATTGAACGTGCTTGTGTTAAGTTGGCGAGTACCGGGTTAAGTTGGTTGGAAATGTTCAACCCTTGCTGAAGTGCCGTATTCTGTAAATCGGTTGTCGTAGCGTCGGTTAACTGGAGTTTTACTTTCTCTGTGACTTGTTTGTTCACATCAGTAAAAGCGCTAGTGGTCATGCCCATTGCGATCAACAGGGTGAAAGCCATCGCTCCGCCTGCACTCACCGCAATTCGCGTTCGTATACTGTTAAACATATGATCTCTCTAGCTAAATAGTGTTAGTTTTGCAGAGATTTTAAACAAGATAAGTGAACGGAAAATGCAAAAAAATGAACACAAAAAGAATAGGAAGATCAAAAATATAAACAAGATTGCATAATGTGCAGTTTTGGCCTTGGTCGCAACGCTTAGAGAACGATCAAAATCATCATTTAGCAATTGCTAACTTTCTGTATTTATTAGTTTTAATGATACCTAAATGAGTTCAATGTTTTAGCAAGGCAGCGATTCTTATTTTCGAGTTTGTGACCGCGAGTCTATTACTCATTATATGACGAGGGTCACAATTAATTTTATCTACCCTAGTGGATGACCACTCTTTTTATAAGTAATTTGAAGAGGGAATGCGTTGTCTTAGATTGCCCGTGTTGTTTTGCTTTTTTTCTTCGGTGGCCTAACGTGGCGCGACAAAATACGACTTCGTTCTTGTTTCACTTCCGTTAGTTTTCTCCATGACCACAAACGCACTCGTGCTTCTTTAGCGCTAGCTTCGAGATCGATGACTGGATTAAGGTAAGGGGAATCTAGTTCAAGCTCATGCATCATGACTTCCATTGGCGTCATCTTCCAAGGCTCAAACAGAAGTGGAGTGGGTATATCTGAAAGTTCTGGTACCCATTTTCGGATGAAGTCTCCATCAGAATCGTGTTCTTGGGCTTGCTTTGTTGGGTTGTAAATACGGATGGTGTTGATGCCCGTTACCCCAGCTTGCATTTGAAACTGTGGATAATGAATGCCGGGTTCAAAATCGAGGAACAGCCGGGCTAAATGAGTGACACCATCACGCCAGTCCATGTTCATATGGTGAGTGAGAAAGCTCACTAGCATTGAGCGCATGCGGAAATTAATGTACCCAGTATGATGCAGGCAGCGCATACAGGCATCTACCAATGGCACCCCGGTCAACCCCATCTTCCATGCCTGAAGAAGTGTAGAATCTTTTACCGTTTCTTTTTGTAAGAGCGCTTCATAGGCGTGATTGATACAGCGATATTCCATCGCGCATTCCGATTCAAATTTCTGCATGAAATGACAGTGCCAGTGGAGCCTTGAGGAGAGCGCAATCAAGCTGCGACGAAATCCCGCGACCTGCCAGTGCCCCAATAGGTGTTGATAAACCTCACGCAGCGATATGTTACCCCAAGCCAAATATGGAGATAGACGTGTACAGGCATGTCGCGAGGCTTCAGGACTTGAGATGCTGCGGTAGTAATCTCGACCACGGCGCTCAAAGAAGTCGTGTAACGTTTCCCATGCCAGTGCACTTCCACCCGTTTGTATACCGTTAACTTTGGTTAACCATGCTTGTGGAGGTTCCATAGCGAGTTCAAGCTCTTCAGCATCAAGGGTATGTAGTGATTCTGCAGTTAATTGACTTTCTTCGATGGGAGCACGCATCACGCTGTTCCAATGCTTGTCCCAACCGACTCTATCTTTCGACCCTCTCACGACAGCGCCCTGTGCGAACTCTTGCCATGGGATGTTGTGCTCTTTAAGCCAAGCAGAAAGTTGCATGTCGCGCTTAAAGGTGCAATTTAATCCTATCTCTTGGTGAGAGAAGACATTTTTTATGTGGTAACGAGATTGAATCGCTTCAAAGCAGTCCATTGCACTGCCATAAAGTATTGAGACCTGATGTCCGTACGCCTTCAGTGACAGGTTCATGCATTGTAGAGACTGCCAAACAAACCGCCAATGTCGCTCAGAATAGTGGGCATTGTTTAGCAGCATGGGTTCGAAAATGTAGATCAATATCGTGGGGTGTTGATCTGATAAAGCGTGTTGTAAAGGTGCGTGGTCGGTGAGCCTTAAATCGCGCTTTAGCCACACTACGTTGATTGTTTGCATCTGAGCCCTCTTTCGTTTTGGAGCATTACGAGTCAGAGAGCAAAATGTCTCACTAGAAGTGAATTTTATTTTCGATAATGAAAGGTCAAGCTATGAGCGCCTGTGTTCATTATCAGAGAATGCCTAAGCTTTTTAGTTTTCGATAAATCGTATTACGGCTGATGCCAAGTATGCGTGAAGTTTTGCTGATGTTGCCTTGGTTGGCTTGATAGGTTTGCAACAAGGTTTCTTCAACGGTGCTTCTTAAATCAGCATTTGGCTTACCTTCGATGATACGAGAAGCAGTAACCTGATGACGGTTATCTTGAGCTAAAGAGGTGAGGTGCTGAGCAAGGTGGCTTGGCACATGCTCGAGTGTGAGCAGCGGTTCATCACTCGCTAGTAGAGCGGCGACTTTAAGTAAGTTGTCTAATTCTCGGATGTTGCCCGGCCAAGAATAGGCGCACAATAAACTCATTAGGTGCGGGCAAATAGACTGTTCAGCCTCGGAGTATTTACGATGAATGTGTTCGATTAAGGCATGCTTATCTTGTCGCTGTTGCAAGCTTGGCAAGGTAAAGGCTAAGCCATTTAGTCTGTAATACAGGTCTTGCCTAAATTCACCGGTTGTGACTAACTGCTCGAGGTTTTTGTGAGTTGCGGCGATGATCTGGCAATCGACTTGATAGCTTTGATTGGAACCAACTGGCACCACGGATTTATCTTGCAGAACATGCAGTAGTCGGCACTGAGTCTCTAACGGCATATCAGCTATTTCATCCAAGAATAAGATCCCTTTGTCTGCTTGACGGATCTTCCCTTGAAAACCTTGTTTGTTTGCGCCAGTAAAAGCCCCCGGTGCGTAACCAAACAGTTCAGATTCGATAAGATCTTTAGGCAGCGCACCACAATTTACCGCTACTAGGGGCGATGATTTACGCTGGCTTTGCTTGTGTAACGCCTTAACAAACTCGCCCTTGCCGACGCCTGTTTCACCAAGGATTAATAGGCTAATGCCTTTGTCGATAACCTTATTGGCCTGCTGCCAAGCGTGTTCTATCTTTTGCTCACCATGGTGTAAATCACACGATGCGGAAAGAGAGCGTGTGCGCTTGGCTGTTGGGCGTTTGAGATGCTGTTTTTCAAACACAAAGGGGGCATCTATTGAAGTTTGGTTGAAGAGGGTATCGATACTCTCACCGACGATTGAGGTTTGATCTAAAAGTTGAGAGGCGACCTGATTGTGCGCGACCACCTCTCCAGCTCCATTGGCTATTACAATCCCTTGCCAACCACTGTGAAGTAGTGATTTATCGCACGCGAGATCAATACGAGTCGTGCCTTGTGGGATATGACTCAATAGCTGATTCTCAATAAGCTGAACCATGTTTTGAACGAGCAGCTGTACCGAACTGTCGTGTTGTTGCTGCTCGCTGGTAATGTCCAATACGCCAACCATGTTCCCTTGGTGATCAAACACAGGGCTTGCTGAACAACTGATAAACCTGTGCTGGTGGATGAAGTGCTGCTCACCAATGATGGTCACGGGTTTGGCTTCCACGATCGCCGTGCCAATGGCGTTGGTGCCTTTGAGTTGTTCCTGCCAACACGCACCAGAGCTGAGTGCTATCGAAGTCAGTTTTTCCTTAAACCGCTCTTGTCCCCAACTCGCCAGAATCACCCCTTCAATGTCGGTCAAGATTAAACGACTGTCTGTGCGTGCAAACATCTGATTGAACAGAGGCAGCGCATTGCGCTCGACGATTTGAATCAAGCTTGATGACTGATGACGTCGCTGCTTAAGAATCGACTGTGGTAGGCGAATATCTTCGGGAAGACGTCTCTGTTTTAGCCCCGCTTTTGTGCTGCGGTGCCAAGAAGATGAAAGCCAATCTGATGTGTTTGCTTGTTGAAGGTGCATGACTGTTCCATGTCGTAACAGTGAGAGTGTACCAAATTGAAACAGTTGAACACTGGAGTGGTTTCCATACGGCCGTTCAATGCCAACTCACTTTGGGTTGTAAATGTTTGGTAATCATAGTTTTACAATTTACTAACAACAAGTTTTGAGGTTATGGCGTGTGATTTGCGTTGTTCTTGTTGTGAAGAAAGCACGAAGCATCAGTGTTTTAAACAGAAACAATAAACATGGGCGTCTTGTTATGAGTTCTTTTCTCAGGATAAGTCGCCAAAAAATAAGACAGCTCTCGCTTAATAACGAACAACACATCTAAGAAGGATCGAACTATGATTTACGCACAGCCGGGTAGTGACAACGCAGTGGTGAACTTTAAAGCTCAATACGATAACTTTATCGGTGGTGAGTGGGTGAAGCCTGTCAGCGGCGAGTATTTTGATAACACTTCCCCAGTGAATGGTCAGGTGTATTGCCAAGTGGCGCGCTCAAATGAAGCAGACATTAGCTTGGCGCTCGATGCGGCACATGCAGCTCGTGCAAGTTGGGCGGCGACCAGTGTTGCTGAACGTTCTAACATCCTACTTAAAATTGCTGACCGTATTGAAGCGAACCTAGAAGAGATCGCAGTTGCTGAAACATGGGAAAATGGCAAACCAGTTCGTGAAACCTTAGCCGCAGACATTCCATTAGTTGTCGATCACTTCCGTTACTTTGCAGGCTGTATTCGAGCACAAGAAGGCAGCGCAGCCGAGCTCGATTCAAACACCGCTAGCTACCATTTCCCTGAGCCAATTGGCGTAGTCGGTCAGATCATTCCTTGGAATTTCCCAATCTTAATGGCGGCTTGGAAACTGGCACCTGCTTTAGCCGCAGGTTGTTGTGTGGTGATGAAGCCTGCCGAGCAAACACCAACATCTATTTTGGTTATGATGGAGAAGATCGCCGACCTTCTGCCGGCTGGTGTAGTCAACATCGTGAATGGTTTTGGTAGTGAAGCGGGGCAAGCCTTAGCGACTAGCGATCGCATTGCTAAGTTAGCATTTACAGGCTCAACTGAGGTCGGTCACCATATTCTAAAGTGTGCGGCTGAGAGCTTGATTCCATCAACGGTAGAATTGGGTGGTAAGTCACCGAACATCTACTTCCCAGATATCTTTGATCATGAAGATGAATATCTCGATAAGTGTGTTGAAGGTATGTTGCTGGCGTTTTTTAACCAAGGTGAAGTGTGTACTTGTCCTTCTCGTGTGCTGATTCATGAATCGGTCTACGACAAGTTCATTACGAAAGTGGTCGAGCGTGCTCAAACCATCAAGCAAGGCAACCCGCTAGATACGGACACTCAGGTTGGCGCACAAGCCTCTCAAGAGCAGTTTGATAAGATTCTCAGCTACTTAGAAATTGGTCGCCAAGAGGGTGCGAAAGTTCTAACTGGTGGTGAAATTGCGCAGCAACCGGATGATCTAGGCAATGGTTACTACATTCAACCGACCATGCTCGAAGGCAACAATAAGATGCGTGTCTTCCAAGAAGAGATCTTTGGCCCAGTTATCGCGGTGACTACCTTTAAAGATGAAGCAGAAGCGCTAGAGATTGCCAACGATACCGAATATGGCTTGGGCGCAGGTGTATGGACGCGTGATGCAAACCTTGCTTACCGCATGGGTCGTAATATCGAAGCGGGCCGTATCTGGGTTAACTGTTACCATGCTTACCCAGCACATGCAGCGTTTGGCGGATATAAGAAATCAGGTATTGGTCGTGAGACACATAAGATGATGCTCGATCACTACCAAAACACTAAGAACCTGCTGATCAGCTACGATACTAATCCGCTTGGCTTTTTTTGATTAAACAAAAATGTACTCAGGGGACTATTTGGACTCAATACAAAGCGCCGTATCAACGGCGCTTTTTTCCATTTTATTACCCCGTTCCTTAATGCTCTGACTCACTTTTTTGCAGTGTAATCGAGTCGAGTTCACCTAAATGTTTTACAAACAATTCGAGTAGTTTGGGCTGTCTAGGGTGGTATGCACTCAGTAGTACCATCTTCCGGTTGTATTTCTTGTTGGTTATTGGTGTGATGGTGATGTGTTCATCAAAGAGTTCCAAGCCAGGCCAGACTGGAACAATTGATACTCCAACCTCTTCCACCACCAGTTGAGCAATCGCCTCAAGGGAATCCAGGTCAAAAATGGTATTTTTAGTCATCCCCGTGTCGTTCATGAATCGTTCCGACATCTGCCCGCCCCAACAGGTAGGGTCATATCTAATATAAGCGTTGTTATCGAGTATACTTGCAATAGAGCCTTGAATCGTTTTGTTATGAATTAACGCAAGAGGCTCATTTCTCAGTTCTCTACATTGCAATGTTTTTGGAATGACAGAGGGAGGGGCAACGATAATCGCTGCATCAAGGTCGCCATTGATAAGGCTCCGATTTAAATCGATAGAATTCCCAGGAATGATATGAAATTTTGCCTGTGGCGCAACTTCCCGAATGGACTTGAGAGTCGATGGGATAAACGCGGTTAATGACGTTGAGTTAGCCCCCACTCTTAACGTGCCATCTAATCCCGACCCTTGTGCAACTTCAATAAGATCACGAGTCTCCCTGATAATCGATTTTGCTTTGGGGACAACCGCCAAACAGGCATATGTGGCCTGAACAGTGCTTCCAGCTCGTCTAAACAGCTTACAATTAAACTCGCCCTCTAATGCTTGAATCCTTTGACTGATGGCTGCCGGTGTTATGCCTTGGGCACGGGCTGCAGCGGCTATTGACCCTTCCTCTACGACTGCGACAAGGCTTTCAAGAAATCGAGTGTCCATAGGTTTCCTTACGAATGAATATATAAAAACTTAGTTTTTCTATTTTTATGTGGTGAGTAAACTAGCTACAACGACGACTTAAGTCTAGAGTCGATGTCACTTTAAAAGGGATCTTAAATGAATTTTGATTTGTGGTTTGCGTTTTTGATGGCGTGCATTGTTTTAGCTGTTTCTCCTGGTGCAGGGGCCGTGAATATGATGTCAATAACAATGAAATACGGCTTTCGTCGAAGCTTGATTTCAAACATTGGGTTACAAGTTGGGAATATGTTCAATATTGCGATAGTTGGTGTTGGACTTGGTGCTGTTCTTGCCCAATCAGAGGTTGCGTTTATTGCTATAAAGTGGGTCGGGGCATTCTACTTAATTTATTTAGGTATCAAGAAGTTTACCGAGACGGTGGATAATACAGATTACAAAGAACACCAGCAGAAAGTAAGTGGCTTGAAAATGTTTTGTCAGTCAGTGATTGTCAACGTTACCAATCCTAAAAGTATTGTTTTCCTTGTTGCTCTTTTGCCCCAGTTTATTGTGTCAAGCAGTCCCCATGTAGAGCAGATACTAGTGCTAGGCAGTACTTTACTTACCGTCGATATGCTTGTGATGTGTGCTTATGCATTATTAGCTAGTCGGTTGAGCGGATTGGTTAAGAATCGCCGTCATATGATTGTGCAAAACCGTATTTTCGGCAGTGTATTTATTGGTACAGGCAGTTTATTAGCGATGGCTGGACGAAGCTAATATGGGCTTTAAAGGATATGATGAGTTTATTGATTTACTTAACTCAGATATTGCCTCTTTGAAAGCGCCTATTAATGGCGCTTTTTTCATGGTGTAAACTTCTCGAACAAACTTTTTATTATTCGCTTTTAGAAAAGAAGACTTCTGGCTTATGAGTAGGCCCTGAATTGCCTTCGAGTTGAGTCAGTTCCAAACCTTGTTTGCCGACCAAAGAAGCGACCATCTGACGGTTGAACGGGTAGTTCTCTGTGTTGTTGATGAACTCTTCTACATCTACCCATTTGGCTTCCGCAATTTCATCCGTGTCTTGAATCGCAATCTCTTGAGTTTGAGCTATCAGGTGGCAAACAAAGTAGAGGTTCGATTTGCCAAACTGATATGGGTGGCGCGTTGCCATGCCAACTACCGATACAAACTCTGCTTTGATGCCAGTCTCTTCCATGGTCTCTCTAACCACAGACTCTTCAATACTTTCGCCTAGTTCAATGTGGCCGCCAGGTAATTTATAGCCCGTCATACCATGTTCTTTGATAATTAGTACTTGGTTGTGTTCATTGGTGATCAATGCGCCAGCACCCAAGGTGTGAGTGGGAATAAAAGGCACAAATTCAACAATCTCGGATTTGTGAATCAGCGTAATTTCGTCCTCTAGGCAGTTGTGGAACACAAAACCAAGTTCAGTCGCTACAGGGATAAGGTGTGATAATGCAATTGGTAAGCTGATCCAAATGATGCCTTTGTTGTTTTGCTTTGAAAATTCGGTGATCTTGTTGAGTTCAGCATGGAATGAGTCAACATCATATGTGACTGTTGCTGGATTGATGATGATGCCGTTAAATTTATCGAGCGTAAATTCCACAGATGATCCTTTATGGTTTTGATTTATTAAATGTCGAGAATTTGGTCAGCTTATATCATCTTAGGTGTCGATAACACTCTAATCATTAAAGGATATGTACGAGGTAACCCCACGCCTTCGTAAATACAATCATAAGTTGAGTGTTATTGTTAAAATAGTAAATTAATTGTCCTTACTCTTTATTTTAGCGATCGCTTAGGAAGTCAATCAATAACCTTAAATCCCTTTTCTACTAAAAAACTGTGCCTGCCAATGGTATTTCTCCCCCTTATTTAAATGAGTTTTGTATAAATATAATAAGTAAGCCTCTCTTTATAAATGATAGTTATTTGCATTTATTCGCGATACAAGGAAATATACTCAACTCAAATGAGAATCGTTTACATTACTATTACTATATTCATTTGTTTTTTATTAGATATTACTTATTTATGGATAAAGGTTGGACCTATGGCGTTAAAAGTATCTAAGCTAGCATTTAGTGTGTGTTTATCATTAAGTTCCTTTACTGTTTTAGGGGAAGCTATTGACCCTGATAAATTAGAAGTAATGGTGGTGACGGCTGGAAAGGTAGCCGAAGAATCACAAAAGTCCCCGATCAGTATTTCAGTGTTATCGGATTACGATGTTGAAAGAGCTGGTATCGAAAACACGTTTGATATTGTAAAAAGAACCCCAAATGTCTCCATGATTAAAGCGGGTAACCCTTCCGATGCGAGTTTTCTTTCTATGAGAGGAATTACCCCCACCATGGAAGGCTCACAATCTGTACTGTTTTTAATTGATGGTGTCATGTATCAAACGTTTGACACAGAATTACTCGATGTTGAACGTATTGAAGTATTGCGTGGGCCACAGGGTACCCTATATGGGCGAAATGCTTCATCAGGTGTTATTAGCATCCATACAAAGGATCCTGACTTTTTCACTGAAGGTAGCGCCGGGTTAACCTACGGAAGTTACAACCAAATTAAGGGCAATCTTATTTCGGGCGGTGCTATTGCAGATAGCGATGAGTGGGCATACCGTACTGCGATTCAATATTCGACGGATGACGGCTATTTTACAAGGGACTATGACGGTAAAGACGACGTTAATGACGTAAAAGACTTTAATGGTCGATTAAAAGTTCGTTGGGTACCCGTTGATCAGTCATGGGATGTAATTGCTACTGTCGATGCCCAAAATCGTAAAAATGGCAATATGTCATTCGCTACACTAGACCAGATTAATCAAGATAGCCATAAAGTCTATTCCAACTTAGAGGGACAAGCGAAAGCCGATATCCTGACTGGTTCAATTCGTGCAAATTATGCTGCAGATGCTTTCGATTTTACGTCTATTACGGCTTATACCAAAGAGGATAAAGTTGATAATCAAGATTTAGACTTTACTCAAGTTGATGACCAAGAACTGTTTATTGATTCAGATTTCTCTCGCATGACACAAGAGTTCCGATTGAGTTCTGATCAAAATGATGCCGTTCGTTGGGTGAGTGGTCTGTACTTCTTTGATGAGACTGCCAAAAATGACATTGATATGCGTATGAAAAATGCCGGTATGTTTAATAAAACTAAAACAAAGTCAAAAGTAGGAAATTATGCTGTATTTGGCAATGTTAATTATCGATTCTCTGAAAAATGGGAAGCGATTGCTGGTTTACGTTATGACTATCAGAAAGTTCAGTTTGATTATCTTGACCTTTGGAATATGTATGCCCCAAGTTCAAATGGTTCAGATGAGGCTAGTTTTAATGAGTGGTTGCCTAAAGCTGGTCTAAATTACTACGCCACCCCCGACATTATGATGTTTGCGAGCATCGCGCGCGGTTATAAAAGTGGTGGGTTTAATATGCTAACTCCGCCAACTATTTCACCAAAGTATGATCCTGAATACACAATAAACTATGAATTAGGAATGAAGAGTGAATGGTTAGATAATCGTATTCGCTTTAATTCGTCAGTATTCTTGATTGATTGGAAAGATCAACAAGTTGAACAGCAGATTTACCCTAAGTCCTTTACCCAAAATGCAGGGGGCACCGTTAGTAAGGGCGCTGAATTTGAGTTGTCGTGGTTAATTCAGCCTGGTTTAACGACTTGGGTTAACGGTGGATTTAATGATGCAAGCTTTGATGATTTTGTTAGCAAGGATTACGACATGAATGGTGGCTTCGCCGGTCAACATGATTATAGCGGTAATCGCCCAGCCAACTCCCCTAAATATACTTATAGCCTAGGTGTGGATTATAACTTCTTAGAAAACTACTTTATTTACACTGATTATAACGTAACGGGTGATTTTTATTTCGATAGTGCTAACACGACTAAACAAGATGCTTATGGCGTTCTGAACTTAAGGGGTGGTTACACAAGCGATAATATTGACCTGATTCTTTGGGCGAAAAATGTGTTAGATAAAGAATACCTGACACGTGCCTTCCCTATGGGGGATGGATCAAATGAAAAATGGTACGGCCGCTCTGGTGACCCAGCGACAATTGGTGCCACTGTCAATCTAAAATGGTAGTTCTCCAATAATATACTCCCCCTCTGTTTGAGGGGGATAACTACAAATTAATCGTGTAGGAAAAAGTAATGCAAGAAATTGTAGCTGGCTGGGTGCAGCAAAGGTTAATGCATAATTTTGAAAATAATGCATTAGAAATAGCACTGAATGATTGCACTGGTGAAGAACATCAGAGCTATAGTTATCAAGAACTATTTTATGAAGTGAGTAAAGTTGCTCGAAATATAAAATGTTTTTCCGGGGAAAGAGCATTATTATTATTACCAGGGGACTCAAGTTTTATTTTTTCGTACCTAGCCTGTCTGATGGTGGGGGTTACTGCGGTACCTGTCAATTTGCCTGGTGTTAAACGGTTACAGCGAGTTAAATCTAATATTGAGCATATCCTGGATGACTGTGAACCAAACCTCATTGTTGCTTTGTCAGCGACCAAAGGAGAAATTGAAAAATTTGGTTGGGATATAAACCGAGAAGTTGTATATCTGGATGAGTTATTCGGAGAGAAACAACCACTTTGTTGGAATGACCTGTGCCCACCCACAGGCCCTGTTATGTTGCAATATTCATCGGGCTCAACGGGAAGCCCAAAAGCGGTTTGTAACTATGATAAAAATATTTATCATCAATTCGACATTATGCTTCAAGTAGAACCAAGTCTACAGCATATCCACACCGCAAATTGGTTACCTTTTTATCATGATCTAGGCTTGTTCTACGGTCTTATGTTCCCTTTATTGTCTGGTGGTACGTGCAGTTTTATCCGGCCAAGTCAATTTTCTGTAGAACCAGCAAAATGGTTAAACATGATAGAGCAGTACCAAGCCACAATTACCGCTGCGCCTGATTTTGCCTACCAACTGTGTGTTGATTCTATTTCAGATCTTCAAGCCAGTGAGTTGGACCTCTCATCTTTGAAGGTCGTGATGAATGCTGCTGAGCCAATTCGAGCTTCAACGATAAGGAGCTTTTCTCAAAAGTTCGAATCGTCAGGTTTCCAGTCATCTAGATTCTTACCTGCATATGGAATGGCAGAAGCCACGCTTATTGTGAGCCATAAACCTGCGAATACCTCTGCAGTAATGAAGACTTTTGATGTTGGCTGCCTTGCTGAAGGACATGCTGTTGAATCTATGTCGGGGCGGGAGTTAGTGAGTAGCGGTAGCCAGTTTAATTCTTGGCAAGTTGAGATTGTTGACCCTCATACCGGTGCTGCTTGTGAGTTGGGACAGGTTGGTGAAGTTTGGGTTCGCGGTAATAGCGTGGCGAAAGGCTACTGGAATAAAGCTTCGCTCACTCAACAAACGTTTAATGCATCGATAAATTCAAGTTGTGACGATGGGGAGTATCTGCGCACCGGAGATCTGGCATTTAAGTGGGGTGGTGAATTGTATATTTGCGGCCGCTTCAAAGATGTCATTATTGTTTCTGGTGAAAACCATATGCCTAACGACCTAGAATCTACGATTGAGAGCGTGTGTGGTGACATCGAGGTTGGGGGGGCTTGCTTTGTTCAAGATATTGAGTCAGGTGAAATTCATGGGTTATGCGAAGTGCATCGCCATACAGAACAAAGACAACTAATAAAAATTTCAAAAACAATTAAGTCGCTTATCGCTAAAAATCATAATTTGTCAGTGAGTCAAGTTACCCTCATCGCAAGAGGTTGCTTACAAAAAACTTCTAGCGGTAAGATCCGTCGAAGCTTGATGCTATCAGAGCTCCAAGCACAAAAATTAAAGCCACTATACATATCGTCGCTACCAGCCACTCCCGCTTTCATTACTGACATTTCTGAATATTTGCGAAATTCCCTTGAAGCTATTGTCGGTATTGAGCTATTGGGTGATAAGCAAGGTTTCACTGATGTCGGACTGACAAGTTTGCTTGCGACACAGTGGTGCGCACAAATTTCGAGTCAGCTTGGTATCTCGATTTCACCTGTACAGTTATTTGCTTATCCAAATCTATCCGCTTTTAGTCAGTTTGTTCAACAGCAACACAGGCAGCAGTCCCCAAAAGAGTTGGTGGAGGCGTTTTCATCTCGGTCAACTGATATTGCGATTATTGCAATTAGCAGTCGTTTACCAAAGCAACAAAACGCAAGTTGGGTTGAGTACGCAGATTGGCTAATTAAAGGCGAATCAGCACTAGCGAGTGTGAGTGATGAGTTACGCACATTTTCTTTACCTATAGGTGCGGTTGATAACATAGACAAGTTTGATGCTAATTTCTTTGCTATGTCTTCTCGAGAAGCCTGCTTGCTCGATCCACAACAGCGCTGGTTGATGGAGTCAAGTTGGCATCTTTTTGAACAAGCGGGTTGGTTACCTTCGAAATTAAAAGGGTTGCCATTAGGTATTTTTGTCGGCCAGGGAAGCCAAGATTATAGTGATCTGTTGGCTAATCAAAACGCTCCTGAGTTTTTAAAAAGTTATTTAATTACTGGCACGAGTCGTAGTGGTAGTTCGGGTCGACTTGCTAAATATTACGGTACAAGTGGCCCAGCTATTACTATAGATACCGCTTGTTCATCATCTATCGTTGCCATTGATATGGCTGTCCAAAATATTCAATCAAAGCGTTGTGAATCTGCAATTGCTGGTGGTGTAAACCTTCTTCTCTCGTCTCAAATAGAGAGTGCTTTACAAAAAGCAGGGATGCTTTCTCCGAACGGGCGATGCGCTACTTTTAGTGCTGATGCTGATGGTTATGCTCGTGCTGAGGGTTTAGGGTTACTACTGCTAAAAGATTATGATGCAGCGATAAGAGATGGTGACCCTATTTTAGCGGTTATTGAGGCTACAGGTGTGGCACAAGACGGTGAGAGTAGTAGCTTGACGGCACCTAACCCACTTGCACAGCAAACACTGTTGAAAGAAGTACTAGCGCGCAGTGGAAGAACAGAAAATGATATTGATGCAATTGAAATGCATGGCACCGGCACACCGCTTGGCGACCCTATCGAATTAAGTGCTATTGATGGTGTTTATCAGAGTCGTATTCAACCGCTGCATTTGACTGCAGGCAAAGCGCAGTTTGGTCACCTAGAATCTGCTGCTGGTGTTGCGGGGGTGATTAGGGCGATTGCTCAAATGCGTGCACAAACTGTTTTCCCTCACCCAACGTTTAAGTCGTTTAATCCTGAGCTACGGCCTTGGATTGAACGTTATATTTTTGAGAACGACGTTCGTCCAATACCGTTAAGACGCATGGGGGTTAGTTCCTTTAGTTTTACTGGGACTTTGGGTCACATTATTATTCGTAATCATCAAGATGTGACGGACAAATCTGAGTATGTACTACCACAGATAGGGTTCCTTCCCTTAACAGCAAGTCATATTGATAGTCTTAGCCAATTGGCTAAAGCTTGGATTCAAACAATAGAATCACACCGTCACAATGCTGTTGAGCTATTCCATGCTTGGAGAGATAAACGCGAGCATCACTTACCAATCCGGCGATGTGTTCCATTTGCAGATATCGAAGACTTACTATGTAAATTAAAACAAATTGCCGTAGGTCAATCTTTCGTTCCGTCGGCATTACCAGCCGAACTTGAACAATGGTGCAATGGTGCTGATTATGACTGGTCGCACTTTAGTGAGAAAGTGACTTATCCAACCGAAATTTTATTGGCTTTACCGCTATACCCATTTAAACGAGAGAAATACTGGGTTGAACAGCAAAATACAGGTAGCAAAAGTAATATAGAGGAAGCTACTTTACCCGCGAAATCGATCATTGATCATCAAGCATTCTTAACTGAATGGCTGAGCGATGTGCTACTTATCGAGCCTGGAGAAATAGGCTTAGACGCTGATTTGATTAACTTAGGCTTGGATTCATTGCAGATGATGGATCTTGTTGATGAAGCGAAAAAGCACAATGTTGTGTTTGAACTTGTTCGGATGTACGAAGCGCCAACTTTAGCTGCGTGGTCTGCATTATGGCAATCATCAGTAAGTTGTGACCAAGTTGCTGAAAAATATCTAGATGCTAAAAAAGAACAAGATACTGAAACAGTATTAACTCACCCTTTCGAGTTGACTAGTGTTCAACAAGCGTATTGGCAAGGTAGGAACAGCACACAAACTCTTGGTGGGGTTGCATGCCAGGTCTACTTAGAGCTTGATAGTGAATGGATCGATAGTGACAAACTTCGTTTAGCGCTTGATCGCCTATATGCCCGTCATAGCATGTTACGAATGAGGATGAATAGCGATGGTCTTGGCTATATTACAGCGAATGCTCCAACGCAAATCCATGAATATGATTGGAGAACTCTTGACTGTGAATTGGCAACAAGTAAACAGGCAGATCTGAGGCGTAATTTAGAAGCGCAGATTCTGGATTTAGAAAATGAATCTGGCTTGGCAATTAATTTAAGTCATAGTCCGCGAGGTAGTCGTCTTCACTTCAATATTGATATGGTTGTTGCTGATGCATTAAGCATTCAAATTCTGCTTGATGATCTAGCTCAGTTCTATCTCGATGATAATTGTGAACAACTTGCGCAACCAACCCTGCATTTCCCTCAATATCTATCAGCAATACGTGAGCAAGCGCATGTAGAGGCTGATCGTCAATATTGGCTAGCACAACTGCCTAGCTTGCCTTCGGCGCCGCAATTACCGTTGGCAAAACGACCGGAAGAAATCAAACAACCTGTGTTCGTTCACCGTGAATGGCGTTTAGCTGCCGATAAATGGCGAGCATTACAGCAAGCATGCCGTCAACACCGTATTACTCCCTCAATGATGTTGGCGAGTTGTTATGCGGAGACCTTAAGAGGCTGGAGTGATAATAAGGATTTTTGTTTAAATCTTACGATTTTCAACCGACGTCATACTGCCATGGATGTGTCGGGTGTTGTTGCTGATTTTACTACGCTGATGCTATTAGCATGCCGTGATGGAGAAGCATCCAATATCTTAGATAATGCAAGTGCATTGAATCGCCAATTTATGGCGAATCTTGACCATAGTGATTTCGATGCAATTCGCTTGTTAAGAGAGCTTTCCAAGCAGAGAGGCTCTCAAGTTGCCATGCCGATAGTTTTCACTAGTAACCTAGGTAATGACTTCCTTGGCGATAGTTGTCTGGGTGAGATGAATTATGTCATCTCTCAGACGCCTCAGGTTTGGATTGACTGTCAGGTAATGGAGAGAAAAGGGGAGTTGATAATAAGTTGGGATACAGTCGATGATCTATTCCCAGCCAATATGGTCGATCAGATGTTTGCTAGCATGGGAAGGCTAATCACTGAAATAGCGCAGCGACCTAACATGCTGAAACAAACGGTGCCCGCATTTTTAACCGAAGAAGCAAGAAAAGATCGTGCTTCGAGAAACAGCAGTGACGTGATTTCGTACGCCCCTCGCACTCTCCATCAGCGATTCTTTGAATTGGCAGAGGCGCAACCTGATGCCATTGCGGTTATTGAAAATAAAGCGTCGATGTCTTATCGCCAGTTGTCAGAAAGTGCTGGTGAACTTGCCTATCGTCTCAAGCAAGAAGGTGTACTGTCTGGGGATCGTGTGGCGATTTTATTGCCAAAGGGAGCATCACAAGTTGTCGCGGTGTTGGCAATACACTTATTGGGCGCTAGTTATGTCCCCCTCGATATTGAGCAACCAGTCGCTCGGTTGAATCAAATTATTGAACAAGCAGCAATTAAAATCGTTGTAATAAATCAGGATGCTGTGGAGGCAATTACCAACCAAGAAGCAATGGCTGGTTGGTCATTACTCGATATTGATGAACGTGGGCAAGAGCACATCATAGCAACACAAATTGCTTCGGTATCACCACACGATGTTGCTTATATTATTTATACCTCTGGCTCTACCGGTATTCCTAAAGGCGTTATTACTACCCATCAAGCTGCGGCCAATACTATTGATGATATTAATCAGCGTTATCAGTTGGTTAGTGACTGTCGAACATTTGCTTTATCGGCACTGAACTTTGATTTATCTGTCTTTGATATTTTTGGACCACTTTCTGTAGGGGGCTGCGTTGTTGTTCCTCAACAGTCAGAACGAAAAGAAGCAAAAGCGTGGATTTCATTGATTCATGAATATCAAATTACGATATGGAATAGTGTGCCTGCACTGTTCGAAATGTTGTTAATTGCAGCTGAAAATGACACTCGTCAATTGCCAAGCTCGATGACAAATGTTCTGTTGTCAGGCGACTGGGTTGGTTTGGATTTACAACCAAGATTAAATGCTTTGAACCCATCAATTCAATTGACGGCATTAGGAGGGGCAACAGAAGCTGCGATTTGGTCTAATGCTTTTGATGTCAATTACGTAGAGACGGATTGGACAAGCATCCCATACGGTTATTCATTGAGTAATCAAAGTTACCGAGTGATGGATGCCTTGGGCCGAGATTGTCCTGATTGGGTGATTGGTGAGCTCTGGATTGGTGGTCAGGGGGTTGCAGAGGGGTACTTTGCTGACCCTGAAAGAACAGCAGCACAATTCATTTTCCATGATGGGCAACAGTATTACCGAACTGGTGATATGGGACGTTTTTGGTCTAACGGGATCGTTGAGTTTATTGGGCGACGAGATAACCAGGTCAAACTTAATGGCTTTAGGATTGAACTTGGGGACGTTGAACATGCGGCAGAGCAATTTTCTGGGGTGCAAAAAGCGATAGCGCTATTGCTAGATAAACCACAGAAACATATTCAACTTTTTGTTTCTAAACAGCAAGGTGAGGTGAGTGCTCTTCAAACAGAGTATGAAGCTGATATGACGCTGCTTGATACAAAGGTATCGCAACCCACACCACCAAAGCCTGTCGATCACACCGCTATTGAGCAAGCAATGGCAACGCATGTTATGCGTTTGGTGCTCGATAAGATGGTGATAGCAAATAACGTTAAACCGGGTGCGTCACTGACGCTGGATGATTGGCTATGTAGTTTGCATATTACACCTCGTTTTCAAGCTGTATTTGAAAGCTGGTTGCATGTTCTCGTTGAAACAAAGCAATGGTCAGCTGAGCGGGGATACTGGCGTCAAGAGCAAGACGTCGTTAGTCCAATGGTTGCCTACCAAAAGAAGGTAGCGCATATGCCTGCTCATGCTTCAATCTTATCGGCATTAGAAAATAAGGTTGATTGGTATGTTGATTTGATGCAGGGCGAGGTGAGTGAAATTACGCTTATTGATGACCCGGTGTTGACACCTGAAGCGTTAGCATTAATCCACCCTGATTTTTCATCAACGGAACAATATATTGTTGAAACAATAGTCTTACTTTCTAAGCAATTGGGTCGAGCTGTAAACGTTGTCGAACTCAATGGTAGAACGGGTCATTTAGCATCACATATATTGAATCAATGTGACGCTAGCCAGGTAAGTTACTGCGTAGCTGAACAAGCTAAGTCGGTTCTTGATCAAGCGACATTCCGATTAGTGGGCTATGGGGATCATGCTTTTGCTTGTGCATTAAGCGACGTTGAAAGGCATCAAGCTGATTTGGTGATCAGTAACAATGCACTCCATCGTTTTAATGATGTGAATGAAGGGATTAACCTAATGTCTTCACTTATCGCACCAAGTGGTCATTTTGTTGCGATAGAGACGCAAGCGCTGAGCCCTCTTGCATTATTAACGGTGACATTAATGCAGCCAGAAGCGTTAATGAGAAGCGTAGATCAAAGCCCTTATCATGATTGTCGCCGAGGGGAGTCTTCACCTCTACTTGATGCCCAACAATGGCAAACTAGTTTGCAAACTTCATCACTAAGCATGAATGTCTTGCCTGCAGTAAATAAAGCGAACTTATTAGTGATGACGGGGCGCCAGGCTGAAACTCTTACTGTGTCTGATACCTCTCAACTGGCTGACTGGTTAGCATTACAGCTACCCAATTATATGTTGCCTCAACACATTGTCGTTTGTTCAACAATGCCTTTAACAAACAATGGCAAAATTGACCGTACTCAACTGCGCTTATCAGCTGCCAATATTGCAATGGCTAGTCATGAAGATAAACAAGATTGCGTAACCGACAATGAAAAGTATGTTGCAGAGGTTTGGGCGCAAGTTCTTGGTGTAACACCATCACGTACAGATAATTTCTTCCTGTTAGGAGGCGATAGTCTTCATGCAACAAGAATTACGGCGGTATTGGGCGAGGTTGGCTTTAATAGTGTGAAGTTGTCCGATGTCTTTTCACTTCCTGTGTTGAGTGACTTTGCTCGCCATTTAGAATTTGATGCAGGTGAAATTTCATCACAAATCACGTTAGTGCATAACGAGAATGAACGTTATCAACCATTTGTGCTGACTGATGTTCAACAAGCCTACATTATGGGGCGAAACGAAGGCTTTGTGATGGGCGGTGTTGGCACACATTTCTATTCTGAATTTGAAGCTGATGGCTTTGATGTGACGCGTCTAGAGCAAGCGCTTATGCGTTTAATTGAGCGTCATGACACCCTTCGTATTGTGTTTGATGACCAAGGGCAACAAGTTTGTATTCCGTCAGCACTTTACTGTCCGATGGAGATTGTCTCTTGTACTGAAAAACAGTGGGAAGAAGTTGTTACTCATCAACGTGAGGTGCTATCTCATCGAGTGTTAAATCCTCAGGTATGGCCGCTTTTCCACCTTACACTCATTGAGTCTGAATGTGGGAAAAAACGGCTATGTATCGGCTTAGACAATGTCATTCTTGATGGTCTTAGCATGCGGATTTTCTTTGCTGAGCTTGGAATTTTATATCGTGATTTGGAAGCCGACTTGCCAGAGTTGGGGATTACGTTCCGTGATTATCAACAGCAAGTTTATCTGCAAGAAGAGCATGAATCCCAAACATTAGCGAAGAGTTATTGGTTAAGCAGACTGCCTAGTTTACCGGAGGCTCCGCGTCTGCCGTTAAGCATGGAGCCAAATCAATTAGAGAAGCCACGCTTCGTTCGACGCCAATCCTGCTTGTCTAAAGAATTATGGAGCCGTTTAACAGAGAAAGCACGAGAGTGTGCGATCACGCCGTCTTGTTTGTTGCTTAACTGTTATGCGCAAGTATTGGCAAAATGGTCCGAATCCTCATCGCATTGCATCAATGTTACTTTGTTTGATCGCAAGCCTGTCCATGACAATATTCAGCACATTATGGGGGATTTCACCTCACTCTTGTTACTCGAGACAAATCAAATTGCAGGTGAAAGTTGGTTGCAAAGTGCTGAGCGTTTGCAACAGCAGTTATGGCAAGACTTGGAGTACGCCGATGTTTCTGCTGTTTGGGTGATACGCGAGTTAGCCAAGTTAAAAGAAGTGACTGATTTGAGTATGCCAGTGGTGTTCACTAGTGCACTAGGTGCGGACACTAGCCTTGATGAGTCTTCTGAGTTAGGCATTACCCGATCTGTATGGGGCGTATCTCAAACACCTCAAGTTTGGATTGACCATCAAGTATTTGAGCAAGATGGAGAATTACACTTTAACTGGGATGTTGTCGAGGCGTTGTTCCCTGACGGTGTAGTTGATGCAATGTTTAATTCATATTGCCAATTATTGGAGCAACTTGCTGACTGTGATTGGTCACAGCCATCGCCAATAGCGTTACCTGCATCACAGCGAGAAGTTCGCACTCTTGTTAACAGCACTCAGGACGTGGTGCCTCTGCGAGCAATGCACATTAGTGTGTATGAAAAAATGCAAGCAACACCTGAGGCGACGGCGATTGTCGCTAATGGTCAGCGCTATAAGTATCGAGATCTGCATACAAAAGTGAGTCAGGCAGCGTACCAGTTGCAAAAACATGGAATTGCTAAAGGTGATTGCGTTGGTGTCATGTTGCCGCGCTCTATCGAGCAGATTGCTTCTGTCCTTGCAATTCAGTGGATTGGAGCGGCTTATGTACCATTAGCAACTGATTGGCCAAAAGCTCGAGTTGAGTCTGTATTGGCGCAAGCATGCATCAAGTTCGTGATTTGTGACCGCAACGAGTTGTTTGAGAATGGTGGCCAAGGGATCAATGTTGAAAGCTTGCTGGCTTCTGAAGAAGCTTTGGTTGAGCCCCTTCAGAGCACGCTTGATGAGTTGGCTTATGTGATCTTCACCTCAGGCAGTACAGGAACACCGAAAGGGGTTGCGATCACTCATGGCGCGGCCATGAATACCATTGAAGCGATCAATCGCCAGCACAATGTAACTGCAGATGACAGTGTCTTAGCGCTATCAGCCTTGTATTTCGATTTATCGGTATATGACATTTTTGGCTTGCTGTCTGTTGGCGGGAAATTGGTGCTTATCAACGATGAGCAAACCAGAGACGTTGGCGTTTGGTTAGAGTTGGTTCAGCAGCATCAAATTACCTTGTGGAATACCGTACCAGCATTGTTAGAAATGCTTTTGATGGGGAATGAGTCACAGGCTGAATGTCAGCTATTGACCTCATTGCGCTGCGTTATGTTGTCAGGTGATTGGATCAATCTGGAATTACCTGAACGCTTACGTCGTAACAGTTGTCTTGCCAAATTTGTGGCGATGGGAGGTGCGACTGAAGCTGCAATTTGGTCGAACTATTGTGTTGTTCAGCAAGTTGAAAAGCAATGGCGTTCAATTCCTTATGGTAAGCCTTTACCAAATCAATGTTTTAGAGTTGCAAGTGATATTGGTGATGACTGCCCTGATTGGGTTGCCGGTGAACTATGGATTGGGGGAGATGGTGTCGCCCAAGGTTACATTGGTAATAAGGAATTAACTCAGCAGCAGTTCTGTGAACATCAATCACAACGTTGGTATCGAACCGGTGATATAGGGCGCTACTGGCCTGATGGAACTATAGAGTTCCTTGGGCGTCGTGACCACCAGGTTAAAGTGGCAGGGCTGCGTATTGAACTCGGTGAAATAGTGAAAGCACTTAAGTCATGCGCTGGAGTGAAAGATGCGATTGTATTGATTGAGCATCATGATTCTCGTCCTAAGATTCATGCTTATTTG
The DNA here is from genome assembly GCF_002954585.1 of Vibrio chagasii. Lineage (GTDB taxonomy): Bacteria > Pseudomonadota > Gammaproteobacteria > Enterobacterales > Vibrionaceae > Vibrio > Vibrio chagasii_A. The sequence goes on from NZ_MSCI01000001.1 coordinate 1,698,721, forward strand.
TTGTCGAATATGGCCGTCGAACTTTCGATTATTCAGCCGCAATTATTAAATTATTTACCAAGTTACTCTATGCCTGATGGCTACGCCGTACTTCAAGAATGGCCACTCACAGCTAACGGTAAAGTCGATCGAAATGTATTAAAAACCTTGGAACTTTCAATTTCTAATGAGAGTGAGTTTGTTGCACCAAGTACAGATGAAGAGATTGTTCTGACTCAAGCAATGCAACAAGTTCTTGGTATTAATACGCCAATTAGCGCGAGCGATAACTTCTTTGCCTTAGGCGGAGATTCATTTGTTGCGATTCAGCTAGCTAGCACACTCCAACAACAGCACGGTATTACTTTGCCACTTCACGCTGTGTTTAATTTACAAACGATTTCACGTATTGCACTTGCTCTTGAAACCTCAGAAAAAGAGAGCAACGAGGTTGATTTTGAGGAAGGAACCTTATGAAAAAAGGAACAACATTAATGTCACCATTAGCGTTACTGCAACAGTTAGAAGCTAAGAAAGCCGAGTTTTGGCTTGAAGCTGACGCCTTGAAGTTCAGAGCTCCTCAAGGCGTAATGACCAAAGAGGTTGTTGAGCAGCTGAAAGCAGTAAAAAGTGAATTAATAACAATACTAAAAGAGCGTGAATTGGGCGCTGTTCTTTGTCCTAGTACGAAAGATAAATATGAGATTTTTCCGGTAAATGATGTACAGGCCGCTTATCTTATTGGACGGCAAAATGTGTTTGAGTTCGGTGGCACAGGCTGCCACGGTTACTTTGAGCTCGAATTTGCACATCTTGATGTTGAGAAGCTAAACCAAGCTTGGAATAAGCTCATTGAACGCCATGAGATGTTGCGAGCTATAGTCTTTTCTAATGGTACTCAGCAAATACTATCACAAGTACCTGAGTATAAGATTGAATGTGATTTGCAAACTGATACGAGGTTAACGTATCGGGCAAACATGTCCCATCGCGTTTATGACACTGAAGCATGGCCTCTGTTTGACTTAAAAGTAAGCGAGTCGGAAGGTAAATCATACCTGCATTTTAGTATTGACCTATTGATTGCAGACTTTATGAGTATTCAGGTGATTTTGTCTGAGTTGATTCATTTTTATCATGAGTCTGAATTGGTGCTAGCGCCTATTAGCTTATCGTTCAAAGATGTCATGGAGTTTGAAAAGCGACAGAAGCTGACAGACAAATATGCGCAAGCGAGACAATACTGGCAAGACCGAGTGCCTCATTTGCCAATGGCACCAGAGTTATCACTCCTCGCTGATATTAATGATGGTTTGACGTCGGAAGCTAAGAAAGAAACACCGCATTTCACTCGCCATGAAATGCAATTAGCGCCAGAGCAATGGGCTGAACTCGAAAGTCAATGTAATCATCAAGGGGTTAGTCCTTCATCGCTATTACTGACGCTCTTTAGTGAAGTGTTAGCTAAGTGGTCTAAATCAAAACATTTTTGCTTGAACATGACGGTAATGAATCGTGAACCGATCCATCCAGATTTACTCAACATGGTGGGGGATTTCACGAGTGTCAACTTGCTGGAAGTGAATCTTACGGAGTCACGAACCTTGTTAGCACAAGTGAAAGAGCAGCAGAATCAATTGTGGCAAGACTTAGAGTATAAAGCGTTTAGTGGCGTTGAGGTTATGCGTGAAATAGCCCGACAACGTGGTGCTGATTATGCTCGCATGCCAATAGTCTTCACGAGTGCATTAGTCGGTAGTAATAGAGAGCAAGTTTCAGAGACCAAATCTCAGTACGAGATGGGGATGGAGGTTGCATATGGTATTAGTCAAACGCCTCAAGTTTGGATTGATTGCCAACTTATGAATCGAGACCGCTGTTTGTACATCAATTGGGATGTACTTGACGGCATATTCCCTGACTCAATGATCGAGTCAATGTTTACATGTTTTGAAGGTGCGATTGAACAAGTCATTGCTGGTGGACTTCAGCAGTGGGATCAAGCTACTCGCCTTGCTTTACCGAATAAACAACAACAGGTTCGCGAACAGGTAAATAATACGATTAAACCTGTTGCTGAATCTATGTTGCATCAACTGGTGTTAGAGCAAGCAGTGTTAACGCCTGATGCGACAGCACTGGTTACGCCCGAACAAACACTGACATACGATGAGCTGATCGTTCGTTCAAAGTCACTGGCGAGCAAGTTACCAAAGGGAGCTCGTATTGCGATTGCGATTGATAAAAGTGTTGAACAAGTTGTTTCAACATTAGCAACGTTATTAGCTGATGGGGTGTATTTACCGCTTGACGTTAGTCAGCCGGTTTCTCGTATGAAGCAAATTCTGTTTGATGCCGATGTAGAGTTGGTGTTGACGCGCTCAAATGAACTTGCCCAACAGCTAGCAGACGATGGGTTTGAGGCCGTCAATATTTGTGATGCGCAAGCGCTACAAGGTGGTGTTCATAACATTGGCAGTACAGAGATAACTCAGTCATCTGAACGACTGGCTTACATTATTTATACCTCTGGTAGTACAGGAAGCCCCAAAGGTGTCATGGTAAGTCATCAAGCGGCTGTGAATACTGTGGTCGATATCAATCGTCGCTTTGACATTACAGAAAACGATGTGGTGTTTGGCTTGGCTAAATTAAGTTTTGATCTCTCTGTTTATGACATCTTTGGTACTTTGGCTTGTGGTGCTACATTGGTGTTACCTTGCGAGAAAGATATTCAAAATCCAGCAGAATGGACTCGTCAAATTCGAGAACATAACGTCAGTGTTTGGAACTCTGTACCTGCGCAGATAACAATGTTAACGCGATATTTAGCCGACGAATCACTACCTACGCTGGATAGTATTAAATGCGTAATGCTGTCTGGTGATTGGATTCCGGTCGCATTACCCAAAGCGATTGCTACCTTGATACCTGCCGCCCAACTATACAGCTTAGGTGGCGCGACAGAGGCCGCTATTTGGTCTATATATTTCCCAATTGATCCTACCTTTGATTATTACACTTCTATTCCTTACGGTACTCCGTTATCAAATCAGATGTTTGCTGTACTGGATGACAAAGGTATGGCCTGCCCTGACTGGGTTGCTGGTGAACTGTGTATTGGCGGTAGCGGGGTAGCGCTCGGGTACTGGCAAGATGAAGAGAAAACGGCTGCCCATTTCTTCCAAGATGCAAATACTGGAACATCTTGGTATCGAACGGGTGACCGAGGTTATTACCGAGATGATGGTGTGATCGTGTTTGTTGGTCGTGATGACAACCAAGTAAAAGTACGAGGATATCGAGTTGAGCTTGGTGAAATAGAATCAGCGCTTGAGCGTCAATCATCAGTATCTCAAGCTGTCGTCTTAGCGCGAGGAGATAAGCATAATTATCACCTTCAAGCTTACATTGAGCCGGCTATTTACCAAAATGATGCAAAAAGTACTTTGTTCTCGCATCAATTTGCAGAGACGGAAACCGAGTTAACTTTGACGGCAGAAGCTATTAGGCAAACAGTGCCAGAGAAGTCGGTAACAGACTTTGTTTATTATTTAGATAGAGTCGCTTTGCTCCATATGGTTCAAGCATTGCAATCAAGTGGAGGACTAGGTGAAGGTCAACAGAAAAACATCGATGACATGATTGCTGATGGTAATTATGCGCCTCGTCATAAACAATTATTAAGTCGATGGCTAAAAGCGCTTATTGAAAATCAACTAGCACGACATGATGGAGAAACATACGCTTTACTACAGCAAGTGAGCGAAGATGATATCTCGTTATGTTGGAAAGGATGTTACGAAGCACTGGAGTGTTTGGATGGTGATAAAGGCTTAGTTAACTACCTTGAGCGAAGTAGTCAATGTTTGCCTGAGTTACTGCGAGATAAGGCCGATCCTCTCGATTTGTTGTTTCCTGATGGCAAGTTAGATGTCGCGACATCAACTTACCAAAATAACTTGATCAGCAAAATGATGAATAAAATGTTGATCACAGCGGCGTTAAGTAAAGTAAAGCATTTAGCTGAACGTGCTCAGCCAATTCGTATCCTAGAGATTGGTGCAGGTGTTGGTGGTACAAGTAACGAGCTTATTCCGGCTCTAGCAGCACATAATGTCGAGTATACCTTTACTGATGTTTCATCATTTTTCCTCAATGAAGCTAAGCTTCGTTACCAAGGTTATGATTTTGTTGATTATCGCTTATACGATTTCAATCAACCTGCGTTAGAGCAAGGTTTTGATTGCGGTCAGTATGATCTGGTTGTTTCTTCTAATGTGTTACATAACGCAGTTGTTGCGCGTGAAGGGTTAAATCACTTACGTGAGTTAATGAAGCCAGGGGCTTGGTTACTTGTAATTGAGGCGACAAGAGATAATTACCAACTTATGACTTCAATGGAGTTCAAACATGGCTTGACCGCTCATAATGATGAGCGTTTAGCATTAAATTCTCCATTTATGCCTCAGGAACGTTGGTTAAACGCAATGTCGGATGTAGGGGCTGAGCAGTTATTTGCGTTCCCTAATAATCAAGAAGCCTTATATCAATTAGGTCAAAGTTTTATGCTGGCTCAATTCAATGGTCAGAAGCATGAATGTGATAAGACTGAAATCTTAGAACAGCTTAGTAAAGAGTTACCTAGTTATATGGTACCTGCACAATTGGCTGTCTTAGACCGTTTTCCGCTTACAAATAACGGTAAAATAGATAGAAAGGCGTTACCTGAAATTATAGGCCATCAAGAGACTCTACAAAACGAGGTATCAGAAGACCTTGATCAACTTGAGACGTTATTACTATCGTCATGTCGGGATGTGATTGGTAACCCTAATATGGGGCCAAATGATGATTTCTTTGGTGCGGGTGGTGACTCATTATTGATAACGCAGTGGGTGAGTAGGATTCGCCAAGAATTAGGTGAAGAATTTGTTCCCTGGGAAGGGACACTTCGCCAGGTATTGCAAACCCCCACTATTAAAGAGCTTGCGATCTTCTTACGAAAACAAACGCCAATTCAGCAGCACTGCAGTGCGATTGAAGATAGTTCAACGGCTTTGCAACGTATTAAAGAAGGTGACGGCGCACCTATCATTATTCTTCATGATGGTAGCGGCACTGTAATGCCTTGCTTAGCACTCGTAGAGCACCTTACAGCGCCAGTTTATGGCATTAGTGTTCAAGATAGACAGCAATATTTAACCATTCCAAGTGAACATTTGATCGTTGAATTAGCTGATCAATACAAAGCCTTGTTGGAAGATAATTTTGACTTGTCTAAATGCCATCTTTTTGGTTTTTGTATGGGGGGGTTAATTGCTTTTGAGCTGGCAAGACAAGCGATGGAATGTGGCTCTCCGTTCGCATCATTGACGATCGCAAGTAGTTATCAAATTCCGTACAAAGTAAATGACCCTATGATGACGGATGTCGCTCTTGCTAAAGAACTGAATGTACCAAACCCTTGGAGCGGTATTGATTTACTTCAGCTTGAGCAAACTTATTTGGCTTTATTAGCCACTAAGCCTAATCAAATTAATATTGAAGATGTAGTGGCTAAAGCTAAACAGCTCGGCTTTGATAAACTCTCACTAAATTATGCGAGTTACGCAAAAGCAAATGAAGCACAGCGTATCGCTTATTTCCAAACAGTACTTGATATCCAATCAAATCAACAAACGGCAAAAGTAGGAGATATTTCTCAGCTCTATCCAGTGTTCCATCACAGTTTGCAGGCTGTGACTCATTATGAACCATCTTTTTATAGTGGTGATTTCACTTTCGCTTGTCAGCAAGATGAAACTTATTTACTGCCCACGCTTAAAGCCGATATGCATGACTTTTGGCAGCAATATAGTGTTGGTGACATTGATGTTATTTCACTTGAAGGTGATCACTTCACCTGTATGCAATCATCTCAAGTTTTACCTCTAGCTAAGCACTTAAACACAGTTGCTACGCAAGGAGGAAAGCATGAATAGAGTCGCCATCTTCGGAGCTTGTGGTGAAGTGGGACAACATATTGACCAAGCGCTTGGTGCGCTTGGTTATCAAGTTACGCGAATAGGACGGCAGCCACGTCCTGACTTAACACATTATAGGATTGTTGATTTGTATGATCAGAAGGAGGTGGCAGCTGTTTGCCATCATCATGATTTGATCATAAATGCAGCAGGGCCTGCGTCGGCGATTCGAGACAATATAGCTCGCGTTGCAATAGACACTCATACCTTATATGTCGATGTGGGGGGGGAGCAGGATGTTTTCGGTCACGTTCAGCAACAGTTGCAGGGTCGAGACTTACCAGTTAGCTGTGTTTTTGGAGCGGGTTTTGTTCCCGGTTTTACCTCGTTGCTTCCTTTTATTGCCAAAGAAAAGCTACAAGACCTGCACAGTATCGAGCTTTATGTAGGGGGTATTGAAGCATTTACATCAACGTCTGCGATAGATTTTATTGCAAGCTTAGGGGGTAATGATGCTTTAAGCGGGGTGGTAATTAGAGATGATATAAAGGTGAGAGAGGGGACAAGAGAGGGCTATCAACCACTACCTGAGGGAAAAGAATTTACCGCATTACCTTATTTGAGTGCTGAGCATCAACGCGTCGCTAACACACTTTCAATATCTAACTTCGCGGCCTTTAATTTAGTCGCTGATCGACAGTTATTAATGTCAGCAAATGAAAGTGCTAAGGAGCAAACTGCAGCGTTAGTTAGTCTGAGTCAATCCATGGTTCAGAAGCATGGTACTCAGCAATATTGCGTAATGGATGTGCAAGGTTGGATTGCTCAACAGCCAGTTAATTTAACGCTTCGTTGTAAGTTTAATGATGGCTATCGAATGACGGGAATGGTCGCCGCTTTTACTGTGCACCAATTGTTAACGCAATCATCATCTCATTTAAATAATGGGGTGTTTTGGCTTTCTGAAATAGTTGAAACAGGTCATTTAATCTCGTTTTTGCACGAACAAAATATGTTTAGTCATTGGGACCTCTCGATTGAGCCTAATTATGAATTGGCGTTTGAAGAGGGAGCTTTGTGATGAAAACATATCGTGTTGTTGTATGTGGAACGCTTTTTGGTCAGGTATACCTTTCCGCATTTAAACGCCAATTCCCAGGGTTTGAACTTGCTGGAATTTTAGCAAGAGGAAGTGAACGATCCTTAACAATAGCTAAGGAGTATGGTGTGCCTTTATATCGTGAGGTGTCAGAATTACCTCAGGATATTGATATTGCATGTGTTGTTGTTCGTTCTGCAATTGTAGGGGGGGCTGGGTCACAACTTGCCCGCGCGTTATTAGAAAAAGGCATACATGTTCTGCAAGAGCATCCCGTTTATGAAAAAGATGTCGTGGAATGCTTAAAGTTAGCGAGGAAAAACGGATGTCATTACCAAATTAATACTCATTATCCTAATGTGCCAGCTGTTCGCCACTTTGTTGAGTACTTAAAGAAAGCGCGTGAAACTCAGCAGCCTTGCTTTATTGAAGCGACCTGTGGAGTACAAGTGATTTGCGGCTTGCTCGATATGTTGGGACAGGCATTAGGAGGGGTTACGCCATTTGAGTTCCATTCTAATGTTGATTGGTCTGAGGTGAGAAAATTAAAGTCGGAGCTATTACCGCCTTATCAAGTAATTCACGGTGTTTTTGCTGGGATTCCGCTCATCTTGAAGATTCAGAACCAGTTGGATCCAGGCGACCCTGATAACCATTTCCACATTATGCATCGCATTACTGTGGGGTTACCGAGTGGCAATTTGGTGTTAGTTAACACACATGGCCCAGTGCTATGGAATAGAGCTTTTCATATACCTCGAACCCCTGAGGAAAATGGGATGAGAGAGTTGCTCGATAAACAACAAGCGCCAGAGTTTTATCAGCCCGCTTCTTGCGAGTTTCTATACAAAGAAATGCCAAGCTTAGAAGAAATTATTGACGAACACTGGCCAGAGGCAATCAGAACAGCATTACATAGCATGGTAAGTAATATTGAATCACCAACCCCTGCATCAGCACAGTTCTTACTAGGACAAGCATCAGTATGGCGATCTTTAATGGGGTGCATTGGGAATCCTGAAGTCATTTCGGCGCAAGAGCCAATGTTAACGAGCCCTTCTATTGAAGGTTGGTTGGTTGAATATCATCAGGAGAGTGAAAATGCATAAGCAATTGAAACTCATCAAACCAGGCACACGTAGGCAGCTAATCTGTTTTCACTTTGCTGGAGGGAATGCGGAATATTTCATGCCGTGGCGTGACCATATTGATGAGCATACCGCTGTATATGCAGTGCAACTCTCAGGTCGTGGTCATCGACTATCAGAAAAACTCAAGACTTGCTTACATCAGTGTGCTGATGAGGTTGCGCAAAGTTTATCTTTTTTGCCTCATCGCCCCACCTCCTTTTTTGGGCACAGTATGGGTGCCGCTTTAGCGTTTGAAACCGCAATACGCTGGGAGCAGCAGGGTCGTAAATTGGCGCATTTCTTTGCTTCAGGACGAATTCCACCGCATAAAAGTAGAGGGACCAACTACCATAAGCAAAGTGATGATGCTTTGGTTAACAAAATCATGGGGTTGGGGGGAACATCAGAGGTTGTGTTTGATAACCCAGCCCTTAGAAAGTTAATGCTACCCATTATTCGTGCTGATTTTGAGGCAATAGAAAGCTATCAACGAGACTCTTTACCAACACTTTCTTGTCCTCTTAGTGCTTTGCTGGGTGAGGGAGATACAGAAGTAACAGAAAGTGAAATTCTAGATTGGTCATTAGCAACTACGGGGGAGTTTTATTTTCAGCGTTTCTCTGGTGGGCATTTTTACCTTAATAACCTCTGCCCTACATTGTTTGACTACCTTAAAAATAAAATGTCTTAGTTCTTTATTGGGGGCGTAAGGTGAAAATTTACGCTTTTGTTTTTTATTTCTTTATATAGGCAAAAAAATGAAAGGAACGCCGTTTTCTTGGTTAATTCAATTGGTTGCAAACCAACGCCGTAAGCTTTTATCGTCTATGGTATTAGCCGTTGTTTATTCTTTACTTACGGTAGTACCATATTTTATTATTTATCATTTGGTTGATGGATTTATCAATGATGCTATTGCTGACTCCTATATTGTCTGGCAATTAGTTTTACTTGCTACGATTGCATTAGTGATGAAAATGCTGTTGCAACTAGCATCTGGATTATTGTCGCACAAAGCCGCTTTTCAACTATTATTTGAAATACGCCAACAAATTATTGATAGCGTAGGGCAGTTATCATTAGGTGAAAGTAATAAACAAGCTGCGGCATCAATGAAAAAAATTATTTCAGATGATGTCGACAGAATTGAGACTTTTATTGCCCATCATTTACCAGATATGGCTGCTGCGATTGTGAGCCCTTTAGTTGCTTCACTGCTCTTGTTATATATCGATTGGCGATTGGCACTTATAGCTCTCTTACCTTTACCTATCGCTTTGGTTTTACAAGCTCTTATGTTCAAAGGCTTCAACGTTAGAGTAGATGAGTACCATAAAGTCGTTTCCAATTTGCATATTAGTGTTGTCGATTTTGTAGCATCTATACCTGTAGTAAAAGCGTTTAACATGACGGTCGATTCGCATCAAAAATATCGAGATGCAGTGAATGAGCATCATAAACTGGTGACGAATTGGTTATTAGATACAAAAACGCCAGCATCTTTATTTAAGTTATCGCTTGATCTTGGTTTGCTCTTTTTATTACCTGTTAGTGTATGGTTATACGCTCAAGGTGATTTAACGCTATCGACATTATTTATTTTTATATTACTGGGCGTGGGGTTGATGGAACCTCTTTACAACCTTATTCAATTTGGTGGTATGTTCAGTGAGATGCTAAAAGGTGTTGAAAAGATAAAATACTTCTGTGAAATAACTCCTCAGAGTGAGGGCTCTCAACAGCAAACTATAGCACATACTGGTATCACTTTTGATCATGTAACGTTTCGACATAATAAAGCGATTAAAAGTACTGTCGATGATGTTTCTTTTACTGCTTTGCAAGGAAAAATTACCGCTATTGTAGGGCCATCTGGCGCGGGTAAAACAACAGCGGCTCAGTTGATTCCTCGATTTTTTGAATACCAGAGTGGTGAGATCACTATCGGTAATAAGTTGATAACAGATTTTCCATTTGATCAGTTGATGTCGCTTGTTAGTTTTGTTTTTCAGGATGTTTATATTTTTGAGCAGACTATCAAAGAAAACATTCGCATGGGTAATGATGAGCTTTCCGATGAAGACATAGTTAATGCAGCGAAAGCAGCTTGTGCTCACGAGTTTATTTTGTCATTACCAGAAGGCTACGAGACGATAGTTGATCAAGGGAGTTTAAGTGGTGGGCAAGCTCAAAGAATTGCGATTGCTCGGGCTATAGCTAAAGATTCGCCTATTTTGATCCTTGATGAAGCAACGGCTTATGCTGATGCGCGCAATGAAGTTCGCATCCAGCAAGCAATTTCAAGTTTAATGCGAGGCAAAACAGTATTAGTTATTGCGCATCGTTTAAATACGCTTACTCATGTCGATAAAATTATTGTTATGGATAAAGGTAAAAAAGTGTCAGAAGGTACACATGGTGAATTGCTAGAAGGCTGCGAGCTATATCAGTCCATGTGGGAAGCACACCAAGAAACTAAAGCTTGGCACTTTGGGCAATCATCAAAGGGTCAAGAGACTATGACAGTGTCAGAGGGTGTAGAGTCATGTTGAGAATAAATACCTTAAAGCGTTTAACCGGTACGTCTCTGAAAGGTTTAAATCGAACTGTATTTCTGACAGTGCTTGATGCTTTCTTTGCTTCTGCTCCCTATGGCTTTCTTTATTATATTCTGCTGGATATGTTAGCCGATAAGCCAGATATACAGCATCAATTTTTGTTGGTGATCGGATGTGCTGTCATGATGATCATACGGGCCCTATTGGCACGAGTCATTCACGTGAACATTTCTCTTATTGGTTTTGATGCAGGAAAGCAAATTCGTCAGCGTTTAGGTGACCATTTACGGAAAATGCCAATGGGTTTTTTCCAGCGTTCTGATTTTGGCAGTGTTAATAACACCTTGCTAAAAGACATTGATATGATTGAGCGGATTTTTACTCATTTGTATGCACCAATTATAGCCACTGGTTCAGTATTGTGCTTTTTTGCCTTAGGCCTGATAGCTAAAGATTGGCGAATGGGGCTGGCCATGATGTCAACCTTGCCATTAGCTTGTTTCGCTTACTTACTAACGCGAGCTTACGCTAGGAAGTGGCAGAGTCACATGCAGCATTTGATGCATCAACTGAATGATGCCGTAATGGAGTATATGAATGGCTTAAAGGAACTCAAGTCACATAGCATGATGGGGAAAGCTTTTTCACGCTTAAATGATGTTTTAACATCAACACGTAATCAAGCCTTAAAAGCTGAGAAGGCTGCTGTATGGCCTGTATACAGCTTTAATGTACTGGTGGAGTCAGGCTTAATTGTGTTGCTGGTTGTACTTACTTGGGCTTGGTTAGAGCGTACAATAGCTTTACCGGAAGTATTATTATTTTTGATTGCAGCAGTCCGTTTTTTCAGGCCATTACTTAACATGTCAATGTTTTTGGCTGAGCTAAATTATTTAGATCTGGCTGTAAACCGAGTTGATGAAGTGTTGTCATTACCTACTATGCCACATGGTCAAGGCCGACCGCAGATTTCAAATATGGCGATCACCTTTAATGATGTGAGTTTCACTTATCCGGGTTCAAAAGATCCGCTTTTTGATAGTTTAAACCTAACTCTCCCTCACAATAAAGTAACCGCACTTGTCGGCCCATCAGGCTCAGGTAAATCGACAATTGCGTCATTGATAGCTCGTTTTTGGCAGCTTGATTCAGGCTCAATCTCAATAGGAGAACAAGGAAGTCAGGTTGATATTGCAAGTATGCAAGTAGAGCATTGGCTTCAGCATGTCAGTATTGTGTTTCAATTGAATTATATTTTTAATGACACACTGGCGAATAACCTTCGTGTTGCTAAACCAGGTGCGACAGATGATGAATTGTGGCGTGTTATAGAGCTCGCGAAACTCAAAAATTTAGTGTCAGAGATGGAAAAGGGGCTTGATACCGAGATTGGTGCTGGTGGTGTACACTTATCAGGCGGTGAAAAACAGAGACTTTCAATTGCTCGTGCACTTCTTAAAGATGCGCCACTTGTTATCTTAGATGAAGCCACAGCCTCTCTAGACCCTGAAAATGAGCGAGATATCCAGGTTGCAATGCAAGCTTTAGTTCAGAATAAAACCGTACTTGTAATAGCTCATAAGTTATCAACAGTTCAATACGCTGATCATATTGTTGTTTTAGACTCAGGGAAGATCGTTGAGCAAGGGGGGCACGACACTTTGCTGCAAAATAAACTTCTTTATAATGAGCTTTGGAACCTTCAACAGCAAGCTCAAAGTTGGCACTTTATTTCGTAGTTTTCTGTTGTTGAGAGAAAGCTGGCAAGATAACGTTTTGCCAGCTTTTAGTTTCTTGGTTTATACAAGCATAGCGTTGTGATCTCATTTCTCTTGGTGTCATAGCGATAGTTGCACGTGATAATTTTGTTGATGTTAAAGTTTTTGTTAAGGTTCGTGGACGTAGAAAAGGTCAGGATTGATTTGTGATGATTAATATTGACTAAATTAACAGCATCAAAATTGACTATTTCCATAATATGTGGGTATATAGCTTTGTATATGCTCTCTTTAGCCGAAAATAACAATGTAGTGCAATATTCATTAGAGTAATTAAGCTTCTTCAATAGCAATAATTCTGTTATGTCAGCAATAAGTGGTTGGATGCTTTTGCTCTGTTGCTGAGACATTAAAGTCTGGATATCGATACCAAATGAAAGGTTGTCGTCTGAGTGTTCTTTTTTACCCACTATTGCAATAGCACTATTATCGGTATGAGATATTGAACCTGTTAATCCACAAGGCCATTTTGGCGAACGATCTGCGGATATTGGAACATCGATTGCGTAACCCAAATTCTTTTTTATCAAGTACTTGGTGCATATCCGACCTGCCAAAAACTCCCTCTTTCTTTTGGGTACGGACTCTCTGACTAAATTTGGATATTCAATATCAAAGTGAAAAAATAAGTTTTCCCTAAATTTATCTGGAGAAAAACTAATTCTCATTATATCTAAAGATTTACCTTGATAATCAAAATTAAAAAATTTGAAGTCATTAATAAATTCTGATGATAAATTTTCCATTACTTTAAGGTTATGACCAAATTACTTGTTGCAAATAATTATCATTTACTTTCTTTTATATGTAAAGCATAATTTAGTTTCTCAGAAACCATACATTAATTTACCTATTGAACAGAAATGAAATTAAGGACTTTTATGGAAAGCTGCAATATTAAAGGTGAGAGTGAGAATTTTAGATCTAAACAAAGCAATGTCTTTTTTGTCATTATTTGTAGTCTGTATTTTGTTCAGGGTATCCCTATTGGTTTAACATTCCATGCTATTCCTACACTATTAAAAACACTCGGTTTACCACTAGAATTGATCTCAATGGTACCGCTCGCTGGAATTTTTTGGGCCATTAAATTTTTGTGGGCGCCATTAGTGGAAAATAATTGGCTAGGCTCTCTTGGGCGAAGAAAGTCATGGATCATACCTATGCAATTGGTGATGGTAATGACACTGATAACATTAGCGATGATTAACGTTACTGAACAGAACTTGGCCATAGTGACATTATTACTCGCGATCATTTCTATTGTGGGAGCGACACAAGATATTGCGACCGATGGTTTAGCAGCTGATCATACAGAGAAGTCACAACTCGGTTTAGTGAATGCGATTCAGGTTTCAGGAATTATTATCGGGATGTTAATTGCGGGCCCGTTTGCAATGGTTGCCTTTGAATATGTTGGGTATCGGGTGACTTTACTACTATTGGCCGCAATAGTGTGTGTATGTCTAATACCAATTATCACTTGGCAAGAGCCGAAAGTGAAGCACAGCAGTACAACAGCAAAAGCATCCCTTCTCAAGTTTTTCAAAGCCCCAAGAGCGACTTCAACTTTGGTACTATGTTCATGTGCCACTTTGTGTGGAGTCATCACAATGGCGCTGTCAAAATTTATCTTGGTTGACTTATCTTGGTCTATGTCGCAAGTAGGAATGCTAACAGGAGTTGGTCATTTGCTAGTAATGCTTGTAGGTTGTTTCATTGCTAGCAACCTTATAAAGCGTTGCGGATATCGTTCAACATTGCTGTTCGGCTTGCAGTTGGTTATGTTCGGTGGTTTTCTTTGGATAGCGATCGCCGAGGATTGGCTTTTGGGTGCATGGTGTGTGTGGTTAACATCTGTCATTGTAGGTTTGGGGATGGGTTTTATTGCGGTAAGCACCTATACATATTCAATGCGTTTTTCTCAGCAGACTTTGCAGCCTGCAACAAACATTGCTTTCTTTCAGGGAACACAGACTTTTGGGGAGATAGTCTTTTCTTCTGTAGCCACAAGTTTAGCGGGGGTTAGTGGATATAGTAGTGCTTTGGTGCTCGGAATAGTGATTGCATTGTCTTGCTTATTTGCAGTGCTGAAATCAACTCATTATCGCCACTGGAGTGATGCGTACAATGACTGAGTTTAATCAATATTTGAGCAAGTGAGCAAACGCCATAGACTGAATACGTATTGTTCTCTAGGAGCACATTGCGCTCGGCTTGGACGCCAGAGCGCAGTTTTAAAGTTGGAGTTATTTGAGCTCGTATCTAACGAACGTAGTTCGCATCAACGCTGACATACCAGTGTTGAAACTTACCGTCAGATTTTTCAATCCACAAATCGTTGGTGTAGCTCTCTATCTTGCCGTTTACCGTTAACTTGAATGTGTTCTCATCAAAGTCGCCAAGCTTCACAAACTGATCGGTTGTGACTAGGAATGGGTCCATGTCGTCAACGCCAACTACATCTGAAATCACATAGTAGTGGTAAGTAAATGGCTTGCTCGCATCATTTGGATTACTGCGGTACGCCACAAGCTTGAACGGTTCCGTCAGTGGGACATCGAGAGTTTGCTTGTCTATGGTCGCGGGGATTGAAATAAACAACCAAGCCGTGAATAGACCGCAAGCTAAAATCATCAGTAGAAAAAGAGTCTTAATTGCTTTCATGGCAACCTTTAAAATAGGTAATGTTGAAGGTGCTATGGTAACAGGTTTGATTTGTTGATTGTAAGAGTATGAATAAGTGAAGGCGACACCACTCTGTTAGGAAATTTGAACAAATTGACGCACTGTTCATAACTTAGGTTTCAGACGCTTTCTATCTAAAAGCGCCTGGGTAAATTAGTGCGCGTGGCCTTGTGATAGGTTGATCAACATGACCCCTGCGGCAACAAACCCCATGCCAATCCAAACTTTTGTGTCTAGGTGTTGGCTGTATACGAAGCTCGAGATTAAGCTCACCGTCAAAATTGCTAATCCAGCCCATAAAGAGTGCACCACACCAACTGGCATCTCTTTCATGGCTTGGCTTAAGAATAAAAATGCCGCCAAGTGGCCTGAGATAACCAGTAAAGCTGGGACTGGTTTAGATAAACTCAATCCATCGGTGGCTTTAAGTGCAACGTGAGAAAGTGCTTCAGCCATTACGCCCATCATCAAGAAAAACCAGCTCATATTCGTACCTTTATCTTTGTATTGTTTGTGTTGGTATAGCAAGAGTGTTTGAAAGTGGTAATTGGTGCTAATCGCGGATTAGCTCATATTGCAGGCACAAAAAAGCCCGCACCTCACGCTTTTGCAAGGTGCGGGCTAAATAGGTGTGACTACTTGTTTAGGTAAGCTGCGTGGAACTCAATGTGCTCATCAATAAAGCTAGAGATGAAGTAGTAGCTGTGGTCGTAACCAGGCTGCATACGTAGCTCTAAATCAGCATTGTTTACTTTCGCGGCTTCAACTAACTGTTCAGGTTTTAGTTGTTCAATTAGGAAGTTGTCCGCTTCGCCTTGGTCAACTAACATTGGCAGCTTAGTGCCTTTCGTTTTTAGAAGCTCAGAGGCGTCGTACTGTTTCCACTCTTCAATATCTAAGCCTAGATATTGGTTAAATGCTTTTTGGCCCCAAGGACATTGCATTGGGTTACTGATTGGGCTGAATGCCGAGATAGAACGGTAGCTATCTTCGTTCTTGATGCCAATCGTAAGGGCACCGTGTCCGCCCATGCTGTGACCAGAAATTGATTTCACTGATGTCACAGGGAAGAAAGACTCAATCAGTGCTGGAAGCTCTGTTACCACGTAATCGTACATGTGGTAATGGCTGTCCCATGGCGCTTGAGTGGCATTCACGTAGAAGCCAGCACCTTGGCCTAAGTCGTAGCTTTCATTGTCAGCAACGTTCTCACCACGTGGGCTTGTATCTGGTGCAACAATAGCGATGCCTTGCTCAGCTGCAGCTCTAAATGCGCCGGCTTTTTGCATGAAGTTTTCATCGGTACAGGTTAGGCCTGATAACCAATACAAAACAGGAACTGGGTTTTCTTTGCTTGCATTTGGTGGCAAGAAAATCGCGAAACGCATATCGCAGTCAAGCGTTGCAGAAAAGTGGGTGTATTGTTTGTGCCAACCACCAGCAACCTTTGCTTGGCTAATGTTTTCGATTGTCATTTATTGTGCTCCGTTAGGTTGATGGTTTCGGAATTAATGTATTTGATTTTCTATAGCTTAAGCTAGAGGTTCACCACCCACCGGGCAGGAGGTGGTGAAGACAGTTTCGCTCTGATTTTTAAGTCAGAACTGTGGTCTCGACACCTAAGTGCCGAGACCAAGGAGAATTATCTGTCCATGTGTAAAACAGTACGGATAGATTCACCTTTGTGCATTAGGTCGAATGCGTCGTTTACTTCGTCAAGGCTCATTGTGTGAGTAATGAACTCTTGAAGACCAAACTCACCCGCCATGTAACGGTTTACGATTTCTGGTAGCTCAGAGCGGCCTTTAACACCACCGAAAGCAGAACCACGCCATACACGACCTGTTACTAGTTGGAATGGACGAGTTGAGATCTCTTGACCTGCGCCTGCAACACCGATGATTACAGATTCGCCCCAACCTTTGTGACAACATTCAAGAGCTTGACGCATCACGTTTACGTTACCGATACATTCGAATGAGTAATCAACACCACCGTCTGTCATCTCAACGATAACGTCTTGGATTGGCTTGTCGAATTTCATTGGGTTGATGCAGTCAGTCGCGCCAAGTTGTTTTGCAAGCTCGAATTTGCTCTCATTGATATCAACACCGATGATTTTGCTTGCACCAGCCATACGAGCACCGATGATTGCAGAAAGGCCGATACCGCCTAGACCGAATACAGCAACTGTGTCGCCTTTTTCAACTTTAGCTGTGTTCAGTACCGCACCCATACCTGTGGTTACGCCACAGCCTAGAAGACAAACTTCCTCAAGAGGTGCTTCTTTAGCTACTTTCGCTAGTGAGATTTCTGGAAGTACAGTGTACTCAGAGAAAGTAGAACAACCCATGTAGTGGAAGATTGGCTCACCGTTGATAGAGAAACGGCTTGTGCCATCTGGCATTAGGCCTTTACCTTGAGTTTCGCGAACCGCTTGGCAAAGGTTAGTTTTGCCAGACTTACAGAATTTACATTCGCCACATTCAGCTGTGTAAAGTGGGATAACGTGGTCGCCAACTTCAACGCTTGTTACGCCTTCGCCAACCATTTCAACGATACCGCCACCTTCGTGACCAAGGATAGAAGGGAAGATACCTTCTGGATCGTCACCTGAAAGAGTGAATGCGTCAGTGTGACAAACACCAGTAGCAACGATACGAACAAGTACTTCGCCAGCCTTTGGCAGTTCAACGTCAACCGTTTCACGCTTTAGCGGCTCACCTGCTTTCCAAGCGACCATTGCTTTAGATTGGATATGAGTTTGACCAGGTTTGATTTCGATAGTCATTGGATGCTTCCTTTATATGTCAGTACAGCGGATAACTTTGCAATTAAGTTCAACTCGTTAAGCGTAGTCGAGCTTAATTGTTTCCGCTCTCTCGTTTTGTTGGAGCCAGTATATGCTTGGTCACAGGTTTTGATAATCCCCTCAAATAGAAAATGATTATTACCCATTTGTAATAATCAATGGAGTTTGAAGGGGGAGAGTGAAAGGAAATGTGTTGCTAAGAGAATCTATCGAGACGCTAAATAGTAACTAAGTAGAAGGGACATTTACTGGAAATAAATAGAGCATAAGCTTGCCGCCTATTTTCTAGTTGTAGGTTTGAACATGCTTTTTTCTCTTCCACCTCCTGTAATACTATCACTCGCCATCGTGCTTGAAGTTGTTGCCACTTCTCTATTACCTAAAACGCAGCAGTTTACTTCTTTGCCCGCGAGTGCCGCGGTATTGGCTGGCTACGGCTGTGCTTTCTACCTGTTGTCTTTAACAGTGCAAACCATCTCTTTGGGTGTGGCGTATGCGATTTGGTGTGGGGCAGGGATCGTGTTAGTCGCAGCACTGTCTTGGCTGGTCTACGGGCAAAAGCTCGATATCTACGCAATCATCGGCATCGCTTTGATTTTGGCTGGCGTGGTGATTATCAACCTGTTTTCGAGTTCGGTGAGTCATTAGTGGCTAGATTGTTCTTGCCCCAAAATGTGTTTAGAACGTATGAATTTAGCATGAGAACTATTGTGGCAACAGCTTGCTGGCAAATCGTCTAACACTTATTCGTGCATCTGGCTGGAACATATTTTGCCGATCAATTCATGCTATACAGAAAAATCTGTATTTAGTGATGTAGGTAAGGAACTGTAGAACTTAAAGTATTGTTATTCATAGCAAAACAGATGTATGGTTTTCGTCATCAAGATACTAGACAGAATAATTCTATATTTAAGTACAGAATTATTCTGTCTAATATAGCTGTTATGTGATTGGGGGTTAAAATCGAAAAATTAGCGCACGAGATATGGATATTCGACGGTAGCTCAGTTCAGTTTCTAGGGTTACCTTTTTCTACTCGAATGACGATTGTTCGGCTATCTAGTGGTGAGCTTTGGGTTCACAGCCCAATCAAGTTATCAGAAGCAATTATTGCTCAGATTAGCAGCTTAGGTGAAGTAAGGTATTTGATAGCACCAAATCACTTACATCATCTATTTTTACCTGATTGGCTAGCGGTTTATCCCAAAGCCGAAGTTTTTGGCACTAATGAAGTTATAGCAAAGCGTGGTGATCTATCTTTTAATGGTTCTTTGAACCATAAGCAAAG
Source organism: Vibrio chagasii (assembly GCF_002954585.1). GTDB lineage: Bacteria > Pseudomonadota > Gammaproteobacteria > Enterobacterales > Vibrionaceae > Vibrio > Vibrio chagasii_A. Next base: position 1,718,022 of record NZ_MSCI01000001.1, read on the forward strand.
TTGGGCATGGGGAGCAGACATCGATCAAGTGTTATTTTCGGGTTCCCCCTTGATGGAAGAATGTGTTTTTTTCCATAAAAGTTCAGGTGTCCTTATCGTCACAGACTTGGTTGAAAACTTTTCCGGAAACGATTTCAATTATTGGCAAAGAGTTGTAGCGAAAGGTGTTGGTATTCTCGCTCCTAACGGAAAAATGCCTTTAGATTGGCGTCTAAGTTTTATGTTCGGTAAATCGGATGCTAGCCGACACCTTGATAGCTTGTTGTCTTGGAAACCTCAAATTTTAGTCATGTCCCATGGCGAAATTGTCAAAGAAAATGCAGATAAGTTCTTAGAGCGTGCATTCAAATGGCTTATATGAGCAAGTGGCAAAAAATCACATAACAAAGCATTTAAGATGGATTCTGTTGTTCACCCCTTAATTGGGCGTTGATATGACCCCCACTGTCAATTAAAAACGTAGAAGTTTCTGCTCCCTCATTTCAGAGCCTTTGTTCATTTTGGGATAGTGTTAGCGCATAGATGAAGCGAGTAATGTCGTCGGTTCTCATGCTGATATACGTGGATTGCTCATCGTTTGATGAGTAGAGCCTACCTTACTTGTTCCGTCGTAGCACCTGTCTTCAGTCTATGCTCGTGGTTCAATACAGCCGAAGCTATATTGCCGTCCTAACGCCGTCGGTGTTTATGCCACTCCCGATGCTTTATCCAATGCGATAACACTAATTCTGTCTTCATGCCGGTAAACGAGCGATTCGAGTTCTAGGATCTACGTCGCTAATGACAACTTCACGCGCAATGGCCCAGATGTAAGCGATCATCTCTCTTGCGATGGCGACCACAACGACATTTCGGTGTTTACCTTTTTGTAGTAGTCGTTGGTAACGACGACATAACCTTTGCTGGGCTTGCCAAGCGATATCAACTATCTCTTTAGGCAGCCCTTCTTGCCTTAGTTGCAGCTCTACAGATATGTTCGCTTTATGCTTATAGGTGTGTGCGCCTTCAACGAGTAACCGTCTGGCTCGACTGTTGCCACACTTTGTTAAGCTGCCACGACGAGTTTTACCTCCACTGGAGTTTTCTGTTGGAACAAGCCCAAGGTAAGCCATAAGCTTTCTTGGATGGTGGAACCGCCGTAAGTCACCCAGCTCAGCTATTGTGCCAAGAGCTACGAGTAACCTAACACCCCGCATAGCTTGAATGGCTTTCACAACAGGATAGTATCGCCAGTTTTTGACCTGATGGAGCAGTTCATTATCGAGTCGTTGCAGCCGCTGTATCCGCTCATTGATTGTAATGATCATCTCTTGCAAGACGATTTGTTGACTATGGTGAGGAAGAATGAGGTCGGTCAGCCACCGTAGATGCTTTTTAGACCAGTTATCATTCACCGTCGCTTGGATATTATTGCGAAGAAGAAAGCCTTTGAGTTGGAACTTTGCGTCTTTGAGATCTTTCATTGCCGTTTCTCTGGCACGCGAGAGATCTCGAATAGCTTCATCTTCGGCTTCTGGTACATAGATGGGTGTAAGCTCTTCGGCTTTTAACAGCTTGGTGAGCTTTGCTGCGTCTCGTTTGTCAGTTTTAACTCTATCGCCTGGCTTCTTAGGTATAAGTGATGGAGCGACGACATAGCAGCAGTGTCCAAGGCTCGTAATCAGGCGATAAGTCCAGTAACCACATGGTCCTGCTTCATAGACAAAGTGCAGAGTGGCTTTTGGATACTTGGATTGCAGTTGTCTGGCCAATTTAATAAGCGCGGACTTGTTAGATTTAATACGGCCAAGGTGTTGTGGGTTTGCCCTTCGATGTTCTTGTAAAACAGCGACTTGAATAAATGACTTATGCGTATCTAAGCCAATGAAAATTATGCTATCTTTACTCATGCTAGCCTCCAAATTTAGTTGTTTGACGCACTAATTATGGCTCTGGCTTAAAGCTAACCCACGATATTGGAGGCTAGCACCTTTCGTGGGGGTCATTATGTCTAGGCTACAAAATTAATATAAGGACAAATAATGGATTATTTGAGTATAAATAAAGAAGCATGGGATAAAAGAACCAAGGTACACGTTGAATCGGAGTTCTATGATGTTGCATCATTTAAGTGTGGTAGATGTTCGCTAAATCCAATCGAACTAAAACAAGTAGGGAATGTTCAAGGAAAGTCTCTATTGCACCTACAGTGTCATTTTGGTCAAGATACCTTGTCTTGGGCTCGCTTAGGTGCAGAGGTCACAGGTGTAGATTTATCTGCTAATGCAATCAAGCATGCTAATTCACTGAAGCAGGCTTTGGATTTAAAAGCGGATTTTATTGAAAGTGATGTGGTTCAATTTGGTCATGAAAATAAACAACAATTCGATATCGTATTTACTTCATACGGTGTGTTGTGTTGGCTACCCAACTTAGTTGATTGGGCGCAGACTATTGCCAAGTCACTAAAAGTCGGCGGGGAGTTTCACCTAGTTGAGTTCCATACATTTAATGACCTGCTATCTGGCTACCCGTATTTTCCGGATAGCAGGCCTGACGTTGAAGAGGAAGGCACTTATACAGAAAACTGTGATGGTACAAAAACAACTACGGTTACTTGGTCTCATCCAATAAGTGAGGTTATAAACGCCTTAATCGACGCAGGTTTAAAGATTGAGTCTTTCTCTGAGCATCCATATAGCCCATATAATTGTTTTGATGGTTTGGAGTCAGTACCAAACTTGGGATATCAAATGTTGTATAAAGGTCAACAGATTCCTTTGTTATATTCAATCAAAGCGCGAAAAGTCGCCTACAAGGCGTTATAGGAATAAAGGTGGTTATGATAAAAACAGAGAATTTACTTCTTAGTCCCGTTAGTCATGGAGACTTAGATATTTATTCTAAAATATTGAGCTCTGATGAATTAACAAAATTCTTGCCTAAAGGTCAGGCGTATACTGATGCAGAGATTCAGCAGCATGTAGAAAACCGAATTGAACATTGGAATCACGGATTTGGGTCTTATGTGATAAGCCTTAAAAGTGAGCCCAAAACTAAAATAGGCTATGTTGGGGTTGAGCACTGTGAAAATCCAGAGTTCAGCGATATCAGATACGCGTTGGTGTCAGGTTATCAAGGGCGAGGATATGTTTTTGAGGCTGCAAAAGCTGCCTTAGAGCAAACATTTCGTGCCAATAAGCACTCAAAAATTTATGGTGTAGCTTTGAAAGAAAATTTACCGTCATTAGCGATCATAAAAAAACTAGGTATGATCCTTGAGCCAGAAGTTAAGCTTTATGGTGATGTTGATGGTCTTGAAATATATGCGATAGAAAAATTCATATAACAAGATGATTGGACTCCCCATCCCCAATCCGCCTATCTTTTAATAGGAAGCAACACGGGAGTCTGATTATGAAAAATCTCATTATTGGCGTTGATCTAGCCGCTAAGGTTATTCAAGTTTGCGTTTACGCAGATAAAAAGGTGCAATCTAATCGAGAAATGACACCGAAACAGTTCAGCGCTTATCTCAGTAATTTGTCACCCTCTCTGGTGGTGTTTGAAGCTTGCGCAAGCTCTAATTATTGGAATCAAATTGCCACATCTTTAGGCCACACTTCGAAGTTAATTTCCTCTCGTTTGGTTAAAGCGGTTCGTCAGAATCAAAAAACAGATAAGAATGACGCTTTAGCGATCATTCAAGCCTCACAGTTACCTGAAGTAACTTTCGTTTCTGGTAAGACGAATAGCCAACAGCAAGCGCAATCAATGCTGAAATTACGAGAGCAAGCTGTTAAACAACGGACGGCATTAAAAAATCAATTAATAGGATTGATGAGGGAGTTTAATCTTCCAGTTTCGAGGAGCCATCAAGGCTTTACTCAATCGATAGAGATGATTTTGGAAGACGCGGACAATGAGCTAACAGCTGATTTTAGGCATATGCTGAAAGTGTCACTCGACTTATATTTGGTTTTGTGCGAAGCAATTGATACTTATGATCATTCCCTTGAACAATGGATAAGGTCAATCCAAGAATGCCAAAAGTTAATGAAGATTGAAGGTATCGGTAAGTTAAACGCAGTTCATTTGTACATTGCTTTGGCATCAGGAGAACTTGGTCAGTTTAAAAAGGGAAAAGATGTTTCCGCTTGTATTGGCTTAACACCACTCCAACATTCTTCTGGTGGTAAAGCGAAGTTGGGACATATTGATAAACGGAAAAACTCAACGTTGCGCAGCCTATTAATTACTGGCGCAATGTCTGTGGTTCAGCAAGTCGTAAAACGCGATGCTAAAACAAAGAAAGAACAGTGGCTACAAGCATTAGTAGTACGTAGAGGTAAAAAATGTGCAGCGGTAGCGCTGGCAAATAAAACAGTTCGTACCGCTTTTGCTATGCTTAAATCTGATACGGAGTATAGAGCATCTATGCTCTGACAGTTTGACAAAATGAAGCGTAAGATAAAGTTAGGTGATACAGAATAGTCGAAAGAGGAAAAGCTCGCTAACAAGCATTGTACCCTGACAGCCGAAATTATCATTGAGCAGAGGTAGCTCCTCAATAGTAGCTCGTATATAAGCACGCGAATATCTATCGTTCTTTTTGTTGAAACGGGGGAGTCCATATAAGAGACTATGGTCTCAAGATACTTTTTCATACCTGATCTTGATGCAACTAAATCATTTACGCTAACAAGGTTTTGTCTAAAACCTTCACAAGCTGAATTTTTACCCGTGGCACTTTCTAACTCGAAAAAGCCTATTTCAAGCTAGCCCTTATTACCTAGTCACAACTTATGTGTGCGGTTTTTCCTACCTATTTAAATGTGTCTAATGGAATAACTGTCTCAAGGAAATATTGAGCAAGTATATGCGGATAGTATTGATATCATGAGTCTCGCCACATGAATACTGGCCGGACAATAATGATGCGTATTGGTGGGTTTAATTGGATATCGCTCTATCGAACCTATTTAGGGAATTGTGTTTCAAGAGCTTGATTAAGTACTTATCTATATCTATATCTATATCTATATCTATATCATGTATCGATGAGCCAATACCTAAAGTCTTTACCTATAACAATGGCCAGCAATAGACTGCCAAAAGTGTCATTTAAATTGCTTGTCTTAACTAGGTGCTAAATTTGTCGGTCCCTGTCGCAGCCGTTATGAATATTGAGGATTCATTATGAAAGTAACTCTCGATCTAGATAAATTGTTAAGCGAAGGGGCAGTTACTCGGGAAGAGTACGAAAAATTCAGTGCCCTTGCTGCAAAATCTACGGGTTCCCTCGCGTTTAACATCCTAATTGGATTTGGGGTTACCGCTGTCAGTAGTTCGATACTTGCTCTGGTACCCGAACCAACAACCGCAATATTGATAGGAGCATTCATTATAATCGGTGGCCTTGTGATATTAAGTAGTGGCAGCGAACAATGGAATGTACTTGCTAACATTTGCATTTTGGCAGGCGCATTGATGAACGGAGGTGGAATCACGGTTGCGGGCGAAGGTAGCCTTTTATCAATTATAACTGTCACAACAATATTTACTGTAGCGAGTATATTTGCGAGGAGTGCTCTGCTTGCTGTTCTAGCAACATTAATGTTATCAGCTTGTATCGGCGCTAGAACAGGATATTTTCATGCGACTTACTTTGTTGGTATTCAAGAGCCTATCATCACAGTCATTCTTTTTAGCCTATTGTCGATAACCCTATATCAACTATCTAAAAGACTCCCAGCAGAATACGAAAGAATAGCCATTGCTTCATCGAGAACCGGCTTTTTTCTGATTAATTTGGGTTTTTGGGTTGGTTCTTTGTGGGGCGAGCGAAACGAAACAAGAGAAGTCATTGTTTCCGCTTCTACATTTGCCTTCGTTTGGGCTGTCGCATTAATTGCGGTTGCAGTTTGGGCTTGGAAAAGAAACCGCAGGTGGGTTCTAAATACCGTTTCAGTTTTCGGGGGGATTCATTTTTTCACACAATGGTTCGAGAACTTAGGTGCAACCCCTAGCACGGTACTTGTCGCTGGTTTACTTGCCCTTGGATTTGCATTGGGACTTCGAAGTATAAATCTAAAGATGAAAAATAATGAATAATCGGGTAGGCGGAGGTATCTAGCCTCCATCACTCCCCAACACCGCCAAAAACGCATCTAAATACTGCTCTATCGTTAGATCCGCAGAAACCGGTGGAAGCTCTACGGTAATACACGGTAGGCTTCTTTCTTGGCACCAGGTGCCGAATGAGCCTGGGGTTTCGTAGTCCACGTCTTCAACGAGCGGTAGGTTGAACTGTTTGCCTAGCCAAGTGGCAAGTTCCGATTGGTTTGGGCCATCGACCATAGCGAGTGGTTCGTGGAAAGAGATGACGAATTTGGGCTTGCGCTGCTCAATGAGCTTGATGAGCGACTGTACTTCCGGTTCAAGTTGGTCGACTTGCCCAGTTTTTACCTTTACATCTCTGACTGGTGTGTGGGAACTCCAGCGATAGACGGTGCCGTCTTCTGTCCAGTTTTGCGTCGGGAATGCGCGGTTCAAATCGACTTGGTTAGCGTTGGCGCGTGTGCCTAACTGATTACCATCTGGGTTCATCGACAAGATCACATCGTGTCGTAAGTTGGCGGCTGGCAGGCTTCTTAGCGCACAAGATAAACCTGCGATAGACGCGGTTTCATCACCGTGTGTGCCTGCTATGATTAGGCCTCGAGATTCGCTTTCTACTTGCGCGGGGAAATAGAGCAAGGGTGCGCCCAATACCGACTTTCCATATGGCAGCGGCTTTATTGAAAATGCAGCTCTTTCCGTTCTTGGAATTAAACTCACCTTTATCTCCTGATTGATCAAGTACTATCAAGTATTAACGATTACAAAAACTACTTAGATAAACGAAAGCATTAAAACTCGTCAACAGTCGCATTGTTAATTTTATTACTTGCTTCAAAGATAGGCTAGGAGAGCAAAACACATGGATTTTAAGAAACACTCAACGGCTTTACTCATTTCATCTCTATTGACCCCTTTTATCTCAGTGACTGCCGTTGCTGACATATTGCCAGCGGGAACTTCTCTGGCGAAAGAACAACACTTGGTGCGCGCGAATGATGCAGAAGCGGCGACTCTTGACCCTGCAAAAGCTGAAGGCCTACCAGAAATGCACATTCTACGTGACCTCTTTGAAGGTTTAGTGATTCAAGACCGCGATGGCAACATTACTCCAGGTGTGGCGGAATCTTGGGAAACCGAAGACAACAAAACGTTTGTATTCAACCTGCGTAAAGACGCGCAATGGTCGAATGGCGATCCGGTGACGGCCGATGATTTCGTGTATGCGATACGGCGAGCGGTTGACCCTAAAACGGCATCGCCAAATGTGTGGTATCTGAAGCTCACCAAAATCAACAATATTGCTGATGTGGCAGAAGGTAAGAAACCGATTGAGGAACTAGGCGTGTCGGCAGTCGATAAACACACCGTCCGTTTTGAACTCGACAGCCAAGTGCCATACTTTGTGGCGATGACGGGCCACACATCCATGATGCCAGTGCATAAAGCAGCCCTTGAAATTAGCGACAAGCCGTGGAGCGATCCTAAGCAATTTGTTGGTAATGGTGCATTCATACTAGACGAGTGGGTGGTGAACGAGCGTATTGAACTGAAGAAGAACCCGAAATATTGGGACAGTTCAGATACTCACTTAACCGAAGTGACTTATATTCCGTTTGAGAATCAGAATGCCTCGATTAACCGTTATGCCGTGGGCGAGGTCGATATTACTTCGGACGTGCCTACACACATGGCACAGCAACTTAAAAGCAAATACCAAGATGCGTTTACCACAGTGCCTCTGCTGTGTACTTACTACTACGCATTCAATACTACGCGACCACCTTTTGATGATGCGCGAGTACGTAAAGCCGTCTCTTATTCTATGATGCGTGACGTTATCACCAATGGTGTGACTCAGGTGGGCAACTTACCGGCTTATACCTTTGCACATGAGTACACGGCTGGCTTTGATGCGACACAACCTGAATACAGTACTTGGACTCAAAAGGAACGTGATCAAAAAGCAAAAGAGCTACTGAAAGAAGCGGGCTACGATGCGTCTAACCCGTTGGATTTCAAACTGCTTTACAACACCAGTGAATCGAACAAGTCGATTGCAGTGGCGATTGCGTCAATGTTGAAAGGTAACCTAGGCGCACAAGTTGAACTGGAAAACCAAGAGTGGAAGTCTTACTTAGTATCGCGTCGCCAAGGTGACTTCGATGTAATGCGCGCCTCTTGGTGTGGTGACTACAATGAAGCATCAACCTTCTTGAGCCTATTGCGTTCAGGTTCTTCGGGTAACTTTGCTCGCTACAGCAGTGACAAGTACGACGCTGCAATGGATAGCGCACTAGCCGCAACCAGCGAACAAGATCGCCAAGGTTTCTATGACCAAGCGGAGCAGTTACTGGCAGAAGACATGCCGATCGCACCAATCTACTACTACATGCAGGCCCGTCTAGTGCGACCAAGTGTCGGTGGTTTTGCGAAGAACAATGTAGAAGGGCGTATCTACTCTAAGGATCTCTACATCACAGAGTAATTGATCTTCTGACATACAAATAAAAGTCTGAAATAGAGAAAAGGGACGTTGATCATAAATCTCTGATTAACGTCCCTTCGTCATTAATCTGTAACGGTAAGCGCAAAAAACTGAAACCTGCCTGAAGTATTTTTCACTTTTATTTCAATCAGGTGAAGCCATGTTACCCCCTCTACGTGCCCTCGTTGCGTTTGAAGCTGTTGCCCGCCTCGGTTCTATTGGCGCTGCTGCGCGAGAGCTTTGTGTTACCCAAGCAGCGGTGAGCCAGCAGCTTAAAAGTTTAGAAACCTTTCTCGATACCACACTGTTTGAACGCAGCTCCAAAGGCGTACAGCTGACATCGGCTGCCCAACATTATCAACCGATTGTTGCGGGCTCATTAGCCCATCTGAAACTACAGACTCAAATCTTGTTCGGGGAAAAAGAAACCGATGTCTTGAGCCTGCGCGTTAATCACACCTTTTGTCATAACTGGCTGCTACCTCGCCTGCCATCTTTTTATCAAAAATACCCTTTTATCAGGCTCGATATTCAGCTGGTGGACTGGCCATCTACCAACCCTTGTCAGAATGTCGATATTGAACTGACCAACGGTAAGGTCGAAAGCGAAGACACCCATTGCGAGCGACTGTTTCAAGAGCATTGGCAGTTAGTGTGCAGCCCAGAATTTAAAAAACAATATCAAGGTTCGTTGGTTGAGCATGATTTTTCTGCTCTGCCGACCGTGCAAGTAAAAGGCTACCGAGAGAACTGGCTGCAATGGCTGAGTCACAACCAATTCGAGATGACTTTACCTAAGGTGCTACTTGAAGTGAGTAACTCTCTGCACGCTTTAGAGGCGGTCAAACATGGTATTGGCGTGTTGTTAGTGCGTTCGCTTGCGGTGTCTGAGTTGTTAGAGAAAAACGAACTTGTTTTGGCGACAGAGTCCTCCATGCCTGCTGAATCAGCCCACTATTTGATTACCAAACACCGACGCAGTGCCAAGGTGAATTTCTTTTGTGATTGGCTTTATCACCAGATGGAAGACGGTGAACTGGAAGAAAGATTTTCTAATGGGTAGCCATAAAAAAAATGAAGGGCGCTCTTACTAACCTGTCACACAAACCCCTTAATTTAACCGCATACAAATAAGGACGAGGTCACCATGAGTGCTTTCTCAGAACCAATGAAAAACCGCTTAAAGGTACTGCTATTTACTGCACCGTTGTTGGTGCCACTGTTTACTTTTTGGCTCGTACCATTTGGTTATTCGATTTACATCAGCTTCACCGATTGGGATTACATCTCGCCATATTATTCGTTCATCGGTTTAGAAAATTACGAGTACATGGTCGAGGACTACGAGTTCATCCAAGCGATGCTCAACACGTTTTGGTTCTCTGTTGGTGTGGTGATTCCCACCATCCTTCTTGGTCTTGTGTTTGCCATGCTGCTGCACAAAAACTTCAAGGGTAGCCAATTTTATCGTGCAGTGATCTTCTCGCCTTGGATTACACCCACAGTCGCGGTGTCGATTGTGTGGTCTTGGGTATTCGAGACCAAATCGGGCTTGGCAAACCACTTATTGGAGTCCGCAGGGTTTAGCGCGATTCCATGGTTAGAGAACGGAAACACAGCCTTGGTTGCGGTGATTATCGTGACAGTTTGGCAGGCGATTGGTTGGACGATGCTGTTTTACATCAGTGCGCTTAACAAGATTCCAGAGTCCCTGTATGAGGCGTCTTTGATTGATGGTTGCAGCAGCTTAACGCGCTTTTTGAAGATAACGCTGCCGCTGATTTCACCAACCACATTCTTTTTGGTGGTGGTCAACATTATCACGGCAATGCAGGCGTTCGATCAGTTCCAGATCTTAACGCAGGGTGGCCCGGGAGGCGAGACTCGTACCTTGCTGTACTTGTTCTACCAACAAGCATTTGAACGTTACGAAATGGGACCAGCAGCCGCGACATCGTTAGTGATATTCCTGATTACTGGATTGTTGGCACTTATTAATACCTACATCGGCAAGCGCTGGGTGTACTACTAGTCGATTTTTGAAAGGACAGAATTATGACCACGCAAGTATTGGATGCCAATCAAGTATTAAATCAGGGCGCAACGAAAGCCAAAGTTAGAGCTCAAGTCAAAGCGACGAAGTCAGAAGTTGCGTCAAAGAAAGCCTCAGCGGATCGCCGTTCGGTCTTCGCACTGGCTAAGCACCTGTTTTTGGCAACCAGTGGAACCATCATGGTGTTTCCGTTCTTATGGATGTTGTCTGGTTCACTGAAAAGCAACGATGAGATCTTTGCTAACCCGCTGGACTTGATTCCAGAGCAGTTTCGCTGGGAAACCTTTGTCGAAACCTTCCACAGCGCGCCGTTTGGCTTGTACATCTTCAACAGCTTTAGTGTGGCTTTGTTCACTACCTTGTTGGTGATTGTGAATTCGGCGATGTTTGCATACGCGCTAACTCAGCTGAAATTTCGTTCGAAGACAGTGCTCTATTTCATCGTTATGGGTTGTTACATGCTGCCGGGCGCAGTGACTTACATTCCGTCTTACATCACCTTGGCAAAACTGGGTTTGTTGGATTCACACATGGGCTTGGTGGCGTCGAACGCGGCGTCGGTGTTCGGTGTGTTCTATCTACGCCAAGTGTTTATTAAGGTGCATCCGTCGCTGATTGAAGCGGCACGAATTGATGGTGCAGGTGAGCTCAAAATCTTATGGGCAATCATCTTACCGCAATGCCGAGCAGCAGTCGCAACACTGTTCCTCATCACTTTTATTACCAATTACAACAGCTACATGTGGCCAAGTCTGGTGATTACGACTCAGGATTTAAATCTGATCGCTACTGGTATTCGTCACTATTTTATTGCCGAAGGTAATTATGGGTTGAACTGGTCGCAAATTATGGCGGCGAGCACCATTGCAGTATTGCCTTTGTTAATTCTATTCGTCATTTGTCAAAAGACGATTCTTTCAGGTATCGCCGATAACGGCGTAAAAGAGTAAACGGAAATGAAACTAAAAACTCTCGCACTAGTGTGTGCTGGCGCAGCAAGCGCGTCTATGTTCTCTAGCAGTGTTCTTGCGGCAACCGAAGTTAACTTTTGGTATTCCGGTGGTACTAAGCCACAGCAAATGATGACTAAGCTCATCGAAGAGTTCAACGCGAGCCAAGATGAGTATGTGGTGAAGCCTGCATTGCAAGGTAACTACACGGAAACCTATCAGAAGCTGCAAGCTGGTTTAGCGTCGAAAACGGCACCTGAACTTGTGTTGCTAGATTCAGGCCGTGCGGAAGCGATGCACGGACGTGGTTTGAGCCGTGACCTAACGCCGTTCATGGATGAAGAGTTCAACTTCTCTGATTTCATTGGCGCGTTCAAAGATCAAGTGACGGCAGACGACGGCACCATCATCGGTCTACCTGCTTACGGTACAACTCAAGTGTTCTACTACAACAAGCAGGTGTTGGCAGATAACGGCTTTACTGAGCAAGATCTAAAGACTTGGCAAGGCGTAGCTAAGGTCGCAGAGAAAGTCACACAACGTGACGAGAAAGGTAATGTGACCTTCTACGGCTGGGAGCCGATGTGGGGTCAAGACAACATGATTGACGCGGCATTTTCTAACGGCGCTAAGATCATCAGTGATGACGGTAAGAAAGTGCTGATTGACTCTCCTGAGTGGGTTGAGGTGTGGGACAGCTTCCGTAAGTGGATCCACGATGATCAAATCATGCGTATTCACTACGGTGGTCAAGGTTGGGAATACTGGTACAAAACCATTGATGATGTGATGAAAGACAACGCACTAGGCTACACCGGTTCATCGGGTGACCAAGGTGACTTGGACTTCACTAAGCTTTCAGCAACCACGCAACCAGGTTGGGGCTCAAACCCTTCTGCACCACAAGCGGGTGCGCTGGTTTACGTAATGCCAAAAGGCACAGACGACGCAGCGGCGAAAGGTGCATTTGAGTTTGTTGAGTTCTACACCAACGCGAAAAACACCGCAGCTTGGTCAATGTTCACCGGTTACATCCCTGTACGTAACAGCGTATCTGAGGTGCCAGAGTACCAAGCGTTCACTAAAGATAACCCACAAGCTCTAATTCCATTGAAGCAAGCGAACACGGCGACCAAAGACTTCCTAGACCCTACCAACGGTAAGATCATGGATGCTCTGAAGGTGGCAGCGGATCAGATTCAGATCCAAAACGTGCCTGCTGACAAAGCGCTAAAACAAGCGGCTAAGAAAGCGCAACGTGCACTAGACCGAGCGAATCGTTCTTAATCCGTAAAGATAACAAAACTATCTTTGCATGCATCAAGGCCCATCTATTCGGGTGGGCCTCTTTTTGACCCAGTCCTTCAATTAGGACGAATTTGGTGAAGACAATGACCCAATTTCAAGGTGAGCTGCCGTTTGGCAGAGTACGTATCCCCTTTGATGTGCCAGCAGGTTCTCACAGCGTAACCATTACTGGTACGACGGTGACAAAAGGGTTTCTATACGCAGCAGCTTACGATGCTAACCAAGCATTTCGTGGCAAAGTGCTGTTTGAAAAGACGCACAAGTCACTCACCATCCGACCGGAAAGCTCAGGCCTAGGCGCGATTGATGGAGCGATTCCTTCGGGCGAGTGGTTCTTAGAACTTTATAACCTTGAAGGTGAGTTTCGCACCGAGCGTGCGATGCAGTATCAAGTCGATGTACTTTGCTCTAATGAGTTAGTTAATAACGATGTTGAGTTAGAACTGACTCCAACGGTGACAAGTTCTCACGATATCGAGTTTGATTACAGCTACATGCTGAGTTCTGATTCTCGTTGGTATCGTGGTGACTTACACGCTCACACTCAGCTTTCTGATGGTCACAATACCTTAGCGGCGGCTAAAGACATTGTGGAATCACAAGGGCTCGATTTTTTCTTCTTTACAGAGCACAACATCTGCCAGCCTAAATTGCCAGTATCAAAGCAGTGCTTGTTCTTACCTGCGTTAGAAGTCACAACCGATCTCGGGCACTTCAATGTGCATGGTCCGGTTAAGTCTTTGGACCTTAGAGACGTTGAACACAGCAGCCAAGCGACTATGGAAGCAGGGTTGAATTTAGCCAAAAGCGGACACAGCTCTCTTGGCATTAATCACCCAATGATGAAGCCGTGGCACTGGCATTACGATCAAGTGGATCTAAGCCAAGTGTCTACCTTTGAAGTGTGTTGTGACCCTACTTGGTCAACTTCACCAAAAGCGATCGAAGAGGCGTTATTGGTTCTTAATGAAATGTGGAATTGTGGCCAGCGCATTACCGCGATTGGCGGCAGCGATTCACACCTTGAACCGCATGAACGTAATCCTAAATCGGATGAGCCTTCTATCTACGGTGACCCATCCACCTTCGTTTACAGCCATGGTTTGAGTGGCGAGGGTATCTTGTCTGGTCTGCGTATTGGGCAAGTTTACCTAGAGCGCCGTTGCGGCTTGAAGTTTGATATCAACTTAGGTGATTTGCTACCGGGCAACGATTCTCAAGGACAAGCGCTTACATACCGAATTGCCGTCTCTGACTCAGAAAACCCTTACTACGCGGAGTGCGTGGTCGATGGCGAGATTGTTGAACGAATCGCTTTGAGTGATGAGCTGCAAAGTATCCATATTGAACAGGGCTACCGTTGGTGCCGTGTCGATATTCGTCGTGGGGATCTTTCTTCAGCATTAACCAACAGTACTCAATCTGAACCTGACGAGCATGATTTTGAAGGCTGCATCAACGCCGTATTTGATGGCAAACAACCAGAATTTAACCAACCCCTAGTGCGTACTTGGGGAGAACTAATGGAGCGAATGAGCCGTGATGAAGTTTAAGGCGATGTTATTTGATAAAGACGGCACATTGTTAGAGTTCCACAAGATGTGGCTTAACGTTTCTCGTGGTGCCTGTGAGCGTGTGAAATCTTACAGTGATCAGCATCAGGGTAATCAAACTGTCACACCTGCTGAGTTACTCTTGGCCATCGGTGTTGAAGGTGATGTGGTTGATAACTATGGACTACTAGCCTCAAACCCAGTGGAAGATACCGCGACAGCGTGGTTCAACATGCTACAACCTAATGTCTCGCTCGCTGAGTTCACTAAGGTGACCAAAGCCGCTTTCAATGACGAAGTGGAAGAGAATCCAAGCTGGATTGAAGCACTACCAGGTGTGCCTGAAAAGCTGGGTGTGTTTAAACAGCAGGGCATGATTTTAGGCATCGCGACTGCGGATACCAAAGACTCAACGATCTACACACTAGAGCAATCGGGTTTGAGTGAGATGTTCGATTATGTTGGTTATTCCGATGGTAATATCGAACCTAAGCCAGCACCAGCACTACTCAATGCCTTCTGTGAGCAATGCGGTATTGAGGCACATGAAGTGATCATGTTTGGTGACACGGTTTCGGATATGGAATTTGGCCGTAATGCAGGTGCAAGCAATGTCGGCGTGCTGACGGGGACTGCACAACACAGCGAGTTAGAGCCAGTGGCGGATCTGGTGATCGCGTCAGTCGCCCATTTTGAGTTCAACCAACTGCAAGAACGTGGCTAAAACGTCCACGATAGATTGCAAAGATAGTATTTAACCAATTGATTTAAGGACAGGTTATGGCTGAAGTCACACTGAGAGGGGTAGAGAAAACCTACCCAAATGGTTTTAAGGCCGTGCACGGTGTTGATCTGAATATTCGCGAAGGTGAGTTCATGGTGTTTGTTGGGCCGTCTGGCTGCGCAAAATCTACCACACTTCGAATGATCGCAGGCCTTGAAGATATCTCAGAAGGCGATGTCTACATTGGCGATAAGCGTGTAAACGAATTGCCACCTAAAGATCGCGGCATCTCTATGGTGTTTCAGAACTACGCGCTTTACCCACACATGTCGGTATACGACAACATGGCTTTCGGCCTTAAACAACAGAAGTTGCCTAAGCGCGAAATCACCGAACGCATCGAAGAAGCAGCCAAGACATTAGACATCGAGCACTTGTTAGATAACAAGCCGGGTGAAATGTCAGGTGGTCAAAGGCAGCGTGTCGCGCTTGGTCGTGCGATGGTTCGTAAACCAGATGTGTTCTTGTTTGATGAGCCTTTGTCTAACTTGGATGCGAAGCTGCGAGTTTCAACGCGAGTCAGCATTGCGCAGCTGCACAACAACCTTAAGCAAGAAGGGCAGAACGCCACCATGATCTACGTGACACACGATCAGGTGGAAGCCATGACTCTTGGCGACCGCATCTGCGTGTTGAATCAAGGTGAGATCATGCAGGTCGATACACCGATGAATCTTTACCAATACCCGGCAAACAAGTTTGTAGCGGGCTTTATTGGTTCGCCAGGGATGAATCTTCTCAAGGTGAGATTGGATGAGATTGACGGTGTGATGAACGTGGTTTCTGAAAGTGGTACTCGTTGGACGTTACCACAAGACAAGCAGGCGGTTGCTCGTGAAAAATCGGGAGAGTGGATGTGGTTTGGTGTTCGTCCTGAGCACATTCAGTTGGCTAATCACGACGCACCGTTGTCTGAGGTTAATACTCAAACGCACAGGCTTGATGTGGTCGAGTCGATGGGTAACGAGCTATATCTCTACTTCAAATTGGGTGCTGATAAGCTGGTGGCTCGCGTGCCTTTCGATGCAGATCGCACGGCAAACAGTGGCGAAGAGACAGTGCTGCATTTCAACACAAGCCAATGTCACTTATTCGATTTAGAGACAGAAGAGACACTTGATCCTAAGAGCTGATCTTGCCTCGCCAATTAAGTGAGAGCTGAATAAAGAAATCCCCACTCGTTGACTAGACGAACGGGGATTTTTCTTAGTAGGGGGTACTTTATCAATAGTGAGCATTCACTAATTTATTGATTCTTTTAGATAGTCACCATATCGGCGGCTTTCTTCATCGCTTCCTTAGTAGAGCATTCAATCACGTTCGCGTTGGCAAAGCGGTGAGCGTCTTTCACTTGAATATCGTGAGCCAAGATAACCATTTTCGCGTTCGCCACATCTAGGTCGGTAATACGATTTTGAATACCGTTTTGACCTTGAGTTTCTACCTTAATCTTAAGGCCTGCTGCCGCACCAGCCTTTTCTAGTGCTTTGGCAGCCATGAAGGTGTGTGCAACGCCTGATGGGCAACATGTTACTGCTACGATGTCGTACTCGCCTTCGCCTGCTACAGGTGCTGTTTGAGCTTGAACTGGCGCAGTTTCAACAGTGTCTTCCTCTGTTTCAACGACCACTGGTTTCCAGAAGCCAACGATAACCGCTGTGGTTAGTGAGCCAAGCGCGATATCGACAAGATATATGCTATTTGGCGCGCTTTGTTTGGGTTCACTACTGCACGTTCTACGAAGTTTTCAAGCGCTTTGATTGGTGAGTCTGTTTCGTTGCGAAAGCGGTTCAGGTTGAGAATGCCAAGCTCTTTATAGTGAGCAAGCACCTTTTTAAATAGACTTGCTTTGCTGCCAGCGGTTGAATAGATGCTACCCGGACGAAGACCAAGCACATATTGCAGGTTATGTATAAAAGTCGCGTGAAGTCCTTTTCCCAATACAGGTTCGTTGCCTTATCTACAGCGTCTTGTCTATCGAACTTCGCGGTCTTGGACATAACATATGCTTCATTAATCTGAACATATGTTCAAAATTTTATGCTGAACGTTCGTTCCGTTAAAGCAGTGTTTTACTCAATTTACAAGTTGTTCTTGCACCTTATTAGGATATAAGGCGCTCGATTGAATACAATTTATGGCAAGTTTTGGCTGCTTTTACTTTGGAATATTGCCCCATTTCCAGGGACGTTCCTGTAACAACGCTTCGGTAACAATAAAGTGTATTGCTTGATCACTTTTCTTATGTGCACAGTTACGCTGCATTTAAATTAATGGAGTGCTATACAGCTTTGTCGATAGAGAGGTGCGGATAATCGGAAACAAAACTTACATTGTAATTATGCAATGAAATCCACATAAAAAGTGTATAAGGTGGGATTGATAAATAGATTGAGGATACAATTTGGTTCGCTTTTATAACATATGTATTTGTTTTTTTATGTAATAAAAGCGGCTTTCTTAAGTGCGTGTTTAATAAGACACGGGTCATGCTTTGGTTTGAACGTCAAAAGGCAACAAATAATGAATTGGAATACTAATGAGTTACAAGTGCTCTTAAGTGAGCATCAGGGTTGGAGTGTTGAGTCAACTGAGCAGTCTATCGTGATACAAAACGAAGATGGAATTAATGCTTTTTTAGCCGTTTCAGGGGAACAGATATTGGTTGAAGTCTTGTTGTTCTCTCAATCTGACGTCAAGGATAAGCATGCGCTTAATGAAACAATCCTGCGTACACACAAGATGTTCCCTCTATCAACTATTGGGATTAATGACGTGAATGGTGAGAGCTATTACACAGCGTTTGGTTCATTGTCGTCTCAATCTAAAAAAGAGAGTGTAGTCATTGAAGTTGCTACTCTATTTAGAAACGTTGAGGCATTCATCGACCTTTACCAAGAATACTTATAAGGAGAGAGCAGATGAGTGTTTGGAAAAAACTAGTAACGGCCATCAAAGGTGGCGCAAATGAAGCGGCAGAAGCGGTAGCGGACAACCAAGCTCTAAGGATTCTTGATCAAGAAATCCGAGAAGCAAAAGAGGAGTTGCGCCGTTCAGATGAAGCTTTAGTTAAAATCATTGCAAAAAGAAAGCTGTCAGAACAGAAAGTTGCGAGCTTCGATAGTGGAATAGCTGAATACGAAGGGCATGCCCGTTCAGCTATGGAAAAAGGCCAACAGGATCTAGCGTTGGAGTGTGCAACAAAGGTTGCGACGCTGCGTAGCGAACAACAAGCGGAACAGGCTTATTTTCAGCAGTTTACTCAGTCTGAGCAATCTATGCGTACGAATATCGCACAAGCGAAAGACAAATTACGCCAATTAGAACAGCAAGTTGATGTTGTTAAAGCCAATGAAGCAGTTCAAAAAGCGCAGGCCGCTGTATCTGCAACAAATGTTGGTGCTAATGCAAAAATGCATACTGCGGTTGAGTCTTTAGATCGTATTAAGCGTCGTCAGGATGAAAGGCAAGCACAATTTGAAGCTGCACAAGAACTCCATGAACAGCAATCTGGTAGTAGTTTAGATAAGAAGTTGGCGGATGCTGGCATTGTGTCTGGGGGAAGTACGTCAGCTGAAGACGAACTAGCTCGAATTCTCGGGCAGTAGCTTCTAAGTTGCGTGTATATGGAGCGTAGCGCTTGGCCGTTACGCTCTTTCGTTTGTTAAACAAGGAGTGCTTTATGTTTGGCTGGTTTAAAAAACAAAAAGACGAGAAACCTCAGGCACCCCAAGCGCCGGAAGTGATTGGATTGAGGCTAGGCGGTGCGTTTGAACTTGATGATCTCAAACTGAAGATTATTGAACCTAGTCTAGTTATTGAAGGTGCAGCTCGAACTCAAATCATTAAAGCAGTTGGCGAGGTCAAACTTGATAATCAGACTCGCCTTTTGCGGTATTACACTGACGACGAGGGGTATTTACAGATCCTTCAACATGGGAATCAAGAAGCTGATATTGAAGAAGTGAAGCTTTGGTATTTCTATGAGTCTAAGCCGATTGATACCGACGCTCAGTGGCAATCATTGTTAGACAACGATGTGGTTCAATCGTACAAGGAGCTTGAAGGGCACCGCTTTTCCAAGGTTTGGGACAATATTCGTCCGGTTCCTATGACAGAGACTACTTGGGATCAGTCGGGAAATATCACAACCACCGATCAATTTGTCATGGTTTATGAACGTGAGGCTGAAACGGATTTATTCGAGTCACTATTGGTGAGCGCCGAAGAGTCTATCGTCAATAATCAGCACGTTCGCAGTGTAGTAACAAGCACTGGTATTAACCTTACTCCAGCTGACTTCACGTTAATTAGTTAACAATTCTCCATCTCCGTTAAGGAAACATTATGTCTCAATTTGTAAATTCTCTGGCAGGCCTTGGTGCGTTTGCGCTTTACTTCGCATTGTCAATTTTCTTCTTGCTGCTTTTTAAGTTTGTTTATATTCGTTGCACTCCTTACGACGAGTGGAAGTTGGTTAAGGATGAACAAAATATTGCAGCCGGTATTACTTTATCTGGTGCTTTCCTAGGGTATAGCTTGGCAATTGCTGGTGCAGCAAAGAACTCAGTAAATCTGGTCGACTTCGCTATCTGGGGCGTGATTGCTTTGGTCGCACAACTACTCGCTTTTGCGATAGTTCGTTATGGTTTTATGCCAAAATTGGTCGAGCGTATTAAGGCTAACGAAATTCCTGCAGGTATCGTGATGGCATCTATGTCTATCGCGATTGGCCTGCTTAATGCCGCTTGTATGACCTACTAGGAGGCGGCATGAAACGTAGTCAAAATGTAGTTTTGCCTGAAATGCGTAAGAACTGGCGTCAGTTCAGTCTGGCCCCGATTTCTGTGGCGGTGACAACAGCAATGATTTCTGGCTGCAGTGATGATTCTGTTCGAACCAATATTTATGGCACGATCGATGAATGTATTTATGATCACCCATCTTATGCGGCGGAGTGCAAAAGTGCTTATCAGGATGCTCTAGAAGAAGCGAGTCGCACGGCACCTAAGTATAAGAGCATTGATGATTGTGCGCATGAGTTTGGCTTTAGCGGATGTGTTGCTGCTCCTCAAAACAATTGGTTTATGCCTGCGATGGCTGGGTTTATGTTCGCACGCATGGTAGATGATCGCCGTTACTATTCTCAGCCTATGTTTACATCTACGTACTCTCGTAGCATTTTCTATGATGATTGGATCACTGCGGATGGTCGAACTTATGGGAAGTCATATCAACGAGGCACGGTATCTGTGAGTCGTGACGAGTTTAAGCCCAAGCCGACGGTGAAACGAACTATCTCTCGTGGTGGTTTTGGCTCCACGGTGTCAGCGAAATCAAGTTGGAGTAGTTCTAAGAGTTCAAGTAAAGGTTGGGGCGGCTGATGCTTCGTCTGAATTCGGAACCTCGAAAACACTGGAAGCAGTTGGCGGCAGAGTATGGTTTTGGTTTCCATACCATGTACGATGAACCGTATTGGGATGAAACGGCTTACTACCAGTTCACTCTGAAGCAAATCGAAGAAGATCTTGAAGAGCCAACTCGGGAAATTCATGAAATGTGTCTCGAAATCGTGGATGTGGTCGTGCACGATGAATATTGGCTTAAGCGCTTTCAAATCCCTCAATCCATGTGGCAAGGTGTTTTGGATTCGTGGAAGCGTAGGGAGCCTTCTCTCTATTCTCGTATCGATCTTGCTTATGATGGACGTGGTCCTGCCAAGTTTTATGAAAACAACGCCGATACACCTACATCGCTGTTTGAAACAGGATTCTGGCAATGGTTTTGGCTTGAAGATTTGGTGAACTCAGGAAAGCTAAGGCGGGATTCTGATCAATTTAACTTGCTTCAAGAGTTAATGATGGCGAGATTCCAAGAGTTAGCTCGCTTACAACCCGGTCAGACATTGCACTTTTCATGCTGTAAAGATACTGAAGAAGATCGTGGTACGGTTCAGTATATGCAGGACTGTGCGATTGAAGCAGGGTTGAAAACGAAGTTTGTTCATATTGAAGACATCGGCGTAACGCGAGATGGAGAGTTTACCGACACTCAAGATAACCTGATTCGATGGATGTTCAAGCTTTACCCTTGGGAATTCATGTTCCAAGAGGATTACGCCAAGCACTTGGAGACGGCCAAAGTGAATTGGCTAGAGCCTATGTGGAAGTCAGTGCTATCTAACAAGGCAATTCTTCCTTTGTTATGGAAGAAATTTCCTAACCATCCGAACTTACTAGCTGCGTATTTTTCAGATGATCCTAAACTGAAACAACTGAAAAATTCCGAGCTCAAAGATCATGTAATTAAGCCTCTATTTTCACGGGAAGGTGCCAATATTCAAGTTGTAAGAGATCAAGAGCTTGTTCTCGATACCGAGGGCCCTTACGGTGAAGAAGGACATATCATTCAAGCTTTTCATCCATTACCAAAGTTTGGTGATAACTATACCTTGGTTGGTAGTTGGTTGATTAATGATGAGCCTGCGGGAATCTCAATCCGAGAAGACAGCTCCCTGGTGACTCAAGATATGTCTCGTTACCTTCCTCACATCATTCTCGACTAGATGGTCATTTAGGTTGATAGACACTGTGTTTGCTTGTTTATCAACCTACCTTTTCAATTATTGGTGCTGTGTACCCAAAGTTGTCATAGCTCTGACAATTAGATTGGTTGAGGGCTTAGAGTTTCTCGCGCTTTAAGTTGTTGCATAAGCTATTGGCTCTGTTGGTCTCTTTTTACTTTTCATTTTATTTTCCTTCAGAAGCCGCTATTGCAACCTTTAATTGAACAATGTTTTATATTTTGGAGAGGGAATGAAGTACTTTGTGGTCCCCGCTGTTGTGTTGTCAGGCTTCGCGGTGAGTGCAGCCTTTGCGCTGAGTGATGACGTTGAACACTTTGTGAGTTTAGGTGTACTTGATGGTTACACCGCGTTGAATGAGTCGGAGTTTACGCCTGCGGTCGGCTATCATGCCTTGATCGACGATAGGCATCGTTGGGGGTTAGGAGTGGCGCACAGTATGAAGTCAGACTACACGACTACGACTGGCTCTTATGATTATGTCTATAACTTCGACTCAAAATGGGCAATTTTCGGAGGAGTATCGACAGGTTATAGCTTCGCCAAAAGGGATGATGGCGTGTTGGCTGGTGGTCAGTTTGGTTCAACTTTTGAACCGGTAGAGAACATGAAAATGGAACTCGGCTACCGAATTCACGACACATTGGACAATTGGAAAGACAGAGATATGTCGCGAATTGAAGGGATTTACTTCGGATTTAGCATGAAAGTGTAATTACTGGCGACAAACTGGGTCGCCAGAAGCAGGAGCCTTTAAGGAACGTCGATACAGGAAAAGTTTACCGTAGTGGTTTGCATCTGCTCTTCAATGCGCAGGCGCTGATCATGAGGAAGGTATAACCCTTAAACTATAGAGTTAATTGGCTACAAAGTTAACTAGCTCAAAACTAAAAAGACTCCGCTCTAGCCTTTGGCTAACAGTGGAGTCTTTTTGTTGATATGTCTGAGCTCAGCCTTTAAAAAGGGTGATACTTAAATACGTCTTCAACCATTGAGTTAAGTAAATCGATGTCGTCACAGGTTTTCGCGTAGGTACGCAGGCCTGCGATTTGAACCTGAACGTGTCGAGCAAGTTGAGTCGGTTCACGTTCCTTACTGATCTCACCCAGTTCTTGCGCTTCGGTAATCAGCTTAGCGAATTCGCCTTCCATGATCTTCAGAGATCTCTTCGCCTCTTCTAATAACTCTGCGTGCTCATCAGTCAGCTCTGCCACTGTCTTAGCCAACATACACATGCCATTTGGCGCGCTTTGTTTTGATTCAACAACCGCACGTTTTACGAAGTTTTCTAGCGCTTTGATTGGTGAGTCTGTTTCACTGCGGAAGCGGTTCAAATTAAGGATGCCAAGTTCGGTATAGCGAGCAAGCGTCTCTTTAAACAGACCCTCTTTGCTGCCAAACGTCGCGTAGATGCTACCCGGACGTATATCAATTACATCTTGAAGGTTACGCATGGAAGTCGCGTGAAAGCCTTTTTCCCAATACAGGTTCGTTGCTTTATCTACAACATCTTGTCTATCGAACTTCGCAGTCTTGGCCATAACATCTACTTCATTAATCTGAACATATGTTCAATATTTTATGCTGAACGCTCGTTCCAGTAAAGGTGTGTTTTGTTCGACTTAATTGCCGTTCTTGCACCTTACTGGTGCACAAGGCGCTTGATTGAATGCAATTTATGACGAGCTTTGACAGCTTCTACGGTGAAATATTTCTCAATGTCTGATGAAGGCTAGTCGTCGATAACTTCGACGGTTTTATGTTGTGCACCGTAATAAGTGCCTTCATCGATGGTGTACATCAGAGTTGCTTCACATTCAGGGCAGTCGAACTCTTCATTGGGCTCGATGGCTTCCTCTTCTACCCATTCCCATCCAATGTGTTCTTCGCAAGCTGGACAGTCCATAAATACCTCAGGTTATGCTTTTTAGTTGATTGAATTGTTAACTTTTCGGGGCGGCATTATATATAGTTGCTGCTCAACATGTAGTGAGTATTCAGGTGAACCTTAGTGTTTGCCTACCCCTTTAGTATTAACAAAAAGCTTAATTTTTCAGTCACTTGCATCGGGAATATGTTGTTGCACGGTTTTTGTGTTCGATAAGGTTGCATAGCTAACAGATTTATAAATAAACCAATGGATTTTGTAAGGTTAAATGCTAGCATTATCGATTGCCGATAACATGGCACGGTAATTGATAAAACTAAAGATTATATGATCTTAGTAAAAGTACACCGTTTTAGAAGTGTGTCTAATTACATTACAGATAAAGATTCGTTAGCTGCTAGGAAATAACAATGAAATTAACCGATATGTCTTTTAAGCAAAAAATCATCGCTTTGCTTATTTTACCGATCTTAGGGTTTCTATGGCTGAGTGCTTCTACGATTTCTAAAAGCGTAGAAACGACCAGCGAAATGTCGTCATTAAACCAACTGACTCGTTTGTCGGTTGTGTACAGCGAACTTGTACATGAGCTACAAAAAGAACGCGGTATGACGGCAGGCTTTATCGGGTCGAAGGGCACGAAGTTTGTTAGTGAACTTCAATCCCAAAGAACCAGTGCGGATAATAGACGTGCTCAGAGAAACGAATATTGGCAGTCTGCAGCGATTGATTTACCGCAGATTACTCGCCTGAATAACGAAATTAGCCAAAGTCTTAACCAAATCACTTCTATTCGTAACCGAGTTGATTCTCAGTCGATACCACTTTCTGAAGCTTTGGGCTATTACACAAATCTTAACGCAAAATTATTGAGTGTCTCGGCGTTAATCGCAGAGCTAAGCTCTGATGCCACCATCACCACGGAAACCATCGCTTATTACAACTTTTTGCAAGGTAAAGAGCGTGCGGGTATTGAGCGTGCTGTGCTGAACAACACCTTCTCCAAAAACGAGTTTGGCCCAGGTATGCTGGTGAAATTCATCTCTTTGGTGACAGAGCAAAATACCTATTTCTCAAACTTTGAGGTGTTGAGTAACCCAGATAATGTCCGCTTCTTTGAGCAGCAATTGAATGATCGCTCTGTGGCAGAAGTAGAGAAGCTTCGTAGTTTGGCTGAATCTAAGATGAGTGGTTTCGATGTCGACCCTGTTTACTGGTTCTCTCAATCTACCGCTCGTATTGTTCAGCTAAAGAAAACAGAAAACCACTTAGCAGAATCACTGATTGCGTTGACTGAGAAAAAAATGTCAGAGGCGCAGTCTGCGATGATGATGAGTATCAGTCTGTTTGCTTTGGTCACTTTGTTTGCGACCTTTGTGAGCTTTAAGGCTATCAGCGACCTAACGATGAGAGTAAAAGACCTGACGGTGATGTTGTCTAAAGTTCGTAATGACAATGATCTAACGGTTCGTGCTAAGTACGTTGGTAACAGCGAGCTTGGACAGATATCTTCGGCACTGAACGAAACGTTAGAAAAGTTTTCGAACGTCATCGACAATCTGTCTCAATCGAGCCTGACTTTAGCTTCAGCTGCTGAAGAAACTTCGCAAACTTGTCACTACAACTCGAATACGTTGGTTCAACAACAAGACCAAATTGGCTTGGTTGCGACGGCGACAGAAGAGTTGTCAGCAACGGTAAATGAGGTGGCGGCTAAAACTCAGCAGACAGCAAGCTCTGCTAAACTGGTCGATGAGCAGTCTCAAGAAGGTTTGAGTACGGTTCAAAACTCTTATCACTCTATCGAAAATCTGGCATCTGAAATTAATGACCTAGCGGAAAAGATCACGCACCTACACGAGAGCAGCAACAACATTAACAGTGTGATTGATGTGATTAAGTCGGTAGCGGAACAAACTAACCTATTGGCATTGAACGCGGCGATTGAAGCAGCGCGAGCGGGTGAGCAAGGTCGTGGTTTTGCGGTGGTTGCCGATGAGGTACGTACACTGGCTCAGCGTACTCAGCAATCGACAGCAGAAATTGAAGGCTTTATCAGCTCGCTACAGTCTGATGTGCAGACGGCGTTCAATGTTATTGATAACAGCCAGAAGATGTCATCAAAAGCGGTAGAAGATTCCAGAGAAGTTGAACAGACTCTTCAAGGTATCTCCAACGCTGTTAGCGAAATCTTTAGCATGACTGAGCAGATTGCAACGGCAACAGAAGAGCAAGCGGTCGTAACTCAAGACATCGCACAAAACGTGATGGCGGTTGAGCAGAAGTCGACAGAGTCAACCACAGGCGCAACGCAAATTGCAGCAACCGCTAAGGAGCAAGCTGAACTCGCGGCTTCATTGAAAGAGATTGCGAGTACGTTTAAGAGCTAGTTCGAAAACGCTCAAACGAAGCTGATTAATAAAACTAAAAAGCCCGTGAATCACAGGATTCACGGGCTTTTTTATTACAGACGCTCGGGCTAGCCCAGAAACTTTACCCCATAAACCAAGACACGAAAATCAACGCACCAAAGCCAAAGGTAGCAACAAGTGCTGTGTCGCCGCCTGCTGCGGTGTAGCTGCCCTCGGTTTGTAGGTGAGGGAAGTCAGGTCTACGAACCTTAACCACCATCGCCAGTGGCCCCCAGATAGCTAAGAACACCAACACCATGCCTGCATAGTCCAACATACTGACGAATTGGCTAGCGAACAGCTCAGCTAATACCAAAGGCAACACAAAGGTCAAAGCGTAAGCCATGAACTTGTTGTTGGTCACTGCGTCTTTGTTTTGGTCGTATAGCGCCATGGATACACCAAGGAACGAGGTCACCAATGCAAGCGCAGAAAACAGTGCAATCACGACTTTTAGCCAAGATGATTGACCACTAAACGCAGAGATGAGCTCTGAAATGTTGTGGAACTGACTGATCGCGTCTGTACCAAGGTTTCCGATAATCGCGAACAACCAAGTGAGGTAGCACACGAGCGGAATCACTGACCCAAGCAGAATCATATTGCGGATCTGCTTTTGAGTCGCTTCACGGTTGTAGATAACCAGTGACGGGATCACCACCATAGAGGCAAAGCTGGTAAAGATAACCGCGCTGTATTTCACCACGTCATTGGCTGTGTACTGGCTAGTTTGAGTTAGGTAATCAAGACGGATATTGCTAAACAGAGAAGCAATAACAATAAACAGCATCACCACCATCATGATGAATAGGCCACGGTTCAACTTATCGATATAAGATTTACCCGCTACCACAATCACACTCATAAACAGGCTGAAAACCGTATAAGCAGCAGGTGCAGAAATGTTAACGCCGACATCGAGCAGTAGCTTATGGATGATGTCACCGACACCCAGGATATAAGCGATCAGCATGCATACCAGCAGCAAATAAAAGAGTGCATTGATAAAGTGTTTTCCTTTGCTGCCCAGAGTTAGGTAAGCAACACTGCTCATGCCACTGTTATCTTTGGTTTTGGTACACGCTTCTGCCAATAGGAGAGCTGAGTATGTGGTGCCGATAAAGATAAGTAGCATCAGCACTGAGCTGATCATGAAGCCAAATTGAGCCAGCACCATGGGAATAGCAAGCATGCCAGCCCCTAATGCAGTTCCTGAAAGAATCAAAGAACTGCCGAATAATTTCATATTCAAAAAAGCAACCTCTAAGTATCCAATTAATTTTTAGTTGGATTGTAAATATTTGTTGCCAATCCTAACAAATTACTCAGTAAAGTTAGGGGTTAAATTCTAATTATTTTTGAATTTTTCTAAAAAATTTAAGCAGGTGTTTACGTTGGGTATGAGTGGTCAATTAAAGCATTCGCCTGGTGACTTAATTTATCTTTCTGATAACTTTTGTAAATTGATTACCGAGTAATAGGCAGCGGTTTATAGCTGAAAAATCGGTGTCTTAAGTTCAGCTGAATTGAGTCAAAACCTTGCTTATTGCCTGAATTCTTGTCTGGCGCCTTTTCTACATACTGAGGGTTTGTCGTAAATGGACAGAACCGTTGTCGTAGAAGCCACTCGGTAGTTGGGCGTTTCGCTCTTATTATCCTCACACCAATTATGTGGGGGTGTTATGTATCGTTTTCTGTTTTGTAGCTTCGCGCTTGTTCTTTTGTATCCAACGGCGATTGATTTGTATTTGGTTGGCTTGCCTCAAATCGCTGCTGACCTAAATGCCTCAGAGGCGCAGCTCCATATTGCGTTTTCTATCTACTTGGCTGGAATGGCAACCACCATGTTGTTCGCCGGTAAATTTGCCGATAAGGCGGGAAGAAGGCCTGTCGCGATTTTCGGTGCGATTGTGTTTGCTACTTCTTCCATGCTAGGTGGAATGGTGACCAGTACAGAACCGTTTCTAGCGGTACGCTTCTTCCAAGGCGTTGGTGCGGGGTCATGTTATGTGGTGGCATTTGCCATTCTAAGAGATGTACTAGATGACCAGAAGCGCGCCAAGGTGCTATCGATGATGAATGGCATTACCTGTATTGTTCCAGTGCTTGCACCTGTTATCGGTCACTTAATCATGACGGTATACCCTTGGCCGAGTCTGTTCACGACTATGGCAAGTATGGGCGTAGTGGTGTGTTTGCTGTCGGTTCTAGTTCTAAGAGAAACCAAGCCTAGTGGCAAAGGTTTGGAAGCAACACGGACTTTTGTGTCTCAAACATCTTCAAGCGAAACTTTTATGGAACCTTTGTTTATCAGCCGAGTGGTCATGACCAGCTTGGGCGTGACGGCGATTCTGACTTACGTGAATGTGTCTCCGATGTTGATCATGACCGAGCTTGGTTTCGATCGTGGACAATACTCCTATACCATGGCTCTTACTGCACTAGTTAGTATGTTGGTGTCGTTCTCTGCGCCGTTTGCACTGAATTTATTTAGGCAGAAAAGCCTGATGCTGGCATCTCAAATATGCTTTGTGATTGCGGCTATTTTGCTGCTTGTATCGATTGATGGCGGCTTGGGGCATTACGTAACGCTTATCGGTTTTGCCTTCGTGTGCGGTGGCTTCTCGCTCGGTTTTGGCGTCGCAATGAGCCAAGCATTGAGTAGCTATTCACAACGAGCGGGCGTGGCGAGTTCAATACTTGGTGTTTCTCAGGTGTGTACATCAGCACTGTTCATTTGGCTCATGGGCGTTATCGGGCCAAGTGCATTGAATATGTTGGTATTTATACTGGCTGCTGGTGGAGTTATCAGTATTGCTCTAATACTATGGGTAGGTCCTTCCCAAGTGAAAAGTGATTATGAAGAAGCCACTAGCCCGTCTTGATCTCAACCTGCTGTTCACTCTGCAATTGCTTTTGCAAGAGCAGAGTGTTTCAAAAGCTGCCAAAAAGCTTAACGTCACGCCTTCAACAGTGAGTAAATCACTGACTAAGCTTCGAGACTGGTTTGATGATCCTCTGTTTGTAAAAACGCCAAGAGGTTTAACGCCGACACCACTTGCGCTAAGTATGGTGAAAGATCTTCAAGACTGGCTGCAGATTGGCAGTCAAATTCTTACGACTCGTGGTGATGACGCGCCCAAAGATGTGCGATTGAATCTAGAGGCTGAATCACCGCTGTCACTGATCATGCTTAACGAGCTGACGCAAAGCGTGTATCAACGCTATCCCAACGCGAAGATAAAAATGCGCAACTGGGATTACGACTCAATAGATTCCATCGTGCGTGGTGAGTCTGATATCGGCTTTTCAGGGCGAGAAAGTCATCCGCGATCGAAAGAGTCTCTAGACGCGCTGCCTTACTTTATCGATTTCGAGGTCCTGTTTCACGATATGCCAGTCGTGTATCTCAGAAAAGATCATCCGGTCTTACAGGAAGAGTGGAACCTTGAGGCTTTCCTTAAATATCCGCATATCAATATTGTGTGGGAAAAAAGTGAAACGTGGGCACTGGATGAAGTGCTTACCGATCTGCAACTAGATCGAAATATTGCCCTTACGCTTGCAGGTTTCGAGCAGTCTCTGTTTATGGCGGCTCAATCCAATCACACTATGACGACGGTTGCGCCTAACTACTGCCGACGCTATGCAGAGCAACTTCACCCCAACCTTACGTGCTTACCTATTCCGTTAGACGAAGAACATGCCAATAAATTGCTAATTCCTTTCACTATGATTTGGCATAAACGCAATGCCTACAATCCGCTCGTTTTATGGCTAAAAGACACACTCAGATCGCTTTACCAGTTTGAAGGCAAATAGGTGAAAGACGAGAAAAGTCTCTAAAATTTTGTTGACCTGACCAAATTAGTTAGGATGAGTAGTTCTACATCGTTAAATGACATCAAGATAGCAAAGACTGCGAGTGTCGCGAACCTCTAGTGTTTAACATGCTATTAAAATTAAAGTTGAGTCCTGAATATTTTTGAATACTCAGAGACTCTTAGTTTACATGCTTCGCGATAATTTTCGCCAGAGTTGCGATTCCTTCTTTCCAATCCTTGCTCTCTTCAATGTTCGCGACAGTAAAGCGCAGGCAATGTTTGTATTGATCGTGTGTACCAAAAATAGTACCAGGTAAAATACCGATTTTGTGTTTCAAGCATTCTTGGTAGACGGCATAACTGTCGAGTGATTCGGGGAGCGTTATCCAGTTTATAAATGCCCCTTCAGGTTTGGAAAGGTGGTAGCGGCCAACAAGATGTGGGTAGCTATCTAATGCTTGAATCAAAAGACTTTGAAACTGCTTTTGGTTAGTTTGATAGAGTCGCTTCATCTTAGATAAATGACTGCGATACTTTCCTGTGGTCAGAAACTGGCCGACGGCTGACTGCATCAGGTTAGAGCTGCCCATGTTGTCACACAGTAGGTACTTTTCGATTAAAGGTTGATAGCGACCAGAAAGCAACCAGCCCAAACGTAGGCGAGAGTCTAAAGTTTTGGATAGAGAGTTCACGTAGATCACTCGGTCTTTGTCATCCAGTTCTTTCAAGCTCGCAATTGGAGCATCAAACGCCAAGCTTCCGAATACATCATCTTCAATTATCGGCAAAGAGCCAGTGACCTCCAATAGTGCTTTTCGATTCGCCAGAGGCATTCTCGATCCAGTTGGGTTAGTAAAGTTTGGTGTCAGCAGCAGCGTTTTTACTTCCCATTGTTCTAAGGCATTTTGTAGTGCTTGAATATCGATTCCGTGACTCACACTGCTTGGGATTTCAAGCGCTTGTAAGCCCAATGATTCCAGCAATAACAAGTTGCCAAAGTAACAGGGAGATTCAACCACCACGATATCACCAGGTTTGGTTAACGCACGCAGCGCTAAACTGATCGCTTGCTGCGCACCGTGAGTAATCGCAATCTCTTTCGATCCCGCAGGTACACCAAGATCATGGGTGATCTTTAACAATTGTTTTACTAATTGTTCGTCGCCGGGCGGCAATTGGTAATAGCCGGGAAGTTGAGTCTGCAAGCGGCTGTGACGACCAATTTCAGCGTACAGGCTACGAATGGCGGGGTTGTTAATGTTGGGGTGAGCAGAGCCCGATTGTAACTTTAAACGCTCGCTTGGGCGGGAGAGCACAGATTTAGTGACAGATAACAGATCAACTTTTTGAGGTTGGCTTGGTGCATCCCAACTCGTTGTATTCGGTACTTTGACGCGATAACCCGACTTGGGAACGGAATATACCCAACCTGTTGCTTCGAGTTCTTGGTAGGCTCGAATCACAGTGTTTTTGCTTACACCCAGTTGTTCACTTAGCTGGCGGATAGAGGGAAGGCGGTCGTCTGGGTGAAAAAGTCCTTTATCTATCTGTGCCTTAATGTGTTGCTCGGTGGCGAGGTATTTATTGCCGCTGACTTCTGTTTCCACGCTGTTCTCCCGTTCCATAATGACCAATCTGTAACCATTTAAAGTGTTATATCTGTATCTTTATTAGTTATCTGTACCCAACTAAGGTAACAGCATTGATGAAGAGTTGACCAGAGGTTTGTAATGCTGATTAAAATGATTCCGTTCGTGTTTGTAATATTGTGGTCTTCAGGTTTTGTGGGCGCACGTCTTGGTGTGGAATACGCTGAGCCCGCAACGTTATTGTCACTTAGGATGGTAGCTAACGTAGCGCTGTTCTTGGTTTTGATTGCCATTCTTAAGCGTCGTATTCCTCGTGGTCGCGCATTTTTTCATGCTTGTGTAGTCGGTACTTTGATTCACGGTTTTTACCTTGGGGGCACTTATCTAGCGATAGATTGGGGCATGCCTGCTGGGTTGAGCTCTCTATTGGTGGGGCTGCAACCAATTCTTACGGCATTGATCATGGTCAGTTGTACTTCACAGCGTTTCAACTTTGCTCAATGGCTAGGTTTGGGGCTTGGCTTTGCCGGTATCAGCTTAGTGTTGATGGGAAATATTGAGTGGCAGTCCGATGACCAAAAAGGGATGGCGACATTACTTTGTTTAGTGGCGTTAGTTGGTATTACCTTTGGAACCCTTTATCAAAAGCGTTTCTGTAAGGGGACAGACATGGTAGGCGGTGCGATGGTGCAATATCTGGCTTCGGCAGCGTTGTTTCTCCCTTTCGCTATGCGTTACGAAACAATGCAGGTGAACTGGACGCTAGAATTTACGTTAACGTTGGTTTGGCTGGTGGTTGTTTTGTCTTGTGTTGCTATTCTATTGCTGCTGTACATGGTGGAACACGGTGCATCGTCAAGTGTGGCATCTGTCTTTTATCTCGTTCCGCCGACTACTGCAATTCAAGCTTGGTTGATTTTCGGTGAGTCATTTGATGTCTACGGTGCAATGGGCTTTGCGTTATCAGCCACTGCGGTTTATCTGGTAGTGAAGAAGCCCGAATTGATTAGGTTCCGAAGACCAGCGGCTTTAAACCGTTAAAAACAAAAAGAGCCTGAATACTCAAGCTCTTACTCTATCAATAACTTTCTAGCGGCTTTGGATTAGCGCTTCATCAAGCAAGCGTAAGCCGTTGTAAACGGCGCTTCTTGGTACTGCTTGAGACCCGTCTCTTTGAACTTCATCATTAGAGGGTTGCGCTTTAGGCTCTCTTTGATGTCTGCCGGAGAAACAACTTCAACGTTTAGGCCGTCGATCAGTTGGATCGCTGCCTCTAGCTTGAAGCCGAAGCCACCGCCAGCAAATTTACCTTTAGTTTGGCGTTGGCGAATCACTACTTTTTCTACTTGGTAATCTTCCATTAACTTTGCAAAAGAGAATTGAAAGTCTTTCATATTCTGTGTGTCGTTAGCGTCACTGATAGAAACCTTAGAAACTCGGCAATCAGGGATGTTAAATACACCATCTGACAGAGAAAGAAGACAGATGACTGCATCGTTACCTTTGATTTCAACACCACAAATTTTCATGTTCTTACCTACTTATTTTAGAGCCGTATATTATGGTGTTATTTCTGATACTTCTCCACTATTTGAGAGGATTCGTCACAAATAATTCTAAATTAGTCGATATTTGAACCCAAAACAAAGCTGCTTGAAAAAGTCCGATAGCCAAAGGTAACTGATATTTATGGGTAAAGTCTGCTGATTAAGGTGACAGAGATCGGTAACTTCAATACACTGCATTGGTATCCGTAGTTCAGCACAAGGTAAAGGCATGGCCAATTGGGAAGGAGTTAGTGAGTTTGTTGCAGTTGCAGAGCGTGAAAGCTTTACTGGTGCAGCGCAGAAGCTTGCTACATCGGTCGCTCAAATTAGTCGCAGAGTAGCAAACCTCGAGGAGCGTCTCGCGGTGAAACTGCTTAACCGAACGACTCGAAAGGTTTCATTAACTGAAGCCGGGCAGCTATATTATCAGCAATGTAAATTGTTAGTCGAGGGATTAGAAATTGCGGAGTTAGCAGTTACTCAAATGCAATCGACACCGAAAGGATTACTGAAGGTGACAGCTCCTGTGACTTATGGCGAGCGCCAGCTTGCACCATTACTCCATCAGTTTTTAAAGCTTCACCCTCAAGTTGAGTTAGAGCTAATGCTGACTAACCAAAAGCTTGACTTGATCGACTCTGGCGTAGATGTTGCGATTCGCCTGGGTCGATTAGAAGATTCAAGTCTTGTGGCGAAGAGGCTTTCGCAACGACAGCTCTACGTATGTGCAAGCCCTGACTATATCGAACGTTACGGTGAGCCTCACACAATCTCCGAATTGAGCAATCATCAATGTTTGGTTGGTGGTTTTGAGCATTGGCGCTTTAAAGAAAATGGTCGTCCTCGCTCGGTGCGTGTTAATGGGCGTATTAAGTGCAATAGTGGTTTGGCTTTGTTAGAAGCAGCAAAGCAAAGCATAGGTTTGGTACAGTTACCAGAATATTATGTGAGTGAAGATCTAGACTCTGGAGAGTTAGTTGAGGTGCTTTCTGATTATCGAGACGATAAAGAAGGTATTTGGGCGCTTTATCCTCAAAACCGTAACTTGTCTTCTAAGGTACGTCTGCTGGTGGATTTCCTTTCTGAGCAATTAGATTAGTTTTGAACAGTCTGTTCATAGACGTAAAAAAGAGCTGAAGAAACTAAACTCTGAAGCTCTTTTGTTAAGGTTATTTTTTTATTGAACGCTTCACATCAGACCGTGAAACGGTCGACCAAGTGGTAAAGTTCATTCGCGCGGTTATTGAGGTTTTGGCTACCAGCGCGGTTTTGGTTGGCTAGCGATGCCGATTGAGAGCTTTGGTCTGATATGACGACAATACGTTGAGATATCTCTTGGCCGACAATGTTTTGCTGTTCGGTTGCTGTCGCAATAAGCGAGTTCATATCCATGATGGTATCGATCGATTCTTGGATCTTCGCCAGTGCAGTTGCGGCAGCGTTCGCCTCTTCGACGGTTTGAGTACTTCTATTCTGACTTGAATCCATCGCTTTCACTGCGGCATCTGAAGCGGCTTTTAGCTGCTCAATCATTTCATGTATGTCACCTGTACTCTCCTGAGTTCGGCTCGCCAGCTTACGAACCTCATCGGCGACTACTGCAAACCCACGGCCTTGTTCACCTGCTCGAGCGGCTTCAATTGCAGCATTCAGTGCCAATAGATTGGTTTGCTCGGCAATGTCTTGAATGACAGCTAACGAAGAGGAGATGTTCTGAACATCGTCTTCTAAACGAGACACGACAGCGTTAGCTTCCGACACCTCACTGGCTAAAACAGCTACTGAATCAGCCGCCGCGTTTACGATTTGCTGGGCTTCTTTGGCATTGCCCTCTGCAAGCTTCGCTGAATCTGCGGCTTGGCTAGCGTTGCTTGATATCTCCTGAGCCGTTGTTGTCATCTCTGTCATAGCGGTAGCGACTTGTTCAGTTTCTTCCCGTTGCCCTGTCGCGAGTTCATCAACTTGAGCTGCGCGAGAAGACATGCTGGATGTTTCAGACACAACTTGTTGACCTACCTCGCTTACACTGCGAATAATGGTTTGCAGGTTAGTAACAAAAGCATTGAAGTTCTCGCTAAGCTTCGCGAATTCCGGTACTTTGAATGTTTCCATTCGAGCTGTTAAGTCGGCTTCACCAGTTGCGAAAGCCTTAATTGACAGATCGAACTGTTCTATGGGCTTCATAATAGTACGGTTTACAACAACGGCAAATAGAGTAACCAATAGAGCGATCAAACCACAAAAAAGTGTAATCGCGGTGAGTGAGCTTTGTAGTGCAACGTTTGAACTCTCTTTCATCTCGGCGATGACTGCATCAATGTCGTCTGTGTAAAAGCCAGTACCAAGCATCAAGTCCCATTGCGGAATAAATATTGAGTAGCTGAGTTTTGGTAGTGCTTCCGACTGGCCAAGTTTTGGAAAATAGTAGGTAGTGAATTTGCCAAGCTTTGAGTTCTTAATAAGATCACGAATCAGGTAATGGCCTTTTTTATCTTGCAAGTCATAATAATTTTTTCCAATACCATCGGTATTTTGCCCTGCGAATATTCTCACTCCTTTAGAGTCGTAACCAAAGATATAGCCCGACTCGCCATACTCTAGTGTTCTTAAGGTTGGCAAGGCATCTTCTAAAGTTGCACCTCGTTCTAAGAGCGGGCTGATAGAAGACTGGGCCATTTGTAGATAAGCTTTAAGTTCCTTTTCTTTCATGGCCATCATTTTACTGCGTGTGGATTCGACTTGTTGCGCGGTTAGCGCTGCACTCTTCATATATGTTACGCTCATCATTCCGATGGCCATCAGTAGCAGAGGAATGAAAGAGAGAATATAAAGACGTTTTTTGATGGTTAGGGTCATGTCTACTTCCTGTTTGATCGTCTTGTGCAATTTTAAAAACACAATATGAATGCAGTTGCTATTTGTAAATGAGCTTATTGATGAATTGTTACCCCAGAGCGATTTTGTTTTATAAATATGATGGCTGTTAGATGTTTGTTGTGACATTTGTTCCAATCAGGCTAGATGGTGAAAAAGTCCTTTTTGTTGGGGCCTTTTGTTTCGATGCTTTTGAATTCGACGTTGCTTTGTTAGAATGCGGCGCTTTGTAGCACCCTACTATTTCTATTCGCTAAGTGAGAAAGATTCATGAACAAAAGCCATGTGACTATTGGTTTAACTAACCCTAAAAGCCCGACAAACGTGGGTGCTGTCATGCGTGCGGCTGGTTGTTATCAGGTCGACGAAGTTAAATACACAGGGCAACGCTACGAAAAAGCCGCTAAATTTCACACTGATACCAAGAGTGCTACGCGTACTATTCCGTTGACGGGCGTTGAGTCGTTTTTAGATAACCTTGACCCTGAAACCAAAATCGTTTGTGTGGAACTTGCGGAAGGTGCTACGCCACTGCCACGTTTTAAACACCCAGAAAACACGATTTACATTTTTGGCCCAGAAGACGGTTCTATTGCTCAAAACGTGGCCGATCGAGCTGATCACGTGGTTTACGTTCCAACGGTTGGGTGCATGAACTTGGCTGCAACCGTGAATGTGCTACTTTATGACCGCCTTGCTAAGTCAGATGAAATGGACGAGAGTAACGAGCTGATTAAGAAAAGCCGCGATAACCGCAACCACTTGGTTATCAAGGAGAAGTGCTAATCTGACGCTCGTTGTTAGATGTTTTTAAAATTCAATATCGCTAAAATCGAAGGTAAACAGATTTAAAATATATTTGACGATGGCAAATATAAAGAAGATGCTCGCAATAGATAACGCGGCATAAATTAACGTTGTCATTTTAGTTACCTTTATATTAGTTAATGTATTTCAGTAATAAAAAACCACCTAACAAGGTGGTTTTTTATTTTAAGAGTTAAGGCTATTGACGTTTCATCTGATGCAGAGAGTGCATGATAACCAATACAATGGCGGCAACAGCGCAAGCCAAAAGCGTCAATGCTAAGTCGGCGAACTCGGCTGCTCTATGTAAGCCAAAACCAATAATTAAGTAATAGAACAGGCCTAATAGAGCTCCAGCACTGCCTAGGTGGTCGTGA
The DNA here is from genome assembly GCF_002954585.1 of Vibrio chagasii. GTDB lineage: Bacteria > Pseudomonadota > Gammaproteobacteria > Enterobacterales > Vibrionaceae > Vibrio > Vibrio chagasii_A. Next base: position 1,755,157 of record NZ_MSCI01000001.1, read on the forward strand.
TATTTAGTCAAGGCACCACTAAGCAAATTAGGTAACGCAAGCCCGAATGATAGCGATACAAATACCATTGGGATGAAGAACCAAACGGATTCCTGCATGATAAACACACCAATGCCTGCAACTAGTAATAGGCAAGACGCAAATGCTACAATTTTGTCATGACTTAAATGCATGCGAATTAGCTTCATATTAATGACAGAACCTAGTACTGAACCCATCGCAAGAATAAAACCGGTATTACCAAAAAAGTTCACACTTGCCCCTAATTGCTCAAACATAAACGGGGCAATACTGTAGTACGAGAATAGCGCTATATTAAATAGCCCAACCATTAACGTTACGTACCAGATGTGTGCATCGGTAAGCATTTTTATAGCGACAGATATTAGGCTGTCTCGTTTTGTATTGGTTGGCTTTGTTTCTGGCAGTTTGCCTAGTGACCAAATCAGTAAGATAGCCACAAGTACCACCATCGCCATGAATACCCATTTATAACCACCCACAGACGTCAACCAACTACCAGCCAACATCCCAACAACAGGGCTGATACCAATAGAGGTGCCCACAATCGAGAAGACGTGGCTGAGTTCTTTACCTTGATAACCATCACGGATAATAGTCTGTGTGCAAACAGAACCAACAGCAGCACCAAAGGCACAGCAACCAAACCCTGTGAGCATCAAAGTAAAAGTCGGTGCTAACATGGTAAACAGCGCTGCAATGATAAAGACGGTCAAACCCAGTAAGGTTGAAACTCGTCTCCCTATAACATCACACATGCGACCCCAGAATACGACTCCGAACGCAAAAGCAATAAAGAATATAGACATCGCTTGTGCCGCTTCACTGCTGCTAACCCCAAAGTGGTTTTTTACAGAAGTCAGAGCCGGGCTATACATGGTTTCTACTATTTGTGGAAACATTAGCAACACAACCGCCAATGGGATCGAAATTTTTCCAATAATCTTGTTCATTTTTTTGTTTTCAAATACCTCTAATTAACATCGCAATGATTTAGTTATTTCCTGGACCTTTTAATAAGGGGGGTAACAGAACAGGTACTATTCTAGGCATTATGTGCTAATGTCTTATAGTGAGATTTGGACATAAAATATCGAAATAAGGACAAACTGCTAAATGGCATTGATTTCAGAACAAGATGACTTTTGTGCAGACGACCATAACGGGTTAGTCGTTGGTGTTGCAGCTGAGGTTTCTAATCACGCTTCCGGCATACATTTTCATGACAAAGACCAGTTAATGTTTTCGAAGCACGGATGCATGACAATTACATTGGAAGATATGAAGTATGTATTACCCCCAATGAGGGCTGCATGGATCCCGAAAGGCGTCCAACATGATGCTCAGATGACCAACATTACCCAATATCGCTCACTATATTTTGATCAATCCTTGTCAGAGCGCTTACCTAGAGGTGTGATGATTTTCGATATCACTGCGTTAATGAGAGTCTTGATAGAACGAATGGCATTTTGGGCATTTGATAAGCCGAATAATGAGCAAATTAATACGTTGAATTTGTTTATCGAAGAGTTGAACGACTCGCAAGAGGTGTACTTGTCGTTGCCGTTACCTCAAGATCACCGTCTCAAATCTTGGTTATCTGATATTGATAACAAAGATTTTATGGCACCGTCGTTGGCACAATTGAGTGAGGTTGTTGGAGCGAGCGAAAAGACGATCACTCGGATCTTTAATAAAGAAACCGGGATGCCATATCAAAGCTGGCGTCAGCAGTGGCGCTTGTTGGGCGCGATTGAATTGCTGTCGAGTGGCATGCGCATATCGGATGTCTCCGATAGGTTGGAATTCTCCAGTGACAGTGCATTTATTCATTTCTTTCGTCAGAAAACAGGCATGACACCAATGAATTACATGAACAACACATCCAACGCGGAGGCTATGTAACCTTCGTTTATGTCAGCCTCTAATAGCAATGTATATGTTAGTCTAATGGCTTAATTGCGCTCGCTAATCAAAAGGACATCGATTTGAACCTAAGACAGCTGGAAGTCTTTTACGCCATTATGCAGACCGGAACCGTATCTGGAGCTGCACGTAGCTTGCATGTATCTCAGCCAAACGTGACTCGTATTTTGGCTCACACCGAGCAGCAGCTTGGATTTGGATTGTTTGAGCGTGTCAAAGGCAGACTAGTGCCAACGGTTGAAGCGAAAACTTTGTTGCCGGAAGCGGAAAAGGTCTACCAACAACTGGGCCAATTTCGCTCTCTTACCAACAAAGTAAAGCAAGGCCATCAGCATTTACGCATTGGTGCGCCACCGATATTGGCGACTAAATTGCTGACACCGATGATCGCCCAAATGTCTCACGAGCAAGAGCTTTCTTTTGAATTGCTGACTGCCAATCGCGACGAGCTGTGTTCAGGGTTATTGAAGCATGAGCTTGATATTGCTATCGCATTTGGAGATGAAGCACCGCCTGCGATATTGTCAGAAACGCTATTAACCAAATCTCTTCAAGTCCTAGTTCCATTTAACACCGTTGAGCATTTGCCAGCAGACTTAACCCTTGATGATCTGATCAATTATCCGTTGCCAATCATCGGGCTTGATAGTCGCGATCCACTGGGTTTGCTGCTCCACCAAAGCTTGATTGCACGCGATGAGCATTATCATCATCCCATATCAGTACGTGGATACAGCGCTGCGGCGGAGTTGGTTAAGCACCAAGCCGGTTTTGCGATTGTCGATCCGTGGACGGCAGAGCAGTACCAAAATGAGGATGCTGTTTGTGTGTTGCCGCTGCAGCCTGAGATTCCATTCTCAGTATCGACTTTGTATGCCGAGCACACGCCGCAGTCGATTGTTGCCAAGCAGTTCATTACAGCGCTGAAGGGTTCTTGTTAGCGAACGACTAACTTTATCTATCACCATACTTTTCGCTCAGTTTGCAACCTATAACATCATGTTATAGGCGTGCTATGAATTGGTATTCGGCAGGGCTCAGCCTCTTAATTAAAGTAAATCCATACAAGGACTTATTAATTAGGAATGCTCATGTCTATCGCTCAACCTTACCTTCTTTTTCTTGGGGATGTTACTGACCCATTGGCTGCAAAAACCGCTCGTGGTATTCACCAATGGCGCCCTGAAATCTGCCTCGGCCAATTACGTTTAACAGCAGAGACAGTTTCTCTTGGTTTGACGGATATGACCTTGCAAGAGGCACAAGCGCAGCGAGCGAAAACGCTAGTTATTGGTACAGCCAACCCAGGCGGCGTGATCCCTGAGTCATGGCAACCAACCATACTGGCAGCTGCAGAAATGGGATTTGAGATTGCATCGGGCATGCACCAACGCTTGAGTGAATTTTCACCGCTTGCTGACATGCAGCAGCGAGGATTGACTAAGCTTCATGATGTGCGCCATTTTGATGGTGTTCTAAACATTGGTAATGGCAAGTCTCGCCAAGGTAAGCGTCTGCTCACTGTCGGAACTGATTGCTCGGTAGGCAAGATGTTTTCTGCACTGGCGATAGAAAAGTCGCTAAAAGAAGCGGGAATATCTGCTCAATTCAAGGCGACCGGGCAGACTGGCATCTTGATTGAAGGCAGCGGAATTTCGATTGATGCAGTGGTGGCAGATTTCATCTCTGGCGCAGTTGAAGCGATTAGCCCAGATTTTACTGACCACGAATGGGACATCATTGAAGGGCAGGGCTCTTTATTTACCCCTTCTTTTGCAGGCGTGAGTTTGGGTTTATTGCATGGTGCGCAAGCTGATGCTTTAGTGCTATGTCATGAAGTAGGGCGCCCACATATTCGCAATCTACCGCATGCTAAATTGCCAACAATAGAGCAAACTATTGATGCAAATTTACAAGCCGCGCGATTAACAAATCCAGACGCGAAACTAGTGGGTATCTGCTTGAACACATCGGCGATTAGCATTGAAGAGGCTGAGGCATTGTGCCAAGAATGGACCGAAACTTATCAAGTACCAGTGACGGATCCGATGCGATTTGGTGTACAACACATTACTGATCATTTGCGACATTCACTTTAACGATTTCATCATTTCTACGTTTCCATTTGTTAAAGCGAACATCAACCGAGTGAAATTATGAAGATTACAGCAGAACCAATTACTATCGCGATGCAAACGCCTTTTCGCATCTCTCGAGGCAGCCGAACAGAGTGTCATGTTGTTCGCGTTTACATTGAACACAATGGTAAACAAGCGCAAGGTGAATGTACTCCTTACCCACGTTATGGTGAGTCATCCGAATCTGTATTGGCGCAAATTCAACAAGTTTCGAGCTCTCTTGAAACGGCCTTTGAACGTGGTATGACTGAGCCGGCTGAATTAAGAGGTTATCTTCAGTCTTTATTGACTGGAGGAGCTGCTCGTAATGCTGTCGATTGTGCGCTTTGGGATTTTGAAGTGCAGCAAAACGAGCAGATGTTCCCAAATAGTATGTTTGAGTTACCCACTCAAATAGTTACGGCAATGACGGTCTCGATTGGTACACCAGAAGCGATGGCAACACAAGCTCGTGATTATGTGGCGAATGGTGCAAAACTCCTAAAAGTGAAGCTAGATGGCGAGCAAGTGGTAGAGCGAGTGAGTGCAGTCCGAGGTGCCGCGCCTGGAGTGAAAATTGTACTTGATGCCAATGAAGCGTGGACAGGGCTGAATCTCGAGGAGCTGTTCAATCAATTGGCTGAGTTTGATATCGCGATGATAGAACAACCTCTGCCGCAACAGCATGATGCCTCATTGGCACACATCAAGCATCCAATTCCATTATGCGCTGATGAAAGTTGCCACACCACGTCGCAGCTTTCATCACTATTGGGCAAGTATGAAATGGTTAACATCAAGCTTGATAAAACCGGTGGTCTGACAGAGGCGCTAGCACTTGCCGAAGAAGCGCAAAGGCTTGGTTTTACTCTTATGTCTGGCTGTATGCTTGGCACTTCATTGGCAATGCGTGCCGCGCTGCCAATCGCCGTGCAATCTGAAATTGTCGATCTCGATGGACCTGTTTTACTTGGTCAAGACGTGTCGCCAGCACTGACTTATCGAGATGGAATGATCATTCTTTAGTTCTGAACTATTCAGTTAAAAGTCTCTCCGTACAAAAATCGCATAGGCGTTAACCTATGCGATTTTCTATTTGCTTCATTGACCAATTGCGGTTTCGAGATAGATACTCTGAACAGCTCGATATAACCCGATTAGAAAATACAGTGCTTAGCAAAGTCACCAGCTTCGTTCGCTGTCCAGTCGCCTTTTGGCTTCTCTTTCATATCTTCACACCAAGCTTCACTGCCAACTTCTGTACAAGCCATTAATTGAGTGGCTAGGAAAAGGATCAACGCGACTTTCTTCATAACAAATATTCCGTTTGGTGTAGGTTATCTAGGGTTACTTTACCAAAGACTACTGATGATTGTCATAGCTATCAGGGACTGACGATATGGACTGAGCTGGAAAAGCGATTTGGTAACGAGAGTGACCGGCTGACTCTCAAGATCGAAAAAGCCAGCAACATGTGCTGGCTTTGAAATTCTTAATAAGCTTTTTTATCGGTAAGCTTTGACTACTTGAGGAGTTATACCAGTTTCATCTCTTGGATGATGTCCGAAGCGATTTCTGGCTTGGTACTTGTTGGTTTCTCGTGTAGATCTGCTTTCAATTGTCCCTTACGGTTGCTTAGGCCAGTTTCTAGCTTTTTGATAGCTGATGAAATTGCTGGGTACATAACGTCATCTGTCGCTTTTGCTGTTACACGTACACCTTCGTAGTTGGTGAACACTTCAACCTGATGTTGACCATGTTCTTTGGTAATGATGATGTCGCAGCTGATCAGTGATGGAAAATGGTTAGATATCTTTTCGAATTTACCTTCGATGTCTTTACGTGAGTCGTCGTTAATTGATACGTGGTGTGTTTGAACGTTTATTTTCATAAATCATACCTTTCCAATGACTGTGTCATTTAAACGTAGCAAACATCGGATAGATTAACCAATAGAGAAAGTACACATGTGTGATTGACTTCAGTGTTATCAAATAATCTCTACTTACTCCCTTGAAAGTCCGAATAACTGATCGCATATTATGTTTCGTGTTTTCGAGACATGTTCAAAAATACTCCATCCTTGATAATTTGCTCTAATTATGAGCGCCAATCTAGTGAATATCTCTTCATCGTTTTTATAATTCCGAACTTGTCACTTGGCTAACTTCTTTCGTTTTTGATAAATAAGTTACCACTAGACTTTAATTTATAGACACTCAACAGCCCACTCCATATTGAAATTTGCTTTAAAGCTCCGACAGATCGGAGTAACGCACTAACTATTTATGAATTCGTCACTCAATATCACAATTACAAATAAGGGGTGCGGTAGTTTATTGAGGTATCTGTTAGTACGGGATACCATAACATCTTCGTTAAATTTGGATTCGTTACCATGAAAATGCCTGTTAAATTGGCTGCTGTTGCAGCTTCACTTTCTTTCGCTTTTAATGCTTTTGCTGCGCCTGTTGAGTTTCAGAAAATTCCAGAGATCATGCAGCAATTTGAAACTGCAGAGCTGTACGTTAAAAGTTCAGTGACTCTAGGGCGTTTGCCTGCTGAATCTGAAATAGGCACTGATTTCCCTACCTACGTTTCTGACGGAAAGGGTGGTTACAGCTTAGAAACCAACAACGTGATGACGGATGATGTAGTTATTGCAAGCATGCCGAAGGCGATTGTTGACGATGTTTTCAACCAATGGTTGGTACCAAAAGAGACGTGGATCAGTAGCTATGGTTCACTGCCAACGTCGACCACTGAGTTCAAGCCTTTTAAGCGAATTAAAACCATCAAAGCCATTAAGATTGATGCTGAAATGCTTGAGCTAATGGGCAGCGAAGATGGCAAAACAGCCGTGATTAAAGTGAGTTGGGATGAAAAAGGGATGAAGGTTTATAAGGACGGTTACTTAGCGGATTATGAGTACGGTATTGCCCCTCATGAGATGCAAGAGAACTACGAGCTAGCACCTAAGTAGTTTTATTCCATTTCCGAAAAGCGCTCTGGTTTGCAGGGCGCTTTTTATATCCCCACCAAAACATGACTTAACTCACACTTTTCTGACATTTTACCGCTCGTTATGCTAGTATGCGCCGCTTGTCTTTGTAATTGATAAAAAACGCATTACCCAAACAGAGTTTTCTGTTTATCTGCTTGTAATGACCTCATTCAGTTTGGCCTAACTTGGCTGAACATCTGCATTTTGCTCGGACGCAAAGAGAGTAGTTCTCGCTACTTCACTATGTACATTTGAGAGCACCATCTATCAAAGGCCTTTTAGAAACAGCTTAGTTAGCGCGAACTACGTTCTGCGTGAAGGGTTTCGTTTTTCCAAAAATCCCTCTGGCGCCAAGTATTACTTGGTTGCTGACAAGTAAGGAGTCTATATGACGTCTACGGTATCTACATCCGTACCTACATCTCCAGCCGGTAATACAGCTTCGACAGAGAAAGAAGTAAACCATCCATTTCTTTCCTTAGTCATCATGGTTATCGTTGCAGCAATCGCAACCTACTTTATCCCTGCAGGCGAGTTTGAACGAGTGGTTATGAATGGCCGCACGGTGATCGACCCAGACAGCTATACATTATTAGCAAGTAACCCAACAACATTAGCCTCTTTTTTCGAATCATTTTTTAAAGGCTTCAAATCCGCTTCAGGGGTGATGGGTGTTGTGGTGTTTGTTGGTGGTGCTTTCGGTATCATCAAACACATGGGGCTGCTAGACGCTTCGGTCGTCGCGCTTACCACTAAGCTTAAAAAACAAGGCTTGTATGTGATCGCGCCAGTGATCATGACGGCGATCTTCTTTAACGTGACCTTCACCGGTATGCGTGAACTGGATGTTATTTTCATCTCGTTGATGATCCCGATCTGTATCAAGCTTGGATACGATGCGATCACAGCGTTAGGCGTTGTTCTGTTAGCAAGTTGTGCAGGTTTTGCTGCGGCGTTGGCGAACCCATTCTTCACGGGTATTGCACATACTATCGCTGAACTGCCTTTGTATTCAGGCATGTGGTATCGCTTTATTGTCGGTATGTTTATGCTTTTGACTGGCGCTTGGTATGTGTTGAATTACGCAAGAAAAGTAAAACAAGATCCAACCAAAGGCTTGTTGCATGGCACAGGTTACCATTACGAATCGAACGTTGAAGCGAAGACTCTAACTTTGCGTGAGAAGCTAGCGGGTATCGCGTTCTTGGGCGTATTCGCGTATATGATCTTCGGTACCCTGACTATGGGCTTTGGCTTTACTGAGATCGCAGGTGCGTTTGTGGCAATGGCGATCATTCCGGGCTTAGTGGCAGGGCTGTCTCCAAACAAGATTTGTGAATATTGGACCAAAGGTGTCAGCGATGTATTGGTCGCTGTTCTGATCATCTTCTTTGCGCGTTCGGTGTTGACCATTATGGAAGATGCGAAAATTGTCGACTCGATCATCTACTATCTTGCGCAGATCATTTCAGGCAGCTCTAAGCTTGTTGCTGCGGCGGGTATCTACTTCTCACAAGCGGCGATTAACCTGTTTATCCCGTCGGGCAGTGGTCAAGCAGTGATCACCATGCCAATTATCATTCCATTGGCAGATATTGGCGAAGTGACTCGTCAAGTTGCGGCGTTGGCATCGCAATTGGGTGACGGTATCTCGAATTACATTTATCCAACCAACGGTGGCTTGCTGGCGGTACTAGCGATTGCCAAAGTACCTTATGGCAAGTGGGTACGTTTCTTCTTACCACTATTCTTGTTCTGGTCGGTAGGCGCTCTGATTTCAGTCGTGGTTGCTCAAATGATTGAGTTAGGTCCATTCTAAGGCTCGTGCTTTAGTCGGATAGCTTTGCTTGAAACAATCCAATAACTATACAGGCAGCGAATTCGCTGCCTTTATAGTTTGAGGTGAAGCTACCTGAGGTAGAGTATTACTCTTCAAACTGATAAGAGGAGGGTACGACGATGACACCTTGTTTCGAAATGTGGAAACGCTTGGCGTCTGCAAGGCTATCAAGACCAATTTGGGTTCCATCTGGTACTTTCACGTTCTTATCTATGATGCAGTTTTGAATGTGGCAGTTTCGTCCAATCTCAACATCTTCAAACAAGATACTATCAATCACGATTGCCGCGTTGCTCACTTTTACCTTCGGGAAGAAGATAGAGTTTTGCGCAGAGCCTCCCTCTATCACTACACCATTAGCAATCATCGAGTTGATGAATATCCCTTGATTTCCCTCTACCGAAGCAATGGTGCGTGCTGGTGGTAGTTGCGGTTCATAGGTACGAATTGCCCAATCCGGCTGATACAAATCGATTGGCGAAGTTGGCTTTAGCAAATCCATGTTCGATTGGTAATAAGAGTCGATGGTACCCACGTCTCTCCAATAGGCATCCTGGGTTACGCGTCCCTCTTCGTCGCCAAATTTATAGGCGTAAACACTGTTATTCTCGACTAGCTTAGGAATGATGTCTTTACCAAAATCATGGCTTGAATGTGGGTCTTCTGCGTCTGCTAATAATGCTTGTGTCAGTACTTCTTTGTCGAAGATGTAAATCCCCATAGAAGCCATACTTCGCGTTGGTCTACCGGGTACGCTCGCGGGGTAACGCGGTTTTTCGGTAAAGTTATTAATCTGATGAGACTCGTCGATCTCCATCACACCAAACTCTTTGGCTTCATCTATCGACACCTCCATGCAGGCTACCGTTAAGTCAGCTTCATTCTGCTTATGTTGCTTGAGCATTGGAGCGTAATCCATCCGGTAGATATGATCGCCCGATAACACCACCACATGCTTGGCTTCACTGCGTGACAGTAAATATAAGTTTTGATAAATCGCATCGGCTGTACCGCTATACCAGCTGTCACCTGTACGCATTTGCGGGGGAACATTAGTGATGTATTCGCCGAGCTCGGGGTTAAGCACCGACCAACCATCACGTAAGTGTTTTTGCAAAGAGTGAGACTTGTACTGAGTCAGCACCAGTATTTGGCGAAGCCCGGAGTGCAGGCAGTTCGCGAGTGTGAAATCGATGATTCGATATTTGCCACCAAAAGGCACCGCAGGCTTTGCACGGTTATCAGTGAGAGGAGAAAGCCGAGAGCCAACACCGCCGGCCAGAACGATTGTTAGAGTGTCTTGCATAGTCAGAACCTCAATATATTTTTGATTATGTTTAAGGTCCTGCAAGCACTAAGCCAAATGTAACCCATTGAATATTAAAAGAGGGGATAAAGATTTCTATCCCGTTGCACCACATTGATGCATTTAGAATCTTAACTTGCTCTATTTTGATTCAGACTGGTTAGAACAAGTCTATGAGGTTGGATTAAACAAAATGACGCACGGGAAAGTTGCATTACAAAACTGTCAATAAAATGAAGGAATAAAGTGATCGGCTCGATATAAATTTACATAAATGGTCACAACTTTTCACAAATTGATTTCCATCAATAAAGTAGGGTTATTCTGTGATAACTTGCACGCAAAATAAGAAATGATTACTCATTCACCAATAAAATGAAGCCCTCAAAGGAAATAATAATGAAAAAAACAGTATGTGGTATTGCGGTTATTGCGGCTCTTATGTCAACGAATGTTCTTGCTCATAAAGAAGGTGATTTCATCATCCGTGCAGGTGCAGCAACAGTATCTCCAAACGACAGTAGCGACGCTGTACTTAATAACCCTGACCTAGAATTCTCAGTTGATTCTGATACTCAGCTTGGTCTGACTTTCGGTTATATGTTCACTGACAACATCAGCTTTGAAGTGTTAGCAGCAAGCCCATTTTCTCACAGCATTTCTGTTAACGGTTTAGGTAAAATTGCTGATACTAAACACCTTCCACCAACATTCATGGTGCAATACTACTTCGGTGAAGCGAACAGTGACTTCCGTCCATACGTAGGTGCTGGCCTTAACTACACCGTATTCTTTGATGAAGGTTTGAATGCTAACGGCAAAAACGCTGGTCTAACAGATGTGTCTTTAGATGACTCTTGGGGTCTAGCGGCAAACATTGGTATGGATTACATGATCAATGAAGATTGGTTCCTAAATGCATCGGTTTGGTACGCAGATATTGGAACAACGGCAACATACAAGACTGCGACAGATACATTTAAAACAGACGTTGATATAGACCCATGGGTATTCATGATCGGTGGTGGTTACAACTTCTAACCTATGATTCCGTTTACTAAGGCGCTCAAGCACCAGCCAGCTTGTGCGCCTTTTTTTATTGTTAATGAATTAGTCACTGTAACGCTTTGTTGTTATGGGTAAAGTAGAGCTATTGTCGTCATCTATTATTAACAAAACAGAAAGATAGCTGTCATAACCACCTCATAAAATCGCGATTCAAATTATGGAGGATATATGAATCGCAAAATCAATAAGCTGACTTTATTACTGCCTATCGCAGTGAGTTCTGCTCTTGCTGGATGTTCTCAGTCAACATCATCTACGGCTAGTACACTCTCTCAAACCTCACTTGATGCTTTGAGCCTCCAATGCCAATCCAGCCAACAGCCAATTGCAAGCGATGCTGAGGTTACCGGGCTTACTTTGGTTGGAAGTTCCATTGCCGACGCTCCTTTCGCAACTTCTGCAGCAGAAATTGTCAGCTACGATTCATGTACCGATAAATTGTATGTCGTAAATGCTCAAGCAAAGAAAGTAGACTTATTATCGATGAATGCCGATAGCTCGCCAAACTCAGAAGGCTCTATTGATCTTCAATCTGCAGCTTTAGCTTCTGGTATCAATATCGGGGCGGCAAATAGCGTCTCGACACATCAAGGATTAGTTGCTGTCGCGATTGAAAACGCCGACAAACAACAAAATGGTATTATTGCTCTGTATCGCTCAGATACTTTAGAACTAATTACCACCTACACGACGGGCGCACTGCCAGACATGGTGAGCTTTTCTAAAGACGGTCGTTATATCGCTTCAGCAAATGAAGGTGAGCCGAACTCGGATTACACCATTGACCCTGAAGGCTCGGTGACATTGGTGGATTTAGCGAATGGCACTATGCAAGCGAAGGTCACTCAGATTGATTTCAAGGCATTTAATCAAGGTCAGCCTCGTCACAAAGAACTCACCGACAAGGTTCGAATTTCAGCGCCGAATGCGACCGTTGCTCAAGACTTAGAGCCTGAATATCTAACGTTTGCTGATAACGGTAAACTCTACGTTGCCCTGCAAGAGAACAATGCACTAGCAGCGATTGATGTCGCAACTGCAGAGGTGGATGCGATCCTTGGTTTAGGCGGTAAACCTTGGGATAGCGCGCAATTGGATGCGTCGAATAAAGACAAAAATATTGGCAACCTACAAAGCTACGCGATGTTAGAAGGGCTCTACATGCCAGACAGCATCACTAGCTATAGTGTCGATGGCAATACCTACATCGTGACGGCGAATGAAGGTGATGGCCGCGAGTATGGCATCAAGACGACGCAAAAATTATGTGATGATAAGGGTTTCGAGTGGGATGGTGATGATTATCAAGGCACCGAAAACTACACCACAGAGAAAGACTTTTGTATCGCTTATGTTGATGAAGTACGTGGCAAAAAGTTAGATGTTGACGCTAACCACCCATTGGCAGGTGCATTGAAAGACAATAAGCAACTGGCTCGCTTTAAGGTGATCAAGCCACAAGGCACGCTTGCTGCTGACCAAAAGGTTCTAGCGTTTGGTAGCCGCTCTTTCTCGATCTGGAATGACTCAGGCGAATTAGTGTTTGATAGTGGTGATGACTTTGCTCGAATCGTTCTTGAGCAAGATCCTGCAAATTTCAACAGCACCAATGATAACAATCAGAGTGGTGACGATCGCAGCGATGATAAAGGGGTGGAACCTGAAGCTATCGAAGTGGCTGAGATTAACGGTAAGCACTATGCCTTTATCGGCCTTGAACGCCAAGGTGGCATCATGGTTTACGATGTAACGCAGCCTAAGAACGCAAGCTTCATCAGCTATCTCAATAATCGTGATTTTACTCAGCCAGTGTGCACTAAGGTTGATGAAGACGGCGATTGTGGTAACGATACTTACAACTCGAAAGCCGGTGACTTAGGTCCAGAATCAATCAAGTATTTCACTCGTTCTGGTAACCACTTTATTGCGGTTGGCAATGAAGTAAGCGGCAGTACATCAGTTTATCGCGTTGAGTTCTAACCTCGCTTATTGCTAGCAATTAGATTGAATCAAAACAAAAGCGCCACTACTGGGTAAGTAGTGGCGCTTTTAGTTTATGGCTTATTTTACCGCTGACTCATTAGCGATAGATAAGTCCTATGGCTCTTGCTTAGTTGGTGCTAGAGCGATTTCACGGATACATACGTTTTGTGGTTGCTGGTAAGCGAATGATACTGCGCGAGCAATGTCGTCAGCTGCTAGTACGCCACCCATTTGCTCTTTCCACTCACCGTATCCATCTTTAATTTCTTGAGATGTTGTGTGAGATAGAAGTTCAGTTTCTACCGCACCTGGTGCAATCGTTGTTACACGAACGTTTGCAGCAGCGACTTCTTCACGTACGTTTTCAGAGATAGCGTGTACCGCGAACTTAGTACCACAGTAAGCTGCGTGGTTAGGGAATGTTTTCTTACCTGCAATTGAGCTGATGTTGATGATTGTGCCGCTGTTACGCTCTTTCATTGGCGCTAGAACAGCTTGCATGCCGTTTAGAAGACCGATTACGTTCACATCGAACATACGTTTCCACTCAGATGCGTCTTGCGTATCAATTTGGCCTAGAAGCATTGCGCCAGCGTTGTTGATTAGCGCATCAACAGGGCCGAATTTCTCTTCACCTTGTGCAATCGCAGCTTCGAATGATGCTTGGTCAGTCACATCTACTTTTACTGCTAGAGAGTTTGGTAGGTTTAGCGCTTCAAGGCGATCAATACGACGAGCTAGAAGTAGCAGAGGGTGACCTTCATCGCTAAGACGACGAGCGATTGCTTCACCAATACCAGAGCTTGCACCTGTAATTACGATTAGTTTTTTCATTTTATTTCCTCTGTACTTTTATTGCGTCGGTTGGCTACGACGTATTGTTTAAGTGCATTCGAATCAAGTGCTTGTTGCCTTGCTTCGTTGCGATGGAGGTATATTAAGGAAAATAGCATTGTTGATATATAGCGCTTCACTTGAAACACTGTTGCTGTGGTGCAACAATAAGGATGTTCACCTTATTGCTTCATCTCTTTTAATTTCACAAGTAAGTTGGCGACCATGCTCAATCAAATTAACCTGTCTGATATTCGTTCCTTCGTGCTTATTGCTCGCTTGGGCAACTTTACTAAAGCCGCTGAGGAGCTTGATGTGTCACGCTCCCACGTGTCACGCCAAGTGAGTAGCCTAGAAAAGCAGATGGGTGTGACATTGTTTATTCGCACCACTCGAACTCTGAGGTTGACCCATGCAGGGCAAGATCTGTACATGAGATGCGAACAAGCTCTAGAGAATATAGACCAAGCCTTGATTGCTGCTGTCGACGATGTCGAAGAAGTACGCGGTGACATCAAAGTCAACTGTGTCGGTGGGTATTTGGGGGAGGTGATCATTGCGGATCTGGTCAATGAGTTTATGCAGCTCTACCCTGATATCAGCATAAGCTTAGATTTCAGTAGTAACCGAGTCGACTTGATTGAAGACGCTTTCGATCTCGCATTTCGTATGGGGAGCCTTGAAGACGCAGGCTTTATTGCAAGGAAGTTATTGGATATAGAGATGGGAACGCTCGCGAGCCCTGAGTACTTTGTTCGTAAAGGAAAGCCTAATCACCCTAAAGAGTTGATCCATCATGACTGCTTAACCGGTTCGGTGCGTAAATGGAGTTTTCAAGCGCTCGATGACACTAAGAAAACGCTCGATGTACATGTGACAGGAAGGTTGCAATGCAAAAATGGTCGAGTGCTAGTACAAGGTGCTAAGTCGGGTAACGGGATTATTCGCGTACCTACTATCTATTGCTTACAAGATCTGATTGATGGGCAATTAGTGCAAGTGTTTGATGATTGGGTGGTGCCTAAAGTGGACTTTTCAGCGATCTACCATCGAGACCGCTATCAACCAAGACGTATTAGAACCTTTATTGATTTTGTGAAAAGTCGTTTTGAACAAATGCCAGTGAGCTAGGTATGTTAGCTGTCTTCCGTCTTTTGACAATAGTTAGGCTGGCTTGGACTTACATTTCGTCGATTTCGTTTTGTAGGCTTTCTAGCTGATCTAGAATCAGTAGGAATTTCTCACCAAAAGGCGTTACCTGATACTCCACTCTTGGTGGCAGTTCGTTGAACATTTGCTTATCTAGAATCCCGAACTCTACATTTCGCTTTAAACATTCATTCAAGACCTTGGTCGATAACCCTTCGACCGAGCGTACCATTTCACCTGGACGATTGATGCCATTTGCCAGTAATTGGTAAACCGTGAGCGACCATTTACAACCGTAGATGGTCTCTACCATGCGAGCTGAGCGCTCTGGTGCTGATTTTCTTGAAAAAAAGTTTTCCTGATTTTTCATAAAGATGTACCAATAAGTACCTACCTAACCGATTTGTACTTACTATTCATAGTGTTAGTTCAAAGCCTAAGATTACCACGTTCACATGACTTAGGAGATAACAAAATGAACTTCACTAAAAATGGTATTGCAGTCGTAATCGGTGGCACAAGTGGTATGGGCTTTGAAACAGCGAAGCAGTTAGTCGCTCAAAATGTCCATGTGCTGGTTGTCGGCAATAACCCAACTAAGTTAAATAAAGCAGTATCAGAACTTCAGTCACTAGGCCACGCGACTGGCTGGCAAGCTAATCTTTATGATGATGAGAGTGTAGCGAATCTTATTACGCATTTAGAGTCTATTGAAGAGGGTATTGGTTACCTTGTTAATGCTGCTGGCTATTTTAACCCTAAAGCATTTGTCGAGCATCAAGAGGCGGACTACGAGCAATACATGCAGCTCAATAAAGCGACTTTCTTCATTACCCAAGCTGTCAGCAAGTTGATGATCAAAAACGGTGGCGGAAACGTGGTAAACGTCGGCTCTATGTGGGCGAAACAAGCGATCAAAGCGACGCCATCTTCTGCGTATTCAATGGCAAAAGCTGGACTACACGCTTTAACACAGCACATGGCAATGGAATTGGCGGATCACAATATTCGTGTGAATGCGGTTTCTCCTGCTGTCGTTAAAACGCCGATCTACGAATCATTCATTAAGCCAGAAGAGGTGGACCAAGCGCTAGAAGGCTTCAATGCTTTCCATCCAATTGGTCGAGTGGGTCAACCGAAAGACATCGCAAACAGCATCTCTTTCCTATTGTCTGACAGTGCCGATTGGGTAACGGGTGCAATCTGGGATGTTGATGGTGGTGTGATCGCGGGCCGCAATTAATCAAGCCGAGCTTTCAATATGGGAGACGCTTTGTTAGCAATTAGCAGCGAAGTCTCCCCCTCGCTCGTTATTCGCGTAGAATAGACATTAGCAAGACAACAATAATTAAAACAATATTTAGAGTAAGGTCGTCATTATGCTCAACATGGACTTTTCAAAGAGATTGGTTATCGAAACCGATAAACTAGATTGGGTTGCAAGCCCTGCCAAAGGAGTGTGGCGTAAGCCCCTAGAAAGAGAAGAGAAAGAATCAGGTCACACGACTAGCGTGGTGAAATACGACCCTCAATCTTCATTCTCTGAACACCCACATCCGCAAGGAGAAGAGATCTTCGTGTTAGACGGTGTTTTCTCAGATGAAACTGGCGACTTCCCCGCTGGCACTTATATCCGTAATCCGCCAGGCAGCGCGCATTCCCCATCAAGTAAAGAGGGCTGCACGATCTTAGTTAAGCTTAATCAGTTTGATGCAAGAGACTTAACTCAAGTTCGAGTCAATACGCTAGAAACGGAATGGCTACCGGGTATTGGAGGGTTACAGGTGATGCCATTGCATGAGTTTGAGCACGAGCATGTCGCTTTAGTGAAGTGGCCTGTTGGCGAACGTTTTCAGCCGCACCGTCACTTTGGTGGAGAAGAGATCTTTGTGTTGTCGGGCACCTTTAAAGATGAACATGGCGTGTACCCGAAACATACTTGGATGCGTAGCCCTCACATGAGCGAGCATTTCCCTTATGTGGAAGAAGAGACGGTCATCCTAGTGAAAACAGGTCATTTGCCACTGATATGATAATTATCTCGACAAGTAAAATAGAAAGCCGCTTACCAAAAGTCAGCGGCTTTTTAGACTCTAGTGCTTATTGATCTTACTTGATGCACGTCTGAGCACTAGTAAGCGACTCCAATACTTCAAGGGCTTCGCCTTGCGCTGAGGCTTCATTTTTATATTCTTCAGGGAAATCTGGAACGGTCACTAGCGATACGTTTGATGCCACTTCTAATGAACCTGCACCACTAACCCACAACAAGCGCTCGATACCGATAGTTAGTAATGTTTCCAAAAAACCTAGTCGCAGTGTTTTTTACGATGTGACCTAGCTAACCCATTGATTGCAGATGGTCAGTTGAAGCGGATATTGGAGGGTTTTATTTCACCAAGCAGCGTGCTTTGGCCGTGTATTTATCTCGGAGCTATCAGCTTCCGGTTGTTCGTCAGTTCATTGATTTTGCAGCAGAAGCTTGGTCGAAGGATATCAGGTCTAATGATGTTTGAATAAGCTAGCTAAGTGAAGATTCACGATAGAGTTCGTCGGCACATAACTACAAAAATCCGATATCAATGGTGATATCGGATTTGAACTCAATAATCTAGAGTTCCAGCACGCTCTCCTCTCACGAAGTCGTTATACATATCCATGTTCGGATAATCGGGTATTTACTGTATTTCCATTGATGTCTGGTAAAGGCTGATACAAGCTCTTTGCTATTTCGGACAGCACCTGATCATAGACTTGCGAAATGGCACGAGATATATCACTGGTTAGTTCATACATGCTATCTGCTGGCTGAGTTAGTTCACTGCTTGAAGAGATCTCCGCGAGCGAATGCATTGCTCGTGAGAAAACGGGTGAGCCAGTGCTAATAGGGCAAATTATCGATAGCTGGTTAAGCTTTCGATGCATCTGAGACGCGTAGAACTTAAACCTCAAATATTCTTCCGGCTTCTCGCT
Organism: Vibrio chagasii; assembly: GCF_002954585.1. Taxonomy (GTDB): domain Bacteria; phylum Pseudomonadota; class Gammaproteobacteria; order Enterobacterales; family Vibrionaceae; genus Vibrio; species Vibrio chagasii_A. Next base: position 1,773,381 of record NZ_MSCI01000001.1, read on the forward strand.
ATCAGTACCTGTAATTTCTGGGATACATAAGCGAAGTTTAGTCAGAACATCCATGCAATCTAAGATTTGCTGCCAGTTCATGTGATACTCACGGCTCATGTCTTCACGCTCTGATTGAGTTAACCATACGATCAACACCTCATCCATTAAGAACATGCAATGGCGAATGGTTTTACCATGAATCGATTGGTTGCGAACCAAGCTGCGGTTTTGCCAATCACTGTGCATTGCGATGAGCTTGAGGTGGTAGATGCGATACATAGGTCGGCTATCAAATGAGACGTGCGATTGAAGCAGCTCAGACACCTCTAGTATGTTGTCGTATATCTCATTTACTCTGCGAATTGAGTTGCTAGATAATTTACAAGCCAAAGCGTAATGCGTCGCAGCACGGTGTTTTCGTGATAGCAACAGCAGCTCCCTGAGTAGAACTAAGGTTTCAAACTTGTGTGTTAGCACAGTCTGTCTCTTTCTGGAGAAATAGAACAGAGTTGCAAGCACTGCTATGGATAAACCCACTGAAATAACTACAAACATATTCGACTCCCAATATCTGAATACCTATTTAGTGGTAGTGCAGACACTGTACCAGAATTGATAAGTTTTATATTTCAATGGCTTATATTTATGTGCTGTTTTTGAATGATCAACGTTGGTGCATGACTTCACCATTCGAGTGAGTTTTTCTCATGTTTTGCAGAATTTTTTGAGAGGTAATCCGTCAGAAGTGGAACGTATCTTTGATTTCAGAGCTGACTTTGCTTGCCATAAGGGAAATTAAAAAGGCCTCACTCTTTAATGCTGCTCACTAGAAACAGCATTAAAGAATGAGGCCTTTCGATATTTATCTGACGCTCAATGACTTACAAAGGGAGTCATTAAACACTAAGCCTTATGCAAGCTTAAGATCGAACTCGTTGCGGTACATCACCATATCTTCGATGGTCAGTACTGGCATGTTGTGTAGTTTACCGAAAGCAACGATCTCTGGCGCTTTTGCCATTGTGCCATCTGGGTTAGTGACTTCACACAATACACCTGCTGGTTGAAGACCTGCCATTTGCATTAGGTCCACAGTACCTTCTGTGTGACCGCGGCGAGCAAGTACGCCACCTTTACGAGCACGTAATGGGAATACGTGACCAGGGCGAGCAAGGTCAGTAGGTTTAGCTGTCGGGTTTGCAGCTGTTTTGATCGTAGTTACACGGTCAGCGGCAGAAACACCTGTTGTAACGCCAACTTTTGCTTCAATAGTCACAGTAAACGCAGTTTGGTTTGCGCTGTTGTTATCAACAACCATAGGTGGAAGGTCAAGTTGGTTGGCTTGATCATCAGTTAGACACAGACACACGATACCGCTGCATTCACGGATCATAAGTGCCATTTGAGCATTAGTTAGGTGTTCTACTGAGTAGATGATGTCGCCTTCGTTCTCACGATCTTCATCGTCAAGTAAAAGTACGCCACGACCTTCGCGCAGAGCTTGCAGTGCGTTTTCAACGCGAGTGATTGGTTCGCCAAATTCGGCAAGTAGTGAAGACTGATTCATGGTTAAACTCCTAAAATATCACCAGAATCAGGGCTGTATGAGGGATCTCAACGGACACAACAAAGCCAACTCATTACAAGTCGGTTCATCATGGTTTTATCCAAAACGAAATGCACACGTCTGAGTTGGAGGCATTAACCCAATAAATAGGTACGCCTTTCCAACTTAAACGAGTGTCTTTCCATTCTCTCTCATCCGGACTATAACCGTCGGCTCTGGCATCTCACCAGATCTGCTGACCTCGACGAATCGAGCGCTCGCGGGCTTATCTTTAGATTTTGCTAAGGACATACCGCCGGTGGGGAATTTCGCCCCGCCCTGAGAATAAAAATTAATAATTTGTTTTGCTATGAAAGCAGACCAGATGGTAATCCTTTCAATACTGGATTTAAAGGACTCACAGCAAAGTTTTTTAGATTCATCGCTTTTAAACCGGTAAGTGTTCACTTTATCAGCAGAACGCAGGCAGGGTGCTTTATTATGGGCTAGCTTGGTTCCCGCCATTTGCTATTGGAATGTGAAATAAGGGTGTTGCTGCTGATGGGTTGTAGTGCGGTGTTTCACGTAACCAATAATAAAGCGACTCGAATATATGAAGTTTATTGCGCTACGACGTCTTACTGAGCGTTTTTACAAAAAATTGATATTGGCGGTGCTAAGCTGCGATAGCATCCGACCACTTTAACCAAAAGATCTTAGCCATGACTTCTCTGTTCTCTAACAAATCCAAAGGCTTACTGCTACTCGTTTTAAGCTTGTATTCTCTCGTTCCCTTTTTGATCTTTGGATCTCATTTCGACCTTGGAAGTGCCGTATTGCCTTTCTATGGTGCAGTGATGACATTCGTGACTTATTCAGCGGGTAATCAAGGGTTCCTAATCACACTCGCAGTTCTCTCTTTATTGGTGCTGACATTAAAGTTCTCAAAAGCAAAATTAGTGAGCCTTTGTTTGCAGCTCGGTGTTTTATTGGTGTTAAGCTTTGCAGCGAAGACATTCCTTAAATCATCAACTGAGAGCCCACGTCCGTATACTGAGTACTTAGTTACCCAAGAAGTGGTTGATATGCCGGAGTTGTTTTATGAATTGCCACTAGAAGAAAAGAACGTGGCCATTGAGTCAGTAGAAGATAAGGTCAGCGAATGGCGAACGCGTCATTGGCTTGGCGAAACAGACTATTCATTTCCATCAGGACACATGATTTTCGTGGGTGTTTGCTTAGCATTCTTTGGTGGGTTGTTCTTAGAAGCGAAGCGTTTTTACCTTGTAGGCAGCATGCTAGCTTGGGCTGGTGGTGTAGCTTATAGCCGCGTTTGGCTTGGTATGCATCGTCCTGAAGACTTAGCGGCATCTATCGCTTTTGCAGGCTTAATCTACCTATTAGTACCACTGGTGCCAACGCAAAAAATAGAACCTTTATTACCTAAATTCCTCAGAACGGCTTAACCATTCAAGAAGAGCTTCGTTGTTAAAAGCAACTTAGTTTTTAAAGCAAATAAGTTATTAAAAACAAGTTAGTTCCCAAAAGCAATTTGGCATTAGCTTAACAAGCGGAATCTCTGGTTATTGATTGAGCCCGAGTTCTGCTTGTTTCTTTTTGGTTAGTCCCAAAGAGACAATTCGGTGAGACTCCTTGAGGTAGTATCTTAATTCGTCATCCCTTTCTGGTGTGCTCTCAAACAGCTGAATCCACTTCATGCCACGCGAAGCAAAGTAGGGCGCGGGTTTATACCCTGGCTCTTCTTTGAGAAAATCAAAATTCTGATCAGAAGCCTTAAAGATAAATGCAGGCTCGTCGTTTGGTCCCCAACCTCCAATCGCAAACACCTTACCACCCACTTTCCAAACATGGGAATTGTTCCATTGCATGACATAGCTAGTAGCAACTTGTGACTCGCAAAAAGCATTGAATTCATTGTATGTCATAGAGCGCCCTCTCAATAGTTCGGTGCTGGTGGTGTTTATTTAGGATACCGCTTGAAGTTAGCCAGCTAAGCCTTGCCAAATAGCCGTCAAGCCGCTGATAGAACATAGCAGTAAAGAAGCGATACGTATCTTCTCTTTCGAAATGGTTTGAGTGGTCATCATAGCCACTTTGTAGCCTAGCCAAGCAGCGGGCAGCAAAGGTATTGTGATGATCAAATGGTGGAGCGTGAAGAAGCCAATCGGGATCTGCACGACTAATGAAATGATCGAGCTAAACACAAAGAAAGCAGAAAGGTTGCCACGAAGCTGGTTAGCATCTTGGTGTTGAAGCAGTAGCGCCATCGGTGGCCCTCCGATCCCCGAACTTGTCCCAAAGAACCCTGAGAAAAATCCTGCAATCCCCATCTTGGCAGGCGTTGGCTCCAATCTAAATGGTAGTAGGCTTACAATCACAGCAAACACAACCAGTAACCCTAGCCACAGAGACAATACGCTCGTTGACACCATCACCAACAAAGCTCCTCCTGCCAATGAGCCTGGGATTCGGCCCAACAGTGCGACTTTGAGTCCGCCAATAGAAATATTTGCGCGGTGTTTTAATGCATTAAATACCGAGATAAATAGTCCAATGAGGCAGATAGGCGCAGGGACATAGTCTGGCGAGACCAAAAACAGCAGTGGTGCGGCGACAACAGCCAAGCCAAAGCCGATGGCAGTTTGTACAAACGAACCCACAAAAATGAGTGCCATTGCGATAAGGGCGGTTTGATTTAGGTATTCCATAGGCCTGTGAGTAAGTTCTAAAGGAGCGAATGGATACTATAAATTAAAACGGTAGAAATAGTCTTAATATTCAGTGAGGTTTATGCAAGTTTCTCTAGTTATAATTTCGATTTTCACGCCCAATAAAAAAGAGAGCGGATATCTCAGGAACTAGTCCATTCGATATCCACTCTCTCATTGGATTGCTTATCGCTGTAACTGATTGGGGGAGTCAGTATTAAACGTTAAGCCATTGCCAATTTCAGACGCTCAATTGGTTTGTCATTGATCGGTAAATGGATAAGCGCAGCGGCAAATGCCAGTACTACCGTCGACCACCAGATTGGTTCGTAAGATCCGTAGTAATCGTAAATACGACCACCAACCCAAGCACCTAAGAAGCTACCTACTTGGTGAGTGAAGAATACCAAGCCGTAAAGAGTCGATAGGTAGCGAGCTCCAAAGATCTGACGAACTAAACCAGAAGTGAGTGGAACCGTACCAAGCCAACAGAAGCCAATTGCAGCACCGAAGATTGCTGCGGTCGATTCTGTTACTGGCAGAGTGACAAACGCACCGATAACCACTGTGCGAACTAAGTAAAGTGCAGACATCACATGACGCTTGCTGAACTTGTCACCCATCACACCCCAGAAGTAAGAACCGAAGATGTTGAAGATACCAACGTAAGCCAATGCCATTGCTGCGCTACTCGCTGGTAGGTTTTTGTCAGCTAGATAGCTTGGTAAATGCGTTGCAATGAACATTACGTGGAAGCCACACACGAAGAAACCAGCATGAATTAACCAGTAACCTCTGTGAGAGAAGGCTTCAGATAGCGCTTCTTTCAATGTTTGATTGTCTTCAATTTGCGTTTGTTTACTCGTTACGACTTTTGGCGCTCGCATGAAAAGTGCAAATGAGATCATCACACAGCACAGTACAGCAAACACTTGCATCGCACTCTGCCAATCAAATTCGTTCAACATGTATTGCGCGCCTGGAATCACAGCAAACATACCAAATGACCCCGCAGCCGTAGTTAAACCAAATGCTTTAGCGGCGTGTTCTGCAGGTACCACTTTCGCTACTGCGCCTAATACGATCACATAGCTTGTTGCACTCAGTCCAAGGCCAACCAGTGCGCCTAGCGAAACGTAAAGCATGTTCGATTCGGTAGAAATTGAGGTAAGAAGTAAACCCAAACCGTAAGCACATGCGCCAGCAACAATGATGCGCCTTGCTCCCCATTTGTCTGCAGCCATGCCAACAAAAGGTTGGAACACACCGAACAATAGGTTCTGTAGGGCAATAGCGAAGCTGAAAAATTCACGACCGGTGCCGAAATGCTCTGAAATTGGCATCATGAAAATGCCGAATGATTGTCTGATCCCTAGACTGATAATAAGTGTGCCGATCCCAAGCCATACCAGTAAAGGAAAACGGAAAATGCTCATTCTAATACTCTTAAATTAATGGTGGTGATGTGAGTGGTCTTGCGCAGACATGTTTTGTTCAGTCATATCATGATGATGCTCGTGTCCTGATTGCTGGTGGCAGCCACTACTCACGGCGTGCTGAGCCAAAAGATCAATCAGTGGCTGACTGTGATGCACAATAACCAAACTAATGACGAGGAATAACGTCATTCTGGCTAGTTGAGCAAAAAGAGATTGTGAAAACATAAGGTGTTTACATGTGCTCGATGTTGTAAGAAGTCGCGCATCATAATGATGGGGAGGATATGTATCAAATGACAATTTGTGATTTAGTCTATGCGTTTCATGCATAGCTTTACACGCTGCTGATCTGAGAGGGAAATGTGACTAAGAAATGGGAAAACTCGGCACTCAACGATTCCAAGGAAGAAGCCAGTAATTCAATATGGATACTTAGTGTCGTCTCTGTAACTCTACGCTTTATTGAGATATTTCACATAACTGTAAAAACTAATATACAAACTAATTACCGTATAAGATTGGTCTCTCGCTCGACTTATCTGTTAAACATCGTAAATTTGGGCGTAAATCGTTTCAACATGACTGAAACGCGATGTTAAAAGATTCAGGGAGAGTCATTCACATGGATAAAGATCATAACTTTCGTGAAAACTTGCTGGCACTTATCTTAGGTAGCGCACTGGTTTCACTTGGCGTTATCTTTTTCAATCAAGTCGGCTTGCTAACCGGAGGCACCGCTGGTCTAGCAATCTTCATCACCAAAGTGACAGATCTAAGCTTTGGCCAAGTGTTCTTCGCACTAAACTTACCTTTCTATATTTTATCCGTCGCTCGTATGGGGTGGCGTTTCACAATCAATACTTTTATTGCTGTTTCGATAGTTTCGTTCGCAGTGGATCACTTATATCACGTGATTCAGATCGCCGAGATTCATACACTGTATGCAGCATTACTTGGCGGTGGATTAATTGGCACTGGTATGTTGGTGATTTTCCGTCACAAAATGAGCTTGGGCGGCTTTAATATTCTGGCGCTGTTCTTACAAGAACGTTTTGGGATTCGAGCAGGCAAGGTTCAGATGGCATTGGACTGTACTATTGTGGTGCTTTCACTTTTTATCGTTGATGCTCCGCTAATATTCTTGTCTGTGTTGGGTGCAGTAGTCACCAACCTGATTCTCGCAATGAATCATAAACCGGGGCGCTACCAACCGATTGTAAAGGCGGAAGCGGCTTAGCGAACTTGAGTTTAAGCCTATATTACAAGCAATAGAAAACAACAAAGCCAGCATCAATTGCTGGCTTTGTTCTATGAAAATAGTCATTCAACACTTAGCAGTTGCTACAACCGGATTCCGGTTTGAGCTCGCAATCAATCACATTACCTTGTTTGTCTAGTGACAAGTTGCAGCACTGTTCAAATAGGTTCTTAAGATCGCCACGGCTTTTCTGAACGCGAGATTTAATGGTCGAATAACTGACGTTTTGCTCTTCTGCTAGCGCTTTTTGACTCTGACCCTTGATATCAACGGCAAGCAATAGCGAGGCACTTTGCTCAGGCAATGCTTGGATGAAGGGTTCAATACACAAAGACAACTTCTGTTTGAACTCTTCATTGTGGTCTAAATCTGCAAACCATAAATCGTCCGCATCAATTTTGCTATCACGTTGTTGACGAGCATGTTTCCGGTAGAAGTCGATAATTGTGTTATTAGCTAATTGAAATAGCCACGATTTAACACTGCTCGCATCTTGCACTTTGTGCAGGTTCTGAAAAGTCTTAATTAAGATCTCTTGCAGCAAATCTTCTACATCGGCGGTATTACTGACTTTAGAGTGGAGGAAGGCTTTTAATGTCTGCTGATATTCAGCCCACACCTGCTCTAAGTTTAAAGATGTGCTATTTGCACTGTTCATTTACACAACACTCGTCTTGTAAGAAACCAATAACCCCTTCTAGGCATTCATACTCTGCGACGCAAAAGAGAGTTCTGCCTTCACGTCTTTGGCTTATAAGGCCCGCTGAAGCAAGGCTTGATATGTGATGAGACAAAGTAGAACCGGGGATACCGAGTTCTTCTTGTAGGCCGCCAACCGCAATGCCTTGGTAGCCAGCTTTTACAACACTCTTATAGATACTAAGGCGAATTGGGTGGCCTAGCTCTTTAAGTGCTTTTGCTACGACTTCTAAGTTCATATTCACTCCTCAAGATTTAATTTCGATAATAGTCGAAATGAAAGTTAAATTCAAATATAAAAACAATGAATACGTAAGTCATTGAAAGTACTTCGCTTTGAAAATTATTTCGATTTTTATCGAAATAAAACTTGATCTGTAACTATTTATTTCTATAATTCGAGAATATTCGAAATTAAGGGTCGGATACTTTCCTCATAGAGTTCGACTTTCAATCCTGTTTGGAGTTAATTATGAGCAATGAAATGTTAACAATGCTAAAAGACGCACTGGATATGTTCGCTTTCTTAGCAGTAGAACTCATCATCCTTTTCTTGGCGATTAGCTACATAGTTGGGATTCTTCAAGAGTTCCTTACGCCCGAGAAGATTCAATCTATCTTGAGCTCACGTAACGGTAAGGGCTATGTGATTGCCGCACTACTGGGTGCGATTACACCTTTCTGTTCATGTTCGACGATTCCTTTCCTAAAAGGTTTGCTACGTGCACGAGCGGGTTTTGGTCCAATGATGGTGTTCCTATTTGGTAGTCCACTATTGAACCCAGTGATCATTGGTTTGTTCGTGATTACCTTTGGCTGGCAAGTGGCAGCGTTCTACTTCTTAGTCGCAATGACGGTATCGGTAGTAGCAGGTTACACACTGGAGAAATTAGGCTTTGAGCGTTACGTAAAAGCAGAAGCGTATGAATCAACAGGTTCATCTTCAAGCTGTGCTACTAGTTGTGGTGACTCTGCACCTATGAAAGCAGAGCCAGCAAAAGCAGAATCTTCATGTGATACAAGCGCATGTGGTGAACCTGCACCAGTAATGGCAAAAGAGAGCGCATGTTGTGGCACTAAGGAAGAAGAGCCGAAAGTAGAAGTATCATGCTGCTCGGCTGACGGTACAGCGACAGCAACAGTTGTTGAGAAGCAAGAACCTAGCCGTTGGGTAAGAATCTGGTTCTCAACTTGGAAAGACTTCAAACAAGTGTTCCCTTACTTGATGATGGGTATCGCAATTGGTTCATTCATCTATGGCTTCATTCCAACTGACTTGATTGCTGAATATGCAGGTGAAGGTAAGTGGTACGCGATTCCAATCGCAGCTGTAATTGGTATTCCACTATACATTCGTGCTGAAGCTGTGATTCCACTGAGTGCTGCCTTAGTACAAAAGGGTATGGCTCTAGGTTCTGTAATGGCGTTGATCATTGGTAGTGCGGGTGCGAGTTTGACAGAAGTTATTCTGCTTAAGTCAATCTTCAAAAATCAGATGATTGCGGCCTTCCTATTCGTAATACTAAGTATGGCGATTGGTGCAGGTTACCTATACACCTTCATCTTTGGCTAATCTTAGATAACACCATCGATACGAAAATATAGCCAATAAAAAAGAGCTCACATTGTTGAGCTCTTTTTGTTTTTAAAGGAAAGCAGCAACGCAACATTACACAGAGTTAGGCAGTGCAGACGAGGTGCCTTTAGTCGCGAAAGCATTAGTTGCTAATACATTGCAGTGGTGCCGATTAATTGCATCGCCATAGTTATTGGTTATACCGGGAAATTGAAAGCGATACATTGGAATACCAAAGCGACGCTCTCTCTCTGATGTCCGATTCGGTCTTTGCTTGTACAAAACAGTCGATTCTTAGCGGTGTAGGTTTTGCCGTGTATTTTATTACAATTGTGTTAGCTGAGGACGATGCGAAAGAACTCAATCATTTAGTCGTCTTAGCGTCAGAGCAATACGAGACATTAATGCGAGATCTCATGTGAGGGTGTAGCTTGCGACACATTAAACGAAGGTGTTACCTGTACATCGAAAACTAAAAAGCCCGGTGAATAACCGGGCTTTGTTAATCATGATTTTGTCTTATTGAGTTTAGAAACCGCGGATATCCAATTCGTTGTTAATTAACACGACACACTGAGAAGCGAATAGCATGTTTGGACCTAAGCTGATTTTCTCTGTTCCTAAGCGTTTTAAGCTGTTGTAGCTTTTCTTAGGCATAGGGATGTGATCAGTCAGAAGGAAACATGGGTTTTCAGCAATCTCTGCATCACGGATAAAGTCACCTTTTTTATCCATCATGTACAGCTGGTGGTCTTCAGCCAGTTCTTTAACCAGCTTTTCAAAACTCATAGTGCGAACAGTGATGCCCGGTTCAACCTGACGCATCTGCTCTTTAGTCATGCCTTGAGAAGCGTCAACCGCTCTTACTACCGCTGACAACAATGCCGACTCATGGAAACCACCAATATTAGTGATCTCATTAGAATCGAATGTAATTGTACGTGAAAAGTCTTTAGTACTTTCTAATACAAGGTGTACGGTGACATTCTCACGGTGAGATTGGGCAACGAAGATCGTGTTCATCAAAGTATGAGCCAGAATCTCAGTATGAGCATCTTGCCCAACGCCTTCTAAGATAAGTTTGCTCTCTGTAGGGGCTGCGCGGGCGCGTAATACAAATGAACGCATAGAATGTACCTTGTCAGTATGTGATAAAGCGAAATGAGCTTCAGCAACATGAATTGATGAATAACCAAAATTGTGGCGGTATGTAACTCTTTTCTATCAATGAAGTCAAATAGAGTTGCTTATAGCGCTAACGTCAAGAGCTCAACGTATTAAATAGAGAATGACCACATTACAAGATGGTAAAGGTTGAAGCGACCGATTGTTTACATAGATAGTATGCGCAAATTATTAGGTGGCTTGTAGAAGGAAGTAGTCGATGAAGTTTAAGAAAATAAATAAAGAAGAATATAGAAAGAAGATGAACCTATTGTTGGTTGCTTTAGTTGGATCACTTGCCGTATTTGCTATCGTATTCGGCACCATTCTGATTGACTTATTTGGTACAACTAATCCAATTGCTGGTGAATCAACGGGCAATTTCCATTTAAACGTGCTTGGAGTGATCTTGTCTGTAGCGCTAAATGCTTTTATTGCTAGTCGTGTAAAAGGGCATGAATACTTCAAGGAAGCGGTGTACGTGTTGAACCTAAAACAAATCCACAATCGAATTTATCGAAAACTAAAACGAATTCAACCGAAGGCTGAGCAAGGTGACCAAGATGCGCTGGTCATTCTGTACTTCTATTACACCACACAAAAACAAGTATACGACCTAGATAACAACACATTGACGATAACGACGGTGCAGCACTCTCTAGATAACATCGTAGAGTTGAGTAAAAAATGGGGTATAGAGCTAGATATAGAATCCTTTTCGAGAGATTTAATCACAAAGTTTTGAGGAATATGCCTGTTATTGTATGAGCTTTGAGCGACGAAAGAGCCTTTTGGCGTAAAAGTAAACACTTAAACAGTTTTTTTGAATTTTTATCAAAAAAGGGGTTGCCATGTTTTCGATGATCTCTATAATTCCGCCTCACTGACACGGCAGACGCCACAAGGCTTCAGCAGTAATCAGTAAGACGGAAAGTTCGAAAGAAATTAATTTTAAAAAGTGTTTGACACTTAAGATTAAATCGCTAGAATTCACGTCCGCTTTCAAGGGTTTCTTTGTAAAAAGAAAGTTTCGATAAGCAAGGCTCTTTAACAATTTAAACCTATCAATCTGTGTGGGCACTCGTTGATGAATATCAAAAATGAAACTTCGGTTTCAACTTGATTTCAATGAACTGAGTGGCCAATCGATAATTTATTATCGGCACAGTCAATTCAACATTACTTAGCTTTTTATTAAGCGAAGAGAATGTAATCAGTATTCATTGAGTCACAAAATCTTAAATTGAAGAGTTTGATCATGGCTCAGATTGAACGCTGGCGGCAGGCCTAACACATGCAAGTCGAGCGGAAACGAGTTATCTAAACCTTCGGGGGACGATAACGGCGTCGAGCGGCGGACGGGTGAGTAATGCCTAGGAAATTGCCTTGATGTGGGGGATAACCATTGGAAACGATGGCTAATACCGCATAATGCCTACGGGCCAAAGAGGGGGACCTTCGGGCCTCTCGCGTCAAGATATGCCTAGGTGGGATTAGCTAGTTGGTGAGGTAATGGCTCACCAAGGCGACGATCCCTAGCTGGTCTGAGAGGATGATCAGCCACACTGGAACTGAGACACGGTCCAGACTCCTACGGGAGGCAGCAGTGGGGAATATTGCACAATGGGCGAAAGCCTGATGCAGCCATGCCGCGTGTATGAAGAAGGCCTTCGGGTTGTAAAGTACTTTCAGTTGTGAGGAAGGGGGTGTCGTTAATAGCGGCATCTCTTGACGTTAGCAACAGAAGAAGCACCGGCTAACTCCGTGCCAGCAGCCGCGGTAATACGGAGGGTGCGAGCGTTAATCGGAATTACTGGGCGTAAAGCGCATGCAGGTGGTTCATTAAGTCAGATGTGAAAGCCCGGGGCTCAACCTCGGAACTGCATTTGAAACTGGTGAACTAGAGTACTGTAGAGGGGGGTAGAATTTCAGGTGTAGCGGTGAAATGCGTAGAGATCTGAAGGAATACCAGTGGCGAAGGCGGCCCCCTGGACAGATACTGACACTCAGATGCGAAAGCGTGGGGAGCAAACAGGATTAGATACCCTGGTAGTCCACGCCGTAAACGATGTCTACTTGGAGGTTGTGGCCTTGAGCCGTGGCTTTCGGAGCTAACGCGTTAAGTAGACCGCCTGGGGAGTACGGTCGCAAGATTAAAACTCAAATGAATTGACGGGGGCCCGCACAAGCGGTGGAGCATGTGGTTTAATTCGATGCAACGCGAAGAACCTTACCTACTCTTGACATCCAGAGAAGCCAGCGGAGACGCAGGTGTGCCTTCGGGAGCTCTGAGACAGGTGCTGCATGGCTGTCGTCAGCTCGTGTTGTGAAATGTTGGGTTAAGTCCCGCAACGAGCGCAACCCTTATCCTTGTTTGCCAGCGAGTAATGTCGGGAACTCCAGGGAGACTGCCGGTGATAAACCGGAGGAAGGTGGGGACGACGTCAAGTCATCATGGCCCTTACGAGTAGGGCTACACACGTGCTACAATGGCGCATACAGAGGGCGGCGAACTTGCGAGAGTAAGCGAATCCCAAAAAGTGCGTCGTAGTCCGGATTGGAGTCTGCAACTCGACTCCATGAAGTCGGAATCGCTAGTAATCGTAGATCAGAATGCTACGGTGAATACGTTCCCGGGCCTTGTACACACCGCCCGTCACACCATGGGAGTGGGCTGCAAAAGAAGTGGGTAGTTTAACCTTCGGGAGGACGCTCACCACTTTGTGGTTCATGACTGGGGTGAAGTCGTAACAAGGTAGCCCTAGGGGAACCTGGGGCTGGATCACCTCCTTATACGAAGATATTTACGATAAGTGTCCACACAGATTGATACGGTTTAGAAAAGAAAAGAGTTGAAGAACTCCCAAGTTCTTCAAAGTTTGTTTCTACTTTTTTAAAGTGGAGATAAATTAGCAGTGTCCCGTTCGTCTAGAGGCCTAGGACACCGCCCTTTCACGGCGGTAACAGGGGTTCGACTCCCCTACGGGATACCATTGGGTCGTTAGCTCAGTTGGTAGAGCAGTTGACTTTTAATCAATTGGTCGCAGGTTCGAATCCTGCACGACCCACCATTCTTTCTCCACGAAGGAATTAAAACTTTTAGTGGGCGATTAGCTCAGTTGGGAGAGCACCTGCCTTACAAGCAGGGGGTCACTGGTTCGAGCCCGGTATCGCCCACCATTTCCTCCCAAGGAAATAAAATATGGGGCTATAGCTCAGCTGGGAGAGCGCCTGCCTTGCACGCAGGAGGTCTGCGGTTCGATCCCGCATAGCTCCACCATTCTTTCTCCATGAAGGAATTAAAACTATCATGGGCGATTAGCTCAGTTGGGAGAGCACCTGCCTTACAAGCAGGGGGTCACTGGTTCGAGCCCGGTATCGCCCACCATCTTTAAGCGCATTTGCTAAGTGTTCTTAAAAATGGTTTTCGTTAGAAAATCTGCTCTTTAACAATTTGGAAAGCTGACTGATTACTTAATTGGTTTTCACTTTAAAAAGTGAAATCAAACAGCTCAAGGCTGTGATTAAGTTAATCAAATTAAAAGTTCTCAATGTTTATCTGCTCTTATTTATTAAGAACAGTAAACACAACACAAACACATTCAAGTGTCTTGTATTCGATTCAAATTCGTTTGAATCATATTGAGTCCGGCAAACACGTAATAAGAATTAACCCTTCTTGTTACAACCAAAAACCTTGGTTGCTGTTTTGTCTTCACTTTTTAAAAGTGAAAGCAAATGCCATACATAAGACCTCTTCGGGTTGTATGGTTAAGTGA
>NZ_MSCI01000009.1 GCF_002954585.1 Vibrio chagasii
CTGCAACTCGACTCCATGAAGTCGGAATCGCTAGTAATCGTAGATCAGAATGCTACGGTGAATACGTTCCCGGGCCTTGTACACACCGCCCGTCACACCATGGGAGTGGGCTGCAAAAGAAGTGGGTAGTTTAACCTTTCGGGGAGGACGCTCACCACTTTGTGGTTCATGACTGGGGTGAAGTCGTAACAAGGTAGCCCTAGGGGAACCTGGGGCTGGATCACCTCCTTATACGAAGATGTTCACGATAAGTGTCCACACAGATTGATGGTTTAGATTTAGTTAAGGCCAGAGCTTTAATGAATAACGACAGTTATTGATTAAAGCTTTTTGCTTTATGCTCTTTAACAATTTGGAAAGCTGACTGATTAACTCTAAG
>NZ_MSCI01000010.1 GCF_002954585.1 Vibrio chagasii
GACGACAAGTAGTCCACTGCGGAGTGGTAGTTCAGTTGGTTAGAATACCGGCCTGTCACGCCGGGGGTCGCGGGTTCGAGTCCCGTCCACTCCGCCACTTATTCGATAACCTCGCCTAGTGCGAGGTTTTTTCGAATCTAAAGTACAACAAGTTTTAGGGGTGTAGCTCCAATTGGCAGAGCAGCGGATTCCAAATCCGCGTGTTGGGAGTTCGAATCTCTCCACCCCTGCCACATTAAAAGGCTCTAGCAGAAATGCTAGAGCCTTTTTACTTTTCACCACTCCAAATTCCAGTCAACTATTCCCTCGTTTCGCTAGTTCTGATGAAATAATGTAAGTGCTTACTTATCTCAGTCTCATTTATTAATAGCCAAACCACAAACTTCATTTCTTTATGAGAATTATTCTCAATATTTTGTTACATTTTGGTCGTTATTACTAAAAGGCTACAAATATGGATATCTCTCGTCGTAAATTTATTCAATCATCTCTTGCTATATCGGCACTCACAGTACTTCCTGCTTGTTCAATGAAGCGATCTGTTGATGAGAAGGGAGGGTATGTTTATGACTTAACTGCTGAGCCTTCGACTGCTGAAATTGTACCTGGGTTTACTACTAACGTTTTGGGGTTCAATGGTCAGATTCCTGCGCCTACAATTCGTTGCCGACAAGGCGAAAAAGTTGCGATCCGTTTCACCAATAAGCTATCAGAACCAACCACAATTCACTGGCATGGTTTAAGAATCCCTATTGAAATGGATGGTGTTCCTTTCTTGAGTCAGCCCCCAATTATGCCCGGTGAAACGTTCGTCTATGAATTTACTCCACCGGATGCTGGCACGTTCTGGTATCACCCACACATGAACAGTGTTAAACAACTTGGTATGGGTTTAGTTGGTCTAATTGTTGTTGAAGAGAGCACACCAGTTCAGTTCGATGAAGAGCATGCTTTGATGCTTAAACACTGGCACCTTGATAAACAAGGTCAGTGGAAGGACTTAATGATCCCACGTCTTAGCGCTCGTATGGGCACTCCTGGGGAGTGGAGCAGTGTTAATGGAGAACATGAGCCTATTTATCAGTTAAAGCAGCATGCAACGACTAGGCTTCGTATAGCCAATGTCGACAATACAATCACTTATCCTATCGCTATTGAAGGTGCAGAGGCATGGGTTATTGCTATAGATGGTAACCCGATAAAGACACCTTATAAGCTGACTCAGCACAAAATTGGTCCAGGTATGCGTGTCGACATCGGACTGATTGCTCCAAAGGCTGGCAAGCGTGTGAATGTGCTGCAAATGAAGGGACGTTTTCCTTTTTCCTTGTGTGAGTTTGAGGTTGTAGATTCCACGCTCATTGAAGGCCGAACACTTCCGCTATTACCTCTTAATCCTGTACCTAAGTTGGACCTCGCTAATGCGGAAGAGATCGATTTTGTGTTTGAGTGGGAAGGGGCGGTGTCTCCTGTTGCTAAAGATGGGAAATCCATGCCTAAGTTTTGGCTGACAAATAAAAGAGCTTGGGAGGGGATGAGTAAAGACAATATCCCAGAACCACTCGCTATATTAGAGCTCGGAAAAACTTATATATTCGATCTTAAGAATGTTACCCAGTACCATCACCCGATCCATATTCATGGTCATACGTTCACGGTACTTGAGTTAGATGGTAAAAAGATTGAAGAACCTTTTCATACAGATACTGTGTTACTTGGAAAGAACGGTCGAGCGAAAGCGGCATTTGTAGCGGACAACCCTGGATGTTGGATGTATCACTGTCATGTGATTGAACATATGAAAACAGGACTGATGGGTTATATCGAAGTTAAGTGACACCTGTAACGTTTAATATTTGCGCGTACATTCTTAGTTTCCATCCTCGCTTTTATCGGCTGTAAAGCTAGAATATAGGGACTGTTATTTGGGAGGATTCATGGGTCAGTTATCTATTTTAGGCTTTATTGCCATTGGTGGTGCATTTGGTGCTTGTTCACGTTATCTGATTTCAGAGCTGTGTGTACTACTGCTAGGGCGTGGTTTTCCTTATGGTACGCTAACTGTTAACGTGGTTGGTTCTTTTATTATGGGTCTACTGATCGCTGCATTTGAAAATGAGATGGTTGCAATTGAACCATGGAGACAGATCATTGGCTTGGGCTTTCTTGGTGCTTTGACTACATTCTCAACTTTTTCGATGGATAACGTTCTTTTAATGCAGCAAGGCGCATTTTTCAAAATGGGACTAAACGTACTACTCAATGTGGTGTTAAGTATCTCTGCAGCATGGATCGGCTTTCAACTTTTGATAAAGTCATAAAATCTTCTTACGATTTGTTAACAACTCGGCTTGGTTTATCCAAGCCGTTTTTATATACTCGATAGTACTTGTCGGAGTGCCATATGGCTGAGACCGTTAACTCGGGATCCGTTGAACCTGATCAGGCTAATACCTGCGAAGGGAACAAGAGTAGATATCTAACTAGAATCCCTCTAGAGATCTATCACCAGATCACAACTGTATTTCTTACCGTGATCCCTCTTGTAGCATCAATCCGTCAAGCATTTTTATCCCAATAAATAATGGCTAAAAGCCAAGGAAAAATGCTATGTCGAGTCGTAAACAAGCAAGACTGGAAGCGAAGAATTTCATCGATTCTTTATCAGTACAACCTTATCCAAATTCAAAGAAAGCTTACATCCAAGGCTCTCGAGAGGACATTCAAGTCCCTGTACGAGAGATATCACTCGCTGATAGCCTTGTTGGTGGTACCAAAAAAGAGCCTGTATTTGAACCGAATGCTCCTATTCACGTCTATGACACCTCCGGTGTTTATACCGACCCAACGCACGAGATAGACCTTTATAACGGCCTTCCAAAGCTAAGAGAGCAGTGGATCGAAGAGCGTGGTGATACTGAACTATTAGACGATGTTAGCTCTGTTTACACCAAAAAGCGTCTAGAGGACGAAACCTTAGACGACCTTCGTTACGGAAACCTACCTAGAATTCGTCGTGCGACTGGCGAGCAATGTGTAACTCAGTTGCACTATGCTCGTAAGGGGATTATTACTCCTGAGATGGAATACATTGCGATTCGCGAGAATATGGGGCGTCAGAAGTTCGCTGATGAGCAACTGAATCACCAACACCCTGGCCATAACTTTGGCGCAAACCTACCGAAAGAAATTACCCCTGAGTTTGTGCGTAAAGAGGTTGCTGAAGGTCGAGCTATTATCCCTTCAAACATTAACCACCCAGAATCAGAGCCGATGATTATTGGCCGTAATTTCCTTGTGAAGGTAAACGCTAATATTGGTAACTCTTCGGTAAGCTCTTCGATTGAAGAGGAGGTTGAGAAGCTGGTTTGGTCAACTCGCTGGGGCGGCGATACGGTAATGGACCTTTCTACTGGTCGAAATATTCACGAAACGCGAGAGTGGATCCTACGTAATAGCCCAGTGCCAATTGGTACTGTTCCTATGTACCAAGCACTTGAGAAAGTGAATGGTGTGGCTGAAGACCTTAATTGGGAAGTGATGCGTGACACCTTAATTGAGCAAGCAGAGCAGGGCGTCGACTACTTTACGATTCATGCTGGCTTGCTTCTTCGCTATGTCCCTATGACGGCTAAGCGTGTTACCGGCATTGTCTCTCGTGGTGGTTCTATCATTGCGAAATGGTGTCTTGCTCATCACCAAGAAAGCTTCTTATACACGCACTTCCGTGAGATTTGTGAGATCTGTGCGAAGTACGATGTAGCTCTTTCATTAGGTGATGGCTTACGTCCTGGTTCTATTGCTGATGCTAATGACGAGGCTCAGTTTGCTGAACTGCGCACCTTAGGTGAACTGACAAAAGTGGCGTGGGAATATGATGTACAGGTGATAATCGAAGGTCCTGGGCATGTTCCAATGCACATGATCAAAGAGAACATGGATGAGCAATTAGAGCATTGTCATGAAGCGCCTTTCTATACATTAGGCCCGCTTACTACAGACATTGCCCCTGGTTATGATCATATTACCTCGGGTATCGGTGCTGCGATGATCGGTTGGTACGGCTGTGCGATGCTTTGTTATGTGACGCCTAAAGAGCATTTAGGTTTGCCAAACAAAGAGGATGTGAAGACTGGCTTGATTACTTACAAGCTGGCGGCGCATGCTGCTGACTTGGCAAAAGGGCATCCAGGCGCACAAATCCGTGATAATGCGCTTTCAAAAGCGCGCTTCGAATTCCGTTGGGAAGACCAATTTAACCTAGCACTAGACCCAGATACAGCCCGTTCTTTCCATGATGAAACCTTGCCACAAGAATCAGGTAAGGTTGCGCATTTCTGTTCTATGTGTGGACCTAAATTCTGTTCGATGAAGATTTCTCAGGAAGTGAGAGAGTACGCGAAAGACACAGAACAAGTAGCAGCGGATCAGGCTATCGAGATTAAGATGCTAGATAATCCGTTGGAAGGGATGCGTCAAAAATCTCAGGAGTTCCGTGATACTGGCTCTGAACTTTACCACCCAGCTGTTGGTGCGAAAGAAGCTCAATTAGAGGAGTAATGACAGTGAAAATTCTGATCCCATCTCAATATATTGAGTTAACGGGAGAGGTTCAACACTGTCTATTGGTTGCTAAGCGACAAGGTTTAGCAACCGTTGCAGTTGAGTTGGGTGTCAGCCCAACTCAATACTTCTCTATCGTTGATTCTCAGCACTCACTTGCTATTGGCTTTGCTTCTGATGTCGTTTCAGTTAAATCGGAGCAGCTAAGCTCGCTTGATCACATCGTAAGCTATGACGAGTCGTTATCGCTGACAGATGTTCGCGATGCTTTAGCGCAATACCCTAATACGATACATGTTGGTGTAGCCGATGAGGCTGCGGTATTAGATATTTGGTCACACTTAAATGCCAATCGAGCTATCAAAAGTATTACCACTGACCATCAAGCAATAGATAGCCGCCATCACTTTGCGTGGTTCCTAACGCTATTAGCTCTAGATTTCCCACTAGAAGATGCACTGGTTCTTGCGCGCGCAGCGTCTAATGTTTCACGTGGAACATGGCCAAGCCATTACCAAGAGTTCCCAATTCCAGTGTTAGAAGACAAGCGTTTAGGTATTAGCGTTGGTTGGACTCATCAAGGAACGTCACTTTCATTCCCTGATTTGACGAAGAAAAGCCTCGGGCTATACCCAGTTGTCGATGATGTTGATTGGATTGAAAGGCTGCTTAAGCTTGGAATCAATACGGTGCAACTGCGAATTAAGAATCCTCAGCAAGCGGATTTGGAACATCAAGTCGCACGTTCTATCGTACTCGGCAGACAATATCAGGCTCAGGTTTTTATCAATGACTATTGGCAACTTGCACTCAAACATGGCGCTTTTGGTGTTCACTTGGGACAAGAAGATATTGAAGAGTCGAACCTTTCACAATTGAGTAAAGCGGGCATCAAGATAGGTCTATCGACACATGGCTACTATGAGTTGTTACGCATCGTGCAAATAAACCCAAGTTACATCGCGTTAGGACATATATTCCCAACCACCACGAAACAGATGCCTTCCAAGCCGCAAGGTCTAGTGCGTTTAGCTCTTTACCAGCAGCTTATCGATACCATTCCATACAGTGAAGAACTTATCGGCTATCCGACCGTGGCTATTGGTGGCATTGACCAATCGACGGCAGAGCAGGTATGGGATTGTGGTGTATCGAGCCTCGCGGTAGTGCGTGCAATTACATTGGCGGAAGATCCAAAAGCGGTTATTGAGTTTTTCGAAGCTCTCATGAATGGCAACTCTTCAACTTTTACTGAAGAGGTTACTCAGGAGTTGAGCTATGCTGAGTGACTTTGAATTTGTACGCTATCAACGCCAAATCGCCTTACCTGAAATAGGTGAACAAGGACAACGAAACCTACTAAACGGTCATGTGTTAGTGATTGGTTGTGGTGGTTTGGGGAATGCTGCGGCTCTTTATCTAGCGGCGTCTGGCATCGGCAAAATCGTACTGGTTGATGATGATTGTGTCGACTCGTCTAATCTACAACGACAGGTTGCGTTCAAAGAAAGCGATCTTGGTACAGCTAAAGTCGATGCACTGAAACTACAGCTAAGTGAGCTAAATGGTAGAAGCCAAGTGAGGACTATCAACAAGCGAATGGCAGAAAGCCAGTTAAAGCTTGAAGTGATGCTAGCTGACGTTGTGTTGGACTGTACCGACAACTTCACGACACGCCAACAGGTTAACCAAGCATGTTTCGAGGCTAACACACCATTGATATCGGGCTCCGCAATTGGTTGGAAAGGTCAGTTTGTTGTCTTTGATTACCAAAACAAGCAGGGGTGCTACCACTGCCTTTTCCCGTTTGACCACCATCCACAAACAACGCGTTGTAGTGACAGTGGCATCATTGGGCCTGTGGTCGGGACTATTGGAAACCTCCAAGCTCTTGCTGCTATTCAGCGCGTTAGCAGTGGCGAGTTTCAAGTGGCGACACAGCAGCTCAAGCTGTTCGACGGTAAGAGCATGAACTGGCAGAACCTAATGGTCACGCAAGATATCGAATGTCCGGTGTGCAATTCGTCAGTGACCAATAATTTAGAAGAAGAAGCACTATGAGCAATATAACTATTTCAATAAACGAGCAACCAGAGCAGGTCGCGCAATCATCTTCTCTTGCAGATATCATTCATTCGCTTTCGCTACCTGATTTAGGGTGTGTATTCGCTATCAATAACGCGGTTGTCCCACGCAGCCAGTGGCAACAAACCATCGTCAATGAAGGCGATTCTATCTCTCTTTTTCAAGCTATTGCAGGGGGCTAAGCATGTTAACCATCGCAGATAAAACATTCCAATCAAGACTGTTCACTGGCACAGGCAAGTTCGCCAACAAGCATTTGATGGCGAGTGCTATCGAAGCTTCAGGTTCTCAACTGGCTACCATGGCACTGAAGAGAGTCGATATTCGTTCTGAACAAGACGATATCTTACAGCCCATTATTGATGCAGGCGTAAATCTACTTCCGAATACCTCTGGCGCGAAGAGCGCGAAGGATGCGGTTTTTGCCGCACATTTAGCTCGTGAAGCGCTTGGCACTAACTGGCTTAAACTTGAGATTCACCCAGATCCAAAATACTTGATGCCAGACCCAATCGAGACACTTAACGCGGCTGAGCAACTGGTAAAAGATGGCTTTGTTGTTTTGCCTTATTGCCATGCTGACCCTGTATTGTGTAAGCGCCTAGAAGAGGTTGGTTGTGCAGCTGTAATGCCGCTTGGTGCACCGATTGGTTCTAATAAGGGAATCGCTTCAGCCGACTTCTTAGAGATAATTATCGACCAAGCGAGTGTCCCTGTGGTTGTTGATGCTGGTATTGGTGCTCCGTCACATGCGGCTCGTGCAATGGAAATGGGTGCTGATGCTGTGTTAGTGAATACCGCGATTGCTGCTTCTCAACAACCGGTTGAAATGGCGATTGCTTTTAAGTTGGCCGTTGAAGCGGGGCGTATGGCTTATCTTGCTGGTCTCGCAGGGCAAGTGTCTCATGCGGTTGCTTCCAGCCCGTTAACTTTATTCCTAGACGAGTAGTATTACTATGACGTTTGTTGATCGATTTAAACAGCTCAACTGGGATGACATTGGTATGTCGATCTTCAGTAAAACGGCAGCGGATGTTGAACGTGCTCTGAGTAAACCCAAGCGAGACTTAGAAGATTTTAAGGCTTTGATCTCTCCAGCGGCAGAACCTTACTTAGAGCAGATGGCACATCAATCGTTGGCGCTAACACGTAAGCGATTTGGCAACACGATGTCGCTGTATATTCCTTTGTATCTATCTAACTTGTGCGCTAATGCGTGTACGTATTGTGGCTTCTCGATGGAGAATCGTATCAAGCGTCGCACATTAACTTTAGATGAAATCGATGCTGAGAGCGCAGCCATCAAAAAAATGAAATTCGATAGTGTATTGTTGGTGACCGGCGAGCACGAAACGAAAGTTGGAATGAAATACTTCCGTGAGGTGCTGCCGAATATTAAAGCGCAATTTAACTATCTTGCGATGGAAGTGCAGCCGCTTGATCAAGACGATTACGCCGAGCTCAAAACGCTTGGCTTAGATGCTGTGATGGTTTACCAAGAAACATATAGTCCAAGTACCTACGCTGAGCACCACTTGCGAGGTAACAAAATGGATTTTGAATACCGGCTCGAAACGCCAGATCGTCTGGCAAAAGCGGGTATTGATAAGATAGGAATTGGTGCTTTGATTGGTTTGGAAGATTGGCGAACGGACTGCTTCTTCGTGGCCGCCCATTTAGACTATCTTGAACGTACGTACTGGCAAACGCGTTACTCGATTTCTTTCCCACGTCTTCGTCCTTGTGAGGGTGGTTTGCAACCTAAGTCGATCATGAGCGACAAACACCTAGTTCAACTTATCTGTGCTTATCGACTATTAAACCCTGAGGTTGAGCTGTCTCTTTCGACTCGTGAATCTGCAACGTTCCGCGATAACGTGCTGCCGTTAGGCATCACTAGTATGTCTGCCGCGTCAAAAACTCAACCGGGCGGTTATGCTTCGGGTGAGGAAGAGCTTGAGCAGTTTGAGATAAGTGATGAGAGAAGTGCAGCTGATGTTGAAACCATGATTCGTCAACGTGGCTTCGACCCGGTGTGGCGAGATTGGCACAGTGCTTACTCAGGCTAACTAGCATCTTGGTTGATGTTCCACGTGAAACATCAGTGATGTGATATCGACATATAAAAACGGCTACCTGAAGGTAGCCGTTTCCGTATCTAACTTAGCTAAAATGGTTTGGCTAAGTTATCTATCCAGTTAGGCACTAAGCGTGAGCTAGTGGCGTTGTTGCTTGGCGTAGCCACTCTAACGTATCACCTTCAACTAGTGGGCTAACATCGTCCCACACTTTTTGGTGGTAATCGTTTAGCCATGCAAGTTCCGGACGTGTCAGTAGATCGACGTTGATGTTGCGCTTATCGATAGGGCAACGTGTTAGCGATTCAAACGTTAGCACTGGGAAGTCACCTTGAGTTGGAAGCTCAACAACCAGCTCTAAGTTTTCGATGCGGATACCAAACTCATCGGCACGGTAGTAACCCGGCTCATTTGATAACACCATGCCTTCAACAAGAGGAACGTCGATCAGCTTTTTAGAGATGCTTTGCGGACCTTCATGAACACTCAGGAAGTGGCCAACACCGTGACCAGTACCGTGATCATAGTCGAAGCCTTCTGCCCATAAGTGCTGACGCGCTAGGATATCCAGTTGGAAACCACGAGTACCTTGTGGGAAGCGTGCGCGTGCAATTCCGATGTGGCCCTTAAGTGCAAGAGTGAACTGTTGAATCATTTCTTTGCTTGGCTGGCCAATGGCGATAGTACGTGTGATGTCTGTTGTGCCATCTAGGTACTGACCGCCTGAATCGACTAGGTACAGAGTATTCATTTCTAGCTGACCCGGCTCAGGCTGGTTCTCATGGTTGTAGTGACACATGGCTGCGTTTCCGCCTGCCGCTGAAATTGTGTCAAAACTGAGGTCCATCAGGGTTGGATCTTGCTCACGGAATGACTGTACTTTGTCAGCTAATACCGCTTCGTTATGCAGGTTACCTTGCGCGACTTCTGCATCAATCCAAGATAGGAATTTTGCCATCGCCACGCCATCACGGATGTGACACGCTTTCATGCCTGCAATTTCAGTATCGTTCTTCGCGGCTTTTGGCATTAGGCATGGGTCAGCGGCTTCAATGATATGAGCACCAGCGTTTTGTAGAACAAGCGTGTACCAAGCATTGCTTGTGCCTGAATCAACTGACACATTCTTGCCCTCTAAAGATTGAAGGCGAGATTCAAGTTCTGATGGGTGAGAAACACGAATACCATTACCAACGTGCGCTTCAAAACCTGCAGGGATACGAGCTGGGTCTAAGAAGAAATCGACACTTTCATCGGCGTGAATGATGGCGTTAGATAACACGACTGGTAGACGAGATACGTCTAAACCACGAATGTTGAGTAGCCAGCAGATTGAATCCAATTCAGTCAGGATAGCGGCATCAGCACCTTTAGATTTTAGTAGACCTGCAATTTCAGCGCGTTTGCTTTCACTTGATTGGCCAACGGCGTCAGTTGCCATGAGGCGAACGTCAGATACAACAGGCTCTGGGCGATCAGACCAAAGCTCATCAATAGGATTTGTCGCTAACGTTGTAAGCTCTACTTTATCAGCCAGTTTAGTTTGTGCGCCTTTCAACCAAGCGGCTGTGTGCATGCGTGGGTCAAACGCAACTTTACTGCCTTGCGCTAGTGAATTGATGATCCAATCTAGAGCTGGTTCTTCAATAAGGTGGCGATACTCAAATAGCTCACCAGATACTTGTTTGCGAACCTGAACGGTATAGCGACCATCAACAAAAATCGCCGCGTTTTCACGTGTGATAACAGCCGCACCTGCAGAACCAGTGAAACCGGTTAGCCAGTGAAGTCGCTCGTTATGAGCTGGAACGTATTCACCTAGGTATTCATCTTCGTGTGGAATGATAACAGCATCTAGGTGGTTTGCTTCAAGCCAAGCTCGAACCGCAGTAACGCGTTCCGCAGTGATATTGTGCATCTGTGTTTATCCTTATTGTTAGGGTCCTTGTTAACACTCACAGCCGATATACCTGTGAGGGGACTTATTAGGTCAATAAGCTAGCGCTTTTGTTCGTTTGCTGCAAACGCTGTACGCCATTTTTATCTAAGGTGTAGAGTTTTTTCTTTGATGATATCTCGCAGCCAAGTTAAGGCTGGGTCGTTTTCTCTATCACGGTGCCAAAACAGAGTGTATGCCATTGGTGGAAATTCCATTGGCAGAGGCACAACCACTAAGTCGAGCTGCTTCGCAACAAGATGGGTGAAGTGGCTTGGTGCTGTAAATACAAAATCGGTGTAGGTACATAGGCTCGCCGCGCTGTTGAAGTCGGGTACTGAGATAGCGATGTCGCGTTGATGACCGAGGTCTGCCAACTTGTAGTCGAGTAGCCAGCGATCGTTACCATCACACCTTACTTGAACATGTCGCTGTGCCAGATAGGTTTCTAAGTCCCATTGACCATTTAAAGCGGGGTGGTTGCGTCTCAACACACACATCTGCGCGTCACGGTAGATCTCTTGTTCGCAGATATCATCTGGTGGCAGCATGGTCAGACGCGCATCGTTGATATCGATGTCTTTGCCTGTGAGGCCGATATCTAACTCACCAAGTTGTAACTTTTTAAAGGTTTGTTCTGTCCAAGCGTGGGTGTTGATATTTACCTTTGGTGCTTGGCGAAAGATCGCTGGTAAGAAGTGAGGAAGAATCAACGGGTAGACACTTTCAACTGCTGCAATGTGAAAACTGTGGTCACTGTTGTTGGGAATGAATGTCTCCGGTTGGGTGAGCACATCAAGTTGATTGATTAGTGTTTCCAACCGTGGCTTAAGGAAAACCGCTTTTGGTGTCGGGCGCAGGCCGTGTGCACTTCGCGTAAAAAGAGGATCATTAAATTGTTCGCGAAGTTTGGCCAATGACTTACTCACGGCTGACTGGCTTAGGCACAATCGATGCGCAGTGCGCGTAACACTCAACTCTTCCATTAGCACCTGCAAGCAAACGAGCAGATTGAGGTCGAGGCGCGATAGTTTTTCGATATTCATATGAGTTTCCTTATTGGAATAATGCTAATGATTATATGCCATTTTTGTTCATATCTTTAGTTGGTTATTATGCACCTAAACTAACTCATCCGGAGAATCTTGTGCCTTCTAACGCGCTTCCAACCCCTAGTAAACTGCAGGTTGCTTTATTGGCAATGCTGGTTCTTTTTAGCCCTTTGGCTATTGATATCTACCTTCCAGCTCTGCCACAGATTTCGACAGCGTTTCACGTGGAACATGCACTAGCACAAGATACGATTACTTGGTTTTTGTTTGCTATGGGTGTCGGCCAACTATTTGCTGGCCCTTTGGCGGATAAGCTAGGACGTCGAACCGTTGCACTGGGAGGTATTAGTATCTATGCATTGAGTGCTTGCTTGGCGTGGGCAGCTCAATCTATTGATATGATGCTAATAGCTCGGCTGCTACAAGGCTTAGGAGCTTGTGCGACTTCTGTGGCAGCCTTTGCAACGGTTCGCGATCTATTTGGTCCAGAGAAGAGCGGTCGAATGATCAGCTACCTGAATGGCGCTATTTGTTTTATTCCTGCCTTGGCTCCGATTCTTGGTGCTTGGCTCACTCATCAATTTGGTTGGCGTGCGAACTTCAGTTTTATGGCGGGTTTCTCGGTAGTCGTTGGCAGCATCTTATTCTTCCAAATGAAAGAGTCGAACCCGGCGACGGAAAAGGTAGCGGTGTTCAAACTAGAGCGCTACTGGTCTATATTGAAAACACCTTCATTCCTTTTTCACGCCACTTTGTGTTTGATGGCGATGGCTGTGATCCTTGCTTATGTAACCTCAGCACCGGTTGTATTGATGGAAAATCTCGGTTTGACTATGAAGGAATTTACTTTTTGGTTCAGTTTTAACGCGGTATTCAATATTGCCGCTGCGTTTACCGCACCAAAATTTATGGACCGTTTTGGGACTTATAAAACTCTTGTTATCGGTATTTTAATACTCGGTCTAGCGGGTGTGATAATGTTGCTACTTGCTCGACAAAATAGCCCGATTGCTTTCATGTTCCCTATCTTCCTGTCATCTGTTGGCTTCGCTTGGGTTCTAGGTACATCTGCGGGAAAAGCATTGGAGCCATTCGGTGATCGCGCAGGCACTGCATCAGCTTTGATTGGTTTGTTTCAAATGAGTGGTTCTGGACTGCTTGTTGGTACAGTGCAGCGCCTTGATTTAAATTCCCAAGAGATATTTGCATTGCAAACATTCTTCTTTGCTCCAGCGTTGTTAATCTTATTTAGTAAGGCAGGCAAGTCGTGGCATGCAACATTTGCAAAAGCATAAGCAATAAGGGTAGCAAAATATACAAATGGCGGTTTGCGAAACGTTAAAACATGGTATATTGGTTATATATTGAAACGTAAGTCCCTAACGGAAAAATACTGTAATGTCATTAACAACCTATGAAATGGCGCGCGTCTTAGAACAAATGGAAGATGCACCTGAAAAGGTTATGTTTGGTAAATTGCTTAAAGAGCTAGGCAACCAAAGTGAAGAGCGTATTCGCAGTGCGGCAAAACAAGTTCCAATTGATACTTTGCGAGATATCATCTACCAATTTCAGCGTGTGGTAGAGTCTCGTAAAGGTGAACAAGTTCAGCTATTAGCAAAAGAGCTAGCAGAGCAAGGCATCTCGGCTGAAGAGCTTCAGGCTTTTCTAGAAAAGTAAGCTTAACCCAGTTAAAAAAGAAACCACTCAATTGAGTGGTTTTTTGCGTTTGGGTTATCGATGTTTTAGTTAGCCTCTAAATTGTGCCTTCAAAACTCTATCTAATGAAAACGGTCCAGCACCCCATACGATGACTATAAGAATCATCAATCCCCAAAGTTGGTGGTCGTAGAAGCCTTGATCCCATAATACTGGGTAAGAAACGACGGCAATAATGTTGAAAACAAAAAGCGCGGCGGCCATTGGGCGTGTTAGCAAACCAAGCGCTAAGAATACTGGTAGGATTAATTCAGCAGCTGTTCCCATATAGGCTGCTAATTCCCACGGCAGTAGCGGCACCTGATATTCCAATTCGAACAAGTAGAGGGTGCTATCCCAGGTGGCTATCTTGGTCAACCCAGAGTTGAAGAATACCCACGCCACCCAAAGGCGACAGAAAAGAAGCAGCACTGGGACGAAAAGTGCCTGATATTTCTCAATCAAATTGTCGTATTGAGCCATCATGTTTGTGACTGTGTTGTTATCCATATTATGTCTCCAATTCATCATTGATTGAAAAACCTGAGATGACGTTGAGCGCCATGACAGCATTCATATGTTGCAGTAGCGAAGGCGTTACTTCTCTGAGCGCTTTACCAGATTGAAGCTCAATGAGCAGTTGGTGGCACTCCTTGGTTAGGCTTTGGCTTTCGAGCTGTGAATTCTCGGCTCGGATTATTATTCCAAGCTCTGCGCGATTGATGTCTAACCCTTCCAGTTGCTGTTGGTCGATAGCGTGTTCAAGCGCTATTACGGCATAGTAACAATCGAATAGCGTTATCGAACCCTTGATGTGGAAAACCAAGGCGCCTTGCCGCTCTTGTGGCACGGAAGCTAAACAGGAGAGTGGCTGTTGATGCGGGGGAGTTGCACATGCGAGTCTCGCTAAACTGTCCTTTTGCCATTCATAGCGTGCCACTTCACTAAGGTAAGGTGCAGCCTCTACAACCGAAGGAAAGGCTTGTATGGTTTGTTCGAAGTGCTCGCCATAACCACTGACATCTCCAGAGGTCGATGGATAACTAAGAACATGTTGACGCGCCATTTGTTGGAAGCACTCTTCACCAACTAACACCTCAGTCAGTGGGTAAGTCGCAGCGAGAACTTCGCTTAAGCTAATAACAAAGTTATTGCGGTAAATTTGAATGCGTTGCTGATCGCTAAAATGATCGCTCACGATGTCGCAGTGCTCACCGTCATTTTGATAGCGCAGGGCATTCGCAAACTCGGATTGAACATCCGCTAGGGAGTAGCTCATGAGGCGCGACTCCTTTGATTGTCATGTTGATACAGCTTTTCACTGGCTTTGGCAGCCTCTGCCAATAGAATTTGTGGCTCTGGAATATCTAAATCCCACTCAATCAAGGTATAGCGAGAGCCATGTTGCTCTATCCACTGAGTGTAAAGTTGCCACACTTCATCACAGACCGGTTTGCTGTGCGTGTCTATCCAAATCTCACCTTGCTCGAGCTTCTTTTTGGTAAAACCTGCCAAGTGAATCTCTTCCACTTGGTTGGCTGGTATGCCATTGAGATACTCTTCACAGCTAAAGCCATGATTAAACGATGAGACGAAAATATTATTGAAATCGAGCAGTAGGCGACACTCGGTACGCTTTTGTACCTCAGCCAAAAACTCCCATTCTGGAATCGTTGAGTGCTTGAAGGCAAGGTAGCTTGATGGATTCTCAATTAACATAGGACGTTGCAAACTGTCTTGAACCTCGATGACGTTACGGCAGAAGACGTCCAACGCTTCTTCGGTATAAGGTAGTGGTAGCAGGTCATTGAAGTAGTGACCGCCAGTTTGGCTCCAACTCAAATGATCAGAAACCAAGAAAGGTTCGATATCATCAATAAGTGTTTTGAGTTGCAGTAAGTGCTGTTGGTTGATTCGTTCAACAGAACCAAGGGACAACCCTACACCATGACAGCTTATGTGGTGATGATTACGAATCTCTCGGAGTTGTTGGCGCTGTGAAGAATGGGGTAAGAAGTAGTTTTCGCTGTGAACCTCTAACCAACTTACCAAATCAGAATTCTGGCTGAAGAAATCTAAGTGCGGTGTTCTAAGGCCAACCCCTGCATTGGGGTGAAGAGTTTGAGTCACAACGATTCTCCTAATGGGTAGTGGAGGTGAGCTGGTATTCAGCTCACCATACTGAGTGGTTCAGTTATGCCCTCAGGCACTATGATGATTGAGTGCTACCACCAGTTAACTTGCCACATAGCCCTTTAGGAACGACCACGAATGCATCGGATTGGTTGTCTTCTTTTGCTGTACCAGCACATGAACTTGTTTTAGTTGCACAGTCATTTTGGCCAGCTTTTGATACGCCATAGCATTTTTCTTTCGCTGCTGCTTCCGCAGGTGCTGATGTAAGAACGGCACCGCCAAACGCTAGTACACTTGTGATTGCAGCTGTAACAGCAAGATTAGAATTTTTCATAGTCACTCCCTCTAGACTTAATAGTATTTACACATCGCAGGTTAATGAGTTGTTAACTTGCTTACTAAAAGGGATAGGAACAACCCGAAAATAATTTCACAGTATTATAATAATTATCAAAATAAGTGATAATTTAGCTATTAAGTGTTTGATTAGGTGATGTTATTTTTGATGGTTTTTTCTTCTTAATATTCTAAACGCAGCCTAGTGTTTAGGTTATAATCAACTTTTATGTATAAATACCCAGTAGTGAGCATATCCAATGATAGATCCTTCGCTTTTACTCGATGGCCTAAACGACAAACAACGTGAGGCGGTCGCAGCACCTTTAGAAAACCTACTTATTCTGGCTGGTGCTGGTAGTGGTAAAACGCGAGTTTTGGTGCATCGTATCGCTTGGCTGCAGAGTGTCGAGCAAGCATCGCCGTTCTCTATCATGTCAGTAACCTTCACCAATAAAGCGGCGGCAGAGATGCGTGGTCGTATTGAAGAGTTGATGATGGGCAGCTCGTCAGGCATGTGGAACGGTACCTTCCATGGTATTTGTCACCGTATTCTGCGTGCTCACTACCTAGATGCAAAATTGCCAGAAGATTTCCAGATCATCGATTCCGATGATCAGATTCGTCTATTACGCCGCTTAATCAAAGCACAAAACCTCGATGAAAAGCAGTGGCCTGCTAAGCAAGCTTCGTGGTGGATTAACGGCAAAAAAGATGAAGGCCTGCGCCCGAGCCACATTGATGCCTACCATGATCCAGTAACTCAAACATGGTTAAAGATTTATTCGGCTTATCAAGAGGCGTGTGACCGTGCTGGATTGGTGGATTTTGCTGAGATTTTGCTGAGATCACACGAGCTACTGCGCGACAAGAAACACATTCGTGAGCACTACCAAGCTCGCTTTAAGCATATTTTGGTCGACGAATTCCAAGATACCAACAACATCCAATATGCTTGGCTGCGTATGATGGCGGGCCCTGATTGTCGAGTGATGATCGTGGGTGATGATGACCAATCTATCTATGGCTGGCGTGGTGCAAAAATCGAGAATATTCAGAAGTTCTTGGATGAATTCCCGGGCGCTTCAACCATTCGATTAGAGCAAAACTATCGTTCAACCAAAACCATCTTGCAAGCATCGAACGAGCTTATCTCAAACAACACTGAGCGAATGGGTAAAGAGTTGTGGACCGATGGTAACGATGGTGAGCCAATCTCCGTCTACTCAGCTTACAACGAGCTTGATGAAGCTCGCTTCACGGTAAGTAAGATTAAAGAGTGGCAAGAGAAAGGTGGTGCACTCGAAGATACGGCGATGCTTTATCGTAATAACGCCCAGTCTCGTGTTCTGGAAGAAGCGTTGATTCAAGCGGGCTTACCATACCGAATCTACGGTGGTATGCGATTCTTCGAACGTCAGGAGATCAAAGATGCATTGAGCTACCTGCGTTTAATGGGTAACCGTAACGATGATGCCGCTTTTGAACGTGTGGTTAATACGCCAACACGTGGCTTGGGTGACAAGACTCTAGAGACGATTCGATTTGCAGCGCGTGACCGTGGTGCGACGATGTGGCAAGCGAGTATCGCTTTGTTGGAAGAACAAGTACTGCCAGGTCGTGCAGCGGGTGCCTTAAGCCGCTTTATCGAGTTAATTAATGCGCTTGAAGACGACACGTTAGAGCTGAACTTGCATGAGCAAACTGACCATGTGATTAAATCTTCAGGTCTATTTGCGATGTACGAGCAAGAGAAAGGCGAGAAATCGAAAGCGCGTATTGAGAACTTGGAAGAATTGGTAACGGCAACTCGTCAGTTCGAGAAGCCAGAAGAAGCCGATGAGATGAGCATGCTAACAGCATTCTTAACGCACGCGGCTTTGGAAGCGGGTGAAGGTCAGGCTGATGAGTTTGATGATGCGGTTCAGCTTATGACTCTACACAGTGCTAAAGGTCTAGAGTTCCCAATGGTATTCATGGTGGGTGTCGAAGAAGGTATGTTCCCAAGCCAGATGTCTGCTGAAGAAGCGGGGCGCTTGGAAGAAGAGCGTCGCCTATGTTACGTAGGCATGACTCGTGCGATGGAGAAGCTGTACATCACTTACGCTGAGATGCGTCGCTTGTACGGACAAGACAAATACCACAAACCATCACGCTTTATTCGTGAGTTGCCAGAAACCTGTCTGGATGAAGTGCGTATGAAAGCACAGGTGAGTCGCCCTGCGAGCAGTGGTCGCTTTAGCCAAACTGCAGTCAAAGAGAACTTTAATGAAACAGGTTTTAGCTTAGGCTCTCGCGTGAAACATCCTAAGTTTGGTGAAGGCACGATCATCAACTTTGAAGGAAGTGGTCCACAGAGCCGAGTGCAAGTGGCGTTTAATGGGGAAGGCATTAAGTGGTTAGTAACGGCTTATGCTCGCTTAGAGCAACTCTAATCTGTTATTCCCGGACCTAACAACCATTCAAGGTTAAAAACACAAAGAGCAGCCAATGGCTGCTCTTTTTTATTGCGTATCGCCTCGGTGGTCGCAATAGATTATTGGCTGGAAGGGAGCTTACAGCGCAGTCAGTGCCGCTTCGTAGTTTGGCTCTTCAGTGATCTCTGCAACCAACTCGCTGTGTGTTACCACACCTTTTTCATCAACAACAACAACCGCACGTGTAGTCAGGCCTGCTAGTGGGCCTTCAGCAATTGCTACGCCGTAGTCTGAAGCGAACTCAGGTGAACGGAAAGTTGAAGCGTGTTGAACGCCTTCAATGCCTTCAAGCTCGCAGAAGCGACCTGCAGCAAATGGGAGGTCAGCAGAAATACAAACAACAACTGTGTTCTCAAGTTCAGCCGCTTTTGCGTTGAACGTACGTACGCTCGTTGCACAAGTTGCTGTGTCGATGCTTGGGAAGATGTTTAGAACCACTTTCTTGCCTGCAAGAGAAGTAAGAGTCAGTTCAGAAAGATCGCCTGCAGTTAGTGCAAAGCTTGGTGCCTGCTCGCCAGTTTGTGGGAATGTGCCAGATAGCGGTACAGCTGCGCCTTTGAAGGTAACGTGCGACATGAATTTGTCCTTAATTTAATTATGGTTATGAAACTAGTTGAGCCTAGTAAGGCTTACGTTACTCGGAAGCGGTTAAGAAGTGAATGATTTAAATGTCAGAATTGTAAGTATCTCTTAGGTTCGAGGAGGGGTGAAAGCATCAATCGATAAGAGGCAGATAAAGAAAAACCCCGAGAGCTTGCGCTCATCGGGGTCTATAGTCTTACTCGCAGCAATCCGGCTACTAAGTGTGCTCCATGCATCAAATCCATGATAGTGTGCTGTTATCCTTCAGCGTATTCCTTTCGTCGCCTTCCTAGCGGTGTCCTTGATCCTATCCTGATCTGCCAACAATCCTCGTTAGCACGCGTCACTTGTTCCTTGAGCGGTGTCCTTTACATCATCCTGATGTTCAGTCCTTTCCTCATCCAGAGGTGTCCATTGTCTTTCCTTAGTAGCAACCATCCTAGTTACTATTGCGTCCATTCAATGTCCATTTCGCTATCCATGCCGATTATTCATCCTGAGTAATCGAATCTTCATCCTGAAGATAACCAAGTCCTTGGCGTTTCCTGTTCCGTGTCAGCATCCTTCCGACACCATCCATACTACCGATTCCTTATTTATCAGCAATGGTGCATAAGCGAATTTCTATATAATTATTTGAACGATAAACGTACGTTTTGTTTTATTTCAAGTGGTTATGATATCTTCGTGCTTAAATTCGCAGTTAAATATCGATATTTACTCACTGCCTTGTGAGAGATCTCGCACAAGACAGGGAGTAAAAAGGGAGTATTTTCCCTTATTGGCCGATGGCAGCGCCTTCACGACGAGGGTCTGCTGCACCTTCTAGACCATCTTTTGTGATGCGAATGGCGTGTAAACCGGAGTTAAGATCGCGAATGTTAACTTCAAATCCCATCTTTTCGAGCTCAGGTTTAAAGTTTTCCGCCGATGTTCCTTTTTCCAGATCTAGCGTGCCGAAGCGGTTTAGGAAGTGCGGTTGGTTGATCGCTTGCTGGATATCCATGTCCCATTGGGTATGAGCAATGATCGCTTGTGCTACATAACCTATGATGCGGCTACCACCCGGAGAACCAATCGCCATGTAAGGCTTATCGTCTTGCATGATGATCGTCGGTGCCATTGAAGAGCGTGGACGCTTACCTGGCTCAAGTCGGTTTGCGATAGGTTTGCCATCGTTGTGGGTCTTGAACGAGAAGTCGGTCAGTTCGTTGTTCAGTAGGAAGCCTCTTACCATCAAGCGTGAGCCAAATGCATTCTCTATGGTGGTGGTCATCGATACGACATTGCCTTCACTATCGACAATATTGAAGTGGCTGGTGGACGGCAGTTCAATAGATACATCTTGGCTGCGCAGCATGGCGTGATCCCACGGCGGGGTGCCTGGTGGCGCACTCTCTAGTGCCTTACCTGCGGTAATTAACTGGGCACGTTCCTGCAAATAGTCAGTATTCACTAACCCTTGAGTTGGCATTGGTACGTAATCTTGGTCTGCCATGTACATCCCACGGTCTGCAAAGGCTAGGCGAGAAGCGTCCGCTAACACTTGCCAAGATCTCGCATCGTTTGGTCCCCAGGATTCAAGGTCAAACTGCTCGGTCATCGCTAAGATTTGTCCAACCGTTAATGCGCCGGAACTTGGTGGTCCCATGCCACAGATATCGTAGCTTTCATAAGCTGAACAAACCGGTTCACGTTGTTTGATTGAGTAGGTGTCGAAGTCTTTTTGTGCCAATACACCCGGATTGCCTTTGGCTGTTTGTACTGTGTTGATGATGTCGGCAGAAATCTCACCTTGGTAAAATGCCTTAGCACCATCCTTTGAAATTGCATTCAATGTTGCAGCGTATTCTGGGTTCTTAAGTAGTGTGCCTGCGGCTTTTGGGCTACCATCGGCATTAAAGAAGTAAGCTTTGGTTGTCGCAAAACGGCTCAGTCGTTCTTGGTCGTTTTCAATCAAGGTAGCCAAACGTGGGCTGATGGTAAAACCTTTCTCAGCCAGTTGGGCAATAGGTTTGATCAGCGATGCCCATTCTAACTCGCCGTATTTCTGGTGAGTGTCCCACAACAATTGCACTGTGCCCGGTGTAGCAACAGAGCGACCACCAACTACGGCATCATAAAATTTAAGCGGTTGACCGTTTTCGTCTTGGAATAGACGTGGTGTTGCATCAAGTGGTGCGGTTTCACGGCCGTCGTAGGTTTTAAGCTGTTTGTCCTTTCCATCAAAATAAACAAGGAAGGCGCCACCACCAATACCGGATGACTGTGGCTCAACTAAGCCAAGCATCAGCTGCACTGCAACCATCGCATCAATCGCGTTACCACCACGAGCAAGTACATCGGCACCAGCTTGGGTTGCTAGAGGGTTGGCTGCGGTAACCATCCAATCGTTAGCTTTTACGAGCTGTTTGGTTTCTAAACCACTACTTTGTTCGGGAGCGACGGAATCGGCAGCTTGATTTGCCCAACTGACGTGAGAGGCAAAAAGTAGGGTAGAAGTGGCGAGGGTTGTTAGTTTTGTTTTCCACTGCATGATCTTCTCCTTTTCATATGCAGAGCTAGATTGGCAGTGGAAAGATAAGATAGCCAGTGCGTTGTTAACGAATTGTAATCTTGATTCGAATTTAAGCGATTAAACCAGACAGCGATTGCCAAAGAATACTGACGCCAATAAGGCTGAACACAACACCACATAAGCCATCAATGTAGACTGTCGCTTCACTTAGTTTCTTTTGCAGTGCCTTCGTAGAAAGCATCCACGCTAATAGAGAGAACCAGAATAGTGATAGGCCGAATAGGATCAGCAGTGCAAACCCTTTCCCTGAAAGCGACATGTCAGCCGGTACCAAGCTCGACATCAAACTGATGAAGAACACTAACGCCTTGGGATTAAGAATATTGGTCGCAAAGCCTTTAGAAAATGCCTGACGTTTATTGGTCAGAATCAGATCTTTCGAATTGACCGTGTCTGTCTCTTCTTCGTGGTGGCTAATGAGTTGCCATGTTGCTTTTAACGCACCAAAGCCGAGATACAGTAAGTAGCTGCCGCCAGCCAATTGCATGAGCGCAAAAAGAGTTGGGTGCTGGTGGACTAGGTAACTGATGCCCGTCAGGCTCAGCAATGAATGCAGTAAGATCCCGCAAGACAGTCCGAGAGCAATGTATAAGCCAGTTTGTCGCCCGTGGCGTGTTGCGTTTTGTACCACAAGTGCAAAATCAGGACCTGGGCTCATCAAAGCGATAAAGTGGATAGAGGCGAGGGTGACTAATATGGTGACTTCATTCATATCTGTTCCAATAACTGGGTTGTTCTGTTGAGCGCAGCTTACCGTGATTTCGATTCTCTCAATTGTAAATTATCAACACTTAGTTAATTTTCGATGGAGAAACACCAAATGCAGTCTTAAATGCCTTTGAGAAATGGGCTTGATCGTAGAAACCCACTTGATGAGCGACCTCGGTACCGCCGATACCTGATTTAATTAATCGCATGCCTTGCTCCATGCGTAAGCGGCTTAACCATGCATAAGGGGTGATGCCCATTTTGTTCTTAAAATGACGCTGAAATTGAGTTGTTGTCAGGTCACACAGCTCAGAAAGTTGCTCCAAGCGCACCGGTTGGTCGAGGTTTGCCATTAAATAGTCTTTGAGTGTATTCACCGATTGAGTGCCAAGCTTCACCTGAGTTTTCGATCCAAACTGCGCGTAACGATCAACAATCGTCGAAAAACCTTCGAATGGCAGGCAATCTTGGGCGAGTTGGCTGATGTTTGGATTGATAAGCA
The DNA here is from genome assembly GCF_002954585.1 of Vibrio chagasii. Lineage (GTDB taxonomy): Bacteria > Pseudomonadota > Gammaproteobacteria > Enterobacterales > Vibrionaceae > Vibrio > Vibrio chagasii_A. Next base: position 22,732 of record NZ_MSCI01000010.1, read on the forward strand.
GCCCATGAAGGTTACGCAATTGTAAAAAAGTAGCTTGATCGGAGAGGATCAACTCAGAAAAGCTCAAAACGTGACCATTTTCGCTGTGATCGGCAAGATCGCCAAACCATTGAGGTGAGACAGAAAATACACTTGCTTGGTAACCCGATTCGAGCTTTGAATGACCATCATGCAGCTCATCGGGTGGCATCATCACCACTTGCCCGGCGCCTGCGTGGTAACTCGTCCCTTTATAGACAAACTTTTGCTGCCCTTGGGTGATTAGGCCGATGTGAAAGTCCAAATGATAGTGGCGCTGAAAGGCAAACTCTTGGTATTGAGCTTGGATCAGGCTGATATCTTGGCTAGATGTCGAGTAGTAGTGGACTTTATCCATGGCATAAAAAAGCTTGGTCAAATTATCATCAATTCAACCAAGCTTATCTCTGTATCTTTAGATTGTCTTGTAAAAAACGATCAGTGTTAGCTTTTCGCTTGCTTACTCTTCTTGTTATTACACAAGCCGTCGAAGCTGAAGATCACCAGTGCGCCCCAAATGAAAGCAAAGGTAATCGCCTTATCCATGGTAAAGGCTTCACCGTAGATCAACACGGCAAGCAAGAACATCAAGCTAGGGCCAATGTACTGGAAGAAGCCAAGTGTCGAAAGCTTGAGTCTGGTTGCTGCACCCGTGAAGCAAAGCAATGGCAGAGTGGTAATTACCCCAGCAGCGACCAGCAGTAAATTTAGCTGCATTGGATTCGCTAAGAAATCAGAAGTTGCTGTGTCTGCAATGAATAACAAGTAGATCGCCGCCGCTGGCAGCATCACTAAGGTCTCAATAAACAAGCCAGTCTGCGCTTCTAGGTTCACTTTCTTACGGAGCAAGCCATAGAAACCAAAAGAAAAGGCCAGTGCAATAGCTACAACTGGAATCGAACCAAAGGCGATTAGCTGGATAAGCACACCGATAGCCGCAAGCGCCACCGCACACCATTGAAGCTTTCTCAGACGCTCACCAAGGAAGAACATCCCAAGCAATACGTTAATCAAAGGGTTGATGTAGTAGCCGAGGCTGGCATCCAGCATATGATTGGCATTGACCGCCCAGATGAAGATCAGCCAGTTTGCACCCACCAACAGAGAGGTTGCCACCAAAAACATCATTTTCGGTTTTGAAGTCAGAGTATCGCGCACTTTGCGCCAACCACGACCAACGTGTAGCAGTAAAGCGAGTAGGAAAAAGGACCATACTACACGGTGGCTCAGGATCTCGAGAGGGGATACTTCACTGAGAGATTTGAAGTATATGGGAGCAATTCCCCACATGGTGTACGCGCCAATCGCAAGCAGTATTCCTTGGCGTGTACGCTGTTGTTCGTCTTGTGTCATGTTACTTTCTCTGGCACGAAGTGCTTATTAATAGGATTTATATTGAGAGTTGGTCAGTATAGGAGCGTTAACCCTTTTCACCTAACAATTTGCGGTTTAATTCGCCAGCATTCCACTCTACAATGTGCGACTTGCTTGCCGATGCTGCATGCTGACTTTATACCTCGATTAGGAACCACAATGACCGCCACTCTGATTGTTGAGCAAACACCAACTCCCGCGAATGATGCGCAAAACATCCTCGAAGATGTATTTGGCTATCAAAGCTTTCGCGATGGTCAGCAAGAGGTCATTGATTTGGCTGTTCAAGGCCGAGATAGCTTGGTGATAATGCCGACGGGTGGTGGTAAATCTTTGTGTTACCAGATCCCTGCTTTAGTTCGTGAAGGGCTGACTTTGGTTATCTCACCGCTTATCTCGTTGATGAAAGACCAAGTCGATCAGTTGAAAGCCAATGGTGTAGCAGCGGAGTGCATTAACTCTTCCATGCCACGTGACCAACTACTGAGTGTGTTTAATCGAATGAACTCAGGTCAGCTCAAGATGGTCTATGTGTCACCAGAGCGTGTGTTGATGCGTGATTTCATTGAACGCCTACAAGGTTTACCGCTTTCGATGATTGCGGTCGATGAGGCGCACTGTATCTCTCAATGGGGACACGACTTCCGCCCGGAATATGCATCATTAGGTCAGCTGAAACAGTATTTCCCGCACGTGCCTTATATGGCGCTGACGGCAACCGCTGACGATGCAACTCGCAAAGATATTGTCTCGCGTCTACAGCTGGTGGATCCGCATACCTATTTGGGCAGCTTTGACCGTCCTAATATTCGCTATAACCTTGTCGAGAAACACAAGCCAGTGTCTCAGGTGGTTCGCTACCTAGAAACTCAGAAGGGCAATTGCGGCATCATCTACTGTGGTAGCCGTAAAAAAGTTGAGATGGTCACCGAGAAGCTGTGCAACAACGGTATTCGTGCCGCGGGTTATCACGCGGGTATGGACACTGACGAGCGTGCTTACGTTCAAGAAGCCTTCCAACGCGATGATATTCAGATCGTAGTCGCGACGGTGGCGTTTGGTATGGGTATCAATAAGCCTAACGTACGCTTTGTGGTGCACTTTGATATTCCACGCAACATCGAGTCTTACTATCAAGAGACTGGCCGTGCAGGCCGTGATGGTTTGCCTGCTGAAGCTATGATGCTGTTTGATCCTGCTGATATGGGGTGGCTGCGTCGTATGCTGGATGAAAAAGAAGAAGGCCCGCAAAAACAGGTTGAGATGCACAAGCTAAACGCGATGAGCGCCTTTGCCGAAGCGCAAACCTGTCGTCGTCAGGTTCTGCTCAACTACTTTGGTGAATATCGTGAGAAGCAATGTGGCAACTGCGATATCTGTTTAGACCCGCCAAAACACTTTGATGCGACCCAAGAGGCGCAGAAGGCGTTGTCTTGTGTGTACCGTGTGAATCAGTCGTTTGGTATGGGCTATGTGGTTGAAGTGATGCGTGGTATGCAGAACATCCGTGTCCGCGATAATGGTCACGACAAACTTTCTACTTACGGTATTGGCCGCGACCACAGCCACGACTACTGGATCAGTATCTTCCGTCAGTTAATTCATAAAGGTTTGTTGTTCCAGAACATCACACGTAACTCGACCTTGCAGTTAACTGAAGAGGCACGCCCATTGCTGCGTGGTGAGATGTCGCTAGAGTTAGCGGTACCTCGTTTAGATACAGCGGTGCGTAACGCTAAGTCAGACAAGTTAAGCAGCAAGAACTACGATAAAAAGCTATTTGCCAAACTGCGTAAGCTGCGTAAGTCGATTGCCGACGAAGATGGCTTACCACCATACGTGGTATTCAGTGACGCAACATTGATTGATATGGCAGAAGTTCTGCCGACGTCTTACGGTGAAATGCTTGCGGTAAATGGTGTTGGCCAGCGTAAGCTCGACAAATATGCCGACCCATTCCTAGATTTGATTCAAGAACACATCACAACACACGGCTAATAACAGAGGTATTAAATGGAATTTGGTTTAAGAGAGTATTTGGCAGAAGAAGGGCGCTTATTGGTGACAACACCGAGCTTTGACTTCGACTCTTACCCTGAAATTGGCGAACGCCTCGTTAGCTTGTTATCGGCTACGGTTGTTGAAAAACAGTGGGATGCTGACATGCACTCATGGCTGGTGGATTTTGAAGGGTGCCAGATGTTCTTAAAGTCGGAACACTACAGTGAATCTGTGTGGTTTGAATCTCTTAGTCCAGAAGCGAGCCGTGAAGAGTTCGATTATCTAGCCGCTTTGTTCAAGCGTGGCTTCTAACTGTTAACATTGCCTCTAAACCTAGTTTCTCGCTACTGAGCTTTAAACACCTTCTAGCAATAAAAGTGAGAGTAAACGTTTGCATATATTCTCACCGTTGCAGCTAAAATTGATTAATGTATAATCGCCCGCCGCTCGATAGAGCAAATGATAGATACATTTTTCATTCACATTATTGGTAAGAGCTTTCTTTATTTCGATAGAGAAATGACTCGATTTGGGTTCCCTCACCCCCAAACCAAACTAAAAAGGTACAGCATGAGTAACTTTACCCCAGCGCAACAGCGCAAAGCCCTAGCATTATTAGTTTTGTTCCACTTAGTGATTATTGCGTCAAGCAACTACTTGGTTCAGCTACCTTTTACCATCTTCGGTATGCACACCACTTGGGGCGCTTTCACTTTCCCATTTATCTTCTTAGCAACAGACCTGACCGTTCGCATTTTTGGCGCTCAGCTTGCTCGTAAAATCATTTTCTTAGTGATGTTGCCTGCACTGGCGGTTTCTTACTTCTTGTCGGTGGTGTTCTTTGAAGGGCAATTCCAAGGTTTTAGCCATCTGGGTGAATTTAACCTATTTGTAGCACGCATCGCTGCTGCAAGTTTCATGGCTTACTTGCTTGGCCAAATCTTAGATGTTCATGTTTTCAACCGCTTGCGTCAGCTTAAGCAGTGGTGGGTTGCGCCAACCTGTTCAACGCTTTTTGGTAATGCTATCGATACTATTGCGTTCTTTGCGATCGCATTCTACCAAAGCCCAGATCCATTTATGGCTGAACATTGGACTGAGATTGCACTGGTTGATTACGGTTTCAAACTTATCATCAGCCTAGGTTTGTTTGTTCCTATGTATGGTGTGCTTCTGAACTACATCGTTAAGAAGTTAACCGCCGTGAACCCTGACTTTAGAGTGACAGGTGCTAATGTGTGAGGGTCAGATTAGAAAGGCATTAGTGCAAAGATAATAAATAGCCCAAGTTAGTAGACTAACTTGGGCTATTTTACTTTTAGTGTCAGATATGATTAGACGAGGCATTCAATAGAAAGTGGCCAGCCAATGTCTGTTTGTCGATTCGATTCAATCTCTAGCTCTGCAGCGGTCAGCGGGTTGTCGGCTAGCCATTGCTTAGAGAGTGTTAGAGTTAGATTATTATCGTCAGCCGTTAGCGCAAACTCAGGCTCTAGCTCTGGGTTACGACGATGCGTTAATAGAATCGCTAGACGCAGAATACGTAGGATACGTTTACTGCTTGTGCCTGATACTGCGTGTTGTTCTGGCAGTGACGTTAGCTGTTCACGGTAGCGTCGCGTTAATTCACCTAGGTAGTGTTTCTGTGCGCGGGTGAAACCAGGTAAATCTAGGTTCTGCAGCAGGTAAGCACTGTGTTCACCGCCTTTCTTGAAGTCGATGGTTAAACCGATTTCATGAAGTTTGGCTGCAGTTTGCAGTAGGACACTAGCTTGAGGTTCTGACACCCAAGCTTCGCCGCCTGCTTGTTCTAGCAGAGTCTGCGCTGCTGCTGCGACTTGGTCGCCGTAGCTTACGTCCATCTGGTAACGTGATTGAACGCTCTTGATAGTGCGAGCGCGGATATCGTCTTGGCGAAGCTCATCAACCATCTCGTAGGCAAGGCCTTCACGCAGTGCACCACCTGCGAGTGTCATCGAGTCGATCTTAAGCAGTTCAAAGATAGCAATCAGGATAGAAAGACCGCTAGGGAACACCAAAGCGCGCTCCAGGGTTAACCCTTCTATTTCTAGCTCTTCTAAGCGCTCAGTAATCATCGCTTGTTTTTGTAAGCGCTTAAGTTTGGTATGAGTGATAACCTCATCCATGCCTTGCGCTAACATGATTTCTTGCAGTGCTTGAACTGTACCACTAGCGCCAACACACACATCCCAACCGATATCGGTGTAGCTCTCTAAGATAGGAGCTAAAGTCGATTTCGCGGCTTCAATTGCGTTGTCGAAGTTGGTTGCGGTTAATTGGCGGTCTTTAAAGTGGCGCTCAAGCCATGTTACACAGCCCATTTTTAGGCTAGTCAACGCTTTTGCTGAGAAACCTTCACCGATGATCATCTCGGTACTTGCGCCACCAATATCCACTACCAGTCGGCGGCCGCTGCCACCAGAAGTGTGTGCCACGCCTTTATAGATAGTCGCAGCTTCTTCTTCACCGGAGATAACATTGATGTCGTAGCCAAGGATCTGGTTCGCTTTCTCAAGAAAGATATCCACATTGGTTGCGGTACGTAGGGTCGCTGTACCAACAATGCGGATATTTTCTTTCGGAATGTCCTGCAGTCGCTCTGCAAAGAGACTCAAACAGTCCCAACCGCGCTGCATAGCTTCGGTACTAAGCGCATTATTTTCATCTAAGCCTGCAGCTAAACGCACTTTGCGCTTAATCTTAGCCATGGTTTGTACGCTGCCATCGATATGACGCACAACGAGCATATGAAAACTGTTCGACCCGAGGTCGATTGCAGCGTAAAGCGGGGGTGACACTGTTTGACTCATAAGCGACTAAGCTTCCTTGTTGTGACGCGGTTGGCGTGGGCGACGGTTCTGGTTTGGTTTACGGTTACCGTTGCGTGAGCCATTGTTGTTTGAGCGGCGTTGTTGCGGGTTACGTGTACGTAAGCGCAATGGTGCTGGTAGATCTTCTAGCAGTGCAGAAGCGTCGTAGTCAGACACTGGGATCGCGTGCTCAATGTACTCTTCGATTGGTGGCAAGTTGATTGCGTAATCTTCACAAGCAAAGCTGATCGAGTGACCACTTGCACCAGCACGACCTGTACGGCCGATACGGTGAACGTAATCTTCACAATCGTCTGGTAGATCGAAGTTGAATACGTGCGTTACTTGAGGAATGTGTAGGCCACGAGCAGCAACATCGGTTGCAACCAGTAGGTCAACATCACCTTGAGTGAATTGCTCAAGAATCTTTTCACGTTTCTTCTGTGGTACATCACCAGTCAATAGGCCAACACGGTGACCATCGGCAGCCAAATGGCCCCAAACTGATTCACACTTGTGCTTAGTGTTAGCGAAGATAATAGCGCGCTCTGGCCACTCTTCTTCTACTAGTGTCTGTAGCAGTGCCATCTTGTGTTCGTTAGAAGGGTAGAACAACTCTTCTTTAATACGGTGGCCTGTTTTACGCTCTGGCTCAACAACAACATGCTCTGGGTTATGCATGTGTTCGAAAGCCAACTCTTGTACGCGGTAAGACAGAGTCGCAGAGAACAGCATGTTCAAACGATCTTTAGGTTCAGGCATACGACGGAACAAGAAGCGGATGTCTTTAATAAAGCCCAGATCGAACATACGGTCTGCTTCATCCAATACAACTGCTTGAATGTGGTTAAGGTTAAATACCTTCTGCTTGTAGAAATCGATAATACGGCCAGTGGTACCAATTAAGATATCTGCGCCTTCTTCGATCTTACCTAGCTGCTTGTCGTAGCTTTCGCCACCGTAAGCCAATGCTGCTTTGATACCAGTACTTGCAACTAGAGGTTCAGCATCGTTGAAGATCTGAATCGCGAGTTCGCGTGTAGGTGCCATAATAATCGCACGTGGCTGGTTAGGCTTACGCCCTTCATGCTCAGGTGTTTTTAGTAGGTGGTTAAAAGTAGCAGTAAGAAACGCAAGCGTTTTACCAGTACCCGTTTGGGCCTGGCCTGCAATGTCTTGGCCGGTGAGCAGTACCGGGAGCGCCAAGGCTTGGATAGGGGTACAATAATCGAACCCTTTTTTCTCCAATCCTTCAATGACTTGCGGGTGTAAATCCAAGTCGGCGAACTTTTGCTCTGTGATATGCGTCTTTTTCATTGCTATAGAATATCAGCTTAAGCTTGCAATACGAAAGTAAATACATTCCAATAGGGCATCTATTTACTGGTTATCATCCAACCAGTTCTAAAAAATACATTGGAGTGGAAGATGAGTGATAAGATTTTGCAGCTAACTGATGACGGTTTTGAGAACGATGTGATCAACGCTGCAGGCCCTGTTCTTGTTGATTTTTGGGCAGAATGGTGTGGCCCTTGTAAGATGATTGCGCCGATTCTTGATGAAATCGCAGACGAGTACGAAGGCAAGCTCACTATCGGTAAACTTAATATCGACCAAAATGCTGGAACACCACCAAAGTTTGGTATTCGCGGCATTCCAACGCTTCTTCTTTTCAAAGATGGCGGCGTAGCAGCGACTAAAGTTGGTGCATTGTCTAAAACTCAACTTAAAGAGTTCCTAGACGCTAACCTATAATCAGGTGAGTATTTGATAAAGAAACCGTGCAGTTAACAAATGCACGGTTTTGTTTTTTCTAAGCTATGGACTAGTCTTAGTTTTAGTGCTAATTTATCGCACGTTAATTGAACGAATTTCTCTTCTTGGTCGATCCTGTGACCGAATCCCTCTTAACTAGAAAACAGATCTTATTTTGACTAAACAAGCATCCACCACAATGAATCTTACAGAACTGAAGAACAGGCCTGTGTCTGAACTTGTTAAACTTGGCGAAAGCCTAGGCCTTGAAAACCTAGCTCGTCTAAGAAAACAGGACATTATCTTCGCTATCCTTAAAGCACATGCAAAAAGTGGTGAAGACATCTTCGGTGACGGTGTTCTTGAAATTCTGCAAGACGGTTTTGGTTTTCTTCGTAGCGCAGACAGCTCGTACTTAGCGGGTCCTGATGACATCTACGTATCACCAAGTCAGATTCGTCGTTTCAACCTACGTACTGGTGACTCAATTGCCGGAAAGATTCGCCCACCTAAAGATGGCGAACGTTACTTTGCTCTACTTAAAGTAAACACGGTAAACCACGACAAACCAGACAACGCTCGTAACAAAATCCTTTTTGAAAACCTTACCCCTCTACATGCTAACGAACGCATGGTTATGGAGCGTGGTAATGGTGCGACAGAAGATATCACAGCTCGTATCCTTGACCTTGCATCTCCAATTGGTAAAGGTCAGCGTGGCTTGATTGTTGCTCCGCCAAAAGCGGGTAAGACAATGCTTCTGCAAAACATCGCGCAAAGTATCGCTCACAACCACCCTGAGTGTGAACTAATGGTTCTACTTATCGATGAGCGTCCGGAAGAAGTAACAGAAATGCAGCGCCTAGTGAAAGGTGAAGTAGTTGCTTCTACATTCGATGAGCCAGCATCTCGCCACGTGCAAGTAGCAGAAATGGTTATCGAAAAAGCGAAGCGTCTTGTTGAACACAAGAAAGACGTGGTTATCCTTCTGGACTCAATCACTCGTCTAGCGCGTGCATACAACACGGTAGTACCTTCATCAGGTAAAGTACTAACTGGTGGTGTAGACGCAAACGCACTTCACCGTCCTAAGCGTTTCTTCGGTGCAGCTCGTAACGTTGAAGAAGGCGGTAGCTTGACTATCATCGCAACAGCACTGGTTGATACTGGTTCTAAGATGGATGAAGTTATCTACGAAGAATTCAAAGGTACAGGTAACATGGAACTGCACCTTAACCGTAAGATTGCTGAAAAACGTGTATTCCCTGCGATTGATTTCAACCGCTCTGGTACTCGTCGTGAAGAGCTTCTTACTAAGAACGATGAACTACAGAAGATGTGGATCCTGCGTAAGATTGTTCACCCAATGGGCGAAATCGATGCAATGGAATTCCTTATCGACAAGCTAGCAATGACGAAAACGAACGATGAGTTCTTTGACGCTATGCGTCGTCAGTAATCTTGATTAGCTGATAGTTATTAGAAAGCGCTGCCCTCGGGTAGCGCTTTTTATTTGCATTTTGTAGCGTCAGCTTGCAGAATGACCAAAAGTGTTACAAGGAAGTTAAAATGCAACATGGACTGTTGTCATCATTACTCTTGTCTACTTCACTGTTACTTTCACCGGTAGGTACTGTTAATGCCACCGAGATGTCTCCACATACAGTAGAGTCTTGGCTTGAGAATGATCAAGTAAAACTAAAAACTGCTGAATTGCTTGAGCTTGTCGTGCGCGATGAAGTGAATTCGTTACGCTTTGCACTTGAGCGCCTGACATTTCCCCAGCAAGAGGTGGCTCGTTACCAACTCTTGAAGAAGATTGAACAGCAAAAAATCGTACTCACACCTAAGATGTCTATCTTTGTGGAGCAACAGCTCGCTATTACGCCAACCTACCAAGTATTAGAGCGTGGAGATGGCTATGAATTTACGGTTCCAGCCTTTAATTACCCTTCGATAGCAAACCGCTTAATCAAACAATTCCGTGCTGACCAAAATACCTTGATGTTTGTGCTCGATGCAGAGAAACAGAACCTCAACCTTAAAGAGTGGCTAACTGGGTCTGAGCATCAGGTCCAAACTCGAGAAGCGCTACTCATAAGAGAATTGGATAGCTTGTCTCCAGAGGCTGTGAATTACTTAGCAAAACAGCTAACAGAGTCGCCGATAGTCAGCTGGTTACCCTCTACCGAAGTAGTGGTTCGATTGGCACAGGTGAGCGAAGACCCAGATGTTTATCAAATCCTCTGGAAGATGAAAGCCGATTATCATAGCCAAGCTGAACTGGTTCGTCTCGCTGAGAGTAAATCCCCATTTGCCTTAGAGCAGGTGATGGCTGCAACGAAAAATCCAAGATTAAAAGAAGAAGCGATTACTTTGCTGACGAGAGTGAACCCACTGTCAGAAGAGGTGAAAGACTTTTTAGTTTCTCGCATGGCGATTGCTGATGATGCGCCATTGGTCGCTCGTGAGTTGGCAAAACAAGGGCACACTAATTGGTTGCAAGAGCTCGTGAGTGACAACCCACAAGTTAAAAGTTCAGTGATCCAACAAGTGCTTCCGTAACTGGGTTTTACCTCTCAATAACCTTACTAAAAAGGGGGATCTCACGATGCCCCTTTTTGATATACTGAGCGCAGAATAATCAGCATGTAGAAGTTCTATGAGTTTTAAAGATTTACGTGATTTTATCGACCATCTTGAAAGCATTGGTCAGTTGAAACGCATTTCTCACCCAGTCGACCCAGACTATGAAATGACCGAAATTAGCGACCGTACTCTACGTGCTGGTGGCCCGGCTCTTCTGTTCGAGAATCCGATAGGTTATGACATGCCTGTTTTGACCAACCTATTTGGTACCCCTAATCGTGTAGCGATAGGCATGGGACGTCAGGAAGTTAAAGAGCTGCGCGAAGTGGGCAAGTTATTGGCTTACTTAAAAGAGCCAGAGCCGCCGAAAGGTTTTAAAGACGCGATTGATAAGTTGCCCGTGTTCAAGCAAGTATTGAACATGCCGGCTAAGCGTCTTCGTAAAGCAGCATGCCAACAAGTCGTGTGGCAAGGCGACGAGGTCGACCTAGATAAAATTCCAGTAATGAGCTGTTGGGCTGACGATGTCGCGCCACTACTTACTTGGGGTTTGACGGTTACCCGTGGTCCGAACAAGAAACGCCAAAACTTAGGTATCTACCGCCAACAAAAGATTGGTAAGAACAAAATTATCATGCGTTGGTTGGCTCACCGTGGTGGTGCGTTGGATCTACGTGACTGGGCTGAACAGAATCCAGGTAAGCCGTTCCCAGTATCTGTCGCGTTTGGCGCTGATCCTGCAACGATTCTTGGCGCGGTAACACCAGTGCCAGATACCTTATCGGAATACGCTTTTGCAGGCCTGCTACGTGGTAGCAAAACTGAAGTGGTTAAATCGATCAGTAATGACCTAGAAGTCCCTGCGAGTGCTGAAATCGTGATGGAAGGTTACATCGATCCGAATGAATTCGCTGACGAAGGGCCTTACGGCGATCACACTGGTTACTACAACGAGAAAGAAAAGCACAACGTGTTTACTATTACTCATGTAACCATGCGTGAGAACCCGATTTACCACAGCACATACACAGGTCGCCCGCCAGATGAGCCAGCGGTACTGGGTGTTGCATTGAATGAAGTGTTTGTTCCTATTCTTCAAAAGCAATTCCCAGAGATAGAAGATTTCTATCTACCACCGGAAGGTTGTTCGTATCGAATGGCAGTGGTGACCATGAAGAAGCAGTATCCTGGTCACGCTAAACGAGTGATGATGGGGGTATGGTCTTTCTTACGTCAATTCATGTACACCAAGTTTGTATTGGTGTGCGATGAGGATGTTAACGCTCGCGACTGGTCAGAAGTTACGGCTGCGATGTGCAAACATATGGACCCGTCTCGTGATACCTTGATGATAGAGAATACGCCAATTGATTCGTTGGACTTTGCATCACCGGTCGTTGGACTAGGTTCTAAGATGGGCTTAGACATCACTAAGAAGTGGGATGCGGAGCTAGCGTTGTCGCCTGATGTGCAATCTACACCAGAAAACAGCGATCATATTGAAGGTGGTTTAGCTGAACTAACCAAAGCTCATCCTGAAATCCTTGATATTCACCTGCAGAACGACAATGCCAGCATGGTTGTGCTATCGATAGATAAACAAGCTGCAGGTAATGGTAAGAAAATCATGGATGCGGTTTGGTCTCAATTTGATGAGAACAAGTTCGTTATTGTTTGCGATGGTGATGTTAACGTGAGTGACTGGAACGACATCATCTGGGCGGTAACCACCAGAATGGATCCAGCGAGAGATACCTTGTTCCTTCAGGATGAAACAGGGCACTCCCAAATGGGTCTCGATGCCACCAATAAGTGGGAAGGTGAATGCTTGCGTGAGTGGGGCGTTCCTATCACAAAAGATCCTGAGCTGGTCAAAAAGATCGATAGCATCTGGGAACAACTAGGAATTGTATGAGCTACCAAGTAGTCTTGTATCCAGAAAACATCAGTTTCACCGTAGAAAAAGGGCAAACGGTCTTGGATGCTGCGCTCAACAGCGATATCTATTTCCCTAACCGTTGTCAAGTTGGCGCATGTGCGATGTGCATGTGCAAAAAATTAGAAGGGCAAGTGAGTTACCACCTTGAACCCATGCTCACAGAGAAAGAGCAGCAACAGGGTTGGATTTTCGCTTGCCAAGCATTTGCAGAAAGTAATTTAGTTCTAACCTTTGCCGATTAAGGGTTAGTGAGAGGAAGAACATGACTATTAAATGTAAAGTTAAGTCTATCGAGCCTTTGGCTTGTAACACTTACCAAATCCTGCTTCACCCAGAGACACCAGTTGCCTTTAAAGCTGGTCAGTACCTGATGGTTGAAATGGGTGAGAAAGATAAGCGTCCATTTTCAATTGCGAGCAGCCCTTGTCGCCATGAAGGTGAATTAGAACTACACATTGGTGCTGCTGAACACAATGCTTATGCATTAGAAGTAGTTGAAGCAATGAAAAAGGCACAAGCTGAAGATGGCGATATCGCGATTGATGCGCCACACGGTGATGCGTGGATTAAAGAAGAGAGCGAACGCCCTCTACTATTGATTGCTGGCGGTACGGGTTTTAGCTACGTACGGTCGATCCTGGATCACTGCATTGCACAAAACAGCAAGAAAGAGATTCACCTTTACTGGGGTGCAAAAGACGAGTGCCAGCTATACGCGAAAGAAGAGCTTGTTGATATTGCAGAAAAGCATAGCAATGTACATTTCGTACCTGTAGTAGAAGAGGCGCCGGAAGTTTGGCATGGCCAAACTGGTAATGTGCTTGAAGCAATTACACAAAGCTTCGAATCACTGGCTGATTTTGATATCTATATTGCAGGTCGCTTTGAAATGGCGGGCGCAGCAAGAGACCTATTTACACAAAATAAAGAAGCAAAGCGTGACCATATGTACGCAGATGCTTACGCGTTTATCTAATGATTCCTTTAGATTTAGTGCAAAAAGAGAGCAGAAATGCTCTCTTTTTTATATTTAGGTGAACTATTAGACACTTAACCTCTATTTATTCATTTCTTATGAAAAAGTAGTTGCTAAGCTGAAAGGGTTCCCTATAATGCGACCCCCACTGAGACGGCAGGCGCCATAAGGCTTCAGCAATAATCAGTAAGACGGAAAGCGACAAAAAATTAATTTTCAAAAAGTGTTTGACACTGAATGTTAATTCGCTAGAATGGCCGTCCACTTCGAGAGGCTCCTTACTAAAAAGGAACGCTTAAGAAGTTAAGCTCTTTAACAATTTAAACCTATCAATCTGTGTGGGCACTCGTTGATGAATATCACTAAGTTTGTTTTCGCTTTTTAAAAGCAAAGGCAAATGTGAAACTTCGGTTTCAACTTGATTTCAATGAACTGAGTGACCAATTCGAATCGCAAGATTCGGCACAGTCAATTCACAGTCACTATTCGTAAGAATAGGGAATGTAATCAGTATTCATTGAGTCGACAAAATCTTAAATTGAAGAGTTTGATCATGGCTCAGATTGAACGCTGGCGGCAGGCCTAACACATGCAAGTCGAGCGGAAACGAGTTATCTGAACCTTCGGGGAACGGTAA
>NZ_MSCI01000011.1 GCF_002954585.1 Vibrio chagasii
AATTTTAAAATTTGCTTGGCGACCATAGCATTGTGGACCCACCTGATTCCATGCCGAACTCAGAAGTGAAACACAATAGCGCCGATGGTAGTGTGGGGCTTCCCCATGTGAGAGTAGGACATCGCCAGGCTTTAAATTCGACTTTGCTTAGAATCTAAGCAAGTCACCATAAAGTTCTAAATAAACTTAGAGTTTTATGTTGACTTCAAAAGTCAATCGCGTATTATACGCATCCGCTTCAACGCTAAAGCGTTGATAGCAAAGCTCTTTAACAATTTAAACCTATCAATCTGTGTGGGCACTCGTTGATGAATATCAAAACTGAAACTTCGGTTTCAACTTGATTTCAATGAACTGAGTGACCAATCGATAATTTATTATCGGCACAGTCAATTCAACATTACTTAGCTTTTTATTAAGCGAAGAGAATGTAATCAGTATTCATTGAGTCACAAAAATCTTAAATTGAAGAGTTTGATCATGGCTCAGATTGAACGCTGGCGGCAGGCCTAACACATGCAAGTCGAGCGGAAACGAGTTATCTGAACCTTCGGGGGACGATAACGGCGTCGAGCGGCGGACGGGTGAGTAATGCCTAGGA
>NZ_MSCI01000012.1 GCF_002954585.1 Vibrio chagasii
ACCCCTAAGGCGAGGCCGAAAGGCGTAGTCGATGGGAAACGGGTTAATATTCCCGTACTTCTTACAATTGCGATGGGGGGACGGAGAAGGCTAGGTGGGCCTGGCGACGGTTGTCCAGGTTCAAGTACGTAGGCGGAAAGTTTAGGTAAATCCGGACTTTCTTAACGCTGAGATACGATGTCGAGCTACTACGGTAGTGAAGTCATTGATGCCATGCTTCCAGGAAAAGCCTCTAAGCTTCAGATTGTAAGGAATCGTACCCCAAACCGACACAGGTGGTCGGGTAGAGAATACCAAGGC
>NZ_MSCI01000013.1 GCF_002954585.1 Vibrio chagasii
CCGATGGTAGTGTGGGGCTTCCCCATGTGAGAGTAGGACATCGCCAGGTTTCTATTTACTTTCATTTTTTAGAAAAATGAAAACAAAATAGCGACTTTGCTTAGAATCTAAGCAAGTCACCATAAAGTTCTAAATAAACTTAGAGTTTTATGTTGACTTCAACAGTCAATCGCGTATTATACGCATCCGCTTCGACGCTAAAGCGTTGATAGCAAAGCTCTTTAACAATTTAAACCTATCAATCTGTGTGGGCACTCGTTGATGAATATCAAAAAATGAAACTTCGGTTTCAACTTGATTTCAATGAACTGAGTGACCAATTCGAATCGTAAGATTCGGCACAGTCAATTCACATTCACTATTCGTAAGAATAGGGAATGTAATCAGTATTCATTGAGTCGACAAAATCTTAAATTGAAGAGTTTGATCATGGCTCAGATTGAACGCTGGCGGCAGGCCTAACACATGCAAGTCGAGCGGAAACGAGTTATCTGAACCTTCGGGGAACGGTAACGGCGTCGAGCGGCGGACGGGTGAGTAATGCCTAGGAAATTGCCTTGATGTGGGGGATAACCATTGGAAACGATGGCTAATACCGCATAACGCCTACGGGCCAAAGAGGGGGACCTTCGGGCCTCTCGCGTCAAGATATGCCTAGGTGGGATTAGCTAGTTGGTGAGGTAATGGCTCACCAAGGCGACGATCCCTAGCTGGTCTGAGAGGATGATCAGCCACACTGGAACTGAGACACGGTCCAGACTCCTACGGGAGGCAGCAGTGGGGAATATTGCACAATGGGCGAAAGCCTGATGCAGCCATGCCGCGTGTATGAAGAAGGCCTTCGGGTTGTAAAGTACTTTCAGTTGTGAGGAAGGGGGTGTCGTTAATAGCGGCATCTCTTGACGTTAGCAACAGAAGAAGCACCGGCTAACTCCGTGCCAGCAGCCGCGGTAATACGGAGGGTGCGAGCGTTAATCGGAATTACTGGGCGTAAAGCGCATGCAGGTGGTTCAT
>NZ_MSCI01000014.1 GCF_002954585.1 Vibrio chagasii
ACTTTGTGGTTCATGACTGGGGTGAAGTCGTAACAAGGTAGCCCTAGGGGAACCTGGGGCTGGATCACCTCCTTATACGAAGATATTCACGATAAGTGTCCACACAGATTGATACGGTTTAGAAAGTAAAAGAGACGATATTGGGTCTGTAGCTCAGCTGGTTAGAGCGCTCGCCTGATAAGCGGGAGGTCGGTGGTTCAAGTCCACTCAGACCCACCAATATCGACTTAGATGGGGCTATAGCTCAGCTGGGAGAGCGCCTGCCTTGCACGCAGGAGGTCTGCGGTTCGATCCCGCATAGCTCCACCATCTTTAAGTGTTCTTATTTCTTTAGAATAGAAAGTAGAATCTTTAAAAATGGTTATTTCTTTTGAAATATCTAGCTCTTTAACAATTTGGAAAGCTGACTGATTAACTCTAAGAGTTAATCAAATTAAAAGTTCTCAATGTTTATCTGCTCTTATTTGTTAAGAACAGTAAACACAACACAAACACATTCAAGTGTCTTGTATTCGATTCAAATTTAATTTGAATTACATTGAGTCCGGCAAACACGTAATAAGAATTAACCCTTCTTGTTACAACCAAAAACCTTGGTTGCTGTTTTGTCTTCACTTTTTAAAAGTGAAAGCAAATGCCATACATAAAGACCTCTTCGGGTTGTATGGTTAAGTGACTAAGCGTACACGGTGGATGCCTTGG
>NZ_MSCI01000002.1:0-610 GCF_002954585.1 Vibrio chagasii
TAAGCGTCCTAAAGGGTTGTTCAAGACTAGAACGTTGATAGGCAGGGTGTGTAAGCGCTGTGAGGCGTTGAGCTAACCTGTACTAATTGCCCGTGAGGCTTAACCATACAACACCCAAGGGGTTTTGATGGACTCAAAGATACAAACGCTTGAATGAGTTTGAAGAGAATAGAAACAGCTTTCCGAATTTTAAAATTTTGCTTGGCGACCATAGCATTGTGGACCCACCTGATTCCATGCCGAACTCAGAAGTGAAACACAATAGCGCCGATGGTAGTGTGGGGCTTCCCCATGTGAGAGTAGGACATCGCCAGGTTTCTATTTACTTTCATTTTTTAGAAAAATGAAAACAAAATAGCGACTTTGCTTAGAATCTAAGCAAGTCACCATAAGGTTCTAAATAAACTTAGAGTTTTATGTTGACTTACAGAGTCAATCGCGTATTATACGCATCCGCTTCAACGCTAAAGCGTTGATAGCAAAGCTCTTTAACAATTTAAACCTATCAATCTGTGTGGGCACTCGTTGATGAATATCACCAAGTTTGTTTTCGCTTTTTAAAGCAAAGGCAAATGTGAAACTTCGGTTTCAACTTGATTTCAATGAACTG
>NZ_MSCI01000002.1:1265-286878 GCF_002954585.1 Vibrio chagasii
CCAAATCCGCGTGTTGGGAGTTCGAATCTCTCCACCCCTGCCACATTAAAAGGCTCTAGCAGAAATGCTAGAGCCTTTTTGCTTTCTGGGTACGAATTAGTGCTATCGGTAGCGACACTGATTCTGACAATTTACTAAAATGTAGAGTGAATATCCCAAGTGTTATATAAGAAGCTACTTCAGAAGTGTAGGGGCTTTACGCTCGTTCTGCTGCAAGGTTATTCCTAGATAATAGAGGCTACCTCAGGTTAACTCCCCCTCCAATCTACAATCTACAATCTTATGGCTTTAGTTGAAATTTCGGTGCGTTTGGCCTTTTAATTCGGTTGGTTTCTCCAACGATAAATAAAGTAAGTATTGAGATAGCTATGAGCTCTCTGTTTGCTTTAGAGTCGAATCTAAATAAGCCAGCAGGTTGTAGTTATTTAGAAGAGTTACTTATCTATAGGTTAGCTCACGTGCTTATAGCTTTTCTGTAAATATGATCGCCAGGTCTTTAAGCATGACTTGGGTCCCCTCTAGTCATAAGATGCTTTTCGTTTTCTTCGAACCATTTCGGGTACATGGTTTTTCTAGGTAGTGACTCCACTACTTTTTAAGTTAATCCCCATAGTCTCGGTATTTTCCGTATCTGATCTAACTTTTCCGGCAAAGATACGATATTGAATTTTTGTATCTGAAATACAGTTCGATTAGATGATCAAGGGAGCCTAGCCGTTGTATTGGGCTCTCTCGCACTGCTGGGACTTATTAGGGTTTATGGGACAACCCAAGGGTAGGAACGTTGGTTGATGACGGGTACAAAAAAGGCCGCTTATATAAGCGGCCTCTGTTTAGTATATGGTTCCTAATCTAACTCTTTTTCTGCTTGCTTGGCTTTTTCTATCATCGGAGTAATTGTTGAGCCTTGAACCAGGATCGAGAACACTACAACGGCATAGGTCATGACAAGGATTATCTCTTTAACATCTATCGCCTTATCTTCAATCACCCAGATACCTGAAGGGATTGAAAGAGCCATTGCTAGCGCTAAGCCGCCACGTAAGCCACCCCAAGTTAGAATCTTAATCGACCATGGGTTGTAAGTTCTAAAGCGTTTAAACCCAATGTAGGACAAGAAAACACTTAGATAGCGTGCACTCAATACGAGAGGAACGGCGAATGCCATTAAGATCCAGTCTTCTTGGTGGAATTTGAACAGCAGCATCGACATACCAATCAATAAGAATAATACGCCATTTAAGAATTCATCTATCAGTTCCCAGAAGTGGTCTAAGTGGTCTTCACTCTCTTTTGAGAAGCCGATGAAGCGAGTCCAGTTACCAATCATGATACCTGATACTACCATAGCTAATGGACCTGATACGTGGAGAACTTCAGCAAAAGCATAACCTGCAGTAGGGACACCAATGGTGAGTAGCAATTCCATTGAGTGGTCATCAGTATTACTGATTAGGTAGTGGAATATAAGACCTAATGCAAAACCATAAACGATACCGCCAATAGCCTCTTGGACAAATAGCATGGTCACGCTGCCAACTGTCGGTGCTTCTGTGCCAAACGCAATGGTGAATAGAGTGACGAAGATTACCAAGCCAAAACCATCGTTAAATAGCGATTCACCTTCAATCTGAGTTGAGATTCGTTTCGGTGCATCGAGTTTCTTTACTATGGCTAAAACAGCGATTGGGTCGGTAGGGGAGATAAGAGAACCGAATAGTAAGCAGTAAATGAGATCGAATTGGATGCCGATGAACTGACAGAAACCATAAAGAACAAAACCAATAAAGAAGGTCGAGAAAAGAGTAGCGCCGAGTGCGAGCACTGTGATTTCCCACTTTTGGTCTTTTAGGTTTGGTAGTTTTATCCCTAAACCGCCTGCGAATAGTAAGAAGCCTAATATCCCTTTAAGTAGGAAGTCTTCAAAGTTGATACTGGCAACCGTTTCAGAAGCAATGTCGGCCAACTGAAACCAGTTGTTTTGGCCCGCAATGATAATTAAAAGAGACAGCATCATTGAGCCTGCTGTGATGGCGATGGTTGTTTGCATTTTACCAATTTTGCTATTAACAAAAGCAATAAGCATGGCTGCAGCAGACAAGAAGCATAGGGTGTAATAGACCGACATTGGGGTACCAACATGTAACAAAGTATGAATATGAATTTTCGTTGTCTCATGCTCAAATAGCAAACACTTTTTGTCAGGACTCGGTAATCAATTTCCTCATTTAGACGTCTAGACTCCTTTTTAATGTGTGATAGGATGGAAGTATAATTAAAGGAATGAGGTTGTACCGTGGGAAGTAATGTAAGGCAAAAGATTGACGCTCTGTTAAAGCAACGAATTTTACTGATTGATGGTGGTATGGGTACCATG
Source organism: Vibrio chagasii (assembly GCF_002954585.1). GTDB lineage: Bacteria > Pseudomonadota > Gammaproteobacteria > Enterobacterales > Vibrionaceae > Vibrio > Vibrio chagasii_A. The sequence continues at coordinate 3,643 of NZ_MSCI01000002.1, forward strand.
ATTCAGGATTATAAATTGGAAGAGCAAGACTATCGTGGTGAACGCTTTGCGGATTGGCATAGTGACTTAAAGGGTAACAATGACCTTTTGGTGCTTACACAACCTAAGCTTATCAAAGATATTCATTCGCAATATTTGGAAGCTGGGGCTGATATCCTTGAAACCAATACTTTCAACGCTACAACCATTGCTATGGCCGACTACGACATGGAAAGCCTTAGTGAAGAAATTAACTTTGCAGCAGCCAAGTTAGCACGTGAAGCCGCTGACGAATGGACTGCAAAGACTCCTGAGAAGCCTCGTTTTGTTGCCGGAGTATTAGGCCCAACAAACCGAACTTGTTCAATCTCTCCAGATGTTAATGATCCAGGCTATCGTAATGTGAGCTTTGATGAATTAGTCAAGGCTTACTCTGAATCGACTCGTGCACTGATCAAAGGTGGCTCAGACCTTATTCTTATCGAAACCATCTTCGATACACTCAATGCCAAAGCTTGTGCCTTTGCGGTTGAATCTGTCTTCGAAGAAGTTGGTGTCACTTTACCTGTTATGATCTCAGGTACCATTACTGACGCATCAGGTCGTACGCTTTCAGGCCAGACAACGGAAGCTTTCTATAACGCACTTCGTCATGTTAAACCTATCTCGTTTGGATTGAACTGTGCATTAGGGCCTGATGAGTTACGTGAGTATGTTGGTGAGATGTCCCGTATCTCGGAGAGCTATGTTTCCGCTCACCCTAACGCTGGCTTACCTAACGCGTTTGGCGAGTATGACCTTTCACCTGAAGACATGGCTGAACATGTTAAAGAGTGGGCTGAAAGTGGCTTCTTGAACTTGATTGGTGGTTGTTGTGGTACTACGCCAGAGCATATTCGCCAAATGGCGGAAGCGGTTGAAGGCGTAGCTCCTCGTCAATTGCCAGACCTACCCGTTTCATGTCGCTTATCCGGCTTAGAACCTCTTACTATTGCTAAAGAGTCTTTGTTTGTAAATGTGGGTGAGCGTACTAACGTGACCGGCTCTGCACGTTTCAAGCGCTTGATTAAAGAAGAGCTTTACGATGAAGCACTGAGCGTTGCTCGTGAGCAAGTTGAAAACGGCGCCCAGATCATCGATATCAACATGGATGAAGGGATGCTAGACGCTGAAGCGTGCATGGTTAAATTCCTTAATCTATGTGCCTCTGAGCCAGAGATTTCAAAAGTCCCAGTGATGGTCGATTCATCAAAGTGGGAGGTTATCGAAGCTGGTCTGAAATGTATTCAGGGTAAAGGTATCGTTAACTCCATCTCTCTAAAAGAAGGCAAAGAGAAGTTCGTCGAGCAAGCTAAGTTGGTTCGTCGCTATGGTGCAGCTGTCATCGTGATGGCGTTTGATGAAGTTGGTCAGGCTGATACACGCGAACGTAAAGTCGAAATCTGTACCAATGCTTACAACATTCTTGTTGATGAGGTTGGCTTCCCACCTGAAGATATTATTTTTGACCCGAACATCTTCGCGGTTGCGACTGGTATTGAAGAGCACAACAACTATGCAGTTGATTTCATCGATGCGGTAGGCGATATCAAACGCGATCTACCTCATGCGATGATCTCGGGTGGTGTATCGAACGTGTCATTCTCATTCCGAGGTAACAACTACGTTCGTGAGGCAATCCACGCTGTCTTCCTATATCACTGTTTTAAAAATGGTATGGATATGGGCATCGTAAACGCTGGTCAGTTGGAAATTTACGATAATGTACCAGAAGACTTGCGTGATGCTGTTGAAGATGTGGTACTAAACCGTCGTGAAGACTCTACGGAACGCTTGCTGGATATGGCTACCGAGTATCTAGAGCGAGCTGTTGGTAAAGTTGAAGATAAATCAGCACTCGAGTGGCGTACTTGGCCTGTAGAGAAGCGTTTAGAGCACTCATTGGTAAAAGGTATTACTGACTTCATCGTTGAAGATACAGAAGAAGCTCGTGTCAATTCAGCTCGTCCAATTGAGGTAATTGAAGGTCCGTTAATGGACGGTATGAACGTGGTTGGCGACTTGTTTGGTGCAGGTAAGATGTTCCTTCCTCAAGTTGTTAAATCAGCCCGTGTAATGAAGCAAGCTGTAGCCCACTTGGAGCCGTTCATTAATGCATCCAAACAAGTCGGTGCGAGTAACGGTAAGATTCTTCTCGCGACGGTAAAGGGCGATGTTCATGATATTGGTAAGAACATTGTTGGCGTCGTTCTTCAGTGTAATAACTATGACATCATTGACTTAGGGGTGATGGTTTCGTGTGAACAGATTCTCAAAGTCGCGAAAGAAGAAAACGTCGATATTATTGGCCTGTCGGGTCTGATTACTCCATCTCTTGATGAAATGGTGCATGTTGCCAAAGAGATGGAACGACAAGGCTTTAAGCTACCTTTATTGATTGGTGGTGCAACGACATCAAAGGCGCATACTGCTGTTAAAATTGAACAGAACTACTCAGAACCTGTGGTCTACGTTAATAACGCTTCTCGTGCAGTTGGTGTATGTACCTCACTACTTTCTGAAGAGTTAAAACCTGCTTTCGTTGAGAAGTTGGACTTAGACTATGAGCGCGTTCGTGATCAGCATAATCGTAAGAAGCCTCGTACTAAGCCAGTGACACTAGAGCAAGCTCGCGCAAATAAAGTGGCGATTGATTGGGACGCATATACTCCGCCAGCACCAGCTAAACCGGGTGTGCATGTATTCAATGATTTTGATGTGGCAACACTGCGTAACTATATCGACTGGACACCATTCTTCATGACATGGTCATTAGTCGGTAAGTACCCAGCTATTCTTGACCACGAAGAGGTGGGCGAAGAGGCAAAACGTTTATTCAAAGATGCGAACGAGTTACTGGATCGTGTAGAGAAAGAGAAGTTACTTGAAGCCCGTGGTATGTGCGCGATGTTCCCAGCCAACAGTGTTGGTGATGACATTGAGGTGTATACCGACGAGTCTCGTACTGAAGTTCTAAAAGTTCTGCATAATCTTCGCCAGCAGACTGAGAAGCCTAAAGGTTTTAACTACTGTTTGTCAGATTACATCGCTCCAAAAGAAAGCGGCAAAGCAGACTGGATTGGTGGTTTTGCTGTGACAGGTGGTATTGGTGAGCGTGAGCTAGCGGATGAATATAAGGCCAATGGTGATGACTATAATGCCATCATGATTCAGGCTGTGGCTGACCGACTAGCGGAAGCGTTTGCTGAATACCTACACCAAGAGGTGCGAAAGGACATTTGGGGCTACGCTCCAGATGAAGACTTATCTAACGATGATCTTATTCGAGAGAAATACCAAGGTATTCGTCCTGCTCCTGGTTATCCTGCTTGTCCTGAGCATACAGAGAAGGGCACGTTGTGGGAGTTGATGGATGTTGAGAAAACCATCGATATGTCACTGACGTCCAGCTACGCGATGTGGCCAGGTGCTTCAGTATCAGGGATGTACTTCTCTCACCCAGATTCTCGATACTTTGCAATTGCCCAGATTCAACAAGATCAAGTAGACAGCTATGCTGACCGTAAAGGTTGGGATATGTTGGAAGCTGAGAAGTGGTTAGGTCCAAATATTAATTAGACATTAAATCAGCGAGTTAGTTGTCAAACTAGAAAGGAAAAGGGTTGCTTAATTGCAACCCTTTTTGTCTCTGTACTTTGAGCGTTGAACTCTTCTTAATTCATTATTACCTTATTCGAAGAGCTCTTGATGTAGCTTTTGAATTGCCTGTTTAGAGACTGACTCATTGAGCAGGAAGCATAAGTTATGAGGGCTTGCTCCGTAACAAATCATGCGCAGGTTGAAATCTTCAAGGGTGCTGAATACTTGCTTAGCGTAGCCTTTACTTTCACTCATGTTATTACCAATCAATGCCACCAAACATAGGTCATGTTCTACATCGACTGAACACAGTTCTTCTAGCTCAAGACGTGCTGCTTCTGGTAATTCAGGAGCACCACCAGATGTATCAGTTTGATCTAGGGTAAGTGAAACACTGATCTCCGAGGTAGTGATAAGATCAACGGAGATCTTATGTTTAGCAAGGATCTCGAATACTTTCGCAAGGAAACCGTAAGCATGGAACATATTAGCGCTACGCAGCGTAACCATGGTTTGGTTGCAGCGAAGGGCCAGGGCTCTGAACAGCGGAGAGCTTTCCACCTGCTGGCGAATCCAAGTTCCACCTAGTTCTGGTGCTTTTGAAGAGCCGACAAACACCGGAATTTGGTGACGCAATGCCGGAACTAGCGTTGATGGGTGCAGGATCTTCGCTCCAAAGTTTGCCATCTCAGAGGCTTCACTGAAGCTGATTTCTGGGATTGGAGAAGCTTTAAGTGCAATACGAGGGTCAGTGGTGTAAATGCCTGGAACATCCGTCCAAATTTCTAAGCCAATCGCTTGTACTGACTCTGCAATAAGCGCTGCCGAGTAATCACTACCACCACGACCTAAGGTTGTTGTGTTGCCGTCATTGTCTGCACCAATAAAGCCTTGTGTGACTACAACTTGTTGTTGGCACAATGGAATCAGTTTCTCTTTCGCTAGCACTGAAATTTCTTCAAGCTGAGGTTCTGCTTTTCCGAAGGCATCATTGGTGCGCATCACTTCTCTGATATCGAAGCGAACCGCAGGTGCACCTCGTTCTCGAAGGATTTGAGCAAGAAGGTGTGTCGACATCAACTCACCACACGCAACTAAGTGGTCGGTTAACTTAGTGCTTGTTTGAAATGATGCAGCCTCGGCAGCACTCGCAATGTCGTCAAGAATGGAGTGAACTTCTTTTTCGACGCTGGTTGGGTTAGCAAGTTGGTCAAGAATTGCATTATGAATGTCCGTCAACTGGGTCATCACTTCCTGACGGCGAGTTTTGTCTTGCACACCGTTTGCCAGTTCGACAAGTAAATTAGTTACACCTGAACATGCAGAACTTACGACTAACTTGGTATTTGAGTTGTTTTCAATAATGGCAGCACAACGGCTCATTGCTTCAAAGTTGGCAACACTTGTCCCACCAAACTTAGCGACATTAAAAGAACCAGCTACATTAGATGCACTCACGATATATCTCCCACGACTTCCTAAAATAAAATTACGGTTGGGTAATCCAACGTCCAATGTTTTTCGAAGAGAGTTTTAGAGCAAAAAGAGAGGAATTATGTGAATAGTAACCTCAGAAGCTCTTCACCATATAGAAATGGTGACAGTTGCCGGGATTCAGCCCGCTCAACCGATAATAAAGGTCCTGCATCCTTTTATTATCTCGGCACTGCTCCCCATAAATGCTTTGTATCGGAAATGCGGTTCCACAAAACACCTGCCTGGGCAGTGCTCCTCTTCTGCTAGATAGCCATTTCATTGAACGTGTTTGCGCTCACAATGTCAATTGGTAACTTGAGATAATTTAAAAATAATTTTAACAATTATGTGACAGTGGTTTGACCTCAAGACCTAAGGTTAATTGCTGACATGTTCGATTTGCTTTAGGGTGGAATATCAACACCATTAACGTAAGGGATTTACATGTCTAACTTCACAAATAATTCTACTATCGATAGCTTTTATCCACCACATCGAACGTTAATGGGGCCTGGACCTTCTGATATCTCACCTCAAGTGCTTCAAGCATTGAGTCGACCAACCATTGGTCACCTCGATCCACTTTTTATTGCAATGATGGATGAGGTTAAACAGCTTCTTAAGTATGCCTTTCAGACAGAGAATGAGTTTACGATTGCTGTATCAGCACCGGGCAGTGCTGGTATGGAAACTTGTTTTGTTAACTTGATTGAGCCCGGTGAAAAGGTCATCGTCTGTCGCAATGGCGTGTTTGGCGAACGTATGCGAGAAAATGTCGTGCGCTGCGGTGGCGAAGCAATTCTTGTTGATGACGAATGGGGTAAGCCGGTATCTGTCGAAAAGGTACAGCAAGCATTATCAGAAAACCCAGATGCTGTCGCGGTTGCGTTTGTGCATGCTGAGACCTCTACTGGTGCGCTATCGGATGCTCAAGCTATCTCTGCGGTGGCTCGCCAGTTTGATGCACTGACGATTGTTGATGCGGTAACATCGTTAGGCGGTGTTCCACTGCTAGTGGATGAATGGCAGCTCGATGCGGTTTATTCTGGTAGTCAAAAATGCTTGTCTTGTGTTCCTGGTTTATCACCAGTTACTTTCTCTCAGCGTGCCGTTGATAAAATGAAAGCGCGTCAGTCACCAGTACAAAGCTGGTTCTTGGATCAGAGCCTAGTATTAGGTTACTGGAGCGGAGAAGGTAAGCGTAGTTATCACCATACTGCACCAGTCAATAGTCTTTACGCGCTGCATGAGTCTCTCGTGCTATTGAAAAATGAAGGCTTAGATAATGCTTGGTCTCGCCATCACGCTATGCATCAAGAGTTGAAAGAGGGCGTGGAAGCATTAGGACTGAAATTTGTTGTTAATGAAGAGAGCCGTTTACCACAACTTAATGCTCTTTACTTCCCTGAAGGGATCGATGAAGCGAAAGTCAGATCGCAGCTTTTAGAAGAGTATAACCTTGAGATTGGTGCAGGGCTTGGTTCTTTGGCTGGTAAGGCATGGCGTATTGGCTTGATGGGCTACGGTGCTCGCAAAGAGAATGTCGCACTGTGTCTTAAAGCGCTGCAAGACGTACTTAAATAATCGAATTAGACTAGTTCTAAAGAAAAGCGCACGAGGATCGTGCGCTTTTTTTGTTTTTCTCTCAAGGTAAGGTACGAAAGTTATTTATTAACTATTCTGCGGATGAAACATTGTTTTCTGCTTGAGATACTTTCTTGTATTGAACCTGTGAAAAGTCTTTGTTTGGAAATAAAAACTTTGCTTCACTACGGATTTGTTCCGCTTTGCTCTCTTCCCCTAAACCTTGGTAAGCAAGGATCAGGTTACTGTAGAACGCTGGTCTTGGTTTACTCTTTATAATCTCTAGTGACCAATCTACGTAAGGCTGAATAAGGCTCGGATCGCCTTTATAAAGACCAATGTTCAGGTAGGTGCTGTATATGTCCCAATCGTAGCGATCTTTCCAAACTACAGGGTTGGTGACTTGTTTGAGAATATCTGGGTTTTTAGGTTTAGATAGCTCAAATTTGGTCAGTACGTAGTTGCTATGCAGTGCACTCAACATGTAAACACTCACCAGAATGGGTAACACTAAGCTGATCACTCTAAATAGTGTTTTACTGATGATGCTAAACGACTGCTGATAGTGACGTGAAGCACGCTGGTCGACCCAATAAATCAATATGATAAAGGTTATCCAGTGTATCGTTGAGTGATAGAACGGGTACTCTAGCTGAGAGTGTAAAAGTATCGGTATGAATAGCGCCAATAAAGCTAAGCGTGTTCCTTTCGCTGAGCTCGAGATACGCGACAATACTAGTACTGCGGCAATCAATATTCCTATGATAGGTACAATACCGCCCTCAACTCCCCAGAATAGAAACTCATTGTGGGGATGATCCATTGCTGGAAGCCCCGGATGGTAGTTTGGATTGAGTTGGTGCTGACGAGCGGTATACAGGGTGTACTCTGATTCAAATTTTCCGTATCCGTAACCAGTAAATGGCTTCTCCACCAACATGTGTAATGTTTGCGGGAAGATGTAAGCGCGAGCGCTCTCTAGGTCCGCTTTTTTACTCGCTATACTATTTGTAGTGCTAAGGCTGATTACTGAAAATGCAACTACGATACCGACAGCAACGGATGCACACCATCCGTAGAAGCGTTTCTTGGTCGAGAACTTGTAGAGGTAAGGCAGAATACACACGAACCCAATGAGTGCTGCTAACCAACCTGTGCGTGATGCGATTATGATCAGCAGTGGTACCGTTAACGTTGGTGTCAGGTAAAGTAAAAATGATTCACTAATCTTGTGGTTGTACTTGGCTGGCTGCCTCGCTAATAGGTAAGCAGAAAGGACAAAACCCGTCGCTAAAAAGCTCGCCATCACATTAGGCTGCTGGAAGATCCCATAAGGACGATTGGCTTCAGTGTTGTAACCAAATAGGTTACCAGGCTCCAGCAAAAAATATTGCACATAGCCAAACAGTGCCTGTATGACGACAGCAAGTACGATGAACCACAGCATGCGCTGTTTATGTTTATTACTGAATTTGAATTGTTGAAGAACCACAAATAAGGCAAAGCCAGCCCATAACCCAAGTAATCGGCCTGAAGCCCCTTGCGGCGAAGCGTTGCTGTATAGAATAGGCAATGTCAGTATCACGCAGCTTATCAGCAAACCTATGGTTAACTTGGAATACTTGAGTACTCGATTGGTCGCTAGTTGATAAAAGCCAATCGCTAAAGTGAAGCTTAGAGCCAGCCAAGTCGTCGGATTAAAGGATAGAGCAAGGCCCGAACCACCTGGGTTAGGCATGAAAAAATGCATGGCGAGTAAGAACACAACAGCTAATGAAGCAAGGAATGCTTTGTTGAGAGGTAGCTGAGTGACCTGATGCTCTAGCTGGGTTCCGCTAGTGTGTATTGTTGCCATAAATCCCTAACCTTATAAAAACGGAGCTTGTTCCTTTTGAAACAAGCTCCGTTACTTTAACATTTTTCTGTCCGCCCGCAGGACGCTATTTTACACCTAGTTCAAATTTAACATAGGCTTAAGGAAGCGTGCTGTATGTGAACCTTCGATTAGTGCCACATCTTCTGGTGTGCCTTCTGCAACAATTTCACCACCACCTTGACCACCCTCAGGGCCGAGATCGAGTATCCAGTCTGCAGTTTTAACGACATCCAAGTTGTGTTCAATTACCACAACGGTATTACCGTGATCACGCAGTCGATGTAACACGGTTAGTAGCTGTTGGATATCGTGGAAGTGAAGGCCTGTTGTTGGTTCATCCAGAATGTATAACGTCTTTCCTGTATCTCGCTTCGACAACTCACGAGCCAATTTAACACGTTGAGCCTCACCACCAGATAGGGTAGTCGCGGCTTGGCCCAAGCGAATGTAAGAAAGGCCGACATCCATGAGAGTTTGCAGTTTACGCGCGATTACTGGAACCGGATTAAAGAACTCACGTGCGTCTTCTACGGTCATTTCCAGTACTTCGTCGATGGTTTTACCCTTGTAGCGAACTTCTAGTGTTTCACGGTTGTAGCGCTTGCCCTTACACACATCACACGGTACATAAACGTCCGGTAGGAAGTGCATTTCTACCTTGATAACACCATCGCCCTGACAGGCTTCACAGCGTCCGCCACGCACGTTAAAGCTGAAGCGACCCGGTTTGTAACCGCGCGAACGTGACTCCTGTGTACCCGCAAATAACTCACGAATTGGTGTGAAGATCCCTGTATAGGTTGCAGGGTTTGATCTTGGTGTTCGACCGATAGGGCTTTGGTCAATATCGATGACTTTATCGAAATGCTCTAAGCCTTTAATTTTCTTATGAGGTGCCGGTACTGCTGTCGTTGCACCGTTGAGTTGGGTGTGAGCAATCTTAAAGAAGGTATCATTAATCAGTGTCGACTTACCTGACCCCGATACTCCTGTGATACAACTGAATAGGCCAACAGGGATAGTCGCTGTGACATTTTTCAAGTTATTACCGGTAGCCCCAATGATCTCGACGACTTTTTTCTTGTCGATTGGTGTTCGTTGTTTTGGTACTTCAATCTCTTTTACGCCACTCAGGTACTGACCTGTCAACGAGTTTGGGTTGTCGATGATATCTTGCATAGTACCTTCTGCGACGACGTGGCCGCCGTGCACGCCAGCACCTGGACCAATATCAATCACATGGTCTGCACAGCGAATAGCGTCTTCATCATGCTCAACGACAAGCACTGTGTTGCCTAAGTCTCTGAGATGAATCAGGGTTTGCAGCAGTCGCTCATTGTCACGCTGGTGAAGGCCAATCGATGGTTCATCCAATACATACATAACCCCCACCAAGCCGGCACCGATCTGACTTGCGAGACGGATTCGTTGTGCTTCACCACCAGATAGGGTTTCAGCACTGCGTGATAGGTTGAGATAGTTCAAACCTACATTAACTAAGAAGTGCAGGCGATCATTGATCTCTTTCATTACCTTATCGGCGATTTGTCCACGTTGACCGTCTAACTTCAACTCTTGGAAAAATTGCAGTGCGTCAGCAATGCTTAGCTCAACGATTTCAGGCAGTGTTGTATCGCCAATGAAGACATTACGAGCTTCTAATCTCAAGCGTGTACCATCACAGCTAGAGCATGATTTCGTTGAGATGTATTTAGCAAGGTCTTCACGGACTGCGTTTGATTCTGTATCACGGTAACGGCGCTCTAGCGTATTCAAAATGCCTTCAAATGGGTGACGTTTGACTCGAATATCACCACGATCATTGATGTATTTGAATTCAACTTCAGTACGACCTGAACCTTTCAGAATAATCTCTTGAATCTTCTTCGGTAGAGAATTAAATGGTGCAAACAGATCGAAACCATAGTGTTCAGAGAGCGATGTTAGCATCTGGAAATAGTAGTAGTTCTTTTGATCCCAGCCCTTAATTGCTCCGTCTGCAATACTAAGATTCTCATCTAAGATTACCCGACTCGGATCAAAGTACTGCTGAACCCCAAGGCCATCACAAGTGCCACATGCACCAGCTGGGTTGTTGAATGAGAATAGGCGAGGCTCAAGCTCTTGCATGCTATAACCACACTTTGGACAAGCGAAGTTTGCAGAGAATACGATCTCTTCTTGGTCTGTTTCATCCATCCAACCAACGACAGCAATACCACCAGATAGTTCTAATGTGGTCTCGAATGATTCAGCTAAACGTTGTTGAAGATCAGGACGAACCTTGAATCTGTCTACCACGACTTCAATGGTATGCTTTTTATGAAGTTCTAGAGCTGGTGGATCGGATAGGTCGCATGTCTCACCATCAATACGCGCGCGGATAAAGCCCTGAGCCGCCAAGTTTTCCAGTGTTTTTACGTGCTCACCTTTACGCTCTTTAATGATTGGTGCTAAGAGCATCATCTTTGAACCAACAGGTAGCTCAAGTACCTTATCCACCATTTGGCTGATGGTTTGTGCGGCAAGCGGTGTATTGTGTTCTGGGCAGCGAGGTTCGCCGACTCGCGCGTAAAGGAGTCTCAGGTAATCATACACTTCTGTAATTGTGCCGACCGTCGAGCGAGGGTTGTGAGACGTCGATTTCTGTTCTATCGAGATGGCGGGAGATAAGCCTTCGATGTGGTCGACATCGGGCTTTTCCATGAGGGATAGAAATTGGCGAGCATAGGCAGACAGAGACTCAACATAACGGCGTTGCCCTTCAGCGTAGAGGGTATCAAACGCAAGTGATGACTTACCTGAACCAGAAAGACCTGTGATAACAATCAACTTATCACGAGGGATGGTGAGGTTTACGTCTTTGAGGTTATGCGTACGAGCGCCTCTAATTTCTATTTTATCCATCTCAACAGACCATGTAATTTTTAGTGGCTAAAGTATTACATAGAGTGAGATTTGTGCAAAGTTTTACTGGATAAAAAAACAGTAATTAAAAGGGCGACTCCTAAAGCCGCCCTTTACATCGTATGAAATGTTACTTACCGGTCAGTAGTTATGCTTCTTTCTGTGTTGCGTGTTTGCCTAACTCAACTTGCTGCTGGTCTTTCTTGTATAAGTTTTCAAAGCAGTAGTTTGTTGCTTCGATGTAGCCTTCTACGCTACCGCAGTCAAAACGCTGACCTTTAAATTTGTATGCCAATACACAACCTGCTTTTGCTTGTTTAAGCAGCGCATCGGTGATTTGGATCTCACCACCTTTACCAGGCTCCGTTTGCTCGATCAGTTCGAAGATATCTGGAGTCAGGATGTAACGACCAATGATCGCTAGGTTGCTTGGTGCGGTGCCTTGCTCTGGCTTTTCCACCATGTCATCAACACGGAACAAATCGTCTTTGATCATTTCACCTGAGATAACACCGTACTTATGGGTCTCTTCTTCAGGTACCTCTTGAACCGCAACAATAGAACAGCGGAACTGTTTGTAAAGGGCTACCATTTGCGCCAACACGCCTTGTTGTTCATTCACACATAGGTCATCGGCAAGTACTACTGCAAATGGTTCGTCACCCACAAGTTCGCGACCAGTCAAGATAGCGTGACCTAAACCTTTCATTTCACGTTGACGAATATAGGTAAAGTTTGCAGCTTCAATTGTTTCACGAATATTAACCAGAAGGTCTTCTTTATTGGTGCCACTGATCTGGTGTTCAAGCTCGTAGTTCTTGTCGAAGTGATCCATGATCGAGTGCTTGCCACGACCCGTTACGATACACATTCCGTCCATACCAGCTTCGATGGCTTCCTCAACGCCGTACTCAATCAGTGGTTTGTTGACTACTGGCATCATTTCTTTCGGCATTGATTTGGTTGCTGGTAAGAAGCGTGTACCGTAGCCAGCTGCCGGGAAAAGGCACTTTTTGATCATCGTAAGACCCTTTATCTATAATAATTATTGATTCAACCTGAGCGGTTGATATTTCTGAGGGCAACTCTAGCACAAATTTTGTCGAAAATTCAGCAACAATCCGTATGGCTAACCAGAGCTTCCCTCAAAATTATCATCACTTTAAGAGGTGGATCAATTATGCAAGCAGGTTCTGGTTTGCCCATGCGATCGCTTGGACTCTATTTTTTACCGCCAGTTTGCGGAATATTTGATAGAGGTGGGACTTCACGGTGAACTCACTGATAAATAGGTCGTCAGCTATTTGTGTGTTCGATGAGCCTGATTGGAGGCAACGAATGACCTGGATCTCGCGAATAGTGAGATCAACATTAGTAGGCGTTGTGTTGGTATTGACCATATTACGGTAGTAAAACAGCAATTGATTGGTAACCTTTCTTGGTAGCCAGTTTTCGCCATTGATTATCTCTTGTAAACCATGAGCAATTTTGTCTTTTTTATCTGTGTTATAAAACAGCCCTTTTAACACACCAAAAATCAAAAGCTCTGAGGTCGGCAGTTGCTGTGGGACATTAAACAAAATGATCTCATGATTTTTCCACATCACGGTCAAGTTAGGGCTGGTTGCTAATAGCTCTGGCACTTGCTTATAGTCGACAAGAAGAATGCGATTACTCTGCTTTCTGTCTACTAACATTAAGTCGCCTGGCGTCATCTTGTACAAGATAATAGACAGGTGTTTTTCTATTTCTTTTACGTGTAAGTAAGTATCACTTGGGTCGATGCACATAAAGTGTAAAGTGCGAGCGTATCGAGACTTTCTCATTGAAACTCCATGTCTAAATTTAATGAGGTTTCACGTTGTCATGCAGACTTTTGCTTCTCTAGCACCATCGTTGTTACTTGCGTTGAACATCAACTCTTAAAGTAAATGAGTGGTTTGTCAGTGGAGAAAAAAGCAACATCGCTCTGAATATCATGATTTGTTACGTTTTTATTCTTTGTCGTGAAGTGAGAATAGGAATGCGATTTATCACAGCAGAAAAGCATGCTATTCTTGTGCGCTAAAAATTTTCTGAGACTATGAATTTAGACGGAGCAAATCATGGCTAGCCGTGGAGTTAACAAAGTTATATTAGTGGGTAACCTAGGTAATGACCCAGAAATTCGTTACATGCCAAATGGCGGCGCAGTAGCGAACATTACCATTGCAACGTCAGAGTCATGGCGTGATAAAGCAACTGGCGAACAGCGTGAAAAAACAGAATGGCACCGTGTTGCTCTGTTTGGCAAGCTAGCTGAAGTTGCTGGTGAGTACCTACGTAAAGGTTCTCAAGTTTACATTGAAGGTCAACTGCAAACTCGTAAATGGCAAGATCAAAGCGGTCAAGATCGCTACACAACTGAAGTTGTGGTTCAAGGCTTTAACGGCGTAATGCAAATGCTAGGCGGTCGTGCTCAAGGTGGCGCACCAGCTCAAGGCGGCATGGGTGGCCAGCAACAGCAAGGCGGTTGGGGTCAACCTCAGCAGCCGCAACAGCAGCAGCAATACAGTGCCCCAGCTCAACAGCAGCCGAAAGCACCTCAACAAGCTCCTCAGCAGGCTCAACCTCAATATAATGAGCCTCCGATGGATTTTGATGATGACATCCCGTTCTAGATCATGCATAAACACAAACTGTAAATAAAAACGTTAATTTACAGATTTAGATGCAATAACCCAGCAGAAATGCTGGGTTTTTTTATTGTGTCACTTTTGTATTTATTAAGTTTGATTCAGTGTGGCTAGTGTTGTTTGTATTCAAAATATACCTTGAGATAAAAAACGGCCTTGAGGGCCGTTTTTAGTTTCATTGATAGCTTTACTATTGCTCAGGGCATTACTGATTCGAAGTAAAGGTATAGGTATTACCGTTACTTATAGTCAAAGCACTATCAAATGCCTCATCTACTAAGAACTAAAGGTAAAGGTATTACCGTTACTTATAGTCAAAGCACTATCAAATACCTCATCTACCAATATGTTCTCAGCAATACTTCCAGGTTCTTCAGTAACTTTGAAGTTATCGATTATGCCACCGCGAAAGCCAGATACTGTTGATTTATACTCAAATGAGTAACTTGCAGAATTCGGTTTAGTCATCGTATTCTGGAATCTCTGAGTTTTACCGGTATCATCGGTCAGGGTAACTGCAAACACGATGTTTGCATCTTTCTCATACAGGTGCACCGCAACTCGCATTAACCCCCCCCCTAGATAGCTCACATTTGCATCTAGTTCTCTATGGCTTGCATCTTCAACCCTTGTGTACCAGCCAAAATCGTCATTCAACGAGTCATAAGAAAACCCTTGTACAGCATTATTAGGCCAGAAGGGGTGAGCGGACGGTTCTAATAGTTCTAATGTGAACCGATTCTTAACGCTGGTGGTAAACTCAACTTTATGATTCAGCGAGGTAGCAGAATCAAATGCCTTGGCCCGTAAGGTGCCTATAAAGAATTTCAGGAGTTTATTGCTTGAGAAAGCAGAATTATATTCAGCCTTGCTAAGCTTCATTCCGCTGTCATTACGCACCACCCAATCGGTAGTACGGTCTGCATCATCAGGTTGCGCTGATCTTATACTCAAGCCGTCGCTGTCACGAGCATCAGCCCCAATAAAGGCACGATATGACTGACCAAATTTCAGTGGAGCGTTCTGTTTTTCTGGGTTATTACCTGTATCGTAAATCAGGTGTGCCATTCGACCTAGCCAGACAACCATGGTGTCGACCTTATCAACCTTGATATCTTCTGTTCCGGTCGTTTCACTTACCATCAACTCTCGTCCAACACTGCTCGGATCCATCCATTTGTTAAACTCGATAGTACCGGAATAAATATCATCATCTGAAATGATAAAGTCTACGATTTTCGGATTCCCCCCTAATTTTTCAGTGCGAGCTGGGCGTAATACCTCCATGTCCTGGAAAGATAGAATTTCACCATGTACTGATGCAGTCCTGTTTACTGTCAGGTAATTCTTTTTACTCGTGCTCTCATTCAGGTTCAGTTTGGTAGTATCAAGTTGGCCTGAAACCATCTCGGAGGTGACATTATCAAGCCCGGTGAAATAAAGAATACCCTCAACTAGCTTCCATGATTCAATGTCGTAGCGTTCTGTCGACCAGTCACCGCCAAACAACTTAACCGTTTTGCCATCGGCGATACGAGTCACGCCGATTACATCACGCACACCAAAGTTATGATTCTTTTCTTCTTCGATATAGTAGACATGACCTTTTGTTACTTGCATTTGCTGGTTCTGCCACCACCAATTATCACTCGGCGTTCGAAATGAAACGATCTCTTCCGAAGCGTACGGTAGAATGCGCTGAAGCTGAGCATATTCACTCCAATTACCATCATCATTAGATTTAGCTCTGTTGAAGATGCCATAGATAAAACCATCATCCCCCATCAAAACTTGCCTCAGTTGGTTGGAAGGCGACCTGTGTTCAATAGAGCGTTTTTCAATACCGCCTAGATATTTGTCACTCGGCTGAGCAAACTGTATTTTGTTATTAATAGGATCCCTGTCGTGATAGATGACCGTATTATGATCATCCACGGTATACGAACCTTGATGCCATAAAGACTCTTCTAGCTCAATTGTACTTAACTTCTCAGCAGTCAAATTTGGAATGAACTTGAGTTTTTCTGCTCGATAGATTAGAGAGTTGGCTTGAGTTACAAGGAAACTGTTGATAGCTGCTTTGTCTGAGGTCAGGTGCTTCACAGTGCCGTCATTTGGGTTCACCTTAACTATAGTGCCAGGGGTGCTAAAGTCATATGTAGGGTTTTTAAACTCATCGATCTTAAAAGTACGACTCAGGAAATAAACATTACCCTCTTTGTCAAGCTGAAGGGGTTTGAAGCGGCCATCTTTAATCTCATTCCAATACGAGTCAGGTTTTAGCGCCATATGGCCTTCAACTAAACAGCTCCAACCACTGTCAGAGATATCAACTTTAAATATCGCGCAGTTGGTATTGCCAATCAGCTCATGGTTTTCCCAGTCATCATTAGCCATGACCACATACAGGGATTTACCATCCTTGCTTTGCACTGTAAATTCAACATTGGCTTGGTAAGGTGATTCAAGCGCAGCTTGAAACTGACCTTGAGCATCCATGGTAAACAAGTTGGTTGCCGCCGGCGATGAATCTGTTGTTGCCAATGACTTGGATTTACTTAGCGATGTACTATTTTCTGCGGTGACAACACTGACAGCACCTTCCAGGTTAAATCTCACACCCTTACTAGTATTGGTCCCACTAGTATTGGTCCCACTAGCATTGGTGCCACTACCACTACCACCACCACCACATGCGGCTAAGCCTAAAGTAATGCAAAGGGATAGCGCTACCTTTGATTGATTCATATTCACTTGGTCACCCTAATTCATCTAGCCAAAAAGTTCGTTCTAATAATCATAAATAAAGCATATGCAACAGGCTTATTACTATAACTGTTTCATATTGGCTTGTTAACATAATGACCGTACTTTTGTCTCTTAAGTGGGATGGAACTGGAATTTTCAATTGAAAAAATACGAAAACCAAGTGTTCAATTTTTTGGGAAAGGAGCCAACGCGTATTATCTAAAGCTACAGAATCATATTATTTTCCACTCTCGTGTCCTCACTGCAATGTTATGTGCTTAATTTGATCATCTAAGTTCTTGAATAAGGAATGAGTAAAGGAAGAAGGCATCGGTTGGTTTAAGGTTATATTTACTTGTTGGTAAAGTTAACGTTTTCTTACTCTATATCTATATACTTCGCAATCGTTGTTTTAAACTGATGAACTGATGAACTGATGAACTGATGAACTGATGAACTGATGAACTGATGAATAAACATACTTGTCATTGTCTAGCCTATAAGACTTCCCCTTTTAGCTCTGTTTGTTATGTATTGTAAAGACAGTTTTCAATCGGAAAGGCTGCGATTACAGCGGCTTTTTGCTACCTATAATTCTTAACGCTTTATTAACAACCTCAATTTATAGTATAAGTAGTAATACGGTATAATGTGAGTTGAAAAGGATTTCTTTATTCATGAGATATACCCCCACACTAAAATTGAGCACCCGTTTGGTCGCATTTGTCACCTTGATAGTGATCAGTGCGATGTTCATTCTTTTTATTGGTGGCACCCTATCATTTAAGCGTATCGGACAAGAGTATTTAGACCACTATTTGGAGGGTATTGTCGACGTCGTAGATAAGGAAATGGAAGATCCTGACGCCGCATATTCAATGCAACGTTGGATGCCTAAGATGTTGCAAGCAAGCAACATTGTTGAGATGAAGCTGACAAATAAGACCGGCATTGTCTATCGTTTCAAAGACACCTCCCCACAGATTGATCCTAGCCGCTTGTATCTAAAAAGTTATGTATTAGAGCGAAATACCGGTTACCAAATTGAATTTAAGGCTTTGCCTCCTTACATTGGATATAGCTACTCATTAGAGGCGATGTGGTCGATCACTTTAGCGGTCGCTTTGATCATTTTCTGTTTAGCTCGTGGCGTTCGATGGTTAAAGGAGCAATTGATGGGGTCTGAAATGCTGGAAGAGCGTGGAAGGATGATTCTTGCTGGTCAGGTTGAAGCTCATGCAAAAGGTGATGAGCGAGAGTGGCCTTTTACCGCGAGTGAAGCTCTCGATGTTCTTATTGAAGAGTTAAAAGACGCTCGGCAAGAGCGTAGTCGCTTTGATACCTTTATTCGTACCCATGCCTTCTTAGATAAACTCACAGGCACTGCCAACAGAGTATTGTTTGACAACAAGCTCGAATCGGCATTGCATGAAAGTGGCGCTCGTGGTGGTGTGTTATTGATACGTATCGATGAGTGGGAACAGGTACGTGATGATAATGATAAACAAGTTACAGATAATTTTATTATTGAGGTTGGTGAAATTTTATCGAATATCGTTCAGAGATGCCCAGATGTAATTTTTTCTCGCTATTACGAAGCCGATTTTGCTGTATTTATTCCGCATCAAGGTGCTAAAGATATTGCAACACTGGCAGCCCAGTGTTTAAGACAACTTGATAAGCTAACACCACCAGAGCCTTTAGAGTCAGATAATTGGTGCCATATCGGTGTGACCATGTACACCGAAGGTGAACGTCACAGCCAAATCATGAGTGAAACAGAAACGGCATTAAAAAGTGCGCAATTGGAGCGTATTAATAACTGGAGCCGCTTCCCGAAACAAAACAAAAATGATCTTGATAGAGGTAGCGTTCGCTGGAGGACGCTGCTTGATACAGCGTTGCTTCCTGATAATTTAGTAATCTTTGCCCAGCGGTGTTATCTTATGTCAGAGGTGGGTCAAGTTAATGAATTGCATAGAGAAATATTTACTAGAATTCAGGACCCAGAGAGAGGCTTATTGAAATCCTCTCGATTCATGCCTGCGGTAGAGCAAGTGGGTTATCAAGCTCAAATGGATCAATCGGTTTTGAAGGTGGTGTTGAAATCATTAAAAGAATCAACTCAACCTATTTATTATTCAATTAACCTCAATGTCACGCCATTTGCGAGTAAGCAACATTTTAAATGGTTTAGGAGTGAATTGCTGCAGCTCTCTGCACAGCATCGTTCGCAACTCGCTTTTGAGTTCTCTGAGGGGGATCTCATTGCCCATCTTGATTATATGAGGCCAGTGGCGAAGATGCTGCGCGGACTGGGGTGCAAAATCATTGTTGGTCAAGCTGGGCGAACTATTGTCAGCACTCATTACATCAAGGACCTGAAGGTTGACTATATAAAGCTTCATCGAAGTTTGATTAAGAGAATCGATCAACGGCATGAGAATCAGCTGTTTGTCCGTAGTTTAGTCGGGGCATGTGGTGACGCCCCAACTCAAGTAATTGCGGTGGGAGTTGAGACAAAACAAGAAAAGAACACTTTGATAGAAATAGGTATAAACGGCTATCAGGGAAGGTATTTCGACAAAGAACAACAAATTATCCCTTTGCCTAATAAAGACTCAAAGTCAGTGAAAACTGAATCGTTAGTAAAAATTGGTCGAAGAAATCGATGGCGTAAGAGTAGTAGCTAAGTATGAATTTTAAAGCGATTGTAGACAAATTAAAGCCAAGCAAAAGCGATGGCAACACTCAAGTTGTCATGCTGGGCAACGATGCTGTCTATATTTCATCGACAGGGCAAGAATCCCAAGTAACCAGTATTCCTTTCGTTAATGGTGACTGGGAAAGTGCGCTGAAAAAGTCGTTAAATAGTGGGGAGTTTACCAGCAATACTCTTCAACTTATTGTTAGTACCAACTATTACCAAACCCATCAGCTTGATAAGCCGGACATCCCAGAAAACGAATGGTCGGTAGCCCTACCATTTCTACTCAAAGACCTTGTTGCGGAGAGAGTTACGGAGATCACCGCGAGTGCGGTTGCTCTACCAACTTCGAATAAGCTACAAGTGTATGTATTGCCGAAAAAGCTATTGGACAAGCTGGTTAATATTACGAGCTCGGCGCAAATTGAGCTCAAAGGTGTAGTGCCAGAAGATGAAATCTGGGGTTATAGTGCTGGTGAACTGTCGAATTTTATCCTTTTACAACGCAGTACTAATTCGCACTTCAAGCTGGGTGCGTTTGTTGAACATACCGTTTGTTTCCAAAGAACCATTCGTAGTGTTGTGCCCCCCTTAACTGGAGTGGCGTCCAGTGCTCTGCAATTAGATGGCCTTGCCTTGGAGCTTCAACGCTCTATTGATTATTTGTCTTCTCAAATTAAAGGCACGCAGCTTCATCAATTAAAGCTCTGTTGTGATGAAGAGGATGAAGCGGAATTACAAAGTGCGTTAAATAATACACTGAGTTCGACGGTCTCTTTGCTCGTTGAAGGAGAGCGTGGAAACTCTGAGAGTTTTTTGGTTCAACTTGCGGCTAAAAAAGAGACGTTTAACGTCAATCTTTACCCTGAGCATTTAAAGCCTAAAAAAGAGTATTTTACTTTAGCGAATGTCGCTGCGAGTTGGGGATTAGTTGGTGCATTGTTGCTTGGCAGTTACTTTGTGATGAACTACCAAGCTTCCAACTTAGATGCTGAATTAACAGCTCTGCAACAAGAGTCGAGCCAGCTTAACAAGCAACTTAACCAATTGAATAGTAAGTTAACTCAACATAAACCTTCCCCTGATAAAGTAGCGGCAGTTGAGCGTCTCAAACGTGAGACTCAAGCAAAAAAAGAGGCTTTAAAGGCGGTCGGGCAATACGACGAATCTCAGCAAGTCGGGTATTCTGGCGTCATGAATTCCTTAGCTCAATTAGGCCGAAATGACATCTCTCTTTCGCACATCTATATGACCCATGACACGCTAGATATGAGTGGCTTAGCTCGTAATGCTAATGTCGTCCCTAACTGGATTGGCCAATTTAAAAATGAGCTTAATCTTGTTGGTCGTTCTTTTGAAAAACTGAAAATAGGTCGTAATGATCAAGATGTGGTGACCTTTGAGTTAAGTACTCGTAGGGAGAGCAAGTAATGCAGCAGTGGAATCAGCTTAGCGATAAGTTTCTTGCATTAAGCCTAAGAGAGAAGTGGCTGCTTTTCGTGTGTGGTTTCGTTGGTCTCTCCATGTTGCTATTTACTTTACTGGTGGAGCCTGCATACCTCGAGTTGCAAGCTAAAAACGCCAAGATGACGAATTTGACTCAGTCGAATCAGAGGCAGCAAGGTGAGTTACTTGTTCTGCAAGCTAAATTGAACAAAGACCCTGATAAAGAGATCAACCTCGAATACAAAAAACTGATGAGAGAGAGTCAAGAACTGTCTCTCGAACTTGCCGAAATGATTGATAGGTTGATTTCGCCATCCCAAATGTCGCAATTGCTCGAAAGTGTACTTAATGCAGGTAATGGCTTGAAATTGGAGTCGTTGGAGTCACTTAAGCCAGAAGCGATTTCGAACAACAAAGAGACCAGTGAATATTCAGGTTATTTTCTTCACCCGGTGAGAATGGAATTGACCGGTAGTTACTTTGACATTGCAGCTTACCTTGAGGCTCTTGAGTCTCTTCCTGTGAGCTACTACTGGCGTACATTTGAATACACAGTAGAAGAATACCCGAAAGCTCGACTTGTATTTGAGGTTTATACATTAGGTACTAGACAGGAGTTTATCGGTGGTTAGAGCTCTATTGTTGTCTCTGCTGCTTACCAGTTCATTGGTTTCGGCAGAGCAAGATCCAACCGCTCCTCTGGGTTGGATGGCACCTCAGCAAAAAACAGCGCCGGCGAAGAGAGCGCCAACTCATTATCGTTTACCCTCTTTGGAAAGTATCGTGTGTAAAGCGGATACGCCTTGCTACGCCATTCTCAATGGTGAAATTGTTGCTCAAGGGGAGATGGTAAGAGGGTATCGAGTTAAGAAAATAGATTCAGAATACGTCACTCTGCAGAGAAGCTCTAAGCAGTGGAAATTAGAGATGTTCTCTTTAGATATTAAGAATAATTAAGGTTTGAGTGAAGACATGCGTAAACTTGTAGTAGCAATCCTAGTGTCATCTTTGGTCGGTTGTTCGATGGGGCATCGTGACCCTGTTGAGATAAAAGAGTCTTTAAACGAATCTATTAATGAAGCGAACAGCAAGGCGCTTCATGAACTGCCTTTGTCTGTACAAGATGACCTTATGCCTCAGCTTAATACTGATGCTATGTCTCCTGTGGCGGAAACCGTGAAGCGTTTCCGTATTCAAGCAAAAGGTGTCGAAGCGAGAACCTTCTTTGCCAGTTTAGTGAAAGGCACAGAATACAGTGCAGCGATTCATCCTAGCGTGTCTGGAAAGCTTACGCTGAACTTAACGGATGTGACGCTAGATGAGGTGCTGGCTGTAGCTCAGGACATGTATGGCTACGATATTGAAAAGCGCGGCAAAGTGATTCAAGTCTACCCTGCAGGCCTTCGCACTGTGACGATCCCTGTCGACTACTTACAGGTTAAACGTGCTGGTCGCTCGTTGACTACGATAACGACGGGGACGATCTCTAATTCAGACAACAGTTCGTCGAGATCTTCAGGTTCGGACTTGAATTCGTCGAATTCATCTAACTCTTCAAATAATTCAAACTCTACCTCGAACGGTGGTACTGAGATTCAAACCACATCTGATAGTGACTTTTGGCCACAACTTGAGGCTGCGGTTGCACACCTAATTGGTTCTGGAAATGGGCAAAGTGTTGTCGTAACACCTCAAGCGAGTGTGATTACAGTCCGTGCTTTCCCTGATGAAATTCGTGAGGTTCGCGAGTTCTTAGGTGTTTCCCAACAGCGCTTGCAACGCCAAGTTATCCTTGAAGCCAAAATTATGGAAGTGACGTTGAGTGATGGCTACCAGCAAGGTATTAACTGGACGAAAATGTTCTCGTCGAACGGAACTAATTACACGATTGGTATGGGCTCTATCGTCAAGGATGCGGCAGGAGCTATTATTCCGAGTACATTACCTGGGATGGACCCTATCGGCGCAGCACTTGGTGGTCAATCCAATCTTGTTGTTTCGGGGAGTAGCTTCGAGGCGGTATTGAGCTTTATGGATACTCAAGGCGACCTCAATGTGCTTTCCAGTCCAAGAGTCACAGCTGCAAATAACCAAAAAGCGGTGATCAAAGTCGGTACTGACGAATACTACGTGACTGAGTTATCAAGTGCGGTTGGCAGTGGTGATAATGCTAATGTGGTTCCTGAAGTCGAGTTGACACCATTTTTCT
Organism: Vibrio chagasii; assembly: GCF_002954585.1. GTDB lineage: Bacteria > Pseudomonadota > Gammaproteobacteria > Enterobacterales > Vibrionaceae > Vibrio > Vibrio chagasii_A. Next base: position 26,889 of record NZ_MSCI01000002.1, read on the forward strand.
CAGGTATTTCCTTGGATGTGACCCCTCAGATTGATGATAAAGGCAATGTGTTTCTTCATGTCCACCCTGCGGTTATCGAGGTCAACGAAGAAATTAAAGAGCTTAACCTTGGTTTAACTACAGGGATCGTGCAGCTTCCGCTAGCGAAAAGTTCTATTCGTGAGTCTGACTCGGTGATTCGTGCACAAGATGGTGATGTGGTGGTTATTGGCGGTTTGATGAAATCCAGCACCAGTGATGTGACTTCTAAAGTTCCATTCTTAGGTGATATTCCAGCTTTAGGGCATTTATTCCGCAACACCAACCAATTGACACAAAAGACTGAGCTCGTGATTTTGCTTAAACCGACGGTTGTGGGTGTGAATACTTGGCAAACTGAGCTGGAGCGTTCTCGTAATTTACTTCAGGAATGGTTCCCAGATGAAGAGTAAATGCGCACTTTGTAAGCTGGCAGCGCTATACTAAGCTGGGCGAACCTATGTATCAAACTCATTTTGGTTTTGAACAGCTACCATTTACTTTAACGCCGAATACCGATTTGTTTTACGGATTAGCCCCGCATTTTGAGGCAATTCAAACGGTTATTTCGGCATTAGAGATGGGGGAGGGGGTCATCAAGGTGACCGGAGAAGTGGGCACCGGTAAGACTATGGTTTGCCGGATGTTGGTCAATCACCTAAAAGACTGTACCGCATTAATTTACTTGCCAAACCCAGTTTTGTCCGGAACCGACTTGCGTCATGCTGTTGCGAAAGAGCTTGATGTTGTGGTTGAAAACGAAGCGACCTTAGCCGATAGCATTCAGCATAAATTGATTGAGTTACACAGCTCGGGGCTAAGAGTCGTCGCGATACTTGATGAAGCTCAAGCTCTCTCTGACGAAGCACTAGAGACATTGAGACTGTTCGGCAATCTGGAAACTGAAGACAAGAAATTATTACAGATAGTGTTACTCGGACAGCCTGAATTGGATACCCGCTTAGAAGCCTATCATCTTAGGCAGTTTCGTCAAAGAATCACGTTTGGCTCAACACTAAGACCGCTTAACCTTGACGAAGCGGTGGCTTATATCGATAACCGAATAGCTAAATCGGGTGGCAATCAAAATCTATTTAGTTTGAATCATAAAAAAGCAATCTGGCGCTCTTCTCTAGGGGTTCCAAGGTTGATTAATCAGTTGTGTCATAAAGCCTTATTACTTTCATTTAGCGAAGATAAAAAAACGGTTGAAAACCAACATCTATTTGCTGCTATGCACGAAACATACGATGTATGTAAGCCTAAATTTAAAAAGCCAATACTGTGGGGTTGGAATTAACTATGAGCGCTATTAATAACGCCTTGTCTGAATTGGCCAAGAAAGAATCAACAACATCGATAGAAGCGGCTGTCGTGCCTAAAGTTAAAACGCGCTCGCCATTAGTATGGGTTGCGGGTGGGTTTACCTTAAGTTTGGCCATGGGTGGTTGGGCGATATCACAGGGGCCAACGGTTGATAACTCAATTTCTACTCGAGAGAGACAAGTTCAGGTTTCTGTTGTAGGCAGCTCGCCAGGCGTGCCTGCCATTGTTACTCGAGCTCCGTCATCGCCAACGAAGAAGTTAGCGGCAGTCGATTCTTCCTATCTAACTCAAGTAAGCCCAGAAACAAGCTCTCGAAATCAGGCGCAAGTTGTGGATTCAGTGGTTAAAACGCCACTAATAACAAAACCGCAGGTACAAGCTAAACCTATAGCAACAACAAAAGTAAATACGACAAAAGTTCCTGAGCCGACTTTGATTGCGAGTGTTGCGAAAAGCAGCTCTGATCCTATTTCTGATGAGCCTAAAGACATAGAAAACAGTGCAATACTGATTGAACAAGTCGAACTGACCCCAGAGCAACTTTCTGTAAATGCTCAAGGGCGAGCTCAGAAAGCGCTCGATGCCAATGATCTTACAGGTACATTGAACGGGTACAGCGAAGCACTGCGTTATACGCCAAGAAATGAGGATGTTCGTCAAAAGCTCGCAATTCTCTATTTCGGCAAGGGTGATACTCGTAAAGCTTACGAGCTTTTTCAGTCGGGTATTAAGCTTAACGTCAATAGTGAAAAGCTACGTTTGGGCTTGTCAAAACTGTTAGTTAAAGCGGACCAAGCAGAGGCAGCGTTAAGCCCTCTGATACACATGCCCCCGTACCCAACCCAAGAATACTTAGCAATGCGTGCTGCGTTGAGCCAAAAATCACAGCAAGAAGAGATTGCTCTGGAGAGTTACCAAAAGCTAGTCGAAATCGATTCTGAGAACGCTCGCTGGTGGCTAGGTTTAGCGATACAGCAAGAGCGGCAGTTGGATTTCGCTGCAGCAAAACAATCATATCAAGGTGCGTTAACTCGAGTCGGTATCTCATCTCAATCACAAAGCTTTGTGCGTGACCGATTGAAAATAATCAGTGCTTTAGAGGAGAGCAGCCATGCAGATTAGATTAAGAAAAAGGCTTGGTGATTTGCTTGTTGAAGAAGGCATCATCACCGAGGCCCATGTTGATCAAGCACTTGCCTCTCAAAAGAGTACTGGTCGTAAGCTTGGTGATACTTTGATCGAACTTGGCTTCTTGTCTGAGCAGCAAATGCTGAGCTTTTTGTCGCAACAGCTTGCTATTCCTCTTATCGATCTAAGTCGAGCGAACGTTGATGTTGAAGCGGTTCAGCTTTTACCTGAAGTACATGCCCGCCGCCTTCGTGCATTGGTTATTGGTCGTCAAGGTGACACGCTGCGTGTGGCGATGAGTGATCCTGCGGATCTTTTTGCTCAGGAATCACTGCTTGGTCAATTGGGTGATTACGCACTCGAATTTGTTGTTGCACCAGAAAGACAACTTGTTGATGGGTTTGATCGCTACTACCGTAGAACCAAAGAGATCGCCTCATTCGCTGAGCAGCTCCATGCTGAACACCAAGTTAATGAAGCCTTTGACTTTGATATTGCAGAGGAAGACAGTGACGAAGTGACAGTGGTTAAGCTGATCAACTCGCTGTTTGAAGATGCGATTCAAGTAGGCGCTTCCGATATTCATATTGAACCTGATTCTAATGTACTGCGTCTTCGCCAGCGTATTGATGGCGTGTTACATGAAACTCTCCTTAACGAAGTAAATATAGCGTCGGCGCTAGTATTACGTTTAAAACTGATGGCAAACCTCGATATCTCAGAGAAGCGTCTTCCTCAAGATGGTCGCTTCAATATTCGAGCGAAAGGTCAGTCTGTCGATATTCGTATGTCGACGATGCCAGTGCAGCATGGTGAATCTGTGGTTATGCGTCTGCTTAATCAGTCTGCTGGTTTACGTAAACTGGAAGCGTCGGGCATCCCAAGTGATCTGCTGGTTCGTCTTCGTAAACAGTTACGCCGCCCGCATGGGATGATTCTAGTTACTGGTCCTACGGGCTCTGGTAAAACAACCACTCTTTATGGTGCGCTAAGTGAACTGAATGAACCGGGTAAAAAAATCATTACCGCGGAAGACCCGGTGGAATATCGACTGCCTAGAATCAACCAAGTTCAGGTTAACCCTAAAATCAACCTCGATTTCTCTACTATCTTAAGAACCTTTTTACGTCAGGATCCCGATATTATTCTTATTGGTGAGATGCGTGACCATGAAACGGTTGAGATTGGTTTGAGAGCAGCACTGACCGGTCACTTAGTGCTAAGTACGCTTCACACCAACGATGCGGTAGACAGTGCGCTACGCATGATGGATATGGGGGCGCCCGGTTACTTAGTTGCGAGTGCGGTTCGTGCGGTAGTTGCGCAGCGATTGGTTCGTAAAGTTTGTACCGACTGTAAAGTTGATGACGAACTGGATGAAGCGCGCAAACAATGGCTGAGTGTTCGTTTTCCAAATCAGGTCGATGTTCCTTTCATGAAAGGACGTGGTTGTCAGAATTGCAACTTAACCGGTTATCGTGGGCGTATTGGTGTATTCGAGATGTTGGAGCTTGAACACAACATGATGGATGCTTTGAGAGCTAACGATGCGGTTGGTTTTGCTCAAACCGCAAGACAGTCTGAAAATTACAAACCGCTATTAGCCTCTGCGATGGAGTTGGCTTTGCAGGGCGTAGTGAGCCTCGACGAGATAATGAACCTTGGTGAAGGTGACGCATCTGGATCAACTGACCCAATTTATTTGTAGGGGTAGAGTGATATGCCAACGTATCGTTATGTAGGTCGCAGCTCTGATGGTAGCCAAGTAAGTGGCCAACTAGACGCGAATAACGAAGATCTTGCCGCTGAAAGTTTGATGAGTAAAGGGATAATCCCAACCTCGATCAAGCTTGGGAAAAGTGGCGGCTCCGTATTGGATATGGATGCCTCAGCTCTATTCTCACCGAGTGTGCCACTTGAGGTCCTGGTGCTGTTCTGCCGTCAGTTATACAGCTTAACTAAAGCGGGCGTTCCATTGTTAAGGTCGATGAAAGGCCTGACTCAAAACTGTGAAAACAAGCAGTTGAAGGCCGCGCTTGAAGAGGTGGTTGCTGAGTTAACCAATGGCCGTGGTTTAGCGGCATCGATGCAGATGCACCCTAAGGTGTTTAGTCCACTGTTTGTTTCTATGATCGGTGTTGGTGAAAATACAGGTCGCCTTGATCAGGCCTTGCTGCAATTAGCGGGTTACTACGAACAAGAAGTCGAGACTCGAAAGCGAATCAAGACCGCGATGCGCTACCCAACCTTCGTGATCAGCTTTATTTTGATCGCGATGTTCATACTTAACATTAAGGTTATTCCACAGTTCTCCAGTATGTTCGCTCGGTTTGGTGTCGATTTGCCACTGCCGACTCGTATCTTAATTGGCATGTCTGAGTTCTTTGTTAATTACTGGGGGATCATGCTCGGTGTGATCTTTGGTCTTATCTTTGCATTTAAAGCTTGGGTTAAGACGGATAAAGGCCTAGAGAAGTGGGATAGGATTCGCTTAAAGATACCTGTCATCGGCGGGGTCGTGAACCGAGCATTACTGTCACGTTTCTCGCGTACCTTTGCGTTGATGCTGAAAGCGGGTGTGCCGCTCAATCAATCTTTAGCACTATCTGCTGAAGCCTTGGATAACCGCTTTTTAGAGCTGCGGGTACAAGCCATGAAGTCGGCTATCGAAGCGGGTAGTACGGTTTCTTCGACGGCGATTAACAGCGAAATTTTCACGCCGCTTGTGATACAAATGATCTCGGTAGGTGAAGAGACTGGTCGTATCGATGAGTTATTGCTTGAAGTGGCTGACTATTATGATCGAGAAGTCGATTATGACCTGAAAACCTTGACCGCAAGAATAGAACCGATCTTGTTGACCATAGTAGCAGGCATGGTGTTGATTCTTGCTCTCGGTATTTTCTTACCGATGTGGGGAATGCTGGATGCAATCAAAGGTTAAGGAATGCTAAATAACCTACAACGTTCACGTTTTGTTATTTGGACTGTGGTGATTCTTTTTCTAATTATAGGGCTGCTTTCTGCATGGGAGTCAGTAGAAGAAGATGCGACCAATACGGCATTAATCGTGGCGAGTAAGCGTATCCTTGAGCAAGCAAATCGATTCAAACAACACTATTTGTTAAAAGGCGCAGAACAACAAAGCGACTCTGAATCTCCCAAAAGTTACAGCAGCACCGGGTGGGTAATGCCGATTCTGGGCTCGAAGGTAGACTGTCATTACTGGCTAGAGCAATTATATCCACCGAAGAGCATTCTGGGGTTAGACTCGCCAAGGGTTGAAGACCAAAGTGATAACATGCAGTTTCATTGTGTTTATTATTATGGCGATAAATATCATATAGATATCCTGCTTAAGAACGAAAGATTCAATGTTACAGCCAATATTTTGGCTTTGTAGATAATTTGACGTATTTATCTGGTGTTAGAAATTGGTAGATGTATAATGCAAATTAATAATAAGTCGAGTCGGTAGAAATGCTTAAAAATCAAAGGGGTTTCTCACTTGTTGAGTTGGTGATCGTGATCGTTGTAGTGGGGCTATTGGCGGTTGCTGCGTTGCCTCGTTTTCTCGATGTGACGGATGAAGCCAAAAAATCCAGTATTGAAGGTGTCGCTGGTGGTTTTGCAACGGCAGTTTTGTCGGCGAGAGCACAGTGGGAAGCACAAGCGAGACCCTCAGAGACGATCGGTTCCGAAAGGTACAACACCGTTAATTACGATGGTGTTGATTTTTGGTTAACCCGTTCGAAGAACAGTAGCAATCTTGAGACTGGCTTCCGAGATGGCTACCCATGGACTCTGAATAATAAATCGGGCACTGCCCCACAAACTATTTCAGATAAAGCATGCTCTGAGTTGATGGAAAACTTGCTGCAAAACCCACCGAAAGTGGGCTCTGTTTCAGATGTAGCGAACGACTCAAACTACAAGTATTCAGCGCAAGCAAATTCTGGTGATGCAACCTGTACTTACGTTCAATTAGAAGGTAGTACCGAGCATGAATTTGTTTACGAAATTAAAACTGGTCGTGTGACCGTAACTTTGCAGTAAGTCTGCGTAAAATTAAACATAGAGAGAGCTTAACTATGAAAAGACAAGGCGGTTTCACCCTAATCGAACTCGTGGTGGTAATTGTTATTCTTGGTATTCTTGCTGTAACTGCTGCACCACGTTTCCTTAACCTACAAGATGATGCTCGTGAGTCTTCACTTCAAGGTCTAAAAGGTGCAATTGATAGTGCTGCTGGTATCGTTTATGGCAAAGCTGCTGTAGAGGGCGTTGAGTCTCAAGAGTACACAGCAAACCCAGCTCCAGAAGTAGAAGGCATTACAACTTCTTTTGGTTACCCAACAGCGGATGCTGATGGTATTGGTGCAGCAGTTGTTGGCTTGTCTACAGATTGGGCTGTAACTGCTAGTGTTGCAAATACCAGTATTACATACTCATTTGTAGGTGCGAATGCTAACGCAACGGCATGTATCGTTACTTATACGCAAGCTACTGGTACAACAGCGGCAAGTGCTGCAACTACTACTGTAAATTTAGGTACTGCAGCTGATGGCTGTGGTGGTAACTAGGTTTTTGTTCTAGACCAGCTTCGGCTGGTCTTTTTTTGTATTTAATATGTTTAAACTGCTACTTTATCCTTCCATACAGTAATTTATAATCTAGATAGTCAAATTAACCAATTAAGGCTTATATGAATACAAAGCCAAACAAAGGTTTCACTCTAGTAGAATTAATTGTGGTGATTCTTTTACTTGCGATTATCTCTGTGACAGCTATCAGCCGATTTGGTGGTCGCCAAATTTATGAATTATATGCTCTTCAAGAGCAAGTCTCTTCTGTTGTTCGACAGATTCAGCTCAATAGAATGCAATCGAATATGGATATGTCTGCGTCTGGGGCTGAAAGCTTACGTTTGGTGGCAGCTAATGGTTGCCTTGGCTCTCAATCGGGCTGTGACAATCTAGTCGAAACTAGAAGTGATGTTATTTCTAGTGATGATTACACGTTTTCATCTCAACCTCTCTCTACGACTTCTTCCCCAATAGAATTCAACTTATTGGGTAACCCTGAGAGTGCCGCTTCAGCTGGCGTTCAAATTACCATTTCACCAAGAAATAGTTCAGACAGGGCTTGGGTTTGTATCAATTCTCAAGGTTTTGTTTATCCAAGTAATCAGGTATGCCCATGAAGTACGTAAATAATGGCTTTACGCTTATCGAGTCGATCATTGTTATTGTGCTACTTGGGTTTGCAATGCTCGCATTTTCTACTTTTCTTGCACCACAATCCGCACTTTCAGGGCAAGTGAATTATTCCAACCGAGCTTCAGCATTAGCTCAAAGTATTATGACCGATCTTTTAGCGCGAGATTACGGCTCGGTTAGCTCTGGTACTCCAATTGAACTTGGCAGCACTTATACTAATTTTAATGTGGATTTGGTTGTCGCCAACGATACCCCAACTGCTTCGATGCAGAAATTTACGTTAACAATTACCGCAAGCAATAATCCACCTATCACTTTAGTCGCTTATAAAGGGGAGTATTAATGAAAGGGAAAGGGTTTACGCTTATAGAGATGATTTTAGCTATTGTCATCTCAAGTATTGTCTTGCTTGGTGTCGCGAATTTTACTGAACTCGGAATGAGAGGCTATTTTGGCTCAGTAGAGCGCTTTCGACTACAAACCGAAGCTAGGTTTGTACTGGAAAAGCTTTCGCGTGAAGTGAGGCATGCTGTACCTAATCTGTTTCCTGCTTCTGTAAGTAGCGGTTGCGTATCATTTTATCCAATTGTTGATTCAGGTTTTTACGCTACCTCGGGAGCAGATATTAACTTTTTAGTTAGTGATACAGGAGCGACAAGCAGCTCATTACAATCTATGTCACTGGTTATAAACCCGACTAGACCACATACTGATATCAGCAACCTAAATAATATATACCCCCTCAATAATGTAGTTCCTCCAAGTGCATCCGCTGCATACTTTTCTATTCCAAACGGAGCCAATACTCTTGTCAGTGAATCTGTAGGTAAAAGGCACTACATCTTTGACTCAAACAACCTTGTTGAGTATTGCCTTGCGAATGGCAATTTACTAACTCGTAATGGTGTCACAATAAGCGATCGAGTTATGAGTGAGAATAGTACTCTGAGTTATCAACCTGCGGAAGTTCAGAGGAATGGGGTTGTTAAGTTGACCCTTGAGTTTTCAGAAAATAATGAGTCCACAGTGTTTGAGCAAGATATACAGGTGATTAATGTCCCGTAAATCAACCCAAAAAGGTAGTGCGCTTGTCATTGTCATCTTTGTTATCGTGGTGCTTGGTTTCTTAGCGACAAGTTTGAGTCGGACGAGTTGGTCTGATAACGATTCAAACACTCGAGTTGTACTGGGCTCGCAAGCTTGGCTGCTAAGCCATTCTGTTAACGAATATGTTATGACTCAGTTCTACCCAGATCCTGACCCTGCGGCTTCTTCTGCCGTTGGTAGTGTTTGTAACAGTAATGACCTGCAGCCTGGAGGTGGGATCTTTGCTGTAGCAAGCTCTATGGTTAACACAGCTCCAGTGAATTGTTCTCTTGACCGAATACAGTGTTCCAATCGGGGAGAGCTTGATGGCTTTACTTTCTATATTTTAGAGTCTTCGGTAATCTGTGGTTCGGGTATTAACCAAGTGCAGCGCATTCAAGAGGTATGGCTTCGTGATTAGTATACTCATTCGCTTTCCCTCAGTGATTTTTTTCTTTTTGTGTGTTGTGGCATTCGGTGTGGCTACACCTTCGTACGCTTACGATGAAATCGGTATTGAGCACTTTCCAAATGTTGTGCAGGGACATGCGAATAGAGGTATACAGTGTAGTTTATCAAGAAATGCGAGTCAGCTTTTTGTCTACAATGATGCCACCATCAAAGGAACAAAAGGCCTCGATTTGCATTTCTGTCGTGGCTTTAACTATATGCCCTCTACCTCATGCGACGATCAATATGGCGGCCGTAGAGCTTGTTCGATAAGTTATACACAATACCCAGCATTGCAATTAAAGCCTTTTCAAAAGGCCAGTGGTCGTGACAGTGTTAGTTGTACTGCACCGCAAAACATTTATTCACCAGACTTGAAATTCTTTACCGGTTTTCAGGGGTGTCATGCTGCTTTCATGACTTCTGAGCATAAAATAAAAAGCTTAGTGCTTTATGAAGCTTCTGTAATTCATTTTTTTGATGGTGAGCATTGGATTGAAGATCTCGGTATGCATGACGGCTCGCGTATCATCATACACGGCCATGTCAAAATTCATGTGAAAAAAACAGCCCAGTTAAATGGCTCACAGATTGAGTATGCAGATTCTAAAGCTCAACTGATATTGGTTTCTCGAAATGGTGTCGAGTTAAATTACAGTTGGTCATCTCAGCAACAGTCAAAAATATCAGGGTATGTATACGCCAAGTCTTATGTAAGCCTCAATAATGGCTCTGTGATCAGTGGCAGGGTGAATACTCAAATGCTGACCGTCAGTGATCAGAGTGTGATTGAAGACCAAGAAATACAGCCTGCTCGTTGTGAATATTTGCCAAAAGAGACATTCAGCTCGAGTAATACCGACAATTGGTCGATCGTTGCTTATAAAAATAGCATCAAACCGCATGTGGAAAATGGTCGCTTTAGAATGAATTCATTGAGGTACGATCAAGCTACGGCCGCTGTTTATAACTATCTGTTTCCATCAGACGATAACTATTTGGAAGTGGAATTTGATCATTATGCTCACTCTGGTAGCGGTGCCGATGGCCTAGCGTTGGTACTTTCTGATGCGAGTGTTCCACCGCAAACGGGGGCTTTTGGCGGCCCTTTGGGTTACGGGCTCAAACCCGGGATTCAGGGCTTTGCTGGGGGGTGGCTTGGCTTGGGTATTGATGAGTATGGTAACTATGCTCGCTCGGGTGGAACCGATATAGGTCCTGGTTTTACCCCCAATAATGTCGCGCTACGAGGTTCTGGGCGACAGGATGCCGCTGGTAATTGGGTCGTTGGGTATCGTTATATAAAAGGTAATCATAGCCTGGGCAATTTAGATGGGCGTAAAGGGCAAGCACATCGCTATAAAATGATCATTGATTCCCGAGACTCTGGGAAAGTGTTCGTGACAGTAAAGCGCATGGTTGGAGATACTAACCTCTGGCAAACAGTGATCCCTCGATTCGATGTAATGCAGCGTTATGGTCAATCCGTCATACCGGAAAACTTTCGTGTATCTATTACGGCTTCAACTGGGTCGTTGACCAATGTCCATGATCTCGACAACTTTCAAGTCTGTGCCGACAAGCACCAAAAAATCACAGAAGGTATCCATCATTTTGAGTTTGACTACGCGGGGTCGGGCAGTACCTGCCAAAGCTCAGATATTACTTTGAGGGCTTGTTTAAATGAGAGTTGCTCTAAGTTGTATCCTCGAGATGCATATAACGATGGTTCTCTGCCTGCTCTTTCGGTTGACTTGTTGCCTGCGCAAGGGAGTGATGTCGCAAACTGGGAAGGAGGAACATCAGTTAGATTCGATAATGAAGTTCGTCTTAAATTGAAAGGAGAGCGAGCTGGTAAAGTCAAATTGGGTATTGCCAAAAGTTCAATCCCTCAATCTGGTTTTGATGAAGCACGATGCCGTATTAACGGAGGACCGTTATCTGTTGCCAATTGTGAAGTCACTTTCTCAAGTCATGTTCTAGCTGTAAAAGTTAAGGATATTGTGGCGAGCAAACAGAGCCCTGGTGATAATTATTTGTCATTTTGTAGTCAAAACACCAGTCAAGAAGGGCTCTCAAGAGACGTTAATATGTCGATCGAGTATGAAGTAGCACCTGTTGATCGTTCAAAACCTGTTTCGTTTATCTATCAGAAAAAACGCAAGAGTGGAGAGCTATTTTGGAGCCAACCTTTCGAGTTGAATACGAGTAATACAAAGCTAAAGGATGTGTATTTTGATAACAAAGGAAGCGCTGCGTTTAAAATAAGATACGCTGAAGTAGGGAAAATTAAACTTAAAGCACGTGTGGCTGATATTGATGATTCTTCAGGCTTTAAGAGTTTTGTAAGTTTTCCTGCTGGCCTCAGATTAAGTGCTTACAATCATGCGGGAACCAAGGGAGATTGCTCGGATACAACTGAGCAGTGCTCTAGAGGATTTGTCGCGGCAGGGGAGGTGTTTGAAACAACGGTAGTTGCTTATCAATACGATAATTCAGTTGCGAGAAATTACCAAGAAAGTGACCTGTTGATGGGTAACCATGTTTTATACCCTGTGCAAGGCGTTGATGGACAGTTGTTAAATACGACACTTCCGGAAGGAGCTGTTTGGAAGGAGGGAGAGATTAAAGTACCTCAGGCCGTATCAGAAGTGGGTGCTTTTGAGTTGACTGTCCAAGCTCCGATTGCACGCCAATTTGGTAGTGGGGACATTGGTAAGTCAGTGTATTTGGGCAGTCAGGCATTTAAGATTGAGGATGGCCGCTTAGCCATTGGCCGCTTCTATCCGAAGTACTTCCTGCAAGAGAATCCTGAATGGAATGTCGCTAACCAAAACGACATTGCTTATTTAGGTCAGCCTTATGACTCAAGCGTTCATCAAGTGTATCCAATGGCATCTGGTGAAAGCAGTGTCGGCAACGCGCTCAACAATTATCGCTTCTTCCATCCAGACTTACAGGCGAAATTTGGGGTTCTAGATGACACAGCCGTCGATAATAGGTTCTTACTAGATACCGATGCTGGGGCTTGGTCTACAGATCGCAAGCATTGGTTGTTGAACGATGGTGCCGCTATTCTTGAGCGAGTTACGGGTACTGATGGGATTAGCCGCAAGGATAATCCTTTTAATACATCAGATGCTAACTCTTCAGTCACACATTTTGGTTTGACGGTAGATGGCGTTGATCCCGTGTCATTTACTGATTCTGATACTTTGACAGACTCTGCAGAGTTTCTGGTTCAACCTCCTGCTCGATATGGTCGAATGGCCCTAGATGATATTGGTGGCAACTCAGGCATTACCTTAACTATTCCATTGCGAGCTGAGTTCTGGGATGGCAGCGAATTTGTCGTCAACGATGATGATAATCGCAGCGCCTTTGATGGTTCAAAAGCTTGTAAACAAGTGATTTGGCACAGTGACGGGGCGATAACCACGTTAGCTTCGCTTAACGGCAGTGGCAGCGTCGATAGTGGTGAAGAAGAGGTCACCGCGGATCAAAATACGCCTGCTGGTAAAGATACACCGCGCGAGCAAGTTCGTTTATGGTCAAGAATGGGCAACTCGAAGCCAAGCAAGAAGACGGGCGAAAATGAGATATCATGTTCGACAGATTACGAGGATCAACCTTGGTTGCAATACAATTGGCGTCAGTTAGGCGATGAAGATCCCTCAACTGTCGTCACATTCGGCATCTACCGTGGTAACGATCGAGTGATCTACCGAGGTGAAACTGGCTTAACAGGTCAGTAATAATATAATTTTTGATGGTTAAGTTAGGAATCTGTAAGAAATTACGGATTTCAGTCCATGTTTATACTTCAATGCCTTGCCGTGACAGCAAGGCATTGGTACATTTAGTGCAATTTTTGTCTTCTAATTCTTGCAGGATGAGCGAAGAGTATGTTTAAAAAACTTCGTGGCATGTTTTCAAACGACCTATCGATTGATTTAGGTACTGCCAATACCCTTATATATGTCAAAGGCCAAGGCATTGTTCTTGATGAGCCTTCAGTTGTAGCTATTCGCCAAGATCGTGTGGGTTCTGCAAAAAGTGTCGCTGCTGTTGGCCACGCTGCTAAGCAAATGCTTGGTCGTACGCCTGGTAATATCTCAGCGATCCGTCCAATGAAAGATGGCGTAATTGCTGATTTCTACGTAACGGAAAAAATGCTTCAGCACTTCATTAAACAAGTTCATGACAACAGTGTGCTTAAACCAAGTCCTCGCGTTTTGGTTTGTGTACCTTGTGGTTCAACGCAAGTTGAGCGTCGTGCTATCCGTGAATCTGCGCTGGGTGCTGGTGCTCGTGAAGTTTACCTAATCGATGAGCCAATGGCGGCAGCGATTGGTGCTGGCCTGCGCGTATCAGAACCAACGGGTTCAATGGTTGTTGATATCGGTGGTGGTACTACTGAAGTTGCGGTTATCTCTCTAAACGGTGTGGTTTACTCGTCTTCTGTTCGTATCGGTGGTGACCGTTTTGATGAGGCGATCATCAACTACGTTCGTCGTAACTACGGTAGCTTGATCGGTGAAGCGACGGCAGAGAAGATCAAACATGAAATCGGTTCAGCTTACCCTGGCGATGAAGTAGAAGAGATCGAAGTACGTGGTCGCAACCTTGCTGAAGGTGTGCCTCGTAGCTTTAGCCTGAACTCAAATGAGATCCTTGAAGCACTTCAAGAGCCTCTATCTGGCATCGTATCTGCAGTAATGGTTGCACTTGAACAGTGTCCACCAGAGCTTGCTTCTGATATCTCAGAAAACGGCATGGTACTAACAGGTGGTGGTGCACTGCTTAAAGACCTTGATCGTCTGCTAACAGAAGAGACAGGCATTCCTGTTGTTGTTGCAGAAGAGCCACTAACGTGTGTTGCTCTAGGTGGCGGTAAAGCCCTAGAGATGATCGACATGCACGGCGGCGATCTGTTTAGCGAAGAATAATATCTAGTGTTAGGCTCTTTTATTATCTAGTTTTATGTAAAGAGCCTAGGACCTTGTCTATAGGATCAAATGTAGATCTAGGATCAAATATAGAATGAAGCCAATTTTTGGTAGAGGTCCCTCTCTACAATTGCGCCTGTTTTTTGCTGTAATTTTATCAGCCAGCCTTATGCTGGCTGATAGTCGTTTAGATGCTTTCTCAAATGTCCGCTATCTATTGAACAGCATGGTTGCCCCAATTCAATATGCAGCAAACCTACCTCGTACGATGTTTGACGGTGTATACGACCGTTTTAGCACTCGTAAAGGGCTGATCGAATCAAACCATAAGATGAAGCGAGAAGTCTTGCGACTGAAGAGCGAACTTATTCTGCTTGAGCAATATCAAGAAGAAAATAAGCGCCTTCGTAAGCTATTAGGCTCCCCGTTTATACGTGATGAAAAGAAAGTCGTTACTGAAGTTATGGCCGTGGATACCTCTCCATATCGTCATCAAGTTGTGATCGATAAAGGTCAGATTGATGGGGTGTATGAAGGACAGCCGGTGATCAACGAGAAAGGTATTGTTGGTCAAGTGACGTTTGTTGCGGCTCACAATAGCCGAGTCTTGCTGCTGACGGATGCAAACAATGCGATTCCCGTTCAAGTTATCCGTAACGATATCCGTGTGATTGCTTCTGGTAATGGCATGATTGATGAAATTCAGCTAGAGCACATTCCAACCAGTACTGACATTCAGGAAGAAGATCTCTTGGTAACGTCAGGCCTTGGTGGTGTTTATCCAGAAGGTTACCCAGTCGCTTATGTTTCTAAGGTTGATTACGATCCGAAACGTGAGTTTGCGGTAATCAAAGCGGAACCTGTGGTTGAGTTTGATAAGCTTAGATATCTGCTGCTTGTGTGGCCTGACGAAAACAAACAGAAACAGACCGATCAATCCAACATAGAGCAAGCAATGTTAGAGGATGAAAATGGCCAATAGCGTTTTAAGAAGCAAGACAGTAATTGGCTGTTCATTATTGATCGCGCTTATTCTGCAAACCATTCCATGGCCGGGTAGTTTAGACCTGTTCAGGCCGTCTTGGTTACTGCTGGTTACTTGTTACTGGGTTCTGGCTTTACCTCATCGTGTTAATGTAGGCAGCGCTTTGATTCTGGGCCTTTTGTGGGACCTTTTGATTGGTTCGACATTAGGTATTCGAGGCATGATGATGGCAATAGTGATGTACATTGTTGCGTTAAACTTCCTCGTCATTCGTAATATGGCGCTGTGGCAACAAGCCATGATCATTGCGGCGTTAACTGTATTGTTTGAAGTGCTGATATTTTTCGGTGAATATTTGATTCAAGATGTTGTCTTCAATCCATTATCGTTATGGAGTGCATTGATAAACTGTATACTTTGGCCTTGGATGTTCTTGTTGATGAGACGCGTACGTCGCCATTGGCATGTGAGGTAACGAGACGATGGAAAAGAAACATTTAGTTTTGGCATCCGGTTCGCCGCGTCGTAAAGAATTACTATCTCAACTCGGTTATGAGTTTTCTGTCTTAGTCACCGATGTTGAAGAGTGTAAACACACTCAAGAAACCGCCGAAGAGTACGTTAAGCGACTATCTTTAGATAAAGCTCTAGCTGCGCTGTCTTTATTAACAACGAATCCTTCTGAAAAGCAGCATGTAGCTTCTGGTTCTGATACTGTAGTGCTTGGCTCTGACACTGTAGTGGTAAGCCAAGGGCAAGTGCTCGAGAAACCCGCTGATTTTTCTGACTCTAAGCGTATGCTGACTCAGTTAGCGAATAGACGTCACCAAGTGATGACGGCTGTTTCAGTGGTTTCAAAAGAAAAACAAAAAACAGAAATCGTTATTACCGACGTATGGTTTAAACCCCTCAGTGAAAAAGAAATAGAACAATACTGGCAAACAGGGGAGCCATGCGATAAAGCCGGTAGCTATGGGATCCAAGGTTTGGGTGGGCGTTTTGTCACCCGAATCGAAGGTAGTTATTACGCCGTTGTCGGCTTACCTTTATTTGAAACGGACCAGCTACTGCAAGAATTCTTATAATTACTAATCTGAGGTGCACCATGAGTGCTGAATTGTTGCTGAACGTGACCCCGAGTGAAACTCGCGTGGCCATGATTGAAGGGGGAACTCTTCAAGAGATCCACATCGAACGAGACGCTCGACGCGGAATCGTAGGAAATATCTATAAAGGTCGCGTTAGTCGTGTTCTTCCGGGAATGCAGGCTGCGTTTGTGGATATCGGTCTTGAGAAAGCAGCTTTTCTACACGCCTCTGATATTGTCCCACACACTGAATGTGTCGCTGAAAATGAAAAGAAGCAATTTCAGGTTCGCGATATTTCAGAGCTTGTTCGTCAAGGGCAAGACATTGTGGTTCAAGTCGTAAAAGACCCGCTTGGTACCAAGGGTGCCCGCCTAACCACTGATATCACTCTGCCATCTCGTTACCTCGTGTTTATGCCGGGAGCGAGTCACGTTGGTGTTTCTCAACGTATCGATAGCGAATCCGAGCGTAATCGTCTCAAGAAGGTCGTCTCTCATTACTGTGATGAGCATGGTGGCTTTATTATCCGTACTGCTGCAGAAGGCGCTGATTCGAACGAGCTGGCACAAGATGCGGCATTCTTGAAGCGCTTATGGCTAAAGGTATTGGAACGTCGTGGCAAGCATAAAGCACGTACTCGTTTGTACGGTGAGTTGTGTTTAAGTCAGCGTATCTTGCGTGATTTTGTGGGAACGGAACTGAGCAAGATTCAGGTCGATTCTCGCCTTGAGTATGAAAACCTTAAAGAGTTTACTTCTGAATACGTGCCAGAGCTGACTGATAAGCTTGAGCTGTATGAAGGTGATAAGCCTATCTTTGATATGTACGACACTGAGAACGAAATTCAGCGCTCTCTGGATCGTAAAGTCGAGCTCAAGTCTGGTGGCTATCTGATCATCGACCAAACGGAAGCAATGACTACGGTTGATATTAACACTGGCGCGTTTGTTGGTCGTCGTAACCTAGAAGAGACGATTTTCAACACCAATGTAGAGGCGACACAAGCGATTGCTCGTCAACTGCGTTTGCGTAATTTAGGTGGCATCATCATTATCGACTTTATTGATATGCTATCGGAAGACCATCGTAAGCGAGTACTCACTTCTTTAGAGAGTGCGTTAGACAAAGATCGTGTCAAGACCAACATCAATGGCTTCACACAGCTTGGTTTAGTAGAGATGACGCGTAAGCGCACGCGTGAAAGCATTGAGCATATTTTGTGTTCGAGTTGCCCTACTTGTGAAGGTCGTGGCAGTGTGAAGACAGTTGAAACCGTTTGTTATGAGATACTTCGAGAGGTCACTCGTGTCAACCGTGCCTATGACGCTGACAAGTTTGTGGTTTATGCTGCTGCAGCGGTTGCTGAAGCGCTAGAAGGCGATGAGTCTCATGCGCTTGCTGAGCTTGAAGTGTTTATTGGTAAACAAGTTAAAATCCAGGCTGAGCCTCTGTACATACAAGAGCAGTTTGATGTTGTTATGATGTAATGGAAATTTTGTGAGCTCAAGCGTTACTCTGATTCTACGTGCATGCTTATGGTTAGTGGTTACTCTCTTAGTAGCGCTAGCCATTGCTGTCACTACACTGCGTGTAGCCTTACCCAATTTAAATAAGTATCAATCTGAAATTGAGCTTTGGGTAAATCAACATTCTGGTTTTGAGTTTTCTATTCAAGACGTGGGTGGTTTCTGGCGTAACACACACCCTTCCATTGCACTGCAAGGTGTAAAAGCCAACCTTCCTAATGTTGAAGATGTGACCTTCTCTGTTGAACGTGTCGAAGTCGAGTTCGACTTGATTCAATCGCTCGTTCAAATGCGTCCCGTTGTGGCTGATCTGGTTATGAACCAGATGTATCTTGATATCCGATCTATTGACCTATTTGCTGGGCAAAACGAGACAGATAAACCTAAAGATTCTGGCTCCTCTAAGCGAGTAATGAAAGAGCTGGATAACCTACTGCTAAAAACACTGGTCGATTTCACCGCGAAAGATTCTACCATCTTTTATCGTTCTGTCTCTGATGAAGAGCGTCAGCTTGATATCGAAACTTTAAAGTGGCAGAACTCAGGTAAACACCACCTGGCAGAAGGCGTAGTAAGTATAAAAGATGCTAACCTCAATTCTTTGTCAGTAAGTGCTAACTTTATTGATGGTGGCTCACTGACGGATGTTACGGGTGAGTTTTATGTCAGCGCAGATAAAATCTCGATTAAACCTTGGTTAACCCGTTACATACAGGCTGAGTCTGGCATTGAAAAGGGGACCATAAGCTTAAATAGCTGGCTTACGCTACGGAATAGCAAGCCAGTCAGCGCCTATGTTGAAGTGCTGCCTTCAGAATTGACCTGGAACGAAGATGGTAAGCATGACTTGATGCTTGAATCAGGCGTTTTTAAGTTATCTCCAATCGATGATGGTTGGCAAGTGAATGGTCACTCACTTAACTTGAGAACCGATGACACGCCTTGGCCTGAACTCGATGTAGCATTTAAATGGCAACAAGGTCCTTGGCTGCTTAACGTCTCTGAGCTTGATATTTCGACCATCACACCACTGATTAAGCTGCTGCCAGACTCAGAAGATTCAACCAAGATGATAAATGTGCTGTCTCCGGGCGGTACGGTGTCTGATATTCGTCTATCGATGGAGTCTGGTATTGAGAGCTTACGTTACTCGGCTAGTTTTTCTGATTTTGCGATCGAGCAGTGGGATTTAGTACCGGGCTTTAGCCAAGTCTCTGGTAGCGTGTTCGGCTCTATGACAGAAGCAAAAGCCAGTTTATATATTATTGACGATGTATTCACGTATGGCGATGTTTTCCAAGCACCTTTAAACATCAAACAAGGTCAGGTTGACATTGTGTGGCAGCAAGATGAGAACGGCTGGAAGCTTTGGTCTGATAAAGTCACGGCAGCCACGCCAGATTTACAGGTGCTGGGTGCATTTCGCTTAGATTTCCCTAAAGATTCAAGCCCTTTCTTATCATTTTACGGTGAAGTAGATGCTTATAACGTCGGTGAAACATGGCGTTATCTACCGGCCTTAGCACTTGGTCAAGAGTTGACGGATTACCTTTCCACCGCGATTCAGGCGGGTAAGGCTGATACGGTGAAGTTGCTGTGGCACGGTCAATTGGATAACTATCCGTACACCAATCACGATGGTATTTTTCAAGTTTGGGCTCGATTAGAGGACGCTAAATTTAGCTTTGATACCGCATGGCCATTGATCACAGACCTACAACTTGATCTGTTTTTTGAGAATGATGCGATGTATCTCGATTCTCGCTCTGCACAACTAATGGATGTGACTGCCGATCGAATCACAGGTCGTATTCCTTACTTGGGTGAAGGCGGCCATATCGAGATAGAAGCTAAGGCCACCGCGTCAGGCAATGCGGTGCGTGATTACATGACAGCTTCGCCACTGGTTGACTCGGTGGGCGCTGCGTTAACCGCACTTCAAGTGAGCGGTGATGTCTCTTCTGAATTCCAGCTTAATATCCCATTCGACTCTGATAAAGAAGCCAGAGCGTGGGGTTACGCTGACCTAAGCGGCAATCATGTTGAAATTGAAGCGCCACCGATGGTGTTGGAAAACACCACAGGTCGGATTGAGTTTGATAATGATGTGGTGACAGCGAATGGTTTAGCCGCAGACTTGCTTAAACAAGGCATCTCTATTGATTTTAAAGGACAGAATGATGGTCCTGGCTATGCTGTTGATATCGATGTGCTAGGCGACTGGGATGTGAAGCCTTTAGAGCCTTACATTGGTGAGCAATGGCTGAGTCGTCTGTCTGGTCATGCGCAATGGCAAAGCCAGATTGATATCCAATTGAATGACATCGGCTTTACTTACCAATTGGATTTACAGTCTGACCTAAAATATCTCGCGAGTGATTACCCGTATCCATTGGCCAAGAAGTCATTAGAGAGTGGTTCAGCAAGGCTACAAGCATCAGGTAACCAAGAAGCGATTACTGCGCGTTTGCAGTTGCCGAATACCAAGTACCAAGCTGAAATTGATATCACAGGTGATGTGCCTGAACTAACCGCGACCAACCTAGTATTAGGTCGAGGCGGCTATAAGATTAGCCCTGTGGTTGGGCACCATGCATTGATTCGTACTGATAAGTTTAATGCTGATGATTGGCTTTCGGTGATCATGGAGCCAGTACAGCCATCAACTGCTGTTTTAAGCCAAATGAACACACCAACAATTCCTGCTCCAAGTCGTGTGACTTTTGAAAGTAAAGAGCTGACTCTTGGTGGTATTTCTTGGAATGATGTAGATTTTAGTGCACGCAAGAATAAACAAGCTTGGCAAATGGAAGTATCGAGCCAAGAGTTAGAGGGGGATATTAATTATCTGCCCCCTTATGATTTAACTGTGTCGTTGGATCGCCTACATCTGTTTGTTCCAGAATGGAGCGACAAATCAAAGCAAGAGCCATTGCTGCAACGCAAAGAGCAAGAAGCACCGTTGATCTCTGAATTGGATCGAAAGGTTCATGATGTGATGCCGAATCTCAAGCTAACCCTGAACGACTTCTGGCTACAAGGCTATAAAGTTGGCAAGGTAGATGTTGAACTAGCGAGAGAAGAAAACCGCCTTGCGTGGAAGAAAATTCAGGTACGCAGCGGTGGCAACAAAGCGGATGTCAGTGGCTGGTGGGAATTGAATGGCGACAAGAGTCACTCTTCGCTGAAAGTTGATGTGGAAGGTGAAAATAACAGTGAGTTGATGGAGCGCTTTGGCATCACCTCGGGGATTCAAAAAGCACCATTTGAGCTAGAAGCTCAACTTGACTGGGACGGCTCACCTTGGGGTATCAAGATGGATACTCTAGATGGCGACGTAAAAACCAAGTTTGGTAAAGGTATTATCTCAGATGTGAGCGGGGCAGCTCGCTTGCTTGGTTTGTTCAGTTTAGATTCGATCATTCGTAAGATGCAGCTCGATTTCTCTGATGTGTTTGATAAAGGCATGGCATTTAACAGCATTACAGGCACGGGCAAGATGCAAAATGGTATCTTCCTGACCAACGACCTGAACATGGATGCCGTGGCGGGTGAGATGAAGATCAAAGGTATTGCTAACCTAAATACTCGTCAGGTAGATGCAGAAGTAAACTTTACGCCAGATATCACATCGGGTATTCCAGTGCTAACAGCGTTTGCGGTAACACCTCAAACAGCGTTGTATGTGTTGGCGGTAACTACGGTTATTTCACCGGTTGTTGAGGTCTTTACTCAGGTTAATTACTCGGTGAAAGGTCCTCTGGATTCACCAACGGTAAGTGAGCTTTCTCGTAGCTCTGGTGAGTTCCAACTTCCAGAAAATCTAAGAAAGTTGGCTGAGTAAAAGTAAGCCCTAATATACAGATAAATAGTGATTTCTGAATCATAATGAATGGAGAAGCATTACACATGGATTGTGTTGGTTTGATTCAAATGACTTCGGGCCCTGACCCTGACAGTAACCTTGATTATCTCGCCAAAGAGGTAGCTAAGTGTAAGGCGTTAGGGGCTAAATGGGTCGTTTGCCCAGAGAATGCATTGGTATTCGGTAGCAAAGCGGATTATCACCAGCATGCCGAGCCATTGAATGGTGGTCCATTGCAGAAAAAACTGGCTGAGCTAGCTAGGCTTCATCGTATTTGGATCATTGTGGGCAGTATGCCGATAAGCGCAGCGAAAGGTGTCACTACCACGACTTTGGTGATAGACGACTTTGGCAGCTTAGTGGCTCATTACGACAAGTTACACATGTTTGATGTGGATGTCGCTGATGCTCACAAGTGCTATCGAGAGTCTGATATTTTCACTCCAGGTGATCGAGTTGTGACAACGGAAACGCCTTTTGGTCACTTAGGTTTAAGTATTTGTTATGATGTGCGCTTTCCTCACTTGTATTCAGAGTTACGCAAGCAAGGCGCGCAGATCATAGTGGTACCAGCGGCGTTTACTGCGGTAACCGGTCAGGCGCATTGGGAAGCACTGTTAAGATGCCGGGCAATCGAAACACAATCGTGGATTGTTGCGGTAGGGCAAGGTGGTAAGCACCCTTGCCAAAGAGAAACATGGGGACACTCTATGGTGGTTGATCCCTGGGGAAGAGTGGTCGCACAGTTAGACCAAGATCCTAAAAGTATGGTTGTCGAGATAGACACATCCAGTTGTGAATCCATTAGGCAAAATATGCCAATCACACAACACACTCGATTTACCAATCAATTTTAATTACAAACAAGAGCCATCTATGAGCATTAATCAAATTGAAGAAGCGCTACTGAACCCAACAGGGCTTACGGAGCAAAATATCGCAGATACATTGGCGAGCATTGCTACACGCCAAATTGATTATGCTGATATCTACTTTCAGTCAAGCTGGCACGAATCTTTAGTGCTAGAAGACAGCATTATTAAAGACGGCTCTTTCAATATCGATTGCGGTGTTGGCGTTCGTGCAGTATCTGGTGAAAAGACTGGCTTTGCTTACTCAGACCAAATCCAATTGGATGGCCTTAAACAGAGCGCAATTGCAGCTCGTGGTATCGCGAAACAAGGTCAAAACGGCAAGGTACAAGCCTTCAAACGCAACGCTAACCAAACTTACTATGATGCAGTTAACCCGCTAGCAAGCTGGGAAAAACAGCAGAAAACAGAATTACTAAAATCATTAGATGCTTACATTCGTACTAAAGAGCCTATGGTGACTGAAGTATCAGTGAGCCTAAGCGGTGTACATGAGCAGATGCTTGTTGCCGCGACTGATGGTACGTACGCTGGCGATATTCGTCCGCTGGTTCGTTTATCTATTAGTGTTCTTGCTCAGAAAGGCGATCGCCGTGAGCGTGGTAGTGCTGGTGGTGGTGGCCGTTTTGGTTACGACTTCTTTCTAAGCGATGATAAAGGCACTCAAGTTGCTTATCAGTTTGCAGATGAAGCGATTCGCCAAGCGCTTGTTAACCTTGAAGCCGTTGCTGCGCCTGCTGGTGCAATGCCTGTCGTTCTGGGTTCTGGCTGGCCGGGCGTTCTACTACACGAAGCGGTAGGTCACGGTTTAGAGGGGGACTTTAACCGTAAAGAGTCTTCAGTATTCTCTGGTAAAGTTGGCGAGCAAGTTACTTCAAGCCTATGTACGATTGTCGATGACGGTACATTGACTGATCTTCGAGGTTCATTGAACGTCGATGATGAAGGTGTTAACGGTCAGTACAATACGTTAATCGAAAACGGCATCTTAAAAGGTTACATGCAAGACAAGCTGAATGCTCGTCTAATGGGGGTTGCTCCAACAGGTAACGGTCGTCGTGAGTCTTACGCGCACCTTCCAATGCCACGTATGACGAACACATACATGCTGCCGGGGGAGCACACACCAGAAGAGATCATCGCGACAGTAGATAAAGGTATCTACGCACCAAACTTCGGTGGTGGTCAGGTAGATATTACGTCTGGTAAGTTTGTATTCTCAGCTTCTGAAGCGTACATGATTGAAAACGGTAAGATCACTCACCCAGTGAAGGGCGCAACGCTGATTGGCTCTGGTATTGAAGCGATGCAGCAAGTGTCTATGGTGGGTAACGATCTAAGCATCGATCGTGGTGTGGGTGTGTGTGGTAAGGCTGGTCAAAGTGTGCCAGTGGGTGTTGGTCAACCAACATTGAAGCTAGATTCGTTAACGGTTGGTGGTACTGAGTAAATCAGGCTCGCTGCAGCAATGTTAGCACAAAAATAGAATTGAAAAGCGCCTCCATTGTGAGGCGCTTTTTGTTTTTAAAGGAGGGGGAGTAATCGCAAAAAGTGATTACATGTTTTCTTCCGCAAACTCTGCCAGTCGGCTACGTACCACGCCGTTGAGGTGGATATTGGCACTGCCTTCGAAGTTTTTAAAACGCTCAACCATGTAGGTTAAACCTGAAGTCACAGGGGTTAAGTAGGAAGAATCTATCTGCGCTAGGTTACCTGAGCAGACGATCTTGGTGCCTTCACCACAACGGGTGATAATGGTTTTGATTTGTGAAGCGGTCAGGTTTTGACACTCATCGAGAAGCACAAACGCATTCTGGATTGAACGGCCGCGCATGAAGTTGATAGATTTGAACTGGATATTCGCTTTATCACAGATGTACTTCAGTGACCCTTCGGTGCAGTGGTCATTTTTGTGCAGCGCTTCCAGTGTATCGGTCACGGCAGCCAACCAAGGCAGCATCTTCTCTTCCTCTGTTCCAGGAAGGAAGCCAATAGACTCACCAATGTCAGGTGTGTTTCGGGTGACGATGATCTTATCGAACTGTTTACGTTCAATGGTTTGCTCAAGCGCTGCGGCCATCGCGAGCAGCGTTTTACCACTACCAGCCGCACCCGTTAGGATCACCAGGTCAATATCTGGGTCGAGTAGCGCATCAATAGCCATTCCCTGATAAATATTCTTTGGTGTGATGTCCCAGGCCCTGCGATTCATTAAGCGTTCACGACTTAAGTCTCTGAGTGTGACGGTTTCGGTATCGATCTCTTCCACTCTTGCTGCAAAGTCACTCTCTTCATCAATCACATATTGATTAAGGAAGGTTGGTTCGAAAGGCTCTCTTGCTAGCGTATGGAAGGTTTTACCAGCTAGGGTTTTACTTTCCACATTGTCGATACCATCCCAAAATGCGCCCTCAAGTTGTTGGAAACCTTTGGTGAGGTATTGGATATCATCAATCAGTTGGTCGGTTTGATAATCTTCAACGAAGCGTACGCCCGCGCCTTTTGCACGTAAACGCATGTTGATGTCTTTGGTGATGAGAACCACTTCACGTGGCGCACGTTTATTTTGAAGGTAAAGAACAGCGTTGAGGATTCGGTTGTCGCCAGCCTTGTCGTCGGCAAAGGCTTTGATGCTTTCTTGAAGTTCGTAATCGGCGAGTATTGAGATACTGCCTGAGGCCTTAATGTCTTTGGTGAAAGGGATGCCTTCCGATATTTGGTCTGGTGTGGCTTCCCTGAATAAATCTTCGAGAGTTCGAATTGCAATTCTTGCATCTCTTGCAACGTCCCTCTTACTGTCTTTGATTCTGTCTAGTTCTTCTAGCACTGTCATGGGGATAACGACATCGTGCTCTTGGAAAGAAAATATAGCGAAGGGTTCGTGAAGTAGGATATTGGTGTCTAGAACAAATAGCTTCCGGTTGGTCTCGCCCATAGCATCTCCTTGCCGCGTACGGCTTGCTTTGCATCGATTGAACGTAGATTAAGCTCACTTAAAGGTTAGTCTCTCATTCTGGTGATAGTCAACTGCTCACCTAAAGTTCAACGAGAGAAATATTGCCATATTGTGATGGATGAATATGCCATGTTCACTAACGGCAGCAATCTACTACCAATAGGTTAACCATGTTTTTTTGACAGTTTGATTGCATTGGCGAAAACAGAAAAAAAGCATGAAATCATCTCCTTTAGACGTGACCTAAATCACAGCATCGAGTAAGATTAGCGACCTTTTTCTGCACCATTTTCTCGAGATATTTATTATCTAGAGCGCACTTAAAAAGTGGCTGCAAACTAGGCATTTTTGGCTATATTTTTAGTTCAAGAGCGGTAAGGTTCTTGTTTCAAATATCAGTTAAAAAGGTCAAATTCCAACTAAAAGATTGAGGTAGTCGATTCATGACATTTGCTTTGGGGCAACGCTGGATAAGCGATACGGAGAGCGATTTAGGTTTAGGTACCGTTGTAGCAATGGATGCTCGCACAGTGACACTAATGTTTGCAGCATCAGAAGAAAACCGTGTGTATGCACGTACGGATGCTCCCGTAACCCGAGTAACGTTTAATGTAGGCGATGTCATCGAATGCCAAGAAGGTTGGTCTCTATCTGTCGAAGAAGTAATCGAAGATAAAGGGCTGCTGACCTACTTAGGTACACGTGAGGATACTCAAGAATCAGAAGTGACTCTGCGTGAAATCTTCTTAAGCAATCAGATTCGTTTTAATAAGCCACAAGACAAACTGTACGCAGGTCAAATCGACCGTATGGATAATTTTGTGTTGCGTTACCGTGCACTAAGCAATCAATACCAACAACATAAGAGCCCCATGCGTGGCTTGTGTGGTATGCGTGCTGGCCTAATTCCTCACCAGTTGTACATCGCTCATGAAGTGGGGCGTCGTCATGCGCCACGTGTTTTATTAGCTGATGAAGTTGGTCTAGGTAAAACCATCGAAGCGGGTATGATCATTCACCAGCAGGTGTTGTCTGGCCGCGCTGAACGTATTCTGATTGTGGTACCTGAAACACTACAACACCAATGGCTAGTTGAGATGATGCGTCGTTTCAATCTGCACTTTTCTATCTTTGATGAAGAGCGTTGTATTGAAGCCTTTGCAGAATCAGATAATCCATTTGATACTCAGCAATACGTTCTGTGTTCGTTAGATTTCTTACGTAAGAGCCGCAAACGCTATGAGCAAGCACTGGAAGGTGAGTGGGATCTATTGGTTGTCGATGAAGCGCACCACCTTGAGTGGAGCCAAGACAAACCAAGCCGTGAATACCAAGTGGTAGAGGGCTTGGCAGAAAATACTCCAGGTGTGCTTTTGCTGACAGCGACTCCAGAGCAACTGGGCCGTGAGAGTCACTTTGCACGTCTGCGTCTATTGGATCCTGACCGCTTCTACGATTACGAAGCGTTTGTTGAAGAAGAAGATCAATACGCACCGGTTGCTGATGCTGTCACCGCACTATTCTCAGGCGTGAAACTTGAAGACAGCGCGAAGAATCAGATTACTGAGCTGCTTTCTGAACAAGATGTTGAGCCTCTATTCCGTGTTATTGAAGGTGATAGCAGCGAAGAAGAGCAAGCATTAGCGCGCCAAGAACTGATTGATAACCTTATGGATCGTCATGGTACTGGTCGTGTTCTATTCAGGAACACACGTGCCGCTATCAAAGGCTTCCCTAAGCGTAACGTAAACCTACTGCCGATGGACATTCCAACGCAGTACACCACGTCGATGCGTGTATCAGGCATGATCGGTGGCAAGATGGCACCAGAAGCTCGCGCGATGAAGATGCTTTATCCAGAAGAGATCTTCCAAGAGTTTGAAGGTGAAGACTCAAGCTGGTGGCAGTTCGATTCACGTGTTAACTGGCTGATTGAAAAGATCCAAGACAAGCGTAGCGAAAAGATCCTGGTGATCGCATCGCGTGCAAGTACGGCTCTGCAACTAGAGCAGGCACTGCGCGAGCGTGAAGGTGTACGTGCAACTGTATTCCACGAGGGTATGTCGATTCTAGAGCGTGACAAAGCGGCGGCTTATTTTGCTCAAGAAGAGGGCGGTGCTCAGGTGCTTATCTGTAGTGAAATCGGCTCTGAAGGCCGTAACTTCCAGTTTGCTAACCAATTAGTGATGTTTGACCTTCCATTCAACCCAGACTTGCTTGAGCAACGTATTGGTCGTTTGGATCGTATCGGTCAACAGCGTGATATCGATATTCATGTTCCTTATTTGAAAGGCACATCACAGGCAATACTAGCGCGTTGGTTTGATGAAGGCCTGAATGCATTTGCGGAAACTTGCCCAACAGGTCGCACAGTTTATGACAAGTATTCAGACGTGCTGATCGAGATGCTAGCTTCTGGTAACACAGAGCAGCTTGATGAAGTGATCGAAGAATCAGCTAAGCTAAATCAAAGCCTAAAAGCGGATCTAGAAAAAGGCCGAGATCGCCTACTAGAGATGCACTCAAACGGCGGTGATAAAGCGCACGAGATTGCAGAGAAGATCGCATCAACTGATGGCGATACTAACCTAGTTACTTTTGCATTGAGCTTGTTCGATACCATTGGTTTGAACCAAGACGACAAAGGTGAAAATGCGCTAGTAGTAACGCCATCTGAGCACATGATGGTACCAAGCTACCCTGGCTTACCTTATGAAGGTGCAACTATCACGTTCGACCGTGATACAGCGCTTTCTCGTGAAGACATGAACTTCATTAGTTGGGAACACCCAATGATTCAGGGTGGTATTGATTTACTACTTAGCGAAGGGGTGGGTACTTCTGCGGTATCACTACTTAAGAACAAAGCGCTGCCGGTTGGTACTATCTTGCTTGAACTGGTTTACCTGGTGGATGCACAAGCACCAAAACGCAGTGGTATCAGCCAGTTCTTACCTAAGACTCCGATTCGCTTGATGATGGATGGCCGTGGTAACGACCTATCTTCTCAGGTTGAATTTGATAGCTTTAACCGCCAGTTGAGCCCGGTGAACCGTCATCTAGCAAGTAAGTTAGTTAACTCGGTACAAGGCGAAATTCACAAGCTAATCGAAGCGGGTGAGGCACAAGTTCTTCCTAAAGTTGAAGAAGTGCGTCAGCAAGCGCAAAGAGATATGCAGACAAACCTCAACGGTGAACTAGAGCGTCTACAAGCTCTGAAAGCGGTGAACCCGAACATTCGTGATGAAGAGTTAGAAGTTATCGAAGCTCAGATTAACGAACTGACCGGCTACATCAGCAAAGCTCAGGTTCAACTAGACTCGCTACGCTTGATTGTAGTTTCTCACAATTAATATTAGCTAGTCCGTGAACAACAAATAAGGCCTTCACCATGAAGGCCTTATTTTTATCTCGAGTTTGTAGATGGTAGTGATTGATGGGTTACATCAACCATTTCCACCAAACAAATACGGCTAAGAAACCGAACAAGTAAACTAGGCCTGCGACAGACAACAATTTTAGTTTGCTGCCAATGGCTAACGCTTCTGGAAGCTTAGCTTTGTTCACCAAGATGAAATTAAGCAGCGCGAAGAATGGCGTCGTTGCGAAAGCAAGTACCATTGCGAAATCCAGCATTGGCATCAACGCAGCGCTGAAGAACATCACAATCGCGAGTGCGGCGATAGAGACAATGATGATCCAGCCTTGTAGCATGCGCGGGCTCGACTCTTTATTAAGTAACAGACGTTGTGATTCCGCAAGCACGCGAGAGTAGCCGTCGATAACCGTAATCGTGCTACCAAAGATACAGAAGAAAGCAATGATAGCGATTAGTGGACGCGACCATTCGCCAATCGTCGATGCGTAAATACCAACTAATTGGTGAGTAAAGCCCACACCAGATCGAGACAGTTCTACACCTGAACCGTGAAGTACGAGAGCACCCAAAGCGACAAACACTAACGCAAGCAGTGCAGTACCAATGTAGCCGACGTTGAAATCGAATAAGGCAGATTGAGCTGTGACTTCTTGCTTCTCTTTTTGGCTTTTTAGCCACATAGAGGTGATGCTTGAAATCTCGATAGGGGCAGGCATCCAACCCATGGTCACCACGATAAAGCCAATTGCTGCCAATGACCAAGGTGATGGTGGAACAAAAGCAGCATCTGGTTCGACAGGCGAGCCGATAGCAATGGCGACAGCGGCTAGAGTGGTGATCGTAAGGATCGCCATGATCGCTTTTGAAAGGGTGTCCAGAGCACGATAATGCCCTGCAAATAAGATGATCAAGCAGGTCGCGAGTACGATCATACAAAGCGTACTGGTTGCTAACTCAAAAGGAATGAAGTAGCTAAGTAAACTCGCACTAAACAGCAGTAGTGCGGCTGTGTTTACGACGGCTGAAATAGCACTTAGTATCGAAAAGATCACTAGGTAAGGGCGACCTAGGTTTGAGTAACCCTCAACCAAGCTTTGTCCAGTACCAAGTGTGTATTGGATACCGGCTCGAAAGAATGGGTACTTGAATAGGTTTACTAGGATGATTAGAGCTGCCAGTTGCCAACCATAGATGGCGCCGGCTTTGGTTGAGGCAACTAAGTGTGAACCGCCGACTGCAGCAGCGGCCATCATAATACCTGGGCCAAGAGATTTAATTAAACTGGATAGGGGAGCTGAGGTTTTTGTTGTGGTTGTTTTAACCGTACTGTCCATCATGGTTCCTTCGATGTTGGCTTGTTATTTTCCGTTACCCTATCAATACCATGTTTTGTAAACTCGTCAACTTTTATGTACGAAAACATTAAAAATTGTATTTATTAATAAACGAATTAACTGTGAATTATTTTTTCACTAGTAAATAAGAGGCTTCAATGGCGCTAGAGCAGTACACACCACCACGTGAACCTTGGGTTGATATTGTTTATCAAGATGATGATATTTTGGTGGTCAACAAGCCTGCGGGGTTACTTTCAGTACCGGGCAGGTTGCCAGAGCATTACGACAGCATGTGGAGTCGTTTGGTGGAGGAGTTCACTGATATTCAAGTGGTTCACCGCTTGGATATGTCGACCTCTGGCTTGATGTTATTGGCTAAGCATAAGCAGGCAGAACGTCACTTGAAGAAGCAGTTCCAATATCGCCTGACGCACAAACTGTATTACGCACGCGTATGGGGAGCGGTTGAGCACAAAGAAGGTTTGATCGATCTACCACTCATCTGTGATTGGCCAAACCGCCCCAAGCAGAAAGTCTGTTTTGAAGACGGTAAACCATCACAGACTCGTTATGTGGTAGAACAGCAAGAACCCCAAACGACTTTACTGAAGTTACTGCCAATTACCGGGCGTTCTCACCAATTGAGAGTGCATTGCATGGAAATAGGCGCACCGATTGTGGGCGATGAGTTTTACGCAACTCCAGAAGCGTTTGAATACAGTGATAGGCTAGCTTTACATGCGTGTGAGTTGAGTTTTTATCATCCAGCGAATAATCAGCTGTTCAAAGCCTTTGTTCCCTGTGACTTTTACCCTCAAGCATCTCCGCAAATCGAACAGCACTTTGAAATTGCGCCTGAGCTTCCAGACTACAGTAAGCTAAAAGCTTAGAATGGACTGATTATAGATCTAACCAAGGAAGAACAATGCCAACGCTGAAAGTTGTGTTTCTCGATAGAGCGACCATCCCGTCTCAAATTCATTTAAAACCTCTGAGCTTTGAGCATGAATGGGTAGAGTATGATTTCACAGCTCCTGAGCAAGTATCGGAGCGAGTTGAAGAAGCTGATGTGGTGATCACTAACAAGGTAGTGCTCAATGAGTCGAATCTAGCTGGTGCGAAAACGCTCAAGTTGATCGCGGTTTCAGCGACAGGTGTTAATAATGTCGATGTGGAATACTGCAAATCTAAAGACATTGCAGTGACAAACGTACAAGGCTACGCGACTCAATCGGTTCCTGAACATGTCATCGCAATGCTGTTTGCACTTAAAAGAAACCTTGTCGGGTATCATAAAGACATTGAGTCGGGCGAGTGGCAAAAGGACAAGCAGTTCTGTTTCTTTACTCATCCGATTCAAGACGTGGCTGGCAGTACATTGGGTTTAATGGGCAGTGGCAGTTTAGGCCAAGCCACCGCAATGTTAGCCAAAGCTATTGGTGTGAAGGTAATGTTTGCCGAACGAAAAGGAGCAGAGTCTTGTCGAGAAGGGTATCTGCCTTTTGATACGGTATTACAGCAAGCGGATGCGATAAGCCTACATTGCCCGTTGACTGATGCGACCCAAAATCTGATTTCAGAGCGAGAGCTTACAATGATGAAACCGAGCGCAGTCTTAATCAATACCGGGCGCGGAGGTCTAGTAGATGAACAGGCCTTGATTGAAGCTCTGAAGAACAATCACATTGCTGGAGCGGGCATGGATGTGTTTACTCAAGAGCCAGCCGACAACTCAAATCCACTGTTGGCCAATAGCCATTTGCTAAATTTGCTACTCACACCTCATGTAGCGTGGGGTAGTGACAGCTCTATTCAAAAACTGTCTGATATCTTAATGGATAATATTGATGGCTTTATCGCTTGTCGCCCGCAAAACATAGTGAATTAACTCTAAAGCTATGTAGCATGAGTTAAAAACAAAAAAGGTTGGCTTGTAGGCCAACCTTTTTAGATCGTGTGTCGATTAAATGACTTAACCTTGCGGTTTAACCACCAATACATTGATTGGTGAGTTCTGTACTACTTTGCTTGCAACCGAGCCCAGTACCACTTTGTCGATTTTCGAACGCTTATGGCTAGGCATCACGATAAGGTCGGCGCCAAGCTTTTCTGCGTAATCAAGAATCGTCGCGTAGGTTTTACCCTCAGCAACATGAACCTTGTAAACCACTTCATCGTCGATGTGTTTGTCAGCGAACTCTTTCAGCTGATTTTTAACATCTAGCTTCATTTGGTTCGCTGCATCTTTCGGGAAGTAAGACGCTACCATCGACATGTGAATGCCAGGTAGTACGTTCAGAATGTGGATTTCAGCATTGCTGTGTTTTGCGTGCCATACCGCCAGTTCGACTGCTTTATCCGAAAAGCCTTTGTCATTAAGATCAACAGGAACAAGGATTTGTTTATACATGTATTCGTCTCTTTTTAATCAGCGCTAAGCTTTCACTTAGCACTGTAATTATCCTTTCCATGTAATAAAGCCAAATAACGCTAAGCACTACTCAGCCTTATCCATTACGCGCTAATCTCATCCTTACGAGCACGTCTTCTTTGGTTCATCGCTAAACCAATCAAAATGATCAGAGCTGGTAAGAATACCCACTCTTTCATTGGTCGATCTGCATCTTGGATAACGGATTTGATTTCCCAATCGAAATCAATACCAGCCGCTTCTGCTGGGCTACCGAACTCCACCATATCAACAATCATCTTGCCTTCTGATTCAGTCAGCATTAGACCCATAGAGGCAATACGATCTTCACTTGAGGTCGCAGAATCTTCAAACGGTAGGCGAACTGTCTTTTCAGAATAGTCACCTTCTAAGTTTTCGCCACCCACTCTAAGTTCAAGTGATTGTCCCACATCCAGCTTTTCCGTGATTTGAGCAATCTCAACTCCAGGTGAAAGAACTTTCTCTGGGTAAATCATGTCCCACCAGAAGCCAGGGCGGAAGAAAGTGAAGGTTAATGCAATAAGCAGCACCGTTTCCCACCACTTGTTCTTAGTGAACCACCAACCTTGTGTTGCAGCTGCGAAGATAAGTACCGCAGTTACAGATGAGAAGATAGTCAGTGCTAAGTGCCACCAAGAATCAATGCCCATCAGCAGTAGCTGAGTGTTGAAGATGAACATGAACGGCAAGATTGCGGTACGGATATCGTAGGTGAAGCCTTGGATACCAGTGCGAATCGGGTCTGATTTCGCAATTGCCGCTGCAGCAAAGGCCGCAAGACCTACAGGAGGTGTATCATCCGCAAGAATACCGAAGTAGAACACGAATAAGTGCACCGCAATCAGTGGGATGATAAGGCCGTGTGCAGCACCTAGAGTCACAATTACTGGTGCCATCAGTGTCGATACAACGATGTAGTTTGCTGTGGTTGGTAAGCCCATACCCAGGATCAAGCTGATTACCGCAGTAAATAGCAGCATAAGGATGATGCTACCGCCTGAGATAAACTCAACGAAGTCAGTCATTACAAGACCGATACCCGTTAGCGTCACCACGCCTACAACAGTACCAGCAGCCGCTGTCGCCACACCGATGCCGATCATGTTACGTGCACCTGACACCAAGCTTTCAGCCAGATCAACGAAACCAGCTTTGGTTTGTTCTGCAAGATCGTCTGATTTGTTCATCAGAGTCATCAAAGGACGCTGGGTGATCAAGATGAAGATCATGAACACTGTTGCCCAGAATGCAGATAAGCCAGGTGAGAAACGTTCAACCGTCAGACACCAAACTAGCACTACGATAGGCAGTAGGAAGTGTAAACCTGATTTAATCGTTGGGCCTGGATCCGGAACTTCTTTTAGATCCGCATCGATTTCCATGCCACCTTCAGCTGCGTATTTTGCAGATACGCGAACAAGAGCGACATAAGCAATCAACAGAGCCACAGTAACGATTGGTGTCGCAGCTTCGCCAAACACATCTTTCGTCCAACCCACACCGTAGTAAACCGCGGCACTGATAACACATAGGCCTAAAATGGTCCCTGTGAAAGAGAGTAGGCTTTGTACAATAGTTGGTGTGTGACGACGAGGTAGGCCAGTCATGCCTGCTTTACATGCTTCTAGGTGAACAATGTAAATCAGAGCGACGTAAGAGATCAGGGCTGGCAATAGAGCAGCTTTGATTACTTCTACATATGAGATACCTACATATTCCACCATTAGGAATGCCGCAGCACCCATGATTGGTGGTGTAAGTTGACCATTGGTTGAAGCCGCAACCTCTACCGCACCTGCTTTTGTACCAGGGAAACCAACACGCTTCATTAGTGGAATGGTGAAGGTACCAGTGGTTACTACGTTAGCAATCGAAGAGCCAGAAACAAGTCCAGATAAGCCAGATGCTACAACGGCAGCTTTCGCAGGGCCACCTTTCATGTGGCCAAGCAGTGAGAATGCGACTTTGATGAAGTAAGCGCCTGCACCCGCACGTTCAAGCATTGCACCAAACAGTACAAACAAGAATACGAATGACGTTGAAACACCCAGCGCAACGCCGAATACACCTTCTGTTGTTAGCCACAAGTGAGACATTGCTTTGTTCAGGCTCGCACCTTTGTGGGCGATAACGTCTGGCATGTGTGGGCCACCAAAGGTGTAAAGTAGGAATACTGCTGCCACAACCATAAGAGGTGGACCTAAAGCGCGTCGTGTTGCTTCAAGCAGTAGAACCATACCAAATACAGCGGCAACAATATCGAATGTTGTTGGCGCACCTGAACGGCCAGCAAGTTCTGTGTAGAAAATATAGATATAAGAAGCTGAAAAACTACCTGCAAGCGCTAATATCCAGTCGACTGCTGGGATGTAGTCCCGTGGCGAGTTTTTCATTGCCGGATAAGCGGTAAAAGCTAGGAAAATAGCAAAAGTAAGGTGAATTGCTCGAGCTTCGGTGTCGTTTAGAATTCCGAAGTTAAAAATGAACGGCAGCGGAGATGCATACCAAAGTTGGAACAGTGACCAACATAGAGGCACAAACCATAAAATACGGCCTTGAATACCGCGAGGGCTACGCGCACCAGTGTCTGATTGTGCCACCATTTCTTGCACATCTGGAGACGGTGATGTTGTCTGCGTCATGTACTTTATCCTTATTATTGATGGTCTGCCTTTGTTACGAACAACGAGACGTTATTTCTCTCCTATCTAGTGTAGTGAATGGATAGGGAAATGCGTTTTTTGTTCGTCTTTGTCTTAGGCTTGATACGAAGGTAAGTTCGCCAAATTGGAGAAACTTAAAGGTTTGCTCTTTTCACTTAAGTTATTTTTATAAAACGTGAAAAGCCAATAAGGAGGGCTGGCCTCCTTATTGGTGTAGTAGGCTTAAAGTAGAATTACTTTAGAAGGCCTACTTCTTTGTAGTATTTTTCTGCACCTGGGTGTAGAGGGATAGAGATACCCGCTTTCACCATGTCTTCTTTCTTCAGGTTAGCAAATGCTGGGTGTAGGCGTTTGAAAGTGTCAAAGTTTTCAAATACTGCCTTAGCAACGTTGTATGCTACTTCATCAGAAACGTCAGAAGTTGTTACCATAGTTGCTGCAACACCGAAGCTGTTTACATCAGCATCTGTACCACGGTACATGCCTGCAGGAACTGTGCTGTATGCGTAGTATGGGTTTTCAGCTACGATTTTGTCGATCTGTGGACCTGTTGCTGAAACCAGTTTTGCATCACAAGATGTTGTTGCTTCTTTGATTGATCCGTTCGGGTGACCAACCATGTAGATGAATGCGTCAATCTTGTTATCACAAAGTGCTTGTGAACGCTCAGAACCTTTAAGCTCAGAAGCTAGCTTGAAGCTGTCATTAGTCCAACCCATAGCGTCCATTACAACGCCCATAGTTGCACGGTCACCTGAACCTGGGTTACCAATGTTTACACGCTTACCAGCTAGGTCAGCAACGTTGTTGATGCCAGAATCGGTACGAGCGATGATGTTGAACGGTTCTGTGTGTAGAGAGAACATCGCGCGAAGTTTCTTGTATTCGCCCTGATCCTTGAACTTACTTGTACCGTTGTAGCCATGGTATTGCCAGTCAGACTGAACAACACCGAAATCTAGTTCACCAGCACGGATGGTGTTAACGTTGTAGATTGAACCACCAGTAGACTCTACAGAACAACGAATGTTGTGGTCTTTTCGGCCCTTGTTCACTAGTTTACAAATCGCACCACCAGTTGGGTAGTAAACCCCCGTTACTGAACCAGTACCAATTGTGATGAACTCTTGAGCGTTAACAGCGCCAGCGCCCATTACAGCAGCTGCAATAGCACCAACTTTGATAAGTTTGGTAAATGCCATGAATTTCCCTTCCTTTATTCATTATTAACCCTGAAACAAGTGTAGTTGTTTCTGGAGTTTCCTATTTGGAAACGGCACCTTTTTCAATCCATGTGATGAAAAAGTGTCTGAATAATATCAAAAATTGGCAGAAAATTACTCGAATGTTAAAAGATATAGCTAAAAAATCTAACAAATGATGCCTAGATCTTGTGTTTAATTCGCTACTGAGTTTTTTAAAATCAATGATTTAGTGTTGCTATGTGGGAGTGGGGGGAGATATTCTAGGATGTGATTTGGATCACGAAGCAAATAGATATTCGCGATCCATTTATGAGGTTGATAATTATGAAACTATGAGCAATTATCCTGCGTATTCAAACAGCTCACAGACTGAGTCAAACAGCTGTTTTGTCGTAACAGATAACGTAGGAGTAATGAAGATCGTATCATCACCTGCGACTACGCCCAGTATGCCTTCCGACTTACCTAACGAGTCCAGTAAGCGAGCAATCAGTTGTGCTGCACCAGGGCCTGTGTGTATAACAACTAACGCATTGTTGTGGTCAATATCTAGGACAAGCTCTCTTAAAGAGCTCGAAACCGTTGGAACGCCCAGTTCAGCAGGAAGACAGTAAACCATCTCCATTTTTGCGTTACGAGTTCGAACCGCGCCAAATTTAGTTAACATACGCGAGACTTTAGACTGGTTGATGCTTTCAAAGCCTTCATGCTTCAAGGCATCAACAATTTCGCCTTGTGAACCAAAACGTTCTTCTTTTAGTAGCGCTTTAAAAGCACGAACCAAGTTGTCTTGTTTTTCTGTATTGCGCATATGTCATTCTTATTCATTAACAAAGATGTTTGCATAGTCTCGCATACATATTCAATTTTAGCCAAAACAACCCGGTAATTTGTTAGTCATATCACTGTAAATATTTAATAGAATAATGTGTTATTTGCGACGACTTATTTTGTTATTTCAGTCGATTATCGCCATAATGCGAACTTGCTGTGTAGCACGGTTTTACTGACTTGCGCGAAGTCGCAAAGCTGGCGTTAATTGATTGTAATCACTTTGTGATTAATATAGTTTTTTAACTTTAAACTAGCTCAAGAATTACCCTACCAAGAATTTATAAGAGAAAGCTCTCAAGGAGAATAACAATGAAAGTAGCTGTTATTGGTGCCGCTGGTGGCATCGGTCAAGCCCTAGCCCTACTACTTAAGAATCGCCTACCTGCTGGTTCAGATCTTGCGCTTTACGACATCGCACCGGTAACTCCGGGTGTTGCTGCCGATCTTAGCCATATCCCAACACCTGTTTCGATCAAAGGTTATGCGGGTGAAGATCCAACACCTGCACTAGAAGGTGCGGATGTTGTACTTATCTCTGCGGGTGTTGCTCGTAAGCCTGGTATGGATCGTGCGGATCTTTTCAATGTGAATGCTGGCATTGTTAAGTCTCTTGCTGAGAAGATTGCGGTTGTATGTCCAAAAGCTTGTGTTGGTATCATTACAAACCCGGTAAACACAACAGTGCCAATCGCTGCTGAAGTTCTTAAGAAAGCGGGCGTATACGACAAGCGTCGTCTATTCGGTGTTACTACTCTGGATGTTATTCGTTCTGAAACTTTTGTTGCTGAGCTAAAAGACAAAGATCCAGGCGACATTCGCGTTCCTGTTATCGGTGGCCACTCTGGTGTGACTATTCTTCCTCTTCTTTCTCAAGTTGAAGGCGTAGAGTTCACTGATGAAGAAATCGCAGCACTAACGACTCGTATCCAAAATGCAGGTACTGAAGTTGTAGAAGCTAAAGCTGGCGGCGGCAGTGCAACACTATCTATGGGCCAAGCAGCTTGTCGTTTCGGCCTTGCTCTAGTGAAAGCTCTGCAAGGTGAAGAGAACGTTATCGAGTGTGCGTACGTTGAAGGTGAAGGCGAGCACGCACCATTCTTCGCTCAACCAGTTAAGCTGGGTAAAGAGGGTGCAGAAGCTATCCTTAGCTACGGTGAGCTGAGCGATTTCGAACGTAATGCTCTAGACAGTATGCTTGAAACGCTAAATGGCGATATCGAGATTGGTGTTGAATTCGCTAAGTAAGCGAGACACGACTCATTTAGCCAAATAGATATAATAAAAGCCGACCTTATAGGTCGGCTTTTTTGATCTTTTCATCTCAATCTGCGTATTAGAGTCAGTGTAAATTCACTTTGTGAAGGAAAAGATGATGGAAGCAAATCGAATCCGTAAAGGTCTAGTAGTAGAGTGTCAGCAAGGGGTAGGAACGATCTTGGTAGTTGACCAAGAAGCCGAAACGGTGTTGTTGGCTAAGCAGGGCTCGGAAGAGCAATTAGCGGTAAGCTTTGATGAGATCGAAGATAACCCTCAACTACACGGAAGTTGTGAGCAGTACTATTAGGTTGAACATGCATCCACGCAGCTATCGACCAATAGATAACAAAAAGGAAGAGCTCAGCTCTTCCTTTTTACTCTAGGGTCTTTGTATTCAGCCTTAGCTAGTTCGCTTCACGGCAAGATGCGCAAGAGTCGTCAGAGCTTGCTTATATTCCGAGTCTGGCAGTACTGAAAGCTCAGCAATCGCTTTGTCAGCTTCTTCGTATGCTTTTTTGGTGGTGTAATCTAACGAGCCTGTCTCTTCCATAGCGGCTAGAATCTCGTTGAGCTTATCCATACCGTTGGCTTTTTCAATTGCCTCATGAATCATGCTTGCTTGCTCAGGAGAGCCATTGTGCATTGCATATAGAAGCGGCAAGGTCGGTTTGCCTTCTGCTAGGTCGTCACCAACGTTCTTACCCATCTCTTTGCCATCTGCTGTGTAATCCATCACATCATCAATCAGCTGGAATGCAGTACCTAGGTATTTACCATAGTTTTGCATTGCCGTTTCGATCTCTGGTGACGACTCAGTTAGAATTGCGCCAATTTGAGTTGCGGCTTCAAACAAGCGAGCTGTCTTAGAGTAGATAACCTGCATGTAGCTTTCTTCAGTGGTGTCTGGGTTGTTGCAGTTCATTAACTGTTGAACTTCACCCTCAGCAATCACGTTTACCGCTTCACTCATTAACTCGAGGATCTTTAAAGATCCTAACGTAGTCATCATTTGGAATGAGCGTGTGTAAATAAAGTCACCCACCAAAACACTGGCAGCATTACCAAAGGCTGCGTTGGCGGTTGCTTTACCACGTCTCATGTCTGATTCGTCGACAACATCGTCATGAAGCAGAGTCGCAGTATGAATAAACTCAATAAAGGCTGCAGAAGTAATATGTGCTTCGCCTTGGTAACCAAGAGCACGAGCAGATAAAAGAGCAAGCAACGGGCGTAGGCGTTTACCACCGCCGCTAACGATATAAAAACCAAGCTGGTTGATTAAACTTACGTCAGAATTAAGTTGGGCTTGAATTGTTTCATTCACTTTTGCCATATCATTGGCAGTAAGCGTTTGGATAGCTTTAAAATCCATTGTTCATCCGGCTGAAGTTAGACCCTGTAAGGTTTATACGTTGTATTAATTGTTGAATAATACACTAAAAAACGTTGATTAATACATCGCTTAAGGGCATGATTGCCGCACTTTTCTTTGGCGAACAGGTTTTCGCCAATTTTTTAAAAATATGGCTTGTCATAGCGCCATGATTCCCGTAGAATCTGCGCCCTATTGATTAGTTTAGCGCACACCCGAGTTGTACAAATAACAACCATAGGCTGTGCGGAAAAAGCGGAGTAAAATATGTACGCTGTTTTCCAATCTGGTGGCAAACAACACCGAGTAAGCGAAGGTCAAACTCTTCGTTTAGAGAAATTAGACGTTGAAACTGGTGCAACTGTAGAATTTGATAAAGTTCTTCTTGTTGCTAACGGCGAAGAAATCGCTGTTGGTGCACCTCTTGTTGAAGGTGGTAAGGTTACTGCGGAAGTAGTACAACACGGTCGTGGCGATAAAGTAAAAATCGTTAAGTTCCGTCGTCGTAAGCACTCTCGTAAGCAAGCTGGTCACCGTCAGTGGTTCACAGAAGTGAAAATCACTGGCATTAACGCTTAAGTATTAGGAGAGTTTAACAATGGCACATAAAAAAGCTGGCGGTTCTACTAATAACGGCCGCGATTCAGAAAGCAAACGTCTTGGTGTTAAGCGTTTCGGTGGCGAATCTGTTCTTGCAGGTAACATCATCGTACGTCAACGTGGTACTAAGTTCCACGCTGGCACAAACGTTGGCATCGGTAAAGACCACACTCTTTTCGCTCTTACTGAAGGTAAAGTGAAATTTGCTGTTAAAGGTCCTAAAAACCGTAAGTTCGTAAGCATCGAAGCTGAGTAATTTAATCTTTAATTAGATTATATTTATAGCTTTAAAGCTGAATTCAAAAGCCCTGCCGATTCGGCAGGGTTTTTTATTTATAACGAGAATAAAAAAGTAGACGCTCTTGTTTAAGCTTTAACAAGTTCCAAGCAAAGAACCTCTCCTTATTTGTTCCTTGGTTGCAGGTCGGCCTAGATCTTAGGTGATCGATCTAAACTCGGATCTGCTAGAATTTATATCACTCCTTGGTGAGTGGTAACGCAACGTAAGTGCGGAGTTAAAAAATGAAATTCGTTGATGAAGCGGTAGTAAAAATAGAAGCCGGTGATGGCGGTAATGGTACAGTGAGCTTTTGGCGCGAAAAGTTCGTCGCTAAAGGTGGTCCTGATGGCGGTGACGGCGGTGACGGCGGTGATGTTTACATCCAAGCTGATGAAAACTTAAATACACTGATCGATTACCGTTTCCAACGTTTTTACAGCGCAGAGCGTGGTGAAAACGGTCGCGGCGGTAACTGTACGGGTAAACGTGGCAAAGACATCACGTTAAAAGTGCCTGTAGGTACTCGTGCTGTTGATATCCATACTAATGAAATCGTTGCTGAAGTTGCTGAGCACGGCAAGAAGGTAATGGTTGGTAAAGGTGGTTGGCACGGTCTGGGTAACACGCGTTTTAAATCGTCTGTTAACCGCGCTCCTCGTCAAAAGACAATGGGTACTAAAGGTGAAGTTCGTGAACTGCGTTTAGAGCTTCTTCTACTTGCTGACGTTGGTATGCTTGGCCTACCAAATGCAGGTAAATCGACCTTTATTCGCTCTGTTTCTGCAGCGAAACCAAAAGTAGCTGATTACCCGTTCACAACCTTGATCCCAAGCTTGGGTGTGGTGAGCGTGGTTCCTGAGAAGAGCTTTGTTGTTGCCGATATTCCGGGTCTGATCGAAGGCGCTGCTGATGGCGCTGGTCTTGGTATCCGCTTCTTGAAACACCTTGAGCGTTGTCGTGTTCTTCTACACATGATCGATATCATGCCGATAGACGGTTCTGATCCTATTCAGAATGCACTAACGATCATTGATGAGCTTGAGCAGTACAGTGAAAAAGTGGCACAAAAACCTCGTTGGTTAGTGTTCAATAAAGTTGACCTAATGCCAGAAGAAGAAGCAGACGAAAAGATTCAAGAAATCATCGATGCTTTAGGTTGGGAAGACGAGTACTTCAAGATCTCTGCAGTGAATAAGCTAGGCACTAAAGAGCTTTGCTTCAAGCTTGGTGAGTTCATGGAGAACCTACCACGTGAAGTGGAAGAAGTTGCAGAAGAAGAAAAAGTCGACTTTATGTGGGATGACTACCATAAAGATGCGATGAGCGGCAAAAATGTCGTTACTGAAGATGATGACGATTGGGATGATTGGGACGACGAAGAAGATGACGGTCATGTTATCTACGTTCGTGACTAATTGAGCCAATTAGATAAAAACCGCAATTAATATTGCGGTTTTTTTGTATCTAAATCATGAACAGAGCCTTATTGTTAAGGCAAAATTTACCTCTTAAGTATTAACGCCAATGGGAAGGAAATCATGGCATCAAAACAAAGAGCGATCTCGAGGCTCGTTGCTCAGTCAGGGCAAATGTTATTAGCGCACGGCGCGGAAAGCACTTTAGTTGGCGATATCATGCGCCGTATTGGTATTGCTTGTGGAGTCGACGAGGTCGAAGTTGCGCTGTCTGCCAATGCGTTTGTTGTAACGACAGTAATGAATGATCACTGTATTACGACCACTCGAAGCTGTACAGATCGTGGTATCAACATGCAAGTGATTACCGATATTCAGCGAGTGTG
Organism: Vibrio chagasii; assembly: GCF_002954585.1. Taxonomy (GTDB): domain Bacteria; phylum Pseudomonadota; class Gammaproteobacteria; order Enterobacterales; family Vibrionaceae; genus Vibrio; species Vibrio chagasii_A. The sequence goes on from NZ_MSCI01000002.1 coordinate 69,537, forward strand.
TATCATGATGGAGAAAGGGATCCTCGATTATGGTCTGGCGTATAAAAAGATCCAAAACATCAGTCCTGAGCGCTACAACCGTTGGTTAGTCGTTGTGATGATCGGCCTATCTTGTGCTTCTTTTAGTCGGCTTGCTGGCGGTGATTGGCAGGTGTTCATGATGACCTTTATTGCTTCTGCCTGTGGCATGATCGTCAGGCAAGAGATTGGTCATCGCCATTTTAATCCACTGTTAAACTTTGCGATCACAGCTTTTGTTACCACGACTATCTCTGCCCAAGCCGTCCTCTATAATATTGGTGGCCAGCCAACCATCGCAATGGCTTCATCGGTATTGATGCTCGTACCTGGTTTCCCACTGATTAATTCAGTTGCAGACATGCTCAAAGGTCACATCAATATGGGGTTGGCTCGCTTTACCATGGCAAGCTTACTTACTTTGGCGACTAGCTTAGGCATTGTTGCTGCGATGAGTCTATCTGGTGTTTGGGGGTGGGCGAGCTAATGAGTATCCTCGAACTGTTTTTAGGCTTACTCAACGATATGTTTTTCGCAGCGATTCCGGCTGTTGGATTCGCATTGGTGTTTAACGTTCCGCAACGCGCTTTAATTTATTGTGCACTCGGCGGCTCTATCGGTCACGGTAGCCGTTATTTGATGATGCACTTTGGGATTCCAATTGAATGGGCAACCTTCTTCGCCGCAACAGTGGTTGGTCTCATAGGTGTGCATTGGTCTCATAAGCTGTTGGCTCATCCCAAGGTATTTACAGTCGCGGCTCTGATTCCTATGGTGCCGGGTGTATTTGCCTTCAAGGCAATGATTGCCATGGTTGAGATTAATAGGGCAGGCTATAGTCCCGAACTTCTAGCGATGTTGATGGAGAATTTTTTGAAATCGATGTTCATTATCGCTGGGCTAGCGGTTGGCTTAGCTGTACCTGGGCTGTTATTCTACCGACGCAGACCTATCGTCTAGCATCAACTTTCTCTCAGTTAAGGACAGGACTTTCGATTTATGATCATCAGTATGATTGCAGCAATGGCCAATAACCGTGTAATAGGTAAAGATAATCAGATGCCTTGGCACTTGCCTGCGGACTTCGCATGGTTCAAACGCTCAACGATGGGTAAACCTGTAGTCATGGGCCGTAAAACCTATGATTCGATCGGTCGTCCTTTACCTGGTCGATTAAACATTGTGATTAGCCGTGATGCGAACTTGGAAATTGAAGGCGTGACAACTGTTACTTCGATTGAAAAAGCTCTGGATCTAGTCAGCGATGTTGAAGAGGTGATGATCATCGGTGGTGGCTCAATCTATGAAAGCTGCCTGCCTAAAGCTGACAAGCTATACCTGACTTATATCGATTTTGACGTTGATGGTGATACTCAATTCCCAGATTGGGGAGAAGGTTGGAAGCAGAGCTTTAGCGATACGTATCAAGCGGATGAGAAAAACAAACACAATATGGAGTTTGTGATCCTAGAACGTTAAGGTCCATAGTTTAAAAACGCTTGCGCTGCGAAATCAGTAGCGCAAGCTTCTCGTATTTCTTTTTATAGCGCTTTTTGAGTAAAAAACTGTTTGTCTTCCCAGCGAAGTGCAGTCAGCTCCCCTCCCCAAACACATCCAGTATCTAGTCCTATGGCATCTTTACCTTGATAGCCCTCAAGTGCAGCCCAGTGGCCAAAAACAACCGTTTTATCGAGCTTAATACGTTGTGGTAGGTCAAACCATGGTACTAGTGGTTCATTGGTAATTTCGCTTGGTGGTAGTTTACATGCCATATCAAGCCGAGCATCGGTAAAGCAGAAACGCATTCGGGTAAGGCTGTTGATCGTATAGCGGTAACGTTCAATATCTTGCAAATTCACATCCCATAGATCGGGTGTATTGCTATACATATTCTTGATGAGCCACTGCCAGTTGTCCGATTGTAATAGGGCGACGACTTCTTGATTCTCTATGCGAGCTCTTTCAAGGTTCCACTGTGGCGAAATACCCGCATGAGACATTATGAACTCAGGATGTTCTTGAATTAACGGCTGCTGCCTTAACCATTCGAGTAGCGAATCACGGTCTTCGGCATCTAGGATAGCTTGCGTCTTATCTTTAGGCTTTGCTGGAAACAATCCTAGATATACCGCGAGCAGGTGTAGGTCGTGATTGCCCAATACCACCTTTGCCGAGCCACCTAAACCACGAATAAAGCGAAGTGTTTCTAGAGACTTAGGGCCTCGGGCAACTAAGTCACCAGCGACCCACAAGGTATCGTGTTGTTGATTAAAGTTGATGGTTTCGAGCAATAACTGAAGTTCGTCGAAGCATCCTTGGATGTCTCCGACAATATAATTAGACACAGTATTTTCCTATGGCTGCAAAGGTAGTTAGTTAAGGATGTTAGGGATAGCGAGTCTGAATGGGTCGACTTCGGCAATAAAATCGATGCCCTTATGATCGGTCATGACATAGTGACCCTGCATGACGCCCACAGGTGTTTCGATAACCGTACCACTGGTGTAAGTGTATTCGTCGTTGGATTCGATAATCGGTTGCTGACCAACCACACCATCGCCTTCAATCGTAAGTTGCTTGCCGTTAGAGTCGGTTATTAACCAGCGACGTGACATGAGTTGAACCGTACTTTTACTTAGGTTTTTGATAGTAATGATATAGGCGAAGACATAACGATTCTTCGTAGGTTCAGACTGCTCCTCTATGTACTTAGAGTGAACCTGGCATTTGATACAAGGCGTAGATATATCCATATTCGCACCTTTTGTTGTTGATATACTTAATGTAATTAAAGTATTACATAAAAAAGGCTCCTAACCGAAGTGTAGGAGCCTTTTTATTTTATTTGTCAGCGTTGTGGTTGTCGTGCAACCAGTTCGCCATATCGACAAACTGTTCGAGCGTTAGGTTCTCAGGACGCATGCTTGGGTTGATGCCAAGCTCTTCTAATACGTCCTTATCAATCAGACTCTTGTAGCAGTTGCGAACTGTTTTGCGACGTTGGTTAAAACCTTCACGACATACACGATCTAGCCATTTTAGGTCTTTAGCCGGGTAAGGCAGCACTTCGTATGGCTGAAGACGCACAACGGCAGAGTCTACCTTCGGTGGCGGAACGAAAGCCGTTGGTGGTACTTCTAGTACTGGTGTGACTTTACAGTAATATTGAGCCATTACCGTCAGACGACCGTATGCTTTGCTACCAGGACCTGCAGCTAGGCGGTTCACCACTTCTTTTTGTAGCATAAAGTGCATATCTTTAATGTCTTTATGGAATTCAAAAAGGTGGAACATCAGCGGCGTCGAGATGTTGTAAGGCAAGTTACCAAAGATGCGAAGCTTGTTGTTTGGTTTAACAAGTTGCTCGAAGTCGAACTTCATCGCATCACCTTCGTGGATCGTCAGCTTATCAGCTAGATCCGGGTGGTTACGAAGACGTTCGGCAAGGTCTCTATCCAATTCGATAACAGTAAATTTATCGACAAGCTTACCTACCGGCTCAGTAATTGCGCCAAGGCCTGGACCGATTTCTACTAGGTTTTGACCTGGTAGTGGGTTAATGCTCGATACGATGCCATCAATAATGTATGGATCGTTAAGGAAGTTTTGACCAAAACGTTTACGCGCTTTGTGTCCTAAGTGGACATCATTTCTCATTGCTTTTTCTCTACTAATTCAATGGCGTGCGTGAGCGCTGTTCTAAAGCTCCCTGTATCGGCTTGGCCTTTCCCGGCCAAGTCTAAGGCGGTACCGTGGTCGACTGATGTACGAATAAACGGCAAGCCAAGCGTGATGTTCACTGAGCGACCAAACCCTTTGTATTTCAATACCGGGAGTACTTGGTCGTGATACATACCTAAAACAGCATCTGCATCTTGCAAATATTTTTCATTAAAGATGGTATCTGCTGGCAAAGGGCCAACCAAATTAATCCCATCTTTTTGACGAATTTTTTCTAGCGTCGGGGTGATAGTTTCGATCTCTTCACGCCCTAAACAACCATCTTCACCGGCATGTGGATTCAAACCACATACGTAGATAGTTGGTTTCTCAATCGCAAATTTTTCGACCAAATCTTTATTCAGAATCGCAATGATTTGCTCTAATCTGTCTTCAGTCACTGCTTGAGATACATCAGCTAGTGGGATATGTGTTGTTACTAATGCAACACGCAGCCCTTCTGTTGCCAACATCATTACCACAAGTGGCGTATTGGACTTCTCTGCAAAGAACTCGGTATGGCCGCTAAAAGCAACGCCAGCTCGGTTAATTACACCCTTGTGAACAGGGCCGGTGACAATAGCATCAAATTCATCATTCATACAGCCAATTGCTGCGGTTTCTAAAGTATTTAATACGTAATGACCATTAGCTTCGTTAAGTTGGCCTGCAACAGCGCTTTGAGCAAGTGGAATGTGTTTCACAACCAGTGTGCCAGAGCGTTGTGGCTGCTTTGGTGCAGCTGCGTCGTAATCTAACAACTCTACTTCAATACCCAGCAGTTCAGCACGTTCCGCCAGTAGGTTTTTATCTGCACAAACCACAAGTTGGTGAGGCCAGCTTTCTTGGGATAGAGCCAGCGTCAAATCTGGGCCTATCCCGGCCGGTTCACCTGCAGTAATGACAATACGTTTAGTTGTCATCTTGGTCATCCTCAACCATTTCAACAAAGGCACTCGCTCTTATTTCTTGGAGCCAAGCTCCTGCTTCTTCGTTGAACTTACGATTAAATAAAATTTGGTAAGCTTTGTTTTTCAAAGCGGAATCTGTGCGGTCGACTTCACGACGGTCCAGTACTTCGACAATGTGCCAGCCATGAACGGTTTTAAATGGCGCACTGATTTTACCTTCCGGCAGTGTTTCTACTTGGTGTTTGAACTCAGGAACATATAAGTCAGGTGTTTGATAGCCCAGTTCGCCACCTTGAACGGCTGAGCCAGGGTCTTGGCTGTATTGCTGAGCCAGGTCATCAAAGCTTGCTTCACCGGCGTTTACACGACGCGTGATCTCTTCAAGCTGTTCTTTAGCACCGTCATCGCTTAAGATTACGGTTGGTTTTATCAAGATATGACGAGCATTCACTTCAGTAACGGCTACGGTTTCCAAGCCTTTCACATCTTCAATTTTTAGAATGTGGAAGCCGACACCACTGCGGAAAGGACCAATGATGCTGCCTTTATTTTGCATTTTTATTTGGTCTGCAAAGATAGTTGGCATCTCTTCTTTACGCATCCAACCCCAATCACCACCTTGTAGGGCTTTAGGGCCTTTAGAGTAAGTATAAGCCATGGTGCTGAAGTCTTTACCTGAGTTAAGCTCTTCTACAAGTTCTTTTGCTTGAGCTTCTAGCTCTTCTTTGGTTTGGTCATCGTTGAAACGAAGTTGAATGTGCCCAATCTTGTATTGAACTGTCGCATTCGTCTCTTGAGCAAGAATATCCGCTAGGTTATCTACTTCTGCTGGAAGAATATTGATACGACGACGAACAAGCGCGTTACGAGCTTCACTTGCCGCGATCTCTTTTCTTACTTGCTCGCGAAACGCGTTGTAGCTCAGACCTTCTTCTGCAACCGATGCGGTGAGTTGATCTACGGTCTGGTTGTTGTCTTTGGCGATGCCTTCAATCGCTTGATCAAGTCGAGCATCATCAATACGAACACCGATACGCTCTGCTTCTTGAGTTTGGATGGTATCGATAATCAGCTTTTCAAGTACTTGCTCATCAAGCACGTCTTGAGAGGGTAATGTCTGACCGCTTTTCTTCGCGTTTGCTCGTAGAGTTTTCATCGACGTGTCGATGTCGCTCTGCAAGATCACGCCTTCATTTACGATCACTCTTACGCTATCGAGCTCAACTGGCGCAGCAAAGCTTGTTGATGCAGTGCAAGCTGCTGCGATAGCGATTAATGTGTGTTTCCACAATGTCATGTGTAATCCTTTAAATTTACTGATGTGTTATCAATAAAGAAAATTAGTTATTTAAAAAGAATGGGCGTCCGTAGCTCAAAGAGTTATCAGAACTGCTTTCTCCAATAGCCCCAGAGTCTGAGCCAAGATTGGTACCGAAGCCAATAATGCCAAAGTTCACGGCGAAGTTATTTTCATAGACAGGTGTCGCATTTGATGTGTTTATGTAATCGCCTTTCCAACCATTTAGTTGATTGCTGTAGGTAAAGCCGATGTACCAACAATCCGATTTGTAATTGAGTCGAGCTAACCACTCCAGCTCTTCTTTTGTGGTTAAATCATAAAAGTATTGGGCACTTGCATTCCATTTAGGCGAAATCTGGTAAGCACCGAGTAAGCCTGCTTGAGAAATACCATCTTTAGTCATGGAACCAACATCAAAGTCAACAGTATCCTCAATGTACTCTTTAGTTACATAGCGGTAGTTAGTCTGAATGTAGCCATCGGCAAAACGGTATTCAATGGTGCTATTGGCGAGTTGCATTGCTGATGTGTCAACATCGTACTGCACACCACCATGGTAGAATAGGTAGTCATCATAGTTAAAGTCTGCCTCTATTGCCCAAGATGAGTAGTTTGAGTCTTTATCAGGCTCATTGATGTGTAATTTTTGCTTGGTCTCTTTATCGATATAAAAAATCTGGCCGAAAGAAATATTGAGACGTTCCTTATATTCATCATCAAAGAAACGAGATGAGGCGCCATAGCTTACTTGATTTGCTGCAGCAATACGGTCTACACCACTGTATTTTCGACTTCTAAATAAGCCGTAATAGTCGGTTTGTAATAGTGTCGTGTCGTATAGGCCAATATTGTTTTGGTCTTTATCTGGGACATATAAATACTGAACCTGTGGCTCGAGTGTTTGAGTGTAGTTACCAACAATAGTGGTACCACGTTCAAGAACGATACCAGCATGACTTCGAAACTCAGGGATAACTCGACTTACCGATTCTTCTAAATCTTTGTATTCGTCAATTGTTGTATCAACGCCATGAAGATCTTGCTGGTAGTAAGTGCCAAGAAGCCTTGCTTCTGTTGTCCAAGTCCCCCAAGTATTTCCTATCGGTATGGTAAACCCTGGTTCAACATGGACACGAGTCGCAGATGGTTTGCCTTTTGCGTCAGTGTCAAATAGTGAAACATGACTGATCATGTCAAAGTCCAAGTATTCCATAACCTTTGGGGCATAGTAATCATACTCAACTTGTGGCATTAGTCGGTAGGGCTGGTTGTAGTCAGATAAAACTTGAAAATCTCGCACGAGTACAGATGCGTTCCAGTTTTGAGAACGGTAGGTTGCTTTACCTTCTTGTAGTAATTGACCGTCTTCACGTTTACCAATGCTACTTGAGCTAAGATCGGTGAAGTAATCATTGTCACTGACTTTTGAGTAGTCTGTCTCAAATAACCATGCTTCTTTGAAGATGCCTGTGTGCTGCCATTGTGTTCCCCAGCGGTCACTTTTATCTCTAAATTTCTTATCGTCGGGCAGGTACTCTGACTTTATGTTGCCTGAGCCTAAATCGCTTAGGTAACGGAACTTACTGTTTAGTTGTGTGCCGCGCTTTTCCATGTACTTCAAAGTTGTTTCTAAATCGTAGTTTGGTGCCAAGTTCCAATACACTGGGATCTCAGTTTCAAAACCATCTTTTGAACCGTACGACACGGTTGGGTACAGGAAACCTGTCTTACGAGTATCACCAATAGGGACGGTTAGGTAAGGTAGGTAAAATACAGGGACACTTTGAATTTCAAAGCGAGGGTTATAAAAAGTGGCTTGTTCTTCATTTTGGTCAACATCGATACTCGATGCCCTCAGACGCCAAGCGTTATCACCAATAGGACAAGAGGTGATCGAGCCGTCTTCGATTTCATAAACCGCTTTGCCTGTTTTTGCGATATAAACGGCCTCACCACGGCCTGGTTCACAAAGAAATTCGTAGTCGGTGTTTTCTAGCGTCATTTCATCAGTAGTCAGATTATTAGTTGCTCTGTCCGATATTGATTTAATTTGACCATCACTAAAGTTAACGTTGCCTTCAGCTACAACGATGTTTTCTTGCTGGTGCAGAGTTACGTTATCAGCAAGGATGGTCTTGTTTCCTTGCGTAACTTTTACGTCACCTGAATATATTGCCTTGTCACCATTGATAGCCTCTAAGCGATCGGACTCAACATGAGCGGGTAGTTGAGTCTCGTTTTCTGCAGCGGGCTCGATCAAGCATTGATCTATAGAGGGCATTTCCTGCACACTACTATCGGTTATTGTTTCAGCTTGAGTTGTCGACACGTATAACGCCGTACTTATAGACGCGGCTAACAAGGTGCGGGAAAAAGATTGCATGAAGTTGAACTATCCTGTGTCACTAGATGAAGGGTTGATCTAGTATCAATCCAATAAATAAAGCATTTTCCTTATGATAAAGGAAATATTAGCATTCAGCATCATCAGACAGCATTACTCAGATAAAATTCATAGATAGAGAACACATAATGCAAATATTTGGCAAAATTTTGGGCGCTTTCTTTGGCTTTCTGTTTGGAGGGCCACTTGGTTTAGTTTTTGGCCTATTTTTAGGACACCAATTCGATAAAGCTCGCCGATTGAACCAATCTGGGTTTAATACCTCTGGTTTTGGGCGTGGGCCCAACCAAGCTGAAAGACAAAATGAGTTTTTCAAATCTGCATTTGCGGTTATGGGACATGTTGCTAAAGCGAAAGGCCAAGTAACTCGCGAAGAGATTCAACTGGCTTCTACTATGATGGAGCGTATGAATCTTCATGGTGAACAACGCAGAGCGGCGCAAGATGCATTCCGCAAAGGGAAAGAGAGCGACTTCCCGTTAAATGATGTCCTTGAACGAGTCAAAATCTCATCGGGTGGACGTTTTGACCTTCTTCAGTTCTTTCTAGAGCTGCAAGTATCAGCTGCATTCGCTGATGGAAGCCTGCACCCAAGTGAACGTCAGGTTCTTCATAAGATTGCTCAAGGTCTTGGCTTTTCTGCAGAGCAACTTGAGCGCCGTTTACAGATGCAAGAGGCGGCATTCCGTTTCCAGCAACAGGGTGGAAGTTTCGGTGGTGGTCATCATCAAGGGCAGTCGTCAGGTTGGCAACAAGCATCACAACAGAACCAGTTGGCCGACGCGTTTAAAGTGTTAGGTGTTAGCGAGAACGCGGAAGGCAAAGAAGTCAAAAAGGCCTACCGTAAGCTGATGAATGAGCACCACCCAGATAAACTGATGGCGAAAGGTCTACCGCCAGAAATGATGAACGTTGCGAAAGAGAAATCACAAGAAATTCAGAATGCTTACGACCTCATTAAGAAGGTCAAAGGATTTAAGTAATCGGATACAAAGCCGAGTAATGATAAGAGATTACTCGGCTTTGTTATTTAAAGGAATAAATATGACTATCAGTTATCGAGACGTTCTAGACTTTTGGTTTGACGAGTTAACACCAAAGGACTGGTTTACTGGCGGTGAATACATTGATGCTTTGATTAAAGAGCGATTCTCAGATTTACATCAAGCCGCGATTCAGGGAGAGCTGTTTGAATGGCGCCAAACGGCACAAGGGCGCTTAGCTGAGATTATTGTACTGGACCAGTTTTCAAGAAACATCGGGAGAAATAGCTCTGCTGCATTTGCAGCTGACCCTATGACGCTAGCATTGGCGCAGGAAGCGGTAGCTGGTGGTTTTGACCATCAACTCAGCCAACAAGAAAAAAGCTTTCTATACATGCCTTACATGCATAGCGAGTCACTGTTAATTCATGAGCAGGCGGTTGGTTTGTTTTCTCAAACGGGCTTAGAAAATAATCTTGATTTTGAGTTTAAGCACAAGGTTATCATTGAGCGTTTTGGTCGTTATCCGCATCGTAATGAAGTGTTAGGAAGAGCATCAACGCCTGAAGAAGTTGAATTCTTGCAGCAGCCTGGTTCAAGTTTCTAGCTCTAGAACACACTCAAAAAGATGAAGAGAGGCTAGGGGTTAATAAACCATTAGCCTCTTTTTTGTTTTAGTTGTGGGCAACTGGTAGCAAGCTATTTTGCTTGGTTGAGTGACCAGTCGTAGTCATAGCTGATTTTGTCGGTATTCTTTACAGGCTGAGTTCGATATTGGTTTAGATGTTTAATGAGCTGTTCTCTGTTACCAAAATCCACTGCGAACCACTCATAAATCGATGATAGTTGAAGCTTATTGTTTTTAATTAGTACGCCTTTATCACTATTAACAAACTCAGAGGCTGCTTGTTCCAGTAGAGTTTCAGTGTTGTCAGCTGTAAAAGCTTGAGGCTGAAGGTTTGGACACCCTAAGCTGGCACAGTTTACGGCGTAATGTGTACGTGGATCTTGCCATATAGGTCTTAGGATACGGTGCTCAATATCGTTGAGTGTCAGTGACTTACCACTTATGGATACGACATCATCTCCCCATGGCCCAAAACTGAATAGGCCGCCGAGCTTAGTGATAGATTTAACTGGGTAGGCATCGAGAATCAAATCAACAGTCACTGCATTGTATAGGTTGATCCAGTAAGCGTACTGCTCTGCTTTTGAGTATTCGAGTGGGTTTACCTGCTCTAACTGCTTGATGTATTGCTTTAGCTTTGTTTTATCTGTGTTGGTCACTGCTTGATAACGAACTAGAGTATTTTGCCCCTGTTTAACCAAATAGCTATCGAGGAATTGCTGCCAGCTTTGATGAGAAACCTGTTCTGAGTTGGCCTCATTGCTTTGATTCCAGTACGGCCATAGTTCAGATTTTGGTGCCGACCAAGCTAAGGTTGAAAAAAGTAGGCTGATAATAACGAGTAGTTGTTTCATGGCATTCTCCTGATAGCTGACTACTAAGACCTTATGCTTTAAGGTTTTCTTTCATAGCTCGTCAGTTAAATAACAGATCAGAGTTTGGTAGACACTTTAAGCTGAGGCTGAACCAAATAAAAAAGGTTGGCGTTAAGCCAACCTTTTCGACCTTTGATACTGCTTTTCTATTGCAAGGCTTCTTTATTTTAGGAAGCTTGGAATCTTCTCTTCATACGCAGAAATCTTATCAGCGTGCTGCAGCGTTAGACCGATATTGTCTAAACCGTTCAGTAGGCAGTGACGACGGAACTCATCAATTTCAAACGAGTACTCTTTACCATTTGCGCTTACTTTCATTGCTTCTAGATCAACGGTAACTTCTGCGCCTTCGTTCGCTTCTACGAATTGGAAGATCTCATCCACTTCCTGATCTGTTAGGCGAACAGGAACCATTTGGTTGTTGATTGAGTTACCGTAGAAGATGTCTGCAAAGCTTGGCGCAATCATCACTTGGATGCCGTAATCAGCAAGTGCCCAAGGTGCGTGTTCACGAGATGAGCCACAACCAAAGTTTTCACGAGCAAGTAGGATTGAAGCGCCTTGGTAGCGAGGAGCGTTCATCACGAATTCTGGGTTTGGTTGTTCGCCCGCATCGTCTAGGAAGCGCCAGTCATGGAATAAGTGTTTACCAAAACCAATGCGGTTCACTTTCTGTAGGAACTGCTTTGGAATGATCGCATCAGTATCGATGTTGGCCGTATCTAGAGGAACGACTAATCCGGTGTGTTGTTGAAAACCTGACATGTTAAATCCTCTAATTAAAGTTCACGAATATCGACAAAGTGACCAGCGATCGCTGCGGCTGCAGCCATTGCAGGGCTAACTAGGTGCGTACGACCATCACGGCCTTGGCGACCTTCAAAGTTACGGTTTGATGTAGACGCGCAGCGCTCTTGTGGACCAAGACGGTCGTTGTTCATTGCAAGACACATAGAACAACCCGGTAGGCGCCACTCAAAACCGGCTTCTTTGAAGATAACATCCAGGCCCTCTGCTTCAGCTTGAGCTTTTACTTGCTCAGAACCCGGAACGATAAGCGCTTGCACATGTTTTGCTACTTGGCGACCTTTCGCTACTGCAGCAGCTGCACGCATGTCTTCGATGCGAGAGTTAGTACAAGAGCCAACAAATACTTTATCTACGTTGTAATCTGATAGAGATTTACCCGCTTCTAAGCCCATATATGCCAATGCTTTTTCAGCTGATGCTTTTTCAACAGGATCTGCGAAGCTTTCTGGTGCTGGGATAGGTGCATCAACAGAGATTACCTGACCAGGGTTAGTGCCCCAAGTCACTTGTGGTTTGATGTCTGCGGCTTCTAGAGTGACTACAGCATCAAATTCAGCGTCAGCATCGGTTTTTAGTGTGTTCCAGTATTCAACGGCTGCGTCAAATTCTTCACCTTCTGGAGAGAATTTACGACCTTTGATGTACTCGTAGGTGGTTTCATCCGGTGCAATTAGGCCTGCTTTAGCGCCCAACTCGATAGCCATGTTACATACCGTCATACGGCCTTCCATTGTCAGGTCGGTAATCGCCTCACCACAGAATTCAACCACGTAGCCAGTACCGCCAGCCGCTGTTGTTTTACCGATGATCGCCAACACGATGTCTTTGGCAGTGATGCCTGGAGCAACCTTGCCTTTTACTTCGATCTTCATGGTTTTAGCGCGAGCCTGTTTTAGCGTTTGAGTCGCTAGCACGTGCTCAACTTCTGAAGTACCGATACCGAATGCTAATGAACCAAATGCACCGTGTGTTGCAGTGTGCGAGTCACCACAAACGATGGTCATGCCCGGTAGGGTAATGCCTAGCTCTGGGCCCATTACATGCACAATACCTTGGTATTTGTGGTTTAAGTCGTAAAGCGTTACACCAAACTCTTCACAGTTTTTTGATAGCGTTTCCATTTGGATACGAGCCATCTCGCCAGAAGCATTAATATCTTTGGTTTGAGTCGAAACGTTGTGATCCATGGTCGCGAAAGTCTTGCCTACTTGGCGAACTTTACGTCCCTTTTCACGCAGGCCATCAAAGGCTTGAGGTGACGTTACTTCGTGGACTAGGTGACGGTCGATGTAAAGAATCGGGTTTTCGCCTTCCGCTGCTACTGCAACGTGCGCGTCATAAACTTTTTCGTATAAGGTTTTGGCTTGCTGGTTTGTCGACATAGCTTTTCTTCCTTGGGAGCATCAGTCCCAGTGTTTGTTTCTAGCTAAGTCACGCACTTTGGATGACTTGGCTTGATATTATTCTTATGTACTTGCTTAGAGCGTTACGCTTATGAAGCTAAGATGTACTCTGCAATTTTGTCACCCATTTCAGAGGTGGTTAGCGCTTGTTTGTCGCCTGCAAGGTCAGCCGTTAGCTCGCCTGCTGAAAGTGCTTTAGATACCGCTGTTTCGATGTCTTGTGCTGCTGCTTCTTCGCCTAGGCTGTAACGAAGCATTAGCGCTGCAGAAAGAATCTGTGCGACTGGGTTTGCGATGTTCTTGCCTGCGATATCAGGAGCACTGCCGCCCGCTGGCTCGTATAGACCAAAGTTACTTTCGTTCAAGCTTGCAGAAGGAAGCATACCCATAGAACCAGTAATCATTGCGCACTCATCAGAAATGATGTCGCCGAAGATATTTGAACATAGCATTACGTCAAACTGAGAAGGATCTTTGATTAGCTGCATGGTCGCGTTGTCGATGTACATGTGGTTTAGCGTCACATCTGGGTAATCTTTTGCGATTTCTTCAACGACTTCACGCCATAGGATAGAGCTTTGTAGAACGTTCGCTTTATCGATTGAGTAAACGTTTTTGTTACGTAGGCGTGCAGATTCAAAAGCAATCTTTGCGATACGTTCGATTTCGTAGCGGTGGTAAACCTCAGTATCAAAAGCTTTTTCAGTTGCGCCTTCGCCTTCACGACCTTTAGGTTGACCGAAGTAGATACCGCCAGTTAGTTCGCGCACTACCACGATGTCAAAACCGCGCTCAGAGATATCAGCACGAAGTGGAGAGAAAGACTCTAAACCCTTGTGAATTTGTGCAGGGCGAAGGTTACAGAACAGTTGGAAGTGTTTACGTAGAGGAAGTAGGGCACCACGTTCAGGTTGGTCATTTGGTGGAAGGTGTTCCCACTTAGGACCACCAACTGAGCCGAAAAGCACTGCGTCAGACTCTTCACAACCTTTCACGGTAGACTCTGGTAGTGGGCAACCGTGGTTATCAATTGCAATACCACCAACATCATACTCTTCGCGAGAGAAGCTAATTGCATGCTTCTTTTCGATCGCGTCTAGCACCTTATGTGCTTGCTGCATTACTTCTGGGCCAATGCCATCACCGGGTAGTACGGCAATTTTGTATGATTTATCAGTCATGTTAATCCTTTAATTCTTGTTACTGAGCTATTTGGCTCGTTTTAAATTTTGTCCCTAAAGCCAATAACATCGACTCTAGGGCTCTGTTATTGGGTTCTTAAACTGTCGCGATTTTTTGCTGCTTCATTTCAGCAATGGTGTCTGCACGTTGAATGCTGTTGATAACGTGCAATAGCGCCTGACCAGAAGCTTCAACGATATCGGTTGATACGCCTGTGCCGTGGTACTTACGACCTTTATAGTTCGCAATGATGTCAGCTTGGCCTAAACCGTCTTCACCTTCACCTTTCGCGGTTAGGTCGAACTTGTCTAGTACGATTTCGTAGCCAGTTAAGCGGTAGATACATTGGTATAGTGCGTCAACTGGACCGTTACCAACAGCCGCTTCGCACTTCTCTTCGTCACCACATTGCAGCTTGATGCTGGTTGTAGACATTACACTACCAGATTGTACGCTTAGGTAGTTAAGTTTGTAGAAGTCATCTTCGTCACGTAGATTTGCGAAGTGCATTAATGCTTCTAAGTCGTAATCGAAGACTTGGCCTTTACGGTCAGCAAGCTTCAAGAAGTCTTCGTACAATGAATCTAGGCTGTATTCGTTGTCTTTGTAACCCATCGCGTCCATGTGGCTCTTAACAGCAGCACGACCACTACGGCTTGTTAGGTTCAATGCTTTGTTTTTCAAGCCAATAGACTCAGGAGTCATGATCTCGTAAGTGTTTTTGTTCTTTAACATGCCATCTTGGTGGATACCTGAAGAGTGGCTGAATGCGTTAGCGCCAACGATCGCTTTATTATCTTGGATAGGCATGTGGCAAAGCTGGCTCACCAACTTACTGGTGCGGTGGATCTCTTGGTGATCTAGGCCAGTGTGAACGCCTAGCAACTCTTGGCGAGTTTTGATGATCATTGCGATCTCTTCTAAAGAACAGTTACCCGCACGCTCACCAATGCCGTTAATGGTACCTTCAACTTGTCTAGCACCCGCTTGTACCGCTGCGATTGAGTTAGCAACCGACATGCCTAAATCATCGTGACAGTGAACAGAGATGATCGCTTGATCGATGTTTGGTACACGGTCAAATAGCGTTTTGATAATACCGCCAAACTCGTTAGGCACTGTGTAGCCCACTGTATCTGGAATATTGATGGTTTTTGCGCCTGCGTTGATGGCAGCTTCAACCATGCGACATAGATTATCGATAGGCGTACGACCTGCATCTTCACAAGAGAATTCAACATCGTCTGTGTAGTTACGTGCGTGTTTAACGGCTTTGACTGCCATCTCTACCACGTCATCGTAGCTGCGACGAAGCTTGTCTTGTACGTGTACTGTCGACGTAGAAATAAAGGTATGAATACGGAACTGCTCAGCCACTTTTAACGCTTCAGCAGCTGCATCGATATCTTTCGCTACCGCACGAGAAAGCGCACAGATTCGGCTGTCTTTAATGTTCTTTGCGATGGTTTGTACCGACTCAAAATCACCTGGCGATGATACAGGGAAGCCAGCTTCGATTACGTCCACACCCAGTCTTTCAAGTGCATAAGCAATTTGTAACTTCTCTTTTACTGTCAGGCTTGCAGCTAGAGCCTGCTCGCCGTCACGTAAAGTCGTATCAAAAATTATCACTTGATCGTTCATGGGTGCTTCCTTATATCGACATTGTATCGATTGCTATCCAAATTATTATTGAGAATGATGTTCTTTTAAAAGTGCCAGTTACAAAAAAACCCGCTCAGCGCGGGTTTAATATTTGTGTAGTTCTTGACCCACAACTTACCCACGCGATTGGTTCACGATAAGGAGAAGTTTCAGCAGTCGAGAAGAAGAAAAAATCATTACACAAATATCCGTAAATAAACTGTTAACACCATATTTACCGTAATTTATTCTGAGCGTCAAACAAGAAAATCCAATATCAGCATACATTAGCGGCGTTTTGTTTTGGTTTGTGCTAATAATCTTGCGATTATTGGTTTTATCATCTGCTTGGGGTTTTGTGGTTGGGCGGTTAGTTTATCGTTTGGTTTATGTGTAGGTTAAAACTTTGTAGTAAATCTTTTTAATGGAACGATTCACCAAAAAAATCACAAGCGCGTTTAAATTAATTAATCAATTGATTAAATAGTGAGTAATTAATCTTCTGCCAGCGTGTTGATTTATCCCTATAATTAATCGTGTGATTAATTAGGTTGGTAGGTTTTAGTGATGGCAGGGCGCAAAGCAGGACGACCGCAGCAGAATCTCGATGTCAGGCAGTTGCTTATTGAGCATGCTCGTGATCTGTTCGTCGTTCAACCATATGACAAGGTATCCACTCGTTTAATTGCTGAACGAGCCGGAGTGAATATCGCGATGATTCGATATTACTTTGGTAACAAAGCAGGGTTGTTTGAAGCAATGCTGCGTGAAACGTTGCGACCAATGCAACTCCAGATGCATAAGCTGGTAGATGAGAGCAGCCACGAGAACTTTCTCGATTTAATGCGCACTTACTACAAAGAGATGGTCAAGGTTCCTAAGTTTCCTCGCTTAATTGCTCAAGTGATGAATATGCCACCTTCAGAGGTGCAGAGAGAGCTGCTAGAGAAGGTCTTTCTCGATGTCACTAAACCTGCTCAAGATGTCATTTTTGAAAAGCTGATGGCACAAGGCGTTTTGCGGAAGGATATGGATCCTAAGCTCTGCCGCGTGTCGTATATAAGCTTGATGGTGTTTCCGTTTATAGCACCGCCGCCCTTGCTGGCTATTCATGGCATCGAGCTTAATGAAGCTTTTCTGAATCGATTAATCGAACACAACATTCAACTGATGACGGAAGGCTTTATCAATGCACCAAGCCCTTCATCTTTGCAGGAACCCAAATAATGAGAATAAATAAAAAGCTCCTTTTCTTCCCAGCCCTAGCTGTTGGTGTGATTGGTCTAGTGGTGGCGATTAACTTGAAGCCAGATTTACCAACTAAGCCCGCCGGCGACAGGGCACGCTTGGTTGAAACTGTCAGTTTAGAGAAGCAGATGATCGCACCGTTGGCGGTTGGTTTTGGCAAAGTGGTACCTAAGGTTGAATGGAAAGCGATTGCCGAAGTAACAGGACAGATCGTTTATCGACACCCCGATCTTGAGAAAGGGCAAGTGATCCCTGCAGGAACTGAGGTGCTTAAGATCGATCCTTTGGATTACGAGTTGAAGTTGGTGCAAGCCGAGGCGGATCTTAAATCGAGCCAGACCTCACTAGAGAAACTGAATCAAGAAGAAGAGAACCTGAAACAGACACTGAAGATCGAAAAAAATCGTTTAGTGATCAGTAATAAAGAGCTACAACGTAAACAAGATCTGCGTAAGAAAGGGCTGACCTCTCAGTCCGATGTCGACCTTCAACAGCAGAGCGCACTTTCCCAACAGAAGCTGGTGTTAGATATACAGAACCAAATCGCCTTAATGCCAGATGAAAAGCGTGTCGCACAAGCGGTGATTAAGGTCAATGTCTCTAAAGTAAAAGAAGCGCAACGCTCTTTAGATAAAACCACCATCACCTTGCCTAGACCAATGCGAATCGCTCAAGTCGATATTGAACAGAATCAAGTGGTTAATCTGCAGCAAGAGATGTTCATTGCTCATGGGATTGACGTTATGGAGGTTGAGGCACAGCTCTCTATTCACGATATGCAAACTTTAGCCTCAAGCTTTACTCAATTCCCTCGCGATTCAGCTGGCATACCAAATCCATATCAAACGCCAGCTAAGGCAAGCATTCAGCTAAACAGTGGCAGCCTAAATCTGACTTGGCCAGCCAAGGTTGCACGAATCAGTGAAACTGTGGATGAAAACCAAGCGACAGCGGGCATCATCCTTGAAATCAATCAAGATTATTCTGCGCTTCAGCCAAACAGCGCTACGCCTTTAGTGAATGGTATGTTTGTTAAAGCGGAGATTGAAGGATTAGCAAATCCAAGCTGGGTTGTGCCTGAACGTGCCTTACATGGCGATAAGGTTTATTTGATGGATGAGAACCAGCGTTTGAAGGTTGTGAATGTCGAAGTACTTTACCGCCGAGATAACCAAGTAGTTATCCGTGGTGAATTTAAGACCGGAGACAAACTGGTTCTTAACGACGTTCTGCCCGCTATTGAAGGCATGCTGCTGAAAGAGTCTGGTTCAAATGGTGATGAGCTTTCCGCTGACAGTGAGGAGCGCGCTTCATGATCAAGTTCTTCTCAAGACACCCAACCGCAGCCAACTTGTTGATGCTTGGTTTGTTGATATTGGGTTTGAGTTCGTTATCTACCATCAAACGTGAAACTTTTCCTGCTTACGATCCGCCTTACATCATGGCAGCGATTGTTTATCCGGGTGCTTCACCACAGGAGGTCGAAGAGAGCCTGTGTGTGCGAATGGAAGACGCGGTCGATGGCTTAGCGAACATTGAAGAAACCCAATGTGAGGCGATAGAAGGCAGTGCACGTCTAATTCTCAAGCTCAATGAGAAAGCGAATATCGGCCGAATGCTGGTGGATGTGCAAACTCAGATCAACTCGATCAACGATTTTCCTACCGAGATTGAATCACCGGTTGTACAAGAGCTGGATTGGAATGAGCCAGTCGTTGATATCGCGATCACTGCGTACACCTCATGGCCTGAACTGAAGGCATACGCTGAAGATCTGAAACGCACAATGAAGCTCGATTACGATGTTTCACTGGTTGATGTCAGCGGATTTTCTGATCACCAATATCGTGTTGAACTGGATAATCAAGCGATTCGTCAACTCGGTTTGAGTGTCGGTGATATTGCCGATCAGATTGGCCGCCAGAATGTGAAACTGCCGAGTGGTAACGTTGAAACGCCAGACAAAAACTTCCTGATTCGCTTCGATGAAAGGCGTATTACACCCGTGGAATTGGAAAGTATTGTTGTGGGTTCAGCGCCAAATGGCTCTGTGATCCGTTTACGAGATATTGCCAAGATCACCGACCGTTTTGAGCTTGATGAACAGAAGGTGCTATTTGATGGCAAACCTTCTGCGCTGCTTAAAATTAGCAAGAACAAAGAAGATGATGCACTGAGAATTAAAGAGCGTGTCACTCAGTTTGTTGAGGACCAGCGTGCAATTGCACCTGGTGGCGTGACTCTGCAAATGACCAACGATCTCTCCTCTGTATTGTGGGATCGCTTGACCATGATGGTGCGCAATGGCTGGCAAGGTATTGTGCTGGTATTCGCAACCATGTGGCTGTTCTTCAGCTTACGTTATTCATTTTGGGTTGCAGCAGGCCTGCCGGTGGCTTTTCTTGGCGGATTGTTCTTAATGGCCAATTTAGGACTGTCGATTAACATTATGTCACTGGTCGGTTTGTTGATGGCGATCGGTATTATGATGGATGACGCCATTGTGATCGCAGAATCGATAGCCTCCCACCTAGACCGAGGGCAAAACGTTGATGACGCGGTGTATAACGGCGTTAAGAAAGTACTTCCCGGCGTGTTGTCTTCCTTTTTAACGACGGTGTGTATCTTCGGTAGCTTGTTATTTCTCGATGGGGAAATGGGCGCGGTACTCAAGGCCGTTCCTCAGGTGCTGATTTTGGTGCTGTCGTTGAGCTTGATCGAAGCTTTCTTAATTCTGCCGAATCACTTGTCGCATTCGCTACACAAAGAGAAAAACGATAAGCCAGCGCTGCGCTTCAAAACCGTGTTACTAGAGAAGTTTGAGAACTTCCGCAATACCACCTTGATGAATATGGTCGAGAAAGTGGTGACTTTCCGCTATGCCTTTATGGGCGGAGTGTTGACCTTATTGCTTCTGTCTATCGCTTTGATTGCAGGTGGTATTGTCAAATTTCAGCCATTCCCAGAGTTGGATGGTGATATTGCTGAGGCGCGTATTATCCTTCCTCCTGGTGCATCATTGTCTCAAACCGAGAGAGTGGTCGATAAGATTGTGGCTTCTGCAGAACGTTTGAATGAGCAGTGGAGCGAAGAGGTTGAAGAGGGCAACACGCTCGTCGAACATATCACCAGCCAGTTCAATGCCAATGCCGATGCCAACGAATCAGGCCCGCACTTGGCTACCGTGCGCTTAGATCTTCGTGGGGCAGAGAGCCGCAACACGGTGATTGATGATTTCATAAATGCATGGCGAGAGGATATCGGTGAACTCGCAGACCCAATTTCATTGGTTTTCAAGCAACCAACCATGGGGCCGGGTGGGCGAGCGATAGAAATCCGTGCCAAGCATGATGACCTCAATGCACTGAAAGCCGCATCTCTGGATATTCAGGCTTATCTTAATGAGTTTGATGGTGTTCATGGCGTGCTTGATGACATGCGCATGGGTAAAGAAGAGATCTTGGTTAAGCTTCGCCCAGGTGCTGAAACCTATAATGTGAACGGGCAGATGATTGCATCTCAACTGCGTGCTGCCTTCTTTGGCCAGACAGCGGACGAGATTCAAATCGGTGTTGAGAATATCTCAATAGAGGTGCGTCTTGATAAAGAGCAAGCGGGTGACATTCAACAGCTTGCTAACTTCCCGATCATTACCGCGGACGGCAGCCAAATTCCGTTAGCTACGCTGGCGACGCTCGATTTCCAGCGTAATTACGTACGTATCCAACGTATTGACGGGCTGAGAACCATTAGTATCTTTGGTGATATTGATAATAAGAAAGCGAGTTCTTCAGCGATCTTGGCTCAGTTTCAAAAAGATGAAGCGCCTAAACTCATTCAGAAGTACCCAGGCTTACGTTTTGACTTTGAAGGGGAAGCGAAGGATGCAGCCAAGACGGGTGCCTCGATGGGTAAAGGCTTCTTGCTCGGTCTATTTGGTGTGTTTGCTATCCTGAGTTATCAATTCAGAAGCTATTTAGAGCCTGTGGTTGTGATGCTCGCGATTCCATTAGCCTTTATTGGGGTGGTGGTGGGTCACTGGGTGCTTGGTCACTCGTTAAGTATGCCGAGTATGATGGGCTTTGTGTCGCTCGCCGGGATTGTAGTTAACGATTCTATCTTACTCGTTCAATACATTCGTCATCACGTTGATGAAGGAGATAGCGTGCATGACTCGGTAGTGAAAGCGAGTCGCGAGCGTTTCCGTGCCGTGTTCTTGACCTCGATGACGACGGCAGCTGGTTTGTTGCCTCTACTCACCGAAACCAGCTTGCAAGCTCAGGTTATTCAGCCTTTGGTTATCTCGATCGTATTTGGCATCTTTGCTTCAACCTTGCTAGTGCTGTTTATGATCCCTGCTGCTTACGCAATCTTGGCTGACTTCGGTTTAGTGAAAAAGCACGAGCCCCTTTCGCTATAGAGTTTTAAGTCAGAAATTAGAAATGAATAATAAAGCGGCCTAGGGTCGCTTTATTTTTATATGAGGTGAATAAGCCTCTGATACGGTGAATCATCGGCTTCTCAACCGTGGAAAATTTCATTTTAGTTCATTCAAAACGTCACTTAACTGTCATTTGTTGGGCATAACTTGACCCTTAACTGAATAAGTATTGTTAAGGAGAACGTATGCGTACTATCGAACCTATTGTCCGCTGGGATGTGGCATTTTCTGTTTTCTGTTTAAAGAACCGGCTTAGTGGCCAACATGCGACGTTGAGTAAGGCGGTCTCTCATACGGGGGATGGTCACCTCTATATATTGATTGCTTTGATTGCATTGCTCGCCGATAGCAAAACAGGCAGTGATTTTCTGATAGTGGGCTTAACCGCATTCGCTATTGAATTGCCGATTTACTGGTTTGCGAAAAATACCCTCAAGCGTCGCAGGCCCGCGGAATTCTCTTCTCTACTTTACTCTCATATTGTCCCATCAGATAAGTACAGCCTGCCATCTGGGCATGCCGCTGCTGCTTTTGTTATGGCGACATTAATCGGACATTTCTATCCGAGCTTGTATCTATTTAGTTTGATTTGGGCCACAGCGATTGCCGTCTCTCGAATACTACTCGGTGTGCACTTCTTAACGGATGTACTCATTGGTGCAGCTTTGGGGATGGCATGTACCAGTCTCGCTATCAGCCTCGTTCTTTAATCATTGATCAGTCATCACTACTAAGCGCTTAAGTAGCGAATCGAAAGGAAGTCTCATGAAAATATTATACGGCGTACAAGGTACTGGAAATGGTCACATTGCACGAGCAAGGGCAATGGCCGTCGCGTTTCGTCAGCAGAATATTGATGTTGATTTTCTCTTTTCAGGCCGAGAAGCGAGCAAGTACTTCTCGATGGAAGAGTTTGGCAACTACCAAGTACGTAACGGCTTAACTTTTTATAGTGAGCAGGGGCAGGTCAAATATGGAAAGACATTCATAAAGAATAATGTCTGGCGCTTTCTTAATGAGGTTAAACAGCTGGATCTTACGCCCTATGACTTGGTGCTCAATGACTTTGAACCTGTGACGGCTTGGGCGGCCAAAAGGCAGGGCGTTCCTTGTATCGGTATCAGCCACCAAAATGCATTTCGTTATGATGTACCCAAAGAGGGAGGAAACTGGATTGAGCATTCTGTGATTCAACACTTTGCGCCGACAGAGCATTCTATCGGTTTGCACTGGTATCATTTCGAGCAACCAATATTGCCGCCTATCGTTCACACCTTAGCTCACCACGAGCAGGCTCAAGTACCACAGGATTTCACATTGGTCTATTTGCCGTTTGAGGATCTTGAAGCAATTTCAGAGCTACTAATGAAGTTTATTTCGCACAGTTTTGTCTGTTATCACCCAAATGTGATTGAGCATAGCCAAGTTGAAAATATTACCTTCAAACCACTCAGTCATGCGGGTTTCCAATTCGACCTAAATCAGTGCTCTGGTGTGGTGGCTAATGGTGGGTTTGAACTGCCATCTGAAGCGCTGACTCTGGGCAAGAAGTTATTGCTTAAACCACTTGATGGGCAGTTTGAACAGCAGAGCAATGTGGCCACACTTGAGGCGCTTGGATTAGCTCAAACCATGAGCTTTCTTGATCCGGCGATTTTGCGTAGTTGGCTCAACGAAAAACAAGCTGAAGTTGTCTCTTATCCAGATGTCGCTAGTGCGCTTGTTGAGTGGGTTTTAGCCGGGAATTGGGCCAATCAAGATGACCTAAGAAAACAGCTTTGGGACAAGGTAGACTTTCCGAGCTACGCATCGCTCACCTAATCCATAAGTAGTGATTTTGTATTGAGTGGTTAATCAATTCATCAGCCAAATAAATTGTAACAAATGTAACTGAACGACAGAGTAGCTAAATAAGTCGAAATTAAACTCCAAATTAGCGCATTTTATGTTTTTTTATAACTATTTAAGCTGTTGATTTTTATGGTTTAATTAATTATTGAGGTAAAATTAAGTTATTCTTTATCAATCTTGTTGGTAGCTGGGGATGTATTGGTTAATAGTAAGTGTAATCCGAAAAGCATCGGTCTGGTAAATATAAAAACTAGTGGTTATCTATTCCCATACCATTACAAACTTAACGCTGTCGTACCGACAAGAGGCAACTTGAATGTTAGATAAAAAAGACGCAATGAGTGCTATCACTAGCTATAGAATGGAAAGCACACTTCGTGGAGTGGACTTAAACCTTTTGACTGTATTTGATGCAGTAATGCAAGAGCAAAACATTACACGTGCAGCTCACAACTTGGGTATGTCTCAGCCGGCAGTAAGTAACGCTGTGGCTCGCTTGAAAGTGATGTTTAACGACGAACTATTTATGCGTCAAGGCCGTGGTATTCAACCGACTCAACGTGCACGTCAGTTGTTTGGTCCTATCCGCCAAGCGCTACAATTAGTACGCAACGAATTACCAAGTTCGGTGTTTTCTCCAGAGTCTTCTTCTCGCCTGTTCAAGCTTGCGATTTGCAGCCCTTGTGACATGCGTTTTGCACCTAAGATTATGTCGACAATTAATGAGCAAGCACCTAGCGTAAAACTGCATATGGATGCTGAATTCGACCGTCAACTTTCTGAGCGTATGCGCTACCAAGAAATCGACTTCGTTATTGATTACGCTCGTTTCGATGAGCAAGGTTTCTCAAGTACTGAGATCTTCCAAGACGAATTGGTTGTGGTTGCTTCTTCTTCTCACCCACGCATTAACGGTGAAGTGACAGCTGAAGAGCTATTGAATGAGAAGCACGCGAAACTGTCTCGCATTCACGGCCAACGTAGCTTCTCTGAGCAAGCTTACCGTGACCTAGACTGCACACCTTTCTACGAAGGCACGAGCCTAAGCAACGTACTTTACGTTGTTGGTCAATCTGAGTTAGTAACGATTGCACCGCGCTGGATGGTAGAGCACGCAGCAAACAAAGATAATCTGCAGATCCTAGATTTCCCATTCGATAATGCGGCAATCTCTGGCTACCTAAGCTGGCACGAATCAAGTGAGAAAGATAAGGGGCACATTTGGTTACGAGATCAGCTAATGATGATCTGTGGCGAAGTAGTGGCGTTTAACTAAGCACTAAACTCTATGGTTTATAAGCCCTAAGCTGGGAGTCTGGCTTAGGGCTTTTTTGTGCTTGCTATCTTTGCTGATAGAAAACCTAGCGAGAGGCGTACTATTACTTATAACTTTGAGCTCCATCAGTTGCCTTTTCCATAATCAGAGGTACACTTGTGCGCTCAAAAAAGCTTACAGGTGTAAGCCAAAGGTAAAGAGATGGCCAATTTAGATTTTCATATCGTAAAAAGACTTCGTGACCAAATTGCCCAAGGCGGCAACCGTACAGCTTTGAAACACAAAGTAGGTAATGTATGGCAAGGCATTAGCTGGCAGCAGTTTGGGCAACAAATCGATACGCTTTCATTAGCGCTATTGGCTCAAGGATTGAGAGTTCAAGATAAGATCGGTATCTATTCAAACAACATGCCTCAATGGACGGTGGCAGATTTCGCTGCTTTGCAAGCTCGTCTTGTTACTGTGCCGATTTATCCAACTAATACCGCCGCGCAGTCTTCTTACATTATCCAAAATGCAGATGTGAAGATCTTGTTCGTTGGTGAGCAAGTTCAATTCGATGCTGCCGTTAGCTTATTTGAAGAGTGCGAACAGCTAGAAGTAGTTGTGGCGATGTCGGACGGTATCGATCTTCAGGGTCACAGCTTTGCGGTATCTTGGAATGATTTCATGGCACGTGGTGTCGAGTCACAACAGGCTGAATTCGACGCTCGTCTTGCTGATGCAAACATGGATGACTTACTGACCCTTATCTATACCTCTGGTACAACAGGTCAGCCTAAGGGCGTAATGCTTGATTACACCAATGTTGGCTACCAGCTAGAAGGACACGATGAGCGCTTGAGCCTAACGAAAGACGATGTCTCGTTGTGTTTCCTACCTTTATCACATGTATTTGAGCGTGCTTGGACTTTCTACGTGCTCTACAAAGGCGCAACTAACTGCTATCTGCAAGACACAATGCAGGTACGTGATGCACTGAGCGACGTGAAACCTACCGTAATGTGTGCGGTTCCACGCTTCTATGAAAAGATCTTCTCTGCGATTCACGAGAAAGTATCTAAAGCGCCGTTTATCCGTAAAGTGCTATTTACTTGGGCGGTAAACATGGGCGCGAAGCTCTCGGTTTGTCACCAAGAAGGTCGTACACCATCACTGATGTTGAAGAAGAGCCATGCGCTAGCCGATAAGCTTGTGTTATCTAAGCTACGAGCGCTGCTTGGCGGTAACATCAATTTCATGCCATGTGGTGGCGCGAAGCTTGATGAAACCATTGGTCGTTTCTTCCATGCTATCGGCATTAACGTAAAACTTGGCTATGGCATGACAGAAACCACAGCAACAGTGTCGTGCTGGGATGACCGCTGCTTTAACCCTGATTCAATTGGTATGGCTATGCCGGGCGCTGAAGTAAAAATTGGTGCTCAGAATGAGATTCTTGTTCGTGGTCCAATGGTGATGCGTGGCTACTACAAAATGCCAGAAGAGACAGCGAAAACATTCGATGAGCACGGCTTCTTGAAGACCGGTGATGCAGGCCATTTTGATGAAAATGGTAACCTGTTTATTACCGACCGTATTAAAGAGCTGATGAAAACTTCAGGCGGCAAGTACATTGCACCGCAAGTAGTAGAAGGCGCGATCGGTAAAGACCACTTCATCGAGCAGATTGCTGTTATTGCTGATACACGTAAATTCGTTTCTGCACTGATTGTTCCGTGTTACGACTCATTAGAAGAGTACGCTAAAGAGTTGAATATCAAGTATCACGATCGAGTAGAACTGATTAAACACCACCAAATCGTTGAGATGCTTGAGAAGCGTGTGAATGACTTGCAGCAAGAGCTTGCTAAATTTGAGCAAGTGAAGAAATTCAAGTTGTTACCAAAAGCGTTTTCAATGGATGATGGCGAATTAACGCCAACTCAGAAACTGCGTCGTAAAGTTATTAACGACAAGTATCAAGACGAAATCGAAGAAATGTACACTGAAAAGCCTAAAGATAAGTAGTTTTTAGGATAGATAAATTTTCAGTTGTTTAAAAATCCCCCTACGAATGTGATTGCATTTTTAGGGGGATTTTTTATGGCTCAAGACTTGGCAGAATGTGCGAATGCGCACACAGAAAAGCGCGTAATTCATCGATAAATAGTGGTTTATATAAATATTAAGTGCTTTTTTTAAGTGTGAATTTGGTTTTTATGACTGTTTGCTTAGCTTGGGGTAGTGTTTGTTTGATGTTTTAAGCTGATGGTTGGTTTTTTAACATGATCGCCGGATAACGGGTGTTAGACCAGATGATAATAAAGCGTTAAAGTTGTTTCGTATTACTGTTTGTTGTTATCACGACAGACAGCCATAGCCGAAAAAGTGGAAGTATTTCGAATTAGGCTACGAATAAGCCCTAGACTATGAAAAACCAGCCCAACACGTTCACCAAATGTGATTGGAAACTGGTGAGGAGAGCAATATGACAACAAAACCTGAAACAGCAATGTTATCCGGCGCTGAGATGGTGGTGCAGTCTCTTATTGAAGAGGGTGTAGAACAAATCTTTGGTTACCCAGGTGGTTCTGTACTTGATATCTATGATGCGCTGCATGCGAAAACTGATGAAATCAAACAC
Source organism: Vibrio chagasii (assembly GCF_002954585.1). GTDB lineage: Bacteria > Pseudomonadota > Gammaproteobacteria > Enterobacterales > Vibrionaceae > Vibrio > Vibrio chagasii_A. The sequence goes on from NZ_MSCI01000002.1 coordinate 96,857, forward strand.
GTATTAGTACGACACGAACAAGCCGCTACCCATATGGCAGATGGTTATACTCGTTCTACCGGCAAGCCTGGTGTAGTACTGGTATGTTCTGGTCCTGGCGCAACCAATACCGTAACAGGTATCGCAACGGCGTACATGGACTCGATTCCAATGATCGTTATCTCAGGTAACGTACCAAACAATCTCATTGGTAATGATGCCTTCCAAGAGTGTGACATCGTGGGTGTATCTCGCCCGATAGTTAAACACAGCTTCCTAGTTAAGAAAGCGGAAGATATCCCTGAAGTTCTAAAAAAAGCATTCTATATTTCAACGACAGGACGTCCTGGTCCTGTGGTTATCGATCTGCCAAAAGATGTATTAAACCCGCAAATCAAGCTTCCTTATGAATACCCAGAAACGATCAAAATGCGTTCGTACAACCCAACGGTTACGGGTCATAAAGGTCAGATCAAGAAGGCACTAAAGGCACTTCTTGAAGCGAAGAAGCCAGTACTTTATGTCGGTGGCGGTGCGGTTATCTCTGAAGCCGATCAACAGCTGATCAAATTGGCTGAAGCACTGAATCTACCCGTAGTAAGCACACTAATGGGCTTAGGTGCTTTCCCTGGTACTCACAAGAATTCTCTAGGCATGTTAGGCATGCACGGTTTGTACGAAGCCAATATGGCGATGCATAATGCCGATCTTATTTTTGGTGTCGGTGTACGTTTTGATGATCGCACAACCAACAATCTAGATAAGTACTGCCCGAACGCGAAGATCATGCACATTGATATCGACCCATCGTCGATCTCTAAAAACGTGAAAGTGGATCTGCCTATCGTAGGTTCTGCGGAAAAAGTACTTGAGAGCATGGTTAACCTGCTGATTGAGCAGGGCGGCACTAACGATGCTGAAGCTCTTGAGAGCTGGTGGAGTGAAATCAAGCAGTGGCAAGATCGTAACTGCTTAGCATATGAAAAATCTTCTGAGTGCATTAAGCCGCAGCAAGTTATTGAAGCTCTGCACAAAGTAACCAATGGTGGTGCTTACGTTGCTTCTGATGTTGGCCAACACCAAATGTTCGCAGCGTTATATTACCCATTTAACAAACCACGCCGTTGGATTAACTCTGGTGGCCTAGGCACCATGGGTTTTGGTCTACCTGCGGGCATGGGTGTTAAGTTCGCTAAACCAGATGAAGAAGTTGTGGTAGTAACCGGTGACGGGAGTATTCAGATGAATATCCAAGAGCTGTCGACGGCACTGCAGTACAATATCCCAGTTAAGATTATTAACCTAAACAACCGTTTCTTAGGAATGGTAAAACAGTGGCAAGACATTGTTTATCAAGGTCGTCACTCAAACTCATATATGGACTCTGTTCCTGATTTTGCGGCTATTGCGGAGGCTTATGGTCACGTAGGTATGCGCATTTCATCTCCGGATGAGCTTGAATCAGGTTTGGAAAAAGCACTGGCGATGAAAGACCGTTTGGTATTTGTCGATATCAGTGTAGATGACACCGAGCACGTATACCCAATGCAGATCAAAGGCGAGGGTATGGATAATATGTGGCTAAGCAAAACGGAGAGAACATAATATGAGACACATTATTTCACTACTAATGGAAAACCAACCGGGTGCGCTTTCTCGTGTGGTTGGCTTGTTTTCTCAACGTGGCTACAACATCGAGTCGTTGAACGTATCTCCAACAGATGATCCAACGCTTTCTCGTTTGAACGTGACAACTAACTCGAGCGAAATGCAGCTTGAACAGATCCAGAAGCAACTGCATAAGCTGATTGATGTTCTTAAAGTTCAGGAAGTCTCTGAGCTTGAGCACATCGAGCGTGAACTATTGATGGTAAAAGTTCGTGCGAGTGGCTTTGCTCGTGCCGAAGTGAAGCGCACGGCGGATATTTTCCGTGGTCAAATTGTTGATGTGACGGCTTCTCAATACACGGTACAAATGGCGGGCACGAGCGAGAAACTGGATGCGTTCATTCAAGCTATGTCTGAAGTGACAGAAGTACTTGAAGTGGCACGCAGTGGCGTGGTCGGCATCGCTCGTGGTGAGCGCGCGCTGAAAGCTTAAACGTTAAGTGTTTAAAAGATAGCTATAAAGCCGCTTTTTTAAGCGGCTTTTATTTTGTTAATTTTATAGAGTGCTATAATTCTGCGCTTCCTTCTACTTTCATTTGAGTTAGTAATGAGAAATAGTAAATCGATAATTACATTGCTGATTATTTCGATAGCACTGTCTTCGGCAGTGGGACTTTACTATTTACAGCGCTACAAAGAAGTCAAACAACAAAGCTTTGATGACTCTGCGAAGCAAGCCCTTCATCAGCTAGTTTACGCTGAGAGAGACTACAACCTCTTAAAAGCTCAGTTGGTTTCGGTTATGAGGCTACTGAGTCATAGCCAAAGCTTAGTTAACTTCGCATCTTCCCCCTCTGAGCAGACGAAAAGCCTTCTAGAAGAAGTGTGGCAGTCAGTATTAGTGAACCAAAAGTGGTACACACAAATTCACTTAATCGACGTTGCGGGTAAAGAGCTGGTTCGTGTGAACTACTCGTCTTTAACAGGATCCGTGACGCTGCCTCAGCAATTACAAGATAAATCTGACTCTAACTATTATCAGTTTGCACAGAGTCTAGAACACGAAGATATCGGTGGTTGGGGGATAGAGCTTGAAACTGAGCATGGTGAGTTAGCATACCCTTATAAGCCTGTCTTTCGAGTGTTCACCCCTGTTGAAACTCCTGAGAAGCGTGTCGGTTATCTGGTGATCAACCTCGATGTCTGGGGGCTCTCTTCGCGTCTTAACTTTTCTCCGGATTATGATTTTAGATCGGAAGTTGTTAATGGTGAGGGCTATTACATCGCTAGCCCAAACAACAGCAAATTGTTTGGCGACTCTGTTCCTGAAAGAAAAGGTTTTAACCTCAAAAACATAGCTCCTCAAACATGGAAAGCGCTCTCTCAGCAACAAAAGGGGACGGTGTTTGAAGATGGCAACTTGTTTGCGTTTAACACCGTTCTGCTAGCCAATAATCAAAAAATGTACTTTGTGATTCAGCTTAATGAGAAGCAACTTCTTGCTCGAGCTGAACGAGACCTTAACGATCTTGCCCACGAAGAGATCATCGTACTTTTCACGGTATTACTTTTTGCTTTTCCGTTTGCGTATCTCGTGACACATTACCGACGTCGTAGTTTAGAGAGTAAACTTGCGCGTGCAGCCTTGAATGGTATGTCGGCTGTGATGATCACGGACAAACAGCATCGCACCATGATGATCAACAATGAGTTTGAAAATATGACCGGATACAGCGAACCGCAGGTTATCGGTCATAATGCACTGCAGCTTCTGCTGGAAAATACAGATCAGCAGATCACCAGTGAATCCATCTGGCGACACTTAGATAATGAAGAAGTGTGGGAAGGCGAGGTATTGTGTAAGAACAAGCTGCGTATTCCTTTTACTGCCATCATGCGTGTCCATGCGGTCAAGAGTAACTCAGGTAAAGTGAGCTACTACATTACCTCGCTGGTGGATATATCAGTAAGGAAAGAGCTCGAGGTGCGTCTGCGCTTTTTGAGTGAGCGAGATGCTTTGAGCAATCTCTGGAATCGTCGAAAGTTTGAAGAGCAGTTAGCTTACTATTCTCGCTTGGTTGAGCGTTACCCAAATGAAGCGACGACTTGTTTAGCTTTAGTCGATATCGATAACTTTAAACGAATTAATGATGAGCTTGGTCATGATGAGGGTGACCGTGTGATTGCCAGAGTGGCCAAGCTTCTACAAGACAGCCTTCGAAGTAGCGATTTTGTGGCGCGTGTTGGTGGTGAAGAGTTCGCACTGTTAATGCCACACACTTCTTTGCCAGAAGCGAAGCGTGTATTGGACCGACTACGCATTGAGATTGAACTGTCTGCAGGCACCAAGGTAACTGTCAGTGTCGGTTTCACAGACTTGACGAGCAACAGCACCCGTTCATACAAATGTGCAGATGTCGGGCTTTATGAGTCGAAATCATCTGGGCGTAATACCGTTTCTATCTGTCCTAGCTATGCGGATGTCGCGTAGCTTTATACCTTTCTTTATTCCTAGTTCTTTTTGTTTACCGCAACTGTATTTCTTTAGGTGCCTTTCACTTGAGAGAGTGGTTAAGTATTTTCAATGTAGATTTTAGGAATCTCACTTTTGAGCGAGCTATGTCACAATTTTTGTACAGTTAGACTAAAGTCTAATGATGGTGAAAATTTGAGCTAAAATGAACAATAAGTAAACTACGTTGCTTCAGATTACATCATGTTAAGCGGTGTAATAAATAGAGTGTTTACCAGATAGTAAAGGGATGACACCGTTAACTTAATTCAGCTGGTTAGCTAGCCTTTTCAATGAGTTGAAAGGCAGCAGTAGAATTAGGTTAGCAGGAGCAAGAGTTTGGGGATCATACAGTCTGGTTAAAAGAGGCGTGGTATGTTTGTCGATTTTTTAGTGAGATTAACCATAGGTACATTGGTCATTCTTGGTTTTAAACTGAGTGCTTTGTATTTCTTACCTATGGTCTTGCTACTCAATACTCATCACAAAGAGTTTTTTGGGTGGTAGTCCAGCCTTGATGCTGAAAACAAAAAAACGGAGCTATAGCTCCGTTTTTTTTTGGTTTGAAACCTATCGCTGCTTTATGCCGCTTCGATAACTTCTTCAATTCGTTTCATTGAACCTAGCAGGTGTTGATCAAGCAATTCAGTTGCTTGCTCTACGTTCTTCGACAGTACTAGCTTCATGATCATTTCGTGCTCATCAATGTTGAACAGCTCTTCTGACGCACTCTGTGCTGACATCGCTAAGAAGCGGTAACGCTTTAATTGGTTGATCAAATCTTCAAAGAAGCCAAACATGTTCTCTGAGTCAGCGCCTTCAAGTAGCGCAACGTGGAACTGTTGGTGACGCTCTTCCCATTCCACACAGTCAAACTCTTCAGACACATGCTGTACTCGAGACAGCTTGTGATAAGAGGTCAGTACATCCAGTTCCCAGGTTTCATCACCTGCAGAAATCGCTTTTTTCAACAGTACTGATGAAACGAAACGTAAGCTCTCATAAAGATCATTCAGTTCTTTCTTTGATACTGGTGCTACCCAACAGCCCTTTTGTGGCTCGAGCTTTACGTATTTGCTCCAAGATAACTGCACTAGAGCTTCGCGAATTGGAGATGCGCCAACGTTGTATCTGTTCTTTAGATCAGCAACAACGAGCTTTTGGCCCGGGGCTAACTCACCATTGAGAATATCCTGGCGAATCATCTTTGATACTTTGTCAGTGAGAGTAGGACTAGACATTACAAACCTCATGTATATTTGATTTCTAGTCTGCTTATCCGTCTCTTAGAAAGAGTCCATTGGAATTTAACAGTACGTGGTTCTATTGAGTTTGATAATACAGCGTACTGAAAAGTTAGGCAAGATTTTGTTTCATAAAAAAAGAGGGCCGAAGCCCTCTTTTATATTTTATGCGAATCGGTTCATTCTTATAGAACGTGAACAGATGCCGTGTTTGTTGTACCAGAAGCTACTAGAGCACCTGAAACCATAACAACGATGTCGCCTTTGCTACCGAATTCAGCGTTAAGAGCGTACTCTTTACCCATTTGGTAGAATGCGTCAGTGCTGTCGATAGAATCAACAAGAACTGGACGGACACCTTTAGTAAGAACAAGCTGAGCAGCTGTCTTTTGGTTCGTTGTTAGTGCAATGATGTTTGCAGTTGGGAAGTACTTACGTACTGAACGTGCAGACTTACCGCCTTCAGTAGCAACGATGATTAGAGGAGCAGCTAGCTTCTCAGCTGTGTCTACTGCGCCTTTACATACTGCTTCAGTGATGCGTAGACGTGGGCTGTCTAGACGAGAACCTAGCTCTGCTTTAAGAGCTGAATCTGTACGGTTCGCGATTTGAGCCATGATAGTAACAGCCTCAACTGGGTACTTACCTTTAGCAGTTTCGCCAGAAAGCATTACTGCGTCAGTACCATCCATGATTGCGTTCGCAACGTCACCCGCTTCTGCACGAGTTGGACGTGGGTTGTTGATCATAGAATCAAGCATTTGAGTTGCTGTGATAACCATCTTACGTGCACGGTTACACTTCTCGATCATCATCTTCTGAGCGAAGATTACTTCTTCAGCTGGGATTTCAACACCTAGGTCACCACGAGCAACCATGATACCGTCAGAAAGCTCTAGGATTTCGTCGAAGTTATCTACACCTTCTTGGTTCTCAATTTTAGAGATGATGTGGATGTCGCTGCCGCCGTTCGCGTCTAGGATCTCACGGATCTCTTTAACGTCAGATGCTTTACGGATGAAAGAAGCTGCTACGAAGTCAACGCCTTGCTCACAACCAAACTTAAGGTCGTTCTTATCTTTTTCAGATAGAGCTGGAAGTTGAACAGAAACGCCAGGAAGGTTAACACCTTTGTTTTCGCCTAGTGCACCGTTGTTAAGAACTTTACACTTAACTTCAGTTTCAGTAGTAGAGATAACTTCCATTTCGATTAGGCCGTCATCTACTAGGATAGTGTTACCAACGTTTAGGTCAGCTGCGAAACCAGCGTAAGTTACCGCTACAGTCTCTTTGTTACCTACAACTGAAGTGTCAGTTGTGAAAGTGAATTCTTGACCAGCTACTAGATCTACGTCGTTGCCGCCTTCTAGCTTGATAGTACGGATCTCTGGACCTTTAGTATCAAGAAGGATAGCCAGTTGCTTACCTACTTTGTCCATTACTTCGCGGAAGTTCGCAATACGAGTGCCGTGCTCTTGGTAGTCACCGTGAGAGAAGTTAAGACGCATAACGTTCATGCCTGCGTTTACTAGCTCAGTTAGCTTCTCTACAGATTCAGTTTTAGGGCCAATCGTACAAACGATTTTGGTCTTTTTCATGGAAGGTACTCTCCGGTAAGTATTGTTACAATTTGAAATTTATTTAAGTTCTGAAGATTGGTCCGCTACATCAACATTTTGTGCCTGCTGAGTAAAATCGCGAGACTTCCAATATGCCCTTCAGAGTTGTAAGTCTTTCATCAATTTTAGTCATTTTATGACCAAAAGATTTTGATTCAACATCGGGTTTCTGTGACTTACACCAATATATCAGGTGAAAGTTGCAAAAAAATAACGGTCAGTTTTGTAATTTTTTTTCTTTTCGGGTGCGGATTCTACCACCTAATCAATTCAATATCACTGCTTAACAATTGTCTTAGGACAAGGTTTTATCGCTATTTATTAATTTTTTGGATCAAAATAAATGGACTAAATAGTTTCGTTGTAACTATAATATGTTTCATATCGAAACTTACTGGTCTTTTTTTAAATGTCGAAACGAAACACTCAGCTCAGAAGACATGCAATTTCTAACCTAGTGAACGAAAAAGGGGAGGTTAGTGTTGATGAATTGTCCGCTAAGTTCGAAACCTCAGAGGTCACTATTAGAAAGGACTTAGCGTCTTTAGAGAAAAACGGTCAGCTTTTACGCCGTTATGGTGGTGCGATTTCGCTACCGAAAGAGGTGGTTAACGAAGAATTGGGTCAAAAAGTTTCGACTCGAAAGGTTTCTTTGGCCAAAGCTGCTGCAGATTTAATTCGCGATCATAACCGCATCGTGATTGATAGTGGCAGCACAACGGGCGCCCTAATTCAGCAGCTCAATACTAAGCGTGGTTTGGTTGTTATGACCAACTCATTGCACGTGGCTAACGCACTTAATGAGCTTGAAAGTGAGCCGACGTTACTAATGACCGGCGGCACTTGGGATACCCACTCAGATTCCTTCCAAGGCAAAGTCGCAGAATCAGTACTTCGCGCATACGATTTTGATCAACTGTTTATTGGGGCTGATGGTATCGACCTCGACAGAGGCACAACCACGTTCAATGAATTGGTTGGTCTAAGTAAAGTGATGGCTGAAGTATCACGAGAAGTGATCGTGATGGTTGAGTCTGAAAAAGTGGGACGAAAGATCCCTAATCTAGAGCTGGCATGGGATCACGTCGACATCCTCATTACAGATACAGACTTGAGCAAAGAATCTCAGGCAATTATCGAGTCGCACGATGTTCGAGTGATCTTAACGGATCCAGCGTAAAACTAATTTTTAACTATTATGCATTTAACTTCCTATAATTAATCTTATTAAAGATATGGCCTTTGCTTGCTGCCAATAGGAATAAACGAAATTGATGGAGTCAAACTATGTGTGGAATTGTTGGTGCAGTAGCACAGCGTGATGTAGCAGAGATTTTAGTAGAAGGCCTTCGCCGTCTAGAATACCGTGGCTACGACTCAGCGGGTGTCGCTGTGGTTGATACCGAATCAAATCTGACTCGTGTACGTCGCTTAGGCAAAGTACAAGAGCTAGCTGACGCGGTAGAACAGCAACAAGTTGTTGGTGGTACTGGTATTGCGCATACTCGTTGGGCAACACACGGTGAGCCATCTGAAGCGAATGCACACCCACACATGTCTGGTGATATCGCGGTAGTACACAATGGTATTATCGAAAACCACGAAGCACTGCGTACTATGCTAAAAGAGCGCGGCTACGAGTTTACTTCACAAACAGATACTGAAGTTATCGCACACTTGGTTGAGTGGGAGCTTCGTACTTCAGACTCTCTAGTTGAAGCACTGCAGAAAACAGCAAAACAGCTGGATGGCGCATACGGTACAGTAGCGGTTGATCGTAAAGATCCTTCACGTATTGTTGTTGCTCGTTCTGGTAGCCCAATCGTAATCGGCTTTGGTGTTGGTGAAAACTTCCTAGCATCTGACCAACTAGCGCTACTTAGTGTGACACGTCGCTTTATGTACCTAGAAGAGGGCGATGTTGCAGAAGTGACTCGTCGTGAAGTTAACGTATTCGATGCAAACGGTGAGCGTATTGAACGTGAAATCGTTGAATCTAACGCAGAGCACGATGCGGGTGACAAAGGTAAATACCGTCACTTCATGCAGAAAGAGATCTTTGAACAACCAACTGCACTGATCAATACAATGGAAGGTCGTATCTCAGATACGTCTGTGATCACCAATGCAATCGGCGTTAAAGCGGAAGAGATCCTAAGCAAAGTTGAACACGTTCAGATCATCGCATGTGGTACTTCATACAACTCAGGTATGGCGGCACGCTACTGGTTTGAATCGCTAGCTGGCGTAAGCTGTGACGTAGAGATCGCTTCTGAGTTCCGTTACCGTGACTTTGTGGTTCGTCCAAACAGCCTGCTTGTTACGTTATCTCAATCTGGTGAGACGGCAGATACGCTAGCAGCCCTTCGCCTTGCTAAAGAGAAAGGTTACATGTCAGCGATGACAATCTGTAACGTAGCGGGCTCTTCATTGGTTCGTGAATCTGATTTTGCGTTCATGACTCGCGCGGGTACAGAGATCGGTGTTGCTTCAACAAAAGCGTTTACTACGCAGCTTGCAGCAATGCTGATGATGGTAACGTCTATTGGTCGCCTACAAGGTCGTATCGATGAAGCGAAAGAGACGGAAATCGTTCAAGCACTTCACCAACTGCCAACAGACATCGAGAAAGCACTGGCATTTGATAAAGAGATCGAAGCACTAGCGACTGACTTTGCTGATAAGCACCACACACTATTCCTAGGCCGTGGCGAGTACTACCCAATCGCAATGGAAGCATCTCTAAAACTGAAAGAGATCTCTTACATCCACGCTGAAGCATACGCTGCAGGTGAGCTTAAGCACGGTCCTCTAGCTCTGATTGATGCAGATATGCCAGTAGTGGTTATTGCACCAAGTAACGACCTGTTAGAGAAGCTGAAATCGAACGTAGAAGAAGTACGTGCGCGCGGTGGTCTACTGTACGTATTCGCAGACGAAGACGCAGGTTTTGAGAGCGATGAGAACATGAAGATCATCAAGATGCCTCACGTGAGTGAAGTAACGGCACCTATTTACTACACGGTTCCAATGCAGTTGCTTTCTTACCATGTCGCGCTAATCAAAGGTACCGACGTTGACCAACCTCGTAACCTAGCGAAAGCGGTAACGGTTGAGTAACTCTCTGGCAGTCTACAAAAGTTAGATAAGAATAAAGCCCATCTTATGTGATGGGCTTTTTTGTAGCTGTTACCTTGCACACTTGTCTTCTGGTGTCGCTATAAGTCTCAAGCGTTAAGAGCTTGCTCTAGGTCTGCAAGGATATCTTCGATGTGTTCAATCCCTACTGATAGGCGAATCATCTCTGGTGATACTCCAGCTTGTTTCTGTTCAGCTTCGCTTAGCTGACGGTGCGTTGTCGAAGCTGGGTGACAAGCCAGAGATTTTGCATCGCCAATGTTTACCAAGCGCTTGAAGATTTGTAGTGCGTCATAGAAGCGAACACCTGCTTCATAACCATCTTTTAGGCCAAAAGATAAAATCGCCGATGGCTTACCCTGCATGTATTTTTCAGCAAGTGGGTAAAATTCTGAACTTGGTAGACCTGCGTAGCTTACCCAGCTGACTTTCTCATGTTGGCTTAAGTATTCAGCTACTTTCAACGCGTTCTCCGTGTGGCGCTCCATACGTAGCGATAGCGTCTCCAAGCCTTGCATTAGCATGAAGGCATTCATTGGTGACAAGGCCGCACCAGTATTCCGTAATGGCACTGTTCGGGCACGACCAATGAACGCTGCCTCACCAAAGGCTTCGGTATACACCACACCGTGATAAGAGGGCTCAGGTTGATTAAATACCGGGAAGCGGTCTTTGTGCTCAGCCCAAGGGAACTTGCCTGAATCGACAATCACACCACCCAAGGTTGTACCGTGACCACCCACGTACTTGGTTAGTGAGTGAACCACGATATCAGCACCAAACTCAATAGGCTTACACAGCACTGGAGTCGCGACGGTATTATCGACGATCACAGGGACACCTTGTGCGTGGGCAAGTTCGGCGACACGCTCTATATCGATGATATTACCCGCAGGGTTACCGATACTCTCACAGTAAACCGCTTTGGTTTTTTCATCGATTAACTCGGCTAGGCTTTCTGGCTTGTCGTCTTTGGCAAAACGAACTTCAACCCCTTGGTTTGGCAGCATGTGAGCAAACAAGGTGTAAGTACCACCGTAAAGCTGAGGTGTTGAGACGATGTTGTCACCGATTTGTGCCAATGTCTGAATCGCGTAGTTGATTGCCGCGCTGCCCGCACTGACAACCAAGCCTGCGATACCGCCTTCTAGCGCAGCCATACGTTTTTCCAACACATCGTTGGTTGGGTTCATAATGCGGGTGTAGATATTACCTGGTACTTCTAGGTTGAACAGATCTGCGCCATGCTGAGCATCATCAAATTCATAGGCGACAGTTTGGTAGATAGGGGTAGCAACGGATTTCGTGGTTGGATCGGTTTCGTAGCCGAAGTGGATCGAGAGTGTTTCGTCTTTCATGTTTCTTCCCTGAATGATTGAGCGATTTATGTACAACCATATTGCCGATTTTTTTATAAAAGAAAAGTAAGCTTAGTCACAGAGAGGCAATTGGCATTGTGAACTGTGGAGTTCACTTATTCAGGGATATATTGAAATGAGTAGGGCATAAAGAATAGCGAGCTTAAAAAAGCAAAAAGCCAGAGCAGCGTGAACTGTTCTGGCTTTTCTAATTTGGTGGCCCCTCCCAGATTTGAACTGGGGACCGAACGATTATGAGTCGTGCGCTCTAACCACTGAGCTAAGGGGCCGTAGGGCATAGATTATAGGGGAAGCATTCAGTGGTGTCTAGACACTATGAGGGACAATTCCGCTTACATCTTAGCCACTTAAATCACACAGGTACAAAAAAGGTGAGCCATAGCTCACCTTTTCTTAATTATGCTTAAAATCTAATCACATCAATGTGTGTGATTACTCGTCTAGGAAGCTGCGCAGAGTTTCTGAACGGCTTGGGTGACGAAGTTTACGTAGTGCTTTTGCTTCGATCTGACGGATACGTTCACGAGTTACGTCGAACTGCTTACCAACTTCTTCAAGAGTATGGTCAGTGTTCATGTCGATACCGAAACGCATACGCAGTACTTTAGCTTCACGAGGTGTTAGGCCAGCAAGAACGTCTTTAGTTGCACCGCGTAGGCTAGTTGCCGTTGCAGAGTCTAGAGGTAGTTCTAACGTTGTATCCTCGATGAAATCACCTAGATGCGAATCTTCGTCGTCACCGATTGGTGTCTCCATAGAGATTGGCTCTTTAGCAATTTTCAGTACTTTACGGATCTTGTCTTCAGGCATTTGCATGCGCTCAGCTAGCTCTTCCGGAAGTGGCTCACGACCCATCTCTTGTAGCATTTGACGAGAGATACGGTTTAGTTTGTTGATCGTTTCGATCATGTGAACCGGAATACGGATAGTACGAGCTTGGTCGGCAATCGAACGAGTGATTGCTTGACGGATCCACCATGTAGCGTAAGTCGAGAACTTGTAACCACGACGGTATTCAAACTTATCAACCGCTTTCATCAGACCGATGTTACCTTCTTGGATTAGATCCAGGAATTGTAGACCACGGTTTGTGTACTTCTTAGCAATCGAGATTACTAGACGCAAGTTCGCTTCAACCATCTCTTTCTTCGCACGACGAGCTTTCGCTTCACCGATAGACATACGACGGCTGATGTCTTTGATGCTTTGAACTGTCAGAGAGGTCTCTTTCTCGATCATGTCCAGTTTCTGGATTGAACGACGAATATCACCTTCGTGACGTTTGATCTTTTCTGCGTATGGCTTATCAGAAGCAAGAACTTCATCTAACCATGCTTCGCTTGATTCGTTGCCAGTAAATAGAGCAATGAAAGATTTCTTCGGCATTTTGCCGTACTCAACCGTTTGACGCATGATTAGGCGTTCTTGAGTACGTACACGATCCATAGAGTTACGCAGTTCGTTTACTAGGTAATCAAACTGTTTTGGTGTTAGGCGGAACTCTTTGAATACGTCTTGCATCATTGTTGTTGCAAGCATTGCTTTCGGGCTTTCATGACCGTATTCGTTGATCGCTAGCTGACGGTTTTGGTAGCTAGTACGAAGCGCTGTGAACTTCTCAAGAGCAAGCTCAGGGTCGATACCTGTATCTTCTTCTTCCTCTTCAGCTTCATCATCAACGTCTTCTGCGTCTTCGTCATCCAGATCAGTTTCAGCAAGTTCTGAACCGATGTGAGTTGCTGTTGGTGCAGCGGTGCCATCGTCATCTGGGTCAACGAAGCCGTTGATTAGGTCTGTTAAGCGAATCTCTTCTGCTTGTACACGGTCAAACTGTTCCAAGATGTATGGAATAGTACCTGGGTACTCAGCAACAGAAAGTTGAACGGTATTGATACCATCTTCAATGCGCTTCGCAATGTCGATTTCGCCTTCACGAGTCAGTAGTTCAACTGTACCCATTTCACGCATGTACATGCGAACTGGGTCAGTAGTACGGCCAATCTCGCTTTCTACGCTTGAAAGCGCAGCAGCTGCAGCTTCGGCAGCGTCTTCATCTATATTGGCATCGTCATCATTAAGCGCTAGATCATCAGCATCAGGTGCAGTTTCAACTACTTTGATGCCCATGTCGTTAATCATTTGAATGATGTCTTCTACCTGTTCAGAATCCACGATTTCTGCAGGTAGGTGGTCGTTTACTTCGGCGTAGGTCAGATAGCCTTGTTCCTTGCCTTTAATAACAAGTAATTTAAGCTGTGACTGCGGATTTTGATCCATAGATGATATCCAACTTCAGGTCTGGTGAAGGACGTTGCATTCTCAAATGCAAACCAATTATGTTAACAAATTAATTAAATGCTGACTAATCAAACAGGGTTACGCTTTTAGATCTAGCATTAAAGCTAGTAGCTCCCTTTTTTCTTCGGCTGATAAACCGACACTTCTTGCTTTGGCCTGCAGGTTTTCAATTTGTTTTTCAACGCACTGGGCAAGTATTTTGTCCAATGAGTCTAAAAATATGTCTTCTTGATTGTCTTCGTCGAGGGGGATTTCCCAGCTCGCGAGACGAGACAGAAGAGCCTCATGTTTATTATCTCGCCAGTGCTCTAATAACTGGCCGGTGTTGATATGGGGATGCGCGTGGCATTTATCAAGTACTTCGACGAATAAACTTAGTCCTGGCAATGGTAAGCCTTTGACACTTGATAAATCCGGTACCATATCAGCATAGCTCGGATTTTGGATAAGCAAAGCGATAACTTCACGCATTGGAGTTCGCTTGAGCTCTTTATGCGGTTGAGGTGTCGGGTTCTGTGTATGAACACGAGCACGCCTCAGTTGGTTATCAAATCCAGTTCGTTCATCCAATAACTTTTCGAGCAATTCTTGGAAATAACTGTCAGGAATTTTATTAATTAAGGCGCTTGCGTGAGCACGCAGTGCCGATTTTCCTTCGGTTGTTCCCAAGTTAAGTTTGTGTATTTCTATCAGGTTGTCGAACAAATAGGTCGACAGTGGCGTTGCATTTTGGACGAGCTGCTCAAAAGCGGCCTTACCATGTTCTCTAATATAGCTATCTGGGTCTTCACCATCGGGCAAGAACAGAAACTTGAGTGTGTTACCTGTTTTCAGGTACTCAAGTGCGTTTTCTAGAGCGCGCCATGCGGCCTCTTTACCAGCTCGGTCACCATCGTAACAACAAACCACAGTGCTGGTTTGTCTAAACAGCATCTGGATGTGGTCACCGGTTGTTGAGGTGCCTAGTGAAGCCACCGAGTAATCTACACCATATTGCGCAAGCGCTACGACATCCATGTAACCTTCAACCACAAGGACTTGAGGCGGTTCACGGTATGCCTGCAATACTTCATAAAGGCCATACAGTTCTTTACCTTTATGGAAGATAGGCGTCTCTGGTGAGTTGAGGTATTTTGGTGTGCCGTCTTCTAAGACACGACCACCAAAACCAATTACACGACCACGACGATCACGAATCGGGAACATGACACGGCCACGGAATCGGTCGTATCGGTTGCCTTTATCATTCTCGATCAACATGCCGCCGGTCACGAGCATGTCTTGGGCTTCTTTTTGTTGGCCAAAGTTCTTACGAACTAAGTCCCACTCATCTGCCACGTAACCAATGCCAAACTTCTGGACGATTTCGCCCGATAGACCACGATTTTTAAGGTACTCAATCGCAGGTTTATTGGCTGCTATTTTTAGCTGAGAACGATAGAACTGGCTAATGCCGCCCATCAAATCATAGAGGTTACGTTTTTGTTCAGTGTTGGCTCTTGGTGCGGTAGAGATCTCACCGCTACGTTGTTCTCTTGGAACATCGAGCCCTAAGAAAGAGGCGAGCTCTTCAATAGCTTCAACGAATTCAAGACGTTCGAACTCCATAATGAAGTCGATGGCATTGCCGTGTACGCCACAACCAAAACAGTGATAAAACTGTTTCTCTTGGCTTACGCTAAAAGAGGGAGTCTTTTCGTTATGAAACGGACAACAAGCGCCGTAGTTTTTGCCTTTTTTCTTAAGTTTCACGCGTGCGTCTATGATGTCGACAATGTCGAGACGCGCTAGGAGATCATCGATGAAACTACGCGGGATGTGTCCTGCCATAAAACCTTAGAAAAATGCACTAACTGATAGTGTGGATAATAATAGTTTGAATGGGTTACAGATACAAACAAGCCGTGCGTTCCGAAGGATTGCACGGCTTGTTGCAATTTGATTTGGGATTAAGCGAGTTTAGAACGAACTAAACCACTAACTTTACCCATATCTGCACGCCCTTGAATTTGTGGTTTCAAGATAGCCATTACTTTACCCATGTCTTGCATGCCCGCAGGTTGAGCTTCTGCAATTGCGCTATCAAGTAGTGCGATTACTTCTTCTTCAGTAAGCGGTTGAGGCATAAAGCCTTCAAGTACAGCAATTTCTGCTTGTTCCACCTCAGCAAGGTCTTGACGACCAGCTGATTCATATTGAGCAACAGAATCGCGACGTTGTTTAACCATTTTTACTAGTACAGCAAGAATGTCGTCATCGCTCAGAGTAATCTGTTCGTCGACTTCACGTTGCTTTACAGCAGCAAGAGCTAAACGGATAGTGCCAAGGCGCGGTTTGTCCTTGGCTTTCATCGCTAATTTTTGCTCTTCTTTGAGTTGTTCAATAAGAGCCATAACTCAGTCCTTATGGATTAAGTTATTAGTACAGGCGAACGCGACGTGCGTTTTCGCGAGCTAGCTTCTTAGCGTGACGCTTTTGAGCTGCTGCTTTAGCGCGTTTGCGAACTGTAGTTGGTTTTTCGTAGTGCTCGCGACGGCGAACTTCAGAAAGGATACCTGCTTTTTCACAAGAGCGCTTGAAACGACGTAGTGCAACGTCGAACGGTTCGTTTTCACGTACTTTAACTATTGGCATATGCCTTTCACCTCAGGGGTTATTCATTATCGCTGGCTACTGATGACCAAATCAGAAAAATTATCCGTAGACAACTTTCGATTAAGTGTGGTCTCTAACCAGCTTGATCAAAAATGGTGCGGAATTTTAATCCGATCAGAGTGGCTTTGTAAAGCACTTTGTCGATTATAGTCTGTACAATATTTGTTTGAAGAGCTTAGGCAGGGTAATATTGCGCTAATTTCCCATTTTAGACGAAAGCGTGCCGAGAAAATTATGCGCATTATTGGTATTGAAACCTCTTGTGATGAAACAGGAATCGCAATTTATGATGATGAGCAGGGCCTGCTTTCTCATCAATTATACAGCCAAGTAAAGCTGCACGCCGATTATGGTGGTGTAGTACCTGAGCTGGCATCACGTGATCACGTGAAGAAAACAATTCCGCTAATCAAAGCGGCTCTTAAAGAGGCAAACCTAACCTCTAAAGACATCGATGGTGTCGCTTACACTGCTGGCCCTGGCCTTGTTGGTGCGCTGCTTGTTGGTGCAACGATTGGTCGCAGCATTGCTTACGCTTGGGGCGTGCCAGCTGTGCCAGTTCACCACATGGAAGGTCACCTTCTTGCTCCAATGCTAGAAGACAACCCGCCTCCATTCCCATTTGTCGCTCTGCTTGTTTCTGGTGGTCACACCATGATGGTAGAAGTGAAAGGCATAGGTGAATACAAGATCCTTGGTGAGTCGATTGATGATGCGGCGGGTGAAGCGTTTGATAAAACGGCGAAGCTAATGGGCTTAGATTACCCTGGTGGTCCGTTGCTATCTCGATTGGCAGAAAAAGGCACGCCTGGCCGCTTTAAGTTTCCGCGTCCAATGACGGATCGTCCGGGCTTGGATATGAGCTTTTCTGGTCTAAAAACCTTTGCTGCGAACACGATTCGTGACAACGACGATAGCGAACAAACTCGTGCCGACATCGCGTATGCATTCCAAGAGGCGGTTTGTGGTACCTTGGTAATCAAGTGTAAGCGTGCCTTGGAACAGACGGGCATGAAACGTATAGTGATTGCTGGTGGCGTAAGTGCAAACAAACAACTGCGTGTTGAACTTGAAGCACTTGCTAAGAAAATTGGCGGCGAGGTTTACTACCCGCGCACTGAGTTCTGTACTGATAACGGTGCGATGATCGCTTATGCCGGTATGCAGCGCCTGAAAAATGGTGAGACTGCAGACCTTTCAGTTCAAGCCACACCGCGTTGGCCGATTGACCAATTAGAGCCAATTGCGTAAGACATCAAAATGTTTCGATAAACGGTCGCCTAGTGCGGCCGTTTTTATATCTTAGCTTACCGACTATATGTCGATAAATTATTGCTGATAGAGATTAGGGAAGAAGATGAACAAGTTCACTATAGATAATCAATCGATGGCGTACCTAGATGAAGGCGAAGGCCCAGTTGTTGTTCTAGGACACAGCTACCTTTGGGATAGTGCGATGTGGAAACCACAGGTTGAAGCATTAAAATCTCAGTACCGTTGTATTGTGCCTGAGCTTTGGTCTCATGGTGAGTCTCAAGCGGCACCGAGCGCAATGGGCAACCTAAAAGACTACGCTCAACATGTTCTGGCACTACTTGACCATTTAAACATCGAAGAGTTTTCTATGGTGGGTTTATCGGTTGGTGGTATGTGGGGCACCGAGCTTGCGGAGCTAGCACCGTCACGTATCAAATCTTTGGTGCTGATGGACACTTTCGTTGGCTTAGAGCCAGAAGTCGCACACGCGAAGTACTTCAGCATGCTAGACACCATTTCTCAAACTAAGATGGTTCCTCAACCGATTGTTGAAGCGGTTGTGCCACTGTTCTTTGCTAATGATGCACAAACTAACACGCCAGCTTTGGTTGAAGGCTTTACTCAACAGCTATCGGCATTACAGGGCGAGCAAGCAGAACAAGTCGCTCGAATTGGTCGTATGGTGTTTGGACGTCGTGACATGATTGAAACGATTGAGAACTTTGCGCTACCTGTATTGGTTGCTGTCGGCCAAGAAGACAAACCACGCCCAGTACTTGAATCTTACCTGATGCATGATTGTATTTCGGGTAGTGAATTAGTGGTGATCCCTGGCGCAGGACATATTAGCTCGCTAGAGCAGCCTGAGTTTGTAAACACCATGTTGAAAGAGTTTTTAGGTAAGCACCTGCTGTAGGCTTCCTACCCGTTAAAACTATCGGCTTAACTTTAAATTTAGGTTAAGCCGATTTTTTTTGTCCGAGTTTTGGTTCACTGCCGTCCAGTAGGCGGCGGATGTTCTGGTGATGGCGCAGCACGATCAAGCAACATAGCATGGCCACGGGTAAGGTGTATTGAGGTTTGACTAACCAAGCGTAGAAAGGGGCAAGCAGCACGGTCACCAATGCAGCCAGAGACGAGTATCGAAACAAAAGTGCGACTACTAGCCAAGTTGCCATGATCATTCCGGTTAAGTCGAATCCAATTGGCGCGATAGCACCGAGTGCCGTTGCGACGCCTTTACCACCTTTAAAGTGGAAAAAGATCGGGTACATATGGCCAAGGCAAGCTGCAATCGCAACGACACCTAAGATGATTGAGTCGATACCGAGAAAGTAACCAAGCCAGACTGGAATGGTGCCTTTTAACATGTCACAGAGTAATACTGCTGCTGCTGCGCCTTTGCCACCGACACGTAATACATTGGTCGCACCTGGGTTGTTGGAGCCCACCGTTCTGGGATCTGGAAGCCTTAAGACTCGGCATATCAAGACCGCACTAGAGATTGAACCTAGCAAATAGGCAGCAATGATCATGATAAGTGCCAATGGGGTCATGTCTGTCCTTTAACGGTTATACGCCTAACGATGGGAAAATAATGCTCAATCCAAGAGTAATTGATATCATATCTCGAATTACGCAAATAATACGTTTTTTTCCCAAATTTGGGTATCCGACCTCTAAAAGGACAAGTCATGGCACTGGATAAAGTTTTCATTGAGAAGCTAGAAGTAATTACAACGATCGGTGTTTACGATTGGGAACAAGAGATCAAACAGAAACTGGTGCTTGATATTGAAATGGCTCATGACAACCGCCCAGCAGGCAAGAGTGATGATGTGGTTGATGCTTTGGATTATTCGAAAGTGAGCACAGCAGTACTTGATCACATTGCGAATGGCCGTTTTCTACTAGTAGAGCGTGTTGCTGAAGAAGTCGCAGAGCTTATTATGACTCAGTTCTCTGTTCCTTGGGTTAAAATCCACCTAGCGAAGCCTGGTGCGGTTCCTCAAGCAAAAGCGGTGGGTGTGATCATCGAACGAGGTCAAGTATGACCATCGCCTATGTTGGTGTTGGCACGAATATAGACCGCGACAAGCATGCAAGGGTGGCATGGACAGAGCTTCAATCGTTAGGGACTAACCTTAAATGCTCTAAAATCTATCACTGTGAGCCTGTTGGTTTTAATAGCCATCCATTTTATAACTTTGTGATAGAGCTCGACACGCCACTTTCATTGACTGAATTTTCACAAGAACTTCGTAAAATTGAGTACAAATGGGGGCGTGCGCAAGATGCACACAAACTTCAGGATCGAAATTTGGATCTTGATATTGTACTGTTTGGCGATGAGATATCTGAGTCTGCTCCAGAGTTACCGCGCAGTGATATCTATAAATATCCTTTTGTAACACAACCACTTTATGATCTTTGTCCTGCGAGAGTGATCCCGCAAGACGGAAGAACCGTCAGTGAAATATGGCAGAAGATGCAGCAACTAGACTCGCTCTCTGTCGTAGATATAAAACTATAATTTTAAAGGTAAGTAATGAGTTATTTTGAAGCGTTTATATTGGCGTTGGTGCAAGGCTTTACTGAGTTTTTACCTATTTCCAGTTCGGCACACTTGATCCTTCCATCAGCGGTTTTAGGCTGGGAAGATCAGGGTTTAGCTTTTGATGTCGCGGTCCATGTCGGTACTCTGGCCGCGGTCGTGATCTATTTCCGTAAAGAAGTGATTTCGTTGTTGAGCGCATTCTTCGGCTCAGTATTTAAGGGCGACCGCAGCAAAGAAGCGAAATTGGCATGGATGATCATCCTTGCGACGATTCCTGCATGTATCTTTGGCCTGTTAATGAAGGACATTGTTGAGCTTTACCTGCGTAGTGCATGGGTGATTGCGACAACGACAATCGTCTTTGGTCTGTTGTTGTGGTGGGTAGATAAGAACTCAAGCCTACGTGATGATGAGTACCAAGCGGGCTGGAAAAAAGCGTTGTTTATTGGTCTTGCTCAAGCAATGGCGATTATCCCAGGAACGTCACGTTCAGGCGCCACGATTACAGCAGCACTTTACCTTGGCTTTACTCGTGAAGCAGCAGCTCGATTCTCTTTCCTAATGTCTATCCCAATCATCACTTTAGCTGGTGGTTACTTAGGCCTTAAGCTGGTGACCAGTGGCGACCCAATCCATGTGGGCACATTGCTAACAGGTATTGCGGTGTCTTTCATCAGCGCTTACATCTGTATTCACTTCTTCTTGAAGCTTATCTCACGTATGGGCATGGCACCGTTTGTTATCTACCGCCTAATCCTAGGTTGTGGTCTGTTTGCTTTCTTAATGATGCAGTAACAGTCTCGTCGTAGAATTGAAAAAGCCCGCTTAACTGCGGGCTTTTTAATACGTGCTTACTAACAGATTGAAGATCAACTATGAGTGAGTTCTGATAGCGCGCCTTCAATGGCTACTGCTCTGCGCTTCTCTTGCTCTTCTCGAATATCTTTACCTTTAAAGCCATCGGCAATAATTGCTTTTACTTCAACTTGCAGCGCCGCTTGATAGGCCGCTTCAAAACGAGCCTTTTGAGGGTAAGGCTGATCTTCTAACCCTTTGCGACCAGCGTGGTCAGCTTGGCAACAAAGCAAGATGTCGTTAAGGCGATCTGGTTTGCGCCAAACATCGAACTTGTTGAGAACTTTAAGGAAAGTTGTCGGCTTGAGCTCGCCTGCACGATGAATGTTTGAGTGCTGCTCACACACTAATAGTGCGAGGTCTCTGAATTCATTGGGCACTCTCACTCGCTCACACAGTTTCTTGATGATCTTAACACCTGTGTGGCAGTGCATCTTATGGCTTGGCCATTCAGCTTGTGGTGTCACGCCTTTACCTAAGTCATGCACTTGAGCGGCAAAGCGTACCGGCAGTGATGGGCTTAATAGCGCTGCTTGCTGAGCCACCATCAGAGTATGGATACCCGTGTCGATTTCAGGGTGCCACTTTTCCGGTTGAGGAACACCAAATAGAGCGTCAATCTCTGGCAAAACAACCGCTAATGCACCGCACTCTCTCAACACTGATAGGAACACTTCCGGATGTGGCGTGCTGAGTGATTTGTGCCACTCTTGCCACACTCGTTCAGCAGTAAGGTGAGCAAGTTCTCCAGATTCAACGATCGTCGCCATCATGGCCATGGTTTCCGGTGCGACGGTAAAGCCGAGATGGTGAAGCTTGGCAGCGAAGCGCGCAACTCGCAGTACTCGAAGCGGATCTTCAACAAAGGCATCGGATACGTGTCTAAGAATACGATCGGAGAGATCTTGCTGGCCGTGGTAAGGATCGTGAAGGTTGCCGGCATCATCTTGAGCGATGGCGTTGATCGTTAGATCGCGACGCGTGAGATCTTCTTCTAGGCTCACATCTGGCGCGAAGTAACATTCGAAGCCTGTGTAACCAGAGCCTGATTTTCTTTCTGTGCGCGCCAGTGCATGCTCTTCCTTGGTTTTGGGGTGCAAGAATACTGGGAAATCTTTACCTACCGCAGTGAAGCCAAGGCTTTCCATCTCTTGAGGCGTACTGCCGACCACCACCCAATCTTTATCGTAGCTATCAATATTGAGTAGCTTATCGCGCACCGCTCCACCGACTAGATAGCGCTGTAGCCCATTCTCTTTTGGTAGGCTATCGTATATTTGCAACTTATCACCTCGAAATGTTTTATCACTGCTGGACTTTACGGCAAGCAATGGTACTTTCCATTAATCGTAATTATAGGGCAGCACATGTATAAGGAATATTTTGGCTTCGTTGAGATGCCATTTTCGATTGTACCAAATTCTCGCTACTTGTTTTTGAGTCAGCGCCACCAAGAGGCGATGCAGAACCTGCAAGCTGGTTTAGGCGAGGGTGGGGGCTTTGCAATGCTCACTGGTGAGGTGGGAACCGGTAAAACAACGGTCGCTAAGGCGATGTTGTCTTCTCTTGATAGCCACACTCAAGCTGGCCTTATACTCAACCCTACATTTTCCAATACTGATTTGCTTGAAGCTATCTGTGATGAGTTCGAGATCGACTATCCGCAGCAGGCATCACTCAAGCAACTGAGTCAGGCGATTCACTATTTCTTATTGGATAGCCATGCGGAAGGTATTCAAACCTTATTGGTGATAGATGAAGCTCAGCACTTAGCTGCTGATGTTTTGGAGCAGCTACGCCTTTTAACGAACTTGGAAACTGACAGCCGCAAGCTATTAAAAGTATTGCTGGTTGGTCAACCTGAATTACAACAGCACCTGCAGACTACGCAATTGCGCCAACTAGCTCAGCGTATTACGGGACGCTACCATTTGTTGCCGCTCAACATTCAAGAGACCGTTAAGTACATCGCGTTTCGTTTAGAGACGGCTGGTGGCGAGCAGATGCTGTTTTCGAATCGTTCCGTTAAGCTGATTGCTCAATATACTCATGGTATTCCAAGATTGATTAACTTGGTGTGTGATAAGGCGCTGCAGCTAGCGTTTCATGATGGAGAGCCAACGCCGAGCAATGACATGGTCAACAAAGCGTGTCAGCAGATCATGGCTTTTCAAGCCGAGGTTTACCATGTCGATAAACCTCGAGTAGCGAGCGCGCTACCAAAACTAGTTAAATACGCGAGTGCTACTACCTTGAGTGTCGCGCTTGCGATGGCGACCTTTCACTTCGCTCCAACCTACATTGATTCGTGGCTAACAATCCAGCCTTCGAATGAAGCCCAAGCATTAAGCTCAGCAAAGGTGCAGCGGTCGTTAGTCGCAGATATGCCTAAGGTGGTTGTTGAGCCTGAGATAGACAAGTTCGCATTGCCAGCACATATTCAGCAACACTTGATGCAAGGAACTAACCGTTCACTGGCGATCAAGGACTTATATACGCTTTGGGGATACCAATCATCCCTACGTGACGGTTTATGTCTGAGCGAGCCACAAAGCGTGTTCGTATGTGAGCAACAACAAGCAAGCTTAGATCACCTTCTAGAGTTAGGCGTTCCTGTGGTATTGAACCTAGATGTAGAGCAAGAGCCAGTGTTTGCGGTGCTTTATGGTGCATCACAAGACGCTGTCGAGTTACTGGTGAATGAAAAACTGTTAGTCATGCCGAAGCAGTCTCTAGAGAAGGTTTGGCATGGCGATTATGTCGCGATTTGGAAACAGCCGCTGCGAGAGACGTTGAAAGAGGGCTATCAGGGTGAAGCTGTCGCTTTGCTTGATTTGTTGCTTTCTGAGGTTCTTGGAGAGGTTGTATCTGGTAGTGATGTATTTGATTACGAATTAAAAATGAAAGTCGAAGCATTTCAAACTTGGCAGGGCATGTCGGTCGACGGTATTGCTGGTCAACGAACTTTAGCGAGGTTACAAAGATTAGCTCAGCTAGATTCTCCTAAGTTAATGTCATTAAGCGGAGGAGCGAGCTAATGTCACGCATTATGCATGAGTTGAATCAGTCCCCAGACAAATCTAGCTTCAAGGGCTACCAAAACCATCAAGTGCCGAGTTCTGCTAAGGGTATAAGCAACAAACGCGGTTCGTCGTTGGCTATGGGGTTGCTTGTTTTACTTGTGCCTTCTCTATTGGTAGGTGGTGCCTTGGTGTATCAATCTTACTATCAACAGCAAACGGTTAACCAAGCTACTATTAGTTCGAGTTTAGAATCAGAGACCCAGCCTGTTCAAGCCAAAGATATCGAAACGGCTGATTTGAATGTTGAAGAAGAAGTCGAAGATGAGCCTCTATTTGTGGTGCGTCCAGCGCCGACCGGCAAGACGCTAAAATCGTTACCTCGCCAAGAGGTTTATGCTCAGGTTAATTCTGACAGCACTAACTTTTCTAGTGGAGTTACCGTACCGGTAGTCACTGCCGAGAGCAGTGCGCGAACGGCCGATGATTCGGAGCTGTCATTCGTTGAGCCGAAAGTTGAACCTGGTGTCAGCAATGAAAGTAATTATCAGCAATCAGACAGCGATCTACTACAAGGGCTAGACTTGACCGAGTTACCGCCTGACTTAGCATTGAAGCTAGAAGCGATTATGGAACAGCAGCCAAATGAGCCTGAGCCAATGGATTCGCGACCAGCAAGCCAGATGGAACCTCAAGTTATTGAGCTCGAAAATCACGTTAAAAGTTTGTCTGGTGTATTACCTAAGCTCGACTTGCAAACCCATATGTACTCAAGCAGTGAGAACAAGCGTTGGGTTAAAGTGAATGGGCAAGAGGTGTCGCAGGGAGATTGGATTGGCAACGATGTGCAATTGCTAGAGATAAAGCCGCAATCTGTAGTTGTTGAATTTAACCAGCAGAAGATAGAAATTCCTGCTTTGTATGAGTGGAAGGGCTAACCTAAGGCTACAGCAAGTACTTTGATAAAATGCTGAGATAAATAAAAAGGAGCACTTAGGTGCTCCTTTTTGGTGTTCGATATTGAATTTACTTTGTTCAACGCAAAACAGTCAAACGAAACGCTTACGCCCAGCCGTTTGGTGACTTTTTACGACGAGGAATGATGTGTGGCAGAACAAGGCCTAGAAGTAGACCGATACCTGCAACACCACCACCGTACATGAAGTACTTCAATAATAGGTCATCTTTCTGCGTGTCTAGCTTAGCGCGTAGCTCACGGTTTTCTGTTTGAGAGCTTGTTAGCTGTTGGCTAATCTCGCTGTAGTTCTGCTCAAGTTCAGCAATCTGCTTATTACGAGAATCTAGAGAACTTGCTAGGCCTGCCTTTTCGCTGTCAGCCGTTTGACGTGCATTAGCCAGCTTAGTTTTCACTTCCGTCAGCTCTTTTTCAAGCTTAGGCATGCGCAGAGCCATGCTCTCTCTTGTGCTTACAAATTTGCTCTCAACCCAACCTTTACGGCCACGGTTGTCTTGGATCTGAGTGTAACCTGTGCTCTTGTTTGCTTGCAGGTAAGTGATCTTCTCACCAGCATCAACACTGCCGATGATACGGTAGGTGTTGTTTGGGCCAGAATGCATATAAGTAAATAGTTTGTCAGCAATATAACGGTCTTGTGCAAAGGCAGCTGGAGCCGCAAGCATTGCGAACAAAACTAAGCTAATCAGTTTTTTCACAGTAAATCCCTTAACGATTCAAGTTGGGTAGGCGGATGAGTCAGCCTCAATGAGCAAATAATATTTAGTTTCTTTATGCGGTGCAACAAAGAAGGGAGGCAAAGCCTCCCTTTCTGTGCGTTTGAGGCAATAATGACATGGCATTTACATATCGTTACTGAAGCTCACATAACTCTGACGCTAGCATTACCTAACGCAGTGGCAATTACATGCTAAACATAGCCTGAATACCGTAGAAGAACACAACAGCAAGTAGAGCACCTGCTGGCAGCGTCACAATCCACGAAGCTACGATATTACGTACAACACCTAAGTTCAGTGCCGCGATACCACGAGCAAAACCAACACCCAATACCGCACCAACTAGTGTTTGTGTCGTAGAGATTGGAAGACCAGTACCTGATGCTAGAACAACCGTACATGCTGTAGCAAGTTGCGCTGCAAAGCCACGGCTTGGTGTTAGTTCAGTGATACCAGTACCAACTGTTGCCATTACCTTATGACCAAGAGTTGCAAGACCAACCACGATACCAAAACCACCTAGAGGAAGAATCCACCATGCGATAGTACTCTTACCTGTGATTTCGCCCATGTGCTCAACCGTTGATACAACAGCAGACAGTGGACCAATCGCGTTTGCAACGTCGTTTGAGCCGTGTGCGAATGCCATCGCACAAGCTGTGATAACCATTAGTACAGAGAAGATGCCTTCAACACCAGCAAAGCCGTGGTCTTCTTCGCGGTTAGCGAATTTCTTCTGGATGTATAGGTAACCACCAATCATTACAACAGCAGATACGCCTGCAGCCCAAACCCATGCTTCAGTGTTGCTTAGGTGAAGACCAACGTGCTTAAGACCTTTCTTGATTGTTACCAGTGCAATTACCATCGTTGTGATGAACATGTACACAGGAACGAAACGTTTAGCGTTGAATAGTGGGTTCTCAGTATCAAAAATCAGTCGCTGAGCACTCACAAAGATAACGTAAGCGAAGAAACCAGAGATGACAGGAGTAATAATCCAACTACCCACGATACCTTGAACGCTGCCCCAGTCTACCGCTTCAGTACCTACAGATACGCAAGCGAAACCGATGATTGCACCGATGATTGAGTGAGTAGTAGAAACAGGCCAGCCCATGTATGAAGCTAGAAGTAACCATGTACCAGCAGCAAGAAGCGCTGACATCATACCGAATACAAGTACGTCTGGTTGATGTGCGAATAGAGACGTCTCGATAACACCTTTACGGATCGTATCGGTAACTTCGCCACCGGCAAGATATGCACCAGCGAATTCAAAGATCATTGCGATAATGATCGCTTGTTTAACGGTTAGAGCTTTAGAGCCTACTGAGGTGCCCATTGCGTTCGCAACGTCATTTGCACCAATACCAATAGCCATCAAGAAACCGAAAGCTGCTGCAACAATAATCAGGACAGTGCCGTAGTTAGCAAGGATATCCATCGTAATACCTAGTTGTTTGATAACAAGCGGAACAAATTTAGACGCAAAAAACCGCTCAGCGAGAGAAATACTCAACGCATAAGTGGTTTGTTCAAAAAATGCTCTTCGTTATATGGTTAACGTATGATTTAAGATCGAGAAAGCATTACTTCAAGACGAGCGCCTACACGCTGTGCTTGATCTGCAATACCACCAACCCATTCAAGAATTTTGTATAAGAACATGATATCAACTGGATTCAGATCGCCTTCAATCGCCATTAGTTGTTGGCGTAGTTCGATCTGCATCGCATCCGTGTCATCTTCAATTACATCTAATTGATGAATCATTTCAGCAACGAGTGTTACTTCGCGGCCTTTAAAGCCAGTCTCAAGTAATTCGTCTAGTTCATTGATTACGTTTTGTGCTTGGTTCGCTGCATCTAGACAACGTTTAACGTAAGCGATGAAGTTTTCTTGTAGAGGAGCAGGAATGACAAGTTGACGGCCATATACACGGCCAGCAATGTCTTTCGCTAGGTTTGCTAGTTTGTCTTGCTGAGTTAATAGCTCCAACATGTCGGTGCGATCAACAGGCATAAACAAACCACGAGGAAGTTTAAGGCGAATTTCACGTTTTAGTACGTCAGCTTCTTTCTCAAGGTGAGAAATCTGAGCTCGAATTTCAGCTGCTTTTTCCCAGTCACCCTTTGAAGAAACTTCAAAGAAATTAACTAGGTGAGAACAACATTCGTTCACGCATACTACGTGACGCTGCAAAGGTTTAATTGGGGACTTTGCAAATAACCCCATAATTGTATTTACTGGCATGGTCATCCAACCTAATAAATAATAACCTTAAAACAACATACACCATATTCATGGTGAAATGTTAAGCGATGGCTACAAAGTCGCGCATGTTAACCTAATCAATCTCTCATTAAAACTGTTTTAGATCATCATAAGGGTGATATTTCTGACTTGCCGACTTTGAAAATTGGCAATATCCTGTCCCTATCTTCACAGAAAGGTATAACTATGGAAACCGAGATAGAACTGAAGTTTTTTGTTTCTCCTGACTTTTCAGAGACTTTACGCAATAAAATTGCTGAAACTAAAGTACTTCAGCACAGTTGTCGTGAGCTAGGTAACATCTACTTTGACACCCCTGACAACTGGCTACGCAAGCACGATACCGGCTTGCGCATTCGACGCTTTGATGACGTATTTGTACAAACGGTAAAGACAGCTGGTCGCGTTGTTGCAGGTCTACACCAAAGGCCTGAATACAATGCAGAACACGACAGCAATCAGCCTAAGCTTGCCTTGCATCCAGAAGATATCTGGCCTGAAGGTAAAGACATCGAAACACTGGAAGCCGAGCTTACTCCACTCTTCTCTACTAACTTCACACGAGAGCAGTGGCTGATTGGTATGCCTGATGGTAGCCAAGTTGAGGTTGCCTTTGACCAAGGTTTCGTTGAATCAGGCGATCAGCAAGAGCCGATTTGCGAGGTTGAACTCGAACTTAAATCCGGTCAAACGGATGCTCTGTTTACACTGTCTCGCCAATTCTGCGAACAAGGTGGTATGCGCTTAGGTAACTTAAGCAAAGCTGCTAAGGGTTACCGACTTGCTCAAGGTTATCAAGGCGATGAAGTTACTCCTTTGACCTTAGTTGATACTGACAAAACTGATACCGTTGAATCGTGTTTCATTCAATCTTTAGAGCATGCTCTCGCTCATTGGCATTATCACGAGCAAATTTTCACCGAGCGTCAATCGATTGAAGCCCTTCATGAGATCAGCCATTCATTGAGCTTTATCCGCCAGACTTTCACCATTTATGGCGGCATTGTGCCAAGACGTGCCAGCGCCATTTTACGCCAAGAGCTGAAATGGCTAGAGCAAGAGTTAGATTGGCTGAAAAGCTATGATCATTTTGAGGATTTACTAGAAGATAAAGGCCACGTTCTGCGTAAGCTTGATGCTCGTAAGTTCTTAGTGGCAGAGCTAAAAGAGATGCAAGAGCAATTGCCAGATCGTGAAGAGTTACTGACTCTATTGAGCTCTGCTCGCTACACCGGTCTTTTGCTTGATTTAAGCCGGTGGATTCTTACCCGAGGCTGGCAGCCATTCTTGGACGACAAAGCGCGTGAGCAAATGGGACGCGGAATTGAATGGTTCTCTGTGAAGCAGCTTGACCGTACCTGGGCGGAGCTGATGGAAGCCTTTCCACCAGAGCGCGTGATGACGAGCCAAGCCTACATCGACCAGCAGTATCGTTTGATGCGTAACCTTTACTCTGGTGTTGGCTTTGCGAGCTTGTACGATGACGATGAGCGTAATAGCTTCCGTTTACCTTGGGCAGACATGGTGCAAGGTATTGACGATTTGCTGATGCTGCGAACCTTAGAGCCACTCACTGAAAAGTTAGAAGGTGACGAGAAGGACCAGTTAGAACGTTGGCTTGCTCGACAAGAAGTTTCGATTCTGCATGCGATGGAGCAGACTCGCCAAATCAGTGTTGAAGTTGAGCCATACTGGCAAGACTAGTCTCGACACTAATATCCATTGTTAAATAGGGCTTCGGCCCTATTTTTTTGTCTGTCGTTCAAGCGACTCGAGCCGTTCAAGTATCTGTTGTTGCTGTTCTAAAATCTTATCCAGTTTGCGTTCTTTGTTTTCTAACTGTTGGTTTTGAAGGTCGGTTGGCTCGGTAATTAGCGAGGTGATTAGACCTGAGATCATACCAAACACGCCAACCCCACAGATGATCACAATTGACGCGATTAACTGACCTGCAGTGGTTACTGGATAGTGGTCACCATAGCCAACCGTACTGATGGTGACGAAAGCCCACCATAATGCATCATGGCCAGTCGTGATATTGGCATTAGGATCTTTGTGTTCCAATAGCAGGATCGTGCCAGCCCCGATCGTCAGTAAGATCACCAAAAGCAGAATGATGGAAGCGAAAGTGGTTTCTTTCCTATTGCGAAACAACTCTCTGAAAATACGTTTGCTCGAACGCAGAACCAAGATGACTCGCAGAATTTGAAAAATACGAGCGAAACGGAGCGGCTCGATCATTGGGATGCTTGCCAAGAAATCGATCCAGTGTACTTTGAGGTATTCTTTCTTATTTTGTGATCTGAATAGATCAATCGTGAGCTGAAAAAGAAAAACACTACAGATTATAAAATCGAGGCCGATAAGGACTTGTTTCGATTCTTTATCAATCGGCGCAAACAACAAGCCAGAGATCACAAATAACGCTAAGAAAGAGAGAATCAGTGATAATAAGCTCATCGGCTTAGGTGTGTCTTTGATACTATTTAACATTCATACGAGGCTCAAAATAAATCGCGAACCTGAGTAAATCAGCCATCTCGCGGGTATAGAAGCCATCAATATATAAGAGTTAATGGAGAACTGACAATGACTAAACTGTCATTCAAGCCGTGGGAAAGGGTAATCTCTGATATTCGTCTCGTTCCGAAAATGATCATGCTAATGGTGTTCAGTACCATCTTGATCATTTCTAAGCAGTTATGGGATGCGAGCACGTTTTACGATTCATTGCTTGCTGCAACGAACAATGCTCAGGTTGCACAGCAGCATTACGAGACTTACCTAGTTCAAGTCGCTTGGCAGACAGGCTTGATGATCATTGTGTTTGTGGTTCTTCTATTAGCGGCGGCTCGTGTGATGCTGCGTCAAACTCAATACCTCAGTGATGCTATCAAAACGATGGCAGACAAAAACCTATCTGTGCCGATTCACATGGATTGTAAAGATGAGTACGGCGATGTAGCACGTGAGCTAGAAAAAACACGAGTGCAGCTACACGATATGGTGAAAGCTCAATTGGCTTCTTCTGATGAGCTATTTGCTCTAACAGAAGTGATGACCATCAGCATGTCAGAGACCAAAGAGTCTGCTCAAGAAGAGTTTAACGAGATCGACCAACTGGCAACGGCAATGAGTGAAATGACCTCTACCGTTCAAACGGTTGCTGAACATGCACAAAGCGCTTCTTCTCTTACTGAACAAGCATCAGGCCAAGCATTGACGGGGCAGAAGTTCGTTCAGGGCTCTGTATCTAAGATGAGTGAACTCTCTTCAGATATCGCAGCATCTGCAGCAGCGGTAAACCAAGTTGAAGAGCGCGTTGATTCAATCGGTAGCGTTGTCGGTACTATCCAAGGCATTTCAGAACAAACCAACCTATTGGCACTAAACGCAGCGATTGAAGCAGCGCGTGCAGGTGAAGCTGGTCGTGGTTTTGCTGTGGTTGCTGATGAGGTTCGTAACCTTGCACAGCGCACTCAGCAAGCAACTGTCGAGATTCAAGATATGATCAGTCATCTACAAAGCAGTGCTAACTCTGCGGTAGAGCTGATGGAAAAGAGTGTTGTTGAAGCGGCTGAAGGTGTAGATCTGGTGACTAATGCTGGCTCTGAGCTTGACGGTATCGTAAGCCAAGTGAACCAAATCAATGACATGAATTTCCAGATTGCTACGGCTGCAGGCCAGCAGAGCAGCGTTGCGGAAGAGATGAGTGTTAACCTGACCAATGTTCGTGAGCTTGTTGAAGCTTCGGTTGTAGTGGTCGGTGAGCTGCTAGAAACTTCTCAAATCATGCAAAGTAATGCAGAAGAACTGGACGGTAAGATTAAGCAATTTAAGGTATAGCGTTACTTGCTCAGTCCCCGTTGTTAGTGCCTGTTTTCTAGAGAGAAAGGTCTAACTCGATAAGTTAACCGATAAAACGCCCACATTACTTATGTGGGCGTTTTTTATTAGCGTAACTTTGGTATAACTTATCTTATACCAATCGTAGTAAATAACTGGTCACCCTAGCTTGTTAAAAATCTCGATAACAGCGTTAGAATTTTTGAATGTAGAATAACTACTTATCGAAAAATCCAGCCTTGTTCTCAAGCTTTTTTCCTACGCTATCTCTGAACACTTACTTACTGTGATTGGTATTAGCTATGAAAACTCGTTATTGAAAAACTGAACCGATAAATTAATTGTTCGCGCGCAGCTTATACAAGGAAGAAACATGCCATTGCCTCCTCAACTCGTCACTCATTCGCAGTCAGCTTATGAGCAATTATTAGAGCACCAAAGTGAAGCCATTAATGCTTGGCCAGAGCCGCTAATTGAAGACCTTAAACGCGTCTTAGGATTAAGCTGCTTTATTGGTGATTGCTTACAACGTGACACGACCTTATCGACGACTCTACCGGATATGTTGGAATGTGAGGAGCGTGCAGAAGGGTATCGTGGACGATTGGCTGAGCTGCTTTCTGGTTGCACAGACGAAATGAGCGGCCAGCGAGTGCTGCGTCAATTCCGCAACCGAGAAATGACCTATATTGCATGGCGTGACTTTATGGGCTCTTGGGAGCTTGAGCAGAGCTTAAGCCATCTCTCTATGTTGGCAGAAGCGATGATCTTCGAGACCTATCAATGGCAGTACGATATTTGCTGTAAAGAATGGGGCACACCTTGTAATGAACAAGGTGAAGCACAACCGATGCTTATCATTGGCATGGGCAAACTTGGTGGTGGTGAGCTCAACTTTTCTTCTGATATCGATCTTATTTTTACCTATCCTGAAAACGGTGAAACCCAAGGAGCAAGACGCAGTATCGCTAATGCGCAGTTCTTCACCCGCTTAGGGCAACGTATTATCAAAGCACTCGATCAACAAACCTTTGATGGGTTCTGTTACCGAGTCGACATGCGCCTGCGTCCGTTTGGTGAGAGTGGTCCCTTGGTAATGAGTTACGCTGCACTAGAAGATTACTACCAAGAACAAGGGCGAGACTGGGAACGCTACGCCATGGTTAAGGCACGCGTAATGGGCAGTGAGATGTACCCAGAATATCAAGAGCTGCGCAAGATGCTACGCCCGTTTGTATTCCGTCGTTATATCGATTTCAGCGCGATTCAATCTCTGCGCCGCATGAAATCGATGATCAGCAGTGAAGTACGTCGTCGTGGCTTATCCAATAATATCAAGCTCGGCTCAGGCGGTATTCGTGAGGTTGAGTTCATAGCACAAGTCTTTCAACTGATTCGTGGTGGCCGTGAGCCTAGCCTACGTGGGCGAGGGCTTTTAGAGACCTTAACTGCCATTGACTCTCTGCATCTCCTAGAACCGCAAGAAGTAGCTGACCTGCGCGATGCTTACCTATTTTTACGTCGTCTAGAGAACTTGTTACAGGCGATGGCAGACAAGCAAACCCAGACACTACCGGATGGCGAGTTTGAACAACTTCAGCTTGCGGTTGCTATGCAATTCAATGATTGGGAGAGTTTGATTACTGCAACTAGAACCCATATGGCGAATGTACATAGTGTATTCGAAGAGCTGATTGGGATTGATGAAGAGGACGCTAATCCAATCGCGAGTCACTTCAGCGAGTTGTGGGATATGGCCCACAAGCCGGATGTTATCGAGCATGTATTGCAGCATGATATTGCTATCGCCAACCCACCAGAAGCGGCGAAGACCATCATTCAATTTAAAGCGGATATCGCTAAGAAAACTCTTGGCCCGCGTGGACGTGAAGTTCTCAATCGACTGATGCCGAAAGTCTTTCAGGCCTTGTATACCGCTAAAGACGCTGAGTTTGGCTTATCGCGTGTACTGCATCTACTGCATAAAATCGTCACGCGTACCACTTATCTAGAGTTGCTCGATGAGCATCCTGCCGCGTTGACTCAACTTGTTCGTTTATGTACGGCGAGCCCAATGATCTCAGAACAGCTTGGACGTTACCCAATTTTGTTAGATGAACTTATCGACCCTCAACAGCTCTATAATCCAGTACCACTGGAGTCTTATAAGACAGAATTACGTGATTACCTTGCTCGTATTCCTGAAGACGACATGGAGCAGCAGATGGAAGGCCTGCGTCAGTTTAAGCAGACTTGTATCCTGAGAATTGCCGCGGCTGATATAGCGGGTGTGCTGCCAGTTATGAAGGTGAGTGATCACCTGACTTACTTAGCGGAAGCGATTGTTGAAGCTGGCGTAAACCAAGCTTGGTTACAGGTGTCGGCTAAGTTTGGTGAGCCTATTCACCTTAAAGACCGTGAAGGTCGCGGCTTTGCGGTTGTCGGCTACGGTAAAGTGGGCGGCTGGGAGCTAGGTTACAACTCAGACCTCGATATTGTGTTTATGCACGACTGCCCGGTACACATCTATACTGATGGTAAGAAAGAGATTGATGGCCGCCAATTTTATCTTAGGTTGGCGCAGCGTATTATTCATATATTCTCGACTAGAACCGCGTCGGGGATCCTGTATGAAGTCGATACTCGCTTGCGTCCATCGGGAGCTTCGGGCTTGTTGGTTAGTCCAACCGATGCCTTTGATGAGTATCAACATAACGATGCATGGACATGGGAGCATCAAGCACTGACTCGAGCTCGTATGATCTACGGTGATGAGCAATTGGCTTCCGCATTCAATAAAACACGTCATGAGGTGTTGTGTCTGCCACGTGATGAAGCCACGTTGAAAAAAGAGGTGGTGGATATGCGAGAAAAAATGCGCGACCACCTTGGCGGAAAAAAAGCCAATCGATTCATGCTCAAACAAGACGCTGGTGGTATTACTGATGTTGAGTTTTTGGCGCAATACTTGGTGTTACGCTACAGCCACGAGAAGCCAAAACTGACACGTTGGTGTGACAATGTCAGAATCTTTGAGAGCTTGTTATCACAAGGAATCATGGATGAGCAACAAGGCATGGCATTGACTCATGCATACACAACGCTACGCGATGAAATACATCACCGTAATCTCCTCAACCTAGACGCGGATGTGGCGATTGATAAGTTCGGAATGGAAAGAGAACATGTGGTTCAAGCATGGAAGCAGTGGATGGAAGCGTAACTTGTCTTGCGCTTAACTATCACAGTGCCTATCGAGATAGGCTTTACTCATTTTTCTATGGTTTAGCCACTGTAATCAGTGTGCTAGACTCTAGCCAGATTCGATTTTTGGAGCTCAACAATGAAACCAATTCTACCTGACTACAGCCAATCAGGTGTTCTTATTGTCGGTGACGTCATGCTTGATCGTTACTGGTATGGTCCAACTGGCCGTATTTCACCAGAAGCACCAGTGCCTGTGGTAAAAGTAGAAAATAACGAGGAGCGCCCTGGTGGTGCTGCTAACGTAGCAATGAACATTGCTTCGCTTGGCGGTCATGCTCATGTTGTTGGTTTAACTGGTAAAGATGAACCAGCTGAGGTGTTGAAAAATACCTTAGGTGCGCTGAAGGTTAAGTGTGATTTTGTTGAGTTAGAAGACTACCCGACCATCACCAAACTACGAGTGATGAGCCGTGGTCAGCAGTTGATTCGTCTTGATTTTGAAGACAAATTTGAAAACACCAATCCAGAGCTTATTCTATCTCGTATGGAGCAAGCGCTGCCAAATGTGCGCTCGGTGATCTTGTCAGATTACGCGAAGGGTGCATTAGAGCATGTACAGAGCTTCATTCAAAAAGCACGTGCAGCGAATGTCCCAGTATTCATCGATCCAAAAGGTGCTGATTTAGAGCGCTACCGTGGTGCGACTTTACTTACGCCAAATATGGCTGAGTTCGAGCTCGTTGCTGGTAAGGTTAAGTCAGAAGAAGATCTAATCGAGAAGGGCATCGCCTTGATCGAAAAGTATGACTTTGAAGCCTTATTGGTGACTCGCAGTGAGAATGGTATGACGTTGCTTCGCAAAGGTCAGGCGCCATTCCACCTGCCAACTCAAGCGAAAGAAGTGTATGACGTGACTGGTGCTGGTGATACGGTTATTTCCGTTCTTGCTGCTTCTGTTGCTGCAGGCAAGCCATTAGATGAAGCGTGTGCATTAGCAAATGCTGCCGCAGGTGTTGTAGTTGGTAAGCTAGGCACATCAACCTTGTCGACAATTGAACTAGCGGAGGCGATTCACGGCAGCCAAGATACAGACTACGGCGTGATCTCGGAAGCGGCACTGGTTGAAGCGGTGAAGCGCGCTCGTGCCAAAGGCGAGAAAGTGGTTATGACCAATGGCTGCTTTGATATTCTGCATGCCGGCCATGTTTCTTACATGAACCACGCGGCTGAACTTGGAGATCGTTTGATCGTTGCGGTTAATACCGACGAGTCTGTTAAGCGTTTGAAAGGTCCAGGTCGCCCTGTGAACCCTACCGATCGTCGTATGGCGGTATTGGCAGGTTTAGGTGCGGTTGATTGGGTTGTTCCTTTCTCTGAAGACACACCTCAACGTTTGATCTCTGAAGTGCTACCAAGCATTTTGGTAAAAGGTGGTGACTACAAACCTGAAGAGATCGCTGGTGGTGCGGAAGTGATTGCTGCGGGTGGTGAAGTTAAAGTACTTAACTTTGAAGATGGTTGTTCGACAACTGAAATTATTAAAGCAATCAAAGGTGGTCGAGGCTAATTTTTAGCTCTGGCTACCCAGTTTAATGGATAATAAAAATGCCGCTCAATGAGCGGCATTTTTGTAGCTGTAGCTAGCGTAATTTAGAATTACTTGCTTGCGACTTTTAGACCTGCGTTTACATCAATGATGTCTTGCTCGCTTAGCGTACCAACGGCTTGACGTAGCTGAAGTACACTTAGGATGTAGTTGTAACGAGCATCTGAAAGGTTCTTGTTCGCATCGTACAGACGGCGAGTTGAGTCTAGTACGTCAACGATAGTACGAGTACCTACATCGAAACCTGCTTCCGTCGCCTCTAGAGCTGATTGAGCAGAAACAACTGATTGTTCGTAAGCGCGTAGAGCACCAATTGAAGCACTGATGTTGTTGTTAAAGGCACGTACGTCTTTAACAACGCTACGGTAAGTTGCTTCTAGATCTTCACTTGCTGCAACGTAGTTGTATTCAGCCTGTTTAGTCAAAGAAGTTGTGCTACCACCCGAGTATAGCGGTACAACTAAGTTCAAACCAATATTCAGGTTATCAGCATCGTAATCTAGAGCGCTGGTCGAGCTGTTAGTTTGTTCTCCAAGTCCATAGTTGCCATCTAATGTTAGGCTTGGTAGGTGACCAGAGCTTGCTAGAGATATGTTGTCTTTTGCTACGTCTTGAGAGATACGTGCAGCTAGTAGGCTAAGGTTCTTTTGCTCAGCCTGTTCAACAAGCGCTGCCGCTGATTCTGAGGACTTGCTTGCAGAGAAGCGGTCAGTATCTAGGATGCTCAGCTCTGAGTGCTCTTGGCCTGTGATTTCACGTAAACCTTCGTAGCTGTTAGTCAGTGTGTTCTCTGCCAATACTTCATCTGCTAAAACGCCATCGTACTGAGCTTGCGCATCATGTACATCGGTAATTGCAGAAAGACCTACTTCAAAGCGCTGCTTAGTTTGCTCAAGCTGACGAGCAACGGCTGCTTTTTCTGCACGAACAAACTCTAGGTTGTCTTGAGCTCGAAGTACGTCGAAGTAAGCTGTCGCTGTTCTTAGAATTAACGCTTGTTGTTCTGCCGCGTATGCTGAATCAGCCTGGCGAGCCGACTTCTCTGCGGTATCTAGAGTGATCCATGAAGAGCGTTGGTATAGCTCTTGGCTAAACCCAATGCCAACATTCCATTGATTGTTGTCATTGCTTTCATCATTTTTGTCACCACGGTTGATATCGTAATTTGCATTTAGATTAATTTGCGGTAACAAAGAGCTACGGCTTGACGTTACTGCTTCAAAAGCGGCATCGCGCTGCGCTGCTGAACGAAGAAGCTGTGGGTCGTTCTGTTTTGCTTGGTCATAAACTTCAGCTAGCGTGTCAGCGAAAGCCGATGAACTCAGGCTACCAATTGCTGCACTGATAAATAGTGGAAGCAGTTTTTTCATTTTCCTATTCCTGCCTTTAATAGAATTTTCTTTAAAAGAGTTTAACCCAGTTTGGTGGTAATTTACTCGAAACTTTGCACTTTTTTACATTTAACTGTCCACTTGTGCAATATTTTATTTTTAAAACTTAACTTTAATTGTAAGTTTTATATAAAAAGTTGAACCTTATCCTTGGTAGTTAACTCGGACAATGAGTAAACTATAAAGATCACTTAGTGAGGTACCAAATGCAACAGTCTGACAATCAACGACATGAGTTTACTCCGCAAGATGTGGAAATAGTCTCAAAAGAGACGCTGTTTCGTGGTTTTTTTAAAATGGTTAAGTACACATTTAAGCATAAGCTGTTTGAGGGAGGTTGGAGCCAACCAATTGAGCGTGAAATGTTTGAACGTGGTCATGCTGCCGCTTTGTTACCTTATGATCCCGTGCGTGACGAAGTCGTGATCGTCGAACAGATCCGTGTTGGTGCTCTCGAGCATGAGCATCCGTGGCAATACGAAATTGTTGCCGGGATTATTGATACCGATGAATCACCACAAGATGTGGCTCGTCGTGAAGCGATGGAAGAAGCAGGAGTCGAAGTCGGATCTGTGCTGCCTATCACTTCGTATTACCCTTCATCAGGCGGCTGTTCAGAGAGGCTTGATGTTTTTGTTGGTTGTGTCGATGCCACGACAGCCAAAGGGGTACACGGGTTGGATTACGAAGGTGAAGATATTCGTGTACAAGTGATGAGTCGTGAAGCGGCTTATCAACTGGTTAAAGATGGTATGTTTGAAAATGGGGCCACAATCATTGCGCTGCAGTGGCTACAATTGAACTACCAAGAATTACAGTCAGAGTGGGTAGCTTAACGTTATGCCAAATATAGCGGTCAAGAAACCGTACCATGTTGATCTTGCTGAATTGATGCGAGTCTATGAGACGAATTATGCCAAACTAAACGCTTTGTTACCGGTTGGGCATGAGGTTGGTGATGTCCGCTGTTACCAAGCCGTTAATATGGTGTATCAATTGACAGTGAATGAGGTCACAAAATACACCACATTAATAGATATATGTCAGAGTGACGCGATGCCAGTGTTTCCTTTGCCAAAAATGTCTGTCAGGCTATATCACGACGCTCGAGTTGCAGAAGTGTGCGCCAGCGGGGATTTTTCGCGAGTTAAAGCGAAATACGACTATCCCAACACTAAGCTTCTGCAAAAGGATGAGAAATTTCAATTGAATAAATTTCTTGGAGAATGGTTAACGTTTTGTTTAAAAACTGGTATCAGCCGTAGCCCTATTGCCTTTTAATTGAGCTTATTTAAGAACACTTTTAACGTCTAAACAGTAACGTATCTGGATTTGTTATTTTGGAATTATCACACACTTCAAAATTTGATGAGAGCAGTATTAAGCTTGTGCAGCTAACGGATACGCATTTATTTGCGCCGAGCAATGGCAGCTTACTAAGCATCAACACTCAAGATAGCTTTCGTGCTGTAGTCGATGGCATTGTTAGTCAAGGCTTTGACTATCAAGCTATCTTAGCGACTGGTGACATTTCTCAAGATCACAGCGCAGAGTCATACCAGAAATTTGAATCAGGAATTCAACCGTTAGAGAAGCCGTGTTACTGGCTACCTGGAAACCATGATTTTAAGCCTAATATGGGCAGTGTTTTACCATCACCACAAATTCAGTGTGTTGAACATGTATTGCTAGGCGAGAGCTGGCAAATGATCATGTTGGACTCGCAAGTTGTCGGCGTTCCACATGGACGTCTTAGCGATCAACAACTTGATTTACTAGAACAAAAGCTGGCGGAATACCCTGAACGCAATACGTTGGTTTTGTTGCACCACCATCCGTTGTTAGTCGGCAGTGCATGGCTCGATCAACACAATTTGAAAGATGCAGATCAGTTCTGGGATGTGGTTCAACAGCATTCTAATGTCAAAGCGGTATTGTGTGGCCATGTTCATCAAGACATGAACCGAGAGCACCATGGTGTACAAGTTATGGCAACTCCGTCGACTTGTGTTCAGTTCAAACCGAACTCAGATGATTTCGCTGTAGATACCTTATCTCCTGGTTGGAGAGAGATTGAATTGCACCAAGATGGTACGGTGAGTACTCAAGTTCGTCGCTTGCCTAACGGGCAGTTCTTGCCTGATTTTGAAGCCGCTGGCTATTAATTTAGGTAGCTAATGATGTCTGAATCTATCGAGAAAACTGCAAAACCATCACTGCTTCTCTATATTCATGGTTTTAACAGT
The DNA here is from genome assembly GCF_002954585.1 of Vibrio chagasii. Lineage (GTDB taxonomy): Bacteria > Pseudomonadota > Gammaproteobacteria > Enterobacterales > Vibrionaceae > Vibrio > Vibrio chagasii_A. Next base: position 137,246 of record NZ_MSCI01000002.1, read on the forward strand.
TCATCTCGCTCTCACAAAGCGACGGTGATGGCTGAGTATTGTGCTGAGCATCGTGCGGATATTAAGGTACTAACACCTCAACTGCCTAGCTTCCCACAGCAGGCTGCTCTTTACCTCCAACAGCTGGTGGAACAATACAAAGATCAGTACGAGATCGCACTGGTTGGCAGCTCGTTAGGGGGCTATCTTTCAACTTGGCTCAACAGTCACTATGGTTTTAAAGCGGTTGTTGTAAACCCTGCAGTGAAACCATATGAGTTACTTGTCGACTACTTAGGTGAGCAAGTAAACCCATACACAAATGAACGATATGTCTTAGAGACTAAGCATATCGATGAGTTGAAGGCACTAGATGTTCCGGCTATCACAAAGCCAAGTGACTTCTGGTTACTTCAACAAACGGAAGATGAAGTTCTGGATTACCGACAAGCGGTAGAGAAGTTTCAAGGTGCAACCCAAACAGTAGAAGAGGGTGGGGATCATAGCTTTGTTGATTTTGAACGCTACCCACAGCAAATCATCACCTTTCTAAACCTATAACCTGTTTTCTTCACTGAGTCGTTGTCTCTCTTTTTGCCTGTTATTTCATCTATCAATGGTGAAATATCATAGTTTGATGTCTTAGTTTTTGAACTAGCTTGACATCATTAGTCAGCTTCCAGACTATATTCCCCAATACTTCGCTCGTTCGCTCTGCTATGACGGTTCATAGTAATGATTCTGCTTTAGTGAAACTGGAGCCAGCGAACTGACGCAAACTTTTTGAGTAAACTCCGTATTATGACTGAACAATATAATGCAAAAGACCTCGAGGTACTTGAAGGTCTCGATCCTGTGCGACACCGCCCAGGTATGTATACCGAGACAGAAAGACCGAACCACCTTGCCCAAGAAGTCATTGATAACTCGGTCGATGAAGCACTAGCGGGACACGCTAAGAAAATCAAAGTTGTGCTTCATGCAGACCAATCATTAGAAGTTACCGATGATGGTCGTGGTATGCCTGTCGATATCCACCCTGAAAAAGGCATCTCAGGTGTTGAGCTGATTCTAACCAAGCTCCACTCAGGTGGTAAGTTCTCGAACAACAACTACAAGTTTTCTGGTGGTTTGCACGGTGTAGGTATCTCGGTAGTAAACGCGCTATCTAAACGTGTTGAAGTTACGGTTCGACGTGAAGGTCAAGTTCACGAGATCGCACTAGAAAACGGTAAAGCGGTGACTGAACTGACGGTTACTGGTACTTGTGGTCATCGCAACAGCGGTACTTCAGTACACTTCTGGCCTGATCCTAAATACTTCGATAGCTCTAAGTTTTCAACGCTTCGCCTGATCAACAATCTACGCGCGAAAGCGGTACTTTGCCCGGGGTTAGAAATTACCTTCAGCGACAAAGTGAACAACGAAGAACACAAATGGTTCTATGAAGATGGCCTAAAAGACTATCTTGCTGAAGGCGTAAAAGGTTATACCTTACTGCCTGAAGAACCTTATGTTGGCGAATTTGTTGCTGAAACGGAAATGGCGAACTGGGCGATCATCTGGCAGCCAGAAGGCGGCGACATGATCACCGAGAGTTACGTGAACTTGGTACCGACTAAGCAAGGCGGTACACACGTAAACGGTCTACGCCAAGGTCTATTGGATGCAATGCGCGAGTTCTGTGAATTCCGTAATCTATTACCTCGTGGCGTAAAGCTAACGGGTGACGACATCTTTGACCGCTGTTCATACGTGCTATCAGTGAAGATGCAAGACCCTCAGTTTGCAGGTCAAACAAAAGAGCGTTTATCTTCTCGTCAAACTGCTGCATTTGTTTCTGGCGTTGTAAAAGATGCCTTCAGCCTATGGTTGAATGAAAAGCCACAGCTGGCAGAGCAGTTAGCAGAAGCTTGTATTGCCAACGCGCATCGTCGTATGCGTGCGAGTAAGAAAGTCGTACGTAAGAAAGTCGCGTCTGGCCCTGCACTGCCGGGTAAGCTAACCGACTGTTCAGTTCAAGACCTGAATCGCACTGAAATCTTCTTCGTGGAAGGGGACTCGGCGGGTGGTTCTGCTAAGCAAGCTCGCGATCGTGAGTTCCAAGCCGTGATGCCACTGCGTGGTAAGATTCTTAACACGTGGGAAGTGTCGGCTGACCAAGTATTGGCGTCTCAGGAAGTTCACGATATCTCAGTGGCTTTGGGTATCGACCCAGACAACGATGACCTATCTGGCCTACGTTACGGTAAGATCTGTATCCTTGCCGATGCGGACTCGGATGGTCTACATATTGCGACGCTGCTTTGTGCTCTGTTTACTCGTCATTTCCGCTCTTTGGTTGAAGCGGGTCATATCTATGTGGCTATGCCGCCTCTGTATCGTATCGACTGTGGCAAAGAAGTGTTCTATGCCCTTGATGACGATGAGAAAGATGGTGTGCTAGAGCGCTTATCGAAGAAGAAAGCCAAGATCAACGTACAACGATTCAAAGGTCTGGGTGAGATGAACCCACTTCAGCTACGCGAAACCACCATGGATCCAAATACTCGTCGTCTGGTTCAGCTAACGATTGATGACAGTGAAGCGACCAACGAAATGATGGACATGCTGCTAGGTAAGAAGCGTGCTGATGATCGCCGTTCATGGCTACAAAACAACGGTGATTTGGCCGAGGTATAATGAATGTCTAACGAAATTACTTTTGATGGCGTTGAACAATTGCCAATGCGCAAGTTCACCGAAGATGCCTATTTAAATTACTCAATGTACGTAATCATGGATCGTGCATTGCCTTACATTGGTGACGGCCTCAAGCCAGTACAGCGTCGTATTATCTACGCGATGTCTGAGCTTGGCTTGTCAGCTGCTTCAAAATACAAGAAGTCGGCACGTACCGTTGGTGATGTACTGGGTAAGTACCACCCACACGGTGATTCGGCGTGTTACGAAGCCATGGTATTGATGGCACAACCGTTCTCTTACCGCTACCCACTGGTAGATGGTCAAGGTAACTGGGGTGCTCCGGATGATCCGAAATCATTCGCTGCGATGCGTTATACCGAAGCGAAATTGTCTAAGTTTGCTGAGGTTCTGCTTGGTGAATTAGGCCAAGGCACGGTTGAGTGGCAACCTAACTTTGACGGCACCATGAAAGAGCCGCAAATGCTGCCAGCGCGTCTACCTCATATTTTACTTAACGGTATCACTGGTATCGCGGTAGGTATGGCAACAGACATCCCGCCACATAACGTGCGTGAGATTGCCGATGCGACTATCAAACTGATCGATAGCCCGAAAGCGGAATTGTCGGAAGTGATGGAGCACGTGAAAGGCCCTGACTATCCAACAGAAGCTGAGATTATTTCTCCGAAGTCGGATATCGAAAAGATCTACAAAACGGGCCGTGGCAGCATCAAGATGCGTGCAGTTTGGCATAAGGAAGGCTCTGATATTGTTATCACAGCTCTGCCTCATCAAGTATCGGGCGCTAAGCTACTTGAGCAAATCGCTAACCAGATGCGTGCTAAGAAGCTGCCAATGGTTGACGATCTGCGTGATGAATCGGATCACGAGAACCCAACGCGTATTGTAGTAGTACCTCGTTCGAATCGTATCGATTGTGATCAGCTGATGAGTCACCTGTTTGCTTCAACGGATCTTGAGAAGAACTTCCGTGTTAACTTGAACATGATTGGCCTAGACAGCCGCCCTCAAGTTAAAGGTTTGGTTCAAATCCTGAAAGAGTGGATTGAGTTCCGTCGCACAACGGTTCGCCGTCGTCTGCAACACCGTTTAGATAAAGTGCTAGCACGCCTACACATCTTAGAAGGTTTGTTGGTTGCTTATCTTAACCTTGATGAAGTTATTGAGATCATCCGAACTGAGGATGACCCTAAAGCGGTTCTAATGGAGCGCTTTGGTATTACTGAAATCCAAGCTGACGCTATTCTTGATACTAAACTTCGTCACCTTGCGAAGCTGGAAGAGATGAAAATCCGCGGCGAGCAAGATGAACTAGAGAAAGAGCGTGAGAAGCTAGAGAAGCTACTGGGTTCTGAGCGCCGTCTAAACACACTTATTAAGAAAGAAATTCAGGCGGATGCAGAGAAATACGGTGATGACCGTCGTTCTCCATTAGTTGAACGTGCTGAAGCAAAAGCGATGACTGAGCGTGATTTGGTGCCGAGTGAACCAATCACAGTCGTGCTTTCTGAAAAAGGTTGGATTCGTCATGCGAAAGGGCATGAGGTTGACGCTGAAGGCTTGAACTACAAATCGGGTGATAAATTCCTAGCGAGCGCTAAGGGTAAGAGTAATCAACAAGCGGTGTTCCTTGGCAGTGATGGTCGAAGCTATTCTCTTGAGTCTCACTCATTACCATCTGCGCGAAGCCAAGGTGAACCAATTACTGGTCGCTTGAATATCAGCGCAGGCACTTCTATTCGCCAAGTAGTGATGGGAGAGGATGAACAGCTATGGTTGGTTGGCTCTGATGCGGGTTACGGCTTTGTTTGTAAAGGTAGCGACCTGCTGTCGAAGAACAAGAGTGGTAAAGCTCTGGTTAACCTGCCGCAATCTTCAGAAGTGATGGCGCCTAGTCCGATTGCTGATTTGGAAAGTAACCAGATTCTAGCGATTACCAACCAAGGCCGTATGTTGTTGTTCCCAATCAAAGACCTACCTCAATTGAGCAAAGGTAAGGGCAACAAGATCATCAACATCCCTTCTGCGAAAGCCAAAGAGCGTGAAGAGTTTGTATCGCACTTGATGGCTATACCTGAGAATGCAACGCTGACCATCTACGCAGGCAAACGTAAGCTTGGTTTGAAACCAGCGGATCTTGAAAACTTCCGTGGTGAACGTGGTCGTCGTGGTGGTCTACTGCCAAGAGGCCTACAGCGTGTGACTCGCATTGACATCGAAGAGCCAAGTGAATCGTAAAGACATTTGATACTGTCTTCTGATAAAAGAAAACCCAGCCTGTGAGCTGGGTTTTTTTGTATTTGTTTATTAGCAATGTACATCTAATCGCTTGAATATCTTAGCCACAGAGACTTCTCTATAAGCGAGTATCTTCAGCAATCGTTACTTTAAGGGTCTTGCTTTCACCTTGGCGTAAGATACCGACATCGATCACCGTACCTGGGCGTAAATCAGTAACGATATCCATCACGCTCTGACGTCCATTCACCTGGTTGTTGTTGATGCTGACAATAATATCTTGAGCTTCAAAACCTGCATCCGCAGCAGGACCACTCGGATCGATACCCAACACTACAATCCCACCAATATTTTTCGTACCCAACATGCGTGAGGTAACTGAGTTGATATCTTGCCCGTCTATACCGATGTAACCGCGAATCACGCGACCATCAGCAATGATCTTTTCCATGATTTTATTGGCAAGTGAGTAGGGGATAGCAAATGAAATACCGTAGGTTTCCATGTCGGTCGCCTGTTGGAAAGAGGCTGTATTAATACCGACTAGTTCACCTTGTGAGTTCACCAATGCACCACCAGAGTTACCTTCATTAATCGCCGCATCGGTTTGGATAAAGGCTTGGTGGCCGTCTAGGCTAATCGAAGAGCGCCCTGTCGCCGAGATGATGCCGAAGGTAGTGGTTTGTCCTAGGTTATATGGGTTACCAATAGCCAGTACCACATCGCCAACGTTAGCTTTGTAGTTTGGGTTGAGTGGAATCACTGGGAGGTTATCGCCGCTGACTCGCAGTATCGCGATGTCAGTACGTTTATCTGAGCCAACTAATTGTGCTGCAGCCACACGGCCGTCTTGAAGTGCCACAACAATTTGGTCAGCTTGAGCCACAACGTGGAAGTTGGTAATAATATAGCCTTTCTCGCTAATAATAACCCCGGAGCCTAAACCTTGTGTGAGGAGTTTGTTACGATCATCTTCTGCGTATTTACGGCTATAAATATTAACCACCGCAGGCGCTGCGCGACGTACAGCTTGGTTAAATGAAATCTGCAGAGAGCCAATGTTGTCAACTTTAGGGTTAGTCACATCTGCGACAATCGCTGGCCTTAAGCTTGGAAAGGCAAGAAGAATAAGCGCCGCAGAAACAAGCCCAAGGGAAATAGAACGAAATAGAAAGGACAGCATGTTTCCCTCTTCGACAGGTAAGGTATTGAGCCTCCGCGCATGGGTGACTAGTTTAAGTTACTTGTGAAGCATAGCATTTTGATTCAGCTAAATAAAAGAGAGACTGAGTAAGTTTAAAGCAAACTTACAAAGTCTCTCTCTGTTTGTATTGACGAAATAGCTATCGAATTACGAGGTAGATGGTTCTATCACCTCGCTGTATATTGAGTGCTAATACGCCGGGTTGTTTTTCAACAATCGCTCTAAACTCAGCGAGGTTCTTAACCGGCTGTCGATTCACTCCGATGATGATGTCACCTTTCAGAAGTTGATATGCTTCCGCCGGTGAACCTTGAGCAACGCTTGATACTTTCACGCCTGTTGCAGGGTCATTGCTAGTGGTATTGGTAAGCTCGGCGCCAGTCAGCCCTTCATGAAGCTTCTCGGCCTTGGTTTTACTATTGGTTGACTCACCAAGCGTCACATCAAAGTTTTTATTCTTACCATCGCGAACGACACCTAACTCGATCTCTTTACCCGCACCTAGCGTTGCGACTTTCGCTCTTAACTCGCTGAAGGTATCAATACGCTTACCATTAATAGAGACAATAATGTCGCCCGCTTTTAATCCAGCATCATCAGCAGCACTGTCTGGTACGACTTGGCTAACGAAGGCGCCTTTACTAGACTCGTAACCTAATGCCTCTGCTAGTTCTGAGGTGATCTCACCACCTTGAACGCCAAGCATGCCGCGTTTAACTTCACCGAAATCGATAATCTGTTCTGTCAGGTTTTTCATCATGTTGGATGGAATTGCAAAGCCGATGCCGACATTACCTCCATTGGGGCCAAGAATGGCTGTGTTGATACCAATCAGCTCACCGTTTAGGTTCACTAGCGCGCCACCTGAGTTACCGCTGTTGATAGCGGCATCGGTTTGAATGAAGTTTTCGAAGTTTTCGAGATTGAGGCCGCTTCGGCCAAGTGCAGAAACGATACCTGATGTCACGGTTTGGCCCAGTCCAAATGGGTTACCAATCGCGACAGTGAAATCACCGACTCTCAATTTATCGGAGTCTGCGAGTTTTATCTGAGTCAGATTCTTGGCTTTTTCTAATTTTAAGAGGGCAATATCGGACATCTGGTCACCGCCGATAAGCTCAGCATCGTATTCTCGACCGTCATGGAGTCTTACTTTGATATCGTCTGCACCATCAATTACATGGTAGTTGGTGACGATATGCCCTTTCTTGGCGTCAATGATCACGCCTGAGCCTAACCCGCGAAATGGACGCTCACGTGTTTGCTCTGGGCCAAAAAAGAATTGGAATTGTTCAGGGATTTGCTGACGTTGTACCTGTTTGCCTTCAACGGCGATACTAACCACAGCGGGGGTCACTTGTTCAAGCATAGGCGCAAGGCTTGGTAATTGTTCATTACCCACACTTAATGGGAGTGCGGCGGTTGCTTGAATGGGGGTGATGATTGAACTTAAGCTTAAAGTCAGTACAGATAAAGCAAGCAAAGGTTTTTTCATCATAAACTCCTCTCTAGTTAAGGTCTTACCCCTCTCATTACGTCTAATACGTGTGAGAAGTTTCAAATGACCTGAGTGAAAGTTATGACTCAAAAACCTTTGTAAAGTTCACCTAAGTGTTAAATGTTTATGATGCTTTTGCAGTGACTACATCAGGAGCATCAATGATTTCTTTCTTCTGCTCGGTAAATAAACCAGTCGCACCATTCGCGTAATCTTTAGGTTGCTCTTCCAGTGCTGCTTCTTTGTTTGCCGACTTTTCTTGTGGCTTTTCTGAATGAGCGGCCGCTGTCTTCACAAACGGGTTGTCTTGCTCTGGCAGGTTAGGGATCAGCTCCGAGCTGGTTTTTTCCATGTGTTGGTACAGTTTTGTGTAGTCCTTACCTAAGGTGTCCAACATCTCTGCTGATTTCGCAAAGTGATCAGCCAGCTCTTGTCGCTGCTGTTCAAGGGCAAACTTTGCGCTATCTAATTCTTTCTGTACGTTCTTTTGCTTCTTGTATTCAGGTGTCATGAGACGAGAAATAGCGACCCCTAGAATAACTCCGACTAGTAAACCGGCAATGGCATACATCCAAGGCATAACAGCTCCTTATTATTGTTTTTTAACATGTTTGTTACTGCTTAGTTACACGTGCTACGGCTCCATGGTACTATGAGAAAGCCGCAGTATAAAGAGAAATGCATGTGCGCTACTTAGCAGTTTAATGCTGCATTATTCGCCGCATAATGTCACGTCCCTTACTGTTTGAGCTTAATTTTATTCGCTGTCTGATATCGCTTTCATTGTGGAAATGTCGTCATGAATCCCGTCAAAAAATACGAACAAGATATAAAAGAGCATGGATTTCAAAGAGATCCAGCACAAGAGCAAGCCGTTAAATCTTTAGATGAACTTTTTCATCAGTTCCAAGATTATGTGAATACTCCTATTCCTCAATTGACTCGATTTCAGAAATTGCTCGGTAAAAAGCCAGAGCTACCAACGCCACCTAAAGGGCTCTACTTTTGGGGCGGTGTAGGGCGCGGTAAAACTTATCTGATGGATACGTTCTACGATGCCTTGCCGACCACTAAAAAAATGCGAGTGCACTTTCATCGCTTTATGTATCGAGTGCATGACGAATTAAAGGCGTTGGGCAATGTAAGTGATCCACTGCCTTTGGTTGCGGATAAGTTGAAGCAAGAGGCGGATATTATCTGTTTCGATGAGTTTTTTGTTTCAGATATCACCGACGCGATGATCCTAGGAACCTTATTCCAAGAGTTATTCGCACGAAACGTTATCTTGGTTGCGACCTCAAATATTCCTCCTGTGGACCTGTATCGCAATGGTCTGCAACGTGCGCGTTTCTTACCTGCGATTAAGCTGATTCAAGATAACTGCCATATTCTTAATGTAGACAGCGGCATTGATTATCGTCTACGTACCCTAGAGCAGGCTGAGATATATCATTATCCACTCGATAGCCAAGCGAACATCAATCTTGAAAAATACTACAACCAACTGGTTGGGGAAGATAAAGAGAGACTCAAGCAGATTGAAGTGAATCATCGTCAGTTAGATGTTATCGAAGCAAGCGATGGCGTGTTGCATGGAACTTTTGCTCAGCTTTGTCAGTCTGCCCGAAGCCAGAACGACTACATTGAACTGTCTCGCGTTTACCACACGGTTCTCTTGGCTGATGTTCTGCAAATGGGCGCGACTTCTGATGACGCCGCAAGACGTTTTATCGCATTAGTGGACGAGTTTTATGAGCGCAATGTAAAGCTGATTATTTCCGCCGAAGTAGAGCTAGAAAATTTATATACTCACGGCCAGCTAGAGTTTGAATTTAAACGTTGTCAGTCGCGTTTAATAGAAATGCAGAGCCATGAATATTTAGCAAAAGAGCACTTGAGTTAGATAGGATTATCTCGATTGAGAAGTAGAAATAAAAAAATCGTGATTTTGTTCAAAAAGAGGTGATTTTTTCTTCGCTCTTCTCTATAATCCTGCGACCTACCGTTACTGCGGGCCTCTAACGATGAGTTAAATCACGTTATGCCAAGAGTTTTCCAACACTCGAAGGGGTGATGAATGGTGACTCTTAGACAGTGGGAATACGCGAGTATTCCTTAAGTGTAAATTTTTTAAATAGGTAATTATTAGCATGAAAACTTTCGTTGCTAAACCAGAAACTGTAAAACGCGACTGGTATGTTGTAGACGCTGAAGGTAAAACTCTTGGTCGTCTAGCAAGTGAAATCGCTTCTCGCCTTCGTGGTAAGCACAAAGCAGAATACACTCCTCACGTAGACACTGGTGATTACATCATCGTTGTTAACGCTGAGAAAGTTGCTGTAACTGGTAACAAAGCTAAGGGTAAGGTTTACTACCGTCACTCTGAGTTCCCAGGTGGTCTTAAGTCTATCACTTTCGAAAAGCTGATCGACAAGAAGCCAGAAATGGTTCTAGAACTAGCTGTTAAAGGTATGCTACCACGTGGTCCTCTAGGCCGCGCTATGTACCGTAAGCTAAAAGTATACGCTGGTGCTGAGCACAACCATGTTGCTCAACAACCACAAGTACTAGACATCTAATTGGGGATTATGAAAATGGCAGAGAATCAATACTACGGCACTGGTCGTCGCAAAAGCTCAGCAGCTCGTGTTTTCATCAAACCAGGTTCTGGTGAGATCGTAATCAACAAGCGTAGCCTTGATGTTTACTTCGGTCGTCCAACTTCTCGTATGGTTGTTAAGCAACCTCTTGAGCTAGTTGAACTAACTGAGAAACTTGACCTTTACATCACTGTTTCTGGTGGTGGTATTTCTGGTCAAGCTGGCGCAATCCGCCACGGTATCACTCGCGCTCTTATGGAGTACGATGAAACTCTACGTCCTGCTCTACGTGCAGCTGGCTACGTTACTCGTGACGCTCGTTGCGTTGAACGTAAGAAAGTTGGTCTACGTAAAGCACGTCGTAAACCTCAATTCTCTAAGCGTTAATTTTTCTTTACGAAAAAGTACACGCTCCCAGTTTTACTACTGGAATTGTGGTTCAAAGCTCGGCTATATGCCGGGCTTTTTGTTTTTCTACCCCCCGCTAAATGCTTTTCCCCTCTCGTTTTATTTCCAAATTCTTGTATTTTGAAAGCTTTTGTAACTCAATGTGCGCTTTGCCTCATGATTGTTACAAAAAGGTAGCTTTATCTTGTCAAAAAGTAGGGTTTTATTTATCATTTGCCGTCAATAAATAGAACTAAATACATATTTTGTTAGCCATGCTCTTTAATCGGAATAATTTCAATCCACAAGGAGCAAATGGGAGAATGTTTGGATGAGCAACGCGCCTTTAAATAACGGTCGCAGGCGTTTCTTAACCGCAACAACAGCCGTTGTTGGTGGTTTGGGAGCTGCTGCTGTAGCCGTGCCTTTTATTAAATCATGGAATCCGAGTGCCAAGGCGAAAGCTGCGGGTGCACCGGTGGAAGTGGAAGTCAGCAAGTTAGAACCGGGACAAATGGTTCGTGTCGAGTGGCAAGGTAAACCTGTATGGGTTGTACGCCGTGCTGAGTCGGTACTAGAAAACCTAAAATCTATCGGTGGTCAACTTCGTGATCCTCAATCTGAAGCTGAACAACAACCAGAATACGCACAGAACGAATTCCGTTCAATTAAGCCGGAATTCTTCGTTGCTGTTGGTTTCTGTACGCACCTAGGTTGTTCTCCGACTTACCTACCTGATTCTTTCGCAGAACAAGTACAAGGTGTTAAGTCTGGTTTCTTCTGTCCGTGTCATGGTTCGAAGTTTGATATGGCTGGTCGAGTATTCCAAGGCGTACCTGCACCACTGAACCTTGTTGTGCCAAAGCATATGTATTTAAGCGACACCAAGATCCTGATCGGTATTGACGAGGGAGATGCATAATGCAAGGACTACTAGACTGGGTTGAAAAACGCATACCCGCGATGAATGCTTACAAAAAGCACTTATCTGAATACCCAATGCCTAAGAACTTTAACTTTTGGTACCTTTTCGGTTCTTTGGCAATGTTGGTATTGGTTAACCAAATCCTGACGGGTATTTGGCTAACAATGAACTACGTACCGTCTGGTGAGGGTGCGTTTGCTTCTGTTGAATACATCATGCGTGATGTGGAATTCGGTTGGCTACTACGTTACATGCACTCGACGGGTGCTTCGGCATTCTTCGTCGTTATCTACCTGCACATGTTCCGTGGACTAATTTACGGTTCTTACCAAAAACCTCGTGAGCTACTTTGGATCTTCGGTATGTTGATCTTCTTGGTGCTTATGGCTGAGGCTTTCATGGGTTACCTACTACCATGGGGTCAAATGTCTTACTGGGGTGCTCAGGTAATCATTTCTCTGTTTGGTGCGATCCCTGTTATCGGTGATGACCTAACGCTTTGGATCCGTGGTGACTACATCATCTCTGGTGCAACGCTGAACCGTTTCTTCGCACTGCACGTTATTGCGCTACCAATCGTACTTCTACTGCTTATCGTACTTCACGTACTAGCACTGCACGAGGTTGGTTCGAATAACCCAGACGGTATCGAGACTAAACTTCCTAAAGGAACAATGGGCGACGACTACAAAACTCAGTTCCCATTCCACAAGGATTACACTAAGAAATACGATATCATCGACTCTATTCCTTTCCATCCATACGGGACTGTGAAAGATATGGTAGGTGTTGCTGGTTTCCTATTCTTGTTTTGTTACGTGCTGTTCTTCAACCCTGAAATGGGTGGATACTTCCTTGAGCCGCCTAACTTTGAAGCTGCGAACCCACTGAAGACACCTGAGCACATCGCTCCTGTATGGTACTTCACGCCGTTCTACGCAATCCTACGTGCGGTTCCAGATAAACTGCTAGGTGTTGTAGCGATGGGCGCATCAATTGTTGTGCTATTCCTACTGCCGTGGTTTGATCGTTGTAAAGTACGTTCGTACCGTTACCGTAGCAAATTGCATTTGATTAATATCATCCAATTCACAATAAGCTTTATTGCGCTTGGTGTACTTGGTGCGCTTCCAGCAACGCCAACTTACACGCTACTAGCACAAATCTTTAGCTTAGGTTACTTCATGTTCTTCGTTCTACTGTGGTTCTACAGTAAAAATGAAGCGACGAAACCATTACCAGAAAGGGTGACATTCAAATGAAAAAGTGGATTGTAATTTTATTTGCTATGTTGCCGTCTTTGGCGATGGCAGCGGGTGCAAACGTACCATTAGACAAAGCGAACAATGACTTAACGGACAAAGCTTCATTGCAAAATGGCGCTAAGATGTTCATGAACTACTGTTTCGCATGTCACTCGACGCAGTACCAACGTTATGAACGTGTTGCGAGTGACTTAGAGATCCCTGTAGATCTTATGAAGGAAAATCTGATTTTCGATCCAGAAGCGAAAATTGGTAGCTTGATGGTTAATGCTATGCCAGCTGAGCAAGCGGCAAGTTGGTTTGGTGCTCCGCCACCAGATCTAACTTTGGTTGCTCGTGTTCGTGGTGCAGATTGGCTATACACGTACCTTCGTACTTTCTACGAAGATCCATCTCGTCCATTTGGTGTGAACAACATTGTTTTCCCAAGCGTAGGTATGCCGCACGTACTTGAAGAACTACAAGGTATCCCAACGCCAATCTACGAAACTCATATCGTAGATGGTGAAGAGGTTGAAGTGGTTGTTGGTACTGAAACTGACGGTTCTGGTGAGCTAAGTGCCGGTGAGTACGACGACGCAGTTCGTGACCTAGTAAACTTCCTTGTTTACTCAGGTGACCCTGTGAAACTTGAGCGTCACGCAATGGGTTGGTGGGTAATGGCTTTCTTAGTATTTTTCACGATCATCGTGGTTCTACTGAAGAAAGAGTATTGGCGTGATGTGCACTAATTGTGCTATAATACCGTGCTAATTCCCAAATTATGTTAATGTTCAATGGAGGCTTTAGGCCTCCATTGTTTTTATTTAAAGTGTACTGGAGGGCTCCATGGCTGTAGCTGCCAATAAACGTTCTGTAATGACTCTTTTCTCAAGTGCTTCTGATATGTATAGCCATCAGGTGCGCATCGTTCTTGCTGAAAAAGGCGTAAGTGTTGAAGTTGAGTTGGTTGATGAAAAAAATCTTCCAGCAGAGCTTGTTGAACTGAACCCGTACAAATCAGTACCAACTCTTGTTGATCGCGAGCTTGCTCTTTACGACTCTAAGATCATCATGGAATACCTAGATGAGCGTTTTCCTCATCCACCGTTGATGCCTGTATACCCGGTTGCTCGTGGTAACAGCCGTCTAATGATGTACCGTATTGAGCGTAACTGGTACTCAGTTGCAGAGAAGATTGTTAAAGGCAATGCTGAAGAATCTGAAGCAGCACGTACTAAACTACGTAACGATCTACTAACTCTTGCTCCTATCTTTGCTGAGTACGAGTACTTCATGAGCGAAGAATTCAGCCTAATCGATTGCTACCTTGCTCCGCTACTATGGCGTTTACCTGAGCTTGGTATCGAGCTAATTGGCCCTGGTTCTAAAGAACTGAAAGTTTACATGAACCGCGTATTTGAACGTGATTCATTCCTTGCTTCTCTAACAGAAGCTGAGCGCGAGATGCGACTAGTTCGCTAAGCGTTATGGATATTTCAAATATGACACCACGCCGACCATACATGCTACGTGCATTTTATGATTGGCTGGTTGATAACGAATTAACTCCGCACCTTGTTGTTGAAGCAACATTACCTGGTGTGCGAGTTCCAGAAGAGTTTGTTCAAGATGGTCAGATCATTCTGAATATCGCGCCTCGAGCGGTTGGGCAACTTGAGCTGGGTAACGAAGCAGTCACGTTTAGTGCTCGTTTTAGTGGTCGCCCTCACTCTGTGATCGTTCCACTTTATGCTGTACAAGCGATTTACGCTCGTGAGAATGGTGCTGGTACCATGTTTGAACCTGAAGAGGCTTACATGACTTCGCTTGAAGAAGGGATTGAGGAAGGTCCTTTCGAAGAGCCAGAAAAAGGCCCATCTTTGAGTGTTGCAACGGCTGAACCAGAAGCTGAAGAGCCAGACTCAGATCCTGAGCCACCTCGCCCAGCGAAAGGTCGTCCAAGCCTTCGTGTCATCAAATAACGTTAGTTATAAATAACGACTCAATAAAAAAGCAGCGACTCATCGCTGCTTTTTTCTTTTCTGTTATCTGCTGCTTTCTGTAGCTTCAGCTAAATCACTAGTTTACGGCTGTCTCTTCTTCACCATATTCAAATGCTCGGATTACCTGCTTCACACCTGAAATGTTGCGTGCTACTTCGGTCGCGATATCTGCATGTTCACGAGATACTAAGCCCAGTAAGAATACTTCTGAATCTTCAGTGATCACTTTCACTTTGATGCCGTTAAGCTCAGAGTTAGCCAGCAGAGCTGATTTCACTTTAGTGGTAATCCAGCTGTCTTTGCTGATAGCACTAACAGAGAGAGGCTCTTTCACGCGAATCTGATTGTGAATCGTTTCTACACCAGGTACATCTTTCGCTTGGCTCTCAAAAGAGCGGCGTTCAGCATCTGTTGTAGCTTGACCCATTAATACCACCGAGCCGCGGTAAGAGCTGGCAGTGACACGAACGCTACCACGGTATGGCTGTTTATTGGTGATAGCTGCGACTTCAAATTCGATATTGTTGTCGTTCCAAATCTCTTTGGTGGTGCGTGTGTCAGTGACAATGTTTGCTGTGGTTGCTGCACCAGCAATGAAAATGCCAGCACAACCAGACAAAGATAGTGTAAGTAGCGAAACACTAATCAGCTTGAATAGCGTATTAGAGGTAAATAATTTCATTGTGATGCTCCGTATATCACTCTTCGTGCGCAGGGAAGAGTACTTGATCGATAAGGTCACATAGGCAGTGCAGTGTCACCATGTGCACTTCATGAATACGTGCAGTACGGTGTGATGGGATGCGAATCTCCACATCGTGCTCACCAAGCAAACCTGCCATTTCACCACCGTCTTTACCGGTAAAAGCGATGATCGTCATGTCACGAGTTACCGCTGCTTCCATCGCTTTGATGATGTTTTTGCTGTTACCGCTAGTAGAGATAGCCAGTAAAATATCACCCGTTTGACCAAACGCACGAACCTGCTTAGAGAAGATCTCTTCGTAGTGGTAGTCGTTTGCAACCGCAGTAAGCGTGGTGTTATCAGCGGTAAGAGCCATTGCTGGTAGGCTAGGGCGCTCGGTTTCAAAACGGTTAAGTAGGCACGATACAAATTGCTGAGCGTTTGATGCAGAGCCACCATTACCACAACATAGGATTTTGTTTCCGTTGAGTAAGGTCGCAACCATAGCTTGAGCGGCGTGCGTGATTGCGTCTGGTAGTGCTTCTGCAGCCGCAATTTGGATTTGAATACTTTCTGTAAAACTTTCTTTAATGCTGTCTAGCATGTTTATCCTTGGGTAATCGCGTTTTGAATCCAGTTGATATGATCATCTGGCCCTTCAATGGCAATGATATCAAACCTGAAATCTGTGGAGTGTACCGACAAGCCTTGCTGCATCAGCCACACTTGGGCTGTTTTGAGTAGCCGTTGTGACTTCTTCGCTGTCACCATCTCAGCGGCATGTCCGTAGCGAGTTTGCTTACGGTATTTTACCTCAGCAAACACAATCGTATTGTTATGGCGCATTATAAGATCAATCTCGCCACATTTTGCTATGAAGTTTTGTTGAATTAACGATAAACCGTGGCGGGTCAGATAGGCCTTTGCCACGGCCTCGTATTGATCACCCACTTGTTTATGGGTGACCGTTGCTTTGGATAAGAACGTTCGGCTAAAAAGCCCCATGCTCTGCCCAGCTGATTTCACGTTGTACTACACAGTTGTTGTCGATGGTTAACACGCCAGTTTCACCCGGAATGCTGTAACCTTGCACGGCTTTCATCTGTGGTAGCGCATCCATTAGGTAGTATGCATCCATACCTAACGCTTGCAGACGTTTCTGGCCGTTTGAATGTGCAGGCCATAGTTCGTTAAGCTCTTTGTTCAGCTCGCCTTTGTTTTCAACCAGCAACGGGATATCGCTGTAGAATACACCTGTTAGGTCTTCATACTGCTTATCACCACTGTTGCTGCGTGAGTTAGAGAACAGAGCAGGTTGGCTCGCGTCTGGGTTGATCGCAACTTCAATGAAAGGCTTGATCAGCGTTAGCTCTGAGTTCTTCGCCACGATGTAGACAGAATCGATATCACGACGACTGCGTGGCTCGGTTTCTAGGTCTAGATCAAGTAGGTTATCCATTTGCGCGATGCGCTGTTGGCTCTCTTGTAGACCGAATACCTGATTTACGTTGCGTTGAAGTTGGCGTTTGTCAGAGAAGAAGCTGATTGCCACATCGTTGTTGCTGTATTTCTTCCACTCTTCTTTAAACGCTTGCTCAACACGATCACCAAGGCGTCCCTTCGGAGCCATAATCAGTGGGTATTTATAGCCTTGAGCAAACAGGTGTTTCGCTGCTTGAGCAACCTCTTGCTCTGGTGATAGAGCGAGGTAACAAATATTGGTATCAGGTTCTAGCTGAGTTGGAATATTAAGAGCTAGAGCTGGGATTGAATTCTCGTGGTTTTTCTGTGCTTGCTGAAGCTTAGTGATGTTGCTCTTAATCAGAGGACCAACGATAAAATCAACATTGTTCTCTTCTAGCGTTGCTTTAATCTCAGCGGCACTTTGAACATTGGTATCCATAACCGTTAGTGTTGCATCTTCTTCGCGCTCTTTGTCGTTCATCATCGCAAAGATGAAACCATCACGTACCAGTTGTGCTTGCTTGCCATATTTACCCGTTAGCGGTAGCAGCAGTGCAGTACTGGTTGGCTTGCTGATCTCTAACGCTAGGATGTCAGTGATTGCTTGCGGTGTGTAAGTAGCAGCAGGGTGCTGAGGGTTTTCGGCTAACCAATCAGACAGGGTTTCCTGTAGGTTTGGAAGGTTCGAGTTAAGCGTCTTCATGTAAATAGCGAGCTGTAACCAACCGGCTAAAACGTCTTCCGTCGGCGACGTTTTTAGCTCTAGAATCTCATATTGAGAGTAGCTATTTAGATTTTGCCAAATTCGATCAGCGGTTTGCTGTTGGATCTCGTCGTTATCTTCTGCGTACTCAGAATAAAGAATAAGTTCACGACTTGCTTCGAAATACTCGCTTCGCATATCTGAAATATTCGCGCGTAGCTCGTGGTAATCTTTCCACTGCTCGTTTGGCAGTTTCCACCAAGGCTGGAAGTTTAGTTGGCTGTACGCTTGATCCGGCTGTGAGTTGTTCACCAACAGTTGAGCTCGAGCGAGTTGCCACTCTGCTTGCTGAACTTCAGTGAGCTCTTGTTTTGCTATGCGTTTAATAAGCAGAGTCGCTTGGTCAGTTTTGCCAGCTTGCACAGAAGCTTTAAGCGCCATGATTAACCAGTCGTTTTGTAGGCTTCCTTTGCTACTATCCGCTTGCATCATGTAACTTTCAGTGGATTGCACTGGATCTAGTGTAATATCAACGCTTGTTGGTGCTTGCGGACCTGAAGAACAAGCCGCCAATGTAATTGCCAATGCAATTGGAGTTAGTAAGCGTGGTACACTGAGTCTCTTATGGTTCATCGTTGCCATGAGTTCTTTAAATTCCGTATAAATTTGTATCTATATTAATCGTTGAAGTGATGGTAAACAAATGACAGATAACAAAACCTTGCTCACAGAGAGCCCAACTCTCTACATTGTGCCTACCCCAATCGGAAATTTGGGAGATATCACTCAAAGAGCAATTGAAATTTTATCAAGTGTCGATGTTATTGCAGCCGAAGACACACGCCACACGGGTAAGCTGCTTGCTCACTTCAATATATCAACCAGAACGTTCGCTTTACATGATCATAATGAACAAACTAAAGCTCAAGTTCTAGTCGAAAAGTTATTAGAAGGTCAGTCTATCGCATTAGTCTCTGATGCGGGTACACCTTTAATCAGTGACCCAGGTTACCATCTTGTATCACAATGTCGTCAAGCGGGTGTGAGAGTTGTGCCACTTCCTGGTGCATGTGCGGTGATTACCGCGTTAAGTGCGTCAGGTTTACCGTCGGATCGCTTTAGCTTTGAAGGCTTCTTACCGCCTAAGAGTAAAGGTCGTAAAGATAAGTTCCTAGAGATCGCAAAAGCAGAGCGCACGTGCATCTTCTACGAATCACCGCACCGTATTTCTGACTCTCTTCAAGATATGCTTGAGATTTTAGGCCCTGACCGTGAAGTTGTGTTGGCGCGTGAGTTAACTAAGACTTTCGAAACTATTCAAGGCCTGCCTCTTGGTGAGCTGATTGATTGGATTGAAGAGGACGCAAACCGTAAGCGCGGCGAGATGGTTCTTTTGATTCATGGCCACCGTGAAGAAGCGAGCACAGAACTACCAGATGAAGCGACTCGCACGCTGGGAATTCTGACCAAAGAACTGCCTCTTAAAAAAGCGGCGGCAATGACAGCAGAAATCTATAACCTGAAAAAGAACGCACTGTACAAATGGGGCCTAGAGCACTTGGATGGCTAATGCTTCTATAGTGATCTAACGCTGATGCAGATAAAAGAGCCCGCAATGAATATCTTTTATCTGTATCTCTTATCACAGCACTCTAATCCGCTCTTAGCTCTTAGCTCTTAGCTCTTAGCTCTTTTCTCATCTCGAATCTCGCCACTCGCATCCGCTCTTTAGGTCAATTCCCCATCAGTTAATCATTGGTTTGCAGCATATTTGTGATCTCGCTAGACACTGCACACTAATCTCTATACAATCCGCCCTCGGAGTTGAACGGGTAATCGCTGCTTTGCTGATGTCCTTCGGGAGACTGACGTTGAGGTCCTTCGGGAAACTGACGTTGAAGTCCTTCGGGAGACTGGCAGAGGGGAGGAACGTCCGGGCTCCATAGAGCAGGGTGCCAGATAACGTCTGGGGGGCGCGAGCCCACGACAAGTGCAGCAGAGAGAAGACCGCCGATGGCCTCATTTCTTCGGAAGGGGCACAGGTAAGGCTGAAAGGGTGCGGTAAGAGCGCACCGTGCGACTGGTAACAGTTCGTAGCAAGGTAAACTCCACCCGGAGCAAGATCAAATAGGCCCTCACATTGCGTTGCTCGCGTATGGGGGCGGGTAGATTGCTTGAGCCTGTGAGCGATTGCAGGCCTAGACGAATGGTTACCGCCGCGCAAGCGGAACAGAACCCGGCGTATGTGTCAACTCCACCCATTTTAAGAACCCATCATTACTTAACGGTAGTGATGGGTTTTTTGCTTTATATTGACGTAAATTATTTAGATTTCCTTAAAATCCGTCATCTTGGTATGAGCTTGGGTCAAAAATTCCCAAAGCCTGTACACAATATGGTGGAGATACAGCGTGAAATCAGTACACTAAAACGTTAACAGAACAAATTATTGCCGAACTAATGGCTCAATCCACTCACTGAGAAGACTATGACAGAAGCATTCAAACATATTTCAGTATTGCTTAACGAATCTATTGACGGACTTGCGATCAAACCTGACGGTACCTACATCGATGGTACTTTTGGCCGTGGTGGTCACAGCCGTACAATCCTGTCTAAACTGGGCGAGAATGGACGACTATTTAGTATCGACCGCGATCCACAAGCGATTGCAGAAGCACAAAAAATTGATGACCCTCGCTTTACTATCATCCACGGCCCATTCTCTGGTATGGCTGAGTACGCTGAGCGTTATGATTTAGTGGGTAAGGTTGACGGTGTTCTACTGGATTTAGGTGTTTCTTCTCCGCAACTTGATGACGCTGAACGTGGCTTCAGTTTCATGAAAGATGGCCCGCTGGATATGCGTATGGACCCAACTTCGGGCATCCCTGTATCTCAGTGGTTACTAGAAGCCGATCTTGATGACATCACTTGGGTGATTCGTGAGTTCGGTGAAGACAAGCACGCTCGTCGTATCGCAAAAGGCATCATTGCTTATCAAGAAAACGAAGAGAGTGAGCCGCTAACTCGCACTGGTCAGTTAGCTAAGCTTATCTCTGATGTAGCACCAAAAAGCTTCAAAGAGAAAAAGCACCCTGCAACACGTGCTTTCCAAGCATTCCGTATCTACATTAACAGTGAACTGGAAGAGATCGATACGGCACTAAAAGGTGCAGCAAGCATTCTTGCTCCAGAAGGTCGCCTGTCTGTTATTAGCTTCCACTCACTTGAAGACCGTATGGTGAAGCGTTTTATCCGTAAAGAGAGCCAAGGCCCGCAAGTGCCTCACGGTCTCCCTTTAACGGAAGAGCAGATCAAAGCACTAGGCAGTGCTGTTCTTAAGCCGGTAGGCAAAGCGATAAAACCATCGAAAGGCGAAGTGGATGAGAACACTCGTTCACGTAGCTCAGTATTACGAATCGCAGAAAAGCTATAGTCAATGAAGACCTCCAAGCCGAACTTAGCCAAGATAATATTTTTTGATTTGATCTCCGTGGGTAAACTCCCATTGGTGTTGCTTATCTGTATCTTCGCGAGCGCGATGGGGGTCGTTCTCACGACACACATGTCACGTCAGGCAATCACGCAAAAAGACATGGCATTGAGTGAGCGTGAGCAGCTTGATAATGAATGGCGAAATTTAATGCTTGAAGAGACGGCTCTGGCTGAACACAGTCGCGTTCAAGCATCGGCAAAACGAGAGCTAGACATGAAACGTCCAGACTCCGACAAAGAAGTTGTGATCACACTGAAATGACCGGAAAAAAGGAAAAAGCACCCGCGAAAGCCGTTAAGAAACCAACGAAAGAGCGAGTGAAGAGCGAAAAGGACTCGGATCCAATTCTGATTAAATGGCGTTTCAACGTCGTTATTGCTTTTGTGTTGGTTGCCTTTTCTGTACTAGTCGGTCGTGTGGCTTACATCCAAGTCATTGAACCAGATAACTTAATTCGTCAGGGCGACCTTCGTTCTGTACGTGTTAAGGCTATTCCTTCTGCCCGCGGTATCATTTCTGACCGCAATGGCGAACCACTTGCTGTGAGTGTGCCTGTTGAAGCGGTATGGGCTGACCCGAAAACCATCTTCGATAAAAATGGCATGGCCCAAATTGATCGTTGGTATGCACTAGCTGATGTACTCGGCTTAGATCGACAATCAATGATCAACAAGATCTCCAGCGACAAATCCCGTCGTTTTATCTACCTACAAAGACAAGTTAGCCCCGCGATGGCGAAATACATCCGCGACTTAAAGCTGGTGGGTATTGGTCTTAAAGCAGAATCTCGTCGTTATTATCCTGCCGGTGAAGTCAGCGCGCATCTTATTGGTGTGACCGGAATTGACGGACACGGCCTAGAAGGTGTCGAGCGCAGCTACGATAAGTGGCTAACGGGTGAAGCAGGTAAACGTACAATCCGTAAAGACCGTTACGGGCGAGTAGTTGAAAACATTGCACTAGAAGAGCGTGAAGAAGGTAAACCACTCGAATTAACTATCGATCAGCGCTTACAAGCCATCGCTTATCGAGCGATTAAACAGGCGGTAGCCGATCACAAGGCGACATCTGGTTCTGCAATCTTGTTAGATGTGAAAACAGGTGCGGTTTTGGCCATGGTCAACGCGCCGTCTTACAACCCAAACAATCGTGCTGATTTACAAAGCTTTAAGATGCGTAACCGCGTGATCACCGATGCTTTTGAACCTGGTTCGACGGTTAAGCCTTTTGTCGTTCTAGCGGCTCTCGAAAATGGCACCGCAGATGCTGATACTGTGATTGATACGGGGAACGGCATCATGCAAATCGGTGGTAGCCGTGTACGTGATACTTCCAAGGTTGGTAAGGCAGACTTGGCGTTAATCCTTAAGAAGTCGAGTAACATCGGTGTGGCGAAATTAGCACTGGATATGCCGCTTGAAGCGCTACTGGGTATGTACAGTTCAGTTGGTCTTGGTGAGATGTCTGGGCTGAACCTAGTCGGTGAAACCGCCGGTATTTTCCCGAACCGTCGACGCTGGTCTAAGTTTGAAATCGCGACCTTATCATTTGGTTACGGCCTAGCGATTACTCCGCTTCAATTAGCTCATGCCTATGCGACGTTAGCGAATCATGGTGTTTACGAACCTATTCATATCGTTAAAAGCAACGACCAAGATTTCTCAAAACAGATCATCAAGCGCGAAAATGCTGAGTTGGTTTTGAACATGTTAGAAGGCGTAACCCAAAAGGGCGGTACAGCGACAAGAGCTGCCGTGCCGGGTTACCGAGTAGCAGCAAAAACAGGTACATCTAGAAAAGCGATTTCCGGTGGTTATGGAGACGAGTACTTCGCCTATACCGCTGGTGTTGCTCCGGTGAGTGATCCAAGAGTCTCTTTGGTTGTGATGATCAATGAACCTCAAGGTGACCTCTACTATGGTGGCTCGGTCGCAGCCCCTGTTTTTTCTGAAATCATGAAGGGCGCACTGCAAATTCTGAACGTCCCTGCTGATGAAAACAAGTTTCAAGAATAGAGCTAATCAGGATTCAATATGAGTAATAGCCTCACGCTGTCATCTTTACTTTCTCCTTGGGGAGATTTTAGTGCTCCCGAGTTAGCGTCGATTGCGGTTGAGCAATTGGAGCTCGACAGTCGTGCCATCAAGGACGGTGATATTTTTGTTGCCATTGTAGGGCATGCCGTCGATGGTCGTCGCTTTATCGACAAAGCCGTTGCTCAGGGCGCAAAGGCGGTTATTGCACAAGCCAGCGATGACAAAGTGCACGGCTCGGTTGAATGGTTAGATGCAGTGCCGGTGGTTTATGTATCGGAGCTAAATGTAATCCTCTCAGAACTGGCGGGTCGTATTTACTCTTCTCAAGCAACCAAGCTTATTGGCGTTACTGGCACCAATGGCAAAACTACTATCACTCAATTGATTGCTCAGTGGCTAGACCTAGTCGGCCAACGCTCTGCGGTAATGGGCACAACGGGTAATGGCTTTCTAGACAACCTTAAAACGGCGGCTAATACGACCGGTAGTGCGATTGAAATACAACGTACACTGAGTGAGTTGGCTGAAGAAAACGCCGTCTACACCGCGATGGAAATCTCTTCTCATGGTTTGGTTCAAGGCCGAGTTAAGGCGTTGGACTTTGAGGTTGGTGTATTTACCAACTTGAGCCGTGACCACTTGGATTACCACGACACGATGGAAGAGTACGCTCTAGCTAAGAAGAGCTTGTTTACTCAGCATAAGTGTAAGCATGCTGTGATTAATGTGGACGATGAAGTCGGTAAAGCTTGGATGGCAGATCTGTCTAATGCAGTAGCGGTTTCATTGCTTCCATTAGCGGGCTACCAGCAGTCAGTGTGGGCATCGGATGTTGCTTATGCTGAGACAGGTATCAAACTCGCTTTTGATGGTAGCTGGGGGCAGGGACAACTGTCTGTTCCTTTAATTGGCCAGTTCAACGCCTCAAATGTATTGGTTGCTTTCGCGACATTACTTTCACTAGGCATCGACAAGCAAACCTTGATCGACACAGCACCTCAACTGCAACCAGTTATTGGTCGCATGGAATTGTTCCAAGTACCAAACAAAGCCAAAGTAGTGGTCGATTATGCGCATACACCAGACGCACTAGAGAAAGCATTAGCAGCACTACGAGTTCACTGCTCTGGAAAGCTATGGGCAATCTTTGGCTGCGGTGGTGATCGAGATACCGGCAAGCGCCCTATGATGGCAGTGACCGCAGAGCAGTTCGCCGACAAAATTATTATTTCAGATGACAACCCTCGCAGCGAAGATCCTGCATTGATTGTTAAAGACATGCTGGCAGGTTTAAGTGAGCCTGAAGTCGCCTTTGTTGAGCACGATCGCTATCAGGCGGTTAAGTTTGCTTTAGAGCAGGCGGGTAATAACGACATTATTCTTCTGGCAGGTAAAGGCCACGAGGATTACCAAGTATTGAAAGACGAAACTATCCACTATTCGGATCGAGAGTCTGCGCTACAACTTTTAGGTATTTCATAATGATTGATGTATCACTCGAGCAGATCTGCTCAGCGGTGAACGGCCAGCTGATAGAGGCTGGCAAATCGAGCAATAGTTTGATCAATGCGGTTTCTACCGACACGCGCACTGTTGAAGAAGGTGCATTGTTTGTTGCTCTTGTTGGTGAACGTTTTGATGCGCATGATTTTTGCGGTCAGGCTGTTGAGGCTAATGCGAGTGCGTTATTAGTCGAACGAAAACTTGACCTAAATATTACTCAAGTTGTTGTTGAAGACACTAAACTTGCTTTAGGTCAGCTAAGTGCTTGGATTCATGAGCAATGTAACGTTCCAACTATGGCGATTACAGGAAGCTGCGGCAAGACAACTGTAAAAGAGATGGTTGCGAGCATTTTGCAGCAACGTGGAAAGGTGCTGTTTACAGCAGGCAACTTCAATAATGATATTGGGGTACCGTTAACTCTGTTACGCAGTGAGTCAAGTGATGATTACGCGGTGATCGAATTGGGTGCCAATCACATCGGTGAAATTGCCTACACCACTCAGCTTGTTAAACCACAGGTTGCGTTGGTGAACAATGTCGCGGCAGCACACTTAGAAGGTTTTGGTTCTATCGATGGTGTGAAGCAAGCTAAAGGCGAAATTTTTCAGGGGCTTGCTGCTGGTGATACTGCTATTGTTAACCTAGAGAGCAATGGCGGTGATTTCTGGAATGATGTGCTTGCAGATAAAAGCGTGCTGACTTTTTCTGAAAGTGATGATGCTGCAGATTACTTTGCGACGAATATTCGCATCAATGAGCAGGGTGAAGCTTGCTTTGATATGCAGACTCCGCAAGGTGCTATCGATGTCGAACTTGGCATTATTGGTCAGCACAATGTAGCAAACGCATTAGCCGCAGCAGCACTGAGTATTCAATTCGGTGCCACGCTTGAAGAAATTAAAAGCGGTTTAGCGAATCTAATCTCTGTTAAAGGCCGAGTTGAGGTTCAACAATTAAGTCAGAATATCAAGCTGATAGATGACAGTTACAACGCCAGCGTACCGGCAATGAAGGCTGCAGCTAAATTGCTGTCGAGCTTCACTGGTCAGCGTTGGTTGATTTTAGGCAATATGGCTGAATTAGGCGATGAAAGCCTTGCACTTCACCGTCAAGTCGGTGAATATGCTGCCCCATTCGCTTTTGAGTATGTACTCACTTACGGTGATGACACCAAGGTGATTAGTGAAGTGTGTAATGGCACTCACTTTGCAACGCACGAAGCGATGATCGCGCACATAGAGCAGCACTTGAGCTTGCCAGAAAACGCGCCACATACCTTGTTGGTAAAAGGCGCTAATAGTGCAGGAATGAGTAAAATAGCCGCTGCTTTAAAGGAGAACTTTTCATGATAATTTGGCTTGCAGAGCTACTACAGCCACACTTTTCTTTTTTCCGTTTGTTCGAATACTTATCGTTTCGTGCAATCGCGAGCATTTTGACGGCTCTATGTCTGTCGCTGTGGATGGGACCTCGTTTAATTGAGCGTCTGCAAATGCTGCAAATTGGCCAAGTTGTCCGTAACGACGGCCCTGAATCTCACTTCAGCAAACGTGGTACACCAACCATGGGTGGTGTGATGATCCTTGCTGCGATTATTATAACAGTTTTGCTTTGGGCTGACTTATCAAACCCTTACGTTTGGGCGGTGCTTGTCGTGCTAGGCGGTTACGGTGCTGTTGGTTTTGTTGATGATTATCGTAAAGTCGTTCGTAAGAACACTGATGGTCTGATTGCTCGTTGGAAGTACTTTTGGCAGTCGGCTATTGCTTTGGTAGTAGCATTTGCTCTGTATGCTCATGGGCAAGACACGGCAGCAACACAATTGGTGGTGCCTTTCTTTAAAGATGTGATGCCACAACTTGGTTTACTGTACGTTGTTCTAACTTACTTTGTTATTGTGGGTACCAGTAACGCAGTAAATCTAACTGATGGCCTAGATGGCTTGGCGATTATGCCAACGGTTATGGTTGCAGCGGGTTTTGCTGTTATCGCTTGGGCGACAGGTAACGTTAACTTTGCAGCATACCTACACATTCCATACATCCCATACACCTCTGAACTGGTTGTGGTATGTACTGCTATCGTTGGTGCAGGCCTTGGCTTCCTATGGTTTAACACTTACCCAGCACAAGTATTCATGGGCGATGTTG
This sequence comes from Vibrio chagasii, assembly GCF_002954585.1. Taxonomy (GTDB): domain Bacteria; phylum Pseudomonadota; class Gammaproteobacteria; order Enterobacterales; family Vibrionaceae; genus Vibrio; species Vibrio chagasii_A. The sequence continues at coordinate 164,076 of NZ_MSCI01000002.1, forward strand.
GCTCTCTAGCACTGGGTGGTGCGTTAGGTGTGATTGCGGTACTCGTTCGTCAAGAGTTGGTACTAGTGATCATGGGTGGTGTGTTTGTAATGGAGACCTTGTCAGTAATCCTGCAGGTGGGCTCTTACAAATTACGTGGCCAGCGTATTTTCCGTATGGCACCGATTCACCATCACTATGAGCTGAAAGGCTGGCCAGAACCGCGTGTTATCGTGCGCTTTTGGATCATCTCAATGGTATTGGTACTGATTGGCCTAGCGACACTGAAAGTTCGTTAATCCTATGTGAGCCTCTGTATTAGAGGTTCTTTAAAACTATTAAGAGCATCTTGTTTAAATGGAACGTTGGCAAAATATTCAAAATGTAGTGGTTGTGGGGCTCGGTATTACCGGGCTCTCTGTCGTTAAACATCTCGTAAAATATCAGCCTCATACGCATGTGAAGGTCATTGATACGCGAGAGCTGCCACCAGGAAAGGAATCTTTGCCTGAATCGGTAGAGCTGCATTCTGGAAGCTGGAATAGCCAATGGCTAGCTGAGGCTGATTTGGTGGTTGCTAACCCAGGCATTGCTTTAGCGACGCCGGAAATTCAAGATGTACTTCAAGCAGGAACGCCTGTCGTTGGTGACATTGAGCTGTTTGGCTGGGCAGTCGATAAACCTGTTGTGGCAATCACTGGTTCAAACGGTAAGAGTACCGTGACGGATTTGACTGGTGTGCTTGCTAAAGCTGCTGGGCTTAATGTTGGTGTTGGCGGCAATATTGGTATTCCTGCCCTAGACCTCCTAGAACTTGATGCCGACTTATATGTTCTTGAGCTTTCAAGTTTTCAGCTAGAAACCACATCGAATTTAAAACTTGCTTCTGCGGCATTCTTAAACCTATCAGAAGATCATATGGATCGCTATCAGGGCATGACTGATTACCGCGAGGCCAAGTTAAGAATCTTTAATAACGCGCAGTGTGCGATTGTAAATCGTGAAGACAAAGAGACTTACCCTGACCAAACAATGCCATTGGTCACTTTTGGCCTAGATAACCAAGAGTTTGGTGTATCAACGATTGATGGTTGTGAGTGGCTGGTCGATAACGGTAAACCTGTCCTTACTACTCAAGATTTAACATTGGTTGGACGTCACAATGTGGCAAATGCGTTAGTCTCACTTGCACTATTGAAGCAAGTTGGTATCGACTACAACAAAAGTCTTGATGCTTTGAAAGCCTATAACGGTTTGACGCATCGTTGCCAAGTGGTGGCTGACAAGCGCGAAATCAAATGGGTTAATGACTCCAAAGCAACCAACGTAGCCAGCACATTGGCGGCTCTGTCTGGTTTGGAGTATCAAGGTACGCTATATCTTCTGGTTGGCGGCGTGGGTAAAGGTGCTGATTTTAGCGAGCTGGAACCAGTATTAGCGCAACTTGAACGTGTTCAATTGTGTTGTTTCGGTGAAGATGCAGATCAATTCATGCCACTACACCCATCGGCACAAAAGTTCGATACCATGCAGCAGATAATCGAATCCATCTCACCACAACTGGTGGCTGGAGATATGGTGATGCTGTCTCCGGCGTGCGCAAGCTTCGATCAATTTAATAATTTCATGGCAAGGGGTGACGCGTTCACTCAACTTGCTCATGAGTATGCTTAACGTGTTGAAGGACTAACATTCAGTGCAAAGAGTCAAAGAGATTAATCAATCCATCTGGCAGTGGCTAAACCGTGCTACTCCTGAGGCGCTTTACGATCGTCAATTGGTATGGATTGCTCTTGGGCTAATGCTGACAGGTTTGGTGATGGTGACGTCTGCTTCGTTCCCCATCAGTGCTCGTTTAACCGATCAGCCGTTTCACTTTATGTTCCGCCACGCGATCTTCCTGTTACTCGCATTGGGTGTATCCAGTGTGATATTGCAAATCCCGATGAAGCGCTGGTTTCAATACAGCATGTACCTGTTGGGATTATCCTTCTTCTTGCTTGTTGTGGTACTAGCTGTCGGTAAATCAGTTAACGGTGCGTCACGTTGGATTCCTCTGGGGCTATTTAACTTACAGCCAGCCGAGGTCGCTAAGCTTTCCTTGTTTATCTTCATGGCGGGCTACTTGGTTCGTAAACAAGACGAAGTGAGAAAAACCTTCTTCGGTGGTTTTGCAAAACCCATCATGGTGTTTGGTGCTTTTGCCGTCTTGCTACTTGGTCAACCCGACTTGGGTACCGTAGTTGTAATGTTGGTGACCCTGTTTGGCATGCTGTTCATTGCTGGTGCCAAGCTGTCACAGTTTATTGCCTTGATGGTCGCTGGTATTGCCGCCGTCGTTGGTTTGATTGTTATAGAACCTTACCGTGTTCGACGTGTGACTTCATTCTGGGAACCTTGGAATGACCCATTTGGTAGTGGTTACCAATTAACTCAGTCATTGATGGCGTTCGGTCGTGGTGATTGGATGGGGCAAGGTCTTGGTAACTCGATTCAAAAACTCGAATACCTACCAGAAGCGCATACCGACTTTGTATTTGCGGTCTTGGCTGAAGAGCTTGGCTTTGTTGGTGTTACCTTAGTATTAATGTTGATCTTTAGCTTGGTGTTAAAAGCCATTCTGATTGGCAAAAAAGCCTTTGAACATGATCAGGTGTTCAGCGGCTATCTGGCTTTTGGTATTGGTATTTGGTTTGCGTTTCAGACGCTTGTTAACGTAGGTGCTGCATCTGGCATCGTTCCAACTAAAGGTCTAACCCTACCGCTAATCAGTTATGGTGGTTCGAGTTTAATTATTATGTCGGTAGCGGTATCAATGCTGCTGCGCATTGACCATGAATGTCGAATGCAGCAAAAAGAACAAGCTGATAATCCAAACGAATTAGTAGAATAAGAATCTAACGCGATGAAACAAAACAAAAAACTTTTAGTGATGGCTGGTGGTACCGGCGGTCATGTTTTTCCTGGGTTAGCAGTAGCGAAAAAGCTTCAGCAACAAGGTTGGGAAATTCGCTGGTTAGGCACAGCAGATAGAATGGAAGCGGATTTGGTGCCAAAGCATGGCATTGAGATCGACTTTATTAAAGTGAAAGGCCTGCGTGGTCAAGGCATTAGCAAGCTAATTAAAGCCCCATTCCAAATTATTAATGCCATACTTCAAGCAAAGCAGCATATCAAAGCGTGGCAGCCTGACGTGGTACTTGGTATGGGTGGCTATGTGAGTGGCCCGGGTGGTATTGCGGCATGGTTATCAGGCATTCCAGTGGTTTTGCATGAACAAAATGCAGTGGCGGGTCTAACCAACCAGTGGCTATCTAAGATTGCGAAAAAGGTTTTCCAAGCCTTCCCTGGTGCATTTCCTACTGCAGAGGTAGTGGGGAACCCAGTTCGTGAGGATGTGGTTGCTTTACCGGAGCCTGAGCAGCGCATGGCTGAGCGTGATGGCGATATCCGCATTTTAGTGATGGGTGGCAGCCAAGGGGCCAAAATCCTCAACGATACTTTACCTGTTGCGATGGCACAGCTTGGAGAAGGCTTCACTGTGATGCACCAAGCGGGTAAGAATAATCAACAGCAAGTGATTGAACAATACAAATCACATTCTGTAGATAATGTTCAAGTAACTGAATTTATTGATGATGTGGCGCAAGCTTATGAGTGGGCAGATCTACTAGTGTGTCGCTCCGGCGCGTTAACGGTATCAGAAGTGTCTGCAGCCGGTGTTGGTTCTATTTTTGTTCCGTTCATGCACAAAGATAGACAGCAAGCACTGAATGCCGATCATTTAGTTGAATGTGGTGCGGCGTTAATGATTGAACAGCCACAACTGACGGCTGAAAAGTTAGCGAACACCATCGCTGAGCTTGATAGAAATGAATTAAAAATGATGGCAACAAAAGCGCGTCAAGCAGCCAAGCTTGATGCTGACGTTACCGTCGCTGAAGCGATTAAAGCTTTAGCAAAATAATGAGACTGAATTGATGACGATTGAACATACCCAAGACTTAGCGCAAATCCGTGCAATGGTGCCAGAGATGCGCCGTGTTAAATCTATCCACTTCATTGGTATTGGTGGTGCTGGAATGAGCGGGATTGCTGAAGTCTTGCTAAATGAAGGCTACCAGATCACTGGTTCTGATATTGCTCAAAATCCAGTGACAGAGCGTTTAGTTAGCAAGGGGGCGACTGTTTTCATTGGTCACCAAGCAAGTAACGTTGCTGATGCAAGTGTGGTCGTGGTATCAACCGCTATCAATGAAGAGAACCCAGAGATTATTGCCGCTCGTGAAGCGCGCACGCCTATCGTTCGTCGTGCAGAAATGCTGGCTGAGTTGATGCGTTTTCGTCACGGTATTGCTGTGGCCGGTACGCACGGTAAGACAACAACGACTGCTTTGGTTACACAGATTTACTCTGAAGCTGGCCTAGATCCAACGTTTGTAAACGGGGGTTTAGTGAAAAGTGCAGGTACCAATGCACGCTTGGGTTCGAGCCGTATCTTGATCGCTGAAGCTGATGAGAGTGATGCATCATTCTTACACCTGCAACCTATGGTGAGTATCGTAACCAATATCGAAGCCGATCACATGGATACCTATGGCGGTGACTTCGAAACACTAAAGCAGACGTTTATCGACTTCTTACACAACCTGCCATTTTACGGTCAGGCTGTGATGTGCGTGGATGATCCTGTTGTTCGTGAGCTAATCCCTCAAGTTAGCCGCCAAGTGATTACTTACGGTTTCTCAGAAGATGCGGATATCCGTATCGAGAACTACATACAAGAAGGCCAGCAAGGTAAGTTCACGGTAGTTCGTGAAGGTAAAGCGAATCTTGATATCACGTTGAACATTCCAGGTCGTCACAACGCACTGAATGCATCGGCAGCCATTGCAGTGGCGACAGAAGATGACATCAGCGATGAAGCGATCCTAAAAGCGATGGCAGGTACCGAAGGTACTGGACGTCGTTTTGATCACCTAGGTGAGTACGAGACGGGTAATGGTGTCGCTATGTTGGTGGACGATTATGGTCATCACCCAACGGAAGTTGATGTAACAATTCAGGCTGCTCGCAGCGGCTGGGCTGATAAGCGTCTTGTGATGATTTTCCAACCACACCGTTATAGCCGAACACGTGATTTATATGATGATTTTGCGAACGTTCTTGAGCAGGTTGATGTCTTAATCTTACTGGATGTTTATTCTGCTGGTGAGAAACCTATTGCTGGGGCAGACGGACGCTCATTAAGTCGAACGATTCGTGGGCGTGGTAAGATTGACCCAATCTTTGTCGCTGATATTAATACTCTGCCATCGGTTTTAGCTAACGTAATTCAAGGCGGCGACCTTGTACTGACGCAGGGTGCAGGCGATGTTGGTCGTGTTGCTAAGCAACTAGAATCATTACAGTTAGACATTAATAAAATGAAGGACGTGTAGCAGAATACTGTCTACATACTGTGGTCAATCGCTCACTTCTTGCGATTGACCTAAAATTGACCAAAAATCTTATTATCAACGTTTGATAGTTTGATTTTGCTCAGTATAATTCATAGGTTAAAGTAAGTGCTTTTACCTCTATTACGAAGATAGGGAATAGAATTGCGAACCAACGACAGGGAAAGCGGGCTTTGGTAGAAAGTACTTTTAGCGAAAACCGCCACCTATTCAGTTTACCATCGCTCAAGAAACACGCCTTAGGCGGGTCATTTTTTGTCATGGTATTGCTATTCATTGGGTTTCTTTTCTATACCACCCTGACTTGGATGTGGGACGATCAACGATTGCCTCTCTCCAAAATAGTCATTCAGGGTGACTTAACTTATGTAACCGCTAGTGATGTTCAGCATGCTTTTGGCAAACTTGAGCATATTGGTACATTCATGTCGCAAGACATCGGTGTGTTGCAAGACAGTTTAGAAGCGTTGCCTTGGGTGTCAGTCGTATCTATTCGTAAGCAGTGGCCAGACACAATAAAAGTATTTTTGACTGAGTATCATGCGGCAGCAATCTGGAACGGCAACATGCTGTTGAATGATGATGGTCAGGTGTTTAATGGCGATATCGGCCTTCTGAAAGGCGATAGAGTTAAGCTTTACGGCCCAGATGGCACCAGCCAAGAAGTGATCGAAAAGTGGAGAAAGGTAACCCCTTTGATTAACAGTCTGGGGTTAACGGTTACCTCACTTGTTCTCAACGAACGTCGCGCTTGGCAAATAATCCTAGATAACGGTATCCGTTTAGAGCTAGGTAAAGATTCTTTAGATGAGCGTGTTGAACGCTTCATTTCGCTTTACAACGAACTCGGTAGTAAGGCGAATCAAGTGAGCTACATCGACCTCAGGTATGATACGGGAGCCGCTGTAGGCTGGTTTCCAGAGCAAGAGTTAGAAGAGAGCACAGATGACTAAGACCGCAGATGACAACATAATCGTTGGTCTTGATATAGGCACTGCGACCATATCAGCTCTGGTTGGTGAAATACTGCCTGATGGTCAAATCAATATCATTGGTTCTGGGCAAAGCCCATCCAGAGGTATGGATAAAGGTGGTGTGAACGACCTAGAGTCGGTAGTTAAGTCAGTTCAGCGAGCAATTGATCAAGCAGAGTTGATGGCGGAATGCCAAATCAGCAATGTGTTTATCTCGCTATCAGGCAAACATATCGCAAGCCGAATTGAAAAAGGCATGGGCACTATCTCTGATGAAGAGGTGTCTCAAGACGATATGGATCGAGCGATCCATACCGCGAAATCAATTAAAATAGGTGAAGAGCAGAGAATTCTGCACGTTATCCCACAAGAATTTACCATTGATTATCAAGAAGGGATTAAGAACCCACTTGGTCTATCTGGTGTTCGAATGGAAGTAAGCGTTCATCTAATTTCTTGTCATAGCGACATGGCGAGAAACATTATTAAAGCTGTTGAACGATGTGGTCTTACAGTAGAACAAATCGTGTTTTCAGGACTTGCCTCAAGTAATGCGGTAATTACTGAAGATGAGCGAGAGCTCGGAGTGTGTGTGGTGGATATCGGCGCGGGTACAATGGATATTTCCATTTGGACTGGCGGCGCACTACGACATACAGAAGTCTTTTCCTATGCAGGAAATGCAGTAACCAGTGATATTGCCTTCGCTTTCGGTACGCCAGTGAGCGATGCTGAAGAGATAAAAGTAAACCATGGTTGCGCTCTGAGTGAACTCGTTAGCAAGGATGACTCTGTTAACGTCCCAAGTGTTGGTGGTCGCCCGTCAAGAAGTTTGCAACGACAAACTTTGTCGGAAGTGATTGAACCACGTTACACTGAACTTATGGGCCTCGTTAACCAAACTATCGATACGGTTCAATTACAGCTACGAGACGAAGGTATTAAACACCACCTTGCAGCTGGCGTCGTCCTCACTGGTGGAGCGGCACAAATTGACGGATTGGTAGAGTGTGCGGAACGTGTTTTCCGCAATCAAGTTCGAGTTGGTAAGCCATTAGAAGTTAGTGGCTTAACTGATTATGTTAAAGAGCCGTATCATTCTACGGCGGTTGGTTTACTTCATTACGCAAGAGATTGTCAGATCAGTGATGAAGGTGATTACAGCGAACCTAAGCGTTCAGCACCTTCGATGTCTGGTTTATTTGGTAAATTGCGTAATTGGATACAAAAAGAGTTTTAACCTGAGTTGCAGGAAAAAACGGAGATAACACATGTTTGAACCGATGATGGAAATGTCTGACGATGCAGTAATTAAAGTCGTTGGAGTTGGTGGCGGTGGCGGTAACGCTGTTGAGCACATGGTACGTGAATCAATCGAAGGCGTAGAATTCATCAGTGTTAACACTGATGCGCAAGCACTTCGTAAAACAAGCGTGAGCAGCGTGATCCAAATTGGTGGTGATATCACTAAAGGTCTTGGCGCTGGTGCAAACCCACAAGTAGGCCGTGATGCAGCTCTCGAAGATCGAGAAAGAATTAAAGAAGTTCTAACTGGCGCCGATATGGTATTTATCGCAGCCGGTATGGGCGGTGGTACTGGTACAGGTGCTGCTCCAGTTATTGCTGAAGTTGCGAAAGAACTAGGTGTGCTAACCGTTGCTGTTGTAACTAAGCCATTTAGCTTTGAAGGCAAAAAGCGTCTAGCGTTTGCTGAGCAAGGTATCGAAGAGCTTTCTAAACATGTGGATTCATTAATTACGATTCCAAATGAAAAGCTACTTAAAGTACTAGGCCGTGGCGTTACACTGCTAGAAGCTTTCGCAAGTGCAAATGATGTACTTAAAAACGCTGTACAAGGTATCGCTGAGCTAATTACTCGCCCAGGTATGATCAACGTCGACTTCGCGGATGTTCGCACCGTAATGTCGGAAATGGGTCATGCAATGATGGGTAGCGGTATCGCAAAAGGTGAAGACCGTGCTGAAGAAGCTGCTGAAACAGCAATTTCTAGCCCACTACTAGAAGACATCGACCTAGCTGGTGCGCGTGGCGTTCTTGTGAACATCACAGCAGGCCTAGATATGCGTCTAGATGAGTTCGAAACAGTAGGTAACACAGTTAAGGCATTCGCTTCTGATAACGCAACAGTTGTGATTGGTACTTCTCTAGACCCTGATATGACGGACGAAATCCGTGTAACTGTTGTTGCAACAGGTATCGGTACAGAGAGAAAGCCAGACATTACATTAGTTGCTGGTGGTAAAGCTAAGGTTGCACCAACTCCTCAACCACAAGTAGCGGCACAAGCTGCGCCAAAAGTGGAAGAGAAAGTGGCACAGCCATTGCAAGAAAAAACTGAGGTAAAACCTCAAGTTAAGCCGCAGCCAACAACGTCGCCTGTTTCATCAGGTACAGGCGCTAGCCAAAGTGCAGCACCTAAAGCTGAGAAAGAGAGCGGATACTTAGATATTCCAGCATTCTTACGACGTCAGGCTGATTAACAATTACCCAAAATTTGACTATCGTCGAATTAATGGTAAAATTCGCGGTCGGTAAATACTGGCCGTGATTTGTAGCACTGATAACGAGGCAAGCAGATGATCAGACAACGTACTCTGAAAGAAATTGTGAAAACAACTGGTGTGGGCCTCCACTCTGGTCGTAAAGTCACACTTACTCTTCGCCCTGCAGCTGCAAATACAGGTATTGTTTACCGTCGTACTGATGTAAATCCACCTGTAGATTTTCCAGCTGATCCAGCATCAGTTCGTGACACTATGTTATGTACTGCTCTTGTGAATGACGAAGGCGTACGTATTTCTACAGTGGAACACCTTAACGCTGCTCTAGCGGGTATGGGCATCGACAACATTATTGTTGAAGTAGATGCACCAGAGATCCCAATTATGGATGGTAGCGCAAGCCCATTCGTATACTTGCTTCAGCAAGCGGGTGTTGAAACACTGAATGCACCAAAACGTTTCATTCGCATCAAAAAGCCAGTTCGTTTTGAAGACGGTGATAAGTGGGCAGAGTTTGTTCCATTTAACGGCTTCCGTATGGACTTTGAAATCGAGTTCAACCATCCTGCAATTGAGTCTGACGAACAGCATCTATTGTTTGATTTCTCTTCTCAAGGCTTTGTGAAAGAGATCTCTCGAGCTCGTACTTTCGGCTTCATGCGTGATATCGAATACCTTCAATCACAAAACTTGTGTTTGGGTGGTAGCTTTGATTGTGCAATCGTACTAGACGAATACCGAATTCTTAATGAAGAAGGTTTACGTTTCGACAATGAGTTCGTAACTCATAAAGTGCTAGATGCGATTGGTGACCTATACATGTGTGGACACGCTATTATCGGTGAGTTCCGTGCATACAAATCAGGTCACGGCCTAAACAACCAACTACTACGAGCAGTACTTGCTGACGCAGAAGCTTGGGAATGGGCTACATTTGAAGAAGAAGCTGGCTCGCCAGTGGCTTTTGCTGAACCAGGAATGGTTCTAGCGTAATTGTTGTTTTCAACAATGTAAGATTTCGAAAACCAGGCTATCGGCCTGGTTTTTTTGTATCTATTTTCCAGATACAGTGTCATCAACATCCGAAAGTCATCGACTAATGGGCGCCAGTCTGGCTAATCCATCAGCAATTAGAAAGAAAAGTTCCAAGCACATCAAACAAATGGGGTTATAAATGGTCGTTGGTGTGAAAATTACTTACACTAAGGGGCAATAATTTTAACTCAAGCCTTGAAAACTCTACTCTCAAGTACAATATCAGAAATACTAGATTTATCTCAGTATCCTTGGTTAGTAACTGAAGACTGGTTCATCGCTAGTAGAGACTGACGGCATTTAAAATAGATCGCGGACGATCTGAGAACGAAGAGATTCCAAGCACATGATTACTAAGCTGCTGACAAAGGTAATTGGCAGTCGCAATGACAGAACACTGCGCCGCCTTAGAAAAATTGTAAAAGAAATTAATAACTACGAGCCAACGTTTGAAGCGCTTTCTGACGAAGAGCTAAAAGCCAAAACTGTTGAGTTCCGTGAGCGCTTAGATAAAGGTGAATCACTAGACCAACTTCTACCTGAAGCATTTGCTACGGTACGTGAAGCGTCTAAGCGTGTTTACGGCATGCGTCATTTTGACGTGCAATTGATTGGTGGCATGGTTCTAAATGCTGGCCAAATTGCAGAGATGCGTACTGGTGAGGGTAAGACTCTTACAGCAACTCTACCAGCTTATCTCAACGCTCTACCAAGCAAAGGTGTTCACGTAGTAACGGTGAACGACTACCTAGCTAAGCGTGATGCGGAAACGAACCGCCCATTATTTGAGTTCCTTGGTATGACGGTTGGCGTGAACGTGCCAAACATGGCTCCACCAGAGAAAAAAGAAGCATACCAAGCGGATATCCTATACGGAACAAACAACGAGTTTGGTTTTGATTACCTACGTGACAACATGGCTTTCCGTGCTGAAGATCGTGTTCAACGTGAACGTTTCTTTGCTGTTGTCGATGAGGTTGACTCAATCTTAATCGATGAAGCGCGAACACCTCTTATTATCTCTGGCCCTGCTGAAGATAGCTCAGAACTTTACACGCGTATTAACACATTGATTCCTCATCTTGAGCGTCAAGATAAAGAAGATTCTGAAGAGTACCGTGGTGAAGGTCACTACACCATGGACGAAAAATCTAAGCAAGTTCACCTGACTGAAAACGGTCAAGAATTTGTTGAAGAGCTAATGGTTAAAAATGGCCTGATGGAAGGGGGCGATACGCTTTACTCTCCAACCAACATCAGCCTACTGCACCACGTTAATGCTGCACTTCGTGCACACGTATTGTTTGAGAAGAACGTAGACTACATCGTGACTGAAGAAGGCGAAGTGGTTATCGTTGACGAACATACTGGTCGTACAATGCCAGGTCGTCGTTGGTCTGAAGGTCTACACCAAGCTGTTGAAGCAAAAGAAGGTGTGAAGATTCAGAATGAAAACCAAACGCTAGCTTCAATTACCTTCCAAAACTTCTTCCGTCTGTACGAGAAACTGTCAGGTATGACAGGTACAGCTGATACTGAAGCTTTTGAATTCCAGTCTATCTATGGCCTAGAAACGGTTGTTATCCCAACTAACAAACCTATGGTTCGTAACGATATGCCAGATGTGGTTTATCGTACAGAACAAGACAAGTTCAATGCGATCATTGAAGACATTAAAGACCGTGTTGCTGCTGGTCAGCCATCATTGGTTGGTACGGTTTCTATCGAGAAGTCAGAGCTACTGTCTAACGCACTGAAAAAAGCAAAAATTAAGCACAACGTACTAAATGCGAAGTTCCACGAGAAAGAAGCGGAAATCGTAGCGCAAGCAGGTACACCTGGTGCAGTAACCATCGCAACTAACATGGCCGGTCGTGGTACCGATATCGTGTTAGGTGGTAGCTGGCAGTCTGAAGTTGAGAAACTACAAAATCCAACTCAAGAGCAGATCGACAAGATCAAAGCGGATTGGAAAGTGGTTCACGACAAAGTACTAGAGTCAGGTGGTCTACATATCATTGGTACAGAGCGTCACGAATCTCGTCGTATCGATAACCAGCTACGTGGTCGTTCTGGTCGTCAAGGTGATGCAGGTTCTTCACGTTTCTACCTATCGATGGAAGACTCTCTGCTACGTATCTTCACTTCTGATCGTATGGCTGGTCTTATCCAAAGTGGTATGGATGAAGGTGAAGCGATCGAATCTAAGATGCTATCTCGCTCTATCGAAAAAGCACAACGTAAAGTTGAAGGCCGTAACTTCGATATCCGTAAGCAACTTCTAGAGTACGATGATGTAGCGAATGACCAACGTAAAGTGGTTTACGAGCTGCGTGATGAGCTAATGGGCTCTGACGACATCAGCGAAATGATCGAACATAACCGTGAAGATGTGTTTACGTCGGTTATCGATGAGTACATTGCTCCTCAATCGCTTGAAGATATGTGGGACATCGCTGGTCTACAAGATCGCCTGAAGAACGACTTCGACCTAGACTTTGATATCCAAGGTTGGTTGGACGAAGACGACAAGCTTTACGAAGAAGCACTGCGTGAACGTATCCTAGGCATGGCTGTTGATGCTTACAAACAGAAAGAAGAGGTGGTTGGTGCACAAGTGCTACGTAACTTCGAGAAGTCTGTAATGCTGCAAACGCTAGACGGTCTATGGAAAGAACACTTGGCTGCGATGGATCACCTTCGTCAAGGTATCCACCTACGTGGTTACGCTCAGAAGAACCCGAAGCAAGAGTACAAGCGTGAGTCGTTTGAACTATTTGAAGGTCTACTGGATGTATTGAAGTCAGACGTTATTACTATCCTTTCGAAAGTTCGCGTTCAGCAGCAAGAAGAAGTAGAAAAGATGGAAGCGCAGCGTCAGGCTCAAGCTGAAGAAGCAGCGCGTCGTGCACAAGCACAACACGCAACTGCAGAAAACCAGCTAGGTGATGATGAAGCAGAAGCAGCGTCGCCACAAACTGTAGTTCGTGATGAGCGTAAAGTTGGCCGTAACGAGCCTTGCCCATGTGGTAGTGGCAAGAAGTACAAACAGTGCCACGGTAAAATTAATTGATGCTTTGCTGTAAAGGCTGATAACTGCGTCGGCGATGCTCATTTACACTTGTAAACTCCGCGTCGCCTCCTTGTTCTCAACCATTACAGCTTTGCCTAAATATAATTTTATTTATTCAAGAGTCGCTTAGGCGGCTCTTTTTGTATGTGAAAATAATAAGGTTTCGATAGCGTCATCCTCGAGAGTGAGGGACGAGCGAGTCGGGGATCTTTCGAACTAACAAAAGAGCAGATTCCCTAGCTAATTCGTTCCTAATTGTAGGGAATGACGGTAGAGACATAGAAGGAACATCATCAATGAAAAGAATTCATATCGTAGCGGGTATCATCTTCAATCAAGATAAGTCGCAGGTATTTATCACAAAGCGTCCAGATGATAAGCACAAGGGCGGTTTCTGGGAATTTCCAGGTGGCAAGGTTGAAGAGGGTGAAACCATTGAGCAAGCGATGACTCGTGAGCTCGATGAAGAGATCGGTATCAAGGTGACTGAGCTGTCTCTGTTTGAGCACCTTGAATTTGATTACACGGATAAGTCACTTAAGTTCGATTTCATTCTCGTGACTGATTTTGAAGAACAGCCTTATGGCAAAGAAGGTCAGCAGGGTGAATGGGTCAGCCTTCAATCATTGAATCAGTACGCCTTCCCTGAAGCAAATGTGCCAATTTTAGAGCGAGTGGTAAAAGAGTTTTCTTAATTGCTAGCCTGAGTTTGAGATTGTTGTTAGTTTAAAGAGATTAATCGAATGAACGTTGCCACAAGAGAACTGTGGTGACGGAAACCAAAACAATGGAGATATTCGCAGTGGTAAGAATTGCAATAGCAGGAGCAGCGGGTCGTATGGGCCGCAACTTGGTGAAAGCCGCGCATCATAATTCAGAAGCTAGTGTTGGCGCTGGCTCTGAACGTCCTGAGTCATCATTAGTTGGCGTTGATGTTGGCGAGTTATGTGGGGAAGGTCGTTTTGATGTTGCTCTTGTGGATGACTTGTCTAAAGCCATCGAAGAGTTTGATGTGATCGTCGACTTTACCGCACCTGTTAGCACGTTAGCGAATATTGAACTTTGTAAACGCCACGGTAAAAAACTCATCATCGGTACGACAGGCTTCTCTGAAGAAGAGAAGCAGGTAATTGATGCAGCCTCAAAAGAGATGCCTATCGTAATGGCACCAAACTACAGTGTAGGCGTTAACCTGGTATTTAAGCTGCTAGAAAAGGCCGCTAAAGTGATGGGTGATTACTGTGATGTTGAAATCGTTGAGGCTCACCACCGTCATAAAGTAGATGCACCATCAGGTACTGCTATTGGTATGGGTGAAGCGATCGCCGGTGCTATGGGTAATGAGCTGAATGATGTAGCGGTATGGTCACGCGAGGGCATCACGGGTGAACGTACGAAAGATGAGATTGGCTTCGCAACGATTCGTGCTGGTGACATCATTGGAGAGCATACTGCGATGTTTGCAGATATCGGTGAACGAGTAGAGATTACTCATAAAGCGACGGACCGAATGACTTTTGCGAATGGTGCGATCAAAGCAGCAGTTTGGCTCAATGACAAACCAGCGGGCTTTTATACCATGACAGATGTCCTTGGTTTGAATGACCTATAAATAGATAATTATGCGCTGGCAATTGCCGGCGCTTTCTTTATTTGCTGCCTTTAACGCTGTATTCTTGTTTATCACCTCTCTCTTAAATCTACCTTTTAACATCGTTTTTACCTCACTTTTCTTGTTGTTTTGTTATCTTGGTCTTGTTTTTGGATTAGATCTTTAAATCTTCATGTTTTCTGTTTGTATTTATCGATTGCTTTTTGTTGGTGATGTTTTTAGTACTTAAAGACTGAGAAAAGTAATGGGATAAAATTGGAAAATCTCAATATCGTGCTTAATTGACCATGAAAGTTGAACTTTTGGAGCTTTGGAAGGGTAAATTGAATTAGTACGTACAAATCTTTAATTTCTTTTGCGTTAAATGTTGACACGTATCACGCACGTCACTAAAATACCGCCAATTTGTCTAATTTCCATAAACACGCAGTTTCTGGTGTTACAGGAAGGTAGATTTGCAAATTAAATCAATTTTAATGCATATTTATTTCTGGAGGTTGTCTTGAAAAAGTCAGCACTACTTGTCCTAGAAGACGGGACAGTATTTCACGGTGAAGCCATTGGCGCTGTAGGTTCTGCAGTTGGTGAAGTCGTTTTTAATACCTCGATGACGGGGTACCAAGAAATCCTCACTGATCCTTCCTATTCTCAACAAATCGTTACCCTTACTTACCCTCACATTGGCAATACCGGAACCAATTCCGAAGACGAAGAATCCTCTTCAATCCACGCACAAGGCCTTGTGATTCGCGATCTCCCTCTAATCGCTTCTAACTTCCGTAATGAACAATCCCTTTCTGATTACCTTAAGTCGCAAAACGTTGTTGGTATCGCTGATATCGATACTCGTAAGCTGACGCGTATTCTTCGTGAAAAAGGCGCACAGAACGGTTGTATTGTAGCGGGTAACAACCTAGACGAAGCTTTGGCTCTAGCTAAAGCAAAAGAATTCCCTGGCCTGAAAGGTATGGACCTTGCGAAAGAAGTTACAACAAAAGAAGCGTATCAATGGAAACAAGGTTCGTGGACGCTTACGGGTGGACTTCCTGAAGCGAAAGCAGACTCAGAATTGCCATACCACGTTGTTGCTTATGACTTCGGTGCAAAACGAAACATCCTACGAATGCTCGTTGACCGCGGCTGCCGCCTAACGGTTGTTCCTGCTGAAACTTCTGCTGAAGAAGTGCTTGCACTAAACCCAGACGGTGTATTCCTTTCAAATGGCCCTGGTGACCCAGAACCATGTACTTACGCAATTGAAGCGACAAAAGTGTTCCTAGAAAAAGGCTTACCAATCTTCGGTATCTGTCTAGGCCACCAAATTCTTGCTCTTGCGTCAGGCGCTAAGACAGTGAAGATGAAGTTTGGTCACCACGGTGCAAACCACCCAGTTAAAGATTTAGATCGTGATGTTGTGATGATTACTTCGCAAAACCACGGCTTTGCTGCTGACGAAGACACACTTCCTGAAAACCTACGTGCAACGCACAAGTCTCTATTTGATGGTTCTCTGCAAGGTATCCACCGTACAGATAAACCAGCATTTAGCTTCCAAGGTCACCCAGAAGCAAGCCCAGGTCCAGAAGACGCAGCGCCGTTATTCGACCACTTCATTGAACTAATTAAAAAGCACACAGCGTAATTCGGAGTAGTAGACAATGCCAAAACGTACTGACATTAAAAGTATTCTAATTCTAGGTGCTGGCCCGATCGTTATCGGCCAAGCATGTGAGTTCGATTACTCTGGTGCTCAAGCTTGTAAAGCGCTTCGCGAAGAAGGTTACCGAGTTATTCTTGTAAACTCGAACCCAGCGACCATCATGACTGACCCTGATATGGCTGATGCAACTTACATCGAGCCTATCCAATGGGAAGTGGTTCGCAACATCATTGCGAAAGAGAAGCCAGATGCAGTTCTACCTACAATGGGTGGCCAAACAGCACTTAACTGTGCACTAGACCTAGAGAAACACGGTGTTCTTGAAGAGTTCGGTGTAGAGATGATTGGTGCAACGGCTGACGCTATCGATAAAGCAGAAGACCGTTCTCGTTTCGATAAAGCGATGAAGTCTATCGGCCTTGAGTGTCCACGTGCTGACACTGCGAAAACCATGGAAGAAGCTTACGCTGTTCTAGATATGGTTGGCTTCCCTTGTATCATCCGTCCATCATTCACCATGGGTGGTACTGGTGGTGGTATCGCATACAACAAAGAAGAGTTCGAAGAGATCTGTCGTCGCGGCTTAGACCTTTCTCCAACAAACGAACTTCTAATCGATGAATCTCTAATTGGTTGGAAAGAATACGAGATGGAAGTGGTTCGTGACAAAGCGGACAACTGTATCATCGTATGTGCGATTGAAAACTTCGACCCAATGGGTATCCACACGGGTGACTCAATCACAGTTGCACCAGCACAGACTCTAACAGACAAAGAATACCAACTGATGCGTAACGCATCTCTAGCGGTACTACGTGAGATTGGTGTTGAAACAGGTGGTTCAAACGTACAGTTTGGTATCAACCCGAAAGATGGCCGTATGGTTATCATCGAGATGAACCCACGTGTATCTCGTTCTTCTGCACTAGCGTCTAAAGCGACAGGTTTCCCAATCGCTAAGATTGCAGCGAAACTGGCTGTGGGTTACACGTTAGATGAACTGCAAAATGACATCACGGGTGGCGCAACACCAGCATCATTCGAACCAACAATCGACTACGTAGTAACTAAGATTCCTCGTTTTAACTTCGAGAAATTTGCAGGTGCTAACGACCGTCTAACGACGCAAATGAAGTCTGTTGGTGAAGTTATGGCTATCGGCCGTAACCAACAAGAATCTCTACAAAAAGCACTTCGCGGCCTAGAAGTTGGCGCGACAGGCTTTGACGAAATGGTTGACTTAGATGCGCCTGACGCACTAACAACAATTCGTCACGAACTAAAAGAAGCGGGCGCAGAGCGTATTTGGTACATCGCGGATGCATTCCGTGCGGGTATGTCTGTAGATGGCGTATTCAACCTAACGCAAATCGACCGTTGGTTCCTAGTTCAAATCGAAGACATCGTTAAACTTGAGCAAGAACTTAAAGCGAAAGGCTTTGCTGGCTTGAACAAAGACGAGCTTAACAAGCTGAAGCGTAAAGGTTTTGCTGATGCGCGCCTATCTAAGATTCTAGGTGTAGCAGAAAGCGAAATCCGTCGTCTACGTGACCAATACGATATCCACCCAGTGTACAAGCGCGTTGATACGTGTGCGGCTGAGTTCTCTTCAGATACGGCTTACATGTACTCATCTTACGATGACGAATGTGAAGCAAACCCAACAGACAAAGACAAGATCATGATTCTTGGTGGCGGTCCAAACCGTATCGGCCAAGGTATTGAATTTGACTACTGTTGTGTACACGCATCACTAGCTCTACGTGAAGATGGCTACGAAACTATCATGGTTAACTGTAACCCTGAGACAGTTTCAACGGATTACGACACGTCTGACCGTCTGTACTTCGAACCAGTAACTCTGGAAGATGTACTAGCAATCGCTCGTGTTGAGAAGCCAAAAGGCGTTATCGTGCAGTACGGTGGTCAAACACCACTTAAACTAGCTCGCGCACTTGAAGCGGCTGGCGTGCCAATCATCGGTACTAGCCCAGATGCAATCGACCGTGCAGAAGACCGTGAACGTTTCCAAGTTGCAGTTGACCGTCTAGGTCTTCTACAGCCAGAGAACGCGACAGTAACAACAATGGAACAAGCGGTAGAGAAATCTCGCGAAATCGGCTTCCCATTGGTTGTACGTCCTTCTTACGTACTTGGTGGTCGTGCGATGGAAATCGTATACGACGAGCAAGATTTACGTCGCTACTTCAACGAAGCTGTAAGCGTATCGAACGAATCTCCAGTTCTTCTTGATAGCTTCCTAGACGACGCAGTTGAAGTGGATATCGATGCTATCTGTGACGGTGAGCGCGTAGTTATCGGCGGTATCATGGAGCATATCGAACAAGCGGGTGTTCACTCAGGTGATTCAGCATGTTCTCTTCCTGCATACACGCTAAGCCAAGAAATCCAAGATGTAATGCGTGAGCAAGTTGAAAAGCTGGCGTTCGAGTTGGGTGTTCGTGGTCTGATGAACACGCAGTTTGCTGTGAAGAACAACCAAGTGTATCTAATCGAGGTAAACCCTCGTGCAGCACGTACGGTACCGTTCGTATCTAAAGCAACTGGCGCACCAATTGCTAAGATTGCAGCACGTGTAATGGCGGGCCAATCGCTAGAGTCTCAAGGCTTTACGAAAGAAATCATCCCACCTTATTACTCAGTGAAAGAAGTGGTACTTCCATTCAACAAGTTCCCAGGTGTTGACCCACTATTAGGCCCAGAAATGCGCTCTACTGGTGAGGTTATGGGTGTTGGCGCAACGTTCGCAGAAGCTTACTCTAAAGCGGAATTGGGTTGTGGCAACATCTATCCAGAAGGCGGTCGTGCACTTCTTTCTGTTCGTGAAGGCGACAAAGAGCGCGTTGTAGACCTAGCATCTAAGCTATCTAAGCTTGGCTACCAGCTAGACGCAACACACGGTACAGCAGTTATTCTTGGCGAAGCGGGCATCAACCCACGTCTAGTAAACAAGGTACACGAAGGCCGTCCTCATATTCTTGACCGTATCAAGAACAACGAGTACACCTACATCGTGAACACTGCAGCTGGCCGTCAAGCGATTGAAGATTCTAAAGTTCTTCGTCGTGGTGCACTTGCTGAGAAAGTGAACTACACAACAACGCTAAACGCAGCGTTTGCAACGTGTATGGCTCACACAGCTGACGCGAAGACGACAGTAACTTCTGTTCAAGAGCTACACGCGCAGGTTAAAGCTTCTCAAGCTTAATTTGTCTTAGCCTTAGCTAACTGAACTTAAGTTAGCGGATATAAATGCTTAAAGCCCACTCTTCGGAGTGGGCTTTTTTATGTCTGTAATACAGCGTTAGTTAAATGATGAATATTTGGAATAGGTTAAAATCTTGTGTTTCGTTATTGATCCCCTGCTCAGGATGGTAAGTTGTCGCTAAACGAGACTTTGAGGCGTTAGGCATATGGAAATCACTCTGGAAATATTGGCTATCTTGTTTGTTGTCGCAACAGCAGCTGGCTTTATCGATGCGATGGCTGGCGGTGGCGGGCTACTGACTTTACCAGCATTACTCGCAGCGGGAGTCCCACCGACACAAGCCTTAGCAACTAACAAGCTTCAAAGCTCTTTCGGCAGTTTTTCCGCAAGCTGGTACTTCGTGCGTAACGGTATCGTGAGTATCAAGGAGATGCGCCTCGCTATTTTTTGCACCTTCATTGGCTCGGCGATTGGTGCAGAACTCGTTCAGTTCATTGATGCGAGCTTATTGACCAGCGTGATCCCACTGCTGCTGATCGCTATCTCACTCTACTTCTTATTAGCACCACAAACTAAAGCCTCTGAAGGTAAGCAGAAGGTCTCTGAAGCCATGTTTGCTTTGTGTGTCGGTGGTGGTGTTGGCTTTTACGATGGCTTCTTTGGGCCAGGTACCGGCTCTATTTTCACTGTCTGCTTTGTCGCAATTGGTCATTTCTCTTTAGTCGATGCGACCGCTCGTACTAAGGTGTTGAACTTTACCTCTAACATCGCTGCACTGATCTTCTTTATTTTGGCAGGCTTGCCAATTTGGGAACTCGGCTTAGTGATGGCAATTGGTGGCTTTATGGGGGCTCAGCTAGGCGCTAAAGTGGTGGTGACAAAAGGGCAGAAGTGGATTCGCCCCCTAGTGATTGTGATGTCGATGCTCATGGCGTCTAAATTGCTCTGGGAACAGCATCAACAATGGATTCTATCAGTGTTTTAACCCGTGGAGACTGATAGCTATTTGGTCTCACGCAGATATGAATCGGTCGAATTAAGCCCGCTAATTCTTGGAAGCTATACAGATATTGAGATTCAATATTGAGTGTTTTTACGATAGACAGTGGGATCAAAGCTGGCCCTGTCCCACCTAATGCAAGCTGCGCCGCTGCGGTGTAAGCGTCCATCTCCATCAAAGGTTTAATGCCAAACTTTTCTAATACTGAAAGTTGGTAAGAGTTGGCTGGGTTAGTCATGTCATTGGTGATGACTTTGGGGGGAAGCCCGTTCAGCGGCAATTTACTTACAATGAAAAAGGGCTCGTCGAACAGGTGAAACGTCATCAATCCATGATGTGGTGGCAACAAGCCTGCGCATAACCCTAGGGTTGCCTTACCGGACTGAACTCGCTCGATGATTCTGGGCGTGTGGTTGGTGGTTATGGTGATGTATTTATCTTGTTGGATAAACTGCCCCATCATTTCACCTAAATAGCCCGCTATCAGAGACTTAGAGCTGTCTAAGGTAATGAAAGTCGTATCTTCTAACTCTTGCTGTTCATAAATAAGACCACGAAGTTCATTGAACGTAGGACCAATACTCTCGATCAGTGCTATCGCGTCTGGTGTGAGTTTTATCTGCCGACCGCTCGGCTCAATAAGCTTTTTCCCCAACTTCTTTTCTAAGTTAGCAATCCGTTTGCTTACCGCTGATTGGCTGATATACAGCAAGCTGCCAGTGCGGCTCATGGTTTTGGCTTTACTCAAAACCAAGAGAGTTTCGATTCCTTCGAGTAGCATTTGATGATATTCATGAAAGTTGGGAATGATACGTCCAACTTATCTCAATCAAGGCCGTTACTCTAGCTTTTGTTTACGAGTTCTTGAACCAAGGTGGCGATTCTTGAACCGTAGTATTGAGCCGTAAGCAAGTCATTGCGGTTTACGCTATCTTGACCATCATCGATACTAGACACTAAACCAATATTTGAACCAGTGCGGTTTAACCCTAAATTATCTGTGTGTCTTGATGCGTCTAAGCCAACCCAAATCATGCCGTGTTGACAAGCTAGAGTGAAAAAGCTAAGCAGGGTTTGTTGTTGCTCTCCGTTAAGACTGCCTCCAGTGGTGAAGCCAGCAGCGAGTTTATTTCGCCATAACTTCTTGCAGTAGTTGTCACTGCTCGCATCCATAAAGCTTTTAAACTGAGCGGCTGGTGAACCCATGTAGGTTGGAGCGCCAAAAACGATCGCATCACAACTGTCTAGGAGTTTGAGCTTTTCGTCATTGTCATATCGGCCTTCAATGATCTCCGAAGGTAGCACTTCGATGAGTAGGGCTGAGTCAGGTAGTTGCGTGTTTACGCCCTCTGCGAGCAGTTCGGCGACCTGCTTAGTTGCGCCGCATTTAGAGAAAAAAACAATTCCAATTTTATTACTGCTCATCCTAGAGCCCTCATTGTTAGTAAATGAATATGTTTATAAAGTCATTCGTGTACTAATATAGCTCGTCAATTAATTAAGTAAATAAAAAACATTACTAAGCCGAGGTGAAAGTGACTTGAGGCGGAGAAGCAGAGCAGGAGTCTGAGGTGGCAAGATTAAAAAAGGCCCCTAAGTGGAGCCCTTTTCTTTTTAGCGATAGCTTATTTAATCGCGAAAGTTGGTAAAGATAAGTGCCAACGAATGGCGCCAAGTCTAATCAACAATGTAGAGAACACGCCAGCTAGGAATGCGGTCTCTGAATCGTGGCCCATCCGAATAGCCATAGTGTGGAATGCACCGCCGATGATACAAGCGGTCGCGTAAACTTCGCTTCGTAGGATCATCGGTACTTCACGGGCAAGTACGTCACGAATAATACCGCCGCCGCAGCCTGTAATTACGCCCATGATAATGGCAACCAATGCTGAATCTTGGTACGCTAATGCCTTTTCAACACCAATACCAACGAACACAGCTAAACCTATAGCATCACAGACGGGTAGGATCCACCATGCCAAACGCTTGGGGCGTCTTACGATAATCATGGTCAGTAAGCAGGTGCCGATAATGACCCAAAGATAGGTGGTATCGGTTATCCAAAATACGGGAGTCGCGCCCAGTGCCATGTCTCGAATTGTACCACCGCCAATAGCGGTTACACTGCCGAGAACAGCGACACCAAAAGGGTCCATTTTTAGGCGGCCAGCGACAAATACGCCAGAGATAGCAAAGATGGCAGTGCCAAATAAATCGATAATATAAAGCAGCATGGAATCCATGATACTGGTGCTCTTATTGTTAAAATTGTAGGGACAGGTCGGTGGCGAATTGTACGAAAAAACAGACTAAAAAGTTAGTGATTTTCTCTGACTCTATCGAAGTAATCGCACACTTGTTGGATCGCTTGCAAAGTTCGGGGGGTTGGGCGATTAATCCAGTCTGAGTTGAGTGACCATATCTGATTTTTAGCGACGGCTGGGATCTCTTCTTCCCACGATTGCCACATGGTCCCATTCTCAATAGCGTGCTGAGAAGTGAAAATCACTTGCGGTTTATTCAGTACAACTTGTTCAATACCGACTTGCGGGTAGGGGGAAGCGCTGTCTTCAAAAATATTTCGGCCGCCACAAAACTCAAACACTTCGCTTGGCCAGTGTCCTTGTGCCACGGTGATAACCGGTTTTTCACTCAGCTGGTAGAAGTAGCTGACCGGCTCCGCATCTTTGTATTTTAGCCTTAATGCGTTGAGCTGTTCTTTGTACTGCTTAGCATTATTCTCACCGATACTTGGATCGCTGGCGTATTGGCTAAGCTGTTCAATATTGGTCGCGATACTGTCTAGGCTTTTGGTTTTCGAGTAATAAATATTAAAACCAAACTGCTCTAGTTTCGCCAGTTCTCTTGGTGGGTTTCCCGCAGGCCAAGCAAGGATAAGATCTGGTTGCAGCGCGATGATTTTCTCAACCTTGATGCCTTGATAATTTGCCACTTTTTCTAGCTTATCGGCTTGTGGTGGGTAATCACTGCGTTCACTTACAGCAACTAAATTATCACCTAAACCCGCACTGTATGCGAGCTCTGTGGCGTGAGGAGCTAGGCTGACCACACGTTTTGCTGTGGTTACTTCGGTTGCAAGCGTGCTTGGTATCCATAAGCTAAAGCTAATCGCGAAAGTTGCACATGATGTAACAAGTTGAGAGGGTTTCACTTTAAATCCCTTGGTGAATAATGAGTAGGGCTAGGCTTTGTAACAATATCCAGATCGCAATGCGTCCAAATAACAGCTTTTGAACCTGCGCTAAGTGCAGTGCGGATGGTGCGATTCTGCCACCTAATTTTGCGCGAATAGCTTTGGTGTCGTTGTAAATAGCCGGGCCACCGAGTGATAGCTCAAGCTTGTTGCCCACTGCAGTAATCAACCACGCAGGGCCAGGTAGAGGCCAAGACCGACTTTGAGCAAGCATCATCTTAAAGGTGTGAGATGCTTTATCACCGCAGACGATCATCAAGGCAAATAAACGCATTGGGATAAATTCGAGGACAGCGACAATCTTGATTGCCGTTGCGCCAAAAGGTGAGAACTGCTTTCGACTCGGTGACCACGCTCGAGCTAATTCGACAATCAGGCGATACATCAACGCAGCGATTCCGCCTCCGGTGGCGTACCAAAATAGGACACAAACCACATTGCGACCGTAGCCCATTATGATAGTTTCAGCCCCAGCTTTCCCAAGCCCTAATGATGATAGTGAATCGGTTTGGCGATTGACAATCGGAGCCAGTAATTGACGTGCTGTCGCTTTATCTTCTCGGCTAAGTGTTTTGATGAGTTGGTTGGCTAGCTTTTCATTGTTACGCCAATCAATAGCGAGCAGTAACAAAGCCAGTTGGAACAGTTGAGTCTGCCAAACCAGAGGTTGCAGTGCCAAGAGAATAATCAGAGTTGGAAGTACCATTAACCCCCAGGCTAAGGTGCCGGAGATAAGGCTTTGAGAGTAACTTTGATTGTTGTTGACCTTAGTTGCTAGTAGTTCAGCAAACTTATGCCATAAGGTCGTAGGGTGTGCGGCGTGAGGGATAGGTAGAATCAAATGAAAAAGCAGTGCTCCCCACATTACAAGGAGCACGCCATTTGCAAATACCTGATCAAACAGTGTTTGCATGCTTAGTCGCTTACTTTAGTAGGGCAACCATTTTGATAACCATTTCAGAAGAGCTTTGTGCTGCTAGTGGCAGGAACTCTTCAAAGCTCATTGGTGATTCTTTGTCTGCAACATCAGAGATTGCACGAACAACCACGAATGGTACTTGGAACTGGTGACAAGCTTGAGCAATCGCAGAAGCTTCCATTTCTACAGCTACTACTGATGGGAAGTGCTTGCGGATGAACTCTTGGCGTTCTGCAGTGCAAACAAACGCGTCGCCAGTACAGATAAGACCGCGAACCGCGTGCTTGTCTTCCATTTGAGCTAGCGCTTGCTCAGCGACTTTCATTAGGTTCTCGTCTGCTTTGAATGCAGCTGGTTGACCTGCCATTTGACCGATTTCGTAACCGAAAGCTGTTACGTCTGCGTCGTGGTGACGTACTTCGGTAGAGATAACCACATCACCAAGGTTTAGAGTTGAATCAAAACCGCCAGCAGAGCCAGTGTTTAGAACGACATCTGGTTGGTATTCGCTTAGTAGGATAGAAGTACCAACAGCTGCTGCTACTTTACCAATGCCTGATTGAAGCAAAACAACGTCAACACCATTTAGCTGACCAGAGAAAAAGGTACAACCGCCTTTATTAACTTCAGTAATGTCTGAAATAGCTGCTTTTAGGATCGCAACTTCTTGCTCCATTGCGCCAATGATGCCGATTTTCATGTGTAGTCTCTTAATTAAAAATATTTAAACATTAGAGCGAAATTGTAGCATGGATAAGAAGCGTCGAGCGACTGCCCAGAAGCACTTCTCATCCGAATAGTGTGGATTTACTCCAGTATTCTTTGTCTATTTGATTAGACCTTCGCTTTGCAAGCTAGCACGGAGTTGTTCTGCTCGTTTACGGTTCACACCAAAGTCAGAGTAGCCCGTACGAGACTCGGAACGAACGATGAGCTTGTCTCCATCGACTTTTAGCTCAAGGTCATCGACAAAGCGCATGATGCGTGAGGTGCACTCAACACGCAGGTAATCATCGGTTTTGTTGGCCGTTTTCGCGCCCGGCAAAGTTAGAGCGACTTGCTCAATGGCATCAAGGTTTGCTGAATCGGATAGTTCGTACGTAGCCAAAGCATGTTGTTCACGGTAATCTTGTGTTGATACGCAATTAGGTTTATCACCACAAGGTGATGAGGTTCTGTCTTTCATATCCGTGATTCCTTGGCTGCAAGCGGTTAATGTTAAAAGTGATAGCGAGAGGAGAGCGGCTTTTTTCATAGTGTTTCCTATGGCTTGTTTTTAATTCTAATTGTAGTTATCGGTATTGGCTTGTTTGCTGTTTTTGTTGTGCTTGTGATAAACGTATCTAATTCAAAAAAGGATCCATATATGGATCCTTTTTTATAGTAACGGCTTGAACAATAAAGGAAACCGAAGACTAATCACACTTCTAGGTAATCTAATATTCCTTCAGCGGCTTTGCGGCCTTCATCGATGGCGGTTACCACTAAGTCAGAGCCGCGAACCGCGTCGCCACCGGCAAAGATTTTGCTGTTGGTGGTTTGGTACTGAAACTCTTGCTGACCAGGCGCTTTAATGCGGCCCCATTGATCAAGCTCGACACCGAAAGGTTCTAACCATTCCATAGCGTGAGGTTGGAAACCAAATGCCATGATCACGGCATCGGCTTCAAGAATGTGCTCACTGCCTGCAACCGGTTCTGGGCGACGACGGCCTGCTTCATCAGGTTCACCTAAGGCGGTTTTCACGACTTTAACGCCAGCAACATGCCCTGAGCTATCAAGCTCTAAGCCGATAGGCTGGAGGTTAAACTTGAACTTCACGCCTTCTTCACGTGCATTCTTCACCTCACGGCGAGAGCCTGGCATGTTGGCTTCATCTCGACGATAGGCACACACCACATCAGCCGCATTCTGACGAATAGAAGTTCGAACACAGTCCATCGCGGTATCACCACCACCAAGCACAACGACTCTCTTACCCTGCATATCGATGAATGGGGTTGGGTTTTCCAGCTCCATGACCTTGTAGGTATTCGAAATCAAGAATGGCAGCGCATCATAAACACCCGGAGCATCTTCATTATCGAGACCGGCACGCATGTTTTTATAAGTGCCTACACCCAGGAAAACAGCGTCGTAATCATCGACCAGCTCTTGAAGTTGAATGTCTTTGCCAACTTCGGTATTCATTCGGAATTCAACGCCCATCTCGCTAAAGATGCGGCGACGATTCTCCATGATGCCTTTCTCAAGCTTGAACGATGGAATACCAAAAGTGAGGAGACCACCTATCTCTGGGTAACGATCAAACACAACGGCTTTCACACCATTACGTACTAAGATATCAGCCGCCGCAAGACCAGCTGGACCCGCACCGATGATTGCGACCTTTTTATCGGTCCATTCAACGTGAGACATGTCTGGCTTCCAACCCATCTCAAAGGCTTTATCGGTAATGTACTTTTCAATGTTACCTATGGTGACAGCACCAAAATCGTCATTGAGGGTACAAGAGCCTTCACACAAGCGGTCTTGAGGGCACACACGGCCACATACTTCTGGCAGGCTGTTGGTCTGGTGAGATAGTTCAGCTGCTTCGATAATGCGCCCTTCATTGGCAAGCTTAAGCCACTGAGGGATGTAGTTGTGAACTGGACATTTCCATTCACAATAAGGGTTACCACAATCTAAACAGCGGTCTGCTTGTGCTTTGGCTTGCTGTTTAGTGAACGGTTCGTATATCTCTACAAACTCAATTTTACGTATCTTGATTGGTTTCTTCGCTGGGTCTACGCGATTCACATCAATAAATTGGTATACATTCTGGCTCATTATTGGCTCCTTCCAATTATTGCGCTTGAACACGAAGTTCAGCTGAGCTGCGGCTTTGGTGGCCGAGCAAGGTGTTTAGATCCGCCATCTTTGGTTTCACTAGATAGAACTTCGGAATCCATTCATCAAAGTTTGCCAGAATAGCTTCAGCATGTACTGAGCCCGTCTCTTCTAAGTGCTCTGCAATTAAGCCACGCAGATGTTCTTGGTGGATATATAAATCAGATAAGGAAAGCGCCTCAACTGACTCGTTGTTCACTCGACCTTGGAAGTCTTCATTCTTATCCATGACATAAGCGAAGCCACCTGTCATACCCGCACCGAAGTTGACGCCAGTTGCGCCAAGAATGGCAACAATACCGCCGGTCATGTATTCACAAGCGTTGTCACCTGCGCCTTCAATTACAGCAACCGTGCCTGAGTTACGTACGCCGAATCGTTCGCCAGCAGTACCTGCTGCAAATAACTTGCCTCCGGTTGCACCATACAGGCAGGTGTTACCTATGATGGTCGCTTCGTTACAAGTAAATGCGGTGCCTTGGTGAGGTTTAATGACTACCTTACCGCCAGCCATGCCTTTGCCAACATAGTCATTGGCATCGCCTGTTAGATACAGCTCAACGCCGCCTGCGTTCCAAACAGCGAAAGATTGGCCTGCGGTACCATCTAGGTACAATTTGATTGGCGAACCAGCCATACCTTGGTTGCCGTATCGCTTAGCAATTTCGCCAGAGATACGAGCGCCTATAGAACGGTCCGTATTAATAACGTTGTAGTAAAGGCTGGTGGACTGTCTTTTCTCAATCGCATCGAGTGCATCGTCTAGGATCTGCTGGTTGAGCTGAGCCTTATCAAATGGTGCGTTTGGTTCGGTCCAATACAGAGGATGCCCCTCTGGTGATACCGGAGCTTCCAGTATCGATGAGAGATCCAGTTTACTGTGTTTCGCAGTCAGGCCTTCAACAGCCTCCAGTAAATCTGTGCGTCCGATTAGGTCAGTGAGTTTTTCTACACCAAGGTCAGCAAGGTGTTGGCGAACTTCATCGGCTAAGCCTGTAAAGTAGTTCACCACCATATCTGGTAGCCCTTTGAAGTATTCGCGGCGTAATGTTTCATCTTGAGTTGCAACACCTGTTGCACAGTTATTGAGGTGGCAGATTCGTAAGAATTTACAACCCATTGCCACCATCGGTGCAGTACCAAAGCCAAAGCTTTCAGCACCGAGAATCGCGCCTTTAATTACATCGAGACCGGTTTTCAGACCACCATCGACTTGCAGGCGGATCTTATGACGAAGTCCGTTTGCAACCAGTGCTTGCTGAGTTTCTGCTAGCCCAAGTTCCCAAGGGCAACCCGCGTATTTTACCGAGGTCAGTGGACTTGCTGCGGTACCGCCATCGTAACCAGATATGGTGATCAGATCGGCGTAGGCTTTTGCCACACCAGTCGCGATAGTACCAACACCTGGTTCAGACACTAACTTCACAGAAACCAAGGCTTTAGGGTTAACTTGCTTAAGGTCGAAAATCAGCTGAGCCAAATCTTCGATCGAGTAAATATCGTGATGTGGAGGAGGGGAAATCAGAGTGACACCCTGAACCGAATATCTCAGTTTAGCGATCTCTGCCGTGACCTTATGACCTGGCAGCTGACCACCTTCACCTGGCTTCGCACCTTGTGCTACCTTGATTTGCAGAACATCCGCATTGGTTAGGTAATGTGGTGTTACCCCAAAACGACCAGACGCAATTTGTTTGATGCGCGAGTTACGGTCGGTACCAAAACGTCTTGGATCTTCACCGCCTTCACCTGAGTTTGAATAACCGCCTAAACGGTTCATAGCCATTGCCAGAGCTTCATGCGCTTCTGGGCTTAGGGCACCAATCGACATCGCTGCGGAGTCAAAGCGCTTGAATAGATCGCTGCTTGGCTCGACTTCCTCAAGAGTTAATGGTTTATCGGCTTTCTTCAGGCTCATTAAGTCACGTAACATAGCCGCAGGGCGAGCATTTACCTGCTTAGCAAAAGAGAGGTAATCCGATGTTTCGCCAGTTTTTACTGCGGTTTGCAGTGTGCCAACCACGTCTGGGTTGTAAGCGTGGTATTCACCACCATGGACGTATTTCAGTAAACCACCGTGCTCGATTGGCTTCCGCTTGGTCCATGCTTTACGCGATAAGTTGTAAATATCTTGCTGGAAATCGCTAAAGCTTGCACCTTGGATTCGAGTGGTAACTCCGCGGAAACAGAGCTCAACGACATCAGAATGTAGGCCAACGGCTTCGAAAAGCTGCGAACAGCGGTAAGAAGCAATGGTTGAAATCCCCATCTTCGACATGATCTTATACAGACCTTTGTTGATGCCGTTTTGGTAGTTCTGCATCGCTGCGCGATAGTCTTTGTCTAAAGAGCCATCATCGAGCATCTTGCCTAACGTTTCATACGCAAGGTACGGATAAACCGCCGTTGCACCAAAGCCAAGTAGTACCGCGAATTGGTGTGGGTCGCGAGCGGTTGCTGTTTCCACTACGATGTTGGCATCACAACGTAGGTTGGTATCAGCAAGGCGAGTCTGCACTGCACCAACCGCCATTGCTGCTGGAATTGGCAGTTTACCTTTCTCTAAACCTTTATCCGATAACACAACCAAAACCGCACCATCACGCACTTCTTGTTCCGCACGATCACATACGTCATTGATGGCTTGTTTGAGATCTTGCTGAGCTGGATCGTAGTGCATGCTTAGGATCGCATGGCGATAGTGCTTTTGATTCAGTTGCAGAAGTTGCTGCATGTCTGAGTAAAGCAGAACAGGAGAATCAAATGTCACACGATAGGCGTGACCATCTGTTTCACAGAACACGTTCATCTCTTGGCCAATGCTGGTGGCGAGCGACATCACGTGCTTTTCACGTAGAGGATCAATCGGTGGGTTGGTGACTTGGGCAAACTTCTGACGGAAATAATCAGTGACCAGTCGCTCTTTCGAGGAGAGTACCGCCATTGGCGTGTCGTCGCCCATCGAACCGACCGCTTCCTGTCCCATGTCACCAAGCACGCGTAATACTTGATCGGACTCTTCGTTGCTCATCGCAAACTGTTTTTGATAGGTTTTGAGCGTGTCATCGTCGAAGCTACGCTTACCCACTTGATCATCATCGAGTTCAGAAAATGGTGTTAGCTTGTGGACGTTCTTTTCCATCCACTCCTTATATGGGTGACGGCCTTTGAGGTCATTGTCGATCTCATTAGATTGCCATAGCTTGCCGCGGCGAGTATCGATCACCAGTAGCTCACCTGGCCCAACACGGCCTTTTTCTGCGACTTCATCTGGCGCATAGTTCCAGATACCAACCTCTGATGCCAGCGTGATTAGGTTGTCTTTGGTAATGACATAGCGCGCAGGACGCAGGCCATTTCTATCTAGGTTACATGCAGCGTAACGACCGTCAGACAGAACGATGCCAGCAGGGCCGTCCCACGGTTCCATGTGCTTGGAGTTAAAGTCGTAAAATGCGCGCAGATCTGGATCCATATCTGGGTGGTTCTGCCAAGCGGGCGGAACCAGCATACGCATCGCTCGGAACACATCCATACCACCGGCTAGGAAAAGGTCGAGCATGTTATCTAGGCTTGAGGAGTCAGAGCCCGTTTCATTCACGAAAGGTGCTGCGGTCTGCAAATCTGGTAGCAGTGGTGAAGCAAATTTATAGGCACGAGCCTTAGCCCACTGACGGTTACCTTCGATGGTATTGATTTCACCATTGTGCGCTAAATAACGGAATGGTTGAGCGAGCGGCCAACGTGGTTGTGTGTTAGTCGAGAAACGCTGGTGGAACAGACATATCGCTGATTCCATACGTAAGTCTGCAAGATCGAGGTAAAATCGCGGAAGATCGGCAGGCATACACAAGCCTTTGTAGACCATCACTTGTGTTGAAAGGCTACAGATATAGAAATCTTTGTCTTCGGTGATCTGTTTTTCAATTCTGCGACGCGCGATGTATAAGCG
This sequence comes from Vibrio chagasii, assembly GCF_002954585.1. Taxonomy (GTDB): domain Bacteria; phylum Pseudomonadota; class Gammaproteobacteria; order Enterobacterales; family Vibrionaceae; genus Vibrio; species Vibrio chagasii_A. Next base: position 195,596 of record NZ_MSCI01000002.1, read on the forward strand.
GCGTTCGATATCACGCTCACGCCAACCGGCTGGCGCAGAGATAAATACTTGCTGAATGTTTGGAACAGAATCTTTGGCGATAGGACCTAATACTTCGGTATTGGTCGGAACTTCACGCCAACCAGCAACGGTCAATGTCTCTTGGGCGAGTTCTTTATTGACGATCTCTTGTGCTGATTGAGCTTTGATTGGGTCTTGGCTGAAGAAAATTATGCCAATAGCGTATTGCTTACCGAGATTAAAATTATTCTCTTCTGCAATAATTCTTAGGTAGGAATCTGGTTTCTGTAGTAGTAAGCCACAGCCATCTCCAGTTTTACCATCCGCGGCGATACCACCACGGTGTGTCATGCGATCTAGGGCTGAAATAGCAGTTCTTACCAACTTATGACTAGGTTGGCCTTCCATTTGCGCTATTAAACCAAATCCACAGTTGTCTTTTTCAAGACTAGGATCATATAGAGCCATTGCAATTCTCCCTTTTGCTTCTCTGTCATCCAGACAGTAAATGACTAACTATTCATGTACTTGTTATTTTTTATAAACTTACCGTTTTTTAGCTAGTTCAACGTTATCCTTTGTGTTAACAAAACCCAGTGGCTTTATTTTCACCAGTTTTACAACGTATAGCTAATTGTGTTTAAGGTCAAGTTCATGGTTAATTATCATGCATAAACGCGATTAACCACGTAATAATCTAAAATACTCGATTGATATCAATTAGATATAAATAGGAAATGTTAATGATATTTAACATTTATAGTGAGGGCGTATCTGTAGTGACAGAATGCTAGATAGAAAAAAGGCTAGCATCGAGTGCTAGCCAAATATAAAAGTTAGGAAGGGTGTTGCTTTTCCTCTAGGCTAACGTCATTGACGTTAGCCCGAGAAATATTATGCGGAAAGCATGAGTGAATCGGCTTTCGCTTCTAGGTTTGAGTTGCCCATTAAGAAGTCATCAATCGCAATTGCACATTCACGACCTTCGTTAATGCAGCGAACGACCAGAGACTGACCTGTACGCATATCACCAGCGGCAAAAACGCCTTTCTGGTTGGTTGCGTAACCTTCAGAAGCAACGTTACCGCGCTCGTCCAGTTTGATATCAAGTTGAGCAAGTACACCGGTTGGCTCTGGGTGTAGGAAACCCATCGCTAGGAATGCTTGGTCACATGGAATCACACGCTCTGAGTTTGCTACTTCGTCAAAAGTAGGGCGCTCACCTGGCGCTGCATCTTTCCACACGATATCGGCGATACGTAGACCGGTCACTTCGCCTTGATCGTTACCGATGAACTCTTTAGTCAAGATGTTCCAGTGACGTTCACAGCCTTCTTCGTGAGAAGTCGTGGTCTTCATGATCATTGGGTATTGAGGCCAAGGCATGTTTGCAGGGCGCTTCTCTGGTGGGATCGGCATGATCTCAACCTGAGTAATGCTCGCTGCTTTGTGACGGTTTGATGTACCCACACAGTCAGAGCCAGTATCACCGCCACCGATAACCACAACGTGCTTATCTTTAGCGTGAATCTCTTCACCTTTTAGGTCCATGTCGTTTGCACGGCGGTTGTTTTGACCAAGGAATTCCATCGCAAAATGAACGCCTTTCAATTCACGACCTGGGATTGGTAGGTCACGAGGAACCGTAGAACCGCCGGTTAGCAATACCACATCAAACTCTTGGCGTAGCTGCTGAGCGTTAACGTCAACACCAATGTGTTGGTTCACTTTAAACTCAACGCCAGCTTCAGCCATTAGGTTGATCTTACGATCAATCACGTCCATGCCCAGTTTGAAATCTGGGATACCGAAACGCAGTAGACCGCCAACTTTCTCGTCACGTTCAAATACCGTTACCGAGTGACCAGCGCTGTTTAGCTGTTCAGCTGCGGCTAGACCTGCAGGGCCAGAGCCAACAATCGCTACGGTTTTTCCTGTACGAGAGCGAGGTGTTTTTGGTTTTGCGTACCCTTCACGGTACGCAGTTTCTACAATCGTTTTCTCGATATTACAGATGGTGATTGGGTCTTGGTTAATACCTAGTACACAAGCACTCTCACAAGGAGAAGGGCACACACGACCTGTAAACTCAGGGAAGTTATTGGTCGAGCTTAGGATGTTCCAAGCTTCCTCCCAGCTGTCACGGTAAACCGCGTCATTAAATTCTGGGATGATGTTACCAATTGGACAACCGCTGTGACAGAAAGGTACGCCACAGTCCATACAACGAGATGCTTGAGTATTGATCTTGTCGCCAAACTCTTCGTTAAGTACGAATTCTTTGTTGTCTTCAATACGAACCGATGGATCGAGCTTCTTTGGAAGCTCGCGACCGTGTTCTAAAAATCCAGTAGGCTTACCCATTATACTGCCTCCACTTCTTCCGTTTGTGCCTGTTGTGCTTCAGCTTTACGCTTCTCAAGAACTGCTTTGTAGTCGCGTGGCATTACTTTAATTAGTGATGCAACACTTGCTTCAAAGTTGTCTAGGAAAGACTGAGCAACTTCACTTCCTGTGAATTCAACGTGCTTGGTTAGCATATCTAGTAGAAGATCTTTATCTTCTTGTTCAATTGGATCTAGGTCTACAAGTTCAGGGTTAAGCTTGGTTTCGAAGTCACCGCCTTTATCCCAAACATAAGCGACACCGCCACTCATACCCGCAGCAAAGTTACGACCTGTTGAGCCAAGGATAACGGCTACACCGCCAGTCATGTATTCACAACCGTGGTCACCAACGCCCTCAACAACAACCTTCGCACCTGAGTTACGAACACAGAAACGTTCACCAGCCATACCGCGAATGAAAGATTCACCTGAGGTCGCACCGTAGAAACATACGTTACCAACCACGATGTTATCTTCAGCAACGATAGAAGATTTCGCATCTGGGTACAGTACCAAAGTACCGCCAGACAGACCTTTACCCCAGTAATCGTTCGCGTCGCCTTCTACTTCGAACTTAACGCCTTTCGCAAGGAACGCACCGAAAGATTGGCCGGCACTACCGTGGAACTTAACGTTCATTGGTTGTGGTAAACCTTGGTCTTTGTAAACCTTCGAGATTTCGTTCGATAGCATGGTACCCGCAGAGCGGTCCGTGTTGATGATTGGGAAGGTCGCATTTACAGCTTCACCTTTTTCAAGTGCAGGAATCGCAGCTTGGATCAACTTGCGGTCTAGAACATCTTCTAGGTTGTGGTTTTGTTGTGTCTGGTTGTAGATACCATCTTCTTCACGAGCCTGCTCAATGTGCAGTACAGGTGTTAGATCTAGGTTTTTGTACTTCCAGTGGCCGATGTCATCACGAACTTTAAGTTTGTGCGATTGACCAACCATCTCATCGATAGAGCGGAAGCCAAGTTCAGCCATTACTTCACGTAGACCTTCAGCCATGTATTGGAAGAAAGTCACTACGTCTTCTACGCGACCGTCGAAACGCTCACGCAGAGTTTTGTTTTGTGTTGCGATACCAACAGGACAGGTGTTCTTGTGACACTTACGCATCATGATACAACCTTCAACAACCAATGCTGCTGTTGCTACGCCCCATTCTTCAGCACCAAGTAGTGTTGCTACTGCAAGGTCACGTGGTGTTTTCATCTGACCATCAGACTGAACAACGATACGGTTACGTAGGCCGTTTTTCAGTAGTGTTTGGTGCGTTTCCGCTAGACCCAGTTCCCAAGGCAGACCTGTGTGACGGATAGAAGACATCGGAGATGCACCCGTACCACCATCAAAACCTGCGATAAGTACTACGTCAGCTTTCGCTTTTGCTACACCCGAGGCAATCGTACCTACGCCAGCTTCTGATACTAGCTTCACGTTGACACGGCCGTTACGGTTCGCGTTTTTCAGATCGTAGATCAGCTGAGCCAAATCTTCGATTGAGTAGATATCGTGGTGTGGCGGTGGTGAGATTAGACCTACGCCTGGAGTCGAGTGACGCGTCGCGCCGATCCAGTCATCAACCTTATCACCAGGTAGTTGACCACCTTCACCAGGTTTCGCACCTTGAGCCATCTTGATTTGCAGCTCATCAGCGTTCGATAGGTAGTAAGACGTCACACCAAAGCGACCAGAAGCCACTTGTTTGATTGCTGAACGCTCCCAGTCACCGTTTTCTTTACGTTCGAAACGTGCTGGATCTTCACCACCTTCACCTGAGTTTGACTTCGCACCGATACGGTTCATTGCAACAGCCAGTGTTGAGTGAGCCTCATGCGAGATAGAACCAAAGCTCATTGCGCCAGTAGCGAAACGCTTAAGGATATTCTCGATTGGTTCTACTTCCGCTAGAGGAATAGAGCCTGCTGGGTTTTTGATGAAATCAAGTTGGCTACGTAGCGTTGCTGCGTTGTCGCCTTGGTCATCAACTGCTTTTGCGTACTTCTTGAACTGACCGTAATCTTTGTTACGCGTCGACTCCTGAAGTAGAGAGATGGTTTCTGGGTTGAATAAGTGCTTCTCACCACGTTGTTTCCACTGGTAAACACCACCGACATCAAGGATTTGAGCTGGGATTTCACGAGCAGGGTAACCAACACGGTGACGAACAAGCACTTCACGAGCGATGTCATCGATCGTTAGGCCTTGAATACGCGAAACCGTACCTGTGAAGTATTTTTCAACCACAGACTTGCTGATACCAAGCGCTTCAAAGATTTGCGCACCGTGGTAAGACTGCAGTGTCGAGATACCCATCTTAGAGAAGATTTTCAGTAGACCGCCGTTAACACCTTTACGGTAGTTATCGAAGAATTCACGTGGGTGAACGTTAGGGTCTAGTTTCTTAGTACGTTGTAGTTCAACAATCGTTTCAATCACTAGGTATGGGTTAACTGCGTTAGCACCGTAACCCAGAAGCGTTGCGAAGTGGTGTGTTTCACGAGCATCACCCGTTTCAACCACGATGTCACACTTAGCACGTAGGCCTTTACGGATTAGGTGGTGGTGTACCGCGCCAACTGCCAGCATTGCTGGGATAGCGGCGTGGTTAGAGTTAACCGCACGGTCAGTCAGTAGGATGATAGAGTAACCATCGATCACGGCATCTTCTGCGTATTGGCAAATACGTTTTAGTGCACGCTCTAACTTACCTTGGTCTCCATTTGCTTGGAATACGATATCCAGTGTCTTCGCTTGAAGGTGCTCGTTATCGATAGCACGCAGCTTTTCTAACTCAGAGTTAGACAGTACTGGAGACTCAAGCTCTACCTTTTGACAGTGTTCAGGTGTTTCTGAAAGCAGGTTCTGATCTTTACCTAGGTAAGTGTTCAGAGACATAACCATACGCTCACGGATCGGGTCGATCGGTGGGTTAGTTACCTGTGCAAACAGCTGCTTGAAGTAGTTTGAAAGGTGCTGCGATTGGTGAGAAAGAATCGCTAGCGGCCAGTCAGCACCCATTGCAGAAAGTGGCTCATAGCCGGTTTTCGCAAGAGGTAGAATGATTTCGTTCACTTCTTCAGAGCTCACACCAAACGATTGTTGTTTGTGGAGAAGTTTCTCTGGAGAAGGTTGGCTAAATTCGTTGCTCGCGTCTGGTAGCTTTTTAAGGCTCAGAAGGTTTTCTTCAACCCATTTCTCGTAAGGTTGAGATTTCGCGATGCCATCTTTCACTTCTTCATCAGAAATGATGCGGCCTTGCTCAAGGTCAGCAACGAAGATACGACCTGGTTGTAGACGACCACGGTATTCAACGTTTTTTGGTGCGATTTCAACAACGCCAGATTCAGACGCCATCACTAGGAAATCGTCTTTTGTCACTGTGTAGCGAGAAGGGCGCAGACCGTTACGGTCAAGAGTTGCACCTACTTGAACACCATCAGTGAAACATACCGAAGCTGGGCCATCCCATGGTTCCATTACGTTCGCGTGGTACTGGTAGAACGCGCGACGAGTTGGGTCCATGTTTTTGTTTTCTTGCCATGCTTCAGGGATCATCATCATCAGTGCGTGTGGCAGAGTTCGGCCAGACAGAACCAGAAGCTCCAATGCCATGTCGAAGTTTGATGAATCCGAGCTACCTTCCTGACAGATAGGCAGTAGCATGTCGATTTCAGCTTGTGTGAATAGATCCGATTCTAGGATAGCTTCACGAGCTTTCATCCAGTTTAGGTTGCCGCGAACCGTGTTGATTTCGCCGTTGTGGGCGATGTAACGGAAAGGCTGAGCTAGACGCCAACGTGGGAATGTATTGGTAGAGAAGCGAGAGTGTACTAGTGCTAGAGCCGTCACCATAGTTGGGTTTTGCAGGTCTAGGAAGTACTGAGGAACTTGTTCTGTTGTTAGCTGACCTTTGTACACCAATGTCTTGTAAGACATAGAGTTGATGTAGAAGTCATCACCGATATTTGAAACGCTTTCTAGACACACGCGAACGGTGTAGTTACGTAGAACGTAAAGTTTACGCTCAAGCTCTTCTGGAGTAATACCAGGGCCGCCAGAGATAAATACGTGTTCAAATTGAGGTTCAGTGCTTAGTGGGTCAGCACCAATCATTGAATTGTCCGTCGGAAGTTCACGGTAGCCGATTACTTCTAACTCTAGGCGTTGTGCATTGCGTTTTAGAATGTCGCGACACTGTGCACGTTTGTGTTCATCTTTAGGGAAAAGTACAACACCAACACCATATTTTTCAAAAGACGGCAGTTTAATTCCAAGCTTAACGGCTTCTTCAAGTAAGAATTCGTGCGGCTTCTGTAGCAGGATACCTGCACCATCACCAGAACATGGATCGCAGCCTTGGCCGCCACGGTGTTCCATACGTGCAAGCATATCGAGTGCTTGAGTTACTACATCATGAGATTTGCGATTCTTTAGATGCGCAACAAAACCGATACCACAAGCGTCATGCTCCAGTTCAGGAGTATACAGACCCTGTGAGTTCTGCTCTTGATCTACCATAGATACATCCTTCCAGTTAAATCTAGGCGCAACTTCTTTGTATAAAGTCAGCCTTGTCCTTTTATATTTATGAGTCTAAACCGGCCTGTGTTGGCGGTTTGAATCCTTTCCGTATCTCGCAGGAAAAGTATTGCGAGAAAAACAATCCTTGGTGATATCCGTTTATTTTTAGCCACAAACTAGTGGTTTATATAGGTGGGAGTTAGATATCACCGACTTATTAGCAAGTTTTCGTTGTAAGAAATTACACAAAAATAGCCAATATGTGTAAGTATCCTACAATTTTGTCTAGGCGAATTGCAATGAAAGTTGAACCGTGTAGACCATTTTTTTCGTTTTATTTTGAATTTTATGTCTAACAAATGTGCAACATTAGGCAAATAGAGCGACTTTTTTGCATGTTTATTGATATTTGATAGGTTGCTCGCAAAAAGCCTTGAGTAAACTAATTGGTCGAATTTTGCAGGGATGTAATTTTTTTTCAAAAAAAGACTGATATTCATTCTTATTTACTTGAGCGCTTTGAAAATATGCAATTACATGAGTTGGTCAATACTATCGGCCAAGATCTTCAACGCCGTTATGGCGAAAAGGTTCACAAGCTAACGCTGCACGGTGGTTTTAGCTGTCCAAATCGAGATGGAACCATTGGTCGCGGAGGCTGCACTTTTTGTAATGTGGCGTCTTTTGCCGACGAGCAAACTCAGGTTCAAAGTATTGCCGACCAATTAAAAGATCGTGCGGGTGAAATCGCTCGTGCTAAGAAGTATCTGGCTTATTTTCAGGCGTACACCAGCACTTATGCTGAGGTGCAAGTGCTCAAGAATATGTACGAAGAAGCGCTAAAAGCACCGGGTGCGGATATTGTGGGGCTCTGTGTTGGTACAAGACCAGACTGTGTGCCTGATTCTGTTTTGGAATTATTGGCTGGTTATGTTGAGAAAGGGTACGAGATCTGGTTAGAGCTCGGCTTACAAACGGCTAATAACGATACTCTTAAGCGCATCAATCGCGGCCATGATTTTGCGGTGTATGAAACGATCACCCAGCGTGCACGCGCTCTCGGAATTAAGGTGTGTACTCATCTTATTGTTGGACTACCAAAAGAGACCAAAGCCGATAACCTTGAAACGTTAGACAAGGTATTAGCAGTCGGTACAGATGGCATCAAGCTTCATGGCCTTCATATAGTAGAGGGAAGCACTATGGCCAAAGCATGGAAAGCCGGCAAGCTAGAAGCACCAAGCCTTGAAGAGTATGTCGACATTGCTACTGATATCATCCAACGCACTCCTGCGAACGTGGTTTACCATCGTGTTTCATCTGCGGCAAGACGCCCTACATTACTCTCTCCGTTATGGTGTGAGAACCGTTGGCTAGCGATGACAGAGATAGGTCGATCACTGGATAAAACCGGTGCTCAAGGCATGAAAACAGGCTCTGCATTCGAGTACACATTACCTGTTTTAAACGCAACTGATTGATAGAAATGAGTGAGAGTAGGTAACAGCAGATAAAACCAACAAATAGTGGTAACATTTCCCTCACAGATTTTATGGTATAGATTGAGAGTAGATGGAACTGGTAATGACTTGGTTGTGGGATAGAGCGTATGGCTACGGTATATATATCGTTCTCATATTGCTGTTTGCCCTGATCTGCTGGCATCTTTATGCTCGTTATCAGTCGCACATTGAACAACTGCTACTCTCTACGCCATCCCCTCTCTTTTTCGTTGATGTCCGAACCGGCGAGATCTTGTACGCCAACCGCCAAGCGATGCAATTGCTTGGTATTCGTCAGATTGGTATTCACTTTCGTTTCCCAACAGTGGAGAGCGAGAACAGCTTTCGCCACTATCTTACCAACCACATCAACTCCCGAGTATTTGAGCAGAACTCATTATGGGCACTGTCTGAATTTGAATCATTTAAGATCAATCTTGTGGGGCGTAAGATCCGCTTTAGAAGCAAAAAGTCTTGGATGATTCACGCATCCCCCTATAAGAATACTAATGAAGAGTTGTCTCAAGAGCTGCGTGAACTGAACGTTGCACGAACGGCTTTGGACTCTTTGTCTGAACTGATCTACGTAAAAGATCAAAAGGGTGAACTGCTCGCGAGTAATCGCTCGTTTAAAAAGTTTTGGCATGGCCGCCCGGAAGAGGGCACATTGAGCGTTTCAGGTGGTGCACTGAAAGGGCGCGTTAGTGAGCGTTCATGGACAACTGACCAAGATGGTAAAAGCTGCCTACTCGAAACGTACCAAAGCGTCTTACTTTCTCAAGATGGGGAAAATATAGGGACACTTTCTATTAGTCATGATGTGACCGATTGGCATGACATGCAGCAACAACTACGTGGCGAAATGGAGAAGCGGAAAGACACCGAGGTGGCACTTGCGCAAAGAGACACTATCTTACAAAACATCTTGGAAGCTAGCCCAGATTCGATCGGTATCTTTAATGAAAACATGGTTTATCAAGCGTGTAATAAGCCGTTTGTTACAGCGCTCGGGATCTCTGAAGTCAGTGATTTGATTGGTAAGCGACTACAAGATGTCGTGCCAAACAGTATGTATGTACGGATCTCTGAAACTGACCACCAGGTTCTTCATCAAGGTAAATCACTGCGCTATATCGATAAAGTGATGTCCAGTGATGGTGAATACACTTGGTATGACGTGGTGAAGTCGCCATTTAGAGACCCTGCATCTAGCACCAATGGGGTGTTGATCATGGCTCGTGATATCACCGAGCGTTATCTTGCAGAGCAGAAACTTGAAGAGGCGAACCTAGAGCTTGAACGTCTCAGCTTTATGGACAGTTTGACTCAGGTTTCTAACCGACGCCGCTTTGATGAACAGTTGTCGACATTGTGGCATTACCATGTACGAGAGAAGTTGCCGTTGACCATTATGCTTTGTGACATCGACTTCTTTAAAGGCTACAACGACTTCTATGGTCACCAACAGGGTGATGATGCTTTGATTCAGGTTTCGCAAGCCTTTAAGCAGGTACTGAATCGTTCGTCTGATTGTGTGGCTCGTTACGGCGGTGAAGAGTTCGGCTTTATCTTGCCAAACACGACTGCTGACGGGGCATTAATGGTGGCGCAACGCATTCATGATGAAGTGCTCAAGCTTGGGCTGATTCATGAAAAGTCGACCGTTTCTGAGTTCATCACCGTCAGTATTGGCATTATCTCTTACGTGCCTACCCCTAATGATGAGATGGAGTCTGCGGTAGCGTTAGCCGACAGTGCGCTTTATCAAGCTAAGTCTGATGGCCGAAACCGTTCTAGTGTGCACCCATCATCGATCCGCTAAGCCAATCTATTACTGATTAAGCCATTATTTACTTGGGTTATCTGTTTTAAACAATATAACCCAGCTCTCTTGCTGCATGTGATGTAGCTAGCTTACCTCCTATCTTCAAACAGGGTAGAATGTTGCTAGTCTTATCGCATGGAGCGCTAAATGAAACCCATGAAAAATCTCGCCCAGTATTACGTGGATCTACTCGTAAAACTGGGGATTGTCCGCTTTTCTATCTTACTCGCCCTAGCGCTTGTTGCCCTCGCCGTTGTTGTACAAGTCGGTATTACGCTCGCACTTAAGGGCAATGTTGATGACATCGATATTGTCCGTTCTGTTTTCTTTGGTCTAGTGATTACACCTTGGGCGGTTTATTTCCTTTCTGTGGTGGTTGATCAGCTTGAAGAGTCTCGTCAGCGTTTAGCTAAGTTAGTCTCCAAGCTTGGTGATATGCGTGAGCGCGACCAAGAGTTGAATAACAAGCTGCAGCTCAATATCGAGAAGCTCAATCAAGAAATTGAAGAGCGTGAAAAAGCTGAAGAAGCACGTGCTGAAGCGATGCATGACCTCGAAAATGAGGTGTTTCAGCGTGAGCGAACTCAGCTTGAACTTGCAGAGCGAACAGCGCTGCTACGTTCGTTTATCGATGCTTCGCCTGACCTTATCTACTATCGCAATGAAGATGGCGTGTTCTCGGGTTGTAACCGAGCAGTCGAAGAGCTAACCGGCAAGAAAGAAAAAGACTTGGTGGGTTTGACGCCATGGGATGTCTACAGTAAAGAAATCGCTCAGCAAGTTGTAGAAACCGATAAGAAAGTCTTTGCTGACAACCAGGCTCTGACCTACGACCAATGGCTCGAATACCCAGATGGACGTAAGAGCTACTTCGAACTGCGTAAAGTGCCTTTCTACAGCAAAGATGGCCGCCACCTTGGTTTGGTGGGCTTTGGTCGTGATATTACCGAGCGTAAAGAGCACCAAGAGTCTATCGAGAAAGCCAGTCGCGATAAGACCACCTTTATCTCTACCATTAGCCACGAGTTAAGAACGCCGCTTAATGGCATCATTGGTTTAAGCCGTATGTTGCTCGATAGTCAATTGACCACTGAGCAGCGTAAGCAGATGCAAACCATCAAAGTGAGCGCTGTAACACTAGGTAATATCTTTAACGATATTATCGATATGGATAAGTTTGACCGTCGTAAGCTTGAGCTATTCCCAACCCCAATCAACTTTGAAGACTTTGTTGTGGAGATTGAAAGTATTTCCGCACTAATGGCTGAACAGAAAGGATTGAGGTTCGACTTAGAACGATTGTCTGATCTACCAGTGGCTGTTGAGGTTGATGGCACTCGTCTAAGACAGGTGCTGTGGAACCTTGTCAGCAACGCGATGAAGTTCACCAAAGATGGTGGCGTGGTGATGACGGTTAGCGCCGATATTGATGGTGACTTTGCCAACATCACCATGGAAGTTGAAGACACAGGCATTGGTATACCTGAAAGCGAACTCGAGAAGATTTTCGCGATGTACTACCAGGTGAAATCGGGCACCGATAACTTGCACGCTGTGGGCACTGGTATCGGCCTTGCTGTCTCTAAACAGTTGATCAACATGATGGATGGCGACATTGAAGTGACCAGTGAAGAGGGCTTTGGTAGTACCTTTACGGTTTCGATTCGTGTGCCGGTTAATCATGATACTCAAGCCTTGATTAAGACTCCTAGAAAACAGTCGAACCTTAAGATCTTCATGGTTGAAGATATCGAACTCAATATCACGGTTGCGCGCTCGCTGTTGGAGAGCTTAGGTCATGAAGTGACTGTGGTGATGACAGGTAAAGAGGCGCAAATTGCCTTTAATCCTGAAGATTATGACTTGGTATTGTTGGATATCCAACTGCCAGATATGACAGGCTTCGATATTGCTCAGTACTATCGTGAGAAGTACAGCAAACTACCGCCATTAGTGGCATTGACTGCGAATGTACTTAGCAACAAGCAAGAGTACTTCCAGAAAGGTATGGATGAGGCGATCAGCAAACCGTTATCCGTGAGAGCGATTCAAGATGTGATCAGCGAACTCATTGAGGATGCACCAGAGGTTGTTGAAGATGCTGAAGTGACCGAAAAGGTTGACGAGAGTAAGCCGACGATTTCTTCTATTGATACCAGTTTGCTTGATATTGATATGCTAGAGTCTTATGTTGACATTGTTGGACCGAAGCCGGTTTTAGATAGCATCGTGATGTTTGAAGATATGATGCCGGAGTATATGGAAATATTGAACTCTAACATGGTCGCGAAAGACCAAGCCAGTATTGTCTCTGAGGCACACAAGATTAAAGGTGCTGCTGGTTCAATTGGTTTGAAGCGCATCCAGCAAGTGGCTCAGAAAGCTCAATCTCCAGACCTACCAGCTTGGTGGGAAAACATTTCAGATTGGGTCGATGAGATTAATAACGAATACCAGAATGACATTGAAGTCTTAAAGAGTTGGTTAAACCAAAGGTAGAAGAATAATGAAAAAATTAGCATTCGCCGCATGCGTAGTGGCATTAGCGGGTTGTGCTGCACCACAAGTTGAGTGGCAGCAGGACAACCAAGTTAAAGTCTCTGCAGCGACAGTCACAATGAAAAGCAACCTTTGGCACAACAAGATGCCAACGATCGGAGAGACTCAAGATAAGACTCTGCATGGCGCTATTTACCTAGAGTCAGATTCACAACTGCCAGCAACACTGGCTGTGGAGAGTGTGACCGTTAAGCAAGGTGCAGATACCTTGTTAGTAACGGCTGACGATCTTGATCTAAGAACGCACAGCGAGACTCAGTGGGAAGTTGCGTTTGTATGGCAGCTAGAGATCGACAGTGAAAAGCCGGTTGATGTTGCGGTTGAACTGAAAGACGGTGAAACGGTGAAGTGGCTGGTGGAGAAAGACGTTAAGGTTGATACGGTTTACTAAAAAACCTTATTCAATCCAGAACAACAAAAAAGGGAGAATGCGTTGGCATTCTCCCTTTTTAATAACTATTGATTGCGCTTCTACTCTAATAAAACACTCAGTGCTACACGATTAGAAACGCCAATCGAATTAGTCTTCTAGGTCACCACAGAAGCGGTAGCCTTCACCGTGAATCGTTGCGATGATTTCTGGTGTACCAGAAACAGATTCAAAGTGCTTACGAATACGACGGATTGTTACGTCTACAGTACGATCGTGTGGCTTAAGCTCACGGCCTGTCATCTTCTTAAGAAGGTCTGCACGTGTTTGGATCTTACCTGGATTCTCACAGAAGTGAAGTAGAGCACGGAACTCTGAACGAGGTAGCTTGTAGCCTTCGCCGTCTGGGCTAACCAGAGAGCGGCTGTTGATATCTAGTACCCAACCGTTGAACTCGTACTTCTCAACGCTGCGCTTCTCTTCTTGAACAGAGCTTGTGCTCATTGAACGGTTCAGAAGGTTGCGTGCACGGATAGTCAGTTCACGAGGGTTGAAAGGCTTAGTGATGTAATCATCAGCGCCAATCTCTAGGCCTAGGATCTTATCAACTTCATTATCACGACCAGTTAAGAACATAAGCGCTACATTTGCTTGCTCGCGTAGTTCACGCGCAAGTAGTAGGCCATTCTTACCTGGAAGGTTGATGTCCATAATTACAAGGTTAACTTGGTTGTCAGATAGCACTTGGTGCATCTCTTCACCGTCGCTAGCCTCAAAAACAGCATATCCCTCTGCTTCAAAAATACTCTTTAGAGTGTTACGAGTTACTTGCTCATCTTCAACGATAAGAATCTGCGGGGTTTGCATTTGGCGGTACCTAAATTTGTGACGAAACTGTGCTAATAGAATAAATTCTAGGCAAAAACATAACATACAGGTAATGTATTTTTGATGATAACTTAAAGTTTTCAAAAAAACACTTACTTCCAGCTATCTGCCTTCCTTGAAGTATTGCCCAATAACGTAGATCCAGTACGCCTTTCAATCATTCTTTTAGTGATTGCACCGGATTCTATAATGTTAACAGCATGCTAACAACGCGAGAATGTTAATTCCATTCACTTTGTTGATTTACATCAATTGCCGTATCGCAACAAACTTTAATAGTATGGCTACAACTTAACCAGTGTTATGGTGACTATTTAGCAGGAAAACCAGAATGATTATTCAAGATAGTGATCACATCTCGCCCGCTAAAGGCCTGATTATGAACCAAGGAAGCTGAACGCTGTCCTTAGAGTCTAGTAGATAAATATGTTCAATCAACCTTGATTCAGTATTAAATTGAGCATAGAACAATGAAAACAAAGGAATAATTTTTAATAACAATATAAAAGCATAGGAGCTCGCCTGATTTTCAGGTACGCCTTACTCACGGAGGATATATGCACGATATAACACCCGACTTGTGTGATGAGTTTGAAAGCAAAGTCACTCTACTTAACCTTCCATTACAGAACTTCGGTCAACGTGGTGCGTTCTGGGGAAAAATTGTAACAGTTCGTTGTTATCACGATAATTCGAAGGTTCGCGAAGTTTTAGAGACTGACGGCAGCGGCAAAGTATTGGTCGTTGACGGAAATGGCTCGTGTCAAAAAGCATTGCTTGGTGACCAACTCGCGATTCTTGCCATAGAGAATGGTTGGGAAGGCGTGATTGTAAACGGTGCTGTACGTGATGTTGGAATGATGTCACAAATGGACTTGGGTGTTCAGGCGTTAGGTGCATCACCATTCAAAACAGAGAAGCGAGGTGTGGGCCAAGTGAATGTAACATTGACAGTGCACAATCAATTGATTCAGCCTGGTGATTACATTTATGCCGATTGGAATGGTGTGTTAATTTCATCTGATCTGTTGCTCGAATCTTAGGCTATTTAGCTATATGAAGCTTATTGGGTTAGAAGCGAAATCCTAGTCCTACTTCGACACCTTGCTGCCACTCTTCGTAATCAAGGGTGGCATGCAAATCCAAGTTGTCGGTCAGTTGCACTCGGCTTGACACCTCAGCCGCAACAGATTTGTCACTGTCTTCTGTTTCATCTTTATAGGTGTGCAAAGAACTGTTGAACGAGACCCTTTCTGAGAACTGGTAACTGACACCACTCAAGAATCCACTTTCATGCTTCAATGACGCATTGTTGATTCGTGTACCGACGTAAAGATCCACGTCATCGAATAAGCTGTACGCGTAACCGCTGTCGACTTTCCAAGTATCGAAACTTTCGTTGGATGCGTTTTGAGATGAAATAAAGAACTTGTGTGCCGAACGATCAATTTGACCAGGCAATAAGGGCAAGCTATTCGCTGAACAAACAACAGGCATAGCAAAGGCTAAAAGAATAAGTAATCTCTTCACTTCCCACTCCTGATGTCATTTATTATTGTTCTTTGAACGTTATCGTTCAATTAAAGCACAGTTCTTGTATGCTTGCTGAACAATCGATATAGCATTTTGTTATGACCTTATATGAAATTGATTGCTTTATCTGTTCGTTAATCAAACTGCATCTTCGAATTGTCGGTGCACACTGGATGTTTTATCACTGAAATGACGGTTTGCTCTGAAAAACGCTTCGAATGTAAAAAAAACGCAACTTTTCATTGACGTCTAGTGGTAAAAATTGATACACGTAGAGTAAAGCACAAGCAGAGAATTTGATATGCAGCACGTAAGCCACCTAGTAATGACCACAACCATTATTATTACCGACATTAACATTGTTGGGGCAGGCTGCTAAGTAACGGATTTTAAAAAAAAGGCCTGTATCCAACAAGATACAGGCCTTTTTTTGTACCATTTTTATGACTTATGGAGAAAGGGATGCGCGTTTTAAAGTTTGGAGGTTCATCATTAGCTGATGCAGATCGTTTTTTACGAGCGGCTGATATCATCGCTAATAATGCCCAGCAAGAAGAGCTAGCCGTTGTACTATCGGCTCCAGGAAAAACAACCAATAAGTTGGTCGCTGTTATTGAAGCTGCACTGAAAAACGGTGAAGCGGAAGCACAAATTACAGAGATCGAATCTTCATTTAATGCTCTGTTTGCAGAGATCAAAGCGGTTGTGCCTTCAATTGATGGTTCAGCGTTCCAAGAGCAGGTCGATACCTCTCTTACTCAGTTAAAGCAGTTCGTGAATGGCATCAACCTACTTGGTATGTGTCCGAATCACGTCAATGCTCGTATCATCAGTAAAGGTGAGCGAATCTCTATCCAGTTAATGAAAGCGGTACTGGAAGCGAAAGGCCAACCTGCAAGCCTGATTGACCCTGTTCAATACCTATATGCTAAAGGTGATCACTTAGAAGCTATGGTCGATGTGGATGTTTCTACTCAGAACTTCCAACAGTCCCCACTTCCGAAAGGTCACGTTAACATCATGCCTGGCTTTACTGCTGGTAATGAGAAAGGTGAGCTAGTCACGCTTGGTCGTAATGGCTCAGACTACTCAGCAGCTGTGTTAGCGGCGTGTCTACGCGCGGATTGCTGTGAAATCTGGACGGATGTAGATGGCGTTTACAACTGTGACCCGCGCTTAGTTGATGATGCTCGTCTGCTTAAGTCTTTAAGCTACCAAGAAGCGATGGAGCTTTCTTACTTCGGTGCTTCGGTTCTACACCCTAAAACCATTGCTCCTATCGCACAATTCCACATTCCTTGTCTGATCAAAAACAGCTTTAACCCACAAGGTGCTGGTACTTTGATTGGTCAAGACACTGGCGAAGATAACCTAGCGATCAAAGGTATTACGACGCTAAGTGACCTAACGATGGTTAACGTATCTGGCCCTGGTATGAAAGGCATGGTTGGTATGGCGAGCCGTGTATTTGGCGCGATGTCTTCAGCTGGCGTGTCTATTGTTCTTATTACTCAATCGTCTTCTGAATACAGCATCAGTTTCTGTATCGAATCGGCTGACAAGTTAAAAGCTAAGCAAGTACTATCAGAGGCGTTTGAACTTGAACTGAAAGATGGCCTGTTAGAGCCAGTTGAGTTTATGGACGACGTTGCTATCGTGACGCTGGTGGGCGATGGCATGCGTACTTCACGCGGCGTTGCTTCTCAGTTCTTCTCTTCTTTAGCTGAAGTGAACGTTAACATTGTAGCGATTGCACAAGGTTCATCTGAGCGTGCTATCTCGGCGGTGATTCCTGAAGACAAAATTTCAGAAGCAATCAAAGCGTGCCACGAGAATCTATTTAACTCTAAGCACTTCCTTGACGTATTCGTTGTTGGTGTTGGCGGTGTTGGTGGCGAACTTGTTGACCAGATCCAACGTCAGCAAGGCAAACTGGCTGAAAAAGGCATCGTGATCCGCGTATGTGGTTTAGCCAACAGTAAAGGCTTATTGCTAGACAGTGAAGGTCTACCACTAGAACAGTGGCGTGATCGCATGTCGAGCGCGACAGAAGAGTTCAGCCTAGCTCGCTTGGCTGCCCTTGTTCAACGTAACCACATCATCAACCCAGTATTGGTTGATTGTACGTCTAGCGAAGATATTGCAGCGCAGTATGCTGACTTCCTAGCGGCAGGTTTCCACGTAGTCACACCGAACAAGAAAGCAAACACAGCAAGCATGTCTTACTACCATCAGCTGCGTGAGGTTGCACGTAACTCACGCCGTAAGCTGATGTACGAGACAACCGTAGGCGCAGGTCTACCAGTAATCGAAAACCTACAGAACCTAATCTCTGCAGGTGATGAGCTTGAGAAATTCAACGGCATTCTGTCTGGTTCTCTTTCTTACATCTTCGGTAAGCTTGATGAAGGCATGACGCTAAGCCAAGCAACTAATATTGCTAAAGACAACGGCTTTACTGAACCGGATCCTCGTGACGATCTATCTGGTATGGATGTAGCGCGCAAGCTACTTATCCTTGCTCGTGAAGCTGGCATGGCACTTGAGCTTGAAGATGTAGAAGTTGACCAAGCCCTACCACCAGGTTTTGATGATTCAGGTACGGTTGAAGAGTTCATGGCTCGCTTACCTGAAGCGGACGCTTACTTCCAAGAGCAATCAGCTATCGCAGCAGAAGAAGGCAAAGTACTTCGTTATGTTGGTGAAATCGCGGAAGGTAAGTGTAAGGTTCGTATCGCAGCTGTTGATGGCGACGACCCAATGTTCAAGATTAAAGATGGCGAGAACGCGCTAGCATTCTACAGCCGTTACTACCAACCAATCCCACTTGTTCTACGCGGCTACGGTGCCGGTACTGAAGTAACTGCAGCAGGCGTATTCTCTGATGTGATGCGTACTCTTGGTTGGAAATTAGGAGTTTAGGAATGAGTTCAAGTGATATGGATGTTGTCGTTTATGCTCCTGCATCAATCGGTAACGTCAGTGTAGGCTTTGATGTACTGGGGGCCGCTGTGTCTCCAGTGGATGGCACACTGCTGGGTGACCGAGTTATGGTTAAAGCAGGTGATGAACCATTCTCACTTAAAACAGCAGGCAGCTTTGTTTCTAAGCTGCCCACTGAAGCGAAGGAAAATATCGTCTACTACTGTTGGGTGGTGTTCTCTAGAGAGCTAGATAAGAAAGGCGTTGCGCTTAAGCCACTGGAAATGACGCTAGAAAAGAATATGCCTATCGGTTCCGGCTTAGGTTCAAGTGCATGTTCAATCGTAGCGGCGCTTGATGCGCTAAACCGTTTTCATGGCCAGCCATTGAATGAAACTGAACTGCTTGCCCTAATGGGTGAAATGGAAGGTAAAATTTCAGGCGGCGTGCACTACGATAACGTAGCACCTTGCTACCTAGGCGGTGTGCAATTGATGCTTGAAGAGCTAAGCATCATTAGCCAAGAAGTCCCATGCTTTGATGACTGGTATTGGGTAATGGCTTACCCGGGCATTAAGGTTTCAACGGCAGAAGCGAGAGAGATCTTACCGTCTCAGTACCGTCGCCAAGATATCATTGCGCATGGTCGTCACTTAGCAGGCTTTATCCACGCGTGTCACTCAGGCCAACCTGAACTGGCAGCGAAGATGATCAAAGACGTGATCGCTGAACCGTATCGTGAGAAACTGCTTCCAGGGTTTGCTGACGCACGTAAATATGCGTTGTCGGCTGGTGCATTGGCTACTGGTATTTCTGGTAGTGGCCCAACTCTATTTAGCATTTGCAAAGAACAAGATGTCGCCGAGCGTGTTGCACGCTGGTTAGAACAAAATTACGTACAAAATGAAGAAGGATTCGTTCACGTTTGTCGCCTAGATAAGCAAGGTTCGATCGTTACAGGAAGTGAGTTATGAAACTGTACAACATCAAAGAAAATGATGAACAAGTCTCTTTTGGCCAAGCCGTTCGTCAAGGCTTAGGTCGTAATCAAGGTCTATTTTTCCCATCTGAGCTGCCAAAGTTTGATGATATCGATGCGCTGCTAGCAGAGGATTTTGTCCCTCGTAGCGCAAAGATTTTGTCGGCACTTATCGGTGATGAACTACCGAAAGAGCAAATCGACCAAATGGTGGATGCAGCGTTCCAATTCCCTGCGCCTATCAACCAAGTAAAAGATGGTGTGTACGCACTTGAGCTTTTCCATGGCCCAACACTGGCGTTTAAAGATTTTGGTGGCCGCTTCATGGCGCAATCTCTAGCGGCAGTTTCGAATGGTGGTCAAATAACTATTTTGACAGCAACATCAGGTGATACTGGTGCAGCCGTTGCGCATGCTTTCTACGGTATGGAAGACATCAACGTTGTGATTCTGTACCCGAAAGGCAAGATCAGCCCGCTACAAGAAAAACTATTCTGTACGCTGGGTAAGAACATTCACACGGTAGCGATTGATGGCGACTTTGACGCGTGTCAGGCACTAGTAAAAGATGCATTTGATGACGCAGCACTGCGTGAAGAGATTGGTCTTAACTCAGCAAACTCTATCAACATCAGCCGCCTAATGGCTCAGATCTGTTACTACTTTGAAGCAGCTTCTCAGCTAACCAAAGAGCAGCGTGAGAACCTGGTTGTCTCTGTACCAAGTGGTAACTTCGGTAACCTAACTGCGGGTCTATTGGCGAAAGCGCTTGGCTTACCAGTGAAGCGTTTCATTGCTGCTACCAATGAAAATGACACGGTTCCACGCTACCTAGAAACAGGCGAGTGGGCTCCAAAGCCGACGGTTGCGACAACATCGAACGCGATGGACGTGAGCCAACCAAACAACTGGCCTCGTATCGAAGAGCTTTGCCAACTGAAAGGTTGGGGCTTAGATACTCTAGGCAAAGGTAAAGTATCTGATGAGCAGAGTGCTGAATCGGTGCGTGACCTTAAAGCGCAAGGTTACCTTTGTGAACCACATGGTGCTATCGCTTACCGCCTATTGGATGAACAGTTGCAAGAGGGTGAAACAGGCTTGTTCCTATGTACAGCTCACCCTGCTAAGTTCAAAGAAGTGGTCGACGATATCCTAGGTTCAGATATTGAATTGCCAGGCCCGCTAGCAAAACATGCTGCGATGGAGCTATTGTCTGAAGATTTAGATAACGATTTTGAAGCGCTAAAAGCAGTACTTCGTCGTGTTCAACCTGCGTAATCTGTTATAGATAAAAGCAGCAGATTTTAGACCATAACAAGAAAGGTGAATGAGCAATCATTCACCTTTTTTATTGCCCGGTAGTTTATCAAGTTAACTTTATTTAGGTCATCGCTTAAGGTTAAATGGTTTATCTGGTTAATAGATTTAATCCAAGCTCAATGGAAAGGGATAGTATGAATTTTTTGATTTTCCTTGGCTCTGTACGTGAGAGTACACCGCCAAGACCAGCTCGATTAGGGATGAGAGTCAGTAAGGCGTGTGCAAAACTACTAACGGATAAGCACTCTGAGCATACGGTTGAGATCATCGATCCACTGGATTACGACTTTGGCGAGGTGTTTAAACCTGAATTTTCTTACCATCGCTCCAAAGTACCTGCACACCTTGCTGAGTTAGCGGAGAAGATTGCCAAAGCTGATGGCTACGTGATGGTAAGCCCGGAGTACAATCATTCAATGAGCCCGGCATTGGCCAATATTCTCAATCATTTTGGTAGCTCGCTATTTTCGTATAAGCCGAGTGCGATTGTGACGTACTCGGTGGGGCAGTGGGGCGGGGCAAGAGCATCGGTTTCGATGCGTACCTTCTTATCTGAACTCGGTTGTTTACCGGTTTCTACGATGATTCATCTACCTAAAGCGCAAGAAGTCTTTGATGAAGAGGGTTGCGTTGCCCAAGAGTCAGAGCAAGCTCAATGGGATGAATACATGAACCGAACCTTCCATCAATTGATGTGGTGGGCACAAGGTGCAGCGTTACAGAGAGACAAAGTGGATCCAACTACGCTGGCAAAAGCCTTTACTAAAGACCCTTCTCAGCGAAATGCGCCGTAGCCGGTGTATAGGAAAATGTGAGCAGAATAAAAACGAAAAAAGCTTGGTAATCTCTGACCAAGCTTTTTAAATCTTTAACACCTAGTTTCTGAGATTATAGAGACTCAGTGAACGTACGTGCGATAACGTCACGCTGCTGTTCAGTTGTTAGAGAGTTGAAACGTACAGCGTAACCCGACACACGGATAGTTAGCTGTGGGTAGTTCTCTGGGTGAGCAACTGCGTCTTCTAGCGTTTCACGCTTAAGAACGTTAACGTTTAGGTGTTGACCACCTTCGATACGTGGTGCTGCTTCGATAGCAACTTCACGGCTCTCGTATTCACCTAGGTCTGCAGCTGGGATAACTTGGTCAGCTTCGAAACCAGCAGTAGCTGCAACACAACGAGCTTCATTCTTTTCGCTGTCTAGTAGCCAGATTGAGTTTAGTAGGTCGTCGTTTGCTGCTTTAGTAATTTGAATACCTTGGATCATAACTATCTCCTAGTCCACTGAATGTGGTTTGATTATGGTGTTAACTTTCGATTTTTATTGAGCTGGGTAATATATACCTAATGTTTGTGAGGTTAACATTGATTTAAGTCAAAAAACAACCAAAAACCATATTTTTACAAAGGTGATTATTTTGAGGTAAATCAATAAAACATTTGAAAACAAAGTAATTACAAAATATTTTAAAGTATAAAAAATATTTAAAGATCGGGTTTGTTGTAATTTTACCACATTTATTGCACTTTTATTGAGCAGCAACTGATACGACCCTTTATTTATGATGCATTCTGAAAGTGTGAAGTGATTTAATGACAAACAAAATTTCATCGTCAAAACCTGAAACAAATATTAAGTTTATTGGCGCTCATGTGTCGGCAGCCGGTGGTGTTGATCAGGCTCCAATGAGAGCTCGAGAGATAGGTGCTAATGCATTTGCACTGTTTACTAAAAACCAGAGGCAATGGGCTGCAAAGCCGTTAGAGGCGAAAACTATTAGCGCCTTTAAAGCCAACTGCAAAATGTTGGGCTTTTCAGCGGGGCACATTCTTCCTCACGACTCCTACTTGATTAACCTTGGCGCACCAGAAGAAGAGAAACTAGAGAAATCACGCGCTGCCTTTATTGATGAAATGGAGCGTTGTAATCAGCTTGGGTTAACGCTTTTGAACTTCCATCCTGGCAGCCATCTTAAAAAGATCTCTGAGACTGAGTGTCTAGCTAAAATCGCAGAGTCGATTAACCTCGCCCATCAAGCAGTTCCAGATGTGATTGCGGTGATCGAGAATACGTCAGGTCAAGGTACTAACTTGGGCTGGAAGTTTGAGCACTTAGCAGAGATCATCGAGCAAGTAGAAGATAAGTCTCGTGTTGGCGTATGTCTGGATACTTGTCATACCTTTACAGCAGGTTATGACCTAAGAACAAAAGAGGCGTGCGAGCACACTTTTGCTGAGTTCGACCGCATCGTAGGTATGCACTATCTCAGAGCAATGCACATCAATGATTCAAAGGCTGAGTTCGCGAGCCGAGTTGATAGACACCATTCTTTAGGAAAAGGCGAGATTGGCTGGGATTGTTTTGAGTATATTGCCTCAGATTCCCGCTTTAACGGAATCCCTCTTATTTTAGAAACGATTGATTCGACGATTTGGAAAGATGAAATTCAACAACTTAGAATGTTTCATCGTTCAGCAACGCTAGCGACGGAAGAGGCGTAATAATAGAGGGGAAAATTAATTTTCTTCTTTTCATAAGAATTGGCACCTTTCTTTCATAGCTACTAAGTGAATATGTAGTTCACGATGTCTTATAGGAGGTGCCTTTATGTATTCAAAAGCCCAAACTTCAATTGTTTCTGCTGCTCGTCGTTTACCGACTCCAAATCGCCACGTGCATAGCCATGGTCACCATCGTACTCAGCAGAAAAGCGGTTAATCGAGATCAACACGACTTGAACTGATTATTATGATTCATCAACAAATGAACCCTACACATCATGTTTATTGATAGCTGTATGAGGTATAACTAGACCCTTATTTAGGACAGTTAGCCGATACAGCTATTTTTTGACTGGCGAAACCTAGAAACCATGATGATCGGGAAGTAAACGATGAGCACACCAAAGACTTGGGAATCCATTATTAATGACGAACGAGAAAAAGAATACTTCCAGAGTGTTCTCGCTTTCGTCGAACAGCAACGTAATAGTGGGAAAACCATCTACCCACCTCAGGAGCAGGTATTCAGCGCTTTTGATATGACGCCCTTTGAGTCTGTGCGAGTCGTTATCCTAGGACAAGACCCTTATCACGGTGCTAATCAAGCACACGGCTTGGCTTTCTCAGTATTGCCCGGCGTTAAAATCCCGCCTTCTCTACGCAACATGTACAAAGAACTGGCACAAGATATCGAAGGTTTTGAAGCACCTAACCATGGTTACCTTGAAGCTTGGGCGTCACAAGGGGTGTTGATGTTGAATACTGTTTTGACAGTAGAAGAGGCACAAGCACACTCACATGCCAAATGTGGCTGGGAAACCTTTACTGATGCGATCATTGCTGAACTGAACCAGCGATCCGAGCCGATCATTTTCTTATTATGGGGCGCACATGCCCAGAAGAAGGGACAAGCAATTGATGCCCAGAAGCACCATGTGTTAGCCGCGCCACACCCTTCACCGTTATCTGCACGTCGCGGTTTCTTTGGTTGTCAGCATTTTTCAATGGTTAATAAACTGCTTTCTTCTATGGGTCAGCAACCTATCGACTGGCGTCTACCGGTAGAAGTATAGGTAGGTTGTTTTCTGAGCAGGGTCAAATCATAACTCGGCATCTTCGTATACACTTATAAATAGTAGGTGTAATGGGATGCAATACTATGATGATTGAAAGGATAAGACGAGAGCATGGTTATATGGCTCGGTTACTCGTAATACTCAACAATAAGTTAGAGCTGCTAAAGCAGGAGCGAGAGATAAACTATAGCCTGATCGCGGAGGTGGTTCATTACTTGATGAACCATTCAGACAAAGTTCATCACCCTAAAGAAGACGTCATTTACCGCTATTACCTGAAGCAATATGGCAGTGTTCAAGCGATCGAGGACTTGGAGCTAGAACATCAGCTGTTATCTGAGAAAACGGCTGATTTTCTCGGTGTTGTCGATATGATTCTCCAAGATGCAGTGGTGCCGCAACAGGTCTTTATCGACCAACTTGAATCCTTTGTGAAAGTGCAACGAAAACACATGGAGTATGAAGAGAAGCAGATACTGCCAATGATCGTGCAAGCATTTACGGTGAAGGATTGGCAAAAAGTTGAATCGCAATGGCTTCAGCCAGAAGATGATCCTGTGTTTGGAGATACGATTGCTGACCAGTATCGTCAACTTGCCGCTCGTGTGCGACAAAATGAGCAAGAGTGCGTTTAGCAGCTCGATATCGCTCTCTTTGTATTCGAGAGGCCCCTTTATTCAGGGGGTATATAAAGGGGTTTGTAGGTAGAAACGTCACTTGATGAAACAAAAAAGGCACCTTCATAGGTGCCTTTTGCTATCTGTTTTCTTATCGTGCTGATTAAAGCTTTATATCGTCAAGGCTGAAATCAAGTCCTAGGTTCATCTCTCGCAGCTCTTTCTCAAGCTGTCTACGGTCATTGATTGCCTCAATTTCACGCCACTTACGCTTGAGTGGTTTAGAGCGTGTTTTCTGAGTTGCACGTGGCATTTCTAGTTCTGATATTTCATCGAATTGAAAGTTATCCATAAGCCATATCTCCTTCCGTGGGACTAGTTCTTACGAACTATTAAATATCATAATTAGGTTCACCATAACCTTGATTTGTTTCTCATTTGTTTCAAATCCATGAAGGTTTTGTTCTCGTTTTCTATGCATGCTCACACATTGTGGTGATTTTTATGTATAAAAAGTGAGCAAACAAACCGAAGTGAACGATTAAATTACAGGTTGTTGAATGTTAATTCATTGTGCGAAAGGAATAGCACTTTATCGACAATGCATTTAACTGCGTACCACGCTTTATTGGAGAGTCATCTTATCGTCCTAGAAAAAAACGCAGAACTTCACTATTCCTTGTAAAACCTAGGCTGGAGTCATTTTTATAGGATGGTGTTCTTGTTAGGGGAGGGCGACTGTGGATGTTGATAGGATGTCCCGATAATGTGACTTTTATTGAGCTGGATTGTTGAAAATTGTGTTAACAAAAGGTGTGATATTAGTGAAATGTCATTTTGATATAAATTAATTTGCATATTGATTTTTAGATCGTCTCGCTGCATTATCCGCCCGTCAAAAATACACCGATACGTAAAATGGATGCATGAAGCGACATTTACAATCTAGATCGCAACAAATAAATATAAAACTAATGCCGACACAACTATTGACACTGGCATAGGTGATCTAGAGGAAGGCTTGGAAGCATGATCGGTGCTTAAACTCAATTACGAGGTTCACGTGACAGACTTAATCAATTTGATGAACGATCTCCTTTGGGGATCTATCTTAGTTTATTTACTGGTTGGTGTGGGTATCTACTTCACCGTACGACTAGGCTTTATTCAATTCCGCCATTTCGGCCACATGTTCTCTGTTCTAAAGAACAGCCGCAAAGCAGACAGTGCTGGTATCTCTTCTTTCCAAGCTCTTTGTACTAGCCTTGCTGCTCGTGTTGGTACGGGTAACATGGCAGGTGTTGCTGTAGCACTTACCGCTGGTGGCCCTGGCGCTATCTTCTGGATGTGGCTAATTGCAATGCTGGGTATGGCAACATCTTTTGCAGAAAGTACGCTAGCACAGCTATACAAAACACGCGATAACGACGGTAACTACCGTGGTGGCCCTGCATACTACATGGAGAAAGGCCTAGGCATGCGTTGGATGGGAGTTCTATTCTCTATCTTCCTAATCATCGCGTTCGGCCTTGTATTCAACGCGGTTCAAGCGAACGCAATCGCAAGTGCAATGAATACAGCGTTTGACTTTGAACGAAGCTACACAGGTGTTGGTATCGTAATTATCTCTGCATTCGTTATCTTCGGTGGTATCAGGAAGATCGCACGTACAGCAGAAATCATTGTTCCAATCATGGCATTGGCTTACCTTGCTATTGCGCTGTTCATCATGTTTGCGAACATTGAGAGAGTACCTGAAGTGATCGCTCTTATCTTCAAGAGTGCATTCGGCCTGCAAGAAGCGGCTGCGGGTGGTCTAGGTTACGCAATTGCACAAGCGATGATTAACGGTATCAAACGTGGTCTGTTCTCGAACGAAGCGGGTATGGGTTCTGCGCCAAACGCAGCAGCTTCTGCTACGCCTTACCCACCGCACCCAGCATCACAAGGTTATGTACAAATGCTAGGTGTATTCATGGATACGATCGTTATCTGTTCTGCAACAGTAGCAATCATCCTGATGTCTGGTGAGTATGTACCACACGGTGAAGTAACCGGTATCGAGCTGACTCAACGTGCACTAACAGCACAAGTGGGCTCTTGGGGCGGCATCTTTGTAGCGGTAGCGATTTTCTTCTTCGCTTTCACTTCAATCATTGCAAACTACTCGTACGCTGAAACGAACCTGATTTTCCTAGAGCACAACAATAAGAAAGGTCTAGTGCTATTCCGTATTATTGTACTGGGTATGGTTATGTTTGGTTCTCTTGCGACGCTACCTACGGTATGGGCACTGGCTGACGTATCGATGGGTCTAATGGCGATTGTTAACTTGGTGGCGATTATCTTGCTGTCAGGTATCGTTATTAAGCTAGCGAAGGATTACAACCGCCAACTTGACGCGGGTAAAGTACCGACATTTGATGCAAATGACTTCCCTGAGCTTAAGTCTCAACTGGAAGATGGTATTTGGGACAACCAAAAGAAGTAATCTTGTTGGAGCGATAAAGCGCTTATCCTAAAACAACTGCAAAGGCTAAGGTTTCGACCTTAGCCTTTTTCTTTGCCTACTTTTTCGTTCTCAGCGGCTTTTGATGATTGAAAGTGGGTGGTTATAATCATCTATCAAAGTAATAGGAAGAGTCATAAAGACAAGTTGATGTTTTTTCTATACTCTAGCAGCATCCAGTTAGATAACCGATTAGGGTAAAGTTATGTTAGTTGTCGTGTCTCCAGCCAAAACACTTGATTACGAATCACCATTAGCGACAGAACGCTTTAGTCAGCCTGAGTTTGTTGAACACTCTGCTGAACTGATTGAAGAGTGCCGCAAGCTGACACCAGTAGATGTCTCTGCATTGATGAAAGTGAGCGATAAGATCGCAGGGTTGAACGTAGCGCGCTTTGAGCAGTGGAGCGAAACTTTTACCCAAGAGAATGCACGTCAAGCCATCCTTGCTTTCAAAGGTGATGTATACACAGGCCTAGACGCTGAAACACTGTCGGATGAAGATTTTGACTATGCGCAGAACCACCTGCGTATGCTTTCTGGTCTTTACGGCTTACTAAAGCCACTTGATTTGATGCAACCTTACCGTCTAGAAATGGGCACGCGTTTAGCGAATGCTCGCGGTACTAACTTGTACCAGTTCTGGGGCAATATCATCACAGACAAGCTGAATGAAGCGCTGAATGCTCAAGGCGACAATGTGCTGATCAACCTAGCATCTAACGAGTACTTCAAAGCGGTAAAACCAAAGAACTTGGATGGCCAAGTGATTACACCGGTATTCAAAGACTGCAAGAACGGTCAATACAAGGTGATCAGTTTCTACGCGAAAAAGGCGCGCGGCATGATGGCTCGCTACATCATTGAGAACAAAGTGGACTCAATTGAAGCACTGACTAAGTTTGATACCGCGGGTTACTACTTCGTAGAAGAAGAGTCGAATGCGAAAGAGCTTGTCTTCAAGCGTGAAGAGCAAAACTAGGCGTTATTGATTCGAGGTAGTCGCGCTTTAAGGCGAGATACCAACTAGATATAGAAAAGCCCCATGCAGTTCGCTGCGTGGGGCTTTTTGTTGAATCATTCAAAAGTTAGCAGATTACTTTTTCTTTGCAGCTTTCTTTTTCTTGGCGATTTTTTTCTTCTTCGCGAGCTTCTGCTTCTCTAATGCTTTCTTATCTTCTTTCTTTGGTTTCTTTTTCTTCGTTACCGTGGCTTTCTTGTGCGTTGGACGCATGCCTTCAACGAAGCGCTCTTTGATTGCTTCTTTGGTGTAACGAGCAACGCGTTCAATCATCAATTGATCGTGCGCTTCGATTAGAGAAACCGCATTACCTTTTTTACCAGCACGAGCCGTACGGCCAATTCGGTGTAGGTACACATCAGCTGTGCGTGGCATGTCGTAGTTAATTACGTGGCTTACATCTGGAAGGTCTATACCACGAGCCGCTACGTCAGTTGCTAGCAGTACGTTTACAGTGCCATCACGGAAACGAGCAATCGCATTGTTACGACGATCTTGAGGCATCTCGCCTTGAATCCAAGCACATGGAATCTGAGCGCTCTCTAGTAGTGCGCGCAGGTCACCTAAGCGCTCACGAGTCTTTAAGAAGACGATACTACGCTCAGCTTCTTTAGTAATGATGTGTTTTAGCAGCTCGAGCTTATGCTCTGCTGTGTCTGCACGGTGATACCACTGAGTAATCTTTTTACGCTCACGCAGTGATGATTTTGCATCGATCTCTGCTGGGTTGTTCAGTAGGTCTTCAGTGAAACCTTCAACACCTTTACCTTCTAGCGTTGCTGAGAAAAGTAAAGTTTGCTTACGCCAGCGACACTCTGCAGATAGGCGATCAACAACAGGACCAAAGCCCATGTCTAGCATGCGGTCTGCTTCATCTAGGATCAGCCATTCAATTGCACGACAATCAAAGCGCTCAGCTTCGATGTATTCCATTAGGCGGCCTGGAGTCGCAACAACGATGTCTTGGGTAGTGCCAAGAATGTCTGCGTGCTCTTGGTACATCACACCACCAGTGATGGTGAAGATGTTCAGTGCAGTGTATTTCGCAAGCTCACGAGCTTGGTCAGTGATCTGCATTGCTAGCTCACGCGTTGGTGTCAGGATAAGCATACGAGCAGGGCCCGCTTTCTTACGAGGGAAATCCTGAAGGTACTGCAGTGCTGGCAGTACGAATGATGCTGTTTTACCTGTACCTGTTGGCGCAGATGCCAAAACGTCTCTTCCATCTAACGCTTGTGGGATTGCTTCAGCTTGTATCTGTGTTGGGCGTTCGTAGCCCATTTCGTCAATTGCTTTAAGCAGCTCTTGGTTTAGATCGAGTTCTGCAAAGGTTCTGATCACTGTTGTTTCTCCACAAGCAATAAATGTTTCTGCCTCAAAAAGCAGACGATAAAAAAGAGTAGTCGGACATTATAGAAGCATTAGTGATTAGGATCACATGGTATTTGCTACATCTTGAGATAAAAATCTTTGGTAAGTGCAATAAATGCCTCGCTATAACCACCTTGATGGTGAATGGTAAGCGATTCACACTGCAAATCTTGCTCGCATGCAGGATCTTTCGATAACTCAAAAAGAATTCGACTTGCGGGTTTCTTGTCTGTTGTTTTGACATCAAGACGCTTAGCTAAGTGCCAACCGCACTGTTTAGCAAGCTTGATGAAACCTTCTCCCTCAGGCGTTGGCAGTATAAAACTGGCCGTCGCAGTTTCGGTTGTGATCTCGAAACATCGCTTGGCAAGTTGCAGGTGATCCAAGCTGTCAGTGTGTCTAGCAGTTGCTCTTTGGCTCTGCTGTGATTGCTCTCCTGAGTTGAAGTAGGGTGGGTTGCAGATTATCGCGTCAAACTTTTTCGGAAAGTCGGTGGTGAGCACGCTGCCATCATGCAGAGTGATGCGATCTTGCCATGGAGACTGCTCAATATTAATGGTCGCAGCTTCAATCGCGTGTGGGTCAATATCGATCGCGGAGATCGAGACGTCTGTAAAACGCTGCGCGGCCATCAAAGCCAAAAGCCCGGTGCCTGTTCCAATATCGAGTGCCAAGGACTTAGGCGCAATGCTTACCCATGCGCCAAGTAGTACACCATCGGTACTGACTTGCATACCGCTTTGCCCACCGTAAATTGAGAATTGCTTAAAATTGAAGCTTTTAGTCTGCACGATTTTGTCTTTCATGAATGTTCTGAGTATCGAGATATTTTAAGTGATTAGCTCTAATGTTAACCATTCGTATGGATCAATGTTCTGCTTGATAAGCTATTGTTGTGAATTATGGTTAGTTTATAATTGTGGCTATTTTTTTATATCCAGTGGAATCCACTGCTTTTGGTTGATATATGCAAATTTATATGGTGTTTTTGTGTGGTGACTTGCAGCTAGCCAAGTGTTTCGTCATTATGCGCGACTATTTTATAGATTGAGTGGCAGCTTTTCGCTGTAACATTCACGTAAGCACAACATAAATTCATAAATATAATTAAGGATTATCTGTGAAACAGAGTCTAAAACTAACAGATATAATGGCATTGGGCTTTATGCTTTTTGCGTTTTTCTTGGGTGCGGGTAACATCATCTTCCCACCTCTAGCTGGCCAATTGGCTGGTGATCACTTTTTTCCAGCGATGTCTGGTTTCCTGCTGACTGCCGTTGGTCTGCCGTTAATCACTATCGTAGCCGTTGCACTTGCGGGTGGCTCTTGGGATCATCTAACTAAAGATCTTCCTAAGAAAGCAGCGACTATCATGGCTGTGTTGATCTTCATTATCATCGGTCCTGCATTTGCTGCACCACGTACCGGCCTTGTTGCTTATGAGATGGCGGTGAAACCGTTCTTCATTGATGCCTCTCAAGCTCACCTAACATTCTTTTCTATCGCATTTTTTGTGGTTGCCATGTTCTTCTCATGGTCTCAAGGTAAGCTAATTGACGTTATCGGCAAGGTTCTAACACCAGCACTTTTCATCGGTTTAGTTGTACTGGCGGTTGCTGTATTTGTTAACCCTCAGGGCGATATTCTTGGTGCTCACGGTGAATACATCACTCAGCCATTAACAAAAGGTTTCCTTGAAGGTTACAACACCATGGATACTTTTGCTTCACTGATGTTTGGTATGCTGATTGTGGACTCTATCCGCAGCAAAGGCATCACTGACCGTGCAGCAACGACTAAGTACCTGATCAGCGCAGGTTGTATTGCTGCGGCGGGTCTAGCATTCGTTTACATTTCTCTGTTCTACCTGGGCGCAACTAGCGCAACAGTAGCTGCGGGTGCTGACAACGGCGGTGCGATCTTAAGCCTATACGTTCAATCACTGTTTGGTCCTTCAGGTCAGCTAGTGCTTTCTGTCATCGTACTACTAGCGTGTCTAACAACAGCGATTGGCCTTGTGTCTGCGTGTTCTGACTACTTCAGTTCACTAACGCCGCTGTCTTACAAAACTTGGGTAATCATCAACGGTGTTGCTTGTGCAACGGTAGCGAACGTTGGTCTTTCTCAGCTTATTTCTCTGTCTGTTCCTGTACTGTTTGCGCTGTACCCAGTAGCGATCGCATTGGTAGCACTGACGTTCTTGCGTAGCCGTTTCCCTAATCCAAAAGTGGCGTACCGCGTTGTGGTATTAGTGTCATTGATGTTTGCTCTTATTGATGGTGCGAAAGTAGCGGGTGTTGATGTATCAGCACTGAAGATGCTCCCTCTGTTCGAGATCGGTATGGGTTGGTTACTGCCAACGGCTGCAGCAATCATCTGTATGTTCTTTGTTGGTAAGTCAGCAGAGCAAGAGATAGCAGAAGAGACGATTTAATCTCTGATTGAGATTAGATAGTTATTCTGGATGACATAGAAAAGGCCTCATTACTTCGCAGTAGTGAGGCCTTTTTGTATTCTGTCAGTTTTGAACTGAGTAGCTTGTGGAGAGCTTTTGTACTTACAGCTTCTCGCTGTACTCAACCAGAACTTGTTCAACCCAGCTCGCTATACGCTCGTCGCTCAGTTCGTATTGTGAGTCTTCATCAAGCGCCAAGCCGACGAAATGTGATTGGTCTTCAGTGAGCGCTTTAGACGCCTCGAATTCGTAGCTGTCGTCGTTTGGCCAGAAGCCAACAAATTGAGCTCCGGCCGTTTTTAGTTCGTCATGCAATAGACCCATTGCATCCAAGAACCACTCGCCGTAACCCTCTTGGTCACCTAAGCCAAACAGTGCCACAACCTTACCTTTTACTGGTGTCGTCGCGATATCGTCCCAAAGCTCATTCCAATCTTCTTGGATTTCGCCAAAGTCCCACGTAGAAATACCCAGCAGTAATAGGTCGTAGTCTGCCATTAATGAAAGCGGAGTCTCTTTCACGTTATGGATATCAACTAGGTCTTCACCAATAATGCCGCGAATTTTTTCTGCTGCCATTTCTGTGTAGCAGGTGGTTGAGCCGTAAAATAATCCAATTTTCATAGCAAACTTTCGATTTTAATTTCAGATGGCGAATTCTAACCATAAATCGACTTCGATTGCAGCGATTATCCGCTCAAGGTGTAATTTTTATGGCATTCATATTTGCTCTGGCATACTCTCAAAACAGTTTCCAATATTGTGAGTAACACTATGCAGTCGCCGCAAGGGCAGAGCGCAGACCACGGTCTAGTTGAGCAGTTTTTAGATGCTATGTGGATGGAGCGAGGGTTATCAGAGAATACTCTTGTCTCGTATCGTACTGATTTATCCAAACTATTAACTTGGATGGAACAGAATAATTATCGCCTCGACTTTATTAGTCTGTCTGGGTTACAGGATTACCAAAGCTGGTTGGTTGATGCGGATTTTAAGCAGACCTCCCGTGCACGGATGTTGTCGGCGATTCGTCGTTTGTTCCAATACCTGCATCGTGAGAAAGTCAGAGCGGATGATCCGAGTGCGTTGTTGATCAGCCCTAAGCTGCCACAACGTCTGCCAAAAGACCTAAGTGAAGAGCAAGTGGATGCTTTGCTCGATGCGCCCGATCCGAATGACCCGATTGAACTTCGCGATAAGGCGATGCTTGAGTTATTATATGCAACCGGTTTGCGTGTTACGGAGCTGGTCAGCCTGACGATGGAAAACATCAGCCTAAGACAGGGCGTGGTGCGTGTTATTGGTAAAGGCGGTAAAGAGCGCTTGGTGCCAATGGGCGAAAATGCTGTGGACTGGATTGAGAGTTTTATCGAACAAGGGCGACCGCAACTGCTTGGTGAAAACAGCTCAGATGTGGTTTTTCCAAGTAAGCGAGCTAAGCAAATGACCCGTCAGACGTTTTGGTATCGTATTAAGCATTACGCGATTGTCGCGGGTATTGACACAGAATTGCTGTCCCCGCACGTTTTAAGACACGCTTTTGCTACTCATTTACTGAACTATGGTGCCGATCTTAGGGTCGTACAGATGTTGCTTGGGCATAGTGACTTATCGACAACCCAAATTTATACTCACGTGGCGACCGAAAGGCTGAAGCAAATTCATACTCAGCATCACCCACGTGCTTAAATCCATTTATTTTTAAGGTGAACTTAATGAGCGTATTACGCCGTCTTCCTCTATTAGCGCTACCGCTGATGATCACTGCATGTAATGCATCAGAAGCGAAAGTAGAACAAACCACAACAGCTGCAGAGGTTGCTTCAGCTCAAGACATTGATACCGCAGCGCTAACCAAGCGTTTTGAAAAAATCGGCATCAAGGTTAATAAGATTGTTCCTTCGGATATTGATGGCCTGCTAGAGATTCAAACCAACAGTGGCATTATCTTCTCATCTCCAGCGGGCGATCATTTTTTAGCGGGTACACTTTACTCTCTGGATGAGAACGGCAAATTCAGCGATGTATTGGCAGAGCGTCAAGCGCCTATCAATGCTGAGAAAGTAGCGGCACTGTCTGATACGGCTATCGAATACAAAGCAGATAACGAAAAGTATGTTGTGACAGTGTTTACTGACATCACGTGTGGCTACTGTGTTCGTCTACACAGCCAGATGCAGGGCTACAATGACCTCGGTATCACGGTGCGTTACATGGCATACCCACGTCAAGGTGGTACAGGCCAAGTGGCAGACCAAATGGCGGCTATCTGGGCTTCTGACGATCCAAAAGCTGCAATGCACAATGCTAAGGTAGAGCGTAAGATGCCAGCTTCAAGCAAAGACCTTGAAGAGAAGAAACAGATCATCGCTAAGCAGTACCAACTAGGCCGTGAGCTTGGTATTAATGGTACACCTGCAATCGTATTGGCAAGCGGTGAGTTGGTGAGCGGTTACTTACCTCCAGCACAGTTGCTTCAGCGTCTAGAGCAGTAGCCTCTAGCAGAGCTGTCACAGTCGCCATCAGTTAATATGGCGACTTTATTACTCATTTATTCCCATGTTTTTGATTTAAGGAGTGGCCTGATTGATATCAGGCCCATTTTTATATGATAGAGATTCAACGCCGTCCTGAGGTCGACATTTCCGTTTTACCTGCTCATTTACCAGATCTGCTAAAACGCATCTATGTGAGCCGCGGAGTCAACAGTGCAGACCAACTTGAGACTGCAGCGAAAGGTCTACACTCCTATCAAAAACTGGGCGGCATTGATGCTGCCGTTGAATTGTTGTTTAAGGCGATTCAGCATCAAAAACGCATTATTGTGGTTGGCGACTTTGATGCCGATGGAGCAACCAGCTCTGCGCTGTCGGTACTTGCGCTGCGAATGCTTGGCAGTTCAAATGTTGACTACCTTGTACCAAACCGTTTTGAAGATGGCTATGGCCTCAGCCCTGAAGTGGTGGAACAAGCAATCGAGATTGGTGCGGAAGTGATCATGACGGTTGATAACGGTGTCTCTTCTATTGAAGGGGTGCGTTTTGCCAAAGAGAAAGGTTTAGAAGTTCTGGTCACTGACCATCACTTACCGGGCAGTGAATTACCTATGGTTGATGCGATGGTGAACCCGAATTTAGAGAGCTGTGCATTTCCGTCTAAAGCGCTCGCTGGTGTTGGCGTGGCTTTCTACCTGATGATGGCACTGTGTGTGCACATGCGTAAACTAAATTGGTTTGCTGAACGTGGCATGACAGAGCCTAAGTTGATGGAGCTGATTGACCTCGTCGCTTTAGGTACGGTTGCGGACGTGGTGCCACTTGATGAAAACAACCGAATCTTGGTACACCAAGGCTTGCAACGTATTCGAGCGGGTAAGGCTCGTCCGGGTATTCAAGCCTTGATTGAGATTGCCAAGCGAGATGCAAAGCGTTTGGTCGCTTCGGATTTTGGTTTTGCACTGGGCCCTCGTATCAATGCCGCAGGTCGACTTGACGACATGTCGTTTGGTGTTGAGCTGCTAATGAGCAACAACATCCACGCTGCCCGTCGCATGGCGAGCGAGCTTGATGGTTTGAACCAGACTCGTAAAGAGATTGAAGAGGGCATGAAACAAGAAGCGATGGCTTTTTGTGAGCGCCTTGAATTTGGTAAAGACGATCTACCTTCGGGTTTGGCACTATTCCAACGTGACTGGCACCAAGGTGTGATTGGTATTTTGGCTTCGCGTATCAAAGACAAATACCATCGCCCTGTGATTGCGTTCGCCGATGGTGGAGAAGGGAGCATTAAGGGCTCTTGCCGCTCGATACCAGGTTTGCACATGCGCGATGCACTAGACCGTATCGACACTCAAAACCCAGGCTTGATTATTAAGTTTGGTGGTCACGCAATGGCGGCTGGCTTAACGATCATGGAAAAGGACTTTGAGCGCTTTAGCAAACTGTTCAACGATGTTGTGAAACAAGAACTCGGAGAAACGGCACTTAAGGGCATCATCTTATCTGACGGTGAATTGTTACCTGAAGAGTTCTCTATGCACACCGCTGAGACGCTGCGCGCGGGTGGTCCTTGGGGGCAAGCATTCCCAGAGCCAATCTTCGATGGTGAGTTTAAAGTACTGCATCAAAAGCTGGTAGGTGAAAAACACCTGAAGTTGATGTTAGAGCCACTATACAAAGGTCACCCAACCAATGTCATGATCGATGGTATCGCTTTTAATGTTGATTTACGTCGCTGGCCAGATGCTTCAGTGAAAACTGTGCATCTTGCCTATAAGCTGGATATTAACGAGTTTCGTGGTAACCAGTCATTGCAGTTAATGGTTGACCACATCGAAGCAAAATAGCCGCTTTCACCGAGAGTACGGCTTTCATCGCACTATTCTAATAACAAGCTCGGCGCCGAATTCCGGGCTTGTTTTGCCTCTGCTTTATGCCTAAATCGCGCTAATTTCTGAGCTAAAAACTTTATATTGTTGTAAGTGACTGAATATTGGTTTGCCTTCTAAAAATTTCTGTATCTCCGTCACACTTTTGAGTACAATTCTCCGGTTAAATTCTACTCATAAATGATGAGCTAAAATGTTTGAAATCAATCCTATAAAAAACCGTCTACAGGATGTGTCTGAGCGCACAAATATCCTGAGGGGGTACCTTTGACTATGACGCTAAGAAAGAGCGTCTAGAAGAAGTAAACGCAGAATTAGAACAACCGGATGTATGGAACGAACCTGAGCGTGCTCAAGCGCTAGGTAAAGAGCGTTCTGCACTGGAAGCGGTAGTAGAAACGATTGACCAACTTGACCA
This sequence comes from Vibrio chagasii, assembly GCF_002954585.1. Lineage (GTDB taxonomy): Bacteria > Pseudomonadota > Gammaproteobacteria > Enterobacterales > Vibrionaceae > Vibrio > Vibrio chagasii_A. Next base: position 232,763 of record NZ_MSCI01000002.1, read on the forward strand.
AGGGGTTGAGGATGTTGATGGCCTACTAGAGCTAGCGGTTGAAGAAGAAGATCAAGAAACGTTCGACGAAATTGAACCAGAACTAGCGGAGCTTGAAGCTAAGCTAGGTAAACTTGAGTTCCGTCGTATGTTCTCTGGTGAGCATGACGCTTCAGATTGCTATATCGATCTACAGTCGGGTTCAGGTGGTACTGAAGCACAAGACTGGACTTCAATGATGCTACGCATGTACTTACGTTGGGCGGAAGCGAAGGGCTTCAAAACTGAAGTTATCGAAGTATCTGAAGGTGAAGTTGCTGGTTTGAAAGGTGCAACAGTACGTATCTCTGGTGAGTACGCGTACGGTTGGTTACGTACAGAGACAGGTGTTCACCGTCTAGTTCGTAAATCACCATTTGATTCAAGCGGCCGCCGTCATACATCATTTGCTTCTGCGTTTATTTACCCAGAGATTGACGACAACATTACGATTGATATTAACCCTTCTGATTTACGTATTGACGTATACCGTGCTTCGGGCGCTGGTGGTCAGCACGTAAACACCACTGAGTCTGCGGTACGTATTACTCACGTTCCAACTAACACAGTGGTTCAATGTCAGAATGACCGTTCGCAGCATAAGAACAAAGATCAAGCGATGAAGCAGCTACGTGCTAAGCTTTTTGAGCTTGAGATTCAAAAACAAAATGCTGAAAAACAAGCGAACGAAGATACTAAATCAGACATCGGTTGGGGCAGTCAAATCCGCTCTTACGTACTGGATGATTCACGTATCAAAGATTTACGCACTGGCATTGAAAACCGTAATACTCAAGCGGTTCTTGATGGCGACCTAGATAAATTTATCGAAGCTAGCCTGAAATCAGGTTTATAAGCTTTTCACCGACAAAACTATTTTCATAAAGAAAGACAGGATACATCGAAAATGACTGATGCTGTTCAAAACGAAAACGCACAAGAAGGCTCTTTACCTGAAGAGAATAAGCTAATTGCTGAACGTCGTGCCAAGCTGGATCATATCCGCAAGAGCTGCAAAGCAAACGGCCACCCAAATGACTTCCGTCGTGAGCACCTAGCTGGCGACCTTCAAGCGGAATTCGGTGAAAAGACTAAAGAAGAACTAGAAGAGCTAAACCACATTGTTGCTATTGCCGGTCGTGTAATGGCTAAGCGTGGTCCATTCCTAGCTATTCAAGAGACGTCTGGCCGTATCCAAGCATACGCAGCAAAAGACGTACAAAAAGTACTTAAAGAGCAGTACCAAGGCCTAGATATCGGTGACATCATCGGCGTTAAAGGTGCACTTCACAAGTCAGGTAAAGGTGACCTTTACGTGAACATGGAAGAGTTCGAACTGCTAACTAAAGCACTTCGCCCTCTACCAGAGAAGTTCCACGGTCTAACTGACCAAGAGATGCGTTACCGTCAGCGTTACGTTGACCTAATCGTGAACGAAGATTCTCGCAACGCATTCATCGTACGTTCTAAGCTTGTTTCTTCAATCCGTAACTTCATGAGCTCAAAAGGCTACCTAGAAGTTGAAACGCCAATGATGCACGTGATCCCTGGTGGTGCAACTGCACGTCCATTCATCACTCACCACAATGCACTAGACATCGATATGTACCTACGTGTTGCTCCAGAGCTTTACCTGAAGCGTCTAGTAGTGGGTGGTTTTGACCGTGTATTCGAGATCAACCGTAACTTCCGTAACGAAGGTCTATCGCCACGTCACAACCCAGAATTCACAATGATGGAGTTCTACCAAGCATACTCTGACTACAAAGATCTGATGGATCTAACAGAAGAGATGCTAAGCACTGCGGCTATGGACGTTCTTGGTTCTACTTCTATGCCTTACGGTGACGAGACAGTAGAGTTTGGTGGTAAGTACGCTCGTATGAGCATGTTTGAAGCAATCAAACACTACAACCCTGAGCACGCTGAGATTCAAGCGCTAACAGAAGAAGATCTACAAGACCGTGAGAAGATGGTAGCAATCGCGAAATCTGTACACGTTGAAGTAGAGACATTCTGGACATGTGGTCAGCTTCTAGAAGAGATCTTTGGTGAAACGGCTGAGCCTCAGCTAATTCAACCAACGTTCATCACTGGTTACCCTGCGGACATCTCTCCTCTAGCTCGTCGTAGCGATGACAACCCGTTCTTCACAGACCGTTTTGAGTTCTTTATCGGTGGCCGTGAAGTAGCAAACGGCTTCTCTGAGCTTAACGATGCAGAAGACCAAGACGAGCGTTTCAAAGCACAAGTTAACGCGAAAGACGCAGGCGATGATGAAGCAATGTACTACGATGCAGACTACATCACAGCACTTGAGCACGGCCTACCGCCAACAGCGGGTCAAGGTATCGGTATCGACCGTCTAGCAATGCTATTCACAAACACGCACACAATCCGTGACGTGATCTTGTTCCCGGCAATGCGCCCACAAGCGTAATTATCGCTTACGGGTTATCGCAGCCCAATCCAATAAAAAAGCCACCTTCGGGTGGCTTTTTCTGTTTTTAGGCCTCAAAACCCAGCCTGTACCGCACTCTTGATTCGAAAAATCATTATTTCTGACATAGTCTTACTAATGAGACATAAAATCTAAGATAGTCTCTCTACTATAGGTTTCTGCATTGAATACGATCTCGCGGCATTTTGCCACGCGAATAAGCGGTGACTCGTATTAGCCTGATTTAAATAAAAATAGAATAAGGAAGAAGGATGGGAACTCAATTTAAGATGGATTCCTTGCCAGGTTCTCTTATCGTCGTTGGTGGTGCGTACGAACCCTGGTTATCTGTATTAGAGCAAGTGGGTTGGCAGTGTACCCAGTGTGCCGATTTACGAAAAGCGGATGCCTTGATTAATGAAATTGGTCCATGTATTGGCATTGTGGATCTTAGCCATGATGAATTCAGCCTTAATGGTATTGCTAACCTTGTGAGTAACAACAAGCAGGTAAGATGGCTCGCGTTTATCCGTGAGTCTCAATTAAGTTCAGATACGATCTGCCAATTTATCGTTAACTTTTGTATCGACTTTTTCACTGCTCCGATCCCAGACGCCCAGTTGTTAAGCACCATTGGTCACCAGTTAGGAATGCTTAAGCTTGAGCAGAAGGTATGGCCAAACTATGGCATCAACAACAATATGGGGTTACTAGGCGACTCTGTGGCTGTGAAACGCTTAAGAGACCAAGTGAAGCGTATTGGCCCAACGGATGTCAGTATTCTGATTTATGGAGAGAGCGGCTCAGGTAAAGAGACGATTGCGCGCTCTATTCATCAAAACTCCTCACGATCTCAAAAGCCATTTCTAACGGTGAACTGCCGTGCCTTGTCTGAAATGAGAATAGAATCTGAGGTATTTGGTATCTCCGAACAGCCAATGTCTTCTCCTTGTATGTTAGAAGAGGCTGATGGCGGCACCATCTTGCTCAATGATGTTTTGGCGATGCCACGTAATCAACAGTTGAATCTGCTGCGTTTTTTACAAGAAGGCAAGATTGAAACGGCTGATGGACCTAAGTCTGTTGATGTACGTATTCTGGCAGCAAACTCGTCTGATATCGAAAAAGCCTTAATCGAAGGGGATTTCAACGAAGAGCTTTATCACTACATTAATGTGCTACGCATTCATGTACCGAGCCTCAAAGAGCGCGTGAGTGATATTTCCGTATTAGCCAATCATTTCCTACGAGAGTATTCGAAAGAGTTTAACGCTCAGGCAAAGAGTTTTTCAGAAGATGCTATTCGCTCGATGAATCGCTATCACTGGCCTGGCAATGTTCGCGAATTGATGAACCAGATAAAGCGCGTTGTGTTGATGTCGGATGCTGTAATCATTGAGGAGCAGCAGCTTGACCTGCCAAAGCAGAATGATGAGCGACGCAGTTTGAAGAGCATTCGCGAACGTTCAGAGCGTGATGCCTTACTGATCGTCTTGGAATCTTATGGTGGACAGGTTTCATTAGCCGCTAAGGAACTGGGTGTGTCACGGGCAACCATGTACCGTTTACTGAATAAGCATAGTCTGATTTCTGAGGGGGTTGTGTAGAACTCCCCTCTAAGTCATTAAATCTGTTAGTGTAAATTTGAGAGCCACGCATGATGCGTGGCTTTTTTGTTGCTAATTGCTGCCTTTATGTTCGAACAATCGAGAGATGAACTCTTGGTCATTAAGAGAGATATGCTGTGATTTTATATAATCATAGTGAATATCTTATATATAAATGAATATGCAACTGATATTTTAGGTGAATGCATTGTTTTGAAAATGTTAACCAGTTATAGGTTGAATAATATACTCACTTGGTTAGACTTTAACCGTGAAAGCAACGTTTTAACAAAGACTTGTCTGCTTTTACTCCCCTATTTCTTTTTGGATTTTTTAGTTAGCTTGGAGGCGCAAATGAAACATTTCGATTTTATACAGCATATTTGCGCTTCGTTTGATCCGTGTTCTGACATGGTGACTGTTATGTCACAAATTTCAGCCATGGCCGATCGAAACACCCAAGATAAACCTAACTAATAGATCCGTATCCTTATTTGGCTGCGGAAAAATAGCAGCTAAGTGAGAAGCCCTCATACTATCTAACACGCTATTTTTCCTCAGTTTATTCAACAACTGGAGAGTTATTATGCGTCACTCAGTATATTTAAAATTAGCAACAGCCCTTATCCGTGCCGATCTTCGTCGTGAAGAGCGGGAATGGCAGCGAAAAGTGCGTCGTAGTTCACTAGACCTACCATGGCACAACGCTCATTTGTTAAGAGATATTGGCTTTGAGACCGATGGTCGTCCAATTGGTTTCTCTGAACCTGAAGTAGTCACAATTGAACGTCGCGTTCGTCACCTTCGTCGTGTCCTTAGTGCGCGAATACCGACGTAATCTGTAGGGGTTGATAGCACCATCAACCCCTTAAATAATCGACAGTGATGGTTAGGTGTCAAAGTGGGAGCTTTGAACTAGAACTGGCAAAAAGAGAGAAGCACTGGCTTCTCTTTTTTGCTTTTTTAAGCGTGAAAGATCAACCCACCCTAGTAAACAAAAAGAGTTCTACTAAGCTATAGAGAGCAAGGGAGGCCTGTTATGCAAAAGCATCAGTTAGACATGTGGTTACATGGAGATCACAAAGACTCGTACCAGACACCGAAAGTGTACGTTATTGGCTGTTCTGACATCTCAGAGTATCTACTAGCCGTGGAGTACAAACACAAGCTAGAGCCAGTAAAACAAGATGGTGAACCGCTTCACTTTGGATCTTTGGATCAAGTGAAAGAGGAGTTACTCCGGCTAGGCTTTGAGAAGGCCTACCTTCGTTTACACAATGCTTACGACGAATTTGGTAATGAGCCAAGTCAAAGCTACTGCGATATTGAATTAGCGTTGAAACCTCATTAGATACAAGCCCTTAGCACCTTACTTTTTAGTCATTGATGCATGACTATGAAGATACTACGCGTAGTGTGTCGTGAGTATGTTATGAGTAAATTGAGTTCGTAAATAGAATCCACGAGGTTTGGTTTTGATTGGCTTTCCACTCGCACCATAGGCCTCGGTCAAAACGCGGCTGTTTGCGGCCTTTGGACGCAGATGCAGTGCTTCTCCATGCCTTGCAGTGATCTGTTCAACATTCCCTAAAACGATCAACTCCATCAGCTCTTCCCAATCTCTTTTCAGTATTTCGTCTTCAGCCTCGCTTGGCGTCCACAACAGTGGTGATCCAACGTGTCTCTCTGCCAATGGGATTTCTCTTTCACCTTCTACTGGAATCCACAACACTTTAGATAGCTTGTTACGAACGTGGCTGATTTCCCATGTCAGCCCTTGCACACCCATTAATGGTGCAACACAAACAAAGGTGGTTTCGAGTGGCTTACCAGAATAGCCAATAGGAATGCTCTTAAGTTCGATGCCTAGTTTCGCGAAATCCTGTTCTGGTTTACTGCCAGCAGGTGCGCCCAAGTGCCACTCTAACAGCTGTCCAACCCATCCTTTATCTCGCTTTAGATCGTTAGGCATGTCCATCTCTGCTTCATCGGCGAGCTCTTTGAAGGTCATCCCGGCGATCGCATACGCTCGCTCTAACAGCTCTTCTTGTGTTTGTGGTTCTGGTTTCATAATAAAAAGCATGATCAAAAAAAACGATTTTATCAGAAGTTATCACCAAATGACGACTGGTTAAGAAATGATCCCCTAGCCTGAAAAGGGATCAAAGTTAGGGTTATCCACAGGACATAAAGGTGATTAATTGAAATATTAATTTAGTGGATAAATAAACAGGGGTTTTTGGTGGATAAAATGCTTGCCAAATGGGGTGTAAAATGAATCTTTCACTTGGCAGTGTGGATAAACACCGGGGTGGTTGATCTTTGAGCAGCTTGTGTTTTCAAAAGATCTTTTGGTTTTTTATTGTTCTTTGTTTTTGTGTTTTATATTTAAGTGTTTGTTTTTTGTGTCTTTAATTTTTGTTTTCTCCGAGGTGTTGTGTTGGTGTTGATGAATCTATGGATTAAAAAAAACGATTGCGACTAATTCTTCACATAGTTATTCACAGAAAAGGTGAATAAATGTGGTCTAGGTCTCACTATTGTGTGGGTAACTCAAATTTGAGCAAAACTTATCCATATCCACAGATAATATTCATAAATATAGCGCTTATCACGTCACTAAGTTTGCTCCAATTGGGGATATGTGGAAAAATCAGTGTAATTAAAAATTTAGATAGAGGTTGGCCAGTGATAGATGGCGATGGTTACCGATTAAATGTTGGTATTGTAATCTGTAACAACCATGGTCAGGTCTTCTGGGCTAAACGATACGGGCAACATTCATGGCAATTCCCTCAAGGGGGAATAGATGAAGGTGAAACTCCGGAACAGGCAATGTACCGTGAGTTGTATGAAGAGGTTGGCCTTACTAAAAAGGATGTCAAGATCGTCGCGACAAGTCGTCATTGGTTACGCTACAAGCTACCCAAACGACTGGTTCGATGGGATTCTAAACCTGTCTGTATTGGACAAAAACAGAAGTGGTTCCTTTTACGCTTAGATTGCGATGAATCGCGTATCAATATGCAGCGTGGGAGTACACCTGAGTTTGATGGTTGGCGCTGGGTGAGTTACTGGTACCCAGTTCGACAAGTTGTTTCTTTTAAGCGAGACGTTTACCGTCGAGCGATGAAAGAGTTCGCATCTTTAGCAATGCCGTTTAAAGAGCGAAAAACAAAAGGAAAACGCAAATTGCGTAGAGGTTAAGCATGCTCAGTCAACTAAGGGAAATAGTTGAACACGTATCAAGAGTTGAAGATGTATCAACAGCACTTGATATTCTAGTTAAAGAGACATGCAGTGCGATGCAGACGGAATGTTGCACCGTGTATTTAGCCAATAATGATATGCAGCGCCTTGAGTTGATGGCAACTCAAGGCCTGATCTTTGAAGGGAATAGTATTCACATTGGTTTCGATGAAGGTCTGGTTGGCCTAGTCAAACGAAGCGCTGAACCTATTAACCTTGCACAAGCGTCTGCTCACCCTGCTTATAAGTTTTTTCCAGAACTTGGAGAAAACATTTACCACTCTTTTCTTGGCACTCCCATTATCCATCGCAAGCAAGTGCTTGGTGTATTGGTTATCCAACAAAAGACGCCTCGTTTATTCAGCGAGATGGAAGAGTCTTTCCTTGTTACGCTCTCAGCTCAACTTGCGGTTATTGTGGCGCACGCCCAAACCCAAGGTCATTGGCTGTTGGAGCAACAGAAGCTGCCAGGCATCAAAGGTATTGCTGCCTCATCTGGGGTTGCCATTGGTGATCTGTGGTGGGATAACACTCAACCTGAATTAACGGATGTGTATCCTGCTTCGACGCTCAATATTGAGCGCGAACAAGAGTTACTGGCAGTGGCAGTTGAAAATGCCCTCAACGACTTTAAACGCATGCGAAAGCGCCTAGACAGTGAAATCAATAAAGACGCATTAGCTATCTTTGATCTGTTTACGCACTTACTCAACGATCCTATGTTGCGTAAGGATCTAAAAAGTCAGATTCAGAAAGGCGATAAAGCGGACTGGGCACTAAGGCAGGTAGTCGAGAGTTATTCCAATCGCTTTGCTCGTATGTCGGATGTTTATCTGCGTGAAAGGGCACAGGATATCCGAGAGCTCGGTCAAAGGCTGTTGTATTTCCTCCATAACTCCGAATATGAGCTTCGTACCTTAGATAAACCTATTATCCTGGTAGTTCGTGAGTTAACGGCTTCTGTATTAGCGTCGATTCCAAAAGAGAAGCTGTTGGCAGTGATCTCTTTGGAAGGGGCGGCGAACTCGCATGCTGCGATTTTATCTCGTGCGCTTGGCATCCCTTCGGTGATGGGAGTTAACATTAACCTCGAGCAAGCGAATGGCAAGCAAGCCATCGTCGATGGTTATAGTGGCGAGATCTTTATCGAGCCGACCAAGAGCCTGCTCAAAGAGTATCGAGGGCTGATTCTTGAAGAGAGTGAACTCTCCTCAATGGTCAATCGCGAGCTGTATCTACCTGCGAAAACCCAAGATGATCAACAGGTTGAAATCCTACTTAATGCAGGCTTGAGCGCTGATACCAATATTGCCATCAATCAAGGCGTTGATGGGGTTGGCCTGTATCGAACGGAAATTTCCTTCTTATTACAACAACGTTTCCCATCAGAGGATGAACAGTTTAAGCAGTATCGCTCTGTACTTTCTAGCTACCCAAATAAACAAGTGGTGATGCGTACGCTCGATATTGGTGGTGATAAGGCATTACCTTACTTCCCAATCGAGGAAGACAATCCATTCCTTGGCTGGCGTGGTATTCGCTTTACGCTGGATCATCCAGATATCTTCATTATCCAACTGCGTGCCATGTTACGTGCGAGTTGTGAAAGCCACAACTTGAGCATTCTGCTACCGATGATCTCGGGCGCTCAGGAGTTGGATGACGCACTACAGTTGATTGAGCAAGCGTATGATGAAGTGCATGAACTTGATAATCGAGTACGAATGCCTCGTATCGGTATCATGATTGAAGTGCCTTCGATGCTCTATCTGCTACCGCTGATTGCTGACAAGGTCGACTTTGTCTCTGTTGGTACCAATGACTTAACCCAATATTTATTGGCCGTTGACCGGAACAATTCTCGAGTCTCTGATGTCTATGAATCTATGCACCCTGCTGTGATCATGGCATTGAAACAGATTCATGATACTTGTAAGCAATATCAATTACCTGTGTGTATTTGTGGAGAGCTAGCCGGTGATCCAATGGGTGCATTGTTACTGCTTGGATTGGGTTATCAGACGTTAAGTATGAACACCTCGAATGTGGCTAGAACCAAGTATTTGATTCGTCAATCTAACTTGAGCGAATTACAGGATTTGGCAAATAAGGCACTTTCAAAGCCGTATGGCAGTGACATCTATAGTATGATGCTGAACTATTTCGAAGAGCGTGAATTTACAGGCTTCATTCGAGCAGGTAAAAAATAGGAATTAACGTGTCATATGAACTGATAGGCTTGCTGGCAGGCCTTGGTGCTGTTGTTGGTGTTTTAGCTGGCTTGCTAGGTATTGGCGGTGGGTTGTTGGTGGTTCCGGCCTTACTGTTCTTGCTCCCGAAAGCGGGTATTCCTCAAGAGTTTGCAATGCAAATGGCATTAGCGACCTCGCTATCTACCATTATTGTTACGTCAGGATCGTCTGCGATTAACCACTTAAAGTTGGGTAACGTAGAGATATTTGTCGTGAAGTGGTTAATGCCAGGGGTTGTGATTGGCGGTTTTCTTGGTTCCTTTGTAGCTGACGTTATTCCTTCTCAGTACTTGCCTAAAGTTTTTGGTGTGATTGTGTTAGTGCTGGCACTGCAGATGCTGTTGTCGATTCGCTCTAAGAGCCAGAAAGCGATGCCAGGCTCTGCGACAACCATGTTATGTGGTGGTGGCATTGGTTTGGTTTCAAGCCTCGCGGGTATTGGTGGCGGCTCGTTGTCTGTACCTTTCCTTAACCATCATGGTGTGGAAATGCGTAAGGCGGTGGGTTCATCTTCAGTGTGTGGTTTTGTTATCGCTATCTCTGGGATGCTAGGCTTTATTTGGCATGGCTCGTCTGTCGAGGGGCTGCCCGCGTTTAGCCTTGGTTATGTCTACCTACCTGCCTTGGTTGCGATATCGTGCACATCAGTAATGACCACACGAGTGGGTGCGAAGCTGGCTACGCAATTACCAACACCAGTACTTAAGAAGTTCTTTGCGGTATTTTTAATGTTTATAGCAGCGACCATGCTGCTGTAGTGTCTTTCGTTAGCGATTGAGCTAACCGTTATTCAATTTAGATAGAGAGCCAAGTATGTCTCAGGGTTTTATTGAATTCCCAAATATCGATCCTGTTCTTATTGAACTAGGACCAATCTCAGTTCGTTGGTACGGCCTAATGTACCTTGTCGGTTTTATGTTTGCTCTTTGGCTAGCAAATCGCCGAGCTGATCAGCCGGGTAGCGGTTGGACTCGAGAGCAAGTCTCAGACTTATTGTTCGCTGGCTTTCTAGGTGTGGTACTTGGTGGTCGTATTGGCTACGTACTGTTCTACAACTTTGACCTTTTCCTAGCCGATCCTCTTTACCTATTTAAGGTATGGACTGGCGGTATGTCTTTCCACGGCGGCCTGCTTGGTGTTATTACCGCAATGTTCTGGTATGCGAAAAAGAATGGTCGCACTTTCTTTGGCGTGGCCGACATGATTGCACCATTGGTGCCTTTTGGTTTAGGCATGGGGCGTTTAGGCAACTTCATGAACAGTGAACTTTGGGGCCGTGTTACAGATGTGCCATGGGCAATCGTATTCCCGAATGGCGGTCCACTTCCTCGCCACCCATCTCAGCTTTATGAAATGGCACTTGAAGGCATTGTGCTGTTCTTCATCTTGAACTGGTTTATTAAAAAGCCACGTCCTCTTGGTTCTGTATCAGGGTTATTCCTTGCAGGATATGGTACATTCCGCTTCTTAGTAGAATACGTACGTGAACCAGATGCTCATCTAGGCTTGTTCGGCGGGTTTATCTCTATGGGACAAATCCTGTCACTGCCAATGGTTATCATCGGTGCGCTGATGATGGTTTGGGCATACAAGCGTGGTCACTACAAAGACGAATTACCACAACAAACGAAGTAAGGAATTGGTGTGAAACAGTATTTAGATCTCTGTCAGCGTATCGTTGATAACGGTACTTGGATTGAAAATGAACGCACAGGCAAGCGCTGCCTAACCGTAATCAATGCTGACCTTGAATATGATGTTGGCAACAACCAGTTCCCACTTGTCACTACGCGTAAGAGCTTTTGGAAAGCTGCTGTTGCTGAACTGCTTGGCTACATTCGCGGTTACGACAACGCTGAAGATTTTCGCAAACTAGGTACAAAAACTTGGGATGCAAACTCGAACTTGAACGAAGCATGGCTGAACAATCCTTACCGTAAGGGTGAAGATGACATGGGGCGTGTTTATGGCGTTCAAGGCCGAGCATGGGCAAAGCCTGATGGTGGTCATATCGACCAACTGAAGAAGATTGTAGATGACCTGACGAATGGTATCGATGACCGTGGTGAGATCTTAAACTTCTACAACCCAGGCGAGTTCCACATGGGCTGCTTGCGTCCGTGTATGTACAGCCACCATTTCTCTCTACTTGGTGACACTCTGTACCTAAACAGTACTCAGCGTTCTTGTGATGTTCCACTAGGTCTGAACTTCAACATGGTTCAAGTGTATGTGTTCCTAGCGATTATGGCGCAAATCACAGGCAAAAAAGCGGGTATGGCTTACCACAAGCTAGTTAATGCTCATATCTATGAAGACCAACTGGCACCTATGCGTGATATTCAGCTGAAGCGTGAGCCTCTAGCGGGCCCAACGTTCCACATCAACCCTGAGATTAAGTCTCTAGAGGATTTAGAAACTTGGGTAACGATGGATGACTTCTGGGTTGAAGGTTACGAATGCCACGAAGCGATTAAGTACCCATTCTCGGTTTAACCAAATTCGTTTTGTTTGATTGAAAGGCTGCCACTGTGCAGCCTTTTTTATTTAAGGGGCAGTGATGAGTAACCGGGTCTCGATATGCGAAGATCAGGAGCAGATAAGGGTAAACGAGACTAGGGATACGAAGAGCATCTTTAGTTTGAGAGGTAGGTTAGATATTAAATAAGAAAATTAGAGTTCGAGTTTTTCGCCATTCGTACCTGGCTTTATCTCTTCGTTACCCGTTTACTCTCATCTTGAATCTTTTTTCAATTCGTCATTCCCTAGACTGACGAAGGAAGGAGTAGGGAATCTCTGGGTGCTATGCGCTGCGTAGATTCCCTATCCCGCTCGTTCCTCGCTGTAGGGAGTGACGAGGGTATATATAGGTGCGAGTAAACGGGCTCTTCGTTACTCGTTTACTCGAATCCCGCATCTTTTTTGTTCCCCGCATCTGCTCTTAACAAAGAAAAAGCCCGCAACCTAGGTTGCGGGCTTTGCTATAAGCGATGTGTATTTTGCTATTAAGCAGTCAGAGACAAGATTGTGCCTGGCAGTACAAGGAATACCGCAACAAGGTAACCGGCAACAACAGCTTTGTTCTTCACAGCCATGTCTGAAATCATGTCTGCCGCTTTAACTGGTAGCTCACGTAGGAACGGGATACCGAAGATGAATACCGTTGCCATGATGTTGAACACCAAGTGTACTAGAGCAATCTGAAGTGCGAATACTGCGAACTCACCAGATACTGCTGTTGCTGCAAGTAGAGCGGTAATACATGTACCGATGTTTGCGCCTAGAGTGAATGGATAAACATCACGTACTTTAAGAACACCTGAGCCTACTAGTGGAACCATCAAGCTTGTTGTCGTTGAAGAAGACTGAACAAGGATAGTAACGATAGAGCCAGAAGCGATACCGTGGATTGGACCACGACCAATTGCGTTCTTAAGAATCTCACGAGCACGACCAACCATTAGGCTCTTCATCAGCTTACCCATAACAGTGATAGCTACGAAGATAGTTGCGATACCTAAAGCGATAAGCAGGATGCCGCCAATCGTGTCGCCAAATGTTGATAGAGGCTCTTTAATTGCGCTTACTACTGGTTTAGTGATCGGCTTGATGAAGTTAAGGCCCTTCATGCTCATATCACCTGTTGCTAGCATCGGAGATACCAACCAGTGAGAAATCTTCTCTAGAATACCAAACGCCATCTCTAGCGGTAGGAAGATAGCTACGGCCAATAGGTTAAAGAAGTCGTGAATCGTCGCACTTGCGAATGCACGCTTGAACTCTTCTTTACAACGAACGTGACCAAGGCTAACTAGCGTATTGGTTACTGTAGTACCAATGTTTGCCCCCATGATCATAGGGATTGCTAGCTCAACAGGTAAACCACCTGCCACAAGGCCAACGATAATTGAAGTAACTGTACTTGATGATTGAATAAGTGCGGTTGCAACTAAACCAATCATTAAGCCTGCAACTGGGTGTGAAGCAAATTCAAAAAGAACTTTTGCTTGTTCGCCTGTTGCCCATTTGAAGCCTGTTCCAACCATTGAAACTGAAAGTAATAGTAGGTAAAGCATGAATGCCAAGTTAGCCCAGCGTAGCCAACGAGTTGTGCTCGAAATCGGCGCTGCTGCAGTAGTAGCTTGGTTCATAATGTTTTCTCCATAGGACCGTTTAAGTCTGTGTTTGGTCTGTTTGTTTAATCTGAGCGTGATGTTAGAGGGGAAATATTTCAGTAATATTACATTTTGGTTGAGGTAGGACTTTTTTGTGATGATTTACTGTTTAAATATTCTGACAGTAAATATGATTGTTTTAAGTGTTTGTTTATAAATGATTTTATTGCGGTTTTTGATGGGTGATATAGATCTTAAAAGTTAGAAAAAAATTGAGAAAATTGGCGTTAATATTACATTATGAAATCAAACACTTCGAAAAAATTAGCAGTTAAATGGTTTTATAGTTGGTTTTTCCGAGTTTGTTGAGCGGAGGTGTCATATTTGATATAAAAAGGAATCGACTCTTTTATTACGGCACACCTATGTCGCACCTCAACTATAACCATCTTTATTACTTCTGGATGGTCTGCAAGCAAGGTTCTGTTACCAAAGCAGCAGAAGCTCTATTTCTCACACCTCAAACGGTCACTGGCCAGATAAAAGCATTAGAAGAGCGAATGGACGGTAAGCTGACCAAGCGCAATGGTCGCAGTGTTGAACCAACAGAGCTTGGGCAGTTGGTTTTCAAATACGCGGATCGTATGTTTGGTCTGAGCTACGAAATGCTGGATATCGTGAACTACAGTCAGCACTCAAATATCCTGTTTGATGTCGGTGTGGCAGACGCTCTTTCGAAACGACTGGTTAGTAAGATCTTGATGTCGACGATTCCTGAAGATAACAGTATCCACCTTCGCTGTTTTGAATCGACTCACGAAATGCTGCTTGAACAGCTCTCTCAACATAAGCTCGATATGATCTTGTCTGACTGCCCAGTGGACTCTAGCCAAAGCCCAGGCTTATTCAGCAAGAAGTTGGGTGAGAGTGGTATGAGCTTCTTCAGCTCTGGTGAAGTGAAAGGGGTTAATTTCCCAGCCGTATTAGAGCAAAGAAAGTTGTTGATCCCAGGAAGTCGAACCTCTATGGGGCGCAAGATACTGCAATGGTTTGATAGACAGGGTCTAAAACCGGATATTTTGGGTGAGTTTGATGATGCAGCACTGATGAAAGCGTTCGCTCGTTACCACCATGATGCTATTTTCTTAGCACCAACCTTGTACATGTCTGAAGTGGAGCAAGACACCTCCTTGCAATTATTAGGCGGTATTGAAGAGTTAAAAGAAGAGTACTATGTCATTTTTGCTGAGAGGATGATCCAACATCCAGCCGTAAAAAATGTATGTGACGCAGATTTTAGCAAATTGTTCGAATGAGGTAGTTTGTTAATGAATTGATATCGACTATGATAACCCCGCAATATGCCGTAAATACTGATAGCCCGTAGTTGGCGTAAAGGTTGTAGGGAGCCAAACTATGAACTTAAAAGAGATGGAGAAGAATTCAGCACAAGCTGTGATTCTACTCAAAGCCATGGCCAACGAACGTCGCTTACAGATTTTGTGCCTTTTACATGGTACTGAGCTGTCGGTTGGGGAGTTGTGTGGCAAGTTGGAACTGAGTCAATCGGCTTTATCTCAACATCTTGCTTGGTTGAGAAGAGATGGTTTGGTCGATACTCGTAAAGAAGCTCAAACCGTGTATTACACATTGAGCAGTGAAGAAGTAAAAGCAATGATTAACCTACTGCATGGTCTATATTGCAAGTAGTTTATTGTTGGTAAGAAAAGTGGTTTCTTATCAGGAATAAGGTCGACACAAGGAAGTGTCAGTATTTCGCGTCGAACGTTTAAAGCTGTCTGTTCACTATCTATTTTAGCTACTTATCTACTTTCTAGCTATTTAGTCATTACCTATCTATTTGACTCTTCTCTGTTTTATTCCCTATCGATATCTGAGTCTGTTCGTTATTTTTAACTACTGTCAGTCAGTCGTTTCATTGTGCTACTCAAAATTCAGATATAAAAAAACCGGCCTAAGCCGGTTTTTTTCGTTTTGCGTTGTAATCAAATTTCTATTAAAGAGCTTTGATTGCAGCAGCGAAACGAGACTTATGACGTGCAGCTTTATTCTTATGAATAAGGCCTTTAGTCGCCATACGGTCAAGAAGTGGTGTAACTTCTACAAGAGCAGCAGTTGCAGCTTCTTTATCACCAGCTGCGATAGCTGCGATAGTCTTTTTCATGTAAGTGCGCATCATAGAACGACGGCTAGCGTTGTGCTGGCGACGTTTCTCAGCTTGGATAGCGCGCTTCTTAGCAGATTTACTGTTTGCCAAGGGTCTAACTCCCAAAAACTTAGTTCGGTGACAATTTAAGGGCGAGGACTATCCCTCATTAGCGCTTAATTGTCAAATGATTTGTGCAAAAACCAATCGTAGCCAAACAAACTTTGGAATGGAAAGGTCATCGCGGTTAAGATGGCGGGGATTCTAACAGCATTTTTAGACCAATGCTAATAAATATGCTTCTTAGGACAGGATAGTATTTATCCTCCCTTGAAAGTAATCAACCAGTGTCAGAGGTTTCTGTGAGTAAACGACTATTAAAGTCAGGCCTGATTGTCAGTGCAATGACTTTTGTTTCCCGTGTATTGGGGCTAGTACGTGATGTAGTAGTAGCAAATTTGATGGGAGCAGGAGCGAGTGCCGACGTATTTTTCTTCGCTAATAAAATCCCGAACTTCTTACGTCGACTGTTTGCAGAAGGTGCCTTTTCTCAAGCGTTTGTCCCAGTATTAACAGAATATCACGCGGCTGGTGATAAAGAGAAAACCCGAGACTTAATCGCTAAGGTGTCGGGTACGCTCGGAGTATTAGTCTCTATTGTTACTATTATCGGTGTACTGGGCTCTGGGGCGATTACCGCGCTGTTTGGTGCGGGTTGGTTTATCGACTGGCTAAATGATGGCCCTGCGGCTCCTAAGTTCGAGCTAGCGAGCTTTATGCTCAAGATTACTTTCCCTTATTTATGGTTCATCACTTTCGTCGCGTTATCCGGTGCCATTCTCAATACACTGGGTAAGTTTGCGGTCTCCTCTTTTACCCCTGTGTTTTTGAATGTCATGATCATCGGCGCAGCGTGGTTTATCTCCCCGAACTTAGAACAGCCAGAAATCGGCTTGGCGATCGGTGTGTTTCTTGGTGGCTTAGTTCAATTCCTTTTCCAAATGCCTTTCCTTATTAAAGCAGGCGTGTTAGTTAAGCCGAAGTGGGGCTGGAGAGATCCGGGCGTCGTTAAGATTCGCACATTAATGATCCCAGCTCTGTTTGGTGTGTCAGTTAGCCAAATCAACCTACTGTTTGATACCTTTATTGCCAGCTTCCTAGCGACAGGCTCTATTAGTTGGTTGTACTACTCAGATCGATTGCTTGAGTTCCCACTAGGTCTATTCGGTATTGCAATTGCGACTGTGATTCTTCCTGCTTTGTCTCGTAAGCACGTTGATGCTCAAAGGGAAGGTTTTGCACATACCATGGACTGGGGCGTGCGTATGGTGCTACTGCTTGGCATTCCGGCTATGTTGGGGCTTATTGTTTTAGCAAAACCGATGTTGATGGTGTTATTCATGCGTGGTGAGTTCTCTCCTCACGACGTGCAACAGGCATCGATGTCTTTAGTTGCGTACGCCTCCGGTTTGCTTAACTTCATGCTGATTAAAGTATTGGCTCCGGGTTATTACTCTCGTCAAGACACGAAAACCCCAGTGAAGTACGGCATTATCGCAATGGTCACGAACATGGTATTTAACGCTATCTTTGCTTATTTCTATGGCTATATCGGTTTGGCGATTGCAACCGCTCTGTCAGCTTTTGTGAATATGGCCTTGTTATATCGCGGTTTACACCTTGCTGGTGTCTATAAACTGACAAAGACCACTTTACTGTTCTGCGCGAAGCTTATTGTCTCAGGCGGCGTGATGGTCGCGGCTATTTTGTGGCAGTTGGATAATATGCAACAGTGGCTT
The DNA here is from genome assembly GCF_002954585.1 of Vibrio chagasii. GTDB lineage: Bacteria > Pseudomonadota > Gammaproteobacteria > Enterobacterales > Vibrionaceae > Vibrio > Vibrio chagasii_A. The sequence goes on from NZ_MSCI01000002.1 coordinate 250,410, forward strand.
GAATGGAGCTTTAGTCAGAGAGCGCTGATGCTAACAGGCTTGATTGGACTTGGTGGCTTTGTTTATATTGTTTCGGTACTGGTTTTAGGTATCCGAGTAAAACATTTAAAAGCAGCGACAGATTAATACTGATTAGTATATAATCCGTCGGTTTCACACAATGAATGATGCAAATAACAGGTTTTAGCTGATCATAATGGAACTGATCCGAGGTATACACAATATTAAAGTGCAGCATCACGGCTGTGTATTGACCATAGGTAACTTCGATGGTGTTCATTTAGGACATCAAGAGGTTCTTGGTCAGGTTTCTGAACAAGCGGCAGCATTAGGGTTACCTTCTGTTGTTATGACGTTTGAACCGCAGCCTATGGAGCTGTTTGCCCGAGATAGAGCGCCGGCACGTTTAACTCGCTTACGCGATAAGTACGTGCAACTGAGCAAGCTAGGTATCAGTCGTTTATTGTGTGTCAATTTTAATCAGTACTTTGCAAGTTTATCAGCGGAAGCATTCATTAAAGATCTTTTGGTTGATAAGCTTGGCGTGAAGTTTTTGGTGGTTGGTGATGACTTTTGTTTTGGCAAAGGCCGCACTGGCAATTTCGCTATGCTCAAAGAAGCGGGCGAGAAGTTCGGTTTTGAGGTGGTAAGCACCCAAAGCTATTGCTTAAATCAATTACGTGTCAGCAGTACTGAGATACGAAATGCATTAGCGGTCGATGATTTGGCTGCAAGTGCTACCATGTTAGGACGTGATTACAGCATTAGTGGTCGTGTGTCCCATGGTCGAAAACTTGGGAGAACCATAGGTTTCCCTACCGCTAACATTCCATTAAAGCGTTGTGTCTCTCCTGTGTCGGGAGTGTACGTTGTTGAAGCATTGGATATCGACGGGGTTCCTGTCGGTGGCGTTGCTAATATTGGACAACGACCAACGGTGAATGGTGTAAGGCAGCAATTAGAAGTGCACTTTTTTGACTTTAAAGCCAATTTGTATGGTAAACAGTTAGAAGTACGACTTTTGCACAAACTGCGCGACGAGATAAAATTTGAATCGTTCGACGCATTAAAGAATCAAATAGAATTGGATGCTGAAGCCGCAAGGGTGTGGCTGCTTCAGCTAAAGAATTAATCGGATGATTCCACCGATTAACATAATGTCTAACTTCGCCCAATATAACGGAATTAAGAATCGATGAGTGATTATAAAGATACCCTGAACTTACCAGAAACAGGGTTCCCAATGCGCGGCAATCTGGCAAATCGTGAGCCAGAAATGCTTAAGCGTTGGTACAAAGAAGATCTTTACGGCGAAATCCGTAAGGCAAAGAAAGGTAAAAAATCTTTCGTACTGCATGATGGCCCTCCATACGCGAACGGCGACATTCACATTGGCCACGCGCTGAATAAGATTCTTAAAGACATTATTATTAAATCTAAGACCCTTTCTGGCTTTGATGCTCCATACATCCCTGGTTGGGACTGTCACGGTCTTCCAATCGAACTAATGGTTGAGAAGAAGAAAGGTAAGCCAGGTCAGAAGATTTCGGCTGCTGAATTCCGCGAAGAGTGTCGTAAGTACGCTGCGGGCCAAGTTGAAGGTCAAAAAGAGAGCTTCAAACGTCTTGGTATCATGGGCGAGTGGGACAAACCTTACCGCACTATGGATTTCGGCACAGAAGCGAACATCATTCGTTCACTAGGCAAAATCGCAGACAAAGGTCACCTACTGAAAGGTTTCAAACCTGTTCACTGGTGTACTGACTGTGGTTCTGCTCTGGCTGAAGCTGAAGTTGAATACAAAGATAAAGTATCTCCATCTATCGATGTGAAATTTACTGCAGCTGACGAAGCGGCGCTTCTAGAGAAATTCTCTCTAGCTGACGGCCACGCTGGTCAAGGCGAAATCTCTATCGTTATCTGGACAACAACACCATGGACTCTGCCAGCTAACCGCGCAGTATGTCTACGTGATGATCTTGAATACGTGCTTATCCAAGTTGAAGCGAATGGCGACCAGCCCGCTCAACGTATCGTTGTTGCTTCTGAACTAGCAAAAGACGTAATGGATCGTGCGGGTATCGAGCACTTCCATAACCTAGGTTTTGCAACTGGTGCTGATCTTGAGCTTTCTCAGTTCAACCACCCGTTCTACGACTTCACAGTTCCTGCGATCTTAGGTGATCACGTTACGACTGATTCAGGTACTGGTGTGGTTCACACTGCTCCTGGTCACGGTCAAGAGGATTTCGTGGTTGGTAAGAAATACAACCTAGAAATCGCTAACCCAGTAGGCTCTAACGGCGTTTACCTACCAGATACCGAGCTATTTGCTGGTCAGCACGTATTCAAAGCGAACGACTCTGTTTTAGAAGTTCTAAAAGAGAAAGGTGCACTTCTGCATCACCACGCTTACGAGCACAGCTACCCACACTGTTGGAGACACAAAACTCCAATCATCTTCCGTGCAACACCACAGTGGTTCATCTCTATGGATCAAGCTGGCCTACGTGCAAAAGCACTAGAGTCAACGAAGAATGTTGAGTGGATGCCTGAGTGGGGTCAAAGCCGTATCGAAGGTATGATCGAAGGTCGCCCTGAGTGGTGTATCTCTCGTCAACGTACTTGGGGTGTGCCAATTGCTTTGTTCGTTCATAAAGAGACGTCAGAACTTCACCCAGATAGCTCTGAGCTAATCGAAAAAGTAGCGAAGCTAGTTGAAGAGAAAGGCATTCAAGCTTGGTGGGATGTAGACGCAGCAGACCTTATGGGCGCTGAAGACGCAGACAAGTACGAAAAAGTGCTAGATACACTAGACGTATGGTTCGATTCAGGTGTTACGCACTTCTCTGTTGTTGATTCTCGCGAAGAGTACAACGGCAACAGTGCAGATCTTTACCTTGAAGGTTCTGACCAACATCGTGGTTGGTTCCAGTCTTCTCTAATTTCATCTATCGCGATGAAAGACGAAGCACCATACAAGCAAGTGCTAACGCACGGTTTCGTAGTAGATGGTAACGGCCGTAAGATGTCTAAATCTATCGGTAACGTTGTTGCTCCTAAAGACGTAACCAACAAACTAGGCGCAGATATCCTACGTCTATGGGTTGCTTCTACGGATTACACGGGTGAAGTAGCGGTTTCTGATGAAATCCTGAAGCGTTCTGCTGATGCTTACCGTCGTATTCGTAACACTGCTCGTTTCTTCCTAGCAAACCTAAGCGGTTTCAACCCTGAAACTGACCTAGTGCCTGCTGAAGAGATGGTTGCACTTGATCGCTGGGCTGTTGGCCGTGCACAAGCTGCACAAGAAGAGATCGTGAAAGCATACGGCGAGTACAACACTCACGGTGTAACTCAGCGTCTAATGCAGTTCTGTTCTATCGAAATGGGTTCTTTCTACCTAGACGTAATCAAAGACCGTCAGTACACAGCAAAACAGGGCAGCCATGCTCAACGTAGCTGTCAGACTGCGCTTTACTACATCGTAGAAGCTCTAGTTCGTTGGATGGCACCTATCATGTCGTTCACTGCAGATGAAATCTGGAACGAGATGCCTGGTCAACGTGACAAGTTCGTGTTTACTGGCGAATGGTTCGAAGGCCTATTCGGTCTTGCTGAAGGCGAAGAGCTAAGCAACGAATTCTGGGCTGAAATCCAAACGGTTCGTGGCGCTGTGAACAAGTTTCTTGAAGATGCTCGTAAAGAGAAAACAATCGGTGGTGCACTGCAAGCTGAAGTAACGCTATACGCTGACGACGCACTAGCGGCTAAGATCAACAAGCTAGAAGATGAGCTACGTTTCGTACTTATCACTTCTGCAGCGGTTGTTAAGCCACTGAGCGAGAAGTCTGATGCGGCTCAAGCGACAGACGTTGAAGGTCTATTCGTTGAAGTTGCAGCAACAGAAGCTGAGAAGTGTGACCGTTGTTGGCACCACACACCAGACGTAGGCACAATTGAAGGACACGAGAAGATCTGTGGCCGTTGTGTATCAAACGTTGATGGTGAAGGCGAAGTGCGTAAGTTCGCATAACGACTCAGAGAAAGACTGAACTTTTTGTAAAAATCATAGCCCCAGTATCAACTGGGGTTATTTTTAGTTATAGGAAATGTGTTTAACCAAGCTGATTCTTAATGGCGACTCAAACCGAGTGTGCGAATGAGGAATCGCTTCGTAAATACTAGGAATAGAAATGAGTGAAGTTTCGTTAAAACAATCTGGTGTACGTTGGTTATGGTTAGCTCTGCTGGTTTTTCTTGCAGACATTGGCATCAAACTCTTTGTTATGGACAACATGGGGTATGGCTGGGCAAACCGTATTGAGGTGTTGCCGTTCTTTAACTTTTTGTACGTTCACAACTACGGCGCCGCATTCAGCTTCTTGAGTGATCAAAGTGGTTGGCAGCGTTGGCTATTTACCGGTATTGCCTTTGCTGTAACGGGTATGCTGACGTACTGGATGAGCAAGCTACCAGCGACAGAAAAGTGGAACAACATCGCTTATGCCATCATCATTGGTGGTGCGGTAGGTAATGTATTTGACCGTGTCGTACATGGTTTTGTTGTCGATTACTTAGATTTCTACTGGGGCACTTACCACTGGCCAGCATTCAACTTAGCCGATATGGGAATTTGTATTGGTGCCGCGATGATCATCCTAGATGGTTTCCGTAAGAAAGACGAAAGCAAATAGCTTTTAAATAGATGCTCTAAAGTCAGTCTATGACTCACAGAATAGAATAGCCCTAAGCGCTGTCGGTTGATTCCGGTGGCGCTTTTTTTTATGCTTCAGTCAACAAGGAAGCATAAAAAATGCATCCTCAAATAATAAAGAAGTCTAAGGAAAGTAACGTGGCAGCAATTAAAAATGATTCAGCAGTAACCCTACATTTTACGATTAAGATGAAGGATGGTTCAGTTGCCGATAGTACCGAAAATATGGGCAAACCAGCGAAGTTCGTGATGGGCGATGGTAGCCTAAGCGAGAACTTTGAAGCGTGCTTACTTGGGCTTGAAGCAGGTACTGAAAAGTCTATCGACCTCAAAGCGGAAGATGCGTTTGGTATGCCTAACCCAGATCATATCCACCATATGGATCGTGCTAAATTTGTTGGTGACTCTGAGGTTGAAGTGGGCACTATCATGGCATTTTCTGGCCCTGACGGTATGGAAATCCCAGGTATTATCACTGAGATCGCTGGCGATTCTGTGACGGTTGATTTTAATCACCCACTAGCAGGCCAAGATGTTACGTTTGACGTCAATATCTTATCTGTCGACTAACTCTCTGAACGTTAGAATAACACCGCCTTACAGCTGAGATGTCACCCAGAGCTTCACTGTCTAGGCGCTTCACTGTAGAATGCGAGCCTCGCCGACGGCGAACTCTATAGAAACAACCTTAGTACCGCGGTAAATGATGAGCAATGAAATGAAAATAATGTTAGCTAACCCTCGTGGCTTTTGTGCCGGTGTTGATCGTGCGATCAGCATTGTCGAGCGCGCACTCGAAATGTACCAGCCACCGATCTACGTTCGTCATGAAGTGGTACACAACCGCTTTGTTGTTGAGGGGCTAAAACAACGCGGTGCTATTTTTGTCGAAGAACTTAGCGAAGTGCCAGACGATAACATTGTGATCTTCTCTGCTCACGGTGTGTCTCAAGCGGTTCGTAAAGAAGCGAAAGAGCGCGAGCTAACGGTATTCGATGCAACGTGTCCTTTAGTAACTAAAGTCCATATGGAGGTTGCGCGTGCGAGCCGTAAACATATGGAAGTGGTGCTGATTGGTCACGCAGGTCACCCTGAAGTTGAAGGTACTATGGGTCAATACGCGAGCCAAATGGGTGGTATGTACTTGGTTGAGAAGCCAGAGGACGTGCAAAACCTAGTGGTAAACGATCCAACTAACCTGCACTACGTGAGCCAAACGACGCTATCTGTTGATGAAACCGCTGACGTAATCGAAGAGCTACGTCGTGTATTCCCTGAGATTCAAGGCCCTCGTAAAGATGACATCTGTTACGCGACTCAAAACCGTCAAGACGCCGTGCGTGAGATGGCAAACGACGTTGACGTTGTGATTGTCGTTGGTTCTAAGAACTCATCGAACTCAACACGCTTGAAAGAGCTGGCTGAAAAATTAGGCACACCAGGTTACCTAACGGATTGTCCTGAAGACATTCAAACAGAATGGGTTGAAGGCAAGAAGAAAATCGGTGTAACGGCTGGCGCATCTGCTCCTGAAGAGCTAGTAAATCAAATCTTAGATCGTATTCGCGAGCTAGGTGCTACTGACGTTGAAGAGATTCAAGGTCGTGAAGAGAACATGTTCTTCGAAGTACCAAAAGAGCTACAGATTAAACAAGTCGATTAATCTCTATCGATTCGTGGCATTAACGATTCGTCATACAGTCGATTCGCAAGCAGTAAAAAGCCAACGTTGATACGTTGGCTTTTTTGATCGTGCGCTTTGATAAGCTATTGGATACCGAGTTGTTCTTTTAGTGTCTTGAGATAGCGACGACTCACAGGCACTTCAAACCCGGTAAGCGTGACGATCTCTGCTAATCCATTCTCGAGTAACTTGATCTCTTGGATCGATTTTATGTTGATCAAATATTGTCGATGACAGCGGATCAAATCGGTCTTCTCTTCTAAGATCTTTAGCGTTAACTGTGAAGTGGCCGTTTGCGATGAACAACGAACATGCACGCCGCTGATATCAGAATAGGCACACTCGACACTTTGGCTCGCCATGATCACAATGCGGTTGTGACCAATGCATGGAATCTGTTCTAAGCGGGAAGGGGCAATCGAAGCAACATCTTGCTCTGGTGCTTTTTGGTTCTGCTTAACGACTTTGTTCAGTCGAGAGACGCTTTTATTGAGTCGGCAGGGCTCAACGGGTTTAAGCAGGTAATCAAAGGCGTTGTCTTCAAAGGCTTGAATTGCATATTGGTCGTAAGCAGTCACAAATACCACGTAAGGCATGGTATCCGGGTCAAGCATACTCAACAACTCAATACCCGTAACTTGAGGCATCTGAATATCTAGGTACACCACGTCGGGTTTAAGAAGGTTGATCTGCTTAAGTCCTTCGATCGCGTTGCTTGCTTGACCGATGACTTCCACTTCTCCCGTTTCAGTCAGTAGCTCAATCAGCTCTTCGCGAGCAAAAAGCTCATCATCGATAACGAGTGCTTTTAACATCCTGCAATCTTCATTTTTGTTCTGTCCCTGCTTATTCCGCTTATCTTTTTAATGCCTGCTTCTAAATGTCGCTACTGAGAAGCGATTACCTACGAAACACCATTATTTTAGTATAGGTATGATAAAGCTCATTCGAGTAAATTGCTGTGGTTGAGATTCTATTTTTAGTGCTGAGTCTTGTCCAAAGAAATTAGTGAGTCGTTTATCAACAATTTCCATCCCTAATCCAACATGATCTTGAGATGGCTTCTGGTAGTTACCAGCGTTGTCTTCGACGATCAGTTTAAATCCACCTTGGAAAGCTTCGCTATAGATCTTCACTTTGCCGCCTTCCAGCATATTTGAAATCCCGTGTTTAATGGCATTTTCAACCAGAGGTTGCAGGGTAAAGCTTGGCAGTTGTGACTCAAACAGTTGTGGGTCTATGTCCCATTCAATTTCTAAGCGGTCAGTAAAACGTGCCTTTTCAATCGTCAGGTATGCATTAACGTGCGCGAGTTCGTCTTTGAGTTTTACGGTATTGATATTCTGTTTAAGGTTACTTCTGAAGAAGTGAGACAGGTGCTGAATGAGCTCACGTGCTTTATCTGGGTCACGACGTGTTACGGCACTGATGGTGTTGAGTGCATTAAACAAGAAGTGTGGGTTGACCTGTGCGTGCAGCAGTTTGATTTCAGCTTGAGTGAGCAGGGTTTGCTGTTGCTGATAGTTGCTGAACAGGATTTGACTCGATAACAGCTGAGCAATACCTTCAGCCATCGACATATTGATGGTTGAAAACAGCTTCAGTTTAGGCTCATACAGCTTGATGGTGCCGACGACTTCGTTACCAGCACGCAGTGGGATAATCAGCGCTGACCCCAGCTTACAATCCTGTGAGAGAGAGCATTGGTATGGGTTCTCTTTACCATCCAGGTAGATGATGTCGTTCTGTTCCATCGAAGTCAGTGTGCTTTGCGATGAAATAGGGGTGTTGGGAATATGGTGCTCATCGCCAATGCCAACGAAAGCGAGAATTTTTTCTCGGTCAGTGATTGCCACAGCACCTACGTTGGTCTCTTCGTAGATGATGCGCACGATCTTCTGCGCGTTATCAGACGTGAAACCACCATGCAGAATACCTACCGAACGTTCGGCAATGGTCAGTGCGCGACGCGAGAAAGTCGCCGAGTACTTCTCAAAGATGGTTTTACGGTCTTGGATGATACTCATGAACAGTGCAGCACCCACGGAGTTGGCAATGATCATCGGCGCTGCAATGTCGGAAACCAGCGCGTAAGATTGTTCAAATGGTTTGGCGACTGCAAGCAGAATCAACATCTGAATGATCTCTGCAAAGAGCGTCACAGAGAACACCACCATCGGATTAAATAGCTGGCTGGCTTTGTTCTTTCTGACTAAGTACACATGCAGCAAACCACCAATTAGGCCCTCTGCAGTGGTTGAAATCGCACATGCTAAGTCGGTGAAGCCACCTAATGAGTAGCGATGAATCCCGCCGGTAAAACCCACTGCAAAGCCAACCACAGGCCCACCAAACAGGCCGCCCATCACCGCTCCCATTGCACGTGTGTTGGCGATGGCGTCATTTATCTGTAGGCCGAAGTAGGTGCCCATAATGCAGAACAGAGAGAACAGAACGTAACAACTGATCTTGTGGCTTAAGCGTGAAGAGATGCTCAATAATGGAAGAATCAGTGGGGTTTTACTTAGCATGTAAGCGATCACTAAGTAGACACAGGTTTGTTGAAGCAGAGAGAGAATGAGTTCCATATTTTCACCTATCGAGACGCTTGTTAAGTGTAAAGCTCATTGTGTGGTAAGGGTAGTTTTGCTTTTGTTTGTAAGGCTTTTCTCGAGCGATTAGCGCTTCTCACTTTCTTGCTTAACCAGTACAGACAATAAAGCCCATCACAGGGGATGGGCTTTAGTCTTAATATCCATGAATCACTGAGTGATTGCCGGAACAAGCGAAGTTGTGTTTGGCTGTTCTTGTCTTTCTATGAAGACTGGTCTCTTTTGCAAAGAGTCTAAGAACTAGGCTGTTTTGGTCTCGCCTTTTGCTTCTTTTTCTTCATTAGCAAGGTCAGTTTCGCCTTTGCCTTTAGAAATCTTGATTACGTAAGCCGCAACACCCAGCGCACTAATCACACCAACGATAGTTGAGATTTGCATAGGTAGGCCGAAACCAAGTTGGCTGTTGTTCAGGATGAATGTGATACACACAGACGTCATGAAGATAGCTGGAACTGTCGTTACCCAATGCAGTTTGTTGTGACGTAGTAGGTAAGCTGACGCTGTCCACAACATCATTACTGCTGTTGATTGGTTAGCGAAACCGAAGTAGCGCCAGATGATACCGAAGTCTACTTGAGTCAGGATGCCACCGATAACGAACAGCGGTAGAGCCATTAGTAGGCGGTTACGCAGTGTCTTCTGTTCCATGTTGAAGTATTCAGCAAGGATTAGGCGGCTTGAACGGAATGCTGTGTCACCAGATGTGATTGGTAGGATAACCACGCCTAGGAAAGCAAGGATACCGCCGAATACACCTAGTAGGCCAAATGAAGCGCTGTATACCACGTTACCTGGGCCGCCGTTTGCTACCGCTTCAGATAGAGACTCAACTGAACCGAAGAACGATAGTGCAAGTGCACACCAGATAAGAGCGATGATGCCTTCACCAATCATTGCACCGTAGAATACGAAGCGACCGTTCTTCTCGTTTTCCATACAACGCGCCATCAGAGGTGACTGAGTTGCGTGGAAGCCAGAGATTGCACCACAAGCGATAGTGATGAATAGAGCAGGCCATAGCGGTAGATCGTTAGGGTTCATGTTGGTGAACATGTCGCTGATTTCAAAACCACCCATGATTTGGTGTTCATCAGAGAAGCCAATTGCAGTGATTAGGCCTACAGACATGAAGATAAGCAGAGCACCGAACAGTGGGTAGAAGCGACCAATGATTTTATCGACAGGGACAATCGTTGCGATGATGTAGTAAGCAAAGATAACAACAACCATAGTCGTTGCAGACATCGCGAAATCAGTTTGGTCGTTCACTAGGTTAGTGATCATGCCTGCTGGAGCAGAAACGAATACCACACCAACTAGAAGAAGCAGAACAATGGCAAAGATATTCATAAAGTGTTTTGCGCCATTGCCTAGGTAACGTCCAGTGATGGTTGGAACCGAAGCACCGCCATTACGGATAGATAACATACCTGAGAAGTAGTCGTGTACTGCACCTGCGAAGATACAACCTAGTACGATCCATAGCATTGCTGCCGGGCCGTATAGGGCACCCATGATAGGACCGAAGATTGGACCTACACCTGCAATGTTAAGCAGCTGAACTAGGTAAACCTTTGGAGTCGACATTGGAACGTAGTCCACGCCGTCTTGCTTTGTGTGAGCCGGTGTTTGGCGCTTTTCATTGATACCGAAAATCTTCTCGATAAAGGTACCGTAAATAAAGTAGCCACCAATGAGTGCTGCGACACAGGTAAGAAACCACATCATAATTTGTTATCCCTGAATGTATTAATTAAGTCAGGGTGTATATTAGAGGAGTGTATGGAAAGAAACTTCCGCTACTGGAGTGAGTGGTCGAATAGCTAATTAAGTGGTGTTATAACCGGTTTAGTGGTTTGTGACCTTTGTTGAGTGGTGGGGTAGAAGTGTTGAGAAGTATCGTGCTTCTGTTAAGTGGTCGATGGTGGGCATTAAACGGCGCGTAATAAAGATCAACGGTAGATAACAGAGATGAGTGGACATTAGCCCCCGTTCAGCGGAGAATTACTACCAGAGGCAAAGCTTCATTTAGAAGTGGCTAGGGAAATATAAAGGATTGAAATGAAAAAGATAATAGCACTATTCGCCGTAGCATTTAGCTTTGCAGGATGCAGCGCCAATGTTCAAGACTTAGCGGCAGAAGGTAACTGGCAAGAGATTGGCTACCGTGATGGTATCAAAGGCAACACTCAACGCTCTTATTCAGAGATGGCAGAACTGGGTGCCGTTGACCAAGCAAGCTACAACGAAGGTTACCAAATCGGTGTGACTGAATATTGTAACCCGAACCACGCTTATCAGATTGGCTTATCAGGTCAGGTGTATGAAGGTGTTTGTTCTGGTACCGAAGATGCCCAGCGTTTCCGAATGGAGTGGCAACGTGGCTGGGATGAGTTCTCCAACGACCACTAACTTCGCTCGTGATTAGTCACATCTCGGAAGCGGAATCATCAAGCTTAAATCGAAAAAAAACCAGTACCTTATGCGTACTGGTTTTTGTATCACGCTTTCATCAGTATTGAAGATTAATCCGACATTTACTGATTATTCTCGACCGCTTTTCTTAAAAAGCCGTTCTGCTGGTCCAGTTGAGCCTTAGCCGCTTGCAAATCAAGCCCGGTCAGAATCATCAAGATCGCTAGTTTTACGTCATAATCGGTAGTTTTAAGTGTCGACACTGCCAACGCTTTATCACATTCTGTTGCTTGAATAACGATACGAGCAGCGCGGGCAACCAGCTTTTCGTTAGTTGCTTTTACGTCGACCATCAGGTTCTGGTAGCTCTTACCAATACGAATCATGCTCGCTGTGGTTAGCATATTAAGCACCAGCTTTTGCGCTGTACCGGATTTCAGCCTTGTTGACCCTGTTAGGGCTTCTGGGCCAACCACCGGGCTTATCGCGATCTGAGCAATATCAGCAATTGGCGAATCTGGATTACAAGACAGAGCAACCGTCACCGCACCGATTTGATTGGCATAGTTTAGTGCGCCAATCACGTAAGGTGTACGCCCGCTTGCCGCAATGCCAACCACAACATCCTTTTCTGAAAATTGAATCGCTTTCAGGTCATCGATACCTAACGTCAGTGAATCTTCAGCCCCTTCTTTTGCTTTTAAAATGGCTTCTGGTCCGCCGGCGATAAGGCCGATTACCATTTTGTCAGAAACACCAAATGTAGGCGGGCACTCTGAGGCATCCAATACGCCCAATCGACCACTGGTGCCAGCACCCATGTAAATCAGTCGCCCACCGTTTTGAAAGGCGTGAGCGATTTTATCAACGGCTTTAGCAATTTGTGGCAGTTCAGCTTCGATCGCTAGTGGGACTTGTTTGTCTTGTTGGTTAATCTTTTCGACCACTTCAAGAGAAGTGAGTAGATCAATATCCATAGTGTCAGGGTTTCTCCCCTCCGAAACGAGGTGCGAGAGCGCTGATATGAGAGCGTCGTTACTCATAATGATCCTTAAATGATGATTCTAAAATGGTTTAGTTAGCACTGTATAGAACGCCTAGAGAGGCAGCTCTGCTTGCACCAGTCACTTCTGGTAAATTACTCGGTAGTTGATGAACATGACGCTGAGCAAGCCAAGCAAAAGCCATGGCTTCCATATAGTCAGCGTCTACACCTTTGCTAGTGGTTGAGGCAACCTCCCAGCTTGGTAAAAGCTCAGACAGCCTCTTCATCAACAGTGGGTTTCTAACCCCACCACCACATACATACAATGCTGGTGCGTTGCCTAAGCGGTAAGCCTCGACTTCATTGGCTATCGTCAAAGCCGTGTATTCGCAAAGCGTGCGCTGGACATCTTGTGCTGAGATGTCATTAAATTCTGTTAATTGTTGCTCTAACCAAGGCAGGTTGAAAAGCTCTCTACCGGTACTTTTCGGTGGTGTTAGAGATAAGTAAGGTTCTTCCAATAGTTGTTTTAATAAGGCTTGATTGACCTGACCTTGAAGTGCGAACTGAGCGTCGCGGTCAAATTTTTCACCCGTATGCTTATCTACCCAAGCATCCATCAACATATTGCCAGGGCCTGTATCATAACCAAGTGTTGGTTGATTCGGGCGCAGTACTGAAATATTCGATATGCCACCAATGTTCAAAACCACAACTGAGCTTTCTTGCGGCTGAAAAATAGTATGATGAAAAGCGGGGACCAGTGGTGCACCTTGTCCGCCAAGCGCCATGTCTTTACGTCTGAAATCAGCGACGGTTTGGATCTCGGTTTTAGCGGCAATAACGTTGGCATCGCCTAACTGCATGGTAAAGGGAGAGTCGCCCGTTGGTTGGTGGAATACCGTTTGACCATGATTGCCAATTGCAGTGACAGCCGATGCAGGAGTCTCTGACTTGTCGAGAAGCTGTAGAACGGCATCAGCAAATAGGTGGCCAAGCTGGTGGTCGAGCTCACCAATGGCAATCAAGTCAGTTTGCTGACCAATACATACATCCAGCAAGCGTGTTTTGAGTTCCTTTGGCATTGGAAACTCATCATGAGCAAGCAGTGTGATCCGGTTGTCTTCTATCGACACCAGTGCCGTATCAACGCCGTCCATGCTCGTGCCTGACATCACGCCGATATACAGTTCTTTATGTTTTAACTCTACGCAATTGCACTGCATTTCTAAAGTCTTCCACAGATTGGTTTAAAAACATTGTAAAGCAAATTTAAAGAGAATAATCTCGGGAAGTTTATGAAATTAGGTTAAATAAGGGATAAATATGGGACCGTTGTGGGTTGACGTTGCAGGCTACGAACTGACTGCGGAAGACAAAGAAATTTTAGAGCACCCAACCGTTGGTGGTCTCATTTTATTTGCTAGAAACTACCACGATAGCAAGCAGCTATCGGCATTAAATAAAGAGATTCGCAAAGCGGCTAAGCGTCCTATTTTAATTGGTGTTGACCAAGAAGGTGGACGAGTACAGCGTTTCCGTGATGGTTTTTCTATTATCCCAGCCGCTCAAGAGTTCGCGACTCACAACAATGGTGAACAATTAGCAGAACAAGCAGGGTGGTTGATGGCGGCGGAGCTGATTGCTCACGATATCGATCTAAGTTTTGCTCCAGTATTAGATAAAGGTCATCAATGTAAGGCGATTGGTAACCGAGCATTTGGTGAAGATATTGATACCATCGTTCGTCACAGTAGTGCATTCATCAAAGGCATGAAGTCGGTTGGTATGGCGACAACTGGAAAGCACTTCCCTGGTCATGGTGGTGTGGTAGCCGATTCGCACCTTGAAACCCCTTACGACCCTCGAGACGATATCTTTGACACCGACATGGCGATCTTTAAGGCGCAAATTGAAGCGGGAATATTAGATGCGATGATGCCTGCACACGTGGTTTTCTCTCATTATGATGACCAACCAGCAAGTGGCTCTCAATATTGGTTACAGAAAGTATTGAGACAAAAACTGGGCTTTAAAGGTCTGATCTTCTCTGATGATTTAACGATGGAAGGCGCTGCGATCATGGGCGGGCCGGCTGACAGAGCAAAAGCAGCTTTGAATGCGGGCTGTGACATGGTGTTGATGTGTAATAAACGAGATGCACAAATTGAGGCTCTTGATCACTTAGCGATTCAAGAGGTGCCTTTAGCCAACTCATTGCTTAAAAAATACAGCTTTGATTTGTCGACTCTTCACTCTGATGCCCGATGGAAAGAGGCTTCAGAGCAGATTAAGCGAATGCTAAGCGATGAGTGATAAATAAACACTCTACAAGTTTAAAGAAGGCGATATGAGAAATATCGCCTTTTTTGTTTGTATTGACTGTGGTTTAAGTCATTAATCTAATCAAAACGACTCAAAACCCACGTGTAAAATTAAATTTACACTAAATGTTTTTTATTGTTTACGCTTGCAATCGTTTTTGTAGCTGTTATTGTGTTTTTAAAGATTGTTAACCCAAATGGAAATGTGGGTGTAAAAATAAATATACAGGTTGAGTTATGCAGAAAAGTGAATTAAGCAATGTCAATATTATCGACGAACAGGTACTGATTACTCCTGAGGAGTTAAAAGCAAAACTGCCTTTGAGTGATAATGCTCGTCGTTTCATTCAAGAGTCTCGTCAAACTATCGCAAACATCATCCATAAGAAAGATCACCGCATGCTGGTTGTATGTGGCCCGTGTTCTATCCATGATGTTGAAGCGGCAAAAGAGTACGCGAAACGCCTAAAAGCTTTATCTGAGCAACTTAGCGATCAACTGTATATTGTTATGCGTGTTTACTTTGAAAAGCCTCGTACTACGGTGGGCTGGAAAGGTTTAATCAACGACCCTCATCTAGATGGTACTTTCGACATTGAGCATGGTTTGCATGTAGGTCGTGAGCTACTGGTTGAACTTGCTGAGATGGAAATTCCACTGGCAACAGAAGCACTAGACCCAATCAGCCCACAATACCTAGCAGATACATTCAGCTGGGCGGCGATCGGCGCACGTACAACTGAATCACAAACTCACCGTGAAATGGCCAGTGGTCTTTCAATGCCAATCGGCTTTAAGAATGGTACCGATGGCAACTTAGGCACAGCAATCAATGCGATGCAGGCGGCTTCTTCTAGCCACCGTTTCATGGGTATCAGCCGTGAAGGTCAAGTTGCACTATTAACTACTCAAGGTAACCCAAACGGTCATGTTATTTTACGTGGCGGTAAGCAAACGAACTACGATTCAGTATCCGTACACGAATGTGAGCAAGAGCTAGGTAAGTCAGGTTTAGAAGCGGCACTGATGGTTGACTGTAGTCATGCTAACTCTCGCAAAGATTTCCGTCGCCAGCCTCTGGTTGCTGAAGATGTGATTCACCAAATCCGTGAAGGTAACAAGTCGATCATCGGCCTTATGATTGAAAGCCATATCAACGAAGGAAACCAATCTTCTGATATACCTCTCAATGAGATGAAATACGGCGTTTCAATTACCGACGCGTGTATCAATTGGGACACAACTGAGGCACTATTGAAACATGCACATACGGAACTAGTCCCGTTCTTAGAGAACCGTTTGAAAGGTTAGTCAGAGTTTAAAAGTTAAGTGCCTCATCTAATGGGGCATTTTAAGATCTGTTGCTAACGAAATCGGCGTTGGTACGGGCTTATAGATTAGTAAGGAATAAAATGGCCGTTGAACTGAACGAATTACGCGACCAAATTGATGCTGTCGATAAACAAATGCTGGATTTACTGGCTCAGCGACTTGCTCTCGTTGAGAAAGTTGGTGAGGTGAAAAGTGAACATGGATTACCTATTTATGTGCCGGAGCGTGAAGCGGCAATGTTGGCGTCTCGTCGTCAAGAAGCAGAAAAAATAGGGGTTCCACCACAGCTCATCGAAGATATTTTGCGTCGAACTATGCGTGAATCTTATGCCAGCGAAAAAGACTCTGGTTTTAAGTGTCTCAACCCACAATTGCGTTCAGTGGTTATCGTTGGTGGTAATGGTCAGCTTGGCGGCTTATTTGGCCGCATGTTTAAGCTTTCTGGCTATGAAGTTAAAGTTCTTGGTAGCCAAGATTGGGATAGAGCCGATGAAATCCTAGATAACGCAGGTCTCGTGGTTGTTACCGTTCCAATTCACTTAACGGAAGGTGTGATTGCGAAACTTGGTAACCTGCCAAGCGATTGTATCCTTTGTGATTTAACATCGATTAAATCAAAGCCGCTGCAAGCAATGATGAACATGCACCAAGGTCCTGTTGTCGGTCTACACCCTATGTTTGGCCCAGATGTACCAAGCTTAGCGAAACAGGTAATTGTTTACAGTGATGGGCGTGGTTCTGAAAGCTACCAATGGCTACTGGAACAATTTAGTATCTGGGGCGCAAGCCTATGCCAGATGGATGCTGCTGAGCACGACCACGGCATGACTCTGATTCAAGCACTTCGCCACTTTACCTCTTTTGCTTACGGCCTACACCTAAGCAAAGAGAATCCGAACATCGATCAGCTTTTGAAGCTTAGCTCTCCAATCTATCGTCTAGAAATTGCGATGGTTGGCCGTCTGTTTGCTCAAGACCCGAACTTGTACGGTGATATCATCCTCTCTTCAGATGAGAACATTGAGATGATTCGACGCTTCCACCGTTGTTTTGGTGAAGCACTCGAGATCTTAGACGGAAAAGATAAAGCCAAGTTTGTTGAGAGTTTTAATCAGGTGAGTGACTGGTTTGGTGACTACTCACAGCAATTCTTGCAAGAGAGTCAAAGTCTTTTAAAACAAGCACATGACTCGATTCATCGTGGCTAATCGCGGTTTAAAGATATAAAAAAGAGCGACCATTTGGTCGCTCTTTTTGTTTGTGTTGAATGCTCGCAATGCATTTGGCCTATGGTAGATAAAATGCTTTTGGATCATCATGGGCCAAACGACAAGCCCTAGTTCGTCGCGATAGGCGCTTTGTTATTCTCGTTCGATACTCGGTTATCTTCGCTTGATACCGTATCGATCGTTGAGCTGATGTAAGGCACGTTAGTTAGGTTGATCTGCAAGCGAACCACGTTATCTATAAGTTGAACCAGCGGGCCCCATTTCACCTTTTTCTCTTTCTCAAACGCGTAATTGAAATTCTCTGGTGTCCAATCCATCAAGTATTGAGGGTTCAATGAGCGGCCAAGGAAGCGTACTTCATAATGCAGGTGTGGGCCGGTTGAGTTACCTGAGTTGCCGCAGTTCGCAATCACATCACCTTTACTGACAAACTGACCGCTGCGAACTTTGAATTTTTGCAGATGCGCGTAAGAGCTCATGAAGCCGAAGGAATGGCGCATAGTGATAAAGTTACCAAAGCCTTTCTTGCTTGGACGAACCGTTTCAATCACACCATCTGCAGGCGCTAAGATATCTTCGCCGCGCTTACAAGTAAGGTCGATACCAGTATGGTTGTGGCGTTTGCCGGTAATTGGGTTAGTACGGCGACCGTAAGAAGACGAGATACGTTGATAAGCCATCGGACTATCATTAGGAATTAAGCGGAACATGGTAGCTCTTACCGCTGAATCGACGGCTGCTGCATCAATACGGTCTTCTAATGAAACCTCATCGGTGTGTAACTCTTCATCAGCCAGGCCAAGAACGGATTCCACATCGAATACACGCTTACCGAGTAGCTGAATCGTACCTTCTTTCTCAGTTAATGCTTGAGATAGGTTATGGTTGGTTTCAACCTGTTCCGCGTATAAAAACTCGGTCTGCTCTTTTTCAACAATCAGAGTTTCAATTAACTCTTGTGCATCACCGGCTTGTGCAGCCAGCTTGTTTTTACTCTCAAAGTGCATGTAGGTCGCACCACCAATCAATATTGGTACTGAGAGCAGGGAGGTCATGCATAAGAGTACGGCTTTTCGACCGAAGTAAAACGTCTGTTCCCCTTGGCTTGAGGGAATAGTAATGGATACTTTTTTAGACATGGTTCTGTATTAACTAAATGCTTCTAAAAGAAAAAAGGGTAATGGAGACACTATTCCTCGCCTAAGTCGGTAAGGTGTTCAATCTCTCTATAAAGCAGTTCATCGTCACCAACGTTAAGCTCAACAAGGCGCTTAAGGTGGCTGATACTATCAATATCTAAATGCTCTATGCGTAAACGCATTGAGGTATTGATGGTAGAGACTATCGTTGCTTCTAACTGAATGTTGATATCGCTGTTGGCCAGCTTAAAGCTAACGTGAACAGGGGTATCTTGGCTGAATCGTTGTAATTCATCGCATTGAATGAGTAAACCATGGAGAGACAAGTCTTGCACTGAGCCTGATACATTTATGTGTTCTTGTGAGATTTCACTCGGAACTTGATAAACAACTCGTGAAAATTGACGTCTTTCAATCATAAGTATTCTCTCTATATCGATACGTAATACGTAAGCCAGATATATCAAAGGCCGCTATTATCGCGGCCTTTGTTCAAAATACAAGCTTATTTACTTAGCAATACGTTTGTACTTGATGCGGTGTGGTTCTGCCGCTTGTGCGCCAAGAGTCTTCTTCAGCCACTCTGTGTACTCAGTATAGTTACCTTCATAGAAGTTAACTTGACCTTCATCACGGTAGTCTAAGATATGGGTCGCAATACGGTCTAGGAACCAACGGTCGTGCGAGATAACCATTGCACAGCCAGGGAACTCAAGTAGTGCTTCTTCAAGAGCACGTAGCGTTTCAACGTCTAGGTCGTTGGTAGGCTCATCGAGTAGCAGTACGTTACCGCCCGCTTTTAGTAGCTTAGCTAAGTGAACACGGTTACGTTCACCACCAGAAAGCTCACCGATGATCTTCTGTTGGTCGTTGCCTTTGAAGTTGAAACGAGAGCAGTATGCACGTGCTGGGATTTCGAAGTTGTTGATCTTGATGATATCAGCGCCTTCAGAGATCTCTTGGAATACTGTCTTAGTGTCGTCCATGCTGTCACGGAACTGATCAACAGAAGCAAGCTTAACTGTTTCACCCAGTTCAACCGTACCTGAGTCTGGTTGTTCTGCGCCGCTTAGCATCTTGAATAGTGTTGATTTACCCGCACCGTTGGCACCTACGATACCCACGATTGCACCCTTAGGCATGCTGAACGATAGGTCATCGATAAGAACGCGGTCACCGTATGACTTAGTTAGGTTCTTAACTTCAAGAACTTTGTCACCTAGGCGCTCACCTGGCGGGATGAATAGTTCGTTGGTTTCGTTACGCTTCTGGTATTGGCCAGTCGTCAGTTCTTCAAAACGAGCCATACGAGCTTTAGATTTAGCTTGACGACCTTTAGGGTTTTGACGAACCCACTCAAGTTCTTTCTCGATAGTCTTTTGACGTGCGCTTTCGCCAGCTTTCTCTTGCTTTAGACGCTCATCTTTTTGCTCTAGCCAAGACGTGTAGTTACCTTGCCATGGGATACCTTCACCACGGTCAAGTTCTAGAATCCAACCAGCAGCGTTGTCTAGGAAGTAACGGTCGTGGGTAATCGCCACAACAGTACCGCTGTAGTCCACTAGGAAGTGCTCAAGCCATGCAACTGATTCTGCATCCAGGTGGTTCGTTGGTTCATCAAGAAGCAGCATGTCTGGCTTCTCTAGAAGTAGACGACAGATAGCAACACGACGACGCTCACCACCAGAAAGGTGTTCAACCTTAGCATCCCATTCAGGAAGACGAAGTGCGTCAGCCGCGCGCTCTAGAGCTGCTTCTAGGTTGTGACCGTCTTTTGCTTGGATAAGTGCTTCTAGTTCGCCTTGCTCTTTTGCTAGCGCATCGAAATCTGCATCTGGTTCAGCATAAGCCGCGTAAACTGCGTCGATACGTTTAAGTGCGTCAGCAACATCAGAAACCGCTTCTTCTACGATTTCGCGAACTGTTTTTGATTCGTCTAGTACCGGCTCTTGAGGTAGGTAACCTACGTTAAGGCCTTGTTGTGCACGAGCTTCGCCATCGATATCAGTATCAATACCAGCCATGATACGTAGTAGGGTAGATTTACCTGAACCATTTAGACCCAAAACACCGATTTTAGCGCCAGGAAAAAAGCTAAGAGAAATGTCTTTAAGAATTTGACGCTTAGGTGGAACAGTTTTGCTCACCCGAGACATGGTATATACGTATTCAGCCATTGCCGATCGATCCTAGTTATTGTTCAAAATTGTTAGCTATTTTATACCAATATCCCTAAAGATGTTACTCCTAGGAAAGAAAAGCCATTCTTGAACGAATTCTTACTTACTATTGTCACATTGGTTATTAAAACTATATTTAATATGCTTCTTAGATGAAGTGTTAAATATTAATAATATTTACACTCAATTCCTTTACATTTTATGTGGTGTCGGGCGTAAATAGATTTCACGTATTCATACACGCACTAAGGAAAGAGCGAATGTTTTTCCGAATTGGTAATACGAAGGTTGCTGTGGCTGCATCGGCAATCTTGTCTTCAGTTTTACTGGCTCCAATGGCTATGGCTAGCAATGCCTCAGAGTTAGAAATGCAGCGTGATGTTTATGATAGAGCGCAAGAGGTTTTAGACAACCGTGATCTAAAAGCTTATTCAGCACTGCGCAGCAAAATTCAAACATACCCTCTCACGCCTTACACCGATTATCGAGCTTTCCTTATTGGCTTAGGTGATCGCACTCCGGCGGAAGTGGATGCGTTTATTGAAGAGAACAAAGCCCTACCATTTTCTAATCGTATGCGAGCACCATATCTAGATGTGCTGGCTTCTAGAAAACAGTGGCAAACCATCCTCGAATTTCAGACCAAAGAGCCGGTGGGTGAAAAGTACCAATGCATTTATTACCGAGCGAACTATGAGCAAGGTAATCAAGAATTGGCTTTTAAAGGGGCGAAGCAGCTTTGGTTGAGCGGTGATGGTGTTGATGACGCTTGCGACCCGTTATTTAAGAGTTGGGATCAAGCAGGCTTAAGAACCGATGAACTGATTTTAGAGCGTATGCTGTTAGCGTTTGAAGGACGTAACGGTAAGCTGATGACCTATCTGATCAAGCAATTGGATCATAATGAGTCAATTGCTCAAGCTAAGCAGATGAAGGCGTTGTACAACAAGCCTGAAAACGTGCTCACATTCGCGAAGAAGCATCCAGCCAATGAGTTTTATCAAGCTCAAACGGAGTTTGCTTTTGAGAAGCTCGCGCGAAAATCGGCTAGCAGTGCCCAAGAAGTATTCGATGGTGTCATCAAGGCTCAGAAGTTTTCTGAAGAGAAATCTCAAGAGCTCGCGGATTACCTGACTTTCCGTTTGATTAATACCGATTCTGAAGAGTTGATGGAATGGCGAGACGAGGTATTGGCGAGTTCGTCGAAACAAGTCTTACTCGAACGTCGCGCCCGCTTGGCTATTCAGCATGCCGATTGGACTGGATTGAAAGAGTGGATTGCCCGCTTAGACGACAAGCACCAAGCGTCATTGCGCTGGCAATACTGGTTAGGCAGGGCTGAAATAGCAACAGGTGATACCGCAAAGGGTAACCAACGTCTGTCTGATATTTTAGGTCAGCGTAATTTCTACAGTGTTGCGGCGGCAAAGCAGTTAGGTAAACCGATTCAATATCCAACCTCTACGTTGAAATACAACCCAGAAACAGTGAAGCCTTTTAGTACTTCGCTGACTCGTATCGATGAACTGATCACTCGCGATAAAATTGCCGCAGCCAAAAGTGAATGGCGCTGGCTACTTACCAACGCAGATAAAGAGCAAAAAGAGATGCTTGCTGCTTACGCTGCGACACAGCGTTGGAATCACTTCACTGTGATTGCCAGTATTTCAGCGAAAATGTGGGATAACATTGCGTTGCGTTTCCCGGTCGCTCATAAGTGGTGGTTTAACTTCTACGCAGAGAAGCATGATATTGACCCAATCACATTGATGTCTCTAGCAAGACAAGAGAGTGCGATGGATTCTGAAGCTCGTTCTCCTGTTGGAGCGCGTGGTGTTATGCAAATTATGCCAAAGACAGCGCAATACACGGCGAACAAGCACAAGATTAAGTACAAGGGTAGCGATGACCTTTACGATGTCGGCAAGAATATCGAAATTGGTAGCCACTACTTAGATGGTTTGCTTACTCAATATGACAACAACCGTATCTTCGCTTTTGCAGCCTACAATGCAGGTCCGAGCCGTGTGAAACAGTGGCGTTCTCGCAGTGATGAAAAGCTTGATGCCTTCGCTTTTATTGAGATGATTCCATTCAAAGAGACACGCGGTTACGTTCAGAATATCTTAATGTTTGAGACTTATTACCGAGACATCTTAGGTGAGCAGGGTGAGTTTTTGGCTCCCCATGAGGTGAAAACTAAATACTAGAGGCCGATAAGGCCTGAAACTGAGTGACAATCGAAGGCAGTGAGTGCGAACCATTTCCGCTTACTGCCTTTTTACATTGGATCACATCCAGTATTTCGGTATAAAGTGGTAAACGCTTTCAATCGATAAGCGACTCTTTAAAGTCTGAATTTAAAAGTAAGTGTAGAGATATGGCATCACAACCTGAATATGATAACTGGCAACAACTCATGGATTTAGTTAAGACAGCGGTTGAGAAAGATCAGCATGAACTGTTGTTGACCATGATGATGACGCCCGATGAGCGAGATGCTCTGGTTGCTCGAATTAATATTTTTTGTGAGCTAATGAAAGGTGAAATGTCTCAAAGACAAGTAAGCCAAATGCTGGGAGTCGGCGTGGCAACCATCACCAGAGGCTCGAATGAGCTCAAGGCAAAATCAGAACAAGAGAAAGCGGTTATTGCCGATCTGCTGCTTAAGTAATACTGGGCTTAAGCTATTACTGGATAGTGAGAGTACGAATTGAAAAAACGCTAACTGATGGTTAGCGTTTTTTAGTTTCTCAAGCTTGCAATCGAGTTGCTAGAGAGCTTGAGAAGCATTCATTGGTTAAGCTGAGAAATGTTCAGGATTCACAAATGGGATCAGCGCTAAGATTAACGCTTGATGATAGACCGAGCTACGTGAAAGCTGGTTATGTGTCAGTAAACCAATTGCTCCACCTTTTTGTTTGATATTGTCTGTACCAAACACTTCATCCATCACATCACCAAGTTCGTTAGCGTGTTGTAGCTTTTCAATAACGGCTGGTGGCAGCATCAGGCTTGCCGAGCGAGATTCTCCACGTTGACCATTTGATTCAATCACCATCCAAGCAAACGTGACACCGCCTTCGATTCCCGCTTCTAACCCGACATAGAAATCCGCATTAGGTTGCTGTTGTGTCGCGTTGTGTACACGGTTCACTGCACCTTGATAGGTCTCATCATTGCTCATGGGCTGATCGGCAACACCACTTGGCACACTTACACCCGTGAACTCAAACTCGGTGTTGGGAAACGCAGAGACAAAAGCACTTTTGACAGCATTGATCTTAGCGGGATTTAGCGAGGCGATGATGACAGATTTCATGTGTTCGATTCTTATAGTCGGTTGATTCAGTTGGTACGTGTTAATCGTTCTGTTGCTGCTTAAATCGCTGTTGGTGTTCTTGATACCAGTCACTCAGGTCATTGAGAGGCATAGGCTTACCAAAGTAGAAACCTTGCAGCATGTCGCAATGCGCGTCTTGTAACCATTGGTGCATCTCTTTGGTTTCGATACCTTCAGCAGTCACGGTTTTGCCTTGCGCATGACACAGTCCGATCACAGGCTTAACTATGTTCTGATTGTCTGTTTCGATCAAGGCTTCCAAGAAACCTTTATCCAATTTGATTTTTTGCGTCGGGTACTCAACCAATTGAGTTATGGATGTGTAGCCCGAACCAAAATCATCAATAGCTAATCGGTAGCCCATTCGAGCGAGTTCGTTGAGTAGCGGAAAGCCATGTGAATTTGAATAGAAGGTCTCGGTGATTTCAAAATCAATCAAGCTTGGTGGAATGCCATTAATCTTGGCATGTTGTTCAATGAAATCTGCGAGGTGCGTAGTCTCTATCCCGGCAGAAGATAGGTTGATAGACAGCTGAATTGAGTGATCAAATTGAGCCTGAAGCTGATGGAAAGAAGCAAAGGCATTCTCGATAACCCAGCGATCGACGAGTTCGAACAGGCCTGTTTGCTCAGCAATTGGAATAAACTCATTGGGAGCAACTGTACCAAGCTGTTCTGACTCCCAGCGTAGCAGTACTTCAACCCCTATCACGTGGTTTCCTGCAGCGTCCATATATGGCATGTAAACGAGTTTAAACTCTTCATCAAAGTTCTGATCTCTCAGAGCTCGTTCAATATTGGCTTGACGTTGAATGGTTTTATCCAAGTCTAACGAGTAATCCGCGAACTGATTCTTACCAGCATGTTTCGCTTGGTACATGGCGGTGTCCGCGTTTGAGAGTAGTTTCTCGATGGTATACCCATCATTTGGATAGGTCGCGATACCAATACTCACTGTAATTGGAAAGCTTCCTGAGTCGGTGATAAACCCTTTTTGTAGCGGAGCGAGTAACTTTTCAGAGAATTGATGCGCAATATTGTCGGCATTCGCTGGGGCATTGATATAGACAACAAACTCATCGCCCGACAAGCGCGCAGGCATGCAGTGAGCGTTGTCTCTTTTTTGATATTCACTACAGAGCTTTGTGATGCGCTCAGCAAAGGAGATGAGAATCGAGTCCCCAATTTGGTGTCCGTATTTGTCGTTCACAAACTTGAAGTTGTCTAAGTCTAGATAGAGCACCCAGGTATTGGTTTTCGAGTTGGGTTCTGGAAGAGATTGCTGAACAAACGACTGAAATTGAAGTCGGTTGGGGATCTGGGTCAGCTGGTCATTTTCTGCCAACACTTTGGTTTGTTGGTAGGTGTTATCGAGCTCTTGATACATGTCGTAAAAGCGTTGTGATAAGCGGCCTAATTCATCATTTGTACCTAAGCGCTCAATGTTCTTTCTTTGCTTTTTTTCGACCTGTTGCAGCTGCTTATCCAAACTTGTGATTGGATTGATTACACAGCGAGATAAAAGCATGAGTAATAAGCCCATGCTGACAAAAGCAGAAAGAGCAAATGACACGCTGAGCTCATTCCAGATGGATTTGAGTTTGTTGTCCAACAAAAAATGAGCAGGGTCGAGTGTTGCGTAAAATTCAGGCCCTAGCTTTACTGATTGAGTTAAGCCATGTCCGAGGGATATTGGCTCATTGGTAAAGAAAAGGCTGGTTTGATAGTCAAACTCTATCTGTTTTCGTAGTGAATTAAACTTATCGAGAGAAACAGATACGACGAGAAAAAACACATCGTTGAGTTGTTCGCTTATCGGAGCGGAAACGCTCTTTTTATCGAGTACTTCATAGTGAACAAGCACACCTTCACCTTGTGAGTTTTGGATGTAGTCAGTACTCGAAGTGGTTTGTTTTTCTTGATATTGATGTTCAACGAACTCTAAGACTTTAGGATCCATCTCTGCAAAGGGATCTCGGCTATTTTCGGCGTAATAGCTGACAGTGCGATCACTGTCTAGCAGAGCGAGTCCGGTAAAGCTGTCGTCGCCATCTTGCAATAACTTAACGGTTTCGTGCAGGTCATCGATGAGTGCGAGTTCTTGGCTAGGGTTCTCTTCTGCCAAGAAGAAGCGTTTAATCATGTCACTTTTAGTGAGTGCATAAGAATAGCTATTAAGAAAAGAGCGTGACTGGCGAAAGTGACCGGCCAGTTTTTCCATGCTTAATTGTAGAGCGTTATCTTCGCGTTTGATGAAACTGTTTTTTTGAGTCGAGTAGATGATATAGCTGGAGGCCGCAGTACTTATCAGAATTACGGGTGCAATCAGAAGTAATATTTTCGTACTTAGCTTCATGGCTACTCACAACATGGTTTATAAATTTGAGCGCGTAAGTTTATGTTACTTGGGGTGAGCTCGCTATCAATTACACGTTGTACGGTGCTTTCCTGTGAAGGCGGTAAGGTTTTGTCTTTATTGATAAAAAAGCCACTAAAGAGTTTTCTATTAGAAAAGCGTAGGGCTACTGATAGGGGGAGGTAGTGTAGAACGATAAACCAGTTTTAAGTATTTGGCCTACTGTAGGCCAAATACTTATTCTGGTTGAAAGCGTTATTCGTTTTCGGCTACGACAGCTTAACCTGAGTCGCTTTGATATTTTCACTTGGGTAGCAACCAAGGACTTTTAAGTGACGAGTAATGGCCGTCAACTCGGTGATCGCTTTCTGCATATTATCTGAGTCTAGGTGTGCTTCTAAGTCCACATAGAACATCTCTTCCCAAGGGTTACCCATAATCGGACGAGACTCAAGCTTAGTCATGTTGATACCTAAGCGTTGCAGAATCAGTAGTGTCTCTACTAATGAACCAGCCTCTTGTGAAGTCGACATAATTAGTGTCGTCTTCGCTGGAATTTGCGTTGATACTTCAACTGGCTTGCGTGCTACCACGATGAAACGCGTGTGGTTCTCTGTCTGATTTGCAATGTTACCTTGGATTGGCTGAAGCCCGTAAAGCTTACCGCTCGATGCGTTACCAATCGCCGCGACATCATCACCGTCCAGATCTTTCACCTTTTTCATGGCGTCAGCTGTGCTGGCACAAGATTCAAGGGTGACATCTTTAAGTCGGCTCAAGAACTCACTGCATTGTTGATGAGGTTGTGGGTGAGAATAGAGGGTTTTGATGTCTTCTAAACGGATATCATTCTTAGCAACTAGGCAGTGCTCAATTGGTTGAGATAGCTCACCTACGATATAAAGCGTCGTGTGTTGAAGCAGGTCGTACACTTCGTTAATAGAACCTGAGCTGGTGTTCTCAATCGGCAATACACCGTAATCTGCATGTCCAGACTCTACTGTTGAGGCAACCTCTTTGAAATGGCTACAGTTTAGCTCAATCAACTCCATATTCCTGCGGCTGAAGTATTCGCGGCTTGCAAGGTGCGAGTAAGAGCCTTTAGAACCCAAGAATGCCACGCGAGCCAAAGGCTTACGGCTTTGTGGATTGGCGAGGTTTTGTAAGTATGACTGTTGCAGTAGAACTGAATCTTCAATGATGGTGTGAAACAGCTTAGTAATGTACTGAGCGTCCAGTTCGTATTTGTCTTTACCGTTGTTAATCAGCTTAACTAGCAGTTGTTGTTCTCTTACTGCATCACGAACTGGCTTTGATGTCTCTACCTTGCTTTTAGCCACTTCGATACTTAGCTTGCGACGTTCTGAAAGTAGCTTCAGTAGTTCGTCATCTAAATCATTAAGACGAAGGCGGATATCATCCAGTGAAATTGAGCGGTCAGTCATAAATGTGTCCTTATAAAAAAGCCTCCCTAGTTTGGGAGGCTTCTTGTTCGTTTTTGACTTGTTTTTCTAAAACGACTTAGCCTCCGATTTACGGAAGAAAAAAGAAGTCAAAAATAAACAAAGATTGAGTTTGCATAAAAAGTGATTGTTTTATGAATGTTTAAACACAATAAGCAAGCGAGCTACGAGCGTCAAGCAAAAAAATAGCGCCCTGAGGCGCTATTTTTTAATCTGTTATCTTTCCTTATTCTACTTCAGCTTCTAGCTCTTCGATTTCAGGCTTTTCAGCGCGGCGCGCTTCTGGTTTATGGCGTAGCTTGTTGAGTTGACGCTCTAGTTTTTGTTCTACTTCGTTGATAGCCACGTAGAGGTCGTCATGGATTGATGAAGCTACAAGTTGTCCTTTTGGTACAGTGATTACCGCTTCAAATTTCTTCTTCTTGTTTGGCTCTTCACTAAAGCTCGCTTGGCAACCAATGATGTCTACTTGCCATTTATCCAGCTTTTTAAATTTGCTTTCTATGTGATCACGGATTGCAGAGGTAATGTCGATGTTTTTACCAGTGATGTTCATTTTCATAGAAGTTTTCCTCTGTTGTATCCCTCATGGGTTAACTTCAGATTACGACTTTTGGGAATTGATAATGTGATCTAGATCCTGTTTTGGTTGGGTGGGATGAGCATTAAAATCAAATGTGATCTTACGCAAGTCTTGATATCTTTTTGGTGAAAAATGCTTGTTATCCTTATGAAAAACGATAAGTTGGAGGCAAGGCTTCGCTAAAAATTAAATCAGTTTTTAGGGGCGTCTTACAGCTTACAGAAAGTGTTTGATGGATATTTATCCAAAAGCATTTTGTGATCCAGAGCACGTGATACATATCGCTAGGTAAGCTTCCTCAGAATTAGACAAACAAAAGCCGCATAACTTTGCTGATGCGGCTTTTGTGTTTTTGTCTTTACTCAATGTCTTTTCTTGTCTGACTCAAGTTTAAAGTCGCTCTAATCATTCGTTTTGAGCAATCTCGCTGTGCCGTTCTCTCTAATCGCATTGATTGCTTCTAGCTGCTTATATATGACGAAGTAGCGATTGATATTGGCAACGTAGGTGACAGGCTCTTTACTGACGTATTTACGTGTAATGATCTCTACATTTTTAAACCAGATGTTTGGGTTGTAGCCTTTCTTCTTCGCAAGGTTCCTCATTTTTCTGATCTTAGCGGGGCCTGCATTATAGGAGGCGAGAGTAAAGTAAAGCTGGTTATCTGGAGTAATGGCTGGGTCATCAAAATATCTATCTTTAATGAAGCGCATGTACTTTACGCCAGCATGGATGTTGTTATCGACGATGTGGATATTCTTGATGTTGACGTTTTTGTCTCTCGCAGTACTAGGGAGAACCTGCATTACTCCAATAGCACCTCGGTGGGAGACTCTGCTTTGATCAAGGCCCGACTCCTGGAAGCCTTGCGCAGACATCATCAAAGGATCGAATTCATACTTACTCGAATACTTTTCAAAAACATCCGCCAGTTTAGCAACACGGTCAACTTTGTTCGGGTTGAGCGCGCGGCCTAACCAACGAGTATTATCGATGTATTTCTTATAGATCACGTTCCCAAGCAGGGTGCCTGTTCGAGCGGTCTTAACGTATTTGTTTATCTCTTTCTTTAGTTGAGGGCTGTCTTTTCTTAATGCCCACGCTATTTGACCATTTTCGCGTAAAGGTAAGTCGTGATGGACTTGGATGTTTTCCATGACATCGATCCAGAGTTTCGCTTTGTGGCTGTCTAGAATCGTACCTTGTATATAGCCTTGGTTAACGAGTTCGATCAGTTCATAGTCTTGCAGGGACTCTTCGATGAAGTGGACATGCAGTGGCGGTAAACCCAGTTCGTTGAGTTCTTTATTGACCCTTTGCACGCTTTCGAAGTAACTAGAGCTTGCTCTAATCCATACTTCCTTACCGCTGAGTTGCTTGATCTCGGTGAGCGGTTCTAAGTTCTTACCTGTGATAATGAGCTCTTTGCCGTCTTTAATCAGAGGGTCCGAAAAGTCGATCACCTTTAATCGCTTATCGGTTACGGTAAGGTTTGCAACAGCAATATCGCCATAGCCTGACTGTAAAGAGGGGAGCAGGTCATCTCGTTGCACAGGAATAATTTGAACGTTCAGGTAAGGGTGTTTTTTACGAAGACTTTTTTCGAAGTGATAAAGCATCTCGGCAACGATGCCTTTGGGCTTGCCATCTTCTATGTAGTAAAAGCCGAGGTCAGCAGAAACCAGCACTCTCACCGTTCCTTTGGTTTTGAGTACATCTAGGTCCCCCATGTAAGGCTTATTGCTTAATGGCGAGAGCTCTAATGCGTGGGAAAATTGGCTAAATAGCACGATCCCAATAAATAATAACAACCTACTCACACCCACACTCCATGTTGATGTTTTGTTAAAAGTTATTTATTGAAGATACCGTGTATTGTGCGATTCATCAAGTTCGTGGAATGTGTTTAAAAAAAGCGCGCTAGTAAATTAGCGCGCTTTTTTAGTCATAAAAGGAATGGTTGGCTAAGGTAATGGGTTTAGCTCAATCAAGGCTTCTGTTCTTTGAACTGCATCCTCAAGGCCAAGCTGTTTGTAGGCCTCTAGCTGAATTTTTAGAGACTTACGCGCAGCGATGGTATCTGGGTAAGTCTTTTGCAACTCTTGCGTTCTATTGATTGCAGCAATCCAAGCTTCACGACGCAGATAGAAATCTGCCGTTGCTAGGTCGTAATCTGCCAAACGGTTTTTAAGTGCGAACATGCGTTTTTGTGCATCTTCTGCGTAAGGGCTTGCAGGGAAGCGCTCTAATAGTCGTTTGAAATCAGCAAAAGCGAGTTTTACTGGTTCAGGATCTCGGTCGCTACGGTCGATATTAAAAATATCGTGCATAAAGTTTCTGTCTTGTGCCATGTGCGTTAGGCCGCGCATGTAAAGAACCCAGTCTTGTTTTTCGTGAGTTGGGTTTAAACGCAAGAAACGTGAAATGGTCGCTAGGCCAAGCGCTAGGTCATCATTTTTGTAGTAAGCGTAAATCAGGTCTAGCTGTACTTGTTCAGAATAGGCGCCGAAAGGGTAACGAGAGTCTAGGGCTTCTAGCTTTTCAATGGCAGAAAGCCAGCTACCACTTTGTAGCGATTCTTGCGCCTCAGAATAGAGAACCGATGGCGGTACATCTGGCACTATCTCTTCGGTACTTGAACAACCAGCCAAGAGTGATACGGCTAATAGACCCGCTAAAGTAAGGTGTTTCATGTCAGGCGTCGATTCCTTGAATTAAATATTTCGTAAGCTTCCGTTACTTTCTAACCAGTAACAGATACAATGATGCAATTATTCTATTTTATCCATACTAATGGGTATTAGTCTCACGGTTTTTAAAAAAGTTCGATATGGCTCAGCAGATCACATTAACAGACACAGTAAAAAGCAGCCAGTTAGGTCAACGTTTAGACCAAGCTGTCGCTGAACTATTTACCGATTTTTCTCGCTCTCGTATTAAAGAGTGGCTTCTTGACGGCAAAGTCCAAGTGGATGGCGAAGTTATTACCAAGCCACGCGTTAAGGTTATGGGCGGAGAAGAGATCATCTTACAAGCTGAACTTGAAGATGAAGAGCGCTGGGAAGCACAAGACATTCCTCTAGACATTGTCTTTGAAGATGAACATCTGCTGGTGATCAACAAACCACGTGATTTTGTTGTTCACCCAGGAGCAGGTACGCCGGATGGAACCGTGCTAAACGCGTTACTGCACCACTACCCACAAATCGCTGAAGTACCTCGTGCAGGTATTGTTCACCGTCTCGATAAAGACACAACAGGTCTTATGGTTGTTGCTAAAACAGTACCAGCTCAGACTCGTCTTGTTCGTGCATTGGCTAAGCGTCGTATTACTCGTGAATACGAAGCGATTGCAATCGGCAAAATGACCGCTGGTGGCATGGTAGAAAAAGGCATTAGCCGCCACGCAACCAAGCGTACTTTGATGGCTGTGAATGAAACGGGCAAGCCAGCGGTAACTCACTACCGCGTTGCTGAACACTTCCGTGAACACACACGTATTCGTCTACGCCTAGAAACGGGTCGTACTCACCAAATCCGTGTACACATGTCTTACCTTCAGCATCCACTGTTAGGTGATATTGCATACGGCGGTCGTGCACGTATTCCAAAAGGCGCATCAGAAGAATTAACGAAGATGATTCGTGCTTTTGATCGTCAAGCTCTTCACGCGGTTATGCTTAAATTTGTTCACCCAATTACGGGCGAAGAAGTTGAGTTCCATGCACCTGTGCCAAATGACATGGTTGTGATGGCCGAAGCACTGCGCGTTGATGCTCGCGATAACCTAGAAGAAGACATTTAATTATGTCGATGATCATCCCTAACTGGAACGCACCAAGTAACGTGAAGGCTTTTGCTTCGACGCGTGTTGGTGGTTTTTCTGCTGATGCATATCAAGGGCTAAATCTCGGTATGCATGTTGGGGATGATGCTTCACTGGTTGAACGTAACCGAATATGGCTTACGCAACACGCTAACATGCCCGCAGCACCGATATGGCTAAACCAAACACATTCTACTGATGTTGTTACGGTCTTAGAGCCAACATCCAATGTTCTCGACGCTGATGGTGCGTTTACTACAGCGACTGGGGTTGTGTGTTCAGCGATGACGGCGGATTGTTTACCAGTGATTCTTACTGATACTAAAGGCACTCGAGTTGCTGCGGTTCATGCCGGATGGCGTGGTCTTGCTGGTGGTATTCTTGAAAATGCAGTCGCAAAGTTTTCTAATCTCAGCTCTGACAACCAGATCATTGCTTGGCTAGGCCCAGCGATTGGCAAACAAGCCTTTGAGGTTGGTGATGATGTGTTAGAAGCTTTCGTTAGTTTTGACCCTCAAGCCAAACTTGCATTCAAAGCGAAAATTGAACCGGGCAAATGGTTAGCGAACATGTCTCAGCTTGCTACACAACGACTGACTAAAGTGGGTGTTTCGCAAGTGACGGATTCGAACCTTTGTACTTTTGCCGATTCTGATGCTTTCTATTCTTATCGTCGAGATGGCGTTACTGGCCGTCAGGCTACCTTTATTTGGCTAGAGTAACGTTTAGTAAGTGTCCGCTTTTATCCAGCGCAATTATATTTCTATATAAACTCTATTCTTCATTCCTATCCCTTGAAAATCCGCGTTACCGTATCCATCTTCTAGCCATAAGATAAACATATCTAAGAGTAGGAAGGTTGGCATGCGTCTCGATCGATTCACTAGTAAATTTCAAATTGCGATATCTGATGCTCAGTCGCTCGCATTAGGTCGTGATCACCAATATATAGAGCCTGTACACCTATTGGTGTCGCTATTAAATCAAGATGGTAGTGCGATCCGTCCATTGCTTACCATGTTGAATATTGATGTGGTTCAGTTGCGTTCAAAACTAAGCGAAATATTAGACCGTGTACCGAAAGTAAGTGGTATCGGTGGTGATGTTCAGCTTTCGAATGCAATGGGTACTCTATTCAATCTATGTGACAAGGTCGCACAAAAGCGCCAAGATACATACATTTCTTCGGAAGTCTTCCTACTTGCCGCCATTGAAGATAAAGGTCCTTTAGGTAACTTACTTAAAGAGCTAGGTCTTACTGAGCAAAAATTATCTCAAGCTATCGAGCAGGTTCGTGGCGGTCAAAAAGTTGATGACCCAAATGCCGAAGACCGACGCCAAGCGTTAGAGAAGTTCACCATCGATCTGACTGAAAGAGCGGAGCAAGGCAAGCTCGATCCTGTTATCGGTCGAGATGACGAAATTCGTCGTACCATCCAAGTTCTTCAGCGCCGTACTAAGAACAACCCTGTCATTATCGGTGAACCAGGTGTAGGTAAGACAGCTATCGTTGAAGGTTTGGCTCAGCGCATTATTAATAATGAAGTGCCAGAAGGCTTAAGAGGTCGACGCGTACTTTCATTAGACATGGGCGCTTTGGTGGCTGGTGCCAAATACCGTGGTGAGTTTGAAGAGCGTTTGAAGTCAGTTCTCAATGAATTGTCTAAAGAAGAGGGCAATATCATTCTCTTCATCGATGAAATTCATACCATGGTCGGCGCTGGTAAAGGTGAAGGTTCTATGGATGCGGGTAATATGCTGAAACCAGCATTGGCTCGTGGTGAACTTCACTGCGTTGGCGCGACGACTCTTGATGAATACCGTCAACATATAGAGAAAGACCCAGCGTTAGAGCGCCGTTTCCAAAAAGTGCTGGTCGATGAACCAACGGTTGAAGACACGGTGGCGATTCTTCGTGGCTTGAAAGAGCGTTATGAGCTTCACCATCATGTAGAAATTACCGACCCTGCCATTGTCGCAGCGGCAACACTATCTCATCGATATGTTTCTGATCGTCAACTGCCAGATAAAGCAATTGATCTGATCGATGAAGCCGCATCGAGTATCCGTATGCAGATCGATTCAAAACCTGAATCTCTGGATAAACTCGAGCGTAAGATCATTCAGCTTAAGATCGAGCAACAAGCGCTGACTAATGAAAACGATGAAGCCAGTGAAAAGCGTCTTCGCACATTACAAGCGGAGCTTTCAGATAAAGAACGTGATTTTGCTGAACTTGAAGAAGTGTGGAACGCTGAGAAAGCAGCATTGTCTGGCACGCAACATATCAAATCAGAGCTAGAACAAGCTCGTATGGATATGGATTTTGCAAGACGTGCTGGTGATCTAAATCGAATGTCTGAACTGCAATATGGTCGTATCCCAGAGTTGGAGAAGCAACTAGACCTTGCTACTCAAGCTGAAATGCAGGAGATGACATTATTACGCAATAAGGTGACTGATGCAGAAATTGCAGATGTTTTATCAAAGCAAACGGGGATTCCGGTTTCCAAGATGTTAGAAGCAGAAAAAGAGAAGCTTCTAAAGATGGAAGGGGTTCTGCATAAGCGAGTTATTGGGCAAGGCGAAGCGGTAGAAGTGGTTTCGAATGCGATTCGTCGTAGCCGTGCTGGTTTATCGGATCCGAATAAGCCAATTGGTTCGTTCCTATTCCTTGGCCCAACCGGGGTAGGTAAAACGGAGCTTTGTAAAACGCTCGCTAACTTCATGTTTGATAGTGACGATGCAATGGTACGTATCGACATGTCTGAATTTATGGAGAAGCACTCTGTTGCTCGTTTAGTCGGCGCGCCACCGGGTTATGTTGGTTATGAGGAAGGTGGCTACTTAACTGAAGCAGTTCGTCGTAAGCCATATTCAGTAATCTTGTTGGATGAAATTGAGAAAGCGCACCCAGATGTTTTCAATATTTTACTTCAGGTTCTTGATGACGGGCGTCTTACCGACGGACAAGGTCGTACGGTCGACTTCAGAAATACGGTAGTGATCATGACATCGAACTTGGGTTCTGCGAGAATCCAAGAAAACTTCAATACGCTTGATTACCAAGGCATCAAAAATGAAGTGATGGAAGTGGTAGGTAAACATTTCCGACCAGAGTTTTTGAACCGTGTTGATGAAAGTGTGGTGTTCCATCCATTGGGACAAGAACACATTAAGTCGATTGCTTCTATTCAGCTTCAACATTTAAGTAAGCGAATGGAAGACAATGGCTATGAGTTAGAAGTATCCGAGAAGGCGCTTGACCTAATTGCTCAGGTTGGCTTTGACCCAGTTTATGGTGCAAGACCATTAAAACGAGCGATTCAACAGAGTGTTGAGAACCCGCTGGCGAAAGCGATATTGGCAGGTAAGGTTAACCCGGATAAAAAAGTGCAGCTATTGGTTAATAACGACAGAATTATTGCTCACCAGTAATTGAGGCATAAACAATAGGTACGATTCGCTAAATTTAGGCTAAATCGTACCTATTTCGAACGCTTTGTATAAATACTATTCGAACAGTCGCCAGTGGCGGCTTTTTTTCGTTTTAAGCCTTGTGCACAAGATTATTCTCTCTATAATGCGCGTCCGTTGTCAGGGATAACCAAGTGGTTTGAACCGAGCAGCGAAGCGGCAAATAAGCATTTAAGATGCTTGAAAAAATTAGCAGGAAAAAGTGTTTGACACTGAATCCCAATTCGCTAGAATGGCCGTCCACTTCGAGAGGCTCCTTACGAAAAGGAGCGATTAAGAAGTTAAGCTCTTTAATAATTTAAACCTATCAATCTGTGTGGGCACTCGTTGATGAATATCAAAAATGAAACTTCGGTTTCAACTTGATTTCAATGAACTGAGTGACCAATTCGAATCGTAAGATTCGGCACAGTCAATTCAACATTACTTAGCTTTTTATTAAGCGAAGAAAATGTAATCAGTATTCATTGAGTCGACAAAATCTTAAATTGAAGAGTTTGATCATGGCTCAGATTGAACGCTGGCGGCCGGCCTAACACATGCAAGTCGAGCGGAAACGAGTTATCTGAACCTTCGGGGAACGATAACGGCGTCGAGCGGCGGACGGGTGAGTAATGCCTAGGAAATTGCCTTGATGTGGGGGATAACCATTGGAAACGATGGCTAATACCGCATAATGCCTACGGGCCAAAGAGGGGGACCTTCGGGCCTCTCGCGTCAAGATATGCCTAGGTGGGATTAGCTAGTTGGTGAGGTAATGGCTCACCAAGGCGACGATCCCTAGCTGGTCTGAGAGGATGATCA
>NZ_MSCI01000002.1:287892-473346 GCF_002954585.1 Vibrio chagasii
CTGCAACTCGACTCCATGAAGTCGGAATCGCTAGTAATCGTAGATCAGAATGCTACGGTGAATACGTTCCCGGGCCTTGTACACACCGCCCGTCACACCATGGGAGTGGGCTGCAAAAGAAGTGGGTAGTTTAACCTTCGGGAGGACGCTCACCACTTTGTGGTTCATGACTGGGGTGAAGTCGTAACAAGGTAGCCCTAGGGGAACCTGGGGCTGGATCACCTCCTTATACGAAGATATTCACGATAAGTGTCCACACAGATTGATGGTTTAGAAAGTTAAGAGTAGGAAATACTTTTCCAGATGGGGCTATAGCTCAGCTGGGAGAGCGCCTCGCTGGCAGCGAGGAGGTCTGCGGTTCGATCCCGCATAGCTCCACCATCTTTAAGTGTTCTTCCTTAAGAATCTTTAAAAATGGTTATTTCTTTTGAAATATCTAGCTCTTTAACAATTTGGAAAGCTGACTGATTAACTCTAAGAGTTAATCAAATTAAAAGTTCTCAATGTTTATCTGCTCTTATTTATTAAGAACAGTAAACACAACACAAACACATTCAAGTGTCTTGTATTCGATTCAAATTTAATTTGAATCACATTGAGTCCGGCAAACACGTAATAAGAATTAACCCTTCTTGTTACAACCAAAAACCTTGGTTGTTTACCATACATAAAGACCTCTTCGGGTTGTATGGTTAAGTGACTAAGCGTACACGGTGGATGCCTTGGCAGTCAGAGGCGATGAAGGACGTATTAACTTGCGATAAGCCCAGATTAGACAGTAAAAGTCATTTGAGTCTGGGATTTCCGAATGGGGAAACCCACTTACATAAGTAAGTATCTTGTTGTGAATACATAGCAGCAAGAGGCAAACCGGGGGAACTGAAACATCTAAGTACCCCGAGGAAGAGAAATCAACCGAGATTCCGAAAGTAGCGGCGAGCGAAATTGGATTAGCCCTTAAGCTTTTAATGAGACAGACGAAGGCTCTGGAAAGTGCCGCAATAAAGGGTGATAGCCCCGTAGTCGACATCTCATCATCAGTGAAAACGAGTAGGGCGGGACACGTGATATCCTGTCTGAATATGGGGGGACCATCCTCCAAGGCTAAATACTACTGACTGACCGATAGTGAACCAGTACCGTGAGGGAAAGGCGAAAAGAACCCCTGTGAGGGGAGTGAAATAGAACCTGAAACCGTGTACGTACAAGCAGTAGGAGCACCTTCGTGGTGTGACTGCGTACCTTTTGTATAATGGGTCAGCGACTTAATTTTAGTAGCAAGGTTAACCGTTTAGGGGAGCCGTAGGGAAACCGAGTCTTAACTGGGCGTACAGTTGCTAGGATTAGACCCGAAACCAGGTGATCTAGCCATGGGCAGGTTGAAGGTTGAGTAACATCAACTGGAGGACCGAACCGACTAATGTTGAAAAATTAGCGGATGACTTGTGGCTAGGGGTGAAAGGCCAATCAAACCTGGAGATAGCTGGTTCTCCCCGAAAGCTATTTAGGTAGCGCCTCGGACGAATACTACTGGGGGTAGAGCACTGTTAAGGCTAGGGGGTCATCCCGACTTACCAACCCTTTGCAAACTCCGAATACCAGTAAGTACTATCCGGGAGACACACGGCGGGTGCTAACGTCCGTCGTGGAGAGGGAAACAACCCAGACCGCCAGCTAAGGTCCCAAAGTATAGCTAAGTGGGAAACGATGTGGGAAGGCTCAGACAGCCAGGATGTTGGCTTAGAAGCAGCCATCATTTAAAGAAAGCGTAATAGCTCACTGGTCGAGTCGGCCTGCGCGGAAGATGTAACGGGGCTAAGCTATACACCGAAGCTGCGGCTACGCACTATGTGCGTGGGGTAGGGGAGCGTTCTGTAAGCCGTTGAAGGTGGTCTGTAAGGGCTGCTGGAGGTATCAGAAGTGCGAATGCTGACATGAGTAACGATAAAGGGAGTGAAAAACTCCCTCGCCGGAAGACCAAGGGTTCCTGTCCAACGTTAATCGGGGCAGGGTAAGTCGACCCCTAAGGCGAGGCCGAAAGGCGTAGTCGATGGGAAACGGGTTAATATTCCCGTACTTCTTACAATTGCGATGGGGGGACGGAGAAGGCTAGGTGGGCCTGGCGACGGTTGTCCAGGTTCAAGTACGTAGGCGGAAGAGTTAGGTAAATCCGGTTCTTCATAACGCTGAGATACGATGTCGAGCTACTACGGTAGTGAAGTCATTGATGCCATGCTTCCAGGAAAAGCCTCTAAGCTTCAGATTGTAAGGAATCGTACCCCAAACCGACACAGGTGGTCGGGTAGAGAATACCAAGGCGCTTGAGAGAACTCGGGTGAAGGAACTAGGCAAAATGGTACCGTAACTTCGGGAGAAGGTACGCTCTTATCAGTGAAGTCCCTTGCGGATGGAGCAGACGAGAGTCGCAGATACCAGGTGGCTGCAACTGTTTATTAAAAACACAGCACTGTGCAAAATCGTAAGATGACGTATACGGTGTGACGCCTGCCCGGTGCCGGAAGGTTAATTGATGGGGTTAGACTTCGGTCGAAGCTCTTGATCGAAGCCCCGGTAAACGGCGGCCGTAACTATAACGGTCCTAAGGTAGCGAAATTCCTTGTCGGGTAAGTTCCGACCTGCACGAATGGCGTAATGATGGCCACGCTGTCTCCACCCGAGACTCAGTGAAATTGAAATCGCTGTGAAGATGCAGTGTACCCGCGGCTAGACGGAAAGACCCCGTGAACCTTTACTACAGCTTGGCACTGAACATTGACCCTACATGTGTAGGATAGGTGGGAGACTTTGAAACCGCGTCGCCAGATGTGGTGGAGTCGTCCTTGAAATACCACCCTTGTAGTGTTGATGTTCTAACGTTGGTCCCTGAATCGGGATTACGGACAGTGCCTGGTGGGTAGTTTGACTGGGGCGGTCTCCTCCCAAAGAGTAACGGAGGAGCACGAAGGTGGGCTAATCACGGTTGGACATCGTGAGGTTAGTGCAATGGCATAAGCCCGCTTGACTGCGAGAATGACAATTCGAGCAGGTGCGAAAGCAGGTCATAGTGATCCGGTGGTTCTGAATGGAAGGGCCATCGCTCAACGGATAAAAGGTACTCCGGGGATAACAGGCTGATACCGCCCAAGAGTTCATATCGACGGCGGTGTTTGGCACCTCGATGTCGGCTCATCACATCCTGGGGCTGAAGTCGGTCCCAAGGGTATGGCTGTTCGCCATTTAAAGTGGTACGCGAGCTGGGTTTAGAACGTCGTGAGACAGTTCGGTCCCTATCTGCCGTGGGCGTTGGAAAATTGAAGGGGGCTGCTCCTAGTACGAGAGGACCGGAGTGGACGAACCTCTGGTGTTCGGGTTGTCATGCCAATGGCATTGCCCGGTAGCTAAGTTCGGAATCGATAACCGCTGAAAGCATCTAAGCGGGAAGCGAGCCCTGAGATGAGTTTTCCCTGACACTTTAAGTGTCCTAAAGGGTTGTTCAAGACTAGAACGTTGATAGGCAGGGTGTGTAAGCGCTGTGAGGCGTTGAGCTAACCTGTACTAATTGCCCGTGAGGCTTAACCATACAACACCCAAGGGGTTTTGATGGACTCATATGATACAAACGCTTGAATGAGTTTGAAGAGAACAGAAACAGCTTTCCAGATTATTTTGCCTTCAGTTTTTAAAAAAAACTGAAAGTAAAAGCAAAATTTTGCTTGGCGACCATAGCATTGTGGACCCACCTGATTCCATGCCGAACTCAGAAGTGAAACACAATAGCGCCGATGGTAGTGTGGGGCTTCCCCATGTGAGAGTAGGACATCGCCAGGCTCCAAATTTATTTTCATTTTTCAAAAGTGAAGACAAAAAGTGTTATGAACGGCTTGTCAGCGACGACAAGTAGTCCACTGCGGAGTGGTAGTTCAGTTGGTTAGAATACCGGCCTGTCACGCCGGGGGTCGCGGGTTCGAGTCCCGTCCACTCCGCCACTTATTCAGAGTTTCAGCTCTTTAAAACTGAAATAGGGGTGTAGCTCCAATTGGCAGAGCAGCGGATTCCAAATCCGCGTGTTGGGAGTTCGAATCTCTCCACCCCTGCCATATTTAAGGCTCTAGTCGAAAGACTAGAGCCTTTTTACTTTCTGGCCTCAAATACCTCATAGCCCCCATTCAGCTTCTTCCAACTCAAATAGCTTTCGTCTATCACCAAAAAAGTAGCCAATAATCGTCAACTATTCTCGAATGCCGACTAGTATAGATAATATGCACCACTTACATGGAATGGTTATGAGGTTATCTTTCGTTTTAGTTGTCCTGTTTTATTCATTTTCTTCTTTGGCTACGCCTTGGGAGAAAGAGAAAAGCCCGACGACAAACTCAACCTCATCAATAGGCAGTTATGCTAATGGCTGCTTGGACGGTGCACAGGCCTTGCCAATTAATGGTGTTGGCTATCAGATTATTCGCCCTCAAAGAGAGCGTTACTATGGTCATACAGAGGCTATTCAGTTTATTGAAAGACTAGGTTTGACAACGAGTGAACAGTTAGGCACTAATCTATTGATTGGTGATATCTCACTTCCTCGTGGTGGACGCTTTTCATCTGGT
Source organism: Vibrio chagasii (assembly GCF_002954585.1). Classification (GTDB taxonomy): domain Bacteria; phylum Pseudomonadota; class Gammaproteobacteria; order Enterobacterales; family Vibrionaceae; genus Vibrio; species Vibrio chagasii_A. The sequence continues at coordinate 292,497 of NZ_MSCI01000002.1, forward strand.
CATTCGAGCCATCAAACCGGATTGGATATCGATATATGGCTGAGGTTAACGGACAAAAGACTCTCTGAGAACGAACTCGCGGTTCCCAAGCCAGTCAGTGCCGTCGATCTAACTAACTACAAGCTTCGCCAGTCTAATTGGACAGACGACCACTTCCAGGTCATTCGCCATGCCGCTAAAGATGAAAAAGTGGTGCGCATTTTTGTTCATCCAGTGATTAAGCAGGCTCTTTGCGATCAGGAAGTCTCTGATGTTAAACAAAGAGAGTGGTTAGGCAAAATCAGGCCATGGTGGGGACATCATTCTCACTTTCATGTTCGCTTAAAGTGCCCAGAAGGCAGTGCCAATTGTATTCCTCAAGCCCTACCTCCTAAAGGTGATGGTTGTGGCGAAGAGCTCGCGAGCTGGGCTCCAAAGACAATCCCTGTTCCTCCTCCTAAAAAGGTAGCCACCAACAAGAAAAAAAAGAAAATTAAAGTCATGCCTAGTCAATGTTTAGCCTTGATTTCGAATAAGTAATCGAAATATCAATGGTTTATTAAGGTGGTAATGCCACTCGTTTTGTCGACTCCAAAAAACTGGAGAAATGTCACACTTTTGTCTAGAGTTTATAAATGCGACATTAAGAATATCGTTTGATATTGAAAGCATTAATTTGAGAAAAACAGCGACAATTTGACTGGGCTAGGTCAGGAGTAAGTGTTTGGGGTGAAAGATGCGGCTTATGTGCAGTATGTGAAATCAGAGTCTGATACCCGTAGATAGATAATTCAAGGATAAGACTATGACTATGATTTGTGCAAAGGAATTTTCAGAATGGTTAAGACATAGGTTCAGCACTGAGAATGCGGGTATTTCTATTTCAAGAGATGACATCAACCAATTAACAGGTAGGCAGCGATTAGATCCTAGCTTTGTGAACGATGTACATTATGAATTGATGCAGTATGGAATGGCATTTGTGACCGATACTGGGCGGGAAAACTTTTATCTAGTACCAGTATCACAGTCGATAAATTGGCGAGAGCGACTCGAATATCAGTTCGAAAAAGAGTTATTCTGCAACATTTATCCCATGGAAAAATCTGGATAAGAAAAAGGTTCAACTTATTGATTAAGTTGAACCTTTTCTCTTTTAGGTCAAGCCTTGAATGATAACAAACTTCTCTAGAAGCTCGTCTTCAGTTTCAATATGGTTTGGATCAGTGATGATGCACTTGGTAATTGGGCATACAGACTGACACGTTGGCTTCTCATAGTGACCTTTACATTCAGTACATAAATCTGGGTCGATCTCGAAGATGCTGTCACCCATAGTGATTGCGCCGTTTGGGCATTCAGGGTCACACATATCGCAGTTTATGCACTTGTCAGTGATTAACAGAGCCATTGCTTACTTCTCAGTTTTCTAAGTAAAGTTACTTACCAGATGCGTTGCGTGTGTCTTGGCCTTCGCTCAAGTTACGCATCAACAAGCCGTACTCTAAGTCTAGATCAGCTGGTACTGGGATGAATACAAAGTGACCGTTACCTTTTGCGTCTTCAACGGCTTCAGACTTACGGTTTTCCATTATCTCTAGTGTGAAAACAACGTTACCTTTCGGTGTCATCATTTCTAAGCTGTCACCTACTAGGAACTTGTTCTTCACTTCCACTTCCGCTAGATCGCCACGGCGTTTACCTGTGAACTCACCAACAAATTGTTGAGTATCAGAGATAGAGTAACCGTACTCGTAGTTTTGGTAAGTATCATGAGTGTGGCGACGAAGGAAGCCTTCAGTGTAGCCACGGTGCGCCAGGCTCTCTAGTGTACCCATTAGACTTTCATCAAATGGCTTGCCTGCTACAGCGTCATCGATAGCCTTACGGTAAACTTGTGCAGTACGAGCACAGTAGTAGAAAGACTTAGTGCGGCCTTCGATTTTCAGTGAGTGAACACCCATCTTCGTTAGACGTTCAACGTGCTGGATTGCGCGAAGGTCTTTTGAGTTCATGATGTAAGTACCATGCTCATCTTCAAACGCAGCCATTTTCTCTTCAGGCTTGTGCGACTCTGAAAGTAGAACCACTTCATCTGTCGGTTTACCTAGACCTAGTGTGTTGTTTGGACGTTCGTCTTGAACTTCAACATCCTGAATCTCAACACCAGTAGGGTTTGCTTCAACGATCTGACCGTTTTCGTCTTCTTTTGCTGCTTCTGTTTTGTATTCCCAACGACAAGCGTTAGTGCAAGTACCTTGGTTAGGATCGCGCTTGTTCATGTAACCAGAAAGTAGACAACGACCAGAGTACGCCATGCAAAGTGCACCGTGAACAAAGATCTCTAGCTCTGTCTCTGGGCAGTGTTCGCGGATCTCTTCGATCTCTTCAAGTGATAGCTCACGAGATAGGATTACACGCTCAACGCCTTGTGTAGCCCAGAATTTTACAGTTGCCCAGTTTACAGCGTTAGCCTGAACTGAAAGGTGGATAGGCATTTCAGGGAATGCTTCACGAACCATCATGATAAGACCAGGATCAGACATGATAAGAGCGTCTGGGCCCATATCAACAACTGGCTTAAGGTCGCGAATGAAAGTCTTTAGTTTAGAGTTGTGTGGCTGAATGTTACATACAACATATAACTTTTTGCCTTGAGCATGAGCTTCATCGATACCGATTTGTAGGTTTTCGTGGTTGAACTCATTGTTACGAACGCGAAGGCTGTAACGTGGCTGGCCCGCGTAAACTGCATCTGCGCCGTAGGCGAATGCGTAACGCATGTTTTTAAGGCTTCCTGCCGGTGATAATAGTTCAGGTACAAATGGTTTTTGTGTAGTCATTGCTTCGTTCTCTAATCTGATCTCAAGTCAGGTTGATACCACCAAGTGATATCAAAGGGGCGCAAATTTTACGCTAAAATGAGTCTGGTTGATAGCCCTAAAGATAGCAATGATATTAAGAAGAGAATGAAGGGATAAATATGCAGCGGGAAATGTAGGGGGGAAATAAGCTCAGGCACGTTGCACCTGAGCTTTAAAGTTACTGATTAAGCATTCGGTTGAGTTAATCCACCTAGTGATTCGAACAGGTTCGGAAGGAACACGCTGAACTCACCACATAGCAATGAGAAATCAGCATCAAAGCGTGCAGCTTGGTCTTCGCGAGGAATATCGTCGTTCTCATCTTTAAGTTCATCGCTGAACTTCAGGCGTTTGATACTGCCGTCTTCAGCCAGGATGAATTCAATGCGATCTTGCCAGTTGATAAGCAGCTTGGTCACCACTTTATTTGCTTCGATGTGGTTTTTAATCTCATCGGCTTCTAGCTCTTGTTTCTTAACTCGAACAATTCCACCGTCTTCTTGGATTGATTTAAGCTCAGCTTCGTCAAGCATAGTAATGCCTTGAGGAGTATCGCCCGACTTAACCCATTCGGTTAGTGTTGTCTCGATCGCTTGCTCAGGAATTGCAGGGACAACCGGTAGGCTACCCATTGTTTTACGCAGCAGAGCTAACACGTCTTCTGCTTTTTTGTAGCTGCTTGCATCAACCACAATGAAGCCTTCTTTTGGCATGATCAGCGCGTATGTGAAGTTACTGCGGCTAAATGCACGAGGAAGAAGATCAATGATGATGTCTTCTTTTAGGCTGTCTTTCTCTTTCTTTTTAAGAGGAGTGCCAGACTCTGCTTCAAGTGTTTCAATTTTTGCATTCAGTGACTCTTTAATCACAGATGCTGGCAGCATTTTCTCTTCTTTCTTTGCACAGATAAGAATGCGGTTCTCTGATACGTGCGTCATCATATCGCCATGTTTACCCATTGCGTGCACCCAACCAAACTTCTGTTTGTCTTGGCTACCACACGGAGTAAAGCGGAATTCTTCAAGTTGTTTCTCTAGCTGATCTGCGTTGAAATCAATATCACGGTTGAAGCGATAGACTAGGCAATTTTTAAACCACATATATTTTTCTCATACCTTTTTAGAAGTGCCTCATGATATGAGATCTAATTCGATTTGTCCTTAGCTCTGTATCAAAAGTTATAAAGTGAAACGTTTGAGACAGTTATATGAAAATTTGTTTTCAAAGGTCACAAAAGTGTCATAATTAACTCAGATAATGCAATGCGTTGATTAAATACAAAGGCTATTCAATTATGTCGAGAAGGATTCTGGTCGTTGAAGATGAAGCACCTATTCGTGAGATGCTGTGTTTTGTACTTGAACAAAAAGGCTACCAAGCAGTAGAGGCTGAAGATTACGATACAGCGGTAAACAAGCTATGTGAACCTTTCCCAGATCTAGTATTACTAGATTGGATGCTACCTGGTGGTAGCGGGATAAACTTTATCAAGCACATGAAGCGTGAAGAGTTAACTCGCAACATCCCAGTGGTGATGCTAACGGCTCGTGGTGAAGAAGAAGACAAGGTTCGCGGTTTAGAAGTTGGTGCTGACGACTACATTACCAAACCATTTTCGCCAAAAGAGCTTGTGGCTCGCCTGAAAGCGGTGATTCGCCGTGTAACACCAACCGCATTGGAAGATGTGATTGATGTTCAAGGTCTTAAATTAGACCCTGTATCACACCGCGTGACCGCTAGCGAAGGTCCGGTTGATATGGGACCAACAGAATTCAAAATGCTGCATTTCTTTATGACGCACCAAGAGCGTGTATACAGCCGAGAGCAGCTGCTTAACAATGTTTGGGGTACCAACGTTTACGTTGAAGACCGCACTGTTGATGTACATATTCGACGCCTGCGTAAAGCGCTTGAGTCTGCAGGCCACGATAAGCTAATCCAAACGGTTCGTGGCGCTGGCTACCGTTTTTCTACAAAGGCTTAATGTGGCTTCGCTGCCCAGTTTACGGAGTCCTGAATGGTTGAAAAGTTAACCTGGAAAAAGCTGGCTTGGGAGCTGGCTTTTTTTTACGCACCATGGGTTTTAGTCGGATGGATATTCGGTTATCTACCTTGGTTACTGCTGGCTGCGACGGTATTGCAGCTCGGCTGGCATCTACACAACCAAATGCGTTTGTCCGCATGGTTGTGGGATGAGAAGCGTCTAACTCCACCTTCAGGCTCTGGAAACTGGGAATCTCTGTTTAACGGTATCTATCGTATGCAGCAGAGGCAGCGTCGCAAACGTAAAGAACTGACTAACCTTATCCGCCGTTTCCGTAATGGTGCAGAATCGCTTCCCGATGCCGTTGTGGTATTTCGCGGTGAAGGTAATATCGTTTGGTGTAACAAGCTGGCTCAGTATTTGTTGGGCTTTCGTTGGCCAGATGATTCAGGTCAACCGATCTCGAATTTGATTCGTACTCCAGATTTTATTAAGTACCTTAATAAGCAAGATTTTTCTGAGCCATTAGAGATGCCTTCTCCTCTGAATGTGGAGCGTATGCTTGAACTGCGTATTGTGCCCTATACCGAGGGTGAACACCTGATGGTGGTGCGTGATGTCACCCAGCTTAAGCAGCTAGAGGGCATGCGCCGTAACTTCTTCGCTAACGTATCTCACGAGCTTCGAACTCCAATGACCGTCCTTCAGGGTTACCTTGAAATGACGGAAGACCCAGACATGATCGTTGGCCCAATGTGGACCAAGGCACATGGTGTCATGACTGAGCAGCTCAATCGAATGAACAGTCTGGTTAATCAGTTGCTCACGCTTTCAAAAATCGAAGCTGCTCCAATGCATGAGTTGGATGAAGTGGTCAACGTTCCTGCGATGCTGGAAGTTCTTGAGAAAGAGGCGGCCAGCCTTAGCGGTGAGCGCGAACATAAGCTTGAGTTTGATATCGATAAGAGTCTGCGAGTTCTTGCCGATGAAGACCAATTGAGAAGTGCGATTTCGAATTTGGTTTATAACGCGGTTAAATACACACCCGCAGGGGCAAAGGTCAAAGTTCGTTGGTATCAAACCAGCCAAGGCGCGTGCTTAGATGTGTCAGATACTGGTGATGGTATTGAACCTCAACACTTACATCGACTCACAGAGCGCTTCTATCGTGTAGATAAAGCCCGCTCTCGTGATACCGGTGGTAGTGGCCTTGGGTTGGCGATTGTAAAGCATGCGCTTAGCCACCACGATTCACACCTTGAAATTCAAAGTGAGGTGGGTGTTGGCAGCCGTTTCCATTTCACGTTGCCAAACCGATTGACCGTGTCATGAGTGACTTAATACGCAGGATGCGTTTGCCGATTGGTTCTATGTTAGCGATGGTATTGGCGTGGCCAAGTTTTGCTGAGCAGAGTGTTGAGTCACTGCCCGATTATTCTAAGGTTCCAGGTATCTCTGGAAGCTTGTTGTCGGTTGGTTCTGATACCTTGGCTGGGATGACGACACTCTGGGTAGAAGAGTTTAAATCCTATTATCCGAATGTGAATGCTCAAGTCCAAGCATCAGGCTCTTCTACTGCGCCTCCTGCATTGACTGAGGGGACTGCACATCTTGGCCCTATGAGCCGACCAATGCGCCTACGTGAAGTGGAAGCTTTTGAAAGAGAGCATGGCTATAAGCCAACCGCATTGCGAGTCGCTATTGATGCAATAGGGCTGTTTGTTCACCGAGATAACCCTGTTGAAGGGCTTAACTTTCGTCAGATTGATGGCATCTTTTCTGAGACCTTACGCTGCGGAGCAACGAAGCCCCTCAATAACTGGCAAGATCTTGGAATCGATCAGCCATGGGCGAAACATCGATTCCAACTGTTCGGTCGCAATTCTGTATCGGGCACTTATGGATACTTCAAACAGAATGCACTGTGCGGCGGTGACTTTAAAAATCGTGTGAATGAGCAACCTGGTTCGGCTTCTGTCGTTCAGTCGGTCGCTTCATCCATTAGTGGGATTGGCTATTCGGGTATTGGCTACCGCGTAGCAGGTGTTAAGCTGATTCCTATTGCAGAGCACGGCTCTAATTATGTTGAGCCTACGCGTGCGAATATCTTGAGTGGTGATTACCCTCTATCTCGCTTTCTCTATGTATATGTGAATAAGCATCCTGATAAACCACTTTCTCCAGTTGAGAGAGAGTTCCTTACTTTTGTATTCTCGAAGCAGGGACAAGAGCTTGTAGAAAAAGATGGCTATCTAGCAATACCGTCTGAGTTCGCAGAGCAAGAGCTCGCAAAAGTTGGGTTATAGCTCAAACTCAATATAGGTAGCCTACTTGTGGTGGGCTATTGGCTATTTCCCTCATTTCAAATCTAAACACCAACCGGCATTTTTCCAGCGCTGCTGTTCTTCTTTTAACTCATAATCGAGTAGTTGGTTTGTATCTAACCAGTCACTATTTTCGCCAGTCAAACTCCAATGGTCATCCATTTTTATGGTTAGCTTTACATTGGGTACTGGTGTCTGGCTGCGTTGTCGATTGAGTAAAATTGCCAGCCTAAGTATTCGGATCATCAGCGTCACTTGTTGCAACGAAAACAGTGATAATGTTGGCAAGTCTTGCAGCTTGATCGCTTTTCTCTGATATCGAACGATAAGGGAAATCAGACGTTGTTGCTCAGTATTAAAACCGGGCATGGTGGTGTGTTTAATCAGATAGGCTGAATGGCGATGATACCCTTGAAATGCCACGCTCTGGCCAACTTCATGCAGCAGTGCAGACCAACCAAGTAGGTCAAATAACTCAGAGTCTATAGTGCCTTTCAGTTGTGGTTTTGCTTGTAGTAATAGGGCGTTGGCTGTCTCTTTGACTTTTTCTGCATGTGTTAAGTCAACATGATAGCGAGATAGTAATGTTTCTGCGGTACGAGACCTTATATCAAGGCTCTTGAACTTATCTTCCATGTCATAAAGCACGCCTTCTCTTAATGCGCCATCAGAGATATACAGCTCATCTATATTTAAGCTATCCATGACCGCGGAAAGAATCGTAACACCGGCAGCAAACACGGGCTTCCGCTCATCGCTTAAACCCAACAGCTTGATGTCTTTTACAGATGAAAACTCCGTTAGGTGGTTTTTTAGATAAGTAAGCCGTTGTGGAGTGATGTACTCATCGTCAAAGCCCAAACCCTTGAGTACCTCTTTAATTGATTTCGCGGTGCCAGATGAGCCAAAAGCGATCTCCCAAGAGGCGGCTTGGTAGTTCTTAATGACAGGTGTTAACAGTTGAATTGCAGCGGTATAAGCGGTAGCAAAATGCTGAGAAGTTAACAGGTCATCACTAAAGAAACGTTGAGTAAAGCTGACGCACCCCATAGGTAAACTATGTATGACTTCGGGTGTGAAGCCCTGTCCGGTCACTATTTCAGTACTTCCTCCACCAATATCGATAACGAGCTTTGATTTGGATGCGGTCTGAGTATGTTCAACCCCGTTGTAGATCAATCGCGCTTCCTCGTGCCCTGAAATGATCTCGATGGGAAAAGGAAAAATGAGTTTGGCTTGCTCTATAAAAGTGTTTGAGTTCTTTGCCTTTCGTAGGGTATGAGTAGCAACAACCCTAACATCATCTATCTCAAAATCAGTAAGTCGTTCTGCGAAGACTTTTAGACAATCTAGCCCGCGATTAATCGCTTGATCTGATAGCTGGTAGTACTCATCCAGCCCATCGCTTAAGCGTACTTTCTGTTTATGTCGGCTGACGAGTTGTAGGTGTTTACCAAACACTTGAGCGACCACCATATGAAAGCTGTTCGAACCTAAATCGATAGCAGCAATGCATCTTGATTGTTTGTCGTCACTTAGCGGCATGATTTCTTCTCTTGTTTGTACTTCTTACGAGCTTGCTTCTCTATATGTTTAATATAGTGGTAAGTGGCGAGTTGTGATGTGGAATGCGTAAGTGGAGTGTTGGGTGACGGTTTATACTGATTGCTCATCGTATGATCGATCATCCGCGCCTTACGTTTATCGTCAAAATGAAACTCGGTGATATCGATGATGGTTTGCTTGATCTTCGAGTCTAGGATTGGGGTCGCCACTTCAATCCTATGGTCAAAGTTGCGAGTCATCCAATCAGCGGAAGATATGTAAACCTTAGGCTTTCCGGCATTGTGAAAGATCATCACTCTTGGGTGCTCAAGAAAACGATCGACGACACTGATGATCTCAATATTGTCACTTACGTTGGGTATTCCCGGAACCAGTGAGCACATACCTCGAATGATCATTCTAACCTTTACGTTGGCTTGACTGGCTAGGTAGAGCTTTTCAATGATTTCGCGATCCACCAAGTTATTGAGCTTTAAAGTGATGCTTGCGGGCTTACCTTCTGAGGCATGCTGGATCTCTTTATCGATCAGTTGATACAGACGCTTTCTAGTATTTCTAGGTGAGACTATTAGCTGTTTGAACTGCGTTTTCTGGTATGGGTTTTCGATGTATTTGAAAACTTGGCGAACTTCATTCGTGAGCTCTGGGTTTGCGGTAAGCAAGGAGAAGTCGGTGTAGATACGAGCGGTGATTTCATGAAAATTACCTGTACCGATATGAACATAACTCTCCATAGCTTTGCCGTTCTTACGCCTGATGAGCAGTAATTTTGAGTGTATTTTTAGGCTGGGGATGCCATAAACCACCTTCACTCCGGCTTCTTGAAGTGTCTTTGCCCACTGAATGTTGGCTTGCTCGTCAAAACGGGCCTGAAGCTCGACCACCACGGTGACTTTCTTACCATTGTGGGCTGCATCAATGATCGAGTTGAGTAACTTAGAACCTTCAGCAACGCGGTAAACGTTGATTTTGATGACCGTTACCTTGGGATCAAACGAAGCCTGCCTGACCAGTTCGGTAATGTGATCGAACGTATGGTATGGGTAGTGCAATAAGATATCGCGAGCTTTTATCGCCTCAAAATAGTTACTGTAATGAGCAAACGGAGCACACTTAATTGGTGAAAGAGGCGCATTAACGAGATCTTCTCGATTAAGGGTAGGGAAATCACAGAAGTGCTTAAAGTTTTGATAACGACCGCCAGAGAGTACGCTGTCATAGGCTGATAGCTTGAGCTTGATTCGTAAGAAATTCAGCATCTCTTGTGGCATCTCGGATTCATAGATCAAGCGTATCGGCAGCGCTGTTAAACGTTGCTCAATGCCAATCGACATGGATTCTAAAAGGCTGCAGTTACTGTCCTCTTGTAGGTCATAGTCTGCATCACGTGTCATTTTGATGGCGAAGCAACGCAGCGAATCGTATTCGAAGAAGCCTTTAAGTAAGTCGTCTAGGCAGAAGCGAACTATATTATCTAATAAGATCAGGGTAGTACGTTGTGAGTCTGACGGACTCGGCAGTTTGACAAATCGAGGTAAAGCGTCACATGGAATCTCTAACAGAGCGTATTGAGATGACCCATTGTGCTCAATATCGATAGCTAAGTAACTTTGTTCGTCTTTGAGGATATTGAGCAGTTGGCTATCTTCGCTGAGTAGCAAAGGCGTGAGATGCGGGAGTATTTTCTTTTTAAAGTATTTTTTGAGCCAATCACTCTGCTCGGTACTAATTTGCTGTTCATTAACTAAAAAAATACGATTACGAGCTAATTCGAGCAACAACTCTTTGTAAAGTGAATGAAAACGAACATCCAGCTCATTGGCCTTGTGTTGCATCTGAGCCAGCAAGGTTTTTGAGTTATCAGAGTTTGACTCAAGAGCTTGCAATAAGATCTTGCGTTTTACGTCGGAAAATCGGACTTTGTAGAACTCATCGAGGTTTTTTGAGTAGATCCCTAGAAAGCGAACTCTTTCGATCAAAGGGACAGACTTGTCAGCCGCCTCTTGAAGCACTCTTTCGTTGAACGATAACCAGCTAAGTTCTTTTGCGACATAGTCTTTTTCCATCGTATTGTTGATCCTTGAATGCTGACTATTGGGGTGACTAGTTTAATTTATAACGTTAGCGCTCACAAAAGTAATGATCTTTGGATAATAAAAAGGGTGAACAAACTTGTTATTAGTTTCAGTTGTTTAACGTAGCTTGTAATATAATTGTCATCTAAGATACATATTATGTCAGCAGCTAAAAAAAGGTAGATAAACAGATGGCTTCAGCCCAATTTTCATTGAAAGAGCGCGACAAAAAAAGATGGTTGAAAGATCGTCTCGTCCGTTTTTCGGTGACATGCGGTGGTGTCAGTGTTTTAGCTGCCTTGGTTTTGATCTTCGTATATCTAGCAATGGTCATTTTACCGGTATTTTCCGATACTGGTTTAGAGACGGATCAAGCGGTTAAAACCGTAGCGGTAGATAAGCCTATCGCACTATCGGTTGATGAGTACGGTCAACACGCCTTTACTGTCGAAAAGTCTGGTTTGGTTCAGTTTTGGGACCTAGACTCGCAAAATACACACTCTTATTTCGAACGAAGTGTATTAGCAGATCCTATTGCCTTCTCTCGAAATACCCCTGCTGAAAATTGGTTTGCTTTTGCCGATAGCGCAAGCACTATCACTTTCTTCTACCCTGAATATAGTGCGCCTGTACTCCAAAAGGGCGCTGAAGTTGAACCAAAAATTGAGCAAGTTACTCTGCCTCAACCCTTCTTAGCCGACGAACCAGCGAACGGCGCGTTGATCGATAAGTTCGTATTCTCTAAAAGCGCGCGCGACATTACTGTTGCCGCTCAGTTAACTGACCAACGAGTGTTCGTGAAGTGGTACCAAAGCGACTTGGCTGGTGGCTATGTATTAAAGAATAGTCAATGGTTATCGGATAAGCTTGGCGCGCAGCAGCAGTTATTGATGACACCTGATGGACAGACTTTATACCTTCGAGCAAACTCTGACTTAGTGGTGCTAAAGCTCGCTGAAAAAGGGTTTGATGTTCGTGAGGTGATCGACCTGAGTTTGAATGACGCCAAACACGGTGTGAAAAGTATCGATTTGTTGTCCGGTGCTTATTCGTTGTTGGTTACGCATCAGGATGGGCAAGTATCCCAGTGGTTTGATGTGCTTAAAGATGAAAAGCGCAGCCTAACCCATATTCGAGATTTCCAGCTCGCTGAAGAAGTACAATTTATCTTACCGGACACCTACCGAAAAGGCTTCTATAGCTTCTATAAAAACGGCACATTACAGAGCCATTATACGACCAGTGAAAAGTTGTCTCTGTTTGAGCGTGCGTTTGATAAGTCACCTCAGTTAGCTGCTATGTCGGCTAATGAGCTGCATTTGGTAACATTGATTGATGATAAAATCAGTGTGGCGAAAGTCGACAATGAATACCCTCAGATTTCGTTTTCATCGCTGTGGCAAAAAGTCTGGTACGAGAGCTATCCAGAGCCACAGTATGTATGGCAATCAACCTCCGCTAATGATGACTTTGAAGAGAAGTTCAGTTTAGTACCTATCACGTTTGGTACCATCAAAGCTGCGCTATTTGCCATGATGTTTGCGGTGCCTGTTGCGGTGTTAGGTGCAATTTATACCGCTTACTTTATGTCGCCACGCATGCGACGAGTGGTGAAGCCGTCGATTGAATTAATGGAAGCTTTGCCTACTGTAATTATTGGCTTCCTCGCGGGTCTATGGTTTGCGCCAATCGTTGAAACCCACTTAACTACTGTATTCTCTTTGATGGTGATGTTACCTCTGAGTGCTTTTATAACGGGGCTTGTTTGGTTCTGTTTACCTAATGTTGTGACAAGTCGTTTCTCTAATGGTTGGCATGCACTTATCTTGATTCCGGTGCTGATAGCAACGGTCGTTATAGTATTCGCAGCGGGCAACAGTATCGAAGCATTGTTGTTTGACGGCGATATACGCACTTTCCTAGCTGGCTATGGAATCGACTTTGATCAGCGTAATGCTCTAGTAGTCGGTTTCGCGATGGGTTTTGCTGTCATCCCGACAATTTTTACGATTGCCGAGGATGCGATTTTCTCAGTACCTAAGCACTTGTCTGATGGTTCGCTCGCACTTGGTGCTACCGCGTGGCAGACCCTAATTTATGTTGTTTTACTGACAGCCAGCCCCGGTATTTTTTCCGCGGTTATGATGGGATTAGGGCGAGCGGTTGGTGAAACCATGATCGTCCTGATGGCGACAGGCAATACGCCAATTCTTGATTGGAATATCTTAGAAGGGATGAGGACACTATCCGCGACCATTGCTGTCGAACTTCCTGAATCGGAAGTGGGTGGGTCGCATTTCCGTTTGCTGTTCTTGGCAGCTCTGTTGCTGTTTATTTTTACCTTCGCTGTGAACTCGCTAGCGGAGTGGGTTCGTCAAAGATTGAGAGATAAATATCGTGCTTTGTAGTGTTAATGCGTCACCTCAATCTGAACCTACTCCTGCAAATCTTTGTGGCTTAGCGAATTGCGCATATCGTTACTCGCTGAATAATTCTCAGGTAGCACATGATGAATAGACTTAAGTCATTACTATCATGGGTGAAATCTGGCTCGCCATGGATCTGGCTAACCGGTGGGGCAGTGAGCATCAGTATGCTTTCGGTTCTGGGGTTGATGCTGTTGATCGGCTGGAAAGGTCTGACTTACTTTTGGCCTGCGCCTTTGTATCAGTGGCAAGTCGATTCTCAAGATCTATCTCTGGTTGTTGACCTTGATGAAACCGTATCTCAACAAGACGTGTTGATCGGTCAGCTGTATGAGCGTAAATACATCCCAATAGAGCAGGTTCCGCAAGCTCACGATCTACTATCACCTCAAAACATTGCTACAGGGTTGATACAACGTTTGAGCATCAAGGTGGCGAATAGGGAACTCTATCCTGCTGATTTTGTTTCGATTCTAGATGTGAATTTACTCGAGCCTACCACTCCCCGCGATTGGGCGGTGATAGAGCGTAGCCGAGGAGGTTACTTTTTTGGTAAGCCGGTTGGCTTTAAAACAGCATCGGGAACTTTTTACACCGATATCGATCAAAAGCTCAAAGACGGTTTAGCGTTTGCTGACACTCTGCGTGCTGAAACGTCACGCGTGGTAAACCAAGAGATTCGTAACATCAGCTGGCAGTTGGAAAACTTACGTTTAGAAAAGCGTAAGTTAGAACTTAATGAGTCTGTGAGCGATGAGTACCTTAAAACTTATACCGCAACTAGGCTTGAGCTCAATAAGCAGTTAGATGAAGCCGAAATCAAGCTAGAGCACCTCAGAACACAGTTGAATGTTGAGAGCTTACTTGTTGAAGATATGACGGGTGAGCAGGTTGAAATCTCGCTCAGTCATATTCTGGATTACTGGTATCCGAACAATATGTCTTACCTTGAAAAGGTAGGGCACTGGGGCCATCAAGTGTGGAAGTTCTTATCAGAAAACCCACGCGAGTCCAACTCAGAAGGCGGCGTCTTCCCAGCTATCTTTGGTACAGTGCTACTGGTTATTCTGATGTCGATTGTGGTGATGCCTCTTGGGGTGGTGGCGGCGATTTACTTACATGAATACGCGAAAAATAACGCGCTTACCCGTTTGATTCGAATTGCGGTTATCAACTTAGCCGGTGTACCTTCAATCGTGTATGGCGTTTTTGGCTTAGGATTTTTCGTTTATACCATTGGTGGCTCGATCGATACCCTGTTTTATGCAGAGCGACTACCTGCCCCGACCTTTGGTACGCCAGGTCTACTTTGGTCTGCTCTGACTTTGGCTGTGTTGACGCTCCCTGTCGTGATTGTAACGACCGAAGAGGGTTTAACTCGCATTCCAAGCTCGGTAAGACATGGTTCTTTAGCGCTCGGCGCGACTCAATTTGAGACCTTGTGGCGCATTGTTCTGCCTATGGCAAGCCCTGCGATCATTACCGGCTTGATCTTGGCGATTGCAAGAGCAGCGGGTGAGGTTGCTCCATTAATGCTGGTGGGTGTTGTAAAACTCGCATCAAGCTTACCTGTTGATAGTCAGTTTCCGTACATACACTTAGATAGGAAGTTTATGCATTTAGGCTTTCATATCTATGATGTTGGATTTCAAACATCGAATATAGAGGCCGCGCGCCCATTGGTGTACGCGACTTCATTTTTATTGGTTACGGTAATAGTAGGGCTGAATTTAACGGCGATTAATATCCGTAATAATTTACGTGAAAAGTACCGAACCTTAGGACAAGATTAAGATGTTCTCAATTAATGAAACCTTGGGTTACCAAGCGCCTTTAGATGTACATAATCTAAAGGAAGAACAAATTGCTATCTCGATCGAAGGGCTTAATCTTTACTACAAAGACAGCCAAGCGCTCGATGATATTTCCATGAAGATACCCAAAGGGCAGGTGACGGCATTTATTGGTCCTTCGGGCTGTGGTAAGTCAACCCTACTACGTTGTATCAATCGTATGAACGACCTTGTCGAAGGCTGCAAAGTTTCCGGAAAAGTGAAGCTTCATGGCAAGAATGTTTATCACCCTAAAGTTGATGTTGCGACTCTGCGTCGCCGTGTCGGTATGGTATTTCAGCGCCCAAACCCGTTTCCTAAATCTATCTATGAGAATGTGGTTTACGGACTGAGGCTGCAAGGAGTAAGTAACAGTCGAGATCTTGATGATGCCGTAGAACGATCATTGCGTGCTGCTGCGTTGTGGGATGAAGTAAAAGATCGTTTACATGAGAATGCTTTCGGTTTGTCTGGTGGTCAGCAGCAGCGTTTGGTGATTGCTCGCGCCGTTGCGATTGAACCAGAGGTGTTGCTGTTGGATGAACCTACATCGGCCTTGGATCCTATTTCAACGTTGACGATTGAAGAGCTAATTAACGACCTCAAGACGCAATATACGGTCGTTATCGTCACGCATAACATGCAGCAGGCTGCGCGTGTGAGTGACCATACTGCCTTTATTCATATGGGAAAATTGATCGAGTACTCAGATACGGATTCAATATTTACGTCGCCATTGAAAAATCAAACGGAAGACTACATTACAGGCCGATACGGATAACGTTACCGTTCTTATCATTGGAGCTAAGTCACTCCAATATAAATGACTTATCCATTTCTTTTTAAGGAGCTGACATGCAATTTGGTCGCCACATCTCAGGACAATTCAACGTCGAGTTAGAGTCTATCCGTACCCATGTACTGACTATGGGGGGATTAGTGGAGCAGCAGCTCTCTTTTGCGATGCAGGCACTCCACAAAGATGATTTGGAACTAGCGAAGAAAGTGATTCGTGATGACCATAAAGTGAATGCGATGGAAGTGTCGATTGACGAGGCATGTACCCGTATTATCGCTAAGCGTCAACCAACGGCAAAAGATCTGCGTTTGATAATGGCGATCATCAAGACAATTACTGACCTTGAGCGCATTGGTGATGTTGCGTCTAAGATCGCGCAGGGTGCGATTGATATCCCTTCAACAAAAGAACAAAAATTCCATGTATCGCTAGAGCCTTTATGTCGACAGGCGATCACCATGCTACACCAAGTTTTAGACGCATTTGCTCGAATGGATGTGGATGCGGCAGCCGAGGTACACAAACTTGATGATAAGTTGGATGCTGAATACGAAGCGGTGATTCGTCAGTTGATGACTTACATGATGGAAGACCCGAAGAATATTCCAAATATCTTGCAAGTGATGTGGTCTGCGAGAGCCATTGAGCGAGTGGGAGATCGTTGCCAGAATATCTGTGAGTACATTATCTACTTCGTTAAAGGCAAAGATGTACGTCACCTCGGCGATCAGAGCCTAGATGACGCACTGAAATAAAGAACCTATCTAGAAAGTCAGAATAGCGCCTAGGTTTAGATTGATAGTGGTGTTGTAAGGCACAAAAGTCTTATTGTGATCAAACAGGTTTAGGTCGGCACCTGCTCTGAGTGCGAGTATTGGTGTCGCTTGATACACGTAGGCACCACCTAAACTTAAACCTGTCGCTGTCTTCCTTTCCGTAATGTCAGAACGTGTCTTTTCACCATCATAGTCGGCAAATCCAATCTCAGCTTGAAAGCCGTGTATTTGCTGTGAACCAAACATGTTCTGGATGCCAATCCGATACGAGTTTACCGCTTCATCATAACGACCACTCTCGTACCAAATATCTGAGTAGCTTAAGTAAACCGCACCTAGATCCGCGACATTAGTCAAGCCAACCTGAACCCCAAACCCATGGTACGGACCTATTTTAAATTCTGGTGAAAGGTGAAGACCGGTTGAAAAAGCTGAGGTTGAGAATAAAGCTGACGCTAGGAGAAGAGTTCTAAATTTCATAGTACCACCGAGGTAAATTGATGCACTCCTTAGCATTAACTTATCCTTATGAAGATCTAATTAAAAGAATGGCTTAGTGGGGATGAAGGCTCATGATAAGCTAACTTGTGCTATTTATCATTCAACACTCCAATCACACTAACCTTTTATTTGTTGAAGTCCCCACCATCCATAGCAGGGAGAGAGTGCTCTATTTAAAGCTGTACTGAAGGCCAACGCCGCCAGCAACATCTGAAGATGAGTATTTACCTGATGTTTCATAGTGGAAAGTGCCAGAAACACTTAGGCTTTCATTGATTCCGTATGCGCCGCCTAACGCAAGTGCTTCTTTCGATCCTGCAAAGCCAACACCCGCACCAATAGCAAATTCACCGTTGGTAACGAATGGACGAGCATTCGTTACAGCGTGCAAACTTGCACGAATACCATCCATTTGTTCAGCATGATCATTGAACTTCGCATTATATTCTGCGGCCATTGCTTCGAAGTTACTTTGAAGCTCTGCTTGACCTAACTCTAATGCAGATGAGCGTTCAGCTTCTGTCGGGCCTGAGATATCCGGTGTATCACCGTAATCTGGGCTAGGACGCTCTGGACTATTATCTACAGGTGGCTGCCATGGTGTATTTTCAATTGGTTGAGATGGCTTTGGTAATGTTGGCTGTACAGGCAATTGAGGTTGAGTTGGGGTTTGTTCAATCGGCTGTGAAGGCTTTGGTTTTTCAATTGGATTACTTGGTACTTGCTCGATAGGTTGAGAAGGTGCCGGTAGTATTGGTTGAACAGGTAGCTGAGGTTGAGTGGGTACCTGTTCAATTGGGTTTGATGGCTGTTCATTTCAAATTGGGTTTTGAGCATCAACATCTGCGATCGCAGGAAGTGAAAATACAGTAGCTAGTGACACTGCAATAATTGATTTTTTCATTGAATACACTCTCAATAAGATTAAATATTGAGCATCCTTACTATGGTTTAATTTATTGACTCCGTGTCGATGGAGTAAATATTAAACAGTGTATTATTTTTAGGCTAAGTAGCTATTTTTATACTTGTGATAAGCCTTGCTTATTAACTTGTTCTATTAAAGCTTGCTTGATCTCTGAAAATAGCCAGAGGGTTATTGGAGCGTTACGGTTTTTGATATGCATGTGAGCATGAATTGGCATTTTGTAATGCTCTCCTTCAACGAACACATCAATCGCTCTTAAGCCTGGGTAATTCTCCACTGGAAATATGTTGGAGTGGGGCATGTACATGTCGGTGTGTAAGATCACATCGATAATGGCCATGATAAGTTCTGAACGAAAACCAACTTTGTGTTCAATAGAGTAGCGCTCAAGTAACTTTGCTGCGTAACTATAATTATCATTCCAACCAGGAGAGATCATTGAAGCTATTTCAAAACCAGCCATGTCCTTTGGCTCTATCAGGGATTTCTTGATTGGGTGGTCTTGCCTAACAAAAATGCGCCCAGTTAGGTCTAGGAGCTTCTTAGTGTAAACTTCTTTTGTTGAATTCGGAATGACATAACTAACACCTAAGTCGATGATGCCTTTTTGAATATCTTCCTGCGTCGATAGGTTCCAACTTAATAGCTCCAGTTGAGCGTTGGGTGCTTGCGCTTTTATCCGTGCATATAGAGAGCCTGAAAGACAAGTAAGTACTACAGGAGAGAGTGCTAGGCGGATCTTAAAATCAATATCGCTAGGTTTAAATTGAATCGATTTATTGAGTGCTGATTCTAATCCATGAAAGTGAGGGGTTATTGTATTGGCAAGGTCTTCACAAAAAGGAGTAGCTTGCAGTCCTCCATGTACTTTCACGAATAGATCATCCGAGAAGTGATGACGCAGTTTCTGTAGAGCTTGACTCACTGCTGGTTGAGAGACAAATAAACGCTCCGCTGCCTTTCTGGTGTTTTTTTCCTGGTAAACAATTAAAAAGGTACGCAATAGGTTTAAATCAAGAAAGCTGAATAGATCCTTAGCCATAACATTCCATGAGTCGCCATATTGAGTTTACTAATATACGTGACTTCTGGGCTTTTACTAGCTATGTTGTGTTGGTGTTTAGTCAGCTCTCGGTGTTTATCTATTTGTTAAGCGAGGCTATCAGATCTTGAATCTTTGCCGTGCTTGTTACTGGGATTAAGTAATCGTCTACATCGTCATGCCCCATTTGAGCTTGAGAGGCTTGTGTCATTAGGCTTGGTCTTGTCGACTTGCCAGACAGATGCAGTGCTTGAACGCCAGTGTGCTTGAGAATTTGTCGGCCATTTTCAGCGGTAACGCCTGCCCCAGCCATAATATCTAAGCGGCCTTGAGTGAGCCTAACCATCTCCTTGAGAATATCTTTTCCTTGCTCCGCGTTACTTGCTAAACCTGAAGTTAAAACACGTTCACAGCCAAGTTCGATAATTTGTTCTAGCGCTTTTTGGTAATCCTTAAGTTGGTCTATAGCACGGTGAAAGGTCACGCCAAGTTTTAGCTGGTGGGCTTTTGAGGTTAGTGCTTTCATAGCAGCCATGTCTATTTCACCTTGAGCGGTAAGCACACCTAATACCACACCATCTAAACCAGCATGGGCAGCGGCTTGGATATCATCAAGCATGCACATCACGTCGTCATTATCGAAGATGAAGTCGCCTTGTCTTGGTCGAATCATTGCGTACACGGGAACCGATGAAATGCGAGCGGCTTGCTTCATCATACCTAAGCTTGGAGTTAATCCACCAAGTGCTAGTGAAGAGCAGAGCTCAATACGATTCGCTCCGCCTGCTAGGGCATTGTGTAGGGATTCTAGGTTATCGATACAAACTTCAATTTCGATATTCATGATATTTTACTCGTTCAAATTGAGAATGAGGAAATCATAGCAAGCTTGAGACGATTCTGAATAGGTAGTGATAGAGGAAAATAGAGGTAAAGTTTCGCTTTGCGGTTACCCCTATTCATAGAAGACATGAGCAAGGAATAAACCATTGTTGAAGCAATAGACGCAAAAAGCCCGAAGCGTTAACTTCGGGCTTTGAATAAGACTTTACTTCTTAACTGATTGGCGGTGCGCTTTGCGCTGTAGCTTATGCTTTATTTCTCTTTATAGAGAGTCATCCAACCATTCACCCGTGTTGAGTCGGGCTTAAGAATGTAATTACTTGCTTAGGTCGTCAGCGTGCTCAGATAGGAATGCTGCAACACCTTTTGGAGATGCGTCCATACCTGATTTACCTTCTTCCCATTGTGCAGGACAAACTTCACCGTTCTTCTCGTGGAAGTTTAGTGCGTCTACCATGCGTAGCATTTCGTCGATGTTACGACCTAGTGGAAGATCGTTAACTACTTGGTGACGTACAAGGCCGTCAGCGTCGATTAGGAAAGAACCACGGAAAGCAACGCCTGCTTCTGGGTGCTCAACATCGTATGCTTTGCAGATTTCGTGCTTAACGTCAGCAACTAGTGGGTATTTAACTTGACCGATACCGCCGTCAGCGATAGCAGTGTTACGCCATGCGTTGTGAGAGAATTGAGAATCGATAGAAACACCGATTACTTCAACGCCTTTAGCTTGGAAATCTTCTAGACGGTTGTCGAAAGCGATTAGCTCTGAAGGACAAACGAAAGTGAAGTCTAGTGGGTAGAAGAAAACAACCGCTTTCTTACCTTTAGTGAATTCTGCGAAGTTGAAGTTATCAACGATCTCACCGTTACCTAGAACAGCTGCTGCAGTAAAGTCAGGGGCTTGACGACCTACTAGTACCATTTTGGAATCTCCTAAAAAATTAGTTGGCCCAACACATCTTTGTTTGGGCTCCGTTTCTACGCGACAAACTATAGTACAATCGGTACTATAGAAAAAAGCGAATTAAATAGATTAAGTTCATCGAAAAAAGCGATAAGCTTATTCTTTGTCCTTTTCTCAGGTCTTAGGACCTTCTTGTAACTTATCCTACTCATATTACAAAGTAATTTCATGAATAAATGGCCAAGTCTTAAGCAACTTCACTATCTTGTTACTCTTCACGAAACACGCCACTTTAGCGACGCCGCTGGTCGCTGTTTCGTTAGCCAATCTACTCTGAGTAAAGGTATCCAAAACCTAGAAGAGCTGATCGGTTGCCCTTTGTATGAGAAGAAAGATAAAAAGAGCCCACTCGTTTTCACTCAAGCGGGAGAGCTGGTGGTGAAGCATGGCCGAGAGTTATTGGCGAAAGGGCAAGATTTGGTTGAACTCGGAAACCTATGTAACGGCGATGCGATGCAAGGCCAGCTGCGAGTTGGATGTATCCCTACCATTGCGCCATTTCTTTTGTGCGATTTGGTACAAGAAGCCAACCAGCGCTTTCCTCAGCTAAACTTACTGCTACGTGAAGACACCACAACGAACTTACTCGCAGCACTGCGTCATGGAGAATTAGATGTATTGATTCTGGCTCTACCTGTCGATATCGACAACATGGAGAGCAAAGTGGTTGGGCAAGATCCTTTTAGAATGGTCATCAGCCGTAATCAAGCAGATGGTATTCGTGTCCCAATTAAATATGATGACCTGCCAGACGAGTCTGTATTCTTATTGGAGAACGAGCACTGTTTAACTGAGCACGCGGTGTCAGCGTGTAAGTTAACCGACAAAGAGAAAATAAACCCTTTCACCGCCACAAGCCTCCATACATTGGTGCAAATGGTCGCGAACGGTTTAGGAACCACCTTTATTCCACAAATGGCTATCGACCATGGGTTGCTGGAAAATCAAAACCTAGTTGTGATCGATCCTCCTGGCCAGCAAGCGTACCGTGATATTGGCCTGGTGTGGCGCCCTAGCTCATCACGCCGTGAAACCTTCCACCAATTAGCCGATGTGGTATCTGAGTTACTGTAATTTCATAATAGCGTTTGATTGCCATTTTTGCAGAAACCCATACGATTATGTTCAATCGTATGGGTTTTTGGATTTTGCGAAATAGTATTTTACAGATTTATATAAAAAATATAGTAGAATAAAAAATATACTATAAGTAGTGATTGGTCCAAACACAGATAGAAAAATATCGAACAGACTGCTAGATTTGTCAGTAATAATTATTTTCTTATCATTCTCTATAGTTAAAATATTATACTTTTCATTTTTAACCAGTTCGAAATCGAATCCATGAATTGATAAAATATTATCTATATCTAGTTTATAATAATAAGTTTTAGACCCTTTAGTATGAACTTGAACATGATCAAGGCTTACCACTCTTGCTTGCTTTTCAATACCGGATACCCAAAATTGGTAGGTATCTACTGCAAGTCCGTAGACTAAAAAAGATAGGAAAGTATAGCCTAAAGTAAAAGAAGAAAACTTAAGAAGTAGGAATGATTTTTTCATAATCCGCCGCCGCATTTTTCCTGTGAAAGCGCAAACTTTTCTAAAAGCCCTACTGAACCTCTCAGTTTCATTTTCATTATTGAACCACAATATACGTAGTCCGCGCTATTTTCCTTATAATCTTCAACTTTTAAATAATAAAGAGTAGATAGTGATATGGCTATTATAAAGTAAACACCGATATGATGATTTGTAGTTTGGTATTTGTCATCTCTATTTTTTATTATTAGTACTAACTGTACGATGGTGTATGTAAATAAAAAAAATGCAATAAATGAACTTATTACAGAAACAAAGTAAATTCTTTCTGAGTCATACTCTCCTGAAGGGAAGTATATGAACGGGTAACTGCATACAATAATGCTTGCTAAGCATATTATCGAGTACTTATATTTTGATATTTTCATTCATTACACATTTCTTCAGTGATGGCGAATTTTTCAAATATACCACGCGAGCTTTTTAATTCTAGTTCTGGGCCGCAGTATATATGAGTTGGGCTATTTTTTTTATAATCTTCCATTTTAAAATAATATATAAAAGAAAGAATGAACGATATAGCAAGTAAAACATATGAAGTTTTATTTTTCATTCTAATATGATCTTTCTTTGTTTTAAATATTAATTTTAATTGAACTATACTTATGAAAAAAGACCAAAAGAAAGCAGGAGTAAGTAGTATTGATAAGAGATATACTTTATCGGTTCTATAAGAGCCGAGTGGGAAGTATAATATAGGGTAAGAACTGATTAATAATATAATCGTAAACCTAATAGCTTGTTTGTGCTTTCGTAGTTTCATATCTTTTCCTGTGTAGGTATATGACAGCCCCAGAGGGGCTGTTTAAATAATATTTAATTAAATTTATACAGACTCGTCGCTAGCCGTCTCGTCATTTCGACCTGTTAGCCGATGTGGTGTCTGAATTGCTTTAAAGTTAGTCACCTTAACAATAGTCCTTGATTGCCATTTTTGCAGAAACCCATACGATTATGTTAAATCGTATGGGTTTTTGGATTTTGCGAAATAGTATTTTACAGATTTATATAAAAAATACAGTAGAATAAAAAATATACTATAAGCAGTGATTGGTCCAAACACAGATAGAAAAATATCGAACGGACTGCTAGATTTGTCAGCAATAATTATTTTCTTATCATTCTCTATAGTTAAAATATTATACTTTTTATTTTTAACCAGTTCGAAATCGAATCCATGAATTGATAAAATATTATCTATATCTAGTTTATAATAATAAGTTTTAGACCCTTTAGTATGAACTTGAACATGATCAAGGTTCACCACTCTTGCTTGCTTTTCAATACCGGATACCCAAAATTGGTAGGTATCTACTGCAAGTCCGTAGACTAAAAAAGATAGGAAAGTATAGCCTAAAGTAAAAGAAGAAAACTTAAGAAGTAGGAATGATTTTTTCATAATCCGCCGCCGCATTTTTCCTGTGAAAGCGCAAACTTTTCTAAAAAACCTACAGAACTTCTCATCTTTAATATTGCCCCGCAATATACGTGACTAGTGCTTGTTTCTTTATACTCTTCAACCTTAAAGTAATAAAAAGTAGATAGTGATATGGCTATGATAAAATAAATACCCATATTATGATTTTTAGTTTGGTACTTATCATCCCTATTTTTTATTATCAGTGCGAGCTGTGCCACGGTAAACACTAAGAGAAAAAACATAAAAAATGAGCTTAGTACAGTAACAAAGTAAACTCTATCTGAATCATACTCCCCCGAAGGGAAGTATATGAATGGGTAACTGCATACGGCAATGATTACTAAGCATATTATCGAGTGCTCATATTCTGATATTTTTATAGCCATCCTTTATTATTTTCCACACTGTTTATTGAATGAAAACTTTTCTAGTAGTTGTGTTGAACGACCAATTTTAAGTTCAGACCCGCAATAGGATTTACTATGTTGATTTTTCAAATTATCAAGGTCAGAGTAATACTCAAAACTAGGATAAGGGATCGCGATAATCGCTATAATTAAAACTAAAATAGACCTTCTACCTGAAATGTCCTTGTTTACGCGTCCCATCAAATAATTGAAATTGAAATAGATAAAATAAGGTAAAAGGAATGCAAAGAAAAAAATTGTAATTGAGAATGACGCTGTCGATAAAAAATATACATCTTCATTGCCTGCCTTGGTGTTAGGCCAGAAATAAATTGAGTAAGATAGGAGTAAAGTAAAAAATAAAAACCAAGCGTTCGTTTTTACTGTATCTTCTTTGTTCATTTTAATTATCAGTCTATGTAAATTGTAACATTATATGTCACTATATTATCTTGGCTTCTTGAATTTTTTAATCTAATTAACTGTCCACGTAAAAAATTCAAGAGATTGCCCAATCATGAATACGACAACAGTGACGCGAGTAATGACAGGCTTTAACCATTGCTAGGATACCTATTGATGAAATTAATTTTTATTTAACCCCCAAAATAAATTTTTATGGCGAATAATATAAATCGTATTAATATCATGTTCAACTAAATTCATATGGTGTAGCGTTCTGATGCGTTTTTTCGAATGAGTCCGGGGGAGTGGTATTTTATTTCTATTGACGAAAGTGATCTGGCGATAGAGCCTCATGATGTCATGAGGCTCTTTTTATTGCTGCCTCAATCCACTTCAGCTTCTTCTGGCTCTACTTCTTCTTGCAGTTCAAGCAAGTTAATCGCGATGGTGACGAAGTCACTGTCGGTGATGATGCCAACCAGCTCGCCATGACTGACCACTGGTAAGCAGCCCACTTTATGCTTCTGCATGTAAATAGCAGACTCTTTTAACCCAGCTCGAGGCTCTACTGACATAACGTTTTTGTGCATGATGTCGTTGAGAGGAGTCGATAGGGTAAAAGATTGAGCTGGCGGAATGTTTTGTAGGCTAGATTCTTGGGCGGCGAGAACGTCTCGTTGGGTGACTACGCCCAATAGTTTTCTATCGGCATCGACGACTGGGATATGGCGGATATCAAGCGCTTCCATGGTGTGCTTAGCATCGGCCAATGAATGTGAGCGCAATAAAGTATGAGGGTTGCGAGTCATCATATCTTCAACCTTGATCATACGAACCTCCTTATTATTCATTTGTTGTTCTCACTATAGTTTTTTATCCAAAAAATAACTGAGAGGTGGCGCATTTTTGAGAGAGTTTTATGCAACTAATTCTCTAACTTGAAGCGGTGAATCGGTAGCATTATTTTACGCCTCTTTACAATAATCCATAGCTGTAAACCTTGCTATTGCGGCTCGTGTGCCTATACTAGCCCACTGCGAAATTTTTAGTCGTGTTTGCGCTTTGTTTACGGTAACGGTTTACTCACTGTAACGATTGATTAGCGGCAACGATTTATTATTCGTCAACAGCACAAATCTCATCAACTAAGACAAGACTAGACACATGCAAGTTTCAGATTTTCACTTTGACCTACCAGATGAACTCATTGCTCGCTACCCTCAAGAAGAGCGTACAGCAAGCCGCCTGCTTAAATTAGATGGCAATAACGGCAACCTAACTGATGGTTCGTTCAAGGACGTTTTAGATTTGGTGGAACCAGGCGATCTGGTTGTTTTCAACAACACGCGCGTTATCCCTGCTCGTGTATTTGGTCGCAAAGCTTCAGGCGGTAAGCTTGAGGTGTTGGTTGAGCGTATGCTGGATGAGAAAAGCATCCTGGCTCATGTTCGTTGTTCTAAATCACCAAAGCCGGGTACTAAGCTGTTCCTTGGTGAGAATGATGAGTACGAAGCAGAAATGGTCGCGCGTCATGATGCGTTATTTGAAATCCATTTCACATCAGACCAAAGCGTTCTAGAGATTCTGAACAGCGTTGGTCACATGCCATTGCCTCCTTATATTGATCGTCCAGATGAAGATGCAGATAAAGAGCGTTACCAGACGGTCTATAATGAAAAGCCAGGTGCGGTAGCTGCACCAACAGCGGGTCTTCACTTTGACGACAAGCTAATGGCCGATATGAAAGCTAAAGGCGTTGAGTTTGCATATGTGACGCTGCATGTTGGCGCGGGCACATTCCAGCCAGTAAAAGTAGACAACATCAACGATCACCACATGCATGCAGAGTACGTTGAAGTACCGCAAGAAGTGGTGGATGCGGTTGCGGCAACGAAAGCTCGTGGTGGACGTATTATCGCAGTGGGTACAACATCGGTTCGTTCTCTAGAAAGTGCAGCACAAGACGCTCTGAAAAACGGTACAGAATTAGTGCCATTCTTTGGTGATACAGAAATCTTTATTTTCCCTGGTTACGAATACCAGTTGGTCGATTGCCTTATCACTAACTTCCACCTACCTGAATCGACTCTGATTATGTTGGTGAGTGCGTTTGCAGGTTACGACCATGTGATGTCTGCATACGATCATGCAGTGAAGAGCGAATACCGCTTCTTCAGCTATGGTGACGCGATGTTCATCAACAAGAAAACTAGCTGATTTTAGCTGGTTATAAGCGATATAAATAAGAATTTACGGGTGCTAGCAGTAAGCTAGGAGTCGGGCAGGGTCTCTGTCTAATCTCTCGCAAGGAATACGCGACCGCTCCTCATAGAGTATTAAGGCTAACTTAAGCTCTGAATTAACAGTCAGATTGTTTCTCTGGCATATTGGAGGCTTCGTGAAATTAAAATACGAACTTAAAAAAACAAACGCTGGTGCGCGTCGTGGTCAACTTCAGTTTGAGCGCGGTACTGTCGAAACACCAGCATTCATGCCTGTAGGTACTTACGGTACTGTAAAAGGTATGACTCCTGAAGAAGTAAAAGACACAGGTGCTGAAATCCTACTAGGTAACACGTTCCACCTATGGCTACGTCCTGGTCAAGAAATCATGAAAATGCACGGTGACTTGCACGATTTCATGAACTGGCAAGGTCCTATCCTGACCGATTCAGGCGGCTTCCAAGTATTCAGCTTAGGTGCGATGCGTAAAATCACTGAAGAGGGTGTTCACTTCCGTAACCCGGTAAACGGTGACAAGATCTTCATGGACGCTGAGAAGTCTATGGAAATCCAAAAAGACCTAGGCTCAGACATCGTAATGATTTTTGATGAGTGTACGCCTTACCCTGCGACACACAAAGAAGCGAAAGACTCAATGGAGATGTCTCTGCGTTGGGCTGAGCGTTCTCGTAACCACTTCGACAAACTTGAAAACCCGAACTCACTATTCGGTATCGTTCAAGGTGGTGTATACGAAGACCTACGTGATGTATCTGTTAAAGGCCTAACTGAAATTGGCTTTGATGGATACGCAGTAGGTGGCCTAGCAGTAGGCGAACCAAAAGAAGACATGCACCGCATTCTTGAGCACACATGTCCTCAACTACCTGAAGATAAGCCACGTTACCTAATGGGCGTAGGCAAACCGGAAGACCTAGTTGAAGGTGTTCGCCGTGGTATCGATATGTTTGACTGTGTAATGCCAACGCGAAATGCACGTAACGGGCACCTGTTTGTGACTGAAGGTGTGATCAAGATCCGTAATGCGAAGCATAAAACCGATACAACACCACTAGATTCAGAGTGTGACTGTTACACTTGTAAGAACTACAGCAAGTCGTACTTGCACCATTTGGATCGTTGTAACGAAATCCTAGGTGCTCGACTGAACACGATTCATAATCTGCGTTTCTACCAACGAGTAATGTCTGACATTCGTCAGTCTATCGATGAAGACCGCTTTGAAGAGTTTGTTGCAGAGTTCTACGCAAGAATGGGGCGTGAAGTGCCACCACTAGGTAAAGAATCTTAGTATTTCTTTTTTGCGAGCCCTGTCTCTCTTCGGAGGGATGGGGCTTGAAAATAAAGGGATACAACCCAATTAGACAAACAATTACGAAAATATAAATAGAGGATGTTTTAAATGTTTATTTCTCAAGCTCACGCAGCAGCAGAAGGTGCACCAGCAGGCGGCGGTTTCGAAATGCTTATCATGCTAGGTATGTTCGCTGTGATCTTCTACTTCATGATCTACCGTCCACAAGCTAAGCGCGTTAAAGAGCACAAGAACCTAATGGCTTCTATGGGCAAAGGCGACGAAGTTCTTACTAGCGGTGGTCTGATCGGTAAAATCACTAAGATTGCAGAAGACAACGACTACGTTGCGATCGAACTGAACGCAAACAACGAAGTAGTTATCAAGAAAGACTTCGTTACAGCAGTGCTACCAAAAGGTACTCTGAAATCTCTATAAACAGCTAGAGGATCCTCGCTGTGCTAAACCGTTATCCGTTATGGAAGTACCTGATGGTGGTGTTTACCATTGCCATCGCTGCGTTGTACGCACTTCCAAATATATACGGTGAAGATCCGGCAGTTCAAGTTACAGGGGCGCGTGGCGCCTCTGTAGATATGTCTACGCTGGATGCTGTCACCAATGCTCTTGAAGCAGAAAACCTTTCAACTAAATCCGTTGCTCTCGAAAACGGTTCCATTCTTGTTCGCTTTAATGACACAGACTCTCAAATTAGTGCTCGTGATGTTATCACTGAAGCATTAGACGAAGACGTTATCGTTGCATTAAACCTAGCGGCTTCAACACCGGATTGGCTTGAATCTATTGGTGCTGCACCAATGAAGCTTGGTCTTGACCTACGTGGTGGTGTTCACTTCTTGATGGAAGTGGATATGGACGCTGCAATGGAAAAGCTAGTTGGCCAACAAGAAGAAGCGTTCCGTAGTGAACTTCGTGAAGAGAAGATCCGTTACCGTGCAATTCGTCCATCGGGCAAAGATGCGGTAGAAGTGATCTTACGTAATGAAGAGCAGCTTGCTGAAGCGAAATCGCTACTGCAATCTAAGCACCAAGACATGACATTCGTAGACTCTGACTCGAATGGTCGTTTTTCTTTGATTGCTAACTTCACTGAAGCTCGTCTTCAAGAAATCCGTAACTACGCGGTAGAGCAAAACATTACCATTCTACGTAATCGTGTGAACGAACTTGGTGTTGCTGAGCCTTTGGTTCAACGTCAAGGCGCTAGCCGTATCGTAGTGGAATTGCCAGGTGTTCAAGACACGGCTCGTGCTAAAGAAATCCTTGGTGCGACAGCAACGCTTGAATTCCGTGAAGTTGATAGTAGTGCTGACTTAGCTGCTGCCGCTTCTGGTCGTGCTCCTGCGGGTAGCGAAATCAAGCAAGACCGTGACGGTCGCCCTGTAGTACTTAAGAAGCGCGTTATCCTAGGTGGTTCTAGCATTACAGATGCGAGCTCAAGTGTTGATGAATATGGTCGTCCTCAAGTTAACATCTCGCTAGACAGCGAAGGTGGTAGCAAGATGTCTGCGTTCTCTCGTCAAAATATCGGTAAGCTAATGGCAACCGTATTTGCAGAGTACAAAGATAGCGGTCGTAAGACACCTGAAGGTAAAGTGATTCTTACTAAGCATGAAGAAGTTATTAACCAAGCGACGATTCAATCAGCTCTTGGCCGCAACTTCCGTATTACTGGTATTGACTCTACTGCTGAAGCTCATAACTTGGCACTTCTACTTCGTGCAGGTGCTCTGATTGCGCCTATCTCGATTGTTGAAGAACGTACGATTGGTCCATCTATGGGTCAACAAAACATCGATATGGGTATCATGGCGATGGTTTGGGGTATGGCTGCAGTAATGCTATTTACGCTGCTTTACTACCGTAGCTTTGGTCTTATCGCGAACGTTGCGCTAATGGCGAACTTGGTATTGATTATTGGTGTAATGTCGATGATCCCAGGTGCAACCATGACGCTACCAGGTATTGCCGGTATCGTATTAACGGTCGGTATGGCGGTCGATGCCAACGTACTAATCTTTGAGCGTATACGTGAAGAGCTTCGAGAGGGACGCAGTCCACAACAAGCGATTCACCAAGGTTACGCGAACGCATTCAGCACAATCGCCGATGCGAACATCACCACGCTTCTAACGGCAATTATTCTATTTGCGGTTGGTACTGGTGCGATCAAAGGCTTCGCGGTAACGCTGTCTATCGGTATCCTGACTTCTATGTTTACAGCTATTGTCGGCACACGTTGTATCGTGAACCTGATGTA
Source organism: Vibrio chagasii (assembly GCF_002954585.1). Classification (GTDB taxonomy): domain Bacteria; phylum Pseudomonadota; class Gammaproteobacteria; order Enterobacterales; family Vibrionaceae; genus Vibrio; species Vibrio chagasii_A. Next base: position 323,059 of record NZ_MSCI01000002.1, read on the forward strand.
TGGCGGCAAACGCGTTAAGAAACTGTCGATCTAAGGCTAGGAATTAATATGTTTCAGATTCTAAAAGCAGACAAAATGATCGACTTTATGCGTTGGTCAAAGGTTGCCTTTGTTCTTTCTATCTTGATGATTGGTACAGCTATCTTCACTCTTGCAACGAAATCGTTGAACTGGGGTTTAGATTTCACAGGCGGTACTCTGATTGAAGTTGGCTTTGAACAACCAGCACACCTTCCTGATATCCGTAGCGCACTTGAAGCCGAAGGCTTTGGTGATGCAACGGTACAGAACTTCGGTTCAGCTCGTGATGTAATGGTTCGTCTACGCCCTCGTGATGGCGTTGCAGGCGAGACACTTGGTAACCAAATCCTTTCAGCTATCGAGAAAGGCACAGGTGAACAAGTTGAAATGCGTCGTATCGAGTTCGTTGGTCCTAACGTAGGTGATGAGCTAACAGAAGCGGGTGGCCTTGCTATCCTAGTTTCTCTTATCTGTATCTTGATCTACGTATCAGTACGATTCGAATGGCGTTTGGCGGCAGGTGCGGTACTTGCACTGGCGCACGACGTTATCATCACGCTGGGCGTATTCTCTCTAATGCAAATTGAGGTCGACCTGACCATCGTAGCAGCCTTGCTAACGGTAGTCGGTTACTCCCTCAACGATACCATCGTTGTATTCGACCGTATTCGTGAGAACTTCCGTAAGATGCGTAAAGGCGAAGCCCCTGAAGTACTAAACAGCTCAATCACACAAACATTGAGCCGTACATTGATCACTTCTGGTACAACCTTGTTCGTAGTTATCGCACTGTTTGTTCAGGGCGGCGCTATGATTCACGGTTTCGCAACCGCACTTCTACTAGGTATTACGGTTGGTACTTACTCTTCTATCTACGTTGCTTCTGCACTGGCTATGAAGTTGGGTATTACGCGTGAACACCTAATGCCACCACAAGTGGAAAAAGAAGGTGAAGAGTTTGACGAAATGCCATAAGCCTTGGCTTAACAAGTTTCGCTAAACCAGAAAAACCGCTAGGCAACTAGCGGTTTTTTTATGCCTGAATTGTGTGGGAAAACTCAATACAAATTACGTTCGAGGTGAGTTGCACTTAATGTCATAAGCGCTATTCTGCTCGAATCCTTGAACCACAGATACAAAAAAGCCCCGCATGTGCGAGGCTTTGAATATTTAGCGCTCTATTAAATAGAGACTATTAACGTAAGGCCTGAATTACTTCAGCATACCTTCGTTTGCGTTCTCACGAACGTGCTTAAGAATTGCTTTAACACCGCGTGCGCTTGAAGCTACAACGTTACCAGACTTCATGTAGTCAGTACCGCCAGCGAAATCAGTCAGGATTGCGCCTGCTTCACGTGCGATTAGATCACCTGCAGCCATATCCCATGGTTTTAGGTCTAGCTCTAGGTAACCGTCAACACGGCCAGCTGCTAGGTAACATAGGTCAAGTGCTGGAGAACCAGTACGACGGAAGTCAGAACAGTCGACGAATAGACCAGAGATGATCTTCATGAAAGACTCAGAGTGTTGCTTAGCTTTGAATGGGAAACCAGTTGCTAAAACAGAACCTTGAAGGTCTTTAAGTTGAGTAACACGCATACGAGCGTTGTTTAGTTGAGCACCAGCGCCACGTTGAGCTGTGAATAGCTCGTTTAGCATTGGGTCGTAAACACAAGCAACTTCGGTACGACCGTTCATGCGAACAGCGATAGATACAGAGAAGTGAGGGAAACCTTTTACAAAGTTGTTGGTGCCATCTAGTGGGTCAACGATCCATTGTACGTCAGAGTCTTTACCTTCGATTAGGCCTTTCTCTTCAGAAATAATGCTGTGCTCTGGGTAAGATGCTTTGATTGTCTCAATGATCATGTACTCAGCTTCTTGAGCAATGTTAGTAACGTAATCGTTGTTACCTTTTAGAGACGTTTCGATCTTATCAGTTGTTTCTAGAGATTTAGCAATATGGTTGCCAGCTTTACGCGCAGCGCGTATCGCAATGTTTAGCATTGGATGCATATGGTTTTTCCCACAAGATGTTAAAGAACAATTTAAAGCGGCGGGGAGTATACCAAAGTTTTCCAAAAAGGGAAGTGGTTATTTTTTGAACTTTTAGATTCACATTACACGAAGGGTCTGACCATTTTACTTTGCGATGTGTTAATATCTCGCGATTATTTTTAAAGTGGTGTCATATAGCATGTTAGACAATGTAAAAGTCGTTCTGGTTGGTACGTCTCATTCGGGAAATATCGGATCAGCAGCTCGCGCAATGAAGGTGATGGGTTTAAGTCAGTTAGTTCTTGTAGACCCTCAGTGTGAAGTTGACGAGCAGACCTTAGCACTGGCTGCAGGCGCTGGTGACATCGCTGAAAACGCAGTGATTGTTTCTACATTAGACGAAGCCGTAAAAGACTGCGGTTTGGTTGTTGGTTCAAGTGCTCGTTCACGTACCCTTGAGTGGCCAATGCTAGAACCTCGCGAGTGTGGTGAAAAGTTTGCTATTGAAGGCCAAAAGCACCCAGTAGCATTAGTCTTTGGTCGTGAGCGCACAGGTCTAACGAATGAAGAACTGCAAAAGTGTCACTACCACGTATGTATTCCTGCAAACCCTGAATACAGCTCGCTAAACCTAGCGATGGCCGTTCAGACACTGAGCTACGAAGTACGTGTTGCGCACCTTGATATGGTGGCTAGCCAATACAAGCCACAGCCTCAAGATGAGTACCCTCGTCACGATGAACTAGAAATGTTCTATGAACACCTTGAAAAAGTCATCATTGATACCCAATTTATCTCTAAGGATAAACCAGGACAGGTGATGAATAAGTTACGTCGCCTGTTTAGTCGTGCGCGTCCAGAACTTCAAGAGATCAACACGCTTCGTGGTATTTTGACTTCTATCGAGAAGAGCAAAAACAGCCAGTAAAAGCCATACTCACTGTGAGGATGAATACCTGACTAAAATAGTCAGGTAAAATACTTGACCAATTTAGTCGGGTATGGGAAGATTCCAACCACATAAACAATGTGGATACGGTGTGATATGAAACTTACATCTAAAGGAAGATATGCGGTAACGGCTATGCTAGATGTAGCACTGCATTCGCAAAAAAGCCCAGTTCCTCTGGCTGACATCTCAGAGCGACAAGGCATCTCGTTATCTTACTTAGAGCAACTTTTTTCTAAGTTACGTAAAGCTGGCTTAGTTGCTAGTGTTCGTGGCCCAGGTGGTGGTTACCGTCTTGGTGCTGAAGCGGGCGACATTGCTGTCGGAACTGTGATTGCAGCAGTTGATGAATCAGTAGATGCAACTAAGTGTCACGGTCGAGCAGATTGCCAAGGTGGCAGTCGCTGTTTAACTCACACTCTTTGGCGTGATTTAAGCTCCCGAATCAGCAGCTTCTTAAACGATATCACTCTTGGTGAGTTGATGAAAGATAACGAAGTTTTAGAGATTTCTGATCGCCAAGATATTGATCTTGCGGTTAATAATAATTTTGCACATAAAAATACGAGCACTACAACGATTAGTGCAGCACCTCACGGTGTTAATGCCCGCTCATAGCGGTCAGTTTTTACATTGGAGTAGAAAATGAAACTGCCTATTTACTTTGACTATTCAGCTACATGCCCAGTCGATCCACGAGTTGCTGAGAAAATGGTTCAGTGCATGACGATGGACGGTAACTTCGGTAACCCTGCATCTCGTTCACACCGTTACGGCTGGCAGGCAGAAGAAGCAGTAGATAATGCTCGTGAGCAAATTGCTGACCTACTAAATGCAGACCCACGTGAAATTGTTTTCACTTCTGGTGCTACAGAGTCAGATAACCTTGCTATTAAAGGTGCTGCGCACTTTTACGAGAAGAAAGGTAAGCACGTAATCACGTGCAAAACAGAACACAAAGCGGTTCTTGATCCATGTCGCCAACTAGAGCGTGAAGGTTTTGAGGTAACTTACCTAGAGCCAGAAGCAAACGGCATCATCGATCTAGACAAGCTACAAGCTGCAATGCGTGAAGATACAGTTCTTGTTTCTATCATGCACGTAAACAACGAAATCGGTGTTATCCAAGATATCAATGCAATCGGCGAACTATGTCGTTCTCGCAAGATCATCTTCCACGTTGATGCAGCTCAGTCTGCGGGTAAAATCCCACTAAACGTTAAAGAGACTAAAGTTGACCTAATTTCACTTTCAGCTCACAAAATGTACGGCCCTAAAGGTATCGGTGCACTTTACGTTCGTCGTAAGCCACGTATCCGTCTTGAAGCGCAAATGCACGGTGGTGGTCACGAGCGTGGTTTCCGTTCTGGTACGCTTGCTACTCACCAAATCGTGGGTATGGGCGAAGCATGTGCTATCGCTAAGCAAGACATGCAGAAAGATTTCGATCACGCACTAGCACTTCGTGAGCGCCTATTGAAAGGTGTTCAGGATCTAGAAGCGGTAACTGTAAACGGTGACTTAGACCAACGTGTACCACACAACCTAAACGTAAGCTTTGCTTTCGTTGAAGGTGAGTCTCTGCTTATGTCTCTAAAAGACCTAGCGGTATCATCGGGTTCTGCATGTACATCTGCAAGCTTAGAGCCATCATACGTTCTACGTGCTCTTGGTCTAAACGATGAACTGGCACACAGCTCAGTACGTTTCTCATTCGGCCGTTTCACAACGGAAGAAGAAATCGACTACGCGATTGCACAAATTCGTGTAGCGGTAAACAAATTACGCGACATGTCTCCTCTATGGGATATGTATAAAGAAGGGATTGATCTGGACACTGTTGAGTGGGCACATCACTAATCTCACGGATATAGAGGATTCGAGGTAACTATCATGGCATATAGCGAAAAAGTAATTGATCACTACGAAAACCCACGTAACGTAGGTTCGTTTGACAAAGAAGACCCAAGTGTAGGTAGCGGCATGGTTGGCGCACCAGCTTGTGGTGACGTAATGAAACTGCAAATCAAGGTAACACCAGAAGGTATTATCGAAGACGCAAAATTCAAAACTTACGGTTGTGGTAGCGCAATCGCTTCTAGCTCTCTGGTAACAGAGTGGGTTAAAGGTAAAAGCATTGATGAAGCGGCTGCTATCAAAAACTCTGAAATCGCAGAAGAGCTTGAGTTGCCACCAGTGAAAGTTCACTGTTCAATTCTTGCTGAAGATGCAATCAAAGCAGCAGTTGCGGATTACAAAAAGAAGCGTTAATCGTCTCCTTAAGTAATCCTTAAAAAAGTAATATTTGGGAGCATCCTTTGTGCTCCCCCTGAGTTCTCAATTTATATAAAACACAAGGTTGTAGTATGGCCATCACCATGACAGAGACGGCGGCAAGTCGAGTTCAAGCTTTCCTAGATAACCGAGGCAAAGGTATCGGGTTACGCTTAGCGGTTAAAACCACTGGCTGTTCGGGCATGGCATATGTACTAGAGTTCGTTGACGAGCTTAACGAAGAAGATCAAGTGTTTGAGCATTCAGGTGTTAAGGTCATCATTGATCCAAAGAGCCTAGTTTACCTAGACGGTACTGAGCTTGATTACGTAAAAGAAGGCCTAAACGAAGGTTTTGAATTCAACAACCCTAACGCGAAAGGCGAGTGTGGTTGTGGTGAGAGCTTCAACGTATAAGCGATTGAATCGTTAGACGTTTATAGTGAGCGAAGAATAAAATTAGGCTCTGATTTAAGAGCCTAAACTTAGGACCACCGTTACATGAATCATTTCGAATTATTTGGGCTACCACTTCAGTTCCAGCTGGATGGTAGCCTTCTTTCTTCTCAGTTTAGAGATCTGCAACGCCAATTCCATCCTGATAACTTTGCTACAGCTTCTGAGCGAGACCGCTTACTAGCCGTGCAAAAAGCCGCGCAAATTAACGACGCGTATCAGGTGCTGAAGAATCCAATTAGCCGCGCTGAATACCTGTTAGTTCAACATGGTGAGGATATTCGCGGCGAGCAGCAAACCATGCAAGACCCAATGTTCCTTATGGAGCAAATGGAACTGCGTGAAGAGCTTGAAGACATCGCCGACAGTTCTGACCCGGAAGATGCATTGTTTGCATTTGAAGGAAAGGTTAGCAAAATGTATAAACAACAATTAAGCGCTATCCAACAAGAACTCGACAGCCAGGCTTGGTTAGAAGCAGCAGACCGAGTAAGAAAGCTTAAGTTTATTGCAAAATTAAAGAATGAAATCGAGCTAGTTGAAGATCGTTTGATCGGCTAGTTGGTACAACAAGGACACATCCATGGCACTACTTCAGATTGCAGAACCAGGGCAAAGCGCCGCTCCTCACCAGCACAAGCTTGCTGTGGGTATTGATTTAGGTACAACAAATTCATTGGTTGCGTCAGTGCGCAGTGGTGAGGCGAGCACGCTCGTTGATCAAGATGGTCGTAGCATTCTGCCTTCCGTTGTTCATTATCAGTCAGACTCACACACGACTGGTGATGAAGCTCGTGCAAATGCACAGACTGATCCTAAAAATACCATTATCTCAGTTAAGCGATTAATTGGTCGCTCATTGGCTGATATTCAGCAACGATACCCATCTCTGCCATATCAGTTTGAAGAAAGTGATAATGGTCTACCTGTGATTCGTACAGAACAAGGCAACAAGAACCCGATTCAAGTATCTGCTGATATTCTTAAAGCACTAGGTCAACGTGCTGAGTCTACATTAGGTGGTGAGCTATCTGGTGCGGTGATTACCGTTCCTGCGTATTTCGATGATGCACAACGTGCTGGTACTAAAGACGCGGCGCAGCTGGCTGGTTTTCATGTGTTACGTCTTCTAAATGAACCAACGGCGGCAGCGATTGCTTACGGTCTGGATTCAGGCAAAGAAGGGGTGATCGCGGTTTACGACTTAGGCGGCGGTACGTTTGATATCTCCATTTTGCGCTTGTCTAAAGGTGTCTTTGAAGTTCTGGCAACTGGTGGTGATTCAGCATTGGGCGGTGATGATTTTGACCACCTTGTCGCAGATCATTTCCAAGAGCAAATGGGATTATCAGAGCTCACTGCTGAGCAAAACCGTGCACTTCTAGATGCTGCAACGGAAGCTAAAATTGGCTTGTCTGAATCAGAAATCGTTGATGTTGAAGTACTAGGTTGGTCTGGTTCATTAACTCGTGAAGAGTTTGAAGAGATCATCAAGCCTCTAGTTAAGAAAACACTACTTTCATGTCGTCGTGCTCTAAAAGATGCAGAAGTTGATGCGGATGAAGTGCTAGAAGTAGTCATGGTTGGTGGTTCAACTCGTACATTACTAGTACGTGAAATAGTGGGTGACTTTTTTGGTCGTACGCCATTAACCAGCATTAACCCTGACGAAGTAGTTGCGATTGGTGCGTCAATTCAAGCGGATATTCTAGTAGGTAACAAACCTGATTCAGAAATGTTGCTACTGGACGTAATCCCACTTTCACTAGGTATCGAAACCATGGGTGGCCTAGTAGAAAAGATCATTCCGCGTAACACTACGATCCCAGTAGCTCGCGCACAAGAATTTACTACGTTCAAAGACGGTCAAACTGCAATGACAGTACACACCGTGCAAGGTGAACGTGAAATGGTTGATGACTGTCGTTCACTTGCTCGTTTTGCTCTGAAGGGCATTCCACCAATGGCTGCTGGCGCGGCGCATATTCGTGTGACTTACCAAGTGGATGCTGATGGCCTGCTATCAGTTACGGCTATGGAGAAGAGCACAGGTGTTCAAGCTGAAATCCAAGTGAAGCCTTCTTACGGTCTGAGCGATGATGAAGTTGCTAACATGCTGAAAGACTCAATGACGTTTGCGAAAGAAGACATGCAAGCGCGTGCTCTTGCTGAACAACGCGTGGAAGCAGATCGTGTTATTGAAGGTCTGATTGCAGCAATGCAAGCCGATGGCGATGAGCTACTTAACGAGCAAGAAAAACAGCAGCTTCTTCAGGCGATCGAAACCCTGATTGAAGCACGCAACGGCGACAATGCCGATGCTATTGAACAAGAAATTAAAAATACCGACAAAGCGAGCCAAGACTTTGCTTCACGTCGTATGGATAAATCAATTCGTGCTGCACTGTCAGGTCAGTCAGTCGATAATATTTAATAGTTAGAGAATAGATAAACATGCCAAAGATTATTGTTTTACCTCACGAAGATCTATGTCCAGAAGGCGCTGTTTTAGAAGCAAAAACTGGTGAAACGGTTCTTGATGTTGCACTAAAGGCCGGTATTGGTATTGAGCACGCATGTGAAAAATCGTGTGCATGTACAACATGTCACGTTGTGATCCGTGAAGGTTTCGATTCTTTAGAAGAGAGTGATGACCTAGAAGACGATATGCTTGATAAAGCATGGGGCTTAGAAATGGAATCTCGCCTAGGTTGCCAAGCGAAAGTCGCTGACGAAGACCTTGTTGTTGAGATTCCAAAGTACACGTTGAACCTAGCGTCTGAAGACCATTAAGAACTTCTCAGCAGTCATGGTGTTTGTCGCCATGACTGAGATAACGGTTTAACAAAACTGGCCTAGAATATAGATCATAAAAGTGACTAAGTGTCTCTGATAAATATAAGGAAGTGTTATGAGCTTGAAGTGGATTGATTCTCGCGATATCGCAATTGAGCTATGTGATTTGTACCCTGATACTGATCCTAAAACGGTACGTTTCACCGATCTGCACCAGTGGGTATTAGACCTTGAAGAGTTTGACGACGAGCCTAACCACTCGAACGAAAAGATCTTAGAGGCTATTATTTTGTGCTGGATGGATGAGATGGATTAATCATCACATCGATGATTTGGCTATGGAGTGAAATCAACCCCATATAAAACGCAGCCAAGTTAACAATTCTTACTAAAAAAAGCGGACCTTATGGTCCGTTTTTTTATCAAAATGACATTTTACTCCTACATAATGCTAACATCAGTGCGCTAATAAAAAATAATCAGGATCACTCAAGCAAGGTGGTTCTCAGACAAGGAGAAATCATGTCTACACAGATGTCAGTATTTTTAAGTCAAGAAGCTGCCCAGCCTCAGTGGGGAGCAAAAGCTATCTTATCGTTCTCGGAAGCAGGAGCGACAATTCACATTGGTGAAGGCCACGATCTTGGTGCCGTTCAACGCGCAGGTCGCACACTTGACGGACAAGGTCTTTCATTCGTTTCACTAAGTGGTGAAGGTTGGGACCTAGAAAGCGTATGGGCTTTCAATCAAGGTTACCGTGGACCAAAGAAAAAGAATACATTGGAGTGGGACGCACTGCCAGAAGCAGACCAAGCTGAACTAGAAGCGCGTATCCGTGCTACAGATTGGACGCGTGACATTATCAATAAGACGGCTGAAGAAGTCGCACCTCGTCAACTGGCAACAATGGCAGCTGAATACATCAAGTCAGTTGCGCCAGAAGGCACAGTTAAAGCAAAAATTGTTAAAGATAAAGACCTACTAACTGAAGGTTGGGAAGGCATCTACGCGGTAGGCCGCGGCTCTGAGCGTACTTCAGCAATGCTTCAACTGGACTTCAACCCAACAGGCGATGAAAACGCACCTGTATTTGCTTGTCTAGTTGGTAAAGGTATTACTTTCGACTCAGGCGGTTACAGCATTAAACCAGGTCAGTTCATGACTGCAATGAAAGCGGACATGGGTGGCGCAGCGACTATCACTGGTGGTTTAGGCCTTGCGATTGAGCGTGGTCTGAACAAGCGCATCAAGCTTATCCTATGTTGTGCAGAGAACATGATCTCTGGTCGTGCATTGAAGCTTGGCGATATCATCACATACAAGAACGGTAAGACAGTTGAGATCATGAACACCGACGCAGAAGGTCGTTTAGTTCTAGCTGATGGCCTGATGTACGCAAGTGAGCAAAATCCTGAGCTTATCATCGACTGTGCAACGCTGACGGGCGCTGCTAAAAACGCACTGGGTAACGACTACCACGCGCTAATGAGCTTTGATGACGAGCTGGCTCACCAAGCACTAACGGCGGCTAACCAAGAGAAAGAAGGCCTGTGGCCACTGCCTCTTGCGGATTTCCACCGTGGCATGCTGCCTTCAAACTTTGCTGACCTTTCAAACATCAGCACGGGTGATTACACTCCTGGTGCAAGTACTGCTGCTGCGTTCCTGTCTTACTTCGTAGATGACTACAAAAAAGGCTGGATGCACATGGATTGCGCGGGTACTTACCGTAAATCTCCAAGCGATAAATGGGCGGCAGGTGCAACGGGCATGGGTGTTCGCACACTGGCTCGCATTCTTATCGACCAAGCAAAATAATAATAACGGTGAGCGGTGTTTCGATACCGCTCATTGATTACCTTAGATCGAATGATCTTCGTAATTTCAGTATTTAATAACAAAAAAATGAAGTGAAGGAATCCCTATGGCTCTAGAAAGAACGTTCTCAATTGTTAAGCCGGATGCAGTTAAGCGTAACCTTGTAGGTGAAATCTACCACCGCATCGAAAAAGCAGGTCTAGAAATTATCGCTGCTAAGATGGTTCATCTAACTGAAGAGCAAGCGAGCGGCTTCTACGCGGAACACGAAGGCAAAGAATTCTTTGGTCCACTAAAAGAGTTCATGACTTCTGGTCCTATCATGGTTCAAGTACTAGAAGGCGAAAACGCAATTGCTCGTTACCGTGAACTTATGGGTAAAACAAACCCAGAAGAAGCGGCATGCGGCACGATCCGCGCTGATTACGCAATCAGCATGCGTTACAACTCAGTACACGGCAGCGACAGCCCAGAGTCTGCAGCTCGTGAAATCGAGTTCTTCTTCCCAGAATCTGAGATTTGCCCACGTCCTGCTCAATAAGCGACACAGCAAATGATTCTAAAGGCTTCACTTCGGTGAGGCCTTTTTTGTTTCTGATGGATTGTGGAAGAGAAGTGAGTGAAAAGATGTCAGGGTTAGTCGCGTCATTCCCGATAGCGACGAAGGAGCGTAGTCGGGAATCTCTATTAGTTGTTGGAGATTCCAGATATCTCGTCCCTCGATTCTGGAATGACGAGGTTTGAGGAATTGGTGACCTGAAGACCATGAATGGAAAGTTATTGGGCAAGTTTTTACGTCATTCCCGAAAGCGACGGAGGAGCGCAGTCGGGAATCTCTATTAGTTGTTGGAGATTCCAGATATCTCGTCCCTCGACTCTGGAATGACGAGGTTTGAGGAATTGGTGACCTGAAGACCATGAATGGAAAGTTATTGGGCAAGTTTTTACGTCATTCCCTAAAGCGACGGAGGAGCGCAGTCGGGAATCTCTGTTTGTTGTTGGAGATTCCAGATATCTCGTCCCTCAGTTCTGGAATGACTAGGTTAGGGAACTGGTGACCAGACGACTATTAATGGAAAGTTACTGAGTAAACTTTCACGTCATTCTCGATAGCGACGGAGGAGCGCAGTCGTGAATTTCAGTTGTGGTTGGAGATTCCAGATATCTCGTCCCTCGATTCTGGAATCACGAGGTTTGAGGAATTAGTGACCTGAAGATTATGAATGGAAAGTTACTGAGCAAGTTTTTACATCATTCCCGAAAGCGACGAAGTAGCGTAGTCGGGAATCTCTATTCGTTGTAGGAGATTCCAGATACTTCGTTCCTCAGTTCTGGAATGACGAGATTTGAGGGACTAGTGAACTGATGACTATAAATGGAAAGTTACTGAGTGAGTTTTTACGTCATTCCCGAAAGCGACGAAGGAGTGTAGTCGGGAATCTGGTTCTTATTTCCAGAATTGTAAGTAATGAAAGTTGGTTGTGTAAATTTTAATCACTTAAGTTTGAATGTCTTAGTAAACACAGGGTTTTACAACCCTTGTTGAACATGCGTAAAGGCTGTACAATTCGCGCCCTTAATTATTGTTCCGTCATTGAGAGGCATCATGACCACAGCTAAAGTCAATCTACTCGATTTTGATCGTAAAGGTCTTCGTAAATTTTTCACAGAAGAATTGAATGAGAAAGCTTTTCGCGCAGATCAAGTGATGAAGTGGATGTATCACTTCGGTGTCGATGACTTCGAAAATATGAACAACATCAACAAAAAGTTGCGTGAAAAACTTCAGCGCCGCTGTGAAATTGTTGCACCTGTTGTTTCTGAAGCTCAACACTCTTCAGACGGCACAATTAAATGGGCGATGAGCGTTGGCGACCAAGACGTTGAGACGGTATACATCCCAGACGGTGACCGTGCGACTCTATGTGTATCTTCACAGGTTGGCTGTGCGTTAGAGTGTAAATTCTGCTCGACTGCTCAACAAGGCTTTAACCGTAACCTGAAAGTTTCTGAGATCGTGGGTCAAATCTGGCGTGCATCTCGTGAAATCGGTCTAGAGAAAGAGACTGGTCGTCGTCCAATTACTAACGTTGTAATGATGGGCATGGGCGAGCCGCTACTTAACATGAAAAACCTAATGCCATCCTTAGAGATCATGCTTGATGACCTAGGTTTCGCACTGTCTAAGCGTCGCGTAACAGTATCTACTTCAGGTGTTGTATCTGGCCTTGACCAAATGACAGACAACATCGACGTAGCACTAGCTATTTCTCTACACGCGCCAAACGATGAACTTCGTAGCCAAATCATGCCGATCAACGACCGTTGGGATATCCAAGATTTCCTAGCATCTGTTCGTCGCTACATTGCTTCTTCAAACGCTAACCGCGGTAAAGTAACGGTAGAGTACGTTCTATTGGATCATGTGAATGACGATATGGACCACGCTCGTGAACTTGCTGAGCTAATGAAAGACACGCCATGTAAGATCAACCTGATTCCATTTAACCCTTACCCAGGTTCACCATACAAGAAGCCAAGCAATTCTCGTATTGACCGCTTCCAAAAAACGCTAATGGAATACGACTACACAGTAACGGTTCGTAAAACGCGTGGTGACGATATTGATGCAGCATGTGGCCAGTTAGTTGGTGATGTTATCGATAGAACTAAGCGTACTAAAATGCTTAAAGCAGCTTCAGAAGCCAACTTGGTTGCCGGTGGTGTGATTGAAGTAAAAGCGGTTTAAAACGCGATTTGAATCAAACAAGCCAGAAGTCTTACTTCTGGCTTGTTGCGTTTTTGGGACTTCGTTTTCTATTTTTTGGACTTCTTGCCCACGCTTTCTTACATTTTTCGTCAATTTTTGGACAAAAGCATGAGCTGACGGTAAATTTTGTTGAAAGTATTTTTGCCTTGTAATGGCATTAGCTTATGATTAACTAATCTTAAATTAATTTAAGTGCTCGCTTGTTACCGACCATCAATATGTCTATTTAGGTTGGCTACTTGATAAACTAGCTTCCTGAGAACGTCACTAATAATAAAATGCATGTCGTTCGTCTTTAAGGGTTGATGGGTTGGGTAACAGGACTAATTCCACATAAGTGGGTTGCTAGAATGAGCTTAAACGACAATAAAAAACGCTCTCGTCGACCTGCGATAATATTTTAGAAGTTCACTCTCTATGAACACAGAACACGACACACAAGCGCAAGAACCAATCGCTCCAGCTCTAGAAGCGGGGACGCTACTGAAAAATCAACGAGAAGCTCTTGGTTTAACACAAAAGCAGATCTCGGATCGCCTAAAACTACGCATCTCTTTAATTCAACAAATTGAAGAAAACCAATTTGAGTCAGACCAAGTCGCAACCTTTATGCGTGGTTATATCCGTTCATACGCGAAATACGTCAATCTTGATGAAAAAGTGGTACTTAACGCGCTTCGCCATTCAGGTGATGCTCAACATGAAGATCAAGAAATGCTGAGCTTTTCTCGTAAGACGAAAACAGAAAAGCACAACAGCCGTATTATGCTGCTCACTTGGGGTATCTTTGCAGTTATCGTCGGTATCTCTTCACTGTGGTGGTGGCAGAATCAACAACAAGATACCCTGTCTCAATCTCTGGCTAACACTGAAAGTTCAGAAGAGCTTGCGGTGGAAGAGTCGCTGGACCCTGAGTTCGCCTCTTTAGAAGTGATTGAAGCTGAGCAGAACGACGCAGCGGCTTCTGTGATTGAAGATACTGAAGGCCTTGCTGCAATCAGTGATGCGGCAGATACTTCAGCTGCACTTGACGTGACTGATGAACAACCAGCAGTCGACGCAGAACCAGCTGTTGAATTAGAAACTGCTGAAGCAACAACTGCTCCTGAAACAACACCAACACCTGAAGTGGCAACCAAAGCTCTAACGATGCAGTTTACTGCAGACTGTTGGATTCAAGTTAAAGATGCGACCGGCAAAACCTTGTCAACTGGCATCAAAAAAGCGGGTCAGTCACTAAATCTATCAGGAACAGCGCCATATAAAGTGATTCTAGGTGCGCCAGAAGGCGTATCAATGACATTTGCAAGTGAACCTGTCGACCTTTCTGGGTATACTTCAGGCAAAGTAGCCAGAATAACCTTACCTTAGAGTTAATATGCAACACGAATCTCCTATTATTCGTCGCAAATCAACCCGTATTTATGTGGGTGATGTGCCGATCGGTGATGGTGCACCTATTGCTGTGCAATCCATGACCAACACAAGAACAACAGACGTAGCCGCAACCGTTGCTCAGATCCGAGCTTTGGAAAATGTGGGCGCTGATATCGTTCGCGTATCTGTACCGACTATGGATGCCGCTGAAGCATTTAAGCAAATCAAGCAGCAGGTTTCTGTTCCTTTGGTCGCTGACATTCACTTTGACTACCGTATCGCGCTGAAAGTGGCTGAATACGGTGTAGACTGTTTGCGTATCAACCCAGGTAACATCGGTAACGAAAGCCGTATCCGCTCAGTTGTTGATTGTGCTCGTGATATGAATATTCCGATTCGTATTGGTGTTAACGGTGGTTCTCTTGAAAAAGAGATTCAAGAGAAATACACAGAGCCAACAGCAGAAGCGCTTGTTGAATCAGCAATGCGTCACGTAGATATCCTAGACCGTCTCAACTTTGATCAATTTAAAGTGAGCGTTAAGGCGTCTGACGTATTCCTAGCTGTAGGTTCATACCGTTTACTGGCGAAACAGATTGATCAACCGCTTCACCTTGGTATTACCGAAGCTGGTGGTGCACGTGCTGGTGCGGTTAAGTCTTCTGTTGGCTTAGGTATGCTTCTTTCTGAAGGTATTGGCGATACGCTACGTATCTCGCTAGCGGCGGATCCTGTTGAAGAGATCAAGGTTGGCTTCGATATTCTTAAATCTTTGCGCATTCGCTCGCGTGGTATCAACTTTATCGCGTGTCCAAGCTGTTCTCGCCAAGAATTCGATGTTATTAACACCGTAAACGCGCTTGAAGAGCGTCTAGAAGACGTAATTACCCCAATGGATGTCTCTATCATCGGTTGTGTGGTGAATGGTCCTGGTGAAGCAGAAGTATCTCATCTAGGCCTAGCGGGTAGTGCACGTAAGAGTGCCTTCTACGAAGATGGTAAGCGTCAGAAAGAGCGCTTTGACAACAACGACCTTGTTGATCAGCTTGAAGCTAAGATTCGAGCAAAAGCATCAGTGCTTGATAAAGCAAATCGCATTGATGTAGAAAACCTAGAAGATTAATAAAACGCGATGAGGTGCGGTTGTCTATTCGCATCAACACCTGGTCGTGAGAAATTACGGAATAAATATTGTGGCTAAAAATATCCAAGCAATCCGAGGCATGAACGACTGCCTACCGACTCAATCACCACTGTGGCAGAAAGTAGAAAACGCAGTGAAAAATGTGGTGAGTGCACACGGTTACAACGAAGTGCGTATGCCTATCGTTGAAGAAACAAACCTATTTAGCCGCGCAGTGGGTGAAGAGACAGACGTTGTTTCAAAAGAGATGTACACCTTTGATGACCGTAACGGCGATAGCCTAACGCTACGTCCAGAGGGCACAGCGGGTTGTGTACGTTCATGCATCCAAAACAGCCTTATTAACCGTGATGAGCAACGCCTATGGTACATGGGCCCAATGTTCCGTCACGAGCGTCCTCAAAAAGGTCGCTACCGTCAATTCCATCAATGTGGCGTGGAAGTGTTTGGCCTAGACGGTCCAGACGTTGACGCAGAACTTATCATGATGACTGCGCGTCTATGGCGTGAGCTAGGCATCGACAAGCACGTTCGTCTAGAGCTGAACTCAATCGGTTCTACTGAAGATCGCGCGAACTACCGTACAGCACTTGTTGCTTTCCTTGAACAGCACATTGATGTGCTAGACGAAGATTGCAAACGTCGCATGCACACAAACCCACTGCGTGTACTAGATACTAAGAACCCAGACGTTCAAGCTATCTTAGGTGACGCACCTCGACTTTCTGAATACTTAGGTGAAGAGTCGAAGCAACATTTTGCTGGTTTGTGTGAACTTCTTGATGCCGTTGGTATCGAATACCAAGTTAACGAGCGTCTAGTGCGTGGTTTGGACTACTACAACCGCACAGTATTTGAGTGGATCACTGAAAGCCTAGGTGCTCAAGGTACCGTATGTGGCGGCGGTCGTTACGACGGTCTTGTTGAGCAACTTGGCGGTAAAGCAACACCAGCTGTTGGTTTCGCAATGGGCCTAGAGCGTCTAGTCCTAATGATGGAAACGCTAGAGCTTACAGAAGTTCGTCGCAGTGTTGATGTTTACATGGTTGCGGCTGGCGAAGGCACTATGATCGCGGGCATGCAATTAGCGAATCAATTACGTGATACCGTTGAAGGTGTACGTGTAATGAGCCACTTCGGTGGTGGTAGCTTCAAGAAGCAATTCAAACGTGCAGACAAAGTAGGTGCTGTAGTTGCTCTGGTACTGGGTGAAAACGAAGTAGCAGACAACACTGTGGTATTGAAAGATCTGGTTGGTGGTGAACAAGAAGTTGTTGCCCAAGCAGACGTTGCTGCAAAAGTAGCTGCGCTAATCTAATTAGCCTTAGAGCAAACGCTCATAACGAATACTAACGTCAGCACTATGCTGGCGTTTAAAGAATTAAAGAGGACAGGAAGTGGAACTTTACGATAGCGAAGAGCAGCAGGTTGAAGCCATTAAAGATTGGTGGAAAGAGAACGGTAAAGCCGTAATCTTCGGTGCGGTTATTGGTTTAGGCGGTCTATTCGGTTGGCGCTACTACCAAGATTCAGTAGTTGAGGCGCGTGAAGCTGCTTCAGAAAGCTACACGGCAGTAATCTCTGCTTTAGATGCAAAAGGCGTTGATGCTCAATCTGATATTCAAGCTTTTATCGACGCAAACAAAGATGCTGAATACTCAGTACTTGCAGCGATGCAGCTAGCAAAAGTACAAGTACAAGCGGGTGATTTATCTGCGGCACTTGAACAGCTAGAGTGGGCAAAAGCGGCAACTAAGGATGCAGCACTTTCGCCACTACTGACTTACCGTGTTGCTCGTATCAAAGCTGAGCAAGGTGAATTCGATGCTGCGTTGTCTGATCTTGCTGCAGTAACTGACGAATCTTGGAAAGGCCGCGTGGCTGAACTACGAGGTGATATCTCACTTCGTAAAGGCGACACAGATGCAGCATACAGTGCTTACACAGAAGCACAGCAAGCTGTTGATGCGAGCCAAACGCTTCAAATCAAACTTGACGACCTAGCTAAATAAGGCGCTTTGAATGAAGAAGATGTTTCCAAAAGCGGCGTTGTGTGCGATTGCTCTTGGCCTATTAGCTGGCTGTGCGGGTGAAGAAGACACCGTGATCATGGCGCCAGTACCAACGGTAAACAGTGAGTTCACTCCTAAACAAGAGTGGTCGACCTCGGTTGGTGATGGTGTTGGTCACTACTTTTCAAAACTGACGCCTGAGTTGGCTTACGACAAAGTGTTTGTTGCAAGCCGTGAAGGTCTGGTTAAAGCGCTGGATCCTGAAACGGGTAAAGAGCTGTGGAAAACAGATCTTGAGAAAGATGTACTGGCTCGTTTGTCTGGTGGCTTAACTGCTGCTTACGGCAAAGTGTTTGTTGGTTCTGAAAACGGTGAAGTAATTGCACTGGATGAATCGACTGGCGAAGAGCTGTGGCGTGTATCGGTAAACGGTGAAGTGCTAGCATCTCCTGCCACTGACAACAACATGGTCTTGGTTCACACTAGCCGCGGTATGATGCTCGCGCTAGACCAAGAGACCGGTGAACAGAAGTGGGCAATCAGTACTGAAGTTCCAAGCTTGACGCTACGTGGCGACAGTGCTCCTGTTGCGGTTTCTGGTGGTGTGTTCTGGGGTACGGCAAATGGGCGTCTAGCAGCAGCTATCGTCGAGCGTGGTCAGCTGATTTGGCAACAACCAGTTGGTACACCAAAGGGCGCGACGGAAATCGATCGCTTGGTTGACGTAGATGCATCGCCAGTTGTACTGGGTGGTACCTTGTACACCGTTGGCATTAACGGTCAGTTGATTGCCATTGATCTACGCTCAGGTAAGCCAGTTTGGAAACGTAACTACTCGTCAGCGATTGATTTAGCAAGTGACGGTAGCCGTTTGTTCCTAGTAACAGATAAGGATCATGTGGTTGCGGTTGATGCTCGTAGTGGTACTGAACTGTGGAGCACTCCATTACTAGAAAACCGTTTACTGACAGCACCTGCTATCATTAACGGATACGTTGTTGTGGGTGATACAGAAGGTTATCTACACTGGTTAGATCGTTCAACGGGTGAGTTTGTTGCTCAGCAGTTAGTTGATGACAGCGGCTTTGCGGTAGCGCCAATTGAACTGCCTGAAGGCTACTTAGTGACAACTCGCAACGGCGATGTAAAGAAACTGACGATTAGCCAATAAAAGCGTGATATAATTCACAGTCGGCTCCTGGTTGGTAACAGCCAGGAGCCGTTTTGTTGTTAAAAATTAATAAACCATGTGGTTATAGGTAAGAGTTTAAACTTGCGAACAAGTGCTTACCTATAACTACATTAAGAGAAGAAATTGTAGAGGTTGTTATGGTACCTGTTGTTGCTCTAGTAGGGCGTCCGAACGTAGGTAAATCTACGTTGTTTAACCGATTGACTCGAACTCGTGATGCATTGGTTGCGGATTTCCCTGGCTTAACGCGTGACCGTAAATATGGCCATGCTCAACTTGGTGAGCATGAGTTTATTGTTATCGACACTGGTGGTATCGACGGTACCGAAGAAGGTGTTGAAACTAAAATGGCAGAGCAATCATTAGCAGCGATCGACGAAGCTGATGTTGTACTGTTCATGGTAGATGGCCGTGCTGGTCTAACACCATCTGACGTTGCTATCGCGAA
Source organism: Vibrio chagasii (assembly GCF_002954585.1). GTDB lineage: Bacteria > Pseudomonadota > Gammaproteobacteria > Enterobacterales > Vibrionaceae > Vibrio > Vibrio chagasii_A. The sequence goes on from NZ_MSCI01000002.1 coordinate 342,313, forward strand.
GCACCTTCGCCAACTAGAAAAGCCTTCGATGCTTGTAGTAAACAAGGTTGATGGTATTGACCCTGATGCAGCAAGTGCTGACTTCTGGCAGCTAGGTGTAGAAGACATGTACCAAATCGCTGCAGCGCACGGTCGTGGTGTTACAGCACTAATTGATCTTGCTCTAAACCCATTTGCTGAAGCACTTAAAGCTGAGCAGGGTGAAATTAGCGATCTAACAGAATTTGAAGACGAAGAAGCAGAGCAGGTTGATTTCACTGAAGAAGAAGCGGAACAAGAGTTCAAGCGTCTGCAAGATCAGCCAATCAAGCTTGCTATTATTGGTCGTCCAAACGTAGGTAAATCAACGCTAACTAACCGTATCCTGGGTGAAGAGCGTGTGGTTGTTTACGATATGCCTGGTACTACTCGTGACTCTATCTACATACCAATGAGCCGTGATGAGCGTGAATACGTTCTGATCGATACTGCGGGTGTACGTCGTCGTAAAAACATCAACGAGACCGTAGAGAAATTCTCGGTTGTTAAAACGTTGAAAGCGGTTGAAGATGCGAACGTTGTTCTACTTGTGATTGATGCTCGTGAGAACATCTCAGATCAAGACTTGAGCTTACTAGGCTTTGCATTGAACGCTGGTCGTTCAATCGTGATCGCAGTAAACAAGTGGGATGGCCTAGATAACGACGTGAAAGAACGCGTTAAGAAAGAGCTAGACCGTCGTTTAGGTTTCGTTGATTTCGCACGTATTCACTTCATCTCTGCACTTCACGGTACTGGTGTTGGTCACCTGTTTGAATCGGTTCAAGAGGCTTACAAGTCTGCGACAACCCGTGTTGGTACGTCTGTCCTAACTCGTATCATGAAGATGGCGACTGATGATCACCAACCACCTATGGTTCGTGGCCGTCGTGTGAAATTGAAATACGCGCACGCGGGTGGTTATAACCCACCAATTATCGTTATCCACGGTAACCAAGTTCGTGACTTGCCAGATTCATACAAGCGATTCCTGATGAACTACTACCGTCGTTCACTAGAAATCATGGGTACGCCAATTCGCATTCAATTCCAGAACAGCGAAAACCCATTTGAAGCTAAGACGAACAAGCTAACTATCTCTCAAGAGCGCAAACGTAAGCGTATGATGAGCATGGTAAAAGGACGTAAATAGTCCTTTTCAATAGATTTGATACCCGAGCCTGTCTCGGGTATTTTTTTAAGCAAAATTTACGTTATCTGATAATCGCGTCTTGCGAGGAGTTATCAGTAAGCGACCTAGACTAGATTCCAAAAGAAGAACGACATGACAACGAGCGACGCTATTACACCAGCAGCAATCACACCGACCATCACCCAATTCTGTCATCAGACTTGGCAGCTTGAGGCAAAGGTTCTGTATGTTGAAAGTGATGAGAACAAAACCTACTTGATTACTGATGTGACTCCTTTTCATCCTGTTAGCCATATTTGGCCAGATCACCCAGCGGATAAAGGCACCGTTAACCTTGGTGGCGTGCAATATATTGTTGATGATTGCCTAGTTGGTGCGATAGAACAATCTACTGGCAAACTTTATGTAGCAGCAGATATCCCTGTTAAGCGAGATACAGAGGGTTGGGTGTTTGTGGTGGTCCATCAACTACCTATATCTGCTTCTACGATAAGTATTAACGAGCAGATATCGCTGTCAGTTGATAAAGAGTATCAAGCAAGCCTTAGCCGTGGTCATAGCGCGGGACACGTCGCCTTCTTAGCGTTGAATAAGGTTTTAGCTGACAGCTATTGGCGCAAAGATGCAGACCGCAAAGATCCATTGGGCAGCTATGACTTTAATAGCTACGCCCAAGTCACCAGCTTTGTAACGCCTGAACAGTGTAAAGACACTTATCGCTTGGGCAAAACCTTGAAGAAGCGCGGCCTTAATGTGGCTGATATGCTAGCGAACCTTGAGGCCATTGAAGCCGATGTTAATGAGCTGATTTCTGTTTGGTTAGCACAACCAACGGCGGTTACGATGAGGTTAGAGGGCGAGGCGTTAACAGACTCTCGTTACTGGGAGTGGCAGCTTGACGCAGATACTCAGGTGACTATTCCTTGTGGTGGTACACACATTGGCAATACCGCAGAATTTGGTGCGCTGTCCGTTAAGTTAACCCAGTTAGATGACCAAAACATTGAAATGCTGACGCATGTAATTCGATGATTTGAGTAATAGATCGAAATAACTTGTGCTGTTTATTCTGTTTTAGGTTGTCACTTTTAATATAATTAACTGTTTAAAATTGAAATGCAGCACATGTAACTTATGCTTTCGGTATGTGGTGATATAAATATTCTTTTTGGGGTAGATCGCTGATCAAAATAGATAAAGCGAAAGATCAACCTATGATCTTCGATTGTGTGTCGTGGTAATTAAGTGTGTTATTATTAACCAATAACAAGCTTGCACAAGAACAAGCTGTACCCGATTAAATAATTGAAAGCTTTAGTGAATGGAACAACAATTTTTATTAGAAGGCCACCGAGCAGTCAATAGGTTGCTTCGGAAGCTTGCCCTTGGGATGGATCGCAAGGACTTAAACCGCAAGATCATAGAGCTCACAGAACAGCTTTTTGGTCAGCGTATGGCTTCAATTTTACTGCTCAACGCTGAGTCTCAGACTTTGCATCTCGAATATGCTCCAAATTTGCCTGATTTCTATAATCAACAGATAGAGGGCGTTGGTATCGGTGTTGGAGTTGGTTCGTGTGGTGAGGCTGCTGCGCTTAAAAAAGCAGTGATGGTCTCAGACATCAATACCCATCCTAACTGGGCTCCTTTCTTGGCGTTAACAACCCAGGCTAATCTTCATGCATGCTGGTCTGTGCCAATTCTTTCGTCAAACGGGCATGTACTCGGTACTTTCGCTATATACAGCCAATATGTTTCCGAGCCACATGAATTCGAACTTGAGATCTTAGAACTACTCGCTTCCCTATATTCGGTGGCATTAGAAAAATACGAGCTGGAAAACCAGCTTAACTTTTTCGCTAATCGTGATTCTCTTACCCACTGCTTGAATCGTCGTGCCTTGTTCAATGAAGCTGAAAAGGTCTTGGCCAAACGCTGTTTTGCACAGAAGGTGATGGCGTGTCTGTTTGTCGATGTCGATAAATTCAAATTAATCAATGACACCTACGGTCACAGCTTTGGTGATGATGTGCTTTTGGCGGTTGCTAGGGTGCTTGATGATGCTACTACGGCGTGTGCCAAGATAGGCCGTTATGGTGGTGATGAATTTGTGGTGTTCTCTTGTTTTGATGACAAAGATAGCGTTGTTAGCTTTTATCACCGACTAGAACAAACACTACAACAAGCGCTTTATATTAATGATGTGCAGTTCTCAGTGAGTGTTGGCCTTGCTTGTGAAAAAGATCCACAAGGGCTAGATCAGTTGATCGCACAAGCTGATAAGAACATGTACCAAATCAAACAAGCGAAATCCAAGCAGTAGTAGATTGTAAAAAGAGTCGTGAATTAGGAAATACTAATGAGTGAAAATCTCTGCCCCAAGTGTCAGTCAGAGTTTGGTTGGGACGGACAATACCACTGTGAAAATTGTCAGGCACATTTTACCAAAGTAGGGTTCTGCCCAGAATGCAGCAGCCAGTTAGAAAAACTTCAAGCTTGTGGTGCCGCGAGCTACTTTTGTAATGGTGACTGCAACGAGCTTAAATCTAAGTCGAGAGTAAAGTTCGAGTTCCAAGTTGCGGACTAGCTTTTACTGAGTTTTCTTATTAGATACAAAAAAGCCCTGTCGATTATCGATGGGGCTTTCTAGTTTTTAACGTTCGAATTAGTTCTAAACTAGCCCTTAGTTGCTCTTGCCGTCACTTGCGACTCAATCACGCCATCTTCAACTTGAGTGGTGATCACTTCACCGACTTCGACATCGTTAATTGATGACACCGTCTTGCTCGATGCTGAATGAGTAATGCTGTAACCACGCTTTAGGGTTGCCAGTGGACTAACGGTCTCTAATTTCTCGGCAGCCATTGCTAGCTGGTGGCGAGTGGTTAGCAGGGTTTTATCCATCGCATCTAATAGCTTTTGCTCTGAACGTTGCAGATGCAGTTTTTGTTCACCCAAGCGTTTAACCGGCGAGTTCAATTGAAGCTGATGTTGCTTACGTTCGACACGTTGTGCATGCTGCTTTAGGTATTGAGTCATTCCGCGACGCAGGCGCATGTCTAGATCATCCAGCTGCTGGCTCTGCTTTTGCAGTTGGTAGCTAGGGTGCTGTCTTTCTAAGCGGTGTTTCAATGCTTGAGTCGACTGCGCTTGCTTGATTAGTACGTGGCGAATCGCACTGACTAAGCGAGCACGTTTAGAAGCGAAAGCTTGCTCTTTATGACTGTTGTCACGGCTAACCAATTCAGCTGCAGCTGATGGAGTAGGAGCGCGCATATCGGCAACGAAATCGGCAATAGTGACATCCACTTCGTGGCCGATGGCGCTGATGATTGGAATCTGGCTTGCAGCAATAGTGCGAGCAACGATCTCGTTGTTGAAGCACCAAAGGTCTTCTAATGAACCGCCACCACGGCCCACGATTAACACATCACACTCATTGCGTTCATTAGCACGTCCAATCGCTTGAGCAATTTGAATCGCCGCTTCTTCGCCTTGCACCATAGCTGGGTATACCACAACCGGTAACGAAGGATCACGACGTTTAAGTACGTCCAAGATATCGTAGAGAGCAGCACCGGTCTTAGAGGTAACAACACCAACGCGCTTTGGGTGCTCAGGAAGAGGTTGTTTACTCGATTGAGCGAACAGCCCTTCTGCGGCGAGGTTCATCTTCAGCTTTTCAAACTCTTGCTGAAGTTTACCGTCACCTTCTGGCTGCATACTTTCGATGATAAGTTGGTAGTCACCGCGCGGCTCATAGAGAGAGAGGCGAGCTTTAACTAATACTTGATTACCATTTTGAGGCCTAAAGGTGACTCGGCGGTTATTGCCACGAAACATGGCACACTTAACTTGAGCGCGAGAATCTTTAAGAGTGAGGTACCAGTGACCAGAGACAGGTGCAGAGAAGTTTGAGATTTCACCAACGAGCCACACTATTCCCATTTCGTTTTCTAATAGGAGACGAACCTCTGAGTTGAGGCGAGAAACAGTAAAGATGTTTGGATTAGTCATAGAAGCACTATCTTTCCTTGAAGGAAGGTCTTTCTTGGAATATCACAGGGCGTGAGTATGGAAGATAGCGGCAATATAATACATATCAAGGGGGTAAATGCAAATTAAAAATACAAAAATGTGTAGCCAAGCGATTTCCCCGTGCGTATAATCCCTCCGCAATATCTAATCCAAAGTACTTCATTATGCGAAACGATGAAGTCGGATTTTTCTTTCTACTCCTCAATTGTGAGATATTGCAAATGCTAAGAATTGCCAAAGAAGCGCTGACATTCGATGACGTACTACTCGTGCCAGCTCACTCCACTGTTCTCCCAAACACAGCTGATCTTCGCACTCAGTTGACTAAAAACATTTCACTGAACATCCCTATGATTTCTGCGTCGATGGATACCGTGACGGAAGCTCGTCTGGCTATCGCACTCGCGCAAGAAGGTGGCATTGGCTTTATCCACAAGAACATGTCTATCGAGCAACAAGCTGAGATGGTTCGTCAGGTTAAAATCTACGAAGCAGGTGTGGTTTCTCATCCTGTAACAGTAAGCCCTGATGCAACAATCGCTGACGTTGTCGCTCTAACTGAGAAGCACGGCTTTGCTGGTTTCCCAGTTGTTACTGAAACAAACGAACTGGTTGGTATCATTACTGGTCGTGACGTTCGCTTCGTAACAGACCTTTCTAAGAAAGTTGACGTAGTAATGACGCCTAAGTCGCGTCTAGCTTCAGTTAAAGAAGGTGCAACACGTGAAGAAGTGCAAGAGAAAATGCACGAAGCACGCGTTGAGAAAGTACTTGTTGTAAATGATGACTTCCAACTAACAGGAATGATCACTGCAAAAGACTTCCACAAAGCAGAACGTAAACCAAACGCATGTAAAGATGAGCGCGGCAGTCTACGTGTTGGCGCCGCTGTTGGCGCTGGCGCTGGTAACGAAGAGCGCGTTGCTGCTCTTGTTGAAGCTGGTGTAGACGTTCTACTTATCGACTCTTCACACGGTCACTCTGAAGGCGTACTTAACCGTATCCGCGAAACTCGCGCTGCATACCCAGATCTACAAATCATCGGTGGTAACGTAGCAACTGGCGCTGGCGCTCGTGCTCTTATCGAAGCGGGTGTAAGTGCAGTTAAAGTTGGTATCGGCCCTGGTTCTATCTGTACAACTCGTATCGTTACTGGTGTTGGTGTTCCTCAAGTAACAGCAATTGCAGACGCAGCGGAAGTTGCAAACGAATACGGTATTCCAGTAATCGCAGATGGCGGTATCCGCTTCTCTGGTGATATCTGTAAAGCTATCGTTGCTGGCGCATCTTGTGTGATGGTTGGTTCAATGTTCGCGGGTACTGAAGAAGCACCAGGTGAGGTTATCCTTTACAACGGTCGTTCTTACAAGTCTTACCGTGGTATGGGTTCTCTTGGCGCTATGTCTCAAGGTTCTTCTGACCGTTACTTCCAATCTGACAACGCTGCAGACAAGCTTGTTCCAGAAGGTATTGAAGGTCGTATCGCATACAAAGGTCGTCTAAAAGAGATCGTTCACCAACAAATGGGTGGTCTACGCTCGAGCATGGGCCTAACAGGTTCTGCGACGATTGAAGACATGCGTACTAAAGCTGAGTTTGTTCGTATCTCTGGTGCGGGCATGAAAGAATCTCACGTACACGATGTTCAAATCACTAAAGAAGCACCTAACTACCGTTTAGGTTAATAATACGTCCAAACGTTTGAATAATGTGCTGATTAAGTCGGCACATTATTTTATCTAAAGCCTGTTTTGTTTAGAGAGTGATTCTCACAAAACATCGACTTACAGATAACTAACGAAAACGTTTGCTTTATTTCTTGAAGAGTTAATCAGAGGTGAGTAAACTCGCCTCCGTTTGATCACATAGCCAATAAGACTGCTTAAAATGACTAAAAATATTCATGACCAACGTATTCTAATTCTAGACTTCGGTTCTCAATACACACAGCTAGTTGCTCGTCGTATTCGTGAGATCGGTGTTTACTGTGAACTTTGGAGCTGGGACGTAGACGAAGCGGATATTCGTGAATTCAATCCAGACGGTATCATCCTATCTGGTGGCCCTGAAAGTGTAACGGAAGAGAACTCTCCACGTGCACCTCAGTACGTGTTTGATTCAGGTGTTCCTGTATTTGGTATCTGCTACGGCATGCAAACTATGGCTGAGCAACTTGGCGGTAAAGTAGCAACGTCTACTGAGCGTGAGTTCGGCTACGCAGCGGTACAAGTGACTGGTGAATCAGCACTGTTCGCTGACCTTGAGTCTACTCAAGACGTTTGGATGAGCCACGGTGATAAAGTGGTTGAGATCCCATCTGATTTCACAAAGATCGCTGAAACAGATACTTGCCCATACGCAGCAATGGCAAACGAAGAGAAGAAATACTTCGGTGTTCAATTCCACCCAGAAGTAACACACACTAAGAATGGCCTGAAAATGCTTGAGAACTTCGTTCTTAACGTTTGTGGTTGTGAAGGTCTGTGGACTTCAGCTTCAATCATTGAAGATGCAGTTGCACGTATTAAAGAGCAAGTAGGTGACGACGAAGTTATCCTTGGTCTTTCTGGTGGTGTTGATTCATCAGTAGTTGCAATGCTTGCTCACCGCGCTATCGGTGACAAACTAACGTGTGTATTCGTAGATAACGGCCTACTTCGTCTCAACGAAGCTGAGCAAGTTATGGATATGTTCGGCAACAAGTTTGGTCTAAACATTATCCACGTTAACGCTGAAGACCGTTTCCTAGAAGCGCTTAAAGGCGAGAACGATCCAGAAGCGAAGCGTAAGATCATCGGTCACGTATTCGTAGACATCTTCGACGAAGAGTCTAAGAAACTGAAGAATGCGAAATGGCTAGCTCAGGGTACTATCTACCCAGATGTAATCGAGTCTGCAGCATCTAAGACGGGTAAAGCACACGTAATCAAATCTCACCACAACGTTGGTGGTCTTCCAGACGATATGGAGATGGGCCTTGTTGAGCCTTTACGTGAGCTATTTAAAGATGAAGTACGTAAGATCGGTCTAGAACTTGGTCTTCCATACAACATGCTTTACCGCCACCCATTCCCAGGTCCAGGTCTAGGTGTTCGTGTTCTTGGCGAAATCAAGAAAGAGTACTGTGATCTACTGCGTCGCGCTGATGCTATCTTCATTGAAGAGCTTCACGCTGCTGACCTTTACCACAAAGTATCTCAAGCATTCACGGTATTCCTACCAGTACGTTCTGTTGGCGTAATGGGCGATGGCCGTAAGTACGATTGGGTTGTATCTCTACGTGCTGTAGAAACAATCGACTTCATGACTGCTCACTGGGCACACCTACCATACGACTTCCTAGGTAAGGTTTCTAACCGCATTATCAACGAAGTTGACGGCATTTCACGTGTTGTTTACGACATTTCTGGTAAGCCACCAGCAACTATCGAGTGGGAATAATCTCTTAGAGATTTAACTGCTATTTGATTTAGTTATTAAAAGCCTCGAACTCAGTTCGGGGCTTTTTTGTTTTCCACGCCGTATAGTCAATGGTTGTGGTTTGAGGGGGGATTGAGCGGTAAGAAACCAAATTAGTTGGAAACTAGATATCAGCTCAAGAAACCATGAGACGCATTGTTACCTTCAACTATACATAAAACTATCACTCGCACTTTTTATAAATTCATAAAGCAACGGCTAGGCCATTTCACGTGTGAAGCATACTCTTTGATGGACTTATTAAGGACAGATAAGAGAATCCATCATGTTAAAAATCAGATATTTGGCGACAGTACTGGGCTGCACCTTGGCAGCGCAAAGTCATGCGTCTTTGAACATTCAACCTGATCCGCAAAACCCGAATGGTTACCTTGTTGAAAAATCGGCATTACAAGCTGCTGAACAAGCAAAAACCTCGGACCCTATGTATGCGATCTGGTCACAGGCTCTACAAACTCGTTCGAACACCATCGTTGAAGCGATTGAACCCGGTTTATCTTCCAACCCTGAGAACGTAAAGCGAGTAGAGCGCGTATTCCCTCAATCTGAATGGGACTTCCTTACTCAGATGGCAGCCCCTGAATACACTTACACTCGCTTTCTACGTGCGATTGGTAAATTCCCTGCGTTCTGTGGAGAGTACACTGATGGCCGCGACTCTGATGCCATCTGTAAGAAATCCATCATCACAGCCTTTGCTCATTTCTCTCAAGAGACGGGCGGCCACATCGCGATAGATAATACTTCTGATAACCCGTTGGGTTTAGAAGAGTGGCAGCAAGCGTTAGTCCATGTTCGTGAAATGGGTTGGTCTGAAGGGCAAGAAGGTTACACCACAGGTTGTGGTCAGAATGATTGGCAAAATGCACGCTGGCCATGTGCGGCAGGGCAGGGTTACTTCGGTCGTGGTGCTAAACAGCTTTCTTACCATTTTAACTACGGCGCTTTCTCTGAAGTTATGTTCGATGGTGATGCAACCGTGCTGCTGAATAATCCGGGGTTAGTTGCTGATTCATGGTTGAACTTGGCTTCAGCTATTTGGTTCTTCTTAACGCCACAAGCACCGAAGCCAGCGATGTTGCACGTTATTGACCGTACTTGGACGCCATCTCAACGTGAACTGGATGCGGGCATTGGTTATGGCTTTGGTACCACCATTAACGTAATCAACGGTGGTATTGAGTGTGGTGAGCAGAATAAAGACAAAGGCCAACCGGTTAACCGTATTCGTTACTGGGAAGGGCTAGCGGCGCACTATGAGATTCCTGTAGAGGCAGATGAAGCCAATACCTGTTGGCAACAAACTCCATATGGAAGCTTGAACCTTAATGGCGCAACAGATGTGCTATACACCAACTGGGATGGCAACTGGAAATACTACGCAGATCGCCCAGAAGGTTACTCATTTGAGTGTGAGTTAGTCGGCTTCCAAACTGCATACTCAGCATTAGTACCGGGCGATTACGAGAAGTGTGTAACCAACTTTTATGGATCTCATGCAAGTTGGCCTGAAGTGAAGGTGGTCGATAAGCTTGATCCGGTAGACCCAGGAACCGATCCAGGTGGTAACGGCTGGAGTGCGACTAAGGTTTACAACGCTGGTGACCAAGTGACTCACAACGGCGCAACCTACGAAGCGAAATGGTGGACACAAGGGGATGACCCTGCCAATGGTGGCCCTTGGAAACTAGTAACAGGTGAGCCAACACCACCGGTAGTGACAGCTCCAACGCCTGTTGATCCTGTTCCTGTCGATCCTGAACCAGTAGACCCAACACCCGTTGAACCACCAGTGACAGAGCCGCCAGTGGTTGTCGACCCATCTGAATTTATTACGTGGCAAGCAGGTGTTAGCCAAGTGAGTAATGGCGATAAAGTGACGCATAACGGTAAGTGCTTCGTGGCTAAAAACGGCCCAGGTGTTTGGGAAAGCCCAGTTCAATCGAATTGGTTCTGGGATGAAATTAGCTGTAAATAATTAATTATATAATTCAGTGTTTTAACTGATAAATCAAAGCCGAAAGTGATTGCTTTCGGCTTTTGCGTTTCTGCTCTGCGTTCCTCGAGCATCTAACGCAAAACTTCCTAGCTGAATGCTAATTTTCCATTTAGAGAATAAAGTCCTGTACAAATGCTTTTTGTGAATTTATATTCACTTTTAAATTATACTTACTCTTTATTTTAGGGTTAAGGTTTACCTATGGAACAGACAGATATCACGTCACTCATCCCCATTGTGATTACTTTGGTGTTGTCGTTGGCGACAAGGAATGTAGTGATTGGCCTTTTTGCTGGCGTACTCAGTGGCGTTGCTATGCTCACCGGAATGTTCAGTGAACTAAACCCTCTTGATACCTTTGGAACCATGGTCAAAGGCTACTTAGTGCCACAGCTTACTGATAGCTACAATGCTGGCGTCATTATGCTGTTGGTATTCATCGGTGGCTTTGTTGCTTTGATGGAGAAGTCGGGTGGTGGTGTCGCGTTTGCTATGCGTGTGACGGAGTGGGTCAGCAACAAGTGCCAAGCTCAGTTGTCTGCGTGGTTTGGAGGAATCGTGATATTTTTCTCTGACTTAGGTACTCCGTTAATTGTTGGCCCTGTCTTTCGCCCCCTTTTCGATAAACTGAAACTTTCTAGACAGAAGCTGGCATTCATCATCGACTCTACATCATCACCTGTCGCGATCCTTATCCCTTTTATCGGGTGGGGCGTTTACATCATGAGCCTGATTCAAAAAGAGTTTACCGCCTTGAATGTCAACATGTCTGACTGGGATGCCTTTATTGGTGCGATTCCTTTCCAGTTCTACACATTCTTAGCGATTTTCATTGTTCCTTTGGTTTCTTTTAAAGGTTTAGATTTCGGACCAATGGCAAAAGCGGAACGTGATTGCCAAGCGGGAATCAACTCTGGTGTGAACAGCGAATCACTCAATACTTTCTCGCATAAAAATGCAAAGGCATCTTTTGTTTGGGCACCATTATTAGTGATGCTGGTGGTATTGTGTGCCATGTTAGTTCCACAAGGCTTCCCATTTCAAAAGGTCGCGGGCTCTTCATTCAGAGCAGCACTGTCTTCGGCTTATTTCTTTGCCGCGATTACCTTGATCTCGCTGATGGCTTACTACGGCGTGAGAAAACTGTCGGATGGTGTTTCTGTGTACCTAAAAGGCATGGGTAACATGATGCCAGTTGCGATTATTTTGGTATTGGCGTGGGCATTAAGCACGATTGGTAAAGAGTTAGGCGCGGCGGCTTATATTGCAGAACAAGCACAGAGCGGTTTCCCATACTGGTTAGTACCTGCGGTTGCTTTCTTACTGTCGGCTATTATCTCATTCGCTACGGGCTCTTCATGGGGGACCTTTGCCATCATGATGCCGTTAGTTATCCCAACCGCGATTGCGATTGATGCACCGCTGTTGGTTGCGATTGGTGCGGTGCTTTCTGGCGGTCTGTTTGGTGATCACTGCTCACCGATCTCTGAAACCACCATTTTGTCTTCGACAGGTGCCGGGTGTGATCAGTTTGAGCACTTTAAGACGCAGCTACCTTACGCATTAATGAATGGTTGTATTGCTCTAGTGAGCTTTGTTGTCGCAGGCTTAACTGGCAGCTCGTTGGTTGTGTTAGGTACGCTTGTCGCTCAATTGGTTGTCGTGACACTGCTAGCCAAGCGCGACACGAGTAAAAACGCTTCTTCAGAAGTTCAATCTCAAGTGTCTGAATCTAAACCACAACAAGCGTAATTTAAGATTTCAGAAGAGGGATAAGATTCCAGACATCTCGTCCCTCGATTCTGGAATGACGATGGGATGGGTAGATACGGGATGCGAGTAATCGAGCAACGAAAAACTCGCTCTCTATTGTCTAAGTTTGACGCTAAGGGTTCTCGCTTACTCAAATCTGGAGAGTTTTTTCTCATCCCGTATCTCGTTACCCGCATCTAAGTTACAGTCGTTTCTTCCTAACCACCTCAACATACACTCCATTCGTCATTCCCCATAGCGAGGCACGAGCGTAGTAGGGAATTTCTTGTGTTTATCGTTGTTGTGGATACCTAAAGGAGATTCCAGACATCTTGTTACTCGCATCTTTTCTATAGCGTGATAGTGAATTCTCAACTCATAACCCTCACGAATGTAAATTACAGAAACCAAATCAAAAGCCCAATAGGATCATTTCAACAACCTTAGTTTTCGATAACTGGATTACCCCAAAAGCGATTTATCAATTAAAATTTTATTACAATTTTTATTGGTTTTTTTTAACCCCTATTTGATAAAGGTAAATTCGCAATGTCGACCAAACTAGCTAACCCAGCGCCGTTAGGCTTAATGGGTTTCGGTATGACCACTATTCTTCTTAATATCCACAACGCAGGTTTCTTTCCACTAGATTCAATGATCCTTGCAATGGGTATTTTTTACGGTGGTTTAAGCCAAGTTATCGTTGGCACAATGTGCTTCAAACGTGGTGACACGTTCGGTACAACTGCATTTACCTCTTACGGCCTATTCTGGTTGACTCTTGTTGGTCTAATCGTAATGCCTAAAATGGGCCTACCAGCAAGCCCAGCAGCATTCATGGGTTGGTACCTACTTCTATGGGGCATCTTTACAGGCTTCATGTTCATCGGTTCTCTATGCTACCCAGTAGCGAAGCAAGTAGTATTCGGTTCACTAACTATCTTGTTCTTCCTGCTTGCAGCTCGTGATTTCACTGGTAACCAACTGATCGGTACTATCGCTGGTTTCGAAGGTATCTTCTGTGGCGCTTCCGCTATCTACTTCGCAATGGCGCAAGTAATCAACAACGAATACGGCCGCACAGTACTGCCAATCGGTGAGAAGAAAGCACCTCGAATGGCAACACAAGAAATCGCTGCATAATCTCGCGTTTCTTAGAAATATAAAAAAAGGGTTAGCCATGGCTAACCCTTTTTTGCATTTGCTCTAAAGAAAAACAGAATCTAGAGCAACTTATCGTTCAAAAGCTGTAATTGAAAGCCTTACGTTGAAGGCTGTTCTACTGGCTTGCTATCTGCCACTTCAGCTTCTGGCGACTTACCCGTCTTACGCTTGTACTTCTCTTCCCAGTAAGTTGCACCTTTGATGCCTAGTTTTACAGGGTTGAATGTGTACTCGGTTACGCCTTTACTCTGTTGCTCCTCGTAGTCAGCCAAAGCGTTAAGCGCAGGCTTAGATATGAAGAAGATGATCAGAATACCAACGATGTTTAACCACGCCATTAAGCCTACGCCAACGTCACCCATTGCCCATGCAAGGTTCGCTGCTTTGACCGTGCCGTAGAAAACCGCAGCGATCATGATAAGTTTAAGCGCAAACATCATCCCTGGGATTTTTATGGTGCGTCGCAGGTAAGCAATGTTTGTTTCTGCAATGTAGTAGTAAGCAAGAATTGTTGTAAATGCGAAGAAGAATAGAGCAAATGCGATGAATGGTTTACCAACACCCGGTAGTGCACTTTCAATCGCTAGCTGTGTAAATACAGGACCATTCGCGCTCACGTTTTCAGCAAGGTTTTGCACAAGGAATGCACCCTCAGTCCCGCCATGTACATTGTAAGCGCCAGTAATGATGATCATGAATGCCGTAGCAGAACAAACCAGCAGTGTATCGATATAGATAGAGAATGATTGAACCAAGCCTTGTTGAGCTGGGTGATCAACACTTGCTGCTGCTGCGGCGTGGGGACCTGTACCTTGACCCGCTTCGTTTGAGTAAACACCACGTTTTACACCCCAACCAATCGCAGCGCCGAAGCCAGCCATAGGTGTGAATGCATCACCAACAATCATAGAGAACACAACAGGTACTTGGTCAATATTGAGTAGGATGATAATGAAGGCGATGATGATGTAAGCCAATGCCATGAATGGAACAACGATTTGCGTGAAGTTCGCAATACGCTTAACGCCACCAAAGATGATGAAACCAAGGATAATTGAGACAACGGTACCAGTGAAGATTTTAGCGAAGCTGAATGTACCGACAGCTGTTTCTATCATTGCACCTGAACCAAATGCAGCTTCTACCGCATTGCCAATGCTGTTTGACTGGACACCTGGGAGTAAAATACCACAAGCAAAAATCGTCGCGATTGCAAAGATCCATGCGTACCACTTCTGACCCATCGCTTTCTCGATGTAGTAAGCCGGGCCACCACGGAACTGACCTTCGTCCTCTTCTTTGTAGATTTGCGCTAGCGTTGATTCTGCAAACGCAGTCGCAGCACCAAAGAAGGCTACAACCCACATCCAGAATACTGCACCAGGACCACCGAAACCGATAGCTGCAGCAACACCTGCAATGTTGCCAGTACCAACACGGCCAGATAACGAAACAGCAAGTGCTTGGAAAGAGGAGATACCTTTAGTAGAGCTTTTACCTGATAATAATAAGCGCCACATTTCGAAAAAATGACGGATTTGTACAAATCGAGTCATGACCGAGTAGAACAAGCCTGCGCCTAAACATAGATAGATAAGCACTGGGCTCCAGATTATTCCATTCAAAAAATCAACGAATGACTGCATGAGTTTTTTCCCTGTTAGTTTTACTTGTGATTGTTTTTCGAACAACACAATACTTCACTTGTAACTCAATTGTTAAACTATTTATCTGTGAGTTAAGATTACTGTGATACAAAGCAACTTCTTGGCAGTAATTGTTAATTTTTATCGCTTTTTATGATGGGGTGAGTTGATTTTTTTGATGCAACTGTATGTTTTTCTTTGTATTCATAGATGTGTTGAAAGAGTGATTGCTCTATATCTTATGTCAATCATTACTGGGTCGGGGTTGAAAGAAGCGCAATAAAATGGGTGGGTATTCTGTGACTGGCTTACATCAAAAGCTATGTGTGGTTAGTTCTTATGTTGCATTAAAGTTACGAATGAGTGCGTCGGGTTAGGACTTTTTTGATTGCTGAACAATCAAGCAATCAGGGCAAGATAGGTGAAGGTGACCGTTGTTGACTGCTATTTCTCAGCTGGACTAGGCTGCGTTCACTTTTCAAGATAAACGTCAGCCCAGTAAATGATGAACAACGATAGTGGTAATCGTGAAGGTTTTTGGGAGAGGCCTTAATTAAAGCTTAATCATTTTGAAGCGAATTACCGAGCAGAAGAACGGTCGGAATCAAGCTCAGAGTTTTGTTGTGATTCCCATCTAGCGACTTCAGCATCAAGCTCTGCAATCTTCTCAGCCATTAACGCATGGCAGTGATTCGCCAGTTCTCTTGCGTCACTCAGTTTGTATCCAGATACATCAATAGGCTCAAGCATCTCGGTAATCACAATGCCGTTGTTTAGTCGGTTAAAGTCGATTTTGTTGTGAGTGGTGCTCGTGCACATCGGGGTGATAGGTACACCCGCCTCAATCGCCATTCGGAAAGCGCCCGTTTTGAACGGCAATAGCCCGCGCCCTTTACTACGTGTTCCCTCTGGGTAAACCCACACAGAAAGGTCTCGTTGATGGATCGCTTCTGCCACTTGTTTGATCGTATCGCGCGCTTTCGACTTGTCTTCACGGTTGATCAGAATGTTCCCCGTGATCCAATACAGTAGGCCAAAGAAAGGCACTATCAATAAATCACGCTTACCCAAAGAAACGGTACGCGGCCTTAACATTCCTGGGTCGGTGACAAAATCCAACACACTTTGGTGGTTAGAGATATACACGCTCTTTTCTGGTGTGGGTGCATTCTCTAGACCACGCTGCACCAGTTTTACACCGAGGATCTTCTGTAATTGGTTGAACCAACGACAAAAAAAGTACACATGCTTAGGGTTCTTGGGGCTAAACAAGCAGTAAACAAAAGCAAATAACGTGGTGAAAATAATAAACACCGTAGCCAAGATAATACGAAGAACAGAAAGCAAAATTGACTCCTTACTCACTACAAGAGTGCAGTGATTAAATAGTTTCAGGTATTTGAAGTCTTCACTCTATTTAACTGAAATGCAACAATTAACTGTGTGAGACGTCTTTTTTTAGATCTTTATATAAAACAATGACTAACAAGCACTCTAGGAGGGGGGTTACCGAGCTTACATGTGTTCACTGGTACCTGCTTCTGATGGCCAATATTGCTTATTAGGATCAGACTTGTTTACCCATTCAGGGTTTTGACGGGCTTGTACATAAAGTTGTAGGCCATTATAAGACATAAAAGCCGCAGGACCGCCAAGATGTTCGAAATAGTCAAAATAATCATCTTCAAGCGTGCATAAATGCGCTAAATCTTTGACCTTGTTCGCCAGTGCCCATTGAATCGCAAACACTGGAGCCGTTGAGCCTGCAATCGATATTTCTTCAATATTGGGGTTAAACATTGCATTAGCCTGTTCCAGTAGAATTTCTTGTTGCTCAGATTCTTGCAGCAGCACCTCATCGATGATCGCCAAACGCTTGGTATTTGAGATATTCTTATTCAGCTTTGCAATTCTCAGTGCGTAGCTAAATCTTTCTGATGAAACTATATTGACCAGTTCAGACAGCAGTTCTTTGTCTACCCCTGCAGCCTTGGTGAAATAATCGATACAAGAATGGAGTGAAGCATAACGAGTGCCTTCAAACTCAAAGCCACTGGTTTCGTCGTAGGCCTCAATGGCGATGTTATCAAGCGACAAAGGCCAACCTTGATACTCGACTCGTTGCTTGGCTATTTGATACATCTTCCAAGCGCTGCGCCCAAAGCCGCCAAGTGTCGAACCCGTAAATTCACTGTCTATCAGCTCTTGCTCTGTCCAGTTCTCACCAATACCTAGGTGCTTGGCATACTTATCAATGAGCGCATGCTTTATCTGGTCGCGCACCGCCCAAATCGAAGTTAGGTCTTTGGCATATTTCACACTCGCGCACTCTTTACACGCTGGCAGCGCTATCGGCGCATGACCAACCTTGGCAAAAAGCGAAGCGGTTTTAGGAAACTCAACCGTGTGATTAGAAGGCTCACCACAAAACCAACAGGTGTGGCGCAGGTTGAATGGGATGTCTATGTAAGAGTATTGAGTCATTGAGCGTCTATCGGCTGAGTGTTGAGGTTGGGGACATTACGGTAAAACAATTATCTCTGTTCGAGTGTCGCCTTGCACCTGGTTTGTTTCACTTTTCCCCCGAGTTTGATTTTAGGCGCTTGTTATCTGAATGGGTTGGTGGAGATATGTTTATATAAAACAGCGACTAATGGTGAATGTTGATGGGAGTGGCTGAACCGATATGTGCCGCTAGTAATCTTGTTAGGTCACTATTACTATGGAGCTAGACTCCTTACTCCAATAGCGCATATGTCTTCATCGATTCCTTTTTACGATAAAAATGCCCGCAAACTTTGCCAGCAGTACCACTCTGTTGCTTTCGAAGCTGTTCATAAAAGCTGGCAAGCTTATTGGCCTTTAGAGGGCGATAAGGTGCTAGATGTAGGGGCGGGATGTGGCCGTGATGCGTTATGGATGCAAAAGGCTGGGGTGGAAGTCATCGCGATAGAACCCAGTGCGTCATTACGTATGCAGGGCTCAGAATACACTGGGCCAGATGTTACATGGTTGGATGATTCACTCCCATCCTTGAGTCGAATTGAAAACCTTGGAATGCGTTTTGACCTGATACTAGTCAGTGCTGTGTGGATGCACCTTGCACCGTCATATCGAGAGCGAGCATTCAGAAAGTTATCTAACTTACTCGCTCCAAATGGCAAATTGGTGATTACGCTACGTCATGGAGAGTTTCATGACGACCGAGAGGGCTATGAAGTTTCGGTTGAAGAGCTTGAGCGTTTATCGAAGAACAGTGCTTTGTTGGTGCGTCATGTCGATGATAGCCAAGACACCTTGAAGCGCAGTGAGGTTTGGTGGCAAACCGTAGTGATGACCTTGCCAGATGACGGCTCTGGTGACTTAAACAAAGTGCGTCACATTATTGTGAATGACAATAAATCGGCCACATACAAATTGGCTCTGTTAAGAACCTTGCTGCGAATCGCAGATGCCCATTCTGGTGCTGTGATTGATCGAACCGATGGCAAAATATCTCTACCAGTGGGTTTGGTTGCTCTGTATTGGGTTAGGCAATTTAAGCGTCTCATTGATATCGATATAGAAGGCGTTGGGGTTCAGCAAAATAGCAACAAGACTAAAGGCCTAGGCTTTGTAAAAGACGATGGCTGGAACAAGCTCAAGCACCTCAGTGCCGATGATTTAGCGATAGGCACTCTGTTTATTGGTGATGAAGCCAAAGCATTGCAGAAGTTGTTTTCACAGACGATCAGCACCATTAAATCGGGCCCTGTGACCTTTATTTATCAGGGTACTAAGGAGAATAAGTTGTTTGAGATACTCCCACCTCAACAGCGACGAAAGAGTCGAGAATCACTAGTTATCGACAGTGAATTCTTAGCAAGCTTTGGTTACTTCACACTGGATGAAAGCTTATGGGAATGTTTCAGAATCTATCACTCTTGGATTGAGCCGCTAGTCGTGAATCAATGGGTGATAGAGATGCAGCGTTTTGAGTTAAATCGACAGCGCAACATTTCACTACAGACCTATCATGACTGTTTAGTCTGGATTGACCGAAACCACGACACTCGTGACGTACGCAAAAGAGTTGAGCAACTTAGAGCTGAACATGCAGACATTGTCAGCATCTGGAGTGGAAAATCGTTAAAAAATGAGTATCACGTTGATCACTGTCTGCCTTTTGCTTATTGGCCTAATAACGATAAGTGGAACCTCTTTCCAACCACAAGCAAAGAGAACTTAAGCAAAAGTGACAAAGTGCCTACCGCTGAAAAACTTCGCGCGTCTAAACCTCGTATTCTCGAATGGTGGCAATTGGCGTGGAGTGATTCGGCTCATTTTGAACAGCAATTCTTTTCTGAAGCGGTTCTTTCTTTACCTAATATTCCCCCACAATGTCGAGACTTTGAAGAGGTGTTTGACGCAATGGGTCTGCAGGTGCGTGGTGTAAAAAGTCGACTATTAATCAATGAGTGGCATTGAGCGTCACGCTTACCCGCTAATTTAACCCTTTATGTAACGGTAGAGTAAATAATGAAATACATCGGAATTGATGGCTGTAAGGCGGGGTGGATCGCTTGGATTGTCTCTGATGATCAGGCGCCAGTGTTTAAAGTAGTGAAGGCGCTCGATGAGTTAGCGAGTGATCTTATCGGTGCGACGGCGCTTATCGACATGCCGATTGGTTTTAGTGATGCGCAGGCTCCAGATCGTTTATGCGACAAAGCAGCAAGGCGTTTTCTAACCAGCAAACGTGGTGCTTCGGTGTTTCCGGTTCCGTGCCGTGAGGCGGTTTACCAAACCGATTACATTGCGGCGTGCAGTGCCAATGTGCAGCAGCTTGGTAAGAAGTTCTCTAAGCAAACTTGGGGGATTGTTCCAAAAATCCGAGAGCTAGATAAACTCATCGATAATCACCCACATTTATCGATCAGAGAGTCTCACCCTGAGGTGGTGTTCGCTGCCTTGAAAGGGGAACCGCTTACCTTCTCGAAGCGAACCCAAGAGGGCAAAGAAGAAAGGCTTTCTATTATTGAGCAACTCGCCCCACAATGGTGTGAGGCTGTGGCGTTAGCTATCTCAAACACCAAGCGTAAAGATGTCGCGATAGATGACATTTATGATGCATTTATATTGATGTTGATTGCTTATCACGCTCCAACATTGTCGTGCTTGCCAGAACTTTCTGAGATTGATGGAGAGGCGGATAAGGATCAGAATGGTCGAGTTCGCGAAATCGTTTATTGGAACAAAGTGCACTAGCGAAGTATGCGCTCTGTTAGGTTGAGTGTGTTATTTTCCACTCCCTATCTTTTTACTCTTGATGTTTTTGAGCCTTGATATGAATCGTTTAATTGTTGGTTTGCTGGTAACTTTGAGCAGTGCGGCGAGTTATGGCCAAGTAGCACCTGTGTCCCAATGGCAATGTGACATGATGAAAAAGAACAAGGTATTGAGTAGCGGAGCACCTGTTGGCTGCGAGCGACTATCCAAAGTGGACTTTGATTTCATTAACTTTAAAGGCGAAACGCAGCAGGGGAATATGATTGTGTTTGATGTTATCGCCCCTTCTGTTGAACAACTCTTTTTAGAACTTAAACAGCGTAACTTCCCACTGCATTCTGCGCGCCTAATGCGAGAGTTCAACGGTGATGATAACGCCTCGATGGAAGCGAACAACAGCAGTGCGTTTAATGCTCGGCCTATCACTGGTGGAGGAGGTTGGTCGAAGCATGCTTACGGTGTGGCAATCGATATCAACCCAGTTCAAAACCCTTTCTTAGCGTTCGATAGTAACGGAACCATCACGGTCAAGCCCTCACAATCGGCGACTAGCTATGTGAACAGAACGCGTTTTCGTGCTCGCAAGAACATTGAACGCCGAGGCATGGCGGAAGATGTGGTCGAGTTGTTTGCACATCATGGTTTTATGATCTGGGGAGGGGACTGGAATTCCCCAATTGATACTCAGCATTTCGAAGTGGGATCAAGGAAGTTAGTCAATCAACTGCTCTCTCAACCCAAACCAGAAGCCAAAGTGTTATTTGAGCGATACGTCGAAACTTACCGCCAATGCTTTAATAAAAATAAAGGTGAGGGTGCAGAAAAAGCTCGTGCTATCTGTGCAAAGAAAACAGTCGGGACTTTTTAGTGCTATGTTTATCTAGAACCGTTCGTGTTTTAGCAAGTTAAGCTCGCTTCATGGGTATTTTTAATCGCTAAGGTCAACGCGCGTCGTTGGCCTTTTGTGTATTCATTTCTCCAATAGAACACTGAGTATCCAAACGTTATTGAGTGTCTGTTAGTCAACAATTGATGAAATAATGCGACGCAAAGTCATCGGTTTGTCATTGAAAAAGTCATAGCGTAAACGTTATGTGAGAACCATTGCTGGTGGGGAACTTCTTGCCTTTTCACTAGTATTATTAGTGAACTGATCACAACGGACTAACTAATGAAAAAGATCCCTTTGACTCTAACTCTTTTAAGTTCTCTATTTTTGTCACAATACTCTTTGGCTACAGACACCTCTCATACCACGCAAAACCCGAGTTACGAACTTGATGGTAAAGTGGTCTTAGGGCGAACTGAGAATGTGTACCTCTCTGGCGTTCAAGGGCTAAAAGACGTCCCTTTCATGGGTAAAATCGACACCGGTGCAGAAACCACATCGATGCATGCTGAAGATATTCATGTGAGAAGTCTCCATGCCGACTACAAGAACCTCAAAGATGAGGAGTTGATGGCGGCATTGGTCGAAGAGGTTCGGAGCAACAGAGCTCTCCACTATAGGGATTGGGATGGCAGTCACTTTGCAAAGTATCAGGCGATCGTTTCTTTTAAGGTGCAAAACCCGCGGACTGGAGAGAAAGTAAAGGTTCAGGCCCCTTTAGAGCGTGTCAGTGTTATACGTAGCCGCACCAGCAGTAAGTCTTTGCTTCGTCCGACGGTGAAGATGTCTCTGACCATCGCTAATCAAGAACTAAAAACTGACGTTAACCTCACGGATAGAAGCCATTTCTCTGCACCTGTATTAATCGGTAAAACCTTCCTAGCGGACAACGCGTTGGTGTTCGCTGGCTACGACTACTTGCAAGAGCAAGAGAACGCAACGGTGGTTGGTCGTAAAGAGGTGGTGTCTATCTCGGGAATGGATATGAACGCTACTTTCTCGTTAAAGAACCGCTACAGCATTTTGTATGCAAAAGACATCGACATAGACAAAGAGAACAAACAAGTGACGTTTGATATGTTCGACAAAGACGGTAAGCAAAAAGAGATGACATTACCGTTAGTTCGTATGCTAAATGTGAGCGGAAATCAGAGGCCTCTTGTGTATGTATCAGTTCAACTCGATGAGAATACCACTAAAGATGTGCTTGTTTATTTGAGCGAGCATTCAGGCGGTACTTCTCAGTTAAAGGTGGGGACGAATACCGCTAGCGAACTCTTTATGATTGATACCAATGCTGAGAATTTGCTCTCACAAGGTTCATCGAGTTTTAGCAATGTGGTTGAAGCGGGTTCCCCAATGATTATCTCACCGGAAGAGGACATCACACTTGATGGGTTCTCGCTAAAGGCTGTGGCTTCTTTTACTGTAAACACGCCTCTATTAAGGGTGGACAGCTTTGAAATTGTCGGCAAGGGCAAAGATGAATCGGTTGAGTTTTACCTAACTGACGCGAATGGCGAACAGCAGAAAGTCACAAAGCCAATCATTAAAAAGCTCAAAGTAGGGGACGATACTCGCCCAGTAGTGAGCGGTGAGTTCTCGGCTTCTGGCAAGGTTCGCACACAAGAGTTTGCTATCGATGTACTAAACAGCAATGAAAAAGAAGCCTACTTCATTCTCGGTAAGAAGATGGCGAAAGAGGGCGTTTACGTAAACACGCGCTCAGACTACCTATTGAAAGCCGAGCCTCTGTTTAAAGTTGGGCACATTGAAGTGGTTGAAGTGAACGGCATGACATTCCCTGCCAAGCTAGACACAGGTGCTGACGTGAGCTCTATGAACGCGGTGAACATCAAGCGATTCAAGAAAGATGGCCAAGACATGGTGACCTTTACTTATCAAAACAATCAAGGCGATAAGCAAGAGTTCACCAAGCCAGTGATTGGTGTGATGCGTATTAAAGCGAAGAAAGGCGAGAAGGTTAACATTCGCCCTGTCGTAGAAATGAAAGTGAAGTTAGGCGACTTAGAGAGAGAGGTGAGAGTGAACCTTCAAGACCGCTCTCGCTTCGAATACAGCATGATTCTAGGTAAGAACTTCCTAAAGCATGGCGTAGTAGTAAGTAGTGATGAAGATTACGTTTTAGGGAAAATGGAGTAACGTCTTAACTGGCTAAAAGCGAAATAGAGCAGTTCTAAATGGCCACACATTTCAGCAATGGGGTGTGCGGCTTTTTAATAACCAACTGTTTTAGTTAGCTATTCGCTAGTTGCTTTGCCGTGGAACGTATCTCATTTTGTGGTCTTTAGACAAACAAAAAGGGCCAACTCTTTCGAGTTGGCCCTTTCCAAACGTTTGGTGGAGCTGGCGGGAGTTGAACCCGCGTCCAAAAACTATTCATCATTGGTACTACATGCTTAGTCGATCTTTAAATTCACCAGCAACCTGCGAACCGACACGCTAGTTAAAGGCTAACCTGAATTATAATTCGCGCTTTTCCTCTCAGGTGGGAGAAGCCACGCTAGCTTGTTTGGGTTTGATCTCTTGTTGGTCCCCGTCTTACGAGCGGAAGCTAGGGCAAGAGAGCTCTGAGCAGGTTATTAAGCTGCTAGTGCGTAGTTTTCGTCGTTTGCGACTATTTTTTTGCGGCTTTTTACGTGGCCAACCGCCCCACGGCATGCACCTCAGACTTCAAAATTCCTGTCGAATCCTAAATCAGCCCCAAGTGTTCTTGCATAGTACCAGAAAAGCTTACCCTGTCTAGCACTGTGCGTTTAAGTGCTTAAAATTAGCGCAAATTACTCTTCATAATTCGTGCTTTATCTCTCGCCCAATCTTTTTCTTTCATATCAGTACGTTTATCGTGCAGTTTCTTACCTTTTGCTACGCCAATTTTGATCTTCGCCCAAGAGCGAGACCAGTAAAGTGCGGTTGCGACAAGTGTCATGCCTTCACGGTTAATACGACCGAATAGGTTATCGAGCTCTTTTCTCGACATTAGGAGTTTACGGACACGTGTTGGGTTCGCCACGATATGAGTACTCGCTTGAGTCAGCGGAGTGATCGTCATACCACTAATGAATGCTTCGCCATCACGGATGTAAACGTAGCTTTCGGCGATATTCGTTTTGCCTTCACGTAGGGATTTTACTTCCCACCCTTGTAGCTCAAGCCCCGCTTCTATCTCATCATCGATGAAATATTCGTGGCGAGCTTTCTTATTAAGCGCAATGGTATTGCTACCGGCTTTTGATTTTGATTTATTCTTTGCCATAATGGCCTCATTATACGGATTGCGCCCTAGTTGGGGAATCCTTTTTATTTGCGCTCTGGCCCAATACAATTAAAATTGCAGTTTGTGTTAATGTAACGCCGTCTTTAACAGGAGTCTATATGCCAAAGGTTACTCGTTCAGCATTAGTTTCATTTAGTGCCGACCAGATGTTTAGCTTGGTCAATGATGTTGCTCGTTATCCTGAGTTTTTGCCAGGGTGTTCTGGTTCTCGTGTGATCGAATCTTCAGATTCCGCTATGGTGGCTTCGGTTGATGTTTCTAAAGCCGGTATCAGCAAAACATTTACAACGTCTAACCGCTTAGCGGATGGCGCTGAGATCTTGATGGAGCTGGTGGACGGCCCGTTCAAGAAACTGCAGGGCGGTTGGTATTTTACTCCGTTGGATGAGCAGGCCTGTAAGGTCGAGCTTAAGTTAGAGTTTGAATTCTCTAGCCGAATGATTGAAATGGCATTTGGTAAGATTTTCAATGAGCTAACGACCAACATGGTGAGCGCATTTACTCAACGAGCGAAACAGGTTTACTAAACCATGACTATTGAATCAGATATGATCCACGTAGAAGTTGTGTTTGCACTTCCGCATGAGCAGCGTGTGTTTACTTTGGTTGTGAACAAGAACGCGACCGTTGAAGAGATTATTGCGCAGTCTGGTGTTTTGGAGCTGTATCCAGAGATTGACTTAGCGAAAAACAAGGTTGGCGTGTTCAGCCGTAACGTGAAGTTAGATGCAACGGTTCGTGATAAAGACCGTATCGAAATTTATCGTGCACTACTGGCTGATCCAAAAGAGATTCGCCGTAAACGTGCCGAACAAGCAAAAGCCGCTGCTGCTAAATAGCATCGAAAAACGGATTAAATTCACAGAGAGCTCGCCAAATCGGCGAGCTTTTTTGTGTCTGTGAGCGAGGTTTCGTGGGTTGATTTGTAAGCAAATATTAAAAAGCCTGCTCAGTGAGCAGGCTTTTAAGATTCTTGATTGAGAACTTGTATATTGAAAGCTAGCGAAGGCTTTCGAAGAACTCATCACTGGCTTCAAAATCACCGTTGATCGTAACTAGGGTGCCAGTAGCATCAAAGTTCACGACGAGGTTTTTCTGAATCGGGTCTTCATGACCTTTTTGATGGTGGTAAATGTAGTACCACGTATCTGGGTAGCCATTTTCGATAAGCATAGGTGAGCCCATAACGTAACGAACTTGTGTTTTTGTCATGCCAAACTTGAGCTGGTCGACAGCTTCTTGTTCAACATAGTTACCCTGATTGATGTCAATTCGATAAACCAACTTCTCTAGTAGAGAGCAACCGGTCAACATTGTTAGTGCAAGTGGAACTGCAACTAACCACTTTTTAATTCGCATAGTTTGAGATCTTTCTTCGCTAAAATACTGCCTGATAATAAACAAGCTCCAGCAAGAAGTAAAAAGCTCCTTGCGCTTTGAGCTTGTTATGACTGGCAATTTTGAATTTAGTTGCAAAATTGCCAATATTTTTCGGTAAATTATCAGAAAGTTGCTGAAGATTTAATCTAAGCGGCGACCAATAACTCTTTTGCGTTGGCAAGGGTCGACTCGGTGATTTGGCTGCCACCAAGCAGTCGAGCCAGCTCTGAAACGCGTTGTTGCTCATCAAGTGTGTGCATTTGAGTTTCAGTTTTACCTGATTTCGTGTTCTTCGCCACAAACAGCTGTTGGTGACCGCAACCGGCAACTTGAGGCAAGTGAGTCACACACATTACCTGTGTAGATTCGCCCAGTTTACGCAGCATCTTGCCGACTACAGCAGCCGTTGGGCCACTGATACCCACATCCACTTCATCGAAAATTAGACTTGGAGTATCAACTTTTTGTGCTGTGATCACCTGAATCGCTAATGAAATACGTGATAGCTCACCACCAGACGCCACTTTAGCGATTGGCTGCATCGGTTGGCCTGGGTTGGTAGACACAATGAAGGTCACGTTATCCATACCCAATGGTGAAGGGTGAGTGTTGGTGTTGTTTACTTCAATCGCAAACTGCGCTTTTTCCATGCTGAGTTCGTGCATGCTTTGCGTGATCAGCTTGTTTAGCTCTTTCGCGTAACGAACGCGAGATTTATGCAGCTTTTCAGATTTTGCTACGAATGATTGGTATTGGTTTTCAACGTCATTTGCCAGCTCTTCAAGTTTCTCATCAGAGCAATCCAACGCTTCAACTTGTTGTAGTAAATCTTGGTGGTGTCTATACAGCTCTTCAGGCAATACGTGGTGTTTACGTGCCATCGACATCACTTTAGAGAAGCGCTCTTCAACGTAAGCCATACGACCTGGATCGACGTCGATGCTATCAAGGTAAGTTCTTAGCTCGCTGTTGGTCTCTTCAATCTGAATAATAGCTTCAGACAGCATATTTGGCAGCTCAGCAAGTCGCTCGTCTAATTCTGCCAATTGAATTAGGGAGTGATTGGCTGATTGCAGAATACCAAGCGCATTAACTTCTTCACCTTCGTAAATAAGCTCGATAGCTTGCTGGCAGGTTGAGGCCAATTCTCCGCTATTGGCGAGGCGCTTATGCTCTTGTTCGAGCTCTTCATATTCTTCCTCCCCAATAGATAACTCGTTTAACTCTTTGATTTGGTATTCAAGAAGCTGTTTCTGAGCTAGGTTTTGTTGGCTGTTTTCACGTAACTCTTTTAGGTGGTTGTCTGCTTGACGCCAAGTTTGATAAGCGTTACGTGTCGATTTCAATAGGTTTAAATGGCCCGCGTATTGGTCAAGCATTGCCATTTGGTAATCGCTTTTCATCAATTGGTGGTGCGCGTGCTGGCCATGAATGTTGATCAGTAGTTGTCCTAGTGATTTCAATTGTGAAAGAGGAACCGGGCTACCGTTAATGAATGCACGCGAGCGACCTTCTTTAGAGATGGTTCTGCGTAGGATGCATTCCGTGCCGTCTAGAAGTTCGTTATCTTCTAACCAGCGAGTTGCGTGCAGATTGTTCTCAAGTAAAAAAGCAGCACTGACTTCGGTTTTTTCTTCACCTTGTCTTACCATTCCTGCATCGGATCTCCCTCCAAGACACAAACCCAAAGCATCGATTGCGATAGATTTACCCGCACCAGTTTCCCCGGTGATTGTTGTCATGCCTTTAGAAAGTTCTAGCTGTAAAGACTTAACAATAGCGAAATTATTAACACTTAAATGAGCCAGCATTTTTATTTACCTGTATAACTGAACAATACTGTATATAAGCTCAGTATATACTGTTTCTTTATACAGTAAAGTCGACAGATGAAAATTTTTTGTGAGATCGATCAAATCAAACTTCGTTTGTAGGTGCCTGATATTGATGTCTATTTGCGAAAAGAGATTCCAGACACCTCGTCCCTCAGTTCTGGAATGACGGATCGATTGAGGTTAATTGTTCGTAGTCGTCATTCCCTAGAGCGACGGAGGTGCGTGGTAGGGAATCTGTTTTAGTGATTTGTTTTGCTGGATGAGATTCCAAATACCTCGCCCCTCAGTTCTGGAATGACGATTAGGGTGGGTTTACTGTTCGTAGTCGTCATTCCCTAGAGCGACGAAGGAGCGTGGTAGGGAATCTGTTTTGTGATTTGTTTTGGTGGATGAGATTTCAGACACCTCGTTCCTCGGTTCTGGTATGACGGTTAGGATGAGGTTTATTGTTTGCTGCCGTCATTCCCTAGAGCGACGAAGGAGCGTAGTAGGGAATCTCTTTGGTAATAAAAAAAGGCTGACGAATATCACCAGCCTTTGAAGTTTTCGGTTGTTGCTAGTGTTGCTTAGTTAGAACAGCTTACTCGACCAGCCTAGTTTGTTACGTAGGACATGGTAGTAGTTGTAGTCTTTCGGGTGGATCAGTTTGAGCACATTTGGGCTTTGGTAAATGTGGATCTCGTCGCCTGGCGATACAGGTAGCGAGATTTGACCATCGCAGCTGACTTCTTGAGTGCCGCGGTTATCAGGCGATACGATCAGTTTAATGTGACGTTTCCCATCGACAACAAGTGGTCGGCTTGAAAGTGTGTGCGGGAACATAGGTACCAAAGAGATGGCATTCAAGCTTGATGACAAAATTGGGCCGCCGCCAGAAAGCGAGTAGGCGGTAGAACCGGTTGGTGTCGACACGATCAAACCATCAGAACGCTGCGAGAAAGCGAAGCTGTCGTCGATGTACACTTCAAACTCGATCATGTGCGCGACTTGGCCAGGGTGAAGTACCGCTTCGTTAAGTGCCGCATTGTGGCTTTTTATTTGGCCATGGCGGTGGATCTCTGTTTCAAGTAGGAAGCGTTCTTCTTCCATGAACTCGCCTTTGAGAACATCGGTCAGTGCACTCTGGAAGTTTTCTGGGTTGAGATCGGTCAGGAAGCCAAGGTTTCCTCGGTTCACACCAATTACTGAAATATCGAAACGAGATAAGATTCGAGCGGCGCCGAGCATGTTTCCGTCACCACCGACTACAATGGCGAGATCGGCGCGTTTACCTAAGTCGACCAGGCTAGAAAAATGTTCTTTTGGGATATCGTCTAAAATACTGGCGAGTCTGTCATCAACAAACACTTGATAACCCTCAGCGCTCAGCCACTGATAGAGTTCTCTATGAGTCTGAATTGCTTGCTGATCTCGAGGTTTACCAATAATGGCGATCACTTCAAATGGCTTTTTCATAAGGTTTCCAAACGAATTAGGCTTGAATCAAAATTCTTCATCCCCATAATAAAGGCAAGTTGAACGTCTATGCGAGTGTTTTATATCAATTTGAGGCGCAAAAACCTGCCTGTCACTTGCATTGGAAACGAATTCTGGAGATATCATGAGCAACGAAGAAAACAAAGTAACCGAAGAAGAACTAGATCAGATCATTGCTGAAGCAGAAAAAGTTGAAGAAGCTGAACTGAACGCAGACGCTGCTGATGAGCAGGAAGCAAAGATTGCTCAACTAGAAGCGGCATTGCTAGCTAGCGAAACTAAAGTGAAAGAGCAGCAAGACTCTGTTCTTCGCGCTAAAGCTGAAGTTGAAAACATGCGTCGCCGTAGCGAGCAAGAAATTGATAAAGCGCGTAAATTCGCTTTGAACAAGTTTGCTGAAGGCCTACTGCCTGTTATCGACAACCTTGAGCGTGCAATGCAAGCTGCAGACGCTGAAAACGAAGTGGTTAAGCCACTATACGAAGGTGTTGAGCTTACGCACAAAACATTCGTAGACACAGTTGCTAAGTTCGGTCTTAAAGAGATCAACCCTGAAGGTGAAGCGTTCAACCCTGAATTCCACCAAGCGATGTCTATCCAAGAAAGCCCAGATCACGAATCAAACACGGTTATGTTCGTGATGCAAAAAGGCTACGAGCTAAACGGTCGTGTAGTTCGTCCTGCAATGGTAATGGTTGCTAAGTAATTGAGTGGTGCTTGCATAGTGAAAGGTTCGACTTTTTACTGATCAAGCGAACTGCAGTTACAACATAATTCACTAGTTGATGTGAAATAAGAAGAGAGGCTTATGCCTCTCTTTTTTTGTGCCTGTTACTTGAGAATCCGCGTAAATAGTCCGTCAAACTGC
Source organism: Vibrio chagasii (assembly GCF_002954585.1). GTDB lineage: Bacteria > Pseudomonadota > Gammaproteobacteria > Enterobacterales > Vibrionaceae > Vibrio > Vibrio chagasii_A. The sequence continues at coordinate 372,577 of NZ_MSCI01000002.1, forward strand.
ATTAAGGATGTCGTTCTTTTTATTCCATACGGAACAGCGGTTTAGAGTTTTATATTATGAAACTGGTTGTTAATGAGGAAATGTTTTGATGTCACACTTGTGATAATTTTGTAAACAAATGCTTTTAATTGTTATCTTTGTATGTAAAATCCACTGCCATATAGCGATATTACTCGCATATACAACTATAAAAGTACAAATTTTAAACACAACAAACTGGAGAAGAACGATGGATAAATCGCTCTCAAGTAAGATTTTTGTAGGCCTGTTTGTCGGCCTGATTATTGGTACTGCTATTCAGTACCTATTCAGCGGAATCGCTATTTTTGACACTTACCTACTTGGTGCTGCAGAAGGCGCTGGTGGTATGTTCGTATCACTTATCAAGTTGCTAGTAGTGCCTCTTGTATATGTATCTATTGTTTGCGGTATCGTTGAACTAAAAGATATCCGTTCATTTGGTCGTCTTGGTGGTAAAACCTTTGGTCTTTACATTATTAACACCATCATCGCGATCTCAGCTGCTCTAACGATTGGTCTTATCTTCCAACCTGGTGCGGGTGCAAACCTAGCAGGTACGGTTTCTGAGACGATTGCACTTACAACAACAGAAACACCTGACATCTTCTCTCTTGTTGTGAACATCGTTCCTAGCAACCCAGTACAAGCATTCGCAAGCGGCGACATGCTACAAATCATCTTCATGGCGATTCTAACTGGTCTTGCAATTCAAGCGCTTGATTCTCGTGGTGGCCCAGCTATCAAGACGTTCAAGATGGCTAACGAAATCATGATGAAGCTTATCGGCCTAGTAATGAGCCTTGCGCCATACGGTGTATTCGCTCTGATGATTCAACTAGGTGCAACACTGGATGCAAACACGCTAATGTCAGTAGCTGGCTACGTAGCGCTTGTTGTTGCAATGCTTGTGTTCTGGATCTTCTTCTTCTACCCAATGATGGTTGGTTCATTCACTGGTATTTCTCCAAAGCAGTTCCTACGTGCAACTCGTGAGCAGGTTCTATTCTCACTATCTACTGCAAGTTCGAACGCGACTATCCCAGTAACAATGCGCACCCTTACTGACAAGCTAAACGTATCTAAATCAGTAGCGGGCTTCGGTGTACCACTAGGTGCAACAATGAACATGTCTGGTGTATCTATCTATATCGCACTAGCAACTATGTTCGTAGCAAACGCATTTGGTCAGCCAATCAACACTGCTGATATCTTCACTCTAGGTCTAACTATTCTGCTACTGTCTATCGGTGCTGGTGGTGTTCCAGGTGGCGGTGTAGTAATGGTAGGTGTTCTATTGCACCAACTAGGTCTACCACCAGAAGGTCTAGCTATCGTTGCTGCTGTTGACCGTATCTGTGACATGTTCTGTACTTCTTCAAACGTAGTGGGTGACACAGCGGTAAACACTATCGTTGCTAAATCTGAAAACGAAATCGGCGTTGAAGCAGACGAAGAAGTTGAACTGAAGAAAGCAGAAGCTTAATTAAAAGTTCTTCCTTCTATAGACAATGTCTATGTAGAAAGTCTTGATTGAAAACGGAGCCCAAGTGGCTCCGTTTTTTATTGAATGATAAAGATAGATATTATTTGGAGTACTGTGGGGACAAGCATGGTGCGTTGAATTTTTTCTTCGCCTTGATGGTTAGCCATAAGGCTTTTACAAACAGCACCAGATATTATCCACACAAGGTAAAACGGGGCTTTTGAATCGAATAACGGGTTTAATGGTGTGTTAATGATATGCATTCTTACCTAATCATTCTTTTTATTAAAATAAATGTAAAAAAATCCGTTTTTACCCTTGAAAAGGTATCGTGAGCCCTTATCTATGGTGCATACGAAAGCAAATTGTATTTGCACTTTAATTTTGTGTATTAGGGTTGAATCTCTAATTACCACCCCCACATCAGTGGGTATAGCAAAAACTTAATAGAATATATTTCGGAGATAGCCTGATGGGTAAAATCATTGGTATTGATTTAGGTACTACTAACTCTTGTGTTGCTGTTCTTGACGGCGACAAACCACGCGTAATCGAAAATGCTGAAGGCGAACGTACAACAGCATCAGTAATCGCATACACAGAAGGCGAGACGCTAGTTGGTCAACCTGCAAAACGTCAAGCTGTTACTAACCCTCAAAACACACTGTTCGCTATCAAGCGTCTAATCGGTCGTCGTTTTGAAGATGAAGAAGTTCAACGCGATATCGAAATCATGCCTTTCAACATTGTTAAGGCTGACAACGGTGATGCATGGGTAGAAGCGCAAGGCCAAAAAATGGCTGCTCCTCAAGTATCTGCTGAAGTTCTTAAGAAAATGAAGAAAACAGCTGAAGACTTCCTAGGCGAAGAAGTAACTGGCGCAGTTGTAACTGTTCCTGCTTACTTTAACGATGCTCAACGTCAAGCAACTAAAGACGCTGGCCGTATCGCTGGTCTAGATGTTAAACGTATCATCAACGAACCAACTGCTGCTGCTCTAGCTTACGGTCTAGACAAGCAAGGCGGTGATCGCACTATCGCTGTATACGACCTTGGTGGTGGTACATTCGATATCTCTATCATCGAAATCGATGAAGTGGAAGGCGAGAAGACTTTCGAAGTTCTTTCAACTAACGGTGACACTCACCTAGGTGGTGAAGATTTCGATAACCGCATGATCAACTACCTAGTAGATGAGTTCAAGAAAGAGCAAGGTATCGACCTTAAAACTGATCCACTAGCAATGCAGCGTGTTAAAGAAGCAGCAGAAAAAGCGAAAATCGAGCTTTCTTCTACTACTCAAACTGACGTAAACCTACCTTACGTTACTGCTGATGCGACTGGTCCTAAGCACATGAACATCAAAGTGACTCGTGCGAAGCTTGAGTCTCTAGTTGAAGACCTAGTACAACGTTCTCTTGAGCCACTAAAAGTTGCTCTAGCGGATGCTGACCTATCTGTAGGCGAAATCACTGACGTTATCCTAGTTGGTGGTCAAACTCGTATGCCTATGGTTCAAGCTAAAGTTGCTGAGTTCTTCGGTAAAGAAGCTCGTAAAGACGTAAACCCTGACGAAGCAGTAGCAATGGGTGCTGCAGTTCAAGGTGGTGTACTAGCTGGTGACGTTAAAGACGTACTACTTCTAGACGTTACTCCTCTATCTTTCGGTATCGAAACGATGGGCGGCGTAATGACTAAGCTAATCGAGAAAAACACAACTATCCCAACAAAAGCGGATCAAGTGTTCTCTACAGCTGAAGACAACCAAAGCGCGGTAACTATCCACGTACTACAAGGTGAGCGTAAGCAAGCGACTTACAACAAGTCTCTTGGTCAGTTCAACCTAGAAGGTATCCAACCTGCACCACGTGGCATGCCACAAATCGAAGTAACTTTCGACCTAGATGCTGACGGTATCCTAAACGTATCTGCGAAAGATAAAGCGACTGGTAAAGAGCAGAAGATCACTATCCAAGCATCAGGCGGCCTGTCTGAGGAAGAGATCGAAGCAATGGTACAAGAAGCAGAAGCTAACAAAGAAGCGGACAAGAAGTTCGAAGAGCTAGTAACTGCACGTAACCAAGCTGACCAAATGATTCACGGTACTAAGAAGCAAGTAGAAGAAGCTGGTGAAGCTCTACCTGCAGACGAGAAAGAGAAGATTGAAGCAGCTATCGCGGCACTAGAAGAAGTTAAGTCTGGTGACGACAAAGAAGCTATCGACGCTAAAGTTCAAGAACTTATGCAAGCAGCTCAGAAGCTAATGGAAATCGCTCAACAACAAGCTCAAGCACAGCAAGCTGGCGCTGAAGCGGGTGAGCAACCTAAGCAAGACGACGACGTAGTTGATGCTGAGTTTGAAGAAGTTAAAGACGACAAAAAATAATTTCGTCGCAGAGTAGCCTGATTTCGTTGTCGGAAGTGCTCACCTACTAGCGAAGGCTGCGCGCTTCCTCCTAGAACTCAAGCTATCTGCTTAGAAATTTGTCTCGAAGACTTATTAATACGGGCGTCAGAGGTAACTCTCACGCCCGTAAATTTGTATTTAGACTTGTCGATCTAGATAATAGCTTTATTCGGTGATTTAGCCGGCAGAACTTTTATCTAGATTGATACACAGACTACTGAAGTTACTTTTCGGTAGTAGCAATTATTTTGGTGACCTAGAACATGTCAAAACGTGATTTTTACGAAGTATTAGGCGTAAGCCGCGATGCATCAGAGCGCGATATTAAAAAAGCGTACAAGCGCTTAGCAATGAAATTCCACCCGGACCGTAACCAGGGTGATGAGAGCGCAGCGGACAAATTTAAAGAAGTAAAAGTAGCGTACGAGATCCTAACCGATCCTCAAAAGAAAGCAGCTTACGACCAATACGGCCACGCAGCTTTTGAACAAGGCGGCATGGGTGGCGGCGGCGGTTTCGGCGGCAGTCAAGGTGACTTCGGCGATATCTTCGGTGACGTATTTGGCGACATCTTCGGCGGCGGTCGTCGTGGTGGCGGTCAACAACGTGCACAACGTGGTTCAGACCTACGTTACAACATGGAACTGACGCTTGAAGAAGCGGTTCGTGGCGTATCTAAAGAGATTGAAGTACCAACACTGGTTGAATGTGACACTTGTGATGGTAGCGGTGCGAAGAAAGGCTCTTCTGCGCAAACTTGTGGTACTTGTCATGGCCACGGCCAAGTACAAATGCGTCAAGGTTTCTTCGCGGTTCAGCAGACTTGTCCTACTTGTAACGGTAAAGGCAAGATCATCAAAGACCCATGTAACTCTTGTCACGGTCAAGGCCGTAAGCAGAAGACGAAAACACTTAACGTTAAGATCCCTGCTGGTGTTGATACTGGCGACCGTATTCGTCTATCTGGCGAAGGTGAAGCTGGAGAGCAAGGCGCTCCAGCTGGCGACCTATACGTACAAGTTCACGTAAAAGAGCACAACATCTTCGAACGTGACGGCAACAACCTTTACTGCGAAGTACCAGTAAGCTTCTCTATGGCTGCTCTAGGTGGTGAAGTTGAAGTACCAACACTGGATGGTCGTGTAAACCTTAAAGTGCCAGAAGAGACACAAACGGGCCGTATGTTCCGTATGCGTGGCAAAGGCGTGAAAGGTGTTCGTGGCGGCGGTGTGGGTGACCTAATCGTTAAGCTAGTGGTTGAGACGCCAGTTAAGCTAAGCTCTCGCCAGAAAGAACTTCTACGTGAGTTTGAAGAGACATGTGGCGGCGAAGCGGCAAGCAAGCATAAGCCTAAGTCTGAAGGTTTCTTCAGCGGCGTTAAAAACTTCTTCGATGACCTAACTAAGTAATTAGATTATTGAAATATTAAGTTATCGATACTTTAACTTAATGACGAAAATAGAAAGCCTGCTCTTGTAGCAGGCTTTTTTGTATCTGTAGAAAAGAGGAAAGATAAAGGAGGTCACACATGGCTTGAGTGGCTTACCTCATTATTTCCAACACGCTTCTGGCTCTGAGATACCAGAGTGGTGTAACTCCAAAATATCAGTCGTTGAGTCTAAGCAGTCATCGTTAGTTTGTGGGGCGTGCGGCTCAGCTTGAATAGTATAGGTGGTGCTGCTTGCTGAGATAGCGAGCGTGTATCGGCTTGTATCGGTATCGCAAAAACTGCATGTCCCGGCGGAAATAATCCCTTGGGCTGCGGATGCATAATCGCCCGTATATAGGGTTTCCATCTCTAATTGTATCTTGGTCATGTCGGCCAACGCGGTGACACGATGCGCCTTCATGACATGGTTGGTGTAACTCGGGTAGGCGATTGCCCCAAGTATTCCCACGATGACCACAGCCAGCAATAACTCGATCAATGTCATCCCTCTCATGCTTGTGTTGTTGCTGTTGCATATATTTTTTCGAATCATCGCGAGTAGTTTCCTTTCATAACCCAGTACATTCTTCTCCGGTGGTAGCATCGCTGCAAGATTAAATACGGTTACGCACTGAATTACATAGGAATTTGGGAAATGACTCGCGGGTTTACTTTATTAGAGCTGTTAATAACGGTATCGGCACTGTCGATACTGATAGCGACGGCTGCCCCGAGTTTTAGTTCGGTGATTCAATCCGTCAAGATGCAGCGGTTGGCAGGTGAATTCAATGGTTTCTTGATTCAGGCTAAGTCTGAATCGGTGAAAAGGAATCAGGATCTCTGGGTGCATTTCTCTACCGCAAAAAATGAAGTGCAATCGACTGGTGATTGGACGGTATGGTTGAAGCCGACGGAAGATCTCACTGGAGAAACTTTGCTGCAGTTGTCGGGTGAACCATTTCGCGATGTCGCGTTTTCTCACAACTACACAGGGGAAAGAATCAGCTTTGAGAGTGTCAGGGGGAGACCAGCCAGAGGCACGATCTACCTTTCTCCTAATGCATCTTCAACCGACCGTTTATTGATTAAATTATCTAGCCCTCCTGGGCGCATAAAAGTGTGTGGTGAGTCGAGTGCGCAGTATGGCTATGATGCGTGTTAAACCTGTCGTGGTAGGACTCAGCAAGCAACAAGGTACTTCATTGGTTGAGTTAATGGTGGCCTCTGTGATTGGTATCTTCGCTATCTCGATTATCGGAAGTGTCTTTATTACAGGGCAGAGAATAGCCAAGGACAAAGGCATTGAGTTACTGCTGCTACAAAACCTAACCAGCACCATACAAGTGATGAAAGAAGATATCCAACGAGCGGGTTATGACGGCTCAAACGGATACTCAATCAAGTTGTCTGGTGCAAGCAATACGATTCAAGTGAGTGGAAGCGTTGCGGTCGGCTTTGTTTATTTCAGAGAGGGTTCTAGCGACAATAAAAACCACCGCAATATTGTTTACCAAAAAAACGGCACCAAGCTGCAAATATGTGAGAAGGGCACCATGGTATCAGAGGCGATACCCACGTTTGAACAGGTGACAGGCTGCTATTCATTGTTTGATGACACGATTATTGATGTCGATGAGTTCAACATTACGTCTCGGGTATTAGAGCAGAACTCGATAAAGAGCACGCTCACAGATATCAGTATAACCGCATCAATTCCAACTGCAGCGGTGACCAAGTCGGTGTCTGTTTCTATTAAACAGAGGAATTGGCAATGAGGAATTATGCAAAGCAGCATGGCGTAGTGACTTTGTTGATTACATCGGTGCTTTTGCTTGGAGCCTTAGTTGTGACGTTAGGCTCCTATCGAAGCATTTTCCATCAGATGAAAGTGGCTCAAAATGAAGTTCAAGGCAGGCAATCACATTGGCGATCGGAAGGTGGACTGGAGTGTACTTACGCTTATCTACTTGAATTAGATAAAAGTGTTACCGACATTCAAGATGTCAGTACTCGCCCAGCAGACTTTGCTGGCTGGTGTTCCCCCTATCAAAACCTACCTCAAATCGATATATCGAGTACAGCTAGCTCTAGTACATATTTGGTGAAGTCCTCTTCGAGCACCAACTCCCTTTATAAGACGATAAGAGAGCGCTCCCAGTTAGGCACGGGGGCAATACAGTCGACAGGACCAATAGAGATAGTTGGTACGTTAAGTCTCAAGCCAACAGCGAAAGAAGAGCCAATCAGTGGTAATGAATATGAGTGTGTCAGTGTCTCTTTTGCCGACCTGTTTACTTATCAATATGATGCTACTCACGGTGATTCAGCGCAGGTATTGGGGGTAGAAGTAAAGGACCCTGCAGCTGATGGACCCTTTTCTGGCTTTGATGGCGTTTGTCATAGCGATTATAAAACGGGGATCCCGAAAGGCACTTCCGGTAGTTCTTATTCGATCTATGCCCCTGATTATTATCAAGGAACCAACCCACCTCCGTTCAAGAAAGACTTTAATCCAGATCCTAATATGAATCCGTTTTACACCTTCTTTGGCATGGCTAGAACGGAACAAAACATTCTCGACCTGTCGCAAGATACGGACTTGTTTAAGCATGTTCAGCTATTGAATGCGACGGAGTGTGGTCCTGAGATCATGGACCACTTTACGATAGGTCAAACCAAAGGGTTGTGGATTGAAGGTAACTGTCACATCAATGCGGCGGTAGCAGCTGCAAATAACCCCTCTCAACTTCTCGTGATTCAAGATGGTGTGCTCGCATTGAATGGCGCTATGACCTATAACGGGGTGATTTATCACTTGGTTGATTACCAAAAGAGCCATGTGAAAACGCGAGTCGATAACTTCTGGAACTCGCTTGCGGCTAACAACGTGTTTGCGCCTTTTATCAAAGACATCGATGAGGCTAGCGTGATTAAAAAGAGTGTCGGGATTCAGTTTGCCTCTGGTTTACCTTCTGGTGGCCTTATCTTTGATTCTCCCTCGGGAGTGACGACCATTGTGGGGGATATGGACATGGATTTCCGTGCGGATTCGAACCCAAGTGACCCGCCTTCGGCGTACCAATGGCAGCGAGGTTCGTGGAATGATTTCTAAGAATTCGGGCTTCAGTTTACTAGAGGTACTTATCTCTTTTCTGCTGATTGGCGTTGCGTCGTTAGGGCTGGTTAAATTACAGGTGTATGCGGAACAAAAATCGGATCATGCGCTCCAAAGTGTCGAAGCTTTGCATTTTGCAGAAAGGCAGATGGAGTATTATCGAACTCGCGCTTTCAATGTTAGTGGGGCGGTTGGGCTTATTCCTTTTGAGGAACTAAATCAGTCGAGTTACTGTCTCAACATCGCGAGTTCAGATCCGTTATCCGGTTTATCGGGTTCTGCATATTCGATGACATGTGAAGTCACTAATGCGAGCGGAGCCTTATCTGGCGCCCTCAAAAACATTATTGTCACAATTGCATGGCAAGATCGTATGAACCGTACGCAAAGTATTTACCTCGAAACTATGCTCTCCAAATACAGTGAGTTTGACTGATCCCTAAGCAAACGTTTACTGCATGCCAAGGCTTACGCCACTCCTTTTACTGACAACTTTCACTCCTCGGACATTGTTTAATTACTGGTTAAATCCATGTATATGGAATGGTGTTTTTTTGTTTTTATATTGTTGTAGTTGATGGTATTTTTGCAAAATATATCTCCATTTATGGAATTTAAGGTGGAATATTGTGCTTTTTATGGGGGCTTTTAATAGAATATGTGTTGTACCAATAGGCCGTGGTAAAAACTTATATTAGTCCTAAACAAACAACATCACATATGGAGTTACAATGAGTAACCAAGCCGTAAAAAAAGCACCATCGACTGACAAGATCAGTGGAATGGATCGCTTTCTAAACTTCATTGAACGCGCTGGCAACAAAATTCCAGATCCAGCAATCCTGTTCTTCTGGGCTCTAGTTATCGTATGGGTAGCATCTGCACTTTTGTCGAATCTTTCATTCGATCTAATCAACCCTCAAACGGGTGCTGCTCTAGAAGTAAATAACCTACTGACTGGTGAAGCGCTTGCTAGCTTCCTAGCGAATATGGTTACTACGTTCACAGGCTTCGCACCACTAGGCATCGTACTTGTTGCTATGCTAGGTGTTGGCGTTGCAGACTCTTCTGGCTTCATTACGACTGGCCTTAAGAAGATGCTGAACTTCACGCCAGCTAAGCTACTTACGCCAATGCTAATCTTGGTTGCTATCGTGTCTCACACAGCAGCTGATGCCGGTTACGTTCTAGTAATCCCTCTTGGCGGTATCATATTCCATGCTGCGGGTCGTAACCCTCTAGCGGGTATTGCAGCAGCATTTGCTGGTGTATCAGGTGGTTTCTCTGCGAACTTCATTCCTTCAGGTATCGACCCACTACTAGCTGGTTTCACGCAAACAGCAGCAAACGTTCTTGACCCTGAATACGTGATTAACCCTCTAGCGAACATCTTCTTTACTGGCCTATCTTCAGTTCTTATTGTTGCTATCGGTTGGTACGTAACTGAGAAGATCATCGAACCTCGCCTAGCGAACACGCCAGTTGATGAAGATGCTGAAGAAGCACCTGATCTAGGTACGTTCACTGCAATCGAATCAAAAGCATTCAAATACGCAGGTTGGGCAATGGTTGCTGGTATTGGTCTGCTTGTTGCGGCTCTAATCCCTGAGAACTCTGCGCTGCGTTCTCCTGAAGGTGAGCTAACAGCATTCTCTGCACCAGTTATGAAGTCTATCGTTCCTCTGATCTTCATCCTGTTCATCATCCCAGGTATCGTTTACGGCCGTGTAGCGGGTACATTTAAGAACAGCAATGATGTAATCAAGGCGATGTCTGAGACAATGGCTACGATGGGCGCATACATTGTAATGTCGTTCTTCTGTGCACAATTCCTATCAGCATTCGGTCAATCAAACATCGGTACTATGCTGGCACTTTACGGTGCTGAAGGCCTGAAAGCGATGGACCTTCCTGGTGAAGCGACAATCGTTGGTATGATTCTACTAACGGCTTCAGTTAACCTTCTTGTTGGTTCTGCATCGGCTAAGTGGGCACTTATCGGTCCAATCCTAGTTCCAATGCTAATGGTTGTGGGTATCTCTCCTGAGCTATCTCAAGCGGCTTACCGTGTTGGTGACTCTGTGTCTAACATCATCTCTCCACTAATGGTGTTCTTCCCACTGGTTGTTGTTTACTGCCAACGCTACGTTAAGTCTACAGGTATCGGTACTCTAGCTTCTCTAATGATGCCATTCTCGATTGCAATGCTAATCGGTTGGTCTATCTTCCTGCTAGCTTACTGGGCTCTTGGTATCCCACTAGGTATCCAAGCACCTTACACTTACACAATGTAAGATTGAACTAAGCAAAATTAAGCTTTATTCATTATCAAGCCCGCACCGAAATGTGCGGGCTTTTTTTGTTACTTTTTCGCTCTCTTTTTCGATGATTTTTATATCCAAAAGTTTTTATATCAAAAAGCTGGCTAGTCAGCTTATACTCCGGATTACGGCTAATTGTTGGCCGGTAAAATTAGGAAATCCAAAACATCATGAAAATTCTGCTTCTGGTAGGGTTAATTGTTTTAAATGGTCTGTTTGCCATGTCTGAGATTGCATTGGTAGCAGCAAAAAATAGTCGGCTGAAACGTTTGGCCGAAAAGCACCGTTCTGCTCAGATCGCACTTGAGCTTAAAGAAAATCCAACTCGCTTCCTCTCAACCATCCAAATCGGTATTACGGTCATAGGCCTGCTCAGCGGTATCGTGGGCGAGGCAACGCTATCTGCACCATTAGCCGTTCAACTTGAACAGTGGGGCATGGATGCAACGCAAGCGAATGTCCTGTCTACCGCAGTCGTCGTTGTTGGTATTACTTACTTTGCCATTGTTGTTGGTGAACTCGTACCAAAACGCTTTGCTCAATCTCAAGCGGAAACTATTGCCGTGTTGGTCGCTATGCCAATCTATTGGTTATCTAAAATCGCGACGCCGTTTGTTTTTGCTTTGTCTGCTTCAACGGAAAGTATTCTTAAGTTGATGGGCCGAGGTGGTGAAGAAGACAGCGTGACTGAAGACGATATTCATGCACTTGTTAAAGAGGGCTCTGACTCCGGTGTTATTGAGCGTGGCGAGCAAGAGATGATTCGTAATATCTTGCAGCTTGATGACCGCTTGGTGAGCTCGTTGATGACGCCACGTCGAGACATCGATTTTCTGGATGTTGACCAACCTGTTGAGAACATCTTGAAGCAGCTCCGTTCATCGAAGCACAGCGTATTCCCTCTGTGCCAAGACCATCTAAATAAGGTGGTGGGCACTGTATCGGCCAAGGCTTTATTGAATCAGGCGGGGAATTTAAGTATTCAAGTGATCATGGGGCTGTCTAAATCGCCGATCTATGTACCTGAATCGATGAAGGCACTGCGCTTACTTGGCTACTTTAAAGAGTCGGGTACAGAGATGGCATTCATTGTCGATGAGTATGGTGATGTTCAAGGCCTTGTGACTCATTACGATATTCTAGAAGCGATTGCCGGAGAGTTATCAAACAACCCGAACGACCTTTGGACTGAGTCTTTGCCCGATGGTTTGCTGGTGGATGGATTAATCCCGATCAGCGAACTGAAAAACCGCTTGGAGCTTTCAGAGTTAGAAGGTGAAAGCGAGGGCTTCCAAACTCTAAACGGACTCATCACATGGCTGCTAGGTCGCTTGCCTGGTACGGGAGAGATCGTTGAGTGTCAGCAGTGGCAGTTTGAGATTATCTCGGTTGAGAACAATCGTATTGTGAGCGTGAAAGCGACGCAAATCGTCAATGAGTTGCTTGAAGCCGAGAGCTAGACCGACAGTTAATCATCCAGTCCATGGTTATTGATGGGCATCTCTTTGTTGTCCATCATCACTAAGATTAGGTATGCTTCATCGCATACCTTTTTTATTTCTATTGTTTGCTTTTTGGAGTCCCCTTTGTCAGACCATCAATTTACCCCTCAAGATGAAATCTTCATGCGACGTGCCATCGAGGTGGCCAAACAAGCGGAGAGTGAGGGAGAGGTACCTGTTGGTGCTGTGCTGGTAAAAGATGGTGAGATTATCTCTGAAGGGTGGAACCGTTCGATTGGCAGCCATGACGCAACAGCGCACGCTGAAGTGGAAACCTTGCGTAAAGCGGGGCAGGTTCTGGAAAATTATCGACTGCTTGATACCACCTTGTATGTCACGCTTGAACCATGCCCTATGTGTGCGGGTGCCTTGTTACATAGCCGAGTGAAGCGCATTGTTTTTGGCGCGCCAGATCTAAAAGCAGGTGCAGCAGGGACGGTGTTGAACTTGTTTGAAAGCCAAGCTTCTTACCACTATGCCGATGTTGAACACGGCCTATTAGAGGATGAGTGTCGCGAGCAACTACAGGCGTTTTTTAAGCGTCGTCGAAAAGAGATAAAAGAGAAGCGAAAGCAAGAGCGTTTGTTGGAAGAGCAGCAGCTAGAGGCAGATAAGGCTCGTAAAAAGAAATAGCAGCAAGTTGAGGGCACTCTCATCGTTAGAGTGCCAAACAAATTTACTGGCCTTAGTGTTTACTCGGCAAGCATCTGCATGAAAGCACGGTTGCGCCAAATGATCTTCTTTTTGTTATTTGAAAGCATACGCTTACGACGGTTTGCAGCCACTGTCTTATCAAGGCGTTTCGATTTCAGTTTCTTCATCATTTCAATGATTTCCTATTGGTTGTCTGACTGTGTCGTTTGGACTAACGATTTAATTATAGTGTGATTCGTCTGTTTGTTCTGTCGCGCAGAGGCTGACATAGAAGAGCAACTTTAGTCTCAAGCCTCTAACTTCGACCAGTGGCCTAGTGCAACAGAACGCTAATCTTGATTGTGGTGTGTCGTTATAAGGGGCGATTGTTACTGTAATATGACACTGCCTTTATCACCGCTTTTTATCCGCACCTCTCCTTTGTGTAAGCGATAGAAAACGCAATAAAAAAGAGCAATGCTGGAAGGCATTGCTCTTTTGATTTTTATTTCGAAGACTCAGAACCGCTTACTGTCGATTCTGCAGCGCTGATGCTGGACTCAGCCCCAGAAGTCTCTAAAGGTGGAATAACGATCAACCCTTCAAGACTCTCTTCTTGTTCTTTATTACGTTTATTTACATGGCCGATGATGCTTTGGTAATAACGGCGAATGTTCTCTACGTAGTTTCTAGCTTCATCACCACGGGCATAACCATAGCGAGTTTGGCTGTAGTATTTCTTCTGTCTTAGTAGAGGTAGCCTGTCTTTTACATCACCCCAAGCATCAGGATCTCCGCCTTGCGCTTTGGTTAAGCGGCGTGCGTCCATCATGTGTCCGTAACCGACGTTGTATGAAGCGAGTGCAAACCAGATCTTTTCGTGTTGCGTGATTGAATCTGGTACTCGGTTCACGATACGACGCAGGTATTCAACACCACCTTGTACCGACTGTTTCGGGTCAAGACGGTTGGTCACACCAACGCTCTTTGCTGTCGGCAGTGTCAGCATCATCATGCCACGAACACCGGTTGGTGAGCGTGCGACTGGGTTCCAGTGTGACTCTTGATAAGCAAGTGCAGCAATCAAGCGCCAGTCAAACTCTTGCGAATACTTCTGAAACAGTGGCGACCATTTTGGTAGCTTACTGTCTAGCGCACGGATAAAGGCACGAGTATCAACGTAATCAAAAGTGCCAATATGACCGATGTACTTTTCTTCTAGCGAAGCGAGTTCGCCAGACTGTTTTAGATTACCGAAGAACTCAATCAGCAACGCGTAAAGGCTTTCATCTTCAGACTTCTCTAAGTACCAAGAGATAGGTTGGTCTTCCGTCAGCTCAAACGCCAATGCTACGTCTGGGTATAAACGTTGTGCTAGCGATAGTTCGATAGAGTCTGCAACCGTAAATAAGCGTTCGCCTGTTGATACTTCTTTTAGCAGATCATTGATATCAGCATTGCCAACTGCATCGTAGATGAAGTCCTGGTGCGTGTTCTGTAATTGCTTAAGTGTTGGCTCGAAGTGCGAGTCTTTGACCACGACTAAAGAGGGAGTCAGAGTCTCGTTAGGTGACGCGTCTTCTGATTCAGCTTGCGCTTTGATGAATTTAGCCTGGCGGTCGTTTTCAAACTTGATCAGTTGATCTAGGTTTCTTGGGCGCCATTGGCCTTTTTTGTACACCACCTGTTGGCTTACATAGTAATAAGCAGGCGCTGCACGATAAGCACGTGTCAGTTTGTTGTTTTGCGTTAACCCCGTAGCGATAAGGTCAATCTCGCCTTTCTTTAAAGCAGGGAATAGGCCAGATAGACGGTAAGCCGGTTTAACCTCAAGCTTAACCCCTAGCTCTTGTGCAAACTCACGAGCCAATTCGTAATCGAGACCCGCAGGGCCATCAGGACCAATGTAATAAGAGAGTTGGTTATTCAGAGTACCGACACGAAGCACGCCACGCTCTCGTATCTGCTCGAGGACACTTTTAGGCTCAGACTCAATCTGGCATGCGGTTAGCCCAAACAGAGCAATAACCAGCAGAAAGGACTTAGACAAAAAGATGAGAGAAAATTTAGGCATCAAAATGAAATCTCGAAAAGTGGAAGCCCCTTTATACCAAACCCCGCCAGACTGGCAAAGCAGGTTTCATTAAACAGATGTAAAAGTGGTGATAAATGCATCAAAAACACCATTAGCTCAGAAACATGAAAAAAATCACGCAAACGGTTGCTTTTGGTGTTACGTCACAAAAAAAAATGCTTTATAATGCGCTCGCATTGAAGAGGTGGAATCGGCATAGGTTTTTAAACCTTCGGGAATAGCTTCGAAGAAAACAGTTAGGTTTTTCCTTTAACCCACTGAATTTATTCCAATATCACCTTAATCAACTGCATAAGAGACCTAAGCACATGAGAATTTTGCGTGGCTCCCCAGCTCTATCTGAGTTTCGTGTTAACAAGCTTTTAGAGCTTTGTCGTGAATTAAGCTTACCTGTAACAGGTATTTACGCTGAGTTTGCCCACTTTGCTGATTTAACAGCAGACCTAGACGCCTCTGAAGTTGAGAAGCTAGAAAAGCTACTGACTTACGGTCCAACGATTGAAGAGCATGAACCTGAAGGTTTACTGCTGCTTGCTACTCCTCGTCCAGGTACTATTTCTCCTTGGTCTTCAAAATCTACTGATATCGCACATAACTGTGGTCTAGCGAAAGTATCTCGCCTAGAACGCGGTACGGCTTTCTACATTGAAACGTCTTCTGAACTTTCTGATCTTCAACTTGTTGAACTGAAAGCGATTCTTCACGATCGTATGATGGAAGTGGTATTCACTGACTTCGAATCTGCGGCAGCATTGTTCACCGTTGCTGAGCCTGCACCTTACACGGAAGTTGATCTTCTTACTGGCGGCCGTAAAGCGCTTGAAGAAGCAAACGTTACCCTAGGGCTTGCTCTTGCAGAAGATGAGATTGATTACCTACTTGAAAGCTTTGTCACTAAGCTTGAACGTAACCCGACTGACATCGAGCTAATGATGTTCGCACAAGCGAACTCAGAGCACTGCCGTCACAAGATCTTCAACGCTGACTGGACTATCGACGGCGTTAAGCAAGAAAAATCATTGTTTAAAATGATCAAAAATACGTTTGAAGTGACGCCTGATAACGTACTTTCTGCATACAAAGATAACGCAGCTGTTATGACGGGCTCTGAAGTAGGTCGCTTCTTCCCAGATCCTGAAACTCGCCAGTACAACTACCACCAAGAGAAAACACACATCTTGATGAAAGTTGAAACGCACAACCACCCAACAGCTATCTCTCCATGGCCGGGCGCATCAACAGGTTCTGGCGGTGAAATCCGTGATGAAGGCGCAACTGGTATCGGTGGTAAGCCAAAAGCAGGTCTTGTGGCGTTCTCTGTATCTAACCTTAAGATCCCGAACTTTGTTCAACCTTGGGAAACTGACTTTGGTAAGCCAAGCCGTATCGTTACTGCTTTGGATATCATGCTTGAAGGTCCCCTTGGTGGCGCGGCATTCAACAACGAATTTGGTCGTCCAAACCTACTAGGTTACTTCCGTACTTATGAAGAGAAAGTAAACTCTCACGCAGGTGAAGAAGTACGTGGTTACCACAAGCCAATCATGCTAGCTGGTGGTCTTGGTAACATCCGTGACGAGCACGTACAGAAGAAAGAGATCCCAGTAGGTGCAAGCCTAATCGTTCTAGGTGGTCCTGCGATGAACATCGGCCTTGGTGGCGGTGCAGCATCTTCAATGGATTCTGGTTCTTCTTCTGAAGATCTTGATTTCGCTTCGGTACAACGTGAAAACCCAGAGATGGAACGTCGTTGTCAGGAAGTGATCGACCGTTGTTGGCAGCTAGGTGATGCGAACCCAATCGCATTCATCCACGATGTGGGCGCTGGCGGTATCTCAAATGCACTTCCTGAGCTAGTAGACGATGGCGAGCGTGGCGGTATCTTCAACCTACGTGACGTGCCAAACGATGAGCCGGGCATGAGCCCACTTGAGATTTGGTGTAACGAATCTCAAGAGCGTTACGTAATGGCGGTTGCAGACAAAGACATGGCAACGTTCGACGCTATTTGTAAGCGTGAACGCGCACCTTACGCAGTGGTTGGTAAAGCAACGGAAGAGCGTGAACTTAAACTTGAAGATTCACACTTCGACAACACGCCAATCGACATGCCAATGGACATCCTATTAGGTAAAACACCTAAGATGCACCGTGACGCGAAAACGCTAAAAGCGAACAACCCTGTGATTGACCGTTCTGGTATCGAAATGAACGAAGCGGTTGACCGTGTTCTTCGCCTACCAACTGTCGCAGAGAAAACATTCCTAATCACTATCGGTGACCGCTCGGTAACTGGCCTTGTTGCTCGTGACCAAATGGTTGGCCCATGGCAGGTTCCTGTTGCTAACTGTGCGGTAACGGCAGCAAGTTACGATTCTTACCACGGTGAAGCGATGTCTCTTGGTGAGCGCACGCCTGTGGCACTACTAGACTTTGGTGCATCGGCTCGCCTAGCAGTTGGTGAAGCAATCACTAACATTGCAGCGACTAACATTGGCGATATCAAACACATTAAACTGTCGGCAAACTGGATGTCTCCAGCGGGTCACCCAGGTGAAGATGCAGGTCTTTACGAAGCGGTTAAAGCCGTTGGTGAAGAGCTATGTCCAGCACTGGGTCTAACTATCCCAGTAGGTAAAGACTCAATGTCGATGAAGACGAAGTGGGAAGAGAACGGCGAGCAGAAAGAAGTAACGTCTCCGCTATCTCTTGTTATCACTGCATTTGCTCGTGTTGAAGATGTTCGTAAAACAATTACGCCACAACTACGCACTGACAAAGGTGCTTCAAGTCTAGTACTT
Source organism: Vibrio chagasii (assembly GCF_002954585.1). Lineage (GTDB taxonomy): Bacteria > Pseudomonadota > Gammaproteobacteria > Enterobacterales > Vibrionaceae > Vibrio > Vibrio chagasii_A. Next base: position 390,384 of record NZ_MSCI01000002.1, read on the forward strand.
ATCGACTTAGGTAACGGCAAAAACCGTCTAGGTGCAACGGCACTAGCACAAGTTTACAAGCAGCTTGGTGATAAGCCAGCAGACGTAGACAACGCAGCACAACTGAAAGGTTTCTACGAAGGTGTTCAAGCACTGGTTGCTAACGACCAAGTAGTGGCTTACCACGATAAAGGCGATGGCGGTCTATTCGTTACTCTTGCTGAAATGGCATTCGCAGGTCACTGTGGTATTAATGCAAACATCGAAGCGCTAGGTGAAGACACACTAGCAGCGCTATTCAACGAAGAGTTAGGTGCAGTAATCCAAGTTCGTAACGATGACCTAGACGCAGTTCTTTCTACGCTTGCAGCAAACGGTCTAGAAGCGTGTTCACACGTTATTGGTTCAGTTGAAGCTTCTGATGAGCTAGTGATTAAGTCTGGCGAGTCTGTAGTGATTGAACGTAACCGTACTGAACTACGTACTATCTGGGCAGAAACAACGCACAAGATGCAAGGTCTACGTGATAACCCAGCATGTGCTGACCAAGAGCACGAAGCGAAGAAAGACAACTCAGACCCGGGTCTAAACGTGAAACTGAGCTTCGATGTTAACGAAGATATCGCTGCACCTTTCATCAATACTGGCGCTAAGCCTAAGATGGCGATTCTACGTGAGCAGGGTGTTAACTCTCACGTTGAAATGGCAGCAGCATTTGACCGTGCAGGTTTCGAAGCGACTGATATTCACATGAGCGACATCCTTACTGGTCAAGCAGTACTGGATGAGTACAACGGTCTTGTGGCATGTGGTGGCTTCTCTTACGGTGACGTACTAGGCGCTGGTGAAGGTTGGGCTAAGTCAGTTCTGTTTAACGACTCGACTCGTGAGCAATTTGAAAACTTCTTCAAGCGTGAAGATACCTTCTCTCTAGGTGTATGTAACGGTTGTCAGATGCTGTCTAACCTGCGTGAGCTTATTCCTGGTGCAGAGTACTGGCCACGTTTCGTTCGCAACGAATCTGAGCGTTTTGAAGCACGTTTCAGCCTAGTTGAAGTTCAGAAATCTGATTCTGTATTCTTCAACGGCATGGAAGGTTCTCGTATGCCAATCGCAGTTTCTCACGGTGAAGGCCGCGTAGAAGTGCGTGACAACGACCACCTAAACGCGATTGAAAATTCAGGTACGGTTGCTCTACGTTACGTTGATAACCACGGTAACCCGACGCAGCAATACCCGAATAACCCGAACGGTTCGCCAAACGCTATCACAGGTTTAACCACGACGGATGGCCGCGTGACTATCATGATGCCTCACCCAGAGCGTGTATTCCGTACAGTCGCTAACTCTTGGTCTCCAGAAGGTTGGGGCGAGAATGGTGCTTGGATGCGTATGTTCCAAAACGCACGTAAGAACGTGGGTTAATCATGCCGCTTTAATCTAGATTAGATTAAGCAAAAATCAAAAGCGCAGATCGAAAGGTCTGCGCTTTTTTGTTTCATTTGGTCAGTATGTTTGAAGGTTGCTCAACAATTAATTGTTATTATGAACGAGGAAGTTGTTTTTTATCATTAGATCTATTTACTCTCAGAGTAGATGACATCACTTCGGTTCAAATAATTGAATTGCTTCGTTTGGTAAGGCAATTTTTGATAAAGACTCAGTCAGTTCCTCCTCCAATTTATCAAGTAGAGCGTACCTTTTTGAGTAAAGGTTACGCTTACTTCTTTTTAAATGAGTCAGGTCTTTGCGCTCTAATTTAACTGGAATCTGATAAAAGAACTTACTCACTTTTTGTCCGCTCATCTCTTCCCACAAAGAGTCATAATCACTGCTAATAGCACTTCTTTTTGAACCCAAGTATCGCAAAGCTTGATATACATGGCCTTTATTTGATACTGCGATCACTTTGTTCACTTCAAAATACCTAGCAAACATTAAGCTCAAATTGAGCATTAGAGCTTTAGGGCGAAGGCCGTGAAGTGTTCGAGTTATTTCTTTAATCTTAATCTGACTATCAATGACATGACGGTTGGTCCCTTGTAAGCAACCTATGTGTAACACTCTGTCATTTTCATCTTCAGAGAGGTTGCACGTAATTGAATATATGGTCTGGCCAGAATGCAATTCTACAAGCTTAATGCCGATAGACCCCTCTCTTGACTCACCTGGATAAAGCTCAATCGTGTAAGGTTGACCATTTCGATCTTTGAAGGTTGTTATCTCGAATGGTTTTTCATAAAGGTTGATAACTTTGCTATCAAACTTATCAGTTAAAATTTGAAAATGCGATCGTATCAGCTCTAGCCTCTGGGTGGATGAGAAACTAGGAGAGATGAATGGTTTCAATGGCTTTTCAAAGAGCTTGTAGTCGTTTTCAAAGACTGCTGTTAGTTTTTTATCCTTCTGCAAATCGTACATTCCTTGAGTAACTTGGCGATTGAGCAATCCCCACATAACAAATCGAATGTTTTTACGAATGTAGTCTACTCCATAACAATGCGGGTGAACTTTCTTTGATAGATTGTGGAGTTTTTTTAAACTGTGCATGAGAATTTTTTTCGAAATGAGTGGATCAATTGAGATGATTATATAAAACAATAAAACACTGTTCAAAATCTCATGACCATTTAATTAGGTGTTAGCAGGGAGTTTGACCCTCTGAGCTGTTTCTGCCATGTGTCACAGGGTAAGATGAATTTGTTAGAAAGTGTGTATGTTAGTGGATTAAGGGGCGACATACTTTTGGATACTAGCAAAAGAATGAAGAAAGCCGCTGGATTTCACCCCAGCGGCTTCGTATTTTCTAGCATCTAATGCTTGATTAATTGTTGCTGTGTAGCTCGCTGTTCAGTTCAACAGCAGACTTGTTCGCTAGACACTCAATTTGACCAGTGATTGAGTTGCGACGGAATAGCAGGTCAGAAACGCCAGCTAGGTCGCGAGCTTTAATGATTTCTACTTCGTTGCCTTCTTTATCTAGCATTCGAACTTTCGTACCAGCCGTTACATATAGACCAGACTCAACAGTACAACGGTCGCCCATTGGGAAGCCAAGACCAGCGTTTGCGCCTAGTAGGCAGTTTTCGCCGATAGAGATAACCATAGTACCGCCACCAGACAGAGTACCCATGATAGAAGCGCCGCCGCCGATGTCTGAACCGTTACCTACAACAACACCAGCAGAGATACGACCTTCAACCATGCTTACGCCTGTTGTACCAGCGTTGAAGTTGATGAAACCTTCGTGCATAACCGTTGTACCTTCACCCACATGTGCGCCAAGACGAACACGAGAAGTGTCAGCAATACGAATACCTGTTGGTACCACGTAATCAACCATCTTAGGGAATTTGTCTACGCAATCTACAGATAGAGTACGACCTGCAAGGCGAGCTTCGATTTGACGCTCAGCCAGTTCAGGAAGATCGATTGGACCTTCGTTAGTCCATGCGATGTTGTGCAGTAGACCGAAGATGCCGTCTAGTACTGTACCGTGTGGTTGAACTAGGCGGTTAGAGATTAGTTGCAGTTTTAGGAAGCCTTCAGCAGCAGATGCTGGCTTCTCGTCTGTCGCAAGAACAACAAGAACAAGTGGCTGTTCAGATGCTGCTGCTTTTTCTGCGAAAGATGCGTTTGCTGCATCGTCGTTTGCTGCGAATGCTTTTGCTAGTTCTGCGCTTTGTGCTGCAGAGATTTCGATAGCTTGGTTGCCTTCAGTGTAACCTGCTACTTCACCAACAGCCGCTACTAGAGCGTCGCTTGGGTTTAGAAGTGGGCTAGGGAAGAACGCTTCAATGATTTTATTGTCGCGGTTTTTGGTTGCCGTACCGAAGGCTAGTGAAAAGAAAGCCATGTTGAATCTCCATGTGTTGAGTCTTGATTTTGCTATTTCATAACAGCGGCTCGAATGACCAGCGCCGTCGTTAGCAAAGTTAATTTAATTGCGTTCATCATAAAGAGAGCGCCCTCGTTATGAAAGGGCGCATCGGGATAAAGTCTGTAAAATGATATTGCTTGTCTTTTGAGAGATATTTTTCTGCAATGAGAAAACGTTGCAGATCAATACAAATTGGCGGATATATGAGTCAATATTCCCCTTGAGTGAGCATTTAAACAAACAGCGCTTTATGAGCTTGCTCGATCCCTTCAATCAACATCTGCATACCGATAACAGCCAGTATCAAACCCATCATTCGAGTAATCACGTTCAGTGCGCTTGGCCCTACCGCTTTCACGAAGCGTTCGCCAAACACAAACAATACGTAAGTTAAGGTACACAACAGACCAAACGCGATGATGGTAATGACGGTTTCATAGATGCCCTCGGTGCTGGCAAAGTTCATCGCGGTGGCTATTGTCCCCGGGCCAGCCAGTATCGGCATGGCCAGTGGTGATACTGCGATACTTAGCGCCGCGTCTTGTTGGGCATCTGAGTTGACCTTCTCTTTCGCCTTCGAGTGTGTCGATTCACCTTGTAGCATGTGAAAGCCAATCAAGAAGACCAAAATACCGCCTGTGATGCGCAGGGCATAAAGCGTGATACCAAAAAGGTCGAAGATCAGCTTGCCTGAAATGGCAAACGTACTGACGATGATAAATGCGATAAACACTGAGCGGAACGCGATCGACTTAACTGTCTCCCTGTCGTTGTCGCCTGTTAAACCAAGAAAGATTGGCGTGTTAGCGATAGGGTTCATGATGGCGAAAAAGCCCATGAAAACTGTGATGGTATGGATGATGAGCTCTTTCATATTATTCCTTTAAAAAGATGCAGTTAAATACACATGTTGAATAAGAATAGATACTAGAGCAAGTGTGAGTAAAAAACAGCCAGCATAGGGCTGGCTGTATAGTTTTAGTGATGGTAGTAGAGTTTTGACTGTGTGTTGGTGTCGATTTTTCAACTAACGCCTCGGCTTGAGGCGCTAAGTGGTGACAATCACTTCTATCATTATGCGTTTTGAGACTCGCTTACCGCGACAGCTAGTGCAACCGTAGCACCTACCATTGGGTTGTTACCCATGCCGATGAAGCCCATCATAGCAACGTGAGCAGGAACTGAAGAGCTACCTGCAAACTGAGCGTCTGCGTGCATTCTGCCCATAGTATCTGTCATGCCGTAAGAAGCAGGGCCTGCCGCTACGTTGTCTGGGTGCAATGTACGACCTGTACCACCGCCTGAAGCCACTGAGAAGTAAGGTAGACCTTGGCGAGTACGCTCTGCTTTGTAGATACCCGCAACAGGATGTTGGAAGCGTGTTGGGTTGGTTGAATTACCCGTAATGCTCACATCCACCTCTTCTCTGTGCATGATTGCTACACCTTCACGAACATCATCAGCGCCGTAACATAAGATCTCTCCGCGAGGGCCATTTGAGAAACGGCGACGTTCTGTTTCAACGAGTTCACCGGTTTGGTAGTCGTATTGAGTGCGCACGTAAGTGAAGCCATTGATGCGTGAGATTAAGTAAGCCGCATCTTTACCTAAACCATTTAGGATAACTTTTAATGGATTTTTACGTGATTTATTGACGTTTAGTGCGATTTTAATTGCGCCCTCAGCGGCAGCAAAAGACTCGTGACCCGCAAGAAAAGCAAAGCAGTGACTTTCTTCATTCAGAAGACGAGCAGCAAGCGCACCATGACCAATACCCACTTGACGTTGCTCGGCAACACTACCGGGTTTTGTGAATGCTTGGAGGCCTTCACCGATGATGTTGGCTGCTTGTTCAGCGTTGCTCGCTTTACGGAATAGAGCCATGGCTGTACCTAAGGTGTATGCATCGGCTGCACTTTCAAACGCAATTGGTTGAGTGTCCATCACCAAAGTTTTTGGGTCTACATTGTGGGCTTTACAGTATTGCTCTGCTTGCGCCAAAGAGTCGAAGTTCATTTCTGCCAATGCGCGAGTTACTGATTCATTAAGTTGAGTGTTCATAATATCTTTCCTCTAAATTGGCAAAAATTACTGTTGGCGTGGGTTAATCTTGGTCACGGCTTCATCGAAGCGACCATAAGTCCCTGTAGCAAGGTCAGCCGCTTCATTGGCTGGCACACCTTGATTAATCGCCTTCATCATTTTGCCGAGGTTGAGATATTCGTAACCAATCACTTCGCTGTGGTCATCAAGTGCAAGCTTAGTCACATAGCCCTCTGCGAGTTCTAGGTAACGGACGCCTTTTGCTGCGGTTGAGTAGCTGGTACCAACTTGGCTGCGCTGGGTTTGACCTAAGTCTTCCAATGCAGCACCGATCTCTAGGCCACCTTCAGAGAAAGCAGATTGAGTTCGACCGTAAACAAACTGCAGGAAGATTTCGCGCATCGCGACGTTAATCGCGTCACACACTAAGTCAGTATTAAGTGCTTCTAGGATAGTTTTTCCGGTGAGGATTTCAGCGGCCATCGCGGCAGATTGTGTCATGCCTGAGCAGCCGATAGTCTCGATGAGTGCTTCTTCGATAATGCCGTTTTTCACGTTGAGAGTCAGTTTTGCCGCGCCTTGTTGTGGTGCACAAGTGCCTACGCCATGGCTTAAGCCAGAAATAGCGATGACATCTTTTGGGCTAACCATGGCGCCTTCAACTGGAGTTGGAGCCGAGTTGTGAAGATCACCCCTTTGAATAGGGCACATGGATTGAATTTCTGAAGAGTAATGCATAATGTTTTCTCACTAATAAAGTCGTATTGACCTAGGGCGTTGAGAAAACAGGACGTGTTGGAAGAGGAGCGGCTAATTCACTACAGATCTTGAGTATCGATAATCCAAAGGAGTAATGGAACTTGGTCTTAATAGACGCAGCCCATTTCAAAATGGAGGAGTAGCGATACATCCAACAGTATTACCTGTTTTCGATTCTGTAGGAGTCATTAGCACGGTTCAAAAGAACGGGCGGTTGAAGCAAACGCTTAGGTGGAACCCCATCACCTGATGGTTATAGATTAGATCTTTATCACACTTTTGTGCAAGCGAATGTTTAGAGCTATTTCGACTATAAAAAGCATCATTATATTTCGATAAGTATAAAAAAACGCCAATGACTGACTCTGATTAGAGGTGTCATTGGCGTTTTTTAGAAAGCTTCAGCTAATTAAGCTGCATCTTTTTCTGCGTCTTCAACCGCTTCAAGCTTCTTCGCTTTTTTCGGAGCTGGTTTACGCTTCGCACCTAATGCGTAAAGAACTTCTTCTTTGTTCTTAGCTAGGTACATTGCAAGTTCTTCTTGCTTGCCTTCATCTTCAACTAAATCGCTTTTGCCTAACAGTTCAAAAAGCTCATCAGCCATATCCAGCATTTTGTCGTATGCGTCAGCTTCGGCTTTAGAGGTAAAAGTCATTTTCTCTTCTCCGTTGCGTTCCACCACGTACTTGACGATAACAGCCATGGTTAATCCTCTAAGTTTGATAAATTTTACTGGCTTTTTATACAGTTTCTGAGTGTCTAAGTCTAGCAACATAACTTTGAATGAGAGATACATTCAACTAAGCGAATACTTATTATACGCGGAGGTGCGTAATGTTTTTATGACTGATGGGAATGCAAAATCCTCCCTTTATCATTTTTAGCTATTACTAGCATTTACTTTACACTTGTTGTTATAACGTCGTTAGTTAAATGTGAACGCATGTTCTGGATTACTAAACATACTAACACTAATGATAATAGTAGACTGAAAACCCCTAAATGCAGTTAAGTGTGTAAGAACATAATGATAAGAAAAGTAACAAGAAAAGCCGTAACGGCACCAACGCCGATGGCTGGCTTAGCTCTTGGTATTGCAAGTCTAGGCTGGTGTTGGGAGAACATCGCTGAACTCAATGGGTATGGGCAGTGGTTAAGTGCAGCTGTTGCGGGTGTTTTATTGGTGATTTTGGCAATTAAGTTTCTTTTTCATAATCATGTATTGAGAAAAGAGCTTGCGCACCCTGTCGCAGGTAGTGTTGTTCCGACTTTTGCCATGGGAACTATGGTCGTTTCAAATTCTGTCGGTCAATTTTATAGTACATTCGGAGATGTGCTTTGGTTAATTGCGGTAGCGTTACATGTTTTGTTTTTGATAAGTTTTGTTTGTCATAGAGTAAGAGATTTTGAACTCCATCAATTGGTTCCCGGGTGGTTTGTTCCACCGGTTGGAATCATCGCAGCAGGACTCTCTTTTTCTGGTAACCCTATACTCGAGCCAGTTGCATATGGAGCTCTTGTTTTTGGTATGGTATCTCAAGCTGTGATGTTACCAATAATGATTTACCGTTTTATGTTTACACATGAAATCCCAGATACAGCAAAGCCTACAATTGCGATTATGGCTGCTCCAGCAAGTGTATCGTTAGCTGGCTACCTGACGGTGGTATCCTCACCCTCACCAGTCATTATTGCTTTACTATTTGGAATTGCAGTATTGATGACTGTCATTATTTATCTCGCGTTGTTTAAATTATTGAGGTTACCCTTTAGTCCCGGTTATGCTGCATTTACCTTTCCTACGGTCATCAGTGCTACAGCGCTCTTTAAAACAGCCGATTGGATGGCAAAAAATGGGTTAGAGGCTAATTATGTTCAACAAGTTAACGGTATGGCAAGTATAGAGCTGCTTGTCGCGACCCTAGTTGTTGGTTATGTGACTTTTAAGTACGTCAACCACCTTATAATTCAACCATTTAGGGTTAAGTTGGACTGTCTTTAGACGACTTTCGCAGCGAGATTATTTTTCTAACCCTTCTTGTAAAATCAAATACGGTTAATTTGTCATTTTTAGAAATCGTTAAAGATGCTTCTGATTTTAGTATCTAAGATTCATTAGTCTTTCCAACTTTGGCAGAATTCAATAAAGGTTCGAAGGAGTGGACTTTGATATTTTTCCTTGTGGATTAAAACCCAAAAACGACGTTTCATATCTAGTGGTATGTTTAGCATTTTTACGCGACCATCTTGAATTGCAGGCTGTGTGGACAGGCGTGATAAGCAAGCTAATCCAAGCCCCGCTGATACCGAGTTGATAAGAGCTTCAGTGGTATTAAGTTGAAAAGCCTCTTGCCAGTTCTCTAAGCGTGGGGCGATGGTCCGCATAAAGAATTCTCGGGAGCCAGAGCCTCCTTCTCTCAGAATCCATTCTGTGTTTTCGAGCTCACTTAAACTAGTCAGCCCACCGTGAAAGTGAGGATAATCCGGTGGGCAGATCACACACATTTCATCTTCAATGAATTGTGTGGAGTCTAGTTCTGGGTGCATGGTTTTACCCTCAATGAGAGCAATATCGAGTTCGTATGCGATCAACATGTCACAAATCTGCGCGGAATTTGAGATGAACAAGCTTTGTGAGCGATGATTCGTTTTAGAACGGAAGTCGCTTAGTAGGTAAGGAGCGACTTGGTTACCAATTGTATCGCTAGCACCAATACGTAATTGCCCCGATAGAGTTTGCTCGTCGTCGAATACATTTTGAATATCTTGAGCTCGGCTGAGTAGTTCATCCGCCAAGGGCAGAAGCCTCTGCCCTTCTTGATTGAGAATTAAGCGGTTGTTTACTCGATCAAATAAATGATGGCCAATTTGTTTCTCTAGTTCGGATAGCGCCACACTTACTGCAGCTTTAGATAGGAACAGACTAGCTGATGCTTCAGTTAGTGTTTTGTGCTGAGTGATCGTAGTAAATACTTTCAGTTGTTTAAGAGAGATATGACTAGGCATGATATTCCGTTAATTAAATTTGAACGTTGGTTTCAAATAATTAGATATATTAGAACGAAGTGCAAGAGTAACATACCCTTAAAGACAGTTAGCCGAGATTTGAGGTCGTGATGATAAAAAGCGCAAAAGAAAAAATAACAGGAGCTCCAACACCCATGGCAGGGTTAGCACTAGCAATCGCAAGTTTAGGCTGGTGTTGGGATGGCGTTTTAGTCGCACAAGGTATTTTGCACACCCCAGGTTTAGTGCAATGGACCAGTGCGGGTATCGCGGCGGTATTACTTCTTGTTTTAGCTGTGAAGTTTCTGATTCATGGTCATCTATTGCGTGAAGATATTGCTCACCCTGTAGTGGGTAGTGTGGTTCCAACATTTGCGATGGGCTGCATGGTGGTATCAGCATCTTTAGCGCCGATTTCTCAATTCCTTCAAGAAGCGATGTGGCTAGCGGCGGTTGCTTTACATGTTGTGTTCTTAGTGAGCTTTTTGTACCACAGAGCAAAACAGTTTGAGATTCACCATATGGTGCCAAGCTGGTTCGTACCGCCAATCGGTATCATTGTGGCAGATGTATCTTTCTCGGGTAATCCAGTTTTAGAGCCTGTAGCGAACGCGACTTTGGTATTCGGCTTATTGGTTTACGCTGTGATGCTACCACTGATGGTTTACCGTTTGATCTTCTCTCACGAAGTGCCAGATGCCGCAAAACCAACCATTGCGATTATGGCTGCACCAGCAAGCCTATCTTTGGCGGGATACCTAACAGTGACAGCAAGCCCTTCTCCAGTGATTATTGGTTTGCTATTTGGTATTGCGGTATTGATGACGTTCATTATCTACATGGCGTTTTTCAAACTACTTCGTCTGCCATTCAGCCCTGGCTATGCAGCGTTTACTTTCCCAATCGTGATTGGTGCAACAGCCTTGTTTAAATTGGCTGCGTGGATGCAAGCACAAGGCATCGAGGCGCATTACATTAACCAAGTATTTAACCTAGCTTATCTAGAGCTGATTGTTGCAACCTTAGTGGTAGGTTATGTCGCTGTTCGTTACTACATGAACTACAAACCTCACCGTGTTTTAAGTGCGGTAGCGGGCAGATTGTAAAGGACAATAGTTCAAAAGATAAACGGACCTTAAGCTTTCGGTATTTCATAAGCTTATATTCCTAATCCAAACTCAGCACTTATGCTAATCTGGCAGTATATTGTGGCAAGATTAGCGTGAGTGTACTTTTCCTCAACGTAGTTTACAGAACCCTTTCGCCATATCTGCATAGCTTCAATAGGACATTTCTAAGTGCTATTTTGAAGCATTTCAATTGAACTTATAACTGTGCTAATATCCAGTGTTTTTATTTTCTATTGGAGCAGTTACTTTGTCAAAACAACGATTACTAGTTGACCTATTCTCCGGATGTGGGGGGTTATCACACGGCTTTGAGCAAGCCGGTTTTGAGTGTGTTGTCGGTGTGGATATTGATGCTCCAGCTTTGAAAACTTTTGCTCACAATCACCCTCATGCAACCCCAATGCGATTAGATCTTTCTGAACCACAGAGCATTGATGCAATTGTTGAAGAACTTAATGGTCGTCAAGTTGAAGTTATTGTAGCTGGACCACCTTGTCAGGGCTTCTCTCTAACGGGCACCCGAAACGAAAATGACAAACGAAACAAGCTTTTTTATTCTGTTTTTCAGTTAGCCGAACGTATCAACCCAAAATACATCGTGATAGAAAATGTACCAGGTATTGCTAACCTATACGAAGGTCGTGCTCATACAGCAATTCTGGCTGAATTTGCCCGTTTAGGTTATTCAAACTCTGAAAAATTGATGTATGCACCAGATTACGGAATTCCTCAAATTCGTAAGCGCATGTTTTTTGTAGGCGTCAGAAATGGTGAGAGATTTGCTTTCCCTGAAGCAACGCATAAACCAGATAATTATGTTACGTGTGAACAAGCAATAAGTGACTTGCCGACTTTAGAGCATGAGCTCGGTAAAGAAGACTCTGACTACATTATGACTCCCCAAAGCGAGTATCAATCACTGATGCGTAAAAATGCTACTAGACTGTTTAATCATGTCGGTACTCGTCATACGGAACTTGTTGTTTCTGTCATTCGTCAAGTACCAGAAGGTGGTAATCACAAAGACTTACCACCAGGCGTAGGTGATTCTCGTAAATTCAATGAAGCTTGGACTCGCTACCACAGCCAAAAGCCGTCAAAGACAATCGATACTGGCCATCGCAACCATTTTCACTACAAGTGGGACCGTGTACCAAGTGCGCGTGAAAATGCTCGCCTTCAATCTTTTCCTGATGACTTTCAATTTGTTGGACCAAAAACACAGCAGTACAAGCAAATTGGTAATGCGGTCCCGCCGTTACTAGGCCTTGCGATCGGTAATCAAATTCTTAAATTGGAAAAATAATAATGCTAAATACTATCGACTTGTTTGCAGGTTGTGGTGGCTTAACTGATGGCTTTAAACAATCTGGAGAGTTTAAACTATTAGCAGGAGTTGAGTGGGATAAACATGCTGTCCATACTTTACGTCAACGCTTAGCTACACGTTGGAATTATAGTGAAGCGAACTCTTCAATGCTCCATTTCGACATCCAAAGAACAGATGAATTGATCTTCGGATATGACAACGATCAGGAATATGGCAGTTCAGTAGGATTAAATAAGCTAGTCGGTAGTAACAACGTTGATGCTGTTATTGGTGGTCCACCATGCCAAGCATATTCAATAGCGGGCCGTATTCGCGATGAAAATGGTATGCATGACGACTACAGAAACTTTCTATTTGAGTCATACATGAAAGTAGTCTCTCACTTTCAGCCAAAAGCGTGCATTTTTGAAAATGTTCAAGGGATGTTAAGTGCAGCCCCTGGTGGTGTGTCAATCGTTGAACGAGTCACAAAGGCTTTCAATGATGCTGGGTACTATATTTCAACGAACTTGAAGCGTGATGCTCTATTTGATACATCTGAATTTGGAGTCCCTCAAAAAAGATTGCGTGTGATTATTGTAGCTCTAAGAAAGGATGCCTTTTCTGATTGTGAGAACAAAGTTAAACAATTCTATAAAAAGCTAAATTCATATAAAGTTGATCGTAAGGTGACAGTTGATGATGCTATAGGTGATTTACCTAAGATACTTCCAGTAGAAAATGCAGTAGCGAGAACATCACATAAAACAGAAGACTCAAAACAAGATTTATTAAATCATGAGCCTCGTTTTCATAATGCACGTGATATAGAGATATTTAATCTATTAGCAGAAGATATTCAAAGTGGATGTAATAAATATGTTCACAGTGATGCACTAAAAAAACTGTATACAGAGAAAACAGGTAAATCCTCTTCTGTACACAAGTACCATGTGTTACGACCTAATTTACCAAGTAATACGATACCTGCACACCTATATAAAGATGGTTTAAGGCATATTCACCCAGACCCAGAGCAGGCTCGAAGTATTACAGTACGAGAAGCTGCGAGACTACAAACTTTTGCAGATGATTTTGAGTTTTGTGCAGCTCAAGGTGCGAATTATAAAATGATTGGTAATGCGGTACCACCACATTTCTCTTTGTATATTGCTAATTCTTTGGCTAAAGTTATTAATGAAGAAAAGTGAATTGAAAAATCCATATAAGATTGAAATTCAATCTTATATGGAGGGTATGAGCTAATGGATACTAAAATAATTTATGTTCACTTCTATGGTGTCTATTATATTCATGAAATGGTGAGCAGATTGGGTCTTTGGGCTTTATTTTCAACCCTTTATATTGATAGAGAACTGATGTTTTAGGAACTGTAGAACTAATAATAATCTCATTATCATCATTCAACCCAAAGAACCCCTGATCAAAACATTTATGCAAGTCACTAGACATTAATATGCCATTCGACGGTAATAAAGGGCCCTTATGAGATGCTGATTTTATATGGGCAGCCTCTAAACCAACATGTTGGCCTTCGATTAATGAAGTTCCTCTAATTGCACACTTATTGTCATATATTTCACGAATAAAGCGAGCAAATTCGGTTTGATTTTTTATTAGAGAACTAAATATTCCCGCGGGATCATCTGGATGGTGTTTTTGTTGTGTTCGAGCTTTATTGCCCTTAGTTATGTGTTCCGTTGTACTTTTGACTATTTCAGCAATATTTTCAATTTCGGTATCAGTCTTTTTTACATTGGATAAGTCGGAAAACCTTTTAGTAAGTCTTAATTTTTCAGTATCAACTTTACCATTTTTTAAGCATTCTTTAGCTATAGACTCGAAATCTAAGTAATCAATATCAGTTTTTTGAATAGATTCAATGTAATATTCATCGTCGCTAAGTTTAATTATTACGACTATAACATGCCTATCTAAAGAGAGTAAATTATCAATGCTTTTATTTCTATAAATTCGAACTTCATCATGATCTCTTTTGAGTCCCAAGTGAAGGAAATATTTTGCGTTGTTGTAGACGATGTTTAACGCAATTGAGTGGTGATCTTTTGTATAGAACTTTAATATCTTAGTATCATTAAACTTAGTCTTTGATAATGGTGGAAATAAATGCCAAGAATTTTTGAAAATTCTAATATATTCCCCTCTCTCTCCTGGAGTGTCTTTAGTGTATCCTGATTCTTCACTTTTTAATACTTTTATGAATGCATCCATAAAGTAGCCTTTTTACTATTAATTAAAATTCAACTTCAAATTTATTAATACTATCTTTTAAAATAGAATATTTAACATCAACAATTCCTTTTGGAATGTTAGATTCTGTTAAAGTCGGAAAAGATTCGATTATATGATATTTAGAGTACCCATCTATATTGTAGGTGTATGATTTTGTTAATAAAGTAAAAACCTCGTTGCATCCGACTTTTTCAAGTTTTTTATAAAACTCTGACTTTGCCTGAAAATTATCACCTAAGATAGTAATCAACTCTTTTATCAAGCTAGAGAGGCTATAACCACCTTCATTTTCAATCAATTCATACAAAACAAGATATAGTTCACTTTTACCTAACCTCAATTGGTCTGAGCTTGATATCGAAAATTTTGTCGGATTCTTTGTTGTGGTCGTCTTTATTTCCAATCGTTTATTACCCACGAAAAAATCACTTCTAGAGCCTAAAGGCCCCGTCCAACAGTCAATCGCATTGGAAACACCTGAGCGTACAAGGTATATTAGATAAGATAATTCACCAAAAAGCCCTTTCACTAATTCCGGGTTTGGTTGGACTTGTTTAACTTCTTGGAAGAAATCACGCCATTCCAAAATGGTACTCTTAAAATTATCAAAAAATAAATTTGAATTCCCAATGTCATTCTTAGGGATCAGCTCAGATACGAATACTTTAAAAATATTTGTGATATATTCTTTATCTTCCTCGATGTAGAGAGATTCTGCATGATATCTATAGGTAAACCCTTTTGAATCTACCTTAAACTTCATTTTTGCTTCTACATTAGATATCGATACACGAAGACCTCTTTTTGACGTTGATGGAGAATAATAGAGAAAGAATGTTATGTTTTTACAAGCAAGAACAATACGCTCAAGCGTATTGTTCTTGTTAGTTAGCATATCCCTATCAGCTTCTAACTCACTAAAAATTTTACTAACGGTATTTAACATTAAAGGTTCTCATTTACCCAGACATTATTAGCTACATATTTCACGGTTTTTGCCGTTTGAGACCTAGGAAAGCTTACCATGAAGCCAACTACTGGGCTGTCTGTATGTATTAATTGCTTGTCTTTATCCGTTGGCTCTACTATATAAAACATTAATAAACCTTTCGATTTATGTCTTATCTGGCGACTATGGATATCTTTGATTTTTAAGTTAGTACTCTCTCGAGCACTCCAGATATCGAGTTTTTTAGTAACTTCACCACTGTTCAAGTCAACAAATTCATCATGCTTGCTAGCAAGCCTTCTGAAGGTTAAGCGGTCACTATCATTCTTGAGTACTTTTCGTCTCGATGCATTAACTGTCAATCCATTATCAAAATTAACATTTTGGCCTGAACCTGAATGAATGACGACAGTCCAATCAGTTAATTCACCGCTTGATACCTGAGTGTTAATGTATTTTGCGATAACTGCAGGTACGACAGAGGTAGATGACTCGAGAGTTTGTAAGTCTGCGACTAAATTGGCAACATCAATACCTTTTACTGAGTCGATATAGATAATATCTTTCCAATTTCTCGATATATAGTTGGTGCTAATCTGCTTATTAGTACTAATTTGATGTGGTTGATAAAGTGATAAGAATTGGTTTAGTCTTTCCCAGTTGTTCCTGAGTTCACGGGTGCTTAAGGCTGTTGATTCAGCAACCCCACTCGCAAAAGAGACGTCTACTTCCCTAGTTTCTCGCATCTTTAATCGGTTAGTAACTAGTAAGCCGGGGTGAACTTTAACTTTTAAGCCAAAATCTTTCGGGCTCATACCTAGCTCGCTCATTTCATTGAGTTCTTCAACCAACTCCTCTGAAGCACTAAGGATTGATTGGAAGCTCGAAACCATAGAGCTGTTAGTATACAAACGACATAGGTCATCATAGTTAGGTCTATAACCAAACCAGCGACCCATTTGCATCAACGTATCATACATGTTTGATTGTCTTAGAAAATAGCTTACAGATAACCCTTCAAGAGTAAGGCCGCGTGATAGCTTGTCGCCACCTACTGCAATGACACGTTCCGGGTAATCTTCTCGATTATATTCTAGGCCGTCTTTGGAAGAGCCATTGATGGTTTTGACTTCAAAGCTTTCTAAAATTTCACAAATCTCATGTTGAACGGCATCCCATGACTGATCAACGCTACCTCGAATGGTTTTCGTTGTTTCCATATAATCTTGATGCCAGACTTGGCGAACTCTTTCAATAAAGTTGTCATTATCAAAGAACTGGTTGGTTACTATATCTAAGAAATCTTGAACTTGCTCTGCCACCTCTAATTGAACATCTTTAAATCGGGTTACATGAATCAACATTGTATTGTGCTTATTTCTTGCTCCCCTTAAATTACGAACGGCAACAGAAATAATGAAGGATATAACAGCGTTCTCTAAGCATGGTGGAACTTTATCTTCACCATGATAGAAAGGAACCAAATCTTTTTTATGAGGTGTTGGAATCCACTCGCTAGCATCGTCGATATCATCGGTAAGACTCCTAATTATTGGATAATTTTGATCTGCTTCAGTTGAGAAGATCTTATTTGGGCCAATATAATTACTAGGTGTAGGTAATGTTAGAATGAAGCTTTTGGGGAAGAGGTCTTCACCATATAGGCTGTGTTGCCCTGCATCACTTATGAGTACGTTGGCGAAAGGAGTGGCTGTATAGCCTACATATGCACTTTTTTCAAAAGAATTAAGAAGCTTACGGATCAATCTGTTGATCGTTGTTGGATCATAGTCGCTAGTATCAACAGATGCTTGATCTGCTTCATCATCGATAACAAGGATTGAAGTGTCTTTAACTTTATTGGACTTCATATCTGCAAACTGAGAAACCCAAGCATTTAGGTTTTCAAGTATCGAGGCGTTCTTTTTTATGACAAATAGTAGTGGTGTTTGATCTGGGGCAATATTAAATTGCTTCGCAGTATTGTATTGAAAGTCACCGTTTTCAGCACAGGTTGTTATAGTGTTAGCTTTTAATTTATTTGTGTCATCTTTCCCAACACCAACTTTGCTACCAGCTCCATTTTCACTGCTGTATCCTAAAAAGCCCTCATCCAGTCGCATTTGTGTTTGAGCTCTAAGGTCGTTGTGAATACCCGCAAGGACAACAATTACTTTGTATCCTGCATCTGCTGCTTTACATATCAATCCTGTATAATTGCCAGTCTTCCCTGATTGCACGCTACCAACTACTAGGCCTCTTCGATCCCAATCACCCGAACGATTTGGGTCTTCTAGATGTGCTAGAGCTTTGTCGGTAGTGCGGTGTATTGACTTTACACTCTCTACAGGTAGGCCTTTTTCATCCAATAGGTACGTTTCATAACGTTTCCAAAAGCCCCATTCTATTTGTCCCTTTCGTTTAGGTAACCATTCTATGTGATCTGAATTATCAGCTACAGTCGCTGATTGACCTTCAACTTCAACAGAGAAATGAACTCTGAGATTGTCAACCATTTGTCCAAAATGTTCTTCTGATAGAGTTATACCAAATCGCTGAAAGTAGCTTGTTAGAATACCTTCTAATTCGATAGGGGTAGGAACTTTTCCTTGTTCTATAAAGCAACTCGTAATTTCCATTCTTGTTAGCTTTATAGCCAGTTCAATTTGTTTTTCTTGTTCAATTGTCATTTTATAATTTCTATAGTGGAAGTTTTTCTTCTAAGCTTTTTATATAATCCATAAACTGCTCTCCTACTTTATCATTGCTTGCAATGATCCTATATAGAGAGTTAGATCTATCAACTTTTATTTCATTGTCTTTTCTAGACCAAATGCCTTCATGATTCTCAACTTTTCTATTTTTATTAGTGCTCATTTTTATTTTTTCAAGAGATAGCTTTCTAACTGTTTCTGCTGCTCTGTTTAGGTTTGGAAGCATGTTTAATGGAGGATGTGCAGTAGATTTTTTAATATCAATTTGCCAATTTTTATCTTCACTATTTTTAATTTCAACTACAACTCTACCTAAAGCATAATCATCATTTATCTTCATGCTATGCCTTCTCCCTAAATTTAACCAACCACCATAAGATATTATTCTATCGCCACGGTATATATAAACTCCCTGTAATTGGTTAAAACCTACTTCTTTCTTAAGTTTCCTTTTTATTGGTACGGGTAAGTCGGATTCTTTAGGTACAATAAAACTAGAAATAGAAACATTGTCATTTATGATTGACTTGTTACTTCCCATAGATGAGAAACAATCAAAATGAGGATCAAATGGGGTGATTTTACGTTTGTTTATCGTGATGGTTATTTTATTTTGAGTTAAATAACGATGAAATACGAGAGAAAGGTGAAATTTTACTTTACCTAGTAATGAGTAGAAGTCTTCATCAGAAATCATATTTCCAGAACCATTAAGGCTCATCATTCGGTCTAAACTTTCAATAAGTACAACAGTGCCTGAAGAACATTCTGGTGCATAATTAAACTTTGAATCGGGTGACTGATTTTTAAGTACTTTCCATTCGTTTAAATCTGACACAAGGTCTAAGTCCCACCTTCTTAAGGAGCTAGAACCATTTTTTCTCGTGAAAACAGTAAGTTCTTTACCCAATGAGAAGGAAGCCGTTTTCATACCCATGCCAAATCTTCCCAGATCGTTTGATTCTCTTGCTGCTCTCGGGTTTTTGGAACCAGGGCGCATTGCTTGAATAAGCTCAGCTTCATCCATACCATGGCCATCATCACAGATAGCTATGTATGATTGGCCTCCATGCCATTTCATTTCTATATCTATGTTAGTAGCACTTGCTGAAATACTATTATCGATAATGTCAGCAATAGCCTCTTCGATACTGTACCCTAAAGAGCGTAAGTTCTCTATCATTGAAGCCGCTGATGGTGTGATGATGTCTTCATCGCTCAGCTCTAATGGTATGTCATGTATATTCTTAGATGAAGTTGAATTATCATCTATATATACATTAGGCAGACCTTTTACAGAAAACTGGTAGTTATCGATATAATCTATACCTATGTCTTCAATCATAGAGTGACTTTTCCCATTAATTATTTCAAAAATAGAGTTGTATTCTTTGTCTTTCTCTTTCTTGAACAAGAATAACTTTATACCATTGAAATTTGATTCAATAACTCTTTTCATAACAATAATGTCATCAGGTTCTATATAGCTATCTGAGTCGAGGCTACGCGTAAAATATAAACGGTGTTCATTTCGGGTACTTTTCTCTTCATGAAGTGCTTTGTTATGCCATACATAATCTACTAAGCCCATTTCTTGACCGTTTGGCGATATGTACTGTACTTCAATTGTACTGTCTGGAATTTCGAAATTTTGTTCAGGAAGAAAGGATAAGCACTTTTTGGATACCATCAAAAAGCTACCAGCACGCTTGCTTTTTCCACCTTTCCTAATTCCAATTTCGTTTGCGTTTACAATTCTTACATAAATCATACATCACTCTCCAATTTGGTATTTTATTGAAGTGTGTTGGTTTAACTAACCAATAGTTCATACTTCACCTAGTTGAATAGTATCAATATTCCTTATCAAAGATAAGTTAAACCCTCTATAAAATTAAGTATTTATGCTAGTCTTCAAGTTTTAGAGCTATGGTTTGTAGGTTGATTTTTGTTTACTGTTTATCATTCAAATAAAGTTGATACTTTAAAAATTCTTCTCGTTCACTTAATCAAAAGTGACCCTTTAGCCAATCCTTTCGAAAAAGAGCAGATCTTGGTTCAGAGCCCGGGTATGTCTCAATGGCTTAAGATGGAACTCGCCAAAGAGTTTGGTGTAGCAGCAAATATCGATTTTCCTCTTCCAGCAACTTTCATTTGGGATATGTTCACCCAGGTGCTTCCTGACGTACCGAAACGCAGTGCTTTTAACAAAGAAGCGATGACGTGGAAGCTAATGAGTTTGCTGCCCGCGAAACTTGACCACTCTGATTTCTTACCCCTACAGCGCTATCTTGAAAACGATGAAGACGGCTCTAAGTTGTATCAATTAGCCGAGAAAATTGCCGATATTTTCGATGGCTACTTGGTGTATAGACCTGAGTGGATGGCGATGTGGGAAGCAGGCGAGCCCGTTGCAGAATTGATTGATAGTGAAGGGCAACAAGAGCACCATTGGCAGCCGATTTTGTGGAAGGCACTCTACGATCAAACGCTCTCTCAAGGCCAATCGAAATATCACCGTGGTAACTTGTATCACGACTTCATTGAAGCGTTAGCTAATCAACAAGGCCAGTTACAACACCTGCCTAAACGTCTGTTTGTGTTTGGTATTTCGTCACTGCCTCCTCGTTACATGGATGCGTTGAAAGCGCTTGGCGAGCAGATTGATGTTCACCTGATGTTTACTAACCCTTGCCAACATTACTGGGGTGACATCCGCGACCGTAAATACTTGGCAAGAGTGGAAGCGCAGCGTCGTAAGCAGTTTACTCTGGTTGATGGCTTGCCTCAGCTAGAAGGAGAAGTCTCGCCACTGAAAGATGGTATTGAAGCCAATGTCGAAGATGAGCTGCATACCAGCCAAGCAGTAGGCAATAGCTTACTCGCGTCTATGGGCAAGCTAGGCAGAGACAATTTGTTCTTGCTGTCTCAATCAGACAGTGAAGAGCATGAATTCTTTATTGATGTCGAGAGAGACAGCCTGCTGCATCAACTGCAAGCCGATATTCTTGAGTTAGAAGAGCACCAAGACGATCACATCTTAGATTCCAGCAACCACAAACAAGTGGTTGAGCTGGGCGATCGTTCATTGACGATACATGCTTGTCACAGCCCAATGCGTGAGGTTGAAGTTCTTCATGATCAGCTGTTAGCAATGTTTGACGCTGACCCAACATTAAAGCCACGCGACATCATCGTGATGGTGGCAGACATCAATGCTTACAGCCCTGCGATTCAGGCGGTATTTGGTAATGCTCCGGGTGAGCGTTATATCCCATACTCGATCTCGGATCGAACGGCAGACCAAGAGAGCCCGATTCTGACCGCGTTCATGCAGTTGGTCGCGCTACCAAACACGCGCTGCTTAGCTTCTGAACTTCTAGAGCTACTAGAAATCCCAGCGATGATGGCACGCTTTGGTATTGATGAATTTCAATTTGAGCAAGCCAAGCAGTGGGTTGAAGAAGCGGGTATCCGTTGGGGGGTCGATTCGTCGACTGCAACTGAGTTTGATTTGCCTGCCACCGAGCAAAATACCTGGCTATTTGGTATCCAGCGCATGCTACTGGGCTATGCGATGTCGGATTCTGCAGGTTTGTTTGAAACCGAGCATTCTCCAATTGCGGCTTATAACGAAGTTCAGGGCATTAACGCCGAACTTGCGGGTAAGTTAGCGCACTTTATTGATCGTATTGCCCATTACCGTCAACGCCTTGCCAAGACGCAATCCATTGATATGTGGCGTGAAACCTTGTTGCAAATGATTGATGATTTCTTCGCCGTTGAGCTAGAAGGCGAGGTAGTGCTTAAGTCGATTCGTGATGCACTTTCTCAACTGAATGAACAGCTTGATGATGCCTTGTACGAGCAAGAGCTATCGCCAAGCATCATCTATCAGTACTTAAACAATAAACTGTCAGGCGCGCGTATCAGTCAGCGTTTCTTAGCGGGGCAAGTAAACTTCTGTACTCTGATGCCGATGCGTTCTATCCCGTTCAAAACCGTTTGTCTTTTGGGCATGAATGATGGTGTTTACCCTCCCTCTAACCCTGTCGAGAGCTTCAATTTGTTAGAAGGCAGGGCTCGTCCCGGAGATCGATCTAGGAGAGAGGATAGCCGCTATTTATTCTTAGAAGCAATGTTGTCGGCGCAAGGGCGTTTGTACATCAGTTATGTCGGCCGCTCGATTCAAGATAATACTGAGCGAGTACCGTCGGTATTGGTTTCAGAATTGATTGAGTACTGCCAGCAGAACTACTGCCTAAGTGGCGATCAAGCGCTACCAAGTGATGATTCTGGTATCAAGCTGACTCAAGCGATCAGCTTTGAGCACACCATGACTCCGTTCAGCCCGGCAGCTTTTACACAAGGTGATGAAAGCCATGTATTGAGCTACGCCAAAGAGTGGCTTCCTGCGGCTAACCGTTCTGGTGAACGCAGTGGTGAATTCAATCGTGCTTTGGACGACTATTTGCTTGGCGCGACTTATCCGTTAGAACTCGATCTGGTTGAGCTACAGCGTTTCTGGCGCTTGCCAGTGCAATACTTCTTTAATCGCCGTCTCAAAGTAGTGTTTGAGCCACCGCTTCCGGTAATGGAAGACGATGAGCCATTCGTGCTTAATGGCTTAGAGAGCTTTCAGCTTAAGGATGCTCTTCTGCAAGTGCTGCTGGATAACCCTGAAGGGGCAGATGAAGCGGTTCGCTTGTTTGTCTCTGAGCAAAAAGCTCAAGGTCGCTTACCGGTTGGCGCTTTTGGTGATATCGAGTTTGAAACTAACCGCGTTCAAGCGGAAGACTTAGCCAAAGAGATTCGATTTGTAAGTGGGCAGCCACAGCAAGATCTTGAGGTGAATATTGAGTTTGATGTACTAGGTGAAGGCAAACCGGTTCGTTTGATGGGGTGGCTGACTCAAAACTATCAATCGGGCTTAGTGCGCTTCCGTAGTGGCAAAATTCGTTCGCAAGATTACTTGGCCGCGTGGATCGATCACTTGTGTTGCGCAGTGATGGGGCATGGCAAAACAACTCATATAATTGGTTATGACAGAAAAGAGGGCGTGGTTCACCAAACGCTACAGCCTATCGGCGATGCACAGCAGGCGAAGGGTTTATTGGCTGAGTTAGTACGACTGTTCTATCAAGGTATGACAGCACCATTGCCTTACTTCCCGAAAACCGCCTTGGCCGGCGTTGAAGCGGGCTTTAGCCGTGGTAAATGGGTCGATGATGAAGAGAAGTCGCTCAAGAAAATGGCCGATACTTTTAATGACAGCTTCGCTTTTACTGGCGAGGGTCGAGATACCTACATCTCACGTATTTGGCCTAAGTGGGACGATGAGCTGGCTGCTGAGTCGCGTATGTATTCAACACTTGTGTTACAGGCGGCAAGGTTGGCTGCTGCCGATCTGGAAGATCAGGAGTAAATGACTGTGATCGACAAGATCAATAGAGGATGCGCTGAATTCATGAAAGACGAAAGAAAGTCGCTAGTATGCATTTGGAGTGCTTGCTTTCAGTGTGAAGGGAATCAAGGTGAAGAGAAGCAAGGTACAGGAAATAAAGTGGCCGCCAGTAAATCATTATTAGTGTAGGGCGTTCGCTGTACGGCCACAGGTCAGAGGGACCATTATTCTGTGGTTCTAAATAGGCAATGAGTATAAAACTCGAATCGCGCTCCTGAACTCGTGGGCGCATAGTAGCGAGGCGATCCGAATTGATCCGTGAGAGAGATCGCACTAACTATTAACAAATCAGCGTAGGACGTAAATTGAATGACGTTTTCCACGCTAGGTCACATTTGTAACAACATATTTATCAGAAGGCAGTAAGGCATGACGACCACAAGCAGTGTTCAGGTAATTGCTCCACAGACACTAAGCACCATGACGTTTCCGCTTCATGGTGCGCGTTTAATTGAAGCATCGGCGGGTACAGGTAAAACATTTACCATCGCTGGCTTGTACTTACGCCTACTGCTCGGACACGGCACGGCAGCACCACAAGATGAGCTTACAGAAGCTACCCGACATCACGAGCCTCTCACTGTAGATCAAATCCTAGTCGTGACTTTTACCGAAGCAGCAACCGCAGAATTGCGTGACCGTATCCGTGCTCGAATCCATGATGCTCGCATTGCGTTTTCTCGCGGGCAAAGTGACGACCCAGTGATTGCTCCTTTGCTGCAAGAGATCGAAGACCATGCTGGCGCTGCGAAAACACTGCTCAATGCCGAAAGGCAAATGGACGAAGCTGCGGTCTACACCATTCACGGCTTCTGTCAGCGTATGTTGACTCAAAATGCCTTCGAGTCTGGCAGCCGATTTGATAATGAATTTGTGACTGATGAAAGCCATCTCAAAGCGCAAGTGGTTGCCGACTATTGGCGTAAGCAGTTTTACCCGTTGCCTATTCAGCTAGCTGGCGAAGTGCGTAATATCTGGGGTTCACCGGCTGCATTATTAGCAGACGTCAATCGTTATCTGACGGGCTCTCCATTGAAGCTAACCGTTGACGCGATGTCGGGTGATTTGCAAACTCTACACAACCAGAACCTAGATAAAGTGAAGCAGCTCAAAGCGCTGTGGTGTGAGTCTGAAGCGGACTTTTTGGCTTTGATCTCAGGTTCAGATGTGAACAAACGCAGTTACACCAAGAAGTCTCTGCCGACATGGCTAGAGGCTGTGACGGCATGGGCGCAGAGCGACACTCATGATTATCAATATCCAGACAAGTTAGAAAAATTCTCTCAAGCTACGTTAATCGAAAAAACACCGAAAGGTACTGCGCCTCAGCACGCTGTTTTCGAAGCAATTGAGGATTTCTTAAATAACCCAGCTGATTTGAAAGCTCCGTTATTGGCGCATGCGATTACTCACTGTCGAACTATGCTCGCTAAGGCAAAACAGCAGAGGCAGTGGTTATCATTTGATGATCTACTGACTCAGTTATCTGCGTCGATTGATGTCGATGAGCAGTCACTGCTAGTGGAAAGAATTCGCACTTTATACCCGGTAGCGATGATCGATGAATTCCAAGATACCGACCCGCTTCAATACAGTATTTTTAGCCGAATCTATCTCGATAATCCGCAGTGCGGCTTGTTTATGATCGGTGACCCGAAGCAGGCGATTTACGGCTTCCGTGGCGCAGATATCTTTACCTATATCAAAGCGAGAAACCAAGTCAGTGCTCACTACACCTTAGGCACTAACTGGCGTTCAAGTGCTGATATGGTGAGTGCAGTAAACCAAGTGTTTATGAACTCGGATAGCCCGTTTATCTACGACCAAGACATTCCATTTTTGCCTGTTGCAGCCAGTCCATCTGCCGATAAGCGCCAATGGGTATTGAATGGTGAAACTCAGCATGCACTCACGTTCTGGTTACAGGAGGCTGAAGAAAAGCCCTTACCAAAGGGCGAATATCACAAAGCAATGGCAGAGGCGACGGCGAGTCAAATTCAAACCATTCTGACCGCTTCTCAAAACCAACAAGCCTATTTTGATAACGGCAAAAAACAACATGCCGTGAATGCGGGCGATATTGCTGTCTTGGTTAGAACCGGCAGTGAAGGTCGTCTGATCAAGAATGCACTCTCTGAACAAGGCATTGCAAGTGTGTATTTGTCTAACCGAGACAGTGTATTCACTAGCTTGGTTGCGCAAGATATTCAACGCTTGCTACAAGCGGTGCTGACACCTGAAAACGACCGTGCATTGCGCGCGAGTCTAGCCTCCGAGTTGTTTGCTCTCGATGCCGCATCATTGGATGAACTCAATAACGATGAAGTGGTGTGGGAAAACGTGGTTAATGAGTTTCGAGAGTATCGTAAGTTGTGGCTACAGCGTGGCGTGTTACCAATGCTGCGCAGCGTGATTAGCAAGCGACATCTCGCGGAACGCTTGCTGGAAGAAGAAAATGGTGAGCGCTCACTCACTGATTTGATGCACATAGGTGAATTGCTGCAGCAGGCAAGACAAGAGCTCGACAGCGACTACGGCTTGTTACGTTGGTTGGCAGAAGCGATTTCCGATGCTCAAAATGGTTTAGGCGGCAGCGAAGACGACATTCAGCGTCTTGAATCAGAGAGAAACTTGGTTCAAATCGTTACCATTCACAAGTCGAAAGGTTTGGAATATGACTTAGTATTCTTGCCATTTGTTGCGAGTTACCGAGAGGCGAGCGAAGGCAAATTCTACGACCATGATTCAGACACCACAGTACTGGATATCACAGGTAGTGACACTGCCTTAGCTCAAGCCGATAAAGAGCGACTAGCGGAAGACTTGCGTTTGATTTATGTAGCGCTGACTCGTGCGGTTTATGGCTGTTTCATTGGTATGGCGCCACTGCGTAAAGGGCGTTCAACTAAAGAGCCGACTGGTGTTCATTTAAGTGCGATGGGTTATTTGGTTCAAAACGGTCAAGAGCAAGGTATTGCCGAATTGCATCAGGCTCTTGCAGCCATTGAGAGTAAGAACTCAAGTGTCCTGCTAGCCGAAACACCAACCGCGCATGAGCAAGTGTTTGTACAAACAGAGCAAGTGAGTGAAGACTTACATGCTAATGAACTCAAGGCTTCAATCGACAGGGCTTGGCGTATCACCAGTTATTCAGGGCTTGTAAAGCAAGGCAGTCACGGTGCAAGTCATGACGCGACCATTGAGGTGTCTGGCTTTGATATTGACTCGGCTGATGAGCAGGATGAGTCTGAGTTGATTGAACCTGAACGCTCTATTTTTACGTTCCCTCGTGGTGCTCGCCCGGGTACTTTCTTACACACCTTGTTTGAGGAGGTTGAATTTACCGGGCCAGCAACCAGCGAACACAACACGCAAGTAATCACTCACTTATTAGAATCAGAGCAATACGAATTAGAGTGGCTACCTGTGCTTCAACAACTGGTTGATACGGTGCTGAACACCGCATTGGATGGCAAGAACTTAAAACTAAGCGAGAAAGATTCGACACAACGCTTAGTTGAGATGGAGTTCTTATTACCTATCGAAGTGTTGGCTGCACCTGAACTGAATCAAACCATTCAATATCATGATCCGTTATCGGCTAAAGCGGGCGACTTAGGTTTTCAAACCGTGCAAGGTATGCTGAAAGGCTTCATCGATTTGGTGTTCGAGCATCAAGGTAAATACTATGTACTCGATTGGAAATCGAATCATTTAGGTGATGATGTTGCCGTCTACCATGGTGAAGCATTGAAATCGGCGATGGCGGACCATCGCTATGATTTGCAATATCAGATCTATGCATTGGCGTTGCACCGTTTCTTACGTAGTCGTGTTGCCAATTACAGCTACGAGCAACATTTTGGCGGCGTGTACTACTTGTTCCTACGAGGAATGGATGGCCAATCTCAACAAGGTATTTTCTCAGCGAAACCAACACTGGCTTTACTTGATGAAATGGATCAATTGATTGACGGTAAAGTGATAGACAGACGTTCAGCACAATTGAATGACGATGAAACTGGACAGATGGGGCTTTTATAATGACAACAACGACCACTAATACCAGCATAGATACTGCGAACACAGCAAAGCCAGTTTCACTTATTCCTGAGCAACTCATGGATGTACTCAAGTTTCTTGCGGATAAGGGTTCTATTCGTCAGTTGGATTATCAATTTGCTCGTTTTATTGCTCAGCAAGCTACGAGTTACTCTCAAGAGATCGGCTTTCTTGCCGGGGTAGTGAGCCATGAATTAGGCAAAGGACACATTTGTACTCAGCTGATACATCAGCATACGACAGGCCACGAACAAACGGCAGATCTAGCTCAGTTACTTGGGTTGTACGGTGAAACGGCTCTGCAATTGAATCAAAAGTTGTTAGGTATTGATTGGTTGGCGGTACTGCAATCGTCCAATTTAGTTGGATCAACCAATGACTGTGTTAAGCCGCTGATGTTTGACGGGCAGCGTGTCTACTTACAGCGTTACTGGAACTACGAGGTGGTGCTGGCAGACACGTTAAACCGTTTAAGTAAGCCAGTAGAGTTTAATATTGAACAGAAAAAGGCGCTGACGGAAACACTCAATCAGCTCTTCGCACGTAGTTATCATTTTCTGTTTAACGCCTTAGCCAAGGCTGAAGCAAATCAGCAGACGTCTCAGGTACTGCGTCAACAGCTGGTGTGTGATCATCTTGATATTGTCGATGAGCAATCTCTGAATTGGGGGGCAATTGACCAAGCGATCGTCCAAGCTAAGCAGGTAGCAGACTTAGATGTTTTAGACAGCTTGGTACCGTTATCGGCATGCTTGAATTGGCAAAAAGTGGCAGCAGCAGTAGCTCTCAGTCGTCGCTTTGCGGTGATTTCTGGCGGACCGGGTACCGGTAAAACGACCACGGTAACCAAGTTATTGTCGGCGATGGTCGAGCAATCACTAAGCCAAGGTAAAACACCAACGATTAAGCTCGTTGCACCAACGGGTAAAGCGGCGGCGCGTTTAACTGAATCAATTGGTAAAGCGATTGAGCAACTGCCTTTAGCGCCTGAAGTAAAAGCTAACATACCAACGGAATCGAGCACTTTGCACCGATTACTTGGCGCTATTCCCAACCGTGCTGAGTTTAGACACAATCGACGTAATCCACTTCACCTGGATATCTTGGTGGTGGATGAAGCGTCGATGGTTGATCTGTCGATGATGTATAAGCTAGTGGATGCACTTCCTGCACACGCAAGGCTTATCTTATTGGGAGATAAAGACCAACTGGCTTCAGTTGAAGCAGGCGCAGTGTTAGGTGATATCTGCTCATTTAATTCAGCAGGCTATAGCAGTGCTCAAGGCAACTTGATTGCGGAGATGACAGGCTTTGATGCGATAGCCAATTCACAGCAGGTAAAAGCGGGAGTCGTTAATCCTCCTGCCATTGCAGACAGCTTATGTATGCTACAGAAGAGTTACCGTTTCGATGCGCGCTCTGGTATTGGTCAGTTGGCAAAAGCAATCAATAACGGCTCAGCGAATCAAGTAGACCAAGTGTTTGCCAAAGGTTTTGGCGATATCGAAAATCATCCTTTATCGAGCGACAGCTATAACTTGATGCTGCGTACCTTGGTTAATGAGTATGGTGCGTATCTCAATCGAATGAATGTGCCATTGGAAGAGCTAGAAACTCAAGAAGCGAGAGCCAAATCGGTACTCGATTTGTTCAGCCAATGCCGACTACTGTGCTCTATTCGTGAAGGTGATTTTGGTGTTAATGGCCTCAACCACAGAATTGAAAGAGCGCTTGCCGCAAGGCGTTTAGTGAATCCACATAATGATGAATTGTGGTATCACGGGCGACCAGTGATGGTAACGCGTAACGATCATGGCTTGGGTTTATATAATGGTGATATTGGTATCTGCATGCTTGAGTCGGATTCAAGCCAACCTGACTCAACCCCTCGTTTGAAGGTATATTTTGAATTACCTGATGGCAGTGTGAAAGCTGTACTACCAAGTCGAGTGCCTGAGCATGAAACGGCTTATGCGATGACAATTCATAAATCTCAAGGTAGTGAATTTGATTTGACCTTAATGATTCTGCCACCAGATTTCAGCCCAATCTTGACTCGAGAGCTTATCTACACGGGGATTACGCGTGCGAAGAAACGACTGATGATGTTCAGTGATACGAGTGTATTGAAGCGTGGGATTAAAGTGAAAACAGAGCGAGTGAGTGGTTTAGGAAGTCGCTTAACCAACTAGAGATAATTGAGGCATATGTACAAAGCAACCATCCCTGGTTACTTTGAGCGTACTAGGAATCAGTGCCTAAAAACGCTCGAGTAAACGATATGTGGTTTATCTTGTATTTTGCTTGGCAATTCAAAATAAACTCTTTTAGATTTTCGCTCACAGGGAACACGCAGTGAACGTCTAGCCCTTCTAAGAATTGGTTATCAGCCATATCCCAAAAACTTTGCAGCGAGTTACAAACAATGGTTCTCATATCAATGTTGCTCTTTTTGCTGTTTATATCAACGACCAGAGCATCAATCGCCTGCTGATCGTTAACGGGTATAGCAATCCGTGCAGTAACCACTTCGATTCGCTCAAATGATTTGTGTCATAGGGCGGTTGAGGTGGTCATTCCAATAAAAACATTTGTTATTTTGTTAAAGCGACCAAATTCTAAACAATTTTGTTTGTGACTTAAAGTGCATACCTAATAAATCTCATATAGAAAACGATTACATTTGCAATTATTTTTCTTTTGAAGTGAGATTCTAGTCCAAAACTTTATTTACACATTTAACGCTAAGATTTTTGAGTTACGTTGATAGTTGTATAGGCCCTGTTTTTCCATCGGTAGCTCATCAACTCCAATCTCGTAAAACCCTTGTTCACGGAACCAATGCAGGCTGTGTGTGGTTAAAACGAAAATTTGGTCGATATCACGAGACTTCGATTGATGACGCATATAATCCAGTAATATTTGCCCGCGGTTGCCATCACGATAATCAGGATGGATAGCCACACAAGCCATCTCCGCCATATGATCTTCCGGGTATGCGTAGAGGGCTGCGCAACCGATAATCAGGCCATCTTTTTCAATAATGGTAAATCGGTGGATCTCTTGCTCTAGCTGTTCTCTAGAGCGGCGCACTAAGATGCCTTGCTCTTCAAGTGGGCGAATAAGGTCAAAGATGCCGCCAATGTCGTCAATCTGAGCTTGTCTTACTTGCTCGGCACTCGCCATCACCACTTGGGTTCCAATACCATCGAAAGAGAATAGCTCTTGGATCAGGGCGCCATCCACTTTGTAGCTGATTAAGTGGCAACGAGGTACGCCTGCACGACAAGCGGAAATTGCTCCTTTTAGGAAGCGCATAGTTCCGGTGCTCATGTCTTCAACTGGATTCTGATGCTCAGTTAAGCGTTCAAGAATATGTTTAGCATCTTTAGGAAACAGCTCGGCGAGCACATTGCCGTTTTGGTCTGTTACCCCTTGCTCAGAGCAGAAGCCAATGAGCTTATCGGCTTTCAAACGAATCGCTACTTGGGTAGCGACCTCTTCAGAGAGTAGGTTAAAGCTTTCGCCTGTAACGGAGCTGGCAATAGGGCCAAGCAACACGATAGAACCTTGGTCGAGCGTGCGATTAATCCCTTCAATATCGATTCGACGAATACGTCCGCTATGGCAATAGTCGGTGCCATCATCTACACCCAGTGGCTGTGCTGTAATGAAGTTGCCACTCATCACGTTAAGTTGAGTGCCCGCCATTGGCGTGTTGTTTAAGCTCATTGAAAGACGAGCGGTAATAGCTAGTTGAAGCTGTCCAGCAGCCTGCATAGCCACACCTAGAGCGTATTCATCGGTGACTCTAATGTTCTTATGATAGGGTGTGTGGCAATCTTGCTTTGCTAGCAGTTGGTTGATCTGTGGTCTTGCACCGTGAACGAGAACAATCTTTACTCCAAGACTGTGGAGCAGAGCGATGTCACTAATTATGTTGCCAAAGTTCTTATCGGCAACGGCTTCGCCTCCCAGCATTATGACCATGGTTTTGCCACGGTGTGCGTTAACATAGGGGGTTGATTGTCTAAAGCCTTTTACTAGCGCTGTACTTCTTAGTTTCACAGAACAAGTCCAATTTGTTTATTTATTCGATAATTTAGCATTTAAATTCAAACTTAAACAACATCTTTTTGGAATAAAGCGCAAACAATTCTCATCTAGGCTTCATTATATAAAGTGTCTCAGTGTAGAATGCGCACAGCATCTTCATGAGTAGTAACCGAATGCCACAAGCTTCAGCACAAAAGAATAAAATCGATGAGATTACTAAAGGCCTCTACAGTGAGGCTGAACAGCGCAATCAATCTCCATTGAAGCGCAAGATCATAGAGCGTTGCCTGATGGTGCTGGCTCTGGTCGGTTCGTTTGCTGTCGTATCACTTTATGGTGATGTCATTACTCGCTTGCAAGAGGCTGCAACGCCAAATCATTTACTGTATGGCACTTGGATTGAGCAAGATGTGGCTCATTATGCGACGGATGAGTTTGTGTTGAATGCCAATGGAGTGTCTGTCGCTGGATCTATTATCGCGACCAGTTTTGAATTTGACGGCAACTACTTCGAGTATAAAGCGGGAGATAAGACGTACCGCTTCCGAATGACCAATTCTGACAACACAGAAATGACGCTGGATTCAGAGAGTCATTACAATCCCGTCTTTCGTTTAAAAGGCCACACCGATAACTCCGTCCGATAGGTTATCTTCTTGTAAACTCTTACAAACTAAGATTGTGTTATCTGATCGTTTTTGTCATCCTCGATACATAGAATTTTTAGGATGACTCTTGTGATTAAAAAATGGCTTCCCCTTGTCGCTGCCTCTGTCTTATTTGGCTGTGCTCAACCTACCGATCTCGCTCAACAACATCTTGATGATGAATTTCCTCGCACCTTAAACAAGGTCGATCAGGTTGAATCCAATAAACCAAGAGACTACACCGCATTTGCTGAGCAGGCTGAAATGGTGGTGTCTAAATCTCCTTCGATGGCGAAAATCTACGAGCCGCTATACAAGCAACTTAATGAGTGGGCGATGCTAAGTGGTGACCCAAGTGAACTCGCAAACTTTGGTGTTCAAACAGCTCAACTTGGTGGTGGTGATAAGCAGGGCAATGTGCTTTTCACCGGTTATTTCTCTCCAGTAATGGAACTGCGCCATGAAGCGAATGAAGAGTACCGTTACCCGGTTTATGGCCTTCCTGAATGCGATAAAGAGTGTCCAACCCGTGAAGAGATCTACAATGGCGCCTTGGACGGTCAAGGACTTGAGCTTGGCTACGCTGATAATCGTATCGACCCGTTTATGATGGAAGTACAAGGCAGCGGTTTCGTGCATTTTGGTGATGACGATACCTTGCAGTATTTTGCTTACGCAGGAAAAAACAACAAAGCTTACGTGAGCATTGGCCGTGTGTTGATCGAGCGAGACTTGGTTCCCCGTGAAAAGATGTCGTTGAAGGCGATCAAAGAGTGGGTGTTGGCGAATGACCCCGAAGTCGTTAAAGAGCTGTTAGAACAAAACCCATCTTTCGTTTTCTTTGAAGCAAGAGATGACCTATCGGTAATGGGCAGCGCAGGAATCCCTCTACTACCAATGGCTGCAGTCGCAGGTGATCGCTCTATCTTGCCAATGGGAACACCGATTCTTGCAGAAGTACCGCTGCTAAATGCCGATGGTACTTGGAGCGGGGCACACCAACTAAGACTGTTACTGGTTCTAGATACGGGTGGTGCGGTTAAGCAAAACCACTTGGATCTTTACCATGGTATGGGGCCACGTGCAGGTACAGAAGCGGGTCACTACAAACATTTTGGTCGAGTGTGGAAATTGGGCTTAGATGGTAGCGCGACTGAAGCGCCTTGGGCTTTACCACCTGAAAAGGTCGAGTAAACGATAATAGAATAGGGCATTGAAAGCGAATCGCTAATCCCCTAGACTTTTTATTCAAGAGTGCGTATAAAACGCACTCTTTTCTTTTTCTCAGAAATAAATTGGCGGCAACAATGCGTGAATTGACCACTCCAGCTTCAGAAAACTATGACCAACGATTCGGTGGCACTCGTCGCCTGTATGGTAATAGTGAAGTCGACATACTTAGAGCGGCACATGTGTGTGTGGTCGGTATTGGTGGCGTTGGTTCATGGGCGGTTGAAGCGCTTGCTCGTACTGGCGTGGGTGAGCTGACATTGATCGATATGGATGATGTGTGTGTTACGAACATCAACCGTCAGATTCATGCAATGTCGGGCACGGTCGGTAAGAGTAAAATAGAAGTGATGGCCGAGCGCGTTAAGCTGATTAACCCTGAGTGTAAAGTCAACCTGATCGACGATTTCATTGGTCCTGACAATCAGGCTGAATACCTGTCGAAAGAGTTCGATTTTGTACTTGATGCGATCGATAGTATGAAGGCTAAGGCTTCGCTATTGGCGTATTGCCGCAGCAACAAAATCAAAGTGATCACCACTGGTGGTGCGGGTGGTCAAATCGACCCGACACAAATTAAAGTGTCCGACCTGACTAAAACGATTCAAGATCCATTGGCGAAGAAACTGAAGGATACGCTGCGTCGTCATCATAACTTCCCTAAGAATCCTGCGCGTAAGTTTGGCATCGATTGTGTGTTCTCGACCGAGCAGCTTAAATACCCACAAGCTGATGGTAGCGTATGCGCGGCGAAAGCGACAGCAGAAGGACCAAAACGTATGGATTGCGCGACCGGTTTTGGTGCTGCAACCGTGGTAACCGCGACTTTTGGCTTTGTTGCTGTTTCGCGTATTGTAGAAAAGATCATTCAAAAGCACAGTAAGTAATACGTTACTGTACGCCTAATAAGAATTTACTGGATATAAAAATGATGTCATTCCCGAGCTCTCCATTTGGCAAAGAAATTACTAGTGATGATATTGTCGCAAAAATGCAGGCTTTCAACGGTTGGGAAGACCGTTACCGTCAAGTAATTCAATGGGGTAAGAGACTGCCAGTAATGCCTGATGAACTGAAAAGTGAGCAGGTAGTGGTATCTGGTTGTGAGAGCCAAGTGTGGTTAGTTTCGCAGAACATCGACGGTGTTTGGTACTTTTGTGCCGACTCAGACGCACGTATTGTACGCGGACTTATTGCGTTAGTAATGGCGGCATATGACGGTAAAACATCAGAGCAAGTTCAAGCGTTTGATATCGATGGCTACTTCGACGAGATTGGCTTGATTACGCATTTGAGCCCTTCAAGAGGAAACGGACTTAAAGCGATTGTTGAGCAGATCAAGAATCTCGCTAGCTCGTAACTGTCCCAATACTTTTTCACAATAATGCTTTAAAGAGATTCCAGATACTTTGTTCCTCAGTTCTGGAATGACGATTTCTAACTGTATTTCGTCATTCCCTAAAGCGACGAAGGGGCATAATAAGGAATCTCGTTTGGATAGTATTGCTATTAGAGATTCCAGATACTTCGTTCCTCAGTTCTGAAATGACGAATTCTAACGGTGTTTCGTCATTCCCTAAAGCGACGAAGGAGCGTAATAGGGAATCTCGCCATCCCCTAAAGCATATCAACGGCTTTTTCTATCGCCGCTACGAGCTTTTCAACATCATCCATGTTGTTGTAAATACCAAATGAAATTCGAACCGTTCCTTTCACTCCAAGTGCATCCATCAATGGGTGTGCACAGTGGTGACCAGCGCGAACGGCAATACCTTGTTGGTCAAGTAACGTCGCAATATCTTGATGGTGAACGCCATCCATCACAAAAGTAATAACGCTCGAATTGGGCTTATAACCGAGTATTTGGATGTCGTCCAATTGACTGAGTGCTTGATAAGTTTTGTGTTGTAGCTGGTGGATATGATCTTCCACGTCTTGTTGTTCAAACTGATGTAACCACTCGATTGCTGAACTTAAAGCGATAGCACCTGCTACGTTTGGTGTGCCTGCTTCGAACTTACCAGGTAATTCAGAAAACGTGGTGCCAGAAAAAGAGACCCGTTCGACCATTTTGCCACCGCCATGCCATGGCGGCATCGCTTTGAGCAATTCAAGTTTGCCGTAAAGTACGCCAATCCCAGCTGGAGCATAGAGTTTGTGCCCTGAGAATACGTAGAAGTCTGCGCCCAAATTTGCAACATCCACAGGTTCATGAACGATACCTTGTGCGCCATCGACCACAACAATGGCATCCATCTTGTGGGCTTTTTCGATCACTTGCTCAATCGGTTGGCGAGAACCCGTCACATTGGTTATCTGAGCCAGAGCAACAATCTTGGTTCGCTTCGTTAACAGTGCATCAAAAGTGGTAAGATCAAACTCACAGTCAGATGTCATCGGGATTTTGATGACCTTAGCACCGGTTTGTTCTGCCACGATTTGCCAAGGGACGATGTTGGCGTGGTGCTCCATTTCGCTCACCAGAATTTCATCGCCGGGTTGAAGGGTGCTTCTAGCGTAAGTTTGAGCGATAAGGTTGAGTGCTTCGGTGGCACCGCGAGTCCAGATAATCTCTTTCGATGAGGCAGCGCCAATAAACTGAGCGACCTTGTCTCTAGCGGCTTCAAATTGGCTGGTGGCGTGCGCGGTTAAGCTGTGACTACCACGATGAACATTGGCATTCTGCTTGGAGTAATACTGGCTAATGGCATCAATAACTACCTGAGGTTTTTGTGTGGTTGCCGCGCTATCTAAGTAAATCAGTGGTTGCTGATTGATGGTTTGTGATAGCGCAGGGAACTGCTCTCGGATGTGATTGATATCAAGCATCTATTCTTACCTAAATCTTGGAAATTGGTGCCAGCGTTATGCTGAGCGGTATCATTATTTTATCGCGACTTATTGATTGGCGCAGGCTAATCTTGTTTTTTCCAGCTATTTTCTTGTTCTTTGACTTGTGTGAAGAGTGTTTGGTTAACGGGAACGTCGATTTGATGCCTATGTGCTGTCTTTAATAGAAAGCCAGTAATGAAATCTATCTCGGTCTTTCTTTGATAGAACATATCTTGTTTCATAGAGGAGTTATTCTTTGCCGTCGCTTGAATAACTTTGTTGACGTTAGTTTCTAATTCGTCGAACGAGCAACTAATGCCCTCTGCCTGCATAACTTGTGTCAGCTCTTCAAGGATCGCGATTAGAGTATTACCAAAGCGTGGTTTGGATAGGTCTCCATTCTTGATTTGCTCAAGGCCAGTTAGCGGGTTGATTGCGCAATTGATCGCGAGTTTGGTCCACAAAGCGGTATTTATTGCTGGGTTCCAGCTGACGTCAGGCAGTGCGTGATTAAGGACCTCGGTTAAGAAGGCGCATTTTTCCCCAGCTTGATTAAAAGCCCCTAACTGAGTTTGACCAGCACCGGTGTGAACCACATGATTACGATCGGGTTTGAATGCAGCTTGAGTGGTGGTCGCTAATATAACTGGATGAGTATTGATTTGATCAGCTATGGCATCGACAGCGCCCATGCCGTTGTGCATGAACATTAGGATCGTATCGGAGTCGATATGTTGAAGCAGTGGCGTGATAGCATCTTCGACTTGCCAAGCTTTTACAGTGAAGAGCACCAAATCGCTTTCTGAAAGCTTGTCTTTGTCGTTATTGCTGAAGGAAATCGAAGCTTGTTCGTCAAGAGATAGATCAACAGAAGGTTCAGAAGAACGACTCCACAAAGACACATTATGACCAGCTTGAAGCAGTTTTATTGCCCATAAAGCGCCAATCGCTCCGGGACCAACAATAGTGATGTTCACAGCAATACCGAGATAAGAAAGTGATGCTGCAAGGATAGCGAGGCATTAAATGAAAGCAATAAAAAATGGCACCCGAGGGTGCCATTTAGATAACTTTCTTAGAAGTTCGATTAGAACTTGTAAGTTACTGCAACGTAGTGACCGAAACCAGATGATTTCAGCGCATCGCTATCTTTGATACCGTAAACGTCTTTGTAGCCTTTAAGACCGTAACCAACTGCGAATTGGTCTGAGTGCCAGTAGATACCGTTGTACATTGCACCGCCGTTGCTAGCTGAAGCGTACTCATCTTTCATACCGAATTGGTAATCAATGTAACCTTGGTAAGAGATGAATGAACCGTTCTCGAAGAAGTAGAATGGCTTGAACCAGTTAGCAGAGATTTGGTAGCCGTTCCAATCTTTACGGTTACCATCGTAAGTTCCGTAAAGGTTAACGCCTACTTTACCAAACCAAGGAACCATTACGTCAGAACCTAGACCGATCTTCTGATTGTTTACTGAGAATGGGTTAGTTTTGTAATCTGTACCGTCCCACTCCATAAGAGTAGCAACGTATAGCTCTTGTACTGGACCGAAAGAAAGGTCTTTACCAGTTAGGCCATCAATAGACATACGAGGAGCAAACTTCATGAAGATTTTAGGATCCCCAACTTTGTCGCTGCCTTTGTCTGAAGTTAGGTTGAATACATCAACGTAACCGTATAGATCAAAGATTCCTGAACGACCGCCAAATTCCATCTCTAGGTAGTCATGAGATGATTCGCCAGGAAGCTCATCGAAAGCACCCATTAGGTTAAATTGAAGCCACTTGTAATCGTTTTTGTGGATGTCGCCGTCAGAATAATCTGCTGCCATTACTGGAGCAGAAGTCGCTGCAAGTAGGCCAAGAGTTAAAAGTGATTTACGCATAATGGAACTCTCTATGTTTGAAATAAGTAACCCGCTAATCCGTGCGTGTTTGTGTGTCCGAATGGCGAGCATCATAGCGATTTTGTTCTCAAATAAAAGTGAGAAGGAGTGAAAATTGCAATTATTAAGGTGAGATCGATCACACAAATGATCTAAATGATGGAACTTTAAGGCTGTTGTGCGTCTTGATGCATTCCTGATTCTATTGATTTTGTGAAATCTGATTATTTTGTGTATTAATTGGTGAATTGATGCTCTAAGCAAACGATTATACTAAATTGAGTGATATGCATATCAAAATCAACAGTATTCCTTTCTATGTGATTCTCTCCCTAAAAGCGGATAAATATCTCCTCATGTAAACCCACTTCCTGATCTATTTTTAATCAACTTCGTAGTGGTGGTGGAATCAATTGATGAGCAACCGGTGTGACGAGCGATAACCTTCGAGCTTTTGTGACTTGTTTCGATCACCGAGAATTTTAAGACGGTTCCCTACACGAAACACAGAGAGAGTGTGTTTTAAGATTTTTACTGAGCGTATCTTTTGTGTGACGAACCGGTCTAACTTTTTGGAGAGAAGACCGATGAAATATTCACCATTATTAGCTGTCGCTGTGTCAGCGATGTTTATTGTTGGGTGTGATGATGACGATGAGCCTACAACGCAGCTCCAAGCCGTTCATGCATCCCCCGATGCCCCATTAGCTAACGTACTTATAGACAACCAATCTCTGTGGAGTAGCGTTGATTACGCGCAGGCCTCTGGTTACTCGGCGGTTAATCAGGGGCAGACATCTGTTCAAGTCGATGTCCAACTTCCCGGAGACGCAGTAGCAACGGTTATCCCGCAAAGCCAATTCGATTTGACTGGGGATCTAGACTACACCGTTATGGTGGTAGGGGATGCCGATGGTTCCAACAATCCTGTCGAAGCCCTAGTGGTGACGCGACCAGCTGAGGGCACAGCAACGAGTTCAACGTTAGATGTACAAGTCGTTCATGCTGCCACGGGTGTTGGCGATGTAAACCTGTATGTGACAGGGCCGAGCGATCCATTGGGTGCTCCACTCGGTACCCTAGGCTATAAAGACTTTACCGATGTTCTTAATATTCCAGCAGGTCAATACCGTGTGAGACTGGAAACAGTTAGTGGGAATGCTATCGCGTTTGATTCAGGGGAGATCACTCTACCCGCAGGTAGCGAATTGACGATTGCCGCTGTGCCGAGAGCTGATTCTAATAGCGCCTCACCTGTGAAGTTAATGGTTATGGACGGTAGTGGCTCCTCGTTAATCTACGACATGGCAGAGACGGCGGAAGTAAGAGTAGGGCATTTAGTTGATGGAGCGCCAACAGTCGACGTGTTCGTAAACTCAGCAGCATCAGCTGATTTTGCTGACCTTATGTTTAAAGACATCACTATGTTTAAAGATTTAGCTGTGGGTACTTATGATTTAGATATCTTTGCTGATGGCACGACGACTAACGCATTGATTGATGCGGATGGTGTCGCTGTATTTGCGGGGATGGATTACAGCATTTATGCCGTGGGGACAGTGAGTCCGCTAAATTTGGAGCCTTTAGTCGTTCCCGAAAACCGTCGTCCGGTGGCAACCAGCGCGGTGCTCAACATTATGCATGCTGCGGCTAATCCAATTGCGGCGTCTGTAGATATCTACTTAACAGAAAATGTAGGCATTGCTGGAAGTACACCAGCGCTGAGTGATGTGAAGTTTAAAGATTATGCGAATGGCATCTATGTTGCAGCAGGGTCTTACTTTGTGACCATTACTGTCGCGGGCCAACCGTCGGTTGTGGCAATTGACTCTGCTCCAGCAACCTTGGCTGATGGTGTAGTTTATCAAGTTGTGGCGATAGATGATTCAGCCGGTACTGGCTTCAAGCTTATCGTGAGTGACACAACAGACTAGCGCTTACGAAACCAAAGTAACAAAGTAAAAGAGGGTAGCGTGATGCTACCCTCTTTTTACGCTGTTTTCTTTTTCTGTTATTCGTGGTTGTTTTTTGCTTTTTCTAATAAATCTGCGAAAAAGTGGCGCAGCGAATAGAGCATGATCAAACTTGGAAGCACCATGAGTGCAGTCAATATAAAGAAGGTTGGCCAATCATTGAGGTAATCAACCAGCTCACCACTGAAGGAAGCTAAAGTGGTGCGGCCTAAATTCCCTAAAGAGGCAAGTAGAGCATATTGAGTCGCTGAAAACGCCTGTCCAGTTACTACAGTCAAAAAAGAAACGAAGGCTACGGTTGAAAAAGCAGCTGTAAAGTTGTCAACCATAAGAGTGGCAACAAATAACTGTTCATTCGGTCCCACATGAGCGATCCAAGCAAACATTAAATTACTTGATGCCATCGCGACTCCGCCAATCATCAGCCCACGAACAATACCAAACCTTACATTGACCATACTGCCAATTAGCGTAAACAACATGGTCAGTCCCCAACCCACTAACTTTGAGTAGTAGCCAATCTGTTCATTGGAAAAGCCCACCTCTTTGTAAAACGTAATCGACATTCTCCCTAAGAAAGCTTCACCTATTTTAAAGAGAAAAACAAAGAGTATTAAAGTGAGAGCGACTCTCACTCCATTACGTTTAAAGAAATCCAAGAAAGGTTCTACGGTCGTAACCGTTAGCCAGGCCAAAATGGGGTTTCCTAAAAGTCGGTTGTGACGGATCTCCGCTTCTGCTTGTAGGTTACTACGTTTGGTCTTAGGCTCCCCGACTAATAATGTGAACATCATGAGAACGACTACGATCCCAGCCATACCGTAGTAAACACCATTCCAACCGATAGAATCTGCATTAATAAAGGCAAGATAACCGGGTAGAGAGTAGCCTGTCCACCAACCAACTACTGCCATTGCAGAAGCTTGTGGCAGTTTTGATGCTTCAGATTTCGGGAAGGTATCGATACGAAATGCATCAATCGCGATGTCTTGAGTGGCTGAGGCAATGGCAATAGTGAGCGCTAACATTGAGGTAAACGCCAAATTCTCAGCAGGATTGACGCCAGCAATGAATAAGGTGCTAACTAAGACAATAGATTGGCAGAAAAATATCCAGCTACGTCGTTGCCCTAAAATCGCGTGTAGCACCGGTAATTTGACTCGGTCTACCAGAGGTGCCCACAAAAAGTTAATGGCGTATACGGCAAATACACTACCAAAGTAGCCAATAGCTGCACGGGTTAAACCTGCGTCTTTAAGCCAGCCAGACATGTTGGATCCAATAAGAACCCATGGGAAACCACTTGAGCAGCCGAGCATGAATACCCATAGTAAGCGCTTATCGAGATAGCTTCGGAAAGTTTGCATCCAAGAAAGAGAGGGGGTGCCTAATGACATAGGTCGTCCTTGTATAGAAAAACGCCCTCAAGAAATAAGGGCGTTGCTTTAGATTACTTAAGAAGGGTCACTTTCGTGATGACAATCGGATCAGCAGGGATATCTGCCATACGACCCATTCGTTTAGTTGGAATGGTCGCCATCTTTTGAATTACGTCAAAGCCTTCGGTTACTTTACCAAATACAGCGTAACCTGGGTTGCCGCCTTTCGCGTTTAGGAAATCGTTGTCTGCATAGTTAATGTAGAACTGACGAGTTGCAGAGTTTGGTGCGTTAGTACGAGCCATTGCGATGGTCGCTGTGTCATTTTTCAGACCATTGCTACCTTCATTTTTGATCGGAGCATACGTTGCTTGTTGCTGCATGTCTTTATTGAAGCCGCCACCTTGCGCCATAAAACCAGGAATAACACGGTGGAAGATAGTGCCTTCGTAACTACCGTCTGCTACGTATTTAAGAAAGTTCTCAGAACTAATTGGTGCTTGCTCTTGGTTTAGCTCGATTGTGAAGTTACCTAGCGTAGTTTCCACATTCACTTTAGGGCCAGCCCACACGCTCACGCTCACTAACATGAGTGCGATAGAAGATAGAATACGACCCATTAGAAACGTTCCTTCATGTAAGTTTGCAGTTCTTGGTCATTGGCGATCTCTTTCAGCACTAAGTCGATAACATCGTTAAGTACCATTGCGATATCGTCGTTTGATGCGCTTAATGCACCAGTGCGAGTTGCCGTACCATTGAATGTCTTGACCAGTTTGCCTTCTGGTGTTTCAGCCGTAACTTCAAGTGTTACTTTACCGTCCATTTGGTTTTCCATAATGGTGTGTTCTACGGTAACTAGCGCTTCTTGAATCTCTAAAACAACAGAGTTTTCGCTGTTTACGCTGGCACGAAAGCCTTGAGACTCAAATTGTTGTGCGATAGCGTTTTCTAGAGAAATGCGCATGTTTTGCTTAGCATGAATTGGCTGAATGTTAGCTCGGCCGCTATCAACAAGTGCAACATATTGCGCTGCGCGAACATCTTTACTGGTTAGTGTGTAGGTTTTGCCTTGCACTAGGTTGCTTGAGCTTAGTGAAGCTTCTGGCATTACATTGATCTGTTCTTGCTGAGGGGCTGAACATGCTGTCAAAGCCATGATAGAAGCAGCCAAAATCAGTTTTTTCATTCCTTTATCCTTTCTAAATTCACACCAGAAGCTCGGTATTTTAAATTCTTATAAAGCAGTCTACTGCCTATTTGTTAAAATTAGCAGGTTCTCTTGTTGCTTGTAATATCTCAAATTTTTGGTTTAGTTCAAGCGTTTCAACGTTCGCTTCACCAAATAATCTTGCTAGTTTGACATCGTATCCGAGGTGTCGGTTGCCAATAACAATTAATTTACCTCCATTGCTAAGAACATGCTTTGCATCACAGAACATTTGCCATGCAATGTGATCGGTAATCGCTTGTTGTTGATGGAATGGAGGGTTACACAAAACTAGGTATGTGCTGTTTTTCTTAAAACCGTCCAAACAGTTGTTAGCAATGAACTGGAAGTTGCCTTCTTCCCCAAGGTTATCTTTTACGTTTTGGCGCGCTGATTCTACGGCCATAAAGCTTTCATCGACACACGTAATACGAGCTTGCGGATTCAGTTGACCAGCTTTAACACTCAGTACACCGTTACCACAACCAAGATCGATGATATGACGTAACTCTGGATCTTGAGGGATATGCTCTAGCATATAGCGAGCGCCCTGATCGAGTGCCTCCCCTGAGTAAACATTTGGTAAATTTTTCAGACGGATATCTTCACCATCAACGTCCCACTCAACGAATGGTTCAACTTTGTGAATAGGCTGACAGTTTGGAGAGGAGAACACCAAACGGTGCTTTTTCTTCGCCAGTGATGTTTTGGTTTCACCTAAGTACTTTTCAAACAGATTCAGCGTTGACGTGTGAATCTCTTTTACCTTGTTGACACCAATCACTTGGCAACCTTCAGGCAAAGCTTGGCGCAATTGACTCAGTTGCCACACCAAATGGCGGTTGGTTTTTGGTAGCTGCATCAGTACCAGATCAATACCGTGAGGGATATCATCCATGGTGTTTAAAAAGTTGACGCGATTGCACTGATTACGCTGTAAGTTTTTCAGGCCGCCTCGATGAGAGATAAACGAGTCGCTCATCATGGTCACATCGTGATCTTTTGAGAACCAAGCGGATAGGGCACCAAAGCTGTCGTTTAAGATCAGGATGTGTTTGCCAGGTTCAAGGTTCATCTCTTCAACATGGTTAATAATGTATTCGTCGCCCGCATCCCAAGCTTGAAGCGTTTCATTTGAACGTTTAGGGAAACGATGTAAGGTCAAAGTTCTATCGTGAAGGGTAAGTTCAGTTTTCATTACTTGGGATACTTATGTGAGGAATAACAAAGATATTGTCTCAAATGCGGGCTGAACAAGATAGGAAAAACTCGATTAAACCTATGCTGTTCGTTATTAAATACTCAGACAGTAGCCTTGTTAGGGTTTATACTCACCCCACAGATAATGCCAACCCGTTATTAAGGAATCACAATGATCCAAGAAGTTATCGAAACAAAATTGCACAATGAGTTTTCACCAAGTCACTTGAATGTGGTTAATGAGAGCTATATGCACAATGTTCCGGCTGGTTCTGAGAGTCATTTTAAGGTGATTGTTGTGAGCGATGCGTTTGAAGGCTTGCGTCTTATTACTCGTCACCGAGCGGTAAATAAAGCACTTTCAGAAGAGCTAGCGAACAATATTCACGCTTTATCTATTCACACTTATACAAAAGATGAATGGTTGAAGCAGCTAGATAACGTGCCAGACAGCCCAATGTGTATGGGTGGGGGCAAGTAATAGATTTAATACATATAAAAAGAGGTGGCTATGCCGCCTTTTTTATCGCCCAAATCATCTGTTTTTTGCCGTTATATTACTCAAACTGATGGCAAATTAAACGTCTAAAAATACCTACAATGAGTAGTGTTTTTATTAACAGTGTTTCAACATAACTCATAAAATATTACTTTGT
This sequence comes from Vibrio chagasii, assembly GCF_002954585.1. Lineage (GTDB taxonomy): Bacteria > Pseudomonadota > Gammaproteobacteria > Enterobacterales > Vibrionaceae > Vibrio > Vibrio chagasii_A. The sequence continues at coordinate 435,024 of NZ_MSCI01000002.1, forward strand.
GACAGAGTGTTAACCTCTTGTTTAAAACACCTTTCAAAAGCCAATTTATCTGTGCGGCTCGTCAAATTTATACATATTTAAGAGTCCATATGCTTCAATTCTCACCAAATAAACGTGCTATTCAAGTTATTGGTCATGGCATCAAGATGCCAAAAAATGCTAGAATACGGCACCTGATAAATCTCACATGATTTGTGTGAGAATTTTATTAAGATAATGTTGCGATTTTGGTATCTCAAATTTACCAAAACCGGACACTGTAATGTCGTGTCTAAGGGCGATTTTAAAACGTCCTGAATTTACGCAATTAAAAGAATCTTTTTCCCGATAAAGTAGTGCAAGTGCGTATGATTACAATAAAGAAGGGTTTGGATCTTCCTATCGCAGGAACTCCATCCCAGGTGATTAATGATGGTAAGTCCATCACTAAAGTCGCCTTGCTTGGCGAAGAGTACGTTGGTATGCGTCCTACGATGCATGCTCGCGTTGGTGATGAAGTGAAGAAAGGCCAAGTTCTTTTTGCAGATAAAAAGAACCCAGGTGTTGTATTTACTTCTCCAGCAAGCGGTAAAGTTATTGAAGTGAACCGTGGTGCTAAGCGTGTTCTTCAATCTCTAGTGATTGAAGTAGCAGGCAATGAGCAAATCACGTTCAATAGCTATGAAGCTAACCAACTAGCAGGTCTTGACCGTAAAACGGTTAAAGCTCAGTTAGTTGAGTCTGGTTCATGGACCGCTTTGCGAACTCGTCCGTTCAGCAAGGTTCCAGCAATTGATTCTGAAACTCAGGCTATTTTCGTAACTGCTATGGATACTAATCCGCTAGCAGCTGAGCCAGAATTAATCATTAACGAGCAGTCTGATGCTTTCGTTGCTGGTTTAGATATTCTTTCAACTCTGACTAACGGTAAAGTGTACGTTTGTAAAAAAGGTACTAGCTTACCTCGTTCGGCTCAGTCTAACGTTGAAGAACATGTTTTTGATGGCCCACACCCTGCAGGTCTTGCAGGTACGCATATGCATTACCTATACCCGGTAAATGCAGAAAACGTAGCGTGGAGCATTAACTACCAAGATGTTATCGCATTCGGTAAGCTTTTCCTTACTGGTGAGCTTTACACTGATCGTGTTGTTTCTTTGGCTGGTCCAGTAGTTAACAACCCGCGTCTAGTTCGTACTCAAATTGGTGCTAGCCTTGAAGAGTTGACAGACAGCGAGCTAATGCCAGGCGAAGTTCGTGTGATTTCTGGTTCTGTACTAACTGGTACACAAGCAACTGGTCCACATGCTTACCTTGGTCGTTACCATCAGCAAGTTTCTGTTCTACGTGAAGGTCGTGATAAAGAGCTATTCGGCTGGGCTATGCCTGGTAAGAATAAGTTCTCTGTTACTCGTTCATTCCTTGGTCACCTGTTTAAAGGTCAGTTGTTCAACATGACAACGACTACAAACGGTAGTGATCGCTCAATGGTTCCAATCGGTAACTACGAGCGCGTAATGCCTCTAGATATGGAACCTACATTGCTGCTTCGTGATCTATGTGCAGGCGACGTTGATAGTGCACAAGCACTAGGTGCGCTAGAGCTAGATGAAGAAGATTTGGCATTGTGTACCTTTGTATGTCCAGGTAAGTACGAGTACGGTCAACTACTTCGTGAATGCCTAGATACGATTGAGAAGGAAGGGTAATTTTCATGGGCCTTAAAAAGTTTCTTGAAGACATCGAGCATCATTTTGAGCCAGGTGGTAAACACGAGAAGTGGTTCGCGCTTTACGAAGCAGCGGCTACAGTGTTCTACACGCCAGGTCTTATCACAAAGAAAAGCTCACACGTTCGTGATAGCGTTGACTTAAAACGTATCATGATCATGGTTTGGTTCGCGGTATTCCCAGCTATGTTCTGGGGTATGTACAACGCGGGTGGCCAAGCTATCGCTGCACTTAACCACATGTACGCAGGCGCTGAACTAGCATCTGTAATTGATGGTAACTGGCACTACTGGCTAACTCAAATGCTTGGCGCCTCCTTAGGAGCCGATGCAGGTGTTGGCAGTAAGATGCTACTTGGTGCGACTTACTTCCTACCTATCTACGCAACGGTATTTATCGTTGGTGGTTTCTGGGAAGTTCTGTTCTGTATGGTGCGTAAGCACGAAGTTAACGAAGGTTTCTTTGTAACTTCTATTCTTTTCGCGCTTATCGTTCCGCCAACACTTCCTCTATGGCAAGCAGCTTTAGGTATTACCTTCGGTGTTGTTGTTGCTAAAGAGATCTTTGGTGGTACAGGTCGTAACTTCCTAAACCCTGCGCTTGCTGGCCGTGCGTTCCTATTCTTTGCATACCCTGCACAGATTTCAGGTGACGTAGTTTGGACTGCAGCAGATGGTTTCTCTGGTGCAACTGCGCTTAGCCAATGGGCTCAAGGCGGCGGTAGCGCGCTAGTGAACACAGTATCTGGTGAAGCAATCACGTGGATGGATGCGTTCATTGGTAACATCCCAGGTTCTATCGGTGAAGTATCGACTCTAGCACTTATGATTGGTGCAGCGATGATCGTTTACATGCGTATCGCTTCATGGCGCATCATTGCTGGTGTAATGATCGGTATGATCGCTGTGTCTACGCTGTTTAACGTGATCGGTTCTGACACCAATGCAATGTTCAGCATGCCTTGGCACTGGCACCTAGTTCTAGGTGGCTTCGCATTTGGTATGTTCTTCATGGCAACAGACCCAGTATCAGCATCATTTACTAACAAAGCTAAATGGTGGTACGGCATCCTAATCGGCGCAATGTGTGTAATGATCCGTGTTGTTAACCCGGCATACCCAGAAGGCATGATGCTTGCGATTCTATTCGCAAACCTATTTGCTCCCCTGTTTGACCACGTTGTAATCGAGAAGAACATTAAGCGGAGACTAGCTCGCTATGGCAAGTAATAACGATAGCATTAAAAAGACGCTGTTTGTTGTTATCGCATTGAGCCTAGTGTGCTCAATCATCGTTTCAACAGCTGCAGTCGTTCTTAAACCAAAGCAACAAAATAACGCGGTTCTGGATCAGCAAACTAAGATCCTAGAAGTTGCGGGTGTTGACCTTGAAGGTGACATCCCAGCACTTTACGCAGAGAACATCGAACCTCGTCTAGTTGATTTCGCTACTGGTGATTTCGTTGACGGTGATGCTTCTGCATACGACCAACGTAAAGCGGCTAAAGATCCGGCTCAGTCAATCAAGCTTTCAGCTGAAGATGACATCGCTAAGATCCTTCGTCGTGCTAACACAGGTACTGTTTACCTAGTGAAAGACGGTGTTGAAACTACTAAAGTTATCATCCCTGTTCATGGTAACGGCCTATGGTCAATGATGTACGCATTCGTTGCGGTAGAAACTGATGGCAACACAGTTTCTGGTATCACTTACTACGAGCAAGGTGAAACTCCTGGACTTGGTGGTGAAGTTGAGAACCCAACTTGGCGTGCTCAATTCGTTGGTAAGAAATTATTCGACGAAAACCACAAGCCAGCTATCAAGGTAGTTAAAGGTGGTGCTCCTGAAGGTACTGAGCACGGTGTTGATGGCCTTTCTGGTGCAACACTGACCAGTGTTGGCGTTCAACATACATTTGACTTCTGGTTAGGTGATATGGGCTTTGGTCCGTTCCTAGCAAAAGTTCGTGACGGAGGTCTGAACTAATGTCTAGTGCAAAAGAAATTAAAAAGAGCATTTTAGCGCCAGTATTGGATAACAACCCAATCGCGTTACAGGTTCTTGGTGTGTGTTCTGCTCTTGCGGTAACCACTAAGCTAGAAACAGCATTTGTTATGACTATCGCGGTAATGTTTGTTACTGCTCTGTCTAACTTCTTCGTTTCTCTAATCCGTAACCACATTCCTAACAGTGTGCGTATCATCGTTCAGATGGCCATTATCGCATCATTGGTAATCGTGGTAGACCAAGTGCTAAAAGCATACTTGTATGATATCTCTAAGCAGTTATCTGTATTCGTCGGCCTAATCATCACTAACTGTATTGTTATGGGTCGCGCTGAAGCATTCGCAATGAAGTCTGCGCCAATCCCGTCTTTTATCGACGGTATTGGTAACGGTCTTGGTTACGGTTTCGTTCTTATCACTGTTGGTTTCTTCCGTGAGCTTCTAGGCTCTGGCAAACTATTTGGTATGGAAGTACTACCTCTAGTGAGCAACGGTGGTTGGTATCAGCCAAACGGCTTGATGCTTCTAGCACCTTCTGCATTCTTCCTAATTGGTTTCTTGATTTGGGCGATTCGTACGTTCAAGCCTGAGCAAGTAGAAGCGAAAGGGTAAGGTAGTCATGGAACATTATATTAGCCTACTAGTTAAATCGATTTTCATCGAAAACATGGCACTTTCTTTCTTCTTGGGTATGTGTACATTCCTAGCTGTATCTAAGAAAGTGAAAACGTCTTTTGGTCTTGGTGTTGCGGTAGTTGTAGTACTTACAATCGCTGTTCCTGTAAACAACCTTGTTTACACAAACATCCTGAAAGAAAACGCGCTTGTTGAAGGTGTCGATTTAAGTTTCCTTAACTTCATCGCATTTATCGGTGTTATCGCGGCACTTGTACAAATCCTAGAGATGGTTCTTGACCGTTTCTTCCCACCTTTGTACAACGCACTAGGTATCTTCCTTCCACTGATCACAGTTAACTGTGCAATCTTTGGTGGTGTATCTTTCATGGTAACTCGTGACTACAACTTTGCTGAATCTGTTGTTTACGGCTTCGGCTCTGGTGTGGGTTGGATGTTAGCTATCGTTGCTCTTGCGGGTATCCGTGAGAAGATGAAGTACTCTGACGTACCTCCAGGTCTGCGTGGCCTTGGTATCACGTTCATTACTGTTGGTCTGATGGCGTTAGGCTTTATGTCTTTCTCTGGTGTTCAACTGTAGGGTAAGCACCCAGTAATAAGGAATAACAAATGTTTAGTATTATTCTTGGCGTAGCGATGTTTACCATTATTGTACTGGCTTTAGTATTAGTGATTCTTTTCGCTAAATCTAAGCTTGTACCTACAGGTGACATCACAATCGCTGTAAACGATGATCCATCTCTAGCTATCACGACGCAGCCGGGCGGTAAATTGCTTGGTGCTCTAGCTGGCGCTGGCGTATTCGTATCTTCTGCTTGTGGTGGCGGTGGCTCTTGTGGTCAGTGTCGCGTAAAAATTAAGTCAGGCGGTGGCGACATCCTTCCAACTGAGCTTGACCACATTACTAAAGGTGAAGCGCGCGAAGGTGAGCGTCTTGCATGTCAAGTTGCAATGAAAACTGACATGGATATCGAACTTCCTGAAGAGATCTTCGGTGTGAAGAAATGGGAATGTGAAGTTATCTCTAACGATAACAAAGCAACCTTCATCAAAGAGCTTAAGCTGCAAATCCCTGATGGCGAATCAGTACCTTTCCGTGCTGGTGGTTACATCCAGATTGAAGCACCAGCTCACCACATCAAATACTCTGATTTCGATGTACCAGAAGAGTACCGCGAAGACTGGGACAAGTTTAACCTGTTCCGCTACGAGTCTAAGGTTGATGAAGATATCATCCGTGCATACTCAATGGCTAACTACCCAGAAGAACATGGTATTATTATGCTGAACGTGCGTATCGCTACGCCGCCGCCTAATAATCCAGATGTTGCACCTGGTCAAATGTCATCGTTCATCTGGTCTCTTAAAGAAGGCGACAAGTGTACTATCTCTGGTCCATTTGGTGAGTTCTTCGCTAAAGATACAGACAACGAAATGGTATTCGTTGGTGGTGGTGCGGGTATGGCTCCAATGCGCTCACACATCTTCGATCAGCTTAAGCGTCTTAACTCAACTCGTAAGATGTCTTTCTGGTACGGCGCACGTTCTAAGCGTGAGATGTTCTACGTAGAAGACTTCGACGGTCTACAAGCTGAAAACGATAACTTCGTTTGGCACTGTGCTCTGTCTGATCCAATGCCAGAAGATAATTGGGATGGTTACACTGGTTTCATCCACAACGTACTGTACGAAAACTACCTGAAGGATCACGAAGCTCCTGAAGATTGTGAGTACTACATGTGTGGTCCACCGATGATGAACGCTGCTGTTATCGGCATGCTGAAAGATCTTGGTGTAGAAGATGAAAACATCCTACTAGATGACTTCGGTGGTTAATCCACTTAAGTGATTGATATTATGGCTGACTCCTACGAGTCAGCCATTTGTTTTTCTAAGACAGCTTTTGACAATATACTGGCTTATATAAGAAAGAGTAAGGCATTCAAAATACCTATTTTTTACTCTTATTTTTCCTTATATAAATCCTCAACATTAGACAGGAGTAAGCAAGTGAGAATTTGGCTTGTTGCATTAACTTCTTTGATTTTTCTTGCGGGCTGTGAGCAGTCAAGAGAGCAAGTGCATTTGAGTGGTCCAACGATGGGCACGAGTTACAATATTAAATACATCAATGGTGATGAATTTCCTGAGTCTAATGAAGTTCATACTGAGATCGACCGTCTACTTGAAGAAGTAAATGACCAGATGTCGACATACCGTGAAGATTCAGAGTTGAGCCGCTTCAACCAATACAAAGGTGCTGACGCATTCGAAGTGTCCGAGCAAACAGCGACGGTCGTGAAAGAAGCGATTCGTTTGAACGGTCTTACTGAAGGAGCACTGGATGTAACAGTTGGTCCATTAGTTAACTTATGGGGCTTTGGTCCTGAAGCTCGCCCAGAAGTTGTGCCATCTGACGAAGAGCTGGCGGCTCGCAAGGCTAAGATTGGTATTCATCATCTTAGTGTTGAAGGCAACATGCTGAAGAAAGACCTGCCTAATTTGTATGTCGATCTATCAACCATTGCGAAAGGCTGGGGCGTTGATGTGGTCGCAGATTACCTAGATTCTATTGGCATCCATAACTATATGGTTGAAGTTGGCGGTGAAATTCGCCTGAAAGGTTTAAACCGTGAGAATGTAGGCTGGCGCATCGCAATCGAGAAACCAAGTGTTGATGAGCGTAATATCCAAGAGATCATCGAGCCGGGTGACATGGCTATCGCAACCTCTGGTGATTACCGTAACTATTTTGAACGTGATGGTGTTCGTTACTCACACATCATCAACCCAGAAACAGGAAAGCCTCTTCACCATAAAGTGGTTTCTGTAACAGTTTTAAACTCGTCTTCAATGACTGCAGACGGCTTATCTACAGGCCTTATGGTCTTAGGTGAAGAGAAAGGAATGGAAGTCGCAAACCAACATAACATCCCAGTGTTCATGGTGGTAAAAACAGCAGATGGCTTTAAAGAAGTTGCTTCTGAAGCATTTAAGCCATACTTAGGTAAATAAGGTAAGCGAGAAAATTATGAATACATTTCTGATTACATTTGGTGTTTTTCTAGCTGTGATTACAGCAATGTCGATTGGCTACATCATTCAAAAGAAAGTAGTTAAAGGTAGCTGTGGTGGCTTAGGTGCTGTTGGTATTGATAAAGTATGTAACTGCCCAGAACCGTGTGATGCGCGTAAAAAGCGTGAAGCTCGTGAAGCGTACCGCGAAGAGAAACTGGCTGAGCGTCAGCAAAAAGAAGCAGCTTGGAATAAAGATCGTATTGCTTAGTTTCTATGGACGATTAAATATTTATATTCCCCAAATAAAGATTAAGCTATTGAATAGTAAATTTATTTGGGGAGATCGTTTGTTAAAAATTCAATATTAAATAAATCTTTTTTAAGTTTATCTGTTGGAAATTAATCTATTTTTCGTTATCTAGTTGAAAATTGTTACGTGCGAAGATGACTTGGTTTTTACCTTGTTGTTTCGCGGTATAAAGTAACTTATCTGCTGCTTTGATCTGCTTATCTAAAGGGGCCTGAAGATCAGTCGCTCCAATACTTACGCTCACTTTGATTTTGTTTGAATTATGACAAATCTCATAGTCTTCAATAGCACTTCTCATTGATTCTAATGCTTCTACAAATTGTACGAATGGTCCACTTGTTAAAATACAAAACTCCTCGCCACCAAAACGAACGGTGAGATCGTTTGTAAAAAAATTCTTAATTATTCTTCCAACCTCAATCAATACAGCGTCACCTGCATCATGCCCATAAGTGTCATTTACGTTTTTAAAGAGATCAATATCCATCATTGCAATACTTCTTTTTGAGGGTATTGTAGGGAGTTGGCTGAACATGTAGCGGCGGTTCCATAGTCCTGTGAGAGGATCCTCGTTAGCATGGCGAAGTAGTTCATTAGTAGCCTCTTTCATATCAAGGATTTGGTGGATACGGCAGAAAAACTCTTCTTGATTGAAAGGTTTGTAAAGAAAGTCATTGGCACCAGCCTTGAGAAATCGAGCTGTTAAGGTGCGATCGTCACTTCCAGAAAGCCCGAGAATTGCGAGTTGGTTACGATCATGGTTCTTACGGATTTCGTGAGTCATTGAAATACCATCTTTGTTTGGCATATCATGATCAGTAACAATAAAAGTAATATCGTTATTTTTATTGAGAACCCTTAATGCGTGGGCACCATCTTCCGCTTCTATTGTTTGAATATATTGGTGTTCAAGGAGTTGAACGATATATCGCCGTACGACTGTAGAATCATCCACAACCAGAGCTTTGTGGTTTCGATTATTTGAAATCCGTTTAATTAATGGAAGTAAATAACTAACAGGGGAAAAGTTGTCTTTTAGGATGTAGTCTATAACCCCCTTTGCTAGAACAGCTTCCCTAAGTGTATTATTGAATATGCGTGTGAGTACAATAATCTTCTGTTGATAGCTGAGTACAACATCGATAATTTCGCCGTCTTGACCATCAGGTAAACAGTAATCCAAGACAGTGCATAAAAAGTTTGTTTCTCGTTCTAAAATAATTTTAGCTTCTGCGACAGATTGAGCAGTTTCAACATCGTAGCCTGCATTATTCAACTGTTGGTACAAGTAGTTTCTGAATGTTCGACTATCCTCTACTACCAGTATCTTTTCTTTCAAAATTGATTCCTACTTGTACACTATATTTATCATTAATAATAATATCAGAATACGGATAATTATTGAAAATTATCATGGTTAGTTGGGTTGGAGGCTATTTAAAATCGAGTAATCATTGAGTATACTGTTTTTATATACAGTTTCGAGGTTGAGTTACTGGTTGATGTGTAGTGCGGACCAAGAGAAAGTGAGAAAAATAATCCATGTCGATATGGACTGTTTTTACGCGGCTGTAGAAATGCGAGATAACCCGGCCTACCGTAACCGACCGTTAGCCGTTGGCGGACATGAAAAGCAGCGTGGTGTGCTCAGCACATGCAATTACGAAGCGCGTAAGTTTGGTGTTCGCTCGGCCATGCCGACAGCTAAAGCACTACAACTCTGCCCTAACTTGTTAGTTGTTCCGGGAAGAATGTCGGTTTATGTCGAGATATCTAAAAAGATCCGTGAGATTTTTTCTCGGTACACTTCGGTGATCGAGCCGTTGTCGTTGGATGAAGCATTTCTTGATGTGACCGACTCAAAGCAGTGTCATGGATCTGCAACTCTAATCGCTGAATCGATTCGTCGTGATATCTGGAATGAACTCAATCTAACAGCGTCTGCCGGTATTGCTCCGATAAAGTTTTTGGCGAAAGTGGCTTCGGATATGAATAAGCCCAACGGGCAATTTGTTATCCCTCCACAAGACGTGCAAGCGGTGATCGATGAGCTACCACTTGAAAAGATTCCCGGTGTTGGCAAGGTGAGCATTGAAAAGCTTCACCAAGCGGGCTTTTTTACCTGCAAGGATATAAAAGAGTCTGATTATCGCGATCTATTACTGAAATTTGGTCGCCAGGGCGCCTCGCTGTGGAAGCGCAGCCATGGTATCGATGAGCGAGAAGTCATTGTCGAGCGTGAGCGAAAGTCTGTTGGGGTTGAAAGAACCTTTACCCAAAACATATCGACTTACGCCGAGTGTTGGCAAGTGATAGAAGACAAGCTGTTCCCTGAACTTGAAACTCGATTGGAAAAGGCGAGCCCAAGCAAAGCGATCATCAAACAGGGTATTAAGCTCAAATTCGCTGATTTTCAGCAAACTACTATTGAGCACATTCATGCTTCTCTAGACCGTGAGCACTTCAAAGAGCTGTTAAGTGAAATACTCAAAAGGCAGCAAGGGCGAGAGATACGCTTACTGGGTTTGAGTGTGATGTTGCAGCCCAAAGACCAAATGCGTCAGCTGAGCTTTTTCTAAAGACAGAGATTGGCGAGTGCTTTTCATAAAAACCGACTTCGCTTTGCGTCCTCGTCGGTTTTTATCGTTTAGAGTTATCTTGGAAGCTGTTTTACGCGCGCTAAGGTGTCGGCGAAAGGTTGTTGCTCTAACTTTCCGTAGCCAGCCATTTTGCTTGCTTTAAGCTTGGTCGAAAGTGGTGTGGTGATTCCACAGAGAAAACGAGTGATGGCTTCGTCGGTAATCAGTTGCTGGCTTGCAGAAATAAACTCATGGATCCATGTCATGACAGTCTCATCATCGACTGATTCAACATCAACGCTTGGCAAGGTTGCTACTTGACCGCGGCATACGGAGCAGTGACCGCAGGCTGTTGGCGCTTCGTTATCTGCAAAGTAGCTTGCTAGGCGCGAGCTTAAACAGGTGTTAGCCTCGAAGAAGCTCAGCATTTGATTAAGACGATTTATCTCGCTGTTCTCTTTTGCTTTAAACAACTCGGTGAGTCGCTCAGACAACTGCATCATCTCTTCAGAAGTATTGTGGATTGCGTAAACATCGGTGATCTGTTTACTTTCGAGTTCAATCCAGCCCTGCTCATTAAAGTAATCGATAGCAGCAATTACCCGTTGACGGTCAGCTTGGAAGTGAGTCCAAAGTGCTTCGAAGTCGACCTGGCACCAAACTCTCGCTTGCGGTGAACATTGGAAGATCGCTTCAACAAAGTTACGACGTTCGCCTTGGAATTGCTCGGTTATCTGCTGCTTAGGGCGAATGAACTTAAATTTGTAATCCGCAAAGTAGCTGTACTTCGGCTCAATCACGCCTTCAATTTCAAGGTAAACCAGTAGTGTTTTAAGCGGCAGCTGACGAATGTTAGATTCACGCGAAAGTTGGTTAAGCATGATTTCCCATTGATTAGCGCCAGACGGCCCAATATTTTGGTTTTCGTAGATCTCTCTCAATACTGCTTGGATGGACATGTTGTCCGGTGTATCGCCAAACACGAAGTTCTCAAGCATGCTCAAGCCGTGTTTGTTAGCCAGTAAAATACACTCAGAAGCTTGTCCATCACGGCCAGCTCTTCCTATCTCTTGTGAGTAGTTCTCTATCGATTTTGGTAAGTCAAAATGAATCACTCGGCGGATATTTGATTTGTCTACGCCCATACCAAATGCAATTGTCGCCACAATACAGTGCACATCATCATTCATGAATTGCTGTTGAATGGCGTCTCTGTTTTCTGGTTTAAGACCGGCGTGATACGCCACAGCGTTAACCCCGGCATTACGGAGCTGTTGAGCAACCATTTCTGCCGTTTGCTGCAGGGTAACATAGACAATGGTGGGTGCTTGCGCCGCTTGGTTGACCACATTACACAAGCTTTCTAACTTGTTAGCTTGTTCGGATGGCTGAATAGATAGGTCGAGGTTTTGACGATAGAAGCCAGTGACCACAACACGATCTTTATCGATATCGAATTTCGACTTCATATCTTGAATAACAGATGTGGTAGCTGTCGCCGTGAGCAGCAGTACCTGTGGAATATTGAGCTGTTTTTGATATTGAGGCAGCTTGAGGTAGTCTGGTCTGAAGTTGTGGCCCCATTCCGAGATACAGTGCGCTTCGTCGACCACAAGTAACGAGATAGACACTTGGGAAATAAACTGGCGAAAGCGTTCGTTTTTCAGTCGCTCGACTGAGATCATCAGGATCTTTGTGTCTCCGTTGCGTACGGATTGCATTACTTGCTGGGTGGTTTGTCTGTCTTGGCTTGATTCGATTGCAGCCGCGCTGATGCCTTTGCTGTGTAGGAAAGCGAGTTGGTCTTTCATCAAAGCGAGCAGTGGCGATATCACTAAGGTTAGGTGGGGCAACTCTAAAGCAGGTAGCTGATAACAGAGTGATTTGCCCGAACCTGTCGGGAATATCGCAGCTGTCGAGTGACCAGATAGAACATTATCAATGACTTGCTTCTGTCCGTTTCTCAGTGAATCGAATCCGAATACTTGTTTTAGCTTCTGCTCAATCATTTGTGTTCTACCTGAATTAATAAGTGTTGTCTTGATGCTAAAGCGAGCACTGATTGATGATAGCGTCACTTGAGGTATCAAATCTCTTGCACCTGATTGTACCTAATTCTATTCTGTAGCTCCTATAGAAAAGCACCCCAATAGTATGAATAAGTCCGAGCTCCGCCAAATAATCCTAGAGCAACTTGAATCCCGATTACGTATCGCGCAGTCCGCTACACAGCGCGCCATTGATGCTGCGACTGATGAAGAGACGGTACCTGAACACAAGTACGATACGTTGGCGTTAGAAGCCTCGTACCTTGCTCACGGACAAGCGGTTAGGGTGCAAGAGTGCGAAGAGGATATTCAGTGTTACCGAAACCTAGTTTTACGTGACAGTGAGAAGGTAACAGTGAGTAGCTACGTTGTGGTGATTGACGAGCACGATCAATATAAGCATTTTTTCATGGGGCCAAGAGTCGGTGGGCTTTCTGTTACCTGGAACGGTAATGAGGTATCTATAGTGACGTCGAATGCGCCGTTTGGTCGGGCTCTTATGGGGAAAGAAGTCGGCGACGAGATTGAGTTTAGCGTCGCTGATAAACCGTTTTGTTATGAAGTGGTTTCTATTGGTTGAGCTCTGAGTGAATTGATATAAAACCTTGCCCTGACAAAGAAGCATAAACTCGGGGTATAGTAATCTGGCAGATTGATGAGAGGATGTTATGAAAAGCAATGTATTTATGAAAAACAGTGTATTAATTGCATCGTTAACAGCGGCGATCTCTGTTGTGAGCCTGCCAACATTTGCAGCTCAATGTCGAGTTGATTTGAAGAATGAGTTGCGAATCGATGACCAAAAAGTCGAAATTCATCAGGTAAATGGTGATACCGCCGTATTCGATGACAACAACGATCTCTATATCCATGGCGAGAAAGTTGAGCTTGATGCTGACCAACAAGCGGCGATTGAAAAATATCGCGAGAGTATGAGTGAGTACATACCGCGAGCTAAGCAGATGGCGAGCGAAAGTCTCGCATTAGCCAATGATGTGATTGACGATATTGCTGTCAGCTTGGACTCTCCAGAATCGTTTGATAACGTAAAAGAGTCGATGAAAACGTTTTTCGCAGATCTAGAAGCCCGTTACTACAAAGACGGTGAACTGGTTTTGCCTGCAGACAGCTTTGAGTCGATGGCCAATGGTTGGTCTGAAGATTTCGAAAAGGCTAAAGAGATCTTTAACCAAGAGTTTATCTCTAGTGCCTTTAATGCCATGTCAGAAAAGATGAAGCAAGAAGGTGGGCTCAACCTGACGGAATTGACAGACAGCATGGCTGAACTCAAGCTGAAAGTTGAAGAGCGAATGAAGCAGCACGCTAAACAGATGGAAGAAGAAAGTGCAGAGTTCTGTGATTCTCTTGATGAGATGGCAGAGCAAGAGCAAGAGCTGCATGAAATCATTCCGAATTTAAAAGATTATCAAGTATTCACGATTTAATTCGAGTCTAGTGATGAATAGTAAGAGCACCGATGGGTGCTCTTTTTGTTTGTATTGTTTGCCCAACGATCAGTATCCGATTTGATGATGGGGTGTTCTGATAATCCTTATATATCTGCTTATGAAAAATTATCGAACTGGAATTTTGTTAATTTTGTGGTTCTAAATAGCGGGTTTATTGTAAAAATCAGAGAATTGTTCATTTATTGGTTGTGTCTATCATTGCTTTTTATTACTGTACTTCCCAACTAGTTCAATGATTCTTTGTGCGAGCAATATGGACCAACAATCTTCCTCTTCAAGAGAGCTGTTTAGTTCTCGTTTAGGCTTTATTTTAGCAGCGGCTGGTGCTGCTGTTGGCTTGGGTAACATTTGGGGTTTTCCAACTCAAGTAGCGAGCAATGGTGGTGGCGCCTTCCTACTGGTTTACCTAATCATGATTTTCGTGGTTGCGTTTCCTATGCTGGTGGTTGAAATGGCGATTGGTCGTCATGGCCAAGCCAACCCAGTTGATAGCATGCGCTCACTAACGAGTAACCCGCTAGGCAAGAAAGTCGGTGAATTTGTTGGTTGGATTGGATTAAGTGTCCCAAGTGCCGTGCTGGCGTTTTACAGCATTGTTGGTGGTTGGTTAATCTGCTTCCTAATTGGTGCTGTCGCTGATCTTATTGGTCTAGAGGCTGCTGCTGATTGGTTCAAAGGCTTCAGCGTTGAGCGTAATGTATTTGGTACTGTAGCGTTCTACGTACTGACCATTCTTATTGTTCAGGGTGGTGTTAAACAAGGTATCGAGAAGTGGTCGACGCGTTTAATGCCAGCACTGTTTGTTTTGTTCGGTTTATTGTTCGTATATATCATGACTCAAGCTGGCGCAATAGAAGGCTTGAAGCATTACCTAGTGCCTGATTTTGAAAAGGTGTGGGATAGAAAGCTAATTCTAGCAGCGATGGGACAAGGCTTCTTCTCGCTAACGATTGGTGGCTGTTCAATGTTGGTTTATGGATCTTACTTAAGTAAGAAAGAAAATCTGCCAAAAATGGCAATGAACGTGACACTTGTTGATACCGCAGTGGCTTTTATCGCCGGCTTAGTGGTAATGCCAGCAATGTTTGTTGCGATGCAAAAAGGCGTTCAAATCTATGCGGAAGATGGTTCACTATTGAGCTCTGACACACTGGTGTTCACGGTTCTACCTTTGATGTTTGATAGCTTAGGTGTGCTTGGTCAGATCTTCGCAATTGTTTTCTTCTTGTTGCTAACCATTGCTGCGTTGACGTCTTCTATCTCAATGTTAGAAGGCCCGGTAGCGCTAGTGAGTGAGCGCCTCAATACTAAACGTACGTCAACAAGTTGGGTGATTGGTGGTGCTATTGCGCTGTTTAGTGTGGTGATTGTTTACAACTTTGCTGCGATGTTTGGCATGGTTGCGATGATAGCGACACAGTACCTGCAGCCAATTGCTGCATTGATGTTCTGTCTGTTTGGTGGATGGGTGTGGAGCCGAGATTCAAAAGTGAAAGAGCTTGAGCAAGGTTGCCCGGACTTTCAACTTGGCTGGTTTGGTAAGGTTTGGCCGATGTATGTGAAGTTCGTGTGCCCAATCTTAGTGGCAACGGTTATCTGGGCTTCTTTCGGCTAATTAGCCATTATTGTTTGCTTGTCTATCGTCTAGACATTTGAATTTAAAAAAGCCGCTCTCATTGAGCGGCTTTGTTGTATCTGAATGGTAACGTGACGGTTTGTTGATAAGAAAAAGGCGCTGAACCGATAGTTCAGCGCCTTTTCAATCTTGGTTTAAGCAATCAAGGTTACTTAATTTCCATACCTTGTGCTTGCAAGTCTGCATGGTAAGAAGAACGTACAAACGGACCACATGCTGCGTGAGTGAAGCCTAGCTCTAGAGCAATCTCTTTTAGCTCGTCGAACTCTGAAGGCGGCACGTAGCGTTCTACTGGTAAGTGGTGACGGCTTGGTGCTAGGTATTGACCAAGAGTCAGCATAGTTACACCGTGCTCACGAAGGTCTTTCAATACTTGAATGATCTCTTCTTTGGTTTCACCAAGGCCCATCATAACGCCAGACTTTGTTGGGATGTCTGGGTGTTGCTCTTTGAACTTCTTCAGTAGATCAAGAGACCACTTGTAGTTCGCACCTGGACGCGCTTTACGGTATAGGCGTGGCGCAGTCTCTAGGTTATGGTTGAAAACATCTGGCGGATTGTCTTTCAGTAGCTCAAGTGCAACGTCCATACGGCCGCGGAAGTCTGGAACCAGTGTTTCGATACGAATATTTGGGTTTAGCTCGCGGATCTCACGGTTACAGTCTGCAAAGTGCTTCGCACCACCGTCGCGCAAGTCATCACGGTCTACTGAAGTGATTACAACATACTTCAGTTTCATGTCTTGAATTGTCTTAGCCAGCTTTTTCGGCTCTTCTGCTTCAGGAGCAACAGGGCGACCATGGGCAACATCACAGAACGGGCAGCGACGAGTACAGATAGCGCCAAGAATCATAAACGTTGCCGTACCGTGGTTGAA
The DNA here is from genome assembly GCF_002954585.1 of Vibrio chagasii. GTDB lineage: Bacteria > Pseudomonadota > Gammaproteobacteria > Enterobacterales > Vibrionaceae > Vibrio > Vibrio chagasii_A. The sequence goes on from NZ_MSCI01000002.1 coordinate 451,312, forward strand.
ACACTCGGCTAGGTTAGGGCAAGACGCTTCTTCACAAACTGAGTGCAGGTTGTTTTTGCGCATTGCTGATTTGATTTCTTGGATACGGTGGCTGTCTGAAGGAAGTTTAATCTTCATCCATTCTGGCTTACGTAGTACTTCTTTCTGTTCAGCAGGCATATTCTTTACGGGAATTAATGCCATTTTGTCAGCGTCACGATATTTAACGCCTTTTTCCATTTGGATTGGTTTGCTCATGATTTTATGCTTCTGCTGTAATGTTACTGGTGGCTTGAATGTCTACTTGGTCATAGCCGAGCAGCTCTACGAGCTCTTGTATTAACTGTTGCTCAACGTTCTCTAATTCACTTGGTCCGCCTAGCTGGCTTACCTGTGCCATCTCCATACCTTGGTAACCACATGGGTTAATGCGTAGGAATGGGGACAGGTCCATATCAACGTTCAGTGCTAGTCCATGGAATGAGCAGCCACGTCGAATTCGTAGTCCGAGTGAACAGATTTTCTTGCCATCGACATAAACACCAGGAGCGTCAGGTCGGGCAGCTGAATCTATATTGTAAGCTTTCAGAGTGTTGATTACGAGGTTCTCGATATGAGTAACCAAATCACGCACTCCAAACTTCTTGCGGCGGATGTTAATCAGAAAGTAAGCCACTAACTGACCTGGGCCGTGGTAAGTCACCTGGCCACCGCGATCGCTTTGTATAACAGGGATATCGCCAGCATTTAATACATGCTCAGCTTTGCCTGCTTGTCCTTGAGTGAAGACAGGGTTGTGTTCAACCAACCATACTTGGTCTGCGTCTTCTTCTGTGCGTTCGTCTGTGAACTTATGCATGGCTTTCCATACAGGTTCGTAATCCTGACGGCCTAATTTTTTTACGATTAGCTTATTTTGCAAAGCGGCACTCCCTCAAGGATTAATAAAGTGAACGCATTATAAACGCGAAACATGATTCTAACTACAGATGGACTGCAAGGTTTTTCAACTTTCTTTGTATTTATTTAAAATTAAGTTGAATGAATTTGACCGCAGTAGGGGGCTATAAACAAAAACAGCGGCAATAAGCCGCTGTTTTTCATGCGTAATCGAGGATTATAGAACCATACGAACGATTTCGATCTCGCCTAGTTCTTTGTATAGCGTTTCCACCTGCTCAATTGAAGTCGCAGTGATGTTGATAGAAACAGAGTGGTAGTTACCCTTTGCACTTGGTTTTAGTGTTGGGCTGTAGTCACCAGGAGCATGACGCTGGATCACTTCTAGCACTAGTTCAGTCAGTTCTGGCTTAGCGTGGCCCATTACTTTGTAAGTGAATGAACAAGGGAACTCTAAGAGGTCTTTTAGTTTTGCATCAGAATTGATGTTCATGATTAGCTCCAAAAGGCTAGACTCTCGCAAATTGGCGGAAGTCGATAAAAAGCGTGTTCGGTCAGTAGACTCGAGTAATAAGGCGGAATATTACGTGTAAATATCACTGAACTCAAGATCAACAAAAGCCGCACATGGCGGCTTTTGTTTCACTAAAGAGTAAATAATGAACTTACTCATTAGGTTAGCTTTCCTACAAGCCAAGGTTTTGTTTAGACAAAACCTTGGACTTACTTAGAATAAGCCTTTGAATAGCAGTACTAGGTAATCCCATAGGCGGCTAAATAGGCTGCCTTGCTCTACGTCTTCAAGTGCTAGTAGTGGGTATTCCGCAACGTCTTCACCATCAACTTGGTAGAAAAGTTTACCAACAACATCACCTTTGCTGATTGGCGCTTCTAGCTCTTTCTCAAGTACAAAGCTTGCTTTTAGATCTTTCGCTTGGCCGCGAGGCAGAGTTACGAAGGTATCTTCATCAACACCTAGCGCTACCGTGTCTTTGCTACCCATCCAGATTTTCTCTTCTACGAAAGTTTCACCAGCAGTGTGTGGTGCCACTGTTTCGAAGAAGCGGAAGCCGTAGCTAAGCAGCTTTTTGCTTTCTGTTTTACGAGCGTTTGCATTCTTAGTACCCATCACAACCGCAACTAGGCGCATTTTGCCTTCTGTTGCTGAGCTTACTAGGCTGTAACCTGCATTGCTTGTGTGGCCTGTTTTAATGCCATCAACGTTCATGCTTTTATCCCACAACAGACCATTACGGTTGTATTGGGTGATGCCGTTGTATGTGAATTTTTTCTGTGAGTAGATACGGTACTCATCAGGAACGTCACGAATTAGCGCCTGACCAAGCAGTGCCATATCGTAAGGCGTTGAGTATAGGTTCGGGTTGTCTAGACCATGCACGTTAGCAAAGTGCGTGTCTTTCATGCCGATAGAGCTTGCCCATGCGTTCATTAGGTCAACGAATGCGTCTTCTGAGCCAGCAATGTGCTCAGCCATTGCAACACAAGCATCGTTACCTGATTGAATGATGATACCGCGGTTCAGTTCTTCAACTTTAACCGTTGTGCCAACTTCTACGAACATTTTAGATGAGTCTGGGAAGTTTTTAGCCCAAGCATTTTCACTGATTACAACATCGTCGTTTAGGTTGATGTTACCACGCTCAAGTTCTTGACCGATTACGTAGCTCGTCATCATCTTGGTTAAACTTGCTGGAGAAAGTTGAGTATTCATCTCTTTCTCTGCTAGTACTTTGCCTGAATGGTAATCCATCAGAACAAAACCTTTAGCGGCGATTTGTGGTGCATCAGGAACAACAATTGGAGCAGCGAATGACGATGTAGCTATTGTTGCTGAAAGCGCAACAGAAGTAGCAAAAATCGTTTTAACAAGTTTATTAGATTTAATCATTTTGAATGCAATTATTTGGTGAACTATTCATATCTTACCAGAATCACTCTGTCACACCAGAGCGCTGATTACCAGAGGTTACTGTCAGATTAATTAGCGAGTTAGCGTGTGTTTCTTGATATAAGCAGAAGGGTAACCCATGAGCTTAACCTGTTCTAATTTCTCTTGAGTCAGAGCATAGTCATGAAATGGCCCAAGCATTAGGCGGTATTGACCATCATTTGGCTGCAAGAAGCTTGCTACTGCTAGCTTTTCGCTGAGATCTTTGGCTAACTTCTCCGTTCTGTCTTCATGTTGCGATGTCGCGACTTGAATAATAAATTGTGGCAAAGCCGCCTTCTTTTTGGCATCAGTTGGCATTGCAACTTTGATCACTTCAATCTCAACATTTGCGGTGCCTGTCCTTAAGACATCAAGCTTGTAAGCCGCCGCATAACTGAGGTCAATGATTCGGCCTTCATGGAATGGGCCGCGATCATTAATACGCACAATCGTTGTTTTGTTGTTGTCGGTATTAGTGACTTTGACATAACTTGGAATAGGCAATGTTTTGTGTGCCGCCGACATTGAATACATGTCGTAAATCTCACCATTCGATGTCAAATGACCATGAAATTTTTTGCCGTACCAAGACGCTTTGCCTTTCTCGATGAAGCCTTCGGTTTCCTTTACGATTTTGTAGTCTTCACCGCGCAGAGTGTAGTCACTGTTACCACCTAGGCTGTAGGGTTCGTATTGAGGGTGTGCGTCCTCTAAATGCTCGACCGAAATAGGGGCATCTGGCGCGATATCTGAATCGATATCGTAGCGGCCACTTGGCTTCTGCGAGGAACAGCCATTGATTAAAATCGCTAAGCCCAGAATTGAGACTATTTTTTTGATTGGCAGTTCATCAACCAAAGATGCTTTTTTTGAAAACGTTGTAATGGACATCGATTAGGTCGCCTTTGAGAATGCTTTTCTGTGTGTGTGGATCGACATTAAAATACCAAAACCAGCCATTAGGGTGACCATAGAGGTGCCGCCATAGCTGACCAAAGGAAGAGGTACACCTACAACCGGTAGAATGCCACTTACCATGCCAATATTTACAAAAATATAAACGAAGAAGCTCAGTACAATACTGCCGCCCATCATTCGACCAAAGGCGGTTTGCGCTTGGCTTGCGAGGTACAAACCACGTCCAATAATGAATAGGTAGATAACCAGTAAGAACAAGATACCTATCATGCCCCATTCTTCAGCGATAACCGCGAAGATGAAGTCAGTATGGCGTTCAGGAATAAACTCTAGTTGAGACTGAGTCCCTTGTAGCCAGCCTTTTCCGGATATACCGCCTGAACCTATCGCAATCTTACTTTGAATGATGTGGTAACCCGCACCTAATGGATCGGATTCAGGATCAAAAAGGGTTCTTACACGCACCTTTTGATATTCACGCATTAAGAAGAACCACAGAATTGGGATAAATGCGCCTAAGGCGACAGCTGCACTGGCAATGATCTTCCAGCTAATACCTGCTAGGAAGATTACGAAGATACCCGATGCCGCGATAAGGATAGAAGTGCCTAGGTCGGGCTGCTTAGCGATTAGAATGGTTGGTACGAACACCATAACCAGCGAGATTGCCAAGGTTTGGAATGTCGGTGGTAGTGAACGCTTACCAATAAATCTCGCCAGCATTAAAGGCACGGCGAGCTTTAAGAGCTCTGAGGGCTGGAATCGGACAAAGCCGAAATTAAGCCAACGCTGCGCACCTTTAGAGGCTTCGCCAAAGAAGAGTACGCCTAATAGCAGAATAACGCCACCAGCGAATAGCACAGGGGCTAAAGTCTCGTAGGTACGTGGTGATATCTGAGCTAAGAAGATCATTACGCCCAAAGAGAGTGCCATACGCATTGCCTGGCGATCCATCATCGCTAGGCTCTGTCCGCTCGCGCTGTACATGATTAATAAGGCAAAGCCCATTAAAACAAGAATGCCGAGTAATAGTGGCAGATCGATATGGAGCCTTTCAAATAAGGCTCTGTTTCGTCCTGTTGAAGGATCAAGTTTCATTATTTTATTGGCTCGCTTTGATAATCTTTTGCAAGGATAATGTGGTCTAGAATTCGTCGTACTACTGGAGCACCATTAGAAGAACCACCGCCAGCATTTTCTAGAACAATGGTAACAACGGCCTCTGGAGATTCGATTGGTGCGTAGCCAGTAAACAACGCGTGGTCACGCAGGTGCTCAGCAATTTCATCGGCGTTGTACTCTTCATCTTCTTTCAGACCAAAGACTTGTGCTGTACCTGATTTACCTGCGGTAACGTAAGACATATTTTGGAATGAGCGTCTTGCCGTTCCTTTTTTGCCGTGGTTAGCCAGCTTCATACCTTCTTGAGCGATATCCCAGTATTTCTTCTTAACGCCTGTTAGTGGCGGGTAAGTTTCAATGTCCGACATAACTTGCTCGTCGAATGGGTGACCGTTTTCAATGGTGGCACGCAATAGGTGAGGTGCTGTTACCTCGCCCTTATTGACCAGTACAGAGGTCGCTTTCGCAATCTGCATTGGTGTGGCTGTCCAGTAGCCTTGGCCGATACCTACAGGGATCGTATCACCTTGGTACCATGGCACACGGTGTCTGGCCATTTTCCAGTCTCGGGTTGGCATGTTGGCTTTACTTTCTTCGTAAATATCGATGCCCGTGTAATCACCAAATCCAAACATCATCATCCATTTGGATATGCGGTCTATACCTAGGTCATACGCGATCTGGTAGAAGAACGTGTCCACCGATTCTTCAATCGCTTTGACGATGTCGACTTTACCATGGCCCCAACGTAACCAATCTCGGAATGGTCGAGTTTTAGAGTTAGGGATCTTCCAATAGCCAGGATCGTTACGTGTAGTATTCGGTGTAATGACACCTTCCTGTAATGCAGCTACAGCCATGAAAGGTTTGATCGTTGATGCTGGTGGATAGATGCCAAGTGTGGTTCGGTTTACCAGAGGGCGGTTCTTATCCTGAAGCAGTGCGTTATAACCTTTAGAGGAAATGCCATGTACGAACGCATTCGGGTCATAGCTCGGGCTTGAAACCATCGCCAATACGCCGTTATCTTTTGGATCCAATACAACTGCAGAACCACGTCGGCCATCGAGTAGCTTATGAACGTAAAGCTGAAGGTTGATATCTAGGTTCAGTACAATATCTTTACCTGGAACAGAAGGAACAAATTTGAGCGTGCGGATAACACGTCCACGGCTATTGACTTCAACTTCTTGATAGCCGGCTGTGCCGTGTAGCAAATCTTCGTAATAGCGTTCGATACCGAGCTTACCGATATCACGGGTCGCTTGGTAATTGGCGTCTTTTTCTTCGCGTACCAAGCGCTGCATATCACGGTCGTTGATTCGAGAGACATAGCCAATAACGTGGGTAAGCACATCACCGTACGGGTAGAAGCGCTTTAAAGTACCTGTAACTTCAACACCTGGGAATTTGTGTTGATTCACCGAGAATATAGCTACCTGTTCTTCTGTCAGCTGGTTAAGAATAGGTACTGATTTAAAGCGTCGTGAATTACGGCGCTCACGGTTAAATCGTTCAATACGCTCTGGTGGGATCTCAATTAACTCTTGTAGACGGACAAGTGTGTCGTCCATATCTTTAATTTTTTCTGGTGTGATTTCTAGGTTGAAAACCGGACGGTTCTCGGCAAGAAGTACACCGTTTCGATCGTAAATCAAACCACGGTTCGGTGCGATTGGCACGACCTTAATACGGTTGTCGTTAGAGCGAGTTTTATAGTCTTGATATTGGTTGACCTGAATGTTATACAGGTTAACAACCAACAATGACATCATGGCTATGATGCCTGCAAACGCAACAAAAGCACGGCTAGTAAATAGTCGTGCTTCTGCTTTGTAATCACGGATTTGGCTACGTTTACGTAACATTAACGCTTATTCTCGATGATAAGGGTGGTTAGCAGTTATGCTCCAAGCTCGATACAAGCTTTCAGCCATGATAACGCGTACTAATGGGTGAGGGAGAGTAAGCGCAGACAGAGACCAACTTTGGTCTGCGGCCGCTTTACATGCGGGTGCTAGTCCTTCAGGCCCGCCAATCAGGATAGAAACATCACGTCCATCCAACTTCCAGCTTTCCAATTGCTCTGCAAGTTGTGGTGTGTCCCACTTTCTTCCTGGGATATCTAGAGTGACAATTCGGTTGCCTTTTGGCACTGCTGCCAACATGGCTTCGCCTTCTTTTTGAAGAATACGAGCGATATCAGCGTTCTTACCACGCTTACCTGCAGTGATTTCAACGAGCTCTAACGGCATGTCGTGAGGGAAGCGGCGTTTATATTCGTTAAACCCTTCTTCAACCCACTTCGGCATTTTTGTGCCAACCGCGATTAACTGGATCTTCAACGTTTAGCCCCAAAGTTTTTCTAGTTGGTACAGTTCACGATGCTCTTCTTGCATAACGTGAAGCATGCTTGTACCCATATCTAGTACAACCCATTCGCCTTCTTGCTGGCCGTCCATACCAAGTGGTTCAAGACCGGCTTTCTTTACTTCGTCAGCAACATGCTGAGCAATTGAAGCTACGTGGCGCTTAGATGTACCAGTACAAACGATCATGTAATCCGTTACACTTGATTTGCCTTCTACATCGATGGTCACAATAGATTCTGCTTTCATGTCGTCAGCTTTGTCTGCAAGAAAGTCTTTTAGTTCTTCACGTAACACTGGGTGTTCCTTAAATCTGAATTTGGTTCTACTAAGATCATAACACGCTTTTATACGTGAGATGGTATTGAAGCTGAAGGGATACAAAACTCAACGCTCAGCTGATGGATTAGTGGCCAAGGCGACTGCTCATACTGAGTTTTTGTTATCAATTCTGCTTGGGTCAGCAATGCAAACAATGAGTGTAATTGAGAAATTGAAACTCTTGTTAGCGCGGCGTTATAAAGCGGCTTTTTCGATTGCCAGATACGATGCTTTTCGAAAACTTGACCGATCGGCATGAGTTTCATTTGTTGCTGCATTTGCAGCAGTAACGCAAGCTCTCTTTGCACGCTTCGCAGCAGAATAACCGGTTCGACACCTTCAGCTTCGAGTTGTCTGAGAATCCTCTGTGCTCGATTCCCTTTCCCTGCCAATAGGGCATCACTCCAATGGAATGGCGTAAAGTGGTTGTGGCGGCTCAGAGACTTTTCTAAGCGTACTAAGGTTAGCTTTCCATCTGGATACTGAAGCGCCAGTTTTTCGAGGCTTTGTGTGAGTGCAAACAGGTTGCCCTCATGCCACTGTGCCAGCATTTGAACAGCTTCAGGATCTGGTGATAATCCGACTTGACGACAGCGTGCTTGAACAAACTGAGGTAGCCTGCTGACATCAGGCGTCAGGCAGCTTACCCAATGCCCTTGGTTAGAGAGTGCTTTAAACCATTTAGCGTTTTCTTGAGCTTTTGTCAGTTTGGTGCCAACAAGAATAAGCAAGATATCGTTGTGGATATGCTCAGAGATAGCCAACAATTCTTTGGCTATTGCGGCATTCACGCCTGACTCTGGTAGCTCAAGTTCAATGATTTGACGGCTAGAAAACAGGCTTAGCGCTTGGGTACAGTCATAGACTTGGTTCCAGTCCATACTGTTATCAATCGCAAAGCGGTGACGCTCTTCGAAACCTTGTTGTTTAGCCGCTTTTTGAATCGCTTCTCGGCTTTCTTGCAAGAGCAGTGGTTCGTTACCAAAAATCAGGTAAACGTTACTCAGCTGCTTAGTAAGTTGTTCAGGTAATCGGTCAGCAAAAATACGCATCAAATAAACCTATTATTGAGCAGATTCGCTGAGCTCTGGCTGTTCTTCTGTACTTGGATCAATTTCGACGTCGTCAATCTCAACATTCTTGATGTTGTATTGCTTTTCAAGCTCTTTAACTTGCACAGTTTCTAAAGACTCTAGATTCATGCTACCTGCGGCAATGTTGGCTTTTAGGCGAGCCATCTGACGAAGGATTTGGCTAGTTGCTAGCTTGCGCATTTCATCTTCGATCATGTCGCGTTCAACCGATTTTGCGAGGGCGGTTAGTGGGTTATCAAGATAGCTGCGGGTTACGCTAGTAGAGAATGTCTTAGAACCTAACTCTGGGATAGTTACTCTGTACGAAGCGTTGAATGTAAGTTCTTTCTCAGCGGCAAGAGTACTTTGGTATAGCGATAAAGTACGCTCACCAACGCCCTCACTAATGATGTGCAGGTTAGGGGTATTTTCAGCAGGTGGGACAATCTCTACATCATTAATACGCAGTTGGCTCTTCATCATACGTGTGAACGTACTGTATTGGTCGTAACTGGTTACCGAGATCTTGTTGAGCTCTTCTGGTACAGAGTAGTCACCGCGCAGGTGAAAACCACAGGCACTGAGTAGGCTAACGGTTAGAACAACAATAGTAACTTTCAATGAAGATAGTGAAATCAGGCGCATTATTTGATGGCTCTCATGAAGGTAGAATACTTATTTAAAGGCTTTTGCTTGTTGAAGTGAGGTTAGTCACTGAAAGTAAAGCGTTTAAATAAGTAGACAGGGTAATGTCATTACCCTGTCTAAAGACTGCAAAAAACGAATTAAGTTCGTTTTAGTCTACAACGATTAGTTAGCAACGATGTTTAGAAGCTTACCAGGTACGAAGATAACTTTACGGATCGTTAAGCCATCTAGGAACTTCTTAGCGTTCTCATCGTTCAGACCAAGCTCACGAACCTGCTCTTCTGTTGCATCAGCTGCCACAGTTAGCTTCGCACGCAGCTTACCGTTGATCATAACAACGATTGTCTTCTCGTCTTCAACTAGTGCTTTCTCGTCAAATGTTGGCCATGTTGCGGAGTCAACATCTGATTCACCAAGAGCAATCCACATTTCGTAAGATATGTGAGGAGTCATTGGGTAAAGCATGCGAACCACTGCTTTCAGTGCTTCGTCAAGGATTGCACGATCTTGTGCTGATTCTTGAGGCGCTTTCGCTAGCTTGTTCATCAGCTCCATGATCGCAGCGATCGCTGTGTTGAACGTTTGGCGACGGCCGATATCGTCCGTTACTTTCGAGATAGTCTTATGAACATCACGACGAAGCGCTTTTTGGTCACCAGAAAGTGCTGCAACGTCAACCGATTCAGCTGCGCCCTTAGAAGAGTGAGCGTGAACCAGTTTCCAAACACGTTTAAGGAAGCGGTTTGCACCTTCAACACCAGACTCTTGCCACTCAAGAGTCATGTCTGCAGGTGATGCAAACATCATGAATAGACGTACTGTGTCAGCACCGTACTTGTCTACCATCTCTTGTGGGTCGATACCGTTGTTTTTCGACTTAGACATCTTGATCATCCCTGAGTGAGAAACGTCACGGCCTTGGTTGTCTTTCGCAGAAGTGATACGGCCTTTACCGTCACGCTCTACAGCAACATCAGTAGGAGCAACCCATTCTTTAGTGCCTTTCTCGTTTTCGTGGTAGAACGCATCTGCTAGTACCATACCTTGACATAGTAGTTGCTTGAATGGTTCGTCAGACGTTACGTAACCAGCATCACGCAGCAGTTTATGGAAGAAACGAGAGTACAATAGGTGCATACAAGCGTGCTCGATACCACCGATGTACTGGTCTACAGGTAGCCAGTAGTTCGCTTTTTCTGGATCTAGGATATCGTCAGCTTGTGGTGAACAGTAACGAGCGTAGTACCAAGAAGACTCCATGAACGTATCGAACGTGTCTGTTTCACGTAGAGCACGTTCGCCGTTGAATGTTGTTTCTGCCCACGACTTGTCAGCCTTGATTGGGCTAGTCACACCATCCATTACCACATCTTCAGGAAGAATCACTGGTAGTTGGTCTGCTGGTACTGGGTGAACTTCACCATCTTCAGTCGTTACCATTGGGATTGGTGCACCCCAGTAACGTTGACGAGATACACCCCAGTCACGTAGACGGAAGTTTACTGTCTTCTTACCTTTGCCTTCAGCTTCTAGCTTCGCAGCAATTGCGTCGAATGCTTCTTGGAAAGCAAGACCATCGAACTCACCAGAGTCGAACAGTACGCCTTTCTCTGTGTAAGCTGCTTCAGATACATCTAGCTCAGAACCATCTTCTGGCTTGATGACTGGAATGATATCAATGCCGTATTTAGTTGCGAATTCGTAGTCACGTTGATCGTGAGCTGGAACCGCCATTACCGCACCTGTGCCGTAATCCATAAGTACGAAGTTTGCTACGTATACAGGAACAACACGACCGTTAAGAGGATGGATAGCCGTTAAGCCAGTATCCATACCTTTCTTTTCCATCGTTGCTAGTTCAGCTTCAGCAACTTTAGTGTTGCGGCACTCTTCAACGAATGCAGCAAGCTCAGGGTTGTTCTTCGATGCTTTCTCTGCAAGAGGGTGACCTGCAGCGATACCAACGTAAGACACACCCATCAGCGTATCAGGACGAGTTGTGTACACTTCTAGTGGCGCTTCTTCACCGTTAACAGCGAAAGATAGCTCAACACCTTCAGAGCGACCGATCCAGTTGCGCTGCATGGTTTTAACCATTTCAGGCCAACCTTCAAGGTTGTCTAGGTCATCTAGTAGCTCTTGAGCGTACTCAGTGATTTTAATGAACCACTGTGGAATTTTCTTTTGCTCTACTGGAGTATCACAACGCCAGCAGCAACCGTCTTCTACTTGCTCGTTTGCTAGTACAGTTTGGTCGTTTGGACACCAGTTAACAGAAGAGGTCTTCTTGTACACTAGGCCTTTTTCGTAAAGCTTAGTGAAGAACTCTTGTTCCCAGCGGTAGTATTCTGGCGTACATGTCGCGAATTCACGATTCCAGTCGTAACCAAAGCCAAGAAGCTTAAGCTGGTTTTTCATGTATTCGATGTTTTCGTAAGTCCATGGTGCAGGTGCTGTGTTGTTTTTTACAGCTGCGTTTTCTGCAGGTAGGCCGAATGCATCCCAACCGATTGGTTGCATTACGTTTTTGCCTTGTAGACGTTGGAAACGAGATACCACATCACCGATGGTGTAGTTACGCACGTGACCCATGTGCAGTCGGCCACTTGGGTACGGGAACATAGAAAGACAGTAGAATTTTTCTTTGTTTGGGTCTTCACTTACAACGAAAGTTTCGCTGTTATCCCAGTGTTGTTGAACCTTTTGTTCAATCTCTTGCGGGTTATATTGTTCTTGCATCGATGGTATCCGGTTATCTTGGAATTTGTGAGTTCGGTTAGAACAGAATCTTATAGATCGTCATAGAATACCTAAAGGAGCTTAGTACAACAATAGTTATACCCTTCATACTTGCAGTTGCTGACTTGTAGATGGCGTAATTTTCATTGAATTTCGCAGGGCAACTATACTTAAGAGTATGAATTGCATTTGTTTGTAAGCGAGAGTGCATAGTAGCACTTCGTTTACTCACTATATCGTTGGTTATCTTAAGGAGGTTGTTATGCCGAAGAAAAAAGCACTCTACGAGGAAGTGGTTGAAGAGGTTATCGAAACGCTGAAGCATAGCCCTGAAGAGCTCAACAACAAAATTGAAACGTCAGGCAAATATGCGAAAGCCGCCAATGATATGACTAAAGATGAGCTATCGCTGATCTCGGCTTACGTGAAGTCAGACTTGAAAGAGTTTTCTGAGAGCTACGAAGAGAGCAAAAGCGGTCCATTTTATCTGATGATTGCTGACTCTATTTGGCAGGGGCTTCTCGATATTACCGATCGCACTAAAGTCGAGTGGGTCGAGCTATTCCAAGATTTAGAGCACCAAGGCTTGTATCAAGCAGGCGAAGTGATTGGCTTGGGTACGCTTGTCTGTGATGAGTGTGGCCATCAAACTGAATATAACCACCCCACGACCATCATCCCGTGCATTAAGTGCGGCTCGAAAGGGTTTAGTCGCAAAGCACTGAAGCCGTAAATCTCCCCCAATACGACACGAACAAAAAGGGTTGGCCAAACGGCCAACCCTCAAAGTTATTTCATGTCGAATCTAGCTCTTTGGTTTTCTCATAATCCAGCCAATTACCAAGCTTAATAGCACCCAAATATACAATGGCCAAGTACCGACCACGCGGTAAGGAGTTTGGCCATCTGTTGAAACAAGCTCAGTTTTTAGTACTGCCGTTTCAAATTGAGGTATTTGCTTGATGATATTGCCTTTGTAGTCCGTCACCGCTGTCACACCATTGTTGGTCGAGCGAATAAGCGGCTTACCAAGCTCTAGGGCACGCATTTGCGCGATTTCCATATGTTGTAGTGGGCCGATTGAACGGCCAAACCACGCATCGTTTGAGAGCGTTAGAATAAAGTCCGTATCGTCTGTCACATTCTGTCTTACTTGATCATTAAAGATAATCTCATAACACAGAGCTGGCGCTAGATGACGACCGTTAGCAACAATGTTTGGTTGGATGAAATCGCCACGACTGAACGAAGACATTGGCAAGTTAAAGAACGGTGCTAATGGACGCAATATGTCTTCGAACGGTACAAACTCACCAAACGGTAATAGATGATGTTTATGGTATCGCTCATCCGGGTCGTAGCTGTATTCACCGTATGGGTTAACACCAAGAGAGAGAATGCTGTTGTAGTATTTCTTATCTTCAGATTGGTTTAGTACACCTGTGATGATGGAGCTGTTGTTCATCTTAGCTGCGCTGTCTAAGTTGCGCAGAAAAGAGGGTATCTCGACTTCAAAAGCAGGAATAGCGGCCTCTGGCCAGATGATGATATCAGCATCCCAGTTTTCTCGGCTGAGATCGGTGTATTTCATCATGGTTGGCCAGCGGTGACTTGGCAGCCATTTGCTGTCTTGGTCAACGTTGCCTTGAATCAACACCACTGAGGTTGTTTTTTCAGGATTCGGCGTTACCCAATCGATGTTTCGAATACCAAAGCCTGTACTAAATACAACAGCAGGAATAACAGCAATGCTCCAGGCTCTATGGATAGCAGCATAAGCAAACGCGGATGCTGAAACGATAATAGCAAGGGTCACTAACTCCACACCACCAATTGGTGCGAACGAGCCCAATGGAGAGTCGATTTGGCTGTAGCCCAACCATAGCCATGGGAAGCCTGTCATTACCCAACCGCGTAGCCAATCACTGATTAACCATAGTGCCGGAGCGGCTAGGAAGAATCGGCTTAAATTATTAGCGGGGAAGAACTTATTTAAGCTCCAAGTAAATAGCCCTGAGTATACGGCTAAATAGCCAACGAGGAGTGCCATCAAAAATAGGTTGGCTGCTAATGGCATACCGCCAAAGCCGTCAATACTGACGTATACCCAGCTGATTCCTGTAGTGAACTGACCTAGGCCCCATGCATAACCAATCCAAAGCGCGCTTTTAGGAGAGCGATTGTGGATCAGTAGCAGTAATAAAGCTGGGCTGAGAATGGCAAGAGGCCATATTGAGTATGGAGCGAACGAGAGGGTGGTTATAGCGCCAACAAAAACGGCCGCAAGCGGCCGTAATAGGCGATGAACAAAAGTCTTAGTCATCTAATTTCTGTCATCTCTTTAGAGAGAAGTGGTTATTCTTCGATAGTCGGAAGAGGCTGCTCGTCAGGGATGGTTACCTGTAGCTGAATCACGCGACGATTATCTGCTGATGTTATTTTGAAATGGTAGTTTTCGATTTCTACAATTTCGCCACGAACTGGCAGATGACCGAGGGCTGTCATAACCATGCCACCTACTGTATCCACTTCATCATCACTGAAAGCAGTGTCAAACGTGTTGTTGAACTCTTCAATGGTGGTTAAAGCTTTAACAGAGAAGGTATGCTTACTCAGCTTACGGATATCCAACTCTTCTTCATCGTCGAACTCGTCTTCAATTTCACCAACGATTTCTTCGAGGATATCTTCAATGGTTACTAGGCCAGAGACACCGCCAAACTCATCAACAACGATAGACATGTGGTAACGCTCTTCACGGAACTCCTTGAGTAAGCGATCAACACGCTTACTTTCAGGAACAACAACCGCAGGGCGAATCACTTGTTCGATATCAAATGGGGCGCTATCTGAACCCAGGTACTTAAGTAGGTCCTTCGCTAATAGAATGCCTTCAACATGGTCTTTATCTTCACTGATCACTGGGTAGCGAGAGTGTTGAGCATCAGTAATCAACGCAATCAATGTATCTAAATCATCGGTGCGCTCTACTGTAACCATTTGAGAACGAGGCAGCATGATATCGCGTACTCGCATCTCTGAAATTTCCATAACACCTTCGAGCATGTCGCGAGTGTCGTGGTCAATCAGGTCATTAATTTCTGAGTCGCGGATTACATCTACGAGCTCTTGGCGGTCTTTTACCTCGCCTTGAAATAGTTGGCCTAGGCGTTCAAAGAAGGACTTTCTACTCGGACCTTCAGATTTTTTACTTCCCTCAGAAGTGGGGGGGTTACCTTCGTTCATGATTTCTCAAAAAATAACGCTATCAGAAGTGTGATAGCACACATCACAACTCAGATTCCTGAAAAATACAGGTTCGATGAGTTATTGTTTCTCTGCAATCTACGTAACTAGAATCGATTCACTTTTCTAGAATATATGGGTCTTCAAACCCCATAGCTTGCATGATTTCTGTCTCGAGTGACTCCATCTCTTCAGCTTCATCATCTTCGATATGATCATAACCTAGCAGATGCAGACTGCCATGTACAACCATATGAGCCCAGTGCGCTAGCAGAGGCTTATTTTGCTCTTCTGCTTCTTTTTCGACAACTTGGCGACAGATAATGAGGTCACCTAGAAGATCTAACTCAATCCCAGGAGGAGCCTCGAATGGAAAAGATAGCACGTTAGTTGGTTTGTCTTTACCACGATATTCATGATTTAGCTGGTGGCTTTCTTCGGTATCTACGATACGGATAGTAAGCTCAGCGCTCTTTTGAAACTGAGGTATAGTCTTATCCAACCAAAACTGAATGTCCTGCTCTGTTGGAAGACCTTGCTCATTTTCGACCGCTAATTGTAGGTCTAGTTCAATAGACATCTATTTATCACCTTGTTCTGCAATCACAGAACTATTTTGTGTTGCTAATTGTGTCGTAACCGCTTGCTGAGTCTCAAGAAGTTTCGCTTCGCGCTCTTCACGTTTACGTTTCTCAAACTCTTTACGCTCTTTCTGGTCTTTCGCTTCCCATTTCTCGTAAGCGTTGACAATACGAGCAACCACTGGGTGACGAACCACGTCTTCAGACATAAAGAAGTTAAAGCTGATGTCATCGACTTCACTTAGAACTTCGGTCGCATGACGCAAGCCAGATTTTGCACCACGAGGTAAATCGATTTGAGTGATATCGCCTGTGATTACCGCGCGCGAGTTGAAGCCAATACGAGTTAGGAACATCTTCATCTGTTCAACAGTCGTGTTTTGGCTTTCGTCAAGAATGATGAAGGCATCGTTCAGTGTACGACCACGCATGTACGCAAGAGGTGCAACCTCAATCACGTTACGCTCAATCAGTTTCTCTACGCGTTCAAAGCCCAGCATCTCAAAAAGTGCATCGTAAAGTGGACGCAAGTATGGGTCTACTTTTTGGCTTAAATCACCAGGCAGGAAACCTAACTTCTCACCCGCTTCAACTGCAGGGCGCGTCAATAGAATACGACGGATCTCTTGGCGCTCTAATGCGTCTACGGCGGCAGCGACAGCCAAATATGTTTTACCCGTACCAGCAGGACCAATACCAAAGGTGATGTCATGAGTCACCATGTTCATTAGGTACTGTGCTTGGTTTGGGGTGCGCGGCTTAATCACGCCTTTTTTGGTCTTAATGAACACTTCTTTGCCGTGTTCAATATCAGACTCTACATTCTGTTCTAAAACACCAGACTCTTTGATAGCCAGGTGAATCTGTTCTGGCTCGATGTCTGGAATCGTGCCTTTGACCGGAGCAGATTCAACATACAGGCGCTTAACAATATCGAGTGCAGCAGCAGCCGTATGAGGCTTACCAACAATAGTGAAGAAGTTGCTGCGGTAGTTAATCTCGACACCTAAACGGCGCTCAAGGTGTTTGATGTTGTCATCGAATGGGCCACAAAGGCTTGCAAGGCGATGGTTATCTGCGGGTTCTAGATTGACTTCTAGGGTAACGATTTTATTGCTCAAATTAGCCTCTCATTTTGTGCCACCCACTCTTTCCAATAAACAAAGAGCAAGAAGCCCGATTGGGACCGGGCTTCTAGTGGCGATTTCCCTATTTCTAAGATGGTCACTTAGTTAGGTAATTTCAAGCTTTGTTGGTCAGCTTTTTGCTGAACCTAGATGTTTTGCTTATGGCGTAAATGTTGCCACACCCAGCTCATCTTCACGTTTTGTGTTAGCCATCATCTGTGTTGGAGAGATGATGCTGCGTAGGTCCATATCCTTCTCTGTACGAACCAACTCACCACGTAGAGAGTTTGCGAATACGTCAGTGATCTTCACATCAACAAATTGACCAATTAGATCTGCGTTACCTTCGAAGTTAACAACACGGTTGTTCTCTGTACGTGCGCGAAGTTCCATTAGGTTCTTCTTCGACGGACCTTCAACCAGCACACGTTGCTCAGTACCAAGCATTAAGCGAGAGTAGCGCATTGCTTGTGAGTTTACGGTTTGTTGTAGTTCGTATAGGCGATCTTTCTTCTCTTGCTCAGGCACGTCACATGGGTAGTCTGCAGCAGGTGTACCCGGACGAGGGGAGAAGATAAAGCTGAAGCTCATATCGAAATCAACGTCTTTGATCAGTTTCATCGTGTCTTGGAAATCTTGGTTAGATTCACCAGGGAAACCAACGATAAAGTCAGAACTGATTTGAATGTCAGGACGTGCTTTACGAAGCTTACGAATAATCGACTTGTACTCGATAGCAGTGTGAGGACGTTTCATCATCGTAAGGATACGGTCACTACCACTTTGTACTGGTAGGTGAAGGAAGCTCACAAGTTCAGGTGTATCTTCGTATACTGCGATGATGTCATCACCGAACTCAAGCGGGTGGCTTGTGGTGAAACGAATACGGTCGATACCATCGATAGAAGCCACAAGACGAAGTAGTTCTGCGAATGTGCAGATATCACCTTCGTGAGTTGGACCACGGTATGCGTTTACGTTCTGACCTAGTAGGTTAACTTCACGTACACCTTGCTCTGCAAGTTGAGCAACTTCGAACAGTACATCGTCCATTGGACGGCTAACTTCTTCACCACGAGTATAAGGTACTACGCAGTATGTACAGTACTTAGAACAGCCTTCCATGATAGAAACGAATGCCGTCGCCCCTTCAGCACGAGGCTCAGGTAGGCTATCGAACTTTTCTATCTCAGGGAAAGAGATGTCCATCACTGGCGCTTCGTTAGATAGAGAAGATTTGATCATCTCTGGAAGACGGTGCAGTGTTTGAGGGCCAAAGATAACGTCTACGTATGGTGCACGTTGACGGATGTGGTCGCCTTCTTGAGTCGCTACACAGCCACCCACACCGATTACCACACCTTCTTTTTTATCTTTTAGCGTTTTCCAACGACCAAGCTGGTGGAATACTTTTTCTTGCGCTTTTTCACGGATAGAACAAGTATTCAGTAGTAGTACATCTGCTTCCTCAGGTACTTCAGTTAGCTCATAGCCATTTGCGGCATTTAGCAGGTCAGCCATTTTTGATGAATCGTATTCGTTCATCTGGCAGCCCCAAGTTTTAATTAGCAGTTTCTTACTCATTTTTTGTTCGCTCGATCGTTAGTTTAATTTAAGGGAGCAAATCGCCCGGTATCTATCCGCGAGAGTCTATGGCCATAATTAGGTATTCATTTTATGGCTCACCCTAGCGGCAAGCGGCGTATTGTACTGGTTTCAAAACCGACTGACTAGTAGTCTGATAAAATCTCTTCGGAAGTGGTTTTTATTCTCGTTAACACTAGATTTAGCAAGGGGTAACCCATTTTTCAAATAAGGTTTTTGGTTACAAGTTCGTTGTGAAAACGTACAATCAAAAACAGTCAAAGAATCAAACTGATAAGTACAAAATATGAACAGTTACGATATTGTGGTCGTCGGCGGCGGCATGGTTGGTGCGGCAACAGCGATCGGTTTTGCTAAGCAAGGAATGCAGGTTGCTGTGATCGAAGGTTTTGCGCCCCAAGCATTTGATGAGTCGCAAGCGATGGACATTCGAGTATCAGCGATTTCTCAAGCGTCAGTCGATTTACTTGACGATCTTGGCGCATGGCAGAACATAGCAGCAATGCGAGTTTGCTCTTACAAGCGCTTAGAAACGTGGGAACACCCAGAATGTCGTACTCGATTTGATGCTGCGTCACTTGATTTGCCTCGTTTAGGCTACATTGTTGAAAACCGACTTATTCAATTGGGCTTATGGTCTCAGTTCGATGCTTATGACAACTTAGAACTGTTGTGTCCCGAAAAGTTGGACTCTATCGAATTTGGCGAAACTAATATCGTTAAACTTCAATCTGGTATCGAGTTATCAGCGAAGTGGGTAGTTGGTGCCGATGGTGCGAACTCTGCAGTTAGACAGCAAGCGGGTATTGGCATCACTGCTTGGGACTACCGTCAGCACTGTATGCTAATCAATGTGGAAACCGATCTTCCTCAACAAGATATTACTTGGCAACAGTTTTTGCCTAGCGGGCCGCGTTCATTCCTTCCTTTGTGTTCTTTTAGTTCAGGAGATCAGGAAGTCGGGCAGGGCTCCTTGGTTTGGTATGACTCACCATCTCGCATTAAGCAACTGTCGGCAATGAGCCCAGACAAGCTTCGCAGTGAAGTACTTGCTAACTTCCCTGCGGAATTAGGAGACATCAAAGTACTTAACTCTGGTTCTTTCCCTCTCACTCGACGTCATGCGCAATCTTATTTTAAGAACAACTGCATTCTGGTTGGAGACTCGGCACACACGATCAACCCATTGGCAGGGCAGGGTGTGAATCTAGGCTTCAAAGATGTTGCAGCGCTATTGGATGTAACCAAAGAAAAAGGCGAGCTGAATCATTCTGTAGCAAGACGCTACGAGGTGATGAGAAGAGGTGACAATCTAGTGATGCAAAGCGGTATGGATTTCTTCTATAAGACGTTCAGTAATGATTTTGGCCCACTTAAGTTTGTGCGTAATGCAGCGCTCAAGCTAGCAGAGAATTCAGGGCCAATTAAAGCCCAAGTACTGAAATATGCCTTGGGCCTTTAATTGAGTGTTTCAGACAGTTTAAAAAGAGAAGGAGAGCGAATGCTCTCCTTTTTTGTATTTGATTTCGTCTATCGTTGCTGTGTCACACAAACGGGCTTATCTAGCTCTAATGAGTAGCCAGTGTAAACCAGAGAGCCGTCTTCAGTATTTCGTTTGAAGGACGTGATGTTATTCGAGTGCTGGTTTGCAGCGATAAGCCACTCACCATCATGAGTAATATGAAAATCACGAGGGAAATGACCTTCGGTACTATAGCTATCAATGAAAATAGGCATCTTCGTTTTGGGTTCGATTTTGAAGCAACTGATCATCGATTGATGCCGACAAGAGACGTAGAGGAATTGCTCATCCGGCGATAGCTTTATCGCAGCGGTAGCTTCTCCTTTTTCCATATTTGGTAGCGCCTCAATCTCTTCAACAATATTCCAGTGCCCAAGAGTTTTCTCCATCATCAGTATCGTTTCAGAGAGCTCACAGATCACATAGGCTTTGTCTTCATCTTTATTGAAAACCAGGTGACGAGGTCCATTGCCCGAAGGGGCTTTAATGGATTGCATCGGTTCGTCTAGAAACTCTTCCTGCTCTTCATCAAAGCAATAGAAGTTGATTCGATCAGCGCCAAGGTCGACGGTGACAAATTGTGGTGCGTTTTGTAAGAACAGACATTGATGAGCATGTGGTGCTGTTTGACGTTCTTTATTAGGCCCTGAACCCACCATAGCTATTGTTTTAAGTCGTTTATCGATATTGCCATTGATACTTAAACTAAAAACATCGAATGAGCCTGATGAGTATTGAGAAGTAATAGCAAACTTGTGGCTAGGATCAATTGCGATGTGGCAGGGGTGATCGCCAGCGATGGTGCCGGAGTTCTTAACCGTCTTTGAGTTAGGGCTAGGTATATGAATCAGCTGTGGCTGTTTTGGCTGATTTACTTCAGACACGGTATAGATACCAAGCTCTGTCGCGACAACAAAAGATGGGTTAGAACACTCTGTAACGAGCTCTATAGGTAATAGTTTACCGCTTTCCAAGTCTAACTGAGCCTGATACACGCCTTGGCTTTTACTGGGAGTGTCTGTGTAGCAACCGATCGTTAAAGTAAGGTTTTTCATAAGGCGTCATACTCAATTAGAAAGTGGAGCAGACATTGTCTTCTAAAAAAGTCATGAAGTGATTAAATAGGGAGAAATACTTGGTGACGGGGTTATCAGATTTACATATTCCAGATAAAACAAAACCCAGCTAAAAAGCTGGGTTTTATTTAAGGATGGTGCGGTCGGAGAGACTTGAACTCTCACACCTCTCGGCGCCAGAACCTAAATCTGGTGCGTCTACCAATTCCGCCACGACCGCAGCAAATCTTTGTAGTTATACTGAGTATTGGTGACTCAATAAAACGTTGTGCTCATTGCTATTAGCAAGGAGTTATAAATAGTGGCTGGGCTACCTGGATTCGAACCAGGGAATGCCGGCATCAAAAGCCGGTGCCTTACCGCTTGGCGATAGCCCAACAATGACATCAATTAAGATATCTAAATAATGGTGCGGTCGGAGAGACTTGAACTCTCACACCTCTCGGCGCCAGAACCTAAATCTGGTGCGTCTACCAATTCCGCCACGACCGCAGCAAATCTTTATAGTCATACTGAATATTGGTGATTCAATACGACGTTGTATAAGTGGTGGCTACTGCGGGATTTGAACCTGCGACCCCATCATTATGAGTGATGTGCTCTAACCAACTGAGCTAAGTAGCCAATAACGAATCTAATAGACTCACTATTTGTTCTCTAATGAAAGAGAAAATAATGGTGCGGTCGGAGAGACTTGAACTCTCACACCTCTCGGCGCCAGAACCTAAATCTGGTGCGTCTACCAATTCCGCCACGACCGCAGCAAATCTTTGTAGTTATACTGAGTATTGGTGACTCAATAAAACGTTGTGCTCATTGCTATTAGCAAGGAGTTATAAATAGTGGCTGGGCTACCTG
>NZ_MSCI01000002.1:474088-2526891 GCF_002954585.1 Vibrio chagasii
ACTCTCACACCTCTCGGCGCCAGAACCTAAATCTGGTGCGTCTACCAATTCCGCCACGACCGCAGCAAATCTTTGTAGTCATACTGAATATTGGTGATTCAATAAGACGTTGTCTTTCTATTTCAAAGAAATAGTGGTGGCTACTGCGGGATTTGAACCTGCGACCCCATCATTATGAGTGATGTGCTCTAACCAACTGAGCTAAGTAGCCATCTGAGAGCGAGACAATATAATATAATCTTGCTTTCAATGCCATTATCTTTTTAAAGATAATTACACTTTAAATAGTGGCTGGGCTACCTGGATTCGAACCAGGGAATGCCGGCATCAAAAGCCGGTGCCTTACCGCTTGGCGATAGCCCAACAATGATATCAATTAAGATATCTCAATATGGTGCGGACGGAGAGACTTGAACTCTCACACCTTTCGGCGCCAGAACCTAAATCTGGTGCGTCTACCAATTCCGCCACGTCCGCTTTATTTCCTAAAAACTCTGTATGCTTAAAAACAAGTGTTTAATAACGAATAGAGTGCTTAGGAAATGGTGGCTACTGCGGGATTTGAACCTGCGACCCCATCATTATGAGTGATGTGCTCTAACCAACTGAGCTAAGTAGCCATTTCCAAATTGTTGCTCATTTTGAAGCGTTGCCGCTTCGCTGTGAACGGGGCGCATTATGCGTAGTTGAGTGAAACCCGTCAACTTTTTTTTTGAATAAATCACGAATAAACATCTGTTCGGTTTCTTTTTAGTCAAAGAGGCGTATTTGTCGGCAAAAAATAGGTCAAAAAGGCGATATATATAGGAAGTTAACTTTCTGATGTCGAGCTCTTGCTAAAGAGTAAAAACAAAAAGGCCAGTGAAATTCACTGGCCTTTTAACCGATATTTAATCAGCAATTATACGTTGAAGCGGAAGTGAACAACGTCGCCATCTTTTACGATGTATTCTTTGCCTTCTAGACGCCATTTACCTGCGTCTTTTGCACCGCTCTCACCGTTAAATTCGATGAAGTGATCAAAACCAACAACTTCAGCTCGGATGAAGCCTTTTTCGAAGTCAGTGTGGATCTTACCAGCCGCTTGTGGAGCTGTTGCGCCTACAGGAATTGTCCAAGCGCGAACTTCTTTAACACCCGCAGTGAAGTAAGTTTGAAGAGTCAGTAGTTCGTAACCAGAGCGGATCACTCGGTTTAGACCTGGTTCTTCGATACCCATGTCCGCTAGGAACTCTTCACGATCTTCATCGTCAAGCTCAGAAAGCTCAGATTCGATAGCAGCACATACTGCAACAACAACGTTGTTCTCTTTTGCAGCGTATTCACGAACAGCATCTAGGTAAGGGTTGTTTTCAAAACCATCTTC
The DNA here is from genome assembly GCF_002954585.1 of Vibrio chagasii. Taxonomy (GTDB): domain Bacteria; phylum Pseudomonadota; class Gammaproteobacteria; order Enterobacterales; family Vibrionaceae; genus Vibrio; species Vibrio chagasii_A. The sequence goes on from NZ_MSCI01000002.1 coordinate 475,455, forward strand.
AGCAACGTTTGCGATGTACATTGTTGGCTTAAGTGTTAGGAAGTTTAGGTAGCCGATTGCTGCCGCTTCTTCTTTCGCTAGTTCAACAGTACGCGCCATACCACCTTCAGTAAGAACTGGTAGTAGCTTTTCTAGTACAGTGATTTCGAATTTAGCGTCTTTGTCGCCGCCTTTTGCTTTCTTAGCGTTACGTTGAATTGCACGCTCACAGCTGTCTAAGTCAGCCAGTGCAAGTTCAAGGTTGATCACTTCGATATCTTCGATTGGAGATACTTTGCCAGAAACGTGAACGATGTTTTCGTTTTCAAAGCAGCGTACAACGTGACCGATCGCGTCAGTTTCACGGATGTTCGCTAGGAATTTGTTACCAAGACCTTCACCTTTAGATGCACCAGCCACTAGGCCAGCGATATCAACGAATTCCATCGTTGTTGGAAGGATCTTTTGTGGATTAACAATTTTTGCTAATGCATCTAAGCGTAGATCTGGAACCGGAACGATACCTGTGTTTGGTTCGATCGTACAAAATGGAAAGTTTGCTGCTTCGATGCCTGCTTTAGTCAGTGCGTTAAACAGAGTTGACTTACCAACGTTTGGTAGACCAACGATGCCACATTTAAAACCCATGATATAAACCTTATTCTGCTTTGAACGTATGTAAGCGATTTTGTGCTTTTGGTAGGCCATCTTTTAATAAGATGTCTAGGCTGCGAACCGATTCGTCAACGACGGCCTCGATACACTCTTGCTCTTTTTGTGGAGCTTTGCCTAATACATAACCTGCAACTTTATCTTTGTGTCCAGGATGGCCGATGCCTAATCTCAGACGATAGAATTCTTTATTGTTACCCTGTTTGCTGATGATGTCTTTTAGACCGTTGTGTCCACCATGGCCACCACCTTTTTTGAACTTTCCAATGCCAGGAGGAAGGTCTAACTCATCATGAGCTACCATGATCTCTTCTGGTTTAATTTGGTAGAACTTTGCCAAAGCTGCAACTGCTTTGCCTGACAAGTTCATAAAAGTCGTTGGGATCAGCAAACGAAGATCTTCACCATGAACCATGATACGACCCGTTAGGCCAAAGAACTTTGGTTCGTTCTTCAGTGTTACGTTGTGTACACGTGCTAATTCTTCAACTACCCAAGCACCCGCATTGTGGCGAGTTTTGGCGTATTCTGGACCTGGATTAGCCAGTCCAACGAGAAGTTTTATTTGTTGGCTCAAGGTATGGATCTCTCTTGGGATTTCAAAAAGCGCCGTATGATATCACAGTTTATGAAAAAGGTGCGAGCTAGCTGATGGCACCATGATTATTCCGAGCTGTGATAAACAACAGTCACCAGGTATAAAAAAAGCACTTCATCAAATGAAGTGCTTAATGTCTTTCTCTAACGAGTTTCTAAAACAAAGCTAAATAGCCTTGATTAGTTGAACATCGCTGAGATTGATTCTTCGTTGCTGATACGACGAATCGCTTCAGCAAGCATGCGAGAAAGGCTAAGTGTTGTTACTTTACCTGTCGCAGCCATCTCTGGAGATAGAGAGATAGAATCCGTTACGATAACTTGGTCTAGAACAGAGTTTTTGATGTTGTTCGCAGCAGTACCAGAGAAAACAGCGTGAGTTGCGTAAGCGAATACACGCTTAGCACCGCGCTCTTTAAGCGCTTCAGCTGCTTTACATAGCGTGCCACCTGTATCGATCATGTCATCAACGATAACACAGTCGCGGCCTTCAACATCACCGATTAGGTTCATTACTTCAGAAACGTTAGCACGTGGACGACGCTTATCAACGATAGCGATATCAACGTCACCTAGCGCTTTAGCCGTTGCACGAGCACGTACAACACCACCAAGGTCTGGAGAAACCACAACTGGGTTCTCTAGGCCACGGTTAGCCATGTCTTCTAGAAGAACTGGAGTACCGAAGATGTTATCAACTGGTACATCGAAGAAGCCTTGGATTTGCTCTGCGTGTAGGTCGATAGTAAGAACGCGGTCTACGCCAACGTTAGAAAGGAAATCTGCAACAACTTTTGCAGTAATTGGCACACGTGCAGAACGTACACGACGATCTTGACGGGCATAACCGAAGTAAGGGATTACAGCAGTAATACGGCCAGCAGAAGCGCGGCGCATTGCGTCAATCATTACCACCAATTCCATTAGGTTGTCATTGGTTGGTGCACAAGTTGATTGAATCAGGAATACATCGCTACCACGAACGTTTTCATTGATTTGAACAGCGACTTCGCCATCAGAAAAACGGTCTACAGTAGCATCGCCAAGAGAGATGTATAGACGATCAGCAATACGTTGGGCTAGTTCAGGTGTTGCGTTACCAGCAAATAGCTTCATATCAGGCACGGTGGAAACCTCGGGTTGCGTCCAGTTTTAAATAGATTGTGGGTGAGCTGAGTGGTATTCAGCCAACGTTTCTTTCAAAGGAGAAATGTTTCGTCCTTTCGCTACAAATGCGGAAACGGTGTCAGGTAGTTTTTCTAGCACCAATTCGGCTTCTTTTCTGCTGCTAAATTCAGCAAAAACGCACGAACCTGTGCCAGTCAATCTCGACGGCGCGTATTGTAGCAGCCATGAAAGTTGCTTATCAACCTCTGGGTACAGCATTCGAACAATTTTTTCGCAATCGTTTACGTCTTCTTGCTCTAGAAGCGTTGATAGCGCTCGCTTTGGCGTATTTCTGGTTAATTCTGGATGTGTAAATATGTCCACAGTTGCTATGCTCACTTGTGGCTTAACCACGAGATACCATTTTTCATCCGGATTAGCTGGCAACAGCTGCTCACCGACGCCTTCAGCAAAGGCGGCATAGCCTCGTACAAACACTGGAACATCTGCACCAAGCTTCAGACCGATCTCTGCAAGTTGATCATCAGAAAGATTCAGTTGCCACAAGTAATTAAGTGCAACCAACACAGTTGCAGCATTTGAAGAGCCTCCGCCAATACCACCACCCATTGGTAGCACTTTCTTTAGCTCAATATCCGCACCGAAAGAGGTTGAGGTGTATTGCTGAAGTGCAGTCGCGGCTTTCCAAATTAGGTTGTCTTCAAGCGCTACTCCAGGTATTTCTGGCGTGATGGTTATCGAACTTGTTTCTGAGTTTGCAGTAACCGTTAGTTCATCACCAAAGTCAACGAACTGAAATAGTGTTTGAAGTTCGTGGTAACCATTATCACGTCGGCCAGTGATATAAAGAAATAGATTCAGCTTTGCTGGAGAAGGCCAGTGTGTTGGTGTTGTAATCATTTTTTCAGTGTCCACTTCGAAACTACGATGTTGATTTTGTTTTGGTCTTGCTTGAAAGAGAGTCGAGTAGGGAGCGGAATAGCCCCTACTTTGACCTTGTCTTCATCGGATTGCTGCGCATTAGGTAACTCTGTGTTGCGATAGTTTGCAAAATTCAGAGTCCATAGTTGGTTGCTGACTTGCTTAGTCAGTGACTCAAGGGTGTTCGTTGTATTTAGTTGATAGCTATCCGCTTGGTCTGGAATGCCAAGGAACCATTGTGGCAGGTGATCAACTGGGATCTTCAAGCCTGTAAGCTGTTCAACCAAAATAGAGGCGCTTGCGTGGGTGAATACTTGGTCATCATAAGTGACGACTTTGGCGCCAGATGGATCAATGGTCAGGTTTAATGCGGTCTGACCAAGGAAAGTGGTGAGTCTTAATTGGCTTTGGTTTGGAGAGTGCTTCCAAACAAAATTGAGGCTTTGGCGCTGCTCGGGAGATATGTACGCAAGCTTACCGGAAGCTTGATAGTTTTCTATCTGCAATAGGCGGCTTTGGTGTGCTTGCCATTCAACACTTGTCGGTTGTTCCGGGATAGACGAGCAACCCACCATGATTATGGTAATAAAAATAAGAGACGCGATTTTACGAAGCTTGCCCATATTTGCTCACAACTTGTTCAAATTCATCTAAAAAACGCTTCAACTATAGCATTGAATTCACGAAGTCAGGAAAACAAATCCCGCTTGCTCTTTAAATAGAGCCATGCATCAAGTAAAATTCGCCCCTTGTTTCCATTCCCTGATCGAGAACTTCTGATACATGTCTTTGCTTGCCGTAGGTATCAATCACAATACAGCGTCGGTTGAATTGCGAGAAAAAGTCGCTTTTGGTCCAGACAAACTGTCTGAGGCACTCAAGCAACTTAACGCAAATGCACACGTAAATGGAAGTGTTATACTTTCTACCTGTAACCGAACTGAAGTGTATTGTGAAGTTAAAAGCGGAGCAAAAAACAAGCTTATCGATTGGTTGTCGGCTTTCCATCAAGTTAGTCCTGAAGAGCTAAAGCCAAGTCTTTATATCCATGAAGAGCAGGCCGCAATTAAACATTTAATGCGCGTTGCTTGTGGTTTGGACTCTTTGGTTTTGGGTGAGCCGCAAATCTTAGGTCAGGTTAAGCAAGCTTATACAGACTCTCGTGGTAGCAAGTCTGTTGATGCTTCAATGGAAAAGCTGTTCCAGAAATCATTTTCTGTGGCGAAGCGCGTTCGAACTGAAACAGAAATCGGCGGAAGTGCGGTGTCTGTGGCTTACGCAGCTTGCACTCTAGCTAAACATATTTTTGAGTCGATTGCTGATTCTACTGTGCTGTTAGTTGGTGCTGGTGAAACGATTGAACTCGTGGCTAAGCACCTTTCAGCAAATGGCTGTACTAAAATGATTGTGGCTAACCGAACTCGTGAGCGTGCTTTAGGGCTAGCCGAAGAGTTCGGTGCAGAAGTGATCAGCTTAAATGAAATTCCAGAACACCTGCACAGAGCAGATATCGTGATCAGTTCAACCGCAAGCCCGCTGCCAATTATTGGTAAAGGCATGGTTGAGACCGCTCTGAAGAAAAGAAAACATCAACCTATGTTATTGGTTGATATTGCTGTGCCTCGTGATGTGGAATCACAGGTTGGCGAACTGAACGATGCTTATCTTTATTCAGTTGATGATTTGCAGTCGATTATTGATGGCAACATCGAGCAACGTAAAGTGGAAGCAATCCAAGCTGAAGCGATCGTCAGTGAAGAAAGTGCCGCGTTCATGAGTTGGATGCGCTCACTGCAAGCGGTCGACAGTATTCGTGAGTACCGAAAATCAGCGAATGAAATCCGCGAAGAATTATTGAGTAAAAGTTTACAATCACTTGCCGCTGGCGGTGACCCTGAGAAAGTTTTACTAGAGCTTAGTAATAAGCTCACAAACAAATTGATCCATGCTCCAACCCGCGCACTACAAAGTGCTGCTGAGCAAGGAGAACCTGCGAAATTAACGGTCATTAGACAGAGTTTGGGCTTAGAAGACCCTCAATAATATTAGACCTCCAACAAGATAAGACATTATGAAAGCCTCGATTCTAGTAAAGCTTGAAACACTTGTTGAACGCTACGAAGAAGTTCAACACCTGCTTGGCGATCCAGATGTGATCGGTGATCAAAACAAATTCCGTGCACTATCTAAAGAGTACTCTCAGTTAGAAGAAGTGACTAAGTGCTTCCAAGCTTACCAGCAAGCTCAAGACGATCTAGAAGCTGCCGAAGATATGGCGCAGGAAGACGATGAAGAGATGCGCGAAATGGCGCAGGAAGAAATTAAAGAAGCGAAAGAGGCGATTGAGCGTCTAACTGATGAGCTTCAGATTCTTCTTCTACCTAAAGATCCAAACGATGAGCGTAACTGTTTCCTAGAGATCCGTGCCGGTGCGGGCGGTGATGAAGCGGGTATCTTCGCGGGTAACCTTTTCCGTATGTACTCTAAGTTTGCAGAGAAAAAAGGCTGGCGCGTTGAAGTCATGAGCAGTAATGACTCTGAGCAAGGCGGCTACAAAGAGATGATCGCTAAAGTAAGCGGTGAAGGCGTTTACGGCGTAATGAAGTTTGAATCAGGCGGTCACCGTGTTCAACGTGTACCAGAGACTGAATCTCAAGGTCGTGTTCATACTTCTGCATGTACTGTTGCTGTTATGCCTGAAATCCCAGAAGCGGATCTTCCAGAAATTAAGGCTGCAGACCTGAAGATCGATACCTTCCGTGCATCTGGCGCGGGTGGTCAGCACGTTAACACTACAGATTCAGCTATCCGTATTACTCACTTGCCAACAGGTACAGTAGTAGAGTGTCAGGACGAGCGTTCTCAGCACAAAAACAAAGCGAAGGCGATGGCTGTTCTTGCGGCGCGTATTGTACAAGCTGAAGAAGAGCGTCGTGCTGCTGAAGTATCAGATACGCGTCGTAACCTGCTAGGTTCGGGTGACCGTAGTGACCGTATCCGTACTTACAACTACCCACAAGGTCGTGTTTCTGATCACCGCATCAACCTAACACTTTACCGTCTGAACGAAGTGTTAGAAGGTGACATGCAAAGCCTGATTGATCCGGTTCTACAAGAGCACCAAGCAGACCAACTTGCTGCGTTAGCTGAGAACAACTAAACCCTATGCAATCTGCCTATACGGTTGAAAGTGCATTAAAAGCAGCAATCGTAGCGCTTCAAGAGGGTGACAATACATCACCCTCAATTGATGCTGCGGTACTGCTTTGTCACGCCTTAGATAAACCAAGATCTTACCTGTTAACTTGGCCAGAGAAACACCTTACCTCAGAACAAGAATCTGAATTTCAAGCCCTTTTAAACCGTCGTTTAACCGGTGAGCCTGTGGCTTACATTGTCGGTGAACGTGAGTTTTGGTCGCTGCCGTTAAAAGTTTCGCCGTCTACTTTAATTCCTCGCCCGGATACTGAGCGTTTGGTTGAAGTCGCGCTGGATAAGACCTATGGCAAACAAGGGGCGATTCTGGATTTAGGAACAGGTACTGGTGCTATTGCCTTGGCGCTAGCGTCTGAGATGCCAAATCGCCCAGTGACAGGCATTGACCTTCGCCCAGAAGCTCAAGTGCTTGCAACAGAGAATGCGAAACGCTTAAACATACCCAATGCTACGTTCTTGCATGGTAGTTGGTTTGACCCGCTTAGCGATCTGGCTTCTGATGGCGGTGAGGTTAAGTTCTCTCTGATTGTCTCAAACCCACCTTACATAGAGAAAGATGATCCTCATCTATCTCAGGGCGATGTGCGTTTTGAGCCGATTACTGCGCTTGTTGCTGAAGAGAAAGGGCTTGCTGATATTCGCTACATTTCTGAAAACGCACGTGGCTTTTTAGAAAATGAAGGCTGGTTGGCATTTGAACACGGTTACGACCAAGGCTTGGCTGTACGTGAGATAATGCAAGCGCTAGGTTATCTCGATGTAGTCACTGAGAAAGATTACGGTGGCAATGACCGAGTGACATTAGGCCGTTATTGCTCATAGTTCGTTGTTGTTTGCTTAGGGCTAGTAGTTGCTAGCCACTCATGTAATCCTAGAAGGCGAACTTACGAAATTGATACCTTTAACGCGAAATGGCATTTGACTCGGTCATGCATTTAACGCAGAAATACAGAGCACCAACGAGTCCAATGTCGCTCGTGTTAACGAAAGCACATATAAAAATATAAAGGAATACCATGTACGAAGGTTTAAAACATTTTCACCTACTAACGATTGCAATAAGCGTGTCACTTCTTTCAATTCGATTCGTTCTTATGATGGCGAACTCACCAAAGCTTAAGCACCCTTTCTTGCAGCGTTTCCCTCATATCAACGACTCGTTGCTATTGCTATCGGGTATTGGCTTGATTTTTATCACTGGTTTTATTCCATTTACTCCAGCTGCGCCATGGCTAACAGAAAAGCTAACGTGTGTAATGGCTTACATCGCATTGTGTTTCTTTGCACTTAAACTGGGTAAAAATAAACTATTGAGAGTATTCTCATTCTTCGGTGCGCTTGGCTGGTTAGCTATGGCAGGCAAAATTGCGATGACGAAGACGCCAACATTTTTCGGTTAATGATCTCCTTATTTCGGTTAACTACCTATGTACGAATTTTTTGACGAAGACTTTGACCAGCTAGAATTAGCTGAAGGTGCATTGATCTTAAATAAAGCGATTAACCCAGACACTCAAGACAGTTGGGCTGAGCAAGAGCTGGCAAGACTGTTTAAAGAAGCTGAGTTTGCCTTGGTTCATGAAACCGATGAGCACCAGAAGTTTGAGTCCTTTATTCGACTATTCTTCTATGAATGGGGCTTTGCGGGTGATAAAGACGCTTACTTCTCTTCAGAGAACGCTTTCATCGATAAAGTGCTAGAGCGTAAGAAAGGCATTCCTGTCAGTCTCGGCGCGATCTTTCTTTTTCTAGGTCGCAAGCTAGGCTTTCCTGTAGAGGGTGTCTCTTTCCCGACTCAGTTTCTACTTAAAGTGACTTGGTATGGCCAAGCAGCAGTGTATATCAACCCATACAATGGTGAATACGTTGGTGAGCAAACGCTACGAGCGTGGCTGATTGGCCATGATGGTCCGTTAGCTGAGCTTAAATCTGAGCATTTAGAAGTGGCTGATCATCCAACAATTATTGGCAAGTGGTTAGCGCTATTAAAGAGTGCGTTACTGAGAGAAGAGCGCTATACGCTAGCATTGAAATGTACAGACCTTGCATTAACGTTTGTACCTGACGACCCGTATGAAATCCGCGACCGTGGCTTTATCTATCAGCAGTTGGATTGCCACCAAGTGGCAGCGACGGATTACCAATATTTTATCGACCAATGCCCAGATGACCCGGCGTCTGAGTTACTGAAATCTCAAGTGAACGTCATGAACGAAAAGACCGTGGTTGTTCACTAATTACTAACTATTCAGAGAGAATATAATGGAACAGAAAACAGTTCATATTGGCGATATGCCAATTGCTAACGACAAGCCATTCACGCTATTTGCAGGCATGAACGTTCTTGAATCTCGCGATCTAGCAATGCAGATCTGTGAGCACTACGTGAAAGTAACTGAAAAGCTGGGTATTCCTTATGTATTTAAGGCGTCTTTCGATAAGGCAAACCGTAGCTCAGTTCACTCATACCGTGGCCCTGGTATGGAAGAAGGTCTAAAGATCTTCCAAGAATTGAAAGACACATTCGGCGTTAAAATCATCACTGATGTTCACACTGAAGCACAAGCTCAGCCGGTTGCTGATGTGGTTGATGTTATTCAACTTCCAGCATTCCTAGCTCGTCAAACGGACCTTGTTGAGGCGATGGCGAAGACTGGTGCAGTTATCAACGTGAAGAAGCCTCAGTTCATGAGCCCTAACCAAGTTGGTAACATCGTTGATAAATTCGCAGAATGTGGCAACGACAAGATTATCCTTTGTGAGCGTGGGTCTTGCATGGGTTATGACAACCTAGTTGTTGATATGCTTGGTTTTGGCGTAATGAAGAAAGCCTCAAACGGCAGCCCAATCATCTTTGACGTGACGCACTCTCTACAGATGCGTGACCCTTCAGGTGCTGCATCTGGCGGTCGTCGTGAGCAAACGGTTGAACTTGCAAAAGCGGGCCTTGCGACAGGTATTGCTGGTCTGTTCATTGAAGCTCACCCGAATCCAGATCAAGCACGCTGTGATGGTCCATCTGCACTGCCTCTAGACAAGCTAGAGCCGTTCTTGAAGCAGATGAAAGCACTTGATGACCTTATCAAAGGTTTTGACCACATCGATATTAAATAGTCGAACAGTATAGAATTCAAAGCCGGAGTAATTGCCGGCTTTTTTGTACCTATAGCTAAGTGAATGGCGACTAGCTTGAGCTCCTCAAGCTAGCGTCAGTATGGTTTTGTAATGTTATAGCATATCACTTTAAGCTTTGATAAATCGAATAAATTTAACGAGAATCACTTTATGGGGAAGCTGAATTGAGTAAATCACAAATAATCTAAAAATGATGAAAACGTTTGCCTGTGATCACTTATTTGCTCAACTGCAACTTTGTCGCTTTGTTACACACTCGATAGGGGATTAAGGTGATCCATCCTACATAAATATGAAATCACTCTGTTAGGTTTACCGTCTTAATTTAAACTACTTCAAGTTTTACCATTCTCTAACCATGTTTCTTAAGTGTGCATGGGCTCTAAGGGAGTGGCATAAGCAGTGGATTCCCCTAAAAAGTTCAAAGGTATGACAATGAAGCAACGCCTTATTCTAAAGACAGCACTAAGTGCTGCAATTCTAGCGACTTTAGCTGGTTGTGCGTCTCAATCTGCTCATGATTGGAACCAAGACGAAACTTACAAGCTAACGATTCTTCACACTAACGACAACCATGGCCGTTTCTGGCAGAACAAATACGGCGAATACGGCATGTCTGCGCGTAAAACGCTGATTGATCAACTTCGTGCAGAAGTTGAAGCAGAAGGCGGTAGCGTGTTGCTTCTATCTGGTGGTGACATCAACACTGGTGTACCAGAGTCAGATCTTCAGGATGCAGAACCTGATTTCAAAGGTATGAACAAGATTGGTTACGATGCAATGGCGCTAGGTAACCATGAGTTTGATAACTCACTAGACGTACTACAAAAGCAAATCGATTGGGCTAACTTCCCAATGTTATCTGCAAACATCTACGATAAAGCGACTGGCGAACGTAAGTTCCAAGCTTACGAGATGTTTGAAAAGCAAGGTATTAAAATTGCGGTAATTGGTTTAACAACTGAAGATACTCAAAAGATTGGTAACCCTGAGTTCATCGCAGGTATCGACTTCCGCGACCCTAAAGAAGAAGCGAAGAAATTGATCGCTGAACTCAAAGAAACAGAAAAACCAGATCTTATCTTTGCTGTGACTCACATGGGTCACTACGAAAATGGTCAGCGTGGCGTTAACGCACCAGGTGATGTTGCACTAGCACGTTACCTAGACGAAGGTGATCTAGACATGATCGTTGGTGGTCACTCTCAAGAGCCTGTATGTATGGAAGGCCCTAACGTTGCGAAGAAAAACTTCAAGCCAGGTGATGAGTGTAAACCTGACCTTCAAAACGGTACTTATATCGTTCAAGCTCACGAATGGGGCAAATACGTAGGCCGTGCTGATTACGAATTCCGTAATGGCGAACTAGAAATGGTGAGCTACGATCTAATCCCAGTTAACCTGAAGAAAAAGGTTAAGATCGACGGTAAGAAGCAACGCGTACTTATCCAAGACGAGATTGCGCAAGATCCAGAACTACTAGAGTTCCTACGTCCATTCCAAGAGCAAGGCCAAGCACAGCTTGAAGTTAAGATTGCTGAAACAAATGGCAAGCTTGAAGGTGACCGTAACGTAGTTCGTTTCCAACAGACTAACCTAGGTCGTCTGATTGCAACTTCTCACATGGAGCGTGCAAAAGCAGACTTCGCTGTGATGAACTCTGGTGGTGTTCGTGATTCAATTGAAGCGGGTGAAGTAACATACAAAGATGTACTAACAGTACAACCTTTTGCAAATATCCTGACTTACACAGACATGACGGGTAAAGAAGTTCTAGATTACTTAAACGTAGTAGCGACTAAACCAATCGATTCAGGTGCTTATGCACAATTCGCTGGTATCTCAATGACAGTAGCGAACGGTGAAGTGTCTGACGTTGTTATCGGTGGTAAGCCACTTAACTTAGAAGAAACGTACCGCTTCACTGTACCAAGCTTTAACGCTGCTGGTGGTGACGGCTACCCTAAACTGTCTGACCACCCTGGTTACGTAAACACTGGTTTTGTTGACGCTGAAGTACTAAAAGAGTACCTAGAAGCGAATAGCCCAGTTGACGTGAACAAGTACGCTCCTTCTGGTCAAATTGTTTACAAGTAATTGGATCATTAAGCGCTAAATTCGATTGACTCTAGCGCTATGATAAATTTAACTAAAGCGACGCTCCGGCGTCGCTTTTTGTTTATCTATCGTTTGGATTTGTTATGACCCCTGCAATCAATCTTGCCAAGAAAAAGAAAATCGCTCATACGGTGCATCAATATCACCATGACGCCAACAATACTAACTATGGGTTAGAAGCCGTTGAGGCGCTTGGTCAGGATCCTAAACGTGTATTCAAAACTCTTCTATTCTGCCTAAATGGTGTGGCGAAAGACTTGGCTGTTGCGGTGATTCCTGTCGACCAGAAACTCAATTTAAAACTTGCGGCTAAAGCGGCAAAAGGTAAAAAAGCAGAGATGGCCAACCCGGATATTGCTCAGAAAACCACAGGTTATGTAGTGGGGGGGATTAGCCCGCTTGGTCAGAAGAAAGCGCTGCCGACTTTTGTTCATTCCAGTGCGACGGATTTTGAAACGATCTACGTAAGTGCAGGAAAGCGAGGGTTGGAAATTGAACTCGCCCCTAAAGATTTAGCTCAACTGACTCGAGCTCAGTTTACTGATTTGTGCTTGCAAGCTGATGGCTAGTCGTCACAAGGTATGATGTATCAAGTAACAAATAAAAACGCCCACTTAGTCGTGGGCGTTTTTGTATACGGAGTTACTCTACTTTTTCAGACCTAGAGTACCACCAACACGTTTTGCTGCTGGTTTATTTGGTCGGTTTGACTCTTGGTGGCGATTAGTCGGCTTGCCACCTCGATGGTCGGCATTACCACGGCCAGCGCGATTGCGATCTGAACTCTTGTTGTCTGAGTTAGAGCGCTCAGAGCGAGAATTCGATTTCCAATTTTCTGTGTTGCCTTTACTTTGGCCTCTGTTTTCGCCATTCGATGAATTACGACCACGCTTTGAATTCGGCGCATGACGGAATTCATCCGCGTTGTTACCACGGTAAGTACGAGTGCGATTTTCTTTTTGATTTCGACGAGCCGTTGACGCTTGGTTCTCTTCACGGCTATCAAACAGCTTAGCGTCTGTCGCCTTGCGTATACGTTGGCCCTTAGCATTAATTTTAGATGCGTCTTCAGTACTTACAGAACCTTCACACATCGCTAGAATTTCTGCGATCTCTTCTTCGCTCAAGTAACGCCATTTTCCATTAGGGATGCCGTCCAAAGAGATGTTCATGATACGAACACGACGCAGTTTGAAAACTTCATAGCCAAGTGCTTCACACATACGACGAATCTGGCGGTTCAGACCTTGCGTTAATGTGATTCGAAATGAGAACTTAGTCTCTTTCTCAACTTTACACGGCAACGTCACCGTATCCAGAATAGGCACACCCGCTGCCATTTTCTGTAAGAATTCACCGGTGATTGGTTTATCGACACGAACCACATACTCTTTCTCGTGGTTGTTACCAGCACGAAGAATCTTGTTTACGATGTCACCGTCGTTTGTCAGGAAGATCAAACCATCAGATGGTTTATCCAAACGGCCAATCGGGAAGATACGCTTATGGTGACCGATGAAATCGACGATGTTTCCAGGAATATCACGTTCGGTGGTGCAGGTAATGCCTGTCGGCTTATTTAAAGCGATGTAGATTGGCTTCTCTTTTGAGCGAACTGGTTTGTTGTCGATCTCAACATCATCACCTGGCATTACTTTGGTGCCCATTTCTGGGATCTTGCCGTTAATAGTAACTCGACCTGCATCAATCAGTTTGTCGGCTTCGCGGCGTGAGCAAAAACCAGTTTCACTGATGTATTTGTTAAGGCGTTTAGCTTGGGATTCTTGTGACATGATATTCTCTTAGCGTTTCACAACGGAAATATAGGGAAACAAAAAAGCAACTACAGAGCAGTTGCTTTACGTTTGAATTCGTTAACTGACAACAATTTTAGCACTTGGTTTGAGTCTAGGCACTAAATATCGATCTTGGGGTGAAAGCCCGCTCTAGAATTTCGATGATCAGCTAGTGCGCTTTTGATGACGCTCTCTATTTTCTAGTTTCTTCTCATTGCTTTTTCTAAGCATGACATAAACAGCACCGGTACCACCGTGAAATTGCTGTGCTGAGTGTACACATTGCACATCGTTGATCTGAGTAAGCCAGTTAGTGACGTAGCTTTTCATCATCGCTGGTGGATTTGAGCGTTCTCCTTTCCCATGAACGATAATGACAGTGCGAACATCCATTCTTAAGCATTGGCGTAAAAATGACAGCACTTCGTTGCGAGCATCTTTCAGCGTCTTTCTATGGAGATCGAGTTTGGCCTGAATGGGGTACTTACCTAGGCGAAGTTTTTTGTATACGCCTTCCTGAACACCATCCTTCTTATAAGCAATAACGTCGTCTGGCTTAACCATCGGAGAGTAATCGAGTGATAGGTAATCTTTCTCATCATCAGAGAGCCACATAGCGGCTTCACGCTTAGCAAGCTGAGACTCTGTAACGTGATGTACTTTCTGGTGTTCTGCGGTGTCATGGTCGATACGTTTAACATCGCCCATCATTTGTTGGAATAGATCTAAATCGTCATCATGAGACATAGTGTGCATCTCAAGTTGGTAAGAATAGAGTAAGTATACCTAAGTTGGGGTAGGGTTTAAAAATGAAAAAACCGGAGGAGACAAGAGAAGTCAGCTCCGGTGCAAAGCGTTTTCAAGTTTACCTATAGTAATAAGGCTTTAGGTAAATGATTTAGGCTGAGCGACTCTAGTGAGGAGATTTGTCAGTCATAACTTTGTAGATGAAGAAGCCTCCATAAAACATCATGAGACCCAGAGCCCCGAAGATTACTATCATTGAAGATAGTCCCACCGCATTACCAAATAGGAGATCTAGCCAAAAGTCCATGTGTATACCTCAAAGTTATATGACATGAGTTAGTGTATTAAGTAGCATTATCAATTCACTGATCTGGATCAATCCTGTTGCATAAGTTAAATACTTGTTGGTAACTGTGTGTTTTTCGTCACATTGAGCTTGTTGTTGTATGTCTTTTGCTCGAACGATTCAAAATCGCAATAAATATGATAAAAAGGCCTTGCGGATAAACTCAGAATCCGTATTATACGCTCCATCGACAGGCAATGAGCCAGTTGGATATCTCGGTGAATAGCGCAGCTTGGTAGCGCATCTGGTTTGGGACCAGAGGGTCGGGGGTTCGAATCCCTCTTCACCGACCACTTATAGAAAGCCTGCTCAATGAGCAGGCTTTCGTCATTTCGGGATGTAAGAAATAGGATTAAAACCCAGGCGGGGTTCGTCTGATGTTTAAAATAAGCTCTTCACCGCCCATATTAAAGAAAGCCGTAGCACTCTTTGTAATAGAAAGGGCTACGGCTTTTTTTGTATTTGGGCTTTTTGCGTTCTAACTGCTTTGATTGTTTATGGTTTAGAGCAGAGAATTAGGTCTATTGGACGAACTCATTAGTCGCGACGTTATTCTTCACCCAGATCAAAGCTTGTAAGCGATTCTTCACCTTGATCTTTTTAAATGTATTGTGAAGGTGCGCCTTAACAGTATTCTCACTTACATAAAGCGTGTCCGCAATTTGCGTGTTAGATGCGCCATCACCGAGTAGTTTAATGATCTGCTGTTCGCGTTTAGTGAGCTTGAGGTAATAAGGGCTGGTTTTCGCGCACTGCCTCTCTCTATAGAAGCTAATGTATTGGTAAATGAGCTTCCTGCTCATCCACATTTCACCCTGTAAGATACAGTTAAATCCTGTCACTAGCTTATCAAGCGTGTCAGAGGCATAAAAAATACCAACGAGATACTGCCATTTGAGCATTTCAGAGTGAGGGAAGTCGCTGGGCGTATTGAGTAATATTTCATGAACATCACTCTCGATATCATCTCTAAGCTCTTGATATTTTTCGGTGTACTGTTTACTCATTGTAGGGTAATCAATAATCACTAAATCTAGGTTAGGATCTTGTAATGACTTAGTCGATAGCCTTTCTGGTGACACTAGTTTTATGTCTAAATTTACCTTTTGTTCTATAGATTCTTTGAGCAGCGTTGATTGCAAATTGTTCTCTGCTATTAAAATGGCTTGATGAACTCCCGGGCTAGCCATGTGTAAACTCCTTTTACTGATCACCGCGTACTTATTAGACTTTAAAGTTTATAGCACGGACTAGTATTCCGCTAATCTGACCATTAAATATTTGAATTATTTTGAGCCTAATTAATAGAACACGTGAAGGTATATTCTATTCTTAACTGGAAGTGTATGTTTACTCTTAGTTTGTTTTCACTGTTTTGTGATTTTACAGGATTTAGAAATTTTCCATGCTTCGCTGTCGTTATGATTCTCTAATGTTGCAGGGAATTGATCTAAACCTAATATTAAAGTTGTCTTACCGTTATTAACTTTCTGATGATACTCTGAATTTGTATGTGTTTTTAACGTTAATGAGAACGGAGAGTTGTTCTCAATTTTCAATATGATGTCTTGATTTTTTATTGAACATTCAATCGTGTCCAACGTGTTAGCGTAGGTATTTAAATGTGTTAGGTAAAATAAAGCGGCGATAAACGCCGCTTTGTCATATATAAAATAGGTCATATTAGTTTTGGTAAATAAGACCAACGTTTCCGTTTGCACCGTTACCTAACACAGCGGCATTGTCGTAAGACGTTTGCTCAATCATGATTTGGTTCATGTCACTGTTCGTTAAATCAATGGTTGCGTTTGAATATGAACCAGTTTGTAACGTAAATAGGCGGTTATCGTCACTGTTCATTAGGTCGATGTCTACATCGTTTCTATCACCACCACCAACATCGGTATTAACGATAGTTTCTACATAGTTTCCATCACCCCAGATATCGATAGCCACATCGTTTCTCTCAACGCCACCGTTACTAAACTCTGTGTAAGTCGTATTTGAGTCACCGTTGATGTATACGTCAGCTTCATTTCGTACTGAGCTACCTTTCGCTTTCACTACGGAAATGTTGTAGTCGCCATCTTGAGTAACACGTAGATCGTTGTTTTTACCTGACCCTTTCACTTTCACCCTAGCTTGGTTACTCAAGCCATCTTGATCGATAAGCGCGTTGTTTCTTTTATAACGTAGTTTTACATGCGCCTCATTGAGGTTACCGTCTTGAACAACGACTACGTCTGAGCGCTTACTGTTCTGTGTGTCAACAAGTGCTATGTGACCATCAGTGATACCTGACGTGTCTTGCTCAATCAATACGTTAGCATTATCACCATCACCCATTTGCCAAATTGCAGTATTATCCATCGCTAAAGGCTCAATTGCTTCAGCCTTGTTAGAGATTCTTAGATCAGTAACACCCTCTTTCACCCCCACTCCTGGAGCAGATGCAGAAGTTGGAAGTGGATCTGCGTGAGCTGCATTAAAACCAATAATGGCACCGACTATAATTCCGATCTTTGTAAGTTTCATAGGTTGTATCCTTATACATTTCCATGTCGACTATGTGTCACCTCAAATGAAGCGACTTTGAATCAAGCTATCCATACTGCGCGCTAATTTGCTTGATTGATGAAGATTCTCATTGAGCTCGATGCATTGACGATCGCAAAGTCGTGCCCGTCTTGAGAAATCCCTAAGTTGTCTCCTCCTGAGCCAGCCATAAACGCCACATTGTGATTACCTTTTTGATTAATGCTTAATTGGCTGCCTTGCCCAGAGAAGTTAGCTTGTCCTATAACCGCTAAATTGTGGTTTCCATCTTGGGAAATTAACGCTTCGCTATTCCCACCGATCTGCCCAATTGCAGCGGTATTGTCAGATCCGTCTTGATTTATGTACGCGATATTATTCCGTCCCACCTGGTTAATATTCGCAGAATTAGAGTGTCCGCTTTGTTTTATCTTTGCTCTATTATTTGCTTTTATTCCTGGGCTGTATTGAATAATGGCTGAACTTGAATCCGAACTGTTTGTTATGTCTATTTCTGAGTAGTTATCTAAATCTCCAGAAGAGATATTATATAAATCGCTGTAGTCATTAATAATGTCCTGGTCGACATTATGTAAAAAATCCCCTTCAACACCAGAGGCTACAGAAATGCTTGTACTACCTATTGATAAATATAAAAAAGTTAAGCTGGTAAGTGATGCTGTCCTACTTATCATTATCTTTACCTTAAAGTGTCTGATGCTCGTGTGTTCAACTAAATAATATATTCCGTGTTAAACGCAGTGTTATTCGCTTGCATGTCGAAATAGTAGGTTCACAGGTGAATATCATCTATAAACTTAAAGGTGAAAATATTTGATTGCATATGACGAATTTAATTAGTAATTGGCTTTTTTATCTCTCCATTAGTTAATTAAATTATCTTGTAAATTAATCCAAAAGTTTATATATGCTACTGGGGGCATGAATTAGTCTTTAATTGTGTTTCGATGAATCACATTCTCATTTTTTAAATGGACTTTGAATGGGAGCCCTTATGAAAATCAAGCTGCTTACAATTGCTCTGTTGTCTTGTGTTGTTAACGCAGGCGAAAAGAGCCATGGTCTTGAAAACGGTGCTCCTTTGGAAAATGGAAAAAAACTTGAGGATTCGACAAATAACCTGAAGGAACAGTTTAACGACTTTAGTGAAGTGAACGGAATAATAGTGGATAGAACAATCACGCGATTAGGTGATGATTTCTATTTCTTCTTCTCGCAATCACTTAATGAGAGTTATCCCGACCTAAAGGAGAATTTGACGGTAAAAGAGAGGCCAACAGCTTTATCGGGAAGCATCATAGAGGTTCAACACTCTAGAAAACCGATCTTCCGTACAGCGTTGTCTCCCGGTCGTAGACAAGCAAAAGAACGAGCCGCTGATGCAACAAGAGTTGTAGGGAATTACATCATTAGATGGCAAGCGGAAAGGCTCTTTCAGGATACTTACGACCTAGACCATGATGAATTTTAAGGAGCCAAGGATGTCGATACTATTCAGAAAGGCAGCGCTTATTGCGTTGTTAGCTTCCCCTTCGATTTACGCGAGCGAATTGGTTTATACGCCCGTAAACCCAAGTTTCGGTGGAAACGCTTTAAACAGTTCTCATCTATTTAATCACGCTAATGCGATCAATGATTATGAAGACCCAAGTGCTAGGGATATTTTCGATGAACAAGAATCAGCACTAGATCGTTTAGCCTCCAGCTTAGAGTCTCGCTTGATTAGCCAATTGCTTGCTGACGTAGGCAATGGCAATACTGGGCAACTAGAAACGGAAGACTTCTTCCTCAACATCGTTGATGACTCAGGGACGTTATTGGTTCAAATCGTCGACAAAGCGACTGGTGAGTCAACTGAAATCAGCGTATCGGGATTAAATCCAGACCTCTAACCACAAGGATTGTGTTATGAAATCGATTATTATCGTCTTTCTAACCTTCGTGTTAGGGGGATGCACTTACTCTATGCAAATTCCAGAGACTTCTGAAACACCTAAGCTGATGCCGAGAGGATCGACTTACACCGATCTCATCTCATTACCTCAGCCTCGCGGTAAGATATTGGTGTCAGTCTATGACTTTAGAGACCAAACAGGGCAATACAAACCTCAGCCAAACAGTAACTTCTCGACGGCTGTACCACAGGGAGGAACATCACTACTCACGACAGCGTTGATTGATTCACAATGGTTTGTCCCTCTAGAACGTGAAGGGCTACAGAACTTGTTGACGGAACGTAAGATCATTCGTGCAGCTCAGAAAAAAGACAAAGTCGTGAATAATCATGGTGCGGATTTGTCATCCTTGAGTTCCGCTAACATTGTTATCGAAGGTGGGATTGTGGCTTATGACTCAAATATTGTTACCGGAGGAGCTGGCGCCAAGTATCTAGGTATTGGTGGGTCCGGGCAATACAGAACGGATCAAGTCACGGTGAATTTGAGAGCCGTCGATGTTCGAAGTGGCCAAGTTCTTTTGAGTGTCACGACGACCAAAACCATTTCTTCCCATGAAATCGGCTTCGGTGCATTTCGCTTTGTTGACTATAAAGAGTTGTTAGAAGTTGAGATGGGCTACAGCCAAAATGAACCAGTGAATATTGCCGTAATGTCAGCGATAGATGCGGCAGTGATTCATTTAATCGTTAAAGGAATGAAACGTGGTATGTGGTCGCCTGGTGACCCTAATGCGATGCAAAACCCAATCATTGCTCGTTATTCTGAAGCGAGTACGGACATACTTTAAATAACCGAGTAAGCAGCAAAATAGGGCTATGCGGAAAATGGATCTTACCCGTAGCCCTGTTTTTTTATCTGTTACTCAGCAGGTTTATTTGACGTCACAAGTAATGTCTTTGATCGGTGTCTCTGAGGTAACAAAACAAACATAAGCTTCCGCTGGGTTATTTGGGCCAATTCGAATGTAACCCGCTTTCACCTCGTCTTCATTAAACGAAGCCGAACTAGAGTTTCCAGTTTGGTTATCGTAAAAGCTGGCTTCAAAATTCCCATTCATTTGGCTAGCGATGCGGTTTCTCGTTGTTGATGTTGTAAATGTTACCGTCGCACATCGCATTGGCGGTTTCTCAGTAATCAGAAATTGCCCACTTTCTTTATCTATCACGCCACCCTTTGTATCTGGCTGAATATCGACAGCTTGAAATTGTTCTACTGTACAAGTTTCTTTGGCAGACACTACTGTCGGCATAAGGATGGCAAAGGCTAGGGGAAAAGCGAAAAGTACTGGTTTCATTAGAACAACACCATTTATAAAAAGAGCGAAAGATGATAGCACTAATATAGCGTTGCTAAATGTAAAATGTCTGTTATAAAGGAAACGCTTTTATAATGAAAAAGTCATGGCATCAAAAATAACTAGTGATCTTCAAACTGACACTGTGCTTTTTGGCTCTGTGATTGTTGGTCAACTGTAAAGCCTTTCTTTTCTAGCAGTTCTAACAGGTTACCTTCTCCTATCAGGTGTAAAGTGCCAACGACTAACAAGTAGTTTCCTTTCGTGTCGAGTTTCCAGTCATTGGCAGACAGTTTGTTTGCCCAGTCAACGTTGCGATCCGTTAGGAATGCTTTTTCAAGCTCAGTTGGCATTTCAGACAGCTCCGCAAAATCCTCAAGTTTGGACTTATCGCCTGCTTTCCAGCTTTCAATGAGGCAATGTACGACGCGGTCCGTTTGGTCAAACTCTTCAAGGCTAGTCAACAACCACTCTTTACCCGAATCTTTTTGCCCGGCGATTAGATCTATTTGAAATTGGAGTGGCTCTAAGCTGATAACTGGAACGTCTTGTATGGTTGCCTTATACGCTAATGTTGCGTCTACACCACCCGCCGAGCCATAGCCAAGGTTCTTTAATTGTTGCATTTGTATCGATAGAGAAGTTGCCCAAGGTGGAGAGCTCAATAGTTGCTGAGTCGGCATTCCCAACGATTTTGAAATGCTTGTCAGTAACTGCTTTTGTTCTGAGCTGAGCACATCAGCTGTGGTGACGGTTGTAGTCGGGTATGCGACGCCTTCAGATTTCCTGATATCCGTTTCGATGATTAGGCCATCGCTCTCTTTTAATGTGTCGGTAATCTGCTTGGGAAGTGGATACATGCTTTCATCCCCAACGTGTACAGAACCTAAAATTGTTAAGGTCAGATCATCTTTTTTGGCTTGCCAATACAGAGGTTCTGCTAAAGCCTGCTTAGTCGTAAAGGTAAGAGCGAGTAACGTTAAGTATAAGAATGTGCGCAAAGAGAGCTCCTAGAGGAAGACGTAACTCGTTAAAAATGATTTTGACGGAGTTTTTTAACGGTTTTTTTTGAGAACAATGTCACGTTGTTTGTACGAAAAGTATAACAATACGCTGAAACTCTAAATCCTTTCTGGCTATCAATGACACGATTTTATGAAATCGGTAAAAAAGATTGTGATTCATTTCTCAAATTTTACGTCAAAATTAAAATGACGGAAGTGCCGTTGATTCTAACTTATTGATTTTAATATAAATAATATTATCAAGATTTTTGAGATTTGAAGCCGATCACTTTATTAACTTGATTTAATTCACGGTAAAAAATAAGCCCATATAGTTTATCTAACTTTCGAAGCGCTCCATTTTGCTTCTTACTCAATTTTTAATTTATGGGTGAATACGATGTTGAAGAGAAACTTACTATCTGTAGCGGTATTGGCTGGCCTAACGGGTTGTGCAGTAACACAAGCACCAGAACAAAAAGTAGTGAATGCACTGGCTGACAATCTTGATGTTCAGTACGAAATTCTAACTAACCACGGTGCGAATGAAGGCTTAGCTTGTCAGGACCTAGGTGCTGAATGGGCGTCATGTAACAAAGTAAACATGACACTAACTAATGAAGGCGAAGCGATTGATTCTAAAGATTGGAGCATCTACTTCCACAGTATTCGTCTTATCCTAGATGTTGATAATGAGCAATTTAAGATCACTCGTGTTACTGGTGACCTTCACAAGCTAGAACCTACTGAAAAATTTGACGGCTTTGCGGCTGGTGAAGAAGTGGTTCTTCCGTTAACGAGTGAATACTGGCAACTGTTTGAAACTGACTTTATGCCAGGTGCATTCGTGACGGCGCCAAACGCAGAACCGAAGATGATTGCATCACTGAATACAGAAGATGTTGCATCGTTCGTAACTGGTCTAGAGGGTAATAACCTTAAGCGTACGCCTGATGACAATAACGTAATGGCGACAGCGGTGACGCGTTTTGAAAAGAATGCTGATCTAGCAACTCAAGATGTATCAACAACGCTATTGCCAACACCAATGTCGGTAGAAGCGGGTGAAGGTTCTGTGAGTATTGCTGGTGGTATTGCTTTACCAAAAGACGCATTCGACGCTGAGCAGTTCGCAGCAATTGAAGAACGTGCAGATGTGGTAAACGTAGATGTGAGTGGTGACCTTCCTGTAAGTGTTGCCGTTGTTCCTACTCAGTTTACGGGTGATTTAGCAAAATCTGGCGCTTATGAACTAAGCATCTCGGAAGAGGGGATTGCGATTAAAGCGTTTGATAAAACGGGTGCTTTCTACGCAGTTCAGTCTATTTTTGGCCTAATAGATAGTCAGAACGCTGAATCATTACCACAACTGTCAATTAAAGATGCACCGCGCTTTGATTACCGTGGTGTGATGGTGGACGTTGCTCGAAACTTCCACTCAAAAGATGCCATCCTAGCAACGCTAGATCAAATGGCGGCATACAAGATGAATAAACTGCACCTTCACTTAACGGATGATGAAGGCTGGCGCTTAGAAATCCCAGGTTTACCAGAGCTAACGGATGTAGGGTCTAATCGTTGTTTTGATTTGGATGAACAAAGCTGCTTACTGCCTCAGCTAGGTTCTGGTCCAACAACAGACAACTTTGGCTCTGGTTTCTTTAGTAAAGCGGATTACGTCGAAATCTTAAGCTACGCTAAAGCGCGCAGCATCGAAGTTATCCCTGAAATTGATATGCCAGCACACGCTCGTTCAGCTGTGGTATCAATGGAAGCGCGTTACACTCGTCTCATGGCGGAAGGTAAAGAAGCAGAAGCGAACGAATACCGCTTGATGGATCCACAAGATACATCGAACGTAACCACGGTTCAGTTCTACGATAAGCAAAGCTTCATTAACCCATGTATGGAGTCATCAACTCACTTCGTCGATAAAGTAATCTCTGAAGTGGCGGCAATGCACCAAGAAGCGGGCGTACCGCTAACGACTTGGCACTTCGGCGGCGATGAAGCGAAAAACATCAAGTTAGGTGCAGGTCTACAAGACATCAATGCGGAAGATAAAGTGGCTTGGAAAGGCAACATCGATTTGTCTAAGCAGGATAAGCCATTCCAACAGTCTCCACAGTGTCAGTCGTTGATTGCTAATGGTACCGTGAGTGATTTTGGTCACCTACCAAGCCACTTCGCAGAACAGGTGTCTAAGATTGTTGCTGAGAAGGGTATTCCACACTTCCAAGCATGGCAAGATGGTCTGAAATACAGCGAAGGTGAAGAAGCATTTGCAACCGAAAGCACTCGCGTGAACTTCTGGGACGTTCTTTACTGGGGCGGAACTTCATCAGTATACGATTGGTCAGCAAAAGGGTATGACGTGATTGTCTCTAACCCAGACTACGTATACATGGATATGCCATACGAAGTTGATGCAGCTGAGCGCGGTTACTACTGGGCAACACGTGCAACCGATACTCGTAAGATGTTTGGCTTCGCACCAGAAAACATGCCACAAAACGCAGAAACATCATTAGACCGTGATGGCAATGGCTTTACTGGTAAAGGTGAGGTTGAAGCGAAACCTTTCTACGGTCTG
Source organism: Vibrio chagasii (assembly GCF_002954585.1). Lineage (GTDB taxonomy): Bacteria > Pseudomonadota > Gammaproteobacteria > Enterobacterales > Vibrionaceae > Vibrio > Vibrio chagasii_A. The sequence continues at coordinate 499,515 of NZ_MSCI01000002.1, forward strand.
TCAGCTCAACTTTGGTCAGAAACAGTACGTACTGACGAGCAATATGAATACATGGTGTTCCCTCGCGTACTAGCAGCCGCAGAGCGCGCATGGCACAGAGCAGATTGGGAAAACGACTACAAGGTTGGTGTTGAATACTCTCAAGAAACTAACCTAGTTAATAAGCAAGCGCTAAACAGCGACTTCAATCGTTTTGCGAATATCGTAGGTCAACGTGAGCTGGCTAAGCTAGAAAAAGCAGGCATTGACTACCGACTACCAGTACCGGGTGCGAAGGTTGTTGACGGTAAGCTAGCGATGAATGTTCAATTCCCAGGTGTAGAGCTTCAATACTCAGCAGATGGTGAAAACTGGCTAACGTATGATGAGCAGCAACGTCCATCGGTTTCTGGTGAAACGTATATCCGCTCTATCTCTGAAAGTGGTGAGAAAGTAAGTCGAGTTATTTCTCTGAAATAATCAATAAGCACGATAAACAGAAAGCTCCCGTTTTATCCTATTCAAGATAATACGGGAGCTTTCTCAGGATTTATTTTTCTTCGTACGCCAGTACTTTAGTTGCCACTTTAGTTGCCTTTGTAATGACGGTACTCAAACACCTGACCTTTGTCATTAAACGCGTACACAGAGTACTCGTCTTTCTTATCGCCATACTCCATACCTGGAGAGCCCATTGGCATCCCCGGAACCGCCAAACCAATCGCATTACGTGGTGGGTTTTCTAAAAAGGCTTTCACGTCTTCTGCTGGGATGTGCCCTTCAAATACGTAACCGTCAATCTCTGCCGTGTGACAAGATGCAAGCTCAGGTGTAACCCCTAGCTTTTGCTTGATTGGGTTCATATCATCGTGGAGTTTCTCTGTTACATCGAAGCCAGCATCACGCATGTGCTCTGTCCATTCTGTACAACAGCCGCAGTATGGTGATTTATGGTTTAGAACATCAGTTGCGAGAGCTTGTCCTGAAATTGCAGCGAGTGCAGTAAGAGTCATAATTTTACGAATCATGGCTAACCTCATGAATATGATTATTGTTGATATTCGAATGGGTCGGTTTGAACAGTCTCAGTCTATTGGCATTACTTACCACAGTAATGGATGACATCGCCATAGCTGCGCCTGCCACCACTGGGCTGAGTAGAAATCCGAAAAACGGGTAGAGCACACCAGCCGCGATAGGAATGCCTAGCGAGTTGTAGATGAAGGCTCCAAAGAGATTTTGCTTCATGTTTCTCACCGTTGCTTGGGACAGTTCTATCGCATTACTAACAGAGAGAGGTGATGAGTTGAGAAGTGTCATTTGTGCACTCTCGATCGCCACATCACTGCCACTGCCCATTGCGATACCTATATCGGCTTGAGCCAGTGCTGGTGCGTCGTTTATACCGTCTCCAACCATTGCTACACTCTTATATTGTTGTTGAAGCTGAACAATATGTTGCGCCTTCTGCTCTGGAAGTACTTCAGATATAACCTCATCGATACCGACGCTTTTGCCAAGCGCTTGAGCAACCGAGTCGTTGTCACCAGTCAGTAGCACAGTGTGAATTCCGGCGGATTTTAGTTGAGCAATCGCTTGTTTGCTATCTATTTTTAATGCGTCTGAAATGCCTAATATGCCTTCCAGTTTTTGGTCGATGACTACGAAGATTGGCGTCCATGCTTGTCCGCGGCAAAGTTCAATAAAGTCACTACCTATTTGAGTATCAACACCGAGTTGGGTTAGGTATTTCAGAGAGCCGACTTGAACGTATTTGCCGTTAATGTTGGCTTGTACGCCAAGGCCTCGGCGGTTTTCAAAGTCGCTGTGTGGGAGTGCTGAAACTTCTAAGTTTTCGGCATACTGGCAAACGGCTTTCGCAAGTGGGTGTTCTGAACCGACTTCAACCGAATAGGCGTAAGCCAGCAGTTCTTGTTCTGATAGGTTAGAGTAAAATGCCTGCTGAACGCTTGGTTTACCTTGGGTTAGGGTACCCGTTTTATCAAACACGACAGCATCGATTTGGCTGGCTGATTGCAACACATCGGCGTCTTTGATCAGAACGCCAAACTCAGCGGCTTTACCTACGCCGACAGTAATTGAGAGTGGAGTTGCTAGGCCTAAGGCACACGGACAAGCGATGATCAGTACGGTAGTCGATACCACAAGCATGTAACTGGCACTTGGTTGTGGGCCAACAAAAAACCAAACTAGGGCGGCAACAGCTGCGATCGCAACCACAACTGGAACGAAAACGGCAGAGATAGAGTCGGCAAGTTTCGCTATCGCAGGTTTGCTGCTTTGTGCTTGGCGAACCATCTGAATGATTCGAGCCAGCATGGTGCTTGAGCCAATTCCTGTCGCTTCAATAATTAAGCTGCCATCACCATTAATGGTACCTGCAGAAACGCCATCATTAACTGATTTTACGTTGGGAAGCGGCTCGCCAGTTAGCATGGATTCATCGATGTAAGACTCACCTGATACCACAACTCCATCAACCGGTACTTTCTCACCCGGTTTGACACGTATCTGCATACCCACTTGGATAGCTTCTACAGCAATGACTTGCTCTTTGCCATCGACGATAACCATCGCTTTTTGAGGCTGTAAATTAATCAGTGCTTGTAGCGATTTCGTAGTGCGTGCTTTGGCTTTGGCCTCGATGTAGTGACCCAAAGAAATAAGGCCAATGATCATCGCGCTCGCCTCAAAGTAGACATGGCGAGAGGCTTCAGGGAACCATGATGGGATGAGCACAACCAACATTGAGTAGAACCATGCTGCGCCTGTACCCAAAACTACTAGCGTGTCCATGGTCGCACGTTTATGCATCAAGGATTGCCACGCGTTAGTGAAGAAGTTCCGCCCAGAGGTGGCTAGTAGCACTAGGCAGATTACACCAATGAATCCCCAAGCCAGTTGATCATTTTGTGTTGCGATGGTCATGCTGCCACCAAAGACGCCCCATGCCATTAATGGTCCGCCAAGCAGTAGCGCACTCACTGAGTTTTTCAGGAAGGCCTGTTGAGTGCGAAGTTGTTGCTCTTGCTGTTTTTGTTGTTGTGTTGCCGCATCATCAACAAACTCGGCGCCATACCCTGCGGCTTTCACCGATTCGATGAGCTTGTTTTCTATCAGGTCGCGTGTCTGAGATGTGAAAACCAAGGCAGTTTGCTCGGCAAGGTTTATCTGAGCTTGATCGATGAATTCGTTGTTTTTTAGTGCTTTTTCGACTGAAGAAACGCAACTCGCGCACGTCATTCCTTCAAGAACAAGGTGATAAGTATATTGGCTTGCAACGGGTTCAGTTGACGTTGTTTTTGTAGGTGCTGGTTTTTTATCTTCTTCTAAATTTGAACGTGATGACTGGTCATGAGATTCAGCGTAGGGGGTAGCGTGATAACCGACGCTTTCGACTAGCTCGATAACCTCGGATTCTGGAAGTAGAGTGACCAGTGCTAATTCTTGTTTGCTGACCTCTAGGTTTGATACTTGCTTAGTTTGTTCAAGCGCTTGAGTCAGTTTGTTCACGCACTTACCGCAACTAAGGCCGGATAGCGAAAGGTGCAGCTGATTACCCATAGAATAACCAAGCGTTGCTAACTGTTCGTTGAGCTCAATGTAACTAGAAGGAGTCGAAATATCGATGTAGGTCGGCGATATGTCATTGATCGTCGTGCTGTCGAGATTGCCAAACAGTGTGCGGACTTTCTTCGCACAACCCATGCAATTTAGGCCGTTGAGCGCGGTTGTGTAGTGATTCATATCGATACTCCAATTCTCATCTACGCCTAACATAAACCTTCCCGTAAGGGTAAGGTCAAACATAAATTCAAGAATTTGATCTTGGTGGAGTGCTAGCTGGTGGTTTTAGTCTGGAATGGAAGAAGGAAATTAATAATGTACGACTACAATCTACTAGTTAAAGCTATAGATTTACGATCTTTAAGGGCGTAATTGCTCTTTCAATAGCGGCTTTCGTACAACAACAGCACATTAATCATTCACTACTGATTGTAGATTTAAGCGGTGGTGATAAAATAGCGCCCAAAATTTAGTGATGGTTGACTATTGCAGACCTTGTAATAGGCTCCACTAAAAGAATCACCTACATAATCAAGGTATTTAAATGACGGTTAAAACTCGTTTTGCTCCTAGCCCAACTGGCTATCTTCACGTTGGTGGTGCACGTACTGCACTTTACTCTTGGCTATTCGCTAAAAACCAAGGCGGTGAATTCGTTCTACGTATCGAAGACACAGACCTTGAGCGTAACTCTCAAGAAGCGGTTGATGCAATTCTAGAAGGCATGCAATGGATGGGTATGGAATGGGACGAAGGTCCTTACTACCAATCTAAGCGTTTTGACCGTTACAACAAAATGGTTGATAAGCTTCTAGCTGAAGACAAAGCATACAAATGCTACGCGTCTAAAGAGCTGCTTGATGAAATTCGTGCAGAACAAGAAGCAAACAAAGAGATGGCTCGTTACGATGCGAACCACCCTAAAATTATTGCAGCTAACGAAGCGGCACAAGAAGGCGATGCGTGCGTTATCCGTTTCCGCAACCCTAAAGAAGGCAGTGTAGTATTTGATGACCAAATTCGTGGTCGTATTGAAATTTCTAACAGCCAACTTGATGACCTGATCATTCGTCGTACAGACGGTGCTCCTACTTACAACTTCGTAGTAGTAGTGGATGACTGGGACATGGGTATCACACACGTTGTTCGCGGTGAAGATCACATCAACAACACACCTCGTCAAATCAACATCTATGAAGCACTAGGCGCGCCAGTTCCAACGTTCGCTCACTGTGCAATGATCCTAGGTGATGACGGCGCGAAACTGTCTAAGCGTCACGGCGCTGTATCAGTAATGCAATACCGCGATGAAGGTTACCTGCCAAACGCACTAAACAACTACCTAGTACGTTTAGGTTGGTCTCACGGTGACCAAGAGATCTTCTCTCAAGAAGAGATGATTAACCTATTCAGCCTAGATGCAATCAGCAAGTCTGCGTCTGCATTCAACACTGAAAAGCTACTTTGGTTGAACAACCACTACATCAAGACTTCTGAGCCTGAGTACGTTGCAAAGTACCTGCAATGGCACCTAGACGCGCAGAAGATCGATACAACAAACGGCCCAGCGATCACTGAAGTGATCAAGCTAGTAGGCGAGCGTTGTAACACGCTTATCGAACTTGCTGAGCAGTCTCGTTACTTCTACGAAGATTTCTCTGAGTTTGAAGCGGGCGCAGCGAAGAAGCACCTACGTGGTGTAGCTAAAGGCCCACTAGAGCTTGCTCTTGCTAAGGTTGAAGCACTTGAAGAGTTCACAACGGCAAACATCAAAGACGGTGTGATTGCAGCAGTGTGTGAAGAGCTAGAGATCGGCATGGGTAAAATCGGTATGCCACTTCGCGTAGCAGTAACAGGCGGTGGTCAGTCTCCTTCTGTTGATGCTGTGATGGAGCTTGTTGGTAAAGAGCGCGTAATCGCTCGTATCAAGATGGCTCTTGAGTTCATCGCAGAGCGTGAAGCTAACGCTTAATTGAGCAGTTGTTAGATTTAAAAAAGGGTCAGTAACTTGGTTACTGACCCTTTTTATTTGTCTCAACTTTTATTGTTTAAATAACTTTGCTATAGCTGGTCGTCGGCAATCATTTGAGTTGCTTGCGCGGCTGATTTCTTGTCGAACAAGATATCCATCATCGCTTTGATGCGTTCCATATCGTCACCAAACTTGGAAAAGTTACCGCTATTCGGCGCCTTAAACTCTACGTTACCAACGCGCTGTTGATCTTGATAAGCCGAGATTTTTGCGTCTGCCACAAAGGTTCTGAAATCCCAGCTCCAACGAGATACGTAATCTAGCGTGACTTCTTCAGGCTTGTGTTCAGAGCCGTCTGCGACAACCTTACACTTTACTTGGTTGTTCAAACACCAGTCGAGCATCGAATCAAGAAACACAGTGCGTGTTTTGGTGTCTTCTACGATGGTGATGTTTTTAATGTTGTTTGCTTCTGGCAGTGCGTTTCCTGAATACTTAGGAGCACTACAACCTGCGAGTAAAGTGACAGCAGCAACGGCTAACCAGTTTTTCATTATCTATCCTAGATTTTCTTGAAGATGATAGAGGTGTTGATACCACCAAAGGCAAAGTTGTTGCTCATCAGATATTCGACATCTAGTTCGCGACCTGAGCCCGTGATGTAGTCGAGCTTGCCGCACTGTTCATCGACATTCTCTAGGTTTAGGGTTGGGCTGAACCAACCGCTGTGCATCATCTCAAGGCTTAACCATGCTTCAATCGCACCACATGCGCCAAGTGTATGACCAAAGTAGCTTTTCAATGAACTGATTGGCACTTCTCCAAAGATATTCGCTGTTGCATTACTCTCTGCAATGTCGCCTTTTTCAGTCGCAGTGCCATGAGCAGAAACATAACCAATCTTCTCTGCTGGAAGTTGTGCGTCTCTCAATGCTTTTTCCATACAGATTTGCATGGTTTCCATTTGAGGTTGGGTTACGTGGGCGGCATCGCAGTTGCTAGCGAAACCAATGATTTCGGCATAGATTTTTGCGCCGCGAGCAACTGCATGTTCGTACTCTTCAAGGATAAGGGTTCCAGCGCCCTCGCCGATAACTAAGCCATCACGCTCGCTGTCGTATGGGCTAGGAGATTTCTTGGGTGTGTCGTTTTTTAAACTGGTAGCGAAAAGGGTATCGAAAACAGCAGACTCAGTTGGGCATAGCTCTTCACCACCGCCAGCAACCATTACGGTTTGGTAACCATGCTTGATCGCTTCATAGGCGTAACCAATGGCTTGGCTCCCTGAAGTACAAGCGCTGCTAGTAGGGATCACACGGCCTCGTAGGCCGAAGAACAGACCTACGTTTACCGCAGCTGTGTGTGGCATCATTTGAACATAAGTGGTTGCTGTGATTGATCGTGTCGACTTCTCGTTCAGCATCACTCCGAAAGCACCAACCGCATCGGTACTGCCGGTTGAAGAGCCGTAAGCGATACCAGTCTCACCATTGGTCAATACATCGTGACCAATCAAGCCTGCTTGCTCCAATGCATTCTCAGTAGCAACCGTTGCTAGGCGTGATACTCGACCCATGCCGCGTACTTGCTTGCGCTTGTAGTGTTTAGGCAGCTGGAAGTCATCAATAGGCGCTGCAAGCTTAGTGTTGAGACCATCATATTGCTCGAAGCTTGGCATATATTGAGTCGCATTTTCACAGGCCTTTAGTTTTGGCTCTATCTGTTGCCAGTCGTTACCGAAAGCAGTGACACCAGACATTCCGGTTACAACAACGCGGCGGGTCATACTAAGCCTCCATTTACTGAAATCACTTGGCGAGTTACGTAGCCTGCAATATCAGACATTAGGTAGCTGACTAGACCGGCCACTTCTTCTGGCTCACCCATTCGGCGCAGTGGTACTTGAGGAAGAGCATGATCTTTCACGTGCTCGTCAACCATACCAGTGTCAATTAAGCCCGGAGCGACACAGTTTACGGTGATCTTGCGTTTTGCTAGCTCTAGAGCAAGAGATTTAGTCGCGCCAATCACACCCGCTTTTGCCGCCGCATAGTTAGTTTGACCACGGTTACCCATAATGCCTGATACAGACGCTAGCGTGACGATACGGCCACCTTTACGCTTTTGCACCATAGGCATGACACAAGGGTGAAGTACGTTGTAGAAGCTGTCTAGGTTGGTATGGATCACGCCATCCCACTCTTCTTCTGTCATAGCAGGGAATGCCGTGTCGCGAGTAATGCCTGCGTTGTTTACTACGCCGTAGTAAGCGCCATGTTGAGCAATATCAGACTCTAGCTTTTCACGACATTCGCTGCGGTTACTGATATCAAATTGGATAAGACGTCCAGCGCCACCTTGCTCGGTGATCGATTGTAGAGTCTCTTCAGCACCTTGCTTGTCACCCATGTAATGAACGGCGATTTCAAATCCGTCTTTCGCGAGTTGAATAGCGATCGCTTTACCAATGCCTTTGCTGGCACCAGTGACTAAAACCTGACGGGTCATGATGGGCTCCTAGTTTTCATTTCTTGTAATTTTTGTTCGGTTGGCACGTAAACATTGAGTTGGCATTGAGCTACCAACTCGCCTTGGTCTTCGACTCTTGCGGTAAATACAGCCATACCACTGTCTTCCATAAGCTGTTCGGCGTAGATATCAAGGGTCTGACCTTGAGTAAACCCATCACACAGTGATTTATAGCGACGAGAACCAAGCAGGAAACCAATAGGGGGAGTGGTGCCGTTTTTCAGCGCGTGGTATCCAGACCACGCCGCTACAGACTGCGCCATAAACTCGATGCCAACATAAGCTGGGACGGTTTGAGATTCGGCATTAAAGAACAGATTATGGTCACCAATATCGACCTGACAGTGGATCGACAACGCCTCTACGCTGATAGCACGATCGATTAATATCATCGGATCATCGTGAGGGAGAAGTTGGTCTACAGAAGGGATATCAGTCATTTACTACACCAAAAATCAGGCTAATATTGTTACCACCAAAAGCAAACGAGTTGCTTAAGATATTCTTTACTTTAAGTTTCTGGGAACAGTTTACCAAATCAACTTCAATATCTTCAGCTTTATCCTGACATTTTTGTAAGGGAAGCGGTAAGTCATATTTCAAAATATGCCAAGCAATTGCAGCCTCAATCGCACTTGCTGCGCCTAGTGTATGCCCGGTCAACGGCTTGGTAGAACTTACGGGAACCTTGTTTGCAAAAATACGATGGATGGCTTTGCTTTCCATCGAGTCATTGAGTGGCGTTGCTGTACCATGCGCATTGATGTAACCGATGTCTTCTTCGGTTAACTGTGCAGAATATAAAGCTTTTTTCATCGCTTGTTCAGCTCCACTTCCTTCAGGATGAGGCGCTGAAATATGGTGTGCATCAGAGCTATCACCACAGCCTAACAAGGCAATTTGAGGTGTGTTTTGAGTAGAGTGAACACGCTTGTTTTTGGTTTTACTGAGCAACATAAATGCAGCTGCTTCACCAATATTGATGCCATCTCGAGATGCGCTAAATGGCTTACAATGTTTGGTTGAAAGGGCTTCAAGACCATGGAAGCCATTGAGTGTCAGCTTACATAAGGTATCCACACCACCTACTAATACGGCATCAGCCATGCCTGAATCTAACAAGCGCTGGGCGGTCAGAAACACGCGGCCGCTGGATGAGCAAGCCGTAGAGATGACGTAGTTTGGCCCCGTTAACGCGCAGTATTGGCTAACGAACTCAGAAGTGTCCCCAAGCTCTTGTTTTGAGTAATGGTAATCTTCTGGAAACTCACCGTTTGTCAGTTTTTGTTTGAATGCCGCTTCACCATCGGAGATACCAGAGGTACTGGTGCCTATAACAACAGCAATGCGGTCTGCGCCAAATTGTGCCTTGGCAAGTTCAATAGAATCTTTGATTTGGTTGAGAGCTGATAACGCCAGTTGGTTGTTGCGAGTGGCATACTTCACGAGAGTGGATGGAACCTCTGGTAGCGCACCTGCGATTTTGCCAACGACAGTGTGTTTGCCGTCGTTCAGCATATCACTGACTTCAACCATGTTCGGTTCACGTTCGCCTTTTAGGCAGCCATGAATGTCAGTAATACTGGAGCCTAGCGCTGAGTGGAAACCACAGTCTTGGATATAAATAGGCATAGTGTTTAGCTCTTACTTGGGTTATCGACAATCGTTGAATTCAACGTTTGTATAGTAATGGTGTAGCCTTGGGGCAAATGTTTGAAAACAATGTTGCCTGCCGTTTTGTGTCTATTCGGTTCGGCTTGGTATTCAATTCGTATGATTGCCTGCTTTTTGTCATCAAACACAGTGCGGCTGTTATCTGTATCGACCAAATGCCAGCCTATACCTTGTAGCGGTTGTGCCCATGCTTCTGCAGGCCACAAGGTGAGCATCAAATTAAACAGTACCTGTTCGGGCTGAGGAAGGGTAGCACCGAGGCCAGATAGTACTTGTGTTTCAATGGCTTGGTTTTGATACTGCAGCGATAAGATGCGTGTACCCCAAGAAGAGAAGCCAGCTAAAACGACCTTATCGGCCGTAACTTCAACTTGAACCGGTAACTGCTGGGTATCCTCTTGCCAGGTTGCGCTAATCAATTGACTTGCTGTTAATGAGTACCCAAGTTCTTCGGGTAGAGGCAAGGCGAGCTCTGTGTCTTTATTGATAGTGACGCTCGCACCTGTCGGTTGTTGAGAAACCAGTGAACAGGCATTGAGTAGGATGCTAAATATGACAGCGAATGCTATCTTGATCGTCTTGTTCATCTAAATGCCTCACGCGGTTTGTTCTTTTCTGTGGCTTGCTCATTGTTGATGGCGAGTGGGGAAAGCAGCCACGCCACAAAAATTCCGGTTAACACGGTAATCCCGAAGCTGTGAATGGCATGAGTCTGACTCAGTGACAGTAAGCCGAATGACAGCAGTGTCGTGAGGCCAGACAAAGTGATCGCTAATAGGGTGCTTAGCGACTTCTTCTGCTCCGCAAAGAACAGGGTGTAGTCGATACCGATCCCTAAAATCAAAATCAAACCAAGCAGATTAAATAGGTTCAATGTTGAGCCTAAAACGCCGGTCACCGCTAACCCCGCTACACCTGCAATAAGAGATGGTAGAAGCATTAATAGGCTTTGTTTAACGCCATATCGCCAACCTAGCACCATGCCAATAGCAGCGAGGGCAATCAATAACAGCTCGGTAATTTTGACGCGGTACTCAGCAAAAAGAGAGGAGATTTCATCTGCTTTATTGAGGTATTTCACACCTTGCTGCTGAGCAAAGTCGGACTCTAACCACTGTGAGAACAGCTCAGTGTTAGTGACGTCTTTGATCATGATAACTGACGCTGCTTGGTTATTGATTGGTTTTAACCAAAGTGGGCGAATAGGCTCTGATACAGGCGACGATAGAAACTCATCGAGAGTGATCGGACTGTATTTAGGAAGCTCTGGGAAGCTCGGCCAGCCAAGCGTAGTTTGTAGTGTGGCGCTTTGACTATCATAAAGTTGCTTAACCAGCTGATAGTTATAGTGTTGTTCTTGCTCGCTTGGCAGGTGTTGATTGACGCTGCGATAGCCTGAGATAACTTGCTGAGCGACTAAGTTATCAAGATTCGAACTGATCAATGCTAACTTATTGAGCAGCGCTTGGTTACTTTCGGCAGTAACTAGCAGCATGTTCTGAGCACTACCTAAACCAGATATCTCAGAGATAGCTTGCTCCTGGTGTTTTAGCTCGTCAGGCATTGCTTGAAGCTGCCTGATATCGTCGTCGTAGCGAACCTGCGTGATTGACGCCAAACTTAAGACGGTCACTATCAATGGCAAGCCGATTTTAAATTTGGGATGGCTCCACAAGTTTAACCATGTGTGCCAAAGGGTAGCCAAAGGAAGCGCTCGCTCTTGGCTCGGTTTAGAGGCCAACACGGGGTACCAACACACCACGCTAGCGTAGGCGGCGATAAGTCCGATAGACGAGAATAGCGCAAGTTGCTGTAGGCCAGGGAAGGGCGCAACCAGAAGCCCGAGATATCCGATTAAGCTAGTGATTAAACCTAGGGTGATGGCAACTAAGATGTGCTTTAGCCCTTTATCACTCTGCCATCGGCTTCCTGCGGCCAAACGGTCAGTGAGGTAATGGAACGAGTAATCAATGGATACGCCAATCAAGCTCGCACCAAACACTAAGCTGAACAGGTGGACCTTGCCAAAGATAGCGACGGTGCTCGCCAGTGCGACCAATAACCCCGTGCTAATTGAGAGTAAAGACAGGGCAAGCGGGAGTGCGCTACGAAACGTTAACCACACTAATAGAATGACGCCTGCCAAGGAGCCTAAGCCAATAGTGCTGATTTCAGACTTCGCACTTTGGGTGCCGTAATTTGCGTAGAAAACCACGCCAGTGTGCTGAACTTTAACGTCAAACTGCTTCTCGATTTTCCGCTCTAAAGCATCTAGCGCGGGTAGTTGTTCCTGAATTGTCAGGCTATAAGGAGAGCCCGCCAGCGTTGCGGTAACGAGAATATGTGATTGTTCTTGAGATTGAGCGGTGAGGTAGCCATCTTTGAGCCCAAAGTTACTCGAGCGGGTGCCAACCTCACTTATATAGTCACGAAATAACAGGAATGGGTCTAAGGTTAGCTCGGTCGCTGTCACGCCTGAAAAAGGGTTGTACAAGGATTGAATCACATACTGAGCTCGTGACTCAGGTGCGTGCGTCAGAGTCTCTTTTTGTTGCTCTGTTAGTAGCTGAGCCCGATGACGGAAGTAGAAGTCACTCCATTGGCTTTGTGTGCTTGAGTTAATTTTACCTTGCACGTGTTTGAAGAGTACTGATCCACCTGAAAACGAGTCGTGATTGAGTGCTTTTTCAAAGGCTTTGGTTGCTGCGATGGTGTTCTTGATGTCTGATCCACTTAAGATGAATACGACTTCTTCACTCATCGAGTTGGAAATTTGCTGGAAAGCTTGTTCAACCATAGGATCTTGCTGATTTTCAGGCAGCAATTTCATGATGTTGTTTTCGATAGGCACTGAAGAAGAAAAAGCGAACTGTTTAATCAACAGTCCGCTGAATAGTGCCACAATCACTAGCCAGACAAGGGCGAGTTTAGAGCTGAAATTGTTGCGCTTCGGCATCTGACAATACTTCCGGTTGATGGCTTAGCTGACTGAATTCGATCGCCGTGCTATCTCCGCGAATCTCTTTTAACTCAATACGCTCAATATCACTGTTACCTTGCAGCGTGATAGCCTCAAATACTGCATTCATTGGTGCGCTTTTGGGCTTAAGAGTCAGTTTCCAAAATGCTGTGTTTTGGTCTGAGCTTTGCGCCGTTGTAGGCTGGAACGTCAGTGAGAATTGGTCTTGAAGTTTTTGTGTATCACCGTGGAACACCGATAGGAAAATATGGCTGAAATAAAACGCCATTGGGTTTTCTTTATCAGTGATGAGCTTTGCGGGCTGGTCGGCAAACCTTTGGCTCAACTTGTTGTCGGTGAGCACTAAGTTCACCGGAAACGGTGTAGTTTGTGTCCAGAGTAGGCCATTTGATTTGTCTAATAGGAATGTACCTTGCGACGTCAGAGGCTGGGCGAACATCTCCATATTGCGCGTTTGAGTAAACTCGCCACGAACAATGCTATTTTGGCTGAGTACCGTCTGCAGCTCTGAGATAGAACCGACAGCAGCAGTGTTCTCTTTGGCGCTTACAAGGCCACTCGTCATTATCGCAGTAAGCCCAAGTAGCACGATGTTGATGTATTTGCGGTTGCGCTTAAACAGATTCATGATTCACCTGCTGTGAGCTAGAAGCTTGAGATTGATGTTCAGCTGTGAGAGGTAAGCAGCCATACTGGTGCCAGTGTTCTACCTTGTCAGTAAACACTTTCGGTGAAGCGAAACACATCTCTTGCTCTTCAATGGTTACCGCAACCTGCATGGTGTGAGCGCGTGTCATGCGAGCACCGGTTAGGACATCATGAATTTCATAATCAACGCGCAGGCGGTTTTCCCACTCGGTGAGCTTCGCCGTGACCTTAATCTTGTGATTAAACGGTATCGCTTTGATGTATTTTACGCGGGTATCGATGATAGGCCACATGAAGCCTGAATCCTTCATCTCATGGTAGTTGTACTCAATCTTATCCATCATGATGCGTCTTACTTCTTCAAAAAATCGGAAGTAGTTGCCGTGATAGATCACGCCCATCGGGTCGGCATCTTGGAATGAGGTAACAAGTGTCACCTCAGATTGTAATGGATGAAGGATTTCAGACATAAATCGCTCTCAACAATATTGCGTAAAGGGTTGGCTACTTTATGAGGTCATGACTCTATGAATAAAGTGACCAGTGCTGATTTTGAATACGAGAAATAAAGTGGCGCAGATCGCCTTCAAGCGGGCGATCCTCGACAATAAACTCAAACTCTTTCAGTACTTCGTCGCGAATGTGCTTGAGGTTCTCACTCATATGGTGCTCATCAAGCTCATTGTGGCGTTTACGAAGTTCGAGTGCTTGTGTACCGGCTAGAAGTGACGCTGCCGCTACTTGCTCGGTTAGCTCTAGAACGCGTAAACAGTCACGAGCTGCGATGGTGCCCATGCTCACTTTGTCTTGGTTGTGACACTCAGTCGAACGAGAGAACACGCTTGCAGGTATCGTGTGTTTCAATGCTTCTGCTGTCCAAGCTGACACGCCGATCTGTACCGCTTTGAAGCCGTGGTTGATTGGTTTACGTTCGCCTTCAGCACCCGTTAGGTTGAATGGCAAGCCGTTGTTGAACTTGTAATCCATCAGCTGCGCCATTTGGCGATCAAGTAGGTCCGCAAGGTTGGCTACGGCAGTTTTTAGCGTATCCATTGCCATTGCGATATGACCACCATAGAAGTGTCCACCGTGCAGTACGCGTTCATTATCACCATCGATAATTGGGTTGTCGTTGGCACTGTTTAGTTCGTTCTCGATCATTTGGCGAAGCCAAGGCAGAGAGTCCTGAACCACACCGATAACATGTGGCGCACAGCGCAGAGAGTAACGATCTTGTAGGCGATCACTGTTGCGTGGCGGGCGATCTGCTTGCAGATCATCACGCAGCCATGCCGCAACCTGTTGTTGACCTGGATGAGGTTTTACGGCGAACAAGGCTTCATCGAAATGGAAGTCATTGCCGTGCATACCGACAGATACCATCGCCGTGATCTTAGTTGATAGTTGCGCTAGGTATTCCGCGCGCTTATAAGCGATACAAGCTAATGCCGTCATTACAGACGTGCCATTCATCAATGCCAAGCCCTCTTTTGGCTTAAGCTTGATAGGGCTAATGCCTAGCTCTTTGTATACGTCACAAGTTGGGCGTACTTCACCTTTGTAGATAACATCACGCTCACCAATTAGTGCGGCTGCTAGGTAAGAAAGAGGTGTTAAGTCGCCACTGGCACCCACTGACCCTTCTTGAGGTATACGTGGTGAGATATCTTGATTAATTAGAGTGACGATCTGGTTAAGTAGATCATGAGTCACTCCTGATACGCCTTGTGATAGAGAGCATAGGCGCGTTGCTAATACGGCACGAGATTGCTCGTGAGACAGTGTTTCACCTAAACCACAACCGTGGAAGCGCGTCAGATGCAGAGGCAGTTCATCGACAAGGTTTGGCGGAATCGCAACAGTACAAGAGTCGCCGTAACCTGTCGTTACGCCGTAAATCACGCCTTCTTCTTTCAGTAGGCGCTCTAGGAATGCAACACCGCGGTCGATTTTTGAAGTGAACTCGTCGCTGGTGTTCATCGAGGCTTTTGCGCCTTGTGAAATAGCGACAACGTCCTCGATAGTGAGGCGTTCGGCACCAAAGGTGATGCTATTTGGATTCTTTTTCGTCATGGTGCTTGCTCAATGTCCAAAAATTAAAAAAGTTGTACCACTGAAGCGGTGCTTTCAGTGTGTAGTGCTGAAGTCGATCTGCGTATTGTTGAACGACTTGCTTTAAAGATTGTTCGCGTGTCTTTCTAGGTAGTTCGATTCTGTCGCTAAAATGCTCGAAATAGACATTAAAGTGCGGTTTTACTTGTGAATCGTCACGTAACCCAAATAGCAAAAATACGGGTGCTTTGAGTACAGAGGCTAACATAAATGGCCCTTGAGGGAACGGCGCTTCCTTACCTAAGAACTCTGCCCATACTGAGCGGCTCTCCTTGCTGGTGGAAGTTCTATCACCAACAATTACGATCCACTCACCTTGCTCCAACTTCTGCTGTAAAAGGATAGCTGTATCAGGTCCCATTGAAGTTACTTGGATTAGGTTTAAGTCAGACTGCGGATTAACCGCTTTCATAACTGAGTTAAAACGCTCAGCGTGCTCAGTGAACACCAGCGCATTGATTTTGATGTTTGAGTGTCTACGACCCAAAGCACGACACAATTCAATGTTGCCCAGGTGTGAGCCTAAAATCAGCACACCTTGCTGGTTTGCCACCATGTTTTCGAATTGGTCTTGACCATGGATGGTGAGGTTATCCACTGAGAAATCGCCTTTCCATGCCGCAAGCTTGTCGAGCATGGTATGCCCAAACGAAAGCAGGTGGTTATAGCTGGTTAGTTCGGCGGGTAACTCAATATTTTGCTGTTCCGCATAGGCCTTCAACTGAAATAAGTATTGCTCAGAAGCGTTTCGCGCGCGCTTGCCAGTTAAGTGGTAGTAACGCATCACACCACGCAGAATAAGGTTGAATACACCACGACCTAACAAGGTATAAATGGTTAATAACAGTTTGATGCCTAACACGGTGCCGCGTTCCTGGGTGCGAGACCAGTGCGGCTGCTCTGAAGCTTTTAGTTCTGAGCCCGCTGATGAATCTCGGCTATTTTCAGTAGCGTTAGATTTGAAATGGCGAGCAATCAGCTTAGGTGCTCTAGGCAGCATGCCGAAGAATAGACGTGTATGCATCCAGCTGATTTTTACGTTATCCCACAATGCATCGAAATGAGAGATGCCATTTTCAGGATAAATAACTCGAGTTTCAACGAAGTTGATATCGCAGCCTTCCCAGTACAGACGAACCAAAATCTCGATATCGAAGTCCATTCGAGACCCAACATCGTATTTACTTAATACTGCTTGTGTGTGGTCGACAGGGTACGCTCTAAAGCCACACATACTGTCTTTGATCGATAGGGACAGGGTTTCTATCCACACCCAAATATGTGTCGCGTAGCGTCCGTAGAGTCTTGCTTTGGGCACACTGTCATCGTAGACAGGCTGGCCTGATATCAGACGTTGTGGATTAGCTTGTGAGGCTTGAATCAATGTTGGCAAGGCTTCAAGGTCGTGTTGTCCGTCAGCATCAATTTGAATGGCATGGCTAAAGCCGAGTTGTTGTGCTTTTTTGATACCGGCTTTTACCGCTCCGCCTTTGCCTTGGTTCTGCTCAAGTGTCACCAAGGTTACGTGTGAGTGCTCTGCTAGGGGAGTGAGAAATTGCTTTGTAGCGAGCTCACTACCATCGTCAACGATGATGATCGGTAACTCAAAGTGATGAAGTGACGACACCACCGCAGGCATGGTTGCGCCATGATTGAAGCACGGGATAAGGAAACAAGCCTTGTAGCCGCTTTCTTTTGTTTGGTGCTGAGAAGTAGCCTCGATGGGAGTGCTATTCACTTTTCTCTCCCAGCTTCATTTTGCCTGAAGAATGGGTTTGCTCACCATTATTTGAGGTGTAGTTGAAGCTCAACTTGCTTTTGTCAGCATCCCATTTGAGTGATAGTTGGATTGTGGCGTCAGGCAAGATAGGCTCTTGAAACTTGATGACTTCCATACCTTTGAAGAAACCAGGGACACCTAATTCTTGGACTGCGTAGTGAAGTGCCCAATCAATTTGCGTGACGCCCGGTAGAATAGGGAAGCTCTTGAAGTGTCCCTTAAAATCGGTGATATCTCTGCTAACATTAAGTGTCAGGATCGATTCATTTTCTACAGTGTCTACCGCAATGACGGTTGGTTTTCTCTTATCCATAGGGCGTGCTTAGAATCCTTGGGTAAATATTGTTACTTTGACAAAAGTATAAAAAGATAATCTCAGTGTAAAATACGATCAGCGGTTACTATGATTTTATTAGCTGTTCTATGTGAGACGTTAATCGCTTACCTTGGCTGTTGAGGGGAATCTCATCAACAATGCGATATTTTCTTGGGATAGCGATTGGCTCTAACCACTTTCTGAGTTCTGTACGTAGCAACAACCAGAATTTACCTTTACTCATGGTCGTTAGAGTGGCTTGGCCTTCTTCTGATAATACCAAAACCGAGGCTAGGATGAGGCGCTCAGGTTCTTCAAATGGAATTACTACGCACTCGCTTATCCAACGTAGTTGCTCAAGGCGCTTTTCTACTTCAACCAGTGATACTCGTTTCTCTTCAATCTTGATCACTCGGTCCGTTCGACCTTTCAATATGAATTGACTAGCTGAGACCATTTCGCACTCGTCGGCGGTTTGATACCAGTTGTTATTATCGATATACGGCGACAATAACTTAATGCAATTCTCACTGTTGAGACTAGCCTCAATACAATCAAAAAGCTGCCAAGGTGTTTGAGCGCTCTCTTGTTGGCGAAAAGCGATACCGCCAGTTTCTGTGCTGCCAAATACCTCTATTGGTAAATGCCCTAGCAAATCTCGCGACTGATGAGCAGACTCGGTAGGCAGTGGACCACCCGAAGAGAAGACTCCTGCAAGTTGTACCTGGTTGGTCTCATGTTTTAATCGCTTCAGTAGCGCTGGGCTGCTGATCAGCACACAGTTTTTATTGGCATGAGACAGAATTTGTTCAGGGTATTCTAGGTTGTTACGAGCAAACGGAATACCAGAGCAGAGTGGCCACAAGACTCTAAACAGTAAACCATAGATATGTTGATGCGAAACCGTGCTTTGAACTTGGTTGCCTTTGAGCAGCTTGCCCCAGTTTTTGTGTAACTGTGCGGTCTCAATATCCAGCAGCTCTAGCGTTTTATTTATCGCTTTTGGTGTACCGCTTGAACCTGAAGTGAACAGGGTCAAATGGGTGGCTGCCAAATCAATGGCCGGAAGACCATCGGACTGAGATTTTTCTGCTTCAGTGCTTGAGTCCAATAAGGCTTGAATATTGCGAACGTCACCCACCTCAACTGTGCCAATTGAATCATCAACTAACAGGCTATCAAAATGTTCACTGAGCTCGGCAAGCGCACAAGGTTGATAGTTGCCCGGTAAAATAATGTGTTTGTTAGCAGCTGAAGATGCTACGAACGCCACTGAGAAAAGATAGCTATCTTGGGTACAAATCGCGACTCGTTGAACGGTCGATGAGCTCAATTGCCATATGAGTTTCGATAAGTCGTCGTTAAAGGTTTGCCACGTAATCTCGCTATTGTCATCAAAGCAGACAATAGATTCGGGCACTCGGTTTTGAGTGAGGAGCTCAGACAGCGAGGTGTAAGATACGGTTTGGGTCATAACAATTTAACTCTGACGAATGCGTTGTCTCACTATCCACTCCCCTGCAAAGAGCACCCCTGCAAACACATAGCTGAGTAAGCCATTATATAGGGTCCATACTTCTAACGGTTGGAAGCAGGTATATAAAGCAATAGAGCCATTAATAACAAAGAACAAGCACCAGACTTTGGTGACTTTTCTTGTGTAATCAATGCCACTTTGTGGAAGCTCAGGCTCTTGAAGGCGAGCAAGACGTTCGATGATCGTTTGTGGTTGCCATAGGCTTGAAGCAAAGACAGCCAGCATACAAACATTAACGATAACGGGGTAATAGGTTAGCCAGCCATGCTGTTTAAAGGCTAAACCTAATGTCAGCAGAACAATACCAGCACTTCCACTGATCCAAGCTAGGTGTTTTAGCTCTTTGATTTTTGCCTGACCGCCAGTAAAAATGCGAACAGCAAAGATAACGCCCAAGGCGATACCTACGGTTTGCAGGCCAAACTTGTTGAGTCCAAAGTAAACCGCTATTGGATAAGTGAAAAGTA
The DNA here is from genome assembly GCF_002954585.1 of Vibrio chagasii. GTDB lineage: Bacteria > Pseudomonadota > Gammaproteobacteria > Enterobacterales > Vibrionaceae > Vibrio > Vibrio chagasii_A. The sequence continues at coordinate 519,097 of NZ_MSCI01000002.1, forward strand.
TGATTGCCGACAGTAAAGTCAGCAGAGGACGCACTATGCGTCCTTCAATAGTTCAACCACAGACTCTACAACGTCATTAACGGTGCGTACTGCTTTGAACTCTTCAGGTTTGATCTTTTTACCTGTTACGTTCTGGAGGTGAACGACTAAATCAACCGCATCAATGCTGTCTAGGTCTAGATCAAGATAGAGATGAGCTTCCGGAGTGATATCTTCAGCATCAAGCTCGAACAGCTCAATCAGCGCATCTTTAACCTGGTTATATACTTCTTGTTGGTTAGCTTGTGTCATAAAGATCTGTCTAGTTGTTCGTTTGAGATGAGATGTAGTTTGCTAGATTTGCAACCGACGCAAAATGCTCGCGAGTGTTTGAATCGTCAGCATCAATAACGATGTTGTACTTCTTCTTGATAGCAAGGCCAAGCTCTAGTGCATCAATAGAATCTAGCCCTAGTCCATCACCAAACAGTGGAGCTTCCGTTTCAATCTCATCAATGCTCATGTCTTCAAGATTTAGTGCGTCGATGATCAGTTGTTTCAGTTCGTTGTGTAATGTTTCCACTTTGGCCTACTTAATGCTTTGTCTAAATGCTGCTTTAAGGGGGCGATTCTACATGACGTGAAGTATTTTCGAAATGCTGATATCGCCAGTTATGTTATTGATGCACTAAATATTTTCTTCGGAAGGGAAAATTGTTTGTGCAAGATGATGATTAAGGCGTCTTGCTGCCGAAGTTAAATTATTCGAGCTTTCAATAAATGGTGCGACTTCTATTTTACCTTTCACCGCGACATGAAAAAAGGGCTTCGTTACTGGAACTTGATACCATTTTTTCTCTTTCGTTAAGAATGTTGGAGAAACTGTAATATGAATTATACGTAGATCCGTTTGTGTTCGGGTGGCAATTTGCGCGGCACCACGCTGTAAGGATGGTTCAATTCCGGGCGTAGTGCGAGTGCCTTCGGGAAAAACTAGTAGGACATTACCGCGCGAAAAGCGCTCTTCACAACGTTCTAAAAGATCGTCGGGCGTTTGATTTGGTATGTAACCCGCGGCTTTGACGATCCTTTTCATAAATGGGTTTTCCCAAATGGCAGCTTTAACCAAACAGTCACATTGAGGAAGTTGTGAGGCGATTAGCACGTAGTCTATCAAGCTCGGGTGATTCGCAACAATAATGCAGTTTCGGTCTTCACGCAGTAACTCAGCACCATCAATTCGGTAGTCAATTGCGCCTGTGAATTTCATGATCTGGCAGAAGGCATTGAATGAGAAGCGAATCAATCGTTGAGCCCTGAGCTCTCGCTGAATGGTGTTAGGGGTGATGAGTGAGATAGATGGCAAGATCAAGAAGCTGAGAACGAGGCCTCCCAAGCCGAAAATGGTAAAGCAGAGGCCTGTCGCGAATACTCGCCAATATTGGTCGACCTTGCTCATTATAGCTCTCCGGTTTTTGCGTTGTTTATCCAAGTCCAATCTTGATGCTTACCTGCCACGGTCCAGTTCAGTGAACCTAGAAGGATGTTTTGTAGCGCCTGCAAGCCTTGTGGTAATGAAGTGGTAGAGCTTTCGTTAGTTATTGCTCTTGATACTGAGTAATCACTTCCGGAGGTGAGCACTAAACCCAGCGCATAGTCGGCATAACTTTGAGCTTCGAACTCTTGATAGAGTTCAGGCAAAGGCTGGTCAAAATCGATGACTAACACACGGTGCGATGGATATTGATTCAGGTAAAGATAGGCTTCAATCAAAGCGTTGTGGAAAGTATCTTGGCCGGCCGAGATAGAGGTCAGAGGGATTGGTGCTTTCGCTGCGATGGTGGTTAACCCTGCAGCTGTGTTATGCACGGACTGTGCAAACGCCATTGGTGATGCATCGTCACCTTCCAATATCGACTGAATCAAGGTTGCGGTTCGGTGCAGTTCGCCATGTCGACTGGCAAAAACCAAATAATCAATCGAGTTGTCTTTTAAGAGTGTTAATGCAGTTTGAACGGCCAATTTACTTTGTAGGCTCATTCGGCGGCGCATCATCGGTGGGATCGCTTTAGATTCAGTTGAGCCATCTTGCGGCCAATCTAAATTAGTGCTCCAGGCTTGCCATTCGGCATCAGAATTGAGACCAGCCGAGTTTGCAGACCATTTCTCAATATTAAACGACATTAATTGGGATTGATTTGACATAGAGTATTGATTTGCTTTGGGTCTAACTAAATACTATGCGCGCTTATAAATAAACACAGGTAAGGAATTTAAATGAAATTACTAAAAATAGCCGTTTCAATGTTATTCATATTTGTTCTTGCAGGGTGTGGACGTGTCCAGCCTGTAATGAATGTTGAGGATACTCCAGTTGCACATAATCTTCAAAGTAAACAGGTGAAATCAGCTATTTATGAATCTGCTGAAAATCGAGGCTGGCTAGTTTCTGAAATTAAACCTGGCTTGATCCGTGCTGAATTGTATGTTCGTTCACATCACGCAGTGGTTGATATTCCTTATAACGACAAATTTTACTCTATTCTTTACGTTGAATCAGAGAATTTGAAGTATGACGATGGTGAAATACACCGTAATTACAACCGCTGGGTTAATAACTTAAACGTTGATATTAAACGTAAGCTTGCACAAGTGGCAGCTGAGTAACCCTATATTATTTTTAAGTTAGGTCTTTCGTGTCGGAATATAAATTAGATCCATTCAGTGCATTAGAAGCAAAAACAGAAGCACAAAAATTATCTTTTGCTCCTATTGTTTTTCATACTGCTCGTACACTTCGTGATTTAGGTATTTTAAAAGCGCTCGACGATGCGGGGAGCGATGGCTTACCTGCTGAGACTATTTCAGAAATAACAGGTGTATCTGAATATGGTGTGAAAGTGTTACTTGATATGGCGCTTAGCGCTCATATTGTTGTTTGGGAAAAACCTAACTATAAGATAGCCAACCTCGGTTTCTATCTGTTGCATGACGGCATGACCAACGCAAACATGGATTTTACAGCCGATGTTTGTTACGCCGCGATGATGCATCTCACTGAAGCGATTGAGAAAGGCACTCCTGCTGGTTTGAAGGAGCTAGGGGATTGGGAGACGATCTACCAAGGCTTGTCTCAATTACCTGAAAAAGCGAAAGAGAGCTGGTTCAAGTTTGACCACTTCTACTCTGATCGCTCATTCCCAGTTTTGCTTGAGAAGGTTTTCAGTAAGAAACCTAAATCGCTGGTGGATATTGGCGGCAATACAGGCAAGTGGGCAATGCAGTGTTGCAACCATGACTCTGATGTTGAAGTCACGATTGTTGATTTGCCACAGCAGTTAGAAATGGCAATGGCGAACGCTAAGCAACATGGCCATCAAAATAGAGTGACGCCTTTCCCAGCAAACATGCTAGATAAGCAACAAGCGCTGCCAACGGGCGCGGATGTTTGGTGGATGAGTCAGTTCCTTGATTGCTTCTCGCCAATGGAAATCCTTAGCATCTTAAAGCGTGTCCGCTCTTATATGTCAGAAGAAGCGACCGTTTATATCCTTGAATTGTTTTGGGATGCACAGAAATACGATGCGGCTTCTTATAGCTTAAACGCGACTTCGCTTTACTTTACGTGCTTGGCAAACGGCAACAGTCGTTTTTACCGCTGTGAAGATTTCTTAGAGATAGTTGAAGAAGCTGGCTTTGAAGTGGTGACTTGTACCGATGATATCGGCCTTGGTCATACGCTTCTTGAATTGAAAGCTAGCGCGCAATAACACATAACAAACATGGCTTAAATTAATGAAAAAACTGTCTACTCAAGTAGTGATCATCGGAGCTGGGCCATCAGGGTCTATTGCCGCGTCTTTATTACACAAAAAAGGCATCGATGTTCGAGTAATCGAAAAGAGCGTGTTCCCTCGCTTCTCAATTGGCGAAAGCCTATTACCCGCTTGCATGGAAGTGATTGAACAAGCGGGCATGACGGATGCGGTGACCAAGGCTAACTTCCAATACAAAGATGGTGCAGCATTTCGTAAAAATGGTGTGTACACCGCATTTAATTTTGAAGATAAGTTCTCTACAGGGCCGGGAACCACTTTTCAGGTTCAACGTGGTGCTTTTGATAAGGTGCTTGCTGATACAGCTGAGGCGCAAGGTGTCACAATTGATTACCAGCATGAGTTGACGGGCATTAATTTTACCGACGACAGCACTATTTTAGATGTTCAAGTGCTTGATGGAGAAAGCTATCAGCTAGAAGCACAGTACGTTTTGGATGGTAGTGGCTTTGGTCGAGTACTGCCGAAGATGCTTGATCTGGAAGAGCAATCATCACTTCCACCTCGTAAAGCGATTTTCACACATATAAACGATCATATTGCTGAGGTGGATACTGAGCTAGATTATGACCGAAACAAAATTCTAATCTCTGTGCACCCAACCAATCCTGATGTTTGGTATTGGTTGATCCCTTTTAGCAACGGTGTCTCTTCATTTGGCGTAGTAGGCGAACCAAAGTTCTTTGAATCTTACCCTGAGGATAAGATTACCGCGATTAAGCAGTTAGCAATGGAAGAGCCAGGGCTAGCCGAAATATTGGCAAACGCTGAGTATCCAAACCCTGCGGGTGAAATCGGTGGCTATTCTGCTAACGTGAAGCATCTTGCAACTAACAAATACGCACTACTGGGTAATGCTGGTGAGTTTCTTGATCCTGTGTTCTCGTCAGGCGTTACGATTGCGATGAAGTCAGCACAGTTTGCGGTTGAGTGTGTGGAAAAGCAGCTCAACGGCGAGAGGGTCGATTGGGAACGTGAGTATGCCGATCCATTGATGGTCGGTGTAAACACCTTCAGAACGTATGTTGAAGGTTGGTATTCCGGTACGTTGCAGGATGTGATTTTCTATCAAGATCCTAACCCTAAGATTAAACAAATGGTGTGCTCGATCTTAGCGGGCTACGCATGGGATCAAACCAATCCTTACGTGAAAGACTCAAAACGTCGCTTAACGACGCTGGCAGAGATCTGCCGAAGCTAGGTCAGGTCATCTACTTGGTGCATGGCAATATACCAAAGCGCTAAGATGACGATTCTAGAAATAAAAACAGCCGCAAGAGCGGCTGTTTTTGTATTCGTTCATAGGGGGTTGGCTTTGTTTATTCTGTGGTTACTTGAGGTCGATGCTGTTTAAGCGTCCCATGAATATGAGTAAATCAATCACATCTTTGTGAGCATCAAGTAGGGCGCGCTTAGTTTGGCTGTAAGCGGCCAGCCTACCGTGCTTTCTTATTGAGCAGACCTTAGTTTTGTATTTGTAATCGCCGTCATCGGAGAACACGCGCCATTTCGCGATATAACACTCATCACGATGTTCAGGGTCACTTTGTGTTGGGTTTGGCTTGAATACAATCTTAGGCTCTAAACTATGCGGCAGGCGCGTCATTAGGTAAGGTTCCTTGAGAACCTTCTTCCAAAACTTACCCCAAAGCTCCTTACCGAGCTCGTCTCTTAATTTGATGGTTTTTTTAAGCGCTTTTTCTTCACCCATGCGCACAAAACCGACAGACCGATGCATTACCGTGTCTTCTGGTGTGTGGATGTGGATCTTAAAAGCGGTCTTACCTTTCGAAATAAAGCGATAGCCGGTAGCACCAATTAGATTATTCTGACTCATAGCTTGCTAAGTGATGATTATGTTATTAGTAAGATTACGACAAATACGTAAAAACCGAAACTAATACCCATGAAAAAATTAAAGCCTTAGCAGGGGGGCTAAGGCTTTATTAGAATCTATGAGTTTAGAGTGCAGCTAACTACATGATTTTCTGCATCACATCACCAATTTGAATGCTTCCCGCTAGGCTTGGCTGATCAATCGTAAGTTCGGCTTCGTTTTCGTAGACGCGAGATACCGTCAGTGTGATATCGCTTTGCGAGACTTTATTGCGCGGTAAACCTCGTTGGTCGATAAACGAACCTGTATGCCAGAGTTGCAGTTTGTCACCTTGTTGTACGCCATGCATTCGGCCCAAATCAATGGTCACTGTATTACCGAATACGGCCGCAACTTCTGGAAGCGTGATCTTACAAGAGATTTCAGACTCTAAGTCCAACATGATGTTACGGCTAACACGAAGCATCATGCTGCCGTAGGTCGATGCCCAGAAACGAGCACTGCGAGTGTCAACTTCACTGGTTTTAGCAAATGGCCACTTTGCCACTTCACGATAGCTACGGGTGTAGATCTGGTGTCCTGTCTTACCATCAAATACTTGCATCTCTAATGCAAACTGACGGTTGATGATGTCATCTTTTATTAGATTGGATTCGATGGTTGCCGTTAAGTCAGTAATCTCACCACCGATGATGTATTGTGCGCCGGTATCCTGTGCGATCATCTTGATCACTTCTGGTCGGCGTTTATCGATGTCGTAGTTCGTAGTGCCAACAGACACGAAGCTGCGAGACTCTTTGGCTAACTGTCTATCAACCACATGGCTGAAGTCGTCACCGATGTTGTAGATTCTGCCCATTACGGCTTGTTGTGGAGAGGTGACATCGATATTACCCACCAAGAAGGTTTTCTTGTATTGTCTCTCATGGCAAGCATTTGCCGAAGGGTAGATGTCGATCCTTGCGGTGATCATTAAATTGCCACCGCGCTTCTGCTCTTTATCAACCAAGATGTAGCGTACTTCGTGGTTAGTAAATTGGTATTCCTTTTTCTTGCCATCTAAATAAGGCGTTAGGTTGGCAATACTGCCGATGTCTGCCCCTGAGAACTGGATAGCCTTGTACACAGCGTCTTCCAGAGCGTGGATCCTTGCCGTTTCTTCTGACGATACGATGGTTGCTATACCGGTAACTTCATACCATGAGGCATGAGCACTGAAACTTGTGATTATCAGAGAACCTATTGAAAATAAGTAAGAAATTATTTTTTTCATCTGTTCGTTACCAGTTGGGTATAAATATTGCTTAACAAATAACTATAAGCTTGAAGCTGACTTAAGTGCGTTTTTCTTAATCTGAACCATTAATGAAAAGCAAAGACTGTTCCAACATTGTAATCCATTGAAAAGAATAATGGTGAGAACATATTGGAACAGGTAGCACTAAAACTATCTGGAGATTAGATAATGAAAAAATGGCTCGTAGTAATGAGTGTCATGCTACTGACATCATGCGCTTATTCGCCGATCTATAACGGCAAGACTGAGTACGCAGGCAGTCAGTTTATGCTGATGGACAGCCCTCGCCACACCATGGATTTCTTCGTAGAAAGCATGACTGAAGACTTGATTGTGTCGAATACAAGTATCTCAGCAAGAACGCCTATCGCGATCACCTCGTTTGTTGACCTGCAACACATGGACACAACAAACTGGCTCGGTAACTCGGTATCAGAAGGTTTCATTCATCAGTTTCAGCGTCGTGGCTTCAAGGTGGTTGATTTTAAAACCACGGGTTCTATCCAAGTAACTCAGCAAGGTGACTTTGCGATAAGCCGTGACTGGAAAGACTTAGCTCAAGAGCAAGACGTTCAATATGTACTTACGGGTACTATGCTGCGCCAAGAGGGTGGTGTGCTTGTGAATGCTCGAGTAGTGGGCATGCAAACTCGTATTGTCGTAGCTTCAGCACAAGGCTTCTTACCGGCAGACCGTATTGGTCGTGACCTCGATACTCTGAACAGTATTCGAACTCAAGATGGTGTGATCATTCGTTCAGATCCAACGATCAGTCAGCCTTACACTGTTATTCTTCGCCCTTAGGAGTTCGAGATGAAGAAGTTAATGTTTGTGGTTGCCGCTTTACTGCTTGTTGGCTGTCAGCCTCTGCAGAGCATGAGACCAGACGATTTCCTAGTTGCTGTTGGTTACGCGAGTATCAGTGAACAAAAAGGTCGCAATGACGAAGAGAAGCGTATCCGTGCGATGAGAGCCTCTAAGATTGATGCTTATCGCGAACTTGCGGAACAAGTTTATGGTATGCGAGTCAGCGGTCGTGCTGAACTTGAAGATCAACGCCTTGGTACAGAGCGAACATCAGGAGCAGTTGATGGTGTTATCCGCGGTGCAGAAGTAGTGCGCAGCTACCCAGTAGGCGATAGCTACGTGACCGAGCTTCAGTTGGATATTCGCAAGATGGATCAATTACGTAACTACGGTGAAGTTCAAGCGGTACCAGAGAAAAGACAGCAAACACTGTTTTAGTCCAATGAATAAATGACATTGGTTGCCAGACGCTTTCCAGATGGCGTATCGGCAATTAATAACTCATATCAATGCAAAAGCGGCAATTATGAAAATACTTGCCGCTTTTTTTGTTTATCGTGATTATGGGAGTATTTTCAGGAGTGTAGCTTTTGATTGGAGTCAGAATCTAGATAGGCTGAGATACAGATACAGATACAGATACAGATACAGATACAGATACAGATACAGATACAGGCAGGAAAGGGTTAATAGTGTTGTTGAAGAGGCAGCTTAACTAGGCTTTTACGTTGGTTCCCAGCGTTGAAATAGTGTGCGTTTGGCCTCCGGCGTTGTAAGTCATGCCAATTTTGCCGTGGCTTTGTTGCATCATGTTGCTGAGTTTTTTGAAGCTGAGATGTGCTCGATTTAGGGCTTCACCATTCACCAGATTCGCTTGATGACAATCGTGCACAATAGACTTGATGGTTGAGACTAACTGAGCGAGTTCAGGATTTTCGGTCAGTTCTGAGATATTGCTATGGGCAGCGATGCGCTGATCGGTGGATCTTAGTTGTTCGACAAGGACCACTTTTTCTTTGGCGATTCGCTCAATATCCGTTGACTGTCGGCTCGTAATAGCGGTTTTCTCTGAACTCAATAATTCAGATAAGGCTTTGGCATTTTGAAGTTGGAAATTAACTAAATCTGCTAGTGCCGCCATAACGTAAACCTATCAATAACCTCGTGTGCTTTAAGTTAACCACTCAATAAAGAGAGTGCTTAAAGACCTTTTAATTCGTTTTCGAACTTGATCATATTGTCGGCCAGCTTTTCTGGGTCAACTGTGTATGAACCGTTCGCGATCGCTTCTTTGATTGCTGCAACTTTTACCGAGTCAAAGCTGGGATTTGCTGCCATGTCTTGGTGAAGTTGACCTATTGCTTTGCCTTGTTGGCTAAGTGAAACCGCGTCTTTGCTCGCCGGTGATTTAGTTGATACATCAGAGCGTGATGCCTCAGAACTAGAATCAGAGCGGACTGCTGATCGGTTGGTGGTCGTTAGGGCTTGCCCTGAACGAATGTTATCAATGCCTGCCATAGTTAAGCCTTTTCTTCAAAAATGGGAACCTGTACAGTCAATATCGACCAAGGGTTCGATTACTTTAGCAATTTTTCGCTCTTTAGTCGAAAAGGGACAAAACACTGAAGCTACGTATTTCAGTGCTAGAGTCGAGAGCAAAATGCTAATGGTACCGCCAATTGAGAAGTAGAGAGTTAAAAGTAAACCGTGACTTCAGACATGTTGGTAACAATACCTTCAATTATACGCTGTGATTTATCATTTTTCACTCTTACTTGATCACCCATAGAGCCATCAGTGAGCGCTGTGCCTTTAGTGGTAATGGTCATGCCACCTTTTACCGCCTGTATGATAACCTTCTCGTTTCGACATACGACACAAATGTCACCCCTTTCGACAACGTCACCCGGCCTTAGGTTCTTTTTTACCTTGGCGCCGATAACTTGCTCTGGAGCGGTGAAGCCTTGGCGACGGAATTTGTTAAGAGAAATCATCGCGGTTGTCACGTCGTATTGACCGACAATCTCGCCTCTCGCGAGTGCTCGAGTAGTCGTCACAAGCGGCACCGACATCGAAAGACGTACCGGTACATAAACTCGCCACTCATCAGGAACACATTGCACTAAAACCGTAATGCTGCTGCGGGTATTTGTGGTGGTTGAGGCACTTGCCTCAAGAGGAACCGGGCAGTCTGTTGCTTTGATTCTTGAGTCAACATTTGCTGAATTAACAAAGAGTTCGCCGCCTCGTGGCTGCTCAACGGTATCAATAATGTGTTGCTCTGCCGCAGACTGAATCTTCTCAATTTGTTCTGGGGTCGCAGCTTGCACAAAAAAACTAAACAATATTGATAAAATGCCGATAAACTTAGCGACAGTTTTAAAAGTAGCTCTACACATTGCTATGGAAAGAGGTGGCAAATTTGTTTTATAATACGTCATTCCGTTTCTCTGGTGGTTCGTAGCCTGCAGTAGACTAACACTTTTTATACAAAAAAGTTTGATATGGAGATGAGCTCATGACGGGTATTCTTGATTCGGTGAATCAGCGTACGCAACTCGTCGGTCAAAACCGATTAGAATTACTAACCTTTCGCCTAATGGGGCGTCAGCGTTACGGCATTAATGTCTTTAAAGTAAAAGAAGTGCTTCAATGCCCTAAGCTGACGAAGATGCCAAACTTGAACCCACTGGTTAAAGGTGTCGCACACATTCGTGGCCAAACGATCTCTGTGATCGACCTGAGCTTAGCGATTGGTGGCCGTCCGACAACGGATGTTGAAAAGTGTTTTGTAGTTATCTCTGAGTTCAACCGAACCATTCAAGGCTTCTTGGTCAGTTCCGTTGAACGCATTATCAACATGCACTGGGAATCGATTCTCCCGCCGCCAGATGGCGCTGGCAAAGCGAACTACTTAACAGCGGTAACTAACATCGACAATGAGTTAGTTGAAATTCTTGATGTTGAAAAAATCCTAGCTGAAATTTCGCCTGTTGATGAAACTATGGACAGCAAGATTGCCGAAGAAATCGCAGAAGTAGAACAAGAAAAAGAACTCGTTCGCCGCATCTTGATTGCTGATGATTCAACCGTTGCACGTAAACAGGTTCAACGCGCTATTGAGTCGATCGGCTTTGAAGTGATTGCTGTGAAAGATGGTAAAGAAGCCTACGAAAAACTGACGCAGATGTCAGCAGAGGGCAGCATTTACGATCAGATCTCATTGGTGATCTCGGATATTGAAATGCCAGAGATGGATGGCTATACGCTGACTGCTGAGATTCGCCGTCACGCTGAGCTAAAAGATTTATACGTAATTTTACACTCATCATTGAGTGGTGTATTTAACCAAGCCATGGTTGAGCGTGTGGGAGCGAACTCCTTCATTGCTAAATTCAACCCTGATGAGCTTGGTTCAGCCGTTAAAGCTGCTTTAACTAACTAAAAGAGACATTAATGACTGCTATAACAATAAGTGATCAAGAGTATCGCGATTTCAGCCGTTTCTTAGAATCTCAATGTGGCATTGTATTAGGTGACAGCAAACAGTACTTAGTGCGCAGCCGCCTAAGCCCATTAGTGGCAAAGTTTAATCTAGCTTCGCTGTCTGATTTATTGAGAGATGTAGTGACGGGCCGAAACCGTGAGTTGAGAGTGGCAGCAGTGGATGCTATGACGACCAACGAGACACTTTGGTTCCGAGATACTTACCCGTTTGCAGTGCTTGCGGATAAACTTCTACCGGAAATAGCGGCAAATAAACGTCCTATTAAGATTTGGTCTGCGGCAAGTTCTTCAGGCCAAGAACCATACTCAATGGCAATGACGGTGCTTGAGACTCAAGCTCGTAAGCCAGGTATGCTGCCAAATGTATCGATCACCGCAACGGACATCTCTGCAAGCATGTTGGATATGTGCCGCACTGGCGCGTATGACAACCTTGCTTTAGGTCGTGGTCTTTCTCCAGAGCGTCGCCGTACTTTCTTTGAGGATGCAGGCGATGGTCGCATGAAAGTAAAAGACAACGTTAAGCGCATGGTGAACTTCCGTCCTCAAAACCTGATGGACAGTTACGCACTGCTAGGTAAATTCGACATTATTTTCTGTCGTAACGTACTGATTTATTTCTCTCCAGAGATGAAATCTAAAGTACTTAACCAAATGGCGAACTGCCTCAACCCGGGTGGTTACTTGCTTTTGGGTGCGTCTGAGTCGTTAACTGGTTTAACCGACCGCTTTGAAATGGTTCGTTGTAACCCAGGTATCATCTACAAATTGAAGTAATTGCCGCCACCTAAATAAGGTGTGACGTTACTAAACAATTTCAAAACCCAGCCAAGTGCTGGGTTTTCTTTTTCCTGCTTAGCCTATATCTTTAAGTCAGAGTGACATTCCAATTTACTCTATTTTTTGGCTTGTATATTGCAAGTTTACCCACGAGTAACCTGTAAAAGCATAAATAGACCACTTTGTTTTAAAAGTTGGTATATATATTGCTTTAGTTATTTCATAACAGTCAGTTCTTGAGTTGAGGTTTAGATGGCTATTTCTTTTGACAATGCTTTGGGCATTCACCAGCACACAGTTGGTGTACGTGAGCGTAACGCTGAGGTGCTTTCCACCAATATCGCGCAAGCAAACACGCCTGGGTATAAAGCAAAGGGATTAGACTTCAAGAAATCACTGCAGGCGGCAAGTTCTGGGGCAAGCATTGGTCTTAGCCGCACAGACGGTCGGCACATTTCTGCCGAAACGACGGTGAATGGGGAAACGAAGTATCGAATTCCTACCCAACCTGATACAGGAGATGGCAACACGGTTGATTTGGATTTGGAAAGAAACCTTTTCATGCAAAACCAAATTAGGCATCAAGCCTCTCTCGACTTCCTAGGAAGTAAGTTCAAGAATTTAACTAAAGCGATTAAAGGGGAATAATTAGATGAGCTTATTTAATGTATTCAATGTGACTGGTTCTGCGATGAGTGCTGAATCTGTTCGTCTAAACACGACCTCGAGCAACCTTGCGAACGCGGACAGTGTAAGTAGTTCTGCTAAAGAAACTTACAAAGCTCGCCACGCAGTGTTCGGCGCTGAGTTAAATCGCGCACGCAACAGTGACCACACTGTGCCTGTGAAAGTATTAGGTATCGTAGAAAGCGATAAGCCGCTGAGCGCGGAGTACAACCCAGACCACCCATTAGCGAACAACGAAGGCTACATTTATAAGTCAAACGTTAACGTTATGGAAGAGATGGCAAACATGATTTCGGCATCACGTGCGTACCAAACGAACGTACAGGTTGCTGACTCGAGTAAACAAATGCTGCTGCGTACGCTGCAGATGGGTCAATAAGGATAAGGAGGTAGCACATGGCTGGAATCAACAACAATGTTGGTCAAAGCGGCTTGTCCTATGTTGACCAGCTGAAGAGTCTTCAAGATGGTGCTAAGAAGCCCGACGAAACAACAGGTAAGCAGGATCTTAAGCAAGAAGATTTCTTATCTTTGTTGACTAAGCAACTAGCACAGCAAGACCCTTTTAAGCCGGTTAGCAATGACCAGATGATTGCGCAAATGGCTTCATTTGCGACCGTAGATGGCATCGGCAAAATGAATTCACAGTTTGAAAGCTTGAACTCATCGATGACCTCTAATCAAGCGCTGCAGGCCTCCTCTCTGGTTGGTCGTGATGTATTGGTTCCTGGTGCGGCAGGTGTAAAGCAAGGTGATGGCGGTATGGCGGCAATGGTTAAACTTCCTCAAGCGATGGACAACGTTATGGTCCGTGTTGAGAACGAAGTGGGCCAGTTAGTTCGCACTTTTGATATCGGCTCTAAACCTGCAGGCGATACACGTGTTGAATGGGACGGAAAAGACGAAGACGGTAACCCATTGCCGGCTGGTAAATACAACGTGAAAGCGTCGGGTTTACTGGATGGCGAGAACACAGAGTTCCAAGTTTCCAGCTATGCGAACGTGAACAGTGTGCTTCTTGGTAAGGGTGATGGCAACGTACTACTCAATCTGGCTGGTTTTACATCGCCAGTACGACTTGCTGAAGTACTAGAAGTTGGTAAAGCGTAGCTCTTAAGTGAGTGAACATGCTAGCTAGATAGATTAGGAGAATATTGGAATGTCATATGTAGCTTTAAGCGGCCTATCCGCTGCACAATTAGACCTGAATACAACCAGTAACAACATTGCGAACGCAAACACATTTGGCTTTAAAGAGTCTCGTGCAGAGTTTGGCGATGTTTACTCAAACTCATTGTTCACAAACGCAAAAACGACGTCAGGTGGCGGTGCGCAAGCTAGCCAAGTGGCGCAACAGTTCCACGAAGGTTCAAGTATTTATACAAACAACCCAATGGATCTACGCGTAAGTGGTACAGGTTTCTTTGCGGTAGCGAAAGACCGTATGGTGCCGGAGATTAACGAACTAACTCGTAATGGTGCATTTCACCTAAACAAAGACAACTACATGGTTACGGCTAACGATGAGTTTCTTTTAGGTTACGATGTTGATCCAAACTCGGGTGAAGTTCTTTCTTATGCGCCAAAGCCTCTCGACATTCCAGCTGAATTTGGTAAGCCAAAACAGACAGAAAACATTGAAGTAGGGGTTAACCTTCCTGCAAACGGTGACCTTAAAGATCCGGCTGCATTTAACTTCAAAGATGCTGATACCTATAACCGTGCAACGTCTTCGACGGTATACGATTCTATGGGCCAGTCTTACAAGTTAACGACTTACTACCTCAAGGATCAGACGCAACCAAATACTTGGCAGACGTACTACACCATGACTGATGAGACTGGCGAGAAGCCACTCAACATTACTGGTGGCGATGCAACGAATGCTCAAGGTCATGTTGGTCACACAATGAAGTTCAACAATGACGGTACGTTAGCAAGCCTAAACAGTGGTCAGCCGATTAACTCGGAACCTCTAGGTGCAGGCGCGAACCCTGTCGATCTGAATGGTGCCGATCCAACACAAGTGCTTAAGTTTGGTCTAGATTCTTCAACCCAGTTTGCGGCTCCGTTTGAGCTGACTAAGTTTGATGAAGATGGTGCGACAACAGGCTTCTTAACCAAAATCGATTTCGATGAGTACGGCAGTGTTCTAGGTACTTACTCAAATGGTGAAAACGTAATGCTGGGTCGTGTAGGCCTAGTTCGCGTACCAAACGAGCAAGGTCTGGATAAGAAAGGCGGTACTCAGTGGGATTCTACTAGCGACTCGGGTGACAAAATCTGGGGTGAATCTAACAAAGGTTCATTTGGTAGCATCAACAATGGCTCTTTGGAGCAGTCGAACATCGATATGACTCAAGAATTGGTTGATTTGATTTCTGCGCAACGTAACTTCCAAGCGAACTCTCGTTCTCTAGAAGTACACAACCAACTACAACAGAATATTCTTCAGATTCGTTAATCGTTTCAAACGTTTGAATCATCTGCGAATACCCAATTCAATGTTATTGAATTGGGTATTGTCGTTTGCTTTTTTATTTGCCGCCCTTATTGCCGCCCGGTAATGCCACTGGCAACAATTCTTCCTCAATGATCCTTTTGTGATCACCTTTCTTGTTTGTTTTCTATTTAAATTGTTGATAAATAACAGTTATAAAAATTGGCACAGTGTTTGCTTTATTAGCCCCAGAAGATGATTTTTGGAGCAAAATTATGGATCGCGCACTGTTTCTTGCCATGAGTGGCGCTAAGCAAAATATGCAAGCTTTGCAGCTACGTGCAAACAACCTTGCCAACGTAAGTACAACGGGTTTCCGTGCTGATTTAGCACAAGCGCGTTCAATGCAAGCGTATGGCGAAGGTATGCCTACTCGTGTTTTCAGTATGACAGAGCGTCCGGGACATAATTTTGCACAGGGAAGTGTGGTTACCACAGGCCGTGATCTTGATGTCACTATCCAAGGTGATGGTTGGATTTCGGTAATGGACAACACTGGTCGCGAAGGCTTAACACGTAACGGTAATCTTAAGGTTGACCAAAACGGTTTACTGACCAATGCAAGTGGCCATTTGGTATTGGGCGAAAACGATGCTCCAATCACACTGCCAATCCCAATCAGTAAAGTCGAAATTGGTACAGACGGTACGATCTCAGTCATTCCTCAAGGCGCTCCTGCTGAGGAATTGGAGGTCGTTGATCGTATTAAACTTGTACGTCCAGATAATCAAAGTTTGTTTAAAGATACGAATGGTCTATTCCGTTCGAAAAACCCAGATCAGGCATACGAAGCAGATGCAGCGGTAACGTTGCTAAAAGGTGCGGTCGAAGGCAGTAACGTAAATGCCGTAGGTGAAATGACTAGCCTAATTGACTTACAACGTCAGTTTGAAATGCAGGTCAAGATGATGAGCACAGCAGAGGAAATGGACAAGTCGTCTGATTCACTGCTTCGTATGAGCTAATAGAATTTAAAGGAAATTGCTATGCATCCAGCATTATGGGTAAGTAAAACAGGTTTAGACGCCCAACAAACCAACATTTCAACGATTTCAAACAACCTTGCCAACGCCTCGACCATTGGTTTTAAAAAGAGCCGCGCAGTATTTGAAGATCTGTTCTACCAGAACATAAACCAGCCTGGCGGTCAGTCGTCTCAGAACACTGAGTTACCAAGTGGTTTGATGCTAGGTGCGGGTTCTAAAGTGGTTGCGACTCAGAAGGTTCACACACACGGTAACGCGCAGACTACGTCTAACAGCCTCGATATGATGATCGAAGGTGACGGTTTCTTCCAAGTTGAAATGCCAGATGGTGAAACAGGTTACAGCCGCAATGGTCAATTCACACTGAACGGTGACGGCGCAATCGTGACATCGGGTCAAGGTTACCCGCTACAGCCAGAAATCGTTATCCCTGAGGATGCAATCTCAGTGACAGTCGGTAATGATGGTGAAGTGTCGGTTCGTCTCCGTGGTGAGCAAAACAACGTTGTTGTAGGCCAAATCACCATTACTGATTTTGTAAACCCAGGTGGTTTAGAACCAGTAGGTCAAAACCTTTACTTGCCGACAGGTGCAAGTGGTGATCCACAAGAAGGTGTACCTGGCTTCGATGGCCTAGGTAATATCCGCCAGTCGATGTTAGAAACATCGAACGTAAACGTAACCGAAGAGCTTGTGAATATGATCGAAGCTCAACGTGTTTACGAAATGAACTCGAAAGTTATCTCGTCGGTAGACAAGATGATGAGCTTCGTTAACCAACAGCTGTAATCGGTTAATTCACCGCTTACTTGTTTCGTATTAATCGACGTGTTCGTCACGGCTTACTATTTACCACGACTTGCTGAGAGTATATCGCCATGAAACGTATTTTTTGTTTAGCCCTGTTTTTATCTATGAGCGGTTGTTCTGTATTGGATCCAATTGAGACACCGGCACAAGAAAACGCGACCACACTGGTTGATGCGGTAGAAGGTGATAAATCGGCTCAAGAAAGTTCAGGCATTGTTGATACGCTTCGCGGTCGAACGGATCCTATTGCCGGTGATCCTGCATGGGCGCCAATCAACCCAAAACAGAAGCCAGCACATTACGCAGCGGCAACCGGTTCACTATTTAACGTAAACCATATTGGCAGTATGTACGATGACTCAAAGCCTCGCGGTATTGGTGATATTATTACTGTGGCATTGGATGAAAATACTCGTGCGACGAAAAAAGCCAATGCAGATATGTCCAAGTCGAATGACTCATCAATGGAGCCTTTAGCTGTTGGTGGTCAAGAGTTAACAATAGACAAGTACAACTTCTCGTACGACCTAAGTAACACCAATACTTTCGCAGGTGATGCATCTGCTAATCAGAGCAACAGCATCAGTGGTTACATTACTGTGGAAGTGATTGAAGTACTCGCTAACGGTAACCTAGTGGTGCGTGGTGAAAAATGGATGACATTGAACACCGGTGATGAGTACATCCGCTTAAGTGGCACCATCCGTCCGGACGATATTGATTTCGATAATACCATCGCTTCAAACCGTGTTTCTAATGCACGAATCCAGTATTCAGGCACCGGAGTGCAACAAGATATGCAAGAGCCTGGATTCTTGGCACGATTCTTTAATGTATCTCTGTAGAGCTTGAGAGGGCGTCGACATACTGACAGTCCGCGTTACTCAACAACTTTTCGCTAAGTTATTATTAATTAAAGCAATACAGACAGGTTACTCAATGAAAAAACTGACACTCGTACTATTCGGCATGCTATTTCTTGCCACCAGTGCCTATGCTGCGCGTATTAAAGACGTGGCAAAAGTGGCGGGTGTTCGTAGTAACCAACTTGTTGGCTATGGTTTGGTCACGGGTTTGCCGGGTACCGGTGAGACAACTCCCTTTACCGATCAAACATTTAACGCGATGCTACAAAATTTTGGCATCCAATTGCCGCCTGGCACTAAGCCAAAAACCAAAAACGTCGCGGCAGTAATTGTTACCGCTGAACTGCCGGCTTTCTCTAAGCAAGGTCAGGAAGTTGACGTAACCGTATCTTCAATCGGCTCAGCAAAAAGCCTGCGTGGTGGTACCTTGCTACAAACCTTCCTAAAAGGTCTTGATGGTCAGGTGTATGCTGTGGCGCAAGGTAACTTAGTGGTAAGTGGCTTTAGTGCTCAGGGTAACGATGGTTCTAAGATTGTCGGTAATAACCCTAACGTAGGTATCATCTCTAGTGGTGCAACAGTAGAGCAAGAGATCCCAACGCCATTCGGCCGTGGTGACTACATCACATTCAACCTAATCCAATCCGATTTCACAACAGCGCAGCGCATGGCTGACGCGGTTAATAATTTCTTAGGTCCACAAATGGCTTCTGCGGTTGATGCGACGTCTGTAAAAGTGCGTGCACCTCGAGAAATCAGCCAACGTGTGGCTTTCTTATCGGCAATCGAAAACATTGAATTTGACCCAGCTGAAGGCTCAGCGAAAATCATCGTTAACTCTCGTACTGGTACCATTGTCGTTGGTAAGCACGTGCGCTTAAAAGCGGCGGCGGTAACACACGGTGGTATGACTGTCGCGATTAAAGAAAACTTAAACGTGAGCCAGCCGAATGCATTTTCTGGTGGTCAAACGGTCGTGGTTCCGGATTCTGATATCGAAGTCACTGAAGCCGATGGCAAGATGTTCAAGTTCGAACCTGGTCTAACACTGGACGATTTGGTTAGAGCGGTTAACGAAGTCGGCGCAGCGCCTTCTGATTTAATGGCAATCCTTCAAGCACTGAAACAAGCGGGTGCGATTGAAGGCCAGCTGATCATTATCTAAGGAATAGAGCATGATTAAGAATAACAACGACATCGGCTTTATTCACGACATCGGTAGCCTAGACCGTCTTCGTCAACAAGCAGTAAACGGTGAAGAGGGCAGTGAGAAAGAAGCACTGACCGCAGCGGCAAAACAGTTTGAAGCGATTTTCACCTCAATGTTGTTTAAGTCGATGCGCGATGCGAACTCTAGCTTTAAATCGGATATGTTGAACAGCCAGAACGAACAGTTCTACCGCCAAATGCAAGATGATCAAATGGCGAGTGAGCTCAGTGCGAATGGCTCACTAGGCCTTGCGGATATGATTGTTGCTCAGTTAAGTGCCGGCCAATCTAGCGACGCGACAGAAGATAAGGTTCGTAGCGAAGGCTTTGATACTTCATTGCAAAGACCACAATTCTCAGGTCGTTCAGATGAGAGAACGTCAGAAATCCAATCTGCGTCAGCAGCCAAACAGCCGGTCTCTTTCGACTCACCAGAATCATTTGTCGCTTCAATGAAGCCTTACGCAGAAAAAGCGGCAAGCGCCCTTGGTGTGGATTCATCTCTACTATTGGCTCAAGCGGCACTGGAAACAGGCTGGGGCTCTAAGATGGTCAAGAACTCTCTGGGCAACAGTAATAACCTATTCAACATCAAAGCAGACAGAAGCTGGAAAGGTGATAAAGTGGCGACTCAAACACTCGAGTTCCATGGTAAAACGGCCGTTAAAGAATCGGCCTCTTTCCGTTCGTACTCAAGTTTTGAAGACAGCTTCAACGATTATGTGAAGTTCTTGAATGAAAACCCAAGGTACGAAACGGCGCTGCAACACCAAGGCAACTCAGAGAATTTCATTAAAGGGATTCACCAAGCAGGCTACGCAACTGACCCTAACTACGCTGATAAGGTATTGCGAGTTAAAGCTAAGATTGATGAGATGAACTAAGTCACATCGATTGAACATCTAGAGCTTGCCACTGGCAGGCTCTTTTCTTATCTGCCGTATAAGATTCAATAGCACCACATATAGTTATCTCTTTATACTTCAATGAATTAACGCCTTTTGATTCTCTTTTTTATCTGTTGGCATACATATTGCTTTTTAAACTGGTAGTTAATCAGTTTATCCTGATTTTGTTAAGTTTTTTGGGGGCATTATGGCGTCGGATCTTCTGAATGTAGGGGCACAAAGTGTTCTTACTGCTCAGAGACAGCTAAACACCACAGGTCATAACATTTCTAACGCCAATACAGAGGGCTATAGCCGCCAATCTGTGATTCAAGGTGTTAATGATCCGCGCCAGTACGGTGGTCAAACCTACGGCATGGGTGTGCATGTGGAAAATGTTCGCCGCTCTTGGGACCAATTTGCCGTCAATGAACTTAACCTATCGACAACCAATGCCGCCAACAAAGGCGACACTCAAGGCAACTTGGATATGCTGTCGAATATGTTGTCTTCGGTGGCTTCGAAGAAGATTCCAGAAAACCTAAATGAATGGTTTGATTCGGTTAAAACCTTAGCCGATACACCGAATGACGTTGGTGCACGAGAGGTCGTACTAGAAAAAGCCGAGCTACTCAGTAAAACGCTGAATGAATTTCATGAGACGGTTCGACAACAGTCTGATTCTACTAATAAAAAATTAGATATGGGTATCGAACGAGTCAACCAACTCGCGATCGAGATTCGTGATGTTCAACGCCTGATGATGCGAACCCCTGGGCCGCACAATGACTTGCGAGATAAGCACGAAAAGCTAATCAATGAGCTTTCTGGTTATACCAAAGTAACAGTGACGCCGCGCTCAAATGCCGAAGGCTTCAATGTCCATATCGGCAACGGTCACACCTTAGTATCAGGTAGTGAGGCAAGCCAGCTAAAAATGGTGGATGGTTTACCTGACGCACACCAGCGTAGATTAGCGATTGTTGAAGGTAAGTCTTTAAAGCCGATCACTAGTAGTGATATTGATGGAAAAATTGGTGCCATGTTAGATATGCGAGATGAACATATCCCAGCGATCATGGATGAGCTTGGTCGCTTGGCAACAGCTTTTTCATATAAGGTTAACTCCTTTCAACAACAAGGTTTAGATCTCAATGGTAACGTGGGTAAGAATTTATTTACTGATGTGAACTCTGAGCTGATGGCAAAATCTCGTGTGACGACAAGCGGGCAATCCAAAGCGGATGTTGCTGTGTTTATTGATGATACTTCTGACTTAAAAGGTGGGGAGTACGGTCTTAAATACGATGGTAGTGATTACGTGGTGACCAAGCCAAGTGGCGAAACGGTCAAAGTGAGTACCGATTCGAGCGGCAACGCATTTTACCTTGATGGTATGCGCGTTGAAATTCGTAATCCCCCCGAACTTGGTGAAAAGCTGTTACTGCGTCCAACGCGTAATTTTGCTGCGCAGGTCCATGTGACAACCACAGATCCAAAAGATATTGCTGCACAAAGCTATGAAGCGTCCACGACGTTTGCCAAGGGCACAGCTGGGTTTAAAATCCTTGAGGCGGGTCAGCTACGTGAATTTGAAGTGATTGTGTCCCCAAAAGGTGAGCAATTTGCAGTGACGGATCCCAAGGGCAACATCTTAATGCAGCCTCAGCCATATCCACCACAAGGGCCTGTGACGATTAACGGTACGACCTTTGAACTAACAGCGGGAGCTGTGCCGAACGATAAGTTTACGGCAAACCTTGTCCCATCAGAGGGTGACAATGGCAACTTACGTAATTTTCAAGATCTTCAAACCGAAAAAGTTTTGAACGATGGTGAGTCTACGATTTTAGACCTTTACCACAACCTGAATACTAATACGGGTCTGAAGTCTTCAACGGCTAATCGTTTAAGTGAAATTGCGACGTTGGAAAAGCAGTCTGCCCAAGAGCGTATTGCTTCAATCTCGGGGGTCAACCTCGATGAAGAAGCGGCAAACATGATGAAGTTTCAACAAGCTTATATGGCTTCTTCACGCATCATGCAAGCTGCTAACGACACGTTTAATACTATTTTGGCTCTGAGGTAGAATTGTAAATGTTGAATCGTATTTCCAGCTTCCATAATTATCAGGCAGTACAAAATGACTTGCGCCGCCAAGAGAATAAGGTACATCACAACCAAGCGCAGCTCGCCTCCGGTAAAAAGTTACAGTCGCCAAGTGATGACCCGTTAGCGACGCATTATTTACAAAATATCGGCCAGCAATCAGAGCAGCTAGAGCAATACGTTGATGCTATTACCCTAGTCAGGAACCGTCTTGAGCACCATGAGGTACTAATCGCCAACTCGGAAGGTTTTGCTGATGAGGCAAAGCGAACCGTAATGGAAATGATCAACGGTGCACTTTCTCCTGAAGACCGTTTAGCGAAGAAGCGTGAAATCCAAGAGTTAGCGAATAACTTTTTGTACTTAGCGAACTCTCAAGACGAGTCTGGCAACTACACATTCGCCGGTACTAAGCCGAAAAGCCAGCCTTTCTTTCGCGATAACGAAGGAACAGTGACGTATCAAGGCGACGACTATCAGCGCAAGATGCGAGTCGCGAGTAGCTTTGAGATGGCGATGAATGATCCTGGCAGTAAGTTATTTATGGAAATAGATAACCCATTCGGTGATTACGAGCCTCAATATGAACTTGAGCCCGCATCTGAGTTACTGCTAGGCCGCGCAACCAACAGCGCTGAAGATGGTTCTACTTATAAAGTAACCTTTGTTGATATGCAGACCGGTAAGTTTGCGTACCAACTTGAAAAAGATGGCGCAGTGGTTGCTGCTGAAGATTTTGACCCTGCGACTGGCATTGTCTACGAAGGGTTAAATATTCAGTTTAAAGGACAAGTCACCAAGGGTGATTCGATCACCTTAGAGCCGAGAGAGACATTCTCGATCTTTGACACGTTCAAAGAAGCGGCAGAACAGGTAGAAAACCCAGTGTCCGATGCATCGGCAACGGCAAAACTGCACCAAATGACGGAAGAGTTTCATGCTGCGTTTATTCACTTAACGAAAGCAAGAACAGACGTTGGTGCCCGTTTGAGTACATTGGATATTCAAGAGCAACAACATGAAGATTTTAAGTTGTCTTTGGCGAAAGCGAAAAGCAACTTTGAAGATTTGGATTACTCGAAAGCCATCATTGAATTCAATGAAAACTCTCGAGCATTGCAAGCTTCACAACAAGCGTTTGGTAAAACAAAAGACCTAACCTTGTTTAACTATATTTAATGATTTATCGGTATTTAGTGGTGAACTGCTAAATACAAAGGAGTCGATTCTTTGCCTTATGTGCTATGCCATACGTGCGAATGACTTCAAAAATTGCCGCTTTTTCGTACGAAGCATAATGTTTCTTGATATAGCGGCAAAAAACGGCAACAAGAGGATGAGGGCAGTTTCATCTTCTAAAAGTAAACAATCATAATCGCGTTTAATTTTCTGTAAGTTTTTGATTATTAGTCAATAAAAAAATTATTTATACAAAATTAAACTTGGCATACAACTTGTATCTGTGTTGGTTATAAATGATTAATACAGATCTTAAACCTTGTATAAGGTTTATTGAATAACATACGGTCAGTGCTTATCCATATGAGAGTAAAGCTGGCCGCTTCGCAGAGAGCTTGCGAACTCATAAGGAGAGCAAAATGGCAGTTAATGTAAGTACTAACGTTTCCGCAATGACAGCGCAGCGTTACCTGAATAAAGCGTCTAATGACTTAGCGACTTCTATGGAGCGTCTGTCATCTGGTCACAAGATCAACAGCGCGAAAGACGATGCGGCAGGTCTGCAAATCTCGAACCGTCTAACGGCTCAATCTCGTGGTCTTGATGTGGCAATGCGTAATGCCAACGACGGTATTTCGATTGCTCAAACGGCAGAAGGTGCGATGAACGAATCGACTAACGTACTACAACGTATGCGTGATCTAGCGATTCAATCATCAAACGGTACTAACTCGCCGGCAGAGCGTACTGCACTGAATGAAGAGTCAATGGCACTTCAAGATGAGCTTAACCGTATCGCGGAAACCACATCGTTTGGTGGTCGTCGTCTACTGAACGGGTCATTCGGTGAAGCTTCATTCCAGATCGGTTCTAACTCTGGTGAAGCAATGATCATGGCTCTGACAAGTATCCGTGCAGATGACTACCGTATGGGTGGTACTACGTTCGATTCAGAAAACGCGAAAGATAAGAACTGGGAAGTGCCGCCAACGGCGAGCGACCTTAAGTTTGAATTCAAAACTAAAGCGGGTGAAGACATCGTTCTAGATATCAAAACTAAAGCTGGAGACGATATTGAAGAGTTAGCGACTTACATTAATGGTCAATCTGACTTACTAAATGCATCGGTTACTGATGACGGTCGTTTACAGTTATTCGTAGCAGAACCAGACCTAGATGGTGCGATGTCTATCTCTGGTGGCTTGGCATCTGAGCTTGGAATTAAGAGCGAAGGCCGTGCAACATCAGTTCAAGATATCAGTCTAACAAGTGTTGCTGGTTCACAGAACGCTATCAGCGTTATTGATTCTGCATTGAAGTACGTAGATTCACAGCGTGCTGATTTGGGTGCGAAACAGAACCGTCTAAGCCACAGTATTAATAACTTGGCAAACGTTCAAGAGAACGTAGACGCTTCAAACAGCCGAATCAAAGATACGGACTTTGCGAAAGAGACGACGCAAATGACCAAATCACAAATTCTGCAACAAGCAGGTACTTCAATACTTGCTCAAGCAAAACAATTGCCTAACTCTGCAATGTCACTATTGCAATAGTTATTGGTTGAACTTGCTGCTCGTGTTCAGACGTGAGCCATGCAGCAAGGGAAACTGGCAAGCATACTTACTAGTGAGTGTTTAGCTCTCTCATCTCTCACCTGCTATCCATTTTTACGGTAAGAATGCAACGGCGAGTCGGAAATGTGTTCATTTCTCGATGATCTCCACACAGGCTCTGACGCGCCAACTAGCCCCGGTTCTCTCAAAGGAAAAGGGGCTTTTTCCTTTCTGCAGATTGTGTTTTATTTTCCCTTCTAACGATCTTTCTTCGTTTTCTCGCTCTGCTAGTTTCAATTTTCTCTGAGGACTTTGTGAAAAACAGCCCACCTTTTTGCCTACAGCCATGAATTTTGCTGATTGATCATTTCTGTACGTAGGCTAACTAAAAAGCCAGTTTGAACGTTTTTCAAACAGCCTACATGCTCTCAATAACAAAAATCTACAGTTATTTTAGAAAGTTTAATTTTTAAGTTGTTGAAATTTTTATGGTTAATAATTTTCTTGTGGTTTTTTTAAAGTTTTTCTAAAGCTTCTGATTTTCGAGCCGTTATTAAAAGTAACTTTGAGAGAACTACTTGGTTTTCCGAGACGTCGGAAACCGCAATACCGGAAAATCAATTGGAGAAATCACCATGGCAGTGAATGTAAATACCAACGTTTCAGCGATGACTGCGCAACGTTACCTAAACAACGCAAACAGCGCACAACAAACATCAATGGAGCGTCTATCTTCTGGCTCTAAAATCAATAGCGCAAAAGACGACGCTGCGGGCCTACAAATCTCTAACCGTTTGAACGTTCAAAGCCGCGGCTTAGATGTTGCTGTTCGTAACGCGAACGATGGTATCTCTATTGCACAAACCGCTGAAGGCGCAATGAACGAGACGACTAACATCCTGCAACGTATGCGTGATCTTTCTCTACAATCTTCAAACGGCTCAAACTCAAAAGCTGAGCGTGTAGCGATTCAAGAAGAAGTAACGGCTCTGAACGACGAGCTAAACCGCATTGCGGAAACGACGTCTTTTGGTGGTAACAAGCTGCTTAACGGTACTTACGGTACACAATCATTCCAAATCGGTGCGGATAACGGCGAAGCGGTAATGCTGAACCTGAAAGATATGCGCTCTGATAATGCTCAGATGGGTGGTAAGAGCTACCAAACTGAGAACGCTAAAGACAAAGACTGGAACGTACAAGCGGGTTCAAACGACCTAAAACTATCGTTCACAGATAACTTTGGTCAAGCGCAAGAAATCGACATCAGCGCAAAAGCGGGTGACGACATCGAAGAGCTAGCGACATACATCAACGGTCAACAAGACTCTGTTAAAGCGTCTGTAACTGAAGATGGCAAGCTACAAATGTTCGCGGGCAACAACAAGGTAAGCGGCGATGTGTCTTTCTCTGGTGGTCTTGCTGGTGAGCTAGGCATTCAAGCTTCTAAAGAAGTGACGGTTGATACTATCGACGTAACGTCTGTTGGCGGTGCTCAAGAGTCTGTAGCAATCATCGATGCGGCACTTAAGTACGTAGATAGCCACCGTGCAGAACTGGGTGCATTCCAAAACCGTTTCGACCATGCAATCAGCAACTTAGACAACATAAACGAGAACGTTAATGCATCTAAGAGCCGCATTAAAGATACCGACTTCGCGAAAGAAACGACTCAGATGACTAAGTCTCAGATCCTTTCTCAAGCTTCAAGCTCGATTCTTGCTCAAGCGAAGCAAGCGCCAAACTCGGCACTTAGCCTACTAGGTTAATCGATTGAAAAGCCACGTTGACTATAAGCGTTGTTGAGACAAAGCGTTAACGAAAGGCCTCCACAAATTAGCTCGTGGTGAGAGATGAGCGCTAAACAAACCCAGCTTCGGCTGGGTTTTTGCTTTTCTGCGGGTGGCTAAAGTGCATGCGGGAATGCCTAAATTGGGTAATGGGTAATAAGTGAGACTCCCTGTCACGGTCGTCCGTCCTTGTAGGGAATGACGGGAGCCGGACGAAGGTTATCCCATTTTTTTTAATAGCATCACTAATGGTTAGAGTAAGCAATGTCGCAGTTAGACCAAATATTTTATTGTTATTCCAGACCCGAGTATAACGAGGTATCAGGAATCTAGCTTTTCGAGGAAGTGATTTCTTTAGTTTTTGTCTCCCACTTTCAGAAATGAAGAGCTATCTGTACGTCGGTGAGGTAATTAACCGTCATTCCAGAACCGAGTAGAGCGAAGTGTCAGGAATCTAGCTTTTAGAGGAGGTGATTTTTTAGTTTTGGTTTACCGCTGTCAGAAATGAAGAGCTATCTGTAAGTCGGTGAGGTAATTAACCGCCATCCCAGAGTCGAGTAGAACGAGATATCAGGGATCCGCTTTATTCTTTTTATGTACAAGGCAACACTTATAAATGAGTGAAGACAGGAAACTTTAGCGCATATCGGTCGATTAATTGAACGGCGATCACACTTTTCTTTGTTATTGAAAATAATGCGAAAAAAAACACATTTTTTATTAAAGCTTCTAATTAAGGCGCCGTTAAAGGGATTGAGAGAAATGATATGTACCAATGTAAGGTGAGAGAGACAGTGGTGCGTAAACAAATTGATATGTATTTGTGTGAGGTGAGAGTCACATGAGTGCGTTAAAAAATGCCTAAAGGAGATCAACTATGGCGATTAATGTAAGCACTAACGTGTCTGCAATGACGGCTCAGCGTTACCTAAACAACGCGGCTGAAGGTACTCAAAAATCAATGGAGCGTTTGTCCTCTGGCTATAAAATCAATAGCGCAAAAGATGATGCTGCAGGCTTACAAATCTCTAACCGCTTAACGTCACAAAGTCGCGGCCTAGATATGGCTGTGAAAAACGCAAATGACGGTATCTCTATTGCACAGACAGCTGAAGGTGCAATGAATGAGTCAACCAACATTCTGCAACGTATGCGTGACCTTTCTCTTCAATCTGCAAACGGTTCAAACAGCAAGTCTGAGCGTGTCGCTATCCAAGAAGAAGTATCTGCTCTTAACACAGAACTTAACCGTATCGCTGAAACAACCTCTTTTGGTGGTAACAAGCTTCTAAACGGTACTTACGGTAGCCAATCTTTCCAAATCGGTGCTGACTCTGGTGAAGCGGTAATGCTATCTATGGGCAACATGCGTACCGACACTCAAGAAATGGGTGGTAAGAGCTATGGTGTTACTGAAGGTAAAGATCCATCATGGCGTGTAGGTGCTGGTGCTGACCTGACTATCAAATACAACGATAAGTTCGGTGAAGCTCAAGAGCTATCTATCTCTGCTAAAGAAGGCA
The DNA here is from genome assembly GCF_002954585.1 of Vibrio chagasii. Classification (GTDB taxonomy): domain Bacteria; phylum Pseudomonadota; class Gammaproteobacteria; order Enterobacterales; family Vibrionaceae; genus Vibrio; species Vibrio chagasii_A. The sequence continues at coordinate 547,242 of NZ_MSCI01000002.1, forward strand.
ACGATATCGAAGAGCTAGCAACTTACATCAACGGTCAAAGCCAAGACGTTAAAGCGTCTGTAGGTGAAGGCGGTAAACTGCAACTTTTCGCTTCTAGCCAAAAAGTTGAAGGTGATGTTGAGTTTGGTGGCAGCCTTGCAAGTGAGCTAGGTATTGGTGCAGGTAAAGATGTAACTGTAAACGACATCGACGTAACATCAGTTGCGGGTGCAAACGAAGCGGTATCCATCATCGATGGCGCTCTAAAATCTGTAGATAGCCAACGTGCATCTCTTGGTGCATTCCAAAACCGTTTTGACCACGCAATCAGCAACTTAGACAACATCAACGAAAACGTTAATGCGTCTAAGAGCCGTATCAAAGATACCGATTACGCGAAAGAAACAACAGCAATGACGAAGTCTCAAATCCTACAACAGGCGAGTACTTCTATTCTAGCTCAAGCAAAACAATCGCCATCAGCAGCTCTAAGCTTATTGGGCTAAACTTACCTCGGTAAGTAGCGGTAAACTCCGCTTTACGTGGAGTTTTACTGTTGGCTCATGAAGGAGGGAGGGAGAGTGTTATGGAAATACCATCTAACGCATCGAACATCCAGCCTTATGGCTCACCTAATGGCATTAAAATTGCAAGCGATGAAGGTAGTAGTGCGTCGAGCATTTCACGACTGAAAGAAGCAACCTCTCATGGCAAGGTAGAGAAATCGAAAGAAGAAGCTACCGAAGCTGCGATTCAATTAGCTCAAGAGAGAAAAGAGTTAAATGATGAAGAGCGAGTCAAAATGGTGGAGAAGGTAAACGAGTTTATCTCCTCTCTCAATAAGGGCGTTGCCTTTAAGGTCGATGAAGAATCAGGAAGGGATGTGGTGACTATTTATGAAACCACAACCGGCGATATTATTCGTCAGATACCTGATGAAGAAATGCTTGAAATTCTAAGACGCCTAGCAGCCCAAAACTCGAATAGTAGAATATTTGAGGTGAAGGTCTAAGTCGTATTATTGAGGTGGTTTAATGAGTTTTGGCCCAATGGGGATTTCGTCTGGCATGGATATCAATTCCATGGTCAGCAAAATTGTGGATTCGGAGCGTGTACCTAAACAGCAACGAATCGACAATGAAAGAGCGCGAATCGAAACCAGCATTAGTGCCTATGGAAGACTCAGAGAATCTCTCGATTCGATGAAAAACCTGATGACAAACTTTCGTCAGGAAAAAGCTTTCGCTGTACGTACAGTTGAAAGTACCGATGAAGGTCTTGTTTCTGCAACCGCGACTACTGAAGCGATCGCTGGCAAATATGCCATCGATGTGTTGCAGCTTGCCCAAAGCCATAAAGTGGCGTCAGATGTCTTGTCTGATGACATGAAATTTGGCCCAGGTAAGCTGCAGGTTTCGCTTGGTGATGATAGCTTTGATGTACAAGTTGGAGATAGATCAAAGCTAATCGATGTTGTTCGCAGCATAAACGGTGCAGATAGAAACCCAGGCGTTCGTGCATCCATTATTAATGATACCGAAGGCCCTCGACTTATTGTCGCATCCAACAAATCTGGCGCAGATCAACAGATTAGCATTAATGTAGAGTCTGATGCGTCAAATCCTCTAAAAAAACTCGAATACAAAACCCTTGAAGAACGTGTTGAAGCGCTAGAGAAAGCTCGCCTTGCCGCTCAAGAGGTACTTGGGCTCACACCTACTGGAAAAGCCGCTGATCTTATCGATGAGGCTATCTTTGACGATGTCCCGAAAGCTGATGAAGCTGTCGACGAAGACGGCAATATCATTCCAGGTTCTCAAGCGGACTCAACGTCTCCTGAAGAAGATGGCTCTCAAAGCCTTAGTTTTGGTGAACAAGCCGCTGCAGATGGTCAAGCTGCCTTAGACGCCGCTCAAGCGGCAAAATCTGTCATGCCTGAAGACAATATCCCAGGTTGGACGGAAACCGCTTCTGGCACGCTTTTAGATTCTTATTACACACCAGAACTTGAGCTTGACGAAAAAGCCATCGAGAAAGCGCCTGATGTTCCTGGTTGGTCGAACACGGCCTCTGGTACCTTAACTGATTCATATGTGACACCGAAAGAAGCCCAGCAAAAGCTTGAGGCAGAACAAGCACGTATCGAAGAAAAGATCGCTCAAGAAAAAGCGGATCTGGCCAAGAAAGTAGAAAACGGTGAATTGACCGCAGAGCAAGCGAAAAATATCGAGCGTGCCAAATTAGAGCCTGAAGAGCGAGAGCGCTTAGAGAAAGTCGATAAGGCACAAGCTGATTTGGCGCTTGCTCAGCAATCTTTTGATAGTTACAGCGGCATGACCGAAGTTCAAGCTGGCCAAGACTCAATGGTCGTTCTGGATGGTGTCGCTCAGCTCTCTAGCAATAACAACGTGATTGAAGATGCTGTTGAAGGCATTGATATTACGGTGAAAGGAAAGACGCCAAAAGATAAGCCACCGGCAGAAATTGGTGTTGAGTACGACCGTAATAGTGTTCGCCAAGACATTGAAGCCTTTGTGAATTCTTACAACCAGTTTTACCAAGTGTCTAAAAACTTGGCGGGTGTTGATCCTGCGACCGGACAAAAAGGCCCGCTTTCTGGTGATAGTACGGTTCGCAACGCCGACTCACGATTGAAAGGGGTATTCTCTTCAAGCATCGAAGGGGCACCTGAAAACCTCAAGTCTTTAACTGAGTTTGGTATCACGACCACCAGACAAGGCTCATTAGAGATCAACTACGACATGTTGGACCGACAGCTAAACAATAACTTTGATAAGCTGGGCGAGTTCTTTGGCGGCAATAATGGCTTTGCTAAAAAGGTCGAAGATGCGATTCAGGGTATCACTGGTATTACGGGCTCAATCCGTACTCGAGAAAAGAGCCTGGTTGAGCAAAACTACCGTTTAGCGGACGACCAAAACGCCTTAGACCGCCGAATGGACAGTCTTGAAAGTCGTACTCACTCTAAGTTCACCGCCATGCAAGATGCAACCAGTAAGATGCAGTCTCAGCTTGGCAGCATGATGAATGCGTTGGGTTAATAGATGACCAGTCAGCTTCAAGAGCTTTGTGAACTAGATCAATTAATTATCTCTAAACTCGAATTTAGCGAAATTAATGCTGAAGAAATAGCGACGCTTGTCGATAACAGAGAACAGTTATTGCAAAACGTGCTTCAATTCATCGATTCACACCCTGACGTTAAGCAAAGTTCGGAGTGGTTTGAAGCCATTTCGAGAACACGAAAATTAGTCGAATTGATGCAGTCTGAAACAGGTCGGGTAGGGAAAACCCTGCACAAGTACCGACACGGTGCCAAGTCAGTTCAACAATACAAAAAGTTTTTATAGAAGAGGTTTACTATGCGCGGTTCTTTACAGGCATATAAAAAGGTATCAGTGGATAGTCAGCTAACGGCTGCCTCACCGCATAAGATTGTGCAAATGCTGATGGCGGGCGCGATTGAGCGTTTGATCCAAGGTAAAGCGGCAATGCAAGCGGGCAATATCCCTGTGAAAGGTGAGCGTCTTGGCAAGGCTCTAGATATCATTATTAGCCTACGCAGCTGCCTTTCTATGGACGATGGTGGTGATATTGCGAAAAACCTAGATCAACTTTATGAGTTCATGATCACGCAAATTTCTGCGGCAAATCACAAAAATGACCCTCAGTCTATTGATGATGTTATAGATATTATTCGCGAAATTAAGAGCGCTTGGGACCAAATTCCGAGTGAATATCACAACTTGACGTCTGCTGAAGTCGGTATTTAAAGAAAAATTGCTGTTTTAGCCAACCTTAGATCCGCTAATTGGTTGGTTGCCTTATTTTTTTAATCAAATAAAATAGAAGCCATTAGATAGCCTAATGGCTTTTTTCGTTGCTGATTTCATAAATTTGTCTTCGTAAACCATAATCACAGATAGAATTCTAAATTTTATGGATTACGTTGCTCACCGTTTTTCCGCATCGCACCAAAATAAAGGCAATAATTCCTACTTATGCAAGGTTTGGCAAAACTGCTTGTCGTCGACGATAACGCTCAAGATCGTCACAATTTAAGCACAATATTAGAGTTTGTAGGAGAGAGCTGCGAAGTTATCAGCTCTGAACAAGCGCGCAAAGTCGACTGGTCACTACAGTGGGCTGGTTGCATTATCGGCTCAATAAAAGGTAAAGGCTTCAACGCACTACTGAATGATAAGCTTGTTCACGCGAATCATATCCCTCTGCTTGTGATTGGCAAAAACAACCATCCTGTTGATGAGCTCACCAATTTTGTTGGTGAGCTCGAGCTGCCCCTAAACTACCCTCAGTTAAGTGACGCATTAAGACACTGTAAAGATTTCCTAGGTCGCAAAGGGGTTCAAGTTGTCTCTTCAGCACGTAAGAACACACTGTTTCGCAGCCTAGTGGGTCAAAGTGCTGGTATTCAAGAAGTCCGTCACCTGATTGAACAAGTCTCCTCTACGGAAGCGAATGTACTGATTCTTGGTGAATCCGGTACCGGCAAAGAGGTGGTTGCACGTAACATTCATTACCATTCAAAACGCCGCTCTGGCCCGTTTGTGCCAGTGAACTGTGGCGCAATCCCTCCAGATTTGTTGGAGAGTGAACTGTTTGGTCATGAGAAAGGCGCATTTACTGGCGCAATTACCGCACGTAAAGGGCGTTTTGAGTTAGCTGAAGGTGGCACGCTATTTCTTGATGAGATTGGCGACATGCCAATGGCTATGCAAGTTAAGTTGTTACGTGTACTGCAAGAGCGATGTTTTGAGCGTGTAGGTGGTAATTGCACTATTCAGGCTAACGTTCGAGTGATTGCGGCAACACACCGTAACCTTGAAGATATGATCGACGATGATTCATTCCGTGAAGATCTTTACTACCGCTTGAATGTGTTTCCGATTGAAATGCCGGCCTTACAAGAGCGTAAAGAAGATATTCCTCTTCTACTTCAAGAGCTTATGACTAGAATGGAAGCGGAAGGTAGTCTGCCTATCTGCTTTACGCCTCGAGCGATTAACTCTTTGATGGAACATGACTGGCCAGGTAATGTACGTGAATTGGCAAACTTAGTGGAACGCATGGTTATTCTTTATCCGAATAGCCTAGTGGACGTAAACCACCTGCCAACTAAGTATCGATACAGTGATATCCCTGAATTCCAACCAGAGTTTAATAGCTTTGTGTCTGAGCAAGAGCAAGAGCGTGACGCGTTAGCCGACCTGTTCTCTGAAGATTTCAGCTTCGATCAGCAAGATGATATGACTGACAACGCGAATGCACCTCAGGAACTACCACCAGAAGGGGTTAACCTGAAAGAGCTGCTTGCTGATATGGAAGTGAATATGATCAATCAAGCTTTGGAAGCTCAAGGCGGTATTGTTGCTCGAGCGGCAGACATGTTAGGTATGCGCAGAACCACTCTGGTTGAGAAAATGCGTAAATACAATCTGCAGCGTTAGTGTTCTGCTTTTCGAAAACGAAAAACAAACACGAAATTTTTAGCTAATCGTTCACTTTAGCTAAGCGATAAGATAAACCATAGTCGAGTTGTTGCTTGCTTAACTATGTGATAAATATAGCAAATAGCCTGACTCGTTTTGTGCGTGTCAGGCTGTTTTAGTATTTGAGGCAAATTTTTGACATGCACGTATCTAACGAACCAGAAAACCAATCACACCTAGATTCTGTTGAACAACAGGTCGAGCGTTACAAGCAAGTGCTCGACGTTATGCCAGCTGGTGTTATCTTGTTAGATACCCATGGTGAAGTGAGAGAAGCAAACCCTGAAGCGCACCGCATTCTTGGCGTCGAGTTAGTTGGAGAGAAGTGGTTTTCTGTTATCCAAAGTGCTTTTGACCCAAAGGACGATGATGGTCATGAGATCTCATTAAAGAATGGTCGAAAGGTACGTTTGGCGATTTCTGCTTCCACCACAGGTCAGCTGATTTTGATTACCGATCTGACCGAGACGCGTTTGCTGCAATCACGGGTTAGTGATCTTCAGCGTTTGTCGTCATTAGGCAGAATGGTGGCGTCACTTGCTCATCAGGTTCGGACACCGCTTTCTAGTGCGATGTTGTATGCGTCAAACCTTGCCGCACCGAATCTACCGCCGGCAACAAAGACACGTTTTCAATCTAAGCTTATGGATAGACTTCATGACTTAGAGAAGCAAGTTAATGACATGCTGTTGTTTGCTAAGGGCGGCGATAACAAGGTGGTGAAACCTTTTACAGTGGCTGAATTGATAACAGAATTTCAGCCAATGGTAGAAGCGGCGTTGAAATCGAACCAAATTGATTACTGCCAAGAAGTGGAAGGCGAACAGACTCAAATGTTCGGTAATGCCAACGCGATTGCCTCCGCTTTAAGTAATTTGGTTTTGAATGCGGTTCAAATTGCTGGCAAAGAATCACAGATAGATGTGTTTTTTAGGCCGGTAAACGGCGAGCTTAAGATATCAGTACAAGACAGTGGTCCCGGCGTACCAAAAGAGCTTCAAGGTAAAATTATGGAACCATTCTTTACCACTCGCTCACAAGGCACAGGTTTAGGCTTGGCGGTTGTGCAAATGGTATGTCGAGCACATGAAGGCCGACTGGAATTGATATCAGAAGAGGGCGACGGCGCATGCTTTACTATGTGTTTGCCGCTAGAAAGAAGCGCTTCTACTGAAGATTAATAAGTTTTAACTGAATTTACACTGGAGAATCCTATGGCTCAAAGCAAAGTGTTAATCGTCGAAGATGATGAAGGTCTACGCGAGGCCCTTGTCGATACACTCGCGCTTGCTGGCTATGAATGGCTAGAAGCAGATTGCGCAGAAGATGCTCTAGTCAAACTAAAATCGAACTCCGTTGATATCGTTGTCTCTGATGTTCAGATGGCAGGCATGGGCGGCTTAGCACTGTTAAGAAATATCAAGCAGCATTGGCCGAATCTCCCTGTATTGTTGATGACAGCTTACGCAAATATCGAAGACGCCGTTGCTGCAATGAAAGAAGGCGCTATCGATTATATGGCAAAGCCATTTGCGCCGGAAGTACTGCTAAACATGGTGAGCCGTTACGCTCCCGTTAAGTCGGACGACAATGGTGATGCCATCGTTGCCGATGAGAAAAGTATCAAGCTGATGATGCTGGCTGATAAAGTGGCCAAAGCGGACGCCAATGTTATGGTCCTTGGCCCAAGTGGTTCAGGTAAAGAGGTGATGTCGCGTTACATCCATAATGCCTCTAACCGTAAAGATGGTCCGTTTGTCGCGATCAACTGTGCGGCAATTCCTGACAATATGTTGGAAGCGACTTTGTTTGGTTATGAGAAAGGCGCATTTACTGGCGCTATTCAGGCGTGTCCAGGCAAGTTTGAACAAGCTCAGGGTGGTACTATTTTACTGGATGAGATCAGTGAAATGGACCTTGGCCTACAAGCTAAGCTACTGCGTGTGCTGCAAGAGCGTGAAGTTGAACGTTTAGGTAGCCGTAAGAGCATTAAACTGGATGTTCGTGTACTCGCGACCAGTAACCGAGATCTCAAGCAGTATGTATCTGAAGGTAATTTCCGTGAAGACTTATACTACCGTCTGAACGTTTTCCCAATTTCTTGGCCTCCACTGTGTGAGCGTAAAGGTGATATTGAGCCTTTGGCGAAGCACTTGGTTGAGCGACACTGTACCAAACTGGGAATGCCTGTTCCGGTTATGTCAGCTCAAGCGATCAGCAAACTCGTCAATTATCCGTGGCCGGGCAATGTCCGTGAGCTTGATAATGTCGTGCAGCGTGCGTTGATTCTGAGCGAAGAAGAAAAAATTTCTGGTGAGCATATCCTACTTGAAGGGGTGGATTGGCAAGACGCCAGCGGCCTACAGCAGATTGTGGAAGGTAGCGATGTGGCAACGCCAGATATCAAGCCTATTGCGGAAGCAAACCCGATCAATCAAATTGCTTCAAGCAGTGAAGGGCTGGGGAATGAGCTTAGAGATCAAGAGTATGCGATCATCCTCGAAACTTTGATCGCATGTAATGGCCGACGTAAAGACATGGCTGAGAAACTAGGTATTAGCCCTCGTACATTGCGCTATAAGTTAGCAAAAATGCGCGATGCTGGAATAGATATCCCAAACTAAGCACAGATTAGTAGTGTCAGCTTTCTGACTAGTGTAGTACGATATCTAGTCGTCTTTAGGTATGGCACGCTAATTGCTCTGTCAATAATACAGCAAAATAGACGGTCATAAATTTGACTCCTTGAGGTAATAAATGAGAATAGATGGTCTACAAGGCGAAATGCAGGCAATGATGGTTGAAGCTGCGAGCACGCGCCCAGCTGCGACAGGACAAACGGTCGGTGCAGACTTCGGCAACATGCTGACGCAAGCCATCAACAATGTGAACTCATTGCAAAAGACCTCAGGGGATCTTCAAACTCGTTTTGATAGCGGCGACCAAAGTGTGTCGCTGTCTGATGTGATGATTGCTCGCAATAAATCTAGTGTGGCTTTTGAAGCGACAATCCAAATTAGAAATAAGTTGGTTGAGTCGTACAAAGAGCTTATGAATATGCCGGTATAAGTTGGGTAGTTAAGTAGTGGCAGATAATAGTCAAACAACAGATTTAACCGTGAGCGATGGTAACGATCACGCACTCATTGCGGGTGCTGAGCTGGACGGAGAAGGACAAAATCCCGATCTAGGTGAACGTAGTTCATCTAAATTTGATATGGCCGTAGGTGACCTAGATTTACTTCGTCAGGTTGTCTTAGTGCTGTCTATCTCAATCTGTGTCGCGCTTATTGTGATGCTGTTTTTCTGGGTAAAAGAGCCAGAAATGCGTCCATTAGGGGCTTACGAAACAGAAGAATTGATCCCAGTTCTTGACTACTTAGATCAGCAAAAGATCGAATATTCACTTGAAGGCAATACTATCTCTGTACCTGCGAGTGAATATAATTCTCTGAAGCTTAACATGGTTCGAGCTGGCTTGAACCAAGAGACGAGAGAAGGTGATGACATTCTTATGCAAGATATGGGCTTTGGAGTCTCACAGCGTTTAGAGCAAGAGCGCCTCAAGCTGAGCCGTGAACGGCAGTTGGAAGCGGTTTTTGAAGAGATGCAGCCAGTACGCAAGGCTCATGTCCTATTGGCTTTGCCTAAGCAAAGTGTTTTTGTCCGTCATAATCAAGAAGCCTCTGCTTCAGTTTTTCTAACACTTAAAACGGGTACTAACCTCAAGCAGCAAGAAGTCGAATCTATTGTTGATATGGTCGCCAGTGCGGTTCCGGGAATGAATACTTCAAGAATAACCGTGACAGATCAGCATGGTAGACTGCTGAGTTCTGGTTCTGAAGACCCAACATCAGCAGCGCGTCGTAAAGAACATGAGTTAGAGCGCAACCAAGAACAAGCACTGCGTGAGAAAATTGACTCTATCTTGATTCCTATCCTTGGTTTTGGAAACTACACGGCTCAGGTTGATATTCAGCTCGACTTCAGCGCAGTTGAGCAAACCAGAAAACGTTTCGATCCTAACACGCCGGCAACGCGAAGCGAATACACCTTAGAAGATTATAATAACGGTAATACTGTCGCTGGTATTCCGGGGGCGCTGAGTAACCAGCCTCCATCAGATGCGTCTATCCCTCAAGATGTCGCTCAGATGAAAGATGGTGCGATGACTGGTCAGGGCTCGGTTCATAAAGAAGCAACGCGAAACTTCGAATTAGACACCACTATCAGCCACGAACGTAAGCAGACTGGAACGGTGAACCGTCAAACGGTATCGGTAGCGATTAAAGACCGTCAATCCATCAACCCAGATACGGGTGAAGTGGTGCACACGCCAATCCCTGCTAGCGAAATCAACGCGATTCGCCAAGTGCTGATTGGTACGGTTGGCTTTGATGAAAGCCGCGGTGACTTATTGAATGTATTAAGCATGCAGTTCGCACCACAAATCACAGATGTGGTTCCTGATGTGCCAATCTGGGAGCACCCTAACTTTAATGATTGGGTACGTTGGTTTGCGAGCGCGTTGGTTATTATTGTTGTGGTGTTAGTTCTTGTTCGCCCTGCAATGAAGAAACTGCTTAACCCAGCCGCAGATAACGATGACCAGATGTACGGTCCAGACGGCATGCCAATTGGTGCCGATGGCGAGACCAGCCTAATTGGTGGTGACATTGAAGGTGGCGAGCTGTTTGAATTTGGTTCAAGCATCGACTTGCCGAACCTTCATAAAGATGAAGACGTGCTGAAAGCAGTACGTGCACTTGTAGCGAATGAACCAGAGCTAGCAGCTCAAGTAGTTAAGAATTGGATGGCAGATGGCTAACGAAATTGCTCCACAACAAGCTGAAGGCGGTGAAGTGCTTGATGTCTCAAGTGTGGATATCGGCTCTATCTCAGGCGATGAACGCGCTGCGATCTTATTGCTAAGTTTGAATGAAGAAGACGCGGCAGGCATTATTCGCCACCTAGAACCTAAGCAGGTTCAACGAGTGGGTAGTGCAATGGCGCGAGCTACGGATCTATCTCAGGAGAAAGTAGGCGCAGTGCACCGTGCTTTCTTAGATGATATTCAGAAGTACACTAACATCGGTATGGGCAGTGAAGACTTCATGCGTAATGCACTGGTGGCTGCTCTGGGTGAAGACAAGGCCAACAACCTTGTTGACCAAATCCTTCTGGGAACTGGCTCAAAAGGCTTGGATTCTCTTAAGTGGATGGATCCTCGTCAGGTGGCAAGTATCATCATTAACGAGCACCCGCAGATTCAAACCATTGTCTTGTCTTACTTAGAAGCCGATCAGTCTGCTGAGATTCTGTCTCAGTTCCCTGAACGTGTACGTTTAGATCTGATGATGCGTATTGCTAACCTTGAAGAAGTTCAACCTTCGGCGCTTGCTGAGCTGAATGAAATCATGGAGAAACAGTTCGCAGGTCAAGCCGGTGCTCAAGCTGCCAAAATTGGCGGCCTGAAGGCAGCGGCAGAGATCATGAACTACATGGACAACAACGTAGAAGGTGTCTTGATGGATCAAATCCGTGATCAAGACGAAGACATGGCAACGCAGATTCAAGATCTTATGTTTGTCTTTGAAAACCTCATTGAAGTGGACGACCAAGGCGTTCAGAAACTGCTACGTGACGTTCCACAAGACGTTCTACAGAAAGCACTTAAAGGTGCTGATGAAGGCCTGCGTGAGAAGATCTTCAAGAACATGTCTAAACGTGCTGCCGATATGATGAGAGACGATATTGAGGCGATGCCGCCAGTGAAAGTCTCTGACGTAGAAGCGGCTCAGAAAGAGATTTTGGGTATTGCGAGGAAGATGGCAGACAGTGGCGAAATTATGCTGTCTGGTGGCGCCGACGAGTTCCTTTAATACAGAAACCTCAAAAGCCCCACACCGTTGGGGCTTTTCTTTATCCAACCTCGAACCACAGATTAATTACAGTTTAACTGCCTGAATTTAAAGCAGTTGGACTCACTCAGGAATAGGTATTGATATGTCAGGTGATAGAAAACGCGGCTTCCTTCGCCCTGAAGAAGATAATACGGTTGCCCAACCTCAGAAATGGGGGCTACCTGATTACACCTCTGATGTGAGTAAACAAGCCAAAGAAACGGCGTTTAACTACGATCCGGGTTGGATGCCAACGGTTGAAGAAGCGATCGAAGAAGAAGAGCTGATTCTGACCGAAGAACAAATCGAGCTGATCAAGCAAGGCGCGTATCAAGAAGGTCTGCATCAAGGCCAGGAAGCTGGTTTCAAGCAAGGTTACGAAAAAGGCAAGGAAGAAGGCTTTGCCGCAGGTCATGCAGAAGGCAATGAAGCTGGTAAGCTCGAAGGCGTTACCGCTGGTCAAGAGTACATTCAACAACAAGTCGCTATCTTTATGGGGCTCGCAAACCAGTTTGCTCAACCTTTGGAGCTGATGAACGCTCAGGTTGAAAAGCAGCTGGTGGACATGGTGCTGACCATGGTTAAAGAGGTGGTTCACGTTGAAGTTCAGACCAATCCACAAATCATCCTAGATACCGTGAAAGAGTCAGTCGAATCGCTGCCAATTTCTGGTCACGCTATTACCTTGAAGCTTAACCCAGAAGACGTCACCATCATTCGATCTGCGTATGGGGATACTGAACTGGACTGCCGCAATTGGACATTAGTTTCAGAACCTGCACTTAACCGTGGCGATGTACAAATTGAAGCGGGTGAATCGAGTGTGAATTATCGAATGGAAGAGCGTGTGAAGAACGTTATCCAGAGCTTCTGTGGTGCTAATCGTCATCAAGGTCATGCGTAATGCTTGAGTTAGCAAATCGTCTCAGCCAATACAAAGTCGAAGGGCTAAAATCACGTCCCGTTGCCTCTGGTAAATTGGTGAGGGTAGTCGGATTAACCCTTGAAGCAACTGGCTGTAAAGCGCCGATTGGTAGCCTGTGTTTAGTTGAAACCATGTCTGGTCAGATGGAAGCTGAAGTGGTTGGCTTCTCTGGTGATAACCTATTTCTGATGCCGAGTGAACAAATCACAGGGATCTTACCCGGTGCTCGCGTCACCCCTATGACTTCTGAAAGCGGTATTCCGGTGGGTATGGAGCTGCTTGGCCGTGTTATCGACGGTGTCGGTAATCCTCTGGATGGGCTTGGTCCTATCTATACTGAGCAACGCGCATCATTCAGTGCCGAACCGATTAACCCTTTGGCTCGTAAGCCAATTTCTGAACCACTTGATGTTGGCTTGAAAGCAATTAACGGCCTACTGACGGTAGGTAAAGGACAACGTATCGGTCTGTTTGCAGGTTCTGGTGTTGGTAAATCCGTAACACTAGGCATGATGACTCGAGGTACCACAGCGCAAGTGGTTGTGGTGGGCTTGATTGGTGAGCGTGGACGCGAAGTAAAAGAGTTTATCGAAGAGATTCTTGGTGAAAACGGCCGTAAGCGATCGGTTGTGGTTGCTGCGCCTGCCGATTCATCACCATTGATGCGATTGAAAGGCTGTCAAACGGCGCTAACGGTGGCGGAATATTTCCGTGACCAAGGCTTAGATGTTCTACTCCTGATGGACTCACTGACCCGTTTTGCACAGGCTCAGCGTGAAATCGCACTATCTGTTGGCGAACCGCCTGCAACCAAAGGTTATCCGCCATCGGTATTTGCTAAGTTGCCAGCGCTGGTTGAGCGTGCGGGTAACGGCAATGATGAGCAAGGCTCAATCACGGCCTTTTTTACCGTACTAACTGAAGGCGATGATCTACAAGATCCAATCGCCGATGCTTCACGAGCGATCCTCGATGGCCACGTTGTGTTGTCGCGTGAAATGGCAGATGCGGGTCATTATCCTGCGATTGACGTTGAGAAGTCCGTCAGCCGTGTAATGCCTCAAATCACCACCGAAGAACATGTGTTGATGTCGAAAGCCGTAAGACAAGTGCTTTCTATCTGTCGCAAAAACCAAGACTTGGTGTCGATTGGTGCTTACAAGCCGGGTACTGACCCTGCGATTGATAGCGCCTTCACCTTGAAGCCGAAGTTAGATGAGTACTTGCAGCAGAAGATGAAAGAAACAGTGCCATACGACATGTGCGTCAACATGTTGAAACATGTATTGGGTGGCTAACAGGTGATTAAGGTTAGTCATGGATAACGCATTAGAGTTTCTTCTCGACCAAGCAAAAGACCAAGAAAACCAAGCGGTATTAGCGCTCAACAAAGCGAATGCGGAGCTGCAAGGTTATTACGAACAGGTCGCACAGATTGAAAAGTATCGACTGGATTATTGCCAGCAACTTGTCGATAGAGGCAAGGCTGGGCTAACAGCCAGCCAATATGGGCATTTGAATCGCTTCTTAACTCAATTGGATGAAACGCTTTCTAAACAGCGAGAAGCGGAGCATCACTTTAAAAACCAGGTCGATAACTGTCAGAACTACTGGATGGAACTGCGTAAGAAACGTAAATCCTATGAGTGGTTGATGGAGAAGAAGCAGAAAGAGAAAGCCAAACTGCAGGATCAAAGAGAACAAAAGCAGATGGATGAGTTTTCAACTTTGCTCTATAGCCGAAAGAAGATGTGATCCTGAGCCACGAATCCAACTGGCGCTGTTCACACGGTGATTTGCCGAGATTTCTAGGCATGTTTCTTGCTCTGTTTTATATAAAATTGCGCCTTGTGCCTGATAAAGGTATGAAAAGCATCCGACTTTCTTTTTGTTGCCTGTTTAGGGTAGCAAAGCTAGTAGATAGAGCTTGTATATATGAATGTTAGTCCTTCTTCAAATTCAGCGACCAATACAACGTCTTCGTTGTTGGATACCGGTTCTGCCGCTTCAAAGGTGGAGGAAACCGTTGACTCAAAAGGTTTCTTTGAATCTTTTAAAGAAGCGCTCGGCTTTGAAGAAAGTGGTAGCAAAGCAACGGAAAAAGAAGCAGACAGCACTACAAAATCTGATGCTAAACAAGCCTCTACGGAAAGTGAAGCTTCAGATGAAGCAAAGAAAACGAACTTAACAGCTGAGACTACGGATGAGTCAAGCCAAGCGCAAAGTAATCAAGTGGCTTCAGAAGTTGAGGGTGATAAAGCCACAGATAAAACTCCTGTAGAGGCCGTGTCTAGCTCAGAGTCACAACTCAAAGCTAATTCAACCGATGATGCTGCTATCGCAAACAAGGCGGGTGAGAAAGATGAGTTGTCTAACAACAAAGGCTCTAAGGAGCAGACAGCTCAACTGCAAGGTCAAGCTTCATCAGCGGTAAACGAATCGACCCAAGCATCGCAAGCGGCGGCTGCGATGAATGAAGGAAACAAGTTATTAGGTCAGTTGGATGAGGCAAATAAAACGCTGAATCAGACGCCGAACGGCAAAGCCTTGCCACAGCACTCTCAGTTAGAACAGTCTCAGGTTGAGCAAGCTCAAGGTAGTATTCCTGGAGCTTCTGTTGCAGGCTTCGCAGTAGCAGGTGAAGTGGGTAATCAACTACAGCAAATCAACTCAGCGAATCAAGGTAACGCGCTAGAAGTGGACTCTGAAATCGCTGTGCTGACTGGCGGAAAAGGCGTTTCGCAACTGACGGATGATGAAATTCGCCAGTTGATGGATAAAGGCGTTACTCCAGAGCAGATTGAAGCAAGCATGAGCCGAGAGCTCAGCCAGAAAAATGCGGCACAAGCAGAAGTTGCAGGGCAAAGCCAAACACTGTCTCCAGCCGATATTGAGTTAGCAAAACAGGTAGATGCGCACACCAAAGCGCTCAATCAACTGAATGCTCAGATTGAGTCAAAACAGTCCGTTGTTGATGGCCTACTGCAGAAGCAGCAAAGTGGCACAAAGTTGACAACTGATGAGCAAGCGATGCTGGCTACAACGACCGCTGAGTTAGACGTTTTGGATAAACAACTCGTAAACGTTCAGCAACAAGCAACGGCTTTATTGAGCCAAGCTCCGGGCGCAAACCATACCTCTGCTGAGCCTGTTGCGATTGATTGGGATAATACAGATTCAAATGAAGCCAAAGCTTTAGCAGCGGCAGCTTCAACAGCAGCGGTTGCGACAGCTGCGCAGCAAACTACGGCACAAGCTGCAGCGCAATCGGCAAGTAATGCCGCTACCACTCATGCAGTGACGGATAAAGCAGCAATGTTGAACGCTAATACGCATGTAGCCCAACAGGCAGCTGCTCAACAAGCTAATGTCACAACACAACAGCCACAAGCTGCGTTGGATCCGGCGTTAAACGCGCAAGGTGTGGCGCTGAATGCAGCACCTGCCGCGACAAAAGCGGGTTCAACAGATATGTTACTTAAGGCCGGTGCTGGTGCAGCTGCCCTTTCCGGTCTTGGCAAAGCCGGAACTAAGGAAGATTCGAAAGACACCACATTTGCTCAGCAGATCGCTTCTGCGGCTGGCGTACAAGGTGCAGCGAACGCAGGTTCGGCACCAACACGAGCCGAGATTCAAGCCGCTCAACAGGCACCGTTGCAGCTGACTAAAGAGCTAGCAAACGAACAGGTCGCTGAAAAAGTACAAATGATGATGTCTAAAAACCTTAAGAACTTAGACATTCGACTCGATCCACCAGAGCTGGGTCAGATGAAGATCCGCATGACCATGAATAATGACGTGGCGAACGTGCATTTTACGGTGAACAGCCAACAGGCGAGGGATGTGATTGAACAAACCTTACCTCGATTGAGAGAGATGCTTGCTCAGCAGGGTATGCAGCTTGCCGATTCATCCGTTCAACAGCAAGGTTCAGGTCAGGGGCAAGACAGATACAACAGTGGTGAGCAACAATCAGGCTCTAACCGCACAAATGATACGCAAGGTGATGAAAACCTTGATAGTGGCAGCAATCTTGAATTGAATGTCGCATCAAAGCGTGATGGAATTAGTTATTATGCCTAATATCAGGCTGAGCGCATTTAGTTAATAGACAGAACCAGCTGATAGACAGAACCGTCAGTTAATCGAAAGAACAGGAAGTTAGAGTAAAGTATGGCAGAAGTACAAGATGCACCTAAAGGAAAGAGTAAGCTCCTTATTATCATTATAGCGGTCGTTGTTTTACTGCTTAGTATTGGTGGTGCGTTGTTCTTTTTCTTAGGTTCCGATGATAGTGCCTCAGAATCTCAGTCTCAGCCAGCCACAGCTGTGGTTGCAGCAGAGCCTGTTATGTATGTGAACATCCCTCAGCCATTCTTGTTCAATGTAACAGGTGATAAAAAAGATCGCCTAGTTCAGATAAAAGCACAGCTGATGGTGCGTGGTAGCAAGAATGAAGACCTGGCGCGTTACCACTCTCCACTAGTAGAGAGTACATTGCTCGCAACGTTCGCTTCGGCAACGGTTGATCAACTTCGCTCACCAACAGGGCGAGTGGAACTACGTGACAAAGCGACAGAAGATATTAAAGCAAGTCTGGCTCAAGCAGTTGGCCAGCCTGTGATTGAAAAAGTGTTATTCACTGACTTCGTAATTCAATAGGTAATTTGTGACCGATTTATTAAGCCAAGACGAAATTGATGCGCTGTTACACGGCGTTGATGATGTTGAAGAAGTTGAAGATGTCTTAGAGACCGACAATGACAGTGCGGTCAATTTTGACTTCTCCTCTCAAGATCGAATCGTCCGTGGTCGGATGCCGACCCTTGAACTTATTAACGAGCGTTTCGCACGTCATATGCGAATTAGCTTGTTTAATATGTTGCGTAAAACGGCTGAAGTGTCGATCAACGGCGTACAGATGATGAAATTTGGTGAATACCAAAACACTCTGTACGTACCAACCAGTTTAAACATGGTGCGTTTCCGTCCGCTTAAAGGTACGGCGCTGATCACCATGGAAGCACGTCTTGTTTTCATCCTTGTAGAAAACTTCTTTGGTGGTGATGGTCGCTTCCACGCCAAGATTGAAGGCCGTGAATTTACGCCAACGGAAAGACGTATTATTCAGCTGCTGCTGAAGATTGTATTTGAAGATTACAAAGAAGCTTGGTCACCAGTAATGGGGGTTGAGTTTGAATACTTGGATTCTGAAGTGAACCCGAGTATGGCGAACATTGTGAGTCCAACAGAAGTTATCGTAGTGAGCTCATTCCATATTGAAGTGGATGGCGGCGGTGGTGATTTCCACGTAGTCATGCCTTACTCCATGGTTGAGCCAATCCGTGAACTGCTCGATGCGGGTGTTCAATCCGACAAAATGGAAACCGATGTTCGCTGGAGCACAGCACTGCGTGATGAAATCATGGACGTGCCTGTTAACTTCCGCGTTAACCTTCTAGAGCAGGATATCTCACTACGTGACTTAATGGAGCTGCGCCCTGGTGATGTCATTCCGATGAACATGCCTGAGCACGCGACCATGTTCGTAGAAGAGTTACCGACCTACCGTGTAAAAATGGGGCGCTCGGGTGAAAAACTCGCGGTACAGATTTCTGAAAAAATTCAAAGACCTCATGTGGTCAAAACTGATCTCGCTTTCCTAGGCAAAGATTTAATGTCTGAACTAGAACACAGCGATGATAACGAATAGCAAAATAGATAAAAGTATAGGAATTGGTAATGGAACCTAGTGAAGATCAAAAGCTAGCAGACGAATGGGCTGCAGCGCTTGGTGAAGACCCTTCTGCACCGTCAATTGATGTTGACGATGTGCTTGCGGCACCACTTGATGAGCTAACTGATTCATCGTCTCCGATTTCTGAAGACGAGCGCCGCAAGCTGGATACCATCATGGATATCCCTGTCACCATTTCTATGGAAGTTGGCCGCTCTCAGATCAGTATCCGCAACCTTCTGCAATTGAACCAAGGTTCGGTTGTAGAGTTAGACCGTATTGCTGGTGAGTCACTGGATGTGATGGTCAATGGTACTCTGATTGCTCACGGTGAAGTGGTTGTGGTGAACGACAAGTTTGGTATTCGTTTGACCGACGTAATTAGCCAAACAGAACGTATTAAGAAGTTACGTTAATGCGCTTATCGTCTCTAAGGTTGACGAGTTTATCTCAAGGGCTGAAGAGCTTATCTCGAGCAATAGTTGGAGTTGGGCTGTTTGCTACTCCTTCTGTTGCCTTTGCAGCAACGCCACCTTCTCTTGATTTGGCGACCACTTTTGGGTCGCTAATTTTCGTTATAGCCTTCATTTTATTTATTGCTTGGTTGCTTAAGCGCATGCAAGTGCCAGCAATGTCCAATCAACAAGGTTTGGCGATTGTTAGGCAAATCCCTGTCGGCACAAAAGAGCGTATCGCTATTGTGCAAGCGGGCGATGAACAGTTCTTAGTGGGCATTACCACTCAATCTATTCAGCTGATCTCTAAGCTTGATAAACCTCTTACTCAGGAGATGCTGGAAAAAAGTACATTCTCAAGTCAGCTTTCCCAGCTCATGAAAAAAGATGCAAACAAATAACGGACTTTTGAACTCATCTTACTTTTACCAAGCCGGAGCTTTCCGAGCGGTGAAGGTGCTGCTGGTTCAGCTTACTCTTCTCTGTACCCTTTTGTTTAGTGTGTCGGTATTTGCACAGGCTGAAGACGGCACTGTTATTCCCGCCAACACCGCGGGCTCAGAGTCGGTCACCATCAGCACGATGGAACAAGACCAAGACAAATCAACCACTATGACCACCGGCAGCTTGACGGGCAGCGGGGGCGGCATTCCTGCTTTCACCATGACGACCAATGCTAACGGTGGTGAAGACTACTCGATCAACCTGCAAATTCTTGCGTTGATGACCATGCTTGGCTTCTTGCCGGCAATGGTTATTTTGATGACTTCGTTCACCCGTATTGTGGTGGTGATGTCTATTCTGCGTCAGGCAATGGGTCTGCAACAAACGCCATCGAACCAAGTCATCATTGGTATCGCAATATTCTTGACCTTCTTCATCATGTCACCGGTGATCAATCAGGTGAATGAGCAGGCGGTCCAACCCTATTTGAATGAGCAGATAACCGCACGACAAGCATTTGATGTTGCCCAAGGGCCTATCAAATCATTCATGCTCAAGCAGACTCGAATTAAGGATCTAGAGACTTTTGTTGAGATCTCTGGAGCGGAAGTGACCAACCCTGAAGACGTTTCAATGGCGGTGCTGATTCCTGCGTTTATCACCTCTGAACTCAAAACCGCGTTCCAGATTGGCTTTATGCTGTTCTTGCCGTTTTTGATTATCGACTTGGTGGTGGCGTCGGTATTGATGGCGATGGGTATGATGATGTTGTCACCAATGATCGTATCGCTGCCGTTTAAGCTGATGCTGTTCGTTCTTGTTGATGGTTGGAACCTGATACTCTCTACACTCGCCGGCAGTTTTGCCTTGTAGCTGGGGGACATCATGAATCCTGAAATATTCGTAGAGTTGTTCCGAGACGCACTTTGGATGGTGCTAATCATGGTTTGCGCCATCATTATTCCCAGTCTGCTTATCGGTTTGGTCGTTGCTATCTTCCAAGCAGCGACCTCGATCAACGAACAAACATTGAGTTTCCTACCGCGTTTGATCGTGACCTTATTAGCCTTGATGCTGTTTGCGCACTGGATGACTCAGATGATGATGGAGTTCTTTTTTGAACTCATCGAACGTTTACCTCAAGTTCTGTATTAAACCGATATGGAATACCCAACGAGCCTTGTACTAGAGTGGTTAGCCAATTATTTTTGGCCTTACACTCGCATCTCAGCCATGCTGATGGTGATGACGGTCACCGGCGCACGCTTTGTGTCGCCGCGTATTCGTCTGTATTTAGGTTTGGCGATTACCTTCGCAGTAATGCCTGCGATTCCCGCAGTTCCCAAAGAGATTGAACTGCTCTCTTTCCAAGGCTTCCTGACTGTCTTCGAGCAAATTGTGATTGGTGTGGCGATGGGCTTTGTCACTCAGTTCATGATTCAAACCTTTGTTATGCTCGGTCAAATCCTTGGTATGCAATCGAGTTTGGGTTTCGCCTCTATGGTCGACCCAGCAAATGGACAGAACACGCCAGTATTGGGTCAGCTCTTCATGCTACTTGCCACTATGTTCTTCTTGGCGACCGATGGTCACTTGAAGATGTTGCAGCTGGTGGTATTCAGTTTTAAAACTCTGCCGATTGGCAGTGGCTCTCTGACCTCGGTCGATTTTCGAGAGCTGGCACTATGGCTCGGCATCATGTTCAAAGCGGCATTGGCGATGTCGTTGTCGGGTATTATCGCGTTGCTGACTATAAACCTGTCATTCGGTGTAATGACACGTGCCGCGCCTCAGCTAAATATCTTTTCTTTGGGTTTTGCATTTGCGCTACTCGTGGGTCTGTTACTTTGTTGGTACATCCTTGGCGGCTTGTATAGTCACTATGAGCTATTTTGGATGCAAGGCGAGCAACAGATATGTCGTCTAATCCGGTTAGATTGCTAGGAGACTGAAATGGCAGAGTCAGACGGTCAAGAACGCACAGAAGACGCCACGCCCAGACGCTTGCAACAGGCCAAAGAGAAAGGGCAGGTTGCAAGGTCAAAAGAGCTGGCGTCAGCATCGGTATTAATTGTCGGTGCCGTTGCACTCATGTGGTTTGGTGAATCGATGGCGAAGGCATTGTTCGAAGCCATGCAACGTCTGTTTTCTTTAAGCCGCGATGAAATCTTTGATACCAACAAACTACTGGAAATTGCTGGCGGTGCATTGGTGAACTTGCTGTTTCCGCTGTTCTTAATTCTGATTACCTTGTTTATTGCGGCTGTTATTGGCGCAGCAGGGGTTGGCGGGATTAACTTCTCGATGCAAGCTGCGATGCCAAAGGCGTCTAAGCTCAATCCACTCAGTGGTATCAAACGCATGTTTGGCCTGCAAAGCTGGGTTGAACTGATTAAATCGATTTTGAAAGTGGCGCTGGTATCGGGGATGGCTGTTTATCTGATTCAGGCCTCTCAACATGACTTAATGCAGCTCAGCATGGATGTTTATCCACAGAATATCTTTCACGCCTTGGATATCTTACTTAACTTCATTCTCCTGATAAGTTGTTCTCTGCTGATTGTGGTGGCCATCGATATCCCATTCCAGATTTGGCAACATGCTGATCAATTGAAGATGACCAAGCAAGAAGTGAAAGACGAATTCAAAGACACTGAAGGTAAGCCGGAAGTGAAAGGTCGAATTCGTATGTTGCAAAGGGAAGCGGCTCAGCGTCGCATGATGGCTGATGTACCTCAAGCGGACGTGATTGTCACCAACCCGGAGCACTTCTCGGTGGCGCTACGTTATAAGCAGAATCAAGATAAAGCGCCAATCGTAGTTGCGAAAGGTGTTGATCACATGGCGATGAAGATCCGTGAAATCGCTCGAGAGCATGATATCTATATTGTTCCTGCACCACCGTTGGCGAGGGCGCTGTATCACACCACAGAGCTCGAACAACAAATTCCTGACGGTCTGTTTACCGCTGTCGCTCAAGTGCTTGCATATGTGTTCCAGCTAAAACAGTATCGAAAACGTGGTGGTGAGAGGCCAAAACTGCAAGATTCTAATATGCCGATCCCACCTGATTTACGTCATTAGATCAATTACTTGAGCTCAGCCTTATGAAGCTTGATAATAGAGGCATTAATTAGCTTCTGTTTGCCAACAAAGCGCTGATAAATTGACGTTCGATATTGGTACAGTGTTTGCTATATCAATCCCGAACATTATAAGCCGGTCATGGTAAACCTGATCACTATAAACCTTGTTGCTAATAACGTTGGCAATATAGCTTAGCCCTGAGCCCGACTTGTTGGCGAGAGGCGACAACATAGCGAAACTATCTAGATTTATGAAATTCTCCCTGCCTTTTGCGGACAAGCTACCAAAAATCCCTAACCGTGCCATGCCTGCAATTGGTGCGCCTGTTATGGTACTTGCCACGCTGGCGATGGTGGTGTTGCCGATTCCTGCGTTCTTGCTGGATATGTTCTTCACCTTCAACATCGCACTCGCTATGGTTGTGTTACTGGTATCGGTTTACACTCGAAGACCTTTAGATTTCGCCGCTTTCCCGACCGTTCTTCTTATTGCGACTCTGCTTCGATTGGCTTTGAACGTTGCATCTACTCGTGTGGTTCTACTGCACGGTCACGAAGGTGGCGATGCTGCGGGTAACGTGATTGAAGCCTTCGGTAACGTAGTTATCGGTGGTAACTACGCGGTTGGTTTAGTGGTGTTCTTGATCTTAATGATCATCAACTTCATGGTTGTTACCAAAGGTGCAGGCCGTATCTCGGAAGTAAGTGCGCGTTTTACCTTGGATGCGTTACCGGGTAAACAGATGGCAATCGATGCCGATTTGAATGCGGGTTTGATCGACCAAGATCAGGCTCGTCTGCGACGTTTTGAAGTAACCAAAGAGGCCGATTTCTACGGCTCGATGGATGGTGCTTCGAAGTTCGTTAAAGGTGATGCGATAGCGGGTATTTTGATCCTGTTCATCAACATCATTGGTGGCTTGAGCATCGGTATGGCTCAATTTGGTTTGGGTTTCGGTGAAGCTATTGAGATCTACACGCTACTGACTATCGGTGATGGTCTGGTTGCACAAATTCCATCTTTATTACTGTCGATCGCTGCTGCGATGATGGTAACGCGTCAAAATACCGATGAAGACATGGGCCAGCAGCTCATCTTCCAGATGTTCGACAATCCAAAAGCCTTGATGATCACTGCGGCGATTCTCGGAGTGATGGGTATTGTCCCTGGCATGCCACACTTTGCGTTTTTGAGCTTAGCTGCGGTTGCTGGTGGTGCGGCTTATTACATCGATAAGAAACAGAAGAAGAAGGCTTTGGAGCCGAGCCTTCCTGCGGCTGTTGAGGCCAGTGGCGAGACCGGTTCACAAAAAGAGCTCTCTTGGGATGACGTTCAACCTGTTGATATTATTGGCCTTGAAGTAGGCTATCGCTTGATTCCTTTGGTAGACAGAGACCAAGGCGGAGAATTACTCGAGCGCGTTAAAGGTGTACGTAAGAAGTTGTCTCAAGATTTCGGCTTCTTGATCCCTGCAGTACACATTCGTGACAACCTAGAACTGACACCAAACAGCTACCGAATCACCTTGATGGGCGTTGCGGTGGGTGAGGCTGAGATAAAGCCGGATATGGAGCTCGCGATTAACCCGGGTCAAGTGTACGGGATGATCGACGGTGAGCCGACTATCGATCCAGCATTTGGTCTTGAAGCGGTGTGGATTCGTGAGGAGCAACGTGAACATGCTCAGGCTCTCGGTTACACCGTAGTTGATTCGTCGACCGTGTTAGCAACCCACCTCAGCCAGCTGCTTACTAACAATGCGTCGCAGCTTATTGGTCATGAAGAGGTTCAGAACCTACTTGAGATGCTTAGCCGCTCAACTCCTAAGTTGGTTGAAGGTTTTGTACCGGATCAACTGCAGCTTGGTGTGGTAGTGAAAGTGCTACAAAATCTGCTTAATGAAGCCATCCCAATCCGTGATATCCGAACCATAGTCCAAACTTTGTCGGAGTACTCGAGCAAGAGTCAAGAACCTGACATATTAACGGCGGCAGTTCGTATCTCATTGAAACGACTAATTGTTCAGGAAATCAATGGGATAGAGCCAGAGTTACCTGTAATAACCCTAATCCCTGAGCTGGAACAAATCTTGCATCAAACCATGCAGGCATCCGGCGGAGAATCTGCTGGTATTGAACCTGGTTTAGCGGAACGTTTACAGACCTCTCTTAGCCAAGCGACTCAAGAGCAAGAGCTGAAAGGGGAGCCTGCAGTGCTACTGACTTCAGGCGTATTACGTTCGACTCTAGCTAAGTTCGTGAAGAACACGATCCCAAGCTTGAGAGTGCTGTCTTACCAAGAAATACCGGATGAAAAGCAGATACGTATAGTACAAGCTGTTGGTAATTAAGCCGCCTAATTAGAACGGACAATCGAATTGAAAATTAAACGATTTTTTGCAAAAGACATGCGGACTGCTCTGCTCCAAGTGAAAGAAGAACTTGGTTCAGACGCTGTGATCATGTCTAACAAAAAGGTCGCAGGTGGCGTGGAAATTGTTGCCGCTATTGATGGCGAATCTAGCCCGTCAACAGCGAGCCCAAGACTCAACAAACCTCAGCAGCCTGTGCATAGCCAATACACGCAAATGGCCGCTCCTTCAGCTCCGGCTGGACGCCGCGAATTAGATGATGACAAGGTAAGCCTTCAGTCAAGTTCTGAAGGTGGACGCTCAATGACGAAGCGCTTTGCAAACATGCTTAAGCAATACAGTCATGGTACGGACGATGAACCTCAGCACCGCGCTGAAAACGAAGACTCTCTGTCTGCATTACTCAATCGCCAATCTAGCAATAGCCACTTGTCGAACAACAGCCATCCATCGAGCGGTAGTTTAGATTCAGCATTTGCTCGCGAAACCGGTCTTTCTAAATTGATTGCTGAAGATCGCCGAGTTGAGCGCCCTTCGCCTCGCTTGGATCCGACTCGCTATGATCGCGGTCGTGGCAGTGGTCAATCCAAAGGCTCTGATACTGAAATGGAAACGATGCGCGAAGAGATGACCTCAATTCGCCGTCTGTTAGAGCATCAAGTGTCAGGCCTGATGTGGCAAGAAGTTGAGCGTCGCGAACCGCTAAGAGCCATGCTTATCAAGCGTCTTGAACGTATGGGCGTGTCAGCAGAGCTTGCTGATCAGATGGCTT
This sequence comes from Vibrio chagasii, assembly GCF_002954585.1. Taxonomy (GTDB): domain Bacteria; phylum Pseudomonadota; class Gammaproteobacteria; order Enterobacterales; family Vibrionaceae; genus Vibrio; species Vibrio chagasii_A. The sequence goes on from NZ_MSCI01000002.1 coordinate 572,446, forward strand.
GTTACATTCCAGAAGATACCAAACCAGCTCGTGCATGGAAGGCGTTGTTAGCCTTGGTTGCTGACCAGATCTCCGTGACACAGAAAGATATTTTAAAACGCGGCGGAATTGTTGCTCTACTTGGCCCAACCGGCGTGGGTAAAACGACGACGGTTGCAAAGCTTGCGGCTCGCGCTGCCATGGAATATGGAGCAGACAACGTAGCACTAGTGACAACGGATACATATCGTATAGGTGCACATGAGCAGTTATCGATTTATGGTCGAATTATGGGGTGTCCTGTAAGAGTTGCTAAAGATTCTAGCGAACTGGCCGATGTAATATATCAGTTACGTAATCGTCGCCTGATTCTGGTCGATACTGCAGGTATGGGACAACGAGATGTTCGCCTATCTGAACAGTTAGACACATTGATGCAAGAGAGTGGTTCCGTTATCAATAGCTACCTTGTTTTGCCGGCTACAGCGCAACGCAAAGTACTACAAGAAACAATTGAACACTTTAGAAGAATCCCGTTGTCGGGATGCATCATGACTAAATTGGATGAATCCCTCAGTCTTGGTGAATTCATCAGTGTCGTAATACAAAATGCATTACCAGTTGCTTACATAGCAAATGGTCAACGAGTTCCTGAAGATATCGTTATAGCTCAACCAAAGTACATGATTGCTAAGGCAAATGAGCTATTAGAGAAATCTACAGAGAATGAACCTCATTACTGGAATAGCGATTCTGAAGGGCTCTAGGCGGCGGATAAATATGAATGAAAATATGATACACGATCAAGCTAGCGGCCTCCGTCGCTTAACCAAGCCTTCAATCACCAAAGTTATTGCGGTAACGGGCGGTAAAGGCGGCGTTGGTAAATCTAATGTGACGTTAGGTATGGCTATTTGTATGGCGCGCCAAGGTAAAAAAGTCATGGTGCTTGATGCCGACTTAGGCCTTGCGAATGTCGATATCATGCTGGGTATTCGCTCTAAGCGAAACCTTGGACATGTGTTAGCGGGTGAGTGTGAACTCAAAGATGCGATTGTGGAAGGTCCGCACGGAATTAAAATTATTCCAGCGACTTCAGGCACTCAGAGCATGACAGAGCTATCGCACGCACAACACGCTGGTTTGATTCGCGCATTTGGTACACTCGAAGACGAGATGGACATCTTGCTAGTAGATACCGCAGCTGGTATCTCGGACATGGTGATCAGTTTCTCAAGAGCGGCGCAAGATGTGGTGGTTGTGGTATGTGATGAACCTACCTCAATCACAGATGCATATGCGTTGATTAAGCTTTTGAGCAGAGAGCACCAAGTTCAGCGATTTAAAGTTGTCGCAAATATGGTCAGAAGCTACCGTGAAGGCCGAGAATTATTTGCAAAATTGACTTTGGTCACAGAGCGCTTCTTGAATGTGAGCCTCGAACTCGTAGCATGTATTCCTTTAGATGATAAAGTACGTCAATCAGTCAAGAGACAGAAAATCGTAGTCGACGCGTTTCCTCGCTCTCCAGCGGCATTGGCAATCAGCTCATTGGCAAACAAAGCATTGACCTGGCCAATACCAAAAACACCAAGTGGACACTTGGAGTTCTTTGTTGAAAGGCTGCTGAACCGTACTGAATTTGTAGAGGAACCATTTGGTGAATAAAGCGCTTACCTACGACCAACACGCTAATCACAATAGCCAACAGGCTTTTTTTGAGAAGTACTCTGTGTTGGTTAAACGTATCGCTCATCACTTGTTGGGGCGATTACCGCCTAATGTATTGGTTGATGACTTGATTCAAGCTGGCATGATTGGCTTGATTGAAGCGCAACAAAACTATGATGGTACCAAAGGCGCAAGCTTTGAGACGTATGCCGGTATTCGAATCCGTGGTGCAATGTTGGATGACATTCGCCGAGGAGATTGGGTGCCGAGATCGGTTCATAAAAACAATCGAGAAATCAGCAGTGCAATTGCGGAATTAGAAAGCACTCTCAACCGCGACCCAAGCGATGCCGAAGTGGCAAAGCACATGGGACTCAGTTTAGAGCAGTATCATAGTGCTTTAACTGATATTAATTGCTCAAGACTGGTCGGGATCGAAGATTTAGGCGTCTCAGATGATGTAATATCTCCGAATGAAGACTCTCAAGATAACGCGCCTTTTCAAGGGGTTGCTGATGAGTCATTCCGCCAAGCTTTGATCGATTCGATAAAACAGCTTCCGGAAAGAGAAGGCTTAGTGCTTTCGCTTTATTACGACGAAGAACTCAATTTAAAAGAGATTGGGGAAGTATTAGGTGTCAGCGAGTCTCGTGTCAGCCAAATATTGAGCCAATCTATGCAGCGTTTACGCACTAAATTAAGTGCTTGGACACAGAACGACTAACAACACTGATTTTTATTCAGTGGAGGCTAATTTGAACAAAAACATGAAAATTCTCATTGTTGATGATTTTTCAACGATGCGCCGAATTGTTAAAAACCTACTTCGCGACCTAGGTTTCAACAACACACAAGAAGCAGACGATGGCTTGACCGCGTTACCTATGCTGAAAAAAGGCGAATTTGATTTCGTGGTAACTGACTGGAACATGCCGGGCATGCAAGGTATCGACCTGCTAAAACACATTCGTGCAGACGCTGAACTTAAGCACCTTCCAGTGCTAATGATCACAGCAGAAGCGAAGCGTGAGCAGATCATCGAAGCTGCGCAAGCGGGGGTTAATGGTTACATTGTGAAGCCTTTCACTGCCGCAACTCTTAAAGAGAAACTAGATAAGATTTTTGAGCGCTTATAAGCATTAAAAATAACCTGTTTTAGGCGCTTCTAGAGAGACATTAACTTTTTAGTTTCCGTTTCTCTCAAACGTTGAAGCGTCACAAATATGCGGAGTAAGGCCGAATTCAGGATGATTTCATTAGAGCAAGCAAAAAAATTAGTAGAGTTGCTTGAAAACGATGAGCAGCAAGATGCTGATTCTCTTGTTAGAAGCATTTATGAAGACAACTTTAATCTTCAAGACAATCCAATGCTTCAAGAAATAGGTAGTCTGACTCGCGACCTCCATGACTCTTTGACACAATTCAACTTTGACGAGCGCATTAGCGTTATCGCAAATGATGAAATCCCTGATGCAAGGGATCGCCTTCAGTATGTCATTGATAAAACGGAAGTTGCGGCAAATAAAACGATGGACGCTGTCGATCGCTGTATGCCAATCGCAGACAACCTACACGAGTGTTTACTTCAAGTAAGGCCTCAATGGAATGAACTGATGCATGGCCGCATTGAGCTGGCACAATTTAAAGCTTTATGTCACTGCATTGATGGATTGCTTGTCCAAGTAGAGGGCGATAGTACCGAACTACGTGGGCAACTGACTGAAATCTTGATGGCTCAGGATTTCCAAGATTTAACTGGGCAGATTATTAGCAAAGTTATTACCTTGGTGAATGAGGTTGAAGGGCGCTTGGTTGAGATTCTCACCGTATTTGGTGCGAATCAGATTGAGCCAACTCCGAAATCAGAGAAGAAAGCATCGATTGCTCCAGAAGGACCAATCATGAATCCAGAAGAGCGCGAAGACGCTGTTGCTTCTCAAGATGAAGTCGACGATTTGTTATCCAGTCTTGGATTTTAAAGGTAACGTATGAGCTACGATTTAGACGAAGATATTCTTCAGGACTTTTTAGTCGAAGCAGGAGAGATCCTTGAGCTTCTATCAGAGCAGCTGGTAGAACTTGAGAATAACCCTGACGACAAAGACCTATTAAATGCTATTTTCCGTGGTTTCCATACAGTAAAAGGTGGTGCTGGTTTCCTAGCATTAACTGAGCTGGTGGATACTTGTCATGGTGCCGAGAATGTGTTCGACATTCTACGCAACGGCCAACGCAGCGTAACATCAGGTTTGATGGATACTATGCTGCAGGCTCTAGATACTGTTAATACACAGTTCCAAGCCGTGCAAGATCAGGAACCTTTAGTGCCAGCAGATCAAGCATTACTGGATGAGCTTCACCGTCTCTGTAAGCCAGAGTCAGCGGATGAAGTTGCACCAGTAGAAGCGCCTGCACCTGTTATCCCTGAGCCTATCGCTGTTGAGCCTGAACCGGTTGTCGAAAGTCCGAGCATCAGCGCCTCTTCAGTAGACGATATCTCTGAAGATGAATTTGAGCGTCTGCTTGATGAACTTCATGGTAAAGGTGGTTCACCAACGTCATCTGCGGCTCCAACACCACCGCCAGCACCAGCTGCACCACAACCTGTGGTTGATAGTGGTGATATCACTGACGACGAATTCGAAAAGTTATTGGACGAACTGCATGGTGCGGGTAACAGCCCGACAAGTGCGGGTTCGACGCCTCCTCCACCGCCAGCTCCTCCTGTTGCTCCAGTTTCGGCGATGTCTGAAGGCGATGACCTGATGACAGACGAAGAGTTTGAGAAGTTACTTGACCAATTACATGGTTCAGGTAACGGTCCATCGGCGGAAGAACTTGATGCGGCAACTAAGCCAGCAGAAGCGAAACCAGTGGCACCACAATCTGCACCTAAGCCGCAACCTGCCGCACCAGTAGCAGTTAAAGCTGAACCTACACCAAGTGCACCCGCGAAAGCGGAAGTAAAAGCGCCTGCTAAAAAGCAACAAGCCGAAGCGACCGTTCGTGTTGATACTTCTACGCTGGATACCATTATGAACATGGTTGGCGAATTGGTATTGGTTCGTAACCGATTGGTTAGCCTTGGTTTAAACAGCAACGACGAAGAAATGTCGAAAGCTGTTTCTAATCTAGATGTTGTTACTGCAGACCTACAAGGTGCGGTAATGAAGACTCGTATGCAACCGATCAAGAAAGTATTTGGTCGTTTCCCTCGAGTTGTCCGTGACCTTGCTCGTAGCCTGAAAAAAGACATCGTTCTTGAGATGCGCGGTGAAGAAACGGACCTAGACAAAAACCTAGTAGAAGCGCTAGCGGATCCACTGATTCACTTGGTGAGAAACTCAGTTGACCACGGCATTGAAATGCCGGAAGACCGAGTGATGGCGGGTAAATCAAGAACCGGTAAAGTGATTCTGTCTGCCTCTCAAGAGGGTGACCACATTGAACTGGCTATCGTTGATGACGGTGGCGGTATGGACCCAGATAAGCTTCGTGCTATCGCGGTCAAGCGTGGTCTGATGGATGAAGATGCTGCTTCTCGTTTATCAAATAAAGAGTGTTTCAACCTAATCTTCGCACCAGGCTTCTCTAGTAAAGAGCAGATCTCTGATATCTCTGGTCGTGGTGTAGGTATGGACGTTGTGAAAACAGCGATCAACACACTGAATGGCTCAATTGATATCGATTCTGAAATGGGGCAAGGCACCAAGATTACGATCAAGGTTCCACTGACACTAGCGATTCTACCTACCTTGATGGTTGGTGTTTCTGGTCACCCATTTGCGCTGCCTTTGGCTTCGGTTAACGAGATTTTCCATCTAGATTTAAGCCGCACTAACGTGGTTGATGGCCAGTTGACCATCATTGTTCGCGACAAATCGATTCCACTGTTCTACTTGCAGAACTGGCTTGCACCTAAAGCCGGCGATGTTGAGCTACGTAAAGGACATGGTCATGTGGTTATCGTGCAACTAGGTAGCCAGCGTGTTGGTTTTGTTGTTGATACGCTTATCGGTCAAGAAGAAGTGGTTATCAAGCCGCTTGATAAACTGTTGCAAGGTACGCCAGGCATGGCAGGTGCAACAATTACAAGTGATGGTCACATTGCATTGATTCTAGATGTGCCGGACTTGTTGAAGCAGTACGCAGCTGCGTCAAGAATTTAATTTAAGGATAAATATGGCGATTAAAGTATTAGTCGTTGATGATTCGAGCTTTTTTCGTCGTCGAGTAAGCGAGATCATCAATTCAGAGGCTCGCCTAGAAGTCATCGATGTTGCGGTAAATGGTAAGGAAGCGGTAGAGAAAGCGAAACAGCTAAGACCTGACGTAATTACCATGGACATCGAAATGCCTGTCATGGACGGTATCACTGCCGTTCGTGAAATTATGGCGGCGTCTCCAACGCCTATTTTGATGTTTTCATCGCTAACGCATGATGGTGCTAAAGCGACATTAGATGCTCTAGATGCAGGTGCTTTAGACTTCCTACCTAAGAAGTTCGAAGACATCGCACGTAACCGCGATGATGCCGTTGCGTTACTTCAACAGCGTGTAATCCAGATTGCGGCTAAACGTGCTTTCATGCGCCGTGCGCCAATTGCACCGAGAGTGGCAGCAATTGCGTCAACATCAACGCCATTGCGTCAACCGGTTTCTAATGCTGGTCCAGCCGCTAAACCTGCTGCAGCAACCACTGCGAAGTTCAGAGCTTCGGGCAAAAAGTATCAACTAACCGCCATTGGCACATCGACTGGCGGTCCTGTTGCGCTACAGAAGATTTTAACGCGTATCCCTGCGAACTACCCGCATCCTATTGTGCTAGTTCAGCATATGCCTGCGACTTTCACTGCGGCTTTTGCTAGTCGCTTGAACACCTTGTGTAAGATCGAAGTTCGCGAAGCTCAAGACGGAGACGTATTGAAGCCTGGTGTTGCTTACCTTGCTCCAGGTGGTAAGCAGATGATGGTTGATGGTCGTGCAGGCTCAGCTCGCCTAAGAATTATTGATGGTGGCGATCGCATGAACTACAAACCATGTGTCGATGTGACTTTCGGCTCTGCAGCTAAGATCTACGGCGACAAAGTGTTGTCTATGATACTGACTGGCATGGGCGCAGATGGTCGTGAAGGTTCACGCATGTTGAAAACTGCGGGCTCGACCGTCTGGGCGCAAGATGAAGATAGCTGTGTTGTATATGGTATGCCTCAAGCTGTAGCAAAAGCTGGCATTTCTACTGAAGACCTACCTCTGGACCGCATCGCGGAACGGATCTTGGTTGAAGTTGGGTTAGCTTAGGTAAATCGCGATGATTGTTTGGAGTGTTGCAAACCAAAAAGGTGGTGTTGGTAAAACAACCACGACAGTGACCATGGCAGGCTTGCTTGCTCTAAAAGGGCACCGTGTGTTGCTGGTTGATACCGACCCACATGCATCACTGACCACCTATCTGGGCTACGACTCAGATACGGTGGAGTCTAGCTTGTTCGATCTGTTTCAGCTTAGTGAGTTTTCTGCGCAGACGGTTAGACCACTGACGTTACAAACCGAAGTTGAAGGCATCGATATCATTCCAGCACACATGTCACTTGCAACACTTGATCGTGTGATGGGAAATCGAAGTGGCATGGGGTTAATCTTGAAGCGTGCTTTAGCTGCGTTGAAAGACGATTACGACTATGTGTTGATCGACTGTCCGCCAATTCTTGGTGTGATGATGGTGAATGCCTTAGCGGCGAGTGATCGTATTTTGATTCCGGTACAGACCGAGTTTCTGGCAATGAAAGGTTTAGAGCGCATGATTCGCACGCTAACCATTATGCAGAAGTCTCGTAAAACGCCGTTTAAGGTGACGATTGTACCTACTATGTACGACAAACGAACCAAGGCATCACTACAAACTCTTACGCAGCTGAAAGATGATTATCCAAATCAAGTTTGGACATCAGCTGTACCGATTGATACCAAGTTTAGAGATGCGAGCTTAAAGCGCTTGCCTGCCTCTCACTTTGCGTCGGGTAGCCGAGGTGTATTTGCTTATAAACAGCTGCTTATTTATCTCGAAAGGTTGGCGATAAATGAGCGAGAATAAAGATTCAACAATAGCGCGACCAGGTCTATCGAGTGAACAAGCACTGGATGATTATTTTACTGCGCTATTAGGTGATGAAAGCTTTGAAACTGAAGAGTTTTTAGTTGACGAGTCTGATGATGAGTCACACTCTGAAGAGCCAGAGCCAGAGCCAGAGCCAGAGCCAGAGCCAGAGCCAGAGCCAGAGCCAGAGCCAGAGCCAGAGCCAGAGCGTCAATTAGCGAGTCATCACTCAAGCTACGCCGAGATACGTGCAGCTGAGTTTGAAGTACCTAATTTAGAGGACGTTCAGAAGCTACTTAGTCGGCTAGAGGCAACCAATGTTGTTGAGGATCTGAATCTTGACGAGTTGATGGACCAGAACACGCAAAAAATCGCTCAGCAAGTAGACATGCAAATGTTTGATGCAGCGGTCGAGTCGGTTCAAGTCTCATTAGAGCCAGAGATTCAAGACTGGAATCTTCCGGAACCAGATTTATCGATAGCGGCAGAACCTCAAGTGGAACTGCAGCCAATCGAAGAACCAACAACAGAAGCTGAGCTTCTAGTCGTTGAGCAGCAAGTCTCTGAAATCGAAGCCGATGCTCCTGACATTGAGTCCGCGACTGAGCCTGAAACACAAGCGGGCGGTGCAGGGCAGTTTACTTCTTGGGAAAGTACGGCTCGAACAGAAGACTTCCAAGTTTTGTATTTCGATGTCAATGGCGTGACCTTCGCGGTACCGCTAGATGAACTGGGTGGTATCCATCGCCTCGAAGAGGTCAATCACATTATTGGCAAACCATCTTGGTACTTGGGGTTACAAACCAGCCGAGATAGCCAGTTAGATGTGGTCGACACCGCAAAATGGGTGATGGCCGAAAAGTTAGCCAGTGACGAATACAAAGGAAACTATCAATATATAGTGATGCTTGGAGAAAGCTTGTGGGGGCTTGCGAGCACTGAGCTTAAAGGCACCGAGCTGCTGAATACTGACAAAGTACGTTGGCGAGAAATGGCAGGAAAACGCCCATGGCTCGCTGGTATGGTAAAAGAAAAAATGTGTGCTTTGATCCATGTCGAAGCATTAATCGCCATGCTAAATGCAGGGCTAGATGTAAAGGCATTGAGCTAGTACCAAGACTGGTACAACAAAAGCATCAAGTTAATAATAGTGGTCGGTAACGACGGCAAGAGGATTATCTATGTCTCAAATGAGTGAAGTTGAAGTAAGAAAAGATCAAACGAATGACGAAGTACTTCAATGGGTAACATTCCAGCTAGAAGAAGAAACTTACGGCATCAATGTAATGCAAGTTCGTGAAGTACTGCGTTACAGTGAGATTGCTCCGGTACCAGGTGCTCCTGACTACGTGCTAGGTATTATTAACCTACGTGGTAACGTTGTTACTGTTATCGACACTCGCTCTCGCTTTGGTTTGATGCAAGGTGAAATCACGGATAACACTCGTATCATCGTTATTGAATCTGAGCGTCAAGTTATTGGCATCCTGGTTGATAGCGTTGCTGAAGTGGTTTACCTACGTTCTTCTGAAATCGATACAACACCAAGTGTTGGTACTGATGAAAGCGCGAAGTTCATCCAGGGCGTAAGCAACCGCGATGGCAAGCTGCTTATCTTAGTAGATTTGAACAAACTACTAAGCGAAGACGAATGGGATGAGATGGCTCACCTATAATGTTTGAAGCGCTTCCTTTAAGCCCTGCTGCACTGATTGCTGGAGTTGGGGTTTTTACGTTATTCATTGTGATTTTGATTAGCAAAGTAAAAAGTGCGATTCAAAGGCAATTGGATCAGTCACGTCTGCAAGTCCGAAACTTAGACAAAGAGCTACAAAAGTCGAGTAAGCAGTTGCTAGAAGTTCGCTCTGTTGTGGTTGGCCTTGGCCAGAAAGTGACTGAACAACAAGATCTAATCAAACACCTGAATGAACGTATTGTCGAACTGGAACATGCGGATACCGATGGACGTTTGTACACTCGTGCAACGAAAATGGTTCAGCTTGGCGCTGGGATTAACGAGTTAATTGAAGAATGTGAATTACCTAAAGCTGAAGCTGAGCTTATGATGTCTCTGCAGAATAAGCTTGCTGGTAAAGAGAAAATTCCTTCATTAAGAAGCGACCCTTCCTCGTTTGATGGGCATCCCACCGCCTCTCGTGATCGCAGGGATCCACCTCGACGCCGTTAAATTGAGCGCTACTCGTGATAAACAAATTCTGTTTGTTACACACTCCTCTAAAAAGAAGCTTCGGCTTCTTTTTTTATGCCTGAGTAACTGTTTATAGAACGATATTTATAAGTGCTTGTTAGTATTGCAATATCTCATTTTTGGTCAAAATGTGTAAATTGTGATGCAGTAGTAACAGTTTCTTACCGACTTTGTTCTACTGAAAACGCCTAGTCCTGTTTTGTCACCATATTGGTGTGCTACTATACCCCTCTCATTACTCGACTAAATTTACCTATGCTAGAAGTCTCAAATTTAACTGCTATTCGTGACGAAAGGGTTCTGTTTGAATCGTTGTCTTTTCAATTGAAGCCAGGAGAACTGGTTCAAGTTGAAGGTCGAAACGGTACAGGAAAAACGACACTCCTTAGGATTATCACTGGTTTAGGTGATCGTGACGAAGGCACTATCTCTTGGGATGGCGAGCCAATCGAATCAAGTCGAGATGTGTATCATCAAAATCTGCTTTTTCTTGGCCATCAAACTGGCGTAAAACGTGAGCTTAGCGCTTATGAGAACCTCAGTTTCTACCAGTCAATTCATTGTGGCGAAACGAACAAGGAAGAGCTTTACCAAGCGCTTGCTCAGGTAGGGCTTGCCGGACGAGAAGATGTGCCTGCGGGTCAATTGTCTGCTGGTCAACAACGTCGCGTTGCTTTAGCTCGCCTTTGGTTAAGTAAGCAGATGTTGTGGATTCTCGATGAGCCGTTGACTGCGATTGATAAGCAGGGCGTTAAGGTTCTAGAATCGCTTTTTTCTCAGCATGCGGATAACGGTGGGATTGTGTTACTCACTACTCACCAAGATATGTTTGCTGATAGCCCGAAACTAAGAAAAATAAAGTTGGGTGAGTAATATGATCTCTTCAATGACCACGATTATCCGACGTGAGCTGCTTATCGCTTTTCGACGCCAAGCGGATATCTTTAACCCGCTATGGTTCTTCATTATTGTGATTACACTTTTTCCTTTGAGTATTGGCCCAGAGCCAAATTTACTTGCACGTATTGCTCCGGGTATTGTTTGGGTTGCCGCGTTGCTCTCTACATTGCTTTCTCTTGAGCGTCTTTTCCGTGATGATTTTCAAGATGGCGCACTTGAACAAATGATGCTGATGCCCATCCCGTTGCAGTTAGTAATATTGTCCAAGGTCATAGCACACTGGTTATTGACCGGGTTACCATTAATTTTAATTAGCCCATTGTTGGCTGTCTTGTTGTCATTAGATTTTGACACTTGGCTATCTGTCGTAATGACTCTGCTTGTTGGAACACCTGCCTTGAGCTTTATTGGGGCGATTGGTGTTGCATTGACGGTTGGGTTGCAAAAGGGCGGGGTGTTACTGAGCCTGCTAATTTTACCGCTGTACATCCCTATTTTGATTTTCGCGACCTCAGCGATTGACGCTGCGGCGTTGGGCGTTGCATACAATGGTCAATTAGCGATTCTCGGCGCAATGTTGATGGGTGCGATGACGCTAACTCCTTTTGCGATTAGTGCCGCACTTCGTGTGAGTGTGAACTGATAACGGTACCAGTATCGTATAGCTATAGATAACCAAAGTGTTCGATGAGACTCATAGAGTCAGCAAAACAGATAGCAGAACAAAGATATTATTATAATTATAGCTTTAGTAGCTGTAAGCAATATGAAGTAAGAGTGAGATTACAACATGTGGAAATGGCTCCATCCCTATGCCAAAGCAGAAACGTCATACCAGCTTGCTGGTAAACTTCTGCCGTGGTTCTCAATCCTAGCGCTATTGTGTCTATCCGTCGGTACGGTGTGGGGCCTTGCGTTTGCCCCTTCTGATTATCAACAGGGTGATAGTTTCCGAATTATCTACATTCACGTTCCTTCTGCCATTTGGTCGATGGGCGTATACATGTCGATGGCGATCGCAGCGTTCATTGGATTGGTATGGCAGGTAAGACTGTCTGACATGGCGGCGTTGGCGATGGCACCGATTGGAGCGGTATTTACCTTTATCGCACTACTGACTGGTGCCGTTTGGGGTAAGCCAATGTGGGGCGCTTGGTGGGTTTGGGATGCACGCCTAACCTCAGAGCTGATTCTTCTATTCTTATATCTAGGTGTAATTGCACTGCACCACGCGTTTGATGACCAAAAAACAGCAGCAAAAGCGGCGGGTATTTTGGCTATCGTCGGCGTGATTAACCTCCCTATTATTCACTTCTCGGTAGAGTGGTGGAACACACTTCATCAAGGCGCAACGATCACCAAGTTCGCAAAACCTTCGATTTCAAGTGACATGCTATGGCCGCTTCTTCTCAACATCTTCGGTTTCGCTTTTTTCTTTGGCGCTTTGACCATGATTCGCTTCCGCAACGAAATCATCAGCAAAGAAAGTCATCGTCCATGGGTTCGCAAGCTTGCGGCTGATAAAGCGTAGTAGGGTAGGTATTTATGTATTTTGAATCTTTGAGTGATTTCTTTGCCATGGGCGGTTACGCGTCATACGTATGGAGTGCATTTGGAATCACATTTCTCTTGATGATCATTTTACTGGTGGTAAGCGTTCGTCGTGGTAAGCAATTACTAACTGAAGTACAAGCTAAGGTTGATCGCCAAGCTCGTATCGATGCAGCAAAAAATATGGAGAACACTCTATGAACCCAAGACGCAAAAAGAGGCTGGGCATTGTCTTAGCGATCTTTTTTGGTATCAGTGCAACTGTTGGATTGATTGTTTATGCACTTAACCAGAACATGGATCTGTTCTACACACCAACTGAACTTGTTAATGGTAAAGATGGTAAGAAACCTGAAGTTGGTCAACGCCTACGCATTGGTGGCATGGTTGTCGTTGGTTCTGTGAGCCGTGATAACGAGTCATTGCGAGTTAGCTTCGATTTAGCTGATGTCGGCCCTAAAGTAACAATCTTATACGATGGTATCCTTCCTGATCTTTTCCGTGAAGGTCAAGGTATTGTTGCTCAAGGTGTCTTAAAAGACGCAACGACAATCGAAGCGTTTGAGGTGTTGGCAAAGCACGATGAAGAGTACATGCCTTCTGAAGTTGCGGAAGCAATGAAGAAAACACATGAGCCTTTGCAATACACGACTGAACAAAAAGAAGGAAAAGCTCAATGATAGCCGAGATCGGCCATTTTGCGATGATCCTGTCCTTGGGACTTGCATTGCTGCTAAGCGTGCTCCCACTGTATGGAGCCGCTCGAAATAACACATTACTGATGAACAGCGCACGACCTTTGTCGTGGGGTATGTTCGGATTCTTAGCGATTTCGTTCTTTATCTTGTGTTACGCGTTTTACACAAATGATTTTACGATTCAATACGTTGCAAGTAACTCAAACAGCCAACTACCTTGGTACTATCGAATTACGGCTGTTTGGGGTGCACACGAAGGTTCATTGTTGCTTTGGGTACTTATCCAAGCAGGTTGGACGGTAGCAGTAGCGACATTCAGCCGTGGTATGCCTCAAGAGTCTGTGGCTCGCGTATTGGCTATCATGGGCTTGATCAGTGTCGGCTTCTTGCTGTTCATTATCGTAACGTCTAACCCATTCCTACGTACACTGCCTTTCTTCCCTGTTGATGGTCGAGACTTGAACCCACTGCTGCAAGATCCGGGTTTGATTATTCATCCACCAATGCTTTACATGGGGTATGTAGGGTTCTCAGTAGCGTTCTCTTTTGCTATCGCTTCTCTAATGAGTGGTCGTTTGGATACGGCTTGGGCTCGTTGGTCTCGTCCTTGGACAATTGCGGCTTGGCTATTCCTAACAATTGGTATCGCTCTAGGTTCTTGGTGGGCTTACTACGAACTTGGCTGGGGTGGCTGGTGGTTTTGGGATCCAGTAGAAAACGCATCTTTCATGCCTTGGTTGGCAGGTACAGCGCTAATGCACTCGCTTGCGGTTACAGAAAAGCGCGGTACTTTTAAAGCTTGGACAGTACTACTTGCAATCTCTGCATTCTCGTTGAGCTTACTAGGTACTTTCTTAGTGCGTTCGGGTATCTTGGTATCGGTTCACGCGTTCGCGTCGGATCCGGCTCGTGGTATGTTCATCCTAGGCTTCTTGGTCTTCGTTATCGGTGGTTCACTATTGCTGTTCGCAGTGAAAGGTGCGTCAGTACGTGTTCGCGGTAACTTCGATCTAGTCTCACGTGAAAACGCACTACTAGGTAACAACATCCTGTTGATTGCTGCTTTAGTGGTGGTGTTAGTAGGAACTCTATTACCACTCGTTCACAAACAGCTAGGTTTGGGCTCGGTATCTATCGGGGCGCCATTCTTCGACATGTTGTTTTTCTGGTTAATGATTCCGTTCTCGTTCCTACTGGGTATCGGTCCTCTTATTCGTTGGAAGCGTGACAACCTATCTAAGCTCGTTAAGCCGATGGTTATTTCAGGTGTATTCTCGTTGGGCTTGAGTGCGCTTTTGGTGATGGTACTGGCCGATCGTTTCAGTGGTACTGCGTTTGCCGGCTGGGTGATGGCATTCTGGATCATCTTCATGCATGGCTTCGAACTGCACGAGCGTGCGACTCACCGTCACACGTTCATGAAGGGGCTGACCAAGCTACCACGCAGCCATTGGGCGATGGTGTGTGGTCACATTGGTTTAGCGGTCACTGTAATTGGTATCGCGATGGTACAGAATTACAGTATCGAACGTGATGTTCGTCTAGCGCCCGGGCAGAGTTATCAGCTTGAAGGATATGATTTCTTATTCACGGGTGTTCGAGATAAAGACGGTCCAAACTACGATGGCTACATTGCTGACTTTGAAATCACAAAACAAGGTAAGTACGTCAACACACTTCATGCAGAAAAACGCTTTTATAGCACTGCCAAGTCTATGATGACTGAGGCAGCAATTGACCGCGGGGTAACTCGTGACCTTTACATCGCAATGGGTGAACGTTTAGACGATAACAAATCTTGGGCTGTTCGTATTTACTACAAACCATTTGTGCGCTGGATTTGGGCGGGCTCTTTGATCATGGCAATAGGTGGTATTGTTGCTATCAGTGATCGTCGTTACCGCTTCCGTAAACCATCCAAAAAGTCGGCTAAAGAGCAGGAGATTTAACTCGAATGAGCAAAAAGATTTTATTCATTCCATTAATTGCATTCATGGTTCTAGCTGGAATATTTGCAACACAATTGATGCGCAACCAGTCGGGTGATGACCCGACTAAACTTGAATCAGTGTTAATTGGTAAGCCTGTACCCAAATTTGATTTAGAAGACTTAGAGCAACCAGGCAAGCTTCATGACCAAGCTATCTTTAAAGGCGAACCGCTGTTACTAAATGTTTGGGCAACTTGGTGTCCCACTTGTTATGCAGAGCATTCTTACTTAAATCAGCTTGCTGACAAGGGCGTTAAGATTATTGGTTTAAACTATAAAGACGAACGTAATAAGGCTGTAGGGTGGTTAAAAGAGTTGGGGAACCCATATCTGATAAGCCTATTCGATGGTAACGGCATGTTAGGCCTAGATCTTGGCGTTTATGGTGCTCCGGAGACTTTCCTAATCGACGCCAATGGCGTTGTTCGTTATCGCCATGTGGGGGATGTGAACCCAACGAACTGGGCATCGACGCTTGAGCCGATGTATAACGAGTTGTTGGAGGAAGCGAAATGATTAAGAAGGCTCTGATTACTTTATTTGCTACGTTGGCGATTTCAGCGACTGTGTCTGCAGCGCCTATCGAATTTCATGAATTCGATAACGTTGACCAAGAACAGCAGTTTAAAGAGCTGAGCAACACGCTGCGTTGTCCTAAATGTCAGAACAACACAATTGGTGACTCGAATGCTGAATTAGCGGTCGACTTGCGCCAAAAAGTGTACGAGATGACAAAAGAAGGTAAGTCGAAGCAAGACATCATTGATTACATGATTGCCCGTTACGGTAACTTCGTGACTTACAATCCGCCACTAACACTTGCGACGTCGATCCTATGGATCGGTCCATTTGCAGTGGTTGTGTTTGGATTTGGCTTGATCATTGTACGAAGCAGAAAGTCAAAATCACAAGCGGCAACAGAGTCAGATAAAGACTGGGATGCAGACAAAGAAGCACGTTTAAAAGCGTTACTCGATGAAGAGAACGACGGAGATAAACAGTAATGACTCTATTTTGGGTTTCGACCATTATTCTTTCGCTAGCAGCAATCTTGATGATTGTTCTGCCTTTTATTAATAAAAAGGCAAACAACGATGATGTGCTTCGCGATGAATTGAACAAAGCATTCTACAAAGACCGTCTTGATGAGTTAGAAGTCGAAGCAGAAGAAGGTCTTGTTGATAACCAACAGGAGCTGATCGCTGATTTGAAACAATCTCTGCTTGACGATGTCCCTGTTAAACAAGAAATTAAAAAGACTCATATCTCAACACTCGGCGTGGTTGTTCCGTCAATTATCTTGGTTGTTGCAGTTGCCTACGGGATGTACTTTAAATTTGGTGCGCTAGACAAAGTGCAACACTGGCAAGAAGTCACTAGCAACCTTCCTGAGCTGTCTAAAAAGCTAATGTCATCAGAAGGTGGTACGCTAACTGATGATGAACTGGAAGATTTGACACTAGCACTACGTACCCGCTTACATTACCAACCAAAAGACTCAACGGGTTGGTTGCTACTCGGTCGTATTGCACTAGCTAACCGTGATGCACAGACCGCGATTGATGCGATGGAGCGTGCTTATAAGCTAGAACCAAAGGACGAAGACGTTCAACTTGGCTTTGCGCAAGCACTGATGTTATCTCCAGATGAGGCAGAGCAAAACCAAGCTCGCTTGCTTCTAAGTCGTTTGGTTCAAAACGATTACGTTGATCTTCGTGTGTTCTCGCTACTCGCATTCGATGCATTTGAGCGTCAAGATTACCCGGGTGCGGTTAAGTACTGGAGCATCATGCAACAAATGATTGGTCCACAAGACAGCCGTTATGAAATGCTTTCTCGCAGCATCGAAAGCGCTCAGAAGAAAATGGGCGACGTGATGGGTGTTGACCAAGGCAAAAGTGTGGCAGTAACACTTAAACTATCCGCGGAGGTGGATGCGGACCCTAATTCAGTGCTCGTTGTCTCTGTGCACCGAGCGGATGGCTCACGTATGCCCATTGCTGCGGCACGTTATCCGCTGGGTTCATTCCCTCGTACAGTTGTACTTGATGACGGTAATAGCATGATCCAAGGTCAAAAATTGTCTAGTCTTGATACTTTGATGGTGAGAGCGAGGCTTGATTCTGATGGTAATGTCTCAACCCGAGGTGGTGATTGGTATGGCGAAAGTAAAGTGGTTGAATTGGGTACGCCAGTAACAATTAACATCAACAAGCAATATTAATTGGCATTTTGCATAGGGGGTAGCTATTCCGATTTTTATATAAACGGTATAGACTTACGCCAACAATTGAGGCTAGCGATTGCTGGCCTTTTTATTATTCCTTATGGAAAGGTGATATGTCTGTCAGTGTTTTAAGACTCTCGAGTTTACTCTTTATCGCAAGCCTTACGGTGGGCTGCTCTAGTGCGCCAGATGAAAGCAATAATAACCTTGAAACCTCTGAATACGTCGAAGAGTCCCACCCGAATGATCCTTTTGAAGGTTTCAACCGAGCGATGTGGACGGTCAATTATGACTACTTAGATCCTTATTTGGTTCGGCCGGTGTCTGTCGCTTATGTTGATTACACACCTGCCCCCATTCGCACAGGAATCTCCAATTTTCTCGCCAATTTAGACGAACCAGCCAGTATGGTGAATAACTTACTTATGGGTAATGGCAGAAAAGCAGTTGACCATTTTAATCGTTTTTGGATTAACTCGACGTTTGGTTTGTTAGGTTTGATTGACATTGCTAGCGAAGCCGGGATCACCAAATATGATGATAAATCTTTCTCTGATGCAATTGGTCATTATGGGGTAGGGAATGGGCCATACTTTGTCGTACCAGGCTATGGCTCTGTCACGGCTCGTGAAGTGACCAGTCAGGTGGACAGCCTTTATGTGCCTCTGTCTTTGTTGAACGTTTGGGCTGGCCTAGGCAAGTGGGCCTTCGAAGGAATGGAAACACGTGCTCAGTTAGTTTCGCAAGAAGCTCTTCTGGATGACTCCCCTGACCCATATGCATTAATGCGTGATGTCTATATCCAACGCCGTGACTTTAAAGCTGAGATTGAACCAGAAGATGTGGATCTTGAAGAAGAAGATTTCTTCGATGGTTATCTAGAAGATTACTAGATACGCGATTTAGGAAACCGATAATAGAAAAGCTCGATGTTAAAACAACATCGAGCTTTTTAATGCTTTCTACTTTTAGAACAGTTGATTAGAAGCGGTAGTTAGCTTGTACACCAACTAGCCAGATGCTGCCTGTCACTTCACCTTCGAAGTTACCACCAAATGGTGCAGAAGCTGTGTCCGCTTCAACCATTTTTGCATCTTTAGCTAGAATGTAAGTAAAACCAGCGTCTAATGTTAGTTGTTCAGACCATTGGTAACCTGCACCAATACTTAACCAAGTACGGTCAGTTTCTGGAATCGTCGCGGTACGGTGCTCATCACTTACTGCTGAAGTATCGTAGGCGATACCAGAACGTAGTGCCAGCTTAGGTGATATTTGGTATGTGGTACCAATAGCGAAGCGGTAGTTGTCTTCCCAGTTTTCTTCTTTGATATCTTGAGTTCTAGCTGGGCCGAATTCAGGGATGTCTGCAACTAGCTCTTTGAAGCTGCTCCAGTTAGTCCAGTTAACGCTCGCGTGTACTGCTACCTTGTCTGTTAACTGATGAAAACTAGCCAATTCTGCTGTAGCAGGAAGAGCTAACGCCATAGACCCGTTGTACTTAGATTTAACTGGTCCACCAATTTTATTTGCTACGTAATTAAAAGCAAGACCTTCTGCGTGACCTTCCAATGTTAGATCTACCTCAGATTTGTAGGTAAACCCCAGGCGGTTGCTTTCATTGATCTGCCAAGCTGTACCAACTTGCCAGCCCCACGCTGCGTCATCGCCTTCCATGTATTTTAAAGCTGTACCTTGAGGAAGAGGAGCTAGAGAGTTTGCAGTCGATACCGCACCAAAGCTACCTTCAGCCATGATGTAACGGAAGCCACCGCCAATAGATACGCTTTCAAGTACTTGGTAAGCGGCGTTAAGGTTTAGCTCCATGGTTTTAACGCTTGCTTCGTTGCCGTGGTTTGCGCCACCGAAGTCTGTACCTAGGTCAGTTTCCATGCCGTAGTTCGTGCCAGCCGCAAAACCTAACGCGAATTTGTCGTTGTACTTATGAGAAACATAAAAGTTTGGAATTACTGCACTGTGGGCGAAGTCACTAGAGTTTGAGCTCGTTGTACCACGAGGTGTTGTAGAGGTGCCGTCAATGTCAATGTTTGGATCTACATAGATAGCACCAACTGAAACTTGAGTGCCTTCTAGGTAAGTTAGCATTGCAGGGTTACGCCATTGTGCGTCTGCACCGTCAGCCATTGCTGCTTCACCAGCGTAAGCTCGGCCCAGGCCTGTTGCTGAGTATTCTGCTAGTTGAAAGCCCGCTGCTTGAGTCACCGTAGAAGTTGAAAGTAGTCCAACTGCCACAGCAGTAGATAGAAGAGTTTTATTCATTTTCATTATTATGTTCGCTGAATTATAAGTATTTAGTGTCACGATTCTACTTTTAGAGTTATTACTTTAAAAATGAAATTCGAGTAAAACAGTGTTTTAGCGATTAAATGATAAAATATGACTGATTATTAGCTTAATAGTCTGAATGTTTCGAGTGTGTGATCGAATTTGAGCGTACACTTGTAGCTAGATATGACCTGTGTAGGCTACAGCTGTAAGCTTAAATTGGTGTTGGCCATTGGCTTAGATAACAAAAAAGGGTCGCATAAAGCGACCCTTTGAGATTTATAACTCAGCTTATATTAGAAGCTGTAGCTGTATTGAATACCCGCTAGAATCGCATCTGCGTGAGTAGTTGCTGTTAGTGCACCATTACCTTCAGTCACATCAACATCTTCACCTAGTAGATAAGTAAAGCCGAAGTCAACAGTATGCTGCTGTTGGAATGCGTAAGTGAAACCTGCAGAGAACCACTGACGGTCAGAATCAGGAACAGAAATTGAAGTTACTTTATCTTGAGCCGCAGTGTCGTACATGTAACCCGCGCGCAGAGTCCAAGCGTCGTTTAGGAAGTAAGTACCACCGATTGCGTAATGCCAACCGTCTTGCCACTGGTAGTTACCTATTTGCTGTTTACCCGCAACAGAATCAGCGTCTAGAGTATCAAATACGCTCCAACCAATCCATTGCACAGAGTAGTGCACCGCAAATTGTGTATCTTGGATCTCGTGGTAACCAGAAAACTCGGCCATACTTGGAAGCGACAAATATAGGGTATCTAGCGGAAGTGCTCTACCTGTAGTTGGATCAGTGAGGGTCATATCCCCATCAGCTTCGATTTCTGGGCTGTAATGGTAAGAAAAGCCAAAGCGGTTTGCTGAGTCAAGTTCATATACTGCACCAATGTTCCAACCAACTCCAACACCATCCGCGTCGATTGATGCTAGATTCGATGTGCTAGTTTTACCTGTTGAAGGATTCGTTTGTGTTAAATTACGTTCAAGCTTACCACTACCTTGAACAATATCGATACCAGCACCAACAGAGAACTGTTCACTGAAACGGTAGGAAGCTGATAGTGCGTAGTTGATACTCTTGATTTCAGTAGTTCCGCCATATGCAGATACACCAGTGTGTGCACCGCCTAAAATGCTGCTTGATCCAAAGCTACTATCAAAGTTATTAGTTGTGCCAAAGTTTGAGTAAATACCAGCACCAAAAGCCCACTGGTCGTTTAGTCTGTGGATATAGTAGATATTTGGAACTGGAGTACCACTGCTATTGTTCGCGCTATCGACAGGCATTGAACCGCCTGCTTTTACATTTTTCACATCGATATCTGTCTTGATATAGTTTATACCAGCAGAAAATTGAGATGAATCGAACAAAGCCATTGCTGCTGAGTTACGAGCCATCACTGATGCGTTATCTGCGATTACTGCATCACCAGCGAAAGCACGGCCAAGACCAGTTGCTGATTGTGAGTTGAGTTGGAAACCTGCTGCCATCGCTTGCGAAGACGCCAGTGTAATTGTTACTGCTAAAAGAGACTTTTTAAACAGACGCGTGTTGTTGGTAGTCATTCATTTATTCCTTTATATTTCCGCCTCTATAGGGCGATTAATTTGAGCAATTGCTCAATGGTGGCTGATCCTATTCGCAAGTATACGATATACAAATCCGACCATTGGAAAATTTGAGTGGAAAATTATGGAAATGACGCCTATCTGGCACGAAAATGGTGCTAAATGCTGTTTTTTAGAGTTTTAACTCTAGAGTTATTTTTTTTGTGAATGGATTGGTGCTTTATTTATAAATAAAGCCCAGCAATATCAAGGATATAATTGCTGGGCCTTTAATTGAGAGGCTTTGAGAGTTGATTAGCTCATCGGTTTGATCATTTTCGTCAGCTTTTCTGAGATTTTAGAAACATCCTCGCCATTTTCACCGACGAGTATCAAACTGCTGTTATCAATTGGTGTTACCGAACCTGACATTCCTTTTTCATCAAAGTCGACCGGTTTGTCAGACGGGATGCTAGTCAGAAATAGCGTAACTTTGCCTTTTTCACCCTGGAATACCATGTGCACTGCGGTAGACTTCCCAAAACCACAATGGTTTAGGTAATAGACGTGGTATGGGAAAGTTTCATCAAACTCAAAAGCAAATGGGTTCATTTTTGCATTGATTTGCTGTGATGTAACTTGTTCATCAATGGTGCTGACAAAGCTTTTTTCATCGATAACATGCTGCATCGCCGTATCAGCCAAGCTTGCTTGTGCTGGAGATACTAACGCATTCCCCCAGTTTACCTGGCCAACCAAGAGACCAGCAACAAACGCTACAGAAGCAGCCATTGCCATCGCACGTCTCGCAAAAGTAGGCCTTACGACTTTGCTCTCTTCGCTTGAGGTTTGATTGAACAGTATGCGATCAGCAAGATCGTCTGGCACGTCTACATTCATTGCAGAGTGGATCTGTTTATCAAGCGATAGTACGTCATCTAAAAAGTGACTGTTAGTTTCATTGCTCGCGGCTGCATCAACAATATCTTGTGTGCGCTGTTTAGGTTCCGACAATACACGACGACGAAATTCTAAATCATCCATTATGTTGCCCCCTCTCTGCTTCTTCTGTATCCAGCATCTCTTTCAATTGGTTTCGAGCTCTGAATAAACGTGTCATCACCGTGTTTTTGTTGAGATCGAGAATATCCGCGATCTCGTCACCACTAAAACCACCAATCACTTGTAAGAAGAGAGGTTCACGGTAATCAATTTCAAGTTTCATGATCTGGACTTGCAACCATTGGTGTTGATGGTGCGGGTCATCACTGACACTAGCATCATTACCATGATCGTCGATATCAACCAGATCAAACTGTTTGCGTTCAAAACGTCGAGCATTCTCGCGGCGCAAGATAGTAATCAGCCAAGACTTCGCGGCTTTTTCATCTTTTAGGTTATCGAGTGATTTCCATGCGCGGAGGCAAGTTTCTTGCACTAAATCTTCGGCAATGCTTTTGTCTTTGCATAACCAATAGGCGTAGCGAAAGAGGTCACGGTGATAGGCACGTACGAGTGCTTCATATTTTCTTTGTTTGTCCATATCAGAGTTGACCGGACGTTTGGCTTTTTTCTTTCCAAACATTTTTATTATTGACACTCGAGCCTCCATAATTGCTCTGCGTATAGTTGTGCTCTATTCGTTGTGCTTCGTTTTATAATCTGTTTCGTCTTTAGAGCGAACGAGAGGCAGGAATTCGTAAAATCACATTAAAATTGATCTACTTCAAAATCTGAGACCCTGAAAAAGTTATAGTACACCTTGTCGTCTAGTTAGTCATTGATGACTAGCATGTTGAGCAAGACGGCACTTCCTTTTGAAGGCTGACTTTACTTTCTCCTAATCAGGAAACTGATTATTTCAATTGGCGTTAAGTTAATTGCTTTATACACATTCCGACCACACAGTATTGTGTGGTTTTTTTTGCCTCAAGAAAACCAATCTCCTACATCGCTATAACAGTCTTTACTTACAATAGTTTAGTATCTTAGGACAACCCTTCACCCCAAAAGGTTCGCCTGAATTTGCAGTTATATTTTCAGACAGTGAGATACTCGTATCACGTTTATTTAAACGCTCGTTTGATTTAATTAACAACTTCTTTACAATGCTTCAGGTCAGACCTCTTAACTTTAAGGAGAAACCATGGGCAAACAGGAAGTCAAAACGCGTTCTGGAGAACGTGTTGCCATTGTCGCTGGATTACGAACCCCATTCGCTCGCCAGAGCACCGAATTTAGTCAAGTGCCTGCGGTCGACTTAGGCAAAATGGTTGTGAGCGAAATGCTTGCAAGAACTGATGTCGATCCTGCGCTTATCGAACAAGTTGTGTTCGGCCAAGTCGTGCAAATGCCAGAAGCACCGAACATCGCGCGTGAAATCGTGTTGGGCACAGGCATGGATATCAATACTGATGCCTACAGTGTGACTCGAGCATGTGCGACCAGCTTCCAAGCTGCAGTTAATGTGACCGAAAGCATTATGGCTGGCACGATTGATGTCGGCATTGCTGGTGGTGCAGACTCTTCTTCTGTATTGCCGATTGGCGTTTCTAAAAAGCTTGCCGCTAACTTGCTAGCGCTGAGCAAAACGAAAACCATGGGCCAAAAACTGAAAATCCTCAAAACACTTTCAGTGAAAGACTTGATGCCAGTGCCGCCTGCAGTTGCTGAATACTCGACTGGTTTATCGATGGGCCAAACCGCTGAGCAGATGGCAAAGACACACGGTATTACTCGTGAAGCTCAAGATGCACTTGCTCACCGTTCTCACTCTTTGGCTTCTCAAGCATGGAAAGACGGCAAGATTAAAGATGAAGTAATGACGGCATTTCCGGCACCGTACAAAAAGTACCTAGCGGAAGATAACAACATTCGTCATGACTCTACGGTTGAAGGTTACGCCAAGCTTCGTCCTGCGTTCGATAGAAAATACGGCAGTGTGACTGCTGCGAATGCAACTCCGCTGACTGATGGCGGTGCAGCTGTGATGTTGATGCGCGAAGGCAAAGCTAAAGAACTAGGCTTAGAAGTGCTGGGTTATATTCGTGGCTATGCGTTCTCAGCGATTGGTGTTGAAACGGATATGCTAATGGGCCCGACTTACGCGACCTCGCAAGTATTGAAAAACACTGGCTTAGAACTATCGGACCTTACGCTTATCGAGATGCATGAAGCCTTTGCAGCTCAAGTTCTAGCGAATGTGAAGATGTTTGCTAGTGATGAGTTCGCACAGAAGAATCTTGGCCGTGATAAAGCGATCGGTGAGATTGATATGGATAAGTTCAACGTGCTGGGTAGTTCAATTGCTTACGGTCACCCGTTTGCAGCAACTGGCGCGCGCATGATGACTCAAACATTACGTGAATTAAAACGTCGCGGTGGCGGCTTGGCACTGAATACAGCGTGTGCAGCTGGTGGTTTAGGTGCAGCAATGATCTTGGAGGTAGAATAATGTCTACGACTCTTGATGCAACAACAGAAAAAGAAGTAGTCACTAACGCGGAGTCAACTCCAGTGACTGAAGCACCGAAAAAGAAAGCGACCGCATTCTCTCTTAACATCGACGACCAAGACATTGCTTGGCTAGCGATTGATGTACCAGGTGAGAAAATGAACACGCTACAAGCGGCTTTTGCTGAAGAGATGAAAGCGATCTTTGAACAGCTAAAAGAAAAACAAAGCCGCGTTAAAGGCCTAATTGTTCACTCTCTTAAGCCAGATAACTTTATCGCGGGTGCAGACGTTCGAATGCTGGATGCGTGTAAAACCGCTGATGAAGCACAATCTCTAGCACGCCAAGGTCAGGAGATGTTCCAAGCATTGTCTGATCTTCCTTACCCAGTTGTTGCTGCAATTCATGGTCCATGTCTTGGTGGTGGTTTAGAGCTCGCATTAGCGTGTGACTACCGTGTGTGTACCGATTCAGATAAGACTCGCCTTGGTCTGCCTGAAGTTCAGCTAGGTTTACTACCAGGTTCTGGTGGTACGCAACGTCTGCCTCGTTTAATTGGTTTGCTACCGTCACTCGACCTGATTCTTACTGGTAAGCAGCTGCGTGCTAAGAAAGCGAAATCGCTTGGTGTTGTAGATGTTTGTGTCCCAGATACGATTTTGCTTGAAGTAGCGAAAAGCTACGTTGAAAAGAATACGGGTAGCAAAAAAGGTAAGCGCCTTGCTTCTAAGAGCCAAGCTTCGACGAAAGAGAAACTTATCTCTCGCAACGGCCTTGGTCGTAAAGTGATTTTTGAACAAGCTGCGAAGAAGACCAATCAGAAAACTCGTGGTAACTACCCAGCAGCTGACGCGATTCTGGATGTGATTCGTTATGGCCTAGAGAATGGCTTTGAAAAAGGTCTTCAGTATGAAGCGAAGCGTTTCTCTGAGCTAGTAATGACTTCTGAGTCAAAAGCGCTTCGTTCTATCTTCTTTGCTACGACTGAAATGAAGAAGGAACACGGTGCAGATGCAGAGCCAAAAGCGGTTAAGCGTGTTGGCGTGTTAGGCGGTGGTCTTATGGGCGCAGGTATTAGCCATGTAAGTGTAGCGAAAGCAAAAGTACCGGTTCGTGTTAAAGACGTATCAAATGATGGTGTCTTAAACGCACTTAACTACAACTACAAGTTATTCGATAAGCAGCGTAAGCGTCGTATTCTGAGCCGTGCAGGCCTTGAAAGTAAGATGCTTCAGCTTTCTGGTGGTATCGACTTTACGAGCTTTAACCACACAGATGTAGTGATCGAAGCGGTGTTTGAAGATCTTGACCTTAAGCAGTCAATGGTTGCAGACATTGAACAAAATGCGAAGCCAGAGACTATCTTCGCGACGAATACTTCATCACTGCCAATCCATAAGATTGCAGAGAAGGCGCAGCGCCCTGAAAACGTGGTAGGCCTTCACTACTTCAGTCCTGCAGAGAAAATGCCGCTAGTTGAGGTTATCCCTCATGAAACAACGTCAGAAGAGACTATCTCGACGGTAGTAGCATTGGCGAAGAAGCAAGGCAAAACGCCGATTGTTGTTAAAGACACGGCAGGTTTCTATGTGAACCGTATTCTGGCTCCGTACATGAATGAAGCGGCACATCTGCTACTAGCGAATGAGCCGATTGAAAAACTGGATAGTGCACTGCTAGATTTTGGCTTCCCGGTTGGCCCAATTACCTTGCTAGATGAGGTAGGTGTGGATATCGGTGCTAAGATCATACCGATTCTAGTCAATGAGTTAGGCGACCGTTTCCAAGGCCCTGATGTGTTCGACATTCTTCTGAATGACAACCGTAAAGGCCGTAAGAGCGGTAAAGGTTTCTACACTTACAAGGGTAAGAAGAAGGAAGTCGATAAGTCTGTTTACAAGCTCCTTAAGCTGCAACCTGAGCCGAAACTAAGTGATAACGACATCGCAATGCGTTGTGTGTTGCCTATGCTGAATGAAGCGGTTCGTTGTCTAGATGAAGGCATTATCCGCAGCCCTCGTGATGGCGATATTGGTGCTATCTTCGGTATTGGTTTCCCTCCATTCCTGGGCGGTCCGTTCCGTTACATGGACCAAATTGGTATTAAGTCACTGGTTGAGATGATGAACGACTTTGCTGTTAAGTATGGCGATCGCTTCGCACCATGTGATGGCCTACTGACACGAGCTGGTCTGGATGAATCTTTCTACAAGTAATTCTCTAGTCAGCTAAATATTGAGCCCGTATCAAGCAGTTGATGCGGGCTTTTTGTTTCTGGGCAGTTTGGAATATATGAGATTCCTGACTCAGTCGTTCCTCCTTCTCGGGAATGACGGGGGGGAGGTGGGGTCTGTCTGTAAGAGCTGATCGGGATGGGAGATTCTCTACTCAGTCGTTCTTCCTTCTCGAGAGTGATAGGGGAGTGATGCGCTCTGTCTGGAAGAGCTGATTGGTATGGGAGACTCCCGACTCAGTCGTTCCTCCCTCTCGGGAACGATGGGGGAGTGATGTGTTCTGTCTGGTAGTGTTGGTAGTGTTGGTAGGTATGGGAGATTCCCGAATCAGTCGTTCCTCCTTCTCGGGAATGAAGGGGAGGGATGTGTTTTGTCTGGTAGTGCTGGTTGGTGTGGGTGGTTCTCAATTCAGTGGTTCCTCTTTTTCGAGAATGACGATAGAGAGATAAAAAGTAAGCTATGGCGTTGATAAGACAGGTAGTCAAACGCATCTCAATCAAAACTAACGTCATCTCCTAAAGCGACGGAGGAGCGTAATAGGAGATCTGATTTTGTGCTTCATCCAATAAAAAAGGTTGATGCTTTCACATCAACCTTTTGAATTGTTAGCCTATTAATTAGCCAAGCTCAGTATCTTTCGGGCGCAATTGAAACTCATCAATAGAGCCTATTTCCACACCAGCGGATAGTTTATCTTCCTCGCTGTGAGCGTTACCATGTGCGTGCATAATCAGTCGATTAGCAGTACGTGGCTTAAGCTGACTAACCACAAAACGCATCATATCTGAGCGAGTGAGCCCTTTGAGCTCTTCTAGTACTCGTTCTCTCTGATTGAACTCCAAGTCCTTATTACCTATCGCAACCCATAAGCGCTGAGCACGTCCTCGCAATGTCGTATCTGGTGTTGATATTTGATTCCAAAGGCCTCGTTTACTGCTGTGCCATTGGTAGTCGTTCAGCTCCAGCAACACCATGTAAAAGGCGTTGAGAAACTCATCGATTGAGACTAGTAAATCAGCAGGAGCAGCATTCGGCGATTGTACATAAAGCACTATGCCGGGATGTCGATTGAGCGGCATATTGCCGGTACCAACCATGTAGCCCAGTTGCTGCTTGGTGCGTATTTCATGGAAGAATGTCGCAGACATCAAATGGTTGGCTAACGAATACAGCGCAATATTCTTTGGCGAAATATCAGGGCATTGATAATAAACCACGATCGCTGAATCATCTTGATTGCAGACTACTTCACGCTGGAAGCTACCGTTTTCACCCAGCATGATCAGTGGACGTAGCGATTCTTCATAAGCTTGATCTTGAACTCGCAGTGCATCCTTGAGGGTTTCAGCCATCTTGTGTGCGTCTGCTTGTCGCCAATCACCATACACAAACATCTCAACATGAAGCTCAGCCAAAATTGATTGAACAAATGACGAGAGTTCATCGACTTCAATCGTCTCGAGTGCTTCAATGAGTACCGCATAAGGTGGGTTGTTGGGCTGTAAAATCCCCGTCATTGCGTTAAACAGTTGCGAAATGGGGCGGTCTTGCGACGCATTATTCCAGTTTCTAAGCAGTTGATGCTTAATGGTGTCGAAGCGTGTTGGACTAAAGTCGCGTGCCTGAAAGCGCTCTAGGATCATATTGAGCAATTGTGGCTGCTTTTCGCTGAATCCAGAGAGTGTCAGTGTGACGCCACCTTGATGGGTATACATGTTGTAACCCATGCCTGCTATTTCGGCTTGATAGGTCTCTTTTTCCAGCGAATCTAAGAACATCTCGACACATAAGCGTGTTTTTACGATATTTCTTGGGCTGGCTACCGAGTGTGGACTATCAATGGCGATATACACCACACCCTTTGGAACTCTGAACTGGTGATCCTGTAGGTGCCATAGCTTAAAACCATCGAGCTCTTGTAATAGCTGCGGGTGCTCAGCGTCACCTTCAAGTTCTGCTGGGTCTAAGTCATAGCAAATAAAAGAGTTTTTACCGGGTAGCTCGAACTGCCAACTGGGGTTAATGCAGGTAAAGCATTGAATTTGCTCAGCCGCAAAAGGAGTCACCGAGTAGGGCGTAAAGTACCATTTTGCTTCTCTGTCATATTCAAAACCTTTGGCAATAATGGTCGCACGCATATTGTCGACGGTTAAGTAAGCAAGCAGTGAACGTTGTAGATCTTCGTCGAAATGCGACATTTTATAGTCGCCATACACCACATCTTGCTCTTGATAGTGCTGCATGTTGATAACTAAATGGCTGACGACATCGAGCGGTCTTGCTGGCTCTTGAAAACGGAAAGCGGATTCTAAAACGGCACGTTTTTCAAGGTAACGCCATTCTTCAATCCCTTGTTGTTCAATCAACTTGATATATTGGAACGCCGCTTGGATGATGTGGTCTGTTTTGGTTAAGCCTTCGATAGTTAGTGAGCAACTCACCGTGAAATCACGATAGTTACTGCCGCTAGCGCCACCGCCGGCAGAGAGGGATGTGATCCAGCCTTTCTCTTTGAGCTGCATCATCAAACTGCCTTCACCTTCGTAACCTAATAGGTGTGCGAAGAATGACAGCGGTTTGACACCGTAGTGTTCATCCATGCTCGGCATAGGGAAGGTTAAGGTAAGTTTGCGGACATCCTTAATCGGTTCTACATGTACCTGAACTCCAGTACTCAATTCGCCAACAATTGGCACCTCAACCTTTTTGCCTTGAAGGTTGTGATTGGGGATGGAGCTAAAGCGCTCCTCAACCCAGCTTTGCATATCATCTAATGGTTGATTGCCAGACAGCGTCAGGGTCATTAGGTCTGCAGAGTACTGCTGCTGGTGGAATGTGAGAATCTCTTCGCGAATGGTGACGCCATGTCTGTCACCTAACGTATCGATATTACCGACAGAAAACTTCGAGAATGGGTGGTTGTGATTAACCAGTTCTTTGGTAACTTGGTAAAGGCGTCGCGCATCGTCGTTGAGTTTCATCTTGTATTCAGAATCAACGGCTTGGCGTTCTTTATCTAGTGCTTCTTCGTTAAATAGAGGGGCTGTAAAGAATTGGCTAAAGCGATCGAGAGCGGCCTCAAAAGCATTCAATTCAACGTCAAAGAAGAAGCAGGTGTGCTCTGTTCCGGTCCAGGCATTATTGCTGCCACCATGCTGGCTGATAAAACTTTGGAACTCTCCGACCTTTGGATACTTTTCAGTTCCTAGAAATAGCATATGCTCTAGGTAATGCGCTAAACCTTCTCGGTCAGCAGGATCATCAAAGTGCCCGACATTAACGGCGAGTGCAGCTGCAGCTTTTTGAGCGCTATGGTCTTGAACCAAAAGTACTCGCAATCCGTTATGTAAGGTGAGGTAACGGTATTGATGTTCATCATTGGGGCTTAAATGCACTGGAGCATCTCCGAAGAAGGTGGTTTTTAAATTATGTACCCGATGGTTCGGCGTGCAAACCTTGTGATCATATTTTGGGATATGAAGTGCTTTTTTGGCGACTTCTGAATCATTTTGTCGATTTTTATCAGTGATTTATTTTCTTTTAACAAGATTGTTAAGAAAGTCGAACTCTTTAGCAAGTGACTTGATATAATTATTTATATAGACTGCGGCTTCCTCTGGATTGAGGGCCAAACGCTAAGTAGCGTATCGCTGATATGGGATATATCGACTTTCGAAATGTTACGTAGACAGGACTGAACATGAAAATATTCATAATGCGCCACGGTGAAGCAGAACATTTTGCTAACTCGGACGCAGAACGAGCGTTAACTAAGCGCGGTAAAATGGCGTCTCTTGCGGTGGCTCAAGTTGCAAACGAGCAGGGCATCAGCCAGTTTGATAAAGTACTAGTGAGCCCATACTTGAGGGCACAAGAAACGTGGTTAGAGATCTCTCAGGCGTTTTCTGGAAAGAAAGTGGAAACCTGTGATGACATCACGCCTTATGGAATGTCTGATGATGTGTTTGATTTGACCGTGGCAATGGCTGAAGTAGAAAAACTAGAGACCATTTTATTTGTTTCTCATTTACCTCTAGTGGGCTACTTAACTGCTGAATTCGCAACCGGTATGGCGCCACCGATGTTCCCAACATCAGGTTTAGCCTGTATTGAATTCGACCTTGAGACACAAAAAGGCGAGCTGCTGTGGAACATCAACCCATAACTTAGGGTTTGATAGAACATAGAGCGACAGCCAGAATAGAAAAGGGCACCTCAGTAATTGAGGTGCCCTTTGTTATTTGGTGTGAAGTGATCACGACTCGTTCTATTTCTCTGGAATAGAGAGCAACACCAACAGTGCACCATTGCCGCCAAACTCAAGAGGCGCTTGGTGAAAAGCCATTACATCTGGATGTTGAGCCAACCACAAAGGCACTTTCTCTTTTAAGATGTGCTTACCGATGCCGTGCTGAACACAGGCACACGCGACACCTTCTTTGACACAATGTGCGATCATGGCGCCCAGCTCGCGTTTGGCTTCTTGTTGAGTCATGCCATGCATGTCTAGATAGACGTCTGGTACATAGACACCACGACGAAGTCGTTTCACTTCATACTTGGAGACATCGTCACGCGCATAGCGTGTTGGACCCTCTTCGCTAAGGTGCGGAATGAACTCATCTGAGAAATAAAACTCGCTGTCACTGGCTTGTCTTGCCGTTCGAGTAATTTCTTTTTGTTTGGCATTTCTTTTTGGCTGCTGGATTATGGTATCCTGTTGCAACTTTTTAACGCCCTTTACTGCATCGCTGAACAGGGCGAAATCGTCATCGAAATCGGTGTCTTTTTTGCTCATCAGGTTATGAATTCTAATTTGAAACGTAATTAGCAGTATTGTAGCGCTTTTCGGAGACAATTTTGGATAAGATTTTTGTAGAAGAAGCGGTATCAGAACTACACACGCTTCAAGATGTGATTCGTTGGACTGTTAGCCGCTTCAATGCAGCGGGCCTATTTTATGGTCACGGCACTGATAATGCGTGGGATGAGGCGGTACAACTTATTTTACCAACTCTTTATCTGCCGATTGATGTTCCTTCACATGTATTGAACTCTCGCCTAACGAGCAGCGAGCGTCTACGCATTGTTGAGCGTGTAATCAAGCGTATCAATGATCGCACACCAACGGCTTACCTAACGAACAAAGCTTGGTTCTGTGGCCTTGAGTTCTTCGTTGATGAGCGTGTCCTTGTACCTCGTTCTCCAATTGGTGAGCTTATCGAAGCTCAATTCCAACCTTGGTTAACTGAAGAGCCGACTCGCATCATGGATCTTTGTACGGGCAGTGGCTGTATTGCTATCGCTTGCGCACACGCATTCCCGGAAGCAGAAGTTGACGCAATTGATATTTCTACCGATGCATTGCAAGTTGCAGAGCAGAACGTTCAAGATCACGGCATGGAGCAGCAAGTGTTCCCGATCCGTTCAGATCTTTTCCGTGATCTGCCAAAAGAGAAATACAACCTGA
This sequence comes from Vibrio chagasii, assembly GCF_002954585.1. GTDB lineage: Bacteria > Pseudomonadota > Gammaproteobacteria > Enterobacterales > Vibrionaceae > Vibrio > Vibrio chagasii_A. Next base: position 604,768 of record NZ_MSCI01000002.1, read on the forward strand.
TCGTGTCTAACCCGCCATACGTGGACGAAGAAGACATGAACAGCCTGCCTGATGAGTTTACTCATGAGCCAGAACTTGGCCTAGCTGCTGGTTCTGACGGGCTTAAACTGGTTCGCCGTATCTTAGCTAACGCGCCAGACTACCTGACTGATGACGGTATTCTTATCTGTGAAGTAGGTAACTCAATGGTTCACATGATGGATCAGTACCCAGAGATTCCATTCACTTGGATTGAGTTCTCTAATGGTGGTCACGGTGTATTCATGATGACTCGCGAGCAGCTAGTTGCTTGTGATGATGAGTTCTCTATCTACAAAGACTAATTAGCACAATGACCGAATCAAAAGCCGCACTGAATAGTGCGGCTTTTTTGTTTTTGGCGAGTCATACCTGGTTTGCTTCTATCTTTGAATAAAGGTTTTACTATTTTTTCTTGGGGTAGAATATTACGCTGCTCGTATAGCCACTTTATAATGTGAAGTGCCGTTCAGTGCGAACGAAAGCCGTGGGGTGAAGTTGATCAAGTTGCACATCTAATTCATATTGGAGCTTAAAACTATATATTCTAGTGAGTTAAGGAGAATTCACGATGAGCTTTGATACATGGATTTACTATCTGCTAGCCGTGCTGATCTTGACGGCATCCCCAGGCCCAAGTTCTTTATTGTGCATGACCAAAGGTGTGCAATCGGGCTTCAAATTGTCGATATTTACAGCCATGGGTAGCCTAACGGCGATTACCGGAATCCTCACGCTATCGTTTACGGGACTCGGTGTAATTATTGCCTCTTCGGAAGTGGTATTTAACGTCATTAAATGGACGGGTGCTGCTTATCTTATTTTCCTTGGATGGAAGTCTCTACGCTCGAGCCAGCAAGATTATGACCAGCTACCGGGTCAGGAATCAGATTCTAAAGCTGTTAGAGAGAGCATCCTTTCTCACTATGTAAGTGGCTTTATTGTCGGCGCCAGTAATCCTAAAGCGATTCTGTTTTTTACCGCACTTTTCCCACAGTTTATTGACCCATCACTCGCGTTATTACCACAGTTTGCTGTCTTTGCCTCAACCTTTGCTGTGATGGAGCTGTCTTGGTTATTGGTCTACGCGTATTTAGGTGCTAAGTCGTCGAACTGGTTGTTTGCGAAAGGTCGTGCCAAGGTTTTCAATCGTGTGACAGGGGGCGTTTTTATTGGAGCTGGAGCGCTGCTTTCAACGACAAGTCGAGCTTAACTCTATGTTTTATCAAAGGGGTGAATAGTTACAGAAACTTCTTGATGCTGTCATAAAAGGTTAACATTAATATGCTTGCTGCTTTTAACAAAAAGCCGATATATTGTAGTTACACCATCACGTTCTCAAGGAGAGGCATATGCAGCATCAAGAAATGATTCAACACAGCAACTTTGGCGTTATCAGCCGCACTTGGATTTTCTCTACCCTTTCTCTAGTGGGTATTCTTGCTCTAATGTAGTCAGCTTAATGGCTCTATATTTCCAGTTTTTATTATGAACATACTTGTAAAAAAGTTTTCAAAGTTAGAACTCTGTCTTCAATAAATGTGGCTTTTCTCAACAGCTTAGCCACTTAACTTCTTCTAAATCGCTTCTTTCCTTTAGCAAAGCCTTACTCTTTATCGATTAAGCAAGCAACCTTCTCCGAAATTATCTATCCTTATAACCTGATCTGAAGTTGTTACTAAACTGTGATAATCTTAATTTATCTTTTATCTACAGTGTATCTCTCATGTCTGTCTGGGATTCTATTTCATTTAACAATCGATTTACTGCACTGCCTCGGCTGTTCTATACCCCAATCCAACCAACACCGTTAAGCAATGTACAATGGCTCTCATGGAATCATAACCTTGCAACTGAATTTGGCTTTCCATCATTTGAGAGTGCTTCAGAAGAACTGCTAGACACCTTGTCTGGCAATGTGGAACCAGAGCAATTTTCTCCGTTAGCTATGAAATACGCAGGCCATCAGTTTGGTGCTTATAACCCTGATTTGGGCGATGGAAGAGGATTGTTGTTAGCTCAAGTTGTCGCTAAAAGTGGTGAAACGTTCGATTTACACCTTAAAGGTGCGGGTAAAACACCATATTCGCGCATGGGGGATGGGCGTGCGGTTATCCGATCGACTGTGCGTGAGTATCTATGTAGTGAAGCAATGGCAGGGCTGAATATTCCAACGACTCGTGCGTTGGCAATGATGACCAGTGACACGCCGGTCTACCGAGAGAAACAAGAGTGGGGCGCATTGTTGGTGCGTGCTTCTGAATCACACATCCGTTTTGGTCACTTTGAGCACTTGTTTTACACAAATCAGTTGGTTGAACATAAATTGTTGGCCGATAAAGTCATCGAGTGGCACTTCCCAGAGTGCTTAGATGAAGAAAAACCATACGCAGCTATGTTTAATCAAATTGTTGACCGTACCGCAGAGATGATTGCGTTGTGGCAAGCAAATGGTTTTGCTCACGGGGTGATGAACACGGATAACATGTCGATCATTGGACAAACTTTCGATTACGGTCCATTTGCCTTCCTCGATGAATATGATCCACGCTTGATCTGCAATCACTCCGACTACCAAGGGCGCTATGCATTCAATCAACAACCAAGAATCGGGATGTGGAATTTATCGGCGTTGGCACACTCGTTATCACCGCTAGTGGAAAGGGCCGATTTAGAAGCGGCACTGGAACAGTACGAGCCACAAATGAATGGTTACTTTAGTCAGTTGATGCGTAGAAAGCTCGGTTTACTCTCCAAGCAAGAAGGTGATAGCCGCTTGTTTGAATCTATGTTCGAGTTAATGTCGCAAAATAAAGTGGATTACCCTAGGTTCTTTAGAACTTTGTCGAATCTAGACACTGTGCCTGCTCAGGAAGTTATTGATCTAGTCCTCGACCGTGATGCTGCGAAGTTATGGGTAGATAACTACTTGCAACGTTGTGAGCTTGAAGAGAGTTCTGCTACAGAGCGCTGCGAAAAGATGAGGCAGGTAAATCCTAAATACATTCTTAGGAACTATTTGGCTCAACTTGCGATTGAAAAGGCCGAACGTGGTGATAGCAGCGATGTTGATGCTCTGATGGTGGTACTCGCGGACCCGTATGCAGAGCACCCTGATTATGAACATTTAGCAGCCTTACCACCGGAATGGGGTAAGGGTATGGAGATCAGCTGCTCGTCTTAAATCGGCTTATCAATGCAATACCAACAGATAGCGGTCGCTTAGTTGTGATCTCTATCTGTTTGTTCTTCTAATTTTACAAACATATCAATAATCAAATACTCGACCTGCCTATACACTATGTGAATAAGTTGTAAATTTAATAGGTTTGGGCGATGCCAACAAACACTCGAATTCTCGTGGTGGATGATGATCAAGAAATCCGCGAGTTGCTGGAAGAGTACCTTTCAAAATCGGGCTTCGATGTCTCTTCGGTTGGAGATGGGGCTGAACTAGAAACTCATCTACAAAGCCAAGGTTATCCTGACCTGATACTTCTCGATGTAATGCTTCCCGGGGACGATGGTTTTACCTTGTGTCAGCGCGTTCGCAAAAATTCCAATGTACCTATCATAATGCTGACTGCGGTATCGGATGAAACCGATCAGATTATTGGCTTAGAAATTGGTGCTGATGACTACATTGCTAAGCCGTTTAGCCCACGCCAATTAATGGCTCGCATCAAAGCTCTGTTACGCCGTGTTCAAGTGGTTGATGACAAGCCGAGTGATGCATTGCCTAAACAGATCATCTTTGGTGATTGGACGCTAGATACACTTGCGCACCGAATCTCACACAATGAAAGCGCTGAAGAGATGGACTTGTCGGGCAGTGATTTTTCACTGTTAATGCTGTTCCTTACTCGCCCCAATGAGGTGTTAGACCGAGACACTATCTCTTTTGCGACCAGAGGACGTGAAGCGCTGCCTTTCGAGCGTGGAATTGATGTTCAATTAAGTCGTTTGCGAAGCCGACTGGGTGATAGCGCTAAATATCCGCACTACATCAAAACCATGCGTGGCAACGGCTATATATTGGCTGTACCTGTGCATTATGAGCACTGAGTAAGAAGTCCGTATGAAGTGGTTGAGAAGTTTAAAGCCAAACTCCTTGGTTGCTCGAACTTTGCTTTTGACCTTGTTAGCCGTCGTCATTGCGCAAGGCATTGCAACGTCGATTTGGTATATCGAATCCAAACAAAAAGAACTAGAAGGTATTCGTTCTGCTTCTTCGAGCATGGCGAACATGTTTGCCTCAACAGTGACTTTCTTCCAGTCTCTGCCCGTCAAATATCGCCATATCGTGTTAGACCAAATTCGTAACATGGGCGGGACGCGATTCTTCGTCTCTTTCAATAAAGAGGCTTTGATTGTTGAACCAATCCCCGATACCCGCTTGAAAACCGCATCGATAGAAGCGATAGAGAGTGTCTTGAGTAGCAAGCTTAATAAGGTGGAGTCAGTTCGTGTCGATTTCTCTCGCCCAGAACATCTTCGCTTGCTTAAAAATGATATCTACTTGAGCGATCTCCCGCGATCGTGGGCGCATCATACCTTAACCTTAGAGCCGCTTAATCCGCCAATTCTGGTTGTTCAAATCGAGCTAGCCAGCCATGAGTGGGTCTATATTGCGGCGCTGTTGCCTGCACCCTATGTCAAACTGGATGACACTATTCTTGGTCGTGAGCAGGTGATCTTTTTGCTCTCTTCAACGTTGATTCTGCTGGTGTTGACCTACTTAATGATTCGCCGCCAAGTGCGCCCGCTTAAAAAGCTCGCAAGGGCTGCTAACGAGATGAGTATGGATATCCAGCAGCCGCCACTTAACGAGGAGGGGGCGACTGAATTGGTCACTGCGACTCGGGCGTTTAATCGCATGCAGCAGCGTATTCGTCGTTATGTGGCCGATAGAGAACATCTCTTCTCAGCTATCTCTCATGATTTAAAGACACCGATCACTCGACTGAGACTCAGAGCTGAGCTGTTGGAAAGCGAAGTTAAGAAAGAGAAGTTTAACAAGGATTTAGATGAGCTAGAGATGATGGTCAAAGGTGCTCTGCAAGCCGTAAGAGATACAGACCTTCACGAAAACAACGCTATTATTGACCTTAATGACATGGTTGCTTCGGTTATAGAGTCGCATAACCAGCATCAAACCTTAGTAGAGTTTGAACCCATCGTAGTTGAGCCGTTAGTCGCTAAGCCGTTAGCGATTAAACGTGTGCTGACCAATCTTATCGATAATGCAGTGAAATACGGCACATCCGCGAATGTCGATATCAGTAGCGATTCTGTGTGGGTCATCGTGACGATTCAGGACCACGGCGAAGGAATCCCAGAAGACAAACTTGAGTTGGTGTTTGAACCCTACTTTAGGCTTGCGACCGACGATCAAGGACACGGTTTAGGGCTTGGAATCTGTCGAAATATCCTGCACGGACACGGCGGAGATCTCATTATTCGCAACTCCCCTCAAGGTGGCTTAGAAGCCAAAGTCTATATCCCACGTGGCCTAGAAGTGTAATGTAACAATTGTGTTACATTGGGCTTACCTTTTGTTTCAATCTTATAAATCAGAATAAGTAGACTCTTTATTGAACCGGGCGTCGAGTCCGCTAAACATGGAAGATTATAATGAAAATCAATAAAACCCTACTTACTCTATCTCTTCTTGCTGCCTCAACATTTTCTCAAGCTGGTGAAGTAGAAGTGCTTCACTGGTGGACTGCTGGCGGTGAAGCTAAATCCGCCGCAGTACTTAAAGAGATGATTGAAGAACAAGGTCATACTTGGAAAGATTTCGCTGTTGCTGGTGGCGGCGGTGAAAGTGCGATGACCGTTTTAAAAACACGAGCAGTATCTGGCAATCCGCCATCTGCAGCGCAGATCAAAGGTCATGATATTCAGGAGTGGGGTGGTTTAGGTTTTCTAACGTCTCTCGATGCAACTGCGAAACAAGAAAAGTGGGATGACTTACTTCCTGCTGTTGTTACCAAAGTAATGAAATGGGACGGCGAGTACGTAGCGGTTCCTGTGAACGTTCACCGTGTTAACTGGCTTTGGGCAAACCCAGAAGTACTCGAAAAATCAGGTGTGACGGTTCCAACCACATTAGATGAATTCTTTGTTGCAGCAGATAAGATCAAAGCAGCAGGTTTTATTCCTTTGGCGCATGGTGGCCAACCTTGGCAAGACGCAACTGTCTTCGAGGCTGTGGCACTTGATGTACTTGGCAGTGAAGACTACAACAAAGCGTTCGTTGATCTAGATATGGACGTCTTATCTGGCGACAAAATGGTGGACGTATTCACCAAGTTCAAAAAGATGCGTGATTACATTGACAGCAACTCTCCAGGTCGTGACTGGAACGTAGCAACTTCAATGGTTATCAATGGTGAAGCGGCAATGCAGATCATGGGTGACTGGGCGAAGGGCGAGTTTACCGCTGCAGGTAAAGTGCCAGGCAAAGACTACATTTGTGCACCAGCTCCGGGTACTGACGGCCAATTTACCTTCAATATCGATAGCTTTGCTTTCTTCGAGCTAGGCGATAAAGAGAATCAAAAAGCGCAACAAGATCTTGCGAAAACCATTCTTACTAAAGACTTCCAAGAGGTCTTCAACCTAAACAAAGGTTCGATTCCAGTACGTCTTGATATGGATATGTCTAAATTCGACCAATGTGCGTTGGACTCAATGGCAACCTTCAAAGCGAGTGCGGAATCTGGTGACCTTGTACCGAGTATGGCTCACGGCCTATCTACAACAAGTTATGCCCAAGGCGCCATCTATGACGTTGTGACTAACTTCTTCAATGAGAAAGATGCTGATCCTAAAGAGGCTGCAACTAAGTTAGCGAAAGCAGTAAAAGCGGCTATCTAAGCTAGCTTGATAAGCAACATGAACAGAACGCGAGTTGCTGAGTATGTTGCTTATCCCTAACCCCCAGGGTGGGTAGGTTCGTAGGGAGCCTATCCGCTCTTCACCTCAATTCTGATATGCGTGATGCTGATGTGGTGCCGAGAGGTAAGCCATTGGCTCAATTGTGCAACAAGGAAAAGTTATGGAGCATGTTTTGACTGAGTCGACTCCAAAACCGACAAGGAGCCAGCCTGCACCAAAGCCCAGTTTTGCTGACAGGTTACAACATTGGTTACCTAAGGTTGTGCTGGCACCGACCGCGTTGGTGACCGTGGTATGTATCTACGGCTACATATTCTGGACAGCAGCGCTGTCATTTACTAATTCTCGATTTCTACCTAGCTTCAATTTTGTTGGCTTTGCTCAATATGAAAAGCTGATGGAAAACGATCGCTGGATCACCTCAATCACTAACCTCGGTGTGTTTGGGATCCTATTTATGGTGATTGCTATCGTATTGGGAGTCGGTTTAGCGATTTTGCTTGACCAGAACATCCGGCAAGAAGGCGCGATTCGTACCATCTACCTCTACCCGATGGCACTATCATTTATCGTGACGGGTACCGCTTGGAAGTGGATTCTGAATCCGGGTCTAGGTATTGAAAAGTTGATGCAAGATTGGGGCTTTACCGACTTTAAATTCGATTGGTTGGTCGACTCTGAAATGGCAGTCTACACATTAGTGATTGCCGCACTTTGGCAGTCGTCAGGCTTTGTGATGGCGATGTTCTTAGCTGGCCTGCGTGGTATCGATTCTTCGATCATTAAAGCGGCGCAAATTGACGGTGCTAGTCTACCCACTATTTATCTCAAAATCATTTTACCTTGCTTGCGACCTGTGGTTTTCAGTGCGGTGATCATTACTTCACACATTGCGATTAAGAGCTTCGACCTTGTGACAGCAATGACGGCAGGTGGCCCAGGTTATTCATCGGATCTTCCCGCGCTATTCATGTACGCACACTCATTCACACGTGGACAAATAGGCCTCGGCGCTGCCAGTGCCATGATGATGCTAGCCGGTATTCTAGCGATTCTGGTGCCGTATCTTTACTCTGAGCTTAGGGAGAAAAAGTCATGATGAACAACATCAACTTTGCTCGAATGTTTATCTATTCGGCGCTGCTTTTCTTCTGCTTGGTTTATCTCATGCCACTGTTTGTAATGGTACTAACCTCATTTAAAACCTTACCAGACATCAAGGCAGGTAACTTGATGAGTTTACCCAAAGAGTGGGTGTTTGATGCTTGGTATAAAGCGTGGGACAGCGCTTGTACTGGCGTGAAGTGTGAAGGGGTGAAAGGCTATTTCTGGAACTCGTTCCAAATGGTGATTCCTGCGGTAGCTATCTCAACGCTACTGGGTGCATTCAATGGCTACGTGGTCACTAAGTGGCAGTTCCGCGGTTCAAACCTGTTCTTTAGCTTGCTGCTGTTCGGTTGCTTTATTCCATTCCAAGTGGTGCTGTTACCAATGGCGACCGTACTGGGCAAGATGGGTTTAGCAAACACCACGGTGGGTCTAGTACTTGTGCACGTTATCTACGGTATGGCGTTTACGACGCTGTTTTTCCGTAACTTCTATATCTCGATTCCTGATGAGTTGATCAAAGCGGCAAAACTGGATGGAGCGGGCTTCTTTACCATATTCTTCAAAATCTTACTACCAATCTCTACACCCATCATCATGGTGACGGTGATCTGGCAGTTCACTGCAATCTGGAATGATTTTTTATTCGGGGTGGTGTATTCAGGCTCAGAGACTCAGCCGATCACCGTGGCATTAAACAACTTAGTCAACACCAGTACGGGCGTTAAAGAGTACAACGTCGATATGGCTGCTGCGATCATCGCCGCACTGCCAACATTGTTGGTGTATGTCTTCGCAGGAAAATATTTTGTTCGTGGCCTAACGGCAGGATCAGTAAAAGGATAATTACTCATGGCAACATTAGATTTAAAACAGATCCGTAAAACCTATCGCAACGCGGACAACGAAACGTTAAAGGGCATCGACATTAGTATCGATTCGGGGGAGTTCTTGATACTTGTCGGCCCTTCGGGGTGTGGAAAATCCACCCTAATGAACACAATTGCTGGGTTAGAAAACATTAGTTCAGGTGAAATCGTGATTGATGGTGTCGACGTGGCTCAGGTTGAACCTAAAGACCGCGACATCGCGATGGTGTTCCAGTCATACGCGCTATACCCAAACATGACGGTACGCGGCAATATCGCCTTTGGCTTGAAGATTCGCAAGATGCCGCAGGACGAGATCGATGCTGAAGTGAATCGCGTCGCTGAAATGCTGCAAATCGAACAACTGCTGGATCGTAAACCATCACAGCTATCGGGTGGTCAACGTCAACGTGTCGCAATGGGGCGTGCTTTGGCTCGCCGTCCTAAGCTGTATCTATTCGATGAGCCGCTTTCTAACTTGGATGCCAAGCTGCGTGTGGAAATGCGCCATCAGATTAAGCGCCTACATCAAAAGCTGAACACCACGATTGTTTATGTAACCCACGATCAAATCGAGGCGATGACGCTGGCTGACCGAATTGCAGTAATGAAAGATGGTGAATTGCAGCAGTTAGGCACACCACAAGAGATCTATACCAAGCCAAGCAACATGTTTGTGGCAGGCTTTATGGGGTCACCATCGATGAACTTCATCAAGACTATGGTGGATCTCGACGAGGAGCAGAACCCGATCATTAAGGTTATTGGTACCGCTGATCAGGAACACCATATTCGTCTGCCGCAAAGCATGCGCGAACAAGATGGTAAAGAAGTGGTGATTGGACTGCGCCCTGAACATATTACCGAGCAACAAGGAGATGATCTGTCGGCAACCACTAAACTGGACTTGCAGTTGGAAGTGCTAGAACCGACAGGGCCAGATACGATTGCGATGGTGAAAGTGAACGACCAAGAAGTGGCGTGTCGCTTATCACCGGAATTTGAAGTGTCGGTAGGGCAGATGGCACCGCTGCATTTTGACTTATCAAAGGCGGTATTCTTTGATGCGCAGACCGAAGCGAGAATTGATTTCTAGTTTTTGAGTCAGTCGATCAATTAAAGGCTAAGCTTAGAACAAGGCAGTATCACCAATTCGTAATTGATAATGTGATGCTGCCTTTTTGTTGTTTTAGCTCGTTTTATTTCCTCATGAAAACAGAGGGATAAACGAGATAAGTAGATTAACTTAAATAATATCGCCAATTAGTCACGGTTAGCTCTATAAAGCGGACTGAGAACAGCGTAGGATCGCGCTACTTTAGACCCAATACTAGGTGCACTTTTGTGCATAGACAGAATAAAACATGAAACTAACAGCAAAATCCTCCGCTAGTAACGCTCTACTTATCTCTATTACGACACCTGATTTTAAAGGTGACGAAGCAAAAGAGTCTCTTGCTGAACTTGCTCGATTAGTGACAACCTTAGGGTTTAAAGTGGTCGGTACTCAGTCACAACACCACAGTTCCACCCAACGACAAAACGTGTTGGGTGCCGGTAAGCTTGCAGAAATTGCTCACCTAACCGGTTACCAAGGTTCGATTCAAGAAGTGGAAGACGAAGATTTCATCGATGAATCGTTTGATTTTCATGCTGGTATTGATGAACTCGATTTTGATGATCTGCCATCTGAAGAGATGGAGTTTGGTACTGCTGATGTTGTGGTATTTGACTGTGATTTGAGCCCTTCTCAACTGCGTAACGTGGAAGCTCACTTGGGTGTCGAGGTGTTTGACCGCACCGGTATCATCATCGAAATCTTCAGTCGCCACGCCCGTACTCGTACCGCACGTCTGCAAGTTGAAATCGCTCGCCTAAATTACTTAGTACCTCGACTTCGTGAAACAGCCGACGGTGACAAAGAACGTCAAATGGGTCAGGGTGCTGGTGAAACCTCACTAGAGCTTGACCGTCGTAAAGTACGCGACCAAATTGCTGCGCTTAAGCGTGAGCTGGTAAGCGTACAAGATGAAATGAAGAATCGACGCACTAAGCGTTCGGAGCTTTTCACCGTTGCTCTAGTCGGTTACACCAATGCGGGTAAATCTTCGATGATGCGTGCAATGACCGCAACCGAAGTAAGTGGTGAAGACAAGTTATTCGCAACCCTAGACACCACGGTTCGTGCGCTTCAGCCGATCACTCAGCCGCGTATCCTAGTGTCAGATACGGTTGGCTTCATCAAGAAGCTGCCACATGATCTGGTTGCTTCATTCCACTCAACGCTCGCAGAAGCGCATGATGCGTCCTTGCTGCTTTATGTGGTTGATGCATCTGACGCTTCATTCCGCGCTCAGCTCGATGTGGTACACGAAGTATTGGCGCAAGTTGGTGTTGAAGACAGTGAAAAACTCTTGGTACTGAACAAGTGTGATAGATTGAGTGAAGAGCAGCAGCTTGCGTTGATGGACGAATTCCCAGATGCGATGCTGACGTCAACTCGCGACCCACTGGATATTACCAAGCTTCATAAATACATCGTGGGTGTAGCAGAGCAAGGAATGATCGAAGAGGAAATCACGATTCCTTATTCTGGACAAGGCATCATCGGTGAGATCCGCTCTAACATGAGCGTGGTGAAAGAAGAGTACGACTACGAGTGTATTAAGCTGACGGTACGTTCAAGTGCTATTGATTTAGCACGACTAAAAAAGCGTATGCAGGACTCGTAATCATCTGATTCAGATAATATTTCAATATCCTATTGAGATAGCCAGTTCTGGAGAATCTCTATTAAGGCTACCACTTTGTTGACCGAAGTGGTGGCCTTTATTTTTCCTCCTTACCTCTATTTGTCCTCTAAACCTCTATTTCATCATTGATAGTTTGGTCAACTCTCACCCATTTATAAATATTCTATGGGTCATTTTCCACCCATTAATATTATTAGCTGAGCTGACTGGTGAGCGACTCGATATTGTCAAGCCTTATGGTTAAAGGGTTGTTAATGGTTTGTGTCAATATGGCGCGCTAATTGCCTTAGTGAAAGCACGCAGTTCCCATTGAAGGGCTGCTTTGTTTACTAAGGAGAATAATAATGTTTAAGCCTCTTACCCTGCTGTCTGTATCTGCTCTGGCACTCACCAGTTTTAATGCTGCTGCAAACTGTGACCCAGGTGAAATCGTGATTAAATTCAGTCATGTAACTAACACGGATAAGCACCCGAAAGGCATCGCTGCTTCTCTACTTGAAGAGCGAGTAAACACGGAAATGAATGGTAAAGCTTGTATGCAAGTTTTCCCTAACTCAACGCTTTACGATGACAACAAGGTACTGGAAGCCCTGTTAAACGGTGATGTTCAAATGGCGGCGCCTTCGCTGTCTAAATTTGAGAAGTTCACTAAGAAATACCGCATTTTTGACCTTCCGTTCCTATTTGAAGATGTTGACGCTGTTGACCGTTTCCAAAACTCAGAATCTGGTGAAAAGCTGAAGAATGCAATGAAGCGTCGTGGTCTTCAAGGCTTGGCATTCTGGCATAATGGCATGAAGCAGATGTCTGCAAACAAGCCGCTTATCAGCCCTGAAGATGCGGAAGGCTTGAAGTTCCGTGTTCAAGCGTCTGATGTACTGGTTGCACAATTTGAGCAGTTAGGTGCTAACCCACAGAAGATGTCGTTCAAAGAAGTATACGGCGGCCTGCAAACTAAAGTTATCGACGGTCAAGAGAACACTTGGTCTAACATCTACGGTAAGAAATTCTTCGAAGTACAAGACGGCGTAACAGAAACCAACCACGGTATTCTGGATTACCTAGTTGTAACGTCGAACGACTTCTGGAAAGGCTTACCTAAAGACGTACGTGAACAGCTAAACACGATTGTTAAAGAAGTTTCTGAGACACGTAACGCTGAGTCTTCAAAAGTTAACCTAGCGAATAAAAACAACATCATCGAAGCGGATGGTGAGGTTCGTACTCTGACACCTGAACAGCGTCAAGCTTGGGTAACAGCGCTTCAACCAGTATGGAAGAAGTTTGAGAAAGACATCGGCTCTGATCTAATCGAAGCTGCACTGGCTTCTAACCAGTAATACCGCTATTGGGTGGCGGCTCCCTACCGCCGCCCTTTATTAAAACAATTATAAGCGGAGCATTTTATGGAACAGTCTCAAATGGAACAGTCTTTATTTTCCAAAGTCGGAAGAGTCACCGATTTAATTGAAGAGTCTTTAATAGCCTTCTTTCTGGGTGCAATGACCCTATTAACTTTTGCGAACGTGGTATTTCGATACGCGTTCAATGACAACATTTTATGGGCATTGGAACTCACCGTATTCATGTTTGCGTGGATGGTGTTAGTTGGCGCTTCTTACGGCGTTAAAAAACACTTCCACATTGGCGTTGATGTCATCATCAACCTTGCCCCTGAAAAGCTACGTAAAGTGTACGCGTTAATTGCCGTCACTAGTTGCCTTGCCTTTTCAATCTTACTTCTCATTGGTTCATGGAACTATTGGTACCCATTCGCGACCGATCGCGCATGGTATGAAACCGATGATATCCCAATGCCAGAGATGCTGCAGTTTCTTGCTGACTGGCTGAATGAAGGTGAGCGATACGAAAAGTTGCCACGCTTTATTCCTTACATGGCGCTGCCAATTGGTATGGCATTACTAACGTTCCGATTCATCCAAATTTCTTACCAAGTTGTGACTGGCAAACTCGACCGCATGATTGCAGGTCATGAAGCTGAAGAAGAGCTGGATGCGTTAAAAGCAGATGTGCTTGCGGGTTCTAACGAAGACGCGACTGCAGTATTGGATTCGCAAAACTCCGTGAAAGCGGAAGACTCAAAGCCATCTAATCAACAATCGAAAAGCAAGGACGACTAATCATGGCGATGTTATTTCTATTCTTGATGGTAATCGCTTTCATGCTGGTGGGCGTGCCGATTGCTATCTCACTGGGTCTATCCAGTATTCTGTTTTTGTTGATGCACTCAGACGCATCGCTTGCTTCAGTGGCGCAAACCCTGTTTAACGCGTTTGCGGGTCACTACACTTTGTTAGCAATCCCGTTCTTCATTTTAGCGTCTAGCTTTATGTCTACGGGCGGCGTTGCAAAGCGAATCATCCGTTTTGCAATCGCAATGGTAGGTTGGTTCCGCGGCGGTCTGGCAATGGCGTCGGTTGTCGCGTGTATGATGTTTGCGGCACTGTCTGGCTCTTCACCAGCAACGGTAGTGGCAATCGGTAGTATCGTTATCGCAGGTATGATTAAAAATGGTTACTCAAAAGAGTTTGCAGCAGGTGTTATCTGTAATGCAGGTACTTTGGGTATCTTGATTCCGCCATCAATCGTAATGGTGGTTTACGCAGCAGCAACCGATGTATCGGTAGGTCGTATGTTCCTTGGTGGCGTGATCCCGGGCTTACTGGCTGGCGTGATGCTGATGATTGCTATCTACATTGCAGCTCGCATTAAGAAGATCCCAGCACAACCATTTGTTGGTTGGGGTGAAATGTTTGATGCTGCGAAAGACGCGAGTTGGGGCTTGCTGCTTATCGTAATCATCCTTGGTGGTATTTACGGTGGTATCTTTACACCAACAGAAGCGGCGGCTGTGGCAGCGGTGTACGCCTTCTTTATCGCGAACTTTGTCTATAAGGACATGGGACCATTCGCTGATAAGAACAATACCAAGCCAGCGATAATTAAAGTGTTCCAAACCTTCTTCCACAAAGATACCAAAGATACGCTGTATGACGCGGGTAAGCTGACGATCATGCTGCTGTTTATCATTGCGAACGCTCTGATTCTGAAGCACGTTCTAACAGAAGAACGTATTCCACAGATGATCACAGAATCTATGTTATCGGCGGGTCTTGGCCCAATCACCTTCTTGATTGTGGTGAACGTACTCCTGTTGATTGGTGGTCAGTTCATGGAGCCATCAGGTCTATTGATCATTGTTGCACCACTGGTTTTCCCTATCGCGATTGCGTTGGGTATTGACCCAATTCACCTTGGTATCATGATGGTCGTTAACATGGAAATTGGCATGATAACGCCGCCTGTTGGGCTTAACCTATTTGTGACAGCTGGTGTCGCCAAGATGTCGATGATGAATGTAGTGAAGGCGGCGCTGCCGTGGGTTGGTGTGATGTTCTTGTTCTTGATAATCGTAACTTACGTGCCTTGGGTATCAACTTGGTTACCAACCACCTTGATGGGGCCGGAAATCATCACTAAATAACACAATTATTTGCAGCCTTACCATCAATGAATAGATGAAAAGTTAAACCTTTTCATCTATTTTGTTGCCTGGATCACGACGAGAGGTTTTGTTTCTTCTGTCGTAACCTTTCCAACGAACGTTACTTTTTCGTCGCTCGCGCCCCGAACGCTTCTCTTCTTCGTAATGCCCATCGATCAAAACGGTATCGGATATCGCAGGAACTGTTGTTTTCTCGTTCATGACCTAACTGTATTTGTGTTGTTAATTAGATAATGAAAGTATGGTTGAGCTGATGCATCTCTGCCAACTTAGAGCCTAAATCTGCAGAAGGTCGTTCATTACTTAAAATCGTCTTTGTCGATGTGGTAGCGTTGCATCTTGTCGTAGAGCGTTTTACGCGGTACGTTAAGCAGCTCCATTGTTAGCTTGATACTGCCTTCGTTATCGCTCAAAGCTTGCTCAATGACGGACTTTTCAAACCTTGCGACCTGATCAGCGAGGCTAGGACAGCATTCCTGTTCAACCGTATCTCCCAGCTGTGCAAGTTTACCAAGTAAGATAAAGCGTTCAGCGGTATTCCTCAGTTCTCGTACGTTTCCCGGCCAGTCATGGGTGATGAGCTTGTGAAGGTCGCTGCGTGGAAGTGCCTGTGCGGTTTTGCCATAGCGAGCTGCGGCAACCAGTAAAAAGTGGTGGAAGAGGGTAGCGATATCCTCTTTACGGCTACGAAGTGGCGGCAAATCAAGAGTTACAACATTAAGACGATAGTAGAGGTCTTGTCTAAAAGTGCCTTCCGTAGCGGCTCTCTTAAGGTCTACTTTGGTAGCAGCAATGACGCGTATATCCAAAGGGAGTAACTGGTTAGATCCAATGCGTTCAATCACTCGCTCTTGTAACACGCGCAGCAGGCGTATCTGTGCTTGCATCGGCATGGACTCTATTTCATCCAAGAACAGGGTTCCACCTTGAGCAAACTCAAACTTACCCACTCGTTTACTCTCTGCACCTGTGAATGCACCTTTTTCATGGCCGTAGAGCTCACTCTCAATTAGGTTTTCAGGAACGGCGCCACAGTTTACAGCGACAAAGTTTTGTTCTCTGCGGCTGCTTTGCTCATGTAGGGAGCGTGCGACCAGCTCTTTACCTGTGCCTGTCTCGCCAAATAACAAGATATCGGCGTTGGTGTCGGCGACATGGGTAATCACAGAGCGAAGCTCAGTCATGGACTGACTATCACCAATGATTCTTGGCCCAAGGGTTTTACTGGCTTTGAGTGAGCGTTTTAGCTCGAGGTTTTCCAAGGTAAGCTGGCGCTTTTCAATGGCGCGTTTGGTGGTCTCTATCAAGCGCTCATTGGTAAAAGGTTTCTCGATAAAATCGTAGGCACCGTCTTGAATCGCTTGTACTGCCATCGAGATGTCACCGTGCCCTGTGATCATGATGACGGGAATCTCTGTGTCTTTATGCATTACAGTGTTGAGCAAGTCATGGCCAGAGATACCGGGTAGACAGATATCGGTAATGATCACATGAGGTAACCCGTTGTCTTGAATCGCGAGCAAAGCTGATTCCGCATCGGGAAAGAATTCGGCGTTAATATCCGCGAGCTCAAAACTCTGCTCAATCGCTATTCTTAGGTCAGATTCATCATCAATGAAGTAGACGTGACACATAGTTATTCCTTTAATTTTCCATAACTGATTATCGCTGAGTTCATATGCTAGGCCGTAAGTCTGCGGGTTAGCCTCAGTCTATTGTTTTTGTCTTTGATGTTCTTGTTCTTTCTATTACAAAACAAGCGGTAACTCTATGCTAAATCGAGCACCACCTTGTGGACTGGTTCCTGTAGTGAGCTTGCCGTTAATCCCACTGATGATTTGCTGAGATATCGATAAACCTAACCCAAGTCCGTTCTTCTTTGTCGTGTGGAAAGGTTCGAAAAAGTTACCGTTTGATGAAGACGTAAAGCCAGGCCCGTTGTCATCGATGTGAATCAGTAGCGTGTTATCTTGAGCCTCATCCGTTTCTTTGATTTCTAACAATATGGCTAATTGCTTATCGTCTTGGCTTTCCATTGCCTGAACGGCATTGGTGAGCAAGTTGATAATCACCTGTTCCAGTTGAATGGCGTTAGCGAGTACACAGGCATCAAAGGTTTCAGGTAGCTCATTAAGATTAACTCGCTCGCTTTTGAATTGTGGCTTCATCAGCTCTTTAGAAGAGTGAATAACAGGCAGTATTTGTAAGGTATGCAGCTCTTCGGCGGTCGACTTTTTAGCAAATGAACGAAGCTGGTGGCTGATTTTCGCCATGCGATCGGTGAGTGCTGATATCCTAGACAAGTTGTTATCGACTCGATCTATTTTCTCTTTAGCCAGAAACAGTCGCCCATTGTCGGCGTAGCTGCGAATGGCCGCGAGAGGGTTATTCAACTCGTGGCTAATACTGGCTGACATCTGCCCTAATACCGCTAGCTTGGCTGCTTGAATGAGCTCGTCTTGGGTGTGTCTCAATACTCGCTCGGTCTCGATACGTTGCTTGATCTCTCCATGCAACTCCGAGGTTCTTTCGAGTACTTGAAACTCTAGCTTTTGGTTAGCTTCAGACTGTAGTCGGTCTATCTGAGCGCGTCGGTGTTGGCGATGGAGGTTAAGCTGGATGACCAGATAAATGATCGCGAATACTAAGTTCAATACCACCATGTAGGCGACCAAATCCCACCAAACCAAGTGTGTAGGAGAGAAGACCCTGACCGTTAATCCAGGATCAGGTAGAAAGCGTGAAGAGGTGAAAAACTTTTCTCTAACTAAAGGATGAGATGAACGAATGCTGCTGGTTACGTCCTCTAGATCGCCAGAGAAGTGGAGGCTTTCAATTTGGGTATCGAGATATTGCTGGTTCTCCCGAATGCGAGCTTGTTGTGCACCATCGAGAGGCTGAAGACTTTTGAATAGCCATTCAGGATTGCTCGACATAAATATGATCTGGTCTTTATCATCCGCGACAAAAAAGCTCTGTTTACCTTGCCAGCTTGCTTCTATCGAAGATAAATCCATTTTTACCACAATAACACCGATGATTTCAGCAGCATAAGAGACCGGATATGAGTAATAGTAGCCTCTCTTTCCTGAAGTTGAACCTAAAGCAAAGTACTGCTTTTCATGCCCTTGAATGGCTTGTTGGTAATAAGGACGGAATGCAAAGTTACGCCCAACAAAAGAATGTTTTAGATTCCAGTTACTGGCTGCGATAGTGGTACCTATGCTATCCAACAAATAGGTGTCAGACGCCTGAATCACAGTGTTGACGTGCTCTAGATAGCGATTGGTGAGTTCTATTTGAGCAGTGTTGCTTGGTGAGTGCAGGGCATCAACCAGCTCTTTATCCTTCGAAAGCAGCTCAGGGATATGAGCGAACTTATCCAATTGACTGGCAATGTGAACGGAAAAGCGGTCTAAGTTAGATTGGTGATCATTTAACAAACTTTGATGGCTCGTATTCCATACCCAGTGACCACCAAGGATCATCAAAACGCTGTAGGCGATCAATAACAGGATACGAATTCTCGAAGCTTGAAACATGCTGGTTCTCCGCTAAATCAGGGCGACAATATAAAACTTGCTTTCTCTCATTCATCACAGCAATTAGCGGTAGTTTTTGCTGAAAATAGAGAGCCAGCAGATGGAGTTAGGTTAAGGCTTTGTAACGGAGATTGTTGAAAAAGTTATCGACTCTGAGGGGTAAAACAAGAGCAAGATCTCTTTTTAAGGTTTTTAGCAAAAAAAGCCCTCGATTCCCTTGAAAAAGTCGCTATTGTCCCCATTTCTGTTGTGCTAAGTGATGTTCTGAACGTTTTTGTATCATTTAGTTGGACGAATTTAGAGCATTCATCATCAAGCAGAGGTGAACGGCTCGACAGAGATTAAACAGATCGCTAGAATGTCGCGTCTAAAATTTCTGTCCTGAGGCTAATCGGAGATACCTTTCTTGTTTCCGAAAACAAGCTTCGCTGCTTTTTATTAGTGAGTGAAAACTGAGCTTTTAACAAGTATGTGAAGATGAAGATATCGCTGATTAGTCTGGTGTTTGGTTGAATGATCAATTCAAACATCAATGCTCGATTTTAAATTAGGTGTTCGGATAGAGCACTACACAAGGATGCAGCCAACAACGTCGGCTTTTGAATTAAAGCTAAGTTACGGCTCATATGCTCAGATTACTGAGCCAGTTTTGAGGTTTATATAATGCAAGTTACTGTTGAAACGCTAGAAGGCCTAGAGCGCCGTCTTAATATTACTGTTCCTGCTGCTAACATCGAAGATGCAGTTACAGCTGAACTACGCAACATCGCGAAAAACCGTCGTTTCGATGGTTTCCGTAAAGGCAAAGTGCCAATGAAGATGGTTGCTAAAATGTACGGCAAAGCAGTACGTCAAGACGTGATGGGCGAAGTAATGCAACGTCACTTCATCGAAGCGATCGTTAAAGAGAAAATCAACCCAGCTGGCGCACCAACTTTCGCACCAGTTGAAAACAACGAAGGCGCTGACCTAGTATTCAACGCAACTTTTGAAGTTTACCCAGAAGTGGAGCTGAAAGGTCTAGAAAACATCACTGTTGAGAAGCCAGCAGTAGAAGTTAAAGACGCAGACGTTGAAGAGATGATCGAAACTCTACGTAAGCAACAAGCAACTTGGACTGAAGTTGACACTGCAGCTGACGCTGGTTCTCGTGCAACTATCGACTTCGTTGGTTCTATCGACGGTGAAGAGTTCGAAGGCGGTAAAGCTGAGAACTTCCCACTAGAGATGGGCGCTGGTCGCATGATCCCTGGTTTTGAAGACGGTATCGTTGGTAAAACAGCAGGTATGGAATTCGAAATCGACGTAAACTTCCCAGAAGATTACCACGCTGAAAACCTAAAAGGTAAAGCAGCTAAGTTTGCAATCAAAGTAAACAAAGTTGAAGCTCGTGAACTTCCAGAACTTAACGAAGAATTCGTTGCTAAGTTCGGTGCAACTGACGGCGTTGAAGGTCTTAAAGCTGAAGTTCGTAAGAACATGGAGCGTGAGCTTAAGCAAGCTGTTAAGAACCGCATCAAAGAGCAAGCTATCGATGGTCTAGTTAACGAAAACAACATCGACGTACCTTCAGCTCTAATCGATCAAGAGATCGGTGTTCTACGTCAACAAGCTGCTCAACGTTTCGGTGGCAACACTGAAGCTGCTGACCAACTTCCACGTGAGCTGTTCGAAGAGCAAGCTAAACGTCGCGTAGTTGTAGGTCTTCTACTTGGTGAAGTAATCAAGACTGAAGAGCTAAAAGCTGACGACGAGAAAGTTAAAGCTATCATCGAAGAGATGGCTACAGCATACGAAGATCCATCTGAAGTTATTGCTTACTACGAGCAAAACGAGCAAATGATGAACAACATGCGCAATGTTGCTCTAGAAGAGCAAGCTATTGATGCAATCATCGCTAAAGCTCAAGTTTCTGATAAAGAAGTTAGCTTCAACGAGCTAATGAATCAGCAACCTGCTTAATATAGTAATATCTGACGTAGAAGGTTGACGTACGGTCAACAATTCTGCTAACAATGGTCCGTATGATTTTATCATTCGGGCCATTTATTTTAGGGACATAAGAATATGAGCTACCAAGAAAAAAATACAATGCCATCGATTATGGACGCACTAGTTCCTATGGTGGTTGAACAGACTTCCCGTGGTGAACGTTCTTACGATATTTATTCTCGTCTATTAAAAGAACGAATCATTTTCTTAACAGGTCAAGTGGAAGACCACATGGCAAATCTTGTCGTGGCTCAACTGCTTTTCTTGGAATCTGAAAACCCAGACAAAGATATCTACCTTTACATCAACTCGCCGGGCGGTAGCGTAACAGCTGGTATGTCAATCTACGACACAATGCAGTTCATCAAGCCAAACGTGAGCACAGTATGTATTGGGCAAGCTTGTTCTATGGGTGCATTCTTACTAGCGGGTGGTACTCCAGGTAAGCGTCACGTGCTTCCAAACTCACGCGTAATGATTCACCAACCACTTGGCGGTTTCCAAGGCCAAGCGTCTGATATTCAGATTCACGCGCAAGAGATCCTAACGATCAAACAGAAGCTAAACAAACTATTGGCAGAGCACACTGGTCAGCCTCTAGAAGTTGTTGAGCGTGATACAGATCGTGACAATTTCATGTCTGCTGATCAAGCAGTAGAATACGGTTTAGTGGATTCAGTTCTTAATCACCGCGGTCAATAATTGCAGGGCAATTGTTTGACGCAAAGTGATGCAAATTGATATACACTCAAACCATAGAGAGTAAAGGCTAAGAGGTTAGCGAATGACAGATAAAAGCAAAGAGGGTGGTAGCGGTAAACTGCTTTACTGCTCTTTCTGTGGCAAAAGCCAGCACGAAGTTCGCAAGTTAATCGCAGGTCCTTCTGTTTACATTTGTGATGAATGTGTCGATCTTTGTAACGACATTATTCGTGAAGAAATCAAAGATGTTCTTCCTAAGAAAGAATCTGAATCGCTGCCAACGCCGCGTGAGATTCGTGAGCACCTTGATGACTATGTAATCGGTCAAGAATACGCGAAAAAAGTGCTAGCAGTTGCAGTATATAACCACTACAAGCGTTTACGTAATGGTGATACGACAGCTGAAGGCGTAGAACTAGGTAAGAGTAACATTCTTCTTATCGGTCCTACTGGTAGTGGTAAAACGCTACTGGCTGAAACACTGGCTCGTTTCCTAGACGTTCCGTTCACAATGGCAGACGCAACTACACTAACCGAAGCAGGTTACGTGGGTGAAGATGTTGAAAACATCATCCAGAAGTTGCTTCAGAAATGTGATTACGACGTAGCGAAAGCGGAACGCGGCATTGTTTACATCGATGAAATCGATAAGATTTCTCGTAAAGCTGAAAACCCATCAATCACGCGTGACGTGTCTGGTGAAGGTGTACAGCAAGCTCTACTAAAACTTGTTGAAGGTACAGTTGCTTCTGTTCCACCACAAGGTGGTCGTAAGCATCCACAACAAGAGTTCTTGCAAGTAGACACGTCTAAGATCCTATTTATCTGTGGTGGTGCATTTGCCGGCCTAGATAAAGTGATTGAACAGCGTGTAGAAACAGGTTCAGGTATCGGTTTTGGCGCTGAAGTGCGTTCAAAAGATGAAACCAAAACGATTGGTGAACTGTTCACTCAAGTAGAACCTGAAGATCTAGTGAAGTATGGTCTAATTCCAGAATTCATTGGTCGTCTACCTGTTACAACAACACTGACAGAGCTTGATGAAGAAGCGCTAATCCAAATCCTTTGTGAGCCGAAGAATGCACTGACTAAACAGTACGCAGCATTATTTGAGCTAGAGGATACAGAACTAGAATTCCGCGAAGACGCGTTACGTGCGATTGCTAAGAAAGCGATGAGCCGTAAAACGGGTGCTCGTGGTCTACGTTCTATCTTGGAGGGTGTTCTACTAGAAACTATGTACGAACTGCCATCTTCAACTGATGTAAGCAAAGTTGTGATTGATGAGTCGGTAATCAATGGTGAGTCAGAACCACTGTTGATTTACAGCAACTCAGACAATCAAGCAGCTGTTGCAGAGTAGGTCTTTTTTAGACAAGTCGCTCAAATTGAAAAAGGAGGTAAGCAATTACCTCCTTTTTTTTATTCTTCCATTGAATCCAGTCGTTTAAGCCCCATATACTGCTTTATAAGTTAAAGCGGAAGAGAGAAATATATGAACTTGGAACGTTCCGAGCGTATCGAAATCCCCGTGCTACCTCTACGTGATGTAGTGGTTTACCCACACATGGTTATTCCATTGTTTGTTGGTCGTGAAAAATCGATTACTTGCCTAGAGTCGGCAATGGAAGCTAACAAACAAGTACTACTTGTTGCGCAGAAAGAAGCGGACACTGATGAGCCTTCAATTGACGACCTATTTAAAGTAGGTACCGTCGCTACCATTCTTCAGTTACTTAAGCTCCCTGATGGTACGGTTAAAGTACTTGTTGAAGGTCAGCAACGTGCAAAAATTCATGAGTTCAAAGAGAGTGAGTTTTTCCTAGCGGATGCCGAATACGTTGTTACCTCAGAACTTGACGAAAAAGAACAAGAAGTGGTTGTTCGCAGCGCGATCAATCAATTCGAAGGCTTTATTAAGCTAAACAAAAAGATTCCACCAGAGGTTCTAACCTCTCTGAACGGGATTGATGAAGCAGCTCGTCTTGCAGATACCATCGCAGCACACATGCCACTTAAACTGGTAGACAAACAGCACGTACTAGAGATTCTAGATGTGACTGAGCGTCTAGAGTTCCTGATGGGCCAAATGGAATCAGAGATTGATATCCTGCAGGTTGAAAAACGCATCCGTGGCCGTGTTAAGAAGCAGATGGAAAAATCTCAGCGTGAGTACTACCTGAATGAGCAAATGAAAGCGATTCAGAAAGAACTTGGCGAGATGGACGACGCTCCAGACGAATTCGAGACTCTGAAGAAGAAGATCGAAGAGTCAAAAATGCCTCAAGAAGCTCGTGAAAAAACCGAGCAAGAACTGCAAAAACTAAAAATGATGTCGCCAATGTCTGCTGAAGCAACAGTAGTACGCAGCTACATCGATTGGATGGTTGGCGTTCCCTGGGCTAAGCGCTCAAAAGTTAAGAAGAATCTAGCGAAAGCGGAAGAGATCTTAAACGAAGACCACTACGGTCTAGAACGTGTTAAAGAACGTATTCTTGAGTACTTGGCGGTGCAGAACCGTATCAATAAGCTGAAAGGTCCAATCCTTTGTCTTGTTGGTCCTCCAGGTGTGGGTAAAACGTCACTAGGTCGCTCTATCGCGGCTGCTACAGGTCGTAAGTACACGCGTATGGCACTAGGTGGCGTTCGTGATGAAGCTGAGATTCGTGGTCACCGTCGTACCTACATTGGTTCTCTTCCGGGTAAATTAATCCAGAAGATGTCTAAAGTTGGTGTTAAGAACCCACTGTTCTTATTAGATGAAATCGACAAGATGTCTTCTGATATGCGTGGCGACCCATCTTCAGCCCTACTAGAAGTACTCGACCCAGAGCAAAACAACGCGTTTAACGATCACTACCTAGAAGTAGATTACGATCTGTCAGACGTTATGTTTGTTGCGACTTCTAACTCGATGGACATTCCTGGCCCACTACTGGACCGTATGGAAGTGATTCGTCTGTCTGGTTACACAGAAGATGAAAAGCTGAATATCGCTAAGCGTCACCTTGTTGATAAGCAAGTGAAACGCAACGGTCTTAAGGCAAACGAGATTATTATCGAAGATTCTGCAATCATCGGTATTATCCGTTACTACACACGTGAAGCGGGTGTACGTAGCCTAGAGCGTGAAATCTCTAAGATCTGCCGTAAAGCGGTTAAAAACATCCTGCTAGACAGCGATCTTAAGTCTGTGACTGTTACTATGGATAACCTAAAAGAGTACTTAGGTGTTCAGCGTCACGACTTCGGTAAAGCGGATGAGAGCAACCGTATTGGTCAAGTAACAGGCCTAGCGTGGACTCAAGTTGGTGGCGATCTGCTAACTATCGAAACCGAAGCAATGCCGGGTAAAGGTAAACTAACGCAAACCGGTTCTCTTGGCGATGTGATGAAAGAGTCGATTCAAGCTGCGATGACCGTGGTTCGTTCTCGTGCTGAAAAACTGGGTATCAACTCAGATTTCTACGAGAAGCGTGATATTCACGTTCACGTACCAGAAGGTGCAACACCGAAAGATGGTCCAAGTGCGGGTATCGCGATGTGTACTGCACTTGTCTCTAGCTTAACGGGTAATCCGGTGAAAGCAGAGGTTGGTATGACTGGTGAAATTACCCTTCGCGGTGAAGTTTTACCTATCGGTGGCTTGAAAGAAAAACTGCTTGCTGCGCACCGTGGTGGCATCAAAACAGTACTGATTCCGAAAGACAACGAGCGTGATTTGGAGGAGATTCCAGACAACGTAATCGCTGACTTGAAGGTGATCCCGGTTCAGTGGATTGATGAAGTACTGAAAGTCGCGCTAGAACGAGATCCGTCAGGGGTCGAGTTTGACGTGAAAAAATAGTGATGCATAGCAAAAATAAGTAAAGAATTACGCTGATAGGCCCGAAAAGGCTTGTCAGCGTTTTTTTTGGACGCTAAGTTATTGATCAAAGCGGCAGCCCTTTTGCAATAAGGCTTGCGGCTAAATTAAAACCAAAATGGAACGTACAGTCATCGAGAAGTAGTCACAGATGACACATAGGGGAAAAACAGTGAATAAAACACAACTAGTAGAATCAATCGCAGAAAACGCAGACATCTCTAAAGCTTCAGCTGGCCGTGCTCTAGACGCATTCATCGAAGCAGTTGGTACAACGTTACAATCAGGCGATCAAGTTGCACTTGTTGGCTTTGGTACTTTCAGTGTTCGTACTCGTGCAGCTCGTACAGGTCGTAACCCAAAAACTGGTGAAGAGATCCAAATTGCAGAAGCTAAAGTACCTGGCTTCAAAGCGGGTAAAGCACTTAAAGACGCATGTAACTAATTTCTATTGCTGAAACCTCTATTTGAAAGAGGGGAAGGCAGTAAAATGCGTTTACTGTTTGAAAAATGATGTTTCATTCTTAAACAGTATATGTGCGAAGCACATTGAACTAATTTAAATTATGCGCATCCTACTGATGCGCATTTCTTTTTCTGATAATATCGCGTGAATAGATTTTTATTTTGAAGCCAATGCTTCATATCCGGAGAGCACTTAAATTATGATGGATCGATTACGCGAAGGCGTGAATAGCATCGCGGTAAAAATTATCCTTGGGTTGATTATCCTGTCATTCGTATTCGCAGGTGTAGGCAGCTACATCACCGGTGGCGGTAACAACGCAGCAGCTAAAGTTGGCAATACAGAAATCGGTCGTGGTGAGTTCGAACAAGCTTACCAAAACGAACGTAATCGAATGCAATCTCAGCTTGGCGATTACTTTGCTCAAATGCTTGCAGACCCTGCATACGTAGAGTCTTTCCGTAAATCAGTACTTGATCGCATGATCAACGACGTTCTACTTGAGCAGCAAGCAGAGTCTCTAGGCCTACGAATCAGTGATTCTCAAATCCGTACAATGATTCTAGAAATGCCACAGTTCCAAACTGCGGGTCAATTCGACCAAGAAGTTTACCAAGCAGCACTACGTCGTGCAGGTTTCAGCGCAGAAAGCTTCGCTGAATACATGCGTCGTGACCTAATGCGTAACCAGCTTGTAACGGCACTTCAAGGCAGTGAGTTTGTTCTTCAAGGCGAAATCGACACGCAAAGCAAGCTAATTGCACAGACTCGTGATATTCGCACAGTAACTCTTTCTGTTGCTGACCTTGCGAAAAACGTTGAGCTAACTGATGAGCAAATCGAACAGTACTACACTGAAAACCCTCTAGCGTACACTCGCCCAGAGCAAGCTAAAGTGTCTTACATTGAACTTTCTGCTGAAGCACTTAAGTCTCAGCTTGAAGTAAGCGACGAAGAAGCACAAAAATACTACCAAGAGCACTTAGACAAGTACTCAACGGCAGAGCAACGTAAAGTTAGCCACATCCTTGTTGAAGGCGACGACGAAGCGAAAGCGCAAGCGATCCTAGACGAGCTAAACGCAGGCGCTGATTTTGCTACGCTAGCGGAAGAGAAATCTGACGACTTCGGCAGTGCAGATGTTGGTGGTGACTTAGGTTGGATCGAACGCGATGTTATGGACCCAGCATTCGAAGACGCAGCTTTCGCACTTCAGAACGTTGGTGATACTACTGGTTTGGTTAAGTCTGATTTCGGCTACCACATCATCAAGTTAAACGAACTAAAAGCGCCTGAATCTCAGCCATACGCAGAAGTAGCATCTGAGATTAAGCAAGAACTTCTAGACCAACACGCAGTAGACCAGTTCTACGAAATGCAAACTGAGCTAGAAAAAGTAGCGTTTGAATTCCCTGACTCACTAGATGACTCTGCAGAAGCTATCAACGCTAAGATCACAACAACAGATTTCATCTCTCAAGTAGATGCACCTGAAGTGTTGAAGACGCCTGCAGTAATGCAAGCTATCTTGAGCCCTGAAGTGAAAGAAGATGGCCTAAACTCTGAAGTTATCGAAGTGGCTCCTGAGCACGTAATCGTTGTACGTGTTGAAGAGACTCGTGATGAGACAGTTCTTCCTCTTCAAGAAGTGAAAGATCAAGTTGTGGCTGCACTATCTGCTGTAAAAGCGGAAGAGCAAGCTGTTGAGCTAGGTGTTTCTCTAGTTAATGACCTTAAAGCTGGTAACGAAGCAGTACTAGCGGAAAACAACCTTGAGTTCACAGAGCTTGAGACTATTGACCGTAACTCTCCACTAGCTGCGTCTGTGTTCGCTCTAGCGAAGCCAGAAGAAGGCAAAGTGGTATTCGGCCAGTCTAAAGACCAAAACGGCAACATCGTTGTTGTAGAGCTGTCTAAAGTAACGGCTGAAATTAACCCTGCATACAGCACTCAAATTGGTGCTCAGTTGGAGCGTGTTGGTAACCAGCAAGATCTGACTAATGTATTAAACGTACTACGTAAAAACGCAGACGTTGAATACTACGTTGTAGGCCAAGGTCAATAATCATCAATTGTCTCGCTAGTTGAACTCCAAAACAGATTTGTGAGCCAACAAGCAAGCTGATGAAAATAAGATGTATAACAAAGCGGGTCACTTAGGTGGCCCGCTTTATTTTTATCTGGTGATCATGTTATCTCTTGCTGCAAACGCATAAGTTACCTTTTTTCACAAAGGAATGGATTATGCGTACTTTATATTCAACACTACTTCTTTCATTTTTGATTTTCTTAAGCCCTACAGCATTTGCAGACAGCCCAACCAAGGCTGAGCTTTATGATGGCATTGAGATTACGGTAAACATTAATACCGCGACCGCAGAGGAATTATCAGCGTTACTGGTAGGCGTGGGCGATAAGAAAGCTAAAGATATTGTCGACTACAGAACTGAGCACGGCGCGTTTGCGAGTGCTGACGACTTGGTGAGTGTGAAAGGGATTGGTGAGGCTACGGTTGAAAAGAATCGCGAAAGGATACAACTTTAGTTCGCTTTTTTACCCATTAAAAATGAAATGATAGCCATGGAGCCGCCTGTCAGTGTACCTGCTAGGTGGGCTTCAATAGCCACTCTCGCGTTAATCAGTTCACCGGTCGTGCTAGAAGGACCAACAAGCTGTTCCCAAGCGATTTTAGCGACTAATCCTAATACTAACAGCCAACTCGATTTCCTGCCGTTTAACGCCTCTCTGAGAGCGAATAAACCAAACAATCCATGCAGCGTTCCCGATAAGCCTACATAGACTTGAATACTTGAAAGTAGCAGAGCCAATCCAGTAACTAAACTGATCAGAATTAACGCGGAGATAAGTTGTTTTCGTGTCGGTTGAAACAGATAGCTGATGATCCATAAGCCCGCAAGATTCATAAGCAGGTGTGAGTAGTTGGTATGTGAAAAGTTTCCTGTTAGGATCCGCCACCATTGTCCATCGACAATCGCACTTTTATCCCAAATGACCCAAGCTTGCACGGGCTCTAGTTGGAATATGACGCATAAAAGTGAAGTGAAAATTAAAACAGGGTACACATTACATCCATGTCTCGTTATTGCCCCCAATGCAGCAAGGCTTTGAAAGCTTGTATTTGTCAGTGGGTTACACCACTAGAGTCGAACGTTGAGCTTATCATTCTTCAGCACCCATCAGAAGAGCATCGTCCGATGGGAACCGCGCGTATCCTCTCGTTATCTTTAAAAAACAGCGTGACGATTGTCGGCGAAGATTTTTCAGACAATGAGCGACTGAATGCATTACTGGCTGATGAGCAATATCAGCACGTGATTTTGTACCCGAGTGAACACTCTGTGCCTGTCGAGTCTGTAACAAGCCCTAATAAAAAGCTGCGTGTGATTCTACTGGATGGCACTTGGAAAAAGGCATTCAAGATATGGCAAGTGTCTAGCAACTTGCATGCGCTAAGCACAGTACACCTACCAAAAGATCTCAAAGGTAATTACCGAATCCGTAAAGCGCCAAGCGAAAATAGCTTGTCGACGGTAGAAGCTGGGTACTATTTGTTGAGCTTGTTAGAAGGTGACCGAGATTTCAGCCCGCTGTTAACGGCATTTGACCAAATGATTCAGTTTCAAATCAATCAAATGCCGCCGGGTGTATTTGAGAAAAACTACTTAGCGTAATCTCACCAATACTTATCTAAGTTCGCTGAGTCTAAGTACTGCGATTACGTCTAGAACTCGGTATGTGCAGAAAACAACTGTTGGTGCATCTTCTGAGCAAGGTCATCGGTCATTGATGAGATGTAATCAGCAATTACGCGCATCTTTCTGGATCCATCTTGATGTTGTAGCCATTGCTTCTTGATTGGCAGTGGCAACAGGCGCTCAGGATCGGCGCTGAACGCTTCAAACATATCCATGATGATCTGCTGACCTTTGTACTCAATAACTTGAACCTGCGGCACTTGAATCACGAATTCGCTAACGAAGTGTTTTAGCTTATCGAGGGTGGCATCCATGCTGGGCTCCAAGACGGCATTGTAGGCAAGCAGTGCGTTCTCAAAACTTTCATCAACGGGCTTAATCGAGATACTCGTCAGTAGCGCGTTAACAATCCCACCAATGGCATCTTTTCTGCGGTATTGCTCGCCAGAAAACAACATCTCTGTGATGGAGTCTAGGTGCTCACAAATCCACGGATCAGCGACCTCTTTTAAATGCGGATAAGCAGATTCAACCCACTGCGCTTTAGTCACTGAACCAAGCACAATGGCATCTTCCAGATCATGCACGCCATAGGCGATGTCGTCCGCAAGCTCCATGATGGAACAGTCGAGTGACTTATACTTAGTCTTGTTATGTTCGAGTGGCTCTGTGTGCGACTTTCTCTTCTGTTTGAGAAGTTGTTGATCGTTAGCAGAAAGCGGCTCAAGTACCCAGTTGAAGAGTGCTTCGTCATGATCGTAGATACCTTTCGCGGGCATCCAATCTTTGGCTCGGAGTTGTCGCTGGTGCTTAACTGGCTCAGACTGCTCTTTTGCCTCAACCTCACTGAGTAGTGAAGGGTATTTGATCAGTCCCAATAGCGTACGTCGAGATAGATTCATCCCATGATGCTCAGTATAAGGCTCTAACTGCGTGACAATGCGAAACGTTTGGGCATTGCCTTCAAAGCCACCGTGTTCGCGCATCATGTAGTTGAGTGCAACTTCACCACCATGTCCATAAGGTGGGTGGCCGATGTCGTGAGCCAGGCATAAAGAATCAATTAGGCTATCGGAAGGCAGAAGGTCTCGAAACTCAGGTTGTTTTTTCTTGAGCTGCGCAACAATGCCCGTACCGAGCTGTGCCGCTTCTAACGAGTGGGTTAAGCGCGTGCGGTGAAAGTCATTAACTGTGGTGCCGTGCACTTGAGTTTTTGCTTGTAGTCGACGAAAAGCGGCAGAGTGAAGCACGCGCGCTCGGTCGCGCTGATAAGGGCTGCGGTGATCATCACGTCTTATTTTGTGTTCATCGTCATTTCGATGTTGCCACTCTTGTTCGAGTGCAAAAGAAGGTTCGAGTTGAGAATTCAAAATATCACCTATCAAATTGACTTTATTTAAGTAATTACAAGCAACTTATACCCAGCTAGCTTATCTCGTCTAGTGATAATTCAAAGCTTGGGGCAAAGGTGGTGAGAAAGTAGTCCATTTCAGGACTTTTGCGCTGTTCGAGAGTCTCTTCTAACCGACGTTTGGCTTGTTCATACTCATGGTTGCCAGCACTGAGCTCTTCTAAACATTTGAGATAAGCACAGATAGTGTCGGCTTGTTTTACGATGTTCTGCTCTTCTTTACTGGCGGTGCCGGAGATTAAGAAAGGCGCGAAGTCGTCTTGAAACTCCTCTGGCAGCATCGAAAGCAGTCTCTGCTCTGCGGCGGCTTCTATTTTCTTATACTCTTGGGCAATATCTGGATTGTAGTATTTGACAGGCGTTGGTAGGTCCCCAGTCAGTACTTCACTGGTGTCATGGTACATCCCGATTAGGGCAATGTGTTCTGGATTCAGCTTGCCATCAAACTTTTTGTTTTTGATAAGCGCCAAGGCATGGGCGACGAATGCGACCTGTAGACTATGTTCTGAAATATTCTCGCTTGAGACGGAGCGCATCAGAGGCCAGCGCTGGATAAGCTTCATACGTGCGAGGTGGGCGAAGAAATGGCTCTGTTTCATAAGTGTCCTATCTAGAGAGTGCTCCACTCGTACTTTTTGTTTGCCACAAACTGCACGAGACATCGGATACAAAAAAGGCTCCTAAACTGGAGCCTTTTAAGCATAGAAGTGAATGAATACAAGTTAAAGTCTTTTAAAACAGCAAATTGTAGCCATCTTTCTTTGTGATGATTAACCTTCGATAAGGTCGTCTTGATTGTAAGTCTGCAAGAAGCGCTCTAGGCGACCAATTGCGACTTCAAGGTCTTCAATATGTGGCAAAGTCACAATACGGAAGTGGTCAGGCTTAGGCCAGTTGAACCCAGTACCTTGTACTAACAGTACTTTTTCTTGCTTTAGGAAATCGAGTACGAACTTCTGATCGTCTTTGATGTTGTACATCTCGGTGTCGATTTTTGGGAACAGGTACATCGCGCCCTTTGGTTTTACACAAGAAACACCTGGGATCTTATTAATCAGTTCCCATGCTCGGTCACGTTGCTCAAGTAGGCGGCCGCCAGGCAGGATCAGTTCATTGATACTTTGATAGCCACCTAGTGCCGTTTGGATTGCGTGCTGCATTGGCACGTTGGCACACAAACGCATCGAGGCAAGCATTTCAAGACCTTCAACATAGCCCTTGGCTAAATGTTTGGGGCCCGTTAGGAACATCCACCCGCCACGGAAACCACAAACACGGTAAGCTTTAGATAGGCCGTTGAATGTTACCATCAGTACGTCTTCAGCAAGCGTTGCAACAGAGGTATGTACAGCACCGTCGTAAAGGACTTTGTCGTAAATCTCATCAGCGAAGATGATTAGGCCGTGTTCACGTGCAATCTCGACAACTTGAAGTAGGAAATCACGGCTGTAAACCGCACCTGTAGGGTTGTTCGGGTTGATAAGAACGATGCCGCGAGTCTTTGGAGAGATCTTTGCACGCATGTCATCCAGATCTGGATACCAGTCTGCATCTTCATCACACATGTAGTGAACCGGAGTACCACCAGAAAGCGCAACAGACGCTGTCCATAGAGGGTAATCTGGAGCGGGAACTAAGATTTCATCACCATTATCCAGTAGCGCTTGCATAGACATAACGATAAGCTCTGAAGCACCGTTACCAATGTAAACGTCTTCTACGTCAAGATTGCGTAGACCTTTTTTCTGGTAGTGTTGAACAACCGCTTTACGGGCTGAATAGATACCTTTTGAGTCACAGTAACCTTGAGATGTCGGCAGGTTACGGATTACGTCAACAAGGATTTCATCAGGGGCGTCAAAACCAAATGGGGCGGGGTTACCAATGTTAAGCTTTAGTATTTTATGCCCTTCTTCTTCCATGCGCTTAGCATGTTTGAGTACAGGCCCCCTGATTTCGTAGCATACGCTGTTGAGTTTTGACGACATCCCGATATTTTGCATTGCCGATTTCCTGAAATTAATTTAAATACTTTATTAAAGTACCGCAAAATGACGTTTGATAGAATAAAAATCTGATGAATGTCGCATTTCAGTGTCACGTTTGGTCTTTTTGTTGTCACCCTTCTCTAAGTTTTAATTCATCGCTTTTATGGTTATTGTCTAGAATGATAGAGGGGCTCGCTTAAAGTCACAGGAATTTTGAAAAGATATCGGACATTCTTGATCTAAGTGGGTGCTACACATAAATTATCAAACTAATATAATAAGAATTTAGATGTGAACGAGGTCGATTTGTCACATTTCCAGCAAACTATCTCAGCTTTGATTGAGCGAGTACAAAATGCCCAAGCAAGCGAAGTTCGTTGTGTTGAAGCTCTCACGCAAAAACCATCGTTTGCATTTATCGAATGGCTTCATGCTCAACCGCTCTTTCCTAAGTTCTACTGGCAGTCACGCGACATTCGTGAAGAGGTGGTTGCGCTTGGTCAGTTGCACACATTTTCAGATCCAGCACCCGCGTATGCGATTCTTGGTGAAGACCAACGAATTTGGGGTGGGCGTTCATTTGACGGTCACACTGAAAAAAATCGTCGTTGCATGGAGTCTTTCTTCTTTCTTCCTCATATAGAATTGCTCCGCTTTGACGACACTTGGTCGTTGGCCGTTAATTTATCGTCCGATCGCGTTGCGTCGATTAATGCTCTGAATAAGCTGGCTGTTGATGCTGCGATATTGGCTCCATTGTCTGCGCATATTGAACAGATTAACCACGTTCCAGAAAGAGAACAGTGGGGTGGTTTGGTTGAGAAGGTGCTTAAAGGCATTAGCGACGAAGAATATAAGAAAGTGGTTTTGGCACGCAAAACGACGCTAAAGCTTGATGCGCCTATTTGTGCTGCTCAACTACTTAAAGCGAGCTATCTGCAAAATCACCACAGCTTCCACTTTATGTTGGTACTGGATTCAAAGCACAGCTTTATTGGTTCGACGCCTGAGCGCCTATATAGTCGACATGGCACCGAGCTTGATACGGAAGCACTGGCTGGGACTATTGGTCGTGGCGAGAACGCGACTGAGGATATGGAGCTAGCCAACTGGCTTTCTCAAGACACTAAAAACCTCAATGAGAACCAATATGTGGTCGACGACATCATTGAGCGTCTCACGCCTCATTCACAATCCGTGCACGTAGAGAAAGAAGCGCGCCTTGTTCGTTTGCGTAAGGTGCAGCATCTAAAACGCAATATTCACGCGCAGCTTAATAATGGCGTTAATGGCGTTCAGTTACTTGCGGCTTTACAACCTACCGCAGCAGTCGCTGGTTTACCGCGTAAAGAAGCAATGGACTTCATTCTGGAACATGAACCGTTTGCTAGAGGCTGGTATGCCGGTTCTGTCGGTTATATCAGTCATCAACGAGCGGAATTCTGTGTGGCGATTCGAAGTGCATTGGTTGTAAACGATCAAGTACAGCTGTTTGCAGGCGCGGGGATCGTGCCCGGATCGGTAGCAGAGCACGAGTGGCAAGAACTGAATAAGAAGATGTCGACCTTACTTAGCCTGATTTCTGATCACCCACCATTGGGTGTGGCATCATGAGTCACGACCAAGCGGTATTAAACAGAGTTTGGTGTAACACATTACTTGAAGAGCTTGTCCGCAGCGGTGTTGAACATGTTTGCATCGCGCCTGGCTCTCGTTCAACACCACTAACACTCGAAGCTGAAGCCAACTCTAAGCTCACTTTACATACGCACTTTGATGAGCGCGGGCTTGGCTTTCTTGCTCTAGGTTTAGCAAAAGCCAGTAACAAGCCAGTTGCGGTGATTGTTACGTCCGGTACTGCTGTGGCTAACCTTCTACCAGCGACCGCTGAGTCTGGGTTAACGCGAGAAAAGCTAATCTTGCTGACCTCTGATCGACCGATTGATTTAGTCGATTGTGGTGCTAACCAAGCGATTCAGCAACAGGGTATCTTCTCTTCTCATGTTGAAACTGAGCTAAACCTGCCAAGCCCGACGACACAAGTTTCTTTGAATTGGCTGCTGACATCGATTGATCACACGCTGGCGAAACAACGCAGTGTTGGTGGTGCTATTCACATCAACTGTCCGTTCCCAGAGCCTCTTTATTCCGCTAATAGCGCTGAGATGTATGCGGGTTATACAAAGAGCGTGGCAGCTTGGAGAGCTTCAACCAGCCTTTACTCGAACACTTATTTACCGAGCCATTTAAACGCTCAGCCTGTTTCAGCAAGTGATTATGTCGCTTTTAAAGGCGCGGTGATTATTGGTTCTATCGAGAATGAAGCTGCAATTAAAGCCAAGCAATTTGCGTCAGCTTTGGGCTGGCCAGTTTTCTGTGACCCTCAATCGGGTGTCAGTAGTGACTGGAAACACTATGATCTGTGGATGCAAAGTGACGCAGCCAAAGCGCAGCTTAGTCAGTGTGATTTTATTATCCAGTTTGGTGAGCGCATCGTATCTAAGCGTCTTAACCAATGGGTAAAAGGACAAGCTTCCACATTTTGTTCATCGCAGTACATCGTTGTTTCACCAGATGTACATCGTATTAATCAAGATCATCTGCCTCAAACTCACATCGTCGCGGATATCGAATATTGGTTATCAGAGCAGCATCTACCGACGCTGTTGGGAGAACATGCTGGCTGGGCGGCACCTTTGGCTGAAGTCGCGAACATAGTTCAACAATTAGTATTGGCACAAATCTCTAATAATGATCAACTTACAGAGTTGAGTGTCGCCGTTGACTTGTCGTTTAGACTTAAAGGCAGAGAGTTATTTGTGGGAAATAGCTTGATGGTAAGGCTGGTGGATATGTTGTCATCAATATCTGCGACTCAAGTGTACAGCAACCGTGGTGCCTCGGGCATTGATGGCTTGGTGGCGACGGCTGCGGGCGTGGTGAAAGCTAACCAAACCCCTTTGATGATGCTGATTGGTGATACCTCTTTGTTGTACGATCTCAATTCGCTAGCGCTACTCACTCACAACACAACGCCAATGGTTATTATGGTCACCAATAACGATGGCGGGGCGATTTTTGATTTGTTGCCGGTACCTGAGCAACAAAAACAGGCACTTTATCAGATGCCTCATGGTTTCAGCTTTGAGCATGCCGCTGCACAATTCAAGATCGATTATGCTGCCCCTGAAACCCTTAACTGTTATCAAACGCTTATCGAAAAACATTTCGAACAAGGTCAAGGTACTTTGCTCGTGGAAGTTAAGACGCCTCCCGAACAAGCGTCTACTTTGTTGAAGCAATTCAGCTCAATGCTCACCGAGGCATTAGCCTAAGGACTATACATGCTTTACTCCAATTACTACCCAGCTGCGCAAGTACCTTCTGACAAACCTTTGCTTGTTTTTTTACATGGTTTACTCGGAAGCGGGGATGATTGGAGTGCATGCCACCCCTTCCTCGAAGATTTTCCTCGTCTTTGCATAGATTTACCTGGACACGGACAAAGCCGTTTTATCGATCCTGTAGGCTTTGAACACTGCTGCACCAAGATCGTTCAGTGCATCACTTCTCAGTTGGAGGAGAACGATCTTCCTGCAGATTATCCTATCGTGGTGATTGGCTACTCAATGGGAGGAAGGCTCGCCATGTATGGGGTGACAAGCCCTTGCTTTGAAACACTGAATCTTGAAAAAGTCATTATCGAAGGTGGTAACTTTGGCTTGGAGTGTGACGAAGAAAGAGCACAAAGGTTAGTGCATGATACGCAATGGGCCGTGCGCTTTGCACAGCAGTCGATTGAGGATGTTTTAGACGATTGGTATCAACAAAGCGTCTTTTCTTCACTAAATCATGAGCAAAGACAAACTTTGGTCATAAAGCGTAGTGGTAACCTTGGAGTATCCGTAGCAAATATGTTGTTATCTACTTCGTTAGCGAAGCAACCTGATTTACGTGCTACATTAAAATCTCATGAGCATCTTTTGCACTATGTATGTGGTGAAAAAGATCGTAAATTCATGGAGCTAGCTGAGAATAGTGGCTTTGAATATAGTCAGGTTGATTACGCTGGTCATAATGTTCATTTTGAACAACCAGAGATGTTTTCAAACTTGATTATCCAATGTATCGCCAGTCGTTGATGAACTGACTGAGCGTGTCTCTCGTATCAAGCGCTATGACAAGCAGAGCAACACCGTCGCGACTCTTCGATAGTCGCGCTCTCTAATAGAACAATGGGAATCACCATGGCTAAAACAGTAGGCATCACAGAAGAAGAACTTTACGCAGCCGTTAACTGGCGCGATGAAAGCAGTCAATATGAAGATATTCAATACCACAAGTCTGAAGACGGTATTGCGAAAATCACGATTGCTCGCCCTCAAGTGCACAATGCGTTCCGTCCACAAACCGTAAAAGAGATGATTAATGCTCTGGCTGACGCTCGTTACGACGAGAAAGTTGGCGTAATCATTCTAACGGGTCTTGGTGAAAAGGCGTTCTGTTCTGGTGGTGACCAAAGTATTCGTGGTGACTACGGCGGCTACAAAGATGATTCAGGTACTCACCACCTGAACGTGCTTGATTTCCAACGCCAAATCCGTACTTGTCCTAAGCCAGTAATCGCAGCGGTATCGGGTTGGGCTGTAGGTGGTGGTCACGTGCTTCATATGATGGCTGACCTTACTATTGCAGCAGACAACGCTCAATTTGGTCAGACTGGCCCTAAAGTGGGTTCGTTCGACGGCGGTTGGGGCGCTTCGTACATGGCTCGTATCGTTGGTCAGAAGAAAGCGCGTGAAATCTGGTTCCTATGCCGTTTCTACGATGCTCAAGAAGCATTGGATATGGGCTTGGTGAACACGGTTGTGCCTGTCGCTGACCTAGAAAAAGAAACCGTTCGTTGGTGTCGTGAAGTTCTGCAACACAGCCCAATGGCGCTACGTTGTCTGAAAGCAGCGCTAAATGCCGACTGTGATGGCCAAGCCGGTCTGCAAGAGCTTGCAGGTAACGCAACCATGATGTTCTACATGACAGAGGAAGGCCAAGAAGGCCGTAATGCGTTTAACGAGAAACGTCGACCTGATTTCGACAAATTCCCGCGTAACCCATAGTTTTATCCTCTTCAGAATGAGTCGCTAAATAGCGGCTCGTTTTGTTTTAATGTTCCCGTTTTTTAGGAAACCTTATGAATTCAATGAATTCCCAGCGTCACGCTAAACTGTATCGTTATCAACTACCTATGGATAGTGGCGTGGTGCTGCGTGATAATAAGTTGAACGAACGTGTTGGCTACATTATCCATCTTGAGTGTGATGGTAAGTCTGGTTTTGGCGAAGTCGCACCTTTGCCGGGCTTTAGTCAAGAAGATGCCGAGCAAGCTGGCATTCAGTTACAAAACGAGCTAGAGCTTTGGAGTCACAACAAACCTAACACCCCATTCGATGAACTTTATCCGTCAGTGGCGTTTGGTTTTTCAATGGCGTTGATGGAGCTTCAAGGCGAACTCAATGCGGAAGGTAACTACCAAGCTGCACCTCTATGTACAGGTGACCCTGATGAATTGATCCCTGTGCTTAATGAGATGGAAGGTGAGAAGGTCGCTAAAGTTAAAGTGGGTCTTTACGAAGCGATCCGTGATGGGATGCTGGTGAGCTTATTCCTTGAATCGATTCCTGATTTAACGCTACGACTTGATGCTAACCGAGCGTGGAAGCCTGAAAAAGCGAAGCAGTTCATTAAATACATTTCGCCATCACTGCGTCAGCGTATTAGCTTTATTGAAGAGCCTTGCCAAAAGCCAGAAGATAGCTTGGCTTTTGCCATCGACCACGGCGTAGCAATTGCTTGGGACGAAACACTGCAAGAAGCGGTGCGTAACCCTGAGTTTGATTTAAGTGATTTAACTGGTGTTAAGGCTGTGGTAATTAAACCAACCTTAATTGGCTCGGTAGAGCGTTGTGTGGCAATCATTGAACGAGCACAGCAACTCGGTATTAAGCCTGTACTAAGCTCAAGTATTGAGTCGAGCCTTGGCTTAACTCAGATTGCGCGATTGGCACAGCAGTACTTGCCTAATGAAGTGCCGGGGCTTGATACGATTGGTTTGTATCAACAACAGCTTGAAGTGCCATGGCCAGGTTGCCAACTTCCTGTTGCGACGCTTGAACAGCAGCAGCTGATTTGGTCTTCATAGGCCGATTGTTCGGTTGACTCAATCAGTTTTCAATCTTTAACTTGGTTATCTTATGATGCGCCCACAATCTAATCATCACCCGCTCTGGGTACAGTGGGCGCAGCTGAACCCACATCAAACAGCATTCGTTACTCCCAACCGTGCATACACTTGGCTGCAAGTTGTGGCGTTAGTGAGTGATTACCAACAACAGTTATCAGAACAAGGCCTCTCTCAAGGCGATGTGTTGACCATTGTTGGTAAGAACCAAGCCGAAGTGATTCCCGTTTATCTAGCGGCACTGAACCTAGGTGTGCTTTGCGCGTTCACTATGCCTCAACCTGCTGCTCGCTTAGCACAAAAGCTTGAATCGCTTTATAGGACGTCGGCTAGGCGTTATCTATGGTTGTTAGAAAGTAGTGGTTTAAATCAATCAAACCTTGCTGAGCCAAACACTCAGTTACTTACATTGCCTTGTTTGAGTGATTTGAATGTTGATGAAAAACTGAATGTTGATGACAAGCCAGCAGCAACGTCAGAACTTTCCTGTTTCAGTCCTCAAAACCTCGCGAGTATCGTATTTACTTCAGGTTCTACCGGAAACCCTAAAGCGGTGGCTCACACACTTGAGCAGCACTTATGTTCTGCTGCCGGGTTACTGGGCGCTTTCCAATTTAAAGGCAGTGATACGTGGCTACTGAGTTTACCTATGTACCATGTGTCGGGGCTGGCGATTGTTCATCGTTGGCTCGTTGCTGGTGGCTGTATAAAAATGGGTATTGGTCAGCTTGAATCCGATATCAAGGGGTGTAGTCATGCTTCGTTGGTCGCTACTCAACTACATAGGTTATTAAAGAGTAAGCAAGCACTTACTTTAACTCATGTGCTGTTAGGTGGTAGCCATATTCCAGAAGCACTTGGCCTTGAAGCTCAGCAAATGGGGATCGAGACTTGGCTTGGTTATGGCATGACGGAAGCGGCCTCAACGGTGACGGCAAAGCCTGTTGATGCGAGCTGCACTGCCGGTTTTGTGCTTAATCATCGCCAATTGAAAATAGAAAACCAACGTATCTATATTGGAGGCAATACCCTCGCTTCTGGTTACTACTATCAAGGTAATTTAACCCCATTAGTGGATGAGAATGGCTGGTTTGATAGTAAAGATCTTGGTCAATGGAATGGCGAGCAAGTGTCGATTATTGGCAGAGCCGATAATCAGTTTATTTCTGGCGGTGAGAATATTCACTGTGAAGAAATTGAGAGGGCACTGAGTAAACTTCCTGAGGTTAAGCAAGCCTTTATCATACCCGTTGAAGACAGTGAATTTGGTTTTAGACCCGTTGCGATTATCGATTGTGATGAAATGCCAAGCAAAGTGTGGTTTGCCGAACAGCTACAAGGAAGTCTGGAGCGATTTAAGTTCCCTATCGACTACTACCGCATGCCAGAGCAAGAACAATTAGGCATCAAGGTATCGAGAGCGGGATTAGCGCAGTGGCTGTTGCAACACAAAAAATCAAAATGATAGAAATGGAGATTTTAATCTGTTTAGTCTCCGTTTAGCAGATTTGGACATTAGATAGTTCAAAACAGAATTTATTGTCTTTATAACCATCCATCATAATAAGCCATATAAATAACGGATTATAGAATAAGGTCTTATTATGAAAATTGCCCTCATCATTGCAGTGTTACTGCAGATAGGCCAAGCCATCACATCGTCAGGGCTGACGCGTTCGTTAGCTGAACTTACTGCATTTGTGTTAGTTGTGGTATTGGTTTTGATGAAAAGAGAGAGCCAGAAGAGTGATAAGCCCCTGTTTGAATAGCGAATTGGTCGAAATGTATCAAAAACGATAAAGGCAAAGCCCATATAAGCTTTGCCTTTTTATTTCCTGTTTCGATCTTCGAGCTTAGTGAGCTTGTTAGAGATTTAACTCCCTAGAGGTTATGCGAGGGTCAACCACGCTAATGAACCTGTAGAGATCATCACCCACATCGTAATACCAAACATCAACGGTTTTGGTCCCGCCGCTTTCAGTTTCTCTACAGAGATACCGCAGCCAATTAAGAATAGGCACACAACCAATGCACGCTTAGACACGTCAAAGATGCCTTGGTATACCACTTCAAACTGTGGCAATAAGTCGCTGACTGCGATAGCCGCGCAGTAGAAGAAAATGAAGTAAGGCACGGTAATCTTCTTTTGATCACTCTTGAAGATCATTGCGCTGACCAACGCGATTGGGATGATCCATAGTGCACGAGCGAGCTTAAGTGTGGTCGCGGTTGTCAGTGCTTCTTCACCATATGCAGAGGCAGCACCAACAACTGAAGAAGTATCGTGAATCGCGATGGCAGCCCAGGTACCGAACGTTTGTTGGCTCAATTCAAGTGCATGACCAATCATCGGGAATAGGAATAGTGCTACAGAGTTCAATACAAAGACGGTAGCCAATGCTAAACCAATCTGTTCGTCTTCTGCTTTGATTGCTGGAGCGACCGCAGCAATCGCACTACCACCACAAATGGCAGTACCAGAAGAAATTAGGTAACCAGTAGTACGGTCCAGCCCCATACGTTTTGCTAAGAACCAGCCAATAACCAGTGTGCCAATGATAGTAGTGATGATCAAACCAATACCGTCACCAGTCACCGCTAGCGCTTTCTCAAACTGAATGCCAAAGCCCAAGCCGACAATTGAGTAGGCCAGCAGCTTTTTAGTGATTTTGCCAACCTCTACGTTTTCAGGCACCACGCCTAAGCTTGCAAGCAGAAAACCGACAACCAGCGCGGTAGGTGAGCTTACCCATGGGGTTAAGCAAAATATAGCAGCGAGATAAAATGGAATGGATTTATTCATTTTCATTATATTGTTTTTATCGTTTCTGGTTATGGCAGCGTAGCGAAGACTATACGCTTAACTTGATGATAAGTAAGTCTAAATGAATTGAACAAACGTTAAGAAAAACTAAACGTCTGTTCAGGAGGGGCATTTGGACTTATTTTAAGCTAATTATCTTTGAGAGCCACGTAGATCGGCAACGGCCTGACGCAGGGTTTCACAAGAGGCGTCGGCCGGCGAAATTGGCTCACCCGCTTCGATCTCTAGCTTTGTCCAGAAACGAGTTGGTAATCCTTTGCATGCTCGGCCTTTATAGCGGCTAAAGTAGCTGCCCCATAATCCTTTGAGAGCCATTGGAATGACTGGCACGGGAGAGCGTCGGATAATCAGCTCCATGCCACGCATGAATTCCGCAACCTCGCCATCTGAGGTGAGTTTACCTTCTGGGAAGATACACACGATATGACCTTCATGCAGTGCTTGTTCAACCTCGTTGAAAGCGTTGCGAATCGAGCGGCGGTTGGTGGATGAGATAGGAATCACTCCAGCTCTTTTCAAGAAGCGTCTCAATGGTGGAAGTTTGGCATAGTCTTCCTCCATCACAAAACGAATCAGGCGAGGACATACCGCGCTTAGCAGCAGTGCATCCATATAGCTGACGTGGTTACAAACAATCAACGCTCCACCATCCTCAGGCAGGTTGTGCAGATTCTTGTGCTTAACACGGTACATGGTGTGAGTGACGACCCAAGTGAAGAAGCGGAAGGCGTAAATGGGTACCTGATAGAACAGGTAAAGCATCACGAAGGTGTTCAATAGCGCCAGCAGTATAAACAGCTGTGGGATGGATAGCTCTAGCACGCTTAAGCATACGATGCCCATTACAGCACTACCTACCATGAACAGCGAGTTGTAGATATTTAGCCCTGCAATCACTTGAGCACGCTCGTCTGGTTTCGCGCGCAGCTGCATCAGTGAATAAAGCGGCACAATAAAGATACCACCAGAGATGCCAAGTAGTAGCAGATAAGCAAACAGCGGCCATAGCTCTGAATAGGTCACAAATTGCTGAAAAGAGCTAAACTCGGGCAAAGAATCAGGGATGGATGTCGCCATCAGCAAGCCAAAAAGTGAAATCCCTAAACTGCCCATTGGCACAATGCCGATCTCAATTCGGTGATTGGAAAGCTTGTCACACGCTAGAGAGCCAATGGCAATGCCTACAGAGAATAGCGCCAGCAAAAAGGCAACCGAACTCTCAGTGCCATTCAAATGCAGCTTAGTGAAGTTTGGAAATTGGGTTAAGTAGGTCGCGCCAAGGAACCAAAACCAGCTGATAGACATTAAAGCCTGGAAGGTTGGGTGGTCTTTTTTTGCAATCGCGAGTGTTGCTTGGGTTAGCTTGATTGGCTGCCATTTCACTTTAAGATCTGGCGCATTGCTTGGTGCTTTAGGAATAAAGCAGCTTGATACATAGCCAAGTACAGCAAATGACACAATACAAATTGCTGCAACCAGCTTCGCGCTCTTTTCCGATGCAATAATACCGGCACCCAAAGTACCAATCAGAATAGCTAGGAATGTGCCTGTCTCCACTAAAGCGTTCCCTGAAACGAGCTCTTTTGTTTCTAGTTGCTGAGGGAGTAAGGCGTATTTTACTGGTCCAAAGAAGGCACTCTGCGTTCCCATTAGAAACAGAAGTAGAAGCAATATCCCGTAGCTTTCGTAGATAAAGCCAATCGCACCCAACGACATGATCACCACTTCAAGGAGCTTCACTTTACGGATAAACCAAGATTTTTCGTATTTGTCAGCCAGTACACCAGCTAAAGCTGAGAATAGGAAGAAGGGTAGAATAAAAAGGCCAGCTGCCAAGTTTATGAATAGGTTGCTGGAGATAGGTAGTGTGTCTACGCTTGCGAAAGCAACAAACAGCAACAGAACATTTTTGAAGATGTTGTCGTTAAAGGCTCCCAAAAACTGGGTAATAAAGTAGGGTAGGAACCTTTTTTGCGTTAACAGCGAAGATTGGCTGCTGTTGTTCATTGTCTTTCCTTGAATGCTTACCAGTTGGTTAAGTAGTTTGAGACTAGGTTATTAATCAACTCTTTACCATCGATAGGCTCAGATGCGAAAAACTTATCATCAACACTTAAAAGTGTAATTCCGTGCACGCCAGACCATAATACACGGCTCGCTTTAACAACTTCGCTTTCCGTATGTTCAGGTGCAATTGCGATTAACAATTGCTCTAGCATGCCAGTCATCTTATCGATACGGTTGGATTGCCATTCAGGTAGGTTTTCACCGTTCATGTTGTGCTCGAAGATAAGCTGCCAACGGTGTGGGTGCTTTTGCGCAAAGTCATGGTAGCAGTA
Organism: Vibrio chagasii; assembly: GCF_002954585.1. GTDB lineage: Bacteria > Pseudomonadota > Gammaproteobacteria > Enterobacterales > Vibrionaceae > Vibrio > Vibrio chagasii_A. The sequence goes on from NZ_MSCI01000002.1 coordinate 649,024, forward strand.
AGCAAGATTAAATAATGCTTGTTGTGCATTGCTTGATTGTTCAACGGCAGTTGCAGATTCAGCCGCGAGTTCATCTAACGTTTTAGCTACTACGTGAAGAAGCAAAAGGTTGTAGTTACCGAATACATTGACCAGTGTACTTGGTACATAACCAATCATGTTCGCGATTTTTCGTAGGCTCAACTCGTGATAGGAGTGCTGCTCTAAAAAGTCTGTCACTGTATTTAAAGTCAGCTGGATCAATTGTTCTCGAGTGTGGTCGTTTCTGCGTGCCATGAGTAGTTTCTAGTAAATGAACATCGTTCAATATTTTAATGCTGCCCCTGAGTGCCGTCAATCCTTTCGCTAGTTTAGTAATCAACTAATCGCCGCAATATTATGAAACATGTGTAAACACAGTGAATATTTCATTGTGCTTTGTTAACGAGTATGATTAAGGTGTCGAAAGATAAAGAAACCTATAAAGGATAATAATGAAACGATTTTTCTCACTAGTCGCGATTCTGATGGTATCAGTCGCGGTGACACCAATCGCGGAAGCGAAAAAGTTTGGTGGTGGTAAGTCTTTTGGTAAGAGTTTCAAAACGGCTCCTGCACCCAAACAGCAACAACAGAACACGAATTCAATCCGACAAGATCAAGCCGGTAAGAACACAGCGGCTAACTCTAGCAAGAAAGGCCTAATGGGCGGTCTGCTAGGCGGTTTACTTGCAGGTGGTCTACTAGCAGCATTCTTCGGTGGCGCATTTGAAGGTATCCAGTTCATGGATATTCTGATTATGGGTCTGATTGCTTTCCTAGCGTTTAAGTTCCTACGTGGCATGCTTGGCGCGAAGCAGGGTTCGATGAATCAGCAGAATGCACGTGGCCAACAGCCAGCATTCGGCGGTATGGGACAAAATAAGTTTGAACAACCAACGCAACAGCCAAATGTTCATAACTTCGAGCAAGCACAACCTCAATCACAAGGCACTGCTGGTGGCTTTGGTTTTGGTGCGCAAAGCGATGTTCCACATAACTACCCACCGGGTTTTGATCAAGCGGCATTCATCAACGGCTCTCGTGAGCACTACCGTACACTGCAAGGTGCATGGAACCACAACGAGCTAAGCACGATTGCAGAGTACGTGTCTCCAAGCCTTTTCGAAGACCTAAAAGCTGAGCGTAGCAAGCTAGACGGTGATCAACACACAGACGTAATGTACGTTGATGCTGAAATCGTTCGTGCAGACCATGACGGCAGCAAAGCACAGCTAAGCCTACAGTTTAGCGGTCGCTACCGTGATTCTGCGGAAGGTATCGAAGAAGACATCACTGATATCTGGCACTTAGAGCGTGATCTAACAACTGACAACGCACCTTGGTTGATTGTTGGTATTCAAGGTTAATATCGGTATAGCTAACAGAAGACGTTAGCAAACCAGTGCTTTGATTATTGAAAGCCCCTGCAGGGAAATCTGTAGGGGCTTTTTTGTGTCTGGTCGTTTGATTCCGCAAGTGTTAGGAAGAGAGTTACTTAAGTAATGGCTGGGAATAAGGTGGGCTAACCTCAATGTAAGTTACTCATTTTAATGTTCTTAATTAGTTACTTAACCAAATAAAACTTAGGAGTTGGTTGATATGACGAGGTTTTTTGAGCCTATATTAGAGCCTGAGCTTTCATCGCAGCAGAAGCAGAAAGTGGTGGATGATTGCGAAGACCCTGTTTCTACAAACTGCTTAGGTTGCGCAGCTTATTTGGTTTGTAAGCGTCATATGGAAGTTTGGAGTGATTGATTCATCGGTAAGTTCAAAGGTATCAACTACCTTGCGATAAGATCGGTATTGCAGTGTTCTAATGTTTAGAAGAGAAGTTACGCTGATAATATGGAACGTTAGAAACGAAAAAAGCCAACTCAATGAGTTGGCTTTTCGATTTTCCAATTAAGGATAATATGGTGGAGGGAGACGGATTCGAACCATCGAAGGCAGTGCCGGCAGATTTACAGTCTGCTCCCTTTGGCCACTCGGGAACCCCTCCAGGGTGTGTCTTACTCTTCACAAAGTAAGCCTAAATTGATGTTTCCCATAAGCCCATCAATCAGGTTGTTCTCTTAACTCTAAGGTAGAGGTAAGAAGAATATGGTGGAGGGAGACGGATTCGAACCATCGAAGGCAGTGCCGGCAGATTTACAGTCTGCTCCCTTTGGCCACTCGGGAACCCCTCCAGGGTATGTCTTACTCTTCACAAAGTAAGCCTAAATTGATGTTTTCCCATAAAGCCCATCAACTAGGTTGTTCTCTTAACTCTAAGGTAGAGGCAAGAAGAATATGGTGGAGGGAGACGGATTCGAACCATCGAAGGCAGTGCCGGCAGATTTACAGTCTGCTCCCTTTGGCCACTCGGGAACCCCTCCAGGGTGTGTCTTACTTTTCACAAAGTAAGCCTAAATTGATGTTTTCCCATAAGCCCATCAACTAGGTTGGTCTCTTAACTCTAGGTAGAGGTAAGAAGAAATATGGTGGAGGGAGACGGATTCGAACCATCGAAGGCAGTGCCGGCAGATTTACAGTCTGCTCCCTTTGGCCACTCGGGAACCCCTCCAGGGTGTTTTTCCTAACTCATAATGGATAGGCTAAAGAGATGTTTTTCCCAACGCATCTCTCAAGTGCGGAGCGCATCATAGCAAACACGTTAAACCTGTAAAGGGTTTTTCTTATGGTTTTGTGTTAAATGCTGCCTTTTTGGGCAAAGATGGCGAAAAGTACGCATATTGCTCGTGAAGTGAACATCTGTACTGAGGTTTACGTACTGGTGGGTAACGCCTTGAGGTTATTGACTTTCTGTCTTGCTGTTGTTTTGGCTAAACCACCACGAAACGTAAACGAAATTTAATCTAGATTTACACTTCTTGACGTTACAGCATTCATCAGTTGATAGAATACGGTTAATTTCATTTATAGAGAATAATACCAATCGTAGTAAGTAACTTGTCGTTCTAGCTAATTAAAATGCTCGGCAGCTGCGTTAGGATTTTTGATTGTAGGGTAACTACTTTTCAAAGCTACCCTGTTGAAAAGAGCAGCCTTGTTTTCAAGCCTTTTTTCTACGCTATTGCTGACCACTTACTCACTGTGATTGCTACAAAACTTACTTGCAGACCATAATTATGAAAAATAAATCTGTTTTAACCCTGCTGAGCTTGTCTATTCTTATGGCGTCTCCAGCCGTACTTGCAAAGCGCATGGGCCCGAGCACTGTCACTGTTGTTACTGAGCAGGTTGATATTCACCAAGTTAGCCAATCCCTTTCTCTAGTTGGAAAACTAGAAGCTGAGCAATCAGTGATGATCACTTCTGAGGTGGCTGGACGCGTTGACTCTATCAACATTAAAGCGAATCAAGATGTGACTAAAGGTCAGATGTTGGTTCAGTTAGATGACGATAAGGCAAAAGCTGCAGTTGCAGAAGCGCAAGCGTATCTAAAAGACGAGAAACGTAAACTAGCGGAATTTGAACGCTTGGTGAAACGTAACGCGATCACGCAAACCGAAATTGACGCACAGAAAACCAATGTAGAGATCGCCAATGCTCGTTTGGCGGCAGCAAATGCCAACCTAAAAGATCTTCACATTAGCGCACCATTCTCAGGCACAGTCGGCTTTATCGATTTTAGCCGCGGCAAAATGGTGACAGCGGGTACTGAACTGGTAACCCTAGATGACCTTTCAGTCATGCAGTTAGACCTTCAGATCCCTGAACGTTACCTTTCTAAGCTATCTAAAGGCATGAAAGTGACGGCTCGCACCAGTGCATGGGGAGATACAGAATTTACAGGTTCAGTGGTTGGCATTGATTCTCGTATCAACGCAGAGACATTAAACCTTCGAGTTCGAATTAATTTCGACAACAACAATGATTATCTAAAGCCGGGCATGTTGGTGTCGGCAGCGATGGACTTCCCTCCAATTGAAGCACCAATCATTCCCGTTCAAGCTCTCGAGTACTCAGGTACTAAACGTTTTGTTTACGTGGTTGGTGAAGATAACAAGGCAACGCGAACGGAAGTCTTCCTTGGCGCTCGTATCGACAACGAAGTTGTGATTGAAAAGGGTATCGAGATTGGACAGAAGATTGTCGTTCAAGGCATCGTGAACATGCGTGATGGTGTTCAGGTTCAGGAACTTGCTATAAACCGCCCGGCTGACTCCGCAACCGAGAAAACAGCACAAGAAGGCGCTAACTAATGTTGTTATCTGACGTTTCAGTAAAGAGACCAGTAGCAGCTGTCGTATTGAGTTTGCTATTGGTTGTGTTTGGTATTGTCTCTTTTAGTAAGCTTGCCGTTCGTGAGATGCCTGATATCGAAAGCCCTGTGGTATCGATCAGCACACGCTACGAAGGCGCATCAGCGACCATCATCGAGAGTCAAATAACCTCCAATCTTGAAGACCAATTATCCGGTATCAGTGGTATTGATGAGATCGAGTCCACCACTCGTAACGGTATGTCGCGAATCACGATTACCTTTGAATTGGGTTACGACCTAAATACTGGTGTTAGTGACGTTCGTGATGCCGTTGCTCGTGCACAGCGCTCTCTGCCTGACGAAGCTGATGACCCGATTGTTTACAAGAACAACGGTAGCGGTGAGGCTTCGGTATACATCAACCTAAGCTCTACTGAGATGGACCGAACGCAGCTAACCGATTACACAGAGCGTGTATTGATTGACCGCTTTAGTTTGATCTCCGGCGTAAGTTCTGTGGATATCTCGGGTGGCTTGTACAAAGTAATGTACGTGAAGCTAAAGCCTGCGGAAATGGCAGGGCGTGGGGTTACCACATCTGATATTACGTCTGCATTGAACAATGAGAATATCGAGAGCCCGGGCGGTGAAGTTCGTAATGACGCGATCGTGATGTCGGTTCGTACTGCTCGCTCATACACTGAAGCAGAAGATTTTGAATACCTAGTGGTCAAGCGCGCTTCTGACAACACGCCAATTTATCTTAAAGATGTCGCTGATGTTTACATTGGCGCAGAGAACGAAAACTCGACCTTTAAGAGTGACGGCGTTGTTAACGTCAGTATGGGTATCGTGCCTCAGTCAGATGCCAACCCACTTGAAGTGGCAGATTTAGTACACAAAGAAGTGGAAGCGATTCAGAAGTTCTTGCCAGATGGTACGCGCTTGGCTGTCGACTATGACTCGACTGTGTTCATCGACCGTTCTATTTCTGAGGTTTACAGCACACTCTTTATCACAGGTGGTTTGGTTATCCTGGTGCTGTACATCTTCATCGGTCAAGCTCGTGCGACGCTTATCCCTGCGGTAACCGTACCTGTATCTTTAATCTCGTCGTTTATTGCGGCTTACTACTTCGGCTTCTCTATCAACCTGATTACCTTGATGGCACTTATCCTATCGATTGGCTTGGTGGTTGATGATGCAATCGTGGTGGTTGAGAACATTTTCCACCACATTGAACGTGGTGAGTCGCCACTGCTTGCGGCCTATAAAGGGACACGAGAGGTTGGCTTCGCGGTAATCGCAACGACGCTTGTATTGGTGATGGTATTCCTGCCAATCTCGTTCATGGACGGCATGGTTGGTCTTCTGTTTACCGAGTTCTCTGTATTGCTTGCTATGTCGGTGATCTTCTCGTCGCTAGTCGCATTGACGCTAACGCCAGTGCTAGGCAGTAAGATCCTAAAAGCGAACGTGAAACCAAACCGCTTTAACCTGTTTGTTGAACGTGTATTTGGCAAATTAGAGTCTGGATACCGCTCGGTATTACGCCGCGCGTTAAATTGGCGTTGGGCTGCTCCTATCATCATTATCGCATGCTTGGGTGGTAGCTATGGTTTGATGCAACAAGTGCCTGCGCAGCTGACTCCGCAAGAAGACCGTGGTGTTATCTTTGCGTTTGTCCGTGGTGCTGATGCAACCAGTTATAACCGCATGTCTGCCAACATGGACATTGTTGAAGAACGTCTAATGCCATTGCTTGGTCAAGGCTTCTTGAAGTCATTCAGTATTCAATCGCCAGCATTTGGCGGTAATGCCGGTGACCAAACGGGCTTTGTTATCATGATCCTAGAAGATTGGGATGAGCGTGACGTGACCGCGCAAGAAGCGCTGAATGAAGTTCGTAAGTCACTAGCCGGTATTCCTGATGTACGAGTGTTCCCGTTTATGCCTGGTTTTCGAGGAGGGTCGAGTGAGCCAGTGCAATTCGTACTTGGTGGCTCAGATTACTCTGAACTGCAAAAGTGGGCGGAGATCTTAAAGCAAGCCGCTGAAGATTCGCCGATGATGGAAGGCGCGGATATCGATTACTCTGAGAAAACGCCTGAGCTACTGGTTACTGTAGACAAGCAGCGTGCAGCAGAGCTGGGTGTGAGTGTGTCTGACATCTCCGATACCTTAGAAATCATGCTAGGCGGACGCAGTGAGACGACTTTCGTCGAACGTGGTGAAGAGTATGATGTTTACCTGCGTGGTGACGAAAACAGCTTCAACAATGCCAATGACTTGAGCCAAATCTACATGCGAACTCAGTCTGGTGAGTTGGTGACACTAGATACTTTGACTCACATTGAAGAAGTCGCATCATCGATTCGTTTGTCGCACTACAACAAGCAGAAGTCGATAACGATTAAAGCCAACCTGATGGAAGGTTACACGTTAGGTGAAGCTCTGGATTTCCTTGATGAACAAGCGATTGAGCAACTACCGGGTGATATTTCGGTAAGCTATTCGGGGGAGTCTAAAGACTTCAAAGAGAACCAATCGAGCATCTTGGTGGTGTTTGCATTAGCGATGTTGGTGGCGTACTTGGTACTGGCGGCGCAGTTCGAGAGCTTCATAAACCCGTTAGTGGTGATGTTCACTGTACCTATGGGTATCTTTGGTGGCTTCTTAGGCTTGGTAGTGATGAGTCAGGGGCTCAACGTCTATAGCCAGATCGGTATGATCATGTTGATCGGTATGGTAACCAAAAACGGTATCTTGATCGTTGAGTTTGCTAACCAACTGCGTGACCGCGGTATTGAGTTTGAAAAAGCCATCATTGATGCTTCTGCTCGACGCTTACGACCAATCATGATGACGGCATTTACCACGCTAGCAGGTGCAATCCCATTGATTACCTCAACAGGTGCGGGTTATGAAAGCCGTGTGGCAGTAGGTACGGTTATCTTCTTTGGTATGGGCTTTGCGACCTTGGTAACTCTATTCGTAATCCCAGCGATGTATCGATTGATTTCTGGTACCACTCGTTCACCTGGTCACGTTGAAGCGGTGCTCAACAAAGAGCTAAGCCATGACAACATAGGTCGAACTAGCCACGGTTAATATCGTGGTATAGACAAGTAATAGATGAAAGCCCGACAACTTACTCGTTGTCGGGCTTTTTATTTGGTACTGCGAATGGTGCCAGAAAAGAGTGAGACTCTATTGCTCTTTCAGGTATTGAATGGTTTCGAGCAGTTCTTCCATAGAGCGGTGGCCTCTTAGCTTCACCATATAGCGCCCATTAATAATAAAGCTCGGAATGCTGCTAATCGACGCTTGCTCAGTCTTCGTAACAGCGTCTTCCATAAACTTAGCCCATTGCTGTTGCTGGCTTTGAGTCAGGTCTTCTTGTTTCACAAGGTTGTGTTCTTTGAAAAAAGCATCAATATCCGTTTCTTGCAGCGGGTTTTTAGTTTGAACCAGCGAGAATAACTCACTTAAAAGCTCATGAGACAGATCCGGCTTTTGAGCCAATACGGTGTAGTAAATACCCGCAGCTTGTAAGGTCGAGTCGTTAAAAATCACGTGAGTACGATGCAATTCCAGTTCACCAGAGCCCTCTTTATCTTTGAGTAACTCTGTCATCTGCCAACAAGGCATGCAGGTCAACGAAAAGAACTTATCTACTTGATACTCGGTCGAATAAGGTTTTTCCAAAAGCGTGTATTGTTTTCCCTCTGATGGAGATGCATAAGCAGTAGCGCTTAGGATAAGAGAAGCTAAAAGGATAAATACGTTTTGTAATCGTTTCATGAGAGTTCCGGTTTATCTGTGAATGTTTTGAAAAGCCTGCGTTTGCTCCTAGCGAAATGCGGGCTTTTTTTGTATAACAATATCTGCTCAATACATTAAAAAATGAAAACTATTAAGGGACACCAAAGTGGCTGAATTTAAATACAAAGATCTTTCTCAAGAAGAACAAGACAAGCTGGATGCAGCAACCTTTCGTCGCCTATTAGCACACTTAGACAACAACAAAGATGTTCAGAACATTGATCTGATGATCTTGGCTGGCTTCTGTCGTAACTGCTTCAGTAAGTGGTACAAAGCCGAAGCTGAGCAGCAAGGTTTAGACCTTGATATCGATGACGCTCGTGAGCGTGTTTATGGCATGACTTACGATGAGTGGAAACAAAACCACCAACCAAAAGCAACACCAGAGCAACTGGCTGCTTTTGAAGCGAAGCAGAAGCCAGAATAGTCTTAGTTTGTCGTTAACCAAAGACACACAAAAAGAGCCCATTAAGGGCTCTTTTTATTTTGGACGCTTGTGCTTTGCTTGGTGCTTAAACTAATTCACCCGTTTGAGAGAAAGCTTCTAACTTCGCAGCGTAAGGCTGAAGGTCACCAATGTTGTTGCTCACCCACTCGTCATTGAAGTAAGTGTCTAGGTAACGTTCGCCGCTATCACAAAGTAGAGTCACGATAGAGCCTTTCTCACCACGCGCTTTCATTTCACTTGCCAGTTGAAGCACACCGTACATGTTGGTACCCGTAGATGCGCCAACCTTACGGCCTAGAATGTCAGACAACCAATGTGTCGTTGCAATACTTGCCGCGTCTGGGATCTTACGCATTTCGTCAACCACACCTGGAATGAAGCTTGGTTCTGCACGAGGGCGACCAATGCCTTCAATTTTGCTGAATGTGCTGCCTTTTACTTCTGTATTGCCTGTTTTGTAATACTCGTGGAAAACTGAGTTTTCAGGGTCGACAACGCAAAGTTTAGTTTCATGCTGTTGATAACGAATGAAACGACCAATCGTTGCTGAAGTACCACCAGTACCCGGGCTCATTACAACCCAAGTTGGAACCGGGTGATCTTCCATCTGCATTTGATTGAAAATTGAGTTTGCGATGTTGTTGTTACCACGCCAGTCGGTTGCGCGCTCAGCGTAAGTAAATTGGTCCATGTAATGACCATTGAGTTCCGCTGCTAAACGACGTGACTCATCATAGATTTGGTCAGAGCGGTCAACTAGGTGTGCTTGGCCGCCGTAAAACTCAATCTGCTCGATCTTTTTCTTCGCTGTGCACTTTGGCATTACTGCGATAAATGGAAGGCCAAGTAGGCGAGCGAAGTAAGCTTCAGACACCGCTGTGCTGCCAGATGAAGACTCAATGATCGTAGTTTCTGGGCCAACCCAACCGTTACAGATAGCGTATAAGAATAGAGAACGCGCCAAACGGTGCTTCAAAGAGCCTGTTGGGTGTGTACTTTCATCTTTAAGATAGATATCAATGCCTTCAATGCTTGGAAGGTCTAGTTTGATAAGGTGCGTATCCGCAGAGCGTTGGTAGTCCGCTTCAATTTTACGAATCGCGTTGTTAATCCATTGATGGTCAGTGCACATAAGCGTTCTCCTGATCGAGTGTAGGAATTTTTTGTAATTGGTATGGTTTTAATTTAGCTAGATCCGGAGAGAAAAACTTTGCCATATTTGCTTTATTTTGACTAAAATGTAGAAAATTATTCTATTTAAAAGCGATTTGGTGAAAGTGTGATAGATGCCGTAGATAAAAAAATATTAGCGTTATTACAAGAAGACAGTACCCTGTCATTGAACGACATTTCTGAAGCCGTCAACCTCACCACAACGCCTTGCTGGAAGCGCTTAAAGCGTTTGGAAGAGAATGGCATCATTGAAAAAAGAGTGGCATTGCTGAACCCTGAAAAGTTAGATCTTTCTTTTACCGCGTTCGTATTGGTGAAAACCAGCGATCATTCTCATGAGTGGTATGGTCGTTTTGTGAATACTGTGTCGGAATTCCCAGAAGTCATGGAGTTCTACCGCATGGCGGGCGAGTACGATTATATGATGAAGGTGCAGGTTAAAGACATGAAGTGCTTTGATGAGTTCTATAAGCGCTTAGTTAACAGTGTGGATGGTATATCAAACGTTACTTCTACGTTTGCGATGGAACCATTAAAGTACACCACTGCGCTACCGCTATAACCTTGTTAAAGATTGTGTTTCGAGTTTAGATATTGCCTCTGCGATGAAGAAAAGGATTATTCATGTTTGCAAAAGTTTCTACTGCTATTCAACTCGTGTTAGCTATCGCTATTTTTTACCTTGGCTACACCATCTATTCATTCACCAATAAAGTCGGTGAAATTGTCGATACCTATCCTCAGGTTATTGAGGATCTTTCCGTGCTCACCAAAGAGCTAAAAGTCGAAGAGTTTCTGATACTGGCAGAGCACGTCGACGAGTTGGCACCCCAGATGTTGAGTACCGTTGAAGATGTAAGAAAGACGGTGGAGAAGGTGAATAAAACGGTCGCATCGGTCGACAGTAAAATTCCAGCTATCCTAGACGAAGTGAAAAATGTACGAGTTGAAGTCGGGCAGGTGAGAACGGATGTGATTCCGCCAACGCTGACCGAACTTAAGCGCTACCGTGTTGATGTTATGCCACCAATGCTTGCTGAAAGTAAATCTTACCGAGAACAAACGATTCCAGTGGTGATTGCCGAGTCTGAAATGTTGAGAGCCGAAGTCCCTGCGATTCTAGTGCAAGCTAACTTGTTGGCTGACAAGAGTAAGGAGCTTGCTCAAAGTGCGGCAGAAGGTGCGGTAAAAGGCGTGGTGTTATCGCCATTTAACTTATTGCGCGATGCGGGTGATGGTATCAAAACGCGAGTACAAGGTGAGTCTAAGCCGGTTGAGCAAGGGAACTAAACACAGTTTCGTTGAACTGCCATTGTGATTAAAAAGAGAAGAGGCTAGGTACGATACCTAGCCTCTTTTCGGTTAAGGCGTTTGCTTGCAGACGCTCAGAAGTATTTGATGACTACTTAGTAAAGCGCATCACACCTTCTTGAACGGCTGTCGCAACCAAATCACCTCTCTGGTTATAAATCTCACCGCGCACTAGGCCGCGAGTGTTGGCCGCTGTTGGGCTTTCAATCGCGTAGAGCAGCCATTCATCCATCTTGAATGGACGGTGGAACCAGATTGAGTGGTCTATCGTCGCCACTTGGAAGTTTGGCGTCATTAGAGAGACTTCGTGTGGATGAAGCGCAGTGACTAAGAAGCCCCAATCTGAAGCGTAGGCAAGCAGGTATTGGTGAATCAAGTGGTTGTCTGGCATCGCGCCATTTGCTCTAACCCAAAGGTACTGTTTCGCTTCCGTCTTCTTTGGTTTGAGTGGGTTAACCACCGTTACAGGGCGCATCTCAATTGGCTTTTCACCACAGAAGGTTTTACGCAACTTCTCCGGTAAGAACTCCGCAATATGGCTTGCAAGTTCAGTTTCAGATGCAAAGTTTTCCGGCCCTGGAATATCAGGCATCGGATTTTGGTGTTCAAAGCCCGGTGCGTCACCGTGGTAAGAAGCCGTCAGATAGAAAATAGGGCGGCCATTTTGAATCGCTTTAACACGGCGGGTACTGAAGCTGCGCCCATCTCTGAGGTTTTCAACATCGTAAATAATCGGCTTTTCAGAGTCGCCTGGGAATAGAAAATAACTGTGGAACGAGTGAACACTGCGGTCGTCTTCAACGGTATAACGAGCAGCAGAAAGCGCTTGCCCTAAGACCTGACCGCCATAAACCTGTGGGAGACCGAGGTTTTCACTTTGCCCACGGAATAAACCTTCTTCCAGCTTCTCTAGCTGAAGTAAACTGAGTAATTCTTTTAAAGGTTGACTCATCGTCAGCATTCCTCTTCGTAAAATGAGTGTCAGATTATGGTGTTAATCAATTAGCTTAGTCATATATCTGTCAATAAATCATAGGTTTTCAAGACAGAATATGAAAGCCCTCTTATAATTAGTCTGGAGATTTGCCGAGTCCGGCAAACATGTTGAGAGAAATTGAATATGAAAAAGGCTCTAATTCTTCTAATGTCTTTAGTATCGTTTGGCATGTTAGTCGGTTGCCAAACAACATCTGAAACGAACGCTTCTCAGGAAGTGGTTGCAGAGAATACTCAAGTGATTTCAGGAACAGTTAGCTACCGCGAAAGAATGGCATTACCAGAGAATGCATTGGTTACTGTAACGCTAGAAGATATTTCACTAGCAGATGCTCCATCAACGGTTATCGCGACTCAAGAGTTCACAACCGATGGTAAGCAAGTACCGTTTGCGTTCGAATTAAGCTATGACGACAACAAGATTCAGCCTAACCACCGTTACAACATGCGTGCAACGATCCATGTTGACGGTAAACTACGTTTCACAACAGATACTATCAAGTCTGTGATTACAGATGTAGAAAACACACAACACGCTGACCTACGCTTGGTCGGTGTTCGCTAATTAGAAATGGATGCCACTGTTAAGGCATCTTGATTGGTTTAATCTAGCCAGTTGAATAGGCGAATGATGGCAGCTCTAGGGCTGCCATTTGTATATTCTGAGTTTAATTTTTCCTGCGTCACTCACTTCAATCCCTTCTTCCACCAAATGCTTCTTTTGGCGTTCAAACGAGTCGCCTTTCAAGGAAATCTCGCCTTTACTGTTGATCACTCGATACCAAGGGAGTTTGCTACCTTCAGGTAACTTACCCAATGCTTTTCCCACATGGCGTGCATAGCCCGGAAAACCCGAGAAACGTGCTATGTCTCCATAAGTTGTTACTTTTCCATATGGAATTTGGTGAATCACAGCAAAGATTTGGGCTAAAAATTGGTCCATACTAAATGTTCCTAGTTCATAAATACCACGGATCGGTAGAAGGAGAGAGCTATGGTCTTTTCAACGTTTCAATTTCTAATTACAACATTATTAGCCGTTGTTTGTGCGAGAGCAATCAGTTTAAGTGAGGGAGATATCCCAGTACTGGCGATGGTGATTCCTGCGTTATGGATCTTACCGCAGGGTGGTATCGCAGGTTTAGCTCTACTTGCTGCCATGACGACTTATGGCTTAACTCTTCCTCTACAGCCAATCACGCTCTCTGTTAGCGCGTGGGTGTTATTCCCACTGTTAATGGTGGTTTTCTCAAGACGCAGTAGTTTGTCGGTAGTGATTATTTCTGGTTTGATCGTGACTACTTTGCAGGTTGGGATTATGGTCACGCAATCAGCAGGCAAGCTTGATGGCACGCCATGGGTGACTCTATTACAAGTCTTGTCCATCATGGTTATTTGGTGGGCTGCTAATCATCTTAAACCCGCGAGTCGACACAGCTGGTGGTCATTAGGGTTAATCTTGCCTCTTTGGATAGCCGACTTGCCTTATGCAGCACTTGTGGCCTTGTGTGTGACGGGCATCATGGCGTCAATGGAAGCGATGACGAAGCTGAAAACCTTCCGCTGGAATAAGCTACTGTGTTGGACGCTACCAACTGCTGGTTTCGCAGCACTGGTGATTACACCGAGCATTGAAGTACCAAGCCCTGTATTTGTAGTCTGGCTATGCTTGTTGGGAACGGCATGGATGACGGACTACATCATTCGCACTGAAGATAACGAAGACATCGATATCTAGTGCCTACTCAATCTAGATAATGTTGTGTGAGAGCTTAGAATCGCAGGTAAATGGTGAATTTACCTGCGATTTACTGGTGGTTTGAATAAAGGATAAGCACTTAGACCACAATTGCTCAAAAAGAAAGGGGAAGGGCTTGCAATGGCTGCCGGGATGCTTAATAATCCATTCACTCTTTGAGGCGAGCCTCTTAGAAAACGAATCTATGGGGGCCTGGTCCTCCCGCAACAATAGCTCGTGAACTCGGTCAGGTCCGGAAGGAAGCAGCCGCAGCGTGTGACTTGTGTGCCGGGATGTGGCTGGGTTCCCACCCTTTAAAAAAGCCGCTCTTAACGAGCGGCTTTTTGCTATCTGAAGCTTTCCAAAAACTGACCAGCAATTTTCATCAGTGAAGCTCATTCATTCTGTGCGCTAGGCTATTCATAAATACTGTATGAGAAGTACTTGCTAGCAATCTTTTGGTGTTGACCGTTGTCGATCAGTCTTTGTATTCCACTATCGATAAGATCTTTGAGTTCATTATCTTGTTTTCGTACCGCTACACCAATACCACGTCCGAACCACTTCTCCTCGGTGAATTTAGGGCCGGTAAAGTGATAGTCCTTGCCTTGTTCTGTTTCAAGAAAGCCCGAATTGAGGCCCATAGAGCCACCAAATACGGTATCTAGACGACCGTTGAGTAAATCGGTAAAGGCTTCGTCGAATGAGCCATAACGTTTAATGTCTACATCTGGGTAAATCTCAGAAAGGTACTTATCGCCAATAGTTGCTCGCTGAACCCCAATAGTTAGGTCATTCAAGCTGTCGTCGTTCATATTGATCTCTCGATCTTTCTTCATCACAAAACGAGTAGGAACTTTGGCGTAGGGGATAGTGAAGTTTACTTTCTTTTCACGCTCTTCGGTAATTGTCATCGCTGCTATTATGGCATCGTTTTTTCGGCTTAGAAGAGATGGGATAATACCGTCCCAATCTGTTTTTGAGATGATGCACTTCACCTCTAGCTCGGTACACAGTGCGTTGACCAAATCGACTTCAAATCCTTCTAATTCACCGTCCTGCGTTGTCCAACTGAATGGAGGGTAAGCCCCTTCAACAGTAAATCGAATTTGCTTCCAATCTTTTGCGTATGTGAATACAGAGAAAACACTGACGAATGCAACAAGTATCCATTTCATTTGTTATTTCCTTATAGTAATAATGGATACTGATAATTAACCAATTGTTAACATTTATCAACGTGAATCCATATTGTTGTGAGCAAAGGCATGAATGGTGTTCAGTTTGTTTTGGTTCTATTTCTAGAGGTGGCTTTTGCACATCACATTGAGTTTGACCTCTCAATCCGTAGGCAACACCACCGCCGATGTTTATTCAGAATCTTTTTTGCCTTCAACTTGTTCAGCAACCCAATCAATTGTCTTGGTTAGATAAAGCTTATTTGTTTCGGTATCACACCAACGCTTTGAAAGACCTCTGCGATTAAACTCGCTGCCAATGGCGGCCAGTGTTTGATTGCTCGGTCTTCCGTAATACAAGGTGTCGCACAGTTGTAGGTTCGACATCGACTGAGGGTATGAATTAACAGACGAAGAGTTCATGCTTAATGCTTTCGACTGGTTGTGAGTGCAGCCTGTTAGGCTGAATAAGAACAGAAGTGCTACGGTTTTTTTCATTATATCTCTCTAAGGGTAGCTTATGGTGGGTGAGAATTATTGGCATGATTTAGCCATTCATTTGTCAATTTGTCGCCAAGTACCAGCCTAGCACGACTTCGCTCTTAATTAGAAAGCATTATCCCGAGCTTTGAATCTAAAGCTAAAAATAGTATTACCTACCAAAAGCGCAATTTTGTACAAAAGCTAAAAGAGCCTATAGAGTAGACTGATAAGTCGTTCGATAATTAACAGGCTTGGGAATTGTTATGGAGAACAAGATACGTTCTAAAGAAAAGGCCGAATATAAAGTCGCTGAGGAGCTCGGCGGCATTGAAATCCTTAATGCTGAGTACGAAAAGCAGAACTTCTCACGTCATAGCCATGAGGGTTACACGCTTGGGGTTATAGAGCAGGGCGCTCAACGTTTCTATCGCACAGGTGGTCACCATATTGCACCACAAGACGCCATTATTCTGGTTAATGCCGACGAGGTACATAGCGGTCATTCGGCAACGGAAGGCGGTTGGGCTTATCGCGCCATGTACCCGCTCCCAGAGCAACTAGCCAAAATTACTCAAGAACTAAACCTTCCTAATTATGGTGCCCCTTATTTCCCTAGAGCGGTCGTTGAAGACCCTGAACTCGCCAATCAACTGAGGCTAGTGTTTAACGCGATTGATGAGTCGGATAATCGGCTGCTCCGTGAAACTTTGATGTATGGGATGTTGGTTAAGTTGATTAGCCGACATGGTAAGTCGAGCCTTAAGCCTCAGTTGGATAGTAAAACCCAGCGCCAACTTGTTCTGGTTAAAGAGTTTTTAGATGATTTCCCGCAGGCCGATGTCTCTTTGGAAGAGTTATCTAAATTGGCGGCCCTAAGTCCCTTTCATTTAGTTCGATCATTTCAGAAAGAGTTTGGTCTTCCTCCCCATGCTTATCAGATCCAGTCTCGTTTGAGACTTTCCCGCAAGCTGTTGAAGCAAGGGCATACCATTTCAGATACTGCCCAAGAGTGTGGTTTTCACGACCAAAGCCATTTTCACCGACACTTTAAAAAGGCCAATGGTTACACGCCGGGGCAATACATTAAGATGCTTTGAGCGTTGGTGAAAAATACGGTCGCTTAATCGAGCAAGTTTGTACAATCGAATCCACTCAGGTGTTTTTACATTGAATAGCCAATGTGAAGAGAGAAAAGAATAATATGGATAATCAAAAGATGGATAGGCGAACACAGTTGTGGAAGGGGGTTTTAGCGGGCATGCCTCTGAGTATCGCCGTGATACCGTGGGGAATCTTAGCTGGTTCATACGCGATTGATGCTGGATTGAATCAACTGCAAGCACAAGCGATGTCAGCGATCTTGTTTGCCGGCTCCGCACAACTGGTCGCGGCAGGGATGTTCAAAGCTGGCATTGGCCTTGGCACCATGTTGCTGACCACACTGTTCATCACCTCAAGGCATTTTTTATACAGTGTGTCGATGCGCGACAAAATCAGTCACCTTCCTGCTCGATGGCGCTTATTGCTTGGCTTTTGGTTAACCGATGAGCTGTTTGCGATTTGTAGTGGGCAGTCTCAGCAAGAGTTTAATCGTTGGTATGCCGCGGGTGTTGGCGGCGGCTTTTATCTGGTTTGGAACATAGCGAGCTTCGTTGGCATTGTCGCTGGAAGCCAAATCCCATCCCTCAATGAAATTGGCCTCGACTTTGCGGTTGCCGCGACTTTTATTGCGTTGGTATTCCCGTTAATCAGAACACTGCCTGTTGTGGTGTGCGTGTTGGTTTCATTGGTGACTTCGGTTGCTATGTCGGTGAATAACGTTGAAGGCGGGCTCATGATTGCAGCAATTGCTGGCATGTTAGCGGGCTTTTTCAGTGAATCATTTCAAGAACGCAATAACGGCAAAAAGCCAATCATGGAAGGAAAATAGAGATGATCTGGTTAACGATATTACTGATGACAGCGATTGTGTTTTTTAGCCGATACTTATTTCTAGAGCCAGCGATTCCGCTTCGACTCAACCAAACAGCGCGACGTTTATTACGCTATTCAAGCCCTGCGGTACTTACTGCGATCTGGGGGCCGATTGTGTTTGCTCCAGAGCAGACATTTTGGCCAAGTTTTGAAAATCCGTATTTAATCGGGGCACTTGTGACAGGTTTGCTGATATGGAAAACCGGCAACGTGCTGCTAACCATTGGTGTCAGTATGGCGGTGTTTTTGTTCTATAACCTTGTCGCGGTTGATTTCTTTTTCTCTTGATGGCCAATCTAAATTTGGTTTGTTATTTGTTATTTGAGGGCGATATATGATTACTTGTTATGTTAGATATGTAATTGATCCTAAAAAGATTAAGGAGTTTGAGAACTACGCAAAAATGTGGATTCCTTTGGTGGCTAAATTTGGCGGTCAGCACAATGGCTACTTTCTACCATCTGAAGGCGCGAACAATATTGCGATGGCACTGTTTTCGTTTGATAGTTTAGCGGCCTATGAAGAGTATCGAACCTTATCCTTAAATGACCCGGAGTGTATTCGAGCTTTTGAATATGCGGATGAAGTTGACTGTATTGTGAGTTATGAGCGCAGCTTCTTTAGACCGGTTTTTGAGTGATTGACCTTGCAACACGTGGCTTGGTGACTTCTAATGTATTGCTTCACTGTTTGTGTCGTCAGTTTTTGGTAAGGAGTTAATTTGGCTAAGAAATATTATGTGGTTTGGAAAGGTCGCACACCCGGTATTTTTACCACTTGGAACGAATGTAAAGCTCAGGTCGATGGCTTTGCAGGCGCGAGATATAAATCGTTTCCAACACTGGGAGAGGCTGAATCTGCCTTTGGTGGTAGCTCGTCTTTTGCGACTAAAGCTGTGCCAGGTTCTAAGTCTGCATTTCCAAAGTCCAGTGGTGCAAACAAGTCAAAGACTCCACCTCTTTCTCAGCAGCAAATTACTGACATGCCATTTGATATTAAAATCTTTACTGATGGTGCTTGTGAACCTAACCCAGGGGAAGCGGGAACGGGTTTAGCGGTTTATTTGAAGAATGATCTTACTGAACTATGGTATGGCTTGTACCAACCGATGGGGACTAACAATACTGCTGAGCTACAAGGCTTAGAACAGGCCTTTATTCTCGCAAAAGAGAAGCTGAAAGCTGGGCTGTCTGTTGCGATTTATAGCGACTCAAAATATTCGATAGACTGCATCACTAAGTGGGCATCAGGCTGGGAGAAAAAGGGCTGGACTAAATCTGGTGGCGAGATAAAAAACCTCGATATCATTAAAGCTGCTTATGCCCTTTATCAAGAGCTCGCTTCTCAAATCACTATCTACCACGTAAACGGTCACGTTGGTATTGAGGGCAATGAGCTGGCTGACCGAATGTCTATTGTGGCGATCTCTTCGAAAGAGCAAGATTTGATTCGTTACACCGAAACGGACGATCTTGCAGAGATATTAGCGCTACGTGCGGGTTAACAAGAACTGCTCGTGAGAGCACGACCTGTCTGAAGCGTTACCGCTTTGAGCTATGTAACGCTTTGTTTTATTTTCCATTCTACTCGAAAGTTTTAGCTGGCACTAAGCCGGGTTCTCTATCCAGTTAGACAACTGCTGGGCTTGCTTGAGAGAGTTAAACTTAGTCTCAACTCGTGCTCTGGCTCTCATCCCCATTTCTGCTCTTTCATCACTGCTAAGTTGAGCAAAACGCTCGATAGTTTCTCGTAACTCATCAACACTTTTCTCATTCACTAAAAAACCAGTCTCTGGAGTGACAATCTCCTTACACCCCATGATGTTTGTGGTGATAACGGGAACACCAACGGCCATCGCTTCTTTAAGCACTAAGGGGCCGGTATCGACACAGCCTGTTTCTGAAAAACAGAAAGGTGCCACTAAGCTGTCGTATTTAGGTAAGTTCTTCTTCACCCACTCGTGAGTTTGTGCACCATGGAAAGTCACGTTTCGGGTAAGTTCCTGATGCTCTACTTTCATCTTGAGTTGAGATTCTAAGTCGCCAGTTCCGATGATGTCTAAATGAATATTGAGTGGTTGCGCGATGGGAGCTAGTGCATCGATCAAGTGATGAACGCCTTTTTGTTCAACCAGACGACCGAGAAAGATTAGACGCAGGAGTTTAGTGTCGTTTTTAGGTTGTAGCTTAAACTGCTTAGTGTTCACACCACAGTGGAGCAGCTTCACATTCCCTTTAGCCATGCAATTGAAGTCGTTGAGCATGTCTTTACAAACGGCAACCACAAAATCACTCGAAGAGATCTTTTGTTCGATGTCGTAGGCAAATTCATAGACATCGTGTCCGTGGGCGACAAACGAGCAAGTAATATTGAGCAGTTTGGCAGCGACAATGGCGTGTGCAGCGGTATGCTGACAGAAGTGTGCATGAACGTGGTCTATGTCTCTCTCCGCCAATTGCATTGCGAGTTTAAACCCGTATGCAAACAGTGACTTCTTCGGCATGCTGTTTTGTCTTGAAACAAATGAAAGTGCTTGGACAAAACCTAACCAATTAATGCGGGTGATTGTGCCTACACGGACATCTTGGCCAATTTTGACAATGTCGTAATCGAACGATTTTTCGCTGCTTTCAATTTTGAATGTCATTACGCAGACATGATGCCCGCACGCTTTCACGGATTCCACTTCCGTTTGGATAAAAGTTTCGCTAAGCACCGGATATGTCGGCGCAACGAACGCTACTTTCTTCATTTTTCTCTCCCTCAATGAAGGCCACTACAGTTGAATAAGCAAGATATGAACCAAGATTAAAACCCTTTTGGGAGGGACTTTTTGATGCTTTTCCTGACCTTATACGTCGCTTAACGCTGTTTTTCTCAAAATAGAAATCAATTTTAAATTGTGTGCTTTCTGGCGTGTTGTGCTCAGTTGTCATTTTGCGAATAGAGCCGTAAGTGGCTGATATGAATGCACTCTAATCGTTTTCTGAACTCGGCATAGAAGATGCACTGTTAGCTGTACAAGAAATAATTGAGAGAGCGTCATTATGGCTAAAGTGAGTATTGTTATCCCAACCTATAATTGCTTGGACTATCTGCCAAAGGCAATTGGCAGCGTATTACAACAAACCCATCAAGACATTGAACTCATCATTATTGATGACAATAGCAATGATGGAACGTCGACTTATCTCGCGTCGATTCAAGATCACCGGATCGTTAAGTTATCAACTTTGGGAGTAGGAGCACCACAAGCAAGAAATCTAGGTATAGAGAAGGCAACTGGTGAATTTATTGCCTTTTTAGATGCGGATGATTTCTGGTTTCCTGAAAAAATTGAGCGCCAGCTCGAGTTCCACCAACGATACCCTGACATGGCGATGAGTTTTACTAACTACGAGCACCTAACAGAAGACTATGAAGTTATTGTTGATTGCTTTAGCTATTGGTCGCAATTTCAAAATAGAGATGAGCAGTTCATCAACATCGATAACCCACTAGAGTTCATCATTGAGAATAACGTGATTGGTACGTCGACCGTTATGGTGAAAGCCGATGTGTTTTCTCAAACCGATAGCTTTAATGCCGACATCAAGTATGGCGAAGATTGGGAGTTGTGGCTTCGAATGAGTGAAAACCATCAGATTGGTGTGTTGAACTCTGTTGAGGTGGGCTACTTAATGAGAGCAACATCAGTGACTCAAACTGAAGACCTCAAGCTCAGAAACCTAGCTTCTATAGAGACCATTCTTCAGCGTTATCAAAATAACAGCCAGCGTTGGAATTTACCTCAGTCTAGTTTTAAAGTTGCAAAGGCGAGAATATTAGAGGGTTATGCAGACTATTATCGAAGCTTGCAACAGAACAGACAGGCTATTGTCTACAGTTTCCGCTCTTTAGTGATGGCCCCTCAAAAACGTACATTGCGACATTTGATAGGTGACTGTAAGAGTTTCCTAAAGCCTGTTTGGTAAGGGATCGGTGACTCGTATGGGTTCGTTAAAACAGTCAGCCTATTACGCTATTGGCATATTGATGATGAAAGGGATTTCTTTGGTGATGATCCCTTACATTACTCACAAAATGACGTTGGCAGAATATGGATCATTAGAAGCGATCGTCTTACTGGCGGACATCGGTACGATCCTGTTTAGTTTCGGTATTGTTGAATCGATGTATCGTTACGTTGGCGTCGCTGAAGGTGATGAGAAGCGCAAGCTGATATCTAACTGCTTTACGCTCAGTTTAGTGGTGTGTGTACTCGGCGGCGTGCTCATTGCGCTCAGTATGCCTCTGTTGCTGCTGATGTTACCTGTTGAATTCAAACCTTATCAGATCGTTCTTTTACTCATTCCTACGATACTCGATGGGGCAATATCTATCCCTCTTACTTTGATGCGAATGAACGCCATGGCGAAACGTTTTTGCCAACTCAACGTATTGAAAGCCGGTGTTCAGGCTATTATGACGTTTGGCCTGCTCGAAGCGGGTTATGGCATTGATGGCGTGCTGATTTCTGCCGCTGCTTCTAGTCTGCTATTGATGCTTTGTCTGGTGAGTTATCAATGGCAGCAGATGGGCAGTTTAGGTTGTTTTCAATATTCAGCAAAGATCTTGAAATTTGGGTTACCAACCTTGGTTGGCGGGGCATCCATTTACATGATCACCGGGCTAGATCGCTGGGTGATGGCAAGTTTTGTTGGAGTAGAGGAGCTGGCCATTTATGCGGTTAGTGGTAAGTTTGCGTTAATTCTAGGCTTGCTACTGCAACCTTACGCGCTTTGGTGGTTTCCAAACCGAGTCGCCATGCTTCAGCAACCTGGTGGTAGCAAGATGTGTGCAGACAGAGCCTTAATCGGAGTTAACCTAGCCATAGTGTTAGGGGGCTTGATGATCTTAACTGTCCCTGGCTTCATTTCTCTTATCTTACCAAGCAGTTATCATAAGGCTGGGGTTATAGTGGTCGCATTGCTGGCTATCGCTGTTATTAAAAGTGCAGGCGACTACCTCAATTTAGGCTGTTTCAGCGGTAACTCAAGTCAATCTCAGATGTGGATACAAGGCGGCTGTGCGGTATTGGCAGCAATTGGTTATTTTACCATTACCCCAATATACGGAGTGTGGGGCGTGATTGCGGTTCTGTGTGCTATTTATACTTTGAGGCTACTGGTTCTGTATTTTGTTAGCCAATCGATGGAGCGTTTGCCTTATGATCATCGTAGATGGATAACTGCACTCAGCATTGCCATTGTCGCTATTGCTGGTGACCGTGTTCTAGGACTTTTCCTGGTCGATGTCCATGAGTTTGTTTTAGGAACCGTTGTTGCATTGATTACGCTGGTGGCCTTTGTGAAATATTCGGTGATCGTTATTCCACAGGCTCTACTTGATAAGCTCACACCGGAAAAACAGTCACACGCCAACTAAATAAAACACTGTTCATTATTAACTGAATTAGATAGTATTTATAAATTAAATGAATGCTTACTACGGAAAGATATATGAATAAGTGGATTGTAGTTTCAGCGTTTTGCTCAACTCTGTCTTATGCTTCTACTGAGCTTGTTAACCAAGATTTATTGTCTCACCATTTTAATGCCCCAGAGCCTCCATCTTTGAAAAAGCAACACAGCGTTTGTAACAGCCTTGTCTGTAATTCGATATCCGAACCACAATTAGTTTCTTCTGCGGGGGATTTTCCTGAACGCGAATCGAACCCAACAATAGATACGATAACCAGCGCAATCTACTTTGTGGGTGAAATGGGCGTTGCTGAAAACCTATCAACTCCAGAATATGAAAAATTCTTTGAGAATTAGTTGAAAGTGAGGATGGCCGACCAGTATCTCTTTTTATGGCTTGCTAAAAAGATAAACTTTAATTATGAAGGGACATTTTAACTTTAATGATTCAATTGCCTTGGCATATTGAAACTAGGACATACCAATGGAAATATGGAAGTTGCTGCTGTTTATTCCAGCGTGCTTTGCGCTGAACATGACGCCTGGCCCAAATAATCTTTTGTCGATGAATAATGCCCGTTGCTATGGCTTTAAAGCTGCATTTATCGCAGGGTTAGGCAGAATTGTTGCTTTCTCTGGCATGATTGCGTTGGCGGCGTCTGGCTTGGCCGTCGTTCTTTATACTTCTGAGACCTTGTTCTTTTTTATCAAGCTGTTTGGCGCAATGTATCTATTGTGGATCGCGTTTAATTTATGGCGTTCTCAAGTTAGCCCTATCGTAGGCATCGAACGCAATAAAAACTGGTTTGGTCTAGCTAAACAAGAGTTCGCCCTTGCGGCTGGCAACCCCAAAGCGATACTCATCTTTACCGCATTTCTGCCTCAATTCGTTGATGTTTCAGCCAATGTAAACACACAATTCTTCATTCTAGGTGTCACATTCCTAGTGCTAGAGCTGCTCGCGATATCTATCTACGCTGCCTTTGGTTTATATCTCAGAAATTGGTTCTCCAAGCCGCAAATGGCGAAGCGTTTCAACAAAGCGTGCTCGGTTTTTCTTGCTCTATCCGGTGCTAATCTGCTGGTAAGTAGACAGTAACGAATTAGGGCTGAAAGTAATATGGTAAGTACAGAAATCCTCTCTCATTGGCCAGAAACCAAACCCCATATGTCCTTAGCTGAAGTTACTCTTGGGGCAAACAACTCGGTGTATAAGGTTGAATCTACGCCAGCTTTCTTTTTGAGGAAGTACCGGGCTCATGATGCCAGCCGTATAATGAATGAGCATAAACTGCTGTTCTTTTTATCTCAAAAAGTACCCACTGTCGTGTCGCCTTGCCTCAGCACAGATGGTCAAAGCTTTGTTGAGGTCAATGGCGAATACTATGCGTTGTTTCCAGAAGCTCATGGTTCATTGATTGAGAAGCATGCTTTGACAGACAAGCATGCATTTGAAGCCGGCATTACCCTTGCTAAGCTTCATCGTCAGTTGAGTCTCTATCCTCGAAGTTTAATGCAAAACGAAATATTTCCAGTGGCTCAACTGTCATGGAACAGAGATCAATGGCTACAGCGTCTTGATAAGATCATTGCTGCTATCGAAGCAAAAGGGGATCAAAACGTTGAGGATGTCTGGGCGTTGCGAAGGTCTATGCAGCAACGTTGTTTTTTAGCAAGTGACCACAGTGTCCACTCTTATCAGACCAAAACCGAGCGAGTACTGATTCACGGCGACTTCCATCATTATAATCTCTTCTTTGATAATCGTTCTAAGGTGAGTGGTATTATTGATTGGGACTTGGTTCAATACATGCCACCTGCCTACGAAATAGCTCGGGCTTGCATGTACATGTTTGATATGGATGTGAAGAAGTCGGTCGAATTTGTTAGCGGTTATTTGTCCATTAATGAACTTTCAAAAGCGAGTATGACTGATGGAGTCTGTGCTTGGGGCATTTTTGCTGACCACCATATTTGGGCGTTGGAAGAGGTGTATTTAAAGCAGAACTTAGCCGCACGTAAATTCATACCTCATAAGAACTTTTTGCCTTTCGCTCGGCAATGGTCATTGATAGAGGCGCGCTTGGTAAATAAGCGATAAAGGAAAGGCGTTTCATTGTATTTTCAGGGAGCTCTAATGAGTAACAAAGACCTATCTAAAATGGGTTCGGCTAAGGTCACTCTTGTAAATCGTAACGGCGTACCTTGTATTCGAAAGCAAGGGGCGGGTGAAGTTGAGATTTCTTTTTACCAACATGCTGCGCAGCATTTGTCTGGTGTGCACAGTCCTAAATTGTTGGCTGTGGAAGGAGATACTCTGTTCATCGAGCACATTCCTCACTCTTTAACACTAAATGAGCTTCAAACAACTTCAGAGGTGTATCAGCAACTATCTCGTATTCATCAGTCTCAATACTCGCCGAGTTTTGCAGTGAAAGAGCATAGTTGGAGTACCAGTGACACTGAAGCAGCACTCATGTCTCTGAATTTACCTCAAGTGACTCAAGACAGCTTATTGCGTATCCAGCAGCATAGTGATGTTTTGTTTCACCATAACACCTTGCTTTCGGGTGATTCGAACGAAGGTAATTGGGGCAGAAGAGACAATGGTGAGCTCGTATTATTTGATTGGGAGCGTTTTGGTTATGGCAGCCCAGCTATCGATTTGGCACCGCTCGTTTCTCGGATGGGCACTTTGTCTGACTATGAGTTTATTGTTGACCAGTATCTACTTCATAACAATCTGATTTCCCGAGAAGATTTAATAAAACAATTGATCATCGCGAAAAGCTGGATCGTTGTCGAAGTCACGAATATTTTAGTCTCGCGTAACAACCCTGAAGCTTCGAAATACATCCACTGGTTTAGAGATCAATTACCAACTTGGTTAGCTAGCGTGGAAGGTCAGCTGTAACAAGGTTGGAGTCAAATCTATAAAGGTCTATCTATGAATATTGTCTGTGCGGAAAAACAGGAACTGGCTGAAATTTACCAGCTTGAACATGCTTTGTTTGGTGACCATGCCTATCCGCAATTTTTCATTCGTCAGGCATTTGATTGCTGGGGAAAAGGCTTATTAGTCGCTAAGCAAGACTCAAAGATTGCGGGCTATGTCTTAACGACAACCACGGACATGCAGAATGAGTTTTGGGTCCTATCATTAGCGGTAGACCCGAATTATCGCGGTATGGGAATTGGCCGGAAACTGATGCAACAGGCGGTTGAGTAGTTGTCGCGAGACGCTAAGCTTTTGCTCACTGTAGATCCAAATAACACATCCGCTTGCGCGCTCTACGCATCAATGGGATTTTCTACGATCAAACAAGAAGAAAACTATTTCGGTGATGATGAGCCGAGGTTAGTGATGCAGCTCATCATCTAGATTGTTGTTAACGGTTGTCAATCAAAGGCTCATGCTTCGAAGGCAGTCTCGTAGCTCTAGGTCAGCATCACGATACCGTGCATCAACACGACACTAGAGGTGAGCCGAGTTCTCATATCAAAGTAGCCGTCGGGACCTTGGCTCTGGTTCTCTTCTCTCATCGTCCTTTCAGCTCGCCAAACCGCCATATAACCAAGGATAAGAATCAGAGTTGTCACCAGTTCCTTTTGTTCGCCAAGCAATACGGCCAGCCAAGCGACGAGCACAATCGCGTTGCTTAGCAGTAGCGCTTTGTTGCTTGATTGGCTTTCAAAGTTCTCTATTCCATTTGCCCACAAAATCCCTGAAAGAAAGCTCAAAATTGCCACGCTGTAGGTGATGAAGAGCGTTTCACCGCTTATCCCCATAAATTGGCTGTCGGTGAGCGAAAGGAGAAGACCGAATAAAAACGGAATTAATCCCATGTACCCCAGTTTGGCCATGGTGTTACGGGTTTGAGTTGTTGCCATATAATCTGTATTCATAGCTGCTGCTCGATCGCGTTTTTGAGCGTAGCGCTCACTGGTGATGTGGAGCTAGGGAAGGTGGCGACGACTTTACCTTCTTTACTGATCAAGAATTTGTAAAAGTTCCACTTAGGCGTTACGCCCGCTTGCTGTTGTATCTCTGTAAACACGGGGTTGGCGTTGCTACCAGACAGTGAAGCTCGCGCCATCATAGGGAAGGTCACGCCGTAGTCGAGGTAACAGACTTTTGCCGTCTTCTCTTCGCTTCCCTTGTCTTGGCGAAAATCATTACTTGGGAAACCGATAACGGTGAAGTCTTGATCTTTGTAGGTTTGATGAAGTTGTTCGAGCTGCTCAAACTGCGGAGTGAAACCACATTGGCTCGCTGTATTTACCACCAACAGAGTTTTGCCTTTAAACTCATCGCACAGCGCGATTTCTTCGGTTGAATTTAGTAAGCGTTGCTGGCCACTGAGTATCTCGGGACAGCTCGCTGCAAAGGCGATGGAACTCGTGAGGCTTGTGATCAGTGCGGTTGAGCAAAGTAGTGAACATTTCATAGGGTTGGCTCATTTTAGTTGGCGTAATGGTTATTACTCTTGAGCACGATGAAATGATCACTTTGCGTATTATTTAGCGTCTCTTTAACTCGCGCTTTTAGTCGTGCATTTGTTCTCTGAGATAAGGTATGGAGAGACCAAGCGACTGATATTCACTTTCGCACCAAGGCGAGCCGCGAGTAGATACATACCTCCGATCTTTCGGTGTAAGAACAGCGCATCGGCAGGTGGGGTATGCCAATATTCTTGTTCCATGCTCAGAATTGTGCCGGCTTCACGAAGACGTTGCGCTAACCCACTTGCTTTGAAGTCGTAGTCTTCGTCTACTAACATCGGCTCACAAGCCATCTTCACTAGGTTTAGAATCGCTTGGCGTTGTTCAGGAAGAATTGTCTCGCTAAAGAATCCAATCTGCTCTAAAGCTTGGTTGAGCCCTTGCTCATCGTTGTTAATGACAGAGGAAAAGGCCAAACGATAACCCTCACTGAAGCGGTCACTGTACTCACGTGTTGCTCCGAAATCTAATAAGCCAATTTGTCGTGTGTTTTCAACGTAAAGGTAGTTGGCGAAATTGGGATCGGTTTGCACCATCTTAAAGTCGAACAACTCTCTGAATAGGAGCTCAAGCAAGCTGTGCATTACAAAGTCACGGGTGCTTTGGTCGTAACTTTCTATCTGTTCTATTGAAACGCCCTCAATGAAGTCCATAGCGAGCACGGATTCTGAAGAGACTTGCGGATGAACCTCAGGTACGACGAAGTGTGAGTGTTCTTTTAATGCATTGTAATAACGGGTCGCATAGTCAGCCTCGCGAGCATAGTCTGCTTCATCATGGAGTTGCTTTTTTGCTTCCTCTAACAAACCTTTGTAGTCGACCGATTTCGGTATCAGACCAACAATGTTGAGCAGTGTGCCGACGTTATCTACATCACTGTCGATACTTTTTCGAATCCCTGGATATTGGACTTTGACGGCGAGCTTGTCCCCAGCATCGCTGTAAGCTTGATGCACCTGGCCGATGGAGGCACTGGCTATCGGTTTAAAGTTGAAGGAAAGGAACTCGGTTTTCCAATCGTTCCCAAGTGAGCTCTCTAAGACTTGATTGAGCTGCTTTGTTGGCAGTGGGTCAGCGTCTGAGCGCAGGCGAGAAAGAATGTCGGCTAACTCCGGTTCTAAGACATCCCCCGCATCCATTGAAAGCATCTGTCCTAATTTCATAGCCGCACCGCGCAAGTGTGCGAGTTGATCGGTCAGGCGAGCGATGTTCTGTGGCGTTAACAGCAAATCCTTTGCCTTGGGCCTATTGCCTTGTGCGATTTGCTTGGTGCCTTCTGTTAGCACGTTACTTGCGACTCTTGTCGCCAGCGAGGCGAACTTACTAAATCTAGAAAGTCGATGAGTGGGAAGGTTTCTCTCTTTTGCCGACATAAAGTCTCTCTCTGGGAATTAGGTGTGATACCAATCGAATTAAATAACGGTTCACCCTAGCTTGTTAAAAAACTCGATAACTTCGTTAGATTTTTTTGATTGTAGAATAACTACTTATCGAAAAATCTGTCTTGTTCTCAAGCTTTTTCCCTGCGCTATTTTTGACCCCTTACTTACTGTGATTGGTTTGACTACAAAGTTCTATCAATCATTACACAACCGTTTGTTATGTTGTGATAACTTGTCGCCTGAATCAGTAACTCGATTGAAAAGGACGAAGCATGAAGTTTATTTGGTTGAAAGTCGCTCTTACCGTATTAGTATTTGCTGCACTGTTTGGCATCGTTTACTACAAAGTCGCCAGTGGTATGTCTTAAATCACTACTATTTGGTACAGCTGTTTCCATTGCAACGTGATTTTCCGGTCAGCCAGAATGAGATCTTATATCGATTCTTGGCAAACCTTAGGTAGCACCAGTCTGCAAACGGCTTAAATATGGCCCAACGTAATGGCGCATAAAGCCAACCTTTTCCTACTAAGTTCCATGCTTGGTAGGTCACGTCCAACCCCAGAACTAGCTTCCCGTTCTCATCGAGAGCATGCAGAACGGTGTTAGCCGCATTCGCATCAATCTGAGGGTAGCTTGCAAACGCTTCACTATAGATGTCGATGGTCTGAATCTTGTTTTTAGTATCGTACTTGGCGAGCGCAGCCATCTCTTTTGCACACAGTGGACACGTTCCATCATAAAATATTGTTAATTCAGTCATTGATTTCTTTACTATTTTTGCCATTTCCAAGCTATACGCGAATGTTGATTAAGTGGATCATTCCGCCTACATATCCGACACTGTCAGTGTGACGACTGTTTTACGATATCATCTCGAGGTAACATCCGTTCCATGCAATTAGAAATTAAGAGTCGAATTTACATGACAACCAAGCTAATTAATCGCTTAATCATCACCTGTATCGCGCTCATCTTGAGTGGTTGTGTCAGCTACAGCATTACCGAACAAGAGATGACAGAATATCTTGCTGATTCAGTCATGCTTGAACAAGAGGTAGGTGTACAAAGCGTGATGTATGCGCAAGTCGCGGTCGATGATCTACAAGTGAAAATTGGTCGAACAGATGAACAGCGAGTGTCAGTGTTAGCGAACACCAATGCAAAAGTTCAAGTGTTCAATATGCCGAATATGGGGTTAGACCTAGATTTAGAATTCAGCGCGATTCCTGAATATGATAAGGAAAGCGGTGAAGTGTACCTCAAGTCATTGCGTCTAGAGCGATTTGAAGAGAAGGAGCAACAGCTATCTCCTGAGATTGAAAAGCTGCTTAAGCCTGCGGTATCGATGATCGGTTTTGCTTTGTCTCAATCTCCCGTATTCAAACTGGATAGCAACAAGGTTCAAGAGTCGTTGATCAAGTCATCAGAACCGAATCTGGTGATCCGAGATAACAAACTGGTCATCGAGTTGTTTGATTAATCTCACGTCCATTCGTTTCTACTAAGCTATCGCACATAATGGCTGCCTATTGGGCGGCCATTTTTCTTTCTATTGAGTTGGTTCACTAACCCTATCTATTGAGCCATTTATTGAATTAGCCGCGTATCTCACCTTTACTTTACTCTTGTGAGCAAGTCATCGCTTCAGTCATCAAATCATAAGAAAGAAAAGGTGAGCGAACTATGAAGAGTCCAGTAATTGCGGATAACAAACCCGTAAAAGTAGAGCTGACGAAGGGAGAGGAGTATTACTTCAGTACCTGTGGGAAATCGAAAAGCCAACCGTTTTGTGCCGGTTCTCATGCCGGTACGGGGTTCAAACCGAAAAGCTTTGTCGCCGAAGAGGACGGTGATGCTTACCTTTGCCGTTGCAAGTATTCTAACAACCTTCCTTTTTGCGATGGCACTCATAAACAGTTCACTGCGGAGCAAGTTGGGCAAGAAGGCCCTGAAGTTCACATTTAAGCGGCTGCCCCTGATTTATCCCCTGCAGCAACCGCAACCAAAGAATAGCCTACCGTGGAGTTTATTCACCAACTAGCGCGTGATGGCTTGTCCAAAGTAGGACGTCATGGGCCTATGACCTCTATGGGTGTACCTAGGCACCTCTTGCCTCACTGGGATGACATTCAAGTGATGGTTGCGCAAATGGCCACCAAGCCTTTATTGGAAAATGTGCCAGTAGGAACGGAACTGATTATTGGCCCTAACGCCAGAAAACCATTGAAGCTCAATATTCCGCTGTTTGTATCGGACATGAGTTTTGGGTCGCTATCTGAGGAGGCGAAAGTGTCTTTGGCGACAGGAGCTGAACTTGCAGGAACCGGGATATGCTCAGGGGAAGGCGGCATGTTACCCGAGGAACAGGCCGCCAATTCTCGTTACTTTTATGAGTTAGCTAGTGCTCAGTTTGGTTACGATGAAGCCAAGCTAAAAAATGTTCAAGCCTTTCATTTTAAAGGTGGGCAAGGCGCAAAAACCGGAACGGGCGGGCATCTGCCTGGCGTCAAAAATATCGGTAAGATCGCGGAAGTACGTGGTATTGAAGCGAGCACTGCGGCGATTTCTCCTCCTACTTTTAAAGATTTAAAAACCGCAGCGGATTTCAAGAAATTCGCCGACCGAGTTCGAGAAGTGACGAGCGGTATCCCAATTGCCTTTAAACTAAGTGCTAACCATATCGAAGAAGATATTCAGTTTGCATTGGATGCCAGTGCCGATTACATCATTTTAGACGGTCGAGGCGGCGGTACTGGGGCTGCGCCAGAAATGTTCCGAGATCATATCAGTGTGCCAACGATTCCAGCTTTGGCTCGCGCTAGAGCCTACCTTGATAAACAAGGCGCCAGTGACCGAGTTACATTGATCATCACGGGTGGTTTACGTGTGCCGATGGACTTTGTAAAAGCGATGGCGCTTGGTGCTGATGGTGTCGCTATCTCAAATAGTGCCATGCAGTCGATAGGATGTGTGGCAGCGAGAATGTGTAACACTAATAATTGCCCGGCGGGTATCGCGACTCAAAAGGCCGACTTACGCCAGCGTTTAAATGTCGAGAAGGCTTCGAATCAGCTTAAAAACTTCTTCGAGGCGTCGACCGAATTAATGCAAGTGATGGCGAGAGCGTGTGGACATGATCATCTGAATCAATTCAACCCTCACGATTTGACTACATGGAATCGTGAGATGGCAGAACTATCGGGCGTTGCCTATTCTGGTGTTGGTCCACTCAATCCACTTAAGTAAACAGCACGTCGTTAAAGCACATTCACTGGATTTGTGAGTGTGCTTGTGTTCTCCATTAAATTATCAACCCATTTACACATTACAAATCATTGTTTTATAAGTACTTTTAAATTATTTCCTGTTTTTTTGAAAATATCGCTTTACCTAAAGTTAACTTGAGGTTTTATCATCCTTCCCAATCTAAAAATACAAACCATCATTTTTTCACTTCTAAAGAAATGTTTCTAACCAAATTTGAGGATAAATAATGAAAGTATTAGCGATTGGCGCAACTAACAGTACAACATCAATCAACCAACAGCTTGCAGCATACACCGCAGGTTTAGTCGAAGGCGCGCAAGTTGAGGTGCTTGATCTCAATGATTTTGAGATGCCAATTTATAGCGAGAAGAGAGAGCAAGACTCGGGCATTCATCAACACGCTCAACGCTTCTTTGACAAAATCGGAGAATCAGACGCGGTAGTCATCTCTTTTGCAGAATACAACGGTTCATACACAGCGGCGTTTAAAAATGTGTTTGATTGGGCATCACGCATCGATATGAAAGTGTACCAAGGCAAACCTGTGGTGATGCTTGCAACTTCTCCTGGCCCAGGTGGTGCGACCTCGGTGCTGTCTTCTGCAGTGAACTCAGCGCCTTACTTTGACGCAGACGTGAAAGGTTCGATGTCAGTGCCAAGCTTCTACGATAACTTTAATATGGAGACGGGCGAGATGACTAACCTAGAGATGATCGAGAATCTTAAGATGATCATGAAGAAGGTCTGAATATAAGATTTATATTTTACACTAAGCTAAATCAGCCATCATTTGACGGCTGCTTTTTGTTTCAGGTAAAGATGTTTCACGTGTTGTCAACGTAATTTAGTCAATATAGCTAAACTTAAGGTTAACTTTAGCTATAATCCAAAACGAATTTGAATCTATCTGCAATACATTCAGGGAAAGTAACAACATGAAAAACATCGTGTATTTAACGATTGGTCAACTCTCGGAGCGCAGTGGTGTCGCACCCTCGGCTCTGCGTTTTTATGAAACCAAAGGATTGATTGCCTCTATCCGCACCAATGGTAATCAACGACGATATCAATCAGCGATGCTGAGACGGATTGCCCTGATTCAAGTCGCTCAGTCGATAGGTTTCACGCTAGAAGAGATCACCGAAGAGTTGTCTAGCTTGCCGATGAACCACACCGCAACTAAGCGCGATTGGGAGCGAGTGGCAAAGAAATGGAAGGAGCAACTCGACAGTAAGATGGCACAGATCCGTTCACTACAAGAAAATCTCACAGGCTGTATTGGCTGCGGCTGTCTGAGCATGCAGAAATGCCATCTATTGAACCCAGAAGATATTCTGCATGACCAAGGTCAGGGTGCTCAGCGTATTTTCGACTAGATTAATTTTAGGATTTAGCTAAAGCTGATCGAATTCAATGCACTCAATACCATTGTCAGGGAGCTATTGTTGTAAGGCCGGATTCGTCAATAAGGCGTGTTCTTCCACTCGCTTAGTGAGGTAGCTAGATAGTGATCTCTGTTCTTCACTGGCAAAAAACGGGATGGCACATCAACTCGATCGTGCCGTTATGCATTATGGCTTTGTGGCTCAACAGCAAATCGTGCAATTTATATCAGTGCAATGACGTTTGTAGGCATGACTGGTTAGGTTTATAACTCTGGTATGGAAGCGATGATTGTTCATTAGGTATGACGTGTGACCCAATTGGTGGTTTGGTACAAGTGCCGTGTATTGAGCGAAATGCGATGGGTGCGATGAAAGCAATTAATGCATCTCGCATGGCATTAAAGCGTAATAGTAAATCCTTGATCTCACTTGATAAGGTTATCGCGACCATGTATCAAACGGGTAAAGATATGAATAAGAAGTATCGTGAAACGTCATTGGGCGGTTTAGCGCTAATTCATCTCGCACACCCTTGTGAGTAGGAGCTAACTCAGTCTCAAGCCTTTCTGAGGCAGATACTCTTATAAGTAAGACAACAAAAAGCCCAGTCGCATTATCGCTGACTGGGCTTCTAAGTTTTCAATCCACTAATCTTGCAGTGGCAGTTGGTAGCTGTTTTTAAGCTCCTTCACTGAAATGTTAGATTGAATTGCACTGACGCCTTTCACTCGTCGAATTGAGCTGATTCGCTCAAAATACTCTTCCAGATCTCTCGCCAAAACCTGAATCATGTAATCGGCACCGCCTGCAATGCAGTGACACATGGTGATCCAGTCTGTCACTGCGACAAATTCTTCAAAAGGCTCGGTGTTTTCAACCTCATGGTTACCGAGTGTCACTAGGGTAAAACCTGCCACATGAAGCCCTAGCTTTTTGCGATTAAGCTGCGCGGTATAGCCATCAATATAGCCCGTCTCTTCCATGCGTTTCCAACGACGCCAGCAAGGTGTTTCACTCAGGTTGACCTTCTCGGCAAGCTTGCTGTTACTCATGCGCCCATCTTTTTGGATATGTCCAAGAATGGCAATATCCGTATCATCTAGCACTTCATTGGTGGATTCTTTCACTTTCATGGTGTTTTTAGAGGAATTCTGCTCAAATTTGATTTTATACTAGCGCATATAGCAATTTAATTCCTACTCGAATCGGTAAACTCTTCTCCCAATAACGTTTTATTTACTAGGAGAGAAAGAATGAGCGCTCAATTAATGCTAGCGTTCTTGTTGTTTTCAATATCGATTGGAATTACACCGGGAGCAGGAAACATTGCATTGCTTGGGATATCAAGTCGATATGGATTTGCGGCAACATTGCCTTTTGTCTCTGGTAACGCTTTTGGCATTATCATCATACTGGCGGGTTCAAGTGCTGGCTTAGTGAGCCTATTTACCCTTTACCCAGAGATCTACACGGTAATGAAGTACCTTGGGGCGGCTTATTTACTGTTTATGGCGTGGTCGATTGCCAATATGGAAATTGAGCAAGAAGAGTCGGTGAATCGCTCAGGGTTCATGTCTGGCGTTTTGATTCAAGTATTGAACCCGAAAGGATGGATTGCTTCGTTAACGGTGTTTTCTCAGTTTATTACCACACAGGCAGATTACCTGATTCAAGTGGTGACGATTACCACTATCATGGTCGGAACTGGTGTCTTGTGTATGTTGGTTTGGGCGTATTGCGGCACTATGTTGCAGCGCCTTCTGCAATCACCAAAACAAATGGTGATGGTTAACCGCTGTTTGGGTGGAAGCCTAGCGTTAGTGGTTGCTTTTATGCTTTATCAACCAGCGTAGAGCGTCTTTACCAAAGAAAAAAACCACTCCTAAATCCATAGGAGTGGTGTCTAAATATCGACAAAGTCGTTAACGATAAACAGTCAGTTAATCATCACTAATAAGTTAATCATAACTGATACGTTAACAAGGACACTTAAGGAAAATTTGATTACAAGATTAAGCGGTTTCAGCTACTTTAACTGGAGCGGGGTTACGGATTAGGTGGTCAAATGCGCCTAGACTTGCTTTCGCACCTTCACCCATCGCAATGATGATCTGCTTGTAAGGTACTGTGGTTACATCGCCTGCTGCAAACACACCTTTCATCGATGTTGCGCCATGAGCGTTAATCTCAATCTCACCGCGTGGTGAAAGCTCAACCTTCGAACCTTTCAACCATTCGCTGTTCGGCATCAGACCGATTTGAACGAAGATACCCGCAAGCTCAATCTGTTTAAGCTCTTCAGTGTTGCGGTCTTTGTATTCCAGACCTGTTACGCGGTTTCCATCACCCAACACTTGTGTGGTTTGAGCCATTTTGATGATTTCGATGTTTGGCGTTGCGTTCGCTTTGTCGATAAGTACTTGGTCAGCACGTAGTGTGTCAGCAAACTCTAGCACGGTTACATGTTCCACAATACCTGCTAGGTCGATAGCCGCTTCGATGCCTGAGTTACCGCCACCGATAACCGCTGTTTTCTTACCTTTGAATAGTGGACCGTCACAGTGTGGGCAGTAAGCCACGCCTTTGTTGCGGTATTCTTGCTCACCCGGAACGTTCATTTCACGCCAGCGTGCACCTGTACTTGTGATAACAGAGCGAGCTCGCAGTGTTGCGCCACTCTCTAATTCAACGTGGATGTAGCCGTCTTTCGTGTCTTCTGCAGCAATGATGTTGGCAGCACGCTGCTCAGTCATTACTTCTACGCCGTACTCTTTTACGTGCTCTTCTAGGCTAGCCACTAACTTAGGACCCGTCGTCGCTTTCACTGAAATAAAGTTCTCAATT
The DNA here is from genome assembly GCF_002954585.1 of Vibrio chagasii. Classification (GTDB taxonomy): domain Bacteria; phylum Pseudomonadota; class Gammaproteobacteria; order Enterobacterales; family Vibrionaceae; genus Vibrio; species Vibrio chagasii_A. The sequence continues at coordinate 685,223 of NZ_MSCI01000002.1, forward strand.
GCCATGGTATCCATGACTTGGCCACCAAAGCGGTCTGCAACGACACCAGTGCGAATGCCTTTACGTGCTGCGTAGATAGCTGCTGAAGAACCAGCAGGGCCACCACCCACAACTAACACGTCAAATGGCGCTTGTTGGTTTAGGTTTGTTGCGTTCTTTTCCGCTGCGCCAGAGTCTACTTTATTAAGGATCTCAGCTAGTGACATACGGCCTTGACCGAATAGTTCACCATTAATGAATACACTTGGTACCGCCATGATATCGCGAGACTTCACTTCCTCTTGGAATGCTGCGCCATCAATCATAGTGGTCTTAATCAGCGGGTTAATCGCTGACATCATGTTGAATGCCTGAACCACTTCTGGACAATTTTGGCACGATAGTGAGATGAAAATCTCTACATTAAGCTCTTGATCTAATTCTTTTATTTGCTCGATTACGTCAGCTTCAAGCCTGATAGGGTGACCACCACTATGAAGCAGTGCCAGTACCAGTGACGTGAACTCGTGACCCATTGGTAAACCGGCGAAACCGATCGCAGTACCTTTCTCTTGGTTGACTACCTGCATGATAGGGCTACGCGTGCTTGCGCTATCATCGCGAGTTACTTCAATTTTATCGGTTAAAGATGCGATGTCATTTGCTAGGCCTTGGAGTTTGTGTGCGGTATCGCTGTCATCTAGGCTCAGTACTAACTGAACATTGGTTTTTAAGTTTTCTAGGTATGCTTTTAGCTGCTGCTTCATTGCTTGATCTAACATAATCGTGCCTGCTCTTAAATTCTGTGTCGTGGTATTGACCAATACCTTCTTGCTGAAAAAGGAAAATAAAAAGGGGGCGCAAGTCGGCAAATTGAATGTGGTGTTGCTGCTTTGAAAGGGTGGCGCGCAACTGCCCTTTAGGAGGGAGGCCGAAGCGCGCCTGTAGAACCGTTTGATTTGTTCTTTTTAGATAGGCATAGATTAAATCTTACCTACTAGGTCCAGAGATGGTGCTAGAGTCTCTTCGCCTTCTTTCCATTTAGCTGGGCAAACTTCACCTGGGTTAGCCGCTACGTATTGTGCTGCTTTAACCTTGCGTAGTAGGTCTTCAGCGTCACGACCGATACCTTCAGCAGTGATTTCCATTGCTTGGATAATGCCTTCTGGGTCGATTAGGAACGTAGCACGGTCTGCTAGGCCTTGACCTTCACGCATTACGTTGAAGTTGTTTGTGATAGTGCCTGTTTGGTCACCTACCATGAAGTATTCGATAGTGCCGATTTTGTCAGAAGTATCGTGCCATGCTTTGTGAGAGAAGTGAGTGTCAGTTGATACTGAGTAAACTTCTACACCGCGAGATTGAAGCTCTGCGTATTTTTCTTGTAGGTCAACTAGCTCAGTTGGGCATACGAAAGTGAAGTCTGCTGGGTAGAAGAAGAACACTGCCCACTTGCCTTTAACGTCTTGCTCAGTGATTTCTACGAACTCGCCGTTTTTGAATGCTGTTGCGTTGAATGGTTTGATTTCTGTATTGATCATGTTTGGATTCTCTTTCTAATTTGTAGTGTTTAACGCTATCCCGCGTCGATGGAGATATATTGCATCCGCACCGAAAATTAGTGAAATCGGACATTTCTATAGATTCAATAGGTGATTCCTATCTTTGAAAGGAGAAAGTTATCGACAAAAGCTACCAAACGTCGGCAACACCTAATTTGAGTGACTATGCTCGTTAGGTTGTTCTCTACATTAGGCTTATCTCTATTAGCGTGAGTGCCTATGTATAGTGTGAGTATTTATTTGGCGTTTCTGAAGTGGGTTAGGATCTCATTGGTTTTTTTGATAATATAAAATTATTATTAATATAAATTATGATAATTTCATTTAATTAATAGCTCTACCTATACTCTCTTCATCGAAACGAAATACAGAAGCTAAGCTTCGAAAGCACAGAATAAAAACGAATTGGAGAAAGTTATGAAAATGAATCACGTAGGCATCATGGTAGGCGACATGGACAAAGCAGTAGAGTTTTATACTAAAGCCTTAGGCCTAAGAGTTGTAATGAACAACACTAAAGTGATGGAAGAACGCGAATCTGCAATCGGCCGCATGTGTATCGCTGTATTTGGTGAAGGCTTCAAAGGCTTCAACATTGCTCACCTAGTAACTTCAGACGGTATCGGTGTTGAGCTATTCGAAATGGTTGACCGCCAGGAGCGTCACGAAGTAGATTTCTCTCGTTTAGGTATCTTCCATTTCTGTCTGCAGCTTCCAAAAGAGCAATTTGATTCAGCTATCAAACGTGTAGAAGAGTTTGGCGGTAAAGTACGTATGGACATTCACCGTTATCACCCGGAAGACGAGCTAAAACAAGCACAAATGGTTTACCTAGAAGACCCGTTTGGCAACCTATTCGAATTCTACTCTCACTCATACGAAGATACGTACGCGACAGATTACGAGTAATCGCGTTATTGCCTTTAAGGTAGAAAACCTAAACACCCCCAAAGAGGATTGGTAGAGATACCAATCCTTTTTGTAGCTTGAACTCACATAGATTCGATTAAAGCGGTTACTAAGTTACCTATGCTAGTTAGATAATTAAATATTGTTAACTTTAGAGTTACCAATGAAATCAGAGAGCGCAGTAATTACTTTCTTCGTTATTTAATGAGGTGTTTTACACCATAACTTGGTTTTTTTTACCACCCGTTTTGTTTATTTGACTTTTAAATCACTATAGATCGTTGATAGATATAAGATATACGTTGGTACGCAAATTGATTACGCAAAAGCCTTTTAGTCAAGAATGTAGCGTTTATCAAACGCCTAGTTACTCACTTTAGGTATTACGAGGTTTTTCGATGATTAATAATCGACTTTTTGTATCAATATTTCTTTTTTTTAGCGTAACTTTTTCGTTTCTAGTTCCCGCTGAGACCCTTACAACTGGAAAAGATATAAAAATATTAGAGAAGGGTTCAAGTGTAACAAGTAGAGAAGAGTTTGCATTAGATACTAGCAGTATTATTTCAGCCATGGCCTCTTATAAAGTGCCAGCTGTGAGCTTTGCGGTTATAGAGAACAACGAGATCGCTAGAGCTGATGCAATAGGCTACATAAATAGTAGTGGATCGAAAGAAGTCGATGTAAACACATTATTTCAAGCAGGATCAATATCAAAATCTATTTTTGCAATTCTTGCTTTAAGCTTAGTTGATAGTGGACTCATTGATTTAGATGACAATGTCGAGCCATTTCTTGGAAATTGGCGTATACCAAACCCTAAAAACCATCAAAATGATGATGTGACCTTACGGACAATATTGAGTATGTCATCTGGTTTGGGTGTTGGTGGGTATTTTGGCTACTCTCCTGGAGAGTCAATACCGAGTCTTCTCGAAACTCTGGGTGGTAAAGAACCTGCAAATAGTAAGCCTGTTGTGTTAACACAAAAGCCTACCACCGCGTATGAGTATTCGGGCGGTGGCTATCAGGTTGTTCAGTTAATTACTGAGAATATCAGTCAAATGACTGCTCAGAGAGCTGCTAATAAGTTTATTTTTGAGCCGCTTGCGATGTTCAATTCAAGTTATGCTCAACCCACATATGATAATTTAGCCAACGCGGCTCAAGCAACTGATAGTGATGGTAAGGCATTTCCATATCAGTGGAGAGTTTATCCTGAATATGCAGCTGCTGGCCTTTGGAGCACACCTACTGATATTGGCAAGTTTATCATATCAATTAATAAAGCTTATAGAGGGTCTAATAAACAAATCGTTAGCCCTTTACTTGCAAGGCAATCTCTTTCTCGTCAGAAAAATACACCTTATGGATTAGGCTTTGTAGTGAAGGGCCAAGGTGATAACCTTCATTTTATGAAGCTGGGCCAGAACTCGGGTTACCAAGGTTGGCTAGTTGGACTACCGAACACAGGTCAAGGCGCTGTGATTATGACAAATTCTGATAATGGAAGAGACCTCGCTCAAGCTCTAATTTATTCGATTGCTGAAACTTATCACTGGCCGATCGTTGGTCAGCTTGAAGATGCTTGGATGATAAAATAGACCTCGGCTTTTATATCACTTATTTTTATTAATAATTCAATGTGGACAAGCAGCTTTAGAAGCATTTCTTTGTTCAGAAGTACGTGGTTTAAGTATTTTGTGTTCGTTAGTTTCTGAAGATAATCTTGTAAAACTTATTTATAGTTTTTGTGCATAGGATGCTTTGAACGTTTTTTGAGCTTGGTGGGTTATTGATCCTGTTGTTTTCAAAGTACTGATGGACAGGCCGCAGTACTTTGATAGGTTTTGTTAAAGTTGACGTTTTGACGATAAAACCTTTCATGAACATGACTGGAGAAAGCGATCTTCATGAAAACATGGTGCATTCATACCGGATGGTAGCCTTTGCTGAACCGCGACTATACTCAGCATTGTATGGCGAACCAAAACACAACGAAAACAGAGAAAAATGCACAAATTAGCGCACCCAAGTTACATGAAAAAACTACATATCATCTTTACCGCTCTTATTCTCATGATATTAGCCGGATGCACCTCAACGTCGGCGGTCGGCAGTTCTAAAACAAAGGAATATGCCAAGTCACATGCTTTGACTGGTAAAGCTTCTTGGTATGGTGACAAGTTCCATGGAAAGCTCACTGCAAGTGGTGAGACGTATAATATGAATGCTTACACGGCAGCGCATAAAACCTTAGCCTTTGGCACGATCGTGAGAGTGACTAACACTACCAATAATAAGTCTGTCGAAGTTAAAATTAACGACCGAGGCCCTTACGTAAAAGGCCGAGTGATCGACCTTTCACACAAAGCATTTGCACAAATCGGCAACGTTAAGCAAGGCACAGTTCCTGTCAGAATCGAGATTGTTGATGACAGTAATACCTTTAGGTACAAGCATTAATCATCCCTCAGTCTGAACTAGTTTTTGAAACTCCAAGGGTTGGTAGATATACCAACCCTCTCGTTTTAGGGCTCCAACTTAGGTGCGACAAGGTCGTATTTTAAGTAGAACGACGGAAAGGCACCGAGCGCCTCTGTGAGAACTCAATCTCTACTCCGCTCAGCCTCAGATAGTGATAGAATCCCCGTATCAGAATTACCGAGAAACTCTATGTTTATCCATCAAGTTAATGACATCGACTGGCTGGTTATTACCGCTTTTGAAGAACTGAAAACTATGTTTATTGAAGATGCAGGCAGGATCCCTCGCTGCTTCTCTGTCGCTAGCGAATTGAGCCTGATTGATCAAGCCAAGCGCGCTTATGGATACTTACCTCCACTTCGCGGTGTTATCACCGATACCGGCACTTTTCAAAGCCCGGATAATGAAGAAGATTTGAATCCACAGCTTGCCTGCTTAGTTGAGGGACGTGGTCGAGTGTTTATCTATCACGGAGGCTTTGTTGCTTTTGTGGATGATGAGCAAACCTTCATTACCCGAATGGATTGAGACTCCCTCATGACTCAAAATGGAACGCTAGAGCGTTCCATTTTTTATTGATGCCTCTGTCATTTTCTTATTTGTTCAACTCAAGTTATTAGAGCAATCAATCGCGTTTGTTTACTGAAAATGCTGGTGGGTAGCCAAACGCTTTTTTATAAGCGCTGGTGAAGTTAGAAGGGTGTCGATAACCTGCGTGGTAAGCTACTTCAGTGATTGACACCAACCCTTGTTCTAAGTGCTTGCGTGCCATTTCTAGCCGACGACGTCTTATGTAACTTTTGATGCTGCAACCAATTACGTCTTTGAACTTTCTTCTAAGGTTTGACTCGCTAGTGGTCGCGTATTCAGCCAAGGACTTAACTGACAAGTCTTTGTCGAGGTTCTCCTCGATGTAATTAACCAACTCATCAATCGAGTGCTTTGCACTTTCAGTCGCCGCTGTTTGTGTTTCTGTAACTCTGACTTCTAACGCGGTATCACTATTAGACAGCTGTTCGAACACTTCTAATACCAAGCTGTGCGTTAATGCCTCTAGCTTGATCTTCTTAAATGTGTCGCTTCCATCTTGTAACTGGATGATCTTGTCGAGTAGTTCTTGTAACTGATGATTTGATTGCAAGTCGAAATGGGATAAGTGTTGAGAAATGAAATCGTCAATCCGGCTGCCAGATTCTATGCGTTCTTGGATCCAATGGTGCGGGATGAGTACTTTTAATTTAGAAACCTTGTTGCCTTTTTGAACAGTTCGTCGGAACGTCGCGGGTTTTGCTAGATTGACTACCAAGGCTTGATAGCCATGTTTTGAATCCATAACGAAGTTTGAATCGTCGTAGCCGAAATCGAGTTTCCCTTCTTTTAAAATTATTAAAATCAGAGCCTTACGAGCCGTTGAGATGACTTGGTGATCTTTGAGTTCTGTCGTAGTTCCCCAGTGCAGAGAGAAGTTCTCTTGCACCTTGCAAATATCCACATTGCCTTCAATTAGAGGGACTGTTTCTGAATATTGCTCCGATACCATTTGAAAGTTTTCTTCACTCCCTACCCAACGCACGAGGGCACTTTTCTTAAGAGGTAAAGGTATTCGACTATTCATAAGCTCCTGCCAATTTTCATAACAATCCAGTCACTTTGGATAACTCAATCTGCTGTTCCCAAGTGAAAAAGAAAATTACCATAAATGATAATCAATATCATTAACCGCAATTGGATTATCATGAAATGGATTTTTTTCGTTACCGCTCTGTTCACTCAAATAGTAAGTGCTCAGGCAATGATCGTTGAAGCCAATAAGCCTCAACGTATTGAGCTCCACTCTCAGCAAGACACGTTTTTAAAGATCAATGAACCAGGTTACTACCGTGGTTTTATCCGAAGCCAAAGCCACATGGAACACGTGATTGCTTTTAATTCCGCTGGCGATCCAATAAAAAAATTACTGAATCATGAGGCGAGAGAGACTGAGATTTTCTGGTATGTCGATCAAGCTGACACTTATCGAATTGAAATGAAGAGTGCTGATACAGAGGCATCTAAGGCTGAAATGCAGATTGCTCCTATGCCTCTGAAAAAGGATCAGTATCTATCACCAGAGGTGTCGATGCTAAGCCCAACATTATCACGTACTGCAGCTGATATTCAGGGCGGTGTAAAAGATGCAGAAAAAAAGTTTTGGCAAATCATTGAGTCTCAGGGGGCACCGCTTGTCGAGTATCAACCTGACAACAAGGCTTTCGTTACTTTTTTATTTCGTGGGAATGCCAACAACGTTCGGCTATTAGGTGCGCCATATGGCGGACATGCACAGATGAGCAAAATTGAAGGCAGTGATATCTGGTTTCGCTCTTTTGAAGTTCCAGATTCAACGCGTCTCTCCTATCGAATAGCACCTAATGTGCCTCAATTAGCTCGTGATACTAATCGAGAACAACGCAGAGCAGTATTGGCGACTGCAGCACTAGACCCATTAAATTTGGAGCCCAGCTTTGGCTCTGATACTGGAATATTTGGCTCTGCTTCTACCTTGACGCTTAAACATGCATCAAGCGATAGCGTAGCAACAGAAGAAGGTAACCCCAAAGGTCAGTTAACGCATTTTCTTTATCAGGGGGGGGCTCAGGTTGAAGCAAGGCAAATCAGTCTGTATGAGCCAAATAGCGTTTACTCAACAACTGATAAGTCACCGCTTTTGATCTTGTTTGATGGTGAATCTTACCTCGACAAAGTACCAGCGCCTCTGGTGATGGATAACTTAATTGCGAGTAAAGCTATTCCTCCGATGCGAGTGGTGTTTGTTAACCCGCCCAGACCGAGCCTTCGTGCAAAAGAGTTGACACCGAATAAAGCGTTTGCCGACATGCTCGCTAATGAGTTTATCCCTTGGCTTTGTAGTACGCACTCAATATGCCCCACAGCTGAAAATACAGTGTTGTCTGGTTCGAGCTTTGGTGGATTAGCGTCAATGTTCATCGCGTTGGAACACCCTCAACGTTTTGGAAAAGTGTTGAGTCAGTCTGGTTCATTTTGGTGGCAGCCAAAGACCGCTAAGAGTATCGCAAGTGATAAACAAAGTTGGATGAGTGAACTGGTCGCATCAAGCGGTAAGAAAGACATTCAGGTCTACCTCAATGCAGGTGTTTTTGAGACTGAGCCGGTGCATGCCAGCATCTATCAAACCAATAAAACCCTTTTTAATACCCTCAAAGAGAAAGGGTACCCCGTTACGTTCAAAAGTGCTGCGAGTGGTCATGATTATTACAGTTGGCGCGTTTTGCTCGCTGATGGACTAACAACACTTTTTAGTAAGTAAAGACCAAGGAAATATCCAAGAAATGGAACACATAAAAATACAAAAAAATAAATTAGCAGCGGCCCTCATGCTGGCTGGATTTGCCTCTCTATCAGCTAAAGCTAGTGAAGCAAAGCACACAGAAACTATGGTTGTTACCGCAAGTCAGTATGAAACGGCGATAAAAAATGCACCTGCATCAATATCTGTGATTACGCGCGAAGAGATAGATAAGCTTCCTGCGACCGATATCTCTACCGCGCTTGAGAGTGTCGCGGGTGTGCATGTGGCGAGAACAACGGGTGCTGAGCCTAGAATCATAATTCGTGGCTTGCAGAACCAGAATTCAGCCAACGGAAATTACACTCTGTTTTTGATAAATGGTCGTCGTATCAGCTCTAGCGAAACAGTGATTCGTGGGGCGTCGTTTGATTTATCGAGCATTCCAATGAGCGCGATTGAGCGAATTGAAGTGGTGCGCGGCCCAATGTCATCTCTATATGGTAGTGAAGCGATTGGTGGTGTGGTTAACGTGATTCTCAAGCATGCGTCGACAGAGACTCATGTTTCTGGAAGCCTGACTTATAGTATGCCAGAAGATAATAAAGCGAATGCGTTATTGTCTGATGCAGATGGCGAACTCAAAAGTGGCAATGTGTTCGTCAGCGGGTCGATCATTCCCGATGTTCTGACGTACACCACGACAGTCGATATTAGTGAGCGTAATGCTTGGTTCCCGGAAGATGCTGGGGCAAGCTTTTCTCCTCAAACGGAACAAAAAAGAAATGTATTTCGTGGATCTTTGAATTGGTACGCGACAGAGCAAGACGAAATCTATTTTGATCTTTCTTACTCAAAGGATGACCGTGTAGAGAATCGTTACTTGATTAACCCCAACAGGTTAGCAACTAGCTATTATGAGGGTGAAAAGCTAACTGGCACGTTAGGGCATGTACGTAGTTGGGATTGGGGTGAGTCTGATGCCAGTTATTTTTACGAAACCGCTGAAGTGGATGAAAACAACTTTCACCCAATGGTGGATGCAGCGGTGCTGAGTCAAGACAACCACACCGTCGATGCTAAGTTTGTCGTTGATCAGTTTGAAAGCCAGATTTTGTCACTTGGGGCACAAGTGTCTTATACCAGTGTTGATAACGATCGTGATTATTCTAGCTCTCGTTCAGTAACACAAAGTGCCGCTTATGTTCAAGATGAGTACTTCGTTACGGATGACTTAACCGCAACCGTAAGTGGTCGCCTTACACACAATAACCAGTTTGGTAATGACTTTAGCCCTCGAGTCTATTTTGTTTACAACGGCATCGATAATGTGACCTTCAAAGGTGGGTATGGCGAAGGCTTTAAGTCACCAACACTTTTCCAATCGTCCGAAGATTTCTCATTAGTGAGTTGCGGTGGTCGATGTACATTGGTCGGGAATCCAGATCTCAAGCCACAGACCTCTAAGACTTACGAATTTTCAGCGATGTATTCAGGAGTTGATGGGTATGTGCAGGCGACGGCTTTCTGCAATGATGTGAAAAACTTGATAGACCGCGACTTAACTCCATTTTTCAATGGCACCTCCGCAATTATTCAGTATGAGAACGTCGATAAAGTCGAAACCAAAGGTATTGAACTAGAGGGTAGCTATGAGCTTTCCGTAAGCTGGTCGTTTACGGCAAATGCGACGTATACTGATGCGGTTAACAAAGTTGATGATAAAGATATTGCGTACAGCCCTGAATGGTTAGCGAATGCAAATCTCAATTGGTTGGCAACGCGTGATTTAGCTTTCTTTACTGGTTTGAATTATACCGGCAAGCAAAAAGACGGCTCTGATGATGATTTAGACCCTTACACTATCGTGTCATTGGGCGGTTCGTATGCGTTTAATGACAACTTCAAACTTCGCGCAGGGGTGACTAACTTAACGGATGAGCGCTTGGACCAATCAAACCAAGTGTACGAAGAAACAGAAGTAGGACGTACCTATTATTTGAAGATGGATTTCGATTTCTAAGGCTTTACCTAATAAAATGGGACGTATGCGTTCCATTTTTTATTTGTATTTCTGCCACACACGAGTTCATTTCTCCAAGGCTATAGCCTTGTTCGTTCGTTTGTTATGTTGGTATTTCTACTTGATTGAGTCTTATGTTGGTGATCGGAAGAATATATACCAGCAATGAAAGTTCAGCTTAATTTTTACCCATTGTATTTCAGTGGCTACTCAATAACGAAGTGAGCTTGGTGGTTTTATGCTCTATAGGTCAGGCGCCTATTTTTATGCTTGTTAGTTTTGAGATTTTATCTATCGTTTTAAATGAGCACATCAAGCGCGCAGCTCTGCCGACTGTACCTTCAGAATAGCAAACAACGCGACTTTTCCGTGTTTCATTTTTTCTTCAACTAGCACATAAATTTGTACAGTCAGAGAGGTGTCAATCAATACTGATGATGTCTATCTTATTGAATATTCGAGTTTACTTTGTGTGTTGAGATTTCTTTACTAACAAACAAATATGCATTTTATGTCATATTGGTTGTTAGCACGTATGTTTGTGGAGGGAACTACTACAAATTGATATAGGAAATCCAATGAAAGTAATCTTATCTAACCTTGGGTTAGCGACAACATGTCTCTTTTCTTCGTTCGTAAATGCGCAGCCACAATCCCTAGTTCAGCCGAATCTTGCTGTTCAGCCACACATACCCGTTATTGCCAATGAAGTTGAGTACCCATTGTCACACCAAGCGTTGATTGAGACATCGGGCAACGTGCGCAAACAGCAAATTGAGCATGTGGGGGCTTCGTTCATTAAGCTTCACTTCAAGTCGCTTGTTGTGCCAAAAGGCAGTCTATTGCGCTTGAGTTCGGGCACCAGTGATGAGGTAGTTGAGTATCGTGACAGCCAGACAGATTGGTTCGCTCAGTCTATTTCAAGTGAACGCATGTTGATTGAGGTTGTGCCAAACTCAAAGGGCCAATACGCTGAGTTCGAGATAGATTACTACATGGCGGGCAAGAGTGCAGACGAAGAGGCATTGGCAACGTTATCGACATGTGGTGTTAATGAGCGCAGAGACGTAGCCTGCTGGGAAGAGTCTCATCCAGATAAGGTGGCTTGGACAACTCCCGTTGCAAGGCTACTCATTAATGGGCGTAGTTTATGTACCGCTTGGCGGGTGGGGCCAGATAACCATATGTTCACCAATAACCACTGTGTCGCATCAGAATCAGAACTGAGAAATACAGAGGTATGGTTTAACTATCAGCGCCGTATTTGTGACGGTTCTATGGCCACCACGGTAAAAGTCATGGGGAGTAAGATACTTAGCACCGATTATGATTTGGATTACACACTTTTCACTGTTGATGATTTTTCAAAAATTGAGTCGTTTGGCTATCTAGGTTTAGATGATCAGGAGCCAATCTTTGGCGATGGTATTTATATTCCTCAACATGGAGCTGGTAAGCCGAAAGAACTGGCAATTGAAAGTGACCAAAATGGTTCTGGAATGTGTCAGATTGATGTAGCTTCAACTGGTGGGCGAGGTGCTAATACCGACACTGGTTATTTCTGTGACACCATTGGCGGGTCGTCTGGTTCACCTGTTTTGCGTACTGACAACAACAAAGCGATTGCGCTGCATCATTTTGGAGGTTGTGAAAACCAAGGCGTTAAAATCAGTAAGATTTGGCCACTCGTGTCTTCATACTTTGGTGATACATTGCCAGATGGCTCTGTCGGTGAGCCGAACAATGATCTTCCTGAGGTGGCTTTAGGAAGCTTGATTAACGATCTCGCCGCGACGTCCGGACAACAGAAACTGTTTGTGCTCAAAGCAGCAAATCGCACCTCGGACGTGAATGTCGTCATTAAGTCTGGAGTAGGGGACGCTGATCTCTACATTCGTTCTGGCGCGCAACCAACGAAAAGTACCTACGATTGCCGACCTTATCGCTCAGGTAACTTTGAAACGTGCGAGGTGCCTAGGGCTGATGAAGATCTCTACATTATGATCAATGCATTCCGAAGTTTTTCTGGTGTATCTCTCTTATTGTCAGAGTCTCAATAACGTCGTGAAATCTGTTTACGATATGAATAATAAAGGCGAGCCTATTAGGTTCGTCTTATATTTTATTAATTAAACAAAATAGTTAATAAATAGAGCAGGTGTTATTGATAGTTGAATATTTCTTAATTTTTTAAAATCTAATTTATTAATAATAAACGTCATACCTCTATTAAGTTTCTCTCACTAACTGATGTATATCCCTATTAAATTTAAGCTATTTAACCTTCGAGATATAAAATATACCCGACGACAAACTTTAATATTCATAAAAGCAATCATTGCTTCCACCAAGATCACAAATATTGATACGTGTAGTGTTGCGTATCTAGTTTCTGAGTTATTTTCCTGCCGCCAATCACAAAGGACAAATAACAATGAAAAAAACAATAGCTTTAGTGTCTGTAATCTCTTCTCTTAGTTCGTTTGCGTACGCTGATAATATTAATGTTATCACTGGCGAATCACCGGAAGGGGTTTACGTTCAATATCAGTCAATTAACCAAGTTACCGAGTCGATGAAGAGTGAGGGTTTCACGATGCACCGCTGTGGAATCAAGGCTCTTCGTAATAACATCCAAGCGACTCAGAGCTTGGAAGTTCCTCATAGTCAGATCCAGTGTGTCTACTCTAAGCCTGGCGCATCAACCAGTGATGAGTCTGAGTTGATCTACTGGCACCTGAATGTGCTTTACAGCATGGAAAATGAGCACTTTATTGCGGAGAGTGAGTTTACCGAGCGCTACACTAGCGAGATTTATACACATAGTCCTGAGTATCTTCTTGATATCGGTCCACATTACTACCGTCAGCGTTCTGAAGTTGAAGCATTGGGAATGAAGGTTGGTGAATGTAATCTACAAAAGATTTATTACTTCAGCGCGCCAACAGAAGAATCGTACTTATCCGATATTGCATCATGTCCAGTGTATAAAACAGATGGAGAACTGTCTGGTAGTATTACAGTGGAAGTTAATCACACACCGGCTAACTTTGGTTATAGTGAGCGACTTGTTAAATTTAACGCTATTTAATCGTGTGAAGGTTTGAACAGATTTTTATATGAACAATCTGGCTCATATTTATTTGGTTATTCTAAATTAGTATTAAATAAAAAAGGGTTGGTAATAAATACCAACCTTTTAATTATTAATAAACAACAGTAAGTTTTAGAACTTAACCTGATAGTTCAGAGTATAAGTTCGTCCGCGGCCTTTGTAGTCGTATGCCTCTGGATCGTAGTGTGCTGAGTAGACAATTTGAGCACGCTGTCCCCAAATAGTTGTGTAGTCTTCGTTCAATAAGTTTTGAATACCGAAGCCAAGGTTACCAACAGGAAGCTGATAGGTACCGACTAAATCAAACACGGTGTAACCATCTAGCTTGTTTTGATCCGCATCTTCGTAATCGAACATAGTTTGGCTTTGTAGTTTTACAGATAGATCTGTATCGTACCAACCAGCCCATGCGTTCGCTTTCGATGTACTTGCTTCACCCGCGGTAAAGTCTTCCCAACCGTCGTCACCTTTTACTTCAGAAATCACATAGTGGCCAGATGCGCCAAGCTGAATGTTATCGTGTACCCAGTAAGAGGCCATCGCTTCTAGGCCGTAAACACGCTTCTTATCATCAATTTCTTCGATAAGTAATGTGTTCTTGTTATAACTCACAGACTTGTCAGATTGCGAGTAGTACGCAGCCGTTTGTAGGTTTAGCTCACCTGTTTCTAAGCGGTAACCCAGCTCGAAGCTGTTGGTTTTAATACCAGACATCTTTGAATCATTCACATTGATGCTGTCGTTCAGTTGCCAGTGATCGCCAACCAGTGTGTAGTCACCTTGTCCGTAGTATTTTGCAGGGTCTGCAAGGTCAAAGCCTTGTGAGAAGTTTGCCCATACTTGAGACTCGTTGTTTAGGTGGTAAATCGTACCCAAGTTAAATAGACCAACGGTGTAGCTTGTTTCACCGCCTGGTACCGCATCGGCAGACGTGCCAGTGCCAGAGGCAATTTTCTTTTGTTGGGTGTAGCCGACAAAATCATCAATCTCGTTAGACATATATTGGTAACGGAAGCCACCTTCGACAGCCCAATCATTGGTTATCGCATAATCCGTTTGGATAAAGCCAGCAATTGAGCTCACTTTTACACCAGGGTAGCGACCTGTTTTAGCATACGTTTTGTTGATCAAATTGCCAGAATCATTGGCAATCGTTGGATCATACAGAGCTTGGTTACTATCCAGTTTGTCTTGATAAGCATCAATACCGTAAACAAGGTTGAACTTGTTAAAGCTTTTCGCCAACGCTGTTTTAAGTGAGATAACGTCGGTAATTTGCTGACCAGAAGATTGGTAATAAGGTGTATAAGTTTGATCTTCTTTTCGATAAGACGCTTCTGCGATCAGCTGATGACCAAGGAACTGCTCATCGATATAGGAAGCACTCAACATGATGCGCTCTGTGCCATGTTCGCGGTCTGAATCAAATCCTTTTCTTACATCAACAAAGTCACTGCCGACAATGTATAGGCCGTAAGGTGAATCTTGTTGGCTATCGTAGTATTGAGCAAGGAAGTTAAGCTTCTGAGTCTCAGTGATGTTGACACCCACTGTGGTTAAGAAGTCGACCGTCTTATTAAATTGCAGCGAACCTTGTGAAATATCAGGGGTAACAATGTCACCATTTGCATCGAAGAAGCCTTGTGTCTCTGTGTAAACCACAGAAGAGCGAGCTTGAACCGTCTCGTTGCCGCCAGAGATAGATTGACCGATTTTGTAATCGAAATCTTCATTCGAGTTGAAGCCAGTTGAACCGCCAACAAAGGATTCGAATTCTAGCTCTTCACCTTGCGCTTTTTTGGTGATGATATTGATAACACCACCTGAAGCGCCAGCACCATAAATAGAGGTTGCACCCGACAACACTTCAATACGATCGATGTTGAACGGGTCGATGGAATCCAGGTGGCGGCTGATTGGACGAGATGACTGCAATGATACGCCGTCAATCATTACTAGCATCTTACGACCACGTAAGTTTTGACCATAGTTAGTGCGAGCACCACTGCTAACATCTAAAGATGGGATGGTCGCCGATAGAATCTCACCTAGTGATTTACCACCTCGATACTCTTGTTCAATTTGTTCAGCATCGATATACCAAACGGTACCAGGGATATCACTGATGGCTTTAGGCGTGCGGCTAGAAACCACCACCATTTTTTCTTCAGTTGTTAGATCTTGAGCTTGGGCTGTGAATACTGTAGTTACTGCCGCAACTGCTAATGCGACGGTGGAAAGCTTGAAACTTCCTTTTTCGGTCTTCATTTTTTTCTCTGCATTTATCAATGAAAGGCTGCACACATTTCTTTTGGCGCGGTGACTCTATTTTTTATTGTGTTTATCCAGACTCAACAGAGTGGTGAGTAATGACGAATCGGATAGGTGAGTCGTTATTACTGCTGTTTCAGCTCTTAGTCTAAATAAGAATCATTATTATTGTATTTCTGATGCGAAAAAACAATATGACAATGCAATTTATTTTCAAATGCAATAATAGTGTCTGTTTTATAGGATCGTTAAAGCCCAGCTTTTATGTCTGGTTTCATATTAAGCTTCTGATTAAATAGTATTTTTTCGTGGGGCGAGAGGCTTCGGAAAGTAAATGAAGAGAGAGCAGCATGAAAGTATGCTGCTCCTAGATTAGTTGTTTTTTCCTGAAATACTGCTGAGTAATTGTTCTCGTTGCTCGCGCGATACGTTCATGACATTGTTGTAGGTGCGATTCATTACTCGTATATCGTTTTCGAGCAGTTGGGCTAGCTTTGCTGAGGCACTTTGATTGTCGCCTTCTAGAACCAGATCCATGATGTCTAAGCGGCGCTGGCATGACTTGACCACGGAAGATTGGATATGCATGGAGACCAAATCCGTAGCCTTACGTAGACGATTTTGTTGTTGCATCATTCCTAACAAAAAGCGGTTTCCGGAGCTGGCTGCGATCAGTTCATGGAAGTCGACACTCAGCGCAAAGAGTTGACTAGCGGAAGTCGATTTTGGATTGTTGATGGCGTAGATATGGCGATCTCGGCATGCTTCGAGTTCGCTACGCTTTAAGTTCCATGTCGGCTCAAGTAGTCCTGCAGGCTCAAAGATCAAGCGACATCGATAGCTCTCGGTATGCCTTTCAAGTGTGTTTAGAACACCATCAAGTTGCCATTTATAACCAGGACTACGACGGAAAATACCATCGCTTTCTAGTAGGCGAGTGACATTTTGTATTTCGCCACGGTTAGCCTTATACCGTTCTTGCAGGTCTTTTTCCGAGAAGGAACTGCTTAATTCCCCAAAGAACAGGTCCATTAAAATATTCAGGTACAGTTGTTCTTGGCGGGGCTGTTCGTCGTCTGTCGGTACGTCTAGCTTAATATCAGCCGCATCCATTTGAAGCACCGAACCTTTATAGGGAACAACCTTAGTAATGCCCTGACTCGACAAATGTTTTAAAACGGCGCGTATTGGGCTTCTTGAAACTTCGAATTGTTGTGCCAAAGAAGATTCATTGAGGCTGCTACCGGCTTTAGCGTCTTCGGCTTTTAAGCTAGCAATGACTTTAAACAGCAAGTCTTGTTGGAGCTTTGTAATTGTCGTTATGTCCATAGGGCTTACAAATCAGTTTGTTATTGGAACCATGGTAAACATAAAAGTGCTCGAATACCATTTATTGTGTTTCTGCAACCAAAAAACAATTACTAGTATTGTGGATTAGCGATGTCGGTTGAGAGGATAAACGAGGGTTGAGGGGATAAACAAGGATTGAAGGGGGAAAGACAGAGTTGAAATAAGCCTCCACTTCGGAGTTCAGCGAAGTGGAGGAGAGATTAATAGGCTTGTTGAAAGGTTACTTTCTCATTAGGTAAAGGAAGTAGCCGCCTCCAAGTAGAGAAGCAAGCAGCCCAGCAGGGAACTGCCAAGGGAACCACAACGTACGCCCAATCCAGTCCGCTGCGACCATGATGATCGCGCCCAACAATGCCGCTGTTAGCATTTGCGGAATCGCTCTATATTGGTGCAGCGAGCGGGCCATATGAGGCGCTAACAGTCCGATGAAGCTCAGAGGACCAATAACGATGGTGCACAGCGTAGTCAGTGCTGCGACTAATAACAGCAAAGCTAAGCGAACTGTGGTTGTGTTCATCCCCAAACTGCTGGTGGTCACTTCACCCAGGTTTATAAGCTCAATCCAGCGATGCAGTGAAAGGGAAATAGCACCAATAACTGTCACACCAACAGCAAGTAAAACGACATCTTGTGTGGCAACCAGATACGTTGAACCCGATAACCAAGTCAGCAGCGCCGAGGCATTTTCGTTACCTGAACTCATCGTAATACGCAGCAAAGCATCCAGCCCTGCACTCAGCGCGATACCGGTTAAGAGAGTTTGCGTTGGCGCGAAGTTGTGCTTTCTGCCCATCAACCAAACTACAGCCGTAACAGACGTTGCTCCAAGTGTACCAAGCAGCATTTGTTCTTCGCGTCCAATCGAGTTGCCCCAGAGTGTGCCAAGAACCAGCGCTAGGGCGGCACCTGAACTTATGCCCAAAACTTCCGGGCTCGCCATCGGGTTATTTGAAATGCGCTGAATAATGGTACCCGCGAAAGCAAGGCCAATACCGGCTAACAGTGCAACCAGTACTCGTGGCGTGCGTAATTCAAACAAGGATTCATGAATCTCAAGACTCCAGCCAAATTGGTTTTTGCCGACAGTGAGCGCAATAAAGCACGTAACCGCCAATACCAAAGACATAGCAATCAAGGTTTTGGCTGTGCTAACTCGCTTGTACTGTTCAATATGCTCGTTACGACTCTTAAGATCCGATTGAAGTTTAGTACGTTGCAGTAGCCATAATAAAAATGGAGCGCCAAGTAATGCCGTCATTGCGCCCGTAGGCAGTAGCTCACCACCAAAACCTGAGAATGGCTGAATCACTAAATCGACAATCAACAGGATTAAACTACCGATCAAGCCACTGGTTAAAATTTGTTTAGCTAATGATCTAACGCCTAGCAGCCTTGCAATCGCTGGGGCAACGATACCCACAAAGCCAATCAAGCCCACCTCACTGACTACCGCCGCGGTGATAAAGATTGCGAGCGATAAACACAACAGTTTGATTTGCTTAATGTTCACGCCTAGCGAAGTGGCAACATTATCACCAAACTGCAATGCGGATAATGGCCTTTGCAGGACAAGCAGTAGTAGAGTTGGAATGGCAATCAGGGGTAATAAAACTTGAACGCTAGACCAATCATTTTGGTTAAGCACACCTGCGCCCCATACGAATACACTGGTAAGCTGTTGTTCATGTAGCATGAGTAGCATGGTGTTGAGTGATCCTAAAAATAGGCTCACGACCATACCCGCCAGAACCATATGCAGAGGCGAAAACCCACGTGTAGAGCTGAGTGCAAAGACTAAACCCGTAGCAAGGCAGCCACCAATGAAAGCAGGGATAAAAAGAGGAACAGCGACACTTGCCGGGATTAAAAGCAAACCCAATACCATACCTAGCTCTGCGCCGGCAGCGACACCCAGTGTCGTCGGTGAAGCAATAGGGTTACGTAATACAAACTGCATCACACAGCCGGCGACCGCTAATGCAAAACCACACAGGAGTGCAACTGCAAGTCTCGGTAAATAAGTGAGGTGGGTGATCAGGTGCTGGTAGTTCGCTGAATCAAAATGAAAGAGCGTATCCCAAATCAACCCAATACCTTTCGAGTAGGGGGCCGTTATCTGCAGTAGCGAGCCGATAAGGAGAACAGCCGTAACCGATAGGGCGACTGTTTTAAGGTGAGTTCTTGCCACTGCTGAACCTTCAATCTTGGTGGTTGTTATCATTTTTGGGTCAGTAGTTCTGTTATGTGGTCACTAAATCTTTGCGCAGCGATAAGACCTCCAAAGGTCCAGATGCTCGGAAGCTCATACACTGAATCTGTTCTGGTGAATTCCATTGCCTGCCAAAGTGCAGATTGAGTAAGTTGATTTTTTTCGTTTTCAGTCAAAGGACCAAAAAGCATCACGTTTGTTTGTTGATGTTCCGCGAGCCTCACGACACCTGTGGTGCTAAAGCCCCAAAGGTTGGTCGGTTCCTGCCAATCGTTTTTTAGCCCCATCGCTTGAATGGTTGCTTGCGCCAGAGAACCTTGGCTGTGAACTCGCAAAGTTTTATCGTTGATGAAACGTGCAAAGATCAATGGCTTATCTGAATTGCCTGCTGCTTGTATTTTCTCACCGTTGTCGTGAAGTCGCTGCTTTGTGTCTGTAATAATTTGTTGTGCTCTTTGTTCTTGGTCGAACAATTTACCAAGCGACAACGTAATCGCCGTTGCAGATTCAATCGGCTGTTTCTTTTGGCTGTAAACGCTATAAACTAACACCGGAGCAATTTTATTGAGTTGGTGATAAGCCGCAGCCATGTGTTCGCTAATTAGGATGACATCAGGCTTCAACTTAGTTAATAGTTCTAAGTTAGGCTCGCGTCGAGAACCAACATCGGTGACACCTTGGTTCAACTCTGGCTTCACAACCCACTGTTGATAGCCTTTGGCATCGGCAATGCCTTCTAGCTCAACGCCAAGGCTGAGCACCGTTTCTGAAAGGACCCAATCTAACGCCACAACTTTTTGAGGGGTTGTTTTGAAAGAAGCGGTTCCCATTTCGTGTGTGATTTCTAATGCATGAGGGCTCTCTAGCGCGTAAGCATTAAATACGAATAAGACAGACAGTAGCGCCATGAACTTTTTCATAACAGATTCCTCGTCATTTAAGGGATATAACTGATTGGTTGCCCTGTTTCAGGGTGGTCGAATAGCGCCAGCTCCATGCCGTAGATTTTCATCAGCGTTTCCGGTGTCATCAACTCTTTCGGAGAGCCAGAAGCGATCACTTCTCCGGAGTGAAGAGCAATAAGATGGTCACTGAATTTTGCCGCCATATTGACGTCATGAAGTACCATAATCACGGTCAAACCCAGTGATTGGTTAAGCTCTCGAATTAAAGCCAGCAGCTCATGTTGGTGGGCAATATCTAGTGCCGATGTTGGTTCGTCTAACAAAATACATTGGCTTTGTTGGGCAAGTAGCATGGCGACCCAAGCTCTTTGTCGCTCACCACCCGATAGGGTTGCAACAAATCGATCAGCGAAAGCGTTCAAGCCTACTTTCTCAATAGCTTCATCGACAATTTGGTAGTCTTCTTTGCTGTATCTTCCAAATGCACCTTTCCAAGGGTAGCGACCAAAGCAAACTAACTCTCGAACGGTGACACCATCAGTAATAGGTGGATGCTGCGGTAGGTAAGCGACTTGATGTGCAAACTCTAGGTTACTGTATGAAGAAAGCGGTTGTTCGTTGAAGAACACTTCTCCCTGAGTTGGGGCATTTTGTCGACTCAGTAGTTTCATGAGAGTCGACTTACCGCATCCATTATGACCAAGTAATGTGGTGACCTTTTTAGGCTCAAAGGTTAATTGGGTAGGGGAGAGGATCTTCTTACCGTCGATTTCGAACGAGGCATTGGTAAGTTTGTACATAGTGAAATATGAAGTTGAGTTATAGGCTACTAGCCGTTAATGTAACATAATGAAAAACAAATGATAATCATTCTCCAAATCAATTAATTTGTTTCCATTCATGTTATTTCCCACTCACTTGCTTTCAAAAATAGCTTAATCAACCTCGATACTATGTCCGTTATACAAAACAAAAAATTTCATTTAGTGGCTATTAGCCTGATTTCGGCGTTGATGGGCATAGGACAAAACGGCTTACTTGTCTCCTTACCATTTCTTGTTGAGCACTCTGCGTTCAGCTTACCTACATGGTCTATATTTATCGCGATTGGAAGTTTGCTGTTTTTGCCTTCCGCCCCTTTTTGGGGAAGGTACAGTGATAAACATGGCCCAAAAAAAGTGGTGCTACAGGCGTTATCTGGAATGGCAGTTAGCTTTGCGTTATTGACACTGTTTGCAATGAATAGCGGCGATTTTCAATCGGATAGCCATAGTGATCGCGTGTA
Organism: Vibrio chagasii; assembly: GCF_002954585.1. GTDB lineage: Bacteria > Pseudomonadota > Gammaproteobacteria > Enterobacterales > Vibrionaceae > Vibrio > Vibrio chagasii_A. Next base: position 706,625 of record NZ_MSCI01000002.1, read on the forward strand.
CATTGTCTGTTTTATTGGGCTGGTCATCGCACGAATTCTATATGGCTGCACGGTCGCAGGTTTGGTGCCGGCAAGTCAGCACTGGGCAATATTGTTGTGTGGTGAGAAGAACCGCTTGCAGGCGATAACATCGGTGAGTATCGGTTTGAGTGCTGGTAGATTGATTGGCCCACTCATTTCAATTGTGGCACTCAAATTTTCTTATTTCGCACCGCTCATGTTGATGATTCTACTGCCATGTGTTGCGCTAGTCTTAGCTATTTTCTTGCCTGAACCGGCAATGCTAAGTACCAAGCAGGCCCAGCGAGAGAGCGCATCGTGGCTGCCCCAAAAAGGGCTATGGATGTTTTTGTCGAGCGGGTTGTTGCTTTGTGCGACAGTGGCATTAACGCAATATAGCTTCTCGCCACTCATTTATGCTGTTACTAGTTGGTCAACTGAAAAAGTGAGTGATGCGATTGGCGTATTATTAACCATTAGTGCAGCGTGTACTTTTGCGACTCAAGTTTTGGTGGTTAAGAAAAGCAAATTGACGCCCACAACTATGTATCGCTTTGGCGCATTATGTTTAGTGCTTGGGTTTATCGTGTTGCTGATACCCAATATTTGGGTGTTTGGTGGTGCGATGATGTTGACGGCCATAGGTGCTGCGTTGCTTGTTCCTGCATACACGGTATTTGCGACTGAAAAACAAAGTGAAGCCCCGGGTGCTGCCGCAGGCTTTATTTCGATGTCTCACACACTTGGCTATGGAGTCGCGTCGTTGCTGGCGTTTACTTCAACTTTATGCCCGCTTTACCCTGTTTACCTTTGTATTCTTTTTTCTACCTTGATTCTCACAATGGCTCGCTTGGTCGAGAGAAAGTAAATTTCTCAAGATGCTTGAGTGTGCAGTGGGCACTGTTCTCTATGAAAACTGAAGTTATAAAATATGGCTCTCCATTTAAAGAGCCCCAAACAAACATTGAGTTTTTGTTTGGTGTCACTAGATTTTTAGTTCAAAGAAGCGGTTATTTTAAAAAGCGTACTTAACACCAATTTGTGGCATGAACTCAGCCATATCCTCACCTTTGAATGTACGATAGCCTATTGCTGCCTCTAAAGCCCATTTATCGTTATTGAATTTGGTATCTGAAATCAAGTAAGTTTCAATTAAATCGACATTGTCCAGCTTAGCGATGCTGCCTGATAGCTTTACCTTCCAAGTGTCGCTCATATGAATGAATGAACCAAATTCTAGGCCATATCCATCTTCAGTTTGTGTACCACTGTTAACGTAAGGTGTTGAGGTGCCGTTACCTCTTACGCTATAGTAATTTAACTTATAAGAATTCTGGTTTACTTTTACATAGGGTGCAAATGAACCTAAGTCTAAGTAGTAACCGATTCCAAAGTCTTGTTTAGTTGTTGAAGCATTTGCTGAAGCAGAAAAATTTGAACTATGAAAACTTGGCCCTTCAAATGAGCTGTAACTGATATTGTAGTCGGCGAAGAAGTGCTTGTAGAAGTTCCATGAAAGCCTTGCGTATCCGCCTAAATCACTTTCAGCATGATCAATCGCATTATCAGCAATGCCATCATCAATTCCGTATTGAATGCCAAACGATGCCGAAGAGAAATCATTAGCATTCGCCGATAAAGACGCTAATGCTGCAAGTAGAATTAAGTATTTTTTCATTTATAGCCTCGCTATTTTGAAGGGTTTGTCAGTATTTTAATGATCTAATTTAATCTGTGTATTGTGAAAACTTATATTCAGGTAACGCCGACTCAATATCGAGAGTCAATGAAGCGGCTTTGATTCATTCTTCAACGAAACGATTTCCATAAACGTCTGAATAATTTAATGTTATATGAACCATGCTAATGGGGTTCACGTATTAACAAGGACGTAAGTTGAGACTCAAATGACTTACTCGTATTACGATTAAAACAAGTCGAGGTTAGGATGAAGAAAATACTATTGCTGCTGAGTGTGATTTTATTGGGTGGATGTGTTGGCATGCCAGAAACCGTCAAGCCAGTTCAGCAGTTTGAATTGGATAGATACTTAGGGAAATGGTACGAAGTGGCTCGCTTAGACCATTCGTTTGAGCGCGGCTTAAGTAATGTGAGCGCTGAATACAGCCTACGCGATGATGGTGGTGTGAAAGTGATCAACCGCGGCTATTCGGCTGAAGAGGGTGAATGGAATGAGGCAGAAGGCAAAGCGTACTTTGTTGAAGGTAGCGACCAAGGTTACTTAAAGGTGTCGTTCTTCGGTCCGTTTTACGGTGCCTACGTGGTGTTTGAATTGGAAGAGGAAGGCTACCAATACGCGTTCGTTTCTGGCCCCGACACTGATTACTTATGGCTACTAGCAAGAACGCCTGAAGTCGCACCAGAAGTGATGGAGAAATTTAAAGCGATGTCGAAAGAGCGTGGTTTTAATACCGATGAGCTGATCGTTGTGGAACATACCCAATAAACTGAACGCTAAGGCACAGAGGATGAATTTCTCTGTGCCTTTTTCATTTTTTTCAAAGATAGAGCGACAGCTAGCGAGGCTGGTTTCCATTCAAGAAAAGTGCAACGCATTCGCGCGTGTAGTTGAGTCTTTCTTCATCAGATTCGCCGCTATCATGGCCGAAGAAAGACCAATAGGCTGATTTGCCATGAAACATCAGCAGCAGTTGACGAGCTGCAATGATCGGTGAGCTAGACGTCGACAGAGTAAGGTCACCAGAATCTATTTTCGATTGCAGGTAATCGGCGAGTAACTTGGTCGTTTTTTGAGGGCCGCTTTCTAAATAGATAGAGGCGATCTCTGGGTGAGTATTGGATTGGCTGACCGCATTCTGAAAGGTTTGTCGTGACTGTTCATCCAGCAATAAATCCTGAAATTTCACACCAAATTTCACCAATTCTTCTTCCAAAGTGGCGTCCATATCAAAGGCTGAATGGCTCAGTTCACGCTCGGCACATTTGGTTTGCATGCAAGTTTCAAAAAGTACGTCTTTATTTTTAAAGTGAGAGTAGACCGTTTGCTTGGAAACGTTCGCTGCTTTGGCTATTTGATCCATATTGATCTTGAAGCCATGTTCAGAGAAAAGCTTACTTGCTGCGGTTAAGATCTGCGATCTCTTCTGTTCACTTTTGATGATTTTCGTCACGTGCTTATTTCTCGCTACCTAGTGCTAACTCGTTGTGCGCTAGCATTATGCTTTTTGTGATGGTTTTATCAATCACTAACGATGAAACTTATTTTTAACATAATCAAACTAGACAGTCTAGTTTGGTTTAGTTAGTCTAAAAAAAGAACATAATTGAGTACCGCATAGGAACAGTGAGTATGTATAAATTGATGAAGGGAAGCGCAGTAGCCGTGGCGTTGTCGACTCTTCTTGTTGGGTGTGGTGAAAGCACACAAGCCGAGACAACTACCGATGCAGCGAGCACTGCTGAATCGAATGGTACCGAATCGACAGTGTTAACGGTAGAAACTGTCGCCCTAGAGCGTTCTCCATCATACGAAGTACAACGTGAATATGTCGGTGTGGTAAAAGCGGGCCAACAGGCGAATCTCGGCTTTGAATTGGCGGGAAAAGTTAACGAGATTCTGGTGGATGTCGGTGACACAGTCACAGAAGGTCAGCCGTTAATCAAGCTAGATACTCAGCTTTTGAAGACCGAATCTAGCCAATTGAAAGCACAAGCTGAAGAAGTGAAAGCGCAGTTGAGCCTGGTCGCTGCGAACTTAAAACGTCAACGCTCACTGAAAGCAAAAGGCTTCAGTGCCGAAGCAGAAATCGACTCGTTAACCAGTGAACAGCGTGTTTTACAAGCGAACTTGCTGCGCATTGATGCCTCGGTGAAAGGTAATGAGCTCAAGCTAGTGAAATCTACAATTCTTGCGCCTTATTCTGGCACTATCGCCACTCGCTTTGTCTCGTTAGGTGATGTGGTCAATGTCGGTAACCCAACGCTTACATTGCTGGCATCGGAAGGCAAAGAAGCCTTTATTGGCATTCCAGCCCACCAAATACAAAAGGTCACGTCACTCTCCGCGCCTAGTATCCGAGTTGGACGTAACGATTATGCAGTAGAGTTATTGAATCCGGGCGCGATGGTCGATACTCAGTCTCGCAGTGTTGGATTACGCTACCTATTTCCCGAGCAATCTTCGGTATTGGAAGGGCAACTGGCCTACCTTCAATTTGATGAACAAGTTGAGGAACAAGGCTATTGGGTCCCTTTAACTGGCTTGATTGATGGCTTACGCGGTGTGTGGAATATCTTTGTGATTGGTGAAGACAACAAGGTTGAACGTAGAAGTGTTCAGGTGTTGTTTGCGAACAATCAACAAGCGTACGTGAGTGGTGCGATTGAGGATGGTGAACAGGTGATCGCGAGTGGTTTGCATCGCTTGGTTCCGGGCCAAACCGTGAAGCCAGTAAGCACTGCTGCTAAATAGGGAATAGTATGAAAATCATAGAGACTATTTCTAATACCCGACTGCTGATCTTAATGACTGCGCTGCTGATGGTGAGTGGCATTTCAGCCTTCATGACGCTACCACGCGCAGAAGATCCAGTGATCATCAACCGTTATGCAAATATTACCACTAGTTTTCCAGGTGCTAGCGCCGAACGAGTGGAAACTTTGGTTACGGAGGTTATCGAGAATAAGCTTCGTGAGCTGAGTGAAGTTAAACTGGTGAGCTCAACCTCAAGGCCGAGCGTGTCTATTGTCACGCTTGAACTTGATGACACTATCACCGAGCCTGAACCGGTTTGGTCGCAAGCACGTGACAAGCTGTCTGATATCGAATCCGTTTTACCAGCGGGTGCCCATTCTCCCGATCTCGACAGTGACCATACCTATGCTTTCACTACCATTGCTTCTTTGACTTGGTCTGGTGCGGGTGAGCCTGATCGCTTAACTCTGGGGCGTTATGCCAAAGAACTGGCTAAGCGGTTGAGAACTCTTTCAGGCACTGAGTTTGTTGATGAATACGGGATGCCTCAAGAAGAAATTCAGATAAGTCTACGAAGTGCTGATGCCGCAGCGCTTGGTCGCTCTAGTTCAAACATCGCAGAGTCGCTAGAAGGGGCAGATGCTAAAAACTCGGCGGGTGAACTGGTCAGTGCTTATTCTCGATTTGGTTTAGAGATTGAATCGGAGCTTGATTCGATTGAACGTATTAAGCAAGTCCCTATCGCGACGGATAGCAATGGTCACATCATCCGCATGGAAGACATTGCTTCGGTAAGGCGTGCTGAGAAAACCCCACAAGATCAGATTGCCATTATTGATGGTGAACCGGGTGTGATCGTCGCGGCGCGAATGCACCCTGATCTTCGGGTTGATAACTGGACTTCACGTGCGAATGCGTTGATCGACAAGTTTCAACAAGAGCTGCCAAGTAATATCGACGTCACCGTGCTGTTCAATCAGCAGGGCTATACCGAAACTCGTCTAGATGATTTAGGCAAAAGCTTGATGATCGGTTTCGGGTTGATCTTGATTGTATTGTTCGTGACCTTAGGTGTCCGTGCGGCAATATTAGTGGCTATTTCGCTGCCACTTACTTCACTGCTTACACTATCGATCATGAAAATGACCGGTGTGCCAATCAACCAGATGTCAGTCACAGGCTTGATTGTTGCGCTCGGGATTATGGTCGATAATGCGGTGGTGATGGTTGATACTATTCAGGCGTATCGATTGAAAGGGCAGCACAGAGCAGAAGCAACCATGAATGCGCTAAAGCACTTGTGGGTGCCGCTGTTGGGCTCAACCTTGACCACGGTTCTAGCATTTGCACCGATTATCTTGATGCCGGGTGCATCCGGTGAATTTGTTGGTGGTATTGCGATTACCGTTTCTTTCTCATTGATCGGTTCTTACATTATCTCGCACACCTTAATTGCGGGCCTAGCGACAAGGTTACTGCCGAAACAATTGAGTGATGTGGACAAGAAAGGGCAACATCACTGGTACATGACGGGCTTAAGAATTCCTGCTCTAACACGTTGGTTCTCGTCTTCTGTCCGTTTTGGTGTCACGCATCCAATCATCACTATTGCGTTGGTATTGTTGGTGCCGTTTACTGGCTACTGGAGCATGTCTCAACTTACAGAGCAGTTCTTCCCGCCATCAGACAGAGACATGTTTGAGATTCAGGTGTACATGCCGCCTCAAGCGAGCATCTATGCGACTAAAAATACCTCGGAAAAAATAGACGACATCATCCATCGTTATCCAGAAGTGGAACGCATTGATTGGCTGGTGGGCGCAAACTTCCCGTCTTTCTATTACAACTTACAAGCAAGACAAAATAACGCACCGTACTTCTCGCAAGCTATGGTCAAAACTGAAAACTTTACTCAGGCGAATGCGTTGATTCCTGAGTTGCAAAAGGTGTTGGATGAAGAGGTACCGGAAGCACAAATCTTGGTACGTAAGCTTAACCAAGGTCCTCCCTTTACTGCGCCAGTTGAGCTGCGTGTTTATGGTGAAAACCTCGATACTTTGAAAGCGATTGGTGAAGATGTTCGATTGATCTTAGCGGGTGTTCCTCATGTAACTCACACGCGAGAAACCTTGCAGCCGGGTACACCTAAGGTGTGGTTGAAGGTTGATGAAGACACGGCAAAACTCAACGGCATTTCACTGAATCAGTTTGCTGGCATGTTGCAAAACACCTTGACTGGTCGCGAAAGTGGCTCTGTGATTGAAGGCAGTGAGTCAGTACCGATTCGTGTTCGTGTTGCGGATGAAGCGCGTGAAAACCTAGTGCATTTAAGCAATATCCGTTTGCCAATCAGTTCTGAGGTCTACTCGACGGGCATTAATGTTTCGACTTTGGCTGAGCTTGAACTGACCACCAGTCGTGGTGCGATTACTCGTCGTAACGGGCAGCGTGTTAACACCATAGAGGGCTATATTGAAGCGGGCGTCTTGCCGCAAACCGTGCTCAATGAGTTCCAACACCGATTGGAAAGTTACGAAATTCCATCGGGCTACAGCATCGAGTTTGGCGGAGAGTCGGCAGAGCGCGATCATTCGGTAAATAGTCTTATCTCGAATGTCGCCGTTGTGGTTGTGTTGATGGTGTTAGTTGTTGTGATGTCGTTTAACTCGTTTAGGCTAAGTAGCATTATCTTTATGGTAGCGGCACTGGCTGGTGGGCTAGGGTTGCTATCGGTGTGGATCTTCGGCTATCCATTTGGTTTTACGGTGATCATAGCGATGCTTGGCATCGCCGGGCTAGCGATTAATGCAGCCATCGTTATTTTGACGGAGTTGAAACTGGATGAACAAGCCTCATCAGGCAATGTCGATGCGGTCGTAGAGGCGGTGATGTCGTGTACTCGTCATATCAGCTCAACTACGATTACAACCGTTGGCGGTTTTATGCCGTTGATTATTGCTGGTGGTGGCTTTTGGCCTCCGTTCGCGGTCGCGATTGTTGGCGGTACGGTATTAACCACACTTATCTCATTCTATTTCGTGCCCGTGGTTTATCACCTGATGACTAAAAAACAGCGCAAAACCGTGGCACCACAAGCGGCATAATTGACAAATCAGCGCCCTTATTTTCCTCGAAGTGGGAGAGTAAGGGCGTGCTTGTCTCTGTATTTTGACGGCAAAACGACTCCTTTTACTCGGCTTTGGCTTGATTAACCTTCTATTTCGATACCCATCATCGTGATGAAATGAAGCTTATTATTCATATTTATAATGAATGCTTCGTGCTAACAATTTTATTTATGAATACCATTAAACTTGTATGTGAATTCATAAGTTTGAACTTGATCACGCTTTGTTTAATTCGTGATTTCTAATGTAGTTCATCGCTGTGGTGGTCGTTGACTACCTGTCTCTTCGTCCATTGTTTCTTTGCGATTCCTTTTCACAATTAGCTTTGCTGATGTAGCACGCTTATCTCGTGCACCTTTCTCTCGACTCATTTCACCCATTCTACTTTCATAATTGGAAGGTTAGTTTTCAAGTTTGCTGGGTGAGCTTTCAATTCCAACTCCCCATAATGCGCCGAATGTAACAATGTATTTCAAAGTGTAACAATTAAGTCATAATTTTTGTGTGGTTTTAACCGTGCGGTAATGTTTTCACCAAGCAAAATTAGACTCAATTCGGCTTCCCTTTGAGATGCAGCGTTTCACATGCTCAACACATAAATATTCTAATGACCATGATAACCAGTACTCGGACGTTCGATTTGAGACTGGATAACCATCGAGAAAGTTAATGGAAGCTTCAAGATATAAACGCATTTTATCGAGAGCAAACCTGTCGAGGATTGGTTTGGTGGCAACTGCCCTAATGCTCGAAGGATGCAACTCCGCATTGCTCGACCCTAAAGGTAGCGTTGGCGTTCAGGAAAAAGAGCTGATTATTACTGCTTTACTCCTGATGCTGATTGTCGTTATCCCTGTGATCCTAATGACGGTCTACTTTGCTTATAGATACCGCGAAACCAATACCACGGAAGAGTATGCACCTGACTGGGCGCACTCGACCAAGATTGAAATCGTTGTATGGACGATTCCAATCATCATTATTGCGATTCTTGCGACCATCACTTGGCGTTCAACACACGAACTGGAGCCATCTAAGCCTCTAGAAAGTGATGTACAGCCAATGGTGATTGAAGTGGTATCGCTGGACTGGAAATGGCTGTTTATCTACCCGGAACAACACATTGCAACGGTTAACTACGTGGCATTCCCGAAAGATGTTCCTGTTACGTTTAGGCTGACTTCAGACAACATCATGAACGCGTTCTTTATCCCGCGTCTTGGTTCGCAGATCTACGCGATGCCGGGAATGGTGACCAAGTTGAACTTGATTGCAAACCACGAAGGTGACTTCAAAGGTTTTGCGTCGAACTACAGTGGCGAAGGTTTCTCTCAGATGAAATTCACAGCATCAGCACTGCCTGATCAAGTGGCATTTTTAAACTGGGTGGAGACGGTGAAGGCAAGCCCTGATCGCATTGAAGATTGGGAGCAGTTCCGTTCACTGGCTGCGCCAAGTGTCGCTGAACCTGTGACGCTGTTTTCTAGTGTCCCACCATTTTTGTTCACTGATGTTGTGACCCAGCACCCTGGTTCAATGAACTGTTTGCCGGAAAACCAAGGATAATCGTAATGTTTGGAAGATTAACTCTAGAGTCCATTCCCTACCACGAACCTATTATCGTCGTGACACTTGCGGTGATTGCGCTGGTTGGTTTGGCTGTTGTTGCTGCGGTAACGAAAGCTGGGAAATGGCAATACTTATGGAATGAATGGTTTACTTCAGTAGACCACAAAAAACTGGGCTTCATGTACATTGCCGTTGCAATGATCATGTTGATTCGTGGTTTTGCCGATGCGGTAATGATGCGCAGTCAGCAGTTGTTATCAGCGGCAGGCGAGAGCGGTTACTTACCACCGCATCACTATGATCAGATCTTCACCGCTCATGGTGTGATCATGATTTTCTTTGTGGCGATGCCGCTGGTTATTGGCTTGATGAACATCATCGTGCCGCTACAAATTGGTGCTCGTGATGTTGCGTTCCCTTACCTAAACAACCTGAGTTTCTGGCTGTTCGTCGTGGGCGTGATCCTAACCAATATGTCACTAGGCCTTGGTGAATTCGGCCGTACAGGTTGGCTAGCTTATCCGCCACTGTCTGGTATTGAGGCAAGCCCTGGAGTCGGGGTCGATTATTGGATATGGGCGCTGCAAATATCTGGTGTCGGTACAACGCTAACGGGTGTGAACTTCTTCGCGACCATTCTGCGCATGCGTACTCCGTCTATGCCAATGATGAAGATGCCTGTGTTCACGTGGGCGTCTCTGTGTGCCAACATTCTGATCATCATCTCTTTCCCGATCTTAACGGTAACTATCGCGCTACTGACGCTGGATAGATACATCGGCACGCACTTCTTCACCAATGATCTTGGTGGCAACGTGATGATGTATGTGAACCTGATTTGGGCATGGGGACACCCAGAGGTGTACATCCTAATCTTGCCTATCTTCGGTGTGTTCTCTGAAGTGACAGCAACGTTCGCACGTAAAAAGCTATTTGGTTACACCTCACTGGTTTGGGCAACGGTTGCAATCACTATCCTTGCGTTTGTCGTTTGGCTACACCACTTCTTCACCATGGGCTCTGGCGCGAATGTGAATGCCTTCTTTGGTATCGCAACCATGATTATCTCTATCCCGACCGGGGTTAAGATTTTCAACTGGCTGTTCACCATGTACAAAGGCCGCATCCGTTTCACAACACCTATGCTGTGGACTGTTGGTTTCCTTATCACTTTCACCGTTGGTGGTATGACGGGCGTATTAATGGCAGTACCTGGTGCAGACTTCATTCTGCATAACTCAGTATTCCTAATTGCTCACTTCCATAACGTGATCATCGGTGGCGTAGTATTCGGTTGTTTTGCGGCAATTGGCTACTGGTTCCCGAAAGCGACTGGTTTCACTCTGAACGAAGTTTGGGGTAAACGTGCTTTCTACTGCTGGATCATCGGTTTCTTGATGGCGTTCTTACCGCTTTACGCTCTTGGTTTCATGGGCATGACGCGTCGTTTGAGCCAAGATATTAACCCTGAATTCTTACCTCTACTGGCGGTTGCGGCTGCAGGTACTGGTGTGATTGCGATGGGTGTTGTGTGTCAGTTTGTTCAGTTCTTCGTGAGTGTTCGTGACCGTGACCAAAACCGCGATCTTACTGGTGACCCGTGGGGCGGACGTACTTTTGAATGGGCAACGTCTTCACCACCGCCGTTCTACAACTTTGCAAAACTGCCAAAAGGCGATGAGCTAGATGCGTTCTGGTATCAAAAGCAAAGTGGTGAGTTCGATCCAACTCAGGAAGAAGAATACGAACGTATTCATATGCCGAAGAACACACCGACAGGTATTTATGTATCTGCATGGTCGTTGGTATTTGGTTTCGCAATGATCTGGTACATCTGGTGGCTAGCGGCGGCAAGCCTAGTTGGTATTGTCGTGACGTGTATTCAACACAGCTACAACGACGATGTTGACTACTACGTGGAAGTAGAAGAGATCAAAGCGATTGAAGCGGCTCGACGTGCACAGTTAGCAGAGGCGAAAAAACAGTCGGTGGGTGAGAACAGCGCTGACGGTGATAACAACACAAATAAAGATGATTTGGAGACGACGTATGCAAGCTAATACTCCGTCACACACTTACGATCTTGCACACTCGCATGATCATCACCATGACTCAGCGGGCAACAAGCTGTTTGGCTTCTGGGTTTACTTGATGAGTGACTGTGTGCTGTTTGCCACGCTTTTCGCGACTTATGCCGTGTTAGAAAGTGGCTCTATTGCAGGGCCAACGGGCAAAGACATCTTCGAACTTCCGTTCGTGTTTGTGGAAACCATGATGCTGCTGTTCAGTAGTATCACTTTCGGTTTTGGCATGATCGCAATGAAACGCCAAAATGTTGCTGGTCTGAAAAAGTGGCTAAAAGTAACGTTTCTACTGGGGTTAGCCTTTATCTGTATGGAAGTGTATGAATTCCATCACTTGATTGCTGAAGGTTATGGTCCTCAAGAGAGTGCGTTCCTATCTGCGTTCTTTACCTTGGTGGGTACACACGGTCTTCACGTGACGTTTGGTCTTATTTGGATGGCAGTGGCGTATCACCAGCTTTCAACCAAAGGCTTAAACGACAACATGTCGATGCGCTTTCAGTGCTTGAGCTTGTTCTGGCACTTCCTAGATATCGTTTGGATTTGTGTATTTACCATCGTGTACTTAATGGGGGTGATGTAATGGAACAGCATCTAGACAGTGGCGCAAAAGATTACGTGATTGGCTTTGTTGCATCACTGATTCTGACCATTATTCCGTTCTATGTTGTGTGGGCGCATGCGCTTCCAAGTACTGAGACTTACGTCGTTCTGTTTGGCTGTGCGCTAGTGCAGATCTTCGTACACTTTAAGTACTTCCTACATATGGAAGTGAAAACAACCGATGGTCAGTGGAACTTAGTATCACTGATGTTTACAGCCATTGTTGTATTGATCCTTATCGCTGGCTCGGTGTGGATCATCTACAACATGAACGTCAACATGAAGTTGTAGGCTAGGGTATGCTGAAAAGTTATTTGTCTATTACCAAACCGGGCATCATTTTCGGCAACCTGATTTCTGTTGCGGCGGGGTTTTTCCTTGCCGCAAAGACAGAACCAGCCAGTGCGATGTTGTTACTGACAATATTGGCGGGTGTGGGGCTTGTGATTGCATCAGGTTGTGTGGTGAATAACATTTTTGATCGCGATATTGATCAAAAAATGAAACGCACTCAGAACCGAGAGTTGGTTCAGGGCAACATCAATACTGACGTCGCATTCATCTATGCGTTAGTCATGTTGCTGGCTGGTACGGCTTTATTGTTCCAATACGTTAATCCAATGTCTGCGGTGGTGGTGTTGCTTGGCTACGTGTTTTACGTCTTTTTCTACACTATGTGGTACAAGCGTAATTCGGTATATGGCACGCTCGTAGGTAGTATCTCTGGTGCGGTACCGCCATTAGTTGGTTACCTTGGCGTGACAAACTACTTGAGTATCGAAGCGGTACTGCTGTTTATCATGTTCTGCTTATGGCAGATGCCGCACTCGTATGCGATTGCGATGTTCCGCATTCAAGACTACCGAGATGCAGGTATCCCTGTACTCCCGGTAAAAGAGGGTGTCGATAAGGCTCACAAACATATGAAAGCGTACGTGGTTGCTTTTGGCGCGGTTGCTCTTGGGCTGTTCTTGCTCGGAGAAGCGGGTTACGAATACCTAGCGGTGTCGGCAGCAGTATGCTTTATGTGGACCAAGGTGACATTCCGTAAGGTGGATTGCGCCAACTACATCCAATGGTCAAAGACGGTCTTTAAAGTCTCTTTGCTGGTGGTGATGAGCATCAGTGGTGTGCTCGGTCTCGAACTGATCCCACTGCCATTTTTGTAGCACAGCACTAATAAAATACCCCGCATCAGCGGGGTATTTTTTACTCTCTACCGATTACTTGTTGATCGTGACTTTTGTAATCACAATATCTTCACAAGGTACATCCTCGTGACCCCAGCGAATTGTCGTTGGTTCAGCTGCAATCTTATTTACTACATCCATACCTGCCGATACTTTACCGAATACTGCGTAACCCCAACCTGCGTTCGTAGTCGAGGTGTGATCAAGGAAGTCGTTGTCATCAAGGTTGATAAAGAATTGTGCTGTTGCAGAATGTGGAGCATCAGTACGTGCCATTGCTACAGAGCCAATTACGTTCTTTAGACCGCGGTTTGCTTCATTTACGATAGGCGCACGTGTTGGTTTTTCTGTCATATCGATAGTGTGACCACCACCTTGAATCATGAAACCTTCAATAACACGGTGAAATGTCGTGCCTTCGTAGAAACCGTCTTGGCAGTATTTAAGGAAGTTTTTCGACGTTACTGGTGCTTTTTCAAGGTTCAGTTCAATTTCAATGTCGCCAAAGTTGGTAGTCAGAGTGATCATAAAGGTCCCAATATTTGAGTGCTAAGGGTTTTGAGTACGAGTATTTTCAGTACAACAACATAGTCGATGACTTAATAGGGTGCAGTATATGAAAATTTACTGCGGATGCCAGTGAACAATAGCGTTAGTCATAATTTACATGTGCTCTGAGCGCCGATAGAGATAAAAAAGCCAGTGATGAGTTCACTGGCTTGGCGATGAAAAACGACTTAGAGCGTTAGCAGGTAGTTAACTAGTTGGTTGTACTCTTCGTAGCTTTTGATTTGGTCCGGCTTAACGATGTACTTGTTATTGACCAGCACACCAGGAACGCCGGTTAGCGTGCTTGCATCAAATTGTTGATCAAAGCGTTTCTGCATTGAGTTAACCGCAAAGCTGTTGTATGCCGCGTCAAACTTCTTCGCATCGACACCATTATCAATGAATACTTGGCGCAGTTCAGCTTCGTCGCGTGGTGTCTTTTGCTTCTCATGGATCTGAGCAAACATAGCAGGAACTATGCTCTCTTCAGCATCCAACGCAATCATTGTTGCGTAAGCTTTGGCCATCGGCACGGCCATATTGTTACCCATAAAAGCGACGTGAACTTTTTGGAAGCTTGCTGTTTCCGGTAAGTCTTCTTTCAGGTACTTAATTACCCCTTCGAATTTGTAACAGTGTGGGCAGTAGAAAGAGAAAAATTCAGTCACAACTGGCTTTTCTGCTTTTGCTACATCAAGGATCTTGTAGTGAGTACCTTCTTCAAACTGAGCGGCGTTGACTGAAGCGCTCATAATTAGAGCAGCAAAAAGGCTAAATAGTTTTTTCATGTGTTTATTTCCTAAATTTGGATGTCGTTAAGCACAGCAAAACTGCTGTTTTGGGTGGCATGGATTGCCAATTTGGGACAAACGATTAAGAAATAGGGGGGCGATAAGGTGCTTGAGGCGCAATAATCGCTTTGTGTGAAGGCTCTTTTTCAATAAGAGCCAAAGAGGCAATTTGAGTATCGAAGGACTCAGACACAATCAATGGTGGCATTTTTAACAAGCAGACTGAGCCACAACAATGATGTTCAATGTTAGCTTGGGCGATCGGCTGTAAAGGCGAGATACTGTTTGACGGCGTTGATAGATGTTGAGATGCCACGATATTGTTACTCGCAATGCTATCCACACTAATGGTGGCCATTAACATCGCAAGCAGCATAAAAACGTGTACCCAAATTTTGCTTATCAACTTTGGCATGAAATAGTGGTCTTTGTATCTGAACAACGGCTGAAATAAATCAGATTCTGCAACTGGCAAACCGCTCAGCCACAAAACGAGCAAATCATACCTCACTCGTTTATCTATCTCTAATTAAAACTCGGCAAAACTTAGCAGGGCTCAACTTTTATTTGGCCTGATACTGTTTGAGAAACATATCAACCGTTGAGTTCACTATGACTTGCTTATGCTGTGTGTCGGGAGAAGGGGCATGACCAATGATCTGCGGCCAAAAAGCGAACGACTTAATGAGTGCAATGAATTGAGTTGAAGCAAACAGAGGGTCGAGCTCGACTAAGCGACCATCGGCTTGCGCTGCTTTTATCCAAGTCATCAGCCCACTCTCTGCTTGAGAGTATTTCTCCATTGCTTGGCTCGCGAGTTCCACATTATGGAAGTACTCAGAGAAAAGTACGCGTGATAAATCGATAAAACCTTCAGACTCTAAAAGCTCTAGTTCTTGATTCGCGATTGATGCGAGCTGTTGTTCAAGAGGCAGCTCAGCTTGATAAGGGAAGTGCGTGGCGGCGAGCGTTTTACTCCAAATACTGTCTAGTATCTCCTCGAGAAGCAGCTCTTTGCTTGCAAAGTGGTTGTAGACGGTGCGTTTAGACACTTCTGCTCGGCTCGATATTTTATCCATACTGGTGGCCTTATAACCGTGCTCAGTAAATTCTGCGATAGCAGCGGCAACGATCGATTCTCGTTTTCTTTGGCTCAGTGTTTTCTTTAAAGTCATTTGGATACTACTCAATATGTCGCGGTTAGCATTGCATACGTTAATTTTACACCACGAAGTTTACTTTTAGAACTCCCACGACGGTTTTAGTAATTAGAGTGTTAGCACCTGAATCGCTTTGCAATGCACTGTGGGTATCATAGAATCGAAAGCGTATTCGAATTTTATTGATATCAACGGAAGAGAATAAACAATCAATGAGTAGTATTTTAGAGTGTATTCGTACTGTTGGACGAGGAGAAAGAGGGCGTAAGCCTTTATCGTTCGAACAAGCCTACCGCATCATGGATGAGTATTTAAGCGGACAGGTCGGTGACGACCAGATGGCTATGCTACTGATGTTAATTCGTGTGCAGAACGAGACCAATGAAGAGATTGCTGGCTTTGTTAAAGCGTTTCAATCTCGCGTACCCGATTTAGGGGCTGATATTGATTGGCCGTGTTATGCCGGTAAGCGCAATGAAAGTGCAAGTGGTAAGCCTTGGAACTTGCTTGCTGCTAAGATCTTGGCGGATAACGGCTACAAGGTATTAATGCATGGTTACATGGATCAGCCGAGCGGTAGAACGCACGTAGAAAGCCATTTGCAAGATGTCGGTGTGCAACGTGCTGATAACCCTGAACATGCTAAGTCGATCCTTGAGCAAGATGGCATTGCTTATTTGCCGTTGGCAAATTTTGCTCCTGAAGCGCAAACCATGATTGGTTGGAAGCATCGTTATGGGTTGAGAACGCCGATCAATACGGTGGTTCGAGCATTGAACCCTGGTGGTGGGCGTTTAGGTTTACGTGGCAGCTTTCACCCTGGCTTCCCACAACTTCATGCTGAAGTTGAGCATGTGATTGGCAACAAATCTCATTCGGTTATCTCTTTCAAAGGAATGAACGGTGAGTCGGAATACAACCCGAAAGTGAGTCAAACGGTATGGATGAGCTCTCCTGATAAAGTTGAGTCTTTCTATTGGGAAGAGATGATGAACTCAGATCTACCACTACCGAGTGAATGTGTACTCGGGACGCCGGCTGAAGAGATGACTTTGATGGCAAACACAGTGGTTGATAGTATGACTGCAATTTTGTTTGCGGAGACGCATGACAAAACTGAGGCCTACCAAAAAGCGGTACGCCTATGGCATGAGTACTGTGCACGTTAGTTAAAAGACGATAGAGCTTGTAAGAGAAGGTCAGCGATTGCTGGCCTTTTTTGTATCGGGTGTTTCGGTTAAATGGTCAGGACTGAACCACTATTTTACTCGCATCAGCCTATGCATTTTGTCTTCGAATTGAATCTCGATAACCTGTGATATCTTCATTTTATCGACACGATCGAGCATTTTTGATTGGTAATCACGCTTTCTCATCCACTCTAGCGGTTCTTTAAAGGCATCCTCATTAATGACAAATGATTGCTCAGTAATCGAATCTTCAAAGATATGAACCACCCAAATACGGGACTGAAAATCCAGCAATGTGCTGAAGTAAGTTTTGATCTTAGAGATGGCGGTGGATAAAGACATACGAGACCGAATAAAGAGGAGAACTTGGTGTTTATCAAGTATACCGTTTGTTGCTCAAGCTTGTCAGTCTGAATTCGGCAACCACTCGAACATGGCTGCCGTATAGCGAAGGGGGAGTATGTGAATGGTTAGTTGAAGAACATGCCGAAATCGATCTCTTGCTCTTTTTGATATTTGACGAGCTTGACCCTTAGATTGTGTTGAGTGGCCAAATCAATGGCTAGATTCGACATGTTTTTTATTTCATCGAGACAATTCGAAACCAGAGGCTTTTCTTGGTTATCGATAGTGGCAATGAGTGTGTTGTCAGTGCCGTGCTAGCCCTTATAAACATACGCATACATAGGATTTTCGTTGTGTTGCATAAACTTTCTCAAATGGTGTTTTTATTATTGATGCGGTGAAGATTACAGGGTTTATGTATACAGGCTAGTGCGGCTAAGTAAGGTTGAGAAAGAGAAAGTAAGACTTTGTAAGGGCTCTTTTTTTTACTTTTTTTGGATGTTTGAAAATGCGCTCAACCCTTTATCTACCTCGCCTTTTTGTCTTGTTAGGTTTTGTCTATCAATAAAATTGTTGAAATCCATTTAGTAAAATCAAAATTTTAGACAACAATTAAATGAAAGAAGCAGATAAAAACATGACGCAAAGTATTTAGGGAGAACGCTATGCATTCAATTAAAGTGAAAGATTACATGACGCAGCAGGTTGTGACATTCACTCCTGATATGCCGTTAAGTCTAGCGTTAGACAAAGTGATGAGCAGTCATCACATGGGTGGGCCAGTTATTGATGACAATGAACAAGTGATTGGTTTCCTTTCTGAACAAGACTTATTAGAGAAGCTAGTTAAAGTTAGTTACTTCTGCCAAGACACACACGTTGTTGGTGATTGTATGTACCAAGAGGTGCTGTCAGTCGCACCAGACTTATCCATTATCGAGTTGGCAGATATGATGCAGGTAGGTAAACCAAAAGCTTACCCTGTCATCGACAATCAGAAATTGGTTGGCATTATCACTCGAACCGATGTGTTAAGAGCAATCGGCAAGAACTTAGATGAATGTTTCCAACATCCTGTATAGTAGCGTGTTAAGAACGATTATTTTTCTCAACACCCTTAAATAAAAAAGGCGCACTGGCGCCTTTTTCTTCGTGGAGCTTTTCTATTTAGACCTGTTTGTCGGTCGATAGATTTGGTCTGTGGTGTTTCTGCTTTTGGAGGTTTCATGTCAAACCAAACTGCAAAGTTTGTAGAAGGTTCAACGATGCGCCACATCTTGGTGATGTCGGGAGCAGGCTCAGTCGGCTTGATGGCACTGTTTGTGGTCGATCTGCTCGATATGTTATTTATCAGTATGCTAGGTCAGGTTGAATTGGCTGCTGCGGTTGGTTTTGCTGGCACACTCACTTTCTTTTCTACTTCTGTGTCGATTGGTACTTCCATTGCGATGGGCGCCTTGGTATCAAAAGCTATTGGCTCAAAAAATAGAGACCAAGCCAGAAATCTCAGCACCAGTATTATGCTGACCGCGTTTGTCATTAGCTCAACGGTCACTGCTGTGATGTACGCTTATATCCCTGAGCTATTGGCAGCCATTGGCGCGAAAGGCTTAGCCGCAGAGCGTGCACAAGCTTATTTACAGATTTTATTACCGAGTGGTCCATTTTTGGCGCTCGCGATGGCTGCAGGTGCTGGCCTAAGAGCTGCGGGTGATGCCAAGCGTTCTATGTGGGCGACATTATCGGGAGGGATCGTAAATGCGATCTTAGACCCTCTGTTTATTTTTGGCTTTGGCTGGAATATTGAAGGAGCGGCTTTCGCTTCTGTAGTGGCACGTTTTTCGGTTCTTTTCTTCTCACTTTATCCTCTGATTCGCACTCATGAGCTGGTGGCTCCGCCATCATTCGTGCAGCGGCGTATCAATATCCGCCCAATCTTAGCAATCGCGATCCCTGCGATCATTACTAACACCGCGACACCTATCGGCAATGCCATTGTTACGACAGGTATTGCACAATATGGTGAAGACTTCGTGGCGGGCTTTGCGGTGATTGGTCGTTTAACGCCTGTGTGTTTTGCTGTGATTTTTGCTTTGTCTGGCGCGGTAGGGCCAATCATTGGTCAGAACTTTGGTGCCGAGAGAATGGACAGAGTAAAAGAGACGCTTAATAACTCTCTATTTGTGACCACGGTATACACCATTGTGGTTTGTGTTCTGTTGTACTTCCTACAAGACCTTGTGATTCATGGCTTTAGTCTGCAAGGAGATGCAGCGATCATTGTTGCCACTTTCTGTAGCTATGTGGCCATTACCTTCATCTTTAATGGTGCACTGTTTGTCGCGAACACTTCGTTCAATAACCTAGGTAAGCCGCTGTATTCGACCGCTCTGAACTTAGGTAAAGCGACACTTGGTACCTTGCCTTTCGTCTATTTAGGTTCGCAATGGTATGGCGCGTTAGGCGTTCTTTACGGACAAGCGTTGGGTAATATTCTGTTTGGATTGTTGGGTGTCTTAGTGCTTCGTTACCACATCTCTGAATTGATGCAGGGCTCCAACGTTGAGCCTGTTGAAGATGATGTGTCTATCGTAAGTTTGAATACACAGCCTTTCTGCTCTCATGATGCCGTCCTGATTGATGATGTCTCAGCGAACAGAGAAGAGTGTGCCGAACTTAAGCCTCAATAATAGCGACCTACTTGGTTGAGACTGTTAAATAAATTGCCTTAACCGAAAACTTCTTCTTGACCTTGGAGCTACCTCCAAGGTTTATACTTTCGATGAACTTGGGGTTGGTTGCTTTAATGACTGAAGTAATCACTCCAAGGGTATTGAAGTATTAAGGAGATACATTATGTGCGCAAAACACGCAGCGTGCCGCTCAGTAAAAGTGGACGTTCAACCACAAGCAGCCGCAACAAGCTGCTCTAGCCCTAAAATTTCAAGCATTACTGCAGTTGGTACATCATCAGGATGTTGCAGCTCTTCTTCAGCGACAGTCGCGTCATCGGGTGATGGCTGTTGTAGTTCAGACAGTGGAGAAGAAGACAGTCAGTCCTCAACGATAACGAACGATGCCCAATTTTCTAAAAGTTGGTTAGTTTCCGGAATGGACTGTCCAGCTTGTGCCAGAAAAATAGAAAAAGCGATCAGTAATATCGACGGTGTAATTCAAGCGAAGGTGCTCTTTGCTACCGAAAAACTGGTTGTGAAATTTAACAATGAAAGTCTTGCTGACACTATCGAACAAGTCTCTATCACCACTGGCTTCCCGTTAACGGAAGTGGGTTCTAAGAAAGAAAAACAACAACCAGAGACGTTTTGGCAAGCGCATATCCAACCTAATTTACAGATCATCGCGATAGCTGCTGCGATGCTGTTCGCGGCGTTACTGAAAAGTTCAGCGCCTCAATTAAGTGAAGGCTTATTCATCGCGACATGTCTACTTGGATTGTATCCGGTCACTAAGAAAGCCGTTCAACTAGCCAGCTCGGGAACTCCTTTCGCGATAGAAACCTTAATGAGTGTGGCTGCACTGGGCGCACTATACCTAGGCGAGACTGCAGAAGCGGCAATGGTATTGCTTCTGTTCTTGATTGGCGAACGCTTAGAGGCTTTTGCTTCTTCTAGAGCGAGAAGTGGCGTTCAAGCGCTGATGGCTTTAGTACCTGAGAATGCGACCAAGATTATCAATGGTGAACGTGTTGAAGTAGCGGTAAGCGAGTTGGTACCTGGTGATGTGATTGAAGTGGCTGCGGGTTCTCGTTTGCCAGCAGACGGCCAGTTGATTACCGATGCTGCGAGTTTTGACGAAAGTGCGTTGACTGGCGAGTCTGTGCCTGTGGAGCATATCCAAGGTAATAGCATCATGGCCGGTGCCGTAGTGGTCGATAAAGTGGTACGCATTACGATTACCTCTAAACAGGGTGAGAACGCCATTGACCGTATTCTTCACCTAATTGAAGAGGCGGAATCACGTAAAGCACCACTAGAACGTTTCCTTGATAAGTTCAGTCGTTGGTACACACCATTGATGATGGTAGTGGCTTTGCTCGTCATCATCACACCACCGTTATTGTTTGCTCAACCTTGGGAAACATGGGTGTACCGTGGTCTAGCATTATTGCTGATCGCATGTCCTTGTGCACTTGTTATCTCAACACCTGCAGCGATCACTTCTGGTTTGGCTGCGGCAGCAAAACGTGGCGCTCTAATCAAAGGCGGTGCAGCACTTGAGCAGCTTGGCAAGATCGAAACTATTGCTTTCGATAAAACAGGCACACTGACCGAAGGTAAGCCTCAGGTGACTGATATTGAGCCACTGTCAGGTTGGCAGAAAGAGGCGATGCTTCGTGTGGTTGGTGCTATTGAAGTTGGCTCTACCCACCCATTGGCAAAATCGCTGGTTGCAAAAGTTGAAGAATTAGGCATCGATATTCCTGAGTCACACAACAAGAAAGCGCTGATTGGTAGTGGCGTGGAAGGTGACGTCGATGGTGTGAAATATCGAGTGCTTGCGCCATCTAAACTTGATTTTGCTTTGGATGCACAAGTATCTAAGCAAATCGAATCGCTAGAAGATGAGGGTAAAACCGTTGTTGTTGCATTAGAGGTTAAAGACTCTGCTCAGGCAGCCAACGCGATTGGCTTGATTGCATGGCAAGACAAATTACGTAGTGATGCGAAGTTAGCGATTGAGCGCCTCAATGATCTTGGTATTCAATCCATTATGCTGACAGGGGACAACCCGCGCAGTGCAGCTGCGATCAGTGGCAAGGTTGGTATGCAGTACAAAGCGAGCCTGCTTCCAAGTGATAAGGTGTCTTACGTACAAGAGCTGTCTGAACAGTCGCATGTAGCGATGGTTGGAGATGGCATCAACGATGCACCAGCGATGAAAACCGCGCATGTCGGCATCGCAATGGGTGGGGGCACAGATGTTGCTCTGGAAACTGCTGATTCAGCACTGACTCATAACCGTCTAACTGAATTACCAGCAATGATTGAGCTGTCGCAAGCTACTATCAATAATATCCGTCAAAACGTCGCTCTGGCTCTTGGCTTGAAAGGTGTGTTCTTAGTGACGAGCTTATTTGGTATCACGGGCTTGTGGGTAGCGGTTTTAGCGGACAGTGGTGCAACAGCACTGGTGACATTGAACGCATTGCGCCTGCTACGATTCAAGTCTAAAGCAGACTAAATTCAACACTCTTATACGGAATTGCATTCTGTATAAACGCCTTTAGCGGTAATACGTTAAAGGCGTTTTTTGTCTCATTAGTATGCAACGAAGGTTCTGAGATTGCTTATTTTTGTGATACCAATCGTTTTTTTGTGAAACTTGAAATCTTGTTGCTACTAATGGTGTGAGCTGTGTCACTTCATTTTATAATGAGCTTGGTTAGAGTGTGTTCGTACCCCACGAATTTACTATGAGCTTAAATAAGGGTAAAAGCCCAATAAGCCAAAAGGAGCGAACTATGTCTCAAGCTGTTTTCCATTTAGGTGTTACTGAAGCAGATCTTAACGGTGCTACTCTTGCGATCATTCCAGGTGATCCTGCTCGTGTACAAAAAATTGCAGAAGAGATGGAGAACCCAGTATTTCTTGCTAGCCATCGTGAATACACACTTTACCGCGCAGAACTAGACGGTAAGCCAGTGGTTGTATGTTCAACAGGTATTGGTGGTCCATCTACCTCTATCGCTGTAGAAGAGCTAGCTCAACTGGGTGTTCGCACTTTCCTACGTGTTGGTACTACTGGTGCTATCCAACCTCACGTAAACGTGGGTGACATGATTGTTTCTACTGGTTCTGTTCGTCTAGACGGTGCTAGCCTACACTTTGCTCCAATGGAGTTCCCAGCGGTTGCAGACTTCGAAGTAGCGACAGCAATGAAAGCAGCAGTTGAAGAGGCAGGCGCAACAGTTCACATGGGTGTAACGGCTTCAAGTGATACTTTCTACCCAGGTCAAGAGCGTTACGACACGTTCTCTGGTCGTGTAGTTAAGCGTTTCCAAGGTTCTATGCAAGAGTGGCAAGACATGGGCGTTCTAAACTTCGAAATGGAATCTGCAACGCTGCTAACTATGTGTGCAAGTTCAGGTCTGAAAGCGGGTTGTGTTGCTGGTGTAATCATCAACCGTACGCAAAAAGAGACGCCTGATCACGACACACTAAAAGTAACAGAAGCACGCTCAATCAAAGTGGTTGTAGAAGCTGCTCGCAAAATGCTTAAGTAGCAAAAGTGCTTTAGGTCTTAATCTGACAGCAAATTTTGAAATGGCCGCATCGATTGATGCGGCCATTTTTTATTTACTGGTTAAGTGACAGAGAGAAAACAGATAAGAAAAAGGCGAGTCATTCAATAGTGACTCGCCTTTGTTATTTTGATTTAAGAGATTTTACTCTTAGCACTCTTGATCTTCGTTACCGCCAGCAGCCGTAAACCAAGCTGTTAGGTGAGTTTTAAGATCTTTCAACTCGTCAGGGCCGATCAAAGCAAGGCCAAGATCTTCTGCGCGTGTGATGTCGTTATGGCGTAGCGGGCGGAAGCTCACTAGCATAGCGCGGGCTTGTAGGCCACCTAATAGGTCTCTTAGTGATTCCAGTTTGTACAAGGTGTCATCACCATCATCACGCATGCCTTTCGTCTTACATTCGATTATGTGCAGTTTATTGTTCACCACAGATGCCACATCTAGCTCATTTCGAACTTCACGTTCGCCTAGTTGGCGGTATACCTGAACATTCAAAGAGCGATCTTGGATGGTCGGCATGTCATCTTGGATCTGCTTTACCGTGCTATGAACGAGAGTTTCAAGCCACTCGCCGTTCGAGAAGCGTCGAGCATCTTCACTGGCAAAGGTTAGTGTGCCATTCTCATAAGTCGCAATTTTCGCTTCTACTAAATCGCTTAAAAGCATATTCAGTTCGCGATAGCCCTGTTGCTTCTCTGATAACTCAACATCCAGCTTCTGCTCTTTGCGACAAGTGGTTGCAAGGTAGTTAAGTGTCGCAAGACCAGGACCTAATTCAAGTGCGTTACTTGCCCAACGTTCACCTAGCTCGTATAGCTTCTGATCGAGTTGTGGAGGTAGCTGTACATCACTGAATTCGCCACGAGCGCCAAATACGGTTAGGTAGTCATCGATAGTGATACGGTCTTGAACTTGCGCGTCTTCTTTTCCGTTCGGGTAAAGCCAGCACAGTTTGTCACTATTTGGTTCTACAACGAAGATAGGCCAGTGGTAAGTTCGGAACACTTCGTAAACGGAGAGTAGACGGTGACGCAGACCACAACTAGCGTTGAGTTTCACTTCTTGACCGCGAGCTTTTAAATCTTCGGCAAGGTTTTGAATGGATTCTTTAATCACTGACGTGTTTACGATGGTCGGAATTTCAAAGAACTCGCTCGTAATATCACGTTTTTGCAAAACGCTGTCTAAGCGCTGATACATATCGACTTGATTCTTATCGCCGATGAACACGATGTGCGTGCTGATCGTTCGGTTATCAAGCAGTGGGGTAAGCAAGCGAATGGGGTCTTGATCGATAATGCCAACATGAACAGCCATATAAATTCCTTAATAGCGGCTCGCTCATAAAGGTGAAAGAAAACGGGAAACAGCAAGCCTTAATAACCATATAATGACAAAGCTCATAAAAAACAAGGGCAACTCTTGATTAAAGTTGCCCTTGTTCAAATAGTTACCACTATTGGGTAAGAAGTCCCAACAATCTCACTTAATATCTATGGTTTCATCATTTATCTATAGCTTAAATTGATGAACTAAATCTCCTTGTTGATTCGCAAGAATCGTTAGGTTTTGGCTCGCCTCAGCGATCGATGACATTGCTTGATAACTTGCATCGGCAATGTGGTTGATGTCTTCAATATTACGCGCAATATCGCCAGACGTTTTACTCTGTTCAGCTGCTGCTTGAGAGATATGAGTACTCATATGGCTGATTTCTAGAATCAAGGCTTGAATCTCTTCCATTGCACTGTTGGCATTCGATGCTTGTTGTACCGACATATCCATGTCACTCATACAGCTTTCGATAACGTTACTTGCTGTTTTCGAACTGGACTGTAGGTTGCTGATCATAGTTTCGATTTCAGCTGTAGATTGCGTTGTTTTCTGTGCCAACACACGAACTTCATCGGCAACGACCGCAAAACCACGACCTTGCTCACCAGCACGCGCCGCTTCAATCGCAGCATTCAGTGCGAGTAGGTTGGTCTGTTCTGCAATGCCGCGAATTACGTCCAGGATTGAGCCAATCTGGCTACTCATCTGTTGCAGTTCACCCACAGCACTAACTGATTCGGTTAAGCGAGTTTCCAGTTGGTTGATGGTGCTGATGTTGGTGTTCATGATCTGACGACCCGATTCAGAAGCGGTTTCAACTTGCTGAACCATAGTCAAAGAGCTTTGTGCGCTATTTGCCACTTCCTGTACAGAGTGAGACATCTCTGTCATTGCCGTCGCTACTGTCGCAGTTTGTTCACGCTGGCTGTTAAGTTGAGCCTGAGTTTCTGAAGAGGTCTTCTGGTTAACGCTTGCTGTTTTGGTTAGGTCATCTGACGCATCGTTAAGCTTCACAAGTATATTGTGCAGATTATCGGCTAAGGTGTTGATGTGACCACTTACACGGCTGAATTCGTTGTTGTAACGAATATCGATGCGCTGTGTCATGTTGCCTTCTGTTAGGCCTTCCAGTGTCTTAAGGATACGGGTTAGTGGTTCTCTTACACTGTGAGCAATGTGGTAGCCAATCGCTGCCGCAAATAGTGTTACAACCACACCGATTGCAATAGCATTGAATAGGCCTTTGTCGTATATGCTGCTCGCGTCTGCCAATGAAGAGTTAAGTTGTTCTTCGGCTGTTACGTTGAATGAGTCTAACACTGCCATCGCTTGGTCTACTTCAACCGCTAGATTAGCGATGTTTACATAAAGTGCTTGCTTCGCTTGAAGGTAGTTGTTGTGCTTATCAAGAACACCGCCTTTTTGGCCTACGTCTTTAGTGAACTTCTGAACTGATTCATCGAATACATTCTTAAGAGCAGGTAGCTGTGTTGCTAAACCGCGGTAGGCGTAGTTTAGGTGAGTAACAGCTTTCTTGTTTTGGTTAACGGCTTTTTGTACGAATGCCACATCAGAGCTCGCAAGTGCGTCTGATGTGATTACTTCTGCGTCTTGTAGTTTGATGAAGTAGCTTTTCGCCATTACTTTCACAGAGATACTTTTCTGATCGGCTACGTACTCTTTCATGCCAACGGTCAACTCAGAGTGTAGGCGTTGGAAATCGCGTGATGCTTTTTGTACTTGCTCTTGTGCTTCAAACATCGCGACGTAATTGTTCATCGCTTCATCTGCTTCAGTAAAGTAGCGCTCTTCCATAGCTCTTAGCTGAGTAATGCGTTCGATGAGTGAGGTGTTGTCTTGGCTTGCTGCTTCTAGATTGCCAAGAACTTCTGAAAAAGCGTTTTGTGATGCAGCAAATTCTGTGCGCATTGCAGACATGCGTTCAGCATTTTGTGTGGTTAAGAAATCTTTGAATGACTTATCAGCAGAAAGCAATTGGACACTTGTTTGATTGGAAAGCGCAACAAGCGGTAATGAGGTTTCTGAAACACTCTCAAAATTGCTGTGTATCTGATTCATGCTGTTCATCATGATGGTTATCGTGACTGCGAACATGATGATGATCAGTGCGAAACCAGCGTACATACGCTTGATCACAGATCCCTTCATGGCTTTCTCCCTAAATAAAATGCAGACCTAATGTCAGGTCAAAGTAAAACTAACAAAATAGTCAGCATTCTATTGAGCTCCTCTTACGCATTTTATGACGCACACGTCAAAAATAGCGCTCAGTTATAATCAACATGCCATTCTTGAGAGCTAAGACCAGTTTTCTTTGATTTGAACGGTGTTTTTTATTAAGCTTTACAGCAGGTTTATTGTGGTTTGATGCGGCATAGCGCATACTCAAAACACTAAAAAGTAAATGTTTTATCGGAGAAAAACATGGCTGAAGAAACCATCTTTAGTAAGATCATTAATAAAGAAATTCCAGCAGATCTGCTATACCAAGACGATTTAGTGACAGCGTTCCGTGA
The DNA here is from genome assembly GCF_002954585.1 of Vibrio chagasii. Classification (GTDB taxonomy): domain Bacteria; phylum Pseudomonadota; class Gammaproteobacteria; order Enterobacterales; family Vibrionaceae; genus Vibrio; species Vibrio chagasii_A. The sequence continues at coordinate 733,824 of NZ_MSCI01000002.1, forward strand.
CATCAATCCACGCGCTCCTAGTCACATCCTTATCATCCCTAATAAGCTGATTCCAACAACCAACGATGTTGAAGTGGAAGATGAAGCAATGATGGGGCGCATGTTTACTGTTGCTCGTAAGCTAGCAAAAGAAGAGGGCATCGCGGAAGGTGGCTACCGTCTTATCGTGAACTGTAACTCTCATGGTGGCCAAGAGGTTTACCACATCCACATGCACTTAGTTGGTGGCCGTCCGCTTGGCCCTTTACTTATGAGCTAATCAAATACGTTAATGAGTTAATTAACACAAACAACAAGTTGGAAAATTTGTTGTTTGTATGCCAACTTTAATTGTTATCTGTTGTCTGAATATCGGCTTTGCTTAGCCAGAGCCCGATGAAGCAAGTATTTACTTGCTTGAGATCCTTTTTACAGCACGTTTCGTTTTGATAATGAAACTAGTAGCTGTTGAGCTTTCGAGTTGATTTAACCACGAAAGGTCAGTAGACCCTAATAAAGTTGGCACTTTAAACATGCACGGAGACGATAAGTGAAGCAACAGTTTAGATACGCTTCCATTGCCCTACTATCGGCGCTGACCGCGGGATGCGCGAGTATGTCTGCAGGTAATCTGTTCAGTCATTACAGCGCACAAAATAAAAGTATCTATCAAGCCGTTAAATCTGGAGATTATTCAGAGGCTCAACAAGAGTTACCAGATTACGCAGCAGGCGATATTCTCGATAATTTTGAGAGAGGCAGAATCAATCTGTTGGATCAAAAATACCCAGAGAGTAAGTCTTCGTTTGAAGCGGCGGATCAGGCTGTTACGGAACAGCAGAGAAAAGCCGTCATCTCAATCTCAGCCAGTGCAACCAGTGTGGGTGCATTGGCTGTAAATGACAATATTACCGAGTATGTGCCGCCCGATTACGAGTTGGGCTTTCTTCATCTCTACCTCGGTTTGAATTATCTAAAGAAAAACGATTTAGAAGGTGCGGTGATTGAAATGCGTCGCGCCAACCAAGTTCAAGAGCAAGCAAAGAAGCAGCGTGAGGCAGAGCTAGAAAGAGCAGCCAGCGACGCGAAGAAGCAGGGGCTATCTGCCAATGTTGGCAGTATTCTAGCGAATTACCCAGATGCGGGTAAAAAGCTGCAATCAGTGCAGAACGCTTATCTGATGTTTTTATCGGGTCTGCTGTATGAGGCTTCAAACGATTTAAACAGTGCTTACGTTGATTATCGACGTGCATTAGCTGTGATGCCTGATAACCAAGAGATTATCGATAGAACCATGGCAACGGCTGCACGTTTGGGCATGCGACAAGATTTAGCGACACTTGAGAAGCGTTACAAGCAGTCATCTAAGCTAAGTAGCGGGCAAGGGCGCGTGATTGTTCTTCAAGAGCAGAGTGCTGTTCAAGCAATGGACAGTTGGCGATTGGATTTACCTGTTTATGACAGTCGCGATCAGGGAGCAATATACTCTCTTGCGCTGCCATATTACCCAAGTCAGAACGTAGAACGTTTTTCCCCGTTACGAATCAGTGGGCAGCCGCTGCAAGAGCATTTGATTACCGACGTAAACGCTATGGCTCAGAACGATCTATCTGAGCGTATGACGAGCATTGTTATTCGCCAAGCACTGCGTGTGGTCGCAAAAGACCGTATTCGTAAAGAGGCAACCAAGGGTGATGACGTTGGCAACATTTTGTTCAATGTGTGGAACACGCTGACAGAGCAACCAGACACTCGCAGTTGGCAATCATTACCAGCTGAGATTAAGAGCAGTACGTTTGTAGCAAACAGCGGCCAATATACCTTGGAAGCGGGTGCTAAAACCTACGATTTTGATATTCGAGAAGGGCAGACCACTTTGGTATGGATTTCTCGACAAGGAAACAACGCAACAATGTGGCATAAACAGCTAGGGAGGCTGTAATGAAAAAGTGGTTAGTGAGCTTAGCAGCGGTTATGGCTCTGGCTGGTTGTGCTGATAATACAGCTGGCGTAAGGGTTGATAGTCTGACTCAGAACGTATTCTTTGGCGACAATGTATTGGGCAGCCGTTTACAAGTTGAAGATATTCGTACCGATCAGATTGATGGTCACACTCGAGGTATTGTCCGCTTAAACAGTAACTATAAAGGTGACCAACATATCCTTTATCGTTTCTATTGGTATGACGATGCAGGGCTTGAGGTCAACTTGAAGCAAGGGCCTTGGAAGCAAGCGATTGTGCGTGGCTTTGAAAGCATTTCGTTGTCGGAAGTATCGGTAAACCCGAAAGCAACTCAGTTCCGAGTGCAGTTCCGAGAGCAGTAACAATAGATTGAGTTATAACCGGTGCTAGTCAACGTGGACTAGCACTTAAGAAAGCGAATTGATTCGCACAGATCAAAATTTAAGAGTGTGGGTAACCCCACTCAATGATAAGTTGAGGAAACATCATGAAAAAGAGTGTCATTGCGCTACTAGGCTTAGCGGTTATTTTAGGCGGTTGTTCGAACAAGGTAAGCTACGGTGATGCACAAGCAGTAGAAACCACAACAATCGATTTCGGTTCAACTGACCTTCAAACTATTGCTGGTGAGATGGTTGATAGCATGATGGCTTCTGGTTCAGTGTCTTACATTACTCGTGATCAGCGCCCAATCGTGTTCGTAGAGCGAATCAAGAACAAAACAAGTGAGCACATCGATACTGAGTCAATCACTGACACTATCAGTACTAAAATGCTGAACTCTGGTAAGTTCCGTTTCGTTGACATGGACCGTGTAGAGTCTGTTCGTGACCAACTAAACTTCCAAAACAACGATGAGCTAGTGAACCAAAGCTCTGCGATTCAGTTCGGTAAGATGGTTGGTGCTCAGTACATGCTTTACGGCAACCTATCAAGCATCGTTAAGAAAGCAGGCAGCGACGAAGATGTGTACTACAAAATGACCATGCGTCTGATGGACCTTGAGTCTGGCTTGATCGAGTGGGCTGACGAGACTGAAATCCGTAAGCAGCAATCTAAGAGCCTACTAGGTCTTTAATTTTGCTTCACTGCCAACTATGAACACTTACTATTGAAAGTGAATAGATTGGTCACACGCCAATTCAGTACATGATGTGCTGATATTTGAAGACACTGGCTCTGGTCAGTGTCTTTTTTGTAGGGACACGAAGACGTTAATAGGGAATGAGCAATGGCAATCTTTTCTTGGTCTGAGGCTAAGCTTCTTGATACCAGTTTGAGTTCGCTTGATGGCTATTTTTCGCAGCCGCCAGTGAAGGCTCAGACACTCACCGGTGGTCTGACTAACCGATGTTGGAAGCTGGTTTCTGCTGATGGTTCTGAATACGTGTGGCGTCCGATCACGCCGATTACCAACGCTTTTTTTATTTCCCGTCATGAAGAGTACCAAGTGTTGTCTGCCATCGAACGTCTCGGTATTGGGCCAAGCCCGATAGTAGTGAATGAACAGGGCTTATTGGTTGAATGGGTTGCTGGAGATACGCTTTATGAAGGTTTGGATATTGATGATCTTCTGAAAACGCTTATCTCTGTGCATCTGGTTAATACTGCACGGCTACCACTTAAACCGTTTAGCTTTACAGCGCGAGTGGATCATTATTGGCTTCAGCTTGATGCCGTTCATAAGACAGAAGTCTACAGCACCATTTATAAAGAGTGGCGCACAACGCCAAGTATCCCGAGTGTTGAACTCTCCTTATGTCACTTTGATCTCGGCGGTTATAACCTGGTGAAGAATAGTGACGGTATTAAAATCATCGATTGGGAATATGCAGCAATTGCTGACCCTAGATTAGATCTAACCTTAACCATTTCAGTCGCAGATGCCTCGGTGCAAGAAACGGTTGAAAAGTACTGTCAACTGCGTGGTATTCACGACGTTCAGCCTTGGTTGGATGGTGTAGAAGCGTGGTTACCACGAAGTCGAATGATGGCAATGTTGTGGTATTTGCTCGCTCATCAACTGTGGGGTGATGAAAGTTATCTGCGTGAAGCGGAGGCTCTCAGTCACACTTTCTGTAGCTAGGATCACGTTTAGGAAGTGAAAAATATAATTTCGATGGTCTTCCCTTTAAAACCTTGTTTTTCGTGTTAGATTGATCAAAACGTACCAATATTCAATGAGGGAGGTACAATGATTATCTATCTTCACGGCTTCGACTCAACAAGCCCGGGCAATCACGAAAAAATACTGCAGTTGCAATTCATTGATGATGACGTTCGTTTCATCAACTACAGTACTTTGCATCCAAAGCACGACATGCAGCACCTACTGAAAGAGGTGCACAAAGTGATAGAGCAATCAGACGACCCGCATCCAATTATCTGTGGTGTTGGTTTAGGTGGTTTTTGGTCTGAGCGTATTGGCTTCTTGTGTGGTATCAAACAGGTTATTTTCAATCCAAATCTTCAACCTGAAAACAACATGGTAGGCCGAATTGATCGTCCTGAAGAGTACGAAGATATTGCGACCAAGTGTGTGGAACAGTACCGCATGAAAAACAAAGGTCGTTGTCTTGTGGTACTTTCTCGCGAAGATGAAATTCACGACAATAGCAAGACAGCTGCTGCACTCGAAGATTACTACGATGTGATTTGGGATGAGAAAGAGAGCCATAAATTCAAAAAAATCTCTCAACACCTTCAAGCAATGAAAGCTTTCAAAGACGCTTAATATACTAAGTATTTTATAAAAAGCGGCACTCAATGAGTGCCGCTTTTTTTTATTTTGAATGTAACGTTACTATTGATGATGCTATCGTAGCTGCTATGTTGATAAGTTTGCGCAAACGTTAACTATTTGGCGGCGAATCCTCATTGAGGGTAAGGATTTTAGTTGCGGTCATCGGTTTGCTATATATAATGTTCCAAAGCAAAATATTTTGATAAATATCAAAAAAAATTGAGAGCGAGTGATAAAACTTGCCCATTATTTGTGTACTGCCTCTAAGGTCGTCACCTTTTTATCCACGTGAGCAAGTCGACAAGCGGGTGTTTGTTGCTTGTAATCCCTCTAACTACTCGGTGAGCTGTCGTTATTCTTTTTCGCGGTTATCCAATATGTCACAGCCTTATGTCAAGGCCGGGTAGATACATAGAATTTATCGGTTGGAGTAATCGAGCCGAACCCTATTTATTCATTTTGTAGAGGATTGTCATTGTGACAAAAATTATCGTAGTAGGCGGCGGTGCTGGTGGTTTAGAACTAGCAACTAAGCTTGGTCGCACTTTAGGTCGTAAGAAACGTGCCCAGATTACACTGGTAGACCGTAAAGCAAGCCACCTATGGAAGCCATTACTTCATGAAGTAGCGACTGGCTCTCTAGATGAAGGTGTGGATGCGTTAAGTTACCGCGCGCATGCAAAAAACCATTACTTCGATTTCCAAATGGGCAGCCTGAACGACATCGATCGTGAGCGTAAAGTGATTGCACTTAGCGAGCTGAGAGATGAGCACGGTGAATTGCTGATGCCAAGCCGTGAGCTTGAATACGACATTCTGGTTATGGCACTAGGTTCAACGTCTAACGATTTCAATACTCCAGGCGTTCGTGATAACTGTATTTTCCTTGATAGCCCAGAGCAAGCTCACCGTTTCCGTACTGAAATGAACAACCAGTTCTTGAAGCTGCACGCTAAGAACGGTCAAGGTACGGTAGACATCGCGATTGTTGGTGCGGGTGCGACTGGTGTTGAACTGTCGGCTGAGCTTCACAACGCTGTGAAAGAGCTTCGTACATACGGTTTCGGCGACCTAGACTCAAGCAAGTTGAACGTAAACCTAGTTGAAGCAGGCGAGCGTATCCTTCCAGCTCTTCCTCCTCGTATTTCAAGTGCTGCACACTCTGAGCTGACTAAGCTTGGTGTGAACGTTCGCACTAATACAATGGTGACTCAAGCGGACGCTGATGGCCTAACAACGAAAGATGGCGACAAGATCCCAGCTCAAATCATGGTATGGGCAGCAGGTATCAAAGCGCCAGATTTTATGAAAGATATTGGTGGTCTTGAAACCAACCGTATCAACCAACTGGTTGTGAAAAATACGCTGCAAACGACGCTTGATGACAACATCTTTGCTATCGGTGACTTGGCACAATGTACACAGGCGGATGGTTCATTTGTTCCACCTCGTGCTCAAGCGGCTCACCAAATGGCAAGCTGCGCATTCAGCAACATCATTGCTAAGCTGAACGGTCGTGACCTGAAAGACTACATCTACAAAGATAAAGGCTCACTAGTATCACTAAGCCGTTTCTCTACAGTCGGTAGCTTGATGGGTAACCTGACTAAAGGTTCGATGATGGTTGAAGGTCGTATTGCTCGTGTGGTTTACATCTCTTTGTACCGCATGCACCAGATGGCGCTTCACGGAATCATCAAGACATCTCTAATGATGTTGGTAGGTCGTATTAACCGTGTTCTACGTCCAAATCTAAAGCTTCACTAATTAGCTAGCTTTTCGAAGAAGAGTTAAGCTTTCAAAACGCTTAACGCTGATAGTAAAAAAGAGCTCTTCGGAGCTCTTTTTTGATCGTGTCAGTTAAGTGGTAGCCTTGTTGGTGATTGCTAAGCCACCGGTGGCAATACCGAGTAAACCACACCATCTTTTGGCTTGCCGTTGAAGATAAAGCGATTCCTGGCAATGGTCTCTCGCTCTGCGCCGCACTTTTCTATGAGCCTTTGGCTTGGTAGGTTTTCGGTGTCACAGACTATCTCTAAACGTGTTAGCTTGAGCTGAGCAAAGCAAAATTCAAACAGAGCTAGCATCGCTTCCTTTGCTATGCCTTTTCTTTGAAATTGGTCGCCAACCCAATACCCTAAACTCGCCATATTAAAGGTGTGGTAAAGTTCATTGATTGCCACCATGCCAACCAGCTTATCGCTTTTTCGCTCGAAAATGCCAAAGCCAAATGCATCGGCTTTCACCCAGTTTAAGCGAGTGGCCAGAATGAACTTCTCAGCTTCTGCGATAGAGAATTGATCATGACACCAGTCGACCCACGGGAGTAAGCTAGGGGAAGACTTGATCAGTTGAGAAAACTCTTGAGCGTCAGAAGGCTCAATAATTCTTAGGCTGAGGTTTTGTGTATTGATCTGAAAGTCAGGGCTCATAGGGTGTACCAATTAGACTGGGCAATAAAGTCTGTAGCTTAATAAAACGCCCTCACAATGGAGGGCGTTTTGAATGATTAGTAGGAGTATAGCTTGGGTGCTAACAAACCAACTAGTTTAGTCGCTATTTCACTCGAGCAGGTTACTGAGCAACGCGACGAACTTGAATCACCATGCCTAGAAGCGGGTGGTCAAGATAGTGAGTCTCAGTACTGCGCATACGACGCTTTTGTTCCATACGGTAGCTCTTAAGAAACTCTTCCACTTCAACCGTTGGTGAGATTTCCGTTAGGTTACCCACTTGAACATTGCTCTCAGCACCGCTTACTGGAGAGTCGAGTTCGATTTGCTGTTCTTGCAGCTTCACTTCACGAACGCTTGGTGCTTTCAAATCCAGAGTGGTTTCAGCGTATAGGTAGTGCTGAACATAGATTTGTAGCTTGCCGTCTAGTTCATAAAGTGGCTTGTCGATGGTCTCTTCTTTGAAGCCATCACTACTTGCGGTAACCGCGCCTTTTTCAGAACCGTCAGCATTGAACTGTTTAGAGAAGTCTTTACCTGCTTGAATGTGGAACACAGGTGCTGAGCTCTTACCTTGATCGCCTTGACGCCAAGCCGTATGCATCAGTACTTCAAAGCCAGCATGCTGCTTCAGCTTATCTTTCTGAGGTGTCAGTTTGTACTCCGAGTAAGGGAGCATTTTTACCCCTTTACTTGCTCGGTATTGGGTGTCCTGAAATGAACCAACGCGCTCAAGTGAAATCTTTGGCTGTGTGTTTGGCCAAGACTCATTCACCTTCTCGGCATCAACTGCGCGCTTAAAAATGATCACTTCTATATCAAATTGTCTCTGTGCCAAACTTGGCAGTGAGACGAACAATAGTAGCAGTGGGATCAGTCTTTTCATTTTTACTCCGTTTTCCAGCCGAACTACCGGCTGGATAAATTATATGTGCAAGTGGATTAGGCTTTACGCTGAAGACAGCAAGTTCTGTCTGAATTCGCCTAATAAATCACTAACAAATTGAATTCGTTTCCGTCTGTCGACCAATGGTATCGTAAACTTGAACTTAGTTGGTCCTTCCATTGAAAACTTTTGCGGTTGAGATTGCAACAGTTTAACAAGGTAGTTCGGGTTTATGTCAGCATCCGGGTAGAATTCGATAAATCCGCCTTTATCGTGCGCTTCAATTTTCTTCGCTTTAATAGAGGCCGCCGCTAACTTAAGCTCGGAAACCGATAATAAGTTCTTAGTTGCATCAGGAAGAATACCAAAGCGGTCGATAAGCTCGACTTTCAGCTCTGCAAGTTCATCTGTGTCACTCACGCTCGCAATACGTTTGTATGTTGATAAGCGCGTGTTGATGTCTGGAATATAGTCGTCTGGCAAGAGTGCTGGAATACGCATCTCAATCTCAGTTTGCTCACGTAACAGATCATCAAGTGACGGCTCACGACCTTCTTTCAAGGCCTCAACCGCTTGCTCTAGCATCTCCATATACAGTGTGAAGCCGACAGATTGGATTTGACCACTCTGTTCATCACCCAACAGCTCACCGGCACCACGGATCTCTAAATCGTGTGTTGCGAGAGTGAAGCCTGCCCCCAAGTCTTCCAAAGAGGCAATCGCGTCTAATCGCTTAATCGCATCTTTAGTCATCGCTTTCGGATGTGGCGTCAGTAGGTATGCATAGGCTTGGTGGTGAGAACGACCCACACGACCACGCAATTGGTGAAGCTGTGCTAGACCAAGATTATCGGCTCTGTCCATTAAGATGGTGTTGGCTGTCGGAACATCGATACCGGTCTCGATGATGGTTGTACACACCAATAAGTTAAAGCGTTGGTGGTAGAAGTCGTTCATGATGCGTTCTAGTTCGCGCTCTCGCATTTGACCGTGAGCGACCGTTACCCGCGCTTCCGGAATCAATTTTTGTAATGACTCTGCGGTTTTCTCAATGGTATCGACTTGGTTATGCAGGAAGTAAACCTGACCACCACGCATGATTTCACGAAGTACTGCTTCTCTTACCACTGCATCGTCACTTTGACGAACAAAAGTTTTGATAGCTAAGCGTCGTGCTGGTGGAGTAGCAATGATCGATAGGTCACGCATCCCACTCATCGCCATGTTGAGCGTTCTTGGGATTGGGGTTGCAGTCAGCGTTAGGATGTCGACATCGGCACGCATCGCTTTTACTTTCTCTTTCTGACGGACACCGAAGCGGTGCTCTTCATCGACTATCAGTAAGCCAAGATCTTTGAACTGGATATCACTAGAGAGCAGTTTGTGAGTACCGACTAGGATATCAACCTTGCCGTCTGCGACATCTTGCATGATCGCTTTTTGCTCTTTAGCGGACTTGAATCGAGAAAGCACTTCGACACGAATCGGTAAATTCGCGAAACGGTCTCGGAAGTTTTCGAAGTGTTGTTGAGCAAGTAGGGTAGTCGGAACCAGAACCGCCACTTGTTTACTGTTGTCCGTACACACGAAAGCTGCGCGCATCGCCACTTCGGTTTTACCAAAACCAACATCACCACACACTAAGCGGTCCATGGCTTTGGCTTGGCACATGTCAGACATAACCGCATTGATTGCCATCGCTTGGTCATCTGTCTCCTCAAACGGGAAGCCAGCTTTGAAGGTTGCGTATTGCCCACGATCTAAAACAAATTTATAGCCAGGTTTAAGCTCGCGCTTGGCGTAGACATCCAGCAGCTCTGCAGCAACGTCACGTACTTTTTCAGCGGCACGCTTACGCGCTTTTTGCCAAGCCTCACCACCTAACTTGTGCAGTGGCGCGGATTCTTCGGCGCCACCAGAGTAGCGTCCAATAAGGTTCAAAGAAGCAACTGGCACGTATAACTTGGCTTCGTTTTGGTACTCAAGCGTCACGTATTCGGTTTTCATGCCGCCGGCTTCGAGGGTTTGAAGACCGATGTAACGACCAATACCGTGGTCAATGTGCACAACAGGTTGACCTGGTTTTAGCTCCGCTAGGTGGCGGATAACGGTGTCGCTATTAACGCTTTTCTTATCTTTTTTACGGCGTTGAACAACGCGGTCGCCGAGTAAGTCGCTTTCACAGATAAGCGCGATGTTTTTTTCTTCGTGAACAAAACCGTGTTCAGCTGAACCTAAGATCAGGCTGAACTTGTCTTTGGCCTTAAAGGCTGCATCTAGGTTTTCTACTTCGTTTGGTCGTACTTTGATACCACGAAGTAGTTCGCTTAATGCTTCACGACGACCCTCTGACTCAACCGAAAAAACAACTTTGCCATCGAAGGCTTCAGTGAATTTTCTTAGGTTAGCCAAAGGCTCTTTGTTTTGGTGTTGAACACTGAGGTCAGGCAGTGACGTGACCGGAAGGTTGATGCGTCCAGCTTTCTCTTCAATAGACTCTAAGCTCAGGTTGACCTGTGGCTTTTGCTTGAAGTGTGCGAACAGTTCGTCTTTTTTCAGCCAAAGCTGTTCTGGCGCTAATAGAGGACGTAATGGATCGACCCCACGTTGGTCGTATCGATGTGCGACATCAACAAGGAAAGAATCAACAGCGGTTTCGACATCACCTAAAACCAAAATCTGTGCTTCGTCAGCGACATAGTCAAACAGTGTTTCTGTGTGATCGAAGAATAGAGGCTGCCAATACTCAATACCAGCAGGCCACGTACCTTTTGATACTTGCATGTAAACCGATTCTGGCTCACGGCGTGCATCGAATTGTTGACGCCAACGAATGCGGAAATCTTCTATCGCTGTTTCCGAAGTTGGAAACTCGTGCGCTGGTAAGAGTCGAATTTCAGAGATGTCTTCGATAGAACGTTGGTTCTCTGGATCGAAGGTTCGGATGGTGTCGATCTCGTCATCAAAGAAGTCGATACGATAAGGATCTTTACTGCCCATTGGGAACAGGTCAAGAATAGAGCCACGGCTCGCGTATTCACCCGGACCAAATACTTGGTCAACGTAACGATAGCCAGATTTTTCAAGCTGCAGGCGCAGTTTCTCTAGTGAGTAAAGATCGCCGGTTTTCACCATTAGAGTGTGCTGTAGCAAGAAGTCACGTGGTGATTGGCGCTGGAGTAGGGTGCTGATCGGCACGATCGTGATGCCGTCTTTTAGCGTTGGCAATGCATAAAGGCGCGCGATACGATCTGAAATGATCTCTTGGTGTGGTGAGAAGCTGTCGTATGGCAAAGTCTCCCAGTCTGGGAATAGCGCGACTTCGCTTGCAGTAAACTGCTCAATTTCAGATTGCAGCTTGAGTGCGATTTGTGGATCTGGCACAGCAAGTACAGTATGACTGTTGTGTTGCTCTGCGAGTTTAGCAATAGCAAGAGCGAGAGACGAACCCACAAGGTTACCAATGTGCTTTTTGTCACCGGCTCCTTTGAGGGTAGGTAGGGTAAAAATAGATTGTTTGGTCATGTTAATTTACTTGTTATCTCGGTCTAGAGAGCGTTGACGCAAAAGTTTCTGTTGTTGATGAAGTGCCGCTTTGATCAGCAGGTCTTGGTCAATATCACGAAGATGAGCGTATTTGAAGTTAATTTCGAAACCTGAATCTTTAGGTTGGCTTGCAAACACTTCCGCATAGCAGTAAATCGCTGCGGCAGGGTGTTCCAAGAACAGCTTCGCCTTTACCAAGCGACCCGGTTCGATGTCTGTCTTAGAAAAACAGGAAAATTGGCTCGCACCGAATGAGTAGGTGTGAGTTCGAAACTTCTCATCATCTTGCTGCGATAACATAAAGCTCAACAACAGGTTTAATTTGGAGTTCTGTGCATCCAATAAACTGGTGACATTCTTCAAGTCGCTGTTTTTCAGTTCAGCGCGAGCACTGTCGGCTAATAGGTCCAACTGGCTAAATTCACTTGCCACAACAAAAGGGGCAGGGATCTCGGATTCGAACTGAATTTGAGAGGGTAAAGTGAAGTTACTTTCCATCGGTTCTATATTAGCGGTAAGACTGTGGTGAACAGTGAAAAACTCTTGTTCTGTCATGCGTTAGTTCCTTGAAGTGATCTATTGATTATCGCTATGTGGCGGCAGTAATCAAGGTCAGTTAATTGAAACTATCAAATAGTTGTTTGAAATTTGGTGTTTTGACAGGGTTCTGTTTTTCAGGCCTAACTAATTGAGTTAATTCACTCTATATTTTCAATTAACCCCTACACAGTAACAGCAATACCCGTTACATTAACCCGCATCCCTTTTTGATGGTTCAAAGTATGTTTCATCCTATTTCAATGTTTGTTGGCCTACGTTATTTGAAAGGCCGTTCAGGTGATCGCTTTAGCCGTTTTGTTTCTTATATGTCGACAGCGGGTATCACCATTGGTGTGCTGTCTTTGATTACTGTTTTGTCGGTAATGAATGGATTCGAAGCGCAATTAAAAGACCGAATTCTCGGCGTTCTCCCTCAGGCAGTGGTTTATGAGCAAGGCGGTAAGACGCTACTCTCTGAACAGGCTCCTGGTTTTGCTAAGCAAATGTCGCTTAATGGTCATGTTGAACCGATTGTTCGCAGTGAGGCGGTGATTCAGAGTCCAGCGCAACTGTCAGCGGGCCTGTTGATTGGCATCCAACCCAATTCTGATGACCCACTTCGAGACCACCTTATTGCTGGTCGATTGTCTTCACTTAAAGCCGGGCAATATCAGCTGTTTCTTGGTCACACGTTGGCGAGAAACCTAAAGGTATCAATGGGCGACAAGGTTCGTCTAATGGTGACTAGCGCAAGCCAGTACACACCACTTGGCCGTATTCCTAGCCAGCGAAATTTCACCGTAGCAGGTATCTTTAATACAGGCTCGGACATTGATGCTCAACTTATGGTTACGGATATTCAGGACGCAGGGCGTTTGATGCGTTATAAGTCGGACACTATTTCAGGTTGGCGCCTGTTTTTTGAAGACCCATTTGAAGTCGCGGAGCTATCGAACCAACCCTTACCTGAAGGATGGTTATGGAGCGATTGGCGCGACCAACGTGGCGAGCTGTTCCAAGCGGTTCGTATGGAGAAAAACATGATGGGTCTAATGCTTGGTCTTATCATCGGGGTTGCTGCATTTAATATTATCTCTGCGCTGATTATGGTGGTGATGGAGAAGCAATCTGAGGTCGCGATACTTAAAACCCAAGGCATGACCGATGGTCAAGTGATGGGCATCTTTATGGTTCAGGGTGCGAGTAGCGGCGTGATTGGCGCACTATCGGGTGGCGCACTAGGCGTTGTCCTGGCAATGAACCTTAACCCGATTTTAGAAGCGATGGGAGTTGCTCTATTTTCGTTTGGTGGTCAGTTACCTATTTTGATTAACCCAATTCAAATCGCCGTTGTGGTGGTACTCGCTATTGCACTTAGCTTGATTGCTACTATTTTCCCTTCTTACCGTGCATCTTCTGTGAAACCTGCTGAGGCCCTTCGTTATGAGTAATTTTCTTCAATGTAATGATATCCGTAAAACGTACCGTGAAGGCTCGTTGGATACCGAAGTCCTCAAAGGGGTGAGCTTTGAGATCGAAAAAGGTGAACTGGTCTCGATTATTGGCACCTCTGGGTCGGGTAAAAGTACGCTACTGCATATCCTAGGGGCGCTTGATGATGCTTCTGCGGGCAGTGTGAGCTTTCTTGGTCAAGACCTAGCGTCTCTGAGCTCGAACAAGCAGGCTAAGCTTCGCAACCAACACCTTGGTTTTGTGTATCAGTTCCATCACTTGCTATCCGACTTTTCTGCACTAGAAAACGTTGCTATGCCATTGCTAATAGGCGGTGAAAAGCCTGCGAAAGCGAAACAAGAAGCACAGTTGCTACTTGATAAAGTGGGGCTGAGTCATCGAGTTGATCACCGACCTTCAGAGCTTTCTGGTGGTGAAAGGCAGCGTGTGGCGATTGCCCGTGCATTAGTCAACAAGCCAGCTCTTGTACTAGCGGATGAGCCGACGGGTAACCTTGACCACAATACTGCGCTTTCTATTTATGACTTAATGCGAGAGTTAAACCAAGAGTACGATACTGCCTTTTTAGTCGTGACCCATGATGGCGAACTCGCAGCTAAAATGGACCGCCAACTGCACATGCAAGATGGTTTGTTGGTTAACGTAGAAAAAGAGGAGAGCTAAGTGTTTTCTTCTTTATCTCTATTGATAGGCGGCCGCTTCAGCCGTGCTAAACAGCGAGACAAGATGGTGTCTTTCATCTCCTTGTCTTCGACGATTGGTATTGCGGTTGGTGTGGCGGTGATCATTATCGGTCTATCAGCCATGAATGGTTTTGAGCGTGAGCTAGAATCGCGCGTGCTCTCTGTGATTCCACATGGTGAGTTTGAAGGGGTCAATAAACCTGTAACTCGCTGGGAGCATGTGGTAGAGCAGTCCGAAAAAAATGACAAAGTCGTTGCAGCTGCGCCTTATGTGAAAATCACAGCGCTCGCTGAAAAGGGCAAAGAACTTAAAGCGATTGAAGTGCGTGGTGTTGACCCACAGCTTGAGCAGCAGGTATCGAGTTTATCAAGCTTCATTGATAAGCAAGTGTGGAGCGATTTCAAAGCAGGACAGCAACAGATCATCTTAGGCTCTGGTGTGGCCAATGTGCTTGGCGCTCAAGTGGGTGATTATGTGACCTTGATGATCCCCACAGTCAACGGCTCTGTTAAGGTTCAGGCGCCCAAGCGGGTACGAGTAAAAGTTGCCGGCTTGCTGACGCTTAATGGACAAATCGATCATAGCTTAGCGCTCATTCCGATTGGTGATGCTCAAGTTTACGCGAACTTGGGTGAGGCAGTGACAGGTGTCTCTTTGAAAGTGACCGATGTACTGAACGCGAACGAGATTGTCCGAGAGGTCGGAAACCAACTTGATGTGTATGTTTACCTGCGTAGTTGGCAACAGAAGTTCGGCTTCTTATATCGAGATATTCAATTGGTTCGCACCATTATGTATTTAGTCATGGTGCTGGTGATTGGTGTTGCGTGTTTCAATATTGTCTCGACATTGATGATGGCGGTAAAAGACAGAGCTTCGGAGATCGCAATCCTAAGAACCATGGGTGCTTCCGATGGCTTAGTTAAGCGTATCTTTGTTTGGCAGGGGGTGTTCTCTGGCGTATTAGGTAGCTTAGTCGGTAGTGCGATAGGTGTTTTGGTTGCACTCAATCTGACCACTCTTATTAAAGGGCTTGAGAAGCTGATTGATCACCAATTTCTGTCAGGTGATATCTACTTTGTCGACTTCTTGCCATCACAGCTGAATATGATGGATGTCGTTGTGGTATCAGGTACTGCAATCGCTTTAAGTTTGCTGGCGACATGGTACCCAGCATCTCGAGCTGCGAAGTTAAATCCAGCTTCTGTGTTGAGCTCCAAATAACAAATCTCCTGTTTCGACAGATACAAAAAAGGATCCCATGTGGGATCCTTTTTTATTGAATTCAAACTGTATTATCTAAGACTTTCATTACATGCCTATCATCTAATGGCTTATAACTTGTCTGATTTTGGTCGCTATCCATTAAAAGTGGAGAGCGCGTCAGTATAGGTTCACTATCTTGCTTGTCGTTTCTTCCAGCTTCTTACTACTGAGTAGCGCCATAAGCCTCGAATACCAAAATAACCAATCATTGCTGAAATCACACCACAAATCATGCAGCCCAGCAGAAACGGAGGTCCGATGGTGCTCATTTGCGCCAAGATAAAGTCCCAAGAAAGCTCGAAGTGAAAGGCTTGTGGCGGAACATGCATAACGAATGCACCTACTTTATAAGCAAAGTAGAACAAGACTGGCATGGTTACGGGGTTACTGATCCAAACGAGAGCGACAGCCAGCGGTAAGTTAACACCACATACAACGGCTAGGCCTGCAGACATAATCATTTGGCTTGGTAGAGGGACAAACGCCATGAATAACCCAACAGCGAACGCGCCGGCCGCGGAGCGACGATTAAGGCACCATAAGTTGGGGTTGTACAAAACATTGCCAAAAACTTTTAATGCTTTCTGACGCTTGATGAGCTCATGGTCAGGCATAAATCGTTTGATAAACTTTCTTGGCATAGGAGGAAGCTACTCTCTTGTTTAACACTTGGTTCTTGATTTCATTTGCTGCGACAGTTGTGTCTGCCAGCTTCTGGCCTGTGATGCCACATTGGGTATTGGCACCATTGATGCTGTTATTACTAATCGCATCAATAAAGTATAGCGTTTTCCGAGGTACAAGAGGTCTAGCTACTGCGTTGATACTCGTTGTATTCCTAGGGAATGCGATTGAAATCCAAACAAGTCGCTTATTTCAATCAGGGCAGAATACTACCATAAATGCCTCAGTAGTTAGTCTTTTTAGTGAAAATAGCCATGGTTTTGAAAGCGTAGTAGTAGTTAGATCAATTGACGGTGAAAAATTAATCTTTCCTCAATTGATAAAATTGCGATTGTTTACGCCTTTCAAGCTCACTTTGGGTGATGACGTTCATTTGTCGGTCAGTATCAAGCCTGTTTTTGGAAAGCTTAATGAAGCTGGCTTTGATTTAGAAAAGCACCTTTTTAGCACTGGGGTTACGGCAAGTGCGAATTACCGAACGGATACTAAATATAGAATCCACTCTAGCAACCATCTACGTGCTCGGTGGTTCGAGCGCAGTCTTGATCATCTTAGCCAGCTAAACAATAACGACCTAATTGTCGCCTTGAGTTTTGGCTACCGAGAACTTATTCCTCCTTTGCGATGGGAGCTGTTGAAAAGTAGCGGCTTGATTCATCTGATGGCGATTTCAGGGCTTCATATTGGTATTGCCTTTGGTATCGGCTATCAGGTGGGGAAGCTAGTGCGTTTGTTGTCTCCTCAGTTGTTATGGTTTCCGACACTGTTTGGTTTAGGCTTCGCTTATTTGTACAGTTGGTTTGCTGGGTTTACACTGCCGACCCTGAGAGCGCTAGTGATGTGTGTCGTGGCAAGTTACTTTCTGTGGCGTGGGCAAAGCATCAGCGTGGCTCGTTATGTTTTAATCAGCTTGTGTATCGTACTCGTTATTTGGCCTTTTTCTGTGTTATCCAGTAGTTTCTGGCTATCTTTTGGCACATTGGGTGCGGTTCTCTACATTGCGTTCAATAGTAACGCCTCTTCTACAAAATCTACCTTTATTGAACGAGTGCTAAATCTCATCAAATTACAGGTCATGCTGACCTTGTTAATTGCGCCCCTTTCGATGTTGTTTTTCAAGGGCGTTAGCTTGGTCTCGGTTGTCTACAATTTGCTGCTATTGCCTTGGGTATCAATGGTGACGATACCTTTGCTGTTTTTGTCGATGTTTCTAAGTTTGATAGCTGAATCAGTAATTGGGGACAACGAATCAATGGCTCATTTCTCTACTCAGTTATGGATACTGGTTGATTTATCACTTGAACCCTTGGTGTTTAGCTTGCCGTTCTCTGAACAGTTTTGGATTCAGGTAGATAATCACGTAACCCTGCTGCTCGTTGCTCCTATCTTATTCTTTGGTTTTATTGCTCGATACCTTAAACATGGAGCAGCTGCTGTCATCATTTCTGTATTCCTGTTGTGGTGGGAATTTGGCAAAGTTAAACAGGACAGGTTAACTATTGATGTTTTGGACGTAGGGCATGGCTTGTCTCTCATCCTTGAAAAGAACAGTCACGCGGTGGTGTACGATTTAGGTAACGCGTGGCCAGGAGGGTCGATGGTCGAGTCACTATTGATTCCTACTTTATCGCAAAGAGGTATTGATGAAATTCAAGGAGTTATCATTAGCCATTTCGACTCTGATCACGCTGGCGGTTACCCTGCATTGCTTGAGAGCTACCAACCTGAATGGATAAGAGCGAGCCAAAGTTTGAATCATCAAATGAGCTCAGTTGTTCAAGCATGTATGTTAGGTGAGGTGTGGGAATGGCAGAGCGTGCAGTTCGAGGTGTTGTGGCCTCCAAAACTAGTGAATAGGGCGTATAACCCACACTCTTGTGTCATACGGATTATTGAACCAGATTCGGGCTTTTCGATGTTGCTCACGGGTGATATTGAACTCGTGAGTGAGTGGTTACTTGCTCGGGAAGGCGAACAGCTAAAAAGCGATGTCATGCTCGTGCCTCATCATGGCAGTGACACTTCATCTATTACACCTTTCATAGAAGCCGTTTCACCAAAGTTAGCGATTGCTTCGTTGGCAAAAGGTAATCAATGGGGGATGCCAAGTGAGTCTGTCATTCAACGTTACCTACAAAGTGGAAGTGCCTGGCTTGATACGGGTGAAAGTGGACAAATAACCATCACTATTGACCAAGAAGGTTGGCATTATCATGCGATTAGAGGGGAACAAGGGCGGCAGTGGTATAGGCAGATGCTTCGTAAGGGAGTAGAATAGATAGATTATTGTGAGAAAATTAAGCGATTTTATGTCAACACAAACAGATGAAACTACCTGGGTCACATTTAAACGACTTTGGACTTATATTCGACTATATAAGGCTGGCCTTGGTGTTGCGGTTATTGCGCTTATTCTAAATGCCGTCTCTGATACCTACATGATTTCTTTGCTAAAGCCATTACTTGATGAAGGCTTTGGTAGTGCAGAATCTGATTTCCTACGCACACTTCCTCTTATTATCTTTGCCATGATGTTCATTCGTGGCGTCAGCGGTTTCGTATCTACCTATTGCTTGAGCTGGGTTTCTGGCAATGTGGTGATGGAAATCCGCCGTAAAATATTCAGTCACTTTATGCACATGCCAGTCTCTTTCTTTGATAAAGAACAGACGGGTGCTCTGCTGTCTCGAATCACCTACGATTCAGAGCAAGTTTCTGCAGCAACCAGTAAAGCACTGGTGAGTATTGTTCGTGAAGGCGCAAGCATCATTGGCTTGTTAACCTTGATGTTCTGGAACAGCTGGCAGTTGTCTTTGGTTCTATTTGCGGTTGCTCCACTGGTAGCTTGGGCAATCAGCATAGTATCGAAGCGATTCAGAAAGATTTCTAAAAACATGCAAACCAGCATGGGTCACGTTGCTTCGTCAGCTGAACAAATGCTGAAAGGTCACAAAGTGGTGCTTACTTACGGCGGTCAGGATTTAGAAAAACATCGCTTTGATAAAGTAAGTAACCAGATGCGTCAACAGAGCATGAAGCTAGTAACAGCTCAAGCGGCCGCTAACCCGATCATTCAGATGATTGCATCGGTTGCTATTGTTGTTGTACTTGTCTTGGCAAGCGTTGATTCAATTAAGGCTGAGCTAACTCCGGGTACGTTTACGGTGGTGTTCTCAGCAATGTTTGGTCTAATGCGTCCACTGAAAGCATTAACTAACGTAACCTCTGAATTCCAACGTGGTATGGCTGCAAGTACGACACTGTTTGGCTTGATGGACTTAGACACTGAGCAGAACACGGGTACCTTGAAACCTGAAACTGTCGGTGGTGATGTTGCAGTAAAAGACGTGACCTTTACTTACGAAGGCGCCGAGAAGCCTGCATTGGATAATGTGAGCTTTAATATACCTAAAGGTAAGACGGTTGCGCTTGTTGGACGTTCGGGCTCAGGTAAGAGTACCATTGCTAACCTATTTACTCGTTTCTATGACGTAGATTCTGGTTCTATCGAACTGGATGGCCATGATATTCGTGATTACGAACTGAAAAACCTGCGTGAGCACTTTGCTCTGGTTTCTCAAAACGTACACCTATTCAATGACACCGTTGCGAACAATATCGCTTATGCTGCGGAAGAGAAGTATTCCCGAGAGCAGATCGAACATGCTGCTAAGCTTGCTCATGCAAGTGAATTCATCGAAGGCATGGAAAATGGTATTGATACGGTAGTAGGTGAAAACGGTGCAAGTTTGTCTGGCGGTCAAAGACAACGTATCGCGATCGCGCGAGCACTGTTGAGAGACGCGCCAGTTCTGATTCTTGATGAGGCGACGTCTGCGCTGGATACTGAGTCAGAAAGAGCGATTCAATCTGCATTAGAAGAACTGCAAAAAGACAAAACGGTACTGGTTATTGCTCACCGATTGTCGACGATCGAACAAGCTGACGAAATCTTGGTTGTTGATGATGGTCAGATTGTAGAGCGAGGCCCGCACGCAGAGCTAATTGCTCATGATGGTGCCTATGCTCAACTACATCGAATTCAGTTCAGTGGATAAGATTAGGTCTTTGTTGTGATCGAAAAGATTTGGTTTAACAATCACCCGTTAAAATACCTTCTTTGGCCGCTATTGTGGCCATTGAGTCTGCTGTTCAAAATGGTCAGTGGGCAGCGTCGTGATGCTTATCTATCTGGAAAGAAAGAAACCTATCGACCCCCTCTACCTGTAATTGTTGTTGGTAACATTACCGCTGGTGGCAACGGTAAAACCCCCGTTGTGATTTGGTTGGTAGAGGTGCTTCAAGCCAATGGTTTTAAACCCGGTGTGGTTTCTCGTGGCTACGGTGCAAAAGCGCCGAGTTACCCTCTGGTTTTGGATGAGAACACGCCTGCGGAACACTCGGGTGATGAACCCCGCTTGATTCGCAAGCGAACGGGTGCGCCGGTAGCGGTTGACCCAGTAAGAGCGAATGCAGTAAAGGCTTTATTGGATCAAGGCGTGAATGTCATTATTACTGATGATGGTTTGCAGCATTATGCACTTGAGCGTGATATTGAGTTTTCAGTTATCGACGGTGTAAGGCGTTTTGGTAACGAGAGTCTGATTCCATTAGGCCCGTTGCGAGAGCCAGTATCGCGTTTAGCTGACGTAGATTTCCTGATTAACAATGGCGGAAAGGCACAAGGGCGAGAGTTCTCAATGTCTTTGGCGCCAAGTGAAGCCGTTAATCTGAAGACTGGTCAGAAAAAGCCAGTTTCAGAATTACCAAAGCTGGTGGCTTTTGCTGGAATAGGACACCCGCCACGCTTTTTCAAAACATTAGACGATCTTGATGGTGATGTGGTTTACACACAAGGCTTCGCCGATCATCAGGATTTTGATAAAGATGAACTTCATGCCTTAGCAAAGAAAGGTATGAATATGATTATGACAGAAAAAGACGCTGTAAAATGCGAAGAATATGCCCAAGACAACTGGTGGTATCTTCCAGTTTCTGCGCAGTTCGATGAAGAAGCGCAACAGCAAATTTTAAAAAGAATAAAAGAGGTTATGGAATACTATGGATCACCGTCTGCTTGAGATCGTTGCTTGCCCTGTATGTAAAGGTAAACTAACTTTTGACAAGGATAAGCAAGAGCTTGTTTGTAAAATCGATCGCCTAGCTTACCCAATTAAAGAGGGTATTCCTGTTCTTCTTGAACCTGAAGCTCGTACTCTTTCAATGGACGAGGGCAAGTAATGTCTTACACGGTAGTTATACCAGCAAGATATCAATCGAGCCGTTTGCCAGGTAAGCCTTTGGCTGACATTGGCGGCAAACCGATGGTTCAATGGGTATACGAACAGTCAATGAAAGCGGGGGCTGATAACGTTATTATCGCAACCGATGATGCTCGCGTTGAAAAGGCTGCGAAAGCATTTGGTGCGACTGTGTGTATGACGTCACCGAATCACGAGTCTGGCACTGAACGCCTAGCTGAAGTGATTGAAGTGATGAACATCCCTGATGACCACATTATTGTGAACGTACAAGGGGATGAGCCACTTATTCCACCTGCGATTATTAATCAGGTAGCAAATAACCTAGCAAACAGCACAGCACCGATGGCCACACTTGGTGTAGAAATCTCTCACGTTGATGAGGTGTTTAACCCTAATGCTGTAAAAGTAGTAACGGATAAAGACGGTTATGCACTGTACTTTAGCCGTGCAACGATTCCTTGGGATCGTGACGCTTACGCTAATAACGGTACTGCTGCAGAATCTCCGTTGCTTCGTCATATTGGTATTTACGCTTACCGAGCGGGTTTCATCAATACCTACATCAACTGGGAACCAAGTACCCTAGAGCGTATCGAGTGCCTAGAGCAACTTCGCGTACTTTGGTACGGTGAGAAGATTCACGTAGATGTTGCCGTTGAAGCGCCCGCTGCGGGGGTTGATACTCCAGAAGACTTGGAAGCGGTACGCGCTATCATCGGTTAGATTTGCTTGAAGTAACGAATATACTTAGCCTCGCTCGTGCGAGGCTTTTTTATGCCAATTTACAGCCAGTAGAAAGCCTTATTAGCATCAGGTGATTGATATTAGGCCTGTTGCATTATCGAATGCATCATCATCTTGGAATTATCTGAGATTTACCTCGCTCGACTTCTAATTTTTCTCTATAATATGCCGCCTATAAAGTAGTGGCGACTCGCTAGTACAGAATAAAACTTACGACTAAACGTGGAGTAAAAGATGCCTTCTCAAAGCCCAGTGATTACGGTTGATGGACCAAGTGGCGCAGGTAAAGGTACCCTGTGTATGTTACTAGCAGATAAGCTAGGCTTTCATCTTCTAGATTCAGGTGCGATCTATCGCGTACTGGCTTTAGCAGCAATTCATCACGGTGTAGATACTGAATCGGAAGACGCTTTAGTTCCTCTTGCAACTCATTTAGACGTTCAGTTTATTGCTGAAGGCGACCTAGTTAAGGTTATCCTAGAAGGTGAAGATGTGTCGGGAGAACTTCGTAAAGAAGAGACTGGCATGGCGGCTTCAAAAGTTGCTGCATTACCTCGCGTACGTGAAGCACTACTTCGTCGTCAGCGTGCATTCAGCGCAGCGCCAGGTTTGGTGGCTGATGGTCGCGATATGGGAACCGTTGTCTTCCCTGAAGCAGAAGCAAAAATATTTTTAGATGCAAGTGCAGAAGAGCGTGCGACTCGCCGCCTTAAACAGTTGCAACAGAAGGGGTTAGATGTTAAATTTGACGACCTTTTGAGCGAGATCCAAGAGCGAGACGACCGAGATCGTAATCGCCCAGTGGCGCCACTTCGCCCTGCAGAGGATGCTCTAGTGCTTGATTCCACCTCAATGAATATTGAGCAGGTAGTAGAAAAAGCACTACACTATATTGAATCGAAACTAGCTGGGTAATTCTGCCCGGCTGGCAAGAACGTTGGTCGCAAGGATGATGACCGGCGAATTTATCAACCCCATGCGGTAGGATACCCATGGACGTTTAATTATTGAAGATTAAATAATGACTGAATCTTTTGCTCAACTCTTTGAAGAGTTTCTAAACGAAACAGAATTCCAACAAGGCAGCATCGTTAAAGGTACTGTAGTAGCTATCGAGAACGGTTTCGTTCTTGTTGACGCTGGTCTTAAGTCTGAATCTGCTATCCCTGCTGAACAGTTCAAGAACGCTGCTGGCGAACTTGAAGTTGAAGTTGGTGCTGAAGTAGACGTAGCTCTAGACGCTGTTGAAGATGGTTTCGGTGAGACTCAACTTTCTCGTGAGAAAGCTAAGCGTCACGAAGCTTGGATCGTTCTTGAGAAAGCTTGCGAAGAAGCTGAAACTGTTGTTGGTATCATCAACGGTAAAGTTAAAGGCGGTTTCACTGTTGAACTAAACGGTATCCGTGCTTTCCTTCCAGGTTCTCTAGTAGACGTACGTCCTATCCGTGACACTGCTCACCTAGAAAACAAAGAGCTAGAGTTCAAAGTAATCAAGCTAGACCAGAAGCGTAACAACGTTGTTGTTTCTCGTCGTGCTGTTATCGAATCTGAAAACAGTGTTGAGCGTGACGAACTTCTTGAGACTCTACAAGAAGGTACTGAAGTTAAAGGTATCGTTAAGAACCTTACTGACTACGGTGCATTCGTTGACCTTGGCGGTGTTGACGGTCTTCTACATATCACAGATATGGCTTGGAAGCGCGTTAAGCACCCATCAGAGATCGTTAACGTTGGTGACGAAATCCTAGTTAAAGTTCTTAAGTTCGATCGTGAGCGCACTCGTGTTTCACTAGGTCTTAAGCAACTAGGCGAAGATCCATGGGTAGCAATCGCTAAGCGTTACCCAGAAGGTCACAAGCTTTCTGGTCGTGTTACTAACCTAACTGACTACGGCTGCTTCGTTGAAATCGAAGAAGGCGTTGAAGGTCTAGTACACGTTTCTGAAATGGATTGGACTAACAAGAACATCCACCCTTCTAAAGTTGTTAATGTTGGCGACGAAGTTGAGGTTATGGTTCTTGATATCGACGAAGAACGTCGTCGTATCTCTCTAGGTCTGAAACAGTGTAAAGCTAACCCATGGCAGTCATTTGCAGAAATGCAAGCTAAGGGCGACAAAGTTACTGGTAAGATCAAGTCTATCACTGACTTTGGTATCTTCATCGGTCTAGAAGGCGGTATCGACGGTCTAGTACACCTATCTGACATTTCTTGGAATGTTGCTGGCGAAGACGCTGTACGTGAGTACAAGAAAGGCGACGAAATCTCAGCAGTTGTTCTAGCAGTAGATGCAGAGCGTGAGCGTATTTCTCTTGGCGTTAAGCAAATGGAAAACGACCCGTTCAACGCATACGTTGCTGACAACAAGAAAGGTGTTCTTGTAAACGGTACTGTTACTGCAGTTGACGCGAAAGGCGCTACTATCGAGCTAATCGAAGGCGTTGAAGGTTACATCCGCGCTTCTGAAGTATCTCGCGATCGTATCGAAGATGCATCTCTAATCCTAAGCGTTGGTGACAGCGTTGAAGCTAAGTTCACAGGTGTAGACCGTAAGAACCGCGTAATCAACCTATCTATCAAAGCTAAAGATGAAGCTGATGAGCAAGAAGCAATGGCTTCACTGAACAAGTCTGAAGAAGGCGCGTTCGGTAACGCAATGGCAGACGCATTCAAAGCTGCTAAAGGCGAATAATTTAACTTTTCGCTAAGAAAGGAGCCGTAAGGCTCCTTTTTTTTTGCTTATTTTTCCGATAGGTCTATAATTTCTAAAAAGAAAACCAACGAGGGTAACTATGACTAAGTCTGAATTGATTGAAAGACTGTGCGCTGAGCAAACGCATCTTTCTGCAAAAGAAATTGAAGACGCTGTAAAAGATATTTTAGAGCATATGGCTTCAACACTAGAAAGTGGTGATCGAATCGAAATTCGCGGTTTTGGCAGCTTTTCTCTGCATTATCGTGAGCCTCGTGTTGGACGTAACCCAAAGACTGGTGACAAGGTAGAGTTAGAAGGTAAATACGTTCCTCACTTCAAACCAGGCAAAGAGCTACGTGAACGAGTAAACACAGGAATGTAGTCTACTTATCGGAATTATGAAAAGCGGCATACTATAATGTATGCCGCTTTTTTATGACCATAATATGGTGGTCTGATTAGTAATTTTCCTGCATAATCGTACAGCTAACCAACCAATGAGTGATGAACTATGAAAATTATAAAAATAGTCGCCGTTATCGCACTTTTCCTAATTGCACTGGCTTTAGGCTCTCAAAACCAAACTATCGTGAATTTTAATTACCTGCTAGCACAAGGTGATTTCCACCTTTCCAGCCTACTAGGTATTGTCTTCATTTCAGGCTTTGCTCTTGCTTGTTTAGTCTTTGGTAACATGCACATGCGATCTCAGCTGAAAATTCATCGCTTGAAGAAGCAACTCAATAAGCAAGCAAAGCAGGTCGCTGCTGATACTAAAGCTTAAAAGGCTATATTTGATGTTAGAGTTACTGTTCTTACTTTTGCCGATTGCAGCCGCTTATGGTTGGTATATGGGTAATCGTAATGCTCAGCAAGAAAAACAAAAGCAATCACACCAGATCTCCCGTCAATACGTGACGGGTTTGAACCTATTACTGTCAGATCAATCTGACAAAGCGGTTGATCACTTCATAGAGCTGCTTCAAGTAGACAATGAAACCATCGATACTCACTTGGCCTTGGGCAATCTGTTCCGTTCAAGAGGTGAAGTCGACCGTGCTATTCGCATTCACCAAAATCTCATCTCCCGTTCAGGGCTTACTCTCGACCAGAAAAACCTCGCACTGCAACAATTAGCAAAAGACTATATGGTCTCTGGCTTTCTTGATCGTGCTGAAAAAATCTTTGAGCAGTTGGTTGATGAGCCCGACCACAAAGAGGGTGCTCTGCAGCAGTTAGTTGCAATTTACCAGCAAACTCGAGAGTGGAACAAAGCAATACATTACGGAAATATCCTAGTAAAGCTAGGTAAGAAGAAAATGAAGATGCGTGCTACGGTTGCGCATTTTTGGTGTGAACTTGCAATGCAAGAACAAGCCGATGGTAATCGCTCTAAAGCACTAGCGCATTTTAAGAAGGCGTTATCTGAAGACCCTAAGTGTGTGCGTGCGAGCATCGCTTTGGGTAAATTCCACTTAGCGAATGAAGATTACCAAAAGACGATTGATTGTCTTGAGGCTGTTCTTGAGCAAGATATCGATTTTATCAGTGAGGTGTTACCGACCCTTTCTGAGTGCTACCACAAACTTGGACACGAAGCTCAGTTAGTTGAATTCCTTAAAGCTTGTATCCAGAAGAAAGCTGGTGTGTCGGCTGAATTGATGCTGGCGCAGTTAGTCGCTCATCATGAAGATATTGGTTCTGCTCAAGAGTTACTGACTAAGCAACTCGTGAAAAACCCAACCATGAAAGGTTTCTATCGATTGATCGATTACCACCTAGCAGAAGCAGAAGAAGGTCGAGCAAAAGAAAGCTTAACCACGCTACAATCTATGGTTGGTGAACAGCTTAAGGTTAAGCCTCATTACCGTTGTCGTCAGTGTGGGTTCTCAACACACTCAATGTATTGGCACTGCCCTTCATGTAAAGGGTGGGGGACGATCAAGCCTATTCGTGGGCTAGATGGTGAATAGATTTGTGGTCATTCAAGACCAAATTATTAATTGCAGCTTTCGGGCTGCATTTTTATGACTGTTATATACCGCCTGCATAGGTGGGAAAATATTTTTTAAGAAAGTTAACTGCGTTAGGAGATGAAATGAACGACCAAAAAATCATTGTAGCTTTGGATTATGACAACCAAGCAGATGCGTTAGCCTTTGTTGACCGTATTGATCCAGCATCTTGCCGCCTAAAAGTGGGTAAAGAGATGTTTACCCTGTTTGGTCCTGAATTTGTTCGTGAATTACATAAACGTGGTTTCTCAGTATTCTTGGATCTTAAATTCCACGATATCCCGAACACATGTTCAAAAGCAGTACGCGCAGCCGCTGAGCTGGGTGTATGGATGGTGAACGTGCACGCAAGTGGTGGCGAACGCATGATGACGGCTTCACGCGAAATCTTGGAACCTTATGGTAAAGATCGTCCATTACTGATTGGTGTAACAGTACTAACGAGCATGGAGCAATGGGACTTAGCTGGTATCGGTTTAGATCTTGAGCCACAACAGCAAGTAATGCGTTTGGCTTCTTTAACTAAAAACTCAGGTCTTGACGGTGTCGTGTGTTCAGCACAAGAGGCTTCTTTATTGAAAGGTGCTCTTGGCCAGGAGTTCAAACTGGTGACTCCTGGCATTCGCCCTGTAGGTGCCGATGTTGGTGACCAGAAGCGCATCATGACGCCTTCTAAAGCGATTGAATCAGGTTCTGACTACCTAGTTATTGGTCGTCCAATTACTCAGGCTGTAGACCCTGCAGCTGTGCTTGCTGAAATTAACGGCACACTAGCTTAACTTTCTCTTATAGCTAGCGTGAAACAAATAAAAAGGCCAGCAATTAGCTGGCCTTCTTTGTTTGGGTTGGAGCGTACTTTCTTAGCGGATTATACTGGTGCGCCACTATGGAATTTAAAGTCGCTGTCGTCTGAGGTAATCAGATCTGCTTCCACTTGAGCGAAATGGGCAATACGCTCTGAGATATCTTTGCCAGCGATTTGCTCGGCCAACTCAAGGTAATCTTGGTAGTGACGAGCCTCTGAACGAAGTAGAGATACGTAAAACTTCTCCATGTCTTCTTCTAAGAAAGGCGCTAATTTAGCAAAACGCTCACAAGAACGTGCTTCGATAAAGGCACCGATGATCAGTTTGTCGACTAGAGCATCTGGTTCGTATGTTTTTACTTGTTTGATTAGCCCTTTAGCGTAACGACCTGCTTCAATTGGTTGGTAAGTCACGCCTTTCTTCTCCATCAGTTCCATTACTTGATAGAAATGGTGGAGTTCTTCTTTAATCAACAACACCATCTTATCGATAAGGTCAGCGCCGTAATTACAGCCTTCTTTTGCTGTGATCTGTTTTGAAACGTTGCTCTTGCCACGAAGTGACTCTAAATCACCGATGCGACGGTAGGCAAATTGCTCGTATGGCAGGATCCATTCATTCAGTTGTTTAGCGCTTTCTTTATCTACCGCGTATTT
This sequence comes from Vibrio chagasii, assembly GCF_002954585.1. Taxonomy (GTDB): domain Bacteria; phylum Pseudomonadota; class Gammaproteobacteria; order Enterobacterales; family Vibrionaceae; genus Vibrio; species Vibrio chagasii_A. Next base: position 762,221 of record NZ_MSCI01000002.1, read on the forward strand.
ACGGATAAGGAATAAAGCGCTTTGCGCTGCTTTAAGTTCACACAGCATGTGATCGCGCAAAATGATGTGAAGGTTTTCAGGCTTTTTGGCTTCATCGATCCATGAATCTGGCGTTTCAGCTTTTAGAAAAGAGTGGATTGGAGCGAGTAGTTCTTGATACATGGTCGGAGCAGGTTTGTTGATAATGCGGGAGTTTATCACAGCTAATCAGATCTCCCTATATCGAGAAAGGAAATTCGTTGGCGATAAAAAAGGCCACCTTAGATATCTAAAGGTGGCCTTCTCAATCGTTTGAATTAAGCAGCAGTTACCACTTTTTCTTCTGACCGAATAGCGCGTCCATATCGTCTTCGCGCTCTTTTGATTCCATCTGCTGTAAATCGTGTGCGTTTTTGTCTTGGCGTTTTTGGTCAAGGTCATTCAGCATCTGCTGAAGCTTTTCTTTTGCTCTCATTGAGTATGCGTCATTCTTGGTTGCTAATGCATCAATACCTTTACGAAGCAGTTGAATAGCGGTACCTGGTTGACCGCGTGAAATTGAATCGTTGGCACGTTTAATCACGTTCTCAATGTTGATTCGAATCTGAATAGTCTCTAAACGTGCGTTTTCTACCACGTAAGCTTGGGTTTCAAAGCGGCCTTTGTTGTGCTCGTTGCGAACCGTATCGCGCAGGCGCTTAACCAGTTTGAGCATCATGATTGCTTGTTTATCGCTGCTTGGAACTCTAAAGACCGTGCTTTCGCCACCTTGGTAGTTCTCTTTAAGCTGAGTGATTTGCTGTTTTACGCTTTCAATACGCTGGGCAAGCTGCTTATTTTTTGGGTCGAGCTGATACATGTTCTCTAATGCATCGAGAATTCGATTATTTAAGCACACAAGAAGATCTTGGCTAAACGGCATGTGGTGCGCGTTGCCAATCAGCTCTTCGGTTCCATCAATAATGGTTAAATAACGAGAAGCTTCCTGTTTCTTCGCTGTTTCTACCTTAACTTTGTACTGAAGCATGATGTTGTAACCTAATACCAACACCAAAAGAATCGCGACTAAGGCAATAATTAAACCAGGGTTATTCATATATTTATGTCTGCTTATGTTTTCTTGAGCTAACTAGAGAGGATACACGATTCCATGATGTATCGGCACTCGTAAAATGCAATTTCTGATTATCTCTTGTTGAACACAATCGGCAATCAAAACTTGCCAACTAATGTATGGGAATGAGGGCTGGGTTGCAAAGCTGTAGTGATGTTTTTGTTTGTTAATCGAGAAAAACTCAATTTTTCTGTCTTTTTAGTGCTTGAAGCGTTATAACTAATAATTATATTACACGAGACTAGAATGCTCCCTTTGCAAATAAGTTAGCACAGAAATGAGTAAAGGATTACGAGGTTAGATATGAAGTTACAGCAACTGAAGTACATTGTTGAGGTTGTAAACCATAACCTAAATGTTTCTGCGACAGCGGAGAGTTTATACACTTCTCAGCCTGGCATCAGTAAACAAGTTAGATTGCTGGAAGATGAGTTGGGTATCCAGATCTTTGAGCGAAGCGGCAAGCATCTGACTCAGGTTACTCAAGCTGGTGAGGATATCATTCGTATCTCTCAGGAGATTCTAGCTCGCGTTGAAAGCATTAAAGCCGTAGCAGGTGAGCATACTCATCCAGAGATGGGCACATTGAATATTTCGACGACCCATACTCAAGCACGTTATGCTCTGCCTGATGTTATTAAAGGTTTCACAGCACGTTACCCTAAAGTGTCGCTTCATATGCACCAAGGTACGCCAAGCCAAATGTCTGAGGCGGTAGCCAAAGGAACAGCAAACTTCGCGATCGCGACAGAAGCGCTTCACCTTTACCAAGACGCGATCATGCTGCCTTGTTACCACTGGAACCGTTCTATCGTGGTCACAAAAGATCACCCGCTAGCTCAAAAGCAGAATATCACTATTGAGGATCTGGCGGCCTACTCTCTGGTCACATACGTCTTCGGCTTTACAGGTCGTTCTGAGCTGGATACCGCATTTAACAAAGTGGGTCTAACACCACGCGTTGTATTTACTGCAACGGATGCCGATGTAATCAAAACTTACGTTCGTATGGGCATTGGTGTTGGTGTGATTGCGAGCATGGCGATTGACCATGAACAAGATACCGATTTGGTTGCGATTGATGCGAGCCACCTATTTGGTGCGAGCACAACCAGCATTGGCTTTAGAAAAGGTACGTTCCTGCGTTCTTACATGTTTGATTTCATGGAGCGCTTTGCACCTCACTTAACTCGTCCAGTGGTAGAGCAAGCTATCTCTTTGAAATCAAATGAAGAAATCGAAGAGATGTTTAAAGATATCGAGCTTCCAGTTCGTTAATCACAACATACAAAACTAGATTCTTAATCGGCCTGTATTTACAGGCCGTTTTTCTTTTTGGCATTTAGCGTTCACCTTTCGTTCTCTTTACCTCGAGCCTTTTCATTTACGCCGGTTACCCCTACAATCCACGCACCTTAGGGGGAAGCATGCATTCACGATTTAAAATACTCGACTCATTTTTGCTTGAGCACCAAGTTTATTGGCGTTCTGAGCCTTTTCACCTATGCCAAACACAGCAGCAGCCATGGCAAGACATTAACTCGCCGCTTGTTGACTGGCTAAATAGCTTAACGACTGAAAATATTCAGACGCTAAAAGAGCAGCCTGATTTGTTGATTACTGAGCTCGGTCGTTTTCTGCCACAGCTTGCGCAGGCTCACCAAAGTACTCAATTTACTAATACAGATCTCAAAGGTCTTCAGCTTCCTAGAGGGACTGAAGACGGCATTCCTGGAAGAAAGTTGCAGCAAATCGTATCTATGGGTGAAGCGGCGCTTGAGCATCACCACGGTGAAGAATGGTTGGAGTGGTGTTCTGGTAAAGGGTTCCTAGGACGAATTTTGTCTCAGCAATCGAGCCAAAAGGTGACCAGTTTTGAATGGCAACAATCATTGTGTGAAAGTGGCCAAAAAATTGCGGATGCACAACGTCTAGAAATGACCTTTGTGCAAGGTGATGCGTTTTCTGAAAGGGCAGACGAGGTATTTAATCCAAATCAACATGCGGTCGCACTACATGCCTGTGGTGATCTTCATGTCGGGTTAGTTAAAAAGTCCGTGTCGCATGGGCTTCCTGCGGTGACTATATCTCCTTGTTGTTATCACCTTATTCGTGACGAAAACTACCAACCGATGTCATCAGTGGCAAAGGCCTCTGCTTTAACATTGAGCAAGAGTGATTTACGAATCCCACTGCAAGAAACCGTCACTGGTGGCGAGAGGGTTAAACGTCATCGTCAATTGGAGATGAGCTATCGCCTAGGCTTCAGCCAGTTACTTAAGGCTGAGGTGGGAATTGATGAATACATTCCTGTGCCGAGTATCAAAAAATCAGAGCTAGCTGAAGGGTTTGAGTCGTTCTGCCGTTGGGCTTGTGAAGTGAAGGAATTGTCGCTTGGTTCTAATGTCGATTTTGACTCTTATCTAGTGCAAGGCGAAGCACTTTTCTGGGAGATGGAAAAGTTAAGCCTAGTTCAGCAGGTTTTCAGACGCCCATTAGAGATATGGCTCGCATTAGACCGAGCAATTTACTTAAACGAACAAGGCTATGAAGCAACCATAGAAGAGTTTTGCGAACGTAGCGTCACCCCCAGAAACCTGTTGATTCATGGTGTTAAGAGCGACCGATAAACGGTGCGGCTACTAGAAAGTGTGCTTCTCACAGTTTTCGAATATGAGTGTTACAGAGACAAAAAAGCCAGTTCGACATAATCGGACTGGCTTTTTCATGTGTATGATTCAACTGAGCGCCTCAACGAGAAAATTTGACGCTCAGTGAGTCATGACATCATTAGTTGAACATCGCGATAGCTTCAGCTGGATCTACGTATTCTAGGTCAAAGCTCTCTGCAACTTCTTTACAAGTCACTTTACCGTGAATCACGTTAAGACCCTCTAGGAAGCCTTTGTCTGATAGAAGTGCTTCGCGGTAACCTTTGTTCGCTAGCTTAACAATGTAAGGAAGTGTTGCATTGTTTAGTGCGTAAGTAGAAGTGCGAGCAACAGCACCAGGCATGTTTGCAACACAGTAGTGAACCACGTCATCAACGATGTAAGTTGGTTCTGCGTGAGTTGTCGCGTGAGACGTTTCGAAACAACCACCTTGGTCGATTGCAACGTCAACAACTGCTGAACCTGGTTTCATCTTAGCGATGTGCTCTTTTGTAACCAGTTTAGGCGCTGCTGCACCTGGGATCAGTACTGCACCAATCACTAGGTCTGCTTCTAGAACATGTTTCTCGATAGCGTCTTCAGTAGAATAAACCACTTTTGCGCGACCTTGGAACTCTTCGTCAAGGCGACGAAGTGTGTCTACGTTACGGTCAAGAATCGTTACGTCAGCGCGAAGGCCAACAGCCATACGTGCTGCGTTAGCACCTACAACACCGCCGCCAACAACAACAACTTTCGCAGGTTCAACACCTGGAACGCCGCCTAGAAGAAGACCACAACCACCGTTAGATTTCTCTAAAGTTTGTGCACCTGCTTGAATAGACATGCGACCAGCTACTTCAGACATTGGTGCTAATAGTGGCAAGCGACCCATATTATCTGTTACAGTCTCATAGGCTACGCAGACAGCTTTGCTCTTGATAAGCTCTTCAGTTTGTGGAAAATCTGGTGCAAGGTGTAAATAAGTAAATAATATTTGCCCTTCGCGAAGCATAGCTCGCTCGACAGCTTGAGGTTCTTTAACCTTTACAATCATCTCTGCTTTCGCGAAAACGTCAGCAGCAGTAGGAAGAATGGATGCGCCTACAGCGATGTAATCATCGTCTGAAAAACCGATACCAGTACCGGCATTGGTTTCAACAAAAACTTGGTGGCCGTGTGAGATTAGTTCTCTCACGCTAGCTGGGGTCATACCAACGCGGTATTCGTGGTTTTTGATTTCCTTAGGTACGCCAATGATCATCCTGACTCCTCATTTTATTTTGGTTGTTTTATCTATGTGTAGGGTAATTCTGTCGAATTAATATCTAGTATAGATATGTTCAGATAAAATTTGATACTGAATATTAAAAAGTTGTAGTATATTTTTTTGCAAGGAAGTAATAAGGTGGAATAAAAAATGGCAGACAATTATAAGAAGCCGTCCAAGGAACTAGATCGTATTGACCGCAACATTCTTAATGAGTTGCAAAAAGACGGTCGTATCTCGAACGTTGAACTCTCAAAACGAGTAGGACTTTCTCCGACTCCGTGTCTTGAACGTGTTCGTCGTTTAGAACGTCAAGGTTACATTACTGGGTACACAGCGTTGCTGAACCCACAGTACCTTGATGCTTCACTTTTGGTGTTTGTTGAAATCACATTGAACCGCGGTGCGCCAGATGTGTTCGAACAATTCAACACCGCTGTGCAGAAACTGGATGACATCCAAGAGTGTCATTTAGTGTCAGGTGACTTTGACTATCTTCTAAAAACACGTGTATCTGATATGGGTGCTTACCGTAAGCTACTGGGTGACACGTTACTCCGTCTACCGGGCGTAAACGACACTCGAACTTACGTGGTAATGGAAGAAGTGAAACAGACCAATCAACTTGTGATTAAAACTCGTTAGTCATAATTGGTGAAATGAAAGAAAGCGGACATTTGTTCCGCTTTCTTGCTTTCTGGAATTGGGTTTTTTGGTTTGATATGGTTAAATCAACAGTAGTTTCATTGAAACGGGCGGCCTGTGCCGCTCGCTATGTTTTTATCCCGTTTAATTATTAAGTTGGTTTATGTTCAAGCAGAGCAGTAATAAAGTAGAAACAATCATGAAAACGAGTGAAGAGCCCCAGTCTTCTCGTTTGAATGGTTCTCAACGCCTTAAAGAGTGCAGCCTGATATTGGGTGTTCTTTTCTCTATTCTACTTGCCGTTGCGTTATTAACCTTTAGCCCAGCCGATCCTTCATGGTCGCAAACCGCGTGGGGTGGTGACATTCAAAACGCAGGTGGCTATCTAGGTGCATGGCTAGCAGATACGCTTTTCTTTGTGTTTGGCTCTCTGGCTTATCCACTGCCTATCTTAGTGACTGTTGCAGCTTGGGTCTTATTCCGTAAGCGTAATGAAGACGAACAGATCGATTTTATGTTGTGGGGCACCCGTTTACTCGGCTTAACGGTACTTATCCTGACCAGCTGTGGTTTGGCAGACATTAACTTCGATGATATCTGGTACTTCTCGTCAGGCGGCGTGGTTGGCGACGTTTTAACAAGCCTTGCACTGCCAACGCTGAATATTCTGGGTAGTACGCTTGTGCTTCTTTTCCTTTGGGGTGCAGGCTTTACGCTTTTAACCGGTATCTCTTGGTTGAGAATTGTGGAATGGCTAGGTGAAGGTGCGATTAAGCTCTTTACTTCAGCGGTCAATAAAGCACGTGGTCAAGACCAAGAATTGCTTGAGCCAGAATTGAAAGAGTCGGCAGACCGGGATCCTCTACAAGAGAGCCGTCAGCAGCCAATCTACAATGAAGATGTTATTGAAGAGTCTAGTGCGGCATCGGAAGTTCTCGATCCTGCAATGAGCTTCTCAGCGACCAATGAACCTTCTGATACTGCTCATAGAGTATCTGGTGAAGGCGCAGAAGAAAAACGTCATTACAATATTCATATGCCTGCGGAAGCGCCGGCTAAGCTGCAGGCCCCGGTTTCTCGAGAGCCCGTTTCTCGAGTGACTCAACCCGTTGTTGCTCCTCAGCCAGAAAAACCAATTTCTGCCGCCCCTGTTTATCAAGCGCCACAAGAGCCATTGGAAGAGGGCGTCGAGCGTTCTAAGCAGTTGAATGCGACGATAGAGCAGCTAGAAAGTGCTGCAATGTATGAAGATGATCTTGCAGAACAAGATCAGACAGATGCACATGAATCTCAAGCTGCTTACCAGCAATACATGCAGCAAGAACAGGAATCAGTTAGTGCTGCTGAGCCTATCGTGGAAGAGAGCGTAGAAACAGCTCGTGATGAACAATATGTACAACCAGAGATTGAAAATGAAGCTCAAGCGTCTTCAGAATTTGATGCTGACGACGTTCAACCTGAGTCTTTGTATGCCTCACCTATAGGTGAACCAGAAGCTGATACTCAAGATGATTTCTCAGCGCACAGTGCACCATTTGATGTGCCTGAAGAGCAAGGATACGAGCAGCCTTCTGAATTTGATTCTGAAACAGTAGAGAGTGATATCGAAGAACAACCTGAATCATTCTCTTATCAGCAAGAGCAAACAGCGCAACCTGCCGGTGCGGATGAAGAGCAGGCGATTGACCTTCCTTGGGAAGAAGTAACGGAAGATGAAGATCTGAATCAGGATAAAGACGTTGCGGCCTTCCAGAATATTGTTTCTGAAGCTCAAGCGAATATGGCAGCTGCACAAAACCCATTCTTGGTTCAGCAGGAAGTTAACTTGCCGAAACCGGCAGAGCCGCTACCGACACTGGATCTATTGTTCCACCCAGAGAAGCGTGAAACATTCATCGACCGCGATGCACTAGAAGCGATCGCTCGTTTGGTTGAATCCAAGCTAGCTGACTACAAGATTAAAGCGGATGTTGTTGATATCTTCCCTGGTCCAGTAATTACACGCTTCGAGTTAGATTTGGCTCCAGGTGTGAAAGTAAGCCGTATTTCTGGCCTTTCTATGGACTTGGCTCGTTCATTGTCTGCATTAGCAGTGCGTGTTGTTGAAGTAATCCCGGGTAAACCTTATGTCGGCTTAGAGCTGCCAAACATGAGTCGTCAAACCGTATTCTTCTCAGACGTAGTGAGCAGCGAGCAGTTCCAAGAAGCGAAGTCGCCAACGACGGTGGTATTAGGACAAGACATTGCAGGTGAGGCTGTGATTGCAGACCTAGCTAAGATGCCACACGTTCTGGTTGCTGGTACTACAGGTTCTGGTAAATCGGTGGGTGTGAACGTAATGATCTTGAGTATGCTGTATAAGGCATCGCCTGAAGACGTTCGCTTCATCATGATTGACCCGAAAATGCTTGAGCTTTCTGTATATGAGGGTATTCCTCATCTACTAACTGAAGTGGTTACCGACATGAAAGATGCGTCGAATGCGCTTCGCTGGTGTGTTGGTGAAATGGAACGTCGTTATAAGCTGATGTCAGCGTTGGGCGTACGTAACATTAAAGGCTACAACGACAAGCTTAAGATGGCTGCCGATGCAGGTCACCCAATCCACGATCCATTGTGGAAACCGGGTGATAGCATGGACCCAGAAGCGCCATTGCTCGAGAAGCTGCCATACATTGTGGTTATCGTCGATGAATTTGCTGACTTAATCATGGTAGTGGGTAAGAAAGTAGAAGAACTGATTGCCCGCTTGGCACAAAAAGCGCGTGCAGCTGGTGTTCACTTGATTCTTGCAACTCAGCGCCCATCTGTAGATGTGATTACAGGTCTGATTAAAGCCAACATTCCAACGCGTGTTGCCTTTACCGTATCAACTAAGACTGACTCTCGAACGATTCTTGACCAAGGTGGTGCAGAATCGCTGCTTGGTATGGGTGATATGCTTTACTTACCGCCAGGTTCTAGCCATACAATCCGTGTTCATGGTGCGTTTGCATCGGATGATGATGTACACGCAGTGGTAAACAACTGGAAAGCACGTGGTAAACCAAACTACATAGATGAAATCACCAATGGTGAGCAAACGCCTGAAACCTTGCTTCCGGGTGAGAAGATGGAAGGTGATGAAGAGGTTGATCCTCTGTTTGATCAAGTAGTCGAGCACGTTGTTCATTCTCGTCGCGGTTCAGTTTCTGGTGTACAACGTCGATTCAAGATCGGTTACAACCGAGCGGCACGAATTGTTGAGCAGCTTGAGGCGCAAGGCATTGTAAGTGCTCCGGGTCATAACGGTAACCGAGAAGTCTTGGCTCCAGCGCCGCCGAAAGAGTAATCACTTAATTGTGTAGATAGGAACTCAACCCTTAATAATCGGTCATAGTTTTATGACCGATTTACCTTGTAACAGGACTATTAATGAAAAAAGTATTCGCACTTTTATTTATGAGCTTCTCAGTGTTTGCTTCTCCGAAAGAAGAGTTGAGTAGCCGCTTGGCATTGAACGCAGGGTTTAGTGCTGATTTTAAACAAGTGGTCACAAGCCCTGAAGGTGATGTTGTAATGGAAGGTGAAGGCACGGTTGAAATTGCACGTCCAAGCTTATTCCGTTGGGAAACCACTTTCCCTGATGAAAACCTATTGGTCTCTGATGGGCAGAGTTTGTGGTATTACAGCCCGTTCATTGAGCAAGTCAGTATTTACTGGCAAGAGCAAGCGACATCGCAAACGCCTTTTGTACTACTGACTCGCAACCAAGAAAGCGATTGGGATAACTACAACGTGGCGCAATCGGGTAACCAATTTACATTAACACCAACGGCAGTTGACTCTAATCAGGGCGACTTCCAGATTAACATCAATGAAAAAGGCATTGTTCAGGGCTTTAATGTGATTGAACAAGACGGTCAAAAAGGCGAGTTTACCTTCAGCAATGTAAACCTGGGTAAACCAGCAGCAGACCGCTTTACTTTTGTAGCACCGGAAGGTGTCGAGGTCGACGACCAAAGAAATTGATCGAAACAAGCCGATCGTTTGGTAGTACGTCGATAGGGTTGATGGATATTGTTTCCATCAGCTCGATGCCATCAAATAATCAAGAGATTGCAATTGAGTAATTACAGCTTAGATTTTGCAGGGGACGAAGATTTTCGTCCCCTTGCTGCTCGTATGAGACCAGAAACTGTAGAACAGTACATCGGTCAGCAGCACATATTAGGTCCAGGTAAACCCCTTCGTAGAGCCCTTGAAGCGGGCCATATCCACTCGATGATTTTGTGGGGGCCTCCTGGCACCGGTAAAACCACGCTCGCAGAAGTCGCCGCCAATTATGCTAATGCAGAAGTGGAGCGTGTCTCTGCCGTGACATCTGGCGTGAAAGACATTCGCATCGCTATTGAAAAAGCGCGTGAAAACAAGCAAGCAGGACGTAGAACTATCTTGTTTGTGGATGAGGTCCATCGCTTTAACAAAAGCCAGCAAGATGCGTTTCTGCCTCATATTGAGGACGGTACGGTTACCTTCATTGGTGCGACGACCGAAAACCCTTCTTTCGAGTTAAACAACGCTCTGTTATCTCGTGCGCGAGTGTATAAGCTGACTTCTCTTAATACCGATGATATTGCGACGGTAATTCGCCAAGCGATTGAAGATAAGCAGCGTGGCCTTGGTGATGTTCCTGCACACTTTGCTGATAATGTTTTGGATCGCTTAGCTGAGTTAGTGAACGGTGATGCACGAATGTCGCTCAACTATCTTGAGCTGCTGTACGACATGGCTGAAGACAACGACAAAGGCGAGAAGTCGATAACCTTACAGCTGCTTGCTGAAGTCGCAGGTGAGAAAGTCGCTCGCTTTGATAATAAGGGTGATATTTGGTACGACCTAATATCCGCGGTTCATAAGTCGATACGTGGTTCAAAACCTGATGCAGCCTTGTACTGGTCGGCTCGAATGATTGCAGCCGGGTGTGACCCGCTTTATATCGTTAGGCGCTTATTGGCGATAGCTTCAGAAGATATTGGCAACGCCGACCCTCGTGCCATGCAGGTTGCGATGTCTGCTTGGGACTGCTTTACACGCATTGGCCCTGCAGAAGGTGAACGCGCGATTGCACAGGCGGTTGTTTATTTAGCGTGTGCACCAAAGAGTAATGCGGTTTATACGGCTTGGAAGCAAGCGTTAACCGATGCTCACAATCTTCCTGAGTACGAAGTGCCTCATCATTTGCGAAATGCACCAACAACCTTGATGAAGGACATGGGCTACGGACAAGAATACCGTTATGCTCATGACGAACCAGGAGCCTACGCGGCGGGTGAAAAGTACTTGCCTCCTGAAATGGGAGAGAAGCAATACTATTTCCCAACAAAACGAGGCTTAGAGACCAAAATTGGCGAGAAGCTAGATTATCTGGCGGATTTGGACGCAAAAAGCCCACAAAAACGCTATGAAAAGTAGTCTTTTTTGGATATCGTTACCTAGTCATAAAATTTAAATTAAATCGTTACAAATTGGTCGAAATAGCACCAGTTTTAGGGGTTTAGCAGTGATTCAGTAGCAAATTACTGAATATTCAAATAACTAAAGCATAGGATTAGCAATGCTGGATTCTAAATTACTTCGAGCTGAGCTGGATGAAACAGCGGCAAAATTAGCACGTCGAGGCTTCGCCCTTGATGTAGAGACAATTCGTGAACTTGAAGAAAAACGTAAGTCCCTTCAGATGAAAACTGAAGAGCTACAAGCGTTACGTAACTCTCGATCGAAGTCCATTGGTCAAGCGAAAGCAAAAGGCGACCATGAAGAAGCTGAGCGTATCCTTGCTGAAGTAGGCAACTTAGGCGCAGAACTAGACCAAGCTAAAGCAGCATTGGCTGAGCTTCAATCTGATCTAGAAACGATCACTATGTCTATTCCAAACCTGCCAGACGAGTCTGTGCCAGAAGGTAAAGACGAAGATGATAACGTTGAAGTTTCTCGTTGGGGTCAACCTAAGACTTACGACTTCGAAGTAAAGGATCACGTTGATCTTGGCGAAATGTCTGGCGGTCTTGATTTTGCTAGCGCAGTCAAAATCTCTGGTTCTCGTTTCATCGTGATGAAAGGCAAATTTGCACGTCTACACCGTGCGATTGCTCAGTTCATGTTGGACCTTCACACTGATGAGCACGGCTACACAGAAATGTACGTACCGTACCTAGTGAACCACGATAGCCTATACGGCACGGGTCAACTTCCTAAGTTTGGCGAAGACTTGTTCCACACAAGCCCGTTAACTGAGCAAGTAAGTGATGTTCCTCTTAAGACGCTATCACTTATCCCTACTGCGGAAGTACCGGTAACAAACATGGTTCGCGATACCATTACAGACGAAGCTGAACTGCCACTTAAGATGACAGCTCACACTCCATGTTTCCGTTCTGAAGCGGGCTCTTACGGTCGTGACACTCGTGGTCTTATCCGTATGCACCAATTCGACAAAGTTGAACTAGTACAAATCACTAAGCCAGAAGACTCAATGGCAGCTCTTGAAGAGCTAACAGGTCACGCTGAGAAAGTACTTCAACTTCTAGAGCTTCCTTACCGTAAAGTGGTTCTATGTACTGGTGACATGGGCTTCGGTGCTGCGAAAACTTACGACTTAGAAGTATGGGTTCCAGCACAAGAGACTTACCGAGAAATCTCTTCTTGTTCAAACATGTGGGATTTCCAAGCTCGTCGTATGCAAGCTCGTTTCCGTCGTAAAGGCGAGAAGAAACCTGAACTTGTGCACACACTAAACGGTTCTGGTCTTGCTGTTGGTCGTACTATGGTTGCGATTCTTGAGAACAACCAAGAAGCAGATGGCCGTATTGCTATCCCAGCAGTACTTCAGCCATACATGGGCGGCGTAACGCACATTGGCTAATCGTTTTACGATGTAGTGAGTACATAAAATATTGAAAACCCGGCCTATTGGCTGGGTTTTTTATTATCTGAAAAATAAATCGATGCATTCCTTAACTACATTTATTTAATTACTATTACCAATTTGTAATAGTATTTTGTTATTTGTGGTTATTATTACTTAATTGATATCCGGCTATAATGTCCTCTTACCGCGGTAGGTAAAGATTTTCTCGTTTATGTATAGAGGAGGGCTTATGGCCGTAGGATGGGCTGGAGATGACAGCGTCAGCCAGCAAATACAAAACACCATCGATGATGAGATCTCTCGTGTAAGAGGAAACCTTCGAGGTGGTGAGAGTTTGCGTTATTGTGATGAGTGTGGCGACGAGATACCAGAAAAAAGACGACTCGCGATAAAAGGCGTTCGTTTGTGTATCGAATGTCAGTCATTATTAGAGCACGACGCACATCGACATTCATTGTTTAACCGTCGAGCAAGTAAAGATAGTCAATTACGTTAAACTGACGGATATCTTCAAAATAGATAAGGCCTTACTTTTATGTAAGGCCTTTTAGTTTTATTAAATTATTTATTACTGAAGATATACGGAAATAATCACCGCTCTTGTTCAGAACAATAACGCATTATTTAATGGCTATTTAAAGCAATGAGTATTTTGTAATGCAGTGTCGATAGCAGCGACCAATTTTTCGATATGTTGTGGTTCGCTAATAAACGGAGGCATCATATAAATTAACCTTCCGAATGGACGAATCCAAACACCTTGCTCGACAAAGTGAGCCTGTATAGTTTCCATTTCGACTGGCGAGTGGGTCTCTACGACGCCAATAGCGCCTAACCAACGAACGTCTTTAACCCTTTCATGTTTGAGCAACGGTGGCAGTAACTCTGAGAAGAGCTGTTCAATTTGTAGAGTTTGATTTTGCCAGTGGCCTTGCTCTATTAGGGATAAACTCGCGGCCCCAACGGCACAAGCTAATGGGTTACCCATAAACGTTGGGCCGTGCATGAAGCAACCGGCTTCACCTCCACATACGGTGTCCGCGACTTCTTTGCTTGCCAGTGTTGCGGAAAGCGTCATGTAACCACCAGTCAGCGCTTTGCCGACACACAAAATATCCGGTTGTATATCTGCATGTTCGCAGGCAAACAATTTACCTGTGCGGCCAAAACCGGTCGCAATCTCATCCAAAATTAACAGCACGTTAAACTCGTCACAAAGCAAGCGAACTTGTTTCAAGAACTCAGGGTGGTAAATACGCATACCGCCAGCGCCTTGAACAATCGGTTCTAAAATCACGGCGGCGACTTCTTCATGGTGTGCGGATAGCTTTTCATGAAAACTATCAATGTCACTTGGGTTCCACTCATCCCAAAAGCCGGTCTTTGGTGAGCCAGCGAAAATATGCTCAGGTAAAAAGCCCTTATAAAGACTGTGCATTGAGTTATCGGGGTCTGTCACTGACATCGCAGCGAACGTGTCACCATGATAACCATCTCTCAGCGTTAAGAATTTAGAGCGAGGCTGTCCTTTCGCATGCCAAAACTGAAGTGCCATTTTTAGGCTCACTTCTACCGCAACTGAGCCCGAATCAGCCAAAAATACGTGTTCAAGATTGTCTGGTGCTAGCTTAAGAAGTTTCTTACATAAATCGATAGCGGGCTGGTGGGTGATGCCACCAAACATCACGTGTGAAACCTTATCGATTTGGTTATGCGCGGCTTCATTTAAGACCGGATGATTGTATCCGTGGATCGTTGACCACCAAGAGGACATGCCATCAATAATTCGATTTCCGCCCTCTAGTTCTAGGTAAACGCCGTCTGCATTGGTAATAGGATAGCAGGTCAGAGGTGTTAACGTTGACGTATAGGGGTGCCAGATATGCTGGCGATCAAAGGCAAGATCCATAACGATTTCCGTTCTTGTTGTGGTTGGTAAATAATCAGATGTAAACTTTTGTTATTATCAATGTGTTGACAGTCTAAAGCTTGTCGGTAGACTAGCCAAGCATAAATGCAATCTCTAGTGATGGAGATGCGACATCAAATAATAAAAAAGGATCGACACGTGGAAGTTCGTCATGACTGGACAGTCGCTGAAGTAAAGGCACTGCTTGAAAAACCATTTATGGATTTAATGTTTGAAGCACAACTGGTTCACAGACAGTACCAAGAGCACAACCACGTGCAGGTGAGTACGCTGTTATCGATCAAAACAGGTGCTTGTCCTGAAGATTGTAAATACTGCCCTCAAAGCGCTCACTATCGAACTGACGTTGATAAAGAGCGCTTGATGGAAGTTGAGCGCGTATTGGATGCCGCACAAAAAGCTAAGAATGCGGGCTCAACACGTTTTTGTATGGGCGCAGCATGGAAGAACCCGAAAGCGCGCGATATGCCACACCTCACCGATATGATTAAAGGTGTGAAAGGTATGGGACTAGAAACCTGTATGACACTTGGCATGCTAACGCCAGAGCAAGCAGGTGAGTTAGCCGATGCAGGATTGGATTACTACAACCACAACCTTGATACCTCTCCAGAGTTTTATGGAAGCATTATCACCACTCGTACCTATCAAGATCGTCTAGATACCTTATCTCACGTTCGTGATGCCGGTATGAAGATCTGTTCGGGCGGTATCATTGGTATGGGCGAAAGCACTAATGACCGTGCGGGCTTGCTGGTTGAACTGGCTAACCTTCCGGTACACCCAGAGAGTGTGCCAATCAACATGCTAGTAAAAGTGAAAGGCACACCGATGGAAAACGTCGATGACGTTGAGTCTTTCGACTTTATTAAATTGATCGCGATCGCTCGCATCATGATGCCTAAGTCTGCGGTTCGTTTATCTGCTGGTCGTGAGAACATGAACGAACAGATGCAAGCGATGTGCTTCATGGCTGGTGCAAACTCTATCTTCTACGGCTGTAAGCTACTGACGACACCAAACCCAGATGAAGATACAGATATGCAGCTGTTCAAGAAGTTGGGTATCAACAGCCAAGAAGTGTCTCAAAAGCCTGATGAAATTCAAGAAAACGAACTGTTAGATCAAGTGGTGGAGCGTGTTGTGGCTCGCCCTACGAAAGATGACATGTTCTACGATGCCACGGTTTAAATCTCGCATTAAAGAAGCCCTTGTTCATCGTCATGAGCAAGGGTTAACTCGTCAACTCAAGGTGCTTGAAAACAGTAATGGTCCGTTGCTTAGTAGTGAAGGTTCATACTTCATAAACTTTTCGAGCAATGACTATTTGGGACTGGCCAACGATCCTGAGTTGGTCGAAGCATGGCAAAACGGGTTGTCTCAGTATGGTGCTGGCAGTGCAGCGTCGCCATTAGTCACCGGGTTTAGCTCAGCTCATCGAAACCTAGAAGCTCAATTGTGTGAGTGGCTTGGCTTTGAGCGTGCCATTCTTTTCAGTTCAGGATTCAGCGCGAATCAAGCCTTGTTGTTTTCTCTGCTCGAGAAGGACGACGTTTTGCTACAAGACAAGCTCAATCACGCCTCTCTGATGGAAGCGGGTGTGCTTTCTCCTGCCACAACGAAACGCTTTAAGCACAACGATGTGCAGCATCTTGAGTCGTTACTAAGCCGTTCTCCACAATCCTTGGTTGTGACGGAGGGCGTGTTCAGCATGGATGGTGACCAAGCGCCCCTCGAAGATATCGCTAGCCTTACCAATGAATACGACAGTTGGTTGGCGGTTGATGATGCTCATGGGATCGGTGTATTAGGCGACAGAGGGGCAGGTAGCTGCAATGCTGTGCAAATCACACCCAATATTTTGGTGGTGACTTTTGGTAAAGCATTTGGTCTTTCCGGTGCTGCAATTCTATGTTCATCAGAGGGGGGGGATTACTTAACCCAGTTTGCACGTCATCATGTGTATTCGACGGCAATGCCGCCCTCACAGGCTTTCGCTTTGTCCCATGCGTGTCAGATGATTCAAACCCAAGATTGGCGCAGAGAAAAACTGATTGAGCTAGGTGGTATCTATGCGGAACAGATGAAAGGTATACAAGGCTTTGTTGATACCAAGACTCCTATTAAGCCATTTGTGATAGGCGAAGCGCAGACGGCATTATCGATAGCAGAAGAGTTAAAGCGCAATCAGATATGGGTAACGGCTATAAGACCGCCAACCGTTCAGGCTGGGACGGCTCGTTTGCGAATTACATTAACCGCCAATCACACTCAAAAGCAGGTTAACCAATTGAGCCGTTCGTTGCTTCAAGCTATCGAATTGAGCTGTGCATTAAAGGGAGAGGTTTAGCAAATGTCACAGGAAGCAGTAGTGCATGAATACCTAGGCCAAGATAAAAGTGCGATTGCCGAAGCGTTTGGTAAAGCGGCAACTACCTATGACAAACATGCTGAGTTTCAGCGTGATGTGGGCCACCGTTTACTGGATAAGCTACCAAGCGATCTTTCTGGTCTTAAGGTACTCGACCTCGGTTGTGGAACGGGCTATTTCTCAGAACAGTTGTTGAGTCGCGGTGCTGAAGTGATTTGTGCCGATCTCTCTCTTGGAATGCTAAAGAAGGCTAAGCAGCGCTGTGGTTCTGCTGTCTCTTTATATCAACAAGCTGATGCCGAACAATTGCCGTTTGCCAATGGAAGCTTTGATATTGTTTTCTCGAGCTTGGCGTTGCAATGGTGTGATGATTTATCATCGCCGTTGAAGGAGATGAAGCGTGTTACGGCGGCTAATGGGCAAGTCATCTTCTCAACTTTGCTTGATGGATCACTGTTTGAGCTAGAAAAGTCATGGTCCAAAATTGACTCACATCAACACGTTAACCATTTTATTACAATCAATCAGGTAAAAATTGCGTTAGCGCAATCTAGCTGTACGGCTCATCAACTAGACTTGCCCACCATCACCGTTTGGTACGACACTGCGTTTGAACTGATGCGAGACCTTAAAGGCATTGGCGCTAATCACGTAAGTGGTCGCTCACAAGGTTTGACAAGTCGTCGTATGTTGCAGCTTGTTGAACGGGAATATCGAGAGTTTAAAAACCATCAAGGTTTCTTACCAGCAACATATCAAGTTTGTTTAGGGGTTATTCAATTATGATTGATGCAGTATTCATTGCAGGTACGGATACCGAAGTGGGAAAGACTGTGGTTTCAAAAGCGATTCTTCAAGCTTTGGCCGCACAAGATTTATCAACAATTGGTTATAAGCCAGTTGCTGCAGGGTGTGAAAAGTACCCTGAAGGGTTACGTAATAGCGACGCGCTACATCTTCAAGAAGCAGCGACACAAGATATTGCTTATGAAGATGTTAACCCGTACGCATTGCTACTACCTTCATCCCCTCACATTGCAGCTAAGCATGACGGTGTGGTGATTGAAGAAGAAGTGCTATCGGCTAAGCTAGCTGAACATAAGCAGAACTCTGACATCGTTTTGGTGGAAGGCGCTGGTGGGTGGCGAGTACCTGTTTCAGACGATGAGTATCTGTCTAGCTGGGTTAAAAAAGAACAGCTTCCAGTGGTTCTGACGGTAGGTATTAAGCTAGGCTGCTTGAGCCACGCTCTTTTAACTGCAGAAGCGATTCGTGCTGACGGCTTAAACCTAGTCGGTTGGGTAGCTAACCGCATTAATCCTGGTACTGAGCATTACGCGGATATTATTGCGATGCTTGAAGACAAGCTAGGTGCGCCAAAACTGGGTGAGATCCCTTACGTACCAAAAGCTAAGTCTAAGAACATTGGTAAGTACATCGATGTTCAGCCATTGCTTGCACTGTAATTAGTGACTAGGGCACAGAATAAGAAAAGGGCTGCGATTGCAGCCCTTTTGCTATTTAAGCCTTTATAGAGTCAAGCAAGGGATTAGTGCTCTTTAGTCAGCCCCATTAGTGCTTGCTGTGTCTCTGTGATGTTTTTTTGAGCTGATTCTGGCGTAAGAATACCGATCTGTTTTTTCGCTTCTTCTTCAGTAATCCCTAGGTGACAGCACAGTAAATCGATAGCCATTTGAGTGTTAGTACCTTCAACCATGATCCTTTCCTTTTGTTACATGAACTAGCCAATACATTAATTGACTGACACTCTAAACGGATCGTTAGAGGTAGACCATACTACTTAGGTCTAATGGACGAGTGCGAATTGCGCTACTCCCGTAATCAAATGTTTCAATTTAATGCTTAACCTTGTTTTCTTAATCTAAGACTATATGTATAAGTAAGTATAAGTCGTCAAGGTTGGAATCAATTGCTGTCTGCCTTGTCTATAACAATAAGTTTGATAAAAACAGCTTTCATGCGGAGATAAGTAATGAAGCGAGTAATGTTGTTCCTTGCAACCAACCTTGCGGTTGTATTGGTTCTAAGTGTTGTTCTTAATATTGTATACGCAGTCACAGGTATGCAACCAGGTAGCCTCTCAGGCTTACTGGTGATGGCTGCGGTATTCGGTTTCGGCGGCTCATTCATCTCACTAATGATGTCAAAGAAAATGGCACTTCGTTCTGTTGGCGGTATGGTTATTGAAAGCCCGCGTAACGAAACAGAACATTGGTTGATGGAGACGGTAAGCCGTCAATCTCAACAGGTTGGTATTGGTATGCCGACAGTGGCGATCTATGACTCGCCAGACATCAACGCATTTGCGACAGGCGCTAAGCGTGACGATTCACTGGTCGCGGTATCAACTGGTTTGCTACACAACATGACGCGTGATGAAGCTGAAGCGGTACTGGCTCACGAAGTTAGTCACATCGCAAACGGCGACATGGTGACAATGACGCTGATGCAAGGTGTCGTGAACACGTTCGTTATTTTCCTATCTCGTTTCATTGCCAACATTGTGGCATCGAATGACAACGAGGAAGAAGGTGGCAGCAACATGATGGTGTACTTCGGTGTGTCTATGGTGCTGGAATTGGTATTCGGTTTCCTAGCGAGCTTCATCACCATGTGGTACAGCCGCCATCGTGAGTTCCATGCTGATGCAGGTGCTGCTCACTTAGTGGGTAAAGAGAAGATGATTGCTGCTCTAGAGCGTCTGAAGGTGAGCCACGAGCCACAATTAGAAGGTTCTATGATGGCATTTGGTATCAACGGTAAGCGTTCTCTAACAGAGCTTCTAATGAGCCACCCACCGCTAGATAAGCGTATCGCGTCTCTACGTAACATGTAATCTCTAACACAATGAGAGAATATGAAAGGCTTCCTTCGGGAGGCCTTTTTTGATCTTGGCGTTAAAGATAATAAGTGTGAGACATGAGGTATGAGGTGCAGTTGTCGCTAGGTAGTTAAATCGAATGAGTAAGGGACGAGTAGATCAATTGGAGAAGGCTTGGTGTTCTATGTTGACGATTCTTTTGGCGATAGATTTAGTTCCGCGCAATAAAAAGGCTTCCACATAGGAAGCCTTTTCATATCATCTAATTCGAAACTCGAATTACAGCTTGTCAGTTAGCTCGATAGCTTGACCGATGTAGTTCGCTGGAGTCATCTCTTTTAGACGAACTTTCTCGTCTTCAGGGATCTCTAGACCGTCGATGAATGCACGCATGCCTTCGCCATCTACACGCTTACCACGAGTTAGCTCTTTAAGCTTCTCGTATGGCTTCTCGATGCCGTAACGACGCATTACTGTTTGTACTGGTTCAGCTAGAACTTCCCAGTTCTTGTCTAGTTCAGCAAGTAGTGCTTCGCGGTTAACTTCTAGCTTGCTAATACCTTTCAGAGTTGAAGTGTATGCAATGATAGCGTAGCCAACACCAACACCTAGGTTACGAAGAACCGTAGAGTCAGTTAGGTCACGTTGCCAGCGAGAAACTGGAAGTTTTTGCGCTAGGTGGCCGAATACAGCGTTAGCTAGACCAAGGTTGCCTTCTGAGTTTTCGAAGTCAATTGGGTTAACTTTGTGCGGCATTGTAGATGAGCCGATTTCACCAGCAATCGTTTTCTGCTTGAAGTGGCCAAGAGCAATGTAGCCCCAAACGTCACGGTCGAAGTCTAGAAGGATAGTGTTGAAACGAGCAATCGCGTCGAATAGCTCAGCGATGTAATCGTGAGGTTCGATTTGAGTTGTGTACGGGTTCCAAGTTACACCAAGAGACTCAGTGATGAACTCTTCAGAGAACTGGTGCCAATCTACTTCTGGGTATGCAGAAAGGTGTGCGTTGTAGTTACCAACAGCACCGTTGATTTTCGCTAGGATCTCAACGTTTTCGATTTGCTTGTATTGACGTTCCATACGGTACGCAACGTTAGCCATCTCTTTACCCATAGTAGAAGGAGAAGCCGGCTGACCGTGTGTACGAGATAGAAGAGGAATGTCGCGGTATTCGCTCGCAAGTGCTTTGATTGCGTCGATTACGTTGCGGATTTCTGGAAGAACAACTTCGTCACGAGCTTCTTTAAGCATAAGCGCGTGAGACGTGTTGTTGATGTCTTCAGAAGTACATGCAAAGTGGATGAATTCGTTTACAGCGTGAAGCTCAGGAACGCCAGCTACTTTCTCTTTCAAGAAGTACTCAACCGCTTTTACGTCGTGGTTTGTTGTGCGCTCGATCTCTTTGATACGTAGAGCATCTTCTTCGCTGAAGTTAGCGGCTAGTTCATCAAGAAACTGGTTAGCTTCTGCACTGAACGCTGGTACTTCTTTGATTGCATCAGTAGCTGCAAGCTTTTGTAACCAACGAATTTCAACGATAGAGCGGTACTTTAGTAGACCAAACTCACTAAAGATGCTGCGTAATGCAATAGTCTTACTTCCGTAACGGCCGTCTACTGGTGAAACAGCAGTCAATGCTGACAGTTCCATGGTGTTCTCCTGAATTGAGTTTTCTAAATTTTGAGAGGTTTATACCAGTAACAATCTCAATTGTCACGCACATTGCGCAAACGTTTGCGTGAGAGTTGTGTTGATACAAAAAAACAAGCTCGCGACGAGGCGCGAGCTAATAAGTTACATTCGAGCTAATAGGATTTGAGCCTGCTCGATCATCTTCTTGCGACCGAAGATAAGGTGACGACGTTTGCCGCCAACTTGACGCCATAGAACAGCACTTCGAATCCCTGAGAGTAGTAGGGCGCGAACCTTGTGTTGGCTCGAGGTTTGTTGAAGTACCGCTGGTGTACCAGAAACCTGAATACGAGGGCCGATTGGGCTTACAACATCAAGATAGATGCTCGCTAGGTTGCTGATCATTTGTTCATCAAACAAGTCGAAATGTTCACTCTGGCGCTCTGCTGTTTGAATGCGGTCACCAAGCTGAGACATAGAATCGTTGCGAGATGATAGCTTACGTTCAAGCGCCATTAAGCTGATGATGTAACGAGTAATATCGCTACCAGCAGGAGTACTATCGATACCTTTTACTAGGCACTCAAGCCCAAGTTTTAGGTTAGCTTCACGCCCAAAAACACCCACAGTGTTCGCTGGGTTAGTGTTCAAAATAGCACTGAGTGAAGCTTCGAAGGCATCTTTATCACAATGGCCGTCTTTCGCTACTTGTTGAACCAAAGCCACAGCTTGGCAAATTCCGGCGAAAGCAATAGTACGGTCATAAAGTGTATTAGCCACGTAGTAACTCCTAGTTGTCTTCTATCGTTTGTCGTTCGATCAGTTAGATGCGTTTTTCGATGATACCACCACCAAGACATACGTCATCTTGGTAGAATACTGCAGATTGACCTGGGGTCACTGCGATTTGTGGCTCGTCAAAAATAACCTTAATGTTCTCGTCATCAATTGGGATGATTGTACAAGGAATATCGGTTTGACGGTAACGTGTTTTTACCGTGCATGTCATAACTTCAGTAATTGGTGTGCGATTTACCCAATGAAGCTGAGAAGCGATCAAACCTTCTGATTTTAGAAGTGGGTGATCCTTACCTTGTACGGCAATCAGAACATTACGTTTAAGGTCTTTTTCGCCAACAAACCAAGGGTCTTCGTTACCGCCACCGCCTTTGGTGCCACCAATGTGAAGGCCTTTACGCTGACCCAATGTGTGGTACATCAGACCGTTGTGCTTACCAATCACTTTACCTTCTGGTGTTTCGATATCACCTGGTTGTGCTGGTAGGTATTTGCCAAGGAACTCTGTGAACTTACGCTCACCGATAAAACAGATACCTGTCGAATCTTTCTTCTTCGCGGTGATTAAGTCTTGCTCTTCAGCAATGCGTCGAACTTCAGGCTTCTCTAGTTCACCAACTGGGAATAGGCTGCGCGCAACTTGATCTGAGCTTAGTGTGTAAAGGAAGTAGCTTTGGTCTTTGTTGCTGTCTAGACCGCGTAGCATTTCTGGTTTAACGCCAGCCTCTAGTTCTTCTTGAGTCGGGAAAGTACGACGAACATAGTGACCCATCGCAATGTAGTCTGCGTCTAGTACTTCATCGGCAAACTCTAAGAATGCTTTGAATTTGATTTCTTTGTTACAAAGAATATCTGGGTTAGGCGTACGGCCTGCTTTGTATTCCGCAAGGAAGTATTCAAATACGTTGTCCCAGTATTCTGCAGCAAAGTTGATAGTGTGAAGGTGGATACCTAGTTTGTCACATACCGCTTGAGCATCAGCAAGATCTTCAGCTGCTGTGCAGTATTCTTCGTTATCGTCTTCTTCCCAGTTTTTCATGAAAAGGCCTTCTACCTGATAGCCTTGTTGCTGAAGAAGATACGCCGATACTGACGAATCTACACCGCCGGACATACCGACAATTACTTTCTTTTCGCTGTTTCCAGAGCTGATATCTGACATGTCTAAACACCGTTACTATTACTTGGTCGCAGATTCTAACAGAAAGAGAAACGCCGTGACAGATCCGAGACCGGAATCACAGTTTCATTTGCACAAATAGTGCGCTGAGTTTGTTAGGAATCGCATGAGAGCGAGGTGAGTCGCTAGGATGTCAGAAGTATATGTGGCATAGTCGCTCGAAATCCAAGACCTGAGATAAAAAAATGTCTGAACAAAACGAATTTATGCAAGAAGAGCAGTTGATTGAAATTATTGAAAATCAGCTAGAAGACGGCCAGCCAATTAAGGTAAAAGAGACGTTAATGCGTCTGATGATGACAGGCACAGCGCGTGAAGATGCAATTGCAGCAATGGCATGTGCACTTGCCGTTGAAGTATTTGACGTAATGAAAAATGGCGCAGAGTTTAACCAAAAGCGTTATGCCGAGCATTTAGAGATGCTGCCTGATTTAAGCTTTATGGAAGGCGAATAAAAAAATAGCTCAGCAAACGTTTGCTATAGTTTGAATGATTGCCGCGTTAAATATAGCACGGTAGAATCCGCCACCTATTTCCCCTTGACTTAGACTAGCCCTATGAAATTCCCTGGACAACGTAAATCAAAGCACTATTTTCCGGTTCACGCTCGTGATCCATTAGTGAGCCAAGCTCAAAGCAGTAAAAGCATGTCACGTACTCATATTATCGGTATTGACCAAACTTTGGTGGATATTGAAGCAAAAGTGAGTTCTGAACTTATTGAGAAGTACGGTTTAAGTAAGGGACACTCACTGGTTATCGGTGATGAAGCGGCTGAGTCTTTATATCAAGAACTCAAAGAACAGTGCTTAATTACCAATGAATATGCTGGTGGCACTATTGGTAATACATTACACAACTATTCAGTACTGGCGGATGACCGCTCAACGCTGCTGGGCGTAATGAGCCAAGATATTAAAATCGGTAGTTATGGTTACCGCTATTTATGTAATACATCAAGCAGAATGGATTTGAACCATTTACAAGGGGTAGATGGCGCAATTGGTCGCTGCTTTGCATTAATTACTGAAGACGGTGAACGTACTTTCGCAATTAGCGAAGGTCAAATGAACCAACTAAATCCAGAAAGTATTCCTGAAAAGATTTTCAAAAGTGCTTCTGCTTTAGTATTAACTGCTTATTTGGTTCGTTGTAAACCAGGTGACCCTATGCCTGAAGCAACAATGAAAGCGATCGAATACGCGAAGAAATACGATGTGCCTGTTGTTTTAACACTGGGTACGAAATTTGTTATTCAAGACGATCCTGAATTCTGGAAAGATTTCTTAGAGCAACACGTAACCGTTGTTGCAATGAATGAAGACGAAGCTGAAGCTTTAACTGGCGAAAGCGATCCACTCGCTGCCTCTGATAAAGCGCTAGACTGGGTAGACCTAGTATTATGTACAGCTGGTCCTGTTGGCTTATTTATGGCGGGTTACACAGAAGAAGCAGCGAAGCGTGAAACATCACTGCCTTTACTCCCTGGTTCTATTGCCGAATTCAACCGTTACGAATTTAGTCGTCCGGCTCATAAAGATCTATGTGAAAACCCAACGAAAGTTTATTCACATATTGCTCCTTATATGGGCGGTCCAGAAAAGATCAAAAATACTAATGGTGCTGGTGATGCGGCTTTATCGGCTTTATTGCATGATATGGCTGCGAATAAGTACCACAAAGAAAACGTGCCAAACTCAAGCAAGCACCAACATTCATTCCTGACATATTCTTCTTTCTCACAAGTTTGTAAATATTCAAACCGTGCGAGCTATGAAGTATTGGTTCAGCACTCTCCGCGTTTATCTCGCGGTCTTCCTGAAAGAGAAGATAGCCTAGAAGAAGCGTACTGGGAAAGATAAGAAACTTTGTTCATCTGGTGCGTACAAGTTTATCAAATACGCACCGATGTTTATAAAAGACATTAATGAGTAACAAAATATAAAAAAGGCTCCGAAAGGAGCCTTTTTTGTTTCTAAATATATTGAAGCCGTAAATAATACTTTGGTCGACTTAAATATTAATTCTATTGCTTAGTCGGTAATTGGAGCACCTATTATGCAAATTGAACAGTTAGATAGCGAATTCTTCTAGAGATTTACCAGCGTCTAGTTGCTCTTGGATAGCTGAAGGTGTACGACCTTGGCCTGTCCAAGTTTTCTCGTCGCCATTCGCATCTACATATTTGTATTTAGCTGGACGAGGAGCGCGTTTCGCTTTTGTTGATTTAGATTTTGCTTCGCCAGAAAGCGCAGCAATAAGATCAGCAACATCAATGCCGTCTTTTGCGATTTGCTCAGCAATAGCAGAAAGTTTAGCTTCTTGTGCTGCTTTTGCTGCACGTTCTTCAGCTTCAGACTCTTGACGCTCTTGTACAACAATAGTTAGCTTGTCTAGCGCTTCTTCTAATTGCTCAAGAGTTAATTCACGTGAGAATGCGCGAAGGCTACGGATATTTAATAGAGTTTTTGTTAATTCAGACATGATATTTTCCATCAAGGTAAACTAAATAATCCACCTAATAATAAACAGAGCTTAGGAATAAAACAAATAGTATTTCTTCTATTACATATTTAAATATAAAAGTGAGATGAATAGTTGAAAATTTCCATGCACCTTTCTATTGAATTTATAATAGATATTAAGACTATCTTAAAAACTGATATGTGACTGGTGGAGTAATTACCTTATGTTGACTACGCTTAGGTTGATTAGTTCATAAATAAAAAGCTGTTTTTCTCGGAATGATATGTTGCATTGTTGCTCTTGATGGGTACAATTGCGGCTACCTGATGCGATGCTTTGGTTAATCATTTGTTAAACTGTTGTTTGATTGGTTAATAATGTTGTCGCACGTAGAGGTGCAATTATAAAAAGTAGTTTTCGTTGGGGTGATGCCAATGAACGGGAATGAAAGGTGTAATTGCCGAAGTAAATTGTATATCTAAGCAATTTGCTGGGGTTGTGCTCAATAGGTACAACACTGCCATAGTCTTAATTTTAAACTATGGAGCGCTACTGTAGGGTTGGGTGAAGTGTTCACTTCCCTTTCGCTTAGTTCAACATGAACTTGGTCAGCCGTATCAAGTTTGTCTGCAGTAGATCTCTAGCCAAATAAAAAACTGGTTTTTGAAGATCATGAATTTAATAGATTTTGCAACATCTCCTTTATCTTTGCTTCCGCCACTTGTGGCTTTAAGTCTTGCTATTGTTACCCGCCGTGTATTGGTTTCTTTGGGTGTCGGTATCGTTATGGGTGCCATCTTACTGGCTGACTATTCAGTAGGTAATGCCGCTAGCTACGTATTTACTAAAGCATCTGGTGTTTTCATCGAAGATGGTGGTATCAATACTTGGAACATGAGCATCATTGCTTTCCTAATTATTCTTGGAATGACAACAGCGCTATTAACGCTTTCTGGTGGTACTCGTGCATTCGCTGAGTGGGCTCAATCTCGAGTTAAGAGCAAGCGTGGTTCAAAACTGCTTGCTGCATTCTTAGGTGTATTCATCTTTGTTGATGATTACTTCAACAGCTTGGCAGTGGGTGCAATCTCTCGTCCTGTTACAGACCGTTTCTACGTATCTCGCGCTAAGCTAGCTTATATTCTTGATTCTACAGCTGCACCAATGTGTGTGATCATGCCCGCTTCTAGCTGGGGTGCTTACATCATTACCATCATCGGTGGCATCCTAGTAACACACGGTGTGACTGAGTATTCTGCACTGGGTGCTTACGTTCGTCTTATTCCAATGAACTTCTACGCTGTGTTCGCACTGCTTATGGTATTTGCAGTTGCATGGTTTGGTCTAGATGTTGGTAAGATGCGCGATCACGAAATCGAAGCGTCTCAAGGCCGTGGTTTTGAAGGTGACAACGATAGCCAGCAAGCTCACGATTTAAACGAAGAGCTAGATATCGAAGAGAGCGAGAACGGTTCTGTTTCTGACCTAATCATGCCGATCGTTTCATTGATCGTAGCGACAGTTGCAGCAATGCTTTACACAGGCGGTCAAGCGTTAGCTGCTGATGGTCAAGCGTTTAACCTACTTGGTGCATTCGAAAATACAGATGTTGGTAAATCTCTTGTTTACGGTGGCATCATCGGTCTTCTTGTTGCGCTAGCGACTGTATTTAAGCAGAAGCTATCTATGGCAGACATCGCAAGAACGATGTGGATCGGTGCGAGCTCTATGTTTGGCGCTATCCTAATCCTTGTGTTCGCTTGGACTATCGGTTCTGTAATCGGTGACATGAAAACAGGTTCGTACCTATCATCTCTAGTAACGGGCAGCATCGATTACCACTGGCTACCAGTTATCTTGTTCCTTCTAGCGGGCGTTATGGCGTTCTCTACAGGTACTTCATGGGGTACGTTCGGTATCATGCTACCTATCGCAGGTGACATGGCAGCAGCATCGGATATCGCACTGATTCTTCCTATGTTAAGTGCGGTTCTAGCGGGTGCAGTATTTGGTGACCACTGTTCTCCAATCTCTGATACGACGATTCTGTCTTCTACTGGTGCTCGTTGTAACCACATCGACCACGTATCGACACAGCTTCCGTACGCGCTGTCAGTCGCATTTGTATCGTGTATTGGCTTTATTACCTTAGGTATGACAGCTTCTATCGGTATCGCATTCAGCGCTGCAGCACTAACGTTCGTATCTGTATGTTTCGCTCTGGCTTATTTCTCTCGTTGCAAAATGGCGACATGTAAAAGCTAAAAACGAAAGTTAATCAGTAAACTATCAGGGAGGCGTTGGCCTCCCTTTTTTATGCCTGTTAATTTAATTTTAAGTTTCGTGAAAAAAGTTCGAATAAATGGTTGAAAAAGGATCTTACCTTAGTTAGTGTGGAGACAAGACAGCAAACAACCTAAGAGCTAATAAGTATGCGTAAATTAGTAATGAACATTCATCACCATCATCACCCTATCTAGTCTTTCGGGGAGATTTACGTATACCCGGGAGCATGATTACTCCCGGAGGTTAAGTCAAAAGAATTTAGATTTAAACCCTCGGGATGACAGAGTCTTCCGAGGGTTTTTTAGTTTTAGCGCTTTTAAATAATCAATAAATTCAAATATTTGCACAGGGATACAGCAATGCAGACACAACGCCTAAGAATCGCAATTCAAAAGAAAGGTCGCTTAAGTAAAGAGTGCCAAGACCTACTAAAAAAATGTGGTGTTAAATTTAACATCATGGGTGAGCGCCTAGTCGTTCATTCACTAAATATGCCAATTGACCTGCTATTAGTTCGTGATGACGACATCCCAGGTCTTATCATGGACGGTGTGGTTGACCTTGGTTTTATCGGTGAAAATGAGCTTGAAGAAGTTCGTCTAGATCGCCTTGCTCTTAAAGAGCCTGCAGAGTTCGAAACACTACGTCGTCTAGATTTCGGTGGCTGCCGTTTATCTATCGCAATTAACAAAGATGAAGAGTACAACGGCCCACAAGATCTAGCGGGCAAGCGTATTGCAACAACCTACCCACAACTACTTAAAGCCTACATGGACGAGCAGGGTGTTGATTTCAGCACTTGTATGCTAACAGGCTCGGTTGAAGTAGCTCCTCGCGCTGGCCTTGCAGACGCAATCGCGGACTTGGTTTCTACTGGTGCGACGCTAGAAGCAAACGGCCTAAAAGAAGCGGAAGTGATTTTCCAATCTAAAGCGACCTTGATTCAACGTACTGGTGAATTCGACGCAGACAAAACAGCATTGATTGAAAAACTACTGACTCGTATGCAGGGTGTTCAACAAGCGAAAGAATCGAAGTACATCATGCTACACGCGCCAACTTCTCAGCTGGAGCAAATCAAAGCACTACTGCCTGGTGCTGAAGATCCAACGGTTCTTCCACTATCAACGGATAAAGATAAAGTAGCTGTTCACCTAGTAAGTACAGAGAACTTGTTCTGGGAAACGATGGAACAGCTGAAAGAGTTGGGCGCTAGCTCGATTCTAGTACTACCAATCGAAAAAATGATGGGGTAATGACGATGAGAACCGTTGTTTGGCAATCTTTAAGTGAGTCACAGCAAGACTCGGTATTAGAGCGTCCCGCTATTACTGAAGGTGCAAACATCACAGCGACAGTTTCTGATGTTATTGCAAAAGTACGAAATGAGGGCGATGCAGCGCTTAAAGAACTGACTGAGAAGTTTGACCGCGTGACTCCAAAATCAATTCGAGTAAGTTCAGATGAGATTGAAGAAGCGAGCGCTCGTCTAACTCCAGAAATGAAGCAGGCGCTAGAACAAGCTTACAGCAATATTGCTAAGTTCCACGAAGCTCAGAAACTTCAACCAATTAAAGTTGAGACGCAACCAGGTGTTGTGTGTGAGCAAGTGACACGTGCAATTAACACGGTTGGTCTGTACATCCCGGGTGGCAGTGCGCCGCTTCCGTCAACGGTTCTTATGTTAGGTGTTCCCGCTCAAATCGCAGGTTGTCGTAAGGTTGTACTTTGTTCGCCTCCACCAATCGCTGACGAGATTTTGTATGTCGCTAAGCTTTGTAAGATCGATGAGGTTTACAACGTTGGTGGTGGTCAAGCGGTTGCTGCGATGGCTTACGGTACGGAAAGTGTTGCTAAAGTCGATAAGATTTTCGGCCCAGGTAATGCCTTCGTAACTGAAGCGAAACGCCAAGTGAGCAATGACTTCCGTGGCGCGGCGATTGATATGCCAGCTGGTCCATCAGAAGTGTTAGTGATTGCTGATGAAACGGCAGACGCAGACTTCATTGCGGCTGACTTGTTGAGCCAAGCCGAGCACGGCCCTGATTCTCAAGTGGTGTTGGTCACACCTTCTCCATTGATTGCGGATCAAGTGACCGAAGCCGTTCAAAAACAATTGAAAGAGCTGTCTCGCGCGAGTATCGCTCAGCAAGCGTTGGCATCAAGCCTAATCATCATCGCTGAATCTATCACTCAAGCGATAGCGATTTCAAACTTCTACGGTCCTGAACACTTGATCGTTCAAACCAAGAACCCACGTGAATTGCTGCCATTGCTAGACAATGCAGGCTCTATCTTCCTTGGCGATTGGTCTCCAGAATCTGCAGGCGACTATGCCTCTGGCACTAACCACGTATTGCCGACTTACGGTTACACCAAGACATACTCTAGCCTTGGTTTAGCTGATTTCTCAAAACGTATGACTGTACAAGAACTGAGTGCTGATGGCCTAAAAGGCTTAGCACCAACAGTAGTTACTATGGCGGAAGCCGAAGGCTTGGATGCACACAAACGTGCTGTGACAATCCGAGTTGAAAAGTTAAACCAAGCTAAATAAGGGCAGGGCATGGAAAAGTTAGCAAGAAAACAAGTTCAGGCTCTTACACCTTACTTGTCTGCAAGACGCATTGGCGGTACCGGTGATGTATGGCTAAATGCCAACGAATCTCCGTTTGATAACGAGTACAACTTAAACCTGTCTCGTCTTAATCGTTACAGCGAGTGTCAGCCTAAAGAGTTGATTGATGCTTACGCGCAATATGCAGGTGTGAAATCAGAGCAAACTCTGACGACACGAGGCGCTGATGAAGGTATCGAACTGCTGATTCGTGCTTTTTGTGAGCCGAACGAAGACGCTATCCTTTACTGCCCACCAACCTACGGTATGTACGCAATCAGTGCAGAAACCATCGGTGTTGAGCGTAAAGTTGTGCCTCTAACTGCAGAGTGGCAACTTGACCTTCCTTCGATTGAAGCTCAGCTAGACAACGTGAAAGTGGTGTTTGTTTGTAGCCCAAATAACCCAACTGGTAATTTGGTTGAACGCAAGGACATCATTAAGCTACTTGAGATGACTCAAGATAAAGCAATTGTTGTGATGGATGAAGCGTACATCGACTTCTGCCCAGAAGCGTCAACCGTTGATTTACTTGAGCAATACCCGAATTTAGCGATTCTGCGTACTCTGTCTAAAGCTTTTGCATTGGCTGGACTACGCTGCGGCTTTACGCTAGCGAACCAAGAGCTTATCGATGTATTGTTGAAAGTGATTGCGCCATACCCAGTGCCAATCCCTGTTGCTGATATCGCAGTTCAAGCACTCTCAGAGCAAGGCCTTGCGAGAGCGAAGTTTCAAGTTCTGGACTTAAGCGCTAACCGAGCGTACCTACAGGCTGGTCTGATGGGGATGCCTAACGTTACGGTATTCGATGGTTGGGGCAATTACCTTTTGGTTAAATTCCCGAACGGTGACGAACTATTTAAAGCGGCATGGGACAGTGGGATTATCTTACGTAATTCGCCAATTGAAGACTGTGTTCGAATTAGTATTGGTAACCGCGAAGAGTGCGAAAAGACACTTGGATTCATTCGTAACTTTAACCAGTAACGAAAGGCTTGCCAGTAATAACATTTGTCAGCCTTTATGCGATAAATAGCAGGCTGATAAATGAAACTTATATTTTGGGTTGGCGTTTAATTTCAGCTAGGCCACCAGATTTAAAATTAAAAGGAAGTTCAAGTGAGTAAACAACAAAAAATACTTTTTATAGACCGCGACGGCACCTTAATTGTTGAGCCGCCAGTCGATTTTCAAGTAGACCGTTTAGACAAACTGAAATTTGAACCGCTAGTGATTCCTAGCCTGCTTGCATTACAAGACGCTGGCTACCGCTTAGTTATGGTAACTAACCAAGATGGCCTTGGTACTGATAGCTACCCACAAGAAGATTTCGATGCGCCACACAACATGATGATGGATTTCTTTGAATCTCAAGGCGTAAAGTTTGATGACGTGCTTATTTGCCCTCACTTTGACGAAGACAACTGCTCTTGCCGTAAACCAAAACTGGGCATGGTCAAAGAGTATCTGCAAGGCGGTAAAGTAGACTTCCAACACTCTGTTGTGATTGGTGACCGAGTGACTGACCTGCAATTGGCAGAGAACATGGCAATCCGTGGTATTCAATATGGTCCAGATGCTGAAACAGAAGGCACACTTAACTGGCCACAAATTGTTAAAGACTTAACGGTTAACGCTCGTGTTGCTGAAGTCGTTCGAACGACGAAAGAAACGGACATCAAAGTAGCGGTAAACCTTGATGAAACGGGCGGTAACAAGATTGACACTGGCATGGGTTTCTTCGACCACATGCTTGATCAAATTGCGACGCACGGTGGTTTCCAAATGAACCTGACTGTGAAAGGCGATCTGCACATTGACGATCACCACACGGTAGAAGATACAGCACTTGCGTTAGGCCAGGCTCTGAAAGATGCGCTAGGCGACAAACGTGGTATCGGTCGCTTTGGCTTTAGCTTACCAATGGATGAGTGTTTAGCTCAGTGCGCGTTAGACCTTTCTGGTCGCCCGTACTTGAAGTTCGATGCTAAGTTCAGCCGTGAGCAAGTGGGTGACCTTTCAACGGAGATGGTGGTTCACTTCTTCCGCTCATTAACTGACACACTGGCTTGTACGCTGCACCTTTCTTCTGCTGGCAACAATGATCACCACATCATTGAAAGCCTATTCAAAGCGTTTGGTCGTACACTTCGCCAAGCAATTAAAGTTGAAGGTAACGAGTTACCGAGCAGCAAAGGTGTCCTGTAAGGAATGGGTATGAAAGAGCAGAAAGTCGTCATTATTGATACTGGTTGTGCCAATGTTTCATCGGTGAAGTTCGCCATTGAACGTTTGGGCTATGCGGTTGAAATTTCAAAAGAGCCAGAAGTGGTTCTTGCAGCTGACAAGTTATTCCTACCCGGTGTAGGCACAGCAAGTGAAGCAATGAAAAACCTGCAAGAGCGTGACCTTGTTAGCCTTGTGAAGCAAGTAGAGAAGCCTCTACTGGGAATCTGTTTAGGTATGCAGCTGTTAGGCAAACTGTCTCAAGAGAAAGGCCAAAAAGCTGATGAGTTAGTTGAATGTTTAGGCTTGTGTGAGGGTGAAGTTCGTTTACTGGATACGGGCGATTTACCACTGCCACACATGGGCTGGAATACCGTCACAGCAACACCGAATCACCCTCTATTTAAATACATTGAAGAAGGCGAGTACTTTTACTTCGTTCACAGCTTCGCAATGCCAGTAGGTGAATACACCATCGCACAGTGTGATTACGGTAATCCGTTTACCGCAGCGGTGCAAAGCGGTAACTATTATGGTGTTCAGTTCCACCCAGAACGTTCATCAAAAGCTGGTTCTAAACTTATTCAGAACTTCTTGGAATTGTAATAAAGGATTAGGCAGTGGCTAACACAGCCATAAAAGGAATGTAAATGATTATTCCCGCATTAGATTTAATTGAAGGCCAAGTTGTTCGCTTATTCCAAGGCGACTACGGCCAAGTAACAGAATACAAAGTTGACCCAGCTGAACAGTTCAATCTGTATCACCAAGCGGGTGCTAACTGGCTCCACCTTGTTGATCTTACCGGCGCTAAAGACACAACAGCGCGCCAACTTGACCTGATTGCTAAGTTGCTGGCTAGCACACCGGCTAACATTCAAATTGGCGGCGGTGTGCGTAATGAACAAGATGTGATTGATCTACTGGAAGCTGGAGCACAACGTGTTGTGGTTGGTTCAACGGCAGTCAAACAGCCAGAGCTTGTTAAAGGCTGGATGGAAAAGTACGGTGCTGAAAAAATCGTTCTTGCTTTGGACATCAACATTGACGAAAACGGCACTCGCAAAGTGGCGATTTCAGGTTGGCAGGAAGATTCAGGCGTGACCATTGAAGCGCTGGTTGAAGATTACCTAACCGTTGGTCTTAAGCACGTTCTGTGTACTGATATCTCTCGTGATGGCACGCTAGAAGGATCAAACGTAGAGCTTTACGTGG
Organism: Vibrio chagasii; assembly: GCF_002954585.1. Classification (GTDB taxonomy): domain Bacteria; phylum Pseudomonadota; class Gammaproteobacteria; order Enterobacterales; family Vibrionaceae; genus Vibrio; species Vibrio chagasii_A. Next base: position 796,356 of record NZ_MSCI01000002.1, read on the forward strand.
ATCTTTGTAAGCAGTACCCGCAGGTTCAATTCCAATCATCGGGCGGCATTGGCAGCCTAGCAGACATCGAAGCTCTAAAAGGTAGCGGTGTGGCTGGTGTGATTGTGGGTCGTGCGCTACTTGATGGTAAGTTCACCGCAGAGGAGGCATTTGCATGCTGGCAAAGCGAATAATCCCTTGTTTGGATGTCCGTGACGGACAAGTGGTTAAGGGCGTTCAGTTCCGTAACCACGAAATCATTGGCGACATCGTTCCGCTAGCACAGCGCTATGCAGAAGAGGGCGCGGATGAATTAGTATTTTACGACATCACGGCATCAAGTGATGGCCGTGTTGTTGATAAGAGTTGGGTGAAGCGTGTTGCAGAGGTGATTGATATTCCTTTCTGTGTCGCTGGTGGTATTAAGTCGGCTGAAGATGCTGCTCGCATTTTAGAATTTGGAGCTGACAAAGTATCCATTAACTCGCCAGCACTGGCTAACCCTCAATTGATCACTGATCTGGCTGATAAATTCGGTGTGCAGTGTATCGTTGTTGGTATCGACTCATACTTCGATAAAGAAACCGGCAAGTACCAGGTTTATCAATTCACTGGCGATGAAGCGCGTACTAAAGCAACCAAATGGGAAACCAAAGATTGGGTGCAGGAAGTACAGGAACGTGGCGCTGGTGAAATTGTGTTGAACATGATGAACCAAGATGGTGTTCGCAACGGCTATGACCTTGAACAGCTCAACATGGTACGTGAAGTATGTAACGTTCCATTGATTGCTTCGGGTGGAGCAGGTGCAATGGAGCACTTCGCAGAAGCGTACAACAAAACTAATGTGGATGGAGCGCTTGCGGCTTCGGTATTTCACAAACAAGTCATCAATATTGGTGAGTTAAAGCAGTATCTAAAACAACAAGGTGTAGAGGTGCGTCTATGAGTTTTGCAGCGACAGAAGTAAATACGCTAGCTGAACGTATCAATTGGGATAAAGTCGACGGTCTCGTTCCTGCGATTGTACAAGATTTCCAGTCAAGCCAAGTGCTGATGATGGGTTACATGAACCAAGATGCGTTAGCAAAGACGGGCGAAACAGGTCAAGTGACCTTTTTCTCTCGTACTAAAGAGCGCCTTTGGACTAAAGGTGAGACTTCAGGAAATGTTCTGCAACTGGTGAATATGTCACTGGACTGCGACAACGATACCTTGCTAGTCAAAGTGAACCCAATCGGTCCTACGTGTCACTTGGGTACGACAACATGCTGGGATTCGGATCCACAGGAAGAGTCTCAGATGGTGTGGCTTCATCAACTTGAGCAGCTACTGGCTGCCCGCAAGGACGCAGATCCTGACTCTTCTTACACTGCCAGCTTATATGCCCGTGGCACCAAGCGTATATCGCAAAAAGTGGGCGAAGAAGGCGTTGAAGTCGCGCTTGCGGCGACGTCGGGCGATAAGGCGGAGCTAGTCTGTGAATCAGCAGACTTGATCTATCACCTAATGGTTCTATTGCAAGACCAAGGTCTATCGATGAACGATGTGGTGAATAAGCTAAAAGAGCGCCATAAGTAATCTATCTTTAGGGTACATATAGATAAGTAAAAGCCCCGTAAACAACCAGGTTTACGGGGCTTTTTTAGCGTTCTATCCTGTGCCTATCTCACCTTTAGGCCTCGTCATGCCGAGGAGCCTAAGCGACATCAGGAATCTCTTCTTCTAATCTGACTTCCTATGCGTACGAGTTAGCCACAGCACTTCTTGGATTTCTTACCGCTGCCACAGATACACGGGTCATTGCGGCCGATCTTAAAGCTCTCTACGGTTTGGTTTAGGCGAGGGTCAATCTCAGGCTCAGGTTGGCTTTGTTCTGGAAATTCACCATCGATATAGAACCAAAGGCCGTTTTCACGAACGAAACGAGAGCGTTCTTGCATGCAGTATTGCGCGCCTTCTTCATTAAAATAGGCTTTAAATTCAACATAGCCCTCGTTTTCGTGGGAACCAGCAGCAGTGTCGATAACTTCTAGACCAGCCCAGTCACTGTTGATCGAATCTGCAATGCCTTCTCTTTGTGCTTCTGCATTGCAGCTAGGGTGGTAGGTAGCAATCACATAGTCCACCAACCCTAAAACATGCGCTGAATAACGCGAGCGCATTAACTGCTCTGGCGTTTCAACTGAGCTGTGATTAAGGTGTGCTGGTTCACAGCACTGAGGGTAAGTATTGTTGCTACCACATGGGCATAAAGACATAGTCAGATCCTGTAAAAATGGCCTCTGAGTAAGAGGCCATAAATGAATGCGTTGGAGTTTAACAAGAAATTAAGGTCCACTAAAGAGGACGTTTCGACCAAGCTAATGGTCAATCAAGCTGGTGCTAACAAATCTTGCGCCCAAGCTGTCGCTTCGTCATAGGCGAGGCCAAGTTGAGCCTCACTGAGTTTGAGGAGATTACGAATGCGAGTTGCTTCATCCCAACGAGCTTGCTCATAGGCTACCACCATAGCTAAGACCGCACCTAATACACCTTTGCGCAGTATTAGTGCTTGTTTTATTTCTTCGTCAATTGGCACAGAATCCAGTACCTGTTTTAACGGTTGGTCAAACAATGAATCTAATAACGAGAACATACCAGTTAAGAAAGCTTGTCCTGGCTCCACTTTAACGTTCATCTTTTCGACTAACAGTTCACACTGGCGAGCGCGAATGACAGCTAAGCCGTAAAGTGAGTCAGGTTTGTCTTCCTTCGCAGACGCAATCGCAACAAGAGAGACAAATTTACGAAGCTTTTGCTCTCCCAGATAAACCAATGCTTGTCGGAAAGAGCGAATGGTCGTCGCTGAGCCACCTGCCGAGTTTACGTAGGTAAGCAGCTTATATGAAAGCGTAACATCTAAGGTGATCAGGCGTTCTACTTCGCCAAAATCAATAGGATCGTTGGCGATCTCTTTTAACAGTTGCACGATAGTTAAAAAAGCAGGGTTGAGTGCACGAGTCTGAATCATCTCTGGCTTGCTAAAAAAGTAGCCTTGGAAGTAGCTGAAACCCGCTTTATTCGCTTCTTGATATTCCTCATAAGTCTCTACTTTTTCAGCAAGAAACTTAACATCTAATCCTTTCATTGAGCTCATGAACATCGAAGCTTTTTCAATAGAGACCAAACGAATATCGAATTTGATAATCGATACGTAAGGTAGGAAACGCTTCCAAGCCTTACTTGGCACAAAGTCATCTAATGCAATAGTGTAGCCAGCATCATAGATAGTCTTGATCGCCTCAAGTAACTCGTCAGTTGGTTCGCAGTCTTCTAGAACTTCAACGACTAAGCTTTCTTTGGGGAACAGAGTAGGGACTAAGTTGATTAGGCTTGCATAAGGGAAGTTAACGAAACCAAGCTTATCACCCAATGTATTGTAGTGAGTCGATAAGAAGTGGTCAGATAGCAAACGACTAGTAGCGAGTTCCGGTTCTACTTCAGGGAAAGTGTTCTTAGGACCATCCCTGAATAGCAACTCGTAACCTATGGTTTTCTTGTCTGCATCGAGTATTGGTTGACGCGCTACGTATGAATATTTCAACTTGGTACTGTGTTCGGTTTATTTCAGATAGAGAGATAATAGCTAATTCACTAGAAATTACCATACACAATCTAAGAAAGTCTGACCCACTATAATAATCAAACTGAAAGTTTAAGGCTGTTGTTGAAAGCTATTGCTAAACGCTCGATTCTGTAGTTCAAAACTTTGCGGAGTAAACACCAGTACAGAGCCTTGTGTATACCAATCACCAAGTACAATACGAGTTTTAGTGCAATTGTTAGCATCAAAAGTGTGGACGTTTGGACGATGGGTATGGCCGTGGATCATGAGATCCACATTGTTTTTCTCCATCACGTTTTCGACCTCTTGCTGCGTCACATCCATGATGTCTAGCGACTTAGTCTGCTTATCATCTTTAATATCAGACTGAACTTTTGAAACGATTTTCTTTTTAATAAAGAATGGAATTCTGTTGAAGATCCACTGTAGCCAAGGTTGGTGTACTTTCTCACGGAAAGCGAGGTACTTTACGTCTTCAGTACATAGAGTGTCACCATGCAGTACCACGGCTTTTTGCCCGTAGATATCGATAGTCGTCACTTCGTCTAGAAGCTGTACACCAGTCTGCTTGGCAAATCTTTTCCCAACCAAAAAGTCACGGTTACCTTGAGTGAAGTAACAAGGGACACCAGCTTTCACCAAATCGATAAATGCTTGGCGAATAGAATTGGCGAATTCACTCTTATCGTCGTCACCAATCCAGAATTCAAACAGATCACCTAATACGTAGAGTGCATCCGCTTCTACCGCTTCATTCTTCATGAAGGTTAGGAAGCAGTCCGTGATGTCTTGTCGTGACGGAGCAAGGTGAAGGTCTGATATAAAATATGTTTTCATAGGTCTAAAAAAAGGGAGCGATTCGCTCCCTGTATCCTGATTTTATCGGCTCATCAATTATTAATACTAACCGAAAGCGAGTAATTAAGCTTCGATTGTAGTACCAGTGATGATCACTTCTTCTAGTGGTACGTCTTGGTGCATACCCATAGAACCAGTGCTAACACCTTTGATCTTGTTTACTACGTCCATGCCTTCTACAACTTCTGCGAATACACAGTAACCCCAACCGTCTAGGCTTTCGCTGCGGAAGTTAAGGAAAGAGTTGTCGTTTACGTTGATGAAGAACTGAGAGCTTGCTGAGTGCGGTTCCATAGTACGAGCCATTGCTAGCGTACCAACTTTGTTCGCTAGACCGTTGTTTGCTTCGTTCTTGATAGTTGCGCGAGTCGCTTTTTCTTTAAGGCCAGAAGTCATGCCGCCGCCTTGAATCATGAAACCATCGATAACACGGTGGAATAGTGTGTTGTCGTAGAAACCGTCACGGCAATACTGTAGGAAGTTTGCGCTTGTTTCTGGTGCTTTTTCTTCATTTAGTTGAACTTTGATGTCACCAAAATTTGTGTGAAGGATGATCATGATTGTTACCTTACTGTCTTTTTAATATGAAAGGCGATTCTAGCCTAGTTTGATTGAGTTTCAAAATACGAAATCGTCAATAGATAACAAGGAGTTTAGCTGATTTGATGGTGAAAGGTATTACCTATTAAGGTATGACTTGTTATACTGCGAGCTTATTTTGATTAATCCATAAAATAGATAGAGATCATGCTAAAGATATATAACACACTCACAAGACAGAAAGAGGAATTCAAACCAATTACAGCTGGCAAAGTCGGCATGTATGTCTGTGGGGTAACCATCTACGATCTCTGTCATATTGGTCATGGCCGTACGTTCGTTTCTTTCGACGTTGTGACTCGCTACCTGCGTTACTTAGGTTATGACCTAACGTTTGTTCGCAACATCACAGACATCGACGACAAAATCATTAAGCGTGCGAACGAAAACGGCGAGTCTTGCGATTCTCTAACTGAGCGCCTAATCAGTGAAATGCACGCTGACTTCGATGCGTTGAACATGAAGCGTCCAGACGTTGAGCCTCGTGCGACGGAATTCATCACAGAAATCATCGAGCTTGTTGAAAAGCTGATTGAACGTGGTTTTGCTTACGTAGCAAGCAACGGCGATGTAATGTTCGAAGTTAAGAAGTTTGACGATTACGGTAAGCTTTCTAAGCAGGATCTAGAGCAACTTCAAGCTGGTGCGCGTGTTGATGTTGAATCAGCAAAACGTAGCCCATTAGACTTCGTTCTTTGGAAAATGTCTAAGCCAGGTGAACCGACATGGGAATCGCCATGGGGCCCAGGTCGTCCAGGTTGGCACATTGAATGTTCAGCAATGAACTCGTCTATTCTTGGCAACCACTTCGATATCCACGGTGGCGGTTCGGATCTGCAGTTCCCACACCACGAGAACGAGATCGCACAATCTTGCTGTGCACACGGTACTCAGTATGTAAATACTTGGATGCACAGTGGCATGGTGATGGTAGATAAAGAGAAGATGTCTAAGTCTCTAGGTAACTTCTTCACTATCCGTGACGTGCTGGCTCATTACGATGCCGAAACGGTTCGTTACTTCCTAATGTCTGGTCACTACCGTAGCCAACTTAACTACAGCGAAGATAACTTGAACCAAGCTCGAGCATCACTTGAGCGTCTATACACGTCACTTCGTGGTCTAGATCTTACTGCAGCACCAGCTGGTGGTGAAGAGTACGTAACTCGTTTCTCTACTGCGATGAACGATGACTTCAATACGCCAGAAGCATACTCAGTGCTTTTTGAAATGGCTCGTGAAATCAACCGCATCAAGACAGAAAGCATAGAAAAAGCAAGTGGACTTGGCGCTTTGATGCGCGAACTAGCGGACATTATCGGTATTCTTCACCAAGACCCAGAAGCTTTCCTACAAGGTGATGCTGCTGGTAATGATGACGAAGTGGCTGAAATCGAAGCTCTGATCAAACTGCGTAACGACTCTCGTGCTTCTAAGGATTGGGCAAATGCTGACCTTGCACGTGATAAGTTAAACGAATTAGGTATCGTTCTGGAAGATGGCCCAGAAGGTACGACTTGGCGTCGTAAGTAAATCTTATAAAAAGGGCTGATTTTCAGCCCTTTTTTCTAGTAAAAATTCTCTAATTTCATCTTTTCTATATTCAACTTTATTAAACAGGAATATTTCTGTGGCTCAGATGTATTTTTACTACTCAGCAATGAATGCGGGTAAATCGACAACGCTTCTTCAATCTTCATTCAACTACCAAGAGCGCGGTATGACGCCTGTGATCTTTACAGCGGCACTCGATGATCGCTACGGTATTGGTAAAGTGAGTTCTCGAATTGGTCTGCAGTCTGAAGCGCAGCTTTTTAAGAATGACACGAATCTTTTCGAAGCGATTAACGAGCTGAACGAGGAAGAAAAGCGTCACTGTGTACTGATTGATGAGTGTCAATTCTTGTCGAAAGAGCAGGTATATCAGCTAACAGAAGTGGTAGATAAACTGCATATTCCTGTACTGTGTTACGGTTTACGTACCGATTTCCTAGGTGAGTTATTTGAAGGCAGCCGTTACTTGCTGTCTTGGGCAGATAAACTGGTTGAGCTTAAAACTATCTGTCACTGTGGCCGCAAAGCGAATATGGTAATTCGTACTGATGAACACGGTGTCGCGATCGCGGAAGGTGATCAAGTAGCGATTGGTGGTAACGACAAATACGTGTCTGTATGTCGTCTTCACTACAAAGAAGCGCTAGGTAAGTAAACGCTTCTTAAGTCCTGTAGCAATAGCTGAAAGGCAAAGTGATAAAAAAGAAACGGTGGCTTAGTGCCACCGTTTTTGTTTTCTCGTTGGTTATCGTTATCTATTCAAAGCCGAGCTTCTTGATCGATTGATAGGCGTCATCCACTTCCTTAGGGATAGGCATTTCAATCTGAAAACCTTTAGCGGGGTACGATTTGATGCGTTCAAAATCCGCCACCAATGCGCCTAGCACCATATCTAATGGCAACTCTTCATTAAAGTAATCGACCCAGTCTTGCCATTTTGAGGTTACGGTTATTTCCGTTGTCTCGTCAGGCCATTGTTTACTGAAGGTCGCGTAGGTTCTTTTCTCCATAAAGGGCTTCTGCACTAAGGTCAGTCTTTTAGGAGATAATTCTAACTCAGTAAGTAACTCGTGTGTGAAGCGGACATTTTCTCCCGTATTTGTCGCGTGCTTTTCGATGACGATGTCAGAATCAGGCACGCCACAGTCTCTAGCAATTGCTGCAAAAGTTTCTGCTTCTGAGCGTTCAAAACTGCCTTCAGTAAATCTTCCGACGCCTCCAGAAAATACGATATAAGGCGCGACCTTTTGCTGGTAAAGCTCAGCAGCATATTCAGCGACGCGAGTGTCGTTACTGCACAATACAAAAATACAATCTGAAGGCTCAACCTTGTGTCCCATAGACATGAAATTCCAAAGGGTATCGATTGAGCGGTGTAGGTTCTTTGAGGATGGCTTAGTCATGAAGAGCGTCCAATGTGGATTCAAACTTAAATGAATAACCTAAATCGAGGATCTTTTTCGAAGAAATCAGTTTATCCGGTTCATTAACAACAGGCGGAAGTGGTTCACTACTGTTGGCACTTTTTAAAGCGGCAGCGTAGAACTCAGCTTTGCTTACCGTGTTTGGTGTCGTCACATTGGCGATTTCGTTATGTAGGTGGCTTATCGCAAAATCAACCGCGCCAATGGCATCATCAAGGTGCAGCATATTTGCAGGGGCTTGGTTACTCACTTGTTTGAGTTTACTGGCAAAGCGCGACGGATGGCGATTTGGGCCAATTAATCCACTAAAGCGAAGAATGGCGTAATCAATACCAGAATCCATCACCGACTGTTCAGCTTGAAGCATGATTCGCGCGTTATCGGAGAATGTGCAAGCGTCACCGCTGTCAGCGTTCGCAAGCACAAGTGATGCATCCTGCTCGTACATGATACCCGGTTTAGTAGGGTACACCGTTGTTGAACTGACCATAATCAGCTTCTTAATATTTGCTTGCTGACAAGCTTTAGTAAGTAGCTGCCAATAGACTGCATACTCTTTCCCAGCGCCTTTCCTAAAACCAGGAGGGAAGCTCCCAATCACGATCTCGGTATTGTGTTCGAGCAGTAAAGAATAGAGTTGTCCGACGGTTTGGTCTGAGTTTGACGAATCAAAGCTGAATACTTCGCAGGGAATACGTTCACTGCCGATCGTATCTGCACCTGCTTGGGTCGTTTTAGTGACGACGACGCGGTTACCATGTCTCTCTAGGTGTTCAGATAAAGGCGCGCCTACCCATCCAGCACCAACAATAAATATAGAAGCCATCTGTTCCTCACAACTGAAATTGATGGATTTACAATAAGCCTAACAAACCTTTGGCCAAAAATGAAAAAACTCCACGGCCGAAGCAAGTGGAGTTTTTACAATAACCGTCGCGCTTTATTTGAGTACGCGAAGCAGCTTGTCAGCGCGCTCTGCCATCTCAATACCTTCATCGGTTAGGTAACCGCCGTCTGGTTGAGTACAAAGGTTCTTTTCGAATAGGCGCTTAACAGCGTCTTGAGTTTCTTGGCTAGCTTCTTGATGAACTTTAATACCCGTAGCTGCGCTACTTACATCAAATTGAAGAAGGAGGTTTAAATCAGCAATATGTTCAGCGGTGTACTTCATAATTAACCTATATATTCATAACGTTCTCTACCTTCACCTTAGTGCGCATTCTCGGCTCAGGCAACAGCAAATAAATAGATTTGATAACTGATACCAAATTGAATGATTAATCGTCGTATGGTGAACTTATTTTGGTTGTATTGAGTGATTTGTGCCCACCTAAATGGCGAATGATGTTTATTGCTAAGTGGTTGTAATATATTGTGTGACTAGAAATATATTGCATTCAGCTAATATTGTAGAAAAAAGGAAATGCATCAGTGAGAGCGAACAAATTAGCATTAGTAATTAGTATGCTATTTGCAATCTCAGGTTGTCAAAGCACACCCTCAGAGCAGACAGACGCAAGTCAAACCACAAACAACAATGAATCTGCAGTAGAGGTCCGTTCGTTTCATTCTGTACAAGTTGTCTATACAGAGTGGGAGACAAAGTTGGAAGACCACACTCAATTGTCTCTTTATGCTCCAGAGAATTACAATGAATTGCTCGACGCATGGGAAGATGCGGAAAGTATTTATGCCGATTTACTCAAAGACGAGACGCGTCTTACTAAGAGCTATTCAATTTTCTCGAGCTTAACTTATGCTGAAGCCTTCGATGAGAAGATTGCGTTAATCAAATCAAACTACGATGCGATTCTCGTACTTAAGGAAAAAGCGGATAGAGTACTTGCCGATTCGATTGTGCAAATGGATTACCTCAAATATCTTGGCGCTGACACCATGTTCGCTTCGAGTTACAAACGATTGTATTCAGAATACAGCGAGCTATTTGAGTATGTGTTAGTCGATGAATTAGAGGACGCTCAAGAAGCTCAAGTTGAGTTCCTTAATAATGCACGCCTGTTGGAAGTGAAAGTCGCACACAAAAAATACATCGAACCGCTCAAAGATCAATTAGAGTACTTAGAAGATGAAGACTTTGATGATGTGGTACCGTTGACCTTTGCTAAGGCCACTGCGCAAATCGCGTTAGCTGAGAATCAGGTCAAAGCGAGCCCTCGTGAAAAGTCGATCATTGAGGGTGCTGTTCAAGCCGCAGAGTTTGAATTGGACCACGTCCGAAGCGTTGCTCATGAAGTAAAGGTACTTGCGAGTGTTAAAGGGGACAAGTTCGAACAATCGGTGCTGAATGCTGAGAATCAGTTACTGAGCATCTCACAGGCGATCAATGAAGAAGATTATCGTGACGTAGTATTGCGTCTTCAGTCTCAGAAGATTGTTTCAAGCATCAACGAGCTTAAAAGCTCAGATATGACAGCCATGCTTAAATCTGAGATTGAATCTTTAACTGACCAGCTCGCGCAGTTAGAAAGAGAAAATCAGCTACAGGCGCAACAATTGTCTGAGGCAACAAAACGCAGTCAGCTTTTAGACGAACAAGTTGCGAAGAGTGATGCACATATTAAGAGTTTGGAAGAGCTAGTGGAAAATTTGAAGACTCTAGGCGGGAAGGTCGCTAATGAAAGTGATTCTGAACTGACGCCTACTAACACTGAATCAGATCTTGAAGAGACAAGGTTAGAGTCGGTATCAGATGAAGTGGTTGACCCGTCGGTTTAGGACAACAAACCTCTTAATCTGTGACTGAGTTAAAAGCGCCTGAGGGCACTTTTTTACGTTCTGTTGATCTATGTCAAAATCTGGATGCAAAAGCCCTAAAAACGCGTTTTTAGTGTACGTCATTTTTATTGTTTTAACGTAACTTGTTGATATTTAAAGATGTGCTGTTTTTATTGGTAACGGGTTTTCATTCATCACAGTTTTGTTTTTACTACTAAAGTCGTATGAAATTTCAATATCATTATGAGTTTTGCATATTCTTAGTTGTTGAGTGGAATTTGAGTCAAAAATAGCTCTTGAATTCAGAAATGAAAGAGAGGATTATCGCGCTCCCGACGACATGTTTCAAAATGTAAATCATCATGAATCTAAACCAATTTGACTCATTATTACCGCCACAAATGGCTGAGCGCGCTGCAGATATTGGCGTAGGTAAAGCAACTAAAGATCCAATCAAATCTTTCCTTCTAGCGATTTCTGCTGGTATCCATATCGGTATTGCGTTTGTGTTCTACACCATCGTTACTACCGGTGCTGGCGATTTACCATGGGGTATTACTCGCTTGTTGGGCGGCTTAGCATTTAGCTTGGGCTTAATTCTTGTTGTGGTTACTGGCGGTGAACTATTTACCAGTTCAGTGCTAACCTTGGTGGCTCGTGCAAGTGGCAAAATCACTTGGCAAACACTGATTAAGAACTGGGCGACGGTTTATATTGGTAACCTGGTTGGGGCATTATTGCTTGTAACTTGTATGCTATTGACTAAGCAATACATGTTTGATCATGGGCAAGTTGGTTTAAACGCGATGGCGATTTCTCAACATAAGATGCATCACGATTTTATCCAAGCTGTCGCGCTAGGCATCATGTGTAACGTGTTGGTTTGTATTGCGGTGTGGATGACTTTCAGTGGACGCACGCTGACTGACAAAATCGCGGTAATGATCTTGCCAGTTGCGATGTTTGTATCATCAGGCTTTGAGCACTGTATTGCGAATATGTTCCAAGTCCCGCTTGCTATCGGTATTAAGACATTCGCTCCTGCTGAGTTCTGGACGATGACTGGCGCTAACCCTGCGGACTATGTTGACCTTAATATGATGGATTTTTTGACCAATAACCTGCTGCCTGTGACTTTAGGTAATATCATCGGTGGTGGTATCTTTGTTGGCATGTGGTATTGGATGATTTATCTACGCGACTAATTCAAGCTCGGTGATTGCACCGAACTGACTGTGACACTAAAAAGACGGCCTGCATTGCAGGCCGTTTTTTATTTGTGGAAAACCACGCAATAGGACACTCTCTTAAATAATAGAAGACTTAATAATCACGATCTACAGATATGTATATGTCGTTGAAATTAACCAAGGATCAAAGGAAATGATCTTTTAGGTGGGGGAGTTGGATAAAAAAGGATCTATATTGATTTGGTTATCCACAGTTTCTGTGGATAACCTGTCTCAAATTCAGTGAGTAACCAGTTCTCATGGTAGGGGAGCGGCTATTTAGAAGCCTGAATTTGTGCAAGAACTCGACCTTCTTTGGTCAGTGATGTCTTCAAAGATAGTTGCAATGCAAGTGCCAAAGAGCAACTCATCATGACAAAAATAGCCAGCATGATCATCAGTTGATATTTAATAGCGATCATTGGTGAAGCCCCACCTAGAATTTGTCCTGTCATCATTCCTGGTAGTGTTACTAAGCCGGTAGTGGCCATCGACGCCATAATTGGTGACATCGCCTTCTGTATTGCATTGCGTACAAATGGCGCGGCTGCGTAACTCGGTGCGGCTCCTAGGGCTATAGCTGCTTCATATTCTGATTTTTGTGTTTCGAAAGCGCCAAACAAGTTCTGTAGTGCCACTATATTACTGCTTAAGCTGTTACCTAATAGCATCCCTGCAATAGGGATAAGGTATTGTGCACTAAACAACGGTGTCGGCTTGATGATAAAGAAGCAGATAAACAAAACAATGGGTACGCACGTTACAGCAAGACCTACAGCAACTGGGCCAAGTAGCAGCTTTCTAGGCAGCTTGGATTTTTCGACAATCGAACTCGCTCCGACGACTATCATGGCAAATAACCACAGTAAATTGACCCATAAGCTATTTAGAGTAAATAGGTACTCTAGGTAAAGCCCTACCAGAAAGAGCTGTACAGCCATACGCACAATACTAATAGAAGCCTCTTTGCCTAGACCTAATTTCAGTTTGTGATTAATGGTGATTGGTAAGAGGAGAAGTGAGCTAAATAGCAGTAACTGCCACCAAGATATGTCGATAACATCTTGCATAGTGCTTCCTTTTTATTGGACACACATCATATCTGAAAGTGCCAAATGATGAATTTCAGTACGCCAGTTTTTTCTTCAATTGTTACGCAATAGCTTTAAAAATTACAGCTCAAAATATTGGTTATTTTAGGTATTGTTAGCTACTACTTAGTAAGTAGAACGTTAAATTTGGTTACAGCACAGTTTCATAAGTGTTAGCGTTTGATGCTTTTGAGGTGTACTTAATTCTTCATATTTATTAATGATTTTTAATATGTTTCTTTAACTGAAAACAAAATTGGATGAACTCAAAAAAGTATTGATTAACAACAATTAAAGTATGGATTTCGTTGAACCACACTTTGTGTATGGTTTAATATTCGTGAGTAGGTAGCTAAGAAAATGTTCCCAGTAAATTAGCTCCGTAAACGGGTTAATCGGAATTACTAAATACAAAATAGGCACAGTGTATGAGTGATGTTAAAAAAGTTGAAGCGGGCGAAAAACGCTCGCTAGAGTGGAAGTCATTCCTCTTTATCGCGGTAGTTCTCTTTCCAGTATTGAGTGTAGCGTTTGTAGGTGGGTATGGGTTTATCGTCTGGGCACTTCAGGTATTTTTCTTCGGTCCTCCTGGTGCGCATGGCGCTTAACTCCTATCAAGCCTCATTAGCATTTAAAGTTTAAGAGAGTAAAAAATGAAATCGTTAATCATTAAACTGTGGCGAACTATGTCTCGCCCAGCCGTCCACATTAGCCTTGGTGTGCTTACCATGGGTGGATTTATAGCTGGTGTTATTTTCTGGGGTGGTTTTAATACAGCCCTAGAAGCTACAAACACTGAAAAGTTCTGCATCAGCTGTCACACCATGCGTGATAACGTATACGTTGAACTGCAGGAAACGGTTCACTGGAAAAACCACTCGGGGGTTCGAGCTACTTGCCCTGATTGTCACGTACCTCATAATTGGACTGATAAGATTGCCCGTAAAATGCAAGCTTCAAAAGAAGTGTTTGCACAGGTATTTGGTAACTATGGTGAACCGGGTGTTTTCGAAGAACGCCGCATTGAGCTTGCCAAACACGAGTGGGACCGCTTCTCGGCGAATAAATCTTTAGAGTGTAAAAACTGTCATAACTATGACTCGATGGATTTTAACCAGATGTCCCCAACGGCTCGAATTCAGATGAAACAAGCAGCAGAGAAAGATCAGAGTTGTGTTGATTGTCATAAAGGTATCGCCCACCATTTACCTGCGGGCATGGATAGCATCGGTGGTATCGTTGGTGACCTAGAAGGTATGACTTCAAACACTGATTACGGTGTAGGTCAGCAACTAGTTAGTGTTCGTCACCTACCAATCTACTTCGATGACAAAGGTGCTGAAGAAGCAGGTCTTCTAAACCCAGCATCGACTGTAAAAGTTCTTGAAGACAAAGGCGACTACGTTGAAATTGAAATCGACGGCTGGCGTAAAGCGAAAGGCTTCGGTCGTGTAATTCAAGAAGACTTCGGTAAAAACATCGCAGTAGCATCTCTACTGAAAGAAGCATCAACAGACGCGAACATTGTTACGGCTGGTGAGAAGAAAGTTGATGAGCTAACTGGTCTTCCTTGGGAGAAAGTAGCAGCGAAAGTATGGATCAAGAAAGAATCTATGCTGAACGACATCAACCCTGTATGGGAAAAATCGAAAGAAGCTTATAAAACTAACTGTTCTGTATGTCACACACAACCAGCTGAAGCGCACTTCGATGCGAACACATGGCCAGGTATGTTCGACGGTATGCTAGCGTTCGTTAACCTAGATACAGACAGCGAAGCACTGATCTTGAAGTACCTACAGAAGCACTCTTCAGATTATGCTGAAGGTCACCACTAATAAGCGTCGGATTGGAGTAAAAATAAATGGCTATTACACGAAGAAGTTTTCTTAAAGGTGTAGCAACCACAAGCGCAGCGTCAGTTATCGGTCCAAGCTTATTGGCTTCAGCATCTGCAAACGCAGCTGAGTCTACTGGTACTTGGAAAGTAACAGGTTCACACTGGGGCGCGTTCCGCGCCCACATCTACGCGGGTAAAGTTCAAGAGATCAAACCGCTAGAACTAGACCAGAACCCAACAGAAATGTTGAACGGCATCAAGGGCATTATCTACAGCCCATCACGTGTTCGTTACCCAATGGTTCGTCTAGATTGGCTGAAGAAGCACAAATACAGCGCTGAGACGCGCGGTAACAACCGTTTCATCCGTGTAACTTGGGATGAAGCTCTAGACCTGTTCTACCGTGAGCTAGAACGTGTTCAGAAAGAATACGGTCCATGGGCTCTACACGCAGGTCAAACTGGTTGGAACCAAACTGGTGCGTTCAACAACTGTACGGCACACATGCAACGTGCTGTAGGTATGCACGGTAACTTCATCACTAAAGTAGGCGACTACTCTACTGGTGCAGGTCAAACCATCATGCCTTACGTACTTGGTTCAACAGAAGTTTATGCACAAGGTACGTCTTGGTCTGAAATCCTAGAGAATTCAGACAACATCATTCTTTGGGCAAACGACCCAGTGAAAAACCTACAAGTAGGTTGGAACTGTGAAACGCACGAATCTTTCAACTACCTAGCGCAGTTGAAGGAAAAAGTAGCGAAAGGTGAGATCAACGTTCTATCTGTAGACCCAGTTAAGAACAAGACTCAACGTTACCTAGAGAACGATCACCTATACATTAACCCACTAACAGACGTAGCATTCATGCTTGCTGTTGCACACGTACTGTACAACGAAGACCTGTACGACAAGAAGTTCATTGAAACTTACTGTCTAGGTTTCGAAGATTTCATCAAGTACGTTCAAGGTGAAACGAAAGATAAAGTTGTTAAGACCCCTGAGTGGGCTGCACCTATCTGTGGCGTTAAAGCGGACAAGATTCGTGAATTCGCACGCATGCTAGTGAACGGTCGTACACAGATCCTTATGGGTTGGTGTATCCAACGTCAAGAGCATGGTGAGCAGCCATACTGGGCGGCAGCAGTAGTGGCAGCAATGGTTGGTCAAATCGGCCTACCTGGTGGTGGCATCTCTTACGGTCATCACTACTCAAGTATTGGTGTACCTTCAACTGGCTTCGCGGGGCCCGGTGGTTTTCCTCGAAACCTAGATACAGGTATGAAACCTAAATGGGATAATAGTAACTTTAATGGCTACAGCCGCACTATACCGGTTGCAAGATGGGTCGACAGTTTGCTAGAACCTGGCAAAGAGATCAATTACAACGGGAGTAAAGTTAAACTGCCTGGTTTCAAGATGATGGTTATTTCAGGAAATAACCCATGGCACCATCACCAAGATCGAAACCGTATGAAGCAAGCGTTTCAAAAGCTTCAAACTGTCGTCACTATTGATTTCGCATGGACAGCAACTTGTCGTTTCTCTGATATCGTTCTGCCTGCTTGTACGCAGTGGGAGCGAAATGATATTGACGTATACGGATCTTATTCAAGCAAAGGTCTGATTGCGATGCATCGCCTGGTTGATCCATTGTTCCATTCTAAGTCTGATTTTCAAATCATGAGCGAACTTACTCAACGCTTTGGTCGTCGCGAGGAATACACTCGTGGTATGAGTGAGATGGAGTGGATTCGCAGTCTTTACAACGATTGTAAGAAAGCGAACGACGGGAAGTTCGAAATGCCAGAGTTTAATGAGTTCTGGGAAAAGAGTGTACTAGACTTCGGTCAAGGTAAGCCTTGGGTGCGTCACGCTGACTTCCGCCAAGACCCAGAAATCAACCCACTGGGTACACCTTCTGGCTTCATCGAGATCACTTCTCGTAAGATCGGTCGTTACGGTTACGAACACTGTCAAGAACACCCTATGTGGTTTGAGAAATCAGAACGCTCACACGGTGGTCCTGGCTCTGACAAACACCCGTACTGGCTACAATCTTGCCACCCGGACAAGCGTCTGCACTCTCAGATGTGTGAATCTGAAGATTTCCGTGCTACTTACGCTGTTCAAGGTCGTGAGCCTGTATACATCAACCCAGTTGATGCAAAAGCGAAAGGCATTAAAGACGGTGACTTGGTACGTGTATTTAACGACCGTGGTCAACTTCTTGCTGGTGCTGTACTTACTGATAGCTACCCACGTGGTGTTGTCCGTATCGAAGAAGGTGCTTGGTATGGCCCTCTAAACGAAAAAGTAGGTGCAATTTGTACTTATGGTGACCCCAACACACTTACTCAAGATATCGGCTCTTCTGAGCTAGCACAGGCTACTTCTGCGCACACATGTATTGTGGACTTTGAGAAGTTTGTTGGTAAGGCACCTCCAGTTACTGCTTTTGGCGGACCTATTGATGCATCTTAAACAAATTACTTAAGCAGCCAAGTTTAAGTTAAAGCCCCTGTAAGCCAAGCTCACAGGGGCTTTTTTGATTTTGACAATTACGTATAAGTATTCATGGTTAGACGCCTTTGGAGCGCATCCGGAAGAGTATGGATAGAGGAAAGACAGTTAAGCTTCCAGGCTAGAGTGTGTTGATAGCTAAGAGTTGCTGTAAGTGGTAATTAGGATGACAAAGTAAAAGGGTCGATACCAAGTACCGACCTAATAGAAACCTATCGAGCTGCGAGATTTAAATCTCGAACATAAACCAATAACCGTATGCACAGAGTAAAGCGGGTATACTTGAGTACAAGGTCGCGACTAGTGCGGCTTTAGGTGCCATCGCAATGGCAGGGAACAGGGCATCACCATCATTTGAAATTGCATTGCCTACCTGAGCTGAAAGAGGAAGTGCGCCTGAAAGGTAAAGACTAGTCACCAATAATTGTGGTCCACAGCCCGGTAGCAAACCCATCAGGACCCCAGCCAGGGGGAGCATAATTCCCCAGCTTGAGAATAGCGTCGCAAAATCAACATTTGCTATCACAGAACCGAACTCAAAAAACAGAAAAGCAACCACGACCCACGCTGTAACAAAGTTCGTATCCTGCGCTGTTTTTTGTAGTGGATGAGAGCCTAGACATTTTTCGTCCTCACTTACCGCTGATTTGTAGTCTTTAATCTCACGTGTGAGTCCCCACAAAAACATTGAGCTAGTCAACAAGATAGCGCCAAGCCATTCCATCGACATTTCAGGTAAAGCGAGCAGTTGATTTATATCGACTTGAAATGAGCCGAGTAGGGCAACCAAAGCGCCTGGGATAATCAATACTGACCACAAGTAACCCTGCAAATTGATCGCTTTTTTAGAAACGGCTTCTTTGTCTTGTGATTGCGATGAACAGCTTCTAACAGGTTCATTATTCTCAACTTGTTTAGGGCGTAAAAAGTCATCGGCGTGGAATAGGTTGATGATTCGACCTGAAGCCGTACCGACGATGACACCCATCGCCATCATAGCTAGGCCTGTTTTCGGTTCGCTGGCGATGAGTAGAAAGGCTGCATCGCCCATAGTGGACACCAACACAGCGACAACAGCGCCGAAACCGAGCTTGCCCGAGATAAATTGTGTGGTTACCACGATAGCACCACCACAACCGGGCAGCGCCCCCATCAGAGCGGCAAATACAACTTGGTTGGAGCGAGATTGATGGACCAACTTACTGAATACGTTGTCTTTGTTGATGTAGAGAGCTAGCCAGTGATAGACCGCCAGGGTTAGAGCAACATAACAAGACACGGCCCAGAACGCGTCAGATAAGGTGGTTACCGTAAGCTCTCGCGTAGCCGGTGCTGCAACTAGAGCAGCAAGTGAAATAGGCAAAAGCAGTCGCTTGAAAGAGAGTGAAAACTGAGTGGTTTTCGCAGTGCTACTACTTGGTAAAAATGAGATTAGTCGATCCATAGGTGTTACTCAAAAATAGGTGTCTAAAGATTAATATATACGAATGATAATAATTATCAATTGCATTATTGGTTTTTTTCTCTATTCTTGAAGTGGGGAAAATCGACGAAACATGACCAAACTAAAAAAATAAGGTAAAGTGTGCCTAATAAAGAGAGGCTCTATAGGTAGAGTCGTAATTGTTAGTGTAATAGGAAGAAACATGATTTTAGTTGTTGGTCACAAAAACCCTGATAGTGACAGTATTTGTAGTGCGTTAGTTGCAACAGAGCTTCTTAAAGCTCGTGGCGAGGAAGCGACACCAATTCGCCAAGGCGAGATCAACCGCGAAACTCAACACATTCTTGAAGTTGCTGGCGCAGAAATGCCAGAACTTCGTACTTCTGTTGCTGGTGAGAAAATCTGGCTAGTAGACTACTCAGATCTAGCACAAGCACCAGACGATGTTGCTGACGCAGAGATCCTAGGTATTGTCGATCACCACCGTCTAGGCGACGTGATGACAGTTAACCCAATGGAAGCTTGGATCTGGCCTGTTGGTTGTACTAACACAGTACTTTTCAACATGTTCAAGATTGAAGGTCACGCTATCTCTCAACAAATCGCTAAGCTAATGATGTCTGCAATTCTTTCAGACACTGTTGGTTTCGCATCTCCAACTTGTACTCAAAAAGACAAAGACGCGGTTGCTGAACTTGCTGAAATCGCTGGCGTAGACGACGTTGATGCATTCATCAAAGCACTTCTAATCGCTAAAACAAACATCGAAGGCCTATCTGCTGCACAGCTAGTAGAAAAAGACCTTAAAGGCTACCCGTTCAACGGTCGCGATGTTGTTGTAGGTCAAGTTGAGCTTGCGACTCTTGAGCAAGTAGATGGCATGATCGAAGCACTTGAAGCGGATCTTGAAGAGCGTTGTGAGAAAGACGGTCTAGCATTCGCTGCTGTAATGCTTACTGACATCACTACTGCTCAAACTCGTCTACTTTACAAAGGTGAGTGGGCTGAGAAATTGGTTAAGCACGAAAAAGACGGCATGCTAATGATGGAAAATACATTAAGCCGTAAGAAGCAAGGCTGGCCTTGGCTACAAGGTGAGCTTGTTTAATCAAGTCACTTAATAATAAACGCCTGCTAATTTAGCAGGCGTTTTTCTTTGAAGTAAGCACTTTTCTTCATCGATAATATTTGCAGTTAAAAGCACTCTGCATAAAATAACTTTAAGCGCAAAGTTACTGACTAAAGTAGGAAATTAAGATGACTACACAGCTAGACGATAAAAGAATCGCGGAAATCAATAAGTACACGGGTGAGCAACGCCTAAAGTACTGTGTGAAAGAAATCGTAGCAAACCGTCAAGTATGGATCTTAACCGATGAGCACGGTTGTGTAATGCTAAACACAGAAGACGAAGACTGCGTTCCTGTATGGCCAAACCAAGAGTTTGCTGAGTCATGGGCGACAGGTGACTGGGCTGAGTGTAAGGCTGAGTCTATCTCATTGAACAAATGGCATAGCCGCTGGACGAATGGTCTAGAAGACGATGAACTTGCTGTGGTTGTATTCCCTAATGAGCAAGAAGAAGGCGTTATCCTGTTCCCTGATGAATTTGATTTCGAACTGAAGAAACAGGCTGCTAAGCGTTAATCTTCTCGTCACATCATAAGTCAGCGTTGCCTTCTGTTAGGCAACGCTTTAATCCTGTTTGCTGTTGCAGCGTCCCCCAAGTAACACAACTACTATCTCGCGTATTAATATCCAATCAACTGACACAAAGGTGCTTGCTGTGTAGTGTTTGGTGCCCGTTTAAGTACACCCGTCTCTTGATATCTCTTCAAAATTTTTCGCACAATGGGTTTTACTTGTGTTTTAGTCATCCCAGGTTTTAACTCTGGTTCGTAGAGTAATTGAAGTAGCACCACGTCTAGCGTTGAAAGTAGATCCTCTGGCGTATGATCGTTGAAGATGGAAGGGTAGGCTGTATCTGAATCATTGGGAAGCCCAAGAACTTGTGTGATTTCTTCTACGATACAGGCGACAAGCTTTCCTCGTGACCTAGCCTGATCAACAGGAATAATGATTCCTGCATAGACAATTTCACCTTTTGCGTTAGTTCGATAGCCTGCTGTGCAAATCGCACTGTTTAGGTGCTCGATCGATTTGAGATTGAGTACGCGTTTGGATTCCGAAATCCACTTGCTTTGTCTGGTGTATATCCACTTAACGTTCGCTTCAGACTCTTTATCGACGAGTGAGATAGGATGTTGGGTCACTTGAGCTAAGTGTTGGATATGCAGCTCTGCGAGTTCTTGATGAAGCTCTTTATCGCCGACACGATGGTCAATCCAAATTTTGATTGGTTGCTGCCATTTGGCGAGTGGTTTTGTTCCTGAGGAGTATTCGTGTTGCAGTGCCACGTTATAAAACGCGGTTTCTATGAAGGCTTTATCTAACCAAGTCAGTGGTGTGCTTGCCGCTTTAAATGAGAGGCTAACAAGCAAGAGGGGGAAGCATTGTAGCAGTTCGTAACATACTTTCCCTCCTACTGAACATAGCGTGGTTCTAGCTTAGTGGTTTGGCGCTTTGGAGAAATGACTCTCAACCAGTCTTTGAGTGATTTGGTGACTTGGGTTGGTTAATACTTCATCGGTGTCCCCACTCTCAACCACATCGCCTTCGTGCATCACAATGATTTTGTCGGTGATGTGCTTAACAATGCCAAGGTGTTGAGATACGTAGACGAAAGATACGCCCATCTCTTCTTGCAGTTCTAAGAACAGGTTGATGATCTGAGAACGCATTGCCATATCTAGACCGTTCAAAGCTTCGTCAGCGACAATGATTGATGGTTGAAGTATCAAGGCACGAGCTAGACAAACCCTTTGTTTCTGGCCCGCAGCAAGCATCTGAGGGTAGAAGTAAGCATGTTCCGGCAGAAGGCCTACACGTAAGAGTGTGTCCTTTACACGGCGCATGCGGGCTTCTGGTGGCATGTTGGTGTTTCGCTTCAAAGGGCCTTCCAGAATACGACCAATCTGAATGCGCGGGTTAAGCGAAGTGTTGGGATCTTGGAAGATCATGCGAATCAGCTTACAGCGAGTCGAATAGTCTTTATGCTCTAGCTTTTCACCGTTTACACGAATCTCACCCGCAGTCGGTGCTACCATGCCTGCTAGCATTCTTGCTAATGTCGATTTCCCAGAGCCGTTCTGACCAATAAAGCCGATCGTTTGGCCTGCTTCAAGCGTAAAGCTTACCGGTTTCACCGCTTGATGAATCTTTTTACGGAAAAGACCAGAGCGAGTCGTAAAGTCTTTAGATAATTCACTGACTTCTAATAATGCACTCATGATTTCTTTTTCTTCTCCATATTCAGAGGGAAGTGGCAGTTAAACTTATGGTTCTTAATTCGCTTGGTATGTGGAATTTCCACACACTGTCTTTGCGCGTAAGGGCAACGTGGACCTAATCGACAACCAATAGGTAGATGCTGTAGTGGAGGAATCGACCCTGGCAGTGATTGAAGCTTCTCTTTGTGTGGGATCCAGTCGTTAAAGTCTGGCATCGCTTTCAACAGAGCCACAGTGTATGGGTGCTTTGGTGCATCCAACAGTTTTTGCGTATCCGCAGATTCAACAGACTGACCACAGTACATAACGGTAATTCGAGTCGCCCATTGAGTGATGGTCGTTAAGTCATGGCCGATCAGGATGATGGTCGTATTATGGAGCTGATTCATTCGGCTCAATAATCGCAAGATCTGAGACTGGGTAATCGGGTCCAAGTCGTTGGTCGGTTCATCGGCAATCAAGACCTTCGGTTTGGCCGCGATTGCCATCGCGATCATCACTTTTTGACACTCACCATCAGTGAGCTCGTAAGAGTAGCTGTCCATTAGACGTGAGTGATCTTTGATGCCGACTTTGTGCAACAGAGCGATAGCTTGCTTCTTGCGCCACTTAAATCGTTGCCACCATCGACCTTCAAAGGCGTGGGAAGGAATGGCTTCGATCAGTTGATTGCCCACTTTTTCCGAAGGATCAAGACACGTCGATGGTTCTTGGAAAATCATCGCGATGTCACGAGCAATAACACGTCTGCGCTCCTTCGGTGTTAGTTGAAGCAGGTCAACATTCCCAAGTCGCATACGGTCAGCGGATACCTTCCAGTTTTCTTTACAAACACCAACGATCGCTTTAGCAACCAAGCTTTTACCAGAGCCTGATTCACCTACTAAACCACGAATTTCCCCTTCATTGAGGGTAATACTCATTCGATCTACCGCTTTAACCATCCCTTGAGGGGTCTCAATTTCAATGGTTAGATGTCGAATATCAAGTAACGGCATTATTCGATTCCTGCATTTAGCGCTTGGCGAACACCTTCACCGACGAGGTTAATCACAATCACTGTAAACATAATGGCTAGGCCGGGTAGGGTTACTGTCCATGGTGCGAGATAAATCAGTTCTACAGAATCACCGAGGATAGAGCCCCATTCGGTACTTGGTGCTTGAGCGCCAAGCCCAAGGAAGCCTAAGGCGGTGATATCAAGAATCGCGACCGATAACGCCAGTGTAATTTCTAGTGCCACCACAGTAAGAATATTTGGAAGAATCGAGTTCCACAGCAGGTAGAAGTCGTTTGCACCATCAAGGCGAGAAGCCAGAATATAGTCTTTCTCTACCTCAGCATGCACGGCAATGTAGACCGAGCGAATAAAGCGCGGAATCAATGCCAAACATAAGGCCAGCAAGATATTGAACTCGCCAAAGCCAAGGAATGCTACAAAGATGATTGCTAGTAGCAGAGACGGAATCGACATCACCGTATCAAGCAGGTGGTTTAGGGTACTTGATAGCAAA
This sequence comes from Vibrio chagasii, assembly GCF_002954585.1. Taxonomy (GTDB): domain Bacteria; phylum Pseudomonadota; class Gammaproteobacteria; order Enterobacterales; family Vibrionaceae; genus Vibrio; species Vibrio chagasii_A. Next base: position 820,108 of record NZ_MSCI01000002.1, read on the forward strand.
CCACGCGTCATACCCGCAAGTACGCCAATGAGACAGCCAATAACGGCAGCGATAAAGGTAATCACGACAGCAGCGCCAAAGGTAAACTGAGAGCCAATGATTAAGCGAGAAAGAATATCTCGGCCTAGATCGTCTGTACCCAAGAAATATTCAACAGTACCTGCTGGATCCCAAGATGGCGGTGTTAGTAGATGGCCCGTTTGCTCTTGTACATCATGGGGAGCTAACCACGGAGAAGTGATCGTCACCAGAATGATCAGTATCAAACACCACAAGCCAAACATCGCAAGGTTGTTAGAGCGGAAGCTACGCCAGAAGCGCTCAAACTGGGTAGGAATTTGTTCTTCCTGGTAGACGTTATTTGTTAGCATACCATTCCTTCCTTACCAGTGGATTGACCATAGCGCCTAACAGGTCAGACAGAATATTTGCAGTCAAAACCAGAGTTGCCACCACAATTACGCCAGCTTGAATAGAAACGTAATCTTGATTCGATAAAGCGTCCAATAACCAGCGTCCAATTCCCGGCCAGTTAAAGATAGACTCGGTAATGATCGCAAGCGTTAACATGCTCGAAAGCTGAACACCGACCTTAGGAATAATCGGTGGAATCGCATTTCGTAATACGTGCTGAGTCACAATCTCTCTTGTTGATAGACCTTTAATACGTGCCGCACGGATGTAGTTCTGCGTCATCACTTCAGCTACAGACGCTCGCATTAAACGGATAACCTGAGTCGTCGGTGCCAATGCTAAAACAAGACACGGAAGCGCCATGTGCTCGATGACACTTTGCAACGCGTGCGCGCGGTAGCGACCTTCAGCAAAAAAAGCATCGATGATCGCGAAGCCCGTCACGTGCTCAATCTCATAAAGTAAATCGTATCGACCGCCAACAGGGAACATCTCAAAATGCAGAGAGAACACCATAATCATCAATAGTGCGACCCAGAAAATAGGTGCAGAGTAACCCGCCATCGAGGTGAACGAGATAGTGGTGTCGACAAATTTACCTTGCCTCATGCCTGCGATGGTCCCAAAAGGGATGCCAATCAAAAGCGCTAACACAAACGCAAAGAAACACAGTTCTAATGTGGCTGGGAACACAACCACAAGCTCATCAATGATAGGTGTGCCGTGTTTGCTTAAGCCAAAATTCAGCGTCGACAATTCAGTGACGTAGCTTATCCAGCCTGGCCAGAAATCTTGAATCGCCCACGGTGAGGTTTGGTCGAGTCGCAGTAACGAAAAGCCGACCATTGTCAGGATAGCAAGCGTGATCACGAACAGGTTAATACGTCTTAATGTATACCAAAACATCAGTGCACCTCTCTTCTGACTTGATCAAAAGGTTGGGCATTGAACGGGCTTTGTTTAAAGCCGGTTAGTGAACGATCATGAACACGGAACTGCACTCCATGAGCCAGAGGGATCACAGGAACTTCTTCGTTAAGAATGTTTTGGGCTTGGCGATACAAGTTTACACGGTGCCTTTGTTGGTTGATCTCTAAGGCTAAATCCAGAAGGAAATCAAAGTCTGAATTACACCACATCGATACGTTGAGACCTGCGCGCTCAGAGCTGCACGAGAGTAGGGGACGCAAGAAATTATCAGGGTCGCCGGTATTACCTATCCAGCCAGTTAGTAGCAGATCTGTTGAGGCGATTGAAGATAGCTGTGTACGGTCGAATCGATCGTCTGTGTATAGTTTCAATTCGATGCCGATGTCCGCTAAGTTAGCTTGGATAAGCTCAGCAGTCTTACGCGGGCTTGGGTTGTACGCTCTTGGTTCTAGCGGTACCCACATTGAAAGCTCTAACCCTGGCTCTACGCCGGCTTCTTTGAGAAGGGCAATCGCATAGTTTCGGTCGTAGCGCACTTGAACATTATCTTTCTGATGAGCCCAAGATGTCGGAGGCAGCAGTGTATAAGCCTTGGTGCCTGTACCGTAGTATACCGAATCAAGAATATTCTGGCGGTTGATAGCCAAGTTCAGCGCTTTACGTACTCGAGAATCACGTAGGGCAGGGTGCTCAGTATTAAGGGCGATGAAAGAGACATTAACCGCTGGTGTCGCGGATATCTGCAGCTCTTCATGTGCTTGAATGATTGGGATCTGGCTAGAAATCGGCGAGTTCAACACATCACATTCATTGCGCAGCAACTTAGCGAGTGTGCCAGTGCCGCGTTGTGAGGTATCGAAAACCACTTGGTCCATTTGCACATCACCTTTCCAGTAATGCTTGTTCTTTTTAAGGCGCACCAAGTCGTTGATTTGATATTCATCCAGATAGAATGGACCTGTACCAACTGGCTTTGAGTCGATTTCATTCTTCTCATCAGCAGCCACGAGTTGGTTTGCGTATTCCTTAGAGTGAATCACCGCATAACTGGTCGCGATGTTATTTAAAAAGGAATTGTCTGGTCGGCTTAATTGGAATTTAACCGTTAAGTCGTCCAATGCTGTGATATCAACAATCAAGTTTTTGAAATCGATACCAGCAAACCATGGATATAGGCCACCGCCCACATAGTGGAATGGGTTTGAGCTATCAATGATACGTTCGAAACTAAAAACCACATCTTGCGCGTTCATAGAACGAGTTGGCGTAAACCAGTCTGTGGTCTGGAACGCAACGTTCGGGCGAAGTTTGAAAGTGTATTCAGTACCTGATTTATCGACAGACCAACTTGTTGCTAGGTTCTGTTGTGGTCGATAGGTCATAGGATCGAGTGTGAGCAGCGTGTCGAAGATTTGAGGGCTCAGCGATTCTGCTGTAATTCCACTATCAACCAATTGAGGGTTGAAGGTACTAGGATTACCTTGGCCGCAATAAATGAAGCCTTTTTCACGAATTTGATCGTGATTCACACTCTCACCACATCCGGCTAAAAAGCTCAGCGTGCAGATGCTCAGTGATAGTCTTATTAGTGCTTTCATAAAAAGAAATACTTTTCGAAACGAGGCGTTAGAGGAGCCTCAAGATCCGGATAATTTAACATTTTATTTATTCGGCTCCAAATAATAATCCTATGAGTGTGGCTATTTCTCACTGCCTTGTCCGACAATCGCGTACTTCCTCACCATTCCCCTTAATTGGTTGTAGGTGAGCCCGAGTAATTCGGCGGCTTGTTTTTGGTTGTATTTGCTCTCTTTTAAGGCTTGATTGAGCAGTTTGATGTCTTGTTGTTCTTGCCATGCTTTGTAGTCAAGAGGCAAAGAAAACGAGCTCTCAGTAGAAGTATGGCTGTTGGATGGAGCATTTCCAATTTCTTGAGAGGATTCTTGATTCGTGTCCCACGCTGGCTTGAACGGGTTAAATACCAAAGATTCAATAGGGTATGGGTTATTGCCATGTTGGTAGATGGCACGTTCGATGACGTTCTTGAGCTCCCTGACATTACCTGGCCAAGAGTATCCCAACAAGGATTCAATGGCTGATGGTGCAAAGCCAACAAATAGCTCAAGCTCTAATTCACGGCACATCTTAATAGCGTAGTATTCGGCCAGTAATGTGATGTCTTTTTTACGTTCACGAAGCGGCGGGATAGTAATCACATCAAAGGCGAGTCTATCCAATAAGTCGGCTCTGAATTCGCCCTTAGATGCCATCTCTGGTAGGTCTGCATTGGTCGCACACACAAGCCTTACATTTGCACTTAGTGCTTTTTGCCCGCCAACACGTTCATATTGTCCGTATTCAATAACCCGCAATAGTTTCTCTTGAACTGCAAGGGGCGTTGTCGCGAGTTCATCAAGAAATAGTGTGCCGCCCTCTGCTCTTTCAAATCGGCCATGGTGACGACCTTTTGAACCGGTAAAGGAGCCTGACTCATGACCAAACAGTTCTGAATCAATTAAGCCTTCGCTCAGTGTTGAACAGTTTAGCGAGATCAGGGGCTGGTCCCAACGCTTTGAGAGGTAATGGAGCCTTTGTGCAATCAACTCTTTACCTGTACCACGCTCGCCAATGATCAGAATAGGTCTTTCTATTGGAGCCAGTTGAGAAACTTTGTCCAAAACAGAGAGAAAGCTAGGTGATTCACCAATGAGATTCTGCTGCATAGCGGGTCCTTGTAGTAGCTGAGCGCTGGTGGAGGTCATATAAGGGCTGTAATGGTGAAAAATACCAATACTTGGTTAAATTCATCATAGCATGGTTCAGGTTAATCGCCATTACATTGTAAGTGACTGATAATTAATGCCTTAAAAGTTGGCACGCTACTTGGATTACTTATGGTAGGTTTAACAACAAATGTAAATTAGCGAGCAAGTGGTGATGAGTCGCACAACGATTTAAAACGCATTTGCCTTCAATTGTAATTAAGGAGTTTCTCATGGGTATTTTTTCTCGCTTTGCAGACATCGTAAATTCAAACATCAGCGCATTATTAGACAAGGCTGAAGATCCTGAAAAAATGATTCGCCTGATCATCCAAGAAATGGAAGATACATTGGTAGAGGTTCGCACTAATTCAGCAAAAGCAATCGCGGACAAGAAAGAACTCGCTCGTAAAGTTGAAGCTATCGAAATTCAGATTCTTGATTGGCAGAATAAAGCGACACTGGCACTGACCAAGCAACGTGAAGATCTAGCGAGAGCGGCGCTGATCGAAAAGCAAAAGCTGGAAGAGATCATCAAGAGCCTTCACACAGAGCAAACGTTAGTGCATGAAACGATTGAGAAACTAACGAATGAGATTGGTAAGCTTGAAACTAAGATCGCAGAAACACGTGCCAAGCAACAAGCTCTGATGATTCGCAACAACGCTGCAAGCAACCGTCGTGATGTGCAAAAACACCTGCACTCAAGCAAAACCAGTGAAGCAATGGCGAAGTTTGAGCAATTCTCGCGTAAAGTGGATGAATTAGAAGCTGAAGCGGATGTTTACGCGAAGACAGGCAATGCAAAATCATTAGACCAAGAATTTGCAGAGCTACAAGCTCAAGATGAAATTGAAAAAGAGTTAGCGAAACTGAAGCAACAAGTTGAAAACCGCGATAAATAATTCAGGAGTTGTCTATGTCCACATTTCTAATTGCAGGTCCACTGATTGTCTTTTTGATCTTCGTGGCACCGCTATGGTTATTCCTACATTACCGCAGCAAGAAGAAATCCAGTAATGGGCTATCGGAAACGGATCTTCAACGCCTGCATAAGCTTTCAGCACAGGCAGAATCGATGCAAGATCGTGTAACAACGCTAGAAAAAATACTGGATGCGGAGTCACCTAACTGGAGACGAAACTATGAGTAGAGATCTGTATCGCGATCCAATTAACGGTAAGTTGTCTGGCGTGTGTGCAGGGTTGGCGAACTATTTCGGCCTGGAAGTCTGGCTGGTTCGCATCATGGTTATCTCTGCTGCACTGCTCGGTGGTAGTTTTTTGGTGTTATTGGCGTATATTGCTTTGACATTTATGCTTGAAAAACAACCACCTCAGTATGTCGACCAAATGAAGGCTAAACAAGAGCATACGCTCAAGCAAAAGCCTTGGGAAAAAGGGCAAACTGCAGAGTCGCTATTGAACACTTTAGAGGGTGATTTCCAGAAGTTAGAGACCAGTGTCCGCAACATGGAAGCTTATGTCACATCCGATACGTTTAAAGTGAACCGCGAATTTAAGAACATGTAGCGGTAAAACCTAAAAAATATAAGATGACGGTTTAGGAAAATTTATTCCAAGCCGTTATTTTTTTTAATAATTTTCTCTAAATAAATCTTACGCTGACTGGTAAGTTACATGCGATTAATCTATGTTATAAAAATATTTATAGATATGGATGATCACCAATGTATAGAGCCTCCCTTGTCCTATTGACGGCCTTAGCTGGGTTGTCTGGGTGTGGTAAGGAGCTTCCTCCCGTACCTGAACCTGAATCTAGACCCGCCAAACTCTTCACTATCTCCGTCGGTAACAATGCTTTTGAGCGTAATTTTCCTGCTACAACTGAAGCTGGTGATAGAGCGGTACTCGCATTCCGCGTTCCCGGGTTATTACAGAGCATCGACGTGACTGCTGGGCAGCATGTGTCGAAAGGCGACAAACTCGCCATGCTAAACCCTGATGAATATCAACTGCTAGAGAAGCAAGCAAAAGCGAACTTTCAGCTTGCCGATGTTCAGTACCAACGTGCGATCAAACTGCGTAAAGACCGCGTAGTGTCAGAGCAAGATTTCGACCAAGCGAAAGCAAACCACAATTCAGCTCGCGCGATGCTTAATCAAGCGAACGCGAATCTTCGCTACACCACTTTAGTTGCCCCTTATGATGGCACCATCTCCATTATTCCAGCTGAAAATCATGAGTACATTGCCGCTAAAGAAGGCGTAATGAATATTCAAACCAATCAGATTCTTAAAGTCGTTTTCTTATTACCCGACCAACTTATTACGCGCTTTTCTTCAGGGTTTGAAACCGATGCAACCATGGTATTTGATGCGTTTCCTGAAAACTCCTACGTACTGACGTTCCAAGAGGTTGATACGGAAGCTGACCCTAAAACGGGTTCATATAAAGTCACTATGGTGATGGAAAGACCAACCGATATCGGCATCTTGCCTGGCATGTCTGGTACCGTGAATCTTGTGTCAGCTCAAGCAGCTGCAACCAAAATCCCGACCTCTGCAATGATGACTGATGGCGATGATGTCTCAGTTTGGCGAGTGAATAGTGATGGTATCGTTGAAAAAGTCGCGATCGTGATTGATGAAAAACGTCACATTGTCTCTGGCTTAAACGATGGAGATCGCATTGTAACTTCTGGTGTTAATGGCCTTGAATCCGGCATTAAAGTTCGAGAGTGGATCAAGGAAAGGGGGCTATAACATGAGTGCATTCAAATTAGCGACAGGACTGTCATGTTTAGCTTTGCTGACCGCTTGTGGAGAAAAGCCTCAAGTAGAAGCCGAGAACATTCCATTAGTTAAAGCAATTGAGATTTCAGTATTAGATTTCAATGACAAACTCTATTTCCCAGCCGTTGCCAATGCGGCAGAAAAAGCACACCTGAGCTTTCGTGTGGCGGGCGAGATATACAGGCTCGATGTTAAAGAAGGCGAACGAGTTGAAGCTGGGGATGTGATTGCTGAGCTAGATCCAACGGACTATCAATTAGACGTCGATAATGCCCAAGCTCGATATACTGTGGTGAACAGCCAGTTCAGGCGTTCAAAACCTCTAGTGAAAAAGGGCTTACTCGCGAAGTCTCAGTTTGATGAGATTGCCGCTCAACGTCAGATTGCATACGCCGAGTTAGAGCTGGCGAAGCTTCGCTTGTCTTTCACTAAGCTCAAAGCTCCCGTTGATGGCATCATTTCCCGTGTCAGTGTCGACCAATTTGAGAACATTCAGGTTGGTCAGCAAATCGTGAATATTCACAGCGTTGAGGATGTTGAGGTGGTGATTCAGCTACCTGATCAAATCTACGTTAACCAGCCTAGCGAGACCATCCTTGAAAATGTGACAGCCTTGGTACGAGTTCCAAGCGGTAATGAGTACCCAGCAGGCATTAAAGAGTTCACAACAGAGCCCGATCCAAGCACCGGAACCTTTACCGTGACCTTGGCACTGCCTATGCCTGAAGACGATCTGATTTTGGACGGTATGGCGGTCGACGTTACCTCACATGGTCGAGATATTGGCTTAGAACTGAAAGCCGGTGTTTTAGTGCCTATTGAGGCGGTATTCAATGCTGACGGCGATGAACTGACTCGTAAGAACTCATTCGTTTGGGTCATTAATGACGACAACACCGTTTCAAAGCAGAAAGTGGTATTAGGCAAAGCTAACCAGAAAACGTTGCAAATAATCAAAGGATTAGAGATGGGGCAACATATAGTTGTAGCGGGCGTATCGCGATTGCGAGATGGGATGACAGTGGAAGTATTATCTCAGGAGGCGAACAATGAGTGAAGCAAATAACAAGCCCCAGAATGACGCTCAACAAAGTGACGACCAGATCACGGGTGTAGCGGCTTACTTTATTCGCAATAAAGTTATCAGTTGGATGCTGTCGTTGATTTTCCTGATTGGTGGTGTGTCTGCCTTCTTTGGTTTGGGGCGTCTAGAAGACCCGGCCTTTACCATCAAAGATGCGATGGTTGTCACCTCTTACCCAGGTGCGACACCGCAGCAAGTGGAAGAGGAAGTCACTTATCCACTAGAGAAAGCGATCCAACAACTTACCTATGTTGACGAGGTTAACTCTATCTCTAGCCGTGGCCTGTCTCAGGTTACGGTAACGATGAAGAACAACTATGGCCCAGACGATCTGCCGCAGATTTGGGATGAACTTCGTCGAAAAGTGAATGACTTGAAAGTGTCACTGCCGCCTGGTGTGAACGACCCGCAAGTTATTGATGATTTTGGTGATGTTTACGGTATTTTGCTCGCGGTAACCGGTGATGGCTACAGCTATAAAGAACTGTTGGACTATATCGATTATTTAAGGCGTGAGCTGGAACTGGTTGATGGGGTCAGTAAAGTTTCTGTTTCTGGTCAGCAGCAAGAGCAAGTTTTCATTGAAATCTCGATGAAACGGATCAGCTCTTTGGGTATCTCGCCAAACACAGTATTTAATCTTTTATCGACTCAAAACATTGTTTCCAGTGCGGGTGCGGTGAGAATTGGTGACGAATACATTCGTATCCATCCTACGGGCGAGTTCCAGAACGTAGAACAGTTGGGTGATTTGATTCTGACCGAAGGTGGTGCTCAAGGCCTGATCTATCTAAAAGATGTGGCAGAAGTAACCCGCGGTTATGTTGAAGTACCGACTAACATTATCGGCTATAACGGTAAACTAGCGCTTAACCTTGGTGTGTCCTTTGCTCAAGGCGTAAACGTGGTCGCGGTGGGTGAAGCGTTTGACCGCAGGCTTGCTGAATTGAAATACCAACAGCCAGTTGGTATCGATATTTCAGAGGTTTATAACCAACCTAAAGAAGTAGATAAATCCGTAAGCGGCTTTGTGGTGAGCTTGGGGCAGGCGGTTGCGATCGTAATCGTGGTGCTACTGTTCTTCATGGGTCTGCGTTCCGGTCTATTGATTGGCTTGATACTGCTACTGACCGTGTTTGGTACCTTCATTTTCATGCAGTACTTCAAAATCGACCTCCAACGTATCTCACTGGGTGCATTGGTTATCGCACTGGGGATGCTGGTGGATAACGCCATAGTGGTGGTCGAAGGGATATTGATCGGCACGCAGAAGGGGCGAACCCGGATGCAGGCCGCCACTGATATCGTAACTCAAACTAAATGGCCATTGTTGGGTGCAACGGTTATCGCGGTAACGGCATTTGCGCCTATCGGCTTGTCTGAAGACTCGACGGGTGAGTATTGTGGCACCTTGTTCACGGTTTTGCTTATCTCGCTAATGTTGAGCTGGTTTACGGCTATCTCAATTACGCCATTCTTTGCCGATATCTTCTTTAAAGGTCAGAAGGTCGATGCAGACAATGAGGGTAAAGATCCGTACAACGGGATGGTTTTTGTTGTCTACAAAAACTTCCTAGAATTCTGTATGAAGCGTGCGTGGCTAACCATGATTGTTCTGGTGATTGGTCTAGGTGCAAGTGTTTACGGTTTTGGTTTCGTAAAACAAGCTTTCTTCCCGTCATCGACAACACCAATGTTTCAAGTTGATGTTTGGATGCCGGAAGGGACCGATATTCGAGCGACCAACACTAAGCTTAAAGTGCTTGAAAGCTGGTTAGCTGAACAGGACGAAGTTGAACACATCACGACGACCGCAGGTAAAGGCTTGCAACGTTTCATGCTGACTTACGCACCAGAGAAAAGTTATAGCGCTTACGGCGAGATAACGGTTCGTGTTAAGAGCTACGAAGTGCTTGAAGGGCTAATGAAGCGCTTCCGTGACCATGTTAATGGTCAGTTCCCTGAGATCGACTACAAGCTAAAACAGATTGAGTTAGGTCCTGGTGGCGGTGCGAAGATAGAAGCTCGTATTGTAGGCTCTGATCCAACGGTATTACGTTCAATCGCAGCACAAGTGATGGATGTAATGCGTGCTGATAGTGGTGCATTTAACGTTCGCCACGACTGGCGTGAGAGAACTAAGGTGCTAGAGCCTCAGTTCAATGAAAGCCAAGCTCGTCGTTACGGTATCACCAAGTCTGATGTTGATGATTTCCTCGCGATGTCTTTCTCTGGTAAGTCGATTGGTGTGTATCGTGATGGTACAACGCTGATGCCAATTGTGGCTCGTTTACCGGAAGATGAGCGTGTTGATATTCGTAACATCGAAGGTATGAAGATTTGGAGCCCTGCGTTAAGTGAATACATCCCACTGCAACAAGTGACTTTAGGTTATGAGTTGGAATGGGAAGATCCACTGATCATCCGTAAGAACCGTAAGCGTATGCTTACAGTGATGGCGGATCCAGACCTACTGGGCGAAGAAACTGCTTCTACGTTACAGAAGCGCCTACAGCCACAAATTGAAGCGATTGAGATGCCACCGGGTTATTCTCTTGAGTGGGGTGGTGAGTATGAATCATCAGCTAAAGCGCAGGCATCTCTGTTTACAACCATGCCTCTTGGCTATTTGTTTATGTTCTTGATCACTGTGTTCCTGTTTAACTCAGTAAAAGAGCCGCTGATCGTGTGGTTAACGGTACCGCTGGCTTTAATTGGTGTGACGACTGGCTTGCTGGCCTTAAACACCCCATTTGGCTTTATGGCTCTGTTAGGCTTCTTGAGTCTATCCGGGATGCTTTTGAAGAACGGTATCGTACTGCTTGACCAAATAGAGATTGAGATGAAGTCAGGTAAGGATCCTTATGTTGCTGTCGTTGATGCTGCACTAAGCCGTGTTCGCCCGGTATGTATGGCTGCGATTACAACGATTCTAGGTATGATTCCTCTGTTGCCAGATATCTTCTTCAAGCCAATGGCGGTAACCATTATGTTTGGTTTAGGTTTTGCAACGGTACTGACGCTTATCGTTGTACCGGTACTGTACCGCCTGTTCCATAAGATTGACGTAGCATAACGCCAATTTACCTTTGAAATAATGCCCCTAACTGGGGCATTATTTTTATGTATTTTACTTAAGCGAGATTATCGAAATGAAAGCGAATGCTACTGAGAGAACTTGTGCATGGGCACTTAAGCATGAACTTGAAAGGGTATACCACGATACTGAATGGGGCGTCCCCGTCTATGATGATCAGGTGCTGTTTGAATTCATCACTCTAGAGGGAGCTCAAGCGGGTCTTAGTTGGATTACTATACTGAAAAAACGAGAAGGCTATCGCGCGGCATTTGAGAACTACGACTTACACAAATTAGCAGAACTCAATGAAGACAATGTACCCAATATCATTGAAAACTATGATGTGGTGAAGCATAAGGGCAAAATTGCCTCCGTGTACAACAATGCGCGTGCAGCGCTGGAACTTCAAAAAGAGTTCGGTTCTTTATCAAATGCCTTATGGCAATTTGTTGATAACAAGGTGATCGATAATCAGTGGACAGAGATGTCACAAGTCCCTGCTTCTACTGAGCAATCTAAAGCCATGAGTAAGTTTTTAAAAAAGCGAGGCTTTAAGTTTGTAGGTGAAACAATCTGTTACGCGTTCATGCAAGCGACCGGTATGGTTAATGACCATATGGTGTGTTGTCCTTACAGGTAGATTATTTATTATCGCGAAAATAGTTACTTATAAATGACAAAAAAGCACTAGCCATTTATAAACTATTTAATATTATATGTGACCGAGTTTAAAGATAGAAAACGATAGTGAAACAACAAAACTACCAAATATGTGATGCTAGTTATGATCCTTTGCTTAGGCAGTTTGTGCGTGAAGATGGACACGTAGAAACTATCTCGCCACTAGAAGGCAAGGTATTCCTCCTCTTGCTTGAAAATGTGGGCGAGTGCATCGAACGAGGTCTGATATTTGATAGATGCTGGGGCAATGTGATTGTTTCGGAACAAGCGCTTACTAATGTAATTTCAAAGATCAGAAAAACATTATCTAGGGTAACCTGTGGCTGCGCAACGATCCGCACCGTCAGTAAAACCGGCTATTCCCTTGAAATCGACGAGTCGAAAAAGACAAGCTTAAACAACCAAGCTGTGCCTCAAGCAGAGCTAATTGCACCAGCAGATAAATCATCCACGACAAGCCAAGAGCCTGTAAAGAATTCTTCGACTATCATTTCGGACTCTATAACTTCAAATCAAGCGCACGGTTCGGTTGCACTTGGTTTATCAAATATCACTAGCAATAAGCACGCGGTAATAGCGGGCTATATATTCGCACTTATTTGTATTCTCGTTACTGCGTTCAATCTATTCCAAACTTACTACAAGCCAACGCCTTACTTTATTGATAAGTCGGAATATCGAGATAGTTACGCAGACAATACTAACCACTACTTTTTCCATATTGTTCATGGAGATTCTTATTCGCTACCAGCGATAACAGAAAAGCTGACCAGCGTGATACCTAGCCACTGTAATGTGGATGTGTTTGTCCGTATTTATCCATCTGTCGACCAACCAGAAAGCGATGCTTTGTACATGTTAGTTCAAAAGAAGGATGGCGAGGCGCTCAATTACGGGGCGACAATTTTCAATGTAGAAACGTCTTTTGACTCGTTTGCTGCCTATATGGAAAAGAGGGGCTACTTTTGCGATTAATTGGTTTACTCATTTTATTGGCAATTGCATCGGTGAGCTTTTTTCTAGACCAGAACATACTGGCAGGTACTCGATGGCATTGTAAAACACTAAAAACGGATTTCTTATCTCAGGCATATCAACCGTACCAATCACTTTATGAGCGAATAATCTTTACTTTTCAGTCTGACCAAACTTATAGCATGAGAGAGTTTGTGACGATCACTGAGAAAGACGGCACCGAAGGCACAATGGAAAACCTTTATTCTGGTTACTATGGTTTGGACGGGGATCATTTGTCGATGAGCATTATTGATGTGAGGACCGCAACTCCGTTTCATGATCCGATCATTAACCAGGAATACAGTGAGTACAAAGGAGTGACCATTGATTACTCGATTTTAGAGCAGGAGCAGTCCCTATATCTGTTTAATGAACACCGCTCTGAAATCTTTAATTGGACATGCTACCAAGTTCAATAATGAATTACGAAGCACTGTGCGTTAGTTGTGGAGTTATAGGCCGCTGATGCGCGGAACTGAAAAAGGCAGGAATATCCTGCCTTTTTTGTATGTTAAATATACCGTTTCTAGCTAAACCAGAGCGCTGTAGCGATCCAACCCTGCCTCTAGATCTGCAATCAAATCATCAACATCTTCTAAGCCGATATGTACGCGAATTAAAGTACCGTCGAAGTTTGGATTCGCTACTGTTCTTAGGCTGTTAAAGCTGCTCGGCTCGTTCGCTAGAACTAAGCTCTCAAATCCACCCCATGAGTAACCCATGCTGAAGTGTTTCATACCATCAAGCAGCGCTGTGGTTGCTTGTGTATTCGTATTCTTTAGCACAAACGAGAACAGGCCATTACCACCGGTGAAGTCTCGTTTAAAGAATTCATGACCTGGGCATGATTCAAGAGCTGGGTGACGAACGTGGTCTACTTCAGGTCGAGTTTCTAACCACTTCGCGACTTTTAAACTGCTTTCCGCATGTTGGCGTAGTCGCACATCTAAGGTACGAATGCCGCGCAGGCCAAGGTAAGCGTCATCTGGTGAAACACATTGGCCCATTAAGTAGCTTTGTTCTCTTAAGTGATCCCAGCACTTCTCGTTGGCAACGGCAGTACCTAACATCACATCAGAGTGACCGACGATGTATTTAGTCGCCGCTTGAATTGAGATATCAACACCAAAATCAAATGGAGAGAAATTAACACCAGCAGCCCACGTGTTGTCTAACATCACGATGATGTCATGCTCGTGAGCAATACGCGCGAGTGTAGGGACATCCTGAACTTCCATGGTGATTGAACCCGGAGATTCGGTAAATAACACCTTGGTATTTGGCTTGATAAGCTCTTTGATGCCTTCGCCAATTGTTGGTTCGTAGTAGGTGGTTTCTACGCCCATCTTTTTCATGATGGTGTCACAGAAATCGCGAGTTGGCTCGTAGCAAGTGTCAACCATCAGAATATGGTCGCCTGTTTCTACAAAAGAAAGGATCGCATTAGAGATAGCTGCCGTTCCACAAGGGTAGAGTGCACAGCCTGCGCCGCCTTCCACTTCAACCATCGCATCTTGGAAGGCAAAATGAGTGTTGGTTCCACGACGTCCGTAAAAAAGGGTCTTGTTAGCGCGGTTAATCGTCGCTTTACGCTTCTCTTCTACTGAGTTAAATACGACAGTTGAAGCGCGTTGTACTGGTGGGTTAACAACACCATTGGTCCACTTCTTATCACGACCGGCAGTGATGAGTTTAGTGGTTTTGTTCTCGGACATGCTGTGAATTCCTTATCAATCGGTTATGTTCTATTTAAAACATGTCAAGAGTATTCAAAGCAAGAGCGGAGCGGGGTTTTTTACGCTTTTCTTACGATTTTTAATCTTTCACTCAGTAAAGAGTGAAAGATTAAAAGTGAGCGACGGGGAAACGGCGAGCTATTACAGCTCACCACTTAAATTACAGAAGAGGATTGAATAGATAGAACAGTCTTTCAAAGAAGCGGTTGCGTAAACTTCTTTGCTCCCATTGCTCTAACTCAACTGAGTGGGATGAATCGATGTAAGCTTTCTGCAGTTCAGAGAGGTTCTGAGTGAAATGTACATCATCCACCGCGAGCGTCACTTCGAAGTTGAGCCATAAACTGCGCATGTCGATATTGACCGTTCCAATCAAGCAAAACTCTTCATCGATGACTACCGACTTGGTATGAAGAAGGCCACCATAGAATTCGTAGATCTTAACTCCGGCTTCTAGTAATTCGGTATAGAAAGCGCGAGAGGCCCATTTCACCATTAACGAATCATTGTTATGAGGAATGATGAGTTCGACTTTGACACCGCGTTGAGCCGTCATCTTAAGTGTTTCTAATAAGTCCGCACTCGGCACAAAATAAGGGGTCGTAATACGCACGGTATGGTTAGCCTGATTAATCGCAATAGTCAGAACCTGTAGGATCAAATACTCTGGCATACCTGGGCCCGACGGTACCACTTGTACGGGATGATGCGTCACCGCTTCTTCTACAGAACATTCTGGTAATTCAGGTAGAATGCGGTCTCCGGTTTCTACTTCCCAGTCCCAACCATGGATTGCAGAGAGTACGTTAACGGTTGGGCCTGTCACACGAACCATAACATCGATCCACTGGCCAACACCTGAGCTCTGTTTGAAATGAGCAGGGTCGACCATATTCATCGAGCCTGTGTAAGCTATAGTCTCATCAATCACGATGATCTTACGGTGCTGCCTTAGATCAAGGCGTCGCAAGAAAATACGCCAAGGGCTTACTTCCAGAGCTTGTACAACCTGCACACCGGCATCTTCCATCATTAGCAGCCAATGGCTTTTGAAAAAGCGTGGGCTACCCGCTGAATCGAGCAAAACTTTAACATCTACACCACGTTTTGCTGCGTGAATCAGAGCAGAGGCCACTGAATCTGTTAGGCCGCCTGGGTGCCAAATATAGAAAACCATCTTAATACTGGTTTGGGCATTTTCTATATCTTCGATGATTGCGTGTAGGATTTCGTTTGGTGACGATTGTAGGGATAGAGTGTGTCCACTGAGTGCAGGAATGCCCATTCGATTGTTACAAAGTTCGTCGATCTTATGGATAGGGGAGCCGACTTTTCCTGGTTGGTGAAGTTGGCAATCGTTCAATTGACGGAACCAATCTCCAAAGGGAGTAAACATGCGATGTGCGCGCTCAGCCCTTTTTCTACCGAGGTTCAGTTCACCAAAAAGGAAGTAACAAGCCACCCCTACAATTGGGATAATGTAGATAACCATAAGCCAGGCGAGAGAAACGCTGACAGAGCGTCGTTTTAGTACAACACGCAGTGTTACACCGGCTACAAGGACCCAGTACAAAGCGACAGAGGCTAAAGTTAAAAAATGGTAGAGCTTTTCCACATTGAATACTCGAAAAAAGAGACACTTAGATAGTAATGCTATTTTACGAATATGGGAATTCAAGGAATCAACTATTTACAAATTAGAGCAAAGGCTGTAAACAGGTTATAGTTGTTAAGTTTTTGTTAACTTAAGACGGAAACGGTAGTTTTGTATGAAAAAGCGGCATTTAATCATAAAAACTCACATTTTTAGCGGGAAACATACGGTTCGGGCTTCCAATTGTACTCTTAAACTGCTTTACTTGCTATACAAGTAGCGTCAATCAAACCTTCTAGGTGTGTAAAGCCGTTTGTACACCTTATCTTTTAAAGACGCCACCTAAAGCAAAACACAACATCACACAACACAAATTTTGGAGTAAACGTGGCTACTAGTAATACAACCACAACACCCCGTGATACCTGGGGTTCGAAGTTAGGATTCGTAATGGCTGCAGCAGGTTCTGCTGTTGGCTTAGGTAACATTTGGAAATTCCCATACACAGCAGGCGAGAGTGGCGGTGGTGCATTCGTTGCAATTTACCTGTTTTTTGTAATTTTCATCGGTTTCAGTGTAATGCTGACTGAATTTGCTATCGGCCGTCATACGCAAAAATCAGCAGTAGGTGCATTTAAATCAACTGACCGTCGTTGGACTTTCACAGGTGTTATTGGCGTAGTAAGTGGTCTACTGATCATGGGTTTCTACCCTGTAGTGGGCGGCTGGTCTATCGCATACATCGGTAAGATTGCTGGTGGTCTTCTAGACGCACCTGAAGCAATCGGTGATAGCTTCGGTGGTTTCATCTCTCACCCAGTTCAACCACTAATGTGGATGGGTCTATACCTTCTTCTTAACGTTGTTATCGTTATGAAAGGTATCTCGGGCGGTATCGAGAAAGCGGGTAAGGTTCTAATGCCATTGCTATTCTTGATCCTTATCGTGGTATCGATCAAAGGTCTGACTCTTCCAGGTTCTATGGCTGGTCTTGAGTTTCTATTCAGCCCTGACTTTTCTAAGGTAGACAGTAACGTAATTCTAGCTGCACTTGGCCAAGCATTCTTCTCACTGTCTCTAGGTATGGGTTGTATGTTGACTTACGGTTCTTACCTTAAGAAGAAAGAAAACCTGGTTCAAACTACCGCTATGGTTACCGCAATGGATACAGGTGTTGCTATCCTTGCTGGTGTTGCAATGTTCCCAGCGATGTTCGCATTCGGTATGGAACCAGCAGCAGGTCCTGGTCTAGTTTTCGTTGTTGTTCCTCAGCTATTTGCTGAAATGGGCGGCGTAATCGGTCTTCTATTCGCACTTATGTTCTTCATCGGTCTAAGTGTTGCGGCTCTAACATCTTCTGTTTCTCTACTTGAGGTTGTGGTTTCTTACCTAATCGACGAGAAAGGCATGAAACGTGTAACAGCAGTAGTGTCTGCAAGTGTTGTAATGGCTGCGCTATGTATCTTCGCTTCTCTATCTCTAGGTGGCGTTGGTCCAACACTATTCGACACGGGTGCATTTGATATCTTCGACCTACTAACAGATAAGATCTTCCTAGCTGTTGGCGGTATGTTGGTATGTATCTTCGCTGGTTGGAGACTAAACCGTGCAGACCTAGAGAAAGAAATCACTAACGACGGTGAAGTATCTTTCCCACTATTCGGTCTATGGTACGCACTAGTTAAGTACATCATCCCAGTAGCTATCGCAATAGTTGCGTTCATGGGTATCTCTTCTGGCTTCGACAGCGGTAAAGGTGCAATCATGCTACTAGGTATTGGTATTATTGCTGGCTCTGCGCTTATCTCTAAGAAGCTATAATCGCAAGCTAAGTAAATAACGAAAAAACGGGAGCAATGGCTCCCGTTTTTTTGTACCTGTAACTTAATAATCGATAAAAAATAACCGTTGGTATTCACTAAATTTATCCGTCTGGCAGACGATATATTAAATGTTAAGGCTGTATAAGCTGTCGTTTATTTAGGTAGGTGTTGTGTGAAATTATCTGTAAGAAAAAAGCTTTATGCTGGGTTTGGCTCAATTTTGGCGGTGCTTGTTACCTTAGTTACCATCGTCTGGTTTGAAGTCATTGATGCCCATAAAAGCGCAGATGAAATTAGAATGGACGATGTTCCGGGTACTGTTACCTAGCTTGTACTGATTGATGAAGCGGGTGATGTATACCGAGATGCGCTGGGTGCAATTACACTGGTTGATAACGCACTGAATGATTATCGCACTAATAAGAGTGAGTTCGCTCAGGCTACTGAACAGGCAAAACGCTTGGAAAGCAGAGGCTCTGAAGATCATCGCCGTATTCTGCGTATTGAAGAGTTAATGGGACGCTTCACCCAAGAGTTTGAATCTAAGCTTGTGCCTAAGATCAATGATCAGTATGAGCTACTAGCCAATATTCAACAGCTGCGTTCTCTATACGAGACCAACTTGATACCCATTGAAAACTTGCTGGATCAAGCATCTGCAAGTGAGCGAGCGGATACCGAGCAGTCGCTACTGATACTCACCGATACGTTTACTACTACTGAACGTACTATCATGGTGTTGTCTGCGATTGCTATCGTCTTCGGTTGTGTGATTGCGTATATGTTGTCGAGTTCTATTACTAATCGCCTGACTCGTGTTGAACAAGTAGCACGCCGCGTGGCAAATGGTGATTTAACCGCAGCTGACATTACCGATGAGCCTGGTGATGAACTAGCTGATCTTGCTAGTTCGATTAACCAGATGCAGAAGTCGTTAGTGGACTTATTAGGTTCTATTTCTTCTGTGACGCACGAAGTTCAATCTGTTACCGGTGAGCTATCTTCTATTAGCCAAGACATCGTAACGGGCGCTTCTGCTCAAGTTGATAAAGCGAACTTGATTGCAACGGCTGCTGAAGAGTTAAGCTTGACCATTTCAGAAGTGGCGCAGCAGGGTACTTCGACTTATGAAGAAGCACGCCGCTCTGAAACCTCTGCAGAAGATGGCCGCAACGTGATTGTCGAAATGGTGGCGAGTATTCAACAGGTGTCGACTCAAATGAGCGATATGTCTCTGCAAATGAATGCTTTGGGTTCACATGGTGAGCAGATTGGTAGTGTAATTAAGGTAATCGAAGACATTGCTGAGCAAACCAATCTGTTAGCGTTAAATGCGGCGATTGAGGCGGCACGTGCGGGCGAATTCGATCGTGGTTTTGCTGTGGTTGCCGATGAAGTACGCGCGTTTGCGGAGAGAACGACCAAAGCGACACAAGAAGTGTCTGGTATTATTCAGTCGATTCAGTCTGGCACTCAAGAGGCGGTGACTTATACCCAAGATAACTGCCGCTTGGTTAATATTGGTGTTGAGCAAAGCTCTGGTGCTGTTTCTGCCCTAGAAGCGATTGTAAGCGGTGAAGGCAATGTACAAAGCATGGTTAACTCTATTGCGACCGCAGCAGAAGAGCAGACAGCTGTGACCAAAGAAATTGCTGCAGATATCACGGCAATCAGCGATATCTCTGAGCAATCCTTGCAACTGGCAACGCGTAGCTCAGAAAATACTTCAGGTCTGAACGGGAAGGTTGCGTAGCTAGAAGCCTTGGTCGGTAAGTTCAAGCTCGCTTAGTTTCTATTTATAGGGGGTAAAACCTACCCTTGAATGCAGACAACGAGAAACAAGCCCAGCGATTCAATCTTTATTGAGTGAGTTGGGCTTTTTCGTGGCTGGAATCTGGATTCAGACACGGTATACTCCACCTTCTATAACGGAGCTAGCCTTTACATGTTCGATATTCTTCTCAATCACTCTGATTTTTTACTCATCAATAAGCACCCTGGAATCAGCGTCCACAAAGACGATGGTGATACCATGCTGCTTCAAGAAGTCGCTAAGGCAATCAATGAGCCTAAGCTATATCTCGTTCATCGTCTTGATAAAATGACTTCAGGTATTCTGTTATTAGCCAAGAGTGCATCGGCGGCTAGTGAGCTTTCACAACTATTTGCTAAGCGCGAAGTGGAGAAGTACTACTTGGCGATTGGCTCTAAGAAGCCGAAGAAAAAACAGGGTTTAATCTCTGGAGATATGGAGCGTTCACGACGCTCTAGCTGGAAGCTCTTAACAACCAAAGAAAACCCAGCGATAACTCAATTTCTATCAGCAGCGGCTGAACCTGGTGAGCGACTTCTTTTATGTAAACCCTTTACAGGGCGCACGCACCAGATCCGCGTGGCGATGAAGTCGATAGGCTCAGCAATCGTTGGTGACCCAATTTATAATCCATCGAGTGAGGCTGACAGAGGTTATCTGCATGCCTTCGCGATTCGATTTACTTATCAATCACAAGCCTACCAATTTGTCTGTGACCCAAGGAGCCTGCACTCTTTAGGTGAGAAGTGGCACCAAGAAACCGTATCTAACGGTTTGAACGGTTGGCTTGAACCTTGGTCATTAAGTTGGCCAAAGCTAAATACTAAGTGAGTGAAATAATGGAAGCATCTGCTTTACCTGTATTTTTTGAACATATCGAACAACAGCTAAACGAAGTACCTAACGAGCTACGTCGTATTTTTCATGGTCGTGGTAAGTTTTGGCCAGGCCTAGAACAGATCACATGTGATTGGGTCGATGGCCAATTATTGGTGAACGTGTTTAAAGAGATTGATGACGCGTTTTTGTCATCGCTTAAAGACGGTTTGCTAGCGCTGACCAGCAAAGACATTTGGCAAACCAAGCAAGGTACAAGCATCGTGCTTCAACACCGTTACGCTGACGGCGCACCTTCGGAAGTACTGTGGGGTGAGCTTAACGACTCTCCAGTGGTTGTTGAGCATGGCCTTAAGTATCAGCTAAACATTGGTCGTAACCAGAATTTTGGTCTGTTCCTAGACATGCGCAATGGTCGTCAATGGGTGCAAGATAATGCCAATGGTAAGAATGTTCTTAACTTGTTCGCATACACTTGTGGCTTCTCTGTGGCTGCAATTGCGGGTGGCGCTCGTCAATGTTTGAACGTTGATATGTCACGTGGCTCACTGAACAAAGGCCGTGATAACCACCGTTTGAATGAGCATGACATGCGCTCGGTGAATTTCCTTGGTTACGATATCTTTAAGTCGTGGGGAAAAATCAAGAAGGGCGGTCCTTATGAGTTGGTTATCATCGACCCACCTTCGTTCCAAAAAGGCAGCTTCGCATTAACTAAAGACTACAAAAAGATCTTACGTCGTTTGCCAGAGCTTCTAACGGAAGGGGGTGAAGTGATCGCGTGTGTGAACTCACCAGCAGTGTCACCTAACTTCCTTATCGAGACGATGGCAGAAGAAGCGCCAAACGTTGAATTTATTGAACGCTTAGATAACCCACCTGAGTTTGTGGATGTCGACCTTGATTCAAGCCTCAAAGTACTGAGATTTAGAATTAACACGTCTGCTGATGCTTAATTGAACGTCAGCATTAGAAAAGAAAACGCCACTCATATTGAGTGGCGTTTTTGTATCTTGTATGTGTCGTTTGTTAGACCGCTAACTCTCTTGCTGAGTCTTAAGAGTTTGGAACCCAAAATAGATACGCATAAATGTGGTGAGCCAACATGCTGCACCAAAGCTATAGGCGATAACAGCAAAGTGTTGTGGCCAAATACAAAAGGCAATGAAACAGGCGATGGTCTCTGTCCCTTCGGTTAGGCCAGACATGTAGTAGAGAGACTTGTGCTTGTACACTGGATTCTCAATACCTCGTTTGCCCGCCATGACTGCAAACGCCAAAAAGCTACTGCCTGTGCCGATAAAAGAGAAGATCAAAAATGCACCGGCAATGGCGTTGTGTTCTGGATTGGCAATCACAAAACCAAAAGGGATCAGTGAATAGAAAAGGAAATCTAAACTGATGTCGAGGAAACCACCCGCGTCACTGATACCTTGGATTCGAGCCAAGGCACCATCAAGTCCATCACAAACTCTGTTGAAGATGATGAAACCTAACGCCCACTCATATTGCTCAAGCGCCAACGCCGGAAACGCTAAACAGCCGACCCAAAAACCGAATAGGGTGGTTTGATTAGCGGTAATACCGACTCGATTCAGTACTTTTGCTGACTGGTTTAATGGCCACTTGATGACCTTTATAGAGTACTTATCCAGCATGGTTGCTTCTCCATGGCCAAGAGAGTACTTGAGCCCCTTGAGGCACATCTGCTTCGTCGTGCGTCACCATCAAGGTTGGTATATTAGCTTTGGTTAATTGATCAAATACCCAGTCTCGAAACTGTGCTCTAAGCTCTTGGTCTAACTTACTGAATGGTTCATCAAGTAGAGCCAATTTAGGCTTCGCCAATAACATACGAGTTAAACTGATTCTTGCTCGTTGACCACCAGAAATCTGATCGGGAAAAGACTCTGCCAAGTGAGTCAGCTCTATATCTTTTAGTGCAGCCATGGCTTGCTGTTGGCGAGCAGAGCCTTTAACCGAATTAGGTAGTGAGAATGCCAAGTTTTCCCATACTTTTAAGTGAGGGAACAATAGATCATCTTGAAAAAGAATACCGACCTCACGTTGGTGTGATGGGAGATCGTCCAGTTGAATGTCATTCAAAACAACACTTCCAGAATACGAAAACTCTTCATTCAAGTGGCCTGCGATGGCGTCCAATAAGGTGGATTTTCCGCAACCGCTCGGGCCCATCAACGCCAGTATCTGGCCCGATTCTAATGTTACATTTAGCGCTGAGAACAGCGAATCACCACCGGTTTTATGGATGGCGAGGTCGTTGAGGTACAGACTCATTACTTAAGAAACCTTTGAAAGTAAGACGGCGATATCTGAGTTGAAGTCGGCTGACTAATATCGCTATAGAGAAAAAGAACAGAGGCAATAAGGCCTGCCAAATGGCATAAATTGCGGTCACTCTGCGGTCGAAACCGCTCGTTAGGGCGACAGCTTCTGTAGTGATGGTGCTAATACGCCCTGCGCCTAGCATCAATGTTGGTAAATATTGAGCCAAACTCACGCTGATACCAACGGCCCACGCAAAGGCAATCGCTGGTAATAAGATAGGCAGTTTGATGGAGTACCAACTTTGAAATGGTGATTTACCCAAGCTGAGTGATGCTTTAATGAGTCCATCGTTGAAACTTTTCCATGGTCCATCTAAAGATAAATAGACAAATGAAAAGGCGAAAAATACGTGTGCCCAAATCACCCAGAATTCATAGGCATTACTTCCTACATAGAGCGTGGTGACTTGCATACCAAATAATACCGATAGTTGTGGTATCAACATTGGAATAGCGATGACGAAACCAGGCACTTGCCACTTGTATTTGATTCGGTATTCATGAGCAATCAGTGCAAGGACCAGCGCAACTGAAGCTGCGATCAGACCAATCCATA
Organism: Vibrio chagasii; assembly: GCF_002954585.1. Classification (GTDB taxonomy): domain Bacteria; phylum Pseudomonadota; class Gammaproteobacteria; order Enterobacterales; family Vibrionaceae; genus Vibrio; species Vibrio chagasii_A. Next base: position 843,537 of record NZ_MSCI01000002.1, read on the forward strand.
AGCTTTGACCAACGGTAATCATGATGCCATCCCATTCAAATTCCCAAAAGCGCATGCTGTAGCGACTTGGAAGTAAGTCAGGGAAGCGCCAACGTTGAGCCACGCTCCAAATCATCATCAAAGGAATGATTGCGAGTGATAGTGCTGCCAAAGCTGTGAATACGGTTTTTCCTGGTAGTTTAATGCCTGTTCGCCCCGAATATTGCCAAGCTCTAAAGTACTTCAACACAGCCCATTCAATGAAACGGGCTAAGGCGATGATTAAGGACGCTAATCCGAATAAAACAATAGCGCCAGCCGCTGCTCTCGGCAGTAGGTTAAGATCGGGATCGTTGAACCATTGCCATACTAAAACGGCAAAAGTAGGCGGGTTAGTGGGGCCAATGATTAGCGCAATATCGACAACCGATACACTGTAGGCGAGTACCGCAAGCATTGGGAAACGAAGCTTGGTGAACCATTGTGGGAAAATGCACTTCCACCATATCTGTGAGCGACTATAACCCAATGAAGCACTCACCTTAGTAATACGCTCAACGTCAATTTGCTGAAGTATCGATATACTCATCAGCAATAAGAAAGGTACTTCTTTGAGTGCCAACATAATGATCAAGCCAAATGCATACGGATCTTTTACGAGCAGCGCTAACTCGGAACTGGTCGCGGATTCACCAAGCAAATGATGCACAGCTCTCGCTCCGAGACCTGTCGGGCTAAATAGAAAGGCAAAGCCAATGGCGAAAGCCACATGGGGAATAGCCAACATAGGTGAAAGGGTCAGTTCGATCTTTCTCCAGAAGCGTTTTCCCCACGAAGCTTGGAGAATACAAAAGGTAAGAAAGCACGCGATGTAGCTGCTCGCAATCGCAGAGCAAAGACTCAAACCAATCGAGTGCCAAGCGCCTTCCCATTGGAATACTTGGCTAAAACCGTTGAGAGAGGGCTCCATTAACCCTAGGGGCGGGATATAACTCAGTGACGAAGCCACTACTCCCGCTACCCCAGGAATTGTTGGGATAATGCATACCACTATAACGACAAAATATAGAGCACGTAGCATCGAGCTTAGTTACCGTATCGCTTTAGCCACTCTTTCTCGAGTGCGTTTTGCCAGCTTGGGTGTGGTTCATCAATCGATTTAAATTGCTGAGTATTCTTAGCGCTACCTGTTAGGTACTTACTGCTCAATACTGAAGGGTCACCCCAAATATTGAGGTCACCTTTGCGTGATTGTGCTTCTGGGCTTAACAAGAAGTTGATGGTCACTTGTGCGCCAGCGGTAGCATTCGCATTCCAAGGGATCGCAAGGAAGTGGATGTTAGATAAAGCGCCGTTTTCCATCGCGTAGGCTTTGGTTGTTTCTGCTAAACGGCCACTTGATTGAGCTGAATACACAGAGTTTGGATTGAACGTAATCGCGAGGTCGAGTTGTCCGTCATCCAAAAGCTGAATACTTTCTGATGTGCCTGCAGGGAATTGTTTACCACCGCGCCATGCAACTTTGTGGAATTTATCTAAATAAGCCCATAGTGGTGCAGTGATCGCTTGGAAGTTCTCTTCTGAAACCGGCTTAGCGAGTTCTGGGCTATTGTTGGTTAGCTCAATCAGTAAAGACTTAATAAAGCTAGTGCCATGAAATTCTGGTGGGCGAGGGTAGCTCAAACGGTTAGGGAATGCCTGAGCGTAGCTCAACATCTCTGAAAACGATTGTGGTGGATTATGCAGTGTTTCTTGGTCATGAATGAACACTAATTGCCCAACGCCCCAAGGTGCTTCTAGACCTTCCGTTGGTTCAGAAAAGTCGACATCAATGGGTAAAGACTTATCGACGTACTTCCAGTTAGGAAGGGATTCAGTGAATGGTCCAAACAACAGTTTGTTGTCTTTCATTGAACGGAAGTTCTCGCCGTTGATCCAAACGATATCGACACTGCCTTCGCTATTCTTACCTGCGGCCTTCTCCGCAAGTAGGCGAGTCGCTGTTTCAGCGATATCTGTGACTTTTACATGTTTTAACGTTACGCCATAGTCACTTTGTAACTTTTTGCCTGCCCATTGTAGGTAACGGTTGATCTCTTGGCTTCCGCCCCAAGCGTGAAAGTAGACAGTTTGTCCTTCTGCCTGCTGTTCTATTTGATTCCAGCTATCGGTGGATGTTGCTTCATCAGCATAAATGGTTGCGCTGTAGGCAACGGTTGCCATGATTCCTAACGTACTTACTATCTTGTTCATAAACTTTTCCATTTGGTAGTGAACGGGCAAGAGCATTGTGTTTTCGAACTCCCTAACAGTTATTCTATCTCTTTCTCAAATAAATTCTAATTCAACAGTAAATTCAATCAATTACTTGAGAAGACGCCGGAAGTTCTCGGTTGAGTTTTGTTCAATGTGCAGTTATCTATGCAACTCAACAGACTTTGGGCTTTTGCCATCCTAGCAACAGACCGTTAAAGCGGTGAATTAATTGCGTCTAAATGAGGTTTTTTTATGATTTATCGGAGCTTGGTACTAAAAGCTGGTGTGAAGAGTCGTTTTGAGTAGAGTGAGCCTTGAAGCAGACAATAAAAAAGGAGCCATGAAGGCTCCTTTTTGTTATTTGATGTCGATGACAGATTAGTTTACCCAGTCACGAATTGTGTACGTTAGCGTGTGTACATCGTTTTTAAGTACTAGAGTATCTTTTGTTAGGGTTACGTCGCTCCACTCACTTAGAGTAGCAGAAACTGATTGCTCGATTTCCATCGCTGAGCCGTGACACATTTTCATAGTCATGCCCATTTGCTTAATGCGGAATTGACCATCTTTCAGCTCACCTTGGCCAAAGAAGTTATTACAACCAGCTACGCCGTTTGCAGTCATCTTCTCACCGATTTCTAGACGAGGTGTCGCTTGGTGTTCGCTTTTCTCAATGTCCTTGCCATCAATTTGCGCAAGTTCCCAATTATGGTGCTGTAGATCGGTTGGTGTTACTTGCATCGCGTTATCACCTGTTGTTGTGCATGCTGCTAGCATCATAGGTAAAGCGGCTACTGCTAGTAATTTTTTTGAACTAAACTTCATATTATATGGCTCCAAAGGAAAAAACGAAGTTACCGAGAATCTGTAACTTGATGGGTTAAAAGTATAGTTTACAAAATACTATATGTGTCAGTATAAGGTCATAGTTTAGTATGGATTTCGTAGGCGTGGCGACAAATTAATCGCTTATTTTTGAGATAGTAAGCGTAATTTTGGATGTGTAAGGAGGCGTGGTGGAGCAGTTAGAGTTTTTCCAAGTTCCAAGCCCTTGCGTTGGGGTTTGCTCTAGCGATGACAAAGGTTATTGCAATGGGTGTATGAGAAAAAGAGATGAACGTTTTAATTGGATGTCGATGACTCCCGCAGAGCAATTACACGTCATCAAGCTGTGTCGTCAGCGTTACAGAAGAAAAATAATGAAGCAAAACAACTTGGTTGGTCAGCCGGTAGAAGAAGAGGGAAGTACAAGTCCCCAAAGAGATCTTTTCGGCTAAAGAGGAAGTATTAAGATTTTATTTAACTCCGTAGTAACTATTACTTTACATAATGGTTGGGGTGTAATATTAAGATAGGTACCTTTGTACCAGAGGAGTGGTGTCGGTATGAATAAAAAGGACGTAAAACTCAACAAGAAACCAGTTAAAGCTTTGGATAGAAAGCGATTGGGGGCGAAAGATGACCCTGAGGAAAGCGCGCGTGACTGGCATACCATGTCAGAAGAAGAGCGCATGGAGATACTGTCTCACCTTTCCGACATGCCTTTTCAATAACATCACTGATTAATTAGAGTCTTTCTTTAACAGAACTTTCTTACACAAACATATGATTCGCTTTCGTCACACCACGATGATACGTGCAAAATGTATCATCGGCAGCGGTGGTTTTGCTGTGAATCTTTATGTTTGTGATGACCTCTACGGCACCAGCATCGTAACAAGCCTGCTCAGCATTTTTGATGATATCGAGTAATTGATTGAGTTCGCCTTTCATGGTCGTTTCCATCGCACCGACTTGAAAGGGAATACCGGCTTCTTTCACGACTTCAATTGCTTTATCGACCACTTCGAAGTTGTTGCCTTCTTTAACGCGAGGGATCACTTGGAAGGCAACCATCACTTCTTTTTCTCTTTTTAACTCAGACACTTTCTGCTTACTCAATGATTGGAAGTTGTTGAAGATGATAGGTTAATGCGGAGATTAATTCTACAGCAGCAAAGCTGGTGGTTTTTCTTGGTTTTATTTACTACCCCAATGATCGCTAACCCAGCCACCAATGTGCTCATCAAAATGGTTTCCACTGAATCTTTGGTTACGTTCAACTGAAGTATCACAGTCATCTTTGTTGTCGATTAGAGTTTGAATGTAGTTTGCCATCGGGTCATTAGAACGTTGACGATCTCGGCGAGTTGCCACTTCCTTAATCAGTTGTAATCGATATGTAGAGCTAGCACGTTTCATTTCAATGACCTCCTGGTTTTAGACACTAATAGAAAAATCTAGTTGCCAGATATAGGGGCGTCAACGTGATCAGAAAGTATTTTTTTTGAGCAACCAAGAATCAATACCTTGCCTTCGTAATTCACAAAAATGTCATCTAGTGAATAGCATTAGTGTCATATTTAGCATCTGATAGTCGGTGGTTGAAGCGAAAAAAAGCCCAGAAAACTCTGGGCTGAATTTAATCAAAATGATTGTCGTTGAGTTTGGGAATTAACAGGGACAAACGCTGAATCTTTAGTCTCGCTCTACTTTGCTCTCGTTGGCTTGGTGCTGTTGGATTTTGAGCTGAGGGATCTCGAGCTATTCGGTTTGCTCTTAAACTGTTTTACGCTCTTCTTTTTAGCCGTTCTGCGGTTTGCCATTTTGTCTTTTGGTGGGCGCTTACGAGTCGTTGTTTCTGATGCTGGTTTGTCGGTGACTGGGAAGCCTTCCAATGACTGCAGCGGCAGTGCTTTGTTGGTTAAAGTGCGAATGGCAGTAAGGTAGTCAGTTTCACTGTGGCTAACCAACGAGATTGCACAACCAGTACTTCCTGCTCTTGCCGTTCTTCCAACACGGTGTACATAAGTTGCTGAATGAGGTGGTAACTCAAAGTTAATCACAATAGGTAGCTGATCAATATGGATGCCACGAGCCATCACATCGGTCGCGATAAGAACACGGGTATCACCATTTTTAAAGCTATCTAACGCTTGTGCTCGTTCTTCTTGGCTCTTGTTGCCATGTAATGCGCTCACGCTGATTTTGGCTTTGTTTAATCGCTTAGTGAGTGCGTCTGCGTTGTCTTTCGCGCCAATAAACACTAGTACTTGTGGCCACGGGTTCTGATTGAGCAGGGCAATCAATGCTTGAGCTTTACTGCCTTTGTTTACCTGATACAGTGTCTCTTCAATAGTTTCTACAACGCTGTTTTCTTTATGAGTTGTAATCTTCTCTGGGTTCGATAAAAGCGTTTCTGCTTGGCTCACTAACTCAGGTGGAAGCGTTGCAGAGAATAACAGTGATTGGCGCTCAGTTGGCAGAGCTGCGGTGATCGCTTGAATATCTGGCCAAAAGCCCATGTCGATCAATCGATCGGCTTCATCTAAAACTAATGATGTGCATTGAGCTAACTCTAATTCACCACTCTTGATGAGTGCAAGCAGGCGCCCTGGCGTAGCGATGGCGAGCTGAGGTGCGGTTGACAGTTGCTGCTGTTGCTCATTTGCATTGGCACCGCCCGTGAGCGTTACCGTTTTGATACTCAGGGCAGTTGCAGTCGGTTGTAAAGACTCAGTCACTTGAGACGCTAGCTCGCGTGTTGGAACGATGACAAGCGCTTGCAGTTTATTCGAACCTTGGTCGATGTTATTGAGCAAAGGTAACCCAAATGCCAATGTTTTCCCGCTACCTGTTTGAGCCAATGCAAGCACATCTCTTCCTGAAACAATCGTAGGAATGACCGCTTGTTGGATCTCAGTCGGCTTATTGAATTGAGACGGGAGAGCAGCAACGGTTTTTGTGTTTAGGGTTAGGTTAGCAAATGACATAAATGAACCAAGTATCAAAAGGGAGGTGGAGTCTAACAGGGCTACAAATGTTAGAGAATCAGTTTTGTTTGCTTCACGATAAACGTATTTATTATATGCGCCAATTTTGTAAGTTAGACATACGAGTTAATTAAGCGTTTATCATATTGTAATGGTATCAATTGGACGTACAATGTCTGCCCTAAAAACCTTCACTGTATGAGAACAAAATGAGTTGGGATAGTATCTGGCTGTTCATTGTTATTGTCTTTTTTATTGCAATTATTCCAGGACCCAATGCATTGCTTGTGTTAAGCACAGCATTGACTCAAAGGAAGCTGTTCGCATTTGTGAATGTGTTAGGCGTATCATGTGGTTTCTTTTTCCACGCCTTTATTTCTGCGAATGGTATCAGCCTATTACTGTCGAAAAAGCCAATGGCATTTGAGGGACTGAAGTGGGCGGGTGTTTTGTATTTGCTCTGGTTAGGCTACAACCACTTTCGGGCGGCATTACGTGCTCAAGAGGGCGTGCTTTCTGTTGTAAGTGCATCTGGGAGCAAACTCTATAGCCAGTTTTTTAAAGGGCTACTTACCAATTTACTTAACCCGAAGATCGTCCTGTTTTATCTATCGATTTTCCCTCAATTTGTTACTACAGATGCGATTGTGTCCGACAGCCTGATTCTTGGCGGGATTCAGGCGATGGTCGTTTCAATGTGGTTCTTGGTTGTGATTTTAATGGCAGATACCTTTAAACGCTTATTGGTTCAAAAGCGTACCTCGCAAATGATGAATATTGTATGTGGCGTGCTATTTGTCGGTTTCAGTATTCAGTTAGCCCTGTTTCAACTTTAGGTTTAATTACCGTTGTGAGGTATTGAGGCTAAGACGATACGACTCACATCTCACTTTTTAGTGAATCATGTTGAATCCAGCTATCTCTGTATAAATGCTTAAAGCAATAGCTAGCAGAGTCGATATAATAATTAGTCATTAATTTGATGAATATCTGAGTTGAATTACAAACTGGGGCTAAAGGCTGTTCGGCTGTTCGACAATCAAGAATAGTTCCGAATAGTGGAATGAACGACCAGATTGCTACTGCGAATAAACAGAGACAGGGAGTCACAGATGAGTGAAAAGTCATTCATTCAAAAGCGCAAATATTACCGTTTGAAGTACCCACACAAGGCACGTCCGGTGATGCGAATTAAGGATGAGCTTTTTCACGTCAGTGAGGTTTCTGAAAAGGGTGTTCGCCTTATGATGCGTAACATCATCCCAGTATATCGTGGCTTCTCAATGGCTGGCACTTTGAGGCTACATGGCAACAATAGTGTTGCTATTAGCGGTGCTGTGTTACGTCAAGAAGGCGATGAAGTGGTTGTTCAGTTATCACAAGGACCAAGCTTTAAGGACATGGTGTCTGAGCAAAGGCACATCAGGAAGAAATACCCAGTCTTTTTCGCGAGCCTGAGGGTTGCATAACGGCCTCTAGAGCTAGGTGGCTAGATAAATCGTAAATCATAGGCAAACAATAAAAAGCCCAGCACTTTCGCAAGTGCTGGGCTTTGTTCTATCTATAGTCCTGGTTTTGATAGCCAAGACACTCGTTGCTTTATAGCTCGTCTACTGTCGCCCAAACCGCCGCTAGCATGTCGTGACCAAACGCAACACTACGCTCTGGCGACCAACCGTAAAGTTCGTCAGCGTGGCTGATGTGATCTTTAAATGGCATCTCTACTGTGTACGCTAAACACTTAAACTGCTCACCGATCCAGTTGGTACCAACCGTCATATTAGCTTTGCCCGGCTCATCTTTATCGTAACCAAACTCGTCTTGGAACTCTGGCGTAATCGTGAGTAGTGCTTGCTTGAAGTGGTTCTCTAGCTTCGCGATACGCTCATCGTAAGAAGGTGTACCTTCGCTACCTGCCACAAAGTTATATGGAATCGCTTCGTCGCCATGAATGTCTAAACACATATCAACGCCAGTTTCTAACATGCGTTCACGCACAAGGAATACCTCTGGGCTACGTTCCATAGACGGTGATTGCCATTCGCGGTTCAGGTTCACGCCAATTGCGTTGGTACGTAGGTGACCACGGATACTGCCATCTGGGTTCATGTTCGGAACAACGCGGAATACTACGCTGTCGAGAAGAGAGCGACCTACTGTGTCTGTTTCGTCAAGTAGGCGCTGAAGCAGGCCTTCAATCAACCATTCAGCCATTGTCTCGCCAGGGTGTTGACGACCAATAACCCAAATATTTTTCTTCTCTTCACTAGGCTCACCAATGGTTAGCAAAGTGATGTCGTTGTTGTCTAGCGTGTGGCCTAGTGTTTCAAGCTTACACGCAGGGTGAGTTTGTGCACTGTGCAGAAGATCTTGGTGACGATCGTATGAGTATGGCGCAAAGTACGCGAAGTACATTGAGTCGTGCTCAGGAATGATGTCAAAGCTCAGCGTGTCACCATCGAACTGAGATGGGATACGGAACCACTCTTCGCGGTCATACGATGCAACTACATCGTAATCCTTCCAGCCCTCAGGGTAAGCAGACGTTGCCAATTGACCGATTTCAAAATGGTGAGCTTGTTGCGCTTCACTTTCTAAACGGAAATGGAACCACTGAGAGATTTCAGTTTGGTTGTCTGCAGGGATAGTCAGTTGAATGTTTTGTGGTGAATCTGCTGAAACGACGTGAATGTTGCCGCTTTCGAAATTGCTGAAAATTTTCATTGTAGTTGTTATCTCGTAGTTGAGTTGTCGTAAGACTAGCACACTTTTTTTCGAGCAAACTACTAACTAAATCGTAATGAGATGTTATTTCAACTATCTATTTCCGAGCTCTCTTTTTTAACGGCACTTTATGCTTATCGACGCTGGCAAGTTGTGCAGCCTCGGCAAGCCGAACGCGTATAACGATCTAACTTACTGCGTTGCACCTTGCAGTAGGCATTTTTCAGGGCTCTTCTCCCAGAAAACCAATCGTCAGGTTTCGACAGAATCAGATAGCCATTAAAGCGTTTCACAAGCTCGACTCTATTTTGGTCGATGAACTTGCTATCAAACCCAATTTCAAAGTAATCGAGCGCCTGTTCAATAGAGGTAAAGCTCGCCATTTTTTGCTGGAATTCTGTTTGGCTCATGGAAAGTTAGTTTTTGAATTGGTGAGCATTAATTGTATCGAATTTATGGCCCGACTTTATTGATCTTACTTGTGGCGTACTTGGATTTAAATTATGTTTTTTGGTATGTAGTGATCTTTTTAAATCCACAAGTCTTATAAAGTTCTGTTGCAATTGAGACAGGAAAAGCCCATGAACCGTATCAACCCCAAGAAACTATTTCGTAGTAAGTGGACGGCTGTTAGCCCGGTGAAAAAGGAAAAGCACTTCATGGTTACGGAGGTAGAGTTTGACGAAGGAGAAGTGGTGCGCTGTTTGATCGAAGCGGTGATGACGAAACGGGAAGAAGCGATAAATTGGCGCGACCTCACCGACAATCAAGCGTGGCTCCCTGGTTGGAAGTAGCAAGGAACCCAGCTTCGATTGAACTGCCTAGCTGGAAGCTGCGACGATATATATTAGTGGTTACTTGAAGCTCGCTGTTGCCAGTATTTGAGCCCTTCAAGCACGCCTGCTGCATGGGTCGCCTTACTGGTATACACGTTATCTCTGCCCGATAGGTGAGCTACTTCAGGGTAGTGGTTCGCCACTAATATGGAGTTCACCCCTTCGATCGTTAGCATTGATGTATCGTTCGCTGAGTCACCGGCAACACACACCTGTTCAATGCTTAAGTCATGTTGCTTCAGCAGGTGATGGATTGCTGTTGCTTTGTTGACGCCTTTTGGTGTGATATCCAGATACCAGTCGTGTGAATAGGTGAGGTGGACATCTAAGCCATGTGATTCTAATTGTGATTCAATTAATGCATGCTGAGGTTCAGACAGCTTACCTTCAAAGGTCATCTTATGGGGACCTTGGTGGCTTTCCAAGCGTTCACCCATAAAGCTGAGTGGTGCTAACGCCGATTCTACCTTTGACTTATTCCATGATGCCTCGAGTTTCTCATGCCAGATATGGTCAGGCTTTTGGATATGGTTGTGGTGAATTCTTGTGCCAACATCACTGATGATGCTGTGTGGTTCTGGGTAGTTATCTGATGCCAAGCCAACTTGAATGGAAGGGAGCGTTCTACCGGTCGCGATGACAAAGCGGATATCGGGTTGCTCTGTAAGGTAATTGAAAAGTTGATTAACCCCATGAGAAGGGCCGCCATCGAGTGTACCGTCAAAGTCACAAACCAACATTTTTATCATTCGAATTCCTTGTCACTCTCATTAATTGTGATGGAAACACTCTCCATCATTTATACAAAGAATGGCTCAGCAATAACAACATCTCAAGTTGTCTTTGCGGATCGATAAGTGAGATTCGATAGTTTGTAGCAGGTATCACACTTGCTGCTATGTCATGGAAACTAAAGATAAATCTATTAATTATTAGGTGTGGATTATGATTGCATTTAGTTGAAATTATGACGGAATGGGGTTGTGTTGTTATACAAAAAAGCCAGCAACCTGGTAGGGTGCTGGCTTTAGTTTTTGCTACTGTTTGAGCCACTCGTTTCTAGCGTTCGCCTTGAACTTCAAAGTCATCACTGACAAGACGAGCTTTACCATCTTCTTGTACTGCCCAGTGTTCATGATGAACTACACCAAATGCTTTATTCATCGTCCAGCTTGCCGTAAGAACGTAGCCGCCTTCTGGGTGTTCTTCCCATTTAACATCTGTGTAATCAACATCTTTGAAACCTTGGTCCATGATCCCTTGCCAGAATGCTTGAATTGCTTCACGACCTTCAAAAGTGCCAAATGGGCGCGCTTCCATTACACAGTTTTCTACATACTGATCTGCACAACCTTTCGCATCTTGGTTGTTGAATGCTTTTTGCCATGCGTTGATACCTTGCTTACATGCTTCTAATACTTGATTATTTGTCATTGTTTTCTCCGTTACAGTCTTCTTCTAAACACTGTGTTTTTGATTGGGTAACCTTGATAAGTTGAATGTAGTTTATCCTTGGTAATTAACTTGAAAAACAGAGATAATAGAAAATACTGTTTTTAAAAAGAGAACAATAAGATGAGTAAACTAAAGCAGATGTCGATTTTCGCTCATATTGTAGAGCAAGGCTCTGTATCGGCCGCGGCTGAAAAACTAGAGTTGTCTAAATCTGTTGTCAGTCAGCATCTAAAAATATTGGAGCAAGAGCTAGGCGCTTCCCTTCTTAAACGAACAACGCGAAGACAAACCTTAACCAGTATGGGAGAACGTTTTTATCTAAGTTGTAAGGATATTAATGTGATCGCCGAATCGGCGTGGGATATGGCGAAATCGGAATTGGAAGAGCCACAAGGGCGGATTCGTATCACGGCTCCGAATGCGTTGATGGATTTGCTGGTGGTGCCTGTTATTGCAGACCTGATGAAACAGTATCCAAAATTAAAGCCGGAGTTGATTAGTGATGATCAACACTTAGATTTCATGGAGCACGATATTGATCTTGCGGTACGAGTTGGTAGCTCACGTGACAGTAATCTAAAACAGAAACGTTTAGGTAAGTTTAAAGATGTATTGTGTGGTGTCAAAAGCATGCGTGAACGCGAGCTTGAATCGATTCCATACATTGCAAATTCATGGCAGGGAAAGCAGGTGACTCACCATTTTAGTTCTCAAACCGAAGAGAACTTTGTTTATCAACAACAAGCTAGTTGTGTAACTAATTCGTTTCACAGTTGTCTTGCACTTATTAAATCGGGTGTTGGTATTGGTGCAATCCCAGACTTCTGCATTCCTCAGTTATCTGGTCAGGTTGTTGATATGCTGCCTAGCTTTGAATTACCGACCAACATGGTTTATGCATTGACCCCATTTACTTCAAACACGCCGATTGCCATCCAATTGTGTGTCCAAGCATTAGAAGAAAAGCTCAAACAAAACTTGACTTGATATGAGGAAACTTTGTTGGAGCATGCTCTAGCTTGATTGCTGTAATTCTTTTGATGGAGGTAAACCTACTAGGTAGTGGTATCTCCATCATAAAGGCATACAGAATGCTGGTCACTCTTGCTTCAGAGCAATATTTTTTTAAGGTTTGTGGTTGGATACTGAAATTGACTCGACATTAGAAGATGCATCGAATCTAACATTGACCAAAACGGTTTCGCGTTCAAAGGTCACATCATCAAAATCTGTCGCTGCGATTTTAAATCCATTTTTAGCAAATAAGCTTGTGACGACCGTGCGTTGTTTCTGTTCCATAGCGTGTGTTAGTAGCTCGTCCATAATTTTCTCCATTGCTGAACACTGTACATAATGTAAAGGTAAAGACTCTTTGTTATGAGATCAATTGCTTAAATAATAGTTTTAATTTATGGATTCTGTTTAATTATTTTCAATATTTAATTCACTGATGATCTTCTTGTATTAACAATGTGTAGCTTATGGTTTAGATAAATTGATGTGAAATTGGTCAAGTTTTTTGGAGCACCGCTGTTTCCTGCAGAAAATTGATTGAAATAAATAGTAACAAAGTAGTGTGTGCTGTTGCGTAATGCCCTCAATTTAATCGTTCTATCTTGGGTTGGTATTTAAGCAGAGGTATTCGGTTTGGATGTATTGGAACTCATAATTGTTCATGGATATACATTTTCTAATGTTATAAATGTTATAAATGTTATTAAATTCATATCCTTGCTTTTTATATTCTCTTGATTTATAAAATAAGCATTCACCGATAAATTCATGATTATATTAGTTTTTACTAACCTTTAATAACATGGAGAAAGGCGATGAATAAGAACCAAACACGCAATAGGTTAGCGAATTTATTGAGGCTGCGTAGACCATACAAGGCATCTGACTTTCTAGTGAGCTCTGATGAACTTCGAGTCAAGAAGGATGTTTACAGCTTACGTAAAATCAAACAGCTGGAAATCCGACAGCTAGGTATCAAAGAAAACGCAATCAACGTCATTTCATTGGCCTTGATGCTATCTGCAGCAACTTGGGCGTTCGTACCTCAGTTTGGGTTACCTATGCTCGCTCTGACCTTCATTTTGGCTTTTGTTTCGTGGCGAAAATACGAGCTTCGTGCAGAGTTTAAAGGGGCAGACGAAACTGGTGATCACTGGGTATCTGTAGCTCGAGGCTGTACTCGTGAAGAGTTTAAGATCTTAAAGAGTATCGAAGTGAATTTGCGAGAACAAGTTGTAAGCTAAGTGCGACCTCGCAGATAGCATGGTTCACCCCTAAACTAGGCTCGTCATCATTGGCGAGCTTTTTACTTTTGGAAAGGCAAGACTTATTAAAAACGATATGAAGCAAAAGCCAGTAGCCTTGGGTGTCATCTTTCTTGGTTTCAGTCTTTACACTAATGCTGACACTATTGAGTTCCCTGGTTGTGTTGAAGGTGAAGTGTTGAACACCGAGGTTCACCTTTACATTGACGAGTCTATGTTGTTGGAATACTCGAAGGCATTTATCGCTAGTAAAGTCGCCACATGGGAAGGTTACTCCAACCTAGTTTTGAAAAACTCATGTATTCCTATGTGGAGAAAGGTAACCCAAATTACTTATACATCTGCTATCGATAGCCTTTGGTTTCAAAATGTGAGTGCGGCAGAGAGGCTACTCAAATTATTGATGGAAGATCCAATTGAAGAAATCACAGAGGACGGTCGTCCTATTTTTACAGGTGTTGTGTTTTCAAATTATCATTCTGCTTTCGAGTCTCGATATTGTGGTGTCGCATCTAAGGCCTCTCGTTTTTTCTCTTTGGCTATAAATTGCCCAGACTCGACAATGGAACATGAAATTGGTCATATGAGCGGCGCCAACCATGACTATAAAACGGTGCTAAAAGATTACGCGACTATCGAACATTTTATCGCTGACAGGTACCCCAAAGCGCCCGCATATTCATTCGGTGCTACATGTGCAGAGAGAGGCACTGTGATGTCTTATGAGCGTGATATTATTCCTGCCTATTCTAGTCCTGAAATTAGAGTTAACGGACAGCAATGTGGAGATAACGCGCATCACAATAATGCGAGAGTGCTTAGAGAGTTCGCAGATACTCATTTAAAGCTAATAGACTCAAAAAAAATAAGTCGAGCTAATACCGAGAATAATCAAACAGTACGATGGCGTTTGAAAACAGGACAAGGAAAGTGAATGGACATAATGATAAGACCAGCAATGTCTAGCGAATTAGCTGCTATTTATGCTTTGGTTATCTCAAACGATGAGTGGACTAAGTTTAATGGCCCTTATTTTTCGTATTCTCATCCGTCATTAGAAAGCTTTGAAGCGCATTCGTTTAAACGGTTGCTCGAGGGTGATGACCTGCAGCTGGTGGTGGTCGAAGGTGTACCTGTTGGAACCGTGAGCTGCTACTGGGAATGCGAAGAGACACGATGGCTCGAAGCTGGCGTAGTCATTTATAACTCTGATTATTGGGGGAAGGGGATCGCAGCATTGGCACTTCCGCTTTGGATTACTTACTTATTCGAAAACAAACAGATTGAGCGTGTTGGGCTAACTACTTGGTCAGGTAACCCGCGCATGATGTCTCTCGCTTTGAAGCTAGGTTTCCAGCAAGAGGCGAAGCTGAGAAAGGTGCGATATTACCAAGGCGAGTATTATGACTCGTTGAAGTATGGGGTGCTGCGTAGCGAGTGGCTGGAGAGAGGATAGCGATAAATATCTGTTTTTTGTTTGATGATTCCTTATCGATTCAGTGGTAACACCCTGATCTAAAAAGTGAGAGTGAGCGTACTTCTACTCAGATTTTAAAGGATGAGTAGACAATGAAATTATCTAAAGAGAGTGAATCAAGAATTATTGAAATGGCGTGGGAAGACCGAACGCCATTTGAGGCAATAGAACACCAATTTGGTTTAAACGAATCCCAGGTGATTCGTTTTATGCGAAGTCACATGAAGCCAGGTAGCTTCAAATTATGGCGCGCTCGCGTCGCAGGTCGTGCGACAAAACATTTAAAACTTCGTAGCTCTGAAGTGTCGAGAGGTTATTGTCCAACACAATATAAGCGGCAGTAGGTTTTCTACTAACCATTTATCTCTTTCTTTCAGTGGCTATCGATCTAAATAGGGAGATTGAGATTGAATAGTTTGATTGGATTAGCGATAGGCTTTTTGTTTGTGATGCCTATCGCCACCTTATTGCATGAATTGGGTCATGCAACCCCTCAGCTTATTGCGGGTCACAAAGTTGAGGTGGCCCTCGGGAATAGCGAAAAGGCCAAAGTTGTTCAAATTGGCAATCTCACACTGTCAATTTCAAGCTTTTCAATGAATGTTGGCTTTGCCTCAATAACTAAACAGGGCGGTAAATCCTTACAAGCATGGTCTCTAGTTATGGGGCCGCTTACCTCATTACTCCTGTGTCTATCGTTGTATTTTACTAATAGCAATCAACTCCCTTACATCGCTTCTTACGTCATTAATTTTGGTGTCTATTTTTCATTGGCTCAGTTTGTGATGACAGCATTGCCTATCTATTACCCTAGTGCGTTTGGTGCCTATGAAGGGATGCCTAGTGATGGTAGGCAACTACTGGAACTTTATGGCTTAGCAAAGTGTCGAGAGTAGTGGTCGTTAATAGATTGGTTGAATCTTATTGCTTGGCATTTTTTGGATTCAAATGTGGACTCTAATACTGAGTTGAAAGACACTTATCACACCACGTTCGAGCGCACTAATTTTGTGAATCAAGCGACGCAAAACCGTTAGTGCGTGCGATATCATTACTTAAGCTTGAGTGAATTGAGTAGAGGAAAATGGAATATTTATTGGTTCTTCTTCACGTTGCGCTGATTTGGATGCTGGCGGTCGCAACGCCCGGCGCGAATGTGCTGTTGACGATTAACACAGCGCTGCACTACAACCGCAAGCTAGCAAAATATTCTGCTTTTGGTGTCAGTACATCCATATTGCTATGGTCACTGTTTGGATGCACCGGCTTGGTTATTTTGCTCTCCCATTTCCCGGCATTGTTTAGCGTTATGAAGATCGTTGGTGGCAGTTATTTGTTGTACTTGGGTATGCGCCAGATCCTTTCAACACGAAAAGCCAAACAACTAGATGAAGGCCTGAATACTAGCGAAGCGATGCTGCCTTCAAGTAGAAAAGTCTTTATGTCTGCGTTTATCACTAGCATCTTAAACCCTAAAACGGGTTTCTTTGTCGTGAGTTTGTTTAGTGTCTCTATGCCTGAAAATATTACCATCCCGATGGTCATCGCCATTATGCTGACTATGTCTGGTATCACCTTATGCTGGCATATGTTTTTGGCGACAGCCTTTTCACATCGAGCAGCGAAAAGTGTTTATGCACGTATCTCAAGTATCATGGATTATGTAACCGGCGGCTTGTTTACGCTGTTTGGTATTAAAGTCATGGCGTCTTAATGTGTGTTATCTGCTCATATCAATACTGTATCAAAGTGTTTTTAATAGGTTTTAGAGTTCATGATTGAATGTAAGAAGTTTATTTTTGATGTCGATGCAACACTGGTTGATACCCAAGTGGTTATCGACAATATTTGGAAAAAATGGTGCAAGACTGTTGGTGTTCGTTATGAAACCATGAGTAAATATATCCACGGGCGAAAAATCGAAGAGACGCTGAGCTGTATTGGTATGGAATTCTCTAATGTCACTGAGGTCAATAAAGTCAAAACTATTGCGACCCAAGAGATGAAGTGCGCCAAGGCTATACCAAATTCTCATGATTTCTTATCAAAATTAGGCCCGGATTGCTGGTCAATCGCAACGAGTGGACCTAGAGCGGTCGCAACAACAAGCTTGGAAGCCTCCGGTTTTACGTTGCCAAAGGTCATGATTTGTGCCGAAGATGTGGCACGAGGTAAGCCAGCACCGGATCCTTTCCTTAAAGCCGCAGAAGCTTTGGGCGCAAAACCAGAAGATTGCGTTGCAGTTGAAGATTCACCATCTGGCGTACTATCGGCCAAGAAGGCAGGGTGTTTCACGATCGCTCTATTAACCAGCCATACCAGAGAAGAATTAAAATCAGCAGATTTGATCGTAAATGGTTTTGATGAGCTCAAACTTACCTGCAGTCCGATTGGAACCTATCAGGTTCATCGTGCTTATTAGAAACATCCTTAATTTTATCGTAAGAGGAATAGATAACAATGAAACTAGTGTCGCCCTCCAAAGAATTTGAGTCCGCTTTTAAGGTGTATTACCAAGACTTCTTGGAGCACGACATCGATAACTCTGAGTATTACAAAGACGGTGTTCTTGATTTTTCTCGTTATATTGAATGCTTAAATGATGAGGCTAGAGGCGTTAACTTACCCGATGGTTATGTGCCATGTAATCATTATTGGTTGGTAAATGATGAAGGAGAGATACTCGGCGCCATTCGTGTTCGTCATCGTATCGATAATGAGTTTCTGTCACTTGAAGCGGGGCACATTGGCTACGATATTGCTCCTTCAAAGAGAGGTTCTGGCTACGGCAAGGCAATGCTCAAATTCGCTATTCCAAAAGCGAGCTCTCTGGGTATTAAACAAGCTTTGATTACCGCGGACGAAGACAATATAGCTTCACGAAAAGTCATTGAGGCAAATGGCGGTAAGTTTGAAAAAATCGTTTTTGGTAAAGTTTTTCCTGGTCCAGTAGCTCGTTATTGGCTTGACTGTCAGTAACGCAATACAGGTTAGGCGACAGATAAAAAGGAATTTTGATGTTTAAAATAGAGACTGCCAGGTTGGTTCTGAGAGACATGATGTTTGAGGATCAAAGCGCGTTTGTGGCTATGTCACAGGACGCTAAATATCAGCGCTTCTATAATGAGATTGATTGTGAGCCTAGTAAGTACCATCAACTTACTCAATTGTTTGTTGAACAGGCTGAGGAAGATCCTCGTCAGTCCTATCAATTAGCTGTGGAAAGTAAAGAGTCAGGGAAGTTTATCGGAACCGTGTGTTTGCGCCTTGAAGATAACCAGCAAGCTTCAATGGGTTGCGCTTTTGCGAGAGAGATTCAGGGGAAAGGGCTACCCATAGAAGCGGCCAATGCTCTGGCTGGTTTTGGGTTTTCAGAGTTAGGTGTTCATCGAATTTATGCGGAAACCATTGGTGAGAATCTAGCGGCGATAAGATTGTGTAAGTCACTCGGGATGAGACAAGAAGCTTGCTTTAAAGAGCACCGATTTTTCAAAAATAAGTGGTGGGATACCGTTGTATTAGCGATGCTTCGCTCAGAGTGGGAAGGTGAGAATAATGGAAAGTGAACGACTTAAATTAACGCCTCCTTCATTAATCCATACTGATGAAATGTTTAACGTTGTTCAGGAATGTATGGCTGAGCTGTCCGAATTCCTGCCTTGGGTTTCTGAATCCTTAACTCGGCAAAAACTTGAACTCAATACTCAAGAGGCCGCCAATAATTTCACTAATTTTATGGGGGAGTTTTGGTTCAATATTATTGAAAAGAACACTGAGGCGTTCATCGGCGCCATTGGTTTTATTGTCCGAGACGACTCTATACCTTGTTTTGAAATAGGTTATTGGTTAAGAACTTCTAAAACTGGATTTGGTTATGTGAGCGAGGCTATTCATCTCGTCGAAGAGTTTGCCTTCCTTAATAAAGGGGCAAAGCGGGTTGAAATAAAAATGGCTGCAACGAATTTGAAAAGTCAGGCAGTGGCGAAGCGATGTGGCTACCAGCAAGAAGCATGTTTAGCTAATGCTCGGCGTTTACCTTCTGGAGAGTTAGACAGCACGCTGGTTTATGCCAAAACGTGCTTATCTTAATTTCTGGGATGGTTGAATCTTGATGTGTGGGATTTTCTAAGTTTATTTGTAAGTACTAACATGTTGAGCTTTAGACTTGAACTTAGCTGTTTGGTTCGTCATCTACTGTGACATCGCCATTCATCGAGTTGTAGTAAATAGATATCCCCGGTACGACTCGATAATGATAACGGCATTGGTCGGTGTGGATGTACTCAGCGATATAGTCAGTATTAGTCGGTGAGTTGAAACTAGAAACGCTCGGTGGATCAATCAGGAGAGCTCCCCATACCGAAATACAGTCTTCCGGATTATCCAGCCTTGGAAAATCTTCTGCGTAAGGCCATTGCTGTACTGGGTATCCCCATTCATTGAAGTCAAGCTGGCCGGTGACAGAATCATCATATATAGGAATATTCGTAGATGGACCGCCACCGTTTAAGGTCAAATTTTTTGAGTAGGCAAGATCGACACCTGCTTTGAAAGCAGCGCCAGTACCTTTCACGGCTGCAATATGCGAATCTGTACTCACATTCAGGAATCTGGGCGCTGCCGTAACGGCGATTATTCCAAGAATCACAATAACGACAACAATCTCAATAATTGTAAAACCGTTCTTTTTCATTATGCACCTCTTTTGAAGACGGCAAGTATGCACCATAAGTAACTATTGCCAAAGGAAATTTCTATATTGCAGAGGTGATTTTATTAACCAATAATGAATGTTGTGATTTACATGGCTTTATTTTATAAAACTCAATCTAGAAATATCTTAAGAGCCGGATATCTCACTTCAATATTGAATTTAGATAGACAAGGAGTTTGTTTTCGTGAGTATGGTCGAAACGGCAAAGCAGCATCTTTCAGAAGTGGGTTATCCGAAAGTGGATATCAAAACAGCTCAGGTTCGTTCCATTTCTGCTCAGATTTTTAAGACTCTTGAAGACAAAGATATTTCTAGTGTGTTGTCTCTGTGTACTCAATTATTGGAGCAAAGAGACTGGGCGCTAGGAGTTATCGCGTACGATTGGGCTTTTAGAGTAAGAAAACAATATTCAAGAGACACGTTTCCTGTTTTTGAGCGTTGGTTAAAAGAGTTCGTCACAGACTGGAACGATTGTGACGACTTTTGTACTCATGCTTTTGGGGAGTTACTGTCTCAATACAATGACTTGTTCAATCTCACCACAAAATGGGTCGAGCATTCGAATTTCGCTGTACGCAGGGCCGCTGCGGTCGTTTTAATTTATCCTATCAATAAGAATCGTTGCGCTGCGTTGGATCCGTTTCGCGTGGCGGATCTATTGCTCGAAGATAAGCATGACTTAGTACAGAAAGGCTATGGTTGGATGCTTAAAGTACTCAGTCAAAAAGAGCCTCAACAGGTTATTGGTTATCTGAATGCTAAGCATGCCGTAATACCAAGAGTGGCTTTTCGTTACGCGATTGAAAAATTGGACAATGACATTAAGCGAGAGTTGATGTCGCTTTGATTAGCGTTGTTTGCAGCCAAATTATAACCACAGTCCCCCTAACGTAAACCGCATTTAGCTATGTAGAAATTTGTGTAGCAATTTTTGTTTTTTGGAGAAGTTTGAAATGAGTGTCACTATCAGTTTGGCCCAAATTCCTGTCGTAAGAGGCAACTGGAGAGAAAACCTTAAGCAACATCTAAAAATGATAGGGCAATCGTCAAATTACAATGCGGATGTGGTTGTTTTCCCCGAGCTATCATTGACCGGCTATGAGCTTGATTTAGCTGAAGAACTTGCATTGTCTCTTGAACCATCAAATTTTGAAGAACTCTCCCGATCTTCGGTTCAAAGTGAGATGATTATTGTGGCTGGTTGTCCCCTGCGAGTTCCAGGCTTATCCCATCCCACCATAGGCGCCGTTGTTTGCTTTCCCAATGGTAGAGTTGAGTTCTACTCTAAACAGCACCTGCATGATGGTGAGAGTGAATTCTGCTCTGCCGGCAACGTTGATTATGTATTTGATGTCAACGGGCATAAAATCGCGCTAGCAATATGTGCTGACTTCACAGAGGCGGATCACTCTCGACGAGCCAAGAATCTAGGTGCTGATGTCTATTTAGCGAGCGCTTTAATCTCCGAGAATGGCTTTGTCCCGGATTCTAAAATCTTATCTGGCATTGCGTCGGAACACGGTATACCAGTATTACTGAGTAACCATATCTCTGTGACGGGAGGTTGGGAAACGTGTGGCAAGAGCTCGGTTTGGAGTTCGCAAGGAGAGCTCGTGATCAGTGCAAACTCAAAAGAGAGTGGCATTGTTCTATGTACTATCTCGGGCTGTGAGACGGATCTTAATCTAACTGGAAAGTGGTATGCTGACTCAATCTAGAGGTCTCGACAAAGACGGGTTCATAGAAAATCTATACTCTCCTAAGAATATCGCTCCCGAATTCCAAGAGGTTGTGACTGCTGTTATTGATTCGTTGTTAAGTGACCTGCCGAATCAAATTGATGGTATCTACCTATATGGAAGTGTTCCGAGAGGCACGGCGGTTGTTAGTCGCTCGGATTTGGATGTTTCTATTGTACTCAATACACCTATTGGCAAAAAAGAGAAGCGAGTATTTCAACGCCTTTCTGACTGGACCCCCAAAGCATATTCCCAAGTAAGTAAGCTTGATATTGACCCTGGCTTTCTTTCGGAAGTGCTGCAATCACAAGAAAAATTCCATTGGCAGTTTTGGCTCAAGCACTGTTGCTGTTGTATTTGGGGTAATGATTTATCTATTGGTTTTCCACGTTACAAACCTAGTCGTGAAATAGCCCAAGCGCTTAATGGTGACTTGTCTACTTTTCTGGGTCAAATGAGTCCAGCTTTTAAAACAATGACCGATGCGGATGTCGCTAAGCTGATTGGCAAAAAGTTAGTGCGGGCGGCGTACTACTTTGTCGCTGAGAAAGACGGAAGTTGGCACACCAACCTTAGCCAGTGTACTGCAGTAGCCAAGCGTTATTATCCAGAGCAAAGTGACGATATTGAATTAGCACATCAATACGCTCTTGGGCAATTAACCTCTAAAGTTGAAGCCTTGGATTTGTATGAAAGGCTTAGCAAGAACTTGTCGTGAACGTCATTTAGCCTGCAAATTGATGAGGGAATCATTGGTATATGCACACCGCTTCGCATTTGCTTTATAAATCATTACCAGATGAATGTAGTAAAAACTGATGTGTTGTAGGGGCTGTGCTTTATTGCCAATAGAGACCAAGGAACAAAAATGTACGCCAATAAGTATTCTAATTTTTGGAGACGATTCTTTGCTATCTGGATAGATTCAATCGTATTTTTGCCTTTGGAGTGGATAGACAACTACGTACTTTCTGGCGTGATAAGTTCAGGTGGTGTTTTTGCTTGGGGAGTGGTGAATTCACTAATTGGTGTCACTTACTACGTTGGCATGCATGCTAAATTTGGGCAAACAATCGGTAAGATGGTCACCCGAGTGAAAGTAGTGGATGTCTCTGAAAGTCGAAACCTAACCCTCAAACAGTCTTGTATGAGAGATATTGTCCCAATTATGCTCGTCCCCTTTAGCCTCTATGCTTACGCGCAACTGTCTTTCTACGGCCAGACTTGGGAAAGTTTAGAGCAAGGCCGAGCCTTTATTTTTGTTGGGTACGCAATGATCGGTTGAGTTCTTTTAGAGTTCACCTCCATGCTATTTAATCACAAACGCAGAGCGATTCATGATTTCATTGCAGGCTCTGTTGTCGTAAAGAAAGTCTAATTATCTAAACTTCGGCCTAAGGAAAAATCGATGGATGTCCATGAGTGTGTCTCTTTTATCTTGCTCAATGAATCACAAGTATTGTTAGAAAAGCGCAGCGATTCTAAGGACACTGACCCCGGCTTAATTACAATACCTGGCGGACATATAGAGCAGGGTGAAAATCAAATTCAGACACTGTTTAGAGAGCTTAACGAAGAGCTAAACGTTACTCCAATTGAATACACATTCTTATGTTCACTCTACCACCCAACAAAAGAGTTACAGCTGATTCATTATTTTGTGGTAACCCAATGGGAAGGTGAAATCACAGCACAAGAAGCAGACAGCATCGCGTGGTACCCACTGAATTCGGCGCCTGTAGGTATAAGTGCTGATGGTGTTGCTTTGAAAGAAGTTGGGCGGGTGGGACATTACCTGTGACTATCCAGCTACACCAAAAATGTTCCGTGTTTTATAGAGTTGATGGGCTTTGAAGAAAATTTATCGCTACCTATGATTTAATCGTGTCCATACAAAAAACATCACTTGGTTTTCCTGGATATAACAAAAATAAAACTCTAAAAAAGATAGCTTGGAAAAATAGTATTATAGAAACACCAATCGACGAGTAAATAAAAGAATAGTCGAACAGATACGAGGAGTAGAAAGCAACCAACGCGTTACCTGATGCGATCACAATGTTCTGTGCTGCTGCGGTCCTGCCTGCTACCTCATCGAGCGTGTTTTTTTGTAAGTACGTAGATAAGCCAACAGCTGATAAAGTGGTAGATATACCGAATGTGAATAGTAAAATTGGTACCCAGTAAAGATTATCGAATAGACCAAAAGACATGAAGGTGGCTATGGCTAGTATTTGATTGAATAATAGTAGGTTATCTGATGATGTATTAGATAAGCTGTTATTTGTCTTTTTTATGAGCATACCTGAAATAATGGCACCAGTAGCGTAACTTACACTGAGAATAGATAGCCATATTTCACTATTGGCGAACTTTTCTACAACTACAGGTGCAAGGTGAACATAGAAGCCGCCCAAGCAAAATGCTATTGAAAAGCTGCTCAATAATCTCACACTGAAATGCTTTTCTAGTTTTAAAAATTGCCCAAACTCTCTCCAGTTAATTCTGTTTCCATCACCTCTCGCATTTGTAGAGCAATTATAATGTGAGGACGTACAGAATTTTATTGACATAAACAAACACGAAATGTAGATAATTGCCATTGCTAGGAATATGTAGTTTACCGAGTAAAAAGAGAGCATTGCGCCTGTAAGAGTTAGACCGAATATTTGGCCTAGTTGTGATGCTGAGGTTACTCTTCCATTTAGTACTTTAAGCTCTTCTTTTTTTGCTACGGTTCTAATAAGAACAAACAAGCTGGTCCTATAAAATGGCCTGAAGATATAGACAATTACTGCGGCGATAAACAAACTATGGGACAAAAAGTAGTCATACACAGTAAACAAGGAGATAAAAACAATAGAACTGATCGCATTTGTGAATATTAGAATTCTAAGAGGAGAGTATTTATCCGCAATGGAACCTGCATACATTTGAATGAGTGTAACAATGACAAACTCCCCTCCATATGCTGAAGCAAATGCCCATAAACTATTGGTTTCATCAAAAAGTAACTTGCCTAGAAGTAACGTAAATATAGCGCTACTCATCTTTGTAAAAAACTCGATGTATACTGGGATGTTGATCATTTTCACACTTACGTTGCCACGCCTTAAAGTCACCTGCTGCTCAATCGGTGTTGTTTTTAACAAGAAGACTTAGCAGTCTTAACTATCGCTATATTTTATAAAATTACCCTGAAGCGTGCATGCTGTCTCATATTTGTGAGTGTGTTTTTGTGATGACGGTTCCTTTTCGGAAGCTTGAAGTAGATCGTAGGAAATTTTCAACCAACTGTTTGACATGGTGTTGATTAGGTATTCAATTTTGGGGCTTTATAGGACGCCTTGTCGAATAATGGTGGCTGCGAGTCGTTCAGCAATCGTGTTAGGTAAACTGCTTGGGAGGAACGTAGATTATAGGTTTATTTTAGATTTGGTAACACTTTCATGTTAACCCGACAGGCTAATCGAAATACTAAAACGAGCAAAGTATTACAAGGAGTCTGTATGCTCGATTCTGGGCAGAAAGGTAATATTGCTTACCTATACTGCTGACGACTGAGGTTGAGGGAATTGAAAATGTTTGGATATTCTACGAGTGACATGACCAAGTTAACGGCGGCAGTGTCAACCATAGCTGAACTGTTAAGTCGTATTGAGCTGATATTGAGAAGGCAGGAGAGTTTCGCCTACCTCAACAAACTTTTAACCTCTTTAGAATTTACGAATGAAATGAGGTGCTCATATGGGCACCTCTGAAATAACCTTTACCTTTTGCAATAATCCCAATCAGCGAATCATAAAGCTCGCCACTAAGTACATTTTATATCGGAATATATTTATCAAAGCTCAGCTGCGGGAGCATGGCCATGATTAGTAGACTGAAGAAGTTAAGTTAGTTCTTACTTGCCAAATTTGAGGGAAGAATTGGCGATCAATCAATCTAGTTAACTTCTCAATCGGCTTACCTCTTGTTCCTTGAGTATTCATTCCCAAGGTTCTAACGGCAAGTTTGTAATGATATGTTCGCCATAAGCTGACATTCTCATCCCAGTCAATCAAAGATTCCATCAAAGCGAATAATGGAGTATGGGTTTGCGATTGGTACAGGTTGACAAGGTCAATGTCTTTCTCTGACAAATAAGTCTCCACCGCAATGTTTAACTGCTTGGCTATAGACTGAGTTTCACGCCAACCCGGTGATTCTATACCTGAGCCATTACCCAGTGCAGGCCGTATACCTTGGAAATCCCATGGAGTCATAGACTTTAATATACTCAACTGCTCGATGATCTGAGCAACTGCCAGTGCTGCTCTTCTGACATGAGTCATGGCTTGTTGAATTTTTTCCTGTTCTATCGATGATCTTGCCTGCTTCAACTCATAGCAACTTAGTTTAAGCCATAGCTCCGTCGATTGATGCACGATTTGAAACATCATCTCATCCTTATGGATCAGCTTTTCATCAGGCAGTTGAAGTGACAACAAAACATCGGTCTTCATGTAGCGTGCATAATCATTACGCCCTTCACCATCTAATACTGCACAGTTATCCGTTTTCATTCATTCTAAACCTCAAAAAATCAACATCTTAATGGTTAGAAAAGAAAATACTAAACCGAATGCATATAAAGTCTAAGAAGTGTTAGCTAGTTCTAAATAAGCTTAACTATTAATAAATGGACGCTCATTAAACAATAACCTAGAGTCCCTTTACGGGGAGAATACAACAAGCTAATACAAAAAATTAAAGACATATATCAATGAAACTCAAAGCAACATGCTCAGGTAAGTTTTGTTCGCCGATCTATGTTGGTTTAACTGATCGTAGATAAAACGTAGGTTCTATCATTTTGAGTCTCTCTTGCGGCACCCTCGAGTTGAGAAGTGCCATAAGTGCAAATTGCAAACTTTGAGTTTTTGAGAGCAGCGCGTTAGAACTTCTAACTAAGTATCATTTTGACCATGAGCAACATAGCCCACAGAGTAAACTTCCCCCCTGCTATCATTAATGCCGTCAGAACGACTCAACCACGTCACCCCAATTGTTTCCCACGAAGTATAGTTTAGTCCATGAACATCTTTAGGCTGACTCAGATTCTTATAAATGCACGCAAGGGAGTGTTGAGAGGTTGGCACCGTTGGCTCCTCATCAACATACCATACTTCAACCCTCGGGCGACCAAAATGTTCACAAACCGCTTTAAAACCATCACTTTGAAGAAATGAGACCATTGCATGATGATCTCTCCAAACATAAAAAGGCGCATAACTATTTATAGGATTCTCATAACTTTTAGCATCTTTACGTGAATATAGAAAAGCCTTAAAAATTAACCCTGGTACCCCATCAAAAAGGTGACCTTTTTCTTGAATTCTTTTCTCAATAGACTCCATCGGATAATCAGATGGAAGAACTACTTTATATTGCATAGCGATCATTTCTATCTCCTATTTACTGAATACTCTATCTAAGCTAATGGCGTTACTTACACGCTTAATCACACTGTCGTCTGCAAGCCACAAAACATAAAAAGCCAGATGAGTTAACGTTTCTTTGAATTCTCTATTATTGATCCCGTCAGTTCTTGCGAGATCTATGTGCTGGGGCAATTCTTTAAGCCTTCCTCACAAGGCTAGGTTTGTAAGCGTCACCCGACAGTACATTTTTAGCTAATTCGTTTAGCCTCGGGGTAATCGTTAATTTATCTTGGTTATTAGTCATTTCATTACTTCCGATTTCAAAACTGATGTTTATAATGACATCCGCAGGCAATTCGGAAAATCAAAACATTCAGGATGATTAATTCACAAATTTGGGATAGTCAATGACATGAAAGATACAGTATTGGATCTTCAGGCTCTAAAAACATTCGTACTTGGCATTGAATATAAAAGCTTTGCCCTCGCTGCAAAGCATCAACACAAGTCAACATCTGCTGTAAGTGCACATTTGAAAAAACTAGAAATGCAGACTGATTCCACACTAGTAAAGAAAGAGGGCAGATATCTATTACCAACTGAGCAAGGAGAGTACTTATTGAGCTACGCAAAGAGAATGCTTGCTCTAAACGATGAAGTGTTGGAAACCTTAAGATGCGTTGATTTGCAAGGCACAGTAAATGTGGGGTTACAAGAAGATTTCGCAGAAGAAATTCTCACCGAATGCCTTGGACGCTTTAGTCGCATTAATGAACAAATTCAAATGAATACAATGATCGAGAGGTACGCTGGACTAATATCGGCTATTGAAGATGGTTCACTCGATATATCTGTTACTTGGCAAGGCGTTAAGCGAACTCCATACTCTGATACCATTGCCCATACTCCAGTACGTTGGGTATCCTCATCAGATTTCCCCCTCGGTCATTTTCTCGAAAAAAATATACCTTTACCATTGGTAGTGGTTGAGCCAAATTGCCTTTTTAAACAGAAAGCTATAGAAGCGTTGGATGCTGAACGAATAAAATGGAAAGTTGTATACCAAAGCCAAAGTCTCGGTGGTGTTTGGCCTGCTGTGCACGCGGGAATAGGTATTACAGTTCGAACAAGCATGGGTTGTCCAGCTCCCCTCGAAATCATCAAAAAAGGATTACCAGAATTGGGAAATATTGGCGTTCAAATTCATCGTTCACAAGCAGCAACTGACAACGTGAAGGAAAAGTTGATTGATCTAATAACAAGGGTGATTAAGGCAAACTACAGCTGACATGAATAACTTTTATTAAGAAAATGTCATAAACAGGATGTGAAAGAGTAAAGATACTAAAACAACGTGCTATCAGAGCTTTTTACGATGGGGGAAGTGGTATTGGGCGTTTCGATGGCTCAAAAACGGTGAAACCCCGATGTTGGTAGTAATCTTAGCTGTATGATATTGATTTATATGAATTTCATGTATTTAGAGCTGGTGGTTAAGTTCTAATTGGCCTAAAAAACGGTTAAAAAGGCCAATGAAATAGTCAAATAAAATCAATGGATTAGCAACTTGGTACTACTGTATTAGTCCACCCTAAAGTGGGCTTGAAATCGATTCGTTGAATTGTTTTACGCTTCGGGAATCCTTTTCGTTAATTGCTGCGCAAATAGAATGTCATTGAAAAAATCGTGCATAGTTTTTCTACCAGTAGATGAAAAATCTTAATTTTCATGTAGTGAGAAAGGTAAGGAGAACGACATGGCGACGCGTAAAATCAGACCTAGACAATTTATTGATGAGTTTTACCCTGATTCAGGGATATGCAATACCACCATCATAAACTGGATTAAACATGGCAAGCTCGAGGGCACTAGAACGCCAACGGGCCGATATTTAGTCTGTGTTGACGATGAGATAGGGAACCCTGCAGACAGGGTGAGTGAACTTCTAAGATTCTTGGAGTCATAAATGGTTGGTAGAGCTAGAAGCAAAGAAACGGCTCATTACCCTCCATTCTTGGTGAAAATGAGCCATAGGGGGCAATCTCGATTTCGGTTTACGACCGTAGATGGTGTGAAGAAGCTATTTCCTATCGGGACTGTAGAGCAAGAAGCGATACAAGCTGCGCATGTTTACAACTTGCAATATCGTCCTGAGTTAGGAAGCGCGTTTTCCCTTTCTGAGATGACCCCATTTCGCAAAGCTGTCTCTAAAGGCCGTAAGGACAAATTCAATCGGCCTTTAAAAGAGTGGCTTCCATTAGTGTTGTCTCGTGTGAAGAAAGAAGAACGGCTTTCCAAAGACGTTTATCGAAATTTGGAGAGGGACTGTTACCGCCTTGATGAGTTCATGGGGCGGTTGCCAACCAAATCGATCAAGTTACAGCACATCAATGAGTTCCTTTCGAAATACTATTCAGAGTTAAGTAATCGTCAGCTCAACAACAAGATCAGTAATCTTAAAAAGGTATTTTCCTACCTTGCTGACGAGAGCGCTATTGAGAGTAATTTTGTACTCAATAAAAAACAGCGTCGATTGACCAGAGAAGATTACACCAAAGCTCGCCACGACCTAGATATCGAAAACTACCAAAAGGTCTACGATGCAGCGCCACTGTTTCTTAAGGTCGCAATGAGCTTAACACTTGAGACGACTCATGCTGTGAGAGAGATCTATAGGCTTCGTTATCGGATATACAAACCACGGGAAGGCGTTTGTGGGATTCTATGGAACCCTGACAAAGAGGTGGAGTATGTGGATGGGCATGCAGTGTATGGAATGCTTTATGTTCATCGAGAAAAGGTGAAAAAGTCCGATGCTTCCACTGTCGCCATTCCGGTCACTCAGACGATTAAAGACATTGTCGATCTTTCTAAAACATCGAGATTGATTTGTCCTTATATCGTTCACCGTAAACCCAAACAGCAGCAACGTGGTATTTCAAAAGAGACGGACCATCTTTACCAAGTACATCACCACAATATAAGTAAAGAGTTCAGTAAGGTTCGAGACTCTTTAGGGCTTTATAGTCACCTAAAGAAATCGTTAAGGCCGACCTATCATGAAATTCGAGGACTAGCTGCCCGGATGATTGAACAGCAAGGGCAGAGTGCTACCGAGCGAATGGCGCATGCGAACGCTAAAACAACAAAAATCTATACAGGCACAAGTGACATTATTTGGCACCAAGTACCCCCTGTTGAGGTTATGCCGAAAAGTGGCCAGAAGTGATTCGTGTTAGTTGTTTAGTTTTGGGGGAATTCGGAATCCGAATTTGAATCCGCATCGCTTTAAATTGCGTTGTAATTCGGATTCCGAATTATTAGATTAAGGAAATACGACTTGAGTTCCTTCACCACAAGAGCATGCTATTGAGTACGTGTTCTTTTTCTTACTGACTTTGGCTGAATTAGATTGGCAAGAATGGCAACTAATACGCATTGCAGTATTCACCTTACATTGTGGGCAGTAGACGTAATACCCATACTTTCCATACCTCGGCTCGGTCTGAGGGCTTTGACACTTCTTACAATTAAAACCATGCCTTATTTGTGGAACTTTGGCCTCTTCAATTGTTTCTTGAGCTGGAAGCAAGTCTACCTTTTCAGTTTCGCTCAATTCTGCGATATGTACTTTGGGAGCCGGAGAAGACGTAGGCACATGTTGTTCGTTTAGAAAGTGAACTAGGCGGTACAGTTCATCACGATTAAACGTAGGATTCGGATTTAGTATTGAACCTACGCGGTGCTTTTTGATGAGACTCTTAACGCTGCTACCAATAGATTCGGCTTTAATGAGCTTCTTCGATATATCTTTAGGGATAGAAGTTCGATCGATTAGAGCGTCATTGGACGCGGCACAGAGTTGATCCCAACAGCGACCACCAAAGTACCCTTGTAAAAATGCAATTCGGTCTAATAACGACTTAGCGTTGTCATTTAAAAGTGCTTTCAATAGTTTGGTTTGCAACTTAGCTTGCTCGATAGGTGAGGGCATTCCTGTCCATTTCCCTCTTACGGTTCGGCTCCATTCGAGTTGATTGTTGACCTTAACCTCACCGCGAATCGATTTCGACTCAATAATGATAAATCCTTTGTTATAAAGGACTAAGTGATCGATCTGAGCTGTTTCATTTTTAAACTGTATGCGTAGGTCATTGATAATGAAGATGTCATTTGCATCTCCAAACTCTCTGCGTAAGTAAAACGCGACATCCTGCTCTACTTTTGCGCCAGCTTTCTGTTGAAGACTGTTGTCGATTTTTGAATCTCTATCCTTAGTAATCATTCTTTATTCCTGCTTTTTTATAAAAGCAGTTTACCATGCAGTCTCATTCATATTGATGGTGTGTATGTTTTTGAGACCTATGTTCTTTTTCGAACACTGTTATTGATGAAAATTGTGAAATATCTCTTTTCGAAAGCTCGAAGTAGAGAGTGGGAACCCTGCAACTCGCTGTTTAATAATGTGTTTGTTAGGCATCCCGTTATTGTGCGTGTTAGGGCGTTGTGAGCGCCATGAAAGTTGTAAATAGGTAATGGTGGCGCAACAATAAGAGGTGATACGTAGCCATTGCTGCAGAGAAAAACACACACATAAATTGTTATTGAGCTTTTGGAGTGACTAGAGGCCTCAGCCTTAAGAGCAGGTGATAGTGCCCTGTTTCGTGATTATGAAGTCATTTCAGAATTCGGAATCCGAATTTCATTTATCGTTATTTTACGAATATTCTTGATAATGGGCTAACAACGCCATTGGCGCCTCTATCAATGATGTGAGTATAGATTTGCGTTGTCTTCAAATCGGTGTGACCAAGTTGTTCTTGAACGGTTCTGATATCCGCTCCGCTTTGAAGAAGGTGCGTAGCGAATGAGTGCCTTAAAGTATGACACGAGATGTTTTTGTCAATGTTGGCTTTTTGGCCTGCTACCTTAATGTGTTTTTGAAGCGCTGTTGGGTGAATATGGTGTCTACGTAGCTCGCCTGTTTGTAAATCTGGCGACAAACGACTAGAGGGAAAGAGGAATTGCCAATTTAGTCTCCTTTCTGCGCTCGGGTATTTTCTAGCGAGTGCTTCAGGTATGTATACACCAGAGAAAACTGTGTCATTCATGTCTTGATGATAGTAACTCGCGGATCTCTGTTGCTGTTGTTTGATAGCGGGGAAAAGCTCTGGTGCTATTGTCACTATACGGTTTATACCTCCTTTCCCTTGCCATACACGTACAGATTTATATGCATAATCGATATCTTGTATACGTAGGCGTAGACACTCCATCAAACGCAACCCTGACCCATACATTAATTGATAAGGTAATTTGTAGTTAGGTGAACAGTGATTGAATAGCCTTCCAATCTCTTCTGGAGTCATGACTGTTGGCAATTTTCTTGATTTATCTGAGCGCCGAAACTGCATATCAAGCTCTATGGGTTCTTGAATAATTTCTTTGTATAAAAAGACTAATGCATTGAGAGCTAGACTTTGCGTTTTCCTCGCTGACTTTTTGTTAACAACCAGGTGCGTTAGGAAATCTTCTACATGTCTGGAAGTTAAGCTCTTTGGGTGCTTTTTATCATGATAAAGAATGTATTGGTGAATCCAATAAATGTACGCCTCCGTTGTACGAAGGGCATAGTGCCGTCCAAGCATATATTCTTGTATATACGATAGAAATGGTGATTTTTTCATTAAACTTTAACTGGTTATGCATACATAGGTTTCAGTTTGGCACATCAATTCATGCTATATAGAAAAATTCTGTATTTTGGGATGTAGGAAGGGAGCTGTAGTGCTTAAGTTACTGTTAGTTTTCATAAAAACGGGGTATCGTTTACGTCATTGAGATACTAGACAGAATAATTCTGTATTTAAGTGCAGAATTTTTCTGTCTAATATAGCTGTTAGGTATAATAAAATGGCATGTTTCGGAAATTGCGTATGTTTTAACTGCAGGGTGGTAGCTCGTCGCCCAACATGGCGGAGAGCTACATATGATAAACCTGAATCTATCGGGGAAAAAAGCACTGTTACTAAATGTCAACACTGTGGATCTTTGATGTACTTTCTGGGACCAACGATTAAAGTTCCGTCCAAAAAGAGAGTTAAGGAGTGGACAAAGCTACATGATGAGGTTTTTGCTTTTCGACGGTATTTGATACATGACTCAAGTGTTAGGAAAGTCAAAGCAAAGCACTTATTGGAAAAGGAGATTCAAAAGATTCGGGCACGTGCGTCGACCAGAGGGCGAGACAAGTTAGTAAAAGAACTTCAAAATAGGTTGAATAAATATACCTAACAATCTGTTTAAGAGTGATTCGCAACGCGTGGCATTTTTACTATGCGTTTGTTTTAGTGTTTAAGGTGGTATGCGGCGGCTTTTGTATTGCGTTGCTCACATCTTAACAGGGCGTTGATATGACCCCCACTGTCAATTAAAAACGTAGCAGTTTCTGCTCCCTCATTTCAGAGCCTTTGTTCATTTTGGGATAGTGTTACCGCATAGATGAAGCAAGTAATGTCGTCGGTTGTCATGCTGATATACGTGGATTGCTCACCGTTCGATGAGTAGAGCCTACCTTACTTCTTCCGTCGTAGCACCTGTCTTCAGTCTATGCTCGTGGTTCAATACAGCCGAAGCTATATTGCCGTCCTAACGCCGTCGGTGTTTGTGCCACTCCCGATGCTTTATCCAATGCGATAACACTAATTCTGTCTTCATGCCGGTAAACGAGCGATTCGAGTTCTAGGATCTACGTCGCTAATGACAACTTCACGCGCAATGGCCCAGATGTAAGCGATCATCTCTCTTGCGATGGCGACCACAACGACATTTCGGTGTTTACCTTTTTGTAGTAGTCGTTGGTAACGACGACATAACCTTTGCTGGGCTTGCCAAGCGATATCAACTATCTCTTTAGGCAGCCCTTCTTGCCTTAGTTGCAGCTCTACAGAGATGTTCGCTTTATGCTTATAGGTGTGTGCGCCTTCAACGAGTAACCGTCTGGCTCGACTGTTGCCACACTTTGTTAAGCTGCCACGACGAGTTTTACCTCCACTGGAGTTTTCTGTTGGAACAAGCCCAAGGTAAGCCATAAGCTTTCTTGGATGGTGGAACCGCCGTAAGTCACCCAGCTCAGCTATTGTGCCAAGAGCTACGAGTAACCTAACACCCCGCATAGCTTGAATGGCTTTCACAACAGGATAATATCGCCAGTTTTTGACCTGATGGAGCAGTTCATTATCGAGTCGTTGCAGCCGCTGTATCCGCTCATTGATTGTAATGATCACCTCTTGCAAGACGATTTGTTGACTATGGTGAGGAAGAATGAGGTCGGTCAGCCACCGTAGATGCTTTTTAGACCAGTTATCATTCACCGTCGCTTGGATATTATTGCGAAGAAGAAAGCCTTTGAGTTGGAACTTTGCGTCTTTGAGATCTTTCATTGCCGTTTCTCTGGCACGCGAGAGATCTCGAATAGCTTCATCTTCGGCTTCTGGTACATAGATGGGTGTAAGCTCTTCGGCTTTTAACAGCTTGGTGAGCTTTGCTGCGTCTCGTTTGTCAGTTTTAACTCTATCGCCTGGCTTCTTAGGTATAAGTGATGGAGCGACGACATAGCAGCAGTGTCCAAGGCTCGTAATCAGGCGATAAGTCCAGTAACCACATGGTCCTGCTTCATAGACAAAGTGCAGAGTGGCTTTTGGGTACTTGGATTGCAGTTGTCTGGCCAATTTAATAAGCGCGGACTTGTTAGATTTAATACGGCCAAGGTGTTGTGGGTTTGCCCCTCGATGTTCTTGTAAAACAGCGACTTGAATAAATGACTTATGCGTATCTAAGCCAATGAAAATTATGCTATCTTTACTCATGCTAGCCTCCAAATTTAGTTGTTTGACGCACTAATTATGGCTCTGGCTTAAAGCTAACCCACGATATTGGAGGCTAGCACCTTTCGTGGGGGTCATTATGTCTATAAATACCATCTACTTTTGAGCCTGGTGGTTCTTGGAAGAATACATATTCGAATGTGAGGGAGAGTACCTTGAAGTTTTGGTTTGTAGGCGAAGCTATATGTTTGGTCTTTTATATCTACGTTTTTTCAGAGATTAACTATGATGTAACCCATAATTTCCTTTACTCTGCTGTAGTAATGCTTGTATCTGCAGTCATTGTCTATTTTATGTTTGTTGTGAAATTTATTAGGATGCAGTCTCGAAATCAGACTCCGGTTGACAGCAGTACATTCAAACAATATGGACCTAAGAAAAACCGTTGGTATGAAAAGTACTCGAAGTTAACAGTTGCTTTCTTTTTATGGGTAGCAACTACTTTGTTACTTTCAACGATTGATCAAAGTATTGAGCTAGATAAAAGAGTGAATACTGGGCTGAGCATGCTTGAGTCAAAGGCAACGACTATTGGAAGATCTCGGGCAGCGTTAGTAATGGTTTCTGATGACGGGAAAAGCATAAGTTGTCGGGGGTATTATAATCACATTATTGAGAAAAATCTGCCCGCTACATTTAGCCTTATATATTCTAAGACACTAATTGGCTTCGAGAAGATAAACTGCCAAGTACATTTAGACAAAGTGTAATTCTCTGTGTTGTGAGAATTTAAGTGGGATGCTTGTAAGCAATGTATTTATAACAAAGCGTTTAAGATTGATTCCCAACGCTCGGCATTTTGATTTGCTTCAGCTTAAGTGTCTACGGCACAATACTTTAATTGCAGTGGTAGCGTTGCTCACCACTTAACGCGGCGTTATAAGAAGGAAGATATGCGAAGAATTAGCTTTCATCGTCCAAAACAGAAAGTACGAAATCCAGAAAGGCATATACGTGCCCTGAAAGGGTGGGCTGAAGAGTTTCGAGGTTATTACCCTGAACGGAATGGTGAGCAATATACTAACTTTAAAATCTGGACACTTGATCGCTTGATCCAAGGTTGTAGTTCAAAGTTTGAGTGGCAGAAAGAGGCATTAGAGCAATTGTTTGTAGCCGCCAATCATATGGTTAATGCAAAGCCAGATAACGAACAAGGCAAGTCTTGGGTAGCTGTACTTCTTTGTTATCCCAACCTATTTGCGAGTGAAGTAACGGTATTCTTCGATGAACCCTACTATAAGCGGTTTAGGCCTGACGATGGCTTACTGAAGCGTAGAAGCATTTTGGAAAAGTATGAAATATCTGTAAATTTCGATTACATAGAGTTGGGTTACAAAGAAGACTGGGGTGATGAAGAAGAAAGTATAGAAGTCGAAATGTGGACAATAGGTGAACCCTCCTTATAACAAACTGTTCAATAGGGATTCGTAACGCGTGGCATTTTTACTATGCGTTGGTTTTAGTGTTTAAGGGGTATGCGGTGGCATCGGTATTGCGTTGCTAGCCACTTAGCAAGGCGTTATGTGCCCGAATAAGATTAGTGGAATATATGGATAATAGTAAAGAAGTCCCTGAACAGATTAAAGGTTGGAATTGGGGCGCGTTTGCATTCAATTGGATATGGGGTATTCGCTTTCGCACCTATCGAGCTTTGTTGGTTTTTGTGCCGTTAGTTAACATTGCGATGCCATTTATTCTTGGTTTCAAAGGCAATGAGTGGGCTTGGAAGCATAACCAATGGAGTAGTGTTGAAGAGTTCAAAAACTCTCAAAGGAAGTGGTCTGTTGCAGCTGCGATAATGCTGGCCTGTGGTGTTACCTTGGCATTCATCTTCTCTATAAGCATGAATAGCTCATTTGAAGAGTCTGGTTCAACTAAGCTAGCGCTCAGCACTCTAGAGAGCTCGGACAAGTTTCACGCAAGTATTGGCACACCTTACGACATTGACTTAGTTAAAGGAATCATTCGAGGGTATGAAGTTTCTGGTTCTGCTGATATGCAGTACGAGCTCGAAGGTCCGAAAGGTGATGGCCTATTTGAGTTTAAAGCGAATTAAGTGAAAGTATGTGGCGGTTAACTTGCTTGGAAATTACATATTTACCTAGCCAAGAACTCGAAATTCTAGCGCCTTGTGAAAAAGGCACATAATAATAAATTTAAGCAGATTCGCAATGCTTGGCACTTTCGGTTTTAATCAGCTTTAGTGTTTAGGGCACAATGGTTTAGGTCAGGTGGCAGCGTTGCTCACTACTTAATTTGGCGTTAGTTGTACTAATTAGTATCATGAAAATGGAAAGGTTTATGGTTAAAACAATTACAGATGCCGAAATAGATGAAGCTCAAAAAATGCTAGGGTTTGAATTTCCGTTGGAATATATCGAATTCATTAAATCTGGTTATGACTTAGGCGACGCTCCTATTGAAGCTTTAGAAATATCGGATCCTCCCAGCCATGCAGATATTTTCGGGGCGTTGAAAGATGCTCGAGAGTATGACGATTTACCTGCGGAACTACTACCTATATGCGAAGATAACTCTGATTATTACTGTTTAAACCCGTGGGGTGAAGTAGTGTTTTGGTCACATAACGGTGTAACAGACGAGAAATGGGCAAATGTAGCCGAGTGGCGAGCTCAAATGATCGCGGAGTCTGAAGCGTAAACGTAAAACTAACAAAACGCTTAAGACAGATTCGCAACAGTAGATATTTTTTACTATGCGCTGTGTTGTTGTGTTTAAAGTGGTACACAGCAGCTTTGGAATTGCGTTGTTTACACCCCAACCGTGCTTTATGTTTTTGCCAATACCATTGATAAAGAATTCAGAGTTTAAGGATGTTTACGTTTTTGAACTCTTCATCGACGCTTTTCCCGCAATGGCCGGTGGTATGTTTGTCGCAGGTTTGATTGCATATGTTCGGGAACTACATGCTTATGAGGCTGAGCAACAGGTGTCTAAAATAACTACACCAGATACAGACCAAATATAGCAACTTTTTATGGTGTCATGTCCTACCCTAAAAAGTAACACTTTATGGAGGTCGGTATGAATATCAAAGAGTCTGATTGGAAAATCTTTTGCGAAATAAAGAGTGAAGCAGCGAAAGTGTTTTGTACTCGTCAACTAGATGAAGCCATCAAAACGATTACTGATGAAGCAGAACCTGTAGGGAAAAGGTTCAACTTTATGTGTCAGCACTCCAAAGAATCTCAAAAGCAAATGAAGTTGTTTTTTGATGGCCATTCTCGAAGCCGAGCATTTATCCAGCTCATGCAAATGTGCGAGGAAGGTTTGGTTGCACCAGAACAATTCGAACGCCTTTCAGAGGAACTCAAAAAAGACATTACGAGTATTCTAGAAAGAAGAGCCTAAGGAAAGTTAGTTAATCAGGCCGCTTCTTTTTCATAGCTGCAACTATCTCAATATTACTCCTTTTTATTCGCGAATTCGGATATCCGCTACAGTTCTGCTTCGACAACCTCACTTTTACGAGTTTTATTATACGAGTTGTATTGAAAATCGTAGAGTTACTTGTTTTTTCTCCTTAAAAACGCCGTTGATTTTCAAGAAATAGCACTAGAATCGTAAGCGCTCCATAAAACCCGCATTCTAATCGCCTAGCGCGAAGAATAAGATCATGTCTCTGACCATGAGGAGATTTGAAATGGGAAAACGACACACTAATCAAGAATGGCAAACGCTCATCGAGCAGTCTGAATCGAGTTCATTGTCAACGCTTGCATTTTGTAAGCTCAATGCACTCAATCCCTCAACGTTTTATGCTAAGCGCCAGCAACTCAAAAAAGCGGATGTCTCTCAAGGCTTTGTACGAGCAGAGGTCGTCGAAAAGACAACGAAATATCAAGCTCAAATAGCCACCGCTAACATGACACTTCTCATCAATGATGTGGAATTGAGCATTCCTCAAGGCACGCCCGCTGCCTACCTGGCAGAACTCATTGGAGCCTTGTCATGAAACATATGCTCAGCGCACCAGAGATTTATCTGTATCGTGAGAGTGTCGATTTTAGAAAGTCCATCAATGGCCTCGCGGCGATTATCGAAAGTGACACCGATTTACCCTTGGGAAGCGGCGCACTGTTCCTGTTCACCAATAAACAGCGCGACAAAATCAAAGTGCTGTACTGGGATAAAACTGGCTTTGCGCTTTGGTATAAACGCCTTGAAAAAGCCAAGTATAAATGGCCTACAAAAGAGAAAAATGAGGTGTTTACTCTGACTCAATTCGAGCTTGATAGACTGCTTTCTGGCTTCACGATTATCGGCCACAAACCCGTACAAATAAAATGTTTTACAATGACTTAATCGATAATAAAGCCTTATCCACCAAGCATTCATGGTATGGTTTCAGTATAATAAATGCCATGAAAAAGACGCCAGATATCAACCCCAAAAGCCAAGATGTTGCCGAGCTACAAGCGATGGTGAAAGCTCTGATGGCGTCAGAAAACCAATGGAAACAAGAGCGCCAGTCGCTACTCGAACAGCTCAAGCTTGCCTTTGACCGTCAGTTCGCGAAACGCTCCGAGGCACTAAAGCCTTACGATGAATCTCAAGGTGACCTCTTCAACGAAGTGGAATGTGAAGCCGCTAAGGAAGAAGAGGTTGAAGTGGTCACGACGACCATGAAAAACAGTGTGCATGCTGCCAACATAGTCTGCATAAAATCGGTGAAGACCGCAGTGAGAAACTTGAGTTCTCACCAGCTGTGCTCAAAGTGCTGGAATATGTTCGTCCTAAATATGCTTGTCGTCAGTGTGAGCAAACTGAAGACAACAGCCACATCGTTCAAAAACCAGCGCCTCAGAGCATCATCCCTAAAAGCTTCGCGACAGAAAGCTTGCTGGCCAATATCATCCTTGGTAAATATCAATACGCAATGCCACTTTACCGCCAAGAGTCGCTGTTTACTCAGTCGGGTATTGAGCTATCGCGAACTACCATGGCAAGGTGGGTTATCCAAGTCAGTGAGAAGTTCACACCGCTGTATGCGGCCTTAAAAGAGCATCTACGCCAACAAGTAGTGGTTCAGGCGGATGAAACGCCGCTCAATGTCCTTAAAGAAGATAAACAGTGTTATATGTGGCTCTACTGCTCGGGCGCAGACTCGCCCGACGCTGCACTGCCGAATGTAAAGAATATCGCCTTGTACGACTATCAAAACAGTCGCGCGAGGGCATGCCCTGTTGCCTTCTTGGGGGATTACAGTGGTTATCTGCAAACCGATGGCTATGGTGCCTATGATGGTCTTCATCACGTAACCAATGTTGGTTGCTTGGCGCATGCACGGCGTAAGTTCATGGATGCTAAGAAGCTTCAAGGTAAAGGTAAGTCAGGTAAAGCAGATAAAGCGCTAGCCAAAATCCAGAAGCTCTATGGGATAGAATCGCGTTTAAAAGGTGCGACTGTCGAAACACGAAAAGCAGAACGTCAACAGCATGCCAAGCCGATACTGGATGAGCTGCACGACTGGATGACGTCTCAACAAGTAATAAGCTCTAGTCCATTAGGAAAAGCGATTAAGTATACGCTCGGCCAATGGCCCAAGCTCATCCGCTATATCGATGACGGTCATTTATCTATCGATAATAATCGTGCTGAACGTGCCATTAAACCGCTGGTCATTGGCAGAAAAAATTGGCTCTTCTCGAACACACCAAATGGTGCTGATGCGAGTGCGATGCTTTACAGCATCGTCGAGACGGCGAAAGCCAACGGCCTTATCCTCTACGACTACATGGTCAAGTGCATGAAAGAGCTCGCGAAAGCGGAGCCTGATATCGATGCGCTCCTACCTTGGAACTTCAAACATTAACAACACCGCCCCGTGGGTTCATGGGGCGCATCCCCTTGGTTCTCTGAGCTTTTGGATTGATGAGGAGGCGATAGCCGAGTGGAAGCAAATCAAACAAGGCAAGCGTGGTAGACCTCGCCAATTCAGCGACTTAGTCATTATTACCGCACTGATGGTGAAGCGTGTTTTCTCGATGCCATTGAGAGCGCTGCAAGGCGTTCTAGACTCCGTATTTAAGCTGGCTAACATCCCGCTTGTTTGCCCACACTACACCTGTATAAGCCGCCGAGCTAAGGAAGTTTAGGCTTCATTTAAAACCAGAACCAGAACCAGAACCACAATACAACATCTGGCCATTGATGCAACTGGCCTCAAGGTTTATGGCGAAGGTGAATGGAAGATCAAGAAGCATGGCACTGATGGGAAGCGCAGAGTCTGGCGTAAGCTGCACATCGCAGTAGATACAGGCACCCACGAAATAGTCGCAGCAGAACTGAGTTTATCTAACGTCACTGATGCCGAAGTGCTCCCTAACTTACTCAAACAGACACATCGCAAAATCATTGATATATCAGGTGATGGTGCTTATGATACAAGAAATTGCCATGATGCCATACGGATAAAGCAAGCGGTTCCGCTTATCCCGCCACGAGAAGGAGCTGCATTCTGGGAGCAAGGGCACCCTCGCAGTTTAGCAGTAGGTTGTCAGAAGCTCTACGGCTCCAACAAAAAATGGAAAAAGTGTTATGGGTATCACAAGCGTTCACTCTTTGAAACAGCCATGTATCGTGTGCAGCAGTTGCTAGGTGGGAGGTTAAGCTTGAGAAACTACAATGCTCAAGTTGGCGAAACCTACGCCATAATTAAAGCGCATAACAAGCTTACAGGGCTTGGTATGCCTGAAACTCAGTGTGTTGTTTAATAATCACTCAATCTCGGGCTGTTTGATTTTCTGTCCGAATTACGCAACAAAGTCCTGTAGAGATGATAAAAATATGGGGAGTACATTCCACCGATATAGAACTTCTTTGTACAAAATATTATTCATTTATTTTTGTATAAACTGGCAATAAATGACAGTTCATCATCGGAAAGGGAACACGCTAAATCTTTCCTACAATTAACTACAACGTCTATATGTCTCTTTAAAACAATAAGTTGCTCAAAAGGTAGGCTTTCCACTAAAGCAATTACCTTTTCTGGAGGTAAGTTTTTTAAGAAATCAGAGTCCAATAGTCCAATAGTCCAATAGTGGTATATTTAATGTAAATCATACTTAGCCATTAAATAAAAGCTGAAAATAAAAGAGCAAAGCTCTAAGATTAGAGCTGAAAATTTTGAAGTTGTCCCCAAAATTTGAATATAAATCAAATTAAAACCTGAGAGTTCCTCACTTCCCTTCAACTCTTCACTGGGAAAAGTAGGAAAGTGCCTAGCGTGTTCGAATGGTTTTTTCTTGAAATTCCTTATAGTAACCTTTGATACTATGGGCGACTTTACCTACGACTAAAAAGCAAATTGAGTTAACATGCCTATCGACAATAAAATCTCAATATTCTTAGGACATTCACTACAACAGGGGATGTGCCCCATGAACCCACGGGGCGGTGTTGTTAATGTTTGAAGTTCCAAGGTAGGAGCGCATCGATATCAGGCTCCGCTTTCGCGAGCTCTTTCATGCACTTGACCATGTAGTCGTAGAGGATAAGGCCGTTGGCTTTCGCCGTCTCGACGATGCTGTAAAGCATCGCACTCGCATCAGCACCATTTGGTGTGTTCGAGAAGAGCCAATTTTTTCTGCCAATGACCAGCGGTTTAATGGCACGTTCAGCACGATTATTATCGATAGATAAATGACCGTCATCGATATAGCGGATGAGCTTGGGCCATTGGCCGAGCGTATACTTAATCGCTTTTCCTAATGGACTAGAGCTTATTACTTGTTGAGACGTCATCCAGTCGTGCAGCTCATCCAGTATCGGCTTGGCATGCTGTTGACGTTCTGCTTTTCGTGTTTCGACAGTCGCACCTTTTAAGCGCGATTCTATCCCATAGAGCTTCTGGATTTTGGCTAGCGCTTTATCTGCTTTACCTGACTTACCTTTACCTTGAAGCTTCTTAGCATCCATGAACTTACGCCGTGCATGCGCCAAGCAACCAACATTGGTTACGTGATGAAGACCATCATAGGCACCATAGCCATCGGTTTGCAGATAACCACTGTAATCCCCCAAGAAGGCAACAGGGCATGCCCTCGCGCGACTGTTTTGATAGTCGTACAAGGCGATATTCTTTACATTCGGCAGTGCAGCGTCGGGCGAGTCTGCGCCCGAGCAGTAGAGCCACATATAACACTGTTTATCTTCTTTAAGGACATTGAGCGGCGTTTCATCCGCCTGAACCACTACTTGTTGGCGTAGATGCTCTTTTAAGGCCGCATACAGCGGTGTGAACTTCTCACTGACTTGGATAACCCACCTTGCCATGGTAGTTCGCGATAGCTCAATACCCGACTGAGTAAACAGCGACTCTTGGCGGTAAAGTGGCATTGCGTATTGATATTTACCAAGGATGATATTGGCCAGCAAGCTTTCTGTCGCGAAGCTTTTAGGGATGATGCTCTGAGGCGCTGGTTTTTGAACGATGTGGCTGTTGTCTTCAGTTTGCTCACACTGACGACAAGCATATTTAGGACGAACATATTCCAGCACTTTGAGCACAGCTGGTGAGAACTCAAGTTTCTCACTGCGGTCTTCACCGATTTTATGCAGACTATGTTGGCAGCATGCACACTGTTTTTCATGGTCGTCGTGACCACTTCAACCTCTTCTTCCTTAGCGGCTTCACATTCCACTTCGTTGAAGAGGTCACCTTGAGATTCATCGTAAGGCTTTAGTGCCTCGGAGCGTTTCGCGAACTGACGGTCAAAGGCAAGCTTGAGCTGTTCGAGTAGCGACTGGCGCTCTTGTTTCCATTGGTTTTCTGACGCCATCAGAGCTTTCACCATCGCTTGTAGCTCGGCAACATCTTGGCTTTTGGGGTTGATATCTGGCGTCTTTTTCATGGCATTTATTATACTGAAACCATACCATGAATGCTTGGTGGATAAGGCTTTATTATCGATTAAGTCATTGTAAAACATTTTATTTGTACGGGTTTGTGGCCGATAATCGTGAAGCCAGAAAGCAGTCTATCAAGCTCGAATTGAGTCAGAGTAAACACCTCATTTTTCTCTTTTGTAGGCCATTTATACTTGGCTTTTTCAAGGCGTTTATACCAAAGCGCAAAGCCAGTTTTATCCCAGTACAGCACTTTGATTTTGTCGCGCTGTTTATTGGTGAACAGGAACAGTGCGCCGCTTCCCAAGGGTAAATCGGTGTCACTTTCGATAATCGCCGCGAGGCCATTGATGGACTTTCTAAAATCGACACTCTCACGATACAGATAAATCTCTGGTGCGCTGAGCATATGTTTCATGACAAGGCTCCAATGAGTTCTGCCAGGTAGGCAGCGGGCGTGCCTTGAGGAATGCTCAATTCCACATCATTGATGAGAAGTGTCATGTTAGCGGTGGCTATTTGAGCTTGATATTTCGTTGTCTTTTCGACGACCTCTGCCCGTACAAAGCCTTGAGAGACATCCGCTTTTTTGAGTTGCTGGCGCTTAGCATAAAACGTTGAGGGGTTGAGTTCATTGAGCTTACAAAATGCAAGCGTTGACAATGAACTCGATTCAGACTGCTCGATGAGCGTTTGCCATTCTTGATTAGTGTGTCGTTTTCCCATTTCAAATCTCCTCATGGTCAGAGACTTGATCTTATTCTTCGCGCTAGGCGATTAGAATGCGGTGTTTATGGAGCGCTTAC
The DNA here is from genome assembly GCF_002954585.1 of Vibrio chagasii. Taxonomy (GTDB): domain Bacteria; phylum Pseudomonadota; class Gammaproteobacteria; order Enterobacterales; family Vibrionaceae; genus Vibrio; species Vibrio chagasii_A. The sequence goes on from NZ_MSCI01000002.1 coordinate 887,797, forward strand.
CTAGAATCTGGATTGAGATTTCTTTCCAAAAAGTGTCAACATTACTTTGTCAATAAAACCTCTCACTAGCCCTTTAAATCCGTGCGCTCTAGGTGAGCTGAAAGTGTCACCTAGAGTGCGCGAGGGTGGGGGTTACGGGAGTTTATGCTTGTGATGCGACCAGAGCCCCACCATCACAAATTCTTGGACCAAATGCTTTAATATTTTAGGTTTGCATGGGCGTTCGAGCTGTTATTCGGAATCTGAATCCATGATTTTTGGACAGACAAGCCGAGTGTTATGTTGTGAAAAATGATTGTGCGGATCAGTGAATGCCTATAGGCCTTTAAAGTCTTAATACTGGATTAGTAGGTTTATTGGCTAATGGTTAGTTTAGGCGTGTTATGCCATCAAATGAGGGTTGTAGTGATTAAGCTGGGAGATGGTGTTAAGAATGGACGAAAGGCCAGAAGTGTTTTCTTGATCGCCTTTCAGTCTTGTTTGATTAGCCTAGAGTGTATTACGCGGTGGTAACGTCCTATCTAATAAACAGGAACACAAATAGGTGGCTCTTAACTGACGTCAGCTGTGCTAAAGGAGTAGTTTTTATTCATGATGACTATATTCGTTTAGAAGTGCGTACAAGGTCATACAAGTAACATTCTAGGTGCTAGTCGGTTTTGTCTTTTTGTTTGATTCGAGTGTTGAACCTAGCGAAAAAGCGGTCTAGTCTTACTGTTAGAAAAACTACTGTATAAGTCCACCTTTCGTCCACCCTTAATCCACCCAAGCAAGATTGGGATAAAGTGGGGGAGAAGAAAGTTGATTATTTTCAGTGTATTGCGCGAGATTTACGACGTTTTTGAGGGCTCAAAAGCGGTGAAACCCCGATGTTGGTAGCATCGGGGTTTCGAATTTTTAGATTTCTCGATTGGTAAGGTCGATTATCTTTTCTATGCAGAAGGCTGGATTAATCCAATCTTATTCCTTGGTAGGGAATTAGATGCGGATGAAGTCCATGTGCTCAACTTTTGGCTTGAACGCGTGACGTTGAACGTCTTGTGGCTTAACCTTAACTTCTGCGCCGTCAATCAGTAGAGTGATTGCTTCGTAGAACTCAGGCTTGTCCATTTGGTTGATCACTTCGTCGTGATTAAGTTCGATAGATACAGCTGCTGCTTCACCACCGTAGATTACAGCTGGGAATTTACCAGCGTGACGTAGGCGGCGGCTCGCACCTTTACCTAGTTCAGTACGTACTACTGCTTCAAATTTCATAGTTTTACTCTCAAATTAGTAAAAATTAACTTCACACCTCAATGCGACCTTGAGTATGTGGTAATGCTTAGGCAGAAACGAGTTCATGCTTAAGCGAGCGCGGATACTAACATCACATTTGAATATGAGCAAGTAAGAAGCCTATCACAAAGTGAATTTCCTTCGATATTTGGCTCGTTTGTAGATAAAACGCTCGCTAACCCTATTTTATCGCCTTCTTTACTCTTCTGTCTTGTTCTCTTGCCCTGTTTATATCGTCGCGAAATCATCAAGTTAATGAACGGAAAATGAATGTTCGCCTAAGGCTTGGTTAATGCTTGGTTAGGTAACCTTAGTGTTAATTAATCAGCAGAATGAATAGGTGAAAACATGGAACCGGTAAGTATTGTCGTTATTACGTTAAACGAAGAGAAACGCATTAGTCGCTTAATGGAAGAGTTGAGCGTGCAAACCCATCAAGAGTTCGAAGTGATCGTGGTCGACTCAAATAGTGAAGATAACACCAGAGAAGTCGCACAAGCCTATGAAAGTGCATTGCCAAAACTGACAGTCCACCATATGCAAGAACGCGGTGTTAGCCTTGGTCGAAACACCGGGGCTGCTTTGGCACAGTACAACAGAATCCTTTTCTTGGATGCCGACGTAAGCCTGCCTCGTAACTTCCTTGCAAAGGCGCTTTATGAGTTAGAAGAGAACAAGCTTGAAGTTGCTGGCGTATACATGAGTTCAAAAGGGCTGCCATTGGTTCATAAATTCGGTTATGGGCTGTTTAATGCGGGCTTATTTGCGACTCAGTTCTTTTTCCCGACCGCGATTGGCGCGTGTATTTTCTCAACCAAACGAGCACATGAAGAGATCGGTGGTTTCGATGAAGAGATTTTCCTTTGTGAGGATTGTGATTATGTAAAACGTGCGAGCAAAACATGGCGATTTAGATTCCTAAATATGACCTTTGGTTTTGACCCACGTCGATTAGACCAAGATGGTGTTGTGAAGACGGGTTCAACTTACCTCAAAGCCAATATAAGACGCTTCTTTAAAGGCGAAATGCGTAACAACGAAATGAACTATGAGTTTGGTCATTACAAAGAGCAGTAAGCATTGAGGTTGTTATGTTTGATGGACTAGGGCTGTTTTTGGGAGCATTGGGTGATGCTCTCATTGGCCCAAACCTATTTGTACCGGGAGAGCCCTTTTTTATCGCTGCGGGCTTTCAACTGTATTCAGGTGCATGGATGGCGTTGGTGTTTGTAATGTTAGGTGGTTTCGTTGGGGATCAACTGAGTTACTTCATTGGTTTAAAGTGGGGAAGGACAGCCCAAAAGAAGCTAATTCAATTTCGACCAAAAACCAAAAGGCTGATCGCACGGTGTCGTTATCTCATTGCGAAAAAGGGCACATTCATTATAGTCGCGGCACGCCTTTTGGGTCCTATTGCTTGGGTTGTTCCTGTTATTGCTGGTTCTCATCGCGTTAAGTGGCGCAGTTTTACGCTGTTTTCTTCGGTAGGTTTATTGCTTGGCGGTGGTCAATTTATTGCTTGGGGTATGTTGTTAGCACATGGTGTCGAACAGTTTCCTTTATTAGGGGCAGTTAAGGTTTTCCTCGGCGAACACCAAAGCTTGCTGATTGGTTTAGTCGCGGTGACCATTTTTGTTGTTGTGGGTAACAAATTTAAATGGCGTAAGTTGACCTTGAAAACCAGCGCGTTTTTAGTGGCTTGGCTGTGTTACGCAAATTATGCCCATTTCTTCTGGAAAGCTGATGACTTTCAAAATCAACAAACATCGGCACAGATGAACTCTGTCGACTTACAACAAGTGACTTACAAAGCGTTTCCTGGGCTTTCTCCAATCTATGATGCGCAAGCGATCAATGTTGTTTATGTAGGGGAATCGCCTCGTGAACTCATGAACCAGTTGGGCTGGATAGAAAATCAAACGTTCTCTCGAAATGATATTGAGTGGTCGAGTTACCTTACTCTCCTAAAAGATAAGACACCGCCTGTATCTGACTTATATTGGCGAAATCAACCACAAGATATGGCCTTTCAATTGCCAGGAAACCTGATGAAGAGAAGCCACATACGCTGGTGGAATGCGGGGTTAGACAGAAACAGTAATCAAACAAAGTGGTTAGGGGCAATCAGCTACGATGACGGTTTAAAAGTGACACCGTATTCTGGCATTGTCACCGTGCTTCATAAAATAGACCCGAATGTTGATGAAGAGCGCGATCGGTTGGCGCAGCAAATTAAATCCGCTTACCCGAATACGGAACTGGTCAATTTACCTCTAGCGAATGCACAAGTAATGAATGATCAACATGACTACTACACAGACGGAAAGATCTTGGTTATTGGCTCAACGACATACAGTGATGATTCACAAACCTTAGATGTTGCAGTTAATGATATATAAAGCACGGCTTTAAGACGCTCTCTAACTTAGTTCCCGATAAATACGAACCTTGTTTGAATATCAATCAAACAAGGTTCTGTTATTTCTGCTTGTTAAAGCCGAGCCTCTTTTGGGCGTTTCTATCGTTCTAATAGTGTCAACCTTGTCTATCTTAAATAAGGGTGAACAAGGGCGAAAGCTAAGGACAAAGTATGCAAATGAATCCGGTTGGTTTGAAATCTATGTCGACGATATGGTGAGAGCCAAAACCTTTTATGAGGCCGTCTTTAAAGTGACGCTAGATAAGTTGGATAACGAAACGGGCATCGATATTGAAATGTGGGTGTTTCCTAGCGATATGGACAAATACGGCGCGACAGGGGCTTTGTGCTCGATGCCTAATGTTAAGGCCGGGGGCAATAGCACTATGGTCTATTTCTCTTGCGATGATTGTTCGATAGAAGCAAGCTTGGCGGCGGCGAATGGTGGTGTTCTACAAGTACCTAAAATGGCGATTGGACAGCCCGCTTTCTTCATGGATAACAAAGTTTCATCAGCGTGGTCAGTGATACCAAAGGCAATGTCGTTAGTTCGTATTCGATGACTTAAATTTGCAGAGTAAAAACGGCAAAAGATCAAAAAGGAGTTTACGCGTGATACGTAAACTCCTTATTTTTATTTAAGGTATAGCAGGTTCTTGAATGTAGTCACTTTAAGAGGCTTGAGATACCTTTAGAACAAGAGAAGCTTTTAAGCCACCCATTGAACTCTTACTTAGCGTTAAGCTCCCCCGGTAACTGTGTGCCATCTCATTGACAATATTCAACCCTAGACCTGTTCCTGGCGTGGTTTCGTCTAGCCTTACGCCTCGTTTAGTCACTTGTTCGAGCTTCTCTTCGGGGATGCCTTGTCCATCATCCTCAATGATTAACTCGACATTACCGTCGGTCAGTTCGTTAGCGTGAGCACGGATAATGCTATTGGCCCACTTGTAACTGTTCTCGAGTAGGTTTCCGACCATCTCATCAAGGTCGGTTTTTTCTACAGCGACCTCTAGTTCAGAATCCAGCTCATTGATCATGGTGACTTCATTAGCGGCATAAACTTTATCAAACGCCATTGAAATCGCTTCAACACGCTCGCAAGGTGAGGATTTCACCGAAAGAATGTTCATCGCACCCGCCATACGAGCACGACCAAGGTGATAATCTATCTGGCTTTGGATCTGTTGAATCGGTTGTTGTAATAGTTTCTTTTCATTGTCAGGCAGCATCTCAATTTCATTTTTCATCACCGACAACGGCGTCTTTAACGCATGAGATAGGTTACCTGCGTGGTTACGAGCACGCTCCAGTAACTCTTGGTAGTGAAACAGTAGGGCATTAAGGTCAGATACTAGTGGCGAGACCTCTTTCGGGTAGTTGTCGCTTAGCCCTTGTTGTTCACCTTTTCTCAGCATTACCAGCTCACGTTGCATCTTACTCAGCGGCAATAGAGACCAGCTCACTTGAATACCAATCAACATTAGTACGCCGACAAATAACAGCATCAGGATAAGCCATACCTGACCCGTTAACTCCGCTAGTGTCGACTCGAGTGGGTCTTCGTCAATACCAATGGTGATGGTAATTGGGTCGCTCAGCGAAGGTAGATAGATATCTTGCTCAATGTAAATCAGTTTCTCTTTTTCAGGTCCTTTAACGGAAGTATGAATAGGAGAACGCTTGATGGTGAGGTCTTTGTCCCATAAGGAGCGAGAACGAATGATTTGATCTTGAGTTGAAGCTCGCCAATAAATACCGCTGTATGGTTGGTTAAACCTAGGGTCGGACAGGCGTTCTGCCATGATTAGGTTGCCATTGTCATTGGTCTCAATATTGGCGGTGAGCTCGTCCATGGTTAGGGCAAGTTGCTGCTTCATGTCGTCGACAAGGTAATCGTTCACCAGTTTTGGTATACCAACACCGGCGGCTAATATCATCGCACCTAGCCAAAAAGCCGCAGCGAGAAGCAAGCGGCTTTTTAGACTGATGTTTTTAAGTGTTCGTTTCTTTAGATTCATGCATTTCCAGCCTGCCTTTGCTCATCGTTATCGACTTGTATTTCGATGATCAGCTATTTCGATGATCAGTACAGGCTGTCCACTTAGTGGGTGAGTGTGCTTGATTTCTCTTAGTTTAATTGATGTTTGTTGTTCTAATTAAATAGAGACTTATTCAGCATTCAGTTGGTAGCCAAGGCCACGCACGGTTTTGATGATCTTTGGTGCGATTTTCTTACGAATACGACCAATAAATACCTCAACCGTGTTTGAATCGCGGTCGAAGTCTTGTTTGTAGATATGCTCAACCAGTTCAGTGCGTGAGATAACCTTATTTTGGTTGTGCATGAAGTACGCGACAACCTTATATTCTAGTGCCGTTAGGCTGACTGCTTGGCCTTGCCACAACACTTTTGAACTGCGAGTGTCCAAGCTTAAATCACCAATTTGAAGAACGGGTGCTGCGCTGCCCGACGCACGGCGAAGTTGTGCGCGAATACGGGCAATCAGCTCGACCATTTCGAATGGCTTAGTTAGGTAATCGTCAGCGCCTGCGTTTAAGCCTTCAACACGTTGGGTTAGGGTGTCACGAGCACTTAGGATAATCACCGGCGTGTTGATGTTTTCGTCTCGAATGCCTTTTAAAACGGTTAGGCCATCAAGCTTAGGTAGACCTAAGTCGAGAACAATCGCATCCCACTCTTCTGATGTCGCGCGATAAAGAGCGTCGATACCATCTTGAGAAAGTTCTGGAACCCAGTCAGCCCCCTCAAGTGTTTCAATAATCTGTTGGCCCAAACGAGGTTCGTCTTCAACGACTAAAATTTTCATAATTGTTCTTCTTAATTTTTGTAATGACTGTTCGTTGTGCTTAACTATTTGCCGTGTTTAGCTATTAGTCGCGGTAAATTAATTGTCGCGCTAAATTAATCGCCGTGTTTAATAGCGTTTTTAAAGTTGCGGCCTTCAATCTTTAGCATTTCTAATGTTTCGGCGTTGTATTCAACTTTGATGATGTTGTTTTGGTAGTTAATTTTTAATTCATACACCCAAATATCATCATCTTCTTCTAGTTCGACTTTAATGATTCGGCCATGAAGGTCGTTTTCTACCGCTGCATACATCTCAGAGAAAGGGCGAATATAACCTTCTCGAACTGCTTCGTAGACCTCGTCTTGGTCTTCTTCAAATTCAATGCGGGTTCCTGCCTTATGAACGTCCTGCACTAATTCATGACCATTATGGTGTGAGTCAGCCCATGCGCCAGCAGAAACAAATAAGCCTAAGCTTATAGAAAACAAAGAAATCATAGCTTTACTAAACATAGCGAATCCTAGAGAAGGTTGATAGCGTTCAGTATAAAAAAGTAATTCTGAACAGAAAGTGAACCTGATTAATAATGAGAAATTGATACCTAAAAATTTGACGATGAGAGCTTCAATACATCACGGAGACTAACCACAAGTGTTAAGACCGTAATGATTAACGTTGTTGAAGCTCGTCTTCGAATATTTTGTCTCTCATTTTCCAAAAGCGACCAACTTTACGTGCAATCACGAATTGTGGTGGGCGGAACCTATGTTGGTGAGCAACCACTTTTGACGGTGACGCTTCCTCAAAAGGTCTGTGTCTATCTGCAAGGTGAGGGCGAACAAACTGATCTTTAAAGTTCTGCTTTTGCTTCTTGGTGGTCAGTGACCAAAACTCATGGACTTGCGCTTGGTTTTCACCTCGGTAGGTGACTTTAAGTTGCGATTTGCCTTTGTCGTCCTTAAGTACATTAAGGTCCATCTCTAAACACTCAAACACCAAAGCATCTTTTAGATTGAGTGCCTCTTTTAACTTTTTGTCTGGGTCTACTAAGGTAGCGTCACATTCATGACAAATACGGGCCGCGATGTCGTTATCGGCGCCACACTCGCCACAGTATTTAGCGCGGAAGCGATAGTTGCAGTGTTCTCTCTCACCTGTGTCTTCATCGGTAAAGTAGCCTTGGCATTTGCGGCCAAAGTGCTCAAGTAAGAAGCCGTTGCTGTCTAGCTTGCCCCAGAAGTTGTTATTGAAGCCGCAAGCTGGGCAGGGGATGGTGATGATTTCACTGTCTGAGTCTGGCTTAGGGTCGCCGACTTCTGGTTGGTAAAGATCATAGCTGTTACCTGCGTAATCGAGCACCAAACACTCTTTTTTGCCCGGAGATAAACGCAGACCCCGGCCAACGATTTGTTGATACAAACTGATGGATTCGGTTGGGCGAAGAATCGCGATCAAATCGACATGCGGTGCATCAAAGCCAGTGGTTAAAACCGACACGTTGACCAGGAATTTGATTTTTCGTTCTTTGAAACCATTGATGATTTGGTCACGCTCGAGTGTTGGCGTGTCACCAATGACAATCGCGGCTTCACCTTCGGGTAGTAAGCCTAGGATCTCTTGAGCGTGTCGAACGGTGGCTGCAAACACCATGATGCCCAGTTTGTCTTGGGCGAGGTGAATGATCTGATCGACAATTTGTGGTGTCGCTCGTTTTGATTGTTCGATCACCATATCAAGTTCGGCTTCTTTGTATCGACCCGTGCTCGCGGGTTTTAATTGTGAGAAGTCATAACTCAATACTGGAGCATCTATCATGCGAGCTGGTGTTAAGAAGCCTTCGTCGAGCAGGTAGCGAATCGGTAACTCAAAGATACAGTCTCTAAAGAATCTTGGTTCTTCCGAGCGCACTTGCCCACGAGTGTGGTATTGGTAAATCCACCCCATGCCTAAGCGATAAGGGGTTGCCGTTAAGCCAAGCACCTTGATGCCAGAATTATTTTCACGCAAGTGAGTGATCACTTTCTGATAGCTACTGTTCTTTTCATCGGGTACTCGGTGGCATTCATCGATAACCAAAAGTGAAAATTGGTTAGAGAATGAGTCGAGGTTGCGAACTACAGATTGAACTGATGCGAATACCACTTGTTGGTCGGTCTCTTTTCGGCCTAATCCTGCAGAGAAAATGGAGCCTTTTAACCCATAACCTTCATACTTTTCATGGTTTTGCTCAACTAGCTCTTTCACGTGTGCAAGTACCAATACGCGACCTTTCGCAAGCCTTGCCAACTCGGCAATAACCAAGCTTTTTCCTGCCCCTGTCGGTAGCACGAGAACAGCCGGAGTTTGGTGTTTTCTGAAGTAATGAATGACTGATTTTACTGAGTCTGCTTGGTATGGGCGGAGTGTATACATATCGCGTCTTGTAAAATGGAGAACAAATAGTGTGAAATAGCTCAACTAATCGAGCAAAGGTGACTATAATACCCGACTTAGATTAGTTGAGGTATTCATGCGTTTAGATAAATTTCTGTGCGATGCACTAGGCATTACTCGAAAAGAAGCAACACAATTATTAAAAACAAAGACTGTGACAGTAAATGATGTCATGCAAAAAAGCGGTTCAGTTAAAGTAACTGAAGAGTGTGTTGTGGAATGGCAAGGCAATGAACTTCGTGTTCAAGGCCCACGTTACATTATGTTGTATAAGCCAGAAGGCTTTGTTTGTTCGCATGAAGATGGCTCAAATCGCACCGCATTTGAATTGCTTGATGAAATCAAAATGGACAAGCTGCACTTTGCAGGTCGTCTAGACGTTGATACTACAGGTCTAGTACTGATCACTGATGACGGTAAATGGTCTCACCGTATTACCGCACCAAAACACAAGTGCGAAAAGATGTACCGTGTGTGGTTGGTTGATCCAGTAGAACCAGACTACGTTGAAAAATTCAAAGAGGGCATCCAGCTTAAGAGCGAAGATGGCCTAACACTTCCCGCGCACCTTGAAGTGCGTGCAGAGCGTGAAGTGCTATTAACGATTCACGAAGGCAAATACCACCAAGTAAAACGCATGTTTGCAGCACTTGGTAACAAGGTTGAAGCACTACACCGTGAACGTATTGGTGAAATCGAGATGGACGAATCTCTTGAGCTAGGTGAGTACCGTTACCTAACGCAAGAAGAAGTTGATTCTATCTGGAAGTAACCTTTAGCTATTAATTTATAGCGCTCTCGTTGCAAAACCGACCAAGGATAGCGTCGGCTGATGATGTTGACTGGTACTAGGAAAGTCTCAGCCAATCTTTTGACTTGCGTGTTCACGCTGGTCCTAGTTTTATCAGTTAAACATTCGGAGAACCATGCAGACATCTACCCCACAGAGCCCAAGCTCTCAACCAGAAACTCCTCAATTAGGCTTAGTACTATTTTTGATTCTCGGTGCGATTGGTGCATTGACGCCGCTCGCGATCGATATGTACTTGCCTGCGATGCCGACCATTGCCAAAGATCTTGGTGTGACGGCGGGTGAAGTACAGATAACGCTAACGGCTTACACCGCAGGCTTTGCGTTGGGTCAGCTGCTGCATGGCCCATTAGCTGATAGCTATGGACGTAAGCCTGTACTCTTGATTGGTGTGTTCTTGTTTGCGATTGCTTCTGTGGTGAGTGCTACAACCCACGGCATTGAAGCGCTGACTTACGTTCGTACTGCACAAGGTTTTGCAGGCGCAGCGGCAGCGGTAATCATCCAAGCGGTTGTACGTGACATGTTTGATCGTGAAGATTTTGCAAGAACCATGTCTTTCGTAACCTTGGTTATGACGGTTGCACCACTTATCGCACCAATGATTGGTGGTTACTTGGCATTGTGGTTTGGTTGGCGCTCAATTTTCTGGGTACTGGCTATCTTTGCAGTGATCGTCATTCTAGCGGTATCGATGAAGATCCCTGAGACGCTACCGGCAGAAAACCGACAACCACTGCGTTTCAAAACGACGATTCGTAACTACGCTCGTTTATGTAAAAACCCAACGGCAATGGGCTTGATTTTTTCGGGTGCATTTTCTTTCTCGGGAATGTTCGCATTCTTAACCGCTGGTTCGTTTGTTTACATCGACATCTACGGTGTTCGCCCAGACTTATTTGGTTACCTGTTTGGCTTGAACATCGTTGCAATGATCTTGATGACGAGCATTAATGGCCGAATCGTGAAGAAAGTCGGCTCTCACGTGATGCTTCGAGTGGGTTTAACCATTCAGTTGTTCGCAGGTTTAGGTTTGTTGGTCGGCTGGTCGTTAGATATTGGCTTGTGGGGCATTGTGCCATTCGTGATGCTGTTTATCGGCACACTGTCTACCATTGGTAGTAACTCAATGGCGCTGCTGCTAAGCGGGTATCCGAATATGGCAGGTACGGCATCATCACTCGCGGGCACATTAAGATTTGGTACTGGTTCTGTGGTTGGAGCAATTGTCGCAATGCTACCAAGTGATACTGCAGGGCCAATGGCTATGGTGATGGCAGCATGTGCAATACTGTCAGCATTACTATATTGGACATTAGGAAAGAAGGCATAATGTCAAAATACTATATTGAAATTCAGAAGCTTGTGAACACCGCACTTGGTGAGCTTGACGCGTTACACAAGTCAGGTAAAGCGATTGACGCACCTATCGCAAACAACCTATACCTTGTTCGCTGGGTGACTAAAGCAATCAAAGCACAAGCGTATGATCGCGTTGTTGTGCCTGATTTGGTTCGCTGGCAAAAGCAAGGCCGTTCAAAGGGTAACAACTCTGATTTAACTTTTACGTTTAAGCGAATCTCAGCGTTTTACGCTCAGTTCTTCCCAGAAGGTGAAGAGCCTAAAGCACTAAAAGACAGCGACGTTGAAGCCTTTATGGACAAAATGTACGAGATGGGTTGGAGCGTATCGAGTGAAGATGAGTTAACCACGGGTGGCAAAATTCAGTTCTTTACCGATGGTGAGCACTCATTCGCGCTATGTGGTAAGCAGTGTGATGACTCTTTCGACGGTGAGTTGATGGTTAAGCCGATGAACTGGTTTGTTCGTGGTAACCACGCTGAGTTTATCCAAGCAGCAATGGAAGCGGGTTTCATGCTTCACAAAGTGACTGACTACAAGTCTGCTGTGAAGTACCACGGTGAATACATCGTGTACCCAGCTAACCAAGGCAACCAATTGGCTGAGATTCCAATTAGCTTTGTTGGCTAACGGCTAGATACAAGATTAGAGATACGAAGAGCGGAATTATCCGCTCTTTTTTTTTTGCTTCTCATAGCGCCTGTAGCCACTCGAGCCGCTCATCTGCTTTGAATCTCTTCGCATCCCGTTACTCGCATCTCTCATCTATTCTCTCGCTTGCTTCTCTATCGCTTTTACCATGCCTTTAAAGATAAACAGATGAGCAGGCATCATTGCGAACCAATACAGTAACCCCAGAAAGCCTTTAGGGTGCCACCAAGCGGTGATGTTTAATTCACGTGTGTCTCCGTTATCAGAAACCGTGATTTCTAGTCGCCCTAAGCCCGGACCTTTCATCCCGAACAGCAACGATAAGAATTGGTTCTCTTCACAGCGAATCACTTTCCATGAGTCAATTTTGTCGCCTACTTTTAGTTTTGGCCCTTCTGGCATTTGTCGAACGGGCACTCCACCACCAAAGAGAAGATCTAACCACTCCCTTGTGCGCCATAAAACGTTAGCGAAGAAGTAACCCTGTTTAGGGCTTCCAATCTGTTGAGCTACGTGCCAAAGCGATTCTAGCGAGGCAGTCGACGTGATACTTGCACCTGTCTTTTTCGGATAGTAACCGTATCCCGCTTGCCAGCGTTTAAAGGCGGTTTTATCAAAGCCCCACACATTACTTTTTACGAAGTTACCCTCAGCATGAATCGCTTGTTCAACCATGCTCTCGAACGACACGAGCTTTTGCGGGTACTTTTCTTGGATGGTGGTCGAGTTAGCTATGAAATTATGCTTTAAACCTGCGAGCAATGCTCTCCCTATGTTGGAAGGGACAGAGGTCACCACGCCAAGCCAATAAGAGGCAATTTTAGGCGTAAGTAGGGAAGTTGCCCATAATCTAAGTGGACGGTCGGCAGTTTTAGCGATATGCGCGAATTGATTGCGATAAGAGACGATATCTGGACCGCCAACCTCAAAGGTCTGGTTGTCGCTTGGGGTATCTTGCGCAAGCTTTAGTAAGTAGTGATTGAGGTTTTTCAATGCGATAGGGTTAGCTTTCGAGTCAACCCATTTCGGCGCAATCATGATTGGTAGGTTGTAAACGAAGTCTCGCATTATCTCAAAGGCCGCTGAACCCGGGCCGATGATGACGCCAGCTCGAAGCTCAGTAACGGGAACCGATCCTTTACGAAGCACTTCTCCGGTTTTCTTTCTCGCTTGAAGATGCTCAGAATCGCCGGTTTGAGGCTGAAGTGAACTTAAGTAGATGATGTGTTGATTTTTAGGGCCAAGTGCGGAGACAAAGTTACGGGCCAGGCTTAACTCGTAGTCAATGAAATCATGACCTTCCGCCATACCATGGACAAGGAAGAAGATGAGGTCAAAATCAGGGACTAAAGCTTGTGTTGCCGCTTGGTCAGCCAGGTCGAGAAATTCGAGTGATAAATTCTCATGAGGCTCGGTTCGCGCTTTTAAGTAGTCGATGTGCCTTGCTGCAGCGGTTACTTGATAACCTTGTTCTAGCAGCAGAGGAAGCAGCTGTGAACCAACATATCCAGAAGCGCCTAAAACCAGTACTTTCTTCATCGTTACTCCATTTATATCTGTGGTTAAAAACCGAACATTGATATAATAGCGTGATATTTACCTATATTCATCAACACGTTCCGTTCAGGTGTGCCTATGCTGCTCTCTTCAATTATCCATCATACACGCGGCGACTTTGTTCGCAGGCTGATTGCTATTGCTTTGCCAATCACCTTGCAGAGCATCATGTTTTCAAGCCGAGGCTTGGTGGATGTGCTGATGTTAGGTCAACTTGGCGAAGCAGATATTGCTGCGGTTGGTGTCGCCAGCCGTGCGATGTTTGTGACGACTATTATGCTGGTGGGTGTGACCACTGGTGGTGCTTTGCTTACTGCTCAGTATTGGGGAGCTGGTGATAGGCAAGGGGTAAGGGAAAGTACGGCATTAACCTGGTTGGTTTCGACCCTGTTTGCTCTTTTGACTATTGCCTTCTTTGTCTCTTTCCCTACTCAAATTATGGGTGTGACGACCGATTCTCAAGAAGTGATCAGCTTAGGTGTTGAATACATCGTCATTACCTCTTTTAGTATGTTGGCGGTGTCGTGCGTTAGCAGCATGGCCGTTGGCTTACGAGCGATGCACAAACCTGGGCTAAGTACCTTCTTCAGTGGTATCGGTATCTTGTCCAACGTGTTTTTAAACTGGGTGCTGATCTTCGGTAACCTAGGTTTTCCAGCTCTTGGCATCAAAGGTGCCGCGATAGCCACGGTATTAAGTGGCGCTATCGAAGTGGCGACCTTGTTTGGTTACCTCTATTTCTCTAAACACTTACTTGCTTTCAAGTTCCGTGACATAAAAGCTGCTGCAACAGTCGATAAAGTCGTGCGCTTCTTGAAGCTATCCCTGCCAACAACTTTCAACTTCTTGGCTTGGGCTGGTGGGTTGTTTGCTTATCACGCCATCATGGGACAATCCGGTGTGCAAGGCTTAGCGGCGCTTTCGGTGATGACACCTGTTGAATCTATCTCGTTGAGCTTATTGATAGGGATGTCGAACGCAGCTGCGGTATTGGTGGGGAACCAACTCGGCGCCAAGAACAACGAAGCGGTTTATTACCAAGCGCTCGGTATTACTATCCTGTGCTTCTTAACCAGTATTGTGGTCGCGATTTTCCTCTACTTTGTGCAAACACCAATCTTGAACGCGTTTAGTGCGTTAACGGAAGAAACCCGAGCACTTTCTGAGAAGTTTATTCTGATCCTTAGTGTCGGCATTGTTATTCGCTCAATTCCGATGACTGTAATTGTTGGTGTGTTGAGAGCGGGTGGCGATGTTAAGTTCTGCCTTTACCAAGACCTGATAGCACAGTGGGTGATTGGTATTCCGTTAGCGGCTATTGCGGCTATCTACTTTAAATTTCCACCCGAGTGGGTGTACTTACTTTTCCTCACTGAAGAGGTGATTAAGTGGAGCGGTTCGCTGTATCGCATGAAAACAAGAAAATGGATTAAAAACTTGATAGGAAGTTGAAGTAAGGCGCATCAATCGCATCACTTTATCGTTGGCATGTGATCTATCTTTCAAAATACTTCCTCCTAACAGGGAATTAGTGTAGATTCTCCTTCCAAATTCTAACTAATGCGAGCTGTTGAATGTTAAAGCTGTCAGACCTATGTAAAGGCTATGTTGATGGGGGGGAGTTCCACCCTGTTTTGCAAGGTGCTGAACTGACATTGAATCAAGGTGACCAACTCGCATTAATGGGCGAAAGCGGCTCAGGAAAAAGTACTCTGCTCAACCTCATTGCAGGTTTGGATCTCGCTGACTCTGGCGAAATCGTTTTTCCTAATTTCAATATGCACGATTCTACCGAGCGTGAACGTACCGCTTATCGTCGAAACAATATTGGTCATATCTTCCAGCAGTTCAACTTATTACCAACGTTGAATATCGCAGATAACATCCGTTTTTGCCGTCAACTAAAAGGCTTACCTGAAGATAAAGGTTTATGGAGACAGATTCTTTCTGCTTTAGACCTTATGCCTCTGCTTGGTCGTTATCCAGAGGAAGCATCAGGTGGTCAGCAACAACGTGCCGCGATCGCTAGAGCTTTGTATATGGAACCAAAAATCTTATTGGCTGATGAACCGACAGGTAGCCTAGACGAGCGTAACGCCGAAGCGGTAATGCGCTTGCTGACTTCTTTAGCTCGCCAATTAGAATGTACACTACTGTTGGTAACGCACAGTGAAAAAGTTGCCCTACACATGGACGGCCGGATCCGCCTACAAGGAGGACAGCTGCATGTTATGGCCCGTAGTTAAGGCGCTACTCGGTCACTATCGACGTTACCCTCTACAAATTATCCTGGTATGGCTAGGCTTAACTCTTGGCGTATCACTATTGGTTGGTGTTACTGCTATCAACCAACACGCTAAGCAAAGTTATGCGCATGGCGAAAAACTCTTTTCGAATCCTCTTCCTTACCGTATTCGACCAAAACACAACGCCAATAAAATTCCGCAAGGTTTTTACATCCAGCTTCGCCGTGAAGGCTTTCAACAGTGCTCTCCTTTTGACCATCATCGTATCACTGATGAAAATGGCGCGAACTTTATGTTGATTGGTATCGACCCTGTTTCGATGCTTCAACTGCAACCTGGCGTGGCGTTAAAAGATCTTAATACGTTGAACCTGATGAAACCGCCTTACCCAATCCTTGTGAGCGACGATCTTGCTGAACACATGAAGTGGAAGAACGGCGACCATATCCACCTTATGGATGGTTCTGAACTTGGCCCATTAATGGTTGATCAAAACAACATCATTGATGGCACTAGGCTGATTGCCGATATCTCGCTACTTAGAATGCTGAAACGCAGCGCTGGCCTGTCGGTGATTGCGTGTTCAGACATGTCTACCGAAAAGTTTGAACGACTTAAGAATATGCTACCGAATGGCTTGACGATTTCGCGCAGCTCTAAAGCGGAACTTGAGTCACTCACTAATGCGTTCCACTTGAACCTCAAGGCGATGGGAATGCTGTCATTTGTCGTAGGTTTGTTTATTTTCTACCAAGCGATGTCGTTATCATTTATCCAGCGTCAGCCGTTAGTGGGGATCTTACGACAAACCGGTGTATCGGGTTGGCAGCTCACTAAAGCGCTATGTCTAGAGCTATTGATTCTGGTTTTACTGAGCTGGATCTGCGGCAATGTATTTGGCGTGATGTTGGCTAACCAACTGTTACCTGCGGTATCTTCAAGCCTTGGCGACTTATATGACGCCAATGTTGGCTTAACGATTGACTGGAATTGGAGTTGGAGCGGTTACAGCTTCATGATGGCGTTGATTGGTGCTTTCTTAGCGTGTGCATGGCCGTTGGTTCGCTTACTTAAATCTCAGCCTATTCGTTTGTCTTCTCGCTTATCTCTGATGCGTTTTGCGGGGACTGAGTTCACTTGGCAAGCTTTGATTGGTTGTGGTTTCCTGGTTGCTGCTGTTGCGGTTTATCAAGCGCCACAAACTCAAGAGTCTGGTTTTGCCATCATTGCTTTAATGCTGGTGAGCGTGGCTCTGTTTACACCGTTTTTGATGTGGAAGCTATTCAACAGCCTCTCTTACTCATTGCGTTGGGTTCGTGCTCGCTGGTTCTTTGCTGATGCTGCATCTAGCATGAGTTACCGCGGTGTCGCGACTATGGCCTTTATGTTGGCGTTAACCGCGAACATTGGGGTAGAAACCATGGTTGGTAGTTTCAGAGACACCACGGACAAATGGTTAACACAGCGATTAGCGGCTGACCTCTATATATACCCGACAAACAACGCAGCAGCACGTATGAGTAACTGGTTGTCAGAGCAGCCAGAAGTCGACTCTGTGTGGTGGCGTTGGGAAAAAGATGTCGCTTCTCCAGTAGGCAGTATTCAAGTGGTGAGTACAGGGCCTTCAGAGGGGGAGCTTGAAGCATTAACGATCAAACTCGGCATCCCGAATTATTGGTATCACTTACACCACTCTAAAGGTGTGTTGATCAGTGAATCCATGTCACTCAAACTAGGGATTCGCCCTGGGGATTACATTGATCTCTACGATAACCTAGGCTCTGGATGGCAGGTTGTCGGTGTGTATTACGATTATGGCAACCCTTACCACCAAGTGATGATGTCACATCGAAACTGGTTATACGGTTTTGCAGGTCGAGGTAATGTAGGGCTTGGCGTCATACTAAAAGATGATGTGAGTGCAATAGGGCTTAGAAGCCGGTTGGAAAGTGTATTTAGACTGGGCTCTGAGCGCATATTCGATAACAACAATATTCATAGCCAAGCGATGCGAGTGTTTGATAGAACCTTCGCTATTGCAGATACCTTGGGTAACATTACCTTGGTAATCGCCGTATTTGGTATTTTCTTTGCGACGGTCGCTGGTGAGGTCTCAAGACAGAGGCATATATCGCTGCAACGATGTTTAGGCGTATCGGCGAAAGAGTTGCTCCTTACCGGTAGTTTACAGCTGTTTGTGTTTGGGCTTATCTCTTCGTTAATCGCAGTTCCACTTGGCTTAGCGTTGGCGAACTTGATAGTTGATATCGTTATTAAGCAGTCTTTTGGCTGGTCACTTGAGCTACGAGTGCTCCCTTGGGACTACTTCGAGATATTTGCTTGGGCAATGGCAGCATTAATGTTAGCTGGTGCTTTACCAGTGATGAGAATGATTCGGAACACACCGATGAAATCGCTAAGAGACGCGCTTTAATATGTTTCTAAGGAATGGCTCAACCAAGTTAAGACATCGATTTTTATCATCCCTGTTGTTGATCGGCTTCTTCGGCATCTTTTTGAGTGTCTGGGGTTACTATTCCTATTTTGTCGACCCTGGCGAGAAAGGAGTCAACGAGGTCAACTCAGTGTTGGTCAGTGAACATTTCAATGTTTTCGAGCCAGTGTTGCCTGACCGAGGTGTATCACTTCCACGAGACTTCAAGTTCCACCCAGAATTTCAGCACGAATGGTGGCACTATTTTGCGTCTTTGAAAGGCGACGATGGCAAAGAGTATTCGGTTCAGTGGAGCTTTTTCCGCATTGCAACGGATGAGCGTGAAACTCCGGGATGGCAGAGTCCACAAGTTTACATCTCGAATGTGGTGATCTCTTCTAAATCCAAAGTGTGGAAAGAGCAGCGAATGGCTCGTGGTGGCATTGGCCAAGCCGGAATGACCAGTCGTCCATTTAGAATTTGGATTGATAATTGGAATTGGCGCTCACTGGGGAACACACCGTTTCCTGGTCGACTACAAGTACAAACGGATACGTTTGGGTTGCAATTAGATACAGTGGCAAAAGGACCATATGTACTTAATGGTGATAACGGCTATCAGAAAAAGCATGACCTGCTACCTGTCGCGTCTTACAACTTTAATGCGCCGTTTTTATCATTGAGTGGTGTACTGAACCTTGATGGCGTAGCTAAGGAAGTAGAAGGCACAGCGTGGGTCCATAAAGAGTGGGGCAGTGGCTTACTCGGAGTCGGTCAGCAAGGCTGGGATTGGTTTGTGTTTAACTTTGATGACGGTACAGCACTGAGTATCAGCCGCTATCGCCATAATCAGCAGTTACCTTATGTGTTCGGAACATTAGCCACTCGCTCTGGTAAGGTTTACCAGTTAACGGAATCGGATATTTCGATTCAGCCTTTGCAGAACACAACGCTTATGAATGGCAGACGAATGCCGCTTCAGTGGATCATCAACGTCCCTGAGCACGATATCAATCTGACTACACGCATCATACGTCGAGATATGTGGCTGCCATTTGTCATACCTTATTGGGAAGGGCCAATAAGGGCTAGCGGAAGTCATGAAGCGACCGGCTTTATGCAGCTCACCGGCTACTAAAAAACACCTAAGGCTATCATTTGATAGCCTTTTTTTATATTTCCTAGTTTTGTTAGCACTCAATGAATTGTGCATACAGGTGTAATGTTCTCATCTATACTTAATTTAAGGTGCATAACAACATTATGGAATATACGACGTATTGTTTAGTATTTGTAGGAAAAACCGAAGTTAAACATCCAAAGAAGTGATTATCTATCGATAAAGCTTGGATATAAACTCATGGCTATTCTTTGTTATTCGTTTATTTAAATAATAAATATAAGGGCGAAATCATGACCGACGTCATCCGTGACTTCTTTAAAATGGAATCTGCTGGCGGCATCATCCTAGTTATCGCTGCGGCGATCGCAATGTTTGTAGCAAACTCACCACTGAACGAAATGTACCAGGGCGTCCTGCACAGTTACGTTCTTGGTATGTCAGTGTCTCACTGGATCAACGATGGCTTAATGGCTGTCTTCTTCCTTCTTATTGGCTTAGAAGTTAAACGTGAGCTTTTAGAAGGCGCATTAAAGTCTAAAGAAACTGCTATCTTCCCAGCTATCGCTGCGGTAGGTGGTATGTTGGCTCCTGCACTTATTTACGTGCTATTTAACTCTAGTAACCCTGAAGCGCTTCAAGGTTGGGCTATCCCGGCTGCAACTGATATCGCATTCGCGTTAGGTATCATGGCACTTCTTGGCAACCGCGTACCGGTAAGCTTGAAAGTGTTCCTGTTAGCTCTAGCAATTATCGATGACCTAGGTGTTGTTGTTATCATTGCATTGTTCTACTCAGGTGACTTATCAACACTTGCGCTTACAGTTGGCTTCATCGCGACAGGTGTGCTGTTCATGCTAAACAACAAGCATGTTACTAAACTGAGCGCTTACCTGATTGTTGGTGCAATTCTGTGGTTCGCAGTGTTGAAGTCTGGTGTTCACGCAACACTTGCTGGTGTGGTTATCGGTTTCGCGATTCCACTTAAAGGTAATAAAGGGGAACATTCTCCATTGAAACACCTAGAGCACGCACTGCACCCGTACGTAGCTTTTGCAATTCTGCCAATCTTCGCATTTGCAAACGCAGGTATCTCACTGGAAGGCATCTCAATTTCAAACCTGACAGGCATGCTACCGCTTGGTATCGCTCTAGGTCTATTGATTGGTAAGCCACTGGGTATCTTCCTATTTAGCTGGGGGGCTGTGAAGACAGGCGTAGCTAAGCTTCCTGAAGGTGTGAACTTCATGAACATCTTCGCGGTGTCTGTGCTATGTGGTATCGGCTTTACGATGTCTATCTTTATTTCATCGCTGGCATTTGGCCCTACAAACGCAGATTTCGATACGCTTGCTCGATTAGGTATCCTGATGGGCTCAACGACTGCAGCTATCTTAGGTTACTTACTGCTAAGCATTTCTTTACCGAAAACTAAGCACCAAGAAGTAAAACTTTAATCGGTAACTGGCTCGGCTAACCGTCGAGCCACTTCCTGAGAAATAAGCTAATTCTTGAGTAGCAACAGCCACTGAGCTATTCCCGAGAGCGATGTGGCTACAAATAACAAAAAAGCCGCGGTGGGCAATCCTATCGCGGCTTTCTCTTGTTATGCTTGTTATAGCGGTTTATCTTTTTACCTTCTGTTATCGGTGAATCTTTGTCTATTTTTTAAGTGTGGTGAAAATAGTCCACTCCTCAACGATTTGTTCGCTTAAGCCAACCACGGTTGCGGTTACTCTGCGGTTCAAAGCGTGTGATGTTGCATCGTCACCGTCACTTTCTAAACTATCTTCACCGTAACCTACGACTCTAACTCGGCTTGGATCTATGCCGTTAGATAGCAACTCATCTTCGACATTGTGAGCGCGTTTCTTTGACAGCTCTAAGTTGTATTCGCTAGAGCCAACTTTACTTGCGTAGCCTTGAATCTCGATGGACGCACTTTGGTAGGTTTCCAAAAACTCAACCATGGTGGCTATCTGCTCAGAGAAAATCGGGTTCACTTCGTAAGAATCGTTAGCAAATAGTATATTGAGCTGTCTAACTTCTTCCGAAAGTATGATCTCCCCACAACCTTCGTTGTCGACTAACGACGCTGGAGGTGTTGCAGTGCAGGCGTCTCTCGCATTGACGACACCGTCTTTGTCATCGTCTTGTAGATCGGATATTTGCTCGGCTTCGGGTGTCTCAATATATTCCTCCTCTTGTTGGCTAGAACAAGCGAGTAGTGACATTGTTAGTGCAGGAAGCAGTAAGTAGGTTATCTTCATGATCAATACTCCACGGCCGTTGTCCACTCATCTGGAATGTCAACCAGCAGAGCGTTCAATAAAGAACCTGTCGCGTTCATTACTCGATACTTGGCATATTGCTCAGCGTAATGAGCATCTAGGTAATCTTTTCGAGCTTCAAACAATTCATTCTCAGTGTTTAGCACGTCAAGAAGAGTACGTTTACCTATCCGGTACTGTTTGCCATAAGCGACAACCGTTTCTGATGCAGAGTCCACATGGTCAGATAAGAAGTTCTTTTGTTGCAGTGTTAAATCTAATGCACTCCACGATAGACGCAGCCCTTCTTCTACTTGTCGATAAGCTCTGTCTCTCAAGTCTTTTGCTTTATTCAGTTGATAGGCGGCGGCTTCCGAGTTCGCGCTGTCTGTGCCACCGTTGTACAGGTTGTATCGCATTCTGAGCATCGCCAATGTTTCTTGGCTAGAACCTTCGTCACCGCCAGCGTCATCCCGCCACGATTGTGATGCTTCAATGGAGAATGTTGGGTAATTCACGCCTTTTGATTGTTTATATTGGAAGTGTGCTGAATCGACATCCGCGTTGGCGACTTTTATGACGGGATGTTGGTCGAGTGCATCAACCAGTGCATCCGACAGTGAAAGTGGGATCATTGAAATATCGGCTCTCGGATAGACTAAGCCGAGTGGTTCTCGCCCCACGATTCTTCTAAATTGGGTATGTGTATCTATTAGGTTGTTTTGTGCAGCAAGTAGGTTACCGTGAGCTTTTGCGATCCTTGCTTCTACTTGTGATACGTCTGCTGTAGAGCCTATACCAGAGCTTGCTCGCTTTTTGATGTCTTTGTAAATTTTCTTATGTATAGCAAGGTTACTCTCTGACAAAGCTAATACCTCAGTCGCTTTTACCGCGTCTAAGTAAATCTGTGTAACTTCAAGCGCTTTGTCTTCAGCATCCGCTAATAGCTGTAACCGGACCGATTCGGCTTCTGCAGCAGTACGATCCATATCGTAGAGCGTCGCCGAACCATCCCACAATAATTGGGTGAGGGAAATCGTTGCTTCTTTTCTAGTGAGGTCGGTATCTGGGCCATTGTTTGGTGCGGGTTTTATGCCCTCGTAACCAATTCCGGCATCTAGATCGATACTTGGTCGGTAAGCACCCCCAGAGGCATCGTTCCGCTTTCTGACGCTCTCAAACTCGTTAAAGATACTTTTTATCTCGGGGTTGGTTGCCAAAGTGATAGCGACAGCCTGTTCCAAGGTTTGAGCGGCGAGCGGTGTGGTGATGACTAAGCAATACATTATGGGTAATTTGAACAATCTCAAACTAGCTCTCCTTCTACTCTAATTGCCTCCTCTTTTTCTCAACCAATGTTCCCCGTTGAATTGAGAGAAGTGTACTAATCGAAGCTTAGGACATCTGTAAAAAAATGCGAAGTTTGAAGGCTTATTTTTGCCTGTAAGTGGCTATTGCTGTTGAACAATTTGATATTAGCTCCAATCGCTAGCTCTTACTGGCTTGATTATCAATAGTGGCACTACTGAATTTATGGAGTGAAGCAACCACATCCCTGGGTGGATTTAGCGCGTGTGTGGTTGGTTTTGGGCTGAAGTAGGAACTGAGTTATGGGTAGTGTGAACCTTAATATTCTAGGCCTTGCTCGCGGCACTATTGTGCTTGACGCTCAGGGTAGATTGCGTCAATTAGCACCGGGCGAACAACCAGCCTCGAGTGATGTCGTGGTTAATGTTGCCGAGAACGAAGAGAATGTGCCAAGTGTTTCGGCACGATTCGTTGATAGCCAAGGACAACAGAGTGAGTTGGAGATTGATGACGCAATCGCACAAGTCGAACGTGCAATAGAGGATGGCTTTGATCCAACTGAGTTAGGTGATGAGTTTGATACTGCCGCAGGTGACCAAGGATCGAGCCTGACTAACAGTAGTCGGATTGAACGAACAGGTACAGAAAGCCAGGCAGAAACTGACTTTGAAACGTCAGGCTTTGAATCTCAAGGGCTATCCGTCACTCAGTCACTGACGCTATTTGACATCATCGCGTTAACACTTGTGTCTGGTGAAACCAACGCTGTTGAGTTGGAGCAAGATCAACCCATAGAAGCAAGTGGCTCACTAACACTAGATAAGCTAGAAGTTATTTTTATTGAGCAAGAGGTCGTTGGTGAAAATGGCTTAGGTACTTTTACTGTGAATGCTGACGGTACTTGGACCTTTTTGGCAAACAACTCTTTTAATGAGCTAGGTATTGGTCAACAGACACAAGATTCCACGATAGTTCGAACTTCCGACGGTGTTGAACAAAGAATAACGGTGACCATAGTGGGCACTGATGACCGAGCTATCGCGACCAACGGGTCAGGAAGCGTGACCGAAGATATCGGTATTAATGAAGAGATTAGCAAGTTACAGACATCTGGTGAGGTCACCATTATCGATGTCGATAGCACAACGCCTACCTTTTTACCCAATAGCGGACTCGACGCGGGCAAGTCTACCAATACGACCCAGCTCGGTGAGCTCTCGATTGCTCCAAGTGGTAGCTGGATTTACAACGTCAATAATGATGACGTGCAATACTTAGGGGAAGGTGAGTCAGTGACTGAAACTTATGTCATTACTGCCTCGGACGGAACTACAAGCGAGATTACGATTGTTATTAATGGAGCCGACGACTCATCTGAGATTTCGGTCGGAGAAGGTGATAGTGATACAGGTAGTGTTATTGAAGATGTGGATGTCGAAGAAGAGTCTAATCACCTTGAAGTGACAGGCACCCTGACTATTACCGACAATGATCTAAACGATGTACCGCGATTTAACCCAACAGGTGTATTCACTTCCTTAGGCTCAACTGGCGTAAGTGCGCTCGGTACATTAGCTGTCACAGAGACAGGCCTGTGGACCTATATGGTGAATAATGACCTAGTTCAGCATCTAAACACGGGCGAAGTTATTACGGAGCGATACAGCGTCACTTCGACTGATGGAGCTGAACATATCATCGAAATTGCGATTAATGGTATCAATGACGTGCCTGTGGCGACAGGTTTCAATGTTGATGCGTCTGGAGAGCCTCATCAAAGCGTTGCCGACGGTGAGGGAGTCATTCAATACGGTGATGTAGAAACGGCCATCACGTTCAATTCCACGACAGCAGCGCAAGATCGGATATCAGACATAGAAGATAACCACAACCAGGTCGATTTACATATCGTGATTAAAGCACTGCCGACATCAGGTACTTTACTGTATACAAATAGCGATGGCGTTACACGTAAGGTTGTGGAAAGTGACGTATCTAGAGAAACGCAATTTGACCATTCCAGCTTAAGTTATGTTGCCGGTGCAGGTGAAGCATTCCTACTTGGTATCACAGATGTCCCTAATGACGACACGCCAGTGTCTGAAGACGGTTTTTATAACTGGGGTAGCGCGGTTGAAGACTCTGGAGGAATGAGGCGTGAAGTCGAATTAGCCAATGGCAGCTCGATTTATGTCGAGATAGATAACCCAAACAATAAGCCACTCAAGCAATACAATGCTGAGCAAAGTCATGTGGGGTATGGGATTGGTGATAGTGACGGGCGTGGTATTAACCGAGATGAAACTCTGACCATAGACTTTGCGCAGAACCCAATATCAGAGGTTCGATTTGGCTTAGATGGTTTAGGACCAGTGTTTGAAGAAGATAACCCTAATGTTGTGAGAGCCGTTTTTTACTTTGTTGGTGGCGGCAGCGAAACGGTTGAATACGAGAAAGAACTCGGAGAGACAGGTGTTGAGCGATTATTCTATGAATTCACGTACTCTTCACCTGGGCAGGTCATTGAACAAGTCGAGTTCTCAAACCCGAAAGGGAGCTGGGAGCTTAGATATATTGGTGGTGACCTAGAAGTCAATCAAGACAGCTTTGATTACCAAGTTGTCGACTCTACCGGGGAAGTAAGTAGCGTTGAGACGGTTACGCTTAATGCGGAAGGGGCAGCGGCTTATCAAGTCCTGAGTGACCCCGAATTGTCTGACTTTGTTGCGGGATTAGGTAACGAGATCTTGATTGGTAACGATGCGGATAACATTTTCGAATGGGTAGACTCAGCGCTCGATAACAGCGTCGATGTGGTTAAAGAGTTCACTGTAGGTGAAGACTTACTTGAGTTCAGTGACATTTTAGACGCGACAGGTAGCGATTCAGTCGATGATCTCATTCCCGAAATTGACGCTGAGTTGCAAGGGGACAACTTGGTGATGAGCATTGAACACGATGGAGGTCAACAAACCATTGTTTTGGAGGATGTGAAAGATCAGTTAATCGAGCATGTTGTGGATAGTAGCTTTGACAGTATTTCAGCGCTTGGCGAGCTAATAAAAAATGATGCAGCTTGATCGGAAAATTGAAGCTTCATCTATTCGAATACACCAAAGCCCTAACTATAGAGACATTGTTGTGGGGATTTAGTGTCGAAGGAGCGCCAATCACAGGCAAAAAAAAGCCCAAACCAACGTGGTTTGGGCGGATACAAGTATAGGAGTTAATAAGGAAAATGCAGTAATTAAGAAAGCAGGGAGAACAACAAGTTTGACGGCCTGTTAAACTTCTAAATACTCTGTTTTCTACGTAATTTATGACTCTCCATTTCTGAATCAGTTCCCAGAAAATTCATTAAATTTTACTTTTTTCTTAAATCTCCCGCGATTCAATCGGTTAGTGGCGATATTTTTCAACTGGTACGACCAATTTGTGAAAATGTGATGTTGCTTGCTTGTTAAATAAATGTTCTCGTCGTATATTTCAAACAGTTGTTTAATACGAGTGATTGAAATGGCACCAAGAAGTACAACCAAAGACAAAATCTTAGACGTAGCTGAAGGCTTGTTTGCTGAGCATGGTTTTAATGACACCTCTTTACGCACTATTACGGGTAAAGCGAATGTTAATCTAGCTTCAGTGAACTACCACTTTGGTGACAAGAAAACTCTGGTTCGTGCAGTACTCAATCGCTACTTGGAAGCATTTATGCCTGCACTGCAAGATGCACTAGTGAACTTAAACTTGAACGAAACGTATTCTATGAGTGACGTGTTTGAGTCTTTAAGACAGCCGCTACGAGCACTGAATGATGTAAGGCCAAATGGTACCAGCCGATTCATGTTACTTATCGGCAGAGGCTACACGGACGTACAGGGGCATTTGCGTTGGTTCATTACGACTCGTTATAGCGAAGTGCTGACTTTGTTTACTAGTTCAGTAATGAAAGCTAACCCGGACCTCACTAAAGAACAGTTATTTTGGCGTTTGCACTTCACCCTCGGGACTTGTGTATTCACCATGGCTTCGAGTCAGGCTCTCGTAGAAATTGCAGAGAATGATTACGGAAAGAAAATGGATGCCAAAGCAGTGGTCGATATTTTAATTCCATACTTGGCCGCTGGCATGTCAGCAGAAGAATAAAACAAATAAAAAGCGAATAAATTCACAACCAATATAGTGAACAAAAGGATCTGAACTATGAGCTCTCTAAGACAAAAATGGGTAAGTGACCCAGCTTTTAAACTCTTTAAAAAAGTACTACCACCACTATCTAGCACTGAGAAAGAAGCGATGGAAGCGGGTAGCGTGTGGTGGGACGGAGAGCTGTTCTCTGGTAAACCAGATTTCACTAAGCTGCACCAATATCCAAAGCCTCAACTTTCGTCAGAAGAGCAGTCTTTTATGGACAATGAGCTAGAAATTTTGCTTTCTATGCTTGATGACCATCAGATTGTGAAAGAAGACCGAGATCTTCCGAAGGAAGTCTGGAACTTCTTACGAAAAGAACGCTTCTTCTCGTTGATCATTTCTAAAGAGTACGGCGGTCGTGAATTTTCAGCGCACGCAAACTCAACAATTGTTACTAAGATTGCAACTCGCAGCATCAGTGCCGCAGTTTCTGTAATGGTTCCTAACTCACTGGGTCCAGGTGAGCTTCTATCTCACTATGGTACTCAAGAACAGAAAGATTACTGGCTGCCACGTCTTGCTGACGGTACAGATATCCCATGTTTCGCACTAACTGGCCCTGAAGCGGGTTCTGATGCAGGCGGTATTCCTGATGTTGGTACCGTATGTATGGGTATGCACGAAGGTAAAGAGACACTGGGTATCAAGCTTAACTGGAACAAGCGTTACATCACGCTAGCACCCGTAGCAACAGTGCTTGGCCTTGCATTCAAACTGCACGATCCAGAAAAACTGTTGGGTGATAAAGAAGATATCGGTATCACGTGTGCGCTTATTCCAGCAGACCATGAAGGCGTTGTGATTGGTGAACGTCATGACCCACTAGGTCTTGCTTTCATGAACGGTCCAACACGTGGTCATGATGTATTCATTCCAATGGAGTGGTTAATCGGTGGCGCGGATTACGCAGGTAAAGGCTGGCGTATGCTAGTGGAATGTCTATCTGCGGGTCGTGGTATCTCATTACCAGCACTAGGCACGGCAATGGGCCACCTAACGGCGAGGACAACAGGTGCATACGCATACGTTCGTAAGCAGTTTGGTATGTCGATTGGTAAGTTTGAGGGCGTTGCAGAGAGCTTAGGTCGTATCGGTGGTTTAACGTATCTACTAGAAGCGACAAGAACACTTACAACGACATCGCTTGATATGAAAGAGAAGCCGGGCATCGTAACGGCTATCGCGAAATACCACATGACAGAGATGGCACGTACTATTCTGAATGATTCAATGGACATTCACTCAGGTCGTGCAATTCAAGATGGTCCAATGAACTATTTGGCTGCACCTTACCTGGGTATTCCAGTTGCAATCACAGTAGAAGGTGCAAACATCCTGACTCGTAACCTGATGATTTTTGGTCAAGGTGCGACACGTTGTCACCCATACGTATTGAGCGAGATGGAAGCGGCAGCTAACCCAGATGAGAAGCAAGGTGCGAAAGACTTCGATGACTTGTTATTCAAGCATATTGGTCACGCAACTAAGAACACATTTGGTGCGTTCGGTGCTGCGTTGACAGGCTCTAAGTTCATTAAAGCGGACATGAGTGGTCCAACTAAGCCTTACTACCAAGACTTAACACGTCTAAGCCGTGCATTAGCGGTAAGTGCCGACTTCGCGATGCTAACTCTGGGCGGTGAACTGAAACGTAAAGAGCTTATCTCTGCACGTTTAGGTGATGGTCTAAGTTACCTATACATGGCTTCAGCTGCGCTTAAGAAGTATGAAGATGAAGGTCGTCAACAAGCAGACCTAGGCTATGTACACTACGCGGTTCAGCACTGTTTCCACCATGCTGCAAAAGCACTACAAGAGGCGTACCGTAACTTCCCGAATAAGGTGGTTGGTAAGGTACTTAAAGGGCTAATATTCCCTGTAGGTAACCACTTCGAAAAACCAAGTGATGATCTAACCGTTCAGTTGGCTGAAAGCTTGATGACGCCGGGAGCACACCGTGAACGTCTGACTCATCTTTGCTACATCGGCCAGGAAGAGGACGATAGTGTTGGCTTGATGGAAAACGCGTTCAATGCGATGTACAGCATCAAACCACTTGAGCGTAAGATCTTCAAAGCGGTTAAAGAGGGCAAAGTTGCTCGTAAAGGTCTGCTGCAAGACAAACTTGCTCAAGCACTTGCAGCTGATGTACTGACTCAAGACGAAGTTGACCAAATCGTTGCAGCAGACAAACTACGCTACGCTGCAATCCAAGTTGACCACTTCAGTCACGATTACAGTGAAACTTTGACGCGAAAAGAGTTAAAACCTAAGCTAAATAGCGTTGCTTAGATTAAGAAATGATAAAAGGCACCTTAAAAGGTGCCTTTTTTTGTTTTTGTCGTAGAAGTCGCAATAGTCGCGTTAACAAATGGTGACTTAGTCAGCAAATATTCACTGAGTGCTCCAACCACTTGCATTTTCACCACATTTTTACAGAAATTAGATGCCATTTGCGTACGAAACTTTTATCCTTAACCTGATTTTTTAAGGAAGTTGAATATGATCATCAAACCTCGAATTCGCGGATTCATCTGTACTACAACACATCCAGTCGGTTGTGAAGCTAATGTAAAAGAACAAATTGCTTACACAAAAGCTCAAGGCCCAATCGCAAACGCACCTAAACGTGTACTAGTTGTTGGCTCTTCAAGTGGCTACGGCTTGTCTTCACGTATTGCGGCTGCATTTGGTGGCGGCGCTTCAACTATCGGTGTTTTCTTTGAGAAAGCCGGTACTGAGAAAAAGCCTGGCACAGCTGGTTTCTACAACTCAGCAGCGTTCGACAAGTTTGCTAAAGAAGAAGGCCTATATTCAAAAAGCCTGAATGGCGATGCTTTCTCTAACGAAGCTAAACAGAAAACAATTGACCTGATTAAAGAAGATCTAGGCCAAATCGATATGGTTGTATACTCACTGGCGTCTCCAGTGCGTAAAATGCCAGAGACTGGCGAAGTAATTCGTTCATCTCTAAAGCCTATCGGTGAAACGTACACGTCAACTGCGGTTGATACGAACAAAGACACAATCATCGAAGCAAGCGTAGAGCCTGCAACTGAAGAAGAGATTAAAGACACTGTTACTGTAATGGGCGGTGAAGATTGGGAACTTTGGATTAATGCTCTTTCTGAAGCTGGTGTTCTAGCTGACGGTTGTAAGACGGTCGCTTACAGCTACATCGGTACTGAACTAACGTGGCCAATCTACTGGGATGGCGCGCTAGGTAAAGCTAAGATGGACCTAGATCGTGCAGCGGCAGCGTTAAACGAGAAACTAGGCCAAACTGGCGGTACTGCTAACGTTGCTGTTCTTAAGTCTGTTGTGACTCAAGCAAGCTCTGCAATCCCTGTTATGCCTCTTTACATCGCTATGGTGTTCAAAAAGATGCGTGAAGAAGGTATTCACGAAGGTTGTATGGAACAGATCTTCCGTATGTTCAGCCAGCGTCTATATAAAGAAGACGGCAGCGCTCCAGAGGTTGATGACGTAAACCGTCTACGTCTGGATGACCTAGAACTGCGTGACGACATCCAAGAGCATTGTCGTAACCTATGGCCTCAAATCACAACTGAAAACCTAAAAGAGCTAACTGACTACGTTGAGTACAAAGAAGAGTTCTTGAAGCTATTCGGTTTCGGTGTTGAAGGTGTTGATTACGAAGCTGACGTTAACCCAGCTGTTGAATTCGATGTAGCTGACATCTAATTCAAATTATCGAATCTAAACGAATAGGCGCTCATTGAGCGCCTATTTTTTTGTCTGCTATTTGATTAAGGAGATTAAGAGCAGATTCGGGATGCGAGTGGCGGGAAACGAAAAGATTTAAGAGCAGTTGCGAGTGACACGATTCGAGATACGAAAAGATTTAAGAGCAGCTACGAGTGACGAGATTCGAGATACGAAGAGAGTTAAGAGCAGGAGAGGGGAGGAAGGCTGAACTGCTTGAAACAGTCCATAAAAATGCACTAACCCAAACATGAATTAGTGCATTAGAAATGAATCGTTTAGCGATGTGTGGCTAGCTGATAATGATGATGAAGGTACCGGCTAAGGTCATCAAAATATTTGCTATCGCGTAGGTGCCCGCATAACCTAATGCTGGGATTGTTGAGCGAGCATGGTCATTTACGATGTCCATTGCTGGAGCACATGTTCGTGCACCGATAATCGCACCAAACAGCAATGCACGGTTCATCTTAAGTACGTAAGCGCCTACTAAGTAAGCGAAGAATACCGGGATTACACTGACTATCAGAGCAATACCGATAACTTGCGGACCAACTTGAGTTAAGTGCTCAAATATCTTACCACCGGCGCTTAAACCGATACCCACCATAAAGAACATCAAACCTAGGTCTTTGACCATGTTCAGTGCCCCTTGAGGTACATAACCAAAAGTAGGGTGGTTTGCACGCAAGAAACCTAGCATGATACCTGATAGCAGTAGGCCAACCGCGTTACCTAAGCCAAATGAAACCTGGCCAAATGTCATAGTGATCAAACCAAATAGAATGCCCAAGATGAAGAAGCTACAGAAAGCCATCAGATCCGCCATTTGGCTGTGGATCGAGATGAAACCAATTTTCTCTGCTAGGCCGTGAACACGACTCTTCTCACCACTCACCTGCAGAACATCACCTTTAGCAAGCACGATGTTTAAGTCCATCGGCATTTCAATTTGAGCACGTACTACGCGGTTAAGGAAACAGCCGTATTCAGATAGATTTAGGTCTGAAAGGCGTTTGCCTGCGATGCTGTCACTTTTAACGACGATCTCTTCTTCCACGATACGTAGGTCAAGAAGGTTACGGTCGAAAACCTCTTTGCCATTACGGAAACTTGGGTCTAGGCGCGCGTGGCTGTCCGGGAAACCAACCAATGCGATCTCGTCGCCTTCTTGCAAAATGGCATCACCATCTGGGTGGGCAAGAATGCCATTACGGCGAATACGCTCGATGTAACAGCCTGTTTGGCGATAGATACCCAACTCACGCAGGTTCTTACCGTCTGTCCAAGAGATAAGTTCTGGTCCCACACGATAAGCACGAATAATCGGCAGGTAAACCTTGCGCTGACCTGAAGCGCCTAAGCCTCGTTCTTGAGCAATTTGCTCTGCTGAGTCGTGCAGATTTACTTTCTGAAGTTTTGGAATCAGACGAGCAAACATAATCATACTGATTAAGCCAACTAGGTAAGCCATAGCGTAGCCGACCGATAGGTTTTCGATAATCAGGCTTAAATCCATATTTCTTGGCACTTCAGCAAGCCCTGAGTTGAGTGCGTCCTGCGCACCTACCAAGATTGGTGTCGCAGTTAGTGCTCCAGCCATCATGCCGGCAGAAAGGCCGAAACCAAGACCTAAGTATTCGCTACAGAAGTAAGTAAGCGCTATAGCGGTAGAGAGCACCACTAAACTTAAGATCAGGTAGTGTTTGCCATCTCGGAAAAAGATACCAAAGAAGTTTGGCCCCGCTTCAATACCGACACAGTAGATGAACAGCATAAAGCCAATCGTTAGGGCGTCTGCGTTAAATGAGAAACCAAGGTGACCCATAACAAGGGAAGTAATCAGAACGCCGATTGAATTACCAAGTTGCAGGCTACCGAAACGAATTTTACCAATGGCTAAACCAATCGATAAAACAACAAAGATGAGGAGAATGGGGTTTTGTTCTAGCAGAAAAACAACGTCGATATTCACAGTGGTCGCTCAATAATAGGCGTGAAAAACAGGGTAAGTTTGAAATGTGGATTGTATCTAAATATAAATAAATTATAAGTGATATTTTCCCTTTTTACTTGATTTTGACCAGATTCTTATATCGTATGAAAACTGGCTATAAAAAAAGCCCGCTTTAATAAGCGGGCTTAATAGAAATCTTACAGTCTGATACTAAAAATGTTCAGCTGATTAAGGGCTTAGCCCAAGATTCAAACACTAGATTAGTCGAAAAGACCTAGGTTTTCTTTTGCGTATGCTTCAAATTCTGTGCAGCCGCCGATGTGGTCTTGATCGATGAAGATTTGTGGCACAGTTTCAACTGGCTTACCAACTGTCTTCT
Organism: Vibrio chagasii; assembly: GCF_002954585.1. Taxonomy (GTDB): domain Bacteria; phylum Pseudomonadota; class Gammaproteobacteria; order Enterobacterales; family Vibrionaceae; genus Vibrio; species Vibrio chagasii_A. The sequence continues at coordinate 920,755 of NZ_MSCI01000002.1, forward strand.
CTAGGTCTGCTTTGCTGATGCCTTCAGCGTGGATGTCAACATAACGGTAGTTGAAGTCATCGCGTTTTGCTTTAAGAGTTTCAGCATGCTCTTTTGCACGAACACAGAATGGGCAAGCAGGGCGACCAAAAATAACAACAAACATTTCATTTCTCCTAAATACGGGATGAGGCTCGTTAACCTAAAATACGTCAACTATTCTTAATTGAACAAGACTCAAAAATTCTTGAATCCAACTATGCCCTAATGCTTTAGGGAAATAAAGATGGAATTACCTCTTAATACAATAGGTTTTGCCTATCAGAGCAAATAATGTTCACAAAAGCGATCCGCTCGAATTTTTGGTCAGTATCAAGTCTAAGTACCCTTATTATCAGAGTGTGAATTACCCCTAAGAAAGCGACTTTTATGCACCTTTAGTGTGACAAGTTGCACTTCGTCAAAAAAATTGTCTTCAGAACGAGGCATCTTATGACTGATTGACGAAAATTAAACGATAAAGGTTAGAGTGTTCATACACAACCCACGAAGCGTCGCCTTTAGAAGTCTGGGGTGGCAACAAGAGTCGTTTTCTTAATGAGCCTTTTTAAAAACAGGCACTAGGTACAAAGACAACATTCCAACAACCAAGAGTTCGCAGTTTTGTTTGGTCATAGGCGCAGGAGGCACCATGTTTCAATTTATGACATCTACAAAGATCATCTTTGGTGATGGAGCACTCTCCGCTTCATTGTCTCTCTTTAACCAATATGGCTACAGCGTGTTATTAGTGACCGGGAATACACTCCAGCGCACGTCAATTGTCACTGATTATCTAGATGCGCAAAGCATGCGTTACCAACACATCGCGGTTTCTGGTGAGCCTAATATCAAAATGGTTGAAGAGGCCGCGATATCTGCACGACGATTTAAGCCCGATATGGTTGTCGCTATGGGCGGAGGCAGTGCGATAGACATGGGCAAAGCGTTAGCTGCCGTATTACCTAACCAAGGTAACCTCTATGACTACGTTGAAGTAGTTGGTCGCAATGTCCCTCTCAAAACTAAACCACTGCCATTTATTGCTATTCCCACAACCGCGAGCACCGGTGCAGAGGTGACTAAAAATGCTGTACTCAAATCAGGGCAAGACCAAGTGAAGATCAGCTTACGAAGCCCAGATATGTTGGCTGATGTCGCTATTGTCGATCCGACATTAACTCATGGTACTAACCTGTATTTGTCGGGCAGGGGCGCGATGGACGCGTTTACTCACCTGATGGAGGCTTATGTGTGCGGAGATCCAAACCCATTGACGGATATGATCTGCGAAGAAGGGTTGCGTAAGCTCAGCGGTTCCGTGGTGCAAGCGTGTGTTTATGATGAACCGCAAGCACGCTCTGATCTGGCATTCGCTTCCATGCTTGGTGGGATGGCAATCACCAACGCCAAGCTAGGTGCTGCGCACGGATTGGCTTCTGCGTTGGGTGGTAAGATATCGGCTCCGCACAGTGTTATTACGGCTCGATTAGCGCCATTTGTGATGCTAGAGAATATTGAGGTCGCGAGGGAGCATCAAAGAAGCGATATTTTAGAGCGCTATCAAAGGATTGCTCAAATAGTCACGGGCAAAGCGCAAGCCTCGGCAGAGGATGCAATTTCTTGGTTATCAGAAGTACTCGATACGCTCAAGCTACCAAGTCTATTAGAGTTTGCTGTTTGTGAAGCGCAATTCGAAGAGGTATCGGCTGATGCACTCAAGTCGGTTGCTATTAAAGGGAATCCATTGCCATTGAATCAAGAGCGTTTGATACATATCCTGCAGCAGGTTTGTGAGAAGTGTCATTGTGGTGAAGCTCAGGGTGAAGTCTCGTTTAGTCATAACGATGCCGAGTCTCAAATGGTGGAGTCGAGTTTCACGATCATCAACTCTTATGCCTCAGAGAATAGTGTGGTGGAGAAGGGGAACAGCTGGACCATTTAATAGTATTGGTAAATGGTCATGACACTATTCAAGACGCAGATAAATAAAAACGGAGTACAAGGCTCCGTTTTTCAATTTACATCTTTGGGGTTAGAACTGAGAGTATTTCTCGTAGCGTGAATCACGAAGTGACTCTTTGACACGCTTAAGATTCTCTCTGAAACCAGAACCGCGACGCAGTGTAAAGCCAGTCGCTAGCACATCAATAACCGTCATTTGAACAACGCGGCTTGCCATTGGCATATAAACGTCTGTGTCTTCCGGTACATCCAACGAGATAGAAAGCGAGCTTGCTTTATCTAGTGGAGAGTCTTTTGCTGTGATTGCGATAACCGTTGCGCCGTTTTCGCGTGCTAGGTTTGCAATTTCAACTTGGCTCTTTGTACGACCTGTGTGAGAGATTAATACGATAACGTCGTTGTCACTGCAATTAATGCAGCTCATTCGTTGCATCACGATGTCTTCAAAACACGTGATTGGAATATTAAAACGAATAAACTTGTTTTGAGCGTCTTTCGCTACGGCAGAAGAGGCACCTAGTCCGAAGAACGAAATGCGTTTTGCTTGAGTCAGCAAGTCAACCGCACGGTTTACTTGCATTGCATCTAGACTGTTTTTCGCAACGTCTAGGCATGCCATTGTTGATTCGAAGATTTTATGCGTGTAAGCATCAGGGCCATCATCTTCTTCGACATTGCGGTTCACATAAGGTGTACCATTCGCCAAGCTTTGAGCAAGGTGAAGTTTAAAGTCAGGGAAGCCCTTTGTGTCTAAACGACGACAGAAGCGGTTAACTGTAGGCTCACTTACGTCAGCCATTTTAGCTAAGGTAGCAATGCTAGAATGGATTGCAGTTTGAGGGGAAGCCATAATTACTTCGGCTACCTTGCGCTCAGACTTGCTGAAATTTTCCAGGTTTTTTTGTATTTTTTCTAATGTATTCATAGTGTTCACAAGGGTATAGAGAACAACTTGCCAGTTAATATCTTTTTACCAGGGGGTATGGCTGAAACAAATATCAGTAAGCACAACACCAACGTTTTGTTGAATATTGTAATTGCTGCTGTATCAAATAGATATCAAGCTAACTAGCACCATAGAGTCAGTATAAACCTAACATACTATTCACTAATACAAAAACACGGGATGAATGCCTAAGAATATGACAGGCCTCAACAAAACTTTAGAAAAGTACAGAATTGGAAGAGGCTTTGAGCAAAAAGAATGCGATTTTAGTATGAACTGACACCTAAGTTACATCAAAAAGAAATAAATTTTCAATTTGATGCAACTAAAGTTGAATGGCTATGCGTTTATTTGCGTAACCAGTTTGGTGATCTTACCCATCAAGTTAGGAGCTAGTTTAGAGATTTCACGCTGCTCTTCAAGTACAGAAGAAAGAATCTCGTTGCCCGTTAAGGGGTTAGCCAATACTACGCGGAAAACGATGATTGGCTGATGAGCCCACGCTTCAGGGTTTAGGCGAGTACGAGATACAAACGATTTGCCTGTTTCACGCTGTTTCTTCTGGATAAACTTAGTCAGTTCGTTCAGAAGTTCGTTCAACTCTACACGCTGGTCAGGAGCGGCTTTAAGCAGGGCTGCTTTTACCACTTCAGGAACGTAGCGGTAGGTCAGTAAGCAAAGCTCTGGTTCAGATACCAGTTCGAAATCACTTTGTTCTTTGATTAGGTCGGCAAAGTAGCGTGCTTTGTTGATGCTTTGATCGATCAGCAGTTCATAGCCTGGACGGCTGATGATGTGCATTGCAGCATAAACCAGCATAGCCATACCTGAACGAGAACCTTCTAAGGTATGGCTACCTAAGTCTTTCGATCCTTTACGCAGAATGTATTGCGCGTGGTGTTCAATGGCTGTCATCGCATCTGGTTTCTTAAACAGAACCATGCCAGCACCCATAGGAATGTAAAGCTGCTTGTGAGCATCGATAGTGACCGAATCAGCCAGTTCAATACCATCTAAAAGGTGACGGTGATTATTCGACATCAAGGTTGCACCACCCCAAGCTGCATCCACATGGAAGTGGCAGTCAGACTCGGCACATACGTCGGCAATATCTCTTAGTGGGTCGATATTACCGGTTTCCGTTGTACCAGCGACACCGATAACGGCGAAAGGCTTAATCTTGTTCTGCTTGAGCTGCTCGATCTTCAGTCGTAGGTCGTCAGTACAAATGCGATTGTCGTTATCTGTTTTAACTGATACAAGACCTTCCTGACCAATACCCAGTACGTCAGCGGCTTTTTTCAGGGAGTAGTGACCACGTTCAGAGACTAAGATGGCTAGGCCTTCGTAGTCGTAGTGTTTCATGGCTGTGAACAAGCCTTCTTTCTCGACACCTTTGAACGAGCCCTGTGCTTTTAGTGCATTGTTACGTGCGACCCAAAGCGCAGTAATGTTCGCGATAGTACCACCAGAACAAAACGCCCCTAATGAGTGATTGGCACTGTGCATCCAACGAGAATAGAACGCGTCATCATCTTGATAGATCAAGCGATGCAGCATACCCAGAACTTGACGCTCTAGGGGGGTGAAAGCTTTGGAAGTCTCGATCTTTACTAGGTTCTGATTGAGCGCAATCATGATCTTTGAAAGCGGCATCAAAAAGTAAGGCAGGGCAGACGTCATGTGACCAATGAAGCTTGGCGATGAAGTATGAACCGAGTGCGATACAAGAGAATCGAGGAGATGCTCAGTATGTTCAGAAACAAACTCAGGTTGCTCTGGGATATGAGCATTTGAAAAATCTTTCTCAATTTCACGCAGCGGCTTTTCTTCAGCCACGATATGTTCACGTAAGAATTGATTCAGGTTTCGTGAAAGTTTGTCTTCAATTTGAGTGAGTGTTGAATCTGGGCCTTCAGGTACCGTGAAGATACGTAGAAGACTGTCGAAGCTAACATCTGCTGTTTTTTGTTCCGTAACCATAGCAAGCGAGTTATTTTTTTAATATTGACGCGAGCGGGACAATCTAAACGAAAACGGGAACAATGTCCCGTCTTAATTATGAAATCCAACTTCTCACAAAAGCTTATTAAATGAGGGGTTACTTACATTTAATCGCTTCAAGTTCGGCGATCGAGCTGTTGTAGCGCTGAAGTGCAGTGTCGATTTGTTTAGGGTGACTAAGCAGCTCTGCGAATGCCGAACGCAGCTCGTAATTTTGCTCATGAGGCTTTGATTGACGATCGTCGAACGTTGTTTTAGCGACTTTGCCTAGCTCATCATCGCGTTGTGATAGAGTCTTTATGTCATGTTGCTCAAGTTGCAGCCAGCCTTCAACTGGTTGTTCTGTTGCTACTTTGCTTGAGTCATTCACTAGGTAGTAGTGTACCGCAGCACGATTTAGCTCGAAGTGGTGCTTACGGCCTTCAAGGAACCATTCACTTACTTCTGTTAGCTCTGGGTATTGCTCTGAGGTGAGTTCAGCAAGATCGGCGTACCAATTTAGAGAGGCGTCGATGTAAGCATCGTATTTTTTCGCTTGGCACTGGTTTGTTTCAGACATTGAATCTGCTGCAAAAGAGAAAGTAGAAGTTGAAGCTAGCAGTAATGCGACGCAAAGGCGTTTCATAGCGGGTCCTTTTGTAAGTTTATTCTTGTTATTACTTTGTCGTTACAGGTTACCGTGATCATTCTTTGTTGAGCAATGACACTTAGTGTCTTTTTATTTGGGTAACTGTATCGGTGTCTTGGGCAATGGTATTCGAGGTGCATTCTAATCTAAATCGATCGCTATTCCTGCGATCTAGTTAGCAAGAGATACAAAGAACAACATCAAAATAGGTACGAGTAGACTCAATATAAATCCACTAACAATCGCGATAGGCACACAGCGGACGCCGCCTGTTATTTGAATGACAGGCAAAGTGAAGTCCATGGCGGTAGCTCCAGCATAACCAATAGACGTACATGGATAGCTTCGAATGAGCACTGGAATCAGAACTAACGCGACAAGCTCTCTCAGGAGCTCAAGCATGAATGATGCTCCGCCGTAGACCGGACCAAATGCATCGCCCATTAGGATTCCAGCCAAGGAGTACCAGCCAAAACCAGAAGACATGGCTAGCGCGTTAAACAGAGGAATATCAAGCAAGTAAGCAGCGATAACACCACCTAACATAGAGGTGATAATTATCGTGACAGCGATGACCATGCCATGCTTGTTGAGCAAGATTTGTCTTAGGGTCAGCCCGCTGTTTCGCAGCTGGATGCCAATGAAGAATAGAAGAACGAATAGAATCCACTCACTCGCTGTATCGACCCAATGAAGGCTGATAGGCAGAACGAGTCCTGCGATAAGGCTTGAGCCGACAACCAAAATGAGTTTGGCAGACTCCATTGCCATCGAAGAAAGGGGCAGCTTCTTTTGACTACTGTCTGTTTTGAGTGGTAGTACTTTGTCTATCGCGGGCAATGCCATCAGGTTACAAACACTCAAGCAGACAAAGAAAGTGACTGTGTAAAGAAGGATTGTCTGTAGGTTATTACCAAGATTATCAAGCGCGGCAAGGCTTAATCCCATCAGCGCTAGAATTACATAGATCAAACGCGATGTAGAGCGGTTGATGAATTCTAGCGTTTGGGTGTTTGAAATTGAGAATAGATACCCCACAACAAGTGGAGCAAATATGAAGATCATCCCTGTAAACATGCTTTCCTCTATTGCAATTACTTCAACTTTTTCTATGACTTAGAAGCCACTAGAGTTGATCACGTCGTTTAGCTTTGCATTAAAATCATGTTTACTCAAGTTGCTTAGATTATAAAGCACCTCTGCACCTGTCACGTTGAGCTCAACTTCGTGATCATCGATGTTCTCATCCTTGTTTCTGAACATCAGTAGGTGGTTAGCAATGCGTGCGATATCTAAGTAAGACACTTCACGTTCTTCTTGTTTGTTGATGGTGTTGCTGCACACGTCAATGAAATCGCTGTCGAAGCCCCAACGCTTGAGTACTAGCTTGCTGGTGGCTGAACATTGGCCCTGGAAAATCTGAAGCGCGATATCGTGGTCGAGGTAGTTACCGTTCTCAAGGTATAGGTGGTATTCGCTTACTAGGCAGAACAGCCCAATATCGGCTAATAGCCCAACTAGTAAAGACTTCTCATGTTCAAGGTAGCGATATTCAGCAGGAGCGATCTCTTTAAAGCCATTGGTCACAAGTACCATGGTTGCGCCTAACTCTTTTGATACAGAAGCGCTTTGAATCAATAGCTGGTTACACTCTTTACTTAAATCTACTGAATGCTTGAGTTGCTCGATCGCTTGTGCTGTCACGATGTCACGAACACGCAGTATGCCGAGGCGTGAAACGGCTGTCATAATGTCGACACAGGTAATGTTGCGTCTGTTGAAGACAACCGAGTTTGCAACTCGAATGACGATGGCTGTAAGGCCTGGGTCTTCAAGTAAGCACTCGGCAACTTCCGCTATCCCAGTCGATTCAAGGGTACAAAGCTTTTGGATCTTAAGTACAACGTTAGGAATAGGAGGAAGGGTTATTTTTCCCGCTGCGAGGGAATGTCCAACAAGTTGGGCAAATTCTGATTCTAGGCCCTTAAGAAGAAGTGCCTTGTTTTGTGGTAGCCAGAAAAACGATAAATGATTCATATAAAAAGTAAAAACATGTATGTCCTACCATTTTACAAGCCACAATGCTGCGAGGCAATACTGATAGGTCCACACAAGCTTTTAAATATTGAACCGGTGTATCATCAAACGTCAAAATTCAATCATGGAATGATAGCTTTGTGTGATGTTAATCATGAAAAAGCAGAATACACAATTGATTGATGTGAACTAAGTCCAGACTTATTTTTCTTTTCGAAGTATCATTTATTTAAAGGTGAAAAACGCAACTATAATATTCACCTAAACAACAATAAAAATTAGATTCAAAAATTTTTCGCATAAAAAGCTGCTTGTCTGGTGATCAACCTAATCGGGGTAATTTGATTAAGGATCAACGGATATGACCGAGACAGCATTTATTAATTACGTGAATCAATTTGGTGAGCATCAAAAACGTTCTATGTTCGGAGGTATTGGCCTCTTTCAAAATGACGCGATGTTTGCCTTGTTGAGTGAAGGTTGTTTATTCATTAGAGGTGGCAAGTCATTAGATAAAAAACTGGCAGATCTTGATTGTGAAAAGTATCGCCATGTGAAAAAACAGACAACAGCAACCGTAAACTACTACGATATTACTGATCTGTTCACATGCGAACATCCTGAATTGGATAGCATTATTCGTACTTCTATCGATAATTCAATTCAGCAGCGCAGCTTCAAAAAGTCATCTGCTAGCCGTAGATTAAGAGATCTTCCTAACATGCAGCTTACGTTAGAGCGCATGGTGAAAAAGGCGGGTGTCGACGATGTTTCTATGTTTATTCAGTTAGGCGCACCAGAAGTATTTAATAAGGTTCGCAAAGCGTATGGAAACGATGTTGACCTAAAACTACTTTGGAAATTTGCGGGTGCGATTGATGGTATCCATTGGAAACTATTACAAGAACCACGCAAGCAGCAACTACTAAAGAGCTGCCACTAAAGAAGTCGTCCTTATATGCTTGAAGTTACAGTTTATAAATAAAAACCGAGGAATAAATCCTCGGTTTTTTTGTTTCTGTATCAATGAAAGAGACTGAGTATTCTCTTGGAACCCAAAGGTTCGAACTCGTCAGCTAAGTATTAGTACTTGAAGCGTGCTGTGAACATTAGCTGATCACCGTAGAAGTCGTTGATACGAGCTTCAGCGCCGATAGAGAATAGCTCTGTAGAGTGGAAACGTGCGTAAACAGAACCGATCCAATCATCGTTATCATCGATAGAAACGTAACCACCTTTACCACCAACTTCTAGTTGTGGACCAAGCCATTGGCGAACACCAATGTTAACTTCCATACCAATGTCAGTAGAGCTTGTGTGTTCAGGCTGAACGATGCGCGCTAGCATTTCACCTGTTAGGTCTGCCCAGTTGTTAATTGGAGCGTGGAAACCGAGACCAACAGCAGAGTCGAAATCACTTTCAAATTCTGAATCAATGCGCGCAATTGCGTGAGCATTCGGGTGGATTGACTTACTGAACGCGCCACCAAATGTAACAGGGCTAGCACCGATACGTGCTTCGAAGTAATCGTAGCTGAAGTTGCTCATTACTTGTGGTTGTTCTTCGACAGCTAGCGCTTGGCTCGAAGCCAACAGCATAGCGGTAGTAAGTAGTATTTTGCGCATAACGACCGTAAACCTTTATTAGTGTTAATTCCTTTGGTTTGAGAGAAATCGGCAAACCATAAACATCGAGACAGTTTAATCTAACTCACGGAAAAGTAATCCATTAAAATGTAAATCCTTAATCATTTAGTTAAAAAATAAACAAATTAAGGGCTAGTCTGCAACGGAGATCTCATGTTTTGGGGCAAATGAGAAAGTTGGACAAGTGAATCATCCAGATTTTATATGTGTCTGTTCGTGTCTTATATTGACTGATGTTTATCTCATTGCCCTTCAAATGTTAATCGGAAGCATTACTCTCCAAAGCTTGTGCGCTTATTTGCCATCGAGGTAAGGATGCGCTCTGTATCTAGAATCGAAGTCCAATTCAGTAGTTGTTTATCATTGGCAATCACATAGTCGGTCAGCTGCTGAGTTATGGTGTCTCTGAGTTGGTCGCCTTGCCAAGGTTTGGATATATAGAAATCGAGGGCCGCGTTATTAATGGCAGTTACCGTATCTTCAAGCCCGGCTTGCCCGGTGAGCAGCAGCTTGCGCGTAGGCTTTGTAGAGTCGTGCTGGTTAAGTTCTATAAGAAAATCGATACCTGTTTTTTCCTGCATGATGTGGTCACATAAGATCAAAGCGAGCTTAATGCCGTCTTGCTCCATCTCTTTGATGACTTGTTTTGCTTCATCGACCGATTCTGCGCCCTCAACGATAAAGTTTTCTTCAATTACAGCTAAATCTTGAAGCACACTATTGAGCACCTCTGGTTCATCATCGACACATAAAATTAAGTACTTATTCATGAGGTGCTCCTTCTTGTTTGAACGGCAGCCATACATGCATGTGAGTGTGGCTTCCAACCTCAGACTCCACCAAAATGAATCCTTGATGGGCCGAAACGATCTGTTGAGAAATAGATAACCCAATCCCTAAACCAAAGTTACCTTCTTTTTTGGTCGTGAAATTAGGGTTGAAAATAGAATGAATGTCTTCTTTAGCGATTCCAATGCCAGTGTCTGATATCTGCACCACTAGAAACGTTTGATTGTCTTTGGTCTGTTGTGAAGTGGAGATAGAAACCTTGCCTCGCTCTGGAATGGCATCGAGTGCGTTAGAAAGAAGGTTGGTCCAGACTTGTTGCAGCGCCAGTGATTGGCAGAGCAAAGGTGGCAAGTTTGTGTCGTAGTGCTTTTCAAGTTGATGGTGTTTCAAGCGGTTTTCAAAGATCACCAAAGTGTCTTCAATGCCTTCGTGTATGTCTGTGTAATGGCGAAGCTCATCGTCTTCACGAGCATAGCTTTTTAGGCTTTTAACCATGTCGGCAATGCGCTTGCTACACACTTGAATGGAGCGGATAGAGTTGCCGACGTAATGGTAATGCTCCAAGTCGTTGAGTAACTCTTTGCCTGCGACAGGGGAGTCTTTTAGGGTCTCTAGAACTTTAGCATCTTGGCTTAAATTCAATCTCACGGTTTTTTTTGCGAGGGTACGATCATCAATGGTTGATGCTAAATGTTTTACCAGTTGTCTCTCCTGAGAAGTGGAGAGTGGTTTAGCTAATTTTGAACACGCCAATACTTCCGTTCCCTTATTGGAATGAGGAACGGATAGCTGCTCCAGTATCTGGTCTAGATGCTTTGATAGCGTTTCAATACTTCTCATAATTGCCGCTATTGGGTTATTAAGCTCATGTGCGACACCTGCAACAAGTTGCCCAAGCATGGCCATTTTCTCTTTTTCAATCAATTGCTGGTGTGCAGACTCCAATGATTCAAGTGTTTGTTGCAGCTTGATTTTGTTGGTGATACTACGTTGTAAGCGGCGATTAAAATGACGGAGCAGTAGGTTAGTAAACAAAGGCAGCAAAGTATTATTGGAATGCATCACCTGAGTAAAACTCTCTTTATCAAGTTTAATAACTCGAGTTGGGGTCAGAGTGATCCCTGTAGAGAAAGAAGGCTCGCCCGTCACAAATGACATTCCTCCAACGATGTTGCCTTTAGAGTGACGTACCACTTCTCGCTGTTGTCCTAATTCATCTTTTTTATAGAGGGCGACGTCACCTTCTATGATCAACCATAAGAAGCGATTGTCTTCTCCTTCAACCGTTAATAAGTGCTCTGGAGAGTAATCGCGAATTGCTTTGTTTTTATCATCTTTGGAGAAGACCTCTTGCAAGGCATTAAAGACACGTTCAGCGAGCGTATTGTCTGAAAGCTGGTGGTAATCGTGAATAAAGCCTGATTGAAAAGATTGAATCTTTTGCTCTATATGAGCTCTTAGTAAGCGCTGTTGATCTAATGCATCACTGTATGACAGTAGATTTTCCGCATCGTATTGGATAACGAAAGAGGTCAGTTCCTTTTGTGCTGACTTGAAGAGAACCTGATCTTGAACCGGTTTGGTTAAGCAGTGATTAAGTCTGCCTTCGTTTACCGCAGTTAGAATGGATTGAATGTCTGACGATGCACTGACGAGTATGGTTCTCGCTGTATTACTATGAGGTAACTGCTCGAGCTCAATTAGAAACTGCACGCCATTGAACTTAGAGTGATGGTGAGTGATCACTAAAGCAACGGTTTGATGATTGTCGTGGATGTCTTCCAATGCGTGGTGCGCATCTTCAATGTTCTCGGCAGTGTAGATATCGAACACACAAGACAACGGAGCTAATTCCGTACGTATTCGCTCGATGCTAACTGGATTATTGTCCAAACAGATAACAACGTATTGATTCACAGTTTTCCCTTAGTAGTCGCAACGCTTCTAGCCTAGCAAGAACCGCAGATTAAGGATGAGAGCTAGCCGTTAATTTGCTGATTGATTTGAAGTATCGAGCAATAGACTGATTTAACTCAATGTTTCTTGTTTGCGACTGATGGGTTAGACTGAAAAAAACAAACACATGTAGAAAGAGAACTCATGGAACAGTTAAGAAAAATTGGCGCAATTGGCGGCGCAATCTCATTGGCTCTTTGTTGGCCTCTAGCGGTTGGACAAATTGGACAAAATGCGATTAGTGATGGCGTTGCAAAACTTAACAATTCGAGCATTCAAGCTGAGATCGTTGAGTACGATAGGGGTTACCTTTCTTCTAATGTAACCACTCGCATCACTGTAACGGATGAAAATCTCAAAGAACAACTTGCGATTGATGGCTTACCAAGTGAGTTTGTCATTAATAGTGCGGTTAGCCATGGTTTGGTTAGCCTTAACGCTGTTTCGACGTTAGACAATGCAGACATCCTGCCACTGACCTTAACGACGAGCACAGAGCTGAACGGCAATACGGATTTCGACTTCGAGCTAAGCCAATTCAATCATCAAGGTACTGATGAGAATGGCACCTCGGTGTCTATTACCAAATCGAACCTGACAGGTCATGCGACTGTGTTGGGCCAAGTGGATTACCAGCTTTCTATCCCTTCTGTTCAAATCGATTTTGAAACGGGTGAAGAGGTGACACTGTCAAACCTGAAAGGTACGGGTTCCGGCCAACAAGCTAAAGGTTACTGGCTAGGCACGCAGAACTTCACGATTGATAGCTTCTTGATTTCAGATTCGTCAATGCAGCCATTCATGACCATCGAGAACTCAACCTATGACTTTGAATCTCACCTAGATGAAGCAACTAAGCGTCTGCGTAGCAACCTTAAACTGGATATCGCAAACATCGAGACGAGTGAAGGACAAGTGAACAACTTAAACGTTGATTTCGAAATGTCGAAACTCGATAGCGAGTCGTTTGAAAAAATCTTTGAGATTTACCAGTCTAACCCTGTTCTTACACAAGAAGACGTTGCTGAGATCATCCCATTCATCGACATTCTGTTTGCTAAGGGCTTCGACCTTTCAATGAACAACATGTCACTAGAGTTAGGCAAAGGCCAGTTTGAATCTAAGTGGTTGGTGAGTGTTCCTGAAGGTACAGAAAACATCAGCAGTAACCCTTCAATGATTATGCCTGCACTAACGGGGAATCTTCACTCGAGCTTCTCAAACGGGCTAGTAGAAGAGTACCCGTTTATTCGCGAAGGTATCGATGAGTTGATCGTGATGGAAATGATCAAAGAAACAGACAAGGGTTACGAAATCAGTGCTGACCTAAAAAATGGAAACCTAGTGTTTGAAAATGGACAAGAAATTCCACTAATTGCACTACTTATGCCGGCTTTTGTTCAATAAAACTGAGTAGGCAAGAATACTCATAGGGCAATTTAGCGCATTAAGTTAAAGATTTTGTACTGTACGAAACAAAAGAGGTCATAAGACCTCTTTTGTTGTTTTTATGTTGAGTAAAACATGGTATTACTTGCATAGTTATTATTTAGCAGGAGCAATCATCCCCATGGAACTTACATTAGATAACGTATTCAATTTTAGTGCTGGCCCAGCGGCTCTGCCTAAGCCAGTAATGAAACAAGCACAAGCTGACTTCATTGATTGGAACGGTTTAGGCACTTCCGTTATGGAAATCAGCCATCGCAGCAAAGAATTTATTAAAGTTGCTGATGAGTCTGAGCAAGACCTACGTGATCTTCTGAACATCCCAGACAACTACAAAGTTCTGTTCTGTCAGGGGGGCGCTCGTGCTCAATTCGCTGCTGTGCCTTTAAACCTTCTTGGCGATGCAACAAAAGCGACTTACATTGATGCGGGCTACTGGGCTGAAAGCGCAGTTACGGAAGCAAGTAAGTACTGTGAAATCGACGTATTCAATGCAAAAACAACAGTCGATGGTAAAGCGGCTGTGGTTCCAGCAAAAGACTGGAAAATCGATCCTGAAGCGGCGTATGTTCACTTTTGCCCGAATGAAACCATCGATGGCATAGAGATCAGTGAACTTCCACAAACCGATAAGCCTATTGTTGCGGATATGTCATCTAACATCTTGTCTCGCAAGATCGATGTGTCTCAATATGGCGTTATTTATGCTGGTGCACAGAAGAACATTGGCCCTGCGGGTATCTGTATCGCTATCGTACGTGATGATTTGCTGGATCTTGCAAATGACGTATTGCCAAGCATTCTTAACTACAAAGTGCTTGCTGAAAAAGACTCTATGTTCAACACGCCACCAACTTACGCTTGGTACTTATCTGGTCTTGTTTTCAAATGGTTGAAGGCTCAAGGTGGTGTGGAAGCGATGGAGCGTGTGAACCAAGAAAAAGCAGCACTACTGTACAACGCGATCGACGATTCTGATTTCTATAAGAACGAAGTGCACGCAGCAAACCGTTCAAGAATGAACGTACCGTTCCAACTTGCGAAACCTGAGCTAGATGCGAAGTTTTTAGAATTGGCTGACGCTGCTGGTCTTAAGTCACTGAAAGGTCACCGAGCTGTAGGCGGAATGAGAGCGTCGCTTTACAATGCGATGTCTTTAGAAGGTGTACAAGCACTAGTAAGCTTCATGAAAGATTTCGAAGAAAAATACGCTTAATCTGCCTAACTGAGATTAAACGATTAAAAGAGGAGCTAACGGCTCCTCTTTTTCTTTCAGTTCCTCAAACACTTATCTGTAGCACTGACTACTTTCTTTTACTGTTCAAACGAAATTGCTGTGGCGTGACATCAAATGTCGCTTTGAAGGCTTTAATGTAAGAGGAGTCGTTTTGATAACCCACTTGATCAGCAATGCTTTGTATTGAGTCATCTTCGTCTAGGAGAGACAATGAATAAATCAGTCGTATTTGTTGACGCCACAGCTGAAACGAGGTGTTGAACTCTTTCGAGAATAATCGCGACAAGGTTCGCTCGGATGCACCTACTTGTTCTCCCCACGTTTTTAGCGACAAGTCTAAATTTGGCTCATCAGTGAGGGCTTCAAATATCAACTTCAAACGTCTGTCTTGTGGCAATAACAACTGAAAGGTCTGCACGTTGTCTTTCATTATTTGGTCGTGCAATACGGACAGTAGGCGAGACACTTCTTCATCGCTCGCCAATCCCTCACACTGTCTGCGAATTTCTTGCAATAACTCGTTTAGAAAGGGAGTCAGTGCAATGGTTCGAACCTCTGGCTCATACTTCGTTCCAAAGGCTGGGTTAAGGTAAATACCAACAAACGTGGTATGGCTCAATGCGATAGATTCATGTGAAATACCGGCAGGGACAAACAAAGCCGATGTGTGCGGCACCAGGTGTTGATAGTGTTCTGTTTGAGTTTGTAGTAAACCTTTGAGTGGAAAGATCACTTGATGCCATGTGTGTTGGTGCATCGCATCGATGTAACCTTTCGGCATGTCGATAGTCTTAACGAGCGCGGGCGAATTTGGATTGGCGGCCATCATCTTGTTGGAGGTGACAACTCCAGTACGAGAATTGATTTGGCGGGTTAGCATGGTTAAGTGTCCTTATGTCCCTATTCTGACGCGGCGACCCTAGGCTATCATGCTCGGCATATAGAATGAAGCCGAGAGGACACGCGCATGCGCTTTCAAGTAGAGATATCCAAACAGAACCAGCTTTTGTTTAAAGTTGATATAGAGAATATCGACCGCAGCAAGTGTGAAACATCACTCGATACCGTATTAGCTAAGTTTCCAATCGAAGAGGGCTATCAGCGTCATGTGTTGGTTTCTGATAGTGAGACTCGCTACCTCAAAAGTACCGACCAGAATATTGAAGTGTTGGCGGCGATTCCGATATTTAGATCATTAGGAGAGCGTTAGTACTGGTCGTAAACGGCAATATTCTCACAAGAAACAATAATAAGATTTAGACAAGAAGGGAGAGATATGAAGAAGTTAGGCGTGGTTAACAATGTATTGGCGGGCAAAACGGTCGCTTTCGCACATGGTGCAAAAAGTGCAATCAACAAACAAGTATTGTTGGACCGTCAACACGCAACGGAGCTGGGTTTTACCAATGATGAGCAAGGCGATCCGCGTTTCCATGGCGGCATTCAGAAAGCCCTTCATATCTACCCAAGTGAACACTATCAAGTTTGGCAGCAGGAGCTGGGCGACAAAGGTGTTTTTCAATCAGCTGGCGCTTTTGGAGAGAACATCAGCTCAAGTGGCGTAACCGAACAATCGATTTGCTTAAAAGATAAAATTCGTATTGGGTCAACTTTATTGGAGGTATCGCAAGGGCGCATGCCTTGTTGGAAGCTCAATGTGCGCTTTGACCAACACGATATGGCGCAAAGACTGCAAGACACACTTAGAACTGGTTGGTACTTCCGAGTGTTAGAAGAGGGCGAGATAGGTGCAGGTGATGAGATTATACTGTGCGAGCGTCCTTATCCTGACTGGTCGCTTGCTCGCATCATGGGTGCCGTTTTTACCGGTAGCTTAGATAAAGACTTATTAAGCCAAATGACGGAATTGCCATTGGTTGAATCTTGGGGGGCGCTTGTTGCTCGTCGCCTCGAAACGGGTAAAGTCGAAGATTGGGAAATGCGCTTGGTTGGACCTACAGCGGTATAAACCAGTCGTTAGATAGTGAAAGCCCGCTACTTAGATATAGCGGGCTTTTTAATAGTGATGAACTTTATAAGTGCTGTTACAACCAGAAACTCTTCAGTGGCATATCTGGCGAAAAGTGATGAGCAACCTGTGCTTGAAGCAACTCTGCGGTTGCAATCGCATCAGTAAGCGCATGATGTGGCGTGTAGTCGGGTAGGTGGTATCGACGACGGCTTTGCCCTAGTCGAACCGAACCTGGCTTCTTACCTTTTAATTTATTCCATAGGCCGCCAGCCAGTTTGTTCTGGATCTGAGACTCAATCTCTAACGTGTCCAGCACCGGAAACTCGATGCCTTCATTCAATCGCACTTTCAATGCGTTGTTTAAGAAATCTCGCTCAATACGGCGGTAGTGAACAACGGGAATATGGCCAGCTATCGCTTGTAATACTTCATCCAACACTTCATCAAGATCTGGCGCATCGATGATGTCATTGTGGGTAATGCCGTGGATTACCACTGACTCTTCCTCTAGCTTCTGCCTTGGGCGTAATGTCCAGTGCCTTGCTTGTCGAAGATAGATACGGTTAAGGGTAAATGGCACCAAACCTATGGTGATGATCCCGTCTTTGGAAGGGTTCAAACCGGTTGTTTCGAAATCCAACGCCAAGAACATCACCTCTGAGAGTGGTGTATCAGGCGCAGGAAGGGGCTGGCTGTAGAACTGCTTTAAGCGTTCGTCCTGGGTACGTTCAAGCTTTTGAGCAAACTTAAATGACCAATCGACCGCAGGTGATCTGAATAGTTTGTTCATAGGCCCTACTTAAACTTGTTACTGGCTTGGTAACGGAACTTAAGGAAGTTTTGCGCATTACTTAAGATTTGGAATGCATCCTTCAGGTTACGACGTTCGAAATCGGACAAGTTCTCTGGTTCAATGTTGTTATCCGGCTCGACATTATTATCAACATCGTGCGCTTGGTGGCGGATACGCACAAGAGAGATAAATTCCATCGCATCTTTAAGATCTTGCGCTCTGCCTTTTGGCAGAATACCTGCGTCGATAATGTCATCTAAGCGCTCAAAGGAGTTCTTAGAACGAGAGCCTACCGCTAGCGCATGGACACGAATCAAGTCTGCAAGAGGAGCTGTACCACGTCTTTTGAGGTTGATGGAGTTGTTATGACGACCATCTTTCTCCATAACGAAGTCTTTAAAGAAGCCTAGTGGCGGAGTTCGGTTGAGTGCGTTACGAGCCAGACACGCCAAGAAGCGGTTGTTCTTACGTGCACGTCTCACGATAAAGCTGTTTAGTTGTTCTGCCCATTTCAGGCGGCCATAAACACCATCTAGGTCGAAGAAGATCGACGCGTTTAGCAGTGCTTTCGGGTTTGGATCATCAATCCAGTCAGCGAAGCACTCTTCCCATTCTCTGCGGGTCATTCGCCACGTTGGGTTAGTCGCCATGATGTCACCCGTGCAATACACATAACCACACTGGTCTAAGCCATCACAAATATACTTTGAGAGCGCTTCAAAGTACTTTCCATGTTTTGCTTCATCGTAGGTGTCATCAAGAATGATGGCGTTATCTTGGTCTGTCACCAGCAGTTGTTCATCACGCCCCATAGAGCCTAATGCTAGGAAACAATATGGAATTGGAGATTTGCCTAACTGCTCTTCGGCGAGTTCGATAATACGCTGCTTAAAGCTACGACCAATTACCGACATTGCAGTGCCAACCATGTGAGCATTGGCATCTTCGTTAACCAGACGGACAAAGCTGTCTTTCACTTGCTCAGAGAGCACTTTGAGATCTTCGATGCTTTGTTGCTGGAAGATACTACTTACTAAGAGCAGTGAGTTTTGAGATTCGTAACGGACGATGTCGGTCGCTTCGATAATACCGATTGGCTTCTTATCTTTCAGGACAGGTAAGTGGTGCACGTTGTAACGAAGCATGGTCATCATGGCTTCGTATACGTAAGCATTGTGGTCAAGAGAGATAACCTCAGGTGTCATCACGCTAGAGACTTCATCGGATGGATCGAGGCCTTCCGCCAGTACGCGAGTACATAAGTCTCGGTCGGTGATGATACCGATAACGGGCGTCGAATCGTCTTCATCATCTTCAACGATGTCAGGGTCGATGATCAGCAAGGAAGAGACATTTTCTTCTGCCATCATGGTAGCGGCTTGTTGAATGGTGCGCGTTTTTTCGATCATCGGCGCCTCACTGGTCAGCAGCGTTTTCACTTTAGATGTCGTGAGATCGTTGGCATCGTTATTACTTGAGTTTGCCTGACGTAAGCGCGCGTTATCTTCAACCTCTACGAAATCAGCAAAAGAGTCGTAGTTATCGTAGAGTTCTTGGAAAATAGGCTCAGGAATACAGTAGAGCAGGGTATCTTCGGTCGCTTTTACTGGGAAGCGTACCTTGTTGTTGGTAAGCAGGCCCATTTGACCAAACAGATGGCCTTCATCAAGGCGGTTATACAGTTCCCCTTTACGACGATAGACTTCGACTTCGCCGCTTCGAACCATATACAGGTCATGAATTTGATCACCAAAGTGAATGATAGGTGTGTCTTGGCGGTAATAAGAAATTTCCACGCTACTGGTCACTTTCGTCAACATCTCCTCAGGGAGCTCATTGAAAGGCGGGTATTGTGCCAGAAAGTTTTGAATCTCTAATAACTCAGCATCCATAGTAATCATCCATTGGTTTGTATGATTTCATGGTACAACATTTGATAATAATTTGCCGTCACAAATCAATCTGTGAGCTAAAACCTTTTTAAAGTCTTAGGGATAGACTAACCTTTCAAATAATGGAGTGACAGTTTAAGGATGATGGGAATGTCGAAGTGGAAGCTTAGTTTTGTATCTGCAGTTTTTATGTTTTCTTCAAGTTTGTGGGCAGACACTCACAGTGTGGATATTCTTGATTACGACCACGTTTATGCAACGGCGCATTCAGGCAGTTTAAACGAAGATGCTGGGGGAAATAATAACGCATCGGCGTTTGGATTGGGTGTGAGCTACACCATGACCGATGATTGGTTACTGCTTGGTGATTATACCGCGCGTTTCATCCACCCTGACGAGAGTACAACTCGAATTGATACACTAATGGCTGGTGCGGGTTATCGTTATAGCATCAAGAAAGACTTGGATATTGTCGCTTCTTATTTGCTTGGCGTGACTAAAGGGAAAGTTGAGCTGAATGGCACCAATGAGACCTTAGAGTCAGACACGGAGTTTGTCCAAGGTGTTAAAGCCGAGCTTAACTATGGCTTTGCTAAGCGTTGGATTGCGAACGGTAGTGTACAGCTCAATCGCAGTGATTTATTCGATGAAGAAATTTACCACCTAGGTTTACGTTATCTAGTGACCAACAAATTTGCGATTGGTGGCTCATACCAGCATAGAGATGGTGAAGGGAGCACAGGCGTAAGTGAGAGAACTAATGAGTTAGGTGTCGAGTTCTTGCTCGAGTATTAATTGAATTAAACCTCACACGTTACGACAGTTACAAAAAAGCCAGCTTAATCGCTGGCTTTTGCATATCTAACTGTCTGCAAGAGCAGACTGGGTATTGTTACGATTAAAGAACCGCAGCGATACCTTTACATAGAGGGCCCATGTTTGACTTAGTCATGCCCGCTACGCTGATACGGCCAGAGCCAACAATGTAGATTGCGAATTCTTCTTTTAGGCGGTTTACTTGCTCTTTGCTCAAACCAGAGAAAGAGAACATGCCGTTTTGACGCTCGATGAACGTGAAATCTGCATCCACACCTTCAGATTTCAGTGTTGCAACGAATAGCTCACGCATCTCTTGGATACGGTCACGCATCTCAGCAACTTCCGCTTCCCATTCAGCACGTAGACCAGCATCGCCAAGGATGTGAGTTACGACAGCACTACCGTGCGCTGGTGGGTTAGAGTAGATAGAGCGGATGATGCTCTTAACTTGAGAGAATGCTGTTGTTGCTACGTCTGCAGATTCAGCAACTAAAGTGAACGCACCAACACGCTCGTTGTATAGACCGAAGTTCTTAGAGAATGAGCTCGCGACTAAAATCTCTTTGTTGTACTTAGCGAAAGTACGAAGGCCAGCAGCATCTTCTTCAACGCCTTTTGCAAAACCTTGGTAAGCAAAGTCGAATAGTGGAAGAAGCTTTTTCTCAGCAACGAGCTTAGCCAGTACTTCCCACTCTTCAGCTGTTGGGTCAATACCTGTTGGGTTGTGACAGCAGCCGTGAAGAAGAACGATATCACCTTCAGATGCTTTCTCTAGATCAGCAACCATACCAGCGAAGTCTTTGTCTTTTGTTTCAGCGTTGTAGTAGCTGTACTGAGCAGTTTCGATACCCGCAGCAGCGAAAACACCGTTGTGGTTAGCCCAAGTTGGGTTGCTGATCCAGATCTTCACATCGCCAAGTTGACGCTTAATGAATTCACCTGCAACACGTAGAGCACCAGTACCACCCGGAGCTTGTGCTGTTTTAGCGCGTTGAGAAGTTACGATTTCCGCATCTGAACCGAAAAGTAGCTTCTGAACGGCAAGACCGTATTCAGCAGTACCTTCAATCGTTAGGTAAGATTTGGTTTTTTCGTTTTCAAGAAGTGCAGCTTCTGCTTTCTTTACTGTTTTAAGTACTGGCGTTTGACCATCTTCATTTTTGTAGATGCCAACACCAAGGTTGATTTTCTCTGCACGAGAGTCGTTTTTAAACTCTTCAGTAAGGCCGAGGATAGGGTCGGCAGGCGCAGCTAACACTTTTTCAAACATAATCTTCATCCATGTCAATTGAGAGGGGATAGTATCTATGGGTAGTTATACCTGTATGGAATTTTTAAGACAATACGAAGTGAACAGAAAGACCAAAAAAAATCCATTTCAATCAGATTTATTGACTAAAGAGGGTATTTGATAACAAAACACCCTACGGATTAACCTATAGGGTGCAAAGAAGTTAGTGGTTTTTGAAAAGATTATGCAGGCGAAGCAATAAAGCTTTCTCTCTCGAGTTCGTGTTCTACACTTTTTCCATCTTTGTAAGTGGCTGCGATTTCGACAAAAAGGTCTTCGACGGCTAAAAAGGCTTGAACAACTTGCGGATCGAAATGAGAACCTTCACCTTCTAAAATGATCGCTTTGGCTTGTTTATGTGTAAATGCCGGTTTATAGACGCGTTTAGATATTAATGCGTCATAAACATCGGCTAAGGCCATTAAGCGACCCGACAAAGGAAATTCTATCGATAGCTTTTGCGGATTGATACAAGAAAGTGGTTGGTGTTGAATTTTTGTTAGCTAGGTGGGGAATATTACAGCGTTATTGTGAAGAGGTTTGAATAGCCTCGGTTGAGTCTCGAGGCTATTACGTCGATGAGGTTGCGATGAGAACTGAGAAGACTAGCTGCAACGCGACCCACCGATTATAAAAAGCTGACTACTTTTTAAGATTGATTTCAGCTTCAATTGAGCCAGTTTCAATTTCTGGGTGTGACGCCAGTTTGTCTGCTGCCCATTGGTTGATGTGCTTAAGAATTGCAGATACCGCGTGCTTTTCAGTAGGTGCTTGATCTTGGTCTACATCTAGCTTCTGCTTTGGATGTGAGCCTGTCGCATCTTCAGCAATATGGAGCCAATCTGGGTGCCAGTAGTATGGCTGGCCACTCGGTGTTGTCCAACTATGAACACCGTTTGACTCTCCTTTATAACTTAACTGATCTGCTTCTATTTTTTTCATTGTTATCTCGCATGTTTTTGGGTTACATCAAATTATTGAGGCGTAAAGCGAATTTAGCTCTTACCTTGGATACAAACTTAGCAAAGCTTACAAAGTTATCTGTGAACCAATTCACACAATTATAGAAATTAGGTGCAATCACATGGATAGAAGCAATAGTTGATCACGTTAATGATAAGATCACCCGTCCACAGGAATTTATCTAGGTAGTACAATTAGATGGCGCGTTATGAAGAGCTTGCAAAGGATATTCGAACTCAGATCGCTAATAACACATGGCGTTCAGGAGAGAAGATCCCCTCTGTGCGCATGAGCTGTCGTAACTACAACGTCAGTAATAGTACTGTGCTACAAGCCTATCAGTTGCTAGAAAGCGAAGGTTGGATCATTGCCAAGCCTCAGTCTGGCTACTTTGTTGCTCCTAAAGTCGACGGTGTGGATTATCAGCCGCCAGTAGCTCGAGAGAAGAAGGCGATTAACGATCGCTTATTTGATTTTCTAAAGTCCAGTTCTGCTGAGGGTATTGTTCCTTTTGGCTCCGCCTTCCCTGACCCAGATCTTTTTCCTTTACCCACCTTAACTCGCAACCTAGCCAGCGCCGGAAGAAAAATGACGGGTGCGAGCGTGATTAATAACTTGCCGCCTGGCAGTGAGTCATTAAGAAGGCAGATCGCACAGCGCTACTTACAACAAGGTATTAGCGTTAACCATCAAGATATTGTGATTACTTCGGGTGCGATGGAAGCTCTGAACTTGAGCCTGCAAACCGTGACGCAATCTGGCGACCACGTTGTGATTGAATCGCCAGCATTTTATGGCGCTTTGCAAGCCGTAGAAAGGCTGGGGCTTAAGCCTATCGAAGTGGACGTTTGCCCTGTCAACGGATTGGATATGGAGCAGTTTGAAAGCGTACTGAAGAACAATAATGTGAAAGCATGTTGGTTGATGACGACTTTTCAAAACCCGACAGGCACAAGTTTATCGGACGAAGCCAAACGTCGAGTAGTCGAGATAGCAGAGCAGCACAACACTTACATCATTGAAGATGACGTTTACGGTGACCTTTACCACGAAGGGCACAAACCTAAGCCTTTGAAGGCTTTTGATAAAACGGATTCGGTTTTACTGTGTGGTTCCTATTCAAAAAGTCTCTGCCCAGGCTATCGAGTGGGATGGGTGGTGAATGCTCGCTCCAATGATGCGATTCAGAAACTACAACTGCTTTCCACGCTCTCTAGTAGCGCGCCTGTTCAGCTTGGTGTCGCACATTTCTTAACTCATGAAAGCTACGATAATCATCTACGTAAATTACGTAAGAGTCTTTTGGAGCGAAAAGCGCGGTTTTTAGAAATCATCAAGCAGTACTTTCCGCACTCTATCAAAATTGAAGATCCCGCTGGTGGTTACTTCATCTGGATCCGCTTCAATTCTGACTTTGATAGCCAGCAGCTTCATCAACTTGCGATTGCGCAGGGAATAAGTGTCGCATCTGGTGACTTGTTTAGTGAGCAGGGGAGAGCTGACAATGCAATTCGTCTGAACTTCTCCTATGAACTCACTCAAGAGAGAGAATATGCCCTCGTTTTACTCGGCAAACTCGCCCATAAGTTGGCGTATTAAGTGCAGACATAAACGCTAACTGACTCATAAAAAACAACATAATGCTAACTGTACGGTTTTATTGTGGGGAAACTGTACGCCTTATTTACCGAACAGTTGTGATTCAATAACGTTAGACCAAATATTGGAGATACCGTTATGTTGAAAATGACTATGGGAAATGAAGTGAAGCTGATTGTCGTCGCGATTGTGTGTGCGCTTCTACTTATTTTTGGCCATGTATTGTTGGCAAAAGCATTCGCTGATATGGCTTGGGCGGAATACACCACCGCTGCGATTCCATTTGTAATGATGGCGATATGTGGTCTCGCGATAAAGTATGCAAGTAATCAAGACGTTGATTAACACACCTATCAAGGAGCTTGGTTTGGCATGACTCCCAATAACATTTTCGTTCTGTTCTGAATATAAAAAAACCTCCGCAATTGCGGAGGTTTTTGTTTTCTTTCTTTTAATTCGAGCTTAACGCGGAATTAGAAGTTCGCAGAGCGAGGAGTACGTGGGAATGGGATAACGTCACGTACGTTGCCCATGCCTGTTACGTAAGATACTAGACGCTCGAAACCTAGACCGAAGCCAGAGTGAGGCACTGTGCCGTATTTACGTAGGTCGCGGTACCAGTTCATGTGCTCTGGGTCGATACCTACTTCACGCATGCGCTCGTCTAGGATGTCTAGACGCTCTTCACGCTGAGAACCACCGATGATTTCGCCGATACCAGGTGCTAGTACGTCCATTGCCGCTACAGTCTTACCGTCATCGTTAGCACGCATGTAGAATGCTTTGATGTCTTTCGGGTAGTTCTTGACGATTACAGGCGCTTTGAAGTGTTCTTCAGCTAGGTAACGCTCGTGCTCAGAAGACATATCGATACCCCATTCAACTGGGAATTCGAATTCACGACCTGAATCTAGAAGGATCTGGATTGCGTCAGTGTAGTCTACTTGTGCGAAGTCAGAAGTTACAAACTGCTCTAGACGAGTAATTGCTTCTTTGTCGATACGTTGAGCGAAGAACTCAAGGTCGTCACGACACTCTTCTAGTACGGCTTTGAATACAAACTTAAGCATGTCTTCAGATAGCTTAGCGATATCTTCTAGATCCGCGAAAGCTACTTCAGGTTCAACCATCCAGAATTCAGCTAGGTGGCGGCTTGTGTTTGAGTTTTCAGCACGGAACGTAGGACCAAACGTGTAAACTTTGCTTAGTGCACAAGCGTAAGCTTCACCGTTTAGTTGGCCAGATACTGTTAGGAATGTTTCTTTACCGAAGAAATCTTCGTTGTAATCAACATCGCCTTTCTCTGTGCGAGGTAGGTTTTCCATGTCTAGCGTAGAAACGCGGAACATTTCACCAGCACCTTCAGCATCAGAAGCAGTGATTAGTGGAGCAGATACCCAGAAGAAACCTTGCTCGTGGTAGAAGCGGTGAATCGCTTGAGATAGACAGTTACGAACACGCGCTACTGCACCGATTACGTTTGTACGTGGACGTAGGTGAGCTACTTCACGAAGGTATTCGATAGAGTGACGAGTTTTCGCCATTGGGTATGTTTCTGCGTCTTCAACCCAACCAACAACTTTAACGTCAGTTGCAGCAAGCTCAAAATCTTGACCTTTCGCTGGAGACTCAACAATCTTACCTGTTACTTCAACAGAGCAGCCAGTAGTTAGCTTTAGTACTTCGTTTTCGTAATTATTAAGATTATTAGGGACCACGGCCTGAATCGGGTCGAAACAAGAGCCGTCATAAATGGCAAGGAAAGAGATTCCAGCTTTGGAATCACGACGTGAACGGATCCAGCCGCGAACAGTTACTTCACTGTCTACCGCTAGCTTGCCGCCAAGTACGTCTTTTACAGGCGCGTAAGTCATGTTGGTTTCATTCTCCATTGAGGGACAAATTCAGCGCAATGTTTGCAAGTGATTGTCTATAGTTCGCTAAGTTTTGAACAAAAAACAATCGAAACATTGAGTTGTATAAACTTTTTAAATCAGTGAAACATATTACCTGTCATACAGAGAGCTTCAACCTTTATTCTTGCTTGTCGAAAGAAATATTGTGTATGTCCGCTATAAAACTCACAAAGGGTTGGTTTTTTGTTCGATCTTGCCATGGGTTTAACTTTTGCTTTGATTACTTGGTTACTTGTTAACTTTTGTTTAGCTCGATTCGTCTGCGCATGGCCTATATTGACTGAACCGTTGCAATCTTTGTTTCCAATAATGATTGTGTGATTGCATCGAACCTCACACTATATTGTCGCGGCCTCTCCTATCTAGGAGACCATTCACCTTCTTTGTTTGGCACGAACTCATGTCGCTGCAAACTAAAGAGTTACCAGAGGAGTTTAATATTCACGTGTTAATTACGCCGCCTTAGCCCCTGCATTCTCTCTACACCCGCACTTTTCGAGCGCTCGCTCATTCATGAAAAACAGTCGATCACACGATGTCTGAACAAGGCAGGACTGACTGTACAAGTAAAAGAGAATTACATGCTTAATTATTTAAAAACACACTGGTTATCAAATATCAAAGGAGATTCATTATCTGGGATTGTGGTTGCACTTGCATTGATCCCTGAAGCTATCGCATTTTCCATTATTGCAGGGGTCGACCCGAAGGTGGGTTTGTACGCTTCATTCTGTATCTGTGTTGTCACCGCTTTAGTGGGTAGCCGCCCGGGGATGATATCTGGTGCGACAGGCGCAATGGCGCTGTTGATGGTTACATTAGTTAAAGATCACGGGCTTGATTATCTACTAGCAGCATCATTTTTAGCTGGTGTTATTCAGATTGTTGCAGGTTATTTGAAGCTAGGTAATTTGATGAACTTCGTGTCTAAATCTGTGATTACCGGATTTGTAAACGCGCTTGCTATCCTGATCTTTATGGCCCAATTGCCTGAACTGATTAATGCACCCTCAAGCGTTTATCTGTTGGTTGTTTTGGGGCTGGCGATTATCTATTTGTTGCCTTACTTACCCAAATTTGGAACTGCAATACCGTCACCTTTGGTGGCTATTATCGTGCTCACTATTATCAGTTTGATGTTTGGCTTAGATGTGAGAACCATTGGTGACATGGGAAAACTACCTGATTCACTCCCAATCTTCTTAATTCCTAACATTCCATTCTCATTAGAAACCTTCGAAATCATACTTCCATACTCCATTGCTTTGTCAGTTGTTGGCATCTTGGAATCCTTGATGACAGCGACCATTGTTGATGATCTGACGGATACAGAAAGCAATAAGAATAATGAGTGTAAAGGGCAGGGGGTCGCTAACATTGTTGCGTCACTTTTTGGTGGTATGGCAGGCTGCGCCATGATAGGTCAGTCGATCATTAACATTAAATCTGGCGGTCTAACCAGGCTATCTAGCATGATCGCAGGCGTACTTCTTTTACTAATGGTAGTGTTTGCTTCTGATTGGTTAAAGTTGATTCCAATGGCGGCGTTAGTCTCTGTGATGATTATGGTATCAATCGGTACTTTTTCTTGGCGTTCAATTGTCGAACTTAAAGACCATACCTTACCGACCAATGTCACCATGCTGACTACGGTGGTTGTGGTCGTCTTTACTCATAACCTTGCGATTGGTGTTGCGGTTGGTGTAGTACTTTCGGCCCTATTTTATGCACACGCGAGTAAGTCTATGGTCTTTATCTCTGATGAGGTCGTGGCCAATCAACTGCACACAACTCATAGAGTTAAGGGGTATGTGTTCTTTGCTTCTTCCGATGCCTTTGTTGATTTGTTTGATTACGACAAGGCGACGTCGTTGGTCACAATCGATGTTTCTGAAGCCTCCTTCTTAGATAACACCTCAGTCGAAGCGCTCGATAAGGTGGTGTTTAAGTTTCGTAAGAAAGGTGCTTATGTAGAGGTCGCTGGAATGGATGAGGTCAGCGCAAAGCTCATTTACAAGCATGCGATGTACCATAAGCATAAAGACTTATCAGCGGTGTCGATTACGC
This sequence comes from Vibrio chagasii, assembly GCF_002954585.1. Taxonomy (GTDB): domain Bacteria; phylum Pseudomonadota; class Gammaproteobacteria; order Enterobacterales; family Vibrionaceae; genus Vibrio; species Vibrio chagasii_A. The sequence goes on from NZ_MSCI01000002.1 coordinate 948,743, forward strand.
ACTAACGGCTGTTTGAACTCAGAGTTATAAGCCTAAATAGAGGCACATAGAAAAGTGAAGCGCTCATGATTGAGCGCTTTTTTGTTGGGTTGCAGTTAGGTGTTGTAATCGGTTTAGGCCTTGTCTTCTGTACAAGACAAGGTGAACTGATTAATCAGGGATTCTAGGTGATCAGAAAGCTCTTCTAAGTCATTGCTGATATTACGCGTATCACCAGCCGATAGAGACGTGTCATTAGCATGTGAAGTGATGGTTTCGACTTTCTGCTGAACATCTTTGGTAGCTTGGGTCGTAGATTGAGTCTGTTGCTGAATATTCTGCGCGTGGGTAAGCACCTGCTTCATCTCTTCGACAACACCATTCATTTCAGCAGCGAGTGCGTCGATGTCACTTGAGCTTCGGTGCGCTTGTTCACATACGCGGTCAGCGGAAGTTAGTGATCCTTCGCTGCCTTGTTGGAATTGGTGGATGATCGATTCAATACTGCCTGTGGCTTCTGCGGTTCGAGAGGCGAGATGGCGAACTTCGTCAGCAACGACAGCAAACCCTCGGCCTTGTTCTCCCGCTCTTGCTGCTTCTATCGCCGCATTGAGTGCCAAAAGGTTGGTTTGATCGGCAATGCCACGAATCACGCTCAATATCGAAGACACTTCGCCGGTTTGTTCATTGAGTGTGGTGATCTTGTGTTTGACCTCTTCGATACTACTAACAAGGTTCTTTATCTCGCTGCTTGCATCGTGGGCTTGGTTTGCACTGTTACAGGCAACGTCCGAAGTGTGATTGATAAGGTCGGATGCGGTTAGCGTTGCTTGCTCCACATTAATTTGTTGAGCTTGTATTCCTTCAATATTACTTTGAACTTCCGCCGTTTCATTTTGCTGGTCGCCAGCGGCTTGCTCAGTAATTTGAGCAACGCTCGTCAGTTGATTGGCGGACGCGTTCAGCTTATGAGAAGTGTCTTGTACTTGCTCCAAGCTGTTAGACACGGTGCCCATAAATGAGTTGATTGATTTGGCTAAAGTGCCAATTTCATCTTGGCTCTGTTCAGGCAAGCGGTTTGAAAGGTTTTTATCGCTGCTGACTTGAGTCATAAAGCGCGAGGTTTGCTGAAGTGGGCGGACAATGATTTTACGAATCAGTCCTATCGTCAGTACAAAACCGGCAAAAGAGATCACCGCCATAATACCAATCGCAGCCATGGTTTGAGTGTTAATTAGAGAATTAACATGACTCAGGTTGTACTCCAGTCGTATTGCGCCTAATACTTCGCCTTCTGGTGCCATATGACACGCGACACAATTGGTACCACGATAGTTTTCGCTCGATTTCATTGGCAGGGCGATCACTAGCCCTTTACCCCATTCAGCGGAAAATGGCTCGATAACCATTTCGCCTGACAAGGCTCTTTTATCAATCTCGTCGACAGGTGTTTGATTGTCATTTCCTGGGCCATACAACTTACTTACTGCTTCGGCACGTAATACTCGAACATCTTCAATGCCTTCTTGCGCTAATGCTTTCTGACGCAGTGTTTCTTTCTGCGCCATAGTGCCTGTCAGCATCATCATATTAAGGCTATCGAAGTAGTTGCTCGCTTTATCGTGAAGTTGTTCACTTAGAACGGAATTAACCAGTTGCTTTTGTTGGGAATATTGAAAGTAGGTGGATATTGCCAGTAAAAAGGTAAATACAATGGCAAGAGCAACCAAGATCTTGAAGGTTATTGTTGAGCGCATAGGTGTTTTTATTAATTCTGATGACGCGGATACTGTACTGGCAAGAGTCCTTACCACCTATGGGGTATATCGAATAGTGTGACCATACTCCGGTTGTGGTTTTTTTTCTGTGATGTAGCGAGTTTGTATGTTAGCCGAGGTTTAATAGGAACCTCTAAAGAGTAAGGATCCGGTTTTGATAGTTTCGCCTAGCAAGTGAGTCGAAGCTGTCGCGAATAAAAGTACTATTTTGGATGCTCGAGTTGTATTAGTTAACAAGTCTTCTATTAATAATGATTATTGTTTTTTGATGTTTGGTGGTTAATTAATATCCAAATGCTTGTTTTGTTCAATTTAATAGCAAAAAATGTGGTTATAGCGTTGTGTTTCAGAGTTCATTCGATAATATGAAGTCACCTCTAATGATAGAGGAAGGGCAGCAATGGATACGCTGCTTTAAATAATATGGAATGTGACTTATTGATATTGGACACATACATGAAATTCAAGATTACATCACCGATCATCGAACCCACAGAAGGGTCACCACATCAGAACATGGCTTCTTCATCTGATCACACCTCTCTATACTCTCGCCTGTACTACTCGTTTTCTACTGCCTTTTCGCGATTTAACTCCGCTTATCGCTCCTATCGATATTCGTTTTAAAGCTTAACTTCTTTCGAATTTTCTTCGCATCTTGGTTGATGACAGAGAACTACACCTATTAAAAACTAAATGAATAAGTTAAAGACAATGAATATTAAAATGATGGGTAGCTCCCTAATTATCGCTGGTACCGCTCTCGGTGCTGGTATGCTTGCAATCCCAATGGTATTAGCTCAATTCGGATTGCTTTACGGCACAATGCTAATGGTTCTGATCTGTTTCGGTACCACTTACGCGGCATTACTACTTCTAGAAGCAACCATCAAAGCGGGTGGTGGCTTAGGATTAAACTCTATCGCTAGAAAGACACTTGGAAAACAAGGGCAACTTATCACCAATGGTCTGCTTTACGCGTTGCTGATTTGCTTGCTAATGGCTTACATCTTAGGCGCGGGTGACTTGCTGAGTAAGTTGCTGTCTAACTTTGGTATCGATCTTACCGCGACAACAAGTCAAATCACTTTTACCCTGATTGCAGGCGCTGTTGTGGCAAGTGGCACAGGTGTAATTGATAAGCTCAATCGTGCACTGTTCTTCGTGATGCTGGCAAGTTTGTTTGCAACGATGGCATTTTTAGCACCAAGCATGACGCAAGCTAACTTAATGCAGGTAACGAGTCACAATCACGTTGACTTAATTAAAACGAGTGCAATCTTGTTCACCAGCTTTGGCTTTATGGTCGTGATTCCAACTTTGGTTTCTTACAACCATGAAGCGACCGATAAGCAGCTTCGTAATATGGTAATCGTAGGCTCTCTTATTCCTCTAGTGTGCTACCTATGTTGGTTGTTTGCTGTGGTAGGTAATTTGAGTGAAGAGCAGTTTAGAAGCTTCCACAATGTCTCTGACTTGATGGCTGCATTTGAAGCTCAGTCACCATGGGTTGGCACCGTGCTATCTATCTTCACAGGTTTGGCTCTGCTGACTTCGTTCTTTGGTGTGGCTATGTCGCTATTCAACCAAAACCGAGACATGTTCAACCAAAATACGGCGGTGACTTACTGCATTAGCTTTATCCTGCCATTAGCGGGTTCACTGCTGGCTGCGGATAAGTTTCTACAAGTGCTGAACTACGCTGGTATCATCCTTGTGTTTTTAGCGGTATTCGTTCCTCTGGTAATGGTTCACAAGCAACGCTTTATGAAAGTAGCAGAAGACAGATACAGTGCGGAAGGTGGCAAGCCAATGTTGCTTTTCTCATTGCTGTTTGGCTGCTTCTTACTTATCTCTCAAGTGATTTAACTTGCTGTGACCGACAGCAGCTGATATCGAGACATAAAAAAAGGAACGCATATGCGTTCCTTTTTTATTGCTTGTTTGTTAGCGAGAGTCGATTAACAAACAACCTTAACAGCCAAACCACCTTGAGATGTCTCACGGTATTTAGCGTTCATGTCTTTACCTGTTTCTAGCATTGTTTCGATAACTTTATCTAGAGAAACAGTAGGAGCAGAAGAACGACGAAGTGCCATACGAGTTGAGTTGATTGCTTTTACAGCAGCAATACCGTTACGCTCGATACATGGTACTTGTACTTGGCCAGCAACTGGGTCACATGTTAGACCTAGGTTGTGCTCCATTGCGATTTCCGCAGCCATACATACTTGCTCAGGACTACCACCCATAAGCTCAGCAAGACCAGCAGCAGCCATAGAACATGCCACGCCAACTTCACCCTGACAGCCAACTTCTGCACCAGAGATAGAAGCGTTACGCTTGTATAGACCACCGATAGCGCCAGAAGCCGCGAAGTAACGAATGTAGTCTTTCTCAGTCACAGTTTGGATGAACTTATCGTAGTAAGCCAGAACTGCAGGGATGATGCCACATGCGCCATTTGTTGGTGCAGTAACTACACGACCGCCAGCTGCGTTCTCTTCGTTTACTGCGAATGCGAACATGTTTACCCAGTCAACAACAGACATTGGATCGTTTGTTGTTTTTTCTGAAGTCATTAGCTGTTGGCGAAGTGCAGCAGCACGGCGAGGAACACGTAGTGGACCAGGCAGGATACCTTCAGTATTCATGCCGCGATCCATACACTCACGCATTGTTTTCCAAATGTTTGCGAAGTAAGTACGAGACTCTTCGTCAGAGTGGAAAGCTGCTTGGTTTTTCATAACCAGTGTGCTGATAGAAAGACCGCTTTCTTTACACTGGTTAACTAGCTCTTCAGCTGTTGTGAATTCGTAAGGTGCTTTGATTGGGTTTTCTTCTTCTTTGCCGAAGTTCTCTTCGTCAACGATGAAACCGCCACCAATTGAGTAGTAAGTTTTTGAGTATGCAACTTCGTCATCAATCCACGCGTGGATGCTCATGCCGTTCTCGTGTAGAGAAAGGTTGCTAGTATGGAAGTTCATACCACCATCGCGAGGGAACGAAACTGTGTGACAGTGCATGCCAACAGGAAGGCGTTCGGTTTCTTCTACGCGAGCGATAAAGCCCGGAATAGAATCGATATCAACACGCTCAGGAGTATTGCCAGCAAGACCCATGATGATTGCGATATCTGTGTGGTGACCTTTCCCTGTCAGTGATAGTGATCCATATACGTCCACGGTGATTTTAGTGATGTCGCGCAATTTTCCCATTGAACGTAGGTCATCAATAAATTCTTTACCCGCTTTCATTGGTCCAACTGTGTGCGAGCTCGATGGACCAACACCGATTTTATAGATATCAAATACACTAATCATAGCGATTACCTCAAAAAGAGAGCCTCCCAAGGGGAGTAGGGAGGCTCATTTATTATCATTATATTTTGTGTCTAATCTCGCGATATAAGATGAAAGGCATCTTATAAAAGCTGCTTATAGATTAAAGAGCGCCGTAGATTACAGAAGTAATAGCCGCTAGACCACATAAAGCTGTAAAGATTTGTACAGGTGCTGAAGTTTTGTACTTAGCCATTGCTGGTACTTTGTTCATCGCGAATACAGGCATTAAGAACAGGATAGCTGCAATCATTGGAGCACCCATTGTTTCAATCATGCCTAGGATGCTTGGGTTTACTACCGCAACAATCCAAGTAGTCACAACGATGAACGCTAGAGATACCTTCTCGATAGTGCTTACTGAAGAACTAGAGCGAGACTTGATTAAACCAACAAGACCTTCGTGAGCACCTAGGAAGTGACCGAAGTAGCTAGAAGTGATTGCTGCGAATGCTACTAGAGGACCCATGTAAGAGATAAGCGGAGACTCGTGAACGTTAGCTAGGTAAGAAAGTACAGAGATGTTCTGTGCTTGTGCATTCGCTAGTTGCTCTGGAGATAGAGAAAGTACAACAGAAAATACGAAGAACATTACAAAACCCATTAGCATCATTGCTGCGCCGCCAGTGATAGCGTCAGTTTTCTTAACTGCGTTTTCACCGTATACACGACGTTGCTCTTTAGAGAACTGAGAAATGATTGGGCTGTGGTTGAAAGAGAACACGATGATTGGAATTGCTAGCCAGATAACAGAAGGCATTGTTGACCATTCAGGCGTTACTTCCATCATTGAAGTGTTCCACTCTGGAACTAGGTAGAAAGACAGTGCCAGTAGAATGAATACTAGTGGGTAAACCATTGCTGAAGTTGCTTTCAACATTAGATCTTTACCGAATACAACACCTGCTGTCATTGCAAGGATAAGAGCACCAGAAAGAAGAGGACGAGGAATAGATTCCATACCCATTTGGTTTACTAGGAAAGAATCAACAGTGTTTGTGATACCAACACCGTAAATTAGAACGATTGGGTAGATAGCGAAAAAGTAAGCGAAAGTAATAAGGTTTGCGCCAGTCTTACCGAAGTGCTCTTCTACTGTATCTGTAATGTCAGCTTCAGGATTTTTTGCAGACAGTACGAAACGTGCTAGAGATTTGTGTGCGAACCAAGTCATTGGTGCAGCAATAAGAGCTAGGATAACTAATGGCCAAAAGCCACCCGCACCAGCTTTAATTGGAAGGAATAGTACACCAGCACCAACTGCTGTACCGAATAGTGATAAACACCAGGTAAAATCTTTATAGTTAAACTTGCTCGAGTCTTTTACGGCATTTGCCGAAGAAGTTGTTGTGTTCATGTTAAATTACTCATTTTTTGGGAACAGGAAATAAGTCGGGGCTAATTTTGCAGAATTTTCGTCGGCAAAAAATAGATCTAAATCATGTAATGAAACGGCGTGTCACATGATATGCGAAAAACGGATTTTTGATCACGAAAATGGCGTGCTACATGTGATTTATGTTTATGTGTGATATTAGTTTATCTTATCTGAAAGGAGTGCCTGTACAGAATTATACCAAGTAAACGATTGCGTAAAGTTGCATTAATAAATCTGTTCTATACGAAGCGTGTTATTTGTTAATAAAGGTGAAACAAAACGTAGTTGCTATGTGGTTTGTGGCACTACATGCTGCTGCATATATTGGATGATTTGTGCTGTGAGGCCCCATATAAGGTGCTCCTCGAAGGGCATCGCGAAAACACGATGTTTGATTTTCTTGAAGTTGAAAATGTGGCTGTGCAATTTTGTTTGGTCTAAAACATAGGTGGCCGGAACCTCAAAAATGGAAGCGACTTCGTTCTGATCAATGATGGGTTTATAGTCGGGCTCGACTAATGCGACAATCGGCGTAACAGAAAATTTACTAATAGTACTCAAGGTAGGTAATTGCCCAACAACTTTAACCTGATCCGATCTAATTCCCACCTCTTCATGAAGCTCTCTGAGTGCAGTAAATTGCATAGATGGGTCGGAGAGCTCATGTTTCCCTCCTGGAAAGCTCACTTGTCCTGGGTGATGTTTTAAATGGGCTGCTCTTTTAGTAAAAATGACGTGTAAACCACCTTCCCTTTCTACTAAACCAACTACCACTGCCGCTTTTCGCAATTCCTCACTACTGATATGAGAAACGCGATCAAAGGACTCCGGGTGATAGCCAACAGGTGGGTTTAGTTGAAACTGTTGTAGGAAGTTATTTCGGTTCATAGCTTGCCAATATATTGATTAATATTGCCTTAAGTATAGACTCAACCTTTCGCGTAATACCAATCTAACTGGTAAGTACGATATAGGTTATCGGTGAGCTAGAACGCTCAATATTGTTGATTTTTGCTATATTTGAAGTGAGCATCTAGATGAGTATCCGTTATTAATGTCATAAAATAAGCTGAAAACTCCTATTTTTTTTATTAAGAATTTGATAGCAAAGACTTAGTAGACCACTCTAAAAAGAAACAAAAGATAAGGTATGAGATGAAAGGAATCATATTCACCGAATTTTTGGATCTTGTTGAAGATAAATTTGGACTAGGGCTGTTGGAAGAAGTGCTAGAGATGTCTGAAGACGAAGGTATTTACACCTCTGTTGGCAGTTATGATCACAAGGCCCTGGTTAAGCTTATTATTAACTTGAGCAAAAAAACGGACATTGATGCCGCTACTTTACAGCGCGTGTTCGGGCAATCCGTGTTTAAGAACTTGCTAGCTTCGCTACCTGACAAAGCCAGTCTCACACACAGCAATACTACCTTTCAATTTGTCCAGCACGTTGAGCGATACATTCACGTTGAAGTAAAAAAGCTTTACTCAGATGCTGAGCCACCTGAGTTTAGTTTTATCACTACGACGGAAGCTGAACTAGTTTTCGATTATAAAAGCGCACGATGCATGTCGCATGTCTGTTTAGGGTTAATTGAAGGATGTGCTGAACATCATGGAGAATCGATTACGGTGGAAATGACGCCTCAGAATGATGACCAAAGTGTGGTTAGGTTTAATCTCAAAGTAGAAAAATAATATGGATCCGGCCTCTGCCTTAGAGAAGAAACTAAAGCGCCAAATAGCCGCCCGCAAAGCGGCTGAAGCTCTGTTGGAGCAAAAAAGCCTTGAGCTGTTTGAAGCCAACCAACAGTTGGAGCTTGCTCTGCGCCAGTTGGAAAAACGTTCCAACGCGAATATTCGTCGTATCGAGTTTCAAGAGCAAATCGATAATCTATTGATAGATTTCGGTCGCGCGTTTCTTCGAAGCGACTTAGATGATGTGATGCTGTCTCAACTGACCACAAACGTGACCAACAGTTACCTGATTGAAGCTAGCCGCTTAATATTGCCATTAAAACTACTCCCACAGCTTAAAACTTACGATTATGGTGATGCATCGGTTGGTGATTTCGACCAAGAAATCGTAGAAACCCAATGGGAAGGTGATTTACTCACAGTACCACTTGAAGTTGAGAAGGTTATCGTTGGAGCATTGATCGTCAAGGTCAACCTATCTGAACAGGATGTCGACTTTATAGAGAGCCAACTCTTATTGGTCACAGATCTTATCTGCAGTGCCATTACTCACCAATTAGCCATCAATCGAAATATTGAGTCTCGTAAGCGAGCTGAGGAATCTGAAAGGGCCACGCGCGATTTTGTTGCGATGATTAACCATGAGCTAAGAACCCCGCTCAATGGTTTATTGGGAAGTGCTGAATTAATCAGTGATACCGAGCTCAATAGTTCCCAACGAGAAATCGTAAATAATCTAAGTCAATCAGGTGAGTTTTTAAGAAATATCATTAATGACTTATTGGACTACAGTAAAATCAATGCAGGTATGCTGGAGTTGATCCCGAAAAAGTTCTCTTTGCATAACTTAAGAAATACGATTGAGAGTATCTTTACCAATCGAGCGATTGAGAAACAACTCGACTTCAATATTAGCGTGGCTTCAGACGTCCCGTCACACTTTAAAGGGGATTTAGAGCGTATCACTCAGTTATTTGTAAATCTTATTGGTAATGCGATTAAGTTTACCGAGGAAGGGCATGTAAACGTTGATATTGAATGGCGTGACCAGCACTTCGTTTTCTCTGTAGAAGATACTGGAGTCGGTATTGCTGAGTCTGCTTATAAAACGCTGTTTGAACCCTTTACCCAAGCGGATAACTCAAGTAGCCGTAATTATGAAGGTACCGGGCTAGGTTTAGCGATTTGCCGTAAGCTCGTCGGCTTGATGGATGGTGATATAGGTGTAACCAGCATTGTTGGTGCAGGGACGATATTTACCATTTCAGTTCCCCTCCAAGTTATCGATGTTCCTGATGGTAGCGATACGATTTCCAAAGGGGTTGAATCTGAAGTTGAACTTTCATTGCTGAAAGTGTTGGTGGTTGATGATATTAAGATGAACCAGATCATCATTCAGCAGATGCTACGAAAACATAAGATAGAGCCAGTGATTGCAAGCAACGGTGTTGAAGGAGTAGAGCTCGCGTTAGACACAGAATATGACATAGTGTTTATGGATTGCCGGATGCCACTCATGGATGGCTTTGAAGCAACGGAGACACTCAGAGAGAAAGGTTATTCTAAGTCTATTGTCGCGCTTACGGCAGGGACTACGTTGGAAGAACGTGAGCGTTGTATTCAATGTGGGATGAACGACATCCTCAGTAAGCCTTATACGGCTAATGACTTAAAAGAAATGCTTAAGAAGTGGGGGGGGGCTATCACTACGTCATAGTTGATGACTGCATAACAGCTTTAGCAAAACGTTTGGAAAAACAAAGCCGAAGTGATCATCGCGATGACTTCGGCTTTTTATACTTTTCGTTTGGGCTTAGAACTTGTACTAAGCGGTCAGTAAACTGGCGTCGCTTAGCACTCTTCCAGTACAGGAAGGATTCGACTTAGTTTATCCAGCGTTTCTTGGTATTCAGACGCACAATCACTATCGAATACCACACCACCGCCTGCCCAAGCATAAAGCGTGTTGTGTTCTGCCACTAAGGTTCGGATGGTAATACTGGTGTCCATTTTGCCATTTCGGCTGATGTAACCGATACTGCCACAATATGCTGAACGTCGATGTGGCTCTAGCTCCTCGATGATCTGCATCGCACGAACTTTAGGGGCGCCGGTAATAGAGCCGCCTGGGAAACAAGCTCTTAATAAGTCTGTCGCAGAATATTGGTAATCAAGGTCAGCTCTGATGGTGCTTACCAAGTGGTGCACAGCAGGGAAGCTCTCAATATCGAACAATTTAGGGACATGAACCGTTCCTGGCTTTGCCACTCGACCGATATCGTTACGAAGTAAATCTACAATCATCAGGTTTTCCGCCTGATCTTTATCTGCGCTCGCTAAGTCTTGTGCGTTAGTATCATCAATCACTTGGTCATCAGAACGAGGGCGAGTGCCTTTGATCGGCTTAGTCTCAATCACATTGTCTTTCAGTTCTAAGAAGCGCTCAGGTGAGACACTGATAATGGCACTGTTGGCTAGACGGATGAAGCCAGAAAACGGAGCGGAGTTATATTGCTCAAGCTTTTCGTAGGCCAACCATTCGCTGCCTTGGTATTTTGCATTGAAGCGCTGAGCCAAGTTGATTTGATAGCAGTCACCAGACAGTAAATATTCTTGGACGCTCTCAAACTTATCTGCGTAGCTCTGCTCGCTCATGTTCGATCGCCACGGTGTTGTCAGGCTAAACTCTTCAACCGTAGGTTGAGTTTCTTGCTGTTGAGATAACCAATCCCAGTGTGCTTCTATGTTTTGCCCAACCACATAAGCTGTCTTCAACTTGTGGTCAACCACAATCGCCCACTCGTAAAGACCCACCGCCATATCGGGTGCATCAATATCACGTGTTGAAGTGGTCGGAAGCGTTTCTACTCTTCGACCCAAATCGTAGCTAAAGTAGCCTAATGCACCACCGATGAACGGCAACTCAGAGTGCTCATTTGTGGCTGGTAACAATTGCTGCTGATAGTGGTTTAGCAGTTCGAAAGGATCGGAGTCTGAAACATCACACGTCTCTTTAACATTAATGGTGGTTTTTGCATCGATTGTTTCGAAGGTGGCGATGGGTTGAGCAACTAAAATGTCGTATCGACTATCAACGTGGCTTTCTGAAGCAGAGCGTAATAGCATTGCCCACGGCAGGTTTTCGATATGAGAAAACAGCTGTTTAGCTAAAGTTGATTGATATTCAAGCGGCTTGATTTGGATAGCGCGAAATTCGTTGTTATTCATTTGTTTAATTTGTGACAAAGAGTTCGATCACTGCATGGCTTGTGAGAGGAAGCAAGAGTATCATAAATTGAAAATAAAATGGGTTCTTGATTAGGGCGTGTTGATCTTTCGAGCTGATTTTTGCAGCGAGTTGCTGGGTATTTATACAAGGCAGAGGCGTCGACGTGTAGCTAGCCTACATTAGAGGCCGATAACGTAGTAGAAATGACCAGCAAACGCTGCCCGAAGGGTTCGGCTAAAAGCGTTTTACTCTTTGTTGAGGGAGATTTGCTTAGAGTGACTAGGCTACTTCCCCCTCGCCGCGATTAAAACGCTTTTATCTCGAACAAAATTGAACCACGAAAGGTCTACACGCCCTAGAACATTGTAATCCAAGTGGTTTAGTTTAAAGCTATGCAAGCGATTGCTAAAGCAACTAAATACAGCTCAACATTATAAAAAGCTAAACCTACTGATCTCATTTAGCGTTATTCGTTAAATAGTGAACCCACATGGAACTAGAACAATAAAGAGGCATGCAATGACGGTTATTCGTAAGCAAGATGTGATCAGCAGTGTCGCTGACGCACTTCAGTATATTTCTTATTATCACCCTTTAGACTTTGTCCAAGCCCTAGAAAAAGCGTACGAGAAAGAAGAGAGCCAAGCAGCTAAAGATGCTATCGCTCAGATTCTGATTAACTCACGTATGTCTGCGGAAGGTCACCGTCCTATCTGTCAGGATACAGGTATCGTTACTTGTTTCGTGAACATCGGTATGGATGTGAAGTGGGAAACGGATCTAACAGTACAACAAATGGTTGATGAAGGCGTTCGTCAAGCTTACAACAACCCAGATAACCCACTGCGTGCATCTGTCCTAATGGACCCTGCAGGTAAGCGTATTAATACTAAAGACAACACTCCTGCGGTTGTTCACATTAATATGGTTCCTGGCAACAAGGTTGAAATTCAAATCGCGGCGAAAGGCGGCGGTTCTGAGAACAAAACTAAGATGGTTATGCTAAACCCTTCTGATGACATCGCAGAATGGGTAGAGAAGACGCTACCAACGATGGGTGCAGGTTGGTGTCCACCGGGTATGCTAGGTATAGGCATCGGCGGTACTGCTGAGAAAGCGGCGGTACTGGCGAAAGAGTCTTTGATGGAACACATCGATATCCAAGAGCTTATCGAGAAAGGTCCTGAGAACGCAGAAGAAGAGCTTCGTTTAGACATCTTCAACCGCGTAAACAAACTAGGTATTGGTGCACAAGGTCTTGGTGGCCTAACTACCGTTGTTGATGTGAAGATCAAAACAGCACCAACACACGCCGCGTCTAAGCCTGTTTGCCTAATTCCGAACTGTGCAGCAACACGTCACGTTCACTTCACACTAGACGGCAGCGGCCCAGCAGAGCTAACGCCACCTAAACTAGAAGAGTGGCCAGACATCACTTGGGAAGCGGGTGCAAATACACGTCGCGTGAACCTTGATGAAGTAACCAAAGAAGACGTTCAAGAGTGGAAGACGGGTGAAACGGTTCTTCTATCAGGCAAAATCTTAACGGGCCGTGATGCAGCGCATAAGCGTATTCAAGGTATGCTCGAAAGCGGTGAGGGTTTACCTGAAGGCGTCGATTTTAAAGGTAAGTTTATCTACTACGTAGGCCCTGTGGATGCAGTCGGCGACGAAGCGGTAGGTCCTGCGGGTCCAACAACGTCAACACGTATGGATAAATTCACTGACATGATGCTAAACGAAACAGGCATCATGGGTATGATCGGTAAGGCGGAACGTGGCCCTGCTACGGTTGAATCAATCAAAGAGCACAAAGCGGTTTACTTGATGGCTGTAGGTGGCGCGGCTTACCTAGTTGCAAAAGCAATCAAGAAAGCACGTGTTGTTGCGTTTGAAGATCTTGGTATGGAAGCGATTTACGAGTTTGAAGTTGAAGACATGCCAGTAACGGTAGCGGTTGACTCATCGGGCGCAAACGCTCACCAGATCGGCCCTGACACGTGGAAAGTGAAAATTGCCGAAGCTGAAAAAGCTTAATCAACCGAAGTCAAAAAGTCGTAATTGATGCTGAATCTAGCGTTTGAATTGCAAGTTTTGATAGAAAGTTAAAGACAAAAGTGCAGCATTATCTGCACTTTTGTCTTATTATCAATGATATAGTGATAAACACATCGTTTGATATAAGAACATAGGAGATAGGAATGCCTCGTTTTATTCATATCCTACAAATTGTCTTGGCAGTGGTGATTGGTAGTTTCATTGGTTACGATTTGATCTTGCACGGAATCAGCATCTTTAACGAAAAATACGTAACCATTACATGTGTATTATGGTTGATTGCTGAGATAGCACTGTTTGTTATCTACAAACTCATAGAAGACGATTAGTCTGCTATTCATGAAAAATTTCAAAGCCCCTGATTATTAATGTAATCAGGGGCTTTTATTCATCTAGCATTAAGAATGGATATTGCATACTCACTACTATTAGCGAAAGAACAAGCAACAGCATACAAACTAGCCCAATAGGGAAAGAACATAGGCTTGCCTCTATATCATCATAACCAGCTTGCCTAAATATCACGGAGTCGTTCAAATGAAACACCTAACTCAAGAAATGAGTGACTTTATAAGCAGAGGAACGGATTCTCATATTAGAGTAGCGGTCACGGGTCTGTCTCGTGCAGGTAAAACAGCATTCATTACCTCGTTGGTTAACCAACTTCTTCATACTTCTACTCATAAGAATTTACCGCTTCTCGCATCCGCGAGAGATGGAAGAATTATTGGTGCAAAGCGCATCCCACAACATAACATGATGATTCCGCGTTTCTCTTATGACGAAGCGATGGAATCATTAAATGGTCAGCCACCAGAGTGGCCAGTACCGACACGCGATGTCAGTGAAATTCGCTTGGCCATCAAATACAAGCCGGCAAAAGGCGCGAAGAAGTTACTGAGTAAAAACAGCACCCTTTATCTCGACATTGTTGACTACCCGGGTGAATGGTTACTTGATTTACCGTTACTAGATATGGATTTTGAAACGTGGAGCCAATCTCAGTTTGCGGCATTAAAAGGTGACAGAGAAACTTACTCGCAAGAGTGGAGTGCAATGCTTGCCGACGTTGACCTGTTGGCTGAGGCTGATGAGAAGAAACTGGTTAACATTGCGGATAGCTACACTCAGTATCTCCATACTTGTAAGAGCAATGGACTACATTGGGTGCAACCGGGACGATTTGTATTACCTGGTGAGCTTGAAAGCGCGCCTGTGTTGCAGTTTTTCCCATGCGCAGCACCAGAAGGTAAATTCTCAAAAACAAGTAACTATGCGGTGCTGAAAGCTCGCTATGAAGAGTACCAACAGAAGGTTGTTAAAGCGTTCTACAAGAATCATTTCTCAACCTTCGACAGACAAATTGTGCTGGTGGATTGTTTGCAGCCACTCAATGCAGGTTACGACTCTTTCATGGATATGCGTGGTGCACTTGAACAGTTATTGAAGAGCTTTAAATATGGCCGAAGCAATATCCTGAGACGCTTGTTTGCTCCGAAGATCGACAAGATCCTGTTTGCAGCGACTAAGGCAGACCATGTAACACCAGATCAGCATCCAAACTTGGTGTCACTGTTGCAACAGATGGTACACCCAGCGTGGCAACAGGCGGCGTTTGAGCATATCGATATGAGCTGCATGAGCATCGCTTCTATTCAAGCGACCAGCGCAGGTTATATCTCGTCGGGCTCGGGCAATGTGCCAGCGCTGCAAGGTGTTACTTTGGATAACGTTCCCCAGACTATGTATCCGGGTGAGGTGCCTCGCAAGCTGCCGAACAAGCAGTACTGGGAAACTAACCAGTTTGATTTCACGAGCTTTAGGCCAATGGAGCAACATTCTGATGAACCTTGCCAACACCTAAGAATTGATAAGGTTTTAGAGTATCTCATTAGCGATAAGTTGAAGTAATTGAGGCAATAAAAGATGAGTGAATTAAAAACAAAGCAGGTCTTTAATGAGCCGCTGAAGACCTCTTTTGATGACAGTGATAATGCTTTGGGTAAACAAGGCGTGGGCGAAGCGAACCCAGAATTAGGCGCCCAGCAGTTGTTTACGGAACAAGAGAAGTTTGTACCCGTTGCACCACAGGTTGAGAGCGAGCTAGATGGCGAAGCCGAGCAACAACTGGAACAGATCATTCGTCCAAGTAAAAAGAGAAAGTGGTTGGGCTCTGGCTTAATGGTTGCTTTCGCAGGCTTAGTGGGCTGGCAAGCGATTGATTCTGTCGTCACGGCGGTTCAATCAGCCGATTGGCTCGCGCTCGGTTGGGCTGGTTTTATCGCGGCAATCGCTTCATTGGGCTTAGGTGCAATTGGCAAAGAGCTGTGGAAGCTACGCTCATTGAAAGATCACTTTAGCGTACAAGAGCAGAGTGAAGAGCTACTGCAGAGCCAAAGTGTCGGTAAAGGCAAAGCGTTCTGTGAAAACATCGCTAAGCAGGGCGGCATTATTGCGGAGTCTCCGGCGTTCGATAAGTGGAGAAACAGCATCAACCCTGCACATAGTGATGCCGAAGTGTTGGATATGTACGATGCATTAGTTGTTGCTCAGCAAGACAAAGTGGCGACTCAAATCGTTACTAAGTTTTCGACTGAATCGGCAGCCTTGGTTGCGGTGAGTCCATTAGCAGCGGCAGACATGTTGCTGGTGGCGTGGCGTAATTTCACCATGATAGACAAGCTAGCTGATGTGTACGGCATTGAACTTGGATACTGGTCTCGCATTAAGCTGTTCAAGTTGGTATTAATCAACATGGCAGCAGCTGGTGCCAGTGAACTCGCGATTGATGCAAGTATGGATTTAGTTTCCATGGATCTGGCTGGTAAAGTCTCAGCGAGAGCGGGGCAGGGCTTGGGTGTTGGTATCCTGACTGCACGATTGGGTCTAAAAGCCATGACATTACTTCGCCCTATGCCTTGGCATAATGAACGTAAAGTAAAACTGGCCGACATGCGCAAAGCTGTCCTTTCTGAAATAAAGCGTATCACCCTCAAATAAAACGTACGTCTTTGAAACAAAATGTATGACATTGAGTGGTTTGCGAGCGAAGAGTAAACATATGTTTACTCTTCTTCTTGACTGAACTCAGACCTTAATTCACACTACTGTCAACTTATCCTGACACCTATAATAGGACTATTTGTGCGTCTTGAAGTATTGTGTGAAGACCGACTCGGCTTAACGCGTGAGTTGCTCGATATCTTGGCCTCAAAAAGCATTGATTTACGAGGAATCGAAATCGATGTTAAAGGCATTATTTACCTGAACTGCCCTGATATTGATTTTGATGCTTTTAGTGAACTTATGGCTGAAATTCGTCGAATTTCAGGTGTAAAGGATGTACGAAAAATACAATTCATGCCAAGCGAAAGGCACAACACTGAGCTGATCGCTTTGCTGGCTAACCTACCTGATCCTGTGATTGCGATTGACCTTAAAGGCTCAGTCGATATGGCAAACCACGCTGCACTCAACCTATTTGGCAAGGAAGAAGACGAAGTGATTGGCGAACCACTCGCATCCTTCGTGCCTAGCTTTAACTTTGGTCGTTGGATCGAAGGTGAAGTCACACGCCACCGTGAAGTTGTTGTGTTGGACGGTTTAGATTTTTCTATTGAAATCCTACCTATCTATCTGGGTGGTGACGTCAACGAGCCTGTGCTTGCGAGCGCGGTTATGACGATTCGTTCTTGCAACCAAGAGATGAATACGCCTGATGCGATTCCTGAACAGAACAACTTAGGCTTTGAGCATTTTGTTGGTGTTTCTAATCGCCATAAAGCGTTAATCAGCCAAGCAAAAAAACTGGCGATGCTAGATCAGCCTCTGCTGATTGAAGGTGATACAGGTACAGGTAAAGAGATGTTGGCGAAAGCGTGTCATAACCGCTCGAACCGCTCATCTTTCCCATTCTTGATTCTGAGCTGTGCATCGATGCCTGATGACGTAGCAGAAACCGAGCTGTTTGGTCACGCCCCAGGTTCATTCAACCATGAACAAGGTCATAAAGGCATTTTCGAACAAGCCAATGGCGGTACCGTATTTTTAGATGAGATTGGCGAAATGAGCCCGCATCTACAAATCAAACTGCTTCGCTTCCTACAAGATGGTTCATTCCGTCGTGTGGGTGAAGAGGAAGAGATGCACGCTGATGTTCGTATTATTGCGTCAACGCGTCACCGTCTTTCTGAACTTGCTGATTCAGGCTCGTTCCGTGAAGACTTGTTCTATCGCTTGAATGTACTGACGCTCTCTATTCCAGCATTGCGTGAACGTTCTAACGACGTAGCACCATTACTAGAACTGTTCGTAGCTAAATACGCACAACAGCTTGGTATGTTGAAGCCAAAGTTTACTCAAGAGTTGATCGACCAACTTGGTAACTACCAATGGCCGGGTAACATTCGTCAGCTAGACAACATGGTATTACGTGCGCTTACTGAACTGGATTCAGATACGCTAACGGTTGAGCAGTTCCATTTGCCTCAGTTAGAGACCATGACAACAGGCATGGCGAACTTGAGCTTAGATGGCTCTCTGGATGAGATCATGAAAGACTATGAGTCTCAGATTTTGGAGAAGCTTTACCAGTCATTCCCATCAAGTCGCAAGTTAGCCAAGCGTTTGAACGTGTCTCATACCTCTATTGCGAATAAACTTCGTGATTACGGTATTAGAAAGAACTGATCGAATAAGACCTAAATTATGGAAGATTTGAGCACACCGGAACGCATTTACAAGCGAGATGGAAATCTGATTCTACGTACCGCTGAGATAGACGATGCGACTATGATCAGTGAGTACTTCCAAGTGAATCGAGAGTATCTCAAGCCTTGGGAACCGATTCGTGAAGATGCATTTTTTGAGAGAACAGGCTGGGCACAGCGACTAATTAAGCTAAACGAGCTTCATAAAATGGGGCTCGGCTACTACTGTTTATTGATTAATGCCGATACTAACGAAATGTTAGGGACTATCTCGTTCAGTAATTTGTCTCGTTTCCCGTTCTATGCGTGCAACGTAGGTTATTCACTCGCAGAGCAAGCCCAGGGCCATGGCTACATGCGCAGAGGCCTCAGCATGGCGAAAGACTACATGTTTGACGTGCAGAACATGCATCGCCTAATGGCGGGTTATATGCCTCACAATGAACGAAGTGCGGGTGTACTTGAGCATCTAGGCTTTGTACGTGAAGGTTTTGCTAAAGATTACCTACAAATTAACGGTAAATGGGAAGACCACATACTGACAGCGCTCGTCAATCCTAACTGGGAAGATAGACGCAACATTTAGACAACGCAGTCTATAAGCTCACAAGCGAGCAGCGATTAAAAAAGGCAGCGAATATTAAGCGTTGCTGTCTTTATTAAAAGAACATAGAGCGATGGTTGAACCATCGGCCTGAGAAGAAATTTGAGGAATTTTGATGTCATACACAACTTTGGACGAATACCAAAGAAAATGGATTTTTACTCACCAATCTATGCCACTTCCGGCTGAGGATTTGGAAAAGATTAAGCCAATGACACAGGCAAGAGCGTCTCAGTTTTGGAAAGAGAACGTGAGCCCTCAAAGCCCAGACGCTGAGCGATTAAGCTCGCAAGACTGGCCTAGCAAAGCATCGAACTGGAAAGAAGAGATCAGCTGGATGGCACATTGGGAAGCCGATGAGCCGGAAATGCCAGAAGAGATCCTTAACTTTATTGATTGGCAAGATGACGTAACTGTTTATTTTTGTTATGAAAAATATAATGTTCTTGAAACCAAATGGGCCGTTTTTAAGAAGCATTGGAAGAACTTTTTGTTCTACGATGATGGTCCAATTCTATTAGGTCGTCGTCGCTCTGAAGCGCTTTGGTTTGCGACTAATGGTACGGTGAAAATCGGTAACCGAGCATAAGCCGAAACGAATTTTAAGCGGTAAAAAAGCGAGCATAGTGCTCGCTTTTTTTATTTTAGTTGGGCGTAACGTTTACTCATTTTGTTTTCGTACATTTGCTCATCCGTTAGTCGAATTAACTCTTCGATAGGTGGAATATTTGACGAGTAAATAAGTGAACCATGGCTAAAAGTGGCATGGCAATCTATCCCCAGCTTTTGGGAGTGTTTATTAAAGTCAGATTGTACTCGGCTTATTATCTTGTTTAGGGACTCTTCTGTGATGTCTCTACACAATAAGAGAAACTCATCTCCTCCAAGTCTTCCACAAATATCATCCTTACGAGTGTTACGTTGAAGTGAATGAGAGAAGGACTTTATATATTGGTCGCCAATATTATGTCCGAAGTTATCATTAACATACTTAAGCCCGTCGATATCAAAATAAACAGCTCCAATACTGACACTATTTTCTATAGTGTTATCGATGAATTTGGGTGACTCGCTTAATATCGCTCTACGATTAAATACTTGAGTCAATTCGTCGTGATTAGACGTATACTTCAATTTGCGTACTCGTTCTGCAGTATGTACTTCTCTTTCCAATAGCGCGCGAATACTCTCCATTAAATTTATCTGTATTGGTTTATAAGAGGTCTCTTTAGTGTCTAGCGCGCAGAGTGTTGCGAACATGCTGCCGTCCGATTGGAAGATCGGTAAACCTAGATAAGAGACATAGCCCATCTGCGTGAGTTCGGGATTGTCGCTCCATTCCTCTTTACCAGACGCATTTTTTACATAAAGCATGGCTCTCATCACTTTCTTGCAGTACAAATTGATGTCTCTGGGGATGATTTTGCCAGGGTTCGCTTTAACGCCTGGTGAAGAAGACATCGCAATGTTCTTGGAATCCAACTTCAGACGTAAGAATAAGCCCAACAGCAGGAGCATTAAGCACTTCTGCTATGTTATTGAGCATGCTTTTCCATAAAGAGAGGTCCATTTCTTTCACTAGATCATTGATGGCATATTTAGAGCTGGATTGATAGATATTGGTAAATGGCATGAATGATCACCTTTTTGGAATGTCATACCGTTGACTCTAATGTCAAATTTATGCCTTTGCAATCTGAAATAATGTATTTCCTTTCGTTTGTATTTTTAATAAGACAAAGTCATAGCCCATAGGAGGTGTGTTTATAAAAACCAGATAAAAAACACTTCGACCATATTTATTTTTTAATAAAAATAAGTGAATTATATCTGTTTAAATAATGTGCTTATAAGGCGGTTTTCGATATCTAAATCACAAATTCACTATGGTTTAACCGGAAAGTATTGAATCAATAGGGCGGAGTCCTATATTGGAAAGTGTAGCCTTAGTTGAGGTGAAGTATTATGATTTGGGATACTCTCGAACGTGTAAATAAACTTCGCAAGGAAGCAATGGAGGATCCAGAATTCTTGGATTCAGCAAAAATGCATGAGGAATGGCTTTTGAGCGAAACTCATAATCAACCCAATAAAGGAGCTAAAGAAAAGAACCCCAAAAAACTGTCTGACATTTATGAGAATACAGACTTCACTATCAACCCAAACGGAACGAAACATTAACAATGATTAACCGCAACACGGCTGAGGCTCTTAACCCGAAAGCTACATATCAACGACACACACCAGCCTTTAGCCACCAATAAAAAAGCCACTTTCAACGTATCGAAAGTGGCTTTTTCTTTTCTAGCTGCTTAGAAGCAAGACCTGCATTCAGCCCTAGTTGTTGATTAAGCTCAAGCCGCTTGGTAAAGCATCACCAAACACACGCTTAGATTCGCTCTCGGAAAGCTCAGTGACTTCGCTAACCAGCGTTAACCAAGACTCTGGAACCTTACTCTGCTTTAGCTTCTCAATCACTTGATTACGATAATCGTCAGAGATATCAAACTGACGGTCGCCAGTTTTACGACAAATCATCACAGCAGCAAAGGCAATCATCTGCTCTTTCTGCCAATTCTGCTCAAGTAATTTTGGTAACCACTGTTCTGCTTGCTCTCTAGGGATCACACTGTGTTGGCTGCCATATAACGGGGTTCTTGAAGCCAGTCGACCTAGCGCCCACCAGTGTGCTTGTTCAAACTGGTTGTGATTGATCGCTTTGCTTAGGAACCAAGACGCAAGAAGCACTTTGTCTTCCACTTCGAGTTGCTCAAGGGATGCCGCCAATCTCACCATGGCTTCATAACCATTGTCTTGGGCATCTTTAGCGCTCTTAGGGTTCTTCATAGCACCTGGGTGAAGGTACTTCGCAATGTCAGCCAAGATTGTCTCTTGCTGCTCTTGGTTCAAACCACCGGCAACACGACGCCAGAAAACCCACCAGTCGGTCCAACCTTGGTGGTTCTTAAACTGAATGTTCTGTTGGTAGAGACCCCAAATCTGTTCGATACGCCATGAATCAGTAGGATCACCAAAGCCAGGGCGCAGTGAGTAACCTGCTAAGCGCAACCAGTTTTTCTCGTGTGCTTCTGAGCGGCGACGACGTTTACGACCTAATGACAAGGTATCAAATAGATGACGGAGGGTGGTGAAATCCCACTCATCACGTTTTCCGAGTCGTTTCTCAAGATCTTTCGATAGAGTTTTGATCTCTTTCGATTCCGCACTCTTTTTGTTGCCACTGTACAGGCGAGATATCAACTCTTTACATTCATCTAAGCGTGGGTGAAGTGTGGAGTTTTCGGACTCATCGCCTTGTTTATTCCTGACTTCAAATTCAAGTAACCAACGTTTCGAGTCATCTTCAGTACTCACGCACTCCATTTTCAGTGTGCCGACTTCGGTTAACTGACAAGCGAGCAGCACTTCAACGCGCTCTTTTTGGTTAGCTTGAAGCTCTGCTGTGCCTGAGCCTTCCAGCGTCGAGATGTAAGGTGGAAGAGGGGAGAACAGGTCGGCATCCACATCGACCATCACACCATTTTGAATTGCCGTATCTTGAGCAATTTGATCGTGAGTTGAAGTCAGCAGGTTAAAACGAACTGGCTCGCCTAACGTCAGTGAGAAACGACGGCTGTTCAAACGGATTTCTTGGCCTTCTTCGGTACCTTTAGCAAGCAGACACAGTGCTTTACCCATCTTGTTCTTTTCTTGTAGATGCAAGAAGTAAGAACGAGCAGCACCGCCACCGATTTTCAGCTGGGCACCACGGCGAGCTTTACCAAACGCAACCGCGCCTAATGCCACAGACCAATCTGGGTGAGGGTTATCTAGTACTGTGATTGGAGCTCCGTTCCAGTTACCTAGAAGCTGAGTTATACGCTCCGTGACAAGTTCACTGTTGAACACACCACCGTTAAGCAGCACACCGACAGGAATAGCTGGTTTGGTGTCATCGAATTGAACCGCATCTGAATTTTGTAGCGCCGCTTTAGACACTTGCTGATGCGTTGTCAGGAATTCAGCAACGTGCTTACTTACCGCTGGGTCCGCAACGTAAGGCAGACCGAATTCAACTACAGCGCTGCGACGTTTGTCTGGTGTTTCAGTAAATTCAGACAGTGGGAAGAAGCCTTCTAATGCGATTTGATGAACTTCTTGCTTGGTTAAGCCGATACTTTTAGTACCGCCTAATAGCTTCGAACCGCTGCCAAGCATGGTGATTTTGACATCGTCTGGCGCATTAGCAGAAAGCAGGCTCTCTTTTGCTGCGCGAGTTTGTTGAATCAGTTTGGTGAGGCTAGAGGCATTCAGTTTCTTGTTTTGGTTGAAGCGCTGCTCTGCAAGGTGAGCGAGGGCTAGATCTAGATTATCACCACCCAGCATTAAGTGTTCGCCAACGCCAATACGGTCGAGTGCTAGTTCACTATGGCCTTGTTTGTCTGCATCGCTATTCTCATTGAACTGGGCTTCAATTAAGCTTAAGTCGGTAGTACCACCGCCGACATCACATACTAAGATTAACGGGATCTGTTGGAGTTCTTCCGCGGCGGTTTGCTGGTGGCGTGCATACCAGTCGTAACAAACCGCTTGTGGCTCTTCGAGTAAGAGGATCTTGCCTAAACCGGCTAGCTCTGCGGCTTCAAGTGTCAGCTTACGTGCTGTCTCATCGAATGACGCTGGAACCGTGACAACAACATCTTGGTCTTCAAGCTTATTGCTTGGGTTACGGTAGTTCCATGCTTGGCGAATGTGATTGAGGTAGCTAGCACTCGCAACAACTGGTGAAACTTTATCGACATCCGCTGCACCAGCCCAAGGGAGAATGTCTGAGCTACGATCCACCGCTTGGTGTGATAACCAACTCTTCGCACTTGATACTTGGCGCCCTTCGACCTTAGCGCCCAATTCACGCGCCCACTCACCGACGATAACATTGTTGATATCGCCTTCAACTGGGTTTGGTTCCCACGGCATAGTTAGGTCTGAAGGAGAGATTTGACCTTGGGCTGGGTGGTAACGAAACGATGGGAGTAGGGGCTTACGAACCACTTCACCAGGGCCGATAAGTTGATCGATTTCGAAAAGGGAAACGGGAGCATGTTGTAGGTCGTCGCTAATTTCACAGTAGGCAACCACAGTGTTGGTTGTGCCTAAGTCAATGCCGACTAAAAAACGAGGAGTTGCCATACAAAACCTTATTCTTCCAGAGTGATGACCAGTGTGTTGATAGCTTTGGTCTTATTGTTGTTATTCGTCTACGTCGTTCCTGAGAAACAGGGTGGACTGAGTTGGGAATGGTATTGATAAAATAACGGCACCCACTAAGGTGCCGTTGATTCATTATGCTTCGTCGTTTGAGTCGTTGTTCGAATCTTCACGAACGTCGAACTCAACATGCCATTTCTGACCATTGTCAGTGGCAATCGCTTCTAGGTATAAAGTACCTAGCTCAGTAACGCGAGAAGCTAAAGTAACCGGAACCACCTCACCTTCGCGACGGCCTTCAGAAACAGGCAGTGTCACTTGGATTTCAGGAAGCTCATCAAGCTCTTCTGGCGCCCAGTGATCAAGGTGAGTACCAGCTTCATCTTCACGGCGTGTAGTTGAACCGAAGAACTGGAAGTGAACTGGCTGACCAATCACTAGACCAAACTCTTGGCTAGGAACTTGAACGCTTGAGCCTTCTTCCATACCAAATGGTGCAACACACAGTGCTTCCATTGGAGGAGCCATACCTGGGATTGCAGGCATCGCGCTTTCAATACCTACGTAGTAAGCAGAAGCGATACCACCACGGATACGAACGCCTTGACCACGACGTACCGCGCCGTAGTACGAAGCACCACTCGCAACGGCTAGATCAAGATCTAAGCCTGATAGTTGTTTCGCAAATTCTGCATCAGCATTGATCAACCACTCGTTGATTGTTTCTGAAAGACGATCAGCAAGTAGGTTAGATTTTAGAACACCACCGTTGAACAGAATTGCTGTTGGTTTGATGAAATCAGCAGCAGGCGCTTCAGCACCTGGCATGCCCGGCATATTTGCAAACGGATTGAAATCTTGTTGAGCTGTTTCACCATTTCCAGAAAGCGCGTTCGCTTGCTTAGACAGGAATGCGGCAATGTGACGAGTGATACCTGCGTCTTGAGCGTAAGGCAGACCCATTTGAGTTAGTGCGCCGCGCGTTTTTTGTACCGGGTGATCAGTCACAGCAACTTTAGGGAAGAAGCCATCAACCAATGTTTGTTGTACTTCTTGCTGAGTCAGTTCTGTTTTTAGTGTCGCGCCAAGTAGCTTAGAGCCACGGCTAGGAACCACGATTGGTACAGCTTGAAGCTCTGCATCGTTCAGTAGTGCTTCTTTTGCGTCACGACATGCGTGAGTCATCGCTTGAACTTGCCAAGGTGCCAGCTCTTTGCCTTCTTGTGCTAGCTTCATCTTCAAGCGGTAAGCCAGAGCTAAGTCCATGTTGTCACCGCCAAGTAGGATATGTTCACCTACAGCGATACGGTCGAGGCTCAGGTTACCGTCGTCTTGAGTTACTTCAACTAAAGAAAGGTCGGTAGTACCACCACCGATATCTACAACTAGCACGATGTCGCCAACATCTACTTCGTCGCGCCATTTGTCATTGCTGTTATCGATCCAGCTGTATAGAGCCGCTTGAGGCTCTTCTAAAAGCGTTAGATGAGTGAAACCGACGTTACGAGCGGCTTCTGCTGTTAGGTCACGAGCCGCTGGGTCAAACGAAGCAGGAACGGTGATCGTTACGTCTTGGTCAGCCAGTTTTTGTTCTGGATTGGCGTGGTTCCAAGCGTCTTTAAGGTGCTCAAGGTAAAGCTCAGTTGTCTTAAGCGGAGATACCTTTTCCACTTCTTCTGGGCTACCAGCAGGAAGGAACGCGTCACGACGGTTTACACCACCGTGGCATAGCCAAGATTTCGCACTTGCTACTAAACGGATAGGGGTTTTAGCACCAAGGTTACGAGCGATAGCGCCAACTAGTGCTTTTGGTTCAGAAGACCAAGGTAGAACACGTGACGCTTCGTTCATTTCGTGCTCGTGCGGTTGGTATAGGAACGAGCCAAGTTGGCTGCGAGTTTCTACTGTACCAGGAGCCGTAATCTGAGGAATTGGCATTACCTCAACGCGTGCATCTTCATTGGTTGTGTCGATGTAAGACAAAACACAGTGTGTAGTACCCAAATCGATACCAACGCTGAACTTAGGAGCTTGATGCTCTTGAGCTGAATGACTTTGGTGTTCCATTATAGCTCCACCTCTGCCGGTGCAATCACAGATGCATCGTAGTTTTCAGCAAGCTTAGGCAGGTTCATGTCAGTTGCTTTCCAGCCTTTGTGAATAAGTGTGCCGTTGAATGGTGCGTTACCTGTTACGTTACCTGTTAGACGGATCTCTTGAGGGTTGAAGCCTTCAGCTACCGTGATGCGAGTCTCTTCATCTTCATTGCGGATGTGAGCAAGCGTTACGTAGTCCGCCAGTACTTTTTGACCACCAGTGTGAATAACACGAGCGGCTGCGCCAACTTCTTCGTCAGAGAATGAAGTAAGGTCTTCTTTTAGGAAGTCGATTAGACGTGCTTCTTGCTGCATGATAGACAGTAGTTGCATTGCAGAATCTGTTGGTGCTGTAGCGAGCTTGGATTCAACTTCTACTACTTTCTCGATGACTTTTTCTACTTCAACAACTTTTTCTACTTCGACAATCTTTTCAACTGGCTTTTCAACTTCAACGATCTTTTCTACTGGTTTTTCTACGACTTTCTCAACCACTTTGGTTTTACGAGAAACGGCAATTAGCAGTAGTAAAACGCTTGATGCAGTTAGGCCTGCGTGAAGCATATCAAACGTCTGTGGGATTAGGTTCAAATCAACGATCATAGTGATTTTTCTCTTTAAATTGATTTAACGGTATATTCGTCGGTTATAGGGAATATACAGGTTAGAAAGAAACTCATGGGCACAAGGCCAAACGGTCACTTTCAAGCTATAAATATGGGGGGATACTAGCATATTCAAGGCTTAAGAGTGGTAATTTATGTTTTCAAACCAGTAGTTTTTGAGTGTGTTAGCTTGAAATTTAGTCGAGATTCGGTCGATTGTTAACCTGTGATGTGAAGGCAAAGTAAAGAGTGCGTCTCTTATGTCATTTTTATAACGAAAACTTAAATGGAGCATCATTCCCTTCCGTTATATACTTTGGCCTCATCAAAGCCAATTTGGAAACTCTATGCCTCACACTACCGACCCACTAACAGGGTTGAAGAGACGAACGCTACCACTGGTCGTATTCTCGGTCAGCTTTTTGATTACAGTGTTGTGTTTTATTCTAGTCGCGCTCAACCAAAACCGCGCATTGAACATGAATTTGGACAGCTTTGCTAAACACCAAACACTGAGCTTGGAAGCGTTTATCGACAATGATGTGGCTTACATAGGTTCGGGCGCAAACTTTTTCTATTCTAATGATCCTGAAGACTGGGATAAATTTGACCGTTTTGCACAGCAAACCATTAACGGCTCAAAAAGTTTAATTGGCTTACAGTGGATGCAGAAAGTCACGGCAGACCAGATTGCCGAACACACTGCGAAAATGGAAGCAAAGTACCCATTTTACCGCTTGTTCACCATCCCTAAACATGAACCTAAAACCTATGGTTACCAGTTAGATGGCGAGCCTGCTTTTATTGCTACCGATATTTATCCGAATACTGAAGCGCACAACAGAGTGATCGGTTTCTACTCTGCACGCGAGCGATTTAAGCGTATTGTCGAAAATATCAAACAGACGCGCCAAGCGAATATCTCTGACAAAGTACGCCTTATTCAAGATGGCTTAACTCCAGATACACCTAAGACTGGCATGTTGGTTTATCACCCGGTCTTTGAAGGGGAAAGTGATAACTTGCTAGGTGTTGTGATTGGTGTAGTTCGTACCACTTATTACTTTGAAAACCTGTTAGCATCAGCTGTCGGTGATATGGATGTGTATGTTCGCGTGACGGATACCGGGTTTGAAGCAGAAGACTCCCCAGTTCTGTTTGAAACTGAAGGCTATGAGGGTGTAACAGGGCATCATATAACTAAGACAATCGAGCTGGCCAACCGAAATTGGAAGATCGATTACAAGATAGATTCCTGCATCTCTTTTTATGGCTACCTAGTTTTAACTGGAATAGCCTTAGTCGGAACAACCATCTCATTGTTACTAGCGTATATCGTTAATATGCAAATTAGAGAGAAAGAGCGCTTGTATCGCATGTTAGACAAAAGGACAGAAGAACTTAGATTCTTAGCGAACCACGATAGCTTAACTGAAATCTATAACCGACGAGCTTTCAATAAGATGTTTGACAGGGCGGTTAAGCGAAGTGAGTCATTTAGCTTAATTGGCTTTGATGTCGATAAATTTAAGAGCATTAATGACAAGTTTGGTCACCCTGCTGGCGATGCTTTGCTTGTTCATGTCATTAAGTTGATTTCGGTAAATTTGAAAGAAGGGGATAATCTTTTCCGTTTGGGCGGCGACGAGTTCTGTATAATTTCGAGTATCTCAGAGCCTGAAGCACTAGACCGCTACTTACAATGCATTCTGAACACCGTCAGTCATTCTCATTGTGAGCATAAAGGGCAACAGTTGAGCTGCACTTTGAGTATTGGTGCGGCCATCCATACCAATGAAGACACTGAAGAACTGCTACAAAAAACAGATAGCATGCTCTATCAAAGTAAGTTAAATGGTCGAAATCGAGTCACAATTGCAGGCTAAATGAGCACTTGATACAACTAGGGTCGAGTTCTGTATTGGGCTCATGTACAATTTCACAAAATTTTGGACGAGAGAATTAGGCGACGTATGAATCACAATCGAGTGGTGTGTTTCGATTTGGAAATGTGCTGTTGGAGCGAAAATGGTGTAGGAACAACAGGCGAGATCATTGAAGTGGGTCTTGCTGAGGTTGATCTGGCATCTGGAACCATCGTGAAACGAGCGCAGTACTACGTTAAGCCAGAAAAAGACGAAGTCTCTCAGTTTTGTGCCGAGCTAACCGGCATTACTCCACGTAAAATCGAAAAGCAGGGGCGTCCTTTAGAATCCGTCATCAAATCGATGATCAAGAACTTCGGTGGTCCAAACAAGATCTATGCTGCGTGGGGACGTGATGACCTGATTTTACACAAAGAGTGTCAAGAGAAAGGTATCGAACCACCATTTAGCGAGTTCATCAATATTGCGACACTGTATCGCGTACAAAACCGGCTGAAAGACAAACGCATTGGCCACCGAGCGGCTCAAGAAGCAAAAAACATCGAATGGGAAGGGCGCCAGCATTCTGGTTATGTTGATGCTTACAACCTGGCGAAGCTCGCTCTGACGATGCTTTAGTCGTAAGCGATTATTGATATTTGCTCCGAACTATAAAAAGGCCACCTAGATAAGGTGGCTTTTTTACATCTTCTGGCTAGCATAGTGACTACATAAAACATCATCGTTCGCGTATCAAGATGCTTATTTCCCTAACATTACCTTGAGCTTATCGCCTTTATCAAAAAAGTGATGCTTTAATGCCCCCAGTATATGTAATGTTACCAACGACATAAAAACTTTAATTGCAGTAGCGTGAATTAAAAACAGCAGAGAAAATACTTCTCTAGAGGTTGCACTATCGCTAAATGCCCATGAGTACACACTGAATATTGGTGTATCAATCAGTGCCATGCTTAAACCTGATATAGCGATAAAGGTCAATGTAACTGATTGAACAAATTGAACCATTTTAGGTAAGTTGAACTTACGTTTATCTGGTTCTGGCTTAACTAGCATGCTTGCAATCACTATATTGATGAGAATAGGGACAATTGAATCGAGTAGTAATGAGTTAAAATTGTTGGATATTTGTCAGAGAAAGGCAGGCGTCGGATTGATATAAAGTCGAGAGTTAACTTTAACATTCTCGAGTGAAGAAAATCGATTTGATTCTTGAGGATATGGTTTTCTCTTTTATTTGATAGTATTTTTAACATCCTGACTTCAATTATCCACGTCTGAGGGATAGACTATATTTCTCATGGCTTTGTTTTATAATGTTTAATGTCAATAATAGGATGGCCATTTAATTAATATTAAACCATTAGCTTGGCTCTTGATGACTCTTTTATTTCTGTTAGCGTGTGCAACATCTAATCAACGCAGGTCCTATGAAGTGGTTTATTAAAAATCCCATCGTATTGAGATTATTAAGTATAAAATCATTAGCGCTTGTACAGCCTGTTGTGCTTATCAACACATTTTCAGTATATTGGAGTAAGTATGAGCAAACCTTAGCCTATTGGAAAATTGCGAGGGACGTTTATCCCAACAACCCGCTTTTATTTCTACTAGGTTACATTGAGCATCAAACGCAGACGCACTTAACCTTACGTAAGTGTCGCGAACTGGAAAAGCCAGAAGCATTTTATAGATGCGATCTCTATAATGAGAGAGGAACAACCTCTCTTAATCATTAGAGGTTACTACTGATACTAATATTTACTAAGTCATCCGAAAATAATAGAGAGTGTTTTGAATGAAATATGTACCACAATTTTTTTTAGTTATTTTTAGCTTTTTGTTTTCGGTTAATAGTTATTCAGCTGCTTATGGTGTATCGGTTGCTTGGAAAACACAAGATGCTCGAGCTGTATTAGATGCGCTGCCTCAACAGAAGCAAGCATTTGCTAACTTAATTGATGCTGGTTTAATTCACGATATGTTTTTTTCTGATAGTTTTAATGGCGAAAATCAGTTTCCAAAAATTAAATTTGTGATGGAAGCCAATAGTGAAGAAGAAGTAAGACGCGTTATTGGAAATCTCCCTTTTCAATTTAAAAAGCTAGCCGAGATAACTGAAGTAAGAAACATCGGAAGTAAATGGCTAGATACTCAAGTTGCTTTTAAAAACTATGCGATTGAATTGACTTGGAAAGAGCCAGAAGATCAGTTGCTGGTAGATAAAATTATTAGCGTTGATTTACAAAAAGTGGTTGATTGGAGAGCTCAAGGAGTGATTACTTCAGCTTATATAAAAAATCAGTCTACTGCTGAGCGGAAGCCAAACCAGATAGCGATGATTCAACCAATATACTCTATCTCAATATTGGCAAAGGATGAGCAACATGCTCTTGACATTGCTAGTGAACTTAACGCCGTTAAATTAGGCTTCGCTAGCATCAATATTAGTGAGTTGGGTTTTAAACTATCCCTGTGATTTTGAACTAATGTAAAGCCTCGTGTTATTCTAAGGTGAGATTATTAACAGTGTTAACTCACCTTATGAATAATAAATTACAAGAGTATGATTTGGTTATTGAACTTGATGACCGTACATTGATTAACCCGTCATTAGATAAAGTTGTGACATTGTCGCGATCAGAGTGTCTGCTTTTAAAGCATTTAATGGACAACTGCTCACAAACTTTAGGTCGTGAATTTCTTTTAACGCATTGTTGGCCGGGACGCATTGTTACTAGCAGCTCTCTGAATGTCGCAATCAAGAATGTTCGCAGTGCTCTTAAAGAAGTAGGGTCCGACTGCAAAGTGATTACGGTACAAAAGGAAGGCTACTGTTTTGTTGCTCCTGAGAGCAGTGTCGAAACAGATAGCCATACCGCTCTCGAGCGCAATATTGTGTCTGAAAACCTTGCCGAACAAGGCAAAGGCATACCGCAATCTGCCAGTTTGAGTGAACAGGATAGTTCTACTTGCTCAGAACCCACCGTGCTGGAGTCAAAATCAGCTTCTGATTTAAACGAAGTAGCTGACACTCAAGGGCTATCAAAGAATACTCAGGCACAAGGCAAGCTAGCATCTTCTAAGTTTATCCCGTTTATTTGTGGGCTCGCGGTAAGCCTTTTTATCGTCATTATCCTGTCTTATCTTGGGTTGTTTATGGAAAGAGCTTCCATCAAGGGTGTCGATGTATACCACGATAGTGTCGAGTTGGAACAAGAGCTGGTAGAAGACTTAACTTCACTTGTGAAGCCGGGCGTAGAGGCGATCTATCTTCACCGCATGGGTATCGAGTGTGGTGGTATGCAGGTGGTGGTGTTAGACGAAAGTGGTTGGCACGACATTAGTGCAGATTTCAAGTCTGGGCGCTGTTCACAAGGCCAGAAAGAGGATGAAAAGGTAGAAGGAACTGCAGATGAAGCGTAACTTTTGGCTGCCGATTGTTGTAACCGTATTTGTGATCTTAGCGTTTGGTTTAGTCTCAGGGGTAGCGACCAAAGGTTCGTACCAGTTTGAAAGTCAGTACGAGAATTATGGCTGGGAGGTCTTGACCCTTGAGCTGAAGAATGGACGCTCAAAAATGCGCTATGTTGGCTACGACCGAAATGGACGAGTCGTGCAAACCAAGCAGTTGTTTGGTGTGTTCCTACGTTGGGGTAATCACTATTACTTCTATCAGCTTGAACAGCACCAAGCCCACGGAAATCAAACCTTCAACGTTAAAAATCTGTTTATCAAGCATCATGACAACAAGCGTAGTGTTTTGATATCCGATCAAAGAGGCGCGTACATTACGAAAGACGGTACAATTCTAGAGCTCAACGGCATTCTCTATGGGAAGGCAATGCGCTAATTGGTAATGCGACAAGCTAAGCGCTTAATTCGGACAGGTTTGTTGGTATAGGGCGTTACGACAATCTTAAGCAGCGTTAGGTTTTAGCCCCAAACGCTGCTCAATTGTTTTGGTGTTTAGTCTTCGCCAAGTACATCAAGTTTGCTCTTGATGAAGTCTTTATGGTCAACATAGAGTAGTTCAGCGGTTTTTCTGATCACTGAATCTTCAAGTGGATCAATCTCTCCGTCAGCATGCGCCACTTCCCACATAGCCTTAATCAGGTCGATTCTCACTGGCTGTGACAACTCACGCAGTTGTGAAGTGAAATCATACAAAGAAACAGATTGTTCAACTTGCGGCTCAGCTTGTTGTAACAAGGTTTTCGACTCTTCTTCTGTAATGCCCAACAGGCGTTGCAGTAAGTTCAACTTCGCTTCTTGCTCTGATTCGTTGATCTCATGGTCTGCGCCTGCGACTTCGCATAACAAACTGGCGATAGCTAAGTTTGGTGAGGCGGTAGGTGTTTTGCCTAAATCAGAGCCTTCAACCAACTGTTTAAATAACGATGTAAGTGAATTAAACATATGAGCGTTCCAGTAATGGTGAATATTATAACTATTGGGCCTACAGAGTGTGATCGCAAGCCCCTTTACTTAAAACTGACATTACGTATAAGCCAGCAATAAGGAACATATTAGGGCGTGTTGACCTTTCGCGGTTAAATTTTGTTCGAGATAAAAGCGTTTTAATCGGGGCGAGGGGGAAGTAGCCTAGTTATTCTAAGCAAATCTCCCTCAACAAAGAGTAAAGCGCTTTTAGTCGAACCCTTCGGGCAGCGTTTGCTGGTCATTTCTACTACGTTATCGGCTTCTCATGTAGGCTAGCTACACATCGATGCCTCTGCCTTGTATAAATCCCCAGCAACTCGCTGCAAAAATCAGCTCGAAAGATTAACATGCCCTAGCTCGGCTCTGGAAAACGCGTCACTTTGCCATCGCCGCTTAGAGTGGTAATCGATTGTGGCTTACCATCGCTATCTAGCCTTAATTCACCAATCGCGCTGCGGTTTGAAAGACGGTAGAAGGTTTGGTTTTCAGGGCTACGCTTTTCTATTTTTAAACGCTTACGCTTGGTGAAATAGTTAAGCACCGAGCGTGGGCTATACAGCAAGCGGTCACATACGTCGCAGAATTTTAGTAGCGGTGCAGGGAACTGGTTTTTAATACCGCTACAAGTAATTTGATAGATGTTTGGACTGTTTCGGCGATATCTAAGCTTAATGTCATAAGCAAAGGAGTAGTGCACGTCACCAGAAAGCACCACGAAGTTAGTTGGTGTTTTGGTATGAGTAAAGATACTAATCAACGTGTTAGCACTGCCTGGGTGTGCCATCCAGTTCTCGGCATCAATCACTAGTGGTTTTCCTAGTGTGGTCATCATCTTCTGTAGTGTTTCGATGAATTTAACCCCGAACATTGGCGCGGCAGACACTATTACTACTTTCTCTTGGTTAATCAACTGATGTTGAAACTCGGTGAGTGCTTCCCAGTCCATCAAACCCGAAGGTTTATTCATACGTGATTCAGAGCGCCAGCGGCGGGTACGAGTATCTAACACAATCACTTTCGGCGAGGTGTTGATGGTGTAGTGCCATTCTTCAAAGCGATCGAGCATTTCAAGATACTGTTTGTGTCTTGTAGGTTCGAGTTGTCCAATAGGCGCGTCAATGGCTTGTTCACTATGATTGGTATTCACCAACTTTGAGAACAGTTGTTTTGTTTGCTCCATGAAATCGCAGTTGAAGTTCTCTGGTGCGTTACCCCATCCTTGGCACATCCAATAAGCCGCAAGACCGTTACCAATGACTTGTGTAGCAAACTGGTTTTGATCTACCGCATGCTCCCAACCAACGGTGAGGTTCCAGTCGTCAGTGACATCGTGATCATCGAAGATCATGTACGTTGGAATATGAGCAAATAGACGCTGTACTTGCGGCAGGCCAGCGATGAAATCATCGATGATGACACTTTCATCACGCCATTGTTGCTGCTCGGCTGGCGTGAGCTGGCGACCTGCCTGCATGAAGTTATTCTCGATCAACATTTCGCGGTTAATGCATTGCCACAAAGTCGGTGACCACACCAGCAGATACATGGCAATAAATTCAGACAAGGTCACCAAGTGGTTTTCACAGTCGGTAGAGCTGAAGATTGGTATTCCGCGCTTAGGGAATAACTTATCGAGCAATGAATGTGATGTATTGTGGTGTGGCAGCAAGTGATGGCGTTGATAGAGGTGATATTCGCTATTGAACAGGGCTTCACTGCTATCGATTTTTCCGTCTAATGAATCGGTCGATAGATCTTCACTTACTAATCCAAGTAGTTGAATCACTTGATGAATTGCATCGAGTGTTGGACCTGCGACGTGATCTGCGTAGATTTGGTCTCCACTCATCATCAGCATATCTGGTCGCTCAAGCACGCTTTGCTGTTCGATTTTATTATCTGCCGCGACTAGGCTGTCTTTGCTTGGATGATGAGGGTTACGACATGAACCATGCAAGATGTAGTCGGCGCTGGTTGAGATCTTAAAGGCTATTCTTGGCGCACCAGTGGTGTTTTGTGGATTTTGGTACACCAGATGCGCAGCCAACTCGGTTAACGCGCCTTGATCAGTCTCTATCTGATATTCCAAAGGCGTGTTGGTTGGAAACTCACCTTTTAATTGAATCAAGCTTACCCAAGTATGTGTACCGACCTGAATCGATTCGTGTTCGCTAAGTGGTGACGTATAGAAAGGGGCTTCTTGGCCTTGGTTGTATAGCTCTGCATTTCCATTGAGTGGTGTACTAGTGACAACCCAAAGCACAACCTCAGTTTCGGTCGTCTTTCTTAAAATAGGGCCAGCGAGTAAGAAGGGGAGAGAGGATGTCATCGGGCGTTTCAAGTCGATTCCTAAATCTTTGGTGGTTAGTCGTTAAGCGCTTCGGCGTTACATTCTGGATCGGCCATTTCATGTTCATTGGGTTCAATGTCTGGCTCTGTTGATTCCAGGATTTCGATAACTTCTGAACTAGAAAGTTCATGTCCCATCAGAAATATTGCTAATAGGGCGTCGGCTTTCGTTTTAGTATCAGAAGGCTCATCCAACACTTGCTCTAGTTTTTCTCGAATCATTGCGATCTCGTGCTCTACAAAGCCACGACCTTCGCTGTCCCCTTGGTTCTCTTCAGGGGCGTTGTCGAATTCAAGAAAGAGCATCTCACCGTCTAATTTTGTTTTGATCAGTCGCTCTGGCAACCATTCCTCACCCATAACGATATCTGGGTCGGAATCATTGGGTAAGTGGTCTATAATGTTTTGTAATTCTGAGACTTTCACAATACTTTCATTTAACCGAGAATGTTCTTCATTGTAACGGTCAATCTCGATCAAACCTAAAAATTGTTGGCTAGAATAGTCAATAAATGTCTAACCAGTACCACAAAACTTATTACAAAGAGTAATTAAACAAGAATGAAGCGCAAATTTTCACCGAAGCTCATTTCGTATGGGGCAATTTTACTGAGTAACGCTTTCTTAGCGAATAGCGTGGCGTGGGCTGCTGAAGAGCAAGAGTGGGGCATTGCAGCAATGTTCCGTACTGCCAGTATCCCGTATGACACGTCTGGTGGTGATAAGACGGTAAGTTCGTTTGTCCCGATGTTGTTCTTTAAAAACGACTACGTGTTCATTAATGGCACGGAAATGGGCGCTTACCTGTATCAAACCGAAGATGAAAAGTGGTCTTTTAATGCCATTTCTCGAATGCGCTTTATTGATATTCCGGCTTCTGAGCAGAATGCTATTGAGGGCGATACCGCTGACTTTGGTGGACAACTGACGTACCAACTGGATGAGCAGTGGGCGGTTGAAACAGAAATCATGAGTGATAGTGAATTCAACCTTCACAGTAACTTACGTGCGAAAGCCAAGTACGAGAAAGGCGACTGGGAGTTCTACCCAAGTGCGACACTGCGATATAAAAGCGCTGATTTTAACAGTGAGTACTACTCAGCTGCGGGTCAGTCAATTGGTGCCGGCGTAGATTTAAACCTTGGCGTTGAAGCGCGTTACCATGTTATCTCTAACCTTTACCTATTGGGTTCAACCAGTGTGACTCGATTGGATGATAACGCTTACGACTCTTCTATTATCGAAGATCGTTACCAAGGCGAACTTTACCTTGGTTTTGGTTTCTTCAACGACAAAACAAAAGCGCCTAAGCCTAAGTTAAGCAATGCACCGTACTTACGAGTCGCGCACGGTTGGGCAACACCGTCGAATATTGGTGAAATTATTGAGTTCGACAGAGAGAAAGACGAGTACAACAACCAACTCACATCATTCTTTTATGGCCACCCTTTAACTGATGAGATCTTTGGTTTGCCGTTGGATATCTACTTAACGCCTGGTATCGCACACCATTGGAGTTCAGAGGTTCAATCCAGTAGCACGGAATACATTATTGCGATTAAAGCGTACTACACCTTTAACTGGCCAACGCAGTGGCGATTTGGCGTTGCAGAGGGTATGTCTTACATAGATTCGATTACTTACATCGAAGGTTCTGAAATGGATCGTAAGGGCTACACGGCAAGCCACTTGTTAAACTACTTGGACTTCTCATTTGATGTGAATGTCGGTGACCTTATCGGTAAGAATGACCTTAATAATTTATGGTTTGGTTACTCACTGCATCACCGCTCGGCGATCTTTGAAAATGCGTCCCAGTTTGGACGTATCAAAGGTGGCAGTAACTACAACACGGTTTACTTCCAATACGAGTTCTAAACCATTATCCCTGCAATATTAAAATGCCGCTCTTAATGAGCGGCATTTTTTATCATTAAAGAAAACAGAGATAACCATCACCAGCCACTGCTAATCAATTATTCGAAAGTCACTTCAATTGAAACCTAATATATGAGTTTATTCTGATTATCTAATATTTTCTGCCTGCTTTTCGTATTTTACTACTATTTGATTATTTAACTTTCTTTCATCACTTGTTAACTTTTTTATATTATTTACAATGACTTATATTATGTTGCTATCCTGGACTTTTATGGTGTTCTAACTGTGTTTGTTATCTGTTAATCGATTGTTAATCGCTGTGCTGGTCACGTTAATTATTTAATTGCGTCTATATGATGAGCTCGAATTTATATAACAACAACGTCAGCTAGGAATAATAATGAAAGCATATGTATTTGATGGAAAAGACAGCGCGAAATTGGAAGAACGTCCAATCCCAACAATTGAGAAGCAAAGCGATGTCATAGTAAGAATCGAGAAAACCACAATTTGTGGTACGGATTTACATATATTAAGAAACAACGTTGCGACATTTAAGCCAGGCACAATCATGGGTCATGAAGGGGTTGGTATAGTCGAAGAGTGCGGTGAGTTGGTGAGTAAGTTTAAGCCAGGCGATCGTGTAATCGTGTCATGCATTACTTCATGTGGTAGCTGCAAAATGTGTCAAGTGTCTAAATTTGGTCAATGTTTAGATGGTGGCTGGCTACTGGGTAATGAAATTGATGGCTGCCAAGCGGAATACGTTCGCGTTCCTTATGGTGATACAAGCCTACACCTTGTTCCTGACGACATCGATACAGACTCTCTGGTTCTATTGAGCGACATCTTCCCAACAGGTTACGAAGTCGGTGTATTAGATGGGCAGGTTCAGCCGGGTTGCTCTGTTGCCGTTATTGGTTGTGGGCCTGTTGGCCTTGCGGCTCTGATGACCTCTAAGTTCTTCACTCCAAGCGAAATCTATGCGATCGACAACAACCCTCATCGACTTCAGGTAGCGAAAGAGCTAGGTGCAACTCATGCGATCGATAACTCAGATGGTAGTGCCGTACAGCAAATTCTCGACATGACCGATGATGTGGGTGTGGATGTGGTGATTGAGGCTATTGGCATTCCTGCTGGTTGGGATATGTCTCAGAAGCTGGTTTGCCCAGGGGGCAACATTGCAGTGCTTGGTGTTCATGGTAAATCCGCAACGATTAACCTAGAAGACATGTGGAAACGAAACTTCACTATGACAGCTGGCATGGTTCATACCAACACAACACCAATGTTAATCAAGCAAATTAGAGCGGGTTATTTGGAACCGCAAAAACTGATTAGTCACCAGTTCAATTTAACAGAGTCAGAAGAAGCTTATTCGACCTTTATCCATGCTTCAGACCACAAGTCGTTGAAAGTCATCATTTCTAACGATTGTTCATAAACAGCGAATTGTTGAGGTTAGCTTGATTAGTAAACCATTTAAAATACTCGTGATAGGTTTAATCGTGAACCTATCGATCGGTATCCTATATGTATGGGGCGTTTTCAGTGAACCTTTGGCTGAGGCGCTAGGTGTTGATCCTAAGGACGTAGATGGGCCTTATCAGACTTCGGTGTTCGCATTTTCGGTAAGTCTGTTTTTGGCTGGGGTATGGCAAGACAAAATAGGACCAAGGAAGGTCACAATACTTGGTGTGTTTCTTGTCGGGGCGGGTCTTTTAGCGTCCGGTTATGCCTCAACATTAGCGGAATTGCAGGTTACTTTCGGGTGTATGGTCGGTGCTGGGATGGGCTTTGCCTATGCCTGTATTGGCCCATGTACCATGAAGTGGTGGCCAGAGAACAGAAAGGGGTTGGTTAGTGGCTTAACCGCTGGTGGGTTTGCGATGGCGGCACTGTATTTGGCTCCGTTATCGACCGTTCTCATCGAACACTATGGCATCTTAGATACGTTCAAGATCCTTGGTGTCGGCTTGCTCTTTATGATCCCGATGGCTTCTCTGCTGGTCAACCCACCCAAAGGGTATGTTTCAGAAATTCCCGGAGGAAAGGCTGCGGAATACGGCTCAGACATAAACATCCAGTGGCTAGATATGCTGAAAACCCCTCAATTTTACCAGATCTGGTTAATGTTCATGGTGTCATCAGCAGCAGGTATCATGCTTATCGGCTCTATTGGCAACGTTAGTAAATCGATAGGGTTAACCGCTGAAGAAATTGCGTTAGGTATCATTTTATTAGCGATTTTTAATACCGCAGGGCGAGTCATTGGCGGCGTTATATTCGACAGGATAGGGCGTGTTCATACACTGGGCTTAATATTCATGTTGCAAGCCGTCAATATGGTGTTTTTTACAACTATTGAAACGACCATTCCTCTCATGATCGGTATCTCCGCAGGCGCTATGTCTTATGGTGCGTTATTTGGTGTTTTCCCTCCAGTAACCGCGGTCGATTATGGTTTGAAGACGTACGGGACCAACTTTGGAATACTCTATTCAGCTTGGGGTGTGTCGGGGTTCTTCGGGGGAATACTCGCCTCGGTAGCGGGGACGGCTGAAAACACCTATTTGGCTTACGCTGCGCTATTGGTTTCAATCACCGTAATGAATTACTTAATGAAACCCGTTGATAAGTCTGTGCTATTAAAAGACGAAGTTAATCTGGAATACTAAACGTGAGATCGGTGAGGCTCTTATCAGATTAAGAGTCTCTACCGATAACGTGTTTCCACCTAATGTTGGCTTGGGCAATCTAGGCCAACATTTTTCGGCTACTGCAGATAAACTTAGGTTACTGTACCCAAAGGGGGCTCTGATTTTCTTCTATCAAGCGAAGCCAGTGCTTGCTGCGTCGGCTTAGTTTTAAACTAGCTCAGCCAGTTGGCTCTGTGCTTCTGAGAT
This sequence comes from Vibrio chagasii, assembly GCF_002954585.1. Lineage (GTDB taxonomy): Bacteria > Pseudomonadota > Gammaproteobacteria > Enterobacterales > Vibrionaceae > Vibrio > Vibrio chagasii_A. The sequence continues at coordinate 988,894 of NZ_MSCI01000002.1, forward strand.
GCCTTTTGCTGCTGCGTCTTCACCCATGTTGAGTGCTTCTGCGTAAACGAATTCCACATCTGTGATACCAACAAAACCAAGTACTGTGCGTAGGTATGGCGTCATGCTGTCAGTTGCTGCGTCTTTATGGATGCCGCCACGAGTCGTCACTACAATCGCTTTCTTACCTTCGATTAGACCTTTAACGCCGTTCTCTGTGTAAGTGAACGTCACGCCAGCACGAGCAATGAGGTCAATCCAGTTTTTAAGCTGAGTAGGGATAGTGAAGTTGTACATAGGTGCAGCAATCACTAGTGTATCTGCCGCTTTAATTTCTTCGATCAGCGTGTTAGATAGATCAACAATCGATTGTTGGTCTTGAGATAGGTCTTCTGTCGCGCGAAGTGCAGTCGCTACCGAGAAGTCCAACATTGGTAACGGGTTTGCAGCTAGATCGCGAACCGTCAGTTTATCTTGGTCTACATTTTTGATGAACTCTTCAACCAGTTTAGTTGATTGAGAGTAGTCGCCTAGGATGCTTGATTTTAGGGCTAATACACGAGACATAATGGGAATCCTTGAATAAGTGTTTTTGTTATGTGATGCATTATAGGAAAACAAAGAAAGCCAAAAAGGCGATAGATTCGCTTAAGTTGTTCGAAAAAATTGAATGACTCTAGAAGGTGCGCTTTTGTTAGGTGCTTTCCATTATCTTGTTTTAGCCCTTATGTGCTACAATCGCGCGAGTTTATATAAGAGAAAGAATAGGACACGCTGTGACTTCGTCTCCGGAAAAAGCAGATAAAAATAACCATGTAGCGAATACCAACGCGACACCGGACTCTGCTGCTGATCAAGCTAATCAAAAAAAGCAAAACAACAAACAACAAGCACCTAAAGCTAGCGCATCTCAAAATAGCTCAGCCTCTCTTCGTAAGGCCTTAAATGAGTGCATGATGCGCGACCGCTTCCGTCTAAGTAAGCGCATTTCTGGTGCAAGCCGTATTAAGAACGAAAAATCTAAGCATGCTGTTTTCGATGAAATCGCATTAGACATTGCCCAATCTATGATGACGGCAAACCAGCGTGCTGCGCAAAAACCAACCATTGAATACCCAGAGATACTCCCTGTTAGCCAAAAGCGCGATGATATTGCGAAAGCCATTGAAGAAAACCAAGTGGTTATCGTAGCGGGTGAAACGGGTTCGGGTAAAACCACTCAGCTTCCAAAGATCTGTTCTGAGCTTGGCCGCGGCCGCTTTGGCCTAATTGGTCACACTCAGCCTCGTCGTCTGGCTGCGCGTTCGGTTGCGAACCGTATCGCTGAAGAGATGGAAACGCAGCTGGGTGAATTTGTTGGTTATAAGGTTCGATTCAACGACCAGATTTCTGACAACACACAAATCAAACTGATGACCGACGGTATTCTACTGGCGGAGATTCAACACGACCGTTTCTTAAATCAGTACGACACCATCATTATCGATGAAGCGCACGAACGTAGCCTAAACATCGATTTCATCATGGGTTACCTGAAAGAGTTGCTACCAAAGCGTCCTGACCTAAAAGTGATCATCACGTCGGCAACCATCGACCCAGAGCGTTTCTCTAAACACTTCGACAATGCACCAATCATTGAAGTGTCGGGTCGTACTTACCCAGTTGATACACGCTACCGCCCACTCGGTGGTGACGACAGCGATTCAGACCGCGACCAAATGGAAGGTATCTTCGAAGCGGTTGATGAGCTTTGTGATGAAGGCTTAGGCGACATCCTGATCTTCATGAATGGCGAGCGTGAAATTCGTGATACTGCGGACGCACTAAGTAAGCGTAATCTGCGTGATACCGAGATTGTACCTTTGTACGCTCGCTTGTCGGCGGGTGAACAGAACCGTATCTTCCAGTCACACACTGGTCGTCGAATTGTACTGGCAACCAACGTAGCAGAAACCTCGTTAACGGTTCCGGGCATCAAGTACGTAATCGACCCTGGTACTGCGCGTATCAGCCGTTACAGCTACCGCACCAAAGTACAACGTCTACCGATTGAGCCAATTTCTCAAGCGAGTGCGAACCAGCGTAAAGGTCGTTGTGGTCGTGTGGCTGAGGGTATCTGTATTCGCTTGTACTCTGAGGAAGATTTCGAGTCACGCCCAGAGTTTACCGATCCTGAGATCCTGCGTACCAACCTAGCGTCTGTAATCCTGCAGATGACGGCACTAGGGCTAGGTGACATTCAAGCATTCCCATTCGTTGAAGCGCCAGATAAGCGCAACATTCAAGATGGTGTAAGACTGCTTGAAGAGCTAGGTGCGATTGCTTCGGGTAAACCGAGCAATAACAACAAGAACCAAGGCGACGATACTAAGAAGCTAACGGCAATTGGTCGTAAGCTGTCGAAGCTACCGATCGACCCGCGTTTAGCGCGCATGGTTATCGAAGCGCCAAACAACCGCTGTCTACACGAAGTGATGGTTATTGCGTCTGCACTTTCAATCCAAGACCCGCGTGAGCGTCCATCAGACAAACAGCAATCGTCTGACGACAAGCACAAGCGTTTCTTCGACAAAGACTCAGACTTCATCACCTTTGTGAACCTGTGGGATTACATCAAGAAGCAGCAAAAAGCGTTGTCGAGCAACCAATTCCGCAAACAGTGTAAGCAAGATTACCTGAACTACCTGCGTATTCGTGAGTGGCAAGATGTGTACGTCCAAATTCACCAAGCAATGCGTGAACTGGATACCAAGCTCAACGACGAACCGGGCAGCTACGATGGTATTCACATCTCATTGCTATCAGGTTTGCTTTCTCACATCGGTATGAAAGACCAAGAGAAGAATGAATACCAAGGTGCACGTAACGCACGCTTCCATATCTTCCCAGCGTCTGGCCTATTTAAGAAACAGCCTAAGTGGATCATGTCTGCTGAGCTGGTGGAAACCTCAAAACTTTGGGGTCGTGTGATTGCTAAAATTCAGCCTGAGTGGATTGAACCATTAGCGAAGCACCTAATTAAGCGCAGCTACAGCGAACCACACTGGTCGAAGAAACAAGCGGCGGTAATGGCACACGAAAAAGTGATGCTTTACGGAATTCCAATTGTTCCTAAGCGCCTAGTGAACTATGGCGCGATTGACCCAACGATTAGCCGTGAGTTGTTTGTGCGTAGCGCACTGGTTGAAGGTGAGTGGGAAACCAAACACGCGTTCTTCAAACAGAACCGCAAACTTCTACAAGAAGTGGAAGAGCTAGAGCATAAATCACGTCGTCGTGACATCTTGATCGATGATGACGAGCTGTTTGAATTCTACGACCAGCGCGTAGGCGAAGAGGTGGTTTCGGGCCGTCACTTTGACACTTGGTGGAAGAAGACCAGCAAACAGACTCCAGAGCTACTTAACTTCGAGAAATCGATGCTGTTCCGCGGTGATGCAAGCCACGTTACTGATTTAGACTACCCTAACTTCTGGCACCAAAATGGCCTGAAGTTAAAACTGAGCTACCAGTTTGAGCCGGGCGATGACAACGATGGTGTAACGGTACACATTCCGCTGCCTATCTTGAACCAAATCGACCAGAACGGTTTTGATTGGCAGATCCCAGGCCTACGTCAAGAATTGGTGGTTAGCTTAATCAAGTCACTACCAAAGACGTTACGACGTAACTTTGTGCCTGCGCCAAATTACGCTGATGCGTTCTTGGCTCGTGTGACACCACTTGAAGCGCCGCTACTGGATTCTCTTGAGAAAGAGCTGCGCCGCATGACGGGTGTAGAAGTGGTACGAGATGATTGGAAGTTAGACCAGATTCCAGAGCACTTAAAGGTAACATTCCGTGCGGTGGATCATCGCAAACGTAAGTTGAAAGAACACAAAGACTTACATGAACTGAAAGAGAGCCTGAAAGACAAAGTTCAAGAAACGCTTTCTAAAGTTGCGGATGACGATATCGAGCAGCAAAACCTGTATACGTGGAGCTTTGGTGAGTTACCAAAAGTCTACCAACAGAAGCGCGGTGGCTACGATGTAAAAGCTTTCCCAGCGTTGGTGGATACCAAAGACAGCGTAGAGATCAAACTGTTCGAAACGGAGCAAGAGCAGATCTCAGCAATGAAATCGGGTCAGCGTCGTTTGATCTTGTTGAACGTGCCGTCGCCAATTAAATACTTGCACTCGAACTTGCCGAACAAATCGAAACTTGGCTTGTACTTCAACCCATACGGCAAGGTTCTCGATCTTATCGATGACTGTATCGCTTGTGGTATTGATAAGCTCATCGAAGAGAAGGGGGGTTTGGTTTGGGAACCAGAACAGTTTGAAGCACTGAAAGAACACGTACGTGCAGAGTTGGGCGACACCGTGGTTGAGATTGCTCAGCAGGTAGAAACCATTCTTACTACCGCATTCAGTATCAGCAAGAAACTGAAAGGGCGTGTGGATCTTTCTATGGCATTTGCACTTTCTGACATAAAAGCTCAGGTAGAAGGTTTGATTTTTAAGGGTTTTGCCACAGAATGTGGATGGAAACGCTTGCCAGATATCCTACGCTATATGAAGGCAATCGAACGCCGCATGGAGAAGTTGCCAATTGACCCTAACAAAGATCGTTTGCATATGATTAAAGTTGAGTCCGTAATGAATGATTACAAAGAGCTGCTGAATAAAATTCCAAAAGGGATCGCGGTTCCAGAAAACGTAAAAGAGGTGCGTTGGATGATAGAAGAGCTTCGTGTAAGCTTCTTCGCACAGCAACTCGGTACGCCTTATCCAGTGTCAGATAAGCGTGTTAAAAACGCAATCGATGCTTGCTAAAGGAATAATGCTAGACGCAACGGCAAGGTTTGGGTATAAATCTTGCTTATTGCATTACTAATTGAATAGTTATTACATACAGGGCGACTTGGTGGCAATTTATTACCACTCAAGGCCTGCCACTAGGACGAAAAAGGTCGAATATGAAAAAAACGTTATTGGCACTAGCACTGCTAGGTGCATCTTCAACAGCAATGGCTGATTCTTGGTTGTACGGCGGTGTAATGGGTGGTCAAAACTCATTAGGTAACGAAGAAGAAACAGCAATGGGTATCCACGTGGGTACAGGTATCCTGCCACTTATCGGTGTTGAAGCAGGTTACTGGGATCTAGGCTCTTTCGACAGCGTTAAATACGGTAACCGTAATGTTACAAACCTAGATGCAAGCACTGCTTACCTAGCAATCAAACCAAGCATCGACTTCGGTCCTCTTCACGTATACGCGAAAGGTGGTCTTCACTCTTACGAGCTGAAAGGCGATAACTTCAAGCAAGACGACGTTGATATCATGTACGGTGTAGGCGCAGAATACTTCATCTTTGGTCCTCTATCTGTAGGCGCTAGCTACCAAAACTTCAAAATGAAAGATGACGACTCAGGCGTATTCACGCTAAACGCAACTATCCACCTACTGTAACTACTCAGTAAGGCGATCGTAAATAACGGTTGTTTAGTCGCTAAAGAGTTCGTTAGAATTCATAAAAAATGCCAGCTGAATTGCTGGCATTTTTGTATCTGTTCACTGTGTATTTCACACTAGAAAGCGAGTGGCTATTTCTTGCTGTTGAGAATCTGTTGGATTCTTGGGTTCAGCGCTTTACCGTGTTTGCTTTCGTACTCTTCACGTTTCAAATCATTCAGATTCTTCACTGAGTTAGCGGCAAGAAGGAATTGCGGTAATTCTGTTTCAAGCATACCTTTCTCGTCTAAACGCTTCGCTTCCAAGTAGTATTTCTTAAACAGGCCATCAAGCTTGTTTTCCGCAGTGCGTTTTAAGTCATACAGCTTGTTTTGAATTAGCCATTTCTCAATCTTGTTCGCAGCAGTGCGAGACAATACTCGAATGCGGCTATCCAACAGCTCTTCTTCTGTTAGAGAGTCTTTCAGAATCCAAAGCTCACCCATTTGCGGTGGCCAGCTGTTGCCAAGCTGAATACGTTCATGACAGTGCATTAGCACGCGGTTAAGCCCGTCAGAATCGACAGAGTTAGCAAACTCAATGAACTTACCGCTTGGCTCACTACCGTATTGGTATTCCCACTGAGTCTCGTACACGCTCAAGAAAGAGCCGAACACATGGATACACCAGTCTGTTAGCTCAAGTTCTGCTGGATCTTGGTCAACCACAGGTACTTGTTGATTTGAGCCAGTGTCTGATTCAACAACAGGTACCGATGGCGACGAAACTGCCGGTAAAACTTCTGGAACGACTGTAGGTGCAGGATCAGAAGGTTGGCTTTTTGCCTTTTTGAATGAGCTGCTGCCTGAAGCGTTCAGATGGGCTAAGCTTTTGTCGATACCCATTTCCTTGAGCTTGTCCTGCATTTCCTGAATATTGAGAGGTCTTCTGCTGTTGTTGTCTTTCATTTTGCTTCTCGTTAACTAACCAGTACTGCAACTTAGATTCGATGCGAGAGATTGGCATGAGTTCATTGGCTTTGGCTTTATACCAGAGGACAAATTTTTTCCATATTAAGCTATGGTCACCAGCAAGGCCGGAGAATTTAAACGCACGTTCCGCCCATGTTGGAATGATCTCTTCATCCAAATCATGAGTGGAAACCGTGTTGCTGCTCATTGAGCCTCGACTTTGTGGACGAGGGGCATGCTGCATGTTTTGCATTGGCGCCGGAGCAGGCTGAAACTTAGGTGCAGGTGCAGGTGCAGGTGCAGGTGCAGGTGCAGGTGCCGTAGAGTAGACCGGAATACTATTGACCGGTTGAGCCTCAACGGGCGCCGCAGCTAGCTCTTGCTCAATGAGCAGTTTGAATACGTGGATCTCTTTTTGATCTCGATAGTCTACTTTTACCTTATCGAGAATACCTTGGTCGACTAGGCACTTAAGGCAGTCGGCTAAACCAAACGTAGAGAGAGCACAAAGCTGACTTGCCGATTGCAGGCACACATTGGTGTAACCGGATTCATCCGCACCGTCTGCAAGCATCAATAAAACAAGCTTTTCTGCTGGGCTAGAAGTATTCACTTGCCAAGCTAAATAAGAATATTTGGCGCTCAATATCGTGTTCTCAAAAAAGGTAGGTCGTTGACTCTATTGTAAGTCACCCCTTACTGAATTTATAGCAACTTAGCAGAAAACCACATCAGTGAGACAAATATTAACCATAAGGAGAGGTTTGCCTCATAAAGGCAGCATGACACGCCAATTTTTTCGTAGGATGTTCACATACCCATCACACATTTTTGCTATTGATAATTACCTCATCTATTCACCCAGTTATTCACAGATTATATTGAATTTATAAAACATCTTGATATGATCAATAAATGAGCTACTATGACGATAAGTCAGAAATGACGAAGCGTCACAAAATGGTTAACTACATGAATTTACTATTCGTGTTAATATATTGGATAGGAGTGTTTTAAATACTGGCTAAGCTTAGATAATGGCTAAGCTCAAATACGGACTGAGAAATTATGTTTGGCTTTGGTTGTAAAGGCGATAAACAAGGTATCTTTGGTTGCAAAGGCGTGTTGTCTAAAAAGCAGCAGTCTATTGCAGACCGAGAAGTAGAGTTGATGTTATTGGCGAAAGATCTGGTTCGAGAACAAGGGTTCGGAAACCTAACAATGGACAAGCTAACGGCAGCGAGCTCTTATTCTAAAGGGACAATCTACAATCACTTTTGCAGCAAAGAAGACGTCGTTTTAGCGTTATGTATTCATTCTCTTAAGACAGAAGCAATGATGTTTGCTCGCTCTGGAGAGTTTGAAGGCAACACACGTGAAAAGATCGTCGCACTGCACGTTGCTTACCGAATCTATGCTCGCATGGAACCGGTATTATCAACCTGTGCGATCATGGCAAAAAGCCCGTGGGTACTAGAGAAAGCGTCTAGTGCACGCGTCGCCGAGATGAATGAACTGGAAGAGTTGGTGATTGAACAATGCGACTCTATGGTTAACCAAGCCGTAGAAGCGGGTGACCTAAAGTTCTCTTCTGGTGTTGGTTCTGATGCCATCGTTTTTGCTAACTGGTCAATTGCATTTGGTTCAAATGCCTTGTCACAGAACGCATCGAACAGTCATTGTATTAAGCGGTTACAAGACCCGTATTCAGTATTACACAACGCGAACATGATTCTAGACGGCCTCAATTGGCAGCCCCTCTCTAGCGATTGGGATTACCGGAAAACTTGGCGTCGTGTAGAACAGGAACTGTTCAGTGAAGAGATCGCTTACTTAGAGTCTGTAGGCCGATAGCTTCCATTAAGCCCACACATGTGGGTTTATTAATAACCATTTTTGACGATTCGTCACAAACTTGAGACTAACCGACTGTGGTTGCTGTTTTCTTGAGTGTTTGACTAAGCATTGTGTCTTTTGTCAGCTTCGGCTGGCTTTTTATGACACAAATATGACGAATCGTCACAAATGGAGACTGTGATGAAACATGACAGCCAAAAGCCCACGTTCGATCAGCAAAACCGAGATAACCCGAATGCCGATAGCGCAAACGCAGATCTAAACAGTTGGCACTCAATACCTACCAAGCGATCGTTTATCGTTTTGCTGGTGGTGTTTTCAATTATCATTCTCTCTGCATTAGGGGCCAAGAACCTCTATTTTAGAGGGGACTATAATATCTTCTTCGAAGGCACCAACAAGCAGTTGATGGCGTTCGATGAGATTCAAACCACCTTTGCAAAAACCGACAACCTTGCGATTGTTGTCGCTCCTGAAGATGGCAATGTCTTCACACCTGAAACTCTCACCCTGATTCAAAACCTCACGGTCGATGCGTGGCAGATCCCGTATTCAAGCCGTGTGGACTCCCTTGCCAACTATCAGCACACCGAAGCCATTGAAGATGATCTTTTGGTAGAAGACTTGCTGTATGAAGAGTACGAACACACACCGGAGCGAATCGCCAAAGTAAAGCAGATCGCCCTAAACGAACCGTTGCTTAAGAATGCCTTGGTGTCGGCCTCTGGCGATGTGACGATTGTTAACGTTACCGTGCAGCTGCCAGAAGTGGACAAGACTGCGGAAGTGCAAGAGGTGATTGCGGCGATCAATGCCATGACCGGCAAGTACCAAGCTCAGTATCCCAATGTCGAGTTCCATAAAGCGGGCATCATTGCGATGAACAACGCCTTTATGACTTCGGCTCAACAAGACAGCTCAACGCTCGTTCCCTTAATGCTGTTGGTGGTGCTGGTGTTCCTGACTTTTATGCTGCGCTCGTTCTTTAGTGTGGTGGCGACGCTTATTGTGATCATCTCTTCAATTGTTTCCACCATGGGTCTATCCGGTTGGGCAGGGATGTTCTTGAGTACCGCAACTGTGAATGTGCCTACCTTGGTTTTAACTTTGGCGGTAGCCGATTGTGTACACGTGATTGTGACCATGGGACAAGCAATGCAACGCGGCATGGAAAAAGCACAAGCCATTCAATACAGCATCAAGCTCAATGCGATGCCGATTCTGATCACTTCAGTGACCACTGCGATTGGTTTCTTGATGATGAACATGTCGGACTCTCCAGTTCTGCGTGATTTCGGTAACTTGTCGGCACTGGGTGTACTCATCGCGTGCTTCTTGTCAGTGACCATGTTGCCTGCGTTACTAAAACTGCTACCAGTTAAACGCCTACCTGCCAATCCTAAAGCGGAAGACCAAATCACTTTTATGGATAATTTGGGCGATTTTGTCGTTACCAACCGTAAAGCACTGCTACCGATTTCAACTCTGGTGATTGTTGGCGCTGCCGCGCTAATTCCACTTAACAAAGTGAATGATGAATCGGTGAAGTATTTTGATACCTCAAGTGAGTTCAGACAAGCGGCAGACTTCATGGAAGAGACGGTAAGCGGCATGACCACCATCAGCATTGCTGTGAAGACTAACGAGTCTCAAGCGATTGCTGATCCTGTGTTTTTGCAGGCGATTGGTGATTTTACTGATTGGCTACGCGTTCAATCAGAAACCGACCACGTGGCAACGCTTTCCGATGTTTACATGCGTTTGAACAAGAACATGCATGGCGACGATGAAAGTTACTACAAGCTGCCGCTTAACCGTGAACTTGCTGCGCAATACCTGCTGCTTTATGAGATGTCTCTGCCGTATGGCTTGGACTTGAACAACCAGATCAACGTCGATAAGTCATCGATCAAAATAGTTCTTACTGTTGATAACCTTGGCAGCGTTGAGCTAGTCGAACTCGAAGAGCGCATTTACTCATGGTTTGCAGCCAATGCACCTCAGTATGAAGTCGTCGCATCTAGCCCATCACTGATGTTTGCTCACATTGGCGAAACCAACATGGCGAGCATGTTATCGGCCCTGCCTATCACCTTAGTACTTATTTCTGGCTTGATGATCTTTGCGTTGCGCTCAGTTCGCTTGGGCATTATCAGCCTAGTGCCAAACATTGCACCTGCGATCATTGGCTTTGGTCTATGGGCGCTTATCTCTGGTGAAATCAACCTTGGTTTGTCCGTAGTGGTAACGCTCACTCTGGGTATCGTGGTTGATGATGCGGTGCACTTCTTAAGTAAATACCAGCGCGCAAGAATCGAAGGTAAATCGGCAGAAGAAGCGGTTCGATACGCCTTCCACACGGTTGGACGCGCATTGTGGATCACCACAGTGGTACTCGTAGCTGGTTTCACTGTACTGGCGATGTCGAGCTTCAGACTCAACTCCGACATGGGCTTACTCAGCGCGATTGTGATTTTCATTGCGTTGGTGGTCGACTTCATCTTGCTACCAAGCCTACTGATGATCTTCGACAAACAGACCCACTATTCAGTTAAACCTCAGCACGAATCAAAGCCAGATACCAAGTCGCAGCCTAGCTCGACAGCCGAACTGACTACTTCGACTAAATAAGGAAATGTCAGCCTGCTGCGGTGGGCTGACTCAAGGAGATATTTATGAAAAGCGTTAAACAAACATTCGTTACCACATTATTTACAATGAGCACGTTGGCTGCTTTCCCAGCGTTAGCAGACCCAGCGAAAGGCTTAGAAATTGCCGAACAACGTAAAGCGGTCGATGTCGGGTGGGGCGATTCTGTCGCGACTATGGAAATGCTACTTCGCAATAAACAAGGCGAAAGCAGCACACGCCTGATGCGATTGAAATCGTTAGAAGTCGATAACGATGGCGATAAAGGCTTAACCATTTTTGATGAACCGCGCGATGTAAAAGGCACGGCTTTCCTAAACCATTCACACATCGCTAAATCCGATGACCAGTGGTTGTATCTGCCTGCACTTAAGCGTGTAAAACGCATCTCTTCACGCAACAAATCTGGCCCGTTTATGGGCAGTGAATTTGCGTATGAAGACTTAAGTTCATTTGAGCTAGAAAAGTACACCTTCAACTACATTGAAGACGCGAAACTGGAAGGCGTAGACACCTTTGTTTTAGAGCAAGTACCGACCGATAAAAACTCTGGCTACACCATGCAGAAAGTATGGCTAGACCAACAGTACTACCGCCCAATGAAAGTCGAGTTTTACGACCGCAAAGGTGCACTGTTGAAAACTCTGTCTTTCCAAGACTACAAACAATACCTAAACCAATACTGGCGTGCACATACCATGGCGATGCAAAACCATCAAACAGGCAAAAGCACCGTATTAACCACGACAGATTTAGTGTTCCAGACCGGTCTTAAAGACAAGGATTTCCAAAAGAACACACTAAAACGTGCGAAATAAGGCAGGAATATGAAAAGGATTGTGGCAACAGGAACCCAGTTATCCTTAACCTTGGCAGCGACCGTCGGGCTTATGCAGGTGTCGTTGCCTTGTGTGGCGGCAGGCTTTAATCCTGAAATCGCAGGGCAGGTGAATATTGAACACAGGCAGTTCTTTAGCGACGGCTTACAAGGGCAAGATAAAGGGCAAAGCTCACTGGTGTTGCAGCCAGAGTTTTACTGGGAGCAAGAAGAGGGCAACGGCAGCTTTACCTTCACTCCGTTTTATCGCCTAGACAGTGAAGACGATGAGCGAACTCATGGTGATATTCGCGAAGCCTTGTATCTCACCTACTGGGACGACTACGAACTGCGAGCAGGTGTAGGCAAAGTGTTTTGGGGCGTGACTGAATCTGCACATTTAGTGGATGTGGTAAACCAAACCGACGCTATTGAATCGGTCGATGGCGAATCCAAGCTAGGTCAGCCAATGGTGCACTTCACCTCGATAAAAGAGTGGGGCACCATCGACGCCATGTTATTGCCGTATTTTCGTGAGCGTACCTTTGCAGGCGAAGACGGACGCTTAAGACCAACGATACCTGTTTCAGACGATGCGCTTTATGAATCCTCGCGAGAAGAAAAGCACGTCGATGTGGCGCTACGCTATAGCCAAATGTACGGTGATTGGGATGTCGGTTTAAGTTATTTAGGCGGCACAAACCGCGACCCTTACTACCGTGTGCAAGGCAACCAGCTCAAGCCATACTATGCGCAAATGCAGCATTTCGGATTGGATGTGCAGGGCATTATTGGTGACTGGTTATGGAAGCTGGAAAGCATTTATCGCGCCAGTTACGACAACCACACCGGCGTAGCAACGGGCTTTGAATACACTTGGGTTGGGGCGCTTGAATCATATTGGGACATCGGCTTCATCGCTGAATATCTGTATGACAGCCGAGGCAATAACGCGCAAACCATCGGTCAAAACGATGTGTTCCTTGGCGCGCGTTTCGTCTTGAACGATGAAGACGGCACCGAAGTGCTGACTGGCATCACGCAAGACTTGGATAACAGCGATGTCTATAGTGCCAAGCTTGAAGCCTCGAGCCGCATCAATAACAACCTCAAGTGGCGGTTGAATGCTTGGTTGTTTGAGAACGAAACCCCAGAGGACTTGCTGTTCTTCGCTCGCAAAGATGATTTTGTCGAAGTCGCGCTGGAGTATTACTTCTAAAGGCTCGATGTTCTCGCTTCCATCCTTTGAGTTCAAATTAAGCTTGTTTACGAATAAACCAAGGAGTGATGGCCTTAAACCTCGCTCCTTGGTCTCTTATCTCAGTTCTACCTAGTTATCTCAGTTGTACATTCTGATCTCAATTCCATCCTTCCTATCCAAATCCTGTGAACAACACTGCCTCAACCTAGCTTCGGTGAATGTAATCAAACTGTCTCACTTGGTGACGTTTTTGTATCGGTTTCTCTCTGATTTCACCGATTTCAATGAAATTCTGTTTTGTAACGTTAAATTTGCCGTGTTTTTAGGCAATAACTTGTTCTTTTAGCGATTCAATTTGGCATTGGTTGCGTGTTTGATTACTATGTGTAGCTATCTAAAAAAACTAATCATCCGATACGGACACTACCAACTGGTAGATGAGGAAATGATGCAACATCTAGAAGAGATCATTGCTAATGCAACGACTGCTATTGATACAGCAGATTCGTTAGTCGCACTTGATGAAGTGCGAGTTCAGTATTTAGGTAAGAAGGGTGAACTAACTCTTCAACTACAAAGCCTAGGTAAACTTCCACCTGAAGAGCGTCGCACTGCTGGTCAAGAGATCAACAAAGCGAAAGGTGCTGTTCAACAAGCGATCGCAGCTCGCAAAGACGCACTTCAACGTGCAGAGCTTGAAGCGAAACTAGCTGAAGAAACTATCGATGTGAGCCTACCAGGTCGTCGCATTGAGAACGGTGGTCTTCACCCAGTTACTCGCACAGTTGAGCGTATCGAACAGTTCTTTGGTGAGCTTGGTTTTAACACTGAGTCTGGCCCTGAGATCGAAGATGCATTCCACAACTTTGATGCACTAAACATCGCAGACGATCACCCAGCTCGTACTGATCACGATACTTTCTTCTTCAACCCTGATCTAATGCTACGTACGCACACTTCTGGTGTTCAAATCCGTACGATGGAAAACGGCAAACCGCCATTCCGCTTCATTGCTCCGGGGCGTGTTTACCGTAACGACTACGATCAAACTCACACGCCAATGTTCCACCAAGTGGAAGGTATGTTAGTTGATGAGAACGTAAACTTCGCACAACTTAAAGGCATTCTTAACGATTTCCTTTGTAACTTCTTTGAAGAAGAAGTTGAAGTGCGTTTCCGTCCTTCATTCTTCCCGTTCACAGAGCCTTCAGCTGAAGTTGACGTGAAACGTAAAGATGGCAAATGGCTAGAAGTTCTAGGCTGTGGCATGGTTCACCCTAACGTACTTCGCTCTGTTGGCATCGACCCTGAGAAATACTCTGGTTTTGCATTCGGTATGGGTGTAGAGCGTCTAACGATGCTACGTTACGGCGTAAATGACCTTCGTGCGTTCTTCGAGAACGACCTTCGTTTCCTTAAACAATTCAAGTAATCCGGGGCAGTCGAAACTATGAAATTCAGTGAATCTTGGCTACGCGAGTGGGTTAAACCTGCAATTAACAGCGAAGAGCTAGCTCACCAAATCACTATGGCTGGTTTGGAAGTTGACGATTTAGAACCTGTTGCTGGTGAATTCACCGGCGTTAAAGTAGGTAAAGTGGTTGAGTGCGGTCAGCACCCAGACGCAGACAAACTACAAGTAACTAAAATTGATATCGGCGAAGAAGAGCTGTTAGACATCGTTTGTGGTGCATCTAACTGTCGTCTTGGCCTAACTGTAGCAGTAGCAACAGTTGGCGCAGTACTGCCTGGTAACTTCAAAATCAAGAAAGCAAAACTACGTGGTGTTCCATCGCACGGCATGCTTTGTTCTTTCTCTGAGCTAGGTATCGACGTAGAGTCTGACGGCATCCTTGAGCTGCCAGAAGGCACAACGCTAGGTATGGACGTACGTGAGCTTCTTGAGCTTAACGACGTAACTATCGATGTAGACCTAACAGCAAACCGCGCAGACTGCTTCAGCATCCGTGGCCTTGCTCGTGAAGTTGGCGTACTAAACCGCGCAGACGTTACAGAGCCAGCAGTAGAAGCTGTTGCAACAAGCATTGAAGACACAGTATCTGTTGAAGTTAAAGCAACTGATGCTTGCCCACGTTACCTTGGCCGTGTGGTTAAGAACGTAAACGTGAAAGCGGAAACACCAATCTGGATGCAAGAAAAACTGCGTCGTTGTGGTATCCGTTCAATCGACCCAGTTGTAGACATCACAAACTACGTGATGCTAGAGCAAGGCCAGCCAATGCACGCATTTGATCTAGCTAAGATCGAAGGTGGCATCGTGGTTCGTCTAGCAGAGCAGGGCGAAAAACTAACACTTCTAGATGGCAACGAGGCTGAACTAAACAGCAACACACTTGTTATCGCTGACCACAACAAAGCACTAGCAATCGCTGGTATCTTTGGTGGTGAAGAGTCTGGTGTAACAACTGAAACTACAGACGTACTTCTAGAAGCAGCATTCTTCGCACCAGATCACATCCGTGGTCGCGCACGTGCTTACGGCCTACACACAGATTCTTCTCTACGTTTCGAGCGTGGTGTTGACTCAACACTTCAGCTAGCTGCTATGGAGCGTGCAACACAGCTTCTAGTTGATATCTGTGGTGGTGAAGTTGCGCCAGTAAACGGCAGCGAATCTGAAGCTGATCTACCAAAAGCAAACGTAGTATCTCTACGTCGCGTTAAGCTAGACAGCCTACTAGGTCACGAAATCCCATCTGAAGACGTGGTAGAAATCCTAACTCGTCTAGGCTGTACTGTTTCTGTTGTAGAAGATACGGAGACAACGGAAGCGGGTTGGACGGCAACGTCTCCATCTTGGCGTTTCGATATCGCAATCGAGCAAGACCTAATTGAAGAAGTAGGTCGTATCTACGGTTACGATAACATTCCAAACCAAGCGCCTAAAGCGGCACTTAAAATGAACGACCACAAAGAAGCTGACCAACCGCTTAAGCGCGTTCGTGACCTTCTTGTAGACCGTGGTTACCACGAAGCAATTACATACAGCTTCGTAGAACCAGAACAGCAAAAACTGATCGTTCCAGATGTTGAGCCGCTAATCCTGCCATTCCCAATCTCTGCGGACATGTCAGCTATGCGTCTTGGCCTAATCCAAGGTCTTCTAAACACAGTGGTTCACAACCAGAAGCGTCAACAGTCTCGCGTTCGTCTATTCGAATCAGGCCTACGTTTCATCCCTGAAGAAACAGCTGAAAACGGCATGCGCCAAGAAATGATGCTTGCGGGCGTTATCTCTGGTACTCGTGGCGAAGAGCACTGGGACGTTGCAACTAACACTGTTGACTTCTTCGACCTGAAAGGCGACCTAGAAGCAGTTCTAGAGCTAACAGCGAACGAGAAAGCATACAGCTTCAAAGCAGCTAAGCACCCAGCACTTCACCCAGGTCAAACTGCGGCTATCGTAGTAGACGGCAAAGAAGTGGGTATCATTGGTACTGTTCACCCAGAACTAGAGCGTAAGTTTGGTCTTAACGGCCGTACTATCGTATTCGAAATCGAATGGGCAGCTATCAACACTCGTGTGCTTCCAGAAGCAGTAGCAGTATCTAAGTTCCCTGCAAACCGTCGTGATATCGCAGTTGTTGTTGACGAAGCTGTAGCTTCTGGCGACATCGTAGAAGCGTGTATCGCAGCTGGTGGCGAATTCCTAACAGACGCTAAACTGTTCGACGTTTACGTAGGTAAGGGCGTAGAAGAAGGCAAGAAGAGCCTAGCTATCGCACTGACTCTTCAGTCTGTAGAACGCACACTAGAAGATGCAGACATCGCTGGTTCAGTAGATGCTATCGTAGCTTCAATCTCAGAGAAATTCGGCGCAGCACTTCGCGACTAATCTCTTCTGATAGATAGAAAAATCAAAGGCCTCGCAATTGCGAGGCCTTTTTGTTTATAGGTCGAATAGAGAGTAGGGGCTAACTCGTTTTTTTGGCAGTTTTGAGTTAGAGAGAACTCTGCTAGAAATAAAAAGAAGACATATCGGCCTCTGTCATGGATTAGTTCTCCCGATATGTCTTCCACAATAACCCAAGCATTGTAAATCAAAGTCTTAGATAAAATTAACAACTAGACGTCAAACATCACCCCGACAACCGTGAATCACAAGAGCTCTTTGTGTGTGGCAACACTGACAATACAGATATCATTGGTACTCTAAATATTTTAAAGCAGGAATTCCGCTTGCTGGACTGTGGAGAGTAGGCATTAGCCACTTGATGAATCAGGAGTTTGCACCTAAAGCAATTTAGTGTGAGCCATATAATGGGAATTCCCTAGCGACTTCGCTAGGGGAGAATGCCAACAAATATTAGTTACGGTATTTGTACAAATACGCCTTGTTCTTTTAAAAATGGAGAGCGTAAAACCAATATCGTTACTATTAGAAACATTGTAAGAGCAAAAAACCAAGCTAACTCTATACCTAGCCAATCAGAAAGAAAGGCAAGAAGTATAGTTGAAAAAACAGAAAAGAAAATAAACAACCTTTCATTGTATGCCATTGCATTACTTATTCTTCCTTTTGAAGTGTAATTCATAATTAATGTATTTCTCATTACTCTAATATAAGAGTGGCTTAAAGCTAAAATAAATAACATTACATATAAAGAATAAATTCCTACATTTAAATAGGGTAGAAGCATAGAGAGAACAATTAAAGAAGAAAAGCAAATATAGTGCTTCTTAAAATCTTCTATTGATTGAGGACTAGCAAGGCTACCCACTATAGCTCCTAATCCATAAGGGATAACCATGATTCCAAAATCACTTGATAACGCATTAAAAGAGTTGAACAAAGGGGGGTATAGTACATTTAATGAAACAACTAAGACATATGGCGCAATAGTTAAGGTGATTATTTTATTATTATCCCCACATTGAAAGCCCGAAGTGTAAGCATGCTCCAATTTATTGCGATGTTGGGGGGTGTTGACTGGCTTCTCATTCTCAATCCCAAACGAAATCATTATAGAAGCAATAAAACAAATTAATCCGAACGAACAAACATAAACAAGAGAGTCATCACGAATAAATATATACGCAAACCCTCCAGAGAAAACAGTAATTCCTTGTCTAACAACCTCAAGTCCCTTATTGGCTTTGTGTATAACGCCATCTCTAAACTTACGCTTAACATAAATACTACGCACAACTTGATCCGCAGTCTTTACCATAGTGAGAATTGCTGTTGCCAGTACAACCAAAGTCAAGTGATAAAAAACAGGTAAACTCTTGATATCTGGGTAAGTTATAAGGAATAAACATACGAGAGTGCCCAAGGTGTATATGCCAATTAATACTAATCTGGACCTATACTTATCAGAAAGTCTACTGATATAAGGAAGGGCAAAAAAAGAAAATATATAACCAGAAACCAAAACATATGAAAGGTACATGGAAGAATTAAAGATATTTTCTACGTACCAAGAAATGGCCGTAATAAAAACAGAGATAGCAACACCTGAAGTAAATGATGAGAAAAATATGTAAAACACCCTAACTCCTAAAAGAAAAAATCATAGTGGAATGTGATGTTATTTTTTTATTTTTAGCAGCTCCTTGTTGCTTAACGATTTCGTTCAAAGCAACATAACCTAGAATACCACTTGCGTCATATAGTTCTGTTATCTCGTTTTTCAACAGCTGTATTGGCGATTTTTTTGGGTATTTATGTAATTGGTCGATTATCCACTTAACTCTAACCAAACCGTGAGAAGTCACACCGCGCTGCTCAGAGTAAAGCAATTGCTCTGTTAATTCGTTTGCTTGTTTATCTGAAAGCTGCGCGTCAAAAAATATTTTTTTGACCATGCTTTGTAATAGCTCTATGGCTATTTTCTTCATAATACTTTTCTCTTTTTTAACATTTACTTAATCTAAGTATTCTATCCATTAAATTTCTTAAAACTGAGATTACACGCTCAAACTCAACTAGTTGCATATTGCATATGTGAAAACTTATTTTGTGAATTTAAGCTGTAACATAGCAATGTGTGACTGATGAGTATGATGGTTGTTCTCTGGTTAAATGAGTCTGAATACATACGAGGTTTATTGGTAATACTCTGATTTACAATGCTTCTTTCTCTAGAAAATTAATGGTCTACCTTGCCGTTATTATCTTCCACATTGTTTCGCTTTAAGGGGCAATGTGTTGAGTCTTTTTAAATAGAAGAAGCCTCTCAATCGCTATTAGTTCGGTGTCGTCGAGACAGGCGGTTTAAAGTTAAGAAGCCGATGTCAGACTCTCCACGCACCGTCGACCACCACATTCGAAGGCGGATTCAAGATCTTCCTGTTAGTGGCCGACCATGTACGATTGAAGTAGAGTTCTCTCAGACTCGAGACCAAATCGGTAGAAGGTTGATTGAACCTACTGAATATGTTGCCAAAGGAAGTCGTTACACGGCCCGATTTTGCAAGCTCATCAGCGGTTTATGCCGCCATATGAGTATCCATGCTGTTTCTCAACATTTAGGTATTCGCTGGGAAACCGCCCAGAATATCGATAGGGAGTACTTGCGAGCGAGCTTACCTTCCTTGGAGTCTGAGAAATTGACCAACCTAATGCATATTGGTGTTGATGAGGTAGCACGAGCGAAGAGGCATGACTATATGAGGGTGGTATATGACCTAGTTTCTGGCCACCTCATTTGGGTAGAGCATGGTCGAAAAGCCAAAGTGCTCATCACTTTTTAAGCGGTTATCAGTAACAACGAGAGAGGGGATTAAGGCAGTTTCAATGGATATGGGGTAAGCTTATCAATCAGCTGTTAGGAAAATGTTGCCCAACGCAGATGTCGCCTTCGACCGATTTCATGTGATGAAGAACTACTGCATGTTTATGAAAAAAGTGAGAGCAAAAGCGTTTAAGAACTGCTCCCACGAGGAGAAGACAATACTCAAAGGCACGCTCTTTCTCTTACTGAAAAATGCGATCAAGTTGAATGATAAACAATCCAACAGGCTCGACGATTTACTCGAAAGCAATAAGACCCTATGCATCATTTATATGCTGAAAGAGCAGCTACAAGCGATTTGGGATGAGCCTTGTTACAAGACAATGGTGGCTGAACTCGAAGCTCGGAGTCGTCTTGCGAAATCGACTCGAATTCTCTCATTAAGTAACATTGCTGATGCACCTCTAGAAAGGAAGGTTGGTATCTTTAACTACGCGAAATACAAATTAACTAACGCTCGAGTAGAGGCTGAAAATGTCTCTATTGGTTTGCTCAGGCGAAGAGCTTGAGGAGTAAAAGATATCGAACATTTCAACTCAAAGATCAGACAAACGTCGGTTCCAGACACCTATTCTATCTTTTACCCAAATACCAAGCTTACGTAAGCGGAGAAGAGCCCTTTTAATAGGGGAAATTATTCGGTTCGAAGTACGCAACAGCTTTTGCTCTGAATTGTTTCCGGGCATATCTCGGAGCTACATCCATGGTCATAGTGGATTTCCACATTCTCAACCGAAATATCCCACTTCAAGCATCTTCGAGACTAAAAACGCAATCAACTCGCTCTCTCAACAGAATTAAACCGTTTGAGGGAGGCCGAGTTCCCCCCGAACTCGACCTGTTCCAGACGCGCAAGCAAAGGCGTGTGGATTCTGGCGTACTCATAAATTAACCAATTCCATTTTGTTGTGTAAACAATCAATAGCTTGGCCACTGATAGGTAGGTCGTATTTCGATGTGCAAAAATATACAAATAAAGTATGTCGAAATAGGGGGATGAGCCTAGATGCCGCGGCTGGCGTATTAATACGTGAGTGCTGAAAAAATAATAAAGACAGCATGCTAGTTAATAATATCGTTAGAATTGATTTTAAAGGTGTTTATAACTAGATAGTGAAGTGTGCTAGTTTTAAGAGTTGGTCATCTTTTATTCTGGTGTTATACACTGCTTTTTATTTAAAACTTGGTTTTACAATCTGAATTATTAATTCTGACGGGATAAATGATTGTTTATTGTTGATTTGGCAAGATCTTCAAGTATCCTTTTATGTAAACAAAACGTTAAATGTCGAAAGTAAATTAACAATCATTAAGGAGTCGATGATGTTACACGCTCACGAAAATACCCTACATATTACCCATCTCAGTAACCACGCGGTTAAGGAGCTGTCACCTTCTTTCTCTAAGCTACCTAGCACAGAGCACGCAGACGGACAGTACCGATTGAGAAGGTATTCTGTGGTTGAATTCAGTAATGGAAAAGTCGTTGAGCTAGACAAACATGACTTCGTCCAGTCTGAAGACATCAACCACTTCCAAGGTGATGTTGTTCGTCAATTCGAGCCAATTGAAGCACCAATTCTTAGCAGCGAAGGCATGCAAGAGATGTGTGAACTGTTTATTGAAACTAACGGGCTTGAAGATGGACAAGAAATAGAAATCCACCAAATTCGTATCGCTGCCATTTATGAAGAGACACAGGTTGCGCCAGAAGGCGTGCACCAAGATGGCTTCGACCACATCGCCCTAGTTGGCGTGAACCGTCACAACATTGTTGGTGGCGAAATCATGCTGTACCAAGATTCTCATGAAGCTCCGTTCTTTAGAAAAGTGCTTGAAAATGGTGATGTTACAATGCTTGCAGACAGTAAGCTGTGGCACAACGCACAACCAATTCGCACCATAGACCACGATGAGATGGGCTACATGGATTTGTTTGTGCTAACGGCTAAGGATGCGCGCAATGTCCTTCACTCTTAATGATGTACGTCAGCAGTTCAGTGCCTTAGGCCAATACCATGACGGTAAGCCGGTTACCTTTTTTGATGGCCCGGGTGGTTCTCAGGTTCCTGAGAATGTTCTTGCGTCGATGACAGAATACCTTGGCCACTTTAACTCTAATTTAGGCGGTCACTATTTCTCGAGCCAGAGGACGACAGGCTTGATGCAGCAAGCGCGAGAGTCAGTGCAAGCATTACTTAATGCTGAATCCTCTGGCAATGTTGTATTTGGTGCCAACATGACCTCGCTGACTTTTCAGCTTAGCCGAGCGATTAGCCGCGATTGGCAAGCAGGCGATGAGGTGATTGTTACTGCGCTAGACCACTACTCAAATGTATCGAGCTGGCAACAAGCAGCAGACGACAAGGGTGCGATTGTTCGCCAAGTTCGTGTCGACGAGTCAGATTGCAGCCTAGACATGGCACATTTTGAGTCGTTACTGAACGAGAAAACCAAACTGGTTGCTGTGACCTTTGCTTCAAATACCACGGGCTCAATTGTTGATGTCGCGAAAGTTATCGAGCTTGCACACCAACACGGCGCTCAGGTGTATGTGGATGCTGTTCATTATGCACCACACCACTTGATTGATGTTCAGCAGTTGAACTGTGACTTCTTAGCGTGTTCGGCTTACAAATTTTTTGGCCCTCACGTTGGTATTGCTTACGTGGCGCCTCAATGGCTACATACGTTAAAGCCATACAAGGTTGAGCCTGCCACTAACATCGGTCCTGGTCGTTTTGAAACAGGAACGCAGAGTTTTGAAGGCCTAGCGGGTGTGATTGCTGCGGTGGATTACTTGGCACAATTTGGTGAGCCAACCGACTCATTACGTTCTCGCTTAGAGCAAAGCTACGCGTTGTATAACAAGCATGAAAGCCAGCTGAGCGAGTACTTCCTAAAACGCTTGGGCGATCTAGAAGGGGTTAAACTCTACGGTAAGACGGAATTTGATTCCAACCTAAGAACGCCAACATTCGCCATCACCTTTGATAACCACTCTCCAGAATTTATCGCTAAGAAGCTGGGCGAGCATAATATCTGTGTGTGGAACGGACACTTCTATGCATTAGGTTTGGTGAAGCAGCTGGGTATTGAAGAGCAGGGTGTAGTGCGTATTGGTTGCATGCATTACAACTCGATTGAAGAAATAGACCTACTGTTCAACGTGCTCGAGGGCATTGTTAGAAATAACTAAAAGCGGGTTACAGAATTAGAAAAGAGCATACCTCTCTCAAGAATATTGAGTCTGAAGTATGCTCTTTTTTTTCGCTTTATTTAAGGGACTCGTGTAGTTGAGTCAGTCAAGCTATAGATCCATCAAGCTATTACTCGATTAAGAAAGGTGCTCAACAATTGCGACACCTACAGCGTGTGCGCTTGTCGGGTTTTGACCGGTGATTACTCGCTCATCAACAATCACAAGCTCTTGCCAAGGTTGAACCTTGTTGAAACGCGCTGCCCCACGAGCTAGCGACTCTTCCAGCAGGAATGGAATGTCGTTGATGGTGCCGAAGTCGATCTCTTCTTCACGTGTAAAGCTAGTCACTGATTTAGAGCTCAGAAGTGTTTCGCCATTGCTCAATACGATAGGTAGCAGGGCTGCTGGGCCATGACATACTGCCGCGACAACGCCACCATCTTCATAATGCTTGGCAGCGATGCTAGCGAATTGCTCATTAGACGCTAGGTCTGAAAGCAGGCCAAAACCACCTGGGTAGAAGATCGCATCATAGCTGTCTGCATTGATTTGGCTTACTGGAATCGTGTTGTTAATGCGGTTTTGGAAGTCATCATTCGCCAAGATCTCAGCATTAACCGTATCTCCTTCAATATCAGTTCCGTACATCGGTGCTTTGCCACCATTGATAGAGGTGATGTCGTATTCGAACCCAGCAGCCAAGATCTCTTTCAGAGCGTGGGTAAGTTCTGGAGCATAAGTGCCGTTCGCTTGATCTGTCTCGCCAAGTGTCGCGTGGTTAGTCACTGGAATTAGTATTTTTTTCATGATTCGTCCCTTTGAGCTGCTGTTCTTCTCGTTAGATGTTGGCGCTTTTCTCTAAGCACTCGTGCTTGGTGTTAACCTGTGCACTGTTACTTAGCTATCGCCGTCTTGTTACATCTAATACTAGTTCCAAATCATTTAGGTGATAATATGCTTAAAAGGCAAAACATTGTTGCTATATAGCAAAGATAAAACGCGAGTAGGTTAAGTATGGATAGCTTTGAAGGGATTAACGAATTCGTTGCGGTTGCCGAATGCCACGGTTTTTCTGCGGCCGCTAAGCAGTTAGGTTGTAGCACCAGCCATGTGAGTCGACAAGTTTCAAGGTTAGAAGAGCGAGTTGGGGTGGCTTTGCTTGCCCGCTCAACGCGCATGGTAAGCCTGACTGAGTCTGGACATACTTACTATCAACAGTGCAAAGACTTAGTGATTGGGCTACAACAAGCTAATGAGCAAGTTACGTCGCAACAGACTCAGCTGAGCGGTACATTACGTGTCAGTGCTGCAGGCGGATTTGCCGAGAATCATGTTGCGGCAGCGCTGATGGAATTTGCAAAATCTCATCCAGATCTAACCATTGAAATGAACTTCAACACCAAGATGGTGAACTTTATTGAAGACGGTATCGACTTCGCGATTCGTTACGGTCGGTTAGATGACTCAGGGCTGGTGGCAAGAAAGTTGGTCGATCGCCCAATGGCAGCGGCGGCGAGTAAAGCGTATATCGATCAATATGGCGCCCCCACTCATCCAGAACAGTTAAAACAACACAGCTGCATTATTGCCAATAGTGACCAATGGCTGTTTGAGCAAAATGGAAAGCCATTGAATGCGGTAAGAGTGCATGGTCGATGGAGAAGTAACAATTCAAGCGCGGTACTGAAAGCGTGTGAAGAGGGGCTCGGCGTTGTGTACCTTCCTAGAAGCAGTTTTAATGGCGGGCTAACCAATGGCAAGCTGGTTCCTGTGCTAGAAGAGTATTGGGGCTCGGGTACAAGCAGCTGGATTGTTTATCAGAACCGACGCTTTCTACCTCAGAGAGCGCGGCTAGCGATAGATTTCTTGGTCTCTTATTTTTCTGACTGGAATGAGTAGTGCTGTCCAAGCTAAGAAGCCAGAAACTATTGCAGATAGAAACCAAGGAAGGCAAAAGATAGAAAAGTTAATCATTACATTGCTATAGGTTATCTATTTTTGTTTTTTGGCGCGCGCAATCAGATTGAGATGCTTGTCTACTTTTGGTAACTCGTGCTAGCGATTGATTTGTAGAGAAGCAATCAACAGTACGATATACCATGTGGTGTGTTGATGTCCCCTGATACTTGAAAGATTCTGTGGAAGGGTTAGTGGGATATATTGCAATGCTCCAGTGATGAAGTATAGCTAGAGTGTGGAGTTGGTAATGTCTTCAATAAATTTCGAATCTACGTACGGCATAATTATTATTCAAGATATGAATGTGGTTAGTGTTGATGCCAACTACGCTCGTATTTATGGGTACCAATCTCCAGAAGAGTTAATGTCCCAAATTGATAGCTTTCTTGATCTCATATCAGAAGACTTTCATGTCGCTGCCTACAAAAATTATCTTGAAACCGTCAGTGGTCAACGCGATCCTCAAGTCCACACCTCTACCAATGTGGACCGAAATGGCAGAGAGTTTACGGTGTTTTCTATTGATCATGTGACCGAATGGCAAGGAAGACCTGCATTACAAGTGACGGTGATCGATCTGAGCCCTGCGATTCAATTGCAGAATATGATGCGCAAGCAAGATCAGATGTATCAAGACATGATTATGAAATCAGGGCAGGGAATATTAGTGCACCGAGATTTCAAACCTTTGATGGTCAATCAGTCTTGGGTGAACCTGCAAGGTGGTAAGTCGATTGAGCAGGTATTGGAGCTCGATTCTATTCTCGATTTGGTACCACAGCAAAATGTAGAAAGTATCTGCCAGCGTTATCAAGCGGTGATATCGGGTGAGCCCTCAGGCACCAGTAACGTGGGAGAGAATATTGGCTTAGATGGTTCCATCGTTTCTTTAATATTTATGACAATGCGATTATTTGGGAAGGTCAACCAGCCGTACAGGTTGTGCTTGAAGATGTCACCCAAAAGGTGATGTTGGAAAAACAGCTCGTGCACCAAGCGCACTACGATGAGATGACGGACTTACTGAATCGCCGGGCTATTTATGAGTGGTTTAGAGAGCACATGGCCTCTGAAAATCATCTCGTGTGTATGCTGCTTGATATAGATGATTTTAAATCGATTAATGATACATACGGTCACATGGTCGGTGACGAGGTGAAGAGTTTATTGTCTTCATTCCGAATGCGACGGCAGAAATGTCATGTGAAATCTCTGAACAAATTCGCCAACAGTTTAATCAAGCTGAGTTCAAAATTGATGAGCAGATTCGATTCAATTCGAGTGTCAGTATCGGTGTGAGCGATAGCCGTGCGTGTGAAGAAGGCATGACGATTGATGCTCTGGTTAACCTCACCGATCAATCTCTTTATCGCGCTAAAGCCAATGGTAAGAACTGTGTAGATGGGGATATGGTCGCGCTCTAGTCTTTTCTCGTTATTTTTTAAAGCGGCTCGTCTCATCTGAAATAAAAATGCCCTGAAGCAGAAGCCTCAGGGCATTTTTGTATCTCACTTGTCATGGTGCTCCGCTGTTTAAGCAGAAACCTCAACTTCGTAAGAACCAAATTTACGGATGTTAATCACGCCCGTATCTAAGATTAGGTATTGGCCTTTAATGCCTTGCAGCACGCCAGATACTTCAGGGTTCTTATCAAAGTTATGCGAAACAATCTTCACCGGGTGCTGTTCAACTGGGTAGCTTAGTGAAGTGATGTTCTCACTCAATACTTCGATAGCATCGTCACCGAATTTTGCTTTGATCTCTTGGATCTTATCTTCAACCAGTGGAAGCAGCTCTTTTGCTTTCTCTACCAGTTCCATGTCGTCGCCATCGCCTTTCAGCAGTGTGCGCCAGTTAGTTTTATCAGCAATGTGTTTTGCTAACTCAACTTCGATCAGGCCAGAGATTTGGCGAGTTTTAACCTTAAGGATTGGTAGGCCTTGTGTTGCGCCTTGGTCAATCCAGCGAGTAGGGATCTGCGTATGACGAGTAATACCCACTTTTAGGCTTGATGTGTTCGATAGGTAAACGAAGTGATCAACCATGCAGTTTGCTTCGCCCCATTCGGGCTCACGACAAGTGCCTTCATCGTAGTGACAAGTCTCTGGCTTCATGATGCACATGTCGCAGCTTGCCAGCTTTTTCATACATACAAAGCAGTGGCCTTGAGAGTAGCTTTTCTTCGTTTTCTTACCACAAGAGCAGCAAAAAATATTACCAGTGTGAGTTAGGTTGATGGTTTTACCAATCAGAGGGTTTAGCTCTACAAACTCTTCGCCTACAGGCAAACGGTAGGTTACCGCGCCATCAAGGGATGCACTCATCTTCTTGAGTGTTCCTTTCGCTAATAAAGACATGACATTACTCATTGTATTTTGATTATTATTTCGTCGCTCGCTTACCCTGTAATCAGGTAATACGGCTAACGATGATTATGCGATGAGTATAACAAATGGCGCCTGTTTTTATACGCAATATTACTTGATTCTCGACGTAAATAATCCGAATGAAATATAGGCATAAAAATATAGTATGACATTTTGTTCAGCCGTGATATAACGTTTTTCAGTGAATTATTGGAATTAAGATCACTAATTTACGTAACTTATTTTATATCGTGAAATCCCAACCATAGGGATATAAGCCGGAAGCTTAGACGTGAAGTGGAGCCATAAGATAGTCATCTTTTTAGTTATCGCGACGCTTGCCATCGTGCAGTACTACCGTGTTAGCGGAAATCGCGTGATAACAGCGATTACTCCAGATAAATATGAGTTTATCGCGACCAGTGATCAGGTTGATCGAGGCGTTAGCACATCTGAATTATCGTTTGAGAATGGTCAGTACATTCTCGATTGTGAATTGAAAGAGTCTGAGTACCCTTGGCCATACTGTGGCCTGTCGGTTCGTATCAACCCAGACATCACTGTTGGCCTGAATCTATCTCAATATCACACCTTTAGAGTTAACATTGATTACCATGCGGAAGCGGATTCTAGCGGTCGTTTACGAACCTACCTGAGAAACTACAACCCTGCTTATTCGGTTCCGGATAATGAATATACGCACAAGTACAATGGCATGGAGTTCTCGCCTGGTGTTGATGGGGGCGTGATTGAAATACCGATTAAAAACCTGCAAGTGATGACATGGTGGCTAGCGGATAATGACATTGCGCTGGAGCACTCTGCTCCTGAGTATTCTAACGTAAATATGGTGGAGTTCGCGACAGCGTCGGGCGCAAAGCTTGGGCATCATCGCATTGTTATTCGCAGTATCGAATTTGAAGGCTCTTACATCACCGGCGAGAGCTTATTCCTAATCTTGCTGTTTGTTTGGGTTGGCACTGGCACCGTATTCTTAATTTCAGAGTTACACAACTCGCGCAAACGTATGGTGATTGCCGAGAAGAGACATCACCACCTAAAAAACGTTAATCGAGCGCTGAGAGAGCAAAACTTTGAGTTTTCTGAAATGGCTCACCGTGATGAGTTAACTGGAATCCTTAATAGACATGCGATTCGAGACTGGCTGAAGATGCAGTCGCAACATGTCAAGCAAGGCCATAGTAAGCTCAGTATGTTGTATCTCGATATCGACTACTTCAAGAGTGTGAATGACAAGTACTGCCATCAAATGGGAGACCATATACTGCGAGAGTTTAGCATGGTGGTCGGCAGTGCAATCAGCCCTACAGATAAGTTGGTCCGTTGGGGCGGTGAAGAATTTATCATCTTCTGCCCGGAAACTGAGGCGGGTGAAGCCCAGAGTAAGGCGGAACGAATTCGCTTGTTGGTGAGTCAGCATTTGTGGGTTCATGGTGACCCGCTGACATGCAGTATCGGTATTGCTGAAATGAGGCAAGAGAGGGTGACAGAGACAATCGCTCGCGCTGACGAGGCGCTTTATCAAGCTAAACACTCAGGGCGTAATCAGGTGATCTTGAGCCACTAATCTGCAAATTGTTTTTATTACTTTATAAGCCACACGTGCATATGTGACGTGTGGCGTTTTTGTACGCGCTGTATGAGTTTACTCTCTAAAGCTTTTGTTGGTTTGTTTGGATAACGTATTGAAATGATCTCACTGTTCTTTAAATGTTTGCTTGGTGCCGCAGCGGTTTTGTTGATTGCACTGTTGTCGAAAAGTAAGAGTTTTTACATATCAGGGCTTGTCCCTCTGTTTCCTACTTTTGCCTTGATTGCTCATTACATTGTCGGCACAGAACAAACCATGGTAGAGCTGCGTACTACCGCATTGTTTGGCCTGTTTTCTCTGGTGCCATATGCGGCGTGAGGGGGGCTTTTAGAACGGGAATGATTACATGATAGGGATGTAATCATTCCCAAACAAAAAAGGTGGCGAGGAGCCACCAAAAAGGGAAATCGTTTTATTATTCTTTTTAAATGCCCGCTTAGTGATAATCTCAAGTAAATGATCGCTTCACATTGAGTGGGCTTTTTATACTGGCTGAGCGGGGGAACTGCAGCCAGTTAAGTCAGAGCTTTTGCTTATGCAGCTCTCTTTATCAGTGTTTACTTCTTACCAGAAGATCCAAGCGAACAGTGTTAGCACTAGGATACACACTAGGTTTAGAACCATACCAATTCGCATCATCTCTTTCTGCTTGATGTGACCTGAGCCAAATACAATTGCGTTGGGTGGTGTTGCTACAGGTAACATGAAGGCACATGATGCGGCGACAGCGATTAATGCAGACAGGATAACTGGCGACATGCCTAATGCTTCAGCAATGGTTGCGAATACTGGTACTAACAATGCTGCACTTGCTGTGTTACTCGCAAACTCTGTTAGGAATACCACGAATGCGACTACCGCTAGAATCGTTAGTAGAACACCTGCTGTCTCTAAGAAGCCACTTAGTGAGTGTGCTAGGAATACACTGGTGCCAGTCGTTTTTAGGATGTTACTTAGACAGATACCACCACCGAATAGAATCAATACACCCCAGTCGGTTGTCTTCTCAACATCTTTCCATTCCACCGCTCGAGAAGCGCAAAGCAGCACGATTGCACCAATCGCAACTAAGCTATCGAACTTAGAGAAACCGCCGATCATTGCGTTGATTGGCTTACCGAAAATCCATAGCGTCACGGTGAGTAGGAAGATAGACAGTGTGATTTTTTTGCTGTTTGTCCATTCTACTGGCGCGTGGTCTAGCTCGAACTTATGGTTTAGTTTTGGCTTAGTCATAACGTAAAGAATCAACATTGCGATTGGCAATAGAATCATCGAGATTGGTAGGCCAAGTGCCATCCATTCTGTGAAGCTAAGACCAACTTCCGCAGCCGCGATAGCGTTCGGTGGGCTACCTACTAGCGTTGCGATACCACCGATAGACGCACAGTAAGCGATACCCAATAACACGAACACGTAAGTATTGCGGTCTTCACTTTGGTCTACTTTGTTCATGATGCCAAGAACCAGAGGAAGCATCATTGCCGTTGTTGCTGTGTTAGAAATCCACATCGACAAACCAGCACTCACACCGAATAGCATGAATACCGCAACCGACATTCTGCCTTTTGCAATCAGCAGTACTTTGTCGGCAATCGCTTTATCAAGTTCTTGCTTGTTGAGCGCGGCAGCAAGAGCAAAACCACCCAAAAATAGGAAGATGATTGGGTTAGAGAAGTTCGCCAATGCAGCGGGCGTGTTGAAGACACCAAACAGGACAGCCAAGAGTGGAACAAGCAGAGCGGTGATGCTGACATGAATAGCTTCGGTTAACCATAGAACCGCAACGAACACGAGGATACTCAAACCAGTATTGACTTGTGATTCGAAAGGAAGGGTGTTGAGCAAGAGTGCGAACAGCGTGAAATTACCAATTAATATCATGCTGTTGCGGGTAAACAACCAATGTTTCATTGTAGTAACAAGTGCCGTCATAAGGCGCTCCTTTTGTTTATCCTCGTTTATTGATGCACTCGCTTCATAGAGCCGTGCTTATTGTTTTTCGAGGAATATTGACTTCATGTAGGGTTGGGCTTTGTTGAGGGAATGTTACTTAAGTTAATAAAGGAGCGTTGGTGTGTTTTTGTGTAACAGTGGGGAAATGTGAGGCAACAAATTCAAAATGTGTAGATTTCTACACATCGGTTTCTGAAGGGATTGAAATAGGGCTTGGAATTGGTGATGTTTCTTGTTTTGGGCTAGGTTGAATCGGCTCTTTCGGGCCAAGGAATTTCGGGGTTGTGCCCATAATATATAGGTCTAGGAATGCTTTGGTGCGAGCAAACACTTCACGTAAACGTATGGATGTTCCAGAGTGGTGGGTTGGGCCGGAAACCGCCAAACATTGCGCGTGAATGTCATACGAGTTGGCGATGAATAGCGCTCGTTCACAGTGGAATTTTTGAGTGATGATCAGGAAGTTATCGGTATCGAAGATCTTCTTCGCACGAACAATCGAGTCTAAGGTTCTAAAGCCCGCGTAGTCGAGGTTGATACGCTCATCAGGAACCCCCGCTTTTAACAAGTCGCGCTTCATGGTCCACGGCTCATTGTAAGATCGGTGAGCGTTGTCGCCACTTAATAAAAATTGGTCTACTTTTTCACGCTCGAACAGCTCAATGGCCGCTTCGATGCGGTGTTTATAATAGTCGTTGAGCGTTCTACCCAAATATTTGCTGGTACCCAGCACGACGGCAACCTCAACTTCTGGCACCTCATCGATGTCATAGATGATGCGGTCTTCTGCTTGCCACGAAACCCAATAATCAATCGCAATCACCGCAGCGCTGCCTACCAAGAACACTAGGAAAGCGCCATACAGAAAACCTTGCAGCTTTTTGTATGCTTTTAGTAAGTAGTTTCGGCAAATGTGAGAATTGAATTTCACTCTCGGCATAGTCCTTTGACTGAGCATTATTTTTTGAGTTCTCGATAATACCAAATAAAAATGAGAAAAATCAGTTAAAAAGACAAGACAATGTAAAGAAAAAAGCCCCTGAAATGGCAGGGGCTTTTGTAAGAGTGGTATTTGAGAACAAGTACGCTCTATTAGAATGCAGTACGCTTGTAGCGACGGTAAACCGGCTGCCAGAAGTGCTGGTCAATCGCTTGTTGTAGTGCTTCTTCTGTGATCTCAAGTGCAACACCTTGTTCAATCGCTTTCTTACCAACAGCAAAAGCAATCTTCTTAGATACAGTGTGGATCTCTTCCAGTGGTGGAAGTAGAGCACCAGAACCATTGATTGCTAGTGGAGAACACGTTGCCAGTGCACGGCTCGATTCCATTAGCATTTCGTCAGTGATACGTGAAGCGTTCACAGCCAACACACCAAGGCCAATACCTGGGAAGATGTAGCTGTTGTTACACTGAGCGATTGGGTAAGTTGTGCCGTTGTGAACCACTGGCTCAAATGGGCTACCTGTTGCTACTAGTGCTTTACCATCTGTCCAACGAATGATGTCGTTTGGTGTTGCTTCAACACGGCTTGTTGGGTTCGATAGTGGGAACACGATAGGGCGTTCGCAGTGAAGGTTCATCTCTTTGATCACTTCTTTGCTGAATAGACCCGGTGCACCAGATACACCAACCAATACTGTTGGTTTAGCGTGACGAACAACGTCTAGTAGAGAGAAACCAGTACCATCGCTTTCCCAGTCTTTCGTGTTCGCGTTGGTTTGAACTAGGCGCTGTTGGAAGTCAAGCAGGTTCTGCATGCCTTCCTGTAGTAAGCCCCAACGGTCAACCATGTAAACTTGAGAACGCGCTTGGTCGTCGCTGATACCTTCAGACACCATCTGAGCAATGATCGCTTCTGCGATACCACAACCTGCTGAACCTGCACCTAGGAAGGTCACACGTTGATCAGACAGTTTGCTACCTGCTGCTTTACAAGCCGCTAGTAGAGAACCAACAGTTACCGCTGCTGTACCTTGGATATCATCGTTGAAACAACAGATACGATCTTTGTAACGCTCAAGTAGAGGCATTGCGTTCTTCTGTGCGAAATCTTCGAACTGAACTAGCGCATCAGGCCAACGACGTTGAACCGCTTGGATGAACTCTTCAACGAATGCATCGTAATCAGCACCTGTGATACGAGGATGACGCCAGCCCATGTACATTGGGTCAGCAAGACGTTGAGGGTTGTTTGTACCAACATCAAGTACGATTGGTAGCATGTATGCTGGGCTGATGCCGCCACACGCTGTGTATAGTGCTAGTTTACCGATTGGAATACCCATGCCACCGATACCTTGGTCTCCCAAACCAAGAATGCGCTCACCGTCCGTAACCACGATAACTTTAACATTGTGGTTTGTCGCATTATTCAGTAGATCATCGATACGATCGCGGTTCGGGTAAGAGATAAACAGACCACGACCACGACGGTAGATATTTGAGAAGTTCTCACATGCTGCGCCAACTGTTGGCGTGTAAATGATAGGCATCATTTCAGAGATGTGGTTTTGAACTAAACGATAAAAAAGCGTTTCATTAGTGTCTTGGATGTTACGAAGGTAGATATGCTTATCCATATCACTTTCGAAGTTACAATATTGTTTATATGCACGTCCAACTTGCTCTTGGATTGTTTCCGTTGTTTCCGGTAACAAACCTTCAAGGTTAAAAGAGCTACGCTCTTCAGCAGTGAATGCGCTGCCTTTGTTTAGAAGGGGTGTACTTAGTAGAGCAGGGCCAGCATAAGGGATATATAGAGGGCGTTTATCGTTGTTCATTGGATGCCTAATATGGGAGAAAGAGTAACTGAAAAATGATAACGGTTTAGTTATTCAATTGTAAATACTTTCTCCCCGATCTTGGCAAACAAAATGATATTCTTTCTCCCATCCCACAGTTATCGAATTCTAACGTCATAATTCGTTATACTTTGCTCACATTTTTTCGCGGCTCTCTCTTTTTATGTCTCAACTTCCCATCGATAGCTATCAAAGTACTTTCCATCAACAGATCGCCGATTCTCACCTTGTTGTAGAAGCTGAAACCGGTTCGGGTAAATCAACGCGCTTGCCAATTTGGGCATCTCAACATGGGCGTGTGCTGGTGGTTGAGCCAAGAAGAATCGCTTGTACATCGTTAGCTAAGTTTCTAGCGAAAGAATCGGGTGAGAAGCTGGGCAGCAAAGTGGGTTACGCCATCAAGCTTGAAGCGCAATACAACGAGCAGACTGATGTAGTGTTTGTCACACCCGGTATTGCTTTACGTTGGTTAGCAGAAGATGGGCTAGCCGGCTTTGATGTGATTGTGGTGGATGAGTTTCACGAAAGGCGTTGGGACATCGACTTGCTGGTGGCGATCCTCAAGCAGAAAGCGAGTCACCGTTTGGTCATCACATCGGCAACCATCGAAGGGGAGCGTCTCGCTGATTATCTAAAAGCGAACAGGATCAGTTGTGAGGGGCGAACTTATCAGGTTGATATCGAGCATCAAGCAAATGAATCTAGGGCTTTACCAGATAGTCGACATCTAGAGCAACGCATCGCTGAAGAAGTGAATCATCAACTTATGGCATCGCACGGCGATATCTTGGTTTTTCTTCCGGGCAAGAAAGAGATTGTGCAGTGTGAGCAAGCGTTGGCAAAACACCCAGATCTGCAAGTTGTTAAATTGCATGCATCAGTAAGTGACAAGGAGCGAGATCTCGCGCTATCTGGTCGCAACGTGGCTAACGACGATCTCGATGGCAGAGGCTTGCGAAAGGTCATTCTCGCGACTAACGTGGCTGAAACCTCGCTGACAATTCCCGATATTGGTGTGGTAATTGATTCAGGATTAGAGAGAAGAACCGTTCAGCGTAACGGCAGAACCACTTTGATGTTGAAATCCATATCACGCGCGGGTGCTAAGCAGCGAGCAGGCCGTGCAGGTAGGGTAATGGACGGAGTTTGCGTTCGTTTGTATGGCGAACATGCAGCATTAGAGTTAGTCACGCCACCTGAGTTACAGCGTGAAGAGCTGACTGAGCTGATGCTGGCGGCGGCATGCAGTGGTTTCACTTTGGAGAGTTTGTCTTTCCTTGATCCGATTCCAGAAAAATCGCTACACAGCGCAACACAAACTTTGTTGACGATGGAAGCGATTGACGTCGACCATCAAATTACCGAGCACGGAAAAAAGCTTTACCCACTGCCGATTGATGCTTTGTATGCCGATATTGTTACCCGTATTAAAACTAAAGCACTCAAAGAGGCGATGGTCGATCTCACCGCCGCATTGTCTGTGCCTGCTCGTTTATATCAGTTACCCAATAATGCTGAACATTTGGAAGCGCTCGCTCAGCAAGAAAAAGAGGGGTGTGATTTAACCTTGTTGATTCAGATTGTGCGTGGTCGCAATTATCCGCACCTTGAAATCGACCAACAAGCTTTGGCGGAAGCACAAGGGCTTGCCGAGCAAATGCGTGAAGTGTTTGAGCTTCCTCAGTTGGAAGTTGCGTCTCGTTATCAACGAACGGCCCTGCTTGAAACCATTATCAAGTTGCATCCTGAGTTGGTGTTTGTGCGCCGTTTAAAAAGAAGAGAGGCATTTGCTAACGGGTCACTAGAGGTGGTGCTTGGTCGACAAAATCGCTTTCCTGATAATGCGCAGGCTATGTTGGTGTTTGATACTCACAGCCTTCCCGGGCGAGGAGTTAAGCAGACACTGACTCTCGCAACAACCACAGCACCGATTGCACTTGATCTGATGGTTGAGGCGGAACTTGGCGAATGGCAACAGGGTGAAACAGTGGTCAATGATGATGGTGTGTTTACCGAGATGGATTTGGTGTACGCAGGTCGCACAATCTCGACAAAACTGGTTGCAGCAGAAGGTCAGTTGTCCTTAAAGCCTATCGTGGATCTGGTGGTAAGTGGTGCTCAGCTTCCTGGTTTTTCTGAGGCTCGCACTCGAGAGATCAAGCATTGGCAGCTGTACGTCAAGCTTGGGCTGGATGAGCAAACCAAGTTTACCTCCGATATCGAGCAACTGAATTTTGAATCGTGGTTTATTGAGCAGCTTGAGGTGTTAGGGGTTACCGATGTCAGTGAGCTTGAAATGTTTGATGCTTCGGACATTCCTTTTGAAGGTATCCCTAGTTGGCTATACACAGAGTTCGCTGAAAAGTACCCGTTCTCAATCACTCTTGCTGATTTGAACTTGGAGGTTGAGTACCTTGTGGGAAGAAAGCTGGTTTACGTTCATTATCAGTCGGGCAGTAGAAAATCACCGCCGAAACGATGGGAATTACCGATTTGGTCTGGCTGGCGTATTCAGTACAAAAAGGCGAGCCGAATTATTGATATAAAATAGATAGATAAGTTTTATCTTCAAAATATTAATCAAATAGGCGCATATATGATTTTTCAGTGGTGATTATGTTACAAATTTGATTTTTATATGCCATTTTAACCAATCAAAAGGTCATAAAAGACCATTCTTCTATATCCTATTGCTATAAAGAAAGAGTTGATAGATATTGAGTATATTGTGTTGCCAAAGTGTCGGGGGACATCATGGATAATCAGAAAGAGACGCGTGTAGAGTTTGATTACACAACTTTTCTTGGCGCCTCGTGCAGTAAAAAATGGACTTTTCTGGAAGCACTTACCACTATCGCTCCAGTGTTCAGTACCGTTTGGCGAGACAGCATCAAAGAGCTAGCAAGCCCAGAAGATCGCTTATGGCAAATGGCACTAAAATCGATGTCTACGCGTAAGAGTGATGAATCGAACATCGTTACTTTGCTTAAGCTTGCCAAATTAGAAGGTATCAATGAGCTCAAAGTAGTGATGCCATATTCTCTTGAAGAAGAGCAGATTGAGTACATCGAATCGCGTAGTCATTTAGTGATTGCAGGTAATACTGGAGAAGAGTTTACTATACGACTGTAAGCCTTGTACCAGTGAGAGCGATGCTCAAACAAGACGGAAAACTACATGTAAAAAGGGCCTTAATGTTGAGGCCCTTTTTGTATCGTAACGGTGTTTAAATCGATAAGATGATTAATCGATTAGCCCGTAGTCAGCACGCAATACGTCGATGATCTCTTGTTTAGGATTTTCGCTCAGTACAATCTCAGCGCCGGTAATCTTTGCTGCGATATCAAGGTAAGTGCGAGAAAGAGACATCAGTGCATCCAATGGCAATTCATTGTCACGCGCTAGCGCTTCACGCTCTGGCATACGCTCTTTATTCAGCAGAATATCGGCATCAGGGAAGTAGTTAAGTAGGAATTGGCGGAAACCTTCTTTTGAGTTTTCAACGATGTTGCCATTGTTGTATTGCTCTGTATCCCAGATACGAGATGAGTCAGGTGTGCCCACTTCGTCCATGTAGATAAGCTTCTCTTTACCTTGTGCATCGTTCACGTAACCAAACTCAAACTTGGTATCCACGAAGGTTTGATCGACTTTTTCTAGTGCGTCACTGATGACGTTAAAGCCTTCTTTCAATAGCTTCTCATAGTGCGCGATATCGCTCTCTTGTGAGAAGTTAAATGCTGCAAAGTTATCTTGGATGTTCTGACGCGTGATGTTTACATCGTCCGCTTCTGGTACACCAGGAATGCCTTTCAAAATACCTTTAGTCGAAGGAGTGATAAGAAGCTCTGGTAGTTTCTTATCTTTCTCTAGACCTTCTGGCATTTCGATACCACAGAATTCACGCTCACCATTTGCGTACGCACGCCACATAGAACCTGTGATGTATTGGCGACAAATAGCTTCAATCATTACTGGGCAAGCTTTTTGTACAATCCATACGAATGGGTGAGGGATATCAAGAATGTGGCTGTCAGCAAGACCGTTGTCTTTAAAAAGCTTGAACCAATGGTTAGAAATAGCATTAAGCGCAGCGCCTTTACCAGGAACACCTTTCAGGTTGCCTTCACCACGCCAGATACAATCAAATGCAGAGATACGGTCACTGATCACCATGATAGCTAAAGGAGCATCAGGTGCTACGTCGTAGCCTTTCTCTTTAATTAGTCGTTGGCTATCTTCTTCAGTTAACCAGTAAACCGAACGAACCTTGCCACTGTGGACAGGTTTATCAGTGCGGATTGGGAGGTCATCATTTACGGCAAGAACTTGATCAGCGAGGCTCATTTAGACATTCCTATCTTTTATCAAACGTCATACAGAGAAGTGCAATGTGCACATGATTAGACGGGCATTATACCCAATCTAACGTTTGCTTCCAGAGAAAAAGCAAACGTTTGCTAAATCTGCTAATCAAATAAAAACCCCTGCCTAACTATCCACCAAATTTAAGGCGAATCGTAGGGCAGGGGAAGGCAGTATATTTGGACTATATTACTGAGCTATCTAGTTGAGCGATGTTGCTTAGTGAATGCGCTCTGAGTTGGCATCCATGAAGAAAACTTCACACTGGAAACGCATACCTAATGTTCTTAAGTATTGTTGGCTAAATTGATCAATTGACGCGCTAGCAACGATCGCACTCGCATTTTTAGAGCGGATCGCTTTCTCTACTGTTTCAGCTTCGGTCATTTGGTGAGAAGCTTTCATATGAATAACCCGGTCGCAGCATACGTTATGTTTCTGCAGTTGCTTAGCGGATGGTCGTGGTGTTTGCGCCGTAAATAGTAGCCATTGATGTTGATTGGACAGCAACGCCATTTTTGCAAATAACACTTCATCAGATGAATGATGAGCTGAGCGAGAAGCTGATGCAAATGCGCCGTGAATTAGCGGGCTAGAGTGTTGTGCTTTAACGTGTGCTTGAATCATTTTGCTGTCCTTATATACATGCTGTATGTGTATACAGTAGTTTTTGTTACTTATAAGATCAAGCGTTTTTTGCGGGATTATTGGACGATTTCTTATGTTGAAATGAGGTTTTTGTAATTAAGATATTGAAATTATTAGATAAATTAAATTTGAATGATTTTGCTATTTTGTCTCATAAATGGAAAAAATGTGAGCTTTATACAGGTGTATACAGTAGTTTTCTGTCAAAACCACTGTATACACCTGTATAGAAGATAAGAAGATAAGAAGATAAGAAGATAAGAAGATAAGAAGATAAGAAGATAAGAAGATAAGAAGATAAGAAGATAAGAAGATAAGAAGATAAGAAGATAAGAAGATAAGAAGATAAGAAGATAAACGCTGGGCACAAAAAAAGCGCCTAAGGCGCTTTCTTATATTTCAATGGTGTAGCTTATCTCAGTGTTGCTTGGGAGAGTTTTGCTCTCATTTCCATCTCACCAATATTGAACTGGCGAACATCCATGGTCGCGATATCATTGCAGTCTTTACATGCATGATGGCACTTACCATCTAGGTAGTCGTGCTTTTTTACTAGGCTTGGCTTTTTGCACCAATCACAAACGCCTTCTATTGTGAACATATTCTCTCCTCACCTGTTTAAGTCAGGTGTATTTTCGGCGCAAATTATGACACAACAGAGACCTATTAGTTAATAGTTTGTTACTCGTTTTTGAGAAGGTGATCGATTGCAACACTAATAAAATCGATATCTCTGTGAGATGGAAAGATAAAGGTGTGTAATTGTTTACGATTTCGTAACACTTTGTAAGATGGTTTTTAGCGCGCTGTTCAAACGTTTCATTTCTTCATCACATCCTTGACCATCAGGGTGATAAATTTTTGATAGTTGCTTATATCTCACCTTAATACTTTTCTGATTAGGAATAGAGCTCGGCGTGTAACCAAATAGCGCACAGGCTAGCTGTAAATTGTTCGAACTCTTTTGGCCTTTTTGTTTCTTCAATTCGTTGAACATGGTCTGCAATTGACGCTTTTGCTGCTTAATGGTGCGGCTCTTTTCGCTCAGCTGCGCTTCGAGTGCCTGCTTCTGTGTTCCCAGGTCACTCGATTTTAGAATCTCTCTTTTTCGCGAGAGCACCAGAGTCGCGCCGATACTCACGATAATAATCAGTAACACCAATGCCGCACCAATCATAAAGTCAGTGCCATTGAGGTTAGAGCTGGAGGGGTTAGATTGTATTTGCTGAGGCAATCCCTGACTGTTGTCTATTTCAGAGCCGATACCCTCGTCGAGTTGCTCGATTGAAGAGATCTGTTTTGCACGTTGTTGATTGAACTGTGCTTCAAGAACACGGTTGTAGCCATCTTCTGCGTCTGGGTTGTCTGGTAATGCTGTTTCATACCAAAGTTGTGCCGCGTCTAGCGGGCTGAGTAGCACTTGTTCTGGGGAAGATTCGTAGAGCTTGGCGATTTCTACTGTCGCTCGCTTGTTCCCTTGCAATGCGGCTTTGATAAACCATTCCAAGGCCAATTTGTTGTCGGGTTTTCCATCCGTTCCTGCTAAGTAAAGCTCAGCCAATCTGAACTGTGCATCTACATTGCCGTTTTCTGCGGATTGTGAATACCAATAGAATGCATCATCGATGTTCTGAGGGACGCCAACTCCTAGTTCATACGCCTGTGCCAATTGATATTGTGATACTGAATCTTTAGGTGATGAATCGGCTGCGTTACTTTCTTCACTTTTATTTGCCGCATGGGCGAGGGAGGAAAGCAATAAAACAAGGGCTAGAAGGAAAGTTCTCGGGGACGGTAGTGATCGAAAGTTGGGTAGGATAAGCAAAAGATAAGTCTCGTAAAAAGCCCAGTGCCGATATCAGTATCAAGACGCTATGTAGTGAACAATAAAGTCGTACAGCTTTAAATAAGCCATACGACTGACAAGCCACTATATAGCGGTTATTTCAATAGATAAAGGAGACTGGGCTTTAATCGTGCTACTTAAGCGGCAAGATTTGAATTTCTACGCGACGGTTACAAGCACGGCCTTGAGACGTGTTGTTGTCACATAGAGGGTAACGCTCACCGTTACCACGAGCAATGGCACGGCCTGCAGCTACATCTTGAGAGATCAAGAATGCACGAACAGATTCAGCACGGCGCTCAGAAAGGATTTGGTTAGTCGACTCACTGCCTGTACTGTCAGTGTGACCTTCGATCACTAGGCTAGTGTCTGGATATTCAACTAGGATACGAGCAATGCCACGAAGCGTGTTGTGAATGCTTGATTCAAGTGCGTAAGAACCAGAATTGAAACCGATGCCGTTTTCAAGGCGAAGTAGAAGTTGGTTTTCGCCAACACGCTCTACCTGAACACCAGAGTTCATCAACTCTTCACGAAGTGCAGCTTCTTGTCGGTCAAAGTAGTAACCAATACCACCGCCAACAGCAGCACCACCAGCAGCACCAATAAGAGCACGTTTACCACGGTCTTTAGAGTCACCGGTAGCAGCACCAGCAACGGCACCAACGATTGCACCGATTAGAGCGCCTTGAGTTGCAGAGTTAGTCTCAGATTCGCCAGTAGTAGCGTTTTGGCGTTGAGTTGCCTGACAACCCGTAAGTGCGACAGTAAGCGCTAGGGCTAGTGTGATTTTTTTCAACGTATTTTCTCCATCATGTACTTCTGTCAAACGTATGGATTACGAATGACAAACATATAGTCCTGTAGGTCCTATTGATGGTTTTTATCAATACGCTGAAGCAATGTAAAGAAGCTCTATGATTTAGATATCTTTTTAGGTGCCTGTGCACCGGCAACTGGTCGATTAACAGACAATTTACGACCTTTCTTCAAACCAACCTCGTAATCAGCAGTGAGATTTTTCATCGCCTCTTTAAGCTGCTGTTTGAAGGTTTCGCGGTCGATATTTTTGAACTCTTTATCGATGTAGTTATTGATCTTGTTGTTCGACTCTTCGTCTGGTGTGATCGTTGGTAGCTTCTCAAGTGCGCCTTCAACCCAACCTGATACAAATGAATTTACGCGACGGGTTACTTCTAATGTACCCGTACCAGACCCCGCAAAGCTGTTACGAAACTGGCCTGTATGCTCATTGAGTTCACGGTAGATGATATCGAAAGCAAAGGCTGCAAAGATGGCACGATCGGCTTCACCGATGAACTCTACGCGTTTAAGGCCTTTGTGGTTGAGCAGCACAGCTTCTACGCCGAACTTAGTATTAATACCACGAATAACACGAAGCAGTGTTGAACTGATATTTGCGGGTAATAGGTGCGTGGATTGAGTCTTGCCCATCTTGATAAATTCAATATCGTCTTTCTCAAGACCATATTTCAGCATCAAGTTATGCGCCATTTTGATTGCATTGGCAGCTTCGTTGACGTTAGCAGAATTACCAAGCTCAAGACACTTGGCTATTTTCTTTAGGGCTTTTTTCTTATCCATCGACTACTTAATCATTACCGCAAATTTTGAAAAGTCCGACATTTTACATGTTTTGGCGGGTAACAGAAAGCAAAACTCACTCTGTGGGCGAGTTGGGTTGGTAACAATTAATTAAGCAAAACGGACTTTGGGGCATAAACAAAAACGCCATCAAGAGGATAGATGGCGTTCTTGACAAAGTTTTTTAGAATGACTAGAGCATTCGCAAACTAGATACCCAGTTCATCAAGCAGATCGGCTGCTGAATCGTTGCCTGAGCTTTGAGCTGACTTATTGCCTTCCTGCATCTTCTTCTGAGTTGCTTCGAGAATGCTGTCTGGGCACTCGTCTTCTGCAATCTCAAATTCTTCTAGTTGGATGAACTCTGTTTTGTCCATAGCCAACTCAAGGTAGAAGATGTTGTTGTTTTCAGTTGAGAAGGTCACACGACGAGCCTGTGGGCGATCAAGATTGGTATCAACAGAAAGGTTTACTTGCTTGTTCAGTGCCAGCATTTTCGGTTGGTTCTGCGTGATGTTAGTTTGCAGCTCTTTGCGGATCTTATTAGTGAAATCACCAACTAGCTGGTTCATTAGTTCACCTAGAACATCACCGACCTCATCAGATGTATGCAGCACTGCTAATTCATTTTCAGGCATGCCCATGTTACGCATGTAATTGGTGTAGATCTCTAATGCGGCTTTCGACGTAAAATTAATAACAACAAGGCCAGAAAAGCCGCCGTCAAAAAGAACAAAACAACCGAAATCTGGCTTGAGGCTTGTTTTGTTGATCTTCTGCACCATAGCAGAGTAGGACACCTGAGAAGCCGTCGCTGAAGTAAGTACGCTTGAGACTGATTGGCAAAGCTTAAGAAGAATGTCTTCAGTGGTGACTGTTTTATTTTTTTTCATTGTGATGTGCTCGTGGAGATGTCTTAAACAGAATGTTATTCAATATATTGTTACTGAATTAAGACGAAAGTGACTATTTCTCCATTCTTGCACTGAGATTCTGATTTGATCACCTTTTTATATGATCTTAATAGTAGTAAAGTGACGAAATTCAAAGAAAATTATTAAAAATCTCAGATAACCCAATGCTGATAGGATCAGCGAAGTAGGGGCAGGAAGCAAATGTTACCAAGACTTCAACTCAATGCTGATGTCGATCCAGTTGTTGTACGCTTTTTAGATGAACTAAAAACAGCGGGCTTTACTGGCGACATTGAATCTCAATATTCTAGCCGTTTGGCGGTCGCGACTGATAACAGTGTCTATCAGCAACTGCCCCAGGCTGTCATTCTTCCCAAAACAACACACGACGTTGTGCTTCTCGGTAAAGTGGGTTCTAAATCTGCTTATGAACGCGTCACTTTTTCTCCTCGTGGTGGCGGTACCGGAACCAATGGACAATCCCTAACTAAAGGGGTTGTGGTTGATTTATCACGCTACATGAATCAGGTTCTTGAGATTAATGAGAAGGAAGGCTGGGTACGAGTTCAGTCGGGCATCGTTAAAGATCAATTGAACGACGCGGTTCGCCCTTACGGTTACTTTTTCTCTCCAGACCTCTCAACCAGTAATCGAGCGACACTTGGTGGCATGATTAACACTGATGCATCAGGCCAAGGGTCATTAAAGTACGGTAAAACATCTGACCATGTGTTGTCTTTGCAAGCGGTATTCGCCGATGGTTCGTGTTTAGAATCTGATTTATCACATGGCTTACCGGAAGAGGGTGAATTTGCTCATCATGCGCTTGCGGTTACCGAAGCGGTGTGTCGTGAAAAACGCACTCAAATCCTCGATAAATTCCCACCATTGAACCGCTTCTTGACGGGCTACGACCTTAAGAATGCTATCAATGATGATGACAGCTTTGACCTTACTCGCGTGTTATGTGGCGCAGAAGGCTCTTTAGCATTCATTACTGAAGCAAAGCTAAATCTAACCCCAATCCCGAAAGCGCGAACTCTGGTTAACGTGAAATACAACACGTTTGATTCTGCTCTGCGTAATGCACCGTTCATGGTTGAAGCGAAGGCTCTCTCTGTAGAGACGGTCGATTCAAGAGTATTGAACCTAGCGAAACAAGACATTGTTTGGCATACCGTGAGCGACCTGCTGATGGACGTTCCTAACAAAGAGATGCTTGGCATCAACATGGTTGAGTTTGCGGGCCAAGATGAAGCGGAAGTTGAACAGCAAGTTCAATCGCTGACAGCCAAACTTGAAACTATGGTTGAGAGCGAAGAAGCGGGCGTGATTGGCTTCCAAGTATGCAGCGATTTGGCGAGCATTGGTCGAATCTACAACATGCGTAAAAAAGCGGTAGGCCTATTAGGTGCGGCGAAAGGTCGTGCTAAGCCAGTCGCTTTTGCTGAAGATACTTGTGTACCACCTGAAAATTTGGCTGACTTCATCGCTGAATTTAGAGTGCTACTTGATTCGAAAGAGCTGAATTACGGCATGTTCGGTCACGTTGACGCGGGTGTTCTACACGTCCGTCCGGCACTTGACCTATGTGACCCAATGCAAGAAGCCTTAATGCACGAAGTCTCTGATGAAGTGGTTAAGCTGGTGGCGAAATACGGTGGCTTAATGTGGGGGGAGCACGGTAAAGGATTCCGCTCTGAGTACGGTCCTGACTTCTTCGGTGAAGAACTGTTTACCGAGCTTCGACGTGTTAAAGCGGCATTCGACCCACATAATAAAATGAACCCAGGCAAGATCTGTACACCTTTAGAAAGTGACGCTGAGTTGGTGAAAGTGACCGACACCAAGCGTGGCTTTTATGATCGCCAGATCGACGTTCAAGTGCGCGATAGCTTTAAGCAAGCAATGGAGTGTAACGGTAACGGCTTGTGCTTTAACTACGACACGAGCTCGCCAATGTGTCCGTCAATGAAAGTCACTGCTGACCGTCGCCATTCACCAAAAGGTCGTGCT
The DNA here is from genome assembly GCF_002954585.1 of Vibrio chagasii. GTDB lineage: Bacteria > Pseudomonadota > Gammaproteobacteria > Enterobacterales > Vibrionaceae > Vibrio > Vibrio chagasii_A. The sequence goes on from NZ_MSCI01000002.1 coordinate 1,033,854, forward strand.
GGTTTAGTCAGAGAGTGGTTGCGTCAGCTAACTGAGCAAGGCGTGGATATACTCGATTTAGAGCAAGAAGCGCTAAAAGACGATACGCCGGTCAAAACCATGGTTGAGCGCATTCGCAACACCATGAATAAACGCCATGAGTACGACTTCTCGCACGAAGTACACGAAGCGATGAATGGTTGTCTTGCATGTAAAGCGTGTGCGAGTCAGTGTCCGATCAAAGTTGATGTACCAAGTTTCCGCTCACGATTCTTAAATATCTATTACTCACGCTATCAACGCCCAGCGAAAGATTACTTGGTGGCTAACATTGAAACCATGCTGCCACTCATGGCGAAAGCGCCAAAGGTCGTTAATGCTGCATTGGGGCAAAAGTGGGTTCAATCTGCAACCGCGAAAACGGTCGGTTATGTCGATGCGCCGCTGATGTCGGTACCGACGCTGAAAAATCGTCTGGCGAGTAAAGAGCTACAACTCTTCGATATTCAATACCTAGAAGGGCTCTCTTCTGAAGAGAAGAAGCAGCACGTTTTGATCGTCCAAGATCCGTTTACTAGCTTCTATGATGCAGAAGTGGTTGAAGACTTTGTCACTCTGGCTCAAAAGCTTGGCAAAACACCTGTGCTACTGCCGTTTAAACCAAATGGTAAAGCGTTACACATCAAGGGCTTCTTAAGTCGTTTTGCACGCGAGGCGAAATCCACTTCTGGTTTCTTGTCGATGGTGGCTGATATTGGTATTCCATTAGTGGGTGTGGATCCGGCTCTGGTACTTTGTTACCGCGATGAATATGTCGAGATCTTAGGGGACAAGCGTGGTGACTTCGATGTGCTTACTGTTCATGAGTGGTTATTGCCATCGCTCGATGACTATGAAGCGCGCTCTGCGAGTGAAGAGGTGTGGTATTTGTTCTCTCACTGTACCGAGAAAACCAAGATGCCAAATGCTGAAAAAGAGTGGGGCGCTATCTTCCAACACTTTGGAGCAGCCCTTACTAGCGTACCTGTTGGCTGCTGTGGTATGGCGGGGACCTTTGGACATGAAGTCGATAAATTACAAATGTCGAAAGACATCTATGGTTTAAGTTGGAAGCCAAGGATTCAAGACTTACCAAAAGAGCGCTGTTTAGCAACAGGTTACTCTTGCCGTAGCCAAGTGAAGCGTTTTGAAGGTGAGAAGCTTGCCCACCCATTACAGGCACTCGCACAAATTCTTTAAACTATTTAGCTCAGCAATTGCTGGGCTTTTTTCTAAACTAACAATGGAATTGTTAATAAGGAAAGTTATGAAATTTCTTGAGTTGAAAGTCCCACCTGTTGCTCTGTTTATATTGGTTTTAGTCGTCTCTTATTTCAGTGCTCAACAGTTGAGTGCAGGCGAGATAGAAATGCCGTTTAAGCTGATTGTTCTCGGTGTTGGAATCGCATTGAGTGGCGTTATTGGATTATCTGGCATTTGGGAGTTTCGAAAACAGAAAACTACCGTTAATCCAATTAAAGTAGAAACTGCTTCTACCGTCGTTGATAGTGGGATTTTTGGATACACGCGAAACCCAATGTATTTGGGCCTTTTCATTTTACTGTTCTGCTTTGGTTATTTCTTCCAGAATATTTTCAGCGTCTTATTAAGTTTTGCTTTTGTTATCTACATGAATCAGTTCCAAATCAAACCAGAAGAGCGAGCACTGGAGCAATTGTTCGGTGCGGAATATGTTGATTACAAACAAAAGGTAAGGCGATGGATTTGATTTGCTTTGTGGGGTGATGAGTTAACCAACCCCTAATATCCGTTACGTTTTCAAGGTAAGCCATATTTTGATGTGCTTACCGTTTATATTTATTTTTTATCAAATAACCTGCCCATCATTATTAAAACAAATGAAAGGTTAGGTAATGAAAGTTATCCAGACAAAATGGCTGCCATTAAGTATTTATGCGGTTGGCCTCTCTTCAATGCCAGTGTTGGCAGATATTTCTCCTCAAATTATCAACGGTAATGAAGCAGCAAAAGGTAGCTGGCCATTTATGGTCGCGCTTGTTTCAAAAAATGTGGATGCCTACGAAGGGCAGTTCTGCGGTGCAAGTTTCATTGGTGAGCGATATGTACTCACAGCAGCGCACTGTGTCGAAGCAAGCAGCAACCAAGATTTTGAGGTTGTCATTGGTGTCTCTGATCTTTCTTCGCCCGACGTAGAGCAGCACCGCTATTCTGTTGAGCAAATTTATGCTCATGAAAGTTATACTCAAGAGCCTGCGAGTAATGACATCGCCATTATTGAGCTTAGCGAAAAACCTGCGGAACCTACCGTCAGTCTTGTCGATGGTTATGTTCGTGATAACTTGAATGCAGGTCAGATGTTAACCGTCATAGGTTGGGGTGATCAGAATCCATCAGAAGAGCAATACTCATCTACGAGCCAGTTGCATCAAGTGAATGTTCCGTTAGTTAGTCAGAGAGATTGTAACCTTGGTCAAGGAGATGGATATTCAGATATTGGCGCTGATGCTTTTTGTGCCGGTTACAGAGAAGGCGGCCGCGATTCATGTAGCGGGGATAGCGGTGGCCCAATCATGTTATCCACCAATGGTCAATACGAGCAGCTAGGTCTTGTGAGTTGGGGAGAAGGTTGCGCTCAGCCAAAGGCATACGGTGTTTACACCAATATTAGCCACTTTGCCGAGTGGATTGGTAAGAAGACGGCTGGCTTTAGTTACCAAACTAAAGCGATGCTAGGCGCTCGACCTTTGGGTCCGATTGAACACAAGTTTGAATTTACGAACAAATCTGATCAAGAGATTAGCGTCACCAACGTATCTTTGGCTGTCGGTACAAACGATCCTATAACCTACAATGGTAGTGCGATTATAAAGAGTAACAGTTGTGGGACGTTATCGCCGAATGAAGGCTGTGATGTGGTTGTAAGCTACAACATAGACTCAGTGGGTAATCATGATTTTGGTATCAAGGTGTCAACCGACTCACTAGCGGGTGTAGTGATATCAAAGGCATATGCTATTGGCGCAAATAAGGTTTCTGATACGGTGAATGCACTCGTCACGATACCTAACAATGCTGTCTACAGCACAGAAGCTTGGGATGTAGAAGGGAATACGATAGCTTCACCAGATATTGGTAATAGTCAGTCCACTGCATTCATTGTGGACGGTATCCCCGCTGGTACCGTGTCTTTGGATCTCACCGTATTTTCTGAAGAAAAGCATGACTATATGGAGATCTACATTAACGGCTTTGAAGTCGGCGCGTTTGCGGGGCAATTATCTGGGACTGTTGAACTGCCAATGGCGAGAACTAAAGACAATAGCTTCATGATTGCCTACAGCAAAGATGAGGTTGGGTCTACAGGGCATGACAGAGTGACCATTAAGAACTTTGCTTATAGTAATGAGATTAGAGAGTTAAGTTTGGTGGAAGATCCAACCATCAAAAAGACAGGTGGTTCAATGGGTTGGTATTGGCTGGCGATGCTGTTAGGCGGTGCGATGATGCGTAAGTCACTTTCGTCATTGAAGAGGAAAGGGACTCAGTAAATAACTGTGCCTTAAACCAATATCTATTGTTTAGAATGAAAAAAGCCCAGCTTGGGGATATCAAGCCGGGCTTTTTAATTCTGTATTAGCTTACTTAAGCTGCTGTTGCGAACTGAGCTAGAAACATCTCTTTGCGCTCGTTGAAGCGGTTTACTAGATCGTCTACAGAAGCTTGGTCGTATGGCTTAAGGCCGCTTGCTACCATGCGCTTCACGCCTTTACCGACTACTTCGCCATCTTCTTTGAAATCGAAATTCAGTGTCACGATGCCGCGCTTGCCTTCAACGTCAAACGTCGCACCAGAGAATTCAACTTCTGGGTGAGAAAGGTCTAGGCGAGAAAACTCAACTTCCATGCTCTCGTAAATCACAAGAGGGCGCTGGCAGTTGATCATCATTTGTTGCTCTTCCATAAGAGGAACCATGATGTGTGGGAAGTTCATACCGGAGAACTTAACGTAGTTTGTTACTACGTGTTCGATGAATGCTTGATCGTGGCTTTTCTCACCTTCACAAGACATGTGCAGGTACTCTTTGCCTTTCTCGTCAACCAGTGAGCTTTCTTTCTCACACTTGTTGTCAACGCTTAACGCAATACCGTTGCCAACCATACCTGAAAAATCAAAACGCATTTTTTGGCTGATGCCTTCTTTTTGCAGAAGAACCGCAAATAAAAGATCGCCAGGAACACAGAAGCGCTTGTTGTCTTCATCGTGAATTGGGTTGAAATCGCCAGCTACTTTTTTAGCAAAGTGGCTTGCTTGTTCACGAGTGAATTGAAATTGATTGTCTTCAGTAGAAAAGTAAGGTGTCAGAAACATAGTATCGCTATTAGTCATCAAATCTGGGGTGGATTATAGCTAACTAACTTCGATCTAATGGTCTATCCAGTTAACTTTGCTTATATATCAGTCAATTAGATAAATACGTTGGATGGTATGTGAGGATTTTACGGGGGATATGGTGACTGGCTCAATGCAACAAGGGCTAATCGATAGCCCTTGTTTATATGATGTGTTATTTCACGACTTAGAAGCTACACAAAATACCTTCAGGCATTAAGTGGTTGTGCACAGACAATTTGAGCAATAAGTTAGCCTGTTCGATGTCCGGTGCGAAGTAGCGGTCTTTGTCGTAAAAGCTGACTTTTTCACGCAGGATCTGTTTCGCTTCTTCTACTCGAGGTGAAGATAGATTTGGTGCTCTAAAGTCCAATCCTTGCGCTGCTGCTAAATACTCAACCGCCAAGATTCCACGAGTGTTCTCTGCCATGTCGCGAAGACGACGACCAGCAAAGGTTGCCATAGAAACATGATCTTCTTGGTTAGCAGACGTTGGCAAGCTGTCTACAGAAGCTGGATGAGCCAGTGTTTTGTTCTCGCTTGCTAATGCTGCTGAGGTAACCTGAGCAATCATAAAGCCAGAGTTAACGCCGCCATTGTCGACTAAGAACGGTGGAAGTTTACTTAACGCGCTATCAATCAGCAGTGCCATTCGACGCTCTGACAAACTACCGATTTCGGCGATAGCTAAGGCTAGGTTATCTGCGGCCATAGCAACGGGTTCTGCGTGGAAGTTACCACCCGAAATAATGTCACCATCGTCGGCAAAGACCAGTGGGTTGTCCGATACGGAATTCGCTTCAACCATCAGTATTTCTGCGGAGTTACGGATCTGCTGCAGACACGCGCCCATCACTTGAGGCTGACAACGTAGTGAGTAAGGGTCTTGAACCTTTTCACAACACGTGTGTGACTCACCAATCTCACTCTTCTGGTCGAGCAGATGACGGTAAGCTAACGCAGCGTCCATTTGCCCACGGTGACCACGAACGCGGTGAATACGAGGATCAAATGGGCGGCGGCTACCCAGTGCTGCTTCAACAGACATCGCGCCACATACTGCCGCAGACGCGAACAAGTCTTCTGCTGCGAATAGGCCTTCTAAGGCGAATGCGGTGGATGCTTGCGTACCGTTGAGTAGCGCTAAACCTTCTTTAGGAGCGAGTGTGATTGGCTCTAGTCCCGCGATCTTCATCGCTTCTAAACCAGTAATAATTTTACCGTTGTGACGAGCTTGGCCTTCACCAAGTAGAACGGTACTCATGTGGGCGAGGGGAGCAAGGTCACCTGATGCACCTACCGAGCCTTTTTGTGGCACACAAGGGTAGACCTGCGCGTTCACTAGATCGATAAGGGCATTGATCACTTTGAGTCGGATACCTGAGTAGCCACGAGACAAGCTGTTAATCTTGAGTACCATCATCAAGCGCACGGTTTCGTCAGACATGAACTTACCGATGCCTGCTGCGTGAGAAAGTACGATACTTTTCTGTAGAACTTCGAGATCTTCTGGGGCGATCTTGGTGTTCGCCAGTAAGCCAAAGCCCGTGTTGATGCCATAGACAGTGCGGTCTTCAGCGATCACTTGCTCTACAACCTGCATGCTTGCTTCAATATCTGGAATAGCTGCAGGGTCTAGCGACAAATTCACCGGGCTGCGGCTGATTTTACGCAGTTCAGATAGACCTAGATGCCCTGGTTTAAGTAATAAATTCAACATGTTCTCTCCAGACATTAAAGGCGACGAAGTTCTTCGTTCAGCATAGGTAAATCAAGTTTCTGTTCTTTTGCACACTGTTTAGCAATGTCGTAACCCGCATCTGCATGACGCATAACGCCTGTTGCTGGATCATTGTGAAGTACGCGAGCAATACGCTGTGATGCATCCTCACTGCCGTCACAACAAATCACCATACCTGAGTGTTGCGAGAAGCCCATGCCAACGCCGCCGCCATGGTGTAAAGAAACCCAAGTTGCGCCGCCAGCTGTGTTTAGCAGTGCATTCAATAGAGGCCAATCTGATACGGCATCTGAACCATCCATCATGCCTTCTGTTTCACGGTTCGGACTTGCCACCGAACCTGAATCTAGGTGGTCACGACCGATAACTACTGGTGCTTTCAGCTCGCCATTTTTCACCATTTCATTGAAGGCTTGACCTAAGCGTTCGCGATCTTTCAGGCCAACCCAACAGATACGTGCCGGTAGACCTTGGAACTGAATGCGTTCACGAGCCATATCTAGCCAGTTGTGCAGGTGAGGATTGTCTGGAATCAGCTCTTTTACTTTTTGGTCTGTTTTGTAGATATCTTCTGGGTCACCAGACAGTGCTGCCCAACGGAATGGACCGATACCTTCACAGAACAGTGGACGAATATAAGCAGGAACGAAACCCGGGAAATCGAACGCGTTTTCTACGCCTTCTTCCAGTGCCATTTGGCGAATGTTGTTACCGTAATCTACGGTCGCAGCGCCGCGATATTGCAGGTCTAGCATGGCTTGCACTTGAATCGCCATGGACTGCTTAGCTGCTTTAACGACTTTCGCTTCATCAATGGTACGCTCTTGTGCAGCTTTCTCCATCGTCCAACCTTGAGGCAAATAGCCATTCAGAGGATCGTGGGCCGAGGTTTGGTCTGTCACGACATCTGGCGTGATGTTGCGTTCTACTAACTCAGGGAAAACATCCGCAGCGTTACCTAGAAGGCCAACAGAAATAGGTGTGTCAGACTCTTTAATGATAGCCATCGCTTCATCTAAGCTGGTGGCTTTCTTATCGACATAGCCAGTACGCAGGCGGTAATCGATTCGTGATTCATCGCATTCAACTGCAATCATTGAGAAGCCAGCCATGGTCGCTGCAAGAGGTTGAGCACCACCCATGCCGCCAAGGCCACCAGTGAGTACCCATTTGCCTTTTGCTTCGCCTTGGAAGTGTTTCTTCGCGATAGCGACAAAGGTTTCGTAAGTACCTTGAACAATGCCTTGTGAACCGATGTAGATCCAGCTACCTGCGGTCATTTGGCCGTACATCATTAAGCCTTCTTTATCGAGCTCGTTGAAGTGTTCCCAGTTTGCCCAGTGTGGAACAAGGTTCGAGTTAGCGATTAATACGCGAGGTGCGTTTTTATGAGTCGGGAACACGCCTACAGGTTTACCCGATTGAACAAGCAGTGTTTGGTCGTCTTCTAAGCGCTCTAATACTTCAACAATCTTGTCGTAACATTTCCAATCGCGTGCTGCACGACCAATACCACCATACACAACCAGTGCATGCGGGTGTTCTGCCACATCAGGATCTAGGTTGTTCATCAGCATACGTAGTGGTGCTTCTGTTAACCAAGATTTTGCGCGCAATGTGGTGCCATGAGGTGCGCGAATTTCGCGAGTCGTGTCGAGACGAGGGTCACTGTTGTGGTGTTCCGTCATTTTGAAATTCCTTCTGTTTCACGTTATATCGTTGTAGTTGTATTTATCTATATAGCTGGCTTATTCACTGTCCATTGCACTGGCAATATCCCAACACAAACGAGCCGCTAATCGAGCCGTTTGGCCATCGACGTCGTATTCTGGGTTATATTCCGCAATGTCCGCGATAATGAGTTTCTCACTGTGTTTTAAAATCTGTTCTAGGAAAGGCGCGAGCGCTTCATAGCTAACGCCTCTTGCCGCTGGGGCACTGACACCCGGCGCAGTCGCCGCAGGGAAGACATCGAGATCAATTGTGAGATAGAGGTAATCACAATCAGCGATGAACTTTTGCAACTTAACCAGTTGAGCTATTTGGTTTACTTGGGTGATATCGCGATCATGTTCGTACCACACACCAAGTTGGTCGGCTTTGTTGAACAGCGCTTTAGTATTGCTGGCAGCACTTACGCCTAGGCAAGCGTATTGAAACGGCCACTGATGTGCGTGGCAGTATTCGCTAATCTGATTAAATGGTGTGCCTGAGCTTGGCTTGACGTCAGCGATGTCGCTTTCAAATTCACGAAGATCAAAATGAGCATCAAAGTTAATGATGCCTATCTTAGGTTTGTGCTCTGGTTGAGTTCTGTGAAGATGCTCAGCTAGGCCTTGGAAAGACGCCCAAGCCACTTCGTGCCCGCCACCTAGGGTAATCACTTTGCTGGTGGATAGCGCATTGGCAATCACATCTGCGCACTGCTTTTGGCTGAGTTCTAATTGATCATCGCTACATTCGATATCGCCAAGATCAGCAATGCGTGCATCATTGTGCCAAGCCATATTAGCTAACGCTTGGCGAATTAAATTAGGTGCTTGTTTTGCGCCAACACGTCCTTTATTTCTTGCAACACCGGCATCGCTAGCAAAGCCAACCAAGGCAACGGTGTTGTCATTAAGTCCGTCATTTAAATCAGTACTTTGCACTTGCTTGGTAATGTGATGAACGCGAGTACCGAGTTCGCCATCTTCAAGATCATTACGTCCCGTCCATACAAAGTTGTGAGTAGTAGCTACAGTACTTGTGCTGTTGGATTTAGATTGAGTCATGACATACCTCGCCATTAACAATGCGTTTATGCAGGTGAGGTACGCCAACTTGATAGCTTAAGTCGGCAGGGTGGTCGATATTCCAAATAGCCAAATCAGCGGCGTAACCCACTTCAATTTTTCCTCTGTTTTGCGACTCGCCAATGGCGGCGGCAGCATGGCAAGTCACCCCACGTAATGCTTCTTCTGGGGTTGTGCCGAACAGGGTGCAGCTCATGTTCATCATCAGTGCTAAATCAGCAAAAGGAGAAGTGCCGGGATTTAAGTCGGTCGCGATTGCCATTGGAATATTGTGTTCACGAAGTAGGGCGATAGGCGGCTGTTGAGTCTCTTTCAAGAAGTAGAAAGCACCCGGTAATAAGGTGGCGACGGTGCCTGATTCCGCCAGCGCTTTTACCCCTGCTTCATCTAAGTACTCAACATGATCAACAGAGAGAGCACCGTATTTAGCCGCTAGCGCACTGCCGCCCATATTAGAAAGCTGTTCTGTGTGACCTTTGATCGCTAGCCCATGTTCTTTAGCTGCCGCAAATACACGCTCGGTTTGTTCTAGGTTGAAGCCGATCGATTCGCAGAATACGTCGACCGCGTCAGCTAGTCCTTGCTCTGCGGCTTTAGGGATGATCTCTTGGCATACCAGATCAACGTAACGATCGGGCTGTTCTTTATATTCTGGTGGTACAGCATGTGCTGCAAGGAGTGTGGTGGTGATTTTAATACGACGGTGGTTTTCTAAGGCTTTAGCAGCACGTAACATCTTAAGTTCGTCATCAAGCGTTAAGCCGTAGCCAGATTTTACTTCAATGCTGGTGACGCCACTTCTCAGCAGGCCGTCTAATCTAGGCAGCGCCATCTCAACCAGTTCAGCTTCTTGTGCAGCTCGTGTCGCCGTTACCGTCGCTAAAATACCACCGCCTTGTTTTGCGATGTCGGTGTAGGACACCCCATTTAGACGCTGCTCAAATTCATTAGCACGATTACCTGCAAACACCAGATGTGTGTGGCAATCAATCAAACCTGGGGTAACGAGCTTGTTTTTGCAGTCATAGATGATGTGATCAACAGAGCGGCTAGCACTCGCGGTGTCACAATGAAGTGACTCATCGCTTGAGTGAGACAGGGATACGATCTTACCGTTTTCGATAACGATATCTTGCGGGGAAGAAGGTTGGTAACCGTCGGCTCCCGAGCTCATCCAGACCACTCGCGCATTTTTGAGGATCAAATTCATAATCACCTAGATCTTTGCTAAACAGTAAATGTATATACAAATAAATAGGCTAAATACTGACCCGAATCAAGTTGATGTTGCAAAAATGTGATCGGCGATCAGGATGATATTCTTTAATCTAAAACTATCTTAGAGCTTAATTTGTACTTAGAGCCTGGGTGGTAGAGCAATGCAAAGCTGATAAGGCGCTCCTTGCTCCATGTTCTTCTATTAAGAAGCAAGCAAGGTTCTGATTCCGTTAGCTTTAGTGCTTGGCGGATGTTGGAGTCTGGAATGATGGCTTCGACCGTGTGTTCAATCGCACTCAGAGGGCAACTTTTGGAAAGGTATTCATTCGGTGTTGAGGTTGAAAAGTCTTGCTCTAAGTATTGGGGAGCCGCTTGTGAGTTTACCCAGCGAGCTTCTAGCTGTATCGGTGTGTTATCGGCAAAGTGGATGATTTCACTATAAAAGACGTCCGCATTGATCATCACACCTAACCGTGTAGCGGTGCTTTCATCAGCCTTGATGCTATCGTGCTTGATCACTTGGCTTGTGTACGTTTGGCCACGGTCTTTGATCTCTTGCGCGATGTTGTTGATATCAAGTAGGGGAGATTGTGCTTTTTCCTGTGGTTCACACACAAAAGTGCCCAGTCTTGGTTTTCGAATGAGCTTGCCTTCAGACACAAGATCTCGGATGGCTTTATTCACCGTCATTCTACTCACGTTGAACTGCTCTGTGAGTTCAAGCTCTGTGGTGATTTGATATCCAACTGGCCAATGACCATTGCTGATCTTATCGTCTATGAACTGTTTTATTTGCAGGTAGAGCGGCGCTTTCGACATAATGAAACCTTATTTGACTATACAAATAGAGTAACGGATTTTTTCATGATTTCAACATTTCCTCAGAGGATGTGAGCTTGTTCAACATAGATAACGCAAATGTCTTGATTCTGTGGGGCAAGTGTCGCAAATTGTCAACACGCCCTAGTTAATCAAATAATTACAAAGAGAAAGGATATGTTTAAGAAATTAAAGGCCTCGCTAGGCATAGGTGCAGCTAAGGTCGATACCGTCTTAGATAATATTGACGTTTTCCAAGGTGGCGAGTTGTCTGGTAACGTTCACATCATTGGTGGCGATGTTGAGCAACAAATCGACATGATTAACTTGGTTCTCAACACAGAAGTTAAAGTGGAAACAGAAGATAGCACCAGCTACGAAACCTTTTCACTTGGCCGCATTCAAGCTGTAGAGCCGTTTGTGATTCAACCCGACGAAACTAAGTTGGTGCCATTCCGTCTTAAGCTGAATGATGAAACGCCCGTGACTGCGTTGAACGCAAAAATGAATCAGTGCCATGTTTGGGTAGAAACCAACCTAGATATCGGCTTCGCGATTGACCCTAAAGACCGTGATTTCATCTCTGTTCACCCATTACCAGCAGTCGCGAAAATCATTCAAGGTGTTGAAGCTTCAGGCATGGCAATGGTTAAAGCCGACGTAGAGAAGGGCTACTTGAAAGGGAATACCTTCGCTTCACGTTCGGGCTGTTACCAAGAGATTGAATTTCGTAGCGGCGGCTTCATGAATAACAAAGAAATCGAGCTGTCATTCATCGTAGATGGTTCTATGGTTCATTGCTTGGCAGAAATTGACCGCTCACTGAGCTTACGTGGTGACCAATACATCTCATTTACTCTGCCTGCTAACGCGGCTGACTCGGACATCCGCAATGCAGTTTCAAGAATCATGAGTGCGTAGTTGCTCTATCTACTGATAATGACATCATAATTCTAAGGCCGAACTTTACTGTTCGGCTTTTTTGATTTCATCATCTTCAATTGAATTAGATTCACCACTGATGCCTATAAGCCAATTGAAAGGCCACATCGGTCGAGTTGTCCATATTGAAGATATTCTCAATGATGGATACCCTCTACTGGCGAGCGTTGCATCACATAGCTGTAGCCAAACATTATTTCAATGTTTGTTTGTTAAAGTTGGTTGTCACCATATTTAGCACCTTTGTACCATTTAGTCTTTATGTGCAATTCGCGACTGACGATGAATGTTTTTTGCTAACTCTAATCATAAATAAGCTAGAGTTAATAGTGTTATAAATAAAGAATAAGGTTTCATTGCTGATTAAAGCAAAGCGTGTAGCATGTTCGATATTTTCCTCCCCTATTACAGAAGGTATGTTCTTATGAGATTCTCTTCGACACACTTTAAGGCTTGCTTCTCAGCGCTATTATTTGCTGTTTGCTCACACTCAGTGTTCGCTAACGGTGACCTGAAAATTAATGACGGTGAGCGTATAGAAGCAGGGGAGTACCCATACTTTTCAGCTTTAACCTATGATCACATCGTTCAAGACTGGCCATCAGTAGTTAACTGTGGCGGTGTCATTATTGCAGGCCGATATTTTTTGTCTGCAACCCATTGCTTTGCAGAAGGTGATGATCCAAACCCATGGTGGGATGGAAAGGCGCCAGGACATCAATTCCCCAAATATCTTGGTTATCTTGTAAATGCAAATATAGTTGTTGGTTTGGAAAAGATTGTTTCTGATAATCAAAAGCCTGAAATATTTAATCAGAAACTGATTATTTCGGGAGCAATCAGTCAATGGGGAGACAAAGACTGGATGTATAATAAAGATATCATCGTCCTTGATTTAGAAAAGTACATTAAAAAAGACTTGTTGCTCGATAAAGCCGTTTACCTAGGAAACTATGAGACTATGACTCTCAAACAATCTGCCCGAATTATGGGGTTCGGCAGTACTCGTTGTTTGGGGGGAGACTGTGGCTTACCTCAAGGCGACACTGACTATTTGTTACAAACGACTGTTTCTTTAGAGAAAGATTGTGGGCTTACATCTAATCAAATCCCGACAGATTTTGCATGGTGGCCGCAAAGTATGGACGAATTGGTCTGCTCAACAAGTAACAAGTTTAGTATTGTTGATAATGATGTGGGCTACAGTAATGCAAACCATGGTGACTCCGGTGGCCCTATAGTGGTCGAACAAAATGGAATTGATTTAACATATGGAGTTACGCATTCGGGGACAATCCCAGCTGGGAATCTTGAATCTAGTACCAATAGAGTTGTTCTGTACCAAGCGTTCACTAAAAACGTTAATGACCAGATGGCTAAATTTTTTGATTCTTGGAACGGGCCTACCCTAATCAAAGTCAGTGAGATTGGTAAAGTAACTACCTTTGCTGTTCAAAATTTAACCTCTAACCCTGTGCATCTTTTGGATGATAGTAGTGTGTATAGCAGTGACAATATCACTGTGTATCCAAGTTCAGATTGTAACAGAGAGGTAGCCCCTTTTGAGCGCTGTGAACTAACCTTTACTCTTGATAAAGATCAAGATGGTCTTATTGAACTAAAAACTCTAAAAAATACGCTGACTATTGCTGTAAAATATGAACCTGCAAGCTCGTCGAATGAGAATCTTAAGCCCCTTAATCCAATAGAGGGCAGTGAGGTTGGTGGTGGTGAAGCGAGTGGCAATGGTAGTGGAGGTGGTTTAAGCGTTTATGTCTTGTTTTTCCTCCTTATGACCTATTTTCTTCGCTCTTCATTTGCTAAATTGGAAGACAGAAAATGATACAGTACCTGAACAGTCAACATAGGGTTCAGTAGATTAGTTCAAAATATATGGGGCTCAGTCGAGCATGAGTCCCACAATTTTCTTCTTACTTATTACGCTATCCACTTCTGAATTGTTCTTCTTCCCGATACGCTGCCTTATCTTGCGTTTACGATTTCAGCGGCTCCGTCTTTATGCTGGATAATACATGTCTTGTTTGTAGTGAAACACTAGCAGATAAGTTGATATGTGCTTTTGCTTTCAAGCTTTATTCCAATTTATCGTTATTCTTTACATCGATACAGAGCTCCTTCAAATATAGAGCCGTAGAGACTATCTGATGGTGTTTTTCATTCCGCTATTGTCCTATGCTTTAGAGTCGTTACTGATTTATTTTCCCATCTTACTACAGTTCTAAATATCATAAAATTTCAGATCGCATGAGTTGAAAAGGTTCAACTGATTTAGGAAAAAACGCCTATTTATATAGATTTTTTCCAAGCCTTATTCATTTGAAATGATAATTAGCAAGGCATTACGCTTGTAAATAATTATTGTATTTATGTCTGAATAACTATCATATTTTTCATTCCTTATTGGGGGAAGCCTGCATACATAAATTTTTAAAATTCGCGCAGTACTTTGTAACTTCTCTTACTTTGACTATATTGGGGAATGCAGATTTTTATGGTTTTTTTTGTACCAAGTACAACCTAAATTTTGATTAAACCTTATGTATTATTTTCGTTTAAATTTACATTATTTTAATTATTTTTCTTTTATCCTTCATTTTTGGCGGTTGAAATTAAATATACTCAAAATTTATTGATTGATTACCAATGGTTTGTTAGTTATATAAATCAAATTGCATTTTATAAATTAAGCCATTATGAGAAAAAAACTATTAACGACAGCATTGGCGTCGGCCTTTATTAGTCCTTACTCGCTATCTAGCGAAGAGGTGAATGATATCCACATTTCAAATTCAGTTTATTCTTCATCGACTTTTGCAGAAAGGCAGTATCAAGTGGGATTTAACGCCTTTCTAAGTGCAATGCGTAGTACGCGTGATTCAATCTTAAACAGTCCAGCAAACAGGCGGTTGGTATCGGATATCAAATCAACGTTGAGTAAAGAAGGGCATTGGACAGTTGGGGCTCGCCAGCAGTACATCTTGTTGAAGTCGAATGTACATCAAGACTTTTATGACGCTTACTCTTCAGCAAAACCTCCTGTTTTAACACCTCTAAATACCGAAGAGAGTGAAGGTGTTTATCAAATGTTGCGTCAACTTGACGAGTCTAGTGCTGGGTTAAATATTAACATCCAGGGCTTCAACGAACGCCCCATAGCTGAAGTATCCAAGGCTAGTTTTATCAGCAGCGCGACTTCTGCCCGTTTTATTCCGGAAACGTTTTATTCCGAGCCGGAATCGCAGTCTCTTTTTACGTCTCGAATTACCCTCAATTTTACCAAAGAGTACTTACCGCAAGTGATTAGCGCTTTCGGTCATTTGTACTCTGGTGAAGTCGCAGATGTAGTCAGGCAGGCGAAAATTATGGCGCCGGCATATTTTGGCTCATTGACGGACCAAGCTGTGTTGTATCTTGAGGGCGCGGACATCAACAATGCTCAACGAGTCATCGACTTTTTAGCGCAACGTATCCCGGAACAAGCTTGGGTTGAACACACCCCATTGGGTATGGTTTCACTTGCTAAAGGCCGAAATTATTCTGAAAGCTCACGTTTTGCTTTCTCCAGCCACGGTGGTGCAAGAGCGGTAGTTGCGACTGATGCGATTCTTGAAAACTTATTTGGTGGTGAGAGTCTGGCGATTTTGCTACCAGAAGCGCTAAGCGCTCATGGTTATGATTCTTCTCGTATTCCTTTGCTCGACCCTGCTTTTGATTATAAATCTGAGCAAATGGACTCCATGACAGCGGCTGCTGATTTCATTCGTGATCCCCAACGATTCCTCAAAGAGCATACTCTTGATGTTACGCCTCTTATGGGTAAATACTCGCTTCATAAAGGCAAACCACTAATGCAATCAGGGACGGATGGTTACCAATTGGGGTTTGAGAATACCCAATTTTCCAGAAGTAACAAATTGCGAGTTATCGGTGAGCCTTTACTCGACAATATGCCCTCATTCATTGATGTTGCTAAGTCTGCCAGAGTCGGCCAGGTTTTAGTGGCGGCCTCCAACAATGGAGGAACGATTGTTGTGATCGATCAAGACGCTGATCACTATCGCATATACTTCGACAAGCGTCCGCACGCCTACGCTCTGTACGATAATGTTGTTGCATTGCGAGATTTAAGTTCAGGGTATCGCGTTGGAGATGTGACCAAGTTTGATAAAGGACTCGATGTTACCTTCTTTGTTTATAATGATAAAGGTTGGCAAAGCGTCGTACAGAAGCAGTCTTTCAATAGTTTTAGTGATTTAGAGGTTCGCCGTACGGGCTCCACAACGGCGGTGCCTTTTATGCCAGTCGGTGAAAACTTAACTCAACTGTTTGAGCAAAATCGTACAAGCCTGCAGAAAGAGTTACTTGAGCTGGCAAAAAGGTTTGGTTTGTCTACGGCTCAGATTGAAGACCTACCTTACGACCCAATGGAAGCGAAAGTGTTAGAAACGCACTCAAGCTTAAAGCGGTGGAATGAGCTGAGAACTCAACTGAATAAGAAGATCTCAGCGCAGAGAAAATCGCTTGCTAGACAAAGAATTGCTGAGCTCGCCAAGTTAAAGCTACCCGGTAACTCAAATAACGCACAATCGATGAAGAAGCTATCGTTACTGCGTGCCAGCTTGTTGGAGCTAGACAACAACGCTCAGTCACTGATTACTTTGTCTGAGCAGGTCGATCAGATGTGGCTGAACCTACAGCAAAAGTCAGAGAGTGGCCTAGGGCAGCTCATTGTTACAGACAACAGCCTAAGGACTGGCAATTTTGATAAGGGCCAAATACACCAACGTTTCTTGGTAAAAGAGAGAGCAATAAAAGATCTATCAGGCAGTAAAAAAGCCGCTTACGAGGACGGGTATAATAATTTTGAAGCGATTTGGCTTCCTGATTACGACGAGTCAATGACTCTGACGCAAAAGCAGTTATTGCTATTGGGGTCTAATGATCTCGATGCTCGGCAGCAAGGAGCGCTAATTAGGCGAATCAGCAATCAAATTACCAAAGAGAACATCACTAAGAACTTAGATTTTACCGCTAAGTTTAATCGAGAAATGTCTCGTTTAGGTGGTCGAGTTGTCGCGAGCCTACCTCAAGGATTTGTGCTGACGCTGATGGGTGATGGTAGTGGGCGTTGTTACCCTCTGGTACGCGCGATGTCTGTTGCGATCTCTAGGGGTACAGAGTCTATCCGAAACTTTTCTGACAAGCTGTTTATCGGTGCTGCAAACCCACATGATGCGGAAAGCCATTTCTTGTTAGATGCACTTCGCAACCTGCACTCGAATTATGAGGCAAGAGAAAGCAGCCAAATGATCGGCCAACTCGATATTGCGGGCATTATAGCGGCTGTAGAACGTGGTCTCTCGGATCAAGGACAAGTTTCACTAGCGGTCAATACGAGTACACATTCGGTTGGTGTTGCTGCGATCAATGATATGGGACAGAAACGTTTTTATTTCTATGATCCTAACTTTGCAGCTGTTGAATTTTCTTCGTTGAAATCTCTCAAAAAAGCGTTAGAAGCACATTTTGTGGTGCATGAGATGGCGGAATTCTATCTATCACTGGGGACCAAAGCTAACCCTGAATTCAACGTGCTAGCAATTGATACATCCAAAATGTCTCTAGTAGAAATTTTACCCGGTCAGCAGGTTTTCGACCTCTCTTCTACAGAGCCGCTTAGCCCGGTGAGAGATGGAGATTCTATCGTTACTTTGAGCGACGAGGATTCCATAGTCACTATTGATGATGATGCATCTATCATGACGATTGACGATGATGAATCCATTATCGTTTTAGAAAACTCAGAGAGTAAAGCACAACAGGATCTCGCTCTGAGAATGAATCTAACTAAAGTCAAAGCTTATGAGCATGCCAGCCTTTTATCTAATGCTGTAGAACGTGCGAGAACTCAGTATCGATTGCCAGAGGAGTGGTTACCAGTGATAGGGAGCATCGAGGAATCATCTCCCGGATATTCCGCTATCACTTTTGTTTCACCAGATGGGGCAATGGAACAAAGGGTACAAATTCAAGGGCGAGAGTTGGTCCAAGTGAGTGAGTATCTTCATGAGCAATATGCAAACGTGAAGGCTCGCTTTGACCTTCGTACTGGCCAACGTGTTCGAACCTTTGAATTTGAAGACGTGCAAGGATTCGATGGTTTGAATGCGGGTTTTGCGGTTCAGTCGGTTATCACTTGGTTTCAAAACGAAAAAAGAGGCCAAACCTCGGGCGAGAAAACCAGTGCCTTACAGAAAGCGTTGGAGATTCACAGTTACGTTATGGCAGGACAAATCTCCCACGGCCTTCTGATGGATGCTCAGCACATGGTGAATTTATTTAAGGTTGCCGTAGCGACCGACGCTGAGCTTGTTAACGCCACAGTAAACAGTTTATCAGGTATTGCGAATCAGGGCGTTGGATTGGTATTTGGTGCTGTGAATGTCAGTTTGAGCGCTTATGAATTGGCCCATGCGCAAAATGCTCAACAACAAGCAATTTTCGGCACTCAGCTTGGTTTCAATGCGGTCGGCACTGCCATCGGCGGGGCCGCTTTAGGCGCTGGTATTGCAGAAGCTTCTACGACTGCTTTAGTACTGGGAGAAGCTGGAGCTATCGTCGGTGGTTTAGCGGTTGGCTTTACTGCATTAGCAGAAGCATTTGGTGATATTGCGATGGATGCGCAACAAGTAGGGCACTACTTCTATCAAGTCGACAATGCTTACCGTGAAGGTGGATACCGTTATGATTCTGAGAAGAACGTTTTGTTGCCAATTCCTGGCGCGGTCATTAACCAAATTGATTTATCAAACGGGCAATTAGAGCTTGGTAGCCAAGCCCTTTACTCTTCCAAGCACGGTAAAACCGGGTCCGGTTGGTTAAACTACTTCTTTTGGGCGGGCGATCTACCAAAAGCATTGAGAGACAAGTCTAAGGCTTTACCGCTAAGAGAGCGCCTAGGCTATGGCTCGTTCGTTGGTATCGATACCCGCAGCTCCACATTAGTGCTGCCTGCAACAGGCAAGTCGTACATCGATTATGACTATGAAATCCTACCTGGTTCGACGACTAGAAACGACGAAGGATTTAGTATTTTAAGATCGCTTGAAACGCATCTTGATTTCGACTTCGACTTTTACGTTTTCCCATCGGAATATGTCATACGCACTATGCGAGAGCAGTTCGTTTCGCACACCGTATCCGTAAAGCTGGGAGCTATGGAGCGTGTTGTTGTCACGCCAGAGATTAAAGAGCTTGGTTTGAGAAAGCTGACTTACCATTTGAGTGCTGAATCGGGTAAACAAGAATTGATTGTACAGCCGCACGCGAAGTTCGTGCTTTCAGAAGACTCTGCAGCATCGATCAAGTGGGTAGTTGACGCGAGAGCTATTAAGGGAGCCACACCCGAAGTGACGAATGGAGCGTTGAAAATTGGCACCGTCACCCTTGATATCTCCTCGTTGAGCGAGTCAGTTGTCGAAGTGTTTACAGACCAAGGTGAAATCTGGCAAGTGGAAGACTTAACACTGTCGTTGATCGCGACAGACGCTCAAAAAGAAGAGAGCAGCTCTCATGTGATTGAGCACCTTGAAACGTTAGCTGAAAAGCATCAGCTTCTAGGTGATTATGTTGTTATCAATAATTATGAAGAAGCCGGAGAACCTCTTGGCACCGCTTATTACGACATTAATAATGATCGTGTGATAGTGAGCCGCGATGTTTCTGTTGAACTCTCGCAGCAAGCGCAATTGCTAACGGCAACCAGTGATGAAGCTTGGCTGTTTAATCAGCAGTATGGCTTATTATGGAAAGTTGATATTGCCACTGGCGAGATGATGGGCTTTTACACGTTATTCCAGCCGTCTAGGCCTTCTATCTCTGTCAGCTTCAATGCTTGGACGGAGGCGAACGTTGTTCATGTTGCTGCCACGTATCATATGCCTGATCAGTCGCAAATTAAATACCTGTACCGTTTAACGGAAGGCGGGTTAATGCTGACAGATATTCATGGCAATGAGCGGTTGTACCAAGCTCTTGTTGCGCCAGTCGATTCGGATCACAGACGCTTAATCTCGGATTCCATGAGCTCGAGCGAATTTGCACAATTTGATCTTTCGGCTTACGAGAAAATGCCAACACAATTGGCTGATACCGTTGAAGTTGCCGTTGAAAGTGAAACGCCAGTATGGAGCATTGTTGGTAAAGAAAAGGCAACAGTTGTGAGTACGTTGCCTGCTATGGAAGAGCTAAAGCTGCTGCTTGTCGATGAGGATGTCGCGTATTTCTATAGTGAGAAAGAACAATCTATTTACCTTCAAAAAGAGGGACGAATTAAAAACGTGACTCTAAAAGAAGGTGACAAGGTTACTGCCCACGAGCATGTCTATATCGCGAGTGACAATGGCGAAATTCATGTGTTAACGCCTGAAGGTACGAAAAGCCTGATCGCAATTAACCAGCAATGGATGGAGCAGTATCAGTACAACTGGCAAGATACGTTGGTGACCAAATTTAACGGCACCAAACATCAGCTTATGATTTTTGGATTGTCAGATTTTGATGGTAAAGCTCTAAAAGCGTGGTATCTGCCGTCAAGTGAGCAGTTTGTTTTAATACCAAACCAATGGAGCGATAAGCAACTAAAACTGGTTGGTAAGAAAGACGACCAATCTATTTGGCTGTTTGAGCCAATGACAGGCAAGTTATATGCTCAGCCTTCTTTCTCTTTAGAACAAATGTATAACTTTACACCGGACTTCCGATTCATTGCCGACGGACAACTGACTGAGCCTGTTGAGTTTGACTTGATTGGCGAGGCTTTGACTGATGTTTATGTGAGTCATGACGGTTATCGAGCAGAAACAGAGAGCGGATTGGTGTTTGAGTTGACGGCGAATGAACCGCCAAAGCTCGTCGAAGTCAGTGAACATTGGCTGATAGAGAACGAGGGGATGCTAAACACTTTATCAGAACGTTTTGAAACGGGGGCCGTGATTCACCTAGGCAAAAACAGTGATCGCTGGCTTGTGGTCGAAACGGGCAAAGAGATTCGTCTCGGCAAATCAGGACAAGCCATTTGGATTGGCTCGGTGGAAGGCCCTGTAGTGCGTGAACTGTTCTTCGTACCAGAAACCAACGAGCTGATTCAATCCGATGATCAACATGGAAGTGTCTCGATAGGAAGCTACCAAGATGTGTTTAGAACTGGCGATGCTTGGTCACTCATTTCGGAGTCTACTCGTGGTGAGCTGATTGAAGTGGTCAAGCTCGAAGGGACAGATGCTATTGTTCTTTCGACATCGGGCCGCAGTAATGGTTACGACATAAATGATGCTATTGGTCGGTACAAACAAGTGTTCATCAACGATAACAGCCATGCTTCGTTTATTGACTTATCGGACTTTGATCGTGACCAAGTTGTCATTCAACACGAAGAAAACCGGCTGAAATTGGTGATCGCTAACAGTACATATGTCGTGATTGAAGAGGCAGAACGCGCCTCGAAGAACAAATTAGCGTTGAGGTTTGCAGGTGATGCACAGCCTGTACGACTTATCTACATAATTTCAGCCCTTGATGCCCGTAGTATCGATGGCATTGTTGAAATGAGCGAGCTAGATTTGTAGGGAGTCACTTTGCTTAACATTTAAAGCCCCCCAAAAGGGGGCTTTAAATGTTTTGAGTCTGCATACTGTCTTAACTGTATTTGTGAAGCAACTTCCCTGTTAATCTTGTACTCCTTTATTTGAAGAGCAATTGACGGCAGTGCCTCATATCGCTACTGTAGATGTCAGCTATTTAGGGCAGATGCCAGAAAATTTTAATGATTTAGAGAATAACTCATGGTACCAATACATGAGTGAAAACGACGGTTTAGCTCTTGGTGAAGAGGCTCAGCTTCAAGTTAGCTTTACTGCACATCGAAAAGAAAGAATAAAGATTAATCTTTTTAAAATGCGTGCGTTAAAGCGAAATCAAATAAGGAATGGAGCTAAGCCAACATCAGCTTGTAGTCTTTAGGTATCGATGAGCATTCTTAAGTTAGTTTATTTTTTAACAATTTTTAAGTGGAAAACTGAAGCCGCACTTTTTATAAGTAAAAATAGTTACCAATTTTTGTTATTTCATACGGTTCGAAAATGACTAAATAATTTATTGCATTGTGAATTTTTTAGGGTGGGAGATTGATCAATTGTTCGTTGGTTCTGGGTTTCCACTATAGCTTGAGTAATAACCTGGACTTAGCATTATATCAGGGGGCTCTCGTCGCAATTCCCATCCAATGTCTAGAATAACCAGGAATTTCTGTGTGAACATTCCGGTTATGCCAACTATCTCCATTGATATCATTGTAAAAGCCATATGACTGACAATCTGACAAGTATTTATAGTAATCCGATGATTCGCTAATAATAAGTGCTCCCTTGTGTATGTAATGTGGAGTTTCCCATGTATCATACGTCATCGTTTGGAAGAATTTAAAGTCGCCGCGAATAGTGACTATGTTTTCATTGCTAGGGTGGTAGTCATCAATGTGAAGCCAACCCCAATTGTTCCCTCGTCATTGCCACAATAAACTTTTGCTTCAACTTCGCGAGAAAAAGTATTGTGAGACAAAGCAAAAGATGTTGCTGATAAAAGTATTTTAAACTTCAAACTAATTTAAAGTCATGACTTATAACTAAATTTTTAATTTTTTATTTTCAGCCCTAAACCACCTACTTCAGTAGGTGGTTATCATTTAGTTAGGCTTCGCCTGTAGTTCCGCTCATGTTAAATGCTCTCTTGATTTTTAGCGAAGTCAAAGAGGACAAATAACATGAGTAGATCAATCAAGCTTCTCAAGTATTTTGTCGATAGCGTAGGAGTTAATGAAGAAATTATTCGAGGTTATGTAAGACATCAGGAGAAGAAAGATCGCATGGAACAGCAACAATTAGCGCTGGACTAAACAAAGGCCCCCTTTTAGGGGGCTCACACAAAGCCACCTTCTTTAGAAGGTGGTAATTTACTTAATATATTTACAGTGGTGATTCGTTATGGAGATAGATAATTTACGTGTAACATTTAAATAACATTGTTAGG
Source organism: Vibrio chagasii (assembly GCF_002954585.1). Classification (GTDB taxonomy): domain Bacteria; phylum Pseudomonadota; class Gammaproteobacteria; order Enterobacterales; family Vibrionaceae; genus Vibrio; species Vibrio chagasii_A. The sequence continues at coordinate 1,056,864 of NZ_MSCI01000002.1, forward strand.
TTGAAGTGCTCTGGGGTTTATTAATAAAGAACTAAACAAAGTCATGGGTGAGACTAGTTGATTTGCTTATTTTATCTCATGGGAAATATTAGATTTAGGATTTTTTAGAGATGTGTAGACTACCGTATAAAAATGCGAATGCTTTAAAGGGAGAATATCATAAGTTGAAAACTTCATTCGTACTTCTCTATGTGCAAAGGTTAGCCTGAAGCTAAAAGCGTTGCACTTGGTAAAATTCTGCCAGTAAGAATTAATATATTTCGATAAAACGCATCCTAAAAGTGTAATGCTGTCTTTCGGGGTTAGCTATCAAACTTGTTTCAAATCTAAACTTAGTTTTTAAGTTATACCACCAGCTGGTATCGTTGCGTAGCGACTTTTGACGTTTAAATGTGTGCCAATCGGTTCTAGGCGCACTGTAGAAGCGACAATGAACGTTAACTGAGGCTTTTGATAGTGGGCGGCTTGTTCCAATACTCAAATCTTATTGGAGGTGTCTCAGATCAACTTGTATTGTATGTTCTGATCAAAAGTGTTTACTAACTTGGAGTCGCTTGGCGATAGAACTTTGCTACAGAAGTTTAGATAAGATAACAATGCTCACTTGTTTTTTTGTATTGTGGAATTAAATCGACACGTGAAAATTGTTTCTGAATTGAGGTAATCATCTATCCTAAAATTTAACCCTTAACTACGTTGTCGGGAGCAGTGGTAAAGAACCAATTACAAGCCTTCGTAAAGTTTGAGTCATCTAAATACTTTATCTATCCACATCAAACAAACCAACGAGAATTCTCATCACGCCATATAAGGAGTGTGTTGATGAAGTCTCTTAGCTTCTTTGGGTAAAATCGCTGTTTTGCGTATACCAAGTAAAAATGATGCTGTAAGCTGTGCCATTCAGGTAATACTCTGACCAGTCGACCGCTATCGAGCAACTCTTCAACAATAGGTAATGGTAAGTTAGCAAGCCCCATATGTGCTGTAGCGAGGGCTTTTATCCCTTCATAACTTGAACATGAGTATTTACCCTGAGAGCGAATCAATACGTCTTGGCGGCCGTTTGAAAATAGCGACCAATTGTTCCAAGTTGGGTTCAGGGTATTTTGGATACATTCCACATTTTGTATATCTTCAGGCACTTTGATCACGTTTTGGGTCAGCCAATCAGGGGACGCAACGAGTATGTTCTTCATCGCTCCAAGGTTCTTAGCGATTAAGTTTTCAGGTAAGTCCTCATGAGCTCTTAAAGCAACATCAAACTCACCAAACTCCACATCTTTTAGAGCGGTAGTTAACTCCAAGTTAATTTTCATATTCGGATATTGTTTCTTGTATTCAGGTAGCATTTTTGTACAGAGTTGACTTCCTAGGCTACTCGGAGCTGTGAAACGGATATCGCCTCTGTCTTCCGCTAATAAATCTTGAATGCTTTTCGAAGCCTTTAGCGTTAACTCCTCAATCTTTTGTGCGGTATCAAGCAGCTCTCTACCCGCTTCCGTTAATGTCACGCTTCGTGTCGTGCGATGGAATAGGGTACATGTTAGGTCTGATTCCAATGACTTTATGTGACGAGAAACTAAACCTTTTGACACGTCAAGTTGTTCTGCTGCAGCTGAAAAGTTTTTTAATTGAGCGACTTTAAGAAATGTTTCGAGGTGTGTGAGATTCATATTAGCTCCATTATGTAAACAGTGATGTGCCTTTTTACGGTTTTTAGTATCACCTGTAGTGTTTATGCTATCAACCGTTCACTCATCGACACAACTTATTTGGAGTATGCAGAATGAAAATAGCAATCGTAGGCGCAAGTGGCACAATCGGTAGAGCAGTGGTTGAACTACTAGAAAGAGATCATGAGGTGATCAAAATGGGAATCACTTCTGGTGATGTACTTATTGATATGAGTAGTCGAGAATCGATTAGATCTGCTTTTGATAAGGTCGGCAATATCGATGCAATTATTAGTACGGCTGGTCAAGTTTCTTTTAAAGCATTAGGTGAGTATAGCGATCAAGATTGGGAAGTTAGCCTTCAGAGTAAGCTTATGGGGCAGATTCGTTTAGCTGAAGAAGGGCTTAATTATTTAAATGATGGCGGTAGTGTAACGCTAACTTCCGGTATCACTTCAGATTCTCCAATTCGTTTTGGTACGAGCGCGACGACAGTTGGTGGCGCCATCGAGTTCTTTGCGAAATCTGCAGGGTTAGAAGCCCCACGCGGTATTAGAATCAATGTGGTGAGCCCGACAATATTGGAGGAATCTATTCCTGTTTATGGTGATTTCTTTCCTGGTTTCTTAACAATTCCAGCAAAAGAAGTAGCACAATCTTACAAGCGGTCAATTACGGGATTAGAAAACGGCTACACATTTAAGTGTTTCGCTGGGAACAGTTAGTCAAGTGCAGCTATTCGTTGAATTTGCCTCCTGATTAGGGGGCTTTTTAAGCATGGCCGGAATCATTGACTCATAAAAAATTTAAAATATTAGTCATTACTTTGATAAATCTAACTTCTTTCTAGTGCGATGTTGTTTATTCACCGTTCTAACTTTTCAATACTTGTTAAATTCGTAAGGCTAACGGATCACTTTGTACAATATAGAGGTGATATTTATACAGAATACGCTTTATCTATAAGCGACATTGTTGTTACGCTAACAAATACCCGACTAGCCCGTCGATAAGTAAGTTCTGTCAAGATCGACTAAGAATAAATATCACCATTCTTAGCCATTCGAATGGTACTAAATTACTCCTTACTTTTTTCGAACCAGTAACTGTCCATTTGAGGTATCCAGTTTCGGTTTTTATCTTTTTGTAAGACGCCAGCCTGTCCCTTATGGCAGTAGATTTTCGATGACAGTCAATCCTGGACAGCACCCGTTCAATGGAATGCTGCTAGGAGATTGGCAAGCCTTCCAAAGTACGTCTAATTCTCAAAGCTGCACTTTTATAATACGAGTTTGCCTAACAACGGTTTAGATTAGTAAATTCTATGGATTATTGTTATTTAGTATAATTTCGTTACAATGCTCTGATACCCACGAGCGAGGCATCTGTATTTGCTTCTCCGTGGGTATATTTATTATGCATATATCCCCAATCAGCGTACTAGTTGATTGAAAGACATATATTAAACATTTTCATGTGTTGCTTGGTGTGCAACACCACTGTAAAGGACAAATAATGCCAATTATTACTCTTCCTGACGGTAGTCAGCGTCAATTTGACAACCCTGTATCAACTCTAGATGTTGCCCTATCAATCGGTCCTGGTCTTGCGAAAGCAACCATTGCTGGTCGTGTAGACGGCGAGCGTGTTGATGCTTGTGATCTTATCGAAAACGATGCAAGCCTAGAAATCATCACAGCTAAAGATGAAGTTGATGGCCTTGAGATCGTTCGTCACTCTTGTGCTCACCTATTAGGCCACGCGGTTAAACAGCTTTTCCCAGAAGCGAAAATGGCGATCGGTCCTACCATCGATAACGGTTTCTACTACGATATCGACCTTGAGCACTCTCTAACGCAAGAAGATCTAGAAAAGATCGAAAAGCGCATGAAAGAGCTAGCGAAGACCAAGTACCAGGTTGTTAAGAAGAAAGTTAGCTGGCAGGAAGCGCGTGATGCTTTCGAAGCTCGCGGCGAAAGATACAAAATGGAAATCCTAGACGAGAACGTTTCTAAAGACGACCGTCCAGGCCTATACCACCATGAAGAATACATCGATATGTGTCGTGGTCCACACGTACCACATATGGGTTTCTGTCAGCACTTCACACTACTAAACGTAGCCGGTGCTTACTGGCGTGGTAACAGTGACAACAAGATGCTTCAACGTATCTACGGTACTGCATTCCATGATAAAAAAGCGCTTAAAGCTCACCTAGTTCGTCTAGAAGAAGCGGCTAAGCGTGACCACCGTAAGATTGGTAAAGCATTGGATCTATTCCACATGCAGCAAGAAGCACCAGGCATGGTGTTCTGGCACCACAACGGTTGGACTATTTTCCGTGAACTAGAAGTATTCGTACGTCAAAAACTGACTGAATACGATTACCAAGAAGTAAAAGGCCCACTAATGATGGACCGCGTACTTTGGGAACGTTCTGGTCACTGGGACAAATACGCAGAAGCGATGTTCACAACGTCTTCAGAGAACCGTGAATACGCTATCAAGCCAATGAACTGCCCGGGTCACGTACAGATCTTCAACCAAGGTCTTAAGTCTTACCGTGATCTACCGCTACGTATGGCTGAGTTCGGCTCATGTCACCGTAACGAGCCGTCTGGCGCACTTCACGGCATCATGCGTGTTCGTGGCTTTACTCAAGATGACGCTCACGTATTCTGTACTGAAGACCAAGTTCAGCAAGAAGTTAAAGCTTGTATTGAAATGGTTTACGACACTTACACAACTTTCGGTTTCGAAAACATCGTTGTTAAGCTGTCTACTCGTCCAGAGCAACGTGTAGGTTCTGACGAAATGTGGGACCGTGCTGAGGCTGACCTTAAGCTTGCACTAGAGTCAATGGAGATTGCATACGAGATTCAAGAAGGCGAGGGTGCGTTCTACGGACCTAAGATTGAATTTACTTTGCATGATTGTTTGGACCGTGCATGGCAATGTGGTACAGTGCAGCTCGATTTTGCATTACCAGAGCGTTTAGGTGCAACTTACGTAGGTGAAGATAACGAGCGTCACACGCCAGTTATGATCCACCGCGCGATTTTAGGTTCACTAGAGCGTTTCATCGGTATTCTTATTGAAGAATACGCTGGCTTCTTCCCAACGTGGTTGGCGCCAGAACAAGCAGTTGTAATGGGCATTACAGACAAACAGTCTGAATATGTACAAGAAATTACGAAAAAACTGCAAAAAAGTGGATTTAGAGTCAAAGCAGACTTGAGAAATGAGAAGATTGGCTTTAAAATTCGCGAACATACTTTGAAACGTGTACCGTTCATGCTTGTGTGTGGTGACCAAGAAATGGAAGCCGGCGAAATTGCAGTACGTACACGTAAAGGTAAAGACCTTGGCAAGTTTAAAGTGGATGACTTTATTTCATACATCCAAGCTGAGGTTTCAAGCCGTAAGCTCAATCTGGAGGAATAGCTATTAAAGGCGGAAGACGTGGCCAACAACCGGCCAAACAAAACCAGCACCGTTTAAACGGTGACATTCGTGGCGTTCGTGAAGTGCGTCTAACTGGCGCAGACGGCGAAGCTGTTGGTGTAGTATCAATCGCAGAAGCGATGGAAGCTGCAAATGAAGCTGGTATGGATCTAGTAGAGATCAGCCCTAACGCCGAGCCGCCAGTTTGTCGTGTGATGGACTACGGTAAGTTCCTCTTCGAGAAGAGCAAAGCTGCGAAAGAGCAGAAGAAAAAGCAAAAGCAGGTTCAGATTAAGGAAGTTAAATTCCGCCCTGGAACTGATATTGGAGACTATCAGGTAAAACTACGCAACCTGACTGGTTTCCTTGAAGACGGCAACAAAGTGAAGGTAACAATTCGCTTCCGTGGCCGCGAAATGGCTCACCAAGACATCGGTGTGGACGTTCTTAATCGTTTGAAAGCGGATACTGAAGAATTTGCAGTAGTCGAATCTTTCCCAACGAGAATTGAAGGTCGCCAGATGATCATGGTATTGGCCCCTAAAAAGAAGTAATTAACGGCTTTGCAAGTAATTGAACCCTGCAGCCTCTGGTTGCGGGGTTTTATTCGCCCTAATTACTATGTTATTAACAACTCAACAATGCGGAGTTATTCATCATGCCTAAGATGAAAACCAACAAAGGTGCTGCTAAGCGTTTCCAGAAAACTGCTGGTGGTATTAAGTTTAAGCACGCTGGTAAACGTCACATCCTGACTAAGCGTACTACTAAGAACAAGCGTCAGCTACGTCCGAACTCGATCCTTCCTAAGTGTGAAGTTGCTCAAGTTCTACGTATGATGCCATACGCTTAATTCTTTTTAGTTTATAAATTCGTTTAGTTTAGGAGAAGCATAATGCCTCGCGTAAAACGTGGTGTACAAGCTCGTGCACGTCATAAGAAAGTTCTAAAACAAGCTAAAGGTTACTACGGTGCACGTTCACGTGTTTACCGCGTAGCTTTCCAAGCAGTTACCAAAGCTGGTCAATACGCTTACCGTGACCGTCGTAACAAGAAACGTCAATTCCGTCAACTTTGGATTGCACGTATCAACGCGGCATCTCGTCAAAATGGTCTATCTTACAGCCGTTTCATCAACGGTCTTAAGAAAGCATCTATCGAGATCGATCGTAAGATTCTTGCTGACATCGCAGTATTCGACAAAGCAGCATTCGCTGTTCTAGTTGAAAAAGCGAAAGCATCTCTATAATTTAGAGTTAGCTTTAAGGTTTAAGAAAAGGAGAACTTCGGTTCTCCTTTTTTATTGCTTGTAATTTATCCTCTAGAGATTCCCAACTCCTTCCTCCGTCAGTCTTGGGAGTGACGAGATAAACTTCCGCATCTAATTTTTATTCGCTTGAACAGGCATTCTGGTATACAAACATCTACCTAACCTTTAATGTTAAGCGACCGAGATAAATGACCGCACCAACTACTATGACGTTCTTCGAACGTTTTGAAGCTGACATCCTTTCTGGAAAAAAGACCATCACTATTCGCGATGAATCAGAGCGTGATTACCAACCGGGCAGCGTTGTTGAAGTATCAACGTTAGAAGAAGGGCGCGTATTCTGTAATCTTAAGATCATCAGCGTAGAACCAATCTTGTTCGATGAACTGGGCGAGTTCCATGCACAACAAGAGAACATGACGCTGCAAGTGTTGAAAGATGTGATTCAAGATATCTACCCAGGTATCTCTCAGCTTTACGTTGTTTCTTACGAGCTGGTTTAATCGCTTTAAGACGGTAGGGCGGTGGCAGTTAAAAGACGGCTTACTGAACGCTGAGATTACTAAAGGCGATAACCGATATGAATTTGCGGTTGTAGCGCGAGCAGACCTTAATATCCACTCTGCGGTGGAATATAAGAACGGCGAGCTGCATTCGTATCTGAAGTTGGTGCAAGCTGAGCGTTAACTCTTTTCATCGAGCTTGATTAAGCGAGCGAGCCTGTAAAAAGCAAAAAGCCAACAGTGATGTTGGCTTTGTTGTTTCTGGCGAAGCTAACTAAGCGTTAGCATTCTTTAAGTTCTTTTTATCTAAGGCGTTTACGCTTCAAAGGTTGTTAGGCGTGAGTGCAGTTCACTTCCAACATCTTGCTTGGCACAAACCGTTAGTAGGTCATCAATAAAGTACTTGAGAGCGCGAGCCTCGATGCGTCGAATGCCTTGCTTCTGTTCTTCAGTTAGGTAACCGTAGATGGTCGCTGCTCCAAAATCACCAAAGATCATTTGGCTTTGCTCATTGACTAGGGTGTTATGCGCGTACAAATCACCGTGACAAACCTTGTTGTCATGCAGGTGATTAAATACATCGATCATCTGAGTCACGATGTTGTCGATTTGCGAGATTGGAAGTTCGAAACCTTCAGGGAAAGTATCACGCGTGCAAGTCTCGAGTGTTGGTGGTAGCCCTAGGTTGTAGTAGCTGCTTGGAATGAGTTCCATCACCAAAGCTAAGTAATCTTGTTCTTCTACTTGGGCGATAGATTTAACCAAATTGTTATGGTGACCAGCTTGCAGGCACGCTTCCAGTTCATCATGTGGGTAACCATCGCTGGTGACTTCGCCTTTAAACACTTTAACCGCCACTTCTTGTGGGAAATCAAAGTCGCTGTTTAGCCAGCTTGCATGAGAGATCACGCCAGACGCGCCTTGGCCAAGAACTTGATTTAGCGAGTAGCTTTGAGAGCTAACCGCAGGCACGCTATCTAAGCTGCTAGGGTGTTTGCAAAACGGGTTGCCCGCAAACGCTAGCCAAGCCAGTTTTGGTAGCTTGATAAGGAACTCTGGGAATTCAGTCAGTTGGTTTGCAGACAAGCGGACCAGTTCGAGGTTGGATAGCTTTTCCATACTCTCAGGTAAAACGCGAATCTGGTTGCCTGCGAGTGCCAGCTTTTGCAGTCGTGGTCTTTCACCCAGTGAATTCGGTAGAACTTCGATGGCGTTGTCGGTTAGGATCAACCAGCGCAATTGAGGTGGCAGAGACGCTTCGCTTACGGTTTTGATTTGGTTGGTCTTAAAACCGATCATTTCAAGCTTAGGAAGTGACCCGAGAACATCAGGAAGGTGCGTGAACAGGTTATTCGACGCAAAGATAATACGCAGGTGAGTAAGCTGTGATAACTCTTCAGGTAAGTCTGATAGCTGGTTCCCCGAAAGATCGAGAATCTCTAGTGAATCGGCAAGATCCAAGATTTCTAATGGAAACTCAGTGAGACCTTCTGATAGCTTTAAGCGCTTAATACCTTTAAGTTGCCCTGATTTTAATTGTTCTAGAGTATGCAAACCTTAGCCTTATGATTAGATGTTCGAGGCGCGTAGTGTACTTGTCTCAATCGAGAAAGGCGAGTATCCGCAACAATACTCGCCTATCTAAGCTCAGTGGTAGTTAGTATCAAGGTTAAAGCTGAATGCGATTTGGGCTAACGCCGACCTCCTCAACAAAATCCACGTCATGACTGACTAAGATAAAAGCGCCTCGGTATTCACGCAAAGCTGACGCTAATATCTGCTTAGATTCGATATCTAAATGGTTGTCTGGCTCATCAAGCAGCAGTAATGGGGAGTCTTGCTTATGGCTGACAATCAACATCGCCAGTTTCATTTTCTCTCCGCCACTCAGGTGAGCGACTTTGCGGTACACAGAATCACGCCTAAAGCCGATGCCTGCCAACAATATGCGAGCATCACTCTCTGTGAGCCCGTCACTATGTGTCATGAGGCTATCGAACATGGTGTTATGGGTATCCAGTAAACCAAAGTGTTGATCAAGGTATACAGTAGATCCTAAGCGTTTGATGGTACCGGTGTAGTGCGAGTGCTCGTTGTGAATCGCTTTCAATAGTGTCGACTTACCACAGCCGTTTGCGCCGCTGAGATAACAGCGTTCACCTTGTGACAGAGAAAAATTGATAGCAGTACCAGAACCATATTCAAGTCGGCAATCTTCAACCGTTAACAGCGCGTTCTTTTTCCTGCTATTACTCTGTTGTAGATACAAGGCCTGCGGTTTCAGTTGCTCTTTTTGTTCTTTAAGAGATTGAAGCTTATCTTGATTTTGATCCTTTAAGTTATTTTGGCTAGTGGCTGATGCTGCTTGTGTTCGTCCGGCTTTGTCTTTCATCGCATCCATTAAGATCTTTGGCTGACTGCCGGATTTTCGCAGTCGGTTTCCTTGCGCCTCTCGTTGTTGCGCTTTTTCTTTATTGGCTTGAGCTTGTCGCTCCAGTCGTCTCTTTTCTGATTGGTGATGAGCAATCTGTTTATCTAGTGCATCGGACTGATTCGACATTTGTTTGAAGTAATTATCGTAGTTTCCTTTGTAGAAACGTAGCCCCAAACTATTGAGGTGGTAGATCCCTTCCATGTGTCTCAACAGGCTTCGGTCATGGCTAACCATCAGTATTTTGCCTTCAAATTGTTGGCACCGTTCTATCAACCAGTTGCGCCCGTCACTGTCTAAATGGTTCGACGGCTCATCGAGAATCAGTATGTTGTGGTCTGAAGTAAACAGTTGATGAAGCTGTAAAAGGGCAAGTTGCCCACCGCTTAATGTGTTGCATGGCGTGGCCAACTCGCTGGTTATTTTCAGATTGGCCAACAGCCTCTGAGTGTTTTCTTGCAAATCCCAATCTTCACCAACGATGTCAAAATGTTGAAGCTCGCAGCTGCCTTGTTCGATAGCATGCAAGGCATTGATTTTATTTGTGATACCTAAGAAATCAGCAATGCTGATCGTGCTATCCAAAAGTTCTGAGGGCAATTGTGAGTAGAAACCAATCGAGCCTTGTCTAGACACACTCCCAGATGTCGGCTGCGTTTGCCCAGTGAGTAATGAAAGTAGCAACGACTTTCCGGCTCCGTTTCTTCCAACTAAGCCAGTCAGTCGCGAGTTCAAATTGAAGGTGATCTCTTTAAATAGCCACTCACCAGTATCGAGCTGGAATGAGAGATTATTGGCTAAGATAGTAGGCATAAAAATACCTCCCTTTACGTATAAACGAGTAAAAGGGGCTAGGCGCTTTTCGTGCAAGATCCTGCTGGATGCTAACAACAGATCGCCATAGGCGTTACTTAGATAGATGACCAATGAAAGAGAGAAAGCGGTATTGAGATGGTTTCTGTCTTTTAGGTGGCTCTGGAAGATGCAGGCCGTTAATCGGCGGATCTTTAAGAGCTTAATATGTCGCGAAAATAGATGACGAAGTAACGCCCACTAACCCCGAGTGTCCAAATGATTTTTAAAAAATAAATCGGATGTCAGGATGTTAGTACTTCATTATGGCGTTATTCTCTTTTGAAATGATGGTGGAATGGTACTGAATGCGAGCTTAGAAAGTCAACAGGGTGAAGTGATTAAAATGTACCCAAATAATAAAAGCGCCGATGAGACGCTTTTATTGATTCGATGAAACTTGACGCTACTTAATAGCAGGGTATCTAGCTTATAGCCCGCTGATAGTCTAGCTAACAGGACGGCTGCGCTTGACCACCAATAGCACGCCAGCACATATCAAAACTGTCGTTGATGTACTTTTCTGACTGCTCTGGCTGCGGCTCTTGCTGATCAACAAGCCAATTCGCACAGATCAAAAAGTGGCTATGGATGAAGTGTCTAACGAGATTAATGTCTAACACCATCAATTCTTCGGCTTGTTGTCCTTTCAAAATGATGTCATCGAGTGACGCAAACATCTGCGAGACAATGACTTCGCGAGTTTGAGTCGTTGGGTCAAAATGCACATTGGTGAAGAACTTCATGGCGACTGGGTTTTCTAACGCCCACTCAATTCCGGTCATCCACATGAATTTAAAGGCTTGATAGCGATTTTGTTCAGCGATTTCTGTATGTTGAGTCAGAGTAGAAAATAGCTCTACTTTCAGTTCACGAAACAGTTCATCAATCAGTAGAGATTTGTTCTCAAAGTGATGAAACAGTGTCGCTTTTGCTACACCGGCGGTCTTCGCTATTTGCCCTGTAGATGTGCCCTCTAACCCTTGTTGGGAGAAGAGTAGGAGTGCAGCATCTAGGATTTTTTGCCTTTTTGTAATCATCGATTCAGTACTTTGAACATCATTTTCTTGATTGGGTTGTTGTATGGAGGGTGCATCAACTTAGTGAAGTTGATCTTGCCTCGAGTCAACACGGTTTTTGCATGGCTAAAGGTCTTGAAGCCTTCAATGCCGTGGTAGTGTCCCATGCCTGAAGGGCCAATACCACCAAACGGTGCGTCTTCCGCTGCCACATGCACCAAAGAGTCATTGATACAAACACCGCCAGAGTGTGTATCCGATAGAAATCGGTCTTGGGTTTTCTTATCGTGGCTCATTAGGTACAGCGCAAGTGGACGCTCTCTTGTTGTGATGTAGCTTATTGCCTCGTCAATCGAATCATAAGGCACGATTGGGAGAACAGGGCCAAACAACTCTTCTTGCATTGCCACCATGTCATCATTCACTTCGGTGAGAAGATGCGGTGTCATTCTGTGGTTCACGTCGTCTTGTGCGTGCTCGGTAACGTTATGTATCACAGCACCTTTTGACTTCGCATCTTCAACTACACCTTTTAATCGATTGTACTGTCGCATGTTAACCACTGAGGTTAAGTCTTTGCTCTCAATTCCTGCTTTATAGAGCTTCTTGAAGTAGCGTTTGTAAGCGGTGATAAATGCATCGACTTTCTCCCGTGGCAGCAAGATGTAATCTGGTGCGACACAGATTTGACCTGCGTTTAAGCTCTTGGCAAACAGGATACGTTCAACCGCGTCTGCGATATCGAAATCTGGTGCGATGATGGTTGGAGACTTACCGCCAAGTTCAAGTGTTACTGGCGTTAAGTTCGCGGCTGCAGCTTTCATTACGTGCTTACCAACAGAGGTTGAGCCTGTGAATAGGATATGGTCGAACGGCAGCTGGCTGAACTTAGCAGAAACGTCGGCTTCACCTTCGATGATTGCCACTTGCTCTTCACTGAAACCTTCGGCCAACATCGCTTTCAAAACACGGTTGGTTGCAGGGGTAAACTCAGACATCTTGAGCATTGCAGTGTTACCTGCAGCCAATGCTGTGATGAGAGGACCCAAAGAGAGCATAACTGGGAAATTCCAAGGCACGATGATACCAACTACACCTACTGGCTGATAATGCACAGTAATCTTGGCTGGTGTTAGCATCAAGCCGGCTTTACGACGTGAAGGCTTCAACCACTTCTTAAGATTTTTATCACTGTAATTAATCTGGTGTAGAGAAGGGGTGATGTCAGCAATTAAGCTGTCGTGCTTTGCTCGATGGCCATAATCTTCAGATACCGCTTCAATTAACTGCTCTTGATAACGCATTAATAGTTTTTTCAAGACTGAGAGATCATTTCGTCTCTGCTCAAGTGTTGGATTAACGTTGTTACGGTAGTGATCTTGTTGTCGGTTGAATATTTGATCCATGTCGTTGGTGCTCGACGTGTTTGGTTCAAGGTCTAGATTATGGCTCATAGTATCCCCTAAATTCGAAGGCTGACCGATTGGTTGGTCGGTTAAAATTACAAGAAGTTATGGTCGAATACAAGATATGGACGAAAAAAGTTTATTTTTTGTGCAATTAACTGGCAATTTAGCTAAGTGGGCCAACAACTGAAAAGCGGGTATTCAGGAAGAAGTGACAGGTTTACGAGAAGTGATCGTGTGCCTTTGGTGTCGTTAAAGGCACACGCGATTTGCTTACGGGTTAGGCAGAGACTTTCTCGCAACGCATAAAGATGAAGTTAACGTTGTTTGATAGGCGCTCGTACGTTTCTTCAGAGATGGCTTTGGCTTTCTCGTCGATTGTGCCTTCAGTGATCTGTGAAATCAGCAAGCCAGATAGGCTGACAGCTTGGCAAAGCTCGGTTAATGAACGGCGGTAGAAGCTTACCTGAACGGGTGTTCCAACTGTGTTCCACTCTTCTTGAATGAATTCGCGCTCAAAGTAGTTACCTGAAAGGGTGCACTCAAAATCCGCAAAAGGGTGATGAGTGGAAAACACGATGTAGCCGCCCGGTTTCAAAACGCGATACACGTCATCAAAGACAGGTTTTAGATCTTCAATGTAGTGCAGCACCAACGGGCACACGATGACATCAGCGCTGTTATCAGCTTCCTTAGGTAAACCAAGAGCTGCATCTTGCGCGTATGCGGTTACATTGGGGATTTGTTTTCCATTCACTAGGTCAACCATATCTTGAGACAGGTCGGTACACGTGACCTTGTTGGCACCTTGGTCGATAAACCATTGCGCGTATATACCTGAGCCGCAACCAAGGTCGACAATATCGAGCCCTTTAACATCGTCTAGTAAGGCTATGGTTGATGGGCGTTCTAGTAGGGTATTATAAATATTATCGCGAGCAGCAGAGTCGTATTGCTTTGCGTAGGTGGTGTACATTTCGGACATGATTTAACACTCATCAATAGGTATGAAAGAACAGGATACTGACTATCTTGGTGATAGCGAGAGTTATGATAGTGAAGTGCCGATATTTGTCATAACCCTGACTTAACATCACCAAATTAGCTAAGAATTTTAGGCGTCATTGCTATTTTATTCACCTAAATTTTTGTTAGAAAGTGCTTTATTTTTAATGCATTTCAGTCTGTTTTTTGCCCTAAAACCTTGTAATTCCTTAGTTGTCACTTTAAGTCGATCTGTCGATAAAAAAACGTAATCGTAACCACAAATATCAATGGTTGGACTCGCTCTTAATAATATCGGTTAATGCAGCCAACAAATCGTATTCTAACGTTTTTGTTGGGTTATACCTCGCTATTCCAAAGAGGTATCTTCTGTCGATGGCCCTATAGTGTGAGGTCTCTAGAATTGGAAAATTCGGTTAATTTGGAACGCATCCGTGCTGAGTATAATGTAAAGCACTGGAGCCAAGGTTTTTATGGCATTGATGACAACGGTGAAGTGTATGTATCACCGAGCGAAACGGATCATCAAGTCCCACTAAGTAAGATCGTAAAACAGTTAGAGCAAAGAAATATTGGTTTACCTGCTCTTGTGCGTTTTCCTCAAATCGTGCATCAGCGCGTGCACAATATCTGTAACGTATTTAACCAAGCGATCGAAGAATATCAGTACGACAACCGTTACCTACTTGTTTATCCGATTAAAGTGAACCAGCAAAAAGAAGTGGTTGATGAGATCTTAGCGAGCCAAGCTCAATTAGAGCAAAAGCAGCTAGGCCTAGAGGCGGGCAGCAAACCTGAGCTATTGGCGGTATTGGCGCTGGCTCAAAAAGCGAGCTCTGTGATCGTGTGTAATGGTTACAAAGACAGAGAATACATCCGCCTTGCACTGATTGGCGAGAAACTAGGGCACAAGGTTTTTATCGTTCTAGAGAAATTGTCTGAGCTTGATCTTGTTCTTTCTGAAGCGAAAGCTCTGGGTGTGAAACCTCGTTTGGGTTTACGTATCCGTCTTGCTTCTCAAGGCGCAGGTAAATGGCAAGCAAGTGGTGGTGAGAAGTCGAAGTTTGGCTTGTCTGCATCACAAGTGCTTACTGTTATCGAGCGCTTGAAAGCAGAAGACCAGCTGGATGTTCTAGAGCTCGTACACTTCCACCTAGGTTCGCAAATGGCGAACATTCGTGATGTGCGCAATGGTGTGAGTGAAGCGGCTCGATTCTACTGTGAACTGCGTGATATTGGCGCTCAACTGAAGTTCTTAGATGTTGGTGGTGGTTTAGCTGTCGATTACGACGGCACACGTAGCCAATCTTCAAACTCAATGAACTACGGCCTGCTTGAGTACGCTCGTAACATCGTGATGACGGTAGGGGACATTTGTAAGCTCTACAACCAGCCACAACCTGTGATCATTTCGGAGTCTGGTCGTTCACTGACAGCGCACCATGCTGTGTTGATTACCAACGTGATTGGTACTGAAAGCTACTCACCGGAAGACATGGCTGCGCCAGAAGCAGACGCACCACTGTTGCTCAACAACATGTGGAATAACTTCTTAGAACTTGATGCTGGGAACGACGACCGTGCGTTGATTGAGATCTACAACGACACGCAGAGTGATATTGCAGAAGCGCACAACCAATTTGCGACCGGTATGTTGAACCTTCAGCACCGTGCTTGGGCTGAGCAGATGTCTTTGCGCATCAACTACGAGCTTAGTACTCGCATGAGCACTAAGAACCGTTACCACCGTCCAATTTTGGATGAGTTGAGCGAGCGTTTAGCAGACAAGTTCTTCGTGAACTTCTCACTATTCCAGTCATTGCCAGACGCTTGGGGTATTGATCAGGTGTTCCCTGTATTGCCACTGAGCGGTTTAGATAATGCGGATGAGCGTCGTGCTGTGGTGTTGGACATCACTTGTGACTCTGACGGTACGATTGACCAGTATGTAGATGGTCAAGGCATTGAAACAACATTGCCAGTGCCAGCGTGGAACCCAGATGAACCATATCTAATGGGCTTTTTCCTAGTAGGGGCGTACCAAGAGATCTTGGGCGATATGCATAACCTATTTGGTGATACGCATAGTGTTGTGGTGAATGTTGATGAGAGCGGAGAAGCGAACATTGACTACATCAACGAAGGCGACACAGTAGAAGATATGATGCGTTATGTTCACATTGATATGGACCTAATTCGTCAGAACTACAAAGAATTGGTAACGGCGAAAGTACCAGCGCAAGAGCAGCAAAGCGTGCTTGAAGAGTTAGAGCAAGGCTTGATGGGTTACACCTATCTTGAGGATTTTTAATGAACGATCTATTTACGAAACCAGATTACTCGCTGTACTCCAATGCGATGACATTTATGCGTCGTCCTTTGGTGCAAAACCCAATCGACAACGATGCTGATGTGGTTGTATTAGGTGCGCCGCTAGATATGGCGACATCTGGTCGTCCGGGCGCTCGCATGGGCCCTGATGCGATTCGTCGTGCATCGGTAAACTTGGCGTGGGAAGGTAAGAAATTCCCGTGGGACTTCAATGTATTTGAACATACCTCAGTGATTGATGCTGGCGATCTTGTGTTTGATTGCGGTGACGCAGAAGACCTCACTCAGCGTTTGGAAGCAGCAGCTGATGCGATTCTAAATAGCGGTAAAACTCTGTTAGGTTTAGGTGGCGATCACTTCATTACACTGCCTCTACTACGAGCATATGGTAAGAAGTACGGTGAGATGGCGTTGATTCACTTCGACGCACATACTGACACCTACAACCAAGGCAGCCGTTATGACCACGGCACCATGTTCTACCATGCACCAAACGAAGGTCTTATCTCGCCAGAACATTCGGTGCAGATCGGCATTCGTACTGAGTACAAACAAGAAGGTCATGGCTTCAACGTCATTAATGCGATGCAAGCCAATGACATGTGTGTGGACGAGATCATTGCTCAAGTGAAAGATATTGTTGGTGATAAACCAGTGTATCTGACGTTTGATATCGACTGTCTTGATCCTGCTTTTGCACCGGGTACTGGCACGCCTGTGTGTGGTGGTTTGAACTCAGATAAAGTGCTGAAAATCATCCGTGGTTTGCAGGGTATCAACATGGTTGGTATGGACGTTGTAGAAGTGTCTCCAGCGTACGACCAAAGTGACATCACAGCGTTAGCGGGTGCTACGATTGCGCTTGAGCTGCTTTATGTTTGGACGGCGAATCGTCTAGCTAGATCATAAAATGTCGTTGTTATAAGCATAGCGTTGCTATCTGATTTAAAAGCCTACCAGGTTTTACTTGGTGGGCTTTTTTGTTTTCACAGCAGCTTGATTGACTAAGCTATCGCAAAGGTGACAACGCTTGCGGTATAGGTTGGGTAATCTTCTGCTAAATATCTATTATGCAACTTATTTTATTATGTTTTTGTGGTTTCCTAGAGGCGATAGCCTGCGTGTTGTCTCAAAGATGGGAATCGTTGCTGTTTAGTTGTTGATACATAGCTCACTTCAATTAATGCCTTATTTTCGCTAATGATTTGTTAACTTTATTGCGGTATAAATTTATGAAATTGAGAGGTGTGTATATCTGTGAGTTTATTTGCATATAAATCAGCACCCTACTAACTTTTAACTCATGTTCTGGAAACTCTTGGAAAATAGACAAATTTGCATGAAGAGGTCTACTCAGGCAGATATGGCATTTTTTATGCGGAAGACTAGGCTTAAAGGTAAGTAAATTATAAAAAAACAGGTGAATTTTATTCTCTTTTTGTACCTCTTCGATGAACCGTTTGAATGTGTTCCGAAGAGCGAGATATAAGTTAATGAAAATCTGAGATTGCTTTTACAAACAATGTTCACCGCTCTTAAGCAGCGACTTGTGACATCGGGGGATATATGGATATCGAAGTTTCGCGTCAGACTGTGGTAGTTGAAGCTACCAGTGGAGATGTGGTTGTAGTTAAGCCTGACGGCAGTGCCAGAAAAGTTTCGGTTGGCGATATCATCCGTGAAAATGAGATTGTTATGACCGCGCATGATGCTGAACTCCTAATAGGTTTGCCTAGCGGCCCTGTTGAGGTTGAGGGCAATTGTGTTGGGTGTGTCGATCAAGATTTGGCTTGGGCAGATGCACCGATCGCCGGAGAGGTGAATATCGATTTGGCGCAAGCTGCTGATGATTCATTCACTGATGACGATCTTGCGGCTATTCAAGAAGCCATTTTAGGTGGTGCCGATCCAACTCAAATTTTAGAAGCGACCGCAGCTGGTGGCGCTCTAGGTTCTGCAAATGCGGGCTTTGTCACCATTGATTACAACTATACAGAAACTCGTCCTTCGACCTTCTTTGAAACTTCAGGCCTAGAAGAGCAATCTGTTGATGAAGATAGGGAAGAGCTTAGATCGATCACGCTCTCATCGGGTGGTCAATCCATCGCTGAAACACTGACTGAAGGTTCCATTTCCGGCAATACTTACCCTCAATCGGTGACAGTTACAGATACCGTTGTTGCGGGTAGTTTAGCGCTTGACCCAGATTCGTTTGCTCCAGAAACACTCTCTCTCGCTTCGCTCCTTAGTGAACTCAACAGCGACATTACCTCTAGTGGCCAGCCGGTTAGCTTTACGTATGACTCAGCCTCCAATTCGATTATCGGTGTTCAAGGCACAGATGAGGCACTGCGCATCGATATTGATGCCGTAAGTGTTGGAAATGACATTGAATTATCGCTTACCACAACTATTTCTCAGCCGATAGATCATGTTCCGTCGATTGGTGGCGGACAGGTTTCCTTTACGGGCGACCAAATCAACATCGCTTTTGACATACAGGGCCAAGACACCGCAGGTAATCAGCTCGTCACACCGATTAATGCGCAAGTAACCGTCCTTGATGGGGTAGATCCGTCTGTCGAAAGCGTGTCTATCGACAACGTTGAAACAAGCAGTGCTGCAATTGAGGGCACGTTTTCAAATATTGGTAGTGATAACCTACAGTCAGCTGTTTTTGACTCAAGCTCACTTGCTCAATTTGATGGTGTGCTCAGTGATAATCAGGCGACCGTTGCATCTTTGTCTGCTGATGGAAGTACCATAACACTGTCAATCCAAGGTAGCAGCGACGTTATTTTAACCGTTAGCTTGGATACTGACGGTACCTATCGATTTGAGCAGTTGAGACCAATTGAGCAAGTCGGCACTGATTCGCTTTCTTTCTCTTTGCCAATCACGGTTACCGATTTTGACCAAGATGTCGTAACTAATACCATCAACCTCGCTATTTCTGATGGCGATAAACCAGTCATTACCAATGTCGACAGTATTGATGTTGATGAAGCTGGTATTGTTGGCGGTTCTCAAGAGGGAACGGCAACGGTCTCAGGAAGTGGTAGTGTCGCTTCAGAAATTTTTGATAGTGACATTATCGATCATCATGAACTTGAACCTGCAGAGTTTAATACCGCCGGCACACTGATATCTAACGGTGAGGTTGTGTTACTCGAACTGGTTAATGAAACCAATGGTGTGCGAACGTACGAAGGCTATGTCGAGGTTAATGGCGCAAGAATTACGGTTTTTGATGTAAAAATTGATAGCCCATCTTTGGGTAACTATGAATTTAACCTCTATGAAGAATTGTCGCATCAAGGTGCTGAAGACGCACTTTTAACCTTTGCACTGCCTATCTATGCAGTAGATGCCGATGGCGATAGATCGGCGTTATCTAGTGGTTCAAGTACTCCAGAAGCTGCGCAGATTCTTATCAACGTTAAAGATGATGTCGTTGAACTGGTTGATAAGGTTGAATCTGTTACTGAGCCAACTTTAGCTGGCGATACTGTTGTCTCGTATAACCTGTTCAATTTCGAAGGTGCGGATGGTTCGACAATTCAATCATTCAACTACGATGGTGTTGATTATTCATTAGATCAAAGCTTACTGCCTGATGCTCCTCAAACCTTCAGTTTCACTGAGGGCGTGGTCACTATCTCGCTTAACGGTGATTTCAGTTTTGAGGTTGCTCGTGATATCGACCACTCAAGTAGCGAAACGATCATCAAACAGTTTTCATTCTTAGCAGAAGATGGTGATGGTGACACTGATACATCAACGCTTGAATTAAGTATTACCGACGGTCAAAACCCGGTAATCAATCTGATTCCACCTGTTACTTTATCTGAAACCAATCTAGCTGATGGCTCTGCACCAAGTGGAAGTGCAGTAAGCGCAACCAATACGATCAACTTTACCGCTGGTAGTGATGATGTAGCGAATTTCCGCATTGAGCCTACTGAGTTCAATCTCGGCGGCGCTCTGAAATCGAATGGTTTTGTGGTCGATATAAAAGAAGACTCGGCGAATCCAGGTACCTACATTGGTTTCATTACTGATGGTTCAAACACTGAAATTCCAGTGTTTACGATTAGCTTCTCGTCCACCACGCTTGGTGAATACACCTTTACCCTATTAGAAGCGTTGGACCATGCAGATGGCCTCGTGAACAATGATCTGAGCTTTTATCTTCCGGTGTATGCGGTAGACAGCGATGGCGATGATTCTGTTGTGTCCCAACTGAATGTAACCATCGGTGATGATGTTCAAATCATGCAAGATGGCACATTAGATATTGTTGAGCCTAATCTAGCTGATGGCACGGTGACCACTAACATCATTGATGTGATGCCAAACCAAAGTGCTGATGGTGCGACGATTACTCAGTTCACCTATGACGGCCAACTTAGAACGCTTGATCAAAATGACACGGGTGAGCAGCAATTCAGCTTCACAGAGGGGGAGCTGTTTATTACGCTGCAAGGTGAGGTGCGATTTGAACCAAACCGTAACCTAGACCACTCCTTGAGTGAAGACATCGTGAAGTTGATAGAGGTCACCTCAAGTGATTTCGATAAAGATCCAGTAACGTCAACGGTTACTCTGACAATTACCGATGGCGATAACCCGAATATCGATGCGGTACCGAGCGTATCACTTAAAGAAGCGGATCTCGCTGATGGCTCATCACCAAGTGGCAGTGCGGTTAGCCAAACAGAAACCATCACTTTTACCAACCAAAGTGATGATGTTGAAAAATTCCGTTTGGAGCCGAGTGAGTTTAATACTGGCGGTACTCTGAAGTCTGATGGCTTGGTGATTGAGATTCGAGAAGAGCCTGCAGGTTCGGGTCACTACATAGGCTTCACCACAGACACTTCAAATGTCGAGACTACTGTCTTCACACTTGCATTCAGCAGCACGACTTTAGGTGAATACACCTTCACGCTTATAGAAGCGATTGATCACACACCAAATCAAGGTAATAACGATCTAACGTTTAACTTGCCAGTGTACGCGGTTGATAGCGATGGCGATGATTCTCTAATGTCGCCACTTGCTGTGACGATTACTGATGATATCCAAGTCATGGTAGATGGCGCGTTTACGATTGAAGAGCCGACTGTCGCTGATTTAGCAGCGGGTACGCCGACAACCACGACTGTGAATGTTCTTGATGAAGAAGGGGCAGACGGCACGACCATCACCCAAATCAATTATGACAACGGCACAGTGTTTACGCTTGACCAGAGCAATACTGGAGAGCAGAAATTTGTGGTTGCTGAAGGTTCGCTTTATGTCACGCTGCAAGGTGATGTGCGCTTTGAACCAAATCGTAACCTCGATCATACAAGTGGAGACATTGTTAAGTCGATAGTCGTGACTTCAAGCGACTCAGATAGTGATGTTGTTACTTCTACGGTCACGTTGACTATTACTGATGGTGACATTCCAACGATTGATAATGTACCGAGTGTTACTTTATCTGAAACTAATTTGAGTGATGGTTCTACGCCAAGCGGTGCCGCAGTAAGTCAAACAGAGACGATTACCTTTACCAATCAAAGTGATGATGTGGCGAGTTTCCGTATTGAACCGACAGAATTCAATGTTGGTGGGGCGCTCAAATCAAATGGGCTGGTGGTTGAGCTAAAAGCAGACCCAACCACACCAGGTGGTTACATCGGCTTTGTGACTGATGGTTCGAACGTCGAAACCAACGTGTTTACGATTAGTTTCTCTAGTACTACCCTAGGCCAATACACTTTCACACTGTTGGAAGCATTAGACCATGTGGATGGTTTAGCGAACAACGATCTTAGTTTTAACCTTCCTGTTTATGCGGTAGACACCGATGGCGACGATTCATTGGTGTCACAGTTGAATGTGACTATCGGTGATGATGTTCAAATCCTGCAAGACGGCTCTCTAAATATTGTCGAGCCAACGGTTGCTGATTTGGCGGCGGGCACACCTACGACAACTACCGTTAATGTATTTGATCAAGAAGGGGCAGACGGCGCGACCATCACGCAATTTGCTTATGATGGCGGGGCTGTATTAACGCTTGACCAGAACAATATTGGCGAGCAGAAGTTCGTAGTTGCCGAAGGTTCACTGTATATCACTATCCAAGGTGATGTTCGCTTCGAGCCGAACCGTAACCTCGACCATACTGGTGGAGATATCGTTAAACAGATCGAGGTCACCTCAAGCGACTTCGATAAAGATACCGTGACCTCGACAGTCACCCTGACGATTACCGATGGTGATATCCCGACCATTGATACTGTGCCAAGTGTTACTCTGTCTGAAACCAATCTTGCGGATGGCTCTGCACCAGGTAGCGGTGCTGTAAGTCAAACTGAGACGATTACTTTTACTAATCAAAGTGATGATGTGACCCGTTTCCGTATTGAACCTACTGAGTTCAATGTTGGTGGTGCACTGAAATCGAATGGTTTTGCGGTCGAGATAAAAGAAGATTTAGTGAATCCGGGCACTTATATTGGCTTCATTACTGATGGCTCAAACACTGAAATTCCAGTGTTCACGATTAGCTTTTCGACCTCGAACCTTGGTGAATACACCTTTACTTTATTGGAAGCGTTAGACCATGCAGATGGTCTAGCAAACAATGATCTGAGCTTTGATCTTCCGGTCTATGCGGTCGACAGCGATGGCGATGACTCTTTGGTGTCTCAACTCAATGTAACCATCGGCGATGATGTTCAAATCATGCAAGATGGCACGCTAGATATCGTTGAGCCGAATTTGGCAGATGGCACGGTAACAACCAATACCATTGATGTAATGCCAAACCAAAGTGCTGATGGTGCAACGTTTACTGAGTTTTCTTTTGGTGGAATCGTTAAGACGTTGGATCAGAGCATCGCAGGCGAGCAGCAATTCAGTTTCACAGAAGGTGAGTTGTACATCACTCTTCAAGGTGAGATGCGCTTCGAGCCCAACCGTAACTTAGACCATTCCGCGAGCGAAGACATTGTTAAGTCGATAGTCGTGACATCCAATGACTTTGATAACGATCCGGTGACTGCGACCGTAACTTTGACCATAACCGATGGCGACAACCCGACTATCGATGCGGTGCCAAGTGTTGCACTTGAAGAAGCGGATCTGGCCGATGGTTCGTCACCAAGTGGCAGTGCGGTTAGCCAAACAGAAACCATCACTTTTACCAACCAAAGTGATGATGTTGTAACATTCCGCTTAGAGCCGAGTGAGTTTAATACTGGCGGCACTCTGAAGTCTGATGGCTTAGTGATTGAGATCCGAGAAGAGCCTGCGGGTTCGGGTAACTACATCGGATTCACTACGGACATTTCAAATGTAGAAACCACGGTCTTCACACTTGCATTTAGCAGCACGACGTTAGGTGAATACACCTTCACGCTTTTAGAAGCGATTGACCATACACCAATTCAAGGTAATAACGACCTAAAATTCAACTTGCCTATGTATGCGGTCGATAGTGATGGCGATGACTCTCTGATGTCGCCTTTGGCTGTAACGATTACCGATGATATTCAAGTCATGGTGGATGGTTCTCTCAGCATTGAAGAGCCGACAGTGGCTGACTTAGCCACGGGCACGCCGACAACAACGACCGTCAATGTTCTTGATCAAGAAGGGGCTGATGGCACGACTATTACCCAAATCAATTACGATAATGGCACCGTGTTTACGCTTGACCAGAGTAATATGGGTGAGCAAAAGTTTGTGGTTGCTGAAGGCTCGCTTTATATCACGCTTCAAGGCGATGTGCGCTTTGAACCGAACCGCGATCTTAATCACTCGGGCGGGGATATCGTTAAGTCTATAGTGGTCAGTTCAAGTGACTTTGATAGTGATGTGGTGACTTCTACAGTAATGCTAACCATTACCGATGGCGATCTACCAATCATCAACGTCATCCCTGGCGTGAGTCTTTCTGAAGTCGATCTGGCTGATGGTTCTGCACCAATAGGCAATCCAGTATCGACGACTCAAGTGATTACCTATACCGAGGGTAGTGATGATGTTAGTCATTTCAGAATTGACCCTGCTCAGTTCAATACTTCGGGTGCTTTGAAGTCGAATGGCTTAGATGTTGAGATTAAAGAGCAGCCAGCGAACTCTGGAAACTACATTGGCTTTGTAAAAGACAGTGCTAACGTAGAAACCAACGTATTCACAATTAATTTCTCAACCACCAATTTAGGGCAATACACGTTTACGCTGCTTGAAGCGTTAGACCATGCGGATGGCTTGCAGAACAACACCTTAAACTTCGATGTACCTGTTATAGCTGTGGATACCGATGGTGATGAGTCTGCGATGTCACCAATGACAGTGACCATTACCGATGATGTACAAGGTTTACAAGACGGGTCATTGAATATTGTTGAGCCTTCACTGGATGATCTCGTGGCAGGCACTCCAACTACGCCAACTATCGATGTTATGCCGACTCAAAGTGCTGACGGCGCAAAGGTCACCCAATTTATTTACGATGGTGGTACTGCTGTCACCTTGGACCCGAATGTATCGACAGAGCAGGTGTTTACCGTAACCGATGGTTTACTGTACATTACGATTGAAGGCGAAGTTCGTTTTGAGCCAAATCGAAACCTGGATCATTCAGCGGGTGATATTGTTAGAACGATCGTTGTAACGACCAGCGACTTTGATAACGATACTGATACCGCGGATGTTACATTAACGATCCAAGATGGGATTGATCCGGTCATCGATGTTGTTCCGAGCGTGAACTTATCGGAAGTGAACCTAGCAGGTGGCTCAACGCCGAGTGGTTCTGCGGTGAGTTCAACACAAACCATTACCTACACCGTGGGGAGTGATGACTTAAGCCACTTTAGAATCGCGACCAACGAATTCAACCTAGGTGATGTTCTGAAATCAAATGGTCTTGTTGTTCAGCTAAAAGAAGATCCTGCTTCACCTGGCGACTACATCGGGTTTACTGATGACGGGGCAGGTAACGTAACCAATGTATTCACCATTGATTTTGATAGTGTCAATAAAGGTCAGTTCACCTTCACGCTGATTGAGGCTCTCGATCACCTTGATGGCGCGCTTAATAACGACCTTAATTTCAACTTGCCTGTTTATGCGGTTGATACTGATGGTGATGACTCAGTTAAGCGTGATGTTGTTGTCACCATTCAAGATGACCTCCAACAAATGCAAGATGGCACGTTAACCATCACAGAGCCAAATACTGGCACACCAACTACCTCGACCGTTGATGTCTTGCCTACGCCAAGTGCTGATGGGGCAACCATTACACAGTTCACCTATGACGGTGGCTCTGCGATTACTTTGGATCAAAGCATTAGCGGTGAGCAGGAATTTGTTTTCACTGAAGGCTCGCTGTTTGTCACCTTGGATGGTGATGTAAGGTTTGAACCAAATCGTAATCTTGACCACTCTGCAGGCGACATAGTTAAGCTGATTGAATTTACTTCATCTGATTTTGATAAGGATATTTCTTCTTCAACGGTCACACTCACTATCGTTGATGGTGATGGACCAACGTTGAATGTCGTTCCGAGTGTTAGCTTGTCTGAAAGCTTACTTGCTGATGGTTCAACGCCGAGTGGCAGCCCAGTCAGCGTGACTCAGACCATTACTTCACTTGCAAGCAGTGATGATATCGAGAAGATTGTCGTCGAAGTAGGGCTGTTTAATACCAGCGGTGTATTGAAGTCTGATGGCCTTGAATTGAGCTTGCGTGAAGAGCCTGCGGGTTCAGGTGACTACATAGCATTCACAACGGATGGCTCGGGTGTTGAGAAAGTTATCTTCACCCTAGAATTTGATAACACTAACCCGAGTGAGTACACGTTTACTTTGTTAGAGCGTTTGGATCATGTCGACGGATTAGGAAACAACGACCTCAGCTTTGACTTGTCGGTATATGCGCAAGATACCGATGGTGATATTTCACCGTCTAAACCGCTTTCTGTGACCATCAGTGATGACGTTCAATTGATGCAATCTGGTGCTCTTAGCATCACAGAGCCAAGCACGGGCACACCTACCACAACGACATTTGATGTGATGCCTGCGCAAAGTGCTGATGGCGCTACCATAACTCAATTTACTTATGGTAGTCAGCCTGAAGAGTCTCTGGTGCAAACCAACACTGGTGAGCAAGAGTTCGTATTTACGGAAGGTTCGTTGTTTATCACGCTTGAAGGCGATGTGCGCTTTGAGCCTAATCGAAATCTGAATCATTCTGGTGGTGATATCGTTAAGACTATTACCGTGACATCAGAAGACAAAGACGGCGATATCGTTACTTCGACAGTGACGCTGACGATTTCAGATGGTGCGCCACCGGTAATTGATACGGTACCAACGGTTGCATTGGAAGAAGCGAATCTTGTGGATGGCTCATCTCCGAGCTTACCTGTGAGCCAAACTGAAACCATTACTTTCACTGCGGGAAGTGATGATGTGAGCCATTTCCGTATTGATACCACTCAGTTCAACACGTCTGGTGATTTGAAATCGGATGGCTTGGTAGTTCAGCTTAAAGAAGATCCAGCCAACAGCGGAACCTATATTGGCTTCGTTGAAAGTGGGGGTGTTCAAACGGATATCTTTACCATCACTTTTAGTAGTGTAGTGCTAGGCGAATACACCTTCACTTTATTGGAAGAGCTCGATCATCTTCCTGTACAAGGCAACAACGATCAAGCATTCACTCTGCCAGTGATCGCGGTCGACCAAGACAATACTGATTCTGTGATGAAACCTTTGACCGTTACTATCACCGATGATGTGCCTGTCATTACCGACACGACAGTGACCAGCACATTTGTGGTTGATGAAGATGATCTTGGATCTGTGCTTTCTCAAGCAACAGGTGCATTTGTTACCACAGAAGGTGCTGACCAAGTAGAGGCTTACGAATTGCGTAATATCTCTGCGCTTGAAGCGACATTGACCTCTGGAACTGAAGCGATTTCTATTACAGAAGTCACTGGTGCTGCGAACACAACGACTTATCAAGGTACGACGACAAGCGGAACTCCTATCTTCACGCTCGCGCTAGCGAATGACGGCTCTTATACGTTTACGTTGCTAGGTCCTCTAAACCATCCAACAAGCCCGAATTCCAATACCTTAACGATTCCATTTGATGTCGTTGCGGTTGATGGTGACGGTGATGACTCTAATCAGTATGTATTGCCGATCGAAGTGCTCGATGATGTGCCAGTGATGAGTGCGCCAACGGGTGAGACGGTGGTTGATGAAGATGATCTTACTGGGATTGGTTCGGATCAATCCGAAGATACCATTATTAACGGGCTATTCACGGTTGATGAAGGTGCTGATGGTGTTGTTAAGTACGAATTGGTCGATGAAAACTTAGTGATTGCAGGCTTAACTTCTGATGGAGAAAGCCTAGAGTGGCTGCCTGTTTCACAAAGCGGTACAACCTTCACTTATGTTGCACAGACGGTAACCAGCAATCAGCCTGTGTTTGAAATCATTTTTGATACCTCGAACAACAGCTATCAATTTGAGCTGTTTAAACCACTTAAGCATCCTGATGGCGCGAATGAAAACACCATAGAGCTTGATTTCTCTGTCGTCGCTGAAGATTTTGACCAAGACAAATCGAACGCGATCGACCTGACTATTACTGTAACTGATGATGTTCCATTGGTGACCACTCAATCGATCACGCGAGTTGAGGGTCAAGGCTATGGCAACTCCAAAGTTAACATGTTTGCCAATGCGACGGATGTGGGTGCAGATGATGCAGCGCTGACTCGCATAGAGGGTATTACCAGCAATGGCGCCGACATCGTGTTCCGCACAGGAAACAATGGGCCATACAGCAGCAGCTTTGATTTAAACAGTGGTGTCCAGCAGGTACGAGTGTATGAACAAACCGATGATGGTAGTGGCGGTATCGATACTCGTGAGCTTGGTAGACTGCGCATAAATTCCAATGGTGAAGTGGAGTTTAGAGCGACCAATTATCTTGATCATGATGGAGACACCATCGACTTCTCAATCAATGTGATTGCGACAGACGGTGATTTGGATACATCATCAACGCCTCTGAACATCACGATCACCGATGAAGAGTCATCAGCAGTATCGCTCAAGGTGACTACGTTTGAGGATGCGGGTAGAGACTCGACAATCCCTTACGCAACGGGTGATGCTCCAAGCCTAGAGAATATTCAAGATAACCAAAGCGGTTTGCCTGATGCACCAGCACAAATTGCGCTGCAGGTTAACCTGAAGGACCAAGATAACAGCGAGTCTATCGGCCAACTGACGATTCAAAGTGGTAATCACAGAGGAACGTTCTATTACTTTGATGGCGTGGAATATCACAAGTTAGTCGCTGAACCAAACGGTGATATCTTGTTTGGTCCGCCTCAAATGCAGCAGAGCTTTGCTCCAAGCACGAACCAGCCATTAGACATCATCGCGACAATCGATAACTTGTTCTTTTTTCCAGACCAAAACTACGGTTCAAATGACAATGGTGTACGAATCAACTACGAGCTCGAAATTGATAACAACGGCACGCTTGATCAGACAGTAAATTCAAACTTCAGAATTGAGATTGAAGCGGTAGCGGATATTGCCACTTGGGATGATGCGAATAGTACGTATCAATATCAAGTGAATGAAGATGAAGACAATGTGACACTTCAGCTGAATGCAGAGTCGCAAGATAACAGTAATACTGAGACGATTACCTATGAGCTAGAAGCAGTTCAAGGTGATGGGAAGTTTGAGCTGTTGGATCAAAATGGCAATGTTTTAACGCCAGTCAATGGTGTCTACACGATTGCTGCTGCAGATATCAATAGCACCGTGGTTAATCCAATCGACAACTTCTCTGGACAAATTGAGTTCAAAGCAACGGCAATTACTGAGGAGACGCTCAACCCATACGATGATTCGGCTAACGGCGGGGCAAATGATAAGACAACGGCTCGCTCTGTAGAGCAAAACATCATCATTGATGTGACAGCCGATGCGGACCCTGGCTCGTTCAGCGTTAACCGAATTCGTATTAATGAAGACAATATTGATGATCCAGACTACCTAGGTCCTCTGGCGAACAAAGATGCCTTCACCTTGGATGAAGTGATCACCATGAATGGCTCGGTGGACACTGATGGCTCCGAAGAGTTGTTTGTTCGCATCAGCAATATAACCGAAGGTGCGGTGCTCTATTTCCTCGGAACCACTACTCCGGTTCCTACAATTACTATCAACGGTGTCGATTATCAGGAAGTGGCCTATTCTGATTTAGCCAATGTAGAGATCGTTCCGGCTAAACACAGCAATGTTGACTTTACGTTTGAGGTGACGGGTGTTGTCAAAGATACCGCGAACCTTTCTTCTGGGCCTCAGGTCGATGAAGAAATCTTAGGAACTAAAACGGTGAACGTTGAGGTTAAAGGGGTAGCGGACAGCCCTTACGGTGGTACAAACGGTACTGCATGGACGGAAATTACTGATAGTTCGATATTCGGTGTCCAAACTACGATTCAAGAGAGTCAAAATGGTGACAGCTTTGCTGAGCTTGATTTCACCGTATTGTCAGGTGAGAGAAGACCAGATAGCGGCACTACACCCTTACCCGACGATGGCTCAGAGTCTGTAACGGTTATTCTTTCAGGCATTCCTGAGGGGGTCGTTCTTGAAGATGGTGATGGAGCAACGATTGATCTAAATTTTGTCGGTTATGCAACTAGTCCAAATGGAAGTCCGGATTTATCTAAACCTATTTACGAAGCCAATATAACGGAAGCTGGGGTAACTTCAGGTATCCGTATAAGGCCAGTTGACTCATCTACGGAGAACATTAATATTTTGGGTAAAGTGGTCGTGACTGAGAATGATGGCCATACACTCTCTTTTGATAAGGAAATTCGTATACTTGTAGAGCCTAGGATTGATACCTCAGCAACCTACAATACGGTGACTCGTGGGGACGAAGATACGGCGATCAATATTGATTGGCACCCAGAGGGCACTGATTACATTGACGGTGATGAGCATTTCACTTCAATCGTTATCAGTGGTATTCCAAGTGGTGTTGCAAGTGTGGTTGTAAACGGTGATGTGATTTGGAACTACGATGCTGTAGCCGGAACGCTAACCATCACACCTAAGAGTGGGCAGACTCCAGAAGCGTTCACCCAGATAGCACTGAACAATAATTTTATTCAGATAATACCGGAACAAGATTCGAGCACCGACTTTGCGCTTAATACGGTTGTCATGATTGAAGAACGCGATCATGAATATGTTGACGCAACTGACCCAGGTCAGGGTATTGCAACAGCGACAATCACGGGCTCAATTGATGTTCGTGTGCGACCTGTGGTTGAGCCTGAAGATGCGAGTAACAAACTGGTGGTCGATGAGGTCGCGGGTCTTACGGACTTGAGTACAGTGGTAGCGAATGCTCTAACAGGTGTTCTTAAATTCACAACCAACAGTGATAATACATCGGTTACGGATGAGTTCGTTATTCGATACCAAGAAACTGATGCTTCGTCTGCTATCGAAGAGGTTGACCAGCTAGTGATTCAACTGACTAATGTGGACGACTCGGCGTTATCAGATGCTGTCCTCAATCAGTTAGTTGTGATGGGTGCTGCTTATGAAGGCAATGGTCGTTGGGTGGTAACCAATGAAGACCTGTTTAGTATTAGTGCACCAAACGGCCTTGCGTTTCCGCCAGTTTCTGGCCTTCCAGGCGTTTTCAATGACATCAAGATGACCATCTATAGTACCGTGATTGATCGAGGTGATGGCGCAGAAACTGAGTCATCATCTGCGGTTCAGAGGGAAGGTGAAGTGAACTTGTCATTCCCAGAAGTGCTTGTTGGCGGGAACGAGGAGGCTGCAGATATTACGATGACACCAGATAGCGTTGTCGATGCTGTAGAAGACACACAGTTAGACTTGGGAGCTGCTCTAAATAGTCTGATCACATTCTCCGGTGAAGACGCTTCAACAGACCAAGTAACTATCATTATTGATGACTCTGTGACCATCCCGCCAGGAATAACTTTCCCAATCAGTTTAGGGGGAGGCAGTGATGTTGACTTCGTAAACGGGAAGTATGTATTTGAATCAACCGTCGTTCAGGGTGTTCCAACGGATTTCTCTGGCCTGCTACTTAATCTGCCTGCTGACTATTCTGGCGATTTTAGGTTACCAATCACAATAGTAACCAAAGATACACTGTCTGGTGATGAGAAAACCTTGGTGACCGATGTCGTTATTAAAGTCGCTCCTGACGTTGAAGGTAACCCGGACATTGATGTTACGGTTGTTGGTTCGCTCGATGACTCGTTTAATCCTGTCGATACTGATGGTCAACCGGGACAAGACCCGGTGGGTTACGAAGATACTTACATTCAGCTTGATTTCAGCACAACCATTACTGACCAAGTCAGTGGAGTTGAGGGGGGTGATGAAAAATTCACATCTATTACGCTGACTTTGGATGACACAAGTGTCGGTGCGTTTTACACAAGCGCGGGTGTATCGCTTGGTACATCCGTGACCTTCAATGAAGCGGAAATTAATGCCGGCGCCCTAGATAATGTATTGTTCCGTCCTGCTCCTAATTACCCAACGGGGAATGACATCAATCAAGTACAAGTTAATATCAGTGGAACAATAACCGATACTGCTACCTACAATGACGCCTCGTCTCCAGTCGGAACGGCAACCGATACTGATACGTTCAATACCAGTGTTAGCTTTGAAGTTGTCCCTGTGGTTGATGATGTGCTTGTAACAGGGCCGGGTAGTGATCCTGATGTCATTGAGATCACGGGCAATGAAGATCAAGCTATTTCTCTATCGGGAACAGGTCCTGTCTCCATCGCGCTCACTGACCTAGACGGCTCAGAGCAGTTCGTTTCGATTAAGTTCACTGGTGTGCCAGATGGTTTCTTAATGAGTGCAGATCCGGGCTCCGCTTATACAGTGAAGAACAATGGTGGTGGTGAGTGGAGTGTTCAACTTCCTCAAGCATCAGGGTTGTCATTTGATTTGAGCGAGATTTCGATCTTACCGCCTAAAAACTTTAGTGGTACGGCGGAATTTGGCGTTGCTGTCTTTACTCAAGAATCCTTGTTAGGCGTACCTACTGCAGCCTCGAACTTGCCAAGCTTTAAGCTGCATGTGGTGCCGGTGGGTGATGATGTTGATACCAACCAAACGGATTCTGTTACTGGCAATGAAGGCCAAAACATTGATATCGAAATCAACGCGACTATTTTGGATAAAGAGCTATCTGCAACAGGCAGCGGCACGTATACCGAAAATGCGCCAGAGACACTTCGTGTCGAGGTGGCTGGTGTACCTCAAGATGCCTCTATCTACTATCCAGACGGCACGACTTTGGCGAGCTACGATCCGGTGACACAGATTTGGACGCTGGATATGCCAGCTCAGTCACTTGATAAGATCGTATTCAACTCTGGTCAACACAATAGCGATACAGGTAATGCGCTGGGTATTACAGGTCCACTGCAGATCACGGTTCGTTCTGTGGATACAGATGCAGACAACACCGAATACCTGGGTACACCAACCAGCTTCGATGTGGATTTAGTGATTGATCCTATCAACGATCAACCAACGTTCGTCAACGTTACCAACATTGAAACGCAAGAGGACTCAGCTGGTGTAGCGATTAACAACTTCAGCATCTACGACGTAGACGCAAGTTTTGATAACCCCGATGCACCGTATACGCTGACGTTGGAGATTGACCAAACACTGCCAGGAGCGCAGGGTGTATTTGAGTTTACAAGCTTTTCAGATGTGACGTTTGTCTTGCAACCTGACGGTTCACTGGTCATCACGGGTAAAGAAGCTGACATCAATACGGCATTGGCCAATGGTGCGGTGACCTTCAAGCCGGATCCAGACCAGAACTACCTCAACCAGAGTGGGTTGGTGACAATCAACGCAACGCTCGATGACGGCGGTAATAATGGTCTTATTGACCCAGCTGATCCGAACACTGCACAGACTAACCAGACGACTTTCACGATTAAGGTGACGGAAGTAAACGACGCGCCTATCGCGACAGACGTTGATTTAGGCTCGATTGCTGAAGATGGCCAGATAGTCATTATTGAAGGTGATTTGATTGCAGCAAGTTCTGACCCTGAAAACCACAACCTCACGGTAACAGGTGTCACTCTGAATCAGGGACAAGGTCAGTTAACGCGCTTTGAAAATTCTGGTGGTGCTGATAACGCAGCGATTACCGGTCCATTCTGGCTATTTGTCGCTGACAACGATTTTAACGGCGATGTTAAATTCAATTACTCCATTATCGATGATGGCACAACCAATGGCGTGGATGATTTTAAAACCGACAGTGCTGAAATTAGCCTTGAAGTCACCGAGGTGAATGATCAGCCAGTCGCGGCGGATATTGACCTAGGCACCATGCTTGAAGAAGGTCAATTGATCATCAAAGAAGAGGACTTGATAGCGGCGACCACGGACCCAGACAATGACGCCATTACTGTGACCAGTTTGGTGCTCGATCAAGGTCAGGGCACACTGCAACGCTTCGAAAACGTGGGTGGTGCTGATGATGCTACGATTACGGGCCCATATTGGGTGTTTACCGCAGCGGATGAATATAACGGCGACGTTAAATTCACTTATAGCGTTGAGGATGACGGCACGACGAATGGCGTTAATGACTTCTTAACAGATACAGCTGAAATCACTGCCGTTGTGCAAGGTGTGAACGATACTCCTGTTGTTAATGGTGACAGTGTCACCATGCTGATTGATGAAGACGCAGGACAACTGCTTAGTGGTATTAATGTCAGTGACCCTGATTATGTCGATAGCTTTGCTAATGACTTGATGACAGTAACGCTGACCGTTGATTATGGAACGCTTTCCGTATCACTACCTGCTGGTACTAGCGTGACCGTTAATGGTGACAATAGTGGTTCGGTGACGTTAGTAGGGACGCTGAGCGATCTGAATGCCTTGATTGACACACCGACCAGCCCGAATGGGGTTTACCTTGATGCAAGCTTGGCTCCAACCAACAACATCGGCTTAGAAGTCACTGCCAAAGACAGTGGTAATCCTTCTGGTATCGCCATTGAAACTGCACCTGTTGTTTATAACATTGCGGTGACGCCAGTAGCGAACGCGCCAAGCCTAACGATTGATCCGGCGTCTAACTATGTAAGAAACATCACTGCGAGCCAATCGGTGAGCAATAGTGGTGTTCCTTTGGTTGGCATTATCGCAGCTCTAACAGACGTTACAGAAGAGCTAACGCTGCACATTAGTGATGTGCCTGCGGGCGCTCAAATCACCAGTGACGTTGGCTCCGTAACGGATCTCGGTGGTGGGGTATGGATGGCGACCGCTGATGCAATTGAAAGTTTGCAAGTGGTTGGGCTTTCTCAAACTCCAGGTAGTTACACGCTTAAAGTTGAGGCGGTTTCTGAAGAGCTAGATAACAACGATACAGCCACATCGGCGGCAATCGATCTAAACGTGAACATTGTGTCAAACGCGGTCGATATTAATTTGGCTGGTGAGACCGATGATGTTCAGTTGTTGGCTGGGGCTAATGCGACAGATCTAACGGCGGGTTCAGGTAATGACCGACTTGAAGGCGGAACTGGTGATGACACCCTTATTGGCGGTGATGGTAACGATATGCTTATTGGTGGCGGTGGTTCGGATATCTTGACCGGTGGTGATGGTATGGATTCATTTGTCTGGCTGAACATTGAGGATGGTGTCGAAGATACGATCACTGACTTCAACTTAGCCGAAGGTGACCAGATTGACCTACGCGAGGTATTACCTGAACTGAAAGACGCGAATGTGAATATGGCGACATTGCTTCAGCATGTTGATGCCAAGTTAGAAGGGAATGATGTTGAGTTAACCATCAATCCTGATGGCTTAGGTACAACAGAGCAAGTGATTGTCGTTGAAGACCTCGCGCCTCAGTTGACGTTAAGCGGCACCATGCCTTCAGATATTCTGGATGCGCTCGTGCAGCAGAATGTTATTACTCATGGGTAGTTTTTCGCTCTGACAAGCTCGATAGTCAGAGCGGATTAAAATAATGAAATAGGCCAGCAATGCTGGCCTATTTTTTATCTAGAAGACTAGAAGACTAGAAGACTATTTAAGTGAGTTGTGAATCAGGAACTCTTCTTCAACGCCTTTCAGTTTCATCTCATCCATAATGAAATTCACAGTGTTCAACAAACGTTGCTCACCTTTAGGAATCAGATAACCGAACTGGCTGTGGGTAAACGGTGTTTCACAGCGAGCCGCTTCAAAGCGCTCGTCGGTCACCAGGTAGAATAGGCCTTCCGGGTTTTCGGTTACCATCACATCAACTTTGCCTTCCGCAACGGCTTGCGGTACATCTAAGTTGTTCTCGTAGCGTGTGAAGCTTGCGTTTGCAAACATCTCGTTAGTGCCACCGATGTTTACGCCAACACGTACCGAAGATAGGTTTACTTTCTCAATGCTGTTGTACTGTTCTGTCTTGCCTTTAGCGACCAAGAAACACTTACCAAAGGTCATTTAGCCTTGAGTTTGCTCTGCACTCAGTTGGCGCTGAATTTTGCGCGTGATACCACCCATCTCAATATCATATTTATCGTTATCAAGATCCGTAATGAGATCTTTCCATGTGGTGCGAACGATCTGTAACTCTACGCCTAATTGCTCTGCAATGTGCTGTGCGACATCGATGTCATAGCCTGAGTAGCTTTTACCATCGAAGTAAGAAAATGGCTTGTAGTCGCCCGTAGTACCGACACGTAGCGTGCCTGATTTTTGAATGTTTTCGAGTTGGTCAGCTTGTGCTGCTCCCGATAGTGCAAGTGCCATAGAAGCAAGCAATAGTGATGTTTTTGTCATTGTAATTATCTGTTGTGTTTGTAGTAGCAATCAAAGTAACAGAAACAATCTGAGAAAGAGATCAAACCATTAAAAATGGTAGAAATAGGATTAAATTTAAGTGAGTTTTTTGTGATGAGTCATCCGTAAATGTGTTGTTTTGCCAGTTTAGAAACTGATTTAAAATTTAAATAAAAAGCCCCACAACTGAAGGGCTTAACATAAAGGCCAAAACTGACTAATCGTTAACGTGATCCACAGCATCTCGCACTAGTTTACCAAGCTCGTCCCACTTACCTTCGTCGATAAGGTTAGTTGGTACCATCCAAGTACCGCCACATGCTAATACAGAAGGAATAGAAAGGTATGCGTCTACATTTTTCAAGCTGACACCGCCAGTAGGCATGAACTTAACCGGATACACGGCCGTTAAGGCTTTGAGCATTGCTGTGCCACCTGAAGGCTCAGCCGGGAAAAATTTCAGCGTGCGAAGACCCATTTCCATTGCTTGTTCAACAAGGCTTGGATTGTTCACTCCCGGCACGATTGCAATCCCCTTGTCGATACAGTATTGCACGGTACGAGGGTTGAAACCTGGGCTAACAATGAAATCAACCCCCGCATTGATTGATGCGTCTACTTGCTCTGTAGTCAGTACAGTACCCGCGCCGATCAACATGTCCGGATACGTTTTACGCATGATAGAAATCGCTTCGATGGCACATTCTGTTCGTAGCGTGATCTCCGCACATGGCATTCCGTTTTCAACTAGTGCCTTGCCTAAAGGGATGGCATCTTCAGCGCGGTTGATGGCGATTACAGGGATTACTTTCAGGTTTGCTAACTGTGCATTCAAGGTTGTCATAAATTAGTTCCCACTATAGCGGTGGGTTTGCTTCAGGCTAAGCAAACCCCTGATTATTAAACAAAGTACTTAATTATAAGAGTAGGTCAGGCAATGCTTCTAGGAGAGTGCGCTGTCTTGCATGGTAAGTCACGTTTTATAATTTGAGCGAAGTTCTGATATTTGGTGTTAGTAGATAAAACGTGAAAGTATTAAATAGGAAGGCAATACGAGCATTCAAAAGTTAGTAAACGAATGCTCGTTGGTTTCAGGTTAAGTTGTATACGCTAACGCGGTGAGCGTTGTTATATCCTCTCAACAATGACAGGAATTAGCTTTGTGTAGGCATCCAAACTTGTTTCGATATGACCTGGTGATCTTTAAAGGTCACTTCTTCTACTTTATCCCCGTTGAGGTTCCAGCGGGTCAATTTGCCGTTGGCGATTTCGCCATCATCGAATTTTGCTTCTGTCGCTTTATTGCCATTCGTGTAGTAGTCGGTCACCAAGCCATCTTTTAGCCCTTCACTGTACTCTGCAGTTAGGCTCTTTTCGCCATTTGGATACCATCGAGTTGCGACGCCCGAAAGTTCGTTGTCTTTGTAGTTTAGCTCGGCTTTTTTCTGCCCATTCGGATACCAAGTTTCTGCTATACCTTGCAATTGACCTTTGACGTAATTCACTTTGGAAGCGATCTGTCCATTTGGATACCAATTGGTTTCTAACCCAAGCTCCAGACCATCGGCAAACTGGGCTTGAGTAGCGATCTGACCGTTATCGAACTTTTCTTCAAATTGACCGGTAAAGGGCTTTGAGTGGTTTACTTGATAAGCCACGCCTTTACGCATCTGTAAATAGTCTACAGCATCTTCACGTGGAGTCGCTGCGTAACTCATTGAGGACATCGTACTAAGAGCAATCAATATTGGGATGTATTTCTTCATAATGACACCTTTTTATTGGACGGGAGGAAAGTGTAACCAATGTGTTAACAGCATTTCACTTCTCGTAACTACTGTCAGTATCTATTACTGGGTTTCAAGTTTTCATTATTGAAGGCAACGGGAACGGAACTTTTTGAAGTGAATTTTGACATAGGGGCTCGTCTGAAACTGATCCAGTTCACCTACGGAGTTACGAAGAGGTTCCGGACAGATGGTAGATGCAGACAGGACGCAAGGTTGAGCTTTGCACTATGATTTGTATTTATGCAGAAGATCCCAAGGGATGTGACATAAGTGATGATCTTCAGGGAAGTGACTCAAATGATGTTGGTGAATATCGTCGCTGGCAACATAGTGGGTCAATGGCAACACCTCTACGGCGATGCGCTCGGCGTCTTCACGTGATGCGATATAGTGTTTTGCTTCAGTTAAGTGTTTGGCTTCAGTGCTGTACACGCCAGTGCGATACTTTTCGCCTACATCAACACCTTGTTTATTGACGCTGTAAGGATCAATGATCTCAAAAAGGTGGCCCACTAGCGCCGTTACTGAGGTGAGGTGTGGGTCAAATTCAATTTGTACACACTCTGCGTAGCCATCGTATTCGCTTGGTTTGCTTTGGTTATCCTTTTTTTGAGAACGTCCATTAGCACGACCTGCTTCTGTGCTTATTACTCCGGGCACATACTTAATGAACTCTTGTACGCCCCACAAGCAACCACCCGCTAAATAAATTTGTTCCATACTTCTTTTTGAGCTCTCTGAGTTTTTGTTCGATGGTTTTGATTTATAGCTTAAACCGTAACAGTAGATTGGAGCCTATATCAATACGCGATAGACGTGTATGTACTAAAATAAGCTCATAAAAACAAACGCCTAAGCATTGCAAATCGTCGTAGATGAACAAATGTAAGTTGAATGCGATATCAAGATTATATAGGTCATCGCTACTTGTCACCAACCCGAACCTCAACATCAGTGAGAGTTAACCGAATCATGTTTGAACAAGTCAAAGACTTCATTAACCCGAGCAAGAATCCTGACCTAACTCAGGCACACGAATATCAACGTAAACATTTGCCAACCTTGTGGCTGCTCGGCAAAACGGGTGCAGGTAAATCATCGTTTATTCAAGCGGTCACGGGTGATTCTTCGGTGGAAGTCGGAAACGGATTTGCACCATGTACCATGACAGCAATGTCGTATGTTTTCCCTCAAGACAAACCTGTGATGCGCTTTCTTGATACTCGTGGTTTGGGTGAAGCGGATTATGACCCCGACGAAGACCTAAGAGAAATTGGTCAAGCGGGTAATGCGTTAGTGGTGGTAATGAAAGCGGATGAGCCAGAGCAATCGGCGGTACTGTCTGCACTCAAACAGATTAAGAAGCAAAAGAAGATTAAGCACTTGCTCCTCGTTCATACAGCGGTGTTGTCTTCTCAAGAACCAGACCGCGCAAGGCAAGTTCAATTTAACACTCAACAAGTAGAGAAGGTTTGGGGCAAAGGCTTTGAATCAGTCGCGGTTGATTTTGAGAGCGACAATGATGATGTCTACAACCTCGAATTATTGTTAGAACGGTTGACCAGCATACTTCCTGTTATAGGGATGATGGTGCAAGACAAAGAACACGCTACGCAAGAAGAAGCCAACTTTGACAAGGTTGAAAATGAAGTGCTTTGGTATGCGGGAAGTGCAGCGGCTAGCGACTTAGTTCCAGGCGTGGGCTTGGTGTCTGTGCCTGCTATTCAAGCGAAAATGCTTCACAGTTTAGCTAACCAATATGGGGTTGAGTGGAATAAGCGAGTCTTTAGTGAACTTATTGGTACTTTAGGGAGTAGCTTTGCGGTGCAATTTGGAGTGAAGCTTGGTACACGGCAACTGGTTAAGTTGATTCCTGTGTATGGACTAACGGTTGGCGCCGCCGCCGCTGCGGCTATGAGCTTTGGTACCAGTTATGGTCTTGGCCGAGCGGCATGTTACTACTTTTATCACAAGAACAGAGGCGAAGCAGTTTCTGAACAAGAGATGCAAACAATCTATAAAGAATCCCTGAAAAAAGGTAAGGCAGCGTCGGGCTATGAAGAAAATTAAAAACTTATTTCGATTGCTCGCCGTGTTGTCGAGCGGGCGTTGGGGGATCGCTCTGATTTCGGCGCTCTTCCCGAGCATCATCATGATGGGCTTTGGTCTGTTCTTGGCAATCAAGTATGGTTACCTACTGGAAATGTCGATAGCCATGGCTGTGAGTACCTTGCTGTTCACGATTCCGTTATACATCTCTAGCCGTTCTTCACGCAATTCAACTAACAGTGATGCGGCAAAAAATACAACAGATGAAACCAAAACTGTGTCATCAAGTCACAATATCGACGATGCGTTGGTCAAGGCGTCGAATGAATGGTCTCAAGCTGAACTGTCGATCTGGAACGACTCGAAACATTACGTTCGTCAACAATTGGCCGATGATATTGAGTGGGGTAATCTTGACCAAACTGGTTTGCAGGTACTGGAGTTCGTCGCCAAAAAGTTTGGTAAGAAGTCGCTCGATTTTTCAATTCCAGAAGGGCTCAAGCTGTTTGAAGAGGTAAGCCGTCGCTACAAAGTGGTAGTAAAAGAGCATATACCGGGCATTGAGTACCTTAAGGTTTCTTACATCAAGGCAGGCTACGAAGCCTATGATAAATATGGTGAATTGGGGCAAAAGATCTTCAAAGCGGCGATTTGGGGTAATCACCTTAAAAATCTGTATTTGAATCCATTGAAGGTTATTTCTGACTTAGGTCGTGAGCAAGCGACAGCGTCTATGACAAAGGGCGTTGTGGACGACATGCAATATGCAGCGAAACAAGCCTTGCTCGATGAAGTAGCAGCCGTTGCGATCGATTTATACAGTGGGCGTTTCAGCATTGAAGATGAAGCGTTAAAAGTTTCCGATGTTTCAGAAGTCGACGAGAAGCGTTTCGCTCCTGAATTAGAATCAGTGAGAATTGTACTGGTCGGGCAAACGGGCTCTGGTAAATCATCGATTATCAATGCTCTCAAGCAGGAAATGGTTGCTGAGGTGGATGTTCTACCATCAACGAACAGCTCGACGGTTTACAACGCATTTGTTGATGACAACGATGTGAGAGT
Organism: Vibrio chagasii; assembly: GCF_002954585.1. GTDB lineage: Bacteria > Pseudomonadota > Gammaproteobacteria > Enterobacterales > Vibrionaceae > Vibrio > Vibrio chagasii_A. Next base: position 1,097,673 of record NZ_MSCI01000002.1, read on the forward strand.
GGTTGATCTTCAAGGGTTGGATGGAAACGCTAAAACCGAAGCTGTGATGCTTAAAGAGATGACTCAAGCTGATGTGGTGTTGTGGGTACTTAAGGCGAATCAGTCTGCTCGTGAATTGGATAAACAGCTTAAAGATAAGTTTGATGCATTTTACGATGATCCTAAGAATATCTCGCGCAAGCAGCCCATTGTGATCACTGTCGTCAACCAAGTCGATCGGTTAAAGCCGGTGGAAGAGTGGCAGCCACCTTACGATTTAGATAATCCAATGACGGCAAAAGCTAAGGTCATTGCTCAGGCCCTTAAATACAACCAAACACTTCTGAAGCCTGATATCGCTTTACCACTAGCGATTGCACCAGAAAAGATACAGTTTGGTTTAGAGGCTTTGAAACAGACACTGATCGAACACATCGCAGACGCCAATAACGTGCAGAGAAATCGTCAGCGCCTCGAAGCTATCAATAGAGGAACCTCGGTAAAAGGCCAGCTTAATAAAGCCATGAAAGCGGGTAAGAAGGTTGCTCCGAGCGCATTGAAAGCCGCAACGCCTAAACTGGCTGAGATGGCGATAAAACAAGTCACTAAGAAAAAATAGCCAACAATACCAAAGCGATATTGGTTAAGTCGTAATATCGCTTTGGTAAACAATTTCTTTTATATTTCTGAACCTTTAATGCTTGAACTTATTATTATCTTTAAATTAACGAACTAGTGTAATAGTGCATTAAGTCACTCTTATGATAGAGTGATATAAGACATAAAGAGCTGTGCTGTGATTCTAAATATTGATCACATTTATGCTTTAATCGTCTTTATTTATAAAATAATTGCACTATATTTAAATTTCGGATCACTTTGATTTCAACGTAGGGATATATTGTGAACATGTATCTGAAATGGCAATCAACAACATGGCTAACCCTGTTAGCTTGGTACACCTTAGATCACCAGCTCTCGTTTCACCTTTCTTCAGAGTAGTACCCTCTTGGCGTAACACGCCCAGCTGAGCCTTCTGGCTTTGCCAATCCTGTTAATTCTGTCTTTAAGATATTCGACAAGCAATGGAACAACCAGTTCGTTAACTGTATTTCTTGCTGATCGTTATTTATATCTTGGTCGTTATTAATAGGATAACAATCAATATCTTATTGATTCAATAATTTATTTCTCGCTATTAAGTTTTATCGTAATTATCACGAATGTGATTGTTAGGTAAATAAAATTAGTAGTGATGAACTGTGACATCTAAAAATAATGAACTTAGGCTGTTCCTTTAATATTTCTTCATTATGGAATACTGAGTTCGTTGAAAGGTACTATTATGGAAAATTTCAAACATCTACCTGAACCGTTTCGTATTCGCGTTGTAGAACCAGTAAAAAGAACTACCTACGCTTATCGTGAGCAAGCCATCGTCGAAGCGGGTATGAACCCATTTCTACTCGATAGCGATGATGTGTTCATTGACCTGCTTACCGATAGCGGCACGGGTTCAATTACTCAACGTATGCAAGCGGCGATGCTAATGGGCGATGAAGCGTACAGTGGCAGTCGTAGTTACTACGCACTGTCGAATGCTGTGAAAGATATCTTTGGCTATGAGCTAACCATTCCGACTCACCAAGGGCGCGGCGCAGAGCAGATCTACATTCCGGTACTGATCAAAAAGCGTGAGATGGAAAAGGGGTTAGACCGCAGTAAAATGGTCGCTTTGTCGAATTACTTCTTCGATACCACACAAGGCCACACCCAAGTGAATTGCTGTGTTGCCAAGAACGTTTACACCAAAGAAGCGTTTGATACCTCCGTGAATGCTGACTTCAAAGGCAACTTCGATATCGTCAAATTGGAAGAGGCGATCATAGAAGCGGGTGCTGCCAATGTTCCTTACATTGTGAGTACTATTACCTGCAACTCGGCTGGTGGACAGCCTGTTTCTATCGCTAACCTCAAAGCCGTGTATGAAATCGCGCAGAAGTACGATATTCCCGTCATCATGGACTCGGCTCGCTACGCTGAAAATGCTTACTTTATTCAGCAGCGTGAACCGGGCTATCAAGATTGGACTATCGAGCAAATTACTCGTGAGTCCTACAAATACGCAGACGGCTTAGCCATGTCCGCTAAGAAAGATGCGATGGTGCAAATGGGCGGTTTGTTGTGCTTTAAAGACGACTCCTTCATGGATGTGTACACAGAGTGCCGAACCTTGTGTGTGGTGCAAGAGGGCTTCCCGACTTATGGTGGCTTAGAGGGCGGTGCCATGGAGCGCCTTGCGGTTGGGCTATACGATGGAATGCGCCAAGATTGGTTGGAGTACCGCATCGGTCAGGTGCAATACCTGGTTGATGGCTTGGAAGCGATTGGTATTGTGTGTCAGCAAGCGGGCGGTCATGCTGCGTTTGTTGATGCGGGTAAATTGCTTCCACATATTCCGGCGGGTCAGTTCCCAGCCCATGCTTTAGCGTGTGAGCTATACAAAGTAGCGGGAATCCGAGCCGTTGAGATTGGTTCATTGCTGCAAGGGCGAGACCCAGCAACAGGTGAGCAGCATCCATGTCCTGCTGAGTTATTGCGCTTAACCATTCCACGCGCGACTTACACTCAAACGCATATGGACTTCATTATTGAAGCGTTCGAAAAAGTAAAAGAGAACGCGAGCAAAGTGAAAGGGCTCGATTTTGTTTATGAACCACCTGTACTAAGACATTTCACAGCGCGTTTGAAAGAGGCGGAAACCCATGAGAACCAAGCTGAAAAAAAGAGTCAACCAACGCTCGAAGAAGCATTTTAAAATAATAAAATAAGCGAATAGTCATCAGAACCATAATTAAAGGCTCCTTTGGAGCCTTTTCTTTTTGGTGTGAAGTTCTGGAGTTGAGACAACTGCTATGGGTCGCCAGAGGCGATTTGATTTGGTCTAAGCTTGCTTATTTTTCAGGGTTGCTTTCAGTATTTGAAATAACCACTGATTCAACGGTGCATCTTTTTGAGAGCGGCGGCAGCTCATCACATAGCTCACATCTATCGTTAATTTTTCAGGAAGGTCCATGCTGCGGCAGCCGTCCGGTACGCTGCCACTGAGCGTGATACCAAAAGCGTCGGACTTGGTGACCACATCGTGAATCATTGCTGGGTGTTCGACTTCGACCTTTGGGTTGACGTCGAAACCTATGTTCCTGAGGCGCTCAAGAATAGGGTACTTGTTGTCATTCCATCCTGGTGTTTTGAAAAGAATGATTGGATAGTTAGCGAATGACATAAAGTCTTTTGCTGGGTGGTCCTCTCTTACAAAAAACACCACCTTTCCTTTTCCGAACTCCATTTGAGATATCGACTGCGGTAAGGTTTCATCAAAGTAATGAACCGCTATCGCCTCTTCGCCGTCAATCAGTTGATTCCTAGCGTTACTTCCCCACCTTACGAATGAATAGTTCGCGTGTGGCGCTGCTTTACTCAGAGCAAAGTAGAGTTTCGAACCAAAACGTTCCCAAAATAGGGTGTTCGCGTAGATCTTGATGTCACCATTGTAAGAATCCGGAGAGAAGTCTTGGTGTTTGATGGCCTCGATGCTACTCGATATCTGTTCAAAATTGCTGATATTATTTTCAACAAAGGTCGTGGGTTCGAAGCCGTGTTTGGTTTGAATAAACAGTGGGTCGTTAAGTTGGATTTTCAACTTTGAAAGGTTCTTACTGATTGCTCCAGAAGTTTTTCCCAGCGACTCTGCTACCAGTCCAACATTACGAAGCTCATACATCCGCTTGATGACGAGGATATTTTGAATATCGAGGTTGATGTCCACAGGCTCTCCAAATCATTCCTTTTATAGGCAGCAATTTCTGTGCGCTAAGTCGCCAGAAATCATGTGACTCTAATATCATAGTGGCAATGCACAACTTCTAAGACAGGAAAACGTCAGAAGATCGCTAATCCCTTGATTTTCCATTTAGTAAATCTTGCTTTTCCTCGTGTCATTATTACTGTGTCGCTAAAGTTAACTCAACAAAGCAACACAGATATTAGACGAACAGATAATTAGAAATACAACGAGGTGATGTATGAATAAGTTACTTGCACTTGGCTTGATGGCGCTTTCAATGAACACTGCTTTTGCAGCTAACGGTACACATACCGGCACTATCGATATGACAAGAAGTGAAGGCAATCAAGTGAAGGCAGAACGTGTAGAATCAGACTTAGTTCTTGAAGGAAGAAACGAAGCTTCTAATGGCGGAATCCAATTCCAAAAGAATGTGGATAAAAACCAAGCGATCAAGCTTACAGGTCGCCGTGACTAATTTTTAAAGTGTGCTTACCACTTTGAACGTTTGACCATTGTCATAAAAATGCTGTGCCTTAGAATGCAGCATTTTTCGTTATGGGAATCTTCTAATGGCAGACTAGTAACTAACAAGCCTTGGCATGGTGTGTGACGTGTGGCATTTTGTTCACTGTTAAAGGTTTTGCTGCATTAGATAATGCGTGGAAAGGAAGAGCAGATGATACGTCATATTTTACTGATAAAATTCAAAGCACATGTGGAGCTTTCAGAAATTGAAAAGCTAAAGGCGCTGTTTGAAGCAATGCCAAGTAAGGTTGAAGGTGTAACTTCAGTAGAGTGGGGGCTAAATGACAGTCCAGAGAACAAGAACCAAGGTTACAGTCATTCTGTCTTGATGACGTTTGCTGATGAAGCAGGGCGACAAAATTATCTACCGCATCCAGAGCACGATGCCCTGAAAGAGGTATTTCGCCCACTATTGGATGACATCATCGTGTTTGATTACTCTCTATATCAATAGTAATAGTGACCAAGAGTCTAGTAGTCGCCTCGGCTGAATTTCAAACTCTCAAAATGAGTAATATAGAAAGCGCACAGGTATTGACCTGTGCGCTTTATTTTTAGTTAAAAATTACAGCTTACTCTGTCGGTAGTATGGTGACAGGAGTGAAAGAAGCTACAGCATTGCCACCTGCTCCAGGGCGGTCAACATAAGGGGTGTTTTGCATTAAGGTGTAGTACACGTCGACGAAGTCATCGTCATTCACCAACACATTGTTTGGGATAAGCTCGATGATTTTACTGGTGATCTGAGGGATGATCGCATAGCCCTGAACTTCTGGGTCTGGAATCATTTTCAAGATCTCTTCCGCGGCTTGCACCAGTAGTTTGGCTAGCTCTTTGTAGTTAGTTCCGTCATCATGCTCCATCAAGATCATATCTGCAGCACCCCAGCGGTAACGTGGCCAGAAGATGATACTTTGGCTTGGATAGTACGTCTGTTTGTCATAATCCAAGTAAGGCATTTCAATTAAGTCGATTTGTGGAGCTATACGGCTTGAATCTACGCCAGTAACGATAGCGTAGATCTCTGCTTTGCCTGAGATCCATGGTTCTCTATCGATCGCTAAACGAATCTTAGTTAACTGAGTGGTATTCAACTCTTCAGGCTCTAATTCAGCCAATGAGCGTGCAGCACCGCTAAATAGCGTCTGCTTTTGAGGTTCTTTTTTATGGCTGCTAGTGCTGTCGCTGCTGTCAGAGTTAAGTAGCGTGTCTGTGCCTTGTTTTTGCATTTCAGCTTGCATGGTCATTAACCCGGCTTTGAGCTCTTCTGCACCGTTGCTATCAATCACAAACACCGGAACATCGGGCATTTGGTACACATCTAACTCATGCACTTGCCCATACACATCGTAAGCTTCGATGTATTGCCAATTCGAATCATCCCCAGATGGTTCGTAAGCAAACAGCGGGTTTTCACCATTTTTCCAAGCTTCAACCATGGTTTCATCAGCCATCCTAATTTCTAACACAGAGTCACTGAAGTCGTTGATCCCTTTCATCTTACGGTAGCTGAGGTCGGCTTTGTGCATTTTGCTTGAAAAGGCGGAGTAGGGTTTAGCCGAACTAAGTTCGTCTAAAGGAGTCGATAAACTTTTTTCAGTGATTTGTGCTTTCAAAGAAGACTCAAGATCTGCATAGCGAGCACTTATTTGCAGCGCCAATGATTGCTTTTGCGCGGCGGCATTATTTGCAATTGAAAGTGGATCTGAAACAGAGTGTGTTGTGTCGATATTGTTTGCATAAGATTGGAAGCCAACCACTGTTGTTGCAAGCACCATACTGATCGAAAAAGATGGTCTCATAAATAATCCTTATTTTAATTTTTATCATTAATAGAGCATTTGCCCTACAAGAATTAACCTATCAATAAGGTGAATATGTTCAAAACGTAGCCATTGATTTTTGTTTTAATTTCTAGCACAAGATCTTATTTTTATTGATTCTTATAAAATTTATTAAATACAAGCTTGATATTTTTGTTTTTATAAACCAATCAATAGATAAACTACAATATTATTAACTATTACGGTGTATGGAGGGGTAGGTGAGTCAAGAAAAAGAAAGCCTACTCGTTCTAGAGTAGGCTTTGTGGTTAAACTGGAAGTTAGAATCACCGCTATTGCCGCCAAAAAGCGATATAGGATTACTCTGTATTTACTATAGTTTCGGCCGTATTTCGGAAGAGATAGTTTTCGGTATAATTCGACTCCCTAAATCACTAGCGCGATGAAATGCTCTGATCTGCGCACTACGTTGTTTTTAAGATCAATCCACTCCTCACTGAACAACGTTATGACGTCTTACTCGCGTCAAACACTTCCTGCATAAAACGCTAGGCCTAATGGGATTTTAGCTGAGCAAATCTATTACTTTGGTCAGGTACTTAAACTTACTGATCCACTGTTGATGTCAAGGTTATTCCGGTAGAACGAAGTTAATTGTTTGAAGCGTTTAACCTAGAGCGCGGTTAAACTGCTATCACGAACCTTAAAGTAGTGCCGACTTCTGTAAAGGTAAAATTAAGCTTCTAGAGCTTCCTTTTGAATACATCAAGCCTTCACTCAGTGTTTATTGGCACAGCAATCGGAATGATGACATCGTCAATCAATGGTTAAGAGAGTTGTTTACCAGCGAAGTTTTAACCTTGAGCTCCGAAATATAAGATAACGCCTAGTTGTGTGAGTAGACGTCTTGGTCATTCGACTCGTTCTTCATGTATAAAGTACCTTATGGTACAAATGACAACATGAAAAATGCTGGTGGCTTTTGCCACATAGACTTCCAATTTAAATGAAAAGACTGACTTATGAATTTTGATTTCCAAGCACTGAAACACCACCAATTGGTCGAAGATGGTCAACTAGAAGGGTGTTACATTCATCAGCCAGCTCAAGGTAGCCAGCAAAACGACCAAGCAGTATTGGCAGAGCGCCAAGCGCTAGAAAAAATGGGTTACAAGGTTGTGCAAGTTAAGGCTAAAGGTGGGACAACAACGTTCGCTGAAGCAATGCAGAAGCTAGCCAAGAAGACTGGGTATCAGTCAAACAACTAAGTGGGCAATAATTGTCGCTTAGTGTGTCGTCGCTTTCAAACGGGCGACGATACATAACTATCAAGCATGTAGGAAAGCTTTCGACAAAACCTTTTTAACTATCTACCTGACATTTAAAGGACATATAGCTGATCTTCACAGCGAGTAGGACGTATAGGCAGCTTAAAAAGGAAGAAATACTATGGCCATCGTCTATGTCAGCATCGGAAGCAACATAAACCGCGAACATCACATCACAGAATCTCTCAAAGCGTTGAACCACCGCTTTGCTCCACTGCAAATTTCTCAGTTTTACGATTGCGAGCCAGTCGGTTTTGAAGGAGATAACTTCCTCAATCTCGTAGCGGGCTTTGAATGCGACCTTCCTATCGCAGAATTAGCTAAAACTCTTCATCAAATCGAATTTGATAACGGTCGCCAACGTGAGACTAAACAGTACGCTTCAAGAACCATGGATATCGATATCCTTCTTTACGGCGATCAAGTGGGCATTATCGACGGCGTAGAGTTACCCAGAGGTGAGATCACCGAGTACGCTTTCGTGCTTCGTCCGTTAGTCGATCTTGCCGCGACTGCCCATCACCCCATTCTAAATACCTCGTTCCAACAGCTTTGGAATAGCTTTGACCAGGCGAGTCAGAAAACCGTTCCAATCCCCTTCGAGCTCAGGCTCACCTAATGCCTTCAGAGCTGTCAAAAACCGCAAACTCTTATTATCAGAGCTTTATTTGATCTTTTCTTAAAACAAGCACGTACCTGATATCACTTTCGACGGAATGGAAACTGTTATGAACCACAACGCCATTATTACCATCACAAATCTCAGACTACGAACCTTCATCGGCTTCAACGAAGAAGAGAAAACCAAGCAGCAAGATATTGTCATAAACGCAGAGATTCACTATCCAGCCAACAATTTGTGCCTCTCTGATGACGTTGACAATGCCCTCAATTACAAAAACATTTGCAAGAAAATTATCCACCATGTCGAGTCTGGAAGATTTCTGCTTCTAGAAAAGCTAACCAGCGATGTACTCGGAATCTGCATTGATCACTCATGGGTTCGGTACGCTCAAGTGAGAATTGATAAACCTCATGCGCTGCGTTTTGCCGACTCCGTTTCGCTCACACTGAGTTACGAAGCGGATCAAGATAATAACTTCTAAGGAGCGATCCAATGTTGAGCACAGAAGCAGAACAAGTAAGAACAGCTCTACTAGCGAGAGGACTTGAAACCCCGATGACCGCAAGTGAAATGAACAGCGACCAGAAATACAATCGTATTAAGGGCCTACTCACCGAAGTTGTCAGTACGCTAGGTTTGGATCTGACTGACGACAGCCTTGCAGAGACGCCGCACCGCATCGCAAAAATGTATGTACACGAGATATTTTCCGGGCTTGATTACAACAATTTTCCAAAAATCAGCGTCATAGAGAACAAAATGTCGGTAGATGAGATGGTTAAGGTATCAGATATCGACTTAACATCTACGTGTGAGCACCACTTCATCACCATCGACGGTTTAGCGCAAGTAGCCTACATTCCAGAATCGAAGATACTTGGCCTGTCGAAAATAAACAGAATTGTCCGATTCTTCGCGCAGCGCCCCCAAGTCCAAGAGCGCTTAACCCAGCAGGTTTTGATTGCCATACAGACTCTCGTTGAAACAGAAAATGTCGCGGTGACCATCAAAGCAACGCATTACTGCGTGAAGTCTCGAGGCGTAATGGATGCCAACTCTGAAACGACCACAACAGCGCTCGGTGGCATTTTCAAAACTAATCCTCAAACTAGAGCTGAGTTTTTACGATGAGTGAGACGATTCTGATAACTGGAGTAGGGAAGCGATTAGGGTTCGCACTCGCTCAGCAACTTCTGGCTGATGGGTACCAAGTGATTGGTACCTTTCGCAGAGAGTATCCTCAGTTGCAACAGCTGCGTGATAAGGGGGCTGATCTACAGTACGTCGATTTTTACCAGCAAAGCAGCGTAGAGGACTTTCTGCACTATGTAGGGCAAGAGTACAGAGCACTTCGAGCCATCGTTCATAATGCCTCTGATTGGAAGCCGGAGAATAAGAAAGATCCGAGCGAGAACGCTGCAGAAATTATGAACCAGATGATGGCAGTTCACGTCGGCGTACCATACCTTATCAATCTGTCGCTCAAAGACCTGCTGATGTCTGGCGATCAAACCTCAGATATCATCCATATCAGTGACTATGTTGCCGAAAAAGGCAGTAAAAAACATATCGCTTACGCGGCAAGCAAAGCTGCGCTTAATAACTTAACGCTTTCGTTCTCGGCGATGATGGCTCCCAACGTGAAAGTAAACACTGTCTCACCAGCTATGATCAAATTCAATGATTATGATGACGAGGCGTATAAGGCTAAAGCTCTGCAAAAAGCTTTGATTCCGGCAGAAGCGGGTTTTGAGGAAGTGGTTGATGGCATCAAGTATGTACTGTCCAGTCGTTACATGACAGGAAGAACATTGCACCTTGATGGCGGCAGGCATCTGAAGTGAATTCGTGTCGATAACATTGCGCTCTTTCTTGGGTGAAAAGCCCATTTTATTCTGAATATGAACTCTCCCGCTCTGGTTACAAACTTATAGCTTGAGTGTTCATGTTTAGCAGCCTATTTGGGTTGTTCTATCCTGAACAACCTCATTCAACCTTACGCAACAAAGTGACTAATCTCACATTTCTGTCAATTCATCTCCTGAATCGAGCGGGTTGTATTAAACGCAGTTCATATTGAGTTCGCTTTGAACCCACTTACCTATTTAGGGTGATGAGCATCTGAACCGAAAATTCAAACAAATGTTTAAATTAATGAATTTATAGAGCGATTTATCGGGCATTTAACGGGATGACTTTTACTTTGATCTTGATCAATATGTTAACTGTTGCGCAACAAATTTAAATCAAATTTGCATAGGAAGCGCACATTTACTTCTTCGATCTGCTCAGTACAAGGAATAAAATTATGTCTACTCAGGAAACATTTAAGGCTTTCACATCGCAGCTAGAGTCTGTAACAAACCCGTTTTACAACTTCAATCAGCTAGTGACTAAGAATATAGAGACACTGACCAAGATTCAGCTTGATAGCCTACAAGCTTATAGCGCGCTAGGTAATGAGTCTTTGCAGAGCTTATCTTCGTTAAAGCAGCCACAAGATATTCCAGCTTATGGTTCAAAACAGATGGAAGTAGCGAGTAAGATCTCACAACAACTCATGGAAGATAGCCAAAAGCTGACTCAACTTGGTCAAGATTTTAAATCTGCCGCTGACGAGCTTACAGCTTCTGCGGTAAAGACTGCGAAAAGTGCTTAGTTTATTGCTTGTCGGTTGATGGCGGAGCGTAACGTCTAGCCGCCATCTCTCAGCATCACTTCTAACAAGGATGTCAGAATGGAAAATAAATCGCCCTTTGAAGGTATGATGAACCTCATGTCCCAATACGGACAAGCCTGGATGGACAATCTAGGGCAGCCAACACAATCGACATTGATGAAAACCCAATCGGAAGATTTTACGAAGTGGGTGGGCTCAATGACTCAGAACCCAACCAATATGGTTGAGCAACAGATGAATTGGTGGGCGCAGCAAGTTAATCTACTTAACGATTGTATCCTCGGCACTCAAGAACAAACTAAAGAGACGGATCGTCGTTTTCGTGACCCTTTATGGAATGACACGCCACTGTATCGTTACATCAAAGAAAGCTACAAACTTGCTTGTGACAATATTCAACAATCAGTTGAGAACGCAGATGGTCTGGACGACGAGACCAAAGCTCGCCTTTCATTTTTCACTCGGCAGTATTTGAATGCCATGTCGCCAAGTAACTTCGTGTCGACTAACCCAGAGATACTCAAGCTGACCATGGAGAGTAAGGGTGAAAACCTGATCCAGGGGATGAAGCAATTCCGTCAGGATTTAGAGCAAAGTGCCGACATGCTCAATATTCGAATGACGGATAAAAACCAGTTCAAACTGGGGGAGAATATTGCCTCAACGCCCGGAAAAATCGTCTTTCAAAACGAGATGTTCGAGCTGATTCAATACAAGCCGACCACAGAACAAGTCTATAAACGCCCGACACTGATCGTACCGCCATTCGTCAACAAATATTACATTATGGATGTCAATCCAGAGACCTCTTATGTGAAGTGGTTGGTCAGCCAAGGCCACACAGTATTCATGATCTCTTGGGTGAACCCTAATGCTCAAATGCGAGACGTCGATTTTGGCAACTACGTGACTCAAGGCGTGCTACCTGCACTTGATGCCATTGAAAGTGTCACAGGCGAGCGAGAAGTTAACGGTATCGGTTACTGCATCGGTGGCACCACCTTAGTCGCAGCTATGGCTTACCTTTCTGGCAAACGTCGTAAGCAGAGAATCAAATCGGTCACTCTGCTGACTACGATCCTCGACTTCCAAAAGCCAGGTGAGTTAGGGGTCTTCATCAATGATCCGATCATTAGCAGCATTGAAGCGCAAAACAACCAACGTGGTTATATGGATGGCCGCCAAATGGCCGTGTCATTCAGCTTACTTCGTGAAAACAGCCTGTATTGGAATTACTACATTTCCAATTATTTGAAAGGGGAGAGCCCAATGGCATTCGACCTCCTTTATTGGAACTGTGATAACACCAACGTGACCGCTGCGACCCATAACCAGCTGCTACGTCAGTGCTATCTTGAGAATCGACTCGCCAAAGGTGAGTTAGTGATCGATGGTGTGGCGATTGATTTAGGTAAAGTAAAGTCGCCGGCTTATTTCCTCTCTGCTATCGATGATCATATCGCGCTATGGGACGGCAATTTTGAAGGCACAAAACTGCTAGGTGGAGACAATAAATTTGTACTTACCGAGAGTGGTCATATTGCAGGGCCGATGAACCATGCCGATTCCAATAAATATGGTTTTTGGACCAATGATGATAACGACCAAGCACCATCTCAGTGGCTTGCCAGCGCCGACAAGCACCATGGCTCGTGGTGGTCACATTGGCAAAACTGGGTTGATGAGCGCAACTTCTCCGAAATGATTGAAGCTCGTGAGCTAGAAGGGGAACTGGATGCGCCAGGTGAATACGTGAAGCAGCGCATTCAAGATGTCATTGTGCAAGAAAATGACATGGAAAAGGAGTTTGCATAATGAATCCAGAAATCGGACAAATTGCCACAATAGAAAAGAAATTAGATAAGCAAACCGTAGAAGCGTTTGCTAGCGTCTCGGAAGACTACAACCCAATCCATTTAGATGAAGATTTCGCTAAAACCACACAATTTGAGCGTCCAATCGTGCACGGCATGTTGGCATCGAGCCTTATCTCTGGCTTGTTGGCTTCTAAAGTGCCGGGGGCTGGCAGCATTTACTTGGGGCAATCTTTGAAGTTTCTTCGCCCTATTTTTGTTGGCGAAACTGTCACAGCCAAGGTGGAAGTGACCAGTGTGCGTGAAGACAAACCTATCGCTGTGATATCTACTCAAGTATTGAACGCCAATGGTGAAGTCGCGGTCGATGGTGAAGCGACAGTGATGTATTCTGTTTAACCACAACGCCATACAAGACAGCCAATATTTACTGAAAACAAAGGCAATAACGCGATCAGCGGATGTACTACCAGATCTTTTCAATTAATAATTTGATTCTAATGTGCGTTTTAGTGCTTTGCGCTAAAACGCTATTGTCTAAAATATAAAGTTCTGATTTTCAAAATACCTCTACCGATACTAGACTCCACGAACTCAGCTTGCTTAAACTGTGCGGATGATATGATCAATGGTGCTAATCCTTAAGGGCGAGTCGGCACAATTAAAAGTAGCCGTTATTTGTCATGTAGTTTCCATAAAGGGTTTATCGAAGGTGCTCGCTTCCCTGTATACAAAATACAGAAGGTATTCTGAAGAACTTAAACGACTCTTCTGTCAATAGTGTTGTTAGCTATGAAAGAAATACGTTAACAATGTAATCTAAAAGAGTATGACCCAAAAATAAAACCTCTGTTCACGCTTAGCGTAAGCAGAGGTTGTTATATTAGTAGCCTGTAAGCAATTAACTATGTATCAGTAATTGATTTGTTTGGACTTAATCTAGGCGAAGAGTCACTCCAGAGTAATTTGTGTACCCACGAAGTAACACGTGATAGGTAACGCCCGGCTGCGCGTTAACACTGCATTGCTCGTTATTACCGGTACGATAAGGGCGGCAATCATAACTTGAGGGACTTGGTTTACTGCCTGCTTTGACATACAGATCTGCATCGCCAGTTCCGCCAGACATTGCCACCGTTATGCTTGATGCAGAATCTACGGAGAATGTGTAGAAACTTTCAGAGTATTTGTTACCACTTAGGTTCGCGATAGGCGTCCCTTTGGTGAGCACATTGTCACCCGGAATGGTAGGGCCGCAGCTTGCGTTGACGCCAACACTATTAAACGCAACCTCCACGTCGGCAACGGTATAACCCATATCTGCAGCCGCTTTAGCTACACCACATGCACCGGCATCAAAGGTACTGTTTGCTGTCCAATACAGTTGGTTTGCGACGGTAAATATCTCGAAACCTTTGCGTACATCCCAGCCTGATTTGTTGGCTAAAAGATAAAATGCTCGGTTATAAACACCGCTCGACAGGTGAACGTTTAAGCCATCGTAGTAATCAGAGGCGTGATCAATTGAACGGCCATCTTTTGAAGGTTGGTCAAAGTAGCGTAATCCACCTTCTGACTTGAATATATCACTACCAACAATCCAATCCACATTCCCACGTAGATAATATTCAGCAGCTTCGCCTGCGATGTCGGAGAAGGCCTCGTTTATACCGCCTGACATGTTTCTGTAGACCAGTCCTGAGTTTTGCTCGGTGAAACCGTGGCTTACCTCATGAGCACTGACGTTGATGTCGACTAATGGGTAGAAGGTATTTTTGCCGTCACCAAAAGTCATAGATGAGCCATTCCAGAAGGCATTCTCATAGTCGGTACTGTAGTGAACACGCATAGTGAGTTGGAACGATAAAGGTGATGTGTTCATCCACTCTTTGTACATCTCAAAGACGACGTTTCCGAAATAATGTGCGTCGTTAAGGGGAGAGTAGGCGCCATTCACGTATTTATGATCTGTATAGTTGGCGTCGTCGCTACAGTTGTAACTGTAGGCTGAACTGCCAGAAGTTCTGTTATTTAAGTCGACCGTTTTCACAGCGGCGTTTTCTAATGTACATGTGGTTCCGGTTTTATCAATCGAGAATCCTGGAAAGTCAGTGCCATATTCATATCGATTGGTTTTGCTATTACCACCAGGTCCGGTTCCCACAGCTTTGGCGTGATTTAAGCCGTTCCATTTTTGAAGGACTTCCCCCGTCATGGCGTCAATAAAGAAGAAAGGACGTTCTGGGTAATTGGAAGCGACAAAGAAGTCGACCAAATACACCATTTGAGCGGTTTGACTTTCATCGAGTCTTACAACCAACTTAGCATTTTTGTTTTCAATCGACTTTTTACCGACGGTAAACGAGCGGTGGGAGGACAGTGCAGCCTCTATGGCTTGCTCTTTATTTAATTTAGGCGCGATGCTTGAGAGATCATCGCTGATCCCTTGTGCCATCGAACCAAATATTTGAGAAGGCTGGTTTTTAGATAGGGTGGCGACAACGGATGTATTAAAGACAGGTAAACCGAAGTGGGTTTGTTGATAGCGTACTTTTGTTTTTCCATTGGGCAGTACTACCCGTTTTACCTCAGAAAAACCTAACTCTAGTGGGGCAACACTCTTCGACTGAGCGATGAGGCTTTGTTGGAGTAGGCTATCGTTCTCGATGGTGACCATTTCAGCTGCGTGTGCATTGAAGCCGAAAGAAGTACCTAGTATTGCTGCTATTTTCCAGCTTAGTTGACGTTGTTGGTTCATTTCTTGTTCCTGATTTTATATAAACTCCTTCTTCCCAACGGCTAAATAGGAAGTCTATATGCAACACGATGATGCCATGTGTTACGAATCAAGATTGGAAGAGCATATCGATTTGTGACAAGTTTTTTTGAGAGATTTATTTTTAGTGTATGTAATTCATAATTTACAAATATAATTATTGATTTAATTGTTTTTAATGTTGGCGTTTTTATTTTAATTGTAATTATATGAAGTGAAAGATGTTATTAACCCTTAACTTGTTTTAATCGTATTGGTGTGTTTTTTAACCTGTAGAACAGGTTTTCTTAATTGCATTACTAACAATAATACTTGTATCCATTATTATTGTTAATATAGTTATTAAATATGCATTGCAAAATTAAATGACTTATTTGTAATTAAGCCTTGCGTTGGAAGGGTAACCTTGATTTGAATTGCAAATTCAACCTGTTTTTGCATAACCCCTTGTTATAAATGCTAATTAAAGTAACATTTTTACTGGTAATAATGGATAATGTTTTATTTACTCCAATAACTAATAATAAATATACAGAATTAAGTTCTACAAAATTAAAGGGAATCCAATGTTTAAGGTAGTTAGTTTATTTTTATCGATTTCAATTTTTTCAGTTGCTCAAGCCAATGAAACATTAGAGTTTGAAACGGCTCAAGAGTTGTTGACTGTAATGGAAGTTGATAAGCAAATGTTAGGTGGCTTTGAGGCTATGTTGCCAATCGTTAACCAGTTAGCTGATAAACTCAAGCTGAATGCTCAAGAGACAGAAGAGCTTAAAGGGATTTACAGGGACTGGTTTGACAACGATATTGACCGAGTAAAAATGCGAACTGAAATAGCGAACCTTTATTCAAAACAATTCACGATGTCAGAAATGAAACAGATAATTGAGTTTTATGGTACATCTGTTGGAAAAAAATTTATTCAACAGTCGCCGGAGCTTACAAAGCTTGGAGCGCAGATCGGTATGGCTGAAGCTCAAAATAAGCAACATTTGCTAGTTGAAAAACTGACTCCTTTTATGGAAGAGCATAGCAGCGAGTGATTAATTTCTAGATCACGGTTAGACTCAGTATTGAGTAGCTGTTAACTGAAGATCGGAATACGACCTCTAATCGGCTACCTGCTCGTATGAAGTACAAACCAATTTGCTCTCAGGTAAACTGACGAATTAAGTCGCCGATATAAATTTCTGTTGGTTGAATTGTAATGCATGGCACTCTGCTGTGCATTACGGTAAATGTACTCTCCGTATAATATGTTCTATTAATTTCCAGCTTCGGTTTCAAGGAGGAAATATGACAAGCGACCAACTATTGGAAAAGGCACTTTATAGCAGCGCCAGTATCCACCAACCTCATTCTCTAAAAGCTTATTTGGCTGCGAATTATCTCAATGCTTATTTCGCTAAATCAGGCAATGTGTGGCTTAAAACGAGTGAGCTGATAGGTCAAACTGAGATTGAAGTTTTAGGCGAGTGCTCTTCAACGGTTCTGGCGCCAAAGTTCTCAGAATTTCGTATTCATAAGATATTGGAAAACGGGGTATATCCAGCTGCGTATGCTGCTTTAATACAGTGGTATGAGAATCAGGGTTTTCAAGACATCTTCGCGCATTACGTTTCAAAAGCTTCTCGAACAAGCGAATACCTATCTCACAATGTGACTATCTTATTGGCGTTAAATCGTGTTTACCGTGAGTTAGAGCCGTCTCAAATTCCAGCATTCCTTAACCGCGTCACTGAATTTGTCACATCGAGCTGTTCTGATGGCGACCAAAGCATTGATACACGTGAAGTCGTAGAGCTGAAAAGCGTAGTACTAGCATGCTTAAAGCAGTTCGGTTTTTTTGGGCACAACCTTATTACGCTTACGTGGATATTGCGTAGCAAGGAAGAGCTGTCGAAAGAGCACTATGACACAATGCTTTTTAATCTTTATCGACAGGCTAATAGTCCATTGGAAGATCCAGACGATGAGATTGATCAATCTATCTTAGCGCAGTGTCAAAGCTCAGATGATTCGGATGAGTTCTATGACAATGTGAACCGATTGGTTTTTGGATATACATCCAACTTACATCAGATAACGCTAGCGGATGCATTGTGTTTTCTTCAAGAACAATTCCCTGAACATGCAGTAGAGCTAAAATGTGTCGCAGAGTATCAGTGTCGTTTGTTAGAAGAGTGAATTTAATTAGGATGTTGTAGCTAACATTATGCAATGTCAGTAACTTAGGAAGAGAAATGAAAAAGCTATCTATTGGCTTATTTCTACTGGTTTCAAGCAGTGCCATAGCGTCTGAAAACGTTCCGGAAATGTCGATTAAAAACGGCTATGTTGAACCGTTCCAAATGTTCGATAACGTTTATTACGTTGGTGATAGGTGGGTGTCGTCTTATGCGGTAGAGACATCAAAAGGGTTGATTCTTATTGATACACTCGATTTCCCCTATTCGATGTGGATCCCCACCAATTTAGAAAAGCTTGGGTTGCAAGATAAGGCAATCACGCACATTTTAGTGACTCACGGTCATTCTGATCATGCTGGCGGAGCGCATTATCTTCAATCTGAATATGACTCAAAAGTTGTGATGACGCAGAAGGGTTATGAATTAGCCATTTCTCAAGCCAACAAAAGCAGCGGTAAGAATACTTTTTTGCCTCCCGAAGTAGACTTAATTGTGCAAGACAGTAGCAGTCTTATCGTCGGTGAGGACGAGTTTAAGTTTTACCTTACCCCCGGTCATACGGAAGGGGACTATTCAATAGACCTTATGGTGAAAGACAAGGGGGTATCACATCGCGCATTTGTAGTTGGCGGACACAGTATTAATGCACGAGATCCAAAACTAGCGAAGCAGTTTTTCGAGAGTATGGACAGAGTCCGAGAGATCGCTTTGCAGCCTCCTGTTGTGAGTGTTAATTTGTCTAACCATCCACATAAGAATCATTTATTCGTTAATCGTGAGAAACGAAATGTCGATGGTTCGAATAACCCGTTCATTAGCGAAAGCAATTTTTTCCGCTTCCTAGAACAGCAGGAAGCGTTAGCGAAGGAAAAGCTTGACTAATCTAAGGTAAGATGAGTTCTTTCTCAACAGATGTTTATCATAGTCAGATTGAACTTTTTGGCTGTAATTTAATGATTTAATTTTTTGAACACAGGAGATTTCATGGCTGAGAACGCAGTTGAGCAAGCAATCGAAAATATCCGATTGAAATCACAAGGCACGGATTGTTTAACGAGTTGCGCGGTGACGATCAACTTCCACCCTGATCGTTATACGTTCGACAATAAACCTTTGCTCGAAGTAATTGCTGAAGATGGATGTTTGAAGTCTCAATTTGAAACAGGTACCAGTAACGGTGGTATGACGGCTTACCCAGGTGGTGACCGTTGGTTATGGGAAAAGCGAGTGTTCGACGGCGCGTATGATGATGCCCCAAATGGGCTTAGGCCTAAATATGGGGCACTGAACTACCGTAACTATGAGACTGGCGCTGCACCTCGTTTCGGATCTTGTTATTTCCAACTGAAAGCGGAGACCTCGGAACGAACTACGTTCTGCTATCCAGACAGCTTCTTTGAGCCAGAGGATTTCGCTGTTGCTAGCCGTGTGCAGGCATTAGTTGATACAGCATTGTCATCCGATGTTGACTTACTTGATGATTATATTGAGGCGCATGTTCATGGGGTTATCTCTCTGAAAGACGATATTGAATGTCTTGTATTAGACCCAATTTACCGCTCGACGATTATTGAAGAACGCGCGGCGAAACTGGGCGTTCCGATAAAGTGGCACAATGGCTTCGAGCTGAGCATAGAAGAGATGAGTCGCTACCCAGATTATCGTGGCCAGTCGTTTATCGAACTCGCAAAAAAGTTAGCAGTAAACGGAAAGATCAATGCGAGAATACTGGGGCTAGCCGTGACACAGCAAGGTTATGACCAACAAGACGTAAAGAAGGTCTGGCATTACTTGGCTCGGTTTGGTTATCAATCAGAATAAATCTCTAATCGTATCAGTGGGCTCTTCTGAGATTTTAACTACAACGCCCTACATTTAGCGAAAACCCGCATGCAAAATATATTCGGTAGGGTTTTGAAATGAGTAAGATTGCTCGCTTTATCTCTGGTGTGTTGGAGGGTCCAGCAACTCCGAGTCTTTTCCTAAACTTCTTGGTAGTCCTGGTTTTGTGCCATCTACTGACTTTGACGGTGAGTGGTTAGGTCAACGAATTAACACCAATGGCAATAATATGTGTGAGCGAACAACCATTACAGGAATCATCCGTGAAGGTAAAGCCACTTTGAGGCTTACCTACAACGGAACAGCATTAGCGGGTTGGGTTTGTGAAAGCGGCGTATTACGGTTAAATGCCAAACATCGCCAGTGGGACTATCGCTTTTCAGTAACTGGCAGCGGCAACTGGTTTGATGGTCGTTGACAATTAACTAATGGGCCGTGCCAAGGGAGTTGGCTTATAGAAAAGGTCGACGGCAAGTAAGGTTGTGAGAGCAATACGTCGCTTCAAACTAATCAACATAGGGTTCTTTCAGGAGAGATAAGTGATCAGATTAATCGCTGTGTTTATTGTGGCGTTCGGATTGGGCGCATATGCGAGTTTACATGTGCTGACCGATTATGTTGAGAGCATCCAAGACAGTCATAAGGCTGTCTTACAATAAGGATTTGAAACCTATAAATATGCGAACACAGATGATCTTGCTCCATTGATAAAAACATCAAACTGGTTAGCGCGCTACAGCGCTTGTGAATTAGAGGGAGATGAAGGAGACGCTATCGCATTAACCCTCTCTCTTGATGCTGTTTCCTTAGGCATGTTATCGAAACAACCGTCAGAGCTTGACGAGGACACTTTCCAGACTGTTTTGAAAACTCAAAGACAACGAGAAAGCATCAACTCAGTTAGCTGAAGTGCTTACTGCGTATTGTAAGGATAGTCTTAGCTATTTATACAACTGTGAAAAGCTTCCCAATTTGTTAGAAGATAAATGGGAGGCTATGAAGCCGAAATGCACCTAGAAATGAATCGACATGCTTGGCACTTATCAATGTCGCATCTATATATGAACTAGAACAAAGGACACAATATGGACGTAAAATTGGTCAAAGGTTCAGACCCAAAATTCGCAGAGCTGATAACCAAAAAGAATATGGCGTCTTACTACGATACGCGTGGAATCGTTTGGAGTCATGATCAGTTTTTACGCAGCTGGGATGAGCTAGATAACTATGAAGTCTATGTAGACGATATTCGTATTGGCGTTGTCCGCTTTAGTTACACCAGTGAGACAACCTTCCTTCGAGATTTACAGATATTAACCGAGCACCAAGGCAGGGGCTTTGGTTCTAGGTGCTTAGATTTAGTGATTGAACACGCTAACAGTCAGGCGTCGGTTCAGTTAGTGCTGCGCGTGTTCAGTGAGAATCCCGCTATTAAGCTGTATCAATCAAAAGGTTTTAAAAAAATTTCTGAGGTAAAAGGGCTTGTTGAAATGGAATTACCTTTAGCTAAACTACAAGGGAAACGAAATGGTTGAACGTATAAATTATCAAGGCTTACCTTCAATTGCTGGGCCTTATGTTCACGCGACAAAGCACAACGGTACGCTCTATGTTTCTGGTTTGACTGCTTACGGCACAAGTTCACAGGATCAAGGAATTGGTGAGCAGACGAACGAGATACTTAGTCAGATCAAGCAAATACTAGAGCATGAACAGCGAGCAGTCAGTGATCTTATTAAGCTGACGATCTTTATCTGTGATATGTCTGAACTAGGCAGTATTCGAGAATTATTGTTCGATTTTTATGGAGAGTATCTTCCAGCTTGCTCTCTAGTCGAGGTCTCTAAATTGATTCACTCTGATTTAAGAATTGAAATTGAGGCGACTGTAGCGTTGTCATAGCTATTTAAATATAAACGAGAGTCCGTGCTAGCATCGTTTACTTAGTGCACTAATCTGCTTATGCTGCCTAGGTATCTCATTAGGCTTAAATTAGAAGCGCGTGTATCCCAGCCGCAGAGCTATCAGGTATTAAGAATGGAAACAACTATCTCACAAGCCATTGCGCTTCGAAAAGAACAGAAATATCAAGAGTCGCGAGACTTGTTGGCGACACTATTAAGTGATGAAAATCTTGCAGCCAAAGCACACCTACAGATAGCCTGGTCATACGATAATCAAGGCAAGGAACATCAGGCGATTGAGCATTATGTTTTGTCTCTTCAAGGGAAGCTTTCTTCGGTAGAGCGCTTTGACGCATTGTTTGGCTTAGCATGCACTTACCGAAGTCTAGGTCAATATACTGAGGCTTTAAGCTATTTCGAACAAACTATGTCTGAGTACCCTCAATCCCTTGAAGTTCAGCCGTTTTACGCGATGTGTCTGTACAATTTAGGTCGTCACAAAGAGGCGACATCTCTGTTACTTGAGTTATTGGTTTCCACAACCAATAGTGAGGCGATTAAAGAGTACCAACGAGCTATCTCTTTGTACGCAAAAGACTTGGATAAAACTTGGTAAATGAGTTTTCAATCGGCAACTTACTAATCAAAGAAAAAGCCTAAATATCGAGTGACACTTAGGCTGAAGGGTTCGCTTTTATACGTTTTGATCAGCGTTACGCAGAAAGCTCTTTACGCACTATCTCTGCACCAGCGCTGAGTGCATTCAGCTTAGCAGAGGCAATATCGCGAGGTAGGGGAGCCATGCCGCAGTTGGTGCAAGGGTAGAGATTGTCTGCATCAACGTACTTAAGTGTTTCTCTCAGAGTGCTCGCTACTTCTTCTGGTGTTTCAATCGAATCGGTTGCAACATCGATCGCACCGACCATCACTTTCTTACCGCGAACAAGTTCAAGCAGTTCAAGTGGTACATGAGAGTTGTGGCACTCTAGCGAGATAATATCGATATTCGATTGCTGCAGCTTAGGAAATACCTCTTCGTACTGGCGCCATTCGGAGCCTAATGTCTTCTTCCAATCTGTGTTTGCTTTGATTCCGTAGCCATAGCAAATGTGTACTGCGGTTTCGCATTTAAGCCCTTCAATAGCCCTTTCTAAACAAGCGATACCCCAATCATTCACTTCATCGAAAAACACGTTAAAGGCAGGCTCATCGAACTGAATAATGTCTACACCGGCAGCTTCTAGCTCTTTTGCTTCTTCGTTTAGGATTTTGGCAAACTCCCACGCCAGCTTTTCACGACTTTGGTAATGCGCGTCGTAAAGTGTATCTATCATGGTCATTGGCCCCGGCAGAGCCCATTTGATCGGTTGGTCAGTTTGCTGGCGCAGAAACTTAGCATCTTCAACAAATACAGGTTTCTGGCGTGAAACCGGGCCAACGACGGTTGGGACACTGGCATCGTAACGATCGCGGATTTTCACGGTTTCACGCTTTTCGAAGTCGACACCATTAAGGTGCTCAATGAAGGTCGTTACAAAGTGTTGGCGTGTTTGCTCACCGTCGCTGACAATATCAATGCCTGCTTGTTGTTGTTCGTGAAGCGATACACGCAGAGCATCCTGTTTGCCATCCGTTAGTTCGTTGCCTTCCAGTTTCCATGGAGACCAAAGTGTTTCAGGTTGTGCTAGCCAAGATGGTTTAGGCAAGCTGCCTGCTGTTGAAGTCGGTAATAGTGTTTTCATAAATAATTCTGCCTGTCCGTAGGTTGCTAGAAGCGTTTAATTGCTGTCCAAATTGGTTTGAATGTCCCCCAAAGCGCGTTATAGCGCGTAATTGGCAGACCAGTTTTCTAGAACCGATTGGTATGGCTTTATGAAATGTTCTTCTGCGAACTTACCTTGTTCGATAGCCAGCTTACTGCGCTCTTCGCGGTCATACACAATCTGAGTCAGTGAGTGGTCCGAGTTTTTCAAGTTAGGTTGGTAGCGTTTTCCTGCAACAGCGTTTGCGTTATAAATCTCAGGTCGGTAGATCTTTTGGAAAGTGCCCATGGTGCTTATGGTACTGATCAACTCCAAGTTAGAGTAATCATTGAGTAAATCACCAAAGAAATAGAATGCTAATGGAGCAACGCTATTTGGGGGCATGAAATAACGAACTTCTAATCCCATCTTCTTGAAATATTGCTCCGTTAGAGAAGACTCATTCGGCTGATATTCAAACCCCAATACTGGGTGTTGATTTTCGGTACGATGATAGATCTTATTATCCGATACGCTTAAACAAATAACAGGTGGTTTTTTGAAATTCTGTTTATAAGCTTGTGAGTTGACGAAATATTTAAAAAGCTTGCCATGTAACTCACCAAAGTCAGCTGGAATACTGAATTTATCTTGGCCTTTATTATGATCCAAAAGTAAAACGCTGAAATCATAATCTCGGACATAAGAAGAGAAGTTATTACCAATGATCCCTTCAATACGCTCGTTAGATTGGCGGTCAAGAATGTTGGTTTTAAGCACTTCAATCGAAGGGAATGCTTCCCCGTTGCTTTCGATGTCCATGTCAACTGAAATGATTTCTATTTCGACAGAGTAACGGTCACCGTTAGGGTTATCCCAATGAGCTAAGGCATTGAAGCTATTATCAATCATCTGTAAAGCGTTACGTAAGTTCGCTTGGCGGCTTGCACCACGAGCCAAGTTAGCAAAGTTCGTTGTGGTACGCGTACTGTCTGCGGGTGTGTAGTTTTCGTCGAGGCTGATGCTCTTAATCGTAAAATTAAATTCGTTATTCATACTGTTCTGACTTCCCAATTCGTTGTCTGACTTACTCTCGGTCTTTTATATCACTGCTTTATTTTCGCTTGTAACCGTATTAAGAGTGTTGGCTATTTCGTTTAATAATTTGTACTAAGTTATCCGCTTAGTATTTTTATACTTGGACAGAGCTGTGATTAACAATGGTATTACTTCACAATCAACATGAGGAATATTCATGATCTATCTGTTTGAAAATGAAAGCTGGTGTCAGTTATATTAATTATCTTCATGGAAATATAACCACAATTATATCGGGTTATTTAAGATGGTTTATTCAATTAAAAGAGGGATGAAATGAGTGATTTGCTGTTGTTGATTTTTTACTGCGCGTTATTAGGTAGTGGTGTTGGTTTTCTTGCCGGGTTGTTAGGTATTGGTGGGGGGCTGATCATTGTGCCTGTGCTAAGCAGCATTTTACTGTATCTAGATGTTTTACCATCTGACCAAGTGGTTGTTGCTGCAATTGCGACTTCCTTGGCCTCGATTCTATTTACTTCAACTTCTTCTGCACTTGCTCACCATAAGAATGGAAATGTGCCCTGGAATATTGCGCCTTGGATTATGCTCGGCGTAGCACTTGGTGCTTTGGTGAGTGGCTTTATGGCGGCTTTGTTGCCGGAAAAAGTCGTGCGTATTGTGTTTGCAGTCAGTGTGGTGCTTATCGCAGTTAAGATGTTCTTAAGCAGCAAAAGCGATGCACCTTCAGAGCGAAAGCTGCCGAATAAGGGGGTTTTAACGGTTCTGACAACCATTACTGGTGGCTTGTCTGCAATGATAGGGATTGGGGGAGGTGCGCTATTAGTGCCACTACTAACGTTCTTTTCAGTTGATATGAAAAAGGCGATTGGCTGTGCGTCTGCATGTGGTATTGTCATCGCGCTATTCGGCTCTATCGGTTACATCACCTCGGGCAGCAGCCACTTTGCACTAAGTGATGGCTTTGCAGGTTTTGTCTATTTGCCTGCGTTGTTAGGTATCGTGTGTACGTCTTGGTTCACCGCTCCTTTGGGGGCAAAAGCGACAAACCGTTTACCCGTTCCAACGATTAAGAAGATCTTCTCTGTATTGTTGGTGATTATTGCGGTTAGCATGGTCACTCGTTAGTGCCAGACAGTTCATGCTTATCCGGTTGATGACTTGATTAGACATTTAGGTGTGAAATACCATGTAAATGTCTAATTGCGACCGAGTCCTCCAATAACATGATCTCCTCCTTTTAATGCATCATTACTCATAATAAAATCATCCTGTTTTATAAATATCTCAAATGTGCTCAAACACTGACCCAAAGGAATTTATAATGGTACGGGAAATCTCATTTAAAAGTAATGGGCCACAATGGAGTGTTGTTTTATCAATGACTGTAACCTATACGATCGTATCTTTGATGATCAGCTACTTTTATCAAACTGAATTACAGCTTTTTCCTTTCATCACCTCAACTACTCTCATGACTGCGTTTTACATGTTTGCCTCAAGGCTCACGAAAAGCCATTTGTCTTTAGATGATGGAATCGTGTATTTGCATGCTATTGAGGCGAATCTAACGGTTAAAAAGTCTTTGTTTGGTCATTCTTTTATTGAAGTGAAATCCTTGACCGAAAAAGGTTACCACAAGGTGAATATTCGCAAAGGGCAGGTTGAGCTATCTGATTGGGATCTGTTGTTGAGTAAGGCGACATAATTACTTTGATTAGATATCAGTCGTAAGAATTTAATAGGAGCAGCCATCAGGCTGCTCTTTTTGTTTGCCAGTCTACATTTATACGATTATGTCTATGAGTATGTTGATAAAATCTTGTTGTTTAACCTGATTCGCTGCTATAGCTAAATGTACATATTCAGATTAAGGGAATGCTAAAAGTGAGTGATTTATGGATCCGTTAACACAGGGTGTGCTAGGCGCTTCTTTGTCGCAATCGGCGAGTAAAAAGCAACACTTGGTGGTCGTTGGGGCTTTAGGTTTGCTCTCTGGAATGGCGCCAGATTTGGATGCGCTTATTCGCTCCGATAGTGATCCATTGTTGGCCTTGGAGTTTCATCGACAGTTTACCCATTCGCTCCTGTTTATCCCCATTGGCAGTTTGATTTGCGCTCTGGTTTTGTATCCTCTCTTCGCAAAAGGGGGGGGGCTCTCTTTTAAACAAAGTTGGTTATACTGCGCATTGGGCTATGGCACACATGCATTGTTAGATTCCTGCACAACTTACGGTACTCAACTGCTTTGGCCGCTGACTAATGAGCGGTTTGCTTGGAATACTATTTCGATTATCGACCCTGTCTACACTATTCCTATCTTAATATTGTTGGTGTTGGCGACATGGAAACGAACTCCATGGCTAGCCCGCGCTGCGTTTGCTTGGGCACTAATTTATCCAACGTTGGGGATGATACAACGTGATAGAGCAGAAGCGATAGGATGGCTATTAGCACAAGAACGCCGACATACGCCTATCCGCTTAGAGGCCAAGCCGAGTTTTGCAAATATCTTAGTGTGGAAAGTCGTGTACGAAACAGAATCTCGATACTACGTAGATGCTGTTCGAGTCGGGACTTCTGTTAAAACCTATCCGGGGGATTCAATTCCTAAACTGAATGTGAGTCAGGACTTCCCATGGCTCGACCCTAATTCACAGCAAGCAAAAGATATTGAGCGTTTCCGCTGGTTTTCGAATGGTTTTATCTCAAAAGATCCAAATGATGCGCTTCGGGTTATTGATGTTCGTTACTCGATCGTACCTAACCAACTAAAAGCATTGTGGAGCATTAAATTATCGAAATCTGCACACGCTGAAGAACACGTTTTGTATGAGACGCACAGAGATAATACACCGGTGTCGAGAAAGATCTTTTTCGATATGTTGAAAGGCAAGTAATGTAGGTAAAGCTCAGAATCTATAGGATATTATAGAGCCCACTTTACTATGAAAAAGGCTGAGTCAGTAACTTGCTCAGCCTTTTCATTTATTGTTCTATACAGCCTTTGTTAATTGGCTCGATTAAAGGTAACGACTTCTCAAATGATCTTTGAAGTATTGCGCATTCAAGGTTTCACCCGTTGCACCTTTTACCAAATCATTGGTAGTGAGTAGGCTGCCTTTACTCCAAATATTCGACTCTAACCAAGTGAAAATAGGGGATAGGTCGCCGCTTTCAATTACTGAGTTCACATCGACTGTCTTCTTCATTGAAGCCATGAACTGAGCCGCGTACATTGCACCTAATGTGTAAGATGGGAAGTAGCCGAATGCGCCATCTGTCCAGTGGATATCTTGCATACAGCCGTTGGTGAAGTTGCCTTCCGTACTCAAACCCAGGTAAGACTGCATCTTGCTGTTCCATAATTCAGGTACATCAGTGTGCTTGATTTTTCCATTGATCAGGTCACGTTCGATTTCGTAGCGTAAGATAACGTGTGCAGGGTAGGTTAGCTCATCAGCATCGACACGAATGAAGTCTTTCTTCACACGAGTGTAGATCTTCTGGAAGTTATCTTTCTCAAATTCAGAACCAGAGAATTGCTGTCCCGCTAGGTTTGCCAAGTGCCCAATGAATGGGTCGCTGCGGCCAACTTGCATCTCGAAGAACAAAGACTGAGATTCATGAATACCCATAGAGCGCGCTTGACCAGCAGGTTGGCCTGCTAGGTGTTTTGGTAAGCCTTGTTCATAACGCGCGTGTCCGGTTTCATGGACGATACCCATTAAGCTCTGTACGAATTCAGCTTCATCGTAGCGAGTTGTGATACGCACATCTGAAGGCACACCACCACAGAATGGGTGAACACTTTCATCTAATCGGCCGTGATTGAAGTCAAATTGAAGTAACTTCATGACTTCTAAGCCTAGTGCTTTTTGCTTTTCAGCGGCGTAAAAGCCGTTAGGAGCATTAAATTGCTCGCTCGATTGCTTTTCAATGACCTCATCAATGAGACCTGGGAGCCAAGTTTTCACATCCGCAAACAAGATGTCTAATGATGCTGAGCTAGTACCTGGTTCGTAGATATCTAGCATTGCATCGTAAGGCGATAGATTAGCTGCATCAGCACGAATTTGAGCCTCTTCTCGAGATAACTCTACCACTTCACGCCAGTTTTTTTCGAAGCCAGCCCAGTCGTTGTTTCCACGTTGACTACGCCATGCATGTTCACATTTTGAACCGGCTAACGACTTAGCTTCAACCAGTTTCTCAGGAAGTAGGTTCGCTTGCTGCCATTGACGTTTGATTTCACGAAGCGATGATTGTTGTTCATTATTCAGGTCTTCGTTTTCAGCGTCAGAGATCCAATCGGCCAGCTGTGGCTGAGTCATTAATCCATGAATATGAACAGAAAGTTCTGCCATCGCTTCGCTACGCGCTTGGTTACCACCTGCTGGCATCATTGACGCTTGGTCCCAACCACAAATTGAAGCTAGATGTTGAAAACGTGAACATTTTTGAGAGTGTTCGACTAGTTTTTTGAATGCGCTCATTTGACTACTCTTAATTTGGTTTCGTTGAATGCCCCTTAGCACCGAAGATCGAAAAGGTTCATTTCTCATGTACTTTATTACGGCTTCGCTTTGACTAATGCTGTACTTCTTTGTCGAAGATATAGCAGTAATAGTATCAAGCGATACGATGGCTCGAGTTTACTATTTCTTAACAAATTAAACTGTACCATTGTGCACAAAATCAGTGACTTGTATAGCTGGTGGTAATTGTTGCTTGCGAATTGCGCAGATAAACGGTATTGATGATAGATCGCTGAATAAAGATGATAATGATATGGATATTTTGAACTTTGAGGCATTTCTGATTGCCATCACTATTTTAACGTTAACGCCTGGCTTGGATACAGCATTGGTGATTCGTAATACCAGTCGCGCAGGCCTCGCTGATGGATGCATGACGAGCTTTGGTATCTGTGCTGGGTTATATGTACACGCCTTTTTCTCTGCAGTCGGTATTTCTGCGATTCTTGCTCAATCGGCAGAGCTATTTCAAGCCGTGAAAATAGTGGGTGCCGTTTACTTAATCTGGCTTGGTTTAAGTAGCTTACGTGCATTGATGAAAAACGGTGGTGGGTTGAAAGTAGGCGAGCAAACTCAACAAGCCTACAGTGCCAAACGATCGCTACGAGAAGGCTTTTTATCTAACGTTTTGAATCCAAAGACCGCAGTCTTCTATTTGGCGTTTTTACCTCAATTTGTTAATCCTGAAGGCTCGCCGTTACTGCAGTCTATGCTAATGGCTTCGGTTCATTTTATCATCGCTATGCTTTGGCAGTGCGGTTTGGCTGGCGCGTTAAATTCAGCTAAAAATCTACTAAAAAACGCAAGCTTTATGAAGTGGATGGAAGGCGTAACCGGTATGGTATTGGTGGGGTTAGGCGTTAAACTTCTGATGGAAAAGCCAGCTTAGTTTCTCGCTCCTTATGAACAAAAGAAAGCCCACGCTAGGTTCTTGTTACCAAATAGCGTGGGCTTTGCCGTGTATGTAGATGACAATATTAGTCAGCTAGACGAACATTGAACTCAGCACCTTCAAAGCCTAAGTCACTCAGTTCTTGAGCATCAAAGTTGGTGGTTACATGAATGTCACCAAGATGTTCAGTGGTCTGGCTTTCGCCTTCAATGCTGCTTCGTGCGCTTAGACCATCTTTACTGATTGGTTTAGCTTGGCCAATTTCGATTGTACCAGCGTATTGAGACTCTGCGTAAAAGTCACCAGATACGTAAGAGTGGAATGGACGTAAGCTACCACCAGTTGCCCATTGCATGTTGGATAGGCCAGCTTCTTTAATCGCCCAGCCCCAGTCCCACCATTTTGTCTCGCCTGGAATGTAGCGGTGGTCCCACTGGTAACGAATGTCAGCAGATTTGTCGCTTGCTCTGCCCATTGTGAATGTGTGAGACTTATATGGTCGGTTAGTTGGATGAGTGTTCCATGCATTACCGCTATAACGAAGGAAGCCATAGAATTCAACATCGTAAGCAATATCAGCATTGAACTGGTAAGGATACGAGATAGTTGAACGGTACAGCTCAACTTTAACTGGCATTTCAGAGTGAGGAGGAACCATTGGACGAGCTTGAAGTGTCACCTGCTCGCTTGAAGAACCACCATTCGTGTTTGAGAAGCTTTGGTTCGCTTCAAACTTAATAGTGAGCTTGGTATCGCCAACTAAAGGCCACTTGAACTCATTCTCAGTGGAAACGCTTTCTGAAAAGCCGTAGCTGTTTGTTTTTGACCAGTTTGTCGACTCATCGAATTTCAAGTCAACGACAATTTGCTGAGCAATATCGCTGTCGTTTCTAGCGGTTGCGTGAACTACTTTTATGAGCTCACGCTCTGATTCAGTCACCTCACCGTGCGAGAAGTTGTCGTCGTTAACAGTGTAGGTAAAGTTATCAACGATGATTTGTGTTTTTTCGCCACAACGGTAACCATTACAAGGACCGTTGTTGTTCCCTTGAATAATCCAGCGATCGCCAGAGCGATTTATGACCATATCTTCGCCAACGTAGTCGCTATTATTACCACCAACCCAGGAATAGCCAAGGTTATGTGCTAAGTAACTTAGCGGGCGGATAAAGTCTTGGCGATCAGTAACTAAGCCATACTCAACATCAATTTCATCGCCTTCTGGTACTGCTTTTGCTGAGTAGTTTGGAATTTCTGATTGATCGTTATTTGGGTAACAGAAGGTTTTATCATTTGGAAGATCCTGTTTAATCAAACCATGATAACCTGAACCCATAATAACCCAGTTGCCTTTCAGGCCAACAATATCCCAAGTGCCCATTTGCTGTAGAAGTGAACTTTTGTGCTCCTCAGCCTCATAGCGATCTAAAGGGCGATAACCTGAACGACAGACATCTTCACCTTTTTGGTCACGTACGATTTGGTCTGGGTATATTTTCGCGTTTACTCCGGTCGATAATACAGACAACACTGCTGCTGCCAAGATACTTTTATTTTTACTGATCACAAACAATCCCCTCATTTTCATTTTCATTTTTATATTGGTAACGCTGTTTATGTCTTGCTTATGCAGGACCATTTCACTTTTTCATACTGATAAAAGTAACGATACTGAAAATGATTGAATATTTTTTATCATTCTAATCAGCTGTTTATATTGATTTTTTTGTTTTTTGATGAAAACTTGATGCAACAAAGATAGATTTTCTCGGCGTGCTTCATAGTGAATTTAGAAAAATGAAACTTTTTTAGAGGGCGATGCTCGATAATATGGTTTTGACGTTGAAAATGCTTGTTTGGTTTTCCTTGGATTACCAAGTAATTACTGTTGTTGGCAATGTCAGGTTGGGATGTGAGATGAGAATTAACGATCAGCTCTATTCAATCAACTATTATTTTCTAAAATATTGCTTGTGAATAGTACTACATCGTACCTATGAGGTTTATTTGGAACTAATAATGAGATCTTACTTCAATTGTTTTGTTAGTTCTAATTATGAAGTGACGATATATAGAATAGATAAGGCCAGATAAGTTGTGTTTCAATGATGAGAATTATTAGTATGAAGAATGATAACTAAGGTAAATAATAGATAACAGGAAAGAGATGGATTTCGAACTGAGTCGAAATCCATCTTAGAGAATATAACTTTGAAGAAAGCTTATTAATCGTAAAGGAAGGAATTTAGCGTTTAGCTAGCAGCTGGGTACGACCTGTATTACAACTGCGAATAATGGCAAATGCTTCATTAGCGCTCAAAATATCAATATTCAACGTTAGTGGATCATTGTTCAACAAAAGGTATGGCGATAACAAATTATCGTTCATGGCCTCGTTTATTTTCTGTACCGACAGTAGGTCTATAGTGCCAGCAATCGCAAAATTGAATGATGTAGAGTACCCCGCATTTCCTTGAAAGCGAAGAACGATAGGGTTTGGTATTTTATCGTCTTGAATGGATACGATATGGAGAACCTTGTTGTTCCTAATTTTTGTGAATCCATCGCTTCGCAATACGTTATCTTCAGCGAGTAAATCAATCATACTATGTTGGTAACTGTGATCTTCAAGTTTGTGAGAATCAGGAATGCTCCATACGCTGGCAAACAAGATTAGTGCGGAGAAGACGGCAATAAATGGCATCATAATGACCCCCTTTCTAGGAATAGCTCGATCTCTTTACTGGCTTTGTCCAGTTGTGATGGGTTGTAAAAAATATTCACTGATTTACGAGTTACTTTATTGAGTATCGCAAGTTCAGAATAACCAGGTTCTTCGCTGATATAAGCAATACAGTCACATTGATACTTGTTAAGAATCCTTTTCAACTCTGGGGTTAGCGTCATTTGAGGGTCTTGAAATATCTGTAGTTGACCTATCCAATACTCAGTCAGACGATCAGATGGTTTGACTTCATGGAGACTCTTATCGTGAAATTTACTGAATGCAAGCACGATTGATGCTGCAACCAGGGCGGCAGCGATGGAATAGCATGCGAAGTTCTTATAACACGCAATTTTGCGATATATTGGAAGTATTTGTGTTTCACTTTGCTCTTCGCCTGAGGGCTTTTTCAACTCGTTGTCAGCTTGCGTTGCAGTGGTATCTTCAGGTTCAGTGATGCTAGTACCATCCCCAGTCGATTCGATGCAAATGCAATGGTCGATGAGTCGGTAACCTACCTTTGGAACTGTCACTATTGGTGAGTCTTTAGTACCTAACTTGACGAACTTTTGGCGCAGCAAACTGATACTTTTTGCAAGAGATGTATCTCCTATGAACTCGCTACCCCAAGCGTAGTTAATAATGTCCACCTTACTCACAATATCAGGTGCGTGTTTAAGTAGTAGTTCTAAAACACGGCTCTCTCTGTATCCAATCTTAATAGAACGATCGTCGTTATAAATACGGTTTGTTATAGGGTCAAATTTGATCATATAGCCAACGTTTTATTTTTATTATAATTATCTCAACAATGTAAGCGACTATAAACTGACTTATATATGAATAAAAGCCACATGTTGCTTTTTCTTGAATTTTTTTGGTTTCTTGAAAATACATAATATTTAATAATTATTAAATATAAGTAATAGCTAATTAAGCTTTCGTTTTATTAGTGCAAATCACTATTTAAAGGTCTTATAATATTCGGGAGTAATTGTTTTAAGTAATCTTTTAGTTAATTAATTTTTTTTTTACTTAGGTAATAAAAAGCCCACATTTGATTGTGGGCTTTGGCTTTTATTTTGCAATTTATCTCGACTAGGCTTTTACAGTTTTATAATCACTAGAAGAAGATAATGGTTTGAAAAACAGCTTAGTTTCCTCGATAACGACGTGACGTAGTAAGATAAGACCGATTAGATTTGGAATCGCCATCAATCCGTTAACGATATCTGCCATTATCCAGATCATGTCGAGCTTCAAGAATGCACCAGAAGCCACCAACGCAATGAAGATAATCTTGTAAGGTAGGACTGCTTTAGTACCTAGCAAGAAAACAACACAGCGCTCGCCGTAGTAGTTCCAACCTAAAATCGTAGTAAACGCAAAGAAGATTAGACCAACAGAAACCAGCATAGGGCCGAGCTTGTCTGCATTCAGACCAATAGCAAATGCATGAGTGGTCATTGCAGCACCAGACAAGTCAGTCTGCCAAGCACCGGTTAAGATAAGCGCCAAACCTGTCATCGTACAAATAATGATGGTGTCGAAGAAGGTACCTGTCATAGAGACCAGACCTTGCTTCACACATGAATCTGTTTTTGCAGCCGCCGCAGCCATGGGTGCGCTACCTAGACCAGATTCATTAGAGAATACACCACGAGCAATACCAGATTGGATTGCCAGCATGATACTCGCACCAAAGAAGCCACCGGTTGCCGCTGTATTAGTGAACGCAGAGGTAATCACAAGAGTAACGGCATTCAGCAGTTGATCTGCATTTGAAACTAGAACGCTTAAACATGCGACGATGTACATAACCGCCATAGTTGGAACCACTTTTCCAGCCACTTTAGCGATAGATTGAATACCACCAAGGGTTACCACTGCCACCAATATCGTTAGAATAACAGCAGACATCTCACGTGAAGCGCCAAATGAGATTTCAGTTGCGTCTAAGATCGCGTTTACTTGTGGAAAGGTACCGATACCAAAGCAAGCAACGCCTAAAGCGAATACAGCGAACATTACCGCCAAGATTTTTGAGCCTACTCCGTATTGCAGGTAGTACATGGGGCCGCCAACCATTTCACCATTGCTATCAGTTCTACGGTATTTTACGGCTAGTAGACATTCAGCGTATTTAGTCGCCATGCCAAATAACGCGGCTAGCCACATCCAAAATAGGGCACCAGGGCCGCCAATCTTGATCGCGGTCGCTACACCAACAATGTTACCTGTACCAATAGTTGCTGAAAGCGCGGTACACAAAGCTGCAAAACTTGATACGTCACCCGTACCGGATTTGTCTTTGCTGAACACCATTTTTAGCGCGGTTGGGAGGTGTCTAAACTGGAGTAAGCCTAAGCGAAAAGTAAAGTAGATACCTGTACCCACTAGCAGAATAAGCAGTGGTGGTCCCCAAACGAATTGGTTGATGG
This sequence comes from Vibrio chagasii, assembly GCF_002954585.1. Taxonomy (GTDB): domain Bacteria; phylum Pseudomonadota; class Gammaproteobacteria; order Enterobacterales; family Vibrionaceae; genus Vibrio; species Vibrio chagasii_A. The sequence goes on from NZ_MSCI01000002.1 coordinate 1,132,363, forward strand.
TTTGTAGTGTAGCTTGTAGGTGGTTCATAGATTCCCCTTAATAAATTAAAAATTTAAGGAGAAGAGGGAAGGCAGTGCAGATCGCAGGGATCGGTAGCACCACTTAATACATACGGATTTCTAGATAGAATTCTTTTGTTAATTAAGGCTTGTTGCTTTCCACTCCTCTGTCCTTTTGCCTGAGAGTTTCACTTAGCGAATCACTGTTAGATAAGTGATGGGCACTAAGCTTGCTCCTTCGGCGACCGATTGAACGGTTCTCTCCAGAGGTTCCTCCAACGACAGTCCTCACTTTTCTGGATTTCTCCAGCATAAAGCACCTGAAAGATTTACTTCTTCGGCGGGTCAATCTAACCAAATGTTAATATTTAGTTAAAAACCACTCTCCTGCAGTCTTCATTGGAACAATTACCTTACTTATCAGGTAATCTGTAGGCGTATCCTAGATCATATAAATTGTGATGTCAGCTACAAAATATCTGTTTGAGCAAATGTTGTTCAACTAAATGATCAAACAACGCGACTCTGACGTAACTTGCTTATTTAAATGGTATAAAATAGAGAAACAAGGAGGAGTTATGACTCGACTAATAGCGATTGTTTTTTTATTGGCGTTGGCATTTGTACTGTTTCGTTATAGGACAAACGAAAAAGTACAAAAATGGGTGGTGATAGTTATCGTTAGTAGCTTCCTTTTGTATACTGCTAACCTAATGATTTCGGAATTAACTCGTTAGCACTGTTTGATATAACTTAATTATTCAGTGACCGCGTAACGTTTAACATATTTTTGGGAGTACCCGCTAGTGAACCAGCAACCTGGACAAAGCGAACAAGATGAAGTGGTTGTTATTGAAGAACGCGATAAGCGCAGTCAGCTCTATATCGGTATCGCTGCCGTTATTGGTTTGGCTCTTGGTGGCTTGATTGGTTCTACAGTGACAGCTTCCAAGTGGGAATCCACTTATCAGGTACTCGAAGCTCGTTATCAAGAATTGAGTGAAAGCAAAACACAGTTGATGTCTTCTGTTGAAGCGAAAGTGGCGGAAGTTGATACTGAAATTGATGCTAAGGTTGAAGCGGCTTTGGCCGAGCAAGCAGAAGCGCATCAAAAAGAACTTCAAGATCTTGCCAAACAATCTGCCGTGTTAGAGAAAGCAAATTACTCACTAGAGCAGCAGTTAAACGAGCAGAAACAGACATTAGATAAAACAGAGCAAGATAACCAGAAGCTAAACCGTCAGGCAGATATGCAGTCGACTTTGTTTGAGCGTTCTCGCGAGCTTTTCCGCAAAGAATTACAGATTTCTCAAGAACTAGAAAAGCTTGAGAAAGAAAGAGATACCATTGAGCAGAACCTAGGATCATTGAAGAAAGCGTGTGATGTTTTCTTAGATGGTACGTCTTGGGACGCGAAGTCTGACGCTTGTGAAAAGCAAGATAACGCGAATTCTCGTCTTAGCGACATCAGACAAATGATTGAGGTTCACACCATGGATCTTGAGCAAATCAAAGCCCTAACTGAAGAGATGGGTTTGTAGGTTAAACGCTAAGTCATCACTCTTTAATCTTTAGTTTTAAACACCCACATCATGCAAATGGTGTGGGTGTTTTTGGTTTGTGCTAAGTGGTGAGAAGAATGTGTCTCTTTACTAAGAATGCTTGCATCGATTGCTCCGCCATTTGTGATTGGTGCTTGTAGTTAACAGGTTTATGCAAGTAGTTTGGAATTTGGCGACTTTGCGCGCATATTTATAGACGTTGTAAGCCTCATAGTGGTTCAATTCTAGGATGAACACGCGGCCTGTTGTTCTTTGGTCAGGTCATTACGATGGGGAGGGATAGACCATGAAAGAATATCAGTGTGAGAATTGCACCGTAGCTTATTGCTTTGATGACTGTAACTCGTCATTAGCGCAACGAGATATGGTTGGTGTGGAAGAGGCGGTTGAACGTATACAAGTATGCCAAGATCCTGAGCAGCGTGAACAGGAAAATTTAGGGACAAAAAATCCCTACAAGCGAAGCTGGTAGGGATTTTCATTAAGCTATTGTCCTGTTCTCGCTTTCTCAAGCAAAGGGTATTACCAAAGTTTTTAGAACAGTGTTAATTAGCGAGTGATTACTTTTCATAGGTTTTGATTTCACCTGATTTCACACGAGCAACGAACGATTGAAGTTCTTTCTTAACTACAGGCATCAAGAAGTAAAGACCTAGGATGTTAAAGATAGACATTGCAAAGATAGCTGCATCAGAGAAGTCGATTACCGCACCAAATTGGATTGTTGCGCCAATTACAACGAACACACAGAACATCACTTTGAAAACCAGTTCCGTAGCCTTTCCTTCACCGAATAGGTAAGTCCATGCTTTAAGACCGTAGTACGACCAAGAAATCATAGTAGAAAATGCAAACATGATAACGGCTAGTGCTAATGTGTATTTGAAGAAACCTGCAGTTTCAGTGAACGATGCCGCAGTTAGAGTTACACCTGTTAGACCTGAACCATCAAATGGACCTGTGTTCAAGCCAGCGATAGTGATAACCAATGCAGTCATAGTACAAATGATTACTGTATCAACGAACGGTTCTAGCAGTGACACTAGGCCTTCAGTGATTGGCTCTTTTGTTTTTACTGCTGAGTGAGCAATAGCCGCAGAACCGACACCCGCTTCGTTCGAGAAGGTAGCACGTTTCAAACCTTGAATTAATGCACCAATGAAACCACCAACGACGCCTTCACCAGTAAATGCACCTGTAAAGATTGCGCTGAACGCAGGGCCAACTTGATCTAGGTTAGAACCGATCACAACCACAGCCATACCGATATATAGTGCAGCCATCCAAGGAACTACTTTTTCCGTTACTGATGCGATAGAAGGCATACCACCAACAATCACAGAGAAAACAAGAGCCGCTAGTACAAGACCAGTGATAACACCGTACTCACTTGGGATATCAAACGCATACGTTAGCATTGCGTGAGCTTGGTTAGCTTGGAACATGTTACCGCCACCCAGTGAACCTAAGATACACATGAGTGCGAAACCGATAGCCAGTACTTTACCCAGTCCGCCTAAACCTCTTTCACTAAGGCCTTGGCTGAGGTAGTACATAGGACCACCCGAAACAACGCCTGAAGGCAAGATAGTTCGGTATTTAACACCTAAAGTACACTCACAGAACTTAGAAGCCATCCCTAGAAGGCCACACAAAATCATCCAGAATGTTGCACCAGGACCACCGATCGCAAGGGCTGCACCAACTCCGGCAATATTACCTAGGCCCACGGTTCCTGATAGAGCAGTGGTGAGTGCTTGAAAGTGAGAAACCTCACCATCTTCTTTCGATTTAGGGTCGGTGTACTTACCTTTAATGATATCGATAGCCATACCGACACGTTTAAATTGAACGAAACCAAAATAAACCGTGAAGACCATAGCTGCGAGTAATAGCCAGCCTACAATGATAGGGAAATTAGCTTCACCCACCGGTACACTTTTAAATATTAATCCAACGAACCATCCTGTGTATTCGTTGAAAAATCCATCAACACTTTGACTCAAATTGCTAATAGCTTGATTAAATGATCCTTCTTCTGCAAATGCACTGGAACTAAACAATAATATAAACCCAAAAAATAATTCTCTTATGTTTTTCATGGTTTTCCCTGTCTTTTTATTAAATTATGTTTGTTTCTGTTGTGTTTGTTTTATATTTCAATAGCTTAGTTATCTCTTCGGTAGCGACAAAATGCTCTGTAGCCAAGTCGAAATGCGAAATAAATATAACTATTAATCACGTTTTATATGGATATCCTTTCGGCACGTGCACCATTAAGACTATGATATTCGGCTTACCACGTCTTATTGATAACCCTATACATAAAACGAATGGCGTCAAAGAAATTTTTACAATAAATTTACAATTATTCGTGTTTTGTCGTCTTTTGGGAATAAGTCGATGATTTTTGAGTTGGAAAAAGCATATAAAAGAGCAAGGCTCACAGCATGAATGGTCTCATGTAGGCTCTGTAACTATGTTTGAAATGGCTTTTGATAAACCTGAGCTGTGATGTTGTTGTCTAAGTAGACTAAATCAGGAAACGTGGGTTGGCGGTTACTGGTCGTAAGAACTTAGGGCAGTTTTAAGTCTGAGGGTAATAAAAAAGCCCTATATTAGGGCTTTTGAGTTTTTGATGAGTTAATCGGTTCAACAGCTATGGTCGGTAGCATGATTAACGACGCTTTTGCTCGACTTGTGGTAGAGCTTGAGTGCCAATAACGATCCCCATAGAGCGACTTGCCCCCATAACAGCGTCCATTGAGGTGCCACCTCTTGCCACGAAGCGCCCATTTGGTTTAAAGCTAAGAACCCTTGAATCGCTGGTGTACTTGGGAACAGTTGTGATAACAGTACCAGCCATTCTGGCATCATCTCAATAGGCCAAATAAAGCCAGAGGAGAAAATGAGTGGCATTGAACTGATCAGTACAACTACGGTCACGAGTTCTCTTCTTGGTACTAACTCTCCGATAAAAATCCCGATTAAACAGCTAGCCAATAAGAAGGGCAGTAACAAGGTTAAAATCTGTGAGATAGCGGCGAGCAAGTTTATGCCGTACATCGAAAAGCTGGCGCCGAAGTAGTACATCGATAACAAATAGTAGATGCCCACTAAGGTGCAACATCGAGCAAGGATAAGTTTTGCTGGAGAGGTTTTACTCCAGTAACCGAACGTAGACTGGGCGTTTTGTGTCGCACCAACCAACCCGGATGCCATGGCTAGAGTTTGCTGAAGGATCAACACAAAAACAGCCGGAACAACGTAATCGATATATCCCATACGACTATTGAAAGTAGGTTTTAGATTCAAGCTAAATGCACTATAACCCTTGGCTGCGGATTCTAAAGGCACGCCTTCAATTAAGAGGTGGCTGACCTTTACTTGTGCCGCTAGCGTGCCGCCAGCCTTCGCAAGCCCTTCAACTATAGTGCCGTAAACCAAGAAGTAAGACGCATCACCTGCATAAGAGAGCGTTGGACTTTTTCCTAAAAGTAGGTCTTTGTAGAAGTCTTCAGGAATGACGATGAACCCACCTATTTCTTGGTTAAGCACAGCCTGTTTCGCGTCAGCGATAGTGGAATCACGGCGAACCAAATCAATTTGAGAGGTCGCGTCAACCATTCGCTCCAAGTGGTAGCTACTTTGGCTCTTGTCTAGGTTCACGACTGATGCCTTCAATTGTTGAGGTACTTGATTGGCGTAGGGGAGCGGGTACAAAAATGAGTAAAAGACCACGCCACCAAATACCGTCAGTAATACAACAGGGTTGCAAAGAACCGCCAGTAATTCTTGTTTCAGCAATTGAGTAAAGCTCATTGATTTACTCCTTGATGTTCTGCTTGTGTCGACTGTGCTGCTTGCGCTAAGTGCTTTTTAATCAACAAGATCACTATAAAAGCAGGAATAACATACCAAAACATTGAAGTGAGGTTCATCAGCGATTGCGCAGCGCTCACACCGTAACTAGACTGAGCCGTTTGTACTTCAATGTAATGGCTAACAGGCAGTAGGCTTCTCCAAACTTGGGCAGCCGTATTCATGTCTGTGACAGGGAAGGTGATTCCCATAAAGGCAAAACTTGGTGCCGTAAATGCGCCAGCAAAACTCATTGCTCTTGCTGGATCAAGCGTCAAGAAGAAGAACAAGCAACCCATAATGATACAACTAATAACCGTCAGTAACTGTGCGATGGTTAATGCCATAAAGCTGCCGTTAAATGGCCACTCTAAAAGGCGATAAAACCAAAAACTAAAGGCAATACCGAACCCCAAAAACAGCACAACGTAAGGGGTTAGTGTCGATGCGAGTGCTTTAACAGGAGAGTGAGATAGCCATGCTTGAAGCCCACGCGCGCGTACATTTGCAGTCAGTATCAAAATTGTTCCCACTACAATCATGATCTGCCATAAAGCAGGAATTACGGCAGATACCAAGAACTGAGCGTAACTGGTGTTCTTGTTAAACAATGGCGTGATTTGGCTTTGTACGGTGACAGCTTGCCCCAATGCAGATTGTACCGTGGTGTCACCATGTGAAAGCTGTCTAATCACTTCGAGTTGAGCGTTGAACGTGCCCTGAGCTTGCAGTAGAGCCGAGTTCACTAGTTTACCAATCAATATAAACTGGCTGTTGTAGAACACGGATACCTGCGGGTTTAGCCCAAGGTAAAGATCTCGGTCAAAGTGTCTAGGTATAACAACATAGCCGTAGATATCACGTTCAATCATGGCTTTAGCTGCTTCACTTGCGGAGCTGTATTTCTGAGTGACCTGCAGGGTAGGTGAGGCATCGACTAAGCGAGTAAACTGCTGTGAAATTTGGCTGTGTTCTAGGTCAACCACAGCAACAGGTAAGTCACGGGCGATGCCTTGTGAGAAGATCAGCCAGATACTTGCAGTAAGCAGCAAGGGTATCCAAGTTAAGCACGACAGCAGCCACTTGTCTTTACGTACAATAGCCCACTGTCTAAGCAAATTGCTTTTCGCTTTGTGATGTTCTGGTAAGTGAGAATTAGCAGACATACGTCACCTAAAGCTCAACCACAAGGCTCATACCCATACGCAGTGTTTCGCTTGTATCTACAGGGCGTGCTTCTACTTCAAATGTACGTAAGTCAAAGCCTTGCGCAGCATCGGTTGAGCGCCAAGTTGCAAAATCACCCATAACAGCAATATGCGTCACTTGGAAAGTCAGCGACTTATCTAAAGCGGGTAGGTAAGCTTCAAATTGTGCGCCTTTCTCAAAGTGCTTGAGCATATCTTCACGAACGTTAAGTACTGCCCATGCATCTTTAGTATCGATCACAGTGACAACTGGAAACCCTTGTGGCGCTAACTCTCCGCTACTCAGTAGCACTTGAGATACCTCACCGCTGAACCAGCTGTGGATCTGTGTGTCTTTTGCATAAGCTTCAACTTCAGCGACTGCACCGGCGGCCATCAATGCTTTTTGAGCGGCCGCCACTTTGGTCTCATCACGAGCACCTTCTTGTGCGAGCTGATACATCTGGAAAGCGGCGCTTTCTGTGTATTTTGCTGCTTGCCACTGTGTTTTGGCTTCGTCACGTTTTTGCTCTGCGACTACGCCATCGTTGTAAAGGTTGTTTACTCGCTGGTAGGTTTTTTCCATTAAATCAGCGGCTGCTTTGGCTTTCAGCCATTGGTCTTTGGCCGCTTGGATTTGCTGAGTACGTGCGCCATTTTCTGCTTCTTGAGCCAGAGCTCCAGCCGCTTTTTCACCAGCTTTAGCTTGTTCTAACTTTGCATCAATTTCCGGGCTCAGAAGAGAAAAGATCAACTCACCTTTCTCAACAGAGTCGCCTTTCCGTACAAAGACTTCGTCAATTCGGCCTGGTACTTTCGAAGAGATGCTGTATTGCTGAGCATCGATTTGGCCTTGAAGCTTAACGGGCTGAGGTTGGTACGCTTGGTAAAAACTGTATCCGACCCAGCCAACAATACCGATACCAACTATAGATAGAAGAAGAGGCTTAATAGGTTTCATGAATTATCCTTTTGACTGGCTAGCGGTGTCTGTTTTTGAGTCGAAATCAGACGTAACAGAAGAAGTTAAGTAACTCGAGTAAGCGTTCATTTCGCTGCTTAGCGCTAAAAGCTTGTTGAGAGAGATTAAGTATTTAAATCTTGCAGCGGATTGCTGTGTTTTGATGCTCGCAAGGTATAGCTCAGCGTCAACCACTTCTAAAGAGTTAGAGAGCCCTTGAGTGAAGGCCTTTTTGCGAAGTAGCAGATTCTCTTGAGCTAGCGATAAGCTAGAGTTTAGCCCTTGGACTTCTTCAATAGCTTGGTTTGCTTCGAGATAGGTCTTTTGCACCAACACGGTTAAGTCTTGCTTCGCTTGCGACTTAAGGAATTTAACTTGCGATACTGCACTGTGCGCAGCCGCCACTTTGTCTGAACGACCTGAAGTGTCGAGTAGTGGCACGTTAACACCGATTCCAACTAACCAATCTGGTTTCATTTCACTGGCGAGTGAATCGTCTTCATAGAGGTTGTAATCTCCGTACAGGTAAACCTCTGGGTAGTACTTGCCTTTTTCTGCTTTGATTAAGCTACTTGCTTGCTTCTCTTTCGCATCGAGAATTTTTAGGCCCGGATAAGTCATCAATGTTTGATCAATAAACACATCCATATGAGGTAGGTTTTTGTTGATAAACAGTTGCTCTGAAGGTTCGACGCTTTGGCTTTGACCAAGAATTTGGGTAAGGGCTAATTGAGCAATCTTAAGATCATTTTCAGCCTTGGTGCGTTCCACTACCGCTTTATCTAAAGAAGCGTCTGCTTGAAGGCGTTCTACTCGTGCAATTTGCCCTTGCTGTTCCATCTTGATAGCGAAATCTCGGTGCTGAGTTAAGCCAGCTTCGACTGCTCGACGCGTTTCTACGACATCTTCAGCTAAGATCACTGAGAAGTAGTATTTGCTTAAGTCTTCGTAGCGAGCCTGCTTTTCCATCAAGAGTTGGCTTTGCGCTTCTTCGCTTTTACCTTCAGCAGCCGTTTGTGCTGCGGTAATTCGACCACCTGTAAAAATGGGCCATACTGCACGAATAGAAGAACTGAAGATATCTTGCTCGGTAATCGTTGAGGTAATGCCGCCGAGCGCACTGATAATTTGAGGAGGAACAGGGAGACCAATGGAGGGTACACCACTCAGGCTATCAGCGAACTGTTCACCATTGATGGTTACATCATTATCAAGGTGAGTGTAGTTAGCACCTAGCGTCACTGAAGGCAGGTTGAGGCTTCCAGTTGCATTTTGGAGATGTTGATAACGCTCAACATTAGCTTGTTGAGCCGCAAGAGAATTGTTGTTCTCTTGAAGAATTTGCCACGCCTCAGAAAAAGTGAGCGGGGCAGCATAGCTTGGCGTACTGATAGTACCGAAAAGGATACTGGCAATCGCAAGGCATCGGAATGTCGGTTTGGTCATCTGCATTAATTACCAAATTAGAGTATTAACTCTAATGTTAACAGGGGGATCATCATTTGTCTTGAACAGATTACCTTATGTGGGCAAATAACCTAATCAATCGTTAACATAATGTGAATGCTATTAAGGATTTAGCGGCTTAAGACAAAGAAACAAAAAAAGCACGACGAATCGTGCTCTTCAAGTTCAGTATAGAAGAAATTACTACAAATGGTGGGTGCTATTTAAAGCTTGGGCAATGGTGATCGGCACGCCACACCAATTGTCGTGAACCTTGCATCGTTTGTAATAAATCTCTACCTGACATTTGCGGGAAAGCTAACAACACTTTTAGATCGAGAGGGGAAGTCTCGTTCTTCTCATATGCTCTGACATGAGTAAAAGTAGATTGTAAGTTTTTGAACAGCATAGCCTTTGTAAGGCAGATTCCAAAAGTATCGCGTTTCATTGCCTGGTTTCCTTTTCAACAATGTTTATACGTTATGTTTTTTATCCTGTTTCTATTGGACGTAGCCATTGATCGATACTTCCTGCTCATCAATGCTTTATTATTGGGTGCTACTTTTATCAGTCACCTCTTCGTTGTCTAACTAGCCGGGTATGGAATAGCGGTGGATGAATAGGGGAGAATACTTAATCCGCTTGTTCATCATTCGTAACGGCGAGCGCGCAACTTTTACTGATCGATACGTCCAGTGAGTGAAGAGTTGTTGCCTTTGGGTTAACCGACAGTCTTGTTTAAAACGTTGTCTTAAAGTTGCAACGTATAGTTTGGCAACAATAAACTCCTTCATATGCAACCATTATAATTGTAATTATTTTAAACAACCTAAAAAAACACCTAAAAGCTTAGTGATCTAGCTCAATATTTACTCGATTATTTGAGTTTTTTAGCTAATCCGTTCTAAAAATGAACGATTTGATTGGGTGGAGAACATAAAGGAATATCAATTAATAATCTGGTTAATTATTTAGTTGAGCAATAGTCACAAATTCGTATTGGCGTAAAGGTGCTGTGATTAACTTAGTGTTAACATTACCTGCTAAGCACTAGGGGCGGATTTATATGAGATGGAGTAGTATCAGCTTCCGAAAAAGGTTGCTGATTATCATGACGGTAACTGGACTTGTTGAATTGTTGATCCTTTCAGCAGCGGGTTTTGCTTATATCAAACAATCTCAAGAGCAAGAAATGGGGTTGAAAGCGCTGGGTGTGGCTGAGTTTCTTTCGGAATCTCCCCTTGTAGCGAGCATTATTGAAGAAAAAGGAACCCTGAATCCCGAAGGCGTCCCACATACACTTCCTGAAGAAACTCAAGCCAAATTCCGAAACCTTACTCAGCTGATTGGTGCTGCATTTATCGTTGTTGGTGACGAGAAGGGCGTTCGTTTGATTCATCCCTATGACGATAGGCTTGGCAAACCAATGCGAGGCGGCGATAACCAAAAGGCCTTGGTGCATGGAGAGTCCTATGTGTCGACCGCGAAAGGCTCTATGGGTTTTTCAGTACGTGGTAAATCAGCGGTAAAAGACACTGACGGCACGATAATTGGTGTTGTCTCAGTCGGCTATCTTTTAGATTCCCTACAAGACAGAATAGAACCTTATTTGGCTTTTTTGATTGTGATGGCATTGCTGGTGGTCGCAGTAAACGCTCTTATTTCAAGCTACGTTTCTCGTCGTTTCCAACGCGCTATCTTGGGGTTTGAACCCGAAGAGATCGGCCGCTTATATGTCGAACTTGATGTGACTATGAGTACAGTTAAAGAGGGCATCTTAAGTATCGATAAGAACGGAATTTTGCGCTCAATAAATAAGAGCGCCTGCGATATTTTATCTATCGACAGAGAATCCGCCCTAAATCAACAGCGCCTTTCTGATGTGTTGGTTGGCAGTGACTTGGAGCAGTTACTATCGACAGGTGACACTGATCATGACATCGAGCTGTATCTTAATAACAAACGAATCATCGCCAACCGAAGCCCCATCATTGTTGCGGGTGAAGTAGTAGGAGCGGTATCCAGTTTCCGATTACGCGATGAGATTAGTGATTTAACGGATCAGCTTTCCCAAACCAAAGAATATGCCGATTTATTACGCTCACAAACTCACGAGCATAAGAACAAGCTAAACACGATCAGTGGCTTGATCCAGATGGGGGAGTTGGAATCTGTTCGGCAATTGATAGGGCAAGAAACAGCGCACTATCAAAGCCTTATCGAGTTCTTGAGAGAAACGGTAAAAGATCCACTGATAGCGGGCATGTTGTTGGGCAAAACCGAGCGCGCACGTGAGATAGGCTTAGAACTCAAGGTTGAAGAGGGGTCTAGGCTCGAGGTATTGCCAAGTTGGCTGAACGCTGATGATGTCGTGACTATTCTAGGTAACCTGATTGACAATGCTTTTGATGCGACGATGGCAGCGATAAAGCAAGAGGGGCAGATTGTCCCTTCACGTCGAGTGATTGAAGTGTCTATCAGTGATTTTGGCAACGAGATCATCGTGGAAGTGGAAGATAAAGGATGTGGATTACCCAAGCACTTGGCAACTGACGCGCTGACTGAAAAAGGGGTGTCTAGTAAAGCCAAACAAAACCGCGGTGTTGGTTTGTATTTGGTTAAGCAGCTCACCGACCGCTATCAAGGGCAGTTAGAAATGGTCGACAACAACGACTTTGGCTCGCGCATGACAGTGTATTTGCCGAAAGAAGAACAATAAAACGTGAGTGATCCTATGGAGATCGCCGTGACGAAAAATAATGGTTAAAGGAAGAGCTTAAATGAACGCAATCACGAGAGTCATGGTCATTGAAGATGATATTGCGATTGCAGAACTTCACCATCGCTATCTAGAGCAGATGGGAGGTTTTGATGTTGTCGGAATAGCGACCACCCATTCAGAAGCGTTAATGCAGCTGGATATCTTAAAGCCAGATTTAGTGCTTTTAGATGTGTATCTGCCAGACGGTAGTGGGCTCGATATTCTTAACCATGTTAGAGGTAACAACCAAGGGTGTGATGTGATTTTAATCACCGCAGCCCGAGATGTGGACACCTTACAGACAGCGATGCGTGGCGGCGTGGTGGACTACCTATTGAAGCCAGTCATGTTTCCTCGCTTGGAAGCTGCGCTGAAGAAGTATCAGTCACAGCAACAAGAGTTCGAGAGCGTTTCAGATCTTAACCAAGGTTTGGTTGATAAGATGTTGCAAGCCAATGCTAAAGCTGACACTGCAAAAGTATCGACGTTGCCTAAAGGGATCGACGGCGTAACGCTCGATAAGATTCGCGCGATTTTTCAACAGGCAGATTCTGCGAACATCACGGCTGATGAGGCTGGTGAACGCATTGGTGCAAGTCGAACTACAGCACGACGCTATCTTGAGTTCTTGATTACTACCGGAGAGTTAGCCGCTGATTTGAATTACGGTACAGTGGGACGACCTGAACGCTGCTATAACAAAGCCACAAGGTAGCGTATCTATCCTTTTTTTAAGAGATAACCTTTTGCTACTCATTATGTGTAAAACCAGTTGAATAAGCTGGTTTTACTTTCTTTTCCACCGCTCTCTACTCACTCCACAGACCAGATGCCATTCTTTCTCGACTACAATGTTCGAGAATGCCGATTTGCTTCTGTTTCAACCCTTGAGAAATCTATGGTCGATTATATTTTGCTCGAAAAGAGTCAATATTTAATCGATTGCCTTCACAGTGGTTGATGTAAATCAAATACTCATAGACAATACTGTCCCGAATAGTGGTGATAGCATTCACCCTCGTTTACCAAACGCATTCTCAAGTGTAATAGGCACTTGCTATTGATGTAATAGCCAAGACCTATTATCTATTTTCGTATGTCGCTGATACCTTTAGCGAATACTAAAAACCTTGTTTTTATAGGAAAGATGATGGTAATACCTGAAAACAGCAGCATCGTTATTTTTGGTGCGTCGGGAGATCTAACTTACCGTAAGTTAATTCCTGCTTTGTACCACCTGTATGCTAGCAATCAACTACCAGAATCCTTTGCGATTCTTGGAGTGAGCCGTACTGAGTACAGCGATGAGTCTTACCGTGAGAAGCTGAAGAAGTCTCTTCAGGAAATGGAACAAACTGAACCAGAGACGCTTAATGCATTTATTGAACATTTGCATTACCAAGCGATCAACACTTCAGATGTAGACGATTACGCTCGTTTAGCACAACGTCTAGACAAACTTGAGCAAGACTACCAATTCGAAAACCACAACACTTTATTCTACTTGGCAACGCCGCCAAGCCTGTACGGTGTTATCCCAGCAAACCTTGCTGCGCATGGCCTCAACGATGAAACGAATGGCTGGCGCCGTCTGATCATCGAGAAGCCATTTGGTTACGATTTATCTTCTGCTCAAGCGTTAGATGAAGAGATCCATCATCACTTCCAAGAACACCAGATCTACCGTATCGATCACTACTTAGGTAAAGAGACGGTACAAAACCTTCTAGTGCTTCGTTTCTCAAACGCGATGTTTGAACCACTGTGGAACCGTAACTTTATTGATTACGTTGAAATCACAGGTGCAGAGTTCCTTGGCGTTGAAGAACGTGGCGGCTACTACGATGGTTCTGGCGCTGTTCGTGATATGTTCCAAAACCACTTGCTACAAGTATTAGCAATGGTTGGTATGGAGCCACCAGCTCAAATTAATGCTGACTCTATTCGTGACGAAGTGGTTAAAGTACTTCAGTGTCTGAAGCCTCTTGAAGAAGAAGACCTGCGTAAAGATCTCGTGCTAGGTCAGTACACTGCTTCTGACGTTCGCGGCCAGCACTTGTTGGGTTACCGTGAAGAGCACGGTGTTGCAGATGACTCTCGTACTGAAACTTACATTGGTCTGAAAGCGCACATCAATAACTGGCGTTGGAATGGGGTGCCATTCTACGTGCGTACCGGTAAACGCTTACCAACACGCGTGACGGAAATCGTGATTCACTTTAAGAACACGCCGCATCCAGTATTTGGTCAAGATGCACCAGAGAACAAACTGATTATCCGTATCCAACCGGACGAAGGTATTCAGATGAGCTTTGGTTTGAAAGAGCCGGGCGCAGGCTTCAAAGCAAAAGAAGTGAAAATGAACTTCTCTTACTCTGACTTGCCAGAAACTCAAATGCTAACAGCTTACGAGCGTCTACTTCTTGATGCACTAAATGGTGACGCAACTCTGTTTGCACGTACCGATGCGGTAGAAGCATGTTGGAAGTACGTTCAACCAATCTTAGACTTTAAACAAGATCCTCAAGCACTGTTTGGCTATGCTTGTGGTACTTGGGGCCCACAGGAAGCGGATGAACTTCTGCAACGTGATGGCCGAGCATGGCGTTTCCCATGCAAAAACTTAACAGACACGGATTACTGCGAACTATGATCAACCACAAGATCTTTGAAACGCCAGAGCTAGTTGTTGAAAACCTAGCAAACGAAATGAAAGCGTACAGCGAGCAGGGAAAACCTGTTCACATTTCACTGTCTGGTGGTAGTACACCTAAAATGCTTTTCAAACTATTGGCTCACGCGCCATACGCAGAAGGCATTCAATGGAACAACCTTCACTTCTGGTGGGGTGACGAACGTTGTGTTGCACCGGATGATGCTGAAAGCAACTACGGCGAGGCAAACGCACTTCTATTCTCTCAAGTGAACCTTCCTGCAGAGAACATTCACCGTATTCGTGGTGAAGATGAGCCAAAAGCTGAAGCTGAGCGTTTCGCTAAAGAGATGGCTGATGTGATTCCTTGCGAAAACGGCACACCAGTTTTCGATTGGATTCTGTTAGGTGTTGGCGCAGACGGCCACACGGCTTCACTATTCCCGGGTGCAACAAACTACCAAGATGAGAACCTGTCTGTACTGGCTTCTCACCCTGAGTCTGGTCAAATCCGTGTTTCTAAAACTGCGAAAGTTTTAGAAGCAGCAAAACGAATCAGCTACCTAGTACTGGGTGCAAGTAAAGTTGAGATCGTTAAAGAAATTCATACTACTCCTGCTTCAGAGTTGCCTTACCCGGCAGCGAAAATCCAGTCTAAAACTGGTGAAACAGAGTGGTTCCTAGATTCAAATGCAGCAAGTGCTATCGCATAATCGCGAATAGCCGCAAGGAGATATAAATAATGAAAGGTGATATCGGTGTAATTGGCCTAGCAGTAATGGGTCAAAACCTTATCCTAAACATGAATGACAACGGCTTTAAAGTTGTTGCTCACAACCGTACTGCTGCGAAAGTAGACGAGTTCCTAGAAGGTCCAGCGAAAGGTACAAACATCGTTGGTGCTTACTCTCTAGAAGAGCTTGTTGAGAAGCTAGAAGCACCACGTAAAGTGATGCTAATGGTTCGTGCTGGTGCAGTTGTTGATACTTTCATCGACAACCTAATTCCACTTCTAGACGAAGGCGACATCATCATTGATGGTGGTAACACTAACTACCCAGACACTAACCGTCGCGTAGCGCACTGTCGTGAAAAAGGCATCCACTTCATCGGTACTGGTGTATCTGGTGGTGAAGAAGGCGCTCGTTTCGGTCCTTCAATCATGCCAGGCGGCGCAGCTGAAGCTTGGGAAGCGGTTAAGCCAATCTTCCAAGGTATCTCTGCAAAAACTGACGCTGGCGAGCCATGTTGTGACTGGGTTGGTAACGACGGTGCTGGTCACTTTGTTAAAATGGTACACAACGGTATCGAATACGGTGACATGCAGCTTATCACTGAAGCTTACCAGTTCATGAAAGACGGTCTTGGTATGTCTGCAGACGAGATGCAAGCTGTATTTGCTGATTGGAACAAGACTGAGCTAGACAGCTACCTTGTTGAAATCACTGCTGACATCCTTGGTTACAAAGATGAAGACGGTGAGCCTCTAGTTGAGAAGATCCTAGACACAGCGGGCCAAAAAGGTACGGGTAAATGGACTGGTATCAACGCACTAGACTTAGGTATTCCACTAACGCTTATCTCTGAGTCTGTATTCTCTCGTTGCCTATCTGCACTAAAAGATCAACGTGTTGAAGCTGAAACTCTATTCGGCAAGACAATCACACCAGTTGAAGGTGACAAGCAAGAGTGGGTTGATGCACTACGTCAAGCGCTACTAGCTTCTAAGATCATCTCTTACGCTCAAGGCTTCATGCTAATGCGCGAAGCGTCTAACGAGAACGGCTGGGATCTAAACTACGGTAACGTAGCACTAATGTGGCGTGGTGGTTGTATTATCCGTTCTGCATTCCTAGGCAACATCCGTGATGCGTACGAAGCAAACCCAGACATCGCGTTCCTAGGTTCTGACGAGTACTTCAAAAACATCCTACAAAGCAGCCTAGCGGCATGGCGTAAAGTAGCAGCAAAATCTCTAGAGTCTGGTATCCCAATGCCATGTACGATTTCTGCGCTATCTTTCCTAGACGGTTACACAACTGCTCGTCTACCAGCTAACCTGCTTCAAGCTCAACGTGACTACTTCGGTGCTCACACTTACGAGCGTACTGACCGTCCACGTGGTGAGTTCTTCCACACAAACTGGACTGGTACAGGCGGCGACACTGCTTCTACAACTTACGACGTATAATCCTAGCGAGAAGTTGTTAAGAGCTCAGGCGCTCTAAAATGTGAAAGCTAGAAATCAAAAGGATGCCAATTGGCATCCTTTTTTGTTGGCTGCGGTTTAGTTAACGCTTGATATTAGATTGAGATCTTGCAGGGTAAGTACTAGGGCGTGTTGATCTTTCGTGGTTAAATTTTGTTCGAGATAAAAGCGTTTTAATCGCGGCGAGGGGGAAGTGGCCTAGTCATTCTAAGCAAATCTCCCTCAACAAAGAGTAAAACGCTTTTAGTCGAACCCTTCGGGCAGCGTTTGCTGGTCATTTCTACTGCGTTATCGGCTTCTCATGTAGGCTAGCTACACGTCAAAGCCTCTGCCTTGTATAAATACCCAGCAACTCGCTGCAAAAACCAGTTCGAAAGAACAACACGCCCTAACTAAGCTGTCATGGCTTGCGGTTGAATATCGTCGTTATATTGCTTTCTAATTGACAGGAAGTAGTCGAGGTTCTGTTTCAGTGCTTTGACACACTGTGGGTCAAACATCGAACCGTTGTGTACCTCTATGTATTCCATCACTTCATTTAATGTCCATGCTCTTTTATAGGCTCTCTTACTCATTAGCGCATCAAACACATCCGCTAATGTCACTATTCTGGCTTCCAACGGTATGGCTTGTCCTTTTAAGGCGTCGGGTAGGCCTGAACCATCAAACCTTTCATGGTGATGACGCACGATATTCTTGATGAACTGAATTTCTTTTGAACACATTGAACTGTGGTGAGATAGCGAAACCACATCGTTAATCATGTCTTCCCCATATAACGTATGGTTGTTCATTATCGCTCTTTCCTCATCGGAGAAACGCTCGGTACTGAACAATACATTATCTGGAATTCGGTATTTCCCGATATCGTGAAAGGGTGCATATAAGCGAATACGATGAATGAACTGGTGGGTAATCTCTGTGTTTGTATTTGATAGGGTTCGAGCCAATTGTTCACTGTATTTGCCCATTCTAATCAGATGATCTTTGGTTTCCGGATCGCGAGCGTGTCCCATATTCAGTGCAATTGCTAAGGAAGATTGGAAGTGACGTTGCCGCTCGAACAGTTGAATGAACAAGCTTGAGATGACTTGAGTGAGATAAGCCATATCGCATTGTATTGATGATTTAGATAAGAACCCAATCGATGAGGCATTCACGAATACAAACCCAAGATTATGTTCTTGATAGTGAATAGGGGTTGTGTAACTGCTCTGATGGCCGAGCTTTAATAAATGGCAAGTTTGCTCTGTTGGTGGAGTCGAGCTGAGATCATGAATGATGCGAGTATCGAGAGATTCTGCTAATCGGGACAACGCTGATTCTGGTTTTATTTCTAGATCAATATAACGATGTTCAGCTTCTTTACTCAGGGCATCTGACACAAAATAGTTCGATGCTCTATTGTCACTGCATAATATGACCGAGAGCCGTGATAATGAGGGGTAATGTTCACGAGCTAGCCGGAAAAGGTCATCTACGATGGCGATAATGTCCTTATCCTGTGCGGCTAATCTATTGATCTGGGAGTAGTCAAACATGTTGCAAGCCAACCTTTAATTATAGTTATATCATTGTTTAGTAGGGGGGTTTTTATTTTTCGACGTTACTCAAACCATAGCACTGCGTGCGGATAAAAGACAATAACAATAAAAAAATAAAGGTTATTTCAGTTTGTTCTCATCATTTTTGTTAACTCGTACTTTTGTTTGTGTAGGTCCAAACAGCAGCTAGACCAAATGTTGAGTGTCAGAGCATTTAATGAACGTTTTAAAATTAAATGAAAAGATAAATAGGATAACCAACGTGCTTTATGCCATCATAACGACATAGATAAGGGCAATGGACATAATGCCTAAGTGATCGAGCAAGAAGCGGTCAGTGATGACGGCGTTCTCGCGTATATTCAAGGCGTTGATCTGCCTTGAAAAAGGTAATGTTATGACTGAAGAAGAAAGAATCGAACTGCAACGAAATAACCCACTGCATGGTTTAAAGCTTGAAACCATGATCACTGAATTAGTGGACCATTATGGTTGGGAGATTTTAGATGCAGCAATGCGTATGAACTGCTTTAACACTAAGCCAACCATCGCAAGCGCTGTTAAGTACCTTAAGAAGACTGAGTGGGCTCGTGAAAAGGTTGAAAACTTCTATCTTTACCGTTTCAAGCGTATGCCTAAAGCGTCGGATATTGAATACCAAATGCCCCCACGTTCACGTACATTCCGCCACGGGCTCGAACCTCGTGAGCCTATGGAGCTAACAGTCGAGTCGATTCAAGCTTCTCAAGCGAAAGCGGCTTCTGCATTTAAAGCTCGTCGTGGCGGCAACGGTCGTAATTTTCGTCGTTAATAAGAAGGCGTCGATAAATTGGACGCCTTTAGAGACGAGCGTTACGCCAAGAAAGCGCTGACCACAAAATACAAAAGGAGCCTAAGCGCTCCTTTTTTCGTGTATTCAGCTTAGTGCTGTTAAGTTTTAAGCTTCGCGATTTCTCTTTTGGTTCTTCCAGATATCGACGACATAAACGATGGCGCTGACCAGTAAGAAGAGCGCAGATACAGAAAAAAGAGCAGGCATTTTTAGGATCCACGCGAACGTTGCGGCAAGAAAAGCCACAAAGCAAATGAGTCGACTTGATGACATGACATGACCGAGTTTAATGTTTATAACGCCTCCTAATGAAGTCTCATTTTCGACAGGAGAATTATCCCACTTTGCTCATAATAAAGGCTAAAAAATAGCCTAAATTAATATCAAATTTACTAATTCGATGACGGTATTCACACATTCCAAGCTGGCTACTATATAAGTAATAGAATAGCGGTCTGGCTAGTTCGAGAGTAAAGTTGTGTAGATAGTCACTCTTGCATGAGTAACAAAAATTCTTCGTTTAACTGGTGTAAAAAAAGTAAGCCGTGATTAAGAAACTAGCAATGATCACTGTATTTCGAACGTATTGTTGCGGAATACGACGGGAGACTTTGGCTGAGTAATAACCACCAACTAAGGTTCCCATCAAAACTGCTATACCCGATGGCCAGTCAATCGAACCTTTGACAATAAAAAAGACTATCGCAGTAAGGGAAGCACAAGCCGAAACCAATAACTTGATGCCATTCATAACATTAATATTGGTGTAGCCAGCTAGAGCCAAGTAGCTCAATGTCACTATGCCTAAACCCGCATTGAAATAGCCCCCGTAGATACAAACAATCAGTAGTAACAATGCTGAAAAAAATGCCCCAGCGCTGGTGGCGTGTTTGTGTTTCGCGGTTGCTTGCTTAAGCCATTTGTTTAGTGTCCCACCAAAGGTAAACAGTAGTGCGGCAAAAAGCAGTAACCAAGGCACGGAATGGGTAAATAGAGCCTCTGGCGTGTGCAGTAACAAGAAAGCACCAATACCGCCACCTAACACGCATAAAGCGATAACGAGTTTGAGTTGCTTGGTACCGGATTGAATCTCATGACGTAACGCGTATGCGCCACTGATGTAGCCGGCACAAGAGGCGAAAGTATTCGTGGCGTTGGCCGCAATCGGAGGGACGCCTGCAAACAATAGAGCAGGGAAGGTTATGAAGCTGCCACCTCCTGCAATAGAGTTAAGCACACCACCAATTACTCCTGACAAAAATAGAACCAACCAATCCATAGTTTTGAATCCAACGCGTTAAATGACTGGTTACCTTACTTTATTTTGTTAAGAATATCAGAGCTGAGCGTTTTAAAAGCGTGAGTTTGTGAGTTTGCTACCATCTTAAAGCCGTGTTTATTCTCAGCGGAGGATAAAAAAAAGGAGCCAGAGGCTCCTTTAGGGTTTCGAACTTTGTACCATGTGTGAGTGTTGATTACACCTCGACAGGTTTTGCTCTAAAGCTCTTGAAGAGCTTAACCAGAATCGGGCTTGCAAGAACCAACACGGCTAGGATCGTGAATGTCATCGTAATTGGTCTTTCCCAAAGGAAGCTCAGTTCACCATCACTGATCATCAGTGCTCGTCTTAAGTTCTCTTCCATCAAACCACCTAAGATAAAGCCAAGCAGTAGCGGTGCGAGAGGGAAGTTAGCCAGCCTCAATGCAATGGCTGCCATCGCAATAATCAGCATCACAAATACATCCATGGTATTGAAAGAGACCAAGTAAACACCTGTGATTGAGAAGAACAAAATCATTGGTAGCAATACGGTTCTCGGTACAGCCAACAGTTTAGAAATGTACGGGATAAGCGGTAGGTTCAAGATAACCAGTACGATGTTACCAAAGTACATAGAGATGATTACTGACCAGAATACATCTGGATGCTCAACAAATAGACGAGGACCCGGCTGAATACCGTAAGCGATTAACGCGCCAAGCATGATAGCTGTTGTACCAGACCCAGGAATACCAAGCGTTAGCAGTGGTACGAATGAGCCGCTTGATGCTGCGTTGTTTGCCGATTCGGGAGCAACAAGACCGCGAATGCTTCCTTGACCAAATTCTTTCTGTTTGTCTTTTGGTGCAAGGCTGCGCTCCATGCCGTAACTGAGGAATGCCGCAATAGTGGCACCTGCGCCCGGTAGTACACCTGTAAAGAAGCCAAGGATTGAAGAGCGAATGGAAACCGGCGCGACTTCTTTGATCTCTTCTTTGGTCACTTTCATGCTACCGATATCAGACATCTTTTGGCTTTCTTCAGCACTGGTGTCTTTTTCTGGTTTAAGAATGCCCATTAAGGTTTCGCCCAGAGCAAAGGTTGCCATCGCAAGTAGTAGGAAGCTAAAACCGTCCATTAAGTCTGTTAGGCCGAATGTGAAACGCTCGACCCCAACACCTTTGTCGATACCTACGGTTGATAGCATTAAGCCTAAGATAGTCATCATCCACGCTTTGATAACCTGACCCGGGCCAGCAAATGCTGCTACAGCAGAGAGACCTAATAGCATCAGTGCAAAGTAGTCAGAAGACTGGAAACTCAGTGATACGCTTGCTAAAGCCGGAGCCGCGATTAATAGCATGATTGCTGAAAGCGTACCGCCAGTAAAAGAAGAGTACGCAGCAAGGGCTAGTGCTTTACCTGCTTGGCCTTTTTGCGCCATTGGGTAGCCGTCGAAAGCGGTTACAACTGTTGAAGAACAACCTGGAGCGTTGATTAGGATTGATGACGTCGAGCCGCCAAATACCGCGCCATAGTAAACACCCGCCATCAAGATAAGGCCAGAAGAAGGATCTAGACCGTAGGTGATAGGGATCATTAGAGCAATCGCTGAAATTGGACCTAATCCTGGAAGCATACCGATGAAGGTACCAACGAAACAGCCCACGATAACCATCATGATGTTCATTGGCATCACGGCGGTTGAAAGTCCTTGTAAAATTCCGTCTAACATAATGTTGTCCCTACCAAAGAGTGAAGATTAAACCAGGCTCTAGGTAGATATCTAAGCCTTGAGTTAAAAGAAGAAAGAATGCGATCACGAAAGGAAACGATGCGCCAAACAAGATTGACTTGCGGCGCTCTCCCAGTAGGTAAAAGCCAGCAAGCAAAAAGAAACTTGTTGCTAAAACGAAGCCTAGGTATGTCAGTCCAATGCCGTAAAACGCCATTAGCACTAAGAAACCAATCAGTAGTTTCCAGTTCAAAGGCGCGGTTTCACACTTAAGCTTTTTGTCTGGTTGGCCAGTAACAAGCAAAATTAGTGAAAGGCCGATGCCAATGAAAGTCAGTAGGGTAGGCAATGTTCTTGCAGTAAAGGGTTCGTACTCATCACCGGGAAATAGCGGAATTAGGGTAGTTTGGTAGCCGTAGCACAAGCACGCTAGCATGAAGATCATTGCGCCGAGACGATCACTCGAAAGCAGAGACTCTTTGCTAAAAAATTTGGTTGGTAAGTCCGACATATCCAACTCCGTTTGGGGTGTGTAGAAAGTAAAAAAAGCCGTATATGAGCGAGTTAATGAGTAATGTCTGGGATCACTAACCGAAAGTAAGCGAATTACAGTGCTGCTTTAGCCACTTGCGTGTACAACGAATCGGCAAGCTTTGGTAATACGTTACTAATAAACAAAGGAGTTTTAGTAAACTCATGTACGGCGAAACAAGGAAAGAGTAAGAGGGCACTATGACCCTCTATCGTTATTGGTTACTTCAAAAAACCTAGCTCACGCATTAGGTCGCCCATCTGTTTTTCTTGATCTTCTAAGAAGGCGTAGAAGTCTTTGTCGGCTTTGTAGTTATCGATCCAACCGTTACGGTCACGAACCACTTGCCACTCATCGGTTTTGTACATTTTTCCTAACGCTTCGTTCCACTCATCGATCTTCGCTTGGCTTGTGTTTGGAGCCGCGAAGAAACCACGCCAGTTCGCAAATACAGTTTCATTGCCGTACTCGGTTAGTGTTGGGATATCTGGTGCTGCTTCAAGACGTTTTGGTGCCGTTACTGCCAGTACTTTTACTTGTCCTGATTTAGACATCTCTAGTACTTCACCAAGACCGGTTGATAGGAGTTGTGTCTCACCAGAAAGCAGTGCTGCCATCGCTTTACCACCAGCATCGTAGGCGATGTAACGAACTTTCTTAGCATCAAAGCCTTCACCTTTAAATGCCGCTGCAACCACTAGGTGATCCATGCTGCCTCGTGCAGAGCCACCAGCGATTTTTACCTTACGAGGGTTACTTTCGAATTCTTTTACTACGTCTTCCCAAGTGTTGTATTTAGAATCCGCAGACGCAACGATCGCACCATAGTCAGCAATCGTTGCAGCAACTGGTGTTAGGTCGCGGAAAGATTGAGGGAAGATACCTGTTAGTGAGCGAACAACGATAGGGGTGGAGTTCACCATCAATGTGTCTTCTTGACGTTGTGCCGTTTCAATTAGATGAGCAATTGCTTTACCGCCGCCGCCACCAGATAGGTTTTGGAAAGAGACATTTTCTACGATGTCTGATTTCACCAGTACATCACCAGTACCACGCGCTGTCATATCCCAACCGCCACCAGCGCCGCCAGGGATTAGGAAGTGGATTTTTTCTACGTCTGCAGCAAAAGTGTTGAAAGAAAAGGTTGCTGCGATAATAGAAGCCGCAAGAGTAGGTTTCAGTGCCTTGAACATGGTTCACGTTCCTTATGTAGGGGATCTCTTCAATGGAGAGAAACTTATGTTTTATATCTAGCTGCTAAACATCACTCTCGGGTGCTGCTCAGCAGGTGAAGTTAAAGTTAACGGCGTGTTAACAAAGTGTCTTCAATGCGGCGATATTGGGAATAAAGAACTTTGGGTGAATAAAGTTCATAAAGTTCACGGGAAGTGATAAGAGATTCATTTATATTGATAAATATCACTTAAATTAGAGGATAGTGCGACGTAGAGAACAGTATAAGAAGCGTACAACACATGGGTCTAAGTTTCTATTGAAGGGGTAGATATGACGTAGTAAAAAAGATAAATGTATCACGGATGTTAAATTTCCAAGCTGGAATTATTCAAGGATAGAATAATGACAAACACAAAAATCTCATTACGGGTGACCGTTGGCGGGATGTTTTTACTTGCAACGGTACTTACGGCAATTGTTGCTGTATCACTTCAATATTACTTTAGCAAAAAGATGGCTACTGAGCATACCTTGTCCAAACTCACCATGGTTTCTCAGGATTTAAGCGAATACATAGGTAGTGTTGATTTAGATGCGATAAACACAGCACATTTACTTTCTTCAGTGAATCGCTCAATGAGCGACCAGATCTCAAGGGAAGAGTCGCGTGATATTCTCTCTGAAGCCATAAAAGGCAATCCGCTGTTCTACAGTATTTATATTGGTTCATCCAACGACAACTTTTTCCAGATCATTAATTTGGAATCCTTTCCTCAGGTTAGAGCAAAAATAGGCGCACAAGATAGCGACAGTTGGGTGGTCATTGACATTAGCAATGGCGAAAAAGGTCGTATTCGTCAAACCAGATACTATGATCTTGATTTTAACCTCAGGGACTCCAAAGCTGAAAAAAGTAATTACTTCCCAACCACAAGACCCTGGTATGTCTCTGCCAATACCGAGACTGTCGAGAAAACCCAGCCATATCTCTTTCAACACCTCCAAATTACAGGCCAAACATATTCATTAGCGTTTGAATCCAAAGCAACGAGCGACACTCAACATGTGATAGGGATTGATATTGTTTTGTCTTCGTTAGCGAGTAAGCTATCTGTGAGTGCGTTGGGTTTAGATGAAGCTAGTCAAGCTGAATCCTTTCTATATTCTAAAGCGGGCAATATTATTGCGTCTAATCGCAATTATCAGTCGAACAACACACTCCCTCAAGCGAATCAAATTAATTGGTCTTCACAGCAACAAAGCATAATAGACAATACATCGCCTTTATTGTTTTCAAATCAAAGTGACCGGGGACCGATGGATTTTTCAGTATCAGGAAAACCACACGGTTATGCGATTGATCTATTGAAAATGATCAGTGAGGTGAGTGGAGTGCAGTTCGAATTTGTAAATGGCCTCTCGTGGGCGGAGTTAACAGGAAAATTCCAAAAGGGAAGTATTGATGGCTTACACTCGGTTCAAAATTACGAAAGCAATGGCATTATCGGTTTATACACTGACCCGATCTATGAACTACCGTTTGCTGTAGTCACTAAACGTGATGCTCCAGCAGTAATTAACTACCGAGAGCTTGATGGAGAGAGCGTAGCTATTGTATCTGGATGGTCAATGACACCGAAGTTAAAAACTGATTTCCCAAATATTAAGCTTTTGGAGTTTAAGGATATTGAGGCAGCGCTAGACGCTGTCGACAACGAAGAGGTTTTTGCGGTAATTGATGTTAAGCCTGTACTGTCATTTTCATTGGATAAGTTCTTCCATCAGAACTTGAAAGTGAGTGAAGCGCTGCTTGATCTAAAAACAGACTATCCTAATCAATTCCATATTGTTTTGCAGAATAAACACCAATTGCTGTTACCTATCATCAATCAAGCAATCAAGTCGCTTACTGATGAGCAGAAAACGGCGTTAGCTCAAAAGTGGTTTGATCATCAGGCTATGGATGCGGGTACGACGATTCCTTACACGGAACTCTATGAAAAAACCGCAACAGCGACCGTCGAGGGGGAGATGGTTGAGCTAAACCTCAATGGTGAACTTAAACACCTATATTTGAAGAAGATCGATACGGGTGAGCACTACTCAGAATACTTTGCTGTGGTTATCCCTGAGGCTGAAGTATACAGCGCAGTTAACAAGCGAGTAGCGACCTCGGTTAGTGTGACAGGTTTATTAATGAGCCTCACCTTGCCTGTAGCGTGGTTCTTTGGCGCGCCGATTGTGCGGCCAATACGTAAGCTCAAAGTTGAAACTAACAAAGTAAAGCAGCGCGACTATGACAATGTGTCCGTGCTTGATACTCCTATCAAGGAAGTATGGGAACTATCTGTCGCAGTTAAAGACATGGCCGCCGAAATAAAACAGCACGAACAAACGCATGAAGCCTTTGTAGAATCTTTTATTAAGCTGATTGCACAAGCCATCGATGACAAGTCTGCCTATACCGCAGGGCATTGTAACCGTGTACCTGAGCTCGGATTGATGTTGGCAGAAGCGGCTGAAAAATCTCAATCAGACTACTTTAAAGACTTTAAATTTGAAAATGACGATGAACGTCGCGAGTTTAGAATAGCTGCGTGGCTGCATGACTGCGGAAAGATCACCACGCCAGAACATATCGTCGATAAAGGCTCTAAGCTAGAAGCGAACTACAACCGTATTCACGAGGTGAGAACACGATTTGAGGTGCTTTGGCGTGATGCAGAGATTACGGCTTTGCGTAAGCAGCTTGAAGGTGAATTGCCAACGGATCAGATAGCCGAAGAGTTAGCTATAACGAAGAAAAAGTTACAAGACGATTTTGCGTTTATCGCGACATCTAATGTGGGTGGTGAATTTATGAGTGATGATAAGGTTGCCCGTATTCATTCTATCGCTGAAACGACTTGGACGCGTAATTTTGATGACCAATTGGGTTTATCGCCAATAGAGGCGATGAATAGGATACCTAACTCCAGCTTACCCGCTAAAGAGCAACTTTTAAGTGATAGACCAGAACACATAGTGAAACGCGACCGACCATTAGAGTTTGATCCTAAGCATCAAATAAAAATGGATGTTCCTGAGCACTTGTACAATCTGGGAGAAATTTATAACTTAAGTATCTCACGTGGCACTTTAACGGTGGAAGATCGATTCAAAATCAATGAGCATATGATAGGTACCATCAAAATGCTTGAAAGCCTGCCATTCCCGAAAGAACTTAGCCGAGTGCCGCGCTATGCGTCGACTCACCATGAAACGCTTAAAGGTACTGGTTACCCTAGAAAGTTAACTGCAGAGGACCTTTCTATTCCAGAGCGTATCCTAGTTATATCGGACATTTTTGAGGCGCTGACCGCTGCTGATAGACCTTATAAGAAAGCGAAGCCAATCAGCGTTGCCATCGACATCATGCACAAGATGGCTCTGGATGAACATATTGACATAGAACTGTTTAGGCTGTTCCTAACGAGTGAGACCCACATTCGATACGCTGAAACGTATTTGAAGCCAGAGCAAATAGACAGCGTCGACTTGTCGAAATATCTCCAGAAAAGTGCAGCCGCTTAATACATCTCAGTTCAAAGGTGCTTCGCTACTCGATGCAAATTAGGTAAATACGCGGTTTACCTTTAACTTGGCAGGACTTAAAAGCGCACCCAATTGGTGCGCTTTTTCTATGCAATATCACTATGTGTTAATAAGCTCTCAGAAAAACAAGATGAAAAAAAATTTCATTTTTTGAAGTAACAATTTATTGATTGGTAACCCATATTAATAAGGAGTTTACTTGGTAATTTCATCAATAAAAAACTAAAAAAGTTCTAAATTACACACCTTTTAGCTATCACATTACCTTCCAAATTATTGAATTTAAGTACTTTTCATCTTTCACGGTGAATCACGCGGTAATTCACGCTTTCTTGATTAAGATTCTGAAAAATTTTTGAAGAATCCATTTTGTCATGTTTAAGCCACGAACCATTAATGCTGTGTTCTTACTGCCATGTAGTTTGGCTGTGAGCCTAGCATGTTATGCAAACCCATTAGAGGGCGACCAATTAAAACCCCTAGAGGTAGCTTCAACCGTACAAGCTAACAACACGCAAGTTAGCAATGAGCAAGCGACGGTGAAAAATACCTTTGTCACGTTTTCAGCTTATCAAGTCGATGAAGCGCTGCTAAATGTCATTACTAGCATGAGCACCTATTGTCGTGAGGTTGAACTTGGGAAGGACGAGCTTCAGTGTGGTCCATACAGTGATGCGGAGTGGAAAACGGTAGAGCCACTTATTGCTGAATTGACCGATCACCAATATCAGACCCGCAAGGGGTTAAATAGTACTTCGTTGCCAAACCTGGCTTTGGACGAGGGTAAGCTTAACGAAGTTAACCCTTATGTTGCTCCAATGACTTCTGAACTCGTGACCATTGCTCAACAGCAGTCTGAGCAGGGCAACATTCGCGCCTACCAAGAGCAAGTACCATCTCGTTTAGTGGCTGCTGGTGTGAGTGAAACAGAAGACTGGTTATCTGAAGCTTTTGGTGGCGCGCAGTTTGATTTAGGCGTCTCTTTAGCGAAAGGCAGCAAATGGCAAGTTGATCAGGTTGAAAGCCTGTTCCCTTTTTGGCAAGCCGACAATAAATCTTTGTGGTTTATTCAAGCGGGTGCGGTGTTTAACCAAGACGACTTCCATGGCCGAGACTTTTCGCACATTGGTACGGGTTATCGTCAACTCGCTGAAGATGAGTACTACGGGGTAAACACCTTTATAGATTATGACCATCAGCGCTATCACCGAAGAATGAGCTTAGGTTTTGAGTACGGGGTGGGTTACGGAAACATGAGCTCCAACTTCTACTTTCCTCTGTCGAATTGGAAAGATTCGCCGGACGAGTATGAAGGGATGAACAGCCTTGTTGAAAAGCCTGCGAAGGGTTGGGATCTCACGCTAGAAAGCTATCTACCGATGGATACACGCTGGAAGGTGAGTGGTACTGCGGGTCAATATCTTGGTCGATACGTAGAACATCGCGATGGCAGTAACCCGACCAAAAACCCGTTGCGTTTCGAGTTAAACACCGAGTTTAAACCGACCAAAGAGCTGGCGTTCTCATTGGGATACCAAAATGAGGAAGGGGCAAGTGAACAGTGGATAGCTGGTGTTAACTATACCTTGTCTCTTGGCGGTTTCTACGAGCCTGAGCGCCGTGAAGTTTTCCAAAGCTCGTTACCAAAACAAGACCGTTTAACGGACTTTGTTGAACGTGACCATAACATTGTTTTGGAATACAAACAGAAATACGCAGAGATCAGTATTCGTCTGCCTGAATCTGTGGTGGTTGCAGAAAATTCTCAGCAGTCATTAGCGGAGTGGATGGAGGTGAAAGGGGGACCTGACATCGTCTCTTACACCTGGTTAGGTACTGCTAATCCGTATCTGAACAGTCAGAGTGCTTCGGTACCTTTATTTACCGCGCCAAGCTACCGCTATGACGGCAACAATACACTTTCGCTCAAGGTTCGATACAAGCTAAAAAGCGGCCAAGTGAAAGAGTCTAACACCATGTCAATTACGATCACTGATAGTAAGTTTCTCGAGTCAATTTCGTTTGAGCCGGAAACCGCGACCGCGGGTGAAAGCATTGTTGCGAGTGCTTTATTGAGCAAAGCCGTTGCCGATATCCCGGTGACCTATCAAATCACCGCAGAAGACTTAACATCTTTGACGTTAAATGGGGAGACGTTAGAGCTGGAATCGAACCAAGCGAACTTCGTTTACCAAACTGTCACCAATGAAGAAGGCATCGCTGAGCTGGTTTTACTGAGTCATGTGGCGCAATCCGTTACGGTAACAGCAATTTACGACCAGAACGAACAAGACGCAAAGCAAGGCAATATCGAGTGGTTAAAGGGCAGTGTCTATCGTGTCGACCTGTTTCATGAAGGGCATCATCTAGATGAAGACCTATTCACGACAGAAGCCATCACAGCTTATGTGTTCGAAGATGAAGCGGCGGTCTTAGACCTTTCTCAATACTCGTTCCAATGGTTCCGAAGAGAGCATGATACGCAAAACGAATTTACCAAGGTGGCGAACGCCAATCAGCAAAAGTACGTGTTGAAAGGCGAAGACCAAGGGTTCCAGTTCAAAGTCCAAGTGACAAAGAAAAAATCGTCGGATTCAAAGTCGGCGACAAACAACAAGTAATTCATAACTAACAATAAAACATGAACGTTTTCGTTCAGAAAGGAAAGACAATGAAAAAATCAATGATCACTATCGGCCTACTTATGGGTGGTTTTACAGCAACAGCAGCTTGGGCTATCGAAAGTGTTGCGACTGCACCTGTACTGGGTCACCAGCCAACGGTATCGGCTCCTGTAGTAACTACACCTGAAATTCTATGGGCACCAGCACCTATCGAAGTTAAGTTTGATACACCGACTCTTGAAGACCAAGACGATGATGCCATCACCAAGGTGACATACTGGCTACAAGACGCGGGTGGCACCAAATACGCAAAAGTAGATGAAGCGGATATCAGCGAACTGGACGACGGTGTCATTACATTTTCAAACTTCACTGAGTTAAAAAACAAACAATTAAACCTAGTGTGGCAAGTTCATACTCAATACGGCTACCCATCAACAACGCTTGTGTCTAATGAAATGACTTCGAACAGCTTCACGGTTGGTGCGAAGACGGCTCTTACCATCAGCGGTACAGCTGAAGTGGGTCAAACTCTGACGGTACACGCGGATGACGGTGCGGTTGTTGACTTGGCTATCGCAGACGTGACGTTCACACTGACAGAAAATGAAACAGACACAGCTGGCCTTTACCCGAAAGGCGATGCTCAAGCTGCGCTTCAAGCGGCGCTGGTTGATGCCGGTAACGACCTAACATTCGTATTACCGAAAGAGGCACAAGGTTACACGATCACTGCGTCTATGAACGAGGCACAAATTACTCGTGCTTCACTACGTTAATCCTTTGAGATTGCTTTAACCACTAACCAAGCGGGCTGTTTTCAGCCCGCTTTCTCTCGATAGGGGTACAACCATGATACGTCAATCCATCATCACTATTTTGGCTTTATGCTGCTCTTGGTCAGCGATGGCAGAATGCCCTGAAAACCAAGTTTGTTCAAACCACACGCCAGCCATTTCAGGCCACGGCTACCCAACGGATATGCCCGAATGGAATGTGGCACCGAGTGAGAACAACACCATAGGCACTGGCCCTATTTCCGTTCGTCCGATTCAAGATCTCGATCCCGATGGCGATGAGGTCATTGCTGATTCAAAAACCTACCAGTGGTGTAATGAGCAGGGAGAGTGCTTCGCGAATTCGCCAACCCTAACCATCAACCCATCAGACATTGATAAGGTGTTTGATAAAGGCGTGGGCTTTAAACCTCTGACCGTGACGTACAGCGGCAAGGTCGAAAAGGGCTACCCAGAAGCAACGCGCACTTTTGAAAGTGAACCGTTACCTGTGGCACTGCAGTACCCGCCAGATGGCACCAAAGGGATCTGTTACGAAGCACAATCTGTCAATTATATGCAAATTAGCTTTACCAATATTGATTTAAACGCAGCTGGAAGTCGACAGTACAGGTTGAGCTTTGAGGCGCTGGCGTTTGATTCTGTGCCGGGCGTGGTTGAAACTACAGAATCGGCAACTGTAATTGATGTTAATTTCTACCCCACAACCCCAAAATTTAAAAGCAAAAAGCTGCCCGAAACGCTGGTTGTCGACTTTTCATACAATGGCAAAAACCCGATATCGATTACGCTGACCAAGTCGCCGATCCCTCCTTTTGTTGGTTTTGTGATGTATAAAACACCAACTGGTTCACAATTTGATTACCCGAAGACAACCCCTGAAATAACCATCAGCGATGTTAGCTTTGATTTCAATATGGCGGGCAGTGACCAAGACAGACGAACAAGCATGGTTTATTGCCAGCAGTTTGACCGCTAACCATCGCAATAGGACTCATTGAGTTTGCCATGCATTTTAGTTTGCGATCGCTGAGGGCAAATCGATGATTGCCTTCAGAGATCGCTAACCAATCGTCTTTATATCATATCAATCGGCTGTAGGATGGCCGTTTGTTCTCGCCGTTGTATGCCACTCACTCAGCACGCATAAAATCACGATTCAATGCACCCGTTTTTACCGCTTTTAGAACGGGCTGACTCGTGCCCTTTAATCATTTCCCTTTTTATTTAATCACCAAGAGACCAACAATCATGAAATTTTCTCCTATTTACGCGGCGTTGCTCACCAGCTTAGCCAGCATTTCAGCAGCGCATGCCGCTCAACACACGCAGAACATTGCGGAAGGCTATGGCGCAGACAATATTTCGCTAAACTTGCAGTGTTTAGATTACAACCCTAATGGTGTCAGTGCATTTTGTATTGCGAATTTTAAACCGAAGGGGCTTACCCTAGAGCCTAATCAAAGGGTCACGATCACCACGCCAGTTTCGTTCCCACAGGGCTATTGGTTCGAAGAGCAAGCGCCAAGCAAGGTGGTGATTATTGGCTCTGATGGGCACAATTCTACCTGTTCAAGCTTAGGAGATAGCCAGTGGTCGTGCTTGATGCCTGAGTCTGGTTACCACAGCACAGGTGTTCAGATAGAACTGTGGGTGGCCGATGGCGTGCGCTGGATGTGGGGCGGTGAACTGACCATCGATGATTTAGTGGAGCCGGTACCGATGGAGGCGTGTATTGATCGCGCCATTGCCTCGATTGAATTGTGGAAACACCAGGGGTTTGATAGCTACCGTTATACCGCAGAAAAACTTCACTTAGCGCTGGAAGGGCTACCGACTATCCCTTACCAAGACACCATCGATGAAAATGCTCTGATTCTGGACATTTTACACACCTGCGCCTTGCAAAGTGACGAGGTGCCCGCGCCTCTTAAGCCATAATACTGGCTATTCTCTCATTAAGTGAACCCGGCTTTTTCAGTCGGGCTCACTTCTGCCTAACTCATTGAATTAACAAGCTCTAAAAAAAACTCATAAAACCTAAACTAACGGTAATTCACTGTATTTCACGCCGAATCAAGCACAAGCTTGGTGGGTCTTTAAACGTTGCTTGCTGTTGGCTGTGCCTTCCAACAACGGCCATTTGGCTGACCATATT
Source organism: Vibrio chagasii (assembly GCF_002954585.1). Classification (GTDB taxonomy): domain Bacteria; phylum Pseudomonadota; class Gammaproteobacteria; order Enterobacterales; family Vibrionaceae; genus Vibrio; species Vibrio chagasii_A. The sequence goes on from NZ_MSCI01000002.1 coordinate 1,165,256, forward strand.
CAGTGGCATTCGTTGCCAACGAATTCGAAGCAGTTGAGGTTTAAAGGCCTTTATCTCCATTTAAATACTGTTATTTTCAATCAAAGAGACTTACATCTTAATGAAATTTTCTCCTATTTACGCGGCATTGCTCACCAGCTTAGCCAGCATTTCAGCAGCGCATGCTGCTCAACACTCTCAGAACATTGCGGAAGGTTATGGCGCAGACAATATTCCGCCCAACAAGCAGTGTTTAGATGTCAACCCTAATGGTGCCAGTGCATTTTGTGTTGCGAATTTTAAACCGAAGGGGCTTACCCTAGAGCCTAATCAAAGGGTCACGATCACCACGCCAGTTTCTTTCCCGGATGGTGTATGGTTCGGAGAGCAAGCGCCAAGCAATGTGGTGATTCGTGGCTCTGATGGGCACAATTCTACCTGTTCAAGCTTAGGAGATAGCCAGTGGTCGTGCTTGATGCCTGAGTCTGGTTACCACAGCACAGGTGTTCAGATAGAACTGTGGGTGGCCAGTGGCGTGCGCAACAAGTGGGGCGGCAACCTCACCATCGATGATTTGATCCCTGATGCGCCTGCAATTGAAAACGCATCCGCGACATTTGTACCGGCAAAAGGTGAAAACCTGACCCGAGATGGCAAAATGTGGCTAGCGACCCAAACGCCAATCAATGTCAAGTTAGACTTTGATTTGGTTAACGGCAGCACAAACAGTTTTGCTAACCAACCTATTCGAGTGCTACTGCAAAAAACGGTCGGTACTGGCGAAGACAACACCACAACAGAGTGGGTAACGCTATCAGGCCAAAGTCAAAGCATCAACAGTGGCCACAACACCATCACGGGTCAGGTTATTCCTTCGCAAGGTTGGGATTCAGCGGCGTTCTACACGGTATCGATGGGTTATAAGCTGAACGACAAAGAGGAGATTCTTTTTGATGATACGCAAAGTCCTACTTCAATGACAGGCCAGGGCGCTTACTTGAGTGCATCGCCTATGCGTATTGTTGATTCTAACAACCCAGACAGCACCTGTGTGTTGACACCAAACACACCAGAGTCGTGCGACTTTATTGCAAACGGTAGTGGTGTAAAACTGACGGGCCTTAATGTATGGCAAGATGATGACAACCGACAAAGTATTCAAGCGGGCACTCAAACTAAAACGTTACAAGGCGGCCACGTAACAAACGACGTCGCGTTTGATCTTCAAACCACAGGCAAACAGACGTTTACTTGGAACAACGTTTCTACGGTTGTGACGTACAACACTGATGCCAGCCAAATTGTGCTTGCCGATGCTGATGCAACGAACGATGTGGTTTACGACAACGCATACATCAACGGTGCTGTTACTAAGGTAACAAACAAAGGTAACCGAAATGGCAACCGTGAAGCGCGTAATACTGGTATTCAAGTGTCACTTGATACAATGGATCACAGTGCGATTTCAGGTTTGGAAAGTGTTACTTGGTCGGCAGAGTATCCTCTGGTTGAGTTTGTGAAGGTATACGCTCCCGAGCTACCAAGCCTAGTAGAAGAAGGTTTGAAACTGGTAGAGAAGGCAATCAATGGCACTATCTTAGCGAACTCTGTTGAGTTCTCTGAAGATGGTCAATTCTACTTAGATGTTGCTTCTCTTAACGATGGTATTACAGACGCAATTGCAAACTTAGGCAGTCAGTATGACCAGTACTTCCCACGTTTTGCAAACGTTGTACTCCCACTGGACCTTGTCGCGCATTACCGTGTACACGGTGTTGATAAGGTGAAGTCAAAACGCTTCAATATTGCGATTGGTGACCGAGGTAAGCGTATTGTTAACTTCGATAGCAATGGTAACGTACAGTGTTTGACCAATGTTGGCGGTAAGTTTGCTTTCCAAGATTGTGATACATCACAAGCGGTAAATGAAAATACCGACCCTAATGTGCTGTTTAAATTTGTACCAGCGGCGCCAGGCACCATCACACACCCGACGAATGTATTCCAAGTTCGCCCAGCGAGCGATGATACACAGTGTTTAACGGTAAATGGTTACAGCAGTTACAATGTGGTTAGCCAAGGATGTAATGTAGACGCTGGTGTATCTCAATTGTTCTCTTTTAAAGCGCAATCTGATAACCACCTAGAAGAATCTATTGTTGCTTCAGGCAATACTGCAGAGATGACAATTTCTTCATTGTGGAATGGCCGTGTCTTTGACCGCAGTGGCGGTGGTGCTGGTGGTAGTCAATGGGGGGATTTGATTGTTTACCCGAAAAATGGGGACAAGGGTTCAATGAACCAACACATGTTTGTTTCTCGTTTCGGTATTCAAAATGAAGCGAACCGACCACAAACTGTGCCAGTAGATTTAACAATGAGATGTCAAACGGGTGGCTCATTCCTGAATTACTGGAGCCGTATCCAGCTGACCGCGACCAACAAGTCAGATTACGACGCGTATGTTCGTGTTAACTGGAATGAACGTTGGGAACTGGTTCGAGCGGGTACAACTCGAATGGTCGATAACCGTTTAATGTCTATGCCAGTGGCTTTCGATCAGGTGTATCGTTTCTTCCCAGAGTTTAACCCACACAATGCATTCTTCTCTCTACCAGCGAATGAAACGAAGTGTGAAGCGGGAATGGGCCGACCAAATCTTGATTTCACTGAGACGAAGAAAGGCTACAACGCTTGGACAGTCGCTCCTGAATAATAGTTTGTAAGCATAGGGAGCAAGGTGACAAACCTTGCTCCTTTTTTTCGATTTTTACAAATAACACTGATTCTCTATTTATGAGTAAACCGATGAAAAGTACGTTATCAATCTCGATTGCAGGCGCCGTTCTAGCGTTAAGCAACCAAGCCATTGCTGCACCCAATGTGGATGTTGAAGGGGCGACACTACAAGGCCTAGCACATTCGCCGGTGGGCTATTCATCACAAGTTGATGCGTTTATGGGCCTAAAATATGCTTCAGCAGAACGCTTTCAGGCACCCAAGCTTAATCACTTTGAAGCTGGCGTTCATTATGATGCGACTTCTGCAGGGGATATCTGCCCGCAAATACCTCACACAATGGAAGCGAACGGCGTAGTACAAGAAACACAAAGTGAAGACTGTTTAAATGCGAACGTTTGGCGCCCATCAGGTGTTGAACAAGACGAAAAGCTGCCCGTTTATGTGTTCATTCATGGCGGTGCATTTGAGCTTGGCTCTAGCACGGTCAAGCAGTTTGATGGCGCGAAGCTTGTTGCTAAAAATGCAGATGAGGGCAACCCGTTTATTTTAGTTAGCATGAATTACCGTTTGGGTATTTTTGGCAGCTACTACAGTGAACAACACTCTGGTAACTACGGAATCCAAGACCAGAAGGCAGCGTTGCAGTGGATTCATGCCAATATCGATAGTTTTGGTGGCGATGCCGACAATATTACTCTGTTTGGCGAAAGTGCAGGTGCGATGTCGATTGGCATCCAATTAATGGATGAGCAACAAAACTCTCACCTGTACCAACGTGCCATCATGGACAGTAACCCATATGGTGTTAAGTACAAAGATGCCGAGTCAGCGAAATGGGTAGCGGGTATTGTTCAAGATAAGCTTGGAAAGGACAAAGACATTACTAGCGTGCCTTTTGAAGAGATCGTGGATGTTCAGGTTCAAATGAAAGCTGTAGCAACGCAGCTGAATAGCTTGACCAGCATTACCCCTAAAACAGCGGGTCTGTTATCTTGGGCACCCTATGTCGATGGAGAGACTGTCCCGTATCAGCCGAGTGAACTAAAGTCAGTAGATGGTGTTAATGTGACTCTGGGTTTCAACCAAGATGAGTCGAATATCTTTGTTGCGCCGTTTGATGCGCTTCTTGATTTACCAGGCAGTTATAATTCATTGATCGATCTGTTTTTCGGTGCAGATAAGGGTTCTAAGCTACGTGAGATTCCAGAGTTCAAATTAAGCTTCTGGAATAGTACGGCAGCAAAGCGTAAAGCCAATGCCCGCAAATTAATGAATCAAGTGCTGTTTGCTTGTCCATCTCAACAGGTTGCGCAAAACTTGGCTGCAGGTGGTTCGAATACGGCGCTATACCAGTTCAACTATCAACCTGACTTTAGCCTGTGGCCCGACTACTACGTAGAGAGCTTTGCCAAAACGTGTAAGCCATCTGAGAGTTCATGCCATGGTGCAGAACTTTCTTTTATTTTCGGTAATGAGGTGAATGCAGTATCTGGACCTACTGAATTTTCTAATAAGGACAAGTCTGTTAAAGATGATCTTATGTCACAGTGGTTACAAAACTCTACATTCACACCATACGCTTTAGAAAAAGACAATGTGACAGTCTTCAACACTAACGGTGAGTTTGTTACGGAAAATGATTGGGACAACACGCTGAATTCCAGCTTATGTGAACAAGTAAACCAAGTGATGGCTTTGTAACCCTAATACACAAGCATAAACCAAAACCCTGACCACTATTATTCTAAATTATTTGTTAGTTAAATGGTTAGGTATCAATCAAAAAGCCACAGTTTATGTATAAAACTGTGGCTTTTTTATTTTCTTAGTAAATTGAATAAATTTTAGGTCAAATAGTAAACGTTTTTCCTCTATTTTTGCGTAGTGGTAGGGGGTAATTAAATCCTTTCCAGGATTCATTTCAATTCTGATTGGGCGACTGTGTTTATCAAGTTGCTTACTAGGTATAATTGTTCTGTGATTACAATCGATGTGATTTTATGAATCTAAATGCTTTAATGAGGTTTTTCTATCAATGAATGTAGAATTTGATAGTGGGAAAAATAAAATAACTTATCGAGAAAAGGAATTACTGCTCAATAATAACGAGTTTAAATTAGCTATTCTTTTATTGGAAAAGCAAGGAGAAATGGTCGAAAAGTCGACCATATTAGATACAGTTTGGAAGAACAAGGTGGTGACTGAGGGGTCGATAAAACGAAGTATTTCGCTTTTGAGAAAGGCCTTTTATGATCTAGAGGCGAACGTTGAAATCAGGGCATTCCGTGGTGTTGGTTACAGTATAAGCACTAAACTGAATGTGTTTATCGATAACACACTGATAAGCTTAGACTCTGAAGAGCCAGAACTTGAAAAGAGCGAGCTCTTATATCAGGGGATTACAAGCAAGATATCAACCAAGGCAAAACCTATTTTAACGCTCTTAATTAGTTTAAATCTTGCTATTGGTGGTTACTTTTTGTACCAGGATTTTGCTTACTCAGGTTTGTCCCAGATCTCCCCATATATGAAAGATTCTTTTATATCTTCTGATTACCATTTAAAGGTCTTGGAGAGTCGGACCGGTAATAATATCAACCTGATTACTTTAAGGGATCATACTGCGCCGAAGCCGTTATTGAACCTTATTAGCCAGCTGAATACCGATATGACGCTATTTTATCAAGTTGACGGTAAGAAGGTCTACTTCGCCTATGCCCTAGAAGATGTATCGCAAAACTCTTATGCTAATAACTATATAATCTCAGTTCACTCTCAAAATGAAAAAATTAAAAATATCCTTGAAAAGTTTTAATAAGTATCACTTTTTCTTTCTGTTAAGTTTAGTTTTTATGCTTTTTTCTTTTATTAGGCATTATACGCATCAGAATCGTCACAACTTAAGCTTTGTCTACAACTATAAACAGTACGTTGAAAGAAAGAACGGGCTCAAACTAAAGACATTAAGCTCGACCAATTTTACTGATGAGCACTTTTCCATCATGTCTTACTCTTTTTCGAATAACGGTGATGGGGTGTTGTTTACTTCTGAAGCGCAAGTGGTTGAGAGGCATAAAAACGTTTTCGAGTACTGTCTATATGATTCTGAGGTGGAGGACTTTACTGAACATAAAACCGATCCTCACTTTGAAGAGTTGTTTTTCACGGCATCTGACATCGTAATGAAAACACGAACCCGAGATGTGAGTAGTAGTGCCGTGAATTACTTTAGCCAACACATCGTACTTATCAAAGGGGGAATATTTGAGTTCCCAACGTTGGTATCGCGTTCTCGCAGTCAACAATACGTGCCAATAACCTGATTCAAACGAGTAGACCGTTAATGTCAGAAATCAAAAAGCGTGTAAAACGGTAAATTTCCATACGTACTGTTTCGTCCCATATACTTTCACTTGACTCGTAGCGCTGGTAATACACTAATACCCCATCGGGTTCTGCTAAAGATAATTCACCAATCCAACCTCATATTGTTCAGTTTTTCTGCGTCATACCTTAGTCTAAATTGTCGACAATTATCTTGATTGTCGACAATTTGATCGTGTATTTTATGTTCATGTTGTTAAATTGTTGACAGTTTTGGTTCGACAATGAGAAGTGAGCAGAGTGAAGATGAATACTGCGACAAAAGATCTTGCCTTAAGCGCTAACATAAAAACGCGTGTTGGTGACAAAGAAAATACCAAGTCAGAAAGCCTGACGGAATACTTGGTTGAAGCGATAGTCAGCGGTGACTTAGCTCCGGGCAGCAAGATCTCTGAACCCGAGTTAGCTAAACGCTTTGAGGTAAGTCGAGGCCCATTGCGCGAAGCGATTATGCGTGTCGAAGGGTTAGGGCTGATTGAGCGAATTCCTCATGTTGGCGCCCGAGTGATTACCTTTTCTGCTGACAAGCTACTTGAGCTTTACGCGGTTCGTGAGGCTCTAGAAGGCATGGCTGCAAGGCTAGCAGCAAGACACATCACACAAGAAGAGCTTATCGGGCTTGAAGGATTATTGTCGACACACTCAAAACATATCGATGAAGTAGAGGGTTCTTCCTACTTTCATCAACACGGCGATTTCGATTTCCATTATCGAATCATAAAAGCCAGCCGCAACAGCAAACTTATTTCTCTACTGTGTGATGAGCTTTACCACTTGTTACGCATGTATCGCTATCAATCACCTAGAGCGCAGTCTCGACCAAAAGAGGCGCTTGATGAACATAAATATATCCTACAAGCAATCCGTAACCGTGATGAAGAGCTAGCAGAAATGCTGATGCGTCGACACATATCCGGTAGTCGTCTGCTTATCGAACAACAAATTCAATCCAAAGGTGTGGATTAAAAACTTACAAAATCAACATTAAACAGGGAGCGTCATTATGAAGTTATCAGCAGGAGCGAAGTTCCGCCAAGCTGTGCAAGACAATGATCCACTGCAGATCGTCGGCACGGTAAATCCGTATTGCGCGATGATGGCAAAGAACTTAGGTCATCAGGCTATCTACTTGTCTGGTGGAGGTATCGCCAATGCGTCTTACGGTTTGCCTGATCTGGGTATTACCACATTGAACGATGTGTTGGTCGATGTGGAACGCATTACCAACGCGTGTGATTTACCTTTGCTGGTGGATATTGATACGGGATTTGGTGGGGCGTTTAATATTGCACGAACCATTCGAGCGATGGAAAAAGCTGGCGCTGCTGCCATTCACATGGAAGACCAAGTGGCTCAGAAGAGATGTGGTCACCGACCAAATAAAGCGATTGTTAGCCAACAGGAAATGGTCGATCGAGTAAAAGCGGCAACCGATGCAAGAACTAGTGAGAGCTTTGTGATCATGGCTCGAACCGATGCTTTGGCCGTGGAAGGCATAGACAGTGCGATTGAACGTGCGATTGCGTGTGTTGAGGCGGGTGCTGACATGATTTTCCCTGAAGCGATGAACCAGCTCGACCAATATGTAAAGTTTTCTGAAGCGCTCAAATCAGCAACAGGTAAGCATGTGCCAATCTTGGCCAATATCACCGAATTTGGACAAACCCCACTCTACAACTGCAAAGAGCTAGCGCAATCTCATGTCGACATGGTGCTTTATCCACTCAGTGCATTCCGCGCAATGAACAAAGCGGCGGAGAATGTTTATAAGCACTTGCTAGTTGAAGGTAATCAGGAAGCACTGTTGGATTCAATGCAAACTCGTAAAGAGCTCTATGAACACCTGAATTACCACGACTACGAGAACAAGCTGGATCAATTGTTTTCGAGTGACGAATAAACACAGTTTCAAACATTAAAACATCAACTTAATCCAATAACGTGAATGGTTAGTCAGCCACATCGGGTCCGTGAAATCGAATGAGATAGTTGCGGTCACTGAATATAAATAGTCAGCACCAAAGAGTGCAGGGCGGCTAACCCAGAAAAGGAGTTCATCATGTCTGTATCTTTGAGTGATAAAGCAACTGTCGATAATGCTTCAGCAGTAAACCAACAAGCAAGCGCAGCACCAGCGATTGGTGGTGCTGGTCTGCGGGGGCAAAGCGCAGGGTCGACGGCGCTATGTACGGTTGGCAAATTAGGAACGGGTTTAACTTACCGTGGCTATGACATAACCGACCTTGCGAATCATGCTCAATTTGAAGAAGTCGCACACCTGCTACTAAGAGGTCATCTACCCAGTGAAAAAGAGTTAGACGACTACAAAACATTGTTGATTGGTTTACGTGGCTTGCCTCAACCGTTGAAAGCCGCTTTAGAACTTATCCCTGCAGACGCTCACCCTATGGATGTGATGAGAACAGGCTGCTCAATGTTGGGTAACTTAGAGCAAGAATCTGACTTCTCTGAGCAGCTATCAGCAACTGAACGTATGCTTGCACTTTTCCCTGCCATTATCTGCTATTGGTATCGCTTTAGTCACGATGGTGTGCGAATTGATACACAGGATCAAAGCGAACCATGTTTGGGTGGCTACTTCTTGAAGATGCTAACGGACAAAGCTCCGAGTGAACTGCATAAGAAGGTCATGCACTGTTCTCTAACGCTTTACGCAGAGCATGAATTTAATGCTTCTACCTTTGCAGCTCGGGTTTGTGCATCAACACTATCGGATATTCATTCGTGTGTAACAGCAGCGATAGGCACATTAAGAGGCCCTCTACATGGCGGTGCGAATGAAGCGGCAATGGAAATGATCCAAGATTGGAAAACCGCCGATGAAGCTGAAGCGAACATCATGACGATGCTTGCAAACAAAGACAAAATCATGGGCTTCGGTCATGCCATTTATCGTGAGAGTGACCCACGCAACGCGCTAATTAAACGTTGGTCAAAAGAGCTAGCACAAGAAGTTGGCGACGAGCAGCTTTACGCGGTATCTGAGCGCGTTGAAGCGGTTATGAAGCGTGAAAAAGGCTTGTTCTGTAATGCGGACTTCTTCCATGCTTCTGCCTATCACTTCATGGATATTCCTACCAAACTATTTACGCCTATCTTTGTGATGAGCCGCCTTACAGGCTGGACGGCGCATGTGTTCGAGCAAAGAGAAAACAACCGCATCATTCGTCCAAGTGCAGACTACACCGGGCCAGAGCATCAAGACTGGCTCCCTATTCATTTACGTTAATCCTTTTGTCTCAAGGCGACTCATATATCGAGTTGTCCTTGAGAGCCAATGAATAGAATTTTAGATAATGGTGGATGTATGTCTGATGTGAAAATTGAGAAAACCCCGAGCCTTGACCAAAACATAGGCGTTGAAAATAGCCAATACAGAAAGGTTCTACCGGGAACTGGCTTAGAATATTTCGATGCCCGTGAAGCGGTAGACGCGATATCTCCGGGTAGCTATAAAATTTTGCCTTATACGTCGAGAGTATTGGCGGAGCAATTGGTGAGACGCTGTGATCCAGCGGCTCTTGAAGATAGCTTGAAACAGATCATTGAGCGTAAGAGCGACTTAGACTTTCCTTGGTATCCAGCGCGTGTCGTGTGTCATGACATTTTGGGTCAAACCGCTTTGGTTGATTTAGCGGGCTTAAGAGATGCGATTGCTGACCAAGGTGGGGACCCAGCCAAAGTAAACCCAGTGGTCGAAACTCAACTGATTGTGGATCACTCTCTAGCTGTAGAGCATGCGGGGTTTGATAGCGAAGCGTTTGATAAAAACCGTGCAATTGAAGAGCGTCGCAACGAAGACCGATTTCATTTCATTGAATGGTGTAAAACGGCGTTTAAAAACGTCAGTGTGATTCCTGCGGGCAATGGAATTATGCACCAGATTAATCTGGAAAAGATGTCTCCGGTCATTCAATCTAAACAAGGTATCGCGTACCCAGATACCTGTGTTGGCACCGACAGCCATACACCTCATGTTGATGCGCTGGGCGTCATTGCAATTGGTGTAGGTGGATTGGAAGCTGAGACAGTGATGCTCGGTCGCCCTTCGATGATGCGTTTGCCAGATATTGTGGGCGTTAAACTTACCGGTCAGCGACAAGAAGGCATTACAGCAACCGATATTGTGCTTGCTATTACTGAGTTTCTTCGCAATGAAAGAGTAGTTTCAAGCTACTTGGAATTCTTCGGTGAAGGCGCGCGTGCACTGACTATTGGTGACCGTGCGACTATCTCTAACATGACACCTGAATACGGCGCGACGGCAGGCATGTTCTACATAGATGAGCAGACCATTCAATACCTTAAGCTGACAGGTCGAGACCCTGAGCAGGTAGAGTTAGTCGAGCTTTACGCTAAGCAAACCGGACTGTGGGCGGATGATCTCGATTCGGCTCAATATGAGCGTGTACTCGAATTTGATTTATCGAAAGTTGAGCGAAACCTTGCAGGACCTTCGAACCCTCATCGCCGCTTACCAACAAGCGAACTTGCCCACCAAGGTATCAGTCAAGCCTCTTGGAAAGCGCAACACGCTGAACAATATAGCGAAGAGCAAATGCCAGATGGCGCGGTAATTATCGCCGCGATTACCTCTTGCACCAATACCAGTAACCCAAGAAACGTGGTAGCAGCGGGACTAGTGGCGAAAAAAGCCAATCAACTTGGTTTGGTTCGTAAGCCATGGGTGAAAACGTCATTTGCGCCAGGATCTAAAGTCGCCAAGCTCTATTTAGAGTCAGCAGGTTTGCTTCCAGAACTGGAGCAGTTGGGTTTTGGCATTGTCGGCTATGCGTGTACAACTTGTAATGGTATGAGCGGGGCATTGGATCCTCAAATTCAACAAGAGATCATTGAGCGCGACCTCTATTCCACTGCGGTGTTATCTGGAAATCGAAACTTTGATGGTCGAATCCATCCCTATGCTAAACAAGCTTTTCTAGCGTCACCGCCATTGGTGGTTGCTTATGCCTTGGCTGGCACGATTCGTTTTGATATCGAGAAAGATAGCCTCGGCACAGATAACAACGGCAACCCTATCTATTTAAGTGACTTGTGGCCAACTGATGCGGAGATCGATACGGTTGTTGGCGAGCATGTAAAACCACAACAATTCCAACAAATTTACGTGAAAATGTTCCAGCCAGATGATGAGCAGCTAAGCAGTGAGCCGCTATACGATTGGCGACCTAAGAGCACTTATATTCGTAGACCGCCTTATTGGGAAGGTGCGCTCGCAGGTGAACGAAGCCTGTCTGGTATGAGACCTCTAGCCATTTTAGGTGACAATATCACCACCGATCATCTGTCACCATCAAATGCGATTCTTGCATCAAGTGCGGCAGGGGAATATCTCGCCAAAATGGACGTTCCAGAAGAGGACTTTAACTCGTATGCGACTCACCGAGGTGATCATTTAACTGCACAAAGAGCGACCTTTGCTAACCCGAAACTTTTCAATGAAATGGTCAGAGAGTCAGGGAACGTGGTGCAGGGTTCATTGGCACGAGTTGAGCCCGAGGGAGAAGTAACTCGCATGTGGGAAGCGATCGAAACCTACATGAACCGTAAACAGCCTTTGATTGTTGTGGCTGGCGCAGACTATGGACAAGGTTCATCACGCGACTGGGCGGCTAAAGGCGTGCGATTAGCGGGTGTTGAAGTGATTGTTGCTGAAGGCTTTGAGCGAATCCACAGAACCAATTTAGTGGGTATGGGCGTCTTACCTCTGCAATTCAAAGAGGGGACGGACCGCAACACCTTACAACTCGATGGTACTGAACTTTACGATGTGTATGGCGACATCCAAGCGGGTTCAGATTTGGCGTTGGTCATTACTCGTAAAAGTGGTGAGAAACTTGATGTGCCAGTGACTTGTAGATTGGATACGGCAGATGAAGTGAGTGTGTATAGCGCTGGTGGCGTATTACAACGCTTTGCCAAAGACTTTCTCGCGCAATAGGAGCCTGTGATGAACGTTAAACAGATAAAAGTCCCAGCAACTTATATGCGTGGAGGAACCAGCAAAGGTGTTTTCTTCTGCTTGAATGACTTACCCGAAGCGGCGCAAGTTGCGGGGCCTGCGAGAGACGAGTTTCTTCTGCGTGTGGTTGGCAGCCCAGATCCTTATGGTAAGCAAACTGATGGTATGGGAGGCGCGACCTCCAGTACCAGTAAAACCGTCATCGTGTCGAAGAGTGGTAAAGTGGGTCACGATGTTGATTATCTCTTTGGGCAGGTAGCCATTGACAAGCCATTTGTCGATTGGAGCGGGAACTGCGGTAATTTGTCTGCGGCGATTGGTCCATTCGCCATTCATACTGGATTAGTTGATTCAAGCCGTATTCCTGAAAACGGTGTGGTCGAAGTGCGAGTATGGCAAGTGAACATAGAGAAGACCATTATTGTTCATGTGCCCATCGTGGATCGTGAAGTCCAAGAGTTGGGAGATTTTGAGCTCGATGGTGTCACTTTCCCAGCCGCTGAAATTCAGATCGATTTTCTGGACCCGGCAGATGGGAGTGGATCGATGTTCCCTACTGGAAATGTGGTCGATTTCTTAGATGTTCCAGAGCTAGGTTGCATCAAAGCGACTTATATTAATGCGGGAATACCGACCATTTTTATTGATGCAGAATCGGTGGGATATAAAGGCACAGAGCTTCAATCAGATATCAACAGTGATCCAAAAGCCCTAGAAATGTTTGAGTCTATCCGAGCGCATGGCGCAGTCGCAATGGGACTTATTGATTCGTTAGAACAAGCGGAGTCACGCCAGCACACCCCTAAGCTGGCCTTTGTAGCCAAGCCTCAAGCGTATCAAGCTTCAAGTGGAAAGGCAGTTGCCGTCGCTGATACCGATCTTTTGGTCCGCGCTTTGTCTATGGGGCAATTGCATCATGCCATGATGGGCACAGCTGCGGTTGCGATTGCTTCAGCGGCGAGTGTTCCGGGCACGCTAGTGAATTTAGCGGCGGGAGGAGGCTCTCGTGACTTTGTGACTTTTGGTCATCCATCAGGAACGTTAAAAGTGGGTGCTAAAGCGATGCAGACCGAAGATGGATGGAAGATAGAGAGGGCGATCATGAGTCGTAGTGCCCGAGTGATCATGGAAGGTGCCATTCGCGTGCCTTTTTCTAAATAAAGCGATTCTGCGGCTGTCTCAAGAATCAAGAGATGATGTACCCCCAGTAATAAATCTTTTGACTTTTTTGGGGATTAGCGTTGTGCGTGTGCAATGGTCTAAGGTTGGTGGAATTGACATTGCTCAGGGGTGTAGGAAGGGGGAAGTACAACCTTCCTGCGCCAATATGTTTACAACACCCTGAATTAACCACCATAATGTGGTCATTTTCGTATCCAAAACATCCGCTCTAGACTACGAATTATTTCAATCACTTGTGTAGATATCAATGGCAAGTAAACTAGACTCAATTTAGATATTAACTCGTTTGAGAACCATACTCGTCATGAATGTCACCCTAAGGGCCGCAACACACACCGATCTAGATCAATTGAATGAGTTGATGTTTGATCTTCACCACCACCATCATATCGCCTGCCCTGAGCACTTTAAAACAGCAGAAGAGATCGAGCAGGAAAAGAGTATTGCAAGGTACTTAGATGATCCAGAGTGCTTAGTGTATGTGGCGCTCAAAGGCCAGTTGATTGTCGGATTTATTTCAGGACACTTTTGTGAGCTTATCTCTACAGTGAGCAAGCCGGTTCAAATGGGTAGTGTTGATGAGCTTTTTGTTCTTCCTGAATACCGTAAAGCAGACGTGGCGCAGATGTTGTTTCAACGTATTGAATCAACTTTTGATGACTATGGTGTAACGCAAGTGTTCGTCGAGGTTTGGGATTTTAATTCGCCTGCCAAGGACTTCTATCAAAAAATGGGGTTCACACCTCACATTCAATGGATGAGAAAGGCTTTGCACAAAACATAGACAGCGATTTGGCGTGTGTTTCATTACAATAGTTCAACTGCGATAGCAGTCTCAATTTCTTCCATTATTTGTAGGTAAATTCGTTGGTTATTCGATATCTATTGGTTCTTATTCTTTCTCTGTTGAGTACTACTTCCGTTTGGGCGAACAAAATCTTGCCCGATCATATTGCGGGCGCATTGTGTGTAGTACGCGCTGATAACCAAATTGTGTTGGTTGATGAGTTGATCACTGGGCAATTGTCTTTACCGGGAGGCACTGTTGTTTCTGGTGAAGATCCCGCTATTGCAGCGCAACGTGAAACTTGGGAAGAAGCAGGGCTATCTGTAACGGTTGGTGATGTACTCGGTTACACCGACAGTGCCGTTATTTATGATTGCATCTCTGATTCAGAAGTCATCAGCTATCAAGCTCGAAATGAGTTGGGTGGCTTTGAGCTTCCTATTTGGTTCGCTCCTCATTATGGAGTGGAAGTGAGTAGGGCGATGTTACTTCCTCCGACAGCATTGCCAGCAAATCAATACCGCTACCCTGAACAGTGGTCTGAGATTAATGATCTGTTTCTTTCGGCGACAAACCAACCTGTGACTTATGTAACGGAGCTGGTGGGTGCAGCACCAAAAGTTCATCAAGTTGAACTAGGTTGGATTGTTTCGCTGCAAAACATGTTCGATAACCTACCTAGTATTTTTTCTAATACGGTTTTATTGACCGATCTACTCGCAAAACCATGGGCTTTCATTGTGATCTTGCCATTAATCGCTTGGCATTTTGGTCGCAATTTTGCGTTGAAGTTCGGTTTCACTTTGATATCGGTGACACTGCTGACTTTGATAGCGCAACAAGGGTTTGGTTTCCCACGCCCACACGCTTATCTTCCAACATTAAAGTTAGTTATGAGCAGTGGTTACAGTTTTCCAAGTTTGTTGGCAGCGCTATGGGTGAGTTTGACTTTGTTGGTGTTGTGGAAGTTGAAACGTCTCTTCGAACATAAATCGATACTGATAGTACTTGCTGGGCTACTTTGGATTATGCTTTTCAAAG
The DNA here is from genome assembly GCF_002954585.1 of Vibrio chagasii. GTDB lineage: Bacteria > Pseudomonadota > Gammaproteobacteria > Enterobacterales > Vibrionaceae > Vibrio > Vibrio chagasii_A. The sequence goes on from NZ_MSCI01000002.1 coordinate 1,180,375, forward strand.
CTTACACAGGTAGTGCGTTTTTCAGCGATGTTTTGATGGGTGGTTTGTTAGGCGCCTTAACGACTTGGCATATAGTAAGACTAGATAGTAAACCCGATGTTGATATTAGTATGCTATTGAGTTCCAAAGGCGTGTGGTGGGGCCTATGCCTGCTATCAATCGTACTTACGGTTATCTGGCCATTGCCAACGTTCTCATTCTGGGTCGCTATTTTAATGACCATCGCTTGCTTGGTAACGTTAACGGATTCTAAACCTTTAACCGGTCAGTTCTCATTTAAGATCGTGCTTGGTGTTATGGTGATGTTGTTAGCGGGAAATCTGTTGATTAGCTGGGCTGGGAGCTTTGTTTCATTTAGTGGTATCGCTTCATTTGTCGTCGATACGCTTCGTTTCCCTATCTTGATTTTGTTTGGTGTAGTGGCATTTCGTTTGCCTTGGGCAAGAAAATAGCAATGAACTGTTAAATAAAAAAGGCTGTGCAGTGCACAGCCTTTTTAGTATCTATGATATGGCATCTAATCGTTAAGAGTTGAAGATGAACTTTTCGATCGCGACCGCTACACCATGTTTGTCGTTGCTTGCGGTGATATGATCAGCGATTTTCTTGGTTTCTTCCATCGCGTTGTCCATTGCAATGCCAAGGCCCGCGTATTCCAGCATATGGTGGTCATTTTCAGCATCGCCCATACAGATCACTTCTTCGGCTGTAATGCCTAAGTGTTTGGCAATGGCTTCAATACCGACACCTTTGTTTGAGTTCGGATTTAGGAACTCTAAGAAGAAAGGTGCACTCTGCACAATCGTAAACTGATTCTTAAGCTCTTGTGGCAATTTGCTGATGATATCTGTCAGTTTCGTCGGCTCAGCAACAATCATGGTTTTAATGATTTCGTGGTCGTCTTCCAACTGAGAAAAATCGAACTCGGTAATCTCTAAGCCGTTAATACGTGCTTCAATGCCGGTGTATTCGTTGTTCTCAGGTGTAATTAAGCCATGAACTTTACTGAATGCATGGACATAGCCACCAAGCTGCTCGGCAAGTGCTGCGATTTCTTTTGCCGCTTTACCATTACTGATCTCGCTATGAATGATCTCTTTTGTTGATACATTCTGAACCATAGAGCCATTGTAGAAGAGTACAAAGTCATCCTCGCCGTTAATTGAAAGCTCATCGAGTTTACTCTGCATACCTTCTAAAGGGCGGCCAGAAGCTAGAACGACCTTCACACCGGCAGCACGAGCCTTGGCTATTGCGTCTTTGTTCTCTTGAGAAATTACTTTATCACTGTTGAGCAGCGTACCGTCCATATCAAGAGCGATCAGTTTGTACATGTTGATCCTTACTAAAAATAAAAAGCTAACGAAATCTAATGGGCGAAAGGATAAGGGAACTTGAAACGCTAGGCTAGGGCTTTGATCAAGTGATTTATCAGTACTCATTTGTTTGACCAAAAGAGGCAAGTGCTTTAAGGTCTGCGGTTGATTAATTTCATCAAATGATTGAGCTGAGGGAAAGTTGTACAAGATTAACGAAATGTTTGAAACCATCCAGGGTGAGGGCGTGTTTACCGGCGTTCCTGCTGTTTTTGTTCGTTTGCAAATTTGCCCTGTAGGCTGTTCTTGGTGTGATACCAAACAGACATGGGAAGCTTTTCCAGAAGACGAGACGAGCCTTGGTGATATTATGGTTAAGACAGAAGATTCACCGACTTGGTCTTCTATTGATGCTCAAGGAATCGTGAATGAATACATTAAGCAAGGTTACACCGCTAAACACATTGTGATTACGGGTGGTGAGCCATGCATTTATGATCTTGTCCCTCTTACTGAAGCATTTGAGAAACACGGCTGTCGCTGCCAAATTGAGACTAGCGGTACATCAGAAGTAAAAGCAACACCAGACACTTGGGTTACGGTGTCACCTAAGGTGGCAATGAAAGCGAAACTGGAAATCTTAGACAGTGCTTTGCAGCGTGCTAACGAAATTAAGCACCCAGTAGGAACAGGTAAGGACATCGAGCAACTTGATGGTTTACTGGAACGAGCAGAAGTATCTAACGAGACTGTGATTGCTCTACAACCAATTAGCCAAAAAGATCGTGCGACGAAGCTTTGTATTGATACCTGCATTGAGCGCAATTGGCGCTTATCAATTCAAACTCATAAGTACTTGAGCATCGCATAGTTCGTGACTTTGTAGAGTGCTTACCCGTTGTAGAAAGCTCGTCAGTTTTAAGTAGGAATGGAAATGAAAAAAACAGTTGTAGTATTTAGTGGTGGTCAAGACTCAACCACGTGTCTAGTTCAAGCACTAAAAGAGTATGATGAAGTTCATGCGATTACGTTTGACTATGGTCAGCGTCATAAACTCGAGATTGAAGTCGCTGAATCATTGGCTAAAGAGTTAGGCGTGAAGGCGCACAAAGTGATGGATGTGACTCTATTAAACGAGCTAGCTATCAGCTCTTTAACTCGTGACGATATTCCTGTTTCTCATGAACTGCAAGAGAACGGTTTACCGAATTCGTTTGTCCCTGGTCGTAACATTCTGTTCTTAACGCTTGCTGGTATTTACGCATATCAAATTGGCGCAGAAACGGTGATTACTGGTGTATGTGAAACAGATTTCTCTGGTTACCCTGATTGTCGTAATGACTTTGTAAAAGCGATGAACTCTGCGTTAGTACAAGGTATGGACAAGCAGCTGGATATTAAAACGCCATTAATGTGGCTAAACAAGGCTGAAACTTGGGCCTTAGCCGATCAATACTCAGCACTTGAGCTTGTGCGTAATAAAACCCTGACTTGTTACAACGGTATCATAGGCGATGGCTGTGGCGATTGCCCGGCATGTGAGCTGAGAAAAGTTGGTCTCAATGACTACCTAGGTGATCGCGAATCTATTATGGCTGAATTGGTTCGAAAGCAGGCTGAGAATAAATAATCTCAGGCAGGTCAATGGGGTCGTTATACGCATCAATAATGCAGTTTCGGCCGTTACTTTTTGCCTGATATAGAGCTTGGTCAAGCACTGAATAGAGCTCATCGAAGTCACTTAATGCGTTTGAGGTTGCTAAGTAAGCAAAACTCGCGGTTACATTAAGTGGCTTTTTACTTTCTGATAGAAAAACGGTGCTTGAGATTACATAGTGTAACTCTTCGACTCGTTCTCTTACTTCCGATGGAGTGGTGTCTGTCAGCATTATTACAAATTCTTCACCACCCAAGCGACCAAACAACTCTCCGCTCACCAAGTGTTTTCTGATTTGTCTGCTAATGTGGACGAGTGCTCTGTCCCCAGTTGGGTGACCATGTTCATCATTGATTTTCTTAAACTTATCTAAGTCTAATAAGATTAGAACATGCTGCTTATTCGTTTCTTGAGAACGCTTGACCTGTTTAATTCGTCTTATGATTTCAGTTCTGTTGTACGCTTTGGTCATAGAGTCAATCGCAGCTTTTGAGCGAATTGTTCTATTCGCGAATACCATAAAACTCGCACCACATAACAACAGAATCACAATGATGTTGTAAACCCAGCGTTGGCGCTCCATTTTTTCGATATGAAGGCGATCAATGTTCGCTTGGTGTAGCAATAAGGATCTCTCTAGTTCTTGTTCATATTTGATATGAGCAATATCGAGCGCTTCGAGTGCGAGTCGGTTGTCTGTATCTCGCGCCTCCATTTGAATGGATGCATATCGTTGATAATAGATAAACGCTTGTTGGTAATCATCAAGTGCTTTGTGTATCTCAGATAATTGAAGCAGAGCTTGAGCTGTGTATTTGTGTCTTGATATCTGCTCCGCTAACTTCAAAGCTTGCTCGGCATAATTAAGTGCCTCAGCCATGAGCTTCTTCTCTTCGAACATATCACTGACTGCCAGATAAGCATTGATACGAATCCCGTCATTGTTCAACTCATTGGCAGCCTCGAGTGACTCTACTAAATAGCTTCGCGCTAAATCATACTTTTGTGTTTGCGTATAAGCTTTACCTAACCCTAAGCTAGTGAGTGCCATGCCGTAGTTATGGGATGATTCTCTTAGTAATTTCTGCGCTTTTTCAAAATGATGAATCGCTAAGTCGCTTTGGCTTTGGTTTAAATAGAGATCAGCAAGGCTGTGATGAACCTGAGCCTTCATTAGGCCGGAAGCATCAGCTCTAAGGGCAAGCGCTTCCTCTAGGTATTGAGTTGATTTTTCATACTGTTTTAGCTCTTTGAGTAAGTTACCAATATCGTTGTAAACCCCAGAGATATCATGTCCTTTTGGAAATGCCTTGATCAAAGAGAGATAGGCATTTAACGCTGTATGGTAGTCACTGCGAAAATGATGATTGTTAGCGATGACCCGATAAGTAATGAACTTGGGCAGCACAGGATCGATGGCATCATGTAAGTCGGATTCAAGCCCTGAGCAATAGTAGTTTGCTTGGTGATATTTAGCTTGTTCGTTTAGGGAGCGACATAATTGGTACTTGAGCAGTGCTTTGCCGGTTGAATCGCTACGAGATTGCATTTTTGCTAACAGCATTAGGAAGCGTTGTTGTGCGAGCTCATACTGTCCTTGGCTGTCTTCAACGAGCGCGGCAACAAACGCTTGCTCTATGGCTTGATACTCACTGTCGTTAGATGCAATGCCATAAAATGGTTGATCTCGCTCGCTCATGTATTGATATAACAGACCTGAAAGGTAGAGCTTTTCTCCATACGAGTTTGTACTCATGTAGCGTGTTTGAAGCATGGTAAGTGCACGGGAAGGAGAGTAGCTCAATGTCGTGAGATAGAGTGCATTCCAATCAGCATTTGGAGTGTCGATACCAGCCGTATTTGGCAAAGTGATAGATGAGTCTGAAGAGCGACTTGGAGTGACTGGTTGGCTGTGGATCGCAAAGCTAACCAAGAACATAAAGCTAAAAAAAATCGAACGAGTCACAAGGAACTATCAATCAGGATAAAGAACGAAATTCTATGATTAGTTTGATCTTGCTTCAAATTTTGAGGGGTGTTTGTGAGAGGTATTGCGAACTAGATCTCTAATTTATTCAGTTTTATCAGAGATATCGGCCGCACGATTCGTACGGCCGATATTTGAAATTAGATGTATAATTTCGCTAGGTCAGAAGGCTCAAGCTCTTTGCCTTCTAGAGATTCGTTCCAGTTAACACCTACTAGTACGCCATCTTCAGCAAGAGTTAGTAGCCAATCTTCTACAAAGATGTCTAGCGGGATTTCTAGTACTTCAAAGTCAGCCCACTCTTCAACGTTGTGAGTTTGAGCATCTTCTTTTGAAGACCAGAAAGGCATCACTTCGCTATTTTCGAATTCACTTGAGTCACATGCTAGCCAACCTTCTTCGTTGCGAAGGCCCCATACCAGTTTAGTTTCTTGAGTTTCAGAAACGAAAAGTTCTAGATTTGCTTGAGTATCAGCTGTTAGTTTGCTCATGGATTAATTCTCTATATTGATAACGTGGCAAGATTAACATTATAGACGGCTTAGGTACATGCTATTCAAGGAATTATCACCATACTGAAACGTTAACTTAAGATAACGTTTCAGTATGGTTAGGTGCGACGACAGTTACTTCTTAATCTTAGTGAAGATGTGCCACTCTTCTTTGATATTTCCTTTAAACCCGGCAACAGAAGCAACGACTTTACGGTGAAGTGCGTGGTTAATTTCAGTGTCATTACTACTGAACTCAACATCACCATGGCCAACGATGTTGACTCTAGAAGGTTGAATGCCGTTACTGATAAGTGCGCGTCTAGCGTTGGCAGCACGCTCTTTTGACAACTTTAGATTATGTTCGGCATTACCTACCTTACTGGCGTAACCTTGCAATTCAATAGTGGTGCTTTCGTAACGCTTCAAAAAGGCAGCCATCTGGCGTATCTGGTTAAGGAAAGCTGGGTTAATTTCTGTAGAGTTATTAGCGAAGAGTATATGGAGCTCTTTCTTCTCCGACGACTCGAAATATGAACCACAACCGTCGTTATCTATTTCTGCACCAATCTGCGTATCAGCACACAGATCACGCGCATTGATAACGCCATCGTTGTCGTCATCTTGCAGATCGTAAATTTGAGTGACAGGCGGAAGCGCACGATACTCAAATTCATCCTCATTGTTGTCAGCTAAAGCATGGGTAGATACAACCACGAAGCAAAGCGATAAAACCGTGTTTGTTAGCTTCATTAATATTCCACCTTTTCATTCCATTCTTCAGGGATCTCAACTCGTAAGCCGGTAAGTAGATTGCCAGTTGCGTTCATCACGCGATATTTTGCGTATTGCTCGTCATACTTGGCATCTAAATAGCCTTTACGAGCTTCAAACAATTCATTCTCGGTGTTAAGCAAATCGAGAAGGGTACGTTTACCGATGCGATACTGCTTCTCATAGGAGATAACGGTATCTGATGCCGAGTCTACGTGATCAGATAGGAACTCTTTTTGTTGAACGGTTAGGTCAAGCGCACTCCAGGAAAGGCGCAAACTCTCTTCGACATTGCGATAAGTGCTTTCACGGAGATCTTTGGCTTTATTCAGTTGGTAGGCTGCACTTTCAGCGCGGTCTTGATCTGAACCACCGTTGTAAAGGTTGTACCTCAAGCGAACCATTGCAGAGAACTCATCACTACTGCCTTCTGTACCACCGGCATCATCACGCCAGGTTTGAGCGGCCTCAAAAGACACGGTTGGGTAGTTAGTGCTTTTCGATTGCTTATATTGAAACTTTGCAGAGTCAACGTCGGCTTGCGCTATCTTGATTACCGGGTGTTGATTGAATGCTTTTGCCAATGCACCATCGATTGTGTATGGAATAGCTCCCGCATCAGCGCGAGGGAAGGTGAGACCTAGTGGAGATTGACCAACAAGTCGCTTGAATTGAGTATGGGTATCAAACAGGTTATTTTGAGCCGCCAGTAGGTTGCCATGTGCTTTTGCAATACGAGCTTCTACTTGAGACATATCTGCTGTCGAGCCAATTCCTGACTCCACGCGCTTACGAATATCACTGTATATCTCTTTGTGTGTCGCTAAGTTGCTTTCTGAGAGAGAAAGAACTTCATAAGCTTTAACTGCGTCAAGATACACTTTTGTTACTTCAAGTGCTATGTCCTGGGCGTTAGATAACAGTTGATAGCGCACAGACTCAGCGTCAGCCGCAGTACGATCGATGTCATTTGACATATTAGCCCCATCCCATATCAATTGGGTTAACGTAATCGTTGCTTCTTTTCGTGTTAGGTCGGTGGTGTCTTGGTTGGTCGCGAGATCAGTATGTTCATAACCAATACCTCCATCTAAATCGATACTTGGTCGATAGGCTCCCCCTGATGCATCATTCAAGTAACGTTTACTAATATACTCGTTGTAAGCACTTTTGATTTCAGGGTTACTTTCTAAAGTAAATGCTACGGCCTGTTCTAAGGTTTGTGCACTAGCGGGCAAGCTTAATGCTATTGCTAATCCTAATGTTGTTACTTGAGTGCAATTCAATTTCCATCTCCCCAAATGGACTGGCACCAAAATCTGAGCTTTACTTGATAAAGACACAAAATTTAGGTGAACCGCCAAAAAAATAACGTTCGCTCTAGAAGCTGACGTAAATAGTTGTAAATTTGTTAACCGATCATCGTGCGTTTTATTTTGATTTTGAGCACTGAAATCTTTTATTTGTATTCGAATTATCTTTCGCTAACACAATAACTTATATTGATGTTTTAGACACCTGAATTGTTACTTGTTGTGAGCATTGTCATTAACTTGCATTTAAGGTTGTTAAATAATGGAATCATAACTATGAATGATGTGTTTGTAGGTGTTATATTCTAACTAATATTATAAAAAGATGTCACTATTTTGACGTCGATGACAAAAGATGGGTTTTAGGGGTTAATATGGACATGACGACTTTGAATTTGGCTGGTGCACTAGCACTGGGCCAGCGCATTGTTATTTCAACAGATGGCACGATTAAAGTCCTAGAAGAAGGTGAGTCACTTCAGGCGGGAGATGTCATCTTAGAATCTCTTAATGAATCAAATAGCCCTGAAGTTTCCGCGAAGCGATTCTCACCAGAGGATGGTGAGATTGAACTCGACCAAGATATTGCTGATGTATTTGCAGCCTTAGAAGAAGGTCAAGACCCTGCAGAATTAGGTGAAGAGTTCGCAACCGCTGCTGGTCAAAATGGTTCAAGTCCAGGCACCAGCGGTACCATTGAGCGAGATGGTGAAGAAACTATCCCTGATACCGAGTTCGTAACCGAAGGCTTCGAAGCGTTGGGCATGTCCCGCACTCAAAGTTTAAGCCTTCTTGATGCCTATCGTTCTATCTCAGAATCTTCAACTGAATCTAATAGCGCCCCTCTATTTACAGATGCTAACAATGTCGTTGTCGGAGATTCTGTCCCTTTCACAACGGATGAAGATACCCCTGTTAGCGGTACATTAAGGGCTTCTGACGACGATAATGATGCTCTTACGTTTAGCTTGTCACAATCTCCCGACAACGGCTCAGTTGTTTTAAACAGTGACGGAAGCTGGACTTACACTCCAAACGATGACTTCAATGGTGAGGATAGTTTCTCTGTCATAGTATCCGATGGCCAAGGCGGTACTGATACGATCACCGTAAATGTTGGTGTTAACCCAACCAACGACACGCCAATCATCACAGACGCCAATGGCAATCCACTCGGCGATAGTATTTCTGCAACTACCGACGAAGATACTCCAGTCAGCGGTAGCTTATCAGCATTAGACACTGATGGTGATTCATTAAACTTCTCTAAAGGCACTGATCCATCCAACGGCACCGTCGTTGTCGATGAAAACGGAAACTGGACTTACACACCAAACGAAAATTACAACGGTAATGATAGCTTCACTGTTGTTGTTAGCGATGGAAGTGGCGGAACAGACACTATTACTGTTGATGTTGGTGTGGAGGAAATCAATGACGGCCCAACCATCGATGTGGTGGCAGAGGCAGCGTTCAATGAAAACGACGCGGCGGTAGATACCGTGGTGGCGACGTTCACGGCGTCGGATGAAGAAGACGGCACACCAAGTGTGGCCTTCACGCCGGGCACAAACACCGATGGTTACTACGCGATCAGCGGCACCGATGTGGTACTGACGCAAGCGGGTGTTGACGCGGTGAATGCAGGCGAGACACTGCCAGCGGTGAGCCTAACGGCGACCGATAGCGACAATGCGACGGCGGTTGACAGCGATACACCAACTTATAACGCTCAAAATGATGGCCCAGAGGCAGATAACTTCACGGAAACAACTGTCGACTGCGTAACATCTGTTGATTTCGCACCACATACAAGCGATGAAGAGGATGACGCGGCGGGAATTGAAACTTCGGTTATCGTCGAGAGTGATCCTATCTTTGGTACACTATATGAAGTGGCAGATGATGGTACTAAAACTGAGGTTGTGGTTGGACAAGAGTATGGTGATGCTGACAATTTTGAATATGTTTTAGATGCAGATATTGCTGACCAACTTAGCTTTAGTGCATCTGATCTTGCTTCTGATATTGATACATCAAACGGAAGCACATCGATTTCTTATTTTAACGATCTTATTTCGATTTCTGCTGGTACATACACGGGAAGTTCACCTGTTGGTAACGATGTAGTTAGTAACCCTGGGGTTTACTTGAATTACGATGGCTATAGTGTAGAAGATGGTTTTGGTGTATCAACAAGTAAGAACGGAAGTAGCGAACTTGACGTAACCTCGAAAGAATTCATTTCTGTCGATTTTGGGAATAGTGGTGCGGAAATTTTGTCTGCTAATCTAGATTTCGGTAGCGTTTATGGGAATTACAACCCTAACAGTAGCGCTGACGGTGAGATTAACGTTGTTGCATTGGACTCTGATGGTAACGTTGTTGGTACGTTCAACTTCAATACTGAAAACAATTCCAATTTCGGCGACGAGTATACGTTATCCATTGATTCTAGCGGTAATGCCACAGTTAATGTCTCGATTCCTGATGGTAATGGTGGGTTTATTCCGTTTACTGAACTAAGAGTTTTCACAACTCAAGATGGATCATCGAACCCTAATAGAAATTCAAATATTACCTTTAAAGGCGTTGAGGTAGTTGATGCAAAAGTTACAGAGACTATTGATTACAAAGCAGAAGACTCTAGTGACTTAGAGAGTTCAACAGCGCAAGTTACGATTGAGACGGAATCTATCGTGAAGCCTTCCCCTGAAGTGACTAGTGTCTTGCGTGATGTGTCTGAAGACGCTAGTGCGACACAAGCTGTTGTGGGGAATATAGCCGTACTCTACGCTGACAGTATTATTTTGCAGGAACCTTCTGAAAGCTACACATCTAATGGGCATGGTATTACTTGGATTTCTTCGAACGCTGGGCAAACGCTTGTTGGTACTGTCAACGGGTCAGTAATTTTAACTGCGACTATCGATGATGCCGGTAACTATGACTTAAGTTTGAGTGGACCCGTTGATCATTTGGATGGCAATACACAGCTAGACCAAATGTCGATCGATATTGGGGTAGTGGCGTCGAACAGCAACGGCAGTCAAACCGGTACTATATCACTCTCTATTGCTGACGATACTCCAATTGCGCGGCCAATAATTAATGATTTACAGCCTTCTGCTAAGGCGGGAGCAAACGTACAGCTTATTTTAGATGTATCTGGATCGATGGCCTGGGATTCAGTAACTGGTAGTTCGACGGTGACTAATGAATCTCGTCTATCCATTATGCAAGATGCGGCAAAGCAGTTACTTAGCGAGTACCAAAGCTTAGGTGTTACACAAGTACAAATAGTCACATTCTCAGGTACTTCTGATGCGCAAAATGGAGCAAGCGGTACGAGTTGGATGTCTGTGACAGAAGCTATTGACTTGATAGATAACTTGGCTGCTGGCGGCGCGACTTATTACGACACTGCTATTGATGCGGCTATGGATTACTGGGATGACACTGGAAAGGTCGATGGTAATCCATCAAACATAACTTATTTCTTGTCTGACGGTGCACCAAACTCTGGCGGTAGCCTAACAGATTCTGAAAAATCGAGTTGGGAGAGCTTTGTAGATTCCAATGACATTACGGCACTTGCTTACGGTATGGGTGAAGCCGTGCCAATCACTTACCTAGAGGATATAGCATACAATGGTGCTACCGATAGCGAGATCGGAGCTGTCGTAGTTCCTGATATTACTCAGCTTCCTCCTATTATTTTGCAATCGGTCGTCGATCCTATATCCGGTCAAGTGGTTAACGATGGTAGCAATGGCTCCATAAGTGGTTTCGGTGCAGATGGTGGCTACGTATCTGAAGTTACCTTTGGTGGGGTGACGGTCAGTTATAATGGTGTAGAGGCCTCTGTTTCTGGTTTTGATTCTGGTGTGAGTACGGCGATAGACGGAAGCCAAGTTTCTATATTTATTGATGATAGTCACACATTGGTTTTGGATATGGCCACAGGCTCTTATCAATTCTTTGCTGCAGTCGTGGACTCAGATATTTCGTTGGATTTCGACTATGAGTTGTCAGATAACGATGGGGATATTAGTAGCAGTAATATGACTTTCAATATAAAAGCTCCGGTGATGGAAGCTAATGACGATGACGTGTCTACTACGGAATTGGTTCCGGTGTTGATTGATGTATTGGCAAATGACTACAACCCACATGCTTTGACATCGATTTTGACTCTATCAAGCGTAACATTACTAAATCCAGCGCTCGGCCAAGTTTCAATCGTTGATGGACAAGTGTTGTTCGTACCTAGTGATAATGCTAATGCCGGTGATGTCGTTGAAATTTCATACACTGCAACGGATAAAAATGGAAATAGTGATAGCGCTACTATGTCGGTTTCGATAACAGCGCATAGCGGTAACACAATATCTGACGGAAACGGTATAAATGCGGTATATATGCCACAAGGGATTGTTTCAAGTAATCATGGCGACAATTGGCAAAGTCAGCCAGAACCTTCCATAACGGTTAATGGTGTAAAAGTTGAGCGAGGGCAACAAAATCCTCAGCTTACTGACAACTCCGATTTAATTGTAACAGGTGGCGATAATGATCATGTTGAAGGTGGCGATTTCAACGACATTATTCACTTAGGAGATAGTGGCAGTAATGCGGCATTCGATGTTCAAGACGCCGAAGAGTTTGTAGAGGCAGATGCTTCTCAAATTTATCAAGGAGATTCTGAAGATGGCACACTAGAATCACCTTATGTAGCGCCGAGTTGGGCTGATGTTGGTCAGGGCGGCTCTGGTAATGATGTGATTTTGGGTGAAGCCGGCATCGATCTGATATCAGGTGGTTCTGGTGACGATTATTTGTATGGTGGTTCTGAAAATGATTATATTCGTGCTGGTAGTGGCAGGGATATTGTTATTGGTGGAACAGGCGACGATCACTTGAGAGGTGAAGGTGATGACGACATTCTTATTGGCGGTATTGGTGACGATATCTTAACAGGGGATGATGGTGACGATTTGTTCCAGTGGGTTGATCAACCATTCCAGAATGATGTCGATACAATAACTGACTTTACCCTTGATGAAGACCACTTAGATATTTCTCAGTTACTACCGAATGAGAATACGATGAGTGATCTATTAGAGCATATTGTTATTGAAAAGGCTTCTGGAAACGACTTAGTTATTACGATTTCGGAATCGGCAGGTAATACAGGAGATACACAAACGATCGTCCTTGATGGGGCAGCTAACCAGGTTTCTGGCTTGAGCTCAGGAGAGGTGACTGGGCAACAATTGAACGACCTGATGAACCAGTTGTTCAAACAGTTACCAGACCAATAATAAAAAAGGGCCGAAAGGCCCTTTTTTATTAAGTAGTAATTTAAAACTAGATAGCTTAAAGCACCTTACAAGCAAAGCCTTTTAGGTAGAAGCCTTCAGGGTAAGCCGTGTCTGTTAAATGGTCAGCGGCTTGCTCGAAGCGCTCGACGAACTTAACGGTTCTGCCAGCGTCAATGGCTGCATCAGCGATGATCTTTTGGAATAGGTCTGTACCCATTAGGCCAGAGCAAGAGTAGGTGAGTAGCGTACCGCCTGGTTTTAGGATCTGCATCGCTAACATGTTTACATCTTTATAGCCGTTTGCACCTGACGTTAGGTTGTTTTTACTTGAAACAAACTTTGGTGGGTCCATGATCACAACGTCGAACTTAGTACCTTGGTCACGGTACTCACGCAGTAGCTTGAATACGTCGGCATTAAGGAATACAGCACGCTTCTTAGAGATATCAAACTCGTTAAGTTCAGCATTGAATTTGGCTGTATCAAGTGCGAGTTGAGATACGTCAGCGTTGATAACGCGCTTCGCGTCACCTTTAAGCGCGTACAGGCCAAAACCACCAGTGTACGAGAAACAGTTAAGGACATCTTTGTCTTTTACGTATTTCATTGACTCTTTACGGCTATCACGTTGGTCCATGTAGAAGCCTGTTTTGTGGCCTTCCATGATGTTTACGCTGATCTTAACGCCATTTTCTTCAATGACGATAGATTTTGGTGGCTCTTCACCGTGAAGAACGCCAACTACCTGTTCTAAGCCTTCTTTCTTACGAACCGCTACATCTGAACGCTCGTAAATGTTGCAGTCTGGGAAGCATTCGATTAGAGCTTCTACCAATACGTTTTTGTTGAATTCAGCACCTGCGCTGAGAAGTTGGCAAACCAAGTAGTCTTGATACTTATCGATGGTAATACCTGGTAAGCCGTCTGATTCCGCAGCGGTCAGGCGGTAGCCCGTTAGGCCATCACGTTCAATGATGTCTTCACGTAATGATTGTGCGTCTTGAATTCGTTTTATGAAGAACGCTTTGTTGATTTCTTCTTTTTCAAATGTCCAAACACGTGCTCGAATTTGAGAAGATGGTGAGTAAGCAGCCTTCGCTAACCACTGACCATTGTGAGCATATACGTCTACCGTTTCACCCTGTTTTGGCTCGCCCTCGACTTTATCGATACCGCGTGAAAATACCCATGGGTGTTTACGGCGTAATGATTTGTCACGGCCTTTCGCTAGATGAATAGAAGGAGTCATAATTTACTCTGTTTGTTGAATTTGAAGGAGGGGTATTGTCGGGGAAGTACAGGTGAAAAGCAAATAAGAAAGGGCTACGTGAGCAGCCCTTGTCATGATTTTAATCAGTTAGATAGTAATATTCGAAATACTGCCTTTGAAAGACCAAGATTATGCTTTAAGGCCTGTCAATAACCCTTCCATCGTGTCACTTTGCTTACGAAGCTGGTCAATATTAGAATTACTCTTGCTGATCATTTCACAGATGCTATCTGATTGATGACGAATTTCTTCGACGCTCTGTGCAATGTTATCAGCAACAACACCTTGCTCTTCAGCTGCCGTCGCGATTTGAGTACTGCTATCAGAAATTGATTGATTCTTTTCAGCGAGCGAGCCGATCTCAACATTTACTTCAGACATCAATGTTTGTCCTTCATTTGCGTTGTTCACCGTCACTTCCATCAGCTTTGTCAGCGACTGGCTGTTACGTTGTAATGATTCAATCATACTTTGGATCTCAACCGTTGCTTGTTGAGTTCGACCGGCAAGTGCACGAACTTCATCGGCAACAACCGCAAAACCACGGCCTTGCTCGCCCGCGCGAGCCGCCTCGATAGCAGCGTTCAATGCAAGTAGATTGGTCTGCTCTGAAATACCATTGATGGTTGTCACGACTTCATCGATTTGCGCTGCGTTTGCATCCAGCTCTTCAACGGCTTGAGATGCGGATTGGATCTCTTGAGATAAGCTAGAGATAGACGCTAACGTATTTGACACTTTGACTTGCCCACTCTGAGCTACACCCCGAGCGTCCATCGTTTGAGAGCTTGATGCGTGAGCTAGGGTTGCCACTTCTCGGATAGTTGCCGCCATTTGCTCTGTTGCGCTTGCTAAGCTGTTCAAGTGTTCTTGCTGATTACCTGAAATATCTGAACTTTGTTGTGTCGACTGATTTAGGTCAGAACTGATTTGCTGCATGAGCGCAACAGACTCTTGAATCGAAAGCACCATGTTTTGCTCGCGTTCTGCTACCTTGTCGATAGTAATTGCGATTTCACTAAACTCATCACGAACAGGGAAGTAGTTCATACGACAAGTTAGGTCACCATTCGCGAGTGTGCTCAGTGCTTTGTTCATTGAGAACATTGCTCCGCCAATGAAAGTCATGATGTAGTAAACACCAAGTGCAATCAAAGTTAGAGTTACCGCAATGATCGATATCTGTGTTGCTGAAAGCGCAGACCACAGGTTTTGGTCGTGGTTAGCAAACAAGCTAAATGCACCATTCATAACTGAAACAGAGCCTGCGCCATAACCAAGGGAGATAGTTTCGGAGCTATTAACCAGTTGAGCAACTTGCTCCTTGGTGAGTTGACCAGCTTCGATAAGCCCCTTCATTAAGAGTAATTCTTCTTGATAAAGGTGTGCTAGTAATGAATCCGCTGCACTATCTAAAACGAGAGCTAATATAACAAGAGCGAGAAGAGGTAATAAAAAGAGGAGATAGAACTTTTCTTGGATTTTTAGGTGAATGAGATATTTATCAATCCAACGAAATGGGATTTCTTTCATAATCGTTATACTCGAAGTAAGTCCACCAATAAGCGGTGAATGAATAGATTCTCAACTATATCATTCATATAATTTATGAGGCAACGTTATGAAAAATTCACAATCTATATTTGTCGTATCAGGCGTAGTTCAGTGTGTTGGCTTTCGATATCACACCAGTCGACAAGCTCAGAAGTTAGCCATTTCAGGTTACGCTAAGAACTTAAATGATGGTCGAGTTGAAGTGTTGGCTGTTGGCGAAAGTGGCCAAGTAGACAAGCTATACCAATGGTTGCAAGTAGGTCCTGCTAGCGCATCGGTAGACAATGTGGTTAAGCAAAGGGTGGGAGAAGATGAAAAGCGCAATGTGCGTATCGGGGAGTTTCAAATACTGTAGCTAACTGACTACAGTATTTGATTGAGCTAGTCAGTAATCTGTTGTTACAGACACTTTGCTGGCTTAGGTAAGCCTGCGAGTTTAGTCGCTTGTTTCGCTGGGCCTTTTTTGAATAATTTGAACAGGTATTTACTGTTGCCTTTTTCAGGGCCGTGGGCTTTTTCCATCGCTTTAACAAGCATGCGAACCGCAGGGGAAGTGTTGAACTCTTCGTAAAAGCTCCTTACAAAATGCACGACTTCTAGGTGTGCTTCCGTAAGCTCAATGGCTTCATCTTGTGCAAGAATTTCAATCATACCTTCTTCCCATTGTGTGTAATCCAATAGGTAGCCTTGAGCGTCGGTTTCGATTTGCTTGCCGTTATATTCAAACATGTTTAGTCCAGAATCCAATTAACTATTTGGATAGGGTACATGACCAAGTTTACCTTTCTCAATAGATATCATAGTGATCTTGATAAATATTGATCCTATAGATACAAAAAAGCCCAAGAGATAGGCTCTTGGGCTAGATATTCTTCAATTAGGCGAGTGATTAGTCGTCGCTGCCCATAATGCCTAGGATGCTTAGTAGGCTGATGAAGATGTTGTAGATTGATACATATAGGCTAACTGTCGCAGAGATGTAGTTAGTTTCACCGCCACGGATGATGTTTTGCGTTGTTAGCAAAATTACACCGGTCGAGAACAGGATGAACATACCGCTCATTGCTAATGACAGAAGTGGCATTTGTAGGAAGATATTTGCAACCATACCTACAAGTAGCACGACGAAACCTGCTAGTAGCATACCGTTTAGGAAAGATAGGTCACGCTTAGTAGTAAGAGCGTAAGCAGATGCACCCATGAATGCTAGTGCCGTGCCGCCTAGAGCAGTTAGGATAACATCACCCATGCCTGCGCCAACGTACATGTTTAAGATTGGACCGATGGTGTAGCCTAGGAAACCTGTGAACAGGAACGTAAAGACTAGACCCATGCTGTTGTCACGGTTCTTTTCTGTTAGGAAAAGTAGGCCGTAGAAACCAACTAGCATCATGATAAGACCAGGACGAGGAAGGTTCATCACCATAGATACGCCTGCTACAACAGCAGACCAAAGTAGTGTCATAGACAGTAGTGCGTAGGTATTACGCAACACTTTATTGGTTTGCAGAGCACTTTCTTGAGATGCTGTGCGTGAAAACATAGGGCTGTTCATAATCTTCCTCGTAAGGTGACTTCAATAGTTATTAGTACATTTATGGGGCTGAAAGTTCGAAAAATCAAGTCTTACAGTCCACTTGTATACTTAAAATAATAATCAAAATAGCTGGTTAAGTAATTCTGAAGGTGTAACAAAGTATGTCTTATACGGATATCAAAGTGCCACGAACACCCGATGTTTAACCTTTATACTTGCGTTACCTATTTATATCCTTCTATAAACCATCTATCAATTTGAAAAATAAAAAGGCGACCTAAGCCGCCTCTCTTAATTATGCATCATAACACATTAATGGTGTAAGATTTGACTCAAGAAGTTTTGAGTTCTGTCGGACTGCGGATTTTCAAAGAAGTCGACAGGGTTGTTCTCTTCAATGATTTCCCCAGCATCCATGAAGATAACCCTATCGGCTACCTCCTTAGCAAAGCCCATCTCGTGCGTTACACAAAGCATGGTCATGCCTTCTTCTGCCAGCTCAACCATAACATCTAGAACTTCACGAACCATTTCTGGATCGAGCGCTGATGTTGGTTCATCAAACAGCATGACTTGTGGGTTCATACATAGAGAACGTGCAATCGCTACACGCTGTTGCTGACCACCAGAAAGTTGACCTGGGAACTTGTCTGCTTGCTCTGGTATCTTTACACGTTCCAGGTATTTCATCGCAATCGCTTCAGCTTCTTCTTTCGGCATCTTTTTCACCCAGATAGGGGCTAGGGTGCAGTTCTCTAGTACCGTAAGGTGCGGAAATAGATTGAAGTGCTGGAAACACATGCCAACGTCACGACGAACGGCTTCGATGTTTTTTAGATCTTCAGTCAGCTCATTACCGGACACAAAGATGCGTCCCTTCTGATGCTCTTCCAGTCTATTGATACAGCGAATCATAGTCGATTTACCTGAGCCAGAAGGGCCACAGATAACGATTTTCTCGCCTTTTTTAACTTCTAAGTTGATGTTCTTAAGAACGTGGAACTCACCGTACCACTTGTTCATGTCTTTAAGTTCAATCATCAACTCTTGCGATTCTGGGTTTAGTTGTTGCGTCATAATACGTCCTTGATCTTATTAACTACCGTTTGTGACCGGTGTGAAGTCTGTTTTCTAGCCATATCGAGTATCTCGACATGCCAAAACAGAACACCCAGAACACTAACGCGACAAATACATAACTTTCTGTTGCGAAGCCTAACCACTCAGGGTCGGTGTTCGCCGCTTGACCAATACCCAGTACATCGAACATACCGATGATAAGTACCAGACTGGTATCTTTGAACAAGCCAATGAATGTGTTCACGATTGATGGGATTGTGATTTTCAGCGCTTGAGGAAGAATAATCAGCCCCATCTTTTTCCAATAGGTCAGACCAAGAGCATCTGCAGCTTCGTATTGACCTTTTGGAATAGCTTGCAGGCCACCTCGAATTACCTCGGCCATATAAGCAGCACTAAATAGAACCACACCTACCAGCGCACGGAATAACTTATCGGTCTCAGAACCCGCAGTAAGGAATAGTGGCAGCATTACAGATGCCATGAACAGCACCGTAATCAGTGGAACACCACGCCAAATTTCGATGTACACCGTACAAATACTACGGATGATCGGCATTTCAGAGCGACGGCCAAGCGCCAATGCAACACCAATTGGCAGTGATACAACGATACCCACTAACGCAATGATAAGCGTAACAAGCAAGCCACCCCATTTGTGCGTATCAACCACTTCCAATCCAAATACACCGCCGTATAGCAAGCCAGCAATGATGAATGGGTAGATGTTTACGAAGAATAACCAAATCCAAGTGCGTTTCGGTGTTTTCTCGTAGGCTAGTAGCGCGACAAAGATAGCCAATGTTGCGTAGAAAAGGCGAGGGCGCCATAGTTCAGCCTCTGGGTAGAAGCCATACATGAACTGATCCCAACGAACGCTGATGAACACCCAGCAAGCCCCTTCGCTAGTACAAGCATCACGAGTTGTTCCGACCCAGTCTGCATTTAGGAAAGCCCAATCGAATGTTGTCCAGAGTAGTGAGAAAGCAGTGTAACCTAGAACAACGGTAACGATACTGTTGATTGGCCCATTAAAGAGATTCTTTCTTAACCAACCGACTACACCAACGGTATTAGCGGGAGGTGGAAGATCCGGTTGAAATTGATGTGTGCTCATATTATCTCTCCACCAATGCTACTTTACGGTTATAGATATTCATTAACGCAGAGGTCAATAAGCTTAGCGTTAGGTATACACCCATGGTCATGGCAATAATCTCGATTGCTTGACCTGTTTGGTTGAGAGTCGTACCTGCAAACACAGAAACTAAGTCAGGGTAGCCAATAGCCATTGCTAACGAAGAGTTCTTAGTGAGGTTTAAATATTGGCTAGTTAGCGGCGGAATGATGATTCGCAGCGCTTGAGGAATAATAACCAGTTTTAATGTGCGAGCTCGAGGAAGACCTAGAGACATCGCAGCTTCTGTTTGACCGTGGCTAACCGCATTAATACCAGAACGAACGATCTCTGCGATAAAAGATGCCGTATAGATGCTCAAGGCTAATACAAGAGCAGCCAATTCAGGGATGATGCTGATACCACCTCTGAAGTTAAAGCCTTTCAACTCTGGATATTCCGCCGAGATTGGCATGCCAAGAACAAAGTAGACAACCAAAGGTAGGCCAACGATCAAGCTCAATGCGATTCGAAGCATTGGGGTTTGTTGCCCCGTCAGTTTCTGTTTGTTGTTAGCCCAAATATTAATGATGATGGTGGCAATGATGCCAACAATTAACGCGCCGATAACGAAGCTGCTTCCTTGTTCAAGAACAGGAGCAGGCAGGTAAAGGCCACGCACATTTAGGAAGATAGCTTCGCCCAAACTGAGACTTTTTCTTGCCGATGGGAGAGCTTGAAGAACCGCGAAATACCAAAAGAAGATTTGAAGTAGTAGTGGGATATTTCGGAAGATTTCAATGTATACCGCTGCAAAACGGCTCACTAACCAGTTAGATGACAGTCGAGCGACGCCCATAGTGAAACCAAGTACCGTGGCTAGAATAATACCTAGTACCGATACCAAAGCGGTGTTTAATAAGCCGACAACGAAAGTTCGACCATATGAGAAGGTTTCGTCATACTCGACGAGGGTAAGGCCGATACCAAAACCAGCCTCTTGACTTAAAAAGTCAAAACCAGTGGCGATGCCTCGGGCTTCCAGGTTAGTAAGGGCGTTGTTTACGATAGTATAGAAGAAGGCGCCAAGTGCTCCGATGGCGATGATCTGGAAAACAACAGATCGAAAAGTCGGGTTGTATAACAGGTTAGCACTTTTAGCCTCGGGCTTTTCCTGGGAAGGAGTAAGAGTGTTGTTAGGTTTCATACTGCAATAACCTCAAATCCATTTAATATTTAGGGCGGAAAAACCGCCCTAAATCGTGTTACTCAATTATTCATTTTCGGGTTGTTGCTATCGAGCTAAAAGGCTTGATAGCAACGTTTACGAACAAGTAATCACGTCGTGTGCTATTAACGGATTGGTGGAGCGTACATAAAGCCGCCCGCATTCCATAACGCATTTACACCACGATCGATTTGAAGTGGAGAACCTGTGCCAACAGTACGCTCGAAACTCTCACCGTAGTTACCAACTTGCTTGATGATTTGGTAACCCCAGTCGTCACGAATGCCAAGGCCTTTACCTTTAGGACCGTCTACACCAAGAATACGCTTGATGTTTGGATCTTTTGACTTAAGCATTTCGTCAGCATTTTTAGAAGAGATGCCGTACTCTTCCGCATTAACCATTGCTGAAAGTGTCCACTTAGCAACGTTGAACCATTTGTCATCATCTTGACGTACAACTGGACCTAGAGGCTCTTTAGAGATGATTTCAGGAAGTACTTGTGCAGATTTTGGATCAGCTAGGTTTAAGCGAAGCGCGTATAGACCAGATTGGTCAGTTGTAAGCACATCACAACGACCCGCGTCGAAACCTTTAGATGTTTGTGCTGCAGTATCAAATACCACTGGTTTGTAAGACATGCCGTTATTACGGAAGTAATCGGCTAGGTTTAGCTCAGTCGTTGTACCTGATTGAACACATACAGAAGCGCCATCAAGTTCTAAAGCGCTGGTTAGGCCAAGATCTTTCTTAACCATGAAGCCTTGACCATCGTAGTAGTTAACGCCTACGAAGTTCAGACCTAGAGCCGTGTCACGATGCAGTGTCCATGTTGTGTTACGAGACAGTACGTCGATTTCGCCAGATTGAAGCGCAGTGAAACGCTCTTTTGCTGTTAGAGGTACATACTTAACTTTAGTCTTGTCACCGAGTACAGCAGCTGCAAGAGCTTGACAATACTCAACATCGATTCCTTCCCATTCACCTTTTGAGTTTGGGTTAGAGAACCCTGGAAGACCTGTACTTACACCACAAGTTAAGAAGCCTTGAGATGTGACTTTGTCCAGAGTGCTTTCTGCCGCTGATGCTGATGTTGCCATCATCGCAGTTGATGCAGCTACTACTGAAGCAAGAAGTGTTAGTTTATTTGTCATTTGTATCCTTCCTTGTTAACCAGGTGACACCTGATACTCGTGCTCATTTGAGTTTTTCTATATGTGTTGCGTTTTCTATGACCTTGTTGTTCAAATCAAACGAGTTGCATTTTGCAAATGAAACTGTGTGCGATTTAATCAACTGTTTATAAGGTTAGGAAAGGATCTGTAGTTTCACAAATGTATAATTTAAAAAGATTTTTGAATGAAATCACAAATCCGAACACATTTAGAATGACCAAATGTTAACTGAATGTAAATAGTGCAAGGGTTCACACTGTTGGTGCAACAAGATTTAGATTTTTATATTGATAATAGACTAGATAAAAATCCTGAATGAATCTCACAATGGTGAAAGATTAAACTTAAAAAAGATTGAAATTTGGTCAATAAATATTTTTATTGCACTTCGATAGTTATTAATATGCTCCAAATTTGGTAGCATGGTTGAATAGTTATTGAAGTCATCTCAAGGAAGAACATGCGTTATTTCCCAATGTTTTTGGATGTAGAGAATAAGCCTATTCTCGTGGTCGGTGGTGGTGAGGTTGCTTGCCGTAAAGTGGACAGCTTGCTGCGAGCTGGCGCGGATGTCACTTTAGTTTCTCCCAAGGTAGCACCTTACTTACAACAGCTTGTTGATGAGAACAAACTTCACTGGGTGCAAAACTTTTACTCGTCACAAATCATCTCTAAAGAATACCTTCAAGTATGGGCTACTACAGACAACCCTAGTTTGAATCATCAAGTGTATAATGATGCAAAGAAACTGGGTATTTTAGTCAACGTGGTTGATGATTTGCCATACTGCGACTTCATTACACCTTCAATGATAAATCGTGGAAGAATCCAAATTGCGATCTCCAGCGGTGGTGCATCACCTGTTTTGGTGAGAAATATTAGAGAAAAACTCGAAACAGTATTACCTCAGAATATCGGTCTTCTCGCTGACTTTGGTGCATCAAAACGCAACTCGATCAAAGAGTCGTTTCCTACCGTCGATGAACGTCGCAAGTTTTGGGAGCGCTTTTTATCATCCAGTTTTATCGAGCAGGTAACGGATAGAGAGCAATTAGAAGCGCATTACCAACAAGCACTGACAGAAGGCGTTGATAGCGAAGGGCTGGTCACTTGGATCGAATTTGAACAAGATGTCGAGTTGTTGTCCATGAAGGCGTTACGCTTGATGCAGGAAGCTGAGCTGGTACTGGCTCCCAAAGAGTGCCCATTTGAATACGTGGACCTGTGTCGTCGTGATGCTGAAAGAGAAAGCTATGCTAATAGCGGAGAACTCTCGACTAAGCTTGAGCAAGCAAAAGCTGAAAACTTAAGAGTATGTGTGTTCATCCCACCAGCGAGTGTTGAATTTAACCTTTTGGTAGGAAAAGACTTGAAGCTCTCTTCTGCCAAGATTTTAAGCTGAAGCTAATAAGTATGGCGCTTATAGGAGTCATATCCGTCTAGGCATTTTCATTGTTGGTTGGGGATATGCTTAACGAAACAGCCAGATAAATAAAAAGCCACTTCGCTGGAAGTGGCTTTTTGCTATTTCGAACACGAATTGTGACTGCGATAGAGCAACGGTTAAACGTGGTTGCTCAATCCCAATTAGTCGCGGAAGTTATCGAATTGGAAAGGTTGACCAAGCTCACCGTTACGAACTAGTGCCATTACAGCTTGTAGATCGTCACGCTTCTTACCTGTTACACGCACTTTTTCACCTTGAATAGACGCCTGAACCTTAATCTTGTTGTCTTTAATTAGCTTAACGATTTTCTTTGCAACATCAGTTTCGATACCTTGCTTAAAGATAACCGTTTGGTGCCAAGTGCGACCTGTTTGATCTGCTGTTTTTGCTTCCATCGCGTTAGGGTCAACATTGCGCTTCGTTAGATTGCTACGAAGAATATCGCGCATTTGCTTAAGCTGGAAATCGTCTTGAGCAGTCAGTTTTACCGACTCATCTTTGTAGTCAAAGCTTGCGTCAACACCGCGGAAATCGAAACGAGTCGATAGTTCACGGTTAGCATTGTCTACAGCGTTACGTAGTTCTACTGCTTCTACTTCAGAGATAATGTCAAATGATGGCATTGTGTTATTTCCTTAAGCTAAGTTTCTATCTTTAATTGCTGTTGCAAGCATGTCTAACATTGTCGCGGTATCTTCCCAGCTTAGACACGGATCGGTAATCGACTTGCCGTATTCTAGGTTGTTGATATCCGTCATTGGCTGGTTACCTTCTTTAATGAAGCTTTCCGCCATGATGCCTGCAATTTGATTTTTGTTAGATTTGATCTGTTCACAGATGTCTTTTGCAACGTCTAACTGCTTGCGGTGTTGCTTTTCACAGTTAGCGTGGCTGAAGTCTACGACTAAACGTTGAGGCAAGTCGAACTCAGCAAGCTGCTTACATGCGCTATCAACAGATTCTGCATCAAAGTTTGGACCTTTATCACCACCACGTAGAATGACGTGACCGTATGGGTTGCCTGAAGTGCGGTAAACCGTCATACGACCATTTTTATCTGGTGAGTAGAAGTAGTGAGAAGCTTGTGATGCGCGAATTGCATCAATAGCGATCTTGATGTTGCCGTTTGTCGCGTTTTTGAAGCCAACAGGGCAAGACAGTGCTGAAGCCATTTCACGGTGAATCTGAGATTCTGTAGTACGAGCACCAATTGCGCCCCAAGTGATTAGGTCTGCAATGTATTGGCCCGTGATCATATCAAGGAATTCAGTCGCAGTTGCTAGGCCAAGCTTGTTGATATCAAGCAGAAGCTGACGTGCTTTGTTTAAACCTGTTTCCAATGCGTATGAACCATCAAGGTTTGGATCGGTAATCAGACCTTTCCAACCTACAACCGTGCGCGGTTTCTCGAAGTAGGTTCTCATTACAACAAACAATTCGTCTTTGTATTGTTCTTGAATTTGGCTCAGGCGCTCAGCGTAATCAAGTGCCGCTTCTGTATCGTGAACAGAGCAAGGGCCTACGATAACTAGTAGGCGGTTATCACGACCAGTTAGGATATCTTCGATTTGGCGGCGAGAATTTGCAATACGCTCAGCAACGTCGTCAGTAATTGGGTGTGCGTTGCCTAATTCGGCAGGAGTTGGCATAGGACCCAGAGCTTGGGTTCTCAACTCATCAGTTTTTAATGGCATGTGATAGCTTTTTTATTCTATTGCGAAGTGGTTAAGATAACGGAATTGAACCGAGGAATAAACTCTCTTAAGTCAAAGTTATCTCTGTTATTACTAATATTCTTATTTTTATCAGCAGCCCGACGCTAAATACGGGATTTTCACTTGTATTAACAGGCAGCTATCGGTATTTTCGGTTGAACACAACATAAAAATGCTGGAGCAGCAATGACTCAAGAAAATCAAAGCACTTTGCACCCAGAACTAGTCTTAGGCGATGTGCTGCCTTCTTATAACGATAATAATAATTCCAACCACTTGTACGTCTCTCTATCTGAATTGGTCATGGATCGCGTCTTCTACCATCCAAGTATTGAAAGCCATTTAGATACACTTTCTGATATAGAGCAAACCTCTCTGGACGCTATTCTTGGTGGCAAAAGCGTTGATGAGCATTTCGTTTCTACCTTAGTTACGGCGATTCAAGTGGCAGTTCAACCAAATCATGCTTCTGTACGCATCGCGTTAAGCAACGCTGACAGCTGCGGCTTTCGCTCGCTTTTAGGCGGTAATTGCGAAGTAGAAGAAGTAAACCCAGCATTTGGTGTTCGTGGTGTTGCGCGTTATGCGACGCAAGAATACAGCAAAGCCTTTGCATTAGAGTGTCAGGTCGTTAAGGCTCTGCGTGAACAAGGCATTAATGTAGAAGTGGTAGTTCCTTATGTGCGCGCATTAAGCGACGCGGCTAAGATCATCGATTTACTTGCAGAACAAGGTTTGCCTCGTGGTTTGAATGGCTTGAAGGTGTTGTTCTCATGTGACGTGCCATCTGCCGTTCTACTGAGTGAACGTCTACTGCATTACTTTGATGGTGTGGTAGTGAATGTCGACAGCCTAGCGTCTTTTACGCTTGGTGTTGATAAGCAGAATGAAGCGCAGCAACACGCTTTTGACCCACAGAACGAAGCGGTAATTACGCTGTTAGACATGATTGTGAAAGCGACACAGAACGCTAAGAAACCTGTTTTGCTTGTGACTCAAGGCTTGGTTGATTATCCGCGTTTACAAGGTTACATCGCTGACCTTGAAGGTGTTGAAACCGTCGTGACGGCATAATTTAGGCTATTGCTTTTATTAATCAGCTTGCTGTATGAGTTGATACTAAGCGCTAACGCCTTGAGAATGAAAGAGATATCATTGTGTGGTGATATCTCTTTTTTGTAACATTTTTTTGACATTTAAATCGTTAGTCGATTAACTGGTCTGATGACTAATTAGGCTAGGTGATTCGAATGTTAACCCCTCTACAAAAAGCAAATTTCTATTTAAGCATGTTTGGCTTTTTCAAAGTCCCACTCATCTGGCTGTGTCGACCAAAGCTTCTGGTTCTCGACAACGAGCGTGTAGAGGTGAAAATTCCACTCAGAAGACGAACCAAAAACCATTTAAATAGTATGTACTTCGGTGTTTTAGCTGTAGGTGCGGATGTAGCAGGCGGCTTTCTTGCGATGAGTAAATCTCAACAGCAAGGTGAGAAGATTTCTTTGGCGTTTAAAGGGGTGACTGGTAACTTTTTGAAGCGCCCCGAAGGTGATGTGCATTTCACTTGTACTGATGGTGAGTTGATCAACACTATGCTGGCAGAAACCATGTCGACCGGGGAGCGAGTGAATCAGCCAGTAACCATTATCGCAACGTGCCCATCTCTGCATGGCGATGAGCCAATGGCAGAATTTACGCTCACGCTTTCCATCAAAAAGATCCCATCTCGAAAGTAGTCACAAGTGGCAGTTCATAATGATATTGGGTGGGATTCAAATCAAAAAAACGGTATGTGAATGTATATCCACATGCCGTAATAGTAACATTCGTCTTAGCACTATGACTCTTGTGTGATTTGCTCGATATCGACAATCTTTGAACGGTTCATGACTATCTTCCAACGATAGTAAGTTGGTTCGTTGTCGTGGTTGTTCTCTTTGATGATCAGGTTGAGTAGGTGACGCTTCTCAACGGACTCTTGACTCACTTGGCCTTCATTCAATCGATAAATCTTGTTTGAGCCCTTATCCATTAAGCGTGTCAGCGCTCTTAAGCTGATCGATAAGGTTTCACGCGTTTCCTCGTAGCCACTCATAAAGGTTGATGTCGACATCTCCGTATGTGAGCGATAATGCAAGATTTGCTCTTCACGCTGCACCACACGTTTTTTGCGTATCGACTGAATTCGGTCAGCGAGTTTTGAAAAGCTTGCGTAGTCCAACCACTCGAGTTTATGACCGACTGACTTATTGGTCGTTGGGTCGTAATAACGGCGTTTCCACTTTGGCTTGCCTTTACGAAGCCAGCGCCAAAGAATATCTCTTAAATCGTCTTTGAAGATCTCGCGTAGCGCATAGATAAAAGACATCGCGACGATGAAAGAAGCGGTAATCTCTCCCAGGAAATCTCGGGCTAAGATAACCGTTGTGGTTACAACCACCATCACTAAGCCTGTCGCAACACCTTTCACGGCTCGTTTAACGTTTTTACCCATCGAGGTGGTTTTCTCTTTGAGTACGATAGGGTGTTCAATCAAACGACGCAGTAAGCGCATTTTGTTACTCAAGCGGGTTATGTCTTCTCGCACCTTGGCAGAGTTGTATCGGTTCAGCTTTCGGTGAGCGGTCTCTTTATCGCAAAGGGTTAACAGGCGCTCTTTAATGGTTGAATACTCGCTACCACGAGGCATGTGTGACACTAGCGATAGGAATTTTTGCTCGGTGTACCAAGATAGGTAGTTGTCTATATTCGCGTAGTAGCGTTTCAAGTTTTCTTCATAAGGGATACTTCGGCGTAGCTTCTTTAATATGTCTAACGCCAGTTCGATAACCTCATCCACTTCGTCTGCCGTTACGTCGTCACTATCATTTTTGTTTAAGCTGCTGACGGCTTTATCTAGAGCGATAACGTATTGGTAGGCGAACAAGCTCAAACTTACACGGTATTGAGTGGTAGACAGTCGTCCCCGTTTTGCCAAACGGCTGTGTACCAGAGGCAGTAGTGTTTTATCACTGTAGTACGCGCGTTTTTGAGTTATTGAGCTATAGAAAAATGCGCTCTCAGAAAGTACTTCTGGAGTGAGTCCAAGTTCACCGGGAATGAATAGATAAACGTCCATGTCGAGCTTTTTTGTCTTAGCCATTGCATGGTTAATTTTGAGTGTTATCGCATCTTGTTTATCAACGGTGATCAACGATGGCTCCTAGAATGTAAAAATATGAATGAAACTAGCGAAAGCATATCAGAGATCACGTATAATCTCCGCCAAATTTAAAGTAGAGACAATCTTGATGATTAATATTGGTCAAATAAACAACTTAGAAGTAGTAAAACAAGCAGATTTCGGTGTATTCCTTGACGCTAGCGACTATGGAACGGTGTTGTTGCCGAAACGATTTACTCCTGAAGGTGTTGAAATTGGTCAAAAGTTAGATGTGTTCTTATACATTGATTCTGACAACCAGATCGCTGCAACGACTGAAAAACCTATCGCACAAGTTGGCCAGTTTGGCTTGATGACTGTTGAAGGTGTAAACAGCACCGGTGCATTCATGAACTGGGGCGTGAAAGGTAAAGACCTACTAGTTCCTTTCAGCGAACAACGTGGTCGATTAAACGAAGGCCAGTCAATTTTAGTATATGTGTACATTGATAAAGCATCTAGCCGCATTGTAGGTACAACTAAGTTTAACAAATGGTTAGACAACACTCCGGCGAATTACAAACGTAACCAGCAAGTGGACTTAATCATCGCTGAGCGCAGCCAACTAGGCTACAAAGCGATCGTTAACGGCGAACACTGGGGCATGATTTTCCCATCAGACATTATCGGTAAATTATTTATTGGTAAGACGCTGAAAGGCTACATTAAAAACATTCGTGAAGAAGACGGTAAGATTGACCTTTCTCTTCAGAAAGTGGGCGTAGCTAAGATGGATGACCTAAGCGTTAAGATCTTAGACTTGCTTGAGAAGAAAGGCGGCTTTTTGCCTTTGAATGATAAGTCTTCACCTGAAGCGATCTTCTCTGCTTTCAGAACCAGCAAAGGTACATTCAAAAAGACCATCGGTGGCTTGTACAAGGCTGGCAAGATCTCTATCGATAAAGAAGGCATCAGCCTAGCTTAATAAGCCAAACCCTCGGTTAAAAAAAAGCCCAAACTTTCCTGTTTGGGCTTTTTGTTTGTTCTCCTATCTGCCTATTCAGCGGTAGGGCTGGAATTGTGGCTAGAACAGGTTTTTATCACGCACTAACTCTCGCGGCAGACCGTTTTTAACTCGATTGCCAACCCACTTACCAAGGCCAATGATTGCGCCATTGTATTTGACCAGTACTTCCCCTTTGCCGGATAAGCCTTCCGGGCGAACGTCTCGTCCCTTGAACCACTCACGAGCATCTTCGATAGTGAGCTCCACGATGTTCGTTTCATTGCCCGTGGCTAATGTCGTTGCCACTTGGTGTTGCCAACGGTAGCCTTTTTTATGGGTTTCTGCGATCTTGATGCCCATGCGAGAGAAACGGAATTCACCGATCATTGGCTCCAATGCTTCGGGGAATAGCCAAACGTCTTTGTCACGAATCCAGACTTGAGTATCTGATGGTAGCTCGATATCCAATGTACTTAAAAGCTGTTCAGCAACTTCTTGTTGTGCTTTCTTCGAAGCCTTCTCAAATGGGAACTTACCTAAACGCTTTTTCACTTCTGGTGGTGTCACAGACGCTAATTTTCGGATACGAGCAACGAAGAAACCTTCAGAGTCATAAACCTGAGGGAAGATGTGTAGGAAGCCTTCTTCTGTCGTAGTTGCTTTCGCGTTATCGAATAGGGATTCGAGAGATTCAAATTCCACCGCATCACCAAAGGTCTCTTTTAAGTGATGACATACCTGTTGGTTTTCTTCTGTGCTTAACGTACAAGTTGAGTAGACCAATACACCATTAGGTTTTAGAGCGTGGAATGCACTTTCAATGAGGTCTTTTTGCGTGTCTGCAATCTCAACAACTGATTGATACGTCCAGTTTTTCATAGCATCGGCATCTTTACGAATTGTGCCTTCACCAGAGCAGGGGGCATCTAGTAATACAGCGTCGAATTGTTCTGGTAACCAGCCACCAAACACGCGACCATCAAAATTACTTAGCGCTGCATTTCTTACGCCGCAGCGTTCAATGTTAGCGTGAAGCACTTTAACTCTGCTTGCTGCGTATTCATTGGCAACCAACACACCACAGTTGTTCATCAGCGCTGCAATTTGAGTGGTTTTAGAACCTGGAGCCGCAGCGGTATCTAAAACTGCTTGATAGTTTTCTTCACCTTGGAAAAGCGCTGACGGTGGCATCATTGAGCTGGCTTCTTGGATGTAGAACAAACCAGACATGTGCTCGGCAGTATTACCTAGTGGCGCTTCAGTTTCATCTGCAGTGATCCAAAAACCCGTTTCACACCAAGGTACTGGTTCCAGTTCCCAACCTTTATCTTTTGCGCGCACCAGAAAGTCTTCAACACTGATTTTGAGAGTGTTCACTCGAATACTTTTACGAAGTGGCTTTTGACAAGAAGCGACAAATGAAGCCATATCTAAATGGCTAGGCATGATGCTTTCAATATGAGTAAGAAATTCTTCTGGGATATATACGTTAGCGTGCAAAAGGGTATCTCGATTTTTAGCGTGAATGCGGGCAGTTTAAAGCAAAATGAGACTGTCCTAAACCAAATTTGCTTTAAACAATAAAAATGCAGCCCACAGGCTGCATTTAGATGTGAATTGTCGGTTATGCGCTCAGAGGACTGGAGCTATGAGTCAAGTCTATGGGCGAGGGATGGCCGTTCTCCACGATTTCCACTCGTCTTCCGCTTTAGGGTACAAGTAGAATGACTGGTCTTCTTCTGCCAAAGGCTGCAGTTCATCGCTTGGCGGTGTTGAGAAAGTAATACCACCTCTGATTAAGCTATCGACAGTACCTGCCTTGATGTTTGCACCAGACAAGCCGATAGACACATCCACACCTGATACATTCCAGAAGACACTGTTGGCACGAATTAAGTAAGCGAACTCTGGTTTGATTTGAATCGTAGAGATAATACGATCTGCAAACTCGCCAAGTTGAACGTCAATGACTGTACCGATTTCTAATTCGCGGAACAGAATTGGCGTACCTTCTGATACCGAACCACGGCTCTCGCTTTGTAGTGTGAAAATCTTGCCTTCAGGTTGAAGTGGACCATTACTTAGCTTGAATGCTGTGGTTTTGTTTCCTTTACCCGGTTCAACTTTAATGTGCTTAGAAATCAGAGAAGAGACATTCTTAATCCCATTCAAACCAATCTCTGGCTCAGCTAGCCAAAAATGGCTGCCGGCAACAGCTATCTTATCGACATACTCAGGCAGGATACGAGCCGTAATCTCAATGCCACCTTTAGTGAAATTCGGAACGACTAAAGTCACTTCACCGACATTGACGCCTTGATATTTAATTGGCGTGCCTTTGCTGACTTCTTGGTCACCTGACGACGTAATCGTTATGGCACGGCCAAATTTACGAGCAGATTTAGAGTCGTTATAGAGCTTCCAAACATCACCGAGTTTGTTGTCGATACCCGGTAGTGAATCAAATGCAATGCCACCTTGAATTAGTGTTTTTACCGGAGCTGCTTTGATGCTAATACCAGACAAAGACGCGTCGACTTCAACACCAGAACGATTCCAAAACACGGTATTGTTGTTTATTAGGTGCGTGTAGCGGTTTTCAATGCTTGCCTGGATTCTTACTCCGCCGTCAGCAAGGTGAAAATCACTCACACTACCGACTTGTAGGTTGCGGTAGAGTAGTGGGCTACCTTTAGAAATTGATGGTAACTCACTTGCGAACAGCGATAGTGTTTTAGAGCCAGATAGGTTGAGCTTTGCAATCTCAGCTAACGATTTGCTTTGGAAAAGTTGGTAGCTTTCTCTTGTTTGGTCTTTACCTTCGCTCACGAAGCTAATAGAGCCTGTCAGTAGCTGTTTTGCTGGCGGGACGGTCACACTTAACCCAGATTCCGTCAATTCAGCACTTGCGCTGCCGGTTACGAAGAAGCGGTTATTACTCTTGATAAGGTGAGCGTATTGATTGTCGATCAGCGCGTCCATGAACACTTCGTGCTTATCGCTGCCGGTGCCAACTCCATCAACTAAACCTACTTTGATGATTGAGCCAACAGGTATGCCTTTATAGAGTAGTTGTGTGCCTACATCGAGACCAAAAGAGTTGTTCGAGGTAAGGCGAATAGCAATGGACTTTTCTTGCTCTTGGCTATATTCCGTTTTGCGAATCGCAGTGAAACGTCGTGCTTTTTCACCTTCACCTGGGACTAGCGTTAAGAAGTTGCCCGTCACCAAGTTAGCGATGTTCTTCATTCCTGTCAGCGATAGTTCAGCTTCTTCGAGAATGAACTTACTGCCACTATTAAGGAAATCACTGAACGCAGGTTGGATAGCTGCAGATGCGATGACATTTTCACGGCCTTCGCTGAGTGATAAGTCGGTAATTTGTCCAATTTCGATGCCGCGGTACATGATTGGAGCACCAGTTGCACTGATCTTATTGTCATCAGGGACCGCAATCTTAATAGAGATACCACGACCAGCGGTTTTTAGATCTGGGTAGAGTTTGAACTTGGTGTTCATCTCAACCGGCTGACCATCTCCTGGTGAGTCTACGGCGATAGAGCCACCTAACAGAGCGCTTAGGCTTTCCAAGTGGACATCAACACCAGAAAATCCAATACTTGCCCCTAAGCCGCTGACGTTCCAGAAACGGCTTTGGTCGGTAATGATATGGCTGTATTCATCTTTAATAGCCGCTTGAATTGTGACTGACTTTCCGCTTTCGTTAAGCTGATAGTTGTAGACCTCACCGATTGGGATTTTACGATAAACAATCTGAGAGCCGACAGAGACGCCTCCCAAATCTTTTGTGGTCAGTGATATGTTCAAGCCATCGGCAGCTAATAAGTCAGAAGGCGCAGACTCCAAAGCTTGGAAAACAGTTTCTGGCTCTTGTTTGGTCTCACTTGGGTGAATCGCAATGTAGTTACCGGATACCAGCGCATCTAGCCCAGAAATTCCAGACAAGCTTGCGGTCGGCTTCACTAACCAAAAACGAGTGCCTTTAGACAGAAGCTTTTTCGCTTCCGGATAGATATCAGCATCAACATAGATATTAGATAAGTCTTTCGAGAGGGTAATATCGCGGACCATACCCACTTCTAAGCCTTGGTAGCGAATCGTGGTGCGTCCTGCGACTAAGCCTGCCGCATCTGAGAAGTAGATCTGCACACGCTGGCCTGCATCATGGACTGACTTCATTACTAGCCAGCCCGCAAGCGCGACGGTGAGGATCGGCAGAATCCATAAAGGAGAAATTCCTTTGTTTTTTCTGACTTCCGGCGAATATGATGTTTGTGATTGGTTATTGTCGTTCATTCACTGACTCATCTTTAGAGGTATAGTTATCCCAAATTAGCCTAGGATCTAAGCTTTCCGCTGCCAGCATTGTTAGAACAACAACCACGCCGAAAGCGACTGCACCATAACCTGGTGTGAAGTTTAAAATTTGTCCACGGTCGACCAATGTCATCATGATCGAAATAACGAACAGATCCATAACGGACCATTTCCCCACCCATTTCACGATAAAATAGATGGTCATGCGTTGTCTGTGGTAAAGCGCTCGTTTCATTTGAATACAAATCAATATGTAAGCAAGCCCAAGAATTTTGGCCACGGGAACGACAATACTCGCAATAAAAATGATGGCAGCGATGCCGTACATGTCGCTATTAATTAAAGAGGCGACACCGGAAATGATCGTATCTTCGAGTCGTTGGCCGTTTGTAATAAGAATAGATATAGGAATCACGTTCGCTGGCACAATCGCGACGGCGGCAGCAAAAAGCAGTGCCCATGTCTTTTGCATCGAGTAAGGCTTGCGGTGATACAAAGCATGATGACAACGAACACAAGCGTGACCGTCAGGCTGAGAAAGGTGGCAGTTGTGGCAGTGCACGTTTTTGTTTTTGGTAAAACTATATTCCGATTCTTTTGCCCACGCTTCCCAATAGCGGCGAACACTAATGCGGCTCACCAGTAACACGCTAAATAGTTGGAGTAAGATCAGGCCAATTAAACCGGGACCAACAAAAATGTCAGAGTAGTCTTGTAGCTTAAAACAGGAGATCGCCACGCTCACTAAGAACACATCCAACATCATCCAATGCTTTAAGATTTGAATGATGACTAGCGAGTAGCGAAATGGTGTAAAGAGGCCAAAGCGAAGAGAGAAGTGGCTGATTAGTACAGAACTACAAACGAGCAACGGCGCTATTGAACTACAGAATAAGATGAGTAAGCCGAGCAGTGGAAAACCTTCATTCATCAAAGTAAATACGCCGGATGGCAGCGTAGCGGGAATCATCACCCCGATAAGACGAATGCTAATGAAATCAAAAAAGTGGGACGGGATAAACAGTAACAAGCATGTGATCGCGATTGCTAGGTTTCCAGAAAGGCTAGGGGTGCCACCTCGGTAAAGCTGGGTACCACACCTCGGGCAATAGGCGGACTTTCCTAGTGGGATGTCTACCTTGTCGATAGGAAGCTCACAGCCCTGACACAAACGAACAGAGCTGCTGTCGCTTTGATGCTTGGTCGTTGATAAACCTTGAGTTGCAGATGGGGAGGTCACGCGACCTCCCATATTGAATTGTGTGTCAGTTTAGAAGTGTGGTGTATGTGGTTAGGACAATAACTATCAGGCGTGCGATTGCACACTGCCATAGAGTGTTTGATAAAGTCCTTGTTGTTCAACCAGTTCACCATGTGTTCCCGTCTGTGTGACTTGTCCATCTTCTAAAACATAGATTAGATCGGCTTGTTTCACCGCTGATAAGCGATGAGCCACGATTAAAGTTGTGCGGTCTTTCAAAAACTCACTCAACGCTTTATGCAGTGCAGACTCTGTTGCCGTATCTAATGCTGATGTTGCTTCATCAAGAATAACAAACTTAGGGTTGCTCAGCACCATACGAGCAATGGCTAGACGTTGTCGTTGACCACCTGATAGTCGAACACCGTTCCTACCAATTTGAGTATCCAAGCCGTTACTTAACTGCTTGATCACGTCTTGCATTTGAGAGACTTCAAGCGCGCGCCACAACGACATTTCATTATAGTCAGCGCCAAGGGTCAGATTATGCCTTAATGTATCGTTAAAGAGTATAGGTTGTTGTAAAACAACAGCAATTTGATTGCGTATAATATCAAAACTGATGTCATCGGTAGTTTCACCGTTGTAGCGAATACATCCAGAGTCAGCTTGATAAACCCCAATCAGCAATTGGATTAGCGTAGATTTACCGCCACCACTAGCCCCAACCAATGCCACTTTTTTACCAGCAGGTATGTGCAGCGAGAGGTTATTTAAAACAGTGTTTTCTAATGTGTAAGAGAATGTAACGTTATCAATATCGACCGTCACTTCTTCTTCGTCATTGAATGGGTTCACCTTGCTGACTGGGCGTTTCTCTTCTTCTAGTTGTAGAAGATCATTTATACGTTGTAGCGCTGCTTTAGCGCTATACCAAGAGAATTGAATACCAAGCAGCTCTTGTACCGGGCCTAACATAAACCACAAGTAGCCGAATACAGCAAAGATTTGACCAATGGTTAAGTCACTGAATAGCACCATTAACATAGCTACCGCGCGAAACAGTTCAAAACCTAGTAAGAAGAGTAGAAAGGAAACTCGGCCAGCGGCTTCTGACTGCCATGCATATTTGTCAGCATCGATTCTTACTTGGTTAGCTTGAACCTTGAGTTCATCAAGGAAGATACGTTCTTTGTTAGCTGCACGCAGTTGATAGATGCCATCTAATGTCTCTACTAATCGGTTTTGAAAACGTTCAAACGATTGGTTCTCGTGTTTCTTTAGGTGCTTAACTTTACTGCCTAGTTTACGTGAGAAGTAAATGACAACAGGATTGACCAGTAGAATGAACAGGCCTAAACGCCACTCTAGCCACAATAGAACGATCGCTGTACCGAACACAGTTAAAAAGCTGATTAGGAATTTAGACAGTGTTGAACCAATAAACTTATCGATAGTCTCTATGTCTGTGATTAAGTGAGCATTGATACCGCCACTGCCTTTTGTCTCGTACTGTCTGATGCTGATACGACCAAGTTTGTCGATCATTTTGCTGCGCATCTTATATGTGATGGTTTTAGAGACCAGAGTGAATTGACGTCCTTGAAGGATATTAAGCCCTTGGCTGACTGTACGCATCAAGATGACAAGTAAAAGAGTTAACGCAATATAGCCAGTAGGCGTTTGCATTGAGGTTGGCAGCAGATGATTCATCATCTCAAGTCCAGATGCTGGCTGGTCGAGAAGTACCTCATCCACCATAAGTGGCATCAGCAGTGGGATAGGGACACTGATCAGCGTCGCGAGCACGGCAATGATGTTGGCAAACACCAGTTTGGACTTGTGTTTTTTTACTTGAGTTATCAGCCAAGAACGGCTAATAGTGTCATCTGAATTGGTCATTTTAATGAGAATAAGTCCTATTTAGGTGGGTGGTCGCATTCTACTGTGTTCTCTTAATAATGGAAGTCTCAATTTAATTGGAAGTTAATAATGAAAATAGAACATTACCATCGCTTAACCAAACAAGCCGTTGCATTAATCGAATCAGAAACCGATATGATCGCAAATTTGTCAAATATCAGTGCATTACTGTCGATGGAACTTGACGATCTTAACTGGGCAGGCTTTTACTTAATGAAGGGCGATGAATTGGTTCTTGGTCCATTTCAAGGTAAACCTGCATGTGTGCGTATTCCTGTTGGCCGTGGTGTATGTGGTACGGCAGTGGCAAAGAACACTGTCCAACGTATATACGACGTGCATGAGTTTGAGGGTCACATTGCTTGTGATGCGGCAAGTAACTCAGAAATCGTTATTCCGTTTTCGATTGATGGAAAAATCTCGGGTGTGCTTGATATCGATAGCCCAAATGTTGGTCGATTTAGTGAAATTGACGAGGAAGGACTGACGTTTTTCATGGCTGAAGTGGAAAAGCTGCTTAATTCGCACGCGAACAAGGCATAAATTATTCTCTTACTGTGGTTTTTCCCAAGCATCTATCTATAATACGTAAAAATATTTTCTTAATGCTCGCGGAAAACCGCAAAAACCAGGAACCCACATGGAAAACACTGAAAAGTTAAAAAACAGCAAAGAAGTTATCGCATACATTGCTGAATGTTTCCCTAAATGCTTTACTTTAGAAGGTGAAGCGAAGCCACTTAAAATTGGTATTTTTCAAGATCTTGCTGAACGTCTAAATGAAGACGAAAAAGTAAGTAAGACTCAGCTTCGTGCAGCGTTAAGACAGTACACATCATCATGGCGTTACCTGCACGGCGTAAAAGCTGGTGCAGAGCGTGTTGACCTAGACGGCAACGCGTGTGGCACACTAGAAGAAGAGCACGTTGAGCACGCTAAAGCTACACTTGCAGAAAGCAAAGCTAAAGTTCAAGCTCGTCGTAAAGAGCAAGCACAAAAAGCTCGTGAAGAAGGCAAAGCGAAACCTAAGGCGAAGAAAGCTCCACAGCCTCGTCGCCAAGCGCCTAAAGCACCAAAAGTAGAAAAGCCTGTAGAAACACGCGCTTTGAACGCTGACGAATTCATCGCTGGCAAAGAAGTCAATGTGAACATGGGTAAAGGAAACATGGCTGCGACCATTGTTGAAATCAATAAGGAAGATGTACGTGTTCAGTTAGCAAACGGCCTACAAATGGTTGTTAAAGCGGAGCACTTGCGCGCTTAAAGGAGATACTCCTACGCATGAAATGCCGTTCAAAATTGACACTGATTGCTGCTAGCTTTTTGCTAGCAGCTTCAGCTCAGGCTCTTGAAGCCAAATTAGATCAGGACGATTTACCTCTACTCGCTCCTGAGGTCCAACACGAAACTGCTAGTAAACGTGTTACTTCTCGATTTACTCGTTCCCACTATAAACACTTCAATCTCAACGACGATTTTTCTCAAGCTATCTTTAATCGTTACTTAGAGATGCTGGATTATAATCGTAATATCTTCACTCAAGCTGATATTGACTCTTTCTCTGCGGCATCTAAACAAATTGATGATCAGTTAAAAGCAGGCAACAACCAGATTGCTTTCGATGTTTACAATTTGTCTATGCAGAAGCGTTTTGAACGTTTTCAGTATGCACTGTCTTTGCTCGATAACGAGATCAAGTTTGATACCGATGAAACTATTGAACTGAATCGCAGTGAGGCTGCGTGGCCGAAAGATATCGCTGAAGTGAATGAGCTTTGGAGAAAACGCGTTAAATATGATGCGTTGAATCTAAAGCTGACTGGTAAAGAGTGGCCAGAAATTCAAGAAGTTTTGGAAAAGCGTTACAACAATGCGATGAAGCGTATCACGCAATCGCATAACGAAGATGCTTTCCAGATCTACATGAACGCATTTGCGCGAGAGGTTGACCCTCATACTAGTTATCTTTCGCCAAGAAATGCAGAGCAATTCCAATCTGAGATGAACCTATCTCTGGAAGGGATTGGTGCTGTGCTTCAAATGACAGACGACTACACCGTTATTCGTTCTTTAGTTGCTGGTGGACCTGCTTCTAACAGTAAACAGTTGAGTGATGGCGACCGCATTGTTGGTGTTGGTCAAGATGGCGAAGAGATTGTTGATGTTATCGGCTGGCGCTTAGACGATGTAGTACAACTTATCAAAGGCCCGAAAGGGACCAAAGTTAAGCTACAGATCTTGCCAGATGGTAAAGATGCAAAAAGTCACGTTGTCACAATTGTCCGTGACAAGATTCGTCTAGAAGACCGCGCTGTTAAATCAGAAGTTATCGAGAAAGACGGTAAGAAGATTGGTGTACTCGAAGTACCAAGCTTCTACGTTGGTCTTTCGAAAGATACCGACAAGTTGATTACTGAGCTTAAAGAGCAAGGTGTTGAAGGTATTATTGTCGATCTTCGAAACAATGGCGGCGGTGCATTAACCGAAGCAACGGAACTCTCTGGTCTATTTATCAAAGAGGGACCTGTTGTCCAAGTTCGTGACAGCTACGGTCGTGTCAAAGTAAACAGTGACACCGATGGTAAGATTAGCTACCAAGGACCGCTAACGGTTTTAGTGAATCGCTACAGTGCATCGGCATCTGAGATCTTTGCTGCAGCGATGCAGGATTACGGTCGAGCTATTATCCTGGGCGAAAACTCTTTTGGTAAAGGAACGGTACAACAGCACCGCTCTTTGAATCATATTTATGATTTATTTGATAAAGAGTTGGGCTATGTTCAGTACACAATCCAGAAATTCTACCGTATCAACGGTGGCAGTACGCAAAACAAAGGGGTAGTCCCTGATATTGCTTACCCGACACCGATTGACCCAGCAGATACCGGTGAAAGTGTTGAAGATAACGCACTACCTTGGGATAGTATCGACAAAGCGAAATACTCAGTGTTACAACGTAACGATGAGCAGATAGCTGCGTTAACGGCTAAACACCAAGCTCGTATCGCGACAGATATGGAATTTGGCTTTATCGCGCAAGATATTGAAAAATATAAGGCAGATAAAGACGACAACGAACTTTCTTTGAATGAAAAAGTTCGCCAACAAGAGAGTGACGATGCGGAAGCACTACGTTTAGAACGTATCAATCAACGTCAAAAAGCTGCTGATTTAGAGCTGTTTAAAACGTTGGATGATGTTCCTAACGATTACGAAGCGCCAGACGCTTATCTTGATGAGTCGGTTGCAATCATGCTAGATATGATCAATAAATAGGTTTACGACCTGTTGAAATTAAAAAGCGAGCTTAGGCTCGCTTTTTTTGTATCTATTCGGTCTGATGTGACTCTATCTAATTGTTTACTTGGGCTTTTATTGAAAATTAGCGAGGGAGTTCCCCGTGAGTTTTCTAGATTTTCGTTTGGTTAATAATGACATTTAAGTTACTTTGCATTTAAAATTTAGTGACTTGGATCATATTTTTTCGCTTTCTATTCATTACGTGCCTAAGCTTAAAGAAAACGAGGGGACGCTTATGAAATGGATTCTATTATTTTTATCTTGTTTAAGTTTCGCTGCTTTTGGGAGCGGAGTAGCTCCTAATGGTCAACAATCAAAAAGTGACAGCAATCTATCCCATTTTGATCTTCCTTTGTTGCTTGGTGATTGGTATCTGATGAACCCGGATCCAGAGCAAGGCACTGAAAACTTTAGAGCAATCAAGCTGACTCTCGACTCAAACTACTCGTTTACTATCGATATCCAGAAAAAAGACTACAGTGTCGATCATTGGGAAGGTTTATATAACGCTAATGAAGATACGATTATCCTGGGTATGAATACATCTGAGCCACAAGTCTACTCATACAGCAGTAATCACAATATGCTGAATCTCAATGGTGTGATGTTCACAAAAGCATTACCTAATGCACTTGCGGGGATCTGGTCGAGCGCAGAGCTGTCCGGCAGTGACTTGAGAGCGAGCAATATTCAAAAGATGGATTTGGTCCTTCAGCCTGACTTTATCTTCATGTTTCGTGTCTCTGATGATGCTGGCAGCGAAGTAGTTCGTCGTGGTGTCTACTATACGGAAGGGGATCAGCTGGTCCTGCTTTACGAAGATGGTGAACATGGTACTCGTTACACGCTAAACAGTGATGTATTAACGCTCCAAGGTGAGGAGGGAGACATGTTTGCGGTGCTAAACCGTATCCGCTAAATGTCGTTTTGGTCTCTGAAATCCAAGCTTGTTGATAATGTGGTTCTCAGGTCATTTATTAGGCGTTCGTATCTGATTTGATTGATTAAATAGCAAAACATGGAGGCATTTTCTAACAATGCCTCCTTTTTTCAATATTCCCCTTGTGTTCTCGGCGCTCAACCTTTAGATATATACAGTTAAAAATAATTACGTATAACGATCAAAAGGAACTCGTCATGGCACATACACCTCAAGCCAAGTATCGTAAAGATTATCAATCACCATCTCATACTATTTCTGAAATCGATCTCACCTTCGATTTGTACGATTCAGCATCCATCATCACAGCGGTTTCTAGTGTTAAGCAAGAGAAAGACAGCTCGACATTAGTATTGGATGGAGAAGGTTTGAAGTTGGTTTCTGTTTTGGTCGATGGTCAAGAGTGGTCGCAATACGAACAGTCTGAAACTCAACTTACGTTAAACGAACTTCCAAAAGAATTTACGCTAACTGTCGTTACTGAAGTTAACCCTGAAGGGAACACGGCACTAGAAGGCCTTTATAAGTCAGGCGGCGCGTTCTGTACTCAGTGTGAAGCTGAAGGTTTCCGTCGTATCACTTACTACATGGATCGCCCTGATGTACTGGCGAAATTCACAACTACCGTTATCGCGGACAAAGCAGAAAACCCATTCTTATTAAGTAATGGTAACCGTGTTGATGAAGGTGAGGCCGAAAATGGTCGTCACTGGGTTAAATGGCAAGACCCACACCCAAAACCAGCATACCTGTTTGCACTAGTCGCTGGTGATTTCGATGTGCTTCGAGACGCCTACACCACGCAATCGGGCCGTAAAGTTGACCTAGAAATCTTTGTTGATAAAGGCAACCTAGACCGTGCAAACCACGCAATGGTTTCTTTGATTAACTCAATGAAGTGGGATGAAGAGCGCTTTAACTTAGAGTACGACTTAGATATCTACATGATCGTAGCGGTTGATTTCTTCAACATGGGTGCGATGGAGAACAAAGGTCTAAACGTATTTAACTCTAAGTTTGTTCTAGCGAACGACCAAACAGCAACGGATACCGATTATTTAGGTATTGAAGCGGTAATTGGTCACGAATATTTCCACAACTGGACGGGTAACCGAGTGACTTGTCGCGATTGGTTCCAATTGAGCCTGAAAGAAGGCTTAACGGTATTCCGCGACCAAGAGTTCTCTTCAGATCTTGGTTCTCGTGCAGTAAACCGTATCAACAACGTACGTATTATCCGCGGTCCACAATTTGCAGAAGATGCGAGCCCAATGTCTCACCCAATTCGACCAGAAAAAGTGATAGAAATGAATAACTTCTACACTCTGACTGTATACGAAAAGGGCAGCGAAGTGATTCGTATGATTCACACATTACTGGGCGAAGACGGTTTCCAAAAAGGTATGAAGCTTTACTTCGAACGCCACGATGGTACAGCAGCAACGTGTGAAGATTTCGTTGCAGCAATGGAAGATGCATCGGGCGTTGATCTGTCTCAGTTCCGTTTATGGTACAGCCAATCTGGCACACCGACTCTGTCTGTAGAAAGCCATTATGATGCAGAGAAAAAACAGTACACGCTAAAAACTCGCCAGGTAACCGCGCCAACGCATGAGCAAGCTGAAAAGCAAGCCCTGCATATTCCTCTAGACATCGAACTGTACACAGCGACAGGTGATGTGATTGAGTTACAATGTAACGGCAAGCCTGTTCACAATGTGTTAGATGTGAAAGAAGCTGAACAGACTTTTGTGTTCGAAAACGTAAGCGAGAAACCAGTGCCATCATTGCTGCGTGAATTCTCCGCACCAGTAAAACTTGAATACGACTATTCAGATGACGAGCTGATCTTCTTAATGGTGAATGCGCGCAATGAGTTTTCTCGTTGGGATGCGGGTCAAATGCTATTGGCTAAGTACATTCGCGGTAACGTTGAGAACGTTCAACAAGGCCAGAAGTTTGAATTATCAGCGTCTGTTGTTGATGCATTCCGCGGCGTACTACTGAGTGATTCGCTAGAACCGGCATTTATCGCAGAAATGCTGTCACTACCAAGCCACAATGAAGTGTCAGGATGGTATGAGCGTGTTGATATTGATGCTGTCGCGTCAGTGCTTAACTCGATGAAGGTGACGCTAGCAGCAGAGCTTGAAGATGAGTTGGCTGCGGTTTATCACAGCCATGCGCTAACGGACTATACAATTGATCACGACTCAATTGGTAAGCGTACTTTACGTAAAGTTTGTCTAAGCTACTTAGCTCATACAGAGCAGGGTAACGACTTGGTTGTTGAAATGTATAAAACAGCAAACAACATGACTGATACCATGGCTGCAATGGGCGCTGCTAACAGTGCAAAACTGCCTTGTCGCGAAAGCTTGATGTCAGATTACAGCGACAAGTGGAAGCATGATGGACTTGTTATGGATAAATGGTTTGCGCTGCAAGGTACCAACCCAAGTTCAAATGCGCTTGAAGTGATCAAAGAGTCTATGTCACATCAGGCATTCAGCATAAAGAACCCGAACCGCACGCGTAACTTAGTTGGTTCATTCTTTAACATGAACCCGGTTCAATTCCATGATAAGTCGGGACAGGGTTATGCGTTTGCTGGTGAGATCTTACGTGAACTAAACAGCAGTAACCCGCAAGTTGCTTCGCGTCTGATTGATCCACTGCTTAAGTTCCGTAAGTATGATGACGAGCGCCAAGCACTTATTAAAACAGAGCTTGAAACGTTGAAGAACATGGATAACCTTGCAAAAGATCTGTTTGAGAAAGTAACTAAAGCACTAGAAGCTTAAGTGAAGAACTCAATAGTGTGAGCAGTTTGCTAAGAAGCGGTTTACTCATATAGAAAATTCATCAGTGGTAGAGAGCATCTACCACTGATTTTTTGTTTATAGGGGATCGATATTTAAGTAAGCTAAAGTTAATTCCCCAGCTTTTTAGACCGAACGTTTTTACAGTTAGACATCCTTAAGTGCCAAAAACACTAATACTGTACATTTATACAGGCATCGTATGAATCACTATATTTTCCAACTTAACATCTCATATCAGCAATTTCTGGCCAGTTATTCGGGTGCGGCAAGTCAAGTTCAAGTAATAACAACAACAGGATTGCGCATACAGTTACCTGCAACTCGATTCAGACCTTTTCTTACACAAATAGGGGTTAGAGGGCAATTTAGGCTGACAACTG
Source organism: Vibrio chagasii (assembly GCF_002954585.1). Classification (GTDB taxonomy): domain Bacteria; phylum Pseudomonadota; class Gammaproteobacteria; order Enterobacterales; family Vibrionaceae; genus Vibrio; species Vibrio chagasii_A. The sequence goes on from NZ_MSCI01000002.1 coordinate 1,224,415, forward strand.
ACCAAAAAAATAAGTTTATCAAGTTGGAAGCTCTGTAAAGCTTGGTGTGCCTAGTGAGTTAAAAGGAATCTTAATCACATAATCAAACATTTCACCTCCTACCACAGTTAAAACAATTAACCATTTTTCAATAATGCTTTTACAATAAACCAATGCATTACCTTTGCTTAACTCGTTAGTAGACAAGCGCTCAACGGCGTAATTCAAACACCAGATTAAGTGATACCCCTAATAATAAAATACAATTCTAATTGTGGAGTGTGACTATGACCGCACGTGAAACTGTGGTTCCAGTTTTACTTGAAAAAGTTTACAAGCTGATTCAAGACAAACTTGACCTTGCTCATCGACCTCTCGTAACTCAACTTGCTCAACACTTGTTTAGTAACGTTTCTCACGACGATCTGACTCAGAGAAACGAATCCGATTTATATGGTGCTGTAGTTAGCTTATGGCACCACATCAACGAAAAGAAAGCCGACGAAATTTCGGTACGCGTTTTCAACCCGACGGTAAGTCGTCAAGGTTGGCAGTCTACTCACACTATCGTTGAGATAGTGGTACCAGACAGTCCGTTCCTCGTTGATTCTGTAAAAATGGCACTTACTCGCCTAGACCTTTCTTCTCACCTTATGTTGCACAACCCAACACAAATCTCTCGTTCTGATTCAGGAAGCGTAGTGGGTGTGAGCAGTGGCGAGGGTGTTTTCCAATCTCTATTCCATATTGAGGTTGACCGTTTGAGCAGCAAAGCTGAAATGACGGCACTGAAAACAGAGCTGCTAGACATTTTCACCGATACAAGCTTAGTGGTTAACGACTGGCTTAAAATGGTTGAAAAACTGAAAGAAGTAACAGACCAAGTTGAGCAGCAGAAAGACAGCATTCCAGTAGACGGCCAACGTTTCGATGAGACGTTGGCGTTTCTTCGTTGGTTAGGCGAACACAACTTTACATTCATGGGTTATAAGGAATATGACCTAGTTTCAGTTAATGGCGATACTGAGCTGCAACCGACCAAGGAGCAAGGTCTTGGTTTGTTTGCGAATTCAGATCGTGTACGTAACGTTAAGTTGTCTGAATTTTCTGACTCTGCACGTCTAGAAGCGAAAAAGCCATACGTACTTATCGTAACCAAGGGCAACACGGCTTCACGCATTCACCGCCCAGCTTACAATGATTACATCGGTATTAAGAAGTTCGATAAGAACGGTAAGGTTATTGGAGAGCATCGCTTTACTGGTCTTTACACCTCTGCGGTTTATAACCAAACCGTTGAAACCATCCCTCTAGTTCGTGAGAAAGTAGAGCGTATCTTAGACGCGAGTGGTTACCGTGAGGGTTCATACTCTTACAAAGCGCTGCACAACATTCTTGAAAACTACCCACGTGATGAACTGCTTCAAGCTCGAGAAGAAGAGTTACTTGAAGTAGGTACCGGTGTAGTACAAATGCAAGATCGTGATCTTCTACGTTTGTTTGTACGCAAAGACCCGTTTGGCCGTTTCTTTAGCTGTATGGTTTACGTAACAAAAGATCGTTACAACACAGAGCTTCGTCGCCAAACTCAGCGCATCTTGAAGCAATACTTTGGCTGTGAAGAAGAAGTTGAATTTACAACGTATTTCTCTGAAAGCCCTCTGGCAAGAACACACTATATTGTTCGTGTTGATAACAACAACATGGATGTGGACGTGAAAACAATCGAGCAAAATTTAATGGAAGTATCGTCTACGTGGGATGACCGCCTATCTGAATCAATCATTGCAAACTTCGGTGAGAGCAAAGGTCTTCCATTGTCGAAAGAGTACATGCGTGCATTCCCACGTTCGTACAAAGAAGACATGATGCCAGGTTCTGCTGTTGCAGATATTGAGCGCTTAGAAGCACTAAGTGAAGATAATAAACTTGGTATGCTTTTCTACCGTCCGCAGGAAGAAGCGGCAGACTCGAAAGCAGTACGCTTAAAACTGTTCTACCACAGTGCAGAGCCAATTCACCTTTCTGATGTAATGCCAATGCTTGAAAACTTTGGCTTGCGCGTTATTGGTGAATCACCATACGAAGTTCGTAAGACTAACGGTACTACTTATTGGATCTTAGATTTCTCTATGCTTCATAAGAGTGACCAAACGATTGATCTTCGTGAAGCTCGTGATCTTTTCCAACAAGCATTTGCAGCAATCTGGGCTGGTGAATTAGATAGCGATGGCTTTAACCGTTTGGTACTAGGTGCTGGTCTGTCTGGTCGTGAAATCTCGATTTTACGTGCTTATGCTCGTTACATGCGTCAAGTTGGCTTCCCATTCAGTCAACAATACATTGAAGACACCTTATCTCACTACCCAGATTTAGCTAAAGGTCTAGTAAGCTTATTTGGTAAGCGTTTTGACCCTAAACTGAAAGGCAGCGCGAAGGGGCAACAAGATCTGATTAAGAAGATCACTGAGCAGCTCGATCATGTAGACAGCTTGGATGATGATCGTATTATTCGTCGCTACATGGAGATGATCACTGCAACGCTTCGTACTAACTACTACCAAGTAGACAAGAACAAGCAAGCTAAACCTTGGTTGGCTCTGAAAATGAGACCAAGCGAGATTCCAGATATCCCGGCTCCAGTGCCTGCATTTGAGATCTTCGTATACGCACCAGATATTGAAGGTGTTCACCTACGTGGCGGTAAAGTGGCTCGTGGTGGTCTTCGTTGGTCTGACCGTCAAGAAGATTTCCGTACCGAGATTCTGGGCCTAGTTAAAGCACAACAAGTTAAGAACACTGTGATTGTACCTGTGGGTGCAAAAGGTGGTTTCGTTTGTAAACGTCAGCACACTATGTCTGGCCGTGACGAGATCTTTGCTGAAGGGCAACGTTGTTACAAGCGCTTCATCCGTGCACTACTAGACGTATCAGACAACATCATTGAAGGTGAGGTAATCCCACCTAAGAACGTGGTTCGTCATGATGAAGATGACCCGTATTTGGTTGTAGCAGCCGATAAAGGCACAGCAACGTTCTCAGACTTAGCGAACTCTGTATCTGAAGAGTACAACTTCTGGTTAGGTGATGCGTTTGCTTCGGGTGGCTCTAACGGTTACGACCACAAAGCAATGGGTATCACAGCAAAAGGTGGTTGGGAATCGGTTAAGCGTCACTTCCGTGAAATGGGCATTAACTGTCAGACCACAGACTTCACAGCTATCGGTGTTGGTGATATGGCGGGTGACGTATTTGGTAACGGTATGCTGCTATCTAAGCACATCCGTCTACAAGCGGCATTTAACCACATGCACATCTTCATTGATCCGAATCCAGATTCAGCATCAAGCTGGGTAGAGCGTGATCGTTTGTTCAATCTACCTCGCTCAAGCTGGGAAGATTACAATAAAGAACTGATTTCTCAGGGCGGTGGCATCTTCTCTCGTCGAGCGAAGTCTATCTCTCTAACACCTGAAATTCAGAAAATGCTGGGTACCAAGAAAGCATCAATGGCGCCAAATGATCTGATCAAAGCGATCTTGTCGATGGAAGTTGATCTACTGTGGAATGGTGGTATCGGTACTTACGTTAAGTCTTCAAGTGAAACTCACACTGATGTTGGCGACCGTGCTAACGACGTGTTGCGTATCAATGGCGGCGATTTGAAAGCAAAAGTTGTTGGTGAAGGCGGTAACTTGGGTATGACTCAATTGGGTCGTATTGAATATGCGCTTACCGGCGGTCGAGTGAACACAGACTTTGTTGATAACGTGGGTGGTGTTGACTGTTCAGATAACGAAGTGAACATTAAGATCTTCTTGAATGGCTTGGTGTCTAATGGCGATCTAACCGTTAAGCAACGTAACCAAGTTCTAGAGTCAATGGAAGATGAAGTTGGTGAGATTGTACTTGATGACGCTTACTGCCAAGCTGAGTCTATTTCGGTAACTGAACACCAAGGCGTGAGCTTAGTTAAAGAGCAAATCCGCTTCATTCACACAATGGAGAAAGCAGGGTATCTGGATCGTGGTTTGGAATACATCCCTGATGACGAAACTCTGCTAGAGCGTGAGAAGCAAGGTCAAGGCCTGACACGACCAGAGCTCTCTGTATTGATCGCTTACGGTAAGATGGTTCTGAAAGAAGACCTTGTGAGCGACGATATTGCGAATGATGAGTTCCATGCTCAACAATTGATGCAATACTTCCCAACTGAGTTACGCCGTAACTACTCTCAGCACATGGATAACCATCCACTGCGTGCAGAGATCATTGCTACTGCACTTGCTAACCAAATGGTTAACGAGATGGGTTGTAACTTCATCACTCGTCTGCAAGAAGAGACGGGCGCAAACATTGTCGATATTGCTAATGCTTACGCGGCATCACGTGAAATCTACGGTTTGGGTCAAGTGCTTAAGAGCATCCGTGAACTGGACAACATCGCTAGTTCAGAAGCTCAATATGAGTTGCTGTACCATGTACGTCGTACACTGCGCCGTTTGACTCGTTGGTTGCTAAGAAACCGTACTGGCAAGCAATCTGTGAAAGCACTGGTTGAACTTTACCAAGGCGATGTAGTGGCTATTACTGAGAAACTGGACGAAAACCTGGTTGCTTCAGAAGTAGAAGAACATCAAGCAATGGCGCAAGTATGGATTGATCAAGGCGTAACTGCAGAATTGGCGAATTCAGTAGCGCGTCTGTCTAGCTTGTACTCAGCACTGGATATATCCACAGTGGCCCGTGAAACGGGTAAAACAGTACAACAAGCGTCTAAGCTTTACTTCAATCTAGGCGACCGTTTGTCTCTGCACTGGTTCTTGAAGCAAATCAATGGTCAAGCAGTCGATAACAACTGGCAAGCATTGGCACGTGCTGCATTCAGAGAAGATCTAGATTGGCAACAACGCCAGCTAACGGGTCAGGTACTTAACTGTGGTTGTGGTTCAGATCTTGATGTGATTAAAGCGCTCGATGAGTGGATGGAAAGTAACTCTGTTTCGCTTCACCGTTGGGAAAGTATCCTGAACGAATTCAAAGTGGGTTCTGTTCATGAGTTTGCTAAGTTCTCAGTTGCGTTGCGTGAATTGATGCTACTGAATCTAAACTGCATGTCTAAAGACTAATGATTAGATAGACAGTAATAAAGGGCAGGCCATTTGGTCTGCCTTTTTCGTTTTGAGGTGCGATTGGTTTGGGCTTAGAAAGTGTCAGTCAATTCACTGTGGACTAAAATGATTCGTTGGAAAGTGAAGTAAAGGTGCTCGATATGCTAAATATACGATAACGTTTGCTTAATAAAGAAGCTCATTCGTTAGCAAACTCGATTATCTTACCCTTACAGACAGTAATAGATTGAATAGTTGGGGAAATAAGTAAATAATATCGCCCCGTTTACACGGGGCTTTTTTCTATCGGAGGCAAAATGCTTTACCGTCTAGCCAGAACTGGCTTTTTCCAACTTGATGCCGAAAAGGCACATGATCTCGCAATTCAAAACTTCAAGCGCTTTACTGGCACACCTATTGATCTTTTGTATCGCCAACAATTACCTCACCGACCTGTAGAGTGCATGGGGCTTACTTTCAAAAACCCAGTTGGCCTAGCGGCTGGCCTAGATAAGAACGGCGAATGTATTGATGCATTTGGCGCAATGGGTTTTGGCTTTGTAGAAGTAGGGACTGTTACTCCACGTCCACAAGCAGGTAACGATAAACCTCGTTTATTCCGTCTTGTTGAAGCTGAAGGTATCATCAACCGAATGGGTTTCAATAACCTAGGTGTAGATAACCTTGTTGAGAATGTTAAGAAGTCAAACTACGATGGCATTTTAGGCATCAACATCGGTAAAAACAAAGACACGCCAATTGAAAAGGGCGCAGAAGACTACTTGATCTGTATGGAGAAGGTATATCAATACGCGGGTTACATTGCGGTAAATATCTCTTCACCAAACACACCAGGGCTACGTTCTCTACAATACGGCGAAGCACTTGATGATTTGTTGTCTGAACTTAAAGCAAAACAAGCGGAACTAGAAGACAAGCATGGTAAGTATGTTCCTCTAGCTCTTAAGATTGCTCCGGATCTAAGTGATGATGAAATCAGCCAAATTTGCGAATCATTGATCAAAAATAAGATCGATGGTGTGATCGCAACAAACACGACTTTGGATCGTTCAATTGTCGAAGGCATGAAACACTGCGACGAAGCGGGTGGTCTAAGTGGACGTCCAGTTCAATCTCGTAGCACTGAAGTAGTTCGTAAACTTCACCAAGAGCTAGGTGATAAACTGCCGATCATCGGGGTAGGTGGCGTTGACTCTTATGTTGCTGCAAAAGAGAAAATGATGGCAGGTGCTCAGCTTGTTCAAGTTTACTCTGGTTTTATCTACAAGGGTCCACGCCTTGTAGCTGACATTGTCAAAAACCTGTAGTTTACAAACTATGGTCGTTATAGAACATCAATATCAGAAGTATCTATAAACTGACATCGTCTTACTAAAAGAGACACTGTAACTCGCTGAGTTGTAGAGAAAAGCGATAAGAAAGAGGAATTCATTTCCTCTTTTTTTTTGCCTATTGCTCAGTAAAATTACTGCAATTGAAGGTAATTTTGCGTTTTACCTAATGGAATGGTTCAACAGTGTGAGACGAAATGATGCTTAAACCTAGCGATACATGGAGTTGGTATTACGATGAGCAGCAATGTTCATTAATGCTAAACCTCGGAGAGGATATGATTTTCAAAACGAATCTGGTCCGCAATAAGCTGGTGGACTGCGCGTTTCGAGATAATGAATTCACCGTTGATGACGCATCCTCATACCAAACCTTCAAAGAACAAATTTCTGGCTTAGAGCTATCTGAGCCTCGCCAAGCAGAACTTGCGCTTTACTGCGTGGCTGCGAAGCGTTTCCACAAGCCTGTACAACCAAAGAGTTGGTTCTTCGCACCTCAAGGTGCAGGACATGAGTGTCCTCAGGAAGGGGATATTGTACAAATGAATAACGAGCATAGCCTTGGTTACTTCATCGTGTTAGAAGTGGGCGAGTGTGCGAGCTTATGTGCATTTGTAGACCTAGAAGAGTTCCTACTGACTCCTTCAAAGGGATTACGCTTTGGTGACTCGATCAAGGTGATGCACGATAGAATGCTTGATGCTAACGCGATTCTGCATCAATCTCATCATATTGCGATGGTTGGCTAACTCAAATTTAATACATCATTTCGGCCATACGTAGCAGCGAACATCCTCATCAAACCTTCCAAATAATCGGCTTAATAGCCGATTTTTTTGTGCCTAAAAAACCTCATCCTGATAAATGCATCACTCATAAACCATCAAAATAGTGAAGTTAAGACGATTTTTTTACGTTAATTTCACCTTGTCTACTTCCCCAAAAATGTAATTTACCCATATTTATTCCCTGTTTTTGTTCTTTTGTAGCTAAATTTCACCCTAATTTTTGGCTTGGTGTATACCAGTTTTGGTGTGAATATAAATTCACAAAGGCGAGTTGCTCGGAAATTGGGTGCTAAACGAGTGAGTTCGTTAGGTCTTATGTTTTAAGGGGATGTGGGTAAGCGATCGCTTCAGTACTGAGTGTTTGCTAGCCAGTTAGTCGAAAGATTCAATGAAAAGACGAGTTTAGAGTGATGCTCTGGTAACAAAATCAGGTATAATCGAACTCATTTTTATCAATAAAAGAACACTATGAATCAATATCTAGCGGTTACCTCAAACGGCCTTGAGAATTTATTAGTTGAAGAACTAACCCAACTAGGGATTACAAACGCAAAACCTGTTCAGGCAGGTGTTAAATTCAAAGCGACCAATGAGCAAATTTATCGTTGTTGTTTGTGGAGTCGTTTGGCTTCTCGATTTGTACGTGTCCTTTCTGAATTCACTTGTCAGGACGACATGGATTTGTACCTATCGACCACTGCGGTTAACTGGGTGAATCAATTCCATAGCTCTAAGCGTTTTGTGGTTGACTTTAATGGTACTAACCGCGAAATCCGCAACAGCCAATATGGCGCGATGAAAGTGAAAGACGCTATCGTCGATTGCTTCGAGAAGAAGTCGTTGCCTCGTCCTTCTATTAGCAAAGAAAACCCAGACGTTCGTATTCACGTTCGTTTACACCGTGACAAAGCGATTCTTGGCCTTGATATGGTCGGCAGCGGTCTTCACCAGCGTGGTTACCGTCCTGAATCAGGTCGCGCACCGTTGCGTGAAACTCTTGCTGCAGCGATTCTTCTTCGTAGTGGTTGGGACGCAACAAAACCTTTCTTAGACCCGATGTGTGGTTCAGGTACGCTTGTGATTGAAGCGGCAATGATGGCTGCGAACATGGCCCCGGGTGTTAAGCGTCAGAAATGGTGTTTCGAAGCTCTAGAAGATTTTCAACCAGAGCTATGGGCTGAAGTTAAGTCAGAAGCGAATGTTCAAGGTCGCCGTGGTGTGAAGAAAGTAGAGTGTAAGTTCTACGGCTATGACAACGATGAGCGAATGATCAAGACTGCACGTGACAATGCGCGTCGTGCCGGTGTTGAAGATTTAATTCAATTTGAAGTAGGCGATGCTGCACTTGTTAAGCGTCCTGCTGAATTCGACAATGGCGTGGTTGTATCAAACCCACCTTATGGTGAGCGTCTAGGTACTGAACCTGGCTTGATTGCACTATACACGGCATTTGGCGCGCAGCTAAAAGCTGAGTTTGGTGGTTGTAACGCATCTATCTTCTCTAGCTCAGACGAGCTTCTAAGCTGCTTGCGTATGCGTGCAGACAAACAGTTCAAATTGAATAACGGTGCGTTACCGTGTCACCAAAAGAACTACTCAATCTCCGATCGTCCTATGTCAGAGCGCCCAACAGAGCAACAAGAGCAGCAGATTGCACCTGATTTCTCGAACCGTCTCAAGAAGAACATCGGCAAAATTGGCAAGTGGGCTAAGAAAGAGCAACTAGATTGTTACCGTATCTATGATGCAGACTTACCAGAATACAATGTAGCGATTGACGTATACCCAGGTCACCTTGTGATTCAAGAATACGCTGCGCCTAAAGATGTACCGGAGGAGAAAGCAAAACGTCGTCTAACCGATATCATCCGTGCTTCTATTCAAGTGACTGGTGTTGAAGCCAATAACGTTGTGTTGAAAGTTCGTCAGAAGCAAAAAGGCCGCTCTCAATACCAGAAGCTTTCTCAAGATTCGTCGAACCTAGAAGTAAACGAGTACGGTGTTAAGCTGATTGTTAACCTTCACGACTACCTAGATACAGGTTTATTCCTCGATCATAAGATTACTCGTCGTCGTATCGGTGAAATGGCTGCAGGTAAGGATTTCCTAAACCTGTTTGCTTATACAGGTAGTGCATCTGTACATGCTGCTGTGGGTGGCGCACGCTCTACAACTACTGTTGATATGTCTAATACCTACCTAGAGTGGGCGAAAGAGAACATGGATCTTAACGGCCGTGTAGGTCGTCAGCATCAATTTGTTCAAGCTGATTGTTTACAGTGGTTGGCTAAAGAGCAAGGGTCGTATGATCTGATCTTCATTGATCCACCAACGTTCTCAAACTCAAAGCGTATGGATCAATCTTTCGATGTTCAACGTGATCATATCCAATTGATGGAGAACCTAAAGCGTCTGCTTCGTGAAGAAGGTACGATTGTTTTCTCTAACAATAAACGTCACTTCAAAATGGATTTAGAAGCATTAGAAGAGCTAGGCCTTAAAGCTCAGAACATCTCTGCTAAGACATTGCCTCTAGATTTCTCTCGTAATAAGCATATTCATAACTGCTGGTTGATTACACATAAGTAATCAAGAGATTGTATAAGGATATATAGTGCTGACTCTATACAGTACAGAAGGGTGCCATCTATGTGAGATGGCATTCCAACTCACGGAACAGTTAAACATTAGCCATCATGTCAATGTTATTGATATTGCATTCGATGATGAGCTCTTTTCCCGTTACGGGGTCACTATTCCGGTACTCAAATTTGAAAGCTCTGACGGTTCTCAACACTCAGAGCTTAACTGGCCATTTGGCTTGTTAGAACTTAATGATTGGTTAAAGAAGAATGGCATTACTTACAATTCATAATGGGCAGTTAGCTTTTGGCGATCACCCATTATTAGACCGTGCAGACTTCGCACTGCAAGAAAATGAGCGTGTTTGTTTAGTAGGGCGCAATGGTGCCGGTAAGTCTACGTTGATGAAAGTGCTTTCTGGCAGCATCATCATGGACGACGGCAAGATGCAAATCACGCAAGATGTGGTTGTGTCTCGCTTGGAACAAGATCCACCACGTAACGAAGAAGGCACAGTATATGATTATGTGGCTGGTGGCCTTGCTGAGATTGGCGAGCAGCTAAAGATCTATCATGATCTTCTGGATCTGATCGCAACCGACCCTAGTGAAAAGAATCTAAACCGCCTTACTCGCGTACAAGAACAGTTGGATCACGCTAATGCATGGCGTTTTGAAGACCGTGTAACTAATGTTCTGGGCGCTCTAAAGCTGACTGCGGAAACTAAACTGACAGACCTGTCTGGTGGTTGGCAACGTAAAGCAGCTCTTGCCCGTGCGCTTGTGTGTGACCCTGACGTGCTTCTACTAGACGAACCGACTAACCACTTGGATGTTGCTACTATTGAATGGTTAGAAGGCTTCCTGAAAGACTTCCGCGGCTCAATCATCTTTATTTCACACGACCGTGCATTCATTAAATCGATGGCAACACGTATCGTAGATCTTGATCGCGGTAAGCTGAGTTCTTTCCCTGGTGACTACGAAAATTATCTAGTTGAGAAAGAAGAAGCGCTTCGTGTTGAAGAAATGCAGAACGCTGAATTCGATAAAAAGCTCGCTCAGGAAGAAGTATGGATTCGTCAGGGCATCAAAGCCCGTCGTACTCGTAACGAAGGTCGTGTACGTGCGCTTAAAAAGCTACGTGAAGAGCGTTTGAATCGTCGCGAAGTGCAGGGTAAAGCGGTTATCCAAATCGATGATGCACAGCGCTCAGGTAAGATTGTATTTGAAGCTGAGAACATTAACTTTGGCTTCGAAGGCAAACAGATCGTTAAAGACTTCAGCTTCAACATCATGCGTGGCGATCGTATTGCACTGATTGGTCCGAATGGTTGTGGTAAGAGTACTGTTCTTAAGTTGCTTCTTGACCAGCTAAAACCTGATTCAGGTCGTCTACATTGCGGTACGAAACTTGAGGTGGCTTATTTTGACCAATACCGTGAAATCCTTGACCCAGAGAAGTCGGTTATCGATAACCTAGCGGATGGTAAGCAAGAAGTAACAGTAGGTGGCCGTGAGCGTCATGCGCTAAGCTACTTACAAGATTTCTTATTCTCACCTAAACGTGCTCGTACTCCTGTTAAAGCGTTGTCTGGTGGTGAGAAAAACCGTCTGTTGTTAGCTCGTATTTTCCTTAAATCGAACAACTTGCTGATTCTCGATGAGCCAACCAACGATCTAGATATCGAAACTTTGGAACTTTTAGAAGATTTGCTTGCCAACTATCAGGGTACGCTTCTTTTAGTAAGCCACGATCGTCAGTTTGTTGATAATACAGTGATGACAAGTTGGATCTTCGAAGGCAACGGCGTGATTGAAGAATTTGTTGGTGGCTACCACGATGCTCAACAACAAAGAAAGCAGGCGCTTGAATACCGACAGGTTGAAAAGCCATCAAAGCCAACGAAAGTAGTTGAGGAAACTCCCAAAACTGCACCAGTTAAAGCTAAACCTAAGAAGTTATCGTATAAGCTACAGCGAGAGCTAGAAGCGTTACCACAACGTTTAGAAGAATTGGAAACACAAATTGAAGCTCTTCAGGAAGAAGTTAATGATCCAAGCTTCTTTTCGAAATCTGTAGAGCAGACACAGCCAGTTTTAGATAAGCTAACTGCGACAGAGCAGGAGCTTGAAGTTGCATTTGAGCGCTGGGAAGAGCTCGAGGCACTACAACAGGAAAGTTAAGAAGTAATAATGACTTGTACTAAATTTAAATTAACAACAGTTGCAGCTCTAGTTTTGGCTGCAACTAATGCAAACGCTGCGCTGTATAAGGTAGTTGAAGTAACGCCTTCTATTACCGGTGCGTCTGAAATCTTTGGCGTAGCGATCCAGCCTGGGAGTGCTACCGACGGAACGAATGACCTTGCACTAGGATGTTTTGACTCAGCGGCAACAAACTGTGTTGACAATACATTCAAACTCGCTGGTGAAACTCGCAATACGGTTGAAGCGGTAAGCTATCGCGAAGAAGTGCCGTTCGCTATGGATGCTCCGTTCCAATACATTCAAGAAAGGGACGACTTTAAAAACTACTGTTACCGAGAGCTTAGATACTCAACTTGTGACAGCTGGGCTGAAAAGCGTTGGGCAACTTGGAGTAAGGAAAAAAATGACTTGAGTTACGTAAATGCCAAAGCCTTTGTTGAAGGTGGCGCTACGTTTGAGAGCCGTAACACAGTTATTAACTCTCTAGATAATACAGCTCAACCACTAGGTGTTAAATCTGAAGGTGGTATCCGTAATAATGCATTGTTTACAACGACAAGTGGACCTACTGGTACTTCTGAAACGCGTGCATGGAAAGCAATTACCGCAAGTAACGGTTCTGTTTACAATATAGGTAGTGTGTCTGAAAAAGGTCCTGGTACTGATACTTCAGATACGACGTTTAGCTCAAAAGCTGCAATTTGGGATGGTACGACGACTAAGAAAATCGATTGGATTCGTAGCGGTAATGCTCAACAAGGTGATTACTTTGCTCAAGGTAGCATGCGTTCAATTGTTGAATCAAACTCTGTTTTTTATGGTGTTGGTTATAATACTGCCGATGGTAATGGCGACCGACAAGACATGAATGCTAGTGTCTTTGTGAGTGATTCGTTAGATCTAACGAGTGCGACATGGACGACTAAGCAAGTTAGTGGTGCAGAAGTTAAGTCAGGCTCGTCTAACGACGATGCGAGATACAGCAACTCTGTGTTGACTGATATAAACAATAACTTGTTTGCAGTTGGCTATGCTAAGCGTAATGGTTATGTGCCTGAGAACGGCAGTGCGGGCAATAAGATCTTTGTTGTTAAAAATGCTGCAAATACCGGAACTGATCTTAAAGCTGACTTTTTGACTGGTGGCATTTTCTTTAGTAGCTCAAGTGGTGAAGCTAAAGCAGTTAATAACTACAACGAATTTGTAGGCCAAATTGACGCGGAAACGACTCGAGAAGTTGACGGTAGTGAACGTAGACATCGTGGTTTTATTTATCCGTATCAAGCAAATGGCACTGACGCATCAAGAATTGCGCTGTTTGATAACAAAGCTTGGTGGCTAGATGATCTAACCAATGATGGTAATGCCTCTGGTGAAAACAACAAGTTTAGAATCATCGACGCAACCGACATCAATGATGCTGGTGTAATTTCAGCGACTGCGATTAAGTGTACTGTTGGTGGAACAGCTCAGCCGTATGATTCAACGTCTCACAACTCATACTGTGGTGGCGCGTCATCTAATGCAGTAGAAGAGGTGGTAGCGGTTAAGCTTGTACCTATTGCTGGTGCAACCAAAGCTGATATTCAAGCTCGTAGTGCCGACTCAGAGAAAGTCGATCGTCAAGGTGGTAGCCTAGGCTGGTTAACTTTGACTGTGCTTGGTCTGTTAGGGTTCCGTAAAAAATTTAAATAATTTTTTCTCTTGCGCCCGAGTTCACAATTCTGAACTCGGGCTTTTTTTCGCCTTGAGAAAATTGAGAAATTGGTCAAGTCTTAAACTTGGAGTCACAAAAACTCCGCAAAGTTGTAATCATTGTATGTTAGTAAATCGAAATACCCGTATGAGGACTGCACTATGAAGAGACAAAAGCGTGATCGACTAGAACGAGCACAATCTCAAGGCTATAAAGCTGGTTTAAACGGTAGGTCACAAGAAGCTTGCCCATACAGCCAAATGGATTCTCGGTCTTATTGGTTAGGTGGCTGGCGAGATGCCAGAGATGACAAACAAGCAGGTCTCTACAAGTAGATAGAGCGCAACGAATTCAGGTCAGGGCTCCATTGTTTTAAATACAATGGGGCCTTGTTAGTTTTTAAGGGGAGGTAAAGTTTACAAACGGCAAAGAGCAATGTTTCTATGATATTCACGCTCCATCCATTGCTGGTGGATTTGGCATTTCTTCCCTTAAAGCAATCTTTAATGCACTATAACTAAATGTTTTGGAGTCAAAAATAAAGCAGCCATTGGCTGCTTTATTCGAATCTAACTATCTGATTAGAATGCTGACGTATCTTGGAAAAGGCCTACTTTCAAATCTTTAGCAACATAGATCTCTTTGCCATCAACAAGCACACGACCGTCTGCAAGGCCCATAACTAGACGACGGTTAACAACGCGCTTCATATGGATCTCGTAAGTTACTTTTTTCGCGGTAGGTAGGATTTGACCTGTGAATTTAACCTCACCAACACCTAGAGCACGGCCTTTACCTTCGCCGCCAACCCAACCAAGGTAGAAACCAACCAGCTGCCACATAGCGTCTAGACCTAGACAACCAGGCATTACTGGGTCACCAGGGAAGTGACAACCAAAGAACCATAGGTCAGGAGTAATATCGAGCTCAGCAAGAACCAAACCTTTACCGAAATCACCTTCAGTCTCAGACATTTTAGTGATGCGGTCCATCATCAACATGTTTGGTGCTGGTAGTTGAGGACCTTGTGGCCATAGTTCGCCTTGGCTTGAAGCTAGAAGCTCTTCGCGAGTGTAAGAATCACGTTTGTTTTGCATTATCAATTACTCCGATTTTTGATAGGTGCATATTAGTGAACAGGTGTACGCTAAACAAGTCCGATCAGTACTAGACAAACCAGTTTTTGATGCGTCCCACAATTCCCATTGGGTGCTCATGTCTTTCAAAGTTTTCAATACGTTCCGCGATTTTGCTAAGAACGCTTTCTTCTTCATCGTCTCTAAATGGTTTGTTCATAATTAGAGGAATAGCTTCGTCTACATTTGACACAGACCAGATGTGAAATTCTTCGTTTTTTATGCTTTCGATAAGGTCTGGTTTAAGAGCAAGATGCCTTAAATTTGATCTCGGAAGAATAACGCCTTGCTTGCCAGTGAGTCCTTGGTGTTTACAAACATGGTAGAAGCCTTCGATTTTCTCATTAAGACCACCAACGGCTTGTACACGGCCAAACTGGTCGACAGCGCCTGTTACAGCAATCTGTTGGTCGATAGGGTATTCAGATAGCGCACTGACTAGAGAACACAGCTCTGCAAGAGAAGCGCTGTCGCCATCAACTTCACAATACGACTGTTCAAACACGACAGATGCAGCGTATGGTAATGGGTCTTCAAGGTTTAATGCGCTGCTAACAAATGCTTGCATGATCATCATGCCTTTCGCATGTAGGTTACCGCCAAGCTCTGCTTTACGTTCAACATCGGAAATGTCGCCATCACCAAAGTGAATTACGCATGAAATACGTGCTGGTTCACCATAAGAGATTGGGTGTCCTGGAACGTCGATGACGGTGAGGCCATTTACTTGGCCAACTTGTTCACCTTCGGTTTCAATGATGACCTGGCCATCGCGAATGTCATCTAGAGCGCGCTCTGGAAGATATGATTCTCGATTGTATTTGTGTTGTTGAGCTTGTTGGACATGGTGGATATCAATCTCACCGTTGTTGGCTTCAACCAGTGCTTCGCTTAGCAACGCGTTGTGCCAAATTGGACACAGTGGAATGTAACTTTGATCTTCCGTTTCTCGTGCGCCTGCGGTCAAAATCGCTGTTAACGCGTTTTGTGTAATGTTTGGTAGATCATAACGTTGCACAAGCCACTTAAGGTAGCCAAGGTATTGAATCAAAGTTTCTTCAGATAGCTTAATGTCTTGTTCAATTTCACTGAAAAGACAAAAACCAGTTTGAATATCGCTATCTAAGTAATCAAGATCACCAAGTTGCGATCGGTCTCCAACGACAATCAATTTAATATTATATGTAAGAGGAAGCGTTGGTGATTGATTCAAGTGCTCAGGGTTACTGCTGATTGGCTCCACAGCTTCACCAAGCAGTGCTGACTTTAATAGCAACCAGCTTCCTGGATTAGCAAGAATCAAGTTGGCTGACACAATCAGATACCCATTGTTCGCTCTAGCGAGTAAACCGGGTTTCGTAGCAACAACTTTGCCATCACGTGATTGAACTTGATCAAACAGAGACGTTGCGTTCAAAGATTCGGTTTTGATAACCGGCTTTGTATCGTCATCTAATTCAGCAACTAAAGATTCAACGATCATTTGGCGATAGATCGAGTTGTCCGGGGAATTCACCAATAATACACGTGAAAGGTTAGATAAACGGACAAAGCGAGTTAACGCATCTCTGAATCGGTGTTGAATAACTGAGAATGGGAGAGGCGAGATGTCATGGAATTGCTCTAATTGAGCGTTATATTCGTCGTACTGAGGCGTAACATGTCGCCAATCTACTTGAGTCATTTAGGTTTCTGATTAGGATAATAAGGTAGGGAGTATATAGAAAAACTGATCTCGCTTGTAGCTCTATATCGACACGATCAATCACGGGGCGAATATAAGTATGATCTTGGTCTATTCTTTCAAGACAATAATTGTTAAATAGCCCATTTTGGGTTACGCTGTCACTAGGATTAACACGCGAGATTAGACATGAAATATCAGCAACTTGAAAACTTGGAATGTGGTTGGAAATGGAACTATCTGGTCAAAAAATGGAAAGAAGGCGAATCGATCACCTGCCATATTGATTCAAGTGAAGCTGAGGTTGCAATACAAGCGTTGTTAAAGCTTGAGCATCAACCAACTGGTGTACTTGAGTGGATATCTGACAACATGTCTCCAGAGCTCGATAACAAGCTTAAGCAGGCAATCAGAGCGAAGCGCAAACGCCACTTTAACGCTGAGCAAGTTCACACCAAAAAGAAATCAATCGATCTCGATTACCGCGTGTGGGAAAAGCTATCTCAAAGAGCGAATGAGTTGGGATGTACCTTGTCTGACGCCATTGAATACCTGGTAAGTGAAGCATCTCGCAGCGAGCAGGCGAGTAAGACGGTAACAAGCCTTAAAGAAGATTTAAGCAAGCTCCTCTCTGACGATAAATAACCATCAACATTAATTAATGGTGACCTTCATGATGTATGTAATCTTAATCGGTGCAGTATTGATATTTTGGCTGGTTGCTGTCGATAGGCCCGTGCTAAAAATAAAATTCAATGATGGGGCTATTGAGCAAGTCAAAGGTCATCTACCACCGAGTTTTAAACATAACCTTCAAGAAATTGGCCATAATAATGCGTTTAAAGGTGAGCTGAAGGTGTATGCGAAACGCTCTGGTTACAATCTGAAGTTCACTAAGGATGTGCCTAAAAGTGTTCAACAGAGGATTCGTAATGTGTTCCCGCATAACGGCTTTAAATCGAAAGGCTCAAAGAAAGCGTAATCTCTGATAATTACGTGTTGTCTAATACAACACCATACTAAGTTAGTCCTAAACAACTCTCCATTATCTGCATACTGTTTTCAATTTGTACGAATAGAGAACAGTATGAGATATCTAGTATTTTTATTGTGTTTTTTGCCATCATTTGCGATTTCAGACGATTCTCTGATTAATCCAGTCGCAAAAAAGATTAAAACCAGCGTTCTGAAAGGTCTCAACAATAGCAACATTGAGCTAGAAGGGTATTGTGACCTTATGATTGAGATGAGGCATGGCAAAGGCTATGCACGAATCAAAAAGGTTAGAACATCTGGAGATAGCAAAATTTGCAAAGAGGCTAAAAAGCACTTGCCCACGCGTAAAAAGTTTAAGTACAGCTTTCCCGAGAAATATATTCGCCTCCACATATCAGAATAATCAACCCCTGATGCACTATAACTAAATATCTATAATTTTAATGAAACAATTTCGTGAACCAATCTCTAATTTCTATTAATATTTAGCTCACTTATAAAGTAGGCATATGCTGCCAAAAAGAAGATTAGGGCAAAGGAAAGTCTCGGTTGTTGCTAGCAAATAAAAATTACACCCCAGAAGTCATAGAGATCTCTAGAAAAGTTTCAATTAACGTTGAGACTCGTTTTACTAAGTGGTTGATGTCTGAAAAGTATAAACTTGACCAGTCCACGGTCGATACGCTACTTAGCTTAGAAAATAGATACTGCGAGAGCGTCATCTTTAATGAGGCAGACCGAATCTCACATAACCAACGTATTCTTTTGCGTTGTGAACAAGATAGAGTTAATGCTAAACGTGAGAAGGTAGCGGCTAAACAACAAACACTGCGTTACGTTATTGACGATGTGAGTGATGCGGCTTCAGCGCTAATGTTAGAGAAGCTTCAAGGTACATTGATAAGCTCTCTGTTCACACAACTGCCTGATTACAATCAGTTTGCAAGCGTCGCGTATTCTCCATCTTTAAACTTTTCCAAGTTACACAAAATTTCATCGGAGAGTCGGGGACTTAGCTCTAGTCTTGTTGAATTTGTCTCCAATCGTGAGTTTACAGAGAAGTACGGTAAGAAATCGAAAATCATATTCGACCCTAAAGTTGCAGCAAGGCAAATTGGTATAGAGAACTGTCGGTTGTTGTTCCCGTTACTAATGAGCCAACAGTTAATCAAGTGGAACGACGTCAATATCAAGCATATTGTGCCAAAGGTTTGGCAACACTTGGTGGTGACTTCGAATGCTACGCGTATAAGACTACAAGAAACGTCCGTGAAAGATCCGAACGTTGGCATCCTTCTTGGGGTTTTGAGAGTATTACCTTTATTCTTGATTTGTAACCACTTTTCTTCAACTTTCGAAGATGCCTTGGTGAAAACTATGCTCGGTTATCGAGATGCTAGTGACAGGCATGAAGAATATTACGCGTGTGCTGAAGTCATCCCAAATACTCAGTTTCTGGAGTCTATGGTAGAGCAACTTGAGTTAAAACTGCTTCAGAAGCTCGTTGAATTCATTGATTGGAGTCCTGGCAACCAGTTTATAAAGAGAGCGCTGTTAGAGGAAGTGAACGATGTTCCAGTGTTAGAAAGAACCCTCTACGGAGCAGCATTGGCTCAAGGAAGAAAGTTCTCAATTTTTGAAGCACTGAGCAATAGTGACTTCTTTAATATTAAGCACAGACCTTATTGGTTCTCGAATGTTCAAATGTCAGCAACGACAATTGAGCAAATGCAGAATAGGGTACCCGGTAAAATTACCGATAAGATGTAATAAAAAGAGCCACAACTGATGTGGCTCTTTTTATTTAAGTTGCACTGTCACTTTTGTTTATAATCACAATCCGAGGAATTATCATAGGTATATATTAGCAAACGACTTCAAAGGTGAATGAGTCCTGTTTGGCTATTGCTTGTTTGACTGGAATACCCAAGCGTTGGCATGTCATTAACAGTTTTAACTTTCTATCTGCTGGAGCGTGCTCTGAGAGAATGACTGAAGTCAGGCATTGCTTGTTGAGAAACAGTTTATTGCCGACGAGCTCTTCATTAGGTAGTACCCAGCGATATTCTCGTTCATAGCGCCAATTAGAATGCTTCACTTTAAAGAGTTCGGTACCTAAGCGTAATGGCGGTAAATTCTCTAACAAGGGTAAACAGATATTGTTTGGATGGTCTTCATATTGGACCTCGAAGCAGTTTAGGTTTGCGTCACCCTCATAAAAGTTAAGGTCATATTCAATACACATACCTTTGAAGTTATCACCATACTGAGACCACAGTATTGGGTGGTCGCTGGACTGTGAGAAACACATCACCTTAAAATCATTTTGAAGGCATTGGCTGAAGATGTGGTTAGAATCAAAAGGGTTATTAAAGGATTTAGCGTAATCAAACCACAACGAACACTCGGATATAGATTGTATGTTTCTATCGTGGAGCGATCTGAACTTATAAAGTTTAGGCAACATATCAAACACCTAGTTTACAACATTTTCTGATGTTAACACTTTAATTGGTAATGCAACTCTGAATGCACAGCATTTGATTGCTTAATCACCTTATTTTTAATTATAACTGTTTGATAGATCAAAATTTAAACACGAAATAGTGGCCTGTTTAGGTGGTTTATTTTGCCATACATCGGCCCTTAAGATTTCTAGGGCTATGTTAAATAAGATACAACGTAACGTTTGAGTTTATTAAGT
Source organism: Vibrio chagasii (assembly GCF_002954585.1). Lineage (GTDB taxonomy): Bacteria > Pseudomonadota > Gammaproteobacteria > Enterobacterales > Vibrionaceae > Vibrio > Vibrio chagasii_A. Next base: position 1,244,654 of record NZ_MSCI01000002.1, read on the forward strand.
CGGCTTTAACCGGTAGTAAAGCCTGCTTTGAAGAGCAGGCTTTACTCAAATGGGCTAATATCGGTTATTTGAAGGGATTAAAACTTATAGCGAGCTCCAACGTAGGCGGTCTGCGATGAAATATCGACACTATCGATCTCAACGCGTGCATTTCGGTAGCCAAGGTGAATGTCGATATTATCTGAAACTATTGCACCAAGCTCAGCACCAACTTGGTATGCTGCTTCAGATTTAGACACAGATGATCCCAAAGCTTTGACCTCCATATCCATAGTTCCGATACCAGCCAACAACAGGGACACGCACAAATCTAATACGTCGCCTTCAACAATGAATTTCGGCTTTACATTGACGAAGAAAGCCTGACCTTCGATATCCATTGTCTCGTTATAAGTTACTTTGCCAAGTTTGCGATATTCGGCTTCCAGCCCCAATTTAACAACGTCATGTGTATTGAATTCGAAGCCTCCAACTAGGTTATAGCTGAGGTCAGACAGGTCTGACGAATCCTCAATTGAACGACCAAGATATTCTGATTCGGTTTCATTATACAAGCCGACATCCGCTGGCCAAGCTCTTTTGAGTTCTCTTTGTCACTAGCAAGCGCGTACGAGTTCATCGCGAAAATAGAGAATAGTGATAGGGCGACCATAATGCTTTTCATATAAAACCTTTTATATAGTAAGTTATTGATTTCCCGCAAATGCTATCAAACAAAAGACGTATTAGTTAATACGAAACCTGTCTAAATATCTGATTTTAAAAGCTTGTAAATAATAGAAGTATCAACATCTCAGTTGTAAGACAAAGGCGCAATGACCATTCCAGAACGTGGTGAATCGGAAGTGCGTTGCGTTGTCACTTATTGTTAACTTGTAACCTGTGAAATTAATGCGGACATACTTTGAATCCAATGTAGCTTGTTCATAATTTCGTTTGGGGTTCAGAGACAAGTTCATGGAACCTTAAGTAACGAGAGCTACGCGAATATAGAGCTTGAAACGAACTCAACTTGAAAGAATCCACATCAGCAAGTCAGATTGGGGTTCAGTAATGTGTTGGAGTTTTTGAATGCTTTCTCAGTTGCAGTTGGAAGATGAACCGGGGTTCTCAATTGAACCCAAGTTTCTAGTAGAAAGTTAAATATTGGATGGATAGCATCTAAGAGTTAGAGAGTTAATTTGAACAGGCGCTGCGTAAAGATCCAGTACGAGGTTTTAGCTGATGTAATCAAGATGGAGCGAGTTAGTTTGATTCAACGTGTAGTCAAACCCATAAAAATGGTTAAGCGAATGAATTAAGTGGTTCTGTACGTGAAATCTGCCAGGGATAAGGCTCGCAAAACTCTCAGATTTTACATGTTATGACTGCGCATTATGTATATTATGTTAAATTGTGTTTGGTAATCATAAGGCAGAGCTGCATATCTGATGCCCTGCCTTCGTTTCTGGCTATCTTATACTGTGTATTTAACCATAATGACTATTTACCATAAAATACCTAATAAACATATTTCCTAATCTTCGATTAAGAATACGTTTATTAGATCTCAAGCATTAGTCTATCTATAGCTGCTGTTATTTCTTTGGTTCTTACTGGTTTGGTAACGAAATCATTCATACCAACATCTAAACATGAACATTTATCTTCAACCGATGTGTGCGCTGTTAGAGCCACGATTGGTGTTTGGATGTTTGCCTTTCTCATGTGTTTGGTTGTGGTTAAACCATCCATGACCGGCATTGAAACGTCCATCAGGATAATGTCTATGGAATCTTTGTTGTCTTGTATAAAGCCTATTGCTTCTTCGCCGTTACTTGCGATGAAAACTTCGTGGCCTTGCCTCGTTAGAATTAACTTAATCACCATTTGGTTTGTTGGATTGTCTTCGACGACCAGCACCGAATATCGACTTCTGAGTGTTCTTGAACATTCATCATCTTCCAGTTGGTTACAGCTGTTCGTTACTCTTGTGAGTACTGGTAATTGAACCTCGAACTTAGAACCTTTCCCTGGTTCACTTTCTACTGATATTCGCCCACGCATCAACTCAACTAAGCGCTTGGTGATGGCTAAACCTAACCCTGTGCCGCCAAACCTTCGCGTTATTGTGCTATCTGCTTGCACAAATGGACTGAACAACGACGATAGCTGCTGGGAGCTAATTCCAATTCCTGTGTCTTCAACGGTTATATAGAACGAACTCTGCTGGTATTTGATGGAAACATGGACGTGTCCGCGCTCCGTAAACTTAATGGCATTTCCGATTAGGTTAAACAATATCTGCGCTAAGCGGCTTGGGTCTATATAGTGAAGCTCAGCATCTGGGATATCGCTAGACACCGTGAGCTTTAGACCTTTGTCGTCTGCAGCCTTTGTTTGTTCTGATAAAACAAAAGTTACAGTGTCTCTTACGTTGCTCCATTGTGGAGCTAGTGAGAAACAACCAGATTCAATTTTGGAAAAGTCCAATACATCGCTGATGATCGCCAACAGAAGCTCAGACGATGTGCTCATATTTAGGAGTATAGACTGTTGTTCTTCTGTTAGCTGGGTCGACTTTAGTGTGTCGATCAGCCCAATGATGGCGTTAAGTGGAGTTCTTAATTCGTGGCTCATCATCGCGAGAAATTCTGACTTGGCTTTGTTCGCTCTTTCCGCGTCTTTCCTTGCTGTGACAAGCTCGGCGGTTCGTTCTCTAACCGTCGCTTCAAGTTTTTCTTTGTTCTCTATATCGAAAACAGCTCGCTCAATCAGAGGACGGAACCGGTTCAGAGTTGCTTTAGTTTCGATACTAAAATGTTTGGTATTCGAGTGAATAAAAATGATGACCGACTGTGTTAGTCCGCTGTCGATACCAGTAATCAATACTGAGTTTATTTGGTCGAGAACAATGGGATGCAAAGTGTTAAATTCACCCAGAGATTTGGGTTCAAAAAGAATGGCGCACTCACCATTGATGACTCGAGATAGCTTGCCATGATCGTTCCAGATCATCTCTTCAAAGACTTTATTGTTGGTCAGTAGAGTTTTGAAATTGCCTTCATTCCCTACTCTAGAGACCACGATAAAGTCGTCGAACTTAATGTATTTTTTCAACACAAACTCGAGGCTAGAAAATATCTCAGAGATGTTATTCGCTTTACTGATTGCAGAGATAGTCGATAGGATTACCCTATTCTCTTCAGCCAGCTTTCTCTCACGGGCTTTTAATTTTTGTAGTTCAATACGTGCTTCTTGCAGCGCTTCTTGACCTTCAGAACCCATTACTTTTTTAACCTATAAAATGTTGCTGATGACACCATCAAGTTACCGTGTGCATTCTCTCCACCTGAAAGCCTCCCTTGCTCACCAAATGTGAATGGACATATGTAAGGAAGCCCGTTAAGTGCTTGATTTATTTGGTCGCAAACCTCATCCATGTCTTGTTTTAGATTGAGCATCGGCCCTGCGCAAAAGATGTTAATCGCGCCTAACTTCTCTTCCAGATCCATATCATTATAGTAAGACGAATGAATGATATTAGCGGCACGGCTTATCAACTGCTGCTTCGAGCCTTGCATCAAATAAATGGTGTCGCCTTCATTGATATCCGTAAAGAGTTCGATACCGTTACACTCTGTCTCACGGATAGAATGAGACAGTTTGAAATATGGATAGTTGTATGATGTACCGACTTTCCTGCCTAGTGGATAGACAGAAGATTTTTCAAAGATATAGCCGTCGTTACTGCCACCTAAATGGAAATTAGTCCATTCATTGTAAACCGTAGCAGCTGGCCTGTGGTCTATCTCGAGTAAGATTCTATTTCTTACTTTGGTCACGGTCCCTGAGTAACGCGTAGGCGTGTGTCCTGCACTGAATGACGAATAGATAGACTGAGAGGAGAAAAAGACGGTTAATGAAACGCCATTAATTGAGAGTGACTCTTCAGTGAATATGCTCCAGTTTCCAGACACCTGATTGTCGGCCGCGCTACCGCCGATGATAGGTACTTCAGTGCCGAATTTACTGTCGATGGCAGCCATCACCTTCTCTTCGTTGCCGGGAGTCGAATGAAGCAAGATCAAGTCTGGAATTTCACCTTCTCGGTTGGCACTTTTTAGCGCTAAATCTATTGCGTCGAAGGTACTTTGTTCGATGGATTGACTGAAGTGTTTAATACCGGTGCCGTATGCATTGATACCAGAATCATAGATGATAAGTACACCGATTACAGGCCCTGAATGGAATCCAGTTTCAGTCATGATTCCATGGCATGTCGTGCATCCATGAATTGGAATATTAGGGAGAGCATCTACGAAATATCTCTGCACAGCAAGCGTGGAATACTCTTCTGTGCAGTAGCAGATAAGACATGCGATGTCCTCGGGGGTTTCTACCCCAAGAAGCAGTTCATCTACGGCGATTTTATCATCTAGAGAATAAGAGACTTTTGATAGAAATTTCATAGAGTTCTGGAAACTTTATTAATATTGCCTTTATAACACTTTAATGCGCAGGGGTTCACTGGTTTAGTCAATATTTCTATCAAAGAGCGAGGTGTTGCTCAGTTTTGAGTTTTATTCTTTAGAGAGCTTAACTGTATACGTCATGACCTGTTGTGGAAATGTAACCGTTATTGAAGAAGTCTTATCATTGGTTTTTAAAAGCCAAGATGACGCTCCTTTCGATTCCAAAACTCCGCTTCCATCATAGCTAATGATAAATTTGCCAGTTTTAGATGTTTCAATTGAATACCCCTGACTATCGCCCGTAATTGAAACATTATTATTATCAATACCAAATTCACAAGGTTTTGAAACTATACAGGTTATTGTTTCGTTATTATCGTATGTCACTGTTCTCCAAGTAAATGCAGCTAATAAAATAACCAACATGACGATAATTTGAACAAGCCTGCCTTTTGTTAGCTTTTGTGCCGCCATTATAATCTTTACTCCTTGTTACAAAGTTCAAAGTTTTTAAATAAAAATCCAATTCCAGACCAAGCGTAAGGTTACTACTCTGTCATTGATTTGTTAATTCAAGTATAGTGTCGCGTTGAAAATGCCACTTTTTTTTAAAATCAGCAAGTGGAAATAAGGTCCTGAATAGGCTGAATTTCCTTTTCTAATTTGGGTGGCATTACGACGTGAGTCGTGTTGGAAGTAAAGTGTAGTAAATAAGAAATTGGAAGCATGCAAATGAGCCAAGAAAAGCAGCTTGAACAAAACTACAACTATACGGTCGTCCGTCAGTTTACCCTAGTTACAATTTTGTGGGGTATTGTCGGTATGGGCGTTGGTGTTTTGATTGCCGCTCAATTAGTTTGGCCACAGCTAAACTTTGATACGCCGTGGTTGACGTACAGTCGTTTACGTCCCCTGCATACTAATGCGGTTATTTTTGCGTTCGGTACAAGTGCGCTGTTTGCAACATCATATTATGTTGTGCAACGTACCTGTCAGACGTGTCTCTTTGGTGGCCCTCTCGTAGCCTTTACCTTTTGGGGTTGGCAAGCGATTATCCTGTCGGCTGCAATTACTCTACCGTTAGGTTTAACCTCTGGTAAAGAATATGCAGAACTAGAATGGCCAATCGATATTGCTATTACTCTTGTGTGGGTAGCTTATGCAATCGTGTTCTTCGGAACCATGATTAAACGTAAGACATCACACATTTACGTAGCGAACTGGTTCTTCGGAGCCTTCATCATCACGGTTGCCGTGTTGCACATCGTTAACAGCCTAGCTGTTCCTGTATCTGCGTTTAAGTCGTACTCGATTTACTCAGGTGCAATTGATGCAATGGTGCAATGGTGGTACGGACACAACGCGGTAGGCTTCCTATTGACAGCTGGTTTCCTAGGTATGATGTACTACTTCGTTCCTAAACAAGCTGGTCGCCCTGTTTATTCTTACCGTTTGTCGATCGTTCACTTCTGGGCACTTGTGTCTCTGTATATTTGGGCTGGTCCTCACCACCTACACTACACTGCACTTCCAGACTGGACTCAGTCTCTAGGTATGGTTATGTCTTTGGTTCTGTTTGCTCCTTCTTGGGGTGGCATGATCAACGGTATCATGACTCTATCTGGTGCGTGGCATAAGCTTCGCTACGACCCTATCCTACGTTTCCTAATCGTTTCTCTATCATTTTACGGCATGTCGACTTTCGAAGGCCCAATGATGGCAATCAAAACGGTTAACGCGCTATCTCACTACACGGACTGGACTATCGGTCACGTTCACTCTGGTGCGTTAGGTTGGGTTGCAATGGTTTCTATCGGTTCGGTTTACCACTTAGTTCCTAAACTATTTGGTCAAGAGCGTATGTACTCTGTATCTCTAATCAATGTTCACTTCTGGTTAGCAACGATTGGTACGGTTTTCTACATTGTTGCAATGTGGATCTCTGGTGTGATGCAAGGTCTGATGTGGCGTGCAGTTAACTCTGACGGTACATTAACTTACAGCTTCGTTGAATCTGTAGAAGCGTCTTACCCGTTCTACTTTGTACGTTTCCTAGGTGGTTTCATCTTCCTATCTGGTATGCTCTTAATGGCATACAACGCGTACAAAACTGTTTCTGCACCAAAAGCTAGCTTAAAAGCTATCGCGCAACCGGCTTAAGGAGATTTAGAATGAGCTCAAATTCAAATAATCGCCATGAGTTGGTAGAGAAAAACGTTGGCCTATTAGCGATCTTAATCGTTATTGCTATCAGTTTTGGTGCGTTAGTAGAAATCACCCCTCTTATCTTCCAAAAGCAAACAACTGAACCTGTAGAAAACCTACGCGTTTACTCTGCTCTGGAAATGGAAGGTCGTGATATCTACATTCGTGAAGGTTGTAACGTATGTCATAGCCAAATGATTCGTCCTTTCCGCTCTGAGACTGAACGTTACGGCCACTACTCTGTAGCTGGCGAAAGTGTTTGGGAACACCCATTCCTATGGGGCTCTAAGCGTACTGGTCCTGATCTAGCACGTGTTGGTGATCGTTACTCTGATGAGTGGCACCGTGTTCACCTTATCGACCCTCGTGAACTTGTTCCTGAATCAAACATGCCTGGTTTCCCATGGCTTGCTGAGAATGTACTTGATGGCAAATTGACTCAACAGAAGCTTGAACTGTTCCGTAATCAATTTGGTGTTCCTTACACAGACGAACAAATTGCTAACGCTAAACAAGATGTTGAAGGAAAAACAGAGATGGATGCAATCATCGCTTACCTTCAATCGCTTGGCCACGCAATGAAATAAGGAATAATTATGGACATTATTACATTTCAAAGTGTTTGGACTGTGACTGTTTTTGCTTGCTTCATCGGCATCGTTTGGTGGGCATATGGCAAGAACCGTAAATCACGTTTCGACGAAGACGCGAACCTAGTGTTTGCTGACGACGAGCCAGCAACAAGTTCTAAAAATGAAGGAGTGACAAAGTAATGAGTACATTCTGGAGTATCTGGGTTAGTGCGATTACGATTGGTACCCTAATTGGTTGTGCTGTCTTACTTCGTTGGTGTTTTAAAGACAAAACAGGCGTAGAAGAAGGTCAAGATATGGGCCATGAATACGATGGTATTCGTGAGCTTAACAACCCACTACCAAAATGGTGGACATACCTTTTCATCAGTACGATTGTTTTTGCAGCGGTTTACCTTGCTCTATACCCTGGTCTAGGTAATTTTAAAGGCCTTTTAGGCTGGACAAGTTCAGACCAAACGGTACGTAGCGTTGAAGAGTCTCGCTCTGCAATTGCTGCTGCGCAAGCAAACAAACAGTTAGATGCGTACGCGAAAGAGCTTGATGATGCAGACACCTACTTCGGTGAAGCATTCAGAAAGCTAGCTCACGACGAAAACGGCTTACGTTCAATCCCTGACATTGCATCAGATGCTGATGCGATTAAAGTGGGTCAACGTTTGTTCCTACAAAACTGTTCTCAGTGTCACGGCTCTGATGCACGCGGTCAGAAAGGTTTCCCTAACCTAACTGATGACGCATGGCTATACGGCGGTGAACCTGAGGCTATCGTTACAACAATTATGCACGGTCGTGTTGGCCAAATGCCAGGTTGGAAAGACGCGCTTGGCGAACAAGGCGTAAAAGAAGTAGTTAGCTACACACTTAGCCTTTCTGGTCGTAGCGTAAACGCACGTGAAGCAGAAGCTGGTAAAGCTCGTTTCGTAGTGTGTGCAGCGTGTCACGGTACTGATGGTAAGGGTAACCCTGCTGTCGGCGCACCAGACTTAACTGACCGCGATTGGTTGTTTGGCGATTCTCGTGCAGACGTAACTGAAACAGTTATGTACGGACGTTCTGGCGTAATGCCTGCTTGGAAAGACATCCTAGGCGAAGACAAAGTACAACTGGTTTCATCTTACGTATGGAGCTTAAGCAACTCAGATAATAAGTAACATTTCAATAACAGCCTCTTTCTAAGAGGCTGTCTTTCCTTTATTTTATAACCTCTTCTTTTTATTCTTTTTTGAGATCTTTTTTATGGTAAAGCCTTGGTATAAACAGTTTTGGCCGTGGTTCTTAATCGCGTTGCCAGCGACAGTAGTTATTTGGACCATTATGACGGTTATTGTGTTTACACAGAACTCTGTAGACTTGGTGACTGAGGATTACTATAAAAAAGGAAAAGGCATCAATGTCGACATTTCAAAAGTAAATGTCGCCAAAGAGCTAGGCTTATCAGCTTCACTTAATGAGAAAGGTAACTCTGTTATCATCACATTAGACAAAGGCAAACTTGATCACTTCCCTGCTATCAGCGCAATGTTCGTTCACAGAACGCTACCAGATCGCGATTTCACTCAGCTACTAACCGCTGATGCGAGAGGCAACTACACACTGACTCTGGACCATCACTTAGAAGGCCCGTGGTTCATTGAGCTGACGCCACATGACGAAGAATGGTTGGTTCAAGGTCGCATGAACTTCCCGATTGAAACTCCTACTCAACTAACGAACTAAAGCTTATGTGTGAATCCTGTTATCACTGCGGTGAAGATGTACCAGCGGAAACGGATTTTGAAGTCGAGATCTTAGGATCGCCTCGTAAGATGTGTTGTCCGGGCTGCGAGACCGTAGCTCAGACAATCGTTGATAGCGGTTTGGTTTCTTATTACCAATACCGCACCGCCCCTGCTGAGAAAGCGGATCTAGTGCCAGAGCAACTCCTGGCACTCAGTCATTATGATAATGAAGACGTTCAACTGGAGTTTGTAAGAAACTCTGAGAACGTCTCTGAGGTGACATTGTCACTTGAGGGTGTCTCATGTGCAGCTTGTGCATGGCTCATTGAGAAACAAGTCTCTTCAAAACAAGGTGTGGGCAGTATTCGTGTGAATACCACCACCAACCGTGCCCTACTTAGCTGGGACAACACGCAAGTGAAATTGAGCGAGTTGTTGTCAGCAATCCATACCCTAGGTTACAAAGCCGCGCCTTTTGAAGCTGATCAACAAGAAGCAGCTTACCACCGCTCGATGAAAAACTACCTATACCGTCTCGGTGTTGCTGGCTTGGCAACCATGCAGGTAATGATGCTTGCGGTAGCGCTGTACCTTGAGGTATTTGGTAACCTCGAACCAGAGTTTAAAAACTACTTCCGTTGGGTAAGTCTGATCTTTGCTACACCTGTATTGCTCTATTCTGCTCTGCCTTTCTACATCAATGCATGGCGCAGTATTAAAGGACGAACACTGGGTATGGATGTACCGGTGTCGATTGCTCTGCTGTTTGCTTATGTGGCAAGTTTGGTGGCAACCGTGACAGAGAAAGGAGAAGTTTTCTTCGAATCTATCTCGATGTTCACTTTCTTCCTACTGCTTGGTCGTTTCTTAGAGATGAGAGCACGTCGTAAAGCAGCGGCTGCGAGTGGTAACCTGCTTAAGCTCGTTCCTGCGATGGCGACAACGTTAGAGGGCGATCAAGTTCCAGTGAAAACCCTTAAAGTGGGTGACAAGATCCGCGTACTTCCGGGCGAACATATTCCTGCGGATGGTAAAGTACTTTCTGGCCGAGTTCATATTGATGAATCTATGCTGACTGGCGAATCTATCCATGTCGTGAAAAACGAAGGCGACACTGTTTACGCTGGTACGTTGAATGGCGATGAGTCGTTTGAACTGGAAGTGATGACATCAAAAGCGGACTCCGTGATATCTAATATTGTTCGTCTGCAAGATGAAGCGCAGTTATCTAAGCCTCGTATTGCAGAAATTGCCGATATTGTGGCTCGTTACTTTGTTGCAGTAATCTTGGTCATCTCCTTCGGTACTTGGTTCTACTGGCATCAAACACGACCAGAAGACGCATTCTGGATCATGTTGTCTGTGCTGGTTGCGACTTGTCCATGCGCTCTTTCACTGGCGACACCGACTGCGATTACTTGTTCAACCTCCCGTATGGGTAACTTCGGTATTTTGCTGCGTAAAGGTCATGTATTCGAAACCTTGTGCAAAGTTAACCACTTGATCATCGATAAGACGGGAACGTTGACTGAGGGTGATATTCGTATCAGCCAAGTGGAAACCTTCTCAGAGCTTGATAAAGAGACGTGTTTAAAAGTGGCTGCGAGCCTAGAACAGCATGCTAACCACCCTATCGCGAAAGCATTCAAAACTCACGTGTCCGATGAGGTTGAAGTCAATTCTGTAAACAACGTTATTGGTTCGGGTATTACCGGTGAGTGGAAGGGCCAAGAAGTGGCGATAGGTAGTAGTGAGTTTATTCTTGGTGAAGCTCAACCGACGCAAAGCAACGGCATCTACTTGTCGATGGCGGGACGTCATATCGCTACCTTCACTTATGAAGACCCGATTCGTAAGGAAAGCATTGAGTTCATCCAGAAATTCAAAGAAGCGGGTATTAAAACTACTCTGCTGACGGGGGACTCCTTGATTAACGCGAAGCCTGTTGCTGAAGAAATCGGTATTACCGACATCGTTGCGAATGCTAAGCCTGAGGATAAGCTTGCTTACCTTAACTCTCGTGATGAAAAAGACATTACCATGATGGTTGGCGACGGTATTAACGATGCCCCTATCCTTGCAGGTGCTCACCTTTCTGTCGCTATGGGCGGCGGAACAGATGTAGCAAAAGCCTCTGCAGATATGGTTTTATTGGGCGACAAGCTTGATAGATTACTTAAGTCCCGTACATTGGCGCTAAAAACGCGTAAGATAATCCGCGAAAACCTAGCATGGTCATTGGGATATAACCTACTCATCCTTCCATTGGCTGTAGCGGGTTTGGTTGCTCCATACATTGCCGTTGTTGGCATGTCTGCAAGCTCTATTATTGTTGTGTCTAATTCATTAAGGCTTTTAAAAGAGCAAGGTAAATAATGGAAAGTTTATACATCCTGATTCCCATTGCGATTGTACTGGTGTGTATCGCTGTTGGTATATTTCTATGGGCGGTGAAGAGCGAACAGTTTGAGGACCTTGAGCGTCAAGGTCACAACATTTTGTTTGATGAAGACGAAAAGGCCCATGCTCACTCTGACAGCAAGCCTGTTAAGAATGATAAAGCCAATACAGAAAGCCCAACTAACCTAGATAAAAAGAACGATGACGCCTGATTGGATCGGAGCCTTTGTTGTCGGTTTGATCGGCGCTGGCCACTGCATGGGAATGTGTGGTGGCATTGCGTCGCTCCTTTCAATCGGCAATACCAAACCTTCCCCGGTTGTTCCCTTACTTTACAACCTTGGTCGCCTACTCAGCTATGCCGTTATTGGTGGTGTGATCGGCGGTGCTATCTCTTCAATCGGTCAACTTAGCGATTTCAACGCGCTACTTAATTGGCTTCGTTTGTTTGCTGCCATCTTTATGATCATTTTGGGTCTGTATATCGGTAAATGGTGGTTTGGCTTATTGTTCTTTGAGAAGGTCGGTCAGAAGCTGTGGCGTTATATTTCACCAGTCGGTAAGTCTTTCCTACCACTCAAGCATCCAAGCCACGCTCTGCCGTTTGGTTTCATTTGGGGTTGGTTACCGTGTGGTCTAGTCTACTCTATGCTGACCTGGGCGGCTGTGTCAGGCAGTTGGTATAATGGAGCGGGAATCATGCTCGCATTTGGCTTAGGAACGCTTCCTGCGATGCTGACGGTTGGTATGGGTGCTAGCTTCCTCAAGAAGTTGCAACAAGCTGACTTATTTCGTCAACTCGGTGCGATTTTAATCTTGATTTACGGTTTCTACACTGGATATATGGCACTGCAGCTCATTATTTATACCGTATAGCCATTCTTTAAATCCGGTTTTTTTACTACCCAACTGGATTAAGGAATGCTAAAATATTGACGTATATCAAATAGTGAAAGATTGTTATGATTTCTGAAAAGCCTGTAACGAAACGTGTCCAATCTGGTGGCTGTGCGATCCATTGCCAGGATTGTAGTATTAGCCAACTTTGTATTCCGTTCACTTTGAATGAATCTGAACTTGATCAACTTGATCAGATCATTGAGAGAAAAAAGCCTATTCAAAAAGGCCAAGAGTTATTTAAAGCTGGTGACGAGCTTAAATCTCTCTATGCTATTCGCTCTGGAACGATCAAGAGCTACACGATTACCGAGCAAGGTGATGAGCAGATTACTGCATTCCACCTAGCGGGCGATCTTGTTGGCTTTGATGCGATTACTGGTGACCTACACCCTAGTTTCGCACAAGCACTAGAAACTTCTATGGTATGTGAAATCCCATACGAGATTCTTGATGACCTATCAGGAAAAATGCCTAAGTTGCGTCAGCAAATTATGCGCCTGATGAGTAGCGAGATTAAAGGCGACCAAGAAATGATTCTGCTTCTTTCTAAGAAGAACGCGGAAGAGCGTCTTGCTGCGTTCCTTTACAACCTTTCAACTCGCTTCTCTCAACGTGGTTTCAGCCCACGTGAGTTCCGCTTAACGATGACTCGTGGCGATATTGGTAACTACCTAGGTTTAACAGTTGAAACTATTAGCCGTCTTTTAGGTCGTTTCCAGAAAGCAGATATCCTTAGCGTTAAAGGCAAATATATCACTATCGAAGATCACGATGCGCTGATGGAACTTGCTGGCGTTTCAAAAGAATAGTCTAGATATCAATGATGTAGTTCAATAATGAGCTACATCATGTTTCTCCCTTAAAACCTCTTTTATTTCTCTTAATCTCTCCATAACTACGCTACATTATTTATATGTTCGGTCTGAAAAGTAGGCTTAGTTATGAGTATCTATAACAAAATTTTAGTTGTCGCAGACATTAATCACGATGAGCAACCTGCTCTAGTTCGTGCTATCCAACTTGCTAAGAAAAGCACCTCAACAAGCCACATCACTTTCTTTTTGTCTATCTACGATTTCTCGTATGAAATGACATCTATGCTCTCTGTCGATGAAAGAGACGCGATGCGTAAAGGCGTTATCCATCAGCGTGAAATCTGGATGAATAAAGTTGCACAGCCTTACCTAGACGATTCTATTGAATTTAATGTCCAAGTGGTTTGGCATAACCGCCCTTATGAAGCCATCATTGCCGAAGTTTATAGCGGTGGTCACGATATTTTGATTAAGGGCACGCGCAAGCACGATACTTTGGAATCAGTTATCTTCACACCAACTGATTGGCACCTATTGAGAAAATGTCCTAGTCCTGTACTGCTCGTTAAAAATGATTTCTGGCCAGAACACGCAAAAATTTATGCGTCCGTTCACGTAGGCTCAGAGACGGAAGCACACCTAGAGCTCAACGATACTATGGTTGATCGACTTCTTGAGATAACAGGTCGTCTGGATGCGGAACCTTTCTTAGTTAACGCTTACCCAGTCACTCCGGCAAATATAACGATTGAGCTGCCTGAGTTTGACCCAACCTCTTACACTGATGCGGTTCGCGGTCATCACTTAACGGCGATGAAGGCACTGCGTCAGAAGCATGGTATGTGTGAAGAGCAGACCGTTGTTGAGCAAGGCTTGCCTGAAGATGTCATTCCACGGGTTGCGTCTGAGAACAACGCTGCGATGGTAATCTTGGGTACAACCGGTCGTACAGGGCTATCTGCGGTGTTTATTGGTAATACGGCGGAGCATGTTATCGATAAGATTAACTGTGATGTGTTGGCTCTTAAGCCATCTGGTTACGTTAGCCCGCTAGACCCTAACCTTTCGAAAGGTTAATGCGTTTAAGCAAACGAACTTAACTGCAAGTTCAACTCATAAAAAAACGCCTCAAGCATTGCTTGAGGCGTTTTTGTTTATCTGTTGTAGATGTATTTATTGCTCTACAACGATTGTTCGTTTTATACGTTCGTTACGTCGATGAACATTGACTCATCGATGTTAGAAGATGAAATTTCAGCTTCTTGGAATTCGTACTCTTCACGCTCACCGCTACGGTCTAGTGGAAGGTTTACGAAGTCAAACAGTTCGCGGTCAGCCAGCTGGCTTGGGCTAACGTTTTGAATTGATTTAAAGATTTTCTCAACACGGCCTGGTGTCTTCTTGTCCCAATCAATCAGCATTGCTTTAATGCTTTGACGTTGTAGGTTTTCTTGTGAACCACATAGGTTACAAGGAATGATTGGGAACTCTTTGTGTTCAGCGTATTTGATTAGGTCTGTTTCACGACAGTAAGTCAGTGGACGAATAACAACGTTACGACCATCATCAGAACGCAGCTTAGGTGGCATAGCCTTTAAACGAGCGCCGTGGAACATGTTAAGGAACATAGTTTCAACGATGTCGTCCATATGGTGGCCAAGAGCGATCTTAGTCGCGCCAATCTTCTCAGCGAATGAGTACAAAGTACCACGACGTAGACGAGAACATAGGCCACATGTTGTTTTACCTTCAGGAATCTTCTCTTTAACTACTGAGTAAGTATCTTTATCTACGATGTAGTAAGGAATGTTCAGCGTTTCAAAGTATTCAGGGAGAATGTGCTCAGGGAACCCAGGTTGTTTTTGATCTAGGTTTACCGCAACAACATCAAACTTGATTGGTGCTGCTTCACGTAAACGTAGCAAAATATCTAGCATCGCAAATGAATCTTTACCGCCACTGATACATGCCATTACCACATCATTCTCTTCGATCATGTTGTAGTCAATGATGGCATTTCCAACATTTCTTCTCAGACGTTTCTGAAGTTTGTTGAATTCTAGTACTTCTTTTCTATTATCGTTTTGGTTCATTGCGACTCTCACACCGTCGTATTACCGACTGTAGATTGCTAGTGGGACTGTTTTAGGGCGTGGATTATACGGATTTTTATTTGATGTTGAAATAGTAACGGCAGGATAAACAAGTCGACTGGTTGAAAGATTCCACTTTATCTAGTGGGAAGCACTCATCTTTAATAAAAAATGAGCTTAAAACGTGCAAACTACGAAGGTTACAGGAAAAGAAAAGCAGCCTAACTTGGTTTGAGTTGGCTGCTTTACGATGTGTTGCTTAGATAATGCCGTGTGCTCTATCGCCTAACCCAAGGTTATTGAGCCGGAATGTAAGGCAACACACGAGTTGTGGCTTCGGGTAACGTAATGCTGTCACTTCCGTTGAGCTCTTCTAGTGTGAACTTAGCTCGCCCTTCGGTAATTGGGAGCTCCTTGCCGTTAGAAAGCGTAATGTTACCTTCAAGCTTGTTTGCGAACTCAAGCGTTAATCCTTGGATGTCCGGTGTGAACCAGCTTGAGAACATGCCGCTGACGTCCTCTAACATTGCTTGCATCTGTGGTAACAGTTTTTCTAGCTGCGCAACCTCAACCGTTCCTGCTAAAGGTGCTTGAGTCATAACAACCAAAGAGTATGCGCACTCTTGTTCTTTTGTTTGCACAAAAATAAGCGGGTTTGCCGAACGAAGGTTTTGGTCAACAGGTAGCAATAGCTCGTTAACTGGAGAGACTTTCAGCTCTTCATAGTGCTCTTCTTTTTCCATCCAAGCTTTGCTGATATGACAGGTAGTTTGGGCTTGCTGATCGACAAAGAAGACTGCAACTTTAACGTCATCATGCCCTTCTTTGGTGTTGTTTTTAAGCTGTGTGTAAAGCTTAGAGTAAGTAAACATGTATTCTTGCGCTGCAGCAGGTAAAGAGATTCCTAGGCTTAGAGAAGCTAATAAAGCGAGTGCTGTCTTTTTCATTGTTATAGTCTTGTCGAAGTTGAGCGTTTATAAATAGAAAGAGCAGCCAATGAGCTGCTCTTTATGTGATGTTATTTGGGCAAACTTACCGTTTAAGCTCACCAAATGACTATCAAATCGAGTTACTTTTTCCAGTATACCTCGTTGTGACGGATCATAGCTTGTAAATCAGTCACATAGTCTGAACCTCGCTCAGAATATTTTAGCAAGCCGTTGGTAAGCTCTGTTGCGGTTTGGGTCGTTAGCAGATCGTCGCCCTTTGCCGCCAGTTTTGCACGAATCGCTCTTAGATCTGCGTAAGCACGGTTGCGGTTAAGGTTCATGAAGTAACGATGCACAGATTCTTGGCTCGAAGAGAAAGTCGCAACCTCATGAGAGCTACCTTCGTTACGTTGTAGCGGAACTAGGCCACAACCTTTGGTGTAACACCAATGACCAAAGTAGTTATTCGCTTTAGTGGCGAAACGCGACGTACCCCAAGCTGATTCGTTTGCCGCCTGAGTTAATACAAGCGCTTCAGGTAACACGTTTACACGATTCAACATTTCTTTTAGCCAAGCGTCATTTAAGCCCGATGAAGGTACAGGAAGGCTATACAGCTTCCCTAGTCTCTTTGCGTATGACGCGTTTTCAGAATCAACATTGCTCAATCCCGCTTCCGAAAGCTTGGTTAGAAACGCACGTTCTTTCGTGATTCGTTTGTTTTCGATATTGATACTTGGGCGAAGGTAAGAAAAGAAGGTGTCTTTCTTTTTATTTACATCTTCAATAGCTGCGAAATCTGGCTTATCAGAAGAGACCGTCAAATCACCAAAGTTTTGCTCTGAGTCCAGGGCCTTTTGACCTGCTCGTCTACGCTCTTCCTCTTGTTGGTAAAGCATTGGGCCAACTAACGAGATCGAGCCAACTAGGGCTAATGCTGTCACTTTTAGCGCAAGTGATTTACTTGCGCTTGATTTAAAGTTGTTATGCATCGAATACCTGTGGGTCTTTGTTGTTGCTACCGTTGTGGTCGTCGTCGCTCTTTGGTCTGTCTGACGCGATTAGTTTTAGTTTAATGCCAAACATCTCGCGATAAAGAATGCCTTTCACGTGGAAGAAGAAAGGTAAAACGAAGATAAGACCAATGCCGTACATCATTGCTGCGACAATGAACATCAGCATTACTAATAGGTATATAGAAGCAACTGTGAAGATTTTCTTGTTTACAGCTCTCAGAGAAAGTAGCAGCGATTGCATTGGTGGTATTTTCTTATCGCAAATCAACAGGATTGAGTGGCTGAAAGCAAGCGAAAAGTAAATCGACAGAAACGGCAGAATCATACCTGCAATACCTTGAAGCATCAGACTGAACAGAGTCACAAGGATTACTGGAATCGTAAACTGTAGGCCTTTGCCAATATGGCGAACTTTAGTCTGTAGACCAGCAGCATGGCTCATCGCCATCAAACAGATACCTGCATAGATAGGTGCGCTGATAACTTCATAGCTGAAATTAGCAATGAAGATCGATTCAACGATCTGCGGGGTAAAAGCCTCAGGATCGATAACAGCATCTAAGATAACGGCTGGGTCACCTAGTTGTAGCTTTAGTGCAATATAGAAGATAGCCAGTTGCACGAACATCAGAGCAACTATTGCCGGCGAAAACGAAAGAAAGTGACTTACCGTATGTTTCCATGCCTCTTGGAATACAGCCGTTGCTTTGAGCTCATAATCGCCAGAAAGTGCACGGTCGATACTACCGCCCAAATTAAAATCTTTTTCGATGTCGTTGTTCATAGTGATACCTAGGTGTGCCAATTAAACTGAGCCACCTAACTTATTGATAAAAAATTACCTTCATTATACTCATATGTCGGATACAAACTAAAATATGAATCTGTAACAAGGCTTGCTTTTGCGTCTTAATGGTTAATAATTAGACACTTGTTGGGGCGTCAACCCAGTAAATAACAGTATGGTAAAGGATGTTTACTTTTACCTGCGAAATTTTTTATCTTCGAATGGTAAAAAATGCTTTGATTTCACGTTTTTGGTGATTATGATGCGCGCCTCAAAGGTGTATAGCAACAGGTTCTCAAACGGAACCAAGGTGGAGAAAAACAGACGTTGAACGCTAAAAAATCAGTAGGAAAACCAGTAGTACAGCTAACTGGTATTAGTAAAAGCTTCGATGGTAAGGAAGTCATCGGCAATCTTGATCTAAACGTAAATCATGGTGAGTTTCTCACGATTTTAGGCCCATCAGGTTGTGGTAAAACAACGGTACTAAGAATGATTGCGGGTTTTGAAACGGCAGATAGTGGTCAAATACTACTAGCTGAACAGAACGTAACCCAAGTCCCTGCTGAACAAAGGCATGTTAACACTGTATTCCAAAGCTATGCCCTATTCCCACATATGACCGTTTTCGAAAATGTGGCATTTGGCTTACGCATGCAGAAAGTTCCAAATAACGAGATTGAACCTCGTGTAATGGAAGCTTTAAAAATGGTGCGCCTAGAACAGATGGCACAAAGAAAACCACACCAGCTTTCTGGTGGTCAGCAGCAACGTATCGCAATCGCTCGTGCTGTCGTTAATAAGCCTAAAGTTCTTTTGTTGGATGAATCTCTGTCTGCTCTGGATTACAAACTTCGTAAACAGATGCAAATCGAGCTGAAACAACTTCAGCGCCAACTTGGTATAACGTTCATTTTTGTAACACACGACCAAGAAGAAGCACTGTCGATGTCTGACCGTATTATTGTTATGCGTGACGGCGTGATTGAGCAAGACGGAACACCTAGAGAGATTTACGAAGAGCCTAAGAACCTTTTTGTTGCTCGCTTCATTGGTGAAATTAACGTATTCGATGCGACAGCGACATCTCGTTTAGATGAAAAGCGCATTGTTGCGACAATTGAAGGTGAAGAGTCGGTTATCTATCACGATAAAGACATCACCTCTGGTCAAAAACTGCAGGTATTGCTTCGTCCTGAAGATCTTCGTATTGAAGAGATTAAAGAGTATGAGCAACGCGGTATTGTTGGCCACATTGTCGAGCGTACCTACAAAGGTATGACTTTAGATTCAGTTGTAGAACTTGAATCTGGCATGCGCGTAATGGTTAGCGAATTCTTCAACGAAGATGACCCTGATGTTGATCACTCACTGGGCCAAAAAGTTGCAGTAACTTGGGTTGAGAGCTGGGAAGTGGTATTAGAAGATGAGCAAGAAGTTTAATTTACAAAACGCGATTGTTGCTTTAATCACAGGTTGGTTGGTGCTGTTCGTGATGATTCCAAACATCATGATCATAGGTACCAGCTTCTTAACTCGTGACGAAGCAAACTTGATCGAGATGACCTTCACTCTCGATAACTACATCCGTTTGGCCGACCCGCTGTATTTTAAAGTGCTGATGCACTCTTTCTATATGGCGATTATCGCGACGCTATTGTGTTTGATCATTGGCTATCCGTTTGCCTACATCGTGGCAAAAATGCCTGAGAAATGGCGCCCTTTCATGCTGTTCTTGGTGATTGTGCCATTCTGGACGAACTCTTTGATTCGTACCTACGGCTTGAAGATTGTACTGGGTACTCAAGGTGTCTTGAACAAAAGCTTACTAGCGCTAGATATTATCGATAAGCCGCTTCGTATTATGTACACAGAAACGGCAGTGATGATCGGTTTGGTGTATATCCTACTGCCATTCATGATTCTTCCGTTGTATTCAGCGATTGAAAAACTGGATGACACGTACCTAGAAGCAGCAAAAGACTTAGGCGCAAACAAGCTTCAAACATTGTTGAAAGTTGTTCTACCGCTAACGATGCCAGGCATCATCGGTGGTTGTTTATTAGTACTTCTTCCTGCGTTAGGTATGTTCTACATCTCTGACTTGCTAGGCGGCGCTAAGAACTTGCTGATTGGTAACGTGATTAAGAGCCAAGTACTCAACGCCCGAGACTGGCCGTTTGGTGCGGCAACGAGTATTGCGCTGACGGTTGCGATGGCAATTATGCTATATGCCTACTACCGAGCAGGCAAGCTATTGAATAAGAAGGTGGAGCTAGACTAATGGGTCGCACAGTTAAGTTCAGCTTTATGGCGCTGGTATACGCTTTTCTATACCTACCTATTATCGTATTGATTGCGAACTCATTTAATGCCAACAAGTTTGGTATGAAATGGGGTGGCTTCACCACCAAGTGGTATGACGCGCTTATTAACAACGACAGCCTAATGCAGGCTGCGTGGCACTCGATTAACGTAGCGGTGTTCTCAGCAACAGCCGCAACGATTGTCGGCAGCCTGACAGCCGTAGCCCTATTCCGTTACCAATTCAAAGGTAAAGGTGTAGTCAATGGCATGTTGTTCATCGTAATGATGTCACCAGATATCGTAATGGCAATCTCGTTACTGGCTTTGTTCTTGGTAATGGGTGTGCAACTAGGCTTCTTTACCTTACTTGCTGCACATATTACGTTCTGTTTGCCGTTTGTTGTTGTAACAGTTTACAGCCGCTTGAATGGCTTCGATGTGAAAATGCTTGAAGCAGCAAAAGACTTAGGTGCAAGTGAATGGACGATTCTAAAACAGATCATCCTGCCTCTTGCTAAGCCTGCGGTTGCTGCGGGTTGGTTGTTGAGCTTCACACTGTCTTTGGACGATGTGATCATCAGCTCTTTCGTAACCGGTCCAACGTATGAAATCTTGCCACTGAAGATTTACTCTATGGTTAAAGTAGGTATCTCTCCAGAGGTCAATGCCCTAGCAACAGTGATGTTAGTGGTGTCGCTAATACTGGTGATTATTTCTCAGTTGTTAGCGAGAGAGAAAATTAGGTAAGCCTCCTACTCTTTAACGAGGCTGACTTGACAAGAAGTTGAGAAACTTCATGTTCTACAAAAAGTGTTAATCATAAACAGAATGGTAAATTGCCATTCTGTTTTTCTATCTACTGCCTTAGGGCAACGTTTAGTTTGGAGCTAACGTCAATGAAAAAATGGGCTACTCTATTAGCTGGTAGTGCATGTGCGCTTTCAATGTTATCTGCACCGTCTTTTGCGAAAGATAACAAAGAATTGGTATTCATGAACTGGGGACCTTACATCAACAGTGAGATCCTAGAAAAGTTCACCGATGAAACTGGCATCAAGGTGATTTACTCGACTTACGAGTCGAACGAAACCTTGTACGCAAAGCTAAAAACACACAACAAAGGCTATGACTTGGTTGTGCCGTCGACTTACTTCGTATCTAAGATGCGCGACGAAGGTATGCTACAAAAGATCGACAAATCGAAGTTGAACAACTTCAAAAATCTGGACACAAACTACTTGGATAAGCCATACGATCCAAACAACGACTACTCTATTCCACACGTTGTTGCGATCACTGGTCTTGCTGTAAATACAGAAATGTACGATCCAGAAGATTTTCAAAGCTGGGCTGATTTATGGAAGCCTGAGCTTGAAGGTCAACTAATGATGATGGATGACACTCGTGAATTGTTCCACATTGCTCTACGTAAGTTAGGTTACTCAGGCAACACAACTAACGAGAAAGAGATCGACGAAGCGTACGCTGAGCTACAAAAGCTAATGCCAAATGTTCTAGTATTTAACTCAGACAACCCTGGCGCACCATACATGTCTGGTGAAGTTGGCCTTGGTATGCTTTGGAACGGTTCTGCAGCAGCGGCTCAAAACGAAGGTCTACCAATTAAACTGGTATTCCCTAAAGAAGGCGGCATCGGTTGGGTTGATAACTTTGCAATCAGCTCTGGCGCAACAAACGTAGAAGCGGCTCACAAGATGATCGACTTCCTACTGCGCCCAGAAATCGCTGAGCAAATCTCTCGTGATACTGGCTACCTAACAGCAGTGAAAGCGTCGAACGAGAATTTCAAAGACAGCCCGGCTCTGTTCCCGTCTCAAGAAGACCTTGATCGTGTTGAATGGCAAGCTGCGGTTGGCGATAAGACAGTGAAGTACGAAGACTACTTCATGAAGCTTAAAGCGGGTCAATAACTGCTTTGTTTGATTAGTCTCATTCGACAATCAACAAGTTAAAAATAAGAATATCAATGAATAGGCAGCTTAGGCTGCCTATTTTATTTCATCACTGCTATAATATAGCGCGATTTTTCGAAATCCATTTACTTTGGGTTCACTACCCAGCTTCAAATCAAACAAATGAACGGAACAGTAATGAAAAAAGCACTGTATACCGGCGCATTGTGTGCTGCTACTTTACTTTCTACACCCTCTTTCGCAGCTGACCAAGAACTGTATTTTTACAACTGGTCTGAATATATTCCAAATGAAGTGCTAGAAGACTTCACAAAAGAGACGGGCATTAAAGTTTATTACTCTACTTACGAGTCTAACGAAAGCATGTACGCTAAGTTAAAAACTCAAGGTACGGGTTATGACCTAGTTGTTCCTTCTACTTACTTCGTTTCTAAGATGCGTAAAGAAGGTATGCTTCAAGAGCTTGATAAAACCAAGCTAAGCCACTTTGCTGATTTGGATCCAAACTACTTAGATAAGCCATTTGACCCAAGCAACAACTACTCTATCCCATACATTTGGGGTGCAACGGGCATTGGTATCAACTCAGACATGCTAGACAAATCCTCAGTGAAAAACTGGGGCGACCTGTGGGATACACAGTGGGAAGGTCAGCTGATGATGATGGACGACTCTCGTGAGGTTTTCCATATCGCACTATCTAAACTGGGTTACTCTCCAAACACAACTAATCCAGAAGAGATCAAAGAAGCCTACGAAGAACTTCGTAAGCTAATGCCAAACGTATTGGTATTTAACTCAGATTTCCCAGCGAACCCTTACCTTGCTGGTGAAGTGTCTCTTGGTATGCTTTGGAATGGCTCTGCTTACATGGCTCGCCAAGAAGGCGCAACCATTGATATCATCTGGCCAGAGAAAGGCGCTATCTTCTGGATGGACAGCCTAGCGATTCCTTCAGGTGCAAAGAACATTGAAGCGGCTCATAAAATGATCGACTTTCTTCTTCGCCCAGAGAACGCAGCTAAGATTGCTCTAGAGATCGGTTACCCGACTCCAGTTAAGACTGCTTACCCTCTTCTTCCAAAAGAGTTTGCTGAAGACAAGAACGTTTTCCCACCACAATCTGTGATGGATAACGGTGTATGGCAAGATGAAGTTGGTGAAGCAAGCGTCATTTATGACGAGTACTTCCAAAAACTAAAAGTAAACAACTAAGTTTGTTACTGATTGGTGACTAAAGCGGCGTAAGCCGCTTTATTTTTATCTACACTTTATATAGGATTATATCAAACAGTGCAGGGTGCGATTTAATATGCCTGCGAACCCTATTTTACTGATTGTGACTTTGATGCTTGTGGCGTCATTTTTGATGTTAGCCTTGAGCTCATTCATCCACATAGACTCTAATTACGACCTGTTTTTCGAAACCAACACCCTCGTGATTACGATGTATATCTACTACGTTGCTCGTCACGCCATTCGCCCGCACAAAATCCTTCGCTATGGTGCTCTGCTACTCATTTTTGACCTATTTTATGATGTCACCACTGAGCTCAAATACCTCGACGAATGGGCTGACAGAAATGAGTTAATCGATACATTTTTAGAAGATGGTTTGTTGCAGGTAGCCTTCCTACTTCTTGCTTATGGCATTACTGAGCTTACCACTCAATTGAAAGATCAAAGTAAGCAAGATGAGCTAACGGGTTTATACAATCGTAAAAAGTTCGATGCAATCAAACTGAAAGAGTTCGAGCTCATCTACTTCGATTTAGATGGATTGAAAAAGGTGAATGACCGCAAAGGTCATAAAGTTGGTGACTTAATGATTGTGCGTTTCTCACAAGCACTGAGTCAAACCGTTTTAGAAGATGAAATGGTATTTCGTGTTGGTGGCTATGAGTTCGTCGCGACTGCACAATTGGGGCGTGGCGGCGAGTTCGTGAGCCAAGTCAGTAATCTGCTTCATGGTGAAAATATCTCTTTTTCTTACGGCATTGAAGTGACGAATCAAGAGAACTTTCAACAAGCGTTGGAAGAATCAGATAAAGCCATGTATGCGATGAAGGAAGCTCGACGCTCCGTCACTGCAGACGTTTAATCGGCACAAGGCAAGATTTCAAACCGTCAGAAAAACAAAAAGCAAACACTTTTCTGAGCGCTTATTTGCATTCAGACATGTGTTTGCTTCATTCAACAGTGACAGTGTTGATTAAGCGGTTAATGAGCCTCTCTCAACCGACAATAGCTCACTCACCAGTTTTGGTACTTCGATACTGGCTTTGCCGTAGCGCTTCTCTTCAAATTCACTCTCAACCGCACTTGGTTCAAGGTTTATCTCTATCGTGTGCGCGCCATGCATTTTAGCGTCATGTACAAACCCCGCAGCTGGATACACAACACCAGATGTACCAATCGAAATAAACAGATCTGCTTCTTCAAGAGCTGAATAGATGTCACCCATTCTTAGCGGCATTTCACCAAACCAAACGATGTGTGGACGCATTTGTGCCGGGATTTGGCAACAATGACAAAGCTCACCCGTTTCGATATCGTCTTTGTGGTCTACAACTTGATTAGACTCACTGCAACGGGCTTTCAACAATTCACCATGCATGTGAATAATGTTGTTGCTACCGCCTCTCTCGTGCAAGTTGTCGATGTTTTGCGTGATGATAGTAACGCTGCCATCAAGTTTCTCTTCAAGCTCGCCTAGTGCCTTGTGAGCGGCATTTGGCAAGATACTCTCGCTTTGTAAGCCGTGACGACGTTTGTTATAGAAGGCTTGTACAAGGTCTGGATCTTTTGCGAATCCTTCAGGCGTCGCGACATCTTCGATTTTATGGTTTTCCCATAGCCCGTCTTGTGCTCGGAATGTTTGTATCCCCGATTCCGCAGAAATGCCGGCACCAGTAAGAATTACGATATTTCGATATGGGAAATGCATATAACGTCCTTTTCAATATGTCACTTTGTAACAGCTTAGCACTGTTCAAATTCCAACAATAGTTTTGGGGATTAGACCATAGTCTTACCCAACTGAATTCATTAGCTATTTGTGACATAACTCGCTTGTCGTTTGCCTTCTCTTCTCAAAAACACGCTCACACTGATTTCGATAAATGCAAAAAAGCGGCCGGAGCCGCTTAGTATTGATCTAATGATTATTTACTTATAGTGCTTATCAATCACACAACTCATAAAGGTTAGTCTTCATTGATTGAAGAGATCTTATGGATTGAAAGATCCGCACCGTTAAACTCGTCTTCTTCGCTTAAGCGCAACCCTGTCATTTTGCTCAATACGCCGTATACGATTAACGCGCCGATGAGAGCAACAGCAACACCTACAACTGTACCAACCACCTGTGAAGCAAAGCTTACGCCGCCTAGGCCCCAAAAAGCTTGTTGACCAAAGATACCTGCTGCAATACCACCCCAGGCGCCACAGACGCCGTGTAGAGGCCATACACCAAGTACGTCATCAATCTGGGTTTTATTCTGAATGTAAGTGAACAGATAAACGAACAGCGCACCTGCTACACCACCAGTAACTAAAGCACCAAGAGGATGCATCAAGTCTGAACCTGCACAAATGGCTACTAAACCAGCCAAAGGACCGTTGTGAATGAAGCCTGGGTCATTTTTACCTGCAACAAGAGCGGCAAGAATGCCACCGACCATAGCCATTAGTGAGTTCATCGCCACCAAGCCACTAATACCGTTGATAGCTTGTGCTGACATTACGTTAAACCCAAACCAACCGACACATAAGATCCACGCCCCCAACGCAAGGAAAGGAATGTTTGATGGTGCGAAGTTGGTGTGTTTACCTGCGCGAACGCGGCCTTTGCGCATTCCTAAGAAATAAACTGCAACCAAAGCGATCCAACCACCAACGCCGTGAACCACGACAGAACCTGCAAAGTCATGGAATCCATAACCAAATTGACCTTCTAGCCAATCTTGGAAGCCAAAGTTACCGTTCCAAATGATGCCTTCGAAAAGTGGGTAGACGAAACCAACGGTAAATAACGTTGCAATTAGGATTGGATAGAAACGTGCACGCTCCGCGATACCACCTGAAACGATGGCTGGAATTGCTGCTGCGAAGGTTATTAGGAAGAAGAACTTAACCAATTCGTACCCATTACCTTGGGACAATGTTTCTGCATCCGCAAAAAAGTGAGCGCCGTAAGCCACCCAATAGCCGATAAAGAAGTAAGCGATAGCGGAGACACCAAAGTCTGAAAGGATCTTAACCAGCGCATTGACTTGGTTCTTCTTTCGCACAGTACCGACTTCGAGAAAAGCAAAGCCAGCGTGCATCAAGAAGACCATGATCGCGCCGAGTAAGAGGAATAAAGTATCTGAACTTTGGGTAAGGGTTTGTACTGCACTATGAACTTGAGTCACCGTTTCACTCATAAAAGCATTCTCCTTTCGCTTTATCTGATTTGCACTGATATCGTGCGATTCAATATCGTAATTAATTAAAAACTCAACAGTGAACGCAAGATGTGTTCCAAGTGCATGGTGTAATTTTCGTGCAACAGTTTTTGTTTTTAAGCTGTTGATTTTGAATGGCTAAATATTTAGGTGCACTTTTATGGACCTTAAATACCGGAAAAATAACAACGCCAACTGCACCAAATAAGGGAGTTGCACCATATTGAGGCGATCAATGAGTAGGTCTGGATATAGAGATCGAACGCAACTAACGGCTATGTTTCTAGCCGGAGACCTAAAAACAAAAAGCCCAGTGAAATAATCACTGGGCTTTGCTTTCGAGCTTTAGCTAACGCACTGGCGTTACAGGTTTGGTCCTGTAGACGGGTTTTGTGGTAGATTTTGACTTAAACGCTGCATACCTTGATACATGCGGATAAACCAAACCACAATCGCAACTCCACCGAATAACATACCTACATATGGAATGTAGTAAGCGATGTCATCAATGATATGGTTTTGATACCAGTAATCGTTCACACCGATTAACACGCCGTTTGAGGTCGCTACCGTTACGATAAGAACCACAAAGAAGGTTAGGTTCAAGAAGAACGATCGGATTAAGCCATAGTAATGCGTATCAACGACTTCGCCGTCTTCACCTTTATCCAAACGATAGCCCGCATAGATAATTGCGATCACACCAGAGATAAGACAAGTAAATGGTGTGAAACAGCTTAGGATATAAGCAACCCAAATACCTTTATGAGGTTTGTTCATTCTTATTCACCCCTTCACTCTTCTCTGTTGCGACATTAGCGTTTTGTTCAACACCGTTTTTCTCTTGTTCCATTACTTCGTTGTACCAAAGGTCATGGTGCTCTTTCGCCCAGGTTTCATCAACTTCACCCGTTACCATGCCTTCTAGTGCCCCTTCCATACCGAATAGGCCGATATAGATGTGGAACACGAAACCACAGATAAGGATCAGAGCCGCTAGCATGTGAACTAAGTTTGAAAGCTCCATATCACGGCGAGTTTGACCAAAGATTGGGAAGTCCAATACCAAACCACTGATTGCAGCAACACTACCCATAACGATAAGTAGCCAGAACAGCGCTTTTTCACCGGCATTTGAGAACTCTGCAGACGGGTGAGAACCTTTATGTTTCCCTACCATACCGCCCAGTTTCAAGAACCACTGAATATCCACTTTCTTAAAGATCGATTTACGCCACCATTTGATAAGCACTGCCATCAACAGTACATAGAAAATCGGGCCTATGTAGTTGTGGTACTGCTTTGCCAATAGAATGATAAAGCCCCATAGATCCGTTGGGATGTATGGCTTCAAGAAGTGTTTACCATAAACCAGCATCAAACCACTGAACGCCAGTGTCAAGAAGGTAAACGCCATGCTCCAGTGTAATGCACGATCCAATCGAGACCAACGTTTGATCTTACGACCTGTTCTTGGCGCACTGAGCATCAATGGACCAATCACTACGTACATCAGAGTGACAAAAGCAATACTGCCAAAGATAGCCACAGCACCCGCTGGTGACATCCACTTCTCTTTTAAGATGTACCAAGTTTGACCTGGAGTACTGATGAGTACGCCATGCTCAGGAGACTGAGATGTGGTGTAACCTGATTGTCCATCTCTAACTTGTCGCCAGTAATCCGCACCAGCAAGTTGAACCACTTCTCTTTCAGCTGAGCTTGCTTGAGTTTGTGATGAGTTCGTCTCAGATGCATGACTCATAGGAGAAAGCATTGTTAGTGCTGCCAACATTGGCAGCACAACAAGGAAGAGACGCTTAAACATTGTAAGCATATGTCTCTCCTACTTAGCTCTTAGTTGCGTCGTAAGACAGGTCATTACCGTCTGTCCAGCCCGCGCCTTTGGCACCACGTTCAACAACACGTTGACGGAAAACATCAGAAACTTTCTCTGCGTCGCCCGCAAGCAGTGCTTTGGTAGAACATAGTGAAGCACACATTGGAAGCTTACCTTCAGCAATACGGTTCGCACCGTACTTCTGACGTTCTTCTACAGAACCTGGTTCTGTTTCAGGGCCGCCAGCACAGAAGGTACATTTGTCCATCTTACCGCGCTCACCAAATGCTTCCTGTTTAGGGAATTGAGGTGCGCCAAACGGACAAGCAAACAAACAGTAACCACAACCGATACAAAGATCTTTGTTGTGAAGTACGATGCCGTCTTCTGTGTGTTCAAAACAGTCTGCAGGACAAACTGCCATACACGGTGCATCAGTACAGTGCATACACGCTACTGAGATTGAGTTTTCACCCGGTTCGCCATCGTTCAATGTCACAACGCGACGACGTTGAATACCCCACTCCAGAGCATCATCATTTTCATTCTTACATGCAGTGACACAACCGTTACATTCGATACAACGCTTGGTGTCACAAAGAAATTTCATTCTAGCCATTTTAAGACTCCTTACGCTTTACGAATATTACAAAGGGTTACTTTCGTTTCCTGCATCAAGGTGACAGGGTCGTAACCATAAGTGGTTGCTGTGTTAGCAGCTTCACCAATAACGTAAGGATCAGTGCCTTCTGGGTACTTAGAACGCAAATCTTCACCTTGGAACTTACCACCGAAGTGGAATGGGATGAACGCCAAACCAGGTTTAACACGACGTGTTACCATCGCTTTCACCTTAATACGGCCCTTCTCTGCACCTTCAACCCAAACATCATCACCGTCTTTGAAGCCGATGTCGTTTGCGTCTTTCGGGTTCACTTCAACGAACATTTCTTGTTGAAGTTCAGCTAGCCATGGGTTTGAACGAGTCTCTTCACCACCACCTTCGTACTCAACCAGACGACCAGAGGTCAGGATAATCGGGTATTCGCCAGATTTGTCTTGCTCTTGAATCGACTTGTAAAGCGTAGGAACACGGAAGATAACTTCTTTGTCATCCCACGTTGGGTAATCAGCAACTAAGTCACGACGTGGCGTGTAAAGCGGCTCACGGTGCAGTGGTACACGGTCTGGGAATGTCCAAACAATCGCACGAGCTTTCGCATTACCAAATGGGATACAACCGTGTTTAATTGCCACACGTTGGATACCACCTGAAACGTCAGTCTTCCAGTTTTTGCCTTCAGCAGACGCTTTCTCTTCTGCAGTTAGATCATCCCACCAACCCAGTTGTTTCAGTAGTTTGTCGCTGAACTCTGGGTAACCGTCTTTGATCTCACAGCCTTTCGAGTAGCTGTCTTCAGCCAGTAGGCTTTGACCTTCAAACTCAACACCGAAACGAGTACGGAAGTTACCACCACCTTCAGCAACCGTTTTAGACGTATCGTAAAGGATATGTGTACCAGGGTGTTTCATCTCTGGAGTGCCCCAACATGGCCAAGGTAGACCGTAAGTCTCGCCATTTGCTGGACCGCCTTCTGCTTCTAGAGACGTTTTGTGGAATGTATGCCAGTTCTGTTGGTGCTCTTTCAAGCGTTCAGGGCTTTGACCTGTGTAACCAATCGTCCACATACCTTTGTTGAATTCACGTGTAATGTCTTCAATCAGAGGTTGGTTGTTCTCAACACGAATGTTCTTGAACAGCTGATCAGAGAAACCAAGCTTCTTAGAAAGCAGGTACATGATTTCGTGGTCAGGTTTAGATTCGAACAGAGGCTCAACGACTTTGTCACGCCATTGTAGAGAACGGTTTGACGCCGTTACACTGCCGTAGGTTTCAAATTGAGTCGTTGCTGGTAGCAGGTAAACGCCGTCTGTACGATCGTTCATTACCGCTGCAACCGTTGGGTATGGGTCAACAATAACCATCATATCCAGCTTCTGCATCGCCTTCTTCATCTCTGGACCACGCGTCTGAGAGTTCACTGCGTGACCCCAGTAGAACATCGCGCGGATGTTTTCGCGCTGACGAATCTTGTCTTTATCTTCAAGTACGCCATCCACCCAACGAGATACAGGAATACCTGCACTGTTCATTGGTTTTTGACCACCGTATGCGTTGTCGTCGAAACGGCCTTTCACCCAGTCAAAGTCGATATCCCAAACTTTTGACCAGTGACGCCAAGAACCTTCAGACAAGCCGTAGTAGCCTGGAAGTGTGTCAGAAAGTACACCAAGGTCAGTTGCGCCCTGTACGTTATCGTGACCACGGAAGATGTTTGCACCGCCGCCTGATTTACCGATGTTACCTAGCGCAAGCTCTAGTACACAGTAAGCGCGTGTGTTGTTGTTACCAGTCGTGTGTTGAGTACCACCCATACACCAAACGATACAACCCGGACGGTTTTCAGAAAGCAGTTTCGCTGTGTGGTATACGTCTTTTTCGCTAACACCAGTTACACGTTCAACTTCTGCTGGGCTCCATTTCGCCACTTCTTCACGGATCTCGTCCATGCCGAATACACGTTGTTTAATGAACTCTTTGTCTTCCCATTGGTTTGCAAAGACGTGCCATAACACACCCCAGATAAACGCAACGTCAGAACCTGGACGAAGAGAAACGTAGTGATCTGATTTCGCAGCAGTACGCGTACGGCGAGGATCCGCAACAACGATCTTACAGTTGTTCTTCTCTTTCGCGATCAAGATGTGTTGCATCGCTACTGGGTGAGCTTCTGCGGGGTTTGAACCAATGAACAGCATCGATTTACAGTTGTGCATGTCATTGAACGAGTTTGTCATTGCACCGTAACCCCAAGTGTTCGCAACACCGGCTACTGTGGTTGAGTGACAAATACGCGCTTGGTGGTCAACGTTGTTCGTGCCCCAAAGCGACGCCATCTTACGGAATGCGTAAGCTTGTTCGTTGCTGTGTTTCGCACTACCTAGGAAGTAAACTGAATCAGGGCCAGACTCTTTACGAAGTTCTAGCGCTTTGTTACCGATCTCTTCAATCGCTTGTTCCCAAGAAAGCTTCTTCCACTTACCGCCTTCCAATTTCATTGGGTATTTAAGACGACGTTCACCGTGGCCGTGCTCACGAAGTGCTGCACCTTTCGCACAGTGTCCACCAGCGTTGAATGGGTGATCGAACGCAGGCTCTTGACCTGTCCAAACACCGTTTTGAACTTCAGCGTAGATGCCACAGCCCACAGAACAGTGAGAACAGATAGTACGTTTTACTTCTGTTTTCGCTTCTGGATCGACTGATTTAGCCTGTGCTTTCTTCATCATGCCTGGTGCAAATAGACTTGCGCCTACGACTGCGCCACCAGCAGCTAATGAAGTATTTTTCATGAAGGCACGTCGAGACACACCTAGCTGATTGGTTTCTTGGCTCACACTATCGGAGCGTTTGACAAGTTTCATTCGTTATCTCCTAAAGTGTGTCGTAGTAATCGCGAATGTGTTGCGTTTCACGATAGCCAGTCTTCTTCACGTCTTCTTTCGAAATTTCAACAGTTTCTGAAGCGGTTGCCACTTGAGTTGTACCAGCGACAACGGCACCAGCAACGGCTGCAGTCGTCAAGCCTTTGAGTAGATCCCTACGGCTTGTATTTATATCTTTATTATCTTTCATCATTGCTTCCTTACCTTACGGTAGATCTTTTTTTGGAGGCTTAATGCCCCTCTATCGATATAATCGCGTACTGCTCGATTACTCGTAATCAGTGACGTTTTTCACATCAATCTTTAATTTGTGCTTACTGCTTTTTGTATTCACGCTAAAACGTACTTGTTCTAACGTTAAGAATGCTTCACATAGCTGAGCGGCCGATTTGTAGAAGTTCGCGCTTTCTGCCCCTTCAAGCTGACGCGTGAAAGAGTTAAACCAAGGGCCAAGGTGCTTATTGAATACCGCTTGTTGCAGTGCTTCTTCCTCAGCCGTTAGCATCGCCATCACTTCACAAAGTGCCGCGATGTGATCTTCTGGCTCTTTTACTTGATCATCACGCTCAATGCCTAGAAGCTCTAAATCATGACGAATGTCAGCTAATGGTTTTTCCATCATGGCGCCCGTGCGATGCCAAGAACCAAATGGAACGACCTCTCCGCGACCAATGCCAATGAAAAGGTCTTGATATTCATCTTCCAGTGCTTCGCGGTTTGATTCTGTTGCTGCTTGTTGAATGGCAATCCAAGCTTTCTGCATTGCGCTTTCAGACGCTTCAATATCGAGCGTTTTTAGAAAGTCGATCACCTCTTCAGA
Source organism: Vibrio chagasii (assembly GCF_002954585.1). Lineage (GTDB taxonomy): Bacteria > Pseudomonadota > Gammaproteobacteria > Enterobacterales > Vibrionaceae > Vibrio > Vibrio chagasii_A. The sequence continues at coordinate 1,277,423 of NZ_MSCI01000002.1, forward strand.
AGGTGCGCTACGAAACAGTGCAGAAAGAACCAAGTAGATTTCAGTTCTTAGTGTCTGTTCTTGTGCCTGATCCAAATTCGTGTCCAAGGCTAACTCCTAGTATTTCAATTGTTTCAATGGGTCTTGAGCCATTGAATCGAACATATCCACCACACGGCAGTCTTCACACATCGCAATACGGTTAATCGCAGCTTCATCTGAAAAGTGAGAGTGACCGCGTAACTTGTTCTGTAGCATGTCAATCATAGACTGAGGTGCGAATGGTTTATGGCAACGTACACATTCCGCTGCTTTCTCTTCATGAATCACAACCGCTTTCTGACGCTCTTCTTTCACCCAGTTCATACGAGGCGTAAGAGTCAGAACATTTTCAGGACATGCCTTCTCACACAGGCCACATTGAATACAGTCTTGTTCTACAAACTTAAGTGATGGAGAAGCTCCGTCGGTATGAAGTGCACGTGTCGGACACACAGCCACACAACTCATACACAACGTACAATCTTTGCTATCACACGAAACGTTTCCGTATGGAGCGTTTAACGGAAGCTCAACAATATTCTCAACAGGAATACGAGCTGAAGACATCGCATCAAGTGCAGTGAATAGACGTTGACGCTTGTTACCTTGAAGATCGCCAAGTGCAAGGTCGAACGAATCCACACAAAGTGTCGGAGGACCTTCACGCAGAGATTCTAAGTACAGAATATCGATGGTTTCTTTCGGAATACCGATTTGGTCTAGCAGTTCTTGAGCAATCCCTACTTCGTTATTCAGAACACGAATGATCGTTTCTGGCATAAAGCGAGATGCCGCAAACAGAACTTGAGTCGCGCCATTAACCAATGCTGCAAACCAAGTATCGATACCAATAGATGGCAGCTCTTCGACAACAATAGGAATCACGTTGTCTGGTAGCGCTTTAAGAGCCATCACGTTGTAGGTTTCATGACGTGAGCTACAGATAAGTACGATTGGATCCAAACCGCCCGCTTGCTCGTAGTTGGCTAGCGTACGTTCAATGAATTTTTGAGTATCATCAGGATTAGGCAATGCGTAAGAGATAGCTTCTGTCGGACAGCTCGTTGCACAAGTACCCACGCCCTGACATAGGTAAGGGTTGATCTCAATCTTGTGACCTGTCTTATCAGAGCCTTCACTTGAAAGTGCGCCTGCAGGACAAGCATCAACACAACGCTCACAACCTTTAACACCACGAGAACTGTGTGCACATAGGTCTGTGTCCAAACGGAAGAACTTAGGCTTATCAAACGTGCCCATTAACGTAGGAATTTCTTCTAACGCTTCAGCTAGCTTTGGATAACCGCGCCCTACTGGGTAATAACCAGGAACAGGCACTTCTTCTGTCATGCAGCTATTCAGACATAGATCCAAAACCACATCAAAACAGTCATGATTGATTGCTACTTTCGCAAGGTTATTGTTTAGGCCTTTGTTTTCGATTAGAACTTCGAATGTACCAAGGAACCCAGAAACCTGAACAGCATTTGCGTAGTAAAGCTCTGACTCAGCATTAGTCGCTTTCGCACCGTCTGTTGAAAGTAGTGTCAGGCTTGTTAACTGAGGCAATTGAGCCGCAGCACTTTCAATGATCGCAGTTGGACCAATAATTAGCGTGTTACCACCACTTTCATAACTGACTGTCGGTGGAATTAGGTTTGTTAACTCAACAGTGTTCTCAAACGCATACAGCCTCGCCTTTGCGTTATTTGAAGTTGCTTGTTCTAATAATTGTTTAAGCATTGCTCAGTTCCATTTTTGGATATGGATAATCTGTTCAATCTTCATTGTAGTTAGCGTTGGAGAACTTGCTGAGTAATCAGTTAACAACTTATGGTCTCGTTAACTATTCATTCACTCGTCAAGTTTACGCGCGTTATCTACAAAAAAGTCGATAATGGACTGGTTTTAGCAAATGGCGTGCCAATTTAATAACTCAATATTTTCAATGAATTAGATTAAATTTAAATCGATATTGATAATAAAAAAACCGCTTGGGACATTTTGTCGCAAGCGGTTCATTGAGTGTTTAGTCAAAATGTACCTATTCTTTGTGTGGTATATTTTGTCTCACCTCTTTTGGGTCATTTTCGATAGCATCGGTGTCGAAATTATCTGATACTGTGTTTTTATACAGTTCACTTTGTTGTCTCGTAATCTCGTCACTTTCAACAAGATCTAATTCCGCTTCTTCAGCGTTGTTAATTGAAGCTTCTTCTTGATTTTCAGTAGCTTGCTCTTGTTCGCTTGGCGTTTCTTCTTCTACCTTCTCTTTTACCCAATCACGTAAGCTTTCAGCGACACCTTCAGAAAGTGACTTAAGATTACTGTAATCGTCATCGTAATCGTCTAAGCCATCACGTACGTTAAACTCTTCTGAGAGAAATAATTTACGTAATGCGGCTTTTTTTACGCTTTCTGATGCTTCTGATACCAATAATTGAGCCATAGACAGCTCTTCAGTAGTCTCTGATGCCGACTCTTTAGTGTCAGCAGACTCTTCTAAAGCATTAGTTGGCTCGATAGAAGTTGGGTCATTTGGTGTGAGTTCTTCAGCTGAGCTGAGTGTTTGAGAAGCTGGCTCAGAAGAAGTAACCGAGGTTTCCTCAACAGGCTGTTCAGCTTCGAGCGCTTTGTCAGTCGATTCATCGAGCTTTCGTTGAGACCAACGGCTAAAAAAGTTAGTTGCCATTAGAACGACCTGCCCCTTTACGCTTCTTGCGTCTAGCTTCTAATAATTCGCCATGACGACCGATAAAGGCTTCCATCCACGCTTGTACAGGTAAAGGCATGTCGTAAGACAATACTTGGTTATCTCCGTCCATGTACTGGCCTGCGACTGTTTGTGATGCTGTCAGTAATTGAATAATAGGTTTACCGGAGTCAACATTATCCATGACTAAGAATAGCTTAGGTTGCTGAGAGCTTAGATTGAAGCGGTAGTCGGTACGTTCGTCTTTGTGTAGTTGGAGCAAACATACGTCTGGGGTTTCATTTTCAGGTGATAATTCAAAACCGATGAGTTCCCATTGAGTCGTTACCCAAATGCCAGTTTTGATCTCTTTCTCTATTCTTTGGACACCTATTGGCCAAGCTGATTCTGTTTTTTCGTAGTGTTCTTGGAATTCTTTTATCTCAGACATACTGCACCCAATTGATTTTCTTTATTCTGATCGTACGTAGGACATTTTGTACTTCGCATAACCATATACCCTCTACAAAGCAATAAACACGCCAATACAGCTTGAGTCCTACTGTGTCTGTGTTGCGTTTGTCGCTAAGTTACCTTTATAACGTTAGTCGATTGCGCTGGTTTGAGACAGTTAGTCTCGGTGAACTCTCATATTTTGCGCTATTTTAATCTAATGCTTCATGTTTTAACGAATCCCCGTTATTTTGGAATAAGATTTGCAAACGCTCTTCGCCATGCTGTTGTATGTTTATTCATTGAAACGTGAACGATAACGACACATATAAACTAACGCATTTAGTAACAAGAGCTATGCTGCTCTTGTTAACGCCTATCTCATAAAATCGCTATCTCATTAAGTAGGACGTGACTGTGGTAAAACCAAACATAATAAAAACCAGTGAAAACCCACTTCAGACCATCGAAGTTGAAGTGTTTGATGAATATGGTGAGAAGCTAACAAAACAAATCGCTTGTGAGCGCCCTCTTACGGTAATGCTGAACTGGAAAGAGATCGTCACTCTGATGACATTGGGTTCACGCCCGGAAGCATTAGTCTTAGGTTATTTGAAAAACCAAAGCTTCCTTTCTGATCCAGAAGCCGTTGAATCTATCATTATTGATTGGGAAACCAGCTCTGCAGCGGTCATCACTAAAGAAGACACAAGCCAACTCGAGCAAGCATTGAAGAAGAAGACGGTGACGTCTGGCTGTGGTCAAGGCACCATGTACGGCAATGTGATGAAACAGTTAGAAGATTACCAAGTACCTCAAACTAAGATTAAGCAGTCTGAAATCTATACGGCACTAGAGGCTTTGACCCACTACAACGATACTTACAAGAAAGCGGGTGCGGTTCACGGTTGTGCGGTGTGCAAAGATGACCAAGTGTTGTCGTTTGTGGAAGATGTAGGTCGTCACAATGCCGTCGATACCCTTGCGGGTGAGATGTGGCTCAACAAAGAAGATGGCGGAGATAAGATCTTCTACACCACAGGTCGTCTTACCTCTGAAATGGTGATTAAGGTAGCGCAGATGGGAATCCCTGTTCTGCTATCACGCTCTGGCGTTACACAAATGGGCTTAGATTTAGCGAAGAAGTTCGGCATAACAACGATTGCTCGTGCTAAAGGCTTGCGCTTCCAAGTGTTTACTGGTGCAGACAAGATAGATTTCAACGTCAAAGGCGAGCAAGCGCCTTCAGAGGGCTAGATTTCCCCTGCTACAAGTGAATAAACCATGCCGTTCATTAAGGTTAATGAACGGCGTTTTTATTTGTATGGGAGTAAATCATTGGTTTACCGAATAATAAGACCTAATTTAAGTTAATCGCATAAAGTTATTAGTTCTGTTTCTTCACACTAGTACATCTCTTTGAACATCAATACGAAACTAACCTTGCTTTACGAATTCCATAAGCTATTAATTACATATTCATCAATTTAATGAATCTATTAATAAAAAATTAAAGATGAATATCAACGTCACCGGCTTAAAGGGAATTAACCATGAGTAATCCATCGGAACCTCAGCGTAGATCGCTGTCTCTTTCAATTCGTAGTAAGTTCATTCTAATCAACCTCACCCTATTTATTTCCGTCTTTATCTATGCCGTCTACGAGCAGTTCAGTTTAGACAAATTGGAATCATTGGAGATCGCTGCGACCGAAAACCTCAGAAGCTCGGTCGATTTATTAACGTTAAGGCGACATGAGAAAGATTTCTTAGCCCGCAATGACCAGAAGTACGCAGAACGCTTCGATAAAACCGTCAACATCTTGAATGAACGATTGGTGACTCTGAGCCAAACCTTAACCTCACACCAGCTTCACCTATCCGATCAGATGACTCACATTTCAGATACCCTTCATCAATATCAAAAACAATTCCATCAGATAGTCGATCAAGTCAACGATATAGAACGAACAACCGCCCCGTTGGGTTTTGTTGCGACGTTGGGAGAAAGAAGAGAAGACCTGAAAGTCGCTATCGAGCACGAGTCTAACTTAACCCTGGAGCTTGCTCTGTTGGAGCTAATAGAAAAAGACTTCCATTATCTTGCACATACAAACGATCAAACTAACCGTGCGTTAGAACAAGCACTCATAGAGTTCAAACCCTACTCCAAAACCTCGATTGTGACTGAACAAGCCTATTCCGAATATAAGGCTGCGGTTGAAACCCTGTTGGTTGCTAACAGTAAGCTAGGTTTGTCTGCAGAGTTGGGGCTCAGAGGCGCCTTACGTAGCAATGTCCATCAAACGGAACAAGCCATTGAACAAGTGCAGAATGAGATAAGCCAAGCAATTACAGCGGCAGTTAGACACACACAAAATATGTTGCATCTGTTTGGTGCCGCTATCGTCGCATTGCTTTCTTTGTTGTTGGTGTTCATTGGTCGCAACATACTCGCGCGTATTAAAGCGATTAACGTCATGATGGAGTCGATTGCCAATGGCGATGGTGATTTAACGGTGCGAATGAATGCCAAAGGTAACGACGAATTAGCCCAGCTCGCTCACTCATTCGATACCTTCATCAATAAACTACATGGAAACATCAAAGAGCTGTCGAGTGTAATGAAGGTACTGACCGACAGCTCGTGTAGTTCTGAAGAAGCCGCGATCAAAAGCATGAGCAATGCAGAGAAACAGAAACAACAATCGGAGTCGGTCGCAACGGCAGTTAACGAATTGGTGATGACCAGTAATGAAGTCACAGTCAATATAGAAAATGCTGCGACTAATGCAGAGAAGATTAAAGACAACGCCCATCAAGCACTACAAGAAACACATTTAACGGATTCGAGTATCAATGTTTTGGCTGAGAACATTGCAGAGTCGCAAGACTTAATCGTACAGCTTGAAGAACAGAGCCGTGAAATCAATCAAGTGGTGACGACGATTCAAGGGATTGCAGAACAAACTAACCTACTCGCGCTTAACGCGGCGATTGAGGCTGCTCGTGCAGGCGATCACGGGCGAGGCTTTGCTGTGGTTGCCTCTGAAGTGAGAGAGCTTTCTCTGATGACTAACGACTCGACTCATCAGATTGAATCGACTATCCATGGTTTGACTTCCGGCATTGCCAAGACAGTCGCCAATATGTCGGCAAGCTTAGAACAAACCGAACAAGTTAAGCACCAGACTAAAGATGTGGTTAATGCGATTGAAGGTATCCACTTCCAAGTTGGAGAGATGTTCGATCTTAATAGTCAAATAGCGACAGCGTCTGAAGAACAATCTATGGTATCTGCGGAGATAGACCGAAACATCAGCGACATCGCTCATCTAGCAAGTAATACACATACCGTGGTATCAGGTTCAGTGCGTTGTAGTGAACAGGTATCGAGTGTGAGTGTGAAATTAGAGGAGATTGTGGCTCAGTTTAAATACTGATGTGTATTCCACTGTGTTGTGGACTATCACCATCTCTGAATAAACTGCAGGTAATAAAAAACGCCCTTATCGCTTTCTGCAGATAAGGGCGTTTCAATTCTATAAGGACATTTTCCGTTACTCTAGACTATTGGTGTCTACAAACAGCGGTGTCCAAAACACTAGCCAAAATTAGCCACGTGCTTTTAGGAATTCAGCGTAAGTACCACGGAAATCGTTAATCTTGCCATCTTTGATTTCTAGAATACGCGTTGCTAGAGAATCTACGAATACGCGGTCGTGAGATACGAAGAACAATGTGCCTTTGTAGTTCTCAAGAGCCAAGTTAAGCGCTTCGATAGATTCCATATCCATGTGGTTAGTTGGTTCATCCATAAGTAGGATGTTTGGCTTGTGCATCATGATCTTACCAAGAAGCATACGACCTTGCTCACCACCAGAAATTACCTTAACTGATTTCTTAATGTCGTCTTGACCAAATAGCATACGACCTAGGAAGCCACGTACAACCTGCTCGTCTTCACCTTCTTGACGCCATTGGCTCATCCAATCGAACAAGTTCATGTCTTCTTCGAAATCATGAGCATGGTCTTGAGCGTAGTAACCGATGTTTGCGTTTTCAGACCACTTGTACTCACCAGTACGAGCTTCAAGTTCGCCAGCTAGTGTGTTAAGTAGTGTTGTTTTACCCACACCGTTCTCACCAATGATTGCAACGCGCTCACCTACTTCGAAGATTGCATCGAACTTGTTGAATAGGTCTTCTTCAAAGCCTTGAGATAGGTTTTCAACCACAAGTGCGTTACGGAATAGCTCTTTAGACTGTTCAAAACGGATGAATGGGTTTTGACGGCTAGAAGCTTTTACTTCTTCAAGTTGAATCTTATCGATTTGCTTAGCACGAGACGTTGCTTGCTTCGCTTTAGAAGCGTTAGCAGAGAAACGAGAAACGAACGTTTGAAGTTCAGCAATTTGTGCTTTCTTCTTAGCGTTGTCAGACAGTAGACGTTCACGCGCTTGAGTCGCTGCCGTCATGTACTCATCGTAGTTACCTGGGAACAGGCGAAGTTCACCGTAGTCAAGGTCAGCCATGTGTGTACATACAGAGTTTAGGAAGTGACGGTCGTGCGAAATGATGATCATTGTGCAGTTACGTTGGTTTAGTGTCTCTTCCAACCAGCGGATAGTATCCATGTCCAGGTTGTTCGTTGGTTCGTCTAGAAGCATGATGTGCGGGTCTGCGAACAGAACTTGCGCTAGAAGCACACGAAGTTTCCAACCAGGTGCTACTTCGCTCATTAGGCCGAAGTGTTGTGATTCTTCAATACCAACAGCAAGAAGAAGCTCACCCGCTTTCGCTTCAGCCATGTAACCGTCCATTTCAGCAAACTGAACTTCAAGGTCAGCGACTTTCATGCCGTCTTCTTCGCTCATTTCTGGCAAAGAGTAAATGCGGTCACGCTCTTGCTTGATTGCCCATAGCTCTTTGTGACCCATGATAACCGTGTCGATTACCGTGAATTCTTCGTAAGCAAATTGGTCTTGGTTTAGCTTAGCTACGCGCTCGTTTGGATCGTAGCTTACGTTACCAGAAGTCGGCTCTAGTTCACCTGATAGGATCTTCATGAACGTCGATTTACCACAGCCATTCGCGCCGATTAAACCGTAACGGTTACCTTCGCCGAACTTAACTGAAATATTTTCGAAAAGTGGCTTAGCGCCGAATTGTTGGGTGATATTTGCTGTGGAGATCAATGCCTTTACCTTTTTAATGTGAAAAACGCCGCAACGTTACTTGTTCAGGGCTTTAACTGCAAGTATTGATTGCAATTACCCGCTAATAAGTGAGCGATAACCTAGCTAAATCATAGTTTGAGGTAACTCACATTTTTGATTTCTATTTATGGAGTGATAAATAAGCCAATCCTGCAACATACAAAGCACTGAACCAACGAGTAAAAACCGTCTTATATAAAGACATATCTCGTCTTAATAATTTAATATATCGCATAGCAATCTGTTACAAACAAACCTACTTTGCATCGAGCTATTCACAACACTCTTCAATGAACAAATAGTAGCTCAATGACTGACAGTTTCATGACAATGAGCCCAGATTCGGGGATAAAGTACTCGCCCTCATTGATGCACGAGATTTCACAAAGCTCGATTCTCTAACTATAGTAATCGTAACCTCATAATTCTAAGAGACTTTTATGCGTTCATTACCGCGCTTCTTATTCTTCATATTAGCCATGCTCTCATGGCCAAGTCATGCCAACTTGGAATATGACTTACAATCACAGCCTCAGGTCTCTGACATCGCCCAAGATCTGAATAATCGGATCGATCAACTACCCGACCCTCTGTTTATGGAAGTGTCTGACAAACGCAAAGTAAACCGACTGCTCGCAGAGGTACTTCGTGTCCAGAATCAGCAAATCGCTAAGTTCGACCAACGACTCAAAGCCTATCGTGAAAACAGCGAGCCAGAGCAGTGGTTCGATGTGGAGTCTAGCTACGTCACGTTGAACAGTTTGAATGTGAGTAAGCAGCACTTATTGGAGCAAAGCACAGCAAGTAACAGAGAACGCTTGACCGGTTTTGGCCCTTACGGTGTTACTCAGTTTAAGCAAGAGTGGGAACTGACCAAGCTAAACGTCGAATACTTGGTGTATTTCCAAATACGTAGCTTCAAAGCACTTATTAAAGATATCTTCATTTCGCCGGTGCCTGTAATTGGTGCGGCGTTAAAAGTACTGTTCATCTACTTTGCACTAGTGTGGTGGTTAGCGAACAGCAAAAGGTTGATTGAACTGTTTCGTGTTAACCTGCTTGAGGCGAAACCAAACCCTCCATTCCTGATTCGTTTAATTTGGTATGTGAGCCGTGCGGATAGAGCCATTGCTTGGTTAATTGCTATCACGCTGTCGCTGCGTGTACTTTCAAGTATCCCTAGCCTGCAACACCTAATATTCCTTGAGATCTTTACATGGTGGATTCTAGGCGGCTCGATCGCCATCAGCTTCATTCTGGAGTTTGCGTACCGCATGGGTCGCACATCAAACCAAGAAGTGATTGCCCTACGCCTTTCAACGATTCGACGTTATGTGTGGAGTTTTATTGTTGCTGGTGTGATTCTTCAGATTTCCAGTATTACGCTAGGTAAAGGCACCATTTACAGTTGGATTTATAGCGTCCTATTCTTCTGGTTTGTGTTGGTGACCATCTCGGTCCTTCGTTTATGGAGAGCTAAGGTATTCAATACCCTAGAGCATATCTCTGACCGTCCAGTGTGGGTTAATTGGGCTGTGAATCGCCAAGATACCTTCTTACTTAATATCCTCGCGACTGCGCTTGGTATCGCTTGGTTGAGTGTGTATCACTTCCAGCATCGTATCATGTCGCTGCTTTCTAACTACACAGTATTCAGTCAAGCACTGGCTTATCTGTTTAGGATTGAAGTGGCTAAGCAGTCTGATCTCGATAAGAACCAGAAAAACCTAGTGCGCATCAAAGGTGATCAAACATACGAATACATTCTACCTGGATCCATCGACAGCGAGCTGATTGACTATGCCGGCGATGAAGTTAAACAACTTTCTCGCTATTTGATGTCCGACAGCCCGGCGATTTGTATCGTCTCTGGTGAACGTGGTGTGGGTGCCACAACGCTTCTGTATACCTTGCTGCACAAGGTATCGAATGCAGAGCCAATTTACGTTAGCTGTCCTTACGCGGGTTACCAAGAATTACTGTGTCACCTTGCGGTAAGCATTGGCTTGGAAGAAGACGCAACTGAGATTCAAATCTTGGCGCATCTTCGTAAGAGTGAGACGGCTTATCTGATTGCGATTGATAATGCCCAGCGCCTAGTTAAACCAATGGTTGGTGGTCTTTCAGATCTGATTCGATTGACTAACTTACTGCGTCGTTCGAAGAAGAACCACAGAATCGTGATGTCGATTGCTAAGTCTAGCTGGCGATTTGTCGATCGAGCTCGTGGTGAGCGTCTGTTATTTGATTTGGTTTGCTTCCTTCCGCGTTGGACAGAGAAACAAGTTGGCGAGTTGCTTACTAGCCGTATCAATACCGAGCTTGAGAAGTCATTATCATTTGATGGTTTAGTGGTACCAAAGCAGTGGGACCAAGATGACATGAGCGAAGAAGAGCGCGCGCGCCAAGGTTTCTATCGTATCTTGTGGCACTACTCAGATGGTAACCCAACCGTTGCACTGCGTTTCTTCCGTCTTTCTTTAAACAGGAACAAAGAGACAGACCAAGCGGTAGTAAGGTTGTTCCATGTGCCTGAGGCTCAAGAACTAGAGAACATGCCAAAACCGATGCTGGCGGTACTGCGCTCTATCGTTCAGTTAGAAATCGCGTCTACCGAGGTGCTATCAGAATGTACTCAGCTAAGTATTGCTGAAATCACCGGTATTCTTCGTTACTTCGAAAGCCGTGGTTACATTGGCTGGAATGAAGATAAGGCAAGAATCTCTGATCACTGGTTCCGTCACATTACTAACGTTCTCGACCGTCAACATTTATTGGTGAAGTAAAATGAAGAAGTTATTTGTCCTATTACTTGTTGGCTTGGCGACGACGGTAAGTTTCCCGACTTACGCGACAGAAGAGTTAGCCAATGTAGAAAACATTTCTAAGATTGCGAGCTTGGTGCGTTGGAGTGGCGTGTTCTTCTCTATCATCGTCATTGCTGCGATGTGGTTGTTATTGAAGTTCATTAACTCAATGGTGACCAGCTTTGGTAGCCAATTCGTGCAATATCGAATGTTGCTGCAAAAGCTTCAATCGTTCATGCAATTCTTCATTTATGTGAGTACTGGTCTTATCGTGTTCATGATGAGTTTCCGCATAAACGACCAAATCTTGGCTCTGATTGGCGGTACCCTAGCAGTGTCGGTCGGCTTTGCGCTTAAAGACTTGGCGGCCTCTTTCATCGCGGGTATCACTGTAATGATTGATAGACCATTTCAGGTAGGTGACCGCGTCACGTTCGAAGGTAACTACGGAGACATTATTACTATTGGTTTACGCTCAGTACGTATGAGAACTTTGAACGACGACATCATTACAATTCCAAACAACAAGTTCTTAAACGAAGTAACCACCAGTGGTAACTATGGCGCGTTGGATATGCAGGTGGTGATTCCGTTTTATGTCGGTATGGATGAGGACATTACCCTCGCCCGTGATCTGATACAGGAAGCGGCTTCATCAAGCCGTTACATCCACTTACCCAAGCCTGTGACGGTATTGGTGAAACAGACCATTACTGACAACTACCTAGCAATACAGCTAACCTGTAAGGCTTATGTGGTGGATACAGCCTATGAGAAGTTGTTCGAGACTGATATTACACTTCGTGTCATGAAAGAGTTTAAGAAACACAATATCAACCCACCTAAAATCTCAGTGGCTGCCCACTCTTAATTTTAGGTTGATAGCTAGATTGTTAAAAACAAAAACACCTCCGTACTTGAATAAGATTCGGAGGTGTTTTTTTATGGTTTCCGCCTATTTAACGCTGTTGTCTTTCCGGCTTGGTTAATTGAACTAAACCTTAAAGTACTTCAACTGTTCAGTGAGATGTTCAGTGGTGTTTGCCATCTTCTGACTGTCTTCAGCCAACGATTGTGAGGCCTGTAGTACTTCGTTAGCGGCCAAGTGAATACCAGTGACACTCTCACTCATCTCTGTTGCTACTGTGCTCTGCTGCTCGGATGCTGCAGCAATTTGCGAAACCATATCATTGGCGTTGTGTAGCTCATTCACAATAACATCGAGTTGTTGGCGTGTCTCGTTAGATGCAACCACGCTGTGGTCCACTTTCTCATTGCTGCTTTGCATAGCATTAAATGTACGTTCAGCTTGTTGTGTTAGCTTCTCAATGGTCGATTGCACTTCGTTGGTAGAGTTCTGCGTGCGGCTCGCTAGATTACGAACTTCATCGGCAACGACAGCAAACCCTCGCCCTTGTTCCCCTGCTCGTGCTGCTTCAATCGCAGCGTTGAGCGCCAGTAAATTGGTTTGTTCTGATACATCGCGAATCACACCGACTACTTGGCTTATCTCTGTAACTCCAGATTGAAGATCTCTGACCAAGTTGTTTGCAGTCGAAATATTCTCAGATACTTGAGATATGGTCGTTGCGGTTACCTGCATGTTTTCATCATTTTGGTTAGCGTGATCGACCACTTTGTTGGTACTCGCAGCGGTGTTTTCTGCATTCATCGCGACATCTGAAATTGTCGCGCTCATCTCTGTCATTGCTGTCGATAACAGCTCAAGTTGTGCATGTTGCGAATTGACACTGGTTGCTGCTTCTTCACTGGCCTGAGCAATATGACTTGCCATATTGCTAGACAGGTCCGCAGACTCGTTTGCTGTGCGAAGCGTCGTTTGCAGTTTGTCGAGCATGGTATCGATCTGGTGGCTCATATCGCCTAGCTCATCTTTACGTGTCATGTTCATACGCACACGAAGGTCACCATCGGCTATCTTATGTGTGTTGTCGATAAGCTTGTTAAGTGGGACCAGTATGTTATTTGAAATTGCATAGCCCATCGCAAACAGCAAACCTGATAGAACAACCGCGACCATGCCTTCCTTCAGTGCCAATGCGTAAAAAGCCTCTTGAATATCAGCGACCAGTATTCCTGAGCCAATAATCCAGTTCCATTCCGGGAAGAGCTGTACGTAAGAGATTTTATCTTTGAGTTCACCTTGAGGGCTCATCCACTGATAATCGAGAAAGCCTTTTTCTTGAGGAGAGCGCGAGATCGTCACCATTTCACGCCAATGGTGCTTTCCTGCGCCGTCTTTCAAGTTACCTGCGTTGGTGCCGTTTAGCTCTGGCTTTAATGGGTGGCTGATAATGTTGAGTTGCTGGTTGAGGATCCAGAAGTAGTTGGTGTTGTCGTAACGAAGCGTCTTAATAGCTTGTAGCGCTCGCTCCTTTGCGACTTCTTCACCGAGCACGCTGCGTTGGCTGTAGTAATAGCTGGCTAAGCTAACGGCAGTTTCAACTTGAGCGCTGAGTTTATCTTGACGCTCTTCCATGGAACTGGCTCGTTGTTGCATCAGATTAAATGTTGATGCCATTACCAGTAATACAACCGATAGAATGACAATTAAGGCGAGTTTTGACTTGATAGATAGATTACTTAATTTCATAGCTGACTGACTTTAATATATGTTTTGATTATGGATTTTGGACCAAGTTATCAAAATTTCGTACAGTTCAGATGATATGCATCAAGATCGTCAAATATACACTGTGTTACATAACTAAAAAGAGGTATAGGTCAAACCGGTAGAGGTTGAGGTTTTGTGGGTGATGATTTATTAGTGCGGGATTTTCGTGCTTGGGCTGAAAATTGAACTAGCAGCCCAAGCACTTAAAGTAACGATCGTGTGACAGTTTCTTTAATTAACTCAGAGATTTGAAATCAACAACTGCGGTGTCGCTTTTTGTTGAAGGTAGATACTAAAGCGGCTGCCTTTCCCCACTTCTGATTCTACACGTATCTCGCCCCCAATTTGGCTCAAGATACTCTGAGATACGGATAAGCCTAAGCCAGTACCGTCGCGTTTCGTTGTATAGAATGGTGAGAAGATTCGCTTTAATTGCTCTTCTTTTATGCCACAACCTTCGTCTTCAACATGTACGATAGCACCGTGAGATACACCGTTCTCAACCCAGTCTTCACTCGAAATCGTTAATGTTCCCTGCCCGTCCATCGCATGAATCGCATTCATTTGTAGATTTACCAGAATCTGTAGCAGTTGGTTTCGATTTACTTCAACCGATGTTTTAGCGTTTAGGTTCGAAACGTAAACCATATCGCGCTTTTTCGCCCCGGTTTTCACGAGCGTGATACTTTCATCAACGATCGGGTTGATGTGTTGCCACGTGATCTCATCCTGCACACCACCGTGTCGGCTATATTGCAGCAAGCTTCGCGTAATGTTTCGGATTCGGTCGATTTGCTCCATAATGGCATGAACCTCTTCTTCGACACGGCTGACTTCATCACCTAGCTCAAATTTCATCAACTCAACGTTGCCAAGAATTACCGCTGTTGGGTTGTTGATCTCATGAGCAATACCAGCGGTAAGCTCACCGAGTGCTGCCAGTTTCTCATTGACCACCAGCTTATCTCTCGCTTGATTGAGCAGTTTAATGTGTAACTCAAGTTCTTCGGTTTTCTCCTTCAAACTGGCGGTACGTGAATGCACTTTACACTCAAGTTCTAACGCCGCTTGTTGAATCTCTTGATTACGCTCATGGAGCAAATCCAGCATCTTATCGAACTGTTTAGCAAGTAAGGTTAGCTCGTGTTGATCATCCAAGCCCAACGTGCCGATGCGTTTATCTTTGCCCAGTTGCACGAGCTTCACCACTTTATGAATTCGTTCAATTGGATCGAAAAGATCGCGGGCACCACGGTGAACGATCAAACCAGAAGCAAGCAACAGCAACACAATAATGATGCTGATTTCGCCAAGGTTAGTCAGGTAGGTTTCAATGAGCGGCCAAATTAGATAACCGGTGTAAAGCATGCCAATTACCTTGCCAGACTGGTCGTGAATTGGCTGATAAGCGGTGATGTACCATGCATCATAAACATAGGCACGATCCAACCACTCTTTGCCCTCGTTGAGGACTTTTGAGTGAACTTCATGAGAAACGCGCGTACCAATTGCTCGTCCCTCACTGTTTTCACTGCTTAGTGGCACGTTTGTGCTTACACGAAGGTCATCAAGAAAGACGGTGACAGTACCGACATGGAGATTAAATCCATCTCTTTGCGGATAGATCAGGTTACTGATTTGATCAACCAACTGTGTGCTGTTGTTCAGTAAGATCCCGCCATCAAGAAAGCCGATCACATGGCCTTTCTCATCTCTAATCGACACTACAGTGCGGCTCACCAAACCACGAGTTTCAACGTCATTACCATTGAGCATCGGGACTTCCGCTTTTTTGGCAAGATCACGGTCTAAGTAATTAAGCTCTTTACTGTCTAACACACTAAAGAATGACGATTTATTGGCTAAATCTAGGTACTCGAGTTTCTTCGCCATGCTTCCAACACTGCGCCAGCGCAAAAAATCGAGTTCATAGCGCGATTTATTCTCAGAAACCCAATGAATAAGTTCATTTTGAGAAACGCCACTCGCTAGCTTCATTTGAAAACTGTACGACTCGGCAAACGCACGCACGTTGTAAGCTTGCTGGTTTTGAATCAGATGGATACTGTTGTCTGCCACGTCTAAGCGCTCATCGACATCAATCAAAGCGCCCTGCCAGGTATAGTGCACAGACCAATACAAAGTGATCGCAACAAGAGCACAAAGCGTCAGAAAAATCGGCGCTGATGTGAGAAACAGTAAGCGATAACGCACCATTGTTTTGAAACGGAACGCCCACTTTGCCCACCAATGACGTCTAATCGGCATATTCAGAGCCTTCTGTATTCCAATCTTTGTATTTACGTTCTAACGTTTTGCGTGCAACGCCAAGATCTCTCGCTGCAGCAGATTTATTGCCATCGTGGAAACTCACAAGTTGTTCGATATGTGCTTTCTCAACTTCTTTGAGTGTCCAGGTGTTGGGATACCCCTCAGCAGCGTCCGTTGGATTCAAGTTTGGTACTTCAGCACCGTGTGACACCGTCACCGAAATGTTCGCGGGTGCAGGCTCGCCATTTATCTCTCGCCAATAGTGAGCTGGTGGCTTGTCTAATAGAATACAGCGCTCAACCATGTTCTTAAGCTCACGAATGTTGCCTGGCCATTTATACTCATTCATCGCCAAGATGTCTTCGTGCGCCCAATGAGGAACCGGCATACCCAGTTCACTCGATAATAGACGAGTGAAATATGGAACGAGCTCTATCAGATCGGATGGTCGTTCACGTAAAGGAGTCACATCAATCTTGAGTACATTAAGTCGGTAAAAGAGATCGCGACGGAAATGCCCTTTCTCGACCTCTTCCTGAAGGTTTCGATTGGTTGCCGCGACAACACGAACGTCTACAGAAATCTCTTTCTCACTGCCAACCGGACGAATGGTTCGCTGCTCGAGCACTCGCAATAATGCAGATTGCATTGGCAGTGGCATTTCGCCAATTTCATCAAGGAATAACGTACCGCCGTTAGCAACTCTGAATAAACCTTCGCGATTCTTCTTCGCACCAGTAAAGGCACCAGAGGTGTGGCCAAATAATTCACTTTCGAGAAGCTCTGGTGCAATCGCACCACAGTTGATTGGTACGAATGGTCCATTACGCTTACTGGCCTCATGAATACCACGGGCAACCAACTCTTTACCGGTACCAGACTCACCTTCTACCAACACAGACGCTCGTGATGGTGCAAATTGGCTGATAAGTAGCTTGAGTTGTTTGGTCTTATCTGAGTTACCAATAATCTCGGTTTTTATGTGGCGGCTGACATCACGCTTCAACGCGTACTGCATTCTTTGGTCTAGGCGCTTATCCATACAACGAAGTACAGCTTGTATCATCTGCTCTAGGTTGAATGGTTTTAAAATAAAATCTGAAGCACCGAGCTTGAGTGCAGATATAGTCATCTCCAGATCGGCATAGCCAGTCATAAAGATCACATCGGCTTTTCGGTCGCTATCATTGAAGGCTTCTTCCCACTCGATACCAGAGCGGCCCGGAAGATTGATATCAAGGACGATTAGATCGAAGTGTTCATTGCAACGTAGCGTTTCAGCTTCTTCTACAGAGCCGGCACTCGACACCTTGCCAAAATATTTACCTAGTGCTTTCTTTAAAATTGCCTGCATACCAATTTCATCATCAACCACCAGGACAGAAAATGCCTGATATTGGGTCAAAGTGTTTGGATTGGGGTTAGAGGCGTTTGAACTAGGTAAAGACATAATGATCAGCCGTTAGGGAAAGTTGGGACAGAGTGTACCAATTAACCTTTTGTTCAACAGGGACAATGTGCGACATTTTGTCCTAGCTCATGTTTTGGTTTATTTTGTCTCGCAAAATGACGCAGTTTTGTCCGAAATAACAGCAATTTAATGAGACTTGATGCATTATTTATTGGCATTAAGATTGCTTATAGGGAGAGGATTTCTAATTACTATAATTGGCATCTTATGCACATGTCCTTCTTTTAGCCCTTTAAAATAGAAGACATGTCATTCATTTCTAACAAAATGGACATAATAATAATGAAAGCAATTCCCCTAACTGTTGCAGCTCTATCTATCGTCAGTTACTCGGCTAGCAGCGCAGAAGACACCACACATATCAAGCTTGCGACAACGACAAGCACTTATCACTCAGGTCTTCTGGACTACCTACTGCCTGAATTCGAAAAAGATTCGGGTATCAAAGTTGATGTTTTAGCGGCGGGTACTGGCAAATCACTTCGCATGGGTGAAAACGGCGATGTAGATTTGGTGATGACACATGCACCAAAAGCGGAAGCTAACTTTGTTGAGAAAGGCTACGGTGTACTTCCTCGTAAACTAATGTACAACGATTTTGTAATCGTTGGCCCTGCAAGTGACCCAGCGAAAGTTGAATCTCAAAAAGCAGTCGCTGATGTATTTAAAGCGATTGCGACAAACAATGTCACGTTCGTGTCTCGTGGTGATGATTCAGGTACACATAAGAAAGAGATGGGTATCTGGGCTCAAACTAAGATGGAGCCAAACTTTGGCGGTTACCGCAGTGTTGGCCAAGGTATGGGCCCTACTCTGAACATGGCGTCAGAGATGCAAGGCTACACAATGACTGACCGTGGTACTTGGTTGGCTTACCAAAACAAATTAGATCTTAAAATCCTTTTCCAAGGTGACGAGAACCTATTCAACCCTTACCAAGTGATTCTAGTTAACCCAGAGCGTTACCCAAGCATTCATTACCAAGCAGCAAAAACGTTCAGCGATTGGTTAGTTAACCCTAAAGGTCAAAAACTGATTAACGACTTTAAGCTGCACGGCAAGCAACTGTTTGTTGCTAGTGCTGAGTAGTTTGTCGCTTACGCGGACTAATCGCTAGCTTGTGCTAAATAGGGTTAAAGATTCACTCTTTGCCAAATAGCACTACGCTTAACTAGTCAGTAAACCAAACAAGTAAAGAAATAATAGCTGGCCAATAAGGCTCATTAATATTGTGTCAGCTATGATTAACATCAGTCATTACCGATAAAAACCTATTATCGATTCACACGAGATACTTCATGACCTTATGGCAAACAACGCTAGATGCATTGAATTTACTGGTGAATTTTGACCACGATCTGTGGCAAATCGTCGCGGTGTCCTTCAGTGTATCTTTGTCCGCCATCTCTTTGGTAATTGTTCCCTCTATCATCATGGCTTTCTTATTGGCCTACACGGAATTCCCAGGGAAATGGGCGTTACTTTCTGTAATCAACACATTACAAGCAATACCTACCGTGGTTATTGGCTTGTTGATGTACATGATGCTTTCTCGTTCTGGCCCACTGGGCGATTGGCAACTGCTATTTACTCAAAAGGCAATGATTTTAGGTCAGATGCTGATCTGTTTCCCTATTCTAGTTGCCATGATGCATGGTGCGCTGCAAGCCAGTGATCGCCGAGCAGTGGAAACTGCGCGCACTCTGGGAGTTTCAACCACTCGCGTTGCGTGTACCTTGATCTGGGAAACTCGTTTTCCTTTGTTGGCGGCAGCCATTGCAGCGTTTTCTCGCATTGTGACTGAAGTCGGTTGTTCAATGATGGTTGGCGGCAACATTATGGGAATGACAAGAAACATCCCTACTGCTATTGCAATGGAAAGTCACAAAGGCGCTTTCGCTCAAGGTGTGGCGCTAGGAATGGTTTTATTGGCACTGGCATTAGCCCTTAACTTTTTCCTTTCGAGTGTGAGAGGAAAAGGCTATTTAAGAACTTAGGAACGCTGTCATGAGTATAAAAATAACAACGCAGCAAATTTCAATGCGCTACAAAGAGCGTGTTTTGTTCCACATCCCTGAACTGTCGATCGGTCCGAACGATGCGATTTATCTTAAGGGCGATAACGGTGTAGGAAAAACCACTCTACTAAAAATTCTGTCTGGATTGATTAAGCCGAGTTCTGGCCGTATTCAGTCACCGACACAAAGCTGGCAACATAATCTGTTTCCTCGACTAAAATTTAAAGACATCATCTATCTGCATCAGACGCCTTACCTATTTGATGGCTCTGTGTACCAAAATGTCGCTTATGGGATTCGCTTTAATAAAGAGAGCCAAAAAGATAAGCGAGCTCAAATTATTAACGCGTTGAGGATGGTAGGTTTAGAAACCCTAGCAGATGAACACATTTCTGTGTTGTCTGGTGGTGAACGTCAACGCGTAGCAATGGCAAGAGCTTGGATTCTCAAGCCATCAATTTTGCTGATGGACGAGCCAAGTGCTTCTTTAGACAAAGAATCTATTGAAAGATTGGTGTTTATGGCCGAAGATCTTCTTCAGAGAGGCGCGAGTCTAGTCATTACCAGTCACCAAACCAACGCGTTAACCGATTTGTGCAAGAAGCAATGGTGGATCAAAGACAACACCCTGACTGAGTCACCGCTTCTGCAAGTAATTAAAAAGAACAAAGCACAAGAGAATATTTATGCTGCTTCCAACGCAAACTAGTTGGGTTATTTTGGCTGGCGGACAAGCCAGCCGTATGGGCGGAAAAGATAAAGGACTCGTTGAGCTCAACGGGTCCCCGCTTATTCAATACGTTATAGACAAGCTGTCGCAACAAGATGTCAGCATCACCATCAATGCCAACCGTAACTTAGACAGTTACCAAGCATTTGCTCCGGTTGTTTCCGATTCCTTTCCTGATTATCCAGGTCCATTGGGTGGTATTCATGCTGGCCTTAAAAACGCGACCACAGATTGGGTCGGTTTTGTCCCGTGTGATAGCCCACAAATCAGTGATGATCTCGTACAACGCTTTTGTGCGGCTGTAAAAGAAGACAGTGACATTCTCGTAGCTCACGATGGTGAATTTAAGCAACCCGTGTTTACCCTATTCCACAAGCGCGTTCTTCCAAAGTTAGAAGCCTTTTTAGAACGTGGCGATCGCAAGATAATCTTGCTCTACAAAGAGTGCGTCACTGAGTACGTTGACTTCAGCGATGCACCAAACTGCTTTGTAAACCTTAATACGCCAGAAGAACTCACCCAATTCGGAACGCTTCAATAATGAAAGATTCAAAACAACGCCCTAACCTGCCGTTATTAGGTTTCGCTGCCTACAGCGGCACAGGTAAAACAACTGTACTTGAAGCTCTGTTACCTTTGTTAACCGACGCAGGTTTGAAAGTTGGTGTTCTTAAACATGCCCACCACGATTTTGATGTCGATAAGCCTGGCAAAGACAGCTATCGCTTACGTAAAGCTGGCGCGAACCAAATGTTGATCAGCTCTCGCAACCGTAATGTCATGATGACAGAAACACCGGAAGCAGAAGCGGATTTTGATTACCTATTAACGCGCTTCGATACGAGCACGCTTGATCTGATTTTGGTTGAAGGCTGCAAGAACATCGCTTTCCCTAAAATCGAGCTTCATCGTGATGAAGTAGGTAAACCTTGGCTCTATCCAAACGATAACAACATCATTGCTATCGCAGCAGACAGCAAAGTCGAATCTGATCTGCCACAAATGGCAATCAGCGACTTAGAAGCAATTCGTGATTTCATCATTGAATACGCTCAGTCATTTGATCCAGTATTGAAAACAAGCAAAACATCGGCGTGTTCATCATCAAAAGATAATACACCGATTGTATGTTGCGACTCTTTCTCCCCTGCAGGTCTTACCGTGACTCAAGGCCAGCAAAAGATTGTTGACAGCATTGATGCACTAGAGCTGACGGAATCTGTAGCCCTAGAACAGGGGTATGGTCGCGTATTGGCGGCAGATGTTATCTCACCAATCAATGTACCTCAGAACACGAACTCTGCAATGGACGGTTACGCCATTCGTAGTGAAGATTTGGATCTGGATAGCTACCACGTTGTTGCTGAAGTTATGGCAGGACACAGCTACGACAAGACAGTTCAACAAGGTGAAGCGGTTAAGATCATGACAGGCGCACCAATGCCGAAAGGTGTTGATGTTGTTGTGATGCGAGAGCAAGCCGTTCAAGAAGGTGACACAGTTAGTTTCCCGGACGCAAAAATCTCAGTAGGACAAAATGTCCGTATGGCGGGTGAAGATCTTGAAATCGGCCAACCTGTCTTTACTCGCGGTACACGAATCGAAGCACCAGAAATGGGCATGATGGCATCACTGGGTTTTGGTACCTGCCCTGTTCTACGCAAAGTGAAAGTTGGCGTATTCTCGACAGGTGATGAGGTTCAAGCACCAGGTAGCGAGCAAAAACCAAATTCTATCTACGATTCAAACCGTTTTACTATTATCGGTATGCTTCAAAAACTGGGCTGTGACATCGTTGATTACGGCATCATTGAAGATGACGAACAGAAGATGATGGATGTCCTTCATGCTGCGTCGTTAGAGACTGACATGGTATTAACGTCTGGCGGAGTGTCTGTTGGTGATGCTGACTACATCAAACTCGCGCTAGATAAATTGGGTGAGATTAACTTCTGGCGCATCAACATGCGTCCGGGGCGTCCTCTTGCTTACGGTAAAATTGAAGATAAACCATTCTTCGGTTTACCAGGTAACCCAGTCGCAGTGATGGTGTCATTCATCAACTTTGTCGAGCCAGCGATTCGCAAGCTGCAAGGCCAAACAAACTGGACACCAGTAAAAGCGAATGCAGTAGCTACTGAGCAATTACGTTCTCGCCAAGGTCGTACTGAATTTAGTCGTGGTGTGTTTACTATGAACGAATCAGGTGTACTTGAAGTTAAGACAACGGGTAAACAAGGCTCAGGCATTCTGCGCTCAATGAGTGAAGCAAACTGCTTAATTGAAATTTCACCATCGGTTGATACCGTCAAAGTTGGTGAAACAGTGACGATCATTCCACTGCAAGGCCGTGTTTAATTAGTAAAACTGCCTAAGGTGTGTTGATTGCACCAGAGCTCAAACGTTCGAAGCCCCTTCTGCGATGGTTTGGTCGCAAGGGGCTTTTATATTTCTGAGCTAACCTTAATAAGTAACCCATTAACTAAGTTAATCTTAAGATTTCTTACCATTACCTTGAGCGACGTACGGTTTTTATGTAGAGTGCGCCCAAAGTAAAAATTCTATTGGAGCGCATCATGGCTCGTACCATTCTGTACACGTACAAAGACGAAGAAAAAGAGTTACTGTTTTCAAAACAAGAACACCGCACTATCCAAGAAGCGGTTGCGGATGCTGAAGGCATCGATATCACTGAATACTTAAAAACAGAGCAGCAGCTAGAGTTGATTTCAGATACTAAAGCGGTTCGTAACTACCAAGACAATTACTTCCGTAAGCTCGGTTTTTCAAAGCTTACACTGAAGCAAAAAGAAAACCTTGGTGTTGGTAAAAAGAAGAAGTAATTTCCTAGTGAGCTTCGTTCTTAATAACGAGTTACTGGCTCTAATCACCAAACAATAAAAAATGCCGCAACCTCTTTTGAGATTGCGGCATTTTTATTTATTATGCGCAATGTGTTTAGCTGAAAACCATCACTATTTGATGTTTAGGAATGCAGCACCACGAACGCCGCCTGAATCACCGT
Source organism: Vibrio chagasii (assembly GCF_002954585.1). Classification (GTDB taxonomy): domain Bacteria; phylum Pseudomonadota; class Gammaproteobacteria; order Enterobacterales; family Vibrionaceae; genus Vibrio; species Vibrio chagasii_A. Next base: position 1,300,765 of record NZ_MSCI01000002.1, read on the forward strand.
GTTTAGCTTTGATGATCTTCGGACACTTAGCAACAGACAGTAAGTACTTAGGCACACGCTTTGGCATTTCTTCGTAGATAAGCTCGAAGTTTGAAAGACCGCCACCCAGAGCAACAACGTGTGGATCTAGGCCAGTAAACAAGTTCGCAAAGCAGATTGCTAAAAGCTCCATGAAGCGGTCAACGTGTTCAGCCGCTTTAGCCTCACCTTCGTTGTAAGCTTGGATAATCTCAATCGCTTTCTTCTTCTCGCCAAAGTAGTGCTCGTAAATCAATTCGAAACCACGGCCCGATAGGTAGCTGTCTAGGCAACCTTTTTTACCACAACCACAACCTAATAGCGGTGCGTTGTCGCCAAGGTGGAACCATGCATCCAAAGGTAGACGCATATGGCCTAGCTCACCGGCAACGTGGTTACGACCAGAGAATACCTTACCTTCGTAAACTAAACCGCCGCCAAAACCTGTACCTAGAATTAGACCTGCAACTGATGGCTCGTCTTTTAGCTCGTCATCCCATGCTTCAGAAAGCGCGAAACAGTTCGCATCGTTTTCGATCTTTACGCTACGACCAATTAGCGCTTCTAAATCTTTACGTAATGGCTTACCTGTTGATGCAGGAACATTAACAACCAGCATAGTGCCGTCGTCTGCGTTTTCCATACCAGGAAGGCCAAGGCCGATTTTGCCTTCGCAAGAGAATTCGCTATCGTATTTCTTTACTAAACCAGCGATCGTATCCAGCAGTAATTGATAGTCATCTGTTGGTGTTGGAACGCGCTCTGTCGCTACTCGCTCAAGTTTCTCATTGAATGCACCAAATTCAATTTTAGTGCCGCCAACATCGAAGCCGTAATACATGAAATCTCTCCAATTTTTCCCTAAATTCGGGCAAATAAACTCTTTAAATAAAACAACTGGGGAACATTATCCATAACACTCCCCCTACAAACCGTGATAGATAACAAACTTATCTCGTGTTTGAGTCTGTTTGAACAACAAGTCAGCACAAAGCGGTTAAAGGTTAGAGTGACGTCTCATTTTTACTGTGCTCTATGAAAGTATTCAGGCTTGGTTTGGTCGGATCCGACTTGTAACGAGTCTTACTTAGCATGTAGCTTTCGCGAAATGCTTCAAACCATAGCTGTAATGTTTTTGCGCCCTGCTCTTCACCAGCCTGTTTTAATACCAAGCTTGCTACTTCTGCAGTTGAGAGGTGTTGCTCATTGTTTGACTTTCGCATCATGTATTGAGAAACCGATTCAGGTTCAATCGACAACACAGGTAAATCTTGCAGGTACTCAGAACGTCTAAAGATACGTCTTGCTTCACGCCAGCTACCATCGATGAAAATCAGAAGTAGCTTTTTGTTTGGATCACGCATTTGCGGCAGGTCTTGAACCACTCGTGATTTGTCATCGGTATAGTCTTCTGGGAATACAATCACAGGTTGATACTTTTCGTCCTTAAGAACATCAAGCATCTCTGTGTTTGGCTCAGTTCGATGCCAAAGGTACACATGGCTGTCTTTCACCGTGTCTACTATCAAACGGCCCGTGTTACTTGGCTTTAAGATTTCGTTATCAGACAAGATCAACATTGTCGCTACGTTCGTATCTATGTCTGGTTGATGCTCGCAGATACAACTGTCTTGTTTGATTTTGCAATACTCACATCGCACCACCTTACATCCACGCGCGTTAAACGGCTTTGTAGAAAGTGATAAACGGTGTTGGTACAAACGGTGGAAAGCGTGAATTCTCATGGACAATAACGATAGATAGAACTAGAAAAGTGGCACGATTGTACTTACAGTGGCTTGATAATGATAGAAGGAATTCTTATGCAGGACCCATCACTACTTCGCCTTGTCTGTTTTATCACCGCTTTTGTTTTGTGTGCTTTGTGGGAATACCAAGCACCTAGAAAAACACTAACGCAAAACAAGTGGTTTCGATGGGGAAATAACTTCTCATTAATGGCGCTTAACAGTGTTTTACTGGCGACATTACTACCTGTTGCGGCATTTCAAGCGGCACTGATTGCGGAACAAAATCAATGGGGTCTGTTCAATAACGTCAGCCTGCCCTTTGAAATCACCGTGTTCCTTTGTGTCTTGTTATTAGATCTTGCCATTTACACTCAGCACCTCGTCTTCCACCGTATACCAGCTCTATGGAAACTTCATCGCGTTCATCACGCCGATCTGGATATAGACGTAACTACGGGTACCCGCTTTCATCCAATTGAGATGATCTTATCGATGTTAATTAAGGTCGCGTTGATTTTCGTTTTGGGCGTACCGGCTCTAGCAGTTGTGATATTCGAGGTCGTACTGAATGTGAGTGCGATGTTCAATCACAGCAACGGTCGTTTACCTTTATGGTTTGACAAACAGCTTCGTAAAGTGATTGTCACGCCAGACATGCATCGAGTGCATCATTCAGTCATCGTCAAAGAGACTCACTCTAATTTTGGTTTCTTCTTATCGGTGTGGGATATCTGGTTTAAGACGTATCGCGCTCAACCTAAACTTGGTCACGATAAGGTAAGCATCGGTGTACCGGAAATTCGTGATGGGAAGGAACAAAGGCTGGATAAACTGATTACCCAGCCATTTAGATACAACCAGAACAAATAGAATGAGAGTTAGCTAACCAACAAACGTTAGGCTTTCAGCTCACGTAGGTAGCGGTAGATGGTATGGATAGAGATATCGAGTCCTTTTGCCGCAATTTGGGCGCTGTCTTTCAAATCGAAAATCCCCATCTCATGCAACCGCGTGACAATCTCTCGGCTCTTCTTGGATGGTGCGATGTCTACGTCATTACTTACCTGTTCTCTTACCGTTTCAATTGAGCTGTGCATCATCTCTTCATTACTACGCGCAAAGGTTTCAGGCGTTTTTTGAGGACGGTCGATATGTGGTAGTAAACAAGGGACAAGTGAGTGCATCACTTCTTGAAAAGGTGCGTCGAGGTTGGTGTTGATGCACAACAAACCAATGGCTTGTTGTTGAGGGTTTCGAATGATGGTCGTCATTGAGCGTAAGGTTTTGCCATCGGGACATTTTGTCATGTAAGCGCCCGAAACATCGTTACCTTGAGTGAGCTTCATCAATGCTAAATTAGTAATTGGAGCCCCTACTTCTCGCCCGGTGACGTGGCTATTCGCAATTTTAATAATCGAAGGATTACGAACATCTAAACTGTGTAGTAACACTTCGGTATGCTCGCCATACATTGCGGCGATGCCATCAACGATGTTCTCGATTGCGTGCAAGATGTCATAGTCACTTTGAGATAATTCGAACACTGAGTCCTTCCTCTTTTGGCGAGAAAACCGCTAAGTAAAAATTACCAAGCGGTTCGTCTTAAAAATAGTTTGAATCAAAAACGTTTGATTACGCTGACATTATATCAATAATCGTAGAGTCTGTAACACTCATACCAGCGGTAACCAATTTTCCAATATTGCGGATACTGGTCTCAACATCATCAGCAACGATGCCTTGGTTGTGTGCTTCATTACAGCGCATTGCCATTAAGAAACCATTAACTGCAGCACTGGTTGAGGTTTTCACTTTCATTGCGCAGGTAGACTTAGCGCCATCACACACCATGCCTGAACAATCACTCAGTACATTTTGAATCGCGTAGCAGCCTTGCTCAAATGATCCTTTTGCAAGATACACCATCGCCATAGCTGCTGAAGCGCTCGTGACTGTGTTCCCACAAAATGCAGACAGCGGTGGGTAATGCGACTTAATGTAAATCGCACCTAAGTGACTCATGATTAATGCTCGAGCCAATTGCTCTTGAGTCGCTTTAAAGTGCTCGGCAATAACCGCGACAGGGATTGTTGCTGCTATCCCTTGGTTACCGCTACCAAAGTTACTCATGGCAGGTAGAGTCGCACCGCCCATTCGAGCATCAGACGCGGCAGCCGTTTGCATGACGATCTTATTCATCAAGTCTTCTGCCATTAGGCCTAATTGAATGCCTTGTACCATAGTACGCCCGACTTCAAGCCCATAGGCATGAGCTAACCCTTCTTCTGACAGCTTGCCGTTGAGAGCCGATGCTTCGAGTATAAAAGCAATATCGTCGAAGTCCGCACTGGTGGCAAAGTTGTAGATGCTACCAATATCAATATCGATTCCATCACAGATAGAACCTGTTGGTATTGTTTGATCGCAATCTTGGCTGAATAGAACGGTTCCATTTAAGGTTTTTTTGATGATCTGAGTATGACCGCCACTGATTTCTACGGCCGCTATTTGACCTTCAGATTCTACTTCCGCATAGCAATAGATGAATTCGTCTACATCTTTACGGTGTGCGCTGACTTGGCCTGCGTCAATCAATGCTTGTGCTTTTTCGACATCTTTTTCGTTGATGTTCGCCAACACTTCCAAGCCAGCGTGTGGGTCCCCACCAATCGCACCCACGGCTGCAGCTATGGGTAGGCCAATTTTTCCTGTCCCCGGAACAAACACGCCCATAGAGTTTTTGTATAAATTATCCGACACATACACGCGAACTTTATCGGGTGCACCCACAAGCATCTTGGCCGCAACAGAACAAGCGTAGGCTGCGGAGATGGGTTCTGTACAGCCAAGCGCTGGCTTCACGACGGTATTCAAAATCTCTTTATACTGTTGCCATTGGTGTTTCATAGTAAGGACCTCACACTATTCTTCAATTATTTACGAGCAACTACTTACGACCAGCAATCGCTTCGATTTCGATTTTCACACCTAAAGGAAGATCCTTCACCGCAAAACAGCTACGTGCAGGACAGTCTTTTTCAAAGAACTCTTTGTACACTTCATTGAAAGCTGCAAAGTCATTAATGTCTGATAAGTAGCACGTTGTTTTTAGTACTTGGTCTAGGTCGCTGCCTGCAGCTTGTAAAACATATTGGAGGTTAAGTAGTGACTGACGAGATTGCTCACTTACGCCACCTTCTACAACACCACCTTTCTCTTTACACACCGGTAATTGACCTGATGTGAAAACAAGGTTTCCGAATGCGTTACCGTGTGAGTATGGACCAATGGCTTCCGGCGCTTGATTTGCTGTAATGATTTCTTTCATGATTCTTCCTATTCAGATTGGCTAAATTTTTCAACTACAGTTTAAACACTGAAAATATTAAAATGCAAAAATAGTTGCAATAAATGTTGTAAAAACCATTCAATCAAAGATCTCAAAAATGGAAGTCATTTTAAGTAATTGATTATCAATAACTCTTTAGCATATCCATATTTTGATGATTTCAAAACATCGATCTAAATCAAATAAATTTTAATCTTGATTTGAAAATAATTTCATTCGCCAATACGATTCTCACCATAATTTGCAAATAAATTTGAATTTTTAATCTAGGGTGAGCATGTCATGAATAAACAACAAATCCAGGCAGGGTTAAGAGCAATCTTCCCTCTATGCGTTGGTGCATTTCCGTTTTCGTTCATTGTGGGAGCGGTCAGTATTACTGCAGGGATGAGCGTGACTCAGAGTACCTTATGGTCTTTCACCGTTTTTGCGGGATCATCACAAATGGTGGCGTTAGGGCTAGTCCAGTCATCAGCAAGTATTGTGGTCATCATGTTTACGACCTTCATCATAAACCTGCGCCATATGCTTTACAGCGCTTCAATGTCAGAGCACATGAAATCCTATCCCTTTCACGTTCGTATGTTGATGTCTTACGGCCTTACCGATGAGGTCTATGCAGCAACGATCAATGAGATGAAGCAAGAGGGTGAAAGTCGACACTGGTTTTATTTAGCGGCAATGGGTGGTTTTTGGGTTAACTGGGTAGTGGCAGATTTCCTTGGCGCACTGATCGGTTCTTCGTTCCCTGAAATTGCTAACTATGGATTGGATTTCGCGATGGTCGCAGCCTTTATCGCTATCGTGATACCACAAGTGAAAAGCCGTGAATGTATTGTTGCAGCCATTGTCGCGACCTTTACTGGGGTTCTTCTTGCAGAACTTCCCTACTCTCTTGGCCTTGTCATTGCTGCCGTTGTTGGGGTGTACGCAGGCTACCGAATGGATCTATCGACTGAACAAGCGGAACTAGAAGCGATGCAAAATGACCTATTAACTCAAGATCGTGGAGTGGCATAACAATGAATACTACGACTTTTATTCTTATTACTCTTGCGATGGCAGCGGCGACCTTTGTTATTCGATTTTCAGTGATTGGTTTAGCTGGCAAGTTTGAAATGTCGGAGCGATTCAAAAAGACGCTGCGCTTTGTTCCGGTTACGGTTCTACCTGCGATCATTGCTGTCGAGATATTAGGTGCCGGGCCAGATATGGAATTTGATCTACACAACCCAAAAGTACTGGCTGCAATTGTTTGTACGCTTGTGAGCCTGCGCTTCGATTTGATTTGGGTGGTAATCAGTGGCGTCGCATCGCTAATATTTTTCCAGCACGTCATGCCTACCTTTTTCATGTAAGCATTCCAACACCAGCTACAAGCAAAAGGCAGAGCGTGAACTCTGCCTTTTTGCTTTTTGTATTTCGGATTTTTAGTATTTTCGGGCGAGGCAGCTTGTGACTGCGCTAAGTGTGTTAAATAGCTAGGTTATCACTCTGTCGAATTGATACTTATGGAGCATAGCTTGTTGATGACCTGCGATTTCACCCACTTGCTCAGAACTTTCAATCATAGATTCAAGTTGCAGTTTGGTGTTTTCTCCCTGCTCGGATACGCGCGTGATTGAGTGTGTTACATCAACAGTGGCACGAGCCTGTTGCTCAGTTGCGACCATAATTTGCTCCACACGACCTTTAATCTGGTTAACCGCAACTTCAATCTTTTCAAAAGCTTGTTTTACATCTCCGCTTGCTTGTAGTGCATTCGCCATTTCAGTTCGTGATTCAGTCACGGAGGTACGAGAACGATCCGCCGCCGCCACCAGCTCATTCATCATATTTCGGATATTGGTGGTTTGTTGGGATGTACCACTCGCTAATTTTCTTACTTCATCTGCAACTACCGCAAAACCACGACCTTGCTCTCCTGCTCGCGCTGCTTCTATCGCTGCATTCAATGCCAATAGATTGGTGTTTTCTGCAATACCACTGATCATGTCGACCATTTCACGAATTTGCTTTACTCGCCCATCAAGATCAGCCATTGACTGTTCGTTCATGTTCAAAGAATCTTCTAAAGCTTGTAAGCGCTCTTGGTTTAAACCAATAACTTGGCTACCACTTACTGACTCATCTTCTGCGACTTGAGCATCATCATTCGATGCGTTTGAAATACGTGCAATTTCAGCAATAGACGCTTCAAGTTGTGTGATTGTGGTGATCATATTCTGCAGAGATTCATTCTGCTCATGCAAACTTAAGTTGGTTTGCTCTGCAGCGTCGTGACTCACTTCTGCGGTCTGATAAAGCGTTTCACAGTTTCGAGTAACTAAACGTATAGAATCGGCCGTTGAATCGACAACCGTATTAAGTTTAGAGGTGATGACTTGTAGTTCGAGCGGGCCAAGCAACTCACTTTGCTTCGAGAAGTCATGTTCTGCGAGTGATGTTAACTGACGTGTAATGTTTTTTAAGCCTTTGTTCATCCAACGACGCAGCACTAGCCACGATGTAATAATGATTATGGCGATCACTAAGCCACTAATAAACAACACACGGTCGATATTGGTAATGGTTTGATTTACTACTAGCTCACTTTCATCGATCAATTGAGACGCTGTCGACGATAGTTGATTGAGCGTATTAATCACCGTATTCGCAAGTCCAATCACTTGTGCTAAGTTTTGCTCTTGCTGTTTAACTAGCTCTAGCTTCAGCAATATTTGCTTGATTACGCCTTCTTCTGTAAAGCCCTCTTTTACCATTTCATAAGGGGCGATTAGGCTCGCGAATTCGACAATGTCCGGGTGCCAATCTGAGAAATCACTGTAGGCCAAATTGAGACCTGCGATTCGGTTCCTCAATTGACGATATTCATCTTCTGCTTTCTCAAGGTCGTTTTGCATCATCAACATTAAGAAAGTATTGGCCATCGCAGATGCACTCGACGTAAAGCGGTTGGCCGCATCGTTCGCTTCTGGATTATCTTCAACTAAGAATGAGCTAATACGATTCATTTCAGGACCGATAGATCCTACGCCGTAACGAAACTCACCAATTTTACTGTCGATCAGGTTTTGCTTACTTTGTATTTCAATTTGTGCAGAAAGCACCGTGTTGGTCATTTGCTGTAGCTGCGCCATATCGTCGATAAGGCTTTGCTTTTGTTCAAGAGAAATCGCATCAGGAAAAGATTGGGAAATAAAAAGAAGTTCCTTAAGCGTGTTGTTACTCTCAGCAGCGAGTTCTTCGATCAAATAACGGGTTTGGTTTAACGTGTCTAAATCCGTCGATTGAGTGCTATAGGTGAGAAGTTTGACTTGTTCTAGTACGCTTTGGGTTAGTTCTGCGTTATGCAGAGCGAGTGGCAGAGCTTGTTCAGACAGAGTATCAAAGTATCCACCTACTCTATCTACGCCACGAATACTGACCATAGATAAAAAGCTAACAAGTAGAAGAATCGAAATAAATACGGCACTAACCGTTTGAATGAGCGAGAATGTATATCGTGAGGGTTTTATTGATAAGTTGGTGTCAGTCATGCGAAATCCAGTTTGACTACAAAAAGAGATATCCTTAAGTTAGTCGGTATACTAGAAGCCCTTGATTACGCTTTTATTTCAGTTTTCTTTCAGAAGAGTTACATATGAAATTCAGAAAAATGCTTGCAGTTGCAATAACTTTCGCAACATTAACCGCTTGTAGCTCAGCACCATCTCCTTCTAAAAATAGCCAAATTGCAAATAAACCTCTATCAAAGTCAGAACAATTGACTACTAATGCTTATATGAGTGTCTATAAGCAGTGGAAAGGCGTACCTTATCATTTCGGTGGAACTTCATTCAGAGGCGTGGATTGTTCTGCTTTTGTCCAAATTGCCGTGCAAAATGCGACACAGCAAGCATTGCCAAGAACGACAAAAGATCAGAGCAAACAAGGTGTTGAAATTGCGTACGAACAAGCAAAGAGTGGAGATTTGGTATTTTTCAAGACGTCTTTCACAGTTAGGCATGTAGGTGTGTATTTAGGGAACAATCAGTTCCTACATGCGTCTACATCGAAAGGTGTGATCATATCTAGGCTAGATAACCCATATTGGGCTTCTAAATTTTGGCACTTTAGGCGTATATAGTGTGTTTGCGAGGCCACCAATCGAATTAAGGGCAACCTCATAAAAGTGCTACGCTTTCAGTCCAGTCAATAATGACGACTAGAGGTTAATCGTATTTTGCTACTGCAGTATCAAACAGGTTCTTCACCAAGGCGATGTACTCATCAAGAAATACAATCTGTTCGTTGGTCGCTTTCTTAGCCCACACGCCGGCAAGCACTTCCCCTAAATCAGCAACCACGGCATCTGCTTCTTTAAGCAACTGAAAACGTACACTTGAATGCAGCTCAGGGTTTTGCTCGAAGATCGCCATAATGTTGCTTGAAATCATGTCAGTCACAATGTCTTCAACACTTTCGTTTCCAGTATCACCGTTACCGTTAGTAAATACATCTAGGTTGAATGATAAGTGCTCGATCAAAGCTAGGTAGCCATCGGTTTCTACAACCACAATAAATCTCCGTTTTAAGCTCTAAGGCAGATTAATACGTATTAGGTTAATACTATGTATATGAAGTCATTTGTCATCATTTTATTGCTATAACGAGTATTAAAATGATCTTTGTTAGTATTTAAGTGCAAAATTGAATCAATAAACACACAATGCAGCTCACTCGATAACAAGTACCCGCTTTATTCAAACCACAACCTATCAACAGTTCTCTATAGTATTAGCGCTTAGACCTTAACAAGCTATCGATGATTTTCTAGTGGAAGTAGCGTTATTTGGTGTCGCACGTGATATTTGTTCCAACTATTTCGCGGTTGGTCATTCACTTTTTACTGATTTATCAAAGGTATTCGCACAGTCTGAGTTCACAAAACCGCTAATTGATCGGTACTCTCTTGTACTAGTGCTGAGAACATTGACCAGAACGTCTATAAATCACGTAGATTTGTCCTAAACTATTGCTATCAAACGATAGTATTTCACTCCAACAGTTCATTGAGGATTTCCTATGTGGCAGGCCATTTCTCAACAGCTTTCAGACACACTTCTATTCAATTTTCAGATTGCCGAGCGCGTTAAAGTGCCTGGTGGTGACATTAACGATTGCTATATGATCAGCGACGGTAATGAACGTTACTTCGTTAAGGTGAATCAGCGAGAGTTCCTACCCAAGTTTGAGATTGAAGCTGAAAACCTTCGCTTATTAAGAGAAACTTCCACCGTATACGTGCCTGAGCTGGTGCTAATTGGTAAAACCAAAGAGTGTTCATTTATCATTCTTAACTATCTGCCCACTAAACCACTCGAGACAGGTACCAACAGTTACGACTTCGGCGTCCAGCTTGCCAAACTTCATCAATGGGGTGAGCAAAAAGAGTTTGGTTGCGACCAAGACAATTACATCGGCAGCACACTTCAACCAAACCCCTGGCATAAAAAATGGGGCCGTTTCTTTTCAGAGCAACGCATCGGTTTCCAACTCCAACTCCTAAAAGAGAAAGGTATTGAGTTCGGGGATATTGACGACATCGTTGATATGGTGAATATGAGACTTGCTGGCCACAACCCTCGTCCTTCATTACTCCATGGTGATCTTTGGAATGGCAATGTAGCTAATTCGGCATTCGGCCCTATTTGTTACGACCCCGCTTGTTATTGGGGCGACCATGAGTGCGATTTAGCGCTCACTGAATTGTTTCAAGGCTTTCCGCCTGAGTTTTATGAAGGATACCAAAGCGTCATGCCGCTTGACGTTGGCTATACTGATCGAAAAGACATTTACAACTTGTACCACCTTCTTAATCACTGTAATCAATTTGGCGGTGAATATTTGGCACAAACAGAAGCGTGCATCCAGAAGATTCAGGCTGTGTAATACTTGTCACAATAGATAAGCAGTCAGATGGTATAAGTTAGCTGAGGAGAATTTGTCATGCAGAAATACACAGAGAAACATGTCTCCTGCCCTCATTGCGGGCACGGTATTAATATAACACTCGATGCCTCTAATGGCAGCCAAGATTTTTACGACGACTGTCCTGCGTGTTGCAATGCCATTCATTTAGACATGCAAGTCGACGAAGCACGGGACAGAATCAATCTGTCGATCGATGCCGACGATGAGCAGGTGTTTTAATCCAGGCTTCTCACTAGCAACAAAATCAAAAAAGAGCACATAAGGTGCTCTTTTTAATTTAGCGATCTTCGTAAATCGAACAACGCAAATTGAATGCGTCAGTTAATTACTTCTGATTTGCTAGTACACGTTCCACAGTATCAACAATTGCTTGAGTTTGAGGGTCAAACTCGATGTTTACTTCGTCGCCCACTTCGCGGCCACCAAATAGAGTGCGATTCAGCGTTTCTGGAATTAAATGTACAGAGAAACGGTTCTCTTCCACTTCACCAATCGTTAGTGAGCAACCATCAACACCTATGTACCCCTTACTCAGAACATATTTCATTGATGATTCTGGTAGTTCAAACCAAAGTGTACGGTTGTTTTCTGTTTTGATGACTTCTACTAACTTAGCCATTAACGAAATGTGACCAGACATACTGTGCCCGCCAATTTCGTCTCCAAATTTCGCAGCGCGCTCGACGTTCACTTTATCGCCGACATTTAGAGCACCTAAATTCGTTAAACGTAGTGTGGCTTGCATCAGGTCGAAAGAAATTTGGTTGCCTGAAATTTCTGTCACAGTTAGACAACAACCGTTGTGAGCAACAGAAGCGCCAATCGCTAATCCTTCTACCATTTCATCAGCCAACTCAATGGTATGAGTCTGAAACATATCTTTTTTATTGATAGCAACCAGTGTTGCCATGCCTTGAACGATACCTGTAAACATAAGTTTCCTATTTAGCACTTTACTATAGCAGTTATTGTGACATTTCTTTATGATTCGTCCAATGGAAGCTTAACGATCAGTGTCTCTGATTCCTTCTGAATATCCATTCCGCCTCTTATTTCTGTCTCATCTGGAGTTATTGTGCATCGTTACAAAGAAGAAGCCTCAAATCTAATCAAACTTGCGACACCAGTATTGATCGCATCTATCGCGCAAACCGGCATGAGTTTCGTTGATACGGTTATGGCCGGTGGCGTCAGTGCTATCGATATGGCTGCAGTATCAATAGCGGCAAGTATCTGGCTTCCTTCGATTTTGTTTGGTGTTGGATTACTTATGGCGTTGGTGCCTGTGGTCGCACAGCTTAATGGCTCTGGTCGTCAAATTAAGATTCCTTTTGAGATTCAGCAAGGTGCATTCCTAGCACTTGTCCTTTCGATTCCAATCATTGGCGTTCTTTTCCAAACTCAAGCCATTTTGCAATTGATGGATATTGAAACCTTAATGGCAGAAAAGACTATCGGCTATATGAATGCCGTGATGTTTGCAGTGCCAGCCTTCTTGTTGTTTCAAACCTTAAGAAGCTTTACCGATGGTATGTCTTTGACTAAGCCTGCAATGGTCATTGGTTTTATTGGCCTGTTATTAAACATCCCGCTTAACTGGATGTTTGTTTACGGTAAGCTTGGTGCACCAGCGCTTGGCGGTGTGGGTTGTGGCGTAGCAACAGCTATCGTTTATTGGATCATGTTTGGCTTACTGTTTACCTATGTGCTGACTTCTAAGCGCTTAGCTAAAATCAACATTTTCGGTCAATTCCATAAGCCTCAGTTAAAAGCTCAAGTTCGTTTATTTAAACTTGGGTTTCCTGTCGCTGCAGCACTTTTCTTCGAGGTGACACTGTTTGCGGTAGTTGCGCTGTTAGTTGCCCCACTCGGTTCATTGATCGTAGCGGCACACCAAGTTGCGATTAACTTCTCTTCATTGGTATTTATGATCCCAATGAGTATTGGTGCTGCGGTTAGTATCCGTGTTGGTCATAAACTGGGCGAGAACAACACTGAAGGCGCTAAAATAGCGACTCATGTTGGTATTATTGTTGGCTTGGTAACAGCCTTTATCACAGCGGCACTAACCGTGTTGTTTAGAGAGCAAGTGTCACTTCTTTACACGGAAAACACAGCAGTAATTACCATCGCAATGCAGCTTCTGATCTTTGCCGCGGTGTACCAATGTACAGATGCAATTCAAGTCATCGCTGCGGGTGCACTTCGTGGCTATAAAGATATGCGTTCAATCTTCAATCGTACTTTTATCGCTTACTGGCTGCTTGGTCTACCGATTGGCTACATCTTAGGAATGACGGATTGGGTTGTTGAACCAATGGGCGCACACGGCTTCTGGATTGGCTTCATCGTCGGTTTGTCTTCAGCAGCGATTATGCTGGGCATGCGTTTGCACTGGATGCACAAACAAAGTGATGAAGTACAGTTGGAGTTCGGCTCTCGTTAAGCACTTCTTCTAAACAAGTTTATTAAGCAAAAGGGCTCTGATTATCAGAGCTCTTTTTTATTCTGTGTCCACGTTTATGCGGTGTCAGCGCTTAGTCCGTATCCCAAATAGTTATCAGCAAGGCTTGTTCGCGATTCGTATTCACAAGTATTTAATAGTCACTTTTTTCTCTAACGAACCTTGCAAATTTGGGCTTACCATTTTGAGTGAAGCCATTGTAACGAAAAGTAATTCGACTACCGATCTCAGGCGGAGATAATCGCATCTTATCGGTGAAGCCACTTCCAATGTAAAACTCCACACCATCTTCTGTTTGTACCAAAATTGAGCCCATCATCCCCTTATACTTGCCTGTTCCTGTCTTGTAGCCAATAACGGTCGCTTCGGCATCGTGATGACGTTTGAGTTTTAACAAGTCATTACTTCTTCCCGCTTGATAGCGGCTGGTAATCTTACGAAGCATCAATCCTTCGCCTTGGAATTCATCGACATTGTCAAGTTGATGAAACAATGCTTCTTCACTTGGAATTGGTGTGTGCTCCACATAACCAATATGCGGCTCGTTTATCACTCTTACCCAATGCAAGATGTTGTAGTAACGTTTCTGATAGTCGCCCGCTGCGCCTGGCATATCGAACAGCATTAATTCGATTTGCTGCCACGCAGTGTCACTTGGCGTGTGGTCTAAGACCGTTGCTTGGACTAAGTGAAAATTGCCTCTTCCTGCCCACAATTCCCCTTCTAAGTGAACATCCGGTAACTCTTTAACAAACCACTTCGGCGCATAAATTCGATTGCCATTTCGGGTATAAAGATGTTGGCCATCCCACAGAGCCCTAATGCCGTCCAGTTTTTCACTCGTCCAATACTCTGACACATCGATGCCTTGCTTATAGGTATTGGCTAAAACCAATTGTTCTGGAGGCAGATAAGAAGCATGAGAAGGTAACGCAGAAAATGCGCACAGTGTTGCTGTTGCCAATCTGGTTAGCTTCATTACAAAATTCCTTTTATGTCTTGGTCAGTTAACAGGATTGAGCGTTTTGGTCAGCTCTATTTCCTATCCTAGGTGTTCTGGCCATTCATCATTCAAACTTTCGGTTAAGGTGCGATCGATACGTCAACCTTATTTGCGTTTGTGTTTCATTTGCAAAATCAATTCGTTACAGCTCCCTGAAATCCAACCGTTTTTAGTTCTCATATTGAGAAACGGCCTTTCTCAATATGAAACACACAAAGCATACAACCCTAACCAACTGAAAAATAAAGATAAAAAAGTTGGCACATTCAGTGCTTTGGTAAACGCAAGCAAACAAGGAGATAAGACTATGGAACTACGTAAGATTGACTTAAACACAACGACACTAACTCTTTCTATTTACGGTGACCTAGATGCCGCTGGTAGCCGCGATGCACAAACGGACATCGATGATGTGATTTCAAACGATGGTCATCCTGAGATAGAAGTTGATTTCAGCCAAGTAGAGTTTTTAGATTCGTCAGGTGTGGGCGCGATTGTTTACATGTTCAAACGCCTAACTGAACGTGAACGTAACATGCGATTAGAAAACGTATCAGGTCAACCGCTAGAAATTATGAATCTGCTACGAATTGGACACGCTATCCCTGTTAACTCAAAAAATCCTACAAATTCATGAAGATCCACTAAGCTAGAAGTAACAAAAAATAATAATAAAAAATTAAAAAACAAAGGACGTTGGCATGAATACAATCAAAAACTACATAGCCCTATCTCTGTCTGTGCTAGTTCTGGGTTGCACAAGTTACCCAGAACACGGTACTGGCGGGCTGGCAGAGAGTTATGATCCGATGAATTATCAGAATGCTGATTTTTCACCGGTTATGCCTGATGAGCCTTTAGGTCCAGAGCACGGCTTACGTTTTGATTGGCAACTCGCGAAACTTCATCTAGATGCTTTAATCCAAGAAGGCGCTCGCTGGTGTTTTCCTGCTGCGGTTGTTCAAGCAATAGAGAAGCAAAATCGAATCGCTCGAGAACTTCAAGGTGGCCTACTGCTTGATGCAGCGAACGATTTGGTTATCCAAAGAAAACGCTTAAACGAGCTTGAACTTCAACTCGACTACGTAACTTCGCAAGCACGTTGCGAACCACCTAAGAACGAAAACCAATTCCGTATGCAGTTGTCGATAATCCAACAGCTGTACGATCTACTTAATGTCGACAATCAATTCGCACACAACTCTATCGAAGTGAACCCTAAATACATGGGTAAGCTTGCCGAGGCGTCTTACATCTTAAAAGACAACAAGTCTCTAGAGCTAATAGTGACGGGCCATGCAGATGCAACAGGCTCAGAAGAGTACAACGACAAACTAGCCCTAGGCCGAGCGAAGCAAGTTGAGCGCTACCTCACTATATTTGGTTTAAGCCCTACCCGTATCAAAGCCGTTTCAGTTGGTGAAACCGTACCACTGTTTGAGGGCGAATCTGAAGGTACACGCTTAACCAATCGCCGAGTAAGTATCGAAGTTATCTCACCAAAAAATGCGGCTAAGATGGGAGGTGCACTATGAAATCATTAATCAGCTTATTCGTGGTGTTCGCATTAAGCTTTTCAGCATTCTTACAAGCGAACGACGAGTTTTCTGATGCCGTTCAAGTTGGTGATCTTATCCAAGTTAATGTTCCTGGTGAAACCACATTAAATAAAGGTTTCCAAGTTGATAAGCGTGGTCGAATTACTCTGCCTGAGGTTGGCGCCGTATTTGTTGCAGGTTACGACAAACAACAGTTAAATAAAGTGGTTCTAGAGGCTTTAGCAACCGCTTATAAAGACCTATCCAACGCCTCTGTGTATGTGAAAGAGCAACAAATTATCATTTACGTTCAAGGTTATGTTCAACAACCGGGCGAATACACACTAGCTTTGGGTTCTAGTGTTCAAATGGCGCTTTATGCGGCGGGCGGACTACGTGCTGGTGCTCAATTGGACAAGTTAATCTTAAAGCGTGGCGCAGAACGTAAAGAGTTCAACTACAAACGTTTTTTAGACTCTGGTGATGAAACTAACCTACCAAAGCTTCAATCTCTTGACTCACTATTTGTACCAGCATCACCGCTAGTTGGTAATATTGAACAAGAATTTGACCCTGCAAAATTAGCAAACTCTGGTGATAGTGCAGATTATCGCAGCTCTATAAAAGTGTTTGGTGAGGTGAACGCACCTGGTTCATTCACATATAAAGAAAATACCGATCTTGTTGATGTGTTGATGCGCTCTGGCGGTGTAACTCGCTACGCAAGTGTTGAGCAAATCCGTGTAATTTCAAACAACACTCCTACACTGTTTAACCTAAAGCTTTACTTAGATTCAGGCGATGAAAGCCTACTGCCAGTGTTACGCCCCGGTTCGACTATTTTTGTACCAAAACAAGAAGAAGAGATTAAGTCTGGCGCCAATATGGTTTACGTCATGGGCGAAGTTGCTGCACCTGGTGCATTTGAAGGTAAAAAAGGCGCAACCTTCATGGACATTCTTGCGAATGCCGGCGGCCCTACTCGTTTTGCTGAATCACGCCAAATCCGCGTTATTAAAGCGGACGGTCGAGTTCTAAGATTCGACTTAGCGGCGTACACAGAAGGCTTACCTAACTCCAACCCACCTGCGATTAAAGCCGGTGATGCGATTTTCGTTCCTGAGAAAACTGACATGAATGAGAAATCATGGTTGAAGATCGCCCCAGACAGAGCGGTAAATGTAATCGGAGAAGTGAATCGCCCGGGTCGCATTGAATGGTCAGACGAAATGAACTTCATGGGCTTACTCGCTCATGTAGGTGGCCCAACTCTTCGCGCCGACACAACAAAGATTGAAATCGTAACTGGAAGAAAACTGGTCGTGTTTGATTTGGACGAGTTTATCAAAAACGGTGCACCTCGTGACCAAATGCCCTACATCACTGCTGGTTCAATTGTTCGTGTACACGACCTACCACAAGACCCTTCAGACAATAAATCACAATGGGTTCGCCAAAGTTCAGACGCTTCTATTTACATCTTTGGTCAAGTGAATGCTCCTGGTCGTTATCGCTTCACCAAAGACATGCATTTCCTAGATATTTTGTCTGCGGCCGACGGCCCTACTGGTGATGCAGACATCCACAACATTCGCGTTACGCACCGCGACAAATCATACGCTAAAGTGAGCAAACTGAATCTGTCTTTGTATTTTGAAACAGGCGATGAATCGTTACTACCGAATGTCACCACTGGCGATACCATTTATATCCCTGAGAAGAATAAAAATTGGCTAGACAAGCCGAAAGAAGAAACTGTACGTGTGCTTGGCGCAATCAATAACCCAGGCCGATATGTGTTCAACGACAACATGACCATTTTAGACATCCTAGCGGAAGCTGCTGGCCCTACTGACAACGCATACGTCGAAAAGATTACCATTGTGAATATGTCTTGTTGCCAAGGACAAGCGCGTACGTTCGACCTAGTCGAATTCAGTAAAACAGCGAACATTTACAATCTTCCAGTTTTACGCGCTGGTGACACCATTTACATTCCAGACCGTCGCGATAGCTTTATGGAAAAAGCGCGTGTTGGCCTAGAAGATATCCTAAGAATCACCACCACGATTGTACTGATAGGAGCGTTATAATGACTATTTCAGCAACGCATGCCGAAGTTGAGCAAATCTATTTGGCGTCTGAGTTAAACGAACAACGTTCTATCTGTGTCACCGCCTGTCATTCGGGTGACGGTGTAACATCAGTGGCAACAGCTCTTGCGGAGCGATTCCTATTGGCTGGTCATTCAACACTTTATGTAGATTTAAATCTGTTCAACCCTGGTTTCAAAGATTTACATCTGCTTGATAATGAGCAACCGGGACAACTGATTGAACATATCGAATCACAACGCATGTTTATTGGTGTACCAGCCCCTACCGTTTCATCGACACAACTTGCCTATAAAGATCCAGCAACTCTACAAAAAGCGGTATCTAAATGGCTTGAGAAGTATGACCGTGTAATTATCGACACCTCTCCACTGCTCAATGTAAACAAAGGCAACATCCCTGCTCAGTCAGTTGCGAGTGCCTGCGATTGTGCACTTCTGGTTGTGGCTTTTGGCGAAACGTCGACTCACCACCTTGAGCAAGCCAAGAAACTTCTCGATGCGAACAGTATCTCTTTAATGGGTTGCATCATGAACATGAAGCACACGCCGAGCTTCGTTCAGGAATTGGTTAGGCAGTTAAACCGAATGAAGTTTATTCCTGCAAAGCTCCGCGAACGCTTCGCAAACAAGTTGTATCAAAACGAATTTCTCAATCTACCGATGTAGGTGTCGCCATTATCGCTAGCTAATGAATCACTGAACATATCTCCCAACACATTCATCGTATTTTCTGTTTAACCGAAGTTAATGTAGAAAATACGATGTTTACGTTCATTCAATGCATTTCATACACAAATTGAATGGTCTTCATCCCTTAAAAACACCACCCATCACTTAACTTAGGCGTTAATGTGACACAGTCTATTAAAGTGCCATGTAAATCGCGTCAAAGATGGAATTCGTAGGAATATTCCCTAAGATTATAAATAGAGGTGGTTTTTGACGAATTTGTAATAGTTTGACAAAGTTATCCGATGGCGGTGAAACACCGTGGATAAATCAAGCAAATCACACTTTATGCTTTGCGACCTTATCGGTTTATTGATTTTTCTATATGCACTTCCCCCATCCCTCTTTCTGCTCAAATGGTTCAAACACGGAAAGGATCACCATCGAGCAATTTAGTTAGTCAATCGACCTTGATTAGCTTGGTTGTATTATTAAAGAGAAAGGACACTCAATATGAAATACAAGTTAAGCTCCGTATTTTTGTTAGTTGCAGCAGCCAGTGGTCATGCTAACGCTGGAGAATGTGGCAGCGTAACAATCGCAGATATGAACTGGAACTCTGCAACCCTCATCGCCAACATCGACCAATTCATCCTTGAACACGGTTACGGGTGTGATGCCGAGCTCATCCCTGGTGATACCATGCCAACTGGTACATCCATGATAGAAAAAGGCCAGCCCGACGTTGCACCAGAATTATGGAGTAACAGCCTCAAAGACGCGCTTGATAAAGGTGTTGAAGAGAAACGACTTCGCTACGCAGGTAAAGCACTTGTAAATGGTGGTGAAGAAGGTTTTTGGGTTCCGTCTTACCTAGTTAAACAAAACCCAGAAATGGCGACAATCGAAGGTGTACGTAAGAACGCTGCGTTATTCAAACACCCTGAAGACCCAGATACATCCGCATTTTATAGCTGTCCTGCAGGTTGGAACTGTCAAATCAGTGCTGCAAACCTGTTTGAAGCTCTCAATTTAGAAGACAGTGGTTTTACTATCGTTGACCCTGGCTCAAGTGCTGGTTTATCTGGCTCTATCGCGAAAGCTTACGAGCGTGAAGAAGCATGGTTCGGTTACTACTGGGCACCAACCGCAGTTCTTGGTAAATACGACATGGTTAAAGTCGACTTTGGCAGCGGCGTTGATAAGGAAGAGTTTATCAGCTGTACGACCCAAGAAGGCTGCGAATCACCGAAAGCAACCATGTACCCACCTTCTCCTGTCCATACAATTACCACTGAAAGTTTTGCGTCGCGCGCACCGGAAGCGTACGACTACTTTACTAAGCGTGGTTTCACTAATGAAAAAATGAATGCCTTACTCGCTTGGATGGAAGACAACCAAGCCGATGGTGAAGAAGCAAGCATACATTTCTTGAGTGAATTCCCAGAAGTATGGCACCCATGGGTCTCTGAAGAAGTCGCGAAGAAAGTTGAAGCTGAGCTTTAATAGCAAGACTTAGAGAGTAGTTATATCTCTATGGCTACGCTTCAATTCAATGGAAATAACGTCGCTATACTTGATGTTATTCGTAATTCGGAGCCTTGTTCACATGGCATTGCACTGTATTGAACAAGTCGCTCCGAACTATAAGGATATAAAATGGCTGACAGCAATTGGTTATCGAGCTTCCCTGAAATGGAACGCTCTGATTTGCGAGCAATTAAAAAGACGCTAGACGGCGCATATCGTGAGTTTTCCCGTGAATATGGCGAAATGATCGAATCATTATTTGACCCTCTTCTTTCCTTCTTAGTGTGGTTTGAAAAACTTCTCATCTCTACCCCATGGCTCATCGTTCTTGGTGTTTGCACTGGTTTAGTTTACGCAGCGAGTCGCTCTTGGAAACTGGCACTAGGCTGTGTCGCTTCTCTACTGCTCATTGGTTACTTTGGTATGTGGGAAGATACAATGCGGACACTCAGTATCATCACTGTTTGTACTCTGGTGTCTATTTTCCTGGGTATTCCTATTGGTATCGCCATGGCGCGCTCTAATCGCGCACAATCCATAGTGACACCGCTGCTTGATATCATGCAAACCATGCCGGCATTCGTTTACCTAATCCCTGTTGTGATGTTACTTGGTATCGGTAAAATCCCAGGCCTAATCGCCGTTGTTATCTACGCAATTCCTCCGGTTATTCGTTTGACTAACTTAGGTATTCGCTTGGTCGATAAGGAAGTGCTAGAGGCAGCGACCGCTTTTGGTGCAAGCAAGAAACAGCGTTTATGGGGCGTACAGCTACCCCTTGCAATGCCAGCTATCATGGCTGGTATCAACCAAACCATCATGATGGCGCTATCGATGGTAGTTATCGCGTCAATGATTGGTGTTAAAGGCTTGGGGCAACCCGTTCTTAAATCGATTACCAACCAATACTTCACTCTAGGCTTAATGAATGGGTTCGCTATTGTTGCACTCGCGATTCTATTTGACCGAGCTTCGCAAGCTTATGCACGTAGAACCAACGCGCACCTAGGAGGATTCAAACATGACTAAACCATTAATCGAAATTAGTGGGCTGTTCAAAGTGTTTGGGCCCAAGCCTTTGTCTGTTATGGACCGCGTGAAAAAGGGTGAACACAAAGATGCTATCCTTGCGGACACCGGTCATACCGTCGGCTTGAAAGAGATAAATCTTCAGATTAATCGAGGCGAAATTTTTGTCATTATGGGGCTTTCGGGCTCTGGTAAATCAACACTCATTCGTCATTTCAACCGTTTGATCGATCCCACTGAAGGAAAGATCACGATCGAAGGTATCGATGTAATGAGCTTGAATACCAAAGAGCTAGAAGAGTTTCGCCGCCATAAAATGTCTATGGTATTTCAACGCTTTGGTTTGATGCCACACCGTAGCGTTGTTGAAAACGTCGCCTACGGCCTAGAAGTTCAAGGCATTAAGAAAGAACAGCGATTGGCTAAAGCAACAGAGTGGTTGGAAACGGTAGGTCTTAAGGGGTATGGGAATCAATACCCTGCCCAACTGTCAGGTGGTCAGCAGCAACGTGTTGGTTTATCCCGAGCATTGTGTACTAACGCTGAAATCTTGTTGATGGATGAAGCCTTCTCTGCACTCGACCCCCTTATCCGAAGTGAGATGCAAGATCAGTTGATTGAACTTCAAGAGAAGCTTCATAAAACGATAGTATTCATCACTCACGATTTGGATGAAGCACTTCGTCTCGGTGACAGAATCGCGATCCTTAAAGATGGCGAGTTAGTACAGCAAGGCACACCACATGAGATTCTTCTCAATCCTGCTGATGACTACGTTGAAGCCTTCGTTAAAGATGTGAATCGTGCTCGAGCTCTTACTGTTGAAACGGTTATGCAGCCTCCGTTGTATCGAATCACTTCAGAGACCATAGAGGGTGCGTTGGCGCAGATGAAAATGCTCAAGCACGATTACGCCTACCACGTAACAGACGACGGTTACCAAGGGCTTGTTACGAAAGAGAGCCTCGAAGATGCGGTAGAAGACTCTTCTGTTCATGATTTTAGTGATGAAATCTACGAGGAAGTACCCGCCGTGTTACCTGATGCTGTGATCGAAGAAGTCTTGCCAGACACAATGTCTTGTGATTACTCACTGCCAGTCGTTGATGAAGACGGTAACCTCAGAGGCGAACTAGAGAGAAGTGCAGTCGCGGACATCTTCTCCGAAACTAGCGACGAGGAAGCAGAACCTGCCCCAAAGCCAAAGATTGATAAGGCATCCTAGCCGTAAGAGCCGCCTAATTTAATGTATATATGGCCACTGATTGTATAAAAACAGTAGTGGCCTTTTTTCTTTTCGTTTATGCCTAGCTAGCATGAAAGTTGCTATAGGTTAATGTCGAGTAACCGCCTCTTAAATATATAGTCATTTAAGTGCATATTTAGTAAGGAAAAACACCTGACAACCGTGCGTTAGCTTGGTCACAAAGATGGCTATAAGCGTATGTCCATAAGCACTAATTCCCATCTTTATATGCCAACCAGTTGAAATTATTCTAAAAAATGACTAAAACTTAAGAGTGGACAGAGATATTGGCCTTCAAAAATCGGGCTTGTTTATAGTTCAATAAAAGGATTTTGATTGATGAACTCGACAATAGCGTCAGACACAAAGACAGATGTAGATCAGCAAGCCCATGAATTGCTTGTTGACGAAAGCGTTCTGGAGCAAATGATTCTAGACACCAGTGCCGATATCATTCCAATTTTAATCGACCACTATGTAGAAGAATCACAAAATAGATTGGTCGCGATTCAAGAAGCCGCAACAAGTAAAGATGCCCAAACACTCGAGTTTGAAGTACATACGCTCGGTAGCACCGCACTCTCACTTGGCAATCGCCCTTTAGGCGAATTAGCAAGAGCATTAGAAAAACAGTGCTTAGAACAAAACCACGAAGACGCGTTTTCAAAAGTTAGCGAGTTAATTGAATTGGCAGAACGTTCCATTGAGGCGTTGGTCCAGAGAAAAAATGCTGGTTTTAGCTAGCTTATCTACGTCATATGTAACAGATATAAGATTCAACATAGCTAGTGACCAATATCTAGATTGATGGTCAACTTTCACTATGCTATTGATTGATTAGGATAAAGTTTCAAAAGGAATAACACAATGCGCCCTAAAGTATTGTTAGTTGAAGACTCCACCTCCCTCGCCGTACTGTACAAACAGTACGTTAAAGATGAGCCATACGATATTTTCCATGTCGAAACAGGTTTGGAAGCGAAAACATTTATTGAAATACATGCTCCTCAGCTGGTTATCCTTGATCTCAAATTGCCCGATATGCCGGGAGAGGAAGTTCTAGACTGGATAACCGACAATGACATCCCTACCGCCGTCATCATCGCGACAGCTCATGGTTCTGTAAATATTGCTGTTGATTTAATTCAACGCGGCGCGGAAGACTTTTTAGAGAAACCAATTCAAGCTGACCGCCTAAAAACATCAGTTAACTTGCACTTGCGCAGAGCCAAACTCGAAAACCTTGTCGATGACATTCAAAGTAAGTTTGATCGTGATCGCTTCCATAACTTCATTGGCTCTTGTTTACCAATGCAAGCTGTTTATAAAACTATTGACTCTGTCGCTCCCACTACCGCTAGCGTATTTATTAATGGTGAAAGTGGGACTGGTAAGGAAGTATGTGCTGAAGCCATTCACCAAGAGAGTCAGCGCTGCGATAAACCATTTGTTGCCATTAACTGTGGAGCTATCCCTCGTGATTTGATGGAAAGTGAAATCTTTGGTCATGTTAAAGGAGCCTTCACTGGAGCAACTACAGACCGTAAAGGTGCGGCGATGCAAGCCCATGGCGGCACACTGTTTCTTGATGAGCTTTGTGAAATGGAACTCGAGATGCAGAAGAAGCTACTTCGATTCCTGCAAACGGGTACCTTTACCCCGCTAGGAGGCAACAGAGAAATCAAAGTCGACGTTAGAATCATCTGTGCAACAAATCGCGATCCGCTTTTAGAGGTCGAAGAGGGACGATTCCGCGAAGATCTTTATTACCGTGTACATGTTGTGCCTATTGAGATGCCACCGCTGAGAGAAAGAGGAAGTGACATTGTCACTCTATCCAATCATTTTCTTAAGCTATATGCGAAACAAGATAAGAAAAGATTCAAATCAATCGATAAAGAGACTCAAAGCCTACTAAAACGCTATTCATGGCCTGGTAACGTACGTCAATTGCAAAACATCATTAGGAATATCGTGGTGTTAAACAATGAAACTAGCGTGACTAAAGAGATGCTACCGCTACCAATCAATAAGGCTGACGCTGCCGCACCTAAAAGCGTGACACCAATACGAAGTGTCACGGTGGATCCAGTAACACCTACTATTGCTGAAACTAAGCTTCCACCAATTACGCCCGAAGAGCTCGAGCGTTCATCAGCTAGTGATGTTCAAAGTTCTCCAGCGACACCGGCCTTCACGACGAGTGATGGTGCTATTCGACCTATGTGGCAGATTGAACGAGAGGCAATACAACACGCCATAAACCATTGTGATGGCAATGTTTTAAACGCAGCGGTGCTATTGGAACTTAGCCCATCTACTGTTTACCGTAAAAAACAGGCTTGGGAATCTGATGATGAGTGTAATCAAGCCTAGTACACTTATACCAAATGAAGTTTGGCTGTTAATAGACAGCCAAACCTTTGGTGGAATTGAAACCCATGTCATTGAGCTTGCACTCGGTTTGCTTAAGTATCAGTGTGAAACCAGAGTGGTCCTGCTTACCAAGTTTGCCCCTCTCCCTCCTATCGTAACGCGACTAACTGAACTAGATATCCCTTTTAGTCACCTTAGCGAATTAGCGTCTAATCAAACCAACGCACTTTCTCAGCTAAAGCAAGCGATAGAACACTATCATCCCTCCCATATCCACGCCCATGGATACAAAGCAAGCATTGTGAGTAAACTGGTGAAGCTAGTGATCCCAAGCCATTGTAAGCCTCGTCAAATATCGACGTATCACGCAGGCGAAACACCTAAAGGCAAAGTTTGGCTCTACGATTTTTTAGATAGATATACTGGATTCCTGTCTAATCACTGTTTTGTTGTCAGCAACAAAATACAAGATAAGATCCCGTCGCAAACCACCCTGCTTAATAATTTTATTGCGATCCCTGATAGCACCGTGACCTCGAAACATTTAGATGACGAGGGCAAGAGTGACAAAATTTATCACGTTGGGTTCGTCGGACGTTTAAGCCACGAGAAAGCGCCTGATCGGTTTGTCGCCCTCGCTCAATCTCTGACTTATCATCATTTTCATCTATTTGGTGATGGTCCGGAAAGGCAGGCTCTTGAACAAACCAAGCCCGATAACTTAACCTTGCATGGTCATCAAACAAGTATGGACAATGCATGGGAAACCATTGATGTTTTAGTCATCCCATCTCGCTATGAAGGGTTACCGATGGCGGCACTAGAAGCCATGGCTCGCGGTATTCCGGTTATCGCGTCAAAGGTTGGTAACCTGCCGAAACTCATCAACCACCAAGACAATGGTTACATTGCTCAGGACGAAGCTGACCTACTGACTTGTTTGGTTGATTGGATTGCACTTTCTGAGCAGAAAAAAATGGGTATGGCCGAAAAAGCCAGAAATACCATCATCGAACAATACTCTCCACAAGCCGTTATTCCACAGATTCTAGCCTGCTACGGTGCATAACTTTTCCACATCATAGATTTAATCCAAATAACAATGGCAAGCGTGTTTCCAATTTGATTCTCATTTTGACCAGCCTCAACTCAAAGTTTCAGAAAAATCTAAATTGAATATAAACACAATAACTTAGCGTCATTCGATATGTGGCATTCACCTTGCTATCTAATTAATTCAATAATAAAAAACGCTAGGGATTTACAATGAGAGACCAAGTTAATCGAATACCGCTAATTTTAGGACTCTCACTTCTAAGCCTTATTATTGGTGTTGCTTGGTATCTCTTTCCTCACCCGGTCGTGGTCTTGGTACTTGCTTTTATACCTCTGGGCGCGCTATTTATTATCAACAAAGCGTTTTGGTTTGTTCTATTGTTCGTCGTCTTCTCGTTTTTCAGAATTCACGAAGCACTTCCCGTCCTTTTTCCGATGAAAATTCCTTTTTTGCTCTCTGTGGGCGCACTGTCTGCTCTTCTCTGGCACGCGTTCGTCAGTAAAGAGCTAAAAATCTTCTGGCATCACTCTTTCAATTGGCTTGCTATATTTTGGGTTCTTACCATCATTGGTATCTTATTCGCGTCAAATCGGCCGATTGCATTAGCTGAGTTCACAGGGATTTATTGGAAAATCATCGTTATGACACTCGCGATCATGTGGCTAGTGAATACCACCGAGAACCTTGCGAAAACGGCGATGACCATCATCTATGCAGGAGCATTGGTCAGCTGCATTGCAGTATACAACTCGGCAAACGGAATTGGGCTCGTTGAAGGTTCTAGGGTAACAATCGGCCGAGATTTTGGCTCCATGTTAGGTGATCCAAACGACCTAGCTTTAGTACTCATGTTCCCGTTAGCATTTACGATAAGCCAAGCAAGCACTCCGGGAATACCCTGGTTTAAACGAATTATCAGTGCCCTCGTTTGCCTGCTATTACTCGCGGCCATAATTGCGACACAAAGTCGTGGTGGACTGTTGGGATGTATCGCCGTTATCGGCATCTTCGCATGGAAATTGATTCAATCTAAACTCTTGTTAATGTCTGGCGGAGCAATTGCCGTAGTCGTCCTTTACTTAGTTGCTGGGATATCAGACAGAGCTTCAGGTGGTGCGGCCGAAGAAGGTATAGATGAATCCGCAATGGGTAGAATCTATGCGTGGGAAGCTGCATTCAAAATGGCGTTAGACAACCCTCTTACTGGTGTTGGCTTAAACAACTTTTTTTCAAACTACTTCTTTTATAGCTCTTATTGGGATGGCTTAAATCACGCTGTACATAGCACATGGTTTGGTGTTCTGGCTGAAACTGGATTTGTTGGATTGATCATTTTCGTAGCGCTTATCGTCTCTCTGATCAAAACCTCTCGAGCTACTTTGGCGCGACTTAAAGCTGGGGGTGCCATTGTCCCACCAGAACTCAATGCTGTGGCCTACGCGGTCTATGCAGGTCTGATCGGTACCATTGTATCCGGTACTTTTCTTACTCAAGGCTTCAACTGGCCGATTTACATCCTCGCAGCGCTCACTGTTTGCGTTTCGAATGTATCCCAAACTGCTTGTCAAAATGAGAAAATCTAAAAGCGATTTTTTAAACAACTGAAATTATTAAACTTATTAACTGGCACACAATATGAAAGTACTTCTATATAACAAAACAGAAGGAACTTCATTATGACGTCAGCATCTATCCATCAATTCAAACACTGGCTTAAGTTTCACCCTAATTCTCGAATTAGAAATGTGTTTTTCATTTTGAAAAATATCAGAAGCGCCGAGCTCCCTACACCTCAAATCTTTAATCGCTGTCTGTACCAGACGCACAAGCTTGTTGTGAACATCATTGGCGGTTTTACCCGCTTTTGTTATTGGACACCAGCGTTCAAAGGCAGAGTCGCTCAGTGTGGTAAACGCCTTTATCTTTATGGTGGCCTTCCTTTTGTAAGTGGTCCGCTACAAATCTCAATCGGTGACGATTGCCGCGTATCTGGACACACCACTTTCTCTGGCTGTACCCAACCGCTAGAAGGATTAGAGCACCCTCTACTCTCTATCGGCAACAACGTAGACATCGGTTGGCAGTCGACTATCGCGGTCGGAAAGCGAGTCATCATCTCAGACAACGTTCGTATCGCCGGTGGTGCTTTTCTGTTCGGTTATTCAGGCCACCCACTTGATGCAACGCGAAGAGCACGAGGCGAAGGTGATGACCCACAGCAGATTGGCGATATCATTCTTGAACAAGATGTATGGCTTGGGACCAATGTAACGGTTAAAGGCGGTGTGACAATAGGTGAAGGCGCAGTCGTTGCTGCAGGCAGTGTGGTAACGAAAGATATCCCTGCATTCTCTATTGCAGCGGGAAACCCGGCGAAAATCGTGGGACACATCAAATCTGTAGAGGTTACTGAATCTGACGTATTCGACTCACTAGAAACGCACGGAGGCGACCATGCGTGATTTAATCGTCTTCGGTGAAGATTTTGGCGGCCTTCCGTCTTCAACACAACACCTCGTTCGTCATCTTGCAAAGCGACACAAAGTACTTTGGGTTAATTCTATTGGCCTAAGACAACCAAGACTGTCAATCAAAGATGCAACGCGAGCATTCAACAAGCTGTTTGGTAAAACCAAAGCAGTGACACAGAACATGCTTGACTCACAAGGTCATGACAATATTACGGTCGTTAATCTCAAAACGATTCCCGCACCAGCATCAGCGGCATCGAGAAAAATCGCGCAACATATGATGCTACGTCAGTTGAAACCCATCATTGCTGACCTACAACTTAAAGCACCGATTCTATGGGCCTCATTACCAACGGCTGTCGATTTATGTGGTCACTTAGGGGAATCATCTGTCGTATATTATTGTGGTGACGACTTTAGTGCATTGGCAGGTGTTGACCATAAAACCGTGGCTAAGCATGAGTCTGAGTTAATTGAAAAATCGGATCTTATCTTTGCAGCCAGTAAAAAATTGATGGCTAAATTTCCAGAGGGTAAAGCTCAGCTCTTGCCACACGGCGTAGATGTGAGCCTGTTTTCAACACCAGCTCCACGTGCCAAAGATTTGCCAAGTAGTCACCGCCCTATTGCAGGTTTCTATGGCAGCCTTTCTAAATGGCTAGATTACGACATGATTAAGAAAGTTGCGAAAGCAGTTCCTGAATGGGATTTC
The DNA here is from genome assembly GCF_002954585.1 of Vibrio chagasii. Taxonomy (GTDB): domain Bacteria; phylum Pseudomonadota; class Gammaproteobacteria; order Enterobacterales; family Vibrionaceae; genus Vibrio; species Vibrio chagasii_A. The sequence continues at coordinate 1,330,070 of NZ_MSCI01000002.1, forward strand.
GTTTTTATCGGTCCGAACGAGCTAGATACGCTTATGTTACCTAATCTGGATAATGTGCATTATCTTGGCCCACGTCCTCATCATACGTTACCAAGTTACTCGCAGCATTGGGACGTAAGCCTTCTACCGTTTGTTGATAATGAACAGATTCGTGCTTGCAGCCCACTTAAGTTAATGGAATACCTGGCGGCGGGTACGCCCATTGTCACAACACCGTTCCCTGCGCTTGTTCCATATCAGGAGCACGTGACCACAGTCGGTAGCGCAAACCAAATGATTTGGGCATTAGACCATGCTCGTGATTTAGCAAACTCACCAATCTCTGTTGTAGAAAAAGACAGCTGGAAAAACCGCGGTAACTTTGTACATTGGATGTTGGAGCTATTATGAACAGCCTTAAATTACGACTGTTGGGCTTATTGAATGCGGCGTGGCGTCAACGTTACGTAATATTTGTGCCTATTCTGATCTTGCCTTTCGTTGGTTTTGGTGTAAGCAAACTTGCACCAACTAAATACGATTCGCACACCAGCATGTTGATTCAAGAAACCGCTAAAATGAACCCGTTCCTTGAGGACATTGCTGTCTCGACCATGCTTAAAGATCGTATGAGTGCTTTGAGAACCTTGCTTCACAGTCGCCATGTACTCTACTCAGTCGCAGAAGAGCTTGAATTAACGACTCCTGAGATGTCTAACGTTGAGAAACAAGAAATAATCACAGACTTGTCACAGCGATTATCCGTCAATCAGCTAGGTAAAGACTTTATTAAAATCAGCCTTAGCTCAAATACTCGTGCAGGAATGGAAGCTACTCTGACTTCCGTTAGTCAGCACTTTATCGAACAATTACTAGCACCAGAACGGTCTTCAATCCAAGACTCAAGTAGCTTTCTAAAAATCCACATAGATGAGCGAAGTGCTGCACTGGCCGAAGCGGAAGAAGCGCTCGCTAGATACGTAAACGAGAATGTTCACTCAACGCCAGAAGTTCAGAGTCAAAGCTTGAACCGATTGGCTTCACTTAAACAAACACTTGCAGAAAAAGAGGCGGAGTTGTCTGGCGTTCAAAAAAGTCTTGGTTCTATCGATCAACAATTGTCTAAAACCAACCCAGTGATCGGCCGACTAGAAGACCAAATCATTGATACTCAAAGCGCACTAACCCTGCTAAAAGCCAAGTACACAAACAAACACAGCGCAGTGCAAGCGAAGATGCTTGAGCTAGAAAGGTTAGAAAACGAAAGAAAGACACTACTTGCGCTTAAGCAGCCTGGTTTAAACAGTGACCAGTTATGGGATATTGCGAGTAGCACAACCATGAGTAAGCTGTCTGACACGCAACCTTTACTCGTGACTCAACTGCATAGCCTTCAGTTAGTTCGTGCCCAATTTGAATCTCTTAAGGAAGAAACAAAAAGCCTTCGTACCATGATCTTCGAGTTAGAGCACAAAGCGAATAACTTTGGTGATAATGCGAAAGAGATGTACCGACTTCAACGTGACGTAAAAATTAAGCGCCAACTTTACGATGAGTTAACCGAGCGATATGAGATGGCTCAGTTAACAGGTTCACTCGGTGTATTTGAAGAGAACAAGCGAGTGAAGATCATTGATTTGCCTTATACACCAAGTATTAAATCCAACATGCCCACATTTCTGTTTGTTATCGCTGGTTTAGTCGCGGGGATTGGATTGGGAATTGGTCTTGCGATACTTTTTGAGCTCTTCGATTCTTCTGTTAAACGAAAAAGTGAAATTGAAGACATCTTGAATGTCCCAGTTATCACCGTCATTCCCAAAATGAATTAGATAACCAAATATCACGAAAACACCAACCTTTGTTGGTGTTTTTTTGTTTAGAACGGGGCAAAACGCATGTTGAGTTGCTCTTTATTTGCGACTTAGTTCTTTGATTTACTGTCGTGTTTTGATTCCCAATTTGAGAATGACAAACCCAAGCTCTCAGTAACGATATAACTTATTGAAAAAAATAGATTAATAAACTGGCATAGCACGTGCAATAGAGTGACCGTAACAAGAAAAACAACGAATTAAAGCTAGGTGCAACATTAAAAGCGTTATCGCAGGGAGCGTCATCATGGCAAATCAACAAGTCGCTAGAACAGGTAAAAAAATAATACATGTCGTTCAACACCTAGCCCCTGGAGGTCTTGAAACACTGACCCTGGATCTACTTCGCTTGGCAAAACCAGTAGACCGAGTATTGATTGTGAGTCTTGAAGGAACTAAGAAAGAATCCATCGACAACTGGCCTAAGCTTCAACCTTATGAAAAACAAATCGTCTTTATGGACAAAGCGCCAGGTGTTCAAGTTAATATTATCTCTAAGCTAGTAACCGCGTTTAAAGCAATTCGTCCAGACGTGGTTCACACTCATCACATCGGCCCACTTCTTTACGCAGGCTGTGCCGCTCGCGTTTCTGGGGTCCCTACACGCATTCATACTGAGCATGACGCTTGGCATCTACAAAACAATAAACGTCGCCGCTTGCAGGCACTTGCGTTAAAAGCAGCGAAGCCAACACTAGTGGCTGACGCAACTTGTGTGTACGAACAACTTCGTTCTGCTTTTACCTACAGCAATATCATCACTATTAAGAACGGCGTTGATTGCGACAAGTTCAAACCAACATCCAAAAGCTATGCAAGAAAACAATTAAATCTTCCTCTAGACAAAAAAATTATTGGTTGTGCAGGTCGATTGGAGCACGTTAAAGGCCAAGACCAACTGATCAAAGCCCTAGCACTTCTTCCTGAAAATATGGTCGTTGCTTTCGCTGGTGATGGTTCTAAACGAAAAGAACTCCAACAGCTTGCCAACCGCCTTAACTTAACAGACCGCATTGTTTTTCTCGGCCTAGTGGAAGACATGACCACCTTTTACGGCGCGCTTGATACCTTTTGCTTACCTTCTCGTCATGAGGGGTTACCACTTTCGACACTAGAAGCTCAAGCATGCAACATCCCATCCGTTGCGATGGATGTGGGTGCCGTGGATGAAACATTGTGCCCTGTTAGCGGAACGCTTGTGAAAAAAGGAAGTATCACTGGCTTAGCTCATGCGCTACTAGAACATCAAGGTGAACGTTTCCTATCACCTCGCCCATACATTCTGAATAACTTCGACATAGTTAAGATGGTTGCTTCATACGATGACATTTCTGAAGGAGTATACGCATGATTGATTGGGTACTTGCAAGTTTATGTTTGTTCTCTGGAGCACTTATTGTCTACCATCATGCAGCATATCCAATCCTGCTACGCTGGTACGCAAAGGGGCATCCGGCTCGCCAAGTTGAAGAGAGTCATCGTTGTTATAAAGATGAAAAACAAGATTGTACGCTACCGACTATCACGATTTTGGTGCCAGCATTCAACGAAGAACAATGGATCGCAGATAAAGTCCGTAACCTTGCTTCTCTCGACTATCCAAAAAAGAAGCTGCGAGTGATTATCGCGTGTGATGGCTGCACTGATAATACTGTCGACATTGCTCAGATGACGATTCAAGAAGCAATGTGCAGTGACATCCACTTCGAAATACATGATCACATTCAAAACCGAGGTAAAGTGGCTGTAGTAAATGAAGAAGTGACAAACATAACCAGTGACATCACTGCACTTAGTGACGTATCAGCCTTGATATCATTGGATGCACTTTTAATTGCAGCTGCTCATTTTAAAAGTGACAAGGTTGGTGTTGTTAACGCGACTTATCTGTTATGCCCGAAAGGAAACGAAGGTGAAAACGCCTACTGGCGATATCAAACTGCAGTTAAACAATGTGAAGCATCTTTGGGCTCCAGTTTAGGTTCTCATGGCGCCTTCTACTTGTTTAGAACTTCGCTTTTCGAGCCCATGCCACTCAATACAATCAATGATGATTTCATTTTACCAATGCAAATCGTTAAACAAGGCTACATCGCTGAATACGAAACTCAAATGGTAGCACTTGAGCTTGAAGAGTCGAACCTCAAAATCGACTTCAAACGTCGCTTACGTATCTCGGCAGGCAACATGCAGCAAGCTATACGACTGTTCGGCTTGTTCAGCCCTAAATTCAAAGGTATCGCTTTTGCTTTCTTTTCAGGAAAAGGGCTACGCCTACTGACTCCCTATTTAATGATCATGTGCTTAGTGTGTTCAGTTCTCCTGAATCACTATTTAGTATTTGAAGCACTAATGTGGGCACAGATTTCGGTATACACCATTGGCTTACTTGGCTGCATATTACCAAAACGCCTAGTCACCAAACCTGTTTCATTAATTTCTTATTTAGTCGTCGGGCATTATGCCAACTTCATTGGCGGATTACGCTACTTATTCGGGCTTGAAAACTCACCTTGGACTCGAGCAAATCGTTAAGGATTGACCATGAAGAACATTGACCAACTATCAAATCACAACCTATACCAATACAAAGTCTCTCGTGCGAAGCGTACCTTCGATTTTGTAAGCTCATTGGTTGCACTTATTATCTTGTCACCAGTGTTCCCTATCATTGCCCTAGCGATTGTTCTCAATTCTCGTGGTCCAGTATTTTATCGTCAGCTTCGTGTCGGTAAATCAACACCAGAGAAAATGGAAATCTTTGAGATAATGAAATTTCGAAGCATGTATGAAGATGCCGAGTCTCGCTCTGGTGCGGTTTGGGCTACACAAAACGACCCAAGAATTACACCTGTAGGTCGCTTTTTAAGAAAAACTCGACTTGATGAAATCCCTCAGTTGTTCAATGTACTAAAAGGTGAAATGTCTCTAATTGGTCCACGCCCGGAACGCCCTACTTTCTACACGAAGTTAGAAAACGAGATTCCTTACTTTGCAGACCGTACTTATGGCGTTATGCCTGGTATCACAGGGCTAGCACAAGTTAATCAAGGCTATGACACTTGTATTGAAGACGTGCGCCGTAAAGTTGGATTCGACCACAGTTACGCATTAAGCCTATGCTCGGTGAAATCTTGGATTGCCACTGACCTAAGCATTATCACTAAAACGATCGTTGTGATGGTTGATGGCCGAGGTCGCTAAAAGTCGACTTTGTAGTCATTTATCAGATTCTGTCACGGGTAATTCTGCACTTTTTGATTTATGTCCTATTAAAACCAATGAGTCATTAATTACTCATTGGTTTTTCGATTTTATATACCATTTAATATTCGATGCCGCTTTGCTATGAAAATTGGAGAGCTTAAATTATTTACTACCGTCGTTGAGCTTGGAAGCTTTACCGCTGCTGCGAACGCGCTGAAACTTCCACGAGCAAACGTCAGTCGTCGGATCAATGATTTAGAGAAATCTCTTAATATAAATCTGTTCTTCCGTACTACGCGCAGCCTATCAGTTACAAAATCTGGCGAGCAGTATTACAACGAACTGTTGAAGACATTGAGTGCATTGGAAGGTCTATAACAATAATACAGAAAGCGTCGAGTTAGTTACTGTGACCTAAAAGACCAACACGCAATTTACCTAAGCAATAAGCAAAAAAATACCGCTGAATCCATCAGCGGTATTTTAGTATTCAAACTATTTGACTTGGTTGCGCTTCGCCCACTCTTGTAACGCATCACCCATCGTTAATCCTGTTGAGCTTTTCATCCAAAGCATGAAATCACGATCAAACTTAAACTGCTCACCAAGTTGGGATTTAAAATATCGACGGACATTCTGAGTCGTTTTATAGCTATCTGTGATTAACGTGTTCTCATCTATATGATTTTTGTGCCAATCTACCTTTGTCATGTACTCTAATTCCTTATTGAAAATAATTAATTCAAATTGCGCCGGAACAGCGTCTAATTACACGTTTCTTGGTGCGAACATAATAATCGCCATACCAAGTAGCGCCACCGAACCACCAACTAGATCCCAGGTTGTTGGTTTCTCACCATCGACAAGCCACAGCCATACCAGCGCGACTGAGATGTAGACACCACCGTAAGCCGCGTAAACACGCCCTGTCGCTGTAGGGTGCAGAGTCAGCAACCAAGCAAATGCTGCGAGGCTTAATGCCGCCGGAATAAGTAGCCAAACACTCTTGTCTTCCCTTAGCCAAAGGTAAGGTAAATAACACCCTACTATTTCCGCTATCGCCGTAAGTACAAATAGACCTACCGTTTTAAATTCAATCACAACTTACCTTTACCCACTAAAACCAACCCAGTTCATTCACTCAATTAACCACTTCTCTCCGCTAATTGCTTTTACCCAAGGCAGCCTTCAAACCTTGTGCGTCTTTACAACCAATATAAATGTGTTTTCCACCGCTTAAGATTAGCTTTATTGCTGAGCCTGTCGATGCGTTATACAACCAACCATCGCTCAACATTCGGATACCAATACCTTGATACCACTTGGTTTGGTAAAACGATGTGTCGACGATATCAGATACCTTCACAACCTTGCGCCAAAAACCAAAGCCGAAATACCAAGTCAGCGTGTCACCTTTGAGCTCAATCGTCATGGAGAAAAAGACAATTGCAATTAAAGCGTTTATCGACAGGGCAAACAAGGCGCCGAAGCCGTTGTTCGATGTAAATACAATAAACACGCTAAGCACAATGAGGATCAGCAGCAACCCTTTGTTGAGCTCTTTGCTATAAAACATACTTCAAATTCCTTTTGCTAGAGGTGTTGGTAAGCTAGGTAATCTTATCTAAAGGCGAGCCTTCTAACCATTCGAGTCACGAAATGTGCGCAGACTCCAACAGCGACGCCAATGATCATTGCCTTGATGCTACCCAACCAAAGTATCAAACCAGAGTACCCTTGTGCTGGCCCTAAACCGTTGTTTCTGGTCACATCGGTGAACATGAATCCATTCCACCAAACATGTAACAATAACGTAGATAAGTGCAAACAAATGGCAATGGTTCCAAATAACGCATGCCTGTCAGCAGCGCCATCTCGGCAAAATGAGAAAACGATCAAAAAGGTAAAAATTAAAGGTGCAGACAACACCAAAGAGACAGTGAACGCTTCTAACCCACTCTGGCTTCCGTAACTATAAGTGCTAAACACCATAGCCATTGAGAGTAAAAGCGGCACAAGTGCAGTCCATGTTAACCTGTTCATTTCAGCTCCCTGTCTTAGTAATTAGCTTGAAGAAAAAGTCGATAATAGACAGGGAACGTTAATTACCAAAAACAGCGCATCTGAAATGCACTTATATCTCAACAACTCGATAGAAGACTCAGTCTTTGGTGAATCTTATGTAACGTAAGCCTTAAATCTTTGGGTCAACCTACATCATTTTGCACGCTTTGTTTTTGTTTCGCACAGATTATTGCTTGCTTAATCTTCGCCTTATGGTTCTCTTCCCACTGAGCCAATGTTAACGAGGCTTCTTTATTGGCTTTCTCTGAAGCCATTAAAAATACCTCATCTTTTCTGGACTGAGGAATAACAGCAATTCCCTCGATATCAGCCACAATGATATCTCCCGTTGAGACGTTTATACCTCCACATCTAATTTCAGTACCTAGTTCAGAATAAACCTCTTTTTTTCCCGGAACTGGATGAACACCTTTAGCAAAAACCGGGAATTTCATGTCTGTAATTTCACCTAAGTCCCGAATGACACCGTCAATAATAAAGCCTATTATCCCTCGGCTCTTAGCAACTGCGCATACATTGCCTCCTGCTACTGCATATTCACTATCAACGCCATCGACGACAATGATTGAGCCTTTTGGTGCTTCATATATTGCAGAATGAAGCATTAAGTTATCACCAGCAGCTAATTGAACCGTAAAAGCTTCGCCACAAATTCGCGGCATGTCGTGCCAAAGAGGAACAATATTGAAATCCATAAAGTACTGGTTACCCAATATGTTTCCGTACTCGGTTGTCGCTAATGTAGAAAAGTCTTGCTTCATATTTACACTCCTTGTTTGAACTGTGCTTGACCCCCAAAATGCCAAGCAAAGTGGATCTAGTATTAGCCCATTGCCATCGAAAAAACCGTATTGCCTGTTAATGCATAACACGATAACGACTATGCAAATTAACTTTGTGTTGATGTATTAAAGCGAGAAGAACTCGGCAAACAGAGATTACCGAGTATATTTAATCGAATTGGTACTTATGTTATGTGACTAGCGCTCGATGATTGCAACTTTACCTGCCAACCCAATAAGCAAAAAACCAGATACACCCTCAAGTGTTCGAGAATAACGTTCAGAATTTGGGCGACTAAACACCCAGCTTCCCACTGAGGCGTATAAAACATTACATAGTGTTGCTAACGCACTAAACAACAAACCAAGTATCAATAATTGTGTTGAAGCAGAGCCAACTGATGTATCAATAAATTGGGGCAAAAACGAAAGGAAAAAGAGTGCAACCTTTGGGTTTAAAACGCTAACAATGACACCTTGAACAAATACGCTTCTCTCGGTTTCGGAGTTTTCACTCACAACAATTTTGTTGCCCCCTCGCCACATTGAGATTAGGGACTTAATACCCAAGTACACCAAGTACAAAGCACCTAGCCATTTCACAACACTAAAAGCTAAAGCAGAACTTAAAATTATTGCGGATAAGCCTAAGCATGCGGCTAAAGTATGGATGAAGTAACCAACACCCAAGCCAACAGCAGCTTTCATCCCACTCGCCATCTTTCCTCTCATTGTATTTGAAACAATGTAGATGACATCAGGCCCTGGAATCATATTGATAGCTAGGCAAGCAACGACAAATAATAGCAGTGAATTTAAATCCATTTCTTTTCCTCTTATTTTAAGCACATTATGGTGTGGAGAATCGAAAAGGTTTGAACGATACAATACAAAAGTTAAGGGGCAGCACCTTAATCAAATAAAACACCGCAAAGTAAAAATTCATGCACGACAAACAATTCTTAAGCAATATGTCGACAAATTCACCACTTAAATCCATGTGCGCAAACATATTGAAAATTGAGATGATATAAAAGAGGTTGAGTAAAAAAGTGAGACGGGCGGCTACAAAACTTTGCTACTATTGAGAGACAAAATTGGGCTCAAAGAAGAACGCATGGCACTATCGAAATTTCAATAACTTAAAATGAGAAAAGGATTCATTTTTATATTTTGAAAGCAACAGCCAAAGTAACGAAGGCTATCGCCAAAGCCACTACAACAATAATAAATGCTAAAATAGATAAATAACAATGGCTACAAACCGTTACGTTGCGAGCATTGAACAACGCAATAGCAAAGTTCCCGCGTTCTACAGTAAGCAATGAAACGCAAAGCATGATCAAAAAGCGACGCGTTGCGATTCACTATGTAGTTGGTTAGCAGACAGCCTACAACGCGAGTTTGAACCCTTCATGCGTTGCTTTGAATCCAAGTTTCTCATAGAACCTGATGGCATCAGGGCGCTGCTTGTCGCTTGTTAACTGAACGATTGTACAGCCTTTGTTTTTTGCCAGTTCGATAGCGTGCCCGAACATTTGCTCACCGAAACCTTGTCCACGATAGTCACTATGGATTCGAACACCTTCGATAAGACAACGCCAACTACCAATATGCGTTAGATACGGAATAAAGGTTAGTTGAAGCATCCCGACCAGAGCGCCTTCCAGTTCAACAACCAATAATTCGTTGCTTGGGTCTCGGGTAATCGCTTCGAACGCTTCAACGTAGCCACGATTCAACGGAATAGACGCATCTTCTCTTTTACTACCAAGTGGGTCATTTGAAAGCAAAGCAACAAGGCTTTCCAAATCTTCAAATTCAGCTGAACGATACTTTAATTCCATCTATAAATCCTTTTTACTTCTGACTACTAACGCCGCATTAAAGTATGAGCAATGCGACGACAAAGCTTAACCATACCACCGTAAAAACCGAACTCAACTATTGGATGAAAAATGACATGCGAGCTGAATTGCTTTTGAACAAATGTTATGCAAAATTCGACAATGCTGATTTGTACGCCTTTCTAGCCTCAGTACTTAAGTAGCTATCCATACCTTGGAACAGTTCAACTAGCTCAGAACCATATGTGAGCTTGAACTCTTCACTGTTATAGACAAGCTCTAGCTCATTAGCGACCGTTAACTCGCAAAACAACTTCACCGTTGCACTCTCGAGTTTGAATATTGAACCAGTAAATCTGTCTTTAAACTCGATTTCTGGCACTTTACCAAATTGAGGAAATACATAGTCTCGGTCACATGAACAATACAAATAAACCAATGCTTCTTCATCATTACCAATAATTCGCGCTATGTCTTGACGCTGGCTTAACGACACCATATTTTCATCGAAACCTGCTGTTCCATACGCGGCATGGAAGAGACCTGCGATTTGAAGTAGCTCGCTACTACCCCAGTTAATTAGAACTTGTTCAGTTCCTTTCAGGTGTGCTTCCAATGAACCGTTAAGGTGCTGAAAGTCACCCGCACCAAGTTCTTGAAGCATCAAAAATTTGTCCATAAATCTCCTTAAGGTTAAAAACCAGCCAATGAATAATTACGCCATACCACTTGAACTGAATTTCGTGTGGTCATAAAGATGAGGCTGAAACTGCCAAGCGCGAGAACCTTTGCTAGGTAGTTTGTTGTGTACTTAATATTTGACTCGAATTGATATCCCTAACCAAGCAGCGCCTTCACGCTTGTTAGCTGCAGTGTGCCAACTCTCAATTGAGTCCCACTCGGCTCTAGTTCCAGTTATACCTGAATCAAACCAGTTGCCCTTAGCATCGTTAAGTACGTAATGCAGTGAACCATTTACCCTGATAACTGATATCAACATTGTGTTGTTGGGTGTCGACTTGCCTAACGACAAAATTTTTGTTGAAACACCCAGCTTTTCAATTAGCTCAAATTCGATAGGGAAAACTCGACGCAAATATTCATCCGTTTGTGCATCTCTAATAAGAACCTCACACTCTATGCCAAATTGACGAAGAACATAGAGCATTGCTCCTAATGAATTGTAGCCGGAGTGTTCAATGTAATCTGGGTACTCGCCGGGAGTAATTATTCCCGTGACCTTATAGAGTTCAAGAGCGAAGTCTTTCAATTCCTCTAAACCATTAACTTCGACAGGAGCCCCCGTGAATGAAACCTGCGCCGCATCAAATTTATGTAGCTTAAGAGGCGAGTTAAGGGGTAATTTATCCATACTTTTTAAATAAGCAGTAATACAATAAGGTCCACAATACAAACTACCTTCTGGCTGTCTCAACTTTGGAAACATAGTCAACAATACCCTCGAAATTTTTGAATAACGGTAAACAAAGGTAGTGAGCACGTTGTCATCGAACTCAGCTACACTACCTTCAACACTACACGCAAAGCGTCGAAAAGCGCCAAATATTGTGAATCATATTAAACAGATTATCGGCCGTTTATGCCAAAGACAAACCACCGTCTACTACCAATGTGTGTCCTACTATATAAGTAGCCTTGTCTGAAAGTAAGAACTCTATTGCGTCTACTATCTCATTGGTACAACCAAACCGCTTCATGGGAACGGCTTGAGACACCTCCGAGCGGATATTTTCATTTTCAAGTTGGCGCAATTCCCAACGAGGAGTCCACGTTACACCAGGCGCTACTGCATTAATTCGAATACCAGAACCAATACTCTCAAGCGCAACTGAGCGCGTTAATCCTTCCAAAGCATGTTTAGACGCGCTGTACATTGATGCATTTGGCGTTGGTCTAAGGCCATTTACCGAACTTATATTAACTATGCTTGAACCGGGCCCCATTAACTTTAGTTCTGCTCTCAGACATAAAGCCTGACACAAAAAATCCACATTGAGAGTTTCTTTAAGTAATTCAATATCAACTTTATGTAGATAACCTCGTGAAACCAGCGCTGGAGAAGCGTTATTTACTGCAATATCTAGTTTCTTATATTCGGATTCAATATAGGAGAATAGACCCGCTAGTTGCTCTTGATCAGCAATATCTACAACCCTATGATCCACAGTGTCTAATTCTGGGTATTTAGCAAGCACCTTTCCCCACCCTGCTTCAGAACGTGAACACGTGACAACCCTATAACCCAATTCTACTAGGCGTAGAACGAGATCTAGTCCGATACCTTTCGAACCACCAGTTACTAAAGCTACTTTCAACTTTGAACTCCTTTTCTAGATATGTATAGTGACCAATCATGCTGCATTAAGTGGTGAAAAACGCAACATAGATCTTTCTGAATAGCACCTTAACGCCTTAAATAAACCCATAGTGAAAATGCCATGTATTGTGAATCAATTTTAATCGCCAACTAGTTAGTAGCATTTTTACCACGTTGTTGAAAACCATATAAAAGAATAACACCTAAGCTAAAACTAACCACATGACCAACCTTTGGAAGATGGTACTCACTAAAGATTAGATCTAGAGCGAATGCTGGGCCAATTGTTAGTATTAAAACACCCAACGCCAACTTCCCTTCAATCTGTCGTTTTAAATACATTAAGAGCCCCGCGGCAGCTAATCCTAAGATGGCTTGGGAACCGCCAGTCCCCAAATTCCATGGTTCAGGTACCGTAAATGTACTAGCAAATGTGCCAATCGCTCCCGAAATAAACCATATTACAAGAAAAACGCTGGAACTTAGTTTTCGCTCAAGCAAGTAGCCGAGAGCAAACAGTGAGAGAACGTTGTAAATCATGTGAAATTGCATCACGTGAATGAATTGAGAAACTACTAGACGCCATAGTTCCAAGTCTAAAATGTGCTTGTATGTGAAGCCGCCAAAGGGCTCTAGCTCTGTAATCTTAATTTTTCCGAATAGCGACCCTGCTATTTGGAAATTCACACCCAAAGATACCAATACAGTACACAATGCCAATATCAGTGTTGCGTAAGGTATATACCTTTTTGTCACGATTTCCTCCTTGCTACTTGAGCCTTGTTATATGTATTTCCCTAAGTACTCACTGGCATATTTTGTAGTCACCTCCCCCACAAGGTTTGAACCCATGCTTAAGTAGGATATGCTGAGAGGGAATATTTTCAGGTTAGGTCAAAGCAAGAACTTTTCTATAATCAAGTTGGCTGCCGAACGAGAAAACGGTAGAACCTGCTTAATTAGATTTTTTAATATTGTTTATTCATCCTGACCTACTAGTGTGGCTTTAAGTAGCTAGAGACCGTGAACGAAGCAACAATGCCAAGTGTAGAGAATTGAACATAAGTGTTTTGTTAGCCATTTTTCATTAGAGCTAGTTTTGAACCAAAAATAATAAACACTAAACCTGTAATTGAGTTTAACCAAGTTTTAAACTCAGCACTATCGGTAACGTTCTTAACTTTGGAAAGGACCATAACCATAATAGCGAACCATATAAAATTGACCATTGAATGAGCTGTTACTAGCACGTAGGCACTTATTGGGCTCTCAGTATCAGGCATAAATTGAGGAAAGGCTGCTAAGTAAAACATAGAGACTTTAGGGTTTAATAAATTTGTTATTAACCCTTCCGTGAAGGCTATGCGGAGTGAGGTAACTTTATTATTCCCTCCTGTAATCTTTGGGTGCTCTTGATTTTTATGGAGTGCACTCTTCATCGCTTTCAAACCAATCCAAACTAAATATGCCGCACCTAACATCTTAAATATGAAAAACGCCTGAGATGACTTAACTAAGAATATTGAAATACCAAATATTGATAGTGTCCCATGCACATAAAACGCAACGACAAAGCCCCAAATGTTAGCAAATCCAGCTGTTCGTCCTGATGACGACACAGTTTTAGCGATAAGAACCCCATTAGCACCTGGGGAGATAACTAACAATGTCGCAACCGCTACAAAAGTTAAGATGTGGTTTAAATCCATATATATCCCTTTCTGGTTCAACAACCCTATGACGAAGGCTAACGCTAAATTAAGATGTAAATAGCGCCACCAACTGACCTTAATTACTAAACGGACTTGAATTCAGAGCACCAAGCGTTGCGAATCTATCCCGATTTTCTTGTTAGGTAAATTTCCAGCGTAGTGCTTTTACTTCATGTTCCTTTATAAACCTATCTTTATGATTACAATATACACCAATATCATTGTTACAAATTGAAGCGCCTTCTCGCTTCAGATTACCGTAGTGCGACGCTATTTCTGGAAATTGAATTAAGTAGTCTCGAAAAGCAATATGCCTATTTACTGCTGGAGACCCAACTAAAAAAGCATGCACTTGGTGACTTCGTTGTATACCACCTTTTTGAAAATAACGCCTACCTGCTATCCCAAATTCACCTTTGACTTCATACCCAAGCGACCCCATCTGCTTATTGTTTTTATCCAACCCTTCTAGTGATTTCACTTCAACAAGAATATCGATAATTGGTTTCGCACAAAGACCTTTGACTGAAGTACTGCCTATGTGATGAATTTCCACTACATTAGCTGAATTCAAGACCGAACCAAGCAATACCTTTTCGTCGCTAAATTCATCGGCCCATGAAGTTCGATAATCTACAACTTCAATTACTCTCGTGCTCATTACCCCTCCTTTTACCTAACGCTCTACTAAGATGCGAGCAACGCAACACTGAAGCCGCCACATACCACCTTAAACACTAAAACCAACGCATAGTCAAAATGCCACGTGTTGCGAATCAATCTTAAACAATTTGTTATGTGCGTTACTCGATTTCTGCTTTGTAGAGCTCTGAACCTACAGCAATCTCCCACAAGTACCCATCTGGATCAGAGAAGTAACCTGAAAAACCACCCCAAAACACAGGCTGTCCTTGTTTGACGATTCTTCCACCATTATCTTCAGCTTTTTTCAGCAGGCTAAGAACTTCACGAGACGAACTAACATTTCTAGCCAGTGTAATACCGGCAAAACCTGAACCATTTGGTTCAATACCAACATCTTTTGCTAATTCGGCTTTGGGAAACAGAGCTAGTTCCGGACCATCAATATCCATGAATACAATTTCGTCAGATTGATAACCTGTGCGCTCTAATCCAAGTACGGCTTCATAGAACTTTGCTGAGGACTCGATATTTGATACCCCCAATGTAATGATTGATAGTTTTCTCATTTTATCTCCAAGGACATAGTGCAGCATTAAGGTGTGAAACACGCAATGACCAAGTCTCTGTATTGCACTTCAACACCGAAGTCACCGCATACCCAAAATACCACGCGTGCTTAATCACTACTAAATTGTTTGTTATGCGCACGTACCAAACGTTAGCCACCAACTTTTTTGTAAGCGACTACATGGGAAAGAAATAGTAACGAATACCTTTCGTTAAATCTTATCTTGTATTCATGTTCATCTTCAGATAGCTTTTCCCAACCCTCTCCAAAATAGTCGTTTATATCATTAACAGCTTCACTTTCTTCTTTTAAATGCTTTTTGTTCCACTGATAAGTACATGATAAAACTAACATTCCATTAAAAGAAGTTGCATCCATCAATGCGTTTACTAAAGTTTTAGGCGATTCACATTGATCCAGTACATTGAGGCAAACTGTTAAATCAAACTCTTTCTTAACCACACCACGCTCGAAAGGTGCTTCAATTAAAGTAAATGATACATGATCACACGCTTTTGCTATTGTTGAAGCATCAAAGTCCAAACACCCCAACTCTTTCAAGCTCTTGATATAAGGGAATTCACATTTAGTACCGTCAATTAGTATTTGTTTGAGGTTTGATAGCAAGCGGTGAGACGGCTCAACAACTGTGACAGAACTAATGCTTGGTATGTTAGTAACTAACTCGTAGCTATTTCGTCCCAAAGCTGCCCCTACCTCTAATGCGTCAATAGGCTCAATACTCTCAGCTTCGAGAGCATCAATAATAAACTTAGCTACGCGTTGTGTGTGTTTTGAGGAGATAAACGACTCCGGTACGTACTTAGATTTACTCTCGAATTGTTCAGACACTCCACTTAAGCGAAGTTTATCAAGCCATTGAACTTCATAGTATGCTGCCAATCCTTTTGGATCTATGTAAAAATCGTCCATTTATAATTCCTCCTATGAAGCTTCATTATTCGGTGAACATAGACATAATGCCCCCCACGAAAGGTGCTAGCCTCCAATATCGTGGGTTAGCTTTAAGCCAGAGCCATAATTAGTGCGTCAAACAACTAAATTTGGAGGCTAGCATGAGTAAAGATAGCATAATTTTCATTGGCTTAGATACGCATAAGTCATTTATTCAAGTCGCTGTTTTACAAGAACATCGAGGGGCAAACCCACAACACCTTGGCCCCGTATTAAATCTAACAAGTCCGCGCTTATTAGATTGGCCAGACAACTGCAATCCAAGTATCCAAAAGCCACTCTGTACTTTGTCTATGAAACAGGACCATGTGGTTACTGGACTTATCGCCTGATTACGAGCATTGGACACTGCTGCTATGTCGTCGCTCCATCACTTATACCTAAGAAGCCAGGCGATAGAGTTAAAACTGACAAACGAGACGCAGCAAAGCTCGCCAAGCTGTTAAAAGCCGAAGAGCTTACACCCATCTATGTACCAGAAGCCGAAGATGAAGCTATTCGAGATCTCTCGCGTGCCAGAGAAACGGCAATGAAAGATCTCAAAGACGCAAAGTTCCAACTCAAAGGCTTTCTTCTTCGCAATAATATCCAAGCGACGGTGAATGATAACTGGTCTAAAAAGCATCTACGGTGGCTGACCAACCTCATTCTTCCTCACCATAGTCAACAAATCGTCTTGCAAGAGGTGATCATTACAATCAATGAGCGGATACAGCGGCTGCAACGACTCGATAATGAACTGCTCCATCAGGTCAAAAACTGGCGATACTATCCTGTTGTGAAAGCCATTCAAGCTATGCGGGGTGTTAGGTTACTCGTAGCTCTTGGCACAATAGCTGAGCTGGGTGTTAGGTTACTCGTAGCTCTTGGCACAATAGCTGAGCTGGGTGACTTACGGCGGTTCGACCATCCAAGAAAGCTTATGGCTTACCTTGGGCTTGTTCCAACAGAAAACTCCAGTGGAGGTAAAACTCGTCGTGGCAGCTTAACAAAGTGTGGCAACAGTCGAGCCAGACGGTTACTCGTTGAAGGCGCACACACCTATAAGCATAAAGCGAACATCTCTGTAGAGCTGCAACTAAGGCAAGAAGGGCTGCCTAAAGAGATAGTTGATATCGCTTGGCAAGCCCAGCAAAGGTTATGTCGTCGTTACCAACGACTACTACAAAAAGGTAAACACCGAAATGTCGTTGTGGTCGCCATCGCAAGAGAGATGATCGCTTACATCTGGGCCATTGCGCGTGAAGTTGTCATTAGCGACGTAGATCCTAGAACTCGAATCGCTCGTTTACCGGCATGAAGACAGAATTAGTGTTATCGCATTGGATAAAGCATCGGGAGTGGCACAAACACCGACGGCGTTAGGACGGCAATATAGCTTCGGCTGTATTGAACCACGAGCATAGACTGAAGACAGGTGCTACGACGGAACAAGTAAGGTAGGCTCTACTCATCAAACGATGAGCAATCCACGTATATAAGCATGAGAACCGCCGACATTACTTGCTTCATCTATGCGGTAACACTATCCCAAAATGAACAAAGGCTCTGAAATGAGGGAGCAGAAACTTCTACGTTTTTAATTGACAGTGGGGGTCATATCAACGCTTTGTTAAGGGGTGAGCAACGCAATACTAAAGCCGCCACATATCACCTTAAACACTAAACACTACGCATAGCAAAAATGCCAAGCATTACGAATCACTCTTTAACAGATTGTATGCATCACAGTTCCCACCCAGACTTATATGTTCTAGCACTCAATAAACTACAGAGCTCGTCCATTACTTTCATTGACTTTTCAAGCCTGGGTAGCCTTTCATCCGAAAGGGTATCATTGACCCAGTGACGATTATGAACATACAAGTTGTAGGGATTGATAATACACTTGAAATCAATGCTTAGTGACGTCGAGAGCGCAGAGTCAGCCATGTAACTATGAGGTAGCCCCGCTGAGGTTACAAACGTCACGACTTTATCGAAGAGCGCGCCAGTTAAACTACCATCAGGAGGTGTAGACCCAACATATTCAATGTATTTCTTTAATTCAGAACAACACCCCCAATTATAAATTGGGCTACATAAAACGATACCACTCGACTCAGACGTTAACTTATGTAACGCCTTATATTGTCCTGTCTGATATATTTTGTCGTTATCAAAATTTGGCACATTAAGTTCGGCCAAATCAACGAATTTAACTTGTCTGTCCAACGATTGTAGTTCATCAATACATAGCTTAGCGATTTGACGACTTCGACTGTTTGGATCCAAGCTCGAACTTACTACCAAAATGTACATGTTATCTCCTGTCGAATGCTAACGCCCAATTAAGGTGTGAAGCACGCGACCACGGCACTCAATTTGACCACCATAATCACCGAACTTAACCCAAACCAAAATGCCAAGCGTGCTGAATCACTCTTAAATTGTTTGTTATGTCCGTACTCTCGACATGATGACGATGTCTATTAGATTATCTTCAACAAGCACAGCCTTGCGTTTTGTACCCTCAACTTCAAAGCCAAAGGATTTATAAAGAGCCAACGCTGCAACGTTGTTTGCATGCACTTCTAACTCTAAACGCGTCAAGTTTAGCTGCTCATCACAATACGACAGCAAGTATTCCATTAAGAAACGACCCACTCCCTTTCCTCGGGAAGTTTTGGCGACCGCAATACCAAAAGATGCAGAGTGCTTTAACCTCGGCTTAGACGTTGAGTTAATAGCCAAATGACCCAAGAGTTCTCCATCGCTTTCAACCGCGACAAAATTAAGCTGGCTGTCATTGAACATTGAGTCGAACTCTTCCCTTTTGATGTCAGGCAAGTAACGATTGTTGTTCACAACCTCTTTGTCAGTGTAAATATCATACAAAGCTGGCAAGTCAGGTGAACTCATTTTTCTTATTTTCATAGAACCTCAAAAAACCGAAAAGGGCATAACAGCTATTAGATCGAAAAATTCTTCATTTAAATACAGGATCATTCTATCTAGTTTCATATGCATAGCAATCTAGCACGATTTATTACATTATTTCAGTGACTTAAAACATAGATAGGCATATCAAATAACAAAATACAGAATATTTCCATATGTTATGAATCTAGCTAAACCCGCCTCGCACTGTATGTGTCCACAGCCCTCCGAGCTATGTTGAAAACACAAAAAAGCCTGCCATCTATGCGAACATAAATGGCAGGCTTTATACGTTAGTTAAGCTTTTGACTGGCTAGCTTACGCCGCTTCAAATGCGAGGGCTTTCTTTTCTACTTGGCGGAAGATAAGTGTTAAAATGCCGTTTACTGCTAGGTAGAATGCACCAGCGATACCGAACACAGTCAGTGTGTCGTACGTTTGGCCGTTAATACGCTGAGCGTAGCCCATCAAATCCATGATGGTAATGGTGCTTGCTAGTGATGTGCCTTTGAAGACTAGAATCACTTCGTTTGAGTAAGCTGGAACGGCACGGCGTAATGCGTATGGCAGAAGCACTTTAAGCGTCGCGATTTTGTCCATACCTAGTGCACGACATGCTTCCCACTGCCCTGCAGGAATCGCATTGAGTGCGCCTCTGAACAGTAGCGTGCTGTATGCCGCCGTGTTCAAAGCCAATGCCAACATTGCGCAGAACCAAGGTTGGCTGAGCCATGTCCACATGAAGCTTTCACGAATCCAATCGAACTGACCTGGGCCGTAATATACCAAGAAGATCTGAACCAGTAATGGTGTACCAGTGAACAAGGTAATGATGCCACGTGTTACCCAGTGAATCGCAGGTAATCTTAGGATCAGTGTTACCGTCATCAGTAGCGACAAGATACAACCAACAAGCAGTGACGCGCCGGTGAGTTGAAGACTGGTCGTTAAACCTTCAAGCATTTGAGAGAGGTATTGTTGATTCATGCCATTGCCCCTTTGTTACCCAAACCCTGAATAGAGAACTTACCATCAATCACTTTTACTGCTCTTTGTGTAATCAATGTGATGATTAGGTAGATAGCTGCCGCCGTTGCGTACCAAGTAAATGCTTCGTGCGTTGCTGCTGATGTCAACTGCGCTTGCTTCAGTAGATCGGTGACACCAATGAGAGAAACCAGTGCAGTATCTTTCAATAGAACCAACCACTGGTTCGTTAAGCCCGGTAATGCGTGCCTTACTGCTTGTGGCAAAACAATTCTAAAGAATGCGTGCGATTGTGGAATACCCAATGCATTCGCCGCTTCTCTCTGCCCTTTACCTACCGCTTTCAACGCACCACGAATAGTCTGTGAAGCGTATGAAGCGAAAATAAGTGACAACGCAACAACACCAGATAAGAACGGGCTAACTTCAACAAAGTCACCAGTGATCATGAAGAGCACTTGTGTTGAGCCAAAGTAGATAAACAAAACCACCAAGATTTCTGGTAGCCCACGTACGATTGTCACGAACGCGGTTGTCGGCCATTTGATTGCGACACGACGAGACATTTCACCGCCTGCAAACATTACCGCTAAAATTAATCCAACCAATAGGCTTACGAATGCAAGCTGAACAGTCATCCAGCTTGCCTCGACGAGCCCTAAAGAGTAACCCGTTAATTCCATAAATTACTTACCGAAGTACTTGTTGAAGATCTTGTCGTACTCGCCGTTTGCTTTAACTGCTGCAAGTGCTGTGTTCAGTTGTGCAACTAGCTCTGGGTTGCTCTTGTTTACTGCGATACCAAAGCCGTTACCAAAGTACTCTTGGTTTGTTACTTGGTCGCCAACGTACGTTAGGTTGTCTTCTTTCTTGAACCATTCAGCGACTACTGCTGTGTCACCGAATACTGAATCGATACGACCGTTTTTCATGTCGATGAATGCATCTTGGTAACTTGAGTAAGGTACTGCTGTTACACCTGGTAGTAGCTCAAGAAGGTAGCTTTGGTGAGTAGAGCCGTTTTGAACACCGATACGCTTGCCTTCTAGTGCTGCTTGGTCTGCTACTTTGCCTTCAATAGAGATGAATGCTGCAGAGTTGTCGTAGTAAGCGTCAGAGAAGTTTACTTGTTGAAGACGTGCTTCAGTGATGTCCATTGCAGAGATAGCCGCATCGTAACGTTTGAATTTAAGAGCTGGGATCAGGCTGTCGAATGCTTGGTTGTGGAAAGTACACGTTGCTTTCATCTCTTCACAAAGTGCGTTTGCTAGATCAACGTCGAAGCCTTGGATTTGGTTGTTCTCATCCATGTATTCGAATGGTGCATAAGTCGCTTCCATTGCAAATTTGATTTCTTCTTGAGCTGCTGCATTGAAAGAAGCAAGGCCGATAAGTGAAGCTAGTAGAATCTTTTTCATTTTGTACTCCGAATACTGTGTAATAGCGGCCTGTGGCCATTCTTATAATTTGATTGTTTTAATCGATGTTGTGTTAGGTAAATCTAGTCAGTGGCTTAGTGAGTCAAATACTCAGCAAACTCTGGAGTCTGCGGGTTAATAAATGCGTCGCTGGTGCCGTGTTCCACGATGTAACCCTTCTCAAGGTAAAGAACGTGGCTCGCGATCTTCTTGGCGAAGTCAACTTCGTGAGTCACTACCACCTGAGTAATCCCAGTGCCGCTTAGCTCTTTGATGATGCTAACAACTTGGTTAGTGATCTCTGGGTCTAGAGCCGCTGTTGGTTCGTCAAACAGCAATACATCTGGCTTCATCATAAGAGCACGAGCAATGGCAACGCGTTGTTGCTGACCACCTGATAGCTGCAACGGCCAAGCGTCTGCTTTATCTGCAAGCTGTAAAGTTTTCAAAACTGTTTGCGCTTGTTTGATCGCTTCTTGCTTATCTAGGCCTGCAACCTTAGTTGGCGCTTCAATCAAGTTTTCCATTACCGTCATGTGTGGCCACAAGTTGTATTGTTGGAAAACCATGCCGACTTTACGACGTAGCTTAAGCCCCTGCTTCTCTTGGATCTGGCTTGAGAAATCAAATTGCTCGTTAGCAATGTTTAATTCGCCATCGTCTGCGATTTCTAGCAGGTTCAGAACACGCAGTAGTGAACTCTTACCAGCACCGCTTGGGCCAAGCAGTACCAAGGTTTCGCCACTCTCACAGTTAAAACTGATGTCGTGAAGAACTTGGATATCGCCGTATGATTTGTTGATGCTCTTTACTTGAATACTCATGCCAAATTACTGCATTAATTGTCATTTGTTGGTTATTCTATTTAAACTGAACTTTTATGCAAGAAAAATGTATAAAAAATTAATTTGTTGAATTTTTGTAACAAATATTGCACAAAAAACAGCCTCATTAACTGCTCTTACCTCTTTAACATCCAAGTTATTGAAAACCCTAAGATGACACCAAAGAGCAAACGTTTTTATAAATCCAAACTCACTTGTTCAGCAAAGGAAGTAAATTCTTAATGGCAGCTATATACTTGCATAAATTTCATGGACAACCACTCAACTTCTGCCCTAACACCAGCGAACAAGTGTGCTTAATATTCCTTTTATTTAGCTTTCGATGCGCACATCGAACACACAGGAATTATTGAAAATTGAGTTTCCTAGGAAGCGTGATGCTCCAATAAATGCTTTAATGGCGTCTACTCTCAATAACTAGCACTTGCCAGCGAACAAGACGTATTACAAATAACCTGTCATCTATTCTTAAAGCGACAAACACTAAGGCAATCATATGCAAAACGATGTCTCTTCTACGCTTGAGGCAACTCAGCGACAGACTCAACAGAACCCAGAATCAAAACCAGAGAAGAAAAGCCTCAGCATTTTGCTTGAGCTGATTAAGTTTATTCAGCCGTATAAAGGGCGTGTGATTGCAGCATTGATTGCTTTGATCTTCACAGCAAGCTTAACCCTTTCAGTGGGACACGGTATTCGCCTTCTTGTCGACCAAGGTTTTAGCCAACAGTCACTATCCGACTTAGGTAGCGCTATCCAATTCATCATGGTCGTGGTGGTATTGATCTCTATTGGTACCTTCTTCCGCTTCTACTTAGTCTCTTCAGTTGGTGAACGTGTAAGTGCGGATATCCGCCTATCCGTCTTCAATCACGTTGTCACACTTCATCCGAGTTATTTTGAAACCAATGGCAGTGGCGACATCATGTCGCGCATCACCACAGACACAACGCTACTTCAAAGTATCATTGGTTCATCGTTCTCGATGGCGATGCGTAGCGCGCTGATGTGCCTTGGTGCAATCATTATGTTGTTTGCGACCAACATTAAACTAACACTTATCGTGTTGGCATCGGTGCCGTTTATCTTAATTCCCATTTTGGTTTACGGGCGACGTGTAAGAGCGCTATCACGTAAAAGCCAAGATTCGATGTCAGATGTTGGCTCTTATGCTGGTGAAGCGATTGAGCACATCAAAACCGTTCAGAGCTACAGCCGAGAAGCTCAAGAGAAAGCATCGTTCGCGCTTGAAGTAGAAAAGGCATATGAAATTGGTCGTCAACGTGTAAAACAGCGCGCTATTTTGATCTCTGGCGTGATTGTTATCGTGTTCAGTGCGATTGCAGGCATGCTTTGGGTGGGTGGTACTGATGTTATCAACGGCACCATGTCCGCCGGCGATCTGGCTGCATTTGTCTTCTACGCGATTATGGTCGCTTCATCTTTAGGTACAATTTCAGAAGTGATGGGCGAATTACAACGCGCAGCAGGTGCTACAGAGCGTTTAATTGAGATTCTTCAAGTGAAAAGCCATATCGTTGCCCCTGTCGAGAATCCAAAATCACTCGATAACCTAACACCAGAAGTCGCTTTTGATGATGTGACCTTCTGTTACCCGTCTAGACCGGATCAACCAGCAACAAGCAACCTGTCGTTAACCGCGCACGAAGGTAAAGTATTGGCGTTAGTTGGCCCATCTGGTGCAGGTAAAACCACCCTGTTCGAATTGCTGCAACGTTTCTACGATCCTCAAATGGGTAAAGTGACTCTCGGTGGCGTGGAACTTAATCAATTTGACCCGAACGAATTAAGAAAGCAGATGGCGCTTGTTCCTCAACAACCCGCTCTGTTCAGCAACGATGTGTTCCATAACATTCGCTACGGCAACCCAGAAGCGACCGATGAACAAGTGATTGAAGCGGCGAAAAAAGCACACGCACATGAGTTCATACAGAACCTACCAGATGGTTATCATAGTTTCCTTGGGGAACGAGGCGTGAGATTGTCTGGTGGTCAACGTCAGCGTATTGCTATCGCGCGTGCCATCTTGAAAGATCCAAACATCTTGCTACTGGATGAAGCAACTAGCGCCCTAGACAGCGAAAGTGAGCATCATGTTCAGCAAGCATTGGAAGAATTAATGCGCGGCAGAACGACGATCATCATCGCCCACCGTTTATCGACAATCAAACACGCAGACCAAATTGCAGTACTCGATCAAGGGCAACTCGTAGACATCGGCAACCACCAGTCGCTCATCAATAGCTGTGAACTATACCAACGCTTGGTTGAACTCCAATTCAAACACCTGAGTGACGAACCAGCTAGTAGCTAACAGCCAAGTCTCTGACAACGTGTGATTTCTAGCTTCAAAAACTAAAATTACACGTGTTGCAGTTTTGTTAAATTAGCGGTAGGGTTTTTATTCCAATAACAACTTATCCCGATGACGGATAAGCAGATAACAATAAGAGAGTTCGCATGGAAGCATTATTATCTGACTACCCGGTAGTAACAGAAATCCCAGTCGCTTGGGGAGAAATGGACGCACTCAATCACGTCAACAACGCTGTGTATTTTCGCTACTTTGAAACCGCTCGCTTAGATTTCTTTAAACACGTAGAGCTGATGGAAGAGATGGCAATCACCAAGGTTGGGCCTGTTCTTGGCGACACTTATTGTAAATATTTCCGACCTGTCACCTACCCTGATACTTTGATGGTGGGTTCACGAGTCACCGATATTCAAGACGACCGCTTTACCATGGAATACGCGATCGTCAGTAAAGCACAGCAAAAGCTGACTACTGTAGGTACAGCAACTATCGTGATGTTCGATTTTGCATCAAACCAAAAAGCGCTGCTGTCACTGCGTCTAACCAGTGAAATTGAACGCATGAACACGCTAAAAAGCCCATGCTTCAAACAAGAAGCAGTAGCGGAATAAATGGTTCGTTAGTTCAGACCAAATCAGAAAATCTCACGTATTAAAAAGCCACTCGATTGAGTGGCTTTTTGTTTCTTGGTTCACAGTGCTTATAAACGGTTATGCCTTATAAACCTTGAAGACTCTTTGTTTTAAAAGCTATAAACCTTGAACGTACTGAGCGTTAGTGCGAATTTCGACAAGTTGCTCTAGGTGTTGCTGTGAGCCTTCAACGCCGTTGATTAAACCTTCGAAGTGCTTAATCAGCTCTACCTTGTCTTGAACTTCTTTTGAACCCGCGCCGATGTTGGTTAGGTCAATGAAGAATTCGTCAAACAGGCCAGAGAAATCCGTTACAGCGTCATGGTTTAGGAACTGCTCGTGGTTGTAAATGCTTGGGTAGCCACCCTTCTGCTTATCAACCGCGAACGAGATACCTTTCACGTTAGTAATCGTAGTTGCTTTCTCACACTTCAACATACAACCCGCTTCGATGCTTGGCTTGTTACAGCCTACTGTTCTTTGGAAGAAACATTGTCGGCTCGTCATCATCAAGATTGGGTGGTAAATGCTGTAGAACAGTTTGAAGTTCTCTGGACGGCGAATATGACGAATCTGACCTTTGTTGATCTCGTTTGAAATGAACGCGCCCGCACAGTTTAGTTCTTCTTTAAGCGTCAATAATGCGTGAGAGTTTGTTGTGTTCATGAATGGACCAGCAACCCACTCGATTCCCATCTCGTAAGCCTTGTATGCGATACCCGTGTTGTTAGTAACGATGCGAGCTGGCTTAACGACTTCAAGAATACGAACGGCTTCGTCGTAGTCCTTACCGATCAATACTGCCGGGAACCACGGAATCAAACGTGGGTTTGCCGCTAAGATATCAATGTACTTGTTACAACGCTTCTTAAAGCTTTCTGGGAGCTTGAAGTAAACGTCCGCGTCCGTCACATCACATAGGTGCAAGTCTGCAACGTCAGCGATAAGCATCGACATAGTCGGCTTCTCGTTAACTTTAGGCTGCTGTGGCAGTGCTGGCACTTCAACGTGCTTAATCACTTCAACAGAGCCGTTCAGAATGAAGTCAATTTCGTCTTTAATGTCAGAAATTTCTTTCAACGGAATCACTAGCCCAGAGCCCAATTCGCTGAAGTCTTGGCTCTCTAGTGTGTGAACCGCACTCTTAACGTTTTTGAATCGCTTCTCAAGTAGCTCTTGAGTAATCGCTTTCTCTTCTGTTGTAGTAAGCAGCGACTTAGATTGCAGGGTGAAGTTCTCTTTTTCTGTCTTCACTGTCACCGTAAATGGCTGACCTGCTTTTGCGCTGAAAGACATAGCAACCGGCGTTTTGCGGATATCAAGGAACTTAATCTTGTCACGCATTTCGTCACCAAGTACATCTTTCGCTTCATGCAGCTGTACTGTCGCTTCTTGAATCTGAACCACTGAGATTTCGTTGTTCTTCTCTTTCGCCTGTTCAACCGCATAGTTAATGCTGTTATCACGAGGGTTATCGATGAACATGTCTTTCGTTAGGTTGCCCTTAAGGAAAGAGTTTGTGAATTCACGGTTGAATACTTTGTGTAGGTTTGAATCGTCTTCAAGCAACAAACCCTCTTGTACAAAGCTATCGATCTGCTTGCGCCACGTATCTACCACAGTGTAAACATAGTGTGCGCCTTTAATACGGCCTTCGACTTTTAGCGAGTCTACCTTGGCGTCTACCAGTTCAGGCAAATCGTAATAAGCAGAGTTATCTTTTAGGTTCAGTGGGAAACGGTTACCCGCATTGGTGATTTCATATTCATCACGACATGCTTGGCTACAACGGCCGCGGTTACCTGAGTTACCCACACTTACTGAGCTTGAGTAACATTGACCCGAAAACGCGATACACAGTGCACCATGTACAAATACTTCAGTTAGTACATCATGTTCGTGTGCAACTTCAGTCAGCATTTTAATTTCAGACAGGTTCAACTCACGAGACAAGTTAACGCGCGATGCACCAATCTTAGACAGGAACTTAATCTGACCTTCATTGTGTGTGGTTAGCTGAGTTGAAGCGTGAATATCTAACGATGGGAAGTGCTTCTTCACTAAGTTAAACAAGCCCAAATCTTGGACAATGATGCCGTCTACCTTAGTATTCACTAGCTGGTTTAATAGCTTAGTGATGCTCTTCGTTTCGTGCTCCAGTAGCACTACGTTAAGCGTTAGAAAGATCTCACAACCGTATTCATGAGCAAGGCGGATTACCCCGTTCAACTCATCTAACGATAGGTTAGAAGCTCTGTTACGAGCGTTGAAGGTGTCTAAACCGCAATAAACTGCATTGGCTCCGGCTACGATGGCTGCTTTGATCGCTTCTACATCGCCACCAGGGGCTAATAACTCAATTTTTCTGCTCATTTTTGAAGTCGCTCACTTACTTATAATTTTTAAGCCGCGTATTCTACCCACATCACGATCGGTTTACCACCGTACAACACTTTTCAAACTCAATGACCTCAACAATGCCTAATCCTTCAGCTCTACCCGTCCTGTACTCTCTCCGTCGCTGTCCTTACGCAATGCGTGGAAGAATGGGCATCGCCTTATCGAAACAACAAGTACTACTGAGAGAAATCGTCACCAAAGACAAGCCTAGTGAATTCTTGGCCAGTTCGCCAAAAGGTACAGTTCCAGTTTTAGTGTTATCCGATGGAAAGGTTATTGAGCAGAGCTTAGATGTGATGATGTGGGCGCTTCAACAGAACGATCCACAAGATCTGCTTCGTTCTAGTAACCCTTCACTCAGTGAGCAAATCCACCAGCTCATTCAACAAAATGACAATGAGTTTATTGGTCACTTAGAGAAGTATCGCGCTTCTGTTCGCTATCGCAATGACGACATAGAGCAGCGTAGAAACTTATGTGAAACCTTTATTAGCGAGCTTGAGGCAAAGCTCGCCCACCACGACTATTTGTTTGGAGATTCTCCTAGCCTAGCCGACTTTGCCGTGATGCCATTCGTCAGCCAGTTTGTAAGAGTAGAAAAGAAATGGTTTGTGCAGTCTGAATACCAGAATGTTGGGCGTTGGTTACGGTCGCACCTCGAGAGTAAACTCTATACCCAAGTAATGAAACAGTACCCATTATGGAATGACACCAAGCAAGATTGTCTTTTTGGATAAGACCCAATAGCAAAAGAGCCGCTCAAACCGAGCGGCTCTTTTATTTCATTAACTTTTACAGGATATATAAGTGCTCAAAGATTATTGAATCGCAATTGATATCTCGACTTCAGTTTCGCCTTTGTACAGCTCAAAGTCGGTTGTGTACGTTCGTGTATGTGGGCAATCTGGCGCGTTAAAATACGCCCATACTTCTCCCCACAAATCGATCACCGCTTGTGGTAATTCGCCTTGTGCCGAGAACGTCAGGTATTTTCCAGGTTCAATTTTTGTTTCGACCAATTGGTCAATGTCGTTATCAGTAAGCGCATTGGTACAAGCAATCACATCAAAGTCACCCGTAAAATCTGACTCGTAGTTGGTGTAAACACCATATACCTTTGAGTCTGGGGTCAGCTTAGGGAAAGCTTGTTCGAAAAAGCCTTGCCACAATTGCCCTATTTTTGCCTTTGCTGGATCAACTTCGTCGGTATTGTTGGTTCTTACCGAAAAACCATATGCCTTTACCGCTTCTAATATCTGTTCTTTCACTCTTCTATTTCCTAAGCCATCTATTACATCAACTGTTAAACCAACTCGATTCTAGTCTTGAATCTCTTTGTGTCCGCACTTTTCACAAACAACATGGCGAGAAAACTCATCCATAGAAGCAATAAAAGGACCAAGAAACCATCCTTTAATTAAGCCTGCGATAAATTCATGCCGCTTTTGGTTTGGCTTGCCTGCAAATGCACTTTCCTTTCTAACCAAAACAACAACGTGTTGCGTACGATCACGACAAGATGTGCAGTAGCTTTGCTCTATTGAATTACTCATATGTCACCCTATGACGTTTTGAAAGATTTTTGCTTAAAATGAGGGTTGTCGACACACACTTCTAATTCAGTAATTCCCGTCAATACAACAAGTTGTTCTTGACCAGAGACACTTAGCTTAATGCATTCTTCTTTGTCTTGGTTACGCTGGGTATCTAATGCAACACCCTCGACCTGTTCGCCAGAACGTAAAGTGAGCTTAATTGGGTATCTGTGCATACACACAATTTCAATATAATCGTAATCACTGCAACTAATCATAATGCCTCCCATTTATCCACCACACTAATGCGACATACCATTCTATGCAAACTGTTTATAATCAATCATTTATTCATATCACATTGAAACAGCCATACACCAGATGATCATGGTTTTAATCATAGTCCCACTTTTGGTATTCACGTTTCTTCTACTCACCTCTGCTTATGCTTTCATTGTTCAGTAACAACCGAGTACCAGACGATGAAAACCATCAAACACATATCCCTTTTCATTTTTTGCTTAATGCCGTCAATCATGTCATTCACCGCGAGTGCCGCGACAGCGAATGATGCGAGCCACTTCGCCAACGGCAAAACCAAATATCGACAGCTTTGCCAAGCGTGTCATGGTGACAAAGGTTTAGGTGATGGTCCAACAGCAGCATCTCTGTCAAGCAAACCCGCCAATATTCCAAATAAGCTTGGTGAATTCTTTACGACAAAGAACTCCCTAGTTGATGACATTTTAGAAGGTGACACGGAAGAAGGAATGCCATCGTCGCAAGGAGTGATAACAAGACAAGATGCCATTGATATTCTTGATTATGTCGAAATGATCCAACGATAATTGCTAATCGATTCAACTTTTAGAGGCTGAACTTACTTAGTAACGTTCGTTTTATTGCGCTATCTATTCGTATGATTACACTGAAGTTATTGGACAGTGAATAATACGGAACGTTATGAACTTAACCCCCTAGCCACAAGTACTCTCGTGCTCGTCTCTACAACAGCAAGTGCGGTGAGTTTTATAGACCAAATCGATAGTCACTTGGACATGGGTGAATACCTAGCTGAAAATGCCTATGGCTTTTTACCCGTCCCGATTCTGATTACAGAGCCAGCTGTTGGCTACGGTGGTGGTTTCACCGGTATCTTCCTTCATGAATCAGAAGAGCAGAAAAACACACGCAAAGCACTTGCGGAGAAGTTCCTTGATGGCGGCGCATAACTCTTAACACCTGCGATTACCGCAGTCGGTGGCTTCGCGATAGAAAATGGCACTTGGATGGCATTTATTGGTCACAAGCGAAGCTGGGAAGAGGATTCGATACGCTACCTTGGTGGTTTGGGTTACGGCGATATCAACATGACTTTCTATCGACAAAGTTCTCCTAATGCCCTTTCACCACTCGATCCAAATGAAGGTATCGAGCTTGGCTTAAAAGGCATGGGAGGGATACAAAAGCTTCAATTTAGAATCCAAGACTCACCATGGTTAGTTGGCCTATCTCTACAGTTTTTTGCACCTATATTGTCACTCAATAATCACCCCAAAGCGCAAGAGATCCTAAACAATATTGGGAATACCTCACCAACTTCATCAAGCTTGGGCTTAATCGCGGAGTATGACAGTAAAAATAGCTTTCTAAATCCTACTCAAGGCTATAACTATGTCGCTGAGTATCTATGGTTTGGTGATGGACTTGGCAGTGATTACAATTACCAAACGTTCAATCTAGAGGGACTGAATTATTGGGAACTCAACAAGGAATGGAATCTCGCGTTGCGCGGACAATACAAATCTTTGTCGAATGATGAACGCTTTTTATCGCCTCAATACTATCCAGACATTCAGTTTAGGGGTATTGCAAGAAACCGTTATCAAGGAGAGCATACCTTTGCGGCAGAGGTGCAAGTAAGCAAACAATGGACGCCGCGTTGGTCAACAGGTGTGTTTACTGGGATTGGTTATGCTGGCGACAGTGACAGCGATATGTTCGACCAAAGCTCACACTCAGCGTATGGCGTTGGTTTCCGATACCTTATCGCGAGACGTTATGGCCTGATTTCAGAGATTGATATTGCGTTTAGTGAAGAAGATACCGCACTCTACTTTCAAGTCGGAGCCGGTATCTAGCTAAATCACGGTTCAATTTACCAAGCAGAAGATGCTAAGCAAAGGTTTTCCA
Organism: Vibrio chagasii; assembly: GCF_002954585.1. Classification (GTDB taxonomy): domain Bacteria; phylum Pseudomonadota; class Gammaproteobacteria; order Enterobacterales; family Vibrionaceae; genus Vibrio; species Vibrio chagasii_A. Next base: position 1,361,346 of record NZ_MSCI01000002.1, read on the forward strand.
ATACTGGTACAAGCCATCGATATCAGAAGAGCACATCAAGGACATTGCACCTTTGATTTGCTCTTCATTCCATTCCCACCATTTCATTTCTAGCAACTTCGCAATTTCAGTTTCACTAAAACGATAGCGGATATGACGAGCTGGGTTAGAACCGACAATTGAGTACGGCTCAACGTCTTTGGTTACGACTGCACGGCTGGCGATAATGGCACCGTCGCCAACCTTTACGCCACTCATGATCATCGCCTCTGTGCCAATCCAGACATCATTACCAATCACGGTGTCTCCAGAACGTTCAAAGCCGTCGATAGCCCCTTCAAATTTTTCATCATCTTGGTAGAAAAATGGGAATGTACTTACCCACTGGTTTTGGTGACCTTGATTGCCTGCCATCATAAACACGGCACCAGAACCAATGGAGCAGTAGCTACCGATGATCAACTTATCGATATCAGTTCGGTCAGGAAGCAGGTAGCGTGCACAATCATCAAAACTATGGTTGTGATAGTAGCCGGAGTAGTAACTGTGCTCACCCACGATGATATTTGGGTTGGTTACTTGTTCTTTAAGCGATTTACCCACGAATGGGCTTTCAAAATAGTTATTCATATTTGTACTCTTAGTTTCGTTCTTTTAGTTGGGTACTGTTTATTGCGTTATGATTCTAACTAATTTCCATTTTTGCGTAAAAGCCTTAGTACCCTAACGCCCACCAGCAATATCAATAAATGACCCTGTCACATAAGAAGCGTCATCTGACAGCAACCAAGCGATAGAGTTTGCGACTTCTTCTGGCGTACCACCTCGTTGTAGTGGCAATTGTGAAGCCAACCTATCTACTCTACCCGGCTCGCCGCCATCGGCATGCATTTCAGTATAGATACAGCCAGGTCTTACTCCATTGACACGGATGTTTCTTGACGCCAATTCAAGAGATAAGCCTTTAGTAAGGGAGTCCATTGCACCTTTCGAAGCCGCATAATCTACATATTCAAATGGCGCTCCGGTACGTGACGCTGCAGACGATACATTCACAATGGAGCCAGCACCATCCGCTTGCTTAATAAACGCTTTACTGCAGAGGAAGCAGCTCGACACATTTGACTTCATGACCTTTTCAAAGCGATCCAGCTCTATCTCTTCTAATGCAGATTGAGTGAATAAGATGCCAGCATTGTTAACCAAATGAGTGACCGGCCCGAGTTTATTGCGTGCAATTTCAAACAAGGATTTAACGTCTGATTCAACCGAAACATCTGCACGTACACTGATAGCAGTACCACCTTGTTCTCTAATTTCATTAACCAGTGCTTCAGCTCTCGATTCATTTTGGATGAAATTGACACAAACCGCATAGCCTTGTTTTGCTAAAAGCTTAGATGTTGCAGCTCCAATACCTCGGCTTCCACCGGTAACAATTACGACCTTGTTCATGGACTCCCCTAACTTGCTGACTTTTTGTTTATCTGATTGTTGTTATGCACGTACGCTTCTGTGAGATCGTGTTGTGACATTTGATGTTATTGTTTGAGTGATTCAGGGCTGACTAACTGAACCCATTTTGAGCGCCACTCTTGCGGAGCAAAGCCATCTGGCCAAAACTCGGTTTGCTTTTGGATCAAGCCGTCAACTACGGTATGGAAGGTAATCACGCGGTCATTAAGAACGCTGTCAGTCACTGACACATCGGTAACAACAGTATCGCCCTCACATACAATCGAGTTGAGCGTAAATTTCCATACATCATTTGCTGGGTATTCAGAGTTGATCGCTGTGAAGTTATCTCGCCCGACGGTTAGCTCAGATGACTGTGGCCAATAACCTTGGAAATCCTCCGCCAACCATTCGCTCGCTTTTGCAAAATCGTTAGTACGCATTGCATCCCAAAAATTTAGCACCACCTCTTTTGATGTCATTACCTAATCCTTTATGTTCGCTATTATTCTGATTTAACACACATTAACGGTAGAGCTAGGCTTCAGCAAATACCGAGCTTAAAATAATACTAAAACCTTGTCAGGCCGCATGTTTTTGGTCATGGCCTCCATTCTACAAATCGTCTATTTTTCATCGCGAGGCGTGCAGATTAAGTTGCTGTCAATACTCCACACCGATCGACATTACCATGTAAAAAAGATTGCTGTCTATGTTTGGATCTCAGCTTTATCAATTTGAATATATGCGTATAATCCCCCGCTCCATGCGCTATCAAGATGAACATTAGCGCCATAACACTATTTCTTAATGAGTACCCCATGTCGAAACTATTTTTCAAAGGCCGTATCGAAACAAGACAAAACCACGTCCTTGCAGGCTACAACGTAAACCGCGATGTAAAAGCGGGTACTGAAGAAGCACCAATCAAAGTAACGGTTCAAAACGAAACTCGCAAAGCTGAAATCGAAACACTGGCTGAAGAGCAAGAGTTCGTTGTTGAAATTACAGTAGACGCGCAACAAGAAGAGAACACCATCGAGCTTGATACATTCCTAAATAAGCCAAAAACGATGACGTTCGAAAAGACACCTAACCGCAACGACCCATGCTCTTGCGGTAGCGGTAAGAAATATAAGAAGTGTTGCGCTTAAGACTTCTGAATTGAATTGCCAATAGCAAAACGAAAGACAACGGGAAGATCGCTTAGATCTTCCCGTTTTTATTTACTCAAACCCTTCATCAATCTAGATTGTCCGGCGTCTCTAAGTAGGTACCGCATCGAGTGCATTTGTAATCTCCCGTTACTCCATTGGAAATAAACCCAGACAAGATAAACGAGTCTAGCGAGCCAAAGCCATCGATGGTCCAGCTGTCGGAACTCAGTATAGACAGGCTCATAACTCAGTTTGCTGAAAGGAGCACCTTTCTTGCGCGTGCTATGACCGTGTCCTAATACATATACCCTAACCAATCGACTTTCCCGGAAGGCCAACTCGCCCCACTGATCGGTTTAACATAAAGGTCGTCAACTTCCTCAACAGCGATACCATAATTTAGATGCTCATTGAGTCTTAGCCAAGAATGGTCAGCAACGACTCTGTTGTAACCTTGCGACGAATAAAAACTGTGTAACTCAGAGATTAAGATAATGAAGTCAACATCCCTCTCCTTTGCATAAGCATCAAGCTCACAAAGCATTGCTGAACCAAGGCCTTTACCTCGAACGTCCTCGGCGATACAAAAATCAATAACACCTAGAACTTTAAAAGCATGGCCGCCAACGTTGATCATTCGATAGTCAAGGCCAAGATAACCAACCAACTTACCTTGTTCCAGTTGGAGTGCACGCATATGGGGTAATTGCTTGAAGTATGAACGTTGAACCTGATGCTCTGGAAATGCACTGTTCCTGAGTGTGGTAATCGCTTGATGCTGTTGTTTGCTTACTTCAATTTCAGATATGATTTCCATGTACTTCCTTTTCCAAATGAACTCCCGACACATTATGAGACTAGAAGTTAGTAACCCAAGGTCCCTGCAACTCAAAGGTCTGATTATCAAAGTCGATACTCCCTCGAACGCCAAGTGGCGTGACCAACATTGGATGAGTGTGGCAGCTATCAAACCCGTACAGTATCGGCACGCTTTTACCGTTTAACACTTCAAGAAGCACATCAAGAGGTGTTCGCTCTGTTCCTTTATCATCGAACAGCTCATGCTTACCTAAGATGATAGCGCCCACCTTATCAAATACTCCGCAAGCCAATAGGTGTGCAAAAGAGCGCTCTACGGTTTCGATACCCTTCAATGAGTCCTCGATAAGGAGAATATCGCCATCGAGAATTTCGGGCATATATTGGCTACCCCATATCCCAGCCATCGTACTCAAGTTACCACCAATCACTCGGCCACTAACTTTTCCTTTGCCGATAAACTTCCATTCATTGTCATAGACTGACTTCGCGGAGTTCTGAGTTTCCCAATCATGTTTAATATCCGTCCATACCTTGGGCATTATGTATTGATGTTGACTTGTACTCTCGCACAACAACTCACTGAATGATTGGAACGTTTGATCAACCAGCGGTGGAAACTCACCAAATGAGGCAACAAGTGCTGGACCATAAAATGTGACTAAGCCAGTTTGGGCATGAATCGCCAATAGCAATGCGGTTACGTCGGAGTAACCGATGATGATCTTTGGATCATTTTTGAGTGCCTCATAATCAATATACGGTAATAACGAGTTGCTATTATTGCCGCCAATTGTAGACATAATGCAGCGAACTTCAGGATCTCGAATCAGTTGGTTTAGCTCTTCGACTCTTGCTTGAATAGAGCCAGAACGGTAACCATCAGACTTCCCCGTCAAAGAGCCCTCAACCAAAGTGAAACCTTTTGATTCCAAGTAGTTTTTAGCGCGAGCAAATCGATTGGGAGCGAACACTGTCGCAGGGGAAGACGGTGAGAAAAAACCAATTTTGTCACCGATGTTTAAAGCCTTTGGGTAAATCACTTCCTTTGTCCTCCATAACAAAAAGGAAACGGCATAATGAGCCTTATTAGCTGAAGTTTTAGATGCTAAAAGTTAGGTATCAACTGAAACAAAATCTCATAATATCAATGCCATGACTTGGTGCCGCACTTCTCACACTGATATTGATATTCTTGGTCTATGAAAAATCCAGGCGTGTCTTTGTCGTCTTTAAAAAACAGGTTTACGATATACTCCACCAACATCCCTATTTTCCACTGTCTTGCTTCTGATTCCGCTTGCTCCTTTTGCTCCTCAACAGAGCTGCTCATTGCAAGGTGTGGAGTCATTGAGTTACAGTTTTCACAGTAATATGGGTGCTTAATGTATTTACTATCAATCATTTATATAAACCAATGTCCATTTATAAAGTTGATTGCATAGTAACAAGCTAACGTTGGATTATCTAACTTATTATATTGAACGACGTCTCATGGCATGTAGTTACGCTACACAAGACGACGAGAGTGCCGTGGCTAATGTGTCACCTTGCTAAAGAAGGTTAACTATAAATCGAGCTTCTTTACTGTGACGGTGTATGTCCACACATCAGTGTCGTCATCACCAAAACTCATACTCGCTTCACCACCCTCAGGCTTGAGCGCGAAATCTGGCATCTCACTGTAGCTTGATCCACTTTCATTAGTACATGACATCGTGGCCGATAGAAGAATCGTGTTGTCGCTATGTTCAGAGAGCGTTCCAGTATACGAACACTCATCAACGCTTGTGGTAAGCGTCTGGCCAAGGTAATCAAATTTAACCGATGGAAAGTCGCGCTTTAGGGATTGCTCTACCACCGTAATGGTCATTTCATAACTACTGCTTGGTAATTCACTATCAGCGAATACACAGCTTGATAGGCCAAGCAGCGATAACGCCAAGATTCTATTTTTCATTAATTGATGTGCTCCTTTTAAACTTGAGGCTCTTTGCATAATGTCATGGGAGAGCCTCAGGTTTTTATTACATACGCTTGGGTGGAAACTTCTTTGTCATACCTTGGCTAGAAGGAGATACAAGCTTATAACCGAGTTTCTCATAAAACACCGGTTCATCAGCAATCATGGAAACATACGACCCTTCCAGTGCAACAGAAGATAGGTAATTGTCGATGTATTCCATTACTTTTCTACCCAAGCCCTGCCCTTGATAGATTGGATCAACAGCGACATCAACCACTTCAAAATTACATGCACCATCACCGACAACACGCCCCATCGCAATGAGTTGGTCACCTTCTCGAATAGAGATGCCGTATAAACTATTTGGTAAAGCGATTGTGGCCGCTTTCAGTGACTTCGGTGATAATTTTGCTTTCACCCGCATCTCACAAAACTCGGCTGGATTTGGGACTTTCTCTTCGTATTTGAACGCCATTTTTACTGCTCCTTTTGATGAGCAGTGAGAATACACACTGAAACTGTATAAATAAACAGTATATCGATATTTTGATGAGAATGTCACAATCTAAAGGGCATATAACAGCCCAAAGGGGGATGATGTCATTTCTTGTCCATCGACCTTGGCAAGCTGGATTTAAATTTACTTCAATAACCCTTGGTCGGCGGCGGCTTCAAGTTGAACTTCTAGTTCGCTCCACAGTGCCTTGCTGCCTTTAGAAATGCGCTCACCGTTAAATCTCAGTACCTTAGCTTTAGATATATTGTGCTTCTTCCAGCTATGACCGCCGCCATGGATGTTATGAAGTAAAGGGGGCACTCTATCAATCGCTTTACCGAATCTAGCTTCCGGTGACTCACCCGCTTCAAATTCTAGCCATAACTCCAAATATTCGGATCTTAGATGGCTCGGCAATGACTCGAGCAAACGTTCGACACAGTTTCTCTCTTTAAGTTTGTTTTCTTCCGTTTCACTGGCGTAAATAATCGTGTCACCAGCATCGATTTCACCGAGATCGTGTATCAGCAACATCTTAATCACTCGGGTAATATCGATCGCTTCATTCGCATAGTCTTTCAACATCAGAGCACTCAAACAGACATGCCAGCTATGCTCAGCGGAGTTTTCATAGCGATCCAAACCAACTGGCTTCGTTTGTCTATGAACATCCTTCAACTTTTCCACTTCAGCCATGAATTCCAAAATGCCTTTGATTTCTTCCACGATACGCTTCCTTAACTTTGAATTGATGTTTTAAGTGATGCACAGGGTTACAGGGAAAGTCTTTAGCCCCACCGAACCGACATCTTGTAGTAAGAGACTCCCGATTTTTGGAATTCAACGCCTTCGACCTGCATCTCAAACCTTTGATAGAAGCCCAAAGCGGTTGTACGGGCATCACACCAAAAATAACTCACTTGATCCGCTTGTAGGTCTTTGATGATGTGTGCGATAACCTTAGAGCCAATACCCTGCCCTTGGTATTCTGGCAACGTAGCAAACTTACGCAGTCTGGCTTGCTTCTCTTGAACGTAAACAGACGCAACACAAACTAATTGATCATCAATATAGGCACCATAATGCGAGGCATGCTCATCGCCTTCTACCGCACAAAACGACATTGGTTTGCTTGGCCACAGTACTTGATGACGAATGGGCAGCACATCAGCCGCTGAAATTTGGATTATGTCCATGTTGTTCCGATACCATTTGGTGTTGACTTGTAAGGTTCAAGCTTATCGATTCGCCATCGGGTGATCTGGATTTAATTGCAGAAGATCCCATAGGTTTCCATAAAGGTCTTCGAATACCGCCACAGTGCCGTAGGCTTGCTCTTTCGGCTCTCGAACGAATTTGATTCCCAAAGACACCATACGTTCATAGTCACGCCAAAAATCATCGGTATTTAGGAATAGGAATACACGACCACCAGCTTGATTACCGATAAAATCCAGTTGCTCGGGCTTGGATGCTCTCGCTAATAATAAGCTCACACCGTGTGAATTAGGTGGAGCAACAACAACCCAACGCTTATCTTCTTCTGGTAAGTAGGTATCTTCGATAAGTTCAAACTTGAGTTTGTTTACGTAGAAATCTAGGGCTTCATCGTAGTCTTTTACGACAAGTGCAATATGGACAATATTTTGTTTCATAACATACCTTGTTGAGGGTGTCGGATGTAATTGACATGTTCCCTCCTTAGAACAAATGCCACTTTAAATTTTAAACTTCTTAGTCAAACGGCCAGCTACAGCTGCCAAAAACCGAGCTCAACACCACTTTGAATGACAATGGCACACATTCCGTGACGTGGTAACTCCATTGGTGGAACTGCTACTTCAGCACCCAACTTTTCAGCTGTGTTTACTGCAGCTTCTATGTCTTTCACCAGTGTGTAATGACGAACGACTGGCTCCTCAGTTTCACGAAGTGGTCCCCTCACACCAATAACTCCACCATTTGAGAGCTTAGCGGTACGCGCACCCCCTAAGTTCACATCCGCATCACTAAACTTCACATCGTAGATCTGTGCGTAAGTTGCACAAACCGTGTCTATTTCGGGGGTAACAATTTCAAGATATTGAACTTTCAAGGCCTTTCCTTTTGACTCCTAGTTACCTTTTGATAAACAGATTTAAGTTAAGTACTGATAGCTCCACGCATAATGAACTGTGGGCCAGCAGCGCCGCCTAGGTACTGTTCATTAGTATCTTCAAAACCACCTTTAACATAACAGTTATAGGCTGCGGGATTTTTACAATTAACCGTTAAGTAAATCCAATCATACCCTTCGTAATTGGCTGCTAGATAAGGAAATAACGCTTTCACTGCGCCAGTACCTAACCCCTTACCTTGTTGATTTTTATCAAGAGCAAACGCCCTTAGGCCAACACTACCTTCAGGACAAAATTTGTAGCCAGCCGGGTAAGCAACATCAAGCTTAAAGAAGCCCACCACCTCATTGCCATATTTAATAATATGTAGATGCGTGGTCTCACAACCGTCTGACAAAAAGTCCATTGCTGTTCCTGCGAACTTAACCTGCTCATCTGCAAGCTGAATTTCATTAACTTGCTCAATATGAGCATCAGTAAGTCTTTCTATAGTAATCATTATTATTCCTTTATTCGCTATCTAGTCGTGTCTCATTACAAGCGATATTTTTACGAATGCCGCGTAAACCAATCAGGTTTCCAAAAGGGTCCTCGACTTGGCACATCGTCAACCCGCCTTCAATCTCCATTGGACCTCGGTATAACTGAGCCCCAATTAACTGAAAATGCAAAAGTGACTTGTCAAAGTCCTCTGTAGACCAATAAAGGACTGTTCCCTTTTTGCCAGAGCCAACTTTCTCATCCGCTTGTACAATCTCAATAGAAAAACCATTGATATCTAGAGTCGTAAAGTCAGAAGACGGATGATAAGTGGCGACTAACTCGGGAAAGGCGGCTTGATACCAGCTGAGCCCTTGCTCGATGTTTGGAACATGAATGAGAATGGCTATTGGTCTGCTCATGTTAGCCTCCTAATTGACTTGGGCCTTTTACCCTTTAGTTTGCTGCGTCATTGTTAGTTCAGACACCGACTGACCATCAATGCGATAGTAGTCTTCCATTTCGCCGACAACCGTAAATCCCGCTTTAAGATAAAGGTTTTTAGCAGGAAGGTTGTTTGACAATACATTAAGGTCCAGCCAATCAATCACTTCGCTCTCTCGGCAGTATTGAGTCGCCACATTCATTAGCTTGGAGCCCAAGCCTTGCTTTCTCACACTGCTGTCGACGCCCATCCCAAGCAACACACGGTGAGAACAGTAATTACCATTATGATGGCGCAAGTCGATATGGCCACGAATAGCACCATTCGAATCTTTAGCTAACCAAATTTTTCGCCAGCCATTCTCTCCAAACTCAAACTTAAACCCATCAGAAAAGCGAGCCTTATGTGCTTCAGACATTTTACACTCTGACTTTGAGACTGGTTGGAATAGCGGTGTCTCTTCTAATGCGATTTCTGACAACTGTGTATCCAGATATACGAACAAACTCTCTAAATCAGAGTGTTGTGCTTCTACTATTTTCATTACTACTCCTATTCAAACTTCGCCTCAAATGGCAGAAATGTTTTATCGGGTTACTCATTGTGCATCGTTAATGCCAAGCCTTAAGAATCAACACCAATCCAAAGCAATGCCCCACGTGTCAGTTAAAACTCGTCACAAGTATCTCTTGAGCTCCTATCTGGAAAATCAAAATTCAGATGATTATCGTCTTCCAAGATAAACAGAACACGCCCATTCTCAACGCCCGTTTCATTTCTATCAGAACATCCGAGAAAGAGCTCCCAGTCGAACGCATATTCAAGACGATACTGGTTATAATTCACATGTTGTACGCTTTTGATTTTGATTCCGTTGACCACATGTGCCATGTCATCGATGTACGACAGGTCTGGTACCAGTCGGTCCTCAAATTTACTCTTATTTTCAGTTAAAAAATCGGCGAGCTCAGAGCATAGTTCCGAGCCATGAACCAAAGGTTGAGATTTATGGATAAACAACATTTCCCAATATTCCTGTAGCGAGTTGCAGTGAAGATACAAAGATCAGCGCAAAAATGCGGCTTTCACCCTGTTAAACAACGACCTTTGCATAACCATGCCTGTCCATATCTACCACCTCAACGGTGATCGATGCTCTGCTGAGGGACAAAGACAGCAATTGCGTCATCACTGTCTCAGAAAGCATTGCTTTGTCTGTGTCACTTCGGCCAGACAATATACGCACAGTCACATGGATAAAATCTTCTTTTTCTGTACCCGTTTGGTAGTTCTCATAAGCGATACTTCGAACTTTAATGTCTCGTCCATCGGCTTCGAATAACTCTGAGTTTAGTGCTCCTAAAAACACTTTCTTGTTCAGTTGCTCGGCGTTAATTGTCGACGAGTGTTCGATTATACAATGTGGCAAATGTTGCTCCTTAAGAATTGTGCAGTTTACTGCTTTGTGAGCGCCTTAGTGAGAAACGCTAATGATGAATCTTGAGGGTAATTCTCGAGCACCATTTGGCATTGGTAGCCGTGCTTCTCATAAAAAGGTTTGGCCTGAAAACTTAACGTGTCGACCAATGACGACGTGCAGCCTTGGGACTGTGCGTACTCTTCTAGGCGTTCCAGTAACTGGCTACCCACCTGTTTTCCTCGCATTGAGTCATCGACCCAAAGAAACTTGATCAATAGCCAGTTTCCCCAAAGATCCGCAATAACACCACCGACCTTAACACCCTCCTCCATAGCGTAATAGCCTACTTGAGATTTAGGTATGCCTTCAAGAAATGGCGTATTGTGTTTGATTAGGCCAGCGCGAACTTCGTTGATGTCACTATCTGATGGGTCGGTATCTAATGTGTATTCCATTTGCTAAGTACTCCTAGTCTGTCGAGTTATGTAAAATAACTCGTTCATTATTGAAACTTCTGCCGGGCCAACAAGCCAGTCTTCAAATTTTTTTGGCGATCTATTGCGTATTTTGGGGGATGGGTACCTGACGATAAAAAGGTGATGGCACAGGTTAGGGTTACAGTCCATATGGTCGCTAGATGCTTAAAGGGACATTTCTTCATATGTATTGATGACTTTTATGGTGTCACTTAAGTCATTCTTTCCATTGAACTCATGCTGGATTGCAACAACATCACAACCACTTGCTTTACCTGCTTGAATACCTGCAGCTGAATCTTCAAACACCATAGTCTGCTCAGGTGAAGCGTTAAGCCCCGACAAAGCAAGATTGTATGCTTCGGGATCTGGCTTATGCCTAGTCACATCTTCCTGTGTGATAACTAGGTCAAAGGTATCTTCAAGGTTTAACGAGGTTAAGATATTTTCGACCATCCAAGTTGCCGCAGAGCTCACCACACCGCATTTTTTACCAGCAAGTTTCAAGCTCTCGAGATAGGTCTTGGCACCATCATTCAGCTCAAGTTGCTCACCTAACATTTGCTCATAGTGAGAACGAAAAGCTAGATTAAACTCAGACAAACTTGGAGCGATATCAGCATGCTTGAAAAAGTGGTTTGTCACCACCTGCCAACTTTCTCCCATCACCTCTTTGTAAATATTGTGGTCTACCGTTGCACCATAATCTAGACATGCTAATGCGAGAGCCTTTCCTTTTAGAGGTTCTGAATTAACCAATGTACCGTCCATATCAAATAGGTACACTTCATACATTTTCAATTTACTCTCCTTGTGTCATTTGCTCATCATTGTACTTTCTAGTTGTCGCTAATCCTCGAGGTAAGAATATGATCTTCCCATTTCCCTGCGATTTTCAGGTATTTCCTGGCGTAGCCTTCCTTTTCAAAACCAAGCTTAAACAAAACCTTTTCACTCGCTTTATTACGTGGCATATAGGTCGCCATAATTCTATTGAGACCGACAACGTCAAACATGTATCGAAGTGTGACCTCAAGAATTTCAGTCATAAAACCTTTGCCTTCATATTTTTGTGCCATGTGATAGCCCAAAAAGCATGCCTGAAAAACACCTCGAGCAATGGCGGTGTAACTGCAGACACCGACAACTTCTCTCGTTTCTTTGTCGATTGCGACAAATTTAATTTCTTTCCCGCTCTCGAATAACGCTTCACTGGCATGACAAAAGTCTTCCCAATACTCCAAGGTATAGAATTGCTCGTCGCGCATGGGAGACCAAGGAGCTAAATGACAGCGATTTTCTAGGTGATATTGTAAAAGCGCTGCTGCGTGTTGCTTACCCATTGCTTCAATCTGAGTTCGTGCCGTTTATAACATTTCAACTGCTCACCTTTTTGGTGTACCAATCCGCATTACTTTGGTTCGCTTGAGAAACCCAATGTATTAGGCTTATAACCCAATGCATCTAAATCGATACCTTGCTCTGAAAGTAACTTCTCAAATAAAGGCAACAATGGACCTAAGTTTTCATTTAGAGTATCACGCACCGTGTCAACGACGACTTGAGTGCCACGCTCGATTTCGATATTGACGAAGTTACCTACTGATTTCGATGAGAAGACGGTCATTCGACGGGTTTCTGGGATCAACCAAACCTCAAACCACCCTTCGACTTTATTAACGTCAGAAACGGTTAAGCTAGCCCCATTGATTGCAATATAACCTTTCGGGAACACATATCTTTTCCACTCATTAGGAAGAGCTAGGCGCACGCAGTAGTTATCTTCAATTTCGGATATTTGGATAATCGCGACATTAAAGTCAACGTGACCAGAAAGTGGGTGACCACCAATTTCAGCGCCGTCTCTTGCCGCCCTCTCGGCGTTCACTGATTGACCAACTTCATACTTGCTTAGCGTGGTAATTAATAGGCTTTGCAACATGACGTCAAACTTTACTCGAACGTCTGACAGCAACTCAGTAACGGTCAAACACACACCATCAATTGCGATACTAGCGCCAATTTCCAACTCGTGACAAAAGCCTGTCGGAAACTCTATGACAAACGTTCTTATTCCATTGTTATCGCTCACTTCAGCAATGTAAGCAACGGTTTGTACAATACCTGTAAACATATCTTCCCTGTTATTGTGTTTAGTTTTGGTACAAAGTGACGTTTGACTCATACCCAACGCCACTGGCCTAAATGAAAAATCGGTTACTCAACACAGAACGGCTTACGCACAAAGCTTTGGTTGGTCAATCTCAGGCTTTATGTTTTTTGTAAGCGCGGTGTCATTCAATTGCTGAGTGATCAAGTAAGTTATCGGTGTGCAATTTTCGGGTAGCTCATCATGCTCAAACCAACGTAACTCTTGGCATAAATGGGGCTCAGCATTCTGTATGTCGCCAGCCCATTCATGGCATAAGTAGAAATAGTGACAAATGGGTAGCTCTGGATCAGAGACAATCGCGAACAATGCTAAGTTACCAACGTCAACTGCGACCTCTTCTCGCGCTTCGCGCTCTGCTGCGGTCCGAGGTAACTCCCCTTGCTCTATTCTGCCGGAAGGAAATCCCCAATATTGGTCGAACGCTTCTGTGTTTTGACGAAAGCCGAGCAGAAACTTAGAGCCCGAAATAAAGATAATTTGGACTACATTCTTCATGAGTATCACAGTGTCGATTGGTAATATTTGACCATATCGTCTTGATTGATCGCAGGGCCTTCTAAGCTCTGTTGATCTTTCATGATCTGTGCCAGTGAAGGTAGAATAGAACGCTCGACTTTAAACGTATCAGACCAAAGCTTGCCTCTCATTACCGCCTTAGCGCAATGAAAGTACATAGACTCTACGGCGATTTTAATCACGACTTTTGGGGCTTTCTTCCCGTCAGGACAAGCGGCAAGCAAATTTGGATCGGTATGAATGCTGGCTTTACCTTTAAGACGTACCACTTCATCAATCCCATTAACCATCAGCAGTAATCCAACTTCTGGGTTATTGATGATGTTTTTTAAACCATCAATTCGATTGTTTCCCGAACTGTCAGGTATTAGGACCGTTGACTCATCGACAATCTTAATAAAACCGGGCTCACCGCCTTTTGGAGACAGATCCCCAAAGCCTTGAGAGTCTGTCGTCCCCAAAACCGCGAAATGACAATGGTTGATCAAAGTAATCGCATGGGCATCCAGTGCTGGAAGTACTTTATTTTTAGCTCTTTTACTCGGCTCGGCATAAAGCTCATTTAATTGTTCTAATGTTTTTATTTCACTCATTGTTATGCCTCTTCGTGCACTTTTGTGCATCTAATTTTCACTATAATTACAAATTTTTTAATGACTCGCGCAGTTTCTCCATACTTTGGATGCCGAGTTCACTACTTTTCCAACCAAACTGATCGCCCTCAAATCTTGGAAAGATATGTAGATGATAATGAGACAACTCATTAAACTCACCGTTATTTTGCAAGAATGAAATACCATCAGGTTTAAATGCCTCTTCAATACGTCGATACACCTGCCTAGCGACAGAATGAATTTCAGTGAGAACAACTTCTGGTACATCGATATAGTTGGTGTAAGGGTGTGTGGGACAAATCAAAATATGCCCAAAGTTGATCGGATTGTGGTCAGCAAACGCAACCACATCATCAGATTCGTAAACGATGACAGCCTCCATTTCGCGGCGAACAATTTTTTCGACTATTGTCATTTAAAATCTCCAAGTTTCAGTGTTGAGCACTTACCTTCTTAAAGGGCTATAGGCCGTACATCGCGCTTCATTACTTTTTGAGTGACTTGTACATGATGTAGCTGTTAATTGGACCAAATTTAGGATGCTTATATGCCTTTGGAATGGCACCGATAATACTAAAGCCAAGCCTTTCCCAAAGTTTGATTGCCGTTTTGTTCGTCGACACTACACTGTTGAATTGCATCGCCTCAAAGCCTAATTCAATCGCGACTTGTTGAGAGTGTTCGCACAAAGACCGAGCAATTCCCTGCCCTCTTGCCTCTTCGGAAACCATGTAACCGCAGTTACAAATATGACCGCTTGGACCCATTGCATTAGGCTTTATGTAATACGAGCCTAAAACAACGTCATTCTCGGTATAGACATAAGTTTGTGATGGCTGTTCACACCAAACCGAAAAGGCTTGTTCCATCGTCATTTCCGGATCAAATGCGTAGGTTTCTTGCGCTTGAATCACAGCCGAGAAAGTAGGCCAAAATGACTCAAAGTCAGATTTAGACATTTCCCTGATCATGAATTTCCTCCTAACCAAATTTATGGCAACACGGATTCTACTACCACCAAGTTGACACATTGATGTGGTACTTATTTATCGGAGGCGCCCTGTTAATAATTAGTATGTTAGGAAAGGAGAACACAGCAGCAAAAGGTCAAAACTGAGTGGTTAGAAGAAGTTATAAACCTTCGCTAACTGGCTAATACATTTCCGTAACGTACTGACTACCATAGCAAATATGCCTCCATTCCGGATAGATGCGGAAGTGCGTAGTGATACACATTATTAACAAAGAGCTACTATAGATAAAATGTTTTATAACCCAGTTATTGAGGTAAGCCGATCACCAACAAGCGCCGACAGCAGACTATCTTGGAGCCTCTTCCTCAGTGAAGTTTGTTTTGAAGGTAAATGCGTAAGGAGAGTCTCCCACTTCTCTGAGGTGCTCTAAACGTTCAATCGCTTCATCAAGGGTTGGGATGTGATCATCCTTAACCCACCAAAGCACATATGTGTCTTCCGCTAAGCGATGAAACCATTCGCCCTTTCTTCGCATAAAGTCACGATGGTGAGTTCGAAACATAAAGTTCTTTAACGCGTCGACCGATTCCCAGACAGACATATTGACGATCATGTTCGGATCATCAAACGCTTTTATGTTGGTTGCATCGCCAGATTCATCTTTCAGACGCCACACAAACCCTTCACTACTTTCGGCAATGCCATTTACCAATTCCAAGTTATCGACGAAATCTTTAATCTCTGGTGCGTCTAAAGGGTATTTCGCGAGTGCGATATTTAATTGAGCGAGTTTCACAATGCTTCTTCCTTGAATGGATTATGATGGAAATAAAGAACGCTTCCTTGAGCAATAGCTAAGGCGATTCGCTAACCTTAACTCGTCACTGATGCTTCACACTGTAACACGGCAACTACCTAGGCGTTCTACAATTAATTTGAGTACATAAACTTGTTATGTAGTCGCTAATAAGTTCTGTCGATTCGAATAAAGAGCTAACTGGAAGGGTGAGATTTAATCGTTCTATATCTGCTGCATCATGGCCCTTCAGTCTCGCAAATTCACTCCAAGAACATTTATCGACTTTTTCGATAACGTTTGATTCAAATAAGAGTTGAGAAAACTGTTCTGGGCTATACCCCTTAGTTTCTGCAATAAAGTGCTGCGTTTCCGAAGTTGGGTTTAAGACCAAAAGTAAATAAAATTTGGCGACATCATAAACGTGCACGTATTGATTGTAACCTGTCGACGGAACAGCAACTTGAACCGTTTGTTCAGTAAGAGACTCGACGATTCGCTTTAATTGGCAATTGTCACCGCCATACACTAAGCTCGGGCAGTAAACAATATTCCAATTAGAACTCATCGCATATTCAATTGTTCTTACGTCTAACTCAACGGCTGTGAGCGGCTTAAGTCTAAACTCTTTAAGATCTTGGTGAGATGCACGGCCAAATAACCAAACTCCCGAGGTGTGAATCTTTATTGCATTTTCACTTGCAAAATTATCAAGCTGCTTGATTAGCCTGGATTCAATATCGACAATTTCACTTGCTGAATACTCTGCCCAATGAGGACGCGCGCAGTTAATAATCACATCAAAGTAATTTTCATACCCTGTCGATACGTTTTTAGAATGAACCGAGCAAGGAACAACACCATTGTGCCTACAGTACCGAAAGACCTCCAAGCCACTTTCTACGAACACTTTATAAACGTGGCGACCAATATAACCACTGGTGCCTGATATCAAAACTCTCATTCGTTCCCTCAATTAAGTGCCAAGCCTTAGGCTTCTAACACTGGTGATTTATTTTACGAAAAAGCTTACATGACATCTGCGATTAGAAGTATCTAGGCAGGGTCCCTTTAAATGCCCTACCATCACTCGTAATGTACATGCAGTCAGAACCTTCAGTCACTGTAAACCCTAACCGCCTATAAAACGTTTTGTCGATATCACTATGTAAGAACAACGCCGTATTATTTTGATTCTGGAGTAACTCATTCTTTATCATGTTAATTAACTTTGAAGCATAGCCTTTGCCTCTTAGCTCTGGAGGTGTAGCAACGGAACCAAGCCCGCAGCTACCATCTTCAAGACCAAACACTCCCTGATAAACAATCAAGGAAGATAAGATTTTTTGATGTTCAATAAGCACATACCAAGTTCCCTTCTGATACTTATTACTTTTATTACAACAAGCTAGATACTCATCGACAGATGCGGAACCTCCCCATACATCAAAGCCCATAAGATAAATATCATCTAACTCATGCGTGTATGCAGTTCTTAAAGTCATCATATTGAATTCCCAAATTCACTTACTGCTATTTTTCTTTCAACACCGCGCTACCTCTGCGTGTCGGCTCCACGAGATGAAGGTAACGGGTAAATGTGTCCTTTGGGCGTTCTAAATTGTTTTCAGCTAACACTCTAGAAGCCATGCCTCTGTGGTTATTACCGTGTGTGAGCAAGTGGAGAAGGACTTCTTCAACAGACATTGTCCCTATATCACCATCTATGAAGTTAAACTGAATGACTTTGTCTAACTCATCTTTTGAGGCTGACATTACATACTGCACTAACCTAGTATCGTTATGAGCCATCCGCTCACGCAGCTCTGAAAAGGAAGGCGTTTCAACCGTATTATCAGCAGTGTATTTTTCCGGTTCTCCTAGGATTCGACTTGTAAAAAGACTATCCACTACAGTCGTATGATTCAGAATTCTTAAGAAAAATATGCCATCATTTTCCGGCAGTTTTGAAAATTGTCTCTCTCCAAAGTCGAGTAGCTGACTATTTGCCCATTTTTTGTATTCAAATGCTTTAGCAAACTGCATTTATTTATCCTTTTTGGTTTGATTGACTCCCGTGCATTAAGATTTCCATAAACTTTGAAATCAAGCGAATCAACTGTGGAGTTTTAAAGTCCCAATTCTTATCCGCGCACGGGAACGGGGTCACACTTGGTTTGAAAACAAGTGCTGTAGCTTAAAGTTCCGATCGCTTGCACCCTATTTAGGGTTGCGGTATCAAAATAATGTTCTAAATGATTGCTCACGTTTTATGGTTATCAGGTTTTTTTGCAATGAGGAAAGCATCGCTTCGTACAAGAAATTACCCATACTGATGCGCTTCACGCCAAGAGCCTCTAACTCTTTAAAATTTAGTAATTCAGGAACACACATGACATTTATGGGCAGCAACGTGCTATCTACAACGGCTTTAATATCATCGGTTCCTTTGATACATGGAAGAAAAACTCCATCAGCACCTGCTTGCTGATAGGCTTGGATTCTCTTGATGCTCTCCACTAGAGGCTCTTTTACACCCATTAAAAATGTGTCAATGCGGACATTAATGAATACTTCTAGGTTGGCATTGTCGAGCATACTTTTAACTTTTCTCAACGTTTGCGAGAACATCATCCAATCACAAAGTCGCCTCTCACGATTAACGACAACGCTATCCTCTATATTGATTCCGACCACGCCAACATTCACCAACTCAGTAATATTGTCATAGATTGCCTGCGGCGTATCTCCGTAACCTGATTCAATATCTACGCTCAGAGGTAGATCTGTTGCCTGTGCAATAGCTTTTACCACCGATAGTATCTCTTCAAATTCGATATTTTCGCCATCATCAAGCCCGTGACTGCGTGCAATCGCCGCACTCGATGTCCCAATCGCTAAAAAGCCGGTTTGCTCTGCAATTAAGGCGCTTGCTACATCCCAAACATTACAAATAACGAGTGGTTTTGATGCGGTGTGCATAGTTTTAAACATGTCTGATACTCCTTAAAGTGTTTTGGTTTCAGACATAGGCTAACAACAGGCATACCAAAGGACTCGCCAGTTTCGGAAGTGAATAGTAAATATTTACCCCAGACTCTTAATGTACCGAACAAACAATAAGGCTATCGAATATCTACTCGGAGGGGGTCTTTACCCAAACCACATTTTCATTTGAGGTTGGTATTTCAAACCAAGACCAGAACAAAGCTAGCATATCAGGCGTCATTTCATACGACTTTCCGTCCAGATCTGCGTTGCGCTTCAATGCCCTCTGCTTACATGTCTCAAACGATACATCGAGATAATGAACTTCACTTTCAACACCGACAGTCGATGCCCATCTTATAAAAGCATCGCGATCTGCTTTCTTCCAAAAGCCAAAGTCGAAAATAACAGGGACATCGAGAGAAAACAGCTGAAGCGCAGATTCTTTAAACAAGTCTTGGAGCGTAGCGAGCCGTTTATCGAAGACATCGCGCTCCATATGCTCGCCATATAGAGGAATCATCCACTCATCAATCGAAAAACGAAAAGCGCTATGTTTGTCTGCAAGCTGCTTTGAATAGGTTGTTTTCCCGGAACCAATGAAACCACATACGAAATAGATTTTAGCCATAATTCCTCATCGGCTTGTGTTATTGGATGACTAGTAGGAAGCACCATTGATCTTACGAACAGGAATACTCGAAAGCATTTCAATGTCGGCCATTCTCATGTTTACTGCCAAAATATCCTCGGAGCATTTCTCCGTTGTTACATAGTGCGTCAGGCACCCACATGACTTACAACGGTGAAACTCTACTTCTTTGTCTCCCCAACAGTAAAAATCTGTTGGTTCAATCATATTGATTTGAACTTGCTCGGGAGAAAAGTACGCCCAAGCTGCAACATAACGACGACAAATAGAACAGTTACACTCGCCAACTTCTTTAGGGAGCGAACTTAATATCAAAATTACATTCCCGCAGTGACACTTTAACTTCATTGTTTTCCTCTTAAAGAAACTCAACATGCGTATAAGCGTTGGACCTTTTAAATAATTCGCTTAAGACCTAACAACGTTGTGGCTCTGAAAGCTTAACACTCTCATTTTCAAGGAGGTACTCCAAATACCCGTCATAGAAATCATCTCTTTCACAACCGTGTAGTAACGCCTTTTTATAAATTGAAGCAACAAAGATATCCGCTGCGCTAAAATCCCCCCCCACAGCGAACCCTGATTTAAGGCAAATCGACGAACTTAACTTTTTTAGACATTGCATAATCCAGTCTCCACGAAGTTCACGCTTTGACTGCTCACATAATTGCGGGCGCAGAAATCGCAATACTGTTCTATTTTGGGGTGAATGGATGCTGCTATTCACGTATTCACAAACTCGACGAATGTGAGTTTTTTCATCTAGGTTTTTTCCAAACAAACTCGGATTAGGAAAGCGTTCTTCAAGGTACTCAATGATTGCCATCGATTCAGAGTAAATTAAACCATCAACCGAAAGTGCCGGAACATAACCAAACGGATTTATATCGAGGTATGTTGTCGTTAGTTCATTAGAGCTAACTTCAATTCTATCGTAAGCTATTTGCTTGAAATTAAGCGCCCACTCTACCCGTTCAGAGCTATTCGAGCCCTTTGCGCTATATAACAAAATTGACATATCCACTCCTTCAAAATGACATTTGTTTGCACCAGCTCGAGAGTAACTACACACTTATACAGCTACCTGTTGGAATCGCCTCCAGGCGTTCTCCCAATACTTCTTTTAACAACTTATATGCTTTTTTTCCGGTGCAATGCCCCGTGTAGAGCTTATCAATTGGATACTCTGATAACGCAAGTCCAAGGTCTTTAATGTTTTGCTTAGTCCCACCAATGCTATCAAATAAGGGTAACCCCACTAAATGAAAGCCCCCGACAACGGCTTTAATTCGTTCTTCTGGAAAATGAGTAAGCGCGGTATCGACCATATTTAGGACACCACTATGCGCACAGCCAGTAAAAATGACGATGCCGTCTTCCTCTTTGATTACTAACAAAAGCTCATGTTCGAATGAGTCCTGCTTCCATTTGTCCTGAGATTTTGTGTAAAGGTACTGATTCCCTTTTGGCTTTTCGTATTTATCGCTGATATCAGTAATGATAAATACGTTACGCGCAATCTCGGTCGTCTTATTCACGAATTTCAACCGACCACTACTATTTTTCAGTAAATCCGGATTAATACCGACATTATTTTTAAAACCATAAGCACGGAAGTAGTAGCTTCGCTCATCACTGTGTTTCAAAAACACATTGGCATTAGAATTATGGCGAACAAAATCGATGGCGCCATTACAATGGTCGTGGTGTCTATGTGATATAACGGCTAGGTCTACGTCTTTGATCTCTACGTCGAGTAAAGGCGCATTTTGACAAAAAGTACCGCCACCTCCCATATCGAATAACATGCTTAGCGACTCAGTTTTGATATGCAGTGACAACCCGCGTTCAACCGCTAAATCAGGCCTACTGTCTAAGCGATTGTTATCAACTAACGTCGTTATTTTCATCATTTCTCTTATATATTTTTCCACTCTTCAGAGCGCAAACATCAATGCAAACTTTGGTGCTAATTTCTTTGTGGCCTTGGCCCCCGTTGCAGCCTTGAGTACTACATAGGCAAGAAAACCAGTTATGACAAAGCCATTGCGTAATAGCCATCGAATGTAAATTTTTGTATTTCTGGTCACACATATTTCTACGATCACTCGTATAAGTACATTTCATCATGTATGTCAGATAAAAACTCTGTGAGCTCCCACTCAAACCCCGCTTTATCGTAAAAGTATGCTCGCTTTCGATGCGTTTCTTTTGGAGCATATATACCTCGACGATAGCCTTGTTCGACAAGTTTAGTTTCTATTGTTTTGAGATTTTGTACAACTAAACCAATATGGTTGACCCCATGGTTCTTATACGTTTCTTGAATAGCCCTTGGCGCGAGCGAGTCTAAGTGAGGCTCTTGAAGAGCGAAATAGCTTTGCTCATTTCCAACATGAACCCAACGATGGCGGCCAGGGAGCCCAACATCTTTACGTACTTTAAAGTCAGGGGCGACAATACTAAGAAACATCAGGGTTTCATCAATATCTGGAACAGTAATGTTTAAATGCTCAATCTGAGTCATACTAAATAGTCCTCTAGTTAGTGATACGAATAACAATCGAAAACATTCTGTTACTTCAACTTAACTTGAGGTCAAGCAAACTTACTCAGTAATACGATGCTAAGCGACTGAGTGAGAATTACTACTACTGTCTTATCAACTCTTAACTCACTTGAAGCCATGTCAACGAAACTTGGAAACTACTTTTCGCTAATCAATAACCGTTGCTTTCAAAGTGTATGAAGAACATCAAAAGATCGACATCATTGGCTTTCGTCACTCGAAATTTGTCCCCAACAATGCGAGAAACAGCGGACTTCCAGAAATATAGAGCCGCAGAGTTTTCTAAAAGCACTCGAATTTGCCATTTGCCTGTAAATACAGAAACGACCTGTGCTAAGGCTTCCTTGCCAACACCTTGCCCTTTAAATTTTCTGAGTACGAAAAACTGTTCAATATCATAGATCGATAAATCACTAGGATAACGGCGAACCAATACAAACCCTGCGAGCTCGGCATCCACATAGATGAAATAGGAAATATGATCTTCTCGCTCCCAGTAAACGTCAAACTGGGAAGTGTCGTAGCTGAATTTGCCCTCATTATTAGGGCTCCACTTCATATACTCGGTCATGTCGTATATGTAATAAGAGAACAGGTTTTCAAGCACTTTCCGTTCTTGTTCTTTAATCTTAATTAATTGTACGTCCATTTAAGGGCCTCCCTATGACATGAATAAGATCAACTACGCTAATGAATGGACTTTGACGTCAACCTATTGCCTTGTCGAAAGTGGGCAAACCTGAAATGCTTTCTAACCAACTGATTTTCGACTCATCGTAGATATTTACATCAGGTTTTAGCTCACCTAACAAATCTGAGTCTAGGCAGCCGAGATGTAGAATATTTAACCCTGCGTATTTTGGATTTGAATTGAATATCGGTGTGCCACATTCACCGCAAAAGTGTTTTCGCGCATTCTCCGTCACATCACAAAAGGATAAATCACCAGTAACCAGCTCAAAGTCTGTCTGCAGTATTGCAACGTAAGTTGAAAATGCAGCTCCATTCATTTTTCGACATAAATTACAGTGACAATTGACGATACGCTTAAAGTCACCAGTGACTTTAAACTGTACAGCATTACAGAGACAACTTCCTAAAACCATTTAATACCTCATTACTTGCATTTAACCGAGTCACCCAATCACTTTCGTATTCATAACATCGACGAAAGCATGAAGCTAACTCACAAGTGACTAATCGACTATAAGCCACTGATTAAATATCAAAAACACCAATCATAAAGATAGATACGGAACTGAGTAGCGATGCGCATCAATGAGCAATAGAAACGATAATATGGACGACGTTATTGGTACTATGGTTGAGTTCAGGCGACTTTTGGGGGCAGAAAAAGAAAGCCCACTTAACGAAGTTATTTCCCGCTTAGCGCTAACCAATCTTGTTCACTTGGCATTGTTTCAAACTGAGGGATCCCGTCGTTAACAAAACCTACATCCCAATTAGCGTGAGAACCAACATAAACATGGGCAGCAACTTTTGTATCTACCGCTTCAGTTAGCAAACCAGCTGGAACCCAATAAGATTCGCCGCTAGAACTCATGTTGGGTACAGGGCTACCGCACTGAGAACAGAACTCCGATTTAAAACCCGAATGAGTAGAAAATGACTTAATTTGATGCTCGCCGGTACACCATTTGAATTGCGACTCTTTTATAATTAAAGCTGAATTTGATGAAGACCCCGAGACTTGGCGACACAATGAACAGTGGCATTGATAAATAAGGGGTAACACGCCTGACAACTCCACATAAACAATTACCTTTCACTCAAATACTCCTTGTTAATACCTATAAAAATACGTTTGATCGGCACAGGCAAGCAATATCTAATGATGATTATCCAAAAGACTCACTACCACAGGTTAAATGGCAGCAACTCTTAAACTTGATATTCAGCCATTGCTAAACGGTACTCCACAGTATTTGCGTTACTAGAGGTAATCTCTTGAAAGCCCTACTTCTTCAACACCGAAGCGCTTTTGTGATTCCAAGAGTGAACACCAGCCCAAATTTCGCCTTGATAGCCGGAACTCTGAACTTGTGATAATAATGCTTTGCACATTTGCGTAGCAATGCCTTTACCCCAACATTTGGGACTAATCCAATAAGCTAACGCAAAACAATTTTCCAAAGGGAGTAACGTGACCTGACCAATAACTTGCGAATCGTTTAAATGCCGACAACTCCAAACATAGCACTTACCCTCTTCCCACTCTAAAGCACGTTCTAAGCACCACTCTCGTGCTTGTTTGAGCGTTTTAATGTCTGCTAAAGGAAGCGACTTAGGGAACAAATCTGAACCTACAGATTTGAACAAGTAAAGGGCGTCATCAACGACCACTGGCCTAAATGTAAGATCTAAGCATTCGAATTCTCTTGTGAGTGTCAAAATTCCCTTCCTATCTACTAATATGCTAATAGCGCGTGCCGTCCTTTCTGCATGCCACCCAATTACCAGAACTTGCTTCTACCCACTTAAAATCGTCGTCCGGATAATGAGCTTTATCGCCTGCTACACGGCTACCTATTACAATAAACTTTGCTTGTTTGTCACTTCGGTTTACTAAATGATGCCCATTCTCGACACCACCGGGAAAACCAACGCACATTCCTCGCTTCATAACTTGCTCACCGCCATCCATGATTAAGCACAGCTCACCTTCAAGCAAATATAGGAACTCGTCGGATTTTGTGTGCCAATGTCTTAAAGCTGATTGCGCATTGGGTTCAAGTATCTCTAGGTTCACTCCAAACTGAGTTAAGCCAAATAGGTCTCCCAGTCCCTTACATTCAGAGTCCCCCAGAATTGATTTGTATGGCTCTGGAAACGGGTTAAAAGTGTCACCTATTAAGCTTGCAGTATCTTTTACTTTCGTCATATTTTTCCTCAGTGGGATGTGATGCAAAGCTCGACAGCGAAGATTGATAAGCTTCTCTAGCCTCAAGACTTAGCGAACTGTTAAAATGCTTTTAATCTGAATCCCTCAAGCTTGCATATTGAATCGATAAATCACTCTTTACATTAGATTTCTTGTACTTTGCCGATTTTTAAAAACACATTGTCTTGAAATATTCCAAACTGAACCCTTCACCGGACACAGAATCACCAAGCCTTATGAATCAGGATGGGGACAGTTGTTAGCTGTTTTTCGTTCCAGATATAAGTGGTAGTTTACAGATGTTTATTCAACCAACATATCGTATGATCACGCATATCATTCGAAAAATAATGTGATTCGTCAGCCAAATTGAACGCAATTTCAGTATTATTTTTATCGTATTTACTCTTAACCTTTTCAAAAAAGTCTTTCGCGAACTTGGCTGGAACCCAATCATCTCTCTCGCCATTTATAATTAGCATTGGGCGACTTTCATTTTCAAGAAGATACAAACATGGATCGATCTCTTTCATATACCTAATTGCTAACTTTTCGTCTTCGTTGAAAGTCTTATTGTCCGAATCTGCTTTTAATGCGAACTTCTCCAAACCAACGAAATCAGGAGAACCAAGAATAGGCACCGCAACTTTAATCTGGTTATTTTGAGTCAGCGAATAGAATGTAGACAGTGCCCCCATTGAAATGCCGACAAGAGCTATCCTTGATGGGTCAATCCGAATATCTTCTTGATAATGCTTAATAAGTGTATCAATGTCGTTTGCGTTCTGCTTGATAACCTGTGTCACCCTTTTAATAAAACGCGCGTGGCTATCCATGCTCTGAGCATTGCCATCATTCCTCTCACCGTGGCTATCTGAATCAAAACAGATGACTGAATAACCCTGGAGAGCTAGGTTTAACGCCAAATTAGAACCTTCATACTTATCATTGTTCCAACCATGACAGATGATGACTAAAGGGCTTTTCAGCAACTCTTTATTGCTATAAAGCAAATGTACAATCTCACCTAAATCAACTTTTTCGACAAAAACACCTTCCATGATTCCTCTTACCCTTAGTTATAAGTCACTTACGCTTCCATTTGTTAGTCGTCTATTAATGTTTTTTGATAAAAGATTTTGTCTACTCCTTCTTTCAAATAATCCTTATAACGACCTACCTCCTTAAAACCATGAGACTCATAAAAGTCGGGGGCTTGGAACGTATAAGTGTCAACTGTAATATTACGTATTTCTCGCTCTTTACAATACATCTCTATCTTTCGTATTAGTGCAGCTCCATACCCCTGACTTCTTTCCTTTTCTGTTAACCACAAAAATCTAATTTGAACTGAAGTCATATAGATAAAACCAGTTAAACCTCCGAGAATTTCTCCTGATTTATCGCGAACAAAGATAGCAAAAGACTCATCTGTGATTTCTGGTATAAATCTTCGATTGAAATCACCTAGCCCTTGGTAAATCTGATCGATATCTTGAGGGCTCGGCAAGTGAGTAAAAATGATATCCAATGATTTGTCCTTAATTTGGTTGAAAAAATAATGCTCTCACAAAGAATAAACTATCGTTCTTTTTTTAATGCAGTCGGTTCAAGTTTATCGACAAGCTTCTTTAAATGGTTCTTAGCCAACTCATGGTTCCCTCGACTCATCCACTTAATGCAATTAAAAAGTTCCCAAGTAAGGCCTTTATCACCATTCGTATAGGCAGGAGAATCCTCATGCTTTGGAGCGGGTTCACTGGTTACCCTTTGTTCGATGATGCCTGTTTTATCGAATAGAACTTTGAATGGCTTTGAAATACTGAACGGTTCACTCAAATCTAAGCAGTGAACTTCGGTACTCGTTAAATCATTGAAGATATACTTTTTAAAGTAAGCATTACCACTGTGAAAGCCGTCAAGTAGGTAAAATATTTCCTTGTCGTGTTCAAAAACTGAGAAGCACTTATTGGCAGATTTATGGAAATTGTTCTTCGTAAAAATAAGAATATCAGCATCCGAAACTCGGTCACCTTTCCCTGCTGCTAATGAGCCTAATAGCACAGCCGCTACTACGTCACTTTCTACCATAAAGGCTGAGCAAACAGAGCGAATTAGTTCACTTTGAAGGGGAAGGTGCTCTAAATCTAGCTTTTCTGTTCTCAAAGTTACCTCCATTTTAGTAAAAAAATATTTTCATTAAACAAAGCCGTCAAACCTGATCTTGAGGATAGATATTTCAACCAATTCGAACAACAAATGCCGAGAACCATGAATCAGGCTTTGCGTTCTAGTGACAATTATATTGTCAATGTTGGACACCCAGTGCTTTCAAAGCTCGTGCACATTGATAAGTGTTTTTAAAGAGAATTGCGTTCATACCAACTGACTCTGCGCTAGCCACATTATATGGCATATCATCAATGAAAACGGTTTCTGATGCCTCTAAGCCATACTGATAGAGCAATGATTTGTATATTTCAACTTGAGGTTTAAGTAGACCAACCTCAGCGGAAACAATAGCGCCTTCAAATAAGTCCCAAAATGTATATGTTGCTTTTAAATGAGAAACAATTTCATGGACGTTATCAGTCAATGCAAAAACTCTATAACCTGCAGATTTACAACGTCTAATAAGCTCTACGGAGCCATAGATCAAGATTTGGGTTTGCTTAACGTAGTAAAATAGACGTTCACATTCTAATTCAGTGAAACCTAGCACATCACGGTATTGGGTTTTTGCATCATTTTCAGATAACAGCCCTTTGTTTAGATTTAACCAAATATCAGACTGAAATACAGACTTCGCTTTCTCTTCTGCTGATGCGCAATCTCCAAAAGTAAGACGAATAATCTCTTCAGGTGACCAACGAACGACGACATTGCCGATGTCGAAAACAATATTTTTTATCCTTTCAGAACTCACTATTTACTCCTTTGAAATCTCGAAAACCAAAATTTTCATCAGACTCAGCGTTTTGACGACATAGCTTCCAAGCCCGCCCAGCTAGGATAAAGATTGATGACGGTACATCGCACGGATCAAATTCAAAGTTCAAGACTTGGCGATGAATATCGTCTAACTGAGTATCGACGGCTATCCACCCTTTTTCTTTGTTCCAATACTCACATACCCAGTGATCTTCAAAATGGTTTTGAGCTAAATAAGTCGCAAAGCCACTCCTTAGTCTCGCTGGTATTCCTTTTGCTCTCAATACTGCGCAAATTAATAGTGAAAAGTCTCTACAAATACTGATCACTCTATGGTTTGGTTTCTTGAAAACGTGTGAAGGCTCACCTGATTTCAACATTGCTAAAGAGACTAAATCTTTAGCATTCCGAGTCTGCATAGGTTGAAACGAGGTTTACAGAAACACCTCAAATTGAACGTAATCCGATTCAGAGCAAAAGTAGCAAGCGTTACGAATCACCCTTGAACAGTTTGCGTGGTATCAACTTTTGACCATACGAGTGTGACTCGCTCTTTTAGCCCTTTACCAGATAACCATAATCGACCATCTTTTAGTAGCTTAACTTCACGCTCCATACGTTCACCTATAACAGATTTCACGCTAGACTGAAGCCCAAAGTGAAACACACGATTGTTCTCTAAATCTAATTCATAAGTAGCTGTATAAAAGTTTGATTCTCTCTTTTTATCTTCGTCTGTAGGATTAGTTAGTGGATCTCTATTCTGTGCGACGCTAACAAACCCATTGTCTGTATAAATTAGAGTACCGTTTTGTTTCCCCGGCCAATTAAACATTTCACCTGATTCTCTATGGATGATGAACTCATCTAAAGACCAAACACCAACCAGAATTTCCTTTGATAGTTTCACTTATGCTTCCTTAATTTCCTGGGAACCTAACCTCAATGAAGTTCTAAACAATACAAGAGACTCAGTGCTATAAGAGTTGCATACGTTACGAACCACTTGTAAATGTTTGTTATATGTTTAGTTACACCTTATCCGCAAAGTAAGCCATGATTTCTTCTGTAGTCATCTCATTAGTCTCGTTGGCAAAGCAGTAATAGCTTGGACGCATGTCGCTAAAGTATTGCATGTCCATTTTCAAACCTTCTAAGTTTGGGAACAGACCTACAGGCATATTGTATTCACCTGTTTCTTTGAACTTGTAAAACAAATGAGTGCCGCACTCCAGACAGAAACCACGAGAGGCCCAAGAGGATGACTTGTACATTTTTACTTTGTTTTGCCCCTCAATTTTGACTTGAGTTCCACATTTAACTGCGAAAAATGGTGCACCTCCCCAAGTTCGACACGACTGACAATGACAAACTGTAAAGTTAGGGTTGATGCTTTTTGCTTTGATTTTTACAGCGCCACATAGACAGTTAGTCTCTACGTAAGACATTAAATTACTCCTAAATTGGTGAAAACATATAACGCCCTGCTAAGGGCAGTAACGTAATAGAAAGCCCCTGTATACCACTTTACATACTGAAACCAACGCATAGAGAATGCCATGTGTTACAAATCAATCTTGGGTCATTTGTTAGTACATGCACGACTTCTATTTATATGCCACAAGATATTGAAAATTGAATTATACAAAAGCTTTTTAATAATGAAGTGAGGCGGGTAGCTACAAAACTTAAACTCTATTAAGAGGCGAAAGTTAGCCAGAGGAAAACGAACTGAACTCCCCTACTTTTACTGATTTTAAGTTAGAAAAGGATTCGTTCCTCGCACTTAGTCAGCAACACCAAAACTCATGACCATTGATGTCAACCCCGTACTAAAGCACCGTTAAGGTTTGAGAAACGTAATACCTTATTAACCTCCGCATGATACGCAATGTAAAAATGCCACGCGTTGTAAATCACTCTTAAACACTTGTTAAGTGGGTCGGTGTGTAGAGTTAATAAACAGGTATAGTGCAAAACCCATTGTTTCACGTCCCCACTTTAAGTACGCATCTTTCCAGTGTCGTATCGTTTTGACTTTGTCCAACAACTCAATATTCGCAGGATCTAGTAACAACTCTCGTTCGGATGCCAACCAAAACGAACTTTCAAATGTGTCCCAATCTTGATAGGAGGAGTGAACAACATAAACGCATTCGAGGCCTAACTGATTGCCTGCTTCTATATTTTTTAAGTTTGACCTTAATTCTAAAGGATCAATACCTGTTGCGAGTAAGTATTCCTCATCTGGCTCTTTTCGCCAATACGCATCCCCAAGTACAATTACGCCATTGGAAACTATAAGAGATTTCATGTCAGATAATGCATTGTCTAAAGCTTCACCAACATCGCCAAAAGCATGAGTAGAGCCTAAGCTAAAACACGCATCAAATGCGCCCCTAGGCAACTCAACATCTTTGAATGCAGATGTATGAAAGGTAATTTGGTCCAAATACGATTCCAGATTTTCCTTTGCTTTAGCGATTTCCAATTCATCGTTATCAATGACTACCGCCCGACAATTAAATTTTTCTATAACTCTTTTAATTAACTCGCCATTACCACAACCAACATCTAAGACTAAAGAGTCGTCATTTAGCCATAGCTCATCTAGTAAGTTATCTATACAACTTGGGCTAATGGGGCTGTTATATTCCATGATTACCTTCCATGCTATTTTCTAATTTAAACACTTGACAGAATGATTGATATCAGAAGCACATAACGCCAAATTAAGATGTGAAGCATTCAACAACGACACTTAATTTGACTACCGTAAACACTGAACTCAACCAGAACCAAAAATGCCAAGCGTGCCGAATCGCTCTTAAATGTTTGTTATATGCATTTTTCGAAGTACTGAACTGGCATATTTTGATAGGAACCGTCACCACACGCCTTGAACCCAAGTTTAAGAAGTATGTGCTGCGAAGGCATGTTTTCAGGTTCAGTTATAGCAAGAATTTTCGTATAACCAATTTGATTAGCAAAAGAAAGAACGGCAGAACTTGCTTCGAATGCATACCCTTTACCCCGAGCTGAAACCTTAAGCCGATATCCAAGTTCAACTACACTTTCGCCTTTATGGTTAAATGATTCTACCCCACAATAACCAACTAGCTCGCCAGTCCTGCGTTCCACAACACAAAACTTTCCAATACCTTTATATTGAAATGCACTAACAAGCTCTTCAAAACGCGTATCTGCTTGCTCATGTGTCATTGCGCCAGTTGGAGAAAACGCCATAAAATCAGAATTACCAAGTAATTTTATAACTTCACTACGGTCTTGCTGCGTAAATTTTCTGAGCTCTAAACGCTCCGTTTTAATCACTTAATGCCTCCATAGATATAACGCGAAGTTAAGGGGGAAGCAACGCAACACCGAAGCCGCCCCTTACCACCTTAAACACTAAACTCAACGCACAGCAAAAAAGCCAAGCGTTGTGAGTCACTCTTAAACAGCTTGTTCAATCTAATTTTTTATTTGGTTTGAAATTGCACTAATACAGCGTTTTGCCGAATTACAAACGCCGGACAACTGAAAGAAACCATGAATCACACCCAAATAACGTTCGCAGTAAGCCTCTACGCCTTGTGAAAGCATCAACTTGTATAAGTGCTCCCCCTCATCACGTAGCGGGTCAAACTCCGCGGTAATAATAGTTGTGATGGGCAAACCGCTGAAGTCTCTGTTTAAAAGGTTGAGCTCTGGCTCAACAATTTCTTTAGAGCTACAATTCGCGTATAACTCGAAACCAGAAAGAAGCATATTTGCCGTTATAATATAATCTGAACCATTTTCTCTATAACTTTTCGAATTGCCTGTTGGATCCAGCATTGGATAAATAAGAATTTGCTGACGAGGTAACCACTGCTCTAGCTTTTTCAATCTAAGCGTCGTAGCCAAAGCTAATTGCCCTCCGGCGCTATCGCCAACAAATACTAATTGCTCTGAATCCCCCCCATACTTGTGCGCTTGCTCCTTAATACCGAGTACAGCTTGGTATACATCATCGTGTGCTGCTGGATAAGCATGTTCAGGTGCAAGCCTGTATTGAATGCAAATAACTATCGAGTTGGATAGAAGAGCAATTTGTCTTAGCTGAGCATCATGTGTACCAAAGCCACCACTGATGAAACAGCCTCCATGAAAATAGACCGTTATAGGTAAGTTCACTTCATCTGTAGGCTTGTAAATCTTAACCGGAATACTATTAATTACATCTAAGTATTCGCTTTCAATTTTAGGACTTTCACCAGCTAGTACAGCGCTACCAATATAGCCTGCCCGGCGATCAGCGATTGTTTGTGCTGAAGGGCAAGGTTTGCCATTAGATTCAAATTCTTCGACTAGCTCTCTGATGCCAGCTTCTAAGTACTTGGTCATTTTATAACTCTATAACTAAAAAACCGGTGAATAGTATACCAACACAAGGCATGTACATCCATACAGTAGTAATGTGTGATGTAAATTAGATATAACTCCCTGTTAGGTGATGAGATGGTCTCCCGCATACCACCTTAAACACCAAACGCAACGCATAGTAAAAATGCCACGCGTTGCGAATCACTCTTAAACAGTTTGTTAGCCCTTAAACTCTTTGGAGGGGTTCAAATGGTTTCGGAGGTAACTCAACTTCAATGCTGTCTCCTGATGATACCCAGCCTCCAACCTTTACTACACCCATTATTCCGGCTTTACGAACCACCTTACCCGAATGATCCCTTCCCAATATCTCAGCACCACCAGAAAATTTTAGAACACAGTCTTTTGGTAAAGCGAGCAAATCAATACCTGAAGTAGTAATATTTTCACCAAGACAAGCGGGACCAACATCAAATCCCTTAGCAGCAAGATCCTGAAACAACTCACTATGAAGCAGGTGTACTTGTCTTAGATTCGATTGTGTTGGATCGACTTTTACTCTCGAACGATGCTTTACAGTTTTACCTCTGTGAGCATCTCCTTCAACCCCCTCCCCTTCTATCAATAGTATTGATTCCTCGACGGATTTAGAAAAAGTATGCTCCGCATTTTTACTAACTGATACTACATTTATCATCTATTCCTCCTGAGGGCTAACAGCTATATTAGACAGGAAAATTCTGTATTTAAATGCAGAATAATTCTGTCTAGTTTCTACCGTTCACATCTCATATACAACCTAGTCATTATATAACAACGACTTATATCACAACTAGAGTCGGCGTTAGAGAAAATACGGAATTTTTCTGTCTAGGATGAGCAAACTCCCAACATAAAGAATCTGGTCAATACTGCTTACTTCAGCTCTTCTGGAATACGGCGGTCTTTGTGATAGTACTCTCGGTCGCGTTCGTTGATTTCTCGTACTACTTTGCAAGGGTTACCAACGGCAACCACATTGGCTGGAATGTCTTTAGTGACTATGCTGCCAGCGCCAATTACCGAGTTTTCACCTATGGTAACGCCCGGTAACACGACCGTGTGTGCGCCAAGCCATACATTGTTACAGATACGCACAGGAACATTGAACTGCGCGGCTTTGAGCCTGAGTTGTGGGCTGATGGGATGTGTGCCTGTCGCAATGGTGACGTTAGGTGCAATCATCACGTTATCACCGATGAATACATCAGTGTCGTCAACAAGCGTTAGGTTGAAGTTTACGTATACGTTGTTACCTAAGTGAGTGTGGCGGCCCCAGTTAGCGTGTAGTGGCGGTTCTATGTAACAACCCTCGCCGACTTCTGCGAACAGTTGCTTCATAATTTATTGGCGTTTTTTACCTTCACTCGGGCGAGTGTGGTTGAAATCGTACAGCACTTCTAAACATTGCGTTTGCTCGGCGACCAGATCGACGTCATCACAGTAATAAACGTCTTGGTTGTGCATTTTGGCCTTTATATCCATGTTTGAACCTATTTGATAATTACCGAAGAACGGCATACATAAAGCGACATATGGATAATTTGAAGCGTTTCACTGGCCTGAAAACAAGTTACGAGCTACGCGGCACTATGTTCTCGGCAACGCGCCATAACACGCCACTTGGGTCTGTGATACAAAACTCAAGCATTCCCCAAGGCTGCTCAACAACCTCGGTAACGGTTACTTCAAATTCCGCCATTACATTAGAGTTTTTTACGTGCTGATACCAACTTTTTACGTCTTCTACGAGCAAGTGCATCATGTAATTGTGACAGTGCGCAGGTTCGTAAAAATCTTGTAAAAGGAATGCATAATCACCGTGACGAAAATAAGCGATATCATGGAACTCAGACATGAGTTCAAACCCCAGAGCTTGGTAAAACCGCTTAGATAGGTCGAAATCCTTTGCGGGCACAAACGATTTGATCTCAGTGACTTTCAGGTTTTCTACGTTGGACATTTCCTTCTCCATTACGAGCTATTCCTTAGTGATGTGGGTAGAGATCTACAATGAGATAAATATTAGGTGACATTGTCACGCAGTAACCACCCCATTGAGCAGTGCAGCGTTTGAAAATGAGTTAATCGTCAGTACCGCATTTTGCGCAAGGCTGGTAAGTACGTTCGCCTTGTTCAATTACCACGTAATCACGCACGCAACTTTCACATAGTGCCAGCTTTGGGTAAGCGTCCTTCTGTTTCTTTGCGTTGATGTCGCCTTCAGTGGTGTAGATCGTTCTCATTTGAAGCCTTTGGTATTAATCACTTATAAAACCAAATTGTATCACTGTTTATCGCGCCATTTTTACACTTTGAACAACAAAATCAACGTGCCACGCGTATCAGTGGTAACATTAAAAGAGTCAGCCAACGAAGAAACCAAGAATGAAAGATTGTAATCAATGCGGAAAATGCTGCATCAAATATGGGGATGGCGACCTCGCCGCGACTCAAGAAGAGGTAGATTTGTGGGAACTATTCAACCCAGACATCTTTGAATATGTTCGCGATGGTGAAATTTGGTTTGATCCTCAATCAGGCGAACGTTTAACTCGTTGTCCGTTTCTAGAGGTCGTCCCGAATAAAAACACGAACGCTCAAGCCAAATACACCTGCAGTATTTACTTAGACCGCCCAGAGGATTGCCGACACTACCCTAGCCTAATCAATGAGATGGTCAGGGATGAGTGTGAGATGATTGAAGTGGTGGATCTGCAAGATACGAAAAAAGCTCAAAGAAAGCTCGACCTTTTAATGAAAGGAAGTCGCCCTTCAAGCTTTTCATAATTGTGATCTTTGGGGGAGCTGACCTCGTCGTTACGACAAGTACTGATTCTCTTCTAACCAATCTAGCGCAACCAGTGCCACCGATGAACATACCTCTCTGTCATTGCCATCGACAAACTTAAGTTCTTCGATCTCAGCGTCTGGTGATAGTTCGCCCGTGTAGTCTGCAACGTAACAAGTCAATTGCACTGAAATACCTTCCGCTTTGCCATCAGCTTGGCCAGTAAACGTCTCAACGTATTTGAGTGAATCAGGCACTAAATCGACTGAAATCTCTTCTTTGATTTCACGAAGCAATGCTTGCTCATCACTTTCACCCGCTTCGCGTTTTCCACCCGGTAAGTAAAACCGTTCTTTACCTTTTGATCTCACCATCAACAGCTTGCCATCTTGAATGAATACCCAAGCGAGCTTATCAATTACCTTATTCATGTTCTTAGACCTTGTTATTGTGCTTCTTATTCTAATTAAAGCGACGATATCGCATGGGCGGTATGTTACCTACAGCAGTCAGCATATTCTATTGAATTACATAAAAAATGGCGTTGGGAGTCGATGAATGACAGCTGGTGGTTCGTTAAAGGTAAACACTTACCACCAGCTGTCACTTGAAATAAGATGTGATGAATCTAATCAACAAGCCACTCTATGGCAGAGTCGTGATCTTCGAATGACTTGATGTCACCAGACACAAACCAGCTTCCCACTTTTGCTGCCAGTTCTTGCCAGCTTTGATCACCGTAAATAGCGATCTTGTCTATCTTGGAGTTGAGTTCTAGCCCGAGTTTGAAATCATCCCACGCGGCGCGCAGTTCCCAGCCCGTTAACGTGGAGATATCAACAAGCATCTTCAGTGTGGACGAATCGATCTCTTTTATGGTGGTTTTTAAGATGGGTATCATCGCTTGATAGTCGTCGTGCGTTAATTTCCCTTTCGCTTTGAACACGATGATGGTTTCGCCGCTAACACGCTCAATTCCAAACGATATTCCATGACGTTCGATACTCATAACCTAGCCCCTCTATTAGAAATATAGGCTTAGCTTAGAGTATTAATTAGACAACAAATGAGAAGTTGCTTTCAAAATGAACGCACAGAAAGATTTAGCTTAACGTTACTAGGTTGAACGTCGCTTAATCGCTACAACAGAGTAAGTATGCCAATGCTTCATCTTGCCTAATGATGTAAGCGCTTGTTCGTCTCGCTCGTGAAAACGGATAACTTCGAACGCATCAAATAGACTCTGTACTTTTGTCTTTGTGAGAGGCGTCGTAGAGGTTCGGTAACCATAAGCCCAACTATCGTCTACCCCCATGAAATCTCCCGCAAATACACCACCGATTTCAATGCTATCGATGATTCGTTGCCACGTCTGATCGAACTGATTCGGTTCTGCAAAAAATAGACTGGAGTTAGCAATCACTAGCCCGGCTTTGGGATAATCATAATCTTCAAATGCGCTTTGAGATATCTCGACCAAAGCTTTTTGGCCGAACCTGTCTCGACATATCGATATTGAGTCAGGATTAACGTCGAAACCATAAACTTGGTGGCCTTGCTGCTCTAAAAACGAAATGTCACTTCCTGTACCACAACCGCAATCAATCGCGACATTTAAGCCTGACTCGTTCAGCTTCATAGCGAATTCTGTTCTTTTTAAATGAGGCTTATCTAAAGCTTTTTGATAATACTGACGCCAAATCTCTGAATGATCATCCATTGCATAACTCCAGCAGTTCGGTCAGGTTTTGAACCTCAACGATAGGTAAGTTTGTATCTGCGATGGCCCCTTCAGTGTTGAGCCAAACAGCCTGCAGGCCTGCCTCAAGCGCAGGGTAGATATCTTTCTCTAGGGTATCGCCAATCATGGTGATCTCTTGTGGCTTTATCCCGAGTTGCGAGATGATCGCAGGATAGAAGCCCGGTTCGTATTTAGATAATCCAATACTCGCCTTACAGAAGTAACCATCAATGTATTGCGACAGGCCAACTCGCTCAAACGCGCGGATGATGTCAGTTTTGCTTGAGTCGGCTGCATTTGTAGCGATGTAGATGTTGTGATGCTTGGACAATTCAGCTAGTAAAGATTGTGCTCCACTCACTTCTTTTACGGTTTCCCAGTCACACATTTTCCCTTGTGCGTCTGGGAAGTCGGTCATTAAGGTGTTGCCCCAATCAAATAAGACGGTTTTGGTCAGCTTGGTTGCAACCTTTGATTTTGTACCTCTGTTCATCATGCCTCCTGCATCGATGATGTTACGAATGTGTTGCGGTACTTATAAGAATTTCTCGATAAGAATCTCATCAAAGTACTGCTCACCAATCTTGGCGTGTTTCTTTGCAATTCCGACAATCTCAAAGCCTTGTTTGCGGTACACCGCCAATGCGCGCTCGTTATCGGCTAGAACATAAGCAAAAAGCTTTTCGTAGCCTTTGGCTTTTGCGATTTCGAATGTATGTTCAAATAAATGCTTTGCGACACCTTGCCCACGGCTGTTTGCGTCAACATAAGTCCCAATAATACCTACATGGTCGAAGGCTTTAGTATATGAGGCAAACGGCTCTACGTTTTGAAAACCAAGCAGGTCACCAGTCGCTTGATTAACAGCGACACTGAATACACCTCGCTCTGGAAATGACTCAATAAATGCCTTTTCTTCTTCGACCGAAAACGTCTTATCCAAGATAGTGTAACGAGCTTCAGTGATAATTGGATTCAATACGTCAATTATGCCTTGAGCATCGCTTACTACGACTTGTCTGACTGTTAAGTTCATACTTTCTCTACCTTTTTTTGTATGGGCAGATTCTAGCTCTATATGCCACCTTTTTGATAGGACAGAATGTTATCAAAAGCGATATCAAAGTAGAGTTCGTAACTATTTTGTTCAACGTAGCCCAAATGCGGCGTTGCAGTAACGTTTGGTAGAGACAGCAGCGGCTCGTTATCAGGTGTCGCGGGCTCAGTATCAAACACATCAATTGCTGCTCGTTTACTTGGTACTTTAGTGAGTTCATCAAATAACGCATTGGGCTCGACTAACTCCGCACGGCTGATATTCACGAATAGCGAGTCAGGTTTCATTACATTAAGGTCATTGGCAGTAACACAGCCTTTAGTGACACTGTTTAAGCGAAGGTGCAATGAGAGTACGTCCACACTTTCGAAAAATGCCTGCTTGGTTGCTGCCGCCTCGAATCCATCGGCTTGTGCTTGTTCTCGCGAATTTTGGCTACCCCACACCATAACATCCATCCCGAACGCTTTAGCATATTGCGCGATGCAGCGCCCGATTTTTCCATAGCCCCAAATGCCAAGCTTTAACCCCCTTAGCGTTCTACCTAAACCGAGTGCGCCTGAACTTTGCCATTGGTTCTGTTTAAGCCTTGAAGCGTAAGTAGGAATGTGACGAGATGCCGCCATAATCAATCCCCAACAGAGCTCAGAGGGCGCGACAGGTGAACCTCGCCCTTCTAGCACTTTCACACCGAAACGTTCACACAGCTGTGGATCTATGTGATTACTGACTTTTCCGGTTTGGCTGATCACTTTTAGGTTTGGCAGTTTAGATAGCAGCGACTCCGTGATTTCGGTACGCTCGCGTATGAGCACAAGCACCTCAAAGTCGTACAGCTTCAACACTAGTTCATTTTCTGGATAGGTCTCGGTAAATACGGTCACGTCATGATCTTCCAACTTTCGGTAACACTCGAGGCTTTTTACTGCATTTTGATAATCATCCAATATCGCAATTTTCACTACACACTCCTTGTTCTATTGCTTTACTATTTTTGAGCGTTAAGTGCCATGGGTTAAGATTCATTTAACCTGTGACACACTGTATAAATCAAACCAATTATTGATGGACGACTTTGAAACGCTCAAGCACCAGCATCATGTCTTCACTTGGCGTAATCTTTAACTCTTCACACTCACTCGAGAAAAAGTTCCAGTGCGCTTCTCGCCACCAAGCCAACGTTTTATCACCCTCGCCTTCAGCGGCAGCAAACTCAGCCGTCACCTGGTTATATGGGCACAATGACACCGAGGTAAGTTCAACAATACAGACAGGTTCACCGTTCCAATCAGTGACCACCTGTAAATGTCCAACAACGGGCATGGTTTCGCCTTCATGGCTGTACCAATATTCCATGCTGCACGAGGCTTCTTTTTCACCTTTCAGTATCAGCTGCGCGCATAGATTGGCGTTGTACTCATCCGCACAGTAATAGTCGGCACTGAATGAGGTGTATTGTTTGGCAACCTCAACCGGCAGTGAATTGAGATAGCTATCTAGATAAGCTTTGCTTCTTTCTTCCATGATGGGCCCATTTTCAATATTTATTTCAGCCAGAATCACTATATATTGAGCAACTGACTGCATTGCGCGTAACCTATCAAGGAGTGTAAACGGTGTAAACCAAGTAACGATGAAAGTGTGCTCAGAGAGTAGATTTAATGCAGGACTCTTAGATCAAAAAAAGAGCTAAAAACACCTTCAGGCAGTGCTTTTAACTCTTTGTATTTTATTGTGAATTAACCAATTAACGGTTTAAGAAGTCTACCGCTTTATCTGGGAAGTCGGTAAACACACCGTCGACTTTCACTTGGTTATAAAACACGTCCAACATACCATCGAAGTTATCGACATAACCTGGAATTCGGCCTGGATCAGCGCGGAATGTATATGGGTGAACATCTAAGCCTGCGTCTTTCGCTGATTTCATCAATGGCTTAATGATGATGTTGCCTTTGGTTGATGCATCGTCCACCAGCATAGGTTTCCAAGGACCAATACCGTCAGCATAAGTCGCCACTTTTTCCATGCCGCCTTTCTCGAACATCCAATCATAACTATAAGGCGTCGCTACGTCGCCTTTGTAAGTCATGGTTTCATTCCAGTCCGTATAAGCCATTAGCTGAACCAGCTTGAGGTCCATTTCCATCGCAGGCATGAGTTCGTCGTTTATACGTTTTAGTTCGTTCGCATCGAAACACTGCAAGTAGACTTTATCATCTTTAGATAAGTAACCATATTGATGCAAGGTAGCCAGTACCGCTTTAGAAATGTCTTTCCCTTCATGACGGTGGAACCAAGGTGCTTTGATTTCTGGGTAGATACCAACGTCATAACCAAGGGTCTTATTCAAGCCTTGGATCATTTCGATTTCTTCTGCAAACGTTGGTACTCGGAAATCAGACTGCCACATTGGGAAGCGTGTTGGGTAACCTGCGACCTTGTTCCCTTGCTCATCAAGCTTAAAGCCTTCTGTCACTCTTAATGATTTGATCTCAGCGAGCGTAAAGTCTATCGCGTAGTAGCGCCCATCTTCACGCGCACGGTCAGGAAAGCGCTCAGCAACATCGGTAACGCGATCTAAATAATGATCGTGAAGTACGACGAGCTGGTCGTCTTTGGTCATCACAACATCTTGTTCGATGTAGTCCGGTTTCATTGCATACGCAAGAGCCTTAGCAGGCAGAGTGTGCTCAGGTAAGTAACCCGATGCGCCTCGGTGAGCAATCACCAAAGGATCGGCAAATGCGTTAGCCGATAAACTTAGAGCCAGCAGAGTCAGGGACAGGGACGTTGTTTTCATTGTTCTATTCCTTGATAAAATAGAGGCAGGTTATCCCTGCCTCGTTTAATTATTGGTATGATGCTGTTGAGTTAAAGAATAATTAAGCTATTGCCTCTTTCTCTTGCTCAAGGCTTTTCTCTTTATGGTGCTTACGCTCACCGACAAACGCGTACAGCAGACAGATGATTGAAGCAACACAAGCACCAACCAAGATAGTGAAACCACCATCCCATCCGTAATGGTCAACCATGAAGCCTAGCACCGCGTTTGCTGCAACTGCGCCACCTAAGTAACCGAATAGACCTGTTAGACCTGCGGCTGTACCTGCAGCTTTCTTAGGTGCAAGTTCAAGTGCGTACAGGCCAATTAGCATTACCGGACCGTAGATTAGGAAACCAATCGCAATCAGTGCCATCATATCAATGGTTGGGTTACCTGCCGGGTTAAACCAGTAAACTAGGACCGCAATAGTCACCAATACCATGAACAAGATACCTGCTGGAGCACGGCGGCCCTTGAATAGTTTATCTGAGATCCAACCACACAACAGCGTGCCAGGGATACCTGCCCACTCATACAGGAAGTAAGCCCAAGAAGATTTATCTACAGAGAAGTCTTTCGCTTCTTTTAGGTAAACAGGAGCCCAGTCCAGTACGCCATAACGAATTAGGTAAACGAACGCGTTTGCAATCGCGATAGACCACAGCAGTTTGTTGTTGAATACGTACTTAAAGAAGATCTCTTTCGCTGTCATCTCAGTTTCGTGAGATTTGTCGTAGTCATCTGGGTAGTCGTTTTTGTGCTCTTCAATTGGCGGTAGACCACAAGATTGAGGGGTATCTCTTACTGTGAACCAAATGAAAATAGCAACGAGAGTGGCAAAAAATGCAGGAACATAAAAAGCGGTTCGCCAATCATCGTTGAAAGCCCACAGACCCAATAGGAACATTGGACCAATCAATCCACCACCCACGTTGTGAGCAACGTTCCATACAGACACGATTTCGCCACGCTCTTTACGTGACCACCAGTGCACCATGGTTCGTCCACACGCTGGCCAGCCCATACCTTGGAACCAACCGTTCAAGAAGAGAAGAATAAACATTGCGGTAATGCTGCCGGTTGCCCAAGGCATGAAACCAAAGCAGAACATAACCAGTGCCGACATTAACAAGCCACCACTGAGGAAATAACGAGGGTTAGAACGGTCAGAAACGCTACCCATTAAGAATTTAGATAGACCGTAAGCAATAGATACGGCTGCTAATGCCACACCCAGCTCACCACGGCTGAAACCCTGTTCAATCAAGTAAGGCATTGCCAAGCTGAAGTTTTTACGGACTAGGTAGTAACCCGCGTAGCCAACAAAAATACCGATGAACAGTTGCCATCGTAATCGTGTGTAAGTGCTATCGATCTTATCTGATGACAAACGATCGATATGCGCCATAGGTTTGAATATTCCAAACATAGGAACCTCATATTATTGGGCGAAGGAAGAATAAAATGCTCGAACGAAAAAATTAACGCTCATTCGAAAACAGGAGGGATTGTATGTGCTTCAGGAATAATTTCTGTGATGCATATAGCTATTAACAATAAATTTGTTTAAATACAGCAAATTAGTTTCATTTAATTAGATCACGCTTCATATATTTGACTATTCGTTTACTATTCAACCAATTGTAAATCGAGCAGCACTAGCCATGGGTGAGCAATCGAGCGTTAAGCAAGCACAGTACGTCGTATTATTGTCCTGACTGCATATTGAATACTGCGTTTTATGATGGCGACAAGACAACTTTCTATTTCTAGAAAGCATATTTAGGACGGTACAAAGACAAAAAAGGGCCTAGATTTCTCTAGACCCTTCTAAAAACAGTATTCCGCAGCTGATTTCAGCTACAACAATCTATTATTCTTCGATGTAGTAAGCTTCTACAGTGCCTTTAAGAGTAATAAGCATTGGCTGACCGAAACGATCAAGTGCTTTTGGAGAAGGGATCTTCACCCAACCTTCGCTGATGCAGTATTCTTCAACATCAGTACGCTCTTTACCATTTAGACGGATACCGATTGGGTATTCGAAACACTCAGCCACGTGGTGTGGGCTGCGTGGGTTGCCTGCAAGATGATCTGGTAAAGCTGGTCTTGAATTAGTATCGCTCATGTTCATTACCTGTATGTACGTAAATAAAAAAAGTGCGTCATTCTAGTCAATATAGGCTTTGTGCTCAACAACTGCCGTAATAAATCGTATTGATAGCTTTAATCAGCGCCTAGTTGTTTGATTTATTGGCGATAATTGCTCTGTTTAAAAACAAATAGCTTAGTAAAAGAAGAGCACTCTGTTCATTAAACAGAGTGCTCTCAGACTAGTCTCTACCAATCATAGGTTACACTCGCGATTACGTTACGGCGGTCACCATAGAAACAGTAGAAATCACACGTTGCCACGTACTCTTTGTCTGCTAGGTTTTTTGCAGCAACTTGGAACTTGTAGTCTTCAATACGGTAGCTGACTGTTGCATCAAATAGCGTGTAAGAAGGAACAGCGTTAGTCTCTGTATTATCAGCGTAAGAATCACCAATGTAACGAGCACCTGCACCCACTGTTAGGCCATCGAGAGGACCACTCAAGAAACGATAGTTGGCCCAAGCTGAAGCCAATTGGTCAGCGATTTGCGACGGCGTATTACCCACATTGCTGCTATTTGCATCTTCGGTAATTTCAGAATCGATAAACGATACGTTACCAATTAAGGTTAATTCTTCCGTTACATTTGCAACCGCTTCTAGCTCAACACCACGGTTACGAACTTCACCGATTTGCGTCAACTGCCCAGCAACCTGACGCGCTAAGTTTTCTTTCGATCCCTCGAATGCGGCAATGTTGAAGTAACCATCGAAACTACGCGGTTGGTATTTCAAACCGACTTCGTATTGCTCACCACGCTCTGGCTTCGCTGGATTACCATTTTGGTCCAGTTGAATTATCGGGTTAAATGATTGTGCGTAACTAGCGTAAGGTGTAAAGCCGCTATCCATTAGATAAGCAACACCGAAGTTAGTTGTCCATTCTTCGTTATCAACCTTAGTTTTAGCACCTGTCGTGGTGTTATGAGTCTTGTTTTGAGAATCATCGTAACGGACACCAATTTGGACTGCCCATTTATCAGCAATCATCATTTGGTCTTGAAGATACAGGCCTAGCTGATTGTTTTTGGTCTCGGTAGTTTGGCGGTCAGATTCATCAACAACACTAAAGTTTGAATCAAGCAGAGTAACGTTATTGCTATACGATGGATTAAACACATCAAACAACGGGTTTGCAATTGGGACTAAACCTACTCCAGGTACAGGGACACTAATAGAACTATTGCCGTCTGCAACAAATGGGTCAGCAGCATAATCCTTGCTGTCGATATCGATACTTTGGTAATCAATACCGGCTAGCAAAGTATGTTCTACAACACCAGTTTTGAAAGTATGTACAACACGGTTATCGATGTTGAATGCGTCAGACGTGCCTTCTTCCGTCGATGCCCCACGCAGGATTTTACTCTCTGTTGGGTCATATACACCTAAACCATAATCTTTTGCATAGCCAAGCGAGTACATTTGACGAAGGTTAATGTCCATCTTGCTGTAACGCGTGTTCTGCATGAAGTAGGTACTGTCATTGAAATGGTGTTCAAATTCATAACCTATCGACAGTTGTTCACGCTCAAACGTTTCCCAATCTGTATTACCTACTGCAGTGCTATCACTGATTTTTCCGTTTGGGTTCGATGTTAACGTCCCTTCCATCGGTAAGAATTGCAGATACGGATCTGAATCATCTTTTTGGTAGCTAGTTAATAGCGTAATTTTGGTGTCGTCTGTGAATTTGTAAGCTAGAGAAGGGGCGATAAAAATGCGTTCAGCTTCTACACCATCGACACGACTACCATTTTTACGACCAAGTGCTTGCAGGCGAAACGCCATTTTGTCATTGACTTCAGTGTTCACATCTACACTGATTTGCTTGCGATCGTCAGTACCGTATTCAATAGCAAACTGACCAGAACCACCATCAAACTGCGGACGTTTACTCACTACATTGATCACGCCACCAGGTGGAGTTTGGCCGTACAATGCAGAACCTGGACCACGCAGGATTTCTACACGTTCCAATCCAAACGGGTCGATTTGCCAACTATAGAATCCCGATG
The DNA here is from genome assembly GCF_002954585.1 of Vibrio chagasii. Taxonomy (GTDB): domain Bacteria; phylum Pseudomonadota; class Gammaproteobacteria; order Enterobacterales; family Vibrionaceae; genus Vibrio; species Vibrio chagasii_A. The sequence continues at coordinate 1,406,266 of NZ_MSCI01000002.1, forward strand.
AATACAAACGCGTACCATCTTGGTACAAACCACTATTGGCTTGCTTGAAGCCACGAATAACAAACCAATCTTGCTTATTGTCTTCACCAAAATAGTTAGCTTGGATACTTGGTGTGTACTGCAATGCATCGGCAATGCTAATTGATGCTCGATCATCCATTTGTTCACGAGTAACAATCGAAATTGCACGCGGTGTCTCACCTATCGCAACGTCTGTTTTCGTTGCCGTTCGACTGCTTAAGCCTACATAACTAAAATCTGGCCCTACTGAGCTCTCTTCAAGTTGCTGACCAATAACAACAACCGTTTCATCTTCGCTTGCCTGAACCATTCCTGACGTTATAACTAAAGCGACCGAAAGTGCTGTTGGGGTACGCATAAAGTGCCGATTCATATATTTCTCCTTCAATACGGCTATGAACCAATTTAAATAAAAGTACTAATATCATTTGTAATAATTGAAATTACGTATCAGCACACTGAGCCTAACCTGGCTCTAAATAGCTCAATCAAAGACAATGTGTCTCGCTTGAACTAAATTCCCTTTAATCAATTTAATAAGGCCGCCGTGGTGGAATTTGAAAACACGGTCTACACCAACTAGACAAGAACCTGAATACGCACAGACGAGTGACACCCCGCCAAACTGTTTAAATAGCGCCATTAAATTCTGATATAAATCGTAAAAATAGGCTCTGTATGTTTGCCAATCACCAAGCAAATAGCTCTGGCACTTGAACAAGAAATATCTACATTCAACTGGTTCAACAAGTCAGTATTAGTTGCAAAGCTAAAGCCTTCTCAGCCCCCACATCAGATACATGCCGCCGATAATCGAAGCCACTAAACCTGCTGGAATTTCTTGTGGGTAAAGCCATTGCCTACCAAGCCAATCTGAGAACAGCATCAATGCCATACCAATTAACGAAGAACAAATAAGGTGTTCTTTGGCACGGCTATATCCGAAAAGCCTAGCCATGTGCGGCGCCATCAACCCAATGAAGCTCAATGGACCAACCACCAGTGTTGCACTTACGGTTAAGCAAGCCACCAGCACTAACAATAGAATTCGAGATTTTGAAACGTTGATACCTAGAGATTGTGCGCTCACTTGCCCTAGTGGCAACACATCCAACCATCGCGCACAGAGAAAACCTAACGAGATAAATACAACCGACGATATCAATAACGGAACAAGTGTTACTTCGGTAACGTAATACGTTGAACCTGCCAACCAAGCGAGAACTTGATAACTTCTTGGATCGCCGCCCGCTAAAACAAAGCTCTGTACTGCATTCATTAAGGCTGTTATTGCGACACCTGTCAGCAACACTCTTTCAGGTTGAAAGCCAGACTTCTGGTTGAGCAGAACAATGATGCCCAAAGTACATACCGCACCAATGAACCCACCAACATACAAGCCAATAACGCTACTTCCAAGCCCGGCAAAGATCGCGATGATCAAGCCTAACGCCGTACCCGAACTGATACCGATAACTTCTGGGCTCGCCATTGGATTACCACTCAAACGCTGAACTATCGTGCCAGCGACCGCCAACATGCCTCCTGCTAATGCTGCCGCAGCTAATCTAGGTAAGCGCCATTCAAGCATCGCCCAATCTTGAGTTTGAAATAACCAGCGCCAACCTTCTGTCTGTACTGCAAATAAACTGAACACCACCAGCGACAAAACAATCGATAGGCTCGCCAACACCACGGCATGTTTGTTTAAACGTGATGCCACTTCCTTATGACGCGTTAAGACGGTCTGGGTTTGTGACTGGCTTTTCATTGATAACTTTGGCAATAGCCACAACAACAGTGGCGCGCCCAAGGCTGCGGTCGCTGCACCTGTTGGGATAAACATCGACATAATGCCCGGCAGCTGTTGAATCAGGAGATCAGTAAGGCTCAATAACAGGCCACCAAGTAACATCGAAACTAATAACTTAGGTACTAAACGGTGCACACCCATTAAACGTGCTAACGCTGGCGCGGCTAAACCGACAAAACCGATAACACCCACAGCACTAACAACCCAAGCCGTTAGCAACACTGCTAATCCGAGGCAAACGACTCTTAACTTAGGTAATGAAACACCTAAGCTCTTAGCACCCTGCTCTGATAACTGAAGCAAACTTAAAGGCTTTACGAACAGAAACGCAGCAAGAGTTGCGATAACCAAACGCGGAGCTAAGTACTGAACATCTTCCCACCCGCTTTGGACAAGTGATCCAGCGCCCCAAATCATCAAACCATTGAGCTTATCTTGGTTCATCATTAATAAGACGGTGCTCACAGCGCCAAAATAGAGGTTGACCACTAAGCCAGAAACAATGACCACAGTTGGAGACAAAGCGCGTCGCCAAGACAATACGAACACTAAACCAATCGTAGAAATACCACCAATAAGGGCGACCAACGAATACGACCATTCTAAAAGCCAAGGGGCATACAAGGTCGCCAACATAAGGGCAAAGCTTGAACCGCTCGCAACACCTAAAGTCGAAGGCGATGCCAATGGATTTCTAAGCACCTGTTGCATTAACACCCCCGCAACGGCTAGCGCTGCGCCAGACAACAGTGTGGTAAACAGCCTAGGCCACCACGCCAAATGCAGTTTGACTGAGTCAGGAGAAGAAAAGTCTGCACTCCACAAACTCGATAGACGACTCAGTCCAAACTGAGAAACAGATAAGTGTTGGCCGATGAGTGCCAACGTTGACACCATTAACAGTGTCAAAACACCAAACGAGAGAGATCTCATTGCACTACTCCCTGATTCAATTCAGACACAATAAAACGAGCAAAACGTGTAGCGGAAGGAATGGAACCAAAACTCCAAACAGCGGGAACTTGTAAAGCCGGATAGCCCGACTCCTTCACTATGTATTGCCAAAACTGATTTTGTTTCAGGCTCTCTTCTGTTCCTGCTGGCATTGGAGAGATAATCACAATTTGCCCATCAACACCTATCAGCTGGTCGACCCCGACTAAACTGTATCCCCAAGCGTTTGTCTGTCTTTTCCACGCGGATTCAAGACCAATCTTATTGACTGACGCTTTGTAAAGACTGTTGTTCCCAAAGACGCGAACGTGGTTAGTGTCCATGAACTGGACCATCAACATAGGAGGCGCATTATCTGGTAGTTTCGTGCTTAAACGATTCATTTCTGCGTTTGCTTGTTCAATCAAAGCTTCAGCTTGAAGCTCTTTTTCAGATACCTCAGCTAATTGTCGCGTGACGCGCTCTAACGCTGACCAATCCACATCACCGCTTCGGTACAAACCAATCGTCGTGACAGGCGCAATTTTGCTTAGTTGAGTTTCCAACGTTGAAAACATTGGGGAGAGTAATATTTTGTTTGGCTTCAGCTCATGAATACGTTCAAGATTCGGCTGCGTTCGCAAGCCAACATCCGCAACGGTTTGAGGAACCTCTGGGGATTTCACCCATGAGTTATAATCGGGTATTTGAGCGACGGCGACTGGCGTTACACCCAATGCCAAAAGCGTTTCGGTATGAGTCCAATCAATCGAAACTAAGCGCGGGCTTGGAGCTGCGCTAACATCAAGCATGTCTTTTTCAGTAGCATAAACGGGAATAACAGCCAATAAGCTCGCACAAACAAGACTCGAAACAACGGAGTGCTTGATGTTCATACGACCAAAACTAGGTTGAAGATAACGGCTAAACATCATGCTGGATCCAAATCACCTGGCATCGCGACTGGGTAACCCGCCGAGTGCTGGGTAATGTGCATAGGTACACCATAGATATCTTTCAATATCGACTCTTTGAACACCTCATCAACCTCGCCTTCGACCAATAGCTCCCCGCTATGAAGGGCAATGATATGATCGCAAAAGCGTGCCGCCATGTTGATATCGTGTATCACGATGATGACACCTATCTCTAACGTTTCACTCAATTGCTTAATCAATGTCAGCATTTCAATCTGATGACCAATATCGAGCGCAGCTAGCGGTTCATCGAGCAATAGGTATTTGGTACGCTGAGCCAACAACATCGCAAGCCACACACGCTGTCGTTCACCACCCGACAAAGTATCGACTAAACGATCAGCGTATTGGGCAGTGTCGGTCAGTTGCATCGCCTCTTGAACGTATTGCTTATCTTTACTTGAAAGCCGGCCCAATAAGCCATGCCAAGGGTAACGACCAAAGCTCACGAGATCTTTGCCTGACAGGCTATCGGTTGCGGGTAAGTGTTGTGGTAAATAGGCTATTTGCTGAGCGAAATCTTTATCTGACCACTTACCTACGGCTTTATCTTTAAGAAAAATATCACCAGAAGTGGCGTGCTGTTGCTTAGCTAGCAACTTTAATAAGGTCGACTTCCCTGAACCATTGTGCCCAACTAAAGCGTAAATTCTACCTTGCTCAAACGACACATCGAATGTCTTAAGCAATTGCTTATCTCCTACGCTAAAACCGAGTCCCTTTGCTTCGAGCATATCTTCAACCTTAAAACACATCATCCACTAAAACGTTAATGAAATGCGAACATATTCATAAGATCATTAACAGACACGCTTTTATACACTTGCAAAAATTTAAATGCAAACGATTTTCATTTAGATTAAAGTGTATTGCATACGAGATTTTTCCCGTTAATTTAGAGGGTTAGCGTTATTACGATGAATCAAATGCGCTTGTTATGGATTATTCACCTTGTTGCAAAATGGTTAAACCAATGAAGAACTGCCCTTTCACTCATTACCACTAAATCATCCGTTTGTGGTCGATGAATTCAGTTTAAAACAGACTTGGGCGTCAAAGATAAACAGATCGATATCCATATCACGCCGTTTGATCGACAGCACCTCAATGACAAGCTATTTGATATCACTAACGTGTACTGTCCCATCGCAATTACTCATTCAATTGACAAAAGGAAGGACGAATATTTTGAAGGGCATTATTTGGTCGCGCAGGAGTTACAACAACTGGGCTTTGCGCATCATAGGCTAGAGGCGAACGTTGACGAGATAGAGCTTATGGTGAAGTTGGGGATGATTCATTCCGAAGCTGTGACGTTGCTATTCTCGGCTAAGGAAGCCATCTATAAAGTATTTGCTCGATTTGTAGCTAACGGCTTGAATTTTGGCTCTGAGACACTGTTCGTGATAGATAAAGTCGGCGTTAAGTTTGCGTTGTCACAACAAGTCGCATTACCAACTCGCAATATCATAAGTGACAGCGTAATGTGGAGTGGTTTTAGGGCAGTAACCTGCCAATACAGGTACTTAGAACAGCAGTAAGCGTATTTAACCGTGTATTACTACCAACTCGATAAATTGCAATTGCGCTGATTCACCAACTCAAAAAGAAACGCACATCACATGATGATCTGGGTCGCTATCGATATCGACGCTCGACCAACCGAGAGATAGGTACAAGGACGGTATATTGGTATAGGCGTAAAGCTTAGACGCAGAATCTTCTGCAGTTTTCGATTGGTAGAAGGCTGGCATCTGTTCCACCGCTCGCTTAATCAATTCACTCGCAATGCCTTGGCCTCGCCATTTATCATCAACATAAACAGCGTTAATCCAGACGACATCCCTTACTTGATGAGGTTCTTGAAAATGGGAATACGCTAAGCCACCGATGACAACATTTTCGCGAATGACCACTATCACTGGCGGTAGATGAGTGTTGGTTGGGTCCGAGTTTTCTGGATAGGCCGATTTAAACTCAAAGTCCGCCCATTCACTTTGAAAAAGGCGTTCGAGCTCTTGCCAGTGTGGAGAATGCTGGACACATTGTCTAAAAACGACTTTTTGCATTTAAACTTCCTTTTTAAATACGAACGATAGAAATGAGAACCAGTGAGTTAAACAAATCACTAAAAGCAGTATTACGCTACTCTTCTTCCTCATAATGATCATAGTCTGCGTCTTGATTAATCTCTTCTCCACAACCTAAGCATTCCGCTTGTAAGTCCGTTGGCATCACAATAATCAAACCACAATGTGGGCACAAATCGCCTTGTTGATACATATAGATTCCCTTCTACTTTAACCAGCCTACTTTACCCAATTTTGATTAGGGTACATTTGCTTGCTCGCTTCTAACCAATCGTGAATCACTTGGCGAGCTGCCTCAGTCGGTGGCGCGTTTCTTTTACCGCAGATTTGGTCAATCTCGAAAGGAAACGCTTTACTTGGAACACGACGTAAACCTATGGTTAAGCGCTGAGGTTTCATCATTCGAAACACCACATAGCGATCACTCATTATGCGATTATGATACACGCCAATGCAGTGCTTTTGTTCGATACCCTCTTTCTCAAGATCAAAGTAATCCGTAATTGGGTGAATGTTTTCATTCCCCAGCAAAGGGACCGGATACGGGATATCCATGTCCATAGGGCGATTGCCTTCTAAACGTCGCATTTGACGCTGCTCAGTCCAACGGTCGTGGAGTTGTTCGAACATTACGAACGAGTTCTGACTGGTTATTGAACGTAAAGGATCATCAATTTCTAAATCCTGCCCTAACAATATCGCATCTTGGAACATGGCCATCTTCGACGGAGAGTTGAGTCTACCCTCTTCAACCATTGCAATGCCCAGTCGACTGCCAGTTAAAAATGGATGTACCTGATCCAAACGCAATGCCGTGTAGCCAACCTTCGAGTAGTGCTTAAACTTGAGAACTCGTCTTTGCAGTGGCTCTAGAATTCGCACGATATGGTCGAGTTCATCGCCAACGTTGTAGTGCAGCTCAAGCTTATCGATAAATTTTAGCGTCGCTTTGCTGCTGTCTAAACCAAGCTTAGCCAGGATCTTCTTTTGCCCTAAACGACTCAGCTCCAGAGCCTTCTGGTTATCAACACTGTATTTCATACAAATCAGCGCCAAGATCACTGGCCGTAATTCCAACAGTTGTGCCGCTTCATAAGTGTTCGCCGCCAACCATAACATTTGGTACTGATATTCTGGAAAGTTATCTGTGATTTCACGGTAACATGCAGGCAGAGTTTCTAACCATCGCCCGTTAACATCAAATTGCTCTATCAGGTTAAGGCTTAACCCAATACCACCATCGAGTGGACGTCGTCCGTCTTCAAACACATGGAAGCCAACCAATTTTTGTGACCAATCACGAATCTCGATATCGTAATCAAAGCCAAGTGTTCGGGTGGGAATGGTGAGTAATGCTGTCATTGATGCCTCTTCATTGGTGGCGCATTGAACTTTCAAGCCTATATAACAGCATAAGCTAGCGCTTCATCCACTATATCAACCTTTTGTAAATTTCTTATCAATCAAAGCGCTATATACAGCATAGCCTTTATAAGATCTTTGAATGATGATTTTCCTTAATATGAGACCCCTTCGATATCATTTGCGCCAACAAAAACTATGCTTGTTACATAACCCAAAACAAAAGGCTTAAATTATGGAATACCGACATATTCTAGTCGCCGTTGAATTGTCTGACGACACCAAAGTACTGATTGATAGAGCGACTTTCTTCGCGGATAAACTCGATGCGGGTATTTCGTTTGTCTACATCGATGGAACGCATGGGGAAATCTACCCTGAGCTTGTTGATATTCAAGCAAACGACGGGGATTTACCCATCAATCAAGATGCCGTTAACCACTTGAAGGAGTTCGAAGCTTACGCAAAGCACCCTATTAAGCATATTTTTGTAGGTACGGGCGATCTGAACGATAAGCTCAAGAACACTATCTCAGAGAATAACGTTGACCTATTGATGTGCGGCCATCACCATGATTTTTGGCATAAGCTTATTTCCCACTCGAAACAGATAATCGACACTTCTCCGATTGATATCTTGGTCGTTCCGATGGAATAGCAGCTTTCTGTTAAACGGTTAAAACGTTCAGCATTGCCAACCTCTATCGGTATTATTGGTTGGCATATTTCGTTTGGTTGAATACTCTTTTTTGAACGTCCCTTTCCCTCTGACTCAAGACTACTGATTTCCCTACATCATTTGTGATCTTGTTAGCGTATCAACTCGTAAGCGTCTAATAATTAACAATTCACGAGTGTAAGCATGAAAAAGATTGGTCTCTATCTTTTTACAAATGACTTAAGAATCAATGACAACACACTACTTTATAAAGCGTCGCAGAGCGTCGACGAGCTACTGTGTGTCGCGGTCGAACCAAGGCTTTCTACCTACTCTGTTCGACTTTCGCAAGAACAGGAAAACGGGGCGCATCGTCACCTCTTCATTAAGCAAGCTATAGATGATTTAGCCTCGAGTTTGGCGCGTCTTGGACAACGCCTTTTAGTGTTAGAGCGAAATACGAGTGAGGACTTAGTTCAACTCGTCAAATCTCAGCAAGTGACACACTTTTTTGCCAGTTCGCATTGTGCCCATGACGAGCGACAGTTAGTAATTGATACGCTAACGCAGTGCCCTGGTTTATTCATCTCTCAACAACATCACACGACTTTGTTTGAGAGTGATGCGTTCCCCTTCGAACTTACTAAGCTACCTCGTTCGTTCACTAAGTTCCGTCTTCAAGTTGAATATTTAGAGATTGAGATAGAAGAGAGTGTAATAAGTTCCCTTCCACCAGCGCCACAAACCGCTACCGAGTGTTATAGAAAGCCGATACCTGAGTTAAACGACTCAAAACCAGGCGACTACATAGGCGGCGAAACGGTAGGGTTAATCCACTTAGAAAACTACTTTTCAAATGACTATGCCGGAACCTACAAACAGACGCGAAACGCATTGGATGGCATTGAGAACTCAACCAAATTTTCGCCATGGCTAGCATTAGGGTGTGTATCGCCAAAAACCATTTACCGCCACTTAAAACAATTCGAAGCGCATCTTGGCGCGAACGATTCTACCTACTGGATTTATTTTGAGTTGTTGTGGCGTGAGTATTTCTACTGGAAGTGTTTAACGCTGGGGACATCGCTGTTTGGTCGAGAATCTAGTGATCTGCCAAATGAACAATTGCTCGATACCACTTCGGGATCAAGCTTCGCCAAGTGGAAAAGCGGCAACACCAACTACCCAATTGTTGATGCCTGCATGCGCCAGCTTAACGCAACGGGTTATATGTCTAACAGAGGCAGACAGCTGGTCGCTAGCTGCTTGATTCATGAACTCGGTATTGATTGGCGCCACGGTGCTGCTTATTTCGAAAGCCAACTCATCGATTACGATGTGGCATCGAATTGGGGGAATTGGGCTTATATCGCTGGAGCGTTGAATCCACAAGCTCCTCAGAACGTCAACAAACAAAGAGCAGCCCATCAATCACAACTTAAATCCCGTCATTTCGATCTTGTTAAGCAGACAGAAATGTATGACCCAGAGCACGCCTTTATCAACAAGTGGCACCGGGGTGATGAAGCTTCAACGTCAACTCGATATCAGGACGTAATATGAAATACAAAACTGTACGCCTAATTTTAGGTGACCAGCTCAATATTGAGCACTCTTGGTTCGCTCATGTCAGTGATGAAGTGATCTACATCATCGCCGAACTAAAGCAGGAAACCGACTATGTTGCCTCGCACATCCAAAAAGTGGCGGCGTTCTTCTCTGCTATGGGTTATTTCGCTGAAGAGCTAACACAACGTGGACACCAAGTGTTGCATTTGACCTTGGATGATACGGCACAGTTTAAAGATCTCGATGCTGTTCTTCAGCACTACACAAACGAGTTTAACGCCGAGAAATTTGAATACCAAAGACCAGACGAATATCGTCTATTAGAACAGCTCAACAAACTCAAACTGCCTAACACTATCAAAGGATGCTACGACTCCGAGCACTTCATGTTTCCTTTTTCTGAAATCGAAGAACAGTTTCCGAAAGACAAACACATCATGATGGAGCATTTCTATCGCCGAATGAGAAAGCGTTTCGATATTCTCTTAAACGATGGAAAACCAGTCGGCGGCAAATGGAACTATGATGCAAACAACCGTAAAAAGCTCAAGAAACAAGACATCGAAAACCTGCCACAACCCTTGATGTTTGCCAACGATATCTCACCCATCCTAGAGCGCATCGAACGACATCAAGTAGTAACTATAGGGCAAGTTGGCGACCAATTGCTTTGGCCTGTGAATCGAGCGCAAAGTTTGTCTTTGCTCGCTCACTTCTGCCAAGTTTGTCTGCCGCTATTTGGCCAATTTCAAGATGCAATGACAGTGGAACATGACTCAAAGTGGAGCTTGTATCACAGCCGACTCTCGTTCTCGCTAAACAGCAAGCTTCTTAGCCCTAGCGAAGTTATTGATGCAGCTCTTTCGGCTTATCTCGCCTCTTCTAAGCAAGGTGCGCCCACTATCGATATCGCACAGGTCGAGGGGTTTATTCGTCAGATATTGGGTTGGCGTGAATACATACGGGCGGTGTATTGGGCGAACATGCCGGCTTACGCTACCAAGAACCACTACTCAGCAGACAGAGCATTGCCACATTACTTTTGGGATGGCCAAACTAAGATGAATTGCATGAAGCACGCGATTGATCAGTCGCTAGAGTATGCTTATGCCCACCATATTCAAAGGCTCATGGTAACGGGCAACTTCTGCTTAATCACAGGCATTGCACCAGACCAAGTCGACAGTTGGTACCTCGGCATTTACGTTGATGCGATTGAATGGGTTGAAATGCCAAATACGCGAGGTATGGCACTGTTTGCGGATGGCGGGATCGTCGGAACCAAACCATACTCTGCCAGCGGTTCGTACATTAATCGCATGAGTGACTACTGCAAAGGCTGTCATTACAAGATTAAAGAGCGCACTGGTGAGTCCTCGTGTCCGTTTAACAGTTTGTACTGGCGCTTCATGAATCAACACCGCGACGCCTTAAACCGAAACCCTCGCATGGGTATGCTTTATCGTTCTTGGGACAACATGGATGAACAAGAACAACAAGCGATACTCGATACCGCAGAACAACGACTGATGAATTTGGAGAACTTATAATGGTGGAGCAACTCAGATTACACATATTGGTTATCGGTGGTAGTGGCGGTATTGGATTCGCCGTGGTTAAGCACCTACTGTCTGAGCTGTCTCGCTTTGATTTTCTCGATATTCATGTTGCAGCGACTTACCATTCCCAAAAGCCTGAGATTGATGATAGGCGCCTAACTTGGCACCAAGTTGATGTGACTCAAGAATCCGATATCGTCGAATTACGTTCTCAATTTGATCAACTCGATTGGCTGATTAACTGCGTTGGGATGTTACATACGCCAGAAATTGGGCCAGAAAAGAACTTGTCGTCCATCGACCCAGAATTCTTCCTCAAAAACATGTCTGTGAATACCCTACCAAGCTTGTTGCTCGCTAAGCACTTCACTCCACTTCTCAAAGCGAGTGACAACCCCAAGTTTGCGGTGGTTTCCGCCAAGGTTGGCAGCATTTCAGATAATCGCTTAGGCGGTTGGTATAGCTATCGTTCATCAAAAGCTGCCCTCAACATGTTCATTAAAACCATGTCGATTGAATGGGGTCGCACCATTAAGAAAGGCACCATATTAGCGCTGCACCCAGGGACGACCAATACTGCGTTATCGAAACCCTTTCAAGCAAATGTACCTGAAGGTAAACTATTTGATTCAGCTTACGTGGCACATCAACTCGTCGACATTATTCGCACCGCCACACCAGAGCAAAGCGGTCATTTCTACGCGTACAACGGTGAACAGTTACCTTGGTAAAGTAGACGTTAAAGATTGGGAATTATCGGAACTTCACTGAGATTCCCTATCACGCTCGTCCCTCGCTGTAGGGAATGACGACTTTATTGGTATGTGGATACCTTTCATAAATAACCAAAAGGCAGTTTAGCATCTAAAGTCAGTTACACTCACGCGGAACATCCGAATACATGAACATAACGATTAGTAAGTACTGTACAAACAGGAAATGTACGCAATAGTCCAATCCATAACCTTTCACCATCATTCCCGAGAAGGAGGAACAACTGCATTGCGAATCTCATTAAGACATTCGCTAAACGTTAGTGAGACTACCTATAACGCTCGTACCTCGCTTTAAGGAATGACAAGGGTTACGCAAACAAAGTTACCATTACCTTTATTCAGAATATGAGCCTCACTCGCAACCTACTGTGGGGAATCAGTATCCATTCAATGAGTAACTCATAACCCTCACCGTCATTCCCGAGAAGGAGGAACGACTGAGTCGGGAATCTCATTAAGACATTCGCTAAACGTTAGTGAGACTCCCTATAACGCTCGTACCTCGCTTTAAGGAATGACAAAGGTTACACAAACAAAGTTACCATTACCCTTATTCAGAATATGAGCCTCACTCGCAACCTACTGTGGGGAATCAGTATCCATTCAATGAGGAACTCATAACCCTCACCGTCATTCCCGAGAAAGAAGAACGACTGAGTTGCTAATCTCATTAAGACATGCGCTAAACGTTAGTGAGACTCCCTATCACGCTCGTACCTCGATTTAGGAAATGACAAAGGTTACGCCAACAAAGTTACCATTACCTTTATTCAGAATATGAGCCTCACTCGCAACCTACTGGGGGGAATCAGTATTCATTCAACGAGTAACTCATAACCCTCACCGTCATTCCCGAGAGGGAGGAACGACTGAGTCGGGAATCTCATTAAGACATTCGCAAAACGTTAGTAAGATTCCCAGTCACGCTCGCTCCTCGCTGTATGGAATGACGAAGTCTTCGCCAGAAAAATCTAGCGTTGCTACAGTCTAGCTTTACTTAGGTTTGTTCCGGCGACAACGCTCAGAGCAATACACGACTTCATCCCAGCAGCGCTCCCACTTCTTGCGCCATGCGAATGGCTTTTGACACACAGGGCATGTCTTTGTAGGTAAGTGTAGCTTTTTGTGCATGAATGTTCCTTGTGTTTTGGCCTATCAATTGAAGTTCTAACAGAGAGATTCCCTATTAAGCTCGTTCCTCGCTATACGGAATGACGGTAGTTGTCATACCCAAGCTAGCTTGCCCGACTTCAAATAATGGTCGGAACTCTCTATCACCCGACCATATCTTCCATCCATTGGCATAAAACTGAGAGCCCCACTCCTTCATCCCCAAGAAGGAGGAACGACTGAGCTGGGGATCTGCTCTTGTTGAAGCTGAAACCATTTCAACTCAACACGCTGGGCTTTTGATGTCAGACGACCAATCTCGAGATATTAAGCAACCACTTTGTACTGCTTTTCCATCTCGCTAACGCCAAGGCCTGCGTGCTTGGTTACTTTCAACTGAACAGGCACACGCTCTTTTAAAGCTTCAACGTGGCTGATGACACCAATCATTTTGCCTGATGCATTCAAGTTATCGAGTGCGTTCAATGCGATGTCTAGCGTGTCACTATCAAGCGTGCCAAAGCCTTCATCTAAGAAGAGAGAATCAATACTGGTTTTGTAACTCACAAGATCAGATAGCGCCAATGCCAACGCCAAACTCACCAAGAAGCTTTCACCACCAGACAGAGTTTTGGTGTCGCGCATTACATCCCCCTGCCAGGTATCGAGTACCTGTAGCTCTAAGCCATCGTCGGCTTTGCGTTTTAATTCATAGCGACCATGCAAACGCTGTAATTGCTTGTTTGCCAGGTACACCAAGTTTTCCAGTGTTAGACCTTGAGCAAACTTACGGAATTTGTCGCCATTCTTAGAGCCAATCAGCGAGTTCAAGCGCGAGATATCATCGAACTCGACTTGTTGTTCAGAGATCTGCTTAAACAAATCTTGCTGGTTACTTCGGTTCTGACGATCCGTTTCAAGGTAGGCAGAAATTGCGCCAATTTTACTCGCATGATTTTGCTGAGCTTCTTGGCAGTCAGCTGTCGCCTGCTCCACTTGCTGTTGATTTTGTTCTTGCCATGTTTGCGCATTTTCGTGGTTTTGTAGCTCCACTTGCGCTGCTTTTGCCGTATTCAGCCTTGCTTGTGCGCCGACAATTGCTTCACCCAAAGACTTCTTAAGGTTTTGTAATTGAGTGTGTACCTCTTCATCGAGCAGTGCAGCTTCAAAATCAACCTCCCCTTCAAATGGGCTCGCTTGCAAAGCTTCAACCCAAGCATTGGTCGCTTGCGTGTGGCTTGTTTGCTTCGTGGTTAACTCATCAGAAAAACCGGTATGTTTCGTTTGTTCGGTTCGATGTTCCAATTCGCAGCAGTTAAGTACCAGCTGAGCCGCGTCAAACGCTGTAACTGCGTCTGTTACCTTTTGCTTCATTGCTTGGCTTGCTACTTGAATGTCTTGCTCACCAAACAACTGCGCTCTTTCACCACCAATACGAGCCAACTCCGCTGTTAACAATTCGCTTTCTTTGCTTAACGCATCCAGCTCTTTTTGTGCACTGCTGAGTTTGTCATCCAGTGTTTTTTGTTCAGCACATTGGGTAATCAAGCGCTTCTCTAGCTCAGCCTGTTGCTGTTTGGTTTGCAACCATGTGTTTGAGGCTTGCAGTTTTTCAGCAAACCAAGCGTCAATGTGATCGAGCTCAGGAGCCTCGATCGAGGTTTCCACAATGCTCTCTTTGAGTGAGTGCCATTGTTGCTCTCTAGCTTGCGCGGTTTGACTTGCTTGATCATTCGCAGTTTGGTTTTGCTTCTTGAGGTCGTTGAGACGCTCCTCCGCTAACACAAGATTAGCTTGCGCTTTATCAGCCATAACGCTCGCTGATAAACGTTGTTTTTCAGCTTCGGCGTAGCTGTTTTTAGCATCTACTAAGACTTTTAGCTGCTGCTGAGTTTGATTTAAGTGAAGCTCACATTGCTCAACAAAAGTCGTCACCGCAAGTTCATTCCCCAGGTCAGCCACAGAAAGTGGTGTTAACTCCAGAGTCACAGCCGTAACGTCAGACAAACTCTGTTGAAGCTTACCTATTACAGATTGCCAATTAAGTTGAGCTTGCTGGATATCCGCTTGTGCACGTTGAATATCATCACTTAGTGCTGTGATCATAGGAGCAAGAGAATCCAACTGTTGACGATGCTCTTGACCATCTTTCTTAATGACCGCTAACTCATGTTTTTCTCGCTCTTGCTGAGCAATCAAGTTCGCAATATCTTGCGACTGCTCAACCGTATGTTCAGTAGAACCACACAGCGGACATTCAGAGCCAAACTCCAACTTCGCACGGTACTTAGCTAGCTCTCCCTCTTGCGCGATTAACAAGGTTAAGCGCTCAAGTGATGTCTCTTTCTCTTTATATCGTTCAACGAGTACTTCACGCTCTTTCGATAGCTTGTCAGCCTGCTGAATGTTAGTTTGGTGGGCTTGTGTTTTGACGCCAAGCTGTTGCTGTGCGTTTAAAAAACCACGATTGATTTCAAACAACGAGTGGGTGTTACGATTCCAAAACTCCAAAATCTCTTTTTGAGCAAGTAATGTTGTTTCACTGGTGTTCGCCTGTAGCGCTTCCCATTGCTGCTTGGTATTGTTCTCGGCCAGCACCAATTCAGCTAGAGCTTGATCTTGCGATGCTTTGGTTTGCTGTGCGTTTTTAATCACAACTTGTTGAGCTTCTAGCGCCGTATAGGTTTGCTTCGCTAGATTGAGTTGTTGCGAATGCTGCGACTCTAACGTACGCACTTGCTCAACTTTGGCTTGCCACTGACCTAAGTGCTTTTCGAGGTGTTGGTCCGCCTGATGCGCCTCTAGATAGCCAGCACTTAGCTTTTCTTGCTGTTTCAACTCGTCAATCTGTTGCACCAACATAAGCTGTTGATTACGTTGCTGTGCGTGTTGTTCATTCAACGTATTTGCGGCGTTAACCGCCGAGGTTTGCTTGTCTTTGAGTACCGATATTTGGTTGTCGAGTGGGCGGACTTGCTCAATGACCTTTTCTTGATCCTGTTGCTCGGCTTTAACTTTTTCAACCGATTCGCTACTTTTAGTCAGCTTGGCTTGGGCGTCTAACTTCTCGGTCTCGCGCACCGCGAGCAACTTAGAACTGTTATCTAGGTTAATTTGCGTAAGGTTGAGCTCATGTTCACAGCGTTTTAAGTCTTTGTGCAGAGGTCGCAATTTCTCAGCCGGCTCGCTGTTTGCCAAACGTAACAAAAATGGTTGGTTTTGCTCTAAATCGCTTTGCGCTGTTTTTAGGTCTTGTTCACTGGTCGCAACAGTATGCTGCGCTTTGGTCACGTCTTTCCACCAGCTAAGGTGAGCTTGCCACTCTTTTAGTTGTTCTGCTAAACGTTTCTGTTCAGCTTCTAACGTCTCACGCTCTGTTGTCAGCTCTTGAATTTGCTCATCAGACAGTAAACTCACACCCTCAGCTTTTGCTTTCAGGTGATTAAGCGACTCTTCACTCGACTTGAAGTGATCGTAAATACGTTCTGAAATCAGGCTATAAACTTCAGTACCTGTAAGTTCTTCCAACAATTCGGCACGATCATTCGCGTTAGCATTTAAGAAGGCAGCAAATTCGCCTTGAGAAAGCATGATCGACTTAGTAAAGCGAGAGAAATCGAGACCTGTCACCTGCTCAACCAACTTGGTCTTCTTGGTTAACATGGTCTCTAATACTTTATCAGTGTCTGCATCAGCAAATTCACATGTTGGTGTTTGCAGAGCACCATCGTGCTTACCGCGCGCTCGCTTTTGGTGGAAGTTAGAACGGTAAGTTTTGCCCTGCACTTCAAATTCAAGCTCAGCGAAACACTCACCAGTACCGCGAGTCATCAGCTCGTTATTGCCTTTAGCTATGCTTTTCAAACGAGGCGTTCGGTGGAATAGCGCTAAACAAATTGCATCCAGAATAGTCGTTTTACCCGCACCTGTTGGGCCCGTGATTGCAAACAGACCATTTTCTGCAAACGGTGATTGGGTGAAATCGAGCTTCCAACGCCCTTTCAAAGAGTTCAGGTTTTCAAATTCTAGGCTTAAAATCTTCATACTCGTTACTCTTCTACTTTGTTTGTTGCTTGAGCGCTTTCAGACACTTCGACCATGACTTGCTTAAACTTCACCGTCATTCGCTCTAAGCGGGCTTTTTCAGACTCAGTTTCGAACTCTTCTAAAGCAATGCGCTTGGTAAACACGTCCATTGGGCTCAGTTCAGACAGAGTTTCTGCTGATTCTTGCTCCAACGCTTGGTTGCGACGCTCTCTTGCACGGCGCAGTTGAAGTACTTCCACATTCAAGCCTTCAGTCAATGCACGCATACGTTCTTGTAGATCAGATAGGTAATCTTGAGCCTGAACCTCTATCGACAACCACACGCTTTGTTCGCCATCCAAACCAATGTATTGATTCAGCTGAGACTCTATCTCGCTCAAGTCGCCTTTAATTTCGGCTAACGGCTGGAAAGTTGGAACGGCTAATTGAGAAATGGTTCGTTCGCCTTCAGAAAACTCAACCACGCACACCTGCTTCTGAGATTTAAGCTCATCAAAGCTCAGTGGGATTGGAGAACCGGAATAACGAATGTATTCACGCTTAGCCACCACTTGCGGGCGGTGAATATGACCAAGAGCAATGTAGTCAGCATCTGGGAAACCATCCGCAGCAAAGCCATCTAGGTTACCAACGTAAATATCACGTACAGAATCTGACTGTTGCACGCCCATTGCAGTAAGGTGTCCCGTAGCGATGATTGGCATGTGCTCATGGTTTTCATAAGTAGCACGCTTAGCGACTGCCGCCTCATAAACACTTTGGTAATGCTGCTTGATTGCATCGCCAAGCTGCTTTTGCCGCTCTACGCCAGATACACCAGCTTGACTGGTCAGCACATCACGTGGACGGATAAAAGGAATAGCACACACAAGCGCTTCTACATCGCCCTTTTTGCCCTTGAGTTCAACAACCTGAGTCGCATGATCTTCGTTGGTATTTGGGATGACGTCGGCTCCCATGTATTTAAGCAGCTGTTGGGTCTCTTTCAGAACCGAAACGGAATCGTGGTTTCCGCCTAGCAGTACCAATTGACAGCCAATCTTGTTCGAATCGACGACAAACTTATTATACATCTCACGAGCGTAACTTGGTGGCGTACTGGTATCGAAAATGTCACCAGCAACGATGATCGCATCGATGTCATGTTCAGTAACTTGCTCAAGTAACCATTGTAAGAAACGTTCATGTTCATTCTTACGGCTTTTATTGTAGAAGTTTTGGCCAAGGTGCCAATCGGATGTGTGAAGAATCTTCATTGCTGCTCACTGGAAGTCGGTAATACCTATAATCTACCAAAATCGCCCATACAATTCCCTTTCATAAGCTTGTGAAAAGCAACTAATTTTACGCATGAACGCATCATGGGTTATAGCTACAAAAAAAGCCGCTCATAATCAGAGCGGCTTTCGTATCAACTATAAACAATTTCAGATATCAACATGCATTAGAAATTGTAAGAAGCACCCAGAGTTACTGTACTAAATGCGACATCTCGGCTGCTTGTACGCAGTTTGTTGCCGTTGATGCTATATGTATAAGTCTCAATATTCACGGCGTCCGCTTGAGAAATTAGGCGAAGCGTTAGGTTCTCTACTGGCGTATATTCCACACCAACACCGAAGCGGAAACCTGCACCTGAATCATCGCCATAAAAAGCACCATTACTTGAATTTAGATCAACGTAGCTAAAGCCTGCCAATACAAATGGACGGATTGAGTTATCGAATGTGTAACCTACATTTGCTGCAACCGAAAGTGATGTTGGTGAAAGAAGCTTAAAACTATATTTTCCGTATTCAGCGTAATCCGTGTAGCCTAGTTCGATGCCTACAATACGGTTGAATTGATAACCACCATAAAGGCTGTATCCCATGCTTTCAGCGTCTAAGTTGGCACCACCATCTGTGTCCGAATCCTGATGAACACCAAGGCCTGCACCAATGTATGGACCACCCTCAATACCCGCAGCAGATGTAGGAAGCGAAACCAAGCCAACTAGGCCCAATAAAAATGTTGTTCTAAGCATTAAAATACCCTTTTTTTTGTTCCACAGTACCGTTCATCAACTATTAATAGGTTTCCGACACTATTCCAACGGTTGCGATACTGTTTAAAATAAATTATTCAAGCGACTTCTAATAAACAATAAAACACTGTTCATTTGCGAAGTGATTGGGAAATTATCACGACAACTCTCATTCACCAAGCGAATAATTCATAAATCTTATAGAGTCTTATTTATGAGACAAAATAGAGCAAAAGCGTAAAGATGAGTAAGAATCACAGTATCAGCATTAAATAAATAGCTATAAAACAGTTAGTTATAGAACAATCAATCATATAGAGTGGTTGGTATATTCTAGCTATTACTTAATACTCCCCTTTCTGGAAAACAAAAAAGCTCACGCTATTTATTAATAGAGTGAGCTTTAATTTATCCTTTCAAATCATTCAGAACGAGACACTATTAAAATATATTTAAAATAGTGAGTGCAATATTAATGAGCTTCAGCAAGGCTTGCCAAATAGGTATTCGTTAAATAGAAGCCACTAAACTTTTCGACAAAATCTTGAGGTACCGTTTTCTCCGTTAAGCCCGACTTAATCAAAGCGCTCTGCCACGCTTGCACTTTAGGAAAACCTTCTAACATATCAAAACCTGAACGTTCTTTTATCACTGATGCGCGGTGTAATAGTGGTAGCCAAGCGATATCGACATTTGAAATGTAATTTCCTTTAAAGAACTGTGTATCGCCTAATTTATTTTCAGCTTTAAGAAACGCTTTTTGAAGATTTGCCAAGCGCGTATCAAACGTATCTTTGTCTTTACTTCCCATCGTTCCGCATTGTGGCATGTAATGTTTGCTCGCTTGATAAGACCAAGCTCGATCCAATGCTTTTTGCTCAGCAGTTACCTCTTCAATAGGTGCATATTTATCGTCAAGGTATTCAACAATCGCATCAGATTCAAATAATACGGTGTCATCTTCCGTCACTAGCACAGGTACTTGACCATTTGGAGAAATATCCAAAAACCATTGTGGCTTGTTGTTAAGCTCAATGTATTCGATTTCAAACGGCACTTTTTTCATAACTAGAGCCCCCATTACACGTTGAACAAATGGGCAGTTTTTAAAGCTAATCAGTTTAATCATTGTTGACTCCGTATCAGGTAGTTAATTTGTATTTACATCCCTAAGACGAGCGTCATCAACAAAAGACGAACTATTATTCCATTTTTCTAAAAATTAAGAAATGTAGCCACTTAAACGATTAAAGAAATTGCTATAGATGCCATTATTACACCCACAACAAGTTCCAATACCTTCCAGGCTCGCGGGTTCTTAAACATCGGAGCCAAGAAACGCGCACCAAAGCCAAGAGAAAAGAAGAACACAAAAGAAGCCGACACCGCTCCGGCTCCAAATAACATCTGATTAGGTTGATATTGAGTAGAAATAGAGCCTAATAACACCACGGTATCCAGATAGACGTGTGGGTTTAACCAAGTAAAAGCTAAACACATGGCTACAGCTTTGATTAGTGAATCATTGGCTTGCGCATTCGCTTCTAGCGCATGATTTTCAGTGAATGCCGAGCGGAAACTTAAAAATGAATACACGCCCAAAAACATTGCCCCACCATAACGAGCAATCAGTTCGATTTGAGGAAACTGCTGAACAATAGCTCCGAAGCCTGTGACGCCAAAACTAATCAGCAACGCATCAGAGACAGCACACACAGTACAAATGACAAAAACATGTTGGTTCTTTAAGCCTTGCTTGAGTACAAAAGCATTTTGAGAACCTATCGCAAGGATCAGCGAAAGTCCGAGGGAGAAACCGGCAAAGTAAGTCGTCATTAAAAGCACTTCGAAATAGGTTGGATAATCATAAGTTACTATAAAATGGTGTATTTTTTCATAAAATTTACAATACGATCACATATCCGTTACATAGCACAAAAGCAACACATTCAAATTGCAACTACATGCATATCAGAGCTACTTTCTGACTTCGATTTTAGGAATGTAATCAAAGGAAGAAACATGATTAAAAAGCTGTGTTTAACATTGATACTTTGGGTAATAGCGAGCCATGCATACGCAACATCACTTTATTATATAAACCGCACTGAGAAACCCATATTGATAAACTTTTCAGTAGAGTCCAGTGCGCCAGTCAGTAATGGTTACCAATACAGGTTAACAGAAAATGACTTAGTAATTTGGCCGTATCAAAAAGCTAAAGTGGCTGATTTTAATCGATATTATGGGATAGTAAATGGCGCTACATACAATTACTTTCTGACGATATCACGATTGAGCGATAAGGGAACATGGGAAGTTAAACCGCAAGAACCAGTCGCTCAACTTAAGTTGGTTGGTCATGGTTCAGGCTCGACGTTGTCTTATGGGTATAAAGGTCAAGGCTTAATGACTGACTACAACCCGTACATTCTTCATCGATATAATCAAGATGGATATCACTCTGAGTTCGGCGTTAAAGCGGTATACACATCGGGTTTTGACGACGTTGAATATGTTGTGTCTGAACATACAATCAATGACACAGAATATGAACCAAACATCCTCAACGTTGCATCATACAACTTATGGTTGCTCCCTTCTGTGTCTTCCAATATTGCAGGCCGAGCAAGTATCATGAGCCATAGCCTTTCTGGATTTGATGTACTCACTTTGCAAGAAGCTTTTTCTAGCGATAGAGACATTCTATTCAATAAGTTAGCGGACGAATATCCATACAGAACAGAGGTGGTTGGTGGTAACAGTAATGCGCTGTACGATGGCGGTGTGGTGACATTTAGCCGACATCCAATCATCGACACCGATAGTATCGTCTTCGAACACTGTACAGGCACTGACTGCTACGCAGACAAAGGCGTTGTATATACCAAGATAAACAAGGATGGCGAGATATACCACATTTTCAATACACACCTTGCCTCTTTCAACACACCTTCAGCTAAGCGTCTAAGGCGCCTACAACTCGGTCTAATGCGAACCTTTATGTTGACCAAAGACATTCCTGCTAACGAAGCGGTGATCTATGCTGGAGACTTCAACATCGACAAAAATAGTGACTTCTTGGAATACCTTTTGATGCTTGCTACGTTAGATGTTGATCCTCCAGAGTTCAGAGGCTACACCCGTGCAACCTTTGATCCGACAATTAACCCGTACGCCGCATATAAGTATTCAGGTGGTGCCGATGTAGAGTATCTGGATTACGTTTTTGTAAGTAGAGTGCACAGACGAGCAGTAAATAATACAAATACGGTAAAACTCAACCAAAGACTAAACTCAGAGACTTGGGGAAGTTGGCACTTATCCGACCATTTTGCTATTGATGCTAACTTTGTATTTAGTCCAAATGAGTAACGTTCTAAAACAACCATAAGTTTGAACTAACAAAACACACTTGGGATGCTCGTTCTGTTCTTTCAATAAGAAGATCGAGCTCCTTATCCTCTCCTTTCACTGGCTCAATGAAAACCTTCTCATCTTATAAATAACAAATTAATCAATTGATTTTTAAGCAGTTTAACCTGCGGCGTGCATTTTATAAATGTTGAATTTGTTAATAGAATTCAGCTCAAACTTTAAAGCTTAAAAATCGCGCACAGTGGGATCTCAATACCATTTCATTGACCAAATGAATGATAGAAGTCTAATTGCATATTACCTTTGGGCTGCTTTTTGAACGGGTATTTCCCGCTCACAAAACTGGCAAAACGTGTTAAGCATTGCGTTTAAAAAACAGTTTTGGCCGTATAATTATAAGGATGCTACACAGATGAAACACGGATACAGACTTACTACTCTCGCTTTAGCTATTATTGCTTCCGCACACGCCACCGCTACAACAGTTAAAGAAGACAGCTTTTCACCTCAGATTGTCAATTCACCTTTCATACAAGACGTAAAAGGTACGATTGTTGAGGATTACTCTAAAGACCCCATCCAACCATCCTTCTTCTCGATGAGAATGATGAGCTCTGCTGATTCACAGCGCGGCGATTGGTTCAATCTATCTGCAAGCTACACAAGACTTCAAGGCGTAGGTTCTGACGTGGTATATGACTACCTTATGCCACCACTAAAGCCAGAGCCAGTGATCGTGGCTGTTCTTGATTCTGGCGTTGATGTGGAACATGAAGACCTTAAAAACAAACTTTGGACCAACAAAGGCGAGATCCCAGATAACGGTATCGATGATGATGGCAATGGTTACATCGATGATATTCACGGATGGAACTTTCTCGGAAATTCTTTAGGGATCAACGTTGATCAAGATACATTAGAGGTTACACGAGAATACAAGAAGTACCTGAAGCTTAAAGAAAATGGACATTGGATTCCACGCAAAAAGCGTAAGTACTATGAAGGCGTTGAGTCCGACTATCTCTCCTCTTTAAAAGACGACCAAGATGCGTTAAATCGTGTCACTACCGCGATTGACCAAGCCAACGAATACAAACAAGAGATTCTTCAATACGTTGATCAGAAAGACTTTTCGACTAATGGTTTAAAAACGTTATTAGATAACGAAAACGCTAGCGTTGTTGCAGCGGCGCAAGGCCTACTTAGCCTATTTGAATCTTGGTACTCCTTTGAATACTTGGAATCTCGTCGTAGTCGCTATCAAGACTCTTTAGACTTCCATTTAAATCTTGAGCTCGATACTCGTCGCGACATTGTCCTAGATGACATCAATAACCCTTGGGAAAAAGGTTACGGTAACAACGATGTTAAGGGGCCTGTTGGCTCTCACGGCACTCACGTAGCTGGTATCATCGCTGCTGAACGCGGCAACTTTATTGGTATCGATGGTGTTGCGGACCATGCTCAGATAATGGCAGTGCGTATGGTGCCAAATGGGGATGAGCGAGACAAAGACATTGCCAACGCTGTTCGTTACGCTGTCGATAATGGTGCAAAGATCATTAACATGAGTTTCGGAAAAAGCTACTCACCTCGCAAGTACATTGTTGACCATGCATTCCGCTATGCCGCTCGTAAAGGTGTGCTGATTGTTCACTCTGCGGGTAATAGCCGTAACGACAACGACATCAAACCAAGCTTTCCAAACCGCTACGCTAAGCACTACCGTTCAAAGCCTATCTCAACATGGTTAGATGTAGGTGCATCTGCAAAATACGCAGATCAACGCTTAGTCGCAAGCTTCAGCAACTTCGGTCAAGAATCAGTCGATGTATTTGCTCCGGGATATCGCATCTTATCAACCACACCAGGCAACACTTACGGTTCAAAAAGTGGTACTAGCATGGCAGCACCTGTAGTTTCCGGTATCGCGGCATTAGTATGGTCTCGTTACCCAGATCTATCAGTGAAAGAGCTGAAATCGCTATTAATGAACGAATCAAAAGTCTACCCAGAATTGCTTGTTAAAAAGCCTTCTAGCCCGACGGATTTAGTGCCTTTCAACACCCTATCGATTTCCGGAAGTGTAGTTGACGCTGAAGCGATATTTACAGAGTTAGAAACACGCTAACGCTTTCATAGCTATTGATTCATTAAGAAAAAAGGTTGCTCAGAGCAACCTTTTTGTTTTTTATTGCAGCAAAAGAGATTCCAGATACCTCGTTCATCGATTCTGGAATGACGGGAGGAAATAGCATGAATGTTGTATTCGTCACTCCCTACTGTGAGGAACGACCGTGATAGGGAATCTCGTTTTGCGGTAATACACTCCAGACACCTCGCCCCTCCCTTCTAGGGTAACGAACGGAAATAACGTGAACGCTGTATTCGTCATTCCCTACTGTGAAGAACGAACGCAACAAGGAGTCTCGCTGTGCCGTAAGAGATTCCAGACACCTCGTCCCTCGGTTCTGGAATGACAAGAGAAAAGAGCACGAGTTTAGCACTCGTCATTCCCTACAGTGAGGGACGAACGTGATAGGGAATCTCTTTATACGGTGTAATTCTACTAGACCATATTTAGCGTAATTCGATACTCATGAACTGGCTATAAGGGTCTAATTCATAATCCGCAAAGGGTTCACAGTATCCAAAGCCAAATTTCTCGTACAAATTACGCGCAGGCTTGAAGTACTCCTCGGAACCTGTTTCCAAACTGATCCTCTGATATTGGCGCGAAGAAGCGGTGTCTAGAACATGCTGCAAAAGTTGACTCGCCACTCCTGTATTACGAGCAAACTGAGAAGTTCGCATCGACTTAAGCTCAGCATGTTGGGAATCCAACTCTTTAATAGCCACGCAACCCAATAATTGACGGTCTTTCCATGCACTGAAAAAAGTAATCTCTGGTGATCTCAAAGCATCAAGATCGAGTGCATGAACGCTTTCTGGTGGCGACGTTGCATACATGTCCGCTAAGTGCTCTTCTAATAGCCGAATTACCTCTCCGCCTGACAAATCATCAATTTTTATTTTCATAACGCTTTAATTATCCTTAATAAAATTTTAATCCGTTTTCCATTCAGTAAAATTACGCTAGTGTAGTTAAATGATGAATATCATACTTTGCATGTAGAGTCTCGCTGCATTTACCGTGTCTATCAGCGATATACCCAAATTAATGCAAAGCACCATTTTACGGTAGAGATTATTTGATCAGACTGACATGAGTATCCAACTAGACTTAACGACAGCCCTACCTTGCCAGAACTTCGATTCTGATCAAGGATACATTACCCTCCAGGATCATCAGATCATTGATGTCGACGATAATATCGCAACCCTATTTGGTTACGATGACCGAGAGTCGCTATTAAAGAGTGTCGACTTCGTTTATTCCATGGTACCAGAGAGTTACCACGGCGCTCTTCGTGAACGTTACCTCACAGCCATTAAAGGTCAGCTTCAGAAAGGAAAACTGTATAAGGATGTACCTATTAATGGGCGAACTCTATCCCTATTTAGCCTAGCGCACGTCATTAAACCCAATGACCGCCCTGCTCTTCGAGTCATGATCATCGATATCACATCTGTGGTTGCCTCTGAACGTAAACATCAAGAGATTAAGATTTTCTTGTTATTTTCAAGTTCTAGTTTACTATGCGCCACCCCAATTTTTTCAGCAAATGCTGCAGGCAAACATGTCCGCCAACGCGCTCTATACCGACCTATCCGGTTACTATGATTTAAGGTGTACAACTCTTTGAACAATTCGCGTATCCAACGACACATTGGGTCGTTATGAAAACGTTTATGCCAATACAAATACACATCTTCTGACGCACTTCTTATTGCCTTGGGTGCCCTTTTACAGACCAAGTTCCGCTTTTTTGCAGCTTGGGATGCGAAAGGCGTCGGTAGGTGAAAAATGATGTCTGTCGTCTCTGCTATATCCGCTGCAATATTGAAATTAGACAATTGAATCGGAATCGATAGCTGACGCTGCTTATCGATCAAGCCGAGCTCTTTGAATCTATTTTCAATCGAAAGCTTCTTATCGCCTTGGAGTGAAATCTGCCCAAGCTGGCTATTCAACAAGTCATCAACCGTGATCTCTTTATCAGCCAACGGATGGTCCTTGCTCATTAACAGACGATAATCACGGCTAATCAAGAACATTCGATACAGGTTTTGCTCTGAACTTAGCGGCTCATGAGTCGATAACACAAAGTGTGCGTCACCGGACTGCAAGGGCTCGAAATGACGCTTAGGAATAGAATCGATATCAACGACCATATTTGGTGCTTGTTTGCGGATCTCTGCGACTACTTTTAGGTAATAAGTGCGAAACCTGTGGCACCAAACCGAAAAAACGTACAGTGCTATCACTCGTCTGTGGTTCAAAAACATCACCATGAACTAACTTCTCTAAACGTGTAAGCACTGAGTTTAGATCTTGCTTAATGGCTTCTGCTTTTGGTGTGAGCTCGTAGCCATAAGCCGCCCTTACCAACAGATCATCGTTAAACACGGTACGTAGTTTTTGAAGCGAGCGACTGACCGTAGGTTGACTCATGTCCAACGCTAAGGCTGTGTTTGAGACATGCTTTTCTTCGAGAAGGTGTTTGAGGATAACTAATAGGTTGAGATCGACTTGCGCAAGATTCATTATTTAAGTATTCACAAATTTGAAAATTCAGAAGTCAAATAGTGCTATTACACACCAAGTAATACAATTGATAATCACTCTTATTTTGATCTTAAGCAAAATTAACTGACGTCTTTAGCTAGGTAAGTAATATCTATTAAGCCTGGATGAATGATCGTGCTGTATCACCAATAAAAAAGAGAGGCATATAGCCTCTCCCTTCATTCACTTTAGAACTACGTTTAGTTGCCCATTTGCTTTATAGGATTAAAGTTTAATCCACGCATCTTGCCAGTATTGGCTATCGCCAGGTGCGTACGAAGCACTTGCACACCACGCCGTGTAAGGCCAAGGTTTACATTCGTATAAGCCATTATCTCTGCCTACTACGATATCGCTCGCTTCGTAGTTCGTTCCGGCTTCATACGGAGGGTAGTCACCTGGAGGAGGTGTTGTTCCACCCTCTTCTTTTACTGAGAACGAGTTATCCACCACCACCACTTCGCCATCTGTCGCAGTTCCAACCACTTCAAGCTTGTACTGACCCTCTGTAACATCATACAGATCCATCGTAACCGTGCGGCTATCAGTTAGGTTGACATTGGTCTGTTCAACCACAGAGCCCGCGCTATTAACCACCTTTGCGATTACATCAAGCGCTTCATTCGACGCCAATGTGAACTGAATACGTACATCGCCATTATCTAGAGTGTATTCAGACTGCAGACCAGACACGCTCAGTTCTACGTCACCACCTGGACCAGGGTTGCCACCACATGAACTGTCTGACGCTTTCTTCCAAACGCCCCACTCACCTGTTGTTCCCGGCTCTTCACCACGAGTGTACCAACCCGCCACCCAAGTTGCTCCATCATGAGATACTTGGTCACCTTCGACATAAACGGTATTAGCATCCCATGCTGCTGCGCAGTTAGAACCGTCAGTCACAGTTACTTTTCGTTCAGCAGTTACCGTTTGATTTGCACTATCTGTTACTCGATAAACAAGCGTGTAATTACCTATCTCATTCACATCGACACTGCCAGTGTGTGTAATTGAACTTGTTAGGTCACCGTCTTCAGCATCATTTGCTGTAACACCCGCCATTGGGTCGAATGAATTACCAAGCACTACAGTAGTATCCGACACGCCGTCGAAAACAGGTTTTTGGCTGTAAACTTCTACCGTTCTTGCCTTGGTTGTTTCATTGTTGTCACTGTCTTTCACGCGGTAAGTCAGCACATAAGTTCCAATAACACTGGTCTCGACATAACCTTCAACATCAATTGATGAAGTTAAATCACCATCTTCTTTATCTGTTGCTTTCACGCCTTCCATTGGATCAAAAACAGTGCCGTGGAGAACACGTGTATTCTCAACACCTTTCAACACAGGCTCACCTTCAACTGGTGGCGGTGTCACTTGGCCGTGAACAAATGGACCGTAGTCTTTAATGAATTGTTCGTTGTACGCTTGCCCAGCTTTGTTAGTACCCATATCCCAGTTGATAGACCACGTCATTACACCGCGTAAAGGCTGACCTTGAGCAGTTAAACTATCGAACGCGTCGTATAGGTCTTGTGGCTCTTTCACAAAACCGGTTGCTGCTGCGTCAATACTCGAAGGGATACCAAACACAAGCTTATCGTGCGGGATCTTATGGAAACCACGAGTACCGTTGATTAGAGAGTCAGAGATGTAGTAAATGAACTCTTCTTTTAGCTCATCGTTGTTTTGAGCAATCCAGCCTACACCGTCAACCCAGATGCCGTCGCCACCTTGGTTATAAAACTGCGGGTTGATCCAATCGTAGTAACCTTCCAAGTTATCGATGTAAGGAACATACTTACCACCCGTCGTTAGGTACGGGAACTCAGGTGCCATTGTAATAAGGAAGTTTTTACCTTCTGCACGATAGTGATCTTTCACTAGCTTCAGCGCATCTGGAATAACGGTTTGGTTGTTTGCAGCAGTAACGGCCGCTTGTTCTAGGTCGATATCTAGACCATCAAAGCCATAGCGCTCCGTAAGACGAATGATCTCATCAGCAAAGGCTCTTTCATCACCGGTTTCTAGCTCTACGTGTGCATCTGCACCACCCAAAGCCAATAGTACAGAGCGACCTTGCTTGTTGAGTTCTGAGATTTGGTCAATAAATTGTTCTTCTGAGAGCCCAACCGTTGGGTCCAGTTTAAAAGTTGGGATTCGACCATCCGCTACATCGTACACTTTCATGAATGATACATTCACGATGTTGTACATCGGGTTCACTTCATCCAATGTCACACAAGGTGCATTACCACCTTGATAACCGCCGCCATCACACCAGTTGTGCCAATAACCTACCACGACTCCTGAATCTGGATTCGTCATGTCAGATCCATTTGCATAAACCGCGCCCGACATGGCCGCCATGCCGACTGATACTGCTAATTGTAGAGCTTTACGTTTCAACATTAGTCCCACTTCCTTACTTAACAGCTGTGCCAATCACAACCGAACCAATTCATTTTAATCATGAATATTTATAGAGAAGTATTGGAATTTATAGGAAATAACGACCTTTGATTTAACTTGTGATTTTAAGTCACAGATTGAATATTAGAATCAATATAATTTTGACTTTTCATTCAAATTAAAATGCGAAACAAGCTCATTTTTAGCAGTTTATATTGACCATATAAATATATTAAACAGCGTTAATTCACGAAGAAAATTAAGCATTATATACGAGGGTAAGATCGTCAACCGAACTGAATAAAAGCTCTAAAGCTTATGATATTTATAACTTTTTTATTTTGCGAGTGATATCACCAAAACTTGCAAATGGATTAATTGGACGTACAAGCCCAATTAAATCCCACATATAAACCTCTACACTAATAAATCAAATAAATATAACATCATGATTATTTCGAATGGTCTGAATAATAGTTCTCTATTCGTTCAATCAGACTCAGCTTATCTATTTCTTTAAGCGAATTTATTCCTGCAGCGGCCCTCCTTCCGCCCCCAGTATCAAAACTCGAACAAATTTCATCTGCACCAACTCTGTTTGATAAAGGCGCTCTTAGACTCACAGTATAAGACTGGCCATCAGTGTTTTTTGTTAACACCGCTTGTGCTCGATCTGGGTCTTGATTCACTATTTCATTGCTAAACACGCCACTGATTCGTCTAGCCCAAGTCTCTGCAGGCAATTCGAACACGCGCGCGACTTCACTCTCATAGATCGGAGTAAGGTTTGATAATTGTTGGTTGTCAGTTTGATAAGCGATGCGAAGTTGATAAAACACGGAATCTTTATCATCCAAGAGATCGAATGGGTTCGGATATTGATAAAGCGCTTGGTAAAGC
This sequence comes from Vibrio chagasii, assembly GCF_002954585.1. Taxonomy (GTDB): domain Bacteria; phylum Pseudomonadota; class Gammaproteobacteria; order Enterobacterales; family Vibrionaceae; genus Vibrio; species Vibrio chagasii_A. The sequence goes on from NZ_MSCI01000002.1 coordinate 1,436,590, forward strand.
TCAGTCGGTGAAAAGTGCAGATCACTCAATGACGCGCCATAGCCGTTATAGTTGATTAGCGTGCCTAGCTCTTCCAAAAATTCAGTTTGAGGTTGGTCAAATCCATTTGTTAGCGCTAATCGTGCAGCCACCGCTTTTAAATTATCACCAAACGCTGCTGCGATTGCCCACGCTACATATTCTCCCTTGAGTTTTTGGTTGATCAAAAGACTTGTGCAACACTCCGGTGCTGTATTAATCAGAGTCTCAAGGTACTCAGACTTGGGGATGTCCCCTGTACGATGGTGGTCGCAGTAAAAGATAGTAATCTCATCAGCAAGCAGTGATTGTAATGCGGGTAGATTTTTCTCCATCGACACGTCTAAAACAGTCACCGATGTAACATCACTTTGGGGATTCTGTTCCGCTAGCTGGGTAACAGCCTGCGAGACCAGCTTGATATCGCGTTTCACCCCCGTGATTAAAGTGCTCTCTTTAGGCTCATGTAGGCGTAGTTGAAGCAATGCGATGATGCCATCTGCATCTCCGTTGAATACGTCGTAATGCATTTTGTTCCTCTTCCCGTGAGATTCAGCCATTCACGATAAAGCAATGTGTACAGATCGTATCGTGAAGGTATAACTAAGCTTAATAGGCGATGATTATTTTAACCTTATTTCATAGATACTTAAGTCCGATTTGGAATGCCTTATTCTTAATCCTCTATCTTCGTGTCTGTCCATACCTTTCAAATACAAGAAGGCGCAGATAGTCTGCGCCTTTGGTTTTAGTTATTTTGGTGCTTGATTAGGACGTTTTGAACTGTGCGACTGCTTTATCCATCTCATGGGCTTGCTCTGCCACTTTGTCTACTTCAACTAAACAGTGCTGTGCTGAGGCATTGTTATCGTGTGAGATGGCATTGAGTTCCGTGATGGAGTCACTCACTTGTGTCATCACAGCACCCTGCTCTTCTATTGCAGACGCAATGCGTTCAGAGTTACCTTGAATGCTCTGCATGTCGCTTAAGATAAGCTGCAGACTAGCATCCAGCTCTTCTGAATCTTTAAGCGTTAGCTGACCTTGCTGGTTACACTCACCAATTTCAGTCATCGACGCCTGCATCTGGCTTTGAATTGCACTTACCACCGAGGTTATTTCTGTCGTCGACTGATGTGTTCTGCTTGCTAGTGCGCGTACTTCATCTGCTACAACGGCAAAGCCACGCCCTTGCTCACCCGCACGTGCTGCTTCAATTGCAGCGTTCAATGCTAGTAGATTAGTTTGTTCAGCAATGCCTTGAATGATGTTGACCGCATCACCGATTTGATCGACATGATGGTTCAGTGAGCTGATTGAATCTTGACTGCTTGATAGACGTTCAGACAACTGAGTAATATTATTGATAGTATCGACCACGACTTCACGCCCCTTGTCTGCGTTCACTTTCGCTTGTTGAACGCCTTCTGCAGCAACAGAGGTGCTTTCTGAAATTTCACCAATCGTTAATACCATTTCTTGAACAGATGTTGTCATGGTTGAGGTGTGGTTAGCTTGAACTTCAAACTGTTTGATTACAGACTCAAGCTCGTCGTGCATGTTAGAAGTACTTTGAGTCAGTTGTAGAGACTTAGATTGAGAGGCCGAAATCAAGCCTTCAAGCTGATCAAGCAACTGATTGAAGTATTGACCTAGTGTGCTTAACTCGTCTTTACCATCAAGATGTGAACGAATAGACACATCGTTGGAATCGACAATATTGCGGATCACCGAAAGCAGTGATTCAATTTTGCCAATGATAGAGCGAACAATTAACCAGCTGAACAAAATGATCGACACAAGTAATGTGACGCAAAGGATGTTGTTGATCAGTGATAGTTTGTCCATCTCCTTTTGAGTTTCTTGGTCCAGTACGGCTGAAAACTCTTTAAACTGAGTTTCAATCACGTGAGAACCTGCACGCGCTTGACCAAGCAGGCCCTCGTTGTGCTTCAAGCCAATCAGTCGTTTTTGTTCGACCACCAGCTTTGCTGTTTGTAGCAAAGCACTGGAACTTGATGAAAGCATGCTAGGATCAAAGGTACCCTTTTCAATTAGGTCATTAAAAAGATAGAGCTCAACTTTTTGCTCTGGGCTTGCGGTTGCACTCATGCTATCTAGCACTTCATGAAACTGTCCTAATAAGCCTTTGTCTCTTGCCAGCCCATAGACTTCCGTCGCCTTGACCAACTCTACAAAACTCGTATGGTAAGCCTCGATGTCTTCACGTAAGTGTGTACTGTTTACTAAACCTAAATCGTTCAGAACAACATTGAGCTGTGATTCTGAAGCCAAAAACTTGTCGTAGTTTACGTCGAACTTATCAAGGTACTTCATATCATTTCGCAACAAGAAGTCTTTCTCATTACGGCGGAGGTTAAGCAAGCGAACCTCTAGTTCTTTAGTAATTTGTTTAGCTTCGCTCATTTGAGCAGTCGTATCTGCGAATTGCGAGGTGGTAAACAGCAATGAAATCATGCCGAAAATGGAAAACATTCCCAATGAATAGAGCTTTTTCTTTATATCCATAGATGTGACTCGTCTTTACTAAATTTAGGTATCTAAGGCTGGGCATTTAACTGTGTTATCTTGCCCATGCTATTTCGTTATTTTTATCTTTTTACCAATAATGGGCGCTTTACAGGGGCTGTATTGCCTCTATAGCTCGCTATTGCACATTCATTGAAAGTGCAAATAAGATTACCCACTAAGGTTAAAATTATCAATAACACAAATTAGTACGATGTACATTAGCAAGATTTTAAAATTGGGATACAAAGGTTTCTCATGTTTGATACAAACGTTAAAAACAGCCCTAACACCTTTAAAACAAAGGGGTCTGTGGATTTTCTAATCGACCCTTTTGTTTAGATGAGATCCAAGTGATAAGTGCTTCATTTAAAAAAATAAGTCACTAATCAATGAACGTCGTAACCGCTCACTAAATAACAAAAATCCGACATCAACTGTCGGCTTTGTAGATTCACCTCGTGACACACAAATTGTCCTACCCTTGGATAGGAGCTGATAACCTGCAACGTGTTAAAAAGCTTTCACCATTTTAGTTAAGCACTTCAATAGCACCGCTTTATCTTGTTCTTCTATGCCTTGGGTTAGCTCATTGACGAGATTTAGGTGAAGTTGGTTATGGTGAACATGGATCTTTTGCCCTTCATCAGTCAAAGCAACCACAATTGCTCGGCGATCGGTTGGGTGTTGATGGCGTTCAATCAACTCTGCTTTAACTAACTTCTCAATTTGAACAGTAAGTGTGCCTGTTGTGATACCAAGCTTTTCGGCAAGCTCTTTCATTCGCAACGCGCCATGCATACCCAACACTTCAATCGTATGGACCTGTGCGAGTGAGTAACCCGTTTCTTTAACAACGGATTGTTCCCAAGAAGACATTTTGTCGTAGAACTCAGTCAATATTTGGTTAAGCTGTTCTATGTTTTGCATGGCCGTTTAAGTGCACTTCAAGAGTAAGATGATTTATCTTATCAAACTTGGCGAGCATTTGTTTATATTCAGAAACGGATTTATCACTGATCGATTCAAGAGTAATCGCTGCCGAATAATGATGGCCACTCACCTTCCACATGTGAAAATCTGTCACTGAAGCATAAGGCGATAGCGTCTCGATTACCGAATCACGGTATCCCTGGTGGATATTTTCATCGAGCAAGATTGGGCTCGTCTGTTTCATAAGGTTCATAGTCCACTTAGCAATGACCAGCGCGCCGACCATCCCCATCACTGCATCTAACCAGTTCCAACCATAAAACTTACCAAACAACAGCGCCACAATCGCTAGCAATGACGTTAACGTATCCGCCAAAACGTGCATGTATGCAGCGCGTAGATTGTGATCATGGTGATGCTCAGTGTGACTATGATGATGCGTATCATCATGGCTATGTGAGTGACTATGCGAATGCCCGTGACCGTGTCCATGATCATGGTCGTGATGGTGGTCTTCCAACAAGAACATGCTTACGACATTCACCGTAAGACCAATACAAGCGACGATAATCGCTTCATTAAAGTGAATGGCTTGAGGGTTGAACAAACGATGTACCGATTCCACCAGCATCAACAGAGCCACAATACCTAAAGCAATAGCACTGGTGTAGCCCCCTAACACACTCACTTTACCTGTACCGAAAGAGAAACGAGCGCTATCAGCATGTTTTCTTGCATAGCGATAAGCAAACAAAGTGATGCCAAACGCTGCTGCGTGTGTCCCCATGTGCCAACCATCTGCCAGCAATGCCATCGAGCCATAAACAGTACCTGCGATGATTTCGATAAACATGGTCGTAATAGTCAATAAAAGGACATAGAAAGTGCGCTTTTCACCTTGGCTGTTATGTGAAGTGAAGTTGTGTTGGTGATGGGTTGTAAAGCTCAAAATGGTGTCCTTAGTCTTATGCTCAAAGTTGATGTCACTGATCAGTTAAACTACTTTGATGAACAAGTAGTTTGATCATCAAATCAATATCGCTAAATTTAGTTTGATAATCAAACATTGTCAATGCGGTATTTCCTGTGACGTATATGGCAGCGACAAAAAAGCCCACATACAGTGGGCTTAGGTTCGGTTATTGCTGGGTATAGGAGTTTTCTATAGACGCTAGTCAACGCTTTTTTGAAGTAATGTAATCTCATCATTCACCCAACCCAATAGTTGCTTTGTGGCTTTCGATAACACCTGGTTCTGCCTGACAATGTAACCAAGACTGGTGCTAGAGAAGTTTAGTAGTGGCGTGACTTTCGATTTTAAGTGTGGCTTGGTTGATATAGCGAACTCAGGAATGATGGCAACGCCAAATCCAGCTTCAGCCCAGTCAATTTGTGCATCAACACTGCCAACTTCCATCACTCTGTAATTAGGAAGTTTCAGACTGGGAAGCCCTTCGTCGATAAAGTCTCGAGTTCTTGTATCGTGACCAAGTAGGATCAAGGTCAGTTCAGGCTCGACTTCATCATTCTGAGGGTCATTATCCTTCAAATTGTCAGAGTCTTGCGTATCTAAACCATCTCCCAGAGCACACCATGATAGTTCTTGCAGCTTAGTAAAATAGAGCGATTCATTATGCTGCTCTTTCGCAATTACAAAACCAAGGTCTGCCTTGGCATTCTTTACCAAACTGGATGCTTGAGATGAGGTGGTGTTAAGCAAGGTGAGATCGATGCCCGGGTACTGTGCTTTAAATTTCTGGAAAGGACGAATCAATAGAAATCGAGAGATAATGTCACTAACCGCAATGGTCAACGTGCCAATCTTGAGATCATTAATCGCATTAAGATCAGCCTGACATACCTGTAACTCAAGCAAGGTTCTTTTGCTGGTTTCTAACAACCTTTCGCCCGCTTGAGTTAGCTGAAATGGGCTTCTTTCTATTAGCTTGATACGTGTTAGCTGTTCGAGTTGCTTTAGATGTAAGCTCACATTTGGCTGCGTCATATGCAGAGCGTTGGCCGCCTTACCGAAATGTTTGTGTTCGGCTAACGTCACAAACGTGTTCAACAAATTGATATCAAGCATCATCTTCTCTCTTGTATTACTTCCAATTGTTCGGCACTAAAAACGCGTCACTCTCTATTTCACAGTCCCGCTGCTCCGTCATCCCCTACGACAAGGAACGAAAGTAATAAGGGATCTCGCTTGTGGTTTGAGGTTCCTGATACCTCGTTCCTCGGTTCTGGAATGACGCTAACAAATCGAGTGAACGTTCGGTTCATCACTTCCAAAGCAAAGAACTACAAACGCGTGACTCTCTATATTCACAATCCACCTGGTCCGTCATTCCCTACAGTGAGGAACGAACGTGATAAGGGATCTCGCTTGTGGTTTGAGATTCCTGATACCTCGTTCCTCGGTTCTGGAATGACGCCTAAGAATCAATTCAACATTACAACCGTCTCTTGAATACAAGGCCGCCCATTCCGTCGTTCCCTACAATGAGTAGCGAACGTGATAGGGAATCTCGATTGTGGTTTGAGATTCCTGATACCTCGTCCCTCGGTTCTGGAATGACGCCTAAGAATCAATTCAACATTACGACTGTCACTCTTGACTACAAGGGCCCCCACTTCGTCATTCCCTACAGTGAGGAACGAACGTGATAGGGAATCTCGCTTGTGCTTAAGACTTTAGAGTTATATGGAATCCTTATCAAGATAATAAAGATAATTAATTTCTCTTATCCACAATGCAGCACTAACATGATTTCTCAATCAGTCAGGAGATAAACTTATGCCATCTATCGTTGTTGTGGGTGCAAACTGGGGTGATGAAGGCAAAGGCCGCATCGTCGATTTTTTAGCAGCAGAAGCATCTGCAAGCATTCGTTTTCAAGGCGGAAACAATGCAGGCCATACCGTAGTTAACGACTTCGGTACATTCAAACTGCACCAACTTCCTAGCGGTATTTTTAACCCTGACTGTACGGCTGTACTTGGCCCTGGCATGGTGATTAGCCCTGCTGCATTAAGCGAAGAGATCGCAGAAGTTCAAGCAGCAAATGTTGACGTTAAACTTGCTATTTCTGATCGCGCTACACTGTGCCTACCACTGCACGCACTCGAAGATACGCTTGAAGAAGAACGCTTAGGTGATGCTGCTTACGGTTCGACTCGTCAAGGCATTGCGCCAGCATACGGCGATCGCGTGATGAAGAAAGGCATCCTTGTGGGTTGGCTAAATCAACCAGAGGTTCTAGAGCAGCGCATTCAATTCATGCTTGATTGGAAAATGCCTCAACTAAAAGCCCTTTATCCTCGATGTGACTTTACGCAGACCGCTTCAGAAATGACTGAATGGCTACTTGAAGTGACGAAAGCTTGGCGCCCGTTCATTTGTAACGTGACTCAGCCTCTTAAGGCACTTCAAGCACAAGACGCAAACCTACTGTTTGAAGCTCAACTCGGTGCAGGTCGCGACTTGGTTTACGGTGAATACCCTTGGACAACATCATCAAATGTAACTGCAGCTTACGCGGGTATTGGTAGTGGCTTACCTGCCCTTCGACCAGAGCGCGTTATTGCAGTGGCTAAGGCATTCAGCTCGTCTGTTGGTACAGGTACCCTGGTTACAGCAATGGAAGAACAAGATAGCTTCCGTGAGAGCTCTAACGAATACGGTGCTACAACCGGTCGTCCACGTGATATGGGTTACTTTGATGCTGTAGCAACGCGCAACGGTGTTGAATTGCAAGCAGCGACAGAAATCGCTCTAACTAAGATTGATTGCCTGTCTGGTTTGGCTGAGTTGAAGATCTGTACTGCATACGCAGGTGAGCACACCGAAAACCCAATTTGGCCACAAACGGCTGAGCTGAAGCCAGTTTATGAAGACATGGCGGGTTGGGATGAAGACATCACGGGTTGTCGCACTTTTGAAAGCCTTCCTCAAGCTGCACAGGATTATGTTACTCGCATTGAAGAACTGATGGGCGTGCCAATTGTAATGGTATCGGTTGGTCCAGAACGAGACCAAATGATCATTCGAGCTTAGACAAATCGAATAAGCAAAAAGCCCACACTGGTGGGCTTTTTCGTACCTGTTATCGGCATATGAAAGCGGTATAACCTACAATTTGTTTTTCTTGTTGCGGTACATGTTTTCGTCTGCAGACTTGATTAAGTTTATGATGTTCAAACTTTGAGAATCAGAGGTTCCGCACCCGTAAGAAAACCCTAGTGAAACATCATCATCACCACGAAACCCTTCAATGAACTCATGAAAATCTGCGCGAATTTTTCTAACCAATTCACAAGCGTATCCGCGCTCTTCTGAATGAATAACAACAATGAACTCATCACCACCCACTCTCGCCGGTATTGTGTTGTATTTGATGTTATTTCTGATGCACGAAGCAAAGCCAGAAATGTAATCGTCGCCTTTAAAGTGCCCGTAAGTATCATTGATGTACTTTAAATTATCCAAGTCAAAATAGAGACAAACGATCTCTCCATGACCAATGTTTGCTTTGTTGAACTCATGAAAGAACCCCCTTCGATTGAGCAACATCGTCATGATATCGAAGTGACTGTTTTTATATAAAATCCGGCTCTCTTCTTTCAAAAGGATTTCAGAGCGTAGCAAGGTTGAAATGTTCTCAATCAGGTTCACTTGGCTTTCCGTATACTGGGTTGGACTCAAGTCAAACACGAACAGGATGGCAAACACTTCTCCATCCGAGCCGCTGATCGGGATGCCACAAAATGATTTATAGTCGTCAGGTTCCTTCTCAACGGTTGCCTCACCACAAGAACATCCACTCAAATAAACCGTGCGGTTCTCTTTGTATACATACTCACAAAAACAACTGATCTTACTTTTGTGCTGCTCGCATAGTTTGGTTGAAGAACATAAAATGCTCTCAAAACCCAAACGAGTAAAATCGGAGATCGTGATGATCCCCGCATTCGATGCGTCCATAATGTCGCATATGTTGTCCAATATAGATATCCAAGTATCTACGTCTATATTTTGTTCCATCCCTTCAGAAGAGACTCTGTCAAATAGCATCAATTATTTCTTAGTATCAGATAGTTAAATTTGATTGAATATTCATTAGCATCCGTTATAACAAAAATTCTATGCACGATAATATTGAGTGGGGTTCCGACAGATTGATGGCTAAGACTTTTTCTTAGCCACATCACAAGCCACTGACTCCATTAACTATTTATATTGGGTTGAACGCTAAGATATGCTCTTAGTTTACTCGTTCTGTGGCATCATCCATCGACGTCCAGATCTCGGCTCGTCTGTTCTTTGCTCGCCCTCCACTCGTTTCATTAGAAGCGATAGGCTTACTTTCACCAAAAGAACGAATAACCAAGCGATTCTTCTCTACACCATCAGCAACCAAAGCATTCGAAGTAGTGAGTGCTCTTTGTAAACCCAAAGCTTGGTTGTAGCCTTCATCACCAGTGCTGTCTGTGTGCCCATCAACAGTGACCGAGTTGCCACTAGCCTGCAATTCGCTAGCTAATTGAGTTAAGGCTTTGCTACCCATTGGTGTTAAATTGTGTTGATCAACCCCAAAGTGAAGACGAGCCAATAGCCCGCGACGCTCTTGGTTACTAATCCAAGTCTTACATCCTGATTGATTCATACCCATGCTGGACTGACTGGCTAAGGCTTGCTTCAATTCACTACTATCAGATTGCTGCTCGACCTGTAGAACGCCCTGTCTATGCTGAGCAATACCCACGACATCATCAACCCAAACGCTATGTTGGTATTCACTGAATGCCGTGTCGCAATAAACGCTGACACCTTGTTCCGCATAAGCAGTAGAGCTAAATTGCAATGCCGACAGGACAATGGAACCTATCATTAACTTTTTCATAATTTCCTCTAATACAACTTAGTGATTCCGCTTGCTTTCGAGCCTTTACGGATGAGTTCTTCTATTTTTTCAATCAATTCATCTAGGTTAGATACGTCGATAATGTCTTCATTCGGATCAACAACACAGTCCTGGAAACCACTTTGCTGAGAGGCTCGAAAATCGATACCAATGACCCCTATGTACAAGCCCGGTATCTCCTCTCTTGCTTTGTTACACATACCTCTGTCGACTAGCCCTTTTAGAATCCCATTATTGGGGCTTTCCTGACCGTCACTCAAAATGAGCAACATCTTAATTTTATTGTTATACGCTTGCTGCTCCTCGTCATCAAAGCTGTTTGGATCACCATCATTGAGAATCTGGGCCCCTCTCAATATGCCTTGAAAAGCCGCGGTATTCCCATCAGCCCACATACTGTTAATAGGGTTCAAATCAGACAGCCTGTTCGATAACCGAATGTTTTTAAACTGGGAGGAATTTGAAGATCCATGAGCGTTGAATAGCTTTGCTCCACTTACACCGTAGAAATTAGGCTGCAATCCCGACTTGTCCGTGAACATCGTAGACACTGATTTCGGTAAATCTACATAGTTATAAACATCGGCAACGGCGTATCCATCTGCATTGATGACATTCTTTATGCGTTTGGCATACTTTTGATTATCCGATTTTGGATTTGAACAAAATAACTGCCAACGAGCGCAATTAAGCACCTGATGCTTCGAATAGGTACGCCAGTAATCCCAGTTAACATTATTGTACGAATAAGGTGACACTGAAGGCTTGTAGTTATCTTTGTAACTCAGCTGGCTGGTTGCATTCGCTCTGCCTCCTGAGGCGATTTCTCTTGTTCGAACGTTAAAAGGCACAAAACCAACTCGGTTAAGTAGCTTATCTCCAGTCGTGTCTTCACCGGGTTCATCACACACCTCTTTCCACTCACCATCGACATAGTCTTGTTTAGTTCTAGTACACAGGATCTTGCTTGATATTTGGTCGATAGCTGTTTTCAAATCGTCTATTTTTATGTGTCGACTTGAGCCCCACCGGTCATTCATTGAACCGGAAAAGTCCGACACGAATACGATATCGATGTTGTTATCGCCAAGATATACCGGGTACTTTCGTGCTAATGAACGGCCCGCGAGATCTTGTTGCTCATCAAACGAGGGAATAAAGCTGCTCGCGAACCAAGAGTCGTGAGTCGTCTTTGCATTAACCGTGTACTGTATATATTCAAGAATACCGGCTCCTTCATCTTCTGCTTGGTAAAATCTTTGAGCAGTAAGATTAGTGGATTTAATATCCCTAACGTAGTTCTCGACATATTGAGTCGCTAGATTACGAGCTAGGTCGGGTTGATCTTCGATGGTCACCGCTATCGCTGCTGCCTCTGCGGAATCTCTGAGTCGACTGGTTTCTTGCACATAACGAGTCCCTTCGACGGCCCAGAAAGTCACGCCCATAATAGGAACAAGTAATAGGCCCATCCATACTGCTGCTACCCCTTCTTGGCATCGGAGGCTGGCATGCTGCATTTTCATTTCGTTACCTCCCTGGCATAATTGAAGACGAAGCGATCTTAACGGAAGTACTGGTGCCACCATTAAAGAAAGGCTTGAACCAAGAACTTTCTTCTTCGCAAAGGCTTACCCGATACAAGGGATAAACAACGCCTTTATCAACCGGTGCTAATTCAGCGTGGTCAACAATCGAATCGGTGTCGCAATTTAAGCTTCTGAACTTGCTGCTAGTAAATTCAGCAACACTACTTTTATTTGTCAGTGACTCTATCTTGATTGCCACATTGTCTACGGGTGTGTTGAGCATTCGACTGGCTACCTTCGTCATATCTTGCAACTCGTGATTAGTGACAGATAGGTTTTGTCCCGCGAGTACATCCGCTTCAAAATAACGAGTGCGCTCTTTGATAACGTTCACCAAAGCAAAGCTTGATCTATCGAGTTTTGCTCGCGTGAGCAGTTGATAACTCAAATCAGCAGCAAAAAGATAAACACCCCACAGCGCGACAAAGATAAACAGCAATTCAACGGTAAATGAGCCCTGTTGACGAGACGCAGAACAGGCGTGTTGCTTACAACTCATCATCTTTCCACCCTTCATGCTCTAAGTTCAAAACCATGGTGCGTGAAATATCTCTATCAGCCGCACCGGCCAATTTAATGATTGGAGTGTATCGGTATGTCACAGTGATCTCGGCTAGGTCATAGTTGAAGTTCAAGTCTTGTTTTGAATGTCCTCTATTCGCCACGAAATCATCGTAGGTTTTGAAATACTGACCTTCGATAGAAAACCTTGAGGTATCGATTAAGAAGCTCCATAGATTGTCACCATCTTCGATCAAGTCTTTAAACTTCTTCTCGTACTGCTCGTTGCCCCCCTTACCTTCATAGATCTTGGTGTTCCTGATGGTTTCTCTAAGGGAATACTCCGTCATGTTGACGACGTAGATTTGGTAACTCGATTCAAAGATCGCAAAGGTAGCGAAGAACAAAACCAGCGCCCCAAACACAAACTCGATAGCCGTCACTCCAGTCTGCCTACTAAGACGCACCATCAGTAACTCCCGGTTGAGTTAGTTCAGCTGAAATGTCTTGTATTTCTCGCGCAGAAAATTCACCTTTGAGTAGTTTTTGAGCCGACTCGACCTGCTGAGTTTTCATCAATGCTATCGCTAAGTTAGCTTTTACAATCTTGTTAGCAGGGTCTTCCTTTAGTACTGGCGCTAAGGTTTCAATCGCCTGTTGATACTCACCATTGGCCATTTGAATCATCGCAATATTATTCTTCACCACAATATCATCATAGCCACGTAAGCGAGCAAGATTGAGCTCTTGATACGCTTTCTCATACTGACCCAGCTTTGTGTATGACACGCCGAGTAATACATGAATTTGACCCGTTTTATTTCCTGCCTCAATAGAAGCGACATAGGCAGAAATCGCACTCTCAATATCGTTTTTTGCGTCGAACACTTGGCCTTCTAATTGGTACAAATTCGGATTTTCGACACCCTCTTGTTGAAGGTGTTGAACGTAGAAATCTGCCGATTCGATGTCACCTTTATGAAAGTACGCCCAGGCCAGTTTCTCTTTGACCGCAGGATCTTGAGAACCTTGTTCTAGCTCGGCTTTATAGTGGTGAATTAGCCCAACATAGTTTTTCACCTTCTCCATGTTGGTGACATCAGCACGTGGTTGGTCTTGTTCGGAAGGTGTCGTTTGGCACCCTGCTAAAAGACTTAGTGTTAACATCATAAAGAAAATACGTTTTCTATTCATTCGTTTACCCTCTAGATGCTCAATGTCATTTGCATGATGCTCGGTGCCAAAATCAAGATAACGATCGGAAACATGATGAAAAGGATCAACGGCACACTCATCTTTGCAGAGAGCTTACCAACCTTCTCCTCAACCGTGAGGATTTGGACTTTTCGCATATCCTCAGCTAAGTCGCTGAGTGTCTGTGCAACGGAAGTACCGTATTGCAAGTTCTGAATGATTGTCAGCACAAAACTTCGGATTGCGGGAGTTGGAATACGCTCAGTGAGATCATTCAAAGCCTTCTCAACGCCATGTATCTTGGCAGAATCTGAGGTTCGTTTTATTTGGTAACAAAGGTCAGAATCAAACTCCGCAAGCTCTTTACCCAAATACGCTAAAGCCGCCTCTATAGTCATACCGGTTTGTACACATACCGACATCATGTCCAAAAGGTAAGGAAGTTGTGCCGAGGTTTTACTTATCAGCATTTTACGGCGCATTTGCAGCATGGTATCTGGCACCACAATCACCACAATTAGAGAGACAATCACTACCAGCAATTTGTTGGTCGATGTCATATCTCCCAGCAAGACGAGCCCTGAAATAAGGCCGAGCACCAATACCTTGGCGGGAAAATAGAACTTCGCCCATTCAGTGTTGTAGTAACCCGCTTCTATAAATTTCTGTTCAAGTTCATGGCGATGCTCCTTGCCAAATCGAACAAAAAATTGATTCACACGGGAAGGTGGTTTAATGGTGTCGCCATCAATGTACATAGCGACTTTCTTTTGTCTTTGGTCGGCACGTACCGATTCGACAATCAAAAAGAGCAGCGAAACAAACAGCACAATAAGTGCAACTAATATCATCATGCCCGCACACTTCTCACCAATAGCCAAACGATGAATAAGCCGAAAAGCTCACTACCCAACACATAAAACAACACCACACGGCCCGACTCGTCATACAAGACATAGTTAACGTTGTCAGGATTGATATAATTAAGGATGACCATGAAAACCAAAGGAATAGCCGCAACGATCTTGGCTGAAATCCTCGCCTCCGACGTCATTGCCATCTTCTTTTTCTCTAATGTTCGAGCATCCACCAACACACGAATTAATCGGGCCAGCACGCCTTTAAGTTGTCCACCTCGCGCAATGTTGGCTCGAATCGTTACGGTAAAAAATAGAAACTCTGGATATGGGTAGTTTTTACAGGATCGTCTAAGCACCACTTCCGGAGATTCACCTAACTTCAGTCGGTCGCCCATCAACTTGAATTCGCGTCCGATCGGGTTGTGCATCACTTCGCCTACATAGCTAATGGCTTGCATTAGACTGTCGCCCGCAGTTACTGCACTCATCAGAATATTCAACGCATCAGGAAAAGTGTTCTCGAAATCTCGACGTCGTCTGGTCACCAAGAAACGGTAACCAAAAAAGGTAAAAACCAATGCTAATAACGGCACCCACCAATCGTTAGTCATCGATAGCAGGTCAACCACGATGTACCAAGAAGCTATAAGGCTAATCGTTATGTACAAGGCGATATATAAAGTTGAACGTGGGCCAAGCACCATTAAGGTAGGCGAAATCGACTCTTTAAACCTGTGCCAGCTCTGTTTACGAACTAGTGATTTCACATTAATGGCGTTAAAGTTTTCAACTTCCGCTTCTTCAATATTGAAGAATTGATTGACCTTTTTTACCTTTGAATCCCTTATCAAAAACAGCACAAAGGAGAATAGAATCAATGAAATCCACAGCATGCTATGCCCCCTTAAAGGATGCGATAAGCTCTTCATAGAGCCCGAAGAATTGCGCTTTTTTCACGAGCTCAGATCGCTGCATGATGCCGTTGGTTACAAACTCCCCTTTCACGTTTTCGCCATAGTGAGCATCGTCGTAACGGAAGCGGTAGATCTCCTCCATCACCACGCTATCGCCCTCTAAGCCAACGATTTCCGAGATACTAGTAATCTTGCGAGAGCCATCACGCAACCTGTTGACTTGAACAATCATCTGCACGGCACTTACGATCGTTCTTCGAATCGCATCCAGCGGCTGATTTAAGTTCGCCATCATCACCATAGACTCAACACGGGCAATCGCATCTCTCGGGGTGTTCGCGTGGAGCGTAGACATCGAGCCATCATGCCCCGTGTTCATTGCTTGCAACATTTCAAAAGCCTCAGAGCCACGACACTCACCAAGGATAATTCGATCAGGGCGCATACGCAGTGCGTTAATTACCAAGTCTCGCTGAGTGACCGCCCCAGTTTGCTCAACGCTCGAAGTTCTCGTTTCAAGTCGAACTAAGTTAGGCTGTTGCAAGCGCAGTTCTGCCGCGTCTTCTATCGTGACAATACGCTCATCTTCTGCGATATATTGAGACAGTGCGTTGAGTAACGTGGTTTTACCCGAACCTGTACCGCCCGAGATCAGAACGTTGATGCGGCAGCGAGACGCAATCATCAACACTCTTGCCATATCGGGAGACATCGACCCGAAGCCAATTAAGTCTTCAAACCCGATATTCTGCTCTCTGAACTTACGAATAGAGATCGAGGTACCGTCTAATGCAATCGGTGGGATCACTATGTTCACACGGCTACCATCTTCTAGCCTTGCATCGACCGTAGGAGAAAGCTCATCGACGCGTCTTCCTACACGTGACGCAATACGCTTGGCAATAGCCAATAACTGCTCTTCGTTAACAAACGAAACTTCGGATTTTTTAACCTTGCCATTGCGTTCGAAGAAGATGTTGTTGGGCCCATTCACCATGATGTCTGAGATAGACTGGTCTTCGACCAATGGCTGTAAAGGACCAAGCCCAAATAGCTCGTCGATTAAGCTTTTCACCAAACCAGACTTCATCATAGAAGTAATAGGTCTTTGGTAGCTGTTCGCTAATAAATCGACCGCTGCTTGTATCTGAGACTCCAAGTCTTTACGGCTCATTTTCTGAACCGCTTCAGCGTCTAACGCCTCAAAGATCTGGCCACGAAAAGCGAGGTATAAGTCTTTATTCGAACTCATTTAACACGTACCTTTTTTAACCACGAGTTCATCGTTTTCTGGTCGATCGGTTGTCCATTAATCAGTTTGACCAACTTTTCCATAGAGCGATTGATATGACGATCGTGTTTGTGACCTCGCTTTCCATCAATGATGATGTGAGCCAACGACTTACAGTAGTCGACTTCGAGATCAACGTTCGTACCTAAATACTTGGCTAGATCAGGCTTTTGCAATACATAGGCGTTTTGTGGACGATGATAGTTAGCGACCATAATGATGCGAGTACGCGACGATAATGTCAGTTGCAAACTCGCTATCTTTTCATACAGTCGTTTTGCACTTCTCACCGATGACACCGACGCGTCGAATACCAACACGACGACATCAAAGTTTTCTGCCAAGAGTTGTGGTTCAACTTTGAAATCCACCGCTCCGGAAAAGTCTTCAATGATGAAGTTAGTGTTTCGTGCTAACAGCTCACATAAGGTCTGGTTGTAATTAAGTACATCGTTTTGGCTCATGTCACCATTGATAGCTAACAAACGCAGGTTCTTACGAGTGTTGGACAGGTAACTTAATGCGCCCTCTTCATCCATTTCGTGCAGCGGTGCCGTGAACTCATCGATGGTGCGTGGTTTAAAATCTTTTAACCCAAGTAAGACATCAATGTTTGTATCAGCGTATTGATGATCGACAAGGATGGTATCTGAACCTTGTGTCGACAAGAGTGAGCCTAGCTCGGTAGCGAGGAATGACACTCCTACACCGCCTTTAGCGCCGACAATGGCAACGCGTTTTGCTTTACGCTTCTGGCTAACACCGGAAAACGTTTTAAGGTTCTTACTCACGTGAGTTAAGAAATCCGCAAATTCCTGCTTATTCACCGGCCAGAAAACGTAGTAAAAGCCCATCTCCTTAAGAGAACGAAGCGTCGAAATAGCGTCTTCTTTACCAATGACCACCACACCTTTGTGCGTCGGCAGTTTACTAGCAAAAGCTTTTGCATCTTCCACCACATTGCTCGACTCATTTAACTCTAAAATGACGATATGGCTACTTTGTTGCTCAGTAAGCTTGGTCAAACCGGCTGTCGCTTTCACACAAGCAGGGTCGTTCCACCCTTCAAAGCGAAACACTTCTTGAACTAGGTTTAAGCACTCTTGTGATTGGTAAAACAACGTACATCCAGCAACACCTGTCGACGCAGTCTGAGCTGGCTTAGCCTTTGTGGTTAATGCTTTTGTCAGATCAAACATTATTGTTCTCCTACCAATCTCGACTTGTACGCCACTTGCTTCAATCGCATCGACTCAACGAAGCAGTCAGACTGTCTCAAGCGAACATGTATCTGCGCTGGTTTACACGTTTGTGTCTTTAGGCGCGTTAAAGTCACCTGGATATTTAGATCACTAGGTGATAACTGCGCATTGCGATAAACCACTCTTTGGGGGGCGATCAGATGAGATGGATACTGCTTAAAGATCTCCTTCAACATCTGCTTGCTAGCGGCTGATTTGTAATCCACCACATACGTCGCTTCCTTGTCCGTCGACTCAATCTCCTGAATCAAGGCATCAAGCTGCTGAGCCGTTATAGCGCGGTTTTTAATCTCGAACTCAAAATTATGATGTTCTTTGTACGCCAATGCCTCTGCTCCCTGAGCAACAAAATATTGCTCGGAAGCACAGCCAAATAGTGAGGTCGCGAACAACGCCATCAATACTAATTTCTTCATTGGATAAACCCTCCTTGCGACAGCAGGCGAATCGTTGCATCGGACGAGGTCACTTGTTTGCCATCCCATTTAATGTTTAACCAACGAGCCAATGTCGAAGTCTTCTTAATGTATGGCAGTTGAATGTCTTTCGGCTTCATAGGCTCCACTAAATTAACGGTGGCAACGATGATCAATTCAGTACGTTTTCTTTCCGTGGTCGCTTTCCTAAACGCGGCGCCAAGTACTGGAATGTCGCCAACAAATGGGATCTTTTGCATTTTTTCCAAGTCTGCGCTGCTCATCAAACCACCCAGAACGAAACTGTCGCCATCGGCAAGCTCTACGGTCGTCAAAGCACGTCGAGAAGCCAACTGGGGAACCTTAATGCCAGCAGCCTCAACGTAACCCTCAACCTCACTCACTTCTGGTGCAAGTTGCATACGGATTTTGTCTTGGCTTAACACTTTGGCGGTTAGATCTAGCTTGATACCAAACTCTTTAAAGGAAATGTTTACGTTACTGCTGGTAGAGACGATGACTGGCACTTCACCACCAACGAGAAAACTTGCAGATTCTCCTGACAACACGGTCAAGTTTGGTTCAGCAAGAACCTCAGCCATTTGATCGTTGCCTAACGCGGTGATTAAGGTGCTTAGATTGGCGGCATCAAATTGGTCGAAAACAAACTCACCGACACTTGAACCCACGGAACTCCAATCAACCCCAACGGTTTGACCAAACGATTCTGTCACTTGAGCAACCGATATTTTTACGTTTACTTGCTGAGTTGTGGCGACTTCAATTCGTTCTATGATCCCTTCCCATGTCATATTGCGGGCAAACACCATGCTTTCAGGCTCTTCATAGTCTGAGCTGTCTGACTTAAATTCTAGTTTTTCGGTTTTATCCCATTTCTCTGTTTTGTCTCGCCCTAGTAGTGTCGCGACTAAACGATAAATGTCATCACGTATTGCCTCTGAATCGACAATGCCGCTCACTGCGACTTGCTCTCCAACAGACTGAACCTTGACTTGAGCATCTGGAAAATAGAATTTGATTTGGCGCCTAATGTCGGTTAAATCCAAGTCAACAATAATGCGGTCGGATAGCAGGACTTTATCATCGATACCGTAAACAATCAGTCGCGATTGACCAGTGCTGTTGGCAAACACAACAAGGGTGTTATCGTTAATAATTTTGTAATCAACGATACTAGGGTTGTTCACGAACACTTGACCTATTGGACTTTTAAGCTGAATGTGCTGACCATCATTGAGCGTGATAGAGCGATCTGCAGCAAAAGCGTTTGTTGTAGAAAATAGGCTCATCAGCGTTAGCAAAATTGGGCCAAACAGTGCTCGTTTGACTCGATGCATAATTGTCATCACAAAGCCTCTCTTGGATTGCTCTCGTTACCACGTAACTCAACGATACCTGTATAGTTATCAATGATGTTGCGCACCTCTGCGAACTCCGGCTGCATATAAGTTTGGCTACGATAAATTTCGATATGCATCGTTCGCTGTGCTAATGCGAGTCTTGGTAATTCATCCGGGCTAACTTCAATGACAACGGTTGTCAGTCCATCTTCCTTACTTGGAGAACGAGCAGTAATAGAGCGATCACTGGTGTCATCATTCCCGATATTGAGGACCTTAACGTGTTTCAAAAACATCGACGCCTTCACTCCTCTAAAACGCGTCGGCTTATCGACGTTGCCAGCCAAGTTGGCATTTGGAGAACTTACTGTTAGAACATCAATAAACGAACCCGGACGGATGTAATCATTAATCAGATTTTTATCGCTGACCTTTAGTGGGTATAACGTCATGCCTTCTGTAACCAGCAAATCAATGTAGCCAGGTTTGCCAGGGCTCACTTGATATTCAGGCAATATAACGTCGCCTGCATTAAGGCTTCGGTTTAACAAAGTGGAAGGTGATAAACTGATTTGAGAATCTTCTCTAACACCAAGTGTTAGCGCCTCACTCAGAGGCAACTGTTGTTTCACTACACCCTGCGAGTTAACTGCACGCCCCTTTTCAAAGGCTCCGGTAGCAATCCAAACTCCCACATGCTGTTCGCTTTTTTCAGCGACCACTTCATCAGTTGTTGTTGGTTTAGGTTCACTTTTGAACAGATCGATAACGCCTAGTGCGCCAACGATTAACGCTGCGATGGCAACAAGTAATACCAGTCGAGATCTCATAATGTGCTCATATTTTGAGGTTTATATATGTGGTGTAGATAGAGTTAAAATGACTAAGTAAAACCCGACGCTGATAGCAATCCCATATGGAATACCATCTTTGGCGTGTGGGTTTCTTTTAAATAAATTTCCACTCACTAGATAAGAGAAAGCTAAAATACCACCAGCAAAAGCGGTCAGAATATACGCCAACAATAAGTCGTTAATTGGAATGGTAAGCGACAAAATAACGACGTATTTAATATCTCCAGCCCCTATCCAAATCAGTTTGTAAAGAATGAGCCCAATAACTAACATCAATAAGGAGCTCATTATTTGAATATCTAGTGGAGACAAAAAACACTGCACAACGAGTAATATGTACAAGGCGTAATTTTGTATCTTGCGATAGAGAAAATCAGTGCCCGACACGTATACACTTAATACTGCCAGAGTCACTAAATACAATTCATGACTAAAAATTGGGATACCACCTAACCTATATGAAAATTAATCTTATTTAACATCATAAAACAACTAAGCCAGACCGATGCATACATTGGTCCGGCACAAATATCTTTCGATATTTTTTTAATATGTGTTTACTACTGTTTTGTTGTAGCAGTATTAATCTCGGTAGAAATTTTGCCAAATGCAGCTGAAAGCTTACCAATGAAGCCATCGCCATTTAATGCAGCAGCTAGTAACACAGCCATAGCAACACCAATAAGACCATATTCAATCGCAGTTACGCCGCGCTCATCGCTCTTAAATTGAGATAAAAACATGGTTGTTTTCACGTATAGCTTGGTAATCATTATTTATTCCTATAAGGGCTATTGAAAATTCTCCGGCATTATAATTAGCGCCCCAAGTTAAATAAAAATACCCCCTATCGACTTCGTCAATAGGCAGTTCAAAAAACAAGCAAAACAAAAGAAGGGAAAACACAATATATTAAAATAAAACCATACAAAACATAGAGTTAAATATGACTCTATATCAAAAGTGTGATATCAAATTTGATTTATAAACTTTAAGAAGTAAGATCCGGCTCAACCTTTTGATTATTTCCCCCTATAACCTTTAAGAACATATTAATTAGTGATTTATCAACTTTTATTATCCATTATAAAATTGTTGAAATACGAGGATCATCACGCTATTGTTCTTCGCATAAACAAACAATAAAGATTATAATTTTTTTGTGTCAAAGGTTAGTCGAATCATGAAACTACATTTCGAAAATATTGTTTCGTTCATTGCAGTAGTTGAAGAAGGTTCATTTAGCTCTGCTGCTCGCAAACTAGGAAAATCACAATCGACAGTTAGTACAGCTGTACAGAATCTAGAATCAGACTTAGGTTTCAATGTATTTAATAGAGAGCATTCTAAAGTTTGGTTAACAAAAAAAGGAGAGCGTCTATTCCAATTATCTTTACCCGTGGTATCGAAATATCGAGATTTGGTCACCGTCGCTCAACAAATGAATATATCAGACCAGATTGTCTATCGAGTAGGCATTGATCCATTGGTATATAATTCAGACGTAAAAAAGACACTCTTAGCTTTTTCTGAAGCATTCCCGAATGTCGACTTGCTTGTGGTCACTAAGCCTAGTTTTGTTCTTGGTAACTATATAAATGAAGGAAAGATAGACTTAGCGTTAGGCAACCCCTACCACAAGTCAAATTATGACTTCAACGTAGAGGAACTGTTCCACGTTGACTGCTGGTGGGTGGCTCATGAAGATTTAGGGCCTATAAAGTCACATGCACCGTCTCAACGGGTTCTATTGATGGATGGGTGCGAAGAACTGCTTAACTTGTCCAGTATCGCCGCATATAACCTCTGGCGATTAGATGATCTAGGAACCATTATCGATTTATGTAAGGCCCAAAAAGGCATCGCTTTCTTACCAGGTTTTTTGATCGATACTCATGTTAAAGATAATAAACTTAAGGTCATTACCGACCACCCTGATTTTTTTGGTAAACGAGTTATTGCTTCCCTTTTCTGGCAAATACATTCTGACTTTAGCTTGTTTAATCAATGGATAAAAAAAGAACTGAAATCTAGTACTAACTACCAGCAAACATTTGTTGCCGATTTGGCTCAATAACGCACTCTTATAATCGGGTAATTATGCTCTAGTACATTCAACGTCTTCGGAGTTGGTATTAATAAAACCAAACATCTTGATATAGTTTCGCAATAAAACATAAACTAAAAACATAATTAATTAAATTGTCATTTATTTGTTATATAGCTCATTGCTTATAGCTCTACCTTACACATCACCTTCTGATATGTATTTAATACGTCATCTAAACACCTTAAACGGGTGAGCTTGGCGCATATCATCTAGCAAGTAACAAATGTGAAGTTAAGCGTGTAGGGCTCATACCCAGAAAAGATCAATAACATCTGGTATTTAAGTAATGAGCTTACTATGAATTATATTGCGGTAAGGTAAGTTCGAGCCATGCCGATGTGCTATATAGCCCGACACATAATACTTGCTTCTGTACGGCTCTCACGCCACGTTATCCCTTACAGAAACACTTACGTGGATTGTAAGCAGAAACGTCACACATGGCATCGGATGTTGTCTATAGGTACAGGATCTAAGGAGAGTGAAGTGTCTGTAAATCGATGAACAAGTAAAATCTGCGAATTACAGGCACAAAAAAGCCCACACTAGGTGGGCTTTTTTGTTTGTTCCTAAAAACGAATAATGGTGCGTCCGAGTGAACTCGAATCACCGACCCCCGCCATGTCAAGGCGGTACTCTAACCAACTGAGCTACGGACGCACAATGTTCTTAATCTTCTTTATGACGATTGTGACTAAATCAAAAGCCGCTACTTTGACAAAAATTAACAGAAGGAATGGTGGGTCCGGGCGAACTCGAATCGCCGACCCCTACCATGTCAAGGTAGTACTCTAACCAACTGAGCTACGGACCCATTCCTTAAGAACGAGGAAGATATTAACGGCTGATTTATTGTGGCGCAAGTGGAAATTGCACTTGAATCAACCGTTTGCTCTTATTCGCATCAATGCGTTGATTTTTTAGACGTGAAAACAAAATAAACTTGAGTTAGGTCACACTGAACCAGTGCCCTACTCTTTGTTACTCTTCTTCTACATCGAAAACAACATTGTAGTTTTCGGTATAAGTACAGTTTGGTTGACGGCTGCACGTGAAGAAACGTCGTCCTTTGTAGTCACCTTGGCTAGCCAACTTGATGATCATCGGGCTGCCACACTTCTTACAGAACCTCACCTCTTTGTCCGGCTCGATCAAATCGATATGAGTCGCCAACAACCTTTTTAAGCGGCTCACTTGATAACTGTGTTTTACTGAAGCGCCAATAAGCGGTAAGCCAGCAGATTTACATACATGGATAAGCAGCTTCTCTCGGTCAGCTTTGCCTTTACTTAGCTCTTTACCATTATCAAGTTCGATGATCACGCGTGGCTCCAGCGTTCTTGGGTCGCACACCACAAAGTCAAAATAGCTACGAGAGATTTTGTTATTCGCGATAAACCAATTCTTCTTGGTATTCGTTTTTGCTGGTGCCAACACATTCGACATGTTTACTTTGGCAAACACGACACCGTGAGTACCTACCGCCGTAGTCAGTGCATTGTAAAACGCGGCTTGTTGCATGTTGAGCAACGCACCTCTCTTTTGATAAGCGTGGTCTTTGGTGTCGTCATGTTTGAATACGTACTTCTGAATGAAGTAAAAGAAGACAACAAGTACCACTACAACGATAAATATATTGGTCATTAGTAAAACACAGTCAAAGATTCAGGGAGATAAAGAATTTGTAGCGTAAGTAGAAAACAAGAAACTGGCAAGAAAAAGAGAATCAGTTGTTAACGATAATCACGTGCTTTAGAAGATATCAGTTACCTAAGTGCTTGATAGTGAATTTTGGCACCTCGACACAGCTCTCTTATTTGAACATTGTTCAACTATTCAAGCACCTGATTGATCTAGATCAATTCTCAGCATTTTGTGATCAATCAGCCTAAAAAACGTTAGCCAAATGTTAATAAGGAAATTGATATGGAACTCAAACAAGACCCAAGATGTTATACCGACGTATGTGTAGATGGTAAATGGTTCCACTATGACCACTGTGGCACTCAAGCCTATATGCTTAAAGGCGGCGCCTCTGCAGTCATCGAGCTTGCAAAAGAGCCAACCACAGAGGGTGAGTTGGTTGAGATGCTGCAAGGTATAGCCAAATAACATAAACCAATTACATAGCTAAAATCGTTAATACTCCCTACCTCCCCAACACATTTTACTATTAGCGACAGTAAACCCAACACCAAACTCAGCTATAAATATAAAATAAGAAGCTAGAATCAAAACATAAATCTAAGTTTTCCTTCATTAACCAGCCCACTATATGGAATAGCATTTCATATGAGAGTATGCTTTTACTTTAATTTCTTTATATAGGCGCTCTTAAAGATGGTTAAGCGTAGTAAGATCGATACCTGTCGCACTATTCAACTCATCCTCGATACCAGCTGTCATCAGTTATTGACGGTTGGCTACGAAAACATGTCTTACACCACACTAACCCAAGCAACCAAAATCTCAAGAACGGGAATCAGCCATCCTTTCCCTACGAAGACTGACTTTCTGATGGCATTAGAAGGACGATTCTTAAAACTTTTAGTTGATCATCTGACGATTAATGAAGGAGGTGAAGCGTTGGAACTGTCTTGGCAGAAAGCCCTTCAAAGCAAAGAGTTTACAGCTATTCTTGGGCACTGATTGGCGACTGCAAGTGCAGCGTTTAACTTTCCTTCCGCCAACAGCACTTCACTGTACGCTCTTAGTACGAGTATTTTATATCGATTGCTCACTTTATCGCTGTTGAGCGCTTCTGCCTTTTCATAAGCAATACGACCGTTGATTAAATCACCACTACTTAAGTAACTGAACGATTCGTTGATATAAAGGATGTCAATGGCTTCATCTTCAAATAGACCACTGTCAAAATAGAGCTTTTTGGCTTTTTCTAGAATGCCTAGTGCTTTCGGCCAATCTTCTAAGTAGATGTAAAGCAAAGCCATGTTCGACATGAGCTTGCTGTTATAAATATGCTTTGGGTACTTCTTCCCTAGTTGTAACCCTTTATGGAAGAAGTACTGCGCATCTTGAAGGTCATTACGCACATTATTGATTGCACCCGCCGTGTTGTAAGCTTTAACCAATAGCTCATCGTAACGAATCGACTCTGCAATCCCGATAGCGGAACGAACCTGAATTTCAGACGCTGCAAGGTCGCCCTCTTTAAGATATTCAATTGCAGATTCAACCAATGACTTCGATTTCAACCACAACATACCTTCTTGTTCAGCAAGGTTGTTGATCTCGTCTAAATATCCCATCACGGCTTTAGTGTCTTGCTGATGTTGCGCCACGTTCGTCAATATCATAAGACGGTACGCTTTTTAGATGGCTAAGTCTCTTGTTGGATGCAGGCGAGGTAGTTGAGCCAGCGCTTTATCAGCGAATATGGGATCGCTTCGAGACAAATCGAGAATATGAATTAGCTTTTTTCCATATTCTGTTTTAGAAAGTTCTTTTTCTGGGGTGTAAACAGCGGGCTCGTTGACTTGCGAGTTAGTCAAATCTACATCGTTGATTGGATACAGCAGAAAGAAGCCCAGAAAAGCACTCATTGTAACAACAAGCAGGAATGACCCTAAAACATTGTTTTTATTCATTTATAAGTGCCATTATCAATCGCATAGTTCTCTTACTATTCGGGCAGTGTTCTTACTTTCTGCATGGTTAATTTCGGTTTGCAGTATACCCGAGCAATATACAGATTAAAATTTTGTCAACTTATAGAACTGGATCTTGTTTTTCTCATAATCTGGAATATTCAGGCGGTTTTCTTGATTTAACTCAGGCAATCATCCTACAAAGAGGCGTTATAGTGATTTTCCTGGTCCTATAGCCGTGACTTCTAAGGAAAGAGCGGACACATAATGAGAATTAACAATGACCCAAATTAATGAACAACGTCTAGTCGACCATTTCTGCGATCTTGTGAAAATCGATAGTGAATCTCGCAACGAAAAAGCGATTGCTGAAGCGCTAGCTGAGCAGTTAGGCGAACTAGGTTTTGACGTACATAAACTGGCGGTTCCTGAAGAAGTATCGAATGGCTTCAACATCTACGCGCGTTTAGACGGCACGCTACCGGGTAGCACAGTATTCAGCTGCCACATGGACACAGTAACCCCAGGTATCGGCATTGAGCCAATCATCGAAGATGGCATCATCCGTTCAAAGGGCAACACTATCCTAGGTGGTGACGACAAGTCTGGCATTGCGGCTATCATGGAAGCCGTTCGCTGCATTCAAGCTGAAGGTCAAGCACACAAGACCATTGAAATTGCATTCACCGTATTCGAAGAAGGCGGTCTATTCGGGTCTTTGAACTTCGATATGTCTTACATTCAATCTGAGCATGCCATCGTTCTAGATACAGGCGGCCCTATCGGCACAATCGTAAATGCTGCTCCAGGCCAACAAAAGATCGTTGCAACTATCAAAGGTCGCCCTGCTCACGCTGGGCTAGCACCAGAAGAAGGCATCAGTGCAATTCAAGTAGCAGCAGACGCTATTACTAAAATGAACCTACTTCGTATTGATGAAGAAACAACTGCGAACGTGGGTATTGTTGAAGGCGGTCAAGCGACTAACATCGTTATGCCAGAACTAAAAGTGGTTGCGGAAGCTCGCTCACTAAATGGCGACAAGCTAACAGCGCAAGTTGAACATATGATTTCAACGTTTGAAGAGAGCGCAAAGCAATTCGGTGCTGAAGTCGAAATCGAATCAACTCGTGCTTACGATGCATTCGTTATTGCAGACGATCATCCCCACATTCTTTCGATCAAATCGGCATTCGAGAAGCTTGGCGTAACAGCAAACACCAAACGCACTGGCGGCGGTAGCGATGCAAACAACTTCAATGCGAAAGGTCTAACTACGGTTAACCTATCTACTGGTATGGCGAAAGTTCACACCACTGAAGAGTACATCGCAGTGAAAGACATGGTTGCTATCACTGAGTTTGTTGTGGCTTACGTAACGCAATAATCTTACTTCTAAGCGAGATGAAGAACATCATCTAGCCAATATCAAAAAGCCGAGTTCATGTTGGACTCGGCTTTTTTGTTGTTCAAATTTGTCTAGAGGTTCGAGGCTAGAACCCTCTACGCTTCCAGAACTGGCCTTCGTCTTTTGCTACTAGGTCGAATGTCTTGTCTGCGATGATGTTGCCTTTGAGTTCGACCGTCATGCGCCATTTACCGATCTTGTTTGAGACTGGTGCCCAAATGGTGTCGCCTAGGTAGAAATCCCAATCGTTATTGCCGACGTACTCTTCACCATCGAATGGCTCAAGCACTTCGCCTTTATCGGTCGTGATATCCGGGTGGTAAATGCAGTAACGAATTTTTTCGCCTTTGGCTTTTTTAATGTTCAAGATATAGCCAAATTCAACGTCGATTTCAGCGTCAACGGTGGTTGTGAACTCTTGGATTTTAGGTAGGTCTTTAGACTTAGAATCCCACGTGGAGTAAATACCGTAAGAAGTCATCTCTACGACAACAGAACGTTTTGCCATTTCAATCGTTACCTTGGAATTGCTTTGTTAGTTTAATATGAGGGATCGCCCACTCTATAGAGCAGCACGAATGTTGAGCTACTCTTGCCAATCTCTCGCCATACGCTTGATCACTGATGGTTCAATGTCGTGAATAGTTCCGTAGTTTTCTCGACAAACTTCAATCACTAAATCCGCTTTGTATTTGAGCGCAAGTTGACGATAAGCCTTCATTTCCCAGTGTTTGATGAAGGTATTCGATACGACAACGTCCTTCCCTTGCTTTAGACCATTTTCAGCGGTGTTCTGGCACCACTCATGGGCCTGTTGTAACTGTTTAGGGTCAAAGCAGTACTCACCTTGTTCGTTGACAAAATACATATCGGCTTCGACATGCAAGGCGTCATAAGTTTTTGCTTTTGTTGACTTACCCGAACCTGGCAGCCCTCGAATGAGTATTAACTTCATTGATACATTACGGCTTAAATCAAAAGCATGAGTTTATCGTAAATAATACTCTGTTGCTCTGATTACTACCGATACCAGCACTTAAGCACTCTTCTACACGTCTTGGCATTGTTGAGCGAGACAATAACCACAAGAAAACTAAGTGCTCTCTCGATAAAAACACAAATAATTTACAACTATCCATTTTGTATATCGACAAGCGTATCAAACTATTATAGATTTAGATGTATAGACGTCTATATATCTAGCTTAGGGAGAAAGCTGTGCCTATCCGCATTCCAGACCAATTGCCAGCGAGCGATGTTCTTCGTGAAGAAAACATCTTTGTTATGCCGCTATCAAGAGCATCGACACAGGAAATCCGTCCACTTCGAGTCTTGATCCTCAACCTAATGCCGAAGAAGATTGAAACCGAAACTCAATTCTTACGCCTACTATCGAACAGCCCGTTGCAAGTGGATGTTGAACTGCTTCGAATCGATGACCGTCCAAGTAAAAATACACCGACTGAGCACCTCGATAACTTTTACCGTCAATTTGAGATGGTGAAAAACCGTAACTTTGATGGATTGATCATCACTGGTGCGCCATTAGGTTTGGTTCAGTTTGAAGATGTTATCTACTGGGATCACCTAAAAACCATCATGGAGTGGGCTAACAAGCACGTTACCTCGACTCTTTATGTGTGCTGGGCTGCTCAAGCGGGCTTGAAATTGCTGTATGACTTACCGAAGCGTACTCGCAAAGAGAAGCTTTCGGGCGTTTACAATCACGAGATTCATAACCCTTACCACCCTATTCTGCGTGGTTTTGATGACACCTTCTTAGCACCACACTCTCGCTATGCAGATTTCTCACCCGAGTATCTAGCAGAGCATACTGACCTTGATGTCCTTGCGACGTCAGATGTCGCTGGTGTGTATCTCGCGGCAACCAAAGACAAGCGAAACGTGTTTGTGACCGGTCACCCTGAATACGATGCGCATACGCTTCACAACGAATACATCCGTGATTTGGGTGAAGGTATGGAGCCAGTCATCCCTATTAACTACTATCCAAACAATAACCCAGACAACAAACCCGTTGCGAGCTGGCGAAGTCACGGGCACTTACTGTTCTCAAACTGGCTAAACTACTGCGTTTACCAACAAACGCCTTACGATTTGGATCACTTCAGCGAAGAAAACTTCACCAAAGACGATTAATTCTTCGCTGGTTTATCAAGGATACAATGTTGCGCCCAACAAGCTGTTTACTTCTGTGATGTTAGAAACATGCTTATTGGGCGCAGCTTTTTTATGGAGAGTGGATCGCATTCCACCATAGATTTACCACCTTATGTTTACCAATTTCATATGATTGTCTGGTGTTCATAAGGAGCTTCACATGCCTGCCAAGTCATTGTTTTCAAATCCCCTAATCTCAGCTCTGATTGCTTCTATCTCATTGTCTGGCTGTGTCTCTGTAACAGAAGGACCACCGAAAATAGAAAGCGATCCTATTGCGATGTCAGAATCTCGCATTGAATTAGGTTTGGGGTACATGGGCCAAGGCAACATGGTAAGGGCGCGTGAAAACCTAGAACTTGCTATCAAACATGCACCAAGTTATTACCGTGCTCGACTCTCAATGGCCCATTACTATGAACAAGTGGGTGAAGTCGATGAAGCGAGGTCTGCGTATCGAAAAGCGTTAAGCCTAGACTCAAGAAACGGAAACGTGCTCAATAACTACGGGACGTTTTTGTGTAAGCAAGGCGAGTATAAACAGGCCGATAAGTACTTTAATCGCGCCATTGACCAGCCCTACTACTACTTAGTATCCGCCAGTTATGAGAACGCAGCTTTTTGCGCATTTAAGGCAGGTAATACAGAACAAGCCAAGTATTACTTCACACGCGCCATTGACCATGATCCGAACCGAGTAAAGTCGATATTACAGTTATCTAAAATTGAAGTGAGTGAAGCCGATTATAACGACGCTAGGCTTCGTCTGTTTAAGTTCCACCAGCGATATGGTTATCAAATTCCATCGCTTCAAATTTTAGTCGATCTCGAAAAGAAAGCCGGAAACCATGCGCTTGAGAAGAAGTACCAAAGTAAGTTGGATGAATTGCTCTCTGCTTAACCAAATCTGATAAAAAATGGGCTTGTTGATTGAACAACAAGCCCGTTTTATTTAATAGAAATAACGATACTTTCTAGTTTAACGTGTGAACCGTTATTTAAGCGCGATCCATTCTTGTCTTTGCCCGTCGTCCATAAAAGTCCATGCTACAAAGCGACTCACTTTCTGGCCTTGAGACATCTCTACGACTTTCACTTGTTTCGCTTTAAGCTTACCAAGCTCAGAACGAAGCATATCAACGTTGTCTTTCTTCGAAATTAGCGTCGTGAACCACAGCACTTGAGTCGCAAACAATTGGCTCTCTCTTGCCATTTTCATGATGAATGCTGCTTCCCCACCTGGGCACCATAACTCCGCTTTTTGACCGCCAAAGTTTAAGGTTGGCTTATTTTGCTTGGCTTTTTTCGCTTCAGGTTTGAACGTTTGGCCCGCTTTCTTAGCTCGGTTTGCCGCTAGGTTGTCTAGTTTACGCTGTGTGCCCTTTTCTGCTTCCTCTAAAGAAGAGTGGAATGGAGGGTTGCAAATAGTGACATCGTAACGTTCGTTATCTTTGATCACGCCCTTAAAGATAGATTCGGAGTCCGCTTGCAAACGTGCTTTGATCTTACCCTTTAAGTTAACGTTGCTTGCAGCAATGAAATTCGCGGCTTTCACCGACACAGGGTCAACATCACTACCGGTGCAACGCCATTTGTATTCCGTGGCGCCGATAATTGGGTAGATACAGTTCGCACCAACACCGATGTCTAGCGCTTTCACGGATTGATGATTATAAGGTTCACCCTGACCATCGCTATTAAGAATGTCTGCCACTCTATGAATGTAGTCCGCTCGACCAGGAATCGGCGGGCACAAGTATCCAACCGGAATATCCCAGTGCTTAACACCATAGTGATGCGCCAATAACGCTTTGTTGAGTAGTTTAACCGCCAATGGATCAGAGAAATTGATCGTGTCTTCACCTACTGGATTCTTAATTAAGTGCGCTTTTAATTCTGGTAAAGCCGCGACCAATAGCTCGAAGTCGTAACGCCCTGTGTGCTGGTTTCTTGGGTGCAAACCCGCTGCTGGCTTTACGGTATTCTTATTGCGTTGTGAACCTCCGGTGCGCTTCGAGCCAGAAGGCTTTTGAGAGCCGCTCGATCTTTTTGGTGCGTTCTTATTAGAAGTGTCTTTTTTAAAAGGAGCTTTGCCCTTCCCGCCTTTGTTGTTTGGTTTACCAGAAGCTCGCTTAGCTTTGTTCTGTCCAGTCGCTTTTGAATCCGCACGGTTACGGTTTGCATCAGAAGCACTGTTTTTTGATAGGCTTAGCGTGGTTCTTTTTTGTGATTGGCTCATTGGGCTACTTCTTTAAATCTTGATAAATCATGAACAAACGGGCATCTAACTCTAATTGATGATATTCCGGTTCCATGTGACAGCATAGTTGGTAAAAGGCTTTGTCGTGGTCTTTCTCTTTGATGTGTGCCAGTTCATGTACCACTAGCATTCTCAACAAAGGCTCAGGGGCATTACGAAATACACTGGCGATACGAATCTCATTCTTCGATTTGATCTTACCACCGTGGTTTTTGGCGACATAAGAGTGCAAACCTAATGCATTGTTGATTAGGTGGATCTTGCCATCATAAATCACTTTACTAATGGGTGGTGTTTTCTTCATATAGCGATTTTTAATCTCAATCGCATAATCAAACAGGGCTTTCTCGCTTTTTATTTCATGATTCTTTGGGTAGCGAGCTTCAAACCACGGCACCAATTTACCTGACTCAACAAGCTGAGTAACAGGATCGATAATGTGTTTAGGATAGCCTTGAATATAGCGTAATGAAGGATGCATGCTGAAAGACCGTACAAGTTGCGTCACATCAAAACGTTGTGACGTCGAAAATTGAGCCGCATAGTGTAACTGATCACACTTTTCTAATCACCTAGGATTCGTTACACTTTAACGAGATTCACCAAGAGCTAGACTCAAAAAGAGACTGTAAAGATGAAACGTGTTGTATTGTACGTGGCAGACAAATGCCCGCACTGTAAAGATGCTCAAAGATATTTGGACTCTAAGAAGATTGTTTACCGCTTAACGAATGCCAAGATGCAACGCGGCCGTAAAGAATTACAAGCGATGGGCGCTCGCTCTATCCCAGTGCTTAAAATCGGTGACCAGATTATGGTCGGATGGAACCAAAAGAACTTCGATAAGATGTATAACTCAAAAAACACTTAACACTATGTAAGTTGCTATACCTCTTTACAACAAAGCCCGAATATCTCACCCAAGATATTCGGGCTTTGTGTTATCAGTATCGGAAACCAAGGTCTACCTTTCCCTTTTCGCCACTATCCTTTTACCTTCAGAACGCTACTGCAAGACGCGCATCTGTATTTCTCTTTTATACCGAGAACTTTGTCGACTGATGTTCTACGCACTCTAATGAGCCTTCGTTCTTTACACTTACATTTCATGGAGCTAGGGTTGCCTAATTGACTAATTTAAAGACAGATAATATCTCCCAGTCACCACTTGTTAACCATATTGTAGGGCACACATTTTTCACAGAATAATATAATCGACGAATTAATTTTCAAACGGGCTCATTACTCTCATCTCAATACCTAGCCCTTTATTTTAAAGACAGTATCGCACTTGCTGCATTTATATCGACCCTTGATTCCTAACACTCGGTCGAGAAACGTTCTACGAGTTCGTATTAACGTTTGCTCCTTACATCCACATTTCATAGTCCCTCACTAACTACTCAAAAAGTACTAGTATTATTTAACGGGCATGCATACCAAGTAAATTAGAAACTGTTAATATCCGCGCCACAAATAGTGATACGCGTCTCATAAATCCATGATAAATGTGATATTAGTCCCAAGTATTTACGAGGTTAATATGTTACTAATCACACATATTGTTTAACGAAATCGATAAAGGTTCTGTCAGCTTTGGACAAATAGCCCTCTTTTCGCCACGCCAAAGATAGATTGAGTTTTACTGGGTCTTTAAATGGCACACCAACAACGTTGTCTTCATATTCTGTTACTAAGCTAAGCAATGCAGTAATAGCGAACTCACGCTTTACAATGGAGAGAATCATTGGCAACAAGTTAGTCTCGAATGCGATGGTCATATCTAAATCGTATTTTTTGCAGGTCGCATCAATGAAATCACGATGGAAGTACCCTGATTTAAACATGATCAACTCTTGCTCAAAAAACTCTTCAAAGGTGATGGATGACTGTGACGCCAATGGGTGCTCTTTACCGACAACAGCTAACATTTCAGAACTGAGTAAGTGGTCAGTTTCTAGGTCATCCGGTACATTTTCATGATTGATAACACCGATATCGAGTTCGCCGTTTAATAGCATTTCACGAATCGATGCTGTGCCCGCATCAATCAACGTTAGCTTGAGATTTGGGTATTGGCTTTTAAATGCCATAACGACTTGTGGGAAGAAGTAGCTCCCCATCATGCTTGGGGCTCCCAAACGAACCTCCCCTTTTTCCAAGCCTTTCAATTCATTCATCGCCAACTCAGCGTCATCAAACTGCTGCGCGATACGCTTGGCATGCTCAAGTAGTACTTTCCCTTCTTCCGTTAGAGTGACCGATTTATCTCCTCTTCGGAACAGAATCAGATCAAGTGTTTGCTCCAGCTTTTTTATAGATATGCTTAAAGCTGGCTGAGCGATATGTAACGCTTTTGCTGCTTGGGTAAAGTTGCCAAACTGAGCTACGGTAAGAAAATGTCGAAGGGGTTTTGATTCAAGCATATTGATATATTAAATATATGAAGATGATATTTTTAATATATTTCTTTAATCACCATTGTGCTGATAACTTGTTCACAAATAGCTTAATCCCTCGCATAGGCACAAGATAAATGTTCGATAAAGGCAGTACTCAATACAAACGGATCACTCAATCATTAGCGATTGGGTCATTTATCATTTTCTGTAATCTTTATGTGTTTCAACCTATCTTGCCGCACATGGCAGAACACTTCCAAGTATCTGAAACCCATATTAACTGGCTATTTGCTGCAACCACACTGGGGTTATCCATTAGCTTAGTACCGTGGGCCATCGCTTCAGAGTCATTTGGTCGAAAGCCTATCATTCTATTTAGCCTTTTTGCGATTCCACTGATTGGTTTAGGTATGGCATTTACCACCACGCTGTTGCAACTCGTGATTGCTAGAGCATTGATGGGGATCGCGGTCGCAGCTTTCGCAGGTGTTGCTGTCGCCTATATGGTGGAGGAGCTCACGCCCAAAGCCTTTGCAGTCGCGATTGGTGGCTATATTGCTGCCAACTCATTAGGGGGTATCTTTGGCCGTGTGTTAGGCGGCTTGCTGACAGACTATTTCGATTGGCACGCTACCGTGCTGATCTTTGTTGCGGGCTCGCTATTAGGCGCTTTATTGATTGCCTATCGACTACCAGACCAGCAAAACTTCAAGCCGCAAAAAGGGCTGTTCTTTCATCATAATCGCTCAGTTGTGATGCATTTACGCAACCGTACCTTGTGGCTTGCTATGTTGATTGGTGGAGCCAACTTCGCTCTGTTCGTTAACCTGTATTCCGTAATGGGCTTTAGATTGGTGTCAGAACCTCACTCCGTTCCAGTTGGCCTAGCATCACTGATCTTTCTCTGCTACCTAGCGGGTACCGTCAGCTCGAAGCTGTCTAACAAATGGACGCTACGTTTCGACCCGTTAAACGGAATTCTGTTAGGTGTGTTTATAAGCTTGCTAGGAATGCTGGTATCTGCGGTTGATGAGATTCCTTTCATGCTTGCAGGGTTATTGCTGATAAGTGGCGGGGCTTTCTTCTCGCATACCCTAGCCTACTCTTGGGTCAGTCAAAAAGCACCAAGCGCCAAAGCGACGGCAACAGCACTCTACCTTGTGCACTACTATATTGGTGGCAGTTTGGGCGGGTTCTTACTCTTGTACTGCTGGCAGTTATTTGGTTGGAATGGCGTGATTGCAGGAGGCTCAGTCTTCTATGTCGCGATATTTGCTTGGGTCTACCAGTTGAAACAACTTCAAGTATCGACACCTAAACTCGCTGAAGCGTAGAAACAACAGCATTTTCAAGACAATTAGTGCTTTTGATTAACAACCGTTCTGATATCCTACGCAAAATTTCATTTCGGAACCTGCTATGTCGAACACTCAAAACACTGATCTTCAAACCATCCATGACCAAGTAAAACAATGGTTAGACGATGTTGTTATTGGCCTAAACCTTTGCCCATTTGCAGCAAAGCCACAACGTAATAAGCAGATTAAGATCTTTGTGAGTGAAGCAGAAACCGAAGAGGCATTGCTAGAAGATATTATGACTCAATTTGTGGAGTTGGATAACACACCAGTCGCTGAGCTAGAAACGACTCTGGTGGTTGTTCCTAACATGCTGCAAGATTTCTTCGATTACAACATGTTCATCGATTGGGTAGAAGCTTTGATTAAGCAGCAAGACTGGGAAGGCGTTTACCAAGTGGCGACCTTCCATCCTGATTACTGTTTTGGCGGTGCGGATCCTGAAGACGATGAAAACCTAACCAACCGCTCCCCTTATCCGGTTTACCATTTAATTCGTGAAGCGAGCATGGAAAAGGTGTTGAAGCATTACCCTAACCCTGAAGCGATTCCAGATACCAACATCGCTCGAGTTGAATCGTTAACGCCAGAAGAGCGTCGCAAACTGTTCCCGTACCTGTTTAGTTAAGCTCTCAGCTCTCAGCTCTCAGCTCTCAAGATTGAGCATTTAAATATTGGTAATATGGACGAGACACGAACTGATCTCGTCCATTTTTTTTGCAACATACAAACACTCATCGGCCACTTTAATCAATGAGTCTAACGCCGGCATTCGTTCATTCCTTGTTTCACCAGAACTTAATTCGAAATGGC
This sequence comes from Vibrio chagasii, assembly GCF_002954585.1. Taxonomy (GTDB): domain Bacteria; phylum Pseudomonadota; class Gammaproteobacteria; order Enterobacterales; family Vibrionaceae; genus Vibrio; species Vibrio chagasii_A. Next base: position 1,472,376 of record NZ_MSCI01000002.1, read on the forward strand.
AAGCACCAATAGAGATAGTAATAGGCTTTCGATCAAGAGTAATCTTCTTCACTTCCTCAAGCAGCGTCGCAAGCTTATCCTCAACCGTGTTGACTGGCGTACTCGGGTACCAAATCACAAACTCTTCGCCACCAAAGCGAGCAACAAACTCTCCTTCTTGAGCATTACTACTCAACACATTAGCCACTTTCTTTAGTACAACATCGCCCATTTGATGACCAAAACTGTCGTTCACTGACTTAAAGAAATCAATATCAACCACGGCTAACGTTCCCTTACCTAAAGATCCTTTAAGTTGCTTTACCTGACCGTTAAGTGTTTTAAACAGAAAGCGTCTATTGGGTAGATGTGTCAGTGGGTCATAGAGCGCTTGATACTCAAGCTTTTCATTTAATTCTTGTAGTTTTCTCTCTTGCTGCCTGCGAACGAGTTCAACCTCGATCCATGACGCCATTAACTTCATCACGTCAATATCGAACTCTTTAAACTCTCGGTAATAAGGGTTACCACTCGAAAAGTTAAGCGTGCCGTAAAGTTCATCATCGACAAAGATAGGAATACCGATATAAGACTCGAGACCAAAGGATTGGTAAGCAGGGTGTCGCGCGTAAGTGTTATGCTCACCACAGTGCTCTATGCAGATAGGTCCACTCGAGCTGCATGTGATCTCGCAATAAGTCGAGCGGTAATCGAACATATCACCACTTTTCAGGTCAACGCCTTCAGGTGTGACACAGTGCTCCACAAGGTAAGTATTACCGTCCACTTTTGACAAGATACCAATATCCAAATCAAAACGTTCGAGCCCCATAGCGAGTAGTTGGGCAATCTGACTATCGAATCCTTTTCGATAGTCATTGGTAATTTGAGACAAGCGGCGTATAACAATTTCGCTTTCACTAGCTTGGTGCATAACGATATCCCACTGCTGCCTAAGTGAGCGACAACATTAATATTTCTAATATAAACAAGAGTAAAAAGTAGAAAATCATAATAATCAATTGATTTGTATGCAAAATACCTCATTGGTCCAATGAATAAAAGTCGAGTTCTTCGACTTTGCGTTAGCACCCTATTCTTACCTTTGTTAAAATGGTCCATTAACGAAACAGAATGGATAGGAATATGAACCTTTCTCAACTAAACCAAGAAATCTACGATCACCTTTACCGCGACATTGAAGAGTTCCGCAGTACTTTTGATCTGCCTGTTGCGGCTCCTGAAACAATGGATGAAAAAGGCGATACGCTACATACCTCTCTAGCGATCGAAGAGCTGACAGAATTGGCAGAAGCTGACTCTAAAATCGAACAAGCGGACGCTATTGTAGACAGCGTTTATGTTTTGATGGGACGTTTGGTTCACCTTGGTCAATCTAAAGTAGAAGACAACCTAGCGATCAGCTACCTGATCGATCTTCTGTTGAACGTTGCTAAAAACCGCTCAATCGACTTCTTACCTTGCTGGGATGAAGTACATTCAAGCAACATGAGTAAAGTATGTCGTAACGAGACAGAATACGCAGAGACTGAAGCTTTCTATGCTGAACAGAACATTAAACTAATGGCGGTTCAAAAAGGTGAATACATCATCGCTAAATGTGCGGAAGATTTCGTATCTGAAGGTAAAACAGTTCGCCAAGGTAAAGTTCTGAAATCAGTGCATTACCGCCCAGCAAACCTTGAGCCACTAACGGCTTAAGTGCATCAAATATTGGCTTTTAAGTAAGCAGCCAACTGAAATAGCAAACGCCACGTTATAACAACGTGGCGTTTTATTATCTATTAATCGAACCTAGACGTTATACCAGTCGCGCCATATGGTAAACCGCCACATATTCGCCATTTCTGAATGCAAACCCTGCTGACTCCCCTTCAATCACGAAGCCAAACTTCTTATATAGGCTGATCGCTCGTTCGTTATCGGTATAGACGGTGAGTTCCAGTCGTTTGATGTTAATCCAGTTATCACATAAGTCGATTGCCGTTGCGAGTAATTGGCTACCTACACCTCTGCCTAACACATCGTCTTTAACACCCATACCAAAAGAAGCGACATGACGCCTTCTTGGATTTACACACACTTCTAAACCTAGGTTGCCAACAATTTCTCCGTCCAATAACGCGACATAAGAGTACACATTATCTGGAACATTTGAGATTCGTTTTTGCCAAGTTTCCAGAGATGGATTTGGGAGTTGCAGCGTACAAGTATAAGCATTAGTGCATTCGTAAACTTCTTTTATTCCCTTTGCATCTGACGGTTCAGAGCGTCTCACTACAATACTCATCGCAACTCCTACTGTTATTATTCTTTGCTAAATCTGAAGTACACTTTTTATGTGCACCTAGACACACTATCAAATAGTGAATATTTAACAATAGGTCAGATGAAATTGTTTCAAATTATATAATTAGCAAGTGGAAGGGAAATAGTATTTGGACGAAGGCGTGTTAACAGTATGGTTTTATTTGTAGTGGCTAACGGAAGAGTTGCCGATGGAGAGAGTAAGGAATAGGTTATTATATTGATGTGATATGGACACAAAGATATGTGCCCATATTGTTAAACTAGCTCTCTTGATTAGTCACGCTCACATTGAACTTGGAGCACTTTAAGGTCGGTTGCATTTAGCTTCTCGGCTAGTGCTGCGCCTTCTTCATTACATTGCTCAAGAGTCGTAAATTGAGTATTAATTTCCATTTCAGCCGTGCTGTCAGCGCCACCCATCATTAAGCTTAGAAGTAGTGTTAGTTCGTACATTCGTTAATCCTCTTTCGAGCTTTCGAAGCATCCATTCGAATTAGATAACGTGACTAGATTCAGCCCTAGTTCACTTGTTTCGTTTGAGATAATTCTAGTCATTCACTCGGTTCGAGTCTTACCATTTTATGCCACTCACTTATAAAGCAGCAAAGCCATGATTTAGGTGTAAAAAAGACCAGAGCATTACGCCTCTGGTCTTTTTATGATTCAAACGTCAATCAGTGCTCTGTTTCTGAGTCACTTTTCTCTAAGCTAATGGCGTTCAAAACAGCAAATGCAGAAGCCAAGAATAGACCTAAGATCCAAACAAAATACCACATGGAAAACCCCTTAATACAGTGAATGACCATTACGTTCGACATACTCGCTATCGAGTCGTCCAAACATGGTTCGGTAGCTAAAAGCCGTGTAGCACAGAATGATGGGCACCATCACAAACGCTACGCCTGTCATGATGTTCAAGGTCAGTTCACTCGATGTTGAATCCCAAAGAGTTAAACTATGGCTTGGATTCACACTAGACGGAATGATGAAAGGGAACATCGTAAAGCCCGCCGTTAATACAATGCACGCATTAGTAAAACTAGAGCTGATGAAAGCCAACGCATCCCACTTTAATCTCGCGCTAACCAACGCCAATAACGGAGTTAACACGCTGCCAATCGGTGCAAACCACATCCAAGGGTAAGTCTCAAAGTTGGTTAGCCAAGCACCAGCTTCGGCTATCGCCAGTTTATTCAACGGGTTTGAAACAGCGCTATGGTTCAATTCGTTGACAATTAAATAACCATCAATTTGGCTTATCGCTAAGCCGCCAATGACCATAAGACTGGCCACAAACGCTGCACTTACCTGCGCCACCAATCTTGCCTTCTTGTATAGCGCATCTGTCGTTTTCATCATCAGCCAAACACTGCCCTGTAACAACGCCATCAATAACCCAACGAAGCCACACAACAGAGCAAACGGATTAAGCAAATCAACAAACGATCCGTGGTACTCAACCATAAGCAAGCTATTGAGCGAGAAAGGAAGTCCTTGCATTAAATTGCCAAACGCGACACCAAATAAAATCGGCGGAAAGAAACCTGAAAACGCAATCGCTAAATCACAGACTTTTCGCCATTGGTCGTTGTCTATCTTGGCTCGGTACTCAAGAGCCAAAGGACGCAGCCACAATGAGATAAGTGCTAAGTACATCGCCACATATAAGCTTGAAAAGGATGTCGCATACACTAACGGCCAAGCCGCGAACAAAGCACCACCTGCGGTAATTAGCCACACTTGGTTGCCGTCCCAATGGGGTGCGATGGAGTTAATCATCACGCGCCTTTCAGAGTTGGTTTTACCGATGACCGGCAATAACGCTCCTACTCCCATATCGAAGCCATCGGTGATCATAAAACCAATCAGCAACACACCGATTAGCACCCACCAAATTAAACGTAATGTGTCATATTCGAACATGAGTCAGTCACCTTATTGTTGAACTTGTTGTGCCAATTTGGCTTCAAGTGATGTTGTTGTTTGTTCATAGTGATAGCGCCCTGTTTTCAAACTGCTCGGCCCTTTTCTAGCTACAGTTATCATCAAATAGCTTTCTACGATAATGAACACGGTGTAGAGACTAAGAATGAGCGCGAGGGACGTAAGCAGGTTTTCAACGGTTTGCGAAGATGCAGCTACGGTTACAGGAAGAATTTCACCAACCGCCCAAGGCTGACGACCATACTCAGCAACAAACCAACCGGCTTCGATTGCCGCCCAAGGTAGCGGGATTGACCATAGTGCCGCCTTCAATAACCAAGGCTTTTGAGTGATGTTTTTACGGTAGGTTTGTAAGAAAGCCGCGCCAAAGACAAACAACATAATGAAGCCACAGCCCACCATGATTCGGAATGACCAGAACAGTGGCCACACCGTTGGTATTGAATCGTCAGCTGCTTGTTGAATTTGCTGTTCAGTAGCATCAGTCACGGTGTCTGTGTATCGCTTAAGCAATAGGCCATAGCCGAGGTCGTGCTTGGTTTGATCGAAAGCTTGTTCTGTCTCATGTGAGGTGTCACCCGCTCGCAAACGTTCGAGAAGTTCATAGGCGATAATGCCGTTTCGAATACGGACTAGATGTTGCTCTCGTAAGTCATGCAGGCCTGTCACTTGTTCATCCAAAGATCGCGTTGCAATAATCCCCATCACATATGGAATTTTCACTGCGAAATCTGTTTTACCCTCCTCTTGGTTCGGTAAACCAAACAAGGTAAAAGCTGCAGGTGCGGGTTCGGTGTGCCACTCAGCTTCAATCGCCGCAAGTTTCACTTTTTGAACGTCACCCAGTTCATAACCAGACTCGTCACCCAATACAATAACCGAAATAATCGCAGCCATGCCGAAAGACGCGGCCACAGCAAAAGAACGCTTTGCAAACGCTATGTCTCGACCTTTCAATAAGTAGTAAGAACTCACTCCTAGGATAAACATTGCACCACAGGTGTAAGCAGAAGCGACCGTGTGTAAGAACTTAACCTGAGCCACAGGGTTGAGCACTACTTCAGCAAAGCTGGTCATTTCCATACGCATGGTTTGGTAATTGAACTCGGAGCCAATCGGGTTTTGCATCCACCCGTTAGCAACCAGAATCCAAAGTGCAGAGAAGCTTGAGCCTAGTGCCACCAGCCAAGTCACAACAAGGTGTTGGCGTTTAGATAGCCTTTCCCAACCGAAGAAGAAGAGTCCAACAAAGGTGGACTCTAGGAAGAATGCGACAAGGGCTTCAATAGCGAGAGGAGCACCAAAGATGTCGCCGACATAGTGAGAATAATAAGACCAGTTGGTGCCGAACTGGAACTCCATGGTTAAGCCAGTAGTGACACCCAAGGCGAAGTTAATACCAAACAGTTTGCCCCAAAAGCGAGTCATATCCTGATAGATTTGCTTACCGGTAAGCACATAGATCGACTCCATGATCGCCAGTAAGCAAGACATACCAATAGTTAACGGGACGAAGAGAAAGTGGAACATAGCGGTTAGCGCAAACTGTAACCGCGACAATTCAACTACATCAAACATTTAAGCTCCAAACATCATAATGATGGCTTTCATATTAAGAATTGGAGCGTATTTCAGCACAGTTCTAACGAACCAAACTAGAACAGATAAGTCGTTAAAAAACAGAACAGATTGTTTGTACAGTCAATAAATGACTCGCTTTAGTAAACCAGTCGGTAATTAAGCTAACGGTTTAAGTTTGAGATTCCATGGCTCTGACTAGGTTGCCTAGCGTTTGAATAGCATTAGCGATTTTATCGTCACAAGCGTATGAACAATTCAGGCGAATGTGATGGGAAAACTGTTTGTCACTACTGAAGATGATGCCCGGCGCGACAGAGATGTTGTGTTCAAGAGCTCGCTCATAAAGCTTCTCAACACAAACAGAGTGAGGCAATTCTACCCAAAGGAAGTAACCGCCTTGGCTTTTATGAATCAGAGCACTCTTAGGCAGACTGGATTCGAGCAGGGCTATATGCGCCTTCTTCCTTTCATTCAGTAGCTTACGCAGCTTTTTAAGGTGATTGTCATAGCTATAAAACGTTAGATAGTGAGACAAACCAAGCTGAATAGGAATGCTGCTTGAGAGTGTCGATAAGTGCTGCAATCGTTGAATCTTCAGCGCTTGTTTACCTGCCACGACCCAACCAATTCGAAAGCCCGGTGACAATGACTTTGAAAAAGAACCACAAAGCATAATCTGTTCGCCTGTATCATAGGCTTTGGCGGGCAATGATGTTTGGTTACCAACGTGAAGTTCACGATACACATCGTCTTCGATCATCGGGATCTTGTGTTTATTCACCAACTCAGCCAGTCGTTGCTTGCTGTTGTCTCTCATCGAATAACCGACTGGGTTTTGTGATTCAGTCATGAACCAACACGCTTTGATATCCATCGACGCGAACACCGACTCCAACACATCTAAATCTATACCAGTTTCAGGGTCTGTTGGTATCTCTACCGCTGTAAGGTTAAGCCTTTCAATGGTCTGCAAAACGCCATAAAACGCAGGGTACTCAATAGCGACCAAGTCACCCGGCTCCGTGCAAGATTGCAAACAGAGGTTAAGTGCTTCCATCGCACCAGAGGTAATCACGATATCATCCGGCAATACATTTAAACCTTGCATTTGGTAACGCTGAGTAATTTGTCTACGGAGTGTTTCACTGCCCGGAGGTAAATTGGTGAGCATGCTGTTATCTGGCATTTGGCGGCTGGCATTGGCTAAACTGCGCGACAATGCTTGATGCGGAAACAAGGCAGGATCTGGAAATGCGGAACTAAGCGGAATGATGCTAGGGTCTTTGGCTCGTTGAAGGACATCGTAAAGCAAATCGCTTATCTTAACGGGATACGGCTTGATGGCTTTGTGTTGCGTGTTTTCTGAAGTGAATACATTCCTGCGAGGTAACACAAAATAGCCGGACTTAGGCTTTGAGCGCACATAGCCTTGGTCTTCAAGCTGTTGATACGCTTGCAACACCGTTTCAATACTGAGTTTGTAACGCTTACACGCATCTCGAATTGATGGGATCTTCTCACCACTTAACCAGATGTTTTGCTCTATCTGATTTTTGATTGTATTGGCGAGTATCTGTGATTTTTTCATCAATAAATTCTTTTCTAGCTAATGCACTTAAAGATTACCAAACTCTGGATATTCGAGATATGCAGACATTCAAGGTAAACCAAAGCCCTACCCTAAACTCAATTACCTCTGTGGTCGACTTGTTTATCTCACCCATATAAGAAAAGGCACCACACTCATCAATCGAGTGTGGTACCTTAATTCTGAGCTACTTAGTCTAGATTAACTAGCTTACTAGTTAGCTGGACGCCAAACGCCCCATTTGTCGTTTTCGTAAGTCGCTTTCGGGTTTTCACCACCCTGAATCCACCACTGCGCTTTCCAGGACTGGTTAGAGTAAGTCACAATTTCACCACCAAGGTAAACCTTAGATGAATCCCATGTGCCCGGGTTTGGTGTAGGCTCTGGAGTCGGATCTGGATCCGGCGTTGGATCTGGGTCAGGTGTTACACCACCATCTTCAGCAATCACTTCAAATGTGAAGGTTTCAACACTCTCACTTTCAATAGAGCTAGCAATGAAAGACAAGGTTTCGTTCGCTGTGATCGCCGTAGTATCAACCACGATTGAAGCCGTACCATTGTTTTGAATGCTTACTGCAGAACCTTGTGTTTGCGTAAGGTTTGCGGCTTCACTTGTTGCAATCACAACTTTGTCGCCCGCATTAACGACATTGTCACTCTTAACAAGTTCGTAAATATCGCCTTTCAACGGCTCAACACCGCCTTCACCACCTTCAATAAGCGTTAATTGACCTGAAGCACGACTATCTTTTGAATTAAAGAAATTACGAGACGGATCGTTTTGGAAGTACATGTAGTGCTGCATTTCAGCATGCCAGTCACCGATGAAGATCGCACCGTCTTTGAACTCTTCATGCCAACCGTTAATTTCAGAAGCTAGCAGACGAGCCCAATCGTTCACATTGCTCGCATCAATCACAATGTCGAAGCTACGTGCGATTTCACCATACTTGTTGATGATGTCATACTGAACTGTGTCGCCAATTTCTGGTGTACCGAACTGATCAGACACAAACAGGTCGCCACGTACTAGATCTGGTTGCGGAGTAGGATCTGGCGGAGGAGTTGTACCTCCAGTAATGGTGATGTCTGAACAGTTGTAGAAGCCTTCACCTGCCGAATCATTACGCTGCCAGCGCACAAATAAAATTGCATCGCCAGAGCGGTCCGAAGGAATGGTTACATTGATGCGGTATTTACCACCATTTACAGGGACGTTGCCCTCTTCTTGGATAAGATCTAAGTCACCCCACGCTAGGCCTTTGCTCAAGTCTGCATTTGGTTTGGTTAGGTAAAACTCCCAAAATGAAGGGTTGTGCGGTGCCGTCGCGTTGAATACATATTCAAACGTACCAGTGCTTAGCTCGGTACGAGTCCAACCCGTGTGAGGTGCGCCCATACCACGCTTTTGCGAATCATTGGCGTAACATAACGTGCCGTCAGGAATCGCTGCTTTTACAGCATTGATGTTGTTGAAATCCTGAATATTTTTTGCATATTCGTTACGCTGAACAAAGGGATATGAGCCAGAAATTTCTTTAGCTTGAGCACAGGCTGCGTTTGGTGGCGTGCCCGACCAAATGCCACCTTGCTCGTAACACGTGTTCTGACGTGCACTTGGAAACTCAGACCAACCATGAGCATTTGCCACCGACGGCACACTCGATAGTAAAGCCATACCTACTGCTGCTTTAAGAAGATTATGATTTATTGTTGTCACTTTCCCACTCTCTATTATTTTATCCTAAACAATGCCAATGACTGCCGACCAATTAGGATTGTAGTTCAAGGATTTATAGTTTTCGTTTAAAGAACAACGAAAAATATATACGTCAATTTTATCAATAACAGTGAGTTTTATATCGATAGGAATCGGAATCACACAACTCAAACAAAAGCGTTGTAGATAGATGATGTTGCTTCTAATTATTGGATCTCAGTATCCTGTCTTGATTGTAGAAACAATATTCAAAGTGAAGAAAAAAGCGGCTTAGCGAGTAAGCCGCTTTGAGGTTCTCATAGTCAAAAGGGAATTAAATCAGCTAGATGAGTGAGATCTTAGTCCAACTTCTTCCATTGCTGTCTCACTAAATTTGTAAAGTCGACATGGTCAAGGTGCTGGCCGTTAGAATTGATAGGCCATAAGAAGCACAATGCTTATACTTCAGCACCCCGTTAATCAAATTATCTAATAGGAACTAAAGTAACGCTACGATACCAGCAACCTCCAAAGCTTCCATTGCTGCTTCAGAAAATTCTTCTGCAGTCATCCCTGCTTGGTAGGAACTATGAATGGCAGTAGTTGCAGCCTGACTTACGTCTTCTACGACTGAACTCCAACCAACACCTGCGAGGCTTGTTGAGTTGTAGATGAACGGCAGACTATCAACGATAGACTGTTCAAAACCGTTGGTAACCGCAAACCTGGCAACAAATTCGCCTACTCCCATAAGACCAGCATCGCCAGCTTCAAACTCACTAGCACTGTGAAGAATAATCACAGATTCATGCTCCGCTACAACTGCATTTGCTTCATCAGTACCAACAATGACACTAATACTATTCACATGCTGACTGATCCCTGGGATAGCGTCTTCTTCCCTCAATAAGTACGAATCTAACTGCCTAACAAAACTTGCAGCAGCTTCTTGAGAGTCAAACTTGATGACAGTTTGTTCTTCTATAGGCGCGATATCTGAAACCGTTTTTGTGATGTATGTCGCGCTCTCATCAAATGGGAGCTGATTGGCTGGCAAACCAGTGTGGAGTTCTTTAAATCCCATATCAGTCATAAAGTTAAGATCGGACTCTGAAATCTGATTCTCAAAATATTCAGCGCCATACTCTCGAGTAGGGAAGGTTAAATAATTTTCTAAAGCTTGCTTACCACCATTTCCTTGCAGGATCTCATACATATCATCGAAAGACGCATTTAGTTTCATAGCATCAGTACCAGGACCAACTGTAGTTGCAGAATATCCAAGAGCTTGGAATACATCTTGAAAAACACCTTTGCGAGCCAGATAAACTGTCGTCCCAGCAAGCGCAGCAACGCTAACGCCAGCAGTGGCGATAACCGCAACCTTACCTGGCTGAAGGCCTTTATCTGCTGTCACATCATCATAAACCATTATGTTAGAGAGCATTGTTGGTGATGTCTGCTGACCACTGTTCGTTCTAGCAAGATTTGTAAAACTTAAGATAGTTTGTTCTTGCGTCGCTACAAACTGCAGTTCAACCTTTTCCCAATGATTTCGGCCGTTTTCGTTGTTATCCCACGGTGCATCTACAACCCCATAAACGCCCCCAGACCAAAACTCTTCTTGAATTAAAGGGTGCGCTTTAGTGATTAGCGTATCCTCCCCCCCAATGGACACACGTGTATTTAGTGGTTGATATGTATAAGAGAGTCCGGGATGCTTAACAAATTCACCGGTGATGTCAAAAGAAAGCGTATAGCGCTGCCCAGGTACGGTTTGAAGTATCGTTTTAATTGTTGCTTGACTATGAGGTTTGCCGACAATAAGTGTAAACCCCCCCGAAGGCGCCATTGCACTATCCAGGTGTGCCAATTGTCCAAATGGCTCAATCGGACTAACACAGGTAGAGTCAAGTGCCTCCAAACACCACTCCTCAACTTTCCCGCCCAATATAGCGAACCTTGGGTTCAACACTAACTGATGTTTTAAATAATATTGTATTGATTCAGCTACCTCTTGTTTTACTGCATCACGGTTAACACGGTTTTCATCATAAAAAGGATTATTCTTATCAATAATTTCAATTTGATTTAAGTAAGACTTAGATAAAGTATCTAACTTATTTCTAGGACCATTATTTAACACGAAGTTGAAAGTTAATTCAGATTCTCTAGAAAGCTGACTATTGGCTTTAAACTTATGTTCATGTGAACTGTTGAGTGTAGGAAAGGTATTGTGATCAGCAAATGCAGAATACTGGACCATGGCTAATGATATGCCCAGTGCTAGCTTCTTTATAGTAATATTCATATGTTTTCTCAGTATTTGATTAATTGGATTGATTACAGTGCAAACACAAATTAAAAGTATTTATGCTAATAAGGGTTGTTTTTAACGAATAAATCATTACAAAAAAACAACCCAAACACCCAAAGGCATACAAGGAACATATGCAACACAAACATCACATGAATAAATCAATATAGCGAGGTAATAATTTTATTTTATGATAAAATAACTGCCACCTTGATTTTTTATGCATCCAAATAGCTTTGAAGTAAAACAATTGTTATCAAACACAGACTGTTGTTAACATTAAAATTTCGAGAAATAGTATATAAAAGAGAATAAGATTGGGTAAAAATCGGCGATAAACCCTCACGCGGAAATAAAACAAGTTAGAAGTGGCGACAAACTGGCGACGATTTTATCTTTGAGAGACGGCAAGAAATGGAGAAAAAAAGCCCACTTTCAGAATGGGAGAAAGTGGGCAAAGTATAGGGGTATGATGAAATTAAAAATAAGCACGAAATTATACGCACTCTAACTCATACAGACAACAGCATTTCAAGAGCTGCAGAATGTTTTTTGAAAAATGAAATTAATTGGTTGCTCTAAACTGTGATACCAGCTGCCCCTGTGAATCTAAGTTTCGAACTAAGCCTTCACACTCATCGCGGGTCTCCGATGCTAAAGTATTAGTCTCAGCAGTTAATTCGCTGATCGACTGTACATTTGTGTTCATTTCTTCTGTTACACACGCCATTTCTTCTATCGCTGTAGCTATTTGAGCATTGCGATCAGAAATATCGTTCACCTGATGAATAAGAGCATTAAGCTTTTCACCAGATAGCTCTGCACTGCTTACACACACTTCAGAAAGTTGATTACCTTCCGCCATAACTTGAACGGCTTTCTGAGTACTCGATTGGATAAGTGAGATAACACTTTGAATCTCTTGTGTTGATACTTGGCTTCGTTGCGCAAGTGTACGTACCTCATCAGCGACAACAGCAAAACCTCGTCCCTGCTCTCCAGCTCGTGCAGCTTCAATTGCAGCATTTAGCGCTAGTAAATTAGTTTGCTCAGCAATACTTTGGATAACTGTCAGTGCCACATCTATTGTTTTTCCATGCTCATCTAACTGAGTAATAACATCTGAAGCTTCATTTAATTGATTCGATAGCATTGTTATTGAATCAACTGTTTCTTTTACAGATTGCACACCTTCATTCGCGGCCAGGTTCGCTTGCTCAGTCACTTCAGAGGCACTTTGCGCATTCTGGGCAATCTCGTTTGCAGTGGCATGCATTTCATTAATAGCCGCGGCCATCTGGTCTGTTTCTGAGGCTTGATTAGAGAGGTTATTTGCTGTCGTATCACAGTTGTTAGAAGATGACTGAGCAGCAGAACTGATTTGTTCGTTAGAATCTTGTATTCGCCCAACAACAGCGTTCAACTCTGATTGACGCATTTTTAGAGCTAACTGTATTTCTGAGATATCATCGACATGTTGATTATAAACAAGCTCCATCAAAGGATTATCAAACACTTTACGTGCTTCTTCTGTTAATGACTCCAAGCGGCGAGTCAACAAATAAATACTAGTAATGGAAGCTATCATCAAAAGCCATATTCCCACTCCTTGATACAAAAACTGCTCAACAGCTGCTGCAATCACTGATAGCGGTATAATAGAGACCGCTGCTCGTTGCCACAAACGACTACGTACACCTTTTAGCTTACGAGGCGTTCGTCCCGCCTTTATCTGTTTGTAAATTTTTTCTGCGTTTTCCACATGCTTACGGCTTGGAACTAGACGTGCCGATTGATATTCGACAGTCTTACCGCCTTCGATAATTGGGGAAGCAAAAGCATCGACCCAATAATAGTCGCCATTTTTACATCTATTTTTAACTATACCCATCCAAGACTTGCCCGACTTGAGGTGTTCCCACATATCTTTGAAAGCCTCAGAGGGCATGTCAGGATGGCGAACCATATTATGTGGGTTCCCTACGAGCTCTTCTTGAGTGTACCCAGCAACTTCACAAAACTCCTTACTTGCATAAGTAATATGACTACTTGGCTTCGTGATGGATAGAAGATTATAACTGGCTGGGTATGTGATCTCTTTTTGTTTGTAACTCTGAGCTGCCATGATTATCCTTATGGTTAATAAGTATATTAATAGCGATTATCTACACACTTATTTACAAAAATCAACATGACATTAGAGCAAACGTATGTTGGTCACAAAGCGTGTTGAAAGCTATAACGTCACAAAAGCTATAACTTCAATTTGTGGTTTAACTTACACCTCATCGCACTTGATAACTCCCCGCAGAGCTGCCGCCTGTGACTTCCACTTGGGCATTCTGAGTAATTTCGTCCACCACTGCGTTGGCAATGGCTTCTGCCATCTTACCTGCCATAGCAAATTCGCCATCAAGCACAAAACCCTGGGCCTTAAGCTCGCTTTCCAATTTCTGTTTCAGTGATGCTTTACTTATTGTCATGATTACTTCCCTGCATAAACGGTGGTTGATACATCAACATGCGGTTTACCCATAAACGGGCAAATGCTCGCGCCAGTGCACACGCCTTTTCCGCCATTGAACTTGATGGTGTCGGCCTCTTCGGTGATGTCCTTAGCTTTGATGGCTCTATTGCCTTCGACGGTTTCAGTGTGGTCACCGTCTATCTCTACAATTCGATCTTCGAGCACTTTGATTTGTTGAGTGAGGCATTCAATCTTATCGGCTTGGTCTGTCTTTCGCTCAAAGTTGCCTCCCTGGTCGACTAATTGATACACGCCTTTTCGCTGTTGATAGCGGCTTTCCCCTTCTTTGATGCCTGGTAGCTTGAATCCCAGTGGCAGCACGCAACGAATGAAGGGCTTATCCGGTTGACCGAACATAAAGCCGAGTTCAACAATACTGCCGATAGCCGGTGGCTCTAAACGACCAGCATGGTCACCGAGACCAGGAACGGGAAGCGGCACGGCCTGCAGTGGTGATTTATCTTCATACTCCATGCCTTTTTCATCGAGTAGCTGAACATCTACCGCGTAATGTGGGTAAAAGCGATCGGATAAATCGCCCTCTTCAGGCAGCTCTCGCAGTGCTACGACCTTCCCCCAACGGGGTAAGTGCCATCGCCCTGTGAATTCAGGGAACAGTCTCAAGATGATTCGCTTGATGGTGTTCACATCCATGTCAGCTTGGCCTCCGTCCCTTCAAACTCAACGCCCACTAATCGAAGCCCGTTTACCAACACACCAGGCTTGAGCTTTGGTATAGCCGGCACCTTTACTGATTTGTTAGCCGTGTGGTTGGTCATCAGTGCATTGGGCAACGTGATGGGTTTGTCTACCCAGAATGAATTAGCCCAGCTGCCGATGTATATTTGGCCATTGCTCTGCTGCTGCCAAAACAAGTCATCAATGCTAAATGCCTGGGCTAGCTCATCGATGACACGATAACCATTGCCATCGCTATAAAAACAAGGAATGGCCGTTTGGCTGTAAGCTTTCTCTGGTACCACAAATTGCAGCCCCGTTTTATTGGTGACTTCGCTCAGTAGCTGCATCAGTGTTGGGTGACGCAAAATGATATTGAGCGGCTGATAGAGAAGAGCCGCGAGCTCACGACAGAACACGGTTGACCACCCTTTTTCAGAAGGTTGTACGCGCTCGATATAACCAAGAAAGACGCGCGTTACGTCATCCCCCCACCCTAAATCAATCGCAATGAGCGTATTGGGCTCTGGGTTTCCTTCAACCGACAGCTCACATCGACCCGGCGTATTGTGACTGAAAACGATGCGGTGACTTTTGACTTTGGTTTTATGCATGCCCACATACGCACGGCAAAGAAACTTATTGTTGATGGTCATAGTTAACCCTCGTTTACGCCAGTGCGTTATCCACGCTTTTCAGCACTTTCATCACGCCTGTCAGTTCCACTTGTGTATCGGGTGGCACGTCTTCGGTTTGTCCAGTTTCAACCGGCGTCTTTACCCCCTGCACCTTTTGCTGCGCGGCAGGCTTATCCGGTTGACGCTGCTCGACTCGCTCTGGCACCGAGAGGTGTTCAACCAGCTCAAACGACACGCTCCACTGGCGGTGAGCTTCTTGCTCATCGGCGCGCACGACGCCTTGGAATTTCACCTGACGAATCTTTAAAGCTTCAGCGGTTTGGTTACTGATACGGTAGATTTGGCGCGCATCGTTATCTTGGGCTTCCGCCATGCTGAACAAGTGGGTTAATAGCTGGCTTTTGGTAAAAGGGATGACCCCTTTCACCGTGAGTATTTTACCCTTGCTGCCCATTTCCGCTTGGTCGGTGGCCGAGGTTTGGCCGGACATGTCTTGTCCGGCCAATTGCTGACGAACGCCAATGCGCAGGTTTTTTAATGGGAGCTGGGCGCCGTTAAGAATGAGTAACGTTATCTACTCCTCAGACGCATTGTCACCGCTCGGTAGAGGGTAGCGCGCTTTTATCTCTTCTACTTTACGCTTCCAAAGCGCTTCAGACTCTGGGGTGCCGTCAAATTGCCATTCCATAAACAATGGGTCTGACTCTCTTCGATACGCGGCTTTGCGTTTGTTCATCACCTCTTCAAGCTGTTGTTTCTCTTTCTCGGCAGAGAGACAAGCCATGGTCTCTTCTTCCGTGAGTCCAAGCTCCATTAAAATGAGCGGCTCACTTGGCACGTTAATGAGCACTTCACCGGTGGGTAACGTTAATTCTGATATCATGACCTATCCCTTACGATTTTGGTTCATACAAATTGAACAAGTACGGTTTGAATGACTCTTCAGTTATTGAAATAGAAACAAACGAGGCTCTGTACCTTGTAAATCAAGATATCAAGAGCGCTGTCTCTGGAAAGTATTTAGTAGATATCGACGGGCATTTGTCTATCAATCACGTCCAGCGGTTACCAGGTAAAAAACTAGCTGTCGCATTTGGTGACACTACGATGGAAGTGACTGAAGAAGATATAAAGATTGTCGGGCGAGTCGCAGTAGTACTAAAGACAATATAAAGTTACCGCTTTGTATGAGACATCACTCGAATCTAAACAGTTAGTGGATTTTGTCCACGGACAGTTCAGATGTGATGGTGACTCATTCGGGGGAAGGTACTAGTAACACCAACGCTTGCTAAACTAAAAAGGCTGCCTTCTGGCAGCCTTTTTCATATGTATTAGATTCCGCTAAGAAGCTTTTGGACAAAATTAAGCCCGAAAGAACCTATTGTGCATCAAGTCCTTCCCTTACATATCGTCATTCTTTCGTAATAAACATTGCGAAAGCAATCTAAAGCTTTATAGCTTTAGTTGCAATCATTGTTGGTAAATAGTTTTCAATAATAAATCGCGGGGTTGGGTGTTCGTCTTCATAAAAACCAGCAATTACAAAACCGGAATTAATTTGTTCTCCGATTTGCTCTGTTAAAGTATGTCCAAAGACAATGGCCTGTCCTGTAGATAGCTTTTCTTCATATTCATTTTGGGTAAGACTAGTTTTATCAGAATACGGTATCGCATATTTAGGTTTTATGAGCCCTTGCTCTTCTAGCTTTTTATTCCTTTCGAAAATGAATAATACAGGGTTATAAAAACTAGTTAATAAAACCCCCTTCGTTTTAAGGACTCGGTAACATTCATTCCAAAGGTCTTTGAGATCAGGGATATACAAATTTGATATTGGAGAAATGATAAAATCAAATGTCTGCTCTTCGAAGATACTAAGGTCTCTCATATCTCCTTGAATAGTGGTAATGTTCAGTTCGTCTCGTTTAGCGACGAATTTATCTTTATTGAGCTGTTCTCGAGAGAGGTCATATACCGTAACTATTGCACCTGCTGCCGCGAGAACAGGAGCCTGTTGACCACCTGCAGAGGCTAAACACAAGATTTTTTTGCCCTCTATACATTTCGGAAGCCAACTTTCGGTTAATGGTTGCTTTGTAATATGAACGGACCAGTTTCCCAACTTGGCTTGCTCAATTACTTCTTGCGACACAGGTTTTGACCAATCCGCTTCAGCTAGCGCGAATTTATCCCAAACTAAACTATTGTGATTTATGATATCTGTACTTATCTTGGGCATAAAGCCTCCTATTAATTAGGAAGATAGACGTAGAACTCAGTTCAATATGAACTTTTAAATCTTAAGCTGATTCTTTAATTTGTAGATATGAAAGATAGACTACGCCTACTGATCCTGTAAATCCGATGATTAAATGGATGAAACAGAATTAGTTGTTCATTGGCGTATATCCTTTAATGGAAGAGGTATTTTCTATGCATCCTATACCGAAATATGACAATGTCAACTTCTAAGAAACGTGATTACCTTGAACTGATTTCAGTGGTTTAAAACGATATAGCTTAAACTCAGACAAGATATGTTGAGATAGGTTTAACTTGAATAGGGGCAAAGACGTGTTTGCCGAGAGCGGCATCAGCACATCTTTGGACAATTTCTAGTCGAGTTTTTTCTAACTTAGCAAGGTGTGAATTAACTTAAGTACTGTAACTCGCTTAAGCGCGTAGTCAGTATCTACGCAGCAGATCGCTTTGCTGACAGCCCTAAAAATTATTTGGTTTAGCAGTACGAAAACTTTCTCGTTGTGAAAGTTTTCGTACTGCCCTACTCCATTTACGACCCACTTCAAATTATGAGCAAGTAAATATCTGGAATCTAGACAATGTGCAACTAAGCTTATAATCACTCCTGGGCTGACACACTGGCCGCAATCTTCGCCACCTTTCATGAGGTGGCTTTTTTTCCAGGTAAACCTAAAGCAATGTTCTAACGGGGAACGCCAAGGCGCTCCTGTGTCGGATTTGGGCGATGGATAACTATTCGTTCGTCCCTCACGAAAGTTCACCACACTCAAATCAGATTAATGACCTCATATTTCATCCAACTCTGAAACAGGGCAAATACCCTGCATAATTGATTCCCTTTCGAGTGGCTTCAACATTACTACTTTAGATAGTTGCGCTTTACAAAATTTGCACTAACATCACATATGCACTCACTTGCAATACCTAAATCAGTAGGACTACTTGGCCACCTCTTGAGGTGGCATTTTTTTACCTTAAATTTGGGGGGTATATATGAAGCGCTCTCTCACAACGTGCACATTAGCAATCGCATGTATCACGACTCCTAGGGTAGCTTGAACAGCCATAATTTACGAAACTGGCGCGCCGCCGTTGACCTCTAGCTTGTTCCCCAAATAGACCTCACGAAGGTTTAATTACTACCAAACACCTCTTTGGGCATTTTCAAGCTAGAAAGTATCACGGTTAAAAATTCAACCTTAGAAGCTTTTGGACAGAACTTTGTCAGTGACTTTGCTAAATAGGCAAATTACAAGTACGGCAAAGTTTTTTAGTGAAGAGCTAGTGCTATGAGTAACATCGCACCATATAAGTATTGGCTGGGTTCGTGTTAAGGGCCATTACGTAAAGTCGCATTGTCTTGTCAAACACTACAAACACTTAAAGCGTATTGTTGCCTTGGGATAATTTCCCAAAATAAATGGCCCCTGATTTTCGTGGGTGTCTATTACTTCTAATTCTTTATCTAGGCTTTTACAAAAATTATTAGCTTGTTCTAATAACTCCTGCAATAGCGGCTCACTACCTGACGGGAAAGCCCCCTCCTGTCTAGACATTACATACTGGTCTTTTCCTGATGGGGTAGGACCTGTTGTCGTTGTTGAGCACCCAGCTAGAGCAAGTAACGATAACCCCAAAAAAATTTCTTTCATTGCAAAAACTTACGCCTTATAAATTAATAAAAACTATAGAAAAATTTAGTATATTGAGAATCATACCCTAGCGTTGGAGGACAACAATAAATTTAAACAGAAATATGCCATTTCAACCCATGCTTACGCCATCAAAAGCTAAAGTTTGTTCATTTTGAGGCGCATTGCCACCAGAAACACTATCAAAATGACAAAGTCGCTTGGTAATTAAGGTACGAGAGAATCGCTTAGTGATCACAAGCTAAGAAGTGCCATCTGTGAAGGTTATGGACAAAAATGTGCCAGCGCTTTCTCTAAATTCGCAAACTACCAATAACTACAGGTATGGCAAATAGTAAAATTAACGTGAAGGACGCACAACTTACTCATATATCGGCTAAGGCTTGTTCAACATTTGGGATTTTACGTTTGCTACGCAACGCTTAACCCTTATCTATTAGGTTTTGTTTTTTATGCCATATAATTTTGCAAAATCTGGATCTATCCAGCTAGAAACTACCTGACCTTCGGATAGCTCAATACATCTAGGCTCCATACAACTTTCCTCAAACTCTTGTAGTGATGCACTAAGAAAAGTTCTACCCGATGTTTCGTGATCCCAAAAAAAGACTCCCTGGGTATTTAGTATGAAGTAGTTACCGCATTCATCTTCGGCAATTACACTTACATCAGATAACTCGCTGGGTGTAGTCGCTTTCGTTTTCCGAATAACTCCATACTCACAACCTGAAGAGTCGATGAAGATCTTTCCAAACATAAATATTACCTCTAGAGCCCTAACGTCCGCCTTAACAGGCTAAAATTAGCGACGAAGGAGCGCAAGCCATGGGTTTTACGCCCTTGCCATTATTAACTTATTAGATGAATTTGCCACATTTTTAAATGGCGGTCTTCTTCTAAGTCATAAAATTCGTTGTCTAGTTCTTCCCAAGAAGAGGATGCTATATTTTCAATTTTTCGTAATTGCTCCCAGCGCTTTTCTTGGTCTGATTCTGGTTTAGAGTTAGGAAAGAATGATATAGCTTTTTGCACAATTCTTGCGGTTTCTATTGCTCCCAACTTAACTAGGTATTCAACGGAACAAGATGAGAAGTCACCAGAAGAATTATAAAAGAACTGGTCAAAGCCACCGTTGTAAACTTCACGTTCGATGTCATTAACTACGCAAAACATTTTTTCTATTTCGGTCAATGATTCCCAACCAGTAGTATGAGCTTTTGACGTTGCATCAATTCCTACTTCTAATGCCCATTCATCGTAGTCCACTGAACTTTCCTATTCATATAACATTCTTAATAACAGGCCGGCTCATTTTCCCGCCAGCCTTACTTAAAACAAACCGACCATAACCCATTAAATTCAAATAATATATATCAAACTTTCATTTCACCGTCACATAAAAACGAGCCACTTTCCATATTCAATTTAATAAACTGTATAGATACATAGAAAAAAAGTAAAGATGGTACATAAATTAGATATTAGATTTTGTAGGTAAAACGAACGCCTCTAAAATGTGTAGATTATTTAGTCTAACTAGTTTTGGGGCACAACTGAGTTAAGAAGTGCCAACTATGAAGGTTCTGGACAGAACTGAGTCAGTTCTATTACTAAATTAGAATATAACGAATTAGCCTAAGTATGGAAAAGTAACGCAGCCATAAACGGCGAGCGCGTTTTTTGCGAGTCCAGCCCCCGAAGGGGGCGTTGTTTAATGGCCTTGTTATAAGCCTAATAGGTCCGTATCTTGCCAAACATCAACGTAATCCTCAGCTAGTAGAAATCTATAACCGGGAGGTAAAGCTAAGTACGGCTCGACTTGGGGAAGATATTCATTGATATGACTTACATGCAAAGGTTTAAAGAAATCCGGAGCATCAGCCATCTCCTCGCCGCACCAAAGGTACCAACCACATGTGCCATTCTCGGCTTCATGCCTTAAACCATTTATCGGGAGTTTTCCTATAGTTTGAATGGCGATACCCAATTTTTCGCTCTCTTCGCAGGGTATATATTCCGCTTCAAATTTTGAGCAAATTTCTCGCTGATTACTCATAAACTCCCTTTGGCTTATAACGCTTGCCGTAAACGGCACAAAATAGCAGGCTAAAATTAGCGACGAAGGAGCACAAGCCTGCTATTTTGTGTCCTTTGTTTAACGGCCTTGTTATGTACCGGCTTCTCTGACTTCACAATTCATTATTGAAAATTGAGATATCAAATCGAAAGCTGATTTAGATACAAGCAACAGATTTTCTGAATTTAGCGAGAAATCTTTAGAGTAGTCACCATCAATTTTAAGCCACTTAAAAGATGGTAGTTCTGTATTTGGATATAGCTCTTCAAAATCTGAAGATTTCGATATAATCACATCCAATATTTCTACCCCTGAAAGACCCGAGTCCTTAATCTTATTAGCCAACGTTTCAGTGACTATAAAGCAAGGAAAGGACTCTAAGAGTTCATCTCCAAGCCAACCATCAAATTCATAATGCAAACTTGAAACTCGAGGGGGGAATTGCGAGTTATCCATCACGGTTTTTTCGCCTAGTCCTCCAGCGACTTCTGGTTCTAATTCAAATCTCATGACTTTCCATAGCTACATAACGAATGACATGGATTCCCCCTACCGAGGATCTGCCACACTTATGTGGTACTTAATTGCACCGGAGGCACCATGTCTAATTATTCTTATTTCTGCGGTATCGACCTAGCCAAAAACCACTTTAGTCTTCATGCCGTAGACCAAAACGGTAAGGTCATACTTCATAAGTCAGTAACTCGCTCTAAACTGCTGACTACAATAGCAAATATGCCACTCATGCGTATAGGCGTTGAAGCGTGTTGTGGTGCACATTATTGGGCAAGAACACTCAATAAACTGGGTCACGACGCACGTATTATGGCCGTTAAATACGTAGTTCCTTATCGAACTAAGGGAAAGAACGACCTTAATGATGCTGCTGCCATATGCGAAGCTGTTCAGCGCCCATCAACTCGCTTTGTGCCCGTAAAATCCCCCGAGCAACAAGCCATCCTATCGATACATAGAATGAGAGAACATTGGGTTCGTGAACGCACCGCGCTTATGAATCGCATGCTTGCCCTGCTTTCTGAATTCGGATTAATCATTCCTGTTGGTCGCTCTTCATTGATGAAACAGGTTCCCTTAATGCTCGAAGATGCAGAAAATGAACTGCCACACCTCGCAAGAACGGTGATAGCCGATGCTTATCATCACCTTGACGAACTCAATCAACGTATCGCCGATACTGAGCAAGTCTTCGATTCTTTTGCTAAGGTCAGCACTAATGTTCAACGAGTGATGAAGGTTCGGGGCATTGGTCCTCAGACCGCGACTGCGATACTCGCTTCGATAGGCAATGGCACTCAATTTGATAAAAGCCGTGATTTTTCTGCATGGCTAGGCTTAGTACCAAAGCAATATTCCACAGGAGGAAAGCCTCGTTTAGGCCGGATAACCAAACACGGCGACAAATACTTACGAACATTATTAGTTCACGGCGCAAGGACCATGATTGCCAACCTTGGCGACAAGCAAGATAAGTTAAGTCAGTGGTGTCGCGGCGTTCTAGAACGAAGAGGAATGAACCGAGCTATAGTGGCACTTGCCGCGAAGAACGCACGAATTATATGGTCGCTTTTACACAATCAAACAGAATATGAAAACTATGCTGCTTAAGTAAAAACTTAAGCAGCATAAAGAGTTAAACCCACCGGGTCATTGCAGACGCTAATGATGGAGATAGGTTAAGACCACTTGCGGAGAGCCTGTTAATGCGGCGGACACACTAGATGTCATCTAACGAATAAGGCACCGCAGTCGCGCAAAGTCATCAGGGCCACGACGTATGCGAATCGTCGATAAATAGGCCGAATGTAGAGCGACAGTCCAAAACCCATCAACATAAGTTTAGCGGATGTTTGACAACCGGGGGAATCCATGTAGCCGCATTAAGGTGCGAACAACGCTAAACACCTAGCTTAAACCATTGCACCTTAAACACTAAAACCAAGTTTAAACTAAGATCGCCAAGCGTTGTGAGTCACTCTTAAATGCTTTGTTAGGCACTACTTGATCAACGGGTTTATGAGGTCAAAAGACGATTCTGGAACAATATCCCCTGAAATTGCACCAAGTATTGCTAACTGAAACCTTTCGGCATAGTCGCGTAACTCTTCATCATCAATTGACTCGAATTTCCAACTAACACGAGAATTAAAGTGGGAACCGATATGAACAAGGACTCCATGCTGAATATAAAGCAGTGCATATGCTAGATTTCTGTCGACACTGGTACCTTCTTTAACAAGCATTCCTACTTCTATAAGCGCTTTGTGAAAAATCCAAAATTTCTCAATGTCCCACTCGCCATATTCGGATAAGTGGCCATAAAATGTATGTTCCCAATCAGGGCTGCCATCCCCAGGGACATTTTTATAAATTTCATCAACAGGGGGGTTGCTCATGTATAACCTTTACGTTTTAACGATAATTATGAATTTGTGCCTAACGCTTGCAGCTGGGGCGGAAAAGCCAAAGCGAAGCGACGGTTTTTACGTCCCTAGACTGCACTTGTTAGCTGCCCTTGCTGGTATAAATAAATGGTTGTGGGGTAATAATGATAAGAGGACATCGCAAATTCATTGATGTCGTACACACAGCGTACTGGTTGATTACAAATACGACAATGGAAATTGCAATACTCCTGCTCCCATGCCATTAATTTACCCATTGCTTTATTGAACTCATCTTCGATACCGGATGGTTCAAATGCCTTGCGCCAATTTAGTTTGAAAATGGTTATGTCATCGCAAGCTTTGCACCAGTATGTAGGTGCAGCACCAAACATAAGCCTATCGCTAAACCTGTCTTTCTTTTGCAGCCTCACAAGCCGCTCTGTTGCATCAATTTTCTCAATCATACTTTTAGCAGCTAACGCCTTGTTAAGGGGTGAAGCACGCAACACCGATGCTACCGCATACCGCCTTAATCACTAAAACCAACGCATAGTAAAAATGCCACGCGTGCTGAATCCCTCTTGAACAATTTGTTATACGCGTTCTAGCGGTTGTACTTAACCTTGTTCAGAACTTCTTTTAGTTCATGCGTTTTCTCAAGGTTTACACCGTGAATATTGGCTAAAGCACAAACATAATACAAGACATCATATAACTCTTCTGCGATTGAACCTTTAAGTTCATCTAGCGTTGGTTGCCCACTTTTACCTTTGCGAATAGATTCCGATAATTCGCCAACTTCTTCGATTAGTTTTAAAAAATAGTGTCCAGATTGCTCTGGCGCATAATCGAATTCTTTTATATGACTTTGTAACTCAGATAACTTCATAACGTCCTTTTTGTATCATTTTCTATTAAGCGTATAACGCCTCGCTTAACCGGCGCAAAATAGCAGGCTAAAATTAGCGACGAAGGAGCGCAAGCCTGCTGTTTTGCGTCCTTTGGTTTAAGCGTTTGTTATGAGTAAATGGAGCTCCACTCTTTAATTGAGTCCCATTCTAATTCTGACTCGACTACTTTACCTTTTGCGAGGTAATTCTTATGGTAAGAAAAGATATTATTGTTTAGCTTGAAGCTACCAACGAAACCTTTTTCTACAACCTTTAAACGAGATACTAATTTATTTTCTAAATCAAAGATCGCAACTCTAGTTATTGGACCCTTTTTATAGTCAGTCGTCAGCCACTCTTCAATAACTAAATAGCGGCCATTTAATAATTCACTACGAGAGAAGCCATAAAAGAAGTTAGGTACTTTTTTTCCCTCAATCTCTAATGAGTAATATGCTGGACCAAACCTAATTTCATTCTCATAGTTCAATTGATACTGCATACTCGAATTTACTCATAACGCCCTGTAAAGGTGTGAGCAACGCAATACCGATGCTCCCACATACCACCTTAAACACCAAACGCAACGCATAGTGAAAATGCCACGCGTTGCGAATCACTCTTGAACAGTTTGTTATAGCGCTTTGCCGTTTACAAGTGACCAATGATGAGGCATTAATTCTCGTATAGTTTTGAAAACCAATGCATTCTCTGGAGTTGTTATAGCTGCTTTGACATCCCCACCCCAGTGGACAAGACGCTCTTGGCAAACTCCGCATGGTGACAAGATTAGAAATTCATCGTTCTCGTTCTCACGACACAGACATAATGAGTGAGTCACTCGCTCATTGAGTTTGTGAGCCTCTAAATAAGCACCCACTTCCATGCATAGTGAAAGAGCATCGTTTTTAATATCAGGAGCAATACTTGTTAATATTTTTCCTGACTCTGTTCTAACAGCCGCAGCACCACCCCAACCAGAAGGATATCGCATATTTACTAGTTCTATTGCTGCTTGATACAGCTCTTTTTCGATATTTTCCATGACCATCCATATTCAATTTTATCGTGCGCTATAACGTCAGCTTAAGGGGCTAAAAACACAATACTAGTGTGAAACAACCACCTTAAGCGCCAAAATTAGAAAAAACTAAAAAATGTTCCAGTGTTTTTGTCCCCTTTAAGCCCTTGTTATGTAAAAGCAATGCTATACTCGATGCCCATCTTTTCCAGCAACTCTATCAAGTGAACGCTTGGATTATTAACTGATATAAAATCATCGTCGACATTTACCCCAGCTAACAGAGTACCACCTTTGTAGAAATGCCAATTCGCAACTCCTTTGTTCAAATGAACATCCCAGTCCAAAAGGTTGTTGCCCATGTTTCCAATTATCAATGGCATCGAGTCACGGTTGAACGCGTAGACTTTCGACTCTTTATACCAGTTGTCAGCCCCTTGGTTGTAAAAGAGCGTCTGGACTTTACAAACACCAAGACTATATTTTGATAGCTCGCGTCTTAGCTTATCTTTGAAGGATATTGAGTCATCACACTTAGAATCAAGCTCTTCATAAGAGAAACTATCGCACCCAGCAGATAACAACTCTTCTAGAATCCATTTGCTTGCTTTGAAGTTGATATCATCGTCACTGATGGTTAAACACTTCATTTAAATCGAGCCTTTACATAACGCCGCCAGCAGGGGCCGAAAAACCAGAGCGAAGCGGCGGTTTTTTGGTCCTTCTGGCTGGCTTTGTTATGCGTCATTTTCTATTAACCATTTACAAAACGGATCGTTCGAGTCTTCATCTCCAAATTCTGCAGGTTCTTTAACTATGTCACTTGCCTTTCTTGGGATGGAGGTTTGAAACTCATGAACTAGCCAATCCTGATATTTCAAATTTGGTTGAACCACAAAGTTACTATTTTTAAAGCTTTCGCTAGGTGTAAGTTCAAACTCATCATTCCAGCAGATTTCATCGTAACCTATGGCAATGAGTCTCAAGAAGTCCAGAGGGTCATCACACAAGACACAAGCCAGCATAGATCCAGAACCTGAGCCTATATGTACAATCCTTTGTTGCCCTTGATCGTCAATCCAAAACGCAGCCATTGACCCATCACCACCAGTTCTGGCGAAGACCCGAAGTCGGCCCTTTGTTTTTTCATTTATGAAATAAAATAAATCGCAGTCTTTCTCGGCGTAGAATTCAATTAATGTTCCGCCAGGCCTTTGATTGTCTCCCCACTCAGATCTAAGCTTGCTGATTGGGTATAGATAACCAACCCTCCCATCTTCCGTATCTTCGTAGAAGCCGTTTTTTTCAATCCAACTGAAGAGCTTTTCGAAGAAATCTGGAATCTTCATCGGCTCTAGCAATATTTCGTCTATTTGATTGGATAGCGAACTCAACTACTAAGCTCCTTTTTAAGCATAACGCCCGGCTAAATCGCCGAAACGGAGTTGATGGTTTTGTGCGAGCGTAGCGGAAAAGCACAAAACGAGCAACGTAGTGGAGGTCGATTTGAGCCGTTTGTTAGCTGCATTTTCTTTGTTTAAGTAAGACATTGTATTTTTTTATTTTTCTTGGGATTGTAAAAGCTGAGTATAAAAAGATAATCAAAAACAAGCCAAAGCTTATGTACCAACCTACCCCATAAGACAACGTATTACCTAGATAAGCCGCACCTACAAAAAATATCGGGAACGAAATATAGCCGAATAGAGACACACCTGCATTCGGCTCTCTACCGTTTTCCAAATGGATAATATTACCCTCAATGCCAGCAGCGTAGACACTAAATACAATCGCCACTAAAGAAAGCACGAAGATCAATAAATATAAACCTATTGCAACCATAAATTCTCGATTTGGGTATGCAGCTAACATTCTTAATAACAGGCCGGCTCGTTTTCCCTCCAACCTAACTTACAATCAATCTAACATAAACCATTAAAAAATAGAGAATATACATAAATTTTATTATTTTACCTTCACATAAAAACGAGCCGGCCTGTTATCACTTTTTACGTGGCATGTTATCTTGGGGGGTTCTTGCTTCAACTTACCTATTAACAACGACTTACTAATTGCTCTGCCGACAAAATGAGCCACTACTCCTGATAAAACAAGCCGTTTTTCATACTCAAACTCCTTCTAACACCAATAAACTGTATAAAAAAACAGTTTTGGGATGTGGGAAATGGCAAGCAAATTCATTGAAGAAATCCGTAGACACATGCGAATGCGAGGCTATAGTCTCAAAACAGAAAAGGCCTATATATACTGGATAAAATACTTCATTCGCTTTAACAAGCTAAAGCATCCTCAAGATATGGGAACGACTGAGGTAACAGCCTATCTGTCTTATCTTGCTAATGAACAACACGTCGCTATCAACACTCAAAAAGTCGCGCTTAATGCGATTGCGTTCCTTTACAACCAGTTTTTACAAAGACCGCTTGGTGATCTAGGTTTTACTTATGCTAAAAAGCAGCGCAAGGTTCCGAGCGTACTTACGCCAAATGAAGTCCAACTGATACTGTCACACCTTTCTGGTGTTAATCACATCATTTTTTCTCTGTTGTATTGTTCTGGACTTAGAGTTAATGAGTGTTTGAGAATTAGAGTTCAAGATCTTGATTTACAAAACCTATCTTTAACCGTGCGAGATGGGAAAGGAAAAAAAGATCGCGTAACTTTACTTAGCCCAACGTTAATTGGTTCTCTTCAATTGCAAATTCAGAAAGCGTCAAAAATACAAGAAGAAGATATCAAACAAGGCATCGGTCCCTCGCTTCCACACGCCCTTGGTAAAAAGTACCCGAACGCTTTTAAACAAATTGCTTGGATGTTTATCTTTCCTTCTTTAAGCATCTGTCGGCACCCACTGACTAATAAGCTTTGTCGGCATCATTTACACGATTCTGCACCAAGAAAGGCTCTCAAACGAGCGGTGCAACAGGCTAAAATCTTTAATAAACGAATAACATGCCATACCTTCCGTCATAGCTTCGCTACCGAACTGCTGCGCTCGGGGCAAGATATTCGTACAGTCCAAGAGCTATTAGGACATTCAGATGTAGCGACGACACAAATCTATACCCATGTTATTGGCGAACATTTTGCGGGTACTGTAAGCCCACTAAATAAAATCTTTATTGAAAACTATAAGGAAAACCAATGATCCTTGCCATGAACCAAACATAAGAAAAATTAGGGCTTATTTGGAACAGATACTTGAGTGGAGTAAACAATCTAAACACACTTTGGGGCATTTTTGAGTTTAGTAAGGCCAACAAAGGTGGTTCTTATCTTGAAAACGAACTAGAACTCTACTCATGTTTATTACGCCGAAAGTACGATGTTCCCCAACCTCAATTTAAAACATTGCTCTGCTTTTGAACGCCCATTATACTGTTTATAAATACAGTATTATAAGGTTTGCTATTCTGTCAGAAATTTGAAAGACAGATCAAAAAAGCCATGGATATGCGAATGCTATCCCAGCGGGAGAGATGGAAAGCGTATAAGAAAGCGTTTTGCCACCAAAGGAGAAGCGACAGCATTTGAACACTTCACGATGAGTGAGGTGAACGACAAGCCGTGGTTAGCTAATAAGGTCGACAATCGCAGGTTGAAAGACTTGCTTGATACCTGGTGGGAGGTTCACGGCCATACGGTGAAAACAGGTCAGAACTCCTATAATCTTATGGCTAAAACGATCGCCATGCTCAATAACCCAATAGCACACCTATTCACGAAAAAAGACTATTTGGCCTATCGCGCCAATCGTGTGAGCTACCATCGTAACCCCCCAAATGTTGCTATTTCATCATCTAATCAAAACATCGAACTAAAAACCTTACGTTCAATGTTTAATCGACTAATCAAGTATGATGTATGGAAATTACCGAACCCTTTAGCGGATATTGAACTCGTCAAAATTGCAGAGAAAGAACTTAGCTACTTAACAAAAGAGCAAATACATAACGTTCTTAGTGCTTTAGCTGCTGATGACAGCCTTCCAGCAAAACAGATTCATGTTGTCGCTAAAATCTGTTTGGCTACTGGATGCCGTATAGGAGAGGCTCTTTCACTCAAACATTCTCAAATAACAAAATACAAGCTGACCTTCACTGAAACGAAAGGTAAAAAGAATCGATCCGTCCCTATTTCCCCTACTCTGTATGAAGAGATCTTAAGGAACTCAGTAAGCAGTCACGCCATATTCAATGTCAATTACAAAAAGGCTTGGATGTGTGTTAAACGAGCATTACCAAACCATGTACCCGCAGGACAAGCCACTCACGTTTTTCGACATACCTTTGCTAGCCACTTTATGATGAATGGTGGCGATATTTTGGTGTTACAGCGTATTTGGGGTCACCAGAAGATAGAGCAAACTATGACTTATGCGCACTTCGCACCAGAGCACTAATACAAGCCGTTGAACTAAATCCACTAGAAAATTAGTGGCTACAAAGTGGCGGCAAATCTCGGTTATAGTCTGATTTAGTCGGCTTTTCTCATCTTTTTACGCATCCCAAACAACAGGTAAGTCAAATAAAATCAATAATTTACAAGCATATAGCATCAATATCGATAAAACTTAGGGTTTTATTTTTCAATTGACTGCCCCTTGGTTTATTGAAACAGCAATACCATAATTCCATCAACAGCCACACTTTTCACTTGAGTGTTGAATACAGACTCAAGTTGTTCTGGAGTCAGTACCCCTGCCGCGGTACCAGAAGCTTGTAAAACGCCTTTGTTGAGCAGTAGCACTTGGTCGGCGTGTCTTAGGGTGCGGTTAAGGTCGTGGGTTGCCATGATTACGGCGATGCCCTTTTGTGCCACTCTTTCAATGAGCTTATAGAGTAACGCCTCTTGCGCAATGTCTAACGGTGCCGCAGGTTCATCTAAGATCAGTAACTTCGCGTATGGATTAAGTGTTGGCCAAACTTGTAAGCACATCCCCGCCAATCGGACGCGCTGCCACTCACCACCTGACAAAGCTTGGATTGAGCGATGAAGCTTATCCGCAATGTCGAGCATCTGGGTTATCTCTTCCAAGGCTGCATTGATTTCAGTATTAAGCCCTTGTGACGAGCTTGGTAGCGATAATGCCAGGTATTGGAATACTTCTAAGTTGAAAGCCGGTCTTGCACTCTGACACAAGTAGGCACGGTGCAATGATAGGTCCTGTAACGATAAGTCAGATAGGTCCTTCTCATCGAGCTTGATATCGCCTTTATAGCTGTCACCAATGCCCGAAATAGCTTCCAGCAAAGTACTCTTGCCACTGCCATTAGGCCCAATAACATGAGTTACTTGGCCCGGCTTGACCTCAAATGATAGTGGTAATAAACGAGCGCCGACGCTCAGGCTCTTAATTTGAATCATGATTTTTAATTAACATCCAAATGAAGATAGGTGCACCGATACTTGTGGTCATCACACCCAAAGGTAATTCTGCAGAATCAAGTAAGGTTCGTGCGCAAATATCAGCAAACACCAGCAGCGCAGCCCCCGCAACTGCAGACAAAGGCAGTAGATATTTATTATCGGTGCCAATTGCTAAACGCAGTAAATGTGGCACAACCAAGCCAACAAAGCTGATTACACCGCCCAACGCCACCGCAAAGCCAACCAAAATGGATACTACGAAGATTAAGCGCCAACGTAACTTAGGCACATTCACGCCAAGTTGCGCCGCATGGATCTCACCGATCATCAGTTTGTCGAGCTTACTGCCTTGCAGACACAACCAGATAATCACAGGAATCATCACTAATGTCAGCGAGTGTTGATACCAAGTCACGCCGCCTAAACTACCCATTAGCCAGTACATCAAGAGACGAAGGCTCATGTCATCACTGAAGTAGAATGCCCATGTCACCATCGCACCAGAAAGAATACCTAGTGCTACCCCCACCAGCAGCAGCTTGGTCGTGGTGAGCCGCATTGCTTTTACCATGCTCACCAGAATCACTGTGAAACAGAGTGACCCTAACACCGCAGCGACCATGAAGAGTTCAGGGGTAGGAGCAAACGGCAAGAAGAACAACACAATCACCATGGCGAGGCTTGCACCACCAGAAATGCCGAGCACACCCGGCTCTGCTAATACATTACCTAACAAGACTTGTAAGCTTGCGCCAGATACAGCTAGCCCTGCCCCGATGGCAATCGCCGCCAATAATCGAGGTAAGCGTAAATCAATCAGTAGTTTTTGTTCTAATGTGGACAAGGTGCCCAGAGGGGAAATGAAGAGATCGCCAACCATTAGGTAAATAGCACTCAGCGCGATAAGCAGTGCTGCCATCAGATAAATGGCTCGCATCCATTTACGCTGTTTTTGGTGAAGAAGTTGTTGGAAATCCATATCAAGCTACTTTGAAATTGTTCGCGTAACCTTACCTGTATCCCCAAATAAACTCAAGGTTCACACCGTAATGTGAACCTTGATATTTCAACCAGTTGAGCGGTTATTCAACGAACCGTCAGCACTTCTACCGATTAATCGTAAACCAACTGACCATGGTCGAATCGCGTTTCCACTTCACACACCATTAAAGCTGCTCGTTGACCGATAGCAACATTGCGATTGGGGAACACCACCGCTTCGTTTTCGTTCTTTGCCATCAATGGTTTGTCACCATCATGACCAAAGACTTCACCGTGCTTAAAGGCAGTAAAGTTCTCTACAGAGTCTGAGAACATGAAGTCGAAATCATCATGTAAACGAACAATAGTACGGCTCACTCGATAAGTAATGGTTGGCTTTGGTAGGTGCTCTGGCTCTACTTCCGCGATTAAATTACGCATTGCTAAATCAAAAGCGGTTAGCTTATCAAGTTGGTTCTCACCAATTCTTGCAACCTGCCCAAGTTCCATAGTCAGAGCTTGCGCTTCGAAGTTCTCTGCACTGTACCAACTGAAGGTGCTGGTTGGCGCATTCGACAGCAACACGGCTTCAACGTGAGCACTGTTGATGAAGTCGAATAACTCTTTACTTCGTACTTCGTGGCGAACCTTAGGGCTCACTGCAAATGAATAATGCTTAGACAAACGGATTGCACAGTGTAGATCTAAGTGCCAGCGGGTTGCTGGTTTGGTTTCTTTGTAAAACTCTGTCACCAAAAACTTTAAGTTCTGGGCGATATCCACTTCTCGATTACTTTCGTACTGTTTGTCATCAAACAGACGGTTCATATTCACATCAAGAAAACGGGTATGCGCGTTGGTTGCTTCTGGGTGAGCTATGATAAACAAGCATCTAGCGTTCACTGCCTGAAAGCCTGTTTCAATATCTTCAACGAGCTTATCAATCAGCTCCATTGGTGACGTTTCATCGCCATGTACACCGCTTGAAAAGATGATGTTCTTGGTTTCAGAATTGTAATCCGCGGGAATGACTTCCAATACACCACGTTGATGAAGCTTAATTTGAACACCGTTACTCAGTACGGTCTGTCCTGCAAACACTTCTTGTTCAAGATCTAGGCTGTCAAAAAGAAATGATTGGCGAAATAGGGTCTTCGTCATGCGCTACTCCTTAATTGCACGGCCGTATGTTAATAAATTGTACATAGAAATTGTGTTGCTAGGATCGCACTTATCAATAGAAACTCCGTTATCACTCACAAATACTACCCATATATTTATATTTCCTGCTTATTAACAAACCGAGGCCTGTGCCAAATAACTTTCTCATTTAAAGCGACTTTTCGTTACTTCAGGTTAGTTCAGCAGGATAAGAGCCACGTAAGCTAACACGACTCTGACCTACCATGAACAGATTGAGATCAATTAATCTTCCTGATTGAGCAATCTTTCAAATTCGTCGATTTGAACTTTGACCATGTCGATACTTTGTTGCCAAAAATCGGCTTTAGTCAGGTCCATTCCAAGATGTTTTTGAACCACTTCTTCTGCCATCATGCTGCCCGTATCTCGCAACAAAGACACATAG
The DNA here is from genome assembly GCF_002954585.1 of Vibrio chagasii. GTDB lineage: Bacteria > Pseudomonadota > Gammaproteobacteria > Enterobacterales > Vibrionaceae > Vibrio > Vibrio chagasii_A. The sequence goes on from NZ_MSCI01000002.1 coordinate 1,505,930, forward strand.
TCGCCATAGAACTGTTCGCCCTTCGCATCACGCTGAGCGTATACGCCTTTACTGAACAGGTAGCCGAACAAGTATGGGTAGTTGTAGAAACTCACCTGAGAAATACTGAAGTGTAATTTACTCGCCCAGAAGTAAGGGTCGGCCTCAGTCATTGCATCGCCGTACCACTCTTTCCAAGTGCTTTCCATCAGATCACATAACTGCTGTGCCGTCAGTTCACCTTTTTCACGCTGCTCATAAAACGCTTTTTCAAACTCAAAACGAACTGGGATATTGACCATCAAGGCTAACGAAGAAGAGAGTTCTTCCCATAGCATTTCAAGCTTTTCATTGCGTGTTTGTGCTTGTTTGAGTAGGTAATCACGCACGATGTTTTCAGCAAAGATTGAGGCGGTTTCAGCAAGCGTCATTGGGTAACGCGTCTTACACAGTGGCATATCCCTCATTACCCAGTTGTGGAACGCATGGCCAAGTTCATGTGCCAGTGTCATTAGATCAGAGCGGCTCCCACTCCATGTCATAAACACCAGTGGTGTGCGTGTCGCAGCAAACTTAGTGCAGTAGGCGCCTAAGCGCTTGTTGGCTGCTGGTGCCGCATCAATCCAACCATTCTCAACCATTAAAGCGACAAACTTAGCCATCTCTGGATTCACTTCAGCAAAAGCGGTTTTGATCACCTCAATCGCTTCATCAAAAGGGTAAACCTTAGATTCAGTGTCACCCAGTGGTGGCATTGCTGCTAAGTGGTTCCAAGGCTTCATCTCATCTAAGCCGTGAACTCTTGCCATTAGTTGACCCGCTTTCTGACCTACTTCGCGATTCGCTTTAGCGACAGACATCATAGTGTCTAATGTTTCAGGCACGATACGGCTGCCATGCAAGCTAGGATCTAAGAAATGTACATCACTGATTTTCGAACGCTTTTTATTTTCAGTCAGACGCCAGCCTGCCAGTGCATTTAAGATCGAAGCAAATGACTCTTGGTGCGTCTTCATGGCACCTTGAACAGCGCGCCATGCTGGTTCTTGTTTATCGAATTCACTGCCATACAGCAAGCTAGCGGCTTGTGAGAAACCAAGCGCTTCTTCTTCACCATCAAGTTTTAGCGACAGTTTCAAAGAACCAGTTAGGTTGTCATATAAACGCCCCCATGCATCACGACCATCGACTTTCATCGCTGCTAATAACTGCTCTTCTGCAACGCTGAGTCGGCTGCTGGCTAATTTACGTGAGCTCTCAATCGCAAAGCGCTGACCTGCAACATCGGCGCTCTCGTGTTCTAAAACAGCATCTATAAACTCGGGCTCTGCGTGAATCAATGTGTCTTCATAAGGGCTAAACGCTTGAGACATTTCAGAGTTAAGCTTTGCAACACGGCCAAGCAACGCTTTCGCTTCTGTGTGTGTTGCATCCACTGACGCGTGGCAATTAGCGAAGGTATTGATAGTGCTAAGTAATGTACCAGCCGCTTCTGAAGTTTGGATGGCATTTTGCATCGCCAAAATAATGTGGCGCTTTTCAACATGTAGATGTAACAGCTCAATACACTGTTGAATCAGTTCAATGTCCTGTTCGATTTTTGCATCATCAAGACCGCGATAAGCAATGCTTAAATCCCAGCTAGGTGTTGTCATGACTAAATTCCTTTCGCGTAGGTAGTAATACCAATCTGGTACAGCGGTTATGGATACCGCCTTTTACTTCTATCTTTCTATTTATAGGTTTAATAAATTGTTTGTTATAACTGTGCTTTAGCACTCAAAGTACGGGCAGCCCTATCGCTTTAACACTGATAAAGCTTTGCGCGAACTGAGTGACTTGAATATGGGTTATCGATGCATTATCAATCGACAACTTTGAGTACAAACTCGGATTTTTCCAATCAAAATCAAGGCAATGCGCCAATAACATTCGAATTACGCCACCATGAGTAACCAGCAGTAGATTGTCACTTGGGTTATTCAAAAGTTGCGACCAAGTTTGAGTTACTCTTTCGTGGAAGCTCCGTAAACTTTCTGCACCATTGAGCTTATGGTTCGATGGGTCTTGCCAGAAGGTGTCGAGCATTGCCCACTTGTCTTCTAGCTCATCAAATGCGATACCATCCACTTCGCCAAAGTTCATTTCTTGAAATTCAGGAGCAACAGACAAAGGCACAGACATGCGCTCCGCGTACAAGTGAGCTAAGTCGCTACAACGCTTCAACGGTGAAGTGATGACCGCATCAACCGCTATACCCTGATGTACCAGAGCGTCACAAATCTGTTGTTGAAGCTCCGGATTGACCAATACGTCAGAGACACCGTTTAGCGCAGCCTTCCCTTCCACTTTGCCATGTCTGAGCAAATAGATGTTTTTAGTGGTTCCATTGAACATATCAGTGATCTAGCCTTGAGCGTTGATAGAATGATTTGAAGGCTTAAGGTGTAGTGGCAACCCCGCGGCTATTAGAGTGACATGTTCGACAACGCGAGCAAGTGCTTGGTTCATGCGACCAGCATTATCAACAAATAAGCGCGATACTTTCCCGAGAGGAACAACCCCTAAACCCACCTCGTTCGATACCATGATGATCTGTGCCGGGCTTTGCTCTACGCTTTCAACCAGGGATTCAATCACGGCCTCAACCTGGGCATTCGTTGCATCATCACCCAGTTCGAAAATGATGTTATTGAGCCATAGTGTTAAGCAATCAATCAGTACCACATCGTCTTGCTTGAATGACTGCAGTTTAGCGGCTAATTCGACAGGTACTTCATGTTCTATCCACTGTGCACAACGGCGATCTTTATGATGAGCGATTCGATCACGCATTTCATCGTCCAGATACGTGGCGGTCGCAATGTAATGCAAACGACCATTTGAACATGCTTCGAGCGCACATAATGCTTGTTGTTCTGCAAAGCTCGACTTACCCGAGCGTGCGCCACCTAAAACAAGATGTCGATGAATCTGATAAGCTTGATTTTTCGTTGTCATGTATGGCCTATAATACCCTGAATACGTTACATAAAGCCGTTATAAAAAGCTGCGGCAAACACGATGTAAATCAGTAGTTCCATTAACTGTTGAGCAGCGCCCAAGCAGTCTCCTGTGAAGCCACCGATTCGCGCGATGAGCCACTTTTTGAATCCCACCCTGAACACGTAAGCGACGAATGCCAATACACACGTAAACGCCAAACCAAACCACAAGCTCGGCAACAAACCAATCAGCATAAGAAAGGCAAGTTCGCCCTTAGTTTGCTTATTGGCGAGAGGCTTGCTCTTGCTAGTATCTAAATCGCTGACATAAGGCATGTCGTAAATAAGGGATGCCGCAATCGCACGACTAAAGGTGTAACCCGTTATAATGATCATGAACAATCCGGCCATACTGACCAATTCATTCAACAGCACCCACTTACCAAGCAGCGCCATTATCAACGCAGATGCGCCATAAGTGCCAATTCGGCTGTCTTTCATGATGGTCAAACGGCGTTCGACCGTCATGCCACCACCAATGCCATCCGCCATATCGGTCAAACCATCTTCATGGAAAGCACCGGTGAGCATCAAGCTGAAACTCATCATCAAAAAGATGGCAATAGCACTTGGTAGTACAGCATCAAGCAATAAAAATACGCCACCACACAACACACCGAGCAGTAAGCCCACAGTAGAGAAGTAGCGACCAGAGCGGTTCATACGTTCTTCTGAATAAGGCGTATTCTTTGGCATCGGCAAACGAGAAAAGAAGCCCATGGCTAACGAAAACAGTTCCCATTGATAAGCGATGCGATCTCTCAATGACCTTTCTGGCTTATCACTCATTAAACCGTTACTCCAGCGCTCTCAAAGCTCGCCATATTGTTGTAAAACTCTGCCGCCGCTCGAAGGATTGGCATCGCCAGTGCAGCGCCTGTCCCCTCACCTAGCCTTAAACCAAGGTCGAGCAATGGCTCAGCATCGAGCAGCTCTAATAAGATTTTGTGCCCTGACTCTTCAGAACGATGTGCAAAGATCATGTAATCGCGACAGTTAGGCTCAATTAAGGTCGCAACATACGCCGCAACTGACACAATAAAACCATCGACCAATACTGGCGTTCTGTTGTGGTAAGCACCAAGGAAACCACCCACCATTTGCACGATCTCGTAGCCACCGACTTGAGCTAAAATCGATTTAGGATCGAGCCCTTTACAGCGCGCAACACCTTGTTCAACCAGCGCCACTTTACGTGCGAGTTGTTCGTGATTAATGCCTGTACCTAAACCAACACACTCTGCCGCAGTTCGCTTTGCTAGTGCGCTTAAAATCGCTGACGCGCTGCTGGTGTTGCCGATACCCATCTCACCGAACATGATGATATTGGTGCCATTCGAAATGGTACTAGATACAAGCTCCGTGCCCAGTTCAATACCACGTTCTACCGTTTCTAAACTCATTGCGGCTTCGTTGGCAAAGTTATTGGTTCGTGTGCCCAAACGTTGTGACACTAGCATTGAAGAATCAGCTTCAACGGGTAATAAGATGCCTGTGTCTATCACCGTAATATCGATATTGTTCACAGCACAAAAACAGTTAATCGCAGCACCGCCGTTTAAGAAGTTCAATACCATCTGCTGCGTGACAGCACTTGGCGCAATACTCACACCTTCGTCAGCGATACCATGATCGCCTGCGAATATAATGATGCTCGGCTTGTTCAATTCGATATGTTCGGCCGCCGAATCTTGCCCTTGGCTCTGAATTAATGCTAATTGAAAGGCAGTTTTTTCGAGTAAACCCAATGCCCCAAGCGGCTTAGTTTTTTGATCAATACGGTGTTGGATTTGCTGTGAGTATTTGGTATCTAACATATAATTACTGGTACTTAGATTGCAGAATGGGGTTTAGCGTTATTATCCAGTTGAAGCTCAATTGAATAACACTTACTTAGGACGAGTCACTGAGAATACATTGGATAGCGTGGCGTATTCCCCTCCACCTAGTCGAGATAAAGGATCCAATGCGAGCGCATCTATCTTCAGGCGGTCGCTCTCATTATCGATCACCTCTTCAGCTATATACACCTGTTCAATTTGCGCAAAGATAAGGCTTTGTGGCACTTCACCCACTTCTTTGACCTCGTAGAGTGTGCAACCAAAAGCCACAGCGCACCGCTTCACTCTCGGTAAGGAAAAACCCTCAAATTCAACTAATTCAATGTTATTCGCGGTTACTTCTGACTCATTATGCTCAAGAGTAGCTGCAGTCGCAGTCATCACTTCAGCTGAACTCGACGATGCAATATGTATAACTAGCTTACCCGTCTCATGGGCATTACGAGTGGTGTCTTTGATTTCTCCCGATGGCTTCTTCCCGACCGATAACATCAGCAGTGGCGGGTTACTTGAAACAGGCGTGAAATAAGAGAAAGGTGCTAAATTGTATTCTTGGTCAGCAGATTCCGTTAATGCCCACGCGATAGGACGAGGGACAACGGTTTGCGTCATCAGGTGGTAAATCTGAGTAGGAGCAAGAGTATTAAGCTTGAGGTTCATAGCACATCCTTGGTCTATGGGGATTACGATTTAGTTTACGTGTTAAGCGAGGCTGTATCTATCGTTATATCAGCTAAAGCGGAGAGGATGTTCTTAATTTAAGCAGTTTAAACCGACATTTTCTCAATTTGAGAATCAAAAAGACTAACAGATTGTACTTCGTTAGCCATGACAACAAAGAATCAATAACTTACGTTTTGGCACCCTTTATGCTTTATCTAAAGTACTTGTCAATCTCTCCATTGATAAGTACCCATACAGTGAACACCCACACTGTTAGCTACAAAATGCAACACCAAGCAACACAACCGGTTGAAAAAAGTAAAGCTCAGTAAATTGATTTAGGAGGTGCGATGATTCCAAACTCAAGCAAAAGGAAACCAAATAAATCAAGCAAGAAAGCTAGCAAAAAGGTAAGGAAAATCCCACTGTCCTTCACCTAAAATTTGCGAAGAAAGTAGCAAGCCCGTCGCCCAACGGGCTTTGTTATTTTTGGGGTTTTGAGTTTTTAAATCATATCAACACAAGATTTCATTGGCTCATTAAAATCTCAATAGTTAGACAATCAGTTCATTTTAAAGCCATTCCGCCGCCCAAAAATCAAGCATTGGCTCACTTGTCATACTCCGTAGACTTAGCCTTATATTTCAAAAGCTTATGAGTAACTAGGGTTTATTTACTCTCGAATCCTAGTTGTTAGTATCGCCCCATTAACCATTAGGGGATTTATGAAGAACAAAGGCTTTACATTAATCGAGCTAGTCGCCGTAATCGCTGTTTTAGGCATTATCGCTGTGGCAGCAGCACCGCGCTTTTTGAACATCAAGTCTGACGCAACCATAGCCACTCTCGATGGGTTCATTGGAGCCTTCAACGCAACCAATGAAATAGTCATGGGCAAAGCAACCATTGAAGGTTTAGAGAATGAAAAGCTCGCGCAATTCTCGGACCAAGATATATGGATTCAATGGGGCGCTATTGCATTAGATTCTGACAATATCAAAAACGCGATGCAGACTGATGACTATCAGTTGCTCAGCTATGGACCGAAATTCAACCCAACCCTCATAGTCTACACGGGCAGAGAAAGGCAATTTAGAGAGCTAAAGAGCTATAACTGTTTTGTTCAATTCACTAGGTCTTACACGTTAGATCAAACCCAACTCATCAACATCGGCGATCTGACAATCAATAAATTCTATGACGGGTGTTAATCTCTTAACTTGAAAATCTATTACGTTCATTATGTTGCCTAATCTCTTTAAGCCCGTATACGCGGACTTTTTTGTTCCCACGACACAACTTTCCTATAGCGAACGCCTATCGCTCGTATCTAATTTGCACGTGCCTTCACATTAAAGGCGAACAAGTTTTCGTCATTGAACAAGAAGGTTTAAATTGAAACAGTGACTTAGGTAAACGTTAGGGATAGTTATGAGCATTTCTGGAGATAAGACATCAATCATAGTGGCTGGTGCTACCGGGCTAATTGGTCATCATGTGATGAATCTGCTCATCAACGAGCCTGCGATACAGCACATTTACGCTTTATCCCGAAGAGCACTCGATTCACAGTTCCACTCAGAAAAACTCCACACGCTGATTCATAGTGATCTGCAAGTCACCAGCTGGGACGATACCAAAACCACACCCCACCTTGGGATCATCTGCTTAGGCACCACCAAGAAAAAGGCAGGCTCGAAAGAAGCATTACGAAAGGTAGATGTTGAACTTGTCAGTCAAGTAGCTCAGTCGATGAAGTTCTTGGGAGTGCAACGGGTCGCGGTCGTATCAAGCTATGGAGCATCCGTCGATTCCTATTCACACTACCTCAAATGCAAAGGTCAAATGGAGCAGAACTTAAAGCGTATCGGCTTCAAGCAACTCTTCATTGCACGTCCAGGGCCATTGGTTGGCGAGCGAGAAGAACCAAGAGCCGACGAAAAACTGCTACAAAGCGTGTTTCCACTTCTGTCGCCTTTTATGTTTGGGAAATTCAAAAACCTACGCCCTATCCAATCAAAAGATGTCGCTCAGGCCATGTTGTTCCGATTGTTCGAAAATAATTTCCAAAATATCGAAATTTACTCATCCAATGACATGCTCAATTTATTGGCAAAATATCGCTAAAAAGCTCATCTATTCACCATAATGTTGTTTATCCACTCATACCATTCAGTGGATATTACCTATCGTTCTATTTAATTACTTTTCCTTATTTTACGTTTTGTTACAGGTCGCTACTGTAGCTAACAGTATTTGCGCCCATATATCCAAGTAATCTATCAATTTAAAGAAACTCATAAGGAAAACAAATGTCACTTTCAGCTATCGCTGCCTTAGCGGTATTCACTGGTATCCTCTTCTTTCTCCACGGACAGCAGAAAAAAGAAAACACGTTATCGCGCTTAGTTCTATTAGGTTTAGTTTTTGGTAGTGCTTTTGGTCTTGGCCTTCAGTTGCTATTTGGTGAAGGTAACCCTGTAATCAAAGAAACACTAGACTGGGTAAACATTGTCGGTCGTGGTTACGTTGGCCTACTGAAAATGGTGATCATGCCATTAGTATTGGTTTCAATGATTGCTGCAGTAGTGAAACTTGAGAAAGGCGGTTCACTGGGCAAAATTTCTGGCATCACGATTTCTGTATTACTTGCGACAACGGCAATCTCTGCGATTGTAGGTATTGTTGTGACTCAAGCATTTGGCCTATCTGCTGAAGGTTTAACAGAAGGTGCTCGCGAAACAGCGCGTATCGCAACACTAGAAAGCCGCATTGGTACGGTTGCGGATCTAACGATTCCACAAATGCTGGTTAGCTTCATTCCAACCAACCCATTTGCAGACCTAACCGGTGCTCGCTCTACATCTATCATCGCGGTTGTTATCTTTGGTGTGCTAACGGGTATTGCAGGTCGCAAAGTAATGGCAGAGAAAGAAGAGCTAGAATCTCCAATTCGTACGTTCGTTGAAGCCGCTCAATCTATCGTGATGCGCTTAGTTAAGATGATCATGGCACTAACGCCATACGGCATCGCAGCGTTAATGGCGAAAGTAGTTGCAACATCAAGCGCTTCTGACATTTTAAGCCTGCTTGGTTTCATCGTAGCGTCTTACGTTGCAATTCTGCTGATGTTCGTTGTTCACGGTGTGTTAGTTTCTTTTGTTGGCGTAAACCCAAAAGAGTACTTCCAAAAAATCTGGCCTGTTCTAACGTTCGCTTTCACTTCGCGTAGTTCTGCAGCAACGATTCCACTGAACGTTGAAGCTCAAATCACGAAACTAAACGTGCCACCAGCAATTGCTAACTTATCAGCTTCTTTCGGTGCGACAATTGGTCAAAACGGTTGTGCGGGTATCTACCCTGCAATGCTAGCAGTGATGGTTGCACCTACGGTTGGCATCGACCCTATGGACATCAACTTCATCCTGTCTCTAATTGCAATCATTACAGTGAGCTCTTTCGGTATCGCAGGTGTAGGTGGTGGTGCAACGTTCGCAGCACTTATTGTACTGCCAGCGATGGGTCTGCCAGTAACAATCGCAGCACTGCTTATCTCGATCGAACCACTTATCGACATGGCTCGTACCGCGCTTAACGTATCTGGTGCAATGACAGCCGGTACGATCACAAGTCGCCTGTTAGGTAAGAAAGACAAGCAACAAGATTTGGAACAAGCGAACGCTTAATTCTGAATCAAACTGCTCGACCAAAAAAACCGATGCTCATGCATCGGTTTTTTATTGTCTATTTGGTGCCGGAGTTGCTTTTTAAATGTTAAGCGTGCATTTGTTCAATAATACAATGGGTTATCTGGAATGATTTTATAAAAATGATATATGATGCACCACTTCAAACATAGCGTTTACCCATAGCAAAAGTTCGATAACAGGATTCCAATGAGCTTTATTATACTTTTACTTCTTCTATTATTCGTTTTCACGACTCGTTTACTTCAGTGGCGAAAAACCTCTTATTTTCTCTCCTTTGTTCTCTTATCGTCATTTGTGCTGATTGGTACGGGGTCAATTCCTCGTTATTTATTAGATGATCTACAAGCAAATTACGAAAGTAAACCAGATATACAATGGGCCGATAATAATGCAATTGTTCTTCTCGGTGCTGGCACTCAGTTTATTCAAAGCACACAAGGTTTCGAACCAACATTTTTCTCTTATGGCCGAATCAGTGAAACGGCAAGCCAATATAAAGATTGTGCAAAATCGGGCACAAAGTGCAAAGTAATCATCAGTGGTGGCGATGCACAAGGCAATGGCGTAACAGAAGCGGAAATTTACGAGCAACAATTGCTGAGACTTGGTGTACCAAAAGCTGACATCATCCAAGAGCCAAACAGCGTGAATACATGGAAAAATGCACAGCTAACCAGCGACCTGATGAAGCACCACCAATTCAACAACATTATTCTGGTTTCATCTGGCCTACATATTCGCCGCAGTGAGCTTTATTTCAACCACTTCGGATTAGAGGTAATTCCGGTTAGATCCGATTACATGGCGGCTCAGGTTTCATGGCTTCCTTTATGGTACAACTTTGCTGTAACTGACTTCGCACTGCACGAGCAAATCGGTTTTGCGAGGTACAATATCTACAACTTTATGGGTTGGAACAGCAAACGCGAGAAGCCTGGTGATGCATAACGCATTACTCTTTGGTTACCGATAAAGCTCTAACTAGAGTAATCAAATAGATGAAAATGCAGCGACGACACTAGGGTTATCGCTGCATTTTTTTATGCCAGTGATACTCCAAAGTTAAACTATCTCCCTTCAATTTCTAGACTCTTCAACACTCGTCACTTTCTAATACAACCTATTTACTCATCAAAATAGAATACAAAAAGTAAAAGCTTTATCAAGCAACGCTCACCCAACTGTAAGGCTATGAAATATATATGGATTTATTTTCAATTCATTTCAGTATTTTTGCGTTCCTTTTATGTGACAGAGTACACGCCGCTAGGAGCCCTCGGCTTCAAAATAATACATATAAAAAATATCTAATAAAAATAGCCAAACAATGGCCATTAGGAACTCATTCATGTTCAACGTCAGTAAAACTGTACTAATTAGCGCTGCCATATCGTTAACGCCTCATTCCGTTAACGCAAAGATCTACTCAGACCAAGTCGTGTTAGACAAGCTTGGCGAGGATAGTTGTCGTCATGACTATCGCCCACTTAATTACTCAGAAGCACAGGAGCACAAAGCGGCCCTCGTTTCTCGAATGAACATTTGGGATATCATCGGTCTTCAAGATGATTGGGTGATCATGGGCTCTGGCTATCACGGCCTTATCAAGCATGGTCAGCCAAATGACAAAACCTGGTGTTACCCTAATAAACCTGAAGCGGGCTTACCATACTATGAAGCACACGCTATCCAGGAAAACAGTAACCTCGAAGTACAGAGAGCCTTAGTCAACGACAATGCGAACTTCGTTAGACCATTAGCCTACCTAGCAAACAATCTTGGTTATGCGTGGGTGGGCGGCGATAACGGGCGCTACGTTGGTCAAGATATGGGGATCAATCAAGTTCACAGCGGTTGGGAAATTAAAGGGAATAGTAATGGAAGCTGTTCAGGTGACCGTTGCAATGAGAAAACGACGATTAAAGTCGATAACTTCTCCTACACACTTGATACTCAAGGGTTCTCGTACGGCACCGTTAAAGAGACAGACCAAGAGCTGATCAACACCCTTTCCGCTTATGCAATCAACGAGACAGATGAGCCGAAGCAGGTCATCGTCGATCTTCATTTTTTACAATCAACACAGTGGAACAAGACCAATCGTTTTGATCTCGCGGACGTTGTTACTCTCGACGAGGACTTTCACTGGCCTCAAGCAGGAAAAACCGATGTTCGAGTGGTGTTAGAAAAAGGCCAACATTTCGCCGACATCAATAGTGGACAGCGTTCAGAGGCGAGTGAGCTGCAAGCCATCTTAACGGTACCCGCCCGTTCAGTATTACCATTTAGAGTTGAGTTCTTGCGCTCTACTATCTCTTACCCTTATCGCATCAAAGCTAATATGAGTTACGACGTAAACTTCACAGGCTTTCTTCGCTATAGTGGTAATGCGTTAGTTTCACACCCGACTAACCGTCCAACCGTTTCACACACATTTACCATGGGTACCAACAGCGAAGAGCAAGCCAATATTCGCTACCAATGGGACCATCGTTACATTCCTGGTGAGATGAAATGGTGGGACTGGAGTTGGGCCATCAACGAATATGGCCTGAGCAGCATGCAATATGCCGCTGGCGCGAGTGTTCGCCCCTTCTACTCTTATGTTTCAGGTCAGTTTAATGCCGAGTCACAATACTCTGGGATGATCGATATCGGTGCGGAGCACTCCGTCGATTCATTTGATATCGTGAACATATTAACCAACCACAAAACCTACTATGCGGGCGATATAACCGTCGTGACCGATTTCGATCCTGAAGCGCTAAATCGACTCGGTTATCACGATGCCCAGCTAATGATTACTCCAATACAGCACTAAAAACACATCTGTATCCCAACACTAAGCTCATCACTCTGGTGGTGAGCTTTTTTTTCTTCCATATCCAAAAGCCGAAGCACTTACTCAACAACCGTTCTCGGCTGGTTTCTCCTGTCGTCAGGAACACTGTTCAAAAAGTACTTTTCCTTCTAACCACCAATGAAAGCCAACATTTAAATATGACAAAAAAAATCCATTTATGGCAATTCGCAGCCATTATTTATAGCCCCATATCCATTGCATTTTGTCTTAGTGACGGCGTCCAAGATACTCAATCATTAGACGAGATTAACCAAAATCGCATAACGTCATGGGCTCGCGACGAAGTTTATTCAGAGCCACAGTTTGGCATTGCACTAGGCGAACTCGAGCATGATGCTCATGCGAGCTCTTTCTCAGCAGCTTGGCCACAAACAGAGCAAGCACTCGCGAGCGTCCCGCAAACTTTTGAAAGCCCACTGAGCGAACAAAGTTTATTCAACCGCCTCGGTAAAGCGGGATCTTCTACGTTGGAAGTGTTAGGGCCAGTTGGAGATGCAGTCGCAGTAGGGTTTTGGCTCGACAATATGGTGAGTACATTCTCTCAGGAATCCTCTACCCGCCTTGATGAAGCCGCTTCTGTTTTTTCCATCGTTCCGCTAGTGGGTGATGAGTTAAACCTGTTGTCGAGTGATATAAAGTACTTCGCGGCCAAACAGAAAATTGAAGAGTTTGAGCAACAAACACACTACGTATTCGCTAATCACTCATCAGAATTTGCTCGGTTTCACCACAAAAAAGAAGACGCAATTACACTACTCAATAAATATGACAATCACGTAAAGCAGAGCGCTTCTATGTATGTCGATCACCTACTCCTACAAGCCGACACCGAGCATCGTCGGCTAGCCTCTGCATATGACAGACAACTATCTAAGCAAATGGCACGAATCGATCTCGAGCTTTTGAAATCTCTGGGCCATGTTTCTGTTGATACAAATTTGCACCAACCTTTATGTCAGGAATCGTATACCTCCCCTAGTAATCTCGAAAACTGCGTTCGTCATCAAGGACCAGCTCGAATTGATGACCTAATCAACAAGTTGAATTCGAGCGCCTATCACGAGCTGGCTTTAAAAACACATACCAAGAAAGCAGAGCTTGTCGACATTGCTTTACGTCAGTTGGCAAAACACCGACAACGATTAATCAACCGAGTAAGTGATAGAGCAAAGCCACACATCACAGCGATGATCAATCAAAGCACGCTCAACCGAGGCACCTTGGAGTTTCAAGTTAGACAAAGTGGATTAAGGGAGTATGCAAACGAAGTATGGGGAATAGATTATCTGAGTGAAGAGCAACTTAAAACTGCGACCGTAGAAGTACGCCCTGCCAGGACTTGCTGGGGCATTCCTTCCGTAGTTCCTGGAGGAGTCCAAGCCTCTCTCGATGCATGCAAAGATTCGGGCGCTCTATACGATACTTATCACCCTAAAAAGGATCCCGAGTTATCCGAACTTTTAATGAGGAGAGTCGACTTTAATGTTGATCAATACATCGCATCAAAGATTGTTAACGGTTGGCCCGCAGGCCTATTTAGAACTCAGTTGATCAACACGGCTAACGCCTACATCTCAGGCCAATCATCGAACAAACTGTTTGAGCAACTTGTTTCTGAGCTAGCGCACATCGAAATTCTTCGCTACCAAACACCTCTCAGCGAATACTTAGAGAGTAAAGGTATTGATAGCTCTGACCCCAACAATCGTAAAAATTGGTATCAAATTAGTCGTTGGTATGAACTGCTATTAACCGAGCGACCAAGCGGTGGAGCGTTAGACCAAATCAAACAATATGAAATTTTCAAATATTTAATTCAGCCTCAATTTAAACTTGCTATTTCAATGTCTTACATTCGTTCTCTAAATTACTCGATACCATTTCCAAGTGTTTACTCTGCAGCAAACCTTAGGTTTTATGCACCTCAAATGGCAGACATACTCGACGACGTGATATCGCAACCTAGCGCTCAGTTTGAGCGAAACTTCCAAAGAGCTATTGACAGCATAACGGAAAAGGCTCTGAAAGCGACAAGTGCTAACCAACTTCAGTACTTATTAGGCGATCTTTCTCTCTATCTTCAAATCGCACAGCATCAGCAGTCTGAAGCCAATACTTCATTAGACAGTGCTCATCAGCATCAGCTGTTCAATAGCACGCTATCAACACTCCATCTGAGTTACCTATCACAAGTTCACCATGACGCCATTGAGTTGCAAATCGGGGGAATCTCAAACCATGAGCTCTGGTCTCACCTTACCGAAATCAAAGGTACGTTGAGCCGGGGGGATATTCAGGCGGCAGTAACGCAATTAGGGGCCATCGTTAAAAACAATGACTTTACTATGTTTCCACACATCAACCATATGCTGCTCAGAGAACTAGAAGATTGGATTGAAATCCAATTGGCATTAGAGGAATAAGTCTATGAAACTCACAATTACACGAACCGTTTTGACCTTGTTGCTGCTCATTAATTCAAGTCAGACATTTGCAGGAAAAGGGTCTGAATTTGGGCTCTTCTATGATACTCCCGACGGCGTAAAAGTCATCGAGGGATACAATTCTGCGGATTATGGAAACCTTTATCGCATGTCGAAAAATCTATACGTGCAAACCAAGAGTGATGCCTACCTTGCAGACATGAGCGTGTTGATTCGCAACCTGCAACTATCGCCAACAGGACGTGAGATTTTGCGACAAATCGCGACCTACGAACCAGTAAATGCACCCGATGATGCTATTGAACCGCTAATAGAACATACGATCGGCGTCGATCAATCAAAGGCTACTGTTGTCACTGTGATCCGAGAACCTGAAGGCCCAGGTCGACTATTCGAGACAGTACCTTCGATATTCGAAGATCAGCAAAAGGCTTCACTAGCATGGCTGCGACAATCTAATGGTAAAGGAGTATCAAATACGATTTTCTTCTCCACCACCGAGATGGTTAATATTCCAGGGAAGAACACACCATTTGATCAAACTGTCGCTTTAGGACATGAACTCATTCACGCTCGTGACTTTGCTTCTGGCGCTGTTCCACAAGGCAGTACACCTCAATCTCATCGACATCCCGATACTAACCAAATCACAGAATATGTCATTCCGAATTATGAGTACCAAACAACAGGAATTGCACACTACAACAACGCTGAAAACGGGCGAGATCCTGTAACGGAAATCAGTAGTACCAGACAATCAATGATCAGCCTTCGCGAAGAGATGTATTTCCATTGGAAAGCACTGGGACAAGAGAAGGCGAAGGCGTATTTAAAAAATGAAAAAGTCGTGAGCGAATTTCATTTGGCTGATGAGCTAGGAAAAGAGAAACGCAATACTTATTGGCCGAAAGAGCACTACAACTATCAACCCTACACTCTTGAAACTAGACCATCGGCAACACCTCAGCATGCCCCTAAATGGGATACTGTAGAAGGAAAACAAGCTCATATAGAAGTTAAACAAGCGCTCCAACAATCATTGAGTGAAGGGAATAACCCTGCGATTGTTATCGTTGATGCAACCGAACAACGTCTTTCTCAAAGCCTGCAAAACTCGCCAGCGCTCACACGAAGAGGCCTTAGTAACCAGAGTTCAATTTTGAAGTACGCAGCACAAAACGACATCAAAGTGGTCAACCTATACAGTGCCGCGAACGAAACGCCTTTGAGTTCGCTAAAAAAACGGAAAAAGAATCTGTTATACCGAGCTATTTCAGGTAAAAAAACAGAAGAGACTCGAGGTTACCGGGATGTTAAGTACAACGAAGGTAACCAAACAGCCCTAACCTCAGCGCTGGAAGACAACGACGAAGTGTTAGTGATGGCCTACTCTGACGGCAAAGTAACAACAAATGTTATCGACAGCCTTTCTGAAAGCATGCAAAAACAAGTGGTTGTATCACGATACGCTAACTTGGATTATCAACCATCAAACCTTAGCGCAGAAGAAAGCACGGCATGGAAAGCGCTAGGTAGAAAAGACAATGTGAGAATGCTTGGAGGTGGCAGCCGCTCTCGCTTCAATATATGTAGCATCCAGTAAACAAGGCTCAAAAAGCCGGCTTGCGACCAGTTAAACATCATATACAGCTGGCCCTTTGTTAATGGCTAACCGCAACTCCAAAGGGCCAGTTTATGAGAAGCAAACCTGTTACGTGACTTAAAAATGCAATCACAATGACACAAAAGTTTGAGTTAATGAAGCCGGCTAAAGACAGAGATCCCTTACAGGAGGAGCTATGAAATACTGTCCATGTTGTTCAACAGAGTTAATCGAACGAGACGATATCCATATTTGTCCACGTAACGAAATTGGTGACTGTTATTTTGATGGTTATGAGCAATCTCATATTGAATATCATCAGCTCAAAGACTACCCACAAGATTCTGCGTTCGATATCACAGAGGTCATCGCTGACTAACTCTCACAGGGTTGAAAAACGGAGATTGTCTCGCTAGTAAAGCGTCTCAGCTTACGTTTACGTTCTCCAAAATTAAAAAGCCCTGATGGTAATATCATCAGGGCTTTTTTGTCTTTCAGCGCCATAAACATACAGCGAATCAAGCAGCAGTTAACTTGGTGTTACCACATTAGATCATCAGGGATCACGAAGTCTTTGTACGGGTCATCCTCGTCAACTTCATCAGTGCTTGCTGTTTGAGTATCAACGATTGACTCCTCATCACGCATCGCGATTTTGTTTGCTACCGCTGTTGGAATCACAACATAGCTTTCGCCCTGACGTGCAATACTCAAGATGCCTTTACTCAATTGCTTTTGAGTCAGCTCTTCAACGTATAGGTATTTGACCAAAGTACCGTCAGTGAAGTTATATTTGATTTCACCATTTTTCAGGTCGATCTTGTTCATGTCGATCAGCTGCTTCACTTGAGCTTTGATCTCTTTGCTCAACTGCTTTTCTTTCAGCTGTTGGTTTAGCTCTTTATCTTTCGCTTGCTGCGCCAGCTTGTTCT
This sequence comes from Vibrio chagasii, assembly GCF_002954585.1. Classification (GTDB taxonomy): domain Bacteria; phylum Pseudomonadota; class Gammaproteobacteria; order Enterobacterales; family Vibrionaceae; genus Vibrio; species Vibrio chagasii_A. Next base: position 1,523,009 of record NZ_MSCI01000002.1, read on the forward strand.
CTTCTGCTGCCGCTTTTGCTTCACGAGCTTGAACACGAGACTTTTTAGAGCCTTTCTTCGCCTTCTTTAATTTTTTCTCATTTACCAAGCCAGCTTTAAGCATCTGCTCTTGGAGTGTTAACTTTGCCATGACTTTCCCAGTTCAGGATTAAAAACGACACTATCATACCTGTTTTTCAAGTTTCTGTTTACCAGACAAGAGTAAATTACTCAACAATTCCAAAATAATCGCGTCCTCTCAAAACGGCTTATCGACCATTCTCTTAGTCAATACCCACTCACCTTCCATCTTTTTATTACGCGCGCGTAACACTTATCATTCAATTAGAGCAATGTTTTCACTTTCAATAGATGACTCATTTTATAAAACCTTGGCGTGTATCTCATAATTTAATATTGCTTATAGAGTTATAACTCAAGCGCAATATCTATTGACTACGTTATTCATTACACCCATTAGTAAGGATAACGTAACCAATGAAAAATCAATGGACTAGTTTAAGTGCATTACTCGCATCAGCTTCATTCTTAGCTCCCTCTGCTATCGCCGATACCGACGTGTATCTGACCAATAACACCAACCAAGTAATGACGATTCAAGCCAGTCACAGTGGTACTGACCTCCTTACATATGGAGAGGAATGGCAACAACACGTTGAGCAAATTGGTCCATGGGAAACAAAAAAACTGATCAGCTTTAATCGTTGGACAGGCGTCAAATCAGGGGAAACTTATCAATTCAACACTGTGGTTTCGAATACTGTGGGTGAAAGTATCACTCTCAATCAAACCATGAAGGGACACTGGTATAACTCGACATTACAACATGGCTTAAGTGCCGCTGATGTTAATCTGAGACTCTATGATGACCGTAATATCCACCGCAGTACGACCGATGCCTTTAACGTGAATACTGAGCTTGCACTAAAAGCCGATAACACCGCACGCTACGATGATATTTACTACACCATCACTCCAGAAAAAATAGACGAGCAGCCAGAACCTGATGCGAATACGCTGAAAGTCATGACGTATAACATTTGGGCTCTTCCTGCAATCGCATCCCACATTGGTGATCGCTACGACCTGATCCCCCAATATGTCAAAGGCTATGACGTACTCGCGCTTCAAGAGGTGTTTGCCAATGGTCGACATGAATTCTTGCGGGAACTGGCCAAAGAGTACCCTTATCAAACTAAAATGCTCGATAAAGATGGCATCAACATCTATGACGGCGGTGTGATCATTGTCAGCCGCTACCCTATCGTTAATGAAGCTCAGTATGTATTTCCCGACTGTACCGGCACTGATTGCTTTGCTGACAAGGGTGTGAACTACGCTGAGATCATCAAAAATGGCCAGGCTTACCACGTATTCGGCACTCACACTGCATCATTCGACACCACAACGGCACGCAACTACCGACAACGTCAATTTAGACAAATGCGCGAGTTAGCTATATCCCTTGATATCCCAGCATCAGAAACTGTTATTTACAGCGGCGACTTCAACGTAAACAAGCTTAAATTCCCTAGCGATTACCAAGAGATGTTTACCAATCTTCAAGCAATTGAACCCGAGTATTCAGGCTATACGGCGTCTACATTCGACCCACGTATTAATAACTTCGCTGGCGAGCCAATGTCTGGTGGAGAAAACGTTGAATATCTTGATTATGTCGTCGTCAGTTCTGAGTACGCGGTTAAAACTCAAAACAATAACCGCGTCGATGTGCCTCGCTCCACCAGCAGTGAACTTTGGAAGCATTACAATCTTTCAGACCACTTCCCTGTTAGTGCAGTGATCAAGTAGCGCGGTAAAGAATCTATGTTACGCGTTATATTAATCATCATGCTCACCATATTGGTGGGCATGGTTGGCTATTCATGGTCATCAAAAGAACCTAAAACTACCTATGCTTCGGTAGAATACGAGCACGTTTCTGCCCCCATCGAAGCACGCCCTGTAACCATTAGTCATATCGACGACAATCGAACAAGCATTTCATACCCAACAGATGAAGCAGAATCTTTTGATCACGTTGTTTTTGCAGAGCTACTGTTAGACCTCGAGGGTAAAGCCTTGTTTAATGAGCTTGACCAGTTTTGGGGGCTGTGCCAACAAACTAGCAACTGCAGAGAACAACTCGCTCTGTTACAAGATGAGTTAACGAGCGAATGGTTTGAATTACTCAGCCACTACCCAACTCTCTCTGCAAAATGGAAATCGGTAGAAAGCACTATGCCTCTTGAATCGATAGAGACCTTAGAGGAAAAAGTAAGCGTATTTAAACAGTCCGCACTACAAGTATGGGGAGAACTCGCCCACCAGTTGTTTTCAGATCAGTTTGCACACTTAAACTTCACGCTTAGCGCTAGCTTAATCAAAGAAGTCGAAGCAACGGAGTTTGTTTCACATTACCGAAACTTAATTATGGAATGGGACGGACAAGCCGAAGTATTAAACGCAGACACCGCATTCAAAAAATACGAACTCGCTATCTCGTTACTTCCGAGTAGCTTTAGTCCAAACGAGCTAGCCTCCATTAAGACAGAACTGCAAGAGACATATTTGGATGACTCACAAGCAAACAACATTGTGGCTCGTGAACACCAAGTAGCGCAGCAACAGCAAACGGTGGCGAATTATCACGAACAATTGGCTCAACTGAAGTCGTCCTTAGTTGTGCTGCGATCTACTAGCCATAGAGACTGGAGTAGCCAAGAATGGGATAGCTACTATCAACAAGAGATATCTGGCTTTCGGGAGAACTTCTTTAAATAGCGTAGTTCAACAAGATAGCCTCAAATCACTAGCCAGCTAGCGTGAGAGCGGATCAGCAGAGGCCATCGCGAAACTGTGCTGGTGATTTATGAAGCCAGCCCTTAAATGCCCTTCTGAAATTGGCAGGATCATTGTAGCCAAGCCTTTCACCAACATCGTCAATACTCATGTTTGTAGCGAGCAGTAGCTCTTTGGCCAGTTCAACTCGCACTTCTGTCAGTAGCTGCTGATAACTCGTTTCATAATTGCTCAGTTCGCGCCTCAGGGTACGAGAACTGCAACCAAACAGATCTGCCAGTCGCTCTATGCTCGGGAAATGACCTGCAGTTTGATAAAAGATGGTTTTGATTTGATTAGTAAGCAGATGCTCAGACTCCAACGTCTCAACAATCGACTGACAAGACCTAAGGTAACGTTTTAGAGTCGAGGCATCATGAGTCGGTAACACTTGAGATAAAACAGAGGTATCGAACCTGAGTTCACAGACATTTTGATTAAAAGTGACCTCACACTGAAAGCGCTTATCATAAAGTTTTGCGTAATTTGGGTTGGGATAAGGTAACGAAAGCGCTTCAATAGATAACGCTTCTCCGGTCAGTTCTTTAAACAATGAGACGATTGAACTAAGAAAGTATTCACTGCAGAAAGGAAGCAATTCGCCGACCTCTAGCGTGTTCTCGATTTGTATCGCAGAGAGTTCGCCATCACGAATCAACTTTACAGAAAAGATAGGACCATTTAGCCGAAGATATTTAAAGCCGGCTTTGATCGCCTCTTCAACATTTGGGCTGGTTGATAACGCATAACCTAACACCCCAAAATGACTCAAGCTTGCATGTTCCCCAAGCGACAAACCTAACCCCTCATTCGGGAAGTTCTGATTCGCGACCCGAAAGATAGACAGTTTATCCCCGTATGTGAGCTTTCCATTTGGATCTCTCCAATTTAGGCATTCCAACCCTGCACAACCAAGCAGTGTTTCAACGTTCACGCCTTTTTGCTCTAACGTATTGAGTAAAAGTGTGACATCTAAGGTACCTAACTGGTGCCGATGCTCCGTTGGCATATACTCTGCGATAATTTCCAATCCAACCTCCCTCATCACTCATTGCACTTCGGTCACTGAGGTATACCATAGTGTTCAAGTCGTGAATTGACGCGTACTCTTGTCCGAATATGACCTCCAAATTCTACTAAACTCACCGCACAATAGGATTAGTTGTTAAATTAATGTGAAGCCTCGCAATGATAAACACACTTCCAGCTCCAGTCTGCGTGATTAACTCCGATGGTCAACCAACCATCGGGCATTTCGATGGCATCCCAAAACAACTAAACATAGAAAACTTCGATTATCGAAATGCCATGGACGCAAAAGCAAACCCTTGGCATAAACACTTCCACTACAAACAATTTCAGTTTGTAAGCTTAGTTACACAGACTCACATCATTGGCGTTGCTATTGCTGACATTCGTTACTTGAGTTCGGCATTTTGTTACGTATACGACATAGAGAATAATCACCTAGAAGAGTCCAATTGGCTGCGACCTTTGGGGCTTGATAAGCAAATCACCCACTCCCCCTTTGAGGGTACGACAAAAATTGCAGGTCAAAGCATCGCTTTCAATATCAAAGAAGGACAATGGAACGTAGCAATCAACACCAAGCTCATTAAAGCTGATTTTTGCTTGCTGCCAGCTCCCGATAGCTTACCTATGTCGATGTGCACACCAACCGGTTATTCAGGGTGGACCTATACCCAAAAACACAATGCACTCAAAGTAACTGGGACACTTGAGATAGACCAACATGAGGTCTCTCTTATCAATGCAAGTGCTGGCTATGACTTTTCCGCTGGATACATGAGGCGTGAAACCAGTTGGCGTTGGGCTAGCATCAACGCGCTAGTCAATAACACGAACATTGGCCTTAATCTCGCGGCCGGAGTTAATGAGACGGGTGGCTGTGAGAACGTACTGTGGATTAACAGCGCCCGGCACTTACTTGGCGATGCTCAGTTTACATTTAGCCGCCAAGATACTCATTTACCTTGGCAGATAACGTCTATTGATGGTCGTATCAACCTGACTTTTACTCCCATCAACCATCGCAGCGAGAAGCTCAACCTATGGCTGTTAAAGAGTAACTTTCGCCAGTTCATCGGGCACTTTTCTGGCTCAATCCAAGACAATGATGGCATCACGCACCAACTCAATAATGTACTTGGTTTAACGGAAGACCACTTTGCTCGTTGGTAACAAAACTCTTGTGGTGACTCAATCACAATCAATGACCTAGACACCTCAAGTATGACTTCTCAACAAGGATAAAACATGAATATCGACGCATTAATCAATCATCCAGAATGGCTGCTGTTGGTACTGGCACCTTTATTCATGATTTGCATGCTGGCCGAGTATTTCATTGGTCAGAGACAAGGACGATTACCAGATAACTCCAGCTATAAGCTATCCGAGGTGATCTGTAATTTCACATTGGCAGGCATGCATCAGCTGTCGGATCTACTGACCGGACTGCTGATCGTTCAGCTTTACCTCTGGTTATTTGGTTGGCGTTTAATGGAAATAGAGATGGGCGTGTTGAGTTTCATGGTGCTCATGATTTTACAGGATTTTTTCTATTACTGGTTCCATCGAGCGAGTCATCGTGTTCGCTGGATGTGGGCCGCTCATGTCGCGCACCACAGTTCAGAAAGGATGAACTTTAGTACCGCTTTTCGTCAAAGCTTAATGTACCCAATCGCAGGGATGTGGCTATTCTGGGTTCCCCTTGTCATCATAGGTTTCGATCCGAAATGGGTAATATTCGTCGTGCTTTTGAATCTTGGTTTGCAGTTTTTTGTCCACACACAGTGGGTTCGAAGCTTAGGGCCTCTTGAATACATCTTTAACACACCATCGCACCACCGAGTGCATCACGGCAGGAACCCACAATACATCGATAAAAACTACGCTGGCGTTTTAATAGTCTGGGATAAGTTGTTTGGTACTTTCGAGCCGGAAGTGGAAACTGTACGTTACGGCGTCACTAAACCAGTCAACAGCTTCAACCCTATCACGGTTACTTTCCAAGAATGGAGGCTAATATGGACAGACCTCAAGAATACACAGCTATCTCGGATACAGAAAATTAAGCTAATGCTTTCTCCCCCTTCTGATTGACACCCTTAGTCTAGAAATAAAAAGCCCGCACAACGCGGGCTATCCATTGAGTTATTTCCAACGCCACTGACTACCGTTAATATCAGCGCCCACCAACCAAGTGCGTTCATTCCATTTTAGTGAGTTCGCCAAGCCGTTCTTAACCTGGCCATTATCCCACCGCCATTGTTGAGTCTCGTGATTTCGGCACGCCTCTAAGCTGATATCAATACCATTTTGGTCAAGACACATAGTTGGGGCGGCTTTGTTGATTAACTTGCCGTCCGCATTCATTTTCCACTTTTGATTGTCACCATCGTGACAACGCCAACCATAAATGACTAAACCTGATTTAGAACCATCTACCTCGGCATCTAAACATTTCAATCCATCCTCTGACTCAGTAACAATGCCTCGCCATTCACCATCGGTCGCCGTGCCACTCGATGCTTCAAACAAAGCCTTTACTACCGATGTCAGTGGTTGAGTACTCCGAGATGCTCTGCGAGCGCTTTCTTGCCAAGATTGAGGTACAGGCTGTGTAATGTCCCACTGACCTTCACCATCATAGTAAGACTTAGCTACTGATTGAGGAGTCGGTGTCCACAAGAAATCTGGATGTCGGTTCTGATACCATTCGCCACCGATTGCGTTACCATTTTGATCAAGCTCCAAATCGTAATAATAAGTAACGTTGGTAATACCATCATAACTTGGCGAGTCACTGCGTCTATGAGTTGGGTTTGTCTCTACTACATAACTGACCACCATCTGAACGCCAACCACGCTTTGGGTATTTGAAGAACGGTAACTAGAAAATCTATCTCTATGGTAATCACTCAGGTCAATAGTTACTGCGGCTGGTTGAGAAGCGGTTTGGTTCGTTTGTGGGTTAAAGTAGGTGACCTTATAACCCACAACAGGTTGATTCCAAACCTGATAGTCGTAGGTTGCATCCATGATTAGGCTACGTTTGGAAATACCCAGTTGATTTAGGATAGATAAGTGCCAACTGGCTGGGTTGGTATCCACACAATTTGGATCGACAACACGACCATTTTCATCTTTCTCCGGGTCTTTTACGTTACAGCGGCCACCAATAAAACGGGAATTGAAGGGCGCTTCAGACCATAACAATGTCCCGAGTGCTTTAATATCTGAAGGGTAAAAAGTAAGCGGCTCTCCATTCGCGTCAGGCACAATCAGCGACTGCTTTGGTCGAGGAAGCATATAGGCGGCAGGTGCCCAACCGTGACAAAGGCCCATCCAACGCTCCACATGACCACGAGACTCATAGTATCCCTTACCCGAATCCCATGAACGTTGCGTCAACGTAAAATTCTCATCTCCAACCAAGAGATCATATTTTTCCGCTGGCGACAAATCATCACGATCTTGACCTTGATAATACTCTAAAGGTTTTTGTAAGTGACTGAAGTCGAAATAGGCTTGCCAGTTATTCGCTCTCAATTCCTTATCGGCATAGCGCCAAGCAAGTGCACCAGAATACAGAGGCCAATACGTATCTGACCAAGGTTGTACATCAAGTCGTGTTTGATTCGGTACCGCTTGAGCCAAGTGGTTTAAGTTGCGAATCAGACCGTTCCCTGCGTCAACCAAACGAGCTGGATTATCGTTTTGTCGAATCGGTGACAATAAGAATTCTGATATTTGTGGATTTGCTTCCCCCATTCTCATTATCGTGTCTCTCATCAAGTCGCGATGGCGATTCAGATACTCAGAGTGATCGGCAGAGGTAACATGACCACTCTTTTCAGGAACAGCATCCATGACTGTTTGGGGAGATTCATGAAACGCCTCCATGAATTCAGTGACTTGTGAATCACTTGCGATTGCAGCATATGGGAGCACCGCTGACAGTAAAGTTACAATCGTTTTCATTAAAATTTCTACTCTCTCAGTTACTATTGTTATTGATAATAATTACCATTAACACGGCAAAGTAAGCAGAGTGGTTCGCTTTATGCGATAAATCAATTTCATGATCGTACCAATAAATCAAACTGTGATTCCCTTTCGAATAACACCTCCATTTATCTTCTGAACTAACTAGAGCGCGAATTATCTATAAATAATCAGATAGATAGAGAATTAATAATATTTAACCAAGTGCATATTATGTATAATGGGAAACTATTAAAACAACGATTATTATTACTAAAATGAGTTCTTCACATATTCACTACTTACTTGCCCTCTGCCTTACTGCAATACCATTTACATCACTTGCCGCCCTCAAATATAACGCCCAGTATTACAATGCTGATAGCATTGAGGCCGTTCTTGAAGATATGTCCGACCCAGGGTTCGAATCGAATTATGGAGACTTCGCAAAGATTCGGTCGCAGCTTTACCAACAAGCAGGAATGCAGAACCAACACCTAAATTCTAGTGAGGTTGACGCGCTAGAAAGGTATCAAGATGATGCCTATCAGCCGATAAGAAAAGGCTTAGCGCAAGGGAGGATGGACTCGGAGACAGAAACCTTAATCAATGAAATAGACTCTGCGTTCGAACATGGCATCAAGTACAAAGGGACGGTGTTTCGTGGGGAGAGCTTACTCTCCGCTTACGGAGACACCGTAAAAGTAGGAGATATCGTGAGTCCCAATTCCTACTTGTCCACGTCTATCTCGAAAACGTTGTCATATAATTTTCATAATGGGCAACTTTCTCGCTTTGAACTTAACCTTGGTCAACACGGAATGGTGATACCCACGGTGCGTGACGATGAACTAGAAGTACTCATCAATAGAAACTCTCTGTTTGAGGTCACGGCTATCAATACCACACCAGAGGGAAATCAAGTGATCTATCATGAAGTCTCGGCAGAACAAGTCGGCACGCGCCCTATTAAAGATCTCCATTCAGGAGAAAACCTCACAGTGACCGAAGCCTGTATCTACTAGTGAGTTTAACCATTGCGCGTTAAGCATTAAGGTCAAGGCTGAGAGCGTTAACTCTCGGCCTAAACAGGCATCAATAAACTTTATGAAAGTCGATCAGCTGGAATGTTAGGTCGCTGACCCAGAAGTCGCCATCTAAATCGGCGCCTTGAACGAATCGATTACCCCCCATTTCTAGGGTGATAATGTATTTGCCAGCAATCAGGCCCTCTACCATGTAAAAGCCATCGCTTTCTATTTCACTGGAATATTCGGTGCCTTTCTGGATGTGTTTAAAGTGCAGGTACGCATTGCTCTCTATATCCCCTTCCACTGTGCCATCCACACCAAACGACACCACCATTGCAATAGGAGCATGAGTCTGTCCCACTTGCTTAGTATTCACAAACACTGGATTCTGAATTGGGGTTAAGTTGAGGTCTAACGCCCCTTCATCGATATAAATAGGTAGCTTTTCTCTAGCTGGCACACTTGAGAACTCAAATCTTCCCTTCGAGTCACTGACAGCACGTTGATCGAGAACCTGTAAACTGACTCCGGCTATGGGTTGTTTATGGTGGTCATACACTATGCCGGTCAGTTTAGAGTGGTTGTATCGATTCCATTCGACGAACTCGCCAATATCTTCATCAAAGTATGTTTTTGCGCCAAATTCCGTGGTCATTTCTACGCCGTATCGATCTTCCGTCCCTTCCAGTTTAAAAAGCAGGTACGGATTCACACGAGCTTCCAAAGAGGCTGTAAATGAGACCTCTTGTTTCTGATAACGTGCGGAAACGTTCGTGGTCAGCTCTTGAAACACCTCTAGAGGGTCAAGCACGCACTCTTTACAGGCATTTCTCCATGAAAGCTCAGTGCGTTCGTGATGCCCAGATCCATTCACTGTTCCAGATATATTCCACGATGTGTCAGAAAAGCCGCTTTTAGCGAGCTCGACAGTATGCAAGTAACTGTCTTGGTAAGTATCTTTCGTGTATTGATAATCGCCAGCATAAGAGAGGAACAGATTGCTCGACATTTTGGCGTTCACTTTTGGCTCTACACTTAACTCGTCGTCATCGTTTATTACCGTTAAAAAGGCGGTGAGATTGGCAAGAGACAAGTTGTATTTAAAAACATCATACTCCATCGACTCTAAAGCCAATTCATCGGTCTTATTAAGCTCAATCGATGCAGACTGATCGCCACCTAACAAGATATCAAACTCCATGGGGAACCGATTAAAATCAGGTAACCAACCAATATGTCCAGCAAACCAATGTGTCGGTAAATATCGCCCCTGAAAACCGACTAAATCTTTGCCATGCTGCCGTCTGAAAGCACTACCCACGGTAAAGTAATCAGCGAGGCCATATTCTAGAGACACTGCGCCTGCTCGATCTGCGCCCTCGTTGCCTACCACCTCAACACCCCACTCATTGCGCGGCAAAAAAGCATCTTCCAACCCAGCAACAGTGATCTCTTCTTCCTGCCACACCCCTTTTGATAAGTAGTAACGAAACTTAATCGTGTCACCGGGGGAAATGTTGTCTTCTTCAATAACAAAACGCCCAAACTCATCAGAGCGATAAGTCCTTTGGTAGATGCCATTAACCAACACATCAATGCTGATATTCGGTTGAGTTGTACGCTCCAATTGTAAGTTGCCGAACTCTGGCTGACGGTTCCGATTGGTGTAGTAGAGACCGTCTTCAAGGGTTTGGTTAATCGTAAAGACGCTGCCATCCAACAATACATGCCCTAACTCAAGCGAGCCCTCACCATCGTTCGTCTCAACCGCGATGTTGTAATAGACGATGGGTTGGTCTTCTCTCGAATCGATAGATAATCGGGATAAGGAGTGTTCGGTACTGAGAATGGTATCGGAAATGGCATAGACATCACCTCCCTCTTCACTATAGTGATATACAGACGTTGCTACGCGTGTCGCTAAACCCACTGTTGCTTGAGGCTCTACGACAGGCACGTTAGAGGCTCGTTTCAATTCTTCGGCTTTCTTTCGGGATTCATTTTTGATCTTGGAGATCACCGCTTCCAGTTCAGTTAACGAGCTGAACTCTGGCGACACGGTTAACCGATAATCATCAATATCCCAACGGACTTTTGCGGGAATACAGGCTTGTAAGCTGTACCAGTGGATATACGTTTCTGCATCAATCACTTCAAACTTAATCGACTGGATATTCGTATCATCGCGATAACAAATTGCTTGCTGGGTATCGACGATATAGGGAGGAGACTCTCTACCTACATCTTGCGGCAGGTAGATTTCACAATAGCCGTCTTCATCGCATTGACCATTCATCTCTAGTAGAGAAAATGCCGCATTGGATATCGAAACAAACGGCTCTTCGTAGTCATCCATCATCACGCGATAAAAGCTATCACCGACTTGTCCTACTCGAACCTCGATATGAGCAGGATAGAGTTCGCTCGCCTCATCTTCGCCTTGTAGCTGTGATTGCGCGGGAAAAGGCAATAATGAGTAAATCAAGACAAGTCGGAAAACCAGATGATGGAACATGGTTCTTGCCGTCACTCAGTTGAACGCCTGATCACTGATAATAGAGATGCCGGCCTACAGAACACATTCGTGCAAAGGTTGGTCGTTTTGTACTAATGACACCTTAGATCCTTTCGGAAACGGCTTGGTTAACTCCGCATTACGAAGTAACACTACCTTTTCACTGTGTTCATCAACATTCAGTTTGGCGCTAAACTGAAACTTACCATCATTGGTGATCTTAAGGTTCTGATCAGCACATTGGAACTTCACGTCCTGAACTTGCTCGCCTTTTTGAACATACACTGGAACATAACTATTGATATGGAAATTAAGCTCAAATGCTGAACCATTGTTCGAACGCACCGTTCTTGATAAATCAGTCGCTTCAGGTGCTTTCGCTATTGGTGAAAACCATAGATAAGCACGGTACTCTCCATCAGGCATATCGTCAGGTAAGGCGTTCATACGCAAACGAACAGTGCGCCTTTGATTAGGCTTTAGTTCACGGATGATTGGTGGTGAAACCTTAATCCAATCAGCAATGTTTTCTGACTCAGCAATATTGGCGTCAGTGCGAACTAAGCCGCTTGCCTTTACTGAACGGTAGATGGGCTTTATCTCTAGTCGGATCGGTTCATTTGAATTATTCTCCACTACAATTTTCTCCGTGACTGAGGTATCAGCGTCTAGCACAAAGCGAGTCGGTGCGATAAGGAGTTGAGCGTAGGCTTGTGCAGTGAAAAGTAAGCCGAAAAAGCATGAGATAAATAGCTTCATTTATAATTGACCTCAAAAGGAATAGTGCTGGTATAAAGGCCAGCAGGATGATTAGCGCCAATTTTTACTTTTGCACCAATACACAGAAGTTTGCTTCTCCCATTCCCTTTAATTTTCGCTCGGCCTCTCTTAGATAAGCCACAGCCAAAATAGAATTTCTTAATACGAAGACGCTTCGATTTTTGAGAATGGTTGAGATATTGATTAGAAGGGAGCGAAACCACGATCTTTTTTCCCGGCTCGCCTTCAACATAAAAACGAACCACGTAAATCTGACCATTGGCTGGATTAGCATCGGCATTTTGTCCAGAACCAGAGATATACATACCAGGAAATTTCACTTCCATATTTTCAGGAATTATTTCCAGAGCATAGAGCGGGCTTGAGTATAGAGTCAGTCCGATATATATCGCGTATTTAACTACGCATTCAAATAGAGACTTCATAGTAAAAGCGGCTGCTCTATTACAGCCACAATATTACACTAGTTTTACTTAATTATTGGTAAGTAACATCAACTGCAACGTTTGCAGCATAAGTACCAGCTACCAACGATGCACTTGAAGTACGAGCCGTACCACCAATATTAAGATCCGCTGTACCACCAGTTAGGGTTATAGCGTTGTTAAAATCAAACTCAGCAGCAATCGTATTTACACCGTTAACTAAGTTGGTATCAGAAATACTTACTGTCACCGTATCACCTGATTCACCCGTAAGTGTAAACGCCGCAGCCCCTGCATCACCTTGAGTAACAACAACATCTGTCGTGTTATCTGAAGTGATGATACCGAAATCTAAATCACTCGTTTTTGTCATTGTAATTGCTTGTTTTACTTCTAGTGTTGCATCAAAAGTGTCACTCACAGCAAAAACGTTTGCTGAAGAGATAGAAAGTGCAGAGACGGCAACAACCTTAAAGACTTTATTCATTTCTTTAATCCTTTATATAAAATTGGCTTTATTATTAGGGTTACCTAATAGTCAAACAGAGTTAACAATTAAGTAACAACAATCCTATTTAGAAAATATATATATTGACACTTATTTATCAAGAAATGGGACGCATTGAGAATAAGATCACGCCAATTGATAGAAATAACACCAATAAAAATAATGGTATTAGAGTATTTCATCCAACAATATATAAAACTTGTTTTACATTCTAACCAGTTAATAATTCCATTTATTTAATCAAGAACACTTAAATTTTTAGAATATATTAAAAATACAGTACGAGATAAATTTGAAGTAAGACGAGAAAACGACGTATATAGATCAGCGTGTTGCAATAAAGTCTCAAATTTGAAACGAACTAGAGAAACCATAAACTTGTAATAAAATTGAAATATTAACCGGACAGGCATTAACTATTTAACCTCCCTATTGATAGTGTATTAAAAATAAGACATATCAAATCATCTAACATTATTATTTTTTACGGTAATTAAGACTATTAAATGACGTCTAAAAAGGAGGATAATTTGATATTAATGACCGATCCTATAATTTGCTCTAATGACCTATTTTGTTTCATTTCTCACGAGCCTTAAATGCAGCAAAGCTTGTGATATTGGAAGCTTGATGCAAGGTAAATGCAGCGGTAACACACTCATTTTTAGACTCAGAATGCTTTGGCTGTCTTTTGACTTCCTATGATTGACTCCAAACCCAAAATTGTCTCCCCCTCGAGTCCTTTAACCGCACCACTTTGTTGGTTCATCTTGCCAAGAAATAATCAATCTAAGGTTCCATTCCGCTGATAGCGGTCTGATTGAATAGGAATGCAGCACTTTCCTGTAATTTATTTGTGATCTGGGTTGCACGCGTACCGCATACTATCAGATACTGAATAAAACTAACCTTCAGCCACAGTACACAGTTAACCGTAGACTGTTCAGGAAATTCAATGAGTTCAGATAATCAGCCAACCTACTTCTTTTTCGATTACGAAACATGGGGCGTAAGCCCAGCGAAAGATCGTCCAAGTCAGTTCGCCGGCGTTCGTACCGACCAAGATTTCAATATTATTGGTGAGCCATTGGTCATCTACTGCCAACCTCCTGCTGATTACCTTCCTGCACCTGAAGCTGCACTGATTACTCGAATCACTCCACAAAAAGCCATGTCTCAAGGCCTGCCGGAACCAGAGTTCATCGCTAAGATCCATGCTGAACTTGCAAAGCCGAACACCACAAGCCTTGGTTACAACAGTATTCGATTCGATGACGAAGTCACGCGATACACCTGTTACCGCAACTTCATTGACCCGTATGCATGGAGCTGGCAGAACGGTAACTCTCGTTGGGACCTGTTAGATGTGATGCGTGCCGTACACGCCCTGCGTCCTGACGGTATTGTTTGGCCAGAAAACGAAGAAGGTTTCCCAAGCTTCAAACTGGAACATCTATCTGTGGCAAATGGCATTGAACACGAAAACGCGCACGATGCGATGGCCGATGTTATTGCGACGATTGAATTGGCGAAAAAGCTGAAAGCCGTACAACCTAAGATGTTTGACTATCTCTACAACATGCGCCACAAACGTAAGCTGAATGAGCTGGTCGACATCGTAAACATGACACCGTTAATGCACGTTTCGGGTATGTTCGGTCGTGACTGCAATTACACAAGCTGGATTGTTCCTATGGCGTGGCATCCTACCAATCAAAATGCGGTGATTGTTGTCGACCTAGCAAAAGACCCAAGCCCGCTATTGGAACTTGATACTGATGAACTCAGAGAAAGACTTTACACCAAGCGCAGCGACCTAAATGAAGACGAGCTGCCAGTGCCAATTAAGCTGGTTCAACTCAACAAGTGCCCTATTCTAGCGCCAGCAAAAACGTTAACCGCTGAAAATGCAGAAACCATTGGTATTGATCGTCAGCAGTGTTTGAAGAACCTAGCGATCCTGCGCGAGCACCCAGAGATTCGTGAAAAATTGATTGGCTTATATTCACAGGAACGTGAGTACGAAAAGAGCGACGATGTAGATACACAGCTTTACGATGGCTTCTTCTCACCGGCAGATAAAACCGCGATGAACATCATTCGTGAGACTGACCCAAATAACTTAGCAGCGTTAGACATCACGTTCAGTGACGAGCGCATTAAGCCTTTATTGTTCCGTTACCGCGCACGTAACTTCCCATGGACGCTAGATGAATCCGAGCAACTTAAGTGGGCAAACCATTGTCGTGAGTTTTACGAAAGCCGCTTAGAAGAGTACATGCTCAACCTAGAGAACCTCGCACACGAACATGAAAGTGACGAGAAGAAAATGGCTATCCTGAAAGCGGTGTATCAATACGTAGAAAAGCTAGCTAGTTAACCCATTATCGAGAGATGTAAAACCTTGAAAGAAAGATTGATCAAACTCGTTTACTGCTTAATCTCCTTCACCTTAATCATAGGTGCTCTCACTGCAGGCAACGCGTTACAGCAATACTTAGATACCTCAATCCCAGGCAGTATTTTTGGCATGTTAATTCTGTTCACTGCCATGGTGATTGGTATTCTGCCGGCACACTGGGTACAGCCTGGTGCCAGCCTGATTATTCGTTTGATGATTTTACTGTTTGTCCCGATCAGTGTCGGGCTTATGGAACACTTTGACATGCTGATCGCTAACGCGCTGCCGATTATGGCGAGTGCAGTGGGTGGCACGCTCATTGTATTAGTCTCCTTATCATGGTTCTTAGACCGTTTGCTAGCGAGAGGTAAGTAATCATGTGGATTCTATTAACTATTGTGGTGTTTCTGTTTGCTCGTTGGGTAAGTCAGAAAGTGAACTCCCCGCTATGTAACCCGCTGCTAATAAGCATTGGCATCATCATTCCAATTTTGACGTTCTTTAAAGTCCCGTTCGAGACTTACTACGCAGACAATACTTGGATTACGTACATGCTTCAGCCAGCGGTTGTCGCCCTAGCTTATCCTTTATATGAGCAGCTACCTCAAATTCGAGCCAACTGGCGAATCATTACCTTTGCATGCACGCTGGGTAGTGCGATGTCGATGACAACAGCAGCAATGATTGCCGTCGCTTTCAAAGCAGACCTAAGTTTGATTGCGAGTCTATTGGGCAAATCAGTCACTACCCCTATTGCGATGGAAGTATCAAGCCATCTTGGTGGTGAAGCGGCGATTGCTGCAATACTGGTTCTTATCGTCGGATTATTTGGGGCAATTTTTGCTTACCCTATCTACAATCTAATTGGCATTAAGAGCCCTATTGCCAGGGGTTTAACCATGGGCACGGTTTCTCACGCGCTAGGTACGGCAACTTGCGCTGAAAAGAACCAAGAAGATGCGGCTTTCAGTTCACTGGCGTTAGTGCTGTGTGGCGTTATCACCTCAATAATCGCACCTAGCGTGTTTGGTATGGTGGTCTGGTTCTATTCCTAGCCTAGACGCCGACAACCCGATTTAGCCCAAGCCTAGCCCTGTCGATATCAGTGCTTGCTTGGGCTTTTTATTGCCATTTATTCAGCTAATAACAGGCGATTTTGAACAATAAGTGCGATATCAGCTGTAAAAATGGTCCTTGCAATCGATTTCAAGTGTGACCTCACTCTAATTATGCAAGCCAATGTAACAACAACAATATAATAGTGATCATTGTCACAGAAAATTCCTGAGTATTGCATAAACTTAAAGCCTAAGGTCAATTAAGGATTCAACATGAACAGTCGTATTACCCTGGCGCTGGAAAGTGCTCCATCATCAATGAAAGCGCTTTTAAGTGACATCGTATTAGCAGACAACTTTGACGCGACATTGTCTCCAGAACAGTTCTCTAGCCTGCTTGAAGCAAGTGGTTTAGCGGATGACGAACTACGTATTGCACTTCTTCCTTTTGCTGCTGCGTATTCATACGCTCCATTATCTGACTTTTACGTTGGTGCAATCGTGCGTGGTTTGTCCGGTACTCTATACTTTGGTGCAAACCTTGAAATCGCTGGTGCGCAACTTGGCCAAACCGTACACGCTGAACAATCGGCAATCAGCCACGCTTGGATGAAAGGTGAGCGCGGTATTTCAGACATCACAATTAACTTCAGCCCTTGTGGTCACTGTCGTCAATTTATGAATGAACTGACTACAGCGAAAGAGCTTAAAGTTCAGCTTCCGCAGCGTGATGAAATGTCACTACAAGAATACCTACCTGATTCATTTGGACCTTCTGATCTTGGCGTAACAACAGGCTTAATGTCTGAGCTCGATCATAATTACACGACAGAAGAGACGACTCCTATCGTAGTTGAAGCATTAGCCGCGCTTAACCGCAGCCATGCGCCATACACCAAAAATTTAAGTGGTGTGTCACTACAGCTAACAACTGGTGAGATCTTTACTGGTGCTTACGCTGAAAACGCAGCATTCAATCCTAGCCTTCCGCCACTACAAGTTGCGTTGATTCAACTAAAACTTGCAGGCTTCGACTTTGAACAAATTGAAAGCGCAGCATTGGTTGAAATCGCCGAAGGTAGCATCAGTCACCTAGCGGATACGCAATCTACATTAGAAGCGATTAATCCTGACATTCCAGTGACTTACTTAGCAATCTAAGTACATCTAATTAACAACCTTTTAAATAAGCAGCCCATTTTTATAGGGCTGCTTTTTTTATGCTTGTAATTAACACCACAACCCACGCAAACGTTTGCTTTTGTCGTTTAAATAAGTATGATCACCCCGTTTTCAATCAATCGTTCAAAAGATCGGAAGGAATATCTATGTTTGGTACTGCTACTCGTGAAAATGCTACTCGTGTACTTCTATTAGGTTCAGGTGAACTTGGCAAAGAAGTGGCTATCGAGTGCCAACGTTTAGGTTTGGAAGTTATTGCTTGTGACCGTTATGCCGATGCGCCTGCTATGCAAGTTGCGCATCGCAGTCATGTACTAGACATGTTAGATGGCGATGCACTCCAAGCCATCATTGAACTAGAAAAACCAGATTACGTGGTACCAGAAATTGAAGCTATTGCCACCAGCAAGTTGGTAGAGCTTGAAGCACAAGGCTTGAATGTCGTTCCGACAGCTAACGCAACTAAGCTAACGATGAACCGTGAAGGCATTCGTCGCCTGGCGGCAGAAGAACTGAAGCTCAGCACATCTCCTTACCGCTTTGCAGACACCTTTGAAGACTTCGCTGCCGCGGTTGAATTTGTCGGCATGCCTTGCGTTGTTAAACCAGTAATGAGTTCTTCGGGCAAAGGCCAGAGCGTTATCAAAACCGAAGAAGACATCCCAAAATCGTGGGACTATGCACAAGAAGGCGGTCGCACTGGCGCTGGGCGTGTGATCGTTGAAGGCTTCATCGACTTCGATTACGAGATCACTCTTCTCACTGTTCGTGCAGTCGACGGTGTTCATTTCTGTGCACCTATCGGCCACCGTCAAGAAGACGGTGACTACCGTGAATCATGGCAGCCACAGGTAATGTCAGACAACGCTCTAAAAGCGGCACAGTACACGGCAGAGCAAGTGGTTAATGCTCTAGGTGGTCATGGTATCTTTGGTGTTGAATTATTCGTTAAAGGCGACCATGTGATCTTCAACGAAGTATCCCCTCGCCCACACGATACAGGTTTGGTGACATTGATGTCTCAAGACTCTTCAGAGTTCGCACTGCACGTACGCGCATTCACAGGTATGCCTATCAAATCAATTACTCAGTATGGCTCTTGTGCATCTGCAGTAATCCTTGGCCAAGGCACATCAACAAACATCCGTTTTGAAGGCCTTGCAGAAGCATTGGAGGCACCACAAACACAAGTTCGTCTGTTTGGTAAGCCAGACATCGATGGTCGTCGTCGCCTTGGTGTTGCACTGACACGCCGTAAGAGCACAGAAACCGCGATTGAAGATGCAATCAACAGCGCGTCGAAGGTAAAAGTGATTTACTAATCAAGTTCTTAGATCTTGAATCTTAACGATCCAAAAGACGGGCCATGTGCCCGTCTTTTCATTCGTGTTATCTCTTCGAAAGTAAACTTAGTTTAGACTTCCGATTCAATCAAATACACTTCTTCACTGAATCGAGACAAACCTTTCTTAGCAATCTTAGGATGA
The DNA here is from genome assembly GCF_002954585.1 of Vibrio chagasii. Classification (GTDB taxonomy): domain Bacteria; phylum Pseudomonadota; class Gammaproteobacteria; order Enterobacterales; family Vibrionaceae; genus Vibrio; species Vibrio chagasii_A. The sequence continues at coordinate 1,542,247 of NZ_MSCI01000002.1, forward strand.
TCGTCGTCTGCAATATCTTGGTTCAACAATGTAATCTTGTAACCCGCAAACAATTGATCGATTTCTAGTTTAGGTACGCTAAACGGAGGGCCTGCCATTTCATCTTGGTCGTAGTCTAGTGTTACAAGTAGGATCTTGCCGCCTGGTTTCAGCAGTTGCTTTAAGCGCTCTACATATGGCACACGCATTTCAGCAGGCAAAGCGACTAGAGAAGCGCGGTCATAAATAATATCGACAGGCTGAATTGGCGCAGTGAAGTAATCCCCAGTGTAAACACTCAACTCATCAAATTGATAAAGCTCATGCTGACCGTTTATTTGAGTTACGGTTGGCGTGTAGAAATGCTCAGAGAAAAAAGCTCGAACCGCAATCTGGCTCAATTCCACACCTTGAACGTCTTCATGTTTAGACGCCAGCCAAATCAGATCTTCACTCTTGCCACATAGAGGAACAAAAACACTCTTCTCATAGCTAGGCTCAGTTGCTTTCCAAAACTCAACCAAAAGTGGGTTTACATCTTCAAGGTGGAAACCAATTTGGTTGGCTGCCCATTTATTGTGCCAAAATTCAGGATTATTCATCTTTCGTTCATGTTAAACAGTCATAATGCAAGGGTACAGTATAGAGAAGTAAGAGCAACCTTAGCTTGGCTTAAAGTGGCAAAATGGTTTCGAGTAACACCACAAACTGGCTAGGTTCAAAGTTCTTAAAATTGCGGAACAAACGCTTGGATTATTTGTCTATATGTTCACATTTTAAAGCAATATTAAACGTTAGAGTTGGTTTCTGTCTTAGCTAGCCCCATTTAATATGTAGTGAGTTTAGTTAAGCTTTTTACTCTTATGCGTTACTGGTTACCCCTTTTAACTACCCGATTTTGTAACCTTGTATTTTGGAGTTTGAATGAGTGTATTTCTCCGTACGACGGCCCTAATGCTTCTAGTATTGAGCCGAGCGCCTGCATTCGCAGCAGCACCTGTTTCAACGAGTTCAACTGATCAATCGCGCACAGCGTCTTCGCAAAACCAAGTTTCATCAAACGTATTCCGCCACAGCCTAAGCGGGCTATATGGCATCAAGGCATTCGACTCGCGTCCAACTCAGCCTTATACCGACTTCGACATCCTTTACAGCAAAGCTCACCAAGCGCAAGCAGAGCTAGAGACAATCTGTAAAAGTACTGCTCTTCTCACTAATTCAGACGCCCTATTCGCTGGTGTTAAATCTCAAGCTCGTGCTCAAGAGAAAATTGAATTGGAACTGGATGGTGACAACACAAGAATTACCGACCTAGCTCGCGCAACAATCATCGCTAATGATGTAGAAAGCTTAGTTGAAGTGTACGAAGCACTGAGCCGTGAAGCGGACGTGGTAAAAGTGAAAAACAAGTTTAAGTCACCAGCTGACTCAGGCTACCGTGACCTTAACTTACTGGTTCGGCTACCAAAAACTAACATGATCGCCGAGGTTCAACTTCACTTAAAAGCAATAGCGGATGTGAAAAGTGGTCCTGAACATGAGCTATACGAGACCATTCAAGGTATTGAGCGCCATGCCATTGCTGAAAAACGTCCAATCAACGACATTGAAGTGGCGCAAATTAACAACCTAAGACGCCAATCTTTAGAGCTGTACCAACAAGCATGGCAACCATACATTACGACTCATATAAAAGCGGCTTAACACCAACCTTACCGCTACTACAAAACAAAAACGATCAAGGGCTGCACTCGCAGCCCTTTTTAATTTTAGCGTATCTTTGATCAATCATAAGTGAACGCTATTTTTGGTAATACTCCTGTGAGCGTTCATACAAATCCAATGGTTTTAAGGTGCTATAGAAAGCAGCGACATCCTGTAAATCCTTATCAGATAGAGACTTCACGACTGACTGCATATATAAGTCCTGACGTGCATCACTTTTAAAATCACGCAATTGTTTAAGGATGTAGCTGGATTTCTGCCCCTTAATATTTGGGTAAGATTGCACGAAAGGAATGATCTTATCACCGTGACACTGGCTACATAGGTTGTTAACGAGCTTTTCACCAGCCATCAGGCTCGGTATATAAGGTTCTGTTTTGTCACTTTGTACTGTCAGTTTTGGCGAAACCTTTCCCACCGTTGTAGTGTTGTCGTCAGTGCATGCGGAGAGTGACATCACAGCAGCAGTCGACGCTACAAAGAGCAGCGTGAACTTAGTTAGATTCATTATTGCTCTCTCGGCATAGGCGGCATCAGAGCGCTATCAATAGGTTTTCGTCGATACTTGTTCATATCGATCCCTTTGTCTTGATAATAGGTACTCAGATAGTCCAGTACCGGGTCCCATGTATCAGACAAATCCCATAGTCCCTGAGTGTCTACCATCCATTGAATCGTTTCACGCCATTGATCTCGGGTACCACTGTTCTGCGCCACAATAAGGCTCGTGTGGCACGCATTACATTGACCTTTCACTAACTCCCATCCCGGAGCCATGATTAAACCTGAACTCTTATCTACCCCATAGAAAGCCTTTGGGTTATCCGGTACTTCATCGGCATGAACAAGCATTGAGGTTAACAAGCTACAGACCAGCGCCGCTCTCATAATGTCTTTACGATAAGAGCGCTTGTTGTGCTGAGTTAAATGATCACACATGGCTTTCCTCACGAGACTCTTACCGCAACTCTATGGCAACCATTAAACAGATACCCTTTTGGGTTCCATTGTGGTTGAACAACAGGCTGGCTATCACCTTCACTATCCGTGGCCTTCGCCCAAATTTCGTAATAACCCGTCATAGGAAGTTCAAGATCAAGCTCCCATTGCTGCCATGCGCCTTTGTTAACGGGTTTCTTGAGGTTTGCATCATGCCAAGTTGTCCCGTAATCGTAACTGACTTGGAGCTTGTCGACAGTTCTCAGCCCAGCCCATGCATGCCCGCTCACTTTGACCTTTTTACCTAGCGTAAACTCAGTACCGCTTTTAGGAGACGTAATTAGCGACTTCACAATCATCTCTTCAATGATTCTAAAATCCTTGTTTTCTACTTTTTCACCAGGTGCGATTGGGTGCTTGGGCACTTGATATGCGGGTGCTGCCATTTTATGGCCATCATGCACTTTATTACGGATATTGATACCCGTGGTGCACTTTTGAGAGACAGAAGCTGGGCGTCCTCCAAATACCGTTCTCAGTGGGAAACCGTGAAGATATGGAATAGGTTCGCCATTCATTTCCCATGCAATCAAAGCGTTATCAGTCATTGCGGCTTCAATCGGTACACCACGTGAGATGGCCTCACCTTTACCGCTTAAGTGCTTATCGAAGCCATGGTTGCCCACGTAAACCGCGTCATCTTTAATACCACAGTCTTTTAGCACATCACTAAGCAACACACCTGTCCACTGTGCGCAGTACACGCCTGCGTTGTTCCACTGATTGCCTTTTGTGCTTGGGTAAAAGTTATTGCGGCTGTTGCCACCACACTCCAATACTAGACTTTGAGTGTGATGCTTAAATTTCGATTTGAGTTCCGCTATTGTGTAAGTTTTACTCTGTTTTACAGACTCCCCTTTCACTTCGAACGTCCAAGTATCCGGGTCCATTTTATTGAAATCTGGCATTAAACCATTCCATCGAACAAATGGAACATTGGCAGGCGTAACAGCGGGAGCAAGCATGCTTTCTGGCAGATAAGCATTCAAAGGGTTGGTATTTAAAACGGTATAATAGTCCGGCAACGCAGACGCCGCGGTTGCAGTTAACGCAGCTTTCAGGAACTGTCTTCTATCTAAACTCATTATTGCGATCCTTTGTGATTCAGTGTGTAAAAGTAAGTGGCAAGCTGCTCAATATCTTGCTCAGACAAAAGCTGGGCAACTTTAGACATGGTCTTATCGGAACGTTGTCCACTCTTAAAGGCCGTGAGCTGTTCAACCAAGTAAGGCTTGTTCTGCCATTTCAGGTTCGGAATAGAAGGAAAAGAAGAGTCTTGAGTACTGCCATGGCAAGCGACGCACATATTGGCAATTTGTTGGTAATCGGCTGCTTGGCCTATCGCGGGAAATAAAAGCAATACCCAAGCTAAAGCGGCTTTTCGCACACATCCTCCTAAGATCTGGATCAAAAAATCAGTTTGATCGGTCATAAAGTGGACGCATTACAGCAAATAGAGCGGTGTATTTAAATTCAATTAGAATTAACTACCGTTCAGGAGAACTGAACGCTGATGAGAAATCGTGCGAGATGCGAGAAGATAAAAGAATGAAAACGAGTGATAAGAATAAATACTGTGATACAAACAAAAAGACCACGCTAGGCGTGGTCTATTGCTTGGCTACTTCTCGATTTTAATATTTTCGACACGGGCCTTAAGTTTTTGTCCCGGTCTAAAAGTAACAACACGTCGAGCAGAAATTGGAATGTCTTCACCAGTTTTCGGGTTACGACCAGGTCGCTCGTTTTTCTCGCGAAGATCAAAGTTACCAAAACCAGACAGTTTTACCTGTTCGCCATTTTCAAGCGCTTTACGAACTTCTTCGAAAAACACTTCAACCGTTTCCTTGGCATCCCGCTTGCTGTATCCGAGTGTCTCAAACAGGTTCTCAGCCAAATCGGCCTTCGTGAGTGCCATAAAACTTTCCTCAAAGCTATGTTAATCATTGCTACTATCGCCAGTAGCGCCAAAGCATTTACCCTATTCAATCAATGAGATAAGGTCGTTTACAAGGAAAGTGTATGCCAAGCTTCTGATTTTCGCCAACTTTTTTCTCTCAACCGTCAGATTATTCTTTCAAATCAGAAAGATAACTCGCTCTTAATTTCACATATATAGCTAAAAAACATCTACTTAACAGCTATCAAATAGAACTATATTCCAATTACTATTGATAAATTAGAATTTAAAACTTTACCGGTCTAAATGATAATTTTTGAGACTTTTCTCCGTTCCCCAATAAAATCAGCCACTTGATTTGATATCCATCTCAACAGAGGTTATGAAATAATCATTATTAAATATGAGATTTGTATCATTTCAGAATTTAATTCGAATCGGTCAATGCTATCACTGATTGTGTACTGACTTTTACTGTGATTCATCTGTATTCCTATCCCGTCAACCTCCCTCTTCAGTGACGCTCTGCAGCAAAGTACATTTCACAGTGTCGGTTTGTTATGTTATAACATATCAATTCAAAAGGATTTTAGTACTTAGAATGAAAGATATTGAAGCGATCATTAAGCACGTCAAACAAGGGTGTAAAGACAATAGAAAACAGTTCACCGCCAAAAGGCTGCTGATACTGCGTGCGTTGGCACATGCCGATAAAGCGCTGTCTGCCTACGAGTTAGTCGACTATTGTAAAGAGCATTTTGATCAACATGTTCAAGCGATGTCGGTCTACCGAGTCTTGGATTTTTTAGAACAACACCACTTAGCACACAAGATTAAGGTATCAAATAAATACATACTTTGTGACCACATCCTTTGTGAGCACGAACATGGCATCCCACAATTTTTGATTTGTTCTAAGTGCGACAAGATAAGTGAACAAACCATCAACCCTTCTATTATTCGCGATCTTAAATCTCACGCGAAGCAACAAGGATTCACCGTCACAAGCCCTCAGTTAGAGATCAGCTGTGTTTGTGATGAGTGTGCTAAGCCCGAAGTGAATGCGTCCTGCTAAGAATACCTACATCTAATAACTAGATTCCAACCGTATTAGCCTAATTAACAAGGAGAAAGTGAAACGCTATGCCTGCAACGCTCATTAAAAATGCCTACGTGGTCAATGAAGGTACCATTACCGAGACAGATGTATTAATTGTCGACCAACGAATTGAAAAGGTTGCAAGCAATATACAGCCCAATTCAAATTGTGGAGTCATTGAAGCAAAAGGTTGCTACCTCATCCCGGGGATGATTGACGATCAAGTCCATTTCCGCGAGCCCGGGTTAACCCACAAAGGCTCAATCGCAACAGAGTCACGTGCCGCTGTCGCCGGTGGTATTACTAGCTACATGGAAATGCCAAACGTAACCCCTGCTACTACGACCATTGAGGCCTTAGAGAAAAAATTTGATATCGCAGCACAGAGTTCACTGGCTAACTACTCTTTTTACCTAGGTGCAACTGAAGATAACCTAGAGCAAATCAAGCAGCTCGACCCGACCAAACACTGTGGCGTAAAGGTATTTATGGGTGCTTCAACGGGTAACCTGTTGGTTGAAGAGCCTCAAGCACTCGATGCCATATTCCGTGATTCTCCCGTCCTGATTGTCACCCATTGTGAAAGCGGGCCTGTTATCGCTAAAAACCAAGAGCAATTAAGAAAAGAGAAAGCAGTTTTCACGATTGAAGACCACCCTATCCTAAGAGATGACAGAGCCTGCTATGCCTCTTCTTCTTATGCTGTTGAGCTCGCAAAAAAGCACAATAGCCAGCTTCATGTATTGCATATCACTACAGAGAAAGAGTTGGCACTATTTGATAAAGGGCCAATCGAAGGCAAGCGCATAACCGCTGAAGCGTGTGTTCATCACCTTTGGTTCAGTAATGAAGATTACCCAAAATTAGAGAACCAAATCAAATGCAACCCAGCCATCAAATTTCCAAGCGATCGAGAAGCACTACTTACCGCCCTTAGCACCAATCAAATAGACATCATCGCCACAGACCATGCTCCTCACACATGGGAAGAAAAACAAGTTCCTTATGAGCAAGCGCCTGCCGGTTTACCCCTTGTGCAACACGCCCTCTTGACTCTGTTTGACCACGTACATGCCGGAACCATGACCGTAGAACAAGTCGTAGAAAAAACAGCACATAACCCATCCATTCGGTATGCGATACAAGAGCGCGGTTATATTCGTGAAGGCTACTTCGCAGACTTAGTACTCGTCGACCCAAAAGCATCAACATTAGTTGATGAGGAAAACAACCTTTATCAATGTGCTTGGTCTCCATTCACTGGTCACGAGTTCTCTTCCCAGATCAAACATACTTGGGTAAATGGCACCAAGGTTTATAGCAATGCAGATTCGAGCTTGCTCCTAGATACAAATCACTCTCCAGCAATGAGGCTGTCATTCAAGCGCTAGTTGAGCAGTTATTACCATCAATAAAAAGAAATCAATATGTTAAGAAGAAACCCTAACGGTCATATGCCAAACGTATCGGAAACCGCCTTCATTGATCCAACAGCCATTATTTGTGGCAAGGTCATCATTGAAGATAACGTGTTCATTGGTCCTTATGCCGTGATACGTGCCGATGAGGTTAATGAACACGGCGCTATGGAAGCTATCGTGATTAAGCGCGATACCAATATTCAAGATGGTGTGGTTATCCATTCGAAGGCCGGTGCTGCGGTAAGCATAGGAGAACGCTCCTCTATTGCTCACCGCTCCATTATCCATGGGCCTTGTGAAGTCAGTGACGATGTCTTTATCGGCTTCAACTCTGTCGTTTTCAATGCCGTCATTGGTAAAGGTTGCGTGATTCGTCATAACTGCGTGGTGGACGGACTCGACCTTCCTGAGAATTTTCATGTACCACCGATGACCAACATAGGTTCAGGCTTTGATCTAAACAGCATTTCAAAAGTACCACCAGAATACTCGGCTTTTTCAGAATCGGTTGTCTCTGCCAACCATACTCTTGTTCAAGGCTATAGAAGGATTGCTAATGAACTCTAATAAATCCCCCTTGCTTGGGATTCCGACTAACATTATTACTGGGTTTCTCGGAGTAGGAAAAACCTCTGCGATTCTTAACTTAATGAAGCACAAACCAGCCGATGAGAATTGGGCTATTTTGGTGAATGAGTTTGGTGAAATTGGCGTTGATGGAAGTTTATTCGAAGGCAATCAAACCAAACAACAGCAAGTTTTTATTCGCGAAGTACCCGGTGGCTGCATGTGCTGTGCAGCGGGTTTACCGATGCAGATAGCACTCAATCAGTTGCTTTCTGAGGCGAAGCCAGACCGCTTACTGATTGAGCCTACTGGGCTTGGCCACCCAAAAGAAGTGTTAGAAGTATTATCTTCTGAACATTATCGTAAAGTGCTATCACTGCAAAAGAACATCACCTTGGTAGATGCTCGCAAACTGTCTGATACTCGTTATTCTGACCACGATACTTTCAACCAACAAATTACCATTGCGGATACGGTCGTCGGCAATAAAGTAGACCTTTATAACAAGGGGGATGCAGAAAAGCTTGCCGAGTACGTCGCACAGGTTTGTCAGAATAAAACTAAGCTCATATTTGCCCATCACGGTAAGATCCCTTTCGATGAGTTTGATGGAGACACCAGCTTTTACCATCATCAAGCTCATGGGCACCATCACCACCATCATCACAAACAAGATAGGCCACTCGCGTCTGAACTCCCGATGCCAGAAAGCGGCATGCTCAAAGCGACCAACCAAGGCGAAGGCTTTGAGAGTATTGGATGGCGATTTGCAGCTGATAAACTGTTTGACCACCAGCGTTTACGACACTTTCTAGTCGGCTTGAAAGTTGAACGTATGAAGGCGGTGTTCATTACTCCAAATGGTATCTTTGGCTACAACTTAACAGAGGATGGTTTGACCGAGTCAGAACTCGATGAGTGCAGTGAAACCAGAATTGAAGTAATTGGTCAGGACATAGAGAGTGATCTGGAAAGCCAGCTTCTAGATTGTCTTGTTAACTAAGTTCGCTCTATCGATGATTAAAACTAAAGCCCTATGAAATAGAACATTCATAGGGCTTTTAGACATTGGAGTAAACATCACTACGTTAGTTTACCGACACCAATCGTTTCTCTGCTAACGCCATCGCAATGTTAGCTTTAGCATAAGCACTCTCGTTGATAAAGTGCGGGTATATGTCTTGTTCTCGTTCCCAATAAATATCATAGCCAAAGAACGTCGCCAATATCGGCTGTCCTTGCTTAACGACCTCGAAATCCCGACCACATATCGCAGGATGCACCGTAGCAACACGCATGCCGTCTGGGCCAAGAGGAACATTAACTTCTTCAACATAGAAAAACGCATCGTAGTCCTCTAATGCTTGCAGCTGATTGAGGTTATGCTTCTCAACATAATCAAGCACCATGGTCAGCATCTGCTTCATCAGTTTAAGCGTGTCGAATTTAAGCGAACCATGTGCCTGAGCACCCACTTCAATCATTACACCGCACTTCCCTGTAGTACAAAGGTAAGGCTGCTCTTCCCATGGTTTCCTATCTTCAAATAGAATATTCGCTTCCGGCATTCGCTGTTTCACATACGCGCCCATTTTTTGATAGAAAGCATCATTGGAAAGCAAGATCAGTGTCGCGCCCATATTGCTGGTTGTGTTGTGTAGGTCGATAATGAGTTGCTGCTCTTTGCTTGCGTATCGCTCTGCAAACTGGCGAGCTACGGTATGCTCGGCTAAACCTAGCGTGTCGTCATTGTTGAGCTGAGAAAACTCACGATTTAAATCCGTGTCTAGGTACCTTACGTTCTGATCTACCGCTTTTGGGTTTGCGATAACTGAATCGGTAGAAAATGTCGAACGATCAGCGGCATAGAAGCGCTCTTTAATGAGTTTATGTAGATAAATTCCAGAGAGTTCGTTACCGTGAGTTCCGGCGACCAGTAAGACTTGTTTTATGTTTTCCATGTATTTGATTTCCAAGTATCGAAGGTGCAAGTTACCCCGCATTGCCGTTACAATATAACATAACAATTAGACAAATCATTCTCTAAAAGAAAGAACAAGAAAACACCTGATAATTCGAAGGAAAATCGAGAACCTTAGATAACGACCATATTTCATGTTCTCATCTCATCATAAGAAAGCCCCGCGCTTGCGAGGCTTTAATTCATACATGGTCATCGGGGTATAACGACTATAAAGGTGACTTCAAACCCCTCTTCGTTAATGAAAACGACATCATGATTGCTTAGCGAGTTTCCTTTCCACTTCTCTGTCACCGGATGTACCGCTACTCCGCGCTTTTGCAGGTTTAACGATCAAACCAATCCCGATTAAGAACAACACCGATGCCACTACTTGAGCGAGTGACAACACTTCGTCATACATAAAGTATCCGCTGATCAGCGCGAAGACTGGCACCAGCAAGGTTAACGGTGCAGTAGTGCTTAATGGATATTGGATTAACAACTTGTTCCACACCCAATAGCCAAATAGCGTGGTTGGATAAGCCTGAAACAGCACCGCAATCGTTGTGTTCCAATCCCATTGTTCAATCCCCTGCCAAATGATTTTATCTCCGTGTAACATCACAGCAAACAACACCAACGGCGCTGGTGCAAACAGCATTCCCCACACATTAAACGCAAACGCCTGTCTAGTTTTGGAAGCCTTAACAATGACGCCCATTAAGGTCCAACTGCACGCTGCAATCATAATCAAGATAACGCCATTAACGGTGACATTCCCTTTCGCCGCTGAGACTAAAACTGCAAGTGCACACAGGGCTAACATCGCACCAATTAACTTACGAACCGACGCACTTTCTTTGAAAATCCATACCCCAACAGCCATTCCAATAAGCACATTGCTTGAAAGCAATACTGAGGAAAGCCCAGATGAGAGCCCTGCTGTTATTGACCATGAAGCCATCCCCCAAATACCCACACCAAACACGAAGCCGTAACCCACTAAATAGCGCCAAGCGACATTTGGTCTCGCCACAAAAAATATCACTGGAATCACCGCTAGCGAGAAACGCGCGGCCGTTGCCAACAAAGGATGAACATTGGTTACGCCCATTTTGATCATCGAGAAATTGAATCCCCAAATTGCCATCACCAACACCGCTAACAACAAATCATTTCTTTTCATACTGTCCCCCTCTTTTGTTTTTAAAAAAGTATCCCTTGAACAAAAAAACGGGTACAGATACAATTTTTTTAAAAAAAACCAGTACAGTTAACCACAACCGTTACCATGAGCATTTACCGAAAACTTGCGAATCAGTTTATTAATGAGATTGAAAGTGGAAAAAGACCAGAAGGTGGGCGGATGCCTTCGCTTCGTCAATTAGCTAAGCAACAAGCCGTTAGCATGTCGACCGTAGTAAGTTGCTACCAAGAGCTAGAGTCACAGGGCTGGATTCACTCTCGACCACAAGCCGGGTATTTTGTTTCTCCTCATAAGCCAGCTCACTCAACACCTGAATGGGCACAGTTTGAGAGTAAAGTTTCCAGAGTGAGACAAACCTCATCGACTCACAACTCAATCAATGGGCCTTTAGGAGTCTCTAGCACCACCAATGATGAGCAATCGGTCGTTGAACTAGAACGCAGCTTCCGTCGCTCTGTAAAACGCATGGGTAACAGGCTCAACCATTACCCTGATACTCAAGGCGAGCCGATATTACGACAAGCATTATCCACTCACTTTGCAAAGCTTGATGTGCATTTTTCACCAGGCGAACTGGTGGTCACGGCTGGCTGTATGTCGGCAATAAAAGCCGCTCTTGAATCGTGCACCAAAGAAGGCGATACCATTGCCATTAGCTCACCATGTTTCAACGGAATACTCGAATTACTTGGCAAGATGTCGCGTAAGATCATCGAGATCCCATCTCTAGATGACGGTGTAGACCTGCAACAGTTAGAAACACATCTCAAAAGCAAACGCGTCGATGCCGCTATCTTCTGTACCTCGCATATGAACCCACAAGGGATCAATATGTCGGCCAGCCAAAAGCAGAAATTGGCGGCATTGGCGAATGAATATCGAGTGCCGATCATTGAAGATGATGTGTATCTAGAACTCTCTTATTCTTCGTACACACCACTGCCTGCCAAATACTATGACAAAGGTGGTTATGTTTTATGGTGTGGTTCTGTCTCGAAGAGTTTATCACCAAGCTATCGTTTAGGGTGGTGCTTGCCAGGAAGGTATATTGATGAGTACAAAGCGCAGTTTTCTTCTGCAAGCTACGGCGTTGCCCTTCCTACTCAGCTAGCGGTCGCTGACTTTATTGAATCTGGTCAATACGCAAAACACGTTCGAAGAAGATGTGCTCAAATTCTCTCTTTACGCCAGCAATACCTGAGTTATTTAACTCAAAACCTTCCTGATGACGTCAAAATAAGCAGCCCACAAGGTGGCATGGTACTTTGGCTACAAATCCCTAACCTCAACCATATCTCATTTGCTCAAGCGGTTTCTGAGAAAAAGATTGATATTCGGCTTGGGCATCTGTTCAGCACTCTTGATCTCTACAACAACTGCTTACGCATCAACTTTGGTTATGCGCTAGAGGGAGAGGCCAAACAACAGCTGGATGACTTGATTGAACTTATCCGACAATGTGTCAGCAAATAGCTTTTGGCCCACGCTTTGATCTTTAATTTTTTCATCGCGATTTGTTATAAAAAGGCGTTTATTTTTCTGATTTGAACGTGGCTAAAGCCCGTTACCGTAAGGAAATCCACTCACCTTAAAACCCTTAAATGTTGAGTTTGCAAGGGTGTGCCCATTTATGCAACTTAGCTAATGACACCTCATTTTTTGTCTTCAATATACACCCGTCAGCGCTGGCGCTATCCCGTATATGAAGAGAATAATTATGAGTGATAAAACCAAAAATAAACCACTACCTTCCTTTATTGAAGAACGCTTAAACCATTATATTGAAGATCTCATTACCCAGAACGAAAGCCAAACACACTTAGTTCTGGGTAAACGTCCTAGGCGCAATTCAGTTGTGATGCAAAGCAATGATTACCTCGCGCTGTCACACAACAAACAGATTCAACAAGCCCACCAGCAAGCGATTGCTGAACATGATGACAACATCGTCATGTCAGCTATCTTTTTGCAAGACGAGGATTCAAAACCCGCCTTTGAAAATGAGCTAGCGAGCTATGTAGGAATGGAAAGCTGCTTGCTCTCTCAGTCTGGTTGGGCGGCGAACATAGGCTTACTGCAAACTATCTGTCCACCACAAGCTCCTGTGTATATTGATTTCTTTGCCCACATGTCTTTATGGGAAGGTATTCGAGCCGCAGGTGCGAGCGCGCATCCGTTCATGCATAACAATATGAACCATCTGCGCAAGCAGCTTGAGCGCTATGGCTCTGGCGTCATTGTTGTAGATTCGGCCTATAGCACCATTGGAACAATTGCCCCACTTCAAATCTCAAATACACTCGCGTGCAAACCCACTATATCCAATGAGTAATCTTTTTGAGTAATCGGTTCTTGTCTGCCGGTTTTACAATAAGATCAGACATTCCTGATGACTCCATCTTCTGCAGAGTTATGGGCGAGCTGTCCCCTGTATGAGCAATGATCGGCACCCAAGAATAAGGCTTATTCGCGCTTCTAATGAGTCGAGAAGCTTCGACACCGTCCATAATAGGCATTTCAATATCCATTAAAACCAAGTCAATGGTCTCTGAGTCTAGAGCGTCTAATGCCTGCTGACCGTCTTCTTTCTGTACCACATCAAAGCCTTGCTTTTCCAGCAACATCGCTGTAAGACGACGTAGAGACTCGTTATCGTCGACTACCATAACGGTGCGCTTATTTGCATTTTCAATCGGCTTAACGGCTACCGGTGGAGTCTCGTAATTGGAGTCAAACAGTAAATGATCAATCGCTGCTTTAGTGTTCAGTAGCAAGACTTGAGTTTCTATCCAAATTGGTTCAAATGAAATATCCCTCACTCGTTGAATAGGATAATGTTCATATAAGTACACAATTCTCGCTTCTGTGAGCGATAATAAATACTCAAGCTCATCAAGGCTGCTTGCCCTCAAAATGATACTTTCCAAGTCGACGAATACTAAATCAAAATCGAACTGATACTCTGTGTTATTAAGTGCTGATGCCACATCCAAAATCGTAAGTTCAAATCCCATAAGTTGAGACATTTCCGTCACTTTCTTATTCAGGACAGTTTGCTCACTCACCATCAATGCCGACTTTAAGTTTCTTAATTCACACTTAATCTGATTGACTGAATTTGACGTCAAAGAAGGAAACGTCATTGTAAACTGCGTCCACTCTCCGACTTCTGATTGACATTTAATCTCACCACCAAACGAACGCATCACCTTCTGACAAAATGATAAGCCTAACCCGTAGTTTCCTGTTTTACCTGTCGTATAGAAATCTTGGAAAATGTGACGTATTGCCTCACTAGAGATACCAGCCCCGTTGTCCGTCACTACAATTTGATTAGTAACATCATCGCTACTCAGGGTAACATGAATATGAAAATCTTCCGGACTTCGGTGATGGAACGCATTTTTATACAGGTTGTACATCACATACTTCAACAAAGTGTCGCTTCCTAAAAAATCAAAGTCACGTTGTACATCCAAAGATATTGCTGATTTATCTGACGCACGCTTATAGTTAAAGTTATCAATTGAATATTCGATCACCGATTGTGCAGAGTGCTTTTTAAAGGTTGAACGGGATAAACAGTTCTCATCAATTGACGTCAACAATAAATCGATGGTCTCGTTACCTGAGTGGATAATTTCCATGGCCTCGTCGCCCAAGTCACGTAGCTGCTTTAACTCTTCAGCGCTCAGTGCATATGGCTCTCTAATGTCACCACTTTTAGGGTTTGGTAGTATCGATTGAATAACATCAATAGAAGTTAACAAGCCACTAAGAGGGTTTCTCATTTCGTGTGCAATACCAGCGCCAAAAGATTTCGCTAGAGATACCTTATTCTCGTATTCCACCTGATTACGGAAATAAAATAAGTTACCGAATAGATAGATAAATAAGAAAATTGGCACATGCGTCCAATTCATGGTTATCTCAAGGTAAAAGCCTTGAACCACCCAAGCACAAAACGTCGCAATCCCTATTCCGACAAAGGTTTGCGCAAACATCACCTTAGTGACATGAACCAAAGAAATATGAAGGAATATTGCAGACATGAAAGACATGGCCCAAATGTTGGACCAATTGTTCATCAGCAACATATAGAAGAAGAAAGATGGAAGACAGAGCGTAATCGCGACTTGATAATACGCAGGCAGATACTTTCGCCATTCAAACGGTACGTGTTTACGGAAAATGATGCCGAAGAACAACACCGAGCATAACAGCCGGAGAGGCAGATTTTCATAAGGTTGCGGGAACAGATACTCCCAAACTACATAGTAAACAGGGAAACCGACTAAGCCCATCCAACCTAAGAAGGTTAAATTCGGTTCAGCATATTGATAAACTTTACGAATAGCGCCCATACGAAATTCTTTATTCCCTAAACTCTGACATTTACCATTCTTATTATTTTGTTTTTATTATAACTTAGCGATTATATTACACATCACCTCCAAGCAATGAGGTTTGAATCAAATATATACGCGCTTTTGCATTTAATCTGTTTTAACCCTGCAGCCAAATACATGAAGGCCTCGTTAATACGAGGCCTAATAGTGATTTCATTTCTTGTTATCTGTGACACATAAAGCTAGGTTATCGGCAAGTAAATATTAGTGAGCAAATCACATTCATCCACATGATGGACTAGATTCACGTATTGGAAAAAGCACGGAAAATCTCTCAAAGATTCGCCACTCTTGGGTAACCACTCACGATATAAGTAGCTTACCGTGTCAGCGATTAAATCATGGTTGCCCTTATGAACAGCGACAGCACAACGACCGCCCGGAATGATCCCCTTCTTAACACCAAAGATATTTTCTGGGACATCCCCGTTATGGCTTCCGCAAATATCAAAGCGATATTCATCTTCAGGGGTATCTGAAGGGTCAGAATAAGCCACACCAAATGTGTCACTGGTTTTTACCGGAGAGAAACCCGTCGACTTCCTCCAATCAATAAATTTAGCAGCAGTATTGTAAACCAGCTTTGGGCTCCCTTTATGCTCAATCAGTGCAACCTCTGTTTCGCAAAAATCGACGATTTTCACATCCATTATCTCTTCTCCACTCTTTGGTAAGTTAAACTCATACTTTGAACGCCAATATGACCAGTTTGGTTGTTTTCTAAATTGAGAGGGTGTCTGCTCAAAGTGCCTCGAAAATGCTCGAGAGAATGCTTCAAGACTCTCAAAGTGAGCCTCCAATGCAATATCGGTGACACTGTACTCGGGCTCAAAAGCTAAACGAAAAGAAGCGCGCTTTAACCGAGCAAACAACACATACTGAATAGTGCTAATCCCCATAAACGACTTGAAGATACGGTGAAAGTGGTACTTTGAACTCGCCGCCACTGAGCTCAGCTGATCCAAAGTTAATGACTCATCCAAATGTCTATCAATGAAGTCACACACATTTCGTATTCGTCGCTCGTGATGTTTCACTACATTCATTTTTGTTACCCAATAAAGAATTCGGAAAGATAATACCGACGAGGCGTTAAGTTCGCCTGATTGAGATTGCGAGACTGAATTAACTGTTGTGTTTAATTCTATATTAAGTCGTAACAAAAGGCTCTTTAGCCAATGCAGCACTAAAGAGCCGAAGCCTACTTAACAACAGATATTGAGCACTGTTATACCCAGCTCATTACAAGCCAGGCTAATTAAGTTCCAACATGGCATTAATCCGAACTATTTCTTGCTGCCATTTCACTTGCAGATTACGCTTCTGATGCTTTGCCTTACGAGCTTGATCCTTACTGAGTAATTCTTCGAGCTCTAATAGCCTTTCTAAAAGACCCTCTTCATCAGTTTGCGACTGCTGATCATCTGTTTTAGGCAGCTCAGAACCAGAATCGACACAGACTATAGAGTTAGACTGAATCGAAGCAGAGCAAGATTCCGCGTTTTTGCCTTGATGGATGACAGACATCGCTTCATACACCGCATCTAAGTAAGTCATTTCCACAAGTTGACCGTCATTGATATACCAGAATCGATTGCATGATTTTTCGATCAACTCTCGATCATGGCTGACCAACAGTAGCCCCCCGTCGAATTGAGTTAAGCAATTCGCCAGCTCTTCCTTACCTTCAATATCAAGGTGGTTAGTGGGCTCATCCAACAACAGGAAGTGATACTTCGCTAGCGATAGCCCAACGAACAGCAATCGAGAACGCTCTCCACCGCTAAGCTCTGCGATCTTTTGCTCGTGTCTTTCATAGGAAAAACCTGCGCTAATCAAAGCCATTTTTCTAGCTTCCTGCGAAACTGGATAAAATGAGTAAAGTGAATCTATTAGTGAATGGTCATCACTTAATTGGTGCAGGCTTTGGTCGTAATACCCGACTTCGGCATTTGGGTGAAAATAACCATTATCTCCAAGTTGAGAAGCCTGATAATTCGCCCACAATACTTTCAGAAGAGACGACTTACCCGCCCCATTTTTGCCTAGCACAGCAACACGGTCACCACTCTTTATCTGCTGGAACAGCACTTCAAACAGTGGCGCTTGGTCGTCAGCGGCGGTAATTGGCACCTCTGACAATTCAAGTATTCGATTGGCCTTCATGGGTTCACCGGACAAACTTAATGTCCATGGTTCTACAGAATCCAAATGTGTCATGGTCGAGCGTAACCCTTCGGCGCGCTTTTCCATGCTTTTTGCTTTTCGTGACAGACCTTCATTGTCAAAGTCACGCCCCCAAATCGCTAAACGATGAGCGCTCTTTTCGATGCGGTCGATCTCTTTCTTTTCTGCTTGTTGCCTTTCCGCATCCGTTCGGTCTTTATCTTCCAATGCTTTTCGAGCTTTGGTGCACTTTTGGCTAAAGGTAAGTACCCTTTTGTCACGTAGCACCCAAGTAGAATCGGTGACGTGGTCAAGTAATCGTTGATCATGCGAAACCATGACAAACGTACCTCTCCAATCTTTCAGAAACTGCTCTAACCAAAGTAATGTCGGTAGATCTAAGTGGTTGCTTGGTTCATCTAGTAACAGGACATCCGGTTCAAGAATCAATGCTCTCGCGACTAACACTCGCGCGTATTGACCGCCACTTAAAGTGCCTATCGGCTGGTTCCAATAGCTTTCATCAAACCCTAAATTAGAAAGAGTAATTTGCGCACGCCACTGTTCTGTTTGCTGCATGTTTAAAGGAAGGTTATCGGTTACAGCATCTAGCATTGAGAGGCTTAACAGTCGCTTAGGTAAGTGTTGCTCAATCAAGGCAATGACGGCATTCGAGGCGAAGGAAACATTCCCAACAAAGTCAGGTAACTCTTTGTTTAACAGACGTAATAAGGTGCTTTTGCCACAGCCATTACTGCCAATAAGGCCAATGCGGTCACCTTTCTTAATCGTAAAGGAGAGCCCATCAAATAGTCGGCATGATGTTAGATCGTAAGAAATGGATGATGTAGATATTAATGTAGTCATTTGTTTACTCAAGTTTCAAGCGCAACAAAGCGCTGTCGTCATTCGCTGACAACAACCAAGTAAACAAGAGTGGAGAAACTCTATTGAAGGTTATATTGAAATGCTTCGCTCAAGTTTTGGTTATCGCAGCACGATAGTGTTAAAACTTGAGTTTTGGTCGTACCAAAAAATATGCGCGAAGTTAAATTCACACACTTTCATAAAAATCCTCCTTATATTTGTCTTGAGTTGAACATTAGCGCTAAAAATAAATCACATTGATCGATGAGTCAAAATATTTAGGCGCTTCGACTTGTACGTGATTTACAACCTTAGGTCACTGTTACTCGGTGCATTTTTCTTGGCGTACCACCGTAATCAATCACAGCATAATGCTGAGTGACTCTGTTGTCCCATATCGCCATCGAGCCCTTGTTCCATTTAAAACGCACTTGATACTCTGGTCGTCGTGCAATTTCAAATAGCTGGCTAAGTAGTGCATCACCCTCTTCACGCTCAAGCTCATTGATGTAACGGGTAAATTGCTCGTTGATATATAGCGTCTCTTTGCCCGTTTCTGGGTGAACTTGTACTAAGGGGTGCTCCACTGGCGGATTTTCTTGCGCGGTTTTCAGCAACGACTTATGCCAATCTAGCTCAATTTGGTCCGATTCAATACCCTCAAACGCGACTAACGAATGCGTGGCCGATAAGCCTCTTAGCTTTTCTTTCGTGCTTCCATCTAATGAATCGAAAACTGCGGTCATCGAACACCAAATCGTGTCGCCACCGACATCCGGTACATGTTGAGCATGCAATAGAGAGGCTTTAGATGGAAGCTCCCGCCAAGTTAAGTCGGTATGCCAATAACTCTCCATTGGCGCATTACCTCGAGTAGTTTCTATCACACTGACTTGCGGGACTTGTTCTACACGCGGAAAGAAAGGATGAGCGGGTTCAAGCTCTCCAAACCGTTTTGCAACCGCTAAGTGTTGTTCAGGGGCGAGTCTTTGTTCATCCAAGAAAATGACTTGATAAGTAATAAGCGCCTGGTACACATCATCAAGTTCACACTCACTGCAATCCGAAAGATTTAATCCATGAATACGAGCGCCAATGTGAGGGGTAATGGGTTCAATTTTCAACATGCTTTCGCTTATCGGTTAGAGATATTAATAGGGAGTCATTTAGCTACTCATTATTAAACCGGACAGAAACGATTTTTCTTTCCTTACCATGCAAAATAAAACCGGTTTATTCGAAAAACAAAAGAAAAGAGCCCCCTGCACTGGAGCTCTTTTCGTTTGTTGATACTTCCTGTATCCGTAGACAAGTCCAATCTGTAGAACTTTCACTGAAAGCCAGATCATCGATATCTCCAGTTGTGTATCACTACTAAATCTAGCATACAAACTTCAAGCTTTTCTGAGACATAACCGAAAGTTCGCCTAAGTAGCGTCAATTCCTACTTATCAGCCCAAGAAAGCAACGTCATATCTTTTTTATTGCCAGCTACAACCAAAAACAAAGCCCACAACAAGGTGGGCTTTGGCTATCTGGCTTCTGAACTTACTAAACTAGTGAGTAACTTTTTGAAACCATCATTCAAACCTAAACTTAAAAGTTAGCTTGGAGCGTCAAACCGCTGTAAGCCGAGTATGCATTCAACATAACGTGGTATCTGCCGCTTTGGGTGACATTCACAGTACAAGTCTCGCTGTTGCCCGATCGGTAAGGTCGGCAGTCCCACGTACTAAGCGTTGGTTTATCCCCGAAGCGAAGATACAGATCCGCATCCCCTGTGCCACCAATGGTGACCACTGTCAGCTGTTGACCCTGTTCTAAGTCCATGTAGAAGTAGTCCTTTTGTCCTCGGCTGCCACTCAATCCATTAACCGGCACGCCAGAAACTAGTTTTCCATCTGGATCTGGCCCAGGTGTTGGACCACCACAATCCGGTTCACAACCACTATCAGTCAAACTAAACAGCAGTTTATTGGTGGTTCCTCTTGTGTCAGAAACCTTATTCTCCGAGGCTCTTGAGTTCAGTAACCCTGCGAGTTGAAGCGGTGTTAAGCCGTTATTTTCTTGCAAGTACAAGGCAGCAACGCCGGCAACATGTGGCGTCGCCATGGAAGTTCCGCTAATCGTTTTATAGCCGCCATCATACCAAGCAGACTTAATTTGAGATCCCGGCGCGAATAGATCAACACAGCTGCCCCAGTTCGAGAAACTTGAACGCGAATCAGAGCTGGTTGTTGAGCCCACCGTCACACCACTTGCTACACGAGCCGGGGATGTATTACACGCATCGGCATTTGAGTTACCCGCTGCCAACATAAAGCTCACTCCGGATTGAATTGCGCCTTGCACCGCGCTATCCAATGCCGTTGATCGACCGCCACCTAAACTCATATTGGCGACCGAAGGCCCTGATGCATTTTGCGCTACCCAATCCACGCCAGATATCACGCCTGATGTGGTTCCTGAACCCGAACAGCTAAGTACTCTTACCCCAACAATGTTAACGTTTTTAGCCACACCGTACTGGCTGCCGCCAATCGTTCCTGCAACGTGGGTACCATGCCCATTACAGTCACTCGAATCAGCATCGTTATCCACGAAATCATATCCAGAAACCGAGCGACCGCCGAATTCCTCATGATTGTTATTAACGCCGGTATCAATCACGTAAGCCGTTACGCCAGAGCCATCAAAATTGGCATTATAGTTTCGGTCTAAAGGAAGACTTCTCTGGTCTATTCGGTCCAGCCCCCAAATCGCGTTACTTTGAACGGCTTCATTTGAAACAACAGGATCGATACTGAGTATTTGGTCTTGTTCAATGTATTCAACACGAGAATCACGTCTGAGGTGCTTTAATTGAAGTGCGTCTAGATTTGCCACAAAGCCAATAATGGAACTATCAAAAACATCGTCTGTTTTGATTGAAAACGAATTTGCCATCTGGCCTACCGTTTGTTGAGTGAACTGCTGTAATCCAGCAGCATCATTCATTAGCATATGCGGTTGTTTCAATACAACAATATAGCGATCGGTGATGGCATCATCTGATGAAGCCATCATCAGTGGAGCAATAGGTTGTTGTAAGTTTTCAGTCGAATTTAAAGCCGAATCTTGAGCCAAACTGGATGTGGAAGAAATACCAAACGTGGCTGCAATACAACAACTTAATACTTTCTTTAACATAGATTGTTCCTTGATATTTTAGGTTTGTTGGTTGTTACCTACGACAAACACGAAAATGCAGACAGCTAGCGTTATACGCTCAATACGTGAAGCAACAATGTTACAAATTCAACCTAAGACAGTACGAATGAGATTGCTTATTAATTTACATTCATCACATTAAGAACTTCGAGTCGGGACAAACTATTTTGAAAAGCTTATGCAATCACATTTTATATAATTTGATCAAAAGCTCTAATTTTAACAAAAGTCGAATGGTTGGATAAAAATGGTGTATGTGAGAGGAATGATCTTCACTATTGACATATAACACACCAAAAATCCCGCAAAAATTAAAAAATGCAGCATCAAACAAAATGCGATTGGTCGTACTTATAGTGAATAAATATTATTAATTGTACTCGCCGACAGCTTATCTCTATCTTGGCTACATTACCCAACACCATAAACCAACGCGATTACGTAGGGAAAACGATGACCGCCATTACCGATTTAGACATTCTGTTGAAGTCCATGTCACCCGAGCTCATTGAAGGTGATTATGTTTTCTGTACGGTAGAGGGAGGACTAGCCAACTATGTCCACCTCAATCCGATAGCGACCTTTCGAGAAAAAGAAGGGTTAACTTTAGTACTAACAGAAGAAGTGGCGACTCAAGCGCAGTTAAGTTTCGACGGTGTGTTTAGCATGATCACTTTATCGGTACACTCGAGCCTAGAAGCCGTAGGGCTGACAGCCGCGTTTGCAACTAAACTTGGCTCTTACGGCATCAGTGCCAATGTGATTGCAGGTTATTATCACGATCATATCTTCGTCCAGAAGCACAAAGCAGATCAAGCTATGAGGGCACTTCGAGAATTCTCAGAAGCGAATTAGCAGAAGTGAGCTTAACATAAGCGATCTAAGTAGATGAGTCCGCTCGTTCACGTATAAAGCTGACCAAGAGCTTGGTGAGATGCGTGTGATAACTCATTGACCGATAATGGATGTAAATCGTTAGTGGGGCTAGTTCAAGATCTAACTGTTGTTCGACTAACGTGCCCCGCTCTAACTCATCTCGACAGAATTCTCTTGGTAACGCTACAAAACCTAACCCTTTGACACCTATAGCTTTAGCGATAAACCCACCATCAACATTGATGTCTGACTTAATAGCCACACTCTTTAAGCCCTCTGGCCCACTAAATATCCAGGGGTTACCAGCAAAAGCTTTGTAACTTGAAATACAAGGCATGGCGGACAGCTCCTCAACTGTGGTCGGTGAGCCATATTCCGCCAGACAAGATGGCGAAGCTAAAACCGAACTCTCCCATTGACACAATGGCCGTGAAACCCAGTCACGATCATCAAGCGAGCCTCGCTCAAAACTGATAACGATATCAGGGTCGCTGTTTAACGCGCTTTCTATCGACGTACTGTGTTCGCAAAACAGAGAAACATTGGGGTAGCTAAGAGCAAAATCAGCGAGAACATCACCAATGAAAGGGATGTCCGGTGAGCTCACGCGAATACTGCCTTTCATTGACTCAGTTGAAGTGCTGACATTTTGCAGTGTTTGGCTCAATTGACGAAGAGGCTCTCGGATTTCGTTGTAAAGCATTTCACCGGCAGAAGTTGGCGTCACCTTTCTAGTTGTCCGGTAGAACAATTTATTGCCAAGCTCAGCTTCAAGCTGTTGAACATGTCTACTTACCGTTGAGCTAGGAATTAGCAAGCGTTCTGATGCCTTTACAAAGCTACTCTGTTCAAAGACACAAATAAATGAGTTCAACCAAGCGTTATCGATCCTTTCCAATTCATTATCCCAAAACTGCCAATACTGAATCTCATATTAGCCTATTTTTCAGGATTATTTATCACGATAAGGTACAGAAAATTCGCTAAGGAGAACAAATTATGACAGCAAACAAATCGAAAATTTTTGAGCGCGATGGATACCAACTCAAAGTAGAGCAGCATGGTATAGGATCGAAATTATTGATTATTGGCAGTGTTGATTATTACAAAAGAGTGATTCCAACAAGGCTTCACGATCACTTTACTTGTCTGTACCTAGATCATCGAGGCTTTGCTCAAACCGTAAACGACAAGCAGAACAGCACCATCACTCTAGACATTATTTCCAAGGATATTGAAGCTATCTGCGACTATTTCAATATTCGCAAAACCAGTATTCTGGGGCATTCCGGACACGCGTACATGGCACTTCATTTCGCGAATTTGACCGATATTCAAATTAATAAAGTGATGGTAGTAGGTGCTCCGCCAAACTTGTCGGAGGCGATGAAAGCTAAGCAGTTGCTTTACTGGGAGAACAATGCCTCAAACGAGCGAAAGAAGCTTTTGGATCAGAGCCTTGGAAAACTTAAACAGGACATAGACAAAGAACCTCACAGAAAGTTCGCGCACTTGTGCCGTAGATTAGGGCCGATGCGTTGGGCTGATCCTAGTTTTGATGAACTCCCCCTTTGGGAGCAAGTCACAACTAATACGGCACTACTTGATTCACTATGGGGTGATGTCTTTGGCAAGATAAATCTCGCGACGTTGCCTAATGCTAACCAATTGGATATCACTGTCGCCATTGGTGAGCTTGATTTTAGCATTGCGCCTTTGAATACGTGGTTGCCTTTAAAAGAGACATTTCGCTCACTTGAGTTAGTGGCGCTTAAAGGTGTATCTCATACCCCTATGCTTGAGTCTCAAGAAGAGTTTATTGATATTATTTGTGCTCACTTGCTGGGTTAAACAAACAGACTGCTTTACTGGCAAATCAGACTACCACAAAAAAATAGTAAATTAGCAAGACTAAAGATGTTATTAAGGTGCCTAGTTCGCACCTCATTTCATACGTAAACTTAAAAGATATTGAAGAGCTCGATAAGAAAAGGGATTCTCACCTGTCCCCTCAGCGCCAACCAGTGACAACGTAACCATAATTCAAGCTAGCTACATATGAAATGATTAACCATGAAAGGATACTTAATAGCAGCGCAACTTCTTATGCAAGATAGACCGAAGTAGAAAAACCGCACTAATTCGTGGTGTGACCAGCTGAAAAACCTAGCGTTCAAAGTATATCACTCAGATTTGCGTGGCACATGGCAATAGAGCCAAACTTAAGGACACGCCATATGGAAAATTGGGAGGTGAAATGTGCCATCTCTATTCAGACCCGGGCATACAACTTTGCTCAGCGGCGAATAATAACTAAAGTATTGTGCTTACTCAGGTTTTGTCCTCCCTCCAGCCCCAAAAGAAGCTCATATTCGCTTCTTTTGGGAGATAATGCACTCAAAGAGTGGATTGTAACCCTCAGACATTTAGGGCTACAATCTATATGGATGAAAGATACTAATAAGTTAAGGTTATTTAGAATGTCGCATTGACACCTAACGTAAACTCTCGGCCATCGGCGACCGTAGTACTCGTTTTACCGCCGCCGCCAAAGTATTCAGTATCAAATAGGTTCTTAATATTTAAGCGCAATTCAACATCGGTCTCAGCAATATCCATACTGTAAGAGGCACCCGAATCAAAACGGATGTATCCATCTTTAGATACTGTATTTTGGTTATCAGCAAAGCGTTTACCTTCATACACTGCACCAAAGTTCAATGCTAGTTGGTTATTGACTTCATAACGACTCCATACATTCGCAGACCACTCTGGTGTATCAGCAGGTTGCTTCCCATTCAGGCTATCGTCTGCAGGTCTTTTATACTCAGCATCCAGATACATCATAGAACCAGCTAAGAAAAGTTTTTCTGTAGCTTTTCCTTGTGTACCCAGTTCAAAGCCTCGGTGTTTTTGTATACCAGACTGAGTCGTGATTTGATCGAAACTAGGGTTATCAACGAGTTCTTCTGTCACTTTTATGTTTGAAACTTCAATATCAAAGACAGCGCCAGTTATTAATAAGTTTTCGTCAAATAATGACCATTTTGCTCCCAACTCGTATTGCTCCCCGTATTCAGGTTTTAAGTTAAGGCCGTCATTAGCATCACTTTGATTATTAACCGCTCCCTGTGGCATGAAACTTTTCGAGTAATTCAGGTAGATACTGCTATCCAGTGTAGGATTTAAAATCAAACCGGCTTTTGGAGAAAGCGCATAGCTGTTGTTACCATAGCCCTCTTTATGCTGTTCGTCGTATCGGACACCAGCTAAAACTTTCCAGTAATTGTTGATAGTCATCAAGTCCTGTACGTAGAACCCAAAGTGTTTGTATGAACTATCGCTTGTCGACCGTGTGCTATTGTTATAAAAATCCGGTTTAGCTACATTCTCCCCAGGCTTAACTTCGATGAAGTTGTTACCGTTTGCATCATTGTATGTATAACGTGTTTGCGCGTAATCATAGTCAAGAATATTGGCACCTAAAAGCAGCTGGTGCTCTAATCCCAAACCGTAGGTTCGCCCCGTTAGGTCGACATATCCCGTTTGAAAATTCCAATCGTCGTAACGATCAAATGGTTTAATAAAATATCCATCCTCCATATCATCGTAACAATTATTTTTATTGCATTGATTTGGTTGAGAGGCTACATAGTTTCGATCATATTGTTGCTCGTTATACCCAAGTTTAACTTTCCAATCAGTATTAATTTGATATATCAAATCAGCACTAATGTTGGTCACTTCTTTATCTGTTTGCGCCCATGGCATATCCCAAATAGTTTCTCGATTACCAATAAGATTTCCTTCATCATCGAGACGCCCACCGTCTATGCCTGATTTATCATTGGTTTTACTATAAGCAAGAGACAATAGTAGGTCTTCAGTAACATCAAACTCTAAGTTCAAATAGCCAACAAATTTATCGCCTTCATTGTGTTTGCCGTTTTGCTTGTATTTTCTAGCAGAAACAGAGTCCTGCTTTGCAAGTACAGTACGGTAACGAATTGTCTCATCATCGTTCAAGCTACCGCCTGCATCTACGCTATAGCGAGTAGAACCATTACTATTCACGTCAAAACCCACTTTGGCCATGTTTTCATATGTTGGTTTCTTCGTAACCATGTTAATCAAACCGCCAGGACCAGATTGACCATAAAGCATACTTGAAGGACCTTTGAGTACTTCTACTCGCTCCAAAATTTCTGTAGGGTGTTGGTAATATGAAAAGTGTTGATGGCCATCAACAAGATATCCAGAGCTTGCACTTAAATCGAACCCGCGAATTTTAAAGTATTGAAAGCCCCACTTTTGTCCCCCAGCGGTAACGCTCGAATCATTTTCAAGAATATCGCCCAGGTTATGCGCCAATTGTTCATTAGTCATTGAACTAGGGATAACGGCGACTGATTGTGGCGTGTCAAGTAAGCTGATGTCACTTCGCATTGCGCCAAATGCTTCATCTGCCTTGTAATGATTAAACTGACTGCCGAGAACAACAACACGTTCGATATCCTCATTTGGGGAATCAACAGTCTCTGCAAACGCAGGAATTGAAATTACAGCAGAAATAGCCATTGGAAGTGGCGATAACTTAAAAAGTGAAGATGGAGTACTCAAAACAGCCTCTAGAAAAGTTGAAATGTATAGGCCAGCAATGATAAATGAGATGAATTATCACTTGCATTTAATTTACACTATTTACGTTATTTATCATTAGGTGGTAAAGATTGGTTAGGGCGCTGTGTCCGCAACATATAGTTTGCTTCAAAACCAAATTTACATGATAGATTCATGCCTAGCTGACGCTCGTTAATTCAACTCGGTCGTTCAGAGTATAATATGTTCGATGAGAAAGGCGTAAACTAACCTAGATTAAAACGAAAGGTAAAGTGAGCTAATCAGTTGCTATTTTTTCTACTTTATAAGAAGAAAATTTTAGGAACTCAGCAAGTGGAGCTAACCTATTCGATGTCAGTTGCCAAACTGCTTGACGCGCGTAAGACGAGTATTACTCAACCATCTCCCTTCAGGGCAAGTCAGTCACGCTTTTAGACATACCTGTGCTTGACACTTTATGAGGAATAACGCCGATATTTGGATGTTATAGCGTACTTTTACATACTAAACTAAAGAACAAATCGATAGCTCATTTCCCATGCAAAAAAAGCGACGCAATGTACGTCGCTTTGGCTTATTGCTTAACGCAGGCAGACTGATCAGGCATCAGTCCATTAGACGCTTAAGCAAGCTTAAAAGTCGCCACTTTGTCACTTAAACCAGCGGCTTGGCTCTTAAGTTCATTCGACTCAGTTAAACTGTCCTGAGCATCTACCACCAAGTGGTCTGTCACATCTTTAATGGTCGTAATGTTCTGTGTGATCTCACCCGTCACATGGGTTTGCTCTTCTGCTGCAGTCGCAATTTGAGTCGCCATGTCGCTAATCAAGGCAACAGACGTGTTGATCTCTTCTAGCGCGAGAGAAGCTCGGTCTGCATCTTCTACAGAATGTAGTGCTAGCTTAGAGCTCGTTTCCATCAGTTCAACGGCTTGGGCTGTTGTGCGCTGTAGAACATCGATCGTTGCCTTGATCTCTTCCGTTGAAGAGTGAGTACGTTGAGAAAGCACACGAACTTCATCAGCTACTACGGCAAAGCCACGGCCTTGTTCACCGGCACGAGCTGCTTCAATTGCAGCATTCAAAGCAAGCAAGTTCGTTTGCTCCGCAATGCCTTGAATGGTGGCTAATACAGTCGAAATTTCTTGAGCGTGTTTATTCAGATCGCTAATCACACTACCCGCTTCGTTCACTTCATTCGCTAGGTTATTAATCGAACCTTTAGTGTCGACAACCAATGCATGACCGCTGTTGGTACTCGCAGCTGAGTCTTGCGCAGCTTTTGCCGTTTGCTCTGCATGCGATGCGATCTCTTGCGTCGCGCTCGCCATTTCAGTAACTGCCGTTGCAACCATGGTGATTTCTTGCTGTTGATGGTTCAGCTCATTCACCGAAAGATTTGCACGTTGTGCGCTCTGTTCAGATTGGCTATTCAACTGCTCCGATTGGCTACGGATATGACCGATTAGCTGCTGTAAGCTACCAACAAACGTATTGAAGTTCTGAGCAAGCTCGCCAACTTCATCTTGATTGTCAACATGAATGCGTTGAGTTAAGTCACCACTACCGTTCGCAATTTGCGCCAAAGCCTGAGACACATGATTTAGTGGACGGAATAAAATGGTACAAAGTAAGTTAAATAGTACCGTACAAACCACAACCACTAGCAATGTCACCAACACTTGACCGATAACAGCATCAAAGAGTGGCGCCACTAAAGAGTCATGATTTACTACGCTAATCGTAATTAGATTGGTTCTATCAATTGCACGCGCATACAGCACATAGTCGGTACCGTTCAACTCAATAGAGATGTCCTTACCGCTTACCAATGCCTTTTGCACATCTGAAAAATTCAAACCAAGTGAACTGATATCTTTGTTCAGTAGCTTAGTGTCTGCATGTGTGTAAACCGTGCCCTTGTTGGTCGCGATGAACATGTAACCTTCACCAGGAAGAATGACTTTCTCAAGGCTGTTTAGAATGTCGGTAATTTCAACATCCGCGCCCAGTACCACCTGCTGGCCATGCAGTTGCATTGCAGTGCCCAGTGAAACAACATTCGCTCCCGTTGCCGCCGCAACCGTAGGGTTGTCCATGAAAACCTTAGTTGGGTTTGCAACCGCATTGGTATACCAGCCCCACAAACGAGGATCATCATTACCCGGTGGTAGCACTACCCCGTTGGCATTCTCTTGTGAGCCATCTGGATACGCTAAGAAGACATTATCAAAAGAGCCAGAATCGCGAACCTGTTTCAGGTGAGTAACCAAACTCTCCTTTTGGGACTCTTGAGACAGAGAAGTAAGCGCACGCTCTTTGGATAAGATCCAATCCGATACGTATTGATTGTATGAAGCCGATGCACCTTCTAAACGCTGTTCAACTTCTGTATCCAAACGCTGCAATGAAGCGCGAAATGAAAGTGCTTCAACCAAAATCCCCCCCAGGATGATGGCCAGACTGGCAGAGATCGCCAGCTTATTCTTAAGTGAGAGTTTCTTTAACATAGGAAACCTATAATTTTTGTATAAATAGCGCCGAAAACAGGACCGTTCCCACGCTGCAAGCAAGCTGATATATTTTACACATTAAAATAAATTATAAAATGCCCTAAACTATTGTATTTAAGGTATATGTAAGCCGAAAGATAGATCCAGATCAAACCAAAAGGTCGAACATCATACGCTAAGAGTCAATATTAATTCATAAGTATCATGTGATTGGTAAATGCCACGCCTATTGCTTCATCTATCACAATCAAAATAGCGTTTACCCTATCATTCGATTAATCTTATAAGTCGTTATGTCCATAGAGTTTTCTTATGTCTCGAAGCCAACGCCTCTTTGATTTGCTTCAATTATTGCGCTGTCACAAATATCCCGTGCCTGCCGATCACCTTGCTCACGAACTGAATGTCAGTACACGTACCATCTATCGTGATATTGCGACGCTACAAGCACAAGGCGCGGAAATTGATGGCGAAGCTGGTGTGGGCTACCTGCTTAAACCCACCTTTACTCTGCCTCCCATGATGTTTTCATCGGACGAACTAGAAGCTCTGCGGCTCGGTGCCGAATGGGTCGCTAAGCAAGCTAATGGAGAGTTCAGTGAATCGGCTAGAAATGCAATTGCCAAGATCTCGGCCGTGCTCCCTTCAGACCATCAAGCTAAACGCAGTGAAGGTATCATTCGTGTTGCTTCAATCATTGGGGTTGCAGATTTAGGTTTTGAACTGTCGGAGATAAAGTTAGCGATTAAGCAACAAAACAAAGCTCAAATTCAATATACAGACGCCAAGGTAAAAGTAAGTTCTAGAGTCGTATGGCCAATGCTGATTGGCGTATTTGAAAACTGTTATGTATTGGTCGCTTGGTGTGAAACACGTAGTGCCTATCGAAACTTCAGGCTCGATAGAATTAACCAATGGACCACACTGAAAGAAAAGTATCCGAAGTCGCGGAACAGCTTACTCAAAGAATGGCAAAGCATGGAAGGAATTACAAACAAAGTGATTCGCTACTGACAAAAACTGTCACTAGTGAGGGATATATTTCTGTGGTCCAAAGAAACACCACACCAGATAACCTAACTAGGAGCAGTCATGTTTACCATCGATTCATTTGTCCTTTATGTCACTGACATTCACCGCAGCATGGATTTTTATTCCAAAGCCTTTGATGGTGAGCCAACACTGCTATCGCCAACGTTTGCTGCCATAACTTTTGCAAGCAACGTGAAGATCACTCTCAAGCAATCTGACACTCTAACGCCAACAAGCAAAATAACTGGTGGCGGCACTGAGCTATCGATAGCAATGACAGATAAACAAGCTCTGGAAAACCTCTATAAAGAATGGAGAGCGAAAGGAATCCAGTTTGAACAAGCACCAGAAGAGTCCGTGTTTGGTATCAACTTTGTCGCGATTGACCCAGACGGCCACCGCATTCGAATCTTCGCCTAAATGAAAAAGAGCAAGCGACACTCTAGTTGCTTGCTCATCTTGTCTAGGCTCATCTCAGCTAGGGTCATCCGCCAAAAAGAACTAACCGAAGTCTATGGTCAGTAACAATCGAACTTCTTCAGATGAAGTGACAGGCGAACGGTGGACAAGGCCTCTGTTTTCATTACCGCTCCAACGCTCCCCTTTCAATAACGCCACATCACCAGCGGACATTTGCTGGATGTCAGACTCGTCATTGTAAAGGCCAGATGCTGAGTCTGGTTGGCCATTACTTCCACGACCAAGTTTAGAACGGTCAACCGCATCGTTCTCTAGCCACTGAGTCGCAATGCCATGATAGGTTGTCACTAATCGGCAAGGTACTTGGTCAAAATGAAAGCGAGGACACATTGCCTGATTCAATACAGCCAAACGGAGACCAACTTCTTCAAGCTCAAACAAGCAACAGAACATGTCCACCAACTCAGTCATATTTTCTAGCAGGGCTTTTGAAGCCGTTCCGTCTGTAGCGAATTCCAATTTGTCGAAAGCGTTTTCAGGCGACACGCTAACAGACTTACTAAAATTTGGGTTAGCCGCAATGAACTCATTGATTTCAGACATAAAACTCTCATCAAAGTTACGCTGCCATATCGCGACATTGATATCATCTTGGTAAATGTCAGCCAACACTGTCGGGAATAGAGCAGTACTACAAGATGGATTTCGGCCCACCTGCCCTTTGTGAGCTAGCGTTCCATCAACACTTGACGATTGATTACAACTCGTTGTCAAAGGTTCAGCTAAAACGGCATTCATTATCTCATCTCCTTGCTGCGTGCTCGTATTCTCTAAAGGCAATATCTCTGCCTGCCAAAATAACAAATCAAAAAATGTTATAACATAACAACAAGAATTCAAACAACTTAGGAGATCATGGTTCCATAAGTACCAATATGACCTGTGTGCCCCCTACCGAATTTAGCGCATGAGTAAGGTGTTGAGCTGAGCTTGCTCCTATACTTCTCAAAGTTATTCAAAATACGAACAGCGCTATTTGGTTCAACTGGCAATCCATTATGTGGTGACAACTTATGAAAAAACTACTTACAACAATCGGGCTTCTTTGCACCGTCATATCAGCGCAGTCTTTTGCGGAAAGCGGCTACACATTAGATCCGAAGCTGTCGAATGTCACATTCGCAACCATTAAAAAGCAGTTCGTCGTTGAACCCGCTTCCATCAAGCCTTCGTCCGGCGGGCTTACCGAAGATGGGAAATTTTCAATCGTATTGGACTTGAAGAGTATTAGCACTGGTGTGTCTATTCGTGATCAAAGGCTAAACGAACTGTATTTTGAATCAATGAACTTTCCTGAGGTTAAGATCTCGGGATCGGTTGAGCCTTCGCTGTTAACAGGTGAACCCCAAAATACGACGATAGCAGCAGAAGTGACTCTGCATGGTGTAACCAAAACAATCGATTTCCCTGTCATAGTCGTACCCTCTGACGGTTTTGTCATGGTGAATTCAACTTCGACCATCATCGTCAATGGTGCAGATTTTGGTATTTCAACCGACAATCTAAACAAACTTTCGGCAACGGTAGGCGGATTAGCGCTTTCCGATAAGGTGCCACTCAACTTCAACTTAATGTTCGATAAATAAAGGTCGATTACAGAGTGAGTTAACACGAGTCCAGACACTCATAGGGTAATCACAGCATTACCCTATGAGTGTGCGTAAAGTCCAAACCTCCACACACTCCCCCACGAAAGTCCAATCAGCCACTCGGAAGCGGCATTAAAATAGGACATACTAAGCACTAATACCAACACTCAAAAGAATACAGCCAGTACCTATCATGAACTCTATCAGCCTCAGCGACTCCTTTTCTCTTCCCAACGGTCAAATCATTAAGAATCGCCTATTTAAATCGGCAATGAGTGAACAACTTGGCGATAAACAGCATAATCCTAAGCCTGGGCTAGCTACCTTGTACCAACGCTGGGCGCAAGGCGGCATTGGTTTGTCCATTACAGGCAACGTAATGGTTGATAGAAACGCGCTCGGCGAGCCTAACAACGTGGTTCTAGATAAACACAGTGACCTGACTCAATTCGAAGCTTGGGCAAGTGCGGGCAAACAAAATGGCTCGCAGATTTGGATGCAGCTAAACCACCCAGGAAAACAAATCCCGAAGTTCTTATGTGAAAAACCTGTTGCTCCATCGGCTATTAGTCTGGAGCGTGGATTAGAAAAAGGCTTCAATACACCGCGAGCGCTAACCGATTCTGAAATCCATGACATCATTAACAAGTTTGCCTTAAGCGCCAAACTAGCAAAGCAATCCGGCTTTACTGGAGTGCAAATACACGGTGCACATGGCTACCTTGTCAGCCAATTTTTATCTTCAAGACACAACCAGCGTGACGATAAATGGGGAGGTTCACTGGAGAACAGACTTCGCTTTGTGATCGAGCTGTATCGCGCGATTCGTAAAGAAGTTGGAGAAAGTTTCCCTGTCGGAATCAAGCTTAACAGCGCAGATTTCATGAAAGGCGGCTTTACTGAAGAAGAATCGATGCAAGTGGTTCAAGTACTCAGCCATGAGGGTATCGATCTTATTGAGATATCCGGAGGTACTTATGAGAGTCCGTCGATGATGGGTTCGAAGAACAAAGGTGAACCCGTAAAAGCCAGTACAGCTAAGCGTGAAGCGTATTTTTTGGATTATATGGTTAAGGTCAGAAAGTTAGTTAATACGCCTTCAGTGGTAACTGGGGGCTTTAGAACAGCACCGGCAATGAATGACGCTCTGCAGACATCAACCACTGACTTCGTTGGGATTGCTCGAACAATGGCAGTAGACCCTGACTTCCCGAATAAGTTACTGGCAGACCCAGCTCACGGAATGCCATTAGTCGTACCTACAACAGGAAAACCAGCACTGGATAGAATGGCAATGGTCGGGTTGGTTTGGTATGAACACCAAATGTGGCGAATTGCCGCAGGAAAAGACGCAGATCCAAAACTCAGCGCACTCGGAGTCGTGGTCAAAACCCTTCTAACCGCTGGCTGGCACGCCTTTAAAAAGCGTCGCGCATAATGCTTTTATTAGCCGGAAATACGTGCAAAACACCTGAAAAGATGTCGTCGGTGTCACATGTCGTTACATAGCATGACCCCTTTAGGCTTTACATCTCGGGCGAGGTAAACAACAATCCCTGAGAATAAATCCATAACACAATGTATTTAGATATTATGAGTAACACTGAAAACAAAAAATCGAGTCCTCTTTTTGAAGTCGTATTCAACGTCCTTCTTCCGTCATTCATCCTTATGAAGTTCAGCGGAGAAGAGCACCTCGGAACTGGTTTAGCACTGCTTGTCGCACTCGCCTTCCCTATTGCTTACGGTGGTATGGAGCTAATCCGCAACAAGAAGTTTAACTTCATCGCAGCGCTTGGCTTTGTCAGCGTGTTACTAACTGGTGGCATTGGTTTCTTCGAACTAGACACGCGTTGGTTAGCTCTAAAAGAAGCCTTAATCCCTGGCTTAATCGGTCTAGCGGTACTCGGCTCTACCTTTACTCGCTATCCATTCATCCAAAAAGTGATTTTCACGCCTGCATTGTTGAACATTGCTCTAATTGAAGAGCGTTTAAAGCAATTCGGAAACCAAGCTAAATTTGATCGTTGCCTAATGACATCAAACTACATGTTCGCTAGCACGTTCGCATTCTCTTCTGCGATGAACTATTTCCTGGCGACTTGGATTGTTACTAGCCCTGCGGGTACTGCTGCGTTCAATGAAGAGCTCGGTAAATTGACTCTATATAGCTACCCTGCGATTGCGATTCCAAGCCTGCTTATGATGCTAGGTATTTTTTACTACATCTGGCGCCAAGTTCGTGACATGACCTCACTAGAGACAGAGCAGATTTTCGTCACTAATAAATAATATCGCTCGAGCAGCCTATCCCAAAGCCCAGCCTTTCGCTGGGCTTTTCTATATCTATCACCGAGTAAAAACGAATAACTCAGGTTGCAGATAATTAGCACGATGACGACTCATCCAATCCCTCAAACTCTAAAATTCCTGATAGCTCTTTTTACTATTCGTATTTAAAACGCTAAAAATCAACAACTTGTATTAGGCTATCAATTGATGGTTTTCTAAACGATCTTGTTGGTTACTTAACAAAGCCCTACCCAATCACTGACAATATCGTACTTGGTGTTGATAAGATCACTCAAGCTAGGTGCCAAAAGTAGACACCAGCCTTACTCACTAAGGAATCAAGAATATGAACAAATCTCAATTAGTTGAACACATCGCTACATCTGCAGACATTTCAAAAGAACAAGCGGGTAACGCGCTAAATGCACTTGTAGAAGGTATTTCAACAACACTTGCTAACGGTGATGAAGTAGCGATCCTTGGATTTGGTAGCTTCAAAGTAAACACTCGTGCCGCTCGCACAGGTCGTAACCCACGCACAGGTGAAGAAATTCAAATTGCTGCATCTAAAACACCAGCATTCAAAGCGGGTAAAGCGTTAAAAGAGGCGTGCAACCTTTAGACTAGCGCCTTAAAACGCAGAACGATAAGGAAAATAACGATGACTACGCCAAAGGAAAAAACCAAGAGCAGTCGCGTTAAAAAAGCAGGTAAATCAACAGAAAACCAAGCACCTAAAACTCGACAACGTATTGAAGAGCTTCTAGAAGAGCGTGAACTGGCCAAACTGTTAGAGCTTTAATTTAGCCCTGCGTTGATAACAAGCGATAGATAAACAATGCCACTGCATCTTTGCAGTGGCATTTTTGTTTAACCATCAAGTCCCCGTGAACTAGTCGTTTCGAACTGAGCAAAATCCACACACTAAGTAATTGTTCCCATTACATTGTCATACATACCCATACATACCTAAATTTCACTTTTCATTATCATCGCAGCCTTGATGTTTATGAGTGTAAAGAACGTAAAACCCACGCGAATGTGTTGGGGGATGCTTCTTCTTTTGAGGTGATTATGAATGTAGTTCGTATGGGAATTGACGCTAATGTCCATAAAAACAAGGGCAAGTACAAGGCGATAGCTAAGTTTACAATTCGAGCATTGTTTTATTACTCAGATACGAAAAAAATGAATGAAAATTTCAACTCTGATGAGAGAAAACTCTTATTTAAAAAACAACCAAATTTCCTATCTAAGTTTGTCACTCCCTACCTATGTAATGGCTTTAGCAAAAAGCAGAAAATCGAAATTTTATCAAAGCATTACGATTGGTTTGAAAATACCTTCAACACTCCAGCTCGACACAATATTTACAACGAAAGAATCAACCTTTTAGAGCTAGAAATTGGTGAGCAAACTTACTTACTCAACCTCAGCTTTGAGCGTAATTCAAGAAAAGAAGGTGAGCTCACCCTGTCGCTGACTGACTCTCAATTGAATAAAATGTACACCCTATCATTCTCTGTCTTCAACAATGATATCTACATCGGCGGTGTTCAAGGTGGTGCAAATGATAACGGGTTCAGCCGTGCGTTCACCAAAGCCTTTTACGGCTTAAGACCTAAATCATTCATCGTCGAAACACTAAGACTGATGGCTGCAGACCTAGGTATCACGCACATTTACGCAGTCAACGAAGCGAGCCATGTGTCAAACTCATTCCGCTATGGAAAGAAGAGCAAAGACATCACTCTAAAATACGATGAGCTTTGGGAAGAGCACAACGGAGAGCAACACAGCAAGTGCTTTTACGTATTGCCTTTGCGCGCAACAAGAAAGGATCTTGAGCCGCTTAAACGCCAAAAACGAAAGCTATACCGTCAACGTTACGCTTGGCTAGACCAATATGAAGAAGATCTCAGAGCCGCTATTAACCCTCACCTGCAAGCTCCTGTCACTTTAAACGTAGATTTAGCAAAAGCAAGTTGAGAGAGTGTAAACTCGCCACATCTTCTTAACATCTGCAAATAAAGTAACTTGTGACACAAAAAAGCCTCGTATTCACGGGGCTTTTTAACGTGTCCCCATCCCCTCCTCCGCACTAATTAACGCATTTCCCCCCTGTATCTTAAATCTAGAGCGAAAAACAGGATAAGAAGCAGGTTCAAAGGTGGTGGTTTTTTAACCACAAACAGAAATTATACTGATAACATTATATTAACAAAACTACAACTTTTGAGCATTGCGTTGCATATATATAAATCTAAGTACAATTCATATTGCAAGAAGATCTTATTTATACAATTAATAGCGCCGAGCCGAAAACAGGCTCATTAATTAAAACCAATAACGGAGATTATAAAATGATTAATTTTGAAAACGTCATGGCTGATTTTAATGGTCCAGAAAGCGAAGAACTAAACCTATGTGAATTAAACTGGGGTGAAGCAAACAACAGTAATGATCGTCGAAACATGATCGCTTTTGAAGACCAAGAGTAATTAAAACTAACCTGCTAGCTTTATATAAGCTAGCAGGTTACAGGAGGATAATATGTATTTTTCACTTGGTTCAAACACGGTTAAAAAGAACTTCCTAGATCTCTATTCAAGAAAAAACGATATCAATGGCTTAACTCAAGAGAATGCTAAGCAACGCCTTAAAGATTCGTATATACAAACAATATCACAATTCATCCCGATAGGTCTGGATAACATTACAGAAAAAAATCAGATACTTAGGGTTAACGAACCAAACCTATGCAGTGAGCTATCTACAGGTTATAACTTGTCAAAGCTCGACGACTTATCTCAGTCAGACATTATATCTAACTCAACATTTAATGTAACTTCAGAAGAGATGGCCGACTATTTACTCTCTCTAGACTATCTAAAAGAGTTATCACCTGACCTCCATGAAGTTTTCGAGTTGGCTATTAATGTCATATTTTTCATGCGCTCAGATCAAGCAAGTGGCGGAAGCACTTCTGGTATGCCGGGTGTTATTTGGGTAAACCCTAAAACGCACTGGTGTATAAATAACCGGGTCGAGTTCCTCGTTCATGAATTAACACATAACCTCTTATTTATCGAAGAACTGATTAGAGGCCTTTATTCGTATGAAAATATGTATAAAGAAGAGAACTGGACTCGTTCTGCAGTATTAAATAAATCTCGCCCTCTCGATAAGTCATATCACAGTGCAGTTGTAGGAACCGAGTTACTTTTATTTCGACACGAGTTATCGATCGTACCAGAAGAATATTGTGCCCATCCGCCAACAGAACAACTGTTAGCGCAAACACTATCGTCGATCCAATCTTGTTTAGGCTCCCATTTATTGAAACCAAGAGGAAAAGAGATATTAGAAGTGTGCAACGCAAAACTGGAGAAAATATGAGTTTTTCTGAGAAGGAGCATGCCTTCATCGATTCCCTATTGGTTAACAATCGGCTTTCTAACAAAACCCAGCTGATGCGGTCACTAGACGGCGATAGCTCCCCAATCACCGACCATATAGAGACATTGTTGTCTGGTGCAAGAATGACTAGTGACAGGGCTAGATTTTTCCGCAATGGGACCGAACAAACTGAATTAGTCTCCACCAAAGGCATGAATAAACATGGGAAAACCAACCTCTACATAAGAAACGATAAGCTACACGACCAGTTTCTTGTTGGAGGTACGTTTGCTATGGACTCTATTGATGAGTTCAAAGGCTACTTTTCATCAACAACTCGGCAACTTAGCGAGCTTCTTCATTGTGAATCATCAGCTAACTTGTATGTTTCTTACGGTTCAGTGAGCGGATTTGGATACCATAAAGACGACCACCATGTGTTGGTTAAACAACTGGCTGGTCAGAAGCGCTGGCAATTTGGCGAGAGCCAAGACGATATCGTGCTCAACGAAGGTGATCTCCTTTTTGTTCCTAAAGGCGTTGCTCATAACCCTGTTTCGGAATCACACAAATCGTTCCATGTAACTTACAGTATTGTTACACCTACGCTATCGGACTTCTTAAAGTGGGCGTGCTTACCTGCACACCAGACAAGGCTGGATAATATTAGTGCAGAAGACCATATAGCGCTTAAGGAGGAGATCGAGTCGTTACACGCTAGTTTCCTTAAATACAGAAAGAACAAAGCACACGCCTTTCGAAATTACAGCACCAAACGGATGTTCCCTGTATGAAGTTTGAATCAGTAAGGTCTATTGCGCTAAGCCTGTTCAATAAGCACGCTTGGTCGGCACTCTCTTTTGCGAGCATACACCAACTCTCTATCGCAATCTCTGTTTACGCATCCGTTCAAATCATCTACGAAGTCAACAGTGTTGGCTTCGACAGTGTTGATTTCAAACTATGGGCCGTTGTTTACTTGACGTGTATGGTACTGCCTTACTGTGTCTCATATTTCAGTGATATGTCTCGGGAGGCGTGGTTGTGCTCTGCACTGAATGACTTTTGGTCTGCTGCCACAACGATCTACGGTTCGTGCACCAGCAAAACCGACACCGATAACATCAAAGGTATTCTGGTCTCTCAAGGTAAAGAGACCATCATTAGCTTTATTGGTTATTCATTTCATTTTATCTCTGCACTACTGAATTTCAGCCTAAGCTTGTTAGTGATTAGTGTGGTTTTAGATTATCGGTTTGCTCTCTCAATCCTGGTCAGCGCACTCTTTATTGCTGCCTACAAGGTCTACATATCCAAAACAATGGAGTGGCTATCAGAGACTCGAAATACTCAAGGCTCAATCCTTACTAAGAAATTATCAGCCATCCATGAAAACTATCATCACGGCTCGTCTATTAATCGTGATAGTTTTCAGAGTGATACACGTCTGAGTGCCGAGACGTATCTTTCATCTCGAATGAGAGAGGCCCGCAGTAAATACGCTGCGATGCTGCTCACTTCTTTATTCTCGCTCCTACCCACCACTTCTTTGGTCGTATTTTTGCTATTTTCACCTCAAATAGACGCAGCGATTAAACTGGGGATTGTAGTAAACCTGACTCGTATCTACCATTTGCTTGCTTCGGCCAACGAATTAGTATCGATAATCATCCTGCTACCTAATATAAAAGGGCAGCTTAGGCTACTCACCAAATTTAATGACAACAAAGCCCCCTTTAAAATAGATACGCACACTATTGAACTCAAAGATAATCAAACCAATAAACCAGTGAGCGCAAATGAACTGCAGAGCTATCGTAACGGCTATCTCTCTGTTATTGGTTCGAACGGTTCTGGAAAAACCACTTACCTTAAAGACTATCAACGAAGTTCCGGCGCTCTGTATTTCAACCCCTCGTACCGAGTATGTTGGCCTTGGGAGTCGGAGCTAAATAAAGAAGATATTTCCGACGGAGAGTACACCAAGAAGTGCCTAGATTGGTTACTCAACCATACGCAAGAAACGCTATTACTTGATGAATGGGACGCCTTTTTAGATAAAAAGAATAAAGCCGAATTTGAAGAGAGGATCGAATCTGACTCAAAGACTCGTTTGATTCTCCAGGTTCGTCAGTAAATTAAGCCTCGTAACGAATAACATGAAAGTAGAGCACTTCCAAAAACGAAACTTTAGCTTACTGGCTTTAGACCGATATCGCGTTGACGATACTGTTTGAGAAGCGCATGCTTTTATTTCGAGCAGAGCCGTTCTTAACCGTTTTCATGAGCAAACCGAAAGAGAATGTGCTCTGTGTTACGTATCTAATTGAGTGGCGAGTCAGATGAATAAAGTTGTTATGTTAGTAATGGGGATGCTTTTTACCAGCCGATTATTCGCCAGTATCGCGCCCCATGTTAATCAGTTAGAGCATGACGCGCCTATCCTACTTCGCTCAGCATTGATCGTTTTTGTAGCCGCTTATGTCATTTGGACCGGTGTTAAACATTTCAAAAAACGTAAAACCTCGGCGTTGAAATCAGAGCAGACTAACAGCTAATACCTCACGCTATATATCGCTGTCTCGGTTAGTTGTCTGCAAAATACTCGACTAAGATTTTACGCCACTTACGAGACTCTCGAATCTGCAACAGAGCGCGGTTAATCTCTTCTTCGTAAGGGTTATTTTCTGTAATGATAAAACCGTAGTTTTGCTTCTCTAGCTGATATGGTAACACCTCTAAATCTTCAAATTGGCCACTCATTCGGCCATTACCAATCATGTATTTAAGCACTACATCGTCGGCTACAATGGCGTCGACTTCTCCTTCTTCTAAAGCAGCCAAAAGCCTTGGCATATCAACATAATTCTCATGTCTGATACCAAAGCCAGTCAATAGTAGAGAGGACGTAGTCGCGACCTTGG
This sequence comes from Vibrio chagasii, assembly GCF_002954585.1. GTDB lineage: Bacteria > Pseudomonadota > Gammaproteobacteria > Enterobacterales > Vibrionaceae > Vibrio > Vibrio chagasii_A. Next base: position 1,583,483 of record NZ_MSCI01000002.1, read on the forward strand.
CACCTACTTTGATATTCGCTAGATCGTTAATACCTTTGATCTGAGAAGATCCTTGGCTGAGCGTAAGTTTACTAGCTAACACAGCAGTAATACTGGCAATGAAAAGCATACTGAATACACCAATAAACACGGTAGCAATCCGCCCCGTTAGACTCTTAAATTCAAAGTAGTTAAATGGACCTCGAGTAATGAAAAGTAAACCAAGAATAAAACTCTCTAACCAGCGTCCAGTTCGGCTTTTCATCGAATAGAGCTTCTGGTTTTCACCGTGTTCGAGCAAATAGAAAAATGCACCAATGACACCTGCAATAAACACGACCACGCCAATGATTAACCACAAAGCTGGGTTGAAGAATATCGAGTGTAAAGTTTCAAGATAGCCTTTCTTTTTCACTGCGATAGCAAGGTGAGTTTCGTAAAACGAATGGGAAAAATCAGCAAAAATTTCTCGCTCTGGAGTGATTGAAATACAAGACACGCCTATGTCAATCTGTTCTGATTCAATGGCATTGAGCAACTCACCGAGTGGATGGTTTTCTATCGTAAATTCCACATCCATATCCCTGGCGATCTTTTCCCACAGTTCAATACTGAGGCCATCCCATTCATTATCCATCGAGCCAATAACAAAAGGAGGACAAGGGTAAACACCGACTTTAAGTGGTGCTGATGAAGTCATTGAGCTAAAGAAAGGGAGAAGTAAGAGAGAGAAAGCGGCACAATATTTAAGTGCCAATTTGAAGAAATTTTGCATCAGCAGCCCTCCAGAATGGGCAGCGATGAATGGAGTCGAAGATGAAGGCTCATCAACTGAAAACGCACAAGTGAGATCAGAAGTGAAGATATTTTATGACGAGTTCAATGCTGCCCTAGCTTTAATAGTTATTACTTTAACTATAGAGAACCCTATTTATTCTGCAAAACATTGGAGCTCGGAATAATACATAAACTGACTTTGTATCGATGAACCTTTCAGACCGCTAAGATAGAAGAAACACTATCCTAGGGCACTTCAAAACGGGCACTTACCGCTAGGTGGTCAGATAAATCCCACACACCCCACATATCAACGTCAAAACTGCGTAACACTTCAATTTTGCTGGAACTCGCCATCACGCTGCCATTATTTGAATACAACAGATAGTCCAGCCGTTCTTGGGCAGATTGATCACTATCGGATAGGTTTTGATTCACAAGCGGATCGTAACTGTGGGCCAATGGACCTTTTAAAGGCGGCTCTTGCAAATCCAATACTCTAAGCATTTGAGTGAAATCAAGCGGAAACTTATGCTTGGCGATATTGAAGTCACCGCCGAAGATAACAGGTTCGTTCTCTGGTAAATCTAACTGCTCCACAAAGGCGAGTATTTCACCGACCTGCAGCATTCTTATATTCCGATGTTCGCGAGAATTCCAAGACCCTAGATGCAGGTTAAACAAGTGATATGGGCGACTGTCTTTTATTATCTTGGTATAGAGCACACCTTTGTCTGCCGCACAATCGGTTCCCCGACAGTTATCAAAGACATGTTGTGCCTGTTCAACAATGGGATATTTACTATAGGTAATAACACCGCCATCGTAGGTATTACTGCCACCACCATCGAGTTTATGACTAACATACTGAAAGTGGCGCTGCATGTCCGCGTTTAAACGTAGTTCATTTTCTCGCCTGAACACCTCCTGCATAAAAACCACGTCATGATTCTTGACCACTTCAGCAATTCGTATATCCCTATCATTCATATGCTCTGCGATATAAGGGAGTAGCCACACGTTATAAGTCAGAATATTGATGCTATTCGCATCAGATGGTGGAGTCGTTGGTTCTTCACTTATAACAAACGTTATATCATCATATCCCCCGGTGTAATCAGCCTTATAATAATAACGGTAATTCCCTTTATTCGTTCCGTGAATTGCTCGATCACTGTATAAGTCTCCGATATGTGTGGTTTCAGGGTCAACAAGGGTAAAAGACATATCTGACCCCCACACCGTTCCTTTTAGCCTTACTAATGGAGTGAGATATTCGTAGCCTAAAAATATAAAAAAGTAGTAGTCTTTGCCTGCTTCTATACCACCATATCGACTCAGGTTAGCAACCTCAGCATAGTTATAAGGCCTAATATGGTTCACGCCAGTTGAGGTGATAACTTGCTCATCTCCAGATATAAATAACCGAATATCCTCACGGGTGTTATTCAAAATACTTATGTTCGTCTCTGCTTTGATAACGCTACAGAAAAACAACAAACATAATGATGTCGCACGTATCAATTTGTTGATCATCACTTCCAAGCTACTCTTTTGTATGTCGCACTCCAAAAATTATTAGAGCTTAGTTTTATAGCGAATACAAAATAGAGATAACGCAACAGTGGGTAATTTGATGAGTTTGAGTATGGGGATCTCATAAAAACAACTATCGACACTTGCTGTACATTGTTACAAGTGAGTTGATGATTGACACAAATTTGATGTGAACAGCACTAGCAATTGTTATAGTATAACATTAAGTCAATTTACTATTATGTCTCATGAAACAGCTATTTAATCTAACCAAGGTGCTCAACTGCCTTTCCTCAAGATATCTATGTCGTTTCTCAACGCAATTACGCTCTGTTAAGCATTTACCACTTTGGTTAGCAATACTGACTTTTGCTCCTCAGCTACATGCACATCCCCACTCTTGGATCGAAATGAAAACTCACATTGAGGGCGAGAATGGCATGATCACCGGATTCTCAATGGAGTGGTCTTTTGACGCCATGACCTCTATGTACATGCTGGATGGCGAAGACGTTTCTCCAGAAAAAGAAGAAGAGACGTTCAAGAACCTTGCGGCCTCAGTGATCGAAAACATGATGTACGAACACTACTTCACCTATTTCTACGACGGTGAGGAGCCGATTAAATATCAGGTTGCTGAACATGCGAAGTTCAAACGTGATAAAGCCAAAATGGTACTAACATTCGATCTACCTCTTTCAAAACCTAAGCCTGTAACACGTGACTCCTTACGTATGCTGATTTTTGACCCGAGCTACTTTGTCGATATGTCGTGGATCGCTAATGAAGACGTGACGTTGTCTCCAGAACTCGCAAGGCAATGTAAGTTAGAAATTATCGAGCCGAACCCAACGCCTGAGCAAATGAGTTATGCGATGTCGTTACCAGCCGATGCCGATCCAGACAACACGTTAGGCCAGCTATTCACTCAGTCGGTCGAGCTTCATTGTGCAGCGGTTCCTGGTGCTTAACCAAGGCGTTTTTTTACGATTAGGCGTTTCGACCATTAAGCGTCTGCGCTCGTTAAATCAATCTAATAATCGAGAAAAAGATTTCTGATAAAGGTGCATTTAATGCAGAAAAATCAAATTCAAACAAAGTACTACCTTGTGGGCATCGCAGCCTTAGTGCTTGCTGCAGTCGGTGCATACCAGCTGTGGGTTATGTGGCCATCACTAGTCATATCCAGCATTCAATGGCAAAGAGAAGTTAATTCAGAGCTTGCTGACCTCCTCTACGAGGCGAGGTCCAACCCTTGGGGCGCGGGCAGCTACCTTATCGGGTTCAGTTTTATCTACGGTATGCTTCACTCACTTGGCCCTGGGCACGGCAAAGTCATCGTCTCAACATACTTAGCTACTCACCCAACAAAAGCAAAAGCCAGTTTAGTTCTTACTATCGTATCTGCATTTTTACAAGCATTGGTCGCGATCCTATTAGTAAGCGTCTTGCTATGGGGCTTTAGCGCTTCTATGCGAATGGTGAACGACAAAGCAAACATGTTTGTTTCTTTAAGCTTTGCTTTAGTTGCAGTGGTTGGTGCATTGATCTGCTGGAAAGCACTTAGAAACATCTACCGTTCACTCCGCAAACCAAAATTGAAAGTAAAAGCGATCACCACATTAGCTGCCGATACGTCTTCGCCAATTTCAGTCCAATCACCAATGGCGCTTCGCTCATCAGTACCAGCTGGTTCAATGATGTTGACCCCATCAAACGCATTACAACCTGTAGAACACGCTCACGCAGATCATTCTCATGCAGACTGTGGATGCGGCCACCAGCATGTAGCCGATGCAGACGCGATAAACAAAGCTTCAACACTTCGTGAATATGCAGGAATCATCGTTACAATTGGCGTAAGGCCATGTACAGGTGCGATTATGGTTCTGCTTTTCGCAAACATGGTTGGCTTATATTGGATGGGTGTTGTCAGTGCCTTTGCCATGGCGGTAGGTACCGCATTTACAACCTCGACGATTGCCATAATGACACTAACGGGTAAGAACTTGGTAAAACGCTATTTGGCAGCAGGTAACAAAAATAACAGTGCGTCACTGAAAGTCGCAGGTCATTATTTACAACTGTTTGGCGGTGTTTTACTTATTTTGATTGGCTTATTGCTAATGAGTGGACAAGACAGCGGTATGTCGCCAGTGTTTACTATGTAGCTATAGGTTCGTTCTAACACTGTTAGAAACTACGTAACACTTCCACAGACAAAAGACCTCTTAGCCAGAGGTCTTTTTACTTCGCTGCATAAACACCCTTTAAGTTTATTCAAACGTTGCATCGCTAATAGTATGAATACCGTTTTCAGTATCATCGATTTACAAAACAGAGCCAAAATCTCTAAATAAAAGCAGTGAGGAGCGATACAATAATCAAGTTGCGAAGTTGCAGCGTGGGACACCTACCCACTGAAAGTCCATTTACAGAGAACCTTAAAGTAGCCATACATGTCTAAAGAACCCGGTTTCACCACAGAGTACACCCTCGACAAAGCTTTCTTTGCTGAGTGTTATGATCAAACGAGCGTACCAACTCAATTTCCAAAAGCGTATTTGAAAGCGTTTTTGTTTCTTCTGTTTGGTTGGGTTCTACTTGAGTTTGAACTATTACCGAGCGGCTACGTTGGTTGGTTCTTCATTGTATTGAGTGTTATTGAAGCGTTCAGCGTATATTGCAAACGAACCTGGTGGTTGTGGCGACAAAGAATCAGCTCAGGCGCTGGCAGCAAAGTAGTGTTTAAAGGTGACTTAGATGGCGTGAGTTACAAGAACTATAAGACTACCAACACGATCAAGTGGAGCCAGATCGACGAGCTTGAGCAGACTGACCTTGGCTTTATCATTCATATTGGCAAGCAGCGCCAATATGTGAGCAAATCGTGCTTGAGTGATGACGCGATTACTTTCATGGTTGAGCAACACAGAGCATCAAAAGCTAACTAACGTAAGTGTATAAAGACCTCCAGAATTGAGGTCTTTATAATATATGGCTTTGAGAAGATAACTTACATCGTACTGCACTTTACGCGTTAACCTAGCTCAGACCACCCTTTTCCCCATACCTAAACGAAGACTCATTGGAGTTACTAGTACCACCTCTTACCCAATGAATACAAAATTTAATGACGATTGAGAGTATTGTCTTGATTGTGGAATTCAATTATCCCTCTTCGTTATAAGAACTAAATTAAAATATAATGTCCAATTACTCGAAAGAGAAATAATTTAGCCCAACGCTGATATTTGATGAAAAACCACTAATGTAAATAACTTACCATGATAACTCAACTAAAGCGGTGCATACTCGTACCATACTCAAAACTTATGCTTATAATTGAATAATCACTTTATCAACGTGAAAATGACAAACGAAAACTACTGTAATCATCAGTAAATTTTTGCAAATACTATCTTATACTGACAATACTGTATTGTGTCTCCATATAATACTGGAGTCACTGACATCTAACTACATACTCTACCTGATCAATCATAAGATGATTAACTAAACTAGGTTCTCTATGTTTGCAAATAAAAAAACTAGTTCAACATATCTAGTATGTCTTTCTTTTATTCCTTGTGTCTTGGCGCTGACTATTTTGTATCTCAGTTTTGGCCGTTCACTGGATGAGCAAGCAAATCAAAAAGCAATGAATATTGTTCAAGAAGTAGATGAGATTCTTGAGTTTGGTAAGGAGGCCAACACGAGTGCTTTAAAGCTATTGCAAAACTCTAATGCCTGTGAAGATGAGGCCCTAGCCCTTAGACATCTGGTAGCAACCATACCTTACGTACGAAGTGCTAATTTAGCAAAAGACAATGTTATCTTCTGCACCTCTATTTGGGGTGAAGGCGATTACAAATATGATCCTACCGCATACACTTCAGGACAATTACTGCTGCTTAATGGAAGTAATGTTGATACTTCTCACCCTCTTATCGTGGTAAGGTCAACGTCGGACGATCACGCAGCATTAAGTGGAATTGATAGCCTTTACCTAAGAGAGTCGCTCACTTCAGACAGCAAGTTTCGGTCATTTATTGCAGTCGGTGATAAATGGCTTGATAGTAAAGAGTTGACCGTAAAGACAAACCCGGTAGAGCAACTCATCTCTTGGCATCAAGTGTCATCAAAACAGTTTCCTTATAGCGCACATGCAGGTTTTGCTTACCCTAATATGCTAGCGGCATTCTGGGTCAAGGATAAGCAATACATTGTAGCCATCGTACTACTGCAAACTCTGTTTACCCTATATCTTATTTGGCTATCAAGACGCCCCTCTAATCTGTACCTCGAAATCGAACGTGCAATGCAAAGAAAAGAGTTTGTCCCATACGCTCAACCGATTGTGAACAGTGAAACTCGTGCAATACAAGGCATAGAGATTCTATTGAGGTGGAAACACCCAGTACAAGGTATCGTGAGACCAGATCTGTTCATTCCTAAGGCTGAAACCTCGGGTCTTATTGTACCTATGACACACCAATTGATGCGGCTCACAGCTATGCAAATTAAGCCTTTCATAGACCAGCTACCTAGAGGTTTCCATGTGGGTATAAACATCTCACCCCAGCACTGTTCGAAAGGCACATTGCTGGAGGCGTGTCAGGAATTTATCGATATTATTGACTGTGACGACGTTACTCTAGTTCTAGAACTCACAGAAAGAGAAGCGCTAAACTACTGCGATTTAACCGATGATATTTTCGGAAAGATCAAAGCACTCGGATGCAAGATAGCAATAGATGATTTTGGCACGGGTCACTCCTCATTGGTCAATTTACAAAAAGTAGACCTCGACTACCTAAAGATTGACCAAACTTTTGTCCGAGACATTGGCGTTGACACAATCACAGGCCACCTACTTCAAAACATGATCACCTTATCGCACGACTTATCTCTAGATGTCATCGCTGAAGGCGTTGAAACAGAGCAACAAGCAGATTATTTAAGAGAGCGAAGCGTCAACTACCTACAGGGCTTCTTGTTCGCTAAACCGATTCCACTTGAAGAGTTTTTGAAGAACCAAACAAGCCGTTGAAAATAGGCAAACAAAGCAAGCTGAGAGCATTTGTCTTTTGCTCTCAGCTTCTAAAAGATGCATCAACCTCTAAGTAACTCAATAAATCTCGCCGGGCTTCTTCCTGTCATCATCTTAAACATGTGAATAAATGATGATGGGGAGTCATAACCCAGCTCAGAGGAAATCCCGCTAACACTTTTACCCTTTAGCATTTCGTCAATAGCGACATGAACGACGAGCTGACTTTTCCATTGTCGATAACTCAAGTTAGTGTCAATACGTATAATTCTTGACAATGTGCTTTCTGAAACGTTTGAAAGCAATGCAAACTCACGCTTTTCCATACTACATATTGACTTAATTCCTACCGAAGATATGCATTGAAGCACGCGTCTATCATGAGGCATAGGAGCGCTAGTAAACAGCCGTCTAGCGATTTTCAGACGGTGAAAGACCAAATCAACGAGTAACTTTTGGCCACCCTCATCATTACTTGTTGGAATTCTTTCCATCTCAATTAACAGCGATTTTAAGAAAGAATTGATCTCCACAAGCTGCGCTTTGACTGAGCAAAAATCAAAGATCTCTGAAGGCATGTAAAGGCTAACAAGTTCTACGTTGCTCAACGTTCCCACCGAATGTCTAACGCCAGCCGGAATCAGTACTCCCTGCTGAGGAGACACAAGCATCCTCTCCTTGGATCTGTCTAAATACAAAAACAACGCACCTTCTTTCGCATAAAGCAACTGAACCCATGCATGGCTGTGTGCCTGAACATTTACCCCTTTGGGAATTGAACGAGCGACCACTTTGCATTCGCTGCATAAGTTTTCAAATGACTCTTTCGAAGGTGGGTAGGTTGAAATCATTATTGATAAATATTCTCTATTCATTGACACATATTCGATACCGCCTCCATGAGTTGCTCCACTAATCTAGGCGCTACCGGAACCGAACTTGCATTACATTACTATATATAACAATAAGATAACCAATCAACCTAATCACATTGACTCCTATCTTATTCGGGAAAACACCTAAATCAGAGTGGTTCCGGACTCTTTGTCACTAAAACGAAAAACCGTTTAAAGGAAAATATGGTGAGTACACATACCTCAAAAACAAAAATCACAACCGCTAAGATAAAAAGCATGAAAGGAAAAGGGCGAATAGTGTCACTTACTGCCTATACAAAAAACATAACGCAACTAATGGATCCTTATGTCGATCTTATTATTGTTGGTGACTCGCTAGGCATGGTGGCTTATGGCTTTGACTCTACATTGCCAGTTACCATAGAAATGATGATTTCCCACGGTTCAGCCGTAGTCCGTGGTGCCGAAACATCTTGCGTAATAGTAGATATGCCCTTTGGAAGCTACCAGGAATCGAAGCAATTAGCTTATAAAAATGCAGCTGAAGTTATGGCTCAGACAGGTGCCCAAGGTATCAAAATCGAAGGTGGCCCCGAAATGCTCGAAACAGTGGAGTTTCTAATTCAAAGAGGTATACCGGTAATGCCTCATATTGGTCTATGCCCTCAATACGCCAACGTATTAGGTGGCTTTAAGGTTCAAGGAAAAACACAACACCAAAGGGACTACCTCATCGAAACAGCACGAAAATTCGAAAAAGTTGGATCATTTTCATTACTTGTTGAAGGCGTCGATGAGCTTACAGCTCGAGAAATCACCCGCTCTGTATCGATCCCGACTATTGGTATCGGAGCTTCACCCGAATGTGATGGTCAGGTGTTAGTGACCGAAGACATGCTTGGTTTATTCACTGAATATACACCTAAGTTTGTCAAAAAATACATCGACCTAAGCCAGCTGATCAAAACATCATTTAGTGAATATGAACAAGAAGTAAGAAATGGTGCATTCCCTACTCGTGAGCATTGCTTCGATTAGTTGGCCTGTTCATTAAAACTCTGGATGCGGAAAATATCAGCGCTAGATCAAACAAAACGTGTATATATCGGCCGTTTTTCGTTCAAACATCACACTTTACCGATTACAAATTTGCAACATCCACAACATAATGTTCATATTCAACCGTCTGCATAACCTTGTAGAATATCTTTACTATGAAATAAGGGCTTTTCATTTGTAATGATTCTTCTCGTTTGTATTTGCCACCCTTCGGGGTGGCCTTTTTTTATTAAAGCCTCAGATCTTTATTATGTCTTCTCAAGTACTCACACCGAACTAAATCTACGAAACTATCAACAAAAACTCTTATCTATTAATGCTTTACACACCTTTAGGCTATCTAATATCCTATTCATCTACCTAAAAGTGAGGACTTATCATGTTAAAATGGATCATATTCTTTTTACTACTCAGCAGCACAACTTACGCAGCGGCTTCACTAGATCCATTAGGTAATGGGAATATTCTTTAGTATTCAAGGACTCACTTAACTAGTTAAGTCTATTGCACTAACACATACAACTTTCGGAAAAATAAAACGACAAATTGTAATTATGGTATTCGTCCTAATTTCACGTAAATAGCAGCATTTAAGAATCACTACCTGTTCCCTACTCACTGTATACCTATCCTATAAGATCGCAGGCAATTTAATTGTTACCCTTTCAATATGTACCATGGTATTTATAGTGTTAAACTCCAGATTACATTCCTACTCTCTAATATATTAATTTTAACATACCGCTAGATTTTAGGAGCTTATTAAAAGTACGACCATTTGTTGCGTCAAAAACAATAATAAGCGACAACTGGCTGACTAAATATCTTCAAGTAATTAATCAACGATATAACCATACACTCAATATATGCCGCTAGTTCCTTATAAATAGTCATTCAACCAATCATTTGTAAAATATTAGTTTGCACAGCTGGCAACACAATAAAAATAACTATAATCGCGCAACTCTTTAACAAGCCGACAAAGGCATTTAAACAAAGCGTCCTAACTTACTCGTATTTATCCCAATATTTGAATACGCAATGATTCAGCTCAGAATCATTGACCGCTCGTAAACAAACGCCTGATTCCAATGTTGGTTTCAGATAAAAAATAAAGTGGCGGTTAAGTTAGAGAGAAATATCAATCCCACAATCAAAAACACAAGTCAGCTCATGCAAAAAAAGAACATTAACAGTTACACTATTTCAATCGCAGCAATGCTATCTATAGCCCTTACCGGATGTGGCGGCGGCTCAAGCGGTGGAGGCTCGAACGGTAACGGTTCAATTGATCCGGCACCGCTCGTTAAGCTTCCGGCCCTCAAATCATTGAGTAATCCCCAAACCAATTTTCAGTCTATTGAGCCTTCTAATTTTGACATTGAGCCCGCAAGCAATACGGCATTAAATAAGATGGCTTACAAAAACCTACAAGGTGACGAGCGCATATTCGAAGTTGCCTTCCAGCCATGTGAACAGTGTGATGAAGCGGTTATGCCAACGGTTACACGTGTATTCGATATCAACCAGAAGTACACCATGTTCAACATGAACAACTCAACGGTCGCTTGGAAAGGTAAAACGTATTATGGTAATTACCCAGTCATCATGGACAAAGAAAGTGGTCAGCTTTATCCCATCGTGATTGACGGTAAGGTATCGGAATTTGATGCTGAGTTACAAAACGAGAGCCCATTTCTTAGCCAACAGAAACAAGGTGACTTAGCACCAAATGAGACGCTATATAGCTTTGACATTACAGACGACGTTCATTGGCACACACAAGGAATCTTCAAGGCAGTACTAGAAAATAATGCTTTTGTATTCAAGACGTTAAAAAGCCGTGCGCTTGCCGATGAGCGAGACATACAGATTGACGCACAAGGTAATATTCTTGTCGACTATCAAGATCCACATACATCTACAAATCATTCAATAAATTATAATCACTATGCCTACATTAAAAATACAGATGAATATCAGGAACTCAATTATTCGGATACACATAGCCGTTATAGGTCTTTTAGGGTAATTGATGGAAAACTAGCAGGGATCGACCGTGCAGATCCAAACTACTTTTCGTTTGTTAGACCAGTCGGAGACAAGCTAGTCTCGACGCAAAGCCAATACGACATTACTAATTCTGTAGGCAATACCATCAGCACAAGTAAGCGCAGCCCACAGATTAATGGTTATGATATGAATGTTGGATGCGTCGTGAATCAGTTGAATACCAATAGCTACGATTACGTTGGGGAAAGTGCACTCATAGACAAAAGTCGCCCATACTCTTCATTCGATGCGTTGAGAGCCTCGCAACATACATTGTTTTGCGTTGATTACATCGAATCTTGGCAGGAGGAGAATGTGACAGTCAAAGTATCGGCATTCGATACTGAAACTCAAACATTCTATGACTTTGATACTGACATAGAGCTTAACAAGGATTTTTACGCACCAGAAGTTGGTAAATTAACCGCTCACGATGGCGTTGTGGTACAGTCTGACCAGACGGTCATGCTGTACATGAATCGAATAAATAGCAATGAAATTGTAGAATTTTACATCAACCCATTTTTAAAGACGGTAGAGCAAAGAACGAATGATGGCTTTATCTCTCCAACGGGGTTCGCTTCTTTAAGTCATTAAGGTTTAATTCCCTCTTCCTTTAGTGAGTTGGAGCGGTGATCTAAACCTACATCATGTAATGCCTGCTCATACAGCAGGCATTTTTGTACTAGGGCGCATGGTGATTCAGGAGCTTAGGAGCAAAGAGTTACCAGATAACATAGCTGAACAATTTGTAGAAAATGGTAAGCTAATTAGTATCTTGTATGATTGGGCATTTAGATCCATAAAGCGAAACACGCTCTGGCTAAGCCATAAAAGGTAAACACCTAAGGTAAAAGCCCTGCTTGATTATCTCACTCAAGAATTGAAATAACCGGACGCCAATAATGAACACCATTTACCAAATCAGTGATTGCCACCTCTCTGATGAATCCAGCTATAGAAACCTACGTCGAGCTCTTGAATACGTCAATAACGATCAAGAATGCGAAGTTATTTTCCTAACAGGTGACATTTGCTGTAACCCCCAACCCGGTGATTATGTTCACTTAGAAACGTTCGTTCGAAACCTTACCGACAAATCTATTTATGCGATTGCAGGCAACCATGATGACTCTCGCTTAATGCGTGAAGAGCTTAAAGGTTCGACGATCTGCGTAACCGATAGAGCCAACATTTGTGGGCGAGAGTTTGTGTTTCTCGATTCGAGTTTCAAACCCAAAGACAGCGTTCACCCACTCGGTTCAGGACGTATCGATAATCGAGGTCTGGCCAAATTAAAAAAACAGCTGAGAAAAGCCAGCCATCCTATCATTGTTATTCACCACCCCATCATCCCTGTCGGTGCCGATTGGATGAAAGCAATCCGCCTTGAGAACGATTTTTCCATAATGAAAGTGCTTCAGAAATATAGAGTGAGAGAAGTCATTTGTGGTCATGGGCATGATCAAATAACAACGACACAACACGGCATGACCCAGTATATGGCACCTTCTACAGCTTACGGGTTCGACCACTCTATTGAGGAGTACAATCGCAGTGATAAGATTGGATTAAGCAAGATCTCCGTATCACAACACTCATTTGATTATCTGGCTATCTACCTTTGAATATGCGTATTTAGGCCAGTGCGCTACGACTAACCAACAAGCCATTCATCTAACACGGAGATGAATTTAGGATTTATGAGATAACCAGTAGAAGCGTGCGGGTTGCTTTGCCCGTCACACACATTGAGATTGTAAATTGGATAAATGTCTTTCATTCCACCATTAATCAAACCCAGTGTAAGCATCTCTTGAAAGTCATTTTTGATTTTGCTGTCATGAGAGATAAAGTCATCTTCAGCCGACAAGTTCACCCACCTATGAATATTCAAAGGGTACTTTTTCATGCCCTCTAAACGGCTCCCTTTCAAGCGCTCTTTCACACTCTCATCACCTAAAGGTGAACCTAACGTAACCAGAAGATCAATCTTCTTTTTGGCGCCGTAATCATTTCGGTACTCACTGTAATGAGAGAGTTTCCATAACACGTCATAACTGATCATTGTGCCAAGACTATGTGCTACGATCATCACCTCATCTTGGTTATCTAACGCCTCTCTCAACTCCACCATTAATCGATACCTTACGTCGCTGCCAAAGTAGGATTCTTCATACCAATAATGAGTCATATCGGGAGCAACTAATGCTATAAGTGGCTCTGCCACTTTCAAGCGACTGAGCACAGAAGAAAAAGTATCGGCAAGCGCCTCTTGCAGAAACCCGGCCTTGGAAACTTCACCATACGTTTTCTTGTTAAACTGATGGGACTTGTAGCCTTTGAGGTCGATTAAAGCCTGTTGTCGATAGATCGGGTCTTCAGCTGGCTTGTTCAACAAGGCGTTTGATAAGTCACCAAAATACACGAAGCGCTTCTCTATATTCTGGAAAGCTTGGAGTGAATCAGAGCCGTTACAGTCACGCTGTAACCCATGTTCGATGGCATCGTACCAGAGTGATTGAAGAGATTCCCTATCAGGCTTTTGTCCCCGACCGTGGATAAATATTATTTTCTTAGCCATACCTTAAAAACCATGTTCACTATCAACATTAATCATCGGGCCGCTATTTTCCTGATAATTAACGAGGAGAGAACCGATTAATTTCGCTTCCCTTGTTTTATGCGGCCTACATAACTGAAATGTACCCTCGTTAAACATCAACTTGTCAGTTTTAATGCGTAAATACCCCATACATGAGGGCCTTGAATCACATGGGGAATACTGCCGGGTCAGGGTGCATCAGTGTCCTTTCAAAACAAGCCAATTCCTATTCTGACACACTGAGATAGGCTCTAAGATTCGGTTATGTACAATAACCACATATACTAGGGGGTAGTATTTCATACTCAGGGGGAGTATAGTTTTTTGTAACACACTATCTCACAAACCACGGCTTAAGAGTTTCCATATGAAAGATGTTAAAGGTGTTTTCCGCAACCTAGAGAAGATGCTAAGAAAAGCAAACTGGTTCGAGGACGGTTGGGAGATCTATAACCGTGGCGAGTACCTTCAGTTATATAAAGAGACATGGTTCAACCAAAAACAGGGCGGTATCCACTTTGAGACCTTTATCGAAGGGCCCCAAATTAAGCAAAAGGCCTTTCCTGTTTGCATGCATGCGGAAGAAGACTGTCCTTCCCAAGCAGAATTTATACGCCAGTTTAAAGCACTAGAAAAAGATCGCATTGAAAGTTGGAAAGGCTATAAAACCCAAGACAACAGTTACGGGATTTGCCAGAGAACCTTACCCCTAAACTTCAAAAACCTAGAACAGCGCTTGTTCGAGGAATTCAACCGGCTGCGCTCACTTGAAGCCAGTGTAGAGAAAGTACTAGATAGGCTCTGATATGAAAAAACAGAAAAGCCCTTGTATTGATATGTGCGATTTTTCACACAATAAAGGGTGGTGTTTAGGCTGCGGTAGAACACGAGAAGAGTGTAAGGCTTGGAAATCAATGAAGCCTTACGCTGTTAATGTTCTCAAGAAAGAGCTAGTAAAAAGAAAGGCTCAAATGAACCGCTAAACCAAGCGCTATTTGATGTATGAATCCAATACTTTCAGTACCACTTCCATATCTTCTTCACGCTGAACTTTGTCATCTTCTAGTACCACATGTTCTAGAAGATGACCTTTAATGACCTCCCTCATCAAGCCATTCACTGCGCCACGAATCGCTGCGATTTGCTGCAGTACGTCTTGGCACTGTTGCTCGTCGTTATCGAGCATCTTTTTTAAACCATTGACCTGGCCTTGTATTTTACTAACTCGGGCCTTTAGTTTTTTCTGATCTTTGGCGGTATGTGACATAACGTAGGTACTCAAGGTAATTAAAAACAAGCGGTTAACCTGTAATGTAGCACTTTAGCGATACTGGGGGGTAGTTTTTCGGTACCCGCTATACGCCTTCTAGGCAAGAGTAAGGTTCTAATGGCCTACTGCTTTGTTTTCGCACGCTGCTGCAAATGCTTTATAAAGGCGGGAACCTTTTTCGCTATATGTTTTCGGGAAGCATAAAATGCATATAGAACTAAGTCTGCAGGCTGATATTCGAGTTCTACGATTTCTAGTTCACCAGCTTCAACCTCTTCACAACAGAGTTCAGCTGGCAGGATAGCAAAGCCTAAGCCGGCCAAGGCTCCAGCCTTAGCAAGCTGACCACTGTTGACCTTAAATGATGATTTGACTCGCTGTGTTACCCATTCACCATGATCGTCTATAAATACCCAAGGCGTTCCGTCCAATGCGGTAAAGCTACTGATACAGGGCACGTGTTTTAGATCTGTAATCTGAAACGGTTTTGAGCAGGTTTGAAGAAGTTTAGGTGAAGCAACGACGACACTCGGCCAACGTTGGATTTCTTTAGCGATCCAACTGTTGTCTTCTAACTTTCCTCGATGAAAACTGACAATAACGTCAAAGCCGTCGATCAAGTCCTCTTTTGGACTGATGCTGGTATCACAACACAGTGATATGGATGGGTACTGGTTGCAAAAGGCAATGACAGCTTGAGCTAATTCGGCAGAGTCAGGCATTAAGATGTTTAACTGCCCCTGCACCTCTTGAGAGTGTTGTGTGACCTCTTCTATCGCCTGGTTGAGTTTATCCAACAAGGGCTGCGTGCGCTGATAAAGATGCTCTCCAGCTTCCGTTGGAGCAATACGACGCGTGCTTCTCACAAACAGTCTTACGTCTAGTTGTTGCTCTAACAACGCAATATGTCGGCTAACATTTGAAGTCGGTAAACACAGAAACTCTGCCGCTCTTTTGAAGCTATTATTCTCATAAACACAATGAAAACTCTTTAGCCATTGCTGATCAATTTTATTCAGCATATCCCCTCACAGATAATCCCATATTATTGGATTATAAAGCCAAATATTGCCACTTTATTACCAAAGTCAGGCTTATACAATATTCATCACTCGAACAATGGTAATAAAGGTTATCCATGAGCTGGCTAGAAAAACTATTGAATAAGAATAACTTAAAAAGTAATCGTAAAGCGTCAATCCCAGAAGGTGTCTGGATCAGCTGCCCTTCTTGTACCCAAACCTTGTACCATATCGCACTCAAGGAAAACCTACAGGTGTGTCCAAAATGTGGGCATCACATGCGCATGACAGCACGTCTTCGTTTAGACACATTTCTAGATAACAGCGAGCGAGCGGAGTTAGGTACTGAATATCTACCAATAGATCTGCTCAGCTTTAAAGACAACAAACGCTATACCGAGCGACTGGCCTCTGCACAAAAAAGTACAGGAGAAAAAGATGCACTGGTCGTGATGAAGGGCGAGCTACTTGGAATGCCAGTTGTCGCATGTGCTTTCGAATTTGCTTTTATGGCTGGGTCAATGGGATCCGTTGTAGGCGCTCGATTTGTGGATGCAGTCAATGAAGCAATTGAATCAAACTGTGCACTGGTATGTTTTTCAGCCTGCGGGGGGGCGCGCATGCAAGAATCACTCATGGCGTTGATGCAAATGGCGAAAACCAGCGCTGCGCTCAAACGATTGTCTGAAGCTAAACTGCCCTATATCTCGGTACTCACCGACCAAACCTTTGGCGGTGTCTCAGCCAGTTTAGCCATGCTGGGCGATATAAATATCGGTGAGCCTAGAGCGAGAATCGGGTTCGCGGGTCGAAGAGTCATTGAACAAACGGTACGGGAAAAGCTACCTGAAGGTTTTCAACAGAGTGAATTCTTACTCGAACATGGTGCTTTAGACATGATTGTAGATAGGCGCAACATGCGTAAAAAAGTGGCAAGACTTATCGCCATGATGACCAACACCACCCATCAAAAAGCGTGAGCTGAAAGAGCGAAGGCACTTAATATAGAGCAGCTCTAAGCCCTATTTATTTTTCCACGATTGATTTTACCACTGCCCCACTCGATTACTTATTCGAGGAGGCAGTGTAACCTAACAGCTCAGCATCACTGCGGAGACGAGTACAAGGTCAATTATACCGTGACACTCTTGTTTTGAAGATATTCAAGGTATTGATTTAAAACCTCTATATCATCAGAACGTTCGAGTGCTTTTGGATGAGTTTTACGAATCGTATCAATGCTATTTTTCACATCCAAATATGATAAAACGGCTTGTTCGGATTCGATGGAAGGTTTGACGTAAGCCTTAGTACCCTCGAGCACATTACTCAAGTCTAAACGGCTCTCGTTGAACATTTGTTTCATTATCACTGCCGACTTAACCATACCAGAGCGACCATCACCTAACGCACAATGGACTAACACATTCCCTTCGCGTGTACTCAATAAGTCCAGTACCCGATTCGCTAGACCATCGATATCTTCACTTAAAGGCTGTGTAAGGGCTTTGATTGAAAAGAAGTCCTTAATATACGTCGTCTTGTTAGAGATATACTCGATATTGTGACTCGCTAGTTGCTTAGTTAGTGATACGATCTCTCTTGCCGACATCCCAGAATCAAGGGAGATCAATGCCGAGACATTGTTTTGTTTTAGGTTTTCACAAAACGTCATCAGCTGCGCGCCAGTAGAATAGTTTTTATTAGGTCGACCAATCGAACCAATCCTAAGCTCGGGGTGAATGTGTATGTTCTCAACTTTCCCCTTAGTGTTAGTAGCCTTTTGAGCGATAGCTTTTTTGAATATCGGCTTCTGAACACCTTTTATCTTGTACTTTGCAGGGGTAGATTGGCTAAACTTAGTGCCACTCCAATCTACCTGGGTTGGTACAGTACCGAACTTTTTGATTTTTACTTCAACGGGAATCCCCAGCTTCGCTGCGGCAATAAACCTGTGCTGTCCATCCAGAATATGAATGCGGCCAGTTTGTGGAGAACGCCAACCAGAAATCAGAATCGGTTCATCCGCCTGCCTTACTATAGAGACCTTTTCATCGATAATAGATTGAAAAACTTCAGGCTGAGCTGGCAATGGAATCTGATTATCCGATACGACTTTTCCAACGGGTCCTTTTCCATTAAAACACCAGTCAAACGTCTCAAGTACAACGTTTCCAGAAGAGGCACCGTAAGCACTATTCACTTTAAAGCTGCCCGCACCACCACTTAAACCCATCGTTTTGATGGTTTCTAAACGTTCACTGGTTTCTTTCAGGAACTTGTACTTTTTAATCGCTCTTATCTTACTTTTTAGATCGCCGATGGCATCGCTCGATATAAATTTAGAACGGCGTATAAATTCGTCAGAGATATCGTTTACAACGCTTCTCATGAAGGCCGTTTTAGATAAACGAATCACTCTAATATTTTTCACTACACAAGCATTTACAACAACAGAGAGGTTAACGTTCAACGCCTTAGCAATCGGGGAAAAAATGGGAATGATGTCTGCTAGAAGTACAATT
Source organism: Vibrio chagasii (assembly GCF_002954585.1). Taxonomy (GTDB): domain Bacteria; phylum Pseudomonadota; class Gammaproteobacteria; order Enterobacterales; family Vibrionaceae; genus Vibrio; species Vibrio chagasii_A. Next base: position 1,602,218 of record NZ_MSCI01000002.1, read on the forward strand.
GAATCAAGAAAAATCGACTCAACATCTTGAATATCTACTTCATAATCAGGATCGTTTATCATCTTCTGCGCGACTTGTAAGAACGGAACCTTGTTGTTTAATGCAGCTTCCATTGAGCTTTCAGTAAACAGAACTTCCTTCATTTCGACCAATTTGTCGCTCAGAGATAACTTAAACTCATTGGCAACCAAATCTTTCAAAAGATAATTCTCTTGGAACTGTTTTTTGGTACCTACCTTTTTAAACGACTGAGCAATCAGGTTAAATTTAAGGAGCGTCGTCTCTTGTACTGCGTCCCACATAAAGTTATCAAATCTATGATTGCGCAGTAAGAAAGGTTTAGGTTGCTCCTGAGTGTCGTCAAAACCTGTTGGAATGTTCAATTTAAAGAAGATAGCGTTTAACGCTTCGTATGATACATCTTTCCAGTTCTCATCCGGTTTAGGCAACACTTCAATCAACTGAGTAACAAGCTCATTATCGGCCCCACCTAGGTAAGTCACTCGGTGATGGAATGCAAATGTGCTGACTAAGAAGTGGCGATGGTTGCTATCTTTAGCGAGAACAATTCTGCCGCTCATACCTAGATGAGTTTGCAGCATCAGCACCGCTGGTTTTATCGCTAAAGATATAGCCTCTGTCGTCGGAGCAGACATAAACAAATTAGCAAACAGAGCAATGAAAGCCTTCACTGAATCATCACAGTTCGGAAATTTCTCTTCGACCAATCGATACGCTTCAGCAATACCCTCTGCTTTACCAACCACGTAGTCATCAAGAATATTTTTAATCGCATTCTTACTGTAGAAAGGCAGTATTATATCTGCGGATGAAATAATGCTGACATTGCTATTCAAGTCACTTTGATAGATTGATTGGTCACGAATCAGAGTGTCCAAATCCTGCTCGAAATCAGAGTTTTTATATTCGACAAACTGCGCATAATATTGACTGTCCGAGTTGAAATTTTCTCTACCTACTATCTTTTCAATAGCGAGAGTTGATTGGCTTTCATCCCCCTCCAGCTCCATGACTTCAGAAAGTACACTAATTAAATTAATAACATCATTAAATCGTTCTACTACTTGAGGTTTTTCATAAACAATAATGTCGTCTAGCTTGATAGTGTCACTGTAAAATAACGCCATGGTATCCATTACCTGAAACTCTAGACCATCCTTAGACTCATCTCGGATCAGAACCTTCTTAGGTATATTATTTTTTAATAATATTTGGTCGAAGGTTTCATCCAAATAATCCAATGAAGCGCTCATCTCATCAGATATTGCTGTCATTTTCACCAAAGCTAAACGAAAAGCAGCTTTATCATCACCTTGAGAACAATCATGATAGATCTCTACCTCTCTCGTAGCATCACTAAGTACTTTAGCTATATTAAATTCATCTAAGCTGTCGTGAATATTCCCACTCAATGCTCTTTGTACGATAGCGTCTACTTTTTTCTGTGAGATTTTAGCACCCGACTCGGGAATAAGCTTAATCTCTTCTTTGAAACCTGAATTGCTGAGTGCAAACAATACTCGGCGCTTCTCTGCTTTAAAAAACGTATAAATAAGAGCGCTTTCTAACCTAAAGTACAAACTACTTTCGCTGTGCTTTAAACTCGTGATTGCACTGTTCAATGGTTCCCCTAACAGGCCTTCATCGCGACGCTCGAGAAGGTTTTCGATATAAATCATTGTTCTCGCAATGCTTGATTTAACAGCGAGATTTCTAGATTTTTCATCACTTTTATATCGATAGCTAATCGTGTTCATCACACTTACTTTCAAGTTTTGTATGAAAATCAAGCTATTTAAATCATTAATCTTGCTGACTATATAGTGCCTTACGTAGTACTTATCATCGATAGCCTTGTAATCCTTTAAAGAAAGAGATTTATACTCAGCAAGCTCCTTGTTAACAACTTCTAGAATTTGAGACATTTTTTGTATTTTTTCTAGGTTGCTATCACTATTTGAGCATATAACTTCAATTTCTTTAATATCCACATCTCTATGTGAACCATTTAACAACACAAGCTATTTCCTTATTGATATTTTAATTGGGATATTGATGATAACTTACATTATATATATTTTTAAATACCTTTAATTATATCAATAGTTACTAATTTACTAATTTACTAATTTACTAATTTACTAATTTTTATTCCCGAAAATTATAATACCAATCAATTAACAAAATTTCATATTCGCCACCGTGATAAAAGGCTAAATCTCATTCATATTTATCATCTCAACTGGTTTGAGAAATCAATTCTCAGATATACCGTTTTCACATTGAGTAACGTCTACATGAATAATACTTCTAGTCTTTTAATTTATCTAAATTAATAGTGGAAACGGAACAGTTGAATGATTTCAAAAGACACCATTTATCCTTCACTAATCTAACCATCGTTATTAATGAACGAACATGGGCTTTAGCTCAAGTGTTGAGGAAACGTAGCATACTTTAATCCACTCCTTTTTTGCCTGTCATTATGACAATTATGATAGCCCTGAAAAAAACAGTATATAAAACATGAAGTAATAACTGGCATAGAAGTTTCATACTCACTTAGACAACCCCATAGATGCTTAGACAAACAAAAGGGACTTAGCATGAAACGACTATCGGTTATAGCAGCAGGACTGACAGCGAGCTCAGTGAGTATGGCAGGACCATTTACGTCTTGCCCAAGTGATGCTTACCTAATACAAGGTAAGCCAGCCTCAGTGTATTCCGTTGACTTAGTGACAGGTAACAACAACCTAGAGACAGCAAGTATTGGCTTGGGACAGTCTGGCTTTAATGCGGCAGGTTTCAGTGAGAATGACGGATACCTATATGGCTACGACAGCACTGGCTCTAGGGTTTTGAGGATGGGCAGTGATTTTCTAGCATCAGAGGTAACTGTTTCAAATTTGCCTAATTACAGTTTCATCGCTGGTGATGTCTATGACGACTATCTCTATTTCTACAACAAAACGAAAGGTATCTTCAAAATTAACTTAGCCCCCTTAGCGTCAAACTCCTCTGCAAGCTTAACCATGCAAACCGTCAAAACTTACAACAGCACCAAAGCCAACCACGCAGATATCGCAATCCACCCAAATAACGGAAAAATTTACGGTATCGACAATAATACCGGTGATTTGTTCGAATACCTTCGCTCGGACGGAGCTAGAACGAATTTAGGTGATACCGGGTTGGGAGGAAATAGCTTTGGTGCACTTTATTTTGACGGTGCCGGCTACCTTTACGCCGCCAGTAATAGTTCCGGTAATATCTACAGAGTCGATTTAACTGACCCGACAAACATAACGAATGTTAACGGTGTTTTTTTTGCAAATGGTCCGGCATCCGGTTCAAATGATGGTGCACGATGCGCTAGTGCAGACGCGGTTCCAACTAACTCTAACATTGATTTTGGTGATGCCCCTGACACTTACAGTACTACGTTGGCGTCAAATGGTCCCCGACATGACATAGATGGTGTGACTTATCTGGGTAGCATCTCTCCTGATGGCGATTCTGGGGCTCTTACAGACGATAATGCCGTTGGTACAGCCGATGAAGATGGCATCGGTTTCGTCGCAGCCCTAGATCCTGGATTAAGTTCAGTTATTGAGGTAACGGCGTCCTCATCTGGTTACTTATCTGCTTGGTTTGATTGGAACCGAGACGGTGACTTTGAGGATGCGGGAGAGCAAGTCTTCACTGACACGCTGCTCAATGCTGGTAGCAACTCTCTACCATTCATCGTCTCTCAGTCTGCTACAGCAGGGACAAGCTGGAGCCGTTTTCGTTTCAGTCAGCAAACAGGGCTTAGCTACAACGGTGGTTCAACGTCTGGTGAGGTAGAAGACCACCCCATTACCATCACTGCAAATGGCTACGCCGTTGAGTATTTCCCAAGTGTTGACGACTATGCTTCCGTCGCCTTTGAGGACAACTGGCCGTACACGGCAGATTATGACATGAACGACGTCATAGTTGATCTCCAAATTACTGAAACCACATTGGCCACTCATGTTGAAATTATAAAAATTTCAGGGAAGCTGGTGTCCTATGGGGCAACGTATCAAAATGGCTTTGCTATTCGACTGCCAGGCATCACACGAAGCAGCATTGAATCAACGTTGACTACGTTGAAGTTTGATGGTGTTGAACAACCCTCTAACGGCTTAGAAAGCATATCCGATGAAGCAATATTTATCATCGGTGAAGACATGGGTGTGCACGCAAACAATAGTAGCGGCTGTACTTTCTTTAGAACCGAAACGGGCTGTGATACGAGTGCCTCTTTGTTTAGCTTTACCTTAGAGGTCTATTTTACCGAAGGCTCTGATCGCTCATCAATTACCGACATGCCGTACGACCCATTCATATTTGCGACACCAAACACTTATCACGGCGAAGGGCTCCCATTCCACCCAGGCAGAACTTGGGAGGTTCACCTCCCTGGACAAGCACCTACAGAGCAATTTGATACAAGCTTGTATGGTATTGGTGTCGATGCCAGCTTAAACGGTTCAAACAACTACTTTAAAACTGCAACATACCTTCCGTGGGCGCTACTAATAATGGAAGATTGGGAGTGGCCACTTGAATACATTGATATCGTTGACGCTTATCCAGAGTTCCAAGCTTGGGCTGAATCAGGGGGTGTCACAGATGAAAATTGGCACCAATCACCAGCAGCCGGCAAAACCTATAATCTTCCATAGAGAGAAAATATTATGAAATACTTATTAATAGTTCTGACAGGAGTTTTGCTTACTGCATGTGGGGGTGGTTCTGGAGGTGATAGCTCTGGCGCTAATGCTCCAGATGCGAGCAGTGATGTTAGTCAACCCCCAACAGCGAAGCCAATATTAGTATCACAAGAACACAATCCAACCATGCAGGATTTAGTGATTCCAGATGGGTTTAACTACGATCCAGTAAAGACCGGTTCACTGGATGTCGATATTAGTGGTTTTTCTTCACAACGTGCGCATTTGAGCTTGTATAAGCAATACCAAGAAGAAAGTTCAGGACACTATAAAGCGGATTATCAAAGCAAAGTGGTCTCTGTTCCTCTAGATAGTGGTAAGGCGAAGTTTGACTTTAACATGTCTGATAGCCAGAAGAGTTTACTGGTTGAAATTTGGTTTTACGATGGAACCGCTCCTATAAGACGCGTTATTTCACCAAACGAGCAGACCTTTACATATTGACGCTCCACGATAGTCAATAGCGCCCTTTTGTCCTTGAAAGTCGCATTGTTCCTTCGAATATGCGACTTTCTTTATACAAGCACTAGAAGTACAAAAAAGCCAACACTAACCAAAATACAATAGAAATAGCACAGTACTTTCATCGATTTAAAGGCTTCATTGTGTCCCACCTGGCCATGGGAGGCGATCTCCAACTGTATTGGATGTTTTGTATCACACTCAAACAACAAAACCGTTGTCATGATAATAAACAGATATGATTAACATCAAGGGAGAAAGAATGCTCAACACTCCTTTTATTCCAAGAAACGAACAAAGCTGTTCTCTATCAATCTGCTCACTATTAAGCTTTCAAAATAAGCATTGAGTCAAAGTGAAAACTTAACTCTATGTATGCTCATGTCTTTGAGCAAGTTATCGTAAAATAACAACTCGCAGAGCGGAAGCCCTAATGGTAACTAGTATGAAGTCTAAGTCTTTAAGTTGGATTCCAAGTAAATCGGGATCAATATTAGTACAAGTGACTGTAAATAATTTCTACTAATCAGATCACCTAATCAAGCTATTTAGACTAACAACATAGTATTATTTTGTTACAATCTCGCAGATTTTTATTATCTTTAAAAACAGTAAGTTATCAACAAAACCAATATTATCAGCATCGACAATAAATTTTCAATTTATACATACAGGTATTTTATGTTTGGAATAAAAACAATAAAACTAGAAAACCAATCACTTAAAAAACAACTCGCCGAACTAACAAAGAAGCATCATTCTGATATTAATGCTCTCGAAATAAAATTAAATAAGTCGCAAAACCTTGCTCAATCGGCACATCAACAACATCGTAACAGTAGTGAAATGATGTCTAATTGCTTGAAAGGTGGAGATATGCTCAAAACCATTCAAAAAGAGATGGTTGAAAGTGCTAAATCGATGGCCCATGAAAACCAAGAGCTTCAACAGCTGGATGATATGTTTAAACAAACACATCAAGCATTGGTGCGCCTAGACAACCGAGCAATTAAGATCAGCGATCAGGCGTCTCAAAGCATTCAATCTGTCGATATTTTGGATCATACCGCTGGCGCTATTTCTAACCTGGTATCGACTATCCAAGAGATTTCAGACCAAACTAACCTCTTAGCATTAAACGCTGCTATTGAAGCTGCGCGCGCAGGTGAGGCTGGACGCGGATTTGCAGTCGTCGCTGACGAAGTAAGAACCCTTGCGGGTAAGGCTAGTGAAGCTAGCGAAAAAATTGACTCATTAGTCAAGCAAGTTTTGGGGCAAGTAAACGCGATAAAGACCTCTATTGGGGAGAACCAAGTTTGCGCTGAAGAAGTGTCAGCATCTTCCGCGCAAATAAGCTCTATTGTTAACGAAGTGGTTGTGAAGTCGGAAAACATGAAGCAAGTGATTCATATTGCTTCTACTCGTGCGTTCTTGGATTCGGTCAAACTCGACCACGCTATCTGGAAAAATAATACCTATCGCCTACTCCAAAGTGGTTCATTCACTGAAACCATCAACACTCACTCAGAGTGTCGCTTAGGCCAATGGTATTATCGCGGTGATGGTAAGGCTTACAATCACTTGAGAAGCTATCAATTGCTTGAAGAGCCACACAAACAGGTACATGACAACGGTCGAAAAGCCATGAGTCAAGCTGCCTCAGGGGATACAAAAGGCGTGATCACAGCGGTTCAAGCAATGGAAGAGGCGAGTATCCAAGTTGTGTTTCAAATTGATCGTTTAATGAATGAAATTATAGAAACTGAATCAATGTAGTTTTTGTCGAGCTCATAGATACCGTTTAGACCAGAGATTGAACTAGTAGATAAATACCAAGCATCTTGATATCTTCAAATTTTATTCGTGGCACCCTATAGTTGTAGAGTGCCGCTAAATAATTGGATTTGTGAGTAAAAGTTGGTATTCCCCTACGATCAACCTTCTACTTTGCACCACTAGCGGCATTGTGTTGTTTCTTGGTTTAGTAGCTTTATTTAATCAAACAACTGCTGTAATTACCGTACTGATGACAATGTCAGCCGCTTTAATCTTTAGACTTGATTCTTCGAACCCAAAGCATTGAACTCGTTTTGCTATTGCCGCGACCGCATGGGGTTTAACTCAAGCTGTCAGCTCTCTGCTACTTATCAGTGGGTTAACTTTTTTAGTTACCTTTGGCTCCTGAGTTGCTTTACTTGCAAGCGCTGCAATCAATGGCTCCCTTTAGAGTCGCCTGGCATGTCTAGCCAAATTATAGATTTCGGCGATACCGCAACCATTCAGAAAGCTCAATGAGAACTCTGTATGTTTGTACTCAACCGAACATTTCCCGTTTCGGAATATACGAGAATTAAGTGAATATTCCTTTCCAATCTTTTAAGTTTGATTAACTCGTAGTGTAAGCCCATTTTTGTACTTCAACACTTGATTTAGCTTTCGGTAAGTAAATAATACAACCCCACCCAATATAAGTTAAGTTTCACATGTTTAAGTATCCAGTATTACTTGCAACCCTGATATTAACTGTTGTTACTCCAAGAGATGCATTTGCTGAAAGTGAAAAGCCCGAGCGTGACAGTGATGATTATGCTAACTATGTCGTCAACACTGGTATGCAGCAACCTCTAACACGTACTCAAAGAGCAGCTATTTCTTCAGCAATAACACAATCGGTCGTTTCTAGCTATGGAAGTATTATCGATCGCCATACAGCAGCTTCAATAGAATACACATTAATAGATGCGCTATTTAATTCGCCAACATTTCAACATGCTATTTCTTTTGGTCTACATAATAACGAAGAAAATGTAGGGCAAATTCTCTTTACCAATGAATACGAGGTTAATGAAGAGCGCGAAGGAGATTTTTCCGATGTTGATGACGTAGAAATTGACGATATCGAAGATTCTGATGCTGAACAAGTGCCAATTATTGCAAGCCATGAAGCTCGCGAGAACGACTACGGTACACCTGTCGTGAATATAGGCGTCGCACCTAGCATCCATTCAAGCGACTACCCATGGTGGCAAGAAGCATTAATTCATGAGGTAATTCATCATATTACAGGTTCATCTGACACCGATAGTCTGAACAGACATGGTCCTACCGAGACTTTAGCTCAAAATGTGGCAAATGAGCTTAATTGGCCAATCCCCACTTTCTCAGGATATGGAGATCCTTCCAGAATACAAGCATTAAAAGAAAGAAACTTTTCTGCTTTAATTCAAACCATTAATAGACACCCTTCAGAGGCATCTGCATTACTGCAAAGAATATCGATTATCGCAAGAGGCTCAAAGGCTTCTACGAGTTTTAGTTTACTCACTTCGTTCTGCTCATCAATGAATGTCGACTTACCCGATCGCCCTAACTTTGATGACGACGACTTTAGTATGGGGGCTGCTTTCTTTACAGGCGCTAGCGCAAGTAACTCAGGCCAATGCAGTTTTGATGTGAAGGATCGAGCTAAGCCGATAAGTGATTCTATTCACTTTGAAGGAGGACAGTTTCTTATTAAGAGGGATCTGATCAACCTGAATTTGTCTGTCGCAAAACTTGCATTTTTAAGAGCTAAAAATGGCGGCGGCTTTTATAATAAAAACTGGGCGTCTTGGAAGTCGTGGTATAAAGCGTCCGCTTGGAAGCATCTATTGGGATTTGGTTTGTATGGATACGGTCAGGAACAAGCTCAGGGTAATGACATTTACAATCCATATGGAATCCGATTTAACGATGGTTCATTTTCCATTGGCGTCGTAGGAAGAGATATAAACAACAGTACCAGGAGTGATAATTTTACCACTCTCGCGGGCACTAACTGGCACACAATTAGATACGCTGGTCAGATGTTTTTTGATCTAAATGGCAGACCCGTCGCACTCGTTATAACGGACCCTTTAACTGGAGGACTTGGTTCTGGTTGGTCATTCGTCTACACCAACGGACAGTGGCAGTACGAGTCACAAGATGATTGGGATGAACGCCTGCTCAATCACTCGGTGTTATCAATGGATAGTGATGCCCCCCAATTTTCTTTATAAATTCCTTCAGATGAAACAAAGACAAAAGCAGCAGAATCACTTTCTGCTGCCTTAAAGCTTCCAACACTCCTTAAAATAACAAGCTAGCTTAAACGTAATGATTAACGCTCGGTAGCTTTTGCAATAGCTAGCGCATAAGCTACATAGAATCTCATTTCGACACTTTAAAGCCGTCGAAATGTGTCCTTTCATAAGAAGTTCATATCAAGAATATTTCAAATAGAAAACTTCACTTTTACCTACCTACTGATAGGTATTGCCATCGAATTTAAAAAAGCCTAAACTACCTATCAGTAGGTAGGTAAATACAAGGCAAGCAATGAAATACGATTTTATTATAATAGGAGGCGGATTAAGCGGCCTCTACACAGCAGCATACCTAGAAAAAACTGGTTATAGCTACTTATTACTCGAAGCTAGAGAAAGGCTCGGCGGTAGAGTCTTATCATCTTCGAGCTTGACTGCAACAAGTCCAAGTGACCAATTTGATCTTGGCCCTTCTTGGTTTTGGCCCCAAATAAATCAGCGAGTTATGAGACTTGTCGATAGCCTATCACTACCAATCATAGAACAATACGAAACGGGCGACATGATGCTAGAGCAGGCGGGAGGTAAGGGGGTTCGCAAAGTACCTAATCAATTCTTTTCCGCACCTCAGTCCATGAGAGTTTCTGGGGGTATAGCACAATTAACCATGGGCGTTGCTGCACTTCTTAACCAAGATAACATTAAGTGTGGGCATCAATTACAAGGAGTTAATCATACTGAGAGCCAAGGATTTGCATTAGATGTTCTCCACCAAAAAAAGGCCATACGCTTAGAAAGTGAAAACATTATTCTTGCGCTTCCTCACCGTTTAATTGCAAATAACATTCGCTTTTCCCCTGCACTTCCAACAAAAGCACTCGAAGCTCTGAAAAGAGCACCCACATGGATGGCCGCCCATGCGAAATTCTTCGCACTTTATGATAAACCGTTCTGGCGGAAGAATGGATTATCAGGGTACGCAAATAGTCAAATTGGCCCACTGGTGGAAATTCATGATGCGAGTGCTGAAAATGGGCATGCTGCTCTATTCGGGTTTATAGGTTTCAATGCCGAAACACGAATGAAGCTAGGTACTGCACAATTAAAAACCATGGCGGTTGAACAGCTTTCAAGGATCTATGGTCCAGAAGCTTACAACACCACCGAAGTGAAGCTGTTAGACTGGTCAAAAGAAATTTACACAGCCGTTGAAGAGGATCAATTGCCCCCTTCCACTCATCCTCAATATGGGTTGCATACTTCGTTAGAACGACTAGAAAAACAGGGCATTTATTTTGCAGGTACTGAATCTGCAAAAGAGTTTGGAGGATTTATCGAAGGTGCCTTAGAAGCGGCAGAGCGTGTAATTCAAGAGATTGCTACACGGAAAAACTAGATTACTGATATAAATATTTGATAAATCTAAAGCGCCCTCATTTTATTAAATAAAGAGGGCGCTTTCTCATCACTTTGAGTCGCTTTCGCGGAATTCTAACCGCCTTTACTGACTAAGCTGTCGGAACTTAGGCAGACTCTTCACAAACCTTTGGTGTACGTCCATATAGGTTTGCATATAGATCTCGTCGATGTGCTCGTTACTTGGGAAGCTCGATGAGAAATCAACATGTTTGCGATCAATCGACAACTTTGCGGCTTCAATAATGTGTGCAATGAACATGCGTGGATCTTCCAATCCAATCGAGATACGCATCGTCGTTCGCTTGATACCTGCCTCATTGAGTGCCTCGTCGCTCAGTTCTGAGTGAGTGGTCAATGCAGGACACAGCGCCACCGTATTAGTTTGCCCAAGGCTTACTTGCATACCGATAGCGGGTTCAAGCATATCGAAGAACTGTTTGAATCCATCTCGATTGATTGGTGCGCGATTGCCGTTCCCTTCCATATCGATAGTAAACAGTGCGGCTGGCAGCCCTAAGTACATGTTGTGCTGACAGTGTTCATAGTTATCATTATCTGGCAAAGCAGGACACGACACATTAATGTCTGGATGAGAATCAAAGATCTTCGCCAGAGTCAGCGTATTAATGGTTTTCTGCACCACACGCATCTCATAGGTTTTCATGCCGTTAAGTACTTCAAACGCCTTGTCTGCATCTAAGAAGGCACCTTTAATGTAATACACATTCCAAAACAGGGTTTCGTTCCAAGGGATCGTCGCCTCATCGCCATTGGGCTTGATGAAAGTGACATCCTCTCCTTTTGGCACAAACATGGTCTCGTTGCGGCCAATCACAACACCTGCTGTGGTGGTGCCAGAGCCCGCCAGCTCTTTGGTGTATGAGTGAATCACATAATCTGGCCTTTCCATCACATCATCACGCTTGAGTACAGGGTGTAACAGTGGCGTCCCTACCGTCGAATCCACAATCACATCCCAACCGCGAGAATGAGTCGCCTTACTGATGTTAGCGACATCTAACACGTAGCCGTGCGGGTTACACGGTGACTCAAGGTAAACGTAGATTTTCTTTCCTACAGCGAGGCGATCAGCATACTTGTGTGCGACCTCATCAAGGCGAGTCGCAAACTCATCTCCTGAGTATCCGTCCACCCACTCTACCGCAACATTCAAGTTCGACGGCTTACCAAACCAATCTTCCAACAGTTGGTACGAACCACCATAGATATTGCGTGAAGCCAACACAATATCTTCATGACCAAGTAAATGGCTCAACAGCCCATCAATAGCCGCCATACCGGAATTAAAGTTCCATGCGAGGTACTCATTGGCTCTTGAGCCTGCCTCTAGATCAACCATGTGGTTCGCAAGTGAAATCGATGTCGGGTTGAGAAGTCGAGAATAGATATCATGCAATGGCTCTTTACCGTTGAATGCGTCTTCAATCCATTCAGTACAGGCAAACAAATAGGTCGCGGTACGAGTAATCACCGGGCTTGCGGAAAATATAGCCGCCACATTGTCGAAAATCGGATACGCGCCTTTTGAGGCAAAATTACCATTGTTAGTCGCAATGGATTGGTAAGTCGCGCGCATTGGGTTTTGCAGGTTATCGAGGATCTTAGCAATCTGGAACGACAAAAAGCGTTTGGCGTTAAACCAAGCGATACGGTCACTCTTATCCAGCTCTGAAAGGCCATCAACCGTCAAAGCCCAAAGGTCGTGTGTTTTGGTATTGGCTTTGTACAATGTCGTCGCTAATTCCACCAGCGTGGTGCCGTAATCGCTGCTTGGATCAATACCAAAGTGTTTTGCTTGCTCAATGGCAAGGGCTTCTGCTTGTTCGTGTTTGGTGGTTTTACGCAATGGGCTAAGTTGAGTTGAAGTATTCATAATTGCTGAGTCATTCCATCCTTGTTGTACCTCCTTTAATTTTAGTGTTACATAGATGTTAAATATTGCTATTTGCGAAGTAATACATACACTTTGAGCAATAATATTGCCGATTATGGTTTAATATTGATGGAATATGCCAATGGATGAAATTGACAAAAAGATACTGGCTGAACTGCAAAGCAACGCACGACTCACCAACCAAGAGTTAGCCGACCGCGTCGCGCTTTCTCCCTCCCCTTGTTTACGCCGAGTTCGAGCATTAGAGAAGCAAGGGATCATTCGTGGCTATCACGCCAGTGTCGACCAAGAAGCGTGTGGCCTGCCCGTGAATGTGTTTGTGTTGGTGAAACTTGAAAAGCCGACTGAAGAGAACATGCGAGACTTTGAGCAACACATTGAAGCGATTGATGAAGTATTAGAGTGTTTTTTAATGACGGGGAATCACGACTACCTATTACATGTGGTGAGTGAATCTCTCAAAAGCTACGAGCAGTTTATTCGCAAGCAGCTAACTCGTCTGCCCAATATTGCTTCGATTGAATCAAGCTTCGCGTTTGGACAGGTAAAAACAAAAACTAAGTTACCCGTAAGGTGAGTAAAACCGCGTTAAACCAAACTGAGAGACCACTTAGCCGTTTGTTTGTGCCATTGCCACAAGTTGCGTCACTTTAAGATCTATTTGTTCTACAACCCCTCTTACAAACTGGGCCCTTTCTCTCTCTGGCAGATCTATTGCACCAGCCAAATTGGGGATAGCCCAATGGAGCCGATGGGGTACGTGAGAGCAAACCAAGTTGACACATCCAATAAACAAGTGACACTGCTCATTACTTGCTTGGTCGCAAAGCGTAATCACGTAGTCAAATTTTTCATTGGTCTTTTTGTATTCAAATACTGTTTTACTCTCGCCAATTATTGCAACGTCAAGCATGTTAGACAACTCATCTAAGAGAACTTGGGGGGTTGGTCCTGGCTCAAAACCACAACAGCTAGCGTGTATCACCCCATTAGATTGCAGCTCGACAATCGCTTTAGCGATAGCCGCTCTTACACCTTTCTTCACGCACACAAACAGAACTTTGACGGGGGTGACATCCATACTTTAACGACCCTTTTTGTATTGGTTTTCTATATTAAACATAGATATTTAAGGAAGTTTTGCAATAAATCGGCGAATCAAGGGCAATGAGAATGGAATTAGTCATCGCCCATTCTATTCGACAAAAAGGATAAACAAGCCCATAGACAAGATATCTATCCTATATTTTTCATATAACTCCGAAAAATAACATGGAAGTCATTTAAGCATGACCAAGCTATCTTCTATTAGCCCCAAAGTGTTGCTTGTACTCTTTCTCTTGCTTACGTCTTTGACCTACGGCGGCATTTCACTTTATGTACTCTCTAATCACAGCCAATCGACCGTCAAACAACTGCAAAGCGGTAACAGTAGCTTCGAGCTTGAGTCTGCCAAAATTTTTATGGAGAAGTATCTCGAGGTTGCAGAAGACCGCATTGTTTTAGCTTCGCAATACCAAGGGGTCATCGACGCAGTGTCGGTCTCAAATATAGAACGGCTCTCATTTCATCTTGAGCGATTCAAGGGGCAGAACCAGTCAATGCAATTTGCCGTGCGAGACCGTACCGGCCAGCTGTTGTTTGAAGATACATTTCGTCACCCCGCATCAAAGCAAGAGCAAGCTATCTTTGACGCGATAGCGAATCAGGAAGTCGATGATCGTATCCTTTACCTTTTGCATGATGATGCTAACCATATTTGTATCAAGCTATTTATGCCGTTACTTCAAGGCAGCGATTTCGTAGGCGTGCTATATGGTGAAACCGCTGTCGATTATGATGATTTCTTTGGCTCGTTTGTCACGAACCGAGAGCGTTGGTACGAGCTCAGTCAAATAAGCTCACCGATCGCATCTCTTATTGAAGAAGATAACTCGCATACACACTCTCATGGCCATCATTCACACATACCAATTAAAAATAAATACAGTGAAGAAGACTGGCTATTGACTCAAACGGCTTTAACAAGAGGTGATTTAGTATTGACTCAAGGGGTAAGCCGCTCTTTTGTTACCAACCAGCTGTTAAGCTTACAGAAGGAGCTGATAAATGGGCTTTTGATTGTATTAGCACTCAGTTCAATTTTAGTGTTTTTTATCGGGCAAAAATTATTCGTTAATCCCCACAAAGAATTGGCTGGTTCCAAAAAGCTCCTAGAGGAATCCAACAAACGACTAGCAGAGCAAGAACGTGAAAGTCACCTTCTTGCCACCGTAGTCAAGACAGCCAGAGATGGCGTTGTGATAACCGATAATAAAGGACGTATTGAGTGGGTAAACAGTGCTTTTGAACGAATGACAGGTTACCGCTTAGACTCCATCAAAGGGTTAAGGCCAGGCTCATTTTTACAAGGTGAAGAGACTTCTGTTAGCACAATAAATCGAATAGGTTCTGCGATTCAACAAGGAAATCAAGTTAAAGCAGAAATATTGAATTACGCGATCGATAAAACGCCCTACTGGATTGATATTGATATCGTACCTTTACGCAACGTTAAAGGTGAAGTTGAACGTTTTATCGCCATTGAACGTGATATCACAGAATTTAAGCAGCTTGAGAAGGAGTTAGAAGAACAAGCAAATAATGCACGACAAGCAAATGATGCAAAATCACTGTTCTTGGCGACAATGAGCCATGAAATTCGAACCCCAATGAATGGCTTACTGGGTATTCTACAGATGTTGGTTGAAGACTTGGAAAAAGCTGAGCAAAGGGAAGTTCTTCAGTTAGCCCTCGACTCAGGCGAGCACTTAATTGCCATTCTTAACGATATTCTAGACTTAGCCAAAATAGAGAATGACAGTTTAGAAATTGATCCGCATTCATTCAAAATGTGCGACGTCACTAATCCCGTATTAAACACTTATCAAACCTTATGTTCAGAAAAAGGGATTGAGTTTTCTTTACTAGATAACAGCAATACGTCCTCTGTCTACAGGGGCGATTCAGTTCGGATACGACAAGTCATTCTAAATTTAGTTGGGAACGCATTGAAGTTTACAGCGAGCGGTTCAATTACTGTCAGCATCAATCCACTGGCTCACTCAGCGATGGGGTTTATGGTCGAAGACACAGGCATCGGCATCCCAGCAGAAAGACTGAGCTCTATCTTTAATGAGTTTGAACAAGCAGACGTCTCAACAACTCGGCACTATGGTGGGACCGGACTTGGATTGGCAATTTGCCATAAACTTGTGACCTTGATGAACGGCAAACTTACTGTACAAAGCGAGCTTGGTACAGGAAGCAAGTTCAGCTTTGTCATAAACCTACCATCAATTGAGGCTGAAGATGATAAGCATCCAATAACAGAGCAAGTCGATCTGTCTCCATTTAAGATTCTTGTGACAGATGACAATAAAATGAACCTTATCATCGCCAAAGGATTCTTGGATAAATTAAACGTAGAGTGCGTTACCTGTAATAGTGGCTTTGAGGCTTTAAGGCACTTAGAAACCGGTCATTTCAACCTATTCATTATTGATAACCATATGCCAAAAATGAATGGTTTGGAAACAGTTCGAAAAATACGACAAGCAGGACATGATGACCTTGTTATTTTTGGCTGGACTGCCGACATCATGCAAACATCAACTCTAGCTTTTATTGAGGCAGGTGCAAATGAAGTGTTAACGAAACCACTGATTAAGTCAGACTTAGTGGAGGCACTTTCTCGTTACCTCAAGCAAATAAAATAATAGGTAAAACAAGCTGGGTCAGAGCTTGCTTTACCTTGATTAACGTTTAGTCTGAAAGAAACCAATAATAGAAATAATTAAACAGGATCAGCGCATATAAGTTACGCTAACCTAGGTAATGATTATTCTTTACGTGCATTCATCGGATAACTTCTTGAACCACTATACTGAATATCTTTATAACTACCCTTCATTGTTCCTTTTGCAACAGAGACATAATTAATCGTCACTGCTGGATTTCCAGAAAAACCATTGATGTTCACCTCTATTTTCCCATCTTTCTTAGAAGCGAGCCCTGTACCTGATTTAAATACATTACCATTATGTTCATAAGTCATGGCTACGCGGATATCTGTACTCGGATAAGCTTGATCAAGAAATTGTAACTTCCAATTTTCCGACAAACTCCACCTTGTATTAACTAACATATTGAGCGTATTTGGGTTTGTTAAATTTTTGGCTATTTTTACGTTTCCATATTGGTCCATAAAAATTATTTCATCGGAGCCATCCCCATCAGTATCACCTAAGGCAAAATGCGAAACTTGCTGCCCACCTAAAATGTCTTCAATGACAAATTCGCTTTCTGCAGCAACACACGAGCTAAAAATGACTAAAGGTAGAAACGAACTTTTTATCTTATTTGACAACACAATATTTCACTCAAAATTTAATCGAAGTTAATATATAAAATTTATTTCCGTGCTATTCAATAGATAATTAAAACAAATCACTAAAATGGAGTTATCCGCCCGTAAATCAAAGAAATTAAATTTAATTTTATCTATAAACACTTTCAACAACAGCTTTGAATCTTTGAATCTTTGAATCTTTGAATCATGACACAACATAGATAGCATGGAGATACGATATAAATCATAAAATATAAAGTCATAACAGTATTTAATGACCTGATATAAATGAAATTATCTTCCATTTTACCTGAGGTGAAAATTTAACTTTATCGTGTTCTTGACCCCATATCTTGATCCTCTACTGCACCTTCGATTTGAATCGATAGTTCATCGATTAACTTAACCGTTCCCATATGATCGAAATAGTAAAAAGCGTAGAGCTTGAATTTAGCTCGGCTACCATCGTTCTTGGTCACCTCGACAGTGTGTATTTCTGAGACAGTTCCATCAGCATCAACGTTTACATCTTCAAACACAATATCCATTCTAGTCAGCTGTTCGCTTAAAACTGACGCATGTTGAATAAATTCATCATGTGTGTTTTTGTCATCACCAAATTTCTGAACGAAACTTTCAGATATCATCGATTTTAGGTGAGACTTATCACGATCAATAAACGCTTTAAATGTTTCCTCCAAAAATTGGTTCGCCTGAATATTCGACTGGTCTTCAAACTGCACTGTTAGAGTTGGTGACATATCTTGTTCTATCACCGACTCTGCACTAGCAAAGCCAGAATTAAATAACAAAGATAACAAGATTGTTGAGCACTTTACTCTATTTAAAATATTAACCATCATTAAAACCTAATTTATTTTAAAATCTAAATTTACGATAAAGTGGTCAGGTAAAGGTAATTAATCTACGCCGATCTCTTCATACGAGACGCCAATACATAATATTTACAATTAAAAAGTAAAGACTCTCGCCATAATAACAGCCTGCACTTGCATGATTAATGATCAACTATCGATCCAAAATCCAGATACGCAATCCTCCCCTATTAACATTAGATACCCATTAATGAAACAGCAATTGAAAGTAATTTGGCGACAAGTCAAACAACACCAAACAATTATTGATAATAAGATTTACACGATGTACATTCACAAGAACCATAAAAAATACGATCTCATATGAAAAAATTATTAATCTATCTGTTTTTAGTAAGCAGCTCTGGCTGCAATTCAAATGATAATAAACCCCAACCCGAGCAGT
Organism: Vibrio chagasii; assembly: GCF_002954585.1. Lineage (GTDB taxonomy): Bacteria > Pseudomonadota > Gammaproteobacteria > Enterobacterales > Vibrionaceae > Vibrio > Vibrio chagasii_A. Next base: position 1,620,536 of record NZ_MSCI01000002.1, read on the forward strand.
CTAGCTCTCCGGTCGTTCTTGATATAAACGTCGCTCCTATTATGACCGGTTCTTGGTACCGCCCGCCTGTTTCAGTCACGTGGCAATGGCAGCTAGAAGGCAATTTAAACACCTCTTACTCTGTCGCTCTCTATGATGTAGACCTTTTTGATACGAGAAACACGACAATAAAAAAATTACAACAATCAGGAATAAAAGTGGTGTGTTATTTTTCAGCAGGCTCTTATGAGGATTATCGAGATGATAAAGAACTCTTCTTGCCAAACACACTTGGAAACACTCTTGATGGCTGGGACAACGAACGCTGGCTTGATATTCGTTCAGCGAACGTTCATTCAATCATGAAAAAACGTCTGGATATTGCCAAGAACAAAGGTTGTGATGGTGTTGAACCTGATAATATGGATGGGTACACCAATAACTCTGGTTTCAATCTGACGTCTCAAGATCAGCTCGCGTACAATCGATTTATTGCAAATGAGGCGCATAAAAGAGGCCTTGCGGTCGGATTAAAGAATGACCTGGACCAAATAGGTGAACTAGTCGAGTACTTTGACTTTGCTGTTAACGAACAATGTTTTGAGTACAACGAATGTGACGCACTGCTGCCCTTTATTAATCACGGTAAGCCCGTTTTAACAGCGGAGTACTTAGATAAGTATGTCAACAACCCAAATGAGAGAGCAACAATCTGCCAAGAATCTAGGGACAATCTATTTAGCACCCTAATCTTACCTTTGGATTTAAACGACAGTTTTAGGTTTAGCTGTTTGTAAAGCACGCGTAATCCTAAAAATAACTGTACCGAAACTATCTAGAGCGGTTTAACTATTATATATAGCGACTAGAGAAAAAATGTGTGCACTATAGAGTTTGCTATTGTCCAAAATCTTGAGCACAGAACCAAAAGGTATTGCCTTATTCCTGACTCGCCACAAGAACAAGGGCCTCGAAAGTGCGAAGCTTAAGTTTTATCAATCGAATAATTACAGATCCCCTACTTCAACGCTTCCATTGATGCTGTTTTGTACAGTTTAGCATTGTTACATTGCCTCATTCCTCAAGGTAGTAAACGATTAATTACCTTGGCAAAGGTTGGTAGGTTGAAAAGGAAAGTAAGGTAACTCATAACGAGCGGACACATCATAACTTCCTGACAAACACTGAGAGGCTAAATATTGATCAATAATTTGCGCGGCTCATTACACAGTGACGCGATATTGATGATAGGAAGTTGACTACGAAACTGCGCGGTGAGTATGACCTTTTTACCGTCATTAAGGCCGCTTCGACATTGTGTCAAAGTCGCTTCAGTATCTAGCTGGTGTGCGTTCTCGATAATCTGAATATCAGCGTTTTTTTGATAGTAACGTGTTAGCCAAGATATCGCCTGCTCTTCTACGCTGGTGAGCACGATGACATTTTTTGTTGCCATCAGATCGTTGAGTTCAAGTTGTTTAAGTTCCGTTTCTATAAATACTCTCTTCGTCGAGTCAGTAACCATCAAATTAAAGTCTGCTACCCAGTGTCGCCTGTGCCAAATGATAGCCTCTATCTATCATCTTCTTTGAGCGTTCAAACTCTAAGGTGCCACAGGCATTACATGGGACTTCAAGGGTAATATCGGCAGGATAAGCGGCTAATTTCTGGCGAGCAATGGTCGACTGCATCGCATCAAACGCTTGGTTGGCAATGTCGTAAGCTGCAAAGTTGAAGCTCATTTTACTTTTGACGTTATTGCCTAGGTTATCGATAAAATTAGCAACCTTATCGTGCAGGTTGCTCTCTTTCGTCGGCAGGGAAACTGGTGTCACTTCTTGTTTAAACAGTTCAGGTTCGCCGCCTAAGTTCACCACAGCTATCGTGACATCTGTGTTGTCGCCGAAGGTTGGTGCAATCGGTACAGGATTAAGCACTTCGCCATTGATGGCATGAGGTGTAAAGAACAGCGGAAGGAAGATAGAGGTACGAATGGCATCAAAAAGAAATCCGGGCTTGAGCCAAACCTCTTTCTCAGCCGCGACGTTGGCAGCAACTGTCCCACAATGGCCCCAGATTAAGTGCACATTTACCCTTGGCACTTTTCGACTCAAAAGTATTCGAAAAGCCAATGTGTTCATTGATTTAAAGGGGTATAGGTGAAACAAATTAGGGTTTAATTTTTTTGACTACGTTATCGTGAACTGGAAATAAAAGCGTAGGAGAGCCCTAACTTAATGAATGAGTCCTTCAACTCAACTGTAAAATATGCAATAAAACGCTTACTGAAGGAATCAAGAAACGCTTTCAATTTTCCTCTTGTTTGTGTGGCATACACTACTGTTAAAGCAATCGCTAGGTCAGTCAGAACCGCATTAGAGCCAGTGAATTTGAAACAAAATTCCAGTAAAACCTAAGCAATTTTAAAAGGTAGTTTCAAGAAGCATTAGGGTAACTAAGCTTCTATAAAGTTAGATAGCGTTGAGTAAACAACATGAATATTAATCAAAGAATTAGAGGCGATCACGCCTCTTACATTAGCAATTTATACACTATTGATTGCCGACTTGGAACGAACCCCAACGGTGCTCCACCCTTATCTGATGCAATAAAAGAGACACTACTCGATGATCTAAGCGATTATTACTCTTTTAACCATATCGCGAAGTTATCAGTGTTGACGGCTAACTATATCGGGACCGCTCCGGACCGCGTTTTTTTCTCTAATGGCTCTATGCCCATGCTTTCGACGATTTTCTCTAAGTTACTCGGCGACAATATGACGATGCTCGGCTTGGGACCCCAATTTGTGGATGCAGTATCTGAGTTTATACAGCTCGGAGGCTCTTATAATGCCCTCAAATATAGCCCTGGCATTATTCCTATTTTCTGCGAAGAGATCAGAACCACTGCCCCATCAATTGTTTATATTGACAACCCAAACAATCCAACCGGTCGAGCATACTCTCGCGAGGAATTAGAGCCAGTAGTCGAGGCTTGTCAAGATTCTGACTCAATACTTTTAATCGATGAGGCTTATGGGGATTATTTAAAAAAGAGTGAGAGTATGGCTCAGTTTGCCAACGAATTTAATAATGTAGTGGTAACACGTAGTTTTTCTAAGGGGTTAGGCTTAGCATCTTGTCGTCTTGGCTACGCTGTAGTCTCTCCTAATTTACGAGATTATTTGTCAAGAATCATTATCCCATTCACACCATCATTAACGTCAATCAAGATCGCTTGTGATGTGTTACCAAATATCGACAGCTTTCTTGAGAAGTGCAAAACAGATTGCCGGGAAATCAAAAAGACGATGATCGACGAACTACAACAATGCGGAATAGAAGTCGTGCCGACAAATGACGAGACGCCGATTTTTTTGGCTTATAAAAGAGGTGAAAGCTTAGCTAGCTGGTTTGATGACCGCGGAATATTGGTCGAGTCCGCTCACCATTTTGCACTAACAGACAGCACATTAACTAAAGAGTATTGTCGACTAAGGATCGTTGGTAACACACACGACCTTGAGCACTTTATCTACAGACTAAAATAGCCTTGCATTCTCATTTTCGTAGGATTTCAACCAACCACTTTCTTACCTATCTACATACTCCTATATGCGGATGCAGTCTATTTGGTTTGAAATGTGGTTGATTATCACAGACGGCTTCTTTTATCGCAGATAATAATTCAATCCATTTAACGTCTATCTGTTAAGCTATTATTGCTTCGATATTTTATCTTCCCACTCTGCCGCCCAATCTCTTAAAGGGTCGAGTGTTTGCATTAAAGACACTCCTAACTCTGTTAGTTTATAGCCTTCCGATGTTGTAAAAACTAACTCAGCTTCAGTTAACTGCTTAATCCTAGTATTTAAAACCGAAGGGGACATGCTGTCGCATCGTTGTTGTAGTCCTCTGAAGCTCAAAGGTTCAGAGTTCAGCTCCCACATGATCCTCATATTCCACTTTCGGCCCAACAGATCGAATAAAGCCATGATGGCTATACCCGAGCTAGATCCTCTTACTAATTTTTTAGGTAATGGTGTTGTCATAAATCTTGCGCTTCTAAAAAAGTAGCAATATAATTCGCTACGAAATAAGTAGCAATTTTATATCAATTTATTTGAAAAGCGAGAATTATATGTACCTAGTAGATATGACCTTTACAGACATGACAAAAATAACTCCAGAGCTAACTGATAAGCATAAGAATTATCTTGAAGGAGAATATAAATCAAACAATCTATTGTTTGGTGGGAGGAAAGTACCTAGAACTGGGGGCATACTTATTTCGCAACATGCAAGTAAACGAGAGCTTGAGCAAGTATTAAATTCAGATCCATTCATTAAAAGCGGAGCTGTCACGTATTCAATTGCTGAATTTATTCCTGTAATGGCTTCTAAAGCTTATCAAGGTATCGTAGCCTAACAAAAGAGCTTGGCGTCAATAATTGATTTCTGACGCTATTCTTGTCCCCCATTAAACGGCCTCTGTTTCTTCCCTCCCTAATCACAACAAGTGCGCTACAAAACATGAACCGATCGATTTTCTCGAGTCTTTCTAACCTAGCACTTTCATACTGAACGATACCTTATTAATCCTGAAGCTAAACCTCCTACAAAAAACAAACTATCTTGCGGCTTCCACGCAAGCCAAGGCACTCTACGACTAATGTCTAACTACCTGAGTCTATTTGTTTTTTTGGGTTTGGTATAAGGTACCAACAACTAAATATTAACGAATCTTTAATTATAAGTTGACGCATTGTTTGCACATCTGCATGAGTCAATAACGTTTGTTGGAACAACACACCTTAGAGTGTGAAAGAAAGGAATCAAAATGAGCAGTACTTTAGAGTCCGTAAATATACCAAGAGAGGAGCCTCAGACCCATGAGGACGAACTCTCCTATGAACAACAACACAAACCAAGCTCAGAGTTTGAATCCCGAGAAAAGTATCTAGAGCACGAATTACAAATCATGTCGCCGAAGCGCTGGCGTCCAAATTTACCGTTTAAAGACTATCGATTTGAGATAGAAGACACCATCCCTGCGATGGCTGCGACCATTGGTAAAGTAGTAATGGTCGGTGCAATTGCTGCCACTTTTGCTGGAGCGCTTGGGTTAAATGAAGACTTTATTCTAGAAAACGTTCGATACGAACTCCTTATTGCCTCTGTCTTTATCATCCTTTTTTCTGGTTTTCTACTACCAACGGCCAACCTCGCAGGTACGCACGGCCCACTTATTCCATTGATCCCTATCGTAGTTGCAGCTGGAGGGCACCCTATGGCATTCGGCTTGTTAATTGGCGCTTTCGGCTTGTTATTAGCCATCAGTAAAGGTGGCAGTATGTTGGCTAACCTCACCAGTAAAGGCGTGTGTGGTGGCTTGTTGCTCTACCTTGGATTTGTGGGCACCGCTTCTCAGGTGAAAAAACTGTTCGCTTGGGCCGAAGGCATCGGCATGAGCCACATCGCTTTTGTGGTGATATTTTGTACCATTATTCTGTACGCGCTATTGGAGCATTTCCGCAAGCGTTGGCTAGCAGTGCCTCTTAGCTGCTTGTTGGGTGGTACGATTGCATTTGCTCTGGGTGCGCCATTTGCTTTCCACACCGAGCCAGGCTTACCTAACATGAACCCTATGTATTGGTGGGGAGAAAATACAGGTTGGATGTTAGGCCTACCGACAATTGAACACTTCATGGTAGTACTGCCGTTCGCGATTCTTGCGGTGGCGATGTGGTCGCCAGATTTCTTAGGGCATCAAGTATTCCAAAAGATCAGCTACCCAGAGCGTACTGGCAAAGTACATATGAACATTGATGACACCATGACTACAGCGTCTATTCGTCAAACATTCGGATCGCTACTTGGTGGTACTAACTTTACGTCTTCATGGGGTACTTACATCGTACCTGCGGCGATTGCGAAACGTCCTATCCCTGCGGGTGCTTTACTAACGGCTCTGTTCTGTATCATCGCCGCTATTTGGGGCTACCCAATGGACTTAGCTATTTGGCAACCTGTACTTTGTGTCGCCCTGATTGTGGGTGTATTCGTTCCACTATTAGAGGCGGGAATGGAGATGACGCGTGAGGGTAAAACCACGCAATCGGCAGCGATTGTTGTGTTCTCATCAGCACTCGTCAATCCGGCATTTGGTTGGTCAATCACTATGCTGCTAGACAATTTAGGATTGGTCGGCTGTAAAGAGCGTAGCAGTGAACTAAGTAAGATGAGCCGCTGGGTTCTTCCCGGTATTATGTTTGTTGTACTGACAAGCGTGATGGCGTTGGTCGGCCTTCTACCAGGGATTCCAGCTCTTATCTCAAGCTTTCGTTAAGCTAGACTGATAGCTAATTTCCATAATAATACAAAGGCTTTGAAGCCTTAATTTATCTATCTATGATTGCTTGGCTAACTCAGCCGACTCCGTCAACACAGTGTTACAATGCTATCGTTGCTCAAAAATCGAAAGTCACAAGTTAGTCAAAGTTACTCAATTACAATTAATTAGCACTATCGTTAACTTGATTCCTCAATAATGGTTGGGGTTTTATATCGCGAAGGAATAACAGGAATACATATGAATCCAAGTCTCAGCGAAGTATTGCAAGCTCTTCAGGACAGTTGGTCTATAGACAGCACTGATGACCCAGAAAATTGGAACCCGTCCAACCCGAGCCGTGGGCAGTGCGGGATGTCCTCACTCATAATAAATGACTACTTTGGTGGGAAGTTAGTGCTATGGAAAGTTTTTGTGGGTGAAGAACAAGACGGCGTACATTATTCAAACGAATTACCAGACGGCACTCCATTCGACTCGACTGGTGATCAGTTTTGGGATACAGAGGAGTTAAAAGAACCTCTATCGTTCGAAAGGCCAAGTGAACTACCAAAGAATGGAGCTGACCGTTATCTGAGACTATCAGATTTGGTACGTAGTAAGTTGGAACGCGAGCAGGAAGAAAAGTCCATCTCAACCTAAGGCTCAAGGTATATGACTTAAAGAAGCCCACTACGAAGTGGGCTCAAGTTTATTAATTTGAATAAATTTAAGTTCTCTATTTTAGGGAAAATCCATTACCAATTTATATCTAAAAACAATCCTTTATTTTATGTGTATCACTCGAATGATTAGCTTGGAACATCCTACCGGGTGTAATCGAAACATATCGCTTACCCATTGTTACTTCAATGCTAATTGTCTAGCGCCTATCTACATAGATTTTAATCGAGATCCAAAATGCTGATATACATAGTCATTGTCGAAACCATCAACATTCTGACTCGAGAAAATCAGCGGTGTAGAACCTTGGTTTAATGCTGCTTTCTGGGACTCCACAACTAACATGTTCATGATCATCATGCCCGCTATGCTTGAAAAAGCGCCCGTCACTTTTCCGTTTACATTACATAGGCCATCACCAGGCGGAACCTGATTATCAATAACAACATCAGCGATATCCATCAGCTTTAGACCAGAGCTATGGCGGCTTGGATATTTTGATGACTGTTCGATCGACGTTATCGCAATAACTTGATGTCCTTTAGACTTAGCAATCTGTGCGAACTCTATTGGGAGAGCATTCCGCCCTGAATTAGAAATGACCATCACTACATCATTAGCTAAAATATTCTGTTCATTCCAAATAACTTCGGCTAATCCTGGTAACTTTTCCATAGCCGAACCTCTTAGTGCACCATCATTGGTTAGTAGCACCGAGTCTAAGATAGCATTGACATTGCCAAGGCCACCAGCTCGAATAAACCCTTCTAGACCAACCATGTGCGAGTGACCTGTCCCTAAGACTTGTATCATATTGTCGTTAACAATAGCTTGAGCAAATAACTCCGTTGCTTGAGATAACGCCTTTTGGTTGACCTCCACAAGTGAGGTAAGCTTTGGTATTAAACGATTCAAGTATTCAGACATGCTTGTGTTCTCCTGTACTCTTTGACGATGATTCAAACATATCAGCCCTATCTTACATTAGTGATACTATTCCACTAAAAAGTGATACTTTTATTGATCATTGAACAATACGTGTCAATATGCGTTCACATAACCAATAATTTAAAACGGCTTGGAATGAAAGCAACAATACAGAAAATACCTCAAAGGCATGGCTGGTCCTGGCGCTATAAAAAATTTGAAGAAACCTTCAAACCGGAAAGTTGGCATGCTCATCAAGAATTTGAACTGGTTTTGCATCGCAACTTTCAAGGTAAATCGAGAATTGAAACCTTTGAAGGACAGATAAAACACAACGAACTACTACTAATTGGCCCAGGCCTTGCCCATAGCTTCGAATCACGAGATTCAGATGAAAAACATCCGTGTGAAACTCATGTCATCTGGTTCAGAGAGGAGTGGATCGGCCAACTCATGTACAGCAGTGCCGAGCTTCGACAGTTGGCTCCTATCATTCGCAATGCCAACAAAGGTATAAGATTTACAACACAAACAGCAGAGAAGGTTTACCAACACCTCATTAACTTTAGTGAACTATCCCCAATTGCGCAGCTTGCAGTCTTCATTCAGGTTTTGGGAGAACTGTGCTCTGATCAACATGTTATCGAGCTACTGCCCTATTATTCGCGAGGAGAAAAAGAAAAGGCTAGTAATGATTTCAGCAAAATAGATAAGGTTTGCCAGTACATAGATCAGCACTATTCATCAGATATTACTTTGAAAAAGCTTGCCAATTACGTACATGTAAGTGAAAACACTGTACATCGTTGGTTCACACAACACTTTAACGAAAGTTACATCACCTATTTGACAAAGTTAAGGTTGAATCATGCTTCTCAATTGCTCACAACAACGTCGCAGCCCATTAACTTAATTGCAGAAAGAGTAGGCTATACTAATCGATCTAACTTTAATCGCCTGTTTAAAAAGTACAAAGGCATATCACCTTCAATGTACCGTCAGAAATTCAGATGAACAATAGTTTATTCAAGTCTTGTCTGATTTACACGATATATTCCTGTCTATTTTGACACTTCAGTCGTCTCATAAGGGTTCATACAGAGTTATTTATCAACTCCGAGAACCCAATTTACTTTAGCGTAGAAAACGCGCTTTCCTCAGTCACTACCGCCATCACGGGCAAGGCACAAAGAACACCGATTCTTGTTTACAGCATGCGTTATATGACAAGAGAAACGTGCTAAATCTAGAGATGCTTACCAAGAACATCCCAAGCCATCTTACGAATTTATCTTCCTCGACTTACCTCAGCACTCCTAGCCCCAACTTCTTCATGTCATAGTTGATCTAATAGATAAAAAGCTCTAAATATCTGGACACACTTTTACTCACAGAACTTGTTGATGTTGAATATGTCATTAACTACCATAATTCGAATACTTAGTGACCACACAGGACGTAAATATGACTTCATTTCAATTTTATAAGAAAGATACAACGTCAACACATTTAGATGTACATAGTGACTCATTTGCGAGAGAAAACGCTCAACTTATTGAGCAAGAGTTCGAGCCAATAGGTGACATTATAGAAGCAGAAAATAGCCAAATTGCGCATGAAACGTTTAAATCAATGTGTGACCATGAATTAGAAAACTTGGCGAAGTCGCAACTGTTGGTAGGGGTTCTTACAGCGGGAACTGGCGGTGTGTAACATCATCTTTACTGTCAATTTGCTGCACTGACTCGACTTATTTAACGTAGATCACACTAAGCTGGGCTATATCGTCTAACATTGAGATGGGACTAAGTCTCAATAAATATTAGGTATTTTCGCCTTGATGTGGTGTTTGTTTTGCTTTAGACAGAGGCAAACTTTAAAATTTTCTTGCTAAAAAGGTAGAAAACTTTATAGTATTCTCAAGTTAAAAATGAGAACCAACATGTCATTGCAAAAAAAACAATCCAAAGTATCACTGAACATCAAAATCCCTTCAGACTTGGATGCTCGCCTTAAACTAGCGAGAAAAGCAGCGCGTGAACAAGGGCTTATGTTCAATGTATCCCAAGAAGTTGAAAAATTTCTTGAGAAAAAATTAAAACAAGTTGAACGTCAATTATCTATAGATGAGGAGATTAAGAATAACCTAAAGGAACTTGGTGGATTTGATATAGATGAAATGATGAAATCGATGGATTAAAAATACTAACAAGTATTGATTTAATTGAATTACAAACGATAACAAGTGTGGAGATGATTATGGGTACAATAATTGGACTGTTAATTTTAGTTGGGATAGATTTACTCTTAAAGCGTCAAACGGGGCTTCATTTGCATCAGTGGATTGCAAAAAAAATCCAAGACTCTCAAAACAAGAAATAATCGATTCTCATAAAAGTGAAAGAATTCATTATTTTGCCGATTTGATGTAAGAATTGCTTGTACCAAACATAGGAGAAAATGGTATCAAGCGCTGATAATACAGATTGGTATTATCAGTACCGACCTACATAGTCGAGTTTTTAGAAATGCAGGCTCTACGATTCTCAAAAACTAAGGCCAAGTGATCACGAGGCCTTAGTTTTACCTATCTAGCAACTTCCCGCTCCCCATTTTGGGTCCAATCATTTAAGTGTAGCTGAGTCCGTTTTGCCACTGCTTTCGAAACTCTTCAAGCTCATTAATAAATAACTTAAAACGATTAGGAGTATGTAGACTTGGCTTATAGAAAGCATAGAGATGATTTACTTCGAACCATAAGTTATGGAACAACGGTATTAATTGACCACTTAACACATACTCTCTAGCATGCGTAATCGGAAGTAAGGCAATACCTAAGCCTTCTAGCGCCATAGAAGTTGCAATGTCGATGGAATCTGTTGTCATTTGTCCTTCCACACTAACCTCGCGTCTTTCTCCATCTGAGTTTTCCAATTGCCAATAGCGTTCGACTCCTACCCTGTTCACCTGGGTAATACACTGGTGTTGTTTCAGTTCATCAACGGATGTCGGCATACTCGCTTCGTTGAGGTATTTAGGTGAAGCGTAACAAGCACGCTGGAACTGAGATAACTTACGACAAACAATCCTATCGTCACTAGGTTCTATGGGAGAAATAACCAAGTCTATATTATCCATCACTTTTAAGTTATCGACAGATAAGGTACGCCAATGGATATCAATGTTGGGAAATTTTTGGTGGAATGTAGGTAGAAAGTTTTGCACTAAAAATCTCGACATGGAAGATAAACTCCCTATCCGTAACCGACCGTTTATACCTTGCTTTTGGACTTGGAGCTTTTCGACGCTGTATTCGACTAAGCTTAAAATATCTAATGTGGACTCCAAAAAATTTTCACCATGCGGTGTGAGGCTAATCTTATTTCCGATTCGATGAACTAATGTCACATTGAGCTTTTTTTCTAAATTTCTAATTTTCCGACTTAAGGTAGGCTGGCTTGTTTCTAGTGTGCTTGCAGCTTCGGTAAAGTTTAAGTGTTCGGCTAAAACTACAAACATCTTTAAAGATTCTATATCCATGATTACTACTGATAGTTCTAATTTTAAATGAATTCTCCCACCATTAACCACATTAGTAAAGTGGTTTTAATCTATACCATTTTTGAATAACTGCTATTTAATAATGTGTCTAGGGTATAACAAGCGCATGGTGTATTGTTTCATATACTAAACCTCAAATCAGTCAACGTCATAAAATGGATTTTATATGTCAAGGTTAGAAAACACACCTACAAAATGGTTATTTATTATTATAATGTCAGCAATATCATTGTCATGCCTAACAATGTTTTTGGTTATTAGTTCTTCCAATAAAATTATTCGTGAAAATAGTCACTGGGTTAATCATACATATCGAGTGATGCTTGAGGTCGATAAAGCAGTCGAGCAAGTTGTTAATATGGAAACTGGATACAGGGGTTATATGATTACGGGAAACAAGAACTTTCTTGAGCCCTATTACCAAGGTAAAAAGAAGATTCATATAGCACTTGAGGATTTGATTGAACTAACTAAAGACAATAACACCCAAACGATAGCGTTTAACTCGGTTCTTGCCGAGGTGAACAATTGGCAAAGTGAAGTGTTAGATGCTGGTATCGCGATTAGGGAGATAGGGTCGAATAAAGCAGCTTCTGAATTTGTGAACGAAGCGACAGGAAAGGCGTATGTTGATAAGATACGAAGTATACTTGATGAAGCATCTGGAAGAGAGGAGGCATTGCTTATTCAGCGCGCCATCGATCAGAGGGTATCATTAGAAAATCTTCAGCTATGGACTTTAATCACTTTAGGCATCAGTTGGCTTATCTCAGCACTTATTCTTTTTCTCGCAAGCAAAACAATTCTAAAAAATGTAGACGATATCTCAGTAGCTATAGATTGCTTTGCTAAAGGTGAGATTAAACTAATAAATGCTGAACCCTCCCAAAATGAGTTTTACAAGATTAGACAGTGTTTTAACCGTTCAATGGCGCAATTGACCTCATTAATTAATGAACTAACGTTATCTTCAGAGCAATCTAATTTAGCAACCGGCAAGCTATCAACGGTAATGGAAAGTACAGCGAATAATGCTCAGACTGAATTAGCTCAGGTTGACGAAATTTCTACAGCTATCAGCCAACTGTCGAGTACAGCTCGTGAGGTCTCCTCAAATGCGACTCAAGCAGAAGAGCAAACAAGAATTGCTTTGTCGAGTGTTGAAAATGGGAGTCATTTACTGCAAGAGTCAACAGAACTTACTTCCCGAATGAGCGGATCTATTCAAGTGACGGCGGGGTTGATTGAAGATCTAAAGAATAGTGCAATAAACATAAGTGAAGTGACGAATATTATTAGTTCTATATCAGAACAAACAAACTTACTGGCGCTGAATGCTGCAATTGAAGCTGCTAGGGCTGGAGAGCAAGGCCGTGGTTTCGCGGTGGTCGCAGATGAAGTTCGAAGTTTAGCGGGTAAGACACAAGAATCTACGCGCAGCATTCAAGAAATCATAACGCGCTTGCAAAACCAATCAAAGCAGGCGAATGACAATATCATATCTGATGTAGAGTCGATAAAAGCATCTGTTGATATATCGGAAAAAGTGATGGCAGCATTTAAGGAAATTGATGCGTCGGTTAAGACTATTTCAGATATGAATGCATTAGTTGCTACAGCTTCTCATCAGCAGTTTTCTGTTACAGAAAGTATTGCAGTCACTACGATCAAAGCACGCGACCTCGTCAATGAAAATGCAAGTGCCGTGCAGCAGTGTCAGTCTGCCACTGATAAACTTGTTACGTTTGCAAAAAAACAAAACAACGAACTTGCTTTCTTTAAAGTTATAAAGTGCTGACATTCCTTTCCTAACGTCTCTCGTGGGTTATACCTGCTAGATTGAAAGCATATTTACCCTAGAAGTTAGGATAACAGGAAAAGTTTAGTCTACACTCAATAGGTGACAATATTCATATTTAACTTACAGATGTGATATTAGCGATAGCATGAGAAAATAGCCAACAGCATTTATTGTGAAAGCATACCATCTCAGGCTTTACCTCGCAGTCCGCTTTTAGTATCTGTGCATTGGTCACGCAGTGAAACTTTTTAAAGGAGCGTGAAGATGGATGAGAACTCGGATATATTAGGTCCACCAGTTTCTTTCGCTGAATTTAATGATTTATGCGACTGTAAACTGACAGATGAACACCAACATAAACAATCTCCTCAAATAGTGGGCAAATATTTATTATTAGAATTGAGTGATACTAAACCCTTAAGTTAATCTGCTCTTGTATGACATTCTCCATTTGTCTTTACTCGTAAATACTGAGCACAATAATAAGTGGCTTCCCATCACGATTTTTATTCATTGCTCGCTTATGTTTAACTTTTCTAAAACGGATTTTGTTCAATCCAGAGTAAAAGCTTAAACCTCTCATTAACCAAAGGCTCTGTATCAGGAGGCCTTTGGTTTGTTAAACAGATAGACAGCCCTACTCCAATGATTTTACTGCTTTCTTCAACAGATCAATGGGCTCAATGCGCTAATGCCATTACGCACTTACTGCTAATGTCCCACGAAGGCTAGTCAAAATGCGCTCAACAGACTTCCCCTATAATTCCATCTCGAATGAAGTTGGCCGAGCTCTTGAAAAATCCTCACGATAGGAAGGAGAAACTATTTCTCGCTGAATATACTGTTACGACTATCACGAGCACTATTTAGTGGAATCTTAATTTACCTTGTGTGGGTGGCTACAAAGTGTTAATAATTATCTCCATGAACAAAATTTACCTAAACGTAAAAACCACCACTACCACCATGAGGCGACTCAGGAGGTAGTGGTTTGCGTCAATAAAAGACCTCTGAGTGATTCATCGCCAGAGGTTTTTTTGTATCTAGGCTTTATATTTCACTCAGAATTAACTGGAGAAAAATATGAAGAGACAACGAGAAATCACCCAGCAACTTATTACACTTCGTACCACAAAACCAGGGATGGTCTGTTGGCATCAGAACAGACAAGAGACAACAGTGTATAAGGTGTCCTTAGAACGTAAAGCAGCATACTTTTTTATCAAACCTAAGATAAAAGATGCTCGTGCTAAAAGAATCAAAACTAAACTTTAACTATCAAGAATAGAGGTGAACACTCAGTTAGGAGAAGACATGCAAAAAAAAGATGATAACGAACAAGCAAACCCCGTTTTACCCCTATTTGAAGAAACTGCTGTTCCCTCTGGCTCGGCACACGTAACCCCGATTCTTGTTTATGGAAAGCGTCATATCAAAAAAGAGAAACTGGCTGAATTTAAGCAGGCGTACCAAACGCATTCGAAGTCAGCTTACGAAGAAAACCCTGACATAAAGGCTATCTTTGCCTTTCCTGATACAGAAGATCCTCTGACATATTGGCATATTTTATGGGTCCGAAGTGCCGATGCGTTTAACGATTACTTGTCTCGATCTACTGAAAAAGAGCCTGTATGGGATGCCTATGATTATTCGTCTAAAAACCCAGATACGTTAACCGTGTTTGGCGGATGGAACGAAGAGACAAAAATCCGCACGAAATCAGCTTCGGGTGTAAAGTACGAATTTAAAAGCAATCTTG
This sequence comes from Vibrio chagasii, assembly GCF_002954585.1. Taxonomy (GTDB): domain Bacteria; phylum Pseudomonadota; class Gammaproteobacteria; order Enterobacterales; family Vibrionaceae; genus Vibrio; species Vibrio chagasii_A. The sequence goes on from NZ_MSCI01000002.1 coordinate 1,635,580, forward strand.
CTGGCTTCATGAAGTCTGATGGCGGTGGAGAAGAAGGGCCTCCGCTATTTGGATTTACGAAGCGTTATGTAAAACCTGGTCAAATACAAAGTTTAGCTATGTCATTCGAGACCGTCTGTGACATATGGCATCAGAAGATTCCAGGCTTTTTGATGGCTGCGGTCTTCCAGGATGACAACGCCCAATTTAGTCCATGACCTAAGAATATTTGCCAACCACAAGTCTTATTTAGCGCATGTCGACAAATCTGATAATTTGCTAACGGAAGCGATGGCAGTATGGTTTGAAAATTACGACACCAGCATCCCTTTTTCTGGGCAGCTTTACGCCGCTAGCACAAAATATGAAGCACTCCATACCAGCTCAATAAAGTCGAGCTCTACACCCAGAGCCCAACTTGAAACATTTCATTTCGGCGAAGATGGGATGCTAGGGCAAATGCCTAATATGACTAGAAACGACTAATCGATCGTGAAGTACCTGCCTATAATACTAAACTGGGATCAGCAGAGTGATACGCCTTCTCATTACTATTTGTTTGGTTCTATCATTTCGGGCGTTCGTACACGTCCATTGTAAACTCGGGTGAGAAAAAGGTGAGGTACGGTCAGCGCAAACAAAGTGATAAAAACCGTATTAAGAAGTTGAGCAGACAATCCTTTATCTGGAAGCCAGTAAAAAAAAGCAATCATGATGAGTGCCGCACCAATAGTCGGCAATAACGCCGCTTTAAATACTTGGTTCCATGACAATCGGTTGCTCTGCTTGACGTCTAGAGTATGAAGCGGCGCATGCAACGCACAGAAATATAGGCAAAAATATTGGAGAACTGGTAAGAGCGCTGCGGCAATGAAAAGGCTTATTACCCAAAGATTAAACTCCATCGAGTGCTTAATAAACTGAGTAATTAGTACTATGCACGATAGAAAACATGCCAAATTCATCATCGTTACCACGTTGCTTACTTGATACTCATCTACCCCCAGAACAACGAAGTAACTGTTAAGGGCATTAGGGTGGAAAATGGAAGGTAGTGTCACGACTACAACTCCTAATAAAACTCTGCTTTTTCGAGCCATTGGAGTCCAGTCTTCCCCAAAATGTCCAGCGGCGAGAATCAGCAGTAGCACCAAACACATCGTTGGTACCTTCATCCACAAAAACAAACAAAAAATAACGGCCACCAAGTAGGCCAACGCATACAGACCAAGTCGAACTTGTCTATTTAAGCCATCACTACCATTAAGATTTTTTGAAAGGCATATCATCATGAGTACGTCTAAGGCCCCGTGTGGTATACCAAAAACCGCAATCAGCACAAGCACTGCCATATCGCCATGAGATGTCCATAAACTAAGGAATGCCAAAGTGGCGGCATAAACACAAAACAATGGCCAAAGCCGAGATTGGGGATGAGTCATCGCCGATTCCATCTCATGGTCTCCCAAGCAGCTCGAACAAAGGCTCGTTTAGGCATAGAGCCAATAACCTTGAGAAGGTCAAGCACCGAAGCGCGCTCAGTCATGAATCTCGCAAACTGCTCACCTGTTGTTCCCCTCGCCATTCTTTTGAATACCTCAGGTGCCAATTCAGGACGCTGAGTGAGAGCCATTAGGAAGATAGAATCTAACCATGTGTATAGCCCGGCGTTCAACGATATTTTCTTTTCTTCGTAAGTTGCAATTTTTTGCCCTGTGATTTGGCGAGCTATGCGTTGGCTGTCTTGTTGAATTTGAGAGAAAGCGTACCCTGTAGCCGCTCTGATACAGTTACCTCTGATACCTATGTTTCGGCATTGGTTGCTCGTATTACTGCCTTTTTGCTTGACAATAGTTGGGTCAATATGGGTTGTCATTGGCAAGATCCCTCCCTCCCAACCAGTCACATCTTCGCTACTCAAGCCAAAGGTATCTAGCACCTCGAGCGTCATTTGTTGGAGATGCTGTAATGATTTGGCTTTCGGGGAGAATTGCGTTACTTCAATCAGCGCTTCTCTCCGACTTAGAGGAAGGATGTAAATAAACTCAATGGCATCACCCACTGTTTTTATATCCGCCATTAAATGGGCGGTTTGAGGGCAAAATATGGGCTTTGTACTCTCCACCCAAGCGCCCGTGAAACACTGGAGCAAGCTACCTCTATCAACATTGGTAGGCGGAGGAGGACGACTGTCGAAACCATGTGTTGCGGTGATGCTGAAATCATCGGAACGGACCGTGACCGTGCTGGTACCCACAACAATATCATCCACCGCTTTATTGAAAAGCATGGTGACTTTTCCGTGATTGGCAAAACGTTCAAAGCAGTAATTAAAAAAATCTGCCGCTTTAATGCAATGGTAGCCATGTTCGTTGTTAGAAACAGATTGCTTTGTCTCTGCAACACGCCAGTGACGCCACCGCTTACTCACAAGAGGAGATAGATAACGGGGCATATGCTTGTCACTCCAATAACACCATGTTTTATTAGTATTCACGACATCGGCTTGCTCAAGCATAACTATTTCGCCCGAATATCCGGCTTCAATCAGAGCAAGCACTAACGAGCAAGAGGAGAGTCCTACCCCCACCATCACGAGATCAGCTTTATATTCCGACTGGGGGGTTGTTGACGAACACGGCACAACTGGCCGGTTATTGGTGTGGAAGACCATTTGATTTAGGCCCAAGCCTGTCAAAACCGACTATCTTGCTCAACGGTTTGTGCAAGTCGTGATTGTGAGGTGCTTTCTCGCGTACTTTGAAAGAGATTAAATTGGAAGACGCTAACCATAATTTGCCCCCGAGCGTAATTGTGGTTCTCCCTTGCCAATAGCGCAGACCTTGCCGCTCAAGTTTTACTCCTATCTCTCGGTAAACAGCTTCTGCAACAACAATTGCTCTGCGGCTTTGCGGTGGCAGGTAACGATACCCTTGACGCGCACTTTGGTAATAGCACTCTGCCAGCGCGAGTGTACGTCTGATCGCTTGCATAACCTGTGGCCGAACCGTTGTGTCTGAGTCCTCGACGATTTGATGTGTACTGACTCCACACCATTCAAGAGGCAAGTACCTTCTCCCGAGTTGAGCGTCTTCCATCACATCTCTCGCTATATTCGTTAGTTGCATAGCGATTCCAAGATCGATTGCATGCGCAGTACCTTGCGGCTTAGCATCGAGAATCGGACACATCATCAGCCCTACAACCCCAGCGACTTTATAGGCGTATTCGATGAGCTCATCTTCAGTAACAAAGGCGACGTCATTCAAATCACTAGAAACACCATCAATGAGAGTCAGAGCATGGTTGATGGGTATACCTAATTCACCGGACAATATTAGGAAATCTTCGGTTATCTTATGCCGTGGTTTGCCGGTAATGATTTGTTGCTTCACGTTGTCTAGCATCTCTTTCGCAAAGCTTTTGTCCTGTGTTTCATCTGCTATATCGTCAACCCAACGGCAGAACTGATAGAGCCTCGCTGCCTGTTCTACCTGTCCCTTGCTAAGTAGAAGACTTGCGAATTTGAATGTCTTACCATGAGTTGCCAAGCTATGGAGCGCTGGATTTTTCATAATTAACCTCCACTTCCCTGGTCAGCCCCTTTAGTGCTGGGAGAGGCAACATCCTGTGTTAACTGGCCATCGCTATTTAACCAAATGATGTTAGAGTCGCTAGCATTTATCGGTTCGACAGAGGGAACTATTTTATCCAACACTTTTGCCGAGCAAAGTACGCCGGGCAACCCTGCACCTGGGTGACTACCCGCACCAACCACAAATAGGTTTTCCGGACCTTCACCACGGTTGTGGAAACGGAAATAGGCCGACTGAGTGAGTGTTGGAGCGATTGAAAAGCCCGCACCATGGACACTATTATAGTTGCACTCAAAGTCTTTCGGAGTCATGCAGAAGCGTTCAACAATACAATCTGACAGCCCCGGCATCATACTGTTATTGAGTGCCTCAATGATCTGGTCGCCATATTTGTTCTTGGTTTTTTCCCAATCTACGCCCGACTGTAAGTTCGGCACTGGTGCCAATACGTAAAAGCTGTCACAGCCCTCTGGCGCCATACTTGGGTCAGTCGCCGTTGGTCGGTGGACATACAGAGAAAAGTCATCCGCGAGTACTTGGCGATTGAATATATCGTCAAGAAGGCTCTCATAACGCTTTCCTAGCCATATGGTGTGATGCGCGATATTTGGGAACCGTTTAGTCGTACCGAAATAGAGAACGTATAGACCCATTGAAAACTTCGAATATTTGGCTTTTACCTTGGCTGACCAGCGTTGTTGATCTCTTGGCACCATCTTCTTATAGAGATATGCCGGATCCGCGTTGGAAACAACGATGTCGCACCGGATCCTTTTGCCATCCTTAAGATCAACGGCTGTCACTTTCTTTTCCTCAGCGATGACACCTTCAACCTCTTCACCTAAACGGATCTTTATGCCTTTACTTCGCATTAACTGTTCAAGCGCTTTGACGAGAGCCCCCATACCACCGATGGCGAAATGCACTCCCCACTTTTGTTCCAAAAAGTGTATTAAGTTGTAAATACTGGTTGTGTCAAATGGGTTGCCACCCACTAATAGAGGTTGTATCGAGAAAGCTTGTCTCAACTTTTCATGTTGCAGGTGATCAGAGACAAGTTGCCAGACTGTTTTGTAACATCCAAGTTTGACTAGGTTTGGAATCTGCTTGATCATGGAGATTGGTTTGTCGAAAGGCTCGTCGGCAAGCTTGGTGAAACCGATGTCAAAAATGCCTCTCGATGTACTTAGCAACCGCTTATATCCGTCCACATCCTCGGGTGAAATGGACTCGATTTCCGCTAGGATTTGGTTCAATGAGCCGCCATAGTCAAACGTAGAGCCATCATGGTAGTGAAAACGGTACCAAGGATAGACAGGAACAATAGTCACATAATCTTGCGTCTTCTCTCCAAAAAGCTGAAAAAGTTCATCGATGAGAAAAGGAGCTGTGATTACTGTAGGTCCAGCGTCAAAAACGAAGCCACCACGACGAAACACCCGAGCCCGGCCTCCCAGTTGATCGCCTTTGTCGATAATCGTAACTTCATAGCCTTTGGCTCTTAGCCTTAGGGCTGAAGCGATTCCACCGAAACCCGCACCGATAACTACAGCGCTTGGAGTAGACTGCTTATTGGTTGCTGCTTTCATGCGTATGCCTCTCAAGCTCGCCGAGTAAATATACCGTTTTATTCAAAAATCCTGCAGCGCAATCATTAGGGAGTTTTCCAAAGTCTCTTTCACAACTTTTCAGAAGATAACGAGCGCGCTGGACTGTCAGCTTATACGCCGTAGATGGATCGTTGTGTTGCTTGTAAAAGTTGAGCAAGTTTGGTCGGGACTTGGAGCCATCATCCACGCTGTCGGACAAATCATCGAGTATCTGGTAAGCGACGGCAAAGTTGGTTGCAGAACGCTTAGCTATCGAAACTGAAACGGTCTCATTGGATGCTACGAGTGGAAGAACGAGCGGCAGATAAAGTAGCGGACCGGCTTTCTTCGCCGCAATCTGCTCATATTGCTTAGCTGACTTCACCTCCTTTGTGATTAAGTCTTCAAGCTGGCCATAGATCGTTTCGCTAACGGCTTGTTGCATCTCTTCCAGCAGCAATGGCAAAGCTCCAGAACAAGACACCGACGCGAGTGAGCCAAAGGCCTTAGTGATGAGGTAGTCGCCTGTACATATAGCAACATTGTGCCCAAATTTGGACCACACCGTTTCCATACCTCGACGCATTGGATCATGGTCTTGTATGTCGTCATGCACTAGGGATGCGTTGTGCATCAACTCTATCGATGCTGAGAGCCTAACAGCATCGCTGTCAGATAATCCCAAAGAGAGGGAAGCATCGATACAAATATTCATTCTCGTACGGCTACCACCGGTTTTCAAATGATAGTCTGCAGGTTGATGACCGGCTACTTGGGTGTTCAGGAAGCGCTCGCACTGTCTTTGCACGCTTTTGGTTTTATCTGCTAATGACAATCTCAGTGGACTATTCATGTGTGCCACCTATGTACTGATGTGAGTGAGTGTAACTCTGCGAAGTTAAAGAGAGCCGAACAAGGTCGGCTCTCTAACTGGCTAAGCTTCCTTTTGACTTTCAGAAGTTGCTGCGTACCAAATGAGCAGACCAAAAGCGATTTTGTTGATTACATCAGCAAGGTTATAGACTAGGTTCAAAGAGGCGTCATCTACTGCCCCCATCATGTACCCCAGCACATAGCCGATAGGATATATTGCCCAACCAACAGTGACTATCCAGCGCATTAGATTGTAAGCAAATTTTACAGAGTCACTAGCTTGATTAGTGGCAGCTTTACCCGCCTCACCGAAGAATATTTCGTACAGGATGTAGGCCCAACCAAGCATGCCTATCACAAACCCGATAGCAACGTTGATATAACCCGCCTCGCCCATGTAACCAGGTATCAGCATGACCAACGTACCGATGAGTAAGCGCCAGAAAATACCCGGCGAAGCCGCACCGATTGCTCTCAAGATGAGATAAAATTCGATCATCAGAAGCGGCACGGTAAGGAGCCAATCAATGTATCGGTAAACGGTTGGAGTTTCTCCTGTCGCAACCCACACATCTCTCATGTAGAAGTAGTGTACTGCGGCAATGAGAGTCACGAGAGCGGATACTGTCAATGACGTTTTCCACTTTGCAGTCACCCCTTGTGTTTCCCACAAGAAGAACACTGTCGACGCCATTAGCGCCATGGAGATTAACCAAAAAGATATTCCTACAAAGTCATCTGGTTGGAGGTTTGCAGCAGCGTTAGCACTGCCTGAGTAGAAAAATGCAGTGAACATGATTACTGCGATTAGGTTTATTTTGAAAGATGTCGATTTCCGCACGCCGAGCTTTGCTGCTGATAGTTTAATGTCCATAATTTTTGTCTCTCTTTCGCTATGATTATCGCGAGTACTGCTCGTGAACTCCTCGCTTTTCACAAGACCTTACGGTCAACTGTTACAAAATGATCACAACCTCCTGCAAATTAGAAACATTTACAAACATAAATTTATTGACAATACAATTTACATACTTGGAAGGGGCTGAAGAAAATGACTGAACGATGTGAGTGGAAACGGGTATTGAATAGGACCTAGAGGATTGTGTGGCCGCAATGGACAAGTTAGAGCTGTTAGCTGGTTAATATTCGCATATGATAGCTATCTGTATTTTCCTAATGTAAATACTTTCTCAACACAACTCTTGCCCAAGTGTGTGCTGTCGCCCCACAACACATTATTCCAGCGCAAACCCAACATGCTTACTCTCTAAAAATGGATGAGTCTTAAGAAACTGTGCTTAAAGAGACTGAACCGAATAAGGACAGTAATGATGATAAGCAGCGTTAAATCTCATTTGTAGATTGGCGTTAGTCAGCGCTCTCTGACTCTACCTTAAGGTGCTCGACCACTTTATAAAAAACGTCGGGGAACCACACCGTAAACGCTTCAGGCTGTTGGTGAAGCTTCTCCTGGATGGACTCGATTGAAAACCATTCAACCTCGCTCACTTCAGATGCGTTTGGGGCTAACAACAGCTGATTGGTAAAGCTCAAGAAGATATGGTCGAGTTCATGCTCTGTAAGGTTGTTTTCGAGTTGGGCTTGATAGATGAATGACCCGAGAGAGGTAAATTGTAATAGTTTGCTGGTGCCTAGCTCCTCGCCAACACGGCGCTGAACCGCATCTTCTAAGGCTTCACCTGGACGGGGGTGAGAGCAGCAGCTGTTACTCCATTTGCCGCCACTGTGGTACTTTCCACATGCTCGCTTTTGAAGCAAAAACTCATATCCCTCGGCCGTTTTTTTTGCGACCATCAATGAGAAAGCACGATGCAACTTTCCGTCTATATGGGCTTTCAATTTTTCGCAGTGACCGACTTCCACATCATCTTCCGTCACTAGTATGACTTGATCTTTCATCTCGCTCCTCCACCTCTTCACCAAACCTTGGCTTTACCCGCAACATTTAGTTATAGCCAATTTGTGCCAAGAAAGATCAGTCGGCGCTAAGAGAAGCGATATATGCCAAGCATCAAGGCTCTATGTTTGAATAACGGTGCCGACATAAGACATTTTTGCTTCCCTTTGACCAGATAGACCAAAACTTACCCAAGATAAACATGGGATGATGGATTCCCGCCCCTTCATCAACAAAGCTAGCTAAACTAGATTCATTATTGCTGGCATCTGACCATGGAACTCCCCTTGAGCTCCCATAAAACCAAATGTATAAGGCTTCACCTCTTCATACCTTCGACCATCAAACGCTTGTCTTTCTCGCAGCTTGTTAAATAGCCAGTTGTCTAACATGTTATTAATCTCGATAAACTCATCTTTCGTCAACTCAGCTTTGAAGCTGGTGAGAAAGGCATCATCATCAGATTCAGGCAAGTTAATGACGCGTTCTTGTAAACCATTTAACACCTGAGATTTGAAATAGATGGGATATCTCGCCCCTTTTACAAAGGCGGTTTCTTTGGGTAAGAGCAGTTTGTACTTATTGTTAGAACCTATCTCGATAAGGTTGAGATTTTCTAATTGTCGAATATAGAGGTGCACTGAAGCATCGTTTAGCTTGTGCTTTTCTTGAATACATTGAACGGTAGTGTCTTCTGCTAATTCTGACCAGAACGAGAAAAGAGCTGGGGTTTCAAAAAACGCGTCATCTTGTTGTTTAGAGAACACGGGAATAGAAGCAATGTTTTCTTCAGCCTCCGCAAGAAGCTTTGATAGCGGCATGTCCGTGAGGTTAGCTATCGCGACTAGCCTCTGAATGGAAAGTGGTTGAGAACTGTTGAGTAACCTTTTAATACTGATTTCCGATATATCCAGTTCCGCCGCGAGTGCACGATATGAAATATTGCACCTTTTAAGCTCTCTTTTGAGTAACTTACAAATTTCGAATGATAGTTGTTCGTCCATTTCGTTCAAACCGCCTCAAATAGAGATACCAAAAGTATCACAATGCTACCCTTTTAAATCACAAGTTGCACCTAAGTATCAATAAAGGATGATGCCACTTTCAATAAACAAAGGAACGCATTGATGCAACGAAAAGAGTTAGTTGTGCGATTTGGCATACAACAATACCTACACTGGACAGTAGTCGGGCTGCTTATCCCTGTCATCATTCTTATTTTTCAGTCTAAGGGGCTCAACCTAGCACAAGTTGGGATTGTCATGGCTGTTTGGATTGGAAGCACAACACTATTAGAGATACCGGTCGGTGGGCTTGCTGACACCATTGGACGAAAAAAAACATATTCGTACTCGTTAATACTCACCCTACTGGGCTGCCTAAACCTACTCTATGCAAATGGCTTGTTCAGTATTTTAATTAGCGCCTTATTGCTGGGAGCTTCTAGAGCCGTTTACTCAGGTACTCTCGACGCATGGTTTTATGATGCGTTTACTGATAGCACTGGAGCAGGCTCGTATCATACTGCAATTGCAAAAGTTAATGTGTTCGTGACTGCTGGGCTAGCGACCGGAGCCCTTATCGGCGGATTTCTACCTAACAGTATCGTGAGTTCTTATTTTGAGTCATTTGACGAGTATGACATCAATGTTTTCACCGCTAGCGTATCAAGTCTTGCCCTGCTGTTGCTAACATGGCTATTACTTCCTAATGAGCAAAGAAGCATCAAAGAACACCACAAAAACACCGTCACCACCGCGGTACAAACCAGTGTCAAGGCGCTTACTTTCTCTTTAAACCATTGGACGTTAAGGTTAGTGATTCAGGCAACACTTATCTTTGGCGCAGCAATGAGTGCTGTTGAAAACCACTGGCAACCCTACCTATCTGAACTTATGGGAATTCACTCCAGAGACTTAACTCTGTTTGGCATCATATCGGCACTGTACTTCTTGATGGCCGCTTTATCGTCAATCGTGTCCGTTCCACTATTAAAAGTGTTTGGCGGCTCTCACAAGGCTTTAATGTTTGTCACTCGCGCACTTGCCGGACTGTCGCTGATCATACTTGCTAACACCCACAACACCATGATCTTTGCTCTACTGTATTTGACGTTTTTCTTTCTTTTTACAATGGGCAACAATTCTGAGCAGGTATTACTTAATGACAGTACTCCAAATGAGATGCGCTCAACCATTTTGTCTATCAGCTCTTTCGCCGTTACCGCTGGTGGAGTGCTTGCTTCTTTAGCTTTTGGAGTCATTTCCGAGCATTACAGTATATCCACAAGCTGGATATTATGTGGGGCGGTCCTCTTAGTCTCTTCGCTTTATTTCCTGAGCTGTCGTGAAGCCGTCAAAACTAAACCTGCATAAAAAGCCTCCCCCTTTCGCTCCCCCTCCAATCAAGTTCATCGGTCTCTTGAGAAATATGATCGAGGGGGAGAACATTCTTTGGCGCTCAATGTATCTCAGCACACATTACTACCGGTATTCAGTTCCTCCCCTTTCCCAATACCAACAAGAGATTGGAGATGTAAACCAAGGGGAGGTTAGGAGGGGATTGTGAGCCGAATCTCACATGTATCTGCCACTTTGTTTTATTCGCTCTAAACAACACAGAAAGGCCTCGCACACGCGAGGCCTTAGATTTGTCAGTAGAATGATACAACCGCCCTACTTCAGTGACTTCACTGCTTTCATCAACGTTGCGTTGAACTGCTGTGATTGCTCAAGCATTGAGAAATGACCTGAATCTTCAATGTAGTAAATTAACTCAGCTACGCGACATAACCGTTAATAAATCTAATTTCGACTCTGAATAGCTCTCTACGTCATGCAATGCAAAATATTGAAAGTGTAAATAACAATCCTAACACTTACAGAAAATGTAAACCGCCCCCTAACTAGAGTAAATACTCTATTGAGGGCTCCCAACACTCAATGTTAACGTAGTTGCAACAATTCAAACAAATGAGCAACAAACGAACCATAAAGGCTTGCGATGAAAAAACGAACAATTGGTATCATTGGCATTGGTCCTCGCGGACTAAGCGTATTAGAGCGAATAGTAGCTCTATCGATAGACACTCCCTACCAACCATTGGAGATAAAAATTTTTGACCCAAACCTTCCAGGTTCGGGATGCCATGATGTCAAACAACCGAATCATTTGCTTGTCAATACTGTTAGTTCTCAAATTACAATGTTCGCCGACGAGAGTGTTAGTGAAGCTAGAAATGTGATTACAGGGCCTACTTTCTACCAATGGTTATGTGAAAGACCACGAGATGAGTTGAGTCCAAAAGCAATATTACCGAACGAATACTACTCCCGTTCTCTTTTTGGTGAATATCTTAACTGGGTATTTCACTATCTTGTTGATATCTCAGCCCCTCACATAACGATAGACTATTTACCTCATGAAGTTGTTGATATCGATAAGTTAGATGACGATTCCTGGTATTTACGAGATGACCGAGATGTCCTCACTAATGTTGAATATATTTACTTAACAACAGGGCATACAAAACCCAAACATCTCAAGCTTGATACTGCACAAGAAATTACCAATCCATACCCAGTGAAAGATAAGCTAAAGCATGTATCTTCAGAGCAAACAGTTGCCCTCCAAGGCCTTGGGCTGACAGCTTGCGATATTTTGGCAGAGCTATCTATTGGGCGTGGTGGTAAGTTCATCCGAACTCAAAGAGGTAACCTAGAATATTCACCTTCAGGAAATGAACCAAAGATAATAGCGTATTCGCGTACTGGCCTCCCTTTATCAGGTAGAGCTGAAAACCAAAAAGGAACATCTAAACAATACCATGCTAGATTCCTAACACCTTCAAAGGTCGCAAAACTTAGAGAGATGGGCTCGATCAACTTTATCAAGGATGTACTTCCTTTACTGATAAAAGACATGGAGTATGCTTACTACGAGAGCTACCTTAGCCAGAAGAAAGGACTCATAGCCGCACAAAAATTCTGCAACCAATTCCTATATTCAAATCTGAATGAACAAAAAATTTTAGTTGCTAAAACAATTCCTATTGAAGATAGATTCAGTTGGGAAAAACTCGCTGCACCGATTCCCAGCTACGCACTTAAATCTCCAGAAGTTTATATCGCTTGGCTGATAGATCACCTTGAAGACGACATAAAAGAAGCAAAAAAAGGAAACATAAGCAGCCCAATAAAGTCTGCTAGCGATGTGTTACGCGACTTAAGAGACATAATTCGAGACGCTATCGACTTTAAAGGCCTTACCGAAGAGTCACATCGTTGGGTTGACTCTGTGTTTATTCCTTTAATGAACCGAATTGCTGTAGGCCCACCAAAGGAAAGAATTGAAGAGATGGTTGCTTTGCTGAAAAGCGGTGTGCTCAAGCTAAATCTCGGCCCCTCGCCAGAAGTGATTAGCTGTTCAAGTACTCATTTGATCACACTCAAATCAACGGTATGGCCTGAACTACAAGAGCAAGCCGACATAAAGATTCATGCAAAAGTGTCTATGCACAGCCCAAAGGACGATGGGACACAGCTCTGGGAAAACCTTCTAGCTAAACAATATGCAAGACTGTACTTCAATGGTGACTACCACCCTGGTGGCATTGATGTAACGCCGAACATGAATGTGATCAATGCCAACGGTATGGAGCAAATTAACATTTGGGCATTAGGCATGCCTACAGAAGGCAATAAATTTTACACCTTCATAGTGCCCAGGCCTGGTGTTAATTCTACGGCAATCGTCGATGCTGGTAGAGCTGTCAATACATTGTTTAAACAGTTGTCTGGAACCCAAACTGAAGGTAAAGAATATGCCACATAATAAACTATTAAACCGCAGCACCTTCGCTGGGCTCGCAGCAACACTAGTTGGGAATGGTATTGGCCGCTTTGCCTATATAGCATTAATGCCTGTACTCATTCAAAGTGGGTGGTTCTCAAGCGAAGATGCCTCCATACTCGGCGCAGCAACACTGATTGGCTATATTTTCGGAGCACCTGCTTCGACCTTTTTACAAAGATACTATTCAACAGGCACACTCATACGTGTCTCTTTATTGCTAAGTAGCTTTAGTTATCTGGGTTGCGCCTTAAAGTCTGCCCCCTTTGAATGGTTTTTAACACTTAGAACTATTGCTGGTGTATCCGGAGCGATACTCATGGTACTCGCTCCCCCTGTTATCACCAGCCTTCACCCGCAAGAAATGAAAGCAAGAATCAGTGGCGTCGTGTTTTCAGGCATCGGTATTGGCGCGATGATTTCAGGAACCATCATACCTTTACTTATCTACCAAAGCGTTGAGAGTGCATGGTTAGGTATGGGAGCGATCGCTTTCGTTGCAACTGTCCTGACGTGGAACGCTTGGTCTCTTGAGGTTAAGCCAAACCATTGTGATAAAAGTCCATCGACGTTTGATGCCTTATCTAAGAATGAGCGTATCAGTGTTAGCTGTGTACTGTTAGCCTATACCTTCAACGCTATTGGCTATCTACCTCATACTCTTTTTTGGGTCGACTATATTGTTCGAGAGCTAAAAATGAGTTTTGCGAGCGGTGGGTTTTATTGGGCTGTTTTTGGTATAGGAGCAGCGATTGGACCAATAGTAACCGGTATATTAGGTGATAAGTTTGGACTTAAAAAAGCACTATTAGCGGCGTTTACTTGCAAAGCTACCGGGGTTGCTCTTCCACTCTTAAGCACCAGTGAAACAGCACTTTTTGCTTCATCTTTGTTGGTCGGTATGTTTACGCCTGGCACCGTAACACTGGTATCAACCTACACCTTAGAAATCGTTGGGACACAACTCCATACGAAATCTTGGGGAGCAATGACAATGGCGTTTGCTATATCGCAAGGAATAGTCGGCTTCGTTATGGCTCACTACGCCCCTCAACTCACCAGTTATAACCTGTTATTTATGATCAGCGCGAGTGCACTGATTTTGTCGATATTCTGCATCGCATTTACATCAACCAAACAGCAGACATTAAACACTGCTCAAACAAGTTCTTAGCAAAGGAATCGCTCATGAAACTGTATTTAAACGACACCTCGCCATTCTCCAGGGCAGTGCTGGCAACGGCCTATTTGTGTGATGCTCCAATGGTTCTTGAATGGGTTGACCCGTGGCAAACACCGAGCACATTAGTCGCAGTTAATCCATTTAGTACCATTCCGGTTCTAGAAACCAGTGATGGGGTTGCACTGACCGAGAGCTTAACGATCTGCGAGTTCCTCATGCAAGCATACCCAACAGAAAAACTAGCAGCGACCAAGGCTAGCGACACTCAACGCATGTCATTATTGGGAGTAAGTAAAACGTTGATGGAAGTAGCATTTCGATGCGCTGCATTGAGCCGCTTCGAAGCTGAGCAAAACGTGCTAACGATTAGGGGAAAGGAAGGTATTGAAAGAAGCGTTAAAGGACTTATCGGGCAGTTGAAAAACAATGATGATTTGCTCAAGCCTGACTTCTCAACATTGTACCTACACATCGCATTAGATTATGTCTTATTCAGGCATGCTAATTTGCTTTCAGCAGAAGAGTGCGACATCCTCACGACTGCCTTACACAGTTCGCCTTTTAAAGACACATTGGCAACACTTAGCCTAGAGTCGCTTTCAAAAAAGCTTAACTATTGCGAATACAAAAATTCCTGATCAATTTGACCAGCGTTAGGTCGAGCAAATCTAACAAGGCCCCGCAATCGCGAGGCCTTGGTTTTATCTATAGAGTGATTACAACCGCCCTACTTCCCTGCCTTAATCGCTTGCATCAAGGTTGCGTTGAACTGCTGTGGTTGCTCAAGCATTGGGAAATGGCCTGAGTCTTCAATGAAGTAAAGGCTGTAATCCTTGATGTGTTTCTAGTTCGCTTCTTAGTCCATCAATGTCAAAAACTTCCGCCTAAAAAGGTAAAAAAGTTCCTTGAGAAGGAAATAAAGAAAGTAGAACGCCAGGTATCCATAGAGTGACAGAATCCATCATTTTATCGACTTGCTTCTAGAACACTTTCCCTAAACAAGGGGGGAAATAAGATTAAGTGCTGATGTGAGGTCAACAGCACATCAGGCTCATTTCTTCTGTTGTGGAATCTTACTTTACCTTGTGCGGGTATCTACAAGCTGTTAATAATTATCTCCATGAACAAAATTTACCTAAACGCAAAAACCACCACAACCACCATGGGGCCACTCAGGAGGTAGTTTTTTGCGTCAATAAAAGACCTCTGAGTGATTCATCGCCAGAGGTCTTTTTGTATCTAGGCTTTGTATTTCACTCAGAATTAACTGGAGATAAATATGAAGACACAACGAGAAATCACCCAGCAACTTATTACGCTTCGCACCACTAAAACCAGGGATGATCTGTTGGCATCAGAACAGACAAGAGATAACAGTGAATAAGAAGTCCTTAGAACATTTGGCAGCATAGCTTTTATCAAAATCTAAGATAAGAGATGCTCGTTCTAGGCGATTTAAAACTAAACTTTAACTATCAAAGTAGATAGAAATGGACACTCAGTTAGGAGAAGAGATGCAACAGAAAAATGATAAAGAACAAGCTAGTCCCGTATTATCGCAGTTTGACGAAACTGCTGTTATCTCTGGCTCGTCACAAGTAACCCCGATTCTTGTTTACGGTAAGCGTCATATTAAAAAAGAGAAACTTTCTGAGTTTAAGCATGCGTACCAAGCACATTCAAAGTCAGCTTACGAAGAAAACCCAGACATTAAAGCAATCTTTGCCTTTCCTGATACAGAAAACCCTTTAGCATATTGGCATATTTTATGGGTCCGAAGTGCCAGTGCGTTTAACGATTACTTGTCTCGCTGTACTCAGACAGAACCTCTGTGGGATACTTACGATTACTCGCCTGAGAACCCAGATACGTTAACCGTGTTTGGTGGATGGAACGAAGAAACAGAAAACCGAGCGAAAGCAGCTTCGGGTGTAAAGTACGAACTCAAGACAAGCCTTGCCGGCTTCATGAAGCCTGATGGCGGTCGGGAAGAAGGCCCTCCGTTGTTTGGGTTCACGACGCGTTATGTGAAGCCTGGACAAACACAGAATTTAGGTACGTCATTCAAGACCGTCTGTGACATTTGGCACCAGAAAATTCCTGGTATTTTGATGGCGGCGGTTTTTCCGGATGACAACACGCCTAACTTGGTTCATGACTTGAGAATATTTGCCAACCACAAGTCTTACTTAGCGCATGTCGACAAATCTGATAATTTGTTAACGGAAGCAATGGCTGTATGGTTTGAAAATTACGACACCAGCATTCCGTTCTCTGGACAACTTTACGCCGCTAGCACAAAGGATGAAGCGCTCCATACTAGCTCGATAAAGTCGAGTACCACACCCAGAGCCCAACTTGAAACATTTCATTTCGGTGAAGCTGGCATGTTAGGACAAATGCCGAATATGACTCGAAACGACTAACCGATGTCCTGAGATATACGATCGAGGGGGAGAATATTCTTTGGCGCTGAATGTATCTCTGCACACATAACGATAGGTATTCAGTTCCTCCCCTTTGCCGCTATCAACAAGAGATTGGAGATGTAAACCAAGGGGAGGTTAGGAGGGGATTGTAAGTCGTATCTGAGATGTATCTGCCACTTTGTTTTGTTTGCGTTACAGAATACAAAAAGGCCTCGCAATCGCGAGGCCTTGGTTTTATCTATAGAGTGATTACAACCGCTCTACTTCACTGACTTAACCGCTTTCATCAAGGTTGCGTTGAACTGCTGTGGTTGTTCTAGCATTGGGAAGTGGCCTGAGTCTTCAATGCAGTAAATCCTGTAATCCTTGATGTGTTTCTTGTGCGCTCATGAGTCCGTGTTACGCCTTTTTGTAGCAAGTAGATCAAAAGCTTCGCATTCGGTCAGATACATACATAGCAGCACACGAAATAAAGAAGTTACCGCAACCCTCTTAAGAAGTAGTAAGTTCTCCAATGGAATATCCAATAGCATTCGCTTTAGACATTGTTCAATTTTCAATAACAACGTGCCAAGTCACATTTATACCACTTGCTAAGTATCTATTTTCAATAGAATTATCTAACATTCAATAATTCAAACAAATAATTGACACCAAATGATTGTCTTATTTATATAGTTAGTGGTTCTAGAAAATGAATAAAACGATACTCGCAGCATCAGTGGCTGCATTATTACTCTCTGGTTGTACGGTGAGACACGATAGAGAAGCAATGGTAGACAACACTGAACAGGCTTCAGATCTCGATATTTATCAGCATGACAATTACGAGCAGTACAGCCAAGCAATGCAAATCATGTATGTTTACACAGAGCGTGAACCGACTAAGTTGGGTAATGTCGATGTTCTGGCGAAGGACTACTACGATAAAGTAGCAATCAAAAACACGGTCAGCACCGCCGCAACCGCAGCCATGTTAATTGGCAACCTGGCCTCAAACCTTAATATAGCAACGTTCTTTTTCGGCACACAAACAACAGACAAACTGCCTTATACCTTCAAATATCAACACAATATTGCTATCGAGCCTATTGGCGATGATGTCACCTACGACTCAATCTATCGTGAAGACTTAGAACGCTTAAAACAAATGATGAAGCAAAAATATCCGAATGCGGAAATTTTTGAGTTTGAGCAAGATTTTCTCAATGTTCGAAACACAAGTGTCAGCGCAATGGATATTACCAAACCAGAATGTGCCGAGTTTAGACAATCTGATGAATTTACGCCTGATACCGTGTTTGTTGAAGAAGAGTTAGACCATTGCTTTGTTTCGACGCGTAGTCCGGGCTATTTCAAGAAAATTGTAGAAGGTGAGATTGATTTCATTGAGGGCGTGCCGAAAGCAAAACGTTACCTCGTGTATTCTATTTCTGATGAAATGATGGCGACATATGAAGACCAAAGCCACTTCTATCGCTACGTACCTTATTTTGGTTGGATGGATTCAACCAAACAGAAAACATATGAAACTAACCCTGAAAAATTCAAGGCCGATGTAGAGGCAATGAATACATCGCCTTACCCATATCTTTACCGCTACTCGGATAACAAGGTATTACTGTTTAAGACAGATGCGACCATATAATCTTTTCAGGTTAAGGTCCCCCAAAAAACGAAAAGGCCTCTCACGCGCGAGGCCTTAGTTTTATCTATAGAATGATTACAACCACCCTACTTCACTGACTTGACCGCTTTCATCAAGGTAGTGTCTGACCAGCTCTATTAAACCAAAACCTCCCCCTCTAGCTCCCCCTCAAATGGAGTTCACCGGTCTCTTTAGATATACGATCGAGGGGGAGAACATTCTTTGTCGCTCAATGTATCTCAGCACACGTAGCGATAGGTATACAGTTCCTCCCCTTTTCCGCTATCAACAAGAGATTGGAGATGTAAACCAAGGGAAGGTTAGGAGGGGATTGTAAGTCGTATCTGAGATGTATCTGCCACTTTGTTTTGTTTGCGTTACAGAATACAAAAAGGCCTCGCACACACGAGGCCTTAGTTATATCGAACAATTACAACCGCCCTACTTCACTGATTTCAACGCTTTCATCAACGTTGTGTTGAACTGCTTTGGTTGCTCTAGCATTGGGAAGTGGCCTGAGTCCTCAATGTAGTAAATGCTGTAATCTCTAATGTGTTTCTTGTTCGCTTCTGAATCCGTTGGCCATAGGCGAGCGTTAACCAATATTACTGGCACATTCACGTTCTCATAGACGCGGTGAGCTTCGCCTGTCACATATTGGCCTAGATAATGGCGGAACTGGTTTATCGCGATAGTTGGCGGTGCTGATGCCATGTCTTGCGTTACCCAGTAAAGTAAATCTGCGTCTACGTCTTTTGGTAGCGAGTCTTTCACGAACATAGTGATGCCCGCTTGGAAGTCGGCTTCAAAAGGTTTGATCATTGCATCTAGATCGCTTTGTGAAACCGCTAGTGCGACGTTTTGCGATGTATCGACACCAATAATACCCTTCACTCTTTCCGGCATCAGTTTAGCGGCTTCTGCAATAACACCACCAGCCATTGAATGACCAACTAAGACGACTGAATCAAGTTGTTCTTTGTCGATTACGGCTTTGATGTCTTCAGCAAACGCAACCATGGTGTATTCTTCACGGTTGAATGACGAGTTACCATGCCCTGCTAAGTCCATAGTGATTACTCGGTAGTGTTTTGAAAACTCACTCACTTGCTTTTGCCACAGCCTGCTGTCTAAGCTCCAACCGTGAATAAAGATCAGCGCCGTATCCCCACTCCCACTTTTGCCATACGCAATTTGCTCACCATCGTGAGATATCGCGATACCGTTCTTAACCTTTGAATCATGAGCCATGGCATTAAAGCTACCAAGCGCCATGAATACCAAGAGTGTGATGTTTAGAATTAAACGTTTCATAGTGTCTCTCTACTTACTTTAGAGGGAACACAGCAAGCGCCCCTCTCAATCAATATAGTCACTATAAAGTCTGAAGTTGTAGACGGGTCAAGGGTGATTTAGATAAATAACTCCTCTACTGTGCCGACTAGAACAACTCATTTCTGCCCCTTTCCGCGTTTGCGCAATAAAACCGAGAATAATGTAATCTGAGAATTGCCTAACTTTTCCTAATGGTTGTAGTATCTATTGATTCGCAACAACAGTGGAATCAACGCAGTGAGAGCACCATTTCAGGTTCTGATATTTCCATATAAATTTAAAATTTCAGAACCTATCTTCTTGATTGCTTGCCGTACAGACAATGGTGAATGGCAGGCAATTTCTGGTGGTGGAGAAGATCAAGAGTCTTTGTTCGATGCCGCAAAAAGAGAATTGTATGAAGAGACGTCGTTAACAGGTAGTGACTGGGTTCAACTTGATTCTATGTGCATGTTACCTAGAGTGTTTTACTCTGGTCATGAAAAATGGAGCGATCACCCTTATGTGATACCAGAATACTCATTCTCAGTGCAGGTTTCGGGGGAGCCACAGTTATCTTCGGAACACACTGAATTCCGTTGGTGTAACGCAACTGAGGCGAGCGAACTTCTCAAGTATGATTCAAATCGAATAGCTTTATGGGAGTTAAGCGAACGACTTAAAGCCCATCAAATGAAGACCCATCAAGTGAAGAATTAAAATCGAATCTGCCCCAAAGTGTGTTTAGAGCGCATGAAGCTATCATGAGAACTATTTAGTCAACAGAGTGTTCACAAATTGTCTAAACTTATTCGTGCATCAGGCTGGAACATATTTTGCCGTTCAACTCATGCTATACAGAAAAAATCTGTATTTAGTGATGCAGGTATAGAAATGCAGACCTTAAGCTATTGTTATTTATGCTAAAATTGACATCTCGTTTACATCATTAAGATGCTAGACATAATAATTCTGTCTAATATAGCTGTTATGCTGTTCTTAGAGAAAGTAGGAGTGGAAGCACTCCTAGAGTGGTTTAGAAATCAATAGATAACGTTTAATTTCTTGCCCAGTGCTTGCTCTACATACTGCGCTTTAAGTTCTTTAGCTTTTTCCGCATCAAGGTTTTTATGAAGTATTTTAGTAGAAGCGACCCCATTTGATTTCAAGTATGCAGCTACAAGAGGTCTTTGTGGATTACTATGGTTTTGCGCCCAAGATAGGCTTTCTGAAGCATTTCCAGGTGGGGATTTCTTGGCTGCGATGTAAATTGATCCATCAGGAAAGATTGTTTTATAAATGTTGGTCATAAGTTCATCTCCGGGAAACTCATATAAATAGAAGTTAATCAGAATATCATACATTTTGATGGGGCGCTTGAAAACGAGTAGCATAACAAACAATTTAAGAGGGATTCCCAATGCTTGGCATTTTTGCTTCTAATTCAATTTTAGTGTTTATGGCACAATATATTAGGTTGAGTGGAGGCGTTGTTCACCTTAATTGGGCGTTGATATATGGAAATTATTCTTTCAAAATTTAAAAAACACGAACACTCGTCGGCATTCGATGATTTCAAATTGTATATGAAGCCAATCGTTGAGAGTGCAGTTGGTTGGGATGAAGGTTTTCAAAGAACTTCGTTTGAATCTAAGTTAGAGCCAGAGTGGTTTAGTTGGATTATCTGTAATGGTGAAAAAGTTGGTTATGTATGCACTCGCTTTAAATCGAGTAGTATCCACATCCACCTGCTCATTATCTACACGGATAGTCAAAGGAAAGGTTTCGGATCAACTGTGATTCAAAAACTCAAACAACAGGCAAATTTACAGCAATTGGATTTAACATTGAGTTGTTTTAAAAATAATGAACCTGCTGCGCGCATGTACAAACGATTGGAGTTTGTGATCGACTCTGAGGATGAGTTTTTTTATAACTTCATAAGCGCGGTAGAAAGCACCTAACAAGACTATGGTTTCAAAATACTTTTTCATACCTGATCTTGATGAAACTAAGTCATTTAAGCTAACAAGGTTTTGTCCAAAACCTTCACAGGTTGAATTTTTACCCGTGGCATTTTCTAGCTCGAAAATGCCCCAAAGTGTGTTTAGACTACCTATAAATATCATTTAAATAATTCGTTCAAAAACGGTCTACATATGAATAGCTCATTTGACTTGGTGATTACATTTTTACTCACTACTTTTCAGCGAAATATTGAAGTTGTGACCCTGTGTAGTATAAAAATAATCAATATCTTAACTTATGTTATTGAACGTTATCTCTAATCAGATATAACTTGTATAAAATTTTTTAGAGGAGACGCAAAGTGATAAGAGAGATAAAAGATGACGACTTTGAAATATTCTGGCCATGTTTCAAACAGATAATCGAAGAGCAAGAAACGTATGCATTCGACCCTACAATGAACTACAAGGAAGCCTTCGAACTGTGGTGTAAGTCCCCATTAAAGACATTTGTTTATGTAGAAGGTGACCAAGTTCTAGGGAGTTACTACATAAAACGAAATGCAGAAGGGCCTAGTAGTCATATCTGCAACTGTGGTTTCATGGTGCAAAGCCAGTCTCGTGGCAAAGGAATTGCAAAAAAGTTGTGTGAGCACTCGCTGGAAACTGCCATTGATTTGGGTTTTAGGGCTATGCAATTTAATTCAGTAGTGTCCTCTAATGAAGTGGCGGTTAATTTGTGGAAGAAACTAGGTTTTACCATAATAGGCACGATCCCCTTAGCCTATCTTCACCGAAAGCTTGGTTATGTTGATAGTTTTATAATGCATAAAACACTAGTCAGTGAAGTCGAAGATTCTATCGGGAACGGATACTCGTAAAAGCGTTACAATCCTCAGTGTGATTAGATGGTAAGCCTTGTCAGTAAGAGATATCCAGAATCTTAATAGATGGCACTTCGAAACTCAGAAGTGCCCCAAAACGATTTATAAACTAGTTTTTTAGTGCAAAAAGCTCACCTCAGTGAGCGATTTTGATGACTTAGGAGCCTCATTATGATGTCGGAGAGTGCTGATTGGACAAACTTGGGTAATGGAGCATAAAAAGTTGTGCAGCAATAATTTTTACGCTCCATTTAAAGCCTACAGATAAGCATTGCAGTTACTTTATACCCGACTTCAGATAATGAAAAGGTAAATTGCAATTAGACATAGCATTCCACCCATAACCTTATTGAATATTGATATACGAAATTTGCTTTTTAAATAAACACTCATTTTCTCGCCTAAAAATGACCAGCAACCTATGCATAAATAGCAAATAAGGAAATAAATACCCACGAAGGTAGCGAGAACTTCATTGGAAGAGTGGACATTAAAAGCCGAGCAACCCGCTAGGCAAGCCATCCACGCTTTGGGATTGAGCCACTGCATAAAAATGCCTTGCGTGAAAGATGGAATATCGTTGAACTCAGCACCTTTAATTCCTTGCGGATTAACGCTGAAAATCTTCACCCCCATATAGAGGATAAACCCGCACCCAAAGTAACTTAAATACTCTAATGATTGGGTGTAGTTACTAGGCAGTGTTCCAATTCCTAACCCAATTAGAAATAATAAAAGTGTAAACCCTATGGTTGCACCAGACACAAAAGGGACTGATCGCCAGAAGCCATAATTGAGTCCGCTTGTAAGCGCAATCAAATTTACAGGTCCTGGTGATATAGACATCGAAAAAGAAAATACACTCATAGCAATTAGTACCGACATAAGGGTCTCCTTATAAAGACTTCATGCTACGTCATTGAGCTTTGCGTTACTATATGGTTCAATTTAAATTTATAATTCGATTAAATAGTTTAATAAGTGTGTTTAACAATTTAAAATCAATGGCAATTTTTGCGGAAGTGGTTAAAAAAGGTTCGTTCAGAGAGGCTGCCAAATCGTTATCCTTATCTCCATCAGTGGTCAGTTACCACATTACGCAGCTTGAAAAGAAGGTCGGGGCAGCGTTGGTATATCGTTCGACTCGCAAGCTCACTTTGAGTGATGAAGGAGAGCAGTTCTACGAATATGTAGAGCAGATGATTCATGCAGCCAATCAAGGGTTGGAGCTGCTTTCAGGTCAAGATGAAGAACCATCAGGTGAAATTAAAGTTTCTCTGCCTACCGCTCTTAGCGGATCATATATAAACAACCTAATCGCAATGTTTGCCAATCAATTTCCTAAAATCTCGCTTAAGTTAATATTTACCGATACTCATAGCGATATTATTGAAGATGGCTTTGATTTGATTTTGAGGGCGGGAGAGCCTGATTCGAGCAATCTAAAAGCACGTAAAATTGGCTATTTGGAAAGAGTGTTAGTATGCGCTCCCTCATACTTAGAACAGCGTGAGCTCCCCCAAGAGATAGATGAGTTATCAAAGTGGAATTGGATTAAGCTCGAACAACTTACTAATGAGCGTAATTTTTGCTTGGGGAAGGTAAAAAAAGTAGTTAAGTATCAATATCAAATTAGCGTAAATAGTGTAGAAGCCATGCATCATTATTGTCTGCTTGGCTTAGGTTTGGCGACACTGACTAAATCCCAAGTATCCGAATCGATAGAGATTGGAGAACTTATTCATATCATGCCAGATTGGAAAGTTGAGCCTATTCCTCTGTATGCTCTGTGGCCAAACAACCTTACCCCTAAAAGTAAAACCAAAAAGTTAATTAATTTCTTAGCTACTAACGAGCAGAGTTTCTAGATCTAAACTATTTTGGGTAAAATAAGACATTTCATTGAGTGCTCCCATTACACATTTGATTGTGCAGCTACCCATTTTGGAGTTAATACTCTAAATCAAAAATGTCCAATAGTGAGGTTTAATTCAAGGAACTTGAAGGCCTGCTAACAGAGAAATAAATCGTCCTCTTTCGCCCTTTAAGCTTTCGAAATATAGTTGGTCTAACTCTTCCACCTGAGCTATTGCGTTTATTGCTAGAGCTTCCCCAGTTTTCGTGAGTCTCAGAGAATAGCTTCGTGAGTCTCTGTCACCTTTATCTTTAGTGATAAGATCATTCGCAACCAGCGCTTTCATCGACTTTGATAATGTCATCTTATCCAAGCCTGTAATATTGACTACTTCTGTTTGCGTGGTTTCGTTTTTGTTCTTGTTACACCATAGTACTGAAGCCAGTATAACGAACTGAGTATGGTTGATGTTTAGCGGCTTAAGGAGTTTCATTACCTCCGAGTGCCATTTATTGTAAGCGACCCAGAGCTGTAGCCCTACGCTGTCCGATGGGAGATCATGCTTAAACATTGTTCTCGGCCCTTTTTTTTAGTCCTTCAAGAGTAGACGGTAGTCCATCATAAATTTTCTTACCCACGACTTTCCCAAATAAAAAACTGGTTAACCCCGAAAACTTAACTCTATGAGTTACCTCCGTTATTTCTCCTTTAGCCTGTAACTGGTGCTCAAATGATAGAAGGCAGAATGGCAGTTTGCTCATGACAGTAAAGCTCTTATTCGGTGTAGCATCCGTAATGACTATCTTTGATTTAGGTCCATTAGCCGGCTTTATAACGCCTTTCACACCAACCTCGAATGCACCCAGTAGACGAGAGTAGACCACTTCTTTATCCCATTGATTCCAATTTTCTACATCGACATATAGCGAATATATGTCTTGAGGTGATGCTTCAATACAAATACGTTTTTCAAAAATCACTTTTACCGTCCTGGCTGATTGTAAATTAGTAAACTAGTTTACAATACTTGATGATAGGTATATTTGCAACATCACTCCCAGCCAGAAAACGTTTGTCTCGATTAAGTTCTAAACTATAACGATTAATTACACTTCAGCCCTTGTTTACACTTTTATTGCCTCCATATTTTCCATACAATCCTAAGCGATTATAAATTAAAACAAATTCAATTTCGGAGTCCTCATGAGCGACGTAAAGCACTGTAATTTATTGATTCTTGGTTCTGGCCCTGCTGGCTATACAGCTGCAGTTTACGCTGCTCGTGCAAACCTAAACCCAGTTTTGGTTACTGGTATGCAGCAAGGTGGTCAGCTTACAACCACAACAGAAGTGGAAAACTGGCCGGGTGATGCAGAAGGTTTAACAGGCCCAGCACTGATGGATCGCATGAAAGAGCACGCAGAGCGCTTTGAAACAGAGATCCTGTTCGACCACATTAACGAAGTAGACCTATCAAACCGCCCTTTCCGTCTTAAAGGCGATTCTGGCGAGTACACTTGTGATGCGTTGATCATCTCAACAGGTGCATCAGCTAAGTACCTAGGTTTAGAGTCTGAAGAAGCATTCAAAGGCCGCGGCGTTTCTGCTTGTGCAACATGTGATGGTTTCTTCTACCGCAACCAGAAAGTAGCGGTTGTTGGTGGTGGTAACACAGCGGTGGAAGAAGCACTTTACCTATCTAACATCGCGTCTGAAGTTCACCTGATTCACCGCCGTGACACGTTCCGCGCTGAAAAGATTCTGGTTAAGCGTTTAATGGACAAAGTAGAGAACGGCAACATTGTTCTTCACACTGACCGCACGCTAGACGAAGTTCTTGGCGACGATATGGGCGTAACAGGCGTTCGAATTAAAGATACTCAGTCTGACAAGACAGAAGATATCGACGTAATGGGCGCGTTCATCGCTATCGGTCACCAACCGAACACTGAAATCTTCAAAGGCCAAGTAGATATGAAAGATGACTACATCATCGTTCAGTCTGGTCTTGAAGGTAACGCGACACAAACAAGCATCCCAGGCGTGTTCGCTGCGGGTGATGTTATGGACCACAACTACCGCCAAGCGATCACTTCTGCAGGTACTGGTTGTATGGCTGCTCTGGATGCTGAACGCTTCCTAGATGGCCTTAACGATAAGTAAATCTGAGATTGCAGATTTGATTATCAACGCTCTCGCCTTAGTAGATGCAGGGCGTCATCACATTTTGTTGTAAATCCCTAAAGCCCAGTGGTATATCCACTGGGCTTTCTTTTGTATACTAGCCGCCCTCAACGAATAATAATTATCATTAAGCCTTCATAATGGATAAGAAAAAACAACGCAGCTTGAATAAGTGGCTTAAGCAACAAAGTAAGTTAGCAAAACGCTGGCTTATGATTGCGATTAGCCTTGGCGTACTTTCAAGTGTGTTTTTAATTGCTCAAGCAGCGCTTCTCGCCTCTATTCTTCACCAGCTGATCATCGAGAATGTCGATAAATCTGAACTGGTGGGTCATTTTGCTGGCTTGGCATTCTCGGTCTTTGGCCGTGCGGGCTGTACATGGGGTCGTGAAATCGCAGGTTATCGCTGTGGTGAACAGATCCGTGTCTACATTAGGCAGCTCATTCTAGACAAGCTACGCGAATTGGGCCCTGCTTACATCAAAGGTAAGCCTGCCGGCACGTGGGCAACGCTGCTGCTAGAACAAGTTGAAGACATGCAAGACTTCTTCTCACGTTACTTGCCACAGATGTCTTTGTCGGTACTGATTCCATTCATTATTTTGGTTGTGGTATTCCCAGTAAACTGGGCTGCCGGCCTTATCTTCTTGCTGACTGCGCCACTGGTACCAATGTTCATGGCATTGGTGGGTATGAAAGCCGCAGACGCAAACCGTAAAAACTTCAAAGCGCTTCAACGCCTTTCGGGTCACTTTTACGATCGTTTGCAATCAATGACAACCATTCGTCTTTTCGACCGCACGAGCTCTGAAACCGAAGTATTGAAAGGTGCATCTGAAGTGTTCAGAACGCGCACTATGGATGTATTGAAGATCGCTTTCTTGTCGTCTGCTGTGCTTGAGTTCTTCACGTCTATCTCGATTGCGATGACGGCAGTTTACTTTGGTTTCACTTACATCGGTGAGCTTAACTTCGGCCACTACGGTGTTGGCATTACACTGTTCGCAGGTCTGTTTATCCTTATCTTGGCGCCAGAGTTTTACCAACCTCTGCGTGACTTAGGTACTTTCTACCATGCGAAGCAACAAGCGGTGGGCGCAGCCGAGAGTCTTGTTGAGTTCCTAGAAACCGACATCACAAAGGTGAAATCAGGTGACACTCAGCTAGACCCAGCTCAAGGCATCAATATTGAAGCTCAAGATCTGAAAGTATTGAGCCCTGAAGGTGTTCAACTGGTTGGCCCTATTTCGTTCGCACTGAATACTCGCCAATCAACGGCATTAGTTGGTCCAAGCGGTGCGGGTAAGACAAGTTTGATCAATGCCATTCTTGGTTTCATGCCTTATGAAGGAAGCTTGAAAATCAATGGTATTGAACTGCGTGATTTAGACTTGGCATCTTGGCGTAAGACTATCAGCTGGGTTGGCCAAAACCCACTGTTGCTTCACGGCAGAATTCATGACAACGTCACTCTAGGTAAGCAAGATATCACCGACCAAACGGTTCAAAACGCACTAGACCAATCTTTCGCTAGTGAGTTTGTTAATGAGCATGGCTTGGACTACATGATTTCTGATCGTTCTTGTGGCCTATCTGTTGGTCAATCTCAACGTTTGGCACTGGCTCGTGCAATGATTCAAGACGGCCAATTCTGGTTGCTTGATGAACCTACTGCTAGCCTAGATACTCGTAGTGAGCAGCTAGTGATGAAAGGCATCAACAGCAACATCGAAAGTCGCACTGCCCTGCTTGTGACGCACCAACTGGCTCCTCTTCAATCGGTCGATAACATTCTGGTTATGCGCGATGGTGGTCTTGTGGAACAAGGTCATTACGCTCAGCTTTCGACTGCGGGTGGTTTATTCGAAGAGATGCTAAACGCGAACTTAGCTCAACAAGACAATAAGGGTAATTTAGATGCGTGATTTACTGCCTTACCTGAAACTCTATAAAAAGCATTGGTTTGGCCTATCGCTAGGCATGCTACTGGCTTTTGCTACTCTGTCAGCTTCTATTGGCTTGTTAACGCTATCGGGTTGGTTCATTTCCGCTTCTGCGGTTGCTGGCCTAACGATTGCACGTGAAACCTTCAACTACATGCTACCGGGTGGTGGTGTACGTGGTTTGGCTATGAGCCGTACTGCGGGTCGTTGGGGTGAACGTGTTGTAAGCCACAATGCGACATTCAAACTACTGACTGATCTACGTATCTTCTTCTTCAAGAAGCTGGCTCCGCTGATCCCTGGTCGTATTTCAAACCTGCGTGACGCTGACCTACTCAACCGCTTGGTTGCTGATGTCGACGCCATGGACCACGTTTACTTGCGCTTAGTAAGCCCCGTAACGGTTGGTGTGTTTGGTATCTTCTTCCTGACTCTGTTCTTGATGTGGTTTGATACCTCGCTAGGCCTGATCTTAGGTTCTATCCTGCTTATCATGCTGTTGATTTGGCCTGTCTTGTTCTACAAGCTGGGTAAACGTAACGGTGGCGAGCTTACTCAAAACAAAGCGGAGCTGCGTGTTACCACTCTGGATTGGATTGAAGGCTACAGCGAACTGACTCTGTTTGGTGCCGAAGAGCGTTACCGTAATGCGATTCTAGAAACTCAACAGAAGCTGATGGCGAACCAGTTTGTGAACGCCAACCTAACCGGTATGGCTTCAGCAGCGCTGATGCTGTTCAACGGTTTGACACTGGTTCTTATGCTTTGGCTAGCGGCTGACGGCGTGGGTGGTAATGCACCTGATCCGTTTATTGCGCTAATGGCGTTCGCAACCATGGCAAGTTTTGAACTGTTAATGCCAATCGCAGGCGCATTCCAGCATTTAGGTCAGACTCTGTCTTCTGCACGTCGCTTGAATGAAGTGATTCTTTCAGAACCTGAAGTTCAATTCGCGGACGAGAAACTCGACATCAACAAGTCGCTTGATATTACGTTCTCAAACGTGACGTTCAACTACCCTGACTCAGAGCGCAGTGTTCTGAACGCTGTCGACCTAACGATTCCGGCAACGAACAAGGTTGCGATTGTGGGTCAAACGGGTTCTGGTAAATCGACACTGATTCAGCTGCTAACTCGCTACTGGGATCCGAAGAAAGGTTATATCTCTATCGCGGGCATTGAGCTAACACAATGGAACGAGTCACAACTGCGTGAATCGATCAGTGTGGTAAGCCAGCGTGTCGACATCTTAAATGGCAGCCTACGCGACAACCTGTTGATTGCGAAACCAGATGCCAACGATGAGCACCTAGCCAACATCCTTAAAGACGTTGGCCTAGAAAAGCTGCTTGAGAATGATGGTCTTGATAGCTGGTTAGGTGACGGTGGTCGTCAACTGTCTGGTGGTGAGAAGCGCCGTGTTGGTATTGCACGTGCCATTCTTCATGATGCCCCTATCCTGCTTCTAGATGAGCCTACCGAAGGCTTAGATAAGCAAACTGAACAGAGCATCATGGCGCTGTTTGAGAAGCACTTTGAGGGCAAGACGGTTATCTTCATTACACACCGTTTGATTGGTTTGGAAGCGATGGATTCTATCGTTCTGATTGAACAAGGTGAGATTGTAGAGCATGGCTCCCACGACACACTGTTGAACGAACAAGGACGCTATTTCCAACTTCGTCAGGCAATCTAGTCGCTTCATTGATGACAAAGAAACTTCCAAAGCCCGAGTTTATGCTCGGGCTTTTTTATTACCTATCGATTTTTCTGCGTCTCAAGCAGGTCACATTCTCCTTCAACTCTCAGCCATATTCTCGCCTGAAACGAACACAAAACAGCCTCAAAGTGATATTCAAATCATGAGCTTAAGCAAAACTGCACTAAAGAGTCGTTTTTTAAACCATAAAGCTAAAAACACACTAAAACCACACATTAGCAAACCGTGTACTTTCGGTTATTACTTAAACAATCCAATAGATAAAAATATCAGCACAAACCCGAGCACTGTTGCTAATCAGGAGTTAAACGTTGAAACGCATTTATCTAGCAGGACCAGAAGTATTTCTAACTGACGCTGTCTCTATCGGTGATCAAAAGAAGAAGATTTGTGAAGCTTATGGCTTCGAGGGTATTTTCCCACTCGACAATATTCTAGAGTTGAATGAACCTAGCCCTCAGCAAAATGGCTTAAAAATTGGCCGCGCTAATGAAGAGCTTATTGAGAGCTGTGATATCGTCATCGCCAACATGACACCTTTCAGAGGCGCGAGCTGCGATGTGGGTACAGCCTATGAGATGGGCTTTGGTAAAGCGCTAGGTAAAACGGTACTTGCCTACAGCAACAACTCTGATCTTTTCTTAAAACGAAACCTAGACCAACTGCCAAATGCTAAGCAAGTCGATGAGCAAACCTATGTGGATGGCATCGGCATGACGCTAGAAAACTTTGGTTTAATTGATAACCTAATGCTAGATAACGCAGTATCAGGCCCGATAGAATTAGAGAATGTTGGCGTGTTTTATGATCAAACAGACGTGTATCGTAACCTACGTGCGTTCATCCGTTGTCTAGAACAGCTAAAGAACGAAGCTAAGGCTGCGTAAATCGCTATCTAAATTGAATGACATTGATTCTCCCAGCATCCTCACAATGCTGGGAGAATTTTTTGTAAATATAGAGAGGAAAACTATGAGCGAGATTTGCATGATGTCTCTTACAAGAGACGAAGTAGCAGAACGTAAAGACTATGATGCGATCAAAGTGTCATTTGATGATTTATGGTCTTCGATTAACTCAAACGAAAACGCCAACGTTAGTGTTTGTACCATTGTCTTTTTGTGGATAGAGAACAGCAGCTCTACAACATCAAGCTTGGTGTGGATCAGAAGGAAGGATATGTATCGTGCAGAGTGAACCAAGTTGAAATTGAAGAGGTTGAGAGGTTTCTCCATGCCTATTGCACCTACAGCAAAAGCGAATTGATTCAGTTAATCCAAGAAAGCAATTCAGAAACAAAATCAAAAAGAAATTCAGAAAACGAACTGTAATCCTCTATTAGAATAATGTTAGCCCTCCCCCAGCGTTCAATCCGAAGTAATTCAAATACAACTCACTCATATCGATGTCACTAGCCAAAAAGCTAACCTCCCACACGAGAGGTTAGTGAACCGAAGAGTAGTAGTTCAGATAAGGGAAATCGACAGATTGGTTATTTTGAGCGCGGTACCAGTCACTCGGTGAGTTAAGCGCTTTTACTCGTTATTCTGGTTTTCTTATTGAGGTAGGTGTTTAACCTGAATTTTTCATCTGGCGTCACAACACCTTGATCTAGCATGTTTACTGGATAAGATTTAGGGAAATCTATGTGGTAACCCTGATAATAATCAGCCCCATACTGAGCCGCAGCACGCAAGTTATCCACGTTTTCAATCCCCTCAAAAATCACCTTGATACCTTGTATCGTCGTAATGGTGTTCAGTTCTTCCAAAAGGTTGTCGTCTTGAGAGCCGCTCATAGCAAATTCAATCAACATATCACGCCTCACTTTGAGGTAGTCAGGCTTCACGACTGCCATTCGGCTATAACCCGCCCAGCCAGAGCCAAAGTCATCCAGTGCGAACGAAATACCTATGTTTCTGAGATATTCAGTACCTCGATGTAAGCTCTCTATGTCAGCTAGAGGGCAATAGTCCTCGACAATTTCAACGACAATTTGACTTAAGTCTACCTGCTCCTCCTTAATTAGCGGGAGGTATAAGCTGTTTAAGTCGTTCCCATATGAAAAGTACTTAAAAAAGCATGGGGTAACATTGAGAAACAGCTTCAGATCACGACCGTAGATTCTCGAGTTCCGAAAGTTTCTCAAGTGCATAATGTTCAAGAAAAACTTAAATCTAAACTCAGACTTCTCACCGAAGTCCTCAAGAATTTTATAGAAGCGTTTAACGTTTACCTTCGCACCTTGCATCTCTACTCGGCATATCGCCTCATAGCCAAACACATTTTGGTCAGCCTCATTAATCGACTGAAAGACACTGTGCACTTTAAATCCAAGAACCGACATCTCGTATCGACGGTGTTCAGAGTTCCACTCAAGCATCAGTTAGCCTCACTTGGATTGTGCTGGATTACATAGAGGGCTAACAGAATCCATTAATATCGCTTCAGCTTCTTCCAGTTCCATTTTTTGGGCAAAGACTAGCTCTTCGGATATCAAATCCTTGATGTGGTCCACTAAGACTTGGCGATCGTCTTCTGAGATCTTCTTGCTCTGAAGGTGGCATAAGCGAACCAATAAGCTAATGACATCTAAGCCTTTGGATTCAACACAAGCTACCTGTTTATATTTTTCAATGCTGCCTAAAACACGTGTAACACTTTCTTTTGATACGAATTTCATCTTCACTCCAAAAACAAACAACGTTATTAATAATCCCTATATCTGTTGATGTTCTATCCGTGAATTATGCGTCTATCGTACTTGCGCCCAATCTAAACCACATCATTCAAAATTCACTAAAAACACACCAAATATACATTCCACACATTTTTCAAACGAACTTGATTTTTGATAGCCAAAGCGATGAAAAAAAATAGAATCGACGACAAGTTGGTCTAGGCGTGATAACAATAAAAATAATTAATTAGAAAGAAGTAGAATGATTAATGATAATTCACTTGTAATTAATGATGAGTTACATATAAACCTGAGCGATCGTTCGATAATGAATATCGAAAATAAAACCTTAATCAAATTAAGGCCAAAACCATTCCGTGTTTTACTCTATTTGCATAACCACAATGGTCGATGTGTAAGTAAAGATGAGCTTTTTAGTGAATGCTGGAATGGTGCCATTGTCTCTGATCAATCTCTAACCAATACGATCAGTACGTTAAGAAAGTCGCTCAAAACGATTGGTATTAAAAATACAAAGCTCACCACGGTGAGTAAAGCAGGCTATTTGCTTGAGAAAATATCCAATGAAGAGCTACCAGAACCCCATCTATCTACTGAAAGCCATTCACCAACTGAAACCAATATAACTTCCGAAATCCAGGAGGGTGAGACAGTAGCCGCTGCTGCAATGGATGGAGCAATGAGCGAAGTTTCAGTACCTGTCGAAGTAATCGACAACCAAGAGCCGTCGAATAAACCTCGCGAAACTTTGGTTTATCTTAAAAAGCTATTCATGTTAATGCTGGCTATTTCCTCCTTGTCACTCATTAGAGGTTGCTATAACACAAATAATATCAACAAAAATATGACCCAGCGTTTGGTGTCTACAGAAAACATCTCATATAACCTTGTTGATCATACGGGGATGTTAGACCTTGATAGTATGGAGGGAATAATCCGAGTAAGCTCATATAAGGACTGTAGAGCTAGGAATATTGATATAACAGTAACTAAAAATGGCGAAGGTGTTTTTGAGACCGACTTTTCGATAGTTTATAAGAATAAAGCCCTTAACTACTTGCATTCATTCAAAATAAAAAATGACAGTTCTGAAGTTAGAATATTACAAATATCCAAGATACTCAGCTTATGTAAACTCTCATTTTAAATAGGGCCTTATTCTCTTAGTCGTTGATATTTTTATAATAAAATCGAACGGTGTGATTTTCATTATCTGTTGGTTTGAACAAACCACATCTTATTTAGCTAGAGTTCGCTGCGCTTGAAACTGAGCTTAACTAATATAATTCAAGAGACTCAACATGAAAAAAACGCTAATCACGCTAGCGGCACTGATTTTAACTACAACGGCTGGTGCTGCGGACTACTTAACAACCAGTGAAACAGCTCCAACAGGGAAAGATAATACGCTGACTTTATACTACGAGACAACGTTCAACCTTGTCGGTAATAGCTTGGCTGTTGGTGATTACCTGCCTTCAGTAACATTGATGACAAACAAAAACCAGCCGTACGATACCACAGCAAAAACAGACAAAGTGCGTATCTTTAGTGTACTGGCTTCGATTGACACACCAGTATGTAACCAACAAGCTCAGGATCTTTCTAACTTTGTAAAAGCAAACCCTGAACTGACAGATAACATTGAATTCATCGGCCTAAGTGCAGACACGACTTTCGCACTGGATCGATTCAAGAATGAGAAAGGTATTACAGACAACCTAACTTTGCTTTCAGATGCCAAAGACCACGTTTTTGGTTTTGAATCAGGCACACAAATCAACGAGCTTGGTTTACTTGCTCGTAGCACATTCGTTGTCGATAAAGACAACAAAATCGTTCATATTCAGCGAGTTCCAGAGCTGACTATGATTCCAGATTTGGACAAAGCTGTTGAAGTAGCGAAAAAATACTTCTAATCCAGACTTCAGTAGTGGGCCATTCTGTCGCCCACTACTCTCCCACCCGGTTTCCCCGCCCTAGCTTATCTCACCAAGCCAATCCATCGTCTAAACCAACCGTCTAAACCAATCGCCCGAGCAAATCATTAATGCGTCATTTGTAAGTAATATCAATGCATAACTTACAAAAGCTTACTCAGAGAAAATACCATTTCTTGTAACATGCGAGCTTTATTGCTTGCAGATAATTTGGTTCTCTATGATAAATAAACTCATTATTCCTACTCTTGTTGTTACAACAATGCTTACTGCGTGTGGCGGCGGAAGCGGTGGCGGTAACAATAACAGTGCTTCAAAAAATGTCATTGACGCATCTAGCGCCAACTCAGTGGTTAGCCTTGGCAACAATTTCTCGCTGCAATTCAGCGTAAAGTCGATTAAAAATGGCGCAGACAAAAACGTGAACGTTGATATTACTCAGTACGGTAATAATCTAAAATCAAGCGGCAGTTTTGCTCAAGTTCATGGTATCCCTGAGCGCAACTATAAAACTCAAAATGACGCAGACATTACGTTCAAAGTAACCGCAACAAACTCGTCTGGTAAAACGTATGACGTTGAAAACTTTAATATTTACTACGAAAACTTCAACTCAACTACAACACCAGAAAAACTTGCTGTTGCGAAAGTCGAAAACAACATCAAGAACATCATTCTCTGGAAAAAAGCCGACACCGTAACCATCAACAAGCAATTCATCATCGATAGCACTGGCGACAAGTTTAATATCGACCAAATGAGACCGATGAACCTTTATGTACGCGTGGGTAACACCCTAAGTAATGCTATCCAATTTGTTCCAAGCTTTGCTCAAAGTGCTTCAGAGACGTTCGCTCGTGTTCCAACAGGTGATTGTTCTGTTATTTCAGACACAACAGGCGACTTGCTTAACAATGGCATCAAGCAACGCAGTTGCGTGGAAGCTCATGGTTACAAGATCCCTTTACTGATCGAAGACAAAACACAGAATGACGGCACGGCCAAAGTTGCGCACGTTAAGAAGATCATGCAGTACTACCTTGATAACTTCCCAGCTGAAGTGACCAAGGCTATCTACGACAGCAAAGCTGCGATGGCGTTCTTTTACGATGAAGACTGGGCTGATGGACCGAATAGAGACGCAGGTGAATATTTAGATGAGAATTACCGCTTCCAAGATCTATTCGCGACTGAAACGACAGATACTACAGCAGGCGAAAACAAGCCGGGGTTAGTGACAAAAAGAGACGCTGCGTTTGAAGAGATCATTCACTTTGTACACGACTACGGTGTGATGAATTTGGCGGTAAAATCACCTTCATCAAAGTGGGGTGTGATGCAAAAAGAACTCGATGAGCTGAATGAAAAAGCGATTCTTGCGGGCTCTTACTTTCCAAATGGAAAAGACTCGACAATCGTTGAAGCTGACCTAGATGCTGAGTCATACGATCAAGAATACCTAGCCTACTCTCTGTATGCTTACTACGACGTAAACTACAAAGGCTACAGCGCTCAAGAGCTAAGTTCCGCGACATTCACAGAGCTTCAAAAGAACGACCCTGCGATGGTGAAGTTTATGGAGAAATACTTCCCTATTCACGCCAATCTAAAAGCGAAGTTCCCAGGTTACCCGAACAACTAATTCTAGTGCCTAAGCCTCCAAATAAGAGGCACAAAAAAGCCGTATGTAATAATAACATTCGGCTTTAAATTTACGCTTTAGTGCTTACAGTTTGAAGCGACTGATTTCGCTCTCTAGCTCGTGAGACAGTTCAGACAACTGAGCTGCTTGCTCTGCCGCTTGGTGTGCTTCGTCTGCTAGCTCGTTAGACACGTCACGGATTCCCTCAGTGTTACGAGTAATCTCAGACGTTACAGACGCTTGCTCTTCTGCCGCCGAAGCAATCTGTGTCGCCATATCGCTGATACGTTCAACAGCAGCATGAATTTGCGTTAGGCTTGCAGCCGCTGAGTTTGCATCATCAACACTGGTTTCAGCCAAAGTACGGCTGTCATTCATGATGCTAACCGCTTTGCCTGTTGTACCTTGTAGCAATTCGATAGTCTGTTGAATCTCTTGTGTTGAACCGTGTGTACGTTGGCTCAGAACACGAACTTCATCAGCAACAACCGCAAAGCCACGACCTTGCTCACCTGCACGTGCCGCTTCAATCGCTGCGTTAAGTGCAAGTAGGTTTGTCTGTTCAGCGATGCCTTGAATGTTAGACAAGATAGCGTTGATGCTATTACCGTGCTCTTCAAGCTCTAGGATGACATTAGTGGCAACCTGAACTTCTTGCGCAAGGTTTTGGATTGAGCTTTGAGTCTGTGTTACCTGACCAGTACCGTGCTCACACGCACCAACCGCTTCAGATGAATTCTGTGCCGTGTGGTCTGCGTTACCCGCGATCTCTTGTGTCGCCGCTGCCATTTCATTAACAGCCGTTGCAACCATGTTGATTTCGTCTTGTTGCATCTGGATGCGAGCGCTACGCTCTTCCGCTTGCGATGCAGTTTGGCGCGCTTGGTTACCCAATGCAGCAGACACTTCACTTAGCTTGATCACCATTGTGTGCATGTTGCCCACGAAACGATTGAAGTTTTGTGCAAGCTGACCAATTTCGTCGTCGCTCTTTGGCTCAAGACGCTGAGTAAGGTCACCTTCACCTGAAGCGATCTCTTCAAGTGCAGCTGAAACTCGGTTTAGGTCGCGGAATAGGAAGCTCACCAACCAAGACACCAGTACGATCACGATAAGCGTAATCACTACAGCAGTCATAATAAGCTGAGTAAGTAGTGTTGAGTGGTTTGCTTCTTCAGTCGCTCGGTCCATCTGAACCGCGAAGATCCAGTTAGTGTTTGGTACTTTCGTGAAGTAAAGCAGCTTCTCAGCGCCACGTTCTTTGATGATCTCGATGCTACCAGTACGCACTGCGTTCTCGATGATAGGCATAGAAATGTCATTAGAAAGCTGGCTTACTGGCTTCAAGCTTAATGCTGAATCTGGGTGTGCTAGGAATGTGCCGTCAGACGCATCAATTAGCATCGCGTGCGCATTGTCACCCACATCTAGGCTGATTACGTCGTTAACCAATTGGTCGATAAGTACGTCCGCACCGACAACACCAACAAGCTGACCATTATGACGAACGGGTTCTGCGATGGTTACGAGTAGTGCTTTAGTGATTGCATCTTGGTAAGCGGTAGTAATGATCTGCTTACCTGCAGCGTTCGCTTCTTGGTACCAAGGACGTTGACGAGGATCGTAACCAGCACGGTTACGTTCAGGGTGTGAGCGGTACATGCCACCTTCTGGTGTACCTAAAAAGATATCGTCAAAACCACCCGCTACGCGAGCTTGCTTTAGGAAAGGAACAACATCGCTTTCTCGTGAAAAGTCATTAAATGCTGATGCGATATCCGTGCGAATACCAATCCAGTTTTTAATACCTTCAGATGCTGCTTCTGATACGCTTTCAGCTCGTAGGTATACGCCATTACGAGTCTGTTCAAATAGTTGGTTTGCTGATAGCCAGGTCAACGCTGTTGCCATAACTATAACAGCAGATAGGCTAGCACCTATTAACTTCTGTTTTAGTGTTAGTTTCATGTCAAAGTTTCACGAGTGGTGGGAAGTCCCGCGCATACTACCCAATATCAGTATTAAATTCGAGCGATTTCACAATTTAATACCGTAATATATTTTTATGTAAACCATAGCCTTAGCTTATGCCAATTAGTTGGCATATCGCCAAATTCAAGGCGCTATTAACGATATGGTTATTACAAAATATTTCAGCTCCGATACGCTGGAATATGTATAGGAATTGTCATGAAAATAGATAGAAATAGGCTTGAAAATAGATAGAAAAAAGGCAGGTGAGTCTCCTCACCTGCCTTCGTATTATTTATCTTTCGACCGCACTTTAAGCACGGTCGATTCACAATTTATGAGCTAGCGTTTTTCTGTACGCATACCCATTAGCAAGCTCACACACATCAGTAATAGAATGATGGTGAATGGCAGTGCCGTCGAGATAGCACCAGCTTGCAGAGCTTGTACGGCTTCAGTACCACCAACCCACAACAGCGCTACTGCAATCGCACCTTCAAGGAACGCCCAGAAAACACGCTGAGGAACCGGTGTATCCACTTTACCACCAGCGGTTATGCTATCGATAACTAGAGAGCCTGAGTCAGACGATGTAATGAAGAATACTAGCACCAACACCACTGCAATGATTGACAGCAACGTACCAAACGGCAGTGCATCGAACATTTGGAACATCGCTAGTGATACGTCGGTTAAGCCTTCACGGCCAAGTGTACCGATGTTATTTACGATTTGATCAATCGCCATACCACCAAATACTGACATCCAAATCACTGTCACAGTCGTTGGAACAATTAGAACTGCTGTGATGAACTCACGAACTGTACGACCTTTAGATACACGTGCGATGAACATACCTACGAATGGTGACCATGAAATCCACCAAGCCCAGTAGAATACCGTCCAACCGTGCAACCATGCTTGGTCTTCACGACCGTGAGGGTTACTCAGTGGAATGATGTTCTCGATGTACGCCATTAAGGTTGTTGGGATAGAGCCTAGTGTCACTGCATAACCAATTAATGCCACTAAGATAAGCAGTAAGAAAGCTACCAGCATGTTGATGTTACTAATAACTTTTACACCGCCATCGATACCACGAAGTACCGATACTACCGCAAGTAAAGTTACCACTGTAATCACGACAACTTGTAAGCCCAAGCCAGCTTCAAGGCCAAATACGTGTTGAATACCACTTGCTGCCTGCTGTGCGCCTAGACCTAGCGACGTCGCCAGACCAAATAGAGTCGCAAGCACCGCCAGAATATCAACAACGTGACCAGCCCAGCCCCATGCTCTATCACCTAGAATTGGGTAGAAGATAGAACGAATCGAAAGCGGAAGTCCCTTGTTGTATGAGAAGAATGCTAACGAAAGAGCAACCACACCATAAATCGCCCAAGGGTGTAGACCCCAGTGATACATGGTTGCGCCTAGTGCTAATTTAGCGGCTTCTGGTGTGTTTGGCTCAACACCAAGTGGTGTCTCAAACCAACCGGTGTAGTAAGCCGCAGGCTCTGCCACACTCCAGAACATCAAGCCGATACCCATACCCGCTGCAAATAGCATGGATAACCAAGACATGAATGAGTAGTCTGCTGTTGCATCAACACCACCAAGGCGGATTTTACCAAACGGAGACACGATCAAGCCTAAGCAGAAGAGTACGAAAATATTGCCTGACCAGATGAACAGCCAATCGAATGAATTGATGATTTGCCCTTTAACGCCATCCAGTGCTGCCTTTGCAGATGCGGTATCCGTAACCAGAACACCAATCAAAAACAGAGCAATCAAACCTGCACTAATGCCAAATACTGGGTTGTGGACATCGAAACCCCATTTTTGGACGTTATCCTGACCAACAGTGTAATCGGTACTGTCGATACTGTATTTATCTATACCTTTAGTCATTATCCCTCTCTACGGAATACTACTAATATCCCTTACTTACCTGTGACCCAATCACAAACTCGACCCTACAATCCAAGTAGTACAAGCTGTTGTCACATTAATTCAAATACTTGGATGTCTGAAGTTTAGCAGGTTAACTTGTTGTTTTCAGTAAACCTGAATCGGTTCGTTTGGTTTTCACCCAATATTCATATAAATACTCAAATTACCGGTGAAAAAAAAGCCGAATATGTCGGCCTTTTATTTAATATTACTTTTAGCTCAAAGCATTTTGGTGTTTAACCAATTGATTTTCTGTTCGTAAACCTAGCAATAAGCTTAGGCACATAAGCAATCATAATCATTTAACCTATGCACCATTTAGACTAATAGGCTTGCTTTGAGCTGACTGTTTACTTCAAAGGAAAACTCAATCCACAAGCCCACAATTGACAGCGTACTTGGCAAGCTCTGCAGTAGAATGAATATCGAGCTTATGCTTAATATTTTGTCGATGGGTTTCGA
The DNA here is from genome assembly GCF_002954585.1 of Vibrio chagasii. Lineage (GTDB taxonomy): Bacteria > Pseudomonadota > Gammaproteobacteria > Enterobacterales > Vibrionaceae > Vibrio > Vibrio chagasii_A. The sequence goes on from NZ_MSCI01000002.1 coordinate 1,676,185, forward strand.
CAGTTCGGTAGCTAATATTCAACGCCTTCGCCACCTCTTTACTGCTCTCCCCTTTCGCCACTAATTTCAGCACTGCTTCCTCACGTCGACTCAGTGGATTCTTCACAGATGGTGTCGGAGTAATTGGCTGAGTGAACAAATTTTGAGTCACTTTTTCGCAGAAATACGTCGAACCTTGATTGACCGTTTTGATGGCTTGAACCATTTTTTCAGCAGAAATTTCCTTCAACATATAGCCGACTGCACCCGACTGCATCACCTTCATGATATATTCACGGTTATTATGCATGGTCAGCATCAGCACCTTAGCTTGCGGGTTCTCTTCTTTGATTAGATGGGTGGCATCAATACCGTTCATGATAGGCATGCTAATGTCCATCAAGACCACATCTGGGCGTAAGGTCTTAACCATCTCAACCGCTTCTAAGCCGTTGCTCGCGGTACCAATCACGCTAATATCAGGCTCGAGTTCCAATCTCGCCATAAAGCCATCAAGTACCACTTGGTGATCGTCAGCAATCACAACTCGAATAACTTCACTCATTCATTAATCCCTCTAGTGTCAGTAACACTGTAATTTCCGTTCCGAAGCCAACCTCGCTCATCAGTTCAAAGTCGCCCCCGATAAACTCCACTCGCTCACGCATGTTTCTTAGGCCAATCCCTCGCTTTTCCATCGCCTTATAGGTATTAAACCCAACACCGTTATCTTGAATTAGCAATTGCAACACGTTGCCAATTTGCTGCGCGATAACCGTTACTTTGGTCGCTTGTGCATGCTTCTCTATGTTGGTTAACGACTCCTGAACCACTCGATACAAGGTGGTCGCCGCCTCCGACTTTAACTTACCCGGTTTAGTCGCGAACAAGGTTTCCACCTCAATACCCGAGTGTGCTTGAAAGTCTAAAAGCAAAGACGACAACGCGGCTTCCAAGCCAATATCATCCAATGAGCTTGGACGAAGTTGATGCGAGATGTGCCTCACTTCCTCAATGGCTCTCATCAGCGAGTGCTGCGACTTATTGAGGTGAGCTTTAAGCTCTTCACTCTGTAACTTATTACCAAGTAGCTCCAAATGGCAACGACTCGACACTAATAATTGATTAATACCATCGTGCAGCTCGCGCGCTAGATGCTTCTTCTCGTCTTCTTGAAACATCACCGTCTTATGAGCCAGTTCTTTCAGGTTGTTATCGGCAATACGATGTTCATGCATGTTGATGGCTAAAGTCAGTACGATGATTACCGCTACCGTCACACTCAAGATCACCACAATAGAGAAAAACGTGGTTTCAATGTTCTTGTTGATCGCAGACTGCATTGAGGCGACTTCTTGATGCACATCTTCAATGTACAAGCCCGTGCCAATCATCCAATCCCAGCGTTCCAACCAAGCGGCATAGCTCAGTTTAGACACCACCTCACCTGTCGAAGGCTTTTGCCACAAATATTGATGAAAGCCTCCTCCGGTTTGTGCTTCTCGTAATAAGGCTTCAATCAAGAAATCACCATCTTCATCTTGAAGTTGCAGTAAATTCTGGCCGATCAATTCCGGCTGTATCGGATGAACAAGATTGGTTCCGTGACGATCGTAAGCGAAAAAATAGCCATCCGCGCCATATCTAAGTTTAGACAATATGGCTCGAACTTCCGTTTTAGCTTGGGCTTCTTGAATATCGGGATCGTTGTATATGTGTTCGATGGCGTCGAAAGCGAGATCGACAGTGTCCTTAAGTGCATTTTCACGGGATTTGATCAGGCTGTCTCTGAAGATCTCGACCTCTTTGTCACCCAGGGTTTTAGTCTGGTGTAACGAGATCCAACTAATGCTCGCCGTAACCAGCAGCAACGGGAGTAATGTCAACAGAATCAGCTTGGCTTTTAGAGGCATTCCTTTTCCTCACTAAAAACGGCTTATTGAACATCAATAAGCCGTTTTATTTTAGCAATTTATAGATAGCCGTTGAAACATATCGTTCACATTCTTGGTATCACTCACATTCCATAAAACGCGGGGAACGCGAGAAGTGACCCAAGTACGAGTATCTGAATCACAATGAAAGGCATCACACCTCGGTATATGTCTTTGGTCGTTACACCTTTTGGTGCCACGCCTTTTAGGTAGAACAAGCTAAAGCCAAATGGTGGCGTCAAGAATGAGGTTTGTAGGTTCATTGCAATCAAGATAGCGAACCACGTCATATTGATGCCCATTAACTCAGCAACAGGCGCCAAGATTGGCACGATAATGAAACAGATCTCTACGAAGTCGATGAAGAAACCCAAAATCAAAATCACTAGCATGGTTATGATCAGGAAGCCCCACTTCTCACCAGGAAGCTGTAGCATCCACTCTTCTACCAAATAATCACCGCCAGTGTAGGTAAACGCCATTGAGAAAGCGGTCGCACCCAGCAAGATAGCAAACACCATCGCTGTTACTTTTACGGTTTCTTTAGAGGCGTCATACACCATTGACCAACTAAACTGACCATATAGCAGTGCAAGTATCATCGCACCTGCGCCACCTAATGCAGCTGACTCTGTTGGCGTCGCCACACCCGCAAAGATAGAACCCAGTACCACTATGATTAGCGCGAGCGGCGGAAGAATCGCTTTAAGCGCATCAATCACTTCTTGTTTACGGCTGATTGAATCGTCACGCTCAATTGGCTGAGCGGCTTCAGGGTGCAGTTTTGCGTATATTAAAATGTAAACAATGTACGCCCCCACCAGCATCACACCCGGCCAGATAGCTGCCTGAAACAAGTCACCAACCGGTACACCAAGTACATCACCGAGTAGAATCAAAACAATAGATGGTGGGATGATTTGACCTAAGGTACCAGAAGCACAAATGGTACCGCAGGCTAAGCCTTTGTCGTAATTGTACTTAAGCATTACTGGCAAAGAGATAAGGCCCATCGCAACAACAGAAGCACCAACCACGCCGGTTGAAGCAGCAAGTAACGAACCTACTAGTACAGTAGAAATCGCGATACCACCACGCACACCACCAAACAAGCGGCCCATAGACTCAAGTAGCTGTTCAGCAAGCTTGGTCTTTTGCAGAACAAGCCCCATGAAAACGAATAATGGAACGGCCATCAGTACCGTATTTTCCATGATCGATTGAATGCGATATGGCATGAAAGCAAACATCTCTATGCCTTCTGCCCACACACCAAAAATTAAGGCGATACCACCAAAGGTAAACGCAACTGGGAAGCCAAGTAATAGTGCAAACAAGGCTACAAAAAACATTACTATTCCAATCATGTTTAGCCTCTACTTATGATTTGCATGGATAAGGTGCGGATTAAAAATCTTGTTGAGTGAGTGCAGGATCAAACCTACGCCACTCAGTGCCATCAAGAAGAACGACAACGGGATCATGGCTTTGATGATCCATCGATATGGCAAGCCACCCGGATCGCCTGAGGTCTCACCCAGTTCATAACTCTCTTTGGCGACATCGATGCCAAACCAAGCGACGAGTAAACAAAAAGGAAGAAGAAATATAAGCGTACCTAGCAGGTCAATAATGGCTTGCGCCTTAAAGCTCAGTTGCTCGTAGAACACGTCAACTCGAACATGACCACCCGCTTTGATGGCATATGGCACACCTAATAGGAAAACAGCAGAGAACAGATGCCACTCCATCTCTTGAAAGGCAATTGAGACATCGTTGAATGCATATCTCATGACCACGTCATACACGACGTTGGCGATAAGTAAAATAAACAACATACTGGAAAGCCATCCCAGTGCATCACCGATACGATTAAATATGCGTTCAATATAAATTAGACTTCGCATTCCCGACTCCATGGAATTTGAAAAGACATCGTGCAGCTGAATTAACAAGCTGTAGGACGTAGAAAAGGTTCTTGAGCGTAATACAGGGTTTATCCTGCTTAATTATTATGTTTTAAATGAACCCTCAGCTTATTCACTCTTAAATTCTTAATAAGAAAAGCTTTAGGTTCATTTAGATTTAGTTCAACAAGGGACGATTATTTCGCTTGGCTATTTAGGTAAGCTCTGTGTGAAATATCCGTCCATGAACGTACTTGCTCTAGGTAAGCAGCTTGTGAAGCTTGAATCTCTTTTGCTAGCTCGTCTTTCTCAGCATGTGCAGCAAGTAGGCGATCGTTCGCTTCTTTCATTGCAGACATAACCTCTGGCGGGAAGTCTTTCACTTGTACATCTGGGTACTCAGTCTTCATAGAAACCCAGTTCTTACCACTTTCGTGCGTTGCTTGTGTGTACATGTCGTAAGCTGCTGTACGCATTGCAACACGCAGGATTTCTTGTAGATCTTCAGGAAGCTTGTTCCAAGTGCGTTTGTTCACTAGGAATTGAAGCTCTGAACCTGGCTCATGCCAACCTGTGTAGTAGTAAGGTGCGATTTTGTGGAAGCCCATTCGTAGATCCAGAGAAGGACCTACCCACTCTAGTGCATCAATCGTGCGACGCTCTAGAGACGTGTATAGCTCACCCGGGGCAATGTTTGTCGGTTTAGCGCCAAGCTCTGCTAGGATTTCGCCCGCAAAACCAGGGATTCGCATTTTCAGACCTTGTAGATCTTCAACACTGTTGATCTCTTTTTGAAACCACCCCCCCATCTGAATATCCGTATTACCACCTGGGAAAGACATTAAGTTATGTGGAGAGTAAACCTGCTCCATCAACTCCATACCGCCACCGTGGTAAAACCATGCATATTGTTCTGCTGGCGTCATACCGAAAGGCATAGAAGTGAAGTAAAGAGTGTTTGGAACTTTACCTTTCCAGTAGTACGAGCCTGAGTGACCCATGTCGTATTGACCAGACTTAACCATGTCAAAAACGCCGAGAGGGGCTTTGTGTTTGTTCGCTGAATCAATTCTGATTTGCAGTCGACCATTCGACATTTTCTCAGCCATCGCCGCCATGTTCTTCGTAGCGTCACCGAAGACTGGGAAGTTTGGTCCCCATGTTTCAGCAAGTTTTAAACGGTAAACCTTATCCGCAGCTGTTGCACCAGTAGCGACCAAAGCTAAACAAGCCGCAGCAGTCACCGCTACGTTTTTAAAAACTCGTGTGAGGGAGTTAGAAATGAGACTCATGTTCACGTCCTTTGTTGGGTTAACACTCTTTCTTTGAGCATTTTTTATGATTCAACATAAGAGTGCACCGCGATGAGGCAACAAGATATCAGGGAGAGCACGCACGGATACTCCGCACAGAGATACGTATTAGACCAAAGCACTAAGTAGAACTACGTAGGAGATAAATGGACGATGCCAGTTTTAAAGACTCAAGACTATTCACACGAACAATGTTTATTGATAAATACCTAAGTAGTTACAATGAAGCCGTATTAACAATTGTTTGCTATTTCGTGATGAAGCTCTATTCATCGCTTTAGTTTCGGGGGAAATTATCGGTATTTTTATTCAGGATCGCCCTAATTTGGTGCTTACTGATGAGAGGCAAAGCCAGACGTTAGCCTGAATAAGCAAACAAGAAGTTTGGAGGGAATATGAGAGTGAGTCTTTTGTTGCAGATACAAAAAAGCCTCGATAATCGAGGCTTAAAAACTTAACGAAGCGAGTATCATCCCATGGGATTAGATAGCTTTGTAGATAACCTTGTTACCTGCTAGCTGCTCTTTCGCTACTAGGTTTTCTTCAAGAAGTTTTTTCAATGCGCCTGTTGCCCATGAAGCTGCTTTCGCGTCTTCTTGACCAGCTGCTAGGCCGATACCTTTAGGGTTAATGCCTTCAGCATTGCTAACAACGATATCTAGAACTTGTTGTTGCTTAGGAGTCAGTGCTACTGCAACTTCTTTAGTTGCTGCTACTGTTTTCTCTACCGCTGGTTTTGCTGCTACAGTTTTTTCTGCTACAACTTTCTCTGCGACAGGCTTCGCTTTTTTCGGCGTTGCCACTGCTTTAACTACAGCCGCTTTAGTGCGTTTCTGCAGTTTAGCCTGCACCTTACGCTTATGAGCAAGTCTCATTGAATATTTCTCCAGTTCACTGCTCTTTTCGCAGTGGTGAAAATTTGAAGCGCGATTTATACCAAAAAACAGGAGCTATTTGTAGAGTGAAGCGCCGAAAGTCGACGAAAAATACCGATATTGTCTACTAACGTCTATTATTTAAACATCGACTTATCAATTCAGGGTCATATACACTGGTTATCCATCCAGACAAAAATATGAAAACTTGGTGTTGCCTATGGACACTCGTCATCTCACTAATTTCTCTTTGCCTTCGTTCACTCGAGCATACCGTATTCTAGCTGTTATTTTGGGCTTTATTTGCTTCATCATTGCACTTTATAGCGATAATCCAAAGTTACTGATCGTAGGCGCTTTTTGCATTATTACGTTGCTTGGAACAGGCTATTATTTAATGCTACGCAGCCGAGTGATGTTCACACTCACTCCGACACATTTCCAGCAGCACTTTTATAAAGGTGGATGGGTTTTAAAATGGAGTAATATCCAAAAAATCGGCTTGTGTACTTATGAACAAGATGGCTGGCATCAACCTCTTCCTTGGATCGGTATTAAGGTCAAAGATTACTCACCCTACTTGGATTCCATTTGCCCAAAAATCACCTGTGAACTACTGCTCAGCCAGCGTGCACTTTTGTACTTGGGAGCCAAACAAGCGGGTAAGGAGTCGAGCTTTGAAGACATGGTTCTCGACTCTTCGCATTACCACGCTCGCTGTACTGAAGCTGGCTGTGTAGAACTGAGTAAATTTAAAGAATCAGAAAACACTGAAGAGCGCTATTTTAGTGACAGCCAAACACAAGCTGCATCTGACTCCTCTAAAGCATCAAGTAACGAGAAAGCCGTCATTAAAGATTATTCTGGACTACAGGCGATGCTCGCTAACAGAATGAAATATCAAAGAGGTTTTCACGGCTACGATATTTTTATATCAACCAATGACCTAAATATTAGTGGGGAGGAGTTTGTAGGTTTGGCTCGGCGCTACCTAGCCGCTGCCGAGCGTGTTTCTGATTAACACCTAATAGGCTTGGAAAGTAAATCTATACGCTAATCCGCGATGAACCATAAAAAAAGCTTAGCTTTAAGAAGAAAAGCTAAGCTTCATTTTCAATCGTTCTGATGCTCTATGACAGACTTAGTACAAAGGCATCTCATCGGCTACGAATGGGTTTGATGCACGCTCACGACCGAATGTTGATTCAGGGCCATGGCCAGGGATGAAAGTTACATCACTGCCTAGTGGCCAAAGCTTAGTCTTGATCGATGTGATAAGCGTGTTGAAATCGCCTTGTGGGAAGTCAGTACGACCAATGGCACCGTTAAACAACACATCACCAACAAACGCTAAACGAGCTTGCTCGCTAAACAGTACCACGTGGCCGGGTGTGTGGCCCGGAGTATGAATCACATCGATAACTTGGTTACCAAACGTTACTTTGTCACCCTCTTCTAACCAAGTGTTTGGTTCAAACGCTTTACACAGTGGGAAACCGAACATTTGGCTTTGATTCTCTAGGCCTTGTAGCCAGAAGTTATCTGCCTTATGTGGGCCAACAATCTCTACCTTCAGCATCTCAGAAAGTGGCACCGTACCACCCACATGATCTAAGTGACCATGAGTCAGCACCAAGTTCACTACCTTAACGCCCAGCTCTTCGATGATTGCAGCTAGCTGTTGAATGTCACCACCTGGATCAACAACGATACCTTCCATGGTTTCATCACACCACACAATCGAGCAGTTTTGAGCGAAAGAGGTAACAGGTACAACTTGATACTTAAGAGACATATACAAACCTTAGAGGGCAAACTGAAATTTGGGCAAACTATGACATTGGATGTCTACTTTGACAAGTACCTACCGCTTTGCTCACCCATTGAGTCTTGCTCTACCAAGTTCGCACAGGGCCAGTATCAATGTGAATGAAATTGCTGCGAGCATAGTAACCAACACCACCCGCTTGTAGGCTTCTTGCTACATCTCTCAACTCTTTCAAATCAACACCATCGATACGGAAATCGATCGCTTTACCAAGCATGTGGTAGCTCTTTTTAGCAACACCACTCGACTTAGAGCGTAACGCTTCGTTTGTCGCCGGTGAACGGTAACCAGAGATGATCTGAACTTCTTTTTGAATACCCAAGATATTTTGGATCTGAGTAATCTGATCAAAGAGGTTCTTATCCATTGGGTGGATCTCATTGCGGCGGAAGTCGCGACATAGTTTGCTAAGGCGCGCCATCTCATCACCAATATAGTTAGTCCCATCGAAATAACAGGTCTCTAACCTTTCACCGGTGTGGAGGTTGTTCATGCTAATCGTTCTTGGTTGATCAGGGTATGAAGCAAAGGCAATAGAAGGAGTAAGTGAGGCAACAACAGCAGTACCACCAGCGTAAGTCAGGAACTGACGGCGTGAAAATAAACTTTGAGACATACAGCAAGAAAACCCAATTAGATCGAACAAGAAACGCACGATACATAATGGAAATTGCTGCGTCAACGCACAAAAAACGCGCAAAACGTTAGTATTTGTAACCTTTGCACGGTTAGTTATTGATACTCATTATAATTTTATCAATAGAAGGTTGGTTGTCATTTTTTGGTCAAGATCACCATTCTATGCATATCTGTCATTAGCCACCCTGTTTATCGTATTGATAAATGTCGCCACGGTACTGTATGCCCTCTTCTTCAAACAACACGGTTTGGTAAATAATGTGTACCGGAATTCGTTTCTTGAGTCGAACCTTTGTATTGGGAGCAAGTTCATCATCCTGATTGGGTACTTTCTTTACCTTAGTCGCAAATAACAACTCCGCGAGTTCCTCGGCATGCTCAACACGAATACAACCTGAGCTATAGGCGCGGAAGTCATCGTTAAACAAGCTTTTACTTGGGGTGTCATGGAGATAGATGGCTCGCTTGTTAGGTGTATTGAACTTATACAAACCTAATGCGTTGCTAGAGCCTGCTTGCTGACGCATTCGATAAGGAAAAGAGTTGAAGTTGATCGTCTGCCAATCAATCTCGGTAGTATCGACGGTTTCCATCGAACGCCAACCATCGATCACTTGAAAGTTGTGTGTTTCAAGGTAGCTCTCGTCGGCTTTTACTTTAGGCAAGATATCTTTAACCATGATTTTCCATGGCACGTTCCAAGTCGGGTTTAAGATAACCGAATCAAGTTTTATCTCTAAGAGTGGTGTTTTTCTCGATTTTCTCCCAACCACAACTTTAGATTCAAAAACCTCTTCCCCGTCTTCCCAGTACTTCATATCAAAACTAGGTACGTTCACCACAATCAGTGAATCTCTATTTCTTGGCCATAAGCGGGCACGCTCGGCGTTCAATGCTAGGGAAGTGAGTCGATCATCAAAGCCCATATTGATCCACTTGATCGTGTCTGGTCCGATAATCCCGTCCGCGGTAATCCCATGCATACGCTGAAAGGCTTTGGTCGCGATTTGCAAGTCTCGATCAAACCGAGGGGAGTCGACAGCGATAATTGAAGTATCTACGCCAACCAATGCAATGCGCTCGACCAGCGTTGCTTTATCTGAAAGCTTATCTCCCAAGCGTTTTAGGCCTTTCTGGCGGTAACGTTCAATACCAAGCTCTGATGCCGTGTTTAAAACAGAATAGGTTGCTTTGAATTGGTCGAAATCGCCAACCGGTGGCGCGTAAGACAACACCATCTCCAATAAGTAATCATTGGCGACGCTGCTCTTCAGTCTCATAACAATATGAGGTGAAGGCGCGGGCAATTTAGAGTGCAGCTGCCCAGAGAAATACCACTCCTTACCTATGATTGGCGCATTCTCAACGTAGCTCAGATAGTAAATGAAGGTGTCAGTGAGCAGTATGTCTAACTCTTGCCACTGCTGGCGAGATTGGTACTGACGAATCTGTTTGAGCTGTCGTTCGAAAAGCGGTGCCATCTTCGCTTGTTCAATCAGCGATAACTGGAATTCAAACGCTTTAACAAGCTCTGGAGAGTCCCACAAGAATGGAAATGAGGTGTCTTGGTAAATACTCTGGGTGAGTTCGGGATAGATAAGCATGAAAGAAAGCTCTGAATCAGCCGGAATAAACCGACGCTCCTCAGAACTCGTATAGCTCCATGTGTTCATGGAAACTAGCAGCAATAATCCACAGAAGTATTTCGCTAACATGCTCACTCCACCTTTATCCATCCCATAAGTATGGCAAAGAAATTGGAGTCAGCATGTTATTTTTAGATGACGTTATAAATCAGATAGAACTCCAGTGGTTATCCCACTGAATGGATGATTGCTGTGTTGATTTCTCATATGGTCTGCGTTGACTAACGACACTCCCCGCCCCAGAACTCAGTCTAAATTCCCCATCAAGAAGCACAGCACCGGAGGCATCAGACAGTGCCGATAGCTCTACTAACTCTTTGGTTTGTTTAGACCAAATACCGTAGCAATTACCTCGTGGTGAAGTGGCAATAATCCAATCATCGGATGCTGCGATACTTGCAATGTAATGATTAAATCTCGCCCATTGCTCTGGCTCTGCGTTCAAGGATTCGAACTCGCCGCCTTTTGTATGCATGGCTAAAAGTGAAGGATATTCATCAGGTTCGCCACGATATTGCTGACCACAAAGTACAGTCTCAGCCCCGTCATGCGCTAAGTGTCGAATACTTAATTTCTTATCCAACAATTCAACCTGCTCAAGCAGCTCACCTTGCGATGAAACATAGCTCAAACTAGGCTGCATGGAATCCAAATTTTTCGGTGTTCGGCCATCAGTGTGTACACCGCCAACACCGATAGCAAGATTACCATCTGGCATGATGATCACCTCGTGAGGGCCAATGCCAAAACCGGTGAATTCTTCGACCTTACGATACCCTTGCGCGACATCGTAGACGCCAATTACGCCTTGGCTCGTGTCCGTTTTCCCTTCAGTCGCATACAGTAGTGTGCCGTCTAACGAGTAAACGCCGTGACCATAGAAGTGACGGTTGTTAGCCTTCACTACCATTTTTATCTGCTCACCACTTTTGTAGTCAAACACCATAAAATAGTCACCTGGGCGACGAGCAAACACGACTGCGTGGGATGACGTTGGACAGATGGCAACACCATGTCCACGCTCGGGGATCGGTAGCTGAGCCAGTGGCATGCCATATTCATCAGCAACAACCGCGGAATACTGGTCTCGACCATTGAGCGCACAACCAATCAACTGAGGTTTGTTCAATGCGTTTTCACCTGAACGGCTTGCACATCCGAACGGCAATACAGGGACAGCAGCACACCCAAGTGCTGCTTTTAGTAAGTTTCTTCGTGTAGTATCAGTCACCATCGGTAGCATTAAATCCTATTACCACGCCCAGCTCTATCGCTACTTCTTCATGAATCAGGTACTTCAAACGTTCTAGCTTGTTGTACTGAGTCAGAACCTCTCGGTAACCTTCTTTGCTCTGCAGTAAACTGAACAAGCTCGAATCCGTTGGCCAAGTCTCTAATGTCAGTGTGAACTGATCAGCAACACGATCAGCCAAATCATTGAGCCCTTTCTCTCTCAGCAAGCCATCAAGGCCGTTACCGTCAGCGAGATACAATTTCTCTAGAGCTGCAACGTTCGCTTTTAGTTGAGTCATAGAGGTTTGCGCTCGCCAAGACTCTGAAAAGTATGGGCGCGGGTGACCAATTTTTGCCATCGGACGGCTTAACTTCTTCATGCTGTAATCAAGCTGATTCGTCAAAAGAGCGATGTATTCCGATTCCCAGCGCATCTCATCCAAAGCAAGCCATGGGTTTACTTGCCAAGCTGCAGCAATTGAAGCTGATTTCATTGCTAAGTTTTGTGCGATTGCTTGTGAAGACAGACAACCCGATGCCTTATCTGTAAGCAATGGTGATTGCTGGTCATATAGCGCCCACTCCAAAGCACCCAAGCCTTGAACTGTCACGCTTTGCTGTGCAATTTCGTCTTGAGTCCAAGCTTTATTCTGTTGCGTCAGCTGACGCATTTTAAGGCCCGTCGTGTTCTTTTTGTCTGGCCAAAATTGAACATTCCAGCTCTCTTCCAACGCCGCTGTTGGACCACGCTCTTGTCCTTGCAGTGCCATCCAACTATTCATGGTGAGCTGCCACTGATTTTTAACTGCATCTAACTCAACGTTATTTGTTTCACAGTAACCTTGCATCAAGGCTTCTAATTCGCTCGATTGCTTAGCGAATAGTACTGCTGAATCAAACTCCTGTTGATACACACTACGACTAATGTGACTTGTCGTGTCGGCTTGATAAGACACACCGTTAACCTCAGACAAAGCAGCTTGTTCCCCTGATGACTGACAGCCTGCCATGGCTAAAACCGACAAAGGCATTAACAATAATTTTTGAGCCATGCTGTTACCTTACTTCCTAATTTTTCTTTTAATTATATGAGTTCATTAAATATGAAAACTACCGCTGCGCTCGTATTTCTACAAGTCCAGCGGCAGTCAGTCATTTATTCACTTACTTGCTTTACTCATCAAGCCTTTGGCCCAACTGAGTTCAAGTTAGCTTATAGTGAATCTAAGAACGTTAGCAGTGCTTCACGTTCGCTACGACTCAGCGACAACACTTTCTGTTTCGCCATCTCAGCTTCACCACCATGCCAAAGTACCGCTTCCATCACGTTTCTTGCTCGGCCATCGTGCAGCAAGAAGGTGTGGCCATTCACTTCTTTTGTATAACCTAAACCCCACAATGGCGTGGTTCGCCACTCACGTCCATTCGCTAGATACTCTGGTCGATTATCCGCTAGGCCTTCGCCCATATCATGCAGCAGCATATCGGTATAAGGGCTGATTAACTGGTCAGATAGTGCTGGCAAACCTTCGCGCTTGGCTGTACGAATTTCAGCTTGGTGACAACTTTGGCAACCAATGTCTTTGAACAATTTTTTGCCTTGAATGACAGCCGGATCATCAACATTACGACGGATTGGGACCGCCAAATGTTGAGAATAGAATTCTACAAAGTCGAGGATGTTGTCACTCACTTCTGGCTCACCGCCATTTGGATAGTCATTACAAGTTGATTGAGCTGAGGTGCAGTTTTCGTTCGGGAATAAGCTGCTTGTTAAGCCTAAATCACCGTTAAATGCTGCCGCATTTTGCTGCATGAGATTTGGCTGACCAGCTTTCCAACCGAAACGTCCCAGTGCCATTTCATTTGTGCGGACATCAAGAACGTAATTGGCTTTACCTGATACGCCTTGGTTATCCGCTGTTTGTTGCTTCGCGAAACCAAGAATCGTCTCTTGAGGAATACTCTCGAGCAGACCCAAACCAATCATCGGTGGCGCAACACGAGCTGAGAATTCTGTTTTAGGGTGCATTTCACCGAAAGCAAGTTCAGTGATCTTTAAAGAAGGTTTACGCAGAGTAACAACCGTGCCGTCTTTAAAAGTAACAGGCACATCTGTGTAACTGATGTTCACCTTGCCCTCTGGTTTTACCCCTTGAAGTGCAAAGTCTTGTAACTGACCGCCGTATGTTGGCTCTGGAATACCACCATCGCGAATAAAGGCTTGTCGCTGCTCAGGTGTTTCTGCTGGGATACTAAGGCGAACCAGCATAGACACGGCGTTCTCATCGCCTTTTTCTGGCGCGTGGCCTCGCCCATCTTTGATATGACAGTTTTGGCAACCGTTGGTGTTAAATAGCGGACCTAGACCATCACGAGCGTCAGTTGATGATGGAGCGGGTACCCAAGGATTTCTAAAGAAGCTGTTGCCTACGCTGAAATCTAAGCGCTTGCTCATTGGCAAGTTAGCAGCAGGAAGAGAAAAAGCATTCGCCCCATCTTTCTTCACGGTTGTTTTACCACCGGAGTAGGTTTCATGGGCGTGTAATGGAGATAAGAAAAACAGTGCAGTTAAGAGTGAGGCTGATAGATACGACTTCATACAGTGCCTTGCTGAATTTTTGATTTTAGTTTTTATAAGGAAGTGGCTTTTTTTCTTAGCAAACAATTAAGGGCTCAATCAGAGCCCTTACATTTGTTCCTGGCTCGGGTTCTTAGAACTCGTGGTCAGCCGTGTCTGGGTTTAGGCTATCAATGCCAATCACACCAGCAGCACGCTCAATTGCAGCTGTTTGAGATACTAGAGCAACAATTGTTTTGTTTACTAATGCATTACCTGCAGCGTTGTCAGCAGCAATTAGCTGGTCAAAGTGCTGGTTGTTTTTCTCAGCCGATGTTACTAGTTGGCCTACTTGTGCACGTGCTAGGTCAAACTGCTTTTGAATCTCTTTCGCAGCTTGCTCATCTTTTTGCTCGACTAGGTCAAATAGGCTTGGACCTGAAAGTAGAGTACCGTCTTCACGCTTGTATAGACCCGTGTAAACGTTGTAGATGCCTTGCTCGTTGTAGTAGTGAGAGTTGTGCGTGTTATCAGAGAAGCAATCGTGCTCATCTTCAGTAGAGTTCGCTTCTAGAGCTACCTTCATACGCTCACCAGCAAGTTCACCTAGAGAAAGTGAACCCATGCCGAATAGCATTTTACGTAGACCATTTTCGCTAGACTCAGAAAGAAGCTCTTGACGGTAGTTACCCTTCTCGCCTTTAGCCCACTGCTTTTCCATCCACTCTAGGTCTTGAACTAGTAGCTCAGCAGATGCTTTTAGGTATGCGCCACGACGGTCACAGTTACCGTTTGTACACTCAGCACCAACAACGAAGTCAGTGTAAGCACGCTGACCAGCACCTGCGTTTGTGCCGTTTAGGTCTTGACCCCAAAGTAGGAATTCAATTGCGTGGTAACCAGATGCAACGTTCGCTTCAGAACCACCGATCTCGTTAAGCTCGGCAATTAGTTCAGGCGTAATGTTCGTCGCGTCTACTGTCGTTTGACCGATTTGGAACGTTTTGTTTGCAACGATGTTAGCGCTTGCGCCCTCGTTACCTAGTTCGTATTGGTAATCAGAAGAAACGTAATCAATCAGACCTTCATCTAGTGGCCATGCATTCAACTGACCTTCCCAATCATCAACAACCACGTTGCCGAAGCGGAATACTTCTGACTGTTGGTATGGTACGCGAGACTCAAGCCAAGCCAGTTTTACTTTTTCGAAGTTGCCAGCAGAAGGGGAAGCTAAGAAGGTATCGATAGAAGAGTTCAACGCTTTTGCTGTGATTACTGAGTCTGCAAATACCGCGTGAGCAATATCTGCGTAATGTTCTACAACTTGATCTTGAGTTACTGCAGCGAAAGAAGAAGCAGAGGCAAAAATGAGTGACGAAGTTACGGCTTTTGTCACTAAAGATTTGATAGTCATGAAGCATCCTTGTTGAGCTTTAAATTATTATTCGTAGTAATAGTGCAAACCATTATCATTTACACTACGGATTTGAATAATACAAACTTACAATTTTATTGCAAGATAAATACAAAAAAACCTCACATATGTGAGGTCTTTAAACATTTTTGTGTTAGGCACAACAAGTAAACGGGCTAGATATCCAGGTTATGCTTACCGTGTGAGACTTTTGCTTTAAGGTAATTTTCGTTGCCAGATTTGATATGGGCAGACGTATTCACCACTTCTTCGATCTCAATACCGTAAGACTTCAGTTCGTTAATCTTCTTAGGGTTGTTCGTGACCAAACGAATCTTCGGGATACCTAGAGCACGCAGCATCTCAGCCGCTTCAGTGAAATCTCGCAAATCATCACCGAAACCTAGGTGGTTATTCGCTTCGTACGTGTTCATACCTTCACTTTGAAGACGGTATGCATCGATCTTATTGTATAAACCAATACCACGACCTTCTTGGCGTAGATAAAGAATTACACCGCCAGTTTCGCCCATGATTCTAATCGTTTCATCTAACTGCTCACCGCAATCACAGCGAGAAGAGTGGAAAACATCACCAGTAAGGCACTCAGAGTGCATACGAACAAGAGGGACATCTTGTGTTTTATCTGCTGATTTAAATATTACAGCAACATGCTCTTTATCTGTTTTCAATCCATGAAAAGAGAGTAATTCAGCATCAATACTGCTTGTTACCCCTACTTTGAAATCTATTCTGGCACGCACTTCCGCCATAGTTATACTCACTTGAAAATTCGATGTATTTAACAACGCTACATTATATGTCTGGGCAATATTTTGTAGCTAACTATCTAATGATAGACACTATGAGGCTGTTAACAATTTTTTTCAAGGTCGATGGTGACAAAATTGTTATATTATAACAACTATTCTTCCAGGTAAGAAAAAACCCCACATTGAAATGGCCAACATGGGGTTATAAATGAATCAGTTGCGGCGAATCGTGCTCGTTTTACCGAACGATTAACTTACTTGAGTCTGTTTCCAAATCACAAGTTGAACCCAAGCATTTTCCAGCTCAGCTAACTCTTCTTGCGTCAGAGTCGAGATGCTCGATTTCGCACTGTATCTTTCTGCCCATTTATCTGACTGGACATGAGTATGGAACTCTTTTTTTAAATTTGAGATAACGTTATCCACAGACACATCCTTATATAACAGTGCTTAGCCTTTATAATCCGTTAATGTTACAAAATACAGTTCAATTGGTAAACAGTAATACACAATTTTTATGAGCGCTTTCTA
The DNA here is from genome assembly GCF_002954585.1 of Vibrio chagasii. Classification (GTDB taxonomy): domain Bacteria; phylum Pseudomonadota; class Gammaproteobacteria; order Enterobacterales; family Vibrionaceae; genus Vibrio; species Vibrio chagasii_A. The sequence goes on from NZ_MSCI01000002.1 coordinate 1,692,817, forward strand.
ACACTTTTTACTGATAGATATATAAATAGCAAAAATAATAGGCTTGGTAGCAGCCAAAGTAATAAGTTTGAAACGCTCATCGCTGGTTTATAAAGTACAAACTCACCAAACCTTTCTGTCATATATTGAGTAATTTCATGATTACTCTTCCCTGCTTTTACCATATTAAATACAACAAGGCGTAAGTCCTTTGCAATCGGAGAGTTTGATTCAATCAGGTTCTGGTTTTGGCATTGAGGACAGCGCAGTGTCTTAGCTAAAGCAATGGCGCGCTGTTGTTGGTCGGGGCTTTCAAACTCAAAAAGTTCCACTTGAATGCTGGTGCTCTTATCACTGGGAACAAACAAATCTTCTGCGGATGCGGGTAGACTTATCGCGATAATCATAGAGACGAATAATATTATTTGGGCTAAAGATCTCATCATCCATCCACACCATCAAAATAAAAAGCGAGCTCATCTTGCCACACAGATTCGTTAATTACGCCCATTAGCTTCTTCACAATATTTCCTTTAGCATCAACCAAGTATGTCTCTGGAGTCCCTATTACACCAAGTTCGAGCGCTAGCTTGCCTTGAGGATCACTAATCACTTTTGAATAAGGGTTGCCATCACTCGATAGTACATTAATAGCAGCGGCCGGGTTATCTCGGTAGTTAAGCCCAATAATTGGAATACCTTGGTCTTGAAGCTCCAATAAATACGCATGCTCCGTTTTACAGATCCCGCACCATGATGCCCACACATTGACCAGTTGATAAGCGTGCTGTGTGATGTCTGCTCGCGTTAGCTGCTGATTTGCTTTGATGCTTTGACTATCTACTAACGCCGTCGATGTAAATTCAGGGAACACTCTTTGTGATGTCGATACTGTGGTGGTTTGCTGTTTATTCTCTAATGCAAACAAAAATGCCAACACCACGATCAGTGTCAGTGTAATGAGCACGATAAGCTTGTTACGAACGTTGGTATGCATACTGTGACGCCTTAACGGTTTTCTTTTTTCGATGAGTCAGTGAAAGCAATCCGCCTAAGATAGAAATCAGTCCACCGAACCAAATCCAACGTGCATACGCCTTGTACTGAACACGAAATGCATACGCTGTTGAATCGACTTTCTCTCCCATAGTGATGTAGACATCGCCATGCCAGAACCACTTCATAGCAGGCTCACTCATGTTCATCACTCTGACTTGATAGTGTCTTCTCTCAGGATTGATAGAAAACGCTCGCTCATCGGTGCGCAACGTAAGCATCGCTCTTTCAGCCGTAAAGTTTGAAGCGACATAGAGCTCCGTGTCCTGGTGCGAAAGTGTCCAATCCATAAACTCTACCTGCTCCCCAGGACTCAATTTATAACTGCGTTCAAAAGAGTGGTAGCTGTTCATGGCTGCCCCTACTGCGAAAACAGCAACGCCAACATGCGCTAATGTCATTACCCACACTTTACGTTGAAACTTAGAATCGCGTGTTACCACTAATCCGTAAAGATGAGTAAGGACTACCCAAAAGGCGAGTGACCATGTCAGCACTACAATCACTTGGATCGTGCTTACTTGCAAAATGTAAGTTAACAAGCCAAGACCGGAGGACAACAAAGCAATACACCCAACCACATCTTTCGATGCTTGAGGTTTAATACTGAGCAATGGTGCTAACCCTATCACTCCCATCGCAAGCAGAGCCAATGGCGCAATAAGAAGGTTAAAGTAAGGTGCGCCCACTGAGATGTTTCCAAGGCCAAGCAATTCAAAGACCATTGGATAGAAGGTACCAAACACCACCACCGCCGTAGCCAGTACAAATATAAGTACCGCGACTAAGCTCAAAAAACTTTTGCTAGCAAAACTGGTGATTGGATTCGACTCGAAAGATTCACCACGAACAATAAGAAGAGAAAACGAACTCACTAACACCAAAACCAGTATCAGCAACAGCGCGATACCTTTCGTTGGGTCAAAAGCAAAAGCATGAACGGAAGTGAGAACGCCAGATCGAACGATAAAAGTACCGAGGATACTTAAGCAAAACGTAATGAAAGCAAGGCTAAGTGACCACTTCAGCAACTGTTGTTTACCTTTAGCAACGCCCAAACTGTGCAGTAAAGCGGTTGATGTTAGCCAAGGCAATAGGCTGGCATTTTCTACCGGGTCCCAGAACCACCAACCACCCCACCCTAGCTCGTAGTATGCCCACCAAGAACCAAGAATGATCCCTGCGGTTAAAAAGATCCAAGCGGCTAAACACCAACTGCGACAATGAGCAACCCAATCGAACTCAATCGGGTCCACCAGCAAAGCGGCCACAGCAAATGCCAATACAACAGAGAAACCAACATAACCCAAATACAATAGAGGCGGGTGGAATATCAAACCAACGTCTTGCAGCATTGGATTAAGATCGCGCCCTTCAAGTGGCAAGGTGGGGTTCAATTCAAACGGATTCGAAGCAAACAAGGTGAACCAGGCGAATATCGCGAGTAACACATTCATCACCCACAATACGCGGCTCTGATACTCCGAAGAATATTGCTTTTGTAGGGCAATCACACCCGACCAACAGCTAATGGTTAACACCCAAAATAATAATGAGCCTTCATGCCCAGCCCACACAGCGGCCATCTTGAAGAAGGTGGGTAATTGAGTATTTGAACGCTCTGCAACATAGAGGATGGAAAAGTCGTCACTGACAAAGGCATAGCCGAGTAAAACGATAGCGCCAATGGAAAACAAAGCGCTTGAAAGGGAGAAACTACGAATTAAAGCCACATTTTGTGCTTGTTTAGTTAGCATTTGATACATCGAATGCACAGCGATAATGCTGCTAAGAACAGCGACCAAAATTAAACTAAACAGCCCCAAAGAACCGACCATATCACCTCAATCAGGTTCTACCTAAGCAGAACCAAGTAAAACCGTAGTTAGCTTCTTTACTCAAAGAAACAAAGAATTAGTAAGCAGATGCTCAGTATCCAACATCTGCTTGCTAGGGCCTGTTGACCTTATAACTTGAGCGAAATTAAGCTAAAGTTAATTGCCCTGCATAAAGGACAAACGTTCTTAGCATTAATACGCCCATCAGGCTCAGTGAAGTAACAGAGAAAATATACACAGTGCTATGGCGAGCCGATGTTGGTGTTACAGCATTAAGCAACAAAGGTAGAACCATGCCCACACCTATCACGCCATACCAGAACCAACTCGCCCAGAAACCACTGCCAATGGCGTTCCATACTGCCTGCTCACTTTGACCACCAGCAAATACTAGCCCAGTAAAGAAGGTGACAAGAACAAACAGTTCAAACATCACAACAGGACGTTCGAAGCCGTGGATCCAAGAAATACTGACACTATGTGGTGACTCCTTAAATACCAATACACCGAATAGAATACACGCTGCCGCTCCCGAAGATAAACTCGAGAATAAGAACAAGATAGGCAAAACTGGGTTATTCAGCATTGGGAAGGTATTTAGTGCAGAAAGTAAGAAGCCTGTGTAAGCCGCAAGCAATAGCGCAAGCACTGCCAAGAATATTTCAAAAGCGTTCTCGAAAGATTCTAGTTTACCAATCCAGTTGCTGACAAAGTCTAGTCGGCCTTTTAACCATGCTTGATCACTCAAGAATACGGCAATCTGATTTCGGAATATAATGCCGATCCAAACAAATAGGATCACCATATACACTTGGAATAAGATCACACCCATCGACATCACAGACGTTGGATTATAGAAGATCATGATCTTCCAAAACGATAGTGGTTTCGTTAGGTGGAAGACCAAGATCAATAAACCTGAAATTATCCCAAATGGCGCTAGAAATGCCGTTGCCTTTAAAACACCATTATTTGCAGGATCCCCATCAATCACCTTTCTTTTAAGGTAGATCGAGATCATAACAGCGCCCGCTGACATACCTGCTAAAAATAGATAAATAGCAATGATCCAATCCCATACCACGGTGCCTGATTGGAAAGCTGTAGCCCATGTACTCATAATCAAATCTCCCCTTTTTGGTGTGGCACTTTATAGAGTTTTGGCTGGGTACCTAGATAAGCTTTATCTCTGTAAACCACCTCTGATTTAAGCACCTGATTAATCTCACTCTTAGGGTCATTTAAATCGCCAAATATCAGCGCATTGGTAGGGCAAGATTCAACACAAGCAGGCAATTTACCTTGTGCTAGATTGGTATCACGACAGAAGTTACATTTGTCGGCCGACTTATTTTCAGGATGGAAGAAGCGCACTTGATATGGACAAGCAAGTAGACAGTAGCCACAGCCCACACACTTGTCTTTATGCACATCAACAATGCCTGTCTTCTCATCTTTGTAGGCCGCCCCTGTAGGACAAACCATCACACAAGGTGCGTTATCACAATGTTGGCAAGAGTTACGAGTGAAACGGTAATCAACATTTGGGTATTCGCCTTGAGGCTCACTCTTAATAATTTCTAATCGCGATACACCTTCAGGTACTTTGTTCACTTCACGACACGCCTCAGTACAGGCAGTACAACCAATACATGCGGTTTCGTCATGAACCATTCCGTAACGTTTAGTACCATCTTCCTGTACATTAGCCAGTGTTTTACGGCTAGTGACTGCTGCGGTACCCGCAACACCCGTTGTGAAGATCACGGCACCCGCGCCAGCTAAAAAGTTTCTTCTTGAGCAGCTCATAGATTACTCCCCTTCTTTCTTCTGGTTGAAGTCTGAATGGCAATCCACACACAGCTTAATGGTTTGCTTCTTATCTAAGCCAAGTACCTTCGCTTCACTCGCATGTACGTCGTGACAGTTTGAACACGTTAAGTTTTGTGCGTGTACGTCATGGGTCCAACTCGCTTCGCGCAGATCATCAGGCTTGTGACAATCTATACACTGGCTGTTGGCATCTAGGATTAAGCTAGGATCGAGGAAAACCTTTTCAGTTCCGGGTTGTGATTGAGCCGCACGATACTTCACCACCTCAGGTGCGCCATCACGGTGATCGGGGCCAATAGAACTATGACAATCGGTACAATTCACTTCACGACCAAGTAAAGCGTGCGCACTCTCACCGTGTGAACCGAATACCGTTTCTTTAGAATCTTTATGGCATTGAACACACTTGTAATCTTTGTCACGTATTAATTCGACTTCATGTCTTGTTGACTCCCCTACTGGCGTAACAGCGGGCTCCGCAACAGCATGAATGGAATAACCATAGAGGCAGAATGCTAGAAGGGATTTAAGCATTATGACTATGGCCAATTTAATATTGCCCATTTTATCCTTTCCTTATACCGGCATTATTTAACTCTCAACTAAATAATATTCCGGTTAAACAAAAGTACCCTTAAACGATATTATTACCGCCTAAATGATATCAATTCTTATTTTGGATAAGCCACAACGCTTTCTATATTTAGGATATACCCCTAATTGGGTAATGCGAAATATGCAACGAGTAATATGTGAACACAATCACCCTACTTATAACAGGGACATGCTCGCTAATCTACTGTTATATATGATAATAATTCTCAATTAATTTCTTGCCACCTATCACTCACATACCCCTTTAGGGTTATATAAACTTCAACGTGATTAAAGTCACTACCATTAATTGATCTAAAACAAGCAAACATCCGGCTCGTAACAAAATGTGTTTATTTATGAATTAATATAAACAGCAATTCTCCAATTCTTAATTTGAATAGCAAACTCACAACGCTTGGTATAAAAATCAGTATATTGGAGATATCACTGTGAAAAAGCATTGGATACGTAATTCGGTCACAGCACTATTAATGGTTAGCGCGTCACTCGCAAGCGAGACCAGTTTTGCTGCGTCTGAACAAAAAGAAATTGGTGACCCTCGTAACGACCAGTTCGAGCAAAACCACCCTGATCAATATCATTCATGGAGACAAACGTCAGAGAGCGAAGCTATTGAAGACGCACTAAAAGAAGATCCAAATATGGTTATTCTATGGGCTGGTTACGGTTTCGCGAAAGACTACAACAAAGCCCGCGGCCACTTTTATGCGGTTGATGATGTAAGACAAACCCTTCGTACAGGCGGACCAACCGACGAAAACTCTGGCCCAATGCCAATGGCGTGTTGGAGCTGTAAAAGCCCAGACGTGGCTCGTGTAATTGAAGAGCGTGGTGAAGACGGCTACTTCGAAGGTAAATGGGCTCGTCTTGGCAGCGAAATTGTCAATCCTATTGGTTGTGCTGACTGTCATGATACTCAGAGCGAAGGCTTTAAGAATGGCGAACCAACACTAAAAGTTACTCGTCCTTATGTTGAACGTGCATTCGATGCGATCGGCAAGAACTTCGAAGAACAGGGGCGCTTTGATCAACAAGCCTCTGTTTGTGCACAGTGCCACGTGGAATACTATTTCACTGGTCCAACGAAAGGCGTTAAGTTCCCTTGGGATAAAGGCACTCGTGTTGAGCAAATGGAAGAGTACTACGATGAGATCGGTTTTAAAGATTGGACTCACAAAGTCTCTAAAGCACCGATGTTAAAAGCTCAGCACCCAGGTTACGAAACTTGGCGTGAAGGCATTCACGGCAAGAACAACGTTGCTTGTGTTGACTGTCATATGCCTAAAGTGACGAAAGAAGATGGCACCATTTATACCGACCATAAGGTAGGTAACCCGTTTGACCGCTTCGAAGACACCTGTGCTAACTGCCATACTCAATCTAAAGAGACCATGCGTAGCATCGTTTCAAGCCGTAAAGCGCAAGTGCTAAACATGAAACTTACTGCTGAGAAGCAAATCGTAGCCGCTCACTTTGAAGCTGGTGCAGCATGGGAAGCAGGTGCAACAGAACAAGAGATGGCACCTATCTTACAAGATATCCGTCATGCTCAATGGCGTTGGGACTACGCTATCGCATCTCATGGTGTTCATATGCATGCACCAGAAGTTGCTCTAGAAGTTCTAGGTACAGCTGTCGACCGTGCAGCAGACGCGCGTACTAAGATTGTTCGTCTATTAGCGAAGAAAGGCATTACCGATCCAATCGAGATTCCAGATAACTCAACCAAGGAAGCGGCTCAAAAAGTGATTGGAATGGATATGGATAAAATGAATGCTGAGAAGCAACACTTCTTAGACACTGTGGTACCTAAGTGGGAAGAGCAAGCTGAAAAGCGTGAAGCTAGCTACGAATACTAGTTCCTCCAAATAGACCAATAAGAGAAAACCAGTCACACTACAGTAGTGTGGCTGGTTTTTTTAGATTTGGGCACGCTCAACCGTCCCAACTTCACATTACCTTTTAGCTAATTCAAGGAACAAAGAATGAAGCGCTTATTTTCGCTTTCAGCATTATGCATCGCACTATTAAGTTCAGGACTTCACGCCTCAGAACGAGCAGAAACAGGGTGGGAAATGATAGGGGAAGGTGCGCTTGTCGTTGATGTAAGAACACCAGACGAGTTCAAGCAAGGGCATCTAGATAATGCGATTAACTACCCTCTTTCTGAGGTTGCAACACACTTTGCTAGCATAGACAAAGCTCAGCCTATCGTTTTGTATTGCCGCAGTGGTAACCGATCAGGACAAGCTTACCAGTATTTGAAAGCTCAAGGGTTTACACAGATCCACAACGCTGGCGGTTTAATTGAGATGCAGGAAAGTAAATAACTTAGAGGTTTGAGGTGATACCAAGCTTAATAGATCATCTGTTTAGCTTGGTTGATCGAATGAATAATAGGGACACGATCAATACCTTTCTGGTTAGAGTCGAGGATTTGAGTCCATGCGTCGATCGCTTGTTGATAGCGCATGCTGATGAAGTGATCGGTCGCTATCAACATCAATGCCGTACGATCATTGGGATCAAGAACCATAGATTGCTTTAGTAGTCCTTTCACATCATCATTCATCGCCTGTGAACTCAGGTAATACAAGGCGCTCGCTTTAGCTGCGTAAAGCCCAGAAGGCGCCTCTGGATCTAAACGAATCGCGTAGTCGTAACAGGTATAGGCTGCGTCAAACTCCCCTTTCTGCATATAGACACCACCTAATTTAAACCACAGGTCTGATTGATTAGGATCTTGCTTAAGGCTCTGTTGAAGTTCGTTTTGGAAGTCTGTTGCCGTGTAACTAGTGTCATCATCAGAAGAGAGTTGAGGAGTCACTTGCTTCATCTGCAACCAAACTAGAACGCTGGCTAGTATTGCAACAAGTGAGATAACAAGATTACCTTTGAGATTATTGGTATTTCTGTTTGATGCAACCATGATCACCACCAAGAACAAGCTCATTAGCAGCAAAGCAATCAGTAACCAGATATCCATTCCACTCTCCTTTCATCGACCTTTTTACTCTACCTTTTTCTCACTAAAACAATATTGATCGAGGTTTAGCTATTGACTTTTAAACAAGTCACCGGCGAATTTTAGGTAATAAAAAACCGAGCACAACGGCTCGGTTTTTTGTTTCAACTTCTTAGAGAAGTGAAAGGTTACTCTGTGTCTTGCTCGCTATCAGAAGCGTCTGATGCTTGCTCTTCACTTGACTCAGAAACCACTGGTGTTTCAGCGTTTGCTACTTCAGCTTCGCCTTCAACTACCTCTGCTTCTTCTACTTCGTCGATACGTTGTAGACCTACAACATTCTCGTCGTCAGAAGTACGAATCAGTGTTACACCTTGAGTGTTACGACCAACTTGGCTCACTTCCGCAACACGAGTACGTACTAGCGTACCTGCGTCGGTGATCATCATCATTTCATCGCCTTCTTCAACTTGAACTGCTCCAACAACTGGGCCGTTACGTTCAGAGACTTTGATAGATACTACACCTTGCGTTGCACGGCCTTTCGTTGGGTATTCTGCTAGCTCAGTACGCTTACCGTAACCGTTTTGAGTCACAGTTAGGATATCGCCTTCGTTAGAAGGAACAATCAGTGATACCACTTGATCGTCTTCAGGTAGCTTCATACCACGAACACCAGAGGCAGTACGGCCCATTGCACGTACTTTGTCCTCGTTAAAGCGAACAACTTTGCCCGATTTAGAGAACAGCATGATGTCGCTATCACCGTTAGTGATGTCAACGCCAATCAATGAATCGTCTTCACGTAGGTTAACTGCGATTAAGCCGTTAGCACGTACGTTTGCGAATTGATCCAGAGATGTCTTCTTAACAGTACCGTCACCGGTTGCCATGAAGATGAACTTGTCGTTCGAGAACTCAGAAACAGGCAGAATAGCCGTAATGCGCTCACCTTCTTCTAGAGGAAGAATGTTAACGATAGGCTTACCACGAGCAGTACGACTTGCTAATGGTAGTTGGTAAACTTTCAGACGGTATGTCTTACCACGCGTAGAGAAACATAGGATGTTGTCGTGAGTATTAGCAACAAGCAGACGCTCAATGTAATCCTCATCTTTCATCTTAGTTGCGCTCTTACCTTTACCACCACGGCGCTGAGCTTCGTAGTCGCTTAGGATTTGGTACTTAACGTAACCTGCGTTAGAAAGCGTTACTACAACGTCTTCTTGAGCGATTAGCTCTTCCATGTCGATATCGTGAACCGCTGCTGTGATTTCTGTACGACGTTCGTCGCCATAGATTTCACGTACCGCTTCAAGTTCTTCACGGATCACTTCCATCAAACGCTCAGTGCTTGCAAGAATGTGCATTAGCTCAGCGATTTCTTCTAGAAGTGCTTTGTATTCGTCTAGAATCTTCTCGTGCTCAAGGCCAGTTAGGCGGTGAAGACGAAGTTCTAGAATTGCTTGTGCTTGTGTTTCCGTTAGGAAGTATTGCCCATCGCGGATGCCGTATTGGTCTTCTAACCAATCAGGACGAGCTGCGTCAGTACCTGCACGCTCAAGCATCGAAGCCACGTTACCAAGATCCCAACCACGAGACACCAAGCCAATTTTAGCTTCTGCCGGTGTTGGAGCGTTCTTGATAAGTTCGATAACTTCATCAATGTTAGCAAGTGCTAGAGACAATGCTTCAAGGATGTGTGCACGGTCACGCGCTTTCTTCAGTTCGAAGATAGTACGACGTGTCACAACTTCGCGACGGTGGTCAACGAAGCACTTAAGCATGTCTTTTAGGTTAAACAACTGTGGTTGGCCATTGTTTAGAGCAACCATGTTGATACCGAAAGTCGTTTGCAGCTGAGTTTGTGCGTATAGGTTGTTCAGAACAACTTCACCCACAGCGTCGCGCTTACATTCAATAACAATACGCATACCATCTTTATCAGATTCGTCACGTAGCGCACTGATGCCTTCTACTTTCTTATCTTTAACCAGTTCAGCAATTTTCTCGATCAGACGAGCTTTGTTTACTTGGTAAGGGATCTCAGTAACGATAATGGTCTCTTTACCATTCTTGTCAGCTTCGATGTCCGCTTTTGAACGCATGTAAACTTTACCGCGGCCAGTCTTGTATGCATCTACGATGCCTTTACGACCACTGATAAGTGCTGCTGTCGGGAAGTCAGGACCAGGAATGTAGTCCATTAGCTCATCAATCGTGATCTCTTCATTATTGATAAGTGCTAAACAGCCATCAACAACTTCACCTAGGTTATGAGGTGGGATGTTGGTAGCCATACCTACTGCGATACCAGAAGCACCGTTTACCAATAGGTTAGGAATTTTTGTCGGAAGAACTGCTGGGATTTGTTCAGTACCATCGTAGTTCGGTACGTAATCCACAGTTTCCTTATCAAGGTCAGCCAAAAGCTCGTGAGCAATTTTCGCCATACGAACTTCGGTATAACGCATTGCAGCCGCGGAGTCGCCATCGATAGAACCAAAGTTACCTTGGCCATCAACTAGCATGTAACGCAGTGAGAACGGTTGAGCCATACGAACAATTGTGTCGTATACAGCACTATCACCATGCGGGTGGTATTTACCGATTACATCACCTACTACACGAGCAGACTTTTTATATGGTTTGTTCCAATCATTACCTAGTACATTCATCGCGAACAAAACGCGGCGGTGTACTGGTTTTAGGCCATCACGCACATCTGGAAGGGCACGACCAACGATGACGGACATCGCATAGTCTAGGTATGAACCTCTAAGCTCATCTTCAATATTTACGGGCGTGATCTCTTTCGCTAGATCGCTCATAGAGCCATTTTCCCTCTATAGTCAGATCGTATATTTGAATACGTATAAGACCGAAAAATATAACACAAATTTACCTACGGAGGCATCACTTTCCCTATCCTTTTACCATCTTGTGACCCTTGTAGCCAATCAATTGATGAGAAATTGCACCTCAGCATCATATCTCGCTGAAACATGGTCACTTTACATCCAATAAATTCGCAAAATTGTAGATCTTCTGGTCAGCACGAAAAGGCAAGTTATAATGCCTGCAATTTCATGGATGCATTATTTAACTTGGAAATGCCGATTATGACTAAATCACAGAACGTAGACCCAGCAGAAATTAAGAAATTCGAAGACATGGCGTCACACTGGTGGGATCTCGAAGGCGAGTTTAAGCCTCTACACCAAATCAACCCACTTCGCCTAAATTACGTGCTAGAAAAAACCGAAGGCTTGTTTGGTAAGAAAGTCCTCGATGTTGGCTGCGGCGGCGGTATTTTAGCGGAGAGCATGGCTGTTGAAGGTGCAGTAGTCACTGGCTTAGATATGGGCAAAGAGCCACTAGAAGTAGCTCGTCTTCATGCTCTAGAAACCGGCACCAAGCTAGATTACATCCAAAGCACGATTGAGGACCATGCAGAGCAAAATCCACAAACTTACGATGTGGTAACATGTATGGAAATGCTGGAGCACGTTCCAGACCCACAATCTGTGATTACTGCGTGTTCAAAATTGGTAAAACCGGGTGGACACGTGTTCTTCTCTACGTTGAACCGTAATTTCAAATCTTACTTGTTCGCTATTGTTGGCGCAGAGAAACTGCTTAGAATTGTTCCTGAAGGCACGCACGAGCATGACAAGTTCATTCGCCCAGCTGAACTTATCAAGATGATAGACAACACCCCCCTTCAGGAATTGGGCATCACTGGCCTACACTATAACCCGTTAACAGACAGTTACCGTTTAGGGCAAAACGTTGACGTTAACTACATAGTTCACACTAAAAATTTCGCCTAACAAATATCAATAAATCAACCGCAAATTTTTTTAATAAAAAAGACTAATGAAAAGAGTTGCAATTACCATAACTTTGCGACTTTTTTCAGTCTAAATTTCGTGCGCCAGCTTCCATTTTGACCACCTAGATTTAAATTTAATCGCCGAAAATCCATCGCTCATTTTGCCCAAAGATCAAGGGATTTTTTTTTATCTGCGTGCAAAAATAAAGCATCCTTAAAAGGCGAGTTTTATACAATCAAGTGACATCTAACCTCATCAGTTAGTGGTCACTTACAGTTTTTTTTCAATCCACCACTTATCCACAAGCAACCCCATTTCTTTGCCTTGAAAAATATCAGTTGTAGCACTATCTTGTAACCCAACAAACAAATGACCCCTATATGTTGTGTTTGAACTACAATGTATGGGTAGACCAAGATCACAAAGCCGAAACGTAATTTACAAAAATTACACAGAAATAGACAAAAACACGGCCTTGTTCAGTTTTGTTAGGGAAATTAAGCAGAATGAACCAACAACTTACTGTTACTAAGCGTAACGGGCGCAAAGAAACGATCGATTTAGAAAAAATCCATCGCGTGATCACATGGGCAGCTGAAGGCTTGCACAATGTTTCTGTATCACAAGTAGAATTGAAAGCTCACATTCAGTTTTACGATGGCATTACCACTACTGATATCCATGAGACAATCATCAAGTCAGCAGCGGATCTAATCTCTGAAGAGACTCCAGATTACCAATATCTTGCAGCACGTCTTGCAGTATTCCACCTACGTAAAAAAGCGTACGGCGAATACGAGCCACCTGCTCTTTACGACCACGTTGCAAAACTGGTTGATATGGGTAAATACGATAGCCACCTAATGGAAGACTACACGAAGGCTGAGTTCGATGAACTTGACTCGTACATCGACCACAAGCGTGACTTAGATTTTTCTTACGCAGCGGTTAAACAGCTTGAAGGTAAATACTTCGTGCAGAACCGTGTAACGAAAGAAATCTACGAGAGTGCTCAGTTCCTTTACATTCTAGTTGCCGCGTGTCTATTCGCTAAATACCCGAAATCGACTCGTCTTGACTACATCAAACGTTTCTACGACGCATCGTCTACGTTTAAGATTTCTCTACCTACACCGATCATGTCTGGTGTACGTACGCCTACTCGCCAATTCAGTTCTTGTGTACTGATCGAGTGTGGTGACAGCCTTGATTCTATCAACGCAACTGCAAGCTCAATTGTTCGTTACGTATCTCAACGTGCTGGTATCGGTATCAACGCAGGTCGTATCCGCGCACTTGGTTCTGAAATCCGTAATGGTGAAGCGTTCCACACAGGCTGTATCCCTTTCTACAAATACTTCCAAACAGCAGTAAAATGTTGTTCTCAAGGTGGTGTTCGTGGTGGCGCGGCAACGGTATTCTATCCACTATGGCACGGTGAAGTTCAGTCTCTACTAGTACTAAAGAACAACCGTGGTGTTGAAGAGAACCGTGTTCGTCACATGGATTACGGCGTACAGCTGAACAAGCTTATGTACGCTCGCCTAGTTCAAGGTGGCAACATCAGCTTGTTCTCACCTTCTGACGTACCCGGCCTATACGATGCGTTCTTCGAAAACCAAGAGCGTTTTGAAGAGCTATACGTTAAGTACGAAAACGATCCGTCAATCAAGCGTGAATCAGTAAAAGCAGTAGAGCTATTCTCTCTATTAATGCAAGAGCGAGCTTCTACTGGTCGTATCTACATTCAGAACGTTGACCACTGTAATACACACAGCCCGTTTGATTCTGAAGTAGCGGCTGTTCGTCAATCGAACCTATGTCTAGAAGTCGCGCTTCCAACTAAGCCACTTTCTAACGTAGAAGATGACGAAGGTGAAATTGCACTATGTACACTTTCAGCATTTAACCTTGGCGCAATCAACGAACTGGATGACCTAGCAGAGCTTTCTGAACTGGTTGTTCGTGCTCTAGACGCACTTCTTGATTACCAAGACTACCCGCTTCCAGCAGCATATAAGTCGACAATGAATCGTCGTACTCTAGGTGTAGGTGTTATTAACTACGCATACTACCTAGCGAAGAATGGTGTTAAGTACTCTGACGGCAGTGCAAATGGCCTGACTCACCGTACTTTTGAAGCGATTCAATACCACCTACTAAAAGCGTCTGTTGAACTAGCGAAAGAGCAAGGTCGTTGCCCATCTTTCCACGAGACTAACTACGCGAAAGGCCTACTGCCAATCGATACTTACAAGAAAGACGTCGATTTAGTATGTGATGAGCCTCTGCACTACGATTGGGATGCGCTACGTGAAGAGATCATGGAGCATGGTCTTCGTAACTCTACGTTAACTGCGCTTATGCCTTCAGAGACTTCGTCTCAAATCTCGAACGCGACCAACGGTATCGAGCCACCACGTGGTTACGTATCAGTGAAAGCATCGAAAGACGGCATCCTGAAGCAAGTGGTTCCTGACTTCCTAAATCTGAAAGAGAACTACGAGCTACTTTGGAACATTGGTTCTAACGACGGTTACCTACACCTAGTGGGTATCATGCAAAAATTCGTTGACCAAGCTATCTCTGCAAACACTAACTATGATCCAAGTGTTTACGATAGCGGTAAAGTACCAATGAAGAAGCTGCTTCAAGACCTACTGACTGCATATAAGTATGGTGTTAAGACGCTTTACTACCATAACACTCGTGATGGTGCTAAAGACGACCAAGGTGACGCAGTAACAGTGCCGGAAGAAGATTGTGAAGGCGGCGGTTGTAAGATATAAACCGCAGTAAAAATATTAAGAGCCCAGAGAAGTTATCTTCTCTGGGTCTAAAGCATTAACAGGGTTCGTTTTATAACGAGTCTTTAAAGCATTTGAGGCATTTATGGCTTACAGTACTTTTTCTCAGAATAAAAATGACCAACTAAAAGAACCAATGTTCTTGGGTCAGTCGGTTAACGTTGCACGTTACGACCAGCAAAAATTCGAAATCTTCGAGAAGCTTATCGAGAAGCAACTTTCTTTCTTCTGGCGTCCAGAAGAAGTAGACGTGTCTAGCGACCGGATCGACTACAACAAGCTTCCTGAACATGAAAAGCACATCTTCATCTCTAACTTGAAGTACCAAACACTGCTTGATTCTATCCAAGGCCGTAGCCCGAACGTTGCCCTACTTCCACTAGTATCACTACCGGAAGTTGAAACTTGGATTGAGACTTGGTCTTTCTCTGAAACGATTCACTCTCGTTCGTACACGCACATCATCCGTAACATCGTGAATGATCCAGGCCTAGTATTCGACGACATCGTTGAAAACGAAGAGATCCTAAAGCGTGCTAAAGACATCGCGTTCTACTACGACGACCTTATCCAGCTAACAGCGGATTACCACCGCTACGGTGAAGGCAACCACAACATCAACGGCGAAGACGTTAAAATTTCACTTCACGACCTGAAGAAGAAGCTTTACCTATGTCTAATGTCGGTAAACGCACTAGAAGCAATTCGTTTCTACGTAAGTTTTGCGTGTTCATTTGCATTCGCTGAGCGTGAGCTTATGGAAGGTAATGCGAAAATCATCAAGCTAATCGCTCGTGATGAAGCGCTTCACCTGACTGGTACTCAGCACATGATCAACTTGCTACGTAACGGTCAAGATGACTTCACATTCATGCAAATCGCAGAAGAGTGTAAGCAAGAGTGTTTCGACCTATTCAAACAAGCGGCTGAACAAGAAAAAGAGTGGGCAGAATACCTATTCAAAGATGGTTCTATGATTGGTCTAAACAAAGACATTCTTTGCCAATACGTTGAGTACATCACTAACATCCGTATGCAAGCTGTTGGTCTTGGTACTGCTTACCCAGAAGCAACATCGAACCCAATTCCATGGATCAACGCTTGGTTGTCTTCTGATAACGTACAAGTTGCTCCACAAGAAGCTGAAATCAGTTCTTACCTAGTTGGTCAGATCGACAACGAAGTGAAAGCTGACGACTTTGAAGGATTTGAGCTGTAATGCCAACAATCAAAATCAACAAGCTAACTTCAATTGAATCTAACCCGTCAAATACGCTATTGGAAACAATGGAACAGGCAGGGTTAGAGCCAGAATACAACTGCCGTGATGGCCACTGTGGTGCTTGTCGCTGTACATTAGATTCTGGTGAGATTGAGTACGTTGGTTTTGCTATGGCTTACACACAAGGCAACGAAATTTTGCCTTGTATCTGCAAAGCGAAATCCGATCTGTCGTTGAGTAACGTGATTCACCGAAACAAGCAAAAACGCGCTTAATTCGTTCGACTTGTTTCGAATCGCGTGAATTACACGGCAATTCGAAAGCTTGAAGAAGTACAGTGAAAAAAGGGTCCGCCTCCTCTAGGAGTACGGACCCTTTTTTATTTTAATACATTGCTATTTGAATACCTTGCTTTCTCAATACTCACTCTACCGCTGATGACTAAGACTTCCTGTCGACTGCGACGACACTCCGGCCTTTCTTAGTGAGTGAGGCTCAGCGTCACTGAACCGATGTAACAAGCGCTTCTACACTCTCCACAGCCATTACACTTATCTAAAGCGACATTAGGCAGTTCACCAGCTTCAATCTTTATGGCGCCTGCTGAACAAGCGGTCTGACAGGCGTGACAATCCATTTGCATGTAGTTATTGCAGCTATCAGCAAAGTTAGGTTTTAAATCAATGTAAGGCGCTACCGTTGGGTGGAGTGCACCAGTCGGACACGCTTCACTGCATTTGTTGCACATTGAACAGCTGTTGTAATCCAAATTGAGCAGTGCCCTGCCCTCTTGTATCTCAATGACACTGTTTGGGCACACTTGCTCACACAAGCCACAGCCGTCACACAGACGCTCAAACAGCACCTCATCAACGGCTCGTGGTGGCCTAGCATGTAAGCGCTGTGATTTCTCTTCATAACTGGCTGCGGCTTCAACAGGTTTAGACAACCGAGTTAAAAAACCACGCCTATTTGAGTTTATTTGTTCAGACATTAATCAATATATAACTTTTTATTAGAAACGCTTAATTTATATTCAGATATTAGGTAATTAAGCCAATCAATTACACTAACTGATAACTTTTTATAAAAAGATAGTTCTGACTTTTTATTTAGAGTTTCTAAATATAAAAAAGACCAAGTTAATAAATGAGATTCGAGTAATTCACGAGCTGAATTTATATTATTATTTTCTAACAAATAGGCGTGAGCGAATAACATTAGACCAAACTGATCTTCGGGCTCTCTTAAACCGGTATCTAATTCAATTTGGTTTGATTCTAAAAACTGTCGATACGCGACCGTTGACTCGCCAAACACAACGCGGTCTTTATCGAGGTAAACCGAGCCCCATGGTGGTGCTGGCATCTCTCCAACCCCTTCAAACAGGCTGCTAAACTCTGCTGTTAACTCATCCTCCTGTTCATTTTGAACGGCTAATAAACAATCTTCTGATAATACTTGGTTCTCAACGAGAGCTTGAACAATCTCTATTAACTGCTCTTTACTTTTTGCTTGATAGAATATTGAACCAAGTAATTTGTTCGTATCGATAATCATTATTATTTACATCGTAATAGGTTTTAAAACTGATTATATAAATTAAACCATTTCATTCTTTGATCTAATTTATACATTCAATTCATAAACTTTAAATTTCATACTTATTTGATGCTTATCAATCAACATTTAAATATTAAAATACAAAAGTAAAACTACCTATAAAGTGTTACCCATCAATAACAATAGGCATCTTAGAATGACGAATAAGAAAGAATCTGGGGTAATGAATCTTACTCGAAGAAGCTTCATGAAAGCTTCTTCTGCGGTAGGTAGTGCAGCCGCACTTGCGGGCGGTATCGCTTTGCCTTTCAAATCCAAACCAGTAGCTGCTGCAGTTGCTGAAAATGTGGATGAGAAAATCGTATGGAGTGCATGTACAGTAAACTGTGGCTCACGCTGCCCGTTACGTATGCATGTACAAAACGGTGAAATCAAATACGTAGAAACTGACAACACGGGTACTGACGAATACGGTCATCACCAAGTACGTGCATGTCTACGTGGTCGCTCTATGCGTCGCCGTGTTTACAACCCAGATCGCCTTAAGTATCCAATGAAACGTGTGGGTAAACGTGGTGAAGGTAAGTTTAAGCGCATCAGTTGGGAAGAGGCTTTTGATGAAGTCGCTGGCACCATGCAACGCCTTATTAAAGACTACGGTAACGACACCATCTATCTAAACTACGGTACAGGCACACTAGGTGGCACGGTCACTAAGTCTTGGCCACCAGCACAAACGCTGATTGCTCGCCTTATGAACCTAAGTGGCGGTTACCTGAACCATTACGGTGACTATTCAACCGCACAAATCGCGAAAGGCTTGAGTTACACCTACGGTGGTTGGGCAAACAACAACTCTTTCTCTGACTTAGAGAACACTAAGCTTAACATCCAATTTGGTAACAACCCTGCTGAGACTCGTATGTCTGGCGGCGGTCTGATCCACCACTACGTAGAAAGCAAAAACAAATCGAACGCAAGAACGATCATCATCGATCCACGTTACACCGATACTGCTGGTGGGCGTGAAGATCAATGGATCCCAATTCGCCCATCTACGGATGCTGCATTGGTAGCGGGTCTTGCACACGTGATGATCACTGAAGACTTAGTCGACCAACCGTTCCTAGACAAAATACTGTGTCGGTTACGATGAGAAGACCCTTCCTGCATCAGCACCTAAAAACAGTGACTACAAATCTTACATCTTAGGTTTAGGTGAAGATGGCGTAGAGAAGACACCAGAGTGGGCTTCTAAGATCACGGGTATCCCAGTCGATACTATCGTTAAACTTGCTCGTGAGATGGGTACAGCGAAACCGTGTGCTATCCACCAAGGTTGGGGCCTACAACGCACTGCAAACGGTGAGTTAGCTTGTCGCGCAATCGCGATGCTGTCACTACTGACAGGCTCTGTGGGTGTATCAGGCGGTTCTACAGGTGCTCGTGAAAGTGACATCAACATTCCGTTTGTACGCTTCCCTACTGTGCCAAACCCAATTGAAACCTCCATCTCAATGTTCATGTGGACAGACGCTATTCACCGTCACCACGAGATGACCGACATCACTGACGGTGTTCGTGGTGCCGAGCGCCTGAAAAACCCTATCAAGATGATCTGGAACTATGCGGGTAACTGCATCATCAACCAACACTCAGACATCAACAAGACACACGCGATTCTTCAAGACGAAGATGCCTGTGAAATGATTGTTGTCATTGATAACCACATGACCTCTTCAGCGAAATATGCTGACATCATCCTGCCTGACTTAACCACATCAGAGCAAGACGACTGGTGTATGGATGGTAAAGCATCGAACATGCCTTACTTCATCTACGCACAGAAAGCGATTGAACCTCAGTTCGAAGCAAAATCTATATACGAGATGTGTACTGAGCTTGCTAAACGTATGGGCGTTGAAAAAGAGTTCACTGAAGGCCGTACTCAAGAACAATGGATTAAGCACCTTTACGCAGAAACTCGTAAGAACGACCCAACACTGCCAACCTTCGAAGAGATGAAAGAGCTGGGTATCTACAAGCGTAGCTATGACCACCACTACATCGCTTACGAAGATTTCCGTAAAGATCCTGAAGCGAACCCACTAACCACACCAAGTGGCAAGATCGAGATCTACTCTGAGCAACTGGCTGAGATTGCGAAGACTTGGAAGCTAAAAGAAGACGAAGTGATTCACCCACTTCCAATTTACGCGGACTCTTTCGAAGGCCATAACGATCCATTAGTAGAGAAGTACCCACTGCAACTAACAGGCTTCCACTATAAAGCTCGTACCCACTCCACTTACGGTAACGTTGCAGAGATCAAAGCTGCTGCACCACAAGAGTTGTGGATCAACCCTATCGATGCAAAAGAGCGCGGTATTGAAAACGGCGACATGGTCAGCATTTTTAACGACCGTGGTGAAGTTCATATTCCAGCGAAAGTGACACCAAGGATTCTTCCTCGAGTTGTTGCGCTAGGCGAAGGTGCATGGTACGCACCCGATGGTCAGAAGATCGACCATGCAGGCTCTATCAACGTGCTGACTACTCAGCGCCCGAGCCCACTTGCTAAGGGTAATCCTCAGCACACAAACCTAGTTCAAATTAAAGCGCCAAAGAAAGCATAAGGTAGGTTGGAATGAAACAATACGGCTTTTACATTGATTCAAGTAAATGCACGGGTTGTAAAACCTGTCAGCTTGCTTGTAAAGATTATAACGATCTCGACATCAAAACGAACTACCGTCGCGTCTATGAATATGCAGGCGGTGGCTTCACTCAAGATGGCGATACCTGGGTTCAGAAAGATGTCTTTTCTTACTACCTGTCTATCGCTTGTAACCACTGTACTAACCCTGCGTGTGTGAAAGTGTGCCCTTCAGGCGCAATACATAAACGCGATGAAGACGGTTTAGTTGTGGTTGATGAAAGTGTGTGTATCGGTTGTCAGCACTGTAGCAATGCGTGCCCTTACAGCGCTCCACAATACAATGCTAAGAAAGGTCACATGACCAAATGCGATGGCTGCTACCAACGTGTTTCTGAAGGCAAACAACCTATTTGTGTTGAGTCTTGTCCACTTCGTGCATTGGAGTTTGGCGAAATCAATACACTTCGCGAGAAGTACGGCTCAGGTGCTGATGTAGCACCGCTGCCATCTTCAACCGAAACCTTGCCAAACATCGTGATTAAGCTGAACAAAAACGCGAAGCCAACTGGTGATACCAGCGGTCACCTAGCAAACCCTAAGGAGGTGTAAGATGATTTTTCATGAGTGGTCTTTGATCTTCTTTACGGTATTAGCTCAAACGGCTGTCGGTGGCTACCTGCTTATTGGTGCACTGGTACTTGGCCATGGCGAAGAGAAACTAAACAGCTACAAGGTTCCAATGTTCATTCTATGGGCATTAATGGGTCTTGGTTTCATGTTCTCGACAACGCATCTAGGCTCTCCACTGCGCGCGTTTAATGCCTTTAACCAACTAGGTTCAGCTTGGTTATCTAACGAAGTGTTCTTCGGTGCGGCATTCTTCGCCGTTGGCGGCCTGCAATGGCTACTATCAGTAGTCAAGAAAGGTGGCATGGCTATCCAGAAAGCACTGATGGTTGGCGCTATGGTGCTGGGTGTTATCTTCATGTACGCGATGATCAACGTATACATGATCAACACAGTACCTACATGGGACAACATCTACACGCCATTGAGCTTCATCATGACAATGGTTGTGGGTGGCTTGCTGCTGTCTCAGTTCGTGATTGTATTTGCTAACGACAGCCGCTTTACGGTTGACCGTAACATCACGATGCTGGCTGTAATTGCGGTTGCGATCAGCTTGCTTGTGACAGTCGGTAAACTGAACCTAATCGGTGACATTCAAACATCAGTAGCAAAAGCCTCAGAGTTGGTTGATGGTTTAGGCAGCTATGTGATTCTTCAAGTTGCATTGCTAATGGCAAGCTTACTGATTTGGATTCTACCTATGCTCAACAAAGCAAAAGTGAATCCAGTCAACCTAGGACTAGCATTGGTACTGTTCTTAGCGTCAGAGTTAATCGGCCGTGGTTTGTTCTACAGCCTACATATGACAAGCGGTTTGTAATCACAGACTCGTTATTTGGTTATCTAGAAGGCTAGATAAACTAAAGGCCCATCACCTATTTAGATGTTGGGCCTTTTTATTTGCTCTATCTTAACCTTAATTCAAGAAGTCTGGGCTCAAGAGAACTTGGTTAGCGACAAAAGCGACTTACTTGATGATCGCTGAAGGGATAAACATATCCTTCACGCGTTTTACTGAAGAGTAATCACCAAACATAGGTTTATTGTCTAGATGTCTTCTTAGCATGTCCGCAGCGACCGTTTTGATGATAGTGCGTGCATCTTCGCGCTTGTATTGGCGGTAAAACTCCAGCACTTGTCCCCACTCACCCGCTTCGCTCGATAAAGCAACACTAAAGGTATTGCCCTCTAACTTACCCGTGACTAAGGCTAACTCGGTGCCGCACTTTTCTCTTGTCGCGCCAGCCAGAGCAAACGTTGCGGCTAATGGGTCGTTCTTTTCAAGCTCGCTCTCTTTTGGCTCCGCCATTACCCAAGAGTGACCGAAGCAATCTTCAACTTGTTCATTCGATTGTAGCCAAGCCGAAAGTGCACCTTTGGTTGATACTTCCGATACCGACAAGGTTTTCTTTCTTTCCGCCATAATATGACCGATATGGTCGAGCATAGGCTCATCAACACTGACAACGTTACTCTCTAAAAGCTTGTACACCATTTGTAGTAGCTTAACGCGAGTTTCTAAATCCGACTTAGGCCCAAACAGCTTTACTTCAATAAACGGCAGGTAAGAGCGGTAGCCCAGTTCGTAACCTTCCGGCAGTTTCAATTGGTCCAACACATCAGAAATACCAGACTCGGATAAACCAAAGGTAAACAAACGGCTGCATTCAGACGCGACTACTTGAGGATAAGTGCGAGCAAGGTCAGGGATAATTTCAAAGCTCACCATGCGCTTAAACTCGCTCGGTACGCCCGGAGTGAAATAGAAAGTCGCATCGTTAATCTTCAGCTTAAAGCCACAAGCAGTACCAACAGGGTTATCGACGATTTCTGAGCTCGCAGGCAGCAAAGCTTGCTTTAGGTTGCTGTCTGGCATCGGCATGCCGCGTCCAGAAAACATCTCTTCCATACGTTTTAGCCATTCAGGAAACATGACTAATTTCTGCTCTGACGCCGCCGCTGCAGCAGCCGCGCTCATATCATCGGTAGTCGGGCCTAATCCACCATTCACGATAACCACATCGTAGTTAAAGCTCAGCATCAACAACTCTTCGACTAAGGCATTCATTTGGTCACCAACCGTGGAGCGTTTAGCCAAAGCAAAACCATGTTGGTAAAACTCAGCTGACATCCAAGCCGCGTTCGTGTCTACAATGTCTCCGTGAAGAACTTCTTCACCTGTGCTTAACATTGCGATTTTCGTCATGTTTCTATCCCTTGTAGTCATAAAAAGACGCTGCATTATCTACAAACTGGTCTATGTTTGAGTTTGAGCTATTTTGCTTTTTAACAAATATTAATAATGTTAAATCTAAGGTTTTCTTAGGAAAAGCGATAAATTATTAGTTCCCTAAATCAGGCATTTAATGGATAATTGTGACCCTGATCAATTCTACACTTTCTCATGGAGACCCTTGTGGCCAAATCACCGTTACTAGCAAAGGTTACTGCTGCATTTTCAATGCTAATGTCAGTTAACTCGGTTGCAAGCCAATACGACTTCGACCAGCCAATCAACCTTTCTTATTCGGATGAATGTGCTCAAGATTACTGTGTAAATGATAGCTTGTACACCTACAAGCCTAGTACCAATTACGCACTGAGCGAATCTAGCGAAGAGTATGATTTCTCAATCCAACAACCAAAGCACCTTTTGGTAAGTGAAGAGAAAGATTGGGATTACCTAATGGGTCAAACTTACACCATTCTCGGCTTAAGTGTGGCGACCGTTGGTTTAATGACCTTCTTACCTGAAAGTATCACTAAATGGGACGACGACCAACGCGACTTAAGTAAGCTAGGTCAAAAGTGGAAAGATAACGTATCTGAAGGCCCGGTATGGGACCGTGACGAACACTTCCTAAACTATGTGATGCACCCATATTTTGGCGGTGTTTACTACACAGCTGCACGTCACGCAGGTTACAACGAGTTTGAATCTTTCATGTACTCTTGGACGATGTCTACCTTTTTCTGGGAATACGGTGTAGAAGCATTTGCTGAAGTGCCTTCATGGCAAGACCTTTTCATCACACCTTTCTTCGGTGCGGTTGTGGGTGAAATAATGCTAGAAACCGAGCAAGACATCATTGCTTCAGGTGGTGAAGTGATGGGTTCTCAAACCATGGGTGACGTTTCTCTATTCTTCCTAAACCCTGTTGGTCATATCCACCACTGGGTTAGCGATGCATGGGGTGGTGACGCAGAAGTCAACCTGAACACTAACCCTTGGTGGGATAACCAAGATGCCGCTAAATTCGCTTACGATGCTGGCGCACCATACGATTCTCAGTTTGTTGGTATGAACTTTAAAGTAACCTTCTAATACAACGACCTGATTACTTTTGGTAATAACCAAAACTGTTCTAAAAAGCGGCTCTTAAGCCGCTTTTTTGTGCCCTACTCTTCATTCTCTTTTTTTGCGACGCAGCTTAGTTTCAAAAATTGACGCAGGTCAAACATTGTTCGATGTAAACTTCTACACTGAAATTAAAGAACTTTATCGCTTAATATCAAACATTTAATTAGCAATGATTAATTGAGACTTTGGGGGCTGATATGAACACTACATTTATCGTAAACTTTATCGGAAAAGCATCACCTGCGACGATCAAGCAACTCGCTGCGGTGACTCATGAAAACGACGGCAAGTGGCTCATCAGTAAAGTGAATTTTATTGAAGACCAAGTAGCAGGAGTGCTCAAGGTTCAGCTTCCAGCTATCAATGAATCGATTGTTAAAGAAGCATTCAGTGCTAACCCAGACCTGATTGTCCAGTTCGTTGATTCAGACCATGCACATAATGTACAAGATACGATTCATCACCTAAGACTCGATTCTAACGACCGTGCCGGTATCGTCAATGAAGTGACACATGTACTCGATAGACAAGGTATCAATATTCTCGATATGGATTGCCAGCGCGTATTTATTGCCGGTGGTGGCGGTGTCAGTTCAAGCCTATTCACTTCTAAGATCGCGGTGAAGCTACCAGTCGAAGTTCAAATCGATGATGTTATCAATGAACTAGAAACTCTCAGTGAAGATACTCGAGTAATGGTTGAGAGCTAATTGAATTAACCTCCTAACGACACCCTATCGTTGGGAGGATACTTCACCTTCCTTACATAGTTTACAAAAAGAAATATATAAAACCTAAAAAACACATAAGCAAGACATATGAAACCAAGCATTGGTATCATATTTTTGTTACCATAGATTATCTTTTTAATTTAGTCACTTAGGTTTATACATGGAAAGAAAAAGGTCGAGTTGGCAATTTAATGCCATCTCAGTAGTCCTTCTTGCGACACTGTTTAGCGGATGCAAAAGTGGTCATGAAAATAATGATGAAAATACACCCGATCCAGGTTATACACCATCAGTAGTTGAAATCAGCTTACCTAACTCGATTTCATTTTCAGAGCCATCATCTGGTTCTAGTACACGATCAATTACTGTTTCTCTTTCCGAAGCCTTACCTGAAGATCTGACCTTAACAATCTCAACAAGCGATGTAACAACTCGCTCTGATGGTACCTTTAAAAACTACGATGCTATCTCCAGTCAAAACGTCAAAATTTCAGCAGGTGCAACCAGCGCTGATCTGCCGCTAAATCTGGTAAACAATAATTTGTACGAGGGTAACAAGACACTTCATTACTCTATTAGTGCTGACAACAATACAAATTACACACTTTCAAACGAGCGAACAGTAGTAACCATTAATGATAGCGATACACAGCCAACGATTAGTTTTAGTAACGACTTAAGTACCGTTGTAGAGGGCGACAGTGTTGTTCAACAAGCAGTTTTAAGTCATTACACATCTCAAGATGTAACCCTTACCCTAACTCAAAATGGTATTGCCGCACCCGAAGACTTCATTGTAGATATATCAGGTTTAGCTCTTAAACTACCAGCAGAAACTCTATCAACGAATATCACATTTACTGCTCGTGATGATAGCTTCGATGAAGGTGGTGAGTCAGTAATCTACACGATAGCTTCCGTTGGTAACGCGACTATCAATTCAAATAAAAACACTCTCGCATTTTATATTCCTGGGCAGAAAAACTTCAATGATACTGGGTATGTCACTTATTTTGATGGCACAGACTACGACAGTGTCACTCCTCCATCGTCACACCCAAATCAAGATGCAGATTTTGGTTTAGATGTAACAAATGGAGACGAACATTCGGATGGAGAGTATGGCTTCCGCTACACCAAGTTAGATGCTCACGGAAACCGTCTAACACCTAGCGCTACTGATTGGCGCTGCGTTAGAGACGAACATACCGGATTATATATTGAAGCGAAACAAGCTCCGATAGCACTGCCCAGTCAATCAGAGGTCGACACTTGGGTCAAGAACCACAAAGACGACCCTGACGCCAACCCTTACCCGTGGGATAGCCAGTCAAGCTCTTGGAGAAGCGCATCATACACATATACTTGGTACGACTCTGACAATACAACAAATGGTGGCTACGCTGGCGCACCCAATGATCTCTTGTATAGCGCAGGCCCGATATCTTCTCAATGCGCTTACATTAATGATGGTTCAGGGAGCAACTACTGTAATACAGCTAGCTATATTGATAGCCTAAACAGTCGCTCAACTTGCGGTATTACAGATTGGCGATTACCGTCTCCTGTTGAAGCCCGCTCATTTATTAACTTCAATGTCGGCAGCGTCCCTGCTGGCGCCATTGATTTCTTTCCTAATCTAGGAGAGCGACTCTTCACACATTCTAGTTCTGTTAAGCAAGATGGTAGTGCTAGATGTATCGACTCTCAAAATGGTGAACTTGAGCTATGTAATAAAAACATTGCAGGTTCGACGGGTATTGTGGCGGTAAGTGGGGGTATTGAATAATGAGACTAAAACTAATCTTAGGTGTAACTGCCTCTTTGTTAAGTGCAAATACCATCGCACAAACCTGCGTACAAACTCAAACGCCCTCTCATCAAGACGGGCAATTTATTGATCGTAAAGATGGCACATTACTCGACGTAACGACTAATTTACTTTGGTCAAAATGCAACCTAGGTGAAATCTATAATCAATCCAATGACACATGTGATGGTACCGCGATTAAATATCAGAATTGGCAGGATGCGCTCATCGCAACCAAAGATGCAGACTTGACCACTATTGCCGGCCAGGCTGGTTTTCGGTTACCTAACATCAAAGAGTTAAGTTCAATCGTTGACTATAGCTGTACTAGACCAGCAATCAATCTGACGTACTTCCCAACCACAACCAATGAACCATATTGGACTAACACACCCGACGCTCATAAAATAAACAGCAATTATGATGGTTTAATTATTGATTTTGAAGAAGCTTTAGAAGTCATTACCGACCCAGATGATATTCCACACCCTCTTGTTCGATTAGTGAAAATATTTAACTAGCTTCTACGGTACAAGTAATCAAAAAGAGCAGCACCTGGCTGCTCTTTTCTTTTTCGAAACCTGCGACTCAATTACTTAACTGACCACTGTGATAATGAACGCTTAAAGTCTTGATAGCCAAACTCATTCAGCTTTTGCACTTCACCATTGCTGCGCTCGCAGTAGATTGAAGGCATTTTTAAGCCGTTGAACCAGTTAAGCTTCACCATGGTGTAACCTGCGCTGTCCAACAAGTGAAGTTTTTGACCAATCTGCAGTGGCTCATCAAAGCTCGCCTCGCAGAACTGATCACCCGCCAAACATGAACATGAACCAATCACATAATCATGACTGCCGTTTTCAGACGCTTCTAATACCGATGCTGGTTCATTGTAGATAAGCGTATCAAGTCGATGTGCTTCGGTTGCAGAATCCACAATCGCGGTTTTCTTCACGTTCTCAACGATATCAACCACAGTCACAACCAAATCCGTTGTTTTGGTAATGATAGCTTCTCCCGGCTCGAGGTACATTTGCACGCCGTGCTTTTCAGAGAAGGCTTTTAGCGCAAGGCCAAGCTTTTCAATGTCGTAGCCCGGCCAAGTGAAGAATACGCCACCGCCCATGCTCACCCAATCTAACTTATCTAAGTGCTCACCAAACTGCTCAGAGATTGAATCAAGCAGACCAATGAAAGCATCAACGTCTTTATTCTCACAGTTCATGTGGAACATAACACCGTCAATATCTTCAAAAACCTCAGGCTTGATATGATCCGCTTGAACACCTAAACGAGAAAACTGACGCGCTGGGTTTGCCAGATCTTGCCCTGCATAACTCACACCAGGATTTAGACGTAAACCAAGTGAAGCTTTACCTTCAACGATATGACGGTAAGCGGCCAGTTGGCTTTGTGAGTTGAAGATCATCTTATCGCAGATGTCGGCCACTTCTCTCACGTCATCTTCGCTGTAACCCACACTATATGCGTGCGTCTCACCGCCAAACGTTTCGTGCCCAAGCTTTACTTCGTATGGGCCGGAGCTTGTCGTGCCATCGAGATAAGGCTTGATGATGTCAAACACACCCCATGTAGAGAAGCACTTAAGTGCCAGTACCAACTTCACACCTGAAATCTCTTTCAGTTGCTTGGCTTTCTCTAGATTCGCGATCAACTTATTTTCGTTGATCATGAAGTAAGGCGTTTTTAGTTCGTTGTTTTGCATGTTAATACCTTGCGGCCTTCGAGCTAACGAAGACACATGATAATCGAACAAAGCCGACGCTGATGCATCGGCTTATCATTATACGTTGTTGTCATTCCGATGACTTTGGATCGAATTCGCAGAACTTTGCCCTTGTAGCTAGGACATCGCGCGGAGTTTACGAATGTAAATGAGCACGATGGACAACGCAACGAGGGCAAAGAGCCAGAATTACTTCAAAGTATGGATTAGAGGTAGACCTTGCCCCGGCTCTAGCTCTTGAACGTGCCAATCTAGACCAATTTCAGGCATGGTTGCTAGGAACGGGTCTGGGTTCAGCTGTTCCATGTTGAATACACCTTTATCAGCCCATTCACCACGGAAGAACTGAAGTGCAGCCGTAATCGCTGGAACACCTGTTGTGTAAGAGATCGCTTGGTGTTCTACGTCTGCGTAAGCCACTTCGTGGTCGGCATTATTGTAGATAAACACACTGCGCTCTTTGCCATCTTTCTTACCTTGAACCCAAGTACCGATACACGTCAAACCTGTGTAACCCGGAGCAAGCGACGTTGGATCTGGCAGTAGCGCTTTAAGAACGTGTAAAGGCTGAACCACAGTACCATCGTGTAATGTTAGTGGATCTGGACTTAGCAGGCCGATATCACGCATGCAGTTGAAGTAGTTTAGGTACTTGTCACCAAAGCCCATCCAGAACTCGATGCGCTTAGCTGGGATGAACTCTTTCATTGAACGAACTTCATCGTGCGCCATTGAGTACACTTTGTGAGTACCACAGTTAGGGAAATCAAACTCAAGCATACGTGAGTGACAAGGTACTTGTTTCCACTCTTCATTTTCCCAGTAGAAAGAGTCGCCTTGGATCTCAAGCATGTTGGTTTCTGGGTCAAAGTTTGTCGCAAACTTCTTACCGTGGTCACCTGCGTTTACATCCATTACGTCGATCGTGTCGATCTCATCGAATAGGTGCTTAACCGCGTGCGCTGCAAATACTGAAACCACACCTGGATCGAAGCCCGCACCAAGAATGCCTGTGATGCCCGCTTCAGCGAACTTCTCACGGTAACCCCACTGCCAATCGTAAGCTTGTGGTACTTGTTGGCCTTCAGAACATAGGTCAACCGCTACCGATGTATCTAGGTAAGAGACTTTTGCTTGATAACACGCTTCCATGATCGCCATGTTAACCCAAGGAGGACCAGCGTTGATGACTAGATCTGGTTTCACTTCGTTAATCAGAGCAACAAGTGCATCAACATCGTCAGCGTTTACTGCGCGAGCTTCTAGTTTCTTAGTTGAATCTTTAAGGTTGTTCTTACCTTTGATTGATTCGATGATTTTTTCACACTTCGCAATGGTACGAGAAGCGATTGTGATATCACCCAGTACTTCGTTATTTTGTGCTGCTTTGTGTGCAACAACCCAACCAACGCCGCCTGCACCAATTTGTAGAATAGCCATAGTATTAATTATCCTTGTTGTTCTACTAGCTCTGTCGCTAGAGTTTGAATTTTGTTAATTAGAGATTGGAAATCTGAAGTCTTTAAGCACGGATTCAAGATGGTGAATTTAAGCGCGCTTTTACCATCCACTACCGTTTCACCAAGTACCGCAACGCCACGGGTCAGCGCTTCTAGTCTTAGTGTCTGATTGAGCTTGTCTAAATCAAGCTCACCGTCTGCTGACAGCTTGCTATTTGGAGTAGATCTGAACAGCACTGTTGATAATGACGGCTCCGCGAGCAGCTCCAAGTCAGCTTGGTTTTGAATCAGGTCTGCCACTTCTAGCGTTTGCTCAAGAAGATGGTCGTACATATCGCCCAACTGTTTTGGACCAACGCTTTGCATTGTCATGAAGACTTTCAATGCATCGAAACGCTTGGTGGTCGCGATAGACTTGTCGACTAAGTTCGGCAGTTCATCGTGTTCACGGTTTAGGTAGTCTGCGTGATGCAGTAGGTACTTAAAGTTCGCTTTGTCTTTCAACAACACCGCGCCGCAGCTGATTGTTTGATAGAAAAGCTTGTGGAAATCGACACTCACAGAGTCCGCTTTTTCGATGCCTTGTAAGCGAGCCTTGTGGCTACTCAAGATAAGCGCGCCACCGTAAGCACTGTCGACATGGAACCAAAGACCTTGTTGGCTAGCGATGTCTGCAATTGCATCAAGGTCGTCGATCGCACCGTGGTCGGTTGTACCTGCCGTGCCAACTACCGCAAAAGGAATCAGCCCTTGCGCTTTTAGCGCTTTCACTTCTGCATCTAATAAATCTGGTTTAATGGTGCCGTTTGCGTTTGTCTCAACACAGCACACCGCGCTCTCGCCTAAGCCAAGTAGTGACGCAGATTTTTGAACCGTGAAGTGAGATTTGTTTGAGCACAAGATGCGAAGCTTGCTTGCATACTCCGGTAAGCCTAACTTTTGAATTGAGTGACCATTGTGCTTATCAGCAACCCAGTCTCTCGCTAGCAATAAGCCCATTAGGTTACTTTGCGTGCCGCCACTAGTGAAAATACCGTCCGCTTGCTCGCCAAGTTGGTACATATCACACATCCAATCGACCACGCGCTGCTCAACATACGTTGCAGCAGATGCTTGGTCCCATGAGTCCATTGATTGATTCAGAGCCGCGATAATCGATTCCGCTGCGACTGACGCCATAAGAGGGGGCGTATGAAGGTGTGCGATACAGTCAGGGTGTTGCACAAAAATAGAGTTAGCCGCGACTAGGTCAGCGGTACTGTCCACAACATCAACCAAAGCGTGTTGGTGGTTATCGAGGTCGATAGCATTGATAGCCGCTTCTAGCGCTTTTGGATCAAGTCCTGAATAAGGGGTTTCAACCTGCTCAAAAACCGCTTTCATCGCCTGAGTGGTTTGGTTCATCACGTTGGCAAACTCGTCACTACCACGAGGGCCAGTGTGAATGAAATGCTTATGCCATTCTTGGTTTGGCTGTTCACCACAAGCTTGCTGTTTTTGAACACCGCCACCAGCCGCAATGATAGCTTCTTCCATCACGCGCAGTGCAAAATCAATCTGTTCGAAAGAGATAATCATCGGTGGCAGGAAGCGAATCACTGAGCCGTCACGACCGCCCTTCTCAACCATTAAACCGCGCTCTAGTGCTGCACGTTGAATAGCCAATGTCAGTTCACCATCCGATTTCGGCTCACCAAATTTATTAAGTTCGCCGTTTGGTTGCTTGATCTCAGCGCCAAGCATCAGGCCTTTACCGCGCACTTCAGCAATACAGTTCACGCGAGATTGGATTTTTTCTAGACCTTGACGTAGGTGTTGACCGGCAATCTTTGCATGCTCAACCAAGCCGTCACGCTCGATGATTTCTAACGCTTTAGCGCCAGACACCATTGCCAGTTGGTTACCACGGAAAGTACCCGTGTGCTCGCCCGCTTTCCAAGTGTCGATACTCTTATCAAACACGAGCAATGACATTGGAAGCCCGCCACCGATCGCTTTAGACAGACACAAGATATCAGGGTTAACGCCCGACTCTTCAAACGCAAATCGATGACCAGCTTTACCGACTCCACACTGAATTTCATCAAAAATCAGTAGGATATCATGTTCGTCACAGATGCGACGCAAGCCTTGTAGCCAAGACGCAGGAGCTGGAATCACACCGCCCTCACCCTGTACGGGCTCAACGATCATTGCAGCTGGCTTCATGATGCCAGACTCATCATCGTTCAACATGCGTTCGATGTAACGAATACTTGCGTTAGCCCCTGCCTCTCCGCCAATGCCAAACGGGCAGCGTAGGTTGTATGGGAAAGGCATAAAGTGCACGTCAGACATCAAACCGCTGCGACGTTCTTTTGTACCTAGGTTACCCATCATGCCCATGGTGCCATTGGTCATGCCATGGTAAGCACCACGGAAAGCAAACATGGTATTGCGACCTGTGGTTTGCTTGGCTAGCTTGATCGCCGCTTCAACAGCATCGGCACCGGATGGACCACAGAATTGAATCACTGAGTTGTTTGAAAACTCTTGAGGAAGAAAGGCTTTCACTCGCTTGATAAACGTCTCTTTTGCTTGAGTCGTGATATCAAGAGTTTGATATGGCAAACCAGAATCGAGTTGGTCTTTGAGTGCTTGGTTAATCTCTGGGTGGTTATAACCCAAAGAAAGTGTACCCGCACCGGCTAAGCAATCTAAAAATAGTTGTCCACGAGTATCTTCAACCAAGGCACCGCATGCTCGCTTGATAGCAATTGGTAGACGTCTTGGGTATGAGCGAACATCTGATTCGTGCTGCTCTTGCTCAAGCAAAATAGCATCAGGTGTTAGGTCATAGGTGCCCTCTACGATAGGAACCATAGTTGAAAATGAATTTGCGATAGTGTTGATATCGACTTCAAAGGCGGTAGTCATAAAAATTCCCTTGAATATGTTCATACTCACCTCCAGTAAACGCAAATACACACCAGCCCTCTCGATTAACAAGAGTTCTTAATGAAATACGCATATTTGTCTAGAAATGAGATATAGCTGTACGCCCGCATAAGTCAAACGACGAATACGAAATTAAGCTGCCTTAAGACAGTGAGAAATTGTTAGCGCGAGCTCAAGGTTCAGTAATGCTACTGTTTTGAAGAATTGGACATTTTTGCAGGATCGGGCAGCTATGAGGAGCTTGTCCCTTTGGAAATGCTGAGCTGATTAGCAATGTTGTAGTTAGTATGTTCAATGTTGGGTTTCCCATTAGCATGGCGAACTGCGCCATAAGTATCCCGTCTATCAGCTAAAGGACTAGCCGATACCTACCCTACGTAATGTCCCAATCAGCAAGAATGGTCATTACGCGTATCCCCCAGAAAGCAATCGCGGCTCTTTTTGAACATCGGCCGTTCCGAGATTGCGCGGGAAAGTAACATAAAGTGAAACGAACTATCAATAGTTTTTAATAAACGCTTAATTAATACGCGCAGTGAGTGAGGAATTGCTTTAAATATCGACAATATAGAACTGAAGAGCGAGATCCCCGGTTCGTTCGTCCCTCACGCCCGAGGATGACGGTGTGGGTATATAAACGCTGTTAGAGAAGCTTTAAGCCTCTTTCGGTAGGTGGTGACAAACTAAGTATCCAAAAGATGTGTTACGAAGGCTTTGAACTTAATCTTTCTCCGTCATTCCCTAGCGCGAGGGACGAGATCATAGGGAATCTCGCTTTTAAAAGCTAAGTGATAGAAATGAATTTTAAGTGCAGGTTCGAACAAGAAGAATGCTGATATGAATAAGCTGATGACAGAAACCAAAAAGCCCAAACATTTCGATTCGGGCTTCTTAATTCGGAGCGACGCGGCCGGCTAGGTACACGGGGTCAACTCGTGACCTAGAATCAGATTGGAATAAAACCGTAAAGCAGAAATAGAAAAAGCCCGAACATTTCTGTTCGGGCTTTTCAATTTGGAGCGACGCGACCGGCTAGGACACGGGGTCAACTCGTGACCTGATGTCTCAAGCTTTAGTGTGTTTCAGATGCGAAAAAGGCTCATCATTTCTGATGAGCCTTTTTCAAATTGGAGCGACACACGAGGTTCGAACTCGTGACCTCAACCTTGGCAAGGTTGCGCTCTACCAGCTGAGCTAGTGTCGCATTTGCTTTATCAATGTAAAGACTTGTAGATGGTGCCCCGGGCCGGACTTGAACCGGCACAACGCGAACGTCGAGGGATTTTAAATCCCTTGTGTCTACCAATTCCACCACCAGGGCACGCAATTCTTTATTGCGATGCCGATTACTGAAAAGTAAAACACCATCTTATGTTGACGCCAATCAACATACAAAATTTGGAGCGACACACGAGGTTCGAACTCGTGACCTCAACCTTGGCAAGGTTGCGCTCTACCAGCTGAGCTAGTGTCGCATTTCATTATTATTCTCTTAAACAAGAGAGATAATGGAGGCGCCTCCCGGAGTCGAACCGAGGTCCACGGATTTGCAATCCGCTGCATAGCCACTCTGCCAAGGCGCCTTAGTAATTCCAATCAAATCGCTCATTGCCATCCTCTTGGGTACGGGGTGCATTCTACGGATTCGAGCGGATGAGTCAATAATATTTTTGTATTTTTAATTCGTTTGAATAGATTTCATACTAAACGGGCTAAATAGCTGACTTTATGTGCAAAACACACTGTGTATCGGCTATTCAAAAGAGATCTATATCACATTAGATATCCAAGTATTGATTATTTGACCTAAGGTTAAAGATCAAAAAAGCGAGCCTTAGCTCGCTTCTTCATCAATGGTGTTTTTCGTCTAACAAATCGTCTTTGGCAGCCATTAAGTATTGTGCCATTGACCAGTAGGTTAGAATCGTTGCAACGTAGAGCGCGATATAGCCAACCCAAATCATCCAATCGTCATAGCGCCAGATAAGCACCCACAACGCGAACATCTGAGAAACCGTCTTAACTTTACCGACCCAAGAAACCGCTACGCTTGCACGTTTACCGATTTCAGCCATCCATTCACGAAGTGCAGAGATGATGATCTCGCGAGCTATCATGGTCACAGCTGGGATAGTGACCCAAATTGAGTGGTAATGCTCGGTAATCAAAATAAGAGCCGTCGCCACTAGTACTTTGTCTGCGACTGGGTCAATAAAGGCACCAAAACGAGACGTTTGTCCTAGCTTACGAGCAAGCATGCCATCTAACCAGTCAGTAAAACCCGCTACCCAAAAAACCATCGCTGCAGCAAAAGGAGCCCATTGGTAAGGTAGGTAAAAAACAACAACGAATACTGGGATCAAAAATAGTCTCAGTAAGGACAAAATGTTAGGTATATTCAAACGCATATTATTGGGCTCTTATTAATTGCGCTTTAATGGTGCGGGATTTTTACTATTGTTTCAATGCTTGATAAATGTTTTCTGCCAAAGAATGACTAATGCCCGGCACTTTGGCTATTTCTTCAACAGTTGCACGCTTGAGTTCTTGTAAGCCACCCATGTATTTCAGCAAAGCTTGGCGACGCTTCGGTCCTATCCCTTCAATTCCTTCCAAGGCACTGGTTCGACGCGTTTTACCGCGCTTCGCTCTATGCCCTGCAATCGCATGATTATGGCTCTCATCACGAATATGCTGAATAAGGTGCAAGGCTGGTGCATCACTTGGCAAATTAAACTCTTCCCCTTCAAGGGTAATGAGAGTTTCTAAACCAGGTTTACGCGTCACGCCTTTTGCAATACCCATCATTCTCGGTCTGAACGGCCAATCTCCCCAATATTGAGAGATAATCTCATGAGCACGATTAAGCTGACCTTTACCACCATCGATAAAGATAATGTCTGGGATCTTATCAACATCAAGCTGCTTCGAATAACGTCTCTCAAGCGCCTGAGCCATTGCTGCATAGTCATCACCACCGGTAATGCCTGTGATGTTGTAACGACGATACTCAGGCTTAACAGGGCCTTCTTGGTTGAACACCACACAAGACGCGATGGTACTTTCACCCATGGTATGACTGATATCGAAACATTCCATGCGCTTAATTGCATCCATCGACAGCACTTCTTGAAGTTCTTTGAAACGCTGATTAATCGTCATCTTGTGATTAATCTTAGTGGTAATCGCCGTTAACGCATTGGTATTCGATAGCTTAAGGTAGCGGCCACGAACGCCAGAAGGGTTAGTATTAAAATGGATCTTACGACCCGCCACTTCACATAAAGCGTCCTGAATAGGAGTGACGTCTTCCATCAAATCAGCGTTCAGAATCAAACGAGTTGGAATGGTTCTCGCCTCATTATGGGCTAAGTAATACTGGCTTAAGAAGCTAGAGAAAACCTCTTCACGCACTGTATTGTTTGGGATCTTTGGAAAATGACTTCGACTACCCAAGACTTTACCTTGGCGAATCATCAAGATATGAATACACGCCACGCCATTTTCTTGTGCAAAGCCAAGCACATCCATATCTTCCATGGAATCGTCAGATACATATTGCTGCTCTTGTACTCGTCGAATCGCTTGGATCTGATCACGGAAAGTCGCAGCTTGCTCAAAGCGGAGCTCACGGCTTGCTGTGTCCATCTTCTCGATAAGCGTTTCCAGCACTAACTTGTCTTTTCCTTGCAGGAACAAACGAACATAGTCGACCAGTTCGCCGTACTCTTCATCAGAAATGATTGAGCTGACACATGGTGCAGCGCAGCGACCAATCTGATACATCAAGCAAGGACGAGTTCTGTTGGCATAAACCGTGTCTTCACACTGGCGAGCGGGGAAGATTTTTTGGATTAGGTGTAGCGTCTCACGCACAGCGCCGGAGTCAGGGTAAGGACCAAAGTATTCACCTTTTTTCTTTTTAGCTCCACGATGCATCGATAAACGAGGATGCTTGTGACCACTAATAAAAATATAAGGGTACGACTTATCATCACGCAGGAGCACGTTGTATTTCGGCAGATACTGCTTGATGTAGTTGTGCTCAAGGATAAGAGCTTCGGTTTCCGTATGCGTTACAGTGACATCGATCTTGTCAATGTTGCTGACTAAAGCGCGTGTTTTTTCACTGTCGACTTTTTTACGGAAATAACTAGAAAGGCGTTTTTTGAGGTTCTTTGCTTTACCGACATAAATAACGACAGCCTCAGCGTTATACATTCTATAAACGCCGGGCTGCTCGGTTACTGTCTTGAGGAATGAGACTGAGTCAAACAAGTTGGTCACTATACGATCTCAGTGTTAAAGGG
This sequence comes from Vibrio chagasii, assembly GCF_002954585.1. Taxonomy (GTDB): domain Bacteria; phylum Pseudomonadota; class Gammaproteobacteria; order Enterobacterales; family Vibrionaceae; genus Vibrio; species Vibrio chagasii_A. The sequence goes on from NZ_MSCI01000002.1 coordinate 1,730,179, forward strand.
TCTCAGTATCTAACATTCCATGTCTAATCGCTAAGTGCGTTAGCTCTACATCGCCACTGATATCCAGTTTGCTGAACAAACGGTAGCGGTAACTATTCACTGTCTTAGGACTTAGATTGAGTTGTTCTGAAATATCCGTCACTTTCTGACCTTTGGTAATCATCATCATGATTTGAAGTTCACGTTCAGATAAGTCTGCGAATGGATTTTCAGACGCAGGCGAGAATTGGCTCAAAGCCATCTGCTGCGCAATTTCTGGTGAAATGTATCGTTGGCCGCTGTTGACCACACGAATTGCATTGACCATTTCATCCGGACCTGCACCTTTAGTAAGGTAACCAGCAGCTCCAGCTTGCATCACTTTAGTTGGAAACGGATTTTCCGTATGAACAGTTAAAACGATGATTTTAACATCAGGGTTGAAACGCAAGATTTTCTTGGTTGCTTCTAAGCCACCAATACCAGGCATATTCATATCCATCAAAATAACGTCAGTATTGTTAGTACGACACCATTTTGCAGCATCTTCACCGCTTTCAGCTTCCCCTGCTACGTTCATTCCACGGACGTCTTCAATAATACGTCGTATCCCTGTGCGAACCAGCTCGTGATCATCTACAAGGAAAACATTTATCAAACTTGTATCTCCACACTATTAATTGGCTCTGCAACCACTGTGTCGTTTCATCTGTTTGAAACAATCGGACAAAGGAACAGTGGATCGCAGCATTGAGTACATCTTAACTTAATTACTAAAGAAAAGCTCTGTTGAATATGTGCTGAAACACTAACTTTAGCAAGTACTTATTTATAAAAAGGTACGCTAAAAACACAAGCTTTCACTAAAAATCAACCAGTTAAAACAACACCCAATAAAATTACATAAGATAAAGATATTTTCAATACCATTAAATGGCCATTCTCGACAATTTCACTTTTTTGCTTACAGAGTCCCGTTATTTACTGCTACTAACGAGTATTTAATGACTATCTTTGCAGCCTATTGTGCGTAATCTGGCGCTAGATGATAGTATTCACTCCCCCGTATCAATAGGTTATTACATTGGATATTCAGCAAGGCTTTGTACTTACAAGACAGGCGAGAGATTTTTCAGGGCGAACACAGATCGACTTGTGGTTAAGCACACCTGAAGGCCCTACTCTTCTGACTATTCAAAACGAAAAGCCAGTATTTTTTGTTGCTCAATCTGATGTAGCCGCATGCGAATCGATTGCAGCCAAAGAGTCCATTGAGTGCCAGTTTAAACCTCTTGAGCTCGCAACTTTCGACCAAACCCCTCTCGCGGCTTGTTATACAACACTATCGAGAAGCAGCTTGGGATTAGCACAAGCCTTCAACAACGAAGAAATCCAGACTTTTGAGAGCGATATTCGCCTTGCGGATCGATTCCTAATGGAACGTTTTATCAAAGGAAGTATCGAGTTTACTGGTACGGCTGTGCAAAAGAATCAGCATCGTCGAGTCTCCAATGCCAAGTGCAGAGCGGGCAATTACTTACCAACATTATCGATGGTTTCTCTGGATATTGAATGTTCAGAGAAAGGCGTGCTCTACTCCATTGGCTTAGACAGTCCAATGGATAGCCGAGTGATTATGATTGGTGATCCACAGCAAGCTGAAACCAATATCCAATGGGTCGCGAATGAAAAAGCGCTGCTTGAAGCGATGATCGCATGGTGCTCTGAATTTGACCCAGACATCATCATTGGCTGGAACGTCATCGACTTCGACTTCAGGCTCTTGCACAAACGGGCGGAATGGAATGAAGTTAAGCTCAATATTGGTCGAGATAATCAACCTAGCTTCTTCCGTAGCTCTGCACAAAGCCAACAAGGCTTCATAACCATTCCCGGGCGTGTCGTTTTGGATGGTATTGATATGTTGAAGACAGCCACCTATCACTTTCGTTCCTGGTCGCTTGAGTCGGTTTCACGGGAACTGCTTGGTGAAGGTAAAGATATCCATAACGTCCATGATCGCATGGATGAAATTAATCGAATGTTCAAGTTCGATAAGCCTTCATTGGCTAAGTACAACCTGCAAGACTGTGTGTTGGTAAATCGAATCTTCGAACACACCCACCTACTCGATTTTGTTATTGAGCGCTCTCGCTTGACCGGAGTTGAGCTAGACCGTGTTGGCGGCTCTGTTGCAGCCTTTACCAATTTATATTTACCTCAGATACACAGAGCAGGCTATGTTGCCCCTAACCTAGAGCCTGAGAACTGGATTGCTAGCCCCGGTGGCTACGTGATGGACTCCATCCCTAATCTTTATGACTCGGTACTAGTGCTCGACTTCAAGAGCCTATACCCGTCTATCATTCGCTCGTTTTTGATTGACCCTATGGGGCTAATCGAAGGGTTGAAGTTGGAAATCGGCCCAGCAGAAGACCAAGCCGTTGATGGTTTTCGCGGTGGGCAATTTCACCGCACCAAACACTTCTTACCAGAGATGATCGAAAACCTTTGGGCTGCACGTGACGTTGCAAAGAAGAACAACGAAAAAGCCTTCTCTCAAGCCATTAAGATCATCATGAACTCTTTCTATGGCGTGTTAGGTTCATCTGGTTGCCGCTTCTTTGATACTAGGTTGGCGTCATCAATCACGATGCGTGGTCATGAGATCATGAAGCAAACCAAAGTTCTGATCGAAGACAAGGGCTACCAAGTAATTTATGGGGATACCGATTCGACCTTCGTATCCCTCAATGGCAGTTATGACCAAGAGCAAGCCGACGAGATTGGCCATCAACTGGTGGCTTATATTAACAACTGGTGGACTGAACACCTGAAAGAGACCTATAACCTGACCTCAATTCTTGAACTAGAATACGAGACTCACTATCGCAAATTCCTGATGCCAACCATTCGCGGCTCGGAAACCGGTTCGAAGAAGCGCTACGCAGGTTTAATCAATCATGGTGACCAAGAGAAGATCATTTTCAAAGGACTCGAAAGTGCACGAACAGACTGGACACCACTGGCACAACAGTTCCAACAAACCTTGTATGAAATGGTATTCCACGACCAAGATCCGACCGACTACGTAAGGCAGTTTGTTGATGAAACTTCAGCAGGTAAACATGACGATTTACTGGTTTACCAGAAGCGTTTGCGCCGCAAGCTGCATGAGTATCAAAAGAACATCCCACCACAAGTTCGAGCAGCTAGAATGGCAGATGAGGTCAATGCAAAACTAGGACGCCCACTTCAATACCAAAACAAAGGACGTATTGAATACTTGATTACCTTGAATGGCCCAGAGCCTAAAGAGTATTTGAAGAGTGGTATCGATTATCAGCATTACATCGATAAGCAGATTAAGCCGGTAGCTGAAGCGATTTTGCCTTTTATTGGATTAGATTTTGAGCGAGTTAGCGGGCAGCAATTAGGTTTATTCTAAGATTATTGTCTGAGTTTAATCAGAAAAAAAAGCAGAGGAATGTTCAATTCGCTCTGCTTTTTTTAATCTGTATAGTATGAATCTCTACCCTATTCGAAATTCAGTTTTCTGGTACTGCTTAACCAGCCATTCCCCAAACCCATCCAGAATGCCGATCACTGAACGTTTCGGAATCAGTCGACCTGAAAGTAAAATACCCAACCTTTGAATTTCGACTTCTCTATCTGGATGATATTTCAAGAACTGTTGACCACACTCGACAGGATTATCGAACCAAGACTTATCACGGTACATCACCAAAGAGTAACTCGCTCGCAGCAGTTTCTTGGCGATGATCACTTGCGCTGCGACTTGCTGTTCAGGCGTTGCTGCTCGTGCAATTTTGTTTCGATATACCGCTAACCAGTTTTCAATGTCCATATTCCAATGCTTGGCAATTTCCCAACTGGTTTCAAAATCACCATAACAATCTGATAGATCTTCACCGTATATACACACCGATAGATGCTTGAGCATAAAGCCCCATGTGAAGATATTATCGAAGTCGACAACGTCACACACCAAAGTGGTTTTTATTGCCACCTGAGTGACTTGAGGAAAGCTCTTTTGGAAACGCCATTTGATGGTGTTTAACAACGTGGTTCGCTGATCCGGAAACGGACGGTGTGTCACCACAACCACATCAAGATTTGAGCGACCAGCTACGGCTTGCTTACGAGCAACACTGCCATAAATATAGACACTGTGAAGATTAGAACCTAACCCACCTTTTAAGAAGGTAATCAGATCGTTAACCACAGGTTGGAATTCAGATTGAAAAGGCTGTGTAGGGTCAATAACAGGTAACTGCATAGGTCGTTTCGGCAAATAAAATCATGATTTAACTGTGACTCTATGATCGCTTAGGTGACTTTATGATTCAAGCTATTCCTATTTATAGCATCTCCGAGATATAATTAGCGGATAGACCCACTAAGGACAAACACAAAATGCCTAGAGCAAGTGAAATTAAAAAAGGTTTTGCTATCACTGTAGAAAGCAAAACAGTCATTGTTAAAGATATCGAAGTAACAACACCAGGTGGCCGCGGCGGTCAAAAGATTTACCGTTTCCGTGGTAACGACGTAGCAACTGGCGTGAAAACTGAAGTTCGCCACAAGGCTGACGAAATCGTTGAAACTATCGACGTAACTAAGCGTGCAGTTATGTTCTCTTACGTTGATGGCAACGAGTACATCTTCATGGACAACGAAGATTACACACAATTCATCTTCAACGGTGAAACTATCGAAGACGAACTACTGTTCATCAACGAAGACACTCAAGGCATGTACGCTATCCTTATCGACGGCAACGCTGCAACACTTGAACTACCAACATCTGTTGAGCTAGTTATTGAAGAAACTGACCCTTCAATCAAAGGTGCATCAGCGTCTGCTCGTACTAAGCCTGCTCGTCTTTCTACAGGTCTTACTATCCAAGTACCTGAATACATCGCGACTGGCGACAAAGTAGTAGTAAACACTGCTGAACGTAAATACATGAACCGCGCAAGCTAAGATATTTATTATGACCGAAGCTAACGACCTAATGTCTTATGACGACGCAATTGATACTGCATACGACATCTTCCTAGAGATGGCACCCGATAACCTTGAACCTGCAGATGTGATTCTATTCACGGCTCAGTTTGAAGACCGTGGCGCTGCAGAGCTTGTTGAAACAGGTGATGATTGGGTTGAACATGTTGGCTTTGAAGTCGACAAAGAAATCTACGCAGAAGTGCGCATTGGTCTTGTGAATGAAGCTGATGACGTTCTAGACGACGTATTTGCTCGCATGCTAATCAGCCGTGACCCAGAGCATAAGTTCTGTCACATGCTGTGGAAGCGCGACTAATTCGACTGCTGACGCTCAACTTCATGAGTAAACAAGCACCCATGTAAACGAGTTAAAAATCTAGCCGAGCCACTTGCTCGGCTATTTTTATCACGCTACTTCCCTGCATGAGCACTCTCTTTCATTATCAACTTTATATTCACTGATATGACCAAAGCAAAAACAGATACACAATCCAAGGGCTATGCCTGCATTGGCCTAGTTAATCCAAAGACGCCTGAAAACGTAGGCTCTGTAATGCGAGCGGCTGGCTGCTACGGCGCTAACTCTGTGTTCTATACAGGCACACGCTACGATCATGCGCGAAAATTCAATACCGATACCAAAGAGAAGCACTTAGAGCTGCCACTGATTGGCGTTGAAGAGCTGAAAGACATTATTCCAGTAGGCTGCGTGCCTGTGGCCGTTGATCTGATTGAAGGTGCGAAGCCTCTACCTGATTACAAACACCCACCGCGCGCGTTTTATATTTTTGGCCCAGAAGATGGCACACTAAAGAAAGAGATCACTGATTTCTGCCGAGACACGATTTACGTTCCAACCAATGGCTGCATGAACCTCGCAGCATCTGTGAACGTGGTGCTTTATGACCGCTTGGCGAAGGGTGACAACTTTTCGAATCATAAGTAGAAGATACGAGATACGAGCGCGTACACGAAAGGCATGCTTACTGCGTTTATGGAAGCATGCTTTCGATACTCGATTACTCGCATCCCGCATCTTCTTTTTGCTTAGATGTAAAAAAACCTGCTCAATGAGCAGGTTTTTTAGTATTCAGTGCTTTAAGACAATGAAGCTTTAAGCTTAAGAAGTCATGTAATTACTGACGTGTTCTTGGCTTAGCTGGTTTAGCCGGACGACCATTGTTCATCTTTGGCTTGCTTTTGTTAGCCTGAGGCTTGCCTTTCGCTGCTGGAGCACCACGACCTGAATCAGGTGTTGTAGTACCACGAGTAGCTGGCTTCTTACGTTTAGCTTGATTGCTACGGCCTTTTGGAGCATTTGCGCGCTCTTCGTGACGCTTAACAGCACGACGAATTTTCTGGCTACGAGAACGCTCACGCTTACGAGAAGTGTTTGAAGGATCAAGATCCAACAGTGTCTCTTTCTCAGGCTTAAGTTCTACAAGCTCACGCAGGTAGTTTACTTCTTGAAGATCTAGCTCTTTCCAACCGCCACGAGGCAGTTTCTTATCAAGGTAGATATCACCGTAACGTACACGTTTCAGGCGGCTTACTGTTGTTTCTTGTGATTCCCAAAGACGACGAACCTCACGGTTACGACCTTCGTTAATCGCTACGTAGAAAGTATGGTTCATACCTTCACCACCAGCGTAAACCACATCTTCGAAACGAGCCATGCCGTCTTCTAGTTCAACACCGCGCACAAGGTTCTTAACCTTCTGCTCAGTAACTTCACCAAATACACGTACTAGGTATTCACGCTCAACCTGACGGCTTGGGTGCATTAGACGGTTTGCAAGTTCACCATCAGTAGTAAAAAGCAAAAGACCAGACGTGTTCGCATCAAGACGACCAACCGAAATCCAACGAGAACCACGGATCTTAGGTAGACGATCGAAAACTGTGCGGCGACCTTCAGGATCATGACGAGTACATAGCTCACCTTCAGGTTTGTAGTAAGCAAGTACACGACAAACCACTTCTTCAGACGCTTTGCCTGAAACAGTATGGCCATCGATACGGATCACTGAGTTCTCGTCTTCAAGACGCTCGCCCAGTTTCGCAACTTGCCCGTTAACACTTACACGGCCAGATTTGATTAAACCTTCTAGTTCACGACGAGAACCGTGACCAGCTCGCGCTAAAACCTTCTGTAATTTTTCGCTCATTTACTCTTTTCTACCTAATTGTCGTCTTCACAGACGTCGAATGAATTTTTCGCGACCAAATCGCGGTCGCGTATTATCGCAAATTACCTGCCAAAAAGCACTTGTTATTTACTTATGGCAGGCGCTCTGTATCGTTACAGACTGTTAACCAGTAATGCGATTATTCAAACGGCGCTGGATCACCGGCACCACGGCGTAGAATGACAGCATCATCGTCGCTGAAGTCAATCACTGTGGTCGGTTGTTCACCTAAGTAGCCACCATTCAAAATAACATCAACAGCGTGTTCTAGGCTGTCGCGAATTTCTTCTGGGTCCGACTCTGTTGTCTCATTACCCGGTAAGATAAGAGACGTAGACATCAATGGCTCACCCATCGCTTCTAACAGGTCTAGAGCGATCTTGTTGTCTGGTACACGAATACCAATGGTTTTACGTTTCGCGTTCATCAAACGCTTTGGCACTTCTTTGGTCGCTTTAAAAATAAACGTGTAAGCACCTGGCGTATGAGCCTTCAGCAGACGAAAAGCAACGTTATCTACTCGGGCATACAGTGACAGTTCAGACAAGTCACGGCATAACAGAGTGAAGTTATGCTTGTCGTCGATACGACGAATCTTACAAATACGTTCTAGTGCTTGTTTGTTCTCAAGCTGACAACCCAGCGCATAGCCTGAGTCGGTTGGATAAACCACTACACCGCCGTTACGAACAATCGCAACCGCTTGGTTGATTAAGCGTGCTTGTGGGTTATCTGGGTGTACATAAAAAAACTGGCTCATTATTGATCCTCGTTATCGAATCTCTCGACTCTATCATCAGAAGGAGCTGCTTCACCTAGATACTGTCATCGTTATCTGATGGTGAAACTGTTTGAAACTCCCAATCTTTCCATACTTCTTCGACCCCAGAAGGTAGCCAGAGATTACGTCCAAGTTCCATCCAAGGAGATGGATAATGGAAGTCACTGCCTTGGGAGGCTAATAGTTTGTATTGTATAGCATAATCGGCAAGAGTGCGTCGTTCTTGTTGTGCTTGTTGCGGTTGCGCCACTTCCATCGCGTCACCTTTTGCTTCAACAAACGCAGTCAATAGACGCTTAACCCACTTAGCGGTAAAGCCATATCGCCCTGGGTGCGCTAATACCGCTTGTCCACCAGCGGCGTGAATGGCTGTGACAGCATCACTCATTGAACACCAAGTTGGCGGCACATAACCTGGGTTATTACGTGTTAGGAACTTCTTGAATACTTGCTGCATGGTTTTCGCGTAGCCGTTATCAACCAACCATTTAGCAAAGTGAGCGCGGGTGATCGGAGCATCGCCAGCAATCAGCTTCACCTCTTCTAGCACCCCTTCACGGGTTGCTTTTTCAAGGCGCTGAGCAATCAGTTCTGCACGGCCAATGCGGTGCTGCTTCTGTTGTTCAATGAGAGCTTTCAGTTCTGGAGACTCAGGGTCAACGTTTAAACCAACAATATGGATATCTTTGTTTTGCCATACTGTGGAGATTTCGATGCCATTAATCAGCTGAATTGGAAGATTGTTATCCGCAATATAGTTGCGCGCTTCAGCAAGCCCATCAGTCGTATCATGATCTGTAATCGCTAGCGCTTCGATGTTAAAGCTCAGCGCTCGGTCAATTAGCTCAGGTGGAGTAAGTCGGCCATCTGAGGCTGTTGTATGACTATGTAGATCAATTCTCATATATTCTTTTTCATTGTTTTCAATTTTTATCGTTATATTTGTGTCAACACACTTGACCCGCAAGTGAAAAACTAGTTAACTAGTACACAAATACGAAGTGTCACATTTGATAGGTTCACCATGTTACAAGAATTTAACCAAGACCATAAAGATAAAGTTTTAGAACTTTCTTCAGTAGAAGCAAGTTCAGAGCTTAATTGGTGGCGCACTTGGACAAGTTCTTGGTGGGCTAACGTATACTTCTAATTAAACAGTTTGTTTATAAAAAAGTTATCACTAAGCCCGCTTCCATAGCGGGCTTTTTAATTTGTCGAACATCTCACATTCAACTGACTAACAAATCATCGAATTGACCATATTCTAGATTGGGTGAAAGGTATCTTTATGCGACTATGTACGGCAGGAAATTTAAAGAATCATAAAGGAGGTCTTGTGAACAAGGCCATTGAAATCAAAAAGCTAGGAACTATTGAAGTCATCAATACTTCAGTTCCTTACTCGCAAGATCCAACCAGTGTTTTCCATACTTTGTGTGAAAACAAAACGGACAGTTTGCTGTTGGAATCTGCTGAGATTGAATCTAAACAGAACCTGACAAGCCTACTCCTTATCGACTCTGCTGTTCGCATCGTATGCCGCGAACATGAAGTAACCTTTCAAGCCCTGACGAAAAACGGTCAAGCGCTTATCGAACACCTAACTCAAAACGTGAAAGAAGAGATCAAATCTGACCTTACTGATAACGTTTTGACGCTCACTTTTGTTGAGCCAAGCAACGAACTGGACGAAGACTCCCGCTTAAGAGAAGCCTCTTCTTTCGATGCACTGCGTTTGGTTCAGCACAGCTTTGAGCAAGATGCTAATAATAAGCATGCATTGTTTATGGCTGGTCTATTCGCTTACGACATCGTAGCGAACTTTGAACCACTAGGTGATGCAGAGGCAACCAATAACTGCCCTGACTTTGTTTTCTACGTCGCTGAAACCCTGCTTCGCTTCGACCACCAAGAAAACCAAGGCCTGCTTCACGCAAGCTTATTCGCTCAAGACGACAGCATCAAAGCACAATTAACAGAGCGTCTAGCTGAGATTCAAACGCAATGTCAGTCACTGAAAGCAATCACGGAAGTGACGCCATTAGACAACGTGGAAGCAGTACCAAGCGTTTCCGATGAAGATTTCTGCCAAACCGTTCGTGACTTAAAAGAGTACGTAGTAAAAGGCGATGTGTTCCAAGTCGTACCATCACGCCGCTTCACACTCCCTTGCCCAGCTCCACTAGCCGCTTACAAAGAACTAAAACAAAGTAACCCAAGCCCTTACATGTTCTACATGCAAGATGAACTATTTACGCTGTTTGGTGCATCTCCAGAAAGTGCGCTGAAATACGAAACCGAAACCAACCAAATTGAGATCTACCCAATTGCGGGTACTCGTCGTCGTGGTAAACGTCCTGACGGCCAAATCGATTTCGACCTAGACAGCCGTATCGAGCTTGAGCTGCGTACGGACAAGAAAGAGAACGCAGAACACATGATGCTTGTCGACCTAGCGCGTAACGACGTTGCACGCATTGCCAAAGCTGGCACTCGCCACGTAGCAGATTTACTGAAAGTTGACCGCTACAGTCATGTGATGCATTTGGTTTCTCGTGTCGTTGGTCAGCTGCGTGAAGATTTAGACGCACTGCATGCTTACCAAGCTTGTATGAACATGGGCACGCTAACAGGCGCACCAAAAATCCGTGCAATGCAGCTTATCCGTGATGTAGAAAAAACGCGTCGTGGTAGCTACGGTGGTGCAGTGGGTTACCTAACGGGTGAAGGCACGTTAGATACTTGTATCGTAATTCGCTCTGCTTACGTTGAAGATGGTGTGGCACAAGTACAAGCTGGTGCTGGCGTGGTGTTCGATTCAGACCCACAAGCAGAAGCGGATGAAACTCGCGGCAAAGCACAAGCGGTTATCTCAGCGATTCAAGCTGCACACACTAAAAACATCTCTAACAAGAAGGAGTCGTAATCATGGCTGATATTGTATTCATCGATAACTTCGACTCGTTCACTTACAACCTTGTAGACCAATTCCGCTCATTGGGTCACAACGTAAAGATTTACCGTAACAACATCTCTGCAAAGGTTGTGGAAGCGGCAATCAACGAACTAGACAACCCTGTTGCCCTACTTTCACCTGGTCCTGGCGCTCCAGCTGACGCGGGCTGCATGCCTGAGTTGATTCAGCTGCTAAAAGGTAAGGTGCCAATGATTGGTATCTGCTTAGGTCACCAAGCGATCGTTGAAGCTTATGGCGGCACCGTTGCAGGCGCAGGCGAAATCATTCATGGTAAGGTGTCGATGATGGAACATCAAAATCATGCGACTTACCAAGGCTTACCTTCTCCACTGGCTATTGCCCGCTACCACTCTCTGGTTGCTACGCATGTATCTGATAGCCTAATGGTAACGGCTGAAGTCGATGGTTTGGTCATGTCTGTGGTTCAAGAACAAGACAAAGTATGTGGATTCCAATTCCACCCAGAATCAATTATGACAACCTACGGTGCAACGCTTCTAGCGAACGCTATCGAATGGGCACTTGAGAAACCTCTCTGCCTTAAGAAGAAGGCCACTCTTGATAAAAAGACTAACTAGGAAACGATCATGGAACAGATTAATAAACTTTACGAACAGCAGTCTCTTACTCAAGAAGAAAGCCAACAGTTATTCGACGTTATCATCAAGGGTGAACTAGACCCAATCCTGATGGCTTCTGCACTGACTGCTCTGAAAATCAAAGGCGAGACGCCAGAAGAAATCGCTGGTGCGGCGAAAGCACTGCTTGCTAATGCAAACCCGTTCCCACGCCCTGACTACGATTTTGCAGACATCGTAGGCACAGGCGGCGACGGTCACAACACCATTAATATTTCGACGACTTCAGCATTTGTTGCAGCGGCATGTGGTTTAAAAGTTGCGAAACACGGTAACCGCAGTGTATCGAGCAAATCAGGCTCTTCTGATCTACTGGATTCATTTGGTATCAACCTAGCGATGACGGCAGAAGACACTCGTAAAGCTGTCGATGAACTTGGTGTAGCGTTCCTATTTGCTCCTCAATACCACGGTGGTGTACGTCACGCGATGCCTGTTCGTCAAACCATGAAAACGCGCACCATCTTCAACATCCTTGGCCCACTGATTAACCCTGCTCGCCCTAACATCGAGCTTATGGGTGTTTACAGCAAAGAGCTAGTGCGCCCTATCGCGGAAACCATGTTGCAAATGGGTATGAAGCGCGCAGCGGTTGTGCACGGTAGCGGCCTTGATGAAGTGGCTATCCACGGCGAAACCATAGTTGCAGAAATCAAAGATGGTGCGATTCACGAATACACAGTGACACCGGCTGACTTTGGCTTGAACACTCACCCTCTTGAAGCTATCAAGGGTGGCGAGCCAGAAGAAAACAAAGCCATCACAACCAATATCCTGACGGGTAAAGGCACTGAAGCCCAAGTTGGCGCAGTAGCCGTGAACGTTGCTCTTCTAATGCGTCTATTTTGTCACGAAGACCTAAAAGCAAATGCACAACAAGCCATTGATGTGATGAATTCTGGCAAAGCGTACGAGCTTGTACAAAAGCTTGCAGCGCACGCCTAACGAACGACGAATTGAGACAAAGAACATGACACAGACTACCGATAAACTGTCGACCCACGTTTCAGTTAAAGAAGCTGAAATGGCGGAAGTATTAGCAAAAATCGTTCGTGATAAATACCAGTGGGTTGAAGCGCGTAAGCAAACTCAGCCTCTTGATGAATTCAAAGCAGCATTAACCAACTCAGACCGCAGTTTTTACGAGGCACTGAGTGGCGAACAAACGGTTTTCATTACTGAGTGTAAAAAGGCATCACCGTCGAAAGGTTTGATCCGTGACGACTTTGACTTGGACTACATTGCATCGGTTTATAACAACCATGCTAACGCAATCTCAGTGCTGACCGACGAAAAGTACTTCCAAGGTGACTTTGAGTTTTTACCTAAGGTTCGCAGCATCGCTAAGCAGCCAATCCTGTGTAAAGACTTCATGGTTGATACCTACCAGGTTTATCTCGCTCGTCACTACTCAGCAGATGCGATCTTATTGATGCTATCGGTGCTGAATGACGAAGAGTACCAAGCACTTGCTGAGGTTGCTCATTCACTGAACATGGGTGTGCTTACTGAAGTCAGCAATGAAGAAGAGCTGCACCGCGCAGTGGCTTTAAACGCTAAGGTTATCGGCATTAACAACCGTAACCTGCGTGACCTGTCGACGGATTTGAATCGTACAAAAGAACTAGCACCACTACTTCGTGAACTAGCACCTAATGCAATCGTAATTTCAGAGTCTGGCATCTACACACACCAGCAAGTACGTGACCTCTCAACATTTGCCGATGGTTTCCTAATTGGTAGCTCTCTTATGGCAGAAAAGAACCTCGAACTGGCCGTTCGTAAAGTAACGCTTGGCGAAAATAAGGTATGTGGTCTAACCCACTCCGACGATGCAGCAAAAGCGTACCAAGCAGGCGCGGTATTCGGTGGTCTGATTTTCGTTGAAGCATCTAAACGTCATGTGGATATTGAAGCGGCTCGTTTGACGATGAGCGGTGCACCTTTGAACTATGTCGGTGTGTTCCAAAATCACAGTGTTGCGGACGTAGCTCATACAGTTTCAGAGCTCGGTTTGTTTGCAGTACAGCTGCACGGTGATGAGTCTCAAGCGTACGTTGATGAGCTAAAACAATCACTGCCTGAAAGCGTTGAGATTTGGAAAGCTTATGGTGTTTCTTGCGATGCTGAGAGCGCGTTACCGGAATTACTGGAAAGCAACGTGACTCGTCATCTGCTAGATACTAAAGTGGGTTCTCAAACAGGCGGTACTGGCCAAGCATTCGATTGGAGCCTGATCAACAACCAAAGCGCGATAATGTTGGCAGGTGGTCTAAACCCAGAAAATGCTAACCAAGCGGCTAAGTTGGGCTGCTTAGGGTTAGATCTAAACTCTGGTGTTGAATCTGCTCCGGGTAAAAAAGACGCAGACAAACTGCAACGCGCTTTTGCGGCGATTCGTAATTACTAGTCTGGCTTCTAAAAGCAAAAACCAGAGCTAGAAAGCGGAAACTAAAACCTATTTGTGAGCTTTGCCTCTACGAAGCTCAAACAAGACTAAATGACTTGGGGTTAAGACACTCCAATAGAATTGAAGGAATAACACAATGGCTAAACTCGATGCCTACTTCGGTGAATACGGTGGTCAATACGTACCGCAGATCCTAGTGCCAGCACTAGACCAACTTGAACAAGCATTTATCGATGCACAAGCCGATCCTGAATTTCGCAGTGAATTCATGACGCTACTTCAAGAGTACGCAGGTCGTCCAACAGCGCTAACGCTGACTCGCAACCTAACTAAAGGTACAAAAACCAAACTTTACCTAAAGCGTGAAGACCTACTTCACGGTGGTGCACACAAAACTAACCAGGTACTTGGCCAAGCTCTACTTGCTAAGCGTATGGGCAAAAATGAAATCATCGCTGAAACCGGAGCGGGCCAGCACGGTGTAGCGACGGCTCTTGCTTGTGCTCTATTGGGCCTTAAGTGTCGTGTTTACATGGGTGCAAAAGACGTTGAGCGTCAAAGCCCGAACGTATTCCGTATGAAACTAATGGGCGCAGAAGTTATCCCGGTTCATTCTGGTTCAGCAACACTGAAAGATGCGTGTAACGAAGCACTGCGTGACTGGTCTGCAACCTACGAAGACGCTCACTACCTATTAGGTACTGCGGCAGGTCCTCACCCATTCCCAACTATCGTTCGTGACTTCCAACGTATGATTGGTGAAGAGACCAAGAACCAAATTCTTGCACGTGAAGGTCGCCTTCCGGATGCAGTTATCGCTTGTGTGGGTGGCGGTTCTAACGCTATCGGCATGTTCGCTGATTTCATCGAAGAAGAAAGCGTTCGCCTAATCGGTGTTGAACCGGCAGGTAAAGGTATTGATACCGACCAACACGGTGCGCCACTAAAACACGGCAAGACTGGCATCTTCTTCGGTATGAAAGCACCACTAATGCAAGATGAGAATGGTCAAGTAGAAGAGTCTTACTCTGTGTCTGCAGGTCTAGACTTCCCTTCAGTTGGCCCACAGCACGCTCACCTAAATGCCATTGGCCGTGCGGAATACGACAACGTAACCGATGATGAAGCACTAGAAGCGTTCCAAGCCATTGCTCGCAACGAAGGTATTATCCCTGCTCTAGAATCATCTCACGCCGTTGCACACGCGTTGAAAATGGCTCAAGCGGAACCTGAGAAAGAGCAACTGCTGGTGGTTAACCTATCTGGCCGTGGTGATAAAGACATCTTCACTGTACATGACATTCTTGAAGCGAAAGGAGCACTATAATGGATCGCTATCAATCACTCTTCACTCGCTTAGCTGAAAAGAATCAGGGCGCATTTGTACCATTCGTAACGGTTGGCGATCCTAACGCTGAACAGTCTCTTAAGATCATGGAAACTTTGGTTGAAGCAGGTGCTGACGCCCTTGAACTTGGTATCCCATTCTCAGATCCACTGGCTGATGGCCCAACAATCCAAGGTGCGAACATCCGTGCGTTAGATTCTAAAGTAACGCCTGATGTGTGTTTTGATCTTATTGGTCAAGTCCGCGCGAAATACCCAGAGCTACCAATCGGCCTACTGATGTACGCAAACTTGGTTTACGCACGTGGTATTGAGAACTTCTACGAGCGTTGTGCGAATGCTGGTATCGATTCAGTATTGATTGCAGACGTACCAACCAACGAAAGTGGTGAGTTTGTTGCGGCCGCGAAGAAGTTTGGCGTTCACCCAATCTTTATTGCTCCGCCAACAGCGAGTGATGAAACGCTTAAGTCTGTTTCAGAACTAGGTGGTGGCTACACTTACCTACTTTCTCGTGCTGGCGTAACAGGTGCAGAAACCAAAGCAAACATGCCAGTAACCGCACTGCTTGATCGTTTGAACAAGTTCGACGCGCCACCAGCACTACTAGGTTTCGGTATATCAGCTCCAGAGCAAGTAAAAGAAGCTATTCAAGCAGGCGCTGCCGGTGCTATCTCTGGCTCAGCGGTTGTAAAAATCATTGAAGACAACGTTGAACAACCAGAAGAAATGCTTAAAACACTGGCCGAGTTCGTTGCACCGATGAAAGCGGCAACACAGAAGTAATTGTTAGCATCTGCTAAACACGACATTAAATTCAAAAGGCGCCACAGATATGGCGCCTTTTTTATTGCAGCCAGAAACCCTGGCTAATCATCGGATTTCATCGCTTTCTTAATCGCAGCCTCATTGAGCGTCGCTTTTATTGGATCAGTGATTTTATCCACTAAATCGACAGGCATGGGAAATACGATGGTGGTGGTACGCTCATTCGCCACTTCGGTCAATGTCTGCATATAACGCAATTGGATGGCGTTCGGCGCTTTGTTTAGCACATCTGCGGCTTCCCGCAGCTTGGTGGATGCTTCAAGCTCACCGGTCGCATGAATCACCTTAGCTCGGCGAGAACGCTCGGCTTCCGCCTGTTTAGCGAGAGCGCGCACCATACTGTCGTCCAGATCGACATGCTTGATCTCAACATTGGCGATCTTGATCCCCCAGTTATCTGTGTGCTGATCAAGAATGGATTGGAGATCTCTGTTGAGCTCCTCACGTTCAGACAACAGTTCATCTAACTCATGCTGACCTAAAACCGATCTCAGTGTGGTTTGGGAAAGCTGACTGGTCGCCTCGAGATAATTCTCAACATTATTGATCGCCATCTTAGGATCCAACACTCTGAAGTAAACCACAGCGTTAACCTTCACGGACACGTTGTCTCTGGTGATCAAATCTTGTGTCGGAACATCCAATACAATGGTTCGTAGATCGACTCGCACCATTTGTTGAATGAAAGGAATGATGATAATTAACCCTGGCCCTTTCACGTCATAAAAGCGCCCAAGGAAGAAGACTACTGCACGCTCGTACTCGCGTAGTACTCTGAACATACTGGCTATCAGCAAGACAACCAGCACGATGACAATACCTATAGTGTGTATAAACATAACCGCCCCCTAATGGTAACGATGACTCAACAATGAATAAGTTCTTCGAGTTAACCCTCTCATCAAGCACTAACCAGTTTTCGATGATGTCTCATCAGAAAGAGCTTCAACATCTAAAGAAAGTCCTGTTAGCTTGGTGACTCTGATACTCTGCCCGGCTTGCAGCTCACTAGTGCATTGGGCTTGCCAAATTTCGCCAGCAACAAGCACTCTACCCGCGCCAGGAAAACCGCTGACCACCTTACCGGTCTCACCGACCACCGCTTCCATCCCAGTGGTCACAGGCTTGCTTCTTACTCGAGCTAACATAGAGAGTGTTACGACGATAAAGGCAACGGAGAACAAACTTATCCCGATAATTAGCGGTAATGCGATTTGGTAGCCTGGTACTTCAGTGTCCATCAACATGATGGAACCGAGTGAAAACGCAGCAACGCCCCCCAAGCCGAAAATCCCAAAACTCGGACTAAAGGCTTCGGCGACCATCAAGGCAATACCGAGCAAAATGAGGGCGAGACCTGCATAGCTCACAGGCAACATTTGTAAGGAATACATAGCCAATACCAAACAGATGCCACCAAGCACCCCTGGCAAGCCGACACCTGGGTTATAAAACTCAAGCAACAAGCCGTAGATACCAATGAGCATGAGAATGTAAGCGACATTGGGATTGGTGATCACCGAGAGCAAACTAAAGCGCCAATCTTGTTCTCTCTCGACAAATGCAACGTCATTGAGTTCTATGTCCTGATTGATGCCATTAATCATGATGGTGCGGCCGTTACTCATTTCGACCAACTGTTGCAAGTCGCTGGCAATGAAATCAATCACATTCAACTCAAGGGCATTCTCGGAATCCAAACTCGCCGCTTCTCTTACCGCTTTTTCGGCCCACTCTTCATTTCGGTTGTGAAGCTTAGCCAAGCCAACAATGTAAGCCGAAGCATCATTAATCACCTTCTTCTCCATCGCGGTAGTGGCTTTTACTTGCTCGGAGCTCTCTTCTTTCATTGAGCCTTGCTCATTATCTGTGGTGATATCATCATTATTGGCGTCATCTTGAGGAGATAACGGATTAGTTGGCGCCTTCCCTCCGCCAAGTGACACAGGAGTGGCAGCCCCCAAATTTGTCCCGGGAGCCATAGAGGCGATGTGACTAGCAAGTAAGATATAAGTCCCAGCACTTGCCGCCCGTGAACCTGCTGGTCCAACCCAAGTAGCAATCGGAATGGGTGAAGTGGTAATGGCACGAATGATGTCACGCATCGAAGAGTCTAGTCCTCCAGGCGTGTTCATTTTTAATATGATGAGCTTGGCTTGCTCTTTGTGGGCTTGCTCTATCTCTCTTGTTAGGTAATCACTGGTTGCAGGGCCTATACCTCCATTAACCTCAATCACCCAAACATCATCGGCTTGAACATTTACCGAGCTGAACAACAGAAGAAATGTGAACAAGTACTTTAAAATAAAAGTCATGTCTCTCTCCTTACAACTGAGATGCTAGATAGACGTTTTATTTAAAGCGCAAAGGTAACATCTTGGTAATAAATCGATACCTTAAGCATAGTTCAGGCTAAATTTCGCACAACACACTCGCTTAAGTTCACCACCTTCTGCCTGCTCAAAAAAAGCTCCAACTTGAAAAGAGAATGTTAACAGATGTTTATCATCATCAAATAACTAGATTTATTCACAAAACACGCGCTCACAACACATTTATAAACCAACCCAATACCAGTCTAAGAAAAACCAAAGCAAACGTTTGCTTTGGTATAAAAAAACACCAAATAACGTTGGACCTACAATTTTTGGCGCACTTTCATCTCAGCTCATATTGATAAATGTAAAGGATACGTGTAAAACTCCTCGCGAAATATTTATCCAATGGTACAACGTACATTGGTAAGTAATTCTGGGAATTTTATATTTAGTAGCACAGAGGTTATGGAAGTGTTAAAAGAAAAGAGTTTACTAAGCAACATTGGCGTTCAAGTCGTTATTGCAATGTTCATCGGTACCCTAGTCGGTGCAATGATGGGTGACAGCGCAACAATGTTCGCTCCACTGGGTGCAATCTTCATCAACTTGATCAAGATGCTGGTTATCCCTCTAGTTGCGGTTGCCCTAATTTCAGGTGCAGCGGGCCTAGGTAATAGCTCATCTGCTGGTAAGGTTGGTATCACAACCCTAGGTTACTTCGCACTAACGTCTGCACTTGCTGTAGCGCTAGCGCTTGTAATGGGTGAAGTATTCGAACCAGGTCGTGGTATCGATGTTTCTGGCGTAGAAGGCATGTTCTCTTCTGAGTACGCTGCGAAAGGCGAACTGCCAACGTTCTGGGCAACCATCACTGGCATGATCCCTACCAACGTTTTCCAATCATTGAACGAAGCAAACATTCTGCAAATCCTAGTTTTCTGCTTGTTCTTTGGTATTGCACTTTCTAAGCAAGCGAAAGAAAAACGTGAGCCTATCATCAATGGCGTAAATGCGATTGTTGACGCGATGGTTTGGATGATCAACAAAGTAATGATCATCGCTCCACTTGGTGTATTTGGCCTAATGGCTGAAGCAGTAGGTACATTCGGTTTTGGCGCACTAATGGTAGTGTTCAAGCTGTTTGTTGTTTACATCGCCGCTATTCTGATCTTCGGCTTTGTTGCTTACCCGCTAATGATTCAAGTCTTCACTAAGACTTCAGCTAAGAAGTTCCTAGTTGCAATGAAGAAGCCTCAAGCGGTTGCTCTTTCAACAGCATCTTCAATGGCTACCCTGCCTGTTACCATGGACACTGTAGAAAACGAGCTTGGTGTACGCAACTCTACGGCTTCGTTCGTTCTACCTCTAGGTGCAACGATCAACATGTCTGGTAACGCGATTTACTACGGCCTAGTGGCTATCTTCTTCGCACAGCTGTTCAACATCGACCTATCTATGGGTGCTTACGTTGCTATCATCGTAACATCAACACTAGGCGCTGTTGGTCAAGCAGGTGTTCCTGGTCCTTCTTTCCTAGTTGTTGCTGTTCTTCTGGCGGCTGGTATCCCTATCGAAGGTCTACCTCTGTTGTTCGCTCTAGACCGTATCTTCGACATGATTCGTACAGCACTGAACATCACTGGTGATGCTGCATGTGCAGTTATCGTTGACTCTCTAATTGAAGACGAAGCGAAAGAAGCCGAGCTACAAAAACAACAAGCATAAATTTCGATTACATCGGAAAACGAAAAGCCACTCTATGAGTGGCTTTTTTACGTTTCAAGATAAGGCCATTGCTGAGCTAAATTCGTAGGCTTCAGTCTTTTGATGATCTACATACCGCTCAGTATGCGTAGCTATTTTCTTTCTTAAACAAGCTCGCGATAACTTCTTGATAGTGTATCAAGTTAAATGTCGAACTCTCAGAATTGTATTTTTGCTGTCTTGTTTCTAAGTAAGGCTGAGAAACCAGTGAACTTACCAGCATCTGATAATAATGAAAGTTGGATTCGTTACAGCCATCTACTAAATAAAGGAGGTTTTCAAGAGTTTTATGATAGATGAAACCGAACTTAGATTCTTTTAACCTTTGCACATTGTCGTGATTAAAAGAGTTACCACCAAGGGTGAATAATAAAAATATATTTGGCGCGCTTTCCCAAAACTCAATAAGCTCTGAGATTAACTGTTGTAGCTGTACCCCTTCCACTCTTTGATATTTTGAAAACTGTTCCTTAAATCGATTTGTATGCTCTTCAATGAGCTGGTCAAAAAGCTGTTCTTTATTATTGAAGTAATAAAGAATTAAAGCAGGACTTACCCCTGCAGATTTGGCAATAGAGCGAATTGATACTTTATTATAAGGCTGAGAAATAAATAACTTTTCTGCTGCACTTAATATTTCTTCTCTTTTTTCTTTTGGCATCAGATTGTATCCCACCCGCTTGTTTACATTTACCACACATTTTATAACTCTAAGAAACAATCTCAATATGAAAAAACACACATTAATTACACCGTTAGATAATCAAAACTTAGAAATCTAAATTTAATGTGTGTTTTAAATAATATAATTAAAATCAAACTGAATAATTTCTCTAAGAAACAATAACATATAGCTAAGCAATGTCATGTAAGGGTTAAGTAAGGCTAGCCATCTTAAATGTAAGGACGATCAGCTTAAACGTAAGCCAATGTAAGAGTGGCGCTCATATTGAGCGCCACATATAAAATTAAAGTTTTAAAATCACTTTAACTGAACTATCGACTAAAGATTCATCGATATAAGCAATCGTATTTGTCGAGCTAGCAACCATGTCTTTTGCTAGGCTCTCCTGACCAACAGCCTTAGGTGGTTGACCTTTACCCGTGAATACGCGTTTTGCCCAATATGCTTGCAACTGCGCTTCGGTTTTTTGAGTGATAGCTTGGTGAAATTCACCTTTCTTTGGGTGTCCGTCTTCCAAATCAACCGCTTCAATTTGTAGTGACTTCGCTTTTCCTAGGTACAACTTCTTAACCGTTGAAGCATCAAGCTCAGACATAGCAGGGTTGCCAACTACAACTAGGCCAGCGAATGCGTTCATGCTGCTAAGAAGAGCAGCGGCTACTAATGTTTTTTTCAACATGATTCTCTTCCTTAAAATACCGCATCAACTTTTACAGTGTACAAAATGTTATCGTCGTTCTTATATTCCGACGCTACACCACCATTCGTTGAACCAAAGCCAGTTAGGTAACTAATATCACCTTTTAGCGCAATATTCGGTAGGAAGTCCCAACGAGCACCAATGCTGTATGTTGTGCGCTGTGTGTTTAGCTTATCAGCCAATGCTTTTGCTGAACCGTATGCGTACTTCGCAGACGCACTGGTTGGGTTTTGAAGTACATTTGTAAGCTGACGGTTTGCTTCTGCATTTCGCTCGTCATCGTCCTGCGTTTCCATGTGTGACACGGTAATGTAAGGCGTTACTTCATCTAGACGGTATGCTGCTTTTAGGTATGCTGCATCCACATCGTAGTAGAACCCTTCAACGGTTGTGCGTGTCACCTCTGAAACCAGCATTAGGTTGCCGTTTTCGTATCGACCACCAACACCGTAAAACTTCGCTTTCTCGTCATCAAACGTTGAATTCAATACAGGCTTACTGTTTACATTCCAGTTAGTTGAAGAGCTGATCACAGACTGTGCGTAAACAGCACGTAGTGTCCAAGTATCATCAGTCCAGTTAACTACACCACCAGCAATATCATCAAACTGTGTATCAGCATCGTAGCTATGCTTTGATGCCGACAGCTTCTGTGAACCGGCAAAGCCTTGGAATGAAAGAGTGCTGTCATCTAGCTCCACATCATAAATGAAGTCACCACCCGTTAGAGAAGTAAGCACTACTGAACCGTACACTTCATTAGGTACTCGTACACCAACTTGTGCGTAACCCACTTCTAGATAATCAGAGTACATGAACAGTGGTAAACGTAATTTACCACCACGAACCGTTAAGTTCGGCGTCACTTTGTGGCTTAAGAATACCCACTCAATATCTGGAGACCAGTTCTCTTTTTTATTACCACGAGCAACCATCTGAACAACGGCTGAAGTTGACTCATTAACTTCGAACTCACCTTGTAAACCAAACAAAGAACCTTCATCAAAACGTACTTTATTCTCCGACTTCATGAAGCCGTGGTTTTGATTACCCAGCTGCATGTTCAAAGATGCAAAACCATTGAAACTAAATTTATCAGCAATTGAGTTTTGCTCTTTCGCTTCAAGGATAGCGACCTTTTTCTCTAGCTCGGCCAATTTTTGCTCATCTGAAGCATGTGCAGCAAACGATGCCGCAAGCGCCACTGCTACAGGCAATAAGCGAAATGGGGAGTTAGTCATTATTGTTCTCCGTTATACTTTGAATTGTGATGTTGATTTACTCAGCTCTGTCACGATGCCACTCAACTGGTGGCTCAGAGCTTCTAGTTGATCGGTAGACTGAGACACTTGGTGAGAGCACTGTCTAAAATCGTCCATATGGGTATGAATTTGTTTTGAAGCGTGAGCTTGATGCTCTGTCGTACTCGCTATCTGACGGTTCAGCTCAGTAATTTCTTCGACCTGGCCGCTAATTTCTAATAGGTAATCACCGGCATTTTGTGCATCCCCAACCGCTTGAGAGGAGCTTGCGAGACCTTGGTCCATCGCACCTACCGCCGCATTCGAACCCGACTTAAGCTCACCGAGTAAGGCATTAATCTCAGTGGCTGATTGTTGGGTGTTATTTGCGAGTACACGAACCTCATCAGAAACGACCGCAAAGCCGCGCCCATGCTCTCCTGCTCGAGCTGCTTCAATCGCCGCGTTTAGGGCCAATAGATTGGTTTGCTCGGCAACGCTTTGAATCGTGCTTAAAATTGAACCAACGTTGCTCGCATTCTTGTCCAGCTCTTTCAATTTGGTTGCGGTATCACGAATATTGCTCGCTAGTTCTTCTATCTCTTGGCTTGTTTTCAGCACCACTTGGGTACCCGTTTGAGCACTGGTATTCGCCTTCTGAGCTTGCGAGTCTGCATGTGATGCAAAGCCAACGACTTGCTCAATAAGAGCAATGATATTGTTAACGGCGTCAGTCACTTCTTCGATGTGATCACGCTGGGTGCTGTTCAACGCTAGAGTTTGGTTGGACTCAGTACGGATTTTGTCACTTACAACCTCAAGTTCTTGCCCAATGCTTAACGTGCTTGCAATGATCCCTTGAAGCTTCTCAATGAACTGATTAACGCTTTGTACTAAGGTTGCTATTTCATCTTTGCCGGAATAATCGATGCGAACGGTTAAATCACCATCTCCCGTTGCGATCGCTTGCATCTTCTCAGTAACAAGCAGGATTGAACTGATAACAGATTTGAAAATCGCATAGCCCACGATAAAGACAGACAAGACAAAGAAAACGCCAAGCCAGATTGACTGCTGAGCAGCATCGTTTGCGGCATTCTCTGAATGCAATATGGTGTTTACTACATTTTGACTCGCTGATGAGCGAAGTGTTTCACTTGCCGCAAGTAATGAATCATATTCGGCAGTGAGCGTATTCGATCTTGCTGTCAGGCTCTCGAAAGAGTCATTCAGGTTAATAAAATCTAGACTTAACGCGTATGCGGAATCCGCGTACTTTTTTAGCGAGCTCGACAGTTTGTTGAATGCTTGTGCCTGTGAAGGTAATACATTGGCACCTTTACTCGCTTCAACTTGAAGTTCAGAGGATATTTGGCGCGCATAGTCGAGAGCCTGCTCATCTTCCATGATCACAGCAGCTTCAAACTGCTGTTGAACATTGGGCAGCAGCGAGTGAATTTTAGTGGCGTGCTCTAATGCAGGGTAATAACTTAATTCTAACTGAGTTAGTCTTTGGCTATTATCGCGGTGAATAAAAACATTAATGGTTATTATCGCCGCTAAACTGAGCGAGATAATAGATAAAAGAACGACGAATTGTACTTTTATATTGATATAACGAGACAGTAGCATAAGGTTCTATTGAATTAGCGCAAATTGATAATAATGTTACCGCCAGTTCACTTTTATCGGTGAGCACATTCACTAAACAGACATCACTTTATGTTTAAATGGCTCCCCTATTATCTCTACGCCAGTAAATTGAATTCGGTTATTTTCTTTTCCCAGCTACTTTTCCACTCAGGCAGTTGATCTGCTGGCATCGGACGTGCAATAAAATACCCTTGAGCCAGTGTGTCTTTATTACTCATTGAACGTATATCTTTCCATATTGATATATCTTCAATGCCCTCTGCGACAGTCGTTAAATCCAACAATTTAGCGAGGTAAAGTGAAGCTCTCACAATTGCTCGACTAGAGCGGCTTTGCTGGATGTTTTTAACGAAGTCGATATCCAGTTTCAATGCAGAAAATGGCAGGTCCTCAAGTTGTTTCAGTGAGGAGTAACCCGTTCCGAAATCGTCAATCGCGAGAGGGATACCACGCATACATATTCTTGTTGTAGAGGCCAAAGCAAGCGCAACACTTTCAACGAGATCGGACTCCGTTAACTCCAGCTTGATCTGCTCAACATCTAATCTACCGTTATCGATAAGCTTAAAGATATGATCGACAATTTCACCGTCGATCATATCTTTCGCTGTTAAGTTCAAAATAAACCTTCTGCTACATAGGAAGCGTTGATCGTTAATCGCTTGCTCAAGTAACTGCTTCAATACATTCAGCATTAACCCTGAATCAATGAGACGTGTCAAAAAGAAAAATGGACTGAGGACACCATAGTGGGGATGCTGCCAACGAATCAAAGATTCACTTTCCTTCCATTCTCCCGTGTGAATACAGACGATAGGTTGATAGTGCAAAACCATCTCATGATTCTCGACAGCCTTAACGATGTCCTCATCAGTAATCACGATATCTCGATTTGAACTTGAAGCCGACTCTGGTTTTTTAGTATCCCTACTTACCAACTCTAGTAGCCGGGAACGATCAATCGGCTTTTCTAACACACCCAATAAATTGAGATTAAATGCCTTGCACATTTTACTAGCGGCATCGAGCACGGTTTGGTTTTCAGCACTCGTTATGATGATATTGCCCTTGAAGTTCAAATTAGCTAACCGTTTTAGCAATTCGATCCCGTCTATCATTGGCATATTGAGGTCACACAATATTAGGTCGACCGAAGACTGTTCAATGTGGTCTAACGCCTTACACCCACACTCGAAAGAATGAACCTTACCGACACTCAAGCTAGTCAATACCATGGTCATGACATTCAACTGAAAGGGGTGGTCTTCGATTACAACAATATTTTGATCCATAGTGTTCCCTCAGCCTATTGAGCATACTTGTAGTAGAAGCTTTGTAACTTCTGCGTTAGTCGCTCTACTTTATGGAAATACTCTAAGTACCCACCTCTTTGATTTGCAGAGGCGTCTTCTAGCTGTTGCAGTTGGTCAGCCATCTCAGTACTGCCAACCATCTTCGCTGCACCTTTCATTTTATGGGCAACTTGTTTGATCTCATCGAGACTCTCGCTCTCACATGCAGCGAGTAACAAAGGTAAGTCTGAGCAGTGACTCTGAATAAAATCCTTGATGATCTGATCGATAAGGTCCTGATTCCCAAATAACTCCATTAGGTTTTGAATATCAATAGGCGCAAGGCTAGGTTCAACGTTCGCATCGTTGGCGGCTAACTGGCCAACAACCGGTTTGCCTTTCATAAGATGCTTGTTGATCGTGTCACCAATCACTTTGAGCTTGGTAGGCTTAGACAAAAAGTCATCCATACCAATCTCAAAACATTTGTCGTTTTCACCCTTAACAGCGTTTGCTGTCAGTGCAATGATAGGCAATCGAGGTATATTCTGACTTTGCTCTTTCGAACGAATCTGTTTCGTTAGCTCATAGCCATCCACCTCAGGCATATGACAGTCTGTGATAAGTAAGCCATAGTCCTGCTTATCGAGCGCCGCTAGCGCTTCTCTACCGTTGTCCACCATATCGGCATGAAAGCCTAGTTGCTCGATCTGCTTAATAATGATCTGTTGGTTGATTGGGTGATCTTCCGCAATCAGTATCAGCCTATTATTTTCCATCGCCGATTCGCGTGATTCGGTGCTTAATCGTAAGTTGTTTTCTTCCTTTACCACTTCTTCGATAAAGGTTGGATTATTGCTTAAGCAGTGTCTCAGCTGTGAAGGCAGTAATGGGTTCGCCGATAAATTCCAACCTAACTTACAAGGTGCAGGTGAAAGCATTCCATGTTCGCTTAGACAGATAAAATTCACGCTCTCGTCAGGAGAATCAATACTCTGAGCAAGCTCATGAGGGACGAACACAAAGCCAGGCTCAATGGTCTCGACCCAATGCGCTAACTCTTTCGTGGTTTGCACGCTTTTTGTAATCACCTTAATACCCCAAGATGTCAGGTAGCTATCCAACTCTTGATGCTGCATGAAGGTTTTGGTGAGCAGAGCGACTTTACCTGCCATATCTTGATACTGGTTATCATCAAGTGATGTCAGAGGTACCGAGATAGTAAATGTTGAGCCTAAGTTCACCTTACTTGTCACGTTCAGCGTCCCGCCCATTTGCTCGATCAATTGCTTTGAGATAGTTAACCCAAGGCCAGAGCCTCCGTATTTTCTCGTGGTACCTTCATCGGCCTGCACGAACGGTCTAAATAGATTTCGAATATGCTCTTCGCTAATGCCGATTCCGCTATCGAAAACTTCAAAACAGACTTGTTGGTGGCCATCGTTTTGACTGACTAACTTCGTCGTTAAGCCAACTGTTCCATGCTCAGTAAATTTAATCGCATTACTCAACAGGTTGTTCAGTACTTGGCCGAGACGGATGTCGTCCATCAGTACCGAATCTTTTAATTCAGGGTCTAGCCAGAACTTGAACTGCAACCCTTTGGCATGCGCCTGCCTTGCTTGCAGTTGAGTGACTCTAAGAGTCAAGGTATCCAGACTTGCAGACTGGTAATCCAAAGTCAGCTTACCTGCCTCAATTTTTGAGAAATCAAGGATATCGTTAACGATGTGCAATAGGTTATTAGCGGACTGGCTTAGCGTTGTATGAATCTTTTGTACTTCATGCCCCACTTCATACTGCTCAGAAAGCTCTAACAAACTCACAATGCCACCAAGAGGCGTTCGGATCTCATGACTCATGTTAGCTAGAAATCTCGATTTCGCTTCGGTAGCAGCAATCGCACTCTGCCTTGCCTGAGTGAGCTCTTCTTGCTGCTGCTTTAGCTCGGTAATATCCGTCAGTACAGAGTCCCATTCGTAGTAATCACCACGATCGGATATTTTGCTTTGTAAGTTAAGCCAGCGATTCTGGTTATCGATATTAACGCCAATATCCAGACTCAATTTGCCATCTTTGTTGCCACAACGTATTTTTCGAATCAGAGTACGGCGATCTTTCGCATTTAACGGCGCAAAGAAGCTCGTTGGAGATCGGCGTAGTTGAGATGGCGTCAGCCCAAGAAGTTCTTCGATCCCATTACTGATAAACACGAATTCGATATCGTGTAAGCTTCGCTTAGGCTGGATATGTTGTATCACCGCACCGTGTAAATTGTTCGCGAGTTTTTGGATGCGGTCATCCGCACTTTTAGCAATTTTTTTCGCTTCATACAATTCAGTCAAATCATCGAGAATCGTTACAGAACCTTCGATACTTCCATTGGAAATGTACGGGCACTTCCAGTATGCGTAATGCTTACTGCCAAATGGCGAGACCACCTCTTTTTCCAAACGAGGCAAAACATTCCCTTTGTGGATCATAGCGTCTTCGTCTGGATTATTAATGATTGCTTCTTCTATTAAGTCAAAATCCTTAAGTGCCCTAGCCACACTGTTGAAACTCACAAGTTGGTTATCTAGATCACGTACCACAATTGGAAACGGCATTGCGTTAAGTAGTGAACGCTCGAACTCGACTTGATGCTTCAACGCAGACTCAGCACGCTTACGGTCCTCAACCTCACGGCTTAATTTCCAGCTCCATGCCATGATCGCCATGATAAGAACTGATGCGACAGAAATAAGAATGGCAGCACCCAGAATCACATCTTTAGTGTCAACTCCAGATTCGTAAGAAACATCTAACCAATTCTTTTTAATTTGTTGGAATTTATGATGTGGAATCGCAAAAAGCGCTTTATTGATGATGTTTCCTAATATCTCTTGATTAGCTTCCACGCTGTAAGCGACAGGAACATCATTGTCTTTTGACAACAGGCTAATTACTCGCAAGTAGCCTGAATACTGTCCTTGAAGAAGCGGTGATGCGAGATATAAAGAGAGCATTGCAGAGTCAACTTGCCCTTTATCAACCGCCTCTAATACTTGTTCAACCGAGTCATACTTTTTTATTGGGCAAGCTTCGCAATAACGCTTGGCCAATTGGGCGCCAACGCTATCGTCAGTAGTACCGATAATCGCGTTCTGAGAAAGCTCACCAAACACATCGACCTTGTTACTGTTGCTTTTACCAATCAGCGCCCACGGCTCAACCATAAAAGGTTTCGAGTAAAGGTGACGATCGTCCACACCTGCAAAGGGAGTCGCTTTAGTATGGATCAGGGGTAGAGAAACCGTATGTAAGTCGTTTCCTTCGATACCGAAGTCATTTTCAAAAATGAAATTTAAACCAGTAAGTCGAGAGATCTCATTCAAGATATCAATAGAGATACCATCAGGCTGCCCTTCACTGTTCACAAATGAAATAGGCTTAGAGTCTCGAATGTACGACACATAGATATTGGGGTTCAGTGATAGGTATTGCTGCTCTTTTTCCGTCAATAACAATTTGTTTTTACTAACAACCAGTAATAGACGCCTTTGTATTTCATTTAACCATTTCTTATGAATACTAACGATTTGATTAGGCTTATCTTGGTTAATTGAAGTATTGATGATGTTCAATAGCTTCCTGTTTTCAGGAGTATCAAGTAGAGCAATAACGTAGTTATTCAGAGGCAAGCCATCATGTAAATTCACAGACAGCGATGCGTCATAGGGGCTATTCATCAGCTTACTGTGTAACAGCACACTGTCATCCACAATTGCGAGCACTTTCTCTCGTGCAACAGCGGCTATCGCATCCTGATATGATGAGTATGATTCAAATGAAGAAAACGGAAGTAAGGACTTCACAGACGATGCATTGCTTGAGTTTTCAAAGTAAGCAAGCTTGCGTCCTTTCATGAGCAAATGACTCTCAATAGGTTCACTGCTCAAACTGATCATTCGGCTCGACAAGATCGGTTTCGAGTAGATAACGCCACCACTTGAAACATTTTGCTCTGCAGTAATAATGGCGTCCACGTCACCCGTTTTTAGCATATTGTTGAGTTCAGACGGTGACTGGTAACCAACAAACTCTACACCATCGAGTCCATCTTTCACGTAGAAATCAACTAAGTCCGGCAATAAACCCGAAACCTCTCTTTGTTGCGATTGAGCATAAGGAGCAAAATCTGAGATTTGAATTCCTAGTTGAATTGATTCATCAGCTTGTGCTTTTTGTGATGCGAAAAACACCAATGTAATCAAAGAAAATAATTGAAAGAAAAAGATACGGTACATGATAAACCTGACGTTATAGCAGCAGCGTACTTTATAGCGTCAACTTAACAGCCATTCAGCAAGTAGCGTTAAACAAAATATGGATACTGTTTAATAAGCTAACCACACACCCAACCAGCAAGAGTTTTCGCATACCGATATAAAAACTCTCCGACCCTCATTAATTTCTCAAATTGAAACTCTCCAGCTGGCGCATGAATCAAATCTCGATAGTCTAATTACCAAGCCTAACACCAATAAAACAAACGCTTTTCGATATGAGAACGAATCAGTTTGACTCAACAACAGCACATTAATTCTCAAATTGAAGGAGAAAATTGCCTCTCAAAATAGAACTATTATCCAATAGCTACGTATTGTCTCAGTGACAGCAGAAAGCACTTTCATTTAACTGATTGAAAGAATGATTATTTCAATCCGACACGGAAAATGTTCAGGAATACTAGACAAAATGGCATTTGAATTGCTTTGTCATAGATAACCCAACCAATATACAGCAGGTTGCATCAATTCTTATCACTGCAGCCTCTCACGGAGAATAGGCTATGACCTTACAAAGACATACGTATTACGGCTTAATTCACCACGGAATTAAAACCCTATTAATGGACAGAGTTGGCCACTTTACTGAACGCGAATATCATGAGTATCTTGACCTTACGACAGGAAAATCAACCTGTTTCGCGATGAGTGAACAAGAATTAGAAAACACCTTAGATAACCTGAAAAGTGAAGGCTATCTCGAAGACATCAAAAAGCTAATTCCTAGATACCAAACAACGCCATCCCGTTGAATTGCAGCCAAACATCGTCAGTATAGCACCCAATTGTCTCGGGCTATTTAGCATCGAGGCAATTTTGGTTAGACTGTCGGTAACTCAACTAACCGAATATTCAGTCCACATGAAACAAATTCTTGATTTCATCCCTCTCATCATTTTCTTCGCGCTCTACAAGATGTACGACATCTATACAGCTACTGGGGCATTGATTGTCGCTTCTGCACTTCAAATCGTTTTGACGTACTTCATCTACAAAAAAGTAGAAAAAATGCAGGTGATAACGTTTCTGATGGTCGCGGTATTTGGTGGCATGACCATCTTCTTACACGACGACAACTTCATAAAATGGAAAGTAACGATCGTTTATGCCTTATTTGCTATTGGCCTAACCGCAAGTCACCTAATGGGGAAACCTGCGATTAAAGGCATGTTGGGCAAAGAGATCACACTTCCGGATGCGGTGTGGGGCAAGATCAACTGGGCATGGACACTATTCTTCACCCTGTGCGCAATCATCAACGTCTATGTGGCTTTTAACCTACCATTGGATGTGTGGGTTAACTTCAAGGTGTTTGGCCTGCTAATAGCAACATTACTATTCACGCTGCTTACGGGTGTCTACATCTATAAGCATTTACCAAAAGATCAACAGCTCCCAAAAGATCAACAAGAGCTAACTGATAAAAACAATGACGAGAAGTAACCCCAAGGGGTGAGTCCTCATTCCGTTTTTGTTACAATTATTGTCAATATGCTATGCCTAGCGGCCAATGATACTCGTGATCATTGGCCGTTGGCTTTTTTGTGTTGCGGAAACTGGTCAAAATAAAGCCTATTATTTAATGTAAATCGCACTAAATCATTGGCTATCTGATCTCTGTTGTTCATTGCGCTCATTTGCAAATGCGCTTCACCAACAACACTTCTGTTTTATTTAGATAATCAATACCACCAAGAGTACAACAATGACGATTCAATCAACTTTGAACCCAATTGGTTCCCTACTTCTTCGCACATTAGCGATGCCTTCTGATACCAATGCAGCAGGTCAAATCTTCGGTGGTTGGATAATGTCTCAGCTCGACCTAGCCGGCGGCATCTTGGCCAAAGAGATCTCTAACGGCAAGATAGTTACCGTGTCAGTATCAAGCATTGAATTCAAACAGCCGGTATCGGTTGGCGATGTGGTGTGTGTGTATGGCGATTGCACTAAGATTGGTCGTAGCTCGATGAATATCGACTTGGAAGTATGGGTGAAACCGGTTCTGGATCACGGCATTGGCGACCGCTACAAGGTATGTGGTGCAACATTCAACTACGTAGCCGTTGATGAAAGTGGCAAGCCTCGAACCATCAAGAAATAGTACTTTTCACTAAGTCATACGTATCTGTGGTCTTTAGTTTCAGCAAATGAAATCGCTAAAGACCATACAAGTCTCTCGCACCAATTCACAATTTCTTATCATTAGCTCTTCCAATACCAATTAGTTCGCGTAAATTAGCAATATAGCTATTTTATAATCTCCCCAATTCAGTGAAGTAAAATAAGGATATGCCAATATGTGGTACGTGATTTTCTCTCAAGATGTCGAAAATTCATTAGAAAAACGCCTCAGTGTTCGCCCACAACACCTAGAACGTCTACAAACACTTCACGATGAAGGCCGACTATTAACAGCGGGCCCAATGCCAGCGATTGATTCAGATGACCCAGGCGAAGCTGGTTTCACAGGCTCAACAGTAATCGCTGAGTTTAACTCTTTAGAAGACGCACAGGCGTGGGCAGACGCAGACCCGTACATTGATGCAGGCGTCTACCAAAATGTCATCGTAAAACCATTCAAGAAAGTATTTTAACGTGAAAAAATGGATTATTAGCTCACTGGCGGCAGTTCTGCTTGCAGGCTGTGCTTCAAGTGAGCAAGACCAACAAAGACAACTCGAGATGATGGCGCAGCACCGTGCTGGCGTGTTATCTGCTGGCCTGCCAATTGAGTATGGCCCACTGTCTGTTATGCGAGTGCTGGCTAAAAACACCGTGATCGAAATCATGATGATTTACAACCAAGATGCTAAAGGTGCTAAGCCTTTAAACCAAGTTGTCGATATGAGTGTGAATAGCTACTGCACCAACTCAGAGGTAAGAGCAAACCTAGATATGGGCTTGGCTTACAACATCAAGATTCGCAATACACGCGGACAACTGATGGTCGAGAAGCTTATCAGCAAAGATACGTGTCAAACCGACAGCTAGATTCGAGATTCAAACATAAAATTAAAAGGCCTCGTATTTGCGAGGCCTTTGTTTTATTGAACAATCAAAATCCTAGACTGAGCTATGCCTCAACAGATTCCCACTCTTTGCGTAGTGTTTTGGTTGCTGAGACAAGATTAGTCAACGC
This sequence comes from Vibrio chagasii, assembly GCF_002954585.1. Lineage (GTDB taxonomy): Bacteria > Pseudomonadota > Gammaproteobacteria > Enterobacterales > Vibrionaceae > Vibrio > Vibrio chagasii_A. Next base: position 1,763,485 of record NZ_MSCI01000002.1, read on the forward strand.
CGCTTCAGTCTCAGCCCAGTTACGAGTTTTAAGACCACAATCTGGGTTTGCCCATAAGCGTTCGGCTGGTATTTTTTCCGCCGCTTTCTTAAGCAGGCTAATAATCCACTCTTGCGATGGGATGTTTGGTGAATGAATATCATAAACACCTGGGCCGATCGCATTCGGGTAGTTGAACTCTTCAAACGCTTTGAGCAGCTCCATGTTCGAGCGAGACGTCTCAATAGTAATCACATCAGCGTCCAGTGCAGCCACTGAATCAATAATTTCGTTGAACTCGCTATAACACATATGAGTGTGAATCTGAGTCTCTGGCTTAGCACTCGCCGCAGAGATCTTAAAGGCATTAACCGCCCACTCTAAATATTCTGCATGGTCGCGTTTTTTAAGTGGCAAACCTTCACGGATAGCCGGTTCATCGATTTGGATAATGTTGATTCCTGCCTCTTGCAAATCAGACACCTCATCGCGTAATGCAAACGCTAACTGATTCGTGATTTCTTTACGCGAGATATCTTCACGCGGGAACGTCCAACACAAAATAGTGACAGGACCAGTCAGCATGCCTTTCATCTGCTTAGAAGTCAGTGATTGCGCATAAGTCGACCACTCGACCGTCATCGGTTTCTCACGCTCAATATCCGCTACCACAATCGCAGGTTTCACGCAGCGAGAGCCGTAGCTTTGTACCCAGCCAAACTTTGTGGTTTGAAAACCAGCTAAGTTCTCTGCAAAGTACTCCACCATGTCATTACGTTCGGCTTCACCATGCACCAACACATCTAAATCAAGCGCTTCTTGACGCTTCACCGCATTGGCGATATGACCTTTTAGTGCAGTCGTGTATTCCGCTTCACTCAAACTCCCGCTGCGATAAGCGCTGCGTTGAAGACGTATCTCACCAGTTTGTGGGAAAGAGCCAATCGTAGTCGTTGGCAATAATGGTAAACCTAAAACTTCCGACTGATGTACAGCTCGCTCTGGGTAAGGGGCACTACGATCGGCTAGTGCTTTAGTAATCGTGTTGAGGCGAGCCTGTACTTGTGGCTTATTGACATGAGTGGCACTCTTGCGAGCCACAATCGGCTGGCTATAAGTCTCGCACGCTAAAATGGCATTTTGATCACCATCTAGCGCCGCCCCCAACAAGCTAACCTCTGTAACTTTCTGTTTAGCGAAAGCAAACCAGCTCTTCACTTCTTCGCTAAGTGAATCTTCTAGCTCTAAATCAACGGGACTATGAAGCAGCGAACATGAACTTGCGACCCACAGCTTATCGCCTAGCCTCTCTTTTATTGGTCGCAGTAACTCAAGCTGAGTAGCCAAGTCCGCTCGCCAGACATTGCGTCCATTAATGATACCGGCAGACAGCACCCACTCTTCCGGTAATTGACTCAAGACTTCATCGAGCTGCTGTGGCGCTGCAGCTAAATCAATATGCAATCCATTAACAGGCAGTTTGACGATTTTATTTAAGGTGTCTGTCACCGAATCGAAGTACGTGGTTAATAACAGTTTCACATCACCTTGAATAACTTGATAAGCCAATTTAAATGAATCGGCTCATCGATTTGAACCCACTCAACGCCCAACTTGGCTAGCTTAGCCAAAATCGCTTGATAGGCTGTTAACAAGCGAGACAATAGGGTTAAGCGATCAAATCCCTCTTCCAACTCTTTCCCTAAGTACAAGTAAGAAAGTGGACCAAGAAGGACAGGTTTCACCTTATGCCCTGCTTGAACGGCTTCATTCACTTCATCAAACAATTGAGGCCAGCTCACCTCAAATGAGTCATCTTTACTGAACTCAGGAACGATGTAGTGATAGTTGGTATTGAACCACTTGGTCATATCTGATGCCGCTGCACCATTTTTCGTGCCGTCAGAGGCGTGTTTTCCACCACAACAAGCGGCTTCAACTTGTGATTGCCCGCGCCCCACTCGGAACAAGATATCTAAATCAGGGAAAGCTTTCTCCTCTTCGCTACCACCAGCATGACGCTTTGGTACGTGCCCTAAAAGCAAAGTCGTTGTCAGTACATTGTCGTACCATGCGAAGTCACCCGCAGTTGCAAAGCTAAGATTCGCATCAGCTTGTACATTCCAGTTACGATTTCTCAGCTCACTGCCTAGTTGTTTGAGTTCAGATTGATCAATTTCCCCACGCCAGTATTTCTCTAGTGTGAATTTGAGTTCGCGTTTTTCACCGATACGTGGGTAGCCAAGAATATGCGTTGTTGTCGTCATGAACCGATTCCTTATTCAATAATTATTAGTATCTTTTCAGACTGCCTGTTGAAAATTGCGCTTTCTCAAAAGGCGTCTGGATGGCTAAAATACCTACCGAATCAGCTCAATGAACAACGTCCAAATATTCATCTTGTTTATTAAAAATATTCATCATCAAGCAGCCTGAGATTAATTTAATTAAATCCATCTGGACATCTAGACGTTTACAAATTATAAAAAAACCCGTAGGGTGATTATTAAGAAATATTGAATTGGCTTAGGGAATATGAGGAATACTCATGATAGAGCTTAAACATCTGCGAACATTGACGACCTTAAGAGACAGCGGTTCACTCACCGCAACAGCGACCTCTCTTCACCTGACTCAGTCGGCGCTTTCTCATCAATTGAAGGACCTAGAGGCGCGTATTGGTGGGCAGTTGTTCCTACGCAAAACTCGGCCAGTAAAGTTCACCTCAGAGGGTGAGATCTTGCTAAAACTCGCTGATGAGATTCAACCAAGAATCGCCAAAGCAGAGAATGAACTCGCGAGCCTGAAAGAGGACGTGAATGGTCGCCTGCATATGGCAATCGAGTGTCACTCTTGTTTTCAATGGTTAATGCCTGCTTTGAAAGAGTATCAAGTTGCTTGGCCAAGCGTGACTCTCGATTTCTCGTCCGGTTTTGGCTTTGAGCCCCTACCTGCGTTAATGGCTGGCGAGTTGGATCTGGTGATCACCTCAGATATTCAACCTCGCTCTGAGATCCACTATGAGCCACTTTTCGATTTCGAGATGCGTTTGATCACGGCGATTAACTCACCTTTGGCTGAAAAGCCAAGCATTGATCCACAAGATCTTAGCGATCTCACAATGCTATCTTACCCGGTTCAAAAACAGCGTTTAGATGTGGTGAAACACTTCTTGCAACCTGCAGGTATTGAACCGAAGAAATGGAAGCAAGCAGACAACACCTTGATGTTAGTGCAAATGGTATCAGCCGGGTTAGGAGTTGCAGCCTTACCAAACTGGGCAATCAGTGAGTTTTCAAGGCAAGGGTTGATTGCTAGTAAGCCGCTGGGTAAAGGACTTTCAAGAAGACTGTTTGCTGCGGTGAGAAATTCAGAGAAAGACAAGCGTTACCTGCAAGCATTCTTCAGCACGGCAAGGCAGCAGAGTAAGAGCCACCTGGATGGAATTGAAGTTGTTTAGCTATATAAACTATTAGAGCTATACAGAAGTACAAAAACAAAAAAGTCACAGATTATCTGTGACTTTTTAGATTCCGCAGCATTGGTTTCGCGATACCTGTTCATTCGCGAAACATAGATTATCTTGCGTATGACTTAAATTGGTTCGTCAGCGGATCGTATTGATAGCCGAGCATATCGAGCTTACCTACGACACTTTCTATATCCATTTCATACATGCTAATCAGTTCTTCAAAACTGTCGCATTCTAAGCGCAGTTTTTCATTCACTATTCCCAGCAAGATAATACTATCTAGGCTTTTGACGTTACTTAAATCCATCTCGTACTCCTTACGAACACTCTGACTAGAATTAAGTTTAGAACGCTTAATCGCCCCACGCTAAAAAACAGATCACACTTCTTAACTCACAGAAATGCTTACAGCGCCCAAATTGGTGTTAGGCCAACGACAGCAGCTAACAACATCAGTAGTGATACCGTAAGTTGCACCTTCTCTGGCGTTTTAACAAACAATAGGTGCCAACACCACACCACGATTGAAGAGATAAGTAGTGCGAAGCTAAACAACAATGCTGAGATAACAGGTTCTAACTGAGCTTCAGAAAGTGAGTAAACGTTCACAACCGTCACTAGTACTACCAGCATTCCTGTTAATACCCCTACAACTGGCAAAACACGGTGAAACGCTTGCAAGCGTGTTCTTGCGATAGTCAGCAATAGATGAGCAAACGCCGCACCTAACAAAACCACCAACAATAATGTCGCAATAATGCCGACCACCGTTGGTTGCTCAAATGCTTGAATAGCAACATAAGACAGCGCTAAACCACACGCTAAATACATCACCCAAATCGGGCCCGAATCACGTGTTTTCTTAGTCTGAACTTGAGAATAGAAATAAAAGATTGCGAACACGACAAGAAACGCTTCGACCTTGACTGAAGCCACGGCCAGCCAAAGTACGCCAATCGCTGGTAGCATTTTGTGGATACGACCACGTTGCCCCGGGCAAATATCACCCTTTACCAGAATCAGAGTTAAGATCAGTTGAGCTCCTAATAACATTGGAGCAAATTGCAGTAATAATGTTTCGACCATTGTGGATCTACTTATCTAGACTTATTTTCGCGAATAATATCAAAAACTGCTGTGAACACTAATCAAAATCACAAATTAGCGACGTTATTCAAGGCTTCAACTATGCTGTTGTTTGACTCTTTTGTCGTTTTTATCAGCAAAATGGCGAAAGACACCAAAACTAACAGGGGCATGTTCTTCTGGCTAGTCAGGGCGCATGCCGCTATAATTCCCGCCTCAAAAATCAGAGGTCGAAATATGTACAGCGATATCACTCCTATTCACGAACACAAAAAATACTGGGCCGAGTGCTACGGAACAGCACCCTTTTTGCCTACCAGTAGAAAGGAGATGGATGCTCTTGGATGGGATAGCTGTGACATTATTATTGTAACTGGTGACGCGTATGTTGATCACCCGAGCTTCGGTATGGCTATCATCGGCCGTCTTCTTGAGGCTCAAGGCTTCCGCGTGGGCATCATCGCTCAGCCAAAGTGGGACAATAAAGATGCCTTCATGAAACTAGGCAAACCTAACCTATTCTTCGGCATCACTGCGGGCAACATGGACTCCATGATCAACCGCTACACCTCTGATCGCAAATTACGTCACGATGATGCATACACACCAAATAATGAAGGTGGTAAGCGTCCTGATCGTGCAACTCTGGTTTACTCTCAACGTTGTCGTGAAGCCTACAAAGGTACACCTATCGTATTGGGTGGTATCGAAGCGAGCTTACGTCGTGTAGCACACTATGATTACTGGTCGGATAAAGTTCGTCGTTCTGTACTGTTTGATGCAAAAGCGGACATCCTATTATTTGGTAACGCAGAGCGTGCTCTAGTAGAAGTAGCACACCGCCTTGCTGATGGCGAAGATATCTCTAACCTAACCAACATTCGTGGTACAGCGATCAACCTGCCTGCTGCACCTGAAGGTTACAAGATCATCGACTCTTCTCGTATCGAAAAGCCAAACAAAGCTTACGTACCAGTCAACCCGTACGAAGTGGAAACGCAATGCGATACCAAAAAAGATGAAGAGCCAAAGGCGCAGCCAATTACAATTCGTCCTTCTCGCCACGATGCGAAAACGACAGCGGTGCGTATCCCTGCGTTCGAAAAGCTTAACAACGACCGTATTCTTTACGCTCACGCAAGCCGTATCTTACACCTAGAGACAAACCCGTACTCAGGTCGTGCTTTGATTCAACGTCACGGTGACCGCGAGCTTTGGGTTAACCAAGCACCAATCCCTCTAGCAACAGAAGAGATGGATTACGTGTTTGGCCTTGCTTACAAGCGTGTACCTCACCCGATGTACGGCAAAGCAAAGATTCCAGCCTACGAGATGATCAAAACCTCAGTGAACATCATGCGTGGCTGTTTTGGTGGTTGTTCTTTCTGTTCAATCACAGAGCACGAAGGCCGTATCATCCAGAACCGTTCGAAAGAATCGATCTTGGATGAGATCGAAGACATCAAAGATAAGGTGCCTGGCTTCACTGGTACCATTTCTGACTTGGGCGGCCCTACAGCGAACATGTACCGTTTAGGTTGTTCAGACCCGAAAGCAGAAGTGAACTGTCGTCGCCCATCGTGTGTATTCCCGAAAATCTGTGAGAAGCTAAACACAGACCACAAACACACCATCGACCTGTACCGCTCAGCGAGAAAAGTACCAGGCGTTAAGAAGATCATGATCGCTTCTGGTGTTCGTTACGACTTGGCGATAGAATCACCAGAGTACGTACGTGAGCTTGTAACGCACCACGTAGGTGGCTATTTGAAGATTGCTCCAGAGCATACAGAAAAAGGCCCACTGGATCTGATGATGAAACCGGGTATGGGCACTTACGATCGTTTCAAAGAGATGTTCGAGAAGTACAGCGCTGAAGCCGGTAAGAAGCAGTACCTAATTCCTTACTTCATCTCGGCTCACCCGGGCACAGAAGATGAAGACATGCTGAACCTGGCATTGTGGCTTAAAAAGCACAACTACGAGTGTGACCAAGTACAGAACTTCTACCCATCGCCAATGTGTAACGCAACGTCGATGTACTACTCAGAGACAAACCCTCTGAAACGCGTTAAGTACAAAAAGCGTGAAGATATTCCTGTGCCAAAAGGTGACCGTCAACGTCGTCTGCATAAAGCACTGCTTCGCTACCACGATCCAGAGAACTGGAAACTGATTCGTGAAGCTTTGATCGACATGGGTAAAAAACACCTGATTGGTGATAAACCAGGTTGCTTGGTTCCTGAAGATGACTTTGATGCTCAAACACCAGCGCAGCGTCGCAAGTCTGGTCGTCACGGTTCACAACGTTTTGCTACTAAGCACAGCAAATCTCAACCAGGATTAGGCGGCGAGAAGCCACGTAACCACTCTAAATCTGGTGGCAATAAGCCTAAACCAGGTGGTAAGAAACCTGCTGGCAACGGCAATGGTGGCCAAGGTAACAGTGGCGGTAATGGGAACTCTCGTAAGCCAGCAACGGGCTTCATCAAGAAAGGACCGGGCGGTCAATCGCAAGGCAATGGCAAACCAAACCGCAATAAAGGTGGTAATGGCCAAGGTGGAAAGCCAGCAGGTAACGGAAAGAGCCGTCAACGTGCCGCACAACGCTAATCTTGTGATCAGATACCATTAGCGAACACAAAAACACAAAGCGCAGCTATTTAGCTGCGCTTTTTAATGTCTGTTATCAATGACTACTTGGCTATATGATTACAAGGAGTTTAGCGAGTAAAAACCCAATATTGACTAAACAGGTAGTTAGTCACCATACCAACCAAGATACCAACTGCCATTGCGATAAACACAGCGCCAGTAAACACTGGCAGTAGTTCTACCATCAACTTAAAGCAAAGCAGGTTAGGTACCGCTGATATCGATGCGGAGAACATGAATTTTTGCCACTGAATCAGTTTATCAGACCAACGCCCCTGCCCCTTGAACCCAAAAGTCAGCACGCGATTACCAAACCACGTTGTCGTTGCAGCAGCAATGAACGAGCTAATTCTCGCCGTCATTAAAGGCAAACCAACAATGTAATGCAGCAAGGCAAATACCGCACAATCAACAACAAACCCACCAACACCAACAACAGCAAATCGAACCATCTTGTGATGGGATTGGAGCTTTTGACTGTGTGCCTGAAGCTTGTTGTTGACCATTTTCAGTCCTGAGTTAACGCTGAACATCACTTTCACTTCGGATGTGGCTCAACGACAGATTGGGTTTGATGTTTTGGCTATGACAAGTGAATAAAGCACGCTTTATTTTCACCGTTGGTTCCAAAATACAGGTCAACGCATTTTCTTTTATCTTGGTTTCTACTTCTGCCCTTTTACCAATCAAGTAGAACTTGTCGATGCCATCTAGTTGCTCGATATCAAGCAGTTTCTTTGCTTGCCCGTGGCTATAAAACTGACCAGAGAATGGTCGCTTACCCACATAGAAGCTTGGTGCAGAATCCGTAATCTGTTCAAAGATGATACGGTCACTCTTCTCGTTTGCCTTACCTAGGTTTAGGTAAACCATCGCAATCATCAGCAACACTGGTAGAACCAAGGCCACGCTGGAGAACCACTTCTTATCTTTTTCCACTACGAGTATAGCAACCAACAAACCAAGAGCAGGAATACCTGGTAACACGTAAGCAGGAAGAATGTTGCCTGCCATGGTGAATAGAATTAGAGGTGAGATTAACCAACACACCAGAAATGAAAACAGTCCGCGATTCTCAGCGTTAATTTGAGCGATTTTGTTGCGACGAGCGAACGCTAAAACAGGTAACACAATTGACCAAGGTGCCGCGGCTTGAATCCAGAATACCCAGATCATACCTCGCGTTTCATCATGAGCAGAACCATAAAGATCCCCTTCCCAACCGCTTACTACAAAGCGTTTGAAATGTTCTCCAACGATGAAGTAATCAATAAACCCTGGTGTCGCGATCTCAGCCATGATGTACCACGGCAACGCAATAGCTAGCATTACACCGATACCAGACAACAGTGGGAAACGTTGCCAAAGGACTTTGAAAGCGCCAATAAACCCATGTTGTAAAACTAGCCAAGGGAAAACTGCGATACCCATGATAACAATCGCAACAGGACCTTTTGCAAGTAAGCCTAGTGCCAAGCCAATGAAACCGATATATCCCCAATTTCTATTGGTCTTATCGCTTCCTTCTCCCTGCCAACACAAATAAAAACCTAACATCGCAATCGTCATAGACAAGGTTAACGCCATATCAGTCATTACAGCGCCAGCAGCAATCGAGAATATTCCACATGTTGCCAAAACAACAGCAGTAACTAAAGCACTCTGGCCCACTCGCTTTGCCATATACGCGGTCAATAGAATCGTCGCGACACCAGCTAGCCAATGGGGTGCACGAACCGCAAATTCATTCAGGCCAAATAACTGAATACCAGCCGCACTCATCCAAGTAAACATTGGGGGCTTGCCCCAGAAAGGAATACCGTAATCGAATTGTGGGGTTAACCAATTTCCCGTTTCGATCATCAAGCGGGCCATTTCGCCATAGCGTGCTTCCGTGGTATCCATTAGCGGGTATGTCGCTAGGGATAAAAGCCTCAAAACCAGTGCAAAAGCCAGTAAATACCATAGGTGCGTTCTATTCAGGATCATGCCGATTCCTCTAGTTTAAAGTGTGTTTTTAATGCGGGTGTATCAACCACAGATTGGATCAAATACAAAGGACGATTCTTGGTTTCAATGAAGATACGACCTATGTATTCCCCCATTAAACCGATACTCAGAAGTTGAATGCCGCCGAGGGCAAGTTGAACCACCATCATCGATGGGTAGCCTGTGATTGGCTCACCAAACATCATGGTTTTGAAGACAATAATGACGCCGTAGATAAACGCGCTCAGCGCAACTAAACCACCCACAGCCGTCGCAATGCGCAGGGGTCGAATCGAGAATGACGTAATGCCATCCATTGCTAACCCGATCAGCTTGAGGTAGTTCCACTTAGTCTCACCACAGAAACGTGCATCACGATTAAACTGAATAGTCGCTTGGCGAAAACCAGGCCAAGAAAAAATGCCTTTCATGTAACGATTACGTTCTGGAAGTTGGTTTATATGGTCGACAACTTCACGGCTCATTAGTCGGAAATCCCCCACATTCTCAGGAACGTCAATCTTGGCAGCCGCATTCATCACTTTGTAAAAACTCGCCGCTGAAAACTTCTTAAACCAAGTTTCTCCATCACGTTGGCGACGTTGCATGTTGATCACGTCATAGCCTTCACGCCATTTGGCAATCATTTGAGGAATTAACTCAGGAGGATCTTGCAAGTCTGCATCTAATAAGATCACCGCTTGCCCGCGACAATGCTCTAAGCCAGCACTCATCGCCGACTCTTTACCGAAGTTACGGCTCAGTCCGATAACAGAAATAGAACTATTGATGGAGGTAAATGAGCTCACCACGTCTAAGCTGTTATCTTTACTGCCATCATCGACATAAACAATCTCACTGGTAATCGGCAGGCTATCTAACACCTTGGTTAAGCGTGAATGAAACTCTTCCAACACCTCTTGTTCGTTATAAAAAGGCACAATGATAGACAGCAAAACCGCTGGGTGGATCTGCGAGAGGGATTCTTTAGGTCGGCTAATATGAAGTTCAGACATAATACGTTCTTCTATTTATTAATCTGAGATCAATTTTACGCGCCCACAAGTGAAAGTTATGTTATTGACATATTTTTCACGCTCACCCAGGATAATGTTATTGTCTATTTCTGTATGAGATTCAAAATGAAACGAGTTCTATTGGTCGAAGATAACCGTGAAATTGCAGGTGTCTTATTTGATTATTTTGAGTGTATTGGGATGGAACTCGATTATGCAGACAACGGAGAGCTTGGCCTGCAGCTCGCAATGGACAACTCATTTGATATCATAATTTTAGATCTGATGTTGCCACGAATGGACGGCCTAACGGTTTGCAATAAACTGCGAGACCAGGGAAACGCAACACCTATCCTGATGCTGACTGCACTCGATAGCCGTGAAGACATGTTGAAAGGCTTTGACCACGGTGCAGATGATTATCTCACCAAGCCCTTTGACTTAGATATTCTAGAAGCAAGAATGAATGCACTGGTTCGCCGTTACCGCGGAAAAGTGGCGTCCTCTAAACTTCAATTTGACGAGCTCACCATCGACCAGAAAACCCGCAAAGCTTACCGTCAAGACAAGCTACTTGCACTCAACCCAACCACCTATACCATTCTTGAGATGCTGTGCCAGAATGCACCTGAAGTGGTAACGCGTGAAGACATCTCGTACAAGCTATGGGAAGAAGACGAACCGAACAACGATGTGCTACGTAGTCACATCTACCAACTGCGTAATCAACTCGATAAGCCCTTTGATACCCAGATGCTAATTACGGTTCCTAAGGTTGGATTCCGCCTGGAGTCTTACAATTGATTCTCAATGTTCTCACTAGCACAAAAACCCTTACAGGCCGTTTAGCGCTTTTCTTTGGCTTAATGGCAGTAATTGTGACGGCATTTGTCTATGTGGTCTTTATATCAGCACTGTTTTTGTCTGAAGACAGCGTCGGCGAAAGGCGAATCCTGATTGACCGCAACTACGCCATCAGCCAGTTTCAAGCTGGGGAGAATGGTGAACTAAGAATAGATGAACTGACCACGGCCTATAATGACCCAACTCTCATACCGGAAGAGTACTCTAAATTTATAAAAGGCAGAGAAAACTTCCTTGGCGAAGTGGGTCAAGAACCGAACTCGCGCATGGTCTATGTTGGTGAGTACACATACCACGGAAAAACCTATCCTATTATTCTACTGTCTGAAATAGACCTTATCGAACTGGACCAAACAGAATCAGTGTACGCGACAATGTTTATACTCACGTTGCTCTCCATCCTAATTTTTTGTTTTGGTTCAATACTTTATCGATTATCCAAACGGCTTATTGAACCATTTAACTCTCTCTCTGCACAGCTTGAGTCGAACAAACTCAACCTCAACGAAGAATTTGGAGTAAGTGACGATGCTGCGATTGAATTCCGTCAACTGACCGATCAACTCAATGAATATCGTCGAGAAATCAACTCACTAATCAAGCGAGAACAAGCCTTTGCACGCTACGCAAGCCATGAATTGAGAACACCATTAACGGTTGCACGCGGTGCTAATAAGCTATTGCTTCGTAGTGATACGACCGAGTTTCAATCTCGTCAGGTTGAGCGTATTGATGACGCCATCGTACAGATGTCTGAGATGGTCGATGCCTTGCTTGGCCTCGTGCGATATGAAAGAAACAGTGACGACGCTCCACTACGCTTATTTAGCCAACAAGAATTAGAAGCTATTGTGTCAAAAAGCACGTCGCAGGCCTCTGAAAAAGAGGTCGAGATATCGTTAATCGTTGAGTCAGAGCCAACCATTCAAGCCACCAGCGCTATCATGAATATGTTGATTGGTAACCTGCTAAGAAACGCTATTGCAGCAACTAATCTCGGCACAGTGACCATTACTCTGTCTCAAAACAGCATAACGATTGAAGACCAAGGCGAAGGCCTACAAGATCAATACAACCCTAACGGCCACGGTTTAGGGCTATTGATTGTCGACGACCTGTGTCAACGCTATCACTGGGACTTCAAACTGTTCAACCGAAGTTGCGGTGGATGCACGGCTCAAATCACCTTTTAGAGCGGCCGATACTAATTGGACTCAATATCGAGTGAAAACTTGATGTAGTTGGTTTACAGAGGCAATAACCTACTAGATACTCGTGAGTCCAATTTGATTTTAAAATGCTGGCTTTTTAGTCAGCATTTTTACTAAGTGCGATGAAACTAAATAATAGCCCTGTAACTCAGCATCAATACAACGACCACACCTTTTTCTTAAAGCGTGATGACCAGCTGCACTCCCACTTTTGTGGCAATAAAGCCCGCAAATTTATGAAGCTGCTAGAAGACGATCATCAGGACATCACCACTCTAATTAGCTACGGCTCAGCGCAAGCGAACTCTATGTTCTCACTCGCGGCATTGGCAAAGATTAAAGGTTGGACGCTGGAGTTTTACGTCGACCACCTACCTCAATGGTTACAAGAGCGCCCAATCGGCAATTACCGTGGTGCTATTGACCTTGGCGCTAAAGTCATTTCAGTTAAAGAAACAGGCTCAGAACTTCATCCACAACAGTACATCGATCAAGTGAGACAACCTGACTCACAGTGCATCGTGTTACCTGAGGGTGGTCGCTCTCAACTTTCCGAATATGGCGTGAAGCAACTGGCAATGGAAATTCTGAGCTGGACGCGCTTTGAAAACCAATACGACTTTGTTGTGGCACTACCCGCAGGGACTGGCAGCACTGCACTTTATCTTCATAAGCACCTAAAGTTACACAATATCCCAGTGCTTACTTGCGCTTGTGTCGGTGGAAGTGACTACCTGACGCAGCAATTCAATGAGCTTGGCGAAACCGAACATCCACAGATATTGCCTCTCCCGAAAAAGCATCACTTTGGTAAACTGTATAAGCAAGACTACCAAACTTGGCTTGATCTTCAGGAGCAAACTGACATTGAATTCGATCTGCTTTATGACCCATTAATGTGGCAATGTTTAGAAGAATGGCAGGCAGATAACCCAACCAAAACCATTATCTATATTCATCAAGGTGGCATCTTAGGAAACGAGTCGATGTTACCGCGCTACCAACGCAAGTATCCTGATATAAAGGCAACTGGTTCTAACAGCGATAGCAGCGCATCACCTGCTTGGTAATCCTTCAGTTCTCCTAAACCTGTTATTCGAACAGTCACAGTGACGGTTTACTGTGATTGTTTCTTCCGTATAAATTTCTTCCGTTTAATACAGCAATCCTTCTTGCTTTACCCATCAAAGCCAAACTGACAATCTGGCGAGAATCATAACGTTATCTATACTTTCCATTGGATTGCCACTCGTCACCTGAAGGATTAATGTATGCGAGCACTTACTACACTAGGCCTATTTTCGGCTTTACTGCCTTTTGCAGCACACTCTGGAGAAAACGTCATCTACCAGGTGGATGACATGGAGTTCGAAGGTTACTGGAGTGAAGCCAGCGATCAAGCCCCCCTCGTACTTTTAATACACGATTGGGATGGCTTGACCGACTACGAGAAAAAGCGTTCTGAGATGCTCAACAAACTCGGTTACAACGTATTTGCTATCGACCTGTTTGGCAAAGACATTCGCCCAACAGAAGTGAAAGATAAAAAGCAACACACGGGCGAATTGTATAAAGATCGCGAAAAAATGCGCGCACTGCTTAATGCTGGCGCTATGGAAGCGCAAAGACTTGGCGGTAACTTAGATAACAATGTGATGATGGGTTATTGTTTTGGTGGTGCTGCTGTATTAGAAGCCGCGAGAGCAGGAATTCCATCCAAAGCTTATGTCACCTTCCACGGTGGTCTATCGACACCGAAAGGACAAGACTACTCACAAACCAAAGCGCCAGTTGTCGTGTTCCATGGAACGGCTGACGCCATGATATCAATGCAGGATTTTGGCAGCCTTGCCGCTGAACTGGAATCAGCCAAAGTACCTCATGAGATGATCACCTACAGCGGAGCCCCTCATGCGTTCACCGTGTTTGGTTCCAATAATTACCAGAATGAAGCTGACCAAAAATCGTGGCAGCGATTCACTCATGTATTAGAGACCACCACCAGATAAACTGAAACACTAAAACCTAGTTAGCCCATGCTTATATAGCTAAGCATGGGCTAATTGGTGTGTACACGTTTTTTGATGAGTTACATGTAACGGTGGATGCTCAGGTCGTCTGATTGAATATCGCTATTTGAGCCACTAACCACACTCGCTAACAACTTTCCTGAACCACACGCCATCGTCCATCCCAACGTCCCATGACCAGTATTGGTAAACAAGTTCTTAATTGGCGTCTTGCCGATAATAGGCGTGCCATCTGGCGTCATTGGCCTTAATCCAGTCCAGTATTCTGCTTTAGAGAAGTCCCCAGCCTGCGGGAACAGGTCTTTTATCACCATATCAATCGTCGCTTTGCGCTTTTCAGGAATCAGGTAATTGAAACCAGCAAGCTCTGCCGTCCCTGCAATACGAATTCGATCATCAAAACGCGTCATCGCTACCTTATAGGTTTCATCCATAACGGTTGATGTTGGTGACTTATCCGCACTAACAATTGGCAATGTCAAAGAGTAGCCCTTCACTGGATAAACAGGAATCGACAAGTCGACTTGTTTAAGTAGATCTCGAGAATAACTTCCCGAAGCCACCACGTAAGCGTCCGCTCTGAACTCTCCTTGAGTCGTGGTAATACTCTGAATATCATGATTTTTACGGTTCAGCTTAAGTACTTCCGTATCAAACACAAACTGAACACCAAGCGACTTAGCTTTCTCAGTCAGAGCTAAACAGAATTGATGACAATCTCCCGTTTCATCATGAGGTAAGTATAAGCCGCCCACCAGCTTGTCTTTCACGTCTGCTAATCCTGGTTCAACCGACAGGCACTGATCAACACCAAACAGCGAGTGCTCAATGCCACTTTCTGTTAGTAGCTTCATATCCTGCTGAATCGCATCCAGTTGTTTCTCGCTTCTGAATACCTGTAAGGTACCTTTCTGCCTGCCTTCATAAGCCAAATTTTCACTGGTTCGAAGGTGGGTTAGACAGTCTCGACTATAGTTTGCCACTCTCAGCATGCGTGACTTATTCACGGCGTATTTAGCTTCATTGCAGTTAGCGAGCATCTTTGTCGCCCAAGCCACTAATTCTGGAGAAAGTGACGGTTTGACCTTTAAAGGCGCATGTTCTTGGGTCAGCCATTTCATCGCTTTTGACGGAATACCCGGCGCTGCCCAAGGTGAAGAATAGCCATAAGAAATTTGCCCGGCGTTCGCGAAACTGGTCTCTTTACCACTGCTATCCTGGCGGTCGATAACCGTTACTGAGTGGCCCTCTTTCGCCAGATACCAAGCACTGGTCAAGCCAATAACACCGCTGCCAATTACAATTACTTCCATTCTATATTCCCCTGCACTCGCCACACAGCTGAGCCTTACGGCCTGTTTAAAACACCTGTCGTTAATAGTTTGTAACGTATTCATCAAGCGTTGACTTAACAATTCATCATTTGTTGATAAAAAGTCAATTTTGTCGCAAATCGAGAGAATGAGTTTGGAAGTGTGATGTTGAAGGGCTTCAGAGTACAAGCCATTGAGTGGACCCACAGGGTAGCCTCACCCAACAAAGAAGCTCACTGGTAGTAACAAGTTGAGCCAAGATTAGGACTCTGCGTTTCACCAACCCTGATCTATTTAGATATTGTGAGCATCATGACTTAAGAATGTAGCGTTCTCGATAAGAAAGTCTAAAAAGGTTTCGGCTTGCAATGAGAGTGCACGGCCTTTGAGAGATTGAACTTTGACCGTCGCTTTAGAGAAGGTGTCTAGCTCAGTCGCAACCACTTCAATTTGTCCCGATTTGATCTCGTCAAGCACAGTGAGCTTAGGCATAAAGGTTACGCCTAGGCCTGCCGAAACGAAGTTAGTTAGCGCGGTGACCGAGTTGGTTTGAAGTTTTGGCTGTAAGGTAAGATGAGAGTTTTGTTCGGCCTGCTTTACGAGCCTCCCCATACCTGTCGAGTTGTCGATCAAAGCAATAGAAGCCTCTCTAATGTCTTGCAGTGTCACCGGTGCTTGTTGCGTCGTCAGTACGTGCCCTTTGGGAGCGATAAGCTCTAAAGGGTGGCTACGCTCGACGTGTGAATGCAGTTTAGGGTGAGGTGCAGACGCATAGGTAATCGCAAAATCAATCTGTTGATCTTCCAACATTTTCACCGCATCCAATGCACCGGCTATCTCGATCGATAAATTGATATCAGGGTAACGAGCCATGAAAGTCTGCATAGGTTTAGAGACCAAGTTAGTGATAAACCCTTCTCCTATCGCGATGCTAACGTTACCGCCCTTGAGGTTTTTCAGCTTGGTTAGGCGAGCCAGCACCGCCGTTTCACTGCGAACGATGGAGCGGTAATAGTTCAATAACTCGTTGCCCGCCTCAGTCAGCAGAGATTGGCGGTTGTTGCGCTCCCACACCTTCATTTCTGCTTGTGCTTCAAGCTGCGTCAGCATTCTACTCATTGCGGCAGGGTCAACGTTCATCATCTTAGATGCTTTACGCAGTGACCCATATTTTGATAACGCATTCAGATACTCAAGCGCACGAAGATTAAAATGGTGCATACAACTTCCTTGTGATTCGACTGACACAACACAAGCCTCTCACAATTTTCTCAATTGCCCATCTAGGAATTGAGGTACCGACCTAGCAAGTTTGCAAGTTGTGGACTGAGTCACCAACACAAGCCCTTAAAAAACGATAGGTGTTATATAGAAGAAGTATGTATTCGTCTCTAATAAAACAAAAACACAGCTCAATCCAACGAAGAAATGAGCTGTGTTTGATGTTCACTATCGGCTGTTTTAAGCCGATAACCAGTCACTATTTTAAAGCGAGCAGCTTATCGACAAACTCAGAGAAGCCGTATCCTCCGGGTTTGCTCATCACCACTGATGGGTGATGCTCTAGTCGTTCCCAATAATGCTGAATATTGGCCACACCTACACTGTTCGGCAAAATTTCAAACATGTATTGATCGTTCATCGAGTCACCGACATAGCAACTACGCTCGACTATTTCTTGGTCAGACAGCCCCTTCTCTTTGAGAAAAGCGGTCGATGTTGCTTTCTTAGAGTGCTCACCATACCAAGCATTAATGTGAATAGAGCTTGCTGTGGCGTGTGCACCTAGCGCATGAATCTTAGAGACTATCTCTTCAATAATCGCATCATCGACTTTGGGACGGTTTTGACCGATGTCTATCGCGACCTCACACAAGCGGTACGACTGATCCAGCGTTAAGCTGAGCTCTGGATAATCACTCAAAATAGCTAAGACTTGTTGTTTCAGTTTGCTCTGATTAGCACTGACTTCTGGCAAAGGAATATCTGAGCGCAATGTCAGATAACCGTTTTTCTTTTCCATAATGAAAGCGCCATTCTCGCCGAGAACCGCATCAACAGGCCACAGCTGAGCAATATGATCACACCAACCTGCACAAGCCCCCGTTACCGCAACCACTTTCTTGCCCGAATCTCGAAGCTTACTTAAAGCGATCAAGGTTTCAGGCGGCAATTGACCTTGCCACGTTAAGGTGTCATCCACATCGGTTAACACCCAATCTATCTTTTTCCAATTTTGGTTCAATTCATTCGATACCGAATTCATTTCTACACCTCTAAATAATCAATCACTAAACAGTGTTAAAGCAAATTCGGTAAAAACATCACTAAGCTTTCAGAGAAAGTCAGCAACATCAGAACCGTGAGTAGTGCTAGCAACAACGGAGCCACTTCTCTTACGAAGTCGACCATACGAACTTTTAAAATCGAGCAAACCGTAAACATCATCGAGCCAAATGGCGGAGTCACACCACCAATCATGATATTCACAATCACGATAATGCCGAAGTGAACCGGATTAACGCCTAGGTTAAGCACAGCAGGCAGCAGCAATGGCGTAAGTATGATCATCGCAGCACCACCTTCGATAAACATACCTACCACTAACAGCAGCACGTTAATCAACAACAGTAAGACGAGCTTGTTGTCTGTCAGCTCAATCAAAGCCGAAGCAACATTGTGTGGGATCTGCTCTAGCGTCATGTAGTAACCAAAGACCATGGCACCAATAATGATGAACATGACACTACTGGTGCCCTGCACTGTTTCACGCATGATCAGCGGGATATGGCGCAAACCCAGTTGACGATATACGAAGATGCCAATAATCGCGCAAAGTAATACTGCGATAGCGCCCGCTTCAGTAGGCGTGAACAAGCCAAAACGCATGCCCAGAATAATGCCGAACGGGATCAACAGTGCCGGAATCGCTTTCAAGAAGTAATGAAAACGCTCTTTGGCAGAAGCAGGCTCAGAGCGTGACGGTTTGTAACGACGCTTACGAGCAATGAACGCTATCGTCACCATCAGCGACAGCGCCATCAAAAATGCCGGCACGTAACCCGCTATAAACATTTGATGGACCGATACGTTCGCCAATAAAGCAAAGATGATTAAGTTGATACCCGGTGGGATCACAGGGCTGATACTTGATGACGCAGCTGTTACCGCGGCCGTGAATGGCAAGTCATAACCACGCTTGGTCATCTCAGGAGCAAGAATCTTCGACTGCATCGCCGCATCCGCGTTTGCCGATCCTGAGATACCCCCCATAAGAGTACTCAATGCCACATTCACTTGAGCAAGACCACCGGTTTTATGCCCAATCATTGAATCGGCAAATGCGAGTAAGCTCTTACTGATCCCCGCATAGTTCATCACCGAACCCACCATGATAAAGAACGGAATGGCCAACAACGGAAAAGACTCAGCAGAACTAATAAAGCGCTGCATCACCAAGCTCACCGGAATAGAGTCATTGATAAAAAGAAAGTAAACCATCGCCGATGCAATCAGAGAAAACGCGATGGGGATGTTCAAAAGAAACAGAACAAACAGAATAAGGATTGGAAGATAGCTTTCCATGAATCGTACCTACTTAGCAGAGCGCTTTAGAGAAGCGACATCGTTCGCGATAAATCGAACGGTGTGGATCGCCATCAATGAGAAACAAAGCAACAACACGCCATTGATAACAAAATATGATACGCCCATGACTGGCGTTACCTTGTTAGATAGCATGAGATATTGATAACTCAGAACTGCCATTAAAATGTTCAGAGCTAGTAGGAAAGCGGAAACACACAATCTAAATGGGATTTTTGCTTTTTCTGGCAACATGGCAACCACCACATCGACCCCCATGTGAAGCTTGTGTTTGTAACAGGAGCTAATCCCTAAGTAGACAGCCCAGATGAAGCAAATAACCGACAGCTCTTCACTCCACGGAACAACAAAGCCAAATCCATAACGCAAGACGACGTTAACGATAACAACCAAAACGGTGATCGAAATAGCGATAGAAGCGAGGATTTCTTCAATATTTTTCAATAAAAACAAAAGACTTCTCCAGCGAAATACCGAATACGACGTGGGTATTTCAGGAATAAAACGGCCTAAGAATATTTAGGCCGTAATCATTAACTAATTAATTTCTGCAGAACTACTGTGCAGCTCGGATCGTTTCTAGCTCTTTCATGATCGTCGCGTGTATGCCTTCACTCCAGCTTGGGAACTGGTTGTAGACATCTGCCGTCAACTGGTTGAACTCTTCAGAATTCACTTCATTGAAGGTAACACCTAGCTCTTCAAGTTTCTGAGTGTATTCAACATCCAGTTTAACCAGCTCAGCAGTGTTAGATTCAGCACCGGCCTCTAGCTCTTCGTTGATGATCTGTTGTTGCTCTGGCGTAAACTTGTCCCAAAGCGTTGGTGAAATGTAGATACCCACAGTACCAAGGAAGTGCTTAGTCAAAGACATGTTCTTAGCCACTTCGTAGATCTTGGTTGAGTACATGGTCAGGATAGAACCTTCAAGACCGTCGACAACGCCTTGTTGAACGCCTGCATAGGTCTCAGGGAATGGAAGAGAAGCTGGAGCTGCACCCATTGCTGAAAGTGTGCTAATGAACAGCTGACTTTGTGGAACACGAATACGCATGCCTTTCATGTCACCAGAGTTAACGATCTCTTTATTGGTGATCATGTGGCGGAAGCCAAACATATAATCTGCGTTCAATACTTTGATGCCCTTCTCTTCCGCTTTAGCTTTAAGGCCAGCGACGAAATCAGTGTCCATCATCGCTAAGTATTCATCGTAGGTGTTGTATAGCATTGGACCTGCCAGTGCGGCAAAGTCAGGCACGTAATCACCTAGATAAGTCAAATCCTCTACGGCAATCCAGTTGGCACCGTTAACCACTTGTTCCAGGTTATCTTTGTAAACAGGCAATTGACCACCAGGGAAAACTTTAATGTTTACCGAGCCATCGGTTCTTTCTCGAATTTTGTCGGTCGCTTTGATTAGCTCTTGCGTAAGCAGCTCATTTTGAGTGAACACAAGGCTCATGTTGATATTGATCGGCTCGTCTTTAGCTTCAGAACCAGCCTTGTCAGCTTCACCACAACCAACAAGCAGCGTTGCCGCCATAATTACTGTACCTAATAGCTTTTTCATTTTTAATCACCTTTATGTGGCTATCGTTTTCTAAATATAGAGGGTGTTATTAAGTTTTCGTAGAGTATGTGAGTGAATTATTACATTCATATGAACATTTATCTTAGCGATTTGAACATAGTGAGTATAAGGTCTCACTATTGTACAAACTCTATCCAACTCTTTTTTAACTAGTTCTCATTTAAAACAGCGCAATATGGTGGCGAGTTAATAAATCTGTAATAAAGTAGAGCTACTGTTTCCTGAATTTTCAAATGAACATCGAGATTGAATTATGATCACAGGCCACCGCGGTGCCGCTTCTTTAGCACCTGAAAATACGTTAGTGAGTATTGAACACGCAGCGAAAGCTGGTGCTAAATGGATTGAAATTGATACCCAGTTGAGCGCTGATGGCATCCCTATGGTTTTTCATGACAAGACAGTCAATCGTTGTACTAACGGAACGGGAAATATCGCCGATTTAGACTTAACCACACTCAAGACGTTAGATGCTGGTAGTTGGTTTGGTAGCGAGTTCGCGGGGACCACGATTCCTACTTTGAACGAAGCGTTCGATAAATGCCTAGAACTTGATGTAACTCTGAACCTTGAGATCAAAATTTATGACGATAAGGCTATTCAGCCACTCGTTGAAACAGTGATCGCACTGATTGAGCAAAAGCAGTTCCCTATTGAAAAACTGCTCATCTCAAGCTTCAAAAAAGAGGCGCTAAGTCTTTGCCAGCAAATGATGCCTAAGGTTAAACGTGGTTTTATCTGCGAAGTGTGGAACGATTTCAGCCTGGAGTCCCTTCAATCACTTGATCTGTACAGCATTCATATTGATCACCGCATCCTTGATGAGAAAACAGCAAAAGCGATTAAAGCTTCAGGCGCAGTTCTGAAAATATGGACCCTGAACGATCCACAATTAGCGGCTAAATATTTCAACCTAGGTGTCGATAACATCATCACTGACGTACCAAACCAATTTTAGTGGGCTTCTATGGAACTGAACCATCGCCAGAAAGAAATACTCGCAACACTTAAAGCAAACCAAGATATTCAGATCGACCACTTAGCCGAGTTGTTTTCTGTTACCACTCAAACCATTCGTCGTGACGTAAACCACCTGTGTGAGCAGGGGCTAGCGCGTAGAGTGCACGGAGGCGTCAGCTTACCTACTACGCTCACGAACACGAGTTATCGATTCCGCGCTGGCGTTGAGTCAGAAACAAAAGACAGCATTGCTATAGCAGTTGCCGATGCGATACCTGAAGGCTCAACGGTCATGATGGGCATAGGTACGACCGTTACTCGAATCGCACAGTACTTATTAGCAAAGCCAGCGCTGCGAGTGATCACCAATAACCTTCAAGTGGCTCGCATCCTTGAGGCAAATGAGCAAATTGAAGTGTATTTGGCTGGCGGCTTGTTCCGACGAGAACACCAAGACATGGTGGGAAGTAGCGTGGTCCACTTCTTTTCTGAATTTGAAGCTGACATTGGCATTTGTGGTTGTGGCTCAGTAACAGACAGCCATTTCGCTATGGAACATGAACAAGTTGAAGCTGACCTGTCCAAGTCAATCATAAAGAACAGCCGCGAAAGCTGGCTAGTCGCAGATGCCAGCAAATGGGGCCGCTTTGCTGCTCTGAAGGTAGCGTCACTGAATGATTTTGACCGCATCTACACGAACAACACTCAACTACCGCCTGAACTGAACATACATTTGGTCGAAAACGAAGCACATCAATAAAGATGAAAAACATAGATTGAAAAAAGCCTAGCTTCAACGCTAGGCTTTTTTGATCTAGCAAGATAAACCAGAGGAATACTACATCCCAACAAAGAAACTGATCACCAGCGCATTAATCAAATCGACAAAGAAACCACACACTAAAGGCACTACGATAAATGCTTGTGGGCTCGCACCGTAGCGATGAGTCACGGCAGTCATGTTTACAATCGCTGTTGCGGTCGAACCTAAAGTGATGCCTCCGAAGCCAGAACATATCACCACTGAATCGTAGTTTCTTCCCATCAAGTAATAAACGACAAAAACAGTAAATAGCAGCGAAAGTAGAATTTGGATGCTCATGACCACAGAAATATAGCCAAACAGCCCGTCAAGATCCCAAATGCGGAGTCCCATTAATGCCATGGTTAAAAACATGCCCAGGCAGATATCGGAGATCATTGCCAACCCTTTGCGACCTTGGGCAATTTTTTCTTGTGTGCGACGCTTCTTGAACAAAGCCCGACCAACGTTTCCGATTAAGATACCTGCGATTAAACAGCTTACGAATAACGGCAGTTTTAGGCCCATTGATTCAATAACTTCACTCAAGCTATAACCTAGCATAAGTGTCAGGTTTAAAATTAACCATGCCCATAAAACACCGTAGTGGCTGAGCTCAGTTTTGTTTTCACTCTCTTGAAATGCACCGACCGTTACCTCTTCTTCATTTGAAGGGCTCACTTTATGTTTATTGAGAAGGTAGTTGGCAATCGGACCACCAATCACACACGCTGCGATTAAACCAACCGTGTTGGAGGCCACACCAAGCTCTAGCGCGTTAGAAATACCAAACTCTTCCACGAACATTGGCGCCCAGGCTAGGGTCGTTCCGACACCGCCAATCAAGCTAATTGAGCCCGACAACAAACCCGCTTTCGCATCCATACCAAAACCCGATGCGACAGCCATACCCACCACGTTTTGAAGAACGATAAAAGTCGACGCCAGACAGAGTAAGATAAACAGCGGCCGCCCACCTTTTACTAGCGTCTTAATATCAGCTTGAAGACCAATACCAGCAAAAAAGTAGAGAAGCAGAAAGTCTCTAACATCGAGGCTAAAGGTGATTTGGATTTCAAAGAGATAGTAAAGAGCAGCGACGATAGCAGCGCAAACAAAGCCACCAATAACTGGCTCTGGTAGTGAATACTTCCTTAATACTTCAGAGCGCTCGATTAAGCCTTTACCAATGAACAGTAATGAGATCGCAATGGTAAAGGAGAGCATTGGAGAAACGAGGGTTTCTGTCATGATGCGATAGATTCCTAAGAGTTAAGATTATTCATAATGTTGCTTACTCTAAATCTTGTAGATTCATGACAATAAATCAAGCGTTTATTGGTGACATCAATCGCTAATCTGGATCAAAATGCTTCAACAAAAACCGTGGGAGGGACGAACACAAAAAGGGTTTGAGAAAGTAATATCTCGAAAGAAAGAAAGAAGGGGGTAAAAATTTAGCTGCCTAAAAACGAGAAAACCCCAGCATTTCTGCTGGGGTTTAGAATAGTGGTGGAAGGATGGGGATTTGAACCCCAGATACGCTATAAACGTATACTCGCTTTCCAGGCGAGCGCCTTAAGCCACTCAGCCATCCTTCCACAAATTGTGTTGAGCTCGTCACTCAACGAGGCGCTACTTTATTGATTCTGCTTGCTTTGGTCAAGGGGCATTATCAAAAAAAGTGCCTTTTTAAGTTTGTTCGATTACAAATTAACTCATTAGATCAAAAACAAACCAAATTTGATGCTGTCGCTATTCTTAAGCTTGCTGACAGTAACCTGGAACTCTAAACCACTTACGGCACATATCTAAGAAGTAACCGTACAATACGCCCATACCGCAAGAGATCACCGCATTACTGGTTACCGCAGTCACGATCTGGTCACTTGAAGCACCAACAGCTAACAAAATACCAGCATACACTGGAGACTGGAATAACACGTAAGCCATTAAGTCAGAGAGGTTTTTCATCAACGAGCTTTGTGAAAGTTTTGCACCATTACGCAAGAACCAATCACGGAACACGCCATAAGGCCATGCAATCGCAATGTTTACCGGAATCGACAGCGTTCGAGAAGCAAGAGATTGCTCGAACGTCATACCAGAGATGAACACTTCTACGATCATGCCGGAGATAAAACAAAAAACTACCATTGCAAATGTATCCGCCGCTGCGTTACGAATACAAAATGGACCACGAGACTTCATTTAGCGTTAAACCTAAAATATATCACTACCTATTTAGTGATTTAGCAACATATAAACAAGGCACTTCCGCACCCCACCAGATAATATCGCTATTAAAACACAAGATTAGCAGTCATACATTTCAAATTAAAAATCAAGTTGTAAATTAACAACCAAAAACCATTTAAAAACCAGTCACTTCCACTAAAAAATTACAACAAGGTTATAATTTAGCCATTTCGTCATTAACTTTCCGTAATTAAACAACAACTATGCCGTAGGCAAGTTGACGGTAATTATGTTGATCACATCTTGAGTCGGCGGAGCGCCTAAAGAAACCTGTTCTAATGCTTTATCAACTTGGCGAGAAAGCTCAGCATTGTCCATAGGTTCGACATGCTTACGCAGGCTTTCTAACGCCGATTGAATCAGATCTAGGTTGTTGTCTTCTAACGCGACATAGAGTGTCACGAGTAGCTCTTCGGTATTGTCCTTGTTGCGTAGATCAGGTTTCGGTAGTGAGCGGCTTGGGCTCTTCTTCTTATGAAGGTTCGCATCGTGACTATTTAAGCTCACAGGCTCCCCCAAAGACCCATTCTCATTCTGGTTTTTGGTTTCATGATATTGATAGAGCTTGTTAGAGTAACGGAACAAGGCATCATCAAGTTCACGCTCATCAATCGGCTTAGCGATAATATAATCGACTCCGGCCCCAAGCATGCGCTCACGAGTCTCTTTGAAGACATCAGCCGTACAACCAAAAATCAAGACAGAAGACACTTCACCAATTAACGCTCGAATGGCTGTTGTTGACTCTACGCCGTCCATGACTGGCATATGGTTATCCATCAACACGAGATCAAATCGCTCAGCAACAAGCGCCTGTATCGCCAGTTCACCGTTTTCAACGCTCTTGCAAGTAAAGCCCTTGCTATTCATAAAGGTCTCAATGATTACCGTATTAGTTCGATTGTCCTCAACGATCAACACCTTCAAGCCAGAGTAATCTAACTTCTTATGTGGCAGGCTCTCTATCTCACCAGGCTGACAAGGTTGAATTTTCAACCGTACATCAAAGCTCGTGCCTATCCCCTCTTCACTGGTGACGGTAATGTTGCCATCCATTAGCTGAGTGATTTTCTTTACAATCGCTAACCCAAGGCCTGTACCACCAAAACGCCTTGTCGTCGAAGACTCCGCTTGTTCAAACGGTTTGAAAATACGCTTTTGTGCCTCTTTCGATATACCGATGCCGGTATCACGAACTCGAATGCTGAGGTAAGTATCGCTGCCTTCGACTATCTCTTTAAGGTAAACCTCAACAAAACCGCGCGAGGTGAACTTCACTGCGTTATTTAAGAGGTTAAATAGAATTTGACGCAAGCGTGCTTTGTCGGAGAAGTACCAGCGACCGGAAGGCACTTCCGAGTACACCTTAAATTGGAGGCCTTTCTCAGAAGACAATGTGTAATAAACACTATTGATACTGCCGATGATCGAATCCAAAGGGAAGCGCGTCTCATCAAGGTCTAACCTACCCTGCTCAATCTTAGAGAAGTCCAAGATCTCGTTCAGCAAGGTCATCATGTGATCGCCTGATTCATACAGACTCTTTAGGTGCTTCTCTTGCTCAGCATTAAGCGGGGTTTTTAACAGAATTTGCGCAGTACCCAAGACACCGTTCATTGGGGTACGAATTTCGTGTGACAGGGTCGCAAGGAACGCGGTTTTCGCATTGGTTGATGCTTGCGCTTTCACTTTTTCTGCTTCGAGATATACCGTCTTCTCATTGAAGGTTTTGATCAGGTGACCGATCTCATCATGACTTGAGTAATCAACGTCAATCACCTCACCGGCTTTTGAACTGTTGACCTGAGTGGCGATGTTGGTGATTGGAGTGATTAAATAACGGTTAAGTAAGTAGTAACCCGCCATCACACACAGTAGCAACAAGGGCACAATACCACCCTCGATACTCATCACCTGACGAAACACTTCGTCTGCTACCCGCGATTTAGAGTTAACAACATCAACTTGCCAGCCAAACTCACCGAATTGATTGCTACTGATGTAGATCCCTTCGACAAGGTTAAAGTTATGAGAAACCAGCACTTGGTTGAGCTTGTCTCTCAAGGTAATACCAAGGTTATACTCTTCTGCGTGATTCTTAATAAAACCCAGTAACTCTTCCAAAGAGAGATCCACCGTCGCGATACCAGCAAAGGTGCCTTCGTAGTAATAAGGCGAAGACGCAGTGATCATTCGAACGTGCGTGTAAGGATCGATGTAGACATCACTCCATGAGATGGTTCCCTGAGGTTCATCGACCACCGAGGTATACCAATACTCTTCGTGATAAGGGGCATTTTTAGGGTTGTTGTAAGAAAACAGCTGATCGATGGTTCCGTCGTCAGCTTTGTTGAAGAAGTAACTGTTTAAGAGCTTGTCGGGGTCTAACGCATAAGGTTCTGGCCAAATGCCAGCACTGACGATGGTGTCGTCACTCGCGGCTAACATCGACTTAAACAGAGGGATAACATCTTCGCCTTTACGGTGCGCCTGAGCAAAACCAACTAGACTATCAACAAAACCTTGAGAGCTGCTAAGTGGCTCTGTAATCAACGAAGACAGTAATTGCGTACGTAGATCGAGGTTCTGTTGCAGTTTGGCGCGCACAGGGGATTCTACGACGTAATACGTGACGCTACCGACAATAGCGATAAACATTGCAAGGTATAACCCAAGCGCTACCATGCTTTTTTTCTTTAAAGACGACCGTATCTGCATAATTCTTTTATTGTTTTCTTTTCTGTAAACCTAGTGTTTATCCTCAACGACATCAAGCCTTTTTAGATTGAAGCTTGATTGGCACAAGTTCATTGGTACTATAAGCGCAAATATGTTCCCTTTTACGGTACCTCACTTTGACTTTACAAGATATTCTTGCGCTTCCAGAGTTGGAAGGAAAGCTAATCACAGAACACAAAACCATGGGCTTTGTCACTGCAATGGCTGCAGCGCCTAATGTGTTAACCCCGCATGAGTGGCTACCGTTCCTTTGGGGTGGCGAAGAAGTCGCTCCTTTCACTGATGGTGAGCAACTAGAAAGCTACATTGAAGTGATCATTGCGCTTTGGAACAAAACTCGTCCCGAACTAATCGAAGGCACTTGGGTTTGGCCTGAAGCTTGTCAATTAGACGAAGAGGAAGTGGTAAACACTGCTGCTCGTGATTTCTGTGAAGGCTTACTTCAGGGCTGGCAGATTGCTCGTGATGATTGGGAAACGCTAATGCCTGAAGATAGCGAAGACAACGCTCTAGTTGGCGGCGTTCTACTTTCTCTTAGCATGCTTTACGATCCAGAAACTTCAATCGCAACACTTGCAGAACAAGGGATCGAAGGCCTAGAGCAATTTGAAGAGATCTTCAATGCAGTTCCTGTAATGCTTTGTGGTCTAACTCAGCGCGGTATAGCACTGGCTGAAGCTCAATAAAAGTATTCAACAGAAGCTACGAAACAAACTGCAAAAGGCCTCATGATGAGGCCTTTTTTAATGCAAAAATGCTCAGTAAAGCGAAGTACTCTAATGCATAGAAGAGCGTTCACATAAAAAGAGTCGCGACTTAAAAACCTTTCCAATCAAAGTCGTCGATACGCTCATCAGCAATATAGAACAACTTAGTACCGCTACTGACGACTTGATCCAATTCTGGGTTGAGTTCAATGCCGTTCCCGGAGTCTATCGCAATCAACGTCGCTTGATACTTCTCTTTAAACACAGAGAAAATCGGCGCCACAGTCACAGGTTCAGCATCTTGAGGATAGTAAGTCGAATACTGCGTCATACCTCTTGTCGAGCTAAGCAGCTCTTGGTGCAGCGCACTGGATCCTGGATCGACTGCAGCTTTTGCGAGCATCTCTGCGCCTACCGCAGGAATACATTCAGAGTTCGGGCAATGTTTATGTAGCAGGTCACTCAATGCTTCATCTTTAAAGTAAACCAACAGATGCGCTTCTGGGTTTCGGTTGGCACAATAAAGTGCAGCAGATAAAGTAATATCATCTTCTGGGTTATCAATCAGAATACAGCTGGCTGATTCAATCCCCGTCTTTTCCATCTCTTTACCATCAGTGTAGCTATTCACCTTCACGAAACTGATCTCACCAGGGAGTGGGTTTTCAATGTCTGAACGCGTACATAACACGATTGGACGCCTACCCGTCTCTTCATGCTGGAGCATACGGATAAGGTGAATGGTTCTTTGCTCATTCCACCCCAACATTAAAATATGATTTTCCACTCGTACTCTCCTTTTTCCTAATAAGCCAGCTCGCCAATATTCAACACCTTCTGTGGCAACCTTACCGAGTAACGCAGCAAACAGACTCAGTCCACCCGGAATCACAAATAGAATGACAATCCATCGACCCGCTTCTGTCGTTGGTGATAAGTCGCCATACCCTACTGTCGAAGCGGTCACCACCAAGTAATACGCGAATGTCGTAAACGAACTGGTCAAGTCCGTCTCACCCACCAAATACAAACTCGACCATGAAGTAAACACATAGCCTAGAAAAGTAAGTAGTAGGTTTTTGCCGTTCAAAACAAAGATGTTTGCTTTGATCCAACGTTTGAGTTGTAACCAGATTATCATTCGAGCCTCAAATCCTGCGTCCTTACTTACATGCTAGAAAAAATACGCGATATCAACAAGATGAATCATCAGAAAAAGATACATGCTCACAAGATTGATATTAGCAGGCTATCTTTAGGTACAAAAAAACCAGCACTATAGGCTGGTTTTTAATTTAGGCAGATAAGTAAGCCGCTTACGCGTTACCTTTTACCTGCATGTTTAACTGCTCTGCGAAATCTAACATACGGTTCAATGGGATAAGCGATTTAACACGTAGCTCGTCAGAAACGAAGATTTCGTGTTGCTCACCGCCATTCTCAAGTGCGTTTTCAATCGCTTCAAGACCGTTCATTGCCATCCAAGGACAGTGTGCACAGCTACGACAAGTTGCACCAGCACCCGCCGTTGGCGCTTCAATCAGCTCTTTTTCAGGAACCAGTTGTTGCATCTTGAAGAAGATACCTTTGTCTGTCGCAACAATCATCTGTGGATGCGGCAGCTCTTTCGCTTTCTTGATTAATTGGCTAGTAGAACCAACAGCATCAGCCAGCTCAACAACACTTGCTGGAGATTCTGGGTGTACAAGAATTGCAGCTTCAGGGTATACCGACTTCATCTTTCTCAATGCATCAGCAGAGAACTCATCGTGAACGATACACTCACCTTGCCAAAGCAACATGTCAGCGCCGGTTTGATTCGCGATGTAAGAACCTAAGTGACGGTCAGGGCCCCAAATGATTGGCTTACCTTCAGCGTCTAGGCTTTCAACTATTTCCAAAGCAATGCTCGACGTAACCACCCAGTCTGCACGAGCTTTAACAGCCGCAGAAGTGTTTGCGTATACAACCACCGTGTGGTCAGGGTGAGCATCACAAAATTCTGTGAATTTATCAGCAGGACAGCCAAGGTCTAATGAACATTCAGCTTCAAGCGTTGGCATTAGAATGCGTTTTTCAGGAGTAAGGATCTTTGCAGACTCACCCATAAAACGAACACCAGCGATGATCAAAGTGCTTGCTGAGTGACGGTTACCAAATTTAGCCATTTCTAATGAATCGCCAACGAAGCCACTAGTTTCTTCTGCCAGAGCCTGAATTTCAGGATCTGTGTAGTAGTGTGCAATTAGAACTGCATCTTTTTCTTGAAGTAGTTTTTTGATGTTTGCGATATGGGCCTGTTTCTGAGCGTCGCTCAGTGGAACTGGCTTAGGCGGAAACGGGTAAACTGTATCGATTTTATCTAGTATATGACTCATTGCTCTTGCTCTACGCAACTTCTTCCGAGAATCCGAGTATTCTACACAGGACAGGCATGAGGATCAAAAAGGATTGGTTGTAGGCAAGCACGATTGGGTATTGGAGCGGGTATAAAAAAGAGGCGCCTTAGCACCTCTATTTGATTTTATAAGTGGGTTTGTGCCACTTTGGCCGAAGCACTGTTTGGGTACTCGGTAACGACTTGTTGGTAATATTTCTTAGCTTGCGCCGCATTGTTATTGCGCGCTGCTATGTCACCAAGCTTAACCAGTGCGTCCGCTCGCTTGTTTGAGTCTTTGTACGACACAACAGCGGCAAAGCTCTTCACAGCCTCTTTATCCTGCTTCTTAGCAAAATAAAGCTGACCTAACCAGTAATGAGAGTTAGGTGTGAAGGTGGAATCTGGGAAGTCTTTTTGAAACTGTTGGAATGCAGCAATCGCACCCGTGTAGTCTCGTTGCTTGAGAATCATGTCTACAGCATTTTGATAAGCAGTCTGCTCATCAACATCAGCACTGAACGTACCAGAAGCTTCTTTAGAGCCTTCGCTCGCGGCTACTGCTACCGTTGCGGTACCTGCTGCTTTCACCTCACCTCTTACGCGATCAAGCTCGATAAAGAGTTCACGTTGGCGCTCTAGCATTTGTTTCATATCGTAACTATTGCGTTCTAGCTCACCACGAAGCTCACTGATTTCCAGTGCCATATCGTCCATTTGCTGTTGCATTTGAAGCTGAACAAGATTGCGATTTTGAAGCAGGCGCTCTAAACGCTCAATATCTGATTCGTTAGATGCTGATCGAGAGGAAGAAGAAGTTGAATTGGTTGCGGTGCTATTGAGATCGGATACTGGAGCTGGTGCAGCGAACGCGGTGTTCGCTGCACTTGCCAGTAACGAAAGCAAAATGACTCGCTTTGTGTTACTGAACATGAGGCAATTCCTCAATTAAATAGCTTACTAGGATTAGTAAACTAGTACTGCGCGACGGTTTTTAGCGTACACATCTTCAGATTGACCTAGAAGAAGTGGCTTCTCTTCACCGTAGCTTACGATAGAGATTTGGTCAGCTTGAACACCTAGAGCTTGTAGGTATTTTGCTACAGCTTGTGCACGACGCTCGCCAAGTGCGATGTTGTACTCTGGAGTACCGCGCTCGTCAGCGTGACCTTCGATAGTTACTTTCATGTCTACGTTTTTAACTAGGTAAGCTGCGTGAGCTGCTAGCATTTCTTCGTAGTCGCCAGCGATAGTAGAGTTATCGAATGCGAAGTAGATTGTTTGAGTTTCACGTAGTGCTTGCTCTTTAAGCTCTTGCTCAGACAGTTGACCGTTAGCGTCAATTGGCGTTACAACAGTTGTATCTACGTTGCCTTCTGAACCAGAAGTAGTTTGGTTGCTTTCAGTACCAGATGTTGCAGATGTTGCTTCATCAGTTGAGCTACATGCCGTTACTGCCATCACTGGTAGTGCAATCATTAAGCCTTTAAGAACTTTATTAAGTTGCATCGTTTTTTCCTTACGTTATCAAACTTAGTTTCTACAGCGACTAAGTGCTATAGATAGTTAAATGCCACAATAGTTAACACTATCAATAGCTAAAAGAATATGTGACTCGTCCTAGAGGAACGGAGACCATGAAGGCGCTCTTACACGTCCGTTGGTAGCCGGTAATCTAGCTTTAAAACGGCCATCGATAGAAACCATCGATAGTACGTTCGTCTTGTTGTAAATAGAGCTATAGATAACCATACCTCCATTTGGTGCAATACTTGGAGACTCGTCTAACAATGTTTTTGTTAGTACTTGAACCGCACCAGTTTCCAAATCCTGCTTAGCCAAGTTAAAGCCTGAGTTGCTGCGATTAACCATGATCAGGAATCGTCCATCAGGGGTAATCTGGCCACCTAAGTTTTGGCTACCTTGCCAAGTAATACGAGATGTCGAATTATTTGACAAATTTACATTATATATCTGAGGTTTACCACCACGATCAGACGTAAAGATTAGAGACTTACCGTCTGGATGCCAGAATGGTTCCGTATTATTCGAACGGCCGCGGGTAATTTGAGTCAGCTTACGGCTTGCTAGGTCAAGCGTGTACACCTGAAGGCTGCCTGTTTTCGACAATACTAGCGCGAGCTTTTTACCATCAGGAGAGAATCTTGGCGCACCATTGTGACGAGGGTATGACGTCACTTTCTCACGTTCACCCGTGTAAATATTCATGATGAAGATTTCAGCTTGGCCATTCTGGAAGCTCACGTAAGCAAGCTTTTTGCCGTCTGGAGACCATGCTGGAGACATTAGAGGCTGTTTAGAGCGAAGTACAAGGCGCTCATTGAAACCATCGTAGTCTGCTACGCGAAGCTGATACGGGTATTTGTCTTTGTCGTTCACAACAACGTAAGAAATACGTGTTAGAAACGCGCCTTTCTCACCTGTTAGCTCTTCATATACCAAATCAGAGATACGGTGTGCGTACTCTCTTAGGCGCTTACCAGGTACGGTCGCTTTCTTATTGAACAACACGTGATCTTTTGAAAGTACCAATTGACCTTCATCGCTTAGCGCGCGGCTTTGGCCTTTCGTTAACTGGCCACGAACAATATCGATCAGTTGGTAATTCACCACGTACTGCCCTTCGGCATTTTTTGTGATGCTACCCGTTAGTAGTGAATCAACACCTAGGTTAGTCCAAGCATCAAAGTTTACCTCTGTTTCGCTATAAGGCGTTTGAGGCATTTTGCTTGTCGCAACTGGGCTGAATTTACCACTACGCTGTAAGTCAGAAGCGATAACTGCTGACACATCGTGTGGTAGTGGCTCAGCACCTTCCCAGCGGAAAGGTACGATAGCGATAGGTCGTGCAGAGTTAATACCGTCTGTTATGACAATCTCTAATTTGGCAAAAGCTGAACTAGAAAAAAGACAAGCCATAACAAACAAGCTTTTGAAAAAGTTACCTTTAAGCATAAGTTATCCATTTCTCATTATGGGCTAAACCGAAAATCAAAATCTCGGAATATGTTTTGTAGTGATGAATCCTGTGGAAAATCAAACTCTCTCGCTTTAACTGTGGCAGCCTTAGCTGCTGAACACAGCTGACGATTGCCACTAACAACAGAGACCCTCTTCACTACTGCTTTATTTCCACCGATTGGTGTCAATTGAATGTTAAGAACACATTCTTCACCACGGAATGAATCTTCCATAAGCAGATTACGCTGTACCGTTTGTTGATAAATCGATATATATCTAGCCTTCTCATCTTCTAAGTGCTGATTCAATGCAGCATTGTTACTAATTTGTTCACTCTCTAACCCTGCAAAGATATCGTTCAGTGCAGCTTCTTGCTGTTTACGCTCTTTCTCAGCTCTGGCTGCCGCCTCTTTTGCTTTACGTGCTTTCTCAGCTGCAGCGGCGGCTTCTTTCTCTTTCGCTATACGCTGCTTCTCAGCACGTTCAGCGGCTTCTTTTTCTTTACGAGCTTTTTCAGCGGCCTCTTGTGCAGCTTTTTCTTTTGCCACTCGTTCTTGTTCCGCTTTTGCAATCGCTGCTTCTTTCGCTTTACGCTCTTTCTCAGCTTTCACTAGAGCCGCCTCTTTTAACTTGCGGTCTGCTTCTGCTTTAGCAGCTTTCTTCTTCTCTTGCTCTAAACGTGCTTGTTCAGCTTTGCGTTTTTTCTCGTTTTCGACACGTCGCTTTTCTGCTTCTCGAGCGGCTTTCGCATCCTTCGCTTGTTGCTCTTTTAGCTTACGGATGTTTTCTTCTTCAGCCTTACGATTCTTTTCTAGCCTTTCACTTTCGCGTCGAAGCTTGTCTAAGCGCTCTTGCTCTTTCTTACTCGCCGCTTCACGTTGTTGACGAATTTGTTGAGCTTGTTGACGAACCAATTGAGGGTCAATAACGACAGCCTGCACCATCTGCCCAGTAGGCTTAGGTTCAGACATAGTAAAATCCGCTCCCCATATGAGTGCAACGAATAAGACTACGTGCAGCCCAAGTGAAATTAGAAGCGGCTTTTTGAAACTGTTGGATTTTTTATTATTCGCTTTCATGAATGCTACGGAGCTATTCCCTTATATCCGTTAAAAGGCCAACCTTTGGCACACCTGCACGGCTTAATTCATCAAGTAATAAAACCACTTCAGCATAAGGAGTCGCAGCATCGCCACCCACCGCTACTGGAGAATTCGGTTTCAAAGACAGTTCAGCTTTTACTCGGACGATGATGTCTTCCAATGATAGACCTCGCTGTACCTCTTCGTCGTTAACGCTTAGGCCAAGCTCGCCGTCTTTATTCACTTCAACGATAATGAAACTCGCGTTGTCATCACCTAATAAATCTTGCGCTGACTTCGCAGTAGACGCCTGTGGTAGTTCAACATCCACACCTTGAGTTACAAACGGTGACGTCACCATGAAAATGATCAGCAATACGAGCATAACGTCGATATAAGGTACGACGTTAATCTCAGCTGTCATTTTGCGTTTTTTAGGTTGGTATCCAGCCATCTATTATTCCCTGCCAGCCATCGCTTGACGGTGAAGAATGCTGTGGAACTCTTCAGAGAAAGTCGCGTAGTTATGTTCTAGCTTACCAACACTGCTGCTAAAGCGGTTGTATGCCATTACGGCTGGAATCGCAGCGAATAGACCCATAGCAGTTGCGATCAGAGCTTCTGCAATACCTGGTGCTACCATCGCCAATGTCGCTTGCTTAACTTCACCTAACGCGATGAATGAGTGCATGATACCCCAAACGGTACCGAACAGGCCGATGTATGGGCTGATAGAACCAACAGTCGCCAAGAAAGGTAAGTTAGTTTCTAGTTCATCCACTTCACGAGCCACGGCTACGCGCATAGCACGGCCAGTGCCTTCCATAATGAAGTCGGGAGATGTCGCATTCGATTTACGAAGGCGTGCAAATTCAGTAAAGCCTGCGTAGAAAATTTCTTCTGTACCAGAAAGCTCGTCTTTACGTTTATTGCTCTCTTGGTACAACTTAGCCAAATCAACACCAGACCAGAATTTATCTTCGAAGACTTCTGCTTGTTTAGAAGCTTGAGATAGCACTTTACTTCTTTTTATGATCATTGCCCAAGAAACGACAGACATGCCCATGAGAGTCAGCATGACCATTTTAACTAGTAAACTAGCTTCTAGAATTAGGCCTAAGATTGAGATTTCAGCAGTCACTATTCGTTAGCTCCGTAAGAATAAATGTTGGCATTGCCTTGGGTTTCATTTTTTGATTGTCGATACATGCTACCTTAACCATTGCTTTACACAATGCTTTGCCATCAGGATTTACGATCTCTTGACAGAAGACCAAGGTAGCTCGCTTTAACTCGTAAACATTTGTAATGACTTGTAAAGAATCATCAAGACGTGCGCCTTGAATGAAATCAATGTCCATATGTCGGACTACAAAACCGATGTTTTGTTCTAATAATACTTGTTGAGAAACGCCAATTGAGCGTAGCATCTCAGTTCGAGCACGCTCGAAGAACTTGAGATAGTTCGAATGGTACACCACGCCACCTGCGTCGGTGTCTTCGTAATATACGGTTACTGGCCACGTAAACGGCTTAGATAATCCCTGCAAATTGATACCACAAACCAAAAATCGATAAAGACATCACTATAACCTAACTCCTTATCATTAATAGTATATGGCAGTGAATTTTTTGATTTAACAGACGAAAAAAAAGGCCATCTGTATAAGATGGCCTCTTTTTGACTAAAAACCCAACAAGTACAAAGGCTCACGTTGGATGAGAACCTAAAACCACACCTATTTTATAGAAGGCGTAGCACTGTCAGGTACAGCAGAATGGTAAGTGAAACGTATGGGCTAAACAGCAGTTGCCACATCCAAGCTCTAGGCTTAAACCCAACACCGTAAACCATGCTTGAGCACACAGCCCAGATAAACATTGGCCCGATGATCGCATTAAAGCCACCGATGCTTGCAGCATACGCTTCAGGATCCCACATCACTAAACCAACATGCATGAAACCCAATATTAGGGACAAAGCTCTTAGGAGAGTCTTGTCCATTGGTCGATGCAGCTTAGCGACTTGTTCTGCGAGATTACTCACTGTCTTTGTCCATCATTTCAGAATGCTCAAGCCATAGAGCATTGATGATGCCGAATGCACATGCTAGAAGTACACCCAAAATCCATGCGAAATACCACATAAAATTTCTCCTAAGTTATTTCACTTCTAGCTTAGTAAGCTGAAACGTCGTTATCTTCGATGTGTTTCTTATCTAGACGACCGAACATTTTGTGGTATGTCCAAGTTGTGTAGCCAAGAATCACAGGAACCATTACCGCCGCAACTGCAGTCATTAGACCAAGTGTTAGCTCACTCGCTGTTGAATCCCACATAGTCAAACTATGGTCAGGGTTCAGGCTTGATGGCATTACGAATGGGAACATTGCAAAACCAGCCGTTAAGATTACACCAGCGTTAGATAGGCTCGAGAATAAGAAAGCGAAGCCACCGCGCTCAAGGCGAGATGCAATCACAGCGAATAGTGGCATAACCACACCAAGAATCGGTGCCGCCCACATTGCTGGGTACGTCTCGAAGTTTGTCATCCACGCGCCAACTTGAAGTGATACTTCTTTGTTTAGCGGGTTAGAGTCTGCGAGCGTGTCAATCGTGCTTGTAATTACATAGCCTTCGATAGATTGAACCCAGAAGCCACCAATAACAAATAGCACAATTGAGATTAGGCCTGTGATCTGAGCAACGTTACGAGCACGAGCGTGCAACGCTTCTGTTGTCTTCATTTGTAGCCATGTTGCGCCTTGCGTCACGAACAACATCAGCGCCAATACACCACATAGCAATGCAAACGGATTTAGCAGAGCGAAGAATGTACCGTGGTACTTAGACATCATTAGATCGTTAAGGTCAAATGGAACACCTTGTAGTAGGTTACCAAATGCTACACCAAAGATGATTGGCGGAATTGTGCCACTAAAGCAAAGTGCGTAGTCCCACGTTTTACGCCATTTTGGATCTTCAATCTTAGAACGGTAATCAAGTGCAAGTGGTCGTAACCAAAGCGCTGCTAACGTCGCGTACATCGCGAAGTAGAAGCCAGAAAACGACGTTGCGTAAACCAGCGGCCAAGCTGCGAACAGTGCGCCACCAGCCGTGATCAACCAAACTTGGTTGCCATCCCAGTGAGGGGCAATCGTATTCAGCATGATACGACGTTCAGTGTCACTCTTACCGATAACCGGTGAAAGTGCTGCAACACCCATATCGAAGCCATCTGTTACTGCGAAACCTACCAGTAGAACACCGATTAGGATCCACCAAATAAGTCGTAAGCTTTCGTAATCAAACATTAATATTCCCTCACTTATACTTCAACTGAACGGCTAACTTTGTCTTCAACAGAGTTATCGTTTTGTTCGAAGTGGTAACGGCCTGTCTTCAAGCTACTTGGACCTTTACGTGCGAATTTCAGCATTAGGTAAACTTCGGCAATCAGGAACACTGTGTACAGTGCCAGGATAGCGAACAGAGAAGTCCAAAGCTGTTCAATAGTTAGTGCTGATGCAGCAACGTTAACCGGTAGGATTTCACCAACCGCCCATGGTTGACGACCAAATTCAGCAACAAACCAACCTGCTTCAATCGCAATCCATGGTAGTGGGATGCTGAATAAAGCAGCTTTGAGAATCCAAGGTTTCTGTTCGATTTTCTGGCGGCATGTTTGGATAAATGAGGCACCGAAAACGAACAACATAATAAACCCGCAACCAACCATAATACGGAACGCACTAAACAATGGCCACACTGTTGGGATTGAATCGTCCGCTGCCATTTGGATTTGGTCTTCCGTTGCGTCAACAACATTGTCTGTGTAACGTTTTAGAAGTAGTCCATAACCTAAGTCACCTTTGACTTCGTCAAACGCACTCATATTTGCTTCAGACTTATCACCTGCGCGAAGCTTTTCAAGTAGCTCGTATGCATAAATACCCGTGCGTATACGGTCAACATGCTGTTCACGTAGGTCGTGTAGACCTGTTACTTGCTCATCAAACGAACGTGTTGCAATAATACCCATTACGTAAGGGATCTTGATTGCGTAATCCGTGTTCATGGTTTCTTGGTTTGGTACACCAAATAAAGTGAATGCAGCTGGTGCTGGCTCTGTGTGCCATTCAGCTTCAACCGCAGCGAGTTTCACTTTTTGAACTTCACCTAACTCGTAACCAGATTCATCACCTAAAATAATCGTTGATAAAATAGCAGCCATACCGAAAGATGCTGCAATAGCGAATGAACGACGGGCAAACGCTATATCTCGGCCTTTTAGTAGGTAATATGAACTAATCCCCAGTATAAACATGGCACCACACGTGTAGCCAGAAGCTACTGTGTGTACAAACTTAACTTGTGCAACTGGGTTAAACACGACTTCTGCAAAACTTACCATTTCCATACGCATGGTTTCGAAGTTGAATTCTGCGCCTACTGGGTTTTGCATCCAGCCATTCGCTATAAGAATCCAAAGTGCAGAGAAGTTAGAGCCAAGTGCCACTAGCCAGGTTACCGCTAAGTGCTGACGCTTTGACAGTCTGTCCCAACCGAAGAAGAAAAGGCCAACAAAAGTAGACTCTAGGAAGAATGCAACAAGCGCTTCGATAGCTAGCGGAGCACCAAAGATGTCGCCAACATAGTGAGAATAGTAAGACCAGTTAGTACCAAACTGGAACTCCATGGTTAAGCCTGTCGCTACACCAAGAGCAAAGTTAATACCAAACAATTTACCCCAGAACTTAGTCATGTCCTTGTAAATTTGCTTGCCAGTCATTACATAAACAGACTCCATGATGGCAAGTAGAAATGCCATACCTAAAGTCAGTGGAACAAATAGGAAGTGATACATCGCTGTAAATGCAAATTGCAATCGCGACAGATCAACAACATCAATCATGGTAACTCCTTTGTGTCGGCTGAATGACACTTGTGTGATTATTCACCTCAAAAATCCATGTTAAAACAATTTGTAAAATTGTTATTACAACTTGAAATTTGTAGCAAAAACGTACCGTTATAGTTAGATTATTGTTAAGCATGAGCTAATATAGCTGGCGCTAATATTACTGGTAAAATCAGTATGTTTCAAAAGGTTTATGGGAAAACCCTGCGTTGATTTGTATCAAATTTATTCGTGCAAATTAGGGTTATTTTTGAACAATTATGATTAAAATCACACCAATTTGGCTTGTGTTAATAACACTGCATGATAGCTGTGACAAAACATCAGCACACTATCAACATTAGAGTCACAACTACCCATAAAGTACTAACAAGAAATATGACAACTTATTTCAATTTTTGTTAGCTAAATCAAAGCTGAAATCATAGTTTTCATTTTTGAAGTGCTCTATTTGAGCTTTATAGCGACTCGCGCAAAGAGTTGTTATTCAGTAAAACGCAAAAAATCCCAGCGCTTATGCAACTGGGATCTTTAAAAATGAATAATCTAGCGATTGGACGGTCTATCTATTCCAAAGTGTAAATAGGCTCTGTCGGTCGCAATTCGACCTCTTGGTGTTCTTTGTAGATAACCTTGCTGAATCAGATACGGCTCTAATACATCTTCAATGGTGTCTTTTTCTTCACCAATGGCTGCTGCCATGTTATCGATACCAACCGGACCACCACCAAATTTCTCCATGATTGCCAGTAAAAGTTTTCTGTCCATATAATCGAAACCTTTAGCATCGACATCAAGCATGTTCAGTGCGCTATCTGCGACCTCTGGGCAAATATGACCATTCCCCTTCACTTCCGCATAGTCACGAACACGGCGCAATAAGCGGTTTGCAATACGTGGTGTACCACGAGCACGACGAGCAACTTCTAATGCACCTTCCGCTTCCATCGATAAACCAAGACAATCGGCACTGCGCTGCACGATGTTTTGCAAGTCTTCGACTTTATAATACTCAAGACGTTGAGTGATACCAAAACGGTCACGAAGGGGAGAAGTCAGTGAGCCAGCACGAGTAGTTGCGCCAATCAAAGTGAAAGGCGGCAGGTCAATTTTAATTGAACGTGCAGCAGGGCCTTCACCGATCATGATGTCCAACTGATAATCTTCCATAGCTGGATACAACACCTCTTCAACCACAGGGCTTAATCGGTGGATCTCGTCAATGAATAGCACATCATTTTCTTCAAGGTTAGTTAGCAGCGCCGCTAAGTCACCGGCCTTCTCCAATACAGGGCCAGAAGTGGTACGAATGTTTACATCCATCTCATTGGCAACGATATTCGCTAACGTCGTTTTACCAAGACCGGGAGGACCGAATATCAACAGATGATCAAGCGCTTCATTACGCAGCTGTGCCGCTTTGATGAATATCTCCATCTGGTCACGAACGTGGTCCTGACCTTGATAGTCGGCGAGTGCCTTTGGTCGTATTGCACGGTCGATAACATCTTCATCTTTAAAGACCGGGTTGTCAGGAGCAATGAGGCGATCTGCTTCAATCATAGAGAGTTCCAATTTGAGAGGGTTAGCTCTGTTTTCTTTCAATTCTTGTTAAAAGTATCACCGACGTTAGAAAAAACGAAGGTAAACACTCGTTTTACCTAACGTCGAGGCATAAGAGCCGACACGCTAGATACAAGTATCTTTTATCAGCCACACCTAAACCTTTTCGATTGAACTGGGGCTGTATTATCAAGTTCGATTAGACCATCGATTTCAAGGCTTCGCGAATCAGCTGTTCACTTGTCATGCCGTCTTTCGCTATTTGAGAAACCACCTTAGAAGCTTGAGTTGGTTTGTAGCCTAGTGCAAGTAGCGCACTTACCGCTTCTTCTTCAGCATCATGAACCGTTGTCATAGAGTCAATCGGTGCAGCGTCAGTCGCAGGAGTAAACAGGTCGCCTGCACCCCACCCTTTCAAGCGGTCTTTCATTTCGACAACAAGACGTTCCGCCGTTTTCTTACCAACACCAGGAAGTTTCACTAGCGTAGAAATGTCTTCGCGTTCAACACTCTGAACAAACTGGCTCGCCGTCATACCAGAAAGGATACCAAGGCCAAGTTTAGGGCCAACACCGTTCGCTTTGATCACTTCGCGGAACAGCGCACGCTCTTTAACCGTATTGAAGCCATAAAGGAGCTGAGCATCTTCACGTACTACAAAATGCGTGTAGATAATTGCTTCTTCGCCTACGTTCGGTAGTTCATAAAAACAGCTCATTGGCATTTGTACTTCGTAACCAACACCACTGACTTCAATCAATAATTCTGGTGGCTGTTTTTCTATTAATGTACCGCGTAGACGTCCGATCACAATGCACTCTCTTGATGGAATTTAATTTGAGGGACAGAATATAAAAGAACTGGATGCTTATCCAGTTCTTTGTAGGTTTTCGAGGGATTTATTTAAGCCTGTTTAGCTTGGGAGACCACGCGATTTAGGCTTTCAACCAATTCCTTGACTGAAGTGACATGTCCAGTCAGTTCAGAGCCATAGTTGGCAACCAAACTCGACACAGATTTGGTTTCGGCAACTCTCTGCGCCACTTCAGAGCTGGCAAGATCGAGCTCTTTTAGAGAGTCCATCTGCATCGCCATAATGTCGGTCAATTGGTTCACATCAGTAGAGATAGTCTGAACCTCTGAAATAATGCCGTTCATTTCATTGGCCGTAGTTTCGATGATCGCTCTGCCATGCTCCACTTCCACTTTACTACGATCCAACAAGCTTCGGATCTCGATGGCTGAATGACTACTTTTTGCTGACAGCTCCCTTACCTGGTCGGCTACCACAGCAAAACCTCTCCCCTGCTCGCCTGCGCGAGCCGCTTCTATTGCGGCGTTCAACGCGAGTAAGTTGGTCTGCTCTGCTACCGAAGTGATTAAGTCAGCGACCTTCATGATCTCTTGGTTACTTTGTATGATTTGACTGATGGCTCCGGTCGACGCCTCAAGAGATTCGGAACTCTTTTGCGCTTTCGTGCCAACGGCTTCACTGCGCTCTTTGAGCTCACCGACGAACGAATTCGACTCTGCGATACCTTGCGTCATCTGGTGCAGTTGCTGACTCATCTCCTCAGCTGCACTCGCCTGAGATTCACAATTGATGTTCAATACTTCGACTTGTGCATGTAAATCTTGTGACTGTTGTTCTAGATGTACAGAGACACCCTGTAAGCTTTCTGAATTCGAGTTGGCTTGGTCGAGCACTACTGACAAGCGTCCTTCACTTTGTGTCGCTTTGTTGGCGACCTGCTGACTCTCTGAAATCGCTTCTTCTGCCATCTCGATAGCGACTTCTTTTTGCTTGGCTGTAAATGCTTGGGCAATGCAGATCACCACCAGCGGCATAATGACACCCGACCATGTTTCGACAACCACAGCTTCCGGAGTAAGCACTAACCGTGGAAATGTGAACCCGTTTAGATGAGCGGACGTCATCACCAAGGAGACACCTATCACCAGCCCACTCCACACCAAAGCAACAATGCGTGTTCCTGATAAAAAGAAAGCAACTACCAACAAAGGCACCCAATAGGCCTGCGTCGAGTCCACCACACCACCACTTTGATAAATGATATTCAGTGCGTGTACCGCCATACCCACAAAACCAAAGTTAAGTGCCAAACTTGGTTTCCCGGTAACGCGGAGTAACGTGGCTGAGAGCAGTTCAAAGACGATAAGGAACACAGAAGTAGCAACAAGCAGCTGCTCTCCATGTTTTGTCCATTTGATTAAGCTGTAGATACCGACAAAAAAAGCGATGAAAGTGAAAAGTAATAAGATGTCGGCTTGTCTGGTTTGATTGTTGTTCCATTCGCGAGTTTTGGGCAGAAATAGCACGCGCCACAACTTGATAGGGTTCATCAGTGATCATCCTTGATTAACTTATAAGACCTCCGACCAATGTTAATATCATGTTAAATAGGACGCAATATTATGATCTAGGTTCTGTTCGAAAGATCTCATTTCGTCAGGGATTTAGCGGCATATTGCTTTGATATGAGCCTAACCAAACGCGAGGCTCATCAGTGTAACGAGGGGGAGTTATATATGAATGAAGCTAACTGGAGGAAAGAGTTAACGATAGCGCCCTTTTCTTGCGCCTGTCGCTTTACCTGCCAGTGCAATCAAGGTTTTGTTTGTGTTGGCGTGAGTGATCGCTACGCCTAACGCATCAGCAGCATCGGCTTGTGGTCTCGCTGGTAACTTAAGCATACTCATTACCATGTTCTGAACCATAGACTTATCAGCACCACCATTACCAGTCACCGCCTGCTTAATCAGACGAGCGGCGTATTCATGAACCGGCAAATCTGCATTTACAGCGGCCACAATTGCGCTACCACGAGCCTGACCTAACTTAAGTGCCGAGTCCGCATTCTTTGCCATGAATACTTGTTCAATGGCAAATACATCCGGCTGAAACTGAGTAATGATTTCACTTACCCCCGCATAGATCTGCTTGAGTCGGCCAGGAAGCTCTTTTTCCGAGGTTCGGATACACCCACTGCCTAAGTAATGCAAATGGCGACCATTTTGACGAATCACACCGTAGCCGGTAATACGAGAGCCGGGGTCAATCCCCAAG
This sequence comes from Vibrio chagasii, assembly GCF_002954585.1. GTDB lineage: Bacteria > Pseudomonadota > Gammaproteobacteria > Enterobacterales > Vibrionaceae > Vibrio > Vibrio chagasii_A. Next base: position 1,807,778 of record NZ_MSCI01000002.1, read on the forward strand.
ATAATAGACATAACTTCTGGTACTGATTATTTATACATGCTTTATCAGCTTAGTATATCGAACGATAAAAAAAATGCCCGTTAAATTAACGGGCATTTTTAGTTACATAAGCAAAAAGTCACTCCCATAAAGAGTCACTTAAAAGATAGAGTGCTTAGCTTATTCAGCCGACTCTTCTTTTTGTGCTGCTTTAACCGCGATTGCTAGCTCTTCAAGCGCAGCTGGGTTCGCTAGGCTTGGAGCGTCTGTTAGTAGACAAGAAGCATTCGTTGTTTTCGGGAACGCGATAACGTCACGAATGTTCTCTGTACCACAAAGTAGCATTACTAGGCGGTCAAGACCGAATGCTAGACCTGCGTGCGGTGGAGTACCGAACTTAAGTGCGTCTAGTAGGAAGCCAAACTTAGCTTGCTGCTCATCAGCTTCGATACCTAGGATGTCGAATACTGCAGATTGCATTTCAGCATTGTGGATACGTACAGAACCACCGCCCACTTCGTAGCCGTTTAGAACCATGTCGTATGCGTTTGAGTTAGCAGCCGCAGGGTTCGCTTTTAGCTCTTCTGCCGTCACACCTAGAGGCGATGTGAATGGGTGGTGCATCGCGTGTAGGTTGCCTTCGTCGTCTTCTTCGAACATTGGGAAGTCAACAACCCATAGCGGAGCCCATGCAGACTCGTCTGTCAGCTCTAGGTCTGTACCTAGTTTCAGACGTAGCGCGCCCATTGCTTCAGATACAGTATTTGCTTTGTCTGCGCCGAATAGGATGATATCACCAGTCTCTGCGCCTGTGCGCTCAAGAATACCGTTGATCACTTCTTCGTTTAGGAACTTGGCAACTGGAGATTGGATACCTTCCATGCCCGCAGCACGGTCGTTAACCTTCATCCAAGCTAGACCTTTCGCACCGTAAATACCAACGAACTCACCGTAACCGTCGATTTGCTTACGAGTTAGCTTAGCGCCACCCGGTACGCGGATTACTGCAACGCGACCTTTTTCGTCGTTTGCTGGGCCAGAGAATACTTTGAACTCAACGTCTTTCACTAGGTCAGCAACGTCTACTAGCTCTAATGGGTTACGTAGATCTGGCTTGTCAGAACCGAAACGACGCATCGCTTCAGAGAATGGCATGATTGGGAACTCACCTAGATCCACGTCTAGAAGCTCTTGCCACATGTTGCGAACCATCTTCTCAGTTGTTGCACGTACTTCTTCCGCGCTCATGAACGATGTTTCGATATCGATTTGAGTGAATTCTGGTTGACGGTCAGCACGCAAGTCTTCATCACGGAAACACTTAACGATTTGGTAGTAACGGTCAAAACCAGACATCATTAGCAGCTGTTTGAATAGCTGTGGAGACTGAGGAAGCGCGTAGAACGAACCTTTGTGAACACGGCTAGGTACTAGGTAGTCACGTGCACCTTCTGGTGTCGCTTTCGTTAGTACTGGTGTTTCGATGTCTAGGAAGCCGTTGTCATCTAGGAAACGACGAACAAAGCTAGACGCTTTGGCACGTAGCTTGATGCGATCGCTCATTTCTGGACGACGTAGGTCTAGGTAACGGTACTTTAGACGCTGCTCTTCTGAGTTCTTCTGGTTGAAGTCTAGTGGCAGAACGTCAGCACGGTTGATGATTTCAAGGCCTTTAGCGATGATTTCAACTTCACCCGTTGCCATGTCTTTGTTTACTTGGCTGTCTGGACGAACGCGTACTTCACCCGTTAGTTTGATACAGAATTCATTACGAAGTTGGTTAGCTACTTCGTACGCATCTGCCATATCTGGGTCTACAACTACCTGAACGATACCTTCACGATCTCGCATATCAATGAAAATAAGACCGCCCAAATCACGACGACGGTTTACCCAGCCGCAAAGTTCTACAGTTTGTCCCGCCAGGGACTTGTTCAGGTTACCACAGTAATGGGTACGCATAATGAATTTCCCAATCTCTTAATAATTTACTAATTTCCAAGCTGTAGGTGTCAAAATAGCCCTACAGAGCAAAGGATCATTTATACGCGGAAACTCGGTTAAAATCGACCTTCCACACTCGAATTTATTGTGTTTTATCTGGCTTTGCTGCTTTTTAGCTCATTAAACGCGCAAAGATTCACCAAAACCAAAAAAATTGCGATAATTATATCTCGAAAGTACCTTAATCAGCAAAAGTCTCGTACAGTAGATTTTCATTTCGATTAAAAGCAGTAATGTGATGACTAATGGTGCAAAAACGATGGACACTTTACCTCTAAGACTTGGCTTAACCATGTGGTCTCATTCTGAGTGGCAAAGTCAGTTCTACGGTAAAGGCACCAAACCCGCAGAGCGCCTTGAAAAGTACACTCAAGTTTTCCATACCGTAGAGGGCAATACGACCTTCTACGCGACGCCGAGTATGACTACGGTGCATAACTGGAAAGCGGCAAGCCACGATGACTTCAAGTTCACCTTTAAACTGCCAAAGTTCATCACGCACCAGCAACAACTTAGACACTGCCAAGCCGAGCTCAAAGAGTTCTTAATGACGATGTCTCCCCTTCATGATCGCATAGGTCAGTGGACCATACAGCTACCACACGCTTTTGAACCGAGCATGCTTCCTGCTCTGCAAAAATTCTGTACCTTGTTTCCAAAGGAGATGCAGCTCGGCGTTGAAGTTCGCCATTTGGGTTTCTTTGATAAAGGTGATGCTGAAAAACGCTTTAACCAATGGCTTGTGGAAGAAAGCATTAACCGCATCATTATGGATAGTCGCCCTGTTTTTTCTGCGCCGCCAACTACAGAAGCGGTTATCGATGCGCACCAGAAAAAGCCACGCGTGCCCGTTCATGCCATCGCAACGGCCAACAACCCGATGATCCGTTTTATTGGTCACCCTGACCAAGCGCCAAACATCGAACTTTTCAAACCTTGGTTTAGCAAAATTCCACAGTGGCTAAATGAAGGCAAACAACCGTACTTAATGATCCACACCCCAGACAACAACCATGCCCCGGAACTCGCGACCGCCATCTATGAGTTATTGCAAAAGCAAGTGTCTGAAAATACGTCACAAATACTACCTGACCTGGAACAATTTCCAGCTCAGAAAGACAATCATCAAATCTCGATGTTTTAAGGCTTCTTGTACATACAAAAGTAATCCTCAGCAGTAATCTGAGTTTTCGTGACAGCAGTCCTATTTTTTCGTAAAATACGCCCCCTTTTATTCGGTACGAGCTTTGTACCAGTAACGCTGACTGTCGAGAGAGAATGCCATGAGCAACAAAGACAACATCTTTTCCGCTCCTATTGATAAAATTGGAGACTTCACCTTTGATGCAAGGGTCGCAGAAGTGTTCCCGGATATGATTCAACGCTCGGTTCCTGGCTACAGCAACATCATTTCAGCGATCGGTATGTTGGCGGAGCGTTTCGTAAAACCGCATTCAAACGTTTATGACTTGGGTTGTTCTCTTGGCGCTGCAACACTTTCCATGCGTCGTCACATACAGCAAGAAGGCTGTACAATTTTCGCTATCGATAACTCAGAAGCGATGGTTGAGCGCTGCAAATTGCACGTCAACGCTTACCGCAGCGACACACCTGTAGAAGTTATCGAAGCCGATATCCGTGAAGTTGAAATCAAAGACGCTTCGGTAGTAGTACTTAACTTCACACTGCAGTTCCTATCGCCAGACGACCGCTATGCTCTACTTGAGAAAATTCATGCTGGCCTACGCCCAGGAGGAATTCTAATCTTGTCTGAGAAATACGTATTCGAAGATGAAAGTTCGAACGAACTGCTTATCGATCTGCACCATGATTTCAAACGTGCTAACGGATACAGCGAACTTGAAGTAAGCCAAAAACGCAGCGCGATTGAAAACGTGATGCGTCCAGACTCTATTCCTGTGCACAGAGAGCGCTTTGATAGAATTGGCTTCTCAAGCAGCGAAGTATGGTTCCAATGCTTTAACTTCGGCTCGATGTTTGCGGTTAAGTAGTTGTCAATTTAACGCTACAATCCTGAAATCATAAGCGCGACACAAATAACTCGTACCAGAGCGTCATCCTCAAGAGCGAGGAACGAGCGAGTTGGGGATCTCAAACCCGATACGATAGAACCGAGATTCCCTATCATGTTCGTCCCTCACTGTAGGGAATGACGAATTTAATTTTTACTTTAGGGTTATCGACCCTAATTAACTCAGTGAAAAACTATGTTTAATTTTGCCAATTTTTACCAACTCATTGCTCAAGATACGCGCCTGCAACCTTGGCTAAATATTCTTCCTCAACAGTTAACGGATTGGCAAAATGCGGAGCACGGTGACTTCGACCGCTGGCTGCGTGCGTTAAACAAGATCCCACAAGGTGCACCAGATCAAGTGGACCTAAAGAATTCTGTAACTCTGACTAACGACACACCATTTCACGACGGTGAGTTAAAGAAGCTAGAAAACCTGCTGAAGACGTTCCACCCATGGCGTAAAGGCCCGTATACGGTTCACGGCATTCATATTGATACAGAGTGGCGCAGTGACTGGAAATGGGATCGTGTACTTCCACATATTTCTCCATTGAAGAATCGCTCGGTGTTAGATGTTGGCTGTGGTAACGGCTACCACATGTGGCGCATGCTAGGTGAAGGGGCACGCTTGACCGTGGGTATTGATCCTTCTCACCTGTTCTTGATTCAATTTGAAGCTATTCGTAAGCTAATGGGCAACGACCAACGTGCTCACCTTCTACCTTTAGGTATCGAACAGCTACCAAAACTTGAAGCCTATGACACGGTATTCAGCATGGGTGTGCTTTACCACCGTCGTTCTCCACTGGACCACCTTATTCAACTGAAGGACCAATTAGTGTCTGGCGGTGAATTAGTACTGGAGACTCTAGTGATTGAAGGCGATGAGAACGCAGTATTGGTGCCTGTTGATCGCTACGCACAGATGAGAAATGTGTACTTTTTCCCTTCTGCTCGTGCACTGAAGCGCTGGCTTGAACAAGTTGGCTTTAAAGATGTGCGCATCGTGGATGAGAATGTCACAACAATTGGTGAGCAGCGCACAACTGAGTGGATGACACACAACTCTCTGCCGGATTACCTAGATCCAAACGACCCAAGTAAAACCGTTGAAGGTCACCCTGCGCCAAGACGCGCTATTCTTATCGCAACCAAGCCATAAACTTAATATTTAAAAGCCCAAATTGCGTCATAATAAAATTTGGCTCTAGAGCTCATTTATTTTCTAAAACTGACCAAAGTTTAATAAATGAGCTATTTCAAATAGCAATAATTAGCGTAGTGCTCACATTGCGATTCAATATGACCAGACTCTTACAATAGGATGCTTCACGCATCCTTTTTTGTGGGCTAAACTTCTAAATAGTCTGAACTATTCTCTAATTTCCCAAAGGTTTTTTTATGTTTAAGCGATTATCGCCAATTGTGGCGGTTGGTTTGCTCTCTGGCTGTACCCTGACTAACGGTGCGGCCTACCACCAAGAAACTCTCGACGCTATTGCCCGTTCAGAGACAAACATCGCAAATAAGGTTCAAAATCTTGAACTGCAACTAAGCAATCAAAGTGATTACATTGAAAGCTTAGAAGACGAAATCACAACCCTTTCCCAACAGCTTGATGTTCACCTAACCAGCATGGAACACAAAGTGATTGAAGAACTGGAAGAAGAAGAGCCAGTCGCAGTTGCAGCGGCTCCTGTTGCTCCAACTTCACAGCCTACGATCCTTGGCGGCATCGAGAAAGTCTCAATCGACTCTATCAAACAAAGCTTCGATGCTCGTGTTGATACGGGTGCTACAACATCGTCTTTGAACGCTGTTGATATCAAAGAATTCGAACGCAATGGCAAAGATTGGGTACGATTCCACCTAGCTGATAAATCACAAGCAACAGAAGATCAAAAATGGATTGAAGCGCCTGTTGTACGTTATGTGAAAATCCGTCAATCAACGACCGACCAAGCAGAACGTCGAGCTGTGATCGAATTATGGGTTAAAGTTGGAAAAATCCATGAAAAAGCGCAATTTACATTGGCGGATCGCTCTCAAATGAGTCACCCTGTATTACTAGGGCGCGAATTTATCAAAGACATAGCGCTAGTAGATGTAAGTAAACAGTACGTACAAACGGAAGCCAAATAACAATAGTAGGGTAAGCTATGACGTCACGAATTCCATTTTATATCTCTATTTTCCTGCTCATTGCAGCAGGTATAACACTGAGTATGTTCAGACATACGACCTATGGTGTTCCTTGGACTCCAGGGGAAACCAGACAGGTGTGGGACATTGAGGCTCGCATCGAATTCAATGCTGTAGGCAAAGAAGCGAAAGTTTCATTAGCGGCTCCTCATACTCAGTCTAACTACACTCTAATCAGCGAGTCAGCTTCATCACCAGGCTACGGTATCTCTTACTTGAATACCGAATCAGGTCGCCGTGCTGAATGGTCTATCCGCTATGCTGATGGCCCACAAACCATCTACTACAAAACTCAATTCTTAGTCGATAGCCAAGCAAAAGTTACTGAGAACCCACCAGAAGGTGAAGTTGCTCAACCAAGCTTCGACGGACCAGAAGAAGCAGCATCGATTGCTTTGATTGACCGCGCAACCAAGCGTTCAGCGGACAACCTAACCTTCACTCGTGAGCTCATCAAAACGCTAAACGATCCAGACAGCCAAAACTCAGCGCTGCTTCTGAACAACATGACCAAAGTAGAAGCGACACACAAGCTACTTTCGGCAGCAAAAATCCACAACAAAGTGGTTGGTGTTATCGAACTAGAAGATGGTCGCCGTCGTCAATCCATCCAGAACATGATCCAAGTTTGGGATAACGATCAGTGGATTCTGTTCTCTCCTGAGTCAAGCGAACAGCAAGTTCAACCAAACCTACTTATTTGGGACGAGTCGAACGTATCTCTGTTAGATGTTGTTGGTGGTCAAAACAGTAAAGTTCACTTCTCAATGATTGCTCAAGAGATTACTCCTACTGAAGCAACCAACAGCAAAGTATCTGCAGACCAATTATTGAACCTATCGATTCACAGCCTACCGCTAGAAGAGCAAGCGATGTTTAAAACCATCATGCTAATTCCAATCGGTGCTCTAATCGTTGTGTTCTTACGTGTCATCATCGGGTTGAAAACATCTGGTACTTTCATGCCAGTTCTGATTGCAGTAGCCTTTGTTCAAACGCAACTGGTTACGGGTATTGTCGGTTTTCTACTAATTGTCGGCACAGGCCTTATTATTCGTAGCTACTTATCCAAGCTCAACCTGTTACTGGTGGCTAGGATATCCGCGGTGATTATCACGGTAATCATGATTATTTCTGTGTTTACCGTAGTGGCATTCAAAGTGGGTCTAACTGAAGGTCTTTCTATTACGTTCTTCCCAATGATCATCCTATCTTGGACTATCGAACGTATGTCTATCCTATGGGAAGAAGAAGGCGCGAAGGAAGTTGTTCTTCAAGGTGGTGGTTCACTATTAACGGCTGTACTTGTTTACTTAGCAATGACTAACCCGTTCATTCAACACCTAACATTTAACTTTATTGGTCTACAACTGATTGTCCTAGGCGGTATTTTACTACTAGGTACTTACACTGGTTACCGCTTAACTGAGCTGCGTCGCTTTAAACCGCTAGCGGAGGATTAAGTTATGTTTGAACAGTTTACTTCGCCGTTTAAGTTGAAAGACAAAGGCATCATGGGGATGAACAAGCGTAACCATAGCTATATTGGTCGCTACAATGATCGCTCCAAGTATCCTTTAGTAGATGACAAGCTAAAGACTAAAATCATTGCGGAACAAGCAGGTGCGACAGTACCTAAACTTATTGGCGTGATCAGTCACCAAGCTGAAGTAAAGACAATCCACAAGATGGTTAAAGAGTGGCCGGGTTTTGTAATCAAGCCAGCTCAGGGGAGTGGTGGTAAGGGCATCCTTGTCATCACCTCGCACAAGGACGGCGTTTACACTAAGCCTTCTGGCTCTACCATTAACGAACAAGACGTAGAGCGTCACATCAGTAATGCACTAGCAGGACTATTCTCGCTAGGTGGCAAAAATGACGTGGCGGTCGTTGAGAACCTGATTAAGTTTGACGAGTGTTTTGACGGTTTCAGTTATGAAGGTGTACCAGATGTGCGTATCATCGTATTCAAAGGCTACCCTGTCATGGCGATGATGCGTCTTTCAACCTCAGCTTCTGATGGCAAGGCTAACCTTCACCAAGGTGCCGTGGGTGTAGGTATCGACATTGCAACAGGCAAAGCAGTGCGAGCGGTTCAGTTTGACCAACCGGTGACGCATCACCCAGACACTGGTAAAGAACTGGCACTGCTGCAAGTTCCTCACTGGGAAAAGCTGCTGACTCTTGCATCGAGCGCTTGGGAAATGACTGGCTTGGGTTACATGGGTACGGATATGGTTCTAGACCAAGAAGAAGGCCCAATGGTACTTGAGCTTAATGCGCGTCCAGGTTTGGCTATCCAAATCGCGAACGGAGCTGGTCTACTTCCTAGATTACAACATATTGAAAACCTTGGTACACCCGCGGAATACCCAAAACCTGCTGAGCGTGTTGCTTACGCTGCAAAACAATTTGGTGTTCACAGTAATGAAATTATTTCAAGCTAAGCCGACAACTGAATTGAAGACTCTATCAGTTGCTAGCTTGCTAACTCAATAATTACCAAGCTCAATAAAAAAGCCGCATAACTCTCAGAGTTACGCGGCTTTTTAATGTCTGCTATTTCATTTTAAGTAATTCAGCTAGGCTTCTGCCTCTGCAGTTTTAACTTCAGGCTCACACACTGGGTCAATGCGTACGGCAGCCACCTTAAATTCAGGGATCTTGGCATGTGGATCGGTCGCGGTTGTCGTCAAGCGGTTCACTGGAGACTCTACAAAGTGGAATGGAATAAACACTACCCCTTTTTGCATTCGCTTCGTTACAAACTCTGCAATCTCAATCTCACCACGACGTGTTGATACCTTGAGCATTTGACCATTGGAAATCCCTAACGCCTCTGCGTCATGAACACTGACCATAGCTCGCGGTCCGGCTAGATTATCCAACCCTTTGGTTTTACGTGCCATGGTTCCGGTATGAAACTGCTCTAAAATACGCCCTGTCGTAAGCACCAAAGGGTACTCTTCGTCCGGTAGCTCAGCAGCATAACGAAACGGAATGGCCTCCATTTGGCCACGCCCACGAGTAAACTGAGTTTGGTGCATGATACGTGTGCCGTCAGGGTTGTTCTTATTGCTTGGCCACTGCACACCATTCACCATAATGTTCTCCCAACGCAAACCTGCGTACTGTGGTGTTACGCGAGCAATCTCGTTAGTGATATCGGCTACCGACTGGTAGTCCCAACCTCCACCCATAGCATTTGCCAGCATTTGAATGGTAGCCCAATCTTCCTTCGCCTCACCCGGAGGTAATACCGCTGGATTGATGCGCTGCACGCGTCGCTCAGTATTCGTGAAGTGACCTGACTTTTCTGCAAATGAACAAGATGGCAAAACCACATCCGCATATTGCGCCGTTTCCGTTAAGAAGATGTCTTGCACAACAAGGAAATCCAACGCCTCAAGTCCTTCGATCACGTGCGCTTGATTTGGATCGCTTAGCACAGGGTTTTCACCCATCACGTACAAGGCTCGAACTTCTCGGTTACATGCACCGTCAATAATTTCGGTGAGTGTTAGTCCGGTCTCCGCTGGTAAATCAGTAATGCCCCACTCCATCGCAAACTTTTGACGCACCATTGGGCTATAGACCTTCTGATACCCAGGTAGGTTATTTGGCAACGCCCCCATATCACACGCATCTTGAACATTGGATTGACCGCGTAACGGGTTGATACCGCCCCCTTCAATGCCAATGTTGCCACACAGGAGCTGCAGGTTAGCAATGGAGCGTACATTATCGTGCCCAGTCGTGTGTTGCGTAATGCCCATGGAGTAATACACCGCCGTACGCTTTGTGGTACCAATCAAGCGCGCCATCGCGAAAATACCTTCTGCTTTAACGCCTGTCACCAGTTCTACTTTGTCTAGGGAGTAACTTGGCGACATCACCTCTTGCAACAAGGTATCAAAGCCGTCCACACGATCTTCGATATATTCTTGGTCATACCAACCGTGTTTGATGATTTGCTGCATCACACCGTTAATTAGCATCACGTCTGTACCCGGTCGATGTGCTAGGTAAAGCTCTGCGTGATCAGCAATATCGATTCTTTTGGGGTCTGCGACAATCAAACGCGCACCGTTATGTCTTACCGCCTGCTTTATGTGCGATCCGATAATCGAGTGTGCGGATGTCGTATCAGAGCCAATGATGAAGATGACATCCGAGTGTTTGATGCTTGGGATATCATTAGTCATCGCCCCACAGCCAAGCGAAGCCTCAAGTCCAGTCACTGTCGAGGCGTGGCAAAGGCGAGCATAATGGTCAACGTTGTTCGTACCAAGCTCACGTCGAATGAATTTTTGGAACGCATAGTTATCTTCATTGGTGGTTTTCGCCGATGAAAAGCCCGCTAGAGCATTACTGCCAAAGCCTTGTTTAATCGAAGTGAACTTATCGGCAATGAGCGTGATGGCTTCTTCCCAACTCGCAGGTTGCAACCAACCATCTTTACGAATCAATGGGGTTGTGAGGCGAGCATCACTACTCACGAAGTCAAAACCAAAGCGCCCCTTAACACACAGCATGCCTTCGTTAACCGGAGAGTCACCACCTTCGATATAACGAATCTTATTCCTCGCTTCATCGATATGCATGGTTAGCTTACAGCCCACACCACAGTAGGTGCAGATGGTATCGACCTTCTTAAGAACGTCGGTGTCACCTTGCTTTCTATCACGAGCATCAACCATTGCACCGGTTGGACAGGCTTGAATACAAGAGCCGCATTGAACACAGTTCGAGTCACCCATTAAGGTCTGGTTTGCCCCGAAATTTGGACGATACTCAGGTCTTGAAGCTGGCTTACCATCAGCCTGATTCATGAAACTTAATACGCCATGAACATTCTGTTCGCGCTGATCTGGAGTCAGCTCCGGCATGATTTTTCGAGCTATGCGTTGTATCGATTTATATTGCTCAGGATCGACCGCTTTAAGCTGCTTATGCTTTCTAGAGTTAAACGGTTTGGCAGGGATATTATCCATATCACCATTAAAGAATCGGTCGATTGCTTGTGCGGCAATTCGCCTGTCTCCTACTGCTTCAACTGCAGTAGCAGGCCCGCGTCGGAAGTCACCGATACTAAATATATTACCCGTACCTGTATGCATGGTTTGCGGATCAGCATCTGCGGTGTTCCAGCGAGTTAGTGGGATATCAATTTCTTCGTTATCCATGAAGCTTAGGTCTGGCTTTTGCGACACAGCAGCAATAACCGTATCGAACGCTTCAACAAAGAACTCCCCCGTTGGTTTAGGGCTACGACGACCAGACGCATCAGCAGGACCAAGCGCCATGCGTTCTAATCGAATTTCAGATACATGGCCATTTTCATCGGAAATGTTTTCAGCTGGGTTGGTCAAAAAGTGGAACTTAACACCTTCATGCTCCGCTTCTCGATTTCGTAATCTTCAGCTGGCATTTCGTCTCGCTGTGCAATGTGATGTAGGTAAGACTGGATATCAACTCCCTCCGGGCAAGCGGTTTGGCATGGCGCTTCACAGTCAGCATAATGGTCTGCCATGATTCGATTCAACGCACCCTGTCTGTGAGAGGTTAGCTGTTTAGATTGAGTTGTGATGTTCAAACCGTTGGACACTTCAAGTTCACAGGAACGAGTCATTCCCACACCATCCACTTCAACCACACACAGATCGCACGGGACTTTGTCCCCTGTCTTATTCAAACCGCATAGAGATGGGATCTCTAGACCACATGTTTTTGCCGCCTCAAGCACGGTCTGCCCTTGTTCGACGATTCGAAATTTCCCATCAATAACGATAAGAATCATATTGAGTCCTACCTTCAAGTTTGCGTACGAGTCACGCTAAAAAATAATTATCGGCACGGTATTACAAGAGTGCCGCCACTCATTGCCATACATTAATTGTGGTTTTGTGCGTGTGACTTCAAACAAGTTCTATTGAGATTAACCACAAGGTATGAGTGGTCTTATCAGTTATTCAGAAAGGCTATATTCGAGGCATAAAAAAGCCCCTACGATGAGGGGCTTTGAATTAGTAGAAGTAAGACAGCTTCTGCTTATTGTTCAGTTTCTTCGATAAGCTCTTGAACTGGTGAGGCTGGTTTATTCTGAGCAAATCCGCGCAGACCAACAACGTGTACGTGTTCGTGATCTTTAAAGACCTTACGTACCAGTTTATAGGTTGTACCCTTCTCTGGGCTGATGTTCTCTGGCGCTGCAATCAGAAGCTGCATACCTAGACGGTCACACAGTTCAAACAGTGTAGAGATAGACTTCGCATCCAGACGTGCTGCTTCATCAAGGAACAACAAGCGACATGGAACAATGTCTTTGCTACGAAGTCGACGAGACTCTTCTTCCCAGCTCTGAACCACCATCAGTAGGATAGATTGACCAGTACCAATCGCCTCACCGGTAGACAGTGCGCCCGATTCCGCTTGTAGCCAACCATCAGAACCACGGTTAACTTCAACACTTAGCTCTAGGTAGTTACGGTAATCAAGCAGCTCTTCACCCAGAACTTGCGGAGAACGTTGGCCCATGTCGATGTGTGGGTTCACACGTTGGAACAACTTCGCCATCGCTTCTGAGAAGGTGAAACGAGTCGTTTCGAACAAGTCTTTGTGCTGCTCTTGTTGAGTCGCTAGGCCTGATAGCAAGATTTCGTGGCTTTCACGAATCTTAACGTTCAGACGTACACCCTTAACCTGACCAAAGTAAATATTGGACAGACCTTGGTTTAGCATTCGAATACGGTTCTGCTCGCGCTGAATCGTCTTCTTAATGATGCTTGCTACCGACTCAGAGCTGATCGCTAGGCGGTTTTCACGTTGCGTCAGTTCTTCTGTTAATCGAGCTAGCTCAACTTCCATCTCTTCAATTGCTTCAACCGGATCATCCGTATGAATGATGTCTTGGCGAATACGCTCGCGAAGATGTTGGTATACCGCAATGTAGAACAGAACCTTACGCTCTGGATGTGCGTTATCTTCAGATAGGCGCAGTGAATCGCGTAGGTCTTCGTTGTCAGCCACAGCCAGACGCAGTGCACCCAGTGATTTATCCGACATTGAACGAAGTTCACCAGCCGTTAAGTAAGCCAGTTCACGCTTGTGTAGGCGACGTTCAACGTCATTCTCACGAGCTAAACGCAGTACTGAACACCAACCGGCTTTGGCTGCGACCACGAAGGTACGAAGCTCTGTGTACTCTTTCTGTACTTTCTTAAGACGCTTAGCCAGTGCTTTCATCTCAAGTTCAGTTGAGGTAATCGTGCGTTCGTATTCGCTCTTACGGCTACGAGACGTATGCAAGCGCTCTTGAAGTTCATCACGACGACGAACCGCGCGCTCTTCTGCACCTTCATCAGCGTTAACACCGAACTCATGAAGCTCTTGTTTGAACTCTTGAACAGTCTCTTGCTTCGCTTGATGCGAGCTCTTCAGCGCTGCCAATACTTGGTTGTACTGGTTCATCTGTTCGCGAGCTTGCTTCAAGCCATCGCGGCCTTTCGCACGAGCTTGTTCTGCTTGAACCAGTTTCGCTTTCAGTTGCTCACTCAATTCACTGCTCTTGTTAAGCAGGTCAACCGAGTCGGCGTAAGCAAAATAGTGACGACGTTCAATCAGATCAGACAGTGCGAATACTTTACCTTTAAGCATTTGTAACGCGTTGTCCGCCTGACGGTACTCATCTTCCAAAGATTCAAATTGCTCTGGGTCAGCGTCTAGTGCAGAAACGATTTGCTCTAGTGACGCAAGTGCTTTGCCATGAGTGTTCAGGTAAGACTTAGCTTCGCTCAGGCGTTCTAGTTGTACTTCTAGTTCAGCCAAACGCTCAGCTAATGTTTCGTCTTCTAGAATACGAACCATAGGCGCTAACTTATCAAGCGCAGCGATAGCTTGTTTGCTTTGTTGAAGCTGGCTACGTTGCTGTTGCTCTTTCGAATCCAGTTCAGCCAATGAACGTACTACTTGGTTACGTTTCTCACGAACTACTGCAAGGGCTTGCTCCGGATCTGCATTAAACGCAACGTGCAGGTGTTTCGCGACAAAGCTGTTGAATGCTTGGTATAGACGGTTCAGTTTTTGAGAGTCAAACGCCGCTTTTGCGTGATTCTCAACAACAACATCGCGCTCTTCACGCAGTTTCTCTAAACGCTGCTCACGAGCTGCACGACCAAACAGTGGGATCTCAGGGAAACGAGAGTAACGCATCTGGCGCTCGTTCAATTGAACACACACCGCGCCTTCTAACTCATCGGCATTGAATGAGCTGTCATCAAACGCATCTACATCACCTTCAAGGATGTAAAGGTCTTCAGGACAATCATCAAGATCAATCAGTTTCTCTTTGATGCCATCAAGATCCGAAACCACAATCGCGTGACGAGCCGGACCATACATCGCACTGAAGTATGGTGCGTCGCCAATCGTGATGTCGTCGTAGATCTCAGAAAGCAGCACGCCACCAAGGGTGTCAGCTAAACCTTTCAAACGAGGATCATTTGAACCACCCGGTGATGCTAGACGCTCGATCTCTTGCTCAAGTTCAGCTCGGCGCGTTGCCAGTTGATCTTTAGCCACCGCTTGAGATTTTTCATCTTCAAGCACTTGCTGCATTTGCATCATCACAGCTTGGCTATCTTCTAGCTCAGCTTCGGTTTGATCTCTCAACGACTCAAGTGCATCGTTTGCTGTGATCCACGCAGGAGCAATTGACTCAAGTTTTTGAATCTCTTGATCGTGGTTTTGCTGAACACGACGTTGCTCACTCTTCGCTTCACGCAGCTCTTCTTGAGCATACTCAAGCGTTTCGATCTGCATGGCATGACGTTCACGTTCTTCTTCGAAAACCGCTTCGTCAGTCAGTGAAATGTTGTGTTGCTTTTGGTATTCAGTTGCTAGCTCTTTCGCTTGACGTTGCTGCGCTACGTCACGAGCCATATCGCGGTGCTGAGCACGCCATTGCTGTTCGTTTTCAACAACATGTTTAGCGTTGCGGCCTTTTTCTAGAGCTTGCTTAGCGCTATGAGACGCTTCTTTACGCTCAACGTCACCAACAATGCTCTTAACCAAAGACAGCGCTTTGTCGAACTGTGCAGAAGCCGCAGAAGACATGTCTAGCTTGTGTTTCGTTGCCAGTAGAGTCTGCGTGCTTGATTCTTCTTGTGCTTTCAGCTCAGAAACTAGAGTTAACGCACCTTCTGCAGTAATCGATTCATCATCCAATAACTGCTTGGTTTTCTCTAGTGCTTGAACCGCTTGCTGGTATTGAAGTGCACGTGTCTGCTGAACATCCAACGCTTGTTGGTAATCAGCAAGCTGAGTTTTCAAACTATCCACTTCTTCTTCAGTAATAGTAGCCTGCTCTTCAGCCAGAAGCACTCGCTCTTGAGCTTCTTCCACTACCATCATCTGCTCTTCTAGACGTTCATTCAGCTCTTCTAGATCTTCGCTATAGCGAGCAATTTTCTCTTGCTGACGAAGTGCAGTTTGAACCAATTGAAGATGATCCGATGCCGCTTGGTAGTCTTGCTCTAGCGCTGATTCTTGATCCACCAGCAGTTCAAGCTCTTCTTGAACGCGATTCAACAGGTTGTTTTGCTCAAGTAAAGTTTCACGCGAACCAAACAGCTCACCACGGAACTTCATGGTTTGATCAAGCTTGTTGCGACGATCGTTCGCATGGCGCATATAGTCTGCTGCCACGTAGTTGGTCGATTCAGTGATCAAGTGCTTGAACAAGTCACGATCCGACTGAGTTGTCTTGATCGCTTCTAGCGTCATGCGGTTCTCACGCAGTGCCGATTCCATATCTTGGAATGCTTTCTTCACACCACCATTTTGCGGCAGAAGGTAATCACGCAGAGAACGTGTAATCGCACTTGAGATACCACCGTAAAGTGATGCCTCAATCAGACGATAGAACTTAGAACGGTCACCGCTATTACGCAGTTTCTTCGGTACCACACCGTATTCGAACATCTGTGAGTGGTAATCCACAATCGAAGAGAACGCTTTAAAATGTGCGCCTTCGTATTGTGCAACTGCGGCTTTCACATCATTTAGCTGACATACACGTGCGTGGCTGTCTGAAACGTTCTGGATAAGCACGTCAGTTGGTTTCACATGGCTAGGAAGGCCTTGAATAACGAACGGTTTGATGTCTACTTTCTTATCACGACCAGCAACTTGCTGCAGTTTTACGGCAAACAGTAGGCGTTGGTTACGAGAGTTCACCACATCTAGCGCAGCATAACATGCGCCTGGCTGAAGCTTACCGTAAAGGCCTTTATCACGAGATGACTGTGAGCTACCCGCTTCCGTAGTGTTACGGAAATGCAGAAGGCTTTGGTCTGGGATAAGTGCTGTAATGAATGCCGCCATTGTGGTCGACTTACCTGCACCGTTACCGCCAGAAAGCGTTGTAACCAATCCATCAATATCAAAAGTACGCGCGAAGAAGCCGTTCCAGTTGACCATGGTTAATGATTGATACTTACCTCTTTCAATCATGCTTCACCTTCTACTTTTGTTTGTTCGCCGTCATTTGACTCAAGGTCAAAGTCAGCTTGATCGTTAAAAATATCTTGTTGACCGTTTTCATCTACATCTGATGCAGCTTCAGCTTTCTCTTCATTCAACAAGCTACCTTGGTTAGGTTCTTGAGTATGCACCACAGCTTCACCATCACGGATAAGACGTAGTTGAGCTTCTTTCATGTCATCGCCAACACGTACGTCAGCACCAAAACGGAATACCGCTTCGCTGATACGGAATTTGCCCGTTTCACCAATCGCAATCAACATGCCGATACGACGAAGACGACGCAAAGAAGTACGTACTTTTTCAAACAGTTTTTCTTTGTCTAAGTCAGAACCAGACGCACGGTTTGTTGCTAACTTCATGAGTTTTTTCTCATCCGCTAACGCCATTAGCTCTTCAAACAACTCTTGGTTAGTGAAGATACCTTCGTGAGCCAAACGTTCTGGGCTTAGGTATAAGAAACACAAGACCTTACCTACAAGCATGTCTAGCTCAGACAACACACTGCGGCCGATCAGAGACGTAGAACGTGGACGCAGATAGAAGAAACCTTCCGGTGCTTTCACAAGTTCTGTGTTGTAGCGTTGGTAAAAATGCTGAAGCTCAACTTCAAAATCAGAAAGTAACGCGTGGTTATCTAAGTCTTCTGTTGAAATATGCTTGCCTGAACGCAGCATGCTGTCTAGCGCAGGGAACAATGGGTTCGCTATCGCTTTTACCAGTTTCTCTGGCATGTAATCATCAGTACTTGTTAATGACATTGGCTTGTACCTTTGCACCGAAATCGTTGATTGCCTGCCAATCTGGCTGAATAGCCTGATAGTCAGACTCTGAGTAACCTAAGCGCACCGCTTGGTCGACAACAATTCTGGCTAAATCAAAATGGTGTGTGCGAGGGTGTTCAGCGAGGTAATCGCGTAACACAAGGCCAAGATCGATTGGCGCACCTTGCTGTTTGTGAGCTTTCAACATATCTGCGATTTTTTCAGACAACAGATCGTTCACTTGCTCAAATTCTTCGTACTCTACGTCGAGTGGCGCTTGTCCTGTTACTTCGTCATCACGAAGCACTAGTGCTTCATCACGAAGGTCGGTTAGCTTTTCCGCGTCGGCATATGTCAGTAGCCAAGGCGCATCAAAATATTCAGTCACAGATTGACGTAGGCGTTGGCTGAAGGCTCGGTTCTTATCCATATCAATCGCGGTACGGATAAACTTATGAACGTGACGGTCATAGCCTATCCACAGATCAATTGCTTGTTGGCCCCAACTTGTGATTCGGTCGAGCTTCATTTGCAGACCAAACAGGATTTCACCAACAAACTCAAGTTCGTCGTCACCGTAGACTATTTCTTGGATATCGAGGATCTGCGTTTGTAGTTCGTCACCTGCCGCTTGCAAGGTGTCTTGCAGCTCTTTTAGCGTGGCTGAGGTTTCTGATAGCAAGACTTCACAGTTGTTGATCGCCTCACGCCAATCTTTATTAAGAAGGTCGGCAATCTGCTGTTTTACGGTCTGCTGCTGCTCATCCATAACACGTTGGTTAAGATCAATTTGATCGAAAATTTCACCAACAGAATACTTGAGCACGCCGTAAACATTCTTTCTCCAATGTCCTGGCGTTCCGCCTTTCTGTGCAGCTTCAATGGCCTTTGCCATCTCGTCGGCAACCATGGAAAGTTGGATAGACAGTTTTAATTTAGAGAACTGACGGTGACGTAAATAATAATCTGAGATACCAATAGCCAACGGTGACAAGCGGTAGATGCTTGCGCCATCAGTAATTTCGCTGGTAAAGCGGCTAATCAGCTTCTGTTTAACCAACTCATTGATTGCGTTATTAGCGCGAAACGCTGACGCTTCACCAGTATCTTCAAACAGTCGAGTGACGATCGTAAATGCATCATGCAGTTCACCCTCGCCCAACTCCTCATCGAACCTTTCATTGCTTAATACTGCGATAGCAATCAAAAATGCTAAGCGCTCTGGCGGCAAGTTTAATGAAAAATCATGCTGCTTGACCCAGCCCACCAACTCATCAATTGGCTGCTCTTCGGCAGTTTGAGTCATTTCACTCATTGTGGTTCCTGTTACTGTTCTTCGTCATATCGAATACGTTTGATATGACGCCTATTTCTTTATAACGCGGGCTTGTTACGATTGCATAGCGCATGTTGTGGCTTCTTTTACCACATCCATCACTGTTATTGCGCAGGTTTTTGAGCCCAAACGTGAATATAGCGGCCTAGTGACAGATATGGCTCTTGGCGGCATAGCTGTTTTTCTAGTTCCAGTACATCTTCAAATTGGTAATCGCCCATGTACTCCATATTTCCTATGTAGTCACTGAAGGAGCGAATGCCAGATTTACCACAGATTTCTAGACCAGCGTCTTCTATCCATTGGTAAACCTCTTCAGGCTTCAAGCCTTTTTGTGGTTGCAGCTTAAACCGTTTTCGATGTGGCATCCCATTCAATACATGAGGAATGTTGCCACAAATCACATTTTTCAGGACTAATCCGTGGTGGTTGTAAAACATTATCGAGACAACGCCACCCGGTTTAACTTGTTCAAGTAGCAAATCGAGTGCTTCTTTAGGGTCGGCTAGCCACTCCATAACGGCATGAAACATCACAAAATCGACTTTATCATCGAGATGCTCTGCCACTTTTTGTACTGGAGAATGGATAAACTCATATTGCTCTAACAGCCCCGCTTCGGTGATCCCTTCTTGAGCCAGCTTTAGCATCTCAGAAGAGAGATCACATAGAGAAACCTTATGACCAAGTGCCGCAATTTTTTGCGACATCTGTGCCAACCCGCCTCCGGCATCAAGCACATGCAGTGGAGAAGCAGAATCCTTAAACTTGCTCAAAGCTTGTTCTAAATCTTCCCATACGATGATCTGACGGATCTCTCCTTTGTCGGAGCCGTAAATATTTTTTGCAAATTTGTGGGCAATATCGTCGAAATTACGGTCTTCAGTCACAGCTACTTGAGTTATTATGTCCTATCGTGCCTGCTATTCTGTCACAGGAATTTCAGGAATAAAGAGGCGATGTCTCTTTTTACTACTAAGTGATGTTTTTTCGGACTATTCGGATATGTTTGAGCTGAAAAAAGTAGTGTCTTCATTACTGATGCCACTACCAGCAATGTTAATTCTCGCATTTCTGGGCTTAGCCCTAGTGATGTTTACTACTAAAAGAAAGACTGGTTGCTTAATTACCCTCTCTGCCCTCTGTGGCATTTTCCTAATCGCTTTCCAACCAGTTTCTAGTCAACTATTAATGCCAATGGAAAGGCAACACACTGCATTTTTACCGGTCGATGAGACTGTCGATTACGTGATGGTTCTTGGTAGCGGACACGTCGTTGATGATCAGATCCCACCAACATCTGAACTGAACAGAAAAGGCTTGATGCGTTTAAGTGAGGGGATTCGAATTTTACGCCTGTACCCTGGCGCTAAACTGATTTTGTCTGGCTACGATGCCGGTACAGAGGTCAGTAACGCAAGAATGATGGCTAAGGTAGCCTTAGCACTTGGCGTGGCAAAACCTGACATCATTTTATTGGAAACAGCAAAAGATACCTGGGAAGAAGCTCGCCAAGCAGCAGCGTTCGTGAAAAACAAAAAGATGGTGTTAGTGACTTCAGCAAGCCACATGACACGTGCTCTGAACGAATTTAATGCAGCAGGTATGAAACCATTGCCTGCGCCAACCAACTACCTTGCTCAAGACGGAATAGTAGAACCTTGGAACAAGTACATGCCCAAAGCGATTTATCTTGAACAGACAGAACGTTACTGGCACGAGACGATGGGATTAATTTGGCAAAGCCTACGCGACTGGTTAGACACCAGTAGCGATGTTGCTGAAGAGCCAATCGTAGTACCTGAAGCTTCTAGCTTAGCTGAAGACGATAAAGCCGTTTCGGCAGCACAGCCTCAATAGGCAAACGACATAAAACCCCAAAATAATAAAAAAGCCGAGACATCAATGATGTCTCGGCTTTTTAAGTTTGAGTTCTCTTGCTGACTAAGAGCTCTTAAAGAGTTTAGTCACCAGCAAACATGTAACCTTCACCGTGAACCGTCACAAAAATTTGTGGGTTCTTCGGATCGAACTCCATTTTTGCGCGCATACGACGAATCAGTACATCAATAGTACGGTCATTCGGCGCATCAACACGGTGGCTGATCATATTAAGAATACGTTCGCGGCTTAATACCTGATTAGGGTAAGAAGACAGTGCAACCAATAATTCATATTCAGCTTTCGTCAATTTTACCGGCTCGCCGTTTTTGCTTAACGCACGACGAGGGATGTCAAATGTCCACTCACCAAAACGAACCACTGATTCATCTTGTGACTCTTCAGCCTCACCTACTGTCGTTTTACGAGCAGCAGAAATACGCCAAAGTAGATTTTTAACTCGAACTAATAACTCGCGAAGTTCGAAAGGTTTAGTAACGTAATCGTCAGCGCCCATTTCAAGGCCAACAATTTTGTCGATGCTATCCGTGCGTCCAGTAACTAAAATAATTCCAATGTCAGATTGACTGCGTAATTCGCGAGTTAGCATCAATCCATCTTCGCCTGGTAAGTTGATGTCCAGCATAATGAGGTCAACGTTGTTTTCTTCTAACACGCTTCTCATTTGAGCACCGCTCTCGGCCTCACTAACTGTGTAACCTTCGTTCTGGAAATAACCAACCAGTTTACTACGGGTCACCACATCATCTTCTACGACTAATACGTGATAGCTCATCTACACCACTTTTCTTATTTAATAGTTTCGGTGACTATTCTATTCATAACTAGTAACAATTCTAGTGGTACTGAAGATAAATGCCAGAAACATGGATTTTTTTTGATACAAGACAATCTTAAACCTTGCTATTTGTCGTCTAGCACAATTCAATATAGGCATTACTACTAACGAGTAACTTTGCATTTCGCAAATAACCTCGTCATCAGCCTTGGTGTGCGAAAAGACACCACAAGACTAAATCAGGATCTAAGCAATGAAAGATACGAAAGCGTTCAATGAGCAAAGAGCAGAAATTTACTGGTGGCTATCAAGCTTATTTGCCAAAGAGCTCACTCAAGACGAACTTGACCACTACCATTCTGTTGAAATTCGTTCTTTCTTAACTGGTTTAGGCGAAAATGAAACTCTAAAGCCTGCTATTGATAAGTTAGTTGATGCACTGAACCGCCTACAAACTCGCGAAGATGCTCAATTAGAACTGTCTGCTGACTTTTGTGACCTTTTCCTAAAGACAGATAAGCACGGCGCCCTTCCTTATGCCTCAATGTACATCGGTGAAACTGGCCTATTAAACGATAAGCCAGCGAAAGAGATGGAAGAAATCATGGCTGAGCACAACCTAGTGGTTAACCAAGATCTAAAAGAACCTGCGGACCACATCGCGATCGAGCTAGACTTCTTAGGTAACTTAATCATTCGCTCTAATGAAACAGAATCAGAAGAAGAGTTAGAAAAGTCGTTCGAAGTTCAGCAACAATTTATCGAACAACAGCTATTAACTTGGATCCCGAAATTCAACGTTAAGTGTCACGATGTTGATGAATTCGGTTTCTACGCTGCTGTCTCCTCTCTATTAATGGCTTTCTGTCAATTAGACGCTCAATATTTAGCTGGTGAATAAGCTTAATTGATGACTAGGTAAATAAATTCCGTAGAATGTGACAATTCACCCGGATTTCTGGGTGAATTGTATTGCGAGTATTTTCTAGTCAGTCTAGAATTGTGACCGCAAACGATAAAATATGAAACATTCACGAAATGCTATGCTTATTAAGTTCAGAGCATTTCGGTGTTAAAACAAGCCGCTCACTAGCGGTTTTTTGTTTTTTAACACTTTAGTACCCAAAAGAGCCCTACAAATTTAAGCTCTTAGTTAGGTAGCTTAACGGCTACTTCACTCCGTACTTTGGGGAAAGTAGCTTCTAATAGGATAAAACCATGGCCACTATAAAAGATGTCGCTCGCTTAGCAGGCGTATCAACCACAACCGTTTCTCACGTAATCAACAAAACACGTTTTGTTGCAGAAGCGACTCAAGAAAAAGTAAATAAAGCGGTAGACGAATTAAACTATGCACCAAGTGCTGTTGCTCGTAGTTTGAAGTGTAATTCAACACGAACCATCGGCATGCTAGTGACTCAATCAACAAACCTATTCTTCTCTGAAGTTATCGATGGTGTTGAGAGCTACTGCTACCGTCAAGGTTACACTTTGATCCTGTGTAACACTGGTGGTATCTATGAGAAGCAACGTGACTACATTCGAATGCTTGCAGAGAAACGTGTAGATGGCATCTTAGTTATGTGTTCAGACCTAACTGAAGAACTGAGAGAGATGTTAGATCGACATGCTGACATCCCTAAAGTAGTCATGGACTGGGGCCCAGAGAGTTCTCAAGCAGATAAAATCATTGATAACTCTGAAGAAGGCGGCTACCTAGCGACTAAATACCTAATCGATCGCGGTCACTCAAAGATTGCTTGTTTAAGTGGCCACTTAGACAAAGCAGCGTGTGTTGAACGTATCGCTGGTTACAAGCGCGCTCTAGAAGAAGCAAACATAGCTGCAAATGACGACATGATCATCGAAGGTAACTTTGAGTGTGATACTGCTGTACTTGCCGCAGACAAAATTGTTGAAATGGAAGAGCGCCCTACGGCAGTGTTCTGCTTTAACGATACGATGGCACTCGGCTTAATGAGTCGCTTACAGCAGAAAGGCATCCGTATTCCAGAAGATATATCTATCATTGGCTACGATAACATCGAATTGGCTGAGTACTTCTCTCCACCATTGACTACCGTTCACCAACCGAAACGTCGTGTCGGTAAGAACGCATTCGAAATTCTGCTTGAGCGCATAAAAGACAAAGACCATGAAAAACGTGTCTTCGAAATGCACCCAGAAATTGTTGAACGTAGTACAGTTAAAACGTTAAATTAACTGATAAATTGAGTTTATTTTCATCAAGTGCACCTCTGGGTGCGCTTTTTTTATCAGCAGACAAAATGAACCTAGTTTCATATAATAAAAATCATTAATTGAAGCAATATCACACTTTGAAATATCAAGTGTGAGCCTCATTCAACAAAAACTTTATTCTATTCAATCAGTCACGCACAGGGCAAATCACTTGAAAAGGTGAGACGCAAAGCTTCCGGCCTAAACCACTCGTTGGTATGGTAGCGGGGTTACCGATGGCAAAATGCAGTAACTACTAATAATTTAGTAATTTACGGCTTATTGACAATGTAATTGCAACATTTTGCTAATCTCTCGGACCTGCTTATTTGGTGGCGTAGTTCAAATACACCGAGATAAATAACATGGATAAACCGATACTAAAGGACTCAATGAAGTTATTTGAGCCCCTAGGAAAAATAAAATCACGCTCAATGTTTGGTGGATTCGGTCTTTTTGCTGATGACACTATGTTTGCTCTGGTTGTTAATGACCAGTTGCACATACGAGCAGACAAAGGCACAACAAAACAGTTCGAGCAACAAGGATTTCAACCGTACGTCTACAAAAAACGTGGTTTCCCTGTCGTAACTAAATACTTCGCTTTACCAGAAGGCCTGTGGCAAGACCAAGAGAAAATCTTACAACTTGCAACTACGTCTCTGGGTTTTGCAAAAGAAGAGAAAGCTGAACAGTCCGCTGCTAAGCCTACTCGACTCAAAGACCTCCCTAATCTTCGACTTGCCACTGAGCGCATGTTGAAGAAAGCCGGGATTGATTCCGTAGAACGTTTATATGAATCTGGCTCTGTAAACGCATTTAATGCCATCAAGGAATCTCATACGTCCTCTGTCAGTATTGAACTGCTTTGGGCATTAGAAGGAGCGATCAATGGCACGCATTGGTCGGTTATTCCACAGCAACGTCGCGAAGAGCTTATCAGTCGCGTCAATTAACATTGTCAGTACACCCTTTTTTATACAATTAAGCCGCATTTCTGCGGCTTTTTTTTCAATTCGTAATGTTTGATAGCGTGCTGTTTTTGTACCCTATCAACATCCTAGAAAGATGGACGATAATTATACTTAAAGTCTACTTTGACCATCGGAACGAAGTTAATTTCTCCAGATGAGTTCATGGTTTCTTTGACTTTGATGCTCCCGTTTCTGATTTCAAACGAACGCACGTCCACCTTTTCCGAAGCTTGAGGTAGGATTTTGCTGAGTTCATAGGAACTCTTGCCGTTTATCTCCATCCAGATTTGTTTACCAGATTCGTAAGCCTGTGATTGGCTCGCAACTACATCCCCTTTAAAGATTTTAGATTCTACAGCGGCTCTATGATAGACACCCGAACCCATAGCTTGGAAAGAGAAAAGGCTTGTTGTAGCGATAACCGTCATCATTGATAATAATTTCATAGCTAGCTCCTTAGTTGTCTGCCTGAATAATTATCTAAAACAATTTTCATGCCTCGATTGTTACGTATATAGAACGAACCAAGACCAAAACTCTTTCAAATTTTTATCACTTTTTACGTGGTACAAATTATTCCTCTTAGATTAAGTGATATAAAACAATCCTCTAGCAAAAACTCATAATCTTCTAATCTCTGGATATTTTCCCAGCTTTATGTTGCCAATTCCTATCGCTTACACAAAGCCAAGCAGTTGGGCTAGCCATTCAAGCTCTACTAATCGCATAAAATAAATAGTTTTTTATCATCTAATGAAAGTTAATCTATGCTTTGCCTGTCTATCTATACTAATGGTATGCATTGAAAATTTGAGGAAGTATCAATGAGTAAGAAAATGATATTGGGTATTGTGCTAGTCGTTACGATTGTTT
The DNA here is from genome assembly GCF_002954585.1 of Vibrio chagasii. GTDB lineage: Bacteria > Pseudomonadota > Gammaproteobacteria > Enterobacterales > Vibrionaceae > Vibrio > Vibrio chagasii_A. The sequence continues at coordinate 1,833,411 of NZ_MSCI01000002.1, forward strand.
TACTAGGCATCAACTTTGGTCAATACCTCACGCTGGAAAATGCTAAAGCACAGCAAGCCGTGTTAAACGACTATATAGAAAGTAACTTTATTGTGGCTGCCGCGACTTACTTCATCGCGTATGTCTTGATCACCGCCTTCTCTATTCCGGGAGCAGCAGTTGTTACACTACTTGGTGCTGCTCTATTTGGATTCTGGAATAGCTTACTTTTGGTTTCTTTCGCCAGTGCGATCGGCGCAACTCTTGCCTTTTTAAGTAGCCGCTACTTGCTGCGTGACTGGATACAAACTAAGTTTGGCGACAAGCTTTCTACGATTAATAAAGGTGTCGAAAAAGACGGCGCATTTTACTTGTTCTCTTTGCGCCTCATCCCTGTATTCCCATTTTTTCTTATCAACCTGCTAATGGGCTTGACGCCGATGTCGGTGACTCGCTACTACGTAACAAGCCAAATCGGCATGCTTCCAGGCACTGCTGTATTCTTAAATGCTGGTACTCAACTCGCAGAAATTGATTCGCTTTCAGGTATCGTTTCACCATCTGTACTATTGTCATTTGCATTACTGGGCGCATTCCCAATTATTGCGAAATGGTTGATGAGTAAGTTTCGTTCAGCGCCTGTTGCTGAATAATTTATAATAGCTAAATAACACAGATAGCCGAATAAGGTTCAATCTCAATGAAAATCTTCAGTGCATCGAATCCGACAGAAGCGTACATCATCTGCGGATTGTTAGAAAGTGAAAATATTGCGTGTGAAGTCCGTGGTGAAGGTTTGTTTGGTTTGAAAGGGGAAATCCCATTCACAGAAGAAACTGACCCTTATGTGTGGTTATATGAGCCAGAAATGGCCACTAAAGCCCGCACAATCGTTAATGACTATCAAAAGCAACAAGATTCCATCATTTATGATGAGTGGCGCTGCAGTGAATGTCATGAAGTGAACGAAGCACAATTTGGTTCATGCTGGCAGTGCGGAGCAAGCTCTCCTGAATAAATGAACTTAATGGAGCCCTAGCTGCTTCACCCGATACCTCCTCTAAACAAAAACGGGAAGCTAACAATAGCTTCACGTTTTTATTTCAATTCTATATTAGTTCAGATCACTGACTTAAAAATCATTGAATTTGCTTTTGGATAAACTCGATAGAGTGCTGATTAAATTCTTCTGGATTTTCAACATTGCAAACATGACCACAGTTTGCAATTTCGACCAGTTCACTCGACTCATGCGCCTCAACCATTTCTTTAACGGGCTTGATGAACATGTAATCACGCTCTCCCATCAAGTAGAGGGTTGGGATTGGCAATTCGCGGTCTTTGAAGTACTTCATTAGAGGGTTCACATCAGCCGTCAATATAAACCAACGCTTAAACTCTTTTTGACACAGTTTTTTGGCTTCACGGATAAATAGGTGACGAGACTCTTTTTGACTTTTTTGTGGCATTACGATGTAAGCAAAAAGACTATAAAGCCACATGTAAGGAATGATGTGTTTGCTTAGGTTTCCGAGTTTAACTAATACCTGTGAGCGAGTATTGAGTTTAGTAACAGCTCCACCTAATACCATTGAACGTACACGTCCCGCAGCTAGCTCTGCAATATTACGGACGATGATGGTCCCTAACGACATGCCAACGAAATGCGCCGAACGAATTTTTAGATGATCGAGCACTTTAAGGATATCGAGAGTAACCGATTTAAATGTGTAACGATTCGACATCAGATCTTTAAGGATATTGTCTGATTTACCGTGCCCTCTCAAATCAATGAGCAGCAAATTGAAATGTTGTTTATACGCCTTGATCTGCTTGAACCAGATTGAGGAGCTACCTCCAGCGCCATGCACAAATACCACCCACTCATCGCTCGTAGGGTGAGTAAATGTTTTATGAAATAATAAACTCTCAGACATACCTATCGCTTTAATTACTAATATGGAGCTATGCCTCATCACAAGGCGATGACTAAGGATATCACGCAATTGAGAAGATTAGGTGATAATAGTGCCAAACCTATCATTAACCTCGTGAATACCTTAACTACCTTTTCTACCGAACTACAATGAGTTTGCAAGCTTTGTCTTAATATACTCGATGTGCTCGGACCAGAAAACAAAAGACGCCCGATTCTCAGAGCGCCTTGTGTGATTTCATTTTATCTACTTTGCCAATTTTAGTGTCTAGATAAACCGCTACTACATAGCAGAGTGGTACATTGCTAGATATTCTTTTGCAGCATCTTCCCAACTAAAATCTTTCTGCATTGCATAAAGCTGAACACGCTTAATTTCAGATGGGTTTTGTGCGTAAAGCAGTAACGAACGATGTAGAACGGCCAATAAGGCCTGCGGAGTCGGCTCTTCAAAAGCAAAGCCGGTCGCAACCTCTGGTTCTTCGTCATAATCATTAACACTGTCTTTTAGACCACCGACAGAGCGAACGATAGGTAAGGTGCCATAAGCCATACTGTAGATCTGATTTAAACCACAAGGTTCAAACTCAGAAGGCATCAAGAAAAAGTCAGAACCCGCTTCAACCAGATGCGCTAATTCATTATTGTACGCCTCTACAAAAGAGAACTTTTCTGAATGCAGCGCTGATAGCTCTTTAAGTTGGCTCGCTAAAACAGGGTCACCCGTACCCACAATCACAATCTGAAGATCGTTCTTCAAGAATTGTTCAATGATAGGCAACAAATAGTGAACGCCTTTCTGGTTCGTTAAGCGACAAACCATCCCATAAACGGCACAATCGATAGCCGGCAAGCCGACGTCTTGTTGCAATTTCTGCTTACACGCTGACTTTCCACGCGCCATGCTGTGTTTGGTCGCTTTGTATTTACGAGGAAGAAATGCGTCCGTTTCTGGATTCCAAGCACCGTAGTCACAACCATTTAGAATTCCGACTAAGTCTGAAGCTCTACGTTGGAACTCAGCTGCCATACCATGACTACCAAGCTCTGTTTTTAGCTCTTCTGCGTACGTTGGGCTTACTGCGTTCACTTTGTCTGCGCATAACACACCAGCTTTAAGCATAGTCACGTGCGTATCACTGACCGCAGCTTCCGGAACATTACAACTGTGCATTTCAGGAAGACATTGCAGCTCATCGTATGAGAATACGCCTTTGAACACCGCGTTGTGGATTGAAATTACGCTACGCGTGTTCTCAAAAAAGTCATGCTGCTGGTAGCGAGATTTAAGCAAGAAAGGAACAAAGCCTGTATGCCAGTCGTTCGCGTGAATAATATCAGGTTGGAAACCAAGCTTAGGAAGCATATCCAAACATGCTGCACTGAAGAACGAAAAACGCTCACCATTATCAGCATAAGCCTGATTATTTTCGGCGTACATTTCTGGACGGTCGAAGTATTTAGCACATTCAATACCAAATACTTGCACGCCTTCAACGCTTAACTTCTTAACTTGATAAGCCGTATGCGGCCAATGAACGAGCTCTGTCGATAGAACAACTTCTGCAGAATCAATATTTGGGATATTGCGGTAAGCGGGGATGGTCACCCGAACGTCCTGTTCGAGTGTTTGTAACGCTTTAGGCAGTGCCTTGGCTACATCAGCCAAGCCACCGCTTTTAATCAAGCCTTCAACTTCAGACGCTACAAAAAGTACCGAGAGAGTCTTAGTAACCAACTCGTGCTCCTTTAGGGATTACTACTACACCATCGTCAGAGACGTGGTAATGCTTTTTGTCTTCTTTCAGGTTTACACCAATCTGTGTACCCGGTGCGATGTCTGCATCTTTATCGACGATAACACGACGAAGTACACAGCCCTCGCCCACTTTTACGTCGCCCAATAAGATACTCTCACTAATATCACACGCTGATGCGATGTTGCTACGGAAGCCAAGTACACACTTCTCGATACGAGAACCACGAACATAACTACCATTACACACCAAACTATCGATGATTTGAACACGGCCATTAGCCGAGTCTGTAAACGTCGCCGGTGGTAACGGTGGGTAGTAAGTGTGTAGTGGCCACTTGCGGTTGTATAGTGAGAATGGTGCATCTTTCTCAAGAAGATCCATGTGAGCTTGCCAGTACGCGTCAATCGTACCTACATCACGCCAGTAAACTTCTTCTTTCTCACCAGTAATGCGGTTGGTACTGAAGTCATACACAAACACATCACCACGTGGGAACATGTTAGGAATAATGTCTTTACCAAAGTCATGTGAAGAGCCTTCGCGATCCGCATCTTCAACAAGCTCTGCAAAAAGCTCATTGGCTTCAAATACGTAGTTGCCCATTGAAACCAACGCCGAATCAGGGTCACCAGGGATTGACTTAGGGTTTGCAGGCTTCTCTTCAAAGCCAATCATACGCCCTTCCGCATCAACTTCGATAACACCGAACTCTGATGCTTCAGCCAAAGGCATACGTAGAGCAGAAACCGTTAGTGCCGCTTTCTTCTCTTTGTGGAAATCAAGCATCTGCTTAATGTCCATTTTGTAGATGTGGTCAGAACCAAAGATACAAACTTGGTCCGGTTCTTCTAGCTGCATGAAGCGAAGGTTTTGATAGATCGCATCTGCGGTACCTTCATACCAACGCTTACCCGTACGCATTTGAGCAGGGATTGGGTCGATAAAACGATCTGTTATACCACTGATATTCCAACCTTTTTTCATATGGTGGAACAGTGACTGTGACTTGAACTGCGTTAATACATAGATCTTCATTAGATCCGCGTTAACGAAGTTATTTAAAGCGAAATCAATTAAGCGGTAACTACCACCGAAAGGAACCGAGGGTTTGCTGCGTGATTCAGTTAAAGGTCTTAAGCGAGAGCCTTCACCACCAGCAAGAATCATTCCCAATACACCAGCCATTTTATTCTCCATATATTTATAGCTTGTCGATGTCAGCACTCGTAGAGGTATCTTCCTCTGGGGGATGAGTACTGACAATGATTTCGGTACTTAGCGAATATCCATTCACATACAGTGACAGTATCCTAAGCCAAACGTTGTTTTTCGTGCACTATTTTTTGCACTTGATTTTCTATACGTTATCGACTTTCCAGCCGATTTCAATTTTTAATACGCCATTCTGTGCTACGTAAACTGATTGCTTTCCTAAGACTTAAAGCAGCTCACATTACACCGCTTGAACGAAACATTACATTAACACCCAACACACATCAGGTATACAACTAAACACTGATCTGTGAGTTACAATATTCTAATTAAGTTACACATTGGTTACAGTTACATAAGATATGTGTGATTAATCTCTTGATTTATTTTACGCCACAAATTTAATAAATAATTACTACTAAGACTAAATTTCAACGAGTTGCATAATTAGTCATATATGAGTCGAAAAAAAGCAGCCTATTGGCTGCTTTTTATATCAATAACGTTCAGTTACTTTTCTTTGGGCTTTTTACGTTTATCCGTTACTTCCCATTTACCGTCGATGTACAAGGCGGTCCAACCAGAAGGCTTACCATCCACTTCTGTACGAACGTAGTTCTCTTTTGTCTTACGACTAAAACGAACCACTGTCGGCTTACCGTCTGGATCAGCAACTGGTGCTGTAGTCAGGTATTGGAACTTCGGTGAAATACGGTCTTTAAAGCGCACTAATTCTTCCACTAAAGGAGCACGAGTTTCACGTGATTTAGGGAAGTTACTTGCTGCCATGAATAGACCAGAAGCACCATCACGAAGCACAAAGTACGCGTCAGAATTTTCACATGGAAGTTCAGGGAAATGTACTGGATCTTCTTTTGGTGGCGCAACTTCGCCATTTTTCAGAATCTTACGAGTATTCTTACAATCTTCACTCGTACAATCCATGTACTTACCGAAACGACCATTCTTCAGAACCATATCTGAACCACACTTGTCACACTCAACAAGCGGACCATCATAGCCTTTTACTTTGAACTCGCCGTGTTCAACTACGTAACCTTCACAGTTCGGGTTGTTACCACATACATGCATTTTACGCTTGTCATCAATCAGATAAGCGTCCATTGCCGTTTCACAAATTGGGCAACGCTTTTTAGCGCGAAGTGCTGCGGTTTCAACATCTTCTTCAAGAACGTTGATAATCCCTTCTTCATCACCAAGGTTTATCGTTGTCTTACAACGCTCTTTTGGTGGAAGTGCATAACCAGAACAGCCGAGGAATACGCCTGTCGATGCAGTACGAATACCCATATTACGGCCACAAGTTGGACACTCTATATCAGTTTCAACGATGTGGTTTGGCTTCATGCCGCCTGCATCTTCGTCGAGATCCGCTTTTTCCAAATCACCGGTAAAATCTTTGAAGAAATTATCTAGCACGCCTTTCCAGCTTGCTTCGCCTTCAGCGATTTGGTCTAACTTCTGCTCCATACGAGCCGTAAAGTCGTAGTTCATTAGGTCGTTGAAGCTGCCGTCTAGACGGTCAGTCACAATTTCGCCCATCTTCTCAGCATAGAAACGACGCTGCTCAACTTTCACGTAACCACGATCTTGAATAGTAGAGATGATCGATGCGTATGTTGAAGGACGACCGATACCACGTTTCTCAAGCTCTTTAACAAGCGCCGCTTCAGTGAAACGAGCCGGTGGCTTAGTAAAGTGTTGCTTAGGCTCCAGTGCAATAAGATCCAGCTTATCGCCAATTTGTACTGCTGGCAGGATCGTATCTTCGTTTTTCCCCATCGGACGTTGAACACGAGTCCAACCGTCGAATTTAAGGATACGACCCTTAGCTTTTAGCGTGTACTCTTCAGCTTTCACACTTACCGTTGTTGAATCGTACTGCGCAGGGGTCATTTGACACGCTACGAATTGATTCCAGATCAGTGAGTAAAGCTTGTGTGCGTCTGCGTCTACGCCGTTTAAGTCCTCTGACTTAACATCAACGCTTGAAGGACGAATCGCTTCGTGAGCCTCTTGAGCGCCCTCTTTGCTACCGTATACAAGCGCTTTAGGTGGCAGGTATTCTGCACCAAACTCAGAACCAATGTATTCACGAGCTGCTTCTACCGCTTCCGAACTCAAGTTGGTTGAGTCAGTACGCATATAAGTAATGTAGCCCGCTTCATATAGGCGTTGCGCCAACATCATGGTTTTCTTTACGCCATAACCAAGACGGGTACTCGCAGCCTGTTGAAGCGTTGAAGTAATGTACGGTGCAGACGGCTTACTCTTCGTTGGGCGGTCTTCACGCTTACATACTTCGTATTGAGCTTTCTCAAGAACACTCAATGCAGCCTGTGTTTGCGCTTCATTTTCAGGTTTAAACGCAACACCGTCTTTCTGCGCAACTTGAAGTCTAAAATCTGTTTTTTCTGCTGTTTTGGTATCAGCATGCACATCCCAGAACTCTTCAGGAATAAAGGCGTTGATCTCGCGCTCACGCTCAACAAGAAGCTTTACAGCCACTGATTGAACACGGCCAGCGGAAAGGCCTCGTGCTACTTTTTTCCAAAGCAGAGGTGACACCATAAAGCCAACAACACGGTCCATAAAACGTCGTGCTTGTTGTGCATTTACGCCATCGATATTCAGCTCACCTGGAGTTTCAAAAGCTTGTTGAATTGCGTTCTTGGTGATTTCGTTAAACACCACTCGCTTGTATCGCGTTTCATCGCCACCGATGATCTCACGAAGGTGCCATGCGATAGCTTCTCCTTCGCGGTCCAAATCGGTTGCAAGATAAACATGGTCTGCGTTCTCAGCCAGTTTTTGCAATTCAGCAACGACTTTCTCTTTACCAGGTAGTACTTGGTAATTTGCTTCCCACTCTTTATATGGGTTGATACCCATCTTTTTAATGAGAGCTTTGCGATCTTTTTCTTTCTTGATACGAGCTTTCTCTTCTGGGCTCATACCCTTTGTTGAAACTGCAGCAGCCTTTTTACCAGTACTTTGACCTGCCGTTGGTAAATCACGTACGTGACCTACACTCGACTTAACGACAAAGTCTTTGCCAAGGTATTTATTGATAGTTTTAGCCTTGGCCGGCGACTCCACTATAACGAGCGATTTACCCATATTGACTCTAACGTCCTTAATCACGATGCTTTAGCACCAACAATTTAACTTGCGGGCTTTTACGCATGATATTCTAAATTCATTGCTTCTTTTTTTACTATTGTGCGAGATTACTAGAAGATCAACCGCTTTTTTCAAAATTGGATCTGATCGCTCGACAATTCGACGACTCACAGATAAAAGGGTCACAATATAAAGAAGCTATAAAGTACTCGAAAAGAATACTAGCAAGAGCCTATTCATCAGGCATTAACTCTAAACGGGCTCATACTAAGCTTGTCCACGAATCGAACGCGAGCCCCATTCCATTATTTTTGCCATAAATCACAAAATAAATTGTGGATATTCGAAAAGACTCTCTTAATCGGTTGTGAAATCATTGAATTTCTAGTTCGACACCATAAACTCAACGTTATATTCAGTTATCAGAGATAAACTCATGACAAAGAAAGTAATAGCAGAATTTGATTTACTGCTTATCGCAAACCAAATTATCCAATCACATGATGACTACATTGAAGGCATGCGCGCAAACAGCGTAGTAGAGAAAGACGATGTTCTCGTCTTCAAAGGCGAATACTTCCTAGACAGCAATGGAATGCCGACAGAAAATACAACCGCAGTATTTAACATGTTTAAATACTTAGCGCACCATCTTTCAAAAGAATTTACGCTTCAGCAGTAATTAAAAAGCTTGCCATTTAGGCAAGCTTTTTAATTACTGAGCTTTATCAACTTAGCATTCTTATTGACTCAGCATCTTCAGTTTGTCGAAGTAGTCAGGGAATGTCTTCGATGTACAACCTGGGTCATTAATCGTTACGGGCGTATCGCTTAGCGCGACCAACGAAAAACACATTGCCATACGGTGATCATCGTAAGTATCAATCGCCGCATGTTTCAATTCAGCCACTGGATTAACGATGATGTAGTCTTCGCCCTCTTCTACCTCCGCACCCACTTTACGTAGTTCGGTTGCCATGGCCGCAAGACGATCGGTCTCTTTCACGCGCCAGTTGTAGACGTTACGAATCGCTGTTGTGCCTTTTGCAAACAGGGCTGTTGTCGCAATCGTCATTGCTGCATCAGGAATATGGTTGTAGTCCATATCAATGCCCTTCAGATCACCGCAACGAGAGATAACATAGTCATCACCCCATTCAATTTCAGCACCCATTTTTTCAAGTGCGTCAGCGAATTGGATATCACCTTGGATACTGTTTTTACTAATACCCGTTACCTTAATTTCGCCACCTTTGATCGCAGCTGCTGCTAGGAAGTAAGATGCCGAAGATGCATCACCCTCGACAAGGAAATCGCCTGGTGCTTTGTACGATTGACCCTTCGGAATGACAAACTCTTGGTAATCGTTGTTGATCACATCCACACCAAATTGTTTCATAATGTGTAGCGTGATATCGATGTATGGCTTAGAAACCAATTCACCCTCAATTTTGATGGTCACTTCACCTTCAGCTAAAGGTGCTGCCATCAAAAACGCAGTCAAAAATTGGCTAGAAATAGAACCGTCGATCGAAACCGAACCACTTTTCAGACCTGTGCCTGTGATTTTCAACGGTGGGTAGTTTTCATTTTCTAAATATTCAACGTCAGCACCAGCTTCTCGCAAAGCAGTCACTAAGTGGCCAATCGGACGCTCTTTCATGCGTGGCTCACCCGTTAGAACGTATTCACCACGACCTAAACAAAGTGCAGCCGCAAGCGGACGCATCGCAGTACCTGCGTTACCTAAGAAAAGTTCGAGAGCTTTGTCACTTGAGAATGCACCACCAACGCCCGTCACTTCACATACGGTTTTGTCCGCTGATAGCTGATAATCGATGCCTAACTGGGTAAGAGCATTCAACATATGGCGAATGTCATCACTGTCTAATAAGTTGGTTAGGCGCGTAGTTCCAGTTGAAAGCGCAGCCAAAAGAAGCGCACGGTTAGAAACACTTTTTGAGCCAGGTAGGTTAACTTCCCCACTCACTTTTTGAATTGGTTGTAACGTAAGGCTTTCCATTAAATCTTTTAGTCCTTGTACCACCCGAAGTCACTGGCGAGTATTTATTTTCGGGTGATGAATAATTCTTCGTACTTGCAGACTAACGAACTTTTCCATTGAACTCCAGAGCTAATCCCCTTCAAAAAGATGATTAATTAGCCAACCAATCGTATTTTTATACTAGTACGCGATATCAACACGAACGCCATCTGAAAAATAGAGGATTCTCACGTCGTCACCTCGGTTAAACAACATCGTGCTATCGACGTCTTGGATGATATTGACGAGCTTGTCGTCTTTGGTTTTAACCAGCAGTTCAACCAACTTATACTCCACTCGATATTGGCTATTACCTCGGTTTCGAGCGATTCCAGCCCCAGCAACAGCACCGACAGCCGTTGCTACTTCTTTACCTGTACCACCACCAAATTGGTTACCAATTAAACCACCAATCGCAGCACCTAATAGGGTCTCCCAGCCGCTCGCTTTCGATTCCACTATCTCTTGTTGAGTAATATATCTCACGGTATCAATTTCACCATAAACAACCTCATTAACCGGTCGAGCTTGATTTCGGTTATAAGCTGCATTTGCCAACATGGGCAAAACAAGTAAAATCCAAAGCAACTTCTTCATGGTAGAACTCCTAATGACCTCATGGTCAGTGATTAATCTGAAACGCGGTACTTATGACTATATACCTAACTGAACTCGATACTACTAGTATAGAGTTTCCATCTCCCTTCGATGCACTGGATGAGCCGAATGGCCTTCTTGCTTTTGGGGGAGATCTATCGCCAATGCGAATCTTAACTGCTTATAGTCACGGTATATTTCCATGGTATGGCCCAGGTGAGCCTATACTTTGGTGGAGCCCAGCACCACGAGCGGTATTTAATCCTAAGACATTCAAACCATCGAAAAGTCTTAAAAAGTTTCAAAGAAAACATAATTATCGTGTCAGCATTAATCAAGCGACGGATAGAGTCATCGGTTATTGCTCATCGTTAAGACCGGAAGAAGAGACCTGGCTAAACAGCGACATGCAGGCCGCCTACCGAGAACTCGCTTCGTTAGGCTTCTGTCACTCGGTGGAAGTGTGGCAAGGCGACGAGCTAGTCGGTGGACTGTATGGCTTACAAAGAGGACAAGTCTTTTGCGGTGAATCCATGTTTAGCTTAAAGACCAATGCCTCGAAAATCGCACTATGGTATTTTTGTCACCACTTTGCTCAGTCTGGAGGGAAGCTTATTGATTGCCAAGTCATGAACCCTCACTTGGAGTCTTTGGGTGCATTAGAAGTAGAAAGAGAAGAGTTTCTCAGCTCTCTGCAATTACTAAAAGATAAGCCTGTTAACGATGCATGCTTTGAAAACCAATGGCTAGAGGATATGCCTTAATGAATCCAGATTTACAACAAATCAGAATTGGATTGACAGACAATCACGCGTGTAGTTATCTCCCTCATCTCGAGGAAAGAGTCGCTGTCACACTTGATGAGCACATGCACACCTCAGAAAATTATGAAGTTCTGCTTGCGAACGGTTTTCGTCGCAGCGGTGCCACCATCTATAAGCCGCATTGCGACAATTGTTCGGCATGCCAGGCGATTCGCCTTTCAATCCCCGACATTAAGTTTTCCAAAAGTCAGCGAAGAATTCTCAATAAGGCGAAAACCTTTCGTTGGGAGCTCAAAGATACAATGGATGATAACTGGTTTGACTTATATAGCCGTTATATCACCGCTCGCCATGGTTCAGGCACTATGTACCCACCGAAAAAAGAAGAGTTTCTACAATTTTCTCAAAATGAGTGGTTAACCACTAAGTTCATGCATATATACAACGACACCGATCTCGTTGGCATCGCTGTTACCGATGTGATGTCTCACTGTACCAGTGCGTTTTATACCTTTTTCGATCCGGATATCGATATATCCATGGGGACGCTTGGCGTTTTGTTCCAAATCCAACATGCTCAGAAAGAACACAAACAGTGGCTATATTTGGGTTATCAAATCGATGAATGCCCTGCTATGAACTATAAAGTACGATTTCAACGTCATCAAAGGCTAGTAAATCAGCGGTGGCAAGGGTAGAATACGCCACAACTTTACATATTTTGATTTTGACGGCACAATCAAGCCGTTGAAAACCGCCAAGTTTCGAAAGAGGATTAGATGGCTAAAGAAGACGTAATCGAGATGCAAGGCACTGTCCTTGATACTCTACCAAACACAATGTTCCGTGTTGAGCTTGAAAACGGTCACGTAGTGACAGCACACATCTCTGGTAAAATGCGTAAGAACTACATCCGTATTCTTACTGGTGATAAAGTAACTGTTGAGATGACTCCATACGACCTTTCTAAAGGCCGCATCGTCTTCCGTGCTCGTTAATTTTTAATTATCGAATACGATAAGAAACGGAGCTTAATGCTCCGTTTTTTATTGCCTACCGTTTGGCATTTGGTCTTAACCACTTTTCTCGTATCTCGTATCTTCAAACCATAAAAAAAACGCACAACCTAAGTCATGCGTTTTATCTCTAAGCTATTGAGCTACCTGTCGCTTTATTAGTGCATCACTTCTTCTTTAGCACCAACATAGACAAAATACAGTTCGTCTTTTTTAAGTGTTACTTTAACCGTGCCACCATCAACTAAGCTACCGAACAACAGTTCATTCGCAAGAGGCTTCTTAAGCTTCTCTTGAATCACACGCCCCATTGGACGAGCACCCATTGTCTTATCGTAGCCTTTGTCAGCTAACCAGTGACGAGCGTCTTCAGAAACTTCTAGAGATACGCCACGAGCATCCAGCTGAACCTGAAGCTCAACAATAAACTTGTCGACAACTTGGCTAATCACACTTGGGTCAAGGCTATTGAACCAAATGATGTTATCAAGACGGTTACGGAACTCAGGAGTAAAGACTTTCTTAATTTCGCCCATCGCATCTGGTGCGTGATCTTGTTGGATCAGGCCGATCGATTTCTTCTCAGTCTCAGCCACACCCGCATTGGTAGTCATCACAAGGATCACATTGCGGAAGTCCGCTTTACGACCGTTGTTATCCGTTAACGTACCATTATCCATCACCTGAAGTAGTAGGTTGAAAATATCTGGGTGAGCTTTCTCGATCTCATCAAGCAGTACAACCGAGTGCGGGTTCTTAATAACTGCATCCGTTAATAGACCACCTTGATCGTATCCAACATAACCAGGAGGAGCACCAATTAAGCGACTCACTGAGTGACGCTCACCGTACTCAGACATATCAAAGCGCAGCAGTTCAATACCCATCAGCTTAGACAGTTGAACTGTCACCTCTGTTTTACCTACACCTGTAGGGCCTGCAAATAGGAATGAACCAACAGGTTTATTGTCAGCACCAAGTCCTGCACGCGTTAGCTTGATCGCTTCACTCAATACATCGATAGCTGGATCTTGTCCGAACACCAACATTTTCATGCGGTCGTCCAGTTTTTGCAGCGTATCTTTGTCTGAAGATGATACCGACTTCTCTGGAATGCGAGCCATTTTCGCAACCATTGACTCAATGTCCGCTACGCTAACTGTCTTCTTACGACGGCTTGCTGGAGCTAAACGACTACGAGCACCCGCTTCATCAATAACATCGATCGCCTTATCAGGAAGGTGACGTTCGTTAATGTATTTCGCAGACAACTCCACAGCCGCACGTAACGCCTTGTTGGTGTAACGTACTTCGTGGTGAGCTTCGTACTTTGGCTTCAAGCCAATCAGAATCTTAGTCGTATCATCTAATGAAGGCTCAACAATATCGATTTTTTGGAAACGACGAGATAACGCACGCTCCTTCTCAAAAATACTGCTGTACTCTTGATAGGTCGTTGAACCGATACAACGCAACTTACCGCTACTTAGTAGTGGTTTAATTAAGTTAGCCGCGTCAACTTGCCCACCCGACGCAGCACCCGCACCAATAATGGTGTGAATCTCATCGATGAACAAAATCGCGTCTTCTTCTTTCTCTAGTTGCTTAAGAATCGCTTTAAAACGTTTCTCAAAGTCACCACGATACTTAGTACCTGCAAGCAGTGAACCAATATCTAGAGAGTAAATTACGCTACTCTGAATAATTTCAGGCACTTGTCCTTCAACGATACGCCATGCAAGACCTTCAGCAATAGCCGTTTTACCAACACCCGCTTCACCAACGAGTAGAGGGTTGTTTTTACGACGACGACATAGGACTTGAATAGTTCGCTCAAGTTCTTTGTCTCGACCGATTAGTGGGTCAATATTGCCTTGCTTCGCCACTTCATTGAGGTTGGTCGCAAAGTTTTCTAAGCGGTCTTCTGAATTTGCTTCTTCAGCATTCTCTGCTCCACCAAATGAGTCTGATGATGAAGCACTATCGCCTTCATTACTGGCTTTAGTAATACCATGTGAGATGAAGTTAACGATATCCAAACGGCTAATGTCATTTTTCTTAAGAAGATAAGCCGCATGAGACTCTTGCTCACTGAAAATAGCAACAAGCACATTAGCACCTGTTACTTCACTGCGACCCGAAGATTGGACATGAAAAACAGCACGTTGAAGCACTCGTTGGAAACTCAACGTAGGTTGGGTCTCACGAGTTTCATCACTTTCTGGGATAAGTGGGGTCGTTTGATCAATAAAAATATCGAGCTCGTTGCGAAGGGCATCGAGATCAGCCTGACAAGCTTGGAGAGCTTCCTTGGCCGCATCATTTTCTAATAATGCTAGTAGGAGGTGTTCGACAGTCATAAATTCATGTCGCTTGTCTCGCGCACGAGCAAATGCGCCATTTAAACTCGACTCTAATTCTTTATTTAGCATAAGTACCTCCTAAGGGAACAACAGTGTTGTTCGAGCAATTTATACTTGCTCCATTGTACATAGTAGCGGATGCTCATTTTCCTTTGAGTACATCGTGACTTGCGCTACCTTTGTTTCCGCTATTTCAGCACTGTATGTACCGCATATAGCTTTACCTTCATAATGAACCTTGAGCATCACTTCCGTTGCTTTTTCGATATCTAGTGAGAAGAATCGCTCTAGGATCTCGATTACAAAGTCCATTGGCGTGTAATCATCGTTATTCAGTACGACGTTATACATTGCCGGTGGCTTTACTTTTGTTGCTTCTTTCTCCAGTAAATCTGAGCCTGGAGATGCCCATTCAAAGTTTCTGCTCATATCGCTTTGCTAAGGGTTATTTTTCGGAAGTGGTGAATGTTTGTGTATCTTAAATCTACCACATTCACGCTTTACGGTGTACTAAGAAACCGCACCGAGAAACAGTACCAAAAAATATTCCTCTATACTGAGCCTAATCCACCATTTACGTCGCTGCAAATAAAAGATCTCGATTCACAGGATTAACATATGTGATTGATTAAAAAGACGCCATAACTATTGACGGTAACCATGCAACAGCCTCCAAGTTACTATTTGGTTAATAGTTTGTGGGTAATCTCGAATGTGATTTGTTATTAAAATTGATCACTTTTATACCAATTTACTATTGACTGTGCTCAATCATTAGCTACATTGGAGCTAAAAGGTTTTTCTAATACAGTTTCATAACACGCTTGAAAATTTAACAATAAGGAATAATTACGCAGGGTAGCGTTAATTTCCGTAAGCAATGTCTGAAATTCAAGATGCCAACCGAACGTCTTTGGTTGGTGAGAATGATGTCGATCGAATTTACATTGATTTGATATAAACAACGTTAGTAACAAAATGCATGAGGGATGTATAGCATGGCTACAGGTACAGTAAAATGGTTTAACAATGCCAAAGGGTTTGGCTTTATTTGTCCAGAAGATGAAGAAGGCGATATCTTTGCGCACTACTCCACAATACAAATGGAAGGTTACAGAACCTTAAAGGCTGGTCAGCAAGTCGACTATGAAGTAGAAAGTGGACCTAAAGGCTCGCACGCTAGCTCCGTTGTTCCTGTAGAAGGCAGTGCAAGTAAATAGGCAAAGCTACCATATCGTGTTGACCTAAATAGCACTATTAGAACGTTAAAAGACTATGAAAACCGCTCCTTTAATACCTATACGCAGGGTTCATTGAGCGGTTTTTTTGATCCTGGACGAAACACATGTTCTCCGTAGAGACAGCTTGATACCGCGGCCGACATCGAAACAGGCACAAACAAAAAAGACACTTTAACGGTTACGTTAAAGCGTCTTTTATTATGTCGTCTGTGAGCGCTTTAGAAGACACTCACATAGATACGCTGCGTTCTAAGCGTCGATAAATGCGTTTAATGTTGCACTTGGGCGCATCAATGCTGAAACTAGTGCATCATCAAATAGGTAGTAACCACCTAAGTCGCCAGCAACACCTTGTGCGTTATTTAACTCAGCGACAATTACTTCTTCGCTTTCGGCTAACTGGCTTGCCACTGCAGCAAATTCAGCTGCAAGGTCAGCATCAACCGTTTGCTCTGCAAGTGCTTTAGCCCAGTATGCCGCTAGGTAGTAGTGGCTACCACGGTTATCAAGTTCGCCCACTCGACGTGATGGTGACTTGTTGTTATCTAGGAATTCACCCGTCGCTTTATCAAGCGCATCAGCAAGAACTTGCGCCTTAGCGTTACCTGTAGCCACACTTAGGTGCTCTAGAGATGCAGCTAGTGCCAAGAATTCACCAAGAGAATCCCAACGCAAGTGGTTTTCTTTCTCTACTTGTTGAACGTGCTTAGGAGCAGAACCGCCAGCACCCGTTTCAAATAGACCACCGCCGTTCATTAGTGGAACGATTGATAACATTTTAGCCGATGTACCAAGCTCTAGGATTGGGAACAGGTCAGTTAGGTAATCACGCAGTACGTTACCTGTAACCGAAATCGTATCTAGACCTTCTTTAATACGAACTAGAGAGAACTTGGTCGCTTCTAGCGGAGAAAGAATCTTCAGTTCTAGACCACCTGTATCATGCTCAGGTAGGTAAGCATTCACTTTCTTAATAAGCTCTGCGTCGTGTGCGCGAGATTCGTCTAGCCAGAATACTGCTGGAGTAGCTGAAGCACGAGCACGTGTCACAGCAAGCTTAACCCAATCTTGGATTGGTGCATCTTTAACCTGACACATACGGAAGATGTCGCCTTCCTCTACGTCTTGTTCTAGAAGTACAGAACCTGAAGCGTCAACCACTTGAACCTGACCAGCAGCTTCAAGAATGAATGTCTTATCATGAGAACCATACTCTTCTGCTTTTTGAGCCATTAGACCTACGTTTGGTACGCTACCCATAGTTGTTGGGTCGAACGCGCCGTTCTCTTTACAGAAATCAATTACTGCTTGGTAGATGCTCGCGTAGCTACGATCTGGGATCATTGCTTTGGTATCTTTTTGCTTACCTTCCGGGTCCCACATTTGGCCAGAAGAACGCAGCATTGCAGGCATAGATGCATCAACAATGATGTCACTTGGTACGTGCAGGTTAGTGATACCACGGTCTGAATCAACCATCGCAAGTGGTGGCTGAGTTTCGTAAACCGCTTGTAAGTCAGCTTCAATTGCCGCTTTTTGATCTTGAGGCAGTGACGCGATCTTAGCGTATACATCACCGATGCCGTTGTTCACATCAACACCTAGCTCTTCAAAAAGCTGACCGTGCTTAGCGAAAACGTCTTTGTAGTAAACCTTAACCGCGTGACCAAAGATCACAGGGTCAGAGACTTTCATCATGGTTGCTTTCATGTGTAGAGAAAGCAGTACGCCTTGCTCTTTCGCTGACGCGATTTCTTTTTCAAAGAATGCCACTAGAGCTGCTTTGTTCATCACTGAAGCATCGATGATCTCTTTATCTTGTAGTGCAAATGCTGGCTTCAATGTTTTCTTAGCGCCATCTTTACCTACAAACTCAATGCTTACTTCTGTCGCACCGTTGATTGTTGTCGATTTTTCGCTACCGAAGAAGTCTTTATCTTCCATACTTGCAACATGCGACTTAGAGTCTGCTGACCAAGCACCCATTGAGTGCGGGTTTTTCTTCGCGTAGTTTTTAACTGAAAGCGGTGCACGGCGGTCTGAGTTACCTTCACGCAATACTGGGTTTACTGCACTACCCTTGATCTTATCGTAAGTCGCTTTTACTGCTTTCTCTTCGTCAGTGTTTGCTTCTTCTGGGTAGTTTGGAAGTGCGTAGCCTTTTGATTGTAGCTCTTTGATTGTTGCTTGTAGTTGAGGTACTGATGCAGAGATGTTTGGAAGCTTGATGATGTTCGCTTCTGGTGTCTTAGCCAATTCACCGAGTTCTGCTAGTGCATCACCAATACGTTGTTCTTCGTTCAAGTAGTCAGGGAAGTTGGCAATAATGCGCCCTGCAAGTGAAATGTCGCGAGTATCAACGTTAATACCTGAAGAAGCTGTAAAAGATTGAATGATTGGCAGTAGAGAGTAAGTTGCTAGTGCCGGAGCTTCATCTGTAATGGTATAGATGATAGTTGGTTTTTCAGTAGGCATGAAATTTCCCTATAGTTCTTACAAGCTCACATGAATAGTGAGATGTTATAAATTGACCAGTAAGCGACTCTGAGAGTGAAAACTGCTTACTCGATAGTCGTACTCTATCTTATTTTTCATGCAATCTAATGACAGCATGAACCAAATCCGTGAGTGCGTTGTTATAATAAAACACGTTGGTATAATTAAACAAATCAGGCTCAAGAGTCCATAAACTTGTTCTATTTTGTGTCTTTTAGGCGCGCAAATGATAGCTCAATTCCGTTTCAGTGAAAACTTTTCAGCACACTTCGTTTACATTTTTGCAAGGTAGTTAACATGTCTACTCGCTCACGCAGCGCTTCTCGTTCAGACAAACCAGCTCGTTCTGGCACCAAATTAAAACAAAACGGCAACAAGCAGGGCCGGAACAGTGATAGAAATAACACTGGCAATTCACACAAGAAATCGCATTCAAGTAAGCACAGATACAAACCTAAAACGGCAAACACAAAACCTAAAATTGCACTCGAAGATCGCAAAGTCATTTTGTTCAACAAACCATTCGATACTTTAAGCCAGTTCACTGATGGTGAAGGCAGAAAGACGCTCGCCGACTTTATTCCAGTTAAAGACGTTTATGCTGCCGGACGACTTGATCGTGACAGTGAAGGGTTAATGGTTTTAACTAATGACGGTATCTTTCAAGCCAAGTTAACTCAACCAAACTCAAAATCACCAAAGACTTACTGGGTGCAGGTTGAAGGCGCACCTTCTGAGGAGGATTTAGATAAATTGAGAAAAGGCGTCGAACTAAAAGATGGTATGACGCTGCCTGCAAAAGTTGAGTTAATGGCAGAGCCAGAGATATGGGACAGAAATCCACCGGTAAGATTCAGAGCTGCAATACCAACGACCTGGTTAGCGATTACTATCATCGAAGGGCGTAATCGTCAGGTAAGGCGAATGACAGCGAATATCGGTTTCCCTACCCTGCGTTTAATCCGTTACTCAATGGGTGACATGAACGTAGGCCCACTCCAGCCAGGTGAATGGAAAGAGATCTAAGAAAACGACGAGATAGAAATTAAAAAGCGAGGTGTCTGTTACATAAAAACACCTCACTCTAAAAACTTTTGGTCTTATTTTTGGTCAATCAACCACTTTTGAAATGCTTTACGCTCTTCTTCACTGGCTCTTGAATACCAAAGCTTAAGTTGAAGTGTATTCTCTGACTCTTGAACATTGCTATCCACAGCAACAGTCGCACCAACCACAGCACCAGTTTGAACCGCAGCTAATTCTTCTTTCAATGAGCGAATTTTTCCAGAATCAAAAACTAAACCTCTTTCTTGGTTGTAATCTTTAACCAACTGAGGAATATCGCTATAAGGCAATGCGCCTTGAGATGGTGGTAAAACTTCTTGCACGACTTCTACATCATCACCATTTATAGAGATATTGAAAATAGGCAGTTCTCTATCTACATTTTTTGCGATTCTCTTGTACTTTCGGCTTACAAGATCAACATCAACATCTCCATTTTCAGGAACGGTAACTACCATAATATAAGGAACTGTACTGATGAATTCGCGTTTGCCTTTATCACTCAAATACCCTGTATAATATAAAACGAGTTGGTTTTCACCAGAGGTAAGTACAGCATCTTCCACATTTTCAACAACCTCGCCGTTCAAAGTATTTAGTGAAATACCGGAAGCTAAGTCAAGAGCAGCCGTTGCATACGGTGCAGAGAATAGACAAATAAAACTCAAATACCACTTGTTCATATACGATTCCTTAATCAATAAACGTAAAAAAGCCAGCTTAACGCTGGCTTTTGTATAGCATAGTTAACTACAGATTAGAATGTGTAGTAAACGCCCGCCGTTACAGTATCAGCATCTAGAGTTTTTGAATTGTATTCAAAATCAGCAGTTTGGTATTCAGCTAGGAATAGGATATTGTCACGGAATGCGTAGTCAACACCAACAACTAGGTTAGTAGACTCAAGGTCAGAGGGGGTCTTCTCAGTACCAGCGGCAGTTGCTTTTTCATCAGTAGTCGCTACTGCGTAAGTCGTGTATAGACGAACTGCGTCGATTTGGTAAGCCGCTGCGAAACCCATAGTCTCACCATTGCCGTAAACGCCATCGTCCATCTTAGAAAGATCCCAGTAACCGTAACCTTGGTTACCTTCAAACTGAGCGTAAGTTGCAGCTAAGTATAGACCGCCGAACTCAGCAGAAGCAGAAACACCAGCAAGAGAGTAATCTACGTCTTTAGCAGCATCACCAGTGATGTAAGAAGCACCGATAGAGAAGTTGCTGAATGCGTAATCAGCAGAGATACCGTACGTGTTATCAACGTCTTCAGTAGAGTCAGTGTTAACGTCAGCTACGATAGTGAAACCTTCAACAAACTCGCCTTTGAACACAACACCGTGACCTTTAGACTCGCGGTGGTGACCACCAGTAGAGCCCATGTAGTTACCTTCATTAGTGATGTCGTCTTTCTGGATAGCGTCTGCAGATTCTGCTAGGTCGCCAGTCTCACCAAAAGCCATACCCCAAGTGTCTGTTTTGAAGCCAGCCCAAACGTCATCAAATTTCGCATCGCTATCTTTCGATTCGATTTCAAAAGAAGCGAACGCTGTAAACTGGTCGTTTAATTTTTGCTCTGCGTCTAGCTGAATTTTAGCCCAAGTTGACACGTCAGCTTCGCTCTTCTCAGTTGTAAAAGGTGCTTTTTTTGTTTTTTCGTCGTATTTAAATGTATCTACTTCAGATTGAGATAGGTAAACATCTACCTCACCTTTTAGGCTAACTTTAGTATCGTCGTTAGAGTAAATTTCTGCTGCGTTAACAGAAGTTGCTGTAGCTGCGATAGCTAGCGCTAATAGAGTCTTTTTCATAATAAATCCACTGCCTTTTCTAAGAATGGGAGATCCTTGCCCGGTTCCCTTTTAATTATTGTGACTGGTCATTACCACTCTTTGTTGGTTAATCACCGTCACTAAATTTCGAGGTCTAGATTGCAAAAGATTATCCTGCGTGTCAAATAAGCTAAAAACAAACCTAAAAAAACACAAAACATTCAAAATCAATTACTTACATTTATTTTCATCATTTTACGAGCAACTTATCCTTAGTTTTACCAGCAAAGAAAATAAGCTCTAAAATGCAACAAATAGAATTTAACTCCACAATAAGGCCGAAAAACACTCACCATTAGAATTTAACACCTATAAGCCAGTCTTTTTTAATATTTATATTTCGCAAGATAAATAAAATCGTTAAGTTCCTGATGGTTCAGTTTTTTTTTGTGAACGAGATCTACCTTTGATTTAAAAGCAAGCTATTTTGCGGTAAATGTACCGGCTAGTGATATGTGCTACTATCCTCGCTCCGTTACGTAGGTCACATTATGCTAACTACTAAAATTCAAAATTCTATTCGCACCAGTTATCAAAACCTCCAAGAACAGTTGGATAACTTTGTACCTAGGCGTGCACAAAACTACCTTGTCGCAGAGATTGCGAAGACACTTTGTGGTCAATACCACAAAAGTAATCGTATGATCGTTGCTGAAGCGGGAACCGGAATCGGTAAATCACTGGCTTATTTAATGGCAGCGATCCCTGTTGCCGTTTTAAACAACCGAAAAATTGTTATTTCAACCGCAACGGTTGCTCTACAAGAACAGCTTGTAAACAAAGATCTCCCTCTATATAGAAGGCTTACTGACAGGGAGTTCTCTTTTATATTGGCGAAAGGTCGACAACGTTATTGCTGTGCGGAAAAGTTGGCAGCCGCCTGCGGGGTTAATGGCGGCCAAATGGCAATGTTCGAATCTAAGCCAAAACAGAAAGATATTGAACAACTGCAAACCATGTATCGCAGCCTTGCTCAAGGCAAATGGGATGGCGACCGAGATTCCTGGCCAAAGCCTATCGACAACATGATTTGGCAGATGATTGTCAGTGATAAGCATAGTTGTAACAACAGCATGCCAACTCACAGAGATTGCCCTTTCCAAAAAGCACGTTCAGAGCTAGATAAAGCAGACGTTATCATCGCTAATCACAGTTTAGTGATGGCTGATGCCGATTTAGGTGGCGGTGTGATACTGCCAGAGCCGGAAAATAGCATCTATATCTTTGATGAAGCACACCACTTACCACACGTAGCCCGAGATCACTCTTCTGCAGCAGCGAGCTTGAAAGGTGCCGCTTCATGGTTAGAGCGTTTAAACCAATCGATAACCAAGCTTTCAGGCTTGGCGGACGAAAAGCGAGTGGGTCGATTCAGGAATGAACTGCAGGATTCAGTACAACAACTGATTCCAACTCTGACGCAGCTCAGTAAGCAGTTCGATGCCACTCATTTTGAAGATGGGCTTTACCGCTTTGAACATGGTGACTTGCCAGAATGGTTAGAGAACGAATCTAAAGACCTCAAACAGCTTTCTCAGAAAGCGAGTCAGGCTGTCGCTAAAATTGCAGACCTGATTGCAGAACGAGTTAAAGATGGCGAGCTTTCTGCAAAACTTGCAGAGCCTGCACTCGCCGAAATCGGCTTCTATATACAGAGAACCGAGAACTTAGCGCAAGTTTGGCGCTTGATGGCTGAGCCAAAACGTGAAAAAGGTGCGCCTTTAGCGCGCTGGCTAGAGCTTAATAAAGAGAGTGAGGGCGACTTTGTTGTCAATGTTTCTCCGCTTGAGGTTGGCTGGCAACTTGACCAGCAGATATGGAGCCGCTGTGTTGGTGCCGTGCTTGTTTCTGCAACAATGAGAGCACTCAACTCCTTCAGTTTTTTCTGCCATCAAGCCGGTATAAGTCAAAAAGAAGAAGATGGTGTGCAGTTTCTTGCCCTGGCGTCACCGTTTGATTATCAGAATCAAGCGGAGTTAATCGTGCCGGCCATGAAATACGAACCACAAGCACCTCAATTTACCGAATATCTTATTGAAATTCTGCCTAAGGTAATAGAAGACAACAAAGCCAATCTCGTTCTATTCTCTTCTTACTGGCAAATGAATAAAGTTGCAGAAGCTTTGGCAACAGATTTCGTTAAAAAGTCATGGGCGTTGCAGGTGCAAGGTGATACTTCACGCGCTGAAATTCTAAAAAAACATAAAAAGCTAATAGATCAAGGTAAAACTAGCGTTCTTTTTGGAACTGGCAGCTTTTCTGAAGGTCTGGATTTGCCGGGTGAGCTGCTTGAAAACCTAGTTATCACCAAGATTCCTTTTGGCGTTCCAACCTCACCAGTAGAGCAAGCGCATTCGGAATATATTGAATCACGCGGCGGTAATCCCTTTATGCAGATTACTGTTCCAGAAGCGAGTAAAAAGCTTATTCAATCTGTGGGTCGACTGCTGCGTAAGGAGAGAGATTCTGGTAAAGTCACGATCCTTGATCGACGCATAGTCACGAAGCGATATGGCACGTCCCTACTCGATTCACTACCGCCTTTTAAAAGAACAATAAAATACTAACTTTTCTGCCTTAGAGCAGTTATGGGTCAGTCATCGCTTGGCCCCTGCATTCACAATCAAACGAATAGCCCATCGACTATTCGTGTGGCTGTTCTGACGGCCAATAACGAGAACAACAGCTATTTATGGAAATGATTGAACCAACCATGTTGGTTATACTTGCGCTGGTTGCATTTGCAGCAGGCTTTATTGATGCTGTCGCCGGTGGCGGGGGCATGTTAACAGTCCCTGCATTGTTATCCCTTGGGCTACCGCCACACATCGCGCTTGGTACAAATAAGCTTGCAGCCACGTTCGCTTCTTCAACAGCAGCTTTTACTTATTATCGTAAAAAGCTATTTAAGCCAGAATGTTGGATAAATGCATTTATAGCGACCTTGATCGGCGCAACCATAGGTACGCTAACAGTCGATGCCATCAGCACTCAATGGCTAGAGAAAGTCCTGCCACTGATCATTCTTGCAGCAGCGATCTACACCATTTTTCATAAGACACCGAATGCCAATCACAACGTGTCACCAAAACCTTGCCCTGTGCTTAAGAAGAAACAAAAGTATCAAGGCTTCGTTCTTGGCTTTTATGATGGCGTTGCAGGCCCGGGAACAGGCGCTTTTTGGACGGTGAGCTCAATGGCTCTATACCGCCTAAATATCTTGCTGGCTTCTGGCTTATCGAAAGCAATGAACTTCACCAGTAACTTCACATCTTTGGTGACCTTCGCGATTCTTGGCCATATTGATTGGGTATTGGGTTTAACCATGGGCGTTTGCCTAATGGCAGGTGCATTCGTTGGGGCACATTCCGCAATTCGATTTGGTGCTACGTTTATACGACCAGTCTTTGTTACGGTTGTCAGTATACTTGCGATAAAACTGGCTTACGAAGCTTGGTTTGTAAACCTATAGCCATTGGATTACAGGAAGTAAAATGAGTCAATTTTCACAAATCAAAAGTGTCATTGATACCTTACTCGGTCACTGTTCTCAGGTAGATAAATCTCGAGGCTCTTATCATCAGGCGCTTTTCGACAAAACATTGTTTAAATGTGGCGCCTCGACTCTACTCCCCTACGCACTTGAAACCCAAGCGACTTATCACACCATTACTCGCGAACAGAGCACCAATCAACTTTCTGCATCACGCGCGAATTACTTAACCGACAAATTAACTAACCAGATAGCGGCTTTGCAACGCGAGCTCGCCATTCACGATTTACGCTTAGACAGAAAAAGTAAATCAGGGAAAACCTTGAACGATTTGTATAATGACTTGGCTCAGCACCAAGATTGGCAAAGACGTTTAGTTGATTTAGTTAAACGACGCAAGTTAGCGCTAGACTCCGAACCGCGTCATAGTAAAGCACAAGCAGAAAACGCTTGGATGTTAGCGAAAGAGCGTTTAGAGCGCTGTGAAGACTCGATGAAGAACATCGAAAGACTGATTAATATAGAGAACCCAAAGCGAAATGAGCACTGATAACACATCATCACCATTGGACAACGCACCTGAAGAAGTTAAGTTAGCCGTCGACTTGATCTACCTACTCGAAAGTAATGAGATCGACCCAAAGGTTGCGTTAGAAGCAATCAAGATTGTCCAGCAAGATTTACAAGCCAAACTAGCAACTAGCAACTAGCAACTAGCAACTAGCAACTAGCAACTAGCAACTAGCAACTAGCATCAAAACATACAGGATTCACATGTACCAACTTAGCTTTTCTATGCCCGAGTTTCTTGAAAATTACTGGCATAAGAAACCAACCATCTTAAAAGGTGGCTTCCAAAACTTCGTCGACCCAATTTCGCCGGAAGAACTTGCTGGTTTATCGATGGAAGAAGAAGTGGATTCTCGCTTTGTTTCTAACCTCAACAACCAATGGACAGCAGAGCACGGCCCATTCGCCGAAGAAAAATTTGGTGAATTATCAGAAACTCACTGGCAATTGATCGTTCAAGCAGCCAACCATTGGCATCAAGGTGCCAATGAGCTAACGAAAGCGTTCCAACAATTACCAAACTGGTTGTTCGATGATCTAATGATTTGCTACTCAGCACCTGAAGGTGGTGTTGGACCGCATATTGACCAATACGATGTATTCATCATTCAAGGTCAAGGTAAGCGTCAATGGAAAGTAGGCGCAAAAGATGTCGGACAATATAAAGAGACCGTCCAAGCTTCTGCTCTACGCCAAATCGAAGGTTTTGAGCCAATCATTGATGAAACTCTAGAACCAGGCGATATCCTTTATATCCCGCCAGGCTTTCCACACGAAGGCAATACGCTAGAACCATCAATGAGCTACTCCATTGGCTACCGCTCTCCGAAAGAGCAAGAGCTGATCAGTAACTTTGCCGACTTTGTACTTGCCCATGATATGGGTGATGTTCACTTGCACGATCCTGAGTTCAAAGCGCAGGACAGCTACGGCAAGATTCGTTCGTCAGATTTGAGTAACCTGACTGATATGCTTAAATCAGCCCTTGAGCAACCAGAGACGGTTAGCGACTTCATGGGTTGCTTACTGAGCCAGTCACGCCACCAGCTTGATATCGTTGCACCAGAGCCACTATGGACTCAAGAAGAGATTGCCCAACACCTAGAGTCAGAAGGTGAAATCCACCGAGTATCCGGCTTGAAAGCGCTCTACCACGAAAATCAAAGCAACACGGCTTACATCAATGGTGGGGTGTTTAAGGTGGATGAAGCGGATTCTTCGTTACTCAACATACTTTGCGATGAGACCGTGATTACTTCGGCTAATGCCCTATCACCTTCGGGCGTAACGGTCGTGACTGAATTGGTGAACAAAGGCTACTGGTTCATCGAAGAGTAAGCAGCGTCAGACGCTATTTATTAACCTAGTTTTCAAGAAACAACTAAAAAAGGGACAAATGACATCTTCATTTGTCCCTTTTTCTATCCAAGAATTGTTTAAGGCTTAGACCTTGAACTGATTAACCAATTTCTGTTGCTGCTGAGATAGCTGATCAATTTCATTACCCACTTGTTCAGAAGCTGCCGCTTGTTCCAAGATCTTTGCACTCAAGTCGCGAATATTAACCACGCTCTGATTCACTTCACCGGAAACCGATTGTTGCTCTTCTGCTGCTCTTACGATCTGATTGTTCATATCACTGATCGCCTCAATTGAGGTAAAGATCGAGCCGAGATCTTCTACTGCATTTTGAACGTGCAGCGCTGTATCGTTGGCAAGAATATTACCTTCTTGGATAGCTTCCACCACATCTTGTGTTCCAGCATGGACCTTATCAATCACCGCTCTGATCTCACCAACGGATGATTGTGTACGGCTTGCAAGGTTTCTCACCTCGTCTGCAACAACCGCAAAACCACGACCTTGCTCACCAGCACGAGCCGCCTCAATCGCCGCATTCAATGCTAACAAGTTAGTCTGTTCAGAGATACCCTCGATAACACTTAAGATCTCGGTGATATTACCGTTGTTCTTTGCTAGCTCTTCAACAATAGGCACAGCGCTCGACATGCGTTCCACCAGCTTCCTCATTTCACCAGCGGAAAGCTCGATAACTTGTTGCCCTTGCTGAGCTGAACGATTTGCCTCACAAGCTGCGTCTACCGCAACTTCTGCGTTTTGTACCACTAAGCCAGCAGTTTGAGTCATCTCTTCTGCCGCTGTTGCTACCAGATCCACTTCTTTAAATTGAGACTCGCTGCTTTCACGAGTACTTGATGCAGATGCCTTCGCTTGACTGGTCGTGTTTGCCACTTGTTCTGTAGTTTGAATAACTTCTTTAATTGTATGTTGCAGCTTATCTAGGAACAGATTAAAGCCTTTCGACAACTGACCGATTTCATCTTGAGACTTCACTTCTAAGCGTTGGGTCAAATCACCTTCACCAGAAGCGATGTCATTCAACCTTTCCACTACCTGACGAATCGGCTTCACAATGGACAACGAAGCAAATGCGATAATGGCTAAACCGAAGATAATAAATACCGTACCGGCAATCACTTCTGTTTTGATACCTTCACTTAGCTTAGTGCTAATGATGGAATCCAGTTTATTTGCATCAGCGACGACACTATCTCTTGGGATCTCAAACAACACCCCCCAAGTTTGGTTAGCAGCAACGACAGGTGCAAACGCAAGTAACCACTCACCGTCCTCACTCCACTGCGTTGTTACTTCACCGCCGAAGATAAAATCGGTCATTAAGTCACTGTTGGTATTATCGCTTTGGAAATTCGAACCAACTGCAATGCTTGAATCGTCAGAAGCGATAACTGAGCCATCTAGGCTAACAACATACGCCTTACCTGCACCGTTAAACAAACTCTGGTCAGATTGAGTAATCACACTGGTTAAGCCATCAAGTCTTAAGTCGATACCCAGAAAACCAATCGCAACATCGTCGACTAAAATTGGAACTGAAATAGAGGACGTCAATAATGCTGTACCGCCACTGTTCACCACTCGTGGGGTGCTGATACAAGTTTGCCCTGAAGATAGAGGACAGTAAAAGCGCTCGCTATTGCTGTTGTCATTCAGTGTTGATTCCGAAAGGACGTTCGAGAGAACATTCTCACCATTATCCGCTAATTTCCAGTAAGGAGCGAAGCGCCCTTTCTCGTTAGATCCTACATAATCGGCATCGACATAATTCGAATCTTCGCTATCGAGTAAATCAGGCTTAAAGACGAGGTAAGCACCTTGAATCGAATCGAAGTTTAAAACCGATCTGCGCACCATTTCATCTAATGCAGTACGAAGCTCTTCACTTGGTGTAAAGTTTTCATCCGCATTGTTCTTTAAAAACTGAGCACTCGCCGCTAGCATCTCTGCGCGATAAATGGCTTCATCAACATAACGTTGAGTTTCTTGTGCATTGAGCTGAGAAACAGACGATAACAACTGCTGAGTTTTAGTGATCACTGATTCTGAGCTTTGAGATTTGATAACTTGTTGCTTACTCGTCGCGTTGTAGATCGAGAAACCAATAAGAGAAAGCGACGTAATGATTAAACAACAACCCGCTAGTAGAGTTATTTTCCACTGTACCGATAGAGAACGCATTTAATATCCTTATTTAAGCCAAAAGACTTCCATAACCATAACTATCACATCAACAACGAATGGCTGTACACAATGTAGATAAGTTAAACGAATAGCTTAACGGATGATTACATCACAAATTACTAACATATAAAACGAAAGTTCACGCAAATGTTAACAGAACATATTTTTTATCTATCGTTTCTGTGACTAAGAAAGCCATTAACTTCTGATACTTAGCTTTATCTATGTCATTCATAAAAAATATGACGTATGACTTGCGTCCTTCTTCGAGGCAATAAGAACACTTTGCAGCACCCCTACCATAATTGAAAAATGCCCTCTTTTGCCCCACTACACTACAAAAATTAGCTGTTATTATTGGTTTTATCATTTTCATATCGACGGAGACTAATGATGAACGCAAGCTGGGCCAATTTCTTTCCATACTTTGCAGGGGCTTTTAAGCTGATTGTATTGGCTATTGGTGGCTACCTAGCGATCAAGTGGCACTTTGATGAAGACAAGAGGTTAAGAGAACAAGAGGGAGAAGTATTTAACACACTAAGTTTGAAGAAAAAGTTAGTGACTGCACTTGTAATAACAATTGTTGTGACCTGCTTAATAACGCTTGTCGTGTACGCGACCGACTGGCTGCTCTATTAAAGTGGAATATTGATACTAAAAACGCCACTCGCTTCACGGGCTTACTACGCAGACGCTAACTCATTTACGTCAGTAAGCTTTGTGTAAAACACTCTCTCCATAGCACTACGCCTAAAATCATCAAAATATCGCTTAGTCACTTATAACATTTCAATGGTTATCCCCTGCAATATTTACTTATTCTATATATAAATTCGGATTACTTTTTCTTATCCAATTTATAGATTTTTATCTTGGATAACTGAACAATTTTTGGTTGCTAAATCGGCAATCAATCTCTAACATCTCGCGCCTAGATTCACTAATCGCTTAACTCAATTGGATCCTCCTGATTGAGCGCTAAGGTTTTTACGTTTTCAATTTTTGGAGAGATACGCAAATGTCCGCCTCGTTTCCATTAGCGAAACTTACCTTCTTAATCGCTATTCTGACAGCCGTAGGTCAAATGACTCAAACGATGTACGTGCCTTCTATTGGCCATATGACAGGTGAGTTCTTGGTTTCTGCGTCTTCACTTCAAGCTGTGATGGCGTGTTACCTGATCCCTTATGGTTTGTCGCAATTTGTTTACGGCCCGCTTTCAGATCGCCTCGGTCGCAAACCAATCATCGTCGCTGGCTTGGTCATCTACATCCTAGGTACCTTGGTAGCCTTATTCGCTCATGAATACGAATGGTTCTTGGTGGGTAGCTTTATTCAAGGGCTCGGCATTGGTTGTGGTGGTGCGATGTCTCGTACATTGACCCGTGACTGTTTTGAGGGCGCTGAATTACATCGTGCAAACAGCTTGATCAGCATGTGTGTGATTTTTTCCCCATTGATGGCACCTGTATTGGGTGGTTACCTAACAGAAGCTTTCGGCTGGCGATCTAGCTACTTGTTTCTAGCACTATTTGGTATTGCTGTTGTGATCACCATGATGACGAGCATGATGGAAACATTACCAAAAGAGCGACGCAAAAATGAATCGGTAGGAACCAGCTACAGGTTTGTTCTATCTGACAAGCGCTTCCAAGGTTTCTTAGTGGTACTGGTTGCAACATTTGCAGGGATAGCAGTATTTGAAGCAGCTGCAGGAGTACTGCTTGGCGGTGTACTTGGCTTGCCGGCAACTACTGTGAGTTTACTGTTTGTGTTACCGATTCCAGGTTACCTAGTAGGTGCTGGCCTTTCGAGTTACATCGCGCAGCGTCGCTCTGAACGTCGCGCACTAAATATTGGCCTGGTATCGATCTTAGTTGGCTCAGCTGTCGTGCTTATCCCGGGTCTGTTTGGTCAAACAACCGCATTGACATTGATTGGCGGCGCAACCATTTACTTCTTGGGCGCTGGTATCTTATTCCCAGCAGCAACAACAGGTGCACTTTCGCCATTCCCATACCATGCTGGTACAGGTGGCGCGATCTTGGGTGGTATGCAGAACTTAGGTGCCGGTATTGCTACACTGTTGGCATCGTTCTTCCCAGCTCAAGATCAACTGCCACTGGGTTGCTTGATGATTAGCATGTCGCTTATCGCTATGCTTGGCTTACGTTGGGTTAATCGTAAGCCTGACCACTCAAACGAAATGCCATTGGCTATCTAAAGTAAAACGCAACTCCTGCCTAATAAATAGAGGGACATGCTGAAAGGCGTGTCCCTTTTATATTGCCCGTTTACCCTCGCCTGATGTCTACCACTAATTTCATCAAACATTACTTTGATTTTTTAAAAACAATAACAGACACTTACGATGAAAGTGCATATCCAGAATCCAATTATAAATAATATCACTGGAAGGAAACTAACCACTAAAGGATGCTGGCAATAAAACGAGTAAGGTGCACACTAAGGATATAAAGATGCGTTTCGCTTTAACCACATTGGCCGTATCGGTAGCGCTTGTCGCCGGATGCAGCAATCAAGGAATAACAACCATGAACCACTACTCTCCATCGCAACTTATCGCTCAACAAACTCAAGCTCCCGTAGCTAAGAAAGTCCCTCATTCAATGACGACTAATGGTGATACACGAATTGATGATTACTATTGGATGCGTGATGATCAACGCCAAGATCCAGAGATCTTGCAGCACCTCGAGCAAGAAAACCGGTATGCCGAGACGGTGCTGAAACACACAGAAGCATCTCAAGAACAGTTATTTGAAGAGATCAAAGGCCGAATCGCGAAAGACGACAATTCTGTACCGGTTCGTAAAGGTAGCTATTACTACTCAAATAAAGTCACAGGTGACAACGAATACCCAGTTCATTTGCGCGAAAAACACTTTTTAGGAATAGACAAACAAGTCATTCTAGATGTTAACGAACTCGCCAAAGAACATGAATTTTTCAGTATTGGTGACCTATCAATTAGCCCAAATGAAAACATGCTGGCCTATGGCGAGGACACGCTGAGTCGTCGTATTTACACCATTAAAATTAAAGACCTGACAACCGGTGAATACCTAGACGATGAAATTGAAGGTGCTTCGAGCGCCATCGCATGGCAAAACGACAACCAAGCCCTTTACTACATCAAAAAAGATCCACAAACTCTACTTGGCTATCAAGTTTACCGCCACGTATTGGGCACTCCCCAAGCAAGCGATGAGCTGATCTACGAAGAAGCTGACAGCGCTTACTACACCAACATCAGTAAGAGTAAAGATGGTCAGGAGGTATACATTTGGCACTCGAGCACAGAAACCAGTGGTGTTTCAATTATTGATGCCAACAATCCAAGCGCAAAAGCAGAAGCCTTCTACCCAAGAGAAATGGGTATTGAGTACAGCATCGCTAAGCTAAAAGATTGGTACTACATCTACACCAACTACGAAGCGGTCAACTTCCGTTTGATGAAAGCCACATCCGAAGACATTCATGACCGTTCAAAATGGGTCGATGTCATTCCAGCTGACGACAACACTCAGCTTGTCGATTTTGAGCTGTTTAATGATCATCTGGTTTACGAGCAGCGTTCAAACGGACTGGCTACAGTGAAGGTTCGTCAACTCTCTACAGGCAAAGAATTTCCACTTGAGTTCAACGACACCGCTTTTGCTGCCTACTTAACAAGTAACTATGAGCTAGATAACTCTAAAGTTCGAATCTATTACAGCAGCCTAACGACTCCTGGCACTTACTATGATTTCGACCTTAATACAGGTGAACCCGAGATCATGAAGCAAACACCCGTGTTAGGCGATTTCGATGCTGACAATTACCAATCAGAGCGAATCATGATCACGGCTCGCGATGGTAAGCAAGTACCAGTCTCTTTGGTTTATCGCAAAGATCTATTCAAGAAAGACGGCACTAACCCTATCTACCAATATGCCTACGGATCTTACGGGCACACTATCGAACCAACTTTTAGCTCAGCTCGTCTTAGCCTACTTGATCGTGGATTCGTTTATGCTATTGCACATATTCGTGGTTCAGAGATGTTGGGACGCCCTTGGTATGAAGATGGTAAAAAACTGACTAAACAAAACACGTTCAATGATTTCATCGATGCAACCAAAAACCTGGTTGAAAAAGGTTATGGCGCTAAAGATAAAGTGTTTGCGGTGGGAGGTTCGGCTGGTGGTCTTTTGATGGGGGCTATCATCAACCAAGCGCCTGAGTTGTATCGAGGTATTGGCGCTCATGTTCCCTTTGTTGATGTAGTAACGACCATGCTTGATGAATCGATTCCTCTCACAACCAACGAGTATGACGAATGGGGTAACCCTAACAATAAAACCTACTACGATTACATGTTGAGTTACTCGCCATACGACAACGTAAAGGCTCAAAACTACCCGAATATGTTGGTGACAACAGGTCTACATGATTCGCAAGTACAGTACTTTGAACCTATGAAGTGGGTAGCAAAACTGCGTGAGATGAAAACAGACAACAACGTACTTGTGTTCAAAACAGACATGGAAGCAGGTCACGGTGGTGCATCAGGGCGATTTAAACGACTAAAAGAAGATGCACTGGAATACGCGTTCTTTTTAGATTTACTCAAGACTCAATAGATTCAACGTAAACGTAAGTCGTCACGTCATTTTATGTCGCCATTTTGTCTCTGCAAATGGCGACATACATTATTAAGCATGGTTAAATACGATTAACTATGAAACCCACCAAATAAAAGATCTATATCTGATAATTGATGCGATCTCACATCAATTGGGATAGTTAAGGTGAAGCCTGACAAAAAGATTCATTTTTCGCTTGCCAGTTAGAAAAATTTGAAACTCATTTTTGAAAAAAGCTTGTCGGCGATTTTTCTAAATTAGCAATCATCGGTATGGATCTAACTGATTGTACAGGTACAACTTAAATTCCTAGTGCAATTGTCGCTTGTGATATGGACAAAGAATAAAAAGAACGGCTCCCAATCCCCAATCGGGAGCCGTTTTTTCTATTCGCTCGATGTCCCTTCTAAATCGCGAGTAACCTCTATCACATCCATATTAGATTCTTTAGATACCTTCAATCCCTAGCAAACTATTAGACAGAAGCAATTTACACGTTCAGTCAATATATTTGTGATGAGAGCAGTTGGCAAAGAAGGTAGCTTGATGCGCTTATTCGGAAAAATCACCTACAGGATAAACCATTCAAGCTTCTCAAGTCTTACGTATATTGAATAGGGGCCAATTTGATTTTTGGTTACGTCATGATGAGCCAAAACTGAAGTTGGCGAGAGTTTCGCCTTTCCGAACTTACCAGGATCTTGGGAATTTATGCTGGAAATAAGATGCTCAAATAGGCATCCCAGAAACAGTTTCTGTTTTTGCAACAAGCTCTAATTGACTTTTGCTACTTGGATCAAGGCCTACCTTTAGTGAATTGTTCGATATGCGACCAATTAATTCCGATACCTAGGTCTTAGGGTCCGAATTAATATTAATTAGGGCTCTAAGACCTATTATTATAAACTCACAATCGCTAAGTTAACCCTGTTGCATATGGCAACCTTAATTCATCATTTTAATTTTAAAGGGTTTTTATGAAACAATTATTGATCATTTCATCCATCGTTGCGTCTATGTCATTTTCTAACCTTGCTCTTGCAACGCCTGGTTTTGCAACCACATCAGAACTTAGCACCAATTATAACATTACAGTCTGGGGAGGTTTTCAAAACACAGCTTACAA
Source organism: Vibrio chagasii (assembly GCF_002954585.1). Classification (GTDB taxonomy): domain Bacteria; phylum Pseudomonadota; class Gammaproteobacteria; order Enterobacterales; family Vibrionaceae; genus Vibrio; species Vibrio chagasii_A. Next base: position 1,868,261 of record NZ_MSCI01000002.1, read on the forward strand.
AATCCAAGCATATGATATTGATGGCAATAAACTGGGCCCTGCACAAGAAATTTGTACTCCAGATAAGGCTGATTCTAGTTGGTGCTCTGGTACCTTTACCTATAGTGTCGTTAACCACAAGGAAGGTAACTATGCGCAAATAACAGCTGGAAATGCTAAAAGCCCGAATTACACAATGGAGTACTTACTAAATCTTGATAAACCCGAGGAGAAGCCAAGCATCTGTGAGCATTACCAAGACTTCATTGAGGGAGCGCAGTACGAACCGGGCGATACGGTAGTCTATAAAAATCTAATTTATGTTTCTACACGTTGGACTGACGGAGACAAGACACCAGATACACCATACTCAGGTTGGGAATTCGTTTCCAGATGTTAAAGGTTGAGAAACCCGTGTCATTTTGTAGGGCTTTTTCTCAATAATTGAGCTTTGTGTTTTTTACAAGGCTGTAGCAAAGTTTACATACTTAAATGACACTTGTGGCAAACTTCGAAACTCGCTCGGAGTTTGCCCCAGTTCTGTGGGGATCCAAAGAAACTGCCGACAAAACAGATTTTAGGCACTTTCGCTCTAGAAAGTGCCACGGGGTAAGAGTTCAGCCTGTGAAGCTTTTGGACAATTATTTGCCTGTGCTTCTTCTAAATTGGCAAATCATCAATAACTACAGGTATGGGAAATTTACTTGTGAAGAGCTAGTGCGATGAGTAACGTCGCCCTAGCAAAAGTATTGGTTTATGTTAGGTGCGTAATAAGTGTCGTTATGGTAAATCGACCACCTAATCACAGCAAGATTTATGTTTAATTAATGTTACGAAAAATATCATCCAAAATCATTTTAGCTCCTGCATATGATAAATGACCGCCACCGTTATAAATGCCTCCATATTTTTCATCAATCATTTTGCATCGACCATCAATACAAAAAATTTCTTGAGGCATAACTTTATGTAGTTTGGGATGATTAGGTAAATATTCATCCAACGTTTGAGATGCTGAAACAGTCGAGCTATACGTATCTTTACTTGAAGACCACATATCTTCATATTTGGAAACTGAAGTTGTTAACTGCTGAAAAACAGCTTTTTTTACATCAGTTTCAGGCCTTGGCATCGGGTAAACAACATATACTTCATGCCCTAAAGATAATAATTTATTTATATTCTCAGAATAAGATTTCCAAGCAATGTCCCCTTTTGCCCTTTCACCACCTACTAAATCTTTCTTTCCATCTTCAATAGGGTTTTTAGTCCTATTTTTAGGGCGAGAAAATTGACCATAGTTTGTTCCTAGGATGATTTTTTTGGGGCTATTAAAATTAGAGATTAAAGCTAATCTATCTTTATTAACAACAGAGCATTCTGCTACGTTTCCAAACCAAATAGAAGGAGAAACAAACGGGCACTGCTCATAAGATAAAGAAATCATCCCTTCACCTCTTTCTTGAACTATTTCATGAAGAGCGTAGTCATATTGGCCAACAAAACTATCACCAAGAGTAACCCAAGACTCATCCCCAAAGCGGCAAGCAGTTTCAACTGTTCTAAAATTGCACTGGCTTCTTGATTTGAACTCTCCTCTATAACTGTCCCCAAGGTTATCTGGTTGTTCTAATCGTCTAAATTCTATGTGCTTGTACATATCGTAAGCTTCTCGAACCACCCCCCTAAGGTGCTCTGGGAATCCCTCACGCTGAACAGTCTGATGTACAAATAGCCCCAACAATAAAACTGAAACTAAAGGTAATGAGAGTGCATACCTATTAAGACCTTTCTTGCGGTACACACTTTCTATAAACCTATATGTTAAAGTCGCTAGCAATAGTGAAATAACCATTAATAGCGCGAACTGCTCATATCTAAAGTAATCATGCTTTATAAGTCTGAAAAACACGAAAACAGGCTGATGCCATAAATACAAAGAATAAGAAACTAGACCGATGTAAACGATAGGTTTGATAGATAATAGATCATTGGATGCCTCTCCTTTGTGTGAGAACATCAAAAACAAGCATGTACCAAGAACTGGGAATAGTGTTAAAAAAGAAGGGTGCTGAACCTCATGTCCAACAAAAAGCATGCTATGAACGATTAAAAAGAGCCCAAATAGAGGCAATCCCTTGTAGCATACCTTCTCTAAACTACCTTCAGTTGCCATAGGCAACCTATTGCGATTGTAAAAGGTTGTTAATCCACCAAGAATTAACTCCCAAGCTCTTGATGGTAATAAGTAAAAAGCCATATCTGGATAGTTGCCAACAATGAAGGATGACAACTGCAATGATAGAAGCGCTAACCCTAATAAGACTTCAAACATATACTGTTTAAAAAATCGATTAACGAACCAAACAATTACGGGGTAAACAATATAGAACTGCCACTCAACAGCTAAGCTCCAAGTGTGCAATAGCGGCTTGTATATACTAGCATCAGCTACATAACTATCTTCCGAGTAAAAGAAGTAGTTTGATCCAAAATACAGTGCTGACTTTAGAGAATTAACATATGTTACAAGATCACTAGGCAGTAGGACTAAATAGGCGATGAGGGTTGTAACGACCAACATTGCTACTAATGCAGGAACAATTCTCTTTGCTCTTCTCCAATAGAAGTTTAAAAATGAGAATGTGCCTTCAGCCATATCATTTCTAATAATCGAAGTAATCAAGTAACCAGAAAGAACAAAGAAAACATCAACACCAAAAAATCCGCCTTGAAAAATTTGAATCCCAAAAACCTCCAAGTTTGCGTGATAAATAATGACAGCAATAACAGCTAAAGCTCGAAGGCCATCAAGCTCTCTACGATAAGACAACATAAAAACTCACAATTTTAAAAACTGGCTGTATTGTAAAGGCAAAGCAAAGCAAAGCAAAGCAAAGCAAAGCAATAAATTATAGGGCGCATAAAAAATCGGTAGTCATTATTCCTATTATGGTAAATGTGTGAGTTTGCTATTAGAAACAGTCCTCTGACCGCCTCAAACGCTCTTAGCGAAGATTTTACACACTTGAACAAAGCGGTATATTTCTATAACGCTTTGTAAGTTTGTGACGTTTTAAGAGCGGTTTGTAGAGCAAAAGTCATCGAGTTTCTTTGAACTAAGAACTGCACTCCGATAACCATTTTTCGTACTTAATGAGCTTTGGGTTTCAGATTAGTTATGTTTGGTCAAAACCCATCCGACCGAGAGCGTGGCTTTTTTGGCGAAACTAACAATGGGGCACTTTTGAGTTAGAAAGTGCCACGGGTAAAAATTCAGCCTGTGAAGGTTTTGGACAAAAATGCGTTTCGGAAAATAGAACATTAGCAAAATATGAATAACTAAAAGTATGGAAAGTCATTTAACTTTGTATCCACTGTTGATGGAACAGGCCATTATGGCAATAAACCTGATTAAAAGTGCTCTATAAGTACTTGTAATTCTTGTTTTTGGTACATGCTCGCTTACAATTCATTCTGCCTATCATCTCTCCTTATGCTGTCATTAAAACTCTTTATTATTCACAGGCTTAATTTGTTGGCACTCTCTGGTATCTATTTGAAATACTAGGGGCACATAAATGAAAAATAGATTAGTCTGCACGTTAGCCGTGATGTTAATTATGGGGTGCAAAGAATCGAATGAGCCAAACGCAACTGTAGTGGAAGAACCGAGTGTCATCTCTCACATTGAGAAAACACCGGAACTAATTGCAGAATTAAAGGCACAGCCGACCATTGATGATCAACTTAGGCTTCTATATGAGCGTTTTGAATCCATGCTTGACCGCAGCGACTCTCTCGCTGGTACTGATGCAAACAATGATGGTATCCGCGATGACATTGAGGCGTTTATCGATGCGTTAGAAGTGACCGAGCCAGCCCGAAAAGCCTTAAAACAAAACGCTCGCTACTCACAAGAAAACCTGTACCACGACTTCTCGAAAAAGACTAAAACCAATATCGACAAGGCAATGGCGATGGGTAATAGATATAACAAAGTTATCGCCTGTAAGAAGTTTGTTGGCATTCCAGTCAGAGATAGAACAAATACAGGAAAAACCATTAGAGCTCTCACCTACAACACCAAAGCACGCACCATGGCCTACCTTGCTTATAGCCATTTACAAGACGGCGCGATAAGTGCCTCCCTGAAAGCAGAGGCCAAATATTGTGAATAAACAAGCAATAATACTTATGGCTAGTGCCTTACTTTCCGTCAACGCCAATGCAAATTCCTGTAAAATCGAAGGCTATACCATAGGTTTCTTTAACGGGGTCGCAACAACGATAGACGAAGCCAACGACGGTCGAGATGAATTAGAATCCACTTTAGGTATCAACTATTACAACGGTGAGTCTGTTGAGTACCAGCTTTTCTACAATGATTCTTATATTGACGGAAGTGGCCTTAACGTACTGGCTGATTTCGCTGAAACCTTTGACCAAAGAACTTACGAGTTAGAGCAGAAACAATTCGTCCGGTGGGAGGCGTTTTGGGACATTGTTAATGGTAGGCAAAACAGCTCTATCATCCAAAAAATCAGCGCCACTTTTGCTTGGTTTACTGGATTCGTTCTCGACTTCGCAAACCAAACCATCAATGCAACTATCACGACATTTTTAAAAGAACTAGCCTCACTTGTTGATGCCCCCGAAACCAGCCGAACTAGAATGAAGCATCATCTTTTAAATGACTCTCTTACGTGGAAAGGAAAAAAGCTCATTTACATCGCTCATTCACAAGGGAACTTATGGGTAAACGAATCATATAAGCATGTTACGTCCCAATACGGTTACAGTGCCGATAACATTCGCGTCGTTCACATCGCTCCCGCTTCCCCAACCCTTAGCCCGGACAGTGATTATATTTTATCGACCTCAGATCTTGTGATTAATGGGCTGAACTTTACAGGGATAGGCAGCGTTCCGCCTCCCAACACCGTGATAGCACCGAGCAAATTAGACTTTGCGGGACACGGATTAATTCCGATTTACCTCACTCATCCTAAATCTATTGAAAAACTTAAAGCCTCCGTCGATAAGGCTTTCACGTCTCTGACTAAACCCGAGATGGAAGATTTTTTGTTTAAAATTGAGTTCGATTATAGTGCGAGTTATGACGCACTTCATGATAATCCTGTTTATGAAATTGTTGACGCAAATAAAACTGACGATTTTGGTTCTTACCTAAAGTCTCCTTCTTTTTATCTCAGCCCAGAGGGTGATTCTTGGTTCAAAAGGAACGTGGATTCTTATATACAAGATGAAGATAGATTACCATTTAGAGTTGAGAACAATGCTGTGGTTTTGTTTGATACTTGTAAAAGCCCGAACGAGACATTGGATGACATACCATCGATTCCCTCGCAAGACACTTATATGTTCATACAATGGCGAAATTTGAAACGCTTTGAGCGAGGTACATTTAAAGATATTTGGAGGTCAAGAAAGATGACCGATAGATATGGAGTGGTAGATGAAAGTTCAGTAGCGTTTCAAAGCATGGACGATGGTTATTTCATTTGCGTTGGTGATGGTGAAGCTATTGAACTAGAGGCAACACAACACTTTTACAGTGAACAGCAACGTCAATATTTAGCCTCTCAGTATTTGTCAGGACGTTATGATGTGTCGGCACGATATGAGACACCTTACTTTCCTTTCCAACCTACCAATCTTTGCCAAGGTCATTGATCATTATCTTCATCCACAGAATCAATGTATTAGTAACAAATTCTCATCAACTAATCGCTAAATGACAAATATTATGTAGTCATGATTTAGATAACGATTAATGAGTAAAAACAGTATTAGCAAGATGCTGATGAGTATCAACTCTAAATGATAATGGGGCAAAAAAGAGTTTAGAGCCTATGACCTCATGTTCGTGATCACATGTGATTTTACTCAAACTATTTTACTTGATAACTCCCCTAAAGCTGCCGCCTGTGACCTCCACTTAAGCACGCTGCTTAATCTCATCAATCACAGCATTCGCGACCGCTTCTGCCATCATACCAGCCATCGCGAATTCATCATCGGAGCGCGAAGCCTTTAGCTTTTAGTTCTGTTTCTATCTTTTTTAATGAGCTTTTGCCCATTGCCATTGTTACTTACCTGCCAAAACGGTTGTTTATATACACATGCGGTTTTCTCATAGACGGGTAAATACTCGCGCTGGTACAAAACGGAAGTTCAGATGCCATCAGCAGACATGAAGCAAATAATTAGCAGCCAAATGTAGAAAAAAATCCACAACACCAAACTCTGATTGTAAAAAGTTTTTGTTTAAGCGGCGGTAAGTTATTGGATACCTGCGAGATTCCGTATCCATTAAGAAGAATTAATAGTTTTAGCCTACAGAACGCAGATCTCATCGAACTAGAAACGAATGAAGCAATAATGCTGGTTGATAAGAACGATAGCGATGCCGTAAGCGGAAGCTATCTAATCAGCATTGATGACCGTCATTCAATCAACGAAGTTCAGATCCTGCCGGGTAAACTATTGGTCGAGTTCAACGGAACAACCATCGAAACACAGGAGGGTGATATTGCTTGGTTAAAATCTATATTCAATAAGTTAATCAAGCTCAATGAGTAGAAGTTACCTAATCCTGTTGATGGTGTAGAGCCCACTAAAAAGCAGAATCTCAAGTTACTTTTTTAAGTGAAGAGCAGATCATGCACTTGTTTGAGGTAATTCAAGAAAGCAAAGTCGCTGAAGAGCTCACGACCATTTCCAAAACCTGTTTAGCGACTGGGGCACGTATCAATGAGGTAGTCGAAACGAGAGGAAGCCAGTTGCTCAAGCACAAGGTGATTTTCACTAATACTAAAGGTAAAAGAAACCGAACCGTTCCAATATCAAATAAACTTTACAAAGAGCTTCACAAGCCAACAAATGATAAGCTTTTTAGCTGCGGTTATGGTGTCGCGCATAAATGGCTAACAAAAGCCCTACCCGATTTACCAAAGGGTCAAACAACTCATGTTTTGCGCCATACTTTTGCCAGCCATTTTATGATGAATGGTGGTAATATTTTAGTTTTGCAGAATATTCTAGGGCATCAAAAAATTGAGCAAACCATGATTTATGCTCACTTTTCCCCGAACCATTTGAGTGATGCAATCACCTTTAACCCCGTCACTCAATACAGCCTATAGCGCCCTAAAAAAATGGCGATGAAATGGCGATGAATTTTATTAAGCATGGTTAAATACGGTTAACCATGACATCCACTAAATCAACAAACCCTTGATAAACAAGCAATCATAAGGGTTTGCAAGAGGTATAAAAATCAATGAAAGTAATTAGCTTCAACATCAATGGCCTAAGAGCTCGCCTTCACCAACTTCAAGCGGTTATCGACAAACACCAACCTGACGTGATTGGTTTACAAGAGATCAAAGTACACGACGAGGCCTTCCCAGTTGCTGATGTTGAAGCAATGGGCTACAAGGTCTACTTCCACGGCCAAAAAGCACATTACGGTGTCGCAATGCTGTGTAAGCAGGAACCTATTTCTGTGCAGAAGGGTTTCCCAACAGACAATGAAGACCATCAAAAACGTATGATCATGGCGACGTTTGAAGATGTAAATGGCGAAAAAGTTACTGTACTAAATGGCTACTTCCCTCAAGGGGACAACATCAAGCATGAAACCAAATACCCATACAAACGTGAATTCTACAAAGACTTGATGACCTACCTAAACGACCATCACAACAAAGATGAGCAAATCATCGTGATGGGCGACATCAATATTAGCCCTATCGACGCAGACATCGGTATCGGCGAACCAAACGCTAAACGTTGGTTGAAAACAGGTAAGTGTTCGTTCCAACCAGAAGAGCGTGAATGGCTAAAAACATTGATGGATTGGGGTTTTGTGGACAGCTTCCGTCTACTGCACCCTGAAGTTAACGATCAATTCTCGTGGTTTGATTACCGTTCAAAAGGTTTTGTAGACAACCGCGGCCTTCGTATTGACGTGGTACTAGCAACTCAAAAACTTGCAGATAAGTGTACTGAAGCAGGCATCGACTACGAACTACGTGGCATCGAAAAACCATCAGATCACGCACCGATTTGGTCAACGTTTAAGTAACAAGTTAAACAGTCTCTCCTAATAAAAACGGCGCTCAATGAGCGCCGTTTTGTTAACTATGTAGAATGCTATTAACTAAGTGGTCTTAGGTAGGCTAGGAAACGTTTCTCTGCGTATTTGAAGATCGCAATGATGATAAACGTTAACGCCATGTAGAACAGACCTGCTGTTAGGAACGACTCAAATGGAGCGTAGTAACGAGAGTTAACCAAACGCGCTGCACCTGTTAAATCCATGATGGTTACGATACCTGCTACCGCAGAGCCGTGAAGCATGAAGATAACTTCGTTACTGTAAGCTGGCAGTGCACGACGTAAAGCACTCGGTAGAATGATACGACGGTAAGTCTTCGGTGTACTCATGCCGTATGCTTTTGCCGCTTCCACCTCACCTTTCGGTAAGCCGTTGATTGCACCACGGATAATTTCAGCCGTGTAAGCAGATGTATTCAGAATGAATGCCACCAATGCACAGAACCAAGCGTTTTCCCATAAGGTATCTTTCACAGGGAAGAACTGATCCATGCCGTAATAAATCAAGTAAAGCTGTACCAGTAAAGGTGTGCCACGGAAGAAATAGATAAACGACCACGCAGGTGCGTTAATCAACATATTGTGGCTGTTGCGAGCGATAGCTAATGGTATGGCAACAAACAAGCCAATAATCAAAGCGACGCAAACCATCCAAGCCGTTGTCCATAGACCACCAAGGTAAATCGGTAGGCTTTCAATTATCAATGAAAAGTCCATAACTACCTCGCGTGGATACTGAATTTGCGTTCAACAAGTTTAAGTAAACCAGTCGATACACTAGTGAAGAACAAGAAGATAAGTGCCACTGCCATGTAGAAGGTAAATGGCATTTTGGTTGCACCGGCTGCTAATGCGCTAACGCGCACCATATCTTCTAGACCGATAATGGAAACCAAGGCCGTGGTTTTAAGTAAAACCAACCAGTTGTTACCAAAACCAGGTAAAGCGTGACGAATCATTTGTGGTAGTAGAATACGACGGAAAGCTAACACAGGGCTCATACCATAAGCCTTTGCTGCTTCCATTTCACCGCTGTCGACAGCCATGATCGCACCACGGAACGTTTCTGCCATGTAGGCGCCAAAGATGAAGCCTATGGTTAAGACACCAGCAACAAATGGGCTGACATCAATATAATCTGGTAAGTAAGAAGTCCACTCATGGTTAGGAGCGCTGGACGTGAACCACTCATTGAGCCACTCATTGATGGAATACAAACTGTTGTTTAAAAGGATCTGTCCACCAAAGAAAATCAGCATCATCAACACGAGATCGGGAATGCCTCGGATGACGGTTGTGTAAAGAGTTGCAATAGCACGAGCCCAGCGATATGGCGCAAGCTTTGCCAAGGCTCCTAACATACCGAGCACCATAGCTAAAATGAGCGACAGCAAAGCAACTTCGATTGTAAGCAACGCCCCTTTCAGGATCGATACTTCATATCCTTGTAAATCAAACATAATGAATTCCAACAGAACTGCGAAAAAGTTGGTAAGACAGGGAGAGGATTGCCTCTCCCTTAAGAAGTGACGCTAGAGATTACTGACCGTATACGTCGTAGTTGAAGTATTTAGCCGCGATATCTTGGTAGATGCCTTTTTCACGTAGAGAAAGGATCGCCGCATCTAGCTTCTTAGTTAGGTCTTTGTCTTGCTTACGTAGAGCAATACCAAAACCTTCACCGAACCACTTAGGGTCTGTTAGTGATGGACCAACAAACTCGTACGCTTCACCGCCCGCTTTGTTCAGTACGCCTTCTTCTAGAGCAGAAGCATCACCTAGTACAGCGGCAACACGACCGTTTGCTAGATCAAGGTAAGCTTCGTCGAAAGAACCGTAACGAACGATTTCAACCGTGTCGCCGTAGTTGTCTGTTAGGTATTTATCGTGAGTTGTTGCACGTTGAACGGCAATTTTTTGACCGCTTAGGTCATCGAAGTTAAGGCCTGCGCCTTTCTTAGCAATAAACTTGTTTGGGATAAGTGCATATTTACCAGTGAAGTCGATTTTCTTCTTACGCTCTTCAGTGATAGACATTGCCGCGATGATCGCATCATATTTACGAGCAAGTAGAGAAGGAATGATACCATCCCAGTCTTGTGCAACGATCTTACATTGCACCTGCATTTCAGTACAAAGCGCGTTAGCCATGTCCACGTCGAAGCCTTTTAGTGAGCCATCTGCTTCTGTCCAGCTAAATGGTGGGTAAGCACCTTCAATACCAAAGCGTACTGTTTTCCATTCTTTCGCTTGAGCTACGCCTGTTGCCGCTGTTGCAGCAAGTGCCGCGACTAATAACCACTTTTTCATATCCCTACTCCTGTGATTTAGGTTTTTATGTTTTGCTAGTTTTAATATTGTTTTGCTTATTGAACTGTGTTGTTGTGTTTCATTGTTTATATTACTGCCATTGACCTTAGCAGTAATGTTTCAATTCTGTTCTATTACGCCATTCACCTGCCAAGACCAATTAATAGATCGAGGAGATAAACTGTTGTAATCGCTCAGACTCAGGGTTCGTAAACAGTTTAGCTGGATCGCCCTGTTCTTCCACTAGGCCTTGATGTAAGAACATCACATGGTTTGATACGTCACGAGCAAAAGCCATTTCATGTGTTACCACAAGCATGGTTCTTCCTTCTTCTGCTAGATCACGCATTACGCCAAGCACTTCCCCAACTAATTCAGGGTCAAGTGCAGACGTTGGTTCATCAAACAGCATTACTTCAGGATCAACCGCTAACGCTCTTGCAATCGCAGCACGTTGTTGTTGTCCACCAGATAAGTGACCCGGATAGTAATCTTTACGCTCATACAGGCCTACTTTCTTAAGTAGTAGCTCTGCATTTTCAATAGCTTGTGCTTTAGGTACACCTAATACATGGACAGGTGCTTCAATAACATTTTCGAGAACGGTCAGATGAGACCAAAGATTGAACCCCTGAAAAACCATCGCTAAACGAGAACGGATTCGTTGAACTTGTTTTTCATTAGCAGGGACAGATACACCCTGGCGGTTACTTTTCATCTGAATTAATTCACCATTAACCCAAATCTCGCCTGCAGTAGGTGTCTCTAGAAGGTTGATACATCTAAGGAAAGTACTTTTACCCGAACCTGAAGATCCGATAATCGATACCACATCGCCTTTATGCGCAGAAAGTGAAATTCCCTTTAAAACTTCATTTTGACCAAACGTTTTGTGTAGATCCTTTATGTCCAGCGCCGGTACATCTTTCATGCGCTTTCTCTCCCAAGTTTGTGAAAATGCAAGGTACTCCGACCTTTTCATGCGATACAAACTAGCACCACACGGATTAACATGCAACAAATTATTAACCTAATAATTTGGAATAAATAGAACTTAAATCTGATTTATTATGCAATAAGCAGCGTTTTAACCTCAACTTTATGAATGAACTCTATCAATAAGCTATAAATCCGACGCTTACATTGTTTAAATAAAGTTAACCAAAATGAGATTCTCGTAGCCCAATGTCTCACAAGAAAAACAAGTTTGGTGAACAAAGAAGTGTCGTTGAAAGCGACACCATAAATGCGGATTTGGCAAGCGACACACTCTATAAGCCACAACTATTTTAACGCTCACGTATTGTAAACGGTGGACCTGGGTATGGTTGAAGGTAGGTAAAAATTAAATAACTCAATAATAATCAGTCAATCAGAGCACTCCGCCATTAGCTATGCTTTATAAAAGGAGGTAAACGTCAACTTGTGAAAAAATGTTACACAATTCGTCAGGATTACGTTAATGAAACGCTAAATTCTGTAACTTTCTTTCACACAAACTCATAAAGTGATCAAGATCAATCACCCTAAAGGGTAAGCTTGTTAGACTCCTCAACACACAATAAGGCATAAAAAATGCCATACACTTCTTCTAACTTAGCTGCATAAAGCACATCAACACCGTGCAACAAAATGCTAATGAGTTGTAAGTAAGAAATAACACAATTACGCGAAATTATAGAATTCAACTTTGAATTACGAACATAAAAATATGAGGAATCTATGTCAGACGTTGTCAATAATGCGAACTCTGAAGTAGAAGAGAAAAGCTATAAAGAGCTACACCGTCCTGCTTCTGAATTTGAGAACCGCTCAGATTATCTAGATCACGAACTTCAAATTATGAAGCCTTGTCGCTTTGGCCTAAACCTTCCAGGCCGTGATTTCCGCTTTGAACTCGAAGACCTTATTCCTGCACTGGCTGGTACCATTGGTATCATCGCGATGTACTCTGCAGTAATGATGTCTTGGGCCGAAGGTCTAACTCAAGCTTGGGATCACGTAAACCTGGGTAAAGAGTTTGCTATCGAAGTTGCTCGTGTAGAAATGCTTATCCCTGCACTGCTATTCTGTATTCTTGCTTCTGGTTTCTTCAACCCTAAAGCAAACCTCGCCGGTAACCACGGCCCAATGATTCCTCTTATTGGTACCATCGCTCTTGCTGGTGCTCACCCTCTTGCATTGGCAATCCTTATCGGTGTCTTCGGTCTTATCCTTAGCTTCCTAAAAGGTGGGTCTAAACTTGTTAACCTTACCTCTGAAGGTACTGCGGGTGGCTTGCTCATCTTCTTGGGTCTAACCGGTACCATGAGCCAAATCAACTCTATTCAAGCTTGGGCGGTTGGTCTTCAGTCTGACACTGTTGCTGCTGGTAGCATGGGTTACATTGGTTTGATTGTTCTTGCCGTTACTATCGGCCTATACGCATTCCTTGCTAAAGTGAACAAGCGTTGGTTAGCAATCCCTGTTTGTGCTTTCACTGGTCTAACTATTGCTTTAGTACTTGGTGCAGGTTTCGATATCAAATTCGTAACTGAAACAGGCATTCCAAACCTAAACCCAATCTACTGGTGGGGTTCTACTGAAGAAGGTTGGATGCTTGGTTTACCAAACGTTGAGCACTTCATCGCTTCTCTACCATTTGCAATCCTAGCGGTAGCAATGTGGTCACCAGACTTCCTAGGTCACCGTATCTTCCAAGAACTGAACTACCCTAAAAAGTCTGAAAAAGTTCTGATGGATGTTGATGACACAATGACTATGTGTTCAGTTCGTCAAATGGTCGGTACAGCAGTTGGTGGTGGTAACATCACTTCATCTTGGGGTACATACATGATCCCAGCAGCTATCGCGAAACGTCCAATCCCTGGCGGAGCAATCTTGCTTGGCTCTCTATGTATTATTGTTGCGATTCTTGGTTTCCCAATGGATGTCGCAGTATGGCCACCAGTGATGCGTGTTGCGCTACTTGTAGGTGTATCTCTACCTCTACTTGAAGCGGGTATGCAGATGGTTAAAGACAGCAAAGACTCACAAGCAGCGGGTATCTGTATCTTCGGTTCAGCGGTCGTTAACCCTGTACTAGCATGGGCATTAACTATGCTTCTAGATAACAACGGCCTAATTGGTGATAAAGAGCGTGCTAAGCGTCTATCATTTGTAGACAAGATTGTTATCCCAGTTGGTGTTTTGGTTATCTGTCTAGTAGCAATGCTTGCAGTTGGTATGCTAGAAAGCAAATATGGTCTAAAAGCTTGGCTATAACCTCCTTTACTACACAAAAGTAGTAACTAGATTAAAAAAAAGTTTGGGTGGCAACCCCTGTCACTCAAATTTTTTCAACTTTTTTTAGCATTTATTGATTTAGTTTAAGGTTTGCAGAAATTTTTTAGCGTAGTCTGATTACATAGAGTAAAGACAACATATAAAAAGTAGTGACAATATATATAACCATATGAAGCACATATGCTCATATATATTGTTATTAATAAGAGTGTACTACCCTTACGAGGGGCGCTGGCTCAACAGTGTTAATGTACGTGTTTTTTCTACTAAAAAGGTAGGTATGTCATGGCAGAGCAATTTGCTAAAGCTTGGGAAGATTTTGCTGCAGGTGAGTGGCAAAGCGAAGTAAACGTTCGTGATTTCATTCAAAAGAACTACACGCCGTATGAAGGCGACGAGTCTTTCCTAGTTTCTGAAGGTACTGAGGCTACTAACAAGCTTTGGGCTTCGGTAATGGAAGGTATCAAACAGGAAAACGCAACTAAAGCACCTGTAGATTTCGATACTTCTGTTATCTCTACCATCACTTCTCATGATGCGGGTTACATCGAAAAAGATCTAGAAACTATCGTTGGTCTTCAAACAGAGAAACCACTTAAGCGAGCGATCATCCCTAACGGTGGTATTCGTATGGTTGAAGGTTCTTGTAAAGCATACGGTGAAACTCTGGATCCAGCTGTTTCTAAAATCTACTCTGAATACCGTAAAACACACAACGCAGGTGTTTTCGATATCTACACACCTGACATCCTAAAATGTCGTAAGTCTGGTGTTCTAACTGGTCTTCCAGATGCTTACGGCCGTGGTCGTATCATCGGTGACTACCGTCGTGTAGCTCTATACGGTATCGACTTCCTAATGAAAGACAAGCAAGCTCAGTTTGCTTCTCTTCAAGAGCAATTCGAAAGCGGCGAAAACCTAGCAGAAACAATGCAACTTCGCGAAGAGATCTCTGAGCAACACCGCGCTCTAGGTCAAATCAAAGAGATGGCTGCTAAATACGGCTTCGATATCTCTGAGCCAGCTCAAACTGCTCAAGAAGCTATCCAATGGACTTACTTCGCTTACCTAGCGGCTGTTAAGTCTCAAAACGGTGCTGCAATGTCTCTAGGTCGTACTTCGACTTTCCTAGACATCTACATCGAGCGTGATATCGCTGCAGGCAAGATCACTGAAGTTGAAGCTCAAGAAATGATCGACCACTTCGTAATGAAGCTACGTATGGTTCGTTTCCTACGTACTCCGGAGTACGATGAGCTATTCTCTGGTGACCCAATCTGGGCTACTGAGTCTATGGGTGGTATGGGTATCGACGGTCGTACACTAGTTACACGTACTAATTTCCGTTTCCTAAACTCTCTATACACAATGGGTCCTTCTCCAGAGCCAAACATCACTGTTCTTTGGTCTGAGCAACTACCTGACGGCTTCAAGCGTTTCTGTGCGAAGGTATCTATCGATACTTCTTCTATCCAGTACGAAAATGATGACCTAATGCGTCCTGACCTAGAGTCTGATGATTACGCTATCGCTTGTTGTGTATCTCCAATGATCGTTGGTAAGCAAATGCAGTTCTTCGGTGCTCGTGCTAACCTTGCGAAAACAATGCTTTACGCAATCAACGGTGGTGTAGATGAGAAGCTTAAACTTCAAGTAGGTCCTGTTGCTGACAAGATCACTGACGAAGTTCTTAATTACGATGACGTAATGGGTCGCCTAGACACATTCATGGACTGGCTAGCTAAGCAGTACGTGACTGCACTAAACAGCATCCACTACATGCACGACAAGTACAGCTACGAAGCGTCTCTAATGGCTCTTCATGACCGTGACGTTCGTCGTACTATGGCTTGTGGTATCGCTGGCCTATCTGTTGCAGCTGACTCACTATCTGCAATTAAGTTCGCGACTGTTAAGCCAATCCGTGACGAAGATGGCATCGCTATCGATTTCGAAATCGAAGGCGATTACCCTAAATACGGTAACAACGACGCTCGTGTAGATGATATCGCTTGTGAACTAGTTTCTACGTTCATGAACAAGATCCGTAAGCTTAAGACTTACCGTAACTCTATCCCTACACAGTCAGTTCTTACTATTACATCTAACGTTGTATACGGTAAGAAAACAGGTAACACTCCAGACGGTCGTCGTGCTGGTGCTCCTTTCGCTCCTGGTGCTAACCCAATGCACGGTCGTGATGAGAAAGGTGCTGTAGCGTCACTAACGTCTGTAGGTAAACTACCGTTTGCTGATGCACAAGATGGTATCTCGTACACGTTCTCTATCGTACCTAACGCTCTTGGTAAAGATGCTGAAGGTCAGAAAGCGAACCTTGCAGGCCTAATGGATGGTTACTTCCACCACGAAGCTGGCATTGAAGGTGGTCAACACCTTAACGTGAACGTTCTTAACCGCGACACTCTAGAAGACGCAGTTAAGCACCCTGAGAAATACCCTCAGCTAACAATCCGTGTATCTGGTTACGCTGTTCGCTTTAACTCTCTAACTGCAGAGCAACAAGCTGACGTAATCGCACGTACATTTACTGAGTCTCTATAAGCTCACGCTCAATAGACTGTAAATAATAATTAGCCTCGCCAATGTGCGGGGCTTTTTTATATTCGTTACCAATCCCTACAACATCTCCCATCTCCCTTAATGTTAGATTGAGCAAAAAAGGCGCTTTCTATTCACTTTTTTTCCACAAATTCAAGCAAAGTACGGTAATATCTCGGTTCATAATTTAAGAGTAACTGCTCCATGAAAGACCTTCGTTGTTTACCCCTAATCCTTCTCTCTTTTTCATCTTTGGCGTCCGAACGTTCTACCGTCACATTCGCACTAGACAATGATGGAATTTTTGGTGTCGACCAAGACTATACCAATGGATTATTTCTGGGTTACACATCGTCAAGCATTACCCCATACGATTGGGTAAAACCATTAAGTCTATCTTACTGCGGCGCGAGCTCTTTAGATAAATGGGAAATCATCCTTGGCCACAAAATGTACACCCCTTCTGATATCGAATTAGAAACGCCATCAGCGAATGACCGCCCATACGCAGGTTACTTGCATTCAGAATTTAACTACATCAGTTTGAACCCACAACAAGCTCAGCGCTTTAACATCACGTTTGGCACAACAGGCGAGCGTGCGCTTTCTGAAGATGCTCAAAAACTGGTTCACTCAATCACTAAATCAGATGAGCCTCTGGGTTGGGAGTACCAAGTTGATGATGAATGGGCAGGCAGCGTAGGTTACCTAAGCCATTTCAATCTCATGCGTAATCAAGCGTTGGCGAATACTGATTTCGAGATTTCTAACGTTTCAGAAATTAACGTAGGTAACTTTAGAAGTGATATTTCAACAGGCTTTATGTTCCGTTGGGGTACTGACCTAGGTGGTAACTTTGGTGCGGCTAATATCACGAGCGAAAACCCATTTAGACCAGGTATGATCGGTGCATCACACAGCGGTTGGTTTACTTATGCTGGCCTCGAAGGTCGCTACCGTTTCAATGACTTAACCATTGAAGGTGACCGCTCTGGTGTTGATGAATACGCGAATAAAAACAATGAAGATCCAGCTATCTACGATGTGACTCTAGAGAACCTTCAAGCGACAGCTGTCATGGGTGTGGCTTGGTACAACCAATACGTTGGTGCATCCTTCGCACTAACCGCAAAAACTCCAGATTACAAAGAAGCGAAAGAGTCTATCTACACCACCGGTGGCATTACAATGTTCGCGTTCTTCTAGCGAATCATTCAAGCTTTCACATTTACTTTTCAAGTTTGATAAAGGCAATTATCTTCAGTGGTGATTGCCTTTATTTTTAAAGGTCTCGTTACGATTTGACCCTATTTTATGTACCGTTTTTGTAATAAAATAAAGGGCATAAATTCCTCTCCGAGAATAGCTCATGTCTACAACTGGTCGCATTCACTCATACGAATCTTGTGGTACGGTCGATGGTCCTGGTATCCGCTTTATTGTATTTCTTCAAGGCTGCTTAATGCGTTGTATGTACTGCCACAACCGCGATACATGGGACCTACATGATGGCAAAGAAGTCACTGTAGAAGAAATCATCAACGAGGCGAAATCTTACCGTCATTTCATGAAAGCTTCTGGCGGTGGCATCACCTGTTCTGGTGGTGAAGCTATGCTACAGCCCGAGTTCGTCCGTGACTTCTTTCTAGCTGCTAAAGCGGAAGGTATCCATACTTGCCTCGATACCAATGGCTATATTCGTAAACACACAGAAGTGGTGGATGAAGTATTAGACGCCGCTGACCTTGTGATGCTCGATCTGAAACACATGCGTGATGAAATTCACCATGATTTCATTGGTGTATCTAACAAACGTACTCTCGATTTTGCTCGTTACCTCCATAAGATTGGTAAAACGACTTGGATCCGTTACGTGATTGTTCCTGGATATACAGACACACCAGAAGATGCACACCTACTTGGTGAGTTCATTAAAGACATGGATAACATCGAAAAAGTAGAGCTGCTTCCTTATCACAAACTGGGTGCGCATAAATGGGAAGCACTTGGTTTAGACTACCCTCTCGAAGGCGTAAACCCGCCAAGTAAAGAGACGATGGATGAAATTGTTGCGGTTCTGGGCCAATATCATTCTAACGTAAAGTACTAATTCCAACAGTATTCACATGTGTTTCAAACGCCTCAATTTCGATTGGGGCGTTTTCTTTTGTTGGCTAGACATTCCTTTCACTTTTCTTTACAGCTTTTGTTTATCAATTCAAAAAATCATATTAAATCCGTGTTGAGATCATGTTTCCACTCGCAGGAATGCTGTTACTCTTACTTCAACAAAAGAATACAACATTTAGTTTTTTAGTGAGGCTTCTCCCATGGAAATGACCAATGCTCAGCGTCTAATTCTATCAAATCAATACAACCTAATGTCTCAAATGGAGCCTGAGAACTCTGCTAAATACCAACGTCTACAAACGATTGTAGAGCGTGGTTACGAACTCCAAATGCATGAGCTTAATAAAGAGTTTGGTTGTTTGACTGAAGTAGAATGTCGCGAAATTATCGACATCATGGAGATGTACCATGCAATGCAAGAGTCGAACAAAATGCTTGAAGAAGATGAGCGTAAAGAAGTTGATCAGCGTCGCCTACAGTTCTTAGGTTTCGACATTGCATCTGAAGCACAAATCGTACACTACGTACGTTTCCTTGTTGACTCTGAAGGCCTTTACCCTCAATTCGATACAGCGGATCACCACTTCAATAGCCAAATGCCAATGCTAGATAAATACCGTCGCATGCTAACAACATGGCGCAACTGCCCTCGTCAGTACCACCTATGTGCAACAGAGCTATATCAAATCTTTAGTGCTTAATGCATAAAAAGATAAGCCTCTGCTTGGCTTAAAAAGTTTCAAGAAAGGGTTGCTCATCACGAGTAACCCTTTTTTACTGCCTTTATATAAAGAGAAAAAACGAGAACTATTTAGCAACGTGGATATGAAGTGAACTTTGCCCACAGAAAATGGTAATAAAACATGCAGATAAGATATTAAACCTTGAGCCGTTTCCCATTAATTTATCTGATATCGCCCATTAAATAATGAGCGTAAGCCAATGACTTGTAAGCAATAAGGTCATTAATCTTTATTAATTCTATATCGGGGCTTTTAATACAAATTAAAAATCACCACACTCATTTTGAACAGTGTATTTTATTCTAAAGAAGTCGCTAGAATGCTCACAGAAATTATTAACCAGAGCGATAAAAATGAGAAAATTCATCTTTGTATCACTAGCTATTCTGTCGGCTTCATCTTTCGCAGCTAACGACATGTACGTACTTGGGGGCGTTGGCATTAACAAAGATGACGGAGGTCTACAATTCACTGCTGGCTCACAAATTCTTGATACCAATTTTCATATTGAATCAACAATGAATTACACAGATTCCGACAGTAGAATGGTTACGCAGGATATACACGGTGACCTAACTAAGTACAAAGACAATTTCAAACACTTCAAAATGTCTTTAGCCCCAGTGTATAAATATAGCTTCGATGAGTCTTTTGCTATCTACGGTAAGATTGGTCTTGCGTACTCTAACCTCAATTCTAAATCAACGATAACCGATCAAGATGGTTCAGTTAATAGCAAGTATTCAAATAGCGAATGGGGGGCAACTTACGGCATCGGTGCTGAGTTTAAATCTATACAACCAATGTTCGGTAACTCGAAATTCATGGCTCGTGTTGGTTTCGATTACTACGACTACAACTCAGGTGGCCTAAGCCTATTCAATGAGGGGACTCTTGGCCTACAAGCTGGATTCACTTTCTAAGGTATTAAGTAAAAAGTTTTACAGTCGTTGAACAAGTTATCGTAATTACGATTTTTAGTATCTTAACCTTAATCGCGCTGTACCTGACATAAATAAAAGGGCTACTCATCATGAGTAACCCTTTTATATTTTCTTCTTTTTAATTAGAAAACGTAAGCAACACCAACGTTTGCCGCCATATTAATGCCGCTTTCTAAGATTGGACTGTTCTCGATATCGCCCTCTAGGTTAGTGTAACGAACACCACCCGTAAGTCGGATACTCGGCGTTACATGTAGATAACCACCCAAACTAATAAAGTACTGGCCATCCCAACCAGCATCAAATTCCTTTAAATTCGTTCTTGCAGCTTCTGCTGAACTCACACCGTATAAGTGATTATTTAAACGTTCACCATTATAAGCATAACCAATTGAAGGCGTAATCGCCCAACCACTACGGCGAATAGGTAGACGCCATGCTGCCTCAGCATAAAGCCCATTGTGTTGAAAGCCAATGTCTGAACCAGCTGTCGCTTCAAACATTCCAACGAGAGTAATCAACTGATAGCTTATCCCGCCTAATACTGAAGCTTTGCGCTCATCTAGATTCTGGATATCAACGTTGCCAGAATCACTGGGCTTCAAGGTTCTCGGGTCATAAACAGCTCGTAAGACCACATTTTGTGGTGAGCCTGCTGGTAATAAACGATAACCAGCACTAAAGCCACGCATAAAAAAGTACTCACCTTCATAACCTATCATTGGAATAACCGCACGATTTGACGGCGTATCTTTATAGACAGCAGGAGAGTAAGAGGCTGCAACCCCTAAGGACCACTGCGATATTTGCGCATGAGCAGCTGTCGTCCCCAATGTTGTAGTAACGATAGCGATGACTTTTAGCCAATGACTTTTCACATTCTTTCCTAATAAAGAGCAAGTTTAACAAGATGCTACATTGTACAACACTGCTATTAACAAAAATAATAACAATGAACAATCGGTTTAATGAGCAATAATTCACCACAAGAATCTAATTTCCCTCCAAATCACCAAAAATAACTAGCAAACCTCTAATACAAGAAACTTCAATCTGATTTATCTCCAGTTATGAATTGCTATCTCAAAGTTTTTTTCGTGAAAAATTGTAAATAAATACATAATTGTTAAGCAAAATTGTGGAAGCGGGTCTAACCTTAAAATGTAGGGAGAGCCTATTTTTAAATCGCTCGTCAGTTTTGACTGGTTAACAAGGGGAATGTGACTATGAGTATATTTGACCACTATCAATCACGTTATGAAGCAGCCAAGGAAGAAGAGCTGACACTGCAAGAGTTCTTGGCGCTGTGTAAAGACGACAAAAGTGCTTACGCCAACGCCGCGGAGCGCTTACTTCTGGCTATTGGCGAACCTGAGGTTATTGACACCGCGCAAGACCCTCAACTAAGTCGCATTTTCTCTAACCGAGTTATATCTCGTTACCGCGAATTCGAAGATTTTTACGGTATGGAAGACGCGATTGAACAGATTGTTTCTTATCTAAAACATGCTGCGCAAGGCCTAGAAGAACGCAAACAGATCCTTTACTTGCTGGGTCCTGTGGGCGGCGGTAAATCATCGCTTGCTGAAAAGCTAAAAGCTCTGATGCAAAAGCTACCTATTTACGTACTTTCTGCTGACGGTGAACGAAGCCCAGTAAATGACCATCCATTCTGTCTATTTGATGTCAATGAAGATGGTGACTTACTGAAAAATGAGTATGGCATCGAAAAACGCTATCTTCGCTCGATTATGTCTCCATGGGCCGCAAAACGCCTGCATGATTTCGGCGGCGACATTTCTAAATTCAAAGTCATCAAGCTACGCCCTTCTATCCTCGACCAAGTGGCGATCGCGAAGACAGAGCCTGGTGATGAAAACAACCAAGATATCTCTTCCCTAGTTGGTAAAGTAGATATCCGTAAACTAGAACACTTCTCTCAAGATGATCCAGATGCCTACAGCTACTCTGGTGCGCTGTGTAAAGCGAACCAAGGTCTGATGGAATTCGTAGAGATGTTCAAAGCACCAATCAAGGTACTACACCCTCTACTAACAGCAACTCAAGAGGGTAACTTCAACGGTACTGAAGGTCTTTCAGCGCTGCCATTCGACGGTATGATTTTGGCTCACTCGAACGAATCCGAGTGGCAGACATTCCGCAACAACAAAAACAATGAAGCTTTCCTAGACCGTGTGTACATTGTAAAAGTCCCTTACTGTCTGCGCGTTTCTGAAGAAGTTAAGATCTACAAGAAACTGCTTGAGCACAGTGAACTGTCGAACGCACCATGTTCGCCAAGCACACTCGACCTGCTATCGCAATTCAGCATCTTATCGAGACTGAAAGAGCCTGAGAACTCGTCTCTGTTCTCGAAAATGCGCGTTTACGATGGTGAAACCCTTAAAGATACCGATCCAAAAGCGAAGAGTTATCAAGAGTACCGCGACTACGCAGGTGTAGATGAAGGTATGTCTGGTCTATCGACTCGTTTCGCCTTTAAGATCCTATCTCGCGTGTTCAACTTCGACCAAGCCGAAGTGGCCGCGAACCCGGTTCACCTGTTCTACGTCATTGAACAACAAATTGAACGTGAGCAATTCCCGCAAGAAACCGCCGAGAAATACCTTGAGTTCTTGAAAGGATATCTAGTGCCACGCTACGTAGAGTTTATCGGCAAAGAAATTCAAACCGCTTACCTAGAGTCTTACTCTGAGTACGGTCAGAATATCTTCGACCGCTATGTAACCTACGCAGACTTCTGGATCCAAGACCAAGAGTACCGCGACCCAGAAACAGGTCAGCTATTCGACCGTGCTTCTCTAAATGGTGAGCTAGAGAAAATCGAGAAAACAGCCGGTATCAGTAACCCTAAAGACTTCCGAAATGAGATTGTGAACTTTGTGCTTCGTGCCAAGGCGAACAATAACGGTCAAAACCCGGTTTGGACCAGCTACGAGAAACTGCGCACTGTGATTGAGAAGAAAATGTTCTCCAACACAGAAGAGCTACTTCCTGTTATCTCGTTCAACGCTAAGACCTCAACGGATGATCAGAAAAAGCACGACGACTTCGTTGCTCGTATGATGGAAAAAGGCTATACCGAGAAACAAGTGCGACTGCTATCTGAGTGGTATCTAAGAGTTCGTAAATCCTCATAACCAAACGGTATAGAGCTGCTCAAATGGGCAGCTCATACCAACCAATAACTCTTATACCCGAGTAAAAGTAGGATCGCGACATCAGCTGAGAGGGAGTTCTTATGGCACAATTTATCGATCGGAGGCTCAATGGCAAGAATAAGAGTGCTGTAAACAGACAGCGCTTCTTACGACGCCATAAAGAGCAAATCAAAGAATCTGTGGCCGATGCAGTCAACCGACGCTCAATCACCAACACTGAAACTGGTGAGGACGTCACTATTCCTCATAAAGACATCAAAGAACCGAGCTT
Organism: Vibrio chagasii; assembly: GCF_002954585.1. Lineage (GTDB taxonomy): Bacteria > Pseudomonadota > Gammaproteobacteria > Enterobacterales > Vibrionaceae > Vibrio > Vibrio chagasii_A. The sequence continues at coordinate 1,891,809 of NZ_MSCI01000002.1, forward strand.
TCACCAAGGCCAAGGTGGCGTAAGAGAACGCGTGCACCCTGGTAATGATCAATTCATCACCGGCGACAAAATCGAGCGCCCGAAAGGTGGTGGTCAGGGGGGAGGGTCAGGCCAAGGGGATGCTAGTCCTGATGGCGAAGGTCAAGATGAGTTTACTTTCCAAATATCGAAAGACGAATACCTTGATATTCTGTTTGAAGATCTCGCTCTGCCTAACCTAGAAAAAAATCAGGTCAACAAGATCACTGAATGGAAAACCCACCGCTCTGGTTACCAAAGCGCCGGGATTCCATCCAACATCGCGATTGTTCGTTCGCTGCAGCAGTCACTGGCTCGTCGAACCGCAATGACAGCAGGTCGAAAACGCGATTTAAAAACGCTAATGGACCAGCTCGATCAAGTTCAAATGACCGAGCCCGCTCAACCGTTCGAAGAAGCTCGAATCAAGGAAGAGATTGCCGAGCTACGTAAAAAAATCGATAGCGTGCCGTTCATCGATACCTTCGATTTACGTTACAAAAACTACGAGAAACGCCCTATTCCATCTAGCCAAGCGGTGATGTTCTGCTTGATGGATGTGTCTGGCTCGATGGACCAAGCCACCAAAGACATCGCAAAACGTTTCTATGTGCTGCTGTACCTATTCCTTAATCGCACCTACGAAAATGTCGATGTGGTGTTTATTCGTCACCATACTCAAGCCAAAGAAGTCGACGAGCATGAGTTTTTCTACTCACAAGAGACCGGTGGCACCATTGTATCGAGCGCCTTAAAACTGATGAAAGAAATTGTCGCTGACCGTTACCCGGCTAATGAGTGGAATATCTATGCTGCGCAGGCGTCTGATGGTGATAACTGGGCAGATGACTCTCCTCGTTGTAAAGAGTTACTGGTCAACACGCTTCTGCCGACTTGCCAATACTACTCGTACATCGAAATCACGCGTCGCTCACACCAAACGCTCTGGCATGAGTATGAGAAGTTAGAAGCGAGCTTCGACAACTTCGCCATGAAAAACATCAAAACAGTGGATGATATCTTCCCTGTGTTTAGAGAACTGTTCCAGAAAGAGACAGCGTAAGGGGGCTTGCCATGACAGCGAAATCAAACGTTGCAGAGAAAGACAGAGCTGCACCAAAGAACAACGACAAGATGCTGCCTGATGGTCCAGATTGGACATTCAACCTCTTAGAGCGATACCACGTGGAAATTAAGCGTGTGGCGCAGCATTACCGACTAGACACTTACCCTAACCAAATCGAAGTGATCACTTCTGAACAGATGATGGACGCGTACTCGAGTATCGGTATGCCAATTAATTACAACCACTGGTCATTTGGCAAGAAGTTTATTCAAACAGAACAAAACTACAAGCATGGTCAAATGGGGCTCGCGTATGAAATCGTGATCAACTCAGATCCTTGTATCGCCTACTTAATGGAAGAAAATACTGTGACGATGCAAGCGCTAGTAATGGCACACGCTTGTTACGGCCATAACTCTTTCTTTAAGGGGAATTACCTGTTCCAAACATGGACAGATGCAAGTTCAATCATCGACTACTTGTTGTTTGCTAAGAAGTACATCAATGGTTGTGAGGAGAAATACGGCGTTTCAGAAGTCGAACAACTACTCGATTCTTGCCATGCCCTAATGAATTACGGCGTTGACAGATATAAGCGCCCAGAGAAGATCTCCATCGCAGAAGAAACCGCTCGCCAAGAAGAACGTGAAGCTTACCTGCAATCTCAAGTCAACGAACTGTGGCGCACTGTGCCACAAAACCGCGACAAAGAGGAAGAGCAGAAAGTACGCTTCCCAAGCGAGCCACAAGAGAACATTCTTTACTTCATTGAAAAGAATGCGCCTCTACTGGAACCTTGGCAGCGTGAATGTGTGCGTATAGTTCGCAAGGTCAGCCAATACTTCTACCCTCAGAAACAGACTCAGGTAATGAATGAGGGCTGGGCAACCTTCTGGCACTACACCATCCTCAACCATCTGTACGATGAAGGTTTAGTGAGCGATAAGTTCATCTTAGAGTTCCTACACAGCCACACTAGCGTAGTCGCGCAACCCGCCTACAACAGCCCTTATTTCAGTGGCATAAACCCATACGCGCTTGGCTTTGCGATGTTTAGAGACATCCGCCGTATCTGTGAAGAACCAACCGATGAAGACAGAGAGTGGTTCCCAGAACTGGCAGGGTCAGATTGGCTAGAAGCGGTGCACTTTGCGATGCACAACTTCAAAGATGAAAGCTTCATCAGCCAATATCTTTCTCCGAAAATCATTCGAGACTTTAAGCTGTTTGCTGTGCTCGATGATGACCGAAAAAATACCATTGAAGTGAGTGCAATTCATGATGACCCGGGCTATCGCCTGATCCGTGAAAAGCTAGCCGCACAATACAATCTCAGCAACCTGGAACCCAACATTCAGGTGTTCAATGTAGATGTACGCGGCGATCGTTCAATGACACTCCAATATGTCCCTCATGACCGCATCCCTCTTGATAAAGGTTACGACGAAGTGATGAAGCACTTATATCGCTTATGGGGCTTTGATGTGATTTTAGAAGAGGTCAAAGACACAGGTCATAGAGAGATTCTGACTACTTGCCCGAAACGTAATGATTACGGAGCAAAAATCTAATACCCATCGCTGTTAATCGGTGATGAGTATAAGACTCCGCTCCCCCTACAACATAGTGGTCACTCGCTCGGAAGTGGAGCAACAAAAAAGCGCATAAGTCCTAGACTTATGCGCTTTCCTTTTAAGCTTCTTTTGGCTCTTGCTTCTTGAGCTCTAGCGTCTTAAACAAACACTATTAAACAATCGGCTTTTGGCCGCGTTCAATCAGCTTCATCAGCACGCTGTCTGCAGATTTACCTGCCACGCCTGCGAGCTTATCCGATAGCTTTTTCTTCTGTACATAGTGAATCGCTAGCACTGTCTTGTCTTTGCATGCTTCAACAACTAGGTCATCAGAAGTGCGAATCTCATCCACTAGTCCAAGTTCATGAGCTTGCGTACCAAACCAGTGTTCACCCGTCGCCACTTTATCAAGATCAAGTGCTGGACGGTGGTCGCGAATGAAGTCTTTGAATAGACCATGTGTCTCTTCTAGCTCTTCTTTAAACTTCTCACGTGCTTTATCGCTGTTCTCACCAAACATAGTCAGTGTGCGCTTGTACTCACCTGCTGTTAGTTGCTCGAACTCAATATCGTGTTTCTTAAGCAGTTTGTTGAAGTTTGGCAATTGAGCGATCACACCAATAGAGCCAACGATAGCGAAAGGCGCTGACACAATTTTGTCTGCAATACAGGCCATCATGTAGCCGCCGCTTGCCGCCACTTTGTCTACCGAGATAGTCAGAGGCAGACCTGCCGCTTTGATACGATCAAGTTGAGAAGATGCCAAACCGTAGCCGTGAACCATGCCACCACCAGATTCAAGCTTAAGTAATACTTCATCGCCTTCACGAGCAACAGCCAAAACCGCCGTTACCTCTTCACGTAATGAAGCTACTTCTTTCGCATCAATGCTGCCATTAAAATCAAGAACGAATAGATGTGGTTCACGCTTGCTATCAAGCTCACCCTCTTTCGCTGCTTTTTTCACTTCTTTACCGCGTGATTTTACTTTCTCTTTTTCCGCTTTCTTTTCTGCTTTATCACGGGCTTTGATGAAAGCATCATCGTGTAGATGGTGCTCTAATTGTTCGATTGTCTGTTTATGGTGTTCAGATAGGTTCGTGATTTCCAGCTCACCTTTAATCGCGCTTGATTTTCCACCCACAGATTTAGCAATGACTAAAATTGCGATGATGGCGATTACAACGGTCGCAATCTTGGCTAAAAACAAGCCGTAGTCCAACAAAAATTCCAATGTCATATCCCCTAATGTATGAATTAGTGTATTGTAACCATCTTGTCACGATTACCAAGAATTTCTCATCATTCCTGCGGTTATCTGTGTGATTAAACATCAATGGAATGGCGAACATAATAAAAGAAAGAAGGATAAGCACAGTGGATTACCCAATCTCTACAGATGCCCTCAAAGATAAAGTAATTTTGGTTACTGGTGCTGGTGCCGGTATTGGACGTCAAGCAGCACTAAGCTTCGCTCAACATGGCGCGACAGTTATTCTGCTAGGCCGCAATGTTAAAAACCTTGAATTTATTTACGATGAAATCGAAAGTGCTGGTTACCCACAGCCTGCGATCATCCCATTAGATCTAAAAGGCGCGACAAAACAGAACTACATTGATATGGCTGAAACCATTGAGTCACAGTTCGGTCGTTTAGATGGTCTATTACATAACGCTGGCGTTCTCGGTACTCTAAGCCCGTTTGAGCAGATTGATGAAGAGACTTTTGATGATGTTATGCAGATCAATGTGAAGTCTGAGTTCTTGATGACTCAAGCACTTCTTCCTGCTCTTAAGAAAGCGGATGCAGGTCGTATCGTATTTACGTCTTCTACCGTTGGCCACTCTGGCCGTGCATTCTGGGGCACTTACGCGATCTCTAAGTTTGCTACCGAAGGTATGATGCAAATCCTAGCGGATGAGCTTGAAGACACCAACATCCGTGTTAATGCGATCAACCCAGGCGGCACTCAAACACGCATGCGTGCAAAAGCGTACCCAGGTGAAGATGCGAACAAGCTAAAAACGCCACTGGACATCATCCCACTGTACCTACACTTAATGAACCCAAGTGTGACAGACATTAATGGCCAATGTATCGACGCTCAACCTAAGTAGTTGATATTATAACCAATCGTAAAAAGTCGCTTTAATAGCGGCTTTTTTTGTATCTAAATCAAGCATCTAAAACTTAGTTCCTTTGATTTTCATCATTTTGCTTTGCATCTTTTTCATTGTTAAATATACTGTATAAATATACAGGTGTTTGATTATGCATGAACTCATAAAAAACTTACAAGACCGCCAGCTAATCTGGAAAGGGCTACAATCAACAACGCTAGGAAGTACCACTTCAACAGGCTATCCGCAATTGGATAAGCAGCTTGATGGTGGCTTTCCGACACACGGCGTTATTGAAGTTGAATCACAACAAGGGATCGGCGAACTTCGTCTGCTTACGCCCTACTTAGCTCAGCAAAACTCACAAAAACTGGCCATATTCATTAACCCGCCAGGGAAGATCTGTGCCGAGTTCTTTAGTAGCCAAGGAGTCGAACTTGATAACATCTTGGTGATAGAGCCTCAACGCGATCTCGATGCATTATGGGCTGCTGAGCAATGCCTCAAGAGTGGTGCTTGTCATTCTGTATTGTTATGGGGAGCCGATCTCGAAATCCACCAAACCAAGCGCCTGCAAGCAGCAAGTGAAACCGGCAAATGCCTGCAGTTTCACTTTAAATCCACCAGCCATAACCAATTATCCCTTCCCGTTTCTTTAAGCATGAAGCTCTCTTCTCATGCTCAGGGGTTAAAGGTTGAGGTAACAAAAAGAAAAGGCAGCTGGTCGTATGGCAGCTTTATTCTCGACATGACCCACAATTGGCCGTTACTAACAGAGAAAATCATCGGCATTGACAGCTCACACCGTGCCTTGTCTGATAATACTGTGCTGGCTTTTCCTATTGCGAAGCAAGGCTAGCGTATGCTGTGGCTGTATCTGCACTTTCCATCTCTGCAGTTGGATACCTTGTTTAACTCAAGTGAATCGGGCTCAAACAAAGAATCACATGAGCAACCCATTATCATCGTGGATGAAAAAGATCATCGTGTGCTACAAGCTAATCAAGCCGCACTGGAATCAGGTATCACACTGGGCATGGGACTAGGGTCAGCGGCGGCGCTTTGCCATCACTTACATGTTCACCCTTACAGCATTGAACTTGAGAAAAACAAACTGAAAGAGATAGCTCAATGGGCCTATCTGGTGACTTCCGATATGACCCTATTGCCACCCAATGGCTTATTGATTAAAGCTTCTAACATGCTATCGCTTTACGATGGGCTGGATAACTACTGGCATGAACTCAAAAGCCATATTGAAACCCTTAACATTAAGTTCCGTTTTGCCACGGGTTACTCACCGCTTTCTGCAATCCTTTTAGGTAAGCAAGCGATCAATCAAGTAACAGACAATGTTCAACAGATGAAAATTTGGGTTAACCAACAAGCATTGAGTTCTAGTGAGTTGCCACCTAAGCAAGTTGAGCGCTTGAATCGTGTCGGTATTAATATCGTTGAAGAGCTATTGAAATTGCCTTTACAAGAGGTCGCACGTCGCTTTGATATCGACTTAGTCAATTATGTTGGTCGTCTGAATGGGCAGTTCAAACATCCTATTGATTTCTATCATCCTCCAGAAAGCTTCCAGCAATATCTGGAGCTGTTGTTTGATATAGAGAACATTCTATTTATCGAAAAGCCACTGCTGAAATTATTGAATCAACTGGAATGCTTTTTGAAGCTACGTGACAGAGTCGCGTTTGAGCTAAAACTAACTCTGCATCTCAGGGATAAAGACGACCACCATGTCTCTTTCTATTCAGCACAGGGCGACTACCTTGCTGAAAAGTGGGCTAACCTTACCCATCTCACCTTAGAGTCACTCAAGCTCACAGCTCCCGTTCAAGGGCTTACTCTCTCGTTAGCTCGTCATGGAGAACCTCAAATGGCCTACCATGATCTTTTTGATGGCAATACCGGAACGCTTGCTGCGTTAGATCTACTGTCACTGTTACAGGCAAAGCTCGGACAGGCATGCATTCAAACACCGAAAATACAGCAGGATCCTAGGCCAGAAAAAGCCAATCGCTACTCGCTTCCAACCCTGAATAAAACCGTAGCAAAGAAACAAGCCAACGTTGAGGTTGTGGAACAAACGGCGCCAACTCTCAACATAAACCAGCAGCGCCTCAGGCCCAGTATTTTGCTGCCGGAGCCAGAAGCCTTAACCGAGAATGTCACCTTATCTCAGGGACCTGAACGGATTGTTTCTGGATGGTGGGATGGCGAGAAAATTATTCGTGACTACTTTATTGCTCACAGTGAAAACGGTCGATGGTTATGGGTATTTAGAACACCAGACAAACAGTGGTTCTTACACGGCTTATTCAGCTAATCAACACTTATTCATCTAACCAATAAAGAGTTGAATCGCCAACCCGCAACATTGACTCAATTTAAACGCTCCTTTTCAATCATGTTTACTCACACTGATTAAGTGAGATTACGTTATGTCTCAGCAATACTCAGAGCTTTTCTGCCAAAGTAATTACTCCTTTCTTGAGGGAGCTTCACACGCAGAAGAGCTGGTTTTACAGGCCGACTTTTTACGTTACAAAGCACTCGCGGTCACCGACGAGTGCTCGGTCGCAGGTATCGTTAAGGTTCACTCTGCAATCAAGCAACACAAACTGTCGCTCAAGCAGATTGTCGGGAGCATGTTTTGGCTAAATGAAGAGTGCCAAGTGGTTTTGCTGTGCCCAAATAGGAAGGCCTATGCTGAGCTGTGCCGTATTATTACTAACGCGAGACGCCGTAGCAGCAAAGGACATTATCAGCTCTCTGAGTGGGATATCATGTCGGCTAAGCACTGTTTCATTCTGTGGCTTCCTCAACAAAAATCTGAAGATACTCATTGGGGACAATGGCTTTCTCAACATCACTCAGGTCGATTGTGGATTGGTTTACAACGACACCTAAAACAGACCGATCAACAGTACATCGATTACTGTGTGGAACTATCACATCACCATCACCTGCCAATGACGGCTTGCGGCGGTGTGTTAATGCACAATGCTAACCGTCTGCCCTTACAGCACTCACTCACTGCGATTAAATACCAAAAGCCCATTACCGAAGTAGGCAGTCACTTACTGGCGAATGCCGAGCGCTGTTTGCGAAGCATCAATAAGCTCTCTCGTATCTTTAAAACAGAGTGGCTAGAAGAGAGTAATCGTATTGCTGAACTGTGTGACTTTGATTTGGATAGCTTGCGATACGAGTACCCAAATGAGCTGATCCCTCAAGGTGAAACTCCCATGAGTTATCTGCGCATGTTGGTCGAGAAAGGCAAACAGGCTCGCTTCCCACAAGGTGTGCCTAGTGACATTCAACAGATCATCGATAAAGAGCTAGGGCTTATTGACGAGCTCGACTATCCTTTCTTCTTCCTGACGATCCACGACATCGTCATGTTCGCCAAAAGCCAAGGCATTCTTTATCAAGGTCGAGGTTCGGCGGCCAATTCAGTGGTTTGTTACTGCCTAGAGATCACCTCTGTCGACCCAAGGCAGATCTCAGTGCTGTTCGAACGCTTCATCAGTAAAGAGCGTGATGAGCCGCCCGATATTGATGTCGACTTTGAGCATGAACGCCGCGAAGAAATCATCCAGTACATCTATAAAAAGTATGGCCGAGAACGTGCTGCGCTTGCTGCTACGGTCATTTCTTATCGCTTCAAAAGTGCAGTAAGGGATGTAGGTAAAGCCTTGGGGCTACAGGAGACCCAGCTTGATTACTTCATTAAGAACACCAACCGCAGACATAAAAGCCTAGGTTGGCAGGCTCAACTCACGCTATTAGGGCTACAGCCTGACTCTTTAAAAGGCCAGCAGTTTATACATTTGGTTAATGAAATCATCGGTTTCCCACGTCACCTATCCCAACATGTGGGCGGCTTCGTGATCTCTTCTGGTCCCTTGTATGAATTGGTACCTGTCGAAAACGCAGCAATGCACGATCGCACTATTATTCAATGGGACAAGGATGATCTTGAAACTCTGGGACTGCTTAAAGTTGATGTGCTTGCTCTTGGTATGCTGTCTGCAATTCGAAAGTGTTTCGATCTGATCAAGCGTATTCATGGCCGCTCGTTAACGATCGCAGAGATCACTCGCCTTAAAGATGATCCTCAGGTGTATGGCATGATTCAGCGAGCAGACACCGTTGGCATATTCCAAATTGAGTCACGAGCACAAATGAGCATGCTGCCAAGGCTCAAACCAAGGACGTACTACGACTTAGTGATTCAAATCGCTATCGTACGTCCAGGTCCGATTCAAGGTGACATGGTGCACCCTTATCTCAAGCGTCGTGATGGTATTGAGCCAATCAGCTATCCCTCGAAAGAGGTTGAATCCGTCCTATCACGCACTATGGGAGTACCTATATTCCAAGAGCAAGTGATAAAACTCGCTATGGTCGCCGCAGGGTTTACAGGTGGTGAGGCGGATCAGCTCAGACGCGCGATGGCCGCTTGGAAGAAAAACGGCAACGTATTTAAATTTAAAAACAAGCTCATTGAAGGCATGCAGAAGCGAGGCTATGACATTGAGTTTGCCGAGCAAATCTTTAAACAGATATGTGGCTTTGGTGAATACGGCTTCCCGGAAAGTCACTCCGCTTCGTTTGCAGTACTCGCGTATTGTTCAGCTTGGTTAAAGTGCTATTACCCAGAGTGCTTCTACGCCTCCTTACTGAATAGTCAACCTATGGGGTTCTATAGCCCCTCGCAATTGGTACAAGATGCTCAGCGACATAATGTGGCGATACTTCCTGTATGCGTGAATGCCTCTCAAGACAACCACACTGTTGTCTCTCAGCAAAATGGTTTAGCCATACGTTTAGGGATGAGACAAATCAAAGGCTTGAGTGAGCATGGTATTCAGAGTGTACTCGCTAACCGGCCGCATTCGGGTTATCGCCACCCTAGCCAGGTAAAACAGTTATCAATCAACAAGAAAGACATTGAGCTACTTGCCTCAGCAAATGCGCTTCACAACGTTTCAGGTGACCGCTTTCAAACTCGCTGGGCGATAATGGACTCGGCCTCTGACCTACCCTTGTTCAGCCAAATCGATGACAGCTTTGAAAAAGGTCATGACGAACAAGGATTGCAACAACCCAGCGAGATGCAGGATTTACTTGAGGATTTCACCAGTGTTGGGATCTCCTTGAATAAACACCCCATCACGTTACTGGAAGAAGCCAACCGATTAGGTCGCTTCACTCATATGAAAGACTTAAAACAACAACGACACAAGTCCATGGTCACCGTTGTTGGTCTTGTCACTGGCAAGCAATCACCCGGAACCGCAGCTGGCGTCACCTTTGTCACACTGGAAGATAATACGGGCAATATTAACGTGGTGGTTTGGGGAGCAACAGCGCGCGCTCAACAGCAAGCGTATCTCACAGCTAAGGCGTTAAAGGTGCAAGGCATCCTAGAAAAAGAAGGTGAAGTGGTACATGTGATTGCAGGGAAGCTTATCGACATTACCGATGAGATTGTTGGCTTAAAAACCAAGTCGCGAGACTTTCATTAATAACTCAAGCCGCTGTTTTATTTAGGTAAAGAGAGAAACGAAAAAGGGAAGCATCTGCCTCCCTTTATTTCAAATTGTTGAGTTATACCTCAACGTCAGCTTCCGTACGTCTTTTCTTAAATTCCCTATATAGTAATAAGCTTAAAGTCATTACAACTTTAGACGTTAACCATATCATTAAGAGGAACTACCTTAGATTGTGCGTGAAAAGTTACGTTAGTAGTGGTGCATATTTCGTGACGATTAATATGCTGCGTCAATAATAGCAAACGTTTCTATAAGGTCACTCAAAACAAACCGACTGACGGTATAATTTACAAAATCTGACGCATACGCTCTTGAGTTACCTCAACCAACAAGTCTGGTTGGAACTTAGAAATAAAGCGGTTACACCCTACTTTTTCCACCATTGCTTCATTAAAGCTTCCGCTTAATGAAGTATTTAGCGTAATAAACAGGTCATGCATTCTCGGATCAGAGCGCACTTCATGAGTCAGTTTGTAGCCATCCATCTCAGGCATTTCAGCATCAGTGATCATCAACAGTATTTCTTGATTGATGTCTTTGCCTTCATCACACCAGCCCTTAAGTAGATTCAGAGCTTCTAAGCCGTCACAGCATTCAATAATGTTCAAACCCAATTGCGACAAGGTGCCTTTGATTTGGTTACGCGCGGTTGAAGAGTCATCAACGATAAGCACATTACGTCCTATCATCTCTTGAGCTAACTGCTCATCTAACACACCTTCAGAGATCGAGACGTCGTAATCGATGATCTCAGCCAACACTTTCTCAACGTCGATGATCTCAACGATTTTGTGCTGATCTTCTTCTTGAATATGCGTGATAGCGGTTAGGTAATTGGCGCGACCCGTTGTCTTTGGCGGCGGCTGAATCTCTGTCCACATTGTATTGACGATATTGCGAACCTGCCCAACCAAAAAGCCTTGTACAGTTCGGTTGTACTCCGTAATGATCAAGTTACTCTCTTGCGATTCAGCACGAGATGGCGGAAAGCCAATGGCACTGCGCAGATCAATCACAGGCACAGATTCGCCTCGCAAAGAAGCTACACCCGTAATGTGATGATGAGATCCAGGTAAACGAGTAAGTACCGGTACTTTTAGCACTTCTTTCACTTTAAATACGTTAATCGCAAATAATTGACGACTATTTAAGCTGAATAACAAGAGCTCCAGACGGTTTTCACCAACCAGTTTCGTTCTCTGATCAACCGAATTTAAAACGCCAGACATACAACACCTTAGTGACAAATAATAACTGTGGCTACAATAGCCTACTTCAATAGGTTAAAGCAAAGCGCTAATGCACAGAATGCTTAAACTAAGTACAACAAATGCTGTTATACAAAGCTTAAGTACATGGAAAGGTTCGGGGGAAGGCTAAAAGAAGAGAAAAAGAGTTAGCCTTCAATAACTTTCATTAACAACTGACCGTCGTAAAGGGCTTGCTTGATAAGCGCAGCACCAGGCATCGTTGCTTGTTTGTAGAATCGAGACTCCACCAGCTCTAAATCTTGGTGGTAAACCGACAAGCTCTGCTCTTCGATACATTTTTGAATCGCAGGGTACAGAACGCTCTTAGCTTGGTTAATGACACCACCGACTAAGATTTTCTCTGGGTTGAACAGGTTAATCACAATCGCAATAGCTGAACCTAGGTAACGGCCTAACTGCTCAATCACTTCTACCGCTAGTGGATCACCATCAGCCGCAGCAGCACAGATTTGCTCAATCGTGACATCTTCAAAAGCAGTCAGCGTGGATTCCTCACCATTGGCTAGACGCTCTTTCACTTGCTCACGAATCGCTTGTGAACTCGCAACCGTCTCTAAGCAGCCTCGGTTACCACAATGACACAGCTTGCCTTCCTTATCGATCTGGATATGGCCCAATTCACCGATATTGCCGTGACGACCTTGCAAAACACGGCCATCAAGAATAATCCCGGCACCTAAGCCGTGGTGAATGGAGATTAAGACAGAGTTATCATTGTCTTGAGAGTTACCAAACAGTTTCTCAGCCAGTGCCCAAGCGCGAGTATCATTGGCAATAAAAACCGGCAAGCCCGTTTCTTTGTAGATCTCAGGACCCAAAGCTAAATTTTCGACATTGTAATGCGGCATTTGCAACACAATACCCTGCTCTGAATTCACAAGGCCAGGGAGTGTGATCGCGATACTGGTTACCCTGTCGAGCTGCTCAGCATAAGTTTGGAAGAATTCGTCGATTTCGTGAAGAAGACGTGCAAGCACATCATCTTGGTCGCGTTCGTGAATGTCGATCTTAGTATCGATAAGTACATCGCCACCCAATTCATGAAGCGCGATAGTAAGATACCCACGTCCAAGACGCATCGACAAGAACTGCCAACCTTCGTTATTAGTTTGCAAGCCCACAGCAGGACGTCCACGAGTTGTGGCTTCTTGAACCGTCGTTTCGTGGATAAGGTGAGCTTCCATGAGTTCACGGGTAATTTTGGTAATACTCGCCGGAGCCAACTCACTTTGTTTGGACAGATCGATACGAGAAATAGGACCTTTAAGGTCAATTAGTTTATATACACGACCAGCATTGACCTGTTTGATATGATCAATATGGCCCGGTTGAGCCATGTACATTTTACGCTCCAAAAATCATCAACGGGATAATTTTTTTACTTTGCGAAGTAATTGTGAAGTCACTTGGTATATCGCCGTGACCAGTATCACGTATATACATGAATCTTTGTGTATCTAGTCAAATAGTTTAAGAAAAGTTAACACCCACATCGATAAATTGAGACTTAATTTTCATAAAAAAACATCACGCCTGAGTGCCAAGTTCAATAAATAACAGTAAATCCAGAAATATCCTCCTAGCTCCCAATAAATTATCAATTAATGCATATACTTAATTCAGTCTTTTAAAAAGATTACTGGCCTCACTCTAGGAGTATTCATGACAGCTGAATTAAGAAAAACGAAAATCGTCACAACGCTAGGCCCCTCTACCGATAAAGGCAACGTGCTTGAAGAGATCATCAAAGCCGGTGCCAATATTGTTCGTATGAACTTCTCCCACGGCAGCAGCGACGACCATATACAACGTGCAGAAAAAGTCAGAGCAATCGCTAAAAAACTGGGGACACAAATCGCTATCCTCGGCGACCTTCAAGGTCCCAAGATTCGTGTGTCGACATTCAGAGATGGAAAAATTCAACTGGCTGTTGGTGATGAGTTCACTCTCGACAGCAGCCTAGGCTTGGGTGAAGGCGACCAGCAAGCCGTTGGCCTCGACTACAAAGAGCTTCCGAATGATGTTTCCGCTGGCGACATTCTGTTGCTTGATGATGGACGTGTGCAACTCAAAGTCACCAAGGTTGAAGGTTGCCGCGTTCATACCGAAGTCATCATTGGTGGCCCGCTTTCCAACAACAAAGGCATCAACAAAAAAGGCGGTGGGCTTTCTGCAGAAGCGCTGACCGACAAAGACAAACGAGACATCGTCACCGCCGCACAAATCCAAGTCGATTACCTCGCTGTCTCTTTCCCTCGTAACGGCGAAGACATGCACCACGCTCGCCAACTTGCGCGTGAAGCAGGCTTAGAAGCTCACCTAGTAGCCAAAGTAGAGCGAGCAGAGACGGTATCGACCGTTGAGAACATGGATGACATCATAATGGCTTCAGATGTTGTCATGGTGGCTCGTGGTGACCTCGGAGTAGAAATTGGTGACCCTGAGTTGGTCGGTGTACAAAAACAGCTTATACGCCGCGCTAGAGCCCTTAATCGCACTATTATCACTGCAACTCAGATGATGGAGTCAATGATCTCCGCTCCAATGCCTACCCGTGCTGAAGTAATGGATGTTGCCAACGCAGTACTTGATGGCACTGATGCAGTAATGCTGTCTGGTGAAACCGCTGCCGGACAATACCCAGTAGAGACAGTAAGATCGATGGCTGAAGTGTGTGTTGGTGCTGAAAAAATGGCGAACGTCAATCAGTCCAACTACCGAATTGACCGCACTTTCGTGACAGCGGAAGAAACAGTATCAATGGCAACCATCTACTCTGCTAACCACATGGAAGGTATTAAAGGCGTAGTCACGCTGACTGAGTCTGGACGCACTGCTTTGATGATGTCTCGTTTAAGTGCTGATATGCCTATCTACGCTCTGTCTCGTAACGAAGGGACACTAAACCGTTGTACCTTGTACCGAGGCGTAACCCCTATCTATTTTGAGACAGAAGCCAAAGACAGCTTTGACATTGCGCTATCAACACTTGCTTGCCTAAAAGAGAAAGGACACCTCAAGTTTGGTGATCTCGTAATCATTACTCAAGGCGATATCATGGACGTGGCTGGCTCAACCAACTGTATGAGAATTCTACCTGTCACCTAGCTAAAAGCAGATAAAACCAATAAACGGCGACAAGATGAGATAAAAGCAAAAGGGTTATCGAACTAAGTTCAATAACCCTTTTTTCATTTCAATAATGCTATCTCACAAGGCTAACTATAGCTTTGCAGCCGCATTATTTATCAATAACAATGCTTGCCAGTTGCGGCATGTGGGAACTGCGAGCGTTTTCTGTTGTGGTATAAGTTTCAACGAATCGATAGCCGGCCTCTAAACCCAATTCGTAATCATGGAGCAAATCTTCTTTGTCACTCATTAAAGAGCTAGATTTTAACGGTTTACTTGGCGCGATCTGCACCACAAAGGCATCATCCGGAGGAGAATTCAAAAAGTCTTGAGTCAACGAGTAGGTTTGGTAGTGCACCATCAACATGTCGGCCAACCCAGAATCAAACTTATCACCAATTAAATGGCTTAAACGGTAAATATCATCAGCGCCAAACAACCATCGACCACCATTTAGCAAATCTAAATGCCCACGATCACGCTTCTGTTCTTTAGAGCGTAGGATCTGCTGCTGAAAGAAAGAGGTCCAGTCGGTTTTCCATTGCTCCACTTTTTGTTGCCAATGGCCTTGAACACTATCGAACGATTCTCGGAACCATTCCAGCTCCTCGGCGGTTACCGGTTTAGGTACTTGGATTTTCTGTTGTTGCTGCGGCGCTTGAACTAGCGTGCTCCCCTCTTCATCCGTTACTGGTTCGGTACGAATTACGACAATAGAACGAGCTTGCCTACGCCACGCTTCTTGAACGGGAATAGAGGCAGACACACCGCCATCCACATAAGCGCTATCACCAATGAAGATCTCATCATTGTACAAGCGAGGGATCGCACAAGTCGCAATCATCACTTTGTACCAATCGTCCCCCAACAGAGGAAAGTAGTGATCTCGTAAATCTTTAGAATCCGTTACCGCCGCATAGAAGTGGCGTTCACCTAAGGTTTGCCGCCCTAAATCAAGATCGAGCTTATAAGGGTAAGCCATGATTTGCTCTAAGGCCCACTCAAGCCCTAAATTCTTCCTGTGTCGTATGTAAGAGAACAGATTAAAGAACTCTGGAGACGTGGTCAGGTCAAGGACGAAAGAACGCCCCAAGCCTTTATCACGGCACAAATAGGCACATAAGTTTAGCGCACCTGCCGAGGTACCGAAAAATTCATCGAAAGGGTCAAAATTAGAAAGGAGGAAAGCGTCGAGAACGCCTGAGGTAAAAATACTTCTCTGCCCGCCACCTTGAGCGACCAGTGCTGTTTTACCAGCAATAAACTTAGCGTAATAATCTAAGTCTATTGCTGTATCAATATTGGTTACAATCCCACTATTCATTATTCCCTGAGTATAGAAACTCAGCCTCGCAATAAATGGTATTAACTACCAATCGCAATAAAACCAAATGAAAGAATGACGAAGTAAATAAACGCTGTAATTTGTAGGGCATTTTTCAGATTATGTTCCATAGACACCTCTGGCTTATTATTAATTTGTCGAGTCTCTATTTAAGTACTATCAGGTGTGTGAAGTATCTTCAAGAATCGTCGAAATTAGTCGCACGATATTGATGTAACCATCACAATTAGTAGGTGTATGGATAAGGATATACTCATGAATAACAAAGTAAATATGACGATGTTAGTTGTGCTTCTCTCGGCTTCGAGTGTTTATGCCTCACCGGTGATCATTATTACTCCGATGGTTGGTTATACCGGCGGTGGTAGTGTCGAAGATCAAGATGGCAAAACCTATGACATGAAAGGATCTGAAAACTACACCTTTGCGATTGAGACACCACTAGAGAAAGGGCGCGTTGGTTTCTTTTACTCAAACCAAAGCTCTGAACTAGAAACGCTAAATCTGAGCTCCTCAATCCAATATCTGCATTTTCAAAGTAGCATTTATTATCCGGCTTCCTCGGTATTGTCTGGATACCTAGGCTTAGGTCTAGGCGCCTCATATGTCGATGTAGACTGGGCGAAAGATAAATACGGCTTCTCTACGTCAATCTTTGGCGGCTTAGAATATAAATTGAGCGATCGCTTAGCGCTGAATACCCAAGTTCGTTGGTTAGGAACGGTAGTTGATAACGACACAACAGGTGTATGTAACATTCCAAGCACTGGGCAAGACTGTATTATTCGTTTTGATACCGACTGGATGAATCAATTCCAAGCTAATGTCGGATTAAGTTTTACTTTCTAGATGGCAATAAATGCTAAAAATGAAAAAGCCAGCGATACGCTGGCTTTTTGCTGTAGCTCGTTTGAAGTTCAACCTTAGAACTTGTAGGTCACGCCCAAAGCACCACCTAGTTGTAACTCAACGCCTTTGTACATGTCGAGTTCTGGGTGAAGCTGTGCGTAAGCATTCCAACCTTCGTAGAAGTTCACTTTGACACCTAGCGGTAAACGCAAACCAAAGTCGTCATTCCACTCTGCCCATGCACCCGCACCAACATACCAGCTCAACGGGGCTTGTGTCTCAAACTGACCACGCTTCCAAATGTAATCAAATGCAGCACCGTCATTGCCAACAGTGACACGGTATTTCTGGTCAAACTCAACAACGGCACTCAGATCTTGGTCAACGGCTAAACCAACTTCTAACGCAGGAGCTTCAGCAGCATGAGCAAGAGAGGTGAGGCTGCCGCACATAAGGCCAATCAAGTAACGATGTTTCATAGTATTCTCAAACTGTTTCAAAAAGTGGTAGGTTAATTAAAAACCAACACCATTTGTCATCGTAAAGTTAAAGATAGCAGACCATCAAAGATGATGATCATAGGTGATTAGTTTTAAATGAAAGGTAAATAACTGAGCGATAAAAGAATAAGCCTGATGAAACAGTAGAAACAAAAAAGGAGGCCAATTGGCCTCCTTTCAATTTATTGAATCAGTGAATTAACCGTTGTTACGGATCCACTCATCCATGTCTGTTTTCAGGTTGTCAGATTTAGTACCAAAGATAGCTTGTACGCCACCCGCTACTACTACAACACCTGCAGCACCTAGTTTCTTAAGCTTCTCTTGGTCAACAATTGCTGTATCAGCAACTGCAACACGTAGACGAGTGATACAAGCGTCAAGACCAGTGATGTTAGCTTTACCACCGAATGCAGCCACTAGCTCACCAGCAAGTTCAGAACCAGTCGCAACTGCTTCGTCTTCTGACTCGTCTTCACGACCTGGAGTTTTAAGGTCTAGAGCTTTAATCACAGTGCGGAATACGATGTAGTAGATTGCAGCGTAAGCAATACCACAAACAACCATTAGACCCATCTTAGACGCGTGGCCAGATAGAACTAGGAAGTCGATTAGACCGTGTGAGAAAGATGTACCGTGTACAAAACCTAGAGTGTTCGCAAGAACGTAAGCAGAACCAGCTAGTAGAGCGTGGATTGCGTACAGTACTGGAGCAACGAATAGGAATGAGAATTCGATTGGTTCAGTGATACCCGTTAGGAATGAAGTTAACGCAGCAGAAGCCATGATACCCATTACTTTAGCGCGGTTTTCAGGCTTAGCTGAGTGTGCAATTGCGATTGCAGCAGCAGGTAGACCAAACATCTTGAACATGTAACCACCAGCTAGCTGACCGAAGCCATTGCCCGCTGCACGAGATGCGTCATCAGCAACTAGGTAACAAGTAAGAACACCGTTTTGAGCTTCGCCAGCAGCGTTTACACAAGTACCAGCTTCGAAGAAGAATGGTACGTTCCATACGTGGTGAAGACCAAATGGAATTAGAGAACGCTCAACGATACCGTAGATACCAAACGCCACTTGTGGGTTTTGGTGAGCAGCCCAATCAGAGAACGCAGAGATAGCGCCGCCAACTGGTGGCCATACTACAGATAGTAGGATTGCTAGACCGATCGCAGAGAAACCTGTGATGATTGGCACAGCACGCTTACCAGCGAAGAAGCCAAGGTACTCAGGAAGTTGAATACGGAAGAAACGGTTGAATGCCCAAGCAGCAACACCACCGACTAGGATACCACCTAGTACACCAGTATCGATTTTATCAACGCCCATTACACCAGCCATTACGCCTAGTGTAGCAGTCATGATGCCGTAACCAACGATTGCTGCTAGACCAGCAACACCATCGTTGTTAGTAAAGCCAAGTGCAACACCTACTGCGAACAGTAGTGCCATTTGACCAAATACTGAACCACCAGCTTGTTCCATTAGGTTTGAAACAATTTCTGGAATGAAAGGAAGATCTGCTGCACCGACACCTAGCAAAATACCCGCAACTGGTAAAACTGATACTGGAAGCATCAGAGACTTACCAACTTTTTGCAGGCTAGCAAAAAGGTTCTTAAACATGTTTATGCTCCTGATAAAGATAAAATAATTATATGGGTTCTAACGGCACACCCCCGTAGCCTATATGTTAGCACCCAGTGAAAATGTAACCATGTATTGCATTATATTTTCTGCCGCTAAATATATATTGATGAAGAACTAACTTTCTAGTGACTTACGAAATTTAGTTTCAAAACACGTCTTGGATCACATGTCAAATTTAGAAATGCAATGGTTTACAGTTAAATAAGTCATTGATATTCAATGATATTTTTGAAAGCCATTATTATTTTACTGGGTAAATAAAATAAGAGCGAATGTTATTTTTAGTAACAAAATTACAAATGTTATAATTCACGCTCCCAAGTTCAACATAATTCGTAAACATTAAAAAAAAACGTATTTTTGGTGATCAAAAACACAAAAAGGGAGCTTTCGCTCCCTTTTATTTGTTTAGTTCATTTTTTATCGCAAAAAAAGTTTCTGGTAATTTTTGGTCGTTCGTTCAGCAACCTCTTTCATCGAAATACCCTTCAACTGCGCAATATAGGCTGCCACCTCGACGACATATGCAGGCTGATTCTGCTTTCCGCGATATGGGATTGGCGCCAAGTATGGAGAGTCCGTTTCAATTAGTAGCCTATCTAGCGGTAGGTTTTTAACAACCTCTTTAAGTTCTGTTGCTTGCTTAAAGGTCACAATACCTGAAATTGAAATATAGAACCCTAATTCCATAGCCGCTTCAGCAAACGCCTGATCTTCAGTAAAACAGTGGATGACACCACCACACTTCTCAGCGCCACAGTCACGAAGAATCGCAAGTGTATCTTCACGCGCATTACGAGTGTGAATGATCAAAGGCTTGTTCAGTTCTACCGCTAGCTCAACATGCTGTTTGAATCGCAGTTGCTGCAATTCCGCAGTTTCAGGTTGATAGTGGTAATCTAGGCCGGTTTCACCTATCGCAACCACTTTAGGGTTGCTCGCGTATTCACGCATTCTTTCAAGGCTGAAATCACTTTCAACATCAAGAGGATGGACGCCACAAGACGCTTTAACGTTATCAAACGGCGCTATCATTTCGAGCATATTTTCAAACGAATCTAGTGTCACACCTACAGAAAGTAGATGGTCAACATTCGCTGCTTTCGCTTTGTTAACGACATCTTCTACACTAGTGTGTAAATCTTGGTAATCCAGCTTGTCTAAATGACAGTGGGAATCTACGAACATGTTTCCTCGCAAGTGGCTATCAGCCAATTCATTATGAGTAGCTCCGTATTGAGCCCAGGGTGTTGCTTCAACTGCTCAATCAGTATCAACAGTTTATGTGCTGCAGTATAGGCGCTTTGGTAAGACATCACCTCACACAGCGCGTTAGCACTTGGGGTTATGGCATTATTTGCCAAACCGAAATGCAACTTCTGTACATCTGAAAGTAAGTGCCATAACCAACCAAGCTGCATCAAAGGATCTTTAGCAAGTTCAGTCGAGAACTTAAGCATGTCAGGCTGAGTGCCTTTGACGATATTAACGAAACCGTCGAATACTTTCTCGGAAGCCTCTACACCGCCTTCTTCAAACATCGCTTTCGCTTTCAACGGCGCATTATCGTTGAGTGCCAAAATATACGGTGGCACAGCCTTACCTACTTCCCCATCAAGCCATGCTGAGCCCGCTTCCAATTGTGGGCTCACCACATTGAATTGCTGACAGCGACTGATGATGGTTGGCATGAGGCGATTGCTGTTACGAGTCGACAGAATGAAAATACACTGGCTTGAAGGCTCTTCGAGGGTTTTCAGCAAAGCATTGGAAGCCGACTCATTCATCGCCTCAGCAGGTTCAAGTAAGATAACGCGTAAACCGCCCAACTGAGATGATTCTTGAGCCCAGCGATTACTTGCACGCACTTGGTCAACCGTGATCGATTTGCCTTCTTTCTCTGGTGAGATGACATGAAAGTCCGGATGGCTACCCGATTTCATCAACTCACAACTATGGCAAAACCCACATGCCTCGCTTTCATAGTTTGTGCACATTAATGCATCAGTAAGCTGGCTAATGAGAGCATCAACGCCCAGCCCTTCCGGCGCATTAACAATCACAGAATTCGGAAAACGCTCAGCATCGAGACTTTTTTTCCACTCACTCCAAACTGGCGTGAGCCAAGAATACACTTCCGCCATGACTACCTACTGTTGCTCTAGCCACGAACTAAGCGCTTGCTTAATATCCGCAGCTACTTGTTCTATTTCTTGCTCTGCATTGATCACAAGAACCGAGTCATCTTGTGCAGCTATCTCAAGGTAACGTTCACGCGTGCGATCGAAGAAAGAGATATCCATCTTTTCGATTCTATCAAGCTCACCACGGCCACGTGCACGCTCAAGCCCTACTCTAGGGTCTAAGTCTAAGTATAGAGTTAGATCCGGCTTAAAATCGCCTAGCGTGGTTGCTTTCAATGATTCCATTGTTGTACGAGCGATCTGACGACCACCACCTTGATACGCTTGAGAAGACATATCATGGCGATCACCTAATACCCACTTACCGCTATCTAAAGCCGGCTTAATCACGTTTTCGACTAATTGGACACGTGCAGCGTACATCAGCAGTAACTCAGTCATATCTTGAAGCTTTTCGCCTTCGTGCTCTTCTTTGACCAGTGAGCGCATCTTTTCTGCCAGCACGGTACCGCCTGGTTCACGAGTGTTTACGAGCTCTTCAACACCAGATGCTTTCAATGTCTCAACGATGGCATTGATAGCTGTACTTTTACCCGCACCTTCAAGGCCTTCAACCACGATAAATTTCGACTGATTCATAATTCGTTCTTTATTTGTTTTTTCTTAATTGTTTTAAGTAAGCTCGTACTGCACGGTTGTGCTCAGCCAAACTCTTTGAAAATACATGCCCACCTGTGCCACTCGCGACAAAATAGAGGTAGTTGCTCTTTTCTGGATTCAGGGCCGCGTTAATTGACGCTCGGCCCGCCATAGCAATCGGCGTTGGCGGCAAACCACTCATAGTGTATGTGTTGTATGGCGTTGGGGTTCTTAGATCTTTCTTACGGATATTGCCATCGTAGCTATCACCCATTCCATAAATCACCGTTGGGTCCGTTTGTAGACGCATACGCTTGTTCAAACGGTTGACGAACACAGACGACACACGTTCACGCTCTGAAGCATCGGCCGTCTCTTTCTCAATGATAGATGCCAGAATCAGCGCTTCATAAGGTGACTTAAGAGGCAGTTTGTCCGCTCTCTTTTCCCACTCGTCGTTCACAACGTTCATGAGATCGCGATGCGCACGCTTTAGCAAATCTAAATCTGTAGTGCCGTAGGTGTAGTGGTAAGTTTCCGCTAAGAACAAACCTTCTAGCTTCTCGTTTTCAATACCCAGCTTTTCAGCTATCTCTTTTTCAGACACACCATCAAGCGTTTGTTGAATAAACTCATTGTTCTTTAACTGAACAAGCCACTCGTCAAAACGACTGCCTTCAACAAAGGTGATAGTAAACTGATGCTCTTTCCCTTCAACAAGAACCTGTAGCGCTTGCTCAAGCGTTAAACCCGGCTCTAGCAGGAATGTACCCGCTTTTACATCAACAAGCTCTGGATGTAACTTGCGGATTAGTTTCTCATAAGGAGACGCCTCAAATAGGCCTTCATTAATCAGCTGCGCAAGTACACGATTAAAACTGCTACCGGAAGCAATGGTAACCACCTGCGGCTTTTCTAGTTGAATGACTTGTTTGAGGTTATCTTGCGCTTGGTTGTAAACGTAGAACCCAGCAGCGCCCGCTGCGATTAGGCACAAGATAATAAAAATAAATAACTTTTTGATCACGAGTTTAGTTGTCCTTGAAGGCTACGAGTAACGGTTCCAATGTTAAATTGGGTTTCACTAATACGGGTAACAGGAGCAACCCCTAAAATGGAGTTGGTAATGAAAACCTCGTCAGCTTGCATGACTTGAGGTAAGCAGTAGTCAGCAATAGTAACGGAAAGTTCAGTTTGATTCAGCGTCGTTAACACTTGCTTACGCATAACGCCTGCAACACCACTTTGGGTAAGCTGCGGAGTATAAATGACCTCACCTTGACGCCAAAATAGATTGGCCATGGTGGTTTCGATCACATTGCCTGAGATATCAAGAACCAAACCGTCAACTTCACCGGCCTGATCCATTTCATCCTTCATCAATACTTGTTCTAAGCGATTGTTATGTTTGTGACCAGCAAGCAATGGACTCAAACCTAGTGCTTGGCGACAAACTCCGAGCTCAACTCCGTTGTCTTGCCATTCTGCATAGTGGCTTGGGTAATCAAACGTACTAATGGTAATGGTTGGCTTAGCAATGTTCTTGGTACTGTAGCCTCTCCCACCAGCACCACGGCTAACATGCAGCTTTATTCCGGCTTTTCTGCTATGAGACTTGTTTGCACTTTCGTGGTGGCAGTTTTGGATGTGTTGAATTGCACTAGCTAGCCACGCGTTAACCACATTCCAATCTAATGCAGAAATACGTAATGCTTTTAAACATTCATCGACACGATACTGATGGTCGTGAAAATGCTGGATATCACCATTTTGGACAAGCATAGTTGTAAAACAGCCGTCTCCATATTGAAACGAACGATCCAAGATTTCGATAGTTTGCTGTCTTTCTCCGTCAACCCAAAACATGTTTTTCCCCATAAAAAGAAACGGCTCAATGCTAAGCATCAAGCCGTTTAAAAACAAGTCTAATTATGACTATCTACGACGTTTAGGTCTTTTATAAGATGATTAAATCTTTTTGAAGATCAAACAGCCGTTTGTACCACCGAAACCGAAAGAGTTACATGCAGCATACTCCATGTTGCTAACTTTACGTGCGGTGTGAGGTACTAAGTCAATGTCTAAGCCTTCTTCAGGATCATCTAGGTTGATTGTTGGTGGAACAATTTGGTCAACCAGAGACATAGCCGTGATGATAGCTTCAGCAGAACCTGCAGCACCTAGAAGGTGGCCTGTCATTGATTTCGTAGAAGAAACCAATACTTGCTTGCTGCCAGCTTCGCCAAGAGCACGTTTGATGCCCTTAACTTCTGCTACGTCGCCTGCAGGAGTCGATGTACCGTGTGCGTTAACATAACCGATTTGTTCACCAGTAATGCCAGCATCACGCATCGCCGCTTCCATTGCTAGTGCGCCACCAGAGCCATCTTCACTTGGAGATGTCATGTGGTAAGCGTCACCCGACATACCGAAGCCAACTAGCTCACAGTAAATCTTAGCGCCACGAGCTTTCGCATGTTCATACTCTTCTAGAACCATCATGCCAGCACCGTCACCAAGAACGAAACCGTCACGGCCTTTGTCCCATGGACGAGAAGCTTTTTGAGGCTCGTCGTTGCGAGTAGATAGTGCTTTAGCTGCACCGAAGCCACCCATACCTAGTGGTGTAGATGCTTTTTCAGCACCACCCGCTAGCATTGCGTCAGCATCGCCGTATGCAATCATACGTGCCGCGTGACCAATGTTATGTAGGCCAGTTGTACATGCAGTAGAAATAGCGATGTTAGGACCGCGTAGACCACGCATGATAGACATGTGACCAGCAATCATGTTCACGATCGTTGACGGAACAAAGAATGGGCTAATTTTACGAGGGCCTTTTTCAGTAAGCGCTTGGTGACCAGCTTCGATCAAACCAAGACCACCAATACCAGAACCGATAGCCACACCAATACGTGGTGCGTTCTCATCAGTAACAGTTAGACCAGAATCATCAAGTGCCTGAACACCTGCTGCGACGCCGTATTGGATGAATAGATCCATTTTACGAGCATCTTTTTTAGACATGTACTCTTCGCAGTTAAAGTCTTTAACTAGACCTGCAAAACGAGTTGAGAAATTGGTTGCATCAAAATGCTCGATATTAACGATACCACTTTGACCAGCTAGCAGGGCTTTCCAAGAAGATTCTACAGTGTTGCCTACCGGTGACAACATACCCATGCCAGTGACAACTACACGACGCTTGGACACGATTTTACACTCCGGAGATTGAGATGATTTAAGATGAGGATAGATGAGTTAGATAAAACACAGGCGGTCGAGGTGACCGCCTGGGAGAGATTATTACTGAGCGCTAGTTACGTAATCGATAGCTGCTTGAACAGTAGTAATTTTCTCAGCTTCTTCATCTGGGATTTCAGTGTCGAATTCTTCTTCTAGAGCCATTACTAGCTCAACTGTGTCTAGAGAATCTGCACCTAGGTCATCAACGAAAGAAGCTTCGTTTTTAACTTCAGCTTCGTCTACACCTAGCTGTTCAACAATGATTTTCTTTACGCGTTCTTCGAGGTTGCTCATTTTTTCTTTTCCTTTACAGAGTTCGCTTTATGCGATGTTTTCCGTAGTTTATTCAATCTATTGAAAGTTGCAAGGTCAACTTTTCTGGTCAAACCACAATTTTCACGATTTTAACCGAAATTACGTATGATCTTGACTTAAATCATGCACAAATGTTGCACATAATTTAAACCATGTACATACCGCCATTGACGTGAAGTGTTTCACCTGTGATATAAGCTGCCGCAGGCGACGCCAAAAATACCACAGCTTCAGCGATTTCGCGAGGGTCACCTAGTCGACCTGCTGGTACATTCGCCAAAGTTGCTGCACGTTGGTCATCATTTAGCGCTTTAGTCATGTCAGTTTCGATGAAACCTGGAGCAACAGTGTTCACTGTAACGCCACGAGACGCAACTTCACGAGCCATTGACTTAGTAAAGCCAATCACGCCAGCTTTAGCTGCTGCGTAGTTTGCTTGACCAGCGTTACCCATAGTACCAACTACAGAGCCAACGTTTACGATACGGCCTTCACGCTTCTTCATCATGCCACGCAATACAGCTTTAGACATGCGGAATATAGGTGTTAGGTTAGTGTCGATGATGTCGTTCCATTCGTCGTCTTTCATACGCATTAGTAGGTTGTCACGAGTGATACCTGCGTTGTTAACTAGAATGTCAATCGCACCGAACTCATCATTGATGGTTTTCAGTGTAGCAGCAATTGAGTCAACATCAGTTACGTTCAGAGCAAGACCTTTACCGTTCTCGCCCAGGTACTCACTGATTGCAGCAGCGCCGCCTTCAGATGTAGCCGTACCGATAACTTTAGCACCACGCTCAACTAAAAGTTCAGCGATTGCACGACCGATACCACGGCTTGCGCCTGTAACTAGTGCAACTTTGCCTTCTAAATTCATCATAACTTCTCTATTAACTGGTTATTATTTAGCAGCTTCTAGTGATGCAGTGTCGTTAACTGCAGCAGCTGTCATAGTTTTTACGATTCGTTTTGTTAGGCCAGTAAGAACTTTACCAGGACCTAATTCAAGTAGCTTCTCAACGCCTTGCTCATTCATCGCTTGTACACCTTCAGTCCAACGAACTGGGCTGTAAAGTTGACGAACAAGTGCATCTTTAATTTTTGCTGGGTCTGTTTCAGCAACAACATCAACGTTGTTGATAACAGGTAGCGCTGGCGTGTTGAACTCTAAAGCTTCTAAAGCTACCGCTAGCTTGTCTGCTGCAGGTTTCATTAGTGCACAGTGAGACGGTACAGATACTGGTAGAGGAAGTGCACGCTTAGCGCCCGCTTCTTTACATAGTGCACCAGCGCGCTCTACTGCCGCTTTGTTACCCGCGATAACAACTTGACCAGGAGAGTTGAAGTTCACTGGAGAAACAACTTCGCCTTGTGCCGCTTCTTCACACGCTTTAGCAATCGCTTCATCATCTAGACCGATGATTGCGTACATAGCACCAACGCCTGCAGGAACTGCTTCTTGCATTAGTTGACCACGTAGTTCAACTAGCTTGATCGCTTCTTTAAAGTCGATAACGCCAGCACATACTAGTGCAGAGTATTCACCTAAGCTGTGACCCGCTAAGTTTGCAGGTTGCTCTAGGCCAAGCTCTTGCCATACACGCCAAATTGCAACAGACGCTGTTAATAGAGCCGGTTGAGTGCGGAAAGTTTCATTTAGACTTTCTACTGGGCCATCTTGAACTAATGCCCATAGATCGTAACCAAGTGCTTCTGAAGCTTCAGCAAATGTTTGTTTAACAACATCATACTGTTCGCCTAGGTCTGCAAGCATACCGATAGCTTGAGAGCCTTGGCCTGGGAATACGATAGCAAACTTGCTCATTGTAATTTTCCTTTAAGCAAAGCAAAAAATTGAATAAGGCACATAAGTTATGTGCCTTGTTTGTAGGTTTTCGCTTAGGGTTAGAATTTAACTAACGCAGAACCCCAAGTGAAGCCGCCGCCAAATGCTTCCAATAGAAGTGTTTGACCGCGTTTAATTCGTCCGTCACGAACAGCTTCGTCTAGTGCTGTTGGTACGGTAGCCGCTGACGTGTTGCCGTGCTTATCAAGGGTAATCACCACTTGATCAAGTGACATTGTCAGCTTTTTAGCCGTTGCCGAAATAATACGGTAGTTCGCTTGGTGTGGAACTAACCAATCAAGCTCTGACTTATCCATGTTATTTGCAGCTAATGTGTCTTTAACTAGCTTAGATAGCTGAGTTACCGCCACTTTGAATACTTCGTTGCCCGCCATGTGCAGCCATTTGTCCGCGTCACCGCCACGCTCTGGTACTTCAAGGCTTAGAAGCTCACCGTATTTACCGTCAGAGTAAATGTGAGTCGACAAAATACCTGGCTCTTCGCTTGCGCCTACAACCACCGCGCCTGCTGCATCACCAAATAGGATGATCGTAGAGCGGTCAGTCGGATCACAGGTTTTTGACAGTGCATCGGCACCAATCACCAAAACGTTCTTACACATGCCTGATTTGATGTGCTGATCTGCAACAGACAAAGCATAGACAAAACCAGAACACGCTGCAGCCAAATCAAACGCAGGGCAGCCTTTGATACCAAGCTTACCTTGTACCTGACACGCCGAAGACGGGAATGTGTGGCTACTACTGGTGGTCGCAACGATGATTAAATCAATCTCTTCTTTGTCGATACCTGCCATTTCAATGGCATTTTCAGCAGCGTAAAACGCCATATCTGCAACGGTTTCATTTTCCGCTGAAATACGACGCTCTTTAATACCTGTTCTAGCAACGATCCACTCGTCGCTAGTCTCTACCATTTTCTCTAAGTCTGCGTTAGTACGCACCTGAGATGGCAAGTAGCTGCCAGTACCTAAAATTTTGCTATACATGAAGACTAATAATGCCTCTCGAGTAAAACCGCTTCCAAACGATCGCTAATGCGGCTGGGGACTTGTCGTTTGACCTCGTGTACTGCCTCGCCAATCGCGTTGACAACTGCAGATACATCAGCACTTCCATGACTTTTAATGACAATGCCGCGCAATCCTAACAAACTTGCGCCGTTATACTGGTCGGGGTTCAAGGTTTTTAATTCAGTAAATAGCTCAGAAAACAACATTCTGGCTATCCAACCCTTTATAGTTGACGCCATCATGCGCGTTTTTAGCTTATCAATAAAGAGCTGAGCCGTACCTTCGCACGTTTTTAAGCAGACATTGCCCACAAAACCATCACATACGACGACATCAGCAGCATCTTGAAGGAGTTGGTTACCTTCAATATAGCCTATGAAGTTCACAGACTGAGTATTCGACAACATTTCAGCGCATCGTTTTACAAGGTCATTACCTTTAATTTCTTCGGCGCCGATATTTAAAATAGCGACACGTGGAGCGCGACCTAAATGTTGTTCCGCTAATGCACTGCCCATCACAGCAAATTGGAAAAGCGAATCTGCATCACTAGACACATTAGCCCCTAAATCAAGCATCCAAGTACGATTCCCTGAAGCAGTAGGCAAAGCTGAAACCAATGCGGGCCTATCAATGCCAGGGAGGAGCTTAAGTCGAAAACGGGACAGAGCCATCAATGCGCCGGTGTTGCCACCACTCACACAAGCATCGGCTTGAGAGTCTGCGACCAGATCAATAGCAGCACGCATGGAGCTACCCTGACTGTTACGCAAGGCTAGTGAAGGTTTTTCAGAATTGGAAATAACTCGATCGCAATGCTGAATACTCAAACGAGAGTCAGGCACTCGACCTAATGAAGATAATTGAGATGTGATCGCGTTTCGATCACCTATGAGAATGACTTTTAGCTCTGGGAAATACGACAGTGCCTGCACGGCGGCAGGCACTGTTACACGAGGACCGAAGTCCCCGCCCATTGCATCAAGCGCAACGGTTAGATTTTGCAAAGGTCAACCTTACTTGTTGATAACCTTTTTGCCGCGGTAGAAACCTTCCGCAGTCACGTTGTGACGTAGGTGAGTTTCACCTGAAGTTGCGTCTACAGAAAGTGCAGCTGTAGTTAGCGCATCGTGTGAACGACGCATGCCACGCATTGAACGTGATTTCTTGCTCTTTTGTACGGCCATTGACCCTACTCCTATGTAAATTCTTAAAGAAGCAGTTACTTCTTCAAGCTTTTTAAAACATCAAATGGATTCGGCTTCTTGTCTTCCTCAATTTCTTCAGGAAGTTCACCAAACACCAAGTTATTTGAGTTAACGCTACATTTCGCATTATCGTGCATTGCTATTTGTGGCAATCCAAGGATGAACTCGTCTTCAACTAGTTGAATCAGGTCTAACTCACCGTACTCGTTCAGATCTACCAAATCGTACTCTTCCGGTGCTTCCTCTTCACTTTTCTCATTATAATAAGGAGTATAAGTGAATTGGACATCGCACTCATGTGCGAAAACCTCATTACAACGCTGACACTCTAAATCGACTTCGACGTTAGCTTTACCAGAGATAACGACTAATCGTTGTTCATCAAGCCCAAATGACAATGAGACTTGCGCGTCACGTTTTACGCCTTCAGTTGCATCAGCTAAACGCTTAAAAAGACTGGTTTGGATGATACCATCTAAATCTAGTCGTTTCTGAGCCGTTCTTGCCGGATCAACTGTACGCGGTATTTTTACCTTTTGCATAGGGCGCGAATCTTATCTTCCAAATCGAGTTTAGTCAAAGGAAATGGCAAAAAAAGTACACTTTTTTACCTTTCCCATACAGAGCATTATGAATAGCGGGATAACTTCCTATATCCTACTGTAAATGCTTCCATGAATTGTAAATTAAAATGAAAAATTACCAACTAGTTTTAGCCTCTACCTCACCATTTAGGCAAGAGATCCTCAAAAAGCTACAAATTAGCTTCATTACAGCAAAGCCTGACTGTGACGAAACACCGATTTCAGGGGAGACTCCACAACAGTTGGTCATGCGCCTTGCTGAAACCAAAGCTAAGTCATGCGTCGTCGAGCAGCCAAGTTTGGTAATTAGCTCAGATCAAGTCTGCGTAATTGATGGCGAGATCATCGGCAAGCCTCACACGCGTGAAAAAGCGATTGAGCAGTTGTCTCGTCAAAGTGGCAAGAGCATCACCTTCTATACAGGCGTCACTGTATGGAATAGCGAAACCCAACAAGCTGACACGCGTCTCGATACCTTTATTGTTCACTTCCGTGATTTAACCGAGCAACAAATCATCTCCTACGTTGAAAAAGAAGAACCTTACTGGTGTGCAGGCAGCTTCAAGTGTGAAGGGTTAGGTATCGCTTTGTTCAAACAAATGGAAGGGAAAGATCCGAACACGCTTATCGGTCTGCCGCTTATCGACCTAGTCGATATGTTAGATGCGCAAGGGATGAGTGTGCTTTAACGGATACGATATCTTTGCTAGAGATTCCCTACTCCTTCCTTCGTCAGTCTAGGGAATGACGGAAGTTGTCGCTTGAACTTTAAGGAGAACACGATATGAATACCATAGTAGTACTACTCAACGTTTTATAAGGTCACTGCTGTCTCATTAACAATGCGGAAGACAGTAACCCAAAAGTTATTCGACCACGGTAACACGTAAACACAAGGTACTTTTTTACTCGAATAGCAAAAAGTATCGTCATCCCCAAGAGTGATGGACGAGCGAGTTGGGGATCTCTTGTAACAAGCGCAAACAAAAAAGGTTGACGATATTCGTCAACCTTTATCATTTTCAGATCGCTGATACTAAATCCAGAAAGAGTACTCCCCTTCGTATCTCGTATCTCGTATCTCGTATCTTCTTAAAGCTTGCGTAATCCAGCGATCGCTTTTTCTAGTCGCGCTTCCATCG
Source organism: Vibrio chagasii (assembly GCF_002954585.1). Classification (GTDB taxonomy): domain Bacteria; phylum Pseudomonadota; class Gammaproteobacteria; order Enterobacterales; family Vibrionaceae; genus Vibrio; species Vibrio chagasii_A. Next base: position 1,923,069 of record NZ_MSCI01000002.1, read on the forward strand.
GAGCTGAGATATCCATCTTCTCTTCAGTACCTGGGTGCGTGAACTTGATGTTTGCTGCATGTAGGAACAAACGATCCAAACCGACCTTTCCCGTGTATGCATCAAAACGACGATCACCATAGCGGTCATCCCATGCAATTGGGTGGCCAGTATATTGAGTGTGTACACGGATTTGGTGCGTACGGCCAGTAATAGGACTTGCTTGAATCAGTGTCGCATCTTTGAACTTCTCTAAAACCTTAAAACGAGTTTCAGAGGCTTTACCGTTAGGGTTAACACGAACAATGCTGTTTACTTCATTTTTTAACAGAGGCGCATTTACCACCTTGCAGCTGTTCTTCCACTCGCCCATCACTAAAGCAAAGTAGTATTTTTGAACCGTTTTTTCACGGAACTGTGCTTGAAGGTGTCTTAGCGCCGAACGCTTCTTAGCAACAAGCAGGATGCCAGACGTATCTCTATCGATACGGTGCACTAACTCAAGAAAGCGAGCTTCAGGACGCAGTGCACGCAATGCTTCAATTGCGCCAAACTTAAGTCCACTACCACCATGAACGGCAGTGCCCGATGGTTTGTTTAGAATCAGCATGTGATCATCTTCATAAATGATGCACTGTTCCAATTCTGAAACCTTGTTGAGTTTCGTGCTTGGCACGTTCTCTTCAACTTTCTCTTCAATGGTAACTGGCGGGATACGAACTAAATCACCAGCTTTTAGTTTGTACTCAGCCTTGATGCGTTTTTTGTTTACGCGGACTTCGCCTTTACGCACGATTCGGTAAATCATGCTTTTCGGGATGTTTTTTAATTGGTTGCGTAAGAAGTTATCAATACGCTGACCAGCCATATCTTCGTCAATATCGACAAATTGGACTTGGGTTCTAATTTCGCTCATTGCGCTATTGTATCACTGTCACTTTTGATAATTGAGATTTTCTTAGGTCTATTCTGAACTAATTTACTCTTAATTCTTGATCATCTACCACCAAATAGTCGCTGAAGTTCTATATTTCTTTGATTCTTCGAACAAAAAAGCACCAAGATTCCTGCAAATTAAAATATCAATTGATAAATTATTTATAGACAGTGAGTTAGAGCTATCAAAACACAAACAAAAACTGTTTTTTTTACAGCATTCCGACAAAGCAGATTGCTGTGTTTACCGACCACTGCTATAGTTCACAGCTGCTACCAACGGTTTGACTAAAATTTAAACAGGCAATCGTTCATAAGCAAGTAAATGAGTAGATAACTCAGATTAGACAGTGCTGCAATTGGCGTAAGACACAGTCAACTGAGTCCCCTTATCGCTCTACTCACGTACGCTCATGTTGAGTATTCACCGCCACATCGCGGATCATAGGCTAACTCCCTATGATGACTGACGTGCCCCAGAGCATCCCTCTCCAGCCGGGAGGCTGCACCGATAAAGCCATGGGATCTGGCACCATGAGAAACGAAATAAAGCGATAAGAACAATGATGAAAATAAGAAAAGACAACGAGTATTTCTAAATGAAAAGAATGTTAATTAACGCAACTCAAAAAGAAGAGTTGCGTGTCGCTTTGGTTGACGGCCAGCGACTATTCGATCTAGATATCGAAAGTCCAGGTCACGAGTCAAAGAAAGCGAATATCTACAAAGGACGTATTACCCGTATTGAACCAAGCCTAGAAGCGGCATTCGTTGATTATGGCGCAGAACGTCACGGTTTCCTCCCTCTTAAAGAAATTGCCCGCGAATACTTCCCTGAAGGTTATACATACCAAGGCCGTCCTAGCATTAAAGAAGTGCTAAAAGAAGGCCAAGAAGTAATCGTACAAGTAGAGAAAGAAGAACGTGGTAGCAAAGGTGCTGCACTGACAACTTTCATCTCTTTGGCAGGTAGTTACTTAGTTCTTATGCCAAACAACCCTCGTGCCGGCGGTATTTCTCGTCGTATCGAAGGTGATGAACGCACCCAACTGAAAGCAGCATTGAGCACTCTTGAGCTTCCTCAAGGTATGGGCTTAATCGTTCGTACAGCGGGCGTAGGCAAAAGCGCGGAAGAGCTAGAGTGGGACCTAAACGTTCTATTGAATCACTGGGGCGCTATCAAGCAAGCTTCTGATTCAAATGCAGCTCCTTTCCTAATTCACCAAGAAAGTAACGTTATTGTTCGCGCAATTCGTGACTACCTACGTCGTGACATCGGCGAGATTCTAATCGACAGCAACACTATTTTTGAACGTGCTCAAGCGCACATCCAACTAATACGCCCAGATTTCATGAATCGCGTTAAGAAGTACGATGGTGAAGTTCCACTATTCAGTCACTACCAGATTGAAAGCCAGATCGAATCGGCTTTTCAACGTGAAGTTCGCCTTCCATCTGGTGGTTCTATCGTAATCGATCCAACAGAAGCGCTAACTTCTATCGATATCAACTCAGCTCGTGCAACAAAGGGCGGCGATATCGAAGAGACAGCACTTAACACTAACCTAGAAGCAGCCGATGAAATTGCACGTCAATTACGTCTACGTGACCTAGGTGGCCTTGTTGTTATCGACTTTATCGATATGACTCCGGTTCGCCACCAACGCGAAGTTGAAAGCCGCCTACGTGATGCCGTTCGTCTAGATCGTGCTCGCGTACAAATTGGCCGCATTTCTCGCTTTGGTCTTCTAGAGATGTCTCGCCAACGTTTGAGCCCATCACTAGCAGAAGCAAGCCACCACATTTGTCCTCGTTGTACAGGTACTGGTGTTGTTCGTGATAACGAATCTCTAGCACTGTCTGTTCTACGTTTGATTGAAGAAGAAGCTCTGAAAGACAACACAGCGCAAGTACTTGCGGTTGTGCCTGTTCCTATCGCCTCTTACCTTCTGAACGAAAAACGTCGCTCAGTAAACCACATCGAGAAGAACCAAGAAGTTAAGATCACTGTTGTACCTAACTCTGACATGGAAACACCGCACTTTGAGGTTATCCGTGTTCGTGAAGGCGAAGAGTTCGATCTACTTTCTTACCTACTTCCTAAGAAGCTAGATGCTCTGAAAGAAGCAGAAAGCAAAGAACCTGCAGAACAAGCAATTCGTCCTAAGAAGATCGAAGAGCCAGCTCTGAAAGGCTTCGCTGCTCCAGCTCAATCAGCACCAACTCCTGCGCCAGCACCAAAAGCGGCACAAGAGAAGAAAGCTGAACCAGTAGCACAAGAGTCTGGCCTAATTGGCCGCTTCTTTAAGGCTATCGGTAGTTTCCTATTTGGCTCTTCAACTCAAGAAGAGAAGCAAGAAGAGAAACAAACTGAAGAGAAGCCTAAGAACAACCGCAATGGCAACCGTCAACGCCGTGACCGTAACGATAACCGCCGCCGTAACCAACGTGGTGAGCGTGGTGAGCGTGGTGACAACCGTAACGATAACCGCGACAACAAACGTCGCCGCAAGCCTGCACGTGATGAGAAGCCTGAAGAGCAGAAAGATGCAGCTCCACAGCAAAATCGTCAACCTCGCAAGCCTAAGCAAGATCGCCGCAACAAGCAGCGTGATGAGCAGAAGCAACGCGAAGAGCAAGCACCATCTAAATTAGCAGAAGAAGGCCTACAGCTAGCGGCAGATGCACAAGCTGGTAAGTCAGATGCGCCTAAGGCTAAGCCTGAAGCGAAAGCAGCTAAGATTAAAGAGCGTCGCCAACGTCGTAAGCTGAACAAGCAAGTTCGTGTTAAAGACCAGCAAGCTCAAGCAGACGCGACCGAAAACGCAGCTAAGGAACAAAAAGCACCATCTGTTTCTAAAGAGCAAGCAGCAGCGAAAAACAAATCAGTAGCGCAGGAGCAAAAAGTTGCAGAGCAAGTTGAAGCAACTCAAGCAAATGGCGAGCAATCTGAACAGGAAGAACCGAAACAACGTCGTAACCGTCGTTCTCCACGTCACCTACGTGCAAGTGGTCAACGTCGTCGTCGCGGTCGTGATCGTCGCCCTAACCCATTCCGCCTACGCAAAGGTGGTGTAGCTTCTCCAGAGATGGCTATGGGTAAAGTGATGCCTCGCTTCATTCCGAAACCTCACCACAAACAGGCAAAACCTGAAGTGGCTGAAGTAGCAGTTGAAACGCAAACAGTGGTTAACACTCAAGAGCAAAATGTCGCTCAAGAGACTGCTCCACAAAGCAGCGTTGTAATGGCTGGCGGTTTTGCGTGTCCTGAACTGGCAATGGGTAAAGTAATTATCCGCCGTGAAGAAACAGCTGTAATTCAAGCGCCAGTTGCCGAAGCTAAAGTAACTGAAGCTCCTGCTGTTGTTGAAGAAGCTCCAGTGGTTATCGAAGCGAAGGTTGAAGCACCTGTCGTTGAAACTCCAGTAGTTGAAGCTCCGGTTGAGACTGTCAAAGCTGAGGAAGCTGTTGCTGAAGCACCAGCAGTTGAAGCGGAAGCGGCTGTCGTTGAGCAAGCAAAAGTAGTTGAAGCACCGAAAGCTGAAGTGAAAGTTGAGACAGCGCCTGTTGTAAAAGCAGAAACGCCAAAAGCAACTGTTGCGAAGAAGCAAGCGGGCTCACCAATGACTAAAGCTCCTGGTCCTCAAGAGATCAAAGAGATTGAAGTGGTTGCAGCACCGTTCCGCACTGAACGTTTTGTACCAAAAGGTGCAGGTAGTCAGGTAGCGTCAAACAAAGCTGGCGCAGGCATGACTAAGCCAAACTACTAGTGTTTACTACTGAGTAATCATTAGAAAATCTAATCAAAGGCTGCTTATTTAAGCAGCCTTTTTCTTATCTGCTAATCGAATAAAAATTAATAGATATATTACTCAAAATTGGGTTCTACCTTGAACTTAGTCACAATTTTGGGTAGCATTCGCGCACTTATCTTTTCGACACTTAGCTATTGCCGCTCTTTTTCATCACTGTTTAGCTACGCAATACACTCGTGTCGGTAAATCCATTTTAAGCATAGCTGAGCACACATGTTCGAATTCCCACAATTTTCTAAGCACTCTGTAAAGAATGACGTACTGTCAGGCCTTACCGTAGCACTTGCTCTTGTACCTGAAGCTGTAGCATTCGCCTTTGTTGCTGGCGTTGACCCAATGGTTGGTCTCTACGCTGCATTCATCGTAGGTCTTATCACTTCAATCTTCGGTGGCCGCCCAGGCATGATTTCTGGTGCGACAGGCGCAATGGCTGTTGTAATGGTAAGCCTAGTTGCAACTCACGGTGTTCAATACCTATTCGCGGCAATTATGCTAGCTGGCCTTCTGCAAATTGCAGCAGGAGTCTTCAAGCTAGGTAAATTTATCCGCATCGTTCCACACCCAGTAATGATTGGTTTCGTGAACGGCTTGGCTATCGTTATTTTCCTAGCTCAACTTGGTCAATTCAAAGCACCAGATCTAACAGGTGCATTAACTTGGCTACCAAGTGACCAGATGACTCTAATGTTAGGCCTAGTGGCACTGACTATGGCTATCATTTACTTCCTACCAAAACTGACGACAGCAGTACCATCTTCATTGTTTGCTATCGTAACTGTGACGGCATTGGTTGTAGGTCTTGATCTGGAAACTCGTACTGTTGTTGATTTCCTACGCACTATGTCTGGTGACGAAGCTGCAACACTAGCGGGTTCTCTACCAACCTTCTCTATTCCAGCAGTACCGTTTAACCTAGAAACGCTATACATCATTCTGCCTTACGCAGTGATCCTTGCAGCGATTGGTCTAATCGAATCACTACTAACACTAACAGTACTGGACGAGATGACAAATACTCGTGGTCAATCTAACCGTGAATGTGTTGGTCAAGGTATGGCGAACGTAACGTGTTCAGTATTTGGCGCTATGGGTGGTTGTGCGATGATTGGTCAGTCAATGATCAACGTAAACTCTGGTGGTCGTGGTCGTCTATCGGGCATCGTTGCTGCTGTTGCATTGCTAATGTTCATCCTATTCGGTTCAGCACTTATCGAAATGATCCCGCTAGCGGCGCTGGTTGGTGTGATGTTCATGGTGGTAATTGGTACATTCGAGTGGGCAACTTTCAAGCTTGCACGTCGTGTACCTAAGCAAGACTTCTTCGTTATCGTTCTTGTTACGGTTGTAACAGTAATGACTGACCTAGCAGTAGCGGTATTTGTAGGTGTAATTGCATCTGCACTGATGTTTGCATGGCAACACGCTAAGCACATCTACGCTGATACTTGCATCAACGAAGCTGGCTCAAAAGAGTACAAGGTAAACGGTCCAATCTTCTTCGGTTCAACGGCAAACTTCCTTGAGTTGTTTGACGCTCATGAAGATCCACAAGATGTTATCGTTGATTTCGCGAACTCTCGCGTAACCGACCACTCTGCTATTGAAGCAATTGATACTATTGCTGAGCGTTACGCTGCACAAGGTAAAACGCTTCACCTTCGTCACCTAAGCCAAGACTGTGTTGCTATGCTGCACAAAGCAGGTAGCTTAGTAGAAGCAAATGTAGCAGAAGACCCAATCTACAAAGTAATGTCTAAGTAATCTTGAACATCACTTTACGCTAGATATAGAAAGGCCGACATTCAATGTCGGCCTTTTTTATACTTCGCCATTCTACTGCTCTTCTACTCTCGATATCAAATCGACCTTAATATCGCTTCGCTCGACTCTTCGATTAAGTCCAAAACCAGTTCGAACCCATCCCCCTCTCCATAATACGGATCAGGCACCTCTTGATACTGCGAGTCACCGAAACTTAAAAACAACGCCAATTTGTATTGCAAGTGTGCCGGACATTGGCTCATTAAATCAGTCAAGTTAGCTCTATCTGCTGCGAGGATTAAGTCAAACTCTTCAAAATCATTTGCGACGACTTTTCGAGAAGTAATGCCCTTAAAGCTATAGCCTCGCTTCTCTCCTGCCGCTTTAGAGCGTGAATCCGGCGGATTGCCTTGATGGAAACCAATCGTCCCCGCAGAGTCGACTAGAACATCAATATTGAGCTGCTGTGCCTTCTTTCGTAATACCGCTTCACCTGTTGGCGAGCGACAAATATTCCCCATGCAAACCACGAGTATCTTTTTCATCCGTAATCACCTGTTCTTCCGATGGTTTTTGCTATCGTTAAGTTAGGCTATGATAGGCGCAATCACAACTTAAAAGGATTTGTTATGTCGACTGAAGACAACAAAGAACAACGTCATAAAGCAAGACAACAGAAAGTAAAAGAACAAGTCGATGCTCGTGTCGCTGCAGCACAAGAAGTAAAAGGCCTATTACTGGTCATCACTGGTAATGGCAAAGGCAAATCGACCTCTGGCTTTGGCACCATAACTCGTGCAGTAGGTCACGGTAAGAAATGTGCGGTTGCTCAGTTTGTTAAAGGCACTTGGGATAACGGCGAGAAAAACGTCCTGCAAAAGCTAGATGTCGAGTTCCAAGTAATGGGTACTGGTTTTACGTGGGAAACACAAAATAAAGCGCAAGATATAGAAGCGGCACAACGCGTATGGAAAGAGTGTAAGCGAATGCTGGCTGATGAGTCGATTGATGTGATTCTGTTTGATGAGCTGACTTACATGGTGAGCTACGGCTACATCGAGCTAGATGAAGTCGTTGAAGCGCTTAACAACCGTCCTAAGATGCAATCAGTGATCATTACAGGCCGTGGGGCACACCGCACACTGACTGAAATGGCAGACACGGTATCAGAGGTACGTAACGTGAAACACGCATTTGAATCTGGTGTTAAGGCGCTACAAGGCGTTGACTGGTAATCACCTTCAACCAGAGATCCCCGATCTCGGTCATTCTTCCCTCTCGAGGATGAAGCCCACTAGGCTGCTGTATCCTTGAACAAAGGACGATTACCTATAGTCATTCCCTAGAGCGAGGGACGAGTATCGTAGGGAATCTCTCTTGAGTATTACCGATGCTAAAATAAAAAGCGCCATTCCTACAATAGGAATGGCGCTTTGTTTATAGACGACGAGTACTCGTTAGTTAAAGAAACCTTTCAATAAACCGTCTACGGCTTCTTTGGTCTTCTCATCTTTAATCTTATCCGTTAGCTTGTTAACACCACGGTCGATCTCTTTCTGTGCTTTTTGCTTTAACACATCATCAAAAACGAGAGCGAATTTCGGGTCAGCCCATTGGCCGGTCACCTTAATTGGAATCGTGACATCTTTCAGATCATCAATCCCCTTACCGCCCTGACCTTCTAATGTGCCAACAATCGATGTTCTTACTAGGAAGTCTACCGCTTCATTGATGAAGTTCGCTTTACCTTGGCCTGTAACGCGCAGTAGTGGTGATTGTGCCGACAAGTCATTCGTTGAAACCCAACCTTTATCAACCTTAAGCGTCGCTTTCATCGCACTAAAGTCAGTCTTTTTAGCTTCATTTGTGCTTTCAACTTTCTCGCCTTTGATCTTCGCGTAATTCTCACGAATCAGTTGGGCAACGTTGATGCCGTTAACCGCACCATCTTCAAAGTTAATCGCGATAGTACCAACTAGGTTCTTTTTGATTCCTGTTGGTGTAAGGCTCTTACCTTTCACATTCACATCGATATTGCCTGTACCTTCAAGCATATCGTTACCAGCAACATCAACCAGCAATGGCTGAACTTTCACACCTTTAATTCTCTTCTTAGCAGTGTAAGTCGCTGGTGTTTTACGAGCGTCTAGTTTCGCTGTCGCAGAGATAGAACCTTGGTAAAGGTTTGATGTGAATGAAGTCAATTCAGCAACACCGCGGTTAACAGAGAATGCCGTTTTAACATTCTGCATTTTCGCATTGTTTGCTTTGAACTTATCGATAGTGATATCACCTTTCACATCGAGCGTTTTAAGAGCAGAGAGGTCAGGTTCAACTTCTTTTGCTTGTGCAGAGCTGCCTGACTTTAACGTTGAACCACCAGCAGAACCAGAAGGCGACGTGCTCGCGGTTTCTGTTGAATTACCTAGACCTAGCAACTCGTCTAAATCAATGTTCGGGCTATGTAGCGAGAAACGAACCTTTGGTATGTCTGACAGAGTAACGTCAGCCTTACCGTCTAACGCGATAGAGTTAGCTTGTAGCTTCTCTAGCACAAAGCTCAAATGGCTCTTTGTTAGATCAAAGCTAAGGTCAGAAAACATATCAACTTTCATTGGTGATTGAGGAAGCGTATCACCCTTGAACGTAGAGTCTAACGTTAACTTGTTCAGTGTCACTTTTGAAATGGCTTTATCAACCGTTAGCTCACCGCCACCTTTCAGATCTAAATCTAGACCAGCAGCTTTACCAACCACAGCGTAAGTCAGTTGGTTAACCTTATCGAACTCAAACGTATCTAAACCAATCTTTGCCGAGTCAATCGACGTAGCAGGGTCATTAAACTTAGCGTTTAGATCGATATTACGTAGCGCATAGCTTGCAAAGCCTTCAGCCAGTTTGAACTCTGCGCTACCGTTAGCTGAGAATTTTTGTTGGTTGTTCTCACCAGACGCAGCGAAAGTTGCCGTCGTCCATGTGTCTACTGCGAACTCAGATAGATTCAAAGACACATCGTAGAGCTTAGTGAAAGAGCCGGCTTGCTTGTCGTCCATTTCAAATAGTGCATTTGAAATAGTCACGCCCGCTAGATTTATTGTCCAACCTGATGCTTCTGCTGCAGTTTGCTCTTGTGGAGCCTGCGCTGGTTCAGACGTTGTCTCAGCAGCTGGCGCCGATGTATCAGATGCAGATGCTTGCGTCAGCGCATCAATATTTTTACGGCCATCTTTAAGCGTTTCTAAGTAGAACTCTGCGCCATCTAGAGTGATGTTACCGATCTCTAGTTGGTTGCTAAATAGCGGAGTAACCGAAACATCAACGCCAACCGTATCAACCTTAAATAGATTCGGTTGCGTAAAACCTTCTGGGTTGCGTAATTCAGTTTGACCAAGCTCGAAGCCAATAGATGGGAAGAATTGCCAGCTGATATCACCCTCGATCACTAGCTCAAGGCCGGTGTGTTTCTGGGCTTGTTCGACAATTAATGGCTTAAATTGGTTGGGATTCACTAACAGTACTAGTGCCAAAATTGCTGCAACAACAATAAACACTGGCACAGCTATGAAAATGAGTAGTTTCTTCATCCGCATATTCCTTGCTTAGATTCCAAAAGAAAGTGGCACTATAAAAGTGCCACTGATTCGGTAAAAAATAAAGCTAAGTGAGTCACTTAGGCAAAACTTTTATTCGATTAAGACTTCAACAACTTCGCAATGTGCGCTTTCAATACATCAATCGCGATACGGTTTTTACCACCACGAGGAACGATGATGTCTGCATGTTGTTTTGAAGGCTCGATAAACTGCATGAACATTGGACGTACTGTTTCTTGGTATTGCTTTAGTACTGTATCCATTGTGCGACCACGCTCTTCAACGTCGCGCTTAACACGGCGTAGTAGACAGATGTCTAGTGGTGTATCCATGAACACACTTGCGTGCATTAGGTTACGAAGACGTGGGTCTGTTAATAGCAGAATACCTTCTAAAATGATCACTTTCTTAGGAGTAAGTGTAGTCGTTTCAGAAGTACGTGTATGTTCTGTGTAGCTGTACTCTGGTACTTCTACAGCGTTGCCGCTCATCAGCTGCTGTAAATGCTCACATAACAGATCATGGTCCAGTGCATTTGGGTGATCGTAGTTGGTTTTAACACGCTCTTCCATACTCAAGTGGCTTTGGTCGCTGTAATAGCAATCTTCCGTGATAACACCAATTTGATGGTCGCCTACTTTTTCGCGCAGCTCATTATAAATCGTACTAGCAATCAGACTTTTTCCTGAAGCTGAAGCGCCAGCGATACCTACGATGACACATTGATTATTATCAGACATTATTTTGCACCCGATATGGTTTGGTGGTGGGAATAGATAAACCGCCTGATTATAGGGGCTAAAGCACTGAGATTCTAGTCGCCATTTTAGCAAATTGCAGTCAAATTGATGATCTCAATACATTTACTTGAGATAATCGTTTGCTTTTAAAAAACTTGCCTACAACTGTTTGCACAGACTGAATGATCGGCTCGCCGAAAACCAATAACTATTTATCTAATCCATCATTATTTATACAGTGTGAGAAAAAACCTAACTATTCGACCATAGAAAAGTTGATCGCTTCTGGTCGCGCTTTACCCGTCCAAAACATTTTAGCCGCGACATTTTCAGCGAGCTCTAGGTAATGGTGTGTGTGCTCGCTGTCTGGGCGACGCACTACCGTTGGACAGCCCGCATCGATGTCTTCACGAACATCAATATGCAGTGGGATTTGCGCTAAGATATCGAGGTAGAACTCTTCAGACATAGCTTCTGCACCACCAGCGCCAAAGATATGCTCTTTCTCACCACAGTGACTACATATATGGTAGCTCATGTTTTCAACTAAGCCTGCTACAGGCACACTCACTTTATCGAACATCGCGACACCTTTACGTGCGTCTGCTAATGCCAGATCTTGAGGAGTAGTCACAACAACCGCACCAGTTACTGGGATTTGTTGAGATAGAGTTAATTGGATATCACCCGTACCCGGTGGCATATCGATCACAAGGTAATCCAGCTCTGGCCATACGGTTTCATTCACAAGCTGACCCAGTGCTTTTGCCGCCATCGGGCCACGCCAAATAGCGGCGTCATCTTTCGATACAAGGTAACCAATTGAATGAGTGAAAATACCGTGAGCTTCGATTGGCATCATCCACTTATTGTTTTGCACTTCTGGCTTCGCCTCTAATTGACCAAGCATCATAGGAACCGATGGGCCGTAGATGTCCGCATCCAACAAACCGACTTTTGAACCAGATTTAGATAAAGCCAACGCAAGGTTAACTGAAGTCGTTGATTTACCCACCCCGCCCTTGGCAGAAGTGACGGCAATAATATTCTTCACGCCTTTCAGTGGTGTTGAGACCGTCGTTTCAAGTGCCGACGGCTTGACCTTCACTTCAAATTGAAAAGCATTCACAAGCTTTTGTTCAATCTGAGCGTTAATCCAATTTTCAAGATCAACAGCAAGCTGATTCGCAGCGAAAGGCAAAGTAATAACAAACGCTCCACGAGGATCAACAGAGACAATATTTTGGTGTAGCGCCCACTCTGGGATGAGGATTGGTGACTCAAACTCATTCAACCATGAACAGAAATCTTGCTTCGAAGTAAAGTTACGCATTGGGGCTCCTTTTTTTATTTATGCTATCACCCACGAGATGAAGACTGAACCCCTAAAAAACTAGGGGAATCCTTTGTCTGATACCTTGGCGTATCACACGTTATAAAGTAGTATTACCAATCAAATTTATACCTATCAAAAAAGCGAATTATTAAGTATGGCAACTGATCCAAGACAACTTTTGGTAACTTGTGCGCTTCCGTACGCTAACGGCTCTATTCACCTTGGCCATATGCTTGAGCATATCCAAGCTGATATCTGGGTTCGATACCAGCGTCTGCGTGGCAACACTGTAAACTTCATCTGTGCTGACGATGCTCACGGCACGCCAATTATGCTTAAAGCTCAACAGATGGGTATCACACCAGAAGAGATGATCGCTGCTGTTAGTGAAGAGCACCAAAAAGACTTCGCTGGCTTTGATATCAGCTTTGACAACTACCACAGCACGCACAGCGAAGAGAACCGTGAACTGGCTTCTCACATCTACCTAGAACTTAAAAAGAACGGCTTCATTTCAAGCCGCACTATTTCTCAGCTTTTCGACCCTGAGAAAGAAATGTTCCTACCGGACCGTTTCGTAAAAGGTACTTGCCCTAAGTGTAAGTCAGAAGACCAGTACGGTGATAACTGTGATAACTGTGGTGAGACATACAGCCCAACTGAGCTAATCGAACCTAAGTCTGCGGTTTCTGGCGCAACTCCAGTAATGAAAGACTCTGAGCACTTCTTCTTCGACCTGCCTCAGTTCGAAAGCATGCTAAAAGAGTGGACACGTTCTGGCTCACTGCAAGCTGAAACAGCAAACAAAATGCAAGAGTGGTTCGAGTCTGGTCTACAACAGTGGGATATCTCTCGTGATGCACCATACTTTGGCTTCGAAATCCCAGGCGAAAAAGACAAGTTCTTCTACGTATGGCTAGATGCACCAATCGGCTACATGGGCTCTTTCAAGAACCTATGTGACAAGCGCGACGATTTAGACTTTAACGAGTACTGGAAGAAAGACAGCACCGCTGAACTTTACCACTTCATCGGTAAAGACATCGTTTACTTCCACAGCCTATTCTGGCCTGCAATGCTAGAAGGTTCTGGTTTCCGTAAGCCAAACAACGTATTCGTACACGGCTACGTAACAGTAAACGGCGCTAAGATGTCTAAGTCTAAAGGCACATTCATCAAAGCAAGCACATACCTAGACCACCTAGACCCTGAGTGTCTACGTTACTATTACGCTGCAAAACTAAACAGCCGTATCGACGACCTTGACCTTAACCTTGAAGACTTCACTCAACGTGTAAACGCTGACGTAGTAAACAAGATTGTTAACCTAGCTTCTCGTAACGCAGGTTTCATCACTAAGCGCTTCGAAGGCAAGCTATCTGCTGAATTTGCAGAGCCAGAGCTTTACAACGAATTCGTTGCAGCTGCTGAGCGTATCGGTGATCTATACGAAACTCGTGAATTCAGCCGTGCTATCCGTGAGATCACTGCACTAGCAGATAAAGCGAACCAGTACATCGACGAAAAAGCACCTTGGGTTCTTGCAAAAGAAGAAGGTAAAGAGAAAGAGCTTCAAGAAGTTTCCTCTGTAGGTATCAACCTATTCCGCGTACTAATGGCTTACCTGAAACCAGTAATGCCAGAGCTTGCAGCTCGTACGGAAGCTTTCCTAAACGAAGAGCTAACGTGGGAAGGCGTTGCTACTCCACTAACTGATCACGAGATCACTAAGTTCAAAGCGCTATTTAGCCGTATTGACCCTAAGAAAGTGGAAGCGATGATTGAGTCTTCTAAAGAAGACGCAGCAGCAGAAATGGCAGCTAAAGAGAAAGCGGAAGCTGAGAAAGAAAAAGCAAGCCAAACTGAGCTAGATAAAGAGCCAATCGCTGAAGAGATTGAATTTGACGCGTTCGCAGCCGTTGATATGCGTATTGCTCGTATCATCTCTTGTGAAGAAGTTCCAAAAGCGAACAAGCTACTGAAGTTCCAACTGGACATCGGTGGTGAGACTCGCCAAGTATTCTCTGGCATTAAGTCAGCATACAAACCTGAAGAGCTAGAAGGCAAGCTAACTGTTATGGTTGCAAACCTAAAACCTCGTAAGATGAAGTTTGGTATGTCTGAAGGCATGATCCTAGCAGCGGGCCCTGGCGGCAGCGACCTATGGATTCTTGAGCCACACGAAGGTGCTCAACCTGGTATGCGTGTAATGTAATTCTGACCTCTGTCAGATAAAGCATTCACTGCCAAATCCCTGATGTAACTTAACTTGAAAGAGTTAATAAACATCGGGGATTTTTTATATCTACCGAAAACCGGCGTTCTCTGTTAGAGTCGCCATCAACTATGCTAAGTAAAGTATCACAAGGTTAACGACAGCAATGTGCCGTTTGAAGCTACTTTACTCTCTAAACCTTTTTAGGACACCTCTGTGACTAACAACGAAATCTTGCGTCGTATTCAACACGCACTAAACCTTAAGAACGCACAAATCATCAAAGCTATTGAGCAAGCGGATGTGACTGTTGCCCACGACCAAGTGATTAACTGGCTAAAAGCGGATAACGATAAGTCATGCTCTAAAATGAAAGACAAAGAGTTAGCGGTATTCCTAAATGGTTTCATCAACCTTAAGCGCGGTAAAAAAGAAGGGGCTCAGCCAAAGCCTGAAGTTGCACTTACCAACAACATGATTTTCATGAAGCTACGTATTGCGTTGAACATGAAAGCAGAAGACGTGCTCGATGTATTAGAAGTGGTGGGTATCAGCCTAAGCAAATACGAAATTGGTGCCTACTTCCGCAAGCCTGAAAACAAAAACTACAAAGTATGTGAAGACCAATTGCTTTGTGATTTCCTAAATGGTGTTCAATTTACTAACCGCCCAGACTCAGAAGAGTTCGCAGGTTAACTACTAGCAAATTAGCCAAACTCTTGATAAATAAAAAGCGGCGAGATAATTGAATTATCTCGCCGCTTTTCTTTGTTCTTACTTTAGAGACTGCCTGGGTTAATCAAAAAGATTAGCTATCGTCTTCCGTAAAGTTCGTTGGTAACGTCGTTTTCATTTCGTTCCAGATCTGTGCACTTGCGATACCATAATTACGAATAACCAAAGGCAAGTTTTCACGTTGACCGCTCTCACAGATAACAAACAGCTCTTTATAGAACTCCATCGCTAGGCGACGCGCTTCTGGGTTAGAGAAGTAGTAGCTACCGATACGGTCGTAAAGCTTACGTACGCCATTAAAGATCAGACCGTAAATTTGGTTACCTGAATGGAACGCTAAGCGTTGGAACAGCATGTAGTCGTAAAAGTTAAACGTCTTCGCAATTAAGATCGTCTGACGTTTTGCTTCGTCTTTCTCTGTGTCTTCTTTAACAGCTTGCTTGATCTTGTCTGCATACGGAGACGATTCTAGGAAGTCATCCCATGTAGGTGCCGCAAGTAGCGCTTCACACGATTCAATCACATTACTGATTGTACGCTCTGAAGCCTCTTTATTTGCTTTGAATGCATAACGCATGAAAATCGGGCTGATATTAGTACGAGCAGCAAGCAGGTCTTCTACCATCTTGCTTGCGTTATCAACATCCAGAGTCATTAGCGTATCAAGGATATGAAGGCCTGATGTCTCCATAAACTGGTTAACTTTAGTTGGTTTGCCATGTTGGATTGTTAACCAACCATCACGAGCAAGACGTTGTAGTACTTCACGAAGCGTAGTACGTGTAACACCAATTAGCTCAGAAAGCTCGCGCTCTGCTGGCAAGATAGAACCTGGAGGGAAACGGCCATTCCAAATACTTTCAATGATATACTTTTCTGCAAATCCTGCCGGGCTCTTCGCCTTAATGACCATCTACACTTCAATCCAATTAAATTATTTTCTTCTAATTTACTCATCATACCACTAGTAAAGGCGAGCGGAAACACCCTCAAAAATTTTACACCCCAAAAACACCAGTAGAGCTAAAGCTCTAAAGTTAAACTCATGTTTCCGTCCAAGGTTTGCAAAGCAAGTCTATATAAATCAGCATTTCAACAAATAATTAACACAATAAATTTTCTTTAAAATCAACAATATTGGTCATATTTTCAAAGCCATCAAATTGCAATATTAAGTTGTAATAATCATATATAAACCGTCTTTATTCTGTAAATTTCAATCATTTCGCTGAAATATCGATTCTAGTCGGTTTTTATCACATTTTAAGTGGTATGCTTCCGCTACTTTGATCGCGTTTCTCACACAAAAAAGAGGTATTTTAGGTGCTACAGGGCTTTTCCTGTTGACTAAATGTTATCTAAGAGTAGAGTTGCGCTCAAAAATAAGCAGTGCTTGAGTCTCTAAGGGAGTGACTTGGCAAGACCACAGAACATTACATGGAATGTAGTTTTTCTAAGTCACTGTTAGTTGTAGTTTTTAACACTTTCTATAGCTCGATTCTCAAAATGTTGTATTGCTTGTCTATTCATAATCAACATAAAAGAGTATTAACATGCCGATGTCTCTCGGAAACGCTTTTATCAAGAATTTCCTTGGTAAAGCTCCTGATTGGTATAAACTTGCCATCATTTCCTTTTTAATCATCAACCCGTTTGTTTTCTTCCTAGTTGACCCATTTGTAGCGGGCTGGCTATTAGTGGTTGAGTTTATTTTCACCCTAGCTATGGCTCTCAAATGCTACCCTCTGCAACCGGGTGGTTTACTGGCAATTCAAGCCGTTGCAATTGGCATGACCAAACCTGAAATGGTTTATCATGAGCTTCAAGCAAACCTTCCAGTATTACTCTTATTAGTATTCATGGTTGCTGGCATTTACTTCATGAAAGAACTTCTCCTGTTCATTTTCACGAAGATACTGCTTGGCATTCGTTCTAAAATTATGCTTTCTGTTGCGTTTTGTGTGGCAGCTGCATTCCTATCTGCTTTCCTAGATGCACTGACTGTAATCGCAGTTGTGATCAGCGTGGCAGTGGGTTTCTACTCGATTTACCACAAAGTAGCATCAGGCAAAGGCTCTAACTCTGCACACGACCACACTCACGATGAAGAAATCTCTGAGCTAACTCGTGAAGACTTAGAAGATTACCGTGCTTTCTTACGTTCACTATTGATGCACGCTGGTGTGGGTACCGCGCTGGGTGGTGTAATGACTATGGTAGGTGAGCCACAGAACTTAGTTATCGCTAAACAAGCAGGCTGGGAGTTCGGTGAGTTCATTATTCGTATGCTTCCAGTAACACTGCCTGTTTTCTTCTGCGGCATTCTAACCTGTGCTCTTGTAGAAAAATTCAAAGTATTCGGTTACGGCGCAAAGCTGCCAAACAACGTTCGTCAGATCCTTGTCGAGTTCGATAACACACAAAAAGCGAGCCGTACTAAGCAAGACGTGGCAAAACTTTGGGTTCAAAGTGCTATCGCAGTATGGCTAATTGTAGGCTTAGCACTTCACGTTGCTGAAGTTGGTTTGATTGGTCTATCAGTTATCATTCTAGCGACTGCGTTTACTGGTGTAATCGAAGAACACTCTATGGGTAAAGCGTTTGAAGAAGCGCTACCGTTTACCGCGCTTCTTGCTGTTTTCTTCGCTGTCGTTGCAGTAATCATCGACCAGGCACTATTTAAGCCAGTAATCGATGCGGTTCTTCACGTTGAAGATAAAGGCGCTCAGCTTGCCCTATTCTATGTAGCCAACGGTATTCTATCGATGGTTTCAGATAACGTGTTCGTAGGTACGGTTTACATCAACGAAGTGAAAACAGCGTTGGTTGAAGGCATTATCACTCGCGACCAGTTCGACCTGCTTGCTGTTGCTATCAACACAGGTACTAACCTACCTTCAGTTGCAACACCAAACGGTCAAGCTGCGTTCTTATTCCTATTAACGTCTGCACTTGCGCCGTTAATTAGACTGTCTTACGGCCGCATGGTAATCATGGCGTTGCCATACACTATCGTGCTGGCATTGGTTGGCCTTGCAGGCATCGTATACTTCGTGGAACCGATGACAGCATGGTTCTATGACGCTGGCTGGATCATTCAGCGTACCGGTGAAGCGGTTGCTCCAGTAATATCTGGTGGCCACTAAGCTACACACTGTGTCGCAAAGCACAAAATGTGTAACTCACTAATCAAAAATATTAGTTGATTAGGAAACTTATCCAAGATAAAAAGCTCTGAGTATTCAGGGCTTTTTTATTTTTTAGACGGGATTTAATTCGTGAACTTTTTTGTAATGCTCAAAGACTTCTCTAAGGGACGTTTATCTTGGCTTTTACTGCTAGCATTTATCGTATTTTTTGAGGCTTGTGCGCTGTTCTTTCAGCATGTCATGATGCTTGGTCCTTGTGTCATGTGTATTTATGAGCGTGTGGCAATGCTAGCTATTGGTGTCGCAGCAATCATAGGCGCTATCGCCCCGAACAATCCAATCTCGCGCTGGCTTTGCTTTGCTGGCTGGGGTTTTGGCGCATACAAAGGTTTAACGTTGGCTTTGGAGCACGTTGATTACCAGTTCAACCCGTCTCCATTCGCAACCTGTGACCTGTTCGTGACCTTCCCTAGCTGGGCACCTTTAAACCAATGGGCTCCGTGGATGTTTGAAGCCTACGGTGACTGCAGCAAGGTCGTGTGGCAGTTCTTGTCGCTTTCTATGCCGCAATGGCTTGTCATAATCTTTGCAGGCAACTTAGTGGCGTTCGGTTTCGTGGTAATTTCTCAATTCGTTAAATCCAAGAACGACTAATCACTCACGCTTTACAAAAACTAAAAAGTCGACCTTAGGGTCGACTTTTTAGTATCGAGTCTGTCTTACGCTTTAGAGCTCAGTAAACGATTAACTGTTCTTTCCACAGCATTGCTTGAATTTTTTACCGCTTTCACACGGACAAGCATCGTTACGACCGATATCTTTAAATGGATTCACACTCTGAGACTTGTTACCCAGCATGGCTTCATCAGCAGCCAATGCAACCTCAGAAATCATTAAATCAACTTGACCAACGAGATCAGCAAGTGCTGGCGGGTTCTCTAGTCCAGCTGAAATCATTTGCTGCTGAGTCTGCTCTTCATCAATCGCAAGCATCAATGTCGTCAGTAAAGCTTGTAGCATGCGTAGTGTGCCATCAGCGACACTCACGGTTTGCCATTGCTCTTCAACAGTTGGCCACACCATCATGAAGCCTTCTGCAAAATCAGCGAACTGCTCGGTAAAGTCACCTTCACTAAATAAATCTGTCAGTAAGTATTCACTACGCTGAATGAGATTGTGTTGGCGATTGATCTGTTCTGTCACGATTGCCACAAGCGCTTCACATGCTTCTGGAGCAATGATCGCAAGCCACGCTTCAGGTTCTAGCGGCTTAGTGGCTAGGTTAGAAGCAAGAATGGCCCCTTCAAGAAACTGAGGGGTAATATCTGTAATTGATTCTGGTAGGCTTAATAATTGATATGTCATGAAAGCTCTGGATATTGGGGCATTTTCAATATTATAACGCTATCACGTGCGATATGTCGCCTTTAACCCATAGGGCCAGCCTCGATGTGGGCAAAACCATACTCATAGTGACAATCATGTAGGCAAGCCGTACAATCACGCCTCTTTATTTTCAGGACAGAGATGTTTCGGTAGATCAGCATGCGAGTAATACTTGGCCCTATGGAGGGCGTTCTAGACCACCTAATGCGTGAAATTCTTACAGAGCTCAATGATTACGATCTCTGCGTAACCGAATTCGTGCGTGTTACTGATCAACTACTACCACCGCATGTATTCCATCGCTTGTGTCCTGAGCTTCATCAAGGCTCTCAAACGATGGCGGGCGTTCCTGTCCATGTGCAGCTACTCGGTCAACACCCGAAATGGATGGCAGAAAATGCAATTCAAGCTGCGAACCTTGGTGCCAAAGGTATTGACCTAAACTTTGGCTGCCCAGCAAAAGCGGTAAATAAGAGTAACGGTGGCGCATCTTTACTAAAAGAACCTGAGCTTATCTACCAAGTTGTTAAAGCGACTCGAGAAGCCGTTCCTGAGCACATCCCTGTTTCCGCTAAAATTCGTTTAGGTTGGGAACACCCAGATGAGTGCTTTGAGATTGTCGATGCGATTGAACAAGCCAAAGCGGACGAACTAACAGTCCATGCAAGGACCAAAACCGGTGGCTACAAGGCAAGTGAAATCAAGTGGGATTACATTAATCAGATCCGCCAGAAGACATCGCTACCTTTGATCGCGAATGGCGAAATATGGAATTATCAAGACGGTCAAGATTGCATTAAAACGACAGGTGTCGATTCACTCATGGTATGCCGAGGCGCATTCAACGTTCCAAACCTTGGTAACGTGGTCAAGCACAACCACCAGCCAATGCCATGGATAGAGGTTATTGCTCTGCTGTTGCGCTATTCAGAGTTCGAAATTGAGGGCGATAAAGGTCTTTACTATCCAAACCGTGTA
Source organism: Vibrio chagasii (assembly GCF_002954585.1). Taxonomy (GTDB): domain Bacteria; phylum Pseudomonadota; class Gammaproteobacteria; order Enterobacterales; family Vibrionaceae; genus Vibrio; species Vibrio chagasii_A. Next base: position 1,943,692 of record NZ_MSCI01000002.1, read on the forward strand.
AAACAGTGGTTTGTCTACCTGCGTAAAGAGTACCCAGAAGCGGAAGAACTGTTCCGAGAAATCAGAACCTACAAAAAAGCCGCGCCTATTGTCGAGCAGATCAAACGCTACCAAGAGCTGTACAATCAGCCTGCATAGATCTCCCCCTCTCGAACTGTCCATTTAAGCATTTCGACTGAACAACGTGGCTAGAATTCAATACGATCTTTACCGGTCGTTATAGCCACGTAAAGCTTCTCATTGCTGATGTAGCTTCGCTCGTTCCACCACAGATTCAGGTATCGTCACACCCAATTTTTGAGCAGCCTCTAAGTTCACCACCAATTGCGAACTCTGGGCTGTCTTTACACTCAACTTGCCGGGCTTTTGCCCATTCAAAATCGCGGCAACATAATCGGCGGTTTGTACACCAACGTCGTAATAATCAAGGCCCAAACCTGCTATAGCTCCCTTGCTAACATAAGACGTCGCACCCGCCACTACCGGAATGCCCTCTTGGTTTGCCGCTTTAATAAGGCCTTCCACACCACTAGCCACCGTATTGTCGGTCAGCGCATAGATGACATCAGATCGCTTTGCCAATAATTCTGCTTTTGATTCCACATCTCCGATGGTCAACGCTTTTTCAGTATGAAGCTTATAGCCAAAGTCTCGGCTTGCTGTCTTCAGTAACGCAATTAAGGCAACAGCGTTCGATTCAGCCGGGTTATAAACCACACCGATGGAGTTAGCCTCTGGCAACAACTCTTTGATCAATGAGACATGCTGAACAATCGGGGATAGATCAGAAAGACCGGTTACATTTCGCCCTGGTTTTTCGAGTTGTTTGACAAGCCTTGCACCGATAGGATCTGTGACAGCCGTGAATACGATAGGAATAGACCGAGTTGCCGAAACCAGTGCCTGTGAGCTTGGCGTCGCGATACCGACCAACACATGAGGATTTTCGCTGACGAGCTCTCTGGCTATTTTCACTGCCTGCGCTGGATTGCCTTCCGCCATTTCGTAAGAAAACTCGAGATTTTTCCCAGGCTCATAACCTTTTGCTCTTAGCCCTTCGAGTAGCCCCATACGTGTCGCATTCAAATCGGGATGATCAACAACTTGTGAAACCGACACTTTCGCAAGATTTGCCATCGCGCAGCCAGCCCAAAGCAACAGTGAACAACTCAGCACTGCCGTTAATACTTTATTTACTGCACCCATTAACACTCCCTGAATCAAGCTTCCATTGTTATTGCTCGTTCAAAGAGAACAACACAAAATCACTACTGATAGTATTAGCAGTAGTGATTGATAAGTTGAAGTGATATTTAACAAAAACACAACAAAGCTCGAGTTATGTGAGAAAAGCTAGTTTTGCTCTGGGATAAGATAAGAGACTGGATGAATAGGATATACAAGGATAGTAGCTGAGAGCAACCGAATGTGTGGAATATCGTTGCTCTCAGGCCTATAGGGAGATGTGAGGTGTTTTTTTAGAACCAACGCTCCATTGCCGACTTATCCAGCTGGCGGAAAGCGCGATTAAGGATAATAGCGAGTTCTTTATAACGAGGACGAGGCTTCATTGGTTCTAATGCAAAACCTGTTTCAGTGATCTTTTCGTGCAGCTCACGATACCAAGACACCAAAGCCGGCGGAAGTTGCGTGTTTGAGCGGTTACCTAACCACCACATGCCTTGAAGTGGCAGGCTGATAGCGAACAAAGCCATAACCACAGCTTGTGGCATTGCTTGGTAGTTATTAAAAACCATTTGTGTCAGAACACTGATAGCAGCGATCGCAGGCATCACCTTAACACCAAAGCGCGTCGCTTTAATGATGCGTTGCTCTGGGAAAATAGCGTTTAACTCTTTTCGAACAGGCCAGAGATCCATGTACTTTTGGCCATCTTTTAAACTGCCAGCTAAACCAACTCTATTGCTCATATGAGTCTCCCATTAAAAAAAAGTTGAAATCATCAACTAAAAACACAAAAATTTGACGAAAAATAATATTCTTTCAAATTTTTTTGTTATATTTGCACAATATCGCTATTATTTGCAGACCTCAATCTCATTGTTGCCCTTATTTACAATTTAAGCAACTTTGAGAAGACTTCTGCAAGGAATGCACAAGCCGCTTTTGCTTAAAAAGTGCGCTTTCACTTTAATACGGAAATTAACGTTTTTTTGACCAAGGTTAGTACGCAAGCTACCGAGCTTCGTCTATTCTTGAGATTAATTTTCACCCTTAACTGATTTCGATCAGAAAAATTAACAGGTAGTCATTAATGTCTAAGCTAGTTTTAGTTTTAAACTGTGGTAGTTCTTCTCTTAAATTCGCTGTTGTTGATGCAGAAACTGGTGCAGAGCACCTAACTGGTCTTGCTGAGTGTCTAGGTCTTCCAGAAGCTCGTATGAAGTGGAAACTTGACGGCAAGCACGAAGCACAACTAGGCGCGGGCGCAGCTCACGTAGAAGCACTATCTTTCATGGTAGAAACTATTCTTGCTTCTAAGCCTGAGCTTAAAGCTAACCTTGGCGCTATCGGTCACCGTATCGTACACGGCGGCGAGCAGTTCACTCAATCTGCACTAATCACAGATGACGTTCTTAAGGGTATTCAAGACGCTGCGACTTTCGCACCTCTTCACAACCCAGCTCACCTAATCGGTATCGAAGCTGCTCAACAGAACTTCCCAGGCCTTAAAAACGTTGCTGTATTTGACACTGCGTTCCACCAAACAATGCCTTCTGAGTCTTACCTATACGCTCTACCGTACAACCTGTACAAAGAGCACGGCATCCGTCGTTACGGCATGCACGGTACTTCTCACCTATTCATCACTCGTGAAGTTGCAGGCCTACTAAACAAGCCAGTTGAAGAAGTTAACATCATCAACTGTCACCTAGGTAACGGTGCTTCTGTGTGTGCAATCAAGAACGGTAAATCTGTAGATACTTCTATGGGTCTTACTCCTCTTGAAGGTCTTGTAATGGGTACTCGTTGTGGTGACCTAGACCCTGCAATCATCTTCCACCTACACGATGCACTTGGTTACTCTGTTGAAGAAATCAACAACATGCTAACTAAAGAATCTGGTCTTGCTGGTCTAACTGAAGTGACTTCTGACTGTCGTTTCGTTGAAGACAACTACGGTGAGAAAGAAGAAGCAACGCGTGCAATGGACGTGTTCTGTCACCGTCTAGCTAAGTACGTAGCTGGTTACACTGCAACTCTAGAAGGTCGTCTAGACGCAATCACTTTCACTGGCGGCATCGGCGAAAACTCTGGCCCAATCCGTGAAATGGTTCTAAACCGCCTAGGCATCTTCGGCATCGAAGTTGACGGTGAAGCTAACCTTAAAGCTCGTTTCGGCGGCGAAGGTACTATCACTACAGCTAACAGCCGTATCCCTGCGATGGTTATCTCTACTAACGAAGAGCTAGTAATTGCTGAAGACACTGCGAAACTAGCAGGTCTTTAATCAAAATTTGTACCGCTGGCTTTAAAGAGCCGGCGGTCTTTTGATGCAAATGGGGCTCAGCTTCTATTCCTATTCCTACCCTTAAATAGGAATATGAAGTTGAGCTTTTTTAATCCAATAGCTAAAGGTACTCATACGAATGTCTCGTACTATTATGCTTATCCCTACTAGTGCTGGTGTTGGTCTAACTAGCGCAAGCATGGGTGTTCTTCGCGCAATGGAGCGCAAGGGCGTTAAGGTTTCTTTCTACAAACCAATCTCTCAACCACGTTCTGGTGGTGATCAACCTGATCTAACTTCAACTATCGTTGGCACAAACAGCGATGTTAAGATCGGTCAACCTCTAGCGATGTCTGTTGCTGAAAGCCTAATCGGTAACGACAACATGGACGAGCTACTAGAAACTGTTGTTGAGCGTTACAACCAGATCAACAAAGATGCTGACGTAACACTTATCGAAGGTCTAGTACCAACTCGTAAGCACCCATTCGCTAACCAAGTGAACGCAGAAATTGCTGCAACACTAGGTGCAGAGATTGTACTTGTTGCAACTCCGGGTACTGACAACCCAGCTCAACTTAAAGAGCGTATCGAAGTAGCATGTTCTAACTTCGGCGGCACTAAGAACAAAAACATCTCTGGCGTTATCATCAACAAGCTTAACGCTCCAGTCGATGAAGCGGGCCGTACTCGCCCTGACCTATCTGAAATCTTTGACGATGCAGACAGCGCTCAGCAAAGCGAACTAAAAGTAATGGAGATCTTCAACACTTCTCCAATTCGTGTTCTTGGTTGTGTGCCTTGGAGCATCGAGCTAATCGCTACTCGTGCCGCAGACATGGCTTCTCACCTAAACGCTGAGATCATCAATGAAGGTGAACTAAATACTCGTCGTATTAAGAGCATCACTTTCTGTGCGCGTTCTCTACCGCACATGATTGAACACTTCAAGCCAGGTTCACTACTTGTGACTTCGGCTGACCGTCCTGACGTAATCGTTGCAGCAGCACTTGCAGCAATGAACGGCGTTGAAATTGGTGCTGTTCTTCTAACTGGTGGTTACGATATCCCTGCGGAAATCCAGGACCTAATCAAGCCTGCTCTAGAGACTGGTCTTCCAATCTTTAAGGCGCAAGGTAACACTTGGCAGACATCTCTGAACCTACAGAGCTTCAGCCTAGAAGTACCAGCAGACGATAAAGAGCGTATCGAGTTCATCAACGAACACGTTGCGGGTCACATCGATGGCAACTGGATCGAGTCAATGACGGAAGGTACTGAGAAGTCTCGTCGTCTAAGTCCACCAGCGTTCCGTTACCAGCTAACTGAGTTCGCTCGTAAAGCTGGCAAGCGTATCGTTCTTCCTGAGGGTGACGAGCCACGTACAGTTAAAGCTGCGGCTATCTGTGCTGAGCGCGGCATCGCGGAATGTGTGCTTCTTGGTAACCCAGAAGAAATCAAGCGTGTTGCTGCACAGCAAGGCGTTGAGCTAGGTGCTGGCGTAACTATCATCAACTCTGATGAAGTTCGTGAGAACTACGTAGCACGTCTAGTTGAGCTTCGTGGCGCGAAAGGCATGACTGAAGTTGTTGCTCGTGAGAAGCTACAAGACTCAGTATTCCTAGGCACAATGATGCTTGAGAACGACGAAGTTGACGGCCTAGTTTCTGGTGCTGTTCACACTACTGCGAACACTATCGTTCCTCCGTTCCAAATCATCAAGACTGCACCAGATGCGTCTATCGTATCTTCTGTATTCTTCATGCTACTGCCTGACCAAGTACTGGTTTACGGTGACTGTGCGATCAACCCAGATCCAACAGCTGAACAGCTTGCTGAAATCGCTATCCAATCTGCTGACTCTGCAGCAGCATTCGGTATCGACCCACGCGTTGCTATGATCTCTTACTCTACTGGTGAATCTGGTAAAGGTGCAGACGTAGATAAAGTACGTGAAGCAACTAAGATTGCTCAAGAGAAGCGTCCTGATCTAGTGATCGACGGTCCTCTACAGTACGATGCTGCTATCATGGAAAACGTTGCTGCTTCTAAAGCACCAAACTCTCCAGTAGCTGGTAAAGCGACTGTATTCGTATTCCCAGACCTAAACACTGGTAACACGACTTACAAAGCGGTACAACGTTCAGCAGATCTAGTATCAATCGGTCCAATGCTTCAAGGTATGCGCAAGCCAGTAAATGACTTGTCTCGTGGTGCTCTAGTAGACGATATCGTGTACACAGTAGCTCTAACGGCAATCCAAGCAGACCAAGCTGCACAAGCTGAAGAAAAAGTAGTTAACTAATTTTTCTTTGCTATAAAGCAAAAACCCTAGATGTTTATCTAGGGTTTTTTTATGTCTGGATTTATCGGAACAGGTAACCCTAGCCTCGGTCATGTGGCGAATCTAAATCCAGCTCCGGCCCTTTCGGCACCACTTGAGTCGGGTTGATACCAGTGTGGCTGTAATAGTAGTGGCGCTTGATGTGGTAGAAATCCGTCGTCTCTTTAATGCCCTCTATTTGATAGAGCTCTTTCAGATAACCTTGGATATGCTTGTAGTCCGCAATTCGTTGCTTGTTACACTTGAAGTGACCCACATACACAGCATCAAATCGAACTAAGGTCGTGAACAACCGCCAATCCGCTTCAGTAATCTGCTCTCCCGCTAAATAACGGTTCTCACTAAGATGTGCATCTACTTTGTCCAGTGCCTTGAAAAGCGCGTCATACGCCTCTTCATAAGCTTCTTGTGTCGTCGCAAAGCCAGTACGATAAACGCCATTGTTGATATTTGGGTAGATATAGTCGTTCCACTGATCAATTTTGCTCGCCAGTTCCCACGGGTAATAATCATCAGTATTGCCCGTAATATGATTAAACTCTGAGTTAAACATGCGAATAATTTCAGAAGATTCGTTACTGACTATGGTGTTAGTTCTCTTATCCCACAATACTGGTACCGTCACTCGACCTGAGTAATCCGATTTAGCTTGAGTGTAGATTTGGTGCATACGGGTATGACCAAATAGCGGCTCAGGTAAGCCCATTTGCCACCCTTCGCTCATCATGTCTGGGCATACAACGGTCACATCAATATGCTCTGTTAGGTCTTTAAGTTCTCTGAATATAAGTGTGCGGTGTGCCCAAGGGCAAGCTAACGATACATACAGATGATAACGGCCACTTTCCGCTTCAAACTGCGCGCCTGCTCTATTCTCAACCCAATGGCGGAAACCGGCATCCTCTCGGATAAACTTACCACCGTTCTCTTTGGTGTCGTACCACACATCGTGCCAAACACCTTTAACTAATTTGCCCATATCCAAACCTCTGTGATACTTACTTTTCTCTAGTATAAAAAAAGCCAACTTTTTCAAAACTAGAAGAAGTTGGCTTAGTTGTTCGAATTATTTGATGAAGCTGTTGAGAAAAATATAGGAACTAGGCCTGCAGTACAAAAAAAGCGCGACTCTAAAAACTAGTCGCGCTTAAGCCTGTCACAGGCTGAACCGTTTTAAATTGGCTCTAGACTTGTACGTGCAAGCAAGATACTGCGTGAACGTCATCGCCTTGAATTGTCGGCTTAGTTTGCGCACACGCTTCTGTCGCTTGTGGGCAACGAGTACGGAAAACACAACCTGATGGTGGGTTAATTGGCGATGGTAGATCACCCTCCAGCATCTGGATTGTTTTACTACGCTCTAAGCGAGGATCCGGAATTGGAACCGCAGACATCAACGCCTTGGTGTAAGGGTGTTTAGGATCAGAGAAAAGTGCATCTGACTCACCCAGCTCAACCGCATTCCCCAAGTACATTACCAATACACGATCAGAAATGTGCTTCACAACTGACAAGTCGTGCGCGATGAATACCAACGAAAGACCTAGCTCTTTTTGCAGTTCTTTCAGCAGGTTAACAACTTGAGCTTGGATAGATACATCAAGTGCCGAAACAGGTTCATCACAAATGATCATCTTAGGCTTCAAGATAAGTGCACGTGCGATACCAATACGTTGACACTGACCACCAGAGAACTCGTGTGGGTAACGGTTGATTACGTTTGGCAATAAACCTACCTTCGCCATCATCTCTTTAACACGGTCCTTCACTTCCTGCTTAGAAAGTTCTGGGTAGAAAGTCTCTAGTGGCTCAGCAATGATGTCACCAACAGACATACGCGGGTTAAGAGATGCTAGTGGGTCTTGGAAGATCATCTGAATCTCTTTACGAGTTTCACGACGTTGTATTTCTTGCATCTTAGTTAGGTCTTGACCCAACCACATTACTTCACCGTCAGTTGCTTCAACCAAACCAATAATTGCACGAGCAAACGTCGATTTACCACAACCAGACTCGCCTACTACACCCAGCGTTTCACCTTCGTAAAGGTGGATATCAACGCCATCAACGGCTTTTAGGTTTGAAGGTTTTGCCCAAGGCCACGCTGATTTAGCCGCAATGCTAAAGTGAACTTTCAGGTCTTTAATATCTAATAATAACTGCTTATCTACTACGCTCATTTTGTCCAAGCCTCCCAATCAGAAAAACAAGCACGCTGACGGTCGCCTTGACCAAATGGAGTCAGAATCGGTGCTTCTTGCTTACAACGGCCCATAACACGGTGACATCGATCTTGGTAAGGGCAGCCTGTCGGCAGGCGAAGTAAGTTTGGTGGGTTACCTGGAATAGTAGGTAGGATCTCACCTTCCGTATCCAAACGAGGGATCGCTTTCAGTAGACCTTCCGCATATGGGTGGCTTGGGTTGTAGAAGATTTCATCTACTGTGCCGTATTCCATAGTACGACCTGCGTACATCACAAGTACTTTGTCACAAGAACCCGCAACAACACCCAAATCGTGGGTAATCATGATGATTGCCGTGTTGAACTCATCTTTCAGTTCGTTCAGCAGTTCCATGATTTGTGCTTGAATCGTTACATCCAGCGCGGTAGTTGGTTCATCTGCAATTAGCAGTTTTGGACGGCATAATAGCGCCATTGCAATCATCACACGCTGACGCATACCGCCAGAGAATTCGTGTGGGTACATGGTGATACGCTTACGTGCTTCAGGGATTTTAACCGCTTCAAGCATGCGTACTGATTCTTCGAATGCTTCCGCTTTACCCATGCCTTTGTGCAGCATAAGTACTTCCATCAGCTGATCGCTTACTTTCATGTAAGGGTTTAGTGATGTCATCGGATCTTGGAAGATCATCGCGATCTGTTCAGCACGAACTTTGTTTAGTTCTTTTTCTGGAAGGTTAAGAATCTCTTTACCTTCGAATTTTGCACTACCTGAGATGATGCCGTTTTTCGCCAGCAACCCCATGATAGAGAATACAGTCTGTGATTTACCTGAACCTGACTCACCAACAATACCCAGCGTTTCGCCTTGGTTAAGTGAGAAGTTCAAGTCGTTTACTGCGGTTACGATACCATCTTGCGTGGTAAACTCGACGCGCAGGTCTTTGACATCTAATAAGCTCATCATTGCTTCCTTAATCTTTTATAGCTTTTGTAGTTTTATTTGCTATTAATTTTTATCTGTCTTTTGGATCAAGCGCATCGCGCAGACCATCGCCTACGTAGTTAAAGCAGAACAGCGTGACAACCATGAATACCGCAGGGAATGCCAGTTGCCAAATTGCAACTTCCATTGTTTGCGAACCTTCTTGAAGCAGTGCGCCCCAGCTTGTCATAGGCTCTTGAACACCAAGACCAAGGAAAGATAAGAATGATTCAGTAAGGATCATGCTCGGAATAAGCAGCGTAGAGTAAACGGCTACGATACCTAGAACGTTTGGAACGATGTGACGTGTAATGATCTTCCATTTGCTTACACCACATACGTGTGCAGCTTCAATGAACTCTTTACTACGTAAACTCAGCGTTTGGCCACGTACGATACGCGCCATATCTAGCCAAGCAATCGCACCAATCGCAACGAAGATTAGAATGATGTTACGACCAAAGAATGTCACTAGAACGATTACTAGGAACATGAATGGTACTGCGTACAATATTTCTAGGATACGCATCATCACTCGGTCAGTACGGCCGCCGATGAAGCCTGAAGCTGCACCGTAAAGCGTACCAATCAATACTGCTACGAAGGCACCCATCACACCAACCATCAATGAGATGCGGCCACCAATTAGAGTACGTACATACAAATCACGACCTAAGCTATCGGTACCAAACCAGTGGTCAGCATTAGGGCCTACGTGCATTGCATACCAGTCGGTATCGTCATAAGTGTACTGGGCCAGCATCGGTAAGAAGATAACCGCCAGTACCATTAACGTTAGAATGAACAGGCTGACCATCGCGGCTTTATTTCGCATGAAACGAATACGAGCATCCTGCCATAAACTACGACCTTCGATCTCTAGACTCTCAGAGAACTTTTCGATCGCTTCTAAATTTTCTTTTTTCTTCAACATAACCAGTCCCTGTTAGTAGCGAATTTTCGGGTCAATCAGCGCTAGCAAAATATCAACAATTGCGTTGAACAAGATGAATAGGAAACCAATCAAGATGGTTACACCCATTACTAGCGAGTAGTCACGGTTGAACGCAGCGTTAACAAAAAGCTTGCCGATACCAGGTAGGCCGAAGATGGTTTCAACAACAACTGAACCTGTGATGATACCCACGAAGGCTGGCCCCATATAGGAAACAACAGGTAGAAGTGCAGGTTTAAGAGCATGCTTCACAACGATATATCGATAGCTTAGACCTTTGGCACGAGCAGTTCGAATAAAGTTACTGTTTAGAGTCTCGATCATACTACCGCGAGTAATACGAGCGAAAGTCGCTACATATAAAAGAGACATCGCAATAACAGGCAGCACGATGTACATAAATGTACCGCCTTGCCAGCCACCAGCAGGGAAGATATCCCAGTGCAGTGAGAATAGGTAGATAAGAGCAGGCGCGAGTACGAATGAAGGCATTACAACCCCAAGCATCGCGGTCGACATGATGGTGTAGTCGACCCAAGTATTGTGCTTCAAGGCGGCAATAGTTCCGACAGTTACCCCCAAAATAACGGTGAAGATAAACGCAACACAACCAACTTTAGCCGATACAGGTAGCGCGACAGAAATTAATTCATTTACCGAGTAATCTAGGTACTTAAAGGATGGACCAAAGTCGCCTTGAACTACATTGAACAGGTAAGTGGTGTATTGTTCGAAAACAGGCTTATCTAGGCCATATTTAGCTTCGATGTTAGCCATTACTTCAGGCGGTAACGGTTTCTCAGTTGAAAAAGGGTTACCCGGCGCAAAGCGCATTAGAAAGAAAGATACTGTGATCAAAACCAACATAGTTGGGATTGCTTCAAATATCCTTTTAGCGATGAATTTAAGCATAAACTCACTCTTTCAGTCTGTGACAATTAGAAATGGAAAGACGCTACATGCACGCTCTGCGCATGTAGTGTCTATGTCGTTATATTTATATTAACTTTTGAATCGAAGCTGATTATTGAGCTTTGATGTATAGGTCTTTCGAGAAGATCTTGTCTTCCGCGTTGTTTACTGGGAAACCACCAACATGCGGATTAACTAGACGAGATTTAACGTACTGGTAGATGGGTGCAATTGGCATATCTTTTGCTAAGAGTTCCTCGGCCTCATTGTATAAAGCTTTACGCTCTTCTTCCGAAGTAGAGTTAAGTGCTTTGTCGATGATTTTATCGTAAGCCGCGCTGTCGTAGTGAACACCACCGGTAGTGTTGTTACTCTTCATCAGCGTTAGGAATGAAGACGCTTCGTTGTAGTCACCACACCAACCGGCACGTGCTACTTCAAAGTCACCTGAGTCTTTAGAAGATAGGTAAGTTTTCCACTCTTGGTTTTCAAGTGTTACTGAAAGACCCAGTGTTTTCTTCCACATTGAACCTAGTGCTACAGCAATCTTCTTGTGGTTCTCTGAAGTATTGTAAAGTAGTTTGAAACTCAGCGGGTTGTCTCTACCGTAACCAGCTTCTGCAAGAAGGCGTGCTGCTTCTGCGTTACGCTCTTTTTGAGACATCTTACCGTAAGCTGGTAGCTCAGGGTTGAATCCAGCTGTAATTTCAGGCGTGAGGAAGTACGCCGGTTTTTGGCCTTGTGCTAGGATAGCATCTGTTACGATGTTACGGTCGATTGCGTAAGAGATTGCCTGACGAACACGTACATCATCGAATGGTTTCTTCTTAGTGTTGAAGCTGTAGTAGTAAGAACATAGGTTACCCGCTACAGATACATCTTCAGCATGCTCTTTCTTAAGACGCTTGAAGTGCTCGGTTGGAAGCTCATTTGTGAAGTCGATTTCACCAGCTAGGAAACGGTTCATTTCCGCTACTTGGTTTTCTATCGGTAGAAACGTTACTTTATTAAGAATTGTTTTATCGTTGTCCCAGTACTGCTCGTTACGCTTAAGTACCAGACGCTCGTTAACAATCCATTTATCAACAGAGAATGCGCCGTTGCCAACGAAGTGCTCTGGCTTAGTCCACTGGTCACCGTATTTTTCAACAGTTGCCTGGTGTACTGGCTTCATTGTTGTGTGGCCCATCATCATTACGAAGTATGGTACCGCTGTTTCTAATTCAACAACTAGAGTGTTTGCATCCACTGCTTTAACGCCCAGTTCACTCTTATCTTTCTTACCCGCTACGATATCCTTCGCATTCGCCATCTTGGTATATTCCATGTACCAAGCGTATGGAGAAGCCGTTGCAGGATCTACTGCACGTTGCCAGCTGTATACAAAGTCTTGAGCTGTTACAGGATCGCCGTTAGACCATTTTGCGTCTTTACGTAGGTGGAAAGTGAATGTTTTGTTGTCTGTCGTTTCCCAGCTTTCCGCAACACCAGGGATAGTATTGCCGTCGCCGTCTTGGTTCACTAGACCTTCTAGAAGATCACGAATCACGTGAGATTCTGGTACACCTTGAGATTTGTGTGGGTCGATAGTTGCAACTTCAGTACCGTTACCGCGAACAAGTTCCTGAACTTTTGCTAGCTCTGTGCCTGCTGGAACTTCAGCAGCGATAGAAAGAGTAGAAGAGGCAGCCACTGCCAAACCAGCACCTAGAAGAAGGGCCTGAGTGATTTTATTCTTGTACATTTAGTAAACTCCAAGTTTTATGTATTGCATCCATGACATCTTTGCAAAGCTCACTGAACGGCAGTGATTTAGATTGAATTAGCTCATATTTCAAGCACAAAAACCTAAAACCTTACAAAGACAGAAGCACACACTACCAATCATTGGATTTATTTTCCACATACAAGTCGTAAAATATGGATAATTCTCCAACAAGATCAAGATTTCAGGATAAATATCTAATTAAAACCTAAATGCATAGCTAAATATGTTTGCGCATTCTCGTTTTTACCATATTTAATCTTATAAATTGACTTCGATCGTAGTGCATTTGTCAGCATATCTTTAAATTCCGCCAGAAAATTAACATCCATCAAACAAAAAAAACAAACCACACTTACAATCAATCATAAAAATGTACATATTTTGTGATAAAAATCACCAAACTAAGTCGCAATCTACTCGTCTATGAAACCACCTCACCAATGTATTAAAATTCAAAAAATTCTTTCTTTTGAATTTTAAAGCACGAATGAGGGATAAATAACACTTGTTTTTATTTACAAACTTATTTTTAGGAACAAAAAAGCCAACCTCACGGTTGGCCTTGATCTTAAAAATCTCTTGACAAAACTTACTACTGAGAAATTACTTCTCCCAACGCTCCGCCGCTTTCGCATCAGAGTCACGGGAATCAACCCAACGAGTTGTTTCTGTGGTGCGTTCTTTTTTCCAAAACGGTGCTTTCGTTTTTAAGAAGTCCATAACAAACTCACAGGCTTCAAATGCAGCACCACGGTGTGCACTGGATACACCGACGTAAACAATCTGGTCGCCGATATCTAAGTCACCAACACGGTGGATAACACGCATCTTCTGAATAGGCCAGCGAGCCTCAGCTTGGTCACAGATCTCGCTCAGTGATTTTTCTGTCATACCCGGATAGTGCTCCAATGACAAACCAATCACATTGTCGCCAAGGTTCATGTCGCGAACTTTACCAACAAAGGTCACTACAGCGCCCGCAGAGGTTCCTTCAGAGAGAAACGCGTACTCATCAGCAACAGAGAAGTCCTCAGAAGTCACTACTACTCTTGAATCCATCACTAGCCTCCAGTTACAGGTGGGAAGAATGCCACTTCGTCACCGTCTTTCACTTCAGTCGTCAGAGGCACAATTGATTGATTAAGAGCAGCCAGAAGCTTGCCCTCTTCCAATGCGATATCCCATTTGCCTTCTTGCGTAACAAGGTGGCTACGAATCGCCTCAATCGTCTTAAACTGCGCATCCACTTCAACGCTGTCTACACCAACAAGTTCACGAGTTTGTGCAAAGAAAAGTACTGTAATCATGATTCCACCTTAAAGTGACCTGATTTACCACCTGTCTTCTCTAGCAGGCGTACATTCTCGATAACAATGTCTTTCTGAACAGCTTTACACATATCGTAAATGGTCAACGCAGCAACTGAAGCAGCCGTTAGCGCTTCCATTTCTACGCCCGTCTTGCCTGCAAGCTTACAAACAGATTCAATGCGAACCTTGTTTTCAGACTCGATAGCTTCAAGCTGCACTTCTACTTTCGTTAATAGTAGAGGGTGACAAAGTGGAATTAGATCCCACGTCTTCTTAGCCGCTTGAATACCTGCAATACGTGCCGTAGCGAAAACATCACCCTTGTGGTGGCTACCAGAGACAATCAGTTGCAGCGTTTCTGCAGACATTTGAACAAATGCTTCAGCTCTTGCTTCCCGTACCGTTTCAGCCTTAGCCGATACATCGACCATGTTCGCTTCGCCAGACGCGTTAATGTGTGTAAATTGGCTCATGCTAAAACCGCCTTATACAGAAAGGTGTGGCATGAAGTTACAAGGGCGGTGGCTAGCATCCATTTGTTGCTTGATGATCTTAGTCCAACCTGTACGACAAGCGCCTGTAGAGCCCGGCATTGCAAAGATAACCGTATGGTTCGCAAAGCCCGCAATTGCGCGAGATTGAATTGTTGAGGTGCCGATCTCTTCGTAAGACACTTGACGGAATAACTCACCAAAGCCTTCTACTTCTTTGTCGAACAATGGCTTAAGCGCTTCAGGAGTGCTGTCACGAGAAGTGAAACCAGTACCGCCAGTGATCATGATCGCTTGTACGCTTTCATCAGCGATCCACTTTGATACGATCGCACGGATCTTGTACATATCATCGATAACGATTTGCTTATCAACCACATTGTGGCCTGCTTCTTTAGCATTCTCAGCTAAGTAACCACCTGACGTATCGTTTTCTTCTGTACGTGTATCTGAAACCGTTAGTACTGCAATGTTTGCTGCTTGAAATTTGCTTTCTGCGTGACCCATTTGTTCACCTATATAAATTTTTCATTAGACTGATTCGCTCAGCCTAAATAAGCTGAGCGATAAAATACGTTTGAGTGTATGCGGGTTAACCGCCGATTGACGCCAAGTTTGGAGTCATACCGCTGTTGCCATCATGTAAGAAGTGGCTAACGGACTTGGTTTGTAGCTGAGCCTGTATTCGATCGATGAGCTCTTGCTCTTGTTGATCTTCTTGAATCAAATCTCTCAGTTCAACACCGTGATCGCCAAACAGACATAGGTGGAGCTTACCGTTCGCAGAAACGCGCAATCGGTTACAACTCTCACAAAAGTCTTTCTCGTAAGGCATGATCAAACCAATTTCACCCTTATAGTCTGGGTGAACAAACACTTGTGCAGGGCCATCATTAACGGCTCTCACTTTCAATAACCAACCATTAGCAATAAGCTGGTTACGAATCGCGACACCTGACACATGGTGCTTATCAAACAACTCGTCCATCTCGCCGGTTTTCATCAGCTCAATAAAACGCAGTTGAATCGGTTTGTCTTTGATCCAATTAAGGAAGGCAGGTAACTCTTGGCTATTGAGGTCTTTCATCAATACGACGTTTACTTTGACTTGTTCAAAGCCAACCTCAAACGCTTTATCAATGCCTCGCATTACCTCAGTAAACTTATTCTCACCAGTGATCTGATGGAACATGCGCGGATCTAAGCTATCTACGCTTACGTTAATGTGAGTTAAACCAGCATCACGCCACTGCCCTACTTGTTTCTCCATCCGGTAGCCGTTAGTTGTCGTAGCAACTTTTTTGATACCGGGAGTGTTGGCAACGGTTTGAATAATTTCGGGGAAGTCTTTACGCAGGCTCGGCTCACCGCCTGTAATGCGGATCTTTGAGGTGCCACAATCTGCAAACGCTTTAACGACACGTTTGATCTCGGGAACACTTAAAAAAGACGAGTTTTTTTGCCCTGACGGTTTATAACCATCCGGCAAGCAGTAAGTACATTTAAAGTTACAGACGTCTGTAACCGACAAGCGCAAGTAATAAAACTTGCGATGGAATCTATCTTCGAATTGTTGCGCCACGGAACACCTTTCCAAACACGGGAGGCATAATCATTTCCAATTAAGCCCTTGTGACAACATGTCACTGGCTCTTAATGCGTATCGGTACAGCAAATACCACTGTGCGACTTAGCATGCGAGAGCTCGGAGTTATGGCAACTGCACGTTATATTCGAACGCGCAGTAGCTGAGTAATAAAATACTTAATATTTGTACGTGAATCTAGCTCTGATGACAAAAAACGAGTCACATCGGCAAAAAAAAACGTGTCAAACGCTCAAAATAACTCTTGTTGAGTATCTGGCGAGAAGCATTTAACCTAAATTATAGTTGGTAACCCTCTAACAAGAATAAAAAATGAACATTTACACTTCAAAGAAAGTGGTCGCAATCGGTGGTGGCCATGGCTTAGGTCGTATGCTGGCCGCATTAAAGGATTTTGGTAGTAACGCAACCGGTATTGTTGCTACAACAGACAACGGTGGTTCCACCGGACGCATTCGAGATTGCCAAGGCGGCATTGCATGGGGTGATACCCGAAACTGTATCAATCAGTTGATCACAGAGCCGTCAATTAGCTCTATGATGTTTGAATATCGTTTTCGTGGACAAGGCGAACTCGATGGCCATAACTTGGGCAACCTAATGCTAACCGCGTTAGACAACCTTTCCGTTCGCCCGCTAGAAGCAATTAACCTAATTCGCAATATGTTGAAGGTCGATGTCAATATTGTCCCAATGACTGAGCATCCGTCAGACCTTACCGCCCTATCTATGGATGGGCGCTGGGTAACAGGCGAAACCAATGTCGATGACATGACAGAGAAACTACGCATGATGGATCTGTCGCCAGAAGTACCTGCTACAAAAGAAGCGGTGGCGGCTGTAGAACAAGCAGACTGCATCGTGCTTGGGCCAGGCAGCTTTTTGACCAGTGTGATGCCACCACTTCTGCTGCCAGAAATTGGTAAAGCGATTTCCGACAATACCCATGCTAAGCTCATCTTCGTCGAAAACTTATCACCAGAACACGGCCCAGCGGGTAAAATGACACTTGAGGAGCAACTTGAGTGGTGTGAACGTACCTGCAAAGCACGCAAGATAGATATTGTTCTTGGTAATGAACCACATCCCGAACTTGAAGGGCAATGGAACTGTGTCACCACAGATCTTGCGTCTGCGAATCGAGATTGGCGTCATGATCGCGTGAAATTACAACAAGCGATTGAAGCTCAACTGGCTTAAAGCAATAAGTTCAGCTTAAGCAACAAATACAAAAAAGGAGCACAATGCTCCTTTTTTAGTTTCTGTGGTCGTTCTCTGCGTTAAAGATCCGTCATCAATTGCTGGTACTCAGTGTACGTTGAAAGCAGCAGTGACTGCATATCTTCAAAATCGCCATCAGTAATTGGAAGTGACTGTTTTACTTTGCTATCTAAACCAATAGCGAAGCTACACAGAGAGTCAGCACCAAAGCTCGCAGCACTGCTCTTTAGAGCATGGCTGATATCCGCTAAATACTTTGAAGTATCTGACTCCTTATTGATCTCTAGGTGCTCATAATAGCCTTTCAACTCACCTAAAAAGATCTCCAGTAACACCGGAACATTCTCTTGCCCTATTTCACCGGCAAGCTCATCAACTTTTTGCTGATTCAATACTTTAGTCATTGCTATGTCTTATCGTTTGGTGATTACTGTTTTGCGTTCCACGCTTGCAACTTACGGTAGATAGTCGATGGACTCACATCCAAGAAACCGGCCGCTCGCGGAATATTACCATCACACGCTTTAATGGCCTGTTCAATAGCCGTTTTTTCAGTGACCCACAGTGGGAAAATATCTTTCACCGTAATGTCTTCACTCTGCTTCTCTTTCAAGCGTAGGCTATTTTCAATCGGTTGATTCAACGGTGGTGGCAGCATGTTAAGCGTTATCTCTTTGCCGTTGTTCAATACCACGACATTTCGCAATACGTTTTGCAGCTGACGAACGTTACCCGGCCACTCATATTGATTAAAACGATCCAGCACTTCCTGAGCAAAACGCACAAACGCTTTACCCTCTTCCACTGACATGTAACCTAGCAGTGAGTATGCAATCTCGATGACATCTTCACCACGTTCACGCAATGGCGGCAAGTGCAAAGGAATTACATACAAACGATAGTATAAATCTTCTCTAAAGCGCCCTTCTTGTACTTCTTTCCATGGGTCACGGTTGGTCGCACAAACAAAGCGAACATCCACGCTCTTCATCTTCGAAGAACCCACTTTTTGGAAGGTACCTGTCTGGATAAAGCGTAAAAGCTTGGTTTGTAACTCAAGGTCCATTTCACAGAGCTCATCAAGGAACAAGGTGCCACCGTCAGCCAGTTCAGCAGCACCTTGACGATCTGTTGCCGCCCCCGTAAATGCCCCTTTCACGTGACCAAACAGTTCACTTTCAATCAAGTCCTTGGGAATCGCAGCACAGTTAATTGCAATAAACGGCTTATCACCACGCTTACTCGCAGCGTGAATAGCTTCTGCACACACCTCTTTACCAGTACCACTTTCACCAGTAATGAAAATACTCGCTTTACTTGATGCGGCAGAATCAATAGTTCGATACACCTGCTGCATGGTTTGGCTACTACCGATGAAACCTTGATAGTTTTGGTTTCCAGGGTGCTCTGAACTGTTCTTTAATTTCGTCGCTTTACGTATTGCGTTATTGACCGTAATACGTAGACGGTCGGCTTCACACGGTTTGATAAGGAAGTCTTGAGAACCATGACGCATCGCTTCAACTGCGGTATCAATCGAACCGTGAGCTGTCATGAAGATAACAGGCACCTCTGGGTACTTTTGTTTAACCGCAAATAGCACGTCCATCCCCGTCATATCAGGTAGACGTAGATCTAATAAAATCAGGTCAGGGATTCGATGATTCAAACTCTCAATTGCATCGCGGCCAGTGCCTACAATGTTGATATCAATTTCGAGCGGTGTAAGATACGAGCGGTACAAAGCTGCTACCGAGGCGGTATCCTCTACCATCAACAAATACTTTGATTTGTTATCTAGCGTTTTTGATTGCATATCCTAGCCATTTATAATTTGCATTTCTTATTATAGTCGCATTCCGCTTTGCATTATGCAAATTGGCCACAATATTTGTATTGTATTTCTATACCAACTTCAAACAATCAATATCTTATCTATATGGCATGAAGGATGCAGTCGTTTAGATGACCTTCGGGTCACCTAGCCAACTGACGTTGTTAGTGGACTTAGTGTTCACAAACGTAAGCCAGTAGAACAATTCCTACTGGCTGTTTTTTTGTCTAGAGCACCATCAAAAGGAAGGTTTGACTAATATCGTCGAAGTTTAGCTATTGGTAATGAACTGCTTTCTCAGCTGCTCAATTTCATCACGTTTCTGCGCCGCCAACTCAAACTCCAAGTTTTGAGCATGTTGGTACATCGCCGCTTCCAGCTTACTGATCTCTTTATCGAGTTGTTGTGGCGTCAGCACAGCATAGCTCTGTGAAGGCTCTGCTACCTTAGACAATGGCACCTGTTTAGATTGGCGCTGTTGCTTCGACTTAGTGATATCACCCAACTCCATGATATCTTTAATGTTGCGCTTCAGAGCTTGTGGCGTAATGCCTTGCTCTTCGTTATAAGCCTGCTGCTTCTCTCGACGTCGCTCTGTTTCATCAATCGCCTTTTTCATCGATTTAGTGATTGAGTCACCGTATAAGATCGCCTTACCTTCAAGGTTACGAGCTGCGCGACCGATCGTTTGGATCAGAGAGCGTTCAGAACGCAAGAAACCTTCCTTGTCAGCATCCAGAATCGCCACCAGCGATACCTCAGGCATATCCAAGCCCTCACGAAGTAAGTTAATACCCACTAACACATCAAACTCGCCCAAACGGAGATCTCGAATAATCTCTACACGCTCAACGGTGTCGATATCTGAGTGTAAGTAACGCACTTTCACACCGTGTTCTGTGAGATATTCAGTTAGGTCTTCTGCCATTCTCTTAGTTAACGTCGTCACCAATACACGCTCATCTTTTTCTGAACGCATTCTGATTTCAGACAACAAGTCATCCACCTGAGTCGCTACTGGCCTTACTTCAATAATCGGGTCTAACAGGCCCGTTGGACGAACAACCTGATCAGCAACCTCACCATCGGACTTTTCAAGCTCGTAATTACCTGGCGTTGCTGAAACAAAAATCGTTTGTGGGGCAATCGATTCAAATTCATCGAACTTCATTGGTCGGTTGTCTAGCGCAGAAGGCAGACGGAAACCAAATTCAACCAAGGTCTCCTTACGAGAGCGGTCACCTTTATACATCGCGCCGATTTGCGGCACGGTAACATGTGATTCATCGATGATCAGCAGACCATCAGCAGGCAGATAGTCGAATAATGTTGGAGGCGCTTCACCTTCAGCACGACCACTCAAGTAACGTGAGTAGTTTTCAATGCCCGAGCAGAAACCAAGCTCTGTCATCATCTCGATATCAAATTGGGTTCTTTGCGAGATGCGCTGCTCTTCGAGAAGTTTGTTATTGTCTTTGAGGTATTGGGCTCGATCTCGCAGTTCATCCTTGATGTTCTCGATCGCTTCAAGGATTTTTTCTCTCGGTGTCACGTAGTGAGTCTTTGGATAAACCGTAAAGCGTGGCAAATCTCTTTGTTTAATTGCGCCAGTTAGCGGGTCGAAGATACTGATACAGTCGACTTCATCATCAAACATCTCGATTCGTACTGCATCTTGGTCCGATTCAGCCGGGAAGATATCAATCACTTCACCACGAACACGGAACTGACCACGCTCAAACGCAACATCGTTTCTAGAATATTGAAGTTCGGCCAAACGACGCAAGATATCGCGCTGATCCATGATCTCGCCACGGCTCAAGTGAAGCATCATTTTCAAATAAGACTTAGGATCACCCAGACCATAGATAGCGGAAACAGACGCAACGATAATGGCGTCCTTTCTTTCTAATAGGGCCTTAGTCGCCGAGAGCCTCATTTGTTCAATATGAGCGTTTACAGACGCATCTTTCTCAATAAATGTATCCGTGGTTGGAACATAGGCTTCTGGTTGGTAGTAGTCATAGTAAGATACGAAATACTCGACGGCGTTATTCGGGAAGAAAGACTTCATCTCACCATACAGTTGAGCAGCCAACGTCTTATTCGGCGCTAATAGGATTGCTGGTCTTTGAGATTGGGAAATGACGTTAGCAAGCGTAAAGGTTTTACCCGACCCCGTTACCCCTAATAGAGTTTGATGTGCCAGACCAGAATCCAGTCCATCTAGTAATTGGGTAATCGCAGTTGGCTGGTCACCGGACGGACTGTAGTCCGATACCAAATCAAAAAGTTTACTCATAGATCGCCATTTCCATACTGTTTTTTTAATCAGGTCATTGTCACTCTAGGAGGAGTGTCGATGCAACTATTATCTGGAGAAATGCATCTTAAGATTAGAGATCAGTTATAGCTTTTAATCTTAGAACTTGGTATTATCCGTGCCCCTGCAAAGTTTCCTCAGCTAAATTACTCGAATTTTAATCCACTACTTTTCCCCAAAAAAACCTAAAAATACCGCTTGTTTTACTGTTCCCTTTGTAATCAAGAAAAGTTATACAATCGTAATAAATTGCAAACCATCCTTTAAATACATCAAGTTAGATCAATTTTTTACATTTTCAGATTTATCCCGGCTATTGTTGTTAAAGTTTCACACACACACTTATCCACAATTTTGGTGGATAACTAAAGCAAAGCCAAATCCAACAAGGCATTCAAGAAAGTAAAGTTATTTATCTAATTTTTTTCTACTATTTTTTGTTGACAGAAAATAGGACTCTTATTAAAATTCGCGTCACTAACAAGCAATTCCCCCTTAGTTCAGTTGGTAGAACGGCGGACTGTTAATCCGTATGTCGCAGGTTCGAGTCCCGCAGGGGGAGCCAAATATAAAGAAGCCGCATCACTTGATGCGGCTTTTTGCGTTTTAAAGCGACTGGTTTGTACCAAACCAATGTCTCAGAGCTGGCCGCCCGCGTTCTAGTCCCGACAAGGGGAACCAAATTTAAAGAAGCCGCATCACTTGATGCGGCTTTTTACGTTTTAAAGCGACTGGTTTGTACCAAACCAATGTCTCAGCCAAAAAATTGGACTTTGCTATGCCCTGTGCCTAGTGCAAATCAAAAAAGCCACGAACGAGTTCGTGGCTTACTTAATTTTGAGACTACAGGTTAACCGAAAAATAATCGGTACACTGCAGAGTCCATTTGTGTTGTATTCCAGGTGACGAGCAATCGTATCCATTAGCACAGCTGCTACGTTATCATCACCGGCTTTATCGCCTTTGCTATAGGTGTTGATCTGATGCTTCGATGAATCGTGGTGATGGCTACCACTTCTCTCTCGATACCAAATCCAACCAACCTAATCGTCAACTCTTGATTCTTAAATAAATCGCAAACGACTAAATCCACAATTAATTATAATCAAATATATTTTTTTGACACATATTCCTAATTAATATTACAAACGTAATTCATTATTTAACGACGATGATTCACATGAAAATTTAAAATCCATTTATTTAGGTTCTTCGTCCTTAAACCTTCGATAACAATGAGAAATAAGCCGGCCTTGTTCAGTCCTGAATGAAAGGCCTGAGTGTCCTATATTAATTCTCTTTCGCCACACTAACAGGTCTTCAAGTGAATAGACCTTTTCTATTTGAATTTGTATTTTTTCAAAATATCCGTCAAAGTTCATAATTCAATATCTTACTAAAGCCAAAAACTGTTCCAACTAGTTTTTAATAATTCAGGCATTTATAAAAACTAAATTTCAACGCATCATGAATCTCAAAAATTCAGTCAACCATTAACTGCTCAACCGATAATTGAGTAAATTCTTTTATATTGTAATAAGCCATTTTTATATGGCTTTTATTTTTACGATAGTGGCACCAGGCAAGACTATACGATTAATCGAACTCTCACTTCACCACTGCCGAACCCACTCTAATGGTTGACTATTTACAATAAACCAAATCGGTCAAATAGTACTGACAATCAAGTAATTTCAAGAAAAATCAATATTTAGAATATGTTCATCTATAAATTAGAGCCAGCTCCAGTCAGAAAATTCAAAGTTATTGCTCACGATAATGGAAAGCCCGCTTTCGCCGGCTGGTAGCCCGACCCTTAGGTATATAGGTTGTTAGGCTCATGTGGCGAATTGTCTTAATGAAGTAAGAAAAGTCGTGACCATGAGTACAAGTAATACAGATACGATATGCCATGTAGAGCAACCCTCTCCGATTTCGCTCCCAATACTTGATTGATGAGCACTTCGTTAAATACAACCATAGAGGTATCATCAAAACCGGACAATTTGCCAATAACTCTGGTCTTTTATTTGGATTGGCACCATCAAAAAAAGCACCCAGACAACGAACCAGCATATAAAAATGATAATTTATCATCTTGGGGTTCAGGGAGAGATGATCTCCGCAGTTCGCAACGTGAAAGTGATAAGTACTTGTAAAACTGATATGAAGTATTTAACCATGGTAATGCACCTCTTAAAAACTGAGATGCATCCTCCCATAATGAGACAATTGATAGTAATAAAATAAGTCTAAAAAAAATATCAAATCACAATAAAAAGCTTAATAGACACCATAAATATCTTCGATTGGTAAAGGCTCCATTTTTACAGCGACCATTTTCTTTACAGGGCTATTTGAGATGATAAGCATATATTGATTCGGTAGCTCTTCAAGTATTTGAACCGACTTAAAGAACGACAACTTATTTCGTGCTTTTACATACCTATCATAAACAAGCATGTCATCATCAAGCTCAAAATCAATGTCTCCATGGTCAACGCGTTCTTCACGTAAGCTTACATTAAATAGGCCATCACTCTTGCGAATGAATTTTCCTTTTGTGTAAATATCTAGGGTGTTATTGAGTCCAGCTTCTTTTATAACCGTAACCGCCTCAAAATTATCCTCACTGATCACGACGTCCATGTTCTCTGTGGCCATATAGTCACCATCTACTGTCATATAAAGGGTGGTAGAGTTGACCAAAACATTATTTTTCGAACGTAGGCTATGTGTAATAGAAGCAAACATTATGCAAAGACAAAAAAGAAGAAAGTAAATGCTTTTATTTTTAGTAAACATAACGACTAAGCTCCGCGTTAACCATACCAACGAGATCATCCGTAGACTGAGGAGATTCAAACAAAACCACTAAATTGACAGGTGGTGCCAGTGGCTTGAGGATGACAATAGATAAGCTTTCTTGAGAGTGGGCAAGGATCAATCGGCTTAACCTACCTTGTTTAACTTCTTCAGAAACCAGAGGAGTAACGCCTTTTGCGACTACTTTGGCCTCTTCTTCATTATCGCTGTAGACTGTTAACGCTTCGCTAGAAAACATTTTGGTTAGTGGGAGCCAACTCGTTAAATTAGGCTCTTTTGTAGCAAACACCAATGGAAACAATGCCGCAATCACAATGAATACGAGGCCCAATGCAATATAGATTTGATTACGTCCGCATGTATGTTGTGTGTTTTTGTCGGTGCTGTCTTCAAAACTCCCAGCCTTACCACTCGGGTCCCCGGTTAATGAGTGGTCTTGGCTATCTAATTGACTATCACTCTCTTCGAGCCACGACACCGCCTCACTTTCTAGTTTATAACCAACCTTAGCGACCGTTTTCAGATACTTTTGTTGCTTCCCATCATCCTCGATCAACGTACGTATCGCGCTAATCGATTGTGTAAGTGACCCTTCCGAAACGTGCTTTCCTGGCCAAGCTCTATTCAACAAATCTTCTTTTGTCTTAATTTTCCCAGCGTTTTCACACAACATTAGAATCACAAGATGATCATGATAGCCGATGCGCTTTTCTTCATTTTTGAGTAAATCAGTCACTAACGGGTGGTCTAAGTGAATTAACCAATTATTTAATTTGTACATAAATTAGCCTTGAAGCTGAATAACCATAATATTTATACAAATATAATTTTCATGGATAAATATTGGATTCATTTAAAACAATTTTTGATATGTCACTTGATTCATTAAACCATTTGTCACTAACCGAACGTTAACAGGATTAATTAAATGGTTATTTAAAAAGACAAAATAAGTAACTTTTTTGTAAAAGCAACTATATATAAAAAATGCATCGCCATGAAACAAAAAAAACTAAAATACATATATTCCAAACTTGACAACTATTTCATAAAAAAAAGAGAGTGAATTTCACTCAATTATTAGTAAATATTACAATTTAATTCACAAATTGACTTATAATGACAGTAAATGTATTTTGATTTTTTCTCTTACCGGAAAAAACCTATGCCTAGACGTTCGCTAAAAATCTGAATTACAACAAACTAATCTGCGCAGATTAAGTTTTTGCTTACGTGAGACTCATTTGGGGCAAATGATGGGACTCTTATCCCAATCCTCAATGATAAAATGGTTTCCTAAAACTGATACGTACATTTGTTCAGCAAGAGAACGTCTCCTAGGCCTGTTAGTAGGTACGTTTGAAAGTAACCTCGTTAAAATTGTCAATTTCCTGCCCACCAAAATGACGTAAAGAAGCCCAGCCCCATCCTTGACATGCGTGTCATTTTTACGCTTCGGAACAACTAATTTGTTGTGATGAGATCTGCTATCCTCTTATTAAGCGTATAAATTTCCATCAGACATACAAAACCACACCGTTCACTGGTTGTTATTAGGTGAGCAAAGCAGGATAATATCGGGATCGGAATCTCAAGAATTAATCCATTATGACCGAATACCTTTTGTTGTTGGTTGGCACTGTGCTGGTCAATAACTTTGTGCTAGTGAAGTTTTTAGGGCTATGTCCTTTCATGGGAGTCTCCAAGAAACTGGAGACTGCGATTGGCATGGGCCTCGCGACGACTTTCGTTCTAACGTTAGCGTCGGTCTCTGCATACCTAGTAGAAACCTACATCCTTACCCCTCTGGGTATTGAATACCTGCGTACCATGAGTTTCATCTTGGTTATCGCAGTCGTGGTTCAATTTACGGAAATGGTGGTTCACAAAACCAGCCCGACTCTTTATCGCCTATTGGGTATCTTCCTACCCCTTATCACCACAAACTGTGCGGTATTAGGCGTGGCACTCTTGAACATCAATGAAAACCACAACTTCATTCAGTCGATCGTTTATGGCTTCGGCGCGGCGGTAGGTTTCTCCCTTGTTCTGATCCTATTTGCTGCAATGCGTGAACGTATTGCGGTTGCTGATGTTCCAATGCCATTTAAAGGCGCATCGATAGCGATGATCACAGCAGGCCTAATGTCTCTGGCATTTATGGGCTTTACTGGGTTGGTGAAATAAGCATGAGTACCATTTTAATTGCGATCATTGCGTTAGCTGTTTTAGCCGCTGTTTTTGGCGCTATTTTGGGCTTCGCCTCTATTCGCTTCAAAGTAGAAGCCGATCCTATCGTCGATCAAATCGATACCATTTTACCGCAAACTCAATGTGGCCAGTGTGGCTATCCAGGTTGTCGCCCATACGCAGAGGCGATTGCTAACGGAGACAAGATCAATAAATGTCCTCCTGGGGGCCAAGCAACCATTGAGAAGCTAGCAGACTTAATGGGCGTAGAAGTCGAAGACTCCGCTCACGACTTAGATAACAAAGTAAAAACTGTTGCCTTCATTCATGAAGATATGTGTATCGGCTGTACTAAATGTATCCAAGCCTGCCCTGTCGACGCCATAGTTGGTGGTACTAAGGCACTACACACAGTAATTAAAGATGAATGTACTGGTTGTGATCTTTGCGTCGCGCCGTGCCCTACTGACTGTATTGAAATGATTCCAGTGGCAACAACGACTGAAAATTGGAAATGGCAGATGAACATCATTCCTGTTACGGATATCACTAACCAAGCAACTGATGCGACCGCGTCAGAGCCTAAGGCATAGGGTTAGTATGATCTCTTTAATTGAACAAATTCGCACGGGCTCTATTTGGACCTTCCCAGGCGGCGTGCATCCTGCTGAAAACAAGAAACAGTCCAATACCACTGATATCGTTCATGCAAGGCTTCCAGAAGAAATCGTCCTTCCGGTCAAACAGCACATCGGTAAGCCTGGTAACTTATTGGTTGCCGCCGGTGACACCGTACTGAAAGGCCAACAACTAACGGCTCTAGATACTGGTTTTACATTGCCGGTACATGCACCTACATCAGGTTTGATTACTGCTATCGAACCAAGAACTACCGCTCACCCTTCAGGCTTGAGTGAACTCAGTGTGGTCATTAAACCTGATGGCTTAGACGCTTGGATTGAAAGAAATCCCGTTGAAGACTTTTCAACGAAAACTTCAGACGAGCTGCTTGATGTGATCCGCCAAGCCGGTATTTCAGGTATGGGTGGTGCGGGATTCCCTACTGCGAAAAAGCTCCAGTCAGGCCTAGGTCGTACTGATATTCTGATCGTCAATGCTGCTGAGTGTGAACCTTACATCACATCAGATGACAAGTTGCTTCAAGAGCATGCCGAAGAAGTGTTAAAAGGCATTGAGATAGTTGAACACATCCTCCAACCAAAACTGACCGTTATCGGCATTGAAGACAACAAGCCTGCGGCAATCAAAGCACTTGAGGTTGCCGCGAAAGACAAAGACATCGTCATTCGCGTGATCCCAACTAAATACCCTTCTGGTGGTGAGAAACAGCTCATCAAGATCCTCACCAATAAAGAGGTACCTGCTGGCGGCATCCCTGCTGACATTGGTGTACTAGTTCAGAACGTTGGCTCTCTCTACTCAATTAAGAGAGCAGTAATCGACGGTGAACCCGTAGTTAACCGCGTCGTGACTTTAACCGGTAAGACTTTTAAGCAACCTCGCAACGTTTGGGCACTATTAGGTACACCTGTACACGAACTGCTTGACGAGTTCGGCTATAAAGCCGATAAAAAGCTGCCGCGTTTGATTTTGGGTGGCCCGATGATGGGCTTTACCTTGCCACATGCCAATGTGCCGATCACTAAAACATCGAACTGTATTTTAGCGCCAACACGTCGTGAGATTGCACCAAGCACTTACGAGATGGAGTGCATTCGATGCAGTGCTTGTGCCGAAGCTTGTCCTGCCTCTCTACTGCCTCAACAGCTGCAATGGCACGCGAAAGCCAATGAGCTAGACAAGTGTGAAGAGTTAAATATTAAAGACTGTATTGAATGCGGTGCTTGTGCATTTGTTTGCCCAAGTGAAATCCCTCTTGTTCAATACTATCGCCAAGCAAAAGCTGAAATCAAAACTCGTAAAGATGAAGCCGCTGCTGCAGAGCGCGCCAAGATTCGCTTTGAAGAGAAGAACGCTCGTATGGAGCGTGATAAAGCAGAGCGTGAAAACCGCTTTAAGAAAGCTGCAGATAACCGCCGTAAAGATATGAAAACATCTGGCGGTGATGATGCTATTGCTGCTGCTATTGCTCGTGTTAAAGCGCAAAAAGCTGCTGCGGAGCAGGCTCCAAATGAAGAGCCAGCAGTAAAACCTGCGGTTGCTGCCGCTATTGCAAAGGCAAAAGCGAAACAAGCTGCAGCTCTGAAGGAAAACGGCGCTGAACCTGACAACTCTGAAATGTCGAAACTGCGCGAAGAGCGTAAACGACAAGCTAGAGAGCGCAAAGCTCAACAAGCTTCTGCAGAAACTCAAGCCGACAACTCTGGTGAGGGCAAGAAAGACGCAGTTGCTGCCGCTATTGCTCGCGCCAAAGCGAAGAAAGCACAACAAGCTGAATCTGCTTCTGAAGCTTCAACTGAAAGCTCTGGTGACGCTAAGAAAGATGCTGTTGCTGCCGCTATCGCTCGTGCTAAAGCGAAAAAAGCTCAACAAGCTGAATCTGCTGCTGAAGTTCCTGCTAAAAGCTCTGGCGACGCTAAGAAAGATGCCGTTGCTGCCGCAATAGCTCGAGCTAAAGCCAAGAAGGCTCAACAAGCAGAATCGGCTTCTGAAGCTCCTGCTGAAAGCTCTGGTGACGCTAAGAAAGATGCTGTTGCTGCCGTAATAGCTCGCGCTAAAGCGAAGAAAGCTCAACAAGCGGAAGCTGCTTCTGAAGCTCCGGCTGAAAGCTCTGGTGACGCTAAGAAAGACGCAGTAGCGGCCGCAATAGCTCGCGCTAAAGCGAAGAAAGGACAGCAAGCGCAACAGGCTAAGACAGAAGAAACGCCGGAACCCGCAATTGAAGTTGAAATTGAAACTCAACAAGAGTCAATCGATCCAAAAAAAGCAGCTGTAGCTGCCGCTATTGCGCGCGCTAAGGCGAAGAAAGCCCAGCAAGCGACACCAGCTGAGACAGTTGAAACTCCTGAGCCAGTACTCGAAGTAGTAGCTGAAACTCAACCAGAAGCTATCGATGATAAGAAAGCCGCTGTAGCTGCCGCTATTGCTCGCGCTAAGGCTAAGAAAGCACAGCAAGCTAAACAGGTTGAAGCACAAAAAATCGCTCCTGAACCTGTAATCGAAAAAGAGACTGAAGTGGTAGCTGAGGCTCAACCACAGCCAGTCGATCCAAAGAAAGCAGCCGTTGCTGCCGCTATTGCTCGTGCTAAAGCAAGAAAAGCACAGCAAGAGCTAGATAAAAAGAACAATGAGGAGAAAGAGTAGTGGCCTTCTTTATTGCCAGCTCACCGCACGCGCACAGTCGTAGAAGCACGCCAGATCTCATGAAATGGGTAGCTATTTGTGCATTGCCAGGTCTACTAGCTCAAACCTACTTCTTTGGATGGGGTACCCTCATCCAGTTAGTATTTGCTATTGCACTTGCTGTTGTCTTTGAAGCAGCCGTAATGCTGTTAAGAAAACGTCCGCCAGTGATGGCGCTGCGTGATTACAGTGCTGTTGTAACCGCTTGGCTACTGAGCGTCGCCATTCCTCCACACTCTCCGTGGTGGATCCTCGTCATTGGTATGTTCTTCGCTATTATTATCGCGAAACACTTGTACGGCGGCCTAGGACAGAACCCATTTAACCCTGCGATGGTTGCTTACGTTGTTTTGCTGATTTCGTTCCCAGTTCAAATGACGAGTTGGAATGCACCCGCGAGCCTGACCGCAGAAGCAACAAGCTTTATTGACTCATTCTTGATGATATTCACGGGCTTCAATAACGAAGGTTTGTCTCTGCAACAAGCACGCCTTGGTATTGATGGCACGACAATGGCGACGCCACTTGATGCATTCAAAACGGCATTAACGGCAGGTAATACGGCTTCAGAAGCACTATCTCAACCGCAATTCAGCTGGTTAGCTGGCGTAGGCTGGGAGTGGGTAAACCTTGCTTACTTAATAGGCGGTTTAGTGCTGATTAAGCAACGTGTTATTCAATGGTATATCCCAGTGGCTTTCATCGGCAGTCTGACTCTGTTTAGCTTAGTATTCTTAGTGCTTACTCCTGGTGAAACCGCTTCTCCAACCATTCACCTTCTGTCTGGCGCAACTATGCTTGGCGCATTCTTTATTGCAACCGACCCAGTTTCGGCTTCGACGACAGTTAAAGGTCGCTTGGTGTTTGGTGCGCTAATTGGTGCGTTAGTGTTTATTATCCGCAGTTGGGGTGGCTTCCCTGATGGCGTTGCGTTTGCTGTATTGTTAGCCAACATGTGTGTTCCACTAATTGACTACTACACCAAGCCTCGTACATACGGCCACTAAAGGAGCGGATATCATGCTAAATGCTATTAAGAAAAACGGCCTTGTGCTCGCGATTTTTGCCTGTGCATCGACAGGTTTAGTGGCGGTAACCCACTACCTAACAAAAGATCAGATCAAACAGCAAGAACAAGCCCAGCTGTTATCTGTACTGAACCAAGTGATCCCACACGATCTTCACGACAACGAACTGTTTTCGTCTTGTACATTGGTTCAGGCTGAAGAACTTGGTACAGAGAAAGCAATGCCCGCTTACATCGCCAAAATCAATGGTGAGCCAAGCGCGATTGCTATCGAGGCAATTGCACCAGACGGTTATAACGGTGCGATTAAGGTGATCGTCGGCATGAAAATCGACGGTACCATTTTAGGTACTCGTGTACTTTCTCATCAAGAAACTCCAGGCTTGGGTGATAAGATTGATCTACGTGTGAGTGATTGGATTCTTTCTTTTGCCGGTAAACAAGTAACGGACTCTAATCTTGACCGTTGGAAGGTTCGTAAAGACGGTGGTGACTTCGACCAATTTACTGGCGCGACCATTACCCCAAGAGCGGTAGTGAAATCTGTCAAACAAGCGGTTCAATACGTTAACCAAAACAACCAAGCATTGCTTTCTCAACCTCTAAATTGTGGTGGTGAATAATGAGTGATCATAAAACATTAATCAAAAATGGCATGTGGGCCAACAACCCTGCCCTAGTACAACTGCTTGGGTTATGTCCGCTATTGGCTGTATCTTCAACGGTAACCAACGCACTTGGGCTCGGTATTGCGACTCTACTTGTATTAGTCGGTTCGAATGTTGCTGTTTCTCTGGTTCGTAACCACGTGCCAAAAGAGGTACGTATTCCGGTGTTCGTGATGATCATTGCATCACTGGTAACGTGTGTTCAGCTACTGATGAATGCTTACGCTTATGGTCTGTACCTGTCTCTCGGTATCTTCATCCCGCTGATCGTAACCAACTGTATCATCATTGGTCGGGCAGAAGCCTTCGCTTCTAAAAATGAAATATTACCTGCCGCTCAAGATGGCTTCTGGATGGGGCTTGGTATGACATCAGTATTGGTGGTACTGGGCGCAATGCGTGAAATCATTGGTAATGGCACCCTATTTGATGGCGCAGATCTGCTACTCGGAGATTGGGCATCAGCCTTAAGAATCGAAATTTTCCAATTTGATAACAGCTTCTTGCTGGCTCTACTTCCACCAGGTGCCTTTATTGGTGTTGGTTTCTTGATTGCATTGAAAAATATCATCGATCATCAAGCAAAATCGAAACAACCAAAACCAGAAAAACCTGTTATTGAGCGTGCCCGCGTGACCAACGCTTAACGACAAAAATCTGCTGAGTTGCTCAACCGCTCGGCAGAAAACAGATATAACAAATACACATAACAATGACGCTCATAAGAGCGCGTAACCGATGATACGGCCTGAGTTTTCGAGTTTATTGAATACCAACTCCAGAGCTCTGCCCTAACTATTTGAAAGTAATGTCGCTATGAACAATGTAAAACGAGTACAAATACTTGAGCGTTTGAGGGAAAACAACCCAAAGCCAGAGACTGAACTAAATTGGAGTAGCCCTTTCGAACTTCTTATTGCGGTACTTTTGTCTGCACAGGCAACCGACGTCAGTGTGAACAAGGCGACGGATAAGCTTTACCCTGTTGCTAATACTCCACAAGCGATTTTTGACCTAGGTGTCGATGGTCTGAAAGAGTACATCAAGACTATCGGTCTGTTTAATTCGAAAGCTGAAAACACCATTAAGACATGCCGTATGCTGCTTGATCTTCACAATGGTGAAGTACCAGAAGATCGCGCTGCACTGGAAGCCCTGCCTGGTGTTGGCCGTAAAACTGCCAACGTAGTATTGAACACCGCTTTCGGCTGGCCAACTATTGCCGTTGATACTCACATCTACCGTGTATCGAATCGCACTAAGTTCGCCATGGGTAAGACAGTCGATGATGTCGAAGCCAAGCTACTTAAAGTGGTTCCAAAAGAGTTCAAACTGGATGTCCACCACTGGCTTATTCTTCATGGTCGCTACACTTGTGTCGCGCGTAAACCTCGCTGTGGCAGCTGTATTATTGAAGATCTGTGTGAGTTCAAAGAGAAAACCGACGTCTAAGTTCATAAACCAGCACCACAAGCCTATTGGCTAAACAGTGTCGCCATTGTCTGGCGGCAGAAAACAGAATTACAAAAACGTAAACATAGTTAAAGCTAGGAGCAAATCATGTCAAACGGTCGTATTTTACACACCATGCTACGCGTAGGTGATCTAGATAAGTCTATCGAGTTCTACACAAACGTAATGGGCATGCAGCTATTACGTAAGAACGAAAACAAAGAGTACGAATACACGCTAGCTTTCGTTGGCTTTGGTGACGAGTCGCAAGGTGCAGTGATTGAGCTAACATACAACTGGGGTACGACTGAATACGACCTTGGTTCTGCTTTCGGCCACGTAGCTATCGGTGTTGATGATATCTACACAACGTGTGACGCAATTAAAGCAGCAGGCGGTAACGTGACTCGTGAGCCAGGTCCAGTAAAAGGCGGCTCTACACACATCGCATTCGTTAAAGATCCTGACGGCTACATGATTGAGCTGATTCAAAACAAACAAGCAAGCGCTGGTCTGGAAGGTTAATTCCGAAGTACCGTTGCGAGATTAGGCTAGAACACCTGATGAAATGAATAGAGAAGCGAGCATTATGCTCGCTTCTTTTTTATCACTCCACCCACAGTCGATATTCTTTACCAATAATTATTAACAATCTCACTGATGAAACTTTACTTGATAATGATTATCATTTAAATTATATCCCCTATTGATTAGTGAGGTAATACAATGATTAGCGAATGGGAAAAACACACGTTACTCGCCGATACGGCATTGCAGCTAGACGATCCTGTACGAAGTATTCTTCATTATCAGCAGGCACTGAACCTAAGTGAGGAGATCACTGAGCGTACAGATATAGAGGCCGATGAGCGATTACTGATCTCGGTGATATCTTGTCATAACCTTGCGCAATTCTGGCGCTGGGCGGGTGATACCGAGTATGAACTTAAATATCTTCAACTAGCTTCAGAGAAAGTACTGACTCTGATCCCTCAGTGTCCTAATACACAATGCGCTAGCTTTATTGATTCTATTGGCTGTTGTAAAAAAGCCCTTATCGATTTCATGAAACGCCATCCAAACCCTAAAATTGCCTCTATGGTGGAAAAAATCGATACCGCGACTAACTGTGAAATGATCGCTCGCTTCCGCCTCAACTAAGCAAACCCGTCTATAGGCACATATCGAGTTGATTTAACTAAATTTCAGATACAAAAAGCCCGTCATAGTGACGGGCTTTTTCATTTAAGGTCTATCGCTACCAGCTTAGACCAGTGTTCTACCGAGGGAGATCACCACACGTCGGTTCTTATCTTTACCAATTGGCGAACTATTATCAGCAATTGGGCGACGCTTGCCATAGCCTTGCACTTGAATGCGGTCTTCCGGCAAACCAAGAGATTTAAAGTACTCTCTTAGAGACTCAGCTCTTCGTTCTGACAGGTTTTGGCTAATGCCTTTGCTGTCTGCCGAATCGGTATAGGTCGCAACTAAAACAAGGTCAATGTCTTGGTTGTAACGAACATACTCGGCGATCTGGCTAAGCCTTTTACGTGACGATTTGTTTAACTGATCGCTGTTACGGTCGTAATGCAAAATAGTAAATGAGATATCTTCGAAGCTGTACGGCAACAAGTTCGCAATACAATCACTGAACACATTGTATTTCTCTTGGAACAACACCGACGATAACGCCACTTCGATACGCTGATCTCGACTCTGCCACTCTTGGTAGCTAAATGTTGGGTAGCGCCCTTTCTCTAACTCACTCAAGATACCCCAAGCCGTTTGTCCGCCGACGTACCCATCAAATTGCTGGAAGAATTTGATGGTTGTCATGCGATCGGCACTCTCGCCTGGGCGCCAAGGTGGTGGCATAGAGATCAAGCTGACATTACGAGTCGCGCCCATCGGACGACGCATTTTCAATTCAAAATCTAAAATAATTTTTTTACTCGCTCGAGATGAGAACTCAGCGTCACCGAAATTAGGGATAGGATGTACTAAGCGACATTCTAGTGGCGTGTTAGCCACCATTTCCCATGTCGACTGTTGAGGAGATGCTCCGTAACGCTTTTCTTGTGCCATCACTGATGACGACATAAGGAGCGAAAATAGCATTGAACCTGTTATGAGTTGTTTCTTCATAAAGTGGAGTATCTCTTAAGCAATTCGTTTAACAATGCAGCCAATTGCCGCCTATTTCTGTTGAGTTTAAATATGCAATTATCAAGCCGAAACGTGCTTGGTAATTTGTGATTTATTGCCCTTTCCTAGTTTTTATCACTGCTATTATCTGCAATAATGCAGCCTTAATCACACTTATTTGGGCTAACATGATTGTAGAAAACGAAGCTCTGACCCTAAAAAAACGCTTCCGTGGCTATTTTCCAGTGGTCATCGACGTGGAAACCGCAGGGTTTAACGCAGAAACCGATGCATTATTAGAAATCTGTGCCATTACATTAAAAATGGATGAAAACGGAGATCTGCACCCAGCATCAACGCTTCATTTTCACATTGAGCCTTTTGAAGGCGCAAATATAGAGCAGGCAGCATTAGACTTTAACGGAATTAAAGACCCATTTAGCCCATTACGTGGCGCAGTGTCTGAACAAGAAGCCCTTAAAGAAATCTACAAGCTAGTGAGAAAAGAACAAAAAGCTTCAGATTGCAGTCGTGCAATCATGGTCGCTCACAATGCTACATTCGATTTAAACTTCGTCAATGCGGCAAGTGAGCGTTGTAAGCTTAAACGCGTCCCTTTCCATCCATTTGCTACTTTTGACACTGCAGCTCTTAGTGGTCTTGCCTACGGTCAAACCGTTTTGGCTAAAGCTTGCCGCACTGCAGGGATGGATTTTGACAACAAAGAAGCACACTCTGCTTTGTATGATACGCAAAAAACCGCTGAGTTATTTTGCGGCATAGTAAACAAATGGAAAGCCCTTGGTGGTTGGCCGCTTGTTGACGAAGAATAAAAATAGAATCGGTATACGTATTGTCGTATTACCTTTAATAAAGAACACAACATCCCGAGAATAATATGAATCCTGTTGTAATTTCAGTTTGCATCATGCTTGTTTTAGCTTTGATGCGCGTAAACGTAGTCGTTGCTCTGACGTTCAGTGCAATTATCGGTGGCGTAGCCTCTGGTATGAGCTTGAACGATGCAGTCGCGGCTTTCGAAAGTGGATTAGGCGGCGGTGCAACTATCGCACTTAGCTATGCCATGCTTGGTACATTCGCTGTTGCTATCTCACGTTCTGGTATCACAGACCTACTTGCTCAAAGTGTTATTAAACGCATTCACGGCAAAGAGAACAGCACGGCATCGACTGGTCTTAAATACGGCATCCTAGCGTCTTTGATCCTAGTGACAATGTCATCGCAAAACGTGATTCCGGTACATATCGCCTTCATCCCAATTTTAATCCCACCTCTATTAGGCGTATTCGCAAAAATGAACCTAGACCGTCGTCTGGTTGCTTGTGTGCTTACTTTTGGTCTGATTACACCATACATGGTATTACCAATCGGTTTTGGTGGCATCTTCCTAAACAACATCCTGCTTAAGAACCTTCACGACAACGGTCTTGAAAGTGTAGTGGCGAGTCAAGTTCCAATGGCAATGCTACTACCAGCTGCTGGTATGATCTTTGGCCTTCTAACGGCAGTGTTCTTCACTTACCGTAAGCCTCGCCAATACAAAGAAACGTCTCACACGGTTGTTTCAACTGAAGCGAAACAGATCAACAAGAAACACATCCTAGTAGCAGCGGCAGGTATTGTTGCAGCACTAACGGTTCAGCTATCGACTGGTTCAATGATCATCGGTGCGCTTGCTGGTTTCATGGTCTTCACTTTCGGTGGCGTAATTGCTTGGAAAGAGACACAAGATGTCTTCACCAAAGGTGTACACATGATGGCAATGATCGGTTTCATCATGATTGCCGCGGCAGGTTTCGCAGCAGTAATGAAGCAAACTGGTGGCGTTGAATCTTTGGTTGAAGCACTTTCAACAAGCATCGGTGACAACAAGCCTCTAGCTGCACTACTTATGCTAGTGGTTGGTCTATTGGTAACTATGGGTATCGGTTCTTCGTTCTCTACGATTCCAATCCTTGCAACTATCTACGTTCCACTAGCGGCAGCATTTGGTTTTTCTCCAATGGCAACTATTGCTCTAGTAGGTACAGCGGCAGCGCTTGGTGATGCAGGCTCTCCGGCTTCTGACTCAACGTTAGGTCCAACGTCTGGTCTTAATGCTGATGGCCAACACGAGCACGTATGGGAAACCGTTGTACCGACGTTCCTACACTACAACATTCCACTGATCGTATTCGGTTGGATTGCAGCTATGGTTCTGTAGCTTATAGCTGGGTTCTATAGTCAGAATCAATGTTCAAAACTTAAAAAGACCGCCTAGTGCGGTCTTTTTTGTATCCGAGATTTCCCCGACAGGTTACCTTGTGAATCCACATACCTCGGATAAAAGAAAAGGCTTACTCTTACGAGCAAGCCTTTGAAGTAGTTTGAATAATACGATTCAGTATCGTCAATTAAGCGCTAGGAGCGCTCTTTACTAGAACTTCTCTAATCGACTTAAGTGTCGTTTCTGACGAGTGGTAATCCAACTCAACTTCAGTAAAGATACCGTCAACTTCGAGCATTAGAGTTGGGTAAGAATGCACACCCATCGCATGTTTGAAGCTCAATTGGTCTTCTAGCTCTCCCTCAAGTAGCTTACCAGC
The DNA here is from genome assembly GCF_002954585.1 of Vibrio chagasii. Taxonomy (GTDB): domain Bacteria; phylum Pseudomonadota; class Gammaproteobacteria; order Enterobacterales; family Vibrionaceae; genus Vibrio; species Vibrio chagasii_A. The sequence goes on from NZ_MSCI01000002.1 coordinate 1,981,341, forward strand.
AAGATCGTTCTCGAATTGCTGCACATTCATACCTAGCTCTTCAGCCAATTGCTTGTGTGTCTCTTCGCTGTGCGGCAGCATTGCACGCAAGTAGTATGCGTGTTGAATCGCTTCAAGCATCTGCTCGTAGTGGTCTTGGAAACCCGCAGCAATAACAGCACGACACGCAGGGTAAGTGCTTCGTACCGGTTGGCACTCAGTCCAAAATTCATGATTGAACTCTGTACCTAATTTGGCTTCGATCTGCTTCCAGATAGCTTGCAACTTGCCTTTCATCTCTTCAGACATTGGTTCATCAGAATCCGGAGCCAAGCCACCTACTACGTAGTTGAACTCAATGCTCGCAGGCAATTGTTGTTTTAGTAACTCCAGTGTTGGTTTGTATCCCCAGCACCAACTGCACATCGGGTCATGTACATAATGAAGTTTTACGTTCATTGTTTGTTCCTTATCGAGTCGACTCTCAATCAATTCCAACAAAAAAGGAGCCTAATTAAGGCCCCTCATTTTACTGTTCAGCGAAAAAGCTAGAACTTACTCAGCGTCATCGCCAGCAACTTTAGCCGCTGCTTCTTTGATGATTGGCTGAAGTTCGCCTTTTTGGAACATCTCAAGAATAATGTCACAACCACCGATTAGCTCACCTTCAACCCAAAGCTGTGGGAAAGTTGGCCATTGTGCGTAAGCTGGCAGCTCTGCACGGATATCAGGGTTTTGTAGAATATCTACGTAAGCAAATTTTTCGCCACATGCCATTAGAGCTTGAGACGCTTGAGAAGAGAAACCACAGCTAGGTAGCTTAGGAGAACCTTTCATGTACAGTAGAATAGTGTTTTCTTCAATTTGCTGTTTGATTTTATCGATAGTTTCCATTGCTTCCTCGTTAATGGATTACGGCTTTTATTGCCTTTATTCTACCCCAAACCAAAAGAATAAAAACCATATAAAAAAAGCGGTTAACAAGCTAGACTAACAATTCACATAAAAGTGATGAAATATGCTTTTAATAAAGTAAAAACTTGCTAAACTAGAAACCAAGTCAGAAAATTGACCATGGTTGGCAGCATAGCGAGCCATGAATAATAATATCACTGGAAGCAATCGAAAGAGTTAACTCTTTCATATCAATGGAGAATTGAGCAATGGCATTTGAACTACCAGCTCTTCCTTACGCGAAAGACGCGCTAGAACCACACATCTCAGCAGAAACGCTAGATTTCCACCACGGTAAGCACCACAACACTTACGTTGTTAAGCTAAACGGTCTTATCCCAGGTACTGAGTTTGAAGGCAAAACACTAGAAGAGATCATCAAGACTTCTACTGGTGGTGTTTTCAATAACGCTGCTCAAATCTGGAACCACACGTTCTACTGGCACTGTCTAGCTCCTCAAGCAGGCGGCGAACCAACTGGCGCTGTTGCAGAAGCTATCAACGCTGCATTCGGTTCTTTCGAAGAATTCAAAGCAAAATTCACTGATTCAGCAATCAACAACTTCGGTTCTTCTTGGACTTGGTTAGTTAAGAAAGCTGACGGTTCTCTAGACATCGTTAACACTTCTAACGCTGCTACTCCTCTAACAGAAGAAGGTGTTACTCCACTTCTAACTGTTGACCTATGGGAACACGCTTACTACATCGATTTCCGCAATGTTCGTCCTGACTACATGGCTGCATTCTGGAACCTAGTAAACTGGTCTTTCGTAGAAGAGAACCTAGCTAAGTAATTTCTTACTTAAGCTGCGCTATTTTTAGCGAGTTATCTATTAAAAGCTCATGCTTCAGCGTGAGCTTTTTTGTATCTGCAGCATGAGTAACTCGAATATAAAGCCGCTAACTAAGTGTTTTTCAGCGTCACTCGCCCACCCGAAATAAATTCCCTACTTACCCGTAATTAAAGACTAAAGTTTGCCGATTCCATGCCGTTAAAGGTGTATCAAATGAGAGGCATCATGCAAGTACATACTTTAGATAAAGCAGGAATCATCAACGAACTGAAGTTCGGCATCGGGATCAGCCAAGCGGTTGAGCAAGGTCGCCGTGCAGATTTCGCGTTGCTGTTATCTATGTTCTCTAATGATGTTCGAGACTGTACGCCTATCGATACTATTGAAGTCACAGAGACAACGGAAGATCGCCTCCGTAAACAGTTTGGCATCGCCGAACCTCAGCAACTGCGTTCAAATCAATCGTCTTACGAGATATCAGCACAACAGTCTAATCACTTTCACCAATCAAGCTTGGTGAGTGCTAAGCTCTGTCACTATCTAAAACCAGAAGCACTGGCATTTATGCCAGAAGACACTGGTGACTTACCTGAAGAAGTTTACCAAAACCTATCTGGTCACGATCGTCGTAAGCTAGCAAACAAAAACCACCCAAATCTTCCGTCAGCGACGCTTTACAATGAGTTATCTACTGCTCAACGTAAGTATCAAATTCAGGCTCAGGTATAACGATTATCGACTAGCGCTGCAGAGAATCCTCGCCATTTCAACTTGTCAGTTCAAAACATTGATGAGACTTATATAAAACTCCAGCCTTAGGCCCCCTCCAATCAACTCATGTCGATTACTAGTTGAAGTTACTAAAAAACTGTGACTTGACACTAAGTTCATAAAAACTTATCAATTCACATACCTTAGTTTGAACCAATTCACACCCACTGTATGAATTTTGACCCATCCTTACCCGACACGGACGATTTGCTTAGGTACTGGGATGGAAATAAAAAGCTCAATCATATTGGTAACATCTGCTGGCTCGCGCCTAGGAGGAACGATAGCGAACCACTTTGTAAACCTTGGGGCCACCGTCATTCTCTGCGATAACGACACGGAAGCCCTTCAAGCAGCCTATTTACAATGCGCCCGATTCTCTGATTCTGTTTACCATTACCCGCTTGAGAGCAATGACAGCCAAGCAATTCTGAACGTGTTCGATTTCATACAAAAAACCTTCAATACTACACCCGATGTATTGGTGAATAATTGGGTGAGTTCACCAATGCCTAGTCTAATCGGCGATCAACCGGTTGGCGGCTTTATCAACGACCTATCCAATATGGCATCCACCCTCTTCGCCTTCGGTCAAATCAGTGCCGAAAGGTTACGTGCAGAGGACAAAGAAGGAGTGATAGTGAATGTCATATCGCACGATGACTTTCATGACGTGTCAGGCTTAGAGAGTGCCAACTCTATGATTACCGGTTTTACCCACAGTTGGGCCAAAGAGTTAACCCCATTTAACATCCGTGTTGGGGGTGTCGTTCCTGCTATTCACAATGCCGATGGAAAGTTAAACCGTTGTCACTGGGCCCAGCTTCAAGACGAGCTCACCAGAACCGCCGAGTACATCATATCCAACGATTATTTTAGCGGTCGCGTGGTTGCGGCCGAAGTTTAACCCCCTAAACAGTCACTATCAGTTAAAACAAAGATAAAAAAAAGCCCCAGTCTCTCGACTGGGGCTTTAATCTTTTCCCGATAGATAAGTATCGTGCTAGCGAAAACCTACTTCATAACTAACGTCGTACTTATGCGTTAGCTTTTTCTTTCTTAGCTTTTGGTGCTGCTTCTTTCGCTACTTGGTCTGCTTTCTTCTTGATAACAGTTGTACCTTCGAAAGTTTCGCCTTCAACGAACGCTTTACCGTAGTAAGAAGCCATTAGTACTTCTTTTAGCTCAGTGATTAGAGGGTAACGTGGGTTAGCACCTGTACACTGGTCATCGAACGCTTCAACAGCTAGTTCGTCTAGTTTCGCTACAAAGTCAGCTTCAGAAACACCTGCAGCTTGGATAGACATTGGGATGTCTAGGTCGCCTTTCAGCTCGTCCAACCATGCTAGTAGACGTTCAATCTTCTGAGCAGTACGGTCACCTTCTTGGCTTAGGCCTAGGTGGTCAGCTACTTCAGCGTAACGACGACGTGCTTGTGGGCGGTCGTATTGAGAGAACGCTGTTTGCTTAGTTGGGTTATCGTTCGCGTTGTAACGTACAACGTTAGAGATTAGTAGTGCGTTCGCCAGACCGTGTGGTAGGTGGAACTCGGCACCAATCTTGTGCGCCATAGAGTGACAAACACCTAGAAATGCGTTCGCGAATGCTACACCAGCGATAGTTGCTGCGTTGTGTACTTTCTCACGAGCGATTGGGTCGTTTGCACCGTTCGCGTAGCTTGATGGTAGGTACTCTTTAAGCATCTTAAGTGCTTGTAGAGCTTGACCATCAGAGTATTCGTTAGCCAAAACAGATACGTAAGCTTCTAGAGCGTGAGTTACTGCATCGTAACCACCGAATGCTGTTAGAGACTTAGGCATGTTCATTACTAGGTTAGCATCAACGATAGCCATGTTTGGCGTGATTTCGTAGTCAGCTAGTGGGTACTTAGCGCCAGTCTTGTCGTCAGTAACAACCGCGAATGGCGTAACTTCTGAACCCGTACCTGAAGTTGTAGTGATACATACAAGCTCAGCTTTCTTACCCATTTTAGGGAACTTGTAGATACGTTTACGGATATCCATAAAGCGCATTGCTAGTTCTTCGAAGTGAGTTTCTGGGTGCTCGTACATAACCCACATGATCTTCGCAGCATCCATTGGTGAACCACCACCTAGAGCTAGGATTACATCAGGTTGGAAGCTCTTCATTGCTTCTGCACCTTTCTCAACAACAGATAGTGTTGGATCCGCTTCTACGTCGAAGAAAGTTTGAACTTCAATGCCTTGTGCTTTAAGCAGGCTAACTACGTCATCAGCGTAACCGTTGTTGAATAGAAAACGGTCAGTTACTAGGAATGCGCGTTTCTTACCTTCTAGGTCGCTCATTGCGATTGGAAGGCTACCACGACGGAAGTAGATAGACTTAGGTAGTTTGTGCCACAACATGTTTTCAGCTCGCTTCGCTACAGTTTTCTTGTTGATAAGGTGCTTAGGACCTACGTTCTCAGAGATAGAGTTACCACCCCATGAACCACAACCTAGAGTTAGAGAAGGTGCAACGTTGAAGTTATACAGGTCACCGATACCACCGTGAGTAGTCGGGATGTTAATTAGGATACGAGCGGTCTTCATCTTGTCACCGAAGTAACGGATGCGGTCTGCGTTTGTATCTTGGTTAGTGTAAAGACCAGATGTATGACCGATACCACCGATTTCAACCATAGTTACCGCTTGAGCAACAGCGTCTTCGAAGTCGTCTGCACGGAATAGACCTAGAGTTGGAGACAGTTTCTCATGAGCGAACTCGTCATCGTAAGAAACTTTACCGAGACCTTCACCTACAAGTACTTTTGTATCAGCAGGAACTTTAACACCTGCCATTGCAGCGATTGCTGGAGCAGGTTGACCTACGATTTTAGCGTTTAGGTTACCGTCGATAAGAAGTACTTTACGTACTTTGTCAGCGTCAGCTTTAGATAGAACGTGAGCTTTGTGAGAAGCGAAACGCTCTTTAACTTCTTCATATACATCGCTAACAACGATCGCAGCTTGCTCAGAAGCACATACAACGCCGTTATCGAATGTTTTAGACATTAGGATAGATGCTACAGCGCGTTTGATGTCAGCTGTTTCATCGATAACTACAGGCACGTTACCAGCACCAACACCGATTGCAGGCTTACCAGAAGAGTATGCTGCTTTAACCATGCCTGGACCACCAGTTGCAAGGATAAGTGCGATACCGTCGTGCTTCATCAGCGCGTTAGAAAGCTCTACAGATGGTTGGTCGATCCAACCGATGATGTCTTTTGGAGCACCCGCTGCTACCGCTGCGTCTAGAACTAGCTTCGCTGCATCGTTAGTTGAGTTCTTCGCACGTGGGTGAGGCGAGAAGATGATGCCGTTACGAGTTTTTAGAGAAATTAGAGATTTGAAGATTGCAGTAGAAGTTGGGTTCGTTGTTGGAACGATACCACAGATGATACCTACAGGCTCAGCGATGGTCATTGTGCCTAGGTTGTCATCTTCTTCTAGGACGCCACATGTTTTTTCGTCTTTGTATTTGTTGTAGATAAATTCAGAAGCAAAGTGGTTCTTGATAACTTTATCTTCAACAATACCCATTCCAGATTCAGCAACTGCTTGTTGTGCTAGTGGGATACGAGCGTGGTTCGCTGCAAGAGAAGCAGCGCGGAAGATAGCATCAACTTTCTCTTGAGAGAATGTTGCAAACTCTTCTTGTGCTGCTTTAACGCGAGCTACTAGAGCATCAAGTTCCGCTAAGTTAGTTACAGGCATGGTGGATCTCCTAAAATAATAAATATTAAAAACTTTTTATTAAATTCGCTGCTTGCCTTAAACCCTTTAAAACAGCGTTCTTAGTAAATTGCTTTCAGGGCTGAGTATATTATTTCAGTGTGTGAAAAAAATTGACCCAGATCAGTTACCCAAAAAGAATTACCCAATTAGTGGTAAGGCAATCGCAAAAACAACCATAAACTAATGATTTATATGGATTTAAACCACACTCACTATCGAGCAAAAAAACAAGCAATCAGATAATTATTGTCTACTTCGCGTCATAAACTGTAAAAAATTTTCATTTTTAATCAGTTCACTTACATGTATACGGCTAAAACTGTGCTACTGAGAGCGTATCCATACCGTTGCAACGCGCTAGAAACTGTCATAATTTTTATTAAAAGCGTGCGTGAGATAACATTACGTTCAAATTAAGCTACAAAACGAAACACGAAAAAACACCTTGTAACAATGACATTACAGACATGACACTCAATTAGTTTTTCTAAAAAATAGCCCCCTGTTCAGGTTAGTTTTTTTCATTCGCTCTCATGGAATTTGTCCCTTACATTACGCACTCTGACCGAGGTCAGATCAAACCCACTTTCCTACTTTACGTTACTTGGAGATCGCTCCCATGCAAGGTTTAGAACTCGCAATCTTTATGCAATTCTTCCTTGGGCTTGTTGCAGCCGTAAACCCAATCGGCATCATGCCTGTGTTTGTTTCTCTTACTGCTCATATGCCGCCAGAAGAGAGAAACAGGACAGCCTTTCAGGCCAATATTGCCGTTGCTGTTATCTTGATTGTGTCGCTAGTGGCGGGTCAGTTGCTCCTCGACATGTTTAGCATTTCACTAGATTCATTCCGTGTTGCAGGTGGACTGCTGTTACTGAGCATCGCGTTTTCGATGATGAGCGGTAAGTTAGGTGAAGATAAGCAGAATAAGCAGGAAAAATCTGAGTACATCAGTAAAGAACAAATAGGTGTTGTTCCTCTAGCTATGCCTTTAATGGCGGGTCCAGGTGCAATCAGCTCAACCATTGTCTATGGATCGCGTTACCCAGCGGCAATCGATACTATCGGTATTGGTATCAGCATTATTGCGTTCGCAACTTGCTCTTGGCTTCTGTTCCGTTCAGCGCCTGTTATCGTGCGCTTTTTAGGTCAAACCGGGATTAACGTTATCACCCGTATCATGGGCTTGATTCTTGGTGCACTTGGTATCGAGTTCATTGCGAATGGCTTGCGTAACCTATTCCCAGGATTAGCATAACCACAAACAGCATATAGTCGCTTAACTGCAGCTATTTAATGTGGAACACATCTGAGGCGAGTAAAGCAATTTGGCTTTCACTCGCCTCGTTATTATGAAGCTTGTATAATGACGGTTAACGCATTTAATAGAAGACGAACCTCCCCTCATGTCACGCAAGCCACTCAAGCATCATTTGTACGTTATCATTTTTGGTACCCATACACCTGCCGGACGTGCGTTTGATATATCACTGATCATTGCAATCTTGGCTTCGCTTCTGGTTCTTATTCTAGAGTCCATTCCAAATGTGATGACAGAGTGGTCTCAGGAACTTCGTTACATCGAGTACACTTTCACCGCCCTATTCACTATCGAATATCTATTAAGGCTCTATTGTTCTCCAAAACCGAAATCTTACGCCACCAGCTTTTATGGGATTGTTGATCTGTTAGCGATTCTACCTACTTACCTAGCGATCTTCTTCCCAGGAGCTTCGTTTATGGGCGTTGTAAGATTGCTGCGTGTCATGCGTATCTTCCGAATTCTCAAGTTGGTTCGCTATCTACAAGATTCAAATATCCTGTTGCGTTCGCTATTGATGGCAAGACGAAAGATTCTGATCTTCTTTAGTACAGTCGGCATCTTAGTCGTTATCTTTGGCGCTTTGATATTTGTGATTGAAGGGCCAGAAAACGGATTCACCAGTATTCCCCACAGTATCTACTGGGCAATCGTCACCATCACCACCGTTGGCTACGGGGATATGGTGCCGCAAACAGCGATTGGTAAGGCTATCGCATCTCTCACAATGTTACTGGGTTACTCTATCCTTGCGGTACCTACCGGGATAATTACCGCCGAGCTAAGTAGTGAAATGAACTCCCACAAGGAGTTAGTCAAATGTCCGAACTGCAACCGTTCAGGACACGACCCTGACGCCATCTACTGTAAGCACTGTGCCAGTGAACTAGCTGCCCCTGACAAACGTGTTGTGACTGAAGAGAGCTAAGAGCAGATAAGGGATTCGAGTAGCAAGATGCGAAAGGATATAAGAGTAGATACGAGATTCGAGTGACGGGATGCGAAGGGATTTAAGAGTAGATACGAGATTCGAGTGACGGGATGCGAAGGGATTTAAGAGTAGATACGAGATTCGAGTGACGGGCTGCGAAGGGATTTAAGAGTAGTTTCGAGCGCCGGATAACGAGATATCTAGGGACTAGAAGGGTGACATTTATCGTCACCCTTTTTGTTGTTGGTTCACTGAGCCAAAACGAGATTCCCGACTACGCTCCTTCTTCGCTATCGGGAATGACACAATTTAAGTTAGGAGAAAAGCGTCATCCTCAAGAGTGAGGAACGAACGAGTTGGGGATCTCTTCCTTGTCCCATTCCAACGAGAAGATTTAAGTGAATTCGCGAGTAAAATTAATCCACCTTACGCGATCAAAAAAGCCGATGTATTAACACCGGCTTGTGTCTCTAACGAAGCTAAGCATTCACAAACAGTGGCGCCTGCTTTCACTTCTGAATAGAAAGAGCGTTCGATTACGCTTTTTCAGCAAGAATAATACGTAGAGTACGACGTAGTGGTTCTGCAGCACCCCAAAGCAGTTGGTCACCAACCGTAAAGGCATTTAGGAAGTCGTTACCCATAGACATCTTACGTAGACGGCCTACTGGTACAGACATAGTGCCTGTTACTCTAGCTGGAGTCAGTTCTTGCGCCGTAATGTCGCGGTCGTTAGGAATCACTTTAACCCAATCGTTGTGAGTTGCGATGATCTCTTCAATCTCATCCATTGGGACGTCTTGCTTAAGCTTGATCGTTAGCGCTTGAGCGTGACAACGCATTGCGCCGATACGTACACAAGTACCATCAATTGGAATAGGCTGACCATCAAGGCCAAGAATCTTGTTCGCTTCAACGCCCGCTTTCCACTCTTCTTTACTCTGACCGTTTTCACGCTTCACATCGATCCAAGGAATCAATGAACCCGCTAGCGGAGCACCAAACTGGTCTGTTGGGAATGACGATGAACGAATGGTATCAGCAACTTTCTTATCAATATCAAGAATCGAACTTGCAGGGTTTGCTAACTCAGAGCTCACGCTATCGTTAATCACACCCATTTGCGAGATAAGCTCACGCATGTTCTTAGCACCCGCACCAGAAGCCGCTTGGTAAGTCATGGCACTCATCCATTCAACCATGCCCTTCTCGTATAGGCCGCCCAGTGCCATAAGCATTAAGCTCACAGTACAGTTACCACCAACAAAAGTATTAGTACCGCTATGAATGCCTTGCTGGATTTGAGCCAAGTTAACAGGATCAAGAGTGATGATTGAATCAGCATCCATACGTAGAGTTGAAGCGGCGTCAATCCAGTAACCTTTCCAACCCGCTTGACGTAGCGCTGGGTAAACTTTTGATGTGTAATCGCCACCTTGACAAGTAATAACCGCATCAAGCTGCTTTAAGCTATCAATATCAAAAGCGTCTTGAAGTAGACCCGCATCTTTACCACCTAGAACAGGGGCAGGGATACCAATCTGAGATGTACTGTAATAAACAGGCTCAATCAGGTCGAAGTCTTTCTCTTCAACCATACGTTGCATCAGTACAGAACCCACCATACCGCGCCAACCAACTAGACCTACTCTCATCTCTCACTCTCCATGTATAAATTAAAAATTGCTCTCCCCCATCTATAAGTTTTTCAGAAACAGAACTCAAGCGCTTTTTGTCAAAAAGTGTAACTTTTTCGTTTCTTTTAAGTGAACGCGATGAATCGCAAAGTTATCTCAATACAGAGATTCGGCCTTCACTCTATTGATAGAAATACCAACCCCGCTAAATTCAGCCATTTATCGCGCCAAATCTAACAATCAAACCCCGATCACAAACAGTAATTACCACTATCAAATCATGGTTAATTGGCATTTTATTTTACAAAACGGAAACAACGTGCGACAGAATTAAACATGTAACAATCATGAATTTAACAAAAATTTAGATTATGAAACCACAACAGGTCCGATATGCAGTCAAATATCACAACTTAAGCGTATTTTTTCGATATAATAATCTAATTACTGTAGTGTCCATTTCGTACCCCACAATATAATGAAGCACTATAAATGCTCGAAATCACAAGAGGCTTTTATGAAGCAGAGTAAAACTCGCCTACCGAACCTGATGCAGGTATTCATCGCGTTAGGACTATTTCTATCCCTTGCTTTTTCCTTTACAGCAAAGCTTGACCTTCCAATCCAACTTGCCTTGTACATTGGTTGGTTCATTATCATGGTGCTTGGTCTTCGTCTTGGACACCAATACAAAGACTTAGAAAAAGCAGCACTCAAAGGAATATCTAACGGTTTAGGCGCAGTTTTAATACTTTTAGCCGTTGGCGCTCTTGTTGGTACTTGGATCTCTGGCGGGATCGTACCGACCATCATTTACTATGGTCTAAAAGCTATCCACCCTTCTATCTTCCTTTTGGCGACCATGATCATCTGTTCTCTAACAGCGTTGGCTACTGGTACTTCTTGGGGTGCTGCTGGTACAGCGGGTATTGCGATGATGGGTATTGGCCAAGGCCTAGGTGTTCCAGCGCCAATTACGGCAGGTGCAGTACTGTCAGGTTGTTACTTCGGTGACAAAATGTCTCCACTTTCAGATTCAGTAATTTTGGCTTCTTCTATGTCTAACGTAGAAGTAGTTGAACACATCAAAGGCATGCTGCCTGTAGCATTAATCAGCTACGTTATTACTGGCATCATGTTTACCGCGTTTGGCTTCCACTACGCCGGTAACGTTGACATGAGCCAAGTAGAATCTGTTATCAAAGCGATGGAAGTTCAGTTCTACATCACGCCATACTCATTTGTTCCAGTACTGATCGTATTAGGTCTGCTTGCTTTCCGTATGCCTTCATTCCCGGTAATCAGCTTTGGTTCTCTGCTAGGTATTATTTGGGCAGTTATGATTCAAGAGATCGACTTCCTAACAGCATTCAACACAGCATGGGCACCATTCTCTATCTCCTCTGGCGTGGACTTCATTGACTCAATCCTAAACCGCGGTGGCATGTCTTCAATGCTTGGTTCAGTTGCGGTTATCGTGTTCGGCCTTGGTTTTGGTGGCTTACTTGATAAAGTGGGCGTGCTAGAGACAATTGCGAAGGTATTCGAACGCCGCGTAAACAGCGCAGGTTCGCTAGCAACAAGCACAATCGGTACGGCTTTCATGGGTAACGTATTTGGCTCTGCAATGTACGTATCACTGATCCTGACACCAAAAATCTGTGCTAAGAACTACGACCGTCTAGGTTACAAGCGTAAGAACTTATCTCGTAACGCTGAGTTCGGCGGTACGTTGACATCAGGTATGGTGCCTTGGAGTGACAACGGTATCTACATGGCGAGTATCCTAGGCGTTGCAACGCTGTCGTACGCACCATTCATGTGGCTAAGCTTCATCTGTATCATCGTGACTATCGTAACGTCTTACATGGGTTGGTTCGTTGATAAATGTGAACCGACAGCACCAGCTGTTGAAGCGGAAGAAGCGGCAGAGCTGACTAAGCAACAAGCCTAGTCTCCATCACTCTAAGCCTGAGAGCGTAAGTACAAAACCTTAATGGCATAGATAAAAAAAGAGCGCCCTAGAGCGCTCTTTTTTATTGGGTTATTTATTTGCGGTTCGTTTACCCAACCAATAACCGATACCTAACGGTGCGAAGAACACGACCAAGATAAACAGAATAAAGTAGATAATCACGCCTTTGATTAGCTCCATTAGCTTATCAATCGCGAGTACAACCACTTCTTGCGAAACGCGATCTAAGTCTTGAGTGAACAATTCTCTTTCTGATGTCACGATACCCGCGATCTCGATACGTTCTTTCTCGATCATCTGCACTAATGCTTCTCTTTCACGCGCCACCATCTTTTCTAAAGCCACACGCTCATCGCTCAGCATAGCCAGTTTTTGGTCTGTTTTGTCGCTAAGATCATTAAGCAGCGGCTGCATCTCTGCCGACATAATAGAAGCCAGTGTTTGCATGTATTCAGGATTGTTCTCAATGAAGTCCTGCATGCTTGCTGACGTTTGGCGAAGGCTTTCTAGTGTCATCGATAAGTCTTCCCCCGTCAATGAGCTATTCATCGCCACTAACTCTGCTTTCCAAGACATCAGCTTTGGCGTTTGATCCGCCATCAAACTTAAACGATCGGATGCATCGCTCATCGCTTCTGGCATGGTACCTAGACTCTGAACAATCTGTGATTCATCTTTGCCAAGGTAAGTTAGCCATTCGCGATAAGCAGGCGTGCTTCTGAACGTTAGGTCGTTAAATGGGTTACTCGCAATAAACTCAGCAACGAATGCTTTGCTCTTCTTAAAGTCATTCGAGCTCAGAACGCCCTTTGCTAGCTTTTCTGCTTCTTGATCGAGAGAGCGTGCAGTAATAACCGCATAATCCGTCGTGAACAGCTCCGCTCCTTGACCTTCGGCATAGAATTGATTCATTTGCGCAGTAAACACCCAAGTGTCAATGAGCGCAGACATCGGAGAGGTTTGGTAAGCCGCTTGCTGTAAGCCCTGCTCGGCATGGATCTTCCAAAGCAAAACGTAAGATTGATGTAAGGTGTCATCAGCAGGATAAGATTGCGCAATTAAATCAGCCGAGTCTTCGACTTGTGTAAAAAACAGCTTAGCGTATTCACGCGTCATGAGCCGAGCATTCAGCTCTTGTTGAGTGAGAGGCATCGTTTGACTATCTAACTTAACTTCCAATAGAGAACAACCACTTAGCACAATACTAAGCACCAACATCATCCAACTTCGACTCGAAACTCGTAACATATAAACCTCTGACAAAGACCAAGGGCGCGGATTGTATGAACACTTCGTCAGAGTATTGTCAAAACTCCCGCAAAAGTTAACGTTGATTATCTAAATATTCGACAGCGGAATCTACCGAGGCTTTTATCGCCAGCTCGAGTTCATTCAAGTCATGTTCGCTGATCGCTCGAGATTGTTTCATTGTCATCTCAATACTTGCGGCAATAATGGCTAATCGTGACGCTTTAATGCTACCTGCCACACCTTTTAAGCTGTGTACAACACGTCCGGCCGAGGTTTCATCTTTAGTCAGTAGCGCTTTAAACTTCTCATAGTCGTCCGCATGGTCTTGAACAAACACTCCAAGCAACAATTCAACCGACTCTGCATCGCCATCGAGTGTTTCGAGCATCTCTTCAATATCAATCGCTGGTTTCGAATCCGTCACGCTAGCAACGTGTCGCTCAGCTGTTGGCGTCTCAATCGTATTTGATTGGCTTTCAATGTTCGCATTCTGTTGCTGTTGCTGTATAAAGCCTGATGGCTCATTCACTGCCGGTTCTGGTACCTCTTTCTTAGCCTCGTGCTGCCCAGTTGCCAAAGGAGATGAATCACCGCTGCTTTCTGAAAACAGCTCCGCATCCTTATCAGAGAATTGAACAACCTTTTCTTTGCTAGGTTCAGGAGAGGTATTCTGGTCAGCGACAAATTGCGGAGAGGCCTTTCTGACACTCGCGCTCCAAACAATCAGAGCCACCATAGCAGCCAAGCTCAGACCTAACATTGCGACCAGCAAATTAAACTGGCGCTCATGATATTCTGACTCTAACTTAATGATCTGCTTGTTCACCGAGTTCTGCTTAATCTTATCGACTAAAAAGTTCAGCTGTGCGTAATCTACGAGCAAAGCGGAAGCATCAGCCAATAGTTGTTGAATCGCGTCTTGCTCTGGCGTTTTCAACTTGTAAGATTTCTCGAGAATAGAATCAAAAGCTCGGTAAGTCGCCGATGAGCTTTGGCTGTCTGAGTACATCGCCTCAAACACCACTACACCAAATTCGTTTAGCAACGGTTTTAACTTGGGAGATAGCTGCTTGTCTGCACGTAAAAGCTTGATGTTATCGACAATCTCTTGAACCTGACTTTCAATTGGAATGAACTCGTCAAATTTGTCCAAGAACTGGTCTGCCACATAAAGCAGTTGGTTTACGTCAGGGCGAAAAAATGTGTTCTGGAAATCGGATTCGATCTGAAGTCGAATCGAATAAACTAATTGAGCGTCAAGAGCTAACTCATTGATGCGTGAGACGCGAAGTGGTTCCGAGAAATAGAGTGACTGTCTTAATTCGTTAACGCGAATACCCAGCTCTTCGATTTGAGCAAGAGAGTTTGTGTAGGAACGGCTTAGGTTGAGAAGTGCCAATGAAGGAAGTAGCCACAGAACCAAAATCACAACTAAAAAAGTGGCTGGTTTATTAAAGCGAGTGGGCTTTGCTACTGATTGTTCCATCTATATTCCTTGTGCGTGTTAACCTGAAGCCATTATTGCTATGGCGAAGACACAAAGCACAAAAACAAGCGACAGCATCCTACTGCCGCTTACCTATTCACTTCGGACTATGACTTATTACGAGTCAGTTGGTCACGTAAGTTTGGCGGTGTGCCTTTAATCGTTAGTGTATCTGTCTCCGGATCATAGAAGATACGCTCGCCTAGAAGCAGACTATCAAAACTAACATTCAAACCGCCACCAGCACCAACAAATTTTGTTAGTTTACGCATAGTTGCGCGATCTGCAGGGAAGCTGTCTTCTAACTCGTAGCCTTGCTCACTAGTATAGTCAAAGAAGCTGGTGCCATCTGAGCTTGCTGGTAATTCGCCAGACAGTTCACGCACTTGAACCTCATCCCCCGCTTTTAACTGCTCGTTACAGTAATCAGCAACCTGCTTTTTGTAGCTGATCGCTTCCTCTTTCTCTAATTTAGAATCAGAAACAAAATCTTCTACCGCTTGCATCAGCACCTGGTTTTGCAGTTTTGCATCCAGACCTACTTCCGCTTGAAGAAAATCTAAGAAGAAGTCAGCCACTTTACGACCAACACGTCCTTTAATGTACGTTAGGTAACGATTTGACTCTTTATCTGTCTCATAAGTAGAAAGATCTAAGCGAGCGGCGATGTCCATTTTAGAGATATCTAAGTAGTCAGTCGCACTGATATCTAGCCCTTCTGTTACCTTCAAGCTCTGGTTTGAAGGCAGTAGACCAATGAAAAGGTAATCAGTTGCAAGTGACTGATATTCAGCCATTACCAAGATGCCTTCATCAGCAAATGGGTATTTTGAAAGCTCATCTTTTAGACGTTGCGCACTCTTTTGAGAAAAATCGTAAAAGTTTGTCTCACCAGCACGAAGTTGATGCAACCACTGTTGGAATTCGCTGTCAGATTTGAAAGAACCAAACCCTTTGCCTGCTTTTGAGTTAAAAACACGATGAAGTTCAGCAACTAGGCTTTCAGAAGAAGCATCGTTTTCTAGAGATTCAGCACGATAGTTAACAATCAGCTCTTCCTGATCGTTCTTGCTCAGCTGGTGTAAAATTACGTTGGAAAGGTGAAGGCTCATAGTGAAAATATTACCGTTCAGGTTTCAGTTGTCGTGCATAGTAGGTTATCATAAGCCGCTTTTACTATCATTATTAGAGTCCTTATGCCGATTATATCTAAATACACAGATGAACAAGTTGAAAAAATCCTAGCTGAAGTAGGTGCTGTACTATCTAAGCACAAAGCTTCACCAGAACTTTCACTGATGATCGCTGGAAATATCGCAACCAATGTCTTAAATCAGAACGTTGCTGCTTCACAACGCAAAGGAATTGCTGAAAAATTTGCCGAGGCTTTAATTTCTTCTCTTGAAGATAAAAAGTCTCACTAGATTTGATTGACGGATAAAAGAATTATAAATGGTAGACAGCGCAAACTCATATAGCGATCGTGTATCTCGACTGGTTGGTTGGGGTCACTGGTTTGCATTTTTCAACATCATTGCTGCGATGTTGATTGGTACTCGTTATATCACTCAATCTGCTTGGCCAGAAACCCTGCTGGGTCAATTCTACTTGGCTGCTTCATGGGTTGGTCATTTCGGCTTTTTGGTATTTGCGCTCTATCTATTAGTGCTGTTCCCGCTCACATTTATTCTTCCGTCGAGGAAGTTATTACGTTTGGTTGCCGTTTGCTTTGCGACCATAGGTTTAACTGTCCTGTTGATTGATACTCAAACGTATCAAAATATAAACCTCCACCTGACGCCTGTCGTGTGGGAGGTTTTATTCAGTGGAGAGGAATCTGCATTTACGTCTGATTTGCAGCACCTCTTCATTGTTATGCCGCTTATTTTCTTATTGCAGCTTGGCCTATCTGAATGGGTTTGGCGTAAGCAGCGTAAGCTTTCTCATAAACACATCGGCCGTCCAATTACCGCCGTCTTCTTCTTGTGTTTCATCAGTAGCCACCTGACTTACATGTGGGCTGATGCGTACTTCTATAACCCAATTACGAGCCAAAAAGCGAACTTCCCACTGTCTTACCCAATGACGGCGAAAAGCTTTATGGAGAAACATGGTCTGTTAGACCGTGAAGAATATCTAGAGCGTTTAGAAGCAAACAAAGGCAATGTAAACCTTGTTAGCTACCCGCTAGAAGAAATTCAGTACAACCGCCGCAGCGATGATTTGAACATCCTGATGGTGAGCGTGAATAATCTGCGCGCAGATGCTCTTAACGAAACATCAATGCCAAGCAGCTACGCATTCGCACAACAGTCGATCAATTTCACCAACCATTACAGTTCTAGCAACGACATGTTTGGTATTTTTGGCTTGTTCTATGGCCTTCCTAGCAGCTACGCAAGCAGCATTGAAGCTCAAGGTGCGAGTTCAGTTCTGTTGGATGTATTAGATAACCACAATTACAAGTTTGCTGCATTCAGCGGTGACAACTTTGACGATGCACTGTACTCGGACATCATCTTCCGAGGCCGTAAAATCATGTCAGAGCAAGCGACGTTTAATGACCACAGTGCAATCCAAGCCTGGTCAAACTGGGTGGAATCACCGAAAGCTAAACGTCCTTGGTTCAACTTTATTGAGCTAACAACACTGGACAACTTTGCAAGCTCAGAAGCAGAGTCAGACTCAGCGTTAACAACCGCAGAACGTTTTGCTGCCGATTACCAAAAGTCAGCTCAAGCAGCGGACGCACAACTTGCAACCATCTACGCAGAATTGGAACGCTTAGATCTTATCGATAATACGGTAGTTATTATTACCTCTAATCACGGTACAGAGTTTAACGAAACCAAGACTAACAGCTGGGGTGCAAACTCTAACTACAGCCGTTATCAGCTGCAGGTTCCTCTGTTTATCAGCTGGCCAGGTAAATCAGCGTCTGAGTACACTCACCGCTCTAGCCACTTAGATATTTCAGTAACACTAATGCAAGAGCTACTGGGTGTATCTTCAAACCCAACTGACTTTAGCAGCGGCCGCAGCTTGTTTGATGAGCGTAAGAGAAAATGGGTGCTTGCGGGTGATTCTCGTGAGTTAGCGCTCGTGACAGATAAACAAACTACGGTGTTAGATAAGTTTGGTAACTACAAGCTTTACGACCAAGATTACCAACGACTAAAGAATGTAAGCCCTCGCTTACCAGTTCTAATGCAAGGTCTTACTGAATTACAACGATTCTACGCAAAGAATGATTAAAGAATCACCAAACAAAAAAGGGAAGCCAGTGGCTTCCCTTTTTTCTTGCCGTTAATGCCTAGAAAACAAGCAACAGAACAAATTTATGTAAATTAGGGGTTTACAAGATCCTCATGCCCTTATATTATCCACGTCACTGGAGGGATGGCTGAGTGGTCGAAAGCACCGGTCTTGAAAACCGGCAACCGTTAATAGCGGTTCTAGGGTTCAAATCCCTATCCCTCCACCACATTAAAGAAAGCCGCTGAGAAATCAGCGGCTTTTTTGCATCTGGGGTTTACTACTTATCTTTATGTTTCCCTCTCAGACTAAGTAAACCTAGGTAGCCGTTAATAACGTAGACTCACGGTTATCTAACCTTCCCCCCTTTGTCACCTAGCCAAGCTCAACTAAAGACTCCAGTTATTATCTATCTAGTTCAAGACTCTCGTGACTCATGCAGTTCTTTAGCATTCTCTTTTAACTTTTAGCTATCCGTTTTTAGTTGTTGGTTACGATAAAACATCAGCAAAGCGCACAATAAATGGCCATTCAATACAAAAATATCGAAAAGCGTTCATAAATAAAGCAGTCAGTTAATAAGGGTATTTACAAGCCAAAGCCACCCTTATATTATACCCGGCATCGGAGGGATGGCTGAGTGGTCGAAAGCACCGGTCTTGAAAACCGGCAACCGTTAATAGCGGTTCTAGGGTTCAAATCCCTATCCCTCCACCACATTAAAGAAAGCCGCTGAGAAATCAGCGGCTTTTTTGTATCTGAAGAAAACCTAGCTTAGCTGGTCAACTATTCACTGCTAGTGCTGCTTTCAAAAGCTGCATATGAATCGGTACCAAATCTTGGTGCTGGGTACGATAGCCTCCCCCAACAACACACGCCATTGGAATAGACTCTGATTTTGCTAAGTTAATCATGAAGCAATCTCGTTCAAAGATCCCTTGCGTCGATACATTCAAGTAACCCAACTCGTCACCTTGGTGGATATCGACACCTGCATCATAAATGATCAAATCAGGTTGATGATGCGCAATCGCCAGCTTAGTCACTTGCTCAAAACAACGCAGAAACTCTTCATCTTCCGTTTCGCGATTTAGTGGCACATCCAGATCCGATAATGGCTTTCTTGCAGGGAAGTTTTTATCGCAGTGGAAAGACAAAGTGATGATCTCATCGCTCTCTTGACAGAGTGTCGCCGTACCATCGCCATGGTGTACGTCACTGTCTACGATCAGCACCTTATCAACCTGTTCAAAGGTAAGTGCATGCTTCGCTGCCAACACCAGATCATTCAACAAACAAAATCCGCTGCCGAAATCATGGTGCGCGTGGTGATAGCCTCCGCTCAAGTGAATTGCCAAACCACTCTCAATGGCCATGTCAGCTGCTAAGCAGGTTCCGCCGCTTGAATAGAGCGTCCTTTCAATCAGCTGTTCGCTCCAAGGAAACCCAATACGTCTCATCTTCGCGGCCGGCAAACTACCAGAGACAAGTAAATCGACATAGTCACTATCGTGGACCTGTTTGACTTGTTCAACCGACACCGGCTTTGGTTGGAACACTTCAAACTTACTTTTCCAGAGTGGATCGCTATCCATTAACGCCTCAACTGCACTATGTAACAACTGGTATTTGTTGATTGGGTAACGATGGCCTTCTGGTAAAGGCAACTGCGAATAAATTGGGTGGTAAATTAAAGGAATCATAATCGAGTTAATTGCTTATCTTTCTCAAAATCATAACAGCCTCAGACTTGGCGACAACCCAAATTAATGATAACAATTATCATTACCTTTAAATGTATTCAGAGAAAGTAATGAAAAACCTAATACTTACCCTTGGGGTGATCTGTGGCTCAGCGACAGCAGTAATGATTTTTGTCGGAATGCTAATGGCCAGTTGGTGGGCCGTTGATTTTTTGGTGTTAAGCCATCAAACTTAACTAATTGAACTGAAAAGGAATCACCATGAGCGTTATTTTTATTACTGGAGCAAACCGAGGCATTGGTTTAAGCCTTACTCAGCAATATCTGAAAGACAATCACACCGTTTACGCTACCTATCGTGATACCTCATCAGCGAATGAGTTACTGTCACTCGCAGAACATCACAGCAACTTGACCTGCATTCAACTAGACATCACTGATTACCAAGCCACCAGCAGGCTACCCAATCAACTCCAGCCCATTGATATTCTAATTAACAATGCAGGCTATTACGGCCCTAAAGGTTATGGACTGGGTAACACCAACGTAGAAGAGTGGCGACGCGTTTTTGAGGTCAACACTATTGCGCCATTGAAGCTAGTTGAAACACTTCTCCCTATTCTAGAAGCCAGTGAAGTGAAAAAGATAGCTTGCTTGTCTTCTCGAGTTGGCAGCATGACACAAAACACCTCTGGCGGAGGCTACATCTATCGTTCTTCTAAAGCGGCTCTCAACTCAGTAGTCAAAAGTCTAAGCAACGATCTAACCAGTAACGGCTTCACGATCTTGGCACTGCACCCAGGTTGGGTACAGACAGAAATGGGTGGGCCTAATGCTCTTATTGATACCGAGACTTCAGCGTCTGGTCTTATTAAAGTCATCGAATCCGCCAGCACTGAAGTAAGTGGTCACTTCTTCAGTTTCGATGGCAGTGAAATAGACTGGTAGGTAACTCATGAACATTCGCCTTCTTACAAACTTCGTACGACGCTCACTACTGATTTTAATCACAGTGGTGCTCGGAGGGTGTTTTGAGGAAGGTCCTGGAGACTTGTTCGATGACTATCAAACCAAGGTAGCCAGAGTACAAGATGCTGAAGAGCTCAAACAAGAATGGGAGTTTGAGGGGTTGCCAAGAAAGCGAGAGTTATTGCTAAACGTCCCCTCTGTTTCTATTGGGCTCATCGACAGCTATCAACTTCGCCAATGTGGACTTTTCAACCTGATTGCTGAGCGTAACTCAGTGCTCGGAAAAGTCGCGGACGAATTCCGCAATTACGATTATCAAGTTGCTCTACTCGAAGGCGTAGGCAAGTGCTTATCCAGTGATGAGCTAGACCCAGAAATCATCGAACTCTTGAGAGGGATCGAGCAACAGAAGCTCGCACAATTTCCACTCCACCAATGGAACCTGATTTATGCTAGTGATGCTATGCAGTCACAGATGCGCGGTAGTCAGTGGCTGCGTCAGGATATTGGTCAACAAGTAAGGCAGACGAGCGACGCCTTGGAGCATCTTAACCATTCGTTAAATACACCACTTGTTTCAGGCAAAACCACAGAGGTGCAAGAAGTGTTAGAGAAGAGCTCTACCCTTGGGGATCTGTATTATTCGCTTGCTCGCGCGTCGGTTGAGCTTGACACCATCACCGAGCAGCTCACTACTTTTGATGCCAATATTATCTGCGGAAAACAGCGAGACACCACTAAGTTCCGTTACCTCAACAACGTATTCGAACAACAGTATATTGGCAAAGTACAGCCGTATATGGCGCAACTGGATGGCTACTATCAACAGCTCGCTCCGCAGCTGGCAATGTTTGATGCTCAGCCAGAACTGCACAGCTACTACTTCCCCATCCAAGATACACACCAGGACTTTCGCGCATCAACTCGTCGCCATGTTGAGTATTGGCAACAGTTGTTTAAGCGTTGTGGACGTAAGGTTGGACGTTAATCCCTCTACCGATAAGTACTAGCTTTTAGTGCCCTTCTTAGCGGAAGTGCCTTTCTTGGCATAAGACTTCTTCGTACCGCCACCTTTGCGACGTTTAAAAGCGGGCCTCTCAACTTTAGGGAGATGACGAAGCGATTCCGGCACTTCCCCTGTTTTCACTCTCCCCATTAGGCCATCAATCTTGCTTTCCAACGCTTGCATGAAAGGTTGATACGCTTGGTTACGCTCGGCCATGCCCTGTAGCTGGTGTTCCCAGTGTGCTGTCATGTCCGGAAAGGTCGAATCCTCAGGTAGGGCATGAATCAAACCTCTACCTGCAGGGCTACTATGAATACTCTTACCTTGGCGCGTTAGCAGTTGCCTTTTGAAAAGCGTATCCAGAATGCCCGCACGAGTCGCCTCTGTTCCGAGACCATCAGTCTCTTTCAAAATAGCTTTCAGGTCCTTGTTCGCGACAAAACGCGCGATACCTGTCATCGCTTGAAGCAATGTCGCTTCCGTGAAATGCTTTGGTGGTTCGGTTTTCTTATCGCCAATGACCCCTTCACGGCAGGTCAACACGGTTCCTTTATCTAACGGTGGAACTGTATCAGTACCATCACCTTTATCTTCGGTGTCAGTTTTACCCATCAACACTTTCCAACCTGGGTTGATAAGCTGACGCCCTTTCGCGATGAACACACCACCAGCGATATCAAAAACCAATTTAGCATCCGCAAACACAGCCGGTGGGTAGAACTGCATCAGATATTGACGAGCGATTTGTTGATAGATTTTCATCTCATTCGCAGACAAACCATTCGCCGATGATTTCTTCGGGGTTGGGATGATGGCGTGGTGAGCATCAACCTTACTGTCGTTCCATGCTTTTGATTTCAGTGAGAGATCTGCGCCTTGCGCACCACTTTGTAGCTCTTTCGCGTTATTGGCGATCGCGTCTACAATTGATTCTCGCTGCGAGTAGTGCTCTTTTGGAAGATAGCGGCTATCAGAACGTGGGTAAGTAATGAGTTTGTGTTTCTCATATAAAGACTGACAAGTGTCTAACACCTGCTGAGCACTCATACCAAAACGCTTAGAGGCATCGATCTGTAAGGCAGACAGAGAGTAAGGAAGTGGCGCAGCTTGTTTACTTTGCTTCTGCTCTGACTCTGTGACGGTTGCAGGTTGGTTCGCGATTCTCTGAGCGACGTTTTCAACCAACTTTCGGTTGAGTACACGGCCTTCTTCGTCTTGCCACGGCTTACAGGCTTCACTTGGTTTCCAGCGAGCACGAATATCAAAGCTCTGCCCGTTATTTTGGTAAGGAATCAAGGCATGCAAAGTGAAGTAATCTTTGGGAATGAAGTTTTCGATCTCTTCATCACGTCTCACCACTAAACCAAGTACTGGTGTCTGCACACGCCCTACCGACAATACGCCTTGATAACCGGCTTTTTGTCCAAGCAAGGTATAAGCTCGAGTCATGTTCATACCATACAGCCAATCGGCTCTAGAGCGGGCCAATGCTGAAACAGAAAGAGGGATAAAATCGCGATTGCTGCGCATTTGAGAGAGTGCACGTTTTACAGCAGGTAAGTTTAAGTCGCTGATAAGCAGCCTTTCCATCGACTCTTTCTTGGCTTTAGATACTTTGCAGTAATCAATCACTTCATCAACCAGCAGTTGCCCTTCTCTGTCCGGGTCTCCGGCGTGAACTATTTGAGTGGCGTCCTTCAATAGCTTTCGGATCACCGTGAGCTGTTTGCTTGAAGTCTTGCGTGGTCTTAGCTGCCATTGCTCTGGCACGATAGGAAGATCAGCCAAGTTCCATTTCTTGTAACGCTCGTCATAAGCGTCTGGCTCAACCTGTTCCAATAAGTGTCCAATACACCAAGTCACTACATCACCGTTACCACATTTGATGAACCCTTGGTCTTTCTTCTGTGGATTAGGCAGTGCAGCGGCGATCGCACGGCCGAGGCTTGGTTTTTCAGCAATAATAAGGCGAGACATGTTTTTCCAGATGCTACAAACAATTAGGGCCACATTATCTAATGTGACCCTAATAAATCAAGGAAAACTGGTTGTTTATACAGTTAACATTCCACTATTCAGCTTCAGGGCTCTTTACAAGAACTCAACAAACTTAGAGAAGTCACGCTCTGGCA
Organism: Vibrio chagasii; assembly: GCF_002954585.1. Lineage (GTDB taxonomy): Bacteria > Pseudomonadota > Gammaproteobacteria > Enterobacterales > Vibrionaceae > Vibrio > Vibrio chagasii_A. The sequence goes on from NZ_MSCI01000002.1 coordinate 2,005,266, forward strand.
CTTTCATTGGCGTACAGCCCGGCGTACCTAGGTATAGGAAACCAACAATTTCGTCGTCGCCTTCTAGGCCAAATGCTTGATGAACTTCTGGGTGGAACATCCATTTACCTGAGCGCCAAAAGCCTTGAAACCCTTGAGCAACAGCCGCCATTTGCATCGCTTGCGCCGCGCAGCCTGCAGAAAGATGTTGTTCAATCGCTGGTACTTTCTCGTGCTCGGTGACTTTCGCAATCACTGTGATCACCATAGGAGCTCGGAACGGCGCCTTTTTGACTTTCTCGATCACCGCTTCTTCGCTTTCTTCCGCTTCAGCAGCACGAACCAAGATGTCAGATAGCTTCTGTAGCCCTGAACCTTGCGCGATAACAAAGCGCCATGGTGTTAGTGCACCGTGGTCAGGGGCACGCAAGCCCGCTTTGATGATGTTTTCTAACGCGACACCTTCAGGTGCTGGATCAGAGAGTTTTGCGATAGAGCGTCGGTTGAGCAGTAGATCCAAAGCATCCATTTGAAGTCCTTACTATTTCTTTATTATTTGTATACTTGAACTTTAGCACAGAATACAAACGATAATAAATCTCAACGACTGCTCATTTGGCCTAGATTGGAAACAATAAAGGCTCGTAAATCTATGACTTAGGAGCCTTGCTCAAACATTTATCTAGGCAAATTAGACAAGCATATTTACCGATAAGATTACGGCTTGATAGCTTTATCTATAACTTAATCGCCAACTCAACACCTTGACGGATTGCGCGCACAGCATCTAGCTCACCAGCATAATCAGCACCACCAATCACGTGCAGTTTGCCACCGAACTCTTGCCACATATCTTCAAACGGTCTCACCGATACTTGACCTGCACACACGATAACCGAATCAGCATCTAACACCTGATCTTGCTTACCAACGCTGATGTGCATACCTTGGTCATCAATTTTGTTGTAGCTCACGCCACCCAACAGATTCACGCCACGTTTTTCTAGTGTGCGTTTGTGAATCCAACCTGTGGTCTTGCCTGGGCCTTTACCAACACGACCCGCTTTACGCTGCATCACCCAAACCGTTTTATCACTGAATGAATCCGGGTAAGGATACAGGCCACCTGGGTGCTCCATATTCTTATCAATGCCCCACTCATGCAGCCAATCGTCTAAACTGTGTGACGTCGGCTCGGTGAGCATGGTTGCCACATCGACACCGATACCGCCAGCACCAACAATCGCGACTTTTTCGCCTACTGGTGTCTTTTCGCGGATTAAGGTTTGGTAGTCGACCACATTCTCGTGCTCAATGCCTTCAATATTCAGCTTTCTTGGCTCTACACCCGCCGCCATCACCACTTCATCGTACTTGAGCAGCATTTCAAACGTGGCTTCAGTATCTAGCTTAAGGTTGACACCCGATGCATCGATTTGGTTGGCAAAATAACGAATCGTTTCTCTAAATTCTTCTTTGCCCGGGATTTGCATTGCCAGTCTAAACTGACCACCGATACGATCGTTCTTCTCTAGCAAATCTACCTTATGGCCGCGCTGCGCCAATGTTGTCGCACAAGCCAAGCCTGCAGGGCCAGCACCCACTACCGCAATCGTCTTAGTAGCTGGCGCAGGTTGAACAACAATTTCAGTCTCATAACAAGCTCGTGGGTTAACCAAACAGCTCGCACGTTTCCCTTTGAACACGTTATCAAGACACGCTTGGTTACAACCGATACAGGTGTTGATGAACTGGGCTTGGTCTTGTGCGGCTTTGTTAACGAAATCAGGGTCAGCCAAGAAAGGGCGAGCCATAGAAACCATGTCGGCCTGACCGGAACTGATAATGCGTTCTGCCTCTTCTGGTGTATTGATACGGTTACATGTAATCACTGGAATAGAGACATGCGGCTTCACTTTCTCAGTAACCCAAGAGAAGGCGCCACGTGGTACTTGTGTCGCGATAGTCGGAATGCGCGCTTCGTGCCAACCAATACCAGTATTGATAATAGTAACGCCTGCTTCTTCAAGCTTTTGAGCCAGCAACACAACATCTTCAAAGGTGCTACCTTGCTCAACCAAATCTAGCATCGACAGTCGGAAGATAATGATGAAATCCTTGCCCACAGCTTCGCGAATCGATTTCACGATCTCTAGCGGAAAACGCATACGCTTCTCATAAGAACCGCCCCACTCGTCGTAACGCATGTTGGTACGCTTACAGATGAATTGGTTAATCAAGTAGCCTTCAGAGCCCATGATTTCAATGCCGTCGTAGCCTGCAACTTGAGCAAGCTCTGCACTGTTGGCAAAGGCATTGATGGTCTTTTTGATTTGGCGAGGGCTCATTTCACTTGGCGCAAACTTGGCGATTGGTGCTTTTATACCCGAAGCACTTTGCGCGAATGGGTGCATTGCGTATCGACCAGCGTGAAGTAGCTGCAACGCAATTTTCCCGCCGTGCTTATGTACCGCTTCGGTAACAACTTGGTGCGCTTTCGCGTGCTTAACTTTGCTGAATTCAGCACTAAACGGAGATAATCTGCCACGTAAGTTCGGAGAAAAGCCGCCTGTAACAATTAGGCCAACGCCTCCTTTTGCTCGCTCTTCGTAAAACGCGGCGAGTTTATGCAGGCCTTCTTTATGCTCTTCTAAACCTGTGTGCATTGATCCCATCAATACACGGTTTCGTAACTGAGTAAATCCAAGATCGAGTGGTTCAAGTAAATGTGGGTACATGGCAGACATCACTTCTATTATTTATCCTTGTGGTCTGACCACAGTATAGCTCAATTACCAAAAGTTCAAACAACCGTTTACATTTTTGTAACACCGATCATAATGCTGGAGGTATTAATCATTCAAAAGTCCTTAATCTAACTACACTTAATGAGAATATAAATCGATTAACACTTCTTGGTATAGTTTGAGCTAGGGAATTATCGTAGGATACTAAGCAGTTCATATTATTGAGATTAATGGTACTGCTGATTGTTAAAGCGACGTAATCTCACTGCGGAGACAGAATGAAAAAAATATTCAAATTTATAGGTATGATCTTCAAAGGGATTTGGAAGCTGATTACGTTTCTACGTGTTGCGCTTGTTAACTTAATCTTCTTACTTAGTATCGCCGTTATCTACTTTGTGTACTTCCACTCAGACACAGCGCCGCCAACCGTGCCACAACAATCTGCTTTAGTGCTAAACCTGTCAGGTCCGATTGTTGAACAAAGCCGGTATATTAATCCGATGGATTCAGTTACCGGTTCGCTACTGGGTAAAGACCTTCCAAAAGAAAATATTCTCTTTGATATCGTTGAAACCATTCGCTACGCCAAAGACGATGAAAATGTAACAGGTATTGTTTTGGCGCTTAAAGAGTTGCCAGAGACCAACCTAACTAAACTGCGCTACATCGCTAAAGCCTTAAATGAGTTTAAAGCTTCAGGAAAGCCAATCTATGCTGTCGGTGACTTCTACAACCAAAGCCAATACTACCTAGCAAGCTACGCAACTAAGGTATACATGTCACCTGATGGTGGTGTACTTCTTAAAGGTTACAGCGCCTACTCGCTTTACTACAAAACCTTACTAGAGAAGCTTGATGTGAACACTCATGTGTTCCGCGTGGGTACTTACAAATCCGCTATTGAGCCGTTCATTCGTGACGACATGTCTGACGCAGCCAAAGAGTCGGCCTCACGTTGGTTAGGTCAACTATGGAGCGCTTACGTTGACGATGTGAGCCATAACCGCCAAATTGATGCGAAGACACTTAACCCTAGCATGGACACTTTCTTGAAAGAGCTTGAATCTGTCGATGGCGATATCGCAAAACTGGCGGAAAAACTTGGTTTAGTGGATGAGCTAGCCACTCGCCAACAAGTTCGACTAGAGCTTGCAGATGTGTTCGGTAGTGATGGTCAAGACAGTTACAACGCACTTGGCTACTACGAATACCGTGCAACCATGCTTCCAGAAATGAACAGTGAATCACACGATGTTGCTGTGATTGTAGCTAGCGGCGCTATTATGGATGGCAAACAGCCGCGTGGCACAGTGGGTGGCGATACAACCGCGGCTCTACTTCGCCAAGCCCGTAACGATGACAAAGTTAAAGCCGTTGTTCTTAGAGTGGATAGCCCTGGCGGTAGCGCATTTGCTTCAGAAGTTATTCGCAATGAAATAGAAGCGATTAAGCAAGCGGGTAAGCCTGTTGTTGTTTCAATGTCTAGCCTTGCTGCTTCTGGCGGTTACTGGATCTCTATGGGTGCAGACAAGATCCTTGCTCAACCAACGACGTTAACTGGCTCGATTGGTATCTTCAGTGTCATCACTACCTTCGAAAAAGGCTTGAATGATATTGGTGTTTACACCGATGGCGTTGGTACATCACCATTCTCTGGTCTTGGTGTCACAACCGGATTAACACAAGGTGCGAAAGATGCGTTCCAGATGGGTATCGAACATGGCTACCGCCGATTCATCGGTCTAGTTGGAGAAAACCGTGGAATGGATGTTGATGCGGTCGATAAGATTGCTCAAGGTCGCGTTTGGACAGGCCAAGACGCTATGCAAAATGGTCTGGTCGATGAAATTGGTGACTTCGATGACGCGATTGCCGCCGCCGCTTCACTTGCAGAACTCGAAAGCTACAACATCTACTGGGTAGAAGAGCCACTTTCAGCCACTGAGCAGTTTATTCAAGAATTTATGAACCAAGTTCAGATGTCGATTGGCCTTGATATTCAGTCAATGATACCAAGCAGTTTGCAGCCGGTTACGCAGCAGTTAGCTCAAGATAGCCAACGATTAAGCAACTTTAACGACCCCCAAGGCCGTTACGCTTTTTGCTTAAACTGCCAAGTTCAATAATTTAAGCTCAACGCTTTATTATCAAGGGGCGCCTCTGTGTGAGGCGCCTCTTTTTATTACATAATAATTCGCTATAATCGCCCACCTGTTCCCTACATCACACTAAAGTAATAATCGCCATGGAAAGAAAACACATCTATATCGCGTACACCGGCGGCACAATCGGCATGCAAAAATCGCATGATCACGGCTATGTCCCTGTAGCTGGATTCATGGATAAACAGCTTGCTGGTATGCCTGAATTCCATCGCCCAGAGATGCCTGAGTACACTATCCACGAATACTCGCCATTAATGGACTCTTCAGACATGACGCCACTTGATTGGCAGACTATCGCTGATGACATCCGCGCGAACTACGACAAATACGATGGTTTCGTTATCCTGCACGGTACTGACACCATGGCGTACACCGCTTCTGCGTTGTCTTTCATGCTAGAGAACCTTGGCAAACCAGTGATTGTAACCGGCTCTCAGATCCCGCTTGCTGAGCTACGCTCTGACGGCCAAGCAAACCTACTGAATGCACTGCACATCGCGGCGAACTACCCAATCAATGAAGTGACACTGTTCTTCAACAACAAATTAATGCGTGGTAACCGCAGCACCAAATCACACGCTGATGGCTTCAATGCGTTTACCTCTCCAAACCTTAATCCGTTGTTGGAAGCTGGTATCAATATCCAGCTAAGCAACAACGTTGTGGTTAACGAGCAACCTGAAGGTGAGTTCAAGGTTCATAACATTACACCGCAACCAATTGGCGTAATCACTATGTACCCGGGAATCTCTCACGAAGTGATTCGTAACACGTTGCTGCAACCAGTTAACGCAATGATTTTGCTGACTTTTGGTGTTGGTAATGCGCCACAAAACCCAGAGCTACTTCAGCACCTAAAAGACGCGTCAGAGCGTGGGGTTATTGTGGTGAACCTAACTCAATGTTTAGCAGGTAAAGTGAACATGGGTGGCTATGCGACGGGCTGTGCTTTAGCAGAAGCTGGCGTTGTGAGTGGTTATGATATGACTCCTGAAGCCGCACTAGCGAAACTTCATTACCTATTAAGCCAAAACCTAAGCTACGAAGAAGTGAAAACTCAGATGCAGGAAGTACTGCGTGGTGAGATGAGCTTGTAAGCTCGTTAAGGTTCATATTAAGCGGCTGCTATTCTATGAAAAGAGCAGCAGTTTAACGTGAGCTAAATCGTTTTATTACTTATAAATAAACGACTTAACGTAAAAGGGGTGGCACTGCGCCACCCCTTTGTTGTAATTTAATGCCTAATGATTTGGGTTAACTCTCACAATGTCTTGTTGATCTGACTTAAACTGTTTTTTGAGTTCAGATTTAGATTTAAAGCTAATTTCGCCACCAGCGGCAATTGTCATGTGTTGAGCTTCAGAGTTATGTTTAGATTGGTATAACATAACTGCCTGCATACACGAATCGCGCTGCTCTTTAGAAAGCGCTGTTCCTTCTGGCCATTTACCCGTTTCAACTGCGTAGATTAAACGTTCGTAGACCTCGGGTGTCATTGCGCTAAGAAGTTGTTCTGCATCCATGGTAAAGCCTTAGTTTTAACAATTTTCACCAGAAAATAACCCGTAACAGAATTGAGTCAAGAACCTGACCAATAATAAGTGCATTTGATCACAAGTGAAGGAATATGAAAATTATGAAATGGTTGGCAATTGGCCTATTACCTTTCACTCTGGTTGGGTGTTTTGAAGGAAACAAAAATACCGATCAGTTGTGCCAAAGCAATCCAGGATTACGATGTGAACAGCTGAACATGAATGATGGACAATGCCGCGTGGCGCGTACTGACCTTATTTGGCATCGCTTTGAAGTTCAAAAACACCCCACCGAAATCAATAAGATCAAAGAGTTCGAGTTAGTCACATCCTATAAAAAATGTCTTGAGCTTGCCGCGCAGATAGAAACTATCGATCAATCTAAACTTCAAGAGCGTCGTTTTACTTCTTTAATGCATAGCATCGAAGAGTCTGAACGTATTGTCAGTGAACTGTCTCAATCAGACACGCCAGAAACGCTCTACTTCTTATGGTCACAAACCGGGGATACCAACGCAAGACGCAGCTTCTTACAACTGGAAGGAACAGATGCGTTAAATACGGCAGAGATGCAGTATGCCCTAGCAACGTTCTACACCACTCGAGACCATGTGAAGACGTTAAAACTGCTTAATAATGCATTGACCTTATCAAGTAACTCGAACGTCAATACTGAAATTTTTAAGTCGATGGCCAGTATTAATCACAGCTTAGGTAATATGGAAGAAGCGTATGTATGGGCAATGGTCGCTAAAGACTTTAACGTACCTATCGCTTCTGAATCTGAGCTTTCCGTTTTCTATCATTTTGAAAAACCTAAATATAAGCAATTAAATCAAGACGCAGAAAAAATTGTCGAAGCGATAGAAGATGGCTCTTATACGCCTTCCATCGTACCTAGCTATTGATCTAGCGAGCGCACTTTTCTAGCGCAGACGTCATTTGATTCTCTTTTAAACTAAAAACAGCGACCATGGTGGTCGCTGTTTTTAGTTGTACTAAAGTTAACTCTGAAATCTTGAACTATTCATTACTGTTTCATCGACAAATGCGATCTGTAAGGATTAAACATTAGTTACAGGTTATTTCGTACTTTCGTCATTTTTGTTGAAAATTAACGACACAGAATTAACACAAAAACGTTCGCCAGTTGTCTTCGGACCATCAGGAAAAACGTGACCTAGGTGGCTATCACAGGCACTACAACGAATCTCTACACGCTTCATTCCGTGACTTAGATCTTCTATATAGCGTACTGCTTCGTCGTTGATTGGTGCATCAAAACTCGGCCATCCACATCCCGAGTCATATTTATTATCCGACAGAAATAAAGGGGTTTGACAACATGTGCAGCTATAAACACCCGTCTTATGGTTGTGTAACAACTTTCCGCTAAAAGGGGCTTCAGTACCACGTAAACGACACACTTCAAACTCATCATCTGTTAGGCGCTCACGCCAGTATTCATCAGGCTTTATCATGTTTTTTTTCTTTTGAACCACGTTAATATCTCTCCACATTATCACTTATTATATTTACTTTTTTTTATAAAGGCTTGCATATGAGTCGTTTTGTAGCACATACTTTCTCACAAGAAAACATTGTACATATACACTCATAAGTGAATCGTCATTTAGAGGTATTTTACCCAACTGGAAGAGTGCAGAACCACCAGCAATGGTCAATTTTCAACCACTTACACTCAATTGTTAAGAAAAGCGTCGCTTTTTTTTGACATTAAACAAGTTAAGTCGGATTATCTATTGCAGATTTAGACTGGATTCTGTAATTTTACTACCAGTTATCTTTAATCAGAAATTAAGTTGTGGAGCAACTACAATGACTATCAAAGTAGGTATTAATGGTTTTGGCCGTATCGGTCGTTTCGTATTCCGTGCATCTGTTGAGCGTGCTGACATCGAAGTAGTAGGTATTAACGACCTTATCGATGTAGAGTACATGGCATACATGCTTAAGTACGATTCAACTCACGGTCGTTTCAACGGTACTGTTGAAGTTAAAGACGGTAACCTAATCGTTAACGGTAAAACAGTTCGCGTAACTGCTGAGCGCAACCCAACTGACCTTAAGTGGGACGAAATCGGTGTTGACGTTGTAGCTGAAGCAACTGGTATCTTCCTAACTGACGAAACTGCTCGTCAGCACATCACTGCTGGTGCTAAGAAAGTTGTTCTAACTGGTCCTTCTAAAGACGCAACTCCAATGTTCGTTATGGGCGTTAACCAAGACACTTACGCTGGTCAAGACATCGTTTCTAACGCTTCTTGTACTACTAACTGTCTTGCTCCTATCGCTAAAGTTCTTAACGACAAGTGGGGCATTGAGTCTGGTCTAATGACTACAGTTCACGCTACTACAGCAACTCAAAAAACTGTAGATGGTCCTTCTGCTAAAGACTGGCGCGGTGGCCGTGGTGCTTCTCAAAACATCATCCCATCTTCAACTGGTGCTGCTAAAGCTGTAGGCGTTGTTCTTCCAGAACTAAACGGCCTTCTAACTGGTATGGCTTTCCGTGTACCAACTGCTAACGTTTCTGTAGTTGACCTAACTGTTAACCTAAAAGAAGCTGCATCTTACGAAGCAATCTGTGCTGCAATGAAAGAAGCTTCTGAAGGCGAAATGGCTGGCGTTCTAGGTTACACTGAAGACCAAGTTGTTTCTCAAGACTTCATCGGCGAAGTTAACACTTCAGTATTCGATGCTAAAGCTGGTGTTGCTCTAACTGACAAATTCGTTAAAGTTGTATCTTGGTACGACAACGAAATCGGTTACTCAAACAAAGTTCTAGACCTAATCGCTCACATCTCTAAGTAATTACTACTTAGATAGCGTTTAGCTAGACTGTCTTTGAGAAAAGACTGAAAAGAAAAGGCGGCTCTAGAGTCGCCTTTTTTGTACCTGTTGTTTGTGAATCACTTCTGCACCAATCAAGATGATGCTTAACAAATGGCATATTTCTCAGGTTTGAGATTCAATTCAAATATGAGAACTACCTGACTCTTTACTTGAGTTTGAGTATCTCGAATTTGAATTCAATTTCCCTTAAGAAGGATTATGTAATGGATTTATCTACTCTTCCTGCACTGGCTGTGCTTTCTGACAACGTCACTATCGTTGAACACCAAGGTATAAAACTGGTTCGTGTTATCCACGACAAAGCAAATGCTGCCATTTCATTGTTCGGTGCCCATGTTGTGTCATTCCAACCACAAGGCCAAGAAGACCTAATTTGGATGAGTCAAGAAGCTAAGTTTGATGGCAAAACAGCACTGCGTGGTGGTATTCCAGTATGTTGGCCTTGGTTTGGTCGCATTGCTGCACCAGCGCACGGTTTTGCTCGTTCAAGTGAATGGCAATTAGTTGAACACCGTGAAAGTGAAGCGGGTGTGATTGTCAGCTTAGGCATGAAACCTAGCGAAGAGACGTTGGCAGTATGGCCTCATCAGTTCGACGCTAGATTAAATGTTGAGATTGGCGATGAGCTTAAAGTGACTTTGGATGTGAAGAATATCGATGAGCAACCATGGACTTTCTCTGGCGCACTGCACACTTACCTGAACGTTTCAGACATCCATAACACAACCACCACGGGTATGGGCGCTGAGTACATCGACAGCCTGCAAGATGGCAAGATCTGCCAAGGCGGTACTGAGCTTGTGCTAACCGACACCATTGATCGAGTGTACACTCAACCAGAAGCTCAAATCTTGGTTACGGACAAAAAACTTGAGCGTACTCTATCGGTTGAAAACCAAGGCCATAACTCTGCGGTTTTATGGAACCCATGGGCAGAAGGTGCTGCTGGGATGGGTGACATGCAAGACGATGGTTACCTGACCATGCTATGTGTTGAATCAACACTGCACGCGCCAAGTTTAGAAGCAGGCAAAATACTTCAGCCTGGCGAGAGCCACCAGCTGATTACAATGATTTCTGTTCAGTAACCTATTCAGGAAACTGTTCAGTCATCAGTTCACTACGCAAGACACATTAAAGGCCGGTTCACTCCGGCCTTTTTATTGTTTTCAAGCGGCTAGAGGTCAAGCTTAACTCTGAGAATATCGAACTAACGTCTCTCTATAGAGTGACAGCAGCGCTTTATCATTTACTTTAATCCCGACCTTCTGAGCCGGGAATGAACTCCACTCATCATTCATGTAACTGCGCTGGTCGCTTTTCTGGATGGTCATGCCCTCTGCAGGTCCATCAGTGACGACTCTAATTGCACCACTTCGACACTCAAACAAAGAAGGTTGGATGGCATAAGCAATGGCTGATGGATCGTGAACGTGGCAGCCTTCCATTCCCACTTTTTCGGAGTAGAACTTCAAATAGTAACGGCTTACATCCCAGATGAACTGCCCGACCTCTCCAGCATCATCTCTTAATTCATCCAAGTATTGAGCAGTAAAGAAGCTCTCTTCTGTTACATCAAGCCCGATAACCGTCACAGGCCATGATGCCGTGAAGACCTTGTCTGCAGCATGAGGATCATCGTGTATGTTCGCTTCAGCAAACGGCGTCACATTGCCTCTGTGGTCATTTTCGCCAAAGGCTCCGCCCATAATGACCACTTCCTTGACCAATTCGACAATGTCGGGGGCAGCTTCCAGCGCCAAAGCAAGGTTAGTGAGAGGTCCTACAGCCACGAGTGTAATCTCTCCCGGCTCAGCACGAACACTATCAATAATGAACTGATAAGCTGGCTTTTCAATCGCTGAGACATCTAGTGAACTTGGCGCTTTCAAATCACCAAAACCAGTTTCGCCATGTACGATTACAGTAGCGCCAACTGGCTCTCTGACTAATGGCATATCAGTGCCCTTTGCCACCAGCGCATTCATACCAAACTTCTGCTTTAGATAAAGCGCATTCTGAGTGCCGTTGTCTATCGTCGCATTGCCATAGACCGTCGTAATCCCTATCAGCTCGATCTCTGGATGAGCTTCAGCAAATAAAATGGCCATTGCGTCATCGATGCCTGGGTCGGTATCGAGGATAATTTTCTTTTTCATATCAGTTTCTTATTCACGCGATTGAAGAGTGAACCATACCCAGAAAAACCTTAGACAAACGTGACCGAAATCGAAGCAATGATTTTTAATGTTGTCATCCCCAATACTCCGTATCTCCAGAGCCACTATTGACGGCTTTTTTATTTAGCCTGACGGAGTCCTTTTTGATAGAATTTGCCGCCCTACTCTATGCTCTGAGATCGTCATGCACTACCAATGCCCTCTGTGTCACCAACCTTTATCTCAAAACGATCGTACGTTTAAGTGTGAAAAGAACCATCAGTTCGATTTAGCAAAAGAAGGCTACGTCAACTTGATGCCAGCACACCATAAACGTTCAAAAGATCCAGGTGACAATAAAGAGATGATGCAAGCACGTCGTCGCTTTCTTGAAGGCAACCATTACGACCCAATGCGCCAAGCGGTAGTCGGCTTATGCTCTAGCTACCTGCCAGAAACTGCACCTAGCCTATTGGATATTGGTTGTGGCGAGGGATATTACACCAATGAAATCGCGCTGAATCTTGAAGATAAAAACGGTGCTATTTTTGGTTTAGACATTTCTAAGATTGCTATCAAATACGCGGCTAAACGCTACCCAGCAGTCGACTTCTCTGTTGCCTCTAGCCATCGTCTACCCTTTGCTGAAAACAGCTTAGACGGCATTCTACGCATTTATGCGCCATGTAAGGCAGAAGAGCTCCAACGTACAATTAAAGACAATGGTGTCGTGATTACAGTAACACCAGCAAGCCGACACCTATATCAATTGCGTGACGCCATTTATGATGGTGTGCGTTTACACGATGAAGATCCTGAATTGATCGAAGGTTTTACTCTTGAGCACCAAGAGCATCTAAACTATATGATGGAACTATCGGGGTCAGATGCATTCGACCTGCTACAGATGACGCCGTTTGCTTGGAAAGCGACTGAAGAGTTTAAACAACAACTCACCAACGCAGAGCAATTCAACTGTGAAGCTGACTTTATGCTAAGAGTGTACCGAAAAAAGATTTAATTGATATTGATTATCGTTTGCATTGAAGTCTCATCTTGCCTCCTTTAGTATGCGTGTTCTTCAAGGAGGCATTTCATGCAACGTATTATTCTTATCGGATTAGCCACTCTTCTCACAGCTTGTGCTAATCAACCTTCAGAAAACACTTCTCAAAAAGTGGTTCAACCGGAAACCGTTTCCACCTACTACGATTACCAGTTTGCCTCACCACAAGGCGAAGCGCTCTCTCTCAACGCTTTACCTCAAGAGTTGCTAGGCGCTGACGTTATTTTTATTGGCGAATGGCACACTCACTCCGCCATTCACCGCTTTCAAACTGATTTCTTAAAAGCGCGTCAAAATGCAGACTCAAACATTGCCCTATCAATGGAGCAATTTACTCGAGAGCACCAAGACACACTTAACCAATACCTAAACGGCGAAATTGGCGAACAGGTGCTTATCTCCAAGGCTGCCGCTTGGCCAAATTACGAAAGCGATTACCGCGCATTAGTAGAGTTCGCAAAAGCGAATGACTTAGATGTTATCGCGGCAAATGCGCCCAAACCCTTCGTTCAATGTATTGGTCGTAAAGGGTTACCGTACCTAGAGCAGCTTTCTTCAGAACAGCGAGATTGGGTTGCGACTGAGGTCAATATTGGCGATAGCCCTTACAGAGAAAAGTTCATGGCATCGATGCATCACGGTACACCAGAGCAAACAGAAAAGCAGTTTGCCGCTCAAGTGACTTGGGATGAAACCATGGCGGAATCGATTGTCGATTACCTAGCAACGAACCCTGACAAACAGGTGATTCATGTCGCTGGTAAATTCCATACTGAAGGTGGTTTAGGCACAGCCGCTTCTATCTCGCGTCGCAATCCAGACCTGAAAGTTGCCATCATCACACCGGTCGAATCCTTGTCTTCAGATTCAAGTGATTACCAACTACAAGTATTGTCTCCACCGGTGCGTTTTGTTCAGAAAGAGAACCGTATGAAGGCATACAAACACCTGTCTAAACGCAGCTCAGACCTACAATGTGACTAAGCTCGCTTAGCTTCTTAGGTTGAACATGGGTATCGGCATAGGAATTGCTTATTTACCAAGCAGTTTTGATTAAGCAGAAGAAAATGTAATGTGCGAATAAAAAAACATCACTATCGATGATTAATTGCACAAGTTTTTCACACCTCTGCCGATACTATGTTTAAGGATAGGTAAGGAGAGCTATATGACGCCAGTAGGAACGAGTAACACTCAGCTGTATTCGCCTTCGCAGATGAACGCTAAGAGTTCAGCTAACGAAGCTGAAAAGCCTGCGCCGCTTAAGGTTGAGCAAAACACGGTTAAGCTTTCTGAAGAAGGTAAAGCGCTCTTATCTGCCCTTAAAGAAATCGATAAAGAAGCGAAGAAAGTTGAAGCAGAAAACACGACCGTTACCGATAAAGTGGAATCATTTGCTCACGGCGCTCTAGGTATGGATCACCCAGACAAGATCGAAGAAGAGAATGACGGTTCTTATTCAGCGGGGCAATACTTGTCCGCAGCGGCAACCGTAGGCGGTATTCTTCTTGCTCTAATATAGCCTTACCGGCTTAGTTCTTTGATCGTATTTTATTCAAAATAAAAGCGATTTGTCGTCACGACAATAGACCCGATTAGGTCACAAAAACGAGTTCATTCCATAATTCCGATCTCATTTAAATGGAATAATACTCGTGAAAAACACTTTTGAGCTTATCGATAAGCCAACCTTCTTTGGTGCGATTGCACTACTCCTCACGATAGTTTTCCCGCTCATTCTGTTCCCAGATCAAGGTGCAGACTGGATTGCGATTGCGAAAACATTCATGACTGACCAACTTGGTTTTCTATATCTTGCGCTAGGCCTAGCGGCTTGTGCATTTATGGTGTACGTGGTTTTCAGTGATATGGGACAAATTAAACTCGGCGAAGCTGATGAAGAACCTGAGTTTAAAACTGCTTCATGGGCTGCGATGCTATTTTGTGGTGGTATCGGTGCAAGTATCTTGTACTGGGGCTGTATTGAGTGGGCTTACTACTACCAATCTCCTCCTTTCCAACTAGAACCTGGCAGTGAAGAAGCAGTGCGCTGGGCAGCGACCTACGGTCTGTTCCACTGGGGACCAATCGCATGGTCTATCTACCTAATCCCGGCAATTCCTATTGCTTACTTCTTCTACGTACGTAAACAGCCAGTTCTAAAGATCTCAAGTGCCTTAATGCCTGTTCTTGGTGAACACCGTAGTAAAGGCGTACCAGGAAAGATCGTTGATATCCTATTCATTTTCGGCCTATTAGGCGGCGCCGCGACAACTTTAGGTTTAGCAGCTCCTCTAATTACTGAAGGCTTGAATCACCTGTTTGGCCTACCGAAAAACAACCTGACACAAGTGACGGTTCTTTTGGTCTGTACTGCTATTTTTGCTTACTCGTCTTATGCGGGCTTGGAAAAAGGCATTAAGATCCTAAGTAACATCAACTTCTGGGGTGCGATGGGTCTATTGGCATTCGTACTGATTGCTGGCCCGACGATCTTCATGCTGGAAACTGGCTTAGACTCGATTGGTCGTCTGCTGTCTAACTTCTTCGTGATGGCGACATGGGCTGAACCATTTGGTGGCTACGGCACATTTGAAAACACACACTTCCCACAAGACTGGACGATTTTCTACTGGGCATGGTGGCTAGTTTTTGCACCGAGTATGGGCCTATTTGTAGCGCGTATCTCTCGCGGCAGAACCATCAAACAAATGGTGTCAGGTTCTATCTTCTTTGGTTCTCTGGGCTGTTTCCTATTCTTCATGATCTTGGGTAACTACGGTCTATCTCTACAGCTTTCTGGCGAACTAGATGTTGTGGCTGTACTTAACGATGAAGGCGCAACCAAAGCGATCTTCTCGATGCTGGCACAATTGCCGATGAGCACAATCGTTATCGCAGTGTTTACACTACTGTGTATCATTTTCACGGCAACCACCTTTGATTCGATTTCATACATCCTTGCTTCTGTTGTTCAGAACAACGTGACAGAAGAACCAATGCGTTGGAACCGTATGTTCTGGGCATTCACACTGTCGTTCTTACCAACGATTCTGATGTTCCTGGGTGGTCTGAGTACGCTACAAACCGCAGCGATTGTTGGTGGCCTACCGCTACTGGCTATCTCTATGATGTTGATGATTTCAGCAGTGCGCGCAACTAGCCTCGACTTACGCCACCAAGATGCGTACATCGAACCAACCATCAATATCGAAGAGCTGCCAGACATGGATCCATGGTCAGCTGAAGGTATGGCTCTGGCTCAGTTTGAGAAAGAGAGAGACGCTGCGCAAGAAGCTGCAGAGCTAGAGCGTGTTGCTTATACAGAACTAGCAGCAGTGAAAAAAGAAATTCGCGCTTATGTGCTAGAACAAGGTTCGCAAATGGAAACTCACGAGCTACCAGAGAACCTACAACAAGCACTTGAGCAGGCCGAGAGTAATCTTAGTGCCGCACAAGCGAAAAAGGTCGAGTTATCTGAGCAGGCTCAGAATGCTCGAATCGCGTTCAACCAAGTGGTTGCAGAACTACCGCTTGCTTGACTTTAGCCATGACGCTGCCCACGAGTTTGGGCCCTCCTAAATAAGCCAAAGGCTCACAGAAATGTGAGCCTTTTTTTATTTCTATTCCAAAGACTTGAGTTATTGCTCAATTTTATATTTATGAAATAAATATGAAACAGAGTTGACACATTCGAGTGCTTTAATCACCCCGCTTATATAAAAAGGGATAAACAATGAAGCACTTTATGAAACCTGTTATTGCCGCAGTGGCAACGTCAACACTCTCATTCAATGTACTTTCAGCAGAAATCAAAAATGTCATTCTAATGATTGGCGATGGTATGGGACCTCAACAAGTTGGCTTACTAGAGACTTATGCAAACCAAGCACCTAACTCAATCTATAAAGGTCAAAAGACCGCCCTTTATCAGCTTGCTCAAGAAGGCGTGATTGGTTCATCTCTTACCCACCCAGAAGATGCGATTGTGGTCGACTCTGCGTGTTCCGCAACCATGCTTGCTACAGGTATTTACACAGGTTCAGAAGTTATTGGTATTGACTCCCAAGGCAATCACGTAGAAACCGTGCTGGAGAAAGCAAAAAAAGCGGGTAAAGCAACCGGTCTGGTTTCCGACACGCGCTTAACTCACGCAACACCTGCCGCATTCGCCGCGCATCAGCCACACCGCTCTCTAGAAAACCATATTGCTAGCGATATGCTGGAAACAGGTGTCGATGTGATGCTATCTGGCGGGCTACGTCACTGGATCCCTAAGTCAACCAATGACAAAGGCGAAACCTACAAACAACTTGAGCAACTGACCCAAGGTGACGTTTATCTCAAGTCAAAACGTAAAGATGACCGCAACCTTCTTACTGAAGCCCAGAAAGACGGCTATCAGTTAGCATTTAACAGAGATATGCTCGACAACGCTAACGGCGACAAATTACTTGGTCTATTCGCGTACTCTGGCATGGATGATGGTATTGCATATAGCAATAAAAAGCTGAGTAGCGAACGCACACAACCGAGCTTAAAAGAGATGACGCAAAAAGCGCTTAACGTCTTATCAAAAGATGAAGATGGCTTTTTCCTAATGGTTGAAGGCGGTCAGATAGATTGGGCTGGGCACAGTAATGATGCGGGTACTATGCTGCACGAACTGCTTAAGTTTGATGAAGCAATTCAAACGGTATACGAATGGGCAAAAGATCGTGAAGACACCATCGTAATTGTCACTGCAGACCATGAAACTGGCTCTTTCGGCTTTAGCTATTCATCAAGTGAGCTACCAAAGCCACAAAAGCGCCCAGGAGAAGCCTTTACCGATCGTGATTATGCGCCAAACTTTAACTTCGGTGCCTTCGATATTCTTGATGGTTTATACAATCAGAAACAAAGCTACTACGGCATGATCAGTGAATACCAAAAACTCGACAAAGCTGAGCAAACGCCTGAGAAATTCGCTGAGATCGTGAACAAAAATAGTGAATTTCCAATCACCGCAGAACAAGCGAAAAAGGTACTAGCAAGTAAGCCAAACCCATATCGACTGGCGCAACACAAGTACCTTTCTGAAGAAAATGTACCAGCCATCAACGATTTCGATGCCTTCTTCCCATATAACGACCGTGGCAACCTACTTGCTCGAGAGCAAGCAACAGGTCAAAACATCGTTTGGGGTACAGGCACACACACTCATACACCTGTGAATGTGTTTGCTTGGGGGCCTGCCGAAAAGATATTACCAGTATCTAAGATCATGCATCACTCAGAGCTTGGTGAGTACATCAAGCAACAAGTAAATTAGCCTGAGATTTTTTGCTAGCTTCACTTAACGCCCTACGGGGCGTTTTTTGTTTTAAGAGTTAAGGCGTTTAAGGATTTAAGCTAAGTAAGTTTCAGATTTAGGTGACGCCAAATAGCAAAACAGCCGCTGTTGAGCGACTGTTTTAATCATTAACGATTTGGGTGATTAAGGATGTGGTCTTCCCAATCCACAACATCAATTTCGTATACGACTTTGTTGCGAACGCTTTCACCCGCAGCGTGCATTTCAGACTTAGAACCAGTGATTAATGGGTGCCACTCTGGGATCTGCTTAGACTCAGATAGAAGACGGTAAGCACAAGTATCCGGTAGCCAATGGAACTCGTCGATCTTGTCACGAGTCAGCTTCAAACACTCTTCACCTGAAGTGAAACGGTTTGGGTAGTCCTTACAAGAACACGTTTTGTCATTCAGCCAGCTACACGCCACATTGGTGTAGTAAACTTCATCGCTATCTTCATCCATAAGCTTATGTAAGCAACACTTACCACAACCATCGCACAGAGATTCCCACTCTTGCTCGGACATCTGCTCTAGTGTCTTTTCTTGCCAAAATGGATTCGTCATAGGATTGCTTCTTACTCTTTTACTGGGGTGCGTGTTATACCGTTAGCCCATAAAAAGTTCAAGGATAAAAATTGTTCATTATGTGATCCAATCAATAGCTGTCACTCCCATTATTTTTTGCTACTATCGCGCACCCTGTTATTTAGTGAGTTTAATTTGATGGAATGTCGCCTAGGTTGTGGAGCATGCTGTATTGCTCCGAGTATTACGTCAGCTATTCCTGGAATGCCGAATGGTAAGCCTGCGGGTGTACGCTGCATTCAGTTAAACGATCAGAATCTTTGTAAACTGTTTGGTCAAGACTCCCGTCCTAAAGTGTGTCATCAATTCAAAGCTTGCCCTGTTATTTGCGGCAAAACCGATCAAGAAGCACTCGACAACTTAATCGAACTTGAGGCAATCACTTAGTCATACCTCTTCCATTTTCTGACATCTATATGCCCAAGATTTCACAATTTTGCAAAATCTAAACTATCTTCTCGATACCGGTACAGATTAATAAAGGTCGTTATGAATAAGTATATAGCAGAAATGTTGGGTACGTTTTGGTTGGTTGTGGTAGTGCCGTCTTAGCCGCCGCTTTTCCCGATACAGGCATTGGCCTGCTTGGGGTCTCTTGCCTTTGGTTTAACCGTACTCACCATGGCTTTCGCTATTGGGCATATATCCGGTTGCCACCTCAACCCAGCTGTCACTATAGGCCTTTGGACAAATGGTCGTTTTGATACCAAAGATGTTGTACCTTATATCATTGCTCAAGTACTCGGCGGCATTATTGCTGGCGGCGTATTATTTGTGATTGCCTCCGGTCAAGCTGGCTTTGATGCTGTTGCGTCAGGTCTCGCGTCTAATGGCTTTGGAGAGCACTCTCTCGTTGGTTACTCACTAACCGCAGCACTGGCCTGTAAGGTGGTGATGACCATGGTATATGGGAGCGACCGATTCTAAAGCACCCGCGGGATTTGCACCCATCGCGATTGCTCTCTGTTTAACCTTGATTCACCTTATAAGTATTCCAGTAACCAATACCTCTGTGAAACCAGCTCGGAGTACCGGTGTAGCGGTATTTGTTGGTGACTGGGCCGTTTCTCAACTATGGCTATTCTGGATTGCTCCAATTATTGGTGCGGTGATCGGTGCGGTCATATACAAAACCGTTCGAGGCTCGTATTAAGCTCTAAGAAGAGTCGGATAAAATAAGCTGTAAATAATAAACGAAAAAGCCGCTTAGTGATGATTCACCAAGCGGCTTTTTTAGATCTTATGACGACCGAGTAATGAGTGTGAAAGCGTGGTGCCATCCACCAGTTCTAGCTCACCACCAACGGGAACACCATGAGCGATTCTGCTAGCGTTCACTTCATGGGCATTACACAGCTCAGCAATGTAATGCGCTGTCGCTTCCCCTTCAACAGTCGGGTTAGTCGCTAGGATTACTTCAGAGATATCACCACGACGTAGGCGGTAGTCCAAAACATCGAGGCCGATGTCACTTGGACCAATACCATCAAGTGGTGAAAGGTGCCCCATAAGCACAAAGTAACGACCAGAGTATTGGCCAGTTGCTTCGATAGCTGCAATATCAGCTGGGCTTTCTACTACACAGATTTGACCATTTTCCTGACGTTTAGGGTTGGTACAAATGTGGCAGGTATCTTCTTCAGTAAAAGTACGGCACTCATTGCAATGGCCAATTTCTGTCATTGCTTGGCTAAGAGCATCAGCCAACTGAAGGCCGCCTTTTCTATCGCGCTGTAACAAATGAAAGGCCATACGCTGCGCCGACTTGGGGCCAACCCCAGGTAGACAACGTAAGGCCTCCATCAAATGCTCCAGCATATAACTGGTACGCATATTTAACCGTTCTAATTTTCAAATAACGGTCCGCTCAAGTAAGGCAAGAACGAACCCTTAGAAATAAGTCGCTTAGAAAGGCATCTTCATGCCTGGTGGAAGTTGCATTCCGCCAGTGATGCTAGCCATTTTTTCTTTTTGAGTTTCTTCAACACGACGAGCCGCATCGTTGAAAGCAGCAGCGATAAGATCTTCAAGCATCTCTTTATCGTCTTCCATTAGGCTTTCATCGATATCAACACGGCGAACGCTGTGGCTACCAGTGATTGTTACTTTTACAAGGCCAGCACCAGATTCACCTGTTACTTCCATATTTGCGATTTCTTCTTGAAGCTTTTGCATGCGCTCTTGCATTTGCTGGGCTTGCTTCATCATGTTGCCCATACCGCCTTTACCAAACATGTTAATACTCTCTGGTCTAATTGGTTTATTAAAATTTATTACGCTATAAGCGCTTAAATGGGGGTTAAAACAGTGTGATTCAACCCCTCGGTGTTCAGTTCTTCGATCGACGTATCTAAGATGATACGCCCATCACTAAATCAAAATTAACGTTAGATAGGACGAACACTATCTCTGTCGAGCTCTGCAGCGAAGCGTCTTTCGATAAACTGTACGTTGGCATCGTTTTCCAAACTGGTAAACGCGTCTTTCAACTTGCCTTGGTACAGCCTTTCTCGTAATTCTAGTGGTGTTTCACCACCATCGCCGATTTCGACGCTCAAGTGACACTCTTCTCCGAGTACCGTATTGAGAGACTGTAATAGTTCACTCTGCGCTCGGTCCGTATTCAAGTGAGCCTGGCTCGATCTCAAGGTTAGCGTTATCAATGTATCATTCTTCGTAAATACAGAGTTCAACGCTAACTGTTCAACAAGCTTAGCTGTCTCTAGCTTTTGAATCGTGGCAGACCATTCATCTTGAGCAATCGACTCATTAAGCAGCTTTTCTACCATTTCTGGCGTTTTGACATGCTCTAACGCACGCTTGATCTGAGTTGGTGTAAGCTCTTTGCTCGCCTCTTTTACAACAGGTTTAGACGGTTTCCAGCGATAAGGTTCATTATCATTGGTAACATTTTCTGTCGGAGAGGTTGGTAAAGAAGCTGGCGACACCCGCTCAGAACTACCGTGTTGCTGAGCAACTCGGTCAAGAACTGAAGTTTTAGCTGGTGCCGCTTTAGCCTTTTTTGGCGCTGAACCTTTGCTGTCCTGTGCTGCGTTACCTCTACGCTGAGAGCGTAATTGGTGGCGCAAACCACTGACAGGTGATGCAGGACGTGCAGGCTGCCCTTCAGGCGCAGACGGTGCAACATCTTGTGGCTGAGCCGGAGCTTGATTCTGATAGTTCGCTTGCTGCTGAGGCTGCGCTTGTTGACTCATAGGACTCATCGGCTGCTCTGAGCCGTAGCTAGGGCGATCGTCGTAAGCTGGCGGCGCATCATACTGGCTTTGTGGGTAATCCTGTTCTGGATATCCTTGATGACCAGAATGCTCAGGGTAGCCTTGCGAATTTGGATACTGAGCCGGGCTTTGCTGCGGAGATTGATGTGCAGGTTGCTGCTGCATCGCTTGAGGAGCCTGTTGCATCTGCGGCTGTCTCGGAGCGGCCGTTGGCGCTGGTTGACTAACCGGCTGAGCTTGACTCTGAACCTGTGCAGCGACAGGGCTTGTCGACTGAGTAGAGATAGCCGTTGCGACATTTTGCTCTGCTGGCCTAAATGCCAACATACGTAAAACCACCATCTCAATACCAACACGTGCGGTTGGCGATAACGGTAAGTCTTCACGACCTTTTAGCACTATCTGGTAATAAAGCTGAATATCTTGTGGGCTTAACGCTTTGCTAAGCAATTCAAGCTTCTCTGCGTCAGGCTGCGCTTTGTCTAAGGTAGACGGCAACGCTTGATACATGGCGAGACGATGAAGTTGAGCAGCAAGTTGATTCAGTAAACCATCCCACTCTACGCCATTCTCAGCAAGGTTTTGGATACAAGCCATCGCCTCTTGAGGCTGCTTACTGCTAATAGCCTCAAGTAGATGGATCGCTTGGTCAGTGTCTAATGTGCCAAGCATGTGCGCAACCGTATCAGTCACGACATTGCCGTTGCCTAATGCGATAGCTTGGTCTGTCAGGCTCAAAGCATCACGCATACTACCGTCGGCAGCATGAGCAATCATTCCAAGCGCACGAGACTCAGAGGTTACCTTCTCTTGTTCAAGAATATGGTCGAGTTGCTCGTGGATATTATCAACGCTGATCGGCTTAAGATGGAACTGCAGACAACGCGACAAGATAGTCACAGGTAGTTTTTGTGGATCAGTCGTTGCGAGCAAGAATTTCACATACTCAGGCGGCTCTTCTAACGTCTTTAGAAGCGCGTTGAAACTGTGCCTAGAAAGCATGTGTACTTCATCGATAAGGTAAACCTTAAAGCGACCACGCGCTGGCTTGTACTGAACATTGTCCAGAAGCTCACGGGTATCTTCTACCTTGGTACGTGATGCCGCATCGATCTCTAGCAGGTCAACAAAGCGACCTTCATCGATCTCTTTACAAGTTGCACATTCACCACAAGGGGTTGAAGTAATGCCTGTTTCACAGTTAAGTCCCTTAGCAAACAAGCGGCCGATGGTCGTTTTACCGACACCGCGTGTTCCGCTAAATAGGTACGCGTGATGCAGCCTATTTTGGCTAAGGGCATTCTCTAATGCTGTTAAAACATGGGCTTGACCAACCACTTCTTTGAATTTGGTTGGTCGCCATTTTCGCGCTAACGCAAGATAGCTCATGAATAATTCCGAAAAGGATTAGTGGCCGTCGAATTCGCAGATGCTAAACACTTCTAGACCTAAGCCTTCTAAGCGCTTGTCACCACCGATTTCTGGAAGATTAATTACAAATGCAGCGTGCTCTACCACACCACCAAGCTGACGAATCAACTTTGTTGTCGCTTCAATCGTACCGCCAGTTGCTAGTAGGTCATCAACCATCAGCACTTTATCGCCTTCAACGATAGCATCAGTATGAATCTCTAGCGTGTCTGTGCCGTACTCAAGCTCATAAGATTGTGCCACAGTTTCACGAGGCAGTTTGCCCGGCTTACGCACAGGAATGAAGCCAACACCTAGCTCTAATGCTAAAGGTGCACCGAATAGGAAACCACGAGCTTCAGTACCAACGATCTTAGTAAAGCCCATGTCCTTGTATGTTTCCGCTAGCAACTCGATAGTCGCTTTGTAAGCTGCTGGGTCTTCCATCAAGCTTGTTACGTCACGGAACAAAATACCCGCTTTAGGGTAATCAGGAATGCTTTTGATGCTTGCTTTGATCAGAGAGATTTTTTCTGTGTTCATAATCTTATGCACTTCATTAGGCCGCTTTCCAAACTCTGGTTAACGAATCAAACATCAACGCTTGAAATTAAGGAAAGGTACGATTGGTATTCATTGCAACGAGAGTCATAACTCTGATTGCTGAAATAATAAACGCCCGCTATACAAGCAGGCACACTGCCTTAATGGTAGTGATTTTCTTTGCTGTCAGCAACCAACTCATGGGTTGGAAGTCGCATAAACCATGTGAGAAGAATAACAAGTACACAAATTAGGAAAACCTTGACCCAAATGAGTGGCGCAAAGTAGATAGATAACGCAAAGCTCAACAAGATAAAGAATACGCCACGCGTTTTAATTTGCTTGGTGACAGCGCCGTGTTGATACCAGTTTTCTAACAGAGGACCGAGCGTTTTATGCTCATGCATCCATTTATGAACTTTAGGATTGCTTCGCATGAAACATGCGCTAGCAAGAAGAAGGAATGGAGTGGTTGGCAGAACGGGTAATACAATCCCTAGAACTGCAAGAAAGATACAAAGGCCACCAGCAATATTCAGGCTTAAAACTCGAACGCTAATTGTGGCCTCCTTGAGTTAGCTATCACCATTTGGCGACGACAGCTTAACTAAAATGTTGCGTAGCCATTAAATACACGGATCAACGTTAGTGTTGCTGGTAGTAATGGAATCATTAAAAATGCGGCTAGAAAGCCTAAAAAGTAGAATACATTAAACGGGTCTTTAAAGTCTTGATTATCTGCCATGATTGCTTCTTGTTTTTGTTAGTAAAAGTAAGTCCAGTGGCGAACCAAACCCTCTTTGCTAAATCATCATTTAACAAAAAAGGCATAGTCACACCATTTGCGCAACTATACCTTAATCAATTATTCACAAAAACCGAGGAAATATAGGGTTAATCGGTTGTCCCTTGATGTATATCCAAGCTGAAACTTGCCGCTCCAAGTAGGCTCAACGACAGCTGACAGCCCTGCTCTATTGGTAAATCTCTGGTAATAAAGTTCTTTTTACAGTTCTCGCCTAAGCGTTCACCTGCTGCAATATGTTGATTCATTTCACCATTTGACCAACGCCCATCCAAACCCGCAGGCAAAATTGAGATAGTGCCCTCCGCGAGGTTAGCAACACCAAACAACGCGTTGACAGGTGTTGAACAAGCCGAACAGCGAATCCCTTTCTCCAAAATTTCAGCGATATCTTTGAGGTCAGCACTAAAATCTTTTCTGTTTCTTAAGTAATCGTGGAACAAAGCTCTCACTAACAAGGTAGTCGCAGAGCCGCCGTTTTCAGAAGACGCTGAATCAACAAGGTAGAAAGCAAACTGCCCGTTCATCGTCCACGCATAATCAAATACAAGTGGCATCATCTCTGTTGATTGCAACAAACGGTAGCTGCAACGCCATGAGCCTTGTCTTGTGTCTTTGTCGGGTAACAACGCGTGCAACAAATCTCGCGCTGCGCTTGGGTTGTCCTGCAAGTAATTTAGGTGCCAATGTAATTCCTGGTCTTCCGGGATCTCTCCTCCATCATCCACACAAAACCACTGGCTTGAGAAATCTCGTTGATCTGAAAGGTTGTCGAACGAATCTGTTAATGTGTTGGCAATCGCACTGCTTAGATGGCCGTGGTCTTCTAATGGCTTCGCTAAAAAGTCTTTAATACCAAATCGCAGTGCTTTTGCAACATCAGACATGTCATCTGTCGCAGACACCACAATCATAGGCAGTGATGGGTACTCTAAACTAAGCTCTTCTACAAGCTCGATGCCGTCCAGGATCGGCATTGATAAGTCACACACAATTAAATCTGGCGCTGCATCTCTGAGCTTCTGCAAAGCGTCCAGTCCGTTTTCAGCCTCAACCACTTTATAACCAACCTTCTCAAGGTAAGCACCGGTTATACTGCGAAAAATAGGATCATCATCAACCAACATTACGCATTTCTGGTTAATCACTTCCTGTGCCGAGGTCATTACTGGCTGACTGTGAGTTTTGTACATAATTTCTAACCTCACAAAACTAAGTCGAATTATTATTGTTATCTGTTTTAAGAACTAATATAAAACTTAGTAATAAAATGCTAAATACACAAATGTTCACTCTTTACTGGTAATTCGTGACAAGGCTTGGAATACTTGTAAATAGTGCAACAAGTTGACATGACGCAAACATTGATCTCAATGTTACGTATAAATTAGAAGAGATTGTAAACAAATGTGTCTGGATTTATGAAATTAGATGATTTAAACCTCTTTCGACTCGTCGTTGAAAATGGGAGCTACACCGCAACATCGCGCAAGACTATGATTCCGGTTGCGACCATCACACGACGCATCCAAGCTTTAGAAGACTCGCTAAACCTGAGGCTTCTCAATAGACACGCGCGTAAACTCTCCTTAACAGAGGCTGGCGAACGTTTCTTCAATGAATGCTCTCCACTGCTACAACGTCTCTCTTCGACCGCCGAAGAGCTGACGGATGTTTGTAAAGGTGCTTCCGGTAAGATCCGCATTACGGCGCCTTCTAACCTGACTAAACGCATGATGATGCCGATGTTCAGCGACTTCATGACTCAATACCCAGATATCAATATTGAGTTAATGATGAACAACCAAGCTGATCAACTCGACCCTACAGAATGGGACGTGATTTTCAGAGTGGGTCCGCAACGTGACTCAAGCCTCATTGCTCGAAAAATCAGTGAAGTAAAAGATATTCTTATCGCAAGCCCTGAGTACTTAGCGAAGAACCCTGCACCAAGCCATGCTGAAGAACTGGCGAACCATTCGTTGCTTAAAGGCTACCCACTGATTAAGTGGCAGCTAAGTAACTCGAATGATGAGACTGTGGTTAACAGTGAAAAAGGCCGCTTCAACGCAAACGCACTTAATGTTGTAAGACAAGCTTGCTCTGAAGGTCTAGGTATCACACTGATGCCAGACGTGATGATTCGCGAATACATTGAAGATGGCAGCTTAGTTCAAGTATTGGAAGACTGGAGCGCTAACCCGCGTGACATCTACATGCTTTATAACCACAAAGACCATCTACCTGAGAAAGTTAGATTGTTTATTGATTTTGTGATCGCGTACCACATTCACTAGGTTAATCCCCTACTTCAAAAACAAAAAAACCAGAGCCGATGCTCTGGTTTTTAATATTCTGGTCACTAAAGAAAACTAAGCGCCTTCGTTGTGTAACTCTAGGTTCGCTAAATCTTGTTGGATCTCACGCTGAATCTTAGAGTCATCATTACGTAGAGAGTCCAGGAAATCTAGGTATGCTTGGTCGATATCACCCGTTACATACTCACCATTAAACACAGAAGTATCGAAACGTGCGATGTCTTGGTTACCCATGCCTACCGCTGAAATCAAGTCTGGTAGGGTTTGGAAGATCAGAGCGTCTGCGCCAATCTGCTTACAAATCGTTTCATTGTCACGACCATGAGCAATTAGCTCTGTCGCGCTCGGCATATCAATACCGTAAACGTTAGGGAAGCGAACCTCAGGAGCCGCCGACACCATGAACACCTTGTTTGCACCAGAGTCACGCGCCATCTCAATGATTTGCTCTGAAGTCGTACCGCGAACGATAGAATCATCAACCAGTAGAACGTTCTTACCTTTAAACTCAGAACGAATCGCATTAAGTTTACGGCGAACTGACTTCTTACGCTGTTGCTGCCCAGGCATGATAAACGTACGACCTACGTAACGGTTTTTCACGAAACCTTGGCGGTACGGCTTGTCGATAGCTTGAGCGATGCGCAGTGCAATGTCGTTAGACGTTTCTGGAATTGGGATAACCACGTCAATGTCTAAGTCTGAGTACTCTTCTTTAATGCGCTTACCTAGTAATTCACCCATCTCAACACGTGCGCTGTACACCGAGATTTTATCGATGAATGAATCAGGGCGTGCAAAGTAAACAAACTCAAAGATACATGGGTTTAGTTGTGGGTTGTCTGCACATTGCTTAGTGAAAAGCTCACCGTCGAATGTTACGTAGATAGCTTCACCAGGTGCCACATCACGCATGAAATCGAAACCAACAGCATCCAGTGCTACCGATTCAGACGCCACCATGTATTCCGTTTTACCTTCAACTTCACGCTTACCTAGACACAGTGGACGAATACCATGTGGGTCGCGGAATGCGATCATACCGTGGCCGATGATCATAGCCGTTACTGCGTAAGCACCACGAATTGTGCGATGTACGTTTGATACAGCACGGAAAACATCATCTGAAGTCACGTTGCCTTTAACCGTATCGATCTCATGAGCCAATACGTTCAATAGCACTTCTGAATCCGAAGTAGTGTTCACATGACGACGGTCTTTTTCGAATAACTTTTCACGAACTTCATTTGCGTTCGTTAGGTTACCGTTATGAGCTAACGTGATGCCAAAAGGCGAGTTTACGTAGAAAGGCTGAGCTTCCGACGCACTTGAGCTACCTGCTGTCGGGTAACGAACATGGCCAATACCAACGTTACCTTGGAGGCGTTGCATGTGTTTTGCTTCAAAAACATCTTTTACTAAACCGTTCGCCTTACGCAGACGGAAACGATTGCTTTCTATGGTACAAATACCAGCGGCATCTTGGCCACGATGCTGCAATACCGTTAAAGCGTCATAAATAGACTGGTTTACAGGTGTTGAACCCACGATTCCAACAATACCACACATGTCCTAATCCTCGATTTTTCGACATTAACTGGCGCTATAGCGCGCCAGATAAGAAACTAGATGTTGCTTGTAAATGCTCGAAGAACGGCGCAATGATTCGACTAAATTCCGGAACCAACTGCGAATTCTTCCACCACTCAGAACTTGGGAATGCAGTAAACGCATCCATGAAAAACAACACTGCAGAAACAATCAAAACACCACGTAAGCCACCAAAGACGACACCGAGGATTCTGTCTGTACCTGACAGGCCTGTTTTCTGAACTAGCTGACCGATAACATAGTTAACTAACGCACCGACAACTAACGTTGCAACAAACAATGCTGCTATCGCCGTTCCGTTTCGAAACATCTCATCTTCGATATTGGTGAAGTACACCGCTAATTTTGCGTAGTACTGGCTAGCAATAAAAAATGCTCCAAACCAAATAACGAGTGACAACGCTTCTTTAGCGAAACCACGAACTAAACTGATCACGGCAGAGAAGCCGATCACGCCTAAAATGACAAAATCTAACCAATTCATGAATTCTTCATCTTAAGTTGGCGCGCATTTTAACAGAAAAAATGCTGACGCAAACGTTTTCTTATGGATTTAACGGTTTAAATTTGAGCAATTGGCCTTTTGAACCCGTAATTTTTTCTAATTCCTTAATTTGTCGCTCAAGTTTGGATTTAGATACATCTGGGCCAATAATTACTCGCGTAAAAGTTTTTTCTTGCTTGGTGTTAGCCTGGTAACCACGCTTTTGCAAATCCTTAACCACGCTTTTCGCGTTGTCAGCATTCTTCAAAGCCATCAATTGAATGATCCAAGCGCTGTCTTGGTACTCATTTTTTTCAGGTACTGGCTTAACCACAACCGCCACTTTATCCGCTTCTTTTTCAGAAGCCGATGCCGTTTGGGTTTCTGATGATCCGCCGCTTTCGGCCACTCGCTCGACCGGAGAATCCGGCAGTGCAATCTGATCTTCAACTGGGTCAAGCACCTCAAACACTTCAACATTGCTATCAAGTTCAGGCTTAATAGGTATGCTTGCAAACTCTTCTTTATAGTGAAGCTTTTTACCATCGAGCACATCTGGCAATACAATCACGCCAATAGCCACTAAAATGATGGTGCCGACTAAGCGGCTCTGAAATTTACTTGCCATCTAGTTTCCTTTTTTCTGCCAATGCTCCAACACTTCCCCTACTGTATGGAAAGAACCGACCACCAACACAACGTCGTCTTCACCTTTCGCTGATGCTAACGCCGCCTCAAACGCCGCAACCGGGTTTGTATGCTGCTCAACACCTTGAGGAAGGCTTTGACAAAGTTCAGCTGCCGTTGCCGCACGTGGCCCGTGTAGAGAAGCTGGGTACCAGTGTGTTGCAATTGGCGCTAACACTTCTAATGTCGCTGGAATGTCTTTGTCATGAAGCATAGCGACTACAACGTGCAGGTTCTTGCCCGCATATTTTTTAGTAACTTGCTGTGCAAAGTATTCTGCTGAATGTGGGTTATGAGCCACATCAAGCACAATCACAGGGTGGTCGCTAATTTGTTGCATGCGCCCAGGAAGCTGAGCGTTCTTCAAACCATTAACCACGTTCACATCGCTAATATCTAATTCTGATGTGCCCAGTGCCATCAATGCGGTTGCCGCGTTCGGGAGTGGTAATGTTGGGATAGGAAGTGATTCCAGTTGGAATGCACCGCTATGCCAGTTCCAGGTATCGCCATCAACGGCATAGGTATATTGAATACCGACCTGATAAAACTCAGCTTTGATATCATCGGCGTGCGCAGCAACCGTCGCTGGCGGCTTAGGTTGGCCACAGATAGCTGGCTTACCGCTACGATAAATACCCGCTTTCTCAAAACCAATCACATTGATGTCATCACCAAGCCAATCTACGTGGTCTACTGCCAAGCTCGTAATCACAGAAACGTCGTGATCAACAATGTTGGTTGCATCTAAACGGCCACCTAAACCAACTTCTAGCAACACCACATCGACCGCTTCCGTTTGAAAAGCACGCAACGCGGCCAAAGTGCCGTATTCGAAGAAGCTAAGGCTGATTTCACCGCGTTCTTTCTCAATAAAATCAAAAGACTGAACCATCTTTTCATCAGATAGATCTTGGCCGTTGATACGAACGCGTTCGTTGTAACGAATTAAGTGAGGAGAGCTGTAGACACCAACAGAGTATCCCGCATCTAATAGAATGGCTTCCATTAAGGCACATGTTGAGCCCTTGCCATTGGTTCCGGCAACAGTAATGACGTGTTTAGCAGGTTTGGTAAGATTTGCCTTAGAGGCGACGGCCTGAACTCGGTCTAGCCCAAGATCAATAGCACTGGTGTGGATGTTTGATAAATAATCAAGCCACATCTCCAAAGAGGATGTGGCTTGAGGAATAGGTTGTTGACTCATCTAACTCATAACCATAATAAAGTTGGTTTGTTAGAAGGTACTTTACCCTTTTTCTGGCGCTTCTGGTACTTCATAAGCAGCTTCATTCGGTGAATCGTTCACAGAAACTACTAATGGTGAAGGCTGATTGGTCATTTTTGCAACTAGGCTAGCTACGCGCTGACGCATTTCACGACGGTCAACGATCATGTCGATAGCACCGTGGTCTAGTAAGAACTCACTACGTTGGAAACCTTCAGGTAGGTCTTCACGCACTGTTTGCTCGATTACACGACGACCAGCAAAACCGATAAGTGCTTTTGGCTCACCGATGTTGATATCACCTAGCATTGCCAAACTTGCAGAAACACCACCCATTGTTGGGTCAGTCATTACTGAAATGAACGGCAGGCCTTTCGCAGAAAGACGCTCAAGTGCAGCACTGGTTTTTGCCATTTGCATTAGAGACATTAGTGCCTCTTGCATACGCGCACCACCACTTGCAGAGAAACAAACTAAACCACAGTTGTTTTCAATAGCAGCATCTACAGCGCGAACAAAACGAGCACCAACTACAGAGCCCATTGAACCACCCATGAATGAGAATTCAAAAGCACACGCTACGATTGGTAGACCTAGTAGTTCACCTTTCATTGCTACAAGTGCGTCTGTTTCACCACTGTTCTTTTGAGCAGCAGAGATACGCTCTTTATAACGCTTAGAGTCTTTGAACTTCAGTTTGTCTTGCGGCTCAAGATCAGTACCAAGTTCAACACGCTCACCTTTGTCTAGGAATGTTTCTAGGCGGCGACGTGCTTTCATGCGCATGTGATGGTCACATTTTGGACATACTTCTAGGTTACGCTCTAGTTCAGCATGGTAAAGCACCTGCTCACAAGAAGTACATTTAGTCCAAACACCCTCAGGGATAGACGCTTTACGAGATGTTACGATGTTGCTTTTTTCTAAAATCTTTTCAAGCCAACTCATGGAAGACCTTTTGTTTCGATTCTTCCGCTTGATTGCGAAAGAAATAAATTTGGGAATTATGCGAGGAGATTAAAGCACATAAAACAGCAAGTGTAGATAAAAAACTGGTTGTACCTATTTTCTTGAGCTATTTTACGCACGATTTCGCAATATTTTTTGAACCTAAGTCCCACATTTAGTTCAAATTATCTGGAAGAAACAGAGGACCAATTGGCTCTCTTGGAAGACCAAATTCTTCTGGGTAATCTACGTCTACTAAATAGAGACCTTCGGCTTTGGCGGTCGCTCCAGCCAACTTACGGTCTTTCGCTTCAAGCAACCATTTAATCCACTCTGGCTTCTGTTCACCTTTACCGACAGCAATTAGGCTACCCGTAATGTTTCTCACCATGTGGTGTACAAATGCATTCGCTTTAATATCAATGACGATGTAATGACCATGTCGAGTCACATTCAAGTGAATCATGTTTCGCCACGGGCTATGAGATTGACAGTGCGTTGCTCTGAACGACGTGAAATCATTTTCACCTAGCAGGTACTGACCAGCCTCATGCATCTTTTTCTCGTCAAGATGCCCATGATAGTGGCTCACGCCTGAATTCAAGATTCCTGGGCGCAGTGCATGATTGAAAATGATATAGCGGTAGCGACGTGCCGTTGCAGAGAAGCGAGCATGAAAATCTTCGTTCACTTCAGTTGCCCAACGAACAGCGATGTCCTTAGGCATATTGGCATTTGCACCCATTGTCCATGCCACCATTTTGCGGTCGACATTGGTTTCAAAGTGAACGACTTGTCCCGTACCGTGAACACCGGCATCCGTTCGTCCTGCACATTGAACTTCTACTGGGTGATTTGCGACAACCGAAAGAGCCTTTTCCAATTCTTCTTGGACACTTTTCACGTCTCGTTGGCGCTGCCAACCAAAGTAGTGGGTACCGTTATATTCAATACCTAAAGCAATTTTCATGTTCTTGTTCTCTTTGAAAATGGGCGAGAAGTATATACGGAAATGAGTACTATCCCAAATAGGAAGCGGCTAAATCTATAATATTAGAAGAACGACTCGCCAAAAAATAAAGGGTAGCCAATGCTACCCTTTACTTCTCGTCCAGTTTATCGTCCGTTTAACGCATCGATAAGATTCTTGGCTTCTCGGCGAATATCATCGCTTCCGTCGACAATCGCCTCTTCCAACAGTTTGATCGCGCCTTGAGAATCACTCATCTCGATGTAGATTTTAGCGAGATCAAGCTTCCCAGCGGCTTCAGCGTTACTATCAACATCATAGTTTCCAATATCGCCAATCACGTCAGGGAATTCATTCAGACCAACATCCAGCTTCAGTTCTTCTTCATCTGGATTAATGGCATCTTCACCCTCTTGCTCAACTTGAGCCATCAATTCATCGATGGTCATGTACTGTTTGTCACGACTGTTCGATGATTCGGTCAGGTTATCCTGTTGCGCCCAATTCTCTTCTTTGATCTTAGGTTCAGCTTGCTGCTCTGCAGACGCCCAAATCTCTTGCTGATCATCAGGGACATCATCTTGCATGCTCGATTGCTGTTCTGGCGCAAGATTAAAACCTTTCCAATCTTCACCGCCTACTTCAAGCATTGCGTCAATGTCTAACCCAGCACTATCAATCGATGTCGCATCTAATGGCTTCTCGAACATGTTGTCGACTGTGTCTTGAACATCTTCTGAAAGCAATTCAGCCAAATTAGTTTCATCAAAGTTATCGAAGCCCTCTAACGGCTCGTCTTCAACTTCATTGACCTCAGCATCTAACACTGCAGGTGCGCTTGTTGGTTGGTTCGCTTCTGGGAAGCCAGCTAAATCTGCTTCATTGACATCCGAGAAGTCATCCGCACCAGCAAAACTTTGTGGGTTCGAGAACAGGTCATGCAGTGCGTCTTGCTCTTCTCCCTGCGGGCTAAAGGCAGTTAATGGCGTCGGCTTTTCTGCAAATGCATCAGAGATCGCTTCATCTTCACCGTATTCAGGTAAATCGAACTCGTCAAACTGTACGCCTTGCTCCTCTGCAACAGGCTCTGCACTGCTCTGCTCAATATCATCTAAAACAGAGTCCGCTTTAGCACTTTCTTCATCGTATTCTGGAAGGTCAAGATCATCGAACTCAAACTTCTCACTGCCATCCGATAAATCTTGCTCTAGCTGAGCTTCATCAGGTTCACTCACAGCCTCAGCAAGTGCGTCTTCTTCACCAAACTCTGGTAGCTCAAAGTCGTCAAACGAGAACTCATCGTCACTCTGTTGCTCTGTAGCTTCTGCTTGTGGCGTCATTTCAGGTTGAGGCTCAACTAGCGGTTGAGTGCTAACTTCTGTTTCAGTTTCAGCTAACGCATCTTCTTCATTAAACTCTGGAAGCTCGAAGTCATCAAACGAGAATTCGTCTTCGCTCTGTTGCTCTGCCGCTTCTGGCTGTGATGCTGTTTCAGATTGAGGCTCTGCTTGAGGTGCAATGGCAGTTTCAGCCTCAGCTTCCGCCAATGCATCTTCTTCATTAAATTCTGGAAGCTCGAAATCATCAAACGAGAATTCATCTTCGCTCTGTTGCTCTGCCGCTTCTGGCTGTAGTGCTGTTTCAGGTTGAGACTCAGCTTGCGGTTCAATGGCAGTTTCAGCCTCAGCTTCCGCCAATGCGTCTTCTTCATTAAACTCTGGAAGCTCGAAATCATCAAACGAGAATTCATCTTCGCTCTGTTGCTCTAATGATTCTGGCTGCAGGGCCGTTTCAGGTTGAGACTCTAGCATTGGTTCTTCAGCAGTTTCAGCCACTGCTTCAGTGATGTCTTCGCCAATCAGCCAATCGTCGTCTTGTGGCACACCGAATTCATTTGGAATGATCTCTGGCATGTTCGCGGCACGAACTGGCTCTGGCTCTGGCTCTGGCTCTGGCTCTGGCTCTGGCTCTGGCTCTGGCTCTGGCAAGGATTCAACAGCACTATCGAACTCTTCGCTACCTTGAATCTTAGGTTCAAAGTCAAAATCAGAGTCAACGTTCGATGGAGATTCTACATCGTTGATCGCTTCAGCTAGCCAGTCTTCAACTGTATCTTCATCATCGTCAGAAATGTCACCTAATGAAGCTGGAGACGCAGCCTCGTTATCAAATCTTGGCGCGCTTTCTTCTGAACTGCCTAGTTCCGGTGAAGGTTCAAGATCAGGTTGCTCCTGCTCAAACTCCTCAATATTATTATTTTCAGAGAGTAACGAATCGATATCTAACTCATCGCTTTCGATCTCTGGTTTTGTATCTTCGACCGCTGGTTCAATCACGTC
This sequence comes from Vibrio chagasii, assembly GCF_002954585.1. Taxonomy (GTDB): domain Bacteria; phylum Pseudomonadota; class Gammaproteobacteria; order Enterobacterales; family Vibrionaceae; genus Vibrio; species Vibrio chagasii_A. The sequence continues at coordinate 2,040,298 of NZ_MSCI01000002.1, forward strand.
AGATTGAGCGGGTTGCTCAGAAACTTCTTCAACGTGTGCGCCCAATTCTGGCGTCATCAACTCATCGATAAGCGCTTCATCAGTGGTGTCCAACGGGTCATTGAGTAGCGCATCTGTAGCTGGTGCAACACCAAACATATCATCGATAAAGTCATCACGATTAAATGCAGCTTCATCATTCTTGAGCTCTGGCTCTGTAGTATTTTCTGGCGCTTCTGTGCTTACTAGCTCGCCGTTAGCTTCGATGTCGTCGACTTGTAGTGCTGGCTCAGCAACTACCGGCTTATCAAGTTCAGCTTCAGTAGAAGGCTCAGAAAGTAACGACTCCATATCAGCCTCTGCAAGGCTACTTACATCATCATTTGGTGTGTCGAAGGCGAATGCAGCTTCTAGCTCTTTATCAAAGGCTTTGTCTTCAGACTCAATCTCGTCTTCAATACCACTCGTCAGTAGCTCATCGAATGGATCCAGAGATTCAATCGCTGACTGATCGTCTTCATCCGCCGACAGCTCGCTTCCTAGCAGCTCATCCAAGGTTTCTTCACTGTCTAGAGTAAGCTCGGTATCGTTGATATCGTCGTCAAGGAACTCATCTAATAGGTCGGTACTCTCAGCATCAATCTCAAAATCATCGCCCGAGTCGCTAAGCAGCTCATCTAGCGTCTCTGTGCTGTCTTCAGAAATGTTCAGTTCATCATCGGTTGATAAGCCTGACAGTTCTTCCAATTCAGACAGAGCGTCAAAACCTAGAGGTTCACCTTCAGAGTCCTCATCAGAGTCGCTTTCCAACATCTCATCAAGTAGGTCTGTCGAGTTACTTAAATCAACATCATCACCGGCTAATTGCTCGTCAAGAAGGTCAACACTCTGCTGCTCTTCTTCGCTTTCCAGAGGTTGGTCAAACTGAGCCAAAATGTTTTCGATATCGTCATCAGACGCCAAACCACTATTTAGGTCTTTGGCACTCTCATCGTCGCTATCTAGATTGAAAGGATCGTTCTGTTCATTCTGAGCAGCCACTTGCGCGAAGATATCATCAATATCGTCTTCAACACTTGTTGGCTCTGGCTGAGAAGTTTGCTGTTCAGAAATAAGTGCATCGATATCAAAATCATCGCTTGCAGTCATCTCTGCACTCGGTTTCGAATCACTTTGTTCTTCTGAGATCAGAGCATCAATATCGAAGCTGTCATCGTCTTCATCATCCAATGCAAACAGGTCATCGAGCATAGACTGATCCAGTTCGTTGGAACCTAGGTCCTCTGTCTGCGACTCTTGAGATAACAACGCTTCAATATCATCAGCAGACATTGAATTATCATCCGACAGGTCAAAGTCACCATCATCAGAATCAAGCGCGCTTTCTGCCGTCTTATCAAGCGCACGTTCCATCTCTTCTAGACCAAGCGCTTTCTCTTCGCCATTAACACTGATGCCGTTGCTGCTGTCTAAATCTAGATCATCGAAGTTAGTGTCTAAATCGCCGTTCTCACCGATGCTGGCAAACGGATCATCGTCTTCACCATCAAGGTTAAAATCAAGGTCTGATTCATCTAGGCCAGCAAACACATCCTCTTCGTCAGCCAATGCTTGGTCATCAAACAGCTTATTCGCATCATCTTCTGTACCAAACAGCTCATCATCGAGAGACAATTCATTGTCGAGGTCGTCAATCTCATCAGCCAACATCATTGGAGCAGCACTACTTGGCTCTGGCTGAATAGGCTGGTCTTGCGTTGGTTGCTGTTGCTCTTCATTTTTAGAGCGGCGACCCAACAAGATCACAATGATAAGACCAAGTAGAAGACCAGGAATAATCGCAAGTGCAGCGACTAGCCAGCCATTCGACAATAACTGGTCCATTGCACTTGGTGCCATTTTTTCAATTTCAGCGTTCTTTCTGCGCTCTTCAGCAAGTAACTTTTCAACTTCACTGCGAATACGGTCTTCGTCGCTCAGCTCTGTCTTAAGCACATCCACTTCAGACTGAACATCCGACAACATCAAGCGAAGTTGATGGTTCTTCTCCTCAAGAGATAGAAGCTCGCTTTCAGATAGCTCTAGCTGCTTCTCCAGTTTGTTCATCTCTTTAACAGAAGAAGATGGCGCACCTGAAACCAATTTTTTCGCGGTTTCTACGGCCGGAGCTGGCTTGGCAGGCACCGAATTTTTCGATCCCACATTCGATTGGTTTGAAGCCTGAGCGGCTTTTGGCTTGGCTGCTGGTTCATCAAGCTTCGCCAAATGCGAGTTCATTATGTTAATAGCTTGCTGCGTTGAGCTCGCACGAGCTTGCTCTAAAGAAGGGACACGTAAATGGCTAGCAGGCAATAAGCTATGGATATTCTGGTTTTCAAACGCTTGTGGGTTCAGTCGGTAAATTGCCAACAAGGTTTGTTGGACGGAAACAGAGTTATCTGGGCGCAGTTTTGAGGCAATAGACCACAGCGTTTCATTGCCACGCGTTGGACCGTAGAAACGAGAAGGCTCTGCGCTATTAGATTGAGCTCTTTGAAGAGGTTCTGAAAAAGTAGGCGCTGATTGTATCTGACCATTAGGCCCTACAACTCGAATGGAATCTGCACGAACAACGGAAATCTGAGTCGCAATGATAACGGCAAAAGGTATTAACCACTGCTTGAAAATTTGAAACATAAAAGGCTCAGCTAGGTGCTTAAATTCGGATAATGTGATGATCTATTAAATATATCGGATAAATGACGTAAAACTATAGAGATGAAAACAAAAAATGTGTTTCAGCGACAATATTCGCAGCAATTTCACACAATTTGACTAACAATATTTTTAATCGATTAAAAAAGCCCCACTAAAGAGTGAGGCTTGTTTATCAAAGCGGTGAGGCTTAGAAGTAATCGCGAATCAGAACTTCAGCGATTTGTACTGCGTTTGTCGCTGCGCCCTTACGAACGTTATCTGCAACTACCCACATGTTGATGCCGCTGTGGTGGCTGATGTCGTTACGAATACGACCTACCATTACGTGGTCCTTACCACCAGCGTCACGCACTTGTGTTGGGAACTCCATACCGTGGAAAACTTCAACACCTTCTGTGTTCTCTAGTAGTTGAACTACTTGCTCAGCACCAATTGGTGAACGAGTCTCCACGTGTAGAGATTCTGCGTGGCCGTAGAATACCGGTACACGAACACACGTTGGGTTCACAGTGATTGAAGAGTCGTTAAAGATTTTTTGTGTTTCCCAAACCATCTTCATCTCTTCGCGCGTGTAGCCGTTTTCCGTAAACTCATCAATTTGAGGGATACAGTTGAACGCGATCTGCTGTGAGAATGCTGAGTTTTCAGCTGGCATTCCGTTAAGAAGCTTAGCGGTTTGACCAGCAAGCTCATCGATACCCGTTTTACCTGCACCAGAAACCGATTGGTAAGTAGATACGTTGATACGCTCTAGGCCTACTTCATCGTGAATTGGCTTAAGCGCAACCAGCATTTGAATCGTTGAACAATTTGGGTTCGCAATGATGTTGCGGTTGCGGAACTCAGCAATTGCTTCTGGGTTCACTTCCGGCACAACCAGTGGAACATCGTATTCGTAGCGGAACTTAGATGTGTTATCGATAACAACAACACCTTCATCCGCAGCAACTGGTGCCCATTGTTCAGAAAGGTCGCCACCAGCAGAGAAAAATGCGATATGAACTTGAGACCAATCGAAGTCTGCTACGTTCTGCACTTGTATCGTCTTACCATTAAAGCGGTAAGTTTTACCTTCACTACGTTCACTTGCTAGTAAGTGCAGTTCACCGATAGGGAATTTACGCTCTTTAAGTACTTCAAGAATGGTTTCACCAACCGCACCAGTCGCACCTAAAATAGCAATATTAAATTCTTGGCTCATTGTTTCTCTCTTTTATAAAGTTGGCTTTACCATAAAACCGAGTTTAGCTAACGGTGCTAGATTACAAGAATCATCACCTGTTAACTCGACTGCACTGTACTCTCTGCGGTCCCAATATTCTTTACGCATCTTGTCAAAAGAACCTGGCGTAGCGATATTGCGACGGAATAAGGCATCGTCTTTGCGCACATCATAGATCAACTGAGTCAAATTGTGCAGTGTTGCTTCGTCCCAAGCTCTATCTAATTTCATTTGAGGTACAGGCGCTGTCGGCAATAGATCGCTCGCATAAGCGCGTTGTTCACTACCCAAGAACTCACAGTAGCTGTTAAAGATCATCGTAGTACCGCGTGCTTTGCCCTCTAGACCGTAGCCCGCTACGTGAGGTGTTGCGAAAGCAAGTAACGGGAGCAGTTCCATGTCCACTTCAGGTTCAAACTCAAATACATCAAGGACAGCCGTGAAGCCATCAGCTTTTTGCAAGCGAGCTTTGAGTGCTTGGTTATCAACCACAGGGCCGCGAGCCGCATTAATTAGGATCTGGTCAGCACGTAAGTTATTCAGCACTTGCTCGCTGATCAAATGATGAGTTGGGAACTCGCCCGTTCTCGTGATCGGGGTATGCAGGGTGATCACATCTGATTGCTCAAGCAGAGTTTCTAATTCAGTGAATTCACGAGTGTCACCTTCTTGTTGTTTTAGAGGGTCGTTCAGTAAAACCTTAATTCCAATACCTTCAAGGCATTTTGCTAAGTAGCTACCCACCTGACCACAGCCAATAATACCGACTGTTTTATCAAACACAGAGAAGCCTTGTTGCTGCGCAAGAACCATCATCGCACTGAACGCATATTCAGCCACACCCACCTTGTTACAGCCCGGTGCCGCAGTAAAGAAAATGCCGCGCTCTTTCATCAATTCTTGGTCGACGTGATCCATACCCGCCGTTGCAGTGCCGACAAATTTCAGTTTATTGGCTTTGCTGATTAATTCTTCGTTCACCTTCGTGACAGAGCGAATCATCAGTGCGTCTACGTCAACCAGATCGTCCGCAGTTAATGTGCGACCAGACTTCATTGTCACGTCACCTAGCTGGCTAAAAAGCGCTTCAGCATAAGGCATGTTTTCGTCGATTAAGATTTTCATTTGGCGAGTACTTTTGTTGGGGTCTATCGACCTAAATGTGGATTGAAATGATTGTGCAAAATTCCACACACGGTGTCGAGTAACAAATGGAATACATTATGAATAAAGGCTTGTTCAGAGAAGGATTGATTACCCTACTCAGCTTTTTCTACTCAAGCCTAAAACGAAAAATGCCCGATTGAATTAACAATCGGGCAAACATCCAGAACAAAAGGATCCTATCTCGCTCTCCAGGAGACAGAGTCTGCGTCTGTTCGACCAGTACTGACTAAAACCACTACTGATCAAGCTCTGGAAACCTTTCCATTTCTAAACCTATGTTCAGAAAGCTTTGTTCTGTGGGTCATGGTTAATGGGTTTCCTGTGCGTGTTGAAACTGCACTCGCGTCACCCGTTAACAATTAACCTTTGTCTATCTCACTCAAGCCTAATTAAGCTTGGTATTTTTTGATTACTAGCGTTGCGTTTGTACCGCCGAAACCAAAGCTGTTAGACATAACTGTTGTTAGCTCTTGTTCACGAGCTTCAGTTACGATGTCTAGGCCAGCAGCTGCTTCGTCTAGGTTAGAAACATTAATGCTTGGAGCTATAAAGCCGTTGTCTAGCATTAGCGTTGAGTAAATCGCTTCGTGTACGCCAGCTGCACCTAGAGCGTGACCTGTCATCGCTTTAGTTGCTGAGATTGCTGGGCTGTTGCCACCAAATACTTCTTGTATAGCACCTAGCTCTTTCACGTCACCAACTGGAGTTGAAGTACCGTGAGTGTTCACGTAGTCAACGCCATCAACGTTTTGCATTGCCATCTTCATACAACGAACCGCGCCTTCACCAGAAGGAGCAACCATGTCGTAACCGTCTGAAGTTGCGCCGTAGCCTACGATCTCACCGTAGATTTTCGCGCCACGAGCTTTAGCGTGCTCAAGTTCTTCGATAACTAGCATGCCGCCGCCACCAGAGATAACGAAACCGTCACGGTCTGCATCGTAAGTACGAGAAGCTAGCTCAGGAGTATCGTTGTACTTAGTAGAAAGTGCGCCCATTGCGTCGAACATCATAGTCAGAGACCAATCTAGCTCTTCACCGCCACCAGCGAATACTACGTCTTGCTTACCGAGTTGGATAAGCTCCATTGCGTGACCAATACAGTGTGCAGATGTTGCACATGCAGAGCTCATAGAGTAGTTCACACCACGGATTTTGAAAGGAGTTGCTAGACAAGCAGAAACCGTTGAAGCCATTGTACGTGGAACCATGTATGGACCAACACGCTTAACGCCTTTCTCACGGATGATGTCTACTGCGTTTACTTGGTTAAGAGAAGAAGCACCACCTGAACCCGCAACGATACCCGTGCGGTCATTAGATACTTGCTCTTCTGTTAGACCAGCGTCTGCAATTGCTTGCTCCATTGAAAGATAAGCGAATGCCGCTGCATCACCCATAAAGCGCATCTTTTTGCGGTCAATATGGTCAGCAGGGTTCATTTTTAGGTTACCCCAAACTTGAGAGCGTAAGCCGTTTTCCTTGAACTGCTCTGAAGCGGTAATACCAGATTTACCCTCTTTCAGTGATGCTAAAACTTCTTCGACGTTGTTACCGATACTTGAAACAATACCCATACCGGTGATTACGACTCGTTTCATGTGACATTCCTATAATTCTAAATTCAGCTAGATGATAACTAAGAAGCCTAACAAAAGTGGTCAGCTTTCCTAGAAATTCGTACAATCCATACCAACATATCGCTTCAAATCACAAAATGATAGATTTTATGACTTCAATTACTAATGCTGAGCTGGAATGGAATGAGTCTGGCACGCCAGTTTCAGACCAATTTGACGATGTTTACTTCTCTAACGTAAATGGTTTAGAAGAGACTCGTTACGTTTTTTTAAAGCAAAACCACCTTCCAGAGCGTTGGCTTGAACATGATCAGCGCCGTTTTGTGATCGCTGAAACCGGCTTCGGTACAGGCCTCAACTTTCTTGCGGTTTGGCAATGGTTCGATGCTTTCCTTAAAGATAACCCTCAAGCTATTACCAAAGAGTTACATTTCATCAGTTTTGAGAAATATCCTTTAAACAAAGAGGATCTCATCAAAGCGCACCAAGCGTGGCCAGAATTAGCCGAGTATGCGACGCAACTCCAAGAACACTACCCTATCGCACTGCCTGAATGTCACCGCATCATATTAGGCGATGGTGCGATCACATTGGATTTATGGTTCGGCGATATCAAAGACTGTATGCCAAGCGTGCCTACACCAAAGCAAGGTTTGGTAGATGCATGGTTCCTAGATGGATTCGCCCCAAGCAAAAACCCAGAGATGTGGAACCAAAACCTATTCAATGGCATGGCAAAGCTGGCCAAACAAGATTGTAGCTGTGCGACTTTTACTGCAGCTGGTTTTGTGCGTCGTGGTTTGATTGAAGCTGGCTTTGAAATGAAGAAGGTCAAAGGCTTTGGTACTAAACGTGAAATGATTGCAGGCCGACTCGGCGAAAAACATGCTCATACCAATATCAAGCCTTGGTATGGTTTATCAGAGCACAGTAACTCACAAGACATAGCAATCATCGGTGGTGGTGTTGCCAGTGCTGCGCTAGCTAAAACACTGAGCCGCCGTGGTAAGAACATCACGCTTTACTGTGAACACCAGCAAGCTGCAGGTAACGCCTCTGGTAATAACCAAGGTGCAATTTACCCGCTATTGAGTGAGGCGACCTCAAACGTTTCGCGCATATTCGGCCCTGGATTGTTGTTTGCGCGTCAGTTCATCAATCAAGCCGCAACATCGATTGAATTCGATCATAACTGGTGTGGTGTGAACATTTTGATGTGGGATGAAGGTTCGACTAAGAAGCTCAATCGCATGTTGGAAGGTAATTTCCACACCGATTTGATTCAGCGTTTATCGCCAGAGCAAACAAATGAAAAGATCGGTTTGCCCGTTGATAAAGAGAGCGTCTACTTTCCTCTAGGTGGGTGGTTGAGTCCACTTCAGCTTACTCAAGGCCTTATTGGTCAATTAGAACAAACCAATAAAGTAAGTACACACTATCAACATCAAGTAACTCAGCTTGAGTGGCTAGAGACAGAACAGCAATGGCTGCTAACGATTGATACGCCGCAAGGTGAGGTTCAAGCAAAACATGACCAAGTGGTGGTTGCAAACGGGCATAAGTTCACCCAATTTGAGCAAACTCAACCCGTACCTCTTACTCCAGTTAAAGGTCAAGTGAGCCACATTCCGACCACGGAAAATCTTAGCAAACTCAAAACCGTGTTGTGCTTTGATGGCTACCTAACACCACAAAACCCCAACAATGGACACCATTGCATTGGCGCGAACTACGACAAAACCAACATCGACCAAGAGTTTGATGCTGAAGTTCAACAGCACAATGGCGAGCGCCTTCATGGGTCATTGCCAGATCAAGCGTGGACAAAAGAAGTCGATACCAGTGGCAACCTAGCGCGCCAAGGTATCCGTAGTGTAAGCCGCGATCATCTTCCGTTTGTCGGTAACGTTGGTAACTTTGAAGCCATTAAAGAGCAGTACCAAAATCTGCATAACTTTAACCCACAGCGTGACTCGGTTGACGATGTTGAAACCGTCACTAGCTTCCCTAACCTATTCTGCTTTATCGGTTTAGGCTCGCGAGGGTTAAGCTCTGCTCCCCTACTCGCAGAGGTTTTAGCATCACAAATTTGTGGCGATCCACTGCCTCTTCCTGCTGATGTACTGGAAGCCCTTCATCCAAGCAGAATGTGGGTACGCAGACTACGTAAGGGTAAGGCATTAACAGCGGGATGGGTCGCAGATAAACAAGCGAAAGCCAATCAATAGCTGACGGACTACTCGTTCGTTAATTCAGAGTATTCGTAATGAAAAAGCCCGAGTGACACTACGTCTCTCGGGCTTTTTGTATCTGATAACTTAAACTTTCAAACGACTTTACTGGGTTTAAGCACTAATAAGAGTTAAAGCTTAGCGACGGCTTCTTTAATCTGCTGTGCGATCTCTTCGTTGCTGATAGCGCCAGATTCAAAGTCGAAGTTATCGTAGAAGCTTGGTACTGAAACCGATGCTTTTACGTTACCGCCAAAGTACGGTGCAGAACCTGTTGCCGCGCCAAGTACTGTTTGTGCACCACCGGGACCAGGAGACGTCGCTAGGTATACCGCAGGCTTCTCACCAAATACTGAACGCTCAATACGTGTCGCCCAGTCAAACAGGTTTTTGTACGCTGCTGGATAGTGACCATTGTGCTCTGCGAAAGAGATAACAAATGCGTCAGCTTCTGCTAAGTCACGCAAAAATGCTTGAGCACCTTCAGCTTGGCCAATCTCTTTTTCAGTATCTTCACTGAACATAGGAACGTTGTAATCATTGATGTCGAGAACTTTTACGTCAGCATCTTCAATCAAGTTAGCTGCGTAAGTTGCTAGTGTTTTGTTGATAGAGGTAGAGCTTGTGCTTGCGCCGAATGCGATAACTTTCATGATGTAACCCTTTCTGTAATCTCGTTAAGTAGGATTAGAATAACGTAGTCAGAAAATGGAACCATCACAAGGATTGAACAGACTCATTCAAAAATTTCGAATGAGTCTCAAACTTCACTGCTCAGCAAAATGGAAAGGAAGGGACTGAGCAGATAATGATAAATAACCCGCGATTAAGCTTGGTTTTGCAGCTCAACCCAAAGGTCATTAACAATAGTGCGATCGGCTGGTGTGAGTTCAGAGCGAGCATCATCTAGGCTTTTCTCAATGCGCGCTTTCACTTCTGCTAAATCTTCAATGCCTTCTTCTTCACACGAAGCCACCGAAAGAGAAATATGACCACGTAAGTAACCACCCGCAAACAGTTCGTCGTCTGATGCGTTTTCAATGCGAGCATCAATTACTTCAAGTAGTTTTTCTTCAAATTCGATAATCATAATATTCTCTTATTTCACAATAAACTGGCTAGTACACAGAGGTTCTACATCGTAGAAGTCGCGCAACGCTTCGGAAAGCATTTTGACTCTTGGTGGAAGACCAACTTCTAAGATACCCATCACTTCTTTGTGTACTTTATGCATAAAGGCCAAACGATCTGGCTCAAAATCGCCGTGTAGATTGTCACAGCTAACATTAAAAGGAAAGCCTGCACTGGTTGCAATGATCCATTCATACGCTTGCGGGCGGATTTCTACCTTTTCAAACTCAGCTTGAACTGCTTCTGTTCGGCCATCTGGCTCATACCAATAACCAAAATCTTCCAATAGACGGCGCTCAGGGCCAGCTACACACCAGTGCGCGATCTCGTGCAGTGCTGAAGCATAAAACCCGCGAGCAAACACGATACGATGGTGAGGAACCTGCTCATCGGCTGGTAGATAAATAGGCTCATCTTCACCCAATTCGAGTTTAGTATTGAAGCTCTCGAAAAAGGTTTGGTTGAAGATATTGATGATGTCTGGGTATTGGTGCGTCATATAATCAAATTAAAGTAAAAAGAACAGGCGCATTTTGCGTTTTTTTACGCGCTCGGTAAAGCCCTATTAGGGGTAATGACATTAGCAATATCGTTGTCCTATAGGTGGACAATCGATTGCAGCATCCAGATTACACCACTTTTAGGTGAGTGATTAGTTTAGCTAATCTGAAATGCTCATTCACGGTACAAATATTCATTCGTCAATCGCCAGTTTTACTACTACACTCGCGCTTCATTTTTATATCTCCAAGGCCTATAAGACTCCAATTTATAGACCTAAATAATAGAGCTACAGCAATGCTACTAAGTATTTTGTATATCATTGGCATCACGGCAGAAGCCATGACCGGTGCTCTCAGTGCTGGTAAACAAAAAATGGATTGGTTTGGTGTAATGTTGGTTGCCAGCGCAACGGCAATTGGCGGTGGTACAGTGCGAGACATCTTGCTTGGCCACTACCCGTTAGGTTGGGTTGAGAACCCTGAATTTCTTGCGATTACTTGTGTGGCAGGCGTTGTCACAACGGGCTTAGCTAAGTGGGTTATTAAACTTAAAGGTTTGTTCATTCGTTTAGATGCACTGGGGCTGATTGTATTCAGTATCATTGGTACTAAAGTGGCAATGAACATGGGCCTTCATCCAATGATCTGCATGGTATCAGCACTGGTTACTGGCGTATTTGGTGGTTTGCTGCGTGATCTTATCTGTCGTCAAACACCGCTGGTGCTACATGAAGAGCTTTACGCCTCTATCGCATTAATTGCTTCAGGTTTATATCTGGGCTTACTTGAGTTTGGCATTAACGACGTCACTGCAACGATTGTAACGCTTGTGATCGGCTATTTGCTGCGCATGGCCGCAGTGAGATTCAAGTGGCGCTTGCCTTCATTCCAGCTTGATCCTGAAAGCTCAGTGCATTAATAGAAAATGCCACTAGAAAACAAAAAGGGTTGCTCCAATAGGAAGCAACCCTTTTTTCATTCACTCAATCGTTAGATTTGAGGAGTATTCGTCGTTACGCCATGGTTCTGACCACGATGGCGCAATAGATGATCGAGTAGAACAATCGCTAACATCGCTTCTGCAATTGGCACCGCACGAATACCAACACATGGATCGTGACGACCTTTAGTGATTAGCTGCGTCGCTTCACCATCTTTAGTGATAGTGTCACCCGGTACCGTAATGCTTGATGTTGGCTTAAGCGCAATGCTTGCCACAATATCTTGGCCAGTAGAGATACCACCTAAAATACCGCCAGCATGGTTGCTAGTGAAGCCTTCAGGCGTTAATGGATCTCGGTGTTCGCTGCCACGTTGATTAACCACTTCAAAGCCATCACCAATCTCAACACCTTTAACAGCGTTAATGCTCATCAGCGCGTGCGCGATATCAGCATCTAGACGATCAAAGATCGGCTCACCAAGGCCTACTGGCACTTTAGTCGCTACAACTTGAATCTTCGCACCGATCGAGTTGCCTTCTTTTAAGAGGTCACGAATCAGTTGGTCAAACTCAGGTACTTTATCCGCATCAGGGCAGAAGAAAGCGTTGTTTTCAATCTCGTTCCAATCGACTTTATCAATTGAGATATCACCCATTTGAGAAAGGTAAGCTTGGACTTCAACACCAAATTCTTGTTTTAGGTATTTCTTTGCAATCGCACCAGCCGCAACACGCATTGCTGTTTCACGAGCTGAAGAGCGACCACCACCACGGTAATCACGCACACCGTACTTTTGATGGTAGGTGTAATCAGCGTGGCCAGGGCGGAATTTGTCTTTAATTTCGGAATAGTCTTTAGAGCGTTGGTCTGTATTTTCAATCAATAGACCAATAGAAGTACCCGTAGTTTGGCCTTCAAATACACCTGATAAAATCTTTACTTCATCCGCTTCACGGCGAGCCGTTGTATAACGAGAAGTACCAGGGCGACGACGATCCAAATCTTTTTGAAGGTCTGCTTCGGTAATTTCTAATCCTGGTGGGCACCCATCTACGATACATCCTAGTGCGATACCGTGACTTTCTCCGAACGTGGTCACGCGGAAATGTTGTCCGATACTGTTTCCTGCCATTACTTCCTCTAAATCAGCCATCAGCAGAAGGTTTGATTCTAAAACCCGCTGGTGAACAGCTTTACTTGTCTATTCTTCGTGAATTCATAGTGGCTTTATTACTAAATGATGTAAACCCCAAAAAAGGAACAATTTTAACTTTCTATTACATGAGCCGAACGAAATGAATAAGAGAAGGAAATAACTAGTGGTTCAAAGACGTTGTTTTTATGATGGTCAGATGAGTAAAAGGAAAGCGCTTAGCCTTTTGCTTTCTTCACACTGATCATTTCCTACTCTAGCCTCAGGTCAGTTAACAAAGGTTAATGAACTCGGTAGAAATAGCCTCTATGTTGTAGCCCAAAATAGTAAGGAGAAAAGTGATGATTGAGTGGAGAGTGAAAAAATTTGCGGAGTTAACGGTTGATGAACTCTATGATTTCTTGCGGGAAAGAGTCGACATTTTTATCGCAGACATGAATACACCCTACAGCGATTTAGATGGCAAAGATAACCACCCCGAGACCTATCACGTCATGGGCTATTATAACGAACGTCTCGTGGCTTACAGTCGTATTATGGCTCCCAAACTTGGATACCCTAGTGATGTGCTCCCATTAATCAACGCAGATGCTGATGATGTGTGTATCGGTCGTGTCATCGTAGCAAAAGATTACCGAGGTAAGCAGGTAGGTAACCAACTCATGCAAGTAAGCTTCGATACAACTCGCAAGATTTACCCGGAAAGCTCTATTTTCATTTCAGCGCAAGCACACCTAAAAGACTACTATGGTAAATTCGGTTTCGATGTGGTGACGGACAGTTATTTAGAAGATGGGTGTACGATGTTAGGCCTTAGATACATTCCAGATGTCGTGACGGCTTAGCCAAAAAATAGAAAGTTGAACTCGCCCTGAAATGCAAAAAACCCGACAACTCAGAGAGCTATCGGGTTTCTTTAAATAATGGCACGCCCTGTAGGATTCGAACCTACGACCACATCCTTAGAAGGGACGTGCTCTATCCAGCTGAGCTAAGGGCGCGCTACAGGAGGGAATTATACGAATTCGAATCATGAAAGCAACGGCTTTATGTAACATTCTGATCTAAGTGAGTAAAAAAAGGTCAACAAACATATAAGTGTTGGAAAATAGAGCAAAGCAATCGTTTGCTTGATGGTAATCAAAAAGGTTTTCTGGAATAATGCGCCAAAAACATCAGCCACTAACTTGAATATCAATACTAAGGAAATTCATGACTGCTCAAAATATTGATGGAAAGCTAATTTCTCAAACGGTTCGCTCCGAAGTTGCTGCACGTGTAAAAGCTCGTACTGAAGCTGGATTACGTGCTCCGGGCCTAGCGGTTGTTTTAGTGGGTGAAGACCCTGCTTCTCAGGTTTACGTTGGTAGTAAGCGTAAAGCGTGTGAGGAAGTTGGCTTCGTATCTAAATCTTACGATTTGCCAGCCACTGCAACAGAAGATGAACTGTTAAACCTAGTAGACCAACTGAACCAAGATCCAGAGATCGACGGTATTCTGGTTCAACTGCCTCTACCTGCTGGCATTGATAGCACTCACGTTCTTGAGCGCATCACACCAGAAAAAGACGTTGATGGCTTCCACCCATACAATGTCGGCCGTTTGGCTCAGCGTATGCCTAAGCTTCGCTCTTGTACGCCAAAAGGTATCATCACCCTGCTTGACCGTTACAACATCGATTTACGTGGCAAACACGCGGTTGTTGTTGGTGCTTCAAACATCGTAGGTCGCCCAATGACTCTAGAACTGCTTCTAGCGGGGTGTACAACGACGACATGCCACCGTTTCACTAAAGACCTTGAAGGCCACGTACGTCAAGCAGACGTTGTTGTGGTTGCGGTAGGTAAGCCGAACTTCATTCCTGGTGCATGGATTAAGAAAGGTGCAGTTGTGGTCGATGTTGGTATCAACCGTTTGGACTCTGGCAAGCTAGTCGGTGACGTTGAATACGATGTCGCGAAAGAGAGCGCAAGCTTCATCACACCTGTACCGGGCGGTGTTGGCCCAATGACAGTGGCTAGCCTGATTGAGAACACAATGATCGCTTGTGAGCAATTTCACTCAAAGTAATCTATCAGCGCAGTATAAGTAGAATTAGAAAGCCGCAGCGTGATATACGCTGCGGCTTTTTTAATAGAGAACACTTACTACTTGTCTGGAGTCTCTACTTTCTCGACCTGTTCTGAAGGTGGCAACAAACTGATGATCTCACATTCTATCGATACCAGCTTTTCTAAGTCAGCCCCTTGAGTAATTAAACGGAAGTCCCCGTCGTTGATGACCCCAAGTAGAATCGCTTTAGGGTACAGCGCGTTAAACTCATTTAGATCAAATGCCTCTGTCAGCCCTGTACTCTTAATTTGGCTGCCTTGTGCCATCAGTGAGTTGAGCTTGGAGTAAGTCACGCCCTCCTCAAATAGACTTCGGTTGCCATCTCGACTCACTTGGTGTCTCTCGTGCTTGCTCTCTGGTGACTCGAGCTCAAAAACCTTATTGGCGCCAAACTCGTCTTGATAGTGCATGCTGACTAACGGGTTAGTTTGACGATAAGGCGATACAATCATCGCTCGCCCTATCCCATCGAGTTCCAAATTGTTTTCCGCATGGCTGGAAGCTGGGTTACCAAAGTAGACATTCAAGTTATCCATGCGGGCCAACCGAATGCTCTCCCAGTTGGTATCTGCAAGCACACTATTGATGTTATGAGTCGCGAGCACCTTGGCAAACTGTCTTGCGAAGTGGGTGGCACCAAAGAAGATAACCCCTTGCGCTTTCTCTTGAGTGACACCTAGCCTTCTCGCCCACCAGCTTGCAGTTAAGCTCTGAATAACAACCGTACCTATGATGACCAAGAACACCATAGGCACCAACAGGTCTGCGCCCTCGAACAATTGCTTCTCTTGAAGTTTGATCGCAAACAGAGAAGAAACCGCTGCCGCCACGATCCCGCGTGGTGCCATCCAACTTAAAAACCATTTATCTGAAGAACTAAGATCCGTGCCGATCCCGCTGATCCACACACTTAACGGGCGAGCCACCAGCATAACCATCGCTAATAACCCGATACCGCCCCAACCTATCGACAAAAACGCGCCTGAATCGAGCCGACTGGCTAACAAAATAAACAACGCAGAAATGAGTAATACAGTCAGAGTTTCTTTGAATTCGATGATGTCTTCGATATCCAAGCCTTTCACATTGGCAAGCCAGATCCCCATGATGGTCACGGTTAACAAGCCCGATTCTTCGCTCAAGTCATTAGAGAAGGAGAACGCCGCCAACATAAGCGTCAGTACCGCTATATTTCGTAAATAATGAGGCACCCAATGCCCTTGCAGCATCTTGGCAATCAAATGGCCACCGATGATCCCTAAGCCTAAACCAATAGCTAAGGTTAATCCCAGAGCTGAAAGGACATGTCCAGTAGGATCTGCTGAAGAGACAATGTATTCATAAACCAGAACGGCAAACAGAGCGCCTATTGGGTCAATCACAATCCCTTCCCATCGCAAAATGCTACCAAGAGAGACTTTAGGCTGAATACTACGCAGCATAGGCACAATTACTGTCGGGCCTGTCACCACTACCAAAGCACCGAATAACGCCGCTAATGGCCAACTAAAGTTAACAAAGTAGTAAGCACCGACCACAATGCACGCCCATGTAATCAGCATGCCTACACTCACTAGATGAGTCACCATGCGACCATGACCTCTGATCTCCTTGAAGTTAAGCGTCAATGCGCCTTCGAACAGAATGATGGCAACACCTAATGAAATCATTGGGAATAAAACTTCACCAAAAATGGCGTCGGGATTAAGGACATTTAAGCCGGGGCCCAATAGCAAGCCGACAATAAGAAGAGGGAGAATAGCGGGAAGACGCAATCGCCAGCCGAGTAGCTGACAAGCTAGAGACAAGAGCCCAATTAGCGCTAAAGAAGAAGTAATCGACAAATCCATTTGTGCCCCTAAATAATGGGTGCCACACCCTGTGGCCCAAATCTATTTACTGAAACAAGAAAGCCTACGTCATTAAACTATAGGCTCTCTTTTTCATGCTAACCGAATATTATTGTGATTAATCAGTCACTTTACTATAGGGGAAATAAAGTGACTGACCCGTTCACTCGGTACTTATCATCTAGCTAGAGTGAAAGTACCACGCCAGCAATCGCAGCACTCATTAAGTTAGCAAACACACCAGCACAAATCGCTTTAAAGCCGTATTGTGAGATGAAAGAGCGACGCTCTGGTACCAAGCTACCTAGGCCACCAATCAAAATCGCCATTGTTGAGATGTTAGCAAAGCCACACAGTGCAAAGGTTACAATCGCTTGTGAATGCTCGCTAAGAACCTCTTTCGCATCCATTAACTGAATGAAAGCGACAAATTCGTTCACAACAATCTTGTTACCGATCAGTGAACCTGCCACAACAGCTTCAGACCACGGCACACCGATCAGCCATGCAACGGGTGCGAACACATAACCTAGGAGAAGTTCGAAGCTTAGGTTTACGCCAAACCAACCACCAACAATACCTAGCAAGCCATTCAGCATTGCAATCACACTGATAAAGGCAAGAAGTGTCGCACCCACCGCAACGGCAATACGAAGTCCAGACATAGCCCCATCTGCCATTGCCTCAACTACGTTTGTTGCTCGTGGAATTTCAACATCAGACTCAATGTTTTCTTGAACATCGTCAGCACTGCCAGGCACTAGGATTTTAGCCATTAACAGACCTGCCGGTGCAGACATAAATGCCGCTGCAATCAGGTAGTTTAGGTCTACACCTAGCGATGCATAACCAACAAGCGTGCCACCCGCTACAGACGCCAAGCCACACACCATCACTGCGAACAGTTGCGAGTCCGTCATATGTTTCAGGTAAGGCTTAACCACTAATGGTGCTTCAATCATGCCAACGAAGATATTTGCTGTCGCAGACAGTGATTCAGCACGACCTGTGCCCAAGAACTTCTGCAGCGCACCACCGATAAGGTTGATCACTTTTGGCATAAAGCCGATGTGGTACAAACCAGAGATAAGCGCAGAGAAAAAGATAATGATGCCCAGAACATTAATCGCGAAAACGAAACCGTTGTTCGTAAGGCCACCAAATAGGAAGTTAATCCCTTCTTGACCGTAGTTGATCAAGCTAGATACCGCACCTGTGGCTGCATTCAACGCTTCTTTACCCATTGGTACATACAGAACCAATAGCGCGAATGAGATTTGTAGTAAGAAAGCCAAAGAGACTGTTCTTAGTGGAATATTTTTTCTGTCCGTAGATAGTAACCAAGCGGCAACTAAAATAGTAATAATTCCAAGTAGCGAAGCCATGTGCGTCAACCTAAAAGTTGTAGTTAGGAAAGGCGACGCATTCTATAGAGGAAATCGTTTGCGGCAAGCGGCGGTTGTTAATGTGATGTTGGGGTAATCACTTTTGAGTAATGGTTTTAATTAAGTCATTGAATTTTCATAATTAACTTTGATTAAAAAGCATACTTTTTCCATATGGAAATTATATTTATAGATTTGGAAACAGTTAACGATGCAGTTCGACGCACGTTTTTAGGTTTTCATCCCAGTACGTCGGCGATCCAATATGATCTTTGATGAACTCAATCACCGCAGAAAGCTTCTTCGGCATGTTCTTTCGACTCGGATATACAGCATAGAACGGCATCAGCTGACTCGCTCTCCATTCCGGCAAAACTTGGATTAATTTACCCGTTCTGAACTCTTCCTTCACTAAGTAAGTGGCTAAGTAAGCTACGCCCCACCCTGATACCGCTGCGTCTCGAACTGCCTCTGCTAAATCCACCGAGTAATCTCCAGCTACTTTTACACTGAGGTTCTCTTGCCCATTATCAAACGCCCACGATGTGTAGTCTCGCTCTCGGCTACGATAGATAAGGCAGTTGTGGTCAATCAGATCCGACGGTACGTGCGGTGTCCCGGCTTTAATCAGGTAATCAGGCGATGCGGCTACCACAAACTGACTATCTGCTAATCGCTGCGCAATGTACCCCTCAGGCAGGTCTTCGTTATTGGTGATCCAAAGATCCAGACGCTCTTCAATCATGTCCACTTTGTAATCGAACAGGTGGACTTCGATTCTCAACTGAGGATACAACTGTCTAAGCTCATCAATCGCAGGAATGATATGTAAGGTGCCAAATGACTGCGACAGCCCAACACGCAGTATTCCAGAGATATCGTCACGCTGGCTGTCCATATCCATTTGAGCCGCTTTTACCGTGTTAAACAGTTGCTCACAGTGCTGATAGAAGACTTCCCCTGCTTCCGTTAGCGTGAGGCTACGTGTGGTGCGTTGTACCAACTTGATACCAATAGAGTCTTCAAGCAAAGCAACTTGTTTACTGATATGAGACACCGAGACGTTCAAGCTTTTCGCAGCACTGGTAAAGCCATCGTGCTTAATTAATGCATGGAATATCACCATCTGTGCAGCTCTATCTGTTAGCACAAGACCACCTTCTTAAAACTCAAAAATATAAAATCAAAAAGGACTCCGAAGAGTCCTTTAGTTCGTTCTGCCTATGGTAGGCCAAATGCTATCAAAGCAAGCTCTACCGATTAATACCATTAGGTCTACTAATCAAACTTGATTCTGTCTGCTAGATGGCTAACAGCCAAAGCAAAGTAGTAAGAACGATTCCACTTCATTAACACATTGTAGTTGTTGTACACGAGGTAAGAACGGCCCGCTTCGTCATCTGGCATGATTAACCAAGCTTTAATGTCTTCATCAAGGTTTGGCAGTGGGCGGTCGTCATAACGCTTAATACCAAGTTCAGACCACTCTTTTAGGTATTTCGCTTTGTCTTCAGATCGACCTTGTAAATCAATAGACACCGTTGATGGTACGTGAACCTGACGGCCCCAAGTGTACTTGTCATCCCAACCGGATTGGCTCAGATAATTCGCCGCCGAGGCAAATACATCTTCTTCAGTACCCCAGATATCTTTCTTACCATCGCCATTACCATCAGCGGCATACGCTAAAAATGAACTAGGCATAAACTGAGGTTGGCCCATAGCGCCAGCCCAAGAGCCTTTCATCTCTTTCGGGGTGATATGTCCTTGGTCAAGAATAGCCAACGCCGCCATCGCTTCACTGCGGAAAAACGCTTCTCTGCGCCCTTCGTAAGCCATCGTCGTTAAAGCATCGATAACGCTGTAATTACCGGTGAATTTACCGAAGTTACTCTCAACGCCCCATAAAGCGACAATGAATCGAGGCTGAACGCCATACTCATCACCAATGCGCTTTAAAGCTTTGTAATGCTTCTTATACAGTGATCTTGCTTGCTTCACTTTCCAATCTGGCACTGCTCGTGGAATGTACTCATCCAGAGTCAGTTTCTTTTCAGGTTGGTTTTTATCCGCTTTGACCGCTCTTGGCTTAAACGTCACACCATCAAAGGCTTCATCAATGATCGCTTCAGAAATGCCTTCTTCACGACCTTGTTGCTTTAGTTTTTCTACATATTGCTCGAAACTCAGTTCTTGAGCCTGCACTGAACCAATGGTCAGGCTATTACCTAAAAGTAATGCCGACACCGCCAATATGCTTTTCGAAAATTTACTCAACGATCACTCCTCCCTGAATTGAGATAGTTATCACTCTTCGTCTTGATTGTTTTGCTGAGCTTTGCGCTCTTTGTACAGCTCAAGTTCGTTGACTGGTGGAGGCGGAACCTGCAAAAAGAAGCCATCGGTGTTCAGTGATTCTCTCACTTTATCGATGTTCACTTGAGCCAGTTTGCGACCGTCCATTTTAATTACCATTACAAAACTAGGTTTACCAAACATTTGCATCAGTGCGTCAGGAACTTGTGAAAAATCATCCTTCTTAGGGATATAAAGGTATGTTCCTTCTTTCTTTGAGCTTTTATATATAGAACACAGCATGACAAACCTTTTTAATTGATTATGACTACAAAACTCTCACTTGCGAGATCAATAGTTTATGTTAGGGAAATATTGGGAACAAAACGTTCATTTGACAACAAGATTACTTGCTGTGCTTGGTCTGGGAATATAACATGATAAACCTAGTTTCAGGCAATGCCCTTTATTTTATTAATAAAGAAATTGTACCAATTCGCTATTGAGGTCCTGTAGTTTTTCGATGTCTAGTAATCCAGATCTAAAAGGTAGCAGCTTTACGCTATCTGTTTTGCACTTATCCGATGATCAAGTCGAAAATGCAGTCTCTTTTCTTCAAGAGAAGGTAGACCAAGCACCCACTTTTTTTGCTGCCGCACCTGTGGTTATCAACATCAGCAAAGTGGCTGGCGATATCGACTTCATAAAGCTAAAAGATGGCATCTCTCAAGCGGGTATGATTCCGGTTGGCGTCGCAGGTTGTTCTGACAAGCGCATGCAAAACCTTGCTAGAGAAGCTGGCTTTGCGGTCATGACGGCAAGTAAATCCCCATCTCAAGCACCGGCAAAAATGGCACCGATTAAAGTGATTAGAACCCCGATTCGTTCTGGACAGCAGGTATACGCCAAAGATGGCGACCTGTTAATTCTAAGTCACGTAAGCGCTGGTGCAGAAGTAATTGCCGATGGCAGCATCCATATTCATGGCACATTGCGCGGCCGAGCGATTGCCGGAGCAAGTGGTCAAACTGAAGCAAAAATAATTTGTAATGATTTACAAGCCGAGTTGGTTTCTATTGCAGGAAATTACTGGCTCAGCGATCAAATTGAAAGCGAGTACTGGCAGAAGAAAACCATGTTCAGTATGGCAAACGATGTATTACACGTTGACGTCCTCGCAATATAAGAGAAATAAAAGGAAAAAATAATGGCACGCATTATCGTTGTAACGTCAGGTAAAGGCGGGGTAGGCAAAACGACCTCTAGTGCAGCTATTGCCTCAGGTCTGGCTCTGAAAGGAAAGAAAACCGCAGTTATCGACTTTGATATCGGTCTGCGTAACCTTGATTTAATTATGGGTTGTGAGCGTCGTGTTGTTTACGATTTCGTTAACGTTATCAATGGCGAAGCAACGCTTAACCAAGCGATGATCAAAGACAAGCGCACAGACAACCTATTTATTCTTCCAGCTTCTCAAACACGTGATAAAGATGCACTGACTAAAGACGGTGTTCGTCGCGTATTTGATGAACTGGATGAGATGGGTTTTGACTTCATCATCTGCGATTCACCTGCAGGTATCGAGCAAGGCGCTCTAATGGCGTTATACTTTGCTGATGAAGCGATTGTAACGACTAACCCAGAAGTCTCTTCTGTACGCGACTCAGACCGTATTCTAGGTATTCTGGACTCTAAATCTCGTCGTTCAGAAGAGGGCTTAGAGCCAGTGAAAACTCACCTTCTACTGACTCGCTACAACCCTGCTCGTGTAAATCAAGGCGAGATGCTAAGCGTACAAGATGTAGAAGATATTCTGCACATTTCGCTGCTGGGTGTAATCCCAGAAAGCCAAGCGGTACTGAACGCATCGAACAAGGGTGTTCCAGTGATCTTTGACGAAGCAACCGATGCAGGTATGGCTTACAATGATACTGTAGAGCGACTACTAGGTAGCCAAGTTGACTTCCGCTTCTTAACGGAACAGAAGAAAGGCATCTTCAAACGACTGTTCGGGGGCTAATACACAATGTCATTACTAGAGTTTTTCAGACCACAGAAGAAGACCACTGCAAACCTAGCCAAAGAGCGTTTGCAAATCATTGTTGCTGAACGCCGTAGCCATGACGACCCAGCGCCGTCTTACCTGCCGCAACTAAAAGAAGACATCTTGAAGTGTATTGCTAAGTACGTAGAAGTAGACCCATCAATGGTTGACCTTACGTTCGAACACAAAGATGACGATATCTCAGTACTAGAGCTGAACGTTAAGCTGCCTGAAGACGATAAGTAATCATTACTGTCTCGTCAGCAGATTGAATAAAAAAGAGAGCTTAAGCTCTCTTTTTTTGTTTGCGTTTTGTTTTTAAACAATCTGGCTATTTGATTGCTTTATTCAGCCTCTCGCCAACCAGATCTAAACGCCAACCTTGCATCACATCCGGAAGTTTTTCTGGATTACGATCGTGTTTCCAAACCCAGCTCAACATTTGGTTTAGCTGTTTCTTCGATGCCAAAAATTCCGTCGCTAGACCACTGTGTTGCGAAGCGGTTTTCACTTCATCTTTCAACACTTTAAATACTTGTTTATAGCCCGGGTAGTCCATTAGACGTTCAACTGGTGCTGGGTACTCTTCTTCTGGTGTGTGTTCCGCTAACTTAACGATTGAGCTGATCTTCGCGCCATGACGACGTACAGAACGGAAGTCAAAACCTTCCTCTTCCATACGTTTCGGATTCTTAATCGCAAAACGCGCGACAGCCCAAAGATCTTGTTCTTTAAAGATAAAGTTCAATGCGAGATCGCGCTTAATCGCTTCTTTCAAACGCCATGTTGCAAGGGGTCTCAAGATAGCAAGTTGCTGTGGCTTAAGTTGCCATGCACCTTTGATATCAAGGTAAGCCGTATCTGGGTTTACTTTACGGATACGCTTCGTCACCTGTAGATCAGACTCTTGTTGCGCCGCTTCCCACCAGCCCGCTTCCATCACTTTCTCAAGAAGCTTATTGTACATAGGCATTAAATAATGAACGTCTGCTGCCGCGTAGTCGAGTTGCTTTTGAGAAAGCGGACGCGCCAGCCAATCGGTGCGAGATTCACTTTTATCTAAATCCACACCAACAAACTCTGAAACCAAAGCAGCAAAACCCGTTGATAAGCCATGGCCTAAGAACGCCGCCATGATTTGGGTATCAACCATTGGGGTAGGTGTACAATCAAATGCGTTCTGGAATACTTCTAAGTCTTCACCGCATGCGTGTAGCACTTTCAGTACCGAAGCGTCTTTCAATAACCCAACGAACGGTGTCATTTCATCAAGAGCAATAGGGTCAATCAGAGACAGCGTTTCGCCGTCAAATAACTGAATCAAGCCTAATTGAGGGTAATAGGTTCTTGTACGAACAAACTCCGTATCAAGCATAACGACATCGGCTTCACGTGCTTGTTGGCAAACTCGCTCAAGGTCTTTCAATTGGGTAATGATATGATAATCCACAAAAACTCTCACTGGTTTCTATTTGATCGCCGGATACAAAAATGCCGACATTAACTGTCGGCATTCTAACACCATTTTACCACGCCCGCTTTGATTAAGCGTTTCAATGATTTCAGGAGAAACTGTGCTTGTTACTCACTTGCGCGTTTAGCAAGCTCAGCATCGTTCTCTTCACGAAGTACACGACGTAAGATCTTACCTACGTTGGTCTTTGGAAGATCTTCTCTAAACTCAACCAGTTTAGGCACTTTGTAACCCGTTAGGTGTTCACGACAGTGCGCGATGATGTCTTCTTTAGTTAGACTAGGATCACGCTTAACCACGTAGATCTTCACCAGCTCACCAGACACTTCATGAGGTTGACCAATCGCCGCTACTTCTAGCACTTGGCCGTGTAGTGCAACGACATCTTCAATCTCGTTCGGGTAAACGTTAAAACCAGACACAAGAATCATGTCTTTCTTACGGTCAACAATGTGCAGCAAGCCTTCGTCATCAAACTTAACGATGTCACCCGTCGATAACCAACCGTCTTGGTCAATCACTTCTTTGGTCGCTTCTGGACGTTGCCAGTAACCTTGCATCACTTGAGGGCCACGAACTTGCAGCTCACCCACTTGATCATTCGCAACCACGTTACCTTCATCGTCAATGATACGAACATCGGTTGACGGTACCGGTAAACCAATCGCACCAGTGTAATCTTTTAGGTCATATGGGTTACCTGTTACCAGCGGTGAACACTCGGTTAAACCATAGCCTTCTAACAGGTGGATACCTGTTACTTTCTTCCACTGTTCAGCAACAGCGCGTTGAACCGCCATACCCCCACCAACAGATAGACGTAGGTTACTGAAGTCTAACTCATGGAAGTCTTCGTTATTTACTAACGCATTAAACAGTGTGTTTACACCTGTAATTGCGGTAAATGGAACCTTTTGCAGCTCTTTGATGAAACCAGGAATATCACGAGGGTTAGTGATAAGAAGGTTACGACCACCCATTTCTACGAACAACAAGCAGTTTACTGTCAGTGCAAATACGTGATACAGCGGCAATGCTGTTACCACTAACTCTCGGCCTTCATGCAGAACCGGACCATACGCCCCTTTCGCTTGAAGTACGTTCGCGATCATATTGCGATGCGTTAGGATTGCGCCCTTCGCAACACCCGTAGTACCACCAGTGTACTGAAGGAATGCAATATCATCCCCAGTCATAAATGGTTTTACATACTGAAGGCGACGACCTTTATGCAGCGCTTTTTTGAACGAGATAGCACCCGGTAGATCATACTTAGGAACCATACCTTTCACGTATTTCACGACGAAATCAACAATGGTACCTTTTGCGCGAGGTAGCATTTGGCCAAGACTAGTCAGTACCACGTGCTTCACTGGAGTGTTATCGACCACTTTTTCTAGCGTGCTAGCAAAGTTTGAAACAATAACGATCGCCTTTGCACCAGAATCGTTCAGTTGATGCTCTAGTTCACGAGGTGTGTACAGTGGGTTGACGTTCACTGCAATCATACCAGCGCGCAATACACCAAAGAGTGCAATTGGGTATTGCAGCAAGTTTGGCATCATCAGTGCAACGCGATCGCCCTTCTTGAGCTTCAAATCATTCTGCAGGTAAGCAGCAAAAGCACGACTGCGCTCTTCAAGCTTACGGAATGTCATTACTGAGCCCATGTTCTCAAAAGCAGGTTGGTCTGCGTATTTCTGTACAGACTGTTCGAACATTTCGATAAGAGATGGGTATTGATCTGGGTTGATCGTTTCTGGTACGTCACTTGGATAACGTGAAAGCCAAGGTTTATCCACTATGTTACTCCTCGTTTATCAGCTGACGACTGCTTCGCCGCTTTTATCATTACGGTATTACAGCACAGCTTTAGTGCATGAGCACTAAAAGGCTCAAACACTTGTTTAAATTTTGTTAACTAAACCAAGAATTAGCTCTGAAACTAGCTCTGGGCTCTCTAAATGACAGTGATGTCCGCCGGGAACAGTCTCAATTTGTAGAGGACTATGGGCTGATTTGTAGCGATTATGCTGCAAATGTCTAAATCCATCATTGCCTAATATTATGAGTTGAGGGCATTCAATAGCCGCCATAATCGCTTCTGCGTGCGCCTGTGACATTCGGTATAACGAGTCACACTTTAGATTAGGGTCGCATCGCCATTGCCAGGAGTCGTCTAACTCGGCAATCCCTCGCTCTACAATAGGAGCAATGAGTTCTGCATTGATTTGATTGGCGTGTACTCTCAGATTAATAGCATCCTCTAGGCTTGCTAAAGGACGTGAAGGTTTTCTCCGCTGTCGAAGACGACTGAGTACCCCATCTCTTAGACGAGAGACCGTTTCTTGGGGAGCTTCAGAAAGAGGTCCGTGACCTTCAATTTGAATTAATCCTGACACCTTTTCAGGAAAGGCGGCACTATAACAACTTGCTATCAATGCACCAAGTGAATGTCCTACTAGTACCAGTCTGTTTGACGATAATTTAGTCACAAGCTGATGTAAATCATCTATATAGTCATGAAATGGGTAGTAACTTCCCGACTTGTGTGAAGAAAAGCCGTGGCCAAAGAGATCGATCGCAATCAGGTGACAATCGGGGAGACTGGTTTGTAGGTTGGCAATCACAGAAGAAAAACTCGCAGAGTTATCTAACCACCCATGAATAAAAACGACCGTCGTGACGGTCGTTTCTGGGTTACCTATCTGTTGTGTGGCAAGCGTCCCGCTCGCAAGGGAATATGATTTATCAATCATCAAGCTTTAGTAACCTCTAATCCTTGCTTGGTGTAGCAATCAACATCTAATAACTAGCGTTAATTACTCGACATCCTGTATAACTCTGCCTTGTCTTGGCATTGTTTGAAAACTGCGGCAATGTAGGCTTCTGCACGAATAGTAGGTTGGTGCGAAATCGTTAACAACGACACGCTCCGTAATGTTCCACAGACGTTGGTTATCTACCTTCATCACCGGGAAGGTGTAAGGGTACTCACCGATTTTGCCATCTTCACTACCGTTTGATTGACCAACTAGCGTAATCAAACGACCTTCAGCAAAGCTTAACGGCTCAACGTATCCTTCAATATAACCAACAAAGCGCCCACTCGGCTCTGCATCGAGATCTGGCTTACCATTGCTTGAAATTGGCATGTTAGCAACTTCAATTCGAGTTCTGTCTTTTAGGTTGGTCACTTTAGAAATCACGCCACCTAAACGAACACTTTTAGCGTCTGGTAATTGGTCAACCCATTGTTGGTAGTCGCTGATAACAGGCTCTGATTTTGCTTCGAGCTCGCTAGGTAATGATGAACACCCTGCTAGCACCAAGATACCAAGAGAAAAGGCAATTAAGCGTATTTTAGATAAGTAATTAGACATGGTTCTGGTCCTTAAACAGGCATTAGTAAATCGCTTCAGATGTAAATATCGACACCGATAAGCTTTGCAAGTTCTTCTTTTTTCGCCTGGTTCATTACATCCATGTATTCTTCCATAGCCTTACGTCCTCGGCCTTCTGGAAGATCATACTGGATTTGAGCCTTGTGTAGCTCAGACTCTTTAACTTGACGAATAGAATGAGAGACAGCATTGGCCACTTTGGTTGGTTGCCCAACCGCAGTGCTAGCATCAGATTTTTTTGCCTGCTCCTTCTTTTTAACGCGATTCGGCTTAGACGTATTGCCTATCGATGAAGGAGGTAAGTTATTAATTGATACCATGACTAAATATCTGTCCTCTCAAATCTAAATAATACGCATTTAGATCTAATTTGCATCAGAACCTTGTAAAAAATTACTCGCGACCTGGCAGCTTCTTCCATGTCACTTTGTCACGCAGATACACTGGTTCAGACTCTTCAGCTGGCACGGCTTTGCCTTCAGCATAAGCAAATTGAGCCAGGAACGCCATATCTTGAGCTTCTGGAAATAGCACTTCACACGCTTTAGTGTTGATAGCTAGTGTATCCATATGCTCTGCGTAAGCTTCCCAACCAGTACCTACTTTTGCCCATGTTTCAGAGTCTGCTTCAAGCTGCGCAGCCAATTCACTTGGCGGTGTTACACATTCAGCATCAACCGCAGTCCAACGACCGTCTTGTTCACGGCTGTAACGAGCCCAGTACACTTCACTCATACGCGCATCAATCGCTGTCGCAACATGAGTTTCACCAAATTTACGGTAGCTGCCTTGCGCCATTGCAGCCAGTGTAGAGACACCGATCATTGGTAAATCCGCACCAAAAGCCAAGCCTTGAGCAATACCAATACCAATACGTACACCCGTGAAACTGCCTGGGCCTTGACCAAACGCGATAGCATCAATATCGGTTAAAGCGACATTCGCTTCTTTCAGTACTTCATCAACCATAGGTAGAATTTTTTTCGTATGGTCTCGAGGTGCCTCTTCGCTACGAGCGAACACCTGGTCACCAATTACTAATGCAACTGAACAGTTTTCAGTTGCGGTATCTACTGCAAGAATTTTCGCGCTCATTTGTGTCTCAAATATTCGTTATCTAATCTAAAAATAATGGCTAAGCTCAACAATGCCAATTACTCGGCTGCGGTTGAATGGTCTTTAGCTAAGAATTCTTTAATGACCCCTAAGTCACGTGTACGAGGGATAGGCGGTAAACTCGCCAAAAAGATGCCACCGTAATCGCGAGTCACCAATCGGTTATCGCAAATAATCAAAGCACCATTATCACGCTTATCACGTATCAATCGGCCCACACCTTGTTTCAAGGTAATCACGGCATCTGGCAATTGTACCTGTGCAAAAGGGTCGCCCCCTTTTAACTTACAGTCCTCAATGCGAGCCTTAAGTAAAGGATCATCAGGGGCTGTAAAGGGCAATTTATCGATGATAACACAGCTTAATGCATCGCCCCTAACATCTATCCCTTCCCAGAAAGCACCTGTCGCCACCAGCAAGGCATTACCCAACTCCATAAATTCAGCCAAGGTTTTTTGCTTGCTTGTCTCACCTTGCAACAGCACCGGTACGGTCAAGGTTTCACGGAATCGCTCCCCTAACTCTTTCATCATGCTGTGTGAGGTACACAAGAAGAAACAACGACCTTGGTTTTGCTCAATCACAGGCGTCAACATACGAACCAGTTTATCGGCTAAGCCCGGGCTATTCGGTTCTGGAAGATAACGAGGCACACATAAACGCGCTTGATTCGGATAGTCGAATGGGCTCGGCAGTGAAAACTGAGCCGAGGGCTTTAAGCCTAGTCGCGAAGTGAAGTGGTCGAAATCGTCCGATACTGCCAAGGTTGCTGAGGTAAACACCCAAGCGCCCGGCTTCAGCTCAATCTGCTCGTGAAATTTGTCAGCAACTGACAGCGGTGTAATGTGCAAAGCAAAATGGCGCGGTGTTGTATCATACCAATAGGAGTAACCAGTAATCGACACATCACATACACGCTCAATGCGAGACTTAATCATGTTTGCACGCTCGAAAGCAGTATCCAATAGTTGGCTTCGCCCAAGTGCTAATTTCAATACATCTACAGCCAGTTGCAATGCGTCTTGCAGGCGAACTAACTCTCTAGCGATCGACTCTGATTTTAGCGCCTCGCGCCAGTTACCACGAAAACCGGTATCGCCCAGCACAATTCTTAAATCGGATGAGGACTGAACGAGCCTGTCACCAACCTTTTGCAGTTGGCGCATGTCTTTCGCTTCGGTGCGATAGCCAATTTCAATGTCTTTGGCGAGTTCGTGAATTTGTCGGCTTGATACAGACTGACCAAAATATTGACTAGCAATGTCGGGAAATTGATGCGCTTCATCGAAGATAAATACATCTGCCTCAGGGATGAGCTCACCGAATCCGGTCTCTTTAATCGCGAGATCGGCTAGGAAAAGGTGATGGTTCACTACGACGACATCGGAATCCATCGCTTTTTTACGCGCTTTCAATACAAAGCAATCGGTATAACTTGGACACTCTTTGCCCAAGCAATTGTCGTTGGTCGAGGTAATCGTTGGGATTACAGGGCTATCTTCCGCAATATCATCACAGTCACCCAAATCACCGGTTTGCGTGGATGACGACCAGCTACGAACTTTGACTAACTGAGCAAGCAGCGTTGGATCCGTATGAGTACCATGACTTTCGATCATTTGGCGGCTCAATCTATCCAAACACAAATAGTTTGAACGCCCCTTAAGCAGCGCAACTTGACCATGAAAACCAAGGGCATCAGTCATTAAAGGCAGATCACGGTGGAACAGCTGTTCTTGAAGGTTTTTAGACCCCGTACTAATGATGGTTTTCTTACCACTAAGCAGTGCCGGCACAAGATAAGCAAATGTCTTACCGGTACCCGTCCCTGCTTCTACCACCAATTGGCTCTGTTGCTGAATGGCCTGTGAAACTGCTTCAGCCATGTCTAACTGAGCTTGTCTTGGTTGAAAGCCCGGGATTGCTTTACCCAGTGCGCCATCAGCAGAAAACGTTTTAGATATCATAGAGTACGAAGTTTAGAAAAAGAGAAGGCGAATTATGGCAGGTTTAGTGAGCCGGCGCGAATCAAGAATGACTTCGCACCGGAGGTGTCTGGGTTATTTCAAATTACCAAGAGAACAGAAATGAAAATCGAGATTGCTGTTTTAGCTTAGAGGTTAATTGCTTATTTTCGATTGAGATAACGAGATAGCCAAGGAGCGCCTTCAAATTCATTATCATTTGGCTGTATGGCTTTTACTGCATCGCTTGGCGAGGTTTTGCTTTTCCACATTTCATCGAGAACATTTCCACCTAGCTCTACGCTGCCAGCCAATGAATTCACGCGTTTGCAGTACAGTTTTTTTGCTAGTAACTCTTTATCCATAAGTATCACCTCTATTTTTGGCCAAGGCGAAAATGCCTCGGTTGAAGTTCAAATGCGTACTACGGTCAAAACTTTAAAAATGAAGCTTCTGCCTGTTTTTCTATCTGAAAACTGATATTTCGATATCAAACAATTTATCAAAGCGATAAATGAGGAGCAGAATTTGTTGAAACCAACTTGATAATAGATTAATTATAACGGTGATATTGCGGCTCAGTTCACCGTTCGACGGCCTGTATTTAATTTGAAGAATAAAAAATATTTCATGGAAGTAAGATGCAAATGGAAAGAAAAACATTACTAACACATTGTACTGATGCCCCAGGCCTCATCTCAAAAATCACCAACATTTGTTACAAACACCAACTCAATATCGTTCACAACAACGAGTTCGTAGATAACACTAGTGGTCACTTCTTTATGCGCACTGAGCTTGAAGGGTATTTCAATGATGAAACCTTTCTAGCAGACCTAGATCAAGCCCTACCAGAAAACGCGAAGCGCAAGCTAGTAGACTCTTCTCGCAAGCGTATTGTTATTCTGGTAACGAAAGAAGCACATTGTCTTGGCGATATTCTGATGAAGAACTTCGATGGCAGTTTAGACGTGGAAATCGCAGCGGTTGTCGGAAACTACGACATTCTACAAAGCCTAACCGAGCGTTTTGACATTCCTTATCATCATGTTTCACACGAAGGTCTGAACCGTGAAGAGCATGAGCAGAAAATGCTGGAAGTGATTGACCAATACGAGGCTGATTACCTTGTTTTGGCTAAATACATGCGAGTACTGACTCCGGGATTTGTTGAAAAGTACAACCACAAGATCATCAATATTCACCACAGCTTCTTGCCAGCATTCATCGGTGCGAAACCCTACCAACAAGCGTATGAGCGCGGCGTAAAGATCATTGGTGCAACGGCGCACTTCGTGACGAACGATTTGGATGAAGGCCCAATCATTAAGCAAGACGTTATCCCTGTCGATCACAACTTCAGTGCGAAAGACATGGCGCAAGCGGGTCGTGACGTAGAGAAGAATGTTCTAAGTAAAGCGCTAAACAAGGTGATCAATGATCACGTGTTTGTTTACGGCAACAAAACTGTGATTCTGTAGGTTCGACACCTGTTAGAACCCAATAAAAAACGCGTAATAGGATCGCCCCATTATGTGTTTTTTGTATCTGGTTATCGAGTCCGTTGTTAGAGATTCCCAACTACGCTCCTTCGTCGCTATCGGGAATGACGGTGTTCTCTTGCTAGTAAAAACGATGACTCAGAAGAGATACAGTCAAACCGAATGATAGTAAGGCACAACCGCTGCACACATCCGCGCTCTATCTGAAAATTTTAATATCAAATCAAGCGTTCACTACAGTTGGTAGACCAACACATTCACTAACCGGCAACCTCGTCATTCCGACGAACCTAGGCGAGATCAGGAATCTCTCTCTTGTTAACTCAGACTAAGCCTGCTCTGACTCAACAATCTTCTTCAACGAATGTGGGTGCAGCTTGATACAAATCCCTTGATGCTTAAATGCAACCGTTGGGTTGTTCAAACGCTCACCCTCGCCTTTCGGGCTAGACAGTTTGATCTTAACACCTTGCTCAGTCAGCGTTTCAAAGCTAGCAGCGAACTGCGGGTAAGTACCTTTCAGATCCGCTAAGTACTCATCAGCCGTTTGGGCGTGAGACGGAATCACAAACTCAACGTGCTCCCAATCTTGGCTCGGGTAAGTCTTACCTTCTGCAGGGTATGGCAACTCCAAACACTCAATGTTCCAATCACGGCTTTGCAAAGGCTCATCAAAAGCGATCACAACAATTGGACGGCCATTGATCATCGCTTGTGAAATGGTAGAGCCGTATTCAGACCATGCTTGATGTGCTGCTTTTGCTAATTCCGTTTCATTGATTCTTAGTGCGATATGGTCCGCTTGAGCAAAACTCAAATCTAAACCCAGTACGTTACCTAGGTTTTCAATCTTCGCCATAAACGTATCAAGGCGGGCAATCATTTGTTGTGGTTCTAATTCGGCTTGCTTGAGGCTCATCGTCATTATCTGTGTTCTCCAAATATTGGCTGCATGGTATCAGTTTTACCTTGTTCAACAAGCGCTGCGTATACAAAAAGACAGACGATAAGCACGTTGGCTCACATTCCTAAAAACACAAACGCTGCATAGCGAAAATTGATTATCAAAAACCCCTCAGGAAATGTTAATTTTCTATCAATTCGACCTATAAGAAACCGCACAAAATTGGTATGATTACTGCCATTTTTGTGAACTTAAACAGTGTCTGTTGTTCATTTCGGCATTAAATCGTTAACTAGACGCATAATTAACTAAGTTTGATGACCTCGAAATAACGGCCACTCTTATCATCCTTGAATTGAAGGAAACGCGTGTGAATATCCAAGCACTTATTAATGACAAAGTATCTCAGGCTCTAGAAGCCGCTGGCGCACCTGCAGGCTCTCCCGCTGCTGTTCGCCAATCTGCAAAACCACAATTTGGTGACTACCAAGCAAACGGCGTAATGGGCGTTGCTAAGCGACTAGGCACTAACCCGCGAGAATTTGCTCAGAAAGTATTGGACGTTCTAAACCTAGACGGTATCGCTTCTAAAGTTGAAATCGCAGGTCCAGGTTTCCTTAACATCTTCCTAGATGAAGCTTTCCTAGCAAAACAAGCAGACGCAGCGCTTGCTGATTCTCGCCTTGGTGTTGCAGCAGCTGAAGCTCAAACCATTGTTGCTGACTACTCAGCGCCAAACGTTGCAAAAGAAATGCACGTTGGTCACCTGCGTTCAACTATCATCGGTGATGCAGTTGTTCGTACACTGGAATTCCTAGGCCACAAAGTTATCCGTGCTAACCACATCGGTGACTGGGGTACTCAATTCGGTATGCTTATCGCAAACCTTGAGCGCGTTCAGGCTGAATCAGGTGAAGTTTCAATGGATCTTGCTGACCTTGAAGGCTTCTACCGTGAATCTAAAAAACTTTACGACGAAGACGAAGAGTTCGCAGTTAAAGCACGTGGCTACGTAGTGAAACTACAAAGCGGCGACGAGTTCTGTGCAGAGATGTGGAAGAAGCTTGTTGACGTAACAATGATTCAAAACCAACGCAACTACGATCGTCTAAACGTATCACTAACGCGTGATGACGTAATGGGCGAAAGCATGTACAACCACATGCTTCCAGGCATCGTTACAGATCTTAAAGAGCAAGGTCTTGCTAAAGAAGATGACGGCGCACAAGTTGTATTCCTAGACGAATACAAAAACAAAGATGGCGACCCAATGGGCGTTATCATCCAGAAGCGCGATGGCGGTTTCCTTTACACAACAACTGATATTGCTTGTGCAAAATACCGTTTTGAAGAGCTAGGCGCGGACCGCGTTCTTTACTTCATCGACTCTCGTCAGCACCAACACCTAATGCAAGCTTGGACTATCGTTCGTAAAGCAGGTTACATCCCAGAATCTGTTTCTCTTGAGCACCACGCGTTCGGCATGATGCTTGGTAAAGACGGTAAGCCATTCAAGACTCGTGCAGGCGGTACGGTTCGTCTAGCCGACCTTCTTGATGAAGCAGAAGTTCGTGCAGCACAACTGATCGAATCTAAGAACCCAGAACTAGCAGAAGACGAGAAGAAAGCAATCGCTAACACAGTTGCAATGGCAGCGGTTAAGTACGCAGACCTTTCTAAGCACCGTACTACTGACTACGTGTTCGATTGGGACAACATGCTTGCGTTCGAAGGTAACACAGCACCTTACATGCAATATGCATATACTCGTGTTGCTTCTGTATTTGCTAAAGCTGGCGTTTCTATGGACTCTCTTGAAGGTGAAATCAAAATCACTGAAGAAAAAGAGAAAGCACTTATCGCGAAACTTCTACAATTTGAAGAAGCGGTTCAATCTGTTGCTCGTGAAGGTCAACCACACATCATGTGTAGCTACCTGTTCGAACTAGCAGGTCAGTTCTCTAGCTTCTACGAAGCGTGCCCTATCCTAGTAGCAGAAGACGAAGCTGTTAAGCAAAGCCGTCTGAAGCTTGCTGCCCTAACAGCGAAGACAATCAAACAAGGTCTGTCGCTTCTAGGCATCGAGACTCTAGAGCGCATGTAAGCGATTCGAGATTCGAGATTCGAGATTCGAGATTCGAGATTCGAGATTCGAGATTCGAGATTCGAGATTCGAGATTCGAGATTCGAGATAATTAGAAAGGTTGACGTGAAAGCGTCAACCTTTTGTTTTATTTGGAGGTTATATTTACTTGGCTATCGACACTATCCGCTGGCTTCCGTCGCAGAGATCTCCTACTACCCTCCTTCGTCGCTCTAGGAGATGACGGCAATGAATGCCGTAAGTCCGAGACAGGTTCAATGGCGCGTTATCACTCTCCTTCACGCTATTCCCCACAGTGAAGTACGAGCATGTTGGAGAATCTCCTAAAGCATGCAATCACCGAAAACCAATTCGTTGTCCTTCTCCTCCACCGTCATTCCCTACAGTGAGGTACGAACGTGATAGGGAATCTTCTTATTGAGATCGTAAGCGCTAGCCACATTCTCATTCCAACCTTATACTCAACTAAAACAATTAATTGGAAAGATCATGAGCTTCGAACTTCATCCTCAATTGGCGAAAGACACCACCGTTATTGGCGAATTCCCGCTTAGCCTTGCACTACTGCACAAGGACAACGCTGTGCCTTGGGTTATTCTGGTCCCAAAACGTACCAACCTAAAAGAGCTGCATCACTTACCAATGAAAGAGCAACAGCAGTTCTTACATGAATCTCAAGCAGTAAGCCAGGCACTTGAAGCTACGTTCCAACCGGATAAGCTCAACCTAGGCGCGCTAGGTAACATAGTGCCACAACTGCACATCCACCATATCGCACGTTTCAAAGATGATATTGCATGGCCTGGCCCTGTGTGGGGCAACACCACAGGTGAACAGCGCAGTGAAGAAGAACAAGCAGCTATCCTAACTCGCATTCAAAATGTGCTGTCACTAAGCTCTATCTTTAAGAAAGTTTAACCTTCTGACACAGGTGATGCCTATTAGCTGGGCATCACCATTATTACAAAATTGTAATAATGATTCAAAAAAACACCCCATTATCACAACAAAGACTCCCGCGTATACTCTCTTGCACACAACATAGAGAGAGAATCATGAAACAAACCTTCAACTTATTTCGTCATATCAGCTGGATCGCCATCATTTGTTCTATGCTTGCTTCCCTACTCTTATTCTTTATGGGAGCAACCAAGACTTACTCTGCTTTTGCGATCTTCATGCTCAATCAGGTGCCACCAGAATCGCTCGCGCATTTAGACACAACAGATATCGCGATCTCATACTTGATTAAGTCTCTGGATACGTTCTTGATTGCTTTTGTGCTCTTCATCTTTTCTCATGGTGTATTCACTTTATTCATCTCAGATAAAAGTAATGCCGCGAAAAGTGACCAACAAACCAATAGAAGCAAAGTACTTAGTTGGATAAAAACACCCAACATTGGTCACCTGAAAAACATTTTGGCTGAAGTGATTATCATCATTATCTTCGTGAAATTTTTGGAGCTTGTGCTCGTCAATTTCGACAGTATTGGATGGGATATTTTGGTTCTTCCAGTATCCATACTGTTGCTGAGTATCGGCCTTAAAGTTCTTGGGTTAGGTGAAACCAAAGAGTCTTAAGTCGAGAAACACAAACAAAAAAACCGCAGCTCGTAGGCTGCGGTTTTTTATTAGATATTGACCAAACTACATCATCACATTCAGCGACAGACCATCTTGCTTGCTTATGGTGTAGCGAACACGCGTTGTGTGACCATGTTTGTTGGTGTCGACCAAGCGAGATACTTTGCCTTTCTTGACCCACACGCTCAACATCGCATCCACGCCGTCCTCACTCATACCAAATTTCGCTGCAATCTCTTTACGAGCTGCGACACCTTGACTGTCAATGTACTGATGAAGTTCAGTTAAAATCATACGACTTGCACCTCTAATGCTTTTTGCTTGCTGCCAACTTTCTTAAATACACGGTAGGTAATCACAAAGCCACCAGCAATCGCGACCATCCACACAGCACTAGTCACAGGGTGTGCTGCAAAGTTTGCCGCTTGGTAGTAGAAAGTTGCACCAAAGTAGCCAAGCGCCATTGTCCAAACTGCAATAAAGCGTGCAAACATTTGACCAAATTCACGAACGTAAGCACCCATTGCAGCCACACAAGGTGTGTAAAGCAAGATAAGGATTAAGTAAGCAAACGCAGCGTGACCAGAAACAAATTTGTCTTTCAGGTTACCAAAGATAGACGAGTCAACCTCTTGTTCTTCGGCAGCGGCACCGGAATCACTTAAGTCACCAACCTCAATACCTAGGGGATCTGAGTAGCTCAAATCGGCTAAATTCTCAGGGATCGTCATCACCGCTTCTTCTAAGCTCGCCGCTAGGTCAAACTCCGCAGCTTCTTCATCAGAAGGCGTTGTGTAAAGGCTGTTCAGCGTACCTACTACCGCCTCTTTTGCGAAGATACCAGTAATGATACCTACCGTTGCTGGCCAGTTTTCCTCTGTAATCCCAATTGGTTGGAATACAGGAGTCACAACTTGCGCTGCCTTTGAAAGTACGGAGTTTTCGCTGTCTTCGTTACCGAAACTGCCGTCCATACCCAGAGAGTTAAAGAAACTTAAGATGGCAACCACAACCACAATCGTTTTACCTGCACCGAGCACGAAGCGCTTCAGTTTCTGCCACGTTTTCAGCATCACGTTTTGTACAGTTGGCAGCTCGTAGTCTGGCATTTCCATTACTAAGCTGTCGCTGCTACCTGGGTAGATAGTGTTTTTAAGGAACAAACCAGTAAATACAGAAGCAAGAATACCCATGATATACAGAGCAAATACCACGTTTTGCCCAGCACTAGGGAAGAACGCCGCAGCAAACAGTGCGTATACAGGTAAACGAGCACCACATGACATAAATGGTGCCATAGAGGCAGCTAGCCTACGCTCACGCTCTTGGTCAAGTGTACGAGTTGCCATAATTGCTGGCACGTTACAGCCAAAGCCAAGAACTAACGGTACAAACGCCTTACCCGGAAGACCAATCTTCTGCATCACTTTATCAAGTACAAACGCAGCACGCGCCATGTAGCCTGAACTTTCAAGTACCGCTAAGAACAAATAAAGCGCCGCGATAACCGGAATAAAGGTCGCTACAGTTTGAATACCACCACCGATACCATCTGCAAGAATAGTGACCAACCAAACTGGTAAGTGTTCGTCTAATAAATGATGTCCACCATCAACCAATATTGCACCAACACCAATATCAAAAAAGTCGATGAACGCACTACCTATATTGATAGAAAACATGAACATCAGATACATGATGACAAAGAAAAAAGGAATACCAACCCATTTGTTCAGAATGAATTGGTCGGCTTTCTCTGTGAAGTTACGGCTTAGTTTGCCTTCACTGCGGCGAACACGCTTACACAGGTCATGTAGGAAGGTGAACTTCGCATCTGCTACCGCTAGGTCGATATCAAACTCAGCGCCAAGACGCACATTGTCAATTTGAGTACGTGTTTGCGGAGCTAATCCGTTTAGTACCAGGTAATCATTTTCTAGAGCTCGAATCGCAAGCGCGCGGCGAGAAACATCAACATCATCAAAGTGTGATTCAACAGAAGGAATAAGTGCTTCTAATGCTTCATCATAGTTAACAGAGATAGGATCAAGGCTAACACCTTGCACAAGAAGCTTATGCAGGCGCTCTTTGAAACGAGCCACTTGGCCTTTATCATTCGCAGACAAGCTAAGAACCGGGCAACCTAGCTCTTTCTCTAGCGCTTTCAGATTAATCACCTGACGCTCACGCTTTAATACATCCATTTTGTTCAATACAACGATCATCGGGCGACCCAACTCTCGCAATTGCAATGTCATGTATAAGCTTCGTTCTAAGCAGCTTGCATCAACAACATTAATGATCACGTCAACAGGGTGAGTCAGAACAGCTCGCGACGCGATAGACTCATCAATACTATTCGCATCATTACCACTATCTAGTGCGTAAATACCAGGCAAATCAGTTAGCTGAAATTGGTCACCCGCATGTGAATAGACACCCGTTTTCTTCTCAACGGTTACGCCTACCCAGTTACCAACATGCTGCTTCGCACCGGTTAGTGCATTGAATAACGTTGTTTTACCACTATTCGGGTTACCAACGGTAAGAACTTGATAATCCATTTAGATAACCTCGATTTGTTCTGCGATGCTTTCACGAATGGCGATAGAGACCCCTCTCACCTCTACTTGAAGCGGATCCCCCATCGGCGCGCGACGGATTAGTGTAACTTCAGTGTTTGGCAACATACCCATGACCATTAGCTTTTTTCTAACTTCTGGTGTTAAGCCGGTTAAGGCAACTATAGAAGCCGCTTTTCCTTGATCTAGTTGTGAGAGTTTCATAAATACCCAATTCGTGATTGATAATGAGAAAGATTGTTATTAGCGGCATGATACACATAGATAACCACAGCTCTATTGCGTGAAATCAATGTTTTCGAAAATATACACTCGTAAGTTTCGTTAAAAACGTTTACGTCAAAACCGTCACTTTCAACAACTAGTGAGAACTACCTCACTAGTACACTACAAACAAAAACACACCAATCCATTAAAAATCAGAAACTTATGAAAATGTCGCTTTTCTCATAGCCTTCTGTCGTTAATTTTATAAGTAAAATAAGTCACTAATCGTATAGTTACTCCATCGAAGAGAAACTGCTTCTCTTTAATTTAATTCCAGAGGTGATGTGGCCTGCCATATCACTCCGGCAGCAAGCGAAGGTGTCATTGGCACCCGTGGTATAGTCCCCCCGGCTATACCACGACATTTTTTTCTTATCTTGTTTAATCCCTGCAAAACAATCTTCAACAACCTAAACCAAATATCTCGTATCTCGTATCTCGTATCTCGTATCTCGTATCTCGTATCTCGTATCTCGTATCTCGTAGAAGCATAAAAAAGCCCCAACACGAATGTCGAGGCTTCAATAACACTATCTGTCGTTAGCGTAAGGCTGTCTGGTTAATATTGCTCGCTCTAGTCTTCACTGTTTTCAGCAAACTTAGATGGGGACATACCAAAGTGATGTTTGAACCTTTGGCTGAAATAAGACGGGTCATTAAAGCCAGAGTCAAAAGCAACGTCTGATATCTTCTCTCCGGCAAGTAACCGCTCACACGCATGCTCCAAGCGAACTTCATTCAGGTGCTCTTTAAAGGTCTTGTCATAAGCCATCTTAAATCGCCTTTGTAAGCTTCTCTCTGACATGAATAGATACTTAGCAGCAGTCGCAGTACCAAACTCAGCATCAGCGTAGTGCTCACTAACAAGCTGAGTCACTCTATTCTTCCACTCTTGCTCTGCACTGAGCTTTAACTGCTCAGGTGAGGTGTTAGCGAGCTTGATAGTCTCAATCTGCTCTATTGTATTAGTTTCGAGATTATCTAATACCTGATAGTCAATTGGCCAAGTAAGCTGCACCTTATTCTGAGATTCCGACACAAAAGCATTGAGCTCTCCACCGCTCTGATTCACCAGCAACGGTAACTTTTCTATATTTAAGTCGGTCGACTTCCCACTATTATCAGTAATGCTAGAGGTTAGTTTAGGGAAAGGCATACCATGGTCTAAAATCGTCACGACTAGGTGCTCTTTTAGCTCTTCAACCGTAACCATCATGCTCTGCGACTTAAAGTTGCGCTTGATGATGCTCGCGATCAGGCTATTGAAGATAATATCGAGATTAAAATACAGTAAAGATACATGTCTGTGTTTAGTCTCGACTTTTATCTCTAGTTCAATACCGGCTTTAGCTAAGTCCTCTTGCCAAGCCTTTAGAACAGACTCCAAAATTAAGATCATATCGTAACCAACCGCACCACCATCCTGTCGGCTATTACTCAATTGGGCCAAACCATTCTTTAACGCAAGAATCGGTGATTTACCTTGCTCATCATTCCAATTAGGGAGCATGGCTGCAACTTGGTTAACCTCTGAGGACAGTTCATCGGCGGTATGAGACACGAGCGAATTCTTGACCGATAACTGCTTCTTAAGCTGCTGATTAGTCGTCAGCAATATCCGGCTTTGGTGTCTCAACTGATCGGTTTTTAAAGCCACTTGCGCCTTTAGGTGTCGGTTGGCATAGGTGACATAACGCGAACGCCAAAAAACCAAGATAGTGACGACACAGATAAGCAAAATCAGAGAACTTGCTGCCGCCCAGTTACTGAGGTACCAAGGTTCAGCTATTGAGAAGCTTTGATTGGTAGACACAAAACGGTAGTGAGAGTCCTTAACGGGCTTAACCTCAAGTGTGTAGTCGCCGGGTAACAAGTGATCGAGGGTCAACAAGCCCCCCTCAAACTCGCTCCAAGATTCATCACCATTGAGCCTATATTCCATCGCAGGTGCAAACGTAGCAGGCAAAATACCGATCTTGAACCCAATCGACGAGCCATAAGGTATCTCAGCTAAGTCAGCTGCCTTGCCGCCAAGAGACACGGTCTTTTGATTGACACTTATTTTGCTCAGTAAGGCACGACTATGAGGCGTAGTCGACACCAATAACTCATTAGCTAACGCGCTCACCACCCCATATTTAGAACCCAATACTAACCTTGAGGATTGGCTCTGCTCACTGTAGAAGAGTTCACATGCGCCAGCCGCGAGTTCATTAGTAATCAAACCAAAAGGTGAACCAATATGTTTGTGAAGCTGTCCGTCTAACCCATAATAGCTCAGCCCTTTTGAAGACCCTAACCAAACACCATTTTCATCGCTGATTAAACAGCTAGGGCTGATGTTCTCTTCCACAAGAGGAATCTCTTCAATGACTGGACGATCGTAAGGGATCCGATAGACACCATAGCTGCTCGCAAACCACTGAGAACCATCGCTGGCTTTTTCTATATCAACGACCTTGCCAAATCGCTCACTGGAACGACTAAAGCTAATTCGCTTATCAACAAAGGAATAAAAACCATGGTCTGTACCGATATAGACACTACCTTGTAAGCCTATATTCAGGTCGGTGATTTTTGCGGGCAGAAATTTGTCTACGAGCCAATCCATTCCATAGCTTGTCAGCGCCATAGTATCTATCGACAAGGAATAGAGACTTTGCCCGGAAGTCATCCAAAGTGTGTTGTCACCTTGAAGTGCCAAATTCTCAATATGAACACCTTCAATAGCTCTTGGTAGATTCAGAGCTTCGCGCTCCAATGTCTTGGTGTTGAAGCTAACGATACCCTCTTCAGTCGCTAACCAAATAGATAAACCAAGAACTTGAAAGTCTCGGACCGATTTAGGATATACACGATTAGGCCGCTCTTCAGCATCAGAATCAACAATATAGAGACCCATTGAAGAAGCTACCCAAGAAAGGTGGTCACTGATTGGCTTAACTTTATTGATCACGACACTGCTAGAGTGCATGCCCATACCGGTTAAAGGCGTTCTTGAGAATGTCTTACTAAACAAAGAGAAATACCGGATACCATTATTGGTCGCGACCCACATACCACCAGCATGGTCGTTAATTAATGAGTAAATCTTCTCACCCGGTAATGAAAAGTCTTGATTGGAGGCTTGTTCAAAACGAGTAGTTTCTCCAGTAATAAAGTTATAGCTAATCAGGCCATGCTCAGTACCAATCCAATATTGATCGGTTGTTTCGGCAAGAGAGAGAACATGCGAACCACTGATCTTGGTCTCTTTCTCTGAATTAGCCAAATCGACAATCACCACACCATTTAATGTACCAATCAGTAATTCGCGTCTTGCCTTTGAAAAGTAGATCGTCTCGATATAGTGTTTATCTGATGCAGCCACATGGGTAAATTCTTGATTTTCAGAAAGGTAGGCACCCGAACTGGTTGCCAGTACCCATTTGGATAGCACCCACTCCGCATCATTGATCGTAATGTCGCTGCTGTTGTTGTATCGATATAGCTTGACGAGTGAGTAAGTATTAAATTCCAATGACTGGGTGTTGTAGGTGTAGAAGTTATTGCCGTCTGTCACCCAAATATAATCAGCCGATGCACCAATGTTCGTGATCTCTGCGCCAGGGCTCAAGCTAAAGGCTAACTCGTTACCTATCCCAGGAGTATGTCGATACACCTCATTATCAAAGAACGTCCAAAACTCATCGTTCAGGAAAGCGACGCGTTCCGATGAGAACTGTAGCAGACTGCCTTTTCGTGGTAGCAAAGCTCGCCCATCATAAAACAGCACTTTTCCATGCACATCATGAACCCAAAGCCCACCACCGGCGCCTAGATAGAGATTTTTAGCCGCGAGAAAATTCCCTTGCGCTTGAACAGGCAAAGGATAAAAGACAGACGGTGATGTATTTACCGCGATAGCGCTAAATGAAATGCTCATTAATATGAACATTCGGAAGACAATTCGATACAACTTCTGATCCTGAACAGCAACAACGTATGAAGTTCCGGTCATCACAATGTCTTATCATTGCTCAACCAGAAACTGAGTTTTTTTGTGCTTATTATTATCTTTCCATTTTAGCGGAAATTAACCAAGGAGAAAGAAGGATTGCTATTTGTTGAGAGGTTTTATCTTAGCGGTCACGAAAATGCCGCAAAAAGCGGCATTATTCATAAAATATCGAGAGCAAAGTGAAGTGAAAGATACTTTCTATGAATTACTTTGCGTTTAGGCAGCTTGTGTAACTATCGGTAAGTTGCTGAAGAAAATCGAAATAACTTCCACTCTTTACTTCAACTGTAGAACCGATTGGGTCCAATTGACCTTGTTTCGCATTACTTCCACGAGTCACTGATTCAATTACAGCAGGTGT
Source organism: Vibrio chagasii (assembly GCF_002954585.1). Classification (GTDB taxonomy): domain Bacteria; phylum Pseudomonadota; class Gammaproteobacteria; order Enterobacterales; family Vibrionaceae; genus Vibrio; species Vibrio chagasii_A. The sequence goes on from NZ_MSCI01000002.1 coordinate 2,083,855, forward strand.
AAACTGAGGCTCAGAAAACACACATTGAACGTTTTCACGTACTATCGTTTTCTTAATCGCAATCAGGCTTTTTGCGCCCGGTTTACGCTCTGGGCTCACGGTGAAATGACCTAAGTTATTTAGACCAAACTCTTCTTCATAGTAACCATACGCATCGTGGAAAACGTAGTAGCCTTTGTCTTTCACTGGAGCCAGTTGCTCACGAATAGACTGCTGCTTCTCTTTCAATGCAATCAGGAATGAATCTAGATTCTCTTGATACGCCATTGCGTTATCTGGGTCAGTTTCAATTAGCTTGTCTGAAATGTATTTCGCAGCAACTGCAACCTGGTCGATCCCCAACCAAAAATGCGGGTCGTGGCTGCCGTGGTGGTGACCTTCATGTGCATCATGATCATGCTCATCGTGACCGAACTCTCGTAAGTTGATACCAGGGATTTTACCGATTTCGATAACGTTATCATTCGATTCAATCACCTTAGTCAGAAACGCTTCTAAATCAGGACCAAACCAAACAACCATATCTGCACTATGAACTTTTTTGACATCAGACGGTTTAAGCGCATAATCGTGCGGCGAAGCATTGCTGTTCAGCAACACATCCGGTTCACTAACGCCTTGCGTTAATTCTGTCACAATCATTTGAATTGGTTTGAAGCTTGTTAGAATAGTATTGGCACTTGCAACACTTGGCGCTAAAAGCAAAGTAGCAAGTATATAAGATGAACGTGACATAATTCCTCGATAATAGAAAAGTAGCTTAGGCTTGAGGTAAATGTTACATTATAACAATAGTGAATTGCAAATGAGTTCTATTCATGGATAACTTAATCCAACTAGATTCTGTGAGCGTCGAGTTTGACGGTCGAAAAGTCCTAGACAATATCTCTCTAAATTTAGAGCGTGGCAGAATCACTACCCTAATTGGGCCAAACGGTGCAGGTAAATCAACCCTAGTAAAAGTACTACTTGGGCTCCAGCACAAATACTCCGGAAAGATTACCAAATCAAAAAAACTAAAAATTGGTTATGTTCCTCAAAAGCTAAAGCTGAATGATTCTCTACCTCTCAATGTAGAGCGTTTCCTTAAGCTCACCGGTAAATTCAGTAAACAAGAGATCTTAGAAGCGCTAAAACTCGTCGGTGCTGAACACCTGATGAAAAGCAACATGCATCAGCTATCAGGTGGTGAAAACCAACGCGTACTGATTGCTCGGTCTCTCTTGAGAAGACCCGACCTATTGGTTCTTGATGAACCGGCACAAGGCGTTGATGTACAAGGTCAAATTGATCTCTACGAACTGATTGACTCTATTCGTCATCGATTTGGTTGCGCTGTATTTATGGTGTCACATGACTTGCATTTGGTGATGGCAAAAACAGATGACGTGATCTGTCTACACCACCATATCTGCTGTTCAGGTGCGCCTGCTGATATCAAACATCACCCTTCTTACATCGCCCTCTTCGGTACCGCGGTGCAAGAAAGCTTGGCATTCTACCATCACCAACATGACCACCATCACCATGATTTAGCAGGCCAACCTGTATCTGGAGATGTACACGACTGTTCTAGCCACAAACACGGACATCAACACTAATGCTTGAGTTTCTTTTACCTTCTATTCTCGCTGGCTTAGGCATTGCACTTATTGCTGGCCCATTGGGTTCGTTCGTAGTGTGGCGCAAAATGGCGTACTTTGGTGACACATTGGCTCACGCATCGTTAATGGGTTTAGCACTTGGTTTTCTGTTCAATATTAACTTGTACCTAGCACTGCTGATCTGCTGCTTGATGTTGGCAGTACTACTTGTGACTTTACAAAAGCAAAAGCTGGTCGCGACTGATACGTTGCTCGGCATATTAGCCCACAGTGCGCTGTCACTCGGCTTAGTGGCAGTCAGCTTTCTCGATAATGTTCGTGTCGACCTGATGAGCTACCTATTCGGTGATTTGCTTGCCGTTTCTCCTACTGATTTAGTGTTCATCTATACGGGCGCTGGTGTTATTGGTTTGGTTTTGGCTACCTTCTGGCGACCGCTGTTATCGACAACGGTGAACGAAGATCTTGCAGCGGTTGATGGTATCAACATTGATTTAATGCGTCTGATTCTAATGTTACTGGTCGGCATCGTGATTGCCGTTGGTATGAAGTTTGTTGGTGCGTTAATCATGACATCATTACTGATTATCCCTGCAGCAACAGCAAGAAAGTTCTCAAGTACACCTGAGCAGATGGCGTTGTTCGCTTCAGTTATTGGCTCTATCGCAGTATGTGGTGGGTTGAGCCTGTCTTGGTTCTACGACACACCAGCAGGCCCATCTGTTGTGATTAGTGCTGCAGCTATGTTTATGTTGTCTCAGATGGTTAAGAGCCGAGCTTAACGTTACGCTCTTGCATCTTAAAAACCATACAAACAAAAAAGGCTTGGTCATTGACCAAGCCTTTCTATTATTCATCGCTTAAGCGCAGATTACCAACCAGTAATCTCACGTAGACCTTTACCGATGTCAGCAAGAGACTTAACTGTCTTAACGCCTGCTGCTTCTAGTGCTGCGAATTTGTCTTCAGCAGTACCTTTACCGCCAGAGATGATTGCGCCAGCGTGGCCCATACGTTTACCTGGAGGAGCAGTAACACCTGCGATGTAAGAAACAACTGGCTTAGTTACGTTCTCTTTGATGAACGCTGCCGCTTCTTCTTCCGCAGTACCACCGATCTCACCAATCATTACGATTGCTTCAGTCTCTGGGTCTTCTTGGAACAGCTTTAGGATATCAATGAAGTTTGAACCAGGGATTGGGTCACCACCGATACCAACACATGTAGACTGACCGAAGCCTTCGTCTGTTGTTTGTTTAACTGCTTCGTAAGTAAGAGTACCTGAACGAGATACGATACCTACTTTACCTTTCTTGTGGATGTGACCAGGCATGATACCAATCTTGCACTCGTCTGGAGTAATAAGACCTGGACAGTTAGGGCCGATCATGCGAACACCAGTTTCTTCTAGCTTCACTTTTACATCGATCATATCTGTTGTTGGGATACCTTCAGTGATCGTTACGATCAGTTCGATACCTGCGTCGATCGCTTCAAGGATTGCATCTTTACAGAAAGGTGCTGGTACGTAGATAACTGTTGCTGTTGCGCCAGTTACTTCTACTGCTTCACGTACTGTGTTGAATACTGGAAGACCAAGGTGAGTTTGACCACCTTTACCAGGAGATACACCACCAACCATTTGCGTACCGTATGCGATAGCTTGCTCTGAGTGGAATGTACCTTGACCGCCAGTGAAACCCTGACAGATTACTTTAGTGTCTTTGTTAATTAATACAGACATTATTTCGCCTCCGCAGCAGCAACAACTTTCTGAGCAGCATCTGTTAGAGATTCAGCTGCAATGATATCAACATCAGAATTAGCAAGTACTTCGCGACCTAGGTCTGCGTTTGTACCTTCTAGGCGAACAACAACAGGTACTGTTACGCCTACTTCTTTAACCGCACCAATGATACCTTCAGCGATCATGTCACAACGTACGATGCCACCGAAGATGTTTACTAGTACTGCGCTAACATTGTCATCAGAAAGGATGATCTTGAATGCTTCAGCTACACGCTCTTTCGTTGCGCCGCCGCCTACATCAAGGAAGTTTGCTGGTTTGCCGCCGTGTAGGTTAACGATATCCATCGTACCCATTGCTAGGCCTGCGCCGTTAACCATACAGCCAACGTTACCGTCTAGTGCTACGTAGTTTAGTTCCCACTGTGCTGCGTGTGCTTCGCGCTCATCTTCTTGAGATGGATCGTGCATTTCACGTAGTTTAGGCTGACGGTACATCGCGTTTGAATCGATGTTGATCTTACCATCTAGGCAAAGAAGGTTGCCTTCGCCAGTGATTACTAGTGGGTTGATTTCCAGTAGAGCTAGGTCGTACTGAGCGAACATTTCACCAAGACCCATGAAGATCTTAACGAACTGTTTGATTTGATCGCCAACTAGACCAAGTTTGAACGCCAGTTCACGGCCTTGGTAAGCTTGAGGACCTACTAGAGGATCGATCGCAGATTGGTGAATCAACTCTGGAGTTTCTTCAGCGATTTTCTCGATGTCCACACCGCCTTCAGTTGACGCCATGAATACAATTTTACGAGTTGCGCGGTCAACAACAGCGCCTAGGTAAAGTTCGTTAGCGATGTTAGACGCTTCTTCAACTAGGATCTTAGTTACAGGCTGACCATTTGCGTCTGTTTGGTAAGTCACTAGGTTTTTACCTAGCCACTTTTGTGCAAACTCTTTAACGCCTTCTTTTGTGTCGTGTAGCTCTACGCCGCCCGCTTTACCACGGCCACCAGCGTGTACTTGACACTTAACAACTTTTTTCTCAGTTGAGATACGACCAGCAGCCTCGAAAGCTTCTTGTGCTGTATCACATGCGAAGCCTTCTGGTACAGGCAAACCGAATTCTGCAAACAGCTGTTTGGCTTGGTATTCATGCAAATTCATTTTGATATTCCGTTTATTTTCCCTTAAGGGATTATTATTTCCATAACGACACAGTTACCTGTGTTACGTCTGTAGGGTCTTCTCAAATCAACTGCTGTCCATTTTGTAATGGCTTAACAGCTCAAGTGAAGGCCAGGTGTTGAGCAGCCTAGCCTTTGAAACTTTTAACGTCTAGCTAACTGGGTTAACTAGACGTTTTAGCGATACTAAACGTCTAATAGCAGACGTGCAGGATCTTCTAGAAGCTCTTTGATGGTCACTAGGAAGCCAACTGATTCACGGCCATCGATTAGACGGTGGTCGTAAGAAAGCGCTAGGTACATCATTGGTAGAATTTCTACTTTGCCGTCAACCGCCATTGGACGCTCTTGGATTTTGTGCATACCCAGGATTGCCGCTTGAGGCGGGTTGATGATTGGCGTAGACATTAGAGAGCCAAATACACCACCGTTTGTGATAGTGAAGTTACCACCCATTAGCTCATCAACAGTTAGCTTGCCGTCACGGCCTTTGATCGCTAGCTCTTTGATGCCTTTTTCGATGTCAGCGAAACCTAGTGTGTCACAGTCTTTTAGAACTGGAGTCACGAGACCACGTGGCGTAGATACTGCCATGCTGATGTCGAAGTAGTTGTGGTAAACGATATCATCACCGTCGATAGATGCGTTTACTTCTGGGTAACGCTTAAGCGCTTCAGTTACCGCTTTCACGTAGAAAGACATGAAGCCAAGACGCGTGTCGTGACGCTTCTCGAATTGGTCTTTGTACTGCTTACGAAGGTCCATGATTGGCTTCATGTTTACTTCGTTGAAAGTCGTCAGCATTGCTGTGCTGTTCTTCGCTTCTAGAAGACGGTTTGCTACTGTCTTACGTAGGCGAGTCATAGGCACGCGCTTCTGGCTACGAGCTGCCGCTGGCGCTTCAACCGCTGGTGCAGCTGCTGCCGGCGCCGCTTTCGCTGCCGCTAGGTGTGCGTCGATGTCTTCACGAGTAATGCGACCACCAACACCAGTACCTTTAACGTCAGCTGGTTGTAGGTTGTGTTCAGCTAGAAGACGACGTACAGCTGGGCTTAGCGCGTCGTTGCTCTCTTCTGTTAGCGCCGCTTTGTGACGCTTATCAGGAGATGCTTCTGTTTCTTCTGTTGTATCAGTCGTTGGCTCACCTGCAACCGCGCCAGGTTTCAACTTAGCAATAAGCTGCTTAGAAAGTACCGTAGCACCTTCGTCTTCAATAATCGCTTCCAGAACACCCGCTTCAGGAGCAGGTACTTCTAGAACTACTTTGTCTGTTTCGATATCTACAATGACTTCATCACGTGCAACCGCTTCGCCTGGTTTTTTGTGCCAAGTAGCAACTGTTGCATCAGCCACAGATTCAGGTAAATCTGGAACCAGAATTTCAATTGTCATGTCTGTATTTTCCTTTTACTTCTAGTTCTTTGGTAGGGTCAGAGCGTCATCTACTAACGCTTTTTGTTGTTTCAAGTGTACCGACATATAGCCTACAGCTGGTGATGCTGATGCAGGACGACCTGCGTATTGAATATCAGCGCCTACTGGGATAGCAGCTCGGAAGTTATGTTGGCTGCTGTACCAAGCACCTTGGTTCTGAGGCTCTTCTTGACACCAAACGTAATCAACGACATTTGTGTATTGTGCAATTGCAGCGCGAACATCCTCGTAAGGGAATGGGTATAGCTGCTCAATACGAACAATAGCAACGTCGTCTTGCTCGTTCTTACGTCTTTGGTCAAGTAGGTCGAAGTAAACCTTACCTGAACAGAATACGACGCGTTTTACGTTCTCAGGAGCGATATCGTCGATCTCTGCGATAGCTGGTTGGAACGTACCGTCTGCTAGGTCTTCTAGAGAAGATGTACACAGCGGATGACGAAGCAATGACTTCGGTGACATTACAATTAGAGGACGACGCATAGGTCGAACAACCTGACGGCGGATCATGTGGTAAACCTGTGCTGGTGTTGAAGGAACAACAACCTGCATATTTTGTTCAGCACATAATTGAAGGTAACGCTCAAGACGTGCAGAAGAGTGCTCTGGGCCTTGGCCTTCATAACCGTGAGGAAGCAGCATAGTTAGACCACATAGACGTGCCCACTTTTGCTCACCTGACGAAATAAATTGGTCGATAACTACTTGCGCACCGTTTGCGAAGTCACCAAATTGTGCTTCCCAAAGGGTTAGACCGCTTGGCTCTGCTGTTGCGTAGCCATACTCGAACGCTAGCACCGCTTCTTCAGACAATACCGAGTCAAATACTTGGAATGGCCCCTGCTTATCATGAATGTTCGCAAGTGGAACATACGTGCTTGCGTCTGATTGGTTGTGCAGTACCGAGTGACGGTGGAAGAAAGTACCACGGCCTGAATCTTGGCCAGAGATACGAATACGCTTGCCATCGTCAACAAGTGTTGCGTAAGCCAGAGTTTCAGCCATACCCCAATCGACTTGTTTTTCACCATTCACCATGGCAGTACGATCGTTGTACAGTTTATTTACTCGGCTTTGTAGCTTGTGGCTTTCTGGGTATTGACAGATCTTAGTACCAAGCTCTTTTAGACGCTCGATATCAACCTTGCTATCCCATTCGATATTCCAGTCGTGACCTAGGTAAGGAGACCAGTCTACTGAGTGAAGTGCCATTGGGCGCCACTCTTTAACCACAACTTCACCGTGATCAAGTGCATCACGATATTCGTTAACCAGTTGAGTTGCTGTATCAATACCAAACTCACCGCGCTCCATTAGCACGTCAGCGTATAGCTTACGTGGTGTTGGATGCTTCTTGATTTTTTGGTACATCAAAGGCTGTGTTGCATTCGGCTCATCGGCTTCGTTGTGACCGTGGCGACGGTAACAAACTAGATCGATAACGACATCACGTTTGAAGGTATTGCGGTAATCCAGCGCTAAGCGTGCAACAAAAGCAACCGCTTCTGGATCGTCAGCATTAACGTGGAAAATCGGAGCCTGTACCATCTTAGCGATATCAGTACAGTACATCGTAGAACGTGTGTCGCGAGGATTAGATGTTGTAAAACCAACTTGGTTGTTTACAACGATACGAACCGTACCACCTACACAGAAACCACGAGCTTGAGACATGTTAAACGTCTCTTGCACAACACCTTGACCAGCGATTGCTGAGTCACCGTGAATCGTGATTGGCAGTACACGGCTACCATCAATATCGCTTAGACGATCTTGACGTGCACGTACTGAACCGATAACCACTGGGTTTACGATTTCTAAGTGTGATGGGTTAAATGCTAGTGCTAAGTGAACGTTACCGCCCGGTGTCGCGAAATCCGCAGAGAAACCTTGGTGGTATTTGACATCACCAGTACCCCACGTTTCGTCGTGCTTGCCCGCGAACTCATCAAACAGGTCTTGCGGCTTTTTACCAAGCACGTTAACCAGCATGTTTAGACGACCACGGTGAGCCATACCAATAACGACTTCACGCATGCCTTGTCCACCAGCATGACGAATGATCTCTTTCGTCATTGGGATAAGCGCATCACCACCTTCCAACGAGAAGCGTTTCGCGCCTGGGAATTTTGCGCCAAGGTAGCGCTCAAGACCTTCAGCAGCCGTTAGCTCTTCAAGGAAAGCTTGCTTTTCTTCTTTGTTGAAAGAGGGTTGACCAGATACAGACTCTAAACGTTGTTGAATCCAACGTTTTTGCTCTGTATTAGTCATGTGCATGTATTCAGCACCAATCGAACCACAGTAAGTTTGCTTTAAAGATTTGTGTAAATCTTTAAGCGCCATCGTCTCTTGGCCAATCGCGTAAGAGCCGACGTTAAACGTCTCATTGAGGTCTTCTTCGGTAAGAGTGTGGAAAGAAGGGTCCAGTTCATCAACTGTCGCTCTCTTCCATAAACCTAGGGGGTCTAGATTTGCTGCTTGATGCCCTCGGAATCGATAAGCATTAATCAGTTGCAGAACTTTTACTTGTTTCGCATCGACATCTGGATCACTAACTTGGACACTGTAATGCTTTGTTTCTTGAGCGAGTCGACGGAAGTATTCACGAACACGAGAGTGTGGTTGTTCCACCGCTTCTGAATCTTGCACAGGCAATTCTTCAAAAACACTTCTCCATTCGTCACTTACCGAATCGGGGTCACTTAGATACAGTTCATAGAGTTCTTCTACGTACGTTGCATTGGCGCCAGCCAAGTGTGAAGACTCGAGCCATGCCTTCATCACGCCGTTGTGCATATTTTCCCTTAACCAGTAGTTTTCACGTTTGCTGCGGTCTATGCCGAGCTATTAAAAGGCCGCCCCAAAACTTCTAGGGCGGCAATTTTTTTATAACTTAAACCGAACGATTTACTAACATGGTCTTGATATGACCAATCGCTTTCGTCGGATTTAATCCCTTAGGACAAACACTTACACAATTCATGATGCCATGGCAACGAAAAACGCTAAATGCATCATCAAGATCAGACAAACGTTCATCTGTCGCTGTATCTCGGCTATCAATTAGCCAACGGTACGCGGCAAGTAGGCCTGCTGGTCCGATGAACTTATCAGGGTTCCACCAGAACGATGGGCATGACGTTGTACAACATGCACACATGATACATTCGTACAGTCCATCTAAATGAGCACGCTCATCAGGGCTCTGTAAGTTTTCACGTGCCGGTGGCGTATTACCATCTGACACTAGGAACGGTTTTACTTTTTCGTAGTTATCGTAGAACTGAGTCATGTCGACAATCAGGTCACGAACAACCGGTAAGCCAGGTAGAGGGCGAATCACGATCTTATCGCCTTTCAAAGCAGATAGAGGCGTGATACACGCTAGACCGTTCTTACCGTTCATATTCAGACCATCCGAACCACATACACCTTCACGGCATGAGCGGCGGAAAGCGATCGTCGGATCTTGCTCTTTCAATAGAATAAGCGCATCCAGAAGCATCATGTCTGAACCTTCATCCACCTCTAGGGTGTATTCCTTCATGTAAGGCTTTTGGTCGACGTCTGGATTGTAACGGTATAAAGAGAAATTAAGTTTCATGGTCATGTCTCCTTAGTACGTACGTGCTTTTGGCGGGAACGCTTCACGATGGATAGGTTCCATGTTTACGTTACGCTTAGTCATGCTTTCTGATTCAGGATTGTAAAGCGTGTGGCATAGCCATTGCTCGTCATCACGCTCAGGGAAGTCAAAACGAGCATGTGCACCACGACTTTCAGTGCGGTAGTTTGCCGCCACCGCTGTCGCGTAAGCTGTTTCCATTAGGTTTTCAAGCTCTAGACATTCAATACGCTGCGTGTTGAACTCAGTAGACTTATCTGAAAGGTGTGCATTCTTCAGACGCTCACGAATCGCTTTAAGCTCTTCTAGACCGTCAGCCATTGCTTTACCTTCGCGGAATACAGAGAAGTTGTTCTGCATACATTGCTGTAGATCTTTACGGATTTGCGCTGGATCTTCGCCGTCTGTGCTGTTTTCCCAACGGTTGTAGCGCTCTAGAGAACGAGCGATATCTTCTTCCGTTGCCGGTTTCGCATCAGCTTGCTTCTGCAGAGTCTCACCTAGGTGTAGACCTGTCGCACGACCGAATACAACCAAGTCAAGCAGTGAGTTACCACCTAGACGGTTAGCACCGTGTACAGATACTGAAGCAATCTCACCACATGCAAATAGACCTTGTACTTCTACATCGCTACCATCTGCACCCTGCTTAATCGCTTGGCCAGAAACTTGTGTCGGTACACCACCCATCATGTAGTGACACGTAGGGATTACTGGGATTGGCTCTTTTACTGGGTCAACGTGTGCGAATGTACGAGACAGTTCACATACACCTGGCAGACGAGATTCAAGTGTTTCTTTACCTAGGTGATCCAGTTTCAGTTTGATGTGTGGACCCCAAGGGCCGTCACAACCGCGACCTTCACGGATTTCAACCATCATTGAACGAGCAACAACGTCACGACCCGCTAAGTCTTTCGCGTTTGGAGCGTAGCGTTCCATGAAACGTTCGCCATCTTTATTTAGAAGGTAACCACCTTCACCTCGACAGCCTTCTGTTACAAGAACACCAGCACCAGCAATACCCGTTGGGTGGAACTGCCACATTTCGATATCTTGCATTGGAACGCCAGCACGAATCGCCATACCAACACCATCACCAGTATTGATGTGTGCGTTAGTTGTCGAAGCGTAGATACGACCAGCACCGCCGGTCGCTAAGATCGTTGCTTTCGCTTTGAAGTAGCATACTTCGCCTGTTTCCATGCAAAGTGCTGTTGTACCAAGAATGGCACCGTCTTCATTCTTCACAAGATCAAGCGCGTACCACTCAGAGAATACGGTTGTTTTGTGCTTGATGTTTTGTTGGTAAAGCGTGTGTAGCAATGCGTGACCAGTACGGTCAGCTGCTGCAGCGGTACGAGCCGCTTGCTCACCACCAAAGTTTTTCGATTGGCCGCCAAAAGGACGTTGGTAAATGGTGCCGTTGTCGAAGCGAGAAAATGGAAGACCCATCTTTTCTAGTTCGATAACTGATTCTGGGCCATTTTTACACATGTATTCGATAGCATCTTGGTCACCGATGTAATCAGAACCTTTTACTGTGTCATACATATGTTGTTCCCAGTGATCTTCGTGCGCATTACCTAGCGCAACCGTAATACCACCTTGAGCAGATACGGTATGAGAACGAGTTGGGAAAACTTTAGAAAGCAATGCACATGAAAGGCCTTGCTCTGAAATTTGCAGTGCGGCACGCATACCAGCACCACCAGCGCCGATAACTACGGCATCAAACTCACGAACAGGAATAGTCACTTACGCACCCCACAAAATAAACAGACCAGAGAAGAAATATCCAAGAAGAACCGCAACTACACCTACTTGAAGGCCAACACGCAGTTTAGCGCACTTGATGTAGTCGGTTAGCACTTGCCACAGACCGATCCAAGCGTGAACAAGAACCGAAGTAAGCGCTAACATGGTAAATACTTTAGTGAAGGTTCCACCAAAGAACTGAGTCCATGATACGTAAGAGATATCGGTGAAGGCACAAAAGCTCACCAAATAAATTGTATATAGCGTCATAATGATTGCAGTTGCACGAATCAATAAGAAATCGTGAACGCCATTACGGCCAAATGTCGAAACGTTGTTTACCATACTAAGATCCCCGCTAGTAGAGACAATACCGCTGTCGCTGCGAATGCAACCTTAGCGCTCTTCGCGCCAGATTCCAGCTCTTCAAAGTGACCTAAGTCCATAAGAAGGTGACGAATACCACCAGCAATGTGGTAAGCCAAAGCGGTTAAAATGCCCCACAGAATAAACTTCACGAAGAAACTGTCGACAATGTCGCTAGCTTCCATAAAGCCTACTGGGGATGAGAGGGAAATGGATAGTAACCAAAGCAAAATTCCAATCGCAACAAAAGTAATCACCCCAGACACACGGTGTAGGATGGAAGCTATTGCAGTGATCGGAAAGTGGATGGTCTGTAAATCTAAATTAACAGGTCTTGTCTTTCTTTCTTTCACGGGCTTGCTCACTCAGCTCCATTGAGCATTATGGTCATTAAATAACCTTATGATATTGTTATGGACAAAATTTGATCGCAAACCTTCAAAATTTAACATTAACTTAACAAATAACTGAAGTTGAGCCTTAGATAATTGTAAAAAAATTGTTAACGGCACGGTTAAGATAGACACCTCACATTTCTTCTTAGCCTTGCATTTATAAGCTTTTAACCAAATTTTTCATCGCCACTATACGGCTCGCAACATTCTAATACAATTGACGCAACAAATAATGCTACACAGACCAGATTTTTAACGAATTTAATGTGAAAAATACTAACAAGTGCACACAAAGCTGCAGAAAAATTGACTTTCCCACGTAAGACCAGTAAAAAAATGGCTCATAAACATCCTGGACGGATTAAATAATAAACAAAGGAGATTGTTATGGCGGATAAGAAAGCTACCCTTCACATTGAAGGTCAAGCGCCAATCGAGCTGCCGATTACAGAAGGTGTACTAGGTACTCCAGTGATCGATGTTCGTACACTAGGTTCTAATGGTTTTTTCACTTTTGACCCTGGTTTTCTTGCCACTGCATCTTGTGAGTCTCAAATCACTTTTATTGACGGTGGTAAAGGTATCCTTTTACACCGTGGTTATCCAATTGACCAACTTGCCAATAACGCTGATTACTTAGAAGTATGTTACATACTTCTTTACGGTGAAGCCCCATCTCGAGCTGAATACGAAAAGTTCAAGACTACCGTGACACGTCACACTATGGTACACGAGCAAATTGCTAGTTTCTTCCACGGCTTCCGTCGTGATGCTCACCCTATGGCTGTAATGTGTGGTGTAGTAGGCGCTCTAGCAGCGTTCTACCACGACTCACTTGATATCAACAACGATACACACCGTGAAATTGCGGCTTACCGTCTAATTTCAAAAATGCCAACACTGGCAGCAATGTGTTACAAATATTCTATTGGTCAGCCGTTTATCTACCCACGCAACGACCTAAGCTACGCTGAAAACTTCCTACACATGATGTTTGCAAACCCATGTGAAGAGTACGAAGTAAACCCTATCGTAGCTCGTGCAATGGATAAGATTTTCACCCTACACGCAGACCACGAACAAAACGCTTCTACATCTACAGTACGTTTATCTGGTTCATCTGGTGCTAACCCGTTTGCTTGTATCGCAGCAGGTATCGCGTCACTTTGGGGCCCAGCTCACGGTGGTGCAAACGAAGCATGTCTACGTATGCTTGAAGAGATCGGTAGCGTAGATAACATTGAAGAGTATGTTGCAAAAGCGAAAGACAAAGATGACCCATTCCGTTTGATGGGCTTCGGTCACCGCGTTTACAAGAACTACGATCCACGTGCAACAGTAATGCGCGAAGCGTGTCACGAAGTACTTAAAGAGCTAAACATCCAAGATCCACTACTTGACGTAGCAATGGAACTTGAGCGTATCGCTCTTTCTGATGAATACTTTGTGTCTAAGAAGCTATACCCGAACGTAGACTTCTACTCAGGTATCATTCTGAAAGCTATCGGCATTCCAGTGTCTATGTTTACAGTAATCTTCGCGATGTCTCGTACTATCGGTTGGATTGCACACTGGAACGAAATGCACAGCGACCCAACAAACCGTATCGGTCGTCCACGTCAGCTATACACTGGTGAAGAGCAACGTGACTTTAAAGCACTTCACGAACGTGAATAATTGCGATTAAAGTATATTGTTAAAAAGGGTTAATGCTTTCGCATCAACCCTTTTCTTTTATATGCTCGCAACTCCGTCGTCCTCAAGAACGAGGAACGAGTGAGTTGGGGATCTCATTCAACGAGTAGACAGCCCAAAGAGATTCCCTACTCCCTCCTTCGTCAGTCTAGGGAATGACGGATTCGGATATGACCCTTTAACGTTCTGACTCGCGCATGACATCGACGGATACAAATTTATAGCTGCTCGTCATCTTCAAGAACGAGGGACGAGCGAGTCGGGGATCTCATTCAACGAGTAGATTAGTCCAGAGAAATTCCCTACCATTTCCTTGGAATGACTATAGGAACAAACTATGCCGTCATCCCCAAGAGCGAGCGACGAGTGAGTTGGGGATCTCACGAAGCGTATATAGAAACTTACGAAGCTCCTCAAAGGTTTAAGGGACACTCTCTACTCGAACCCCTAATCCCGCACCTATTCTTAAACAGGGTTGTCGATATCGATAAACTCGACATCCAAGCCGTGCTCTTTTGCTAACCATTCACCTAGTGCTTTAACACCGTAGCGCTCTGTGGCATGGTGACCCGCAGCAAAATAATGGATATCTTGCTCACGAGCCGAGTAAGTTGTTCGCTCGGAAATTTCGCCAGAGATAAATGCATCAATACCTTGAGAAGCAGCAAGCTCAATGTAGTCTTGACCACCGCCAGTACACCAACCTACTGTTTCAATCATTTTATCGGCGTTCTCAGGAGCAATGTGTAGCGGCTTTCGATTCAGCACTTGATCAATCTTTGCTGCAAACTCAGCACCAGTCATTGGTGTCTTCAATCTACCGAACATAGCGACAGACTGAGGGTGCCCTTCCAAACCACCTTCAACATCGATCTCAAGTAACTCTGCCAATTTTGCGTTGTTACCAAGCTTAGGGTGAATATCAAGAGGAAGGTGGTAGCCCAATAAATTGATATCGTTTTTGATCAACGTACGAATACGCTTACCTTTCATACCACGAATCGCTTCCTGCTCACCTTTCCAAAAGAAACCATGGTGAACTAACAAAGCGTCAGCCTTTAGCTCAACCGCTTTATTGATCAAAGCTTGTGAAGCCGTCACACCAGTAACGATGCGCTTTATCTCAGCAGTACCTTCTACTTGAAGACCATTTGGGCAGTAATCTTTAATCTGCTGTGGCTGCAGTTTTTCGTTAAGTAGCTTTTCTAATTGTAAGTTATTCATTTTTATTTCCAGCTTACCTTTATAATAACGTCGTTATATCAATTTACGGGTAGAATGTCGAAAGCCCTTCCATTCTGTTACCTAGAGAACAGATGACTGAAGTTTACGAGGAACCGATGACCGAACTGCAACGCTTTTACCAATGGGTGATTAGCTCGCCACCGCTACTAAAAATCAAACCGCCAATTTCTGATCTCACTGTGTTCTCAAACCACCAAAAGCTCGACGATGCACATACTTATGATGGAAACCCTAGATTAGGCTTCCTCTACCAACACCTATGTGAACAAGTCATCACCACTTCGGATAATTATTCGATTAAGCACGATGAGATCCAGATTAATGTTGAGGGACGAACACTCGGGGCAATCGACTTTATCCTAGAAGAAACAAGCAACCAAAAATTAGAACACTGGGAAGTGGCAATTAAGTTTTACCTCCTTCACGAGCAAACATGGTTTGGTCCAAATTCTCATGACCAATTAGATAAGAAGCTCGATAGAATGCTCAGCCACCAGCTTGGTATGTCATCTTCAGTCGCCTTTGTTGAGCAGTACCCGGAGATCGATGTCGACTCAAAACATCTGTTGATGCAAGGTCGCCTCTATACCAACCCATTTCTAGAACAAAACGTACCTACGGAGTGTTTGGGATACGACATTAACCCAAGCCAGGTAAACGGATTTTGGTGCTATCAAAATCAGGCTCACCGGATCACCGAAACACTCTATCCTCTAAGCAAAGAGCAATGGGCCGCAGGAACGGATGATTTCAGCGGTGAACCTATCACCGAATTTGGTGACCGCTTTGTTCACGGGCAAACTAAGTCTGGTCAATTCTGGTTTGTGATGCCACAAAGTTGGCCACATGGTTAGACGCTCTAGTTTACCCTTCTTTTCTTATTCACAATCCGACTAAGTAAAAAGGGCTGATGCTTTCACATCAACCCTTCCACTATTTGCTTTATAACTCTATGAATCGTATTCGATTATAGACCTGCAGCAGCAAATACTTGGTTAACAATCTCTTGAGCTTCTGCTTCAATCGCTTTTAGGTGTTCTTCACCTTTAAAGCTCTCACAGTAGATTTTGTAGATGTCTTCCGTACCAGATGGGCGAGCAGCAAACCAACCGTTCTCAGTGGTCACTTTAAGACCACCGATTGCTGCACCATTACCTGGAGCATGCGTCAAGCGAGCAGTAATCGCATCACCGGCAAGTGTTTCAGCAGATACCATCTCTGGAGATAGCTTTTTAAGCACATCTTTTTGTGCACCATTTGCTACCGCTTGAATACGGTTGTACTTAGATTCGCCGTGCTTAGCAGCTAGCTCTTCGTAGTACTCTTGTGGATTCTTACCAGTTACCGCAGTGATCTCTGCCGCCAATAGGCAAAGAATTAGGCCATCTTTATCTGTTGACCAAGGCGTACCATCTTTGCGTAAGAAAGAAGCACCCGCACTCTCTTCACCACCGAAGCCAAACTGACCGTTGTATAGGCCATCAACGAACCATTTGAACCCAACTGGTACTTCACAAAGTTCGCGACCTAAGTCTGCTACAACACGGTCGATCAATGCACTTGATACCAAAGTTTTACCAACTGCAACATCTTCACCCCAACCTTCACGGTGACGGTATAGGTAGTCGATACAAACCGCTAGGAAGTGGTTAGGGTTCATTAGGCCTTTAGGCGTAACAATGCCGTGACGATCGTAATCAGGGTCGTTACCAAACGCTAGTGCGTACTCATCTTTAAGCGCAAGCAAGCCTGCCATTGCGTATGGC
This sequence comes from Vibrio chagasii, assembly GCF_002954585.1. Taxonomy (GTDB): domain Bacteria; phylum Pseudomonadota; class Gammaproteobacteria; order Enterobacterales; family Vibrionaceae; genus Vibrio; species Vibrio chagasii_A. Next base: position 2,100,673 of record NZ_MSCI01000002.1, read on the forward strand.
GAAGAACAGTCCATACGAACCACGCCATCTTTATCTAGAGACATGAATTGGAAAGAAGGGTCAACCGCTTCACTTACCAAAGTAAGGTCTAAGTTGTACGCTTTACCAATTTGACGCCAGTAATCGATGCCGCTTCCGCCCAGAGGATCAACACCAATTTTGATGTTCGCTTTCTGGATAGCTTCCATATCAACAACGTTAACTAAATCAGCAACGTATGGAGCAACTAGGTCGACTTCTTTCACTAATTCAGACTGTTTAGCCTGTGCAATAGGTGTACGTTTAACGCCTTGCATTTGCTCAGAAATAATAACGTTCGCACGATCTTCAATAGCTTGCGTTAGTTCCGCTTCAGCAGGGCCACCGTGTGTCGGGTTGTATTTGATACCGCCGTCTTGAGGTGGGTTGTGTGAAGGTGTGATAACAATGCCGTCGGCTTTTTTGTCATTCACTAGGTTGTGCGTAAGAATCGCGTGCGAGATACCAGGTGTTGGAGTGAAGCCATTGTTTTCTTGAATAATAACTTCAACACCGTTCGCTACAAGTACTTCAATTACCGTAGAAAACGCAGGTTCAGATAGTGCGTGCGTATCTTTACCCAAGAAAAGTGGACCTGTTGTACCTTGCTCAGCACGCACTTCAGCCACTGCTTGTGCAATCGCTAGAATGTGGTTTTCGTTAAATGTTGATTTGTCAGCAGTACCACGGTGACCTGAAGTACCGAACAGTACTTTGTGATCTGGGTTAGTCGCATCCGGTTGCTGTAAGAAATAGTTAGCCACTAAAGCCGGAATATTATGAAGATCTTCCTGCTGAGCTTTTTGCCCAGCACGAGGGTGCATAGCCATTTTTCGACATCCTTATATATAAAATTTAAAAACAAAAAAACCTCATAATATCTTCTTATCCATGGATATTATGAGGTTTAAATCAGATTTCGTTAAATTGAACCTGTTACTTTTTCGATCAATTCTGCTTGGAAATTCATGCGGCTCATAAGCTGCTCAACCATCTGTCTTTTACGGCTAGTATTATTATTTGTAATAACCCAAAAAGGACTTTGTGGAATGGCTTTAGGCTTAGTCGTGTTGCCATTTGCTAACAACGTCGCTTCGTTATCTGCAAAGTAAACACGCTTACGGCCTTTTACTTGAGTTGCTTCTGAAAAGCTTTCAGGGTCGATTTTGTGCAGTGTTGATAACACCAACATGAAACGATCAATGGCTTTCTTTAGTGACGCAAACTCATCTGATATTAGTAGTGAGCGCATTTCTTTAACGCCATCGAACTTCTCTGGAGTAAAGCCTACCTCTTTGCTAACAACGATACCTTTCGGCTCTACGATCTCTTCGATCGGAGCCATGCCTTGGCTATCCACCTGTAACAAGCGGCGCAGAATATCTGAAGCGCTTTCGCCAATACGTTCTGTCTGACCCGCAATAAAACGGTATAGGTCCTCATCAACCTCAATTGTTTTCATTCGCTTTTCACAATCTCAATGTTTAAACTCAGGGGGATTATAGCGAGATCCGCGCGGATACTCTACGTCAAACCCACCATGAATAAGATAAAAATGTCAGTACAGCTCAACTATAAAATCGAAGGTGAGGGTCACACCATAGTTTTGATCCATGGATTATTCGGTAATCTGGACAACCTAGGCTTGCTGGCCAGGGATCTAAAAGTCGATCATCAGGTACTGAGTATCGATCTTCGTAACCACGGACAATCCTTCCACAGTGAAACTCATAATTACCAAGCGATGGCACAAGATGTCGCTCAGCTGTTGAAAGATCTCGAGCTGAATGATGTTACTGTCATTGGTCACTCGATGGGCGGCAAAGTTGCAATGGCGCTTACCCAACATATAGAGCTGCGCAAACTGATTGTATTGGACATGGCACCGGTCGCTTACACCCAAAGCCGCCACGACAACGTATTCGCCGGCCTACAAGCTGTCATTGAAGAAAAGCCAGTATCTCGTACCGAAGCTCTTAAAGTACTCGCCAAACATATCGAAATAGACGGTGTTCGCCAGTTCTTAACAAAATCACTGTTTAAGTCAGAAAAAGGCATTATGGAGTGGCGCTTTAACGTCGCATCACTGCTCGCCAACTATGCACACATCATTGGTTGGGAACCGATCGACAAAACTTCAGTCAAAACCTTGCTAATAAAAGGTGGGGATTCTGACTACCTCACGGCTGAGCACCAAACTGCGGTCCAACAGCAATTTTCTAACGCAAAGGCTCACGTCATTGCGAATACGGGCCACTGGCTACACGCAGAAAAGCCAGCTGAAGTACTGAGAGCAATTCGAAAATTCATCGCTTAAGTGCGCTTTTTCATGCAGATAAATGAGAGCTGAGTAATCACTGCACATTAACTTTATCTCGCAACAGTGATATAGTGCGCCCAAGCAAAATTGGTATATAAGGTTCCCATGCTTTACGACTACATGAACATCATTGAATCTGTTGGTTTAGATCTCCTATTTGCCGCGATTTTCTTTTTGATCGGTATGGCTATTAAGGACGTTCTCAAGCAAGGAAATGTTCCTCCATTTGGTCGTCGCATTGTGTGGTTAGTACTTTTCCTTGGCTGTGCAGGTTTTATCGCCAAAGGGATAATCCAACTAAGCTGGGAAGGAACCGGGATCTAACGATTCCCCTCCGAACTTTATTACACCGACAACAGACAAAATGAAAGGTAATGATTCTATGGCAAGTGTAGGTCTCTTCTTTGGTAGCGATACAGGTAACACTGAAGCTGTTGCTAAGATGATTCAAAAGCAATTGAGCAAACAGCTCGTTCACGTTCAAGACATTGCAAAAAGCAGCAAAGAAGATATCGATAACTTCGATCTACTGCTGCTTGGTATCCCTACGTGGTACTACGGCGAAGCACAATGTGATTGGGATGATTTCTTCCCAGAGCTAGAAGCTATTGATTTCTCAACTAAGCTTGTTGCTATCTTTGGTTGTGGTGACCAAGAAGATTACGCAGAATACTTCTGTGATGCTATGGGTACTATCCGTGACATCGTTGAAGCAAAAGGCGGTACTATCCTAGGTTACACTTCTACTGAAGGCTACGAGTTCGAAGCATCGAAAGGTCTAGTTGAAGGCGATGACAGCCAATTCGTTGGTCTATGTATCGATGAAGACCGTCAACCAGAGCTAACTGATGAGCGTGTATCTAACTGGGTTAAACAAATCCACGAAGAGATGTGCCTAGCAGAGCTTGAAGACTAGTTCTCTAGCAGTTGCCCATTGTTACAACTAGTGACAACTCTCTAGATATGAAAAAACCTCCTAATTGGAGGTTTTTTTCTATTTGTCTATGTAAGATCTGTTTGTCTAAATTAGCACTCTGCTTCCAGTGCTTCGTCATCATCTCTGAATTGTGGCTTCTTTCTGACATACAGCGTACGCTGAATTTCTGAGACCACATTACCCTGTTTATCTTTGACATAGATAATAAACTCGGGAAAACACTTCTCACCAAGTTGAGTCTGACGGTAAATCTCATCAAGCTGACCTTGGCTTATTTCAAAGTCTGCATACAGATCTGACTGACCAGGTTTGATGAAGTTAATGCTCGCCTCTTTATCCCACACATAATACCTTTCACCTAAAATTCCCATTAACATCAATGAGTAAACAGGATCCGTGAGGGAAAATATGCTACCGCCATACTGAGTACGATTGGCATTTTTGTTCCACCAGCGCAACTTAAGCACTGTTTTTACTACCCTAAAATCCGAACTAATATGGGCTATCTTTATCCCCGCTCCCCAAAATGGAGGCCAGATATTAAGAGCGAATTTTACGATGTTTGGTTTGTATATTTTTGCAAGTTGCTTATTCATAACAACATTCCGTGTTCATATTAGAATTACCGCCACCTTAACTGGTCTTACCTCCACTATAAGTGAGATACTTCCAATTTACAAAACAGATTGTGATGTTGATTAGTAACCCTTTGAAGTTCGTGGTTTATTGTTATGCCTGACTAAACTATAATGGTATTAATATTGAATTCTGTTAATTGCTGCAGATCATCAACAGGAAAGTATATGTCAGACAATAATCAAGCGCTAAAAGATGCTGGTCTTAAAGTGACCCTCCCAAGGCTCAAAATTTTAGAAGTATTACAACAACCAGACTGCCAACATATTAGTGCTGAAGATTTATATAAAAAGCTGATCGACTTAGGTGAAGAGATCGGGCTTGCGACCGTTTATCGAGTATTAAACCAATTCGATGACGCTGGCATTGTAACTCGCCACCATTTTGAAGGCGGTAAGTCTGTATTCGAACTTTCAACACAGCACCACCACGATCACCTAGTATGTCTAGATTGTGGCGAAGTTATCGAGTTCTCTGATGACATCATCGAGGAGAGACAAAAAGAGATAGCGAAGCGTTACAACGTTCAGCTAACGAACCACAGTTTATACCTTTACGGTAAAAGCATGACGGGTGATTGCAAAGGTAACCCAGACGCGCACAAACCGAAAAATTAAAAAAACGCTGACTTCGGTCAGCGTTTTTTATTTATAGCTATCATGAACGACTCATACAGAAAGCGACCGCATATAAAAGCATTTACCTTGATAGAGCTACTGGTTGTGATTGTGATCATAACCGTGCTTTCTGTTGTTGCACTTCCTCGCTTTTTAAATCTGCAAAGTGATAGCCGAATTGCTATTTTCAATGGTGCTCAGTCTCAGTTTCAAAGTGCGATTACGTTTGCTCACAGCAAATGGCTTGTGAATGGCAGCGGTAATTCAGAAATGAACGACCTACCAGGCTTTGGAGAAGATGCCAACGGCAACCCTCAATTGGATATGAATGATGAAGGCTACCCTTTAGGCGTTGATAAAAACTCTCCGATGGGCGCTCCCTACAATATAGGTAAAGGTCATCAAGGGTGTGTCGCTATTTGGGACGCGATCATGAATACCGATCTAACCGTCACAACAGATAGAGATAATTTTGATGGATTCGATTTTGTCTCACGCCGCCAAAACCTAACCTTTTTAACTAAAGAGGGCGGCTCAGAGACCGCTCAAGCACTTTGCTACTACATCTATACTGCAGAGGGTCACCACAGAAATCCAGACAGAGCGGAATACGTGTTTTGGTACAACTCTCGCACTGGAGAAATCACCAATTCTCGACCTGACGATATCTGAGAACACATCATCAGCAATCTATCGTTACTCCCCATAAGCAGGATATACAGTCACAAAAAAACCGGCACTCGGCCGGTTTTTATTAGATAGCTTGTTAGCGTTAGCAATTATGCTTCAGCTTTACCCCAAGTATCACGTAGGCCAACCGTACGATTGAATACCAACGCATATGCTTTAGAGTCTTTTGAATCAACACAGAAGTAACCTGTACGCTCAAATTGGAAACCTTGCTCTGCAGCGGCTTCCGCTAGGCTAGGCTCAACAAAACCGTTCAACTTAACCAGAGACTCTGGGTTGATCGTTGCAGCGAAATCATCCGCAGCAGCAGGGTTTGCCACAGTAAATAGACGGTCGTATAGACGAATCTCAGCTGGCAGTGCTTTATCAGCAGATACCCAGTGGATAACACCCTTCACTTTGCGGCCATCTGCTGGGTTCTTACCTAGCGTTTCGTCATCGTAAGAACAGAAGATAGTTGTAATGTTGCCTTCTGCATCTTTCTCGATACGCTCTGCTTTAATTACATAAGCACCACGTAGACGAACTTCTTTACCTAGAACCAAACGCTTGTACTTCTTGTTTGCTTCTTCACGGAAGTCATCACGCTCGATCCAAACTTCACGAGTAAACGGTACTTCACGAGTGCCCATTTCAGGTTTGTTCGGGTGGTTAGCAACAGTTAGTGTTTCTACTTTGTCTGCATCGTAGTTTTCAATCACGATCTTAACCGGATCTAGAACAGCCATTGCACGTGGTGCATTTTCGTTCAAGTCATCACGGATACAAGACTCTAGTGAGCCGAACTCAATCATGTTCTCTTGTTTAGTCACACCGATACGCTTACAGAATTCACGAATAGATGCAGAAGTGAAACCACGACGACGCAAACCAGAGATAGTTGGCATACGTGGGTCATCCCAACCTTGAACTAAGTTTTCAACCACAAGCTGGTTTAGCTTACGCTTAGACATCACTGTGTATTCTAGATTCAGACGGCTGAACTCGTACTGACGAGGTTGGCAATCGATCGTAATGTTATCTAGAACCCAATCGTACAAACGACGGTTGTCTTGGAATTCAAGAGTACAGATAGAGTGCGTAATACCTTCCAGCGCATCAGAGATACAGTGAGTGAAATCGTACATTGGATAAATGCACCATTTGTCACCGGTCTGATGGTGGTGAGCAAAACGAACACGGTAGATAACAGGATCGCGCATTACCATGAATGACGAGCTCATGTCGATCTTAGCACGTAGACACGCTTTACCTTCTTCAAAGCCACCGTCACGCATTTTTTCAAATAGCGCTAGGTTTTCTTCAGGGCTGCGGTCGCGGTATGGACTTGCTTTACCAGGCTCTTTTAGCGTGCCTCGGTATTCGCGGATCTGCTCAGGACTTAGCTCGTCAACGTACGCTAAGCCTTTATTAATTAATTCCACAGCATAAGCGTAAAGCGTATCGAAGTAGTTTGATGAGTAACAAATGTCACCAGACCATTCGAAGCCTAACCAGCTTACATCATTCTTAATTGACTCAACGTATTCAACGTCTTCTTTTTCAGGGTTTGTATCGTCGAAACGAAGATTACACTGTCCCTGGTAGTCCTGAGCAATACCAAAATTCAAGCAAATAGATTTAGCGTGACCGATGTGCAGGTAACCATTTGGCTCCGGCGGGAAACGAGTATGCACGCTAGTGTGTGTACCATCCGCTAAATCTTTATCGATAATTTGGCGAATGAAATTCGATGGACGAGCCTCAGCTTCACTCATCTATAGCACCTCTATGTATTTAGTATTGTCAGAGAAAAATTCTTCTTTCTGTTCTAGAAACAGCGCTTTTAACTCAAGCCTAGGATAGAAAGATCATTGTTGCTAATCATCCACAATTCTTAGGCTTTACACAATAAGAACCATCAGTTTATTGCGAATATTTCTGCTATTCGATGAAGAATAGAACGAACCTTCTCACTTATCCTCAAGATGCCGATACAAAAAAGCCCCCCAGATGGGAGGCTTTCAATTTGACACTTACTTGAGAGTATTAATTACTGCTCAGTTAAGTACTTCCTTACTATGGAAGTTTTACATCAGATAGGTCTTCACCTGCACCGATAGCTTTCATTTCGCCAGCTACGATTTCAGCAAGAGGGCCTAGGATAACTTGTAGGTTGTTTTCACCTAGCTTAACAACACCTTTAGCACCTAGTTTCTTAAGAACTGCTTCGTCAGCAACAGAGCGGTCTTTAAGAGTTAGACGTAGACGTGTGATACAAGCGTCGATTGAAGTTAGGTTCTCGTGACCACCTAGAGCTTTTAGGTATTGACGTGCAAGGTCGCCTTTTGGAGCCTCGCCAGCTGGAGTCGCTGCAGCTTCATCATCTTCACGACCAGGCGATTTCAGGTTGAAAGCGCGGATTGCGAAAGAGAAAGTGAAGAAGTATAGAGCACCGAAACCAAGGCCGATTGCTAGAAGTACTAGAGGTTTAGTTGCTAGACCCCAGTTCAATACGAAGTCGATAAGACCAGCAGAGAAACCGAAACCGTGCAAAGTACCAAACATGTTAGCAACAACTAGAGACAGACCAGTGAATACAGCGTGCATTGCGTATAGAGCAGGAGCTAGGAATACGAACATGAATTCTAGCGGCTCTGTGATACCTGTTAGGAATGAACAGAATGCTACTGAGAATAGTGCACCACCAACTTGACTACGTTTTTCAGCAGGAGCTGCTAGGTACATTGCAAGTGCAGCACCTGGTAAACCGAACATCATTACTGGGAAGAAACCGTTCATGAATACGCCAGCGCCTTTATCGCCACCGAAGAAACGGTGTAGGTCGCCTGATTTAACAGTGTCAGTTACTTCTTTAACAACAGTAGTGATTTCTGGAGTTACAGAGTTAGCGAATGTGAATGTATGCTCTTGGCCAACAACTAGAGTTTTAGCTAGTGATGGGTCAACACAAAGTTGAGTGATGTTAGCGAATGCGCCTTGACCAGCAACGATGATTTCTTGACATGTACCCATACCGAACCAGAAGTACGAGTTCAATACGTGGTGTAGACCTACAGGGATAAGTGCACGGTTAAGAGTACCGTAAACGAATTGACCAATAGCGCCAGACGTTGATACTGCGTGAGCCAGTGCGTCTAGACCAGATTGAACACCAGGCCAAACCACACCAGACACAGCACCTGCAACAAGTGCAAATAGACCAGCCATGATTGGTACTAAACGTTTACCAGCGAAGAATGCCAGCCACTCAGGAAGGCGTGTAGCATGGAAAGCGTTGTAAGAGTGACCTGCGATGATACCTGCGAAGATACCGCCGAAGAAAGACATGTTAACGTCAGCGTTAATTGTTGTTGCTGTCGCCGTTAGAACGAAGTAAGCAACTGCACCAGCAAGACCTGCTGCGCCGTTACCGTCTTTAGAAAGACCAATAGCGATACCTAGACCAAATAGCAATGGTAGGTTACTGAAGATAGCACCACCGGCTTGCGCCATAAATGGAATATCAAGTAGATCGCCTTGACCTAAACGTAATAGAAGCGCCGCAATCGGAAGCGTTGCGATAGGTAGCATTAACGCCTTACCTAGCTTCTGTGCATATCCTAGAATATTCACCAGTTGTTTCCCCCTATAGGATTTTTTAGAATTCGTTTGAGAAACTTATTTTAGTCGCTCAATTTAGTCCTATTCAGTGTATTCAATTAATTTTGCTCCGCAAATTAAAACCTTATCATTTGTGATCGTAATCACCAGTTTTCACCAAATCCAGAGGTTTTTGCTAGCGAGATCATAAAACTTATTTTATCATTCAAAAAAATGAACATTTATAGATAAAATCCAAATCTAACTAATGGGTCAAAAGTGAGTTATTTTCGGCATTAAAAGCTAGCTAACTTACTGATATTTTTAACCCAAACCCATAAAAACAATGAATTGTTCACATGTTTTTCAAACACTTAAAATCGCTTCCCACTTTGAAGCCGTTTGCCCATAAAAGTTAAATCGTTACGTAAATGATGTTCGCAAACTAAGTCAACATTTAGGTAACGAACGAATTTAAAAGATCTGACGAAATAAGGATTAGCTGACTATGTACGCGCTAAGTAACTGTAAAATTTACACTGGTAGTGATGTTCTAACCGATCATGCTGTAGTAATCGAAAACGAACTGATCAAAAAAGTCTGCCCTATCTCTGAATTACCAGAAGGTATCGAGGTTCGTGACCTAGACGGTGCAAACCTAAGCCCGGGTTTCATTGACCTACAACTGAATGGTTGTGGTGGCGTGATGCTGAACGATGAAATCACTGCAGAAACAATGCAGATCATGCACAAAGCAAACCTAAAATCAGGCTGTACAAGCTTCTTGCCTACTCTGATTACTTCTTCAGATGAAGACATGCGTGCAGTTATCACAGCAGCTCGTGAATACCATAACCAATACCAGAACCAATCTTTAGGTCTTCACCTTGAAGGTCCATACCTAAACGTTGCGAAAAAAGGCATTCACAGCGTTGATCATATTCGTAAGTCTGACAGCGAGATGATTGAGCTTATCTGTGAGAACAGTGACCTTGTTGCGAAAGTAACACTAGCTCCTGAGCTGAACGACCCAGAGCATATCGAACGTCTACACAAAGCTGGTGTTGTCGTTTCTATCGGTCATACCAACGCAACTTATGCAGAAGCACGCCAAGGTTTCGAATCTGGCATTACATTCGCAACACACTTATTCAATGCAATGACACCTATGGTTGGTCGTGAACCTGGTGTGGTTGGCGCTATCTACGATACACCTGAGGTGTACGCCGGCATCATCGCCGACGGTTTCCACGTTGATTACGCAAACATCAGAATTGCGCATAAAGTCAAGGGAGAAAAGTTAGTATTAGTGACGGATGCCACAGCTCCTGCAGGTGCTGACATGGAATACTTTATTTTTGTCGGTAAGAAAGTATATTACCGAGATGGTAAGTGTGTTGATGAAAACGGCACACTGGGCGGCTCAGCTCTGACTATGATTGAAGCAGTTCAGAACACAGTTGAGCACGCTGGTATCGCTTTAGACGAAGCTCTTCGCATGGCTACACTATACCCAGCTACAGCTATCGGTGTAGAAAGCAAGCTAGGTCGAATCAAGAAAGGCATGGTTGCAAACCTAGCTGTATTTGACCGAGACTTTAACGTTAAAGCGACTGTTGTTAATGGACAATACGAGCACAATTAAGTATGAATGGCGGACAAATAGGTAACGTAGACTTAGTTAAACAACTAAACAGTGCGGCGGTATACCGACTTATAGACCAACAAGGGCCTATCAGTCGTATACAAGTGGCTGATGTAAGCCAACTCGCACCGGCAAGTGTTACAAAAATTACCCGCCAACTATTAGAGCGCGGCCTAATTAAAGAGGTCGCACAGCAAGCGTCTACTGGCGGTAGACGCGCTATCTCTCTAACCACAGAAGTAGAGCCTTTTCACTCTATCGCTGTGCGCTTAGGGCGAGACTACATTCAAGTTAGCCTTCTCGACCTTGGTGGCCGTGAATTGGCTTTCCAACAGCAAGACCTTAACTATTCAGATCAGTCAGACCTTACTCAAGGCTTGGTCAATACGCTTAAGACCTTCATCGCTGAACACCAGCCGAAAATCGATCAGCTGATTGCGATTGGCGTGACCCTTCCAGGCTTAGTGAACCCGACGACGGGTGTCGTTGAGTACATGCCAAATACAGACATCGATAATCTTGCATTAAGCGACATTATTCGCGACACATTCCATGTCGCTTGTTTTGTTGGTAACGATGTTCGCGGAATGGCACTAGCTGAACACTACTTTGGCGCGAGCCAAGACAGCCAAGACTCTATCTTAGTGAGTGTTCACCGCGGTACTGGTGCAGGTATTATCGTTAACGGTCAGGTTTTCTTAGGTCATAACCGTAACGTCGGTGAAATCGGTCATATCCAAATCGATCCACTTGGTGAACAGTGCCAATGTGGTAACTTTGGTTGTCTTGAAACGGTAGCGGCAAACCCTGCAATCGTTGAGCGCGTGCAAAAACTGATTAAACAAGGCTATGAGTCTTCTTTAACCGAGCTTGAGCGTATTACTATTCAAGACGTTTGCGACCACGCAATGAATGGCGACGAATTAGCTAAGCAGAGCTTGGTTCGAGTAGGAAACCAGTTAGGTAAAGCGATCGCGATGACGATCAACCTATTTAACCCTCAAAAAGTGATCATCGCTGGTGATATTACTAAGGCACAAGAGATTGTTTTCCCTGCAATTAAGCGCAATGTAGAGAATCAGTCGCTAACGACTTTCCATAGCGGCCTGCCTATTGTAGCATCACAGATCGATAAACATCCTACGATGGGAGCTTTTGCTATGATCAAGCGCGCCATGCTCAATGGTGTGTTACTGCAGAAGCTACTTGAAGATTAAAGAACAATAATTCTGATTTTCCGCGGGCCGTGTTTGTAAAAACACGGCCCGTTTTTTTAAGCTAGGGAACTACAACAACAAGTTATGGAACTTATATTAATATCCACTGCGTTTATCGCAGGATTTATTGCTTTAAAGTGTCACCTTCCCCCACTGGTTGGCTTTTTGGTTGCGGGATTTGGGCTTTTTGCCTTTGGTTTCGAAACCAATGAGACCATCATTACCTTGGCTGACCTCGGTGTCACCCTGCTCCTATTCACCATCGGCTTAAAGCTAGATATCAAAACCCTGCTCTCAAAAGAGATCTGGGCCGGCGCCACAATACATAATCTTTTATCCACTCTGTTTTTTGCCGTCGCCCTATTTGGTTTTAAGTTCCTTGGCATTTCGTCACTGGCAGCTATGTCAATCGAGCAGATTGTTCTACTCGGCTTCGCCCTATCATTCTCCAGTACCGTATTTGCGGTAAAGTCTCTGCAAGAGAAAGGGGAGATGAATGCCACCTACGGCACCTTGGCGATTGGTATCTTAGTCATGCAAGATATTTTCGCCGTCGTCTTTCTTACCGCTTCAACAGGCAAGCTGCCTGAATGGTACGCGATTGCTCTATTTGCATTGCCATTCCTGCGCCCACTGTTTTACAAAGTGCTAGATTGGGTTGGCCACGGTGAAATGTTAGTCCTATTCGGCATTTTCTTCGCTTTGGTTGTCGGTGCTGGACTCTTCCAATTGGTGGGTATGAAGCCAGACTTAGGAGCTCTTATCCTAGGTATGTTGCTCGCGGGTCATCGAAAAGCTTCAGAGCTATCAAAATCCCTGTTTAACCTTAAAGAGCTGTTCCTTGTCTGTTTCTTCTTAAATATTGGCTTATCAGAACAGCCAACCATTCAAGGTTTTATGCTAGCGGTACTGTTCTTGTTGCTGTTACCAGTGAAGGGCGTGCTTTACTTCTTGGTACTTAATCGCTTCAAGTTCCGCGTTCGAACTTCGTTGCTCGCTTCACTATCACTGTTCAACTACAGTGAATTTGGCTTAATCGTTGGTGGCCTTGCCTTTAAGATGGGCTGGATGTCTGGTGATATCTTGGTTGCCGTCGCGATTGCAGTATCACTCTCTTTCCTAGTTGCAGCACCTCTAAACCGTGCAGGCCACAAGCTTTACCAACAATCCGGTAAATGGTTAAAAGAGCATGCAGCAGAAAAGCTTCATCAACGTGATAAACGAATAGACCCAGGTCGTGCTCAAGTACTTATTCTTGGTATGGGACGAATTGGTACCGGTGCTTATGACGAATTACGTTCACGCTACGGCAAGGTAAGTTTGGGTGTCGAAGTTCGTGAAGAAGCCGCACATACCCATAGAAGCCACGGTAGAAACGTGATTTCTGGCGACGCGACCGACCCAGACTTCTGGGAGCGTATTCTTGATACCGCAAATGTAAAACTGGTTATCTTAGCTATGCCCCATCACCAAGGTAATCAAACCGCTTTGGAGCAATTAAAGTCTCGTAACTTTAAAGGGCAGATTGCGGCTATCGCTGAGTATCCAGATCAACTCGATACTTTGAAAGAAAATGGTGTTGATGCGGCGTTTAACATCTATAGCGAAGCCGGTAGTGGTTTTGCTCGCCACGTTTGTGAACAATTAAACCCAAACATCAATAAAATCTAGCCCAAACCTCCTTTAACAAAACCTCTCAAGACTGTGAATTTTCGCACTTTTGAGGGGTTTTCGTTCAAAAAACAGACTGCATTTAGATATCAAACACCAAAATAAAGAATTAGTTAAATAATTTCTAACATAACACCCTTTATATTATTTTTTTGCTCACTTCCGGTTGCTTTTTTTAGCCAGAATGGCAAATTGAATACAGTTGATTTAGAAATTATTTAAAAGGAAGTTCTATGTGTTCAGTATTTGGCATTCTCGACATAAAAAGTGATGCCGCAGCACTTCGCCCTATCGCTTTAGAAATGTCTAAAAAGCTTCGTCACCGTGGACCAGATTGGTCTGGCATCTATGCTAGTGACAAAGCAATCCTTGCTCACGAGCGTTTAGCTATCGTTGGTCTAAATAGTGGCGCTCAGCCGCTATACAGCCAAGACAAGAAGCACATTCTTGCGGTAAACGGCGAAATCTATAACCACAAAGAACTTCGTGCTCGCTATGAAGATAAGTACCAGTTCCAGACAGACTCTGACTGTGAAGTTATCCTAGCGCTATACCAAGAAATGGGCGCAGACCTGCTAGAAGAGCTAAACGGTATCTTCGCATTCGTTTTATACGATGAAGAAAAAGACGAATACCTAGTAGGCCGCGACCATATCGGTATCATCCCGCTTTACCAAGGCTACGATGAACACGGTAACTACTATGTTGCTTCTGAAATGAAAGCACTAGTTCCTGTATGTAAAACAATTAGCGAGTTCCCTCCAGGTAGCTTCTACTCTTCAAAAGATGCAGAGCCGCAACGTTACTATGTTCGCGATTGGAACGAATACGCAGCAGTGCAAGGCAACAGCACAAGCAAGGAAGACCTAACGGAAGCACTAGAAGCAGCCGTTAAACGTCAACTAATGACTGACGTACCTTACGGTGTACTTCTGTCTGGTGGTCTAGATTCTTCAATCACTTCTGCAGTCGCGAAACGCTTTGCGGCAATGCGTATTGAAGATGATGAGCAGTCTGAAGCTTGGTGGCCACAACTGCACTCATTTGCGGTTGGTCTAGAAGGTGCACCTGATCTTATCGCTGCTCGTGAAGTGGCAGACAAGATCGGTACCGTTCACCACGAGATGACATACACCATTCAAGAAGGTTTGGATGCAATCCGTGACGTTATCTACCACATCGAAACCTACGATGTAACGACCATTCGCGCGTCTACGCCAATGTACCTACTTGCTCGTAAGATCAAAGCAATGGGTATCAAAATGGTACTGTCTGGCGAAGGTGCTGATGAGATCTTTGGTGGTTACTTGTACTTCCACAAAGCGCCAAACGCAAAAGAATTCCATGAAGAAACGGTACGTAAACTGCTAGCTCTGAACATGTTTGACTGTGCTCGTGCGAACAAATCACTGGCAGCATGGGGCGTAGAAGGCCGTGTACCATTCTTGGACAAAGAGTTCATCGATGTGGCAATGCGCTTAAACCCAGAAGACAAGATGTGTGGTAACGGTAAGATGGAGAAACACATCCTACGTGAGTGTTTTGAACACTACTTACCGGATTCAATTGCATGGCGTCAAAAAGAGCAGTTCTCTGATGGTGTTGGCTACGACTGGATTGATACATTGAAAGCAACCGCTGAAGCGAAAGTTACGGATAAACAAATGGAAACGGCTCAATTCCGTTTCCCATACAACACGCCAACAACTAAAGAAGGCTACGCTTACCGCGAAATCTTTGAAGAGTTGTTCCCGCTAGAATCTGCAGCGGAGTGTGTACCGGGCGGTCCATCTGTCGCTTGTTCATCAGCGAAAGCCATTGAGTGGGATGAGTCGTTCCAAAACTGTGTAGACCCATCAGGTCGTGCGGTTCAAGCGGTTCACAACGACGCTTACAACGCGTAAACGCTCAGGCAAATTCGAAATACTAAAAAAGGCGCATTATGCGCCTTTTTATTTTAATCCTAGATGTAATAATTCTTATCACAAAGTTAAGCGTGTGCTTGTAGTGCCTCGTTTTCAATACTGACTGGCACCACCTGACTGATCATCTTCACTAACATGATAGAACGAGCCTCACCGTCTTTCTGGTGGAAAATCGCCTCAATACCAGCAAACTGACCGCTATTAATTTTCACAACTTGACCAGATTCAAATTCAACACAGCAATCTTCAACGTCATTGCTGCAATGCTTCTCAAGTTCTTTGAGCTCAAAAACCAAGTCGCCTTGTACTTCATGTGGTAACGCTCCAAACTTAATGAAGTCCACTACGCCGCGTGTTGAACGAACGGTCGTAAAGCTTGGCCCTTGTTCATAATCAAATCGAACAAAAACGTATGAAGGGAACAGCGGCTCTTTGACCACTTTTTCTTTCCCTCTCACTACTTTTTCGACTTCTATTTGTGGGTAAAAGCACTCTACCCCTTGATTCTCTAAATGCTGCTGAGCGCGTTTTTGATCGCCACGCTTACAGTAGAGTAAATACCATCGTTTCATTTCACTAATCCTTTAACAAGTGCTGTACTTGACCTCTCAGTATTTGGTTGATGAATAGCAAAGAACGCCACATAACGCAAAGAATTACGTCAAATTTGAAATTTTAGTTTTCAGATGAGAAAAGTAAAGCAAAATCACCTAAAAACAACAACCTTATCAACAACCTAAAAATCTTTGTGCTTTTTTTTTAAAAAAACTTCCATTTGTAAACATCATCACTGATGTGTATACATTACGGGCATTATTTTTTCTGCTCAGCATAAATAAAAAAACTAATGGTTAATAAGACCGCGCCTATAAAGAGCATTAACACAACAGGAAACATCAATTATGTCTGACTTGAACATACTCAAGCAACCCAAACCCTTTTATTTAATATTCTCAATTGAATTCTGGGAGCGATTCGGCTTCTATGGAATGCAAGCCATTCTAACCGTATATTTAGTAAAAGTAATGGGGTTAGCTGAATCAGACTCTTTTGTCCTATTTGGAGCTTTTTCTGCTTTGCTTTATGGATTTATGGCTGTGGGTGGATGGATCGGCGATAAAATAATAGGTACTAAACGAGCTATTACTCTAGGTGCAATAATTATGATGGTGGGTTATATACTGTTAGGTATGTCAACCACCAGCAGCCATTTGGGCGGTAAAAATTTAATTTACTTGGCAATGGGCTTCATTACCGTAGGTAATGGTCTTTTTAAAGCAAATCCATCTAGCTTACTCGCGAAAGTATATCCGGAGAACGACCCTAGACTGGATGGCGCTTTTACACTCTACTACATGGCTATTAATTTAGGTGGCCTAATTTCAATGATACTGACGCCGATCGTTGCAGAAAAGGTAGGCTATGGCCTGGCTTTTGGTATGAGTGCTTCAGGATTAGCTGTTACAGCCGTTAATTTTTTAGCTTGTAAAAAAATGGTCAAAGGGGTGGGCTCTCCAGCTGACCTTAAGCCTGTCGTACTTTCAAAGCTTCTATTAGTAATCTTTGGTTCAATTATTGCTAGTTTCGTCTGTAGTTACCTATTGCAAAACTTAACACTAGCTCACGGTATATTAGTCATTGCTGGTATCTGTATCGTTACCTTGTATTTCAAAGAAGCTCTAAAAATTAAAGGCCAAGAAAGAAGTAAAATGCTAGTAGCGTTTGTTTTGATGCTACAAGGCGTTGTCTTCTTCGTCCTCTATTTTCAGATGCCTACATCTTTAAACTTCTTTGCAATCCACAATGTTAGTCACGATATTCTTGGTTTCCCTGTAGAGCCAGAGCAATTTCAAGCACTGAACTCGTTCTGGATCATGGTTGCAAGTCCTGTTATGGCAATACTTTATGGAAAACTAGGCAACCGAGTATCAATGCCGTTCAAATTTGCAATGGGTATGGTGCTATGTGCCCTTTCTTTTTTAATTTTAGGTTGGAGCGTTAGCTTCGCAAACATTAATGGTATTGTAAGTTCAAACTGGCTAATTGTAAGTTATCTATTCCAATCACTAGGAGAACTATTAGTCTCAGGCTTAGGTTTAGCGATGGTCGCACAACTAGTACCTCAGAGATTGATGGGATTCGCAATGGGGATGTGGTTCTTAACGTCAGCGACGGCCGCAGTTGTCGCTGGTTGGGTAGCGAGCCTTACTTCAGTTCCAGAAGGTGTGACGGAAACAGTGCAAACACTCAACCTATATGGAGACGTATTCAGCAACATAGGTTATGTGACAGCTCTTATTGCGGTATTAACTTTCTGTATTGCTCCAAAGTTAACAAAAATCTGTGAGACAGATCAGGAGACTGAACTAAACACAGCTCAAGCGTAAACCAATACAAAAAAGGTTCATAGCGGCTTTCCAAGGAAAGCCGCTTTTTATCTTCAAGAATAAGTAATATGTATCTCGATAGTCGATGCGATAATCCGGTGAAGGTAAAAACTAGCTTTCGCGCAAACTCTTTTAATGGTTAAATTCCACTCTGTTGTACTTATACCTACTCTCCCCAGAGCCCTTTAACATACACTTCTGATTCACAGTACCAAAGCTCTTTAAGCTATGATTCGCGTATATAAGTGGTGATTGAATCCTTATTGATATTCAATATCTCGGTAAGATAGCCAATTTACTGTACAATCAAGTTGCCTCTATTTGTTAACAACACGATGCGTGAGCGCTTATCCCATTGCCTCGCTTGTTTACTTGCTTGAATTTGTTGACTTGGTCGACTCTGACTCTATCACCACCTTGCGATAGCTTCGATATTGTTACCATATTTTCCAAGCTGTGCGAAAACTCTCATATGTCCTTACGGCTTCGGCCTAACCCTATCCAAATAACTTGGTGAGCCTTAGCACCCTCAATGGCATAAAAATATTACGAACTCGTCTATGACGAGTTGCTTAGCCCCTCCTATTTCACTGGCGGGACCACTTGTCTAAGTCAGCGTTTATCTATCTATTTAATGGTGTACTAACGAACATTCGTAAACTGGGAGGTATACTTAATGATAGAAGAGGCATTGATTAATCTATATAACCTTTAGGCGCTTCGTTATACGAACATAAGGCTCTAACCAAAATAGAGGTTCTATTTTATGCCGCAGTAACGACACCTGACTTGCCGCGTTTAAGCAGCACGCCAAACGGCACAACCTCTTTTATATGACGCCATTGATACTCATGAATAGTCTCGACTTTGTTACTACAAAGACACTTTATCTTAGAGTTAGGTTTAAGAGTCAGGGGAATAATTGATGCTGTATGATGAGGTTTTACTATTTTAATGCCTTCCCAGAGTAAAGAGCGGAAAGTATGGCTCAGCATGAAAATGGTAGTTTGTGTATGATTTTTGTTTGGCAACTAAACCGTATTACTTACTACCGTTTTTGTTTTTAGTTCCCGCGAATCCGCGATGAACTACAAAAAAGCGGGTTCAACTATTTGAGACCCGCATTGTCTATATCGTTGTAACTATGACCCTTTATTGGATAAGCTTCAGTCGCCCTGACAACCTGTTGTGCTATTACGTTGATTTTCAACAAGTTCAGCCATCATGTCGATATGCGAATCTCTGTCGTTAAGACACATGATATAGCTAAACTCAGAACCACCAGCATCAATGAAGGTTTCCTTACACTGATCTGAAATCTCTTCCAGCGTTTCTAAACAGTCTACAGAGAAAGCTGGAGCCATGATATCGATCTTCTTGATCCCTTTGCTTGGCAATGATTCAAGCGTCTCATCGGTATATGGCTTTAACCATTCCTCTCGACCAAATCGAGACTGGTAAGTCATGGTGATATCGTCTGCAGATAAACCAAGCTCTTCGGCTAATAGCTTAGTTGTCGCTTCACAATGTTGAGGGTAAATATCCCCTTCATCTGCCAATCGCTTCGGAATGCCGTGGAAAGAGCAAACCAAATGCTCCGCTCGGCCATTTTTCTCCCAGTGGCTACGAACACTCTCAGCCAATGCTTTGGTGTAACTAGGGTGTGCGTAGTAATCACGGATAAAGCGGTAACTAGGAATAACAGGCATCTGTTTAAAGGCTTTGGTTAAACCATCAGAAACCGCAGCTGTGGTGGTGCCTGAGTACTGAGGGTACAGGGGCAGTACGATGATCTCTTCAACGCCCTGCTCCATCAGCTGCTCAACGCCTGTTTTCAGGCTTGGATTACCATAAGTCATCCCCAGCGCGACAGGCATCTCTAACTTCTTCTGAAGCTTCTCTGCTTGTCTTTGTGAATACACAAGAAGCGGTGAGCCGTCGTCCATCCAAACCGACTGATAAAGCTTGGCTACTTTAGGTGAACGAATCGGTAAAATCACTCCGTGCAATATCGGGCACCATAGCCAGCGCGTTAGATTAACGACTCGCTTATCGTGCAAAAATTCACTCAAAAATCGACGAACGCCAGCTGGGGTCGCAGAATCTGGTGTACCTAAGTTCACCAGTAAAACGCCCTGCTTTTTATTATTTTCCATAGATACCTGAGACCAATATGTAATTTTGTAGAGAGTAATATACTAATCTGCTGAAGTTTAAGATCATTGCTTGTCGCTAAATGTTGAGATAATCATTTGGCGTGACATATAACCAACATCAACTTTCGATTATGAGCGAACTTTTCAAAGCTAATGTGCGTTGAATCGAGGGCCCCTAATTATCTTAGATTGGTATCGTACTAAAAATTGAGACAAAAAAAGCGACCTTTAAGGTCGCTTCCAATATATCAAATTCTAAAACTGGCTGTTAGCCAATTATGCTAGTGCTTTCTCAAGTTCTGCACTAACTTCAGCAACTTGCTTAGTACCGTCAAACTTAAGGTACTGAGTGTTACCAGCTTCAGCTTCTTTACCATAGTAAGAGATTAGTGGAGCTGTTTGCTCATGGTACACGCCTAGACGAGCACGAACTGTTTCTTCTTTGTCGTCATCACGTACAACTAGCTCTTCGCCTGTTACGTCATCTTTACCTTCCTCTTTTGGTGGGTTGTACACAGTGTGGTATGTACGACCTGAAGGAAGGTGAGCACGACGACCAGCCATACGCTCAACAATCACATCGTCAGCTACGTCGAATTCAACAACGTAATCTACAGCGATACCCATCTCTTTTAGGCCATCAGCTTGTGGGATTGTGCGTGGGAAACCGTCTAGTAGGAAACCTTTCTCACAGTCATCTTGAGCGATACGCTCTTTGATAAGACCAAGGATAATTTCATCAGAAACTAGCTGACCAGCGTCGATTACTGATTTTGCTTGCTTACCAAGCTCAGTACCCGCTTTGATAGCAGCACGTAGCATGTCACCAGTTGAAATTTGAGGGATACCAAATTTGTTCATGATGAAGTTAGCTTGAGTGCCTTTACCCGCGCCAGGAGCACCTAGAAGAATGATGCGCATGTTTAATCCTCTTATAAAATTATGATTTATACCGAAGCTCACTATCCCAACTTCCTAGCTCATCGTTTAGATGAACAGAAATCGTTAGGTAACCGTTGAGGTTAAGCAAAACTGCAAATAGAAGCAAAACGGTAAGTTTCGGTATAACGTTTAAAAATCATACAACTGGGACAAGTTGGATCCTAGTACCAGCTGATTAGGTCGAGCATTCTATCACATTAATATTCAATTTGGCTGAATTTACGACTAAAGAATGCATCGCCTCATTTTGTTGTGACGATAACGGTGGCGTTGACCACGTTTAACACATTTTCAACGACGTTCATTAAAAAAGCCCGCATTTGCGAGCTTTTAATTACAATTCGTGGTTTAGCCCAAAGTCGAAAGACTAACGCTTTGTTAGCAGCTCGTTGATTGCACCCAAGAATTGTGACGGATCTTCCATAGAGCCTTTCTCAGCCAGCATCGCTTGACCAAGTAGTAGCTCAACCCAACGACCAAACGCTTGCTCATCAGCTTCATCAGCCATTTGTTTAACAAGTGCGTGCTCTGGGTTAATTTCAAAGATGTACTTAACTTCAGGTGCAGCTTGACCTGCCGCTTCAAGAAGCTTAGCCATTTGCGTACCCATTTCGAAGTCATCCGTTACAACAACTGCAGGTGTCGTTGCGAGTTTAAACGTAGTACGAACTTCTTTAACGCGATCACCTAGGTAAGATTGAGTGCGCTCAACAACAGACTTAAACTCTTCTTCAGTCTCTTTCTGCTTCTCTTTCTCTTCTTCACCTTCAAACTTGCTTAAATCTAAGCCCGCTTTTGTGATCGACTGAAATTGTTTGCCGTCAAAGTCTGTTAGGTAGTTCATTACGTACTCATCGATGCGATCGTACATTAGCACTACTTCAATACCTTTCGCTTTAAACTGCTCCAAGTGTGGGCTGTTTTTAGCTGCTGCGTAGCTATCTGCTGTCAGGTAGTAAATCTTATCTTGGCCTTCTTTCATACGCTCAACATAAGACGCTAGGCTGATAGTTTGATCTGCAGAATCAACTTCTGTAGACGCAAAACGAAGAAGACCTGCGATCTTCTCTTTGTTTGCCATGTCTTCCGCTGGGCCTTCTTTCATTACAAGACCGAACTCTTTCCAGAATTCTAGGTACTTCTCGTTGTCATTTTTCGCCATGCGCTCAAGCATAGTAAGTACACGCTTAGTACATGCACCACGAAGAGACTGAGTTACCTTGTTATCTTGCAGGATTTCACGAGATACGTTCAGTGGTAGGTCGTTTGAGTCAATCAGGCCGCGTACGAAACGCATGTAAGATGGCATGAACTGTTCAGCATCATCCATGATAAATACACGTTGTACATAAAGCTTTAAGCCGCTCTTGTGGTCACGGTTCATCATGTCCCAAGGTGCTTTAGCTGGGATATAAAGCAGGCTTGTATAGTCGTTCTTACCTTCAACCTTGTTGTGGCTCCAGGTTAGTGGATCAGCAAAGTCGTGAGATACGTGCTTGTAAAACTCTTGGTACTCTTCTTTCTCGATGTCTGATTTGTTACGAGTCCAAAGCGCTTGAGCTTTGTTGATTTGTTCCCAGTGCTTCTCTTCGGTGTCTTTACCTTCGTCATCTTTAACCGCAGTTAAGATAGAAACTGGGATACCGATGTGGTCAGAGTATTTACCAATTACTTCACGTAGACGCCATTCATTCAAGAACTCTTTACCGTCTTCACGCATATGAAGAATGATGTCTGTACCACGAGACTCCTTAGTGATGTCTTCAATGGTGTAATCGCCTTCACCCGCAGAGTGCCATTGTACTGCTTCATTGCTTGCAAGACCTGCGGCACGTGTACGAACGGTTACTGCGTCCGCAACGATGAATGCTGAGTAGAAGCCAACACCAAATTGTCCGATCAACTGAGAGTCTTTGCTTTGGTCTTCAGATAACTTAGAGAAAAAGTCTGCAGTACCTGATTTCGCGATGGTACCTAAATGTTCAATAACGTTGTCGCGGCTCATGCCGATACCGTTATCAGAAATGGTTAACGTATTCGCCTCAGCGTTAAATGACAGTTTTACACCTAGATCTGCATCGCCTTGGTAAAGTTCAGCATTTGATAGCGCTTGAAAACGTAGCTTGTCCGCTGCGTCAGATGCGTTAGAGATCAGCTCACGTAAGAAGATTTCTTTATTTGAATACAGTGAGTGAATCATTAGATGAAGTAGTTGTTTTACTTCAGATTGAAAGCCACGAGTCTCTTTATTTTGCGTTGCCGTTTCGCTCATTTTTACTCCAAAACATCTATACTTTGTGTTGAAAACTATAGGGGCGGAACACGTAATGCCGCTCTGATGTTCATTAACATGAGGATGACAATTGTAAATTCAAGGTCAAAAATCATAAAAACACTGTTTTTTTGATCTGTTTTTATTATCCTTAAGCCTCATAAATATAAAAGAACATAAAAAAAGTCATGATTTGGTGAAGATTTGAATAAATTTCACCTCAGATTTGTCTATTCCGCACTCAAAATAACCCAAAGTAGAAGAATTCAATGAGCAATATCGGCACAAAGTTTATTCTCGCACAGCGGTTCGTATTCGATCCAAACAGCAACTCACTTGTTGACCAAACGAGCGACGGCGAAGTCGTGCGTCTTGGCAGCAATGAAAGCCGCATTCTCCTTATGCTGTCAGAAAGACCCAATGAAGTTATCACTCGTAACGAATTACACGAATATGTTTGGCGTGACCAAGGTTTTGAGGTTGATGACTCAAGCCTAACTCAAGCCGTTTCAACACTACGAAAGATGCTGAAAGATTCAACGAAATCTCCAGAATTCGTTAAAACTGTGCCTAAACGCGGCTACCAATTTATCGCAACCGTTGAGCGCTCAGCCCCACTTTCGTCAAATGACCAACCTGCTGCAGTTGAAATTGCCGAAAATGACGTAGAACCAAGCCTAACGTTTGCAACAATACCTGTCGCAGAAGAAGTCGTTTCTGAGACAAGCGCACCTGAGTCTATCTCTAAACTTCAGGAGGCCAATACTGAGGTTGAGCTAACTAAAGTACCAGCAACAACTGAAGCTAAAAACAGCAACAAGTGGTTAATTCTAGGGTTGCTATTTGCCGCAGTTATGATGCCAATTCTGGTACTGACTTTTACTAACCCGGCGGAATCTGAATTTCGTACATTAGCAGAAGTTGATGGTGTAAAGGTTCAATCACCAATCAATCATCCGGGTTTAACAAATTGGCTACCTGCGATTGAAAAATGTGTGTTGAGCTATAACACTAACCACACTGGTATACTAAAGCCAACCGAAGTGATAGCAACTGGCGGACAGGCCAACAACATAGTTCTTAACTATATTCATCCGCAAGAACACTCTAGCGAAAATATTACTCTCAGAATTTACGCAAACCAGTCGGATGTAGACGACATTTGTAAAGGTGGCCAGTAGCATGAAATTAAAAGTATCTGTTTTCTTACTGGCCCTATCTGCTTTTCTAAGTGGTTGGTTACATTGGGGGAGCGACGCAAAAGTAGCACGCCTACTTACCTCACATGAATGGCAATCAAAGATGGTTTCGCTTATCAGTGCAGAAAAACAAGCCGATTCAATCGGTCCACTCCGTAAAGTTGAGCTCTCCTCAAATGCTAAGTACCTACCAAACGGTACATATCTGAGAATGTCGGTGGTCAGGCTATACGGCACACAAACCGCACCAGCTAACGTCATCAACATTTCAGAGACGGGTCAGTGGGAAATTAACGACAACTACCTACTGGTTTCGCCAACTGAGTTTAAAGATGTTACATCGGCTCAGCGCCAAGACTTCTCTCAAGAGCAACTAGAGCTGATTACTCAAGTAATCAAGATGGATGCAGAGCAAAGTCGTCGCATCGACATTGTTAACCCGAAGGCACTGCTACTGACTAGCTTAAATCATGGTTCTACCGTCTTGTTTTCGAACTAACATTGAAAAGCTATTTACGGCATATCGATGGATGAATACCACTCACGATAAACCTAAAAAAGGGGCATGAGGCCCCTTTTTGTTATCTTAAACTCAAAGATAAAACTCTATGGATTGGATAAACTCACTCGCTCTATTCTTTGGCTCATTAATCGCCAACACGCTTGCCTCTTTATCAGGCGGCGGTGCTGGGCTTCTACAGTTCCCGTTACTCATCTTTCTAGGATTGCCCTTTTCAGTTGCACTGGCTACCCACAAAGTCGCTAGCGTTGCTCTCGGCTTAGGTGCTGCATATACCCATATCAAGGGTGGCACGTTAAGCTGGAAAATTTGTCTCTACCTAATTATCGTCGGCAGCATTGGAGTGGTCGTTGGCGCGAATATCGTACTCATGATCCCAGATGCCATTGCACAGAAACTGCTTGGCGCAATGATCTTAGCACTGGGCGTTTACTCACGACTAAAGAAACAATTGGGTCAAGAAGAGCAGCTTAAAAACCGAGACATAAAACGTTGGATAATCGGTGGGGTTGGGCTGGCACTCATAGGCATCATCAGCGGTTCACTCACTGCCGGATCAGGCCTGTTAGTTACCCTATTTCTAGTTCGTTGGTTTGGTTTTACTTATAAACAAGCCGTCGCATTAACCATGATATGCGTCGGTTTGTTCTGGAATGGCATCGGCGGCATTGCCATTATGCAAGCGGGTGCGCCAATATACTGGGTATGGTTACCCATATTACTGTTAAGTTCGTTTGTTGGCGGAAGCCTAGGGGCATTCCTCGCAAACCGTTCAAGCAATCAGCTCGTCAAAACGGCTTTCGAAATATTGACGTTTGCGGTCGGCATCAAGCTATTGCTATAGAATTTTAAAGGTTATCTATGAATACAGAGTCGAATCAACACAGCCCAGCAGTGCTGAAAGCCACAATAGCAATACACTATTGCCGCCAATGTAATTGGATGCTTCGCTCAAGTTGGTTGTGCCAGGAACTGCTTCATACCTTCAGTGAAGAGATTGAACAAGTCAGCCTGCATCCAGATACCGGTGGACGATTTGAGATCTTTTGTAATGGAGTACAGATTTGGGAACGAAAGGCGGACGGCGGCTTTCCTGAAGCGAAAGTTCTGAAGCAAAGAGTAAGAAACCTCATTGCTCCAGACAGAGACCTCGGCCACGTAGATTCAAAATAAACTCATTACGGCCGGTTTTATGATTTAAAGCTGACCGCTAACCAGTACATCGCCGTCAAGGCTGATCACTTGGAAAGTGCCATTTTCATAGATGCCATAGCTTGCTGCATGACCTTCTCGTGGGAACGTCACCGAGCTTGGGTTAAAGATGAAGATGTCATCTTGGTACTCAGCAACTGGGATATGGGTATGGCCATGAGCAATGATATCACCCGCTTTCAGTGCTGGCCGTTTCGTTGTGTTATATAGGTGACCGTGAGTTAAGAAGATACGTTGGCCTGATTCTAGTAACACCCATGAGTAATCCATCATCATTGGGAAAGAGAGCAACATCTGATCGACTTCGCTGTCGCAGTTACCACGGACAGCAATGATCTCTTGGGAGAACTCGTTCAGCTTGTCTGCAACAGCAGGCGGGTTGTAACCCTCTGGAATCGGATTTCTAGGGCCATGATTCAGAATGTCACCCAGTAGGATTAAATATTGGGCACCCGAAGCTTGGTATAGCTCTAATACCTTTTCTGTTGCTGGTAGCGAACCGTGTAGGTCTGAAGCAAAAAATAATTTCACACGTACTTCTCCATAAAATTTATGGGCCTATTGTACGTACCTAACGGCTAAACGTCATCTCCCACCATACCGTTGATAACAATATTATTGTAACTAACCATACCGACAATCTTATTATCACGGACCACAGGAGCGCGGCTAATACCAAAGCGTTCAAACAAGCGTGCACAATACTTCACATTCATTTCGGCAGACACGCTTAACGCGGGCTTAGTCATGATTTCATAAATATTGGTGCGTTCAGGAGAGCGATTTTTGGCTAAGACTTTTTTGGCAATGTCGTTCATCAACACAATCCCGTACTCATCATCTTCATGACGCTTATCCACGATGATCGCTTTTACTTTGTGCTTTTTCGCCATTTCTATCGCCGCTAACACTGTGGTTAAGCCATCAATAATCACATAGGTATTGGCCATTACATCGCCAACCCGGATTTTGTCACTGGTACTCATAGCTCATCCTCCACAACTTTAGTTAATGTCTCGACTTGATGTGCAACCCCAACCGCATCTTCAACATCGATTTGTACTGATATTCCTTGCCCTGATTCTTGGTCGAACTCGCCAACTTTGCCGATGGTCTCTAAAATGTGTCGTGCTAAGTGCTCTTCAACGACAAACAGCAGCACATCTTTTTGTACCTCAAGCGTCAAACCAAAGAAGGTACGTTTTTGGTTTAGCCCTTGCCCTCTAGCATTATTGATCACGGTAGCCCCCGTTGCGCCCGCATCACGCGCCGCATCGAGTACGATGTCAGTCTTGCTCTCTTCCACAAACGCTAAGATCAATTTAAAGCGCATCTTTGCTCTCCTTAGAGGTGTGTAAACGGTTTAACCATTGCGTTATTTGGGCATAGCCCATTACTGAAATAATCGGAAACAAGCTAGCAAAGGCGATTAACCCAAAACCATCGTTCACCGGGTTTCTCCCAGGTACGGTAGAGGCAAGTCCAAGCCCCAATGCTGTCACCAATGGCACTGTCACCGTCGATGTGGTGACACCGCCCGAGTCATAGGCCAAAGGCACTATAAGTTTGGGCGCGTAAAACGTTTGGATCACCACAACCACGTAACCAACAATGATGTAGTAATGAATAGGATCACCAGCCACGATCCGATAGCTGCCCAGCGAAATACCGATTGCAACACCGAGTGCAACGGCAATCCGGAGCCCATTGACGCTAATACTGCCACCGGAAACTTGATTCGCTTTAATCGCAACCGCTATCAATGAAGGCTCGGCGATCGTGGTACTGAATCCGATACAGAACGCAAAAAGATAGACCCAGTAATAATCAAACCATGTTAGGGCTAAGCCAGAACTGATTTTAAATTCAGTCAGAAAAGACGGCTCCGTTAACTGCATCGCCATCGTCTCTCCTAAAGGAAATAAGGCCAGTTCTAGCCCCATCAAGAAAAGAGACAAGCCAAGAATGACGTAAAAGAACCCTATCAATACTTTGGGCAGGTTGTTGACTGGCCTGCGTAGCACCGCCAATTGAAAGCCAAATATGATCACCGCAATCGGAATCACATCCATCACGGTGCCAAGAAAGGTATCGATAAACTGTTGAACACTGATCATGTCACCACCATTCCATAGACCATGACAAACATCATCGGCAACAGTGAAGCAAACGCAATCAACCCAAAGCCATCAATCATGGGATTACGACCTTTAATGGCCGAAGCCAGCCCCACACCTAATGCCGTCACCAACGGAACAGTGATGGTTGATG
Source organism: Vibrio chagasii (assembly GCF_002954585.1). Taxonomy (GTDB): domain Bacteria; phylum Pseudomonadota; class Gammaproteobacteria; order Enterobacterales; family Vibrionaceae; genus Vibrio; species Vibrio chagasii_A. The sequence goes on from NZ_MSCI01000002.1 coordinate 2,128,890, forward strand.
TAGTCACGCCGCCAGAGTCATACGCGATCCCGATGATATTTTCGGGTGCAAAAGCAGTGAGCACCACCACTCCGATGTAACCACCGATTATCATGTATTGGATTGGCCAACCTTTTAGGATCCGAAGTACACCAAGCAATATTGCGATGCCTACCGACAATGCAACGGTGAAACGCAGACCATCGGCATATTCTTCCATCTCATCATTAGAATTGGGTATCACACCGCCCTCAGCAGCCACTTCTGCGGCTTCGGTTGCAACCGCCGTTAACGCAGGCTCCGCTATGGTAGTACCGAACCCCAGACAAAAAGCGAAGATCAATAACCAGAATACGCTACCCTTACGAGCAAAAGCTTGTGCCATAGATTCGCCGATCGGGAAGAGCCCCATTTCAAGTCCGAAAATAAAGAAGGTAAGCCCGAGAACCACCAGCACTAAACCCGCCAAAATAGACAGCAGATGCGGAAGCGGCTCTTGTAAAACAGCAAGCTGGAAGAACGCGATCACGGCAACAATAGGCAGTAGATCACGAAGGCTACCTAACATAGCTCGAAACAAAGCTAGCACTGCCGTCATCGCAACTCCCTATCACCAATAATTACGTTTAATTATCTATCCGTAACAATCATGGCAAATCCTTATTATTTCTAATGTGATAAACATTACGCAATTGGTAACATATGCGGGTAAAATCTCTTAACTGTGATAACGATACACTTATCTAAACTAATGAATTAAATTTCACTGTTTAACTAATCGTTGGAGAGGTCATTTAGGCATCATACGATTGAAACCAACTGATCGTTATAGTGATTTTTTCGTATTGGTTGGCGATTAAAAACAAGCCATGTCTATAATTATGTTTAATAAGGAGATTGGTATGAAGATATTGTTAACTGGTGGTACTGGATTTATTGGCTCTGAATTGATCAAAAGTTTGAACACTGACGACGTTACATTGCTCACGCGAAACCCTGAAAAAGCGAAACAATGCCTAAGCCACCTGAACCAAAACAACCTTCATTATATCCAATCCCTTGATGAGCTGAGTGACCTCAACGATTACGATGCAGTAATAAACCTCGCTGGTGAACCTATTGCAGATAAACGCTGGAGTGATGAGCAAAAAGAGAGGATCTGTAGCAGTCGCTGGCTGATCACAGAGAAGATCGTCGAACTCATTCAAGCAAGTACAACACCACCTGAAGTCTTTATCAGCGGATCTGCCGTCGGCTACTATGGCGACCAACAACAACACCCATTTGATGAGTCACTGCAAGTCGAAGACGAAAGCTTCCCTCATAAAGTCTGTGCTCACTGGGAAGAGATAGCTAAACGAGCCGAATCAGATAATACTCGCGTTATTCTATTAAGAACCGGAATTGTTTTGGGTGAGAATGGTGGTGCACTCAAAAAAATGCTGATGCCTTACAAGCTTGGTGTCGGCGGACCTCTTGGTTCGGGTAAACAGTACATGCCTTGGATTCACATGCTCGACATGGTCAGAGCCATCAATCACTTGTTGTCACTCCCCCACGCTCAAGGTGAGTTCAACATGTGTGCTCCTCACCCTGTGACTAACAAGCAATTCAGTAGCACTCTCGCGAAACAATTGCGTCGCCCTCACTTCTTGTTCACCCCAAAGTGGGCAATGTCGCTACTGATGGGCGAATCGTCATGTTTGCTGTTCGACAGCATTCGTTCCAAGCCTAAGAAGTTAACTGAAATGGGCTTTATATTTAGTTACTCAAGAATCGAGCCTGCATTAAAAAACTTGTTACAACATCAAGACTAATTCTTTACTCTAAGAGCAAAGAAGCTCTGATAAAGGATTAAGTGTGAACAAGTCGATTCTCATCACTGGTTGCTCAACTGGCATTGGCTACACCTGTGCTCACGCACTCCACAAACGCGGTTTTCATGTCATCGCATCTTGCCGCGACCTACAAGACGTTCAACGCCTTCAAGAAGAAGGTCTCACCTGTATTCAGTTGGATCTTGCCAACAAGGAAAGTATAGAGAACGGAGCGAAACAAGCCATCAAACTAGCACCTAATGGATTGTATGGCCTGTTCAATAATGGGGCTTATGGTCAGGCCGGTGCTTTAGAAGATCTACCGACGCAAGGACTAAGAGAACAGTTCGAAACCAACTTCTTTGGTTGGCACCACCTCGTTTGCCAGATCCTGCCTCATATGCGAAAGCGTGGTGAAGGGCGCATTGTCCAAAACAGCTCCGTACTCGGCTTTGCTGCGATGAAATATCGTGGAGCGTATAACGCATCAAAGTTCGCAATTGAAGGTTGGACAGACACTCTACGTTTAGAGCTACATGGCAGTGGTATACACATTTCATTACTGCAGCCCGGCCCAATCGAAACCCAATTTAGAACCAATGCCTTAAAAGCTTTCAATAAGTGGATCAACATAGAAGGTAGTGTTCATCAAAATGCTTACCAACAACAAAAAGACCGACTTGAAAAAGAGTCATCGAATAACGCGTTTGTTTTGCCTGCCGAAAGTTGTATCGAACCTGTTTATCACGCGCTCACCGCCGATAAACCCAAGCTAAGGTACAGAGTCACAACTCCCACTAAAGTGTTCGCTGTATTGAAAAGATTACTGCCGAGCCGTTTGCTAGACCCTATTCTCAGAAAAGCCGCATAAATTACTAACTTTGAATGAACAGTCGCAAACTTTAATGTAACGATGTAATTTATTCGTAACAATAAGATGTCATGATTTAGCCTATCTCATCAGTTATCCCCAATTGATGGACTAACCCTTTGGATACTTCATGACTTTAAACCGCCTTAATTTGGTAGGTCTGAGTCTGGCGATTACGTTGTTTATTCTGTTTTGAGTATCTTACGTAATACCTCACTGACCACCTCACTGAGAACGCTGTGTCTTCCATGTTGAGCTAACAACTCTATCAACATTGAAGCATGGCGTTTTTCTATTTTTGCCTCTTTTTATCTGAGATTACCCAGTTAGATCTTGAAGTTACCCGCTTATCCCCCCATATTTGCAACGTATCCCAAAACAAATCTCAAGGAACGTAAATGCAATCTCCGCATATTGTTGAACTTAATGAGCAGAACTTTCGTCAAGTACTAGAAGGTTCGATGCAGACCCCTGTCCTCATCCATTTTTGGGCACCAATGAGCCAAGAGAGTGCTCAAGTCATTCCTGAACTACAGACCTTGACGCAGCAATACAATGGTGCATTTACGCTCGCGCTATTAAATTGCGAACAAGAGCAAGCCATTGCTAGCCAATTTGGTGTTCAAGCACTGCCTACTATTGCACTGTTTGTTAACGGTCAACCTGTCGATGGCCTAGGTGGTCCGCAGCGCATAGAAGAAATTGTGGAAATGCTTGGCAAACACCTACCAAGCCAAGATGAATTGGCGCTACGCCAAGCACTTGAGCAAATGCAAGCTGGTGAGCACACTCAAGCTTTAGCGGCTATGCAGCAGCTTCCAGCTGAACTAACGAGCAAAGGTGAAGTTAAACTGGCCATTGCAGAGTGCTTACTAGAAACCCAGCAATTTGACCTCGCAGAAGCTCAGCTAGCAACAATTCCACTCGAGTACCAAGACAACTACTACAAAGGCTTAGTCGCCAAACTTGAACTTCATAAGCAAGCGGCCGATAGCCCAGAGATCCAAGCATTAGAGGCGGCGCTTAAGCAAAACCCAAGCGATGCGAAAACCGCATCAGAATTAGCACTGCAATACCATCAAGTAAACCGCAGTGAAGAAGCGATGGACCTACTGTGGTCTTTCCTAATCAAAGACCTCAACGCTCTTGATGGAGACATGAAAAAAGAGTTCATGGATATCCTAAGTGCACTTGGACAAGGCAATCCTGTTGCCAGTAAGTACCGCCGTCAGCTTTACTCTCTACTTTACTAATCAGGTTCTTGATACCTATACAGTAAGTAGTCAAATACAAATTCGATAAAGCAACTCATAAGCTTTTTGAATACAAAACTCATAATGGGCCATAAAATCAATGTTTTATGGCCCATTTCTCATTTATTAATTTGCCCCCACTTTAAATATGCGCCAGTATGAGTAATAAACGATTCAAAACTTAAACTTGCAAAGGACTTTGTATGCCTATTGATACCTTGATTACTATTGGCGTCTTTACTGTCGTCGCGTTGCTCTTTATCTTCGCAGGCGTAAAAACCGTTCCACAGGGCAACAACTGGACTGTAGAGCGCTTCGGACGCTATACACATACGCTAAAACCAGGCCTTAACTTAATCATCCCATTTATTGATAAAATCGGTCAGCGAATCAATATGATGGAGCGAGTTCTTGATATACCCGCGCAAGAAGTTATCTCTAAAGACAATGCCAATGTAGTTATTGATGCGGTGTGTTTTGTACAAGTAATCGATGCTGCAAGAGCTGCGTATGAAGTCAACGACCTCGAGCACGCGATTCGTAACCTAACATTGACTAACATCCGTACGGTACTGGGTTCAATGGAACTTGATGAGATGCTAAGTCAACGTGACATGATCAACACCAAGCTTCTTAACATCGTGGATGAAGCCACCAACCCGTGGGGCGTAAAAGTTACCCGTATCGAAATTAAAGACGTACAGCCACCAGCAGACCTAACTGCAGCGATGAATGCTCAGATGAAAGCGGAACGTAACAAGCGTGCCGATATCTTAGAAGCAGAAGGTGTAAGACAAGCAGAGATCCTTAAAGCTGAAGGTCACAAACAATCAGAGATCCTAAAAGCTGAGGGTGAAAAGCAAGCAGCAATACTTCAAGCAGAAGCACGTGAACGTGCGGCAGAAGCAGAAGCGAAAGCAACAGAAATGGTATCGACCGCAATTGCTCAGGGTGACATGCAAGCCGTGAACTACTTTATTGCACAAGGCTATACCGAAGCATTGAAGTCAATTGGGCAAGCAGAAAACGGTAAGATCATCATGCTACCACTTGAGGCCACTGGCCTAATGGGCTCTGTTGCAGGTATCGCAGAAATGTTCACACACAAGAATGATACAAATAGTAAGGACTAACTTATGGTCGAATTACTAGAACAAGTAAACCACTGGCATTGGCTGGCGTTTGGTCTAGCATTGCTTGCACTTGAACTGGTTGGAACCGCTGGTTACTTTCTATGGATTGGTATCTCAGCCATGTTGGTCGGTGGTCTTTTGGGTGCTCTACCAATTGGCTGGCAGATGCAATGGCTATCTTTTGCTAGCTTCTCATTAATCACTACTTGGCTATGGTGGAGAAGACAACTATCTAGTGATAAGCAGTCAGATTCAAATAGAGAGCTCAACCAAAGAGAAAAGCAGCTGGTAGGTCAGACGCTAATCCTTAGTGAAGACGTAAAGAAAGGTAGCTGTCGCATTAAATTCGGAGACTCTTCTTGGTCAGCGAAAGCTAGCCAAGATATTCCATCAGGCACAGAAATAAAGATTGTTGCTTTAGACGGAATAGTTCTAGTAATAGAACCTTTATAATTTTTGAATATAAAAAGCCTGCATTTTCAATGAATGCAGGCTTTTTTCATTTTTATTCATCAATAATATTTTAAATATCATTATGATAGATTTAATTGATAACAAAATAAGTTCTTATTTCATAAAGCTAAAAAATTTGAATGAATCCAAAAGGCATAAGAAAGCCAAGTTTGTTAGCCAAAATACATATGAATAGTTCGCCTCACTATCGCTTAATTATAATTATTAAAAATGTTAAGTCCGTCAAATTTTTGAAATTTTCTTCACCTTGTCCATACTTTCACTTATCTCAATCGGAGATAAAACTAATGGAGTTTGTATGAGACATTTTCTAATCATTGTTACTGCTATTTTTAGCTTATCATTCGGAAGCGCTCTAGCGAGCAGTCAATCACCTGGTAACGGTAATATGGGACCTATTGTTAAGTGTTCAGATGGTAACGCGGTCACTCATGTACCACTACTGATCTGTAAACATTACGGCGGAAAAGTGCTGTGATAGGTAGGTAAGTCAGGCTAGTAATATCATTTACAGCCTGACTAATATTTATTACTGAAATGCTCTAAGTACGGCCGGATAAATTGTTTAAGATAGGACAATCCGTAGAAGCGTCACCAGGGCAGTCATGTACCCACGATTGCAATTGGGCCTTCATTTTATTGAGCTCCGCAAGCTTCAATTCTATTTCATCTAACTTCTGAGTCGCTTTCTGTTTTACTTCAAAGCTCTGTCTATTGGGGTTCATCGCTAACTCAACTAAGGATTTACACTCATCAAGTGTGAACCCAACCATTTTTGCTCTGAGCACAAACTCTAGCTGTTCGATATGAATCTCACCGTATTGCCTGTAGCCATTTTCTGAACGATGTGGAGGGCTCATCATGCCTTTACTTTCGTAAAAACGAATGGATTTCGCTGTTGTACCAACACGTTTCGCTACTTCACCAATATTCACAATGTTACCTGTAAGCTTAAAATGAAAAACCGCAGTACTGCTGTTATACAATACTGCGGTTGAAAAACATAGTTTGGAGCTTAGGTTAAAGGCTTACTCTTGCTCTAATAACCAAATCATCGTCTGAGATTTTTCTTCGCTATCTAGTTTGTTAAACCAGTAAGAAACCATTTCGATCTCTTTAGAGCCTTCTAATGGTGCTGGGTTCGCGTTCTTACGATTCTTAAATGCCCAATCTGTCACTGCAGATTGCTCTTCTTTTGTTGCTTCACCATACCAGTAATTCACCATCTCTTGCGCTTGTGATGCTTTTGGCTCTTCAGCAACAACTGCTGCTACTGGAACAGCCGCGACTGGAGCAACCGCAATAGCTGTATGATTATTTGCACCGTTATAAATTGTGTCGATGTACGCTTTCGGCACGATAAAAGTCGTGCTCATTACTGAGTTTTGGCCTTCAAGCGTAAATTCTAAATTCTTTTCTCTTGCTTGCTGAATATCAGCGTCACTTAATGGAAACTTAATATATTGAGTCTTAGTACAGTGCTCGCTGCAGCTTTCTCTTGGTACTTGTCTTTCTTCTAGTTCTATCGTCTTACCAAAAAAACTAACCGTTTCGTACGCTTTATAACTTTGGAAGTAACTCACGTCCATAGTAATTGAAGATTCTGGAGCTGTATTCGGTGTGACTTCTTTATTGTATGTAAAGTAAAGTGACGACTTGAGAATGTCTGCGCCTACATTTGCTCTATTTTCTGCTACGTAAGATTGACCGGTTACTTTAATGTAGCCACCTTTGGGCTGTACATCAGCAACTGAGTCTGCAAAATTACTTTGTGAATCGAGTGAACTACAAGCTCCCAAAAATAATGATAATACAACCACACTAACTTTATTCATTATGACTAATTCCTTATGTTCACTATGGAAAAACGCTGGCAAACAAAATTTACCAGCGTTTTGATTTTTATTTAACTATTTAAGCTGAATATTCTAGCTTAGAAGCCGTATTCAAGACCAACGCGAGTGACGATATCGGTGTCAGCGTCACCAACAGTACGACCCGCTACACGTAGGTAAGGTACGAAACCATTGTGAACAGCCATTAGCTGACCAGAGATTGTGTTGCTGTCTGAGTTAGCGTCTTTCTTACCGTCTGTTTCAGATTCAAGGTTAGCTGCGTAACCTAGTTTGAAACCGATTGGACCATTCCAATATTGACCAATGATTGAGTAAGAATCTTGAGTAACTTTACGATATTGACTATCTAACTCTTCACCCTTAAACGCTGCCGCAAAGCCAAAACCTGCTGGTAGACTAGCTTCAAAACCAACAATATATGCGAAAGTATCGTCATCATAACCAGGTTCTACTGGAGCTTGTACTGGTTTACCATTTTCATCAAGAGACCAGTCGCCACCCGAACCGTCAACTACACGTGTACCAGATTCAACCGCACCCATGAATGTAATTTTCTCAAAGCTGTATTTTGCACTTGCGCCAACGAAGTTTGCGTCACGAGTTGCTGCACCACCACCATTGTCGTTATCGTCACGACCAACAGAAGCTGCAAAAGAGAAACCGCCAAATTTAGCTGAATCGTAACGGATTTGGTTAGATTGACGATCGTAGTGACCGTTGATGCCGCCCCAGTCGAATACAGAACCTAGACCAGGGTTAGAGAATGGCCAGTCAACGATTTCGTATAGTGGAGTCAGAACACGGCCAACACGTAGGTTACCCCAAGAGCCAGAAGCACCGATGAAAGTATCACGGAAACCTAGCACACCACCTGAAACACCACCGTGAGACCAGTCTGTGCTATCTACGTAACCAGATTCGATCTGCATTGTGATTAATACATCATCAAACATATCTTTATGAGCACGGAAGCCGATACGAGATTCGTTCTCTACAGCGTAACCAGTACTAGAGTCGTTGTTATCAGTTGTGTTGTAGTTAACTAGAGAGATAGCTGCAACACCGTATACGTCAACGCTGAAGTCAGAGTTGATACCAACTTCTTTCGCCATTACGCCTGTCGATAAAAGTGCAACGGATGCACCTAGTAGAGTACGTTTGAAAATTTTGTTTTCCATGGAATAAAACTCCTAAAAATGGATATAGCTGTTTGAATATTCCCCACCTAAAGTTGGCCGCCGTAGAGAGAAATACCTTTTCTTGTTTGAGAATCCTTAACGCTGAATTCTCTATTTCCTTTCTGGGTATACACATCGTGCATCCATGGCATTAAGACTAACTTCGCCCTCAAAAAGATCAATGAGAACTTAATTTTCATCTAAAAAAATATGAGTTGGTGCAAATTTACCATGTACTTAGTGATCCAGATCGATAAATTAAAAAGGCCACACACAACAACACCCAAAACCATATAAAACAGCAACTTAAAACAAATTACCTTTTATAAAAATAGATATGACTCGCATTTCTGATACAACTAGAACGCTATTTCATTAATGTTGAGCACCGTCACTGTCCTGATTTTGTACTTCGTATAAGAACAAAATTCTCAACAATTAAAAAGCTACCATTTTTATAGCAAATACAAAAAAGGCACTCCCTTAAAACGAGTGCCTTTGAGCTTTTTTTACCTGAATTTACTTACGAAAGAAGAGCAATTAGATCTTCTTCGGTTCTTATTTCGATACCTAAATCTTGTGCTTTGGTTAATTTAGAACCAGCCGCTTCTCCCGCAAATAAGATATCAGTTTTCTTAGATACGCTGCCTGTGACTTTAGCACCTAACGCTTGAAGTGCCGCTTTCGCTTCGCTTCGGCCTAATTGAGATAGAGACCCCGTAAGCACAACCACTTTGCCCTCTAGAGGTAATTCTTGGTCATCTGGCGCATCTTCAATCACAGGCCAGTTCACACCCAGTTCGATAAGCTGTTCAACGACCGCTCGGTTTTTCTCTTGTGAGAAGAAAGCCGTAATATGGCTAGCAACGATATCACCAATATCGGACACCTCAACGAGCTGCTCGTGAGTTGCTGCTTGTACTAGCTCTAATGTCTTGAAATGCTGCGCTAAGTTCATCGCAGTCGCTTCACCGACTTCACGAATACCGAGTGAATAAAGGAAACGCGCTAACGTCGTATCTTTCGCTTTATTCAACGCGCTCACCACGTTCTGGGCCGATTTAGGCCCCATACGATCAAGCACCGTAATCACACCTGCACTGAGTTTAAATAGGTCTGCTGGTGTCTCGACCATCTCGCGATCGACAAGCTGCTCTATGACTTTCACGCCCAGGCCATCAACATCAAGTGCCTTTCTAGATACAAAGTGCTTAAGCGCTTCTTTACGTTGAGCTTGGCACACCAAACCGCCTGTACAACGCGCTACAGCTTCGCCCTCTACACGCTCGACCGCAGAGTTACAGACTGGGCATGCATCAGGGAAAACGATGTCTTTAGCCGTGTCTGGGCGACGGTCTTGTACAACAGCAACGATCTGTGGAATCACATCGCCAGCACGGCGGATAATGACGCTATCGCCAACCTTGACACCCAAACGAGCAATCTCGTCGGCGTTATGCAGCGTAGCATTGCTTACTGTTACACCACCGACAAAGATAGGTTCTAATTTAGCCACTGGCGTAATAGCGCCGGTACGACCCACCTGAAACTCAACATCGTTAAGCAGCGTGATCTCTTCTTGAGCCGGGAACTTGTAGGCAATCGCCCAGCGAGGCGCTCTAGCAACAAAGCCAAGCACTTCTTGCGCCGCAATATCATCGACTTTAATCACCACACCATCAATCTCGTAAGCCAGAGCATCACGGCGAGTCATAATATCTTGATAATATGCCTTTACGTCTTCAAGTGAGCTAAGTTGCTTTGTCTCTGGACACATTGGCAGTCCCCAGCCTTTTAGCTGTAAGAAACGTTGGTAGTGGCTACTTGAGAGCTCTGCACCTTCAACCACACCTACGCTGTAAGCATAGAAAGCTAATGGGCGTTTTGCGGTAATACGAGAGTCCAGCTGACGCAAGCTACCTGCTGCGGCATTACGCGGGTTTACAAAGACTTTCTCACCTTTCTTCAGCGCCATTTCGTTCAGTTTATCGAAGCCGGCTTTTGGCATGAATACTTCACCACGGACTTCGATACGTTCTGGCCAGCCTTCACCTTGTAGCTTAAGTGGAATCGAACTGATGGTACGTACGTTTTCAGTAATGTTCTCACCCGTCGCGCCATCACCACGAGTCGCCGCTTGAACTAATGTCCCGTTCACATAAAGCAAGCTCACAGCGAGGCCATCGAGTTTAGGCTCACAACAAAAAGTCTTAAGGTTCGCAGTTGGTGCTCTATCGGACATACGCTTATTGAACGCATCCAAGTCTTCATCAGAGAATGCATTATCCAGAGAGAGCATTGGAATCTCGTGAGTCACTTGCGTAAAGCCATCTAGTGGTTGACCACCAACACGTTGGCTTGGTGAGTCCACGGTTACGAGCTCTGGGTTCTCTTCTTCGATCTTTAGCAACTGTTGCATTAATCGATCGTACTCAACATCAGGGATCTCTGGGCTATCTTCTACGTAATAACGAACGGCATGATAGTGCAGAGTTTCTCTTAACTGCTCTAAGGTCACTTGAATCGATTCTTTCATATCATTCTCTGTCGTGATTGAAATATCAAAAAGGGCTCCCTTAGGAGCCCTTTTCTATAAATATAGATTATTTACTAGGCTAAACAATATGGCTAAGCGTTCGCTGCCGACATGAAGTCTCTAATCTGTTTGCGGTAGTCTGATAAACGGTTTGGTGTCATTAGGTTGCGTGATTCATCCAAAACGTTTCCGCCCATATCATCAGCAATCTTCTGTGCCGCACTCAACATCACATTGAAGTTTTGATCAGCTTGACCATAGCATGGCAATGTCATGAAGAACGAAATACCTTTAGTCGTAAAGTCAGCTGGGGCATCATGCTCTAAAGTACCAGGCTGCATCATATTTGCGACACTGAAGATAACCTTAGGCTCATCAGCTGATTGTGCAAAGCAGTGGTAAATAGACATCTCACCGTAGGTTAAGCCATTGTTCTCCATGCTGCGGAAAAGTTCAGTACCAACAAATGGGATCTCTCCAGCACAGTGAACATTGAGGACAATAACCTCTAAGCCTAACTCTTCATCTTGCTTTATTTCTTCAACAGGAGCTGCTGCTTGTGGAGCAACACTCTCTTTTGCTGCGAATGGTTCACTTGCAGTAAAAGTTTGTTGTGAAGCCATTAGCTCACTTGCGACGACAGGCTCTTCAACTTGTTCAGCTGCAACTTCTTCAAAAGAACCGTACTGCTCTTTAAAACCTGCATGGCTTTCTTTTTGCTCGTCGGTCAGTTCGAAGCTAGGAACCTCTGGTTCTACCGCTTGTTCAACATGTTCCGGTTCGCTATCAACCTTGATAGGGTCTTCAACACTGAAAGAAGGCAAATCATTCAACTCGATATCGTCTTGTTGCTCTTCTTTTGGTTGTGGTGCTGTAAGCGGATCAGAATCGAGCAGCGGATCAGCCGCAGACGGCGATATGGCAAAATCCGGCTCTTTACGCTCTTTTCGGATTATCTCAAAATCATCTTCTGGGGCGAATGAACGGTTTGGGATGGTTTCAGCATCGTCTAAGCTATCATTGTCTAGCTTGCCAAGTGGTTTATCTCCAAACTTTGCTTTCCCTTCTTTTTTACTCGTCCACAAACCGTGGAACAATAATGCGGCGATAGCTAATGCGCCAACAATAATGAGTACAAATCGCAATTCCTGCATTTTTCGCTCTCAGCTTTCTTAGTCAACTAGCGGAAAGACGCTGTCACTAAGTTGGGTTAATTTGACCAATCTCACTACTCTATCAAAAGTAGCCACTGTTTTAGAACAACTTAATACAATTAGTTCCTTAGATGGTGTGATTTTCGCCACGCTTTTTTTCTTAATTTTGGTCGAGTACACTAGACGTGTTTGCTATTTAACCAAATTCACATGTGACCTTAATTAAATATGACTATTGAATCTGTTCCCCGCTCTGGCTTTGGCTATTTTGTTTTCGGTATAAAGATCGCGTTGTCTCCGAGCATTCGCAAATTTGTACTGCTTCCTCTTCTTGCTAACGTGTTACTCGTTGGCGGTGCGCTTTTTTATATCTTCTCGAATCTAAACATTTGGATTGAAGGTTGGATGGAAGGTTTACCGAGCTTCTTATCTTGGTTGTCATATGTTTTGTGGCCACTATTAGTGTTAACCGTATTGGCGACCTTTTCATATTTCTTCAGCACACTCGCCAATTTCATTGCCGCTCCTTTCAACGGACTACTCTCAGAAAAAGTCGAAGAACTGCTTAGCGGTAAAAAAGTCAATGACGATGGTTTGCTCGATGTTTTAAAAGATACTCCGCGCATTTTAGCAAGAGAATGGCGCAAGCTTGTCTACGTTCTGCCAAAAGCGATCGGTTTATTCCTACTTTTATTGATTCCGGCACTCGGTCAAACCGTTGCGCCGTTTTTATGGTTCATCTTCACCGCATGGATGCTAGCGATTCAATACGCCGACTACCCATTCGACAACCATAAAATCAAATTTGATGACATGAGAAATAATTTGAAACAAAAACAAGGTAAGAGCTATAGCTTTGGTGCACTTGTTTCTGTGTTTACTACTATTCCTGTTCTCAACCTGATCGTAATGCCAGTGGCTGTGTGTGGTGCAACTGCAATGTGGGTTGCTGAATTTAAAGACCAAGCTCTACGCTCTCGCTAATTCTCCCCTCTGTATTCGCCTATCTATTTGAAGTTCTGATTTCACTGTAGATAGGCGTCAATTCTGCTACATATCTATATGATATAACTTTTTAATCCTTTTACTTTTTTTCAACTTGTTTAATCTAAATTCAAGCTAAACAAACATCGAAAGACACTAGACGGTAAAGTGATTGATATACATACGTTTAGTGCTGTCATTAAATGAAGGAATATCGCATGAGCAAGATCTACGAAGACAACACCCTAACGATTGGTAATACACCTCTAGTCCGCCTAAACAAAGTAAGCAAAGGTAACGTCCTAGCTAAGATCGAAGCTCGTAACCCTAGCTTCAGTGTTAAGTGTCGTATCGGTTCGAACATGATCTGGGAAGCAGAAAAAGCAGGTACTCTTAAGCCAGGTATCGAACTTGTTGAGCCAACCAGTGGTAACACTGGTGTTGCACTGGCTTTCGTAGCAGCAGCACGCGGTTACAAACTTACACTAACGATGCCTGAATCAATGAGCTTAGAACGTCGTAAGCTGCTTAAAGCACTGGGCGCAAATCTAGTTCTAACTGAAGCACCAAAAGGCATGAATGGCGCGATTGCTAAAGCAGAAGAAATTGTTGCTTCAGACCCAGACAAATACCTACTACTACAACAATTCAACAACCCAGCTAACCCACAAATTCACGAGCAAACAACCGGTCCTGAAATCTGGGAAGCAACAGACGGCGAAATTGACGTGTTTGTAGCTGGTGTAGGTACAGGTGGTACTATCACTGGTACAAGTCGTTACATTAAAGGTGAAAAAGGCAAAGCCATCACTTCTGTAGCAGTAGAGCCAGCAGAATCTCCAGTAATCGCACAAGCGCTTGCAGGTGAAGAAATCAAACCAGCTCCGCACAAAATCCAAGGTATCGGCGCAGGTTTCATCCCTGGAAACTTAGATTTAGAACTTATCGATCGCGTCGAGTCAGTAACTTCTGAAGAAGCGATTGAAATGGCTCAGCGACTAATGAAAGAAGAAGGTATTCTTGCAGGTATCTCTTCTGGTGCAGCAGTGGTAGCGGCAAACAGAATTGCTGAACTCCCTGAATTTTCAGGAAAAACTATTGTAACTGTACTTCCAAGTTCTGGTGAGCGTTACCTAAGTACAGCGCTATTTGCAGGTATCTTTACGGAAAAAGAGAACCAACAATAATATGTGGTCAAATCAATTTTTCGTCCAAAAAAGCCCCGTTTAGGGGCTTTTTTGTTGATCCCTGCCCCACCTTTGGTAATATCGGGTCTGTTTTATTTTTCGCTTCAAAATAAAAGAAGCAATAAACAGATTCTGAAGGTCGTGAGTCCTCAACAAAAGATGACCATGGCTGGATAAAAATTTATAACCAGTCTAAGTTCTAACACGAACATGGCGTACTAGCCTCTAGCGCATTTGGGCTAAAGCAGTTAAGCTAAACTGGTTACAAACTTACAAAAAATAAATTAATTGGGGTATATAAAATGTACGAGAAGCAAGTAGAAATCACAGCAGAAAACGGTCTTCACACTCGTCCAGCTGCACAGTTCGTTAAAGAAGCAAAATCTTTCGACGCTGACATCACAGTGACTTCTAACGGCAAAAGCGCTAGCGCGAAAAGCCTGTTCAAACTACAAACTTTAGGCCTTGTAAAAGGTACTAACGTAACTATTTCAGCTGAAGGTCCTCAAGCTCAGCAAGCAGTTGACCACCTAGTTGCTCTTATGGATCAACTACACTAATACGGTCTCCTTCTTTCAAAGCCATTTTGCATAGCAAAGTGGCTTTGTTCGAAATAGATAGGAATAAGCGCGACATTAGTCGACGACTTAAAGTCACACACTCTCCCGTTTACAGTTGAACAACTAAGGTAAGGCTATGATTTCAGGCATCCTAGCATCTCCTGGTATTGCTTTCGGTAAAGCACTACTACTTCAAGAAGATGAAATTGTCCTAAACACTCAATCTATCTCTGACGACCAAGTTGAAGCAGAAGTACAGCGTTTCTTTGACGCTCGTAACAAATCAGCTCAACAACTTGAAGTTGTTAAGCAAAAAGCACTTGAAACTTTTGGCGAAGAAAAAGAAGCAATCTTTGAAGGCCACATCATGCTGCTTGAAGATGAAGAGCTAGAAGAAGAGATTTTAGCACTCATCAAGAAAGAAAAAATGCACGCAGACAACGCGATCCACACTGTGATCGAAGAGCAAGCGACTGCACTTGAATCTCTTGATGATGAGTACCTAAAAGAACGTGCAACTGATATCCGCGATATCGGTACTCGTTTTGTTAAAAACGCTCTGGGCATCAACATTGTGTCTCTATCAGACATCAGCGAAGAAGTTATCCTAGTAGCTTACGACCTAACGCCATCTGAAACTGCGCAAATCAACCTAGACTACGTTCTTGGTTTCGCTTGTGACATCGGCGGTCGTACATCTCATACTTCAATCATGGCACGTTCTCTTGAGCTTCCAGCTATCGTTGGTACTAACGATATCACTAAGCAAGTTAAGAACGGCGACATGCTTGTGCTAGACGCGATGAACAACAAAATCATCATCAACCCTTCTGAATCTGAACTAGCGGAAGCTAAGAAAATCAAAGCAGATTTCGAAGCAGAAGCGGCTGAACTAGCAAAACTAAAAGATTTGCATGCTGAAACTCTAGACGGTCACCGTGTAGAAGTTTGCGGCAACATCGGTACAGTTAAAGACTGTGACGGTATCCTGCGTAATGGCGGTGAAGGCGTTGGTCTGTACCGTACAGAATTCCTATTCATGGACCGTGACGCACTTCCTACTGAAGAAGAGCAATACGTTGCTTACAAAGAAGTAGCTGAAGCAATGAACGGTGAGTCAGTGATCATCCGTACTATGGACATCGGTGGCGATAAAGATCTTCCATACATGGATCTTCCAGAAGAGATGAACCCGTTCCTAGGCTGGCGTGCAGTACGTATCAGCTTGGATCGTCGTGAAATCCTACGTGACCAACTACGTGGTATCCTACGTGCCTCTGCACACGGTAAACTACGCATCATGTTCCCAATGATCATTTCTGTTGAAGAGATCCGTGAACTGAAGAAAGCAATCGAAGAGTACAAAGCTGAACTTCGCGCTGAAGGCCTAGCTTTCGATGAAAACATCGAAATTGGCGTAATGGTTGAGACTCCAGCAGCAGCTGCAATCGCACACCACCTAGCGAAAGAAGTATCTTTCTTCTCTATCGGTACTAACGACCTAACGCAATACACTCTTGCGGTAGACCGTGGTAACGAAATGATTTCTCACCTATACAACCCGTTATCTCCTGCTGTTCTTACAGTAATCAAGCAAGTGATCGACGCATCACACGCTGAAGGTAAGTGGACTGGTATGTGTGGTGAGCTTGCTGGTGATGAGCGTGCAACACTACTTCTTCTTGGTATGGGCCTAGATGAGTTCTCTATGAGCGGCATCTCTATCCCTAAAGTTAAGAAAGTAATCCGTAACTCTAACTTCGCAGAAGTTAAAGCTATGGCTGACGAAGCACTATCTCTACCTACAGCTGCTGAAATTGAAGCTTGCGTGGAAAAATTCATCGCTGAGAAATCTCAGTAATCGCCAAATTCTTAATAGAGTTAGACGGCTAAAAATAGTCGTCTAATTTGTTAGATTGGTATAGTATATTCTACAGAATAAAACTAAACGTTAGGAGCATGACACAATGGGTCTGTTTGACAAACTGAAAAAGCTTGTATCTGATGACAGCGCTGATGCTGGTGCAATCGAAATCATCGCACCTCTTTCTGGTGAAATCGTAAACATCGAAGATGTGCCAGATGTAGTTTTCGCTGAGAAAATCGTTGGTGACGGCATCGCGATCAAACCAGCTGGCGACAAAATGGTAGCTCCAGTTAACGGTACTATCGGTAAGATCTTCGAAACTAACCACGCATTCTCTATCGAGTCTGACGACGGTGTCGAGCTTTTCGTTCACTTCGGTATCGATACTGTTGAACTTAAAGGCGAAGGCTTCACTCGCGTAGCTGAAGAAGGTCAATCTGTTAAAGCTGGTGACACTATCATCACTTTCGACCTAGCGCTTCTAGAAGAGAAAGCGAAATCTACGCTTACTCCAGTTGTTATCTCTAACATGGACGAAATCAAAGAGCTGAACAAGCTTTCTGGTTCTGTAACTGTTGGCGAAACTCCAGTCCTTAAAGTAACTAAGTAATCTCGATTACTTATCTGCTTTAATAAAAACGCTACCTAAGGGTGGCGTTTTTATTACCTGAAACTTTTGTTCCTGAGCGATGTTCATCGCTGTAAGTCATTTAACTGAGCAAGCCAAGTGCCGAGCTCGGACTCTGCTTCGCTTGGGCTAACAATGCGGTAGTCGCATCTTGAAGAACTTGTGAGCGCACCATCTCCGTCGACTCACGCGCAAAATCCGTATCGCGTATCCGCCCTTTAGACTCAGTCACACTCCGGTTCACCGTATTAAGGTTCTCCATCGTGCCACTAACCCGATTTTGGAAGCCACCTATTTCACTTCGATGCGAATCAACATACTTAATTGCCGCGTCAATGACTCCAATTGAAAGCTGCGCCCCGCCAACAGTCGACATATCGATGTTGTCCATTGTGACTAACGCACCAGCACTAACATCAAGCTCATCCGCTAAACTGCCCTCTAACGTTACACCTTCAGGTGCATTCAGCGTCGAGGCAAAGAATTGCAGTTCATTGTTTTCAGTCACTGAGGCACTCACTATCGATTGCTGCGCATTGATATAAGTAGCAACTTGCTCGATGCGACCTCCTAGCTTGAGCCGAATAGATTCTGTTTGGGTTTGCCCTTTACTGTCTTGGTATTCAAATTTAAGGGTTTGACTATCTTTAGTGACTCGCCAATCTTTATCGACCGCATCACCAACATAATGATGCCCTCCCATCTCCGGGATGTGACTGCGCATATTTCGCAGTGTCAGAGAGATAGAGTTGGCATTTGCACCAATATGGAAGCTTTGCGAGCCGTAAGAACCATCAAACAGGTTTTTATCTGCAAATGTCGTCGTGATCGCGACACGATCAAGCTCATCTTGCAGCGCTACGACCTCGTATTGAATACTTTGCCGATCACTTGAGTCATTACTGCCGTTTGCCGCTTGAAGCCCCAGAGAGCGCAAGCGTTGCAATATATCACTGCTCTCATGCAAAGCTCCTTCTGCAGTTTGTGCCACCGAATACGCATCTTGTGCATTTCTCAAGGCGACATCAAGCCCTCTAGTTTGAACGTTAAGAGTATTGGAGATTTGCAGACCTGCAGCATCGTCACTGGCGGAGTTAATACGATAACCTGAGGTGAGGTTTCGCTGAGACTCTATGTTTTGCTCGGCCGCATGACTGAGGTGTCGCTGCGTCATCATCGCAGTGACATTGGTATTTAAAGAGACCATCTAATCGATACTAACTCTTTATCATCTGCCCTATTCGGTGTAGCTAATACGTGATTTGCATAAACAAAAAGCCAGGGGTGAGCCTGGCTTTTGTATCGCGTCGTATTAGGTTAATTAACCTAGTAGGCTAAGTGCCGAGTTTGGCGCTTGTTTCGCTTGAGCAAGAATCGAACTTGAAGCTTGAGAAAGGATCTGAGACTTAGTCATCTGAGTCGTTTCTTTCGCGAAGTCGGTATCTTTAATACGGCTCTTAGATGCATTAACGTTCTCGTTAATGTTGTCTAAGTTGCTGATTGCGTGGTCGAAACGGTTTTGGAAAGCACCCAGCTCTGCACGGTGGCTATCTACGTACTTAAGTGCCGCATCGATGATTGCTACAGACTCTTGAGCACCACCAACAGACGTTACGTCGATAGTATCAACCGTCACTTCTTTAGATGCTTGAATGCCTAGCTCACCAGCAAGACCACCAGAGAAAGACACATCGCCGCTTACTTTGTTGTTGCCCGCGAACATTTGTAGCTTGCCATCTTCAGTTACAGACGCTTTAACAGAGTCTTGTTGACCGTTGATGTATGTCGCTAGCTCTTCGATGTCGTCACCCGCTTTTGCGCTGATGTCGATTTCTTGCGCTTGACCAAAGTTATCTGTGAACGATAGTTTTAGGTCGTTTGAACCCGCTTGTACGTTCCAGTCTTTGTCTTTAGCGTTCTCAGTTTGGTAGCTCTTACCCCCCATCTGAGCGTTATCAGAGCGCATATCTTTTAGGTTCAGCATTACCGCTTCGCCGTTATCCGCACCGATTTGGAATGATTGTGTACCGTAAGTACCGTTAAGTAGCTTGTTACCACCAAAAGACGTTGTTTCCGCGATACGGTTTAGCTCGTCGTTCAGTGCTGTTACTTCTTCTTGAATCGCTACGCGCTCAGCTTTTGAGTTTGAGCCGTTTGAAGATTGTAGAGAAAGGTCACGCATACGTTGCAGGATGTTGGTTGTCTCGTTCATTGCACCTTCAGCGGTTTGTGCAATAGAGATACCGTCGTTCGCGTTACGAACAGCAACGTCTAGGCCGCGGCTTTGAACGTTCAAACGGTTAGAGATTTGTAGGCCCGCCGCGTCATCTTTTGCGCTGTTGATTTTAGAGCCAGAAGCTAGACGCTCCATTGATGTTTGTTGTGCGCTGTTTGCGTTGTTTAGGTAACGTTGCGCAGTCATCGCTGAAACGTTGGTATTTACATTCACTGCCATGGTGATTTCTCCAATTGATTTTCCGGTATTGCGGTTTCCGACGTCTCGGAAAACCAAGTAGTTCTCTCAAAGTTACTTTTAATAACGGCGTAATTGGCGAAACCTTTAGGAAAAAAACAATAAAATTAAAGAAATAGCGATAAAGGATAGGAAAGCGTGACTGGTAGTAAAATTATCAAAAAAAGATAAGAAAAACGCTAAAGTTGTCGAGAAGTCAGTCGAGCGAGGTTTTGTGTTTTTATTAACCTAATAAGGTTAAAGCAAGATTTGGCGCTTGCTTCGCTTGAGCCAGAATGGTGGTGCTCACTTGCTGAAGAATTTGCTGTTTCAGCATTTGAGTGGTTTCTTTAGCGTAATCGGTGTCTTTGATTCGACTGTTTGAAGTAGCCAAGTTTTCATGTACGTTTTCAAGGTTGTTAGTGGCGTGGTCAAAGCGGTTTTGCATCGCACCTAGTTCAGAGCGATGGCTATCCACATATTTCATCGCGGTATCTAGAATAGAAACAGCACGTTGTGCCCCACCCACATCCGTAACATTGATGTCATTCACCGATTCATAGTAACCCGCCGACATCAACAGCTCACTAGCGAGTGAACCAGAGAAAGAGATGGTGCCAGAGGTATCTTCACCAGACATGTAAATCTGAAGCTGTCCATCATTAACCGAAGCTGAGACCAGATCCGTTTGACCATTGATGTAGGTCGCCAACTCTTCAATATCGTCGCCAACTTTCGCATTAATGGTGATCTCTTGAGGCTGACCAAAACGATCGGTAAACGACATCGTCATATCATTCTGGTTTGATTTCACTGCCCACGAGTCATTGGCCATGCCATTCGCGACATAGCTAAAACCGCCCATGTTGATGTCATCAGTGCGCATGCTTTTGAGGCCAATTTGAACCGCCTCGCCTGAGCTGCCACCAATCTGAAACGACGTACTACCAAAGCTACCATTGAGAAGTTTCTTGCCCCCAAATGACGTCGTCTCTGCGATACGATTTAGTTCATCGTTTAATGCGGTAATCTCTTCTTGAATGGCCGTTCTTTCCGATTGGCTATTCGAACCATTACTCGCTTGCAGTGACAAGTCACGCATACGCTGCATGATATTAGTGGTTTCGTTCATCGCGCCTTCGGCAGTTTGCATAATGGATATACCATCATTCGCATTGCGAACAGCGACATCAATACCACTCATCTGCGCTTCTAAACGGTTGGAGATTTGAAGGCCTGCAGCATCGTCTTTGGCACTATTAATACGACTCCCTGAAGCCAAGCGCTCCAAAGATTGGTTCAGCATGTTATTGGCATTAGAGAGGTTCCTCTGAGCCACCAGCGCTGAGACATTGGTATTAACAGTTATAGCCATAGACCTTCACGTAAAAAAGATGAATTACACTCACGATTACTTTTATATCGACCAATTCAGATAAAGCTTTAATAAAAAAGAAGCCCTGAGGCTCCCTTTGTTCATTGTTATTGAGACGACTTATTTAATCGTTAATGCGCTCAACATCTCAGTTGAAGGAGCAAAGTAGTAAGCACCTGTCACTGCCTTAGTAAAGCGAAGCAGTTGGTCTGTTTTGCCATCGGTTACGCCGTACATGCTCTCTAACATCGCATCAAAGTTATGACGAACATTACAGTAAGCAATGAACAATAAGCCATGGTCGCCCGTTGCTGTGCCGTAAGGTAGGCTGTGACGAACGATCTTAAGGCCTTTGCCCTCTTCTTTGATATCTACACGACCAACGTGAGATGCAGCTGGAACATCATCTAGCTCGATTGAGTCAGGCTTAGTACGACCAACCACTTTTTCTTGCGCCGATACATTCAATCGATTCCAAGCAGGAAGGTTATGAACAAAACGCTGCACCATCACGTAGCTACCGCCTGCAAATTCGCCTTCAGGAACAATAGCAACTTCTGCGCGTTGTGCGTCTTTCGGGTTTTCAGTGCCGTCGACGAAATCCGTCATATCACGAGAATCTAGGAAACGGTAACCGTAAGTTTCATCAACCACTTCAACGTCTGCCGCTACTTCAGATAGCAATTTACGTAAGATGAAAAAGTGCAGATCGTGTCGGTTTGAATGGCAATGAATTAGTACATCAGCTGGCGTGCTAGGTGCGGTAACATCGCCTTCGCCAAGCGCTGGGAAGTCGATCAGATCAGTAGGAGCTGCTTGCTCGAACTTGTCCCAAAACGCCTTAGAGAACGCAACTGAAGCCGTCAGGTTCGCATCTGGTTGAGTTTGGTTTAGCTCTTCGATTAGCGCTGGAATCTTTTGGATTTCTGCTAGTACATTAGCAGTGTTAGCATTCACTTTTAGTTGAACGTAAAGAGCGAAAGGCCCAGCTTCAGGCAAAATAGCACTTTGAATGTTAGGCTGCTCATTTGAGACATTAAGCATAGATTATTCCTTCCAGTTTTAGCTTCTAAGTATAATTGTGAATGGGACAAATGTTTTGATGAGAATCAGTCTTCGTGCTCAACCACTTTAAAGCAATCCCGTGCTGCATGGCTATTGGTTAGATAAAGCGCTAACCACAGCAGCAACAATAGAGTCAGACCATTTGACCAACGGAACCAACCGTTATCCAAATAGATTAAATAAATAGTATGGGAGCCCTGCGCTAGAATAGCGGCCATGGTCACCCAACGTCCCCATGACACCACTTTATTGAGGCACTTTCTCTCTGGAGATCTTAGCCCAAATAACCACATCAGTAACAAGCTAGGGACACTCAAGGCAATCCCAACATAAAACATGTGATGATCCGGATAGATGATCTCGAGAATATCGGTTCCCGACTCTCTACTTGCACCTGCAACGATGAAAACGACGAGAGCTTTCGCAAGAAACAGCCAACCTAACCATAATAAGATTGGCGCCTTTAAGAAGCCGTGCTTGTCGTATTGTTCTATGGAGTACCGCACAAATCTCACTTTCACTTGTTTTCAAACCAACACTTTAACGCAAATCATTCATACTTAGTTAGGTTTACGTTATCTTATTGGTTAATACGTTTTTAATTATCGAACTCAGTATGAAAAAGAAAACTAATACACCATCTGTTGAATCTCAACAAGAGGCACTGAAGATAGCCAAAGCGACTCAAAGGCCAGCTCAAACCAAAGAACAAACCAAATTGATTGCTCAGGGTATTGAGAAAGGCATCGCGCTTTACAAGAAACAACAGAAAGAACGCAACCGCCAAGCAGATAAAGCGAAGAAACGCGTACAAAAAGAAAAGCAAACTCAACAAGCGGCTATAGAACAAGAGCACAGTGCAACATCGAGTGTTGAAGCGACATCAAATCACTCAAGTAAATTGCCATGGATACTATTAATCGTGAGCTGGGTAGGTTTTGCGATTTATTTGATGCAATAACAGGACAAACTTATGAAAAAGGAATGGATGGCACTAGCAGTGAGTAGCATGCTGTTGGGGTGTACCACACCCACTTCAGTACCTCATGACGAGGCAGACGGTGTGATAATGGATTATCACGGCATCATTAATATCGACCAGTGTGAGTATAAAGGGGAAGTCACTGGTAGCGAAGGCCATTGGTACAGCTACCTGTTTTACCCGAATGATACCTTGATTCAGGGTGCGATGAATGAGCTTAAAACCAACGCGATCCAGCTTGGTGCAGATACGGTCATCTTTACCCTACCTCAAGATTTTTCCACTTCAGTTACCATGCTTGGTACCGCTTATCTTTGTAAGTAGTTAGCCTCTCTTTTAGCCGCCCCCAAAAAGAAAGCCAGCTTTCGCTGGCTTATGCACTAAATCCAAGGCTTGTTGCTATATCGCCCTTTCGTTCGAGAACCCACTGACTGTCAAATGGTCCCCAGTCGGATAACTGGTAATAGCCATCATTATGACGTCGCCCATCTTGAACAAACATAAGTTCGATACCGATCCCCGGTAACGCCTTGAGTACATCTTGAATAGTACGACGAGGCCAACCCGTTTTTTCGATGAGTTTAGGCACATTTGGCCTATCAAGGCTTTCAACTAACAATGCTAAATATAGCCGCCTTGCAAAAACAGGACTCAACTCCATTGACACCTCCTATATATGTGCAACTCAATTATTTCTTTTTTCGCTGACAACATGTTGAGGCTGATCAATAAGTCTCCAATAGTGACATTTTCTTACTGTTTTTTTTCGCTCAATGAAATATTCCTCACTCTATTTTGTCTGAATTGCCGCTTCCTGATAGGATTCAATTCATAACAATGAAAGAAAATCACCCAGAGGAAGAATAATGACTATCACAATGTTTGGTATCCCAAATTGCGACACGATTAAAAAAGCAAAGAAATGGCTCGAAGCTGAAGGTATCGAGTTCGAATTTCACGATTATCGCAAACAAGGCATCACTGAAGAGTTGGTAACAAGCTTCTGTTCAGAACTTGGCTGGGAGCTAGTACTAAACAAACGTGGCACGACTTATCGTCAGCTTTCTCAAGAGCAAAAAGACACGTTAACAGAGCAAACGGCAATCACTCTGCTTGTTGAACAACCAGCGATGATCAAGCGCCCTATTTTGAAAGTCGATGGCAAACTTCACATCGGCTTTAAAGCTGACCAGTACGCGGCTATTTTTGCGTAATCAGTAACTTTTATAATCAACAACTTGCGCAATAAGCAATATTAGAACAGATAACAAGGCGTAGAGCGTGCTCTGTTCAACGCCTGAAATTAATGACTCGACGTTTTATTTAAACAAGGAATTCAAGGATGACAGATAGCCCAACTTTGGCTCTGGCAAAAGACCTCATTAGCCGTCAATCGGTAACCCCTGAAGATGCAGGCTGCCAAGAGCTAATGATTAATCGCTTAAAAGCACTCGGTTTTAAAATCGAAGTAATGGTATTTGAGGATACGACGAACTTCTGGGCTCGCCGAGGTACTGAAGCACCTCTGTTTGCTTTTGCAGGTCACACAGACGTGGTACCAGCCGGGCCAATCGAACAATGGAACACCAAGCCCTTTGAGCCAACCATTGTTGATGGCTACTTATACGGTCGTGGTGCGGCAGACATGAAAGGTTCTCTGGCTTCAATGATTGTTGCTGTTGAGCAATTCATTGAGAAATACCCAGACCATTCAGGCTCAATTGGCTTCCTTATCACCTCAGATGAAGAAGGCCCTTTCATCAACGGTACGGTACGTGTTGTTGAAGCTCTAATGGCACGCGGTGAGAACATCGACATGTGTATTGTTGGTGAACCGTCAAGCACTGAGTTTGTAGGCGATGTGGTGAAGAACGGCCGTCGTGGCTCTATCACAGGCGATCTAACGATTAAAGGTACGCAAGGTCACGTTGCCTACCCTCACCTAGCGAATAACCCGGTACATAGCTCTCTACTGGCAATTCACGAGCTAGCGACGACGGAGTGGGACCAAGGCAATGACTACTTCCCACCAACCAGTTTCCAGATTCCGAATGTGAGTGCGGGTACTGGCGCGTCTAACGTGATTCCAGGTGAGTTTAATGTTCAGTTTAACCTGCGTTTTAGCACAGAGTTAAGCAATGACGTTATCGTTGAGCGCGTGACAACAACGCTCGATAAATACGATTTCGAATACGATCTTAAGTGGACCTTCAATGGTGACCCGTTCCTAACAGACGCAGGCTCACTGCTCGATGCGATTGTTGATGCCGTTGGTCACGTTAATGATGTTAAGCCAGCACTGCTGACAACCGGCGGTACGTCTGATGGTCGCTTCATTGCCCGAATGGGTGGACAAGTGGTTGAACTAGGCCCAGTTAACGCGACCATTCACAAAGTTAACGAATGCGTGAAAGTAGCAGATTTAGAGAAGCTAACTGACATGTACGAAAGAACGTTGGTGAACTTGTTCGCTAAATAGATCTTTCCTAGCGAAGTATCACTTCCAAACATTAGAGACGCGTTATGACACCAGAGCAGCTTACCGGACAATCAGATTCTCATCTGGCACCGACACTAATTGGTACTAAGACCTTCTTGGTACACAATGACGTTATCGACGACCTAAACAGTTTGATTGAAGCTGCTCGGCTTGCTGGTTTTAAAATGGAGATCGCCAGTGGCTTTCGTGACTATGACAGGCAATCGCTGATATGGAACCGTAAGTTTTCTGGTGAAGCCCCGATCTTAAATTCTGATAGCCAACCACTTGATGCATCAACACTCACTGAACATCAAAAGTTGTCGGCGATTCTAAGGTGGTCTGCGCTTCCTGGAGCGAGTCGACACCACTGGGGCTGTGACTTCGATGTCTTTGCTCGTAACCACCTTCCAGAAGGTGCACAGCTGCAACTAGAGCCTTGGGAATACCTTACTGGCCACCAACAAGCGTTTTATCAATGGCTCTCTGCTAATGCTGAACAATTGGGGTTCTTTTTTCCCTATAGCCAAGATCTTGGTGGTGTGGCGATAGAACCTTGGCATATTAGCCATCGTAACGTTTCAGAGCTGTGTTTATCACAGTTATCCCCGACTTTACTTGGCAAGCAGCTCAAATCTAAGCCAGTATTAGGGTATGAGATTATTATGGAGCAGCTAGACGATATCTATGCGCGCTTCGTAGCAAACATCAGCCATTAGGAGCGCTTATGTTAGAGTGGCTTACAAACCCTTGGGTTATCATCATCATCGTGGTTAGCGTTGTGGTAGGTAACATCGCAGCTCTAAAACAGACCGCTAATATGGATCTCGGAAAGACAAGCCGCAGCAAACGAGAGAGCGACTTGGACAAGCTCAATCGGCTAGATAAGCAGAACCAAGAGAAAGCTCAATCGAAAGAGACCAAAGGTAGCTAATCTTACGGTCAAACGAACACAAAAAAGAGGACACAATGTGTCCTCTTTTTATTTGTTTACACTGAAACATTGGCTGAACTAAAAGGGCCTATTTTCCGAGGCCCTTTAACCTATCAAGGTTTGCTTACTCAGCTTCCGCCGCTTTATCATCTTTGGTTTGGTCTGCAACGTGTGCTAGAACAGGAACCAACGACTTGAGCAGCTTCTCTTCTACTGGCTTACCTGACGCATCCGTCACGTTAATTGACGTTCGGTTGCCAAGATCACCAAACAGGAAGTTATAAGTACCTGATTTTAAGTCAACAGGTTGCAAGCCAACTTCTTCCCAGAACTCATCATCTGGTGCTGCGTACTTAGCTTTAACCGTACCCTGAGATTGGTTACGCTCTTCAAGCTCAAAGCCCATCGCCGGTAACAAGGTTGGCAAACGCTGCCAGAATAGGTTGTATGGAGTCCGAGCAATAATCACTGGTAAACCGCTACGATCGGCCCCCATTGAGATTGGAATACGCTTCACTAACTCTTGTGCTTTCAGCGCTGCTTCAGCACGTAAGTTTTCATCGTATTTAGCCATCACTAAATTGGTTAAGAAAGCGTTGTAACGTTCTTTGTTGGTTGCCGTTACTGGCTTATCTTTATTACCTTCACGCCAGTCGATAAGATTAATCTTGAAGCCATAACGGTTGTTCGCTTGGAAACGAGAGATAGAGTAGCGGCTGCCGATCTCTACGTCTTCGTCCTCAGAAACCCAAGTAACCCAATCGGTCTCAATCTCGTTCTCTGACTGCTCTCGAATACCAATGCTACGCTGAGCTAACATGTCGACAGCAGTCTGCCATACTCGGTCTGCCTCTTCTGCGCGAAGCAGCCATAATGTTACTTCACCATTTTGACGCTCAGTACGAGCACCAGGGATCAATTCAAGCACCTGCTGCGGTGGGCGAATATCCACATCACGCCCTACACCACCGCTGAATTCACCGCTTGGAATGTCAAAGTTTGGGTAGAACTGAGGCTGAGCTTCTTCTGGCAACTGCCACTGTGAAAACTCAGGCGTTTCTAAGTATTCGAAATCATCTTTGGCTTGACGACGTTGAGTCGGGCTGCCAGAACATGCTGTAAGAACGAAAACAGCCAGTGACCCAATCACTAGCTGGTGAGAATACTTCATTTACACTCCTAAATGCCGAAGGTTCGCTTCGGCATCACTTCATACGTTTTTAGTAAATACACGCTTCAGTCATTGCTTGAGCAACAACAGGTTGAGCTGGTTCTGACAGTTCAGTCAGAGGTAAGCGTAAGCTACCTTCAGCGATCAGACCCATTTTATGAACCGCCCATTTTACGGGAATAGGGTTAGACTCAACGAACAAATTCTTATGTAGAGGCATCAAACGCTCATTGATCGCTTCTGCTTCTGCAAACTTACCCTCTTTAGCAAGTTTGAACATAGTAGCCATATCCGCCGCTGCAACGTTATTCGTTACAGAAATCACGCCATCACCACCACGCTTAACAAATTCTAGACCTGTTAAGTCATCACCACTTAGTAAGATAAAATCTTCGCCACAAAGTTCACGGTGAATTGCAATTCTGTCGAGATCACCCGTCGCATCTTTAAGTGCAACAATGTTTTCGATCTCAGAAAGGCGAGCAACTGTCTCTGGTAATAGGTCTACTGCTGTACGACCTGGTACATTGTATAAGATTTGAGGAACATCACTTACTTCAGCAATCGCCTTGTAGTGTTGGTACAAGCCTTCTTGAGTCGGTTTGTTGTAGTAAGGTGTTACGCTCAGGCAACCCGCAATACCAGAACCGTTCAATAAACGACTGAATAGCACTGACTCGTGCGTCGCGTTTGCGCCAGTGCCAGCAATAACAGGGATACGGCCATCAGCAAATTCGACGACTTTATTAACGACTTTAACATGCTCTTCAATAGTGAGTGTTGAAGACTCACCGGTTGTGCCAACCGCAACCAAGCCATCACTACCAGCAGCAACATGGTGCTCAACCAACTTTTTAAGGCTGTCGAAATCCACTTCGCCGTCTGTATTAAATGGCGTCACTAGCGCAACGATACTTCCTGAAAACATGTCTATCTCCGTTAATTTATTCTTTTTGCATGTTACTGTAAGCCAATCAATAAACACAAGACATTAAAGTGGCTTAGCGGCAACATCGGTATGAAATATTGTCGTATGTTTGAGGTAAAACGGCTTATCGCGCCATTCAGCCTAAAATTTGTATAACTTGGGCTCAATCTAACGGATAGGAAAACCGTCAATGTCAATATCAGGTAAGCTGTACAGCCATTCGACAAACTTGCGTTTTCGCGGTTTAGATATTCTTTTCATTTGTTGCCAGTTAGACGCAAGATGAGTCATAAAAAGCCCCGCTTGCACGCTTATTCCTCCTGCTAACTGTGCTAACATGCATGAATCAATGGAATATATAGAGACGTGATTTTATGACTCAACATCTAGTAATCACAGCTGTGGGCACAGATCGCCCAGGTGTTTGTAACCAAGTGGTTCACTTGGTCACTCAATCAGGCTGTAACATTATTGATAGCCGTATCGCCCTGTTTGGCGAGGAATTTACGCTTATCATGCTGCTGTCTGGTAAAGCAAACAACATCACCCGTGTTGAAACCACCCTGCCCTTGCTTGGCCAAGAGCACGACTTGATTACGATTATGAAGCGAACCTCTCCGCATGATGTGGTAGAGAACTCCTACACGCTCGAAGTGTTCGTTGAGTCAGATGACAAACTCGGCTTGACCGAGCAGTTCACACAATTCTTTGCAGACCGAGACATCGGCCTCGACTCGCTGAGCGCACAAACGATCAATAAATCTAAGGTCCAGCTCGATAACGACCAATTCCATATCTCTATTACCGCTTCTGTGCAGTCAGAATGTAATTTGATGCAGCTACAAGAAGAATTCAACTCGCTGTGTCAGAGCCTATCAGTCCAAGGCTCGCTCAACTTTATTAAAAACAGTCTTTAAAAAGGAAATATCATGAATACGCTAACGGCTGGTGTTCCAGCACCTGCTTTTTCTCTTCCGGATCAAGATGGCAATATCGTATCTCTTGGTGACTTCAAGGGTAAAAAGGTCCTTTTCTACTTCTACCCAAAAGCAATGACTCCAGGTTGCATCGTGCAAGCAGAAGGCCTACGTGATATCAAAGCACAGCTGGATGACCTAAACGTGGTTGTTCTGGGTGTTAGTATCGACCCAGTGAAACGCCTACCGAACTTCATTGAGAAGAAATCTCTAAACTTCACACTACTATCTGACGAAGACCACAGTGTTGCTGAGCAATTTGGTGTTTGGGGCGAGAAGAAGTTCATGGGCAAGGTTTACGATGGCCTGCACCGCATTAGCTTCCTAATCGATGAAGAAGGTCAGATTGAACACGTCTTCAACAAGTTCAAGACAAAGACTCACCACGAAGTGGTTCTAGAGTACTTCAACCAAGAAGCTTAATACATGCCAGTTTGCGAGCCCTCGTTATAACGATAACGGGTCAACCTCAGCGAATGCAGCCGTTAAAAAGGCCGAATCTCGATGATTCGGCCTTTTGGTAACGCATAATGATGGTTGGCGATCCTCTAGGGAGTTTGGCTCACACCAGCTTCCCTAAAGCGGTGGACTGAAAAGACCTTGTGTTTTAAGTCAGCCTAGTCTTGTTCTGCTAGTGCAAGTATCTCCGCTATCTGATGCACATAATCAGACAGAATAATACGGAGTACGGGCCGCCACCTCACTTCAGGAGTTTCCGCTATCTGAGCCAGCCTATGGTTAAAGCGCGACCAAAATAGTCCTTCGGTTTCTGACGAGATAGTCGCAGTCATATTCATACCATCTTCCATGTGCAAAACTTCATCAAACAAAAACGGTGTCTGATGATATTGATAAAAGGGTAAACGCATTGACCAAGGATTAACGGTAAAATACATATGTGGCTTATTTAGATAAGCATTAAACAATACCCCCTCCTCGATCGGTTGAGAAGCGAATACATCCCTTTGCCACATAGTTGGCAACATATTGTCGGTATGCTGCTGACGAAGTCTATAGAGCGCTGAGAAGATAAAGTCACCAAATTTATCCCAACTTTTTTCGAAAGCGACTTGGCTCAGTTCGTAGTCCAATTGTTTAGATAAGTACTCCACGGCTTGAGCTGGTGTGCTCTCAGGGTTGATCCTACTCAATACTTCTATCAAAGCAGGATATTTTGCACTGATGACATCCAACGAGGGGTTACCTCTATAGAAGTAGTGTCTTTGCTCTGTTAGACGTGCTTGCCATTGATGCCACAGTTGCTCAAGTGGATACTTCAACTCCTGCTCAGTCCAGCCATGTTGAATTCTTCGTTGGACATATTGCTGAATATCAAGATCAAATAAGGGAGCGTCTTGCATATAACGTAAAACAGGGTCGCGGCGCTCATCAAATTGAATTAACTTCCCAGGGTAATCTTGGCAGTACGTTCCACCGCAAATATAACCCGCGTCAACACGAAATGAGCCACTTTCTATCTCTTCTTCGGTCAACGGATATGGGTGCTGATAAACAACCGAAGCAAATCGCTCCAATGCCACTAACCGAGCTTTTTCATACAAGGCATCCGAATAGTCCTTATAGCTCTGCTGCGCTCGCATAAAACGCGCATTTGTCGTCGATGTTTCAATACTCTTGTTTATATAAATGGTTCGCCAATCAAGAATAAGATTAGAAATTTCTTGTCCAGCTGCACGCTCACTGCGCAGAAGTAAGCTTCTCAAACCATTGGTCATCGAATCATTATTAAACGTTACCAGAGTACCAAGATGGCCGGGCAAATTGCTTGCTAGACACTGATATAAGGACTGATTGATCGTGGCTTTATCCCCTTCTCCTGTTGCAAAATAGGCATGAGCATTCTGCCGTTCAATACCGCATAGAGATTGTCCGATGACAGAGAGCTGTGCTGGTCTAATGCCGTTCAAACGTGTGAGCTGGGTAGCGAAAAACTCATAGTCCATATGCGAAAGAATCACATCGAGCTTATTCTGCTTCTCCAAAACTTGCTCGATATAAAGTGCATCGAAATGAAGAATATTATTATCGATAATACGTTTAAGATTTTCTGTTGCATGAGAGCGCAACGTTTCAAAGTCATGCTTTAACGTATTCTGACTATTACTCAACAAGGCTTTATCGGGTGTTGATACCGAATAACGATAGTAATCTTGTTGGTTCATTTGCCGAATTATTGTATCAGTAGTCGCTCGGTGAGATTGATAATCTACCCAGCTTACGGCTTCATTAATGGCTGGCACGATACTAAAAAAGTTCTGCGCTCGATCGAGGTCGGTTTGATGATCATCATACACAGAGCGGGTTACACTCTCCCACCAAGGCCCAAGAATACCAATATCAGCGATAAACATGGCTGTTTTGAAAGATTCTTTAAATACCTGCTTTACGACTTTGGTTTTAATATTGGTCATTCCAAGACGACTAACAGCCTCAGCTTCTTCTATCTCCATCATATCTTGAGCATCAATACCAATCGACAGTATCTGATCCGTGTTTGACATCCATGAAGAGGAAGTTCCGCCAATCGCTGCGTTACTAAAATCTATACCAGGGATAGCCTCTAACGCCATCGCCTCATCACTAAAGCTAGCGATATCGTCAGAAAACTCACTCTCGAGACTTTCCATCCACTCAAATTCACTTTTGACCTTTGTGTCAGCGAGATTACATATCGTCGCATGGGCAACACCACTCATCATTAGCCATACAATAGACAGCCTAATCAAAATCCTCATTACATTGCCTCCGGAAGACAAATACTTGAAGCAGAGCTTAACTGTGAAGACATAAATTCTGTTTGGCCATAGCGTTTCATCAAGGATTGCCATTCTTGTGCGCGCTCAAAGCTCAACTTAGGGTTAAGCGTTAGCTCATTAGAGGCTCGACTGATCATAAGTTTGGGGTTAAACGATGCTTTCAATGATTGAGCGATAGGAAATAAGTGCTCCGATTGCCCCATCCCAAATAAAACGACATGACTGCGATTACTAAGCTGTACCAAATCCTGGGCGATGATGCCCTCTGATGAGAAGGTCAACGTGTTGATGGGCTGTACTTCAAAGCTCGCGTAAGCCTCAAGTAAGTTCTGTCTTGCCGAGATAGCCACTTGCAGGTTGTCACTCTCCAACGGTGAGAGATTTTCAGGGACTGTCACATAAATGGGGTATTGGTATTTTGCAGCCATGCGAAACACCTCGGCATCGAGCATAGAGATGCTTTTTAGATCCGCATGAGTCAGGTAATCATGGTTTAAAACCAGCGCAGGTTTTGCCCCCGAGGTCATAAAACGTTTAACTCTCTTAAACATCTTATAGTTGTTTCCTTGACTAGAGACTGTGCTCTTTAATTCGATACCTAATGTTGGAACATCCGCATCAAGCGCAACCATCTGATAGTCAAACATCTCTTTAGGCCAAACCATGTCTCTTACTGGGGCTCCACGCTCTATTGCCAAGTGAAACTCACTCACCGCCAATTCGCGATTCATTGCATTGAGAGACTCCATCGTATCGACAAACTGTTGACTATCGATACTCGAATGAGAAAGGCGAGACGCCTCTACCCACTGCTGTCGATAAGCCATACGTTGATTCACACGGCTTAATCGCTCTTGGGTAATAATGTGCTTTTCGATCGGATTTAGCGGATCGCTATAGGCAAGACCAGCCGCTGATATCTCGGAACCACTCAGTTCAACCCTTCTCTCCTGTCCCTCCAAAGAGCGAATAAGAGTCGTTGCTGCCTCGATGAAGGATCCCGTCAAGTAGTCCCGACCATGCAGCATTTGGTGACCGGTATCAACAACAGTATCTGCGATGTCAAAACTATCGGGTATGTAATAGGAGCTTCTTGGAGCCAGATAAATCACAGCCGGCACTCCCAAACCATTGGAAGCATTCGCGAGAAAGCCAGGATCGAACAAAAGTGGACGAGTCCTTGACCAGCCAGACAAAGATAACCGAAACACCAAATGAATCTGCTTAGCAACTTCACGAGGCGCGTCTATCGCATAAGCAGGTTGCTCTCCTGGTCGTGCTATCGGTGCATAATCATTAATCTGGCGGATAATTTCTCGTCCAGAAGGGGTACTGTTAAGGGCGTTTAGGTGGGCTTGGACGGTTTGAATAAATGAGTTGTCGGTAGTCTGCACATAAATATGCCGATCCACTTGATATAAGTGACCCTCTTCAGATGACGTCGCGATGACTCGCCTCCCATCAGGGGGAGTATGAATAGAAATGGACGCATGTGCGTTGAAGCAGGCGAGTGCAAGAAAGATGAATTTGATTTTCATGGTACAGCTCTGTTGGGTGGAAGAGCTTTATTCGATAAGAGAGACAGGGCCGCATTCACTATGCTTACCTAAAGAACAAAGGATTAATGCAAAGTGTTTGCACATGCGATGGCATATTGAACCATCATAAAGAAATGTAAACCCATTCAGCAATCAAATAGCAAAAACCAAGTTTAATCCAATGGGTTTGTTGCAAAAACCTCGCTCCCCGCCCGACTTTCGCTATGATTCACCATTGAGCAAGCTTTATGGGAAAATCAGAATTCCAATTCCGTGACCTCTGGCGAGCTATCGGCAAAACTCTGGATTTAGCTTCCCTGATTAACCCAATAACCAATCGGCTTATGGAACGTCATTGTCCGCCTCAAGCGTAAAGGCCGTTTACGGCAAGATATAGAATACCGGTAAATGAAATATCTTAACAATGGTATTGAGTCTAACCATTCCCCTACTAAAAACCTCATAGAAGTCACTGGCGGCTTCAATATGCAAAAGCGGGCCTGGTCAACGATTCAAGATTTTGTAGGAATACGGTTGTTGAATAGAGCCTGTTTGATTGTTGGCTATGTCGTGATGAACCGAAATTAAGGGTACAGGAGAGATCCGCCTTCGTTAGCGAACTCTTCTATATTTTTGGTATTTATGCTTGAAATGAGGTGCTCTGGTAAACACCTCAGAAAGATTTTAGTTTTTGTAAAAAGCCCAGTAGTATAACAGTATGTAGTGCTCCAGTAGTTTCAACCTTAATGGTTGGCTTATATCCTGTAACTGAAACATCACACCTAATACCAAAATTAAGCCATCCAACTATTTACAGAGCGAAGATAAGGTATTCTCACGTTCTTATTTTTATATCATTAACATATCAATCAACATCATCCAGAATTTTTGTTGAGTAACCTTGATACTTTTCATAACTGTCCATATCCTTTTTATTACCTTTACTAGCTAGGTATTCGAGCAGCTTTCCAGCTTCAATAAAATCGTCCTTTGCGCCATATTTAAGCATAATAAAAGCTAAAGCTCTTGTTGATGATTCCTCCCCCAGTAAGTGAGATTTGTAAAAACTCTGCTTTGCAAGGATATATAGTTCATTTTTTTATTTGAGTTTAATATATACAAATAAATCTTACCTAGAAGCCCATAAGCAGCTGCACTATACTTCCCTTCTGGAACCTTTTTAAGTAAAGCCACCGCTTTATTAACATCCCTATCAACATGAAATCCTTGATAATATATAGAAGCTTCTAGGACCAAAGCATTAAAATTCCTTTTATATGTCATTTCACTTAGATTCAATAGAATTTCATTATAATCATAAAGCTTATGAAGCTTTTCATAATTATTTAAATAAACAACAATGGCACCTAGTCGATCTTTATCACTTTTAGATTCAATATTTTCCGTAAAACAGTGATGTATATCCTTATAATTATTACATAATCTTACCTCTGTCTCATTCTCCATAGCAAAAAGCTCCTTTGAAAAAGAACTCGTTGAGTATATAAAAAATAAAAAAACTGCCATTAATTTCATTCACTATCCTTTATCACATCACATGTTAAACTTGATATTTATTTCTAATAGCATTGTTAATTTTAGTATCAATATCACTAATATTGGCTATGACACTCTTCATGCTTGCCTCAACATTACCCTTAATGGCTGTATTACCAACACTACCTGCGGCTTCCATTCCAACAACCCCTGTTGTGTCAGTATATACCCCTCCCTTCACAGAGCCTACAGGAGTATTTAATTTGGGACAGAGACTCAGTTTACCAGCAACTTGCTCCAATTAATCATAATAGTGTAAATAAAAACTCACACGTCTTAAAACCCCATAATTCACAAAATTATAATATGAAAAGTCAGAAAACAAGTAGAATAATCTTACATTTTATGAATAATTAAAATATTTTCTACCACTTCACAATTTATAAAACTTCATAGTGAAATAATAAACCTGATCTCATTAAATATTATTTATATTTCTGATAAAGGTATCAAAATGTTTGATTTAGTGAGGTGCACTTTTCTGTGTGCTTTTTTAATAACTACACAGGCTATCGCGCAGCCAAATTCTGAAGATAAAGTAAACCTATGGGAGAAAGCGCAAGAAGTTCGATTAACACCAAATGAAATCGATCTATTGCATTTGGATACAAAAAGCCGCTTACCTCGTTCTGTTCGCGCTAACAATAAAGAAAGCTACGCGACTGTTCAAAAAAATATACTCGGTTATGGCTTTAACCTTATTTCAGAGCAACCGATAAGAAATCGCTGTATTCTTAACCATAAATATCAAACGATAAATGACTTCAGCCGATACGTTGAGGGCCGAATTGTTACTAGCAAATCTGAGGTAGATGAATTTTTCTCTTCAGCACTTTCCACAAATATCGATGGGCGCTACGGTGGCATTTCTGCTTCTGCCCGCTTTAAACGCGATGTATCTAATAGCTTTCAAAACCTAGAACAGAACAATACGGTAGCCTTTGTTATTCAAGAGAGAACAAAAAGACTCATCCGTGACGCCTGGCCAACTCTTGACCCAAGGGCAAAAGCATTACTGGATACCAATACTGAAATCAGTAAAAGTAATTTTAGAGCACTCTGTGGTGATGAATTCATTGATGGTGTGCAATACGGTCGTGAGATCTCATTGTTGTTGCAAGTTAAATCAAAAACACAACGAAGTGAGGACGCGGCAAAAACGGCAGCACAGATATCCGCGAATTACATGTCGCTCGTTTCAGGTGGTCTAGATCATGAAACCAAAGAAAAATATCGACAGTATCAACAAGATTATGACATTGTGATAAAGGCCTACGCGGCAGGTGAGCCTATTACGCTTTCTGACACCAATTTATTAAACTTCGCCGAAAAATTAAGAACCTTTGAAAATAGTTCTGACAGACAAGACAGTATCCTCAGTTATCAAACCGCCGCCTACCAAGTGCCTGAACAAATGGAGTACTGGCAAACCTTTAAAGACTATCGTCCAGCTAGAAATACAATGAAAAAATGGCATCAATTTATGGTATTTGAGCACCCAGACCTGTGCCAGTACCGCGATGCGAAATCTGTGTGTTCTCTTACTCGGCAAGAGTATCAAGAAATGCAAATGAACTGTGCTAGCACCTACAACTGGAATCGTTGTCACGAACCAGAATCACCTCAGTGCCTGCTTCTTTCAAGCCAACCTTGTAACCAACTAAACATAATGGGCAAACTGAAATGGTATGATGCCGTCATTGATTGGGAACAAAGCTATGAAGCCATATTTCCAAAAGAAGCTGTTGAGCTTCATATTATTGGTTATGAGAAAAAATTAGAAAACCGAGAGGTTAAAACCCAAACGATTGATTTGAAGCTAAACCTTGACGACCCAAACCGATTTAATGGTGAGTTTGTCTGTGATTTGATAATGAAAGAAGACAGAGTCGGTATGTGCGCTGTCCTTAATGATAAAGGTGTTGGTAAAGTCATTATAGAGAAACTAAGGTATTTACTGAGGGATTAGTGATGCCGGGAAATAGATAGGGCCCATATCTCTTTAGACCGCCTCTATGTGCCTTAAAGACTTTTTAACTCGCTTATTGAACAAGGACAAACAATTGTACATTTGTTTGTCCTTCCTGTCGGAACTAAGGAAATGAAATTGAGTATAAAAAGAAAATATCATAACATAGCTTCTTATTCCCCACATACATCTTAATTATTGATAGTTTAAATACAAAACAATCTCTCCTATCAATACTCTCTTGTTAATATTGAATTAATAACACTGTGTTAACGCAATGATAATAACGGTATGATAAGATACACATTGTAAGTTAATCAATGACTCAATATTAGAATGAAAGTTAATACCACCGAAAGAAAGCTTAGCCTTGTGTGTCATGCAATTGATAGTAACCCGAATAAAAAACATTCATTACAAGAACTGAGTGATATCGCAGGAATCTCCAAGTATCATTTTCAAAGGCTATTTAAGTCTGTCGTTGGTGTTAGCCCACATCGCTACATCTTACTTTCTCGTTTACGTCAAGCTTCTTTTGAATTAGCTTATTTTAAAAATCTCAAAATAATCGATATCGCAATTTCAGCTGGCTTCGAGAGCCCTGAAGCATTTACTCGCGCATTTGTTCGATTGTTTGAACAAACACCTACAGATTTTAGAAAGAGACCTAAATGGGCAAACTGGGGACACAAATTTAATATTCGTGTTCCTGTAAGAGAAAAAGAGCATGACGTTAATATAGAAAAGAAGTCGAGTAGAAAGTGTGTGATGATAACACACAGAGGGGAGTATCTGGAAGGCATGACAGCCTTCGATACATTATTATCGTGGCTAGTAAAAAATGATTACTATACAGAGTCAAGTATAAACACGATACCATTTATCACAATACCCTATTCGAACCCTTTAATAACTGCTAGTTCTGACTATCGATGTGATATCGCCATTCCAATTGATTGCCATGTACCCACCAATGAACTTGGAATATTTTCTGGAGTCATCCCTGGTGGAGATTTTGCTGTTCTTAATTATATCGGGCAGAGGGAGGTTCATGGCTTTGTTCATGCAATCTCTAAAGTTATTACCGACTTTCTACCCAAAACAGAATGGGAGCCATTACCAGCTCCCGCTCTTTTTGAACACGTTAATTCTCCACTTTTTGTCCCAGAAACAGAATTAATTACAAAAATCTATATACCTTTATCTATGAATAATAATAATTAATTTAAATTAATTATTGATTGAGTTATACACAAAAGTTAAAGGCTATTCTTTTAAGAATAAACCATTATCTTTTAGCCAAGAAGTATCAGACGTCAAACCTGTTAACATCCACGTCGAAGAATTACAGCAAAATAAAACAGCGACATGATCCAGTTCATTTAATGCCTGACCATATAAATAGATCGGTTGAAGGGGAGAATGAGAAACGTAAGAGCATTCAGAGCCGAATGAAAGCTCTTGATAACTCTGTACCCAGCTTGTAATAACGGCTTTACTTTTCATGTCATCCTCAACCATATTTATATTTAGACAAGATTCATTGTTTCCTGGATCTTGCTTAAACTTATTGATTGAATGACGAACGTCTTGTGGTTTTACTTCACCCTCTTTTGCAATAATAATTGGCTTAATATAATTCCCTACATCAACATCACTCAGATAGTTGATATGAGGCCTTGCATTAACCGGATATATTGACATATCAGATTTTACAGAATTGAAAAATAGAGAACTTATAACATCATGAGTGGATACCCACTCACCTTTAGATAGTAAATTTGTACCATTTTTTATTTTATCTACTAACTCTAAATCGACTTTCTTAATAAATCCATATCTTTCCTTCGCTTTCATTCCATTGGTTGGTATGTCATTTTTTTCACGACCAATTCGAGTGAACTCTAATTTACGTTCAAAATTGAAAGGAATGATATCCTCATCGAAACTTAATGAGTTTAAAAGATTATAATAACTCGTCCCATCAGAAATGATATGATTCATAGAAAATATGATTGCAAATTCTTTTTTATCTTTATCTTCTATTAGACAAAACTTTATCAATTGAGCATCGGTATCTATGCAGTCTTCTGTAGGAAGAATATAAAGCTTATCCATTAACTCTCTATCTTCTCCAAGAGAAATCATTTCAACTAGTTTATCGACACTCTTATCATCCTGTAATAAGTCATTGATATCATATAATTCAAACCATGGTGAAATGTCATTAATGACATCTTCATATTCGCAAAAAAATTCGTTATTTCCTTGATTTTTTAGTGTTGAGGTAATCCA
Source organism: Vibrio chagasii (assembly GCF_002954585.1). Classification (GTDB taxonomy): domain Bacteria; phylum Pseudomonadota; class Gammaproteobacteria; order Enterobacterales; family Vibrionaceae; genus Vibrio; species Vibrio chagasii_A. The sequence continues at coordinate 2,168,866 of NZ_MSCI01000002.1, forward strand.
AGGGTTAACTTTGAGAATACTTTTAAACCGACGTGTTAGCTCATTAACAGGAGCTCTTCCTCTGAACCTTGAAATGGTTGAAATGATCCCATCATAACGAGCACTGTTATTTTCTGATTCTAAAAGTGGAATGGTTTTCATATGCTTTTTCTCTTTGCTTTCGATTGTCGATATATTAACAAAAGCGAAAAAAAATACCTGACCGATGTTGCTGTTTTCTTCTATCGAAGAAACCAATTCAACTCAATAAGCTATCGCCAACAAGGCATTGCTCTTACAATAACGGGGTAACCTGAAACAATGTAAGACAACAAAAAAGGCGACTATCATCGATAGTCGCCTTTTTTGTAACACATTGAATTAAGGGTGGTACACAGGGGCATCATCTATTGCATGGCTTGGTAGGACATTCCAAAACTCCTGATTACTATTGCTTTGTACTTACAATTGATATAGGAATATTCTCCCTGTTCACCCTTAGAAAATATTCACATACCTTTAACTAAAAACAAGACTAGCCTTCTAAAAATAAAACATTGTTCTCTAACCAAGAAACATCTGAAGTTACCCCTGCCAGTATCCACACTGCAGAATTTAGACAGAATAAAATGGCACCGTGTTCAAATGCATTCAATGACTCACCATGTAAATAACTAGGTTTGAGAGGGTAATGAGCGACGTAAGAACATTCAGAGCCTAATGAAATTTGCTTATAACTCTGCACCCAACTTGTAAGCGCGGCTCTACTCTCACTTTGAATCGTTTGGCTATTATCACTTATGTAGCCATCTTCATTCTTGTTTATACAAGATTCATTATTTTCTGGATCATTCTTAATCTTATTTATTGCATGACGAATATCCTTTGCTTTCATCTCATGCTTATTTTTAAAAATAACTGGCTTAATATAGTTTCCCACATCAATATCGCTCAGATAATCGATATAAGGCCTCGCATTAATCGGATATATTGACACATCTGATTTTACAGAATTGAAAAATAGAGAACTTACAACATCATGAGTTGATACCCATTCATCTTCTAATATTTCATTTGTATCTTTTTTTATTTTTTCTATTAGCTCTAGATTCACTTTTTTAACAAATTTATGTTTTTTATTTTCCTTCATTGTTTTCAATGAAAAGTGATTTTTATCAAAACCCAATCGAGTGAACTCTAGTTTACGTTTAAAATTAAAAGGAATGATATCCTCATCGAAACTTAATGAGTTTAAAAGATTATAATAACTCGTCCCATCAGAAATGATATGATTCATAGAAAATATGATTGCAAATTCTTTTTTATCTTTATCTTCTATTAGACAGAACTTTATCAATTGAGCATCGGTATCTATGCAGTCTTCTGTAGGAAGAATATAAAGCTTATCCATTAACTCTCTATCTTCTCCAAGAGAAATCATTTCAACTAGTTTATCGACACTCTTATCATCCTGTAATAAGTCATTGATATCATATAATTCAAACCATGGTGAAATGTCATTAATGACATCTTCATATTCGCAAAAAAATTCGTTATTTCCTTGAGTTTTTAGTGTTGAGGTAATCCAAGGGTTAACTTCGAGAATACTTTCAAACCGACGTGTTAGCTCATTAACAGGAGCTCTTCCTCTGAACCTTGAAATGGTTGAAATGATCCCATCATAACGAGCACTGTTACTTTCTGAGTCTAAAAGTGGAATGGTTTTCATATGCTTTTTCTCTTTGGTTTCGATTGTCGATATATTAATAAAAGCGAAAAAAAATACCTGACCGATGTTGCTGTTTTCTTCTATCGAAGAAACCAATTCAACCCAATGAGATATCGTCGACAAGGCATTGCTTTAACAATAAAGGGGTGACCTGTATGTAAGATAATAAAAAGGCGACCATCATCGATAGTCGCCTTTTTACAATTCATTTTTCGTTACTGATGATGCACAGGGTCATCATCTAATGCATGGCTAGGTAAGGCATTCCAAACCGCCTTCACTAAGGTCGCCAGTGGAATTGCAAAGAACACGCCCCAGAAGCCCCAAAGTCCACCAAACACTAACACCGCCACAATAATCGCAACAGGGTGTAGATTCACAGCTTCAGAGAACAGAACCGGCACTAACACGTTACCATCTAGGGCTTGAATGATGCCGTAAGCCAATAACAGCCAGTAGAATTGAGGCTCAAGCCCCCACTGGAACAAGCCAACAATGGCAACTGGTACGGTTACCGCCGCTGCACCTATGTATGGGATCAATACCGAGAAACCGACAGCAACCGCGAGCAACACAGAGTAACGAAGATCTAAAATCGCAAAAGTAACATAGCTGACGCTACCCACGATTAAAATCTCTAGCACCTTACCTCGGATGTAATTCGAGATTTGTTCGTTCATCTCTTCCCATACTTTAGTCGCTAAACGACGGTTTCGAGGAAGCACACCACTTGCCATTCTGATCATCTCTTCTTTGTCTTTCAGTAAGAAGAAAATAAGCAGTGGAACTAAGATAAGATAAACACCTAGCGTCGCTAAGCTAACCAGAGACGCCAATGAGCCTTTCACCACACTTTCCCCCATACCTAACGCCTTGTTCTTCGCGTTAGACATCACAGATTCAACAATCTGTAAGTTAGCCAGCTCAGGGTAACGCTCTGGAATCGTTGCAATGAACTTCTGCAAGCTACCATACATACTAGGAATATCATTGATCAGGTTGCCCACTTGCTCCCAAATGGTTGGCACTAACCCGAATATCGCTAAAAGCATTAAGCTAAAGAACATCAAGATCACCAACATCACCGATGGCGTCCTTGGAATACCGAGTCGTTGAAGTTGAGTCACTGGCCACTCGAGCAAATAAGCCAAGACAATCGCCACCAACAATGGTGCGATCAGGTGACCAAAGAAGTAGATAGTAATAAAGCCGAATAGAATGATGGCAACCAAACTGACAGCGTGTGGATCAGAGAAACGTCGTTTATACCAACGACTGACCATTTCAAGCATCTGACTGCGATTCCTTTTTAGTGACGAGGAGATGGTGGTAATTAGAACAAACCTCTGTCATGACAACATAAGCTTGCTTAGACAAAAACGTAACAATATCTTTCATCGAACTGTTATCTGATACATAAATTGACAAAGATTGCCCTACTTCTAACTTTACACTGTGACGCTTGGCTAATAATAACGCCATTGGGCAGCGCTCTTGGCGTAAATCTAGAATATTAGGTGTCATTCTTGGGCTCGATGCTTATTATAAGGGGCATATTGTAATCTGTTTTTGAAAACGTGCCATCATTGATTCATCTTCCTTCAGGATAGCGCACGCACTTAACAAAGGTTAAACCAGATAAAGAACCAATTTGCATTGCCCTTGTCTTACTGTCAGAAGAAACGGAGTATTACTGACTAATATGTTTAAACGCGCTCGTTCAATTGCTTGCTTATGCATTGCAGCCACATTAAGCACCCCAACGTTGGCTAACACCAACAGCTTGGATTTACCGGACATCGGCACCGCGGCTGGCGGCACACTCACTATCGATCAAGAACTCATCTATGGTGATGCGTACATGCGCATCATCAGAAGCAGCCAGCCTGTCATCAATGATCCAGTTCTAAACCTTTATATCGACACACTAGGTCATCGCCTTGTCGCGAATGCCAATGACGTAAAAACCCCTTTTCAGTTCTTTATGATCCGTGACCGCAACATCAACGCTTTCGCTTTCTTTGGCGGTTATGTTGCGCTGCACTCGGGTCTTTTCTTACATGCAAAGTCGGAAAGTGAACTTGCATCTGTGTTAGCGCACGAAATCGCACACGTTACGCAGCGTCACTTAGCGCGTAGTATGGAAGATCAAGCGCGTCGCTCTCCTGCGACTATTGCAGCGCTTGCCGGCTCCATATTACTGGCGATTGCCGCACCTGAAGCCGGTATTGCGGCCTTAACCGCAACCACCGCGGGTAACATGCAGAGTCAAATCAACTACACTCGTAGTAATGAGAAAGAAGCCGATCGCTTCGGTATCAACACACTCGCCAAGGCTGGATTTGACGTCAACGCAATGCCACGCTTCTTCAGCCGTTTAGCTGATGAATACCGTTATGCCAGCACACCACCACCGATGTTGTTGACTCACCCATTACCAGAAGACCGTATTACCGACTCTCGTGCTCGCGCTCGCAGTTATCCACCGCTAAAGCTTGCTCCATCCTTAGATTACCACTTAGCAAGAGCCCGAATCGTTGCTCGATATGCAGGTATCAATAGTGAAGCTTCACTGGACTGGTTCTCTCGCCAATTGAAAAAGGCACCAAAAGAGGTCATCCCTTCGTTAGAGTACGGACAAGCGTTGGTTTACCTCGACTCTAAAAAATTTGATAACGCTGAGACTATACTGGCCAAGCTGATTACCAGTGATCCGACTAACCTATTCTATTTGGATGCGATTTCCGACCTTCACATTGAACAGGAAAAGCCTGAGCTTGCCATTAAGGAGTTAAAGCCTGCTTTGGTCCGTCAGCCAAACAACCCAGTTCTTACTATCAACTATGCAAACGCCTTGATTGAAAAAGAAGACTTTGCAGAGTCTGTCCGCGTATTACAACGTTATACACATGACAATCCGAATGACGCCAATGGCTGGTATCTGCTCTCAAAAGCGAACACGAGCCTTGGAAACAGTGATGAAGATCTTGCTGCTCGCGCTGAAATTTTGGCATTGCAAGCCAACTGGAACAAAGCAATTCAGTACTACACGCAAGCAAGTCAAATCGCAGAACTCGGTAGTTTAAAGCAAGCTCGCTACGATGCTCGAATTGATCAACTGATGATTCAGCGCGAGCGCTTTTTAGCACTGCAATAATCCTTGTATTACGCGAAAATAGCCAAAAGAACAAAACTCAACATATACAGTGAAGAGGCCAACAGCAGGCCTCCCCTGAAAATTAAATAAAAGATAATAATGAGGAAGAACCATGTCTGTCGTGATTTATCATAACCCACGCTGCTCAAAGAGCCGTCAAACGCTTGAACTGCTTGAAAAAAACGGCGTACAACCTGAAGTAATCAAGTACCTAGACACACCTTTCACTGTTGAACAGCTAAAAGTACTGTTCACTCAGCTTGGTTTTAGCAGCGTTCGCGAGATGATGCGCACAAAAGAGACAGACTACAAAGAAGCGAACCTTGGTGATGCTTCTGTATCTGATGAAGACCTATTTTCTGCCATGGCTGCGAATCCAAAACTGTTTGAACGCCCAGTAGTTGTAGCAAATAACAAAGCCAAGATTGGTCGTCCACCTGAGCAAGTACTAGAGATTCTGTAAGCGGCTATGAACATCAACATTCTTGTTCTCTACTATAGTCGTCACGGCAACACACAAGCTCTCGCAAGGCAGATAGCACGAGGGGTGGAATCCATACCTGAGTGTGAAGCTATGCTAAGAACCGTTAATGACGTGTACACAGTGGAAGAGCAGCCAGGTTCTCGCTATCAACCCACGGACCCAATCGCCACGCTGCGAGAGCTCCGTTCTTGTGATGGCTTGGCGCTTGGCAGTCCGGTTTGGTTCGGCAACATGGCAGGGCCGATGAAGCACTTTTGGGATAGCACTACATCATTATGGATCAATGGCGATCTTATCGATAAGCCAGCTTGTGTATTTACTTCTTCGTCATCACTGCATGGCGGGCAAGAGACAACACAGCAAAGCATGATGCTACCACTGCTTCACCATGGAATGTTAGTGGTAGGCATCCCTTACTCAGAGCCTGCATTGCATACCACTCAAACTGGTGGTACGCCTTATGGTGCAAGCAGTACAGGCGAAAGTGCTTCACTAAGCAAAGAAGAAATTGAGCTGGCGCAGAACCTAGGTAAACGCCTAGCGCGCATTGCGATAAATCAGAAGGGAATCTCTCAATGATGTACATGTCAGAGAAGGCGATGTCTCCTAAGACAAAGCTATTCCGGTACCTAGCATTAGCAGGCAACCTATTACTGTTAGGTTGGGTTGTTGCTTGGCAAATGACGCTTTCACCACATCCTCACCTAGATAATGTCACGCTCGCTATCGTTTGGGCAGTGCCGTTACTGTTGCCATTACCTGGCATTTTAATCGGCAAGCCTTATACGCACGCTTGGGCAAACTTCATCTTAATGCTCTATTTCCTACACGCATTGACCCTTTTATACATAGATGGTGGTGAGCGCTTATTAGCCGCTGTTGAGCTGGTGCTAACCACGATCGGCTTTGCCGGAAACATCTTATTTACCCGTTTCCGAGCCAAAGAGTTAGGCATCAAGCTAAAGCGCCTTTCTGAAGTAGAAAAGAAAGAGAAAGCGAAGTTCGAGCAATAAGATTAGTTTCGACATCCCCGCTCAGCTAGCACAATTAATAACGAACAAACAAAAAGCCCTGCGAGATTTCTCTAGCAGGGCTTTCTCTTTTATTTTCGTCTACCTACTCTTCGTATAGACGATGAATGTCAGCAATTGCCTAACTGCGGTTCCACTCGTATACCAAGCTTGGTTTTGCATGCTGTGGAGCTGCGGCTTCTTGTACTTCGCTACTCGTTAACTCTAGATTAGCGTCTGAACCAGCTAGCGAATCATCACCAACAACTTCATTACCTTTGATCACTTGAACATCAGTATCTGCATCAGTTGCTGTTAATTCAGTATTAACAGCAACTGTTGAATCATCGCCTACAGACATGGTGTTGTCTTGTGTTTCAAATTCAGGGCTGACTTCTGGTTCGATGTAAGACTCTTCAACCTTCACAACTTGGCGAATACTTGCCACTTCTTGCTCAAACTCTTGTTGAGTCGACAACAAATGAATACGGAACGTCACTTCGTTGTTTTGAATCTTAAGAATATCTAGGCTAGCAACCGAGTTTAGACGCTTAAGTGCATTCTCTAGCTGGAAGAAGTCTTGAGCATTATTCAGGCTAATAAACTGAGTTATAATCGACTCTGATGACTCACTCGCCACCGTCACCGCGCTTTTACCCGCGTAGTAGTTACTGATTTGGTCAACGAGCTTCTTAGAAGCCGTTGCACTGTTACCCGACACTGAACCTGTGATTGGTGCAGTTGGCGTGCTGGTTAACTGACTTGGTTTTTGGTCGTACAGCGTCCAACGCAATCCTGAAGATTGAGCTTTGATCACTAACACTGCATCAACTGGGTAGCGTTGACTTGCTCGACTGATCGGTGAAACAAAGCTGCCCCACAAATCTGAGGTCGCGATACCAGTAATATCATCGAAGTCACCGACAGGAAGAGTCAAAGGCAAACCACGATCTTTTGCACTAGCTTGCAACTGAGCAGCAAGTGGTGAGTTCGAGTGCTCCCACACAATGTTCTTATCGAAGCTGTCTTCTTCCACCAGCCAAACCAAGATGTTTGAGCGAGTTTCAGGCCAATACGGCAGTTGTGCTTGAGTCAGTAGAGAACGAATTTGGGCGCCATTAAAGCGCATACGCAATGTTGATTGGTCATTGCGCTCACCAAAACTCATTTGAGACATGTACTGCGCACTCTTACGCATCGCCTTTTGGATGGTCTCATTTGCAGCAACGTCAGTTTGGCCAGTCGCACGTATCAATACCTGCTCCATACCGGTATTTCTTGCCACTTGTTCTGGTTGTTTATCTTCGGCGTTAATCGCAACTTCAGCACTAAAGATATCTACTTTCGTTAAGGCGTAACTCGGGAAGGCTAATAGCCCCATCAACAACAATGCTATGTAGCGCATATTGATCCTAATATTCAAAGCTTGTGCCTTGATGATAAGCAACTATGGATTGAGGGGCAAGGTCGTTAGCGCCCACTGTGTTTAATAACCACAAAATATCACCTGACCATGATAAAGCGCTAACTTATAAACCGAATTTTCGGACCTTGTTCGATATAAAATATCAGTATGATAAATAAATTTGATCTATTTTGTGTAGCAATCGATTGCCAAGTGATAGAATCGCGCGAATTTTATTTTTTACTTTTCATATAACGACCAATCTAAGGACATATCATGAAAAATGCATTGCAAGGTGCACAAATGCTGTTTGTAGCTTTTGGTGCGCTTGTACTCGTGCCGCTACTGACAGGACTTGATCCCAACGTTGCACTCTTTGGCGCGGGTATCGGCACCCTTTTATTCCAACTTATTACACGCCGTTCAGTGCCAATCTTCTTAGCGTCTTCTTTTGCATTCATCGCGCCTATCATGTTTGGTATCCAAACTTGGGGTATTGGCGCAACCATGGGTGGCCTTATGGCAGCAGGTGTTGTGTATGTATTAATGGGTGCTCTTATCAAATTGAGAGGCGTTGGCTTCATCCATAAGCTACTTCCTCCTGTGGTTGTTGGTCCTGTGATTATGGTGATTGGTTTAGGCCTAGCACCAGTTGCGGTAAACATGGCGCTAGGTAAGACAGGCGATGGCGCTATTCAACTTGTTGATCCAGACGCAGCACTTTGGATCTCATCAGTTTCCCTACTAGTTACCGTCATCATCAGCGTATTCTCGAAGGGTTTCCTAAAGCTACTGCCTATCTTTGGTGGGATAATCGCAGGTTACATTACAAGTCTATTCTATGGGGCAGTAGACTTCGCCCCCGTTGCACAAGCATCTTGGTTAGCGCTACCAAACTTTACGATGCCTGAGTTCAACATCAACGCTATCTTCTTCATGGTATTTGTCGCGATTGCGCCAGCCGTAGAGCACGTGGGTGACATGCTTGCGATTTCTAACGTGACGGGTAAAGACTACCTTAAGAAACCAGGCCTACATCGCACAATCACAGGCGACGGTGTAGCAACCATTGCAGCTTCTATGCTGGGCGCTCCGCCAAACACAACCTACAGTGAAGTAACTGGAGCGGTAATGCTAACGAAAGCATTTAACCCGGTGATCATGACTTGGGCTGCAGTAACAGCCATCGTTCTTGCATTGGTTGGTAAGCTAGGCGCTCTTCTGCAAACCATTCCGGTTCCGGTAATGGGCGGCATCATGATTCTTCTGTTTGGTTCTATTGCAACAGTAGGCTTGAACACACTTATCAAAAACAACGTTGACCTACACAAATCACGTAACCTTGTCATTGTGGGCATTACCCTAGTATTCGGTATTGGCGGCATGGCATTTGGCATCGGCGATTTCAGCCTACAGGGCGTAAGCTTGTGCGGTATCGTCGCGATTCTACTTAACCTAGTTCTTCCTGAAGAGTTAGGTGATAACACAGTCGTAGACAAAGCTCAAATCGACTAATGGTTGAACCCGTTTAGAGTCCAACAAAATTTAAGATCAAAAAAGGGAGAGCATCGAATGCTCTCCCTTTTTTATTAATACAGATCATTAAGTCAATTCAGAAGTTTGAAACCGTCGAACCCACTTAACCTAAAAACCGAATTACTTAGTACCGAAGATCTTATCGCCAGCATCGCCAAGACCTGGAACAATGTAGCCCTTGTCGTTTAGCTTCTCATCGATTGCAGCAGTGTAAAGCTCAACATCTGGATGCGCTTTTTCTAGAGCCGCGATACCTTCTGGAGCCGCTACAAGCACAAGAATCTTAAAGTGCTTACAACCTTTTTCTTTCATGAGGTCGATAGTCGCGATCATAGAACCACCTGTTGCAAGCATTGGGTCTACCACTAGAGCAATACGCTCATCGATGTTAGATGCAAGCTTGTTGAAGTATGGTACTGGCTCAAGCGTTTCTTCGTCACGGTAGATACCAACAACACTGATACGTGCACTTGGGATGTGCTCAAGAACGCCGTCCATCATGCCTAGACCAGCACGTAGGATTGGCACTACTGTTACTTTCTTACCTTTAATTTGGTCAACTTCAACTGGGCCGTCCCAACCATTAATAGTTACACGCTCAGTTTCAAAGTCTGATGTCGCTTCGTATGTTAGAAGGCTACCCACTTCTGTCGCTAGCTCACGAAAACGCTTAGTGCTAATCTCACCTTCACGCATCAGGCCAATTTTATGTTTTACTAGCGGGTGTTTCACTTCAACAACTTTCATTTCCAACTCCGGCAATATTTAAACAAACCTGTAGATTATACACGAACTCTGTGGTTATTTCAGAATCTTTATTCTAATAAAAAAAACCGCGCAAACGTTTGCTCTTCATATTCAAGCCCTGTTAGAATAGCGCCGTTTTCACATCCAACTTAAGTTCGAGGACTATCCCGTGAGTGGTAATACTTCTTCTCTAAGCTACAAAGACGCTGGTGTTGATATCGACGCAGGTAATGCACTAGTAGACCGTATTAAAGGTGCAGTAAAACGCACTCGTCGCCCTGAAGTAATGGGCGGTATTGGTGGCTTTGGCGCCCTATGTGAACTTCCAACGAAATACAAAGAGCCAGTACTTGTTTCAGGTACTGATGGTGTTGGCACTAAGCTTCGCCTTGCTTTGGATCTGAAAAAACACGACACCATTGGTATCGACCTAGTGGCGATGTGTGTGAACGACCTAATCGTTCAAGGTGGTGAACCTCTATTCTTCCTAGACTACTACGCAACAGGTAAGCTAGATGTAGATACAGCTGCAGATGTTGTTTCTGGCATCGCTGAAGGTTGTGTTCAAGCTGGTTGTGCACTAATCGGTGGTGAAACCGCTGAAATGCCAGGCATGTACGAAGGCGACGACTACGATGTTGCTGGCTTCTGTGTTGGTGTAGTAGAAAAAGCGGACATCATCGACGGTACTAAAGTAGCTTCTGGCGACGCACTTATCGCTGTTGGCTCAAGTGGCCCACACTCAAATGGTTACTCTCTAATTCGTAAAGTACTGGAAGTATCTGGTGCAGATAAAAACGAAGAGCTAGAAGGTCGCACTATCGGTGAACACCTACTAGAACCAACAAAGATTTACATTAAATCAGCACTTAAGATGATCGCAGAGCATGACATCCATGCTATCTCGCACATTACTGGTGGTGGTTTCTGGGAAAACATCCCACGCGTACTTCCGGAAGGTACTAAAGCAGTGATTGATGGCAATAGCTGGGAATGGCCTGCTATCTTCAACTGGCTACAAGAGAAAGGCAACGTGGAAACATTTGAAATGTACCGCACTTTCAACTGTGGTGTAGGCCTTGTTGTTGCTCTACCTAAAGACCAAGCAAACGCTGCTGTTGAACTACTGAAAGCTGAAGGCGAAAACGCTTGGGTTATCGGTGAGATCGCAAACGCTGAAGCAGGCGAAGAGCAAGTTGAAATCAACTAAATGAGCACTTCACCTAATTAATCAATGAGGACCGAATGGTCCTCATTTTGCTATTTGGCCCACAGAAACCCTTAGTTTATGTAGGTAGATTGTAAACAGTTCAATTAATCAATCATATGACCCACTTTATGAAAAACAATCACTCTCAGAAAACCACTCAGTCTCAGAAAAATATCGTTGTGTTAGTTTCAGGAAGCGGCAGTAACTTGCAGGCGATCTTAGATGCCTGTGATAGCAATATGATTGATGCTTCAGTCAAAGCTGTCTTCTCAAACAAGGCAGAAGCATTCGGCTTAGAACGAGCAAAAAATGCTGGCGTCGCTGCACGTTCAGTGAACCCAAAAGATTTCGACTCGCGTGAAGCGTTTGATCATGAGTTGATGATTCAGATCGACACCTATCAACCAGACTTAATCGTACTGGCAGGCTATATGCGTATCTTGAGTTCAGAATTTGTTCGTCACTACGCAGGAAAAATGGTCAATATCCACCCTTCTCTATTACCTAAATACCCTGGTTTACATACCCACCAACGTGCGATTGATGCAAAAGACAAAGAACACGGAACAAGTGTGCACTTTGTAACAGAAGAGCTTGACGGTGGCCCTGTTATCTTACAAGCCAAGGTTCCTGTGTTTGAGGACGATGATGCCGAGCTGCTAGCGGGGCGAGTACTCACTCAAGAGCACGCAATCTATCCGATGGTTTGTAAGTGGTTCGCAGAAGACCGTTTATCTATGGTTGATGGACAAGCGGTGTTAGACGGAAAAGTGCTAGGCAAACACGGTTACGCAGAAGAGTAGTATCGAGAATACAAAAAGGCCGTTAACTGACAAGTGCAGTTAACGGCCTTTTTATCGAATCAAGTAATGAGACGTTTAGCTCAATGGTTCAGTAGGCGCTTGGCTTGCAACCTTTTTAGGGGCATAAGCGACATCTTCCAGCTCTTTGTGGTTATTACCAATCAATTCACCAGAATGGAACAAGGCGTATTCACCCGGCTTCATTCTAAACCACTCTTCATTACCAGTAAGGGGTTGAGTAGCCACTACCGTTACCACATCATTCGGTGTGGTTTCTTCTTGGAAGTTAATCTCGACGTCTTCATCGATCAAGCTCGCGTTACCAAAAGGCGCACGTCTCGTAATCCAGTACAAGTGATTGGTACAGTATGTCATTACGTACTCACCATCGCTCAACAACATGTTGAAAACGCCTTTCTCTCGCAGCTTATCGCAACACTCAGCAACAAAGCGGAACATGCCTTCCATGTCTTGTGGTGGTTCAGGAAAACGCTCTTCTAGTTGCTTAAGTAACCAACAGAATGAACGCTCGCTGTCGGTTTCACCAACCGGTCTAAAACGCCCACTCACTAAGTCATCGTAATCTGATAGTTGGCCATTGTGAGCCAATGTCCAGTATCGTCCCCAAAGCTCACGAGTGAAAGGGTGTGTATTCTCTAGATTAACACCACCACGGTTGGCTTGACGGATGTGACTAACAACAGCTTGGCTTTTAATTGGGTAGTTTTGAACCAATTCAGCGATCTTAGATTCACAGCTAGGGTTAGGATCTTTAAAGGTACGAAAGCCCTTGCCCTCATAAAAGGTAATCCCCCAACCATCACGATGTGGGCCAGTATTGCCACCGCGCTGCATAAGACCAGTGAAGCTAAAACAAATATCCGTTGGCACATTCGCGCTCATACCGAGCAATTCACACATGGTTTAATCTACTCCCTATTAAAACCAATAGAGCCAAAAACCTAGGCTCTAAATGTCTGTAAAACTGTTATTCCATCTCTTTTTCGACAAGCTGAATCACAATATGGATGATCTTAATGTGAATCTCTTGAATGCGGTCTGCGTAACCAAAATGTGGTACTCGAATTTCGATATCCGCACAACCCGCCATTTTACCGCCGTCTTTACCAGTCAGAGCAATCGTCTTCATGCCTTTCGCTTGAGCTGCTTCAATGGCTTTTAGGATATTGCCTGAGTTACCTGAAGTTGATAAACCAAACAACACATCGCCTTTACGGCCAACCGCTTCTACATAACGAGAAAATACGTGGTCGTAACCGAAGTCATTACTCACACAAGATAAGTGGCTAGGGTCTGAAATCGCAATACCAGCGTAGCCTGGGCGGTTTTCACGGTATCGGCCAGTCAGCTCTTCTGCAAAGTGCATTGCATCACAGTGTGAGCCACCATTACCACAAGAAAGCACTTTACCTTCCTGTTTGAATGAGTCAGCAATCATTTTTGCCGCTGCTTCAATTTGAGCAATATTATGATCATCACTCAAAAACTTGTTAAGAACGTCAGCAGCTTCGTTCAATTCACTTTTGATTAGGTCTTGGTACATAAGGCTTATCTCTTATTTTTATGACACAGATTAGCGTGCGCGATATGAGAGCTGAGGTTTTTTCCCTCTTTTAACTGAGTTTACCCACAAACATGAAATAGTGTCGACAGTTAAGCCCAAAGATTGCCATCTTAATTAGTCAGTCATCGCTAATTCGTCCAAATAATCGCCACCAACCTCTCACAATTAGAATTTTAACTCTACTAAGATCACTTTTTATTCAACTTGGAGTTTTACAAATATTTAATATTTCGTTTACACTTGACTGGTTAGACCTCTTACCTAAAACTTAATAACAATAAGTGATCTCTGAAAAGGAAATCGATCATGGATATATTGCTCTCCCTACTCGGCATGACAGCTATCTTAGGTGTCTGTCTCTACCACAGAGTTAGCTTGGTACGCGCATTAATCGCACTAACTGGCGCGATGGTAGCTTTAACACTATTCGGCGACGTAGCGGTTACTGGCTGGCTCTGTTACCTATTAGCGGTTGCTATTTTGGCTGTACCAACCATTCGACAAACTCTCATCAGCCAAAAAGCACTTTCTGTATTTAAGAAAGTACTGCCGGCGATGTCTCAAACAGAAAAAGAAGCACTGGAAGCAGGTACTGTTTGGTGGGAAGCAGAGTTATTCAAAGGCAAACCTGAGTGGAAAAAACTACAGAACATCGCTGAACCAAAACTTTCTGAAGCGGAACAAGCGTTCCTTGATGGCCCAGTAAACACAGTGTGTGAAATGGTCAATGATTACCAAGTCACTCATGAGCTTGCTGATTTACCACCTGAAGTGTGGCAATACCTGAAAGATCACAAGTTCTTTGCGATGATCATCAAGAAAAAATACGGTGGCTTAGAATTCTCAGCTTACGCTCAATCTTTGGTTCTACAAAAACTAACGGGCGTATCTAGCGTACTGTCATCAACCGTTGGTGTACCTAACTCGTTAGGCCCTGGTGAACTGCTGCAACACTACGGTACTGAAGAGCAGAGAAACCACTACCTTCCGCGCTTGGCTGAAGGTAAAGAGATCCCTTGTTTTGCGCTAACTAGCCCAGAAGCAGGCTCTGATGCGGGTTCAATCCCAGATTACGGTGTGGTTTGTAAAGGTGAATGGCAAGGCGAAGAAGTTCTTGGTATGCGCCTGACTTGGAACAAACGCTACATCACTCTGGCACCGGTTGCGACCGTACTGGGTTTGGCCTTTAAACTGCGCGACCCAGAAGGCTTACTGGGCGACCAGCAAGATCTTGGTATCACCTGTGCGCTTATCCCAACTGATTTGAAAGGCGTGGAGATTGGCAACCGCCACTTCCCACTGAACGTTCCTTTCCAAAACGGCCCAACGCGAGGTGACGATATTTTCGTTCCTATCGATTTCATCATTGGCGGCCAGAAAATGGCAGGCCAAGGTTGGAGAATGCTGGTTGAATGTCTGTCAGTGGGCCGTGGTATCACACTGCCATCAAACTCAACCGGTGGTATCAAAACAGCAGCACTTGCAACTGGCGCTTACGCTCGTATTCGTCGCCAATTCAAACAACCAATTGGTCGCATGGAGGGCGTTGAAGAGCCACTTGCACGCCTAGGTGGTAATGCTTATGTCATGGATGCTGCAAGTAACCTGACCGTAGCTGGTATTGACCTTGGTGAAAAACCTTCAGTTATCTCTGCAATCGTGAAGTATCACTGTACGCACCGTGGTCAACGCAGCATCATCGACGCAATGGATATTGTAGGCGGTAAGGGTATTTGCTTGGGTCCATCGAACTTCCTAGCTCGTGGCTACCAAGGTTCACCTATCGCGATTACCGTTGAAGGCGCAAACATCCTGACTCGTTCAATGATCATCTACGGTCAAGGTGCGATTCGTTGTCACCCTTACGTTCTTAATGAAATGGAAGCAGCATACTCTGAAAGTAGCGATGCTCTAGACAAGTTTGACTCAGCATTAGCAGGACACGTTAGCTTTACGCTAAGTAACCTAGTTCGTAGTTTGTGGTTTGGTTTAACTGATGGCCGTGGCTCGGACACACCAACGCCAGCCAATAGCGCCGATAAACAGACAAAACGCTACTACCAACAGCTGAACCGTTACAGTGCTAACCTAGCGCTACTGTCTGACATTTCAATGGCTGTATTAGGCGGCTCACTGAAACGTAGAGAGCGTCTATCTGCTCGTCTGGGTGATATCCTGAGCCAACTATACCTAGGTTCTGCGACACTAAAACGCTTTGAGAGCGAAGGCAGCAATGCAGAAGATCTACCGCTAGTACACTGGGGTATGCAAGATAGCTTGCGTCAAACTGAAGTGGCAATTGATGAGTTCTTAGCAAACTTCCCCAACCCAGTGGTTGGACGCCTTCTGCGTGTTGTATTGATGCCATTTGGTCGTATCCGTCGCGCACCAAACGACAAACTTGATAGCCAAGTCGCACACATCCTACAAACACCGAGTGCAACACGCTCACGTATCGGCCGTGGTCAATACTTAGCGGATACTCAGTACAATGCAGTAGGTAAGATCGAGAAAGCATTGGAGGTTATTCTTCAAGCTGAGCCTCTGTTCGACAAAGTCTGTAAAGAGACGCATCAGAAACGCGCCTTCCTACGACTGGATTTGGTCGCTCAATTAGGTCTTGAGAAAGGTATTCTGACTGAGAAAGAAGCGGCACTGTTAGAGAGTGCAGAGCAACATCGACTGTACACCATCAACGTTGATGACTTCTCACCAGAGGAGCTAGCAGCAAAGCCACAGTATCCAGACCAATCGATTGATAACGTAGCTTAGATTTTGTTTTAGAAACAAAAACGGGACTCCAATGAGTCCCGTTTTTTTGTTCAAAATATAGGTGCTTGTATGTGACCCAAGTCAGGGGTTAAGTAGCTCTCTCAAAACAACTCAATTACTTGGGTGCCTTAAGTTGCATCTCTGGTTGAGCTCTTTTCTTAGCGGTCACTTTGCGAACCACAAACCAAATCAGTAAGCCCAAAAGAATCGCAACCACATTGCCAACTCCAATAATAATCATACTGCGCTTTCTATCCTCTTCGCGTTTCTTCAGTATCATCATTTCAGTGGCAATTCGCTTCTGTTCCGCTAATGCCTCTTCTTGCAGACGGCGGGATTCCGCTAAGTCAATATCTTGAACCACACTGTAAGAGTGCTCAGTAATAGGAAACGTTAGTGGACGCTGGCTAGAAGCATCGGTGGCATACACCATTCCCGACCAGTTATAAATCCCAAGATCACCATTGTAAGGGATCTCCAAAGGCACCTTCATCGCATCGACATCCGCTTGGCCTTGCTTATACATCACATACTCATCTGGTGCTTTGTGCTCAACGTGCACCGCTAACGAACTCGGCGCAATCATGCCTTGCTCCCCAGAGACCACGATTGTATGAGGCGAGCCTTCTTTACGAGATTGAATAAAGGTAGTGGTGATAGGTGTTGGGTAAACTAAGACTTCTTGCTCTTGCGCTCGCAAAAATACGCCATTACCGGAAGTGATGCGTGCACGGTATTTGCCCGGCTCTATATCGATAGGCAAAGAGACTGTGAAGACGCCGTCCCCTGCTTTTTCATCAAGATAAACGCCATCGTCAGCGAATTCACCCATCACAACTGGGACTGGACGCGCTTCTCTCACTAAGGATTCTTCATTTTCGACAAACTTAGTAAACGTCACCTTGAGCTTCACTCGGTCAAGGAAATCACGCAGTACCAAGGGCTTACCGTCAGAGGTGAGACGGGCGGTGAATTTAATACGCTCTGTCTGGTACAGCTTGTCTGGAAATTCGTTCGCATCCAAAACAAGATGAGACAGTAGCTTGATATTGTTCTTAGGAGAGACCTTACCTACCGCTTGCCATGGGCCTGGCATCGGCTTATCAATAGAGACAATGTCCATTGAAGATTCTTCATACCAACGGACATTATCAGCGTTACGCCAAGAGTAGTATTTCTTACCGTCAGGACGGACTAAGACGACAGGTTTAGAGTTATCGGCTCGATAAATTATAAAGGTAATTTGTTCTATGCTGGGATCAACTCGGAATCGGTTGTCCAATAAACTCATTACGGATTCTGTTGCCGCGTGCAAGCTAAAGCTTAACAGCAGCAAACAACCGGTAGCCAATACCCTTAACATACTTTCTCCCTACTGACGCCAGAGGCAGCTTCCGCTTTTCTCGACGAGATCTAAACGACTTTGATGCGCTTCTATTTCATCGGCCGTTGCTCGTAAAACCTTTAGGGATTTTCGACCACTTTCTACTCTTCGGATACTTTCTACGCCGCCTTCTTGCTGACCAGCGTTAAATTGCAGTGACGTTTGTCCACCCGTCATCAATAGGTAGACGTCGGCTAGGATCTCCGCATCGAGCAAAGCGCCGTGGAGTGTACGGTGCGAGTTATCGATGCCATAACGTTCACATAAGATATCTAGATTGTTTCTTTTACCCGGGAATATCTTTTTCGCCATGTCCAGGGTATCGGTAACTTTACAGTAATCGTCTGTCTTACCGATCGTAGGATCCAGTTTCTCAAACTCGTAGTCCATGAAGCCGGTATCGAAGGGCGCGTTGTGTGCCACCAGCTCAGCGCCTTTGATAAAGTCGAGAAACTCTTTATGGATGTCTTGGTATTCTGGCTTATCAACCAAGAATTCATCAGTGATACCGTGAACGCCAATCGCCTCTTCTTGAATCGCACGATCTGGCTTAATGTAAACGTGGAAGTGACGCCCAGTTAACTTACGGTTGATGATCTCTACGGCACCGATCTCGACGATGCGGTGACCCATGTAGTGAGGGCCACCTTCGGTATTCATACCGGTTGTTTCGGTATCGAGTACAACGATGCGCTTGTTTTCATTCGAACTGTTTTTTTCGTTCGCGGTTTGTTCTGGAGTGCTACTGGTATTCATAAGGATAACTGTGTCAGACTATGCCGATAATGTGCTTCAGGTAATAGTATCAAATCATGACGAAACAAGTTGAAATTTTCACTGACGGTTCTTGTTTAGGCAATCCAGGGCCTGGCGGCTATGGCATCGTACTTCGCTACAAGAAAGTAGAGAAGACACTCGCGCAAGGCTATACCCTAACGACCAACAACCGCATGGAAATGCTCGCTGCTGTTGTGGCACTACAAACCCTCAAAGAGCCGTGCTCGGTGATTCTGACTACCGATAGCCAATATGTTCGTCAAGGCATTACGCAGTGGATACATAACTGGAAAAAGCGCGACTGGAAAACCGCCGACAAAAAGCCGGTGAAAAATGCCGATCTGTGGCAAAAGCTCGATAAAGAGACAGCACGTCACACTGTCGATTGGCGTTGGGTGAAAGGACACGCAGGTCACCGAGAGAATGAAATGTGTGATGAGCTAGCTCGTACCGCCGCAGAAAATCCAACCCAAGAAGACACGGGCTACCAGCCAAGCTAATATTGGGAGCGAGTAAAGATATCCGATAGTAAAAAGCCGACTACGAGTCGGCTTTTTCTGTTTTTAGCGGGCGCAGCGCACGAATGGAATGCAACGTGCAGCGAGTATCGGTCCTAAAGCTAGCACCAACCGGAGAGAAGCGTCGTTTAAGGTGCCAGTGTGGCTTAATAGGCTTGAGTGGATAGGTGCGCTTGCGAGCGACAATAAAATATTGGCTTCCAGCAAACGAGGCGCAGCCGCCTAACGCGTTCTCAAGCCAGGTCCACATCGCTTGATACTTACTCATCGGGAACAGTGCATAGGTATCACAATGAATGACTTCATAGTTCAGAACGCCCAACCAGTCTTTTACGCGACTTGGCGTATACATTCGCCCGCTCCACGGTAAACTGTTCTTGCGCCACGGCATTAAACTGGCAAGCCCGGTGACACTGAATGGGTTAAAGCCGGTGATGATAATATAGCCATCGTCCATCATCACTCGGTCGACTTCTCTTAATAGTCGATGTGGGTCGTTGCTATAATCTAATTGATGACTAAGTACCACAACATCAAAACTTTTCTCCAAAAAGGGCAAATTATAGCCATCCGCTATCACATTATGTAATGGGTTCTGGATATCTAGGTTTACTTGATGTTGAATGTTGCATGTGCAGCTAGAAATCTCACTGCTGAGACCGCCGAGCTTGAGCATATGGTAACCAAATAACTTTGGGCACCACTCATCGAGTCGAGTTTGAATTGATTCTCTCAACCAGTCCCCATTGTGCAATTGTGCCCAAGTGTAAGGACGCTCAAACTTCTTTCTGCTACGTGCTGGCTTCATCAATAATCTGTCTCACTTATTCTGTCGCACTGAAAGTGACTGGAGAACCAATAATGTTACATATCAAAAGCATACCTGCATTTAACGACAATTACATCTGGCTGATTGAAAATAGCGATCGCCGTTGTGCTGTCGTCGACCCCGGCGATGCGGCTCCAGTATTAGAGTACTTAGCACACCATGAGCTAACTTTAGATGCAATCTTGATTACGCACCACCACCACGATCACATTGGTGGCGTTCCAGAGTTAGTTAGACAATTTCCAGGTGTTGATGTTGTGGGTCCGAAGAATGAGCCTATCCCAACATTGACACATCCAGTGGATGATGGAGACCAACTGGAGTTGTTTGGCGAAGTGTTCTTGGTTCTTGGGCTAAGCGGGCACACGGCGGGCCATATCGGTTACGTTGGTGATGCAAAGCTATTCTGTGGCGATGTACTGTTCTCAGCGGGCTGTGGTCGCATCATGGAAGGCACTCCACAACAGATGTTTGATGCATTAAATAAGATTACGGCGCTTCCTCAAGAAACCGAGGTCTATTGTGCACATGAGTATACAGCAGCCAATATCGCTTTCGCACTTGCAGTTGAGCCAGATAACCAACATTTGCAGCAATATCGCGACCAAGTGAACCGACTTCGCGCACAAAATAAGTCGACCATCCCCACAAATTTGAGACAAGAGAGGTTTGTAAACCCTTTCTTGCGCTACACCGAACCAAGTGTAGTGAAATCAGTATCTAATCGCACTGAACAGACCGACCCTTTGTCGGTATTTACCGCTTTACGTGCGTGGAAGAACGAATTTTAACAAATACAGACTTGTCACTTATAGGGAGTGGCAAGTATTATCATCGGCCGTTTATTAAAAAGGCTGTAACATGCGAGTTAAGTACAGCTGGGCTTTGGTATTACTACTATCTGGTTGCCAATTAACTCAGTCAGAGAATCCAGACCAAGCTTCCGAGCAAACCAACACACCTCCTACAGAAGTTTCTCAAGCGAACGTTTCACCTGAAGCGACCAAAGAAGAACAAAAAGTTGAAGCACCTGTCGTCACTCCACAAACACAAGAAGATGTTTGGAAACGTATTGCGATGCAACTTGAAATGGAAGTACCAGACCAAAAGAAGGTCGACTACTACCGAACTTGGTATCTAAAACACCCTAGTCATCTAAAAACCGTCTCCAAGCGAGCTGAACCTTTCCTTTACTTGATCACCACCAAGATCGAAGAAAGAGACCTACCTTTAGAACTGGCACTGCTGCCGGTTGTTGAAAGCTCATTCGACGCATTTGCCTACTCTCACGGCAGTGCTGCTGGCCTTTGGCAATTCCTCGCTGGCACGGGTAAAGACTACGGACTTGAACAGAACTTCTGGTACGACGGTCGTCGCGACGTTGCCGCTTCAACCGATGCTGCTTTAGATTTTCTAACTGACCTAAACAGACGTTTTGATGGCGACTGGCAACACGCAATCGCTGCCTATAACAGTGGTGGTGGTCGTGTGAACAGTGCAATCCGTAAGAATAAGAAGCTTGGCAAACCAATCGACTTCTTCTCACTGGACCTACCAAAAGAGACCAGTAGCTACGTACCTAAACTGCTGGCACTAGCAGACGTGATTGCCAACCAAGAAAAGTACGGTATTGATATTCCTGCTATCCCAAACAAGCCTGTACTGACTCTGGTTAACCCAGAAGAGCAACTGGATTTGGCTATTGCTGCGAACTACGCAGGCATTCAAGTAAAAGAGCTGCAAGGCTATAACCCTGCATATAACCAGTGGGCGACAGCACCAGAAAAGCACCAAAAGCTATTACTTCCTTTAGACTCAGTTGAAAAATTCAACAAAGAAGTAGCAGCCAATAAAGGCAAAGGCATGAAGCTGGTTCGTTACAAGGTTCAGTCTGGTGACAGCATCAGCGTACTGGCAAGCAAATACAACACCACCAGCAAAGTGATCCGCACTGCCAATGGTTTGAACAACAACAACATTCGCATCGGTCAACACTTACTGATCCCTACTTCGACCAAAGACGATAAGGCATACGCGCTAAGCGCTTCAAACCGTCTAGCAAGCACACAGTCAAAGAGTCGCGGTCAATACAAGCTAACCCACAAAGTAAAAAGTGGTGACAGCTTATGGACCATTGCTCGCGCCAACAAGGTATCCCACCAATCACTTGCTAAGTGGAATGGCATGGGACCACGCGACACCTTACGAATTGGTCAAGAACTGGTCATCTGGAAGAACGGTTCTGACGGCGCCATCATCCGCACCATCTTCTATAACGTAAGATCAGGTGACACAGTCAGCGGTATTGCATCAAAGTTCAAGGTAAAGAGTTCAGATGTTGTAAAATGGAACACTTTGCAGAACCAGAAATACTTACAGCTAGGACAAAAGCTTAAGCTGTATGTTGATGTAACTAAGGTAAGTGTATGAACCCGTCAAGTAACCCACTCGTCATGCTGTTGGATATATTCCGTTCACCAACAGCTTGTTTCTTAGCGCTTTATCAGCGAAGCGCTTGGGGATGGCAACCCTACGTCGTATTAATGCTCAGCCCATTTTTATTTTGGGGTGCTTATTTTTCGAATGTAGATTTTGCTTGGTTAAGTGCAGAGCTATCAAAGCAATTAGCTCAAACAAACCCAGACCAGTTGGCGTTACTTGATAGTAATACCCTACTCGCCAGTGAAATCATCAACGATGTGTTTAGCCGCACGCTCACTATCGTTCTGTTGGCATTTTGGTTTAACCTTGCAACCAAACCTAGTCAATATCAGCATAGCTTTTGGCGATGGTTTGCAGCGGCATCGATTATCATCTTCCCAGCAGTTTTAGGTGATATCGCGAGCTACGCCAGTCTAATTCTAAAGCACGGTCATGTGATGAACTACGCCGCCGACTTAAACAGCCTAAACGGCTTAATCAAGTTACCGCTTACTAGTGATTGGTCACAATTTGCTAGCTCATTACCACTGCTACTGCCATGGTACATCGTACTTGGTTACGCTGCTGTATTAACGTGGACAGAGTTTGAGCGTGGACAAGCACTGGTGATTTCAGGCTTGCCGTGGATTGGCTATTACTTAATCTGGGCTATCTACATTTTAGTTTCATAGATACCCGTTACTTAGTGTTAGCTTTACGCTATTTAGCCTTAAAAGTGACTAACATTGGATTATGATCAGAAGCGTCCGTCATGGGCGCTTTTGCTTTTTCTACCTCTAAGCCACGATAAAACACATGGTCTAGCACTAGCCCCGTTATAAATTGAGTGCGATTATCCGGCTCAAAAGCGACCTCAGCCAAACCTACCTTTTCCAATGCCTCTTTCAATACGGTAAAACGAGCCTCACTCCAACTGTTAAAGTCACCGGCAAAAATAACTGGTCCACGATATTTTTGTAGATTGTCGGTTAAGCTCTTGAGTTGAGCTTCATAATCCTCGGTACCAAAGGTAAAGTTCACGGCGTGAATGTTGATCACCGCCAACTCTTTACCATTACTCAACTTGTAACGTGACCAAAGAGCAGACTTAGGTAACTGCAACCAAGGCTCTTCATGAGTATAAGCACAAGCCTCGATAGGTAAATGAGTTGCGAGGTTAAGCACACCAGCACTTTTTTCAAATGCCTCAAACGCATTGACTCGAGTACTTCCCCATTGACCACTCGTTACCCACTGACGAAGTCCATCCGTCATGCTCGCTTCTTGTAGCAGTACTAAATCGCTTCCCGCTGTCAGCTTATTGAGTTCCGTCTGCCAATGACTACGGTTTTGCTTATAAATATTCCACACGGTGAGACTTAAGCCGTCAGACACATCCAGCGCTTTAGGTTCAGAGTTTTGGTAGCAACTGTAGATGTCACTGCTGGTATTTGGAGAAGACGTGATTAGATTTGGTTTATTCGGGATAACAAAAATAAAGTGAAAACTTACGACGGCAAGTGTTATCAACAGCGTGATAACTATGATGGTTTTCTTGAACATACAACACCCTACCAGAAATGAAAAAGGAGCGATAAACGCTCCTTTTAGGGTAATAGTTTTTTTATACGGCGTCTTCGTCTTCTTCGCCAGTACGAATACGTACCACACGTTCAACGTCAGTGATGAAGATCTTACCATCGCCAATTTTACCAGTTTGAGCCGTCTCGATAATGGTATCAACACATTGGTCTGCTACTTCATCAGTAACAACGATCTCTAACTTAACTTTAGGCAAAAAGTCGACCATGTACTCTGCGCCACGGTATAGCTCAGTATGACCCTTTTGGCGTCCGAAACCTTTAACTTCAGATACTGTCATACCCGTAATGCCCACTTCTGCAAGCGCCTCACGTACATCATCAAGTTTGAATGGCTTGATAATGGCTTCAATCTTTTTCATGTTCATCCCTTAAACTGTACGAATGGCTCATTATCGGATAGCTATAGTAAACATTCAATGAAAAAAGCCAGAGCTTTAAAGCTCTGGCTCGAAATTCATCGTATTGTTTAATCTGTACTTTAAGAAGGGTTTACTTAAGGCTTGCGTAGTAAGCAGCTAGATTAGCGATGTCTTCATCATTCAGCATTGAAGCTTGAGCCTGCATGACAGCAGCCAAACCGCCGGTACGCTGGCCGTTCTTATATGCGTTGATTGATGAAGCAATGTATTGCTCGTTTTGACCTTTAAGGTTTGGGTAACCCGGGATCACTGCGATACCGTCAGCACCGTGACAAGCTGCACATACTGCTGCTTTTGCTTGTCCTGCAGCAACATCACCTGCCAGAGCATTACCACTCAATAGTCCAAGTCCAAGAACTAATCCTAGTGTAATTTTTTTCATTGCATATTCCATTAATTATTTTTATTAAAGTGACATAGAATTGTGACACAAACTTTTTCTAGTTGCTCCAAAGTGCTTCACAATCTTGACCATCGTAGTTTTTATCTACGAATAACCCTAAAACAGCGATCACTCGATCACCATCCATTAATATAGGCGTTCTGCGCCTCAGCCAGCTAGGCACTTGGTACTCTTGAAACAGCTTCTTAAGCTTCCTGCTATGCCCACGTCCAACTGGGTGCGCGGATAAACCTTCAGGATTAAAGGTAACACGTAATACCGCGTTTTGGTCTGGTAAGCTGAACGTTTGTACCCGACGACCAAGTTCGGATTCAAATCTCCCCGCGTGCAAGCTCACACCTCCCAAGCCATCTGGCAGAACCAACCTTCCACCAACGGCAATTTCACCTTGCCAGCCCGATAGATCTTTAGTCTCTCGAACCAAATAGAGTTTTTGATTAAAACGCCTAACTTCAACGTCGTTTAACACCAGCTTAGGGTTAGCATCATGCTGAGCACACGCCACTTCCTCCCAGATAAGCTGGAGTTGCTTTTGGCTTGGCATCGCTTGCTGGCAATTACCTAACCACATTCTCAACAAGCGCGCTCTTAGTAAAGCAGATTGCTCAGATAAAACCTCTATACTCAAGCTCTGGTCATCACCGAGGGCTCGCTGTAAGTGAGAAGCTAACAACTCGTCTAGCAACATCTCTTGCTCGGCACAGAGCTGAGCGCTGCGACTGACAGACTCTCGAAAACTGGGCCAACGCTCGGTCAGCACCGGAGTCACTTGATGGCGAATAAAGTTACGGTCGAAACGCACATCCTGATTACTTTCATCTTCAACCCAAGTTAACCCCATACAGCTAGCGAACACTTCGATCTCTGCTCTGGTCACTGAAAGCATAGGACGAACAATATAAGCACCTGAAAATGGCATCACTTTCGCCATCGATGAGAGGCCTTTTGGACCACTACCGCGCTTTAACGCTAATAGAAAAGTCTCGACTTGATCATCGATGTGTTGACCAGTAACCAGCATATCCCCTTGTCGAAGGTGCGATTTGAAGGCGTTATATCTGGCGTCTCGAGCGAGCTTTTCGATACTTTCACCACTATGAACATCCAGTGAGACACGCTCCACTGCCAAAGGCACTGACAAATCATCACACCACGCTTGGCATTGCTCGGCCCATTGGTCCGCATTATCACTCAATCCATGATGAACATGGATTGCCTGACAATCGATGCGATGAGCTTTGGTGTATTGAGCAGCTAACTCCAACAGCACTCGTGAATCAACCCCACCACTAAAGGCCACCACCACCCGCTGAGGCTTGATTGCGCTTTGGTAAAATACAGAGGTAAACGTTTCGATTAAGTGAGTCATGAGGCTTAATAAACCAAGAAGGTGTTTGAAAGGTAATATTTAAATAATAAAAAAGGGTTGGCACTGAGTCCAACCCTTTCATCATCTTGTTACATAAAGTCCGCCTTCGAATAAGGCAGCTTATCAGCAGTAACCGTAGCTCATTAGACGCTGGTAACGACGCTCAAGAAGCGTTTCGTTATCAAACTGCTCTAGCTCTTCAAGTTGTTTAACTAAAAGGTCTTTCATGTTTTGAGCGGTTTGTACTGGATCACGGTGTGCACCACCTAGCGGCTCAGGGATAATTTCGTCGATAAGCTCAAGCTCTTTAAGACGAGGAGCAATTAGGCCCATCGCTTCAGCAGCTTGTGGTGCTTTATCTGAATCACGCCATAGGATCGAAGCACAACCTTCTGGAGAGATTACTGAGTACGTAGAGTACTGAAGCATGTTCACGTAGTCACCAACACCAATTGCTAGTGCACCACCAGAACCGCCTTCACCAACAACGTTACAGATAACTGGAACAGAAAGACCAGCCATAACCTTAAGGTTTTTAGCGATAGCTTCAGACTGACCACGTTCTTCCGCGCCAACACCTGGGTATGCGCCAGCCGTATCGATGAAAGTAATGATAGGCATGTTGAAACGCTCAGCAGTTTCCATTAGGCGAAGTGCCTTACGGTAACCTTCTGGCTTTGGCATACCAAAGTTGCGAAGTACTTTTTCTTTAGTCTCGCGACCTTTCTGGTGACCAATAACCATAACAGGACGGCCATTTAGACGAGCCATACCACCCACGATTGCTTTGTCGTCAGCGTAAGCGCGATCGCCCGCCATCTCTTCAAATTCAGTGAATGCATGCTCCAGGTAATCTTTTGTGTAAGGACGTTGTGGATGACGAGCAAGTTGAGCTACCTGCCATGCACCTAAGTCGCTAAAGATTTTCTGTTTAAGCTCTAAGCTTTTTTTCTCTAGTTGTTCGATTTCTTTGTCTAGATCTACCGCTGTGTCACCACCGTGACGCGAAACGTCACGTAGCGCTTCGATTTTTGCTTCAAGTTCAGCGATAGGCTTTTCAAATTCTAGAAAGTTCAGGCTCATCTATGAATCCTTGTTGATTCAGCTCCGCATTTGCGAAGCTAAATTTTAGTTAAATTCGAGTTCTACTTGGCTATTTCCAAGCAGCTGTTTTAATTCGTCTAGTAATGTATCACTTGGCGTCACACGCCATTCTGTGCCCAATGTTAACCGCGCTCTAGCGTCGGCACGCTGGTAGTATACATTGACTGGGACCGTTCCGGCTCTATAAGGTTCTAAGATTTGACTAAATCGTTCAAAAAATTGACCATTAATTTGGGATTCATCGATAGATATCGATACCCCGCGAGCATATTTTTCACGGGCGCTTCCTAAGTCCATGACCTCGCGCGCGGACATTTTAAGCCCACCGTTGAAGTCATCAAAGCTGACCTGTCCAGAAACGACCACAATTTTGTCTTTTTCGAGCAATTCTGCGTAACGATCGAGCGCATCTGAGAACAACATCACTTCCATACGCCCAGATCGATCGTCAATGGTCATCAAACCAATTCGAGTGCCACGCTTGGTGGTCATTACTCGAGCTGCAATAACCAAACCTGCAATGGTTAATGATTGATCACGACGTGTTGGCGTCGCATCTTTCAGACGGCAGCTGGTGTATTTCGCTAACTCTTTGATGTAAGCGTTAACCGGGTGACCCGTCAGGTACAAACCTAGCGTTTCACGCTCACCTTCGAGCCAAACCTTTTCAGGCCATCTTGGTACTTGGGTGTACTTGTGCTCGACTTCTTCAGGAGCATCCGTCAATACACCAAACATATCCGATTGCCCAAAGGACTCAGCATGGTGATATTGGCTTGCTGCTTTAACCGCATCAGCCAATGAAGCCATCATCGCTGCACGGTGAGGACCTAATCTATCTAACGCACCCGATAGAATCAACTTTTCGATAACACGCTTGTTAACTTTCTTTAAATCGATACGAGCACAGAAGTCGAATAAATCTTTGAAGTAACCGCCCTTATTTCTCGCTTCAATGATCGCTTCAATCGGACCTTCACCTACCCCTTTAATCGCGCCGATGCCGTAAACGATCGCACCGTCGTCATCAACATTGAATCGGTAGAGACCAGAGTTTATATCAGGCGGAAGCAGTTTGAGCTTCATGCGGAAACACTCATCAACAAGGCCAATAACCTTCTCAGTGTTATCCATATCCGCCGTCATTACCGCGGCCATAAACTCTGCAGGATAGTGTGTTTTCAGCCACAGTGTTTGGTAAGAAACCAATGCGTACGCAGCTGAGTGAGATTTGTTAAAGCCGTAGCCCGCAAACTTTTCTACCAAGTCAAAGATCTTCATGGCAAGTTCGCCATCAACACCGTTGGCTTCTGCACCTTCTTTAAAGGTGCCGCGCTGCTTCGCCATCTCTTCTGGCTTTTTCTTACCCATCGCACGACGCAACATATCTGCGCCACCTAGCGTATAACCCGCGAGGATTTGGGCAATCTGCATTACCTGCTCTTGGTACAAGATAATGCCGTAGGTTGGTTCAAGCGTCTCTTTTAACGATTCGTGTTGCCATGTTTCATCTGGGTATGAGATCGCTTCTCTGCCGTGCTTACGGTCGATAAAGTTATCTACCATGCCCGATTGCAGTGGACCCGGACGGAACAAGGCTACCAATGCGATAATATCTTCGAAACAGTCAGGTTGAAGACGTTTGATAAGATCTTTCATACCACGAGATTCCAGCTGGAATACCGCAGTGGTTTCAGAGTTTTGTAGTAAATTAAACGACGCTTGATCATCTAAAGGAATCGATTCGATACGAACTGGATCTTTGCCTTCGCGCTCAAGCCTTGGGTTTACTAGGCCCAACGCCCAATCAATGATCGTTAGAGTACGCAGACCCAAGAAGTCAAACTTAACCAAGCCAGCGGTTTCAACGTCATTCTTATCGAATTGCGTTACCGGGAAGTTACCTTCGGCATCGGCGTAGATAGGTGCAAAGTCTGTGATCGTGGTTGGTGAGATTACAACACCACCCGCGTGTTTACCGGCGTTTCGCGTACAACCTTCTAGAATGCGACACTTATCGATCAGTTCACGAACCTCTTCATCGCCATCATAAAGCTCTGGCAGTGTAGGCTCGGCAAGAAAGGCTTTCTCTAGTGTCATACCCGGATCTGGCGGTACAAGCTTAGAAATACGGTCGACGAAGCCAAACGGGTGGCCAAGTACACGGCCTACGTCACGAATTACCGCTTTTGCTGCCATGGTACCAAAGGTGATGATCTGAGATACCGCATCACGACCATACATTTCAGCAACGTGATCAATTACTTGGTCACGCTTATCCATACAGAAGTCGATATCGAAATCGGGCATCGAGACACGTTCTGGGTTCAAGAAACGTTCGAATAGTAGATCGTATTCTAGCGGATCGAGATCCGTGATATCCAATGCGTACGCCACCAATGAACCTGCACCCGAACCACGACCTGGGCCTACTGGTACATCGTTATCTTTAGACCACTGGATGAATTCCATTACGATCAAGAAGTAACCCGGGAAACCCATGTTGTTGATAACTTCAAGTTCGACTTTAAGGCGCTCATCGTACTCAGGACGGCGCTCGGCTCGAACTTGCTCATCTGGGAACAAGAATGCTAGACGACGCTCAAGACCTTCTTCTGACTTCTTGATCAAGAAGTCTTCGATCGCTAAACCTTCGGTCGGGAAGTTAGGGAGGAAGTACTCACCAAGACGAACAGTAACGTTACAACGCTTAGCGATCTCAACACTGTTTTCAAGCGCTTCTGGGATATCTGAAAACAGCTCACACATCTCTTCTTCGCTACGAAGATACTGTTGCGCGCTGTAGTTTTTTGGACGACGTGGATCGACCATGGTGTAACCATCGTGGATCGCTACGCGGATTTCATGGGCATCAAACAAATCTTCGGTTAAGAACACTACTTCATTGGTTGCCACGACAGGTAAGTCTTGTTGCTCAGCAAGCTCTAACGCGAAGTGCAGGTAAGACTCTTCATCGGCACGTCCGGTACGAATCAGCTCTAAGTAAAAGCGATCAGGGAAGTGAGTCTTGTAAAATTCGACACTACTCGCGACGAGATCACGGTTACCTTTCAGTAATGCCTTACCGATCTCGCCTTCTTTAGCACCAGATAAGATAATCAAGCCTTCAGCATTTTCGATTAACCACTCTTTGTCGATCACAGGTTGATGCTGTATGTGACCACGCAAGTAAGCTTTTGAAATCAGCAAGGTAAGGTTGTTATAACCTTTGTTATCAGACGCTAAAACCGTCAGTTTCGTCAGCTCATCTCCAAATTCTGGAGATTGCATCAAAAAATCAGCACCAATAATTGGTTTAACCCCACACCCATGGGCAGTACCGTAAAATTTCACCAAACCACATAGGTTAGTGAAGTCGGTAAGTGCTAGAGCTGGCATACCCATTTCAGCAACTTTTTTAACTAATGGTGGCACCTTAGACAGGCCATCCACCATAGAAAAGTCACTGTGTACGCGTAGGTGAACAAATTTTGGATCTGACATTATTTTTCCTGAGTTCTAGACCGGAGCCTAGGATTACAACTGAGTGTATTCTATTTTTTTCTATTGCTAGTAAGCAAATTTATTCGAAGATCAACGCTTATCTGTGTAGCACTTAATCAATGCCTAAAATACGTTTTACTGGTTTAAAGCTCTTACGGTAGTTCTCGGTAACACCGTGCTTTTCAATTGCCTCGAAATGCGCCTTGGTCGGGTAACCTTTGTGTTTGGCAAAACCAAATTCCGGATGAAGCTTATCAAGCTCTTCCATCTCTTGGTCACGTACAACTTTAGCAATAATAGACGCTGCACTGATTTCAGCGACGCGCAAGTCACCTTTAACCACTGCAACACCGGCCATTGGCAACTCAGGTACACGGTTACCATCAATCAAAGCCATATCTGGTTGGACGCTTAACCCAGCAATCGCACGCTGCATCGCAACCATAGTCGCTTGTAGAATATTGAGTTCATCAATTTCTTGCGGTGAACAACGACCTACAGACCATGCCAATGCTTTCTCTTTAATTTCAGGCAGCAGCGCAAGGCGCTTTTTCTCAGACAGTTTCTTTGAGTCGTTCAAGCCTTCAATAGGATTATTCGGGTCTAGGATAACCGCAGCTGTCACTACATCACCAACCAATGGTCCACGCCCTACTTCATCGACGCCCGCAAATAGCTGGTAGCCTTGAGGGTATTCGAAAGGTGGAAGCTCTTTTTTCTCTTTTACTGCCATGACAATTCTCTTTGTAACTTTTAAGCCCGTGCTTTTGAAACTAGCACGTTATAATTCAACAAACTCTCGGCCGATCAATTTAAGCACCGCGTTGGCAGCTTGTTTGTCTGCATCTTTACGGATCCAGTGGTGCATTTCAGTAAAGCGTTCAATCAGCGCACTGTTATCCGCAGATAGCATCTTATCAACCGAAGGGAATAAGAAGTCTGGATGGCACTCTTCCAAGATGTGCTCTTTGACGATTTCTTCACCTGCCAGAATATTCGGCAGTGACACAAACTCAGTGATAGCCAGCTTCTTCACAATGTAGCCCGTCAACTTATTCACTTTGTAGCCCACAACCATTGGACGCTTAAGCAGCATGCACTCAAGAGCGACCGTGCCCGATGCCAATAGTACAGAGTCCGCTGCAGTGATCACGTTACGAGCTGTATCCTGCACAATGACAAAATCTAATTCTGGTGCTGTCGCCTTCCAAATCTCGGTAAACTGTTGCTTGCGAGTTTCATTAACAGCAGCCACTACGAAACCAATGTCTGGGTACTTTTGTTTGATACGTTTACAAGTTTCAATGAACGGTTGCGCGATAAGCTTCATTTCACCACCGCGACTGCCCGGCAGAACCGCTAACCACTGCTTGTCTTGCTCTAATCCAAGCAATTCTCGTGCTTCCGCTTGATTTGGCTCGAGTGGAATAGCATCTGCTAGTGTATGACCAACAAATTCACAGGCAACGTTGTATTTGTCGTAGAACGCTTTTTCAAATGGTAAGAATGCCAGCACCAGGTCGGTTGCTTTGTCGATCTTAAAAATACGTTTTGGACGCCACGCCCATACTGAAGGGCTAACGTAATGAACCGTTTTTATACCTGCGTTCTTAAGATCTAGCTCCAGTCTCAAGTTAAAGTCAGGAGCATCAATACCAACGAACACATCTGGTGGATTCTGAGTGAAATATTTAACCAGTTCTGCTTTTACTTTGAGCAGACGAGGCAAGCGACCAAGTACTTCAACAAGGCCCATTACGGCAAGCTCTTCCATCTCAAACAAAGATTCACAGCCTAGCGCTTTCATTTTTGGTCCGCCAATACCGACAAATTCTGCATTCGGGTACTGAGCTTTTATCGCTTTGATAAAGCCTTCGCCAAGAGTATCACCAGAGAGTTCTCCGACAACAACGCCTACACGCAGTGGCTCCTTGGAAACAAAGCCTGAGTTATTGGTTTGTGCTTCTTGTTGTGCCATAGTTTTCCAATTCCCTTCTCGCCTAAAACAAAAAAGATCGCCTTAAAAGTAGCGATCTTTTTTATATCAATCACACTTGGTATTAACGAATAATGCCGCGCTCAGAGTTCTCTAGCATCTCTAGCATAGGAGTTACCGAAGCAAACTCTTTCGCCATTTCAACTAAAGCTGCTTTCGCTTCTTCAAGTGTTTTGCCAGAGCGATAAAGCTCTTTGTATGCTTTTTGCAGTGCACGAATCTCTGGTTTCTCGAATCCGTTACGTTTCAGACCTACAAGGTTAAGGCCGAATGGTGCTGCATGGTTACCTTGTGCAAGTACGTACGGAAGTACATCTTGAACAACGGCAGAACAACCACCAATGTAAGCGTAAGCACCGATTGAGCAGAACGGATGAATCGCAGAAAGCGCCATAACACCAGCGTAATCGCCAACCGTTACGTGACCACCTAAAATAGCATTGTTGCCAATGTGAGTGTGGTTACCAACAATAACGTCGTGCGCTACGTGTGCGTTAACACAAAGCAGGTTGTCATCACCAATCACTGTGGTTGCTTTATCTTGAACCGTACCACGGTGGATTTGAACCGCTTCACGAATCACGTTGCGATCGCCGATCACAACCGTAGTGTCTTCGCCACCGTACTTCTTGTCTTGGTTCTCTTCACCAATCACAGCGTGTGGGAAAATGCGGTTTTCTTTACCAATAGTTGTGTGACCTTTGATCACAACATGCGACATGATTTCTGTGTCGTCACCAATGGTTACATTACCAGCAATGTAAGTAAAAGGACCAACTGTTACGTTTGCACCAATCGTTACATCACCTTCGATAACTGCAGCCGGGTGAATTTTTGCTGTTTCATGAATCATATTAAAACTCTCTACGAGCACATTTAAGTTCAGCTGAACATACTACTTCGCCGTCAACTTTCGCAACGCCGTTAAATGACGCGATGCCACGACGCTCTTTTAGGAATTCAACTTCGATAACCAGCTGGTCACCAGGCACTACTGGCTTACGGAATTTCGCTTTATCAACACTTGCAAAGTAGTAAAGCTCGTTACCAGAAGGTGCACCAAAAGATTTAAATGCAAGAAGACCTGTCGCTTGCGCCATCGCTTCTAGGATCAACACACCCGGGAATACAGGAAGTTGAGGGAAGTGGCCAGTAAACTGAGGCTCGTTAACAGAAACATTCTTAATTGCAGTCAGTGTTTTTTCTTTTTCAAAGCTAGTCACACGATCAACCATTAAGAATGGGTAGCGATGAGGTAATAGTTCCTGAATTTCAGTAATGTTCATCGTTGTCTGTTCAGTAGTCAAAGTCGTATTCCTATATGTATTCTTTATTTAATTAGAAAGATTATAAACGAAAAAGACTCGCTGTACGCGAGCCTTTTATTAGAAATGCTGGAATTATGATTCCGCGCCCTTCTCGATAAGTTTTTCAACGGTTTTCAAACGCTTGTTCATTTCATCAATACGATGGACACGCGTCGCTGTTTTACGCCATTCTTTGTTTGGCTGTAAAGGAATACCCGAAGAGTACATGCCTTTCTCAGAGATGCTGCGCATAACCATACCCATACCAGTTATAGTTACGCCGTCTGCGATCTCAATGTGACCATTGATAACGCTACCACCACCAATGATACAGTACTTACCTATCGTTGTGCTGCCAGCAACGATAGTACCACCCGCAAGAGCAGAACCATATCCGATGTGAACGTTGTGTGCGATTTGCATTTGATTATCGATGATAACGTTGTCTTCAATAACCGTGTCATCTAACGCACCACGGTCAATCGTGGTACACGCACCGATCTCTACGCGATTACCAATACGAACGGTACCGACTTGAGGAATCTTAATCCACTCGCCTTTCTCATTCGCATAGCCAAAGCCATCAGAACCAATCACAGTACTTGATTGAACCAAACAAGCTTCACCAATCACCACTTCATGGTAGATGCTTACGTTAGCCCACAGCTTAGTGCCTGCGCCAATCTTTGCGTTTTTACCGATAAAGCAACCAGCGCCGATGATCACATCGTCACCAAGAACAACACCAGACTCAATCACAGCGTTCGCACCAATAGACACATTTTGTCCAAGTGTTGCATCACTCGCAATCGAAGCTGAATCA
Organism: Vibrio chagasii; assembly: GCF_002954585.1. GTDB lineage: Bacteria > Pseudomonadota > Gammaproteobacteria > Enterobacterales > Vibrionaceae > Vibrio > Vibrio chagasii_A. The sequence goes on from NZ_MSCI01000002.1 coordinate 2,203,741, forward strand.
GCAATATCCGCAGCCGGTGCAGGAGTAGTATCAAGCGCTTGAGCAACCTTAGCAAAAGCAACGTAAGGGTCGCTGACCACAATCACGTTAGTCTTACACAGTTCGCGCTCACTCTCTTTAACCATAATCGCTGACGCTTTACAGTCACCTAGGTGCTTGCTGTACTTAACGTTAGAAAGAAACGTAATGTTGCCTTCTTGCGCTTTATCCATAGGAGCAACAGCAGAAACGGTTACAGTACCGTCACCATGTAGCTCCCCCCCGGTAATGGTTGCCAATTCGGCTAAAGTCAGTGTCTTCATAAAACTTATTTTAGTTCTTTAATTACTTTCTCAGAGATGTTGTATTCAGGCTTGCCGTATTGTAGCGCTTGAATATCAACAATCATGTCGTAGCCTTCTTTCTCTGCAACTTTCGTTACAGCCTCTTGAATCACTTTGAATAGCTTCTGCTTCTCTTGTGCTTCACGACGTTGGCTTGCTTTTTCTAGAGCTTGAGCTTTGATCTTGTACTTGCTGTCTAGTTGACCAACTTCGATACGAAGTTTCTCAACTTCGTCTGGACCTAGTAGCTCGCCATCACGCTTAAGCTTTTCAATCTTAGTCTTAGCTTCCGCTTGGATGCTTTGCAGCTCAGCCGCTTTATCTTTGAACTCTTCCTGCATTTTTTGAAGAACAACTTCACGCTGAGGTAGAGCCTGGAATACTTGTGCAGTGTTTACATAACCCACCTTTTGCGCAGCTTCAGCAGCTGTTGCAAAGAAAGAAGAGCTAAGAACTACAAGGCCTAAACCTGCTGCTTTAATCATATTTTTCAAAATATTGTCCTTTAAATATTAGAAAGTTCTACCAATGGTGAATGTGAAGAATTCCTCGTCATCACCTTCGTAAATTTTAATTGGTTTCGCTAGAGAGAAAACCAGTGGGCCCATCGGTGACATCCATTGAAGGGCTGCACCATAAGATGAACGGTAATTCGTTGGATCAGAGTAATCGTAGTAGTACTGGCTGCCACTGTTAGGTGCGCCACGGTCTACGAACTCGGTATCCCAAACACTTGCCATATCGAAGAAGACACTGGTACGAATCTGGCTGCGTGCTTCATCAGAAGCAAACGGCGTAGGTACGATTAGCTCTAAACTTGCCAAAGCAACCGCGTTACCACCTACTGAATCATCCGTAGCGGTGTCGTAGGTTGGGTTGTTACCCGTGCTGCTTCCGTAAACGGCTTTTGGACCTGCCGAGTTAGAGCCAAAACCACGTAGGGTTGTAAAACCACCCGCATAGTAGTTCTCATAGAATGGGAACAAGTTATCGTTACCATCCGTTTGACCATAACCATTACCATAGCCTAATCGGCCACGCATCAATAGTGTGAACTCATGCTTTTTGGTCAGCGGGATGTAATGTTTTACATCGTACTGCATTTTGAAGTACTGAGCATCAGAGCCAGGTACCGTCATTTTAGCGAAAGCACGTTGGTGGTTACCTTCTGTTGGGAAGAAACCACGGTTCAAGTTGTTACGTGTCCAAGAGATATTGATATCGAAGTCATCAGTTAAGATGTGCTCGTCACCGTATTGGTCGATACTTCTCGCAAACTGTTCAACCTGGATATAAGTCGGAACGTTACCGATCTTGTTGTGTGTGTAACCAACACCAAACTCAATGCGGTTCAGCTCATCCATAGGGAAGCCCCATGTTAAGCTTGTACCATAGCTTTGGTTGGTATAGTCAACGATACCCGCTTCAGATGCTTCAAACTCGTTGTAGAAGATCTTACCACCCAAGCTCACACCATCTAGGTTCCAGTATGGGTCACGGTAGTCTAAGCTCACGTTCTTTTGGTAATCATTCATCATGGCACTTACGCCAACACGGTTACCAGAGCCCGCAAAGTTGTCTTGTTGAAGACCAACCTGGAAGCTCACACCAGATTCAGTACCGTAGCCGACACCAAAGTTGATGCTACCCGAGTTCGCTTCTTTAACGTTGTAAACCAAATCAACTTGGTCTTCGCTGCCTGGTACACGAACGGTTTGTACATCAACTGTTTCGAAGAAACCTAGACGATTAAGACGGCTCTTACCGGTATCAATCGATTTAGAGTTAAGCCAGCTACCTTCCATTTGGCGCATTTCACGACGTAACACCTCGTCTTTTGTCGAGTTGTTACCTGTAAAACGAATGTCACGCACGTAGATACGGCTACCCGCTTCTACGTTAATAACCAATGAAACCTCTTTGGTTTCGTCATTGAATTCTGGAATCGTACGAACTTGCGGATACGCATAACCTGACTCACCAAGAATACGCTTAACGCCTTCTTCCAGTGATGTCACAGAAGAACCGTTATAAGTATCACCGTCTTCAAATGGCACAAGCGCTTCAAAGTCAGCTTCACGACCAATAAGCTCACCACGGAACGATACGTCTTTAACCGTGTACGCTTCGCCCTCATCTAGACCAAGCGTGATGTAAACGCCTTTCTTATCCGGAGAAATCGCCACCTGCGTAGAGTCAACCTTAAATTTCAGGTAGCCACGGTCAAGGTAATAAGATTTAAGCGCTTCAATATCACCAGCCAGCACTTGCTTCTGGTATTTTTCATCCGCTAGGAAGTTCCACCAAGCCACATCTACATTGAGATTAAAGCGGCTAAGCAGTTCTTCATCAGTAAACACTTCGTTACCGATAAAGTTTATTTGCTGGATCTTAGCTGAAACGCCTTCAGTAAAGACAAATTTAAGGTCAGAACGGTTACGTGGCAGAGGCGTTACAACTGCTTTTACTGACGCATTGTATTTACCAACACTGTAGTAAAAGTCTTCAAGGCCCTTCTCGATATTACTTAGCGTAGTTCGGTCAAGAGCTTCACCTTCACGAACACCAGATGCATCAAGGTTCTGTTGAAGTTGCTCTTCTTTGATCGCTTTGTTGCCCGAAAAAGAGATACTTGCGATGGTTGGTCGTTCTTTCACTTGAACAATCAATACACCTTCATCGCGAAGGACTTTGACGTCTTCAAAGTTACCCGAAGCGTACAATGCACGAATGATCTCAGAGACATCGCTTTCATCTACTTCATCGCCAATACGTACTGGCATTTTCAGTAGAGCCGCACCAAGTGCAACACGCTGTAAACCTTCGATCTTGATATCTTGAACTACAAAGTTTTGTGCTCCGTTCGCAGCCACACTGGTGGCTAATAGACTTGCGAACAGAATTTGCTTAATCGCCATACTTATTCTAATTATTCCTTGCTACTACCAATGCCTGTGAGAAACCATTCACAGACGAGTAAAATCGTTAAATATTGCCAGAGCCATTAAAGAGAAGAGAATCGCCCCTCCCACTCTGTATCCCATCTCCTGAACTTTCTCAGGGACTGGTTTACGAGTAACAGCCTCAATAGCGAAAAAGAGCAAATGTCCGCCATCAAGCATAGGCAGCGGAACCAAATTAATAATACCCAAGTTAACACTGATCAGAGCTAAAAAGCCTAGGAAGTAAACCAAACCGTAATCAGCAGTTGTACCTGCACCTTTAGCAATTGAAATCGGGCCACTTAAGTTATTTAAGCCAACATCACCAACGATGAGCTTTTTCAGCATAGTAAGCGTCAGACCAATGATTTGACCTGTTTTATCAAATGCTTTTCCTACAGACTCAATTACACCAAATTGTAACTCAAAGCGATAATCTTCTGGCCATTCTGCGACTTCCGGAGCAATACCCGCATAGCCGATTGTTGAACCATCAGAAAACTCACGGCTTTTCGGTGTCATAACGAGTGATTGCTCACTGCCGTTTCTTGATACGACAACGTCTAAAGATGTCATTGGGTTCGAGCGAATTAACTCAACCACTGATTGCCACTGCTCAATTGGTTGACCATTAATTTCAACAATTTGGTCGCCCGCTTCTAGACCAGCAGAGTAAGCAGCACCATCATCAATCACTTGAGCCAGCACTGTCGAGATCTCTGGAGAGTATGGTCTAAAGCCAAGCGTTGTCATCGCAGATTCAGTTTCTGGGTTGAACGACCAGTCTGAAATATCCAACGTCAATTGTTGCTCAAAGCCGATGTCGTCTTGCGAAGACACCGTTACTGTCATCGATTGATCACCAATATGCGATATCAAACCCATATTGACTGATTCCCAATCTGCGGTTTTGATTCCCGAAATAGATTTAAGTTCCATTCCAGTTTCAATTCCGGCTTGTGCAGCGATAGATTGTGGAGTTACCTCACCAATCACAGGCTTAACCGCAGGCACACCGATCAAAAATACTAACCAATATGCAAACACAGCAAAGATGAAGTTGAACGCAGGACCAGCGCCAACAATCGCGGTTCGCTTCCACAGTGGCTTTTTATCAAACGCGTACTGCTGCTCGTCTTCTGACAGGTCATCGACACGACCATCGAGCATTTTTACATAGCCGCCCAGTGGAATAACGGACAAGCTGTATTCCGTACCATCACGGCCAACTTTGCTCCAGATTGATTTACCAAAACCAATCGAGAATTTTTCAACTTTTACACCACAACGACGAGCAACCCAGAAATGTCCAAACTCGTGAACCGCGACCAGAATGCCAAGCGCTATGATAAAAGATGCAAAGTTCCACAGAATTCCACTCATGCTAGCTGCTCTTTAATAAATTGAATGGCTATTTGACGAGACATATTATCTAGCTCAAGCAGGCTTTCCAAGCTATCTAAGCCTTCAGAGTTATGTTGTTCACATACTTTGCTCATAACATGTTCGTTAATGACTGCAATATCGGTAAATTTAACCTGATTGTTCAAGAAAGCGTCGACCGCAATTTCGTTTGCTGCGTTAATCGCTGTCGTTGCATGTTGACCTAAGTAACACGCTTCAATAGCTAATTTCAAACAAGGATAGCGGTTGAAGTCAGGCTCTAAGAAAGTCAGTTCACCGACTTTGGTAAAGTCTAGCGGCTTAACACCCGCTTCTGTACGTTCAGGGTACGACATCGTCAGTGCAATAGGTGTCGCCATATCTGGTTCACCCATTTGAGCAAGTACTGAACCATCCTTGTACTGAACCATAGAATGGATCACAGATTGAGGGTGGATAATCACCTTTAACTGCTCTTGAGACGCATTAAATAGCCACTTCGCCTCAATGTACTCAAGACCTTTATTCATCATAGTCGCAGAATCGACAGAGATCTTAGGCCCCATAGACCAGTTAGGGTGTGCGATAGCGCGTTCAGGAGTCACTGTTTCTAGCTCAGCCACGTCGGTATAACGGAAAGGACCACCAGAACCAGTTAGTAGGATATAGTTAATACCGTTAGCTTCTAAATCACAGCGACCTAGATTGGTTTGGACGTTTTGCGGCAAGCATTGGAAGATAGCATTGTGTTCACTATCTACAGGAAGAAGCTCAGCACCGTACTTTTCTACAGCATCGATAAACAGCTGTCCAGACATCACCAAGGCTTCTTTATTTGCCAGCAGGATACGTTTGCCCGCTTTAACTGCTGACATAGTAGGAAGCAAGCCTGCCGCGCCAACAATCGCAGCCATCACCGTATCCACTTCATCCAAAGAGGCAACCTTACACATGCCTTCAGAGCCTGAGAGTACTTGGATGCTAGGGTGATTGATAGACAAGGTGTCAGCGAGCTGAGATGCAGCATCAGGACAAGCCATAGCAACATAGCTTGGTTGCCACTTTTCTACTAACGCCAGCATCTTTTCAACATTCGAGCCAGCAGCCAGCGCAACGACTGAATAAAGGTCTGGGTTTTGCTCAACGACTTTTAGTGTACTTGCACCAATTGAGCCAGTTGCGCCTAAGATAGTTAGATTTCGCATCACATATGACCGTAGAAATGTAATAAAGGGCAGGTTCACTGCCCTTTTAATTAGAATGCTAAGTAAAGCAGAGCAAAGACAGGGAATGCAGCCGTTAAGCTATCGATTCTATCTAGTATACCACCATGACCAGGAATCAGATTACTGCTGTCTTTGACCCCAGAAACACGCTTGAACATGCTTTCAACAAGGTCACCAAGAACAGAGATAACAACGGTCACAAGCGTAATCACAATCATGTGGAGAGGGCTTGAGAATTGGATATTGAACAGGTCAGCAAAAATCCAAGCCACAATCACCGCGGTGATGATACCGCCAATCAGGCCTTCAATTGTCTTGTTCGGGCTAACGGCTGGCGCCATTTTACGCTTACCGAAGCTCTTACCAGAGAAGTAAGCACCACTGTCTGCAGCCCATACCAGAAGACACACAAACATCACCAGTTTTGCGCCGTGGTAAGGATCAACGTCAATACCGTTGGCGCGCAAAATCACTACACTCCAAAAGAATGGCAGCAGAGTTAGTACACCAAAACCATGACGAAGAAACGATGAGTCTTTCCATGCAGGCATAGACTTAGGATAAGTCACTGCCATACCACTTGCGATTACCCACCAAATAGAGCCAATCGTTAGAATGGCGTAGTGAGCACTCGATAGGTTATTTAGGCTAAATGCATCAAAAGGGATAAAAGCAAAACTTGCAGCACTTACCACCACTGTTGGAATCAACGCTAAATAACGCGATTTGCTTTCAACAAATTGAGTCCATTCCCAGTAACCTAATAGCGAGATAACCGCTAATGAAAGGATAAACGTAGGAAGTGATAACTCGAAAATTCCTAGAATAACTAGGGGAGCTAAAATCAACGCCGTAATAATTCGTTGTTTCAAACCAAAAAATCCTTATTAACTGTCCATCAGAGCTTTAATCTGCTCACCGGTGCAGCCAAAACGGCGCTCACGATTTACAAACCAAGTCACAGCTTCGACTAAGCTGTCTTCATTAAAGTCTGGCCAGAATTGTTCAGTAAAGTACATTTCGGCGTAAGCCAACTGCCAAAGCATGAAGTTACTAATGCGGCATTCACCGCTGGTACGGATCAGAAGATCAACTTCAGGAATATCCGCCATTGTCAGGTGCTGTGTAATCATAGCTTCATCAATGTCTTCTACATTAATATCGCCAGACTTTACCTGTTGAGCGATGGAAGTCATCGCTTGCTGAATATCCCACTTACCACCGTAGTTTGCGGCGATATTGATAACCATGCCGGTATTGGTGCTAGTCAAAGCTTCCGCTTCTTCGATTTTCTTTTGTAGTCGATCATTGAAACGACTTTTATCACCAATAACACGAAGTTGTAGATTATTTTTATGGAGCTTTTTCACTTCACTTGAAAGCACGGAGATAAAGAGTTCCATTAAAATACCCACTTCTTCCTCTGGTCGACGCCAGTTCTCGCTACTGAATGCGAAAAGTGTAACGGCTTTGATGCCCAATCTGGCAGCAGAAGAGATGGTTTTACGAACGGCTTGAACACCGTTTTTATGACCAAATACGCGAGGCTTGCCCTGAGCTTTTGCCCAGCGACCATTACCATCCATGATGACAGCAATGTGTTTAGGAAGAGAGTCTGTGAACGCTTGAGAATTATGCATAAAAGAGTGAATCAAATTCTAATAGTCGAACAGAGTAGCATAAAAAAACGCTGAACAGTGAGTACAGCGTTTTTCCGGAAAGAAAAGAATATGGAAAATTAAACTTCCATCAACTCTTTTTCTTTAGTTGCTAGAACTTCGTCTACGTTCTTAACCGCAGCGTCAGTTAGCTTTTGAATTTCGTCTTGTGCTTTACGATCTTCATCTTCAGAGATTTCTTTATCTTTAAGAAGCGCTTTTAGATCGCCATTCGCGTCACGACGGATGTTACGGATAGCAACACGACCACCTTCAGCTTCGCCACGAACGATTTTAACTAGGTCTTTACGACGCTCTTCCGTTAGCGGTGGAAGTGGAACACGGATAACCGTACCCGCAGACATAGGGTTTAGGCCTAGGTCAGATGTCATGATCGCTTTTTCAACTAGAGGCGTTAGTGTTTTATCAAACACTGTGATTGCTAGAGTACGTGCGTCTTCAGCAATAACGTTAGCAACTTGAGTCAAAGGCGTTGGTGCACCGTAGTACTCTACTGTAAGGCCAGAAAGTAGGCTTGGGTGTGCACGACCTGTACGAATCTTTTGCAGGCTGTTTCTTAGTGCATCAACACTCTTTTCCATGCGCTCTTGAGCGTCTTTTTTGATTTCGTTAATCACAATTTCACCTTGATTATGTTCTTTCTTCAAGAAAGCTTTTTATTTGGAGTGATAAGGATAAAGCTTACCAGAGTATAGCCCCCAGTAAGCCCGAAAAATTAGTCAGCGTCGCTGATTAATGTACCTTCAGTTTCACCCATAACCACGCGGCGTAGTGCGCCTGGCTTATTCATGTTAAATACACGGATTGGCATTTTGTGATCACGTGCTAGCGTAAATGCAGCCAAGTCCATTACTTTAAGCTCTTTCTCAAGAACTGTGTTGTAAGACAAAGTATCATACAGCTCTGCGTCTGGGTTTGCTACTGGGTCAGCAGTAAATACACCATCTACTTTTGTCGCTTTTAGAACTACGTCAGCTTCAATTTCGATACCACGTAGACATGCAGCAGAATCAGTAGTGAAGAATGGGTTACCAGTACCAGCAGAGAAGATCACAACGCGACCTTGACGTAGTTGGCTGATTGCATCTGCCCAGTTGTAGTCGTCACACACGCCTTTTAGAGGGATTGCAGACATTACACGTGCGTTTACGTAAGCACGGTGCAGAGCGTCACGCATAGCAAGGCCGTTCATTACTGTTGCAAGCATACCCATGTGGTCGCCAACAACGCGGTTCATGCCAGCTTCAGCAAGACCAGCACCACGGAACAGGTTACCGCCACCGATAACAACACCAACTTGAACGCCTAGTTCAACCAATTCTTTTACTTCTTGAGCCATACGATCAAGGATCGTTGGGTCAATACCAAAACCTTCTTCGCCTTGTAGCGCTTCGCCGCTAAGTTTTAACAGAATACGTTGATACGCTGGTTTAGGGTTCGTAGTCATGGAGTTTACCTTCCAAAGAGTTGATGATTAACAGTCATGGATAAAAACTGAGTAAGTCAGTTTGCATTCATAACCACTAACGTTGCCTTCAAAAATAGTTCACTATTCATAAAAAGACCGCAGCATTTGCCACGGTCTTTTTTCAAACAATACGCTAAGGATTAACCTTTTTGTACCGCTGCAACTTCGTCAGCGAAGCTCATTTCAGCAGCTTTCTCGATACCTTCACCAACTTCTAGACGTACGAAGTTAGATACTGCAGCACCTTTTTCTTTAAGGATTTCGCCAACAGTTTTCTTAGGTTCCATGATGAAAGCTTGACCTGTTAGAGAGATTTCGCCCGTGAATTTCTTCATACGGCCGATAACCATTTTCTCAGCAATCTCTTGAGGCTTGCCTTCGTTCATAGCGATTTCAACTTGAACAGCTTTCTCTTTAGCTACTACGTCTGCAGGTACGTCTTCTGGGTTAACGAACTCAGGACGAGATGCAGCAACGTGCATTGCAACGTGCTTAAGAGTTTCAGCTTCGCCTTCACCAGCTACAACAACACCGATTTTCTCACCGTGACGGTAAGAAGCTAGTGCAGCACCTTGAACGTATGCTACGCGACGGATGTTGATGTTTTCGCCGATTTTTGCAACTAGAGCAACGCGAGTTTCTTCGAACTTAGCTTGTAGCTCTTCTACAGAAGCTTGAGTAGCTACTGCGTCAGCTGCTACTTCTTCTGCGAATGCAGTGAAGCTAGCATCTTTTGCTACGAAGTCAGTTTGACAGTTAACTTCAAGAAGAGCAGCTACGCCGTTCTCTTCTTTGATGATGATTGCGCCTTCAGCAGCAACGTTACCAGCTTTCTTAGCTGCTTTCGCTGCGCCAGATTTACGCATGTTTTCAATTGCTAGTTCGATGTCAGCGTTTGCTTCTACAAGCGCTTTCTTACATTCCATCATGCCAGCGCCAGTGCGCTCGCGAAGTTCTTTAACTAGAGCAGCAGTTACAGTTGCCATTCTCTATTCCTCGGTTGATTCGAAAATAAGGTAAAAATCAGGGGCCAAAATGAGGCCCCCGATCTAACTATAACTTAGCTTACATTTAATAAAGATTTCAAAATCTATATTAGCTAAGCCAAGCGTGATTCAGAGCCGCTATTATTCAGCTTCTACAAAACCATCTTTTTCAGCAGCTACAGCAGCAACGTCTTTGTTACGACCTTCTTTAACCGCTTCTGCAGCAGCGTTTAGGTAAAGCTGTACTGCACGGATTGCATCGTCGTTACCTGGGATAACGAAGTCAACACCGTCTGGGTTAGAGTTAGTATCAACAACAGCGTAAACTGGGATACCTAGGTTGTTTGCTTCTTTAACTGCGATGTGTTCGTGATCAGCATCGATTACGAATAGAGCGTCTGGTAGGCCGCCCATGTTCTTGATACCACCAAGAGACTTCTCTAGCTTCTCCATTTCACGAGTGCGCATTAGAGCTTCTTTCTTAGTTAGCTTGTCGAAAGTACCGTCTTGAGCTTGCGCTTCAAGTTCTTTCAGACGCTTGATAGACTGACGAACAGTTTTGTAGTTCGTTAGCATACCGCCTAACCAGCGGTTGTTAACGTAGAACTGGTTGCTGTTTACAGCAGCTTCTTTAACAGCTTCAGATGCAGCGCGCTTAGTACCAACGAAAAGAACTTTACCTTTTTTCTCACCAACTTTAGCGATTTCTGCTAGAGCTTCGTTGAACATTGGTACAGTTTTTTCTAGGTTGATGATATGTACTTTGTTACGAGCACCAAAGATGAATGGCTTCATTTTTGGGTTCCAGTAACGAGTTTGGTGACCGAAGTGAACACCAGCTTTAAGCATATCGCGCATTGATACAGTTGCCATTTTAAAATCCTCTATGGGGTTAGGCCTCCACATCCCCCATGAATCCGACCCCTAACAACTAACCACTTTTCAGCCGTTATCTGTGTTGTTGAAGCACCCCGGAACATGTGACGGAATGTGTGTGATTTAAAGATATAAGTTAGTGGATACCAAAGCCTGTTTCGCCAGTTGGAGAAAACAGTCCTGATGTCCGGCGCGCTTTATACCATATTTTGTCTATCTATGGCTAGAAAAAAATCGAAAAATGGCGACTGCTATACTGATCTCTGAAGGTGATTTTCCTCTATAAAATAGTGTCTATATCAAACGGCTTCTGCATCCGTTAGCCGAGCATTATTTAATCACGTTAACAGTATCCACCGGTATTGTACGGACATGGTAATGTTGCGCTAAATTGCTGCACTGATAGAATACCCCCAATATGCACACTTAGGTGCTACCAAATTAAGAGATATGCAATGGCTGTAAAAATTAAAACTGCTGAAGAAATCGAAAAAATGCGCGTCGCCGGCAAACTGGCTGCTGAAATTCTAGAGATGATCGAACCTCACATCCAAGTAGGTACGACGACAGAAGAGCTAAACCAAATCTGTCATGACTACGCTCTAGAAAGAGGCGCATACTCAGCACCACTTGATTACCACGGTTTCCCTAAGTCTATCTGTACGTCTATCAACCACATCGTGTGTCACGGTATCCCAGCATCACAAGACGAAACTGGTAGCACAGGTCAATTTAAGCCTGCTGTACTTAAAGATGGCGACATCCTTAACGTAGATATCACAGTAATCATCCCTGACGACGAAAATGCAGATCTAAGCACTCGTCCTCAAGGCTACCACGGTGATACGTCTAAGATGTTCCTTGTGGGTGAAGTATCACCTGCAAACAAGCGTCTGTGCATGGTTGCTCAAGAAGCACTTTACGAAGGTATGCGCCAAGTGAAGCCAGGTGTTCAACTTGGTCAAATCGGTACGGCGATTGAGAAGTACATCAAGACCAACAACAAGAACAACCCTCGCGCTAAGTTCTCTATTGTTAAAGATTACTGTGGTCACGGTATCGGCTCTGAGTTCCACGAAGATCCGCAAGTTGTACACTACAAAAACAACGACCGCACAGTACTGAAAGCGGGCATGTGTTTCACTATCGAGCCAATGATCAACGCCGGTAAGTTTGGCTGCCGTCTTGATGACGAAGATAGCTGGACAGTGTACACAGCAGACAGCAAGAACTCGGCTCAATGGGAGCACACACTAGTTGTAACAGACACAGGTTGTGAAGTTCTAACACTGCGCAGCGATGATACTATTCCACGTATCATGAAAAACGCTTAGTTCACTGAGCTAAACGCATCAAACCTTTAAAATATCCTCGCATTGTCGAGGATATTTTTTTATCCGCTCAATTTCGATTTTCCACCAGCTTCTGGTAAATTGTTTAATATTCTCATTTGCTTGCACGGATAGCAGACTATGCCTTATCAATGCCCTCTTACGTTCAATGACGAACAAATTGAAATCTGCGAATTAAAAAATCAGCTCGAGATCTTCACGCAGTACCAAAAAAATGAATTCCTAAATCACCACCCTGTTACTGACTTGGTATTGCTCCGCTCTGAATACATGGACTTGTTACTCAGACGCTTGTGGGAGCACTTCGGTTTTAGCAACCTACCTCATATCTCTCTAGTTGCTGTGGGCGGTTATGGTCGTGGTGAACTTCATCCGCTGTCAGACATTGATATCTTAATCGTATCTCAAAAAACATTGCCACCAGCCCTAGGTGAAAAAGTCAGTCAGTTCATAACCTTGCTGTGGGATTTAAGGCTCGAAGTTGGCCACGCAGTACGTACCATTGCTGAGTGTATTGATATTGGTTTCGATGATCTAACCGTTGCCACCAACCTACAAGAATCACGCTTATTGTGTGGCAGTGAAGATACCTTTCAAGAACTTAAACTGAAGATTCATTCCGATTCATTTTGGCCAAGTGAGACCTTCTACAAGGCAAAGATTCAAGAACAGAGAGAGCGTCATGCGCGCTACCACGATACCACTTACAACCTTGAACCTGATATCAAGTCTACGCCAGGCGGCCTACGAGACATCCACACTCTGAGCTGGGTGGCACGTCGCCACTTCGGTGCGACTTCTCTGCTTGAAATGAGCAAGTATGGCTTCCTTACCGATGCCGAGTATCGTGAGCTCGTGGAATGCCAAGATTTCTTATGGCGCGTTCGCTTCGCACTGCATATTGAGTTGCGCCGCTACGACAATCGCCTGACGTTTGCCCATCAAGCACAAGTCGCCGAACACCTTGGCTACACAGGCGAAGGCAACCGCGGTGTCGAGATGATGATGAAGGAGTTTTATCGAACCCTTCGCCGCGTGGCAGAACTCAACAAAATGCTGCTCAAGCTCTTCGACCAAGCGATCATAAATGGTGGTGAGACAGAAGAAGCTGAGATTCTCGATAATGACTTCCAGCGTCGAGGCTCACTGATAGAAGCGCGCAAGCCTGCTCTATTCCAAGCAAGGCCGGAAACCATTCTCGATATGTTTATCCATATCGCCAATGATTCTTCCATCGAAGGGGTTAGCCCTCCAACATTACGACAGCTACGTACAGCACGTCGCAGGCTCAACCGCTTCCTGCATACTATCCCTGAAGCACGTGAGAAGTTTATGACTCTGGTCCGCCACCCCAATGCACTGCACAAAGCGTTTAGCTTGATGCACAAATTGGGCGTGCTCTCAGCTTATTTACCGCAGTGGAGCCAGATCGTGGGCCAGATGCAATTCGACCTGTTCCATGTTTACACTGTGGATGAACACAGTATTCGACTGCTCAAGCACATCAATCGCTTCGGTCAAATTGAAAACCACGACAAACACCCTATCTGTTGTGAAGTCTACCCACGAGTGCAGAAGAAAGAGCTGCTGATCCTAGCCGCTATCTTCCACGACATCGGTAAAGGTCGTGGCGGTGATCACTCAGAGATTGGTGCGGTCGAAGCGTACTCTTTCTGTATTGAGCATGGCTTATCAAAACCAGAAGCCAAGCAAGTGGCGTGGCTAGTACAAAACCACTTGTTGATGTCTGTTACCGCTCAACGTCGCGATATCTACGACCCAGAAGTGATAACCGAATTCGCCAAGAAAGTACGTGACGAAGAATCACTAGAGCTGCTGGTTTGTTTAACCGTTGCCGACATCTGTGCAACCAACCCAGAGCTATGGAACAGTTGGAAACGAACTCTACTCGCAGAGCTATTCCACTCAACTCAGCGTGCGCTGCGACGTGGCTTGGAAAACCCGGTCGACGTTCGAGACCGTATTCGTCACAACCAACAAATGGCATCTGCACTGCTACGTAAAGAAGGCTTCACCGCTCGTGAAATTGAAGTGTTGTGGCAACGCTTTAAAGCCGATTACTTCTTACGTCATACCCACAAGCAAATTGCATGGCATTGTGAACATTTACTACGCCTAGAAGATCCAAGCCAGCCTTTAGTTTTGATCAGCAAAAAAGCGACACGAGGCGGAACAGAAGTATTTGTTTACTGCAAAGACCAAGCAGCACTGTTTGCTACCGTGGTTGCCGAGCTCGACAGACGTAACTTCAACGTTCATGACGCTCAGGTTATGGCGAGCAAAGATGGTCATGTTCTGGATACCTTTATCGTACTGGATCAGCATGGTAATGCGATTGACGAAGCAAGACACAAGGCTGTCGCAAAACATCTGACCCATGTTCTAGCCGATGGTCGCCCTACGAAGATTAAGACACGTCGCACGCCGCGTAACTTACAGCACTTTAAGGTAAAAACTCTGGTTGAGTTCCTACCAACCAAGAGTAAAAAACGCACCTTAATGGAACTAAGAGCGCTCGATACTCCAGGGCTCCTAGCACAAGTTGGTGCAACCTTCGCAGAGTTAGGGATCAACCTACATGGTGCTAAAATTACGACCATTGGTGAACGTGCAGAGGATTTGTTTATTCTGACTAGCGATACAGGTGGGCGACTTTCTGAAGAGCAAGAACAGGCGCTCAGAGAAAGGCTAACCGAGCATGTTTCCGAGCTTGCACCTTAGAACACAAATGAAGTACAACTCGCTGGTTTAATGACCAAATAAGTGTGGGCGAAGATAGAGAGCGATCTTGCCCACAACTTACAATCAATTCACAGATATCAACTATCTAGCTCGTCGTTAGGCTGCTACATTGATTAAGTCAATTACATAAAAGTATTACATTCATAAACTAGAGGTCGCTTATGTATCCAAACCTCACTGGCTTAGGTATCCACGAGCCTAAACAGATTGAACGTTACTCCCTTCGCCAAGAAGCACACAAAGATATCCTAAAGATTTATTTTCGTAAGCAAAAAGGCGAGCTGTTCGCGAAAAGCGTTAAGTTTAAGTACCCAAGACAAGTAAAAAGTGTGCTTGTTAGCGGTGGCAATAATCAATACAAAGAAGTGACTGAGATTAACCGCAACCTCACGCTTGTGATTGATGAACTTAATAAGATCACCAAACCTACGCCAACCACTGAGATGGATGTAAAACAGAAGATCCTGACCGACTTGCGCCATTTAGAGAAGGTTGTGTCTAGCAAGATCGCTGAGATCGAAGCGGATCTAGAAAAACTAAAATGATCCCGATGCTAGGCAACTAATGACTAACGTTGGTTGATCTACTCAGATTATACAGACAAGAAAAAGGGCTGATATCACTATCAGCCCTTTGTTTTATCAAACTTTTATTTAGACGACCGTACTTGCGCATCGACTAAATTTGTATCCCATTCAAAGGCTTCAAATAGCTGTAGCCAAGTTTCATCAAGGCTTGCCTTCATCACTAATTCTTCTTTCGTGAAAGGGTGAATAAAGCGTAACTCTGAAGCGTGCAGTAACAAACGGTGTGAATCCAAGTTTTCACGGAACAGTCGGTTATGCTTACCATCACCATGAGAAGTATCCCCAACAATTGGGTGTCTTAGGTGGGCCATATGACGGCGCAGTTGATGTTTACGGCCCGTCTTTGGCAACATCTCCACTAAGCAGTAACGGCTCGTTGGAAAACGCCCTGTCGAATATGGTACTTCCACTTTTGCCAGAGGTTCATAAGTCGTCACAGCCTCTTGTGCTTCCTTGTCCTCTTTTGCAAACTTATCTGCAATCTTGTCTAGCTCGACCTTAAGTGGGTAATCAAGCGTATCGCCCTCTTCTATCCAGCCACGAACAATTGCATGATAAGTCTTTTGCATCTCATGGTTAGCGAACATCGGCATCACCTCAGAAGCCACTTCACTTGAGAGTGCGAACACCAATACGCCAGAAGTCGGCCTATCTAAACGGTGCAATGGGAACACGTGTTGACCAATTTGGTCACGCAGAGTCTGCATCACAAACTGAGTCTCATGTTTATCTAGCCATGAGCGGTGCACCAGCATTCCTGCAGGCTTATTTACCGCGACAAAGTACTCATCTTGATAAATGATCTCTAACATTAGGCGCATACCTCATCAATGCTTTGAATCGTCACTAGTAGCTCAGCTTTGTCCGCCTCGTTTTTCCATACTTCACCAAAATATGGATGAATAGCAAACCCTTTAGGTAAAGGCATTTGCGCGTCAATCATCGCATTGATCTTTACGATGAAGATCCACTGTAGCCACTCTTCGGGTTGCAGTGAATCGATAGCAAAAGGTTCAACGCTCGCCAGAGCTTCATCCGACGGTGCAACGCTACTCCACAGGTAGCATTGGCGCATTTGTTGTTCTAATTGTTGAAGTAATGGAGGTAACTTTGTGGCAGCTGTCATTTTTCACCAAGTTATTTATCTAGTGACCTTGAAATTGGGGCATAGAGTACCATCTATTGAGGAAAGAAAGTTAGGAGCTTATTACTATGGAAACCATTCACACGCTCACTCAGTTATTGAAGAATAGCGGTTGCCAATACGATATCTACGATCTTGGTCGTCGTATCCAGAAAATCGACAACACCTTATTCTCAGATGTTGAGCAAGGGAAACAGCCATACCCATTTCCACTTCAGAAACAAGCTCACTTAGCGATCAGCTACTGGAATGCACAGAAGCAGCCATGGATCTGGTTCTTAAAATTCAAACTGGATGAAAGAGGCCTACTCAACCAAGCAGATGTAGGTAACTTTTTGAAGTTCGTATTAGAAGCGATGGGCACGCGTTTAAGCGGTGAGATCAGCGAAGAGCAACAAGAGAAGCTGTCAAACAACCCATACACCTTCAAGCCTTCTGAAGACAAAATGGCGGTATTCCATAGCCAAGTAAGAGCAGAATTAGATCTTGCGACTAGCCAATACTATGAGCATGCTCAGCACTACTTCACCGGTGAATTAGGTTGGGACAATTGGCAGACTGTTGGCCTTCAAGGCATCACTGATATTTGTGCCCGTCTCGGCAGCCAACAAAACGGTGTCGCGATTCGTAAAGCCTTCAATAAGCTTCCTTCTGAACCACTTTACGCGACATTAGGCGCACTTGAACACACGCAAATTAATGACAAGCTAGCTCAACGCTTACAAGAGATGGCAGAGAGTGAGATCAACAGCAGCGAACCAGACCTGTTCTTGTTGTCTGCACTAGTGCGTGCCCTATCCGGTGCAGAGCCAAGCATCACCAATTCAGTAATTAACCAAGTTCTGGCGAGCCCGCGTTTAAGTCATCAAGAAGTACTGATTGGTTTAGCAGGCCGAAGCTGGCACTCTCTACAAGACCCAGCCATTGCTGAGCAATTCTTGTTGCGCCTCGCACAAACGGGCAATCAAAACCTATTCAACCAGCTATTTGCTGATCTGGTGATGATTCCAGCTCTGAGAATGGTATTTTTACCATTGCTGAACTCAAACCCATCTCCAGAATTGGCGAATGCACTGATCGAGTTACAACAGGCGACTAAATCTCAGTAACGCTTTAGCAACTAGCTGACAAGCCTCAACAAAGCTGCTGAAAGCTAAGGTTAAATAGGAAGAAAAAGTAAAAGGAAGTATGGATTAAATGATAGATAACTTATTGGCTATTTTGTTTCTGTGCTTCTTTTGCTTTCTGTTTTGGCAGCAGCGCAGGCAATCTGAGCTTGCGAAAGCTGCCATTGCGAGAAAGTGTAAAGAGCTCGATTTGCAACTGTTAAGTGTTGCCTTTAGTGGTCATAAACTAAAGATGCGCCATGAACTCACGACCGTTTGGCGCTGGCACACCATTTACCAATTTGAGTTTTCAGCGTTAGGGGATGACTGTTACAAAGGGAAACTGACCATGGTAGGTTTCCGTTCTATGCGGTTTGAGCTACAGCCTCATAGAATGTAACGTCGCAATAAGCGGTGTATCGATATTCATGATAAGGGCCAAACTGATCTTGTTTGGTCTCTTTAAATACAAAGCCAAGTTTTTCTAAAAGCTTGATCGATGGATTATGACCGACATTAACGGTCGCGAAAACATTCGTTAAACGCTCTTCAAAGCACACCAAATTAAAGAAAGGTTTCAGTACCTCACTGGCAAAACCTTGATTCCAATATTCTTTATCCAAGATAAAACCTAACTCGTGCTTACCTTCTTCTGATGAGATAAATACATGCCCAAGATATTCACGGGTTTGGTTATGGATAATGGCACGGCAAAAGCCGACGTTGTCTTGCAGTATCTCTTGAAATAGTTGCTTCGCAGAAGCGATAGAATGCGGTCCATTCATTTCTGCACGATTAATCGGGCAGCAGTTGAGCTTGATGAAGTCGTGCTGTAGCTGTTCGGTATAAGGTACTAACAGCGTTCTTGAGGTTGCTATCGTCATAAAACACTCCTTGTGTTGACCGTTAGCAGAAAAGCAGATGTATTGCTCCTAAATAAAGAGCCTCTAGATGGGTGAAATGTCCAGATAAAGAAAAGCCCCGACACCGAAGTGTCAGGGCTAGGGTCTTACTCGCAGCAGTCCGGCTACTAATTAATGCTCCATGCATCATCCATAATAGTGGCTGTAATCCTTCAGCTCTTTCCTTTACTTCGCCGTCCTAGCGGTGTCCAATCATCCTGAAAGCTAACAATCCTAGTTAGCGCACATCACTTGTTCCGTGAGCGGTGTCCTTTACATCATCCTGATGCTAATCCAACCCTTTATCCTAAAGGTGTCCATTGTCATTCCATTGCAGCTAACTTCCTGTTAACTGACTGTGTCCCTACAATGTCCTTGCGCTCCATGCTTGATCACTCAATCCTAAGTAACCAAATCTTCATCCTGAAGATAACCAATTCCTTGGTGCTTTCCTGTTCCGTGTCAGAATCCTTCCGACAAGATTTAATTTACGCGATTTAGGATTTCGGACAATAGATTTGCATCACATTTTGAATTCAACCAAGTTGTTAATTATATAAAACAAATAAAATTCAGTAACTTAACCATATACATATCAATTTCTCTAGAGAAGTATTCGCGTTATCTCACAGCGTTTGTAAGAGATCTCTCACACGCCATGGGCAGTTTTATGATTCGCTATCAGTCACCGGAGCGAGTAAAATGACCAAAGACTAAAAATGGAGGTCAACATGCTGACAAAAGATGTTTCTGAAGAGTTGAAATCAGTGCTTGAAGGACTGCAAGCACAAGGCAAAGAGCCAACTGTTGCGTTAGTAAAAGCTCGCATGAGTACATCGGTTCCAATGCCTGCGTTAATTACGACCATTAAAAGCTGGAAAAGCGCGAACCGCGTTCCCAAGGTAGAAGTCGCTGCACAACAAGAACCAGAGGTCGATCGTATTGGCCAACTAGAAAAACAAATCCTTGAACTTACCGCTCGCGTCGCCACGCTTGAAGCCAAATTAGCTGAGCGATAAGTTAGCCGAGAAATAGGTTAACAGTAATAAATCCACAGATTAGCTAACAGAGAAATAGAACACTATGAAAATATGGGTTGATGCGGACGCTTGTCCTAAAGTTATCCGAGAAACCATCGTACGCGCAGCTGAGCGAACCGGTGTTGAATGCACCTTCATCGCAAATCACGTTGTCCCAGTACCGAAGCGTAAAAACATTCACTCTATTCAAGTGCCAAGCGGATTCGATATCGCCGACAATGAAATAGTAAAGCGTACAGAGAAAGGCGATCTCGTGATTACTTCAGATATCCCTCTAGCTGATGAAGTTATCACTAAAGGCGCACTAGCGCTGAGTTCTCGTGGGGAGCTTTATACAAAAGAGACCATTAAAGCGCGCCTAAACATTCGCGACTTTATGGAAACCATGCGCTCAAGTGGCATCCAAACAGGGGGCCCAAGCTCACTTTCTCAAACCGACCGTCGTGAGTTCGCTAACCACCTTGATCGCCTGCTAGCAAAGCGCTAACCCTCCCTTCTTCTCCAGAGAGATCTGGGAACGTCTCATTTAGGCAACAATGAGATCTGTAAAATTTTAATCGACCTACTCCGTTTTGTCGGACTATCTGGAAACTGGCGGTTCGCTGAAGTATCAGATACCTTCGTTGACCTACCCAATGGCATTCAAGACAGAGATGGCAATGGCGAACTCGGGATAACGCTGGGGATAGTAGGCGCTAGGTTCACCTACTTACACGACGTAACCTCGGAGCATAATAGCTACGAAGTTCAGCTGCATCTGGGCAGGGCGTTAGAAACATGGGCAAAGCCATTAACCATTCCCCCCTACCTCGAAGTCGATTATCGTGACAAAAACTTTCTAATCACCTCTACGGTATTTCAAATAGCGAATCCTCTGCATCAGGGCTAAATCAGTTTGATGCAGGGTCTACCTTTGTTTATCAAGCAGGGCTCATTGGCCTCTATAAATTTACACCACGCTGGACTGGTATCAACAAAATGGAATTGACTCACAACGACTCGAACAGCCCTCTCACCCAAAGGGATGTAGGGTGGCCGCTGGAGGTTCGGATGACCTACCGATTTGCAGGCTTGTAATCACTATTTTCCAATAAAGAAAAGCCCGCACAATGTGCAGGCTTTCGGTGTAATCATAAAACAATGATTAGATTCTATGGCGTGTAGTACGTTGCTGCACCAGGGCCAACTGGCAGACCAAATACGAATACCCACACGTAGAACATTAAGCTCCAACCAACGATGAATACGATCGAGTATGGAAGCATAGTTGCAATCAGAGTACCAATACCTAGGTTCTTCACGTAACGCGTTGCTACAGCAAGGATAAGACCGAAGTAGCTCATCATTGGAGTAATGATGTTCGTTGTTGAATCACCGATACGGTAAGCCGCTTGAATCGTTTCTGGTGCGTAACCAACAAGCATTAGCATTGGAACAAAGATAGGTGCTGTTACTGCCCACTGAGCAGAAGCTGAACCGATCATCAGGTTAATGAAGCCACACATTAGGATGAATGCGAAGAACAACATTGGACCTGTTAGGCCGATGTCTTGTAGGAAGCTTGCGCCCGCTACTGCGAATACTTGACCGAAGTTAGTCCACTTGAAGAAAGCAACAAACTGAGCAGCGAAGAATACAAGTACGATGTACATGCCCATAGAAGACATAGACTTAGACATAGCATCGATAACGTCGCGGTCAGTTTTCATTGTGCCGGTAACTTTACCATAAACGAAACCAGGAACTGCGAAGAATACAAAGATGAACGCCACGATACTCTTAAGGAACGGAGAACCTGCTACCGTGCCAGCTGCAGAACGCAGAACGCCGTCTTCAGGAACAATTGTCCAAGCAAGAAGAGCTGATACTGCTAGAACTGCGATACCTGCTAGCTTAAGACCTTTCTTCTCAACGTCTGTTAGCTTGCCCATTGTATCGTTTGATAAATCTTCAGACGCTTCTTCGTCGTTGTATTTACCAAGTTTTGGTTCAACAATCTTCTCCGTTACGAATGCACCTGTAATTGCGATGAAGAAAGTAGACACAAACATGAAGTACCAGTTTGATTCTGGACCAACGGTGTAAGTCGGGTCGATCATTTGTGCTGCTGTTTCTGTAATACCAGAAAGCAGAGGATCAACCGTACCGATTAGAAGGTTTGCAGAGTAACCACCAGATACACCAGCGAATGCTGCCGCTAAACCAGCAAGAGGGTGACGACCTAAAGAGTGGAAAAGCATTGCTGCAAGTGGAATCAGTACCACGTAACCTAGCTCTGAAGCTGTGTTAGAAATGATACCTGCGAATACCACAGTTACTGTAACCATGCGCTTAGACGCGCCCATTACCATGCCACGCATCGCAGCAGATAGTAGACCTGAGTACTCCGCAATCGCTACACCTAGCATTGCAACTAGCACGGTACCTAATGGCGCAAAACCAACAAAGTTTTTAACTAAATTAGTTACGATAAGTTGTAAGCCTTCAGCATTAAGTAGGCTTACAACATGGATCATGCCGTCAGCAGCACGACCAGGAGCACCTTCCGGACGAGGGTCCATAACAGACACTTCAAAGTACCCTGCAATACCAGAAGTAACTAAGATTGCGACACAGAAGATTGCGAAAAGAGTGATAGGGTGGGGTAATAGATTCCCCAAATACTCAACACCATCGAGAAAACGGGTAAAAATGGGTTTCTTTGGCGAGTTGTTTTTTATTGAAGCTGATGAACTCATCAGTTCCCTCCTTGTAGTGATTCCTATGCAATTGTGACAAAAATGTTCAAATTGCAGACGAAGGGTACGTGACAAAATAATCAATTAGAAATTCAAAATGTTACAAAATGTGTAACAAACAACTGAATTTAACCAAAACTTAACAATATATTAGCAAATAAAACCAAAATAAGTACAAAAATCAGCTTTATGATTCACAACCACATATTCATCATTAAAATAACTTTACGATATAACCTCTTGATTAATTTAAAAATAGAGTTCACCGTACGATAAGTAGTCACTCGGTATTTAATCAAATTGCATATGAAGGAAAAGAAAAAACGTTAAATGAATAAAGTTTGACTTTCCCCTCATTTTTTAAAGGTGTGTCACACCAAATTGACTGCCTATTTTTGAACCGCTTTAAACCTTGGGTTGGTTTTGCAGATTACAAAGAGGCGACCTCTACGCTTAACGATTTGACAATCTGGGTGACGGCTCTTTGCACTTTTAAGTGATTTTACAACCTTCATCTATTTAGCTCCCTTACCCAATTGACCAAAGCGGCGAGTAAAGTTCGCCACACGACCTTCTTTATGAATCACTCGTTGCTTACCTGTATAGAAAGGATGGGACTTTGAAGACACTTCAATAGTGAAGTAAGGATAGGTAATTCCATCTTCCCATTCGATAGTGCGGTCTGTTTTCAAGGTTGAACCTATCAAGAAGTATTCATCAACACTGGTATCATGAAAAACCACAGTGCGGTAATCAGGATGGATATTTGATTTCATTTGTTTCCCCTAAATCATCATTTGATACGTTATAACATTGCAAATGATAATTATTATCAAAAGAAAAACAAGTTATTTTGTGATATTTTCCAGCCATAGATCGTAATTAGAGAACCTCCCCCCATGTACTCAATTGAACCTATTGGCTTTATAGAGTCTCCCTATAAAGAGAAGTTCGCGGTACCAAGGCAGCCTAGATTGGTGCCGACATCAACCTCTAGAGTAAGGCTTGTAGACGCGGCAAACTGTCTAGAGTCGGTTCGCAACATCGAGCAATTCAGCCATGTGTGGCTCCTATTTCTGTTCGACAAAAACCTTGAAGCAGGCTGGAAGCCGACAGTGAGGCCACCTCGACTGGGTGGTAATGAACGCATTGGGGTTTTTGCATCTCGTGCCACATTCAGGCCCAATGGAATTGGCATGTCTGCGGTTGAGTTAAAAGGCGTATCTCAAGATAAAGGGCAAACTTGGCTAGACCTTGGCAGTGTCGATTTAGTCAACGGGACACCAATTATCGACATCAAGCCTTACATCCCCTACTCCGATTCCATTCCGGATGCACAGGGAGGGTTTGCAGCCGAAGAGCCAGAGGTGTTAGAGGTTAACTTTTCACAGCAGGCACAAAACAAGCTGGCACAGCATCCGCAAGCGCGTCATATTATTCAGGTGATCAAAGAGGTATTAGGCCAAGATCCTCGTCCTGCCTATAAGAAAGGCAAGCCAGACAACAAGGAATATGCGGTAAATTTGTTCGATCTTAACGTGAAATTCGTTGTTGAGGCGTTTTTCATCAATGTAACTGACATTGAACGCTTTTGAGATCCCAAATAGGCTGATATTATATGCGGCTATATCGGATTTGCTGCTGCCTATAGCGGCAGTAAGTTTACTTTTATTAATGATGAAACGGATACCATAGAATGCGTACCAGTAACTATCTTCTTTCTACTCTGAAAGAGACTCCAAACGACGCAGAAGTTATCAGCCACCAGCTGATGCTACGTGCAGGTATGATCCGTAAGCTAGCTTCAGGTTTATACACTTGGCTACCTACCGGTCTGCGTGTACTGCGTAAAGTCGAAAACATCGTTCGCCAAGAGATCGATAATGCAGGTGCAGTTGAGACTTTAATGCCCGTAGTGCAGCCGTTTGAGCTATGGGAAGAGACTGGTCGTAGCGAAAAAATGGGCCCAGAACTACTGCGCTTTACTGACCGTCATTCTCGTCCGTTTGTTCTTAGCCCAACAGCTGAAGAAGTAATCACTAGCCTAGTTCGTAACGAAGTAAACTCGTACAAACAGCTACCACTGAACTTGTACCAAATTCAAACTAAGTTCCGTGATGAGCGTCGTCCACGTTTCGGAGTTATGCGTGCTCGTGAATTCTCTATGATGGATGCGTACAGCTTCGACATCGACAAAGAAGGCCTAGAAAAGTCTTACCAAGCGATGCACGATGCTTACTGTAATGCATTCGACCGCATGGGTCTTGAGTACCGTCCAGTACTAGCAGACTCAGGCGCTATCGGTGGTAGTGGTTCTCAAGAGTTCCACGTACTAGCGGAAAGCGGCGAAGACCTAATCGCATTCTCTACAGAATCTGATTACGCAGCAAACATCGAGAAAGCGGAAGCACTAGCTCCAACTGAAGAAGCTGCTGCACCAACTCAAGAGATGGAACTGGTTGATACTCCAAACGCGAAAACTATCGCAGAATTGGTAGAGCAACACGGTCTAGCAATCGAGAAAACAGTTAAAACTCTATTCGTTAAAGCTTCTGATGAAGTAGATGCAGACATCATTGCTCTAATCATCCGTGGCGACCACGAACTGAACGAAGTGAAAGCGGAAAACCTTCCACAAGTTGCTTCTCCACTAGAGATGGCTTCTGAAGAAGAAATTCGTGCACTCGTTGGCGCTGGCCCAGGTTCACTTGGTCCTGTAGGGCTAGAGCTACCATTCATCGTTGACCGCTCTGTTGCTGTAATGAGCGACTTTGGCGCGGGTGCAAACGTAGATGGTAAGCACTACTTCGGTATCAACTGGGGTCGTGACGTTGAGCTTGCTCAAGTGGAAGACCTACGTAAGGTAATCGAAGGCGACCTAAGCCCATGTGGTAAAGGTACACTTCAGCTTAAACGTGGTATCGAAGTTGGTCATATCTTCCAACTAGGTAACGTTTACTCACAAGCGATGAACTGTGGCGTGCTTGGTCCTGACGGTAAGAACGTTATCCTAGAGATGGGTTGTTACGGTATCGGTGTATCACGTGTTGTTGCTTCTGCAATCGAGCAGAACCATGACAAATACGGCATCATCTGGCCAGACGCACTAGCACCTTTCCAAGTTGCTATCGTTCCTATGAACATGCACAAGTCTGAAGAAGTTAAAGAAGCGGCTGAGAAGCTATACGCTGAACTAACAGCTATGGGTATCGAAGTACTATTCGATGACCGTAAAGAGCGTCCAGGTGTAATGTTCTCTGACATCGAGCTAATTGGTATCCCTCACACTATCGTGATCGGCGACCGTTCAATGAAAGAAGGTAACTTCGAATATAAGAACCGTCGTGCTGGTACTAAAGAAGCTGTTGCTATCGATTCAATCGTTGAACACGTTACTTCTCAATTTGCTAAATAAGCAAACTCAGCAAAGTATGTGATCTTGCAAAGCAAATAATAGAAGGCTGCCATCTGGCGGCCTTTTTTATTTCCCCTCTTCACCTTCACTCACTCTCTCATTTCTCGATAAAGTAAATAACGTAAGTTAATCCCCGGTTCATCTTTAAATACGTATATTGGATTCATCAACTCATTAGACGCGTTTACCATTGGAGGTATCGATGGATCTTAAAAGCTTACTTAACCAAGCACTTAAGTCAGATTTTGTTAAACAAGGCACTCAGAAACTCTCACAAAGCTCATCTGGCCTAAGCGGTCTTGCACAAGGCAGTAAAGGCAGCAGCAAAAGTACACTTGGTGCATTAGGTGCAGGAGCCGTTGGTGGCGGGTTGCTAGGAGCTCTCATGGGCTCAAAGAAAACCAAGAAGATTGGCAAGAAGGCCGTAGGTATTGGTGGAGCAGCTGCGCTTGGTGCATTGGCATACAAGGTATATAACGATTACCAAGCCAAACAAGGCACACCAGATTCATCTCCGCAAGCCACTTTCAATGAGCAAGATGCTTGTCATAACCTACTTATTCTACGCTCTATGATTGCGGCTTCTAAAGCGGACGGTCATGTCGATGAGCAAGAGATGGCTAAAATTGAGCAAGCCGTCGAAAACATGGGCGCGGATTATCAGCTGACTAAGTTAGTGTCTGAAGAGCTGCACAAACCGCTCGACCCAAGCGAAATCGCTCAACTCGCGAGTTCTCCGCAACAAGCCAGTGAAATCTACTTGGCTTCTTTGATTGTGGCCGACGAGCAGAACTTCATGGAAAAGGCTTATCTCAAAGAGCTCGCCAAGCAACTCAACCTTGCAGATGAAGTGAAATACCAGCTGGAACAGCAAGTCGCGGGCTAGTCGACCAGTCATTGGTTAACTGGTCACCTAATAAAGTGAGATATTGAGCAAGGACAAACTAACTCTGATCTTCGTCAGATCCGCTTTGTTTTTGCTTATCTCTATGTGTATATTGAGATCAGTTATCATTTGGTTAGGTATAAAAATGAAAGTATACGATTGTTGTGATTTGGTACGTGAACTGTACTCTCAAATTGGTAGTGGCGACCAAGGCTACATTCCTCAAGCAATCACCTGCGCAGTAAAAACATTAAACGACCTTGCAGCAGATGAATCTCTTCCTAAAGAAGCTCGCGAACGCGCGGCATTTGCAGCTGCTAACCTACTCATCTCAGATTTCGAGGACTAATATGAACCTCGCTAATTTTGAAAAGATGGATCCTGTTATGTTGATGAGCATCGTCAACATGAAGCTACGTGACGACTTCGGCGGAGATTTAGACCGAGTAGTGAACTTCTACGAAATCGACAAAGCAGCATTAATCGCTAAACTTGCCTCAGCGGGTTTTGAATATCTGCCAGAAGCAAAACAGTTTAGATAATGATGTAAATTCAGATTGATAGATAAAGGCCAACCCGATGTTGGTCTTTTTTATAGATGTAAGTTTCAACCAACACAGCCTTCAGAATATAAATTATCTCCTCCTTACTCTCTTTTTATATCTTAGACTCTAAGAACGCGCCTTGAATCGTAGCGTGTAGTTGTATAGTCTACCTCAAATAGCAAATAATAAATCATCAACCAACTTGATGATCGCGAAGGATTAACAATGAAAAGACTCGGACTTTTAACAGTGTTTACTGCAGCTCTTACAGCGGGTTGCGCTTCAAATACTCAGCAAGACAATTTTCGTGAAGCCTCTTTTGAGCTGTGTAATACCGAAGTCGATATTTACTCTGTAAGCCATGATGAGAGAGTACGTATCGTCTGTTCTGATGGCTCTAAATTCGCTTTAAACAGCGAAGATACACTAGAAGTGATGCGCGAAATCAACATCGATTACTGTGATGGCGAAGGCCTAGGTAAATTTAACGAAAGCCGTAATTACTACTCGTTCAAGTGTAAATCAGGCACCCTACTTAGCATCAAAAAGTAGAACCAACACAAAAAAATACAAAGGGTTAATGTGAAAGCATTAGCCCTTTTTAGTGCCTGCCTTTCTCTGCTCTCAAAACCACCAGATACAAAAAAGGCCCCTATTAAAGGAGCCTCTAGTATCATCATTTTTCAAAGTAGATGAGCGAAGTTCAAGGAGCTCACACGGAGTTTGCGCTAGCAAATCAGTATGTGCGACACAGAAATTCGTTCACGCTCTAAGCATTTCTATACCAATAAAAAAGGCTCCCTACAGGAGCCTTTCAAATCGTATTTTTCAATCAAATAGCTTTAGTTCAAGGAAAAGGCGCGGAGTTTACGAGTGTAAATGAGCACCTTTGACACAGAAATTAAGCTATTTGAGCCAGAAAAATTAAGCGTAAACCGGTAGACGCTTACAGATTTCTAAAACTTTTGCTTTTGTCGCTTCGATAACAGACTCATCACCCATGTTATCTAGGATGTCACAGATCCAACCTGCTAGCTCTTTCGCGTCTGCTTCTGAGAAACCGCGACGAGTGATAGAAGGAGAACCGATACGGATACCTGACGTTACAAACGGGCTGCGTGGGTCGTTTGGTACTGAGTTCTTGTTTACTGTGATGTTTGCTGCACCTAGTGCTGCATCTGCTTCTTTACCTGTGATGTCTTTGTTGATTAGGTCAACTAGGAACAGGTGGTTCTCTGTAGAACCTGAAACGATGTTGTAACCACGCTCAAGGAATTCAGCAACCATTGCTTTTGCGTTAGCAACTACGCGTGCTTGGTACTCTTTGAATTCTGGCTCAAGTGCTTCTTTGAACGCTACTGCTTTACCAGCGATAACGTGCATTAGAGGACCACCTTGGCCGCCAGGGAATACTGCTGAGTTCAGCTTCTTGTAAAGATCTTCGCCTTCGTTAGAAAGGATTAGACCGCCACGTGGGCCAGCTAGCGTTTTGTGCGTTGTTGTTGTAACAACGTGCGCGTGTGGAACTGGGTTCGGGTAAACACCTGCCGCGATTAGGCCAGCTACGTGAGCCATATCTACGAATAGGTAAGCACCTACTTTGTCCGCGATTTCACGCATGCGCTTCCAATCACAGATTTGAGAGTAAGCAGAGAAACCACCGATGATCATCTTAGGCTTGTTCTCGATAGCCAGCTTTTCCATCTCTTCGTAATCGATTTGACCTGCTTCGTCGATACCGTAAGGGATGATGTTGTAAAGCTTACCAGAGAAGTTTACTGGAGAACCGTGAGTTAGGTGGCCACCGTGCGCTAGGCTCATGCCTAGAACTGTGTCGCCTGCATTCAGTAGCGCCATGTATACAGCGTTGTTTGCTTGAGAACCTGAGTGAGGCTGTACGTTTGCGTACTCAGCACCAAACAGCTCACATGCACGTTCAATTGCTAGAGTTTCAACTTTGTCTACGTACTCACAACCGCCGTAGTAACGCTTGCCTGGGTAGCCTTCAGCGTATTTGTTTGTTAGCTGAGAACCTTGAGCTTCCATTACACGTGGACTTGTGTAGTTTTCTGAAGCGATAAGTTCGATATGCTCTTCCTGACGAAGAGTTTCTTCTTGGATAGCTGCGAATAGATCCGCATCGTAATCAGCAATGTTCATGTCACGCTTAAGCATCTGTATCTCCTGACTCAGATTGTACTGAAAGTTTCAAAAAAACCACACAACGACCGAAAGCAAACGTTTCCGTCACCGTTTTGATGTGACGCATTCTACATAATTTGATCTAGGTCATAAAGAGCTAATTGCAATTTTATCATGCAGTTTTTTCATAATCACAAATAAGATTCATCATGGTTATCGGGCTTATCCAACCAAAGATGCCCCTTACTGTCAATTTTACGATTTACACCCTGTAAAACGCAGATTACATAGGTTTACCTTAATTTTGCCCCTCTAGCTACCGAAAGCTTAAGTTTTTAACTACTATGCACGCCTTTATTGATTAGGTAATTATTAAAACGATGGAAAAACACTCACGTAAAGAAGATTGGATTGCAGTGCTGACGGGCACGTTTTTAGTAGCGTTAGGCGTCTTCTTTTTACAGTCTGCGAATCTGCTTACCGGAGGCACTACTGGTCTGGCTCTACTGTTGAGTCAATTTTTGCCTGTAACCTTTGGTATTTTATACTTTGCCGCTAACTGTCCATTCTATCTATTGGCGTGGAAACGTTTTGGTCGCAGCTTTGCGATCAGCAGTGCGATTTCCGGCGCTTTAGTGTCTGTGTTTGCCGATCATTTATACTTGGTTATTTCGCTCGAAGTTCATAACGAGATCTACTGTGCCGTTGCCGGTGGTTTATTGATGGGCTTGGGTATGCTGATTCTGTTCCGCCATCGTTCTAGCCTGGGTGGCTTCAACGTCTTGTGTCTGTTTATCCAAGATCGCTACGGCATCTCAGTGGGTAAAACTCAAATGGCGATCGACGCATGTATTCTGTTTGCCTCGTTCTTCTTTGTATCGCCTTGGGTGATTGCAGTGTCAGTGCTAGGTACAGCGGTATTGAATATCGTGCTAGCGATGAATCACAAGCCAACGCGCTATTCTGTGAACTACGCGTCTTAATACCAGCTATCCAATCAATGAATTACTAGCTGTTTTTCATAACGAAAACAGCTAGTATTTAGCTTTTACAAGCTACCCCTCTTTCGTTATGCAAGATTACCTCGCCAACGCCAAAGACACTCAAACCTCGATCTTCATTGAAGGTTTAGAATTCAACCCAGCGACACGTGTCTTGAGTTGCAACGAGCAGGTCATCGATTTAGAACCTCGTTCTATCGAGTTACTTGAGCTCTTTCTCACGAGCGTCGGAGAACCATTAGCGGCAAAGCAAATCATCGCAACGGTTTGGCAAAGTAATTTCATCTCCAAAAACGTACTCACCAATCGAATCAGCACACTTCGCTCGGTACTACAAAAGCACTTGCCAGAGAGTGACGCTACCAAGATTTTGGTCACTTATCCGCGTAAAGGCTATTTCCTAAGCCCTAGTTCGGTCAGCTTATCTAACACAGCACCTGAAACAACAGAAACAGTTTTAGAAACAGAACAACCTAAAGCGCGAAAAACTCCGACGCTAGTGACCTCTGTTCTTCTATTAACGACTTTGGTGTTACTGATCACAACAGCAAGCTTGGGCTATATGTTTTGGCAATCGTCGAATCATGCCTCTGAGGTTGAACGAGAACAGAGGTTAATTCCTAAGGTTGAGCTGCTACTCAATCGCATCAATGCGGTCGGTGACAACGCAAGACATTATCGCAAGATGGTTAAAGCTCTGTTGCTTCAACAACAAATTGAGTACGCCTATACCGATTTAGCCAACCAAGATGCCCCGAGTTACTTCTTAGACCCAATAGATAGCTCTCCTTTCTTCCCTGGTGCAAAGAACATGCGTACCAGTGACTATCTGCTTAATATCCAGCTGAAGGACCAAGAGGTAGACAAACGACTCGCAGCCAAGGTCAGCCTTATCTACCCGAGCTCAGGTAAGCTTGCCTTTCGTGGCGTTTATTCTATTGAGATAGACAACCTCAGCGAGAGCTTGATGGAGATTAACCAAGAGCTTGCGAGCTACTTTGCTCTGCCTGCTCCTCTCTCTCCAGAATGGTCTGTCGATAATCACACATTAAGTGCTCTATTGAATGACACGACTATCGATCTTGATAGCGAGCCACTCAACGTGATGACATCAACGCTGATCGCTCGACAGCTAGCGCTATTTGAAACCGACCACCAGCGACTGATTCGATTTACTAGCCTAGTGCAAACCCGCTTTAAGCTGATTCCAGACGAACTTAAACTGTGGCTGGGAATTATTCATTTCAAGTTGAGAGATCTGCAAACTTCGAAGGAATTCTTAACCAACACCGCAGGGAACTCGACTATCGAAAATGCTCTGGTTTATATGGTGGTATCTCACATCGCTTATAAGCAAGGAGATATGGATAAGTTTCGCCTCAACTATATGGAGTCTTTGGTTGCCTTACTACGAGTCGTTCCATCGGAAGAACTGTTTGCTCGCTTGTCCAAGCCAGAGTCAAAATCGACCTGTCTTCAGCCTTGGAAAAATCTAAAACTCAGTGTCAAAGAACCGCTGATCATCAAGCAGTGGGAGAATCTAATGCTAAATTACTGTACCGCTGTCGGGCATCAACTATCGGAATAAAAATATAAAACTATTACTAACAAAAACTTAAATATAAATTAATATTTCATGTGTCTTCGTTTTTTGCCCTATAACCCCTCGTATCAATAGCATTCCTAAAAATATCCGACCGCTCACGGTCAACAACATTATTAGGAATGCTTCACATGAAAAAAACCATGGTGCTGATTACGACTTCTCTTTTTGCTCTTTATGGCTGTGGAGGCAGCTCTTCCTCTGGTTTAACCAACGGCAATAAAGGCACAAGCAACCAAGTCGATTACCCAATCAACGATTCTCAATTCGCGCCTAAAGCAAGTACAGTATTGAAGTACGCATTTACCAAAGATGGTGATACTGAAGGCTCGATGACGATGAACTTCACGCCGTTAAGTGGTGAGATCATCATTACAGCTTTAGAAAAAGAGTCTGGCAATGAAGCGGAAATTCAAATTATCAACGATCTGGTGAATTACGGCATCACCGAGTTTTATGTCTCTGAAGGCATCATGACGAATTCCGAAGGCACAAAAGAAGGCGGCAGCATTTATTTTGCAGGTCCTGACCGCGGGTTACATGAAATCACCAACGCTTACTTTATTGGCAGCCAATACATCACAAGAATGATGTACAGCAGCCCCATATTTCGTTTGAAAGGAACTGACATAAAAGAGAGCAACCCAATCATTGATATCAGTGAAGAAACTATCGCAATGCAAATCACGCTTGATGGAGGAGCCGTCGCGAATATGTTGAGTGATTTTGAGGATCACCAGTGGGTTAAAAACTTAGAATATAACGCCTCATGCCAAATCAATTGGCGACAAGAAATTAATGAAACTGGTGTACGTAGAAGCTTCACGGTTTCGGGTAAATCGATCGAAGCTGCGAATCTTACGGAGAAAAACACGTACTACATTGGCTGTGTCGGTATGGATTCAGCGGAGTTTAGCACATCGTCTGAGCGCTGGTTCAATCCAACGATTGGTCTGATTGAACAGATTGAATTGATGTCAGTGGAGCAATCCACCATCGAGAAATCAGCTGCCAAACTGACTGCAATCGAAAAGACGTAGTTGTACTAACTGCCACGCACTAATCTAAAAAGGCTTTGGGGGAGCAATCCAAAACCTTGTTGGTAAGCTTATGACCAACGGAGTACTAAAGGTCATGAGCTTTATTTTGTGTTTAGATAGACCTTAATAAAGTGACCTGACTACCTAGCCCTCAATCAACAAAATACGAGTCTCGTAAGGGCGCAATACTTGATGATACGATGTTACCGAATTGCCAGTCTCTTGATAGTTAGAAAGCAAACACTTGGCATTCGTCATATCAAAACGCTCAGGTAAAGCACATTCCGTCTCTTCACCATAATAGTTATTAATGCACAGTAAAGCCTGCCCTTCGCTCTCGCGAGAATACGCAAACACTGACGGATGCTCAGGTAGCAAATCTTGATAACTACCATGAGTAATCACAGGCACTTCTTTACGAAGTTCAATCAAACTCTTGTAAAAATAGAAAACTGAATCTCTGTCTTCCAGTGCTTGCTCTGCATTGATCTCAGGGTAGTTGTTCGCAACATCCAGCCATGGCTGAGATTTTGAAAAGCCCGCATATGCTTCGTTACTCCATTGCATCGGTGTACGAGAGTTATCACGAGATTTCTGCGCTAGAATCGCCATCATATCTTGATGCTTCACACCATCGTGATTGACCATAATGTCGTACATGTTAGTGCTCTCTACATCGCGATACTGGCTGATCTCGGTATAACCAGGATTCGTCATACCAATCTCTTCACCTTGATAGATATAAGGTGTGCCTTGCATCATGTGGACAGACGCAGCCAGCATTTTAGCCGACTCAACACGGTAGTTCTTATCATCACCTAAACGGCTCACCACTCGCGGTTGGTCATGGTTACACCAAAACAGCGCGCCCCAACCTTTTCCGTTTAAGCCCGTTTGCCAATGGTTGAAGATCGATTTGAGTTGCAAGAAATCAAATGGTGCATTGGTCCACTTCTCACCATTGGTGTAATCCACTTTAAGATGGTGGAAGTTAAACACCATCGATAGCTCGCTGTTATCAATGTTCGAATACTGCTGACAGTGCTCTAATGTAGTTGAGGACATCTCGCCTACTGTCACGCTGCCATACTTCTGGAATACCGCTTCGCTGATCTCTTTTAGATATTCATGCACACGTGGGCCGTCTGTGTAAAAACGGCGACCATCACCGATATCATCATTAGGGAAATCTTGCTGCTTTGAAATCAGGTTAATCACGTCCAAGCGGAAGCCATCGACGCCCTTCTCAGCCCAGAAGCTAATAACGTCTTTAACTTCTTCACGTACGACCGGATTCTCCCAGTTCAGGTCGGCCTGCTCCTTGGCAAACAGGTGAAGGTAATATTGACCAGTCGCTTCGTCTAACGCCCATGCATTACCGCCAAACTTGGATTGCCAGTTAGTTGGCGCTTCGCCGTTTACAGGATCTTTCCAAATGTAGTAATCACGATAAGGGCTGTTTTTATCACCCAATGCGGATTGGAACCATGCATGCTCAGTGGAGGTATGGTTAACCACAATATCCATCACGATACGAATACCACGCTGATGCGCTTCAGCCAGCAACAGGTCGAAATCTTCCATGGTGCCAAATTGAGGGTTAATCGCGTAGTAATCTGAAATGTCGTAGCCATTATCGATCATTGGTGATGCGTATACTGGCGTTAACCAAATCGCATCAACACTTAAGTGTTTGAGGTAATCCAGTTTCGAAATGATCCCTTTGATATCACCAGTACCTTTACTGCCGCTGTCACAAAAGCTCTTTGGGTAGATTTGATAGATGGTTGCGGTTTTCCACCAGCTTTCATCATGTTCAGTCATCGCCATCTCTAATACTCACTTACCAAAAAATAATAAATAACAATCACCATGTTCACATGGTCGATAGAAGTCGTACCTAAGGAAAAAAGCGATGACTGGATTGAGTCACCGCTTATAAGATGCGCTACGCGTTTGCTGTTTCGAGATCACCTTTTGACTGTGCACGCTTGTAGAAGAACAGCGTTAAGGTCACTGGCAATACAATCGCTACCAACATCGCCACTAAATAAACAGACCAATATTGCGGTTGAATCGACAAGATACCTGGCAAGCCACCTACACCGATGCCGTTCGCCATCACACCTGCGCTACCACAAATAGCAGCCGCTGCGGCACTACCTATCATTGCGCTCAACATTGGGAATTTGTATTTAAGGTTGATGCCGTACATCGCTGGCTCTGTCACACCTAAGTAGGCAGAGATTGCAGCTGGAACCGAGATGTCTCGTTCACCTTCGCGTTTACTCAAGATAATGATGCCAACAACCGCTGAAGCTTGTGCAATGTTAGATAGAGCAATCAGAGGCCAAATTGGTGTGCCGCCTAAGTCTTGCATCAACTGCAAATCGACTGCGTTAGTCGTATGATGAATACCCGTGATAACCAAAGGTGCGTAAAGGAAGCCAAATACCACTGAACCCAGAATCGCGAAGTCACCGGTCATGGCCGCTTTCGCTGCGAATGCGACGCCATCACCTAGCATACGGCCGAATGGACCAATAAAGGCGTGAGCCAGAATCACAGACAAAATGATCGATACAAATGGCACAACCACAAGGTACAAGTAAGCAGGCACGATGCGCTTAAGATTGGTTTCAATGAAGGCTAATGCCACACCCGCGAGCATCGCAGGGATCACCTGTGCTTGATAGCCAACTTTCTCAATCACGAAAAAGCCAAAGTCCCACACTTCAGGAACGGCTTTACCTATCATGTAAGCATTCATCAGCTGCGGCGACACTAAGGTCACACCGAGCGTGATACCCAAAATAGGGGTTCCGCCGAGCTTCTTAACCGTCGCCCAACACACACCAACCGGTAGGAAGAAGAAAATCGCTTCGCCAATCAGCCATAAGAAAGAGTGAACAGTTGCCCAGAATTGGCTGATTTCAACTAAGGTTTTGCCGTCGAACATGCGAATGTCGCCAATCACATTACGGAAACCAAGAATCAAACCACCAGTAATAATGGCAGGCAGCAGTGGCACAAAAATTTCAGCTAAATGGGAGATACCACGCTCAAGGAAGTTCATGTTCTGACGAGCTGCCAATTTCGCTTCATCCTTTGATGAGGCCTCTTTGCCCGTTTGCTCAATCAACAGTGCATACACTTCGTCAACTTCGGTGCCAATCACCACTTGAAATTGGCCTGCGTTAGTAAAGCAGCCTTTTACTAGCTTGAGCTTTTCGAGTTCTGCTTTATTTGCCTGAGCTGTCTCATTCAATACGAAACGTAGTCGAGTCAGACAGTGGCTGACACTCGCAATGTTCTCTTTACCACCAACTAACTCGATAAGACGCGCAATGTCTTGCTTCGCTATCTTACTCATACTACCTCACCCTGGTTTTATTCAATGACTCATCTAAATCATTGAGTAATAACCACTCAGATTTAGATTTGTGGGAACATTCCCAAAACTGGTTATTATAATGCCTAGCTGAATGAAAAATTAAAATGGGAACAGTCCCATTAATTGAAAGAGATCACAGTCTAATTTTAATCTAAGCGGTTCAGTTTCGCTTAGTTGAGAGGATTATTGAATCGGTGATTGGGTGTGATGAGAGATCTCTGTGTTACCTAAAAGTTGAGAGATCAATAGATTAGCGGCTAGTTTACCCGCTGATTGGTAGCCCGGATCAATACTAAAGACCCGAGGGAATAGGAAAGAAAGAAGATCATTACCACCGACGCCAGTCACCACCACATCTTCACGTTGTCGTTCTTGTAAACGCTTGATGACCCCAAGAGCAAGAGTATCACTGGCACAGACAATCGCTTGAGTCGTTGGAGTGAGTACCTCATCCACTAACTGATAAGCGCTTTCATGATGAAGTTGACCAGTACGATAGTTCGCTATCACTCCACTGCGCTCGCACCAATCGAGGTAAGCCTTTAGACGAAGTTCACCGGTTGATTTATCACTAGGATCCACTCCAACAAAACCGATATCAGAGATCCCCTGATCCGTTAAATACGCCAACGCCCGATTGATCACCTGCTGGTTGTCATAGTTAATCGAGGTTACGTTCTCTGTGTCCAGCGCAATGACCACTGCTTTGTGTCCCCACGCTTCGATCGCAGGAATATCGCAATCCGTAAAACCAAACACAATGATTCCATCAACGTTACGGCGCTTTAGAACCTGCAGGTGCTCGTTGGCTTTTTCTCTGTCGAGCTGGCTTTCCATGATCACGACATCGTAGCCCGCTTGGTACAACTCAGACAGCATGGTGCTGACGGCTTTGTTTTCAGAAGGAGAATCCAAACGAGAGATGATCACGCCAATCACTTTTTGGCTGCCACCACGCATCGACTGCGCAGACTTTGAAGGCGTATACCCAGATTCTTGAATTACTCTTTCTACCCTTTCACGGGTTTCAGGTTTCACTTTAGGATCATTGGTCAGAACGCGAGATACGGTCGACTTACCAACACCAGACAGCTTAGCAATATCAAGAATAGTGAGTTTTTTGCTCATAATAAGTCTAACGTCAAAGGAAGGAAAAGAAGCAGTGAGGGCATACTCCCTCACTTAACTGTTTGTAAATTTTTGCGATTAAAGATGGCTTACTTGCTGCAGTTTCGATACACCACACGACCAAGTTCTAGGCGTGCGTTATCACCTTTGGTACGTAAAGTAACGCTGTTGATTAACTCTCCAGTACCATCATCTAAGATGTACTTGGTTCCAGAACCAGCCGCTACTTGAGTCAGACGGTATTCATTTTCAGGTAAACGTAATACCGCTTTTTCATTATCAAGGTAAGCCACTTCAAATGAAACGTCAGACTCACATTGATAAGTCACGAATTGATTGTCCGATGTAGCACTGTCAGGCGCTGCTGATTTAGAGCAACCCATTAATGCTACCGTACATAGAGATGCTACCAACATAGCTTTCATACTTCGTTCCTCATCTTTATACCGTTGAAGGTAGTGAAATGTCTTAGCCTTTTAGGAAAGCAGGCACATCCGCAATGCTATCAAGGACAACACTTGCCAAGGCTTCACCCTTTTCGGTAATTGGTTTACCGGTTCTTACCAATACCTTAGTGCCAACACCTGCCGCTTCTGCAGCCATCATGTCTTCAGCTTTATCGCCGATCATTACAGAGTTAGCCATATCAATCTTTAGAAAGTCACGCGCGGAAATGAACATGCCAGGCTTTGGCTTACGACAATCACAATCTTGCTTATAGTCACCAATGCCGTGTTCAGCATGGTGAGGGCAGTAGTAAATACCATCTAACTCAACACCATTATCGACAAAGTTCCAATCCATCCACTGCGTTAAAGAGAGAAAACGGTCTTCACTAAACATGCCGCGAGCAATACCAGACTGGTTCGTCACAAGCACCAATAAATACCCCATATCTTTAAACGCTTTCGCCGCTTCAAACACACCATCGATGTATTCAAAATCATGCTCATCATGTACGTAGCCGTGATCAACGTTAATCACACCATCACGATCTAAAAAAACAGCAGGTTTAGACAAAATTTTGTTCTCTATCAACTCTCTATTAATCATCAATTATTACACGCTTTATTTGCTTCATCACTATCTATTTAGTTTTGCGTTCGTTAACGATTTGTTTCTATCTCAGCAACACAATCGACGTTTAGCCGTCTAGACGTAAAAATATCTATTGACTTAGATCACGGAACACCATAGCATCATCTGTAAATCGAGCGAGCTATCGACATATTATTCTGTTCTACCTGCACGGGTTTCTCTATGATTAAAGTGAATCAAGTCAATAAGGTTTTTTATCAAGGCACTAAAGAAATCAATGCCTTAATTGATATCAACCTCCACATTCCTCAAGGTCAAATCTTTGGAGTCATCGGCTCTTCAGGTGCAGGCAAAAGTACCCTAATCCGCTGTGTAAATATGTTGGAAGCCCCAACTTCAGGTGAAGTGATTGTTGACGGTATCGACCTAACAAAACTGAGCAAATCAGAACTTAGCGAAGCACGCCGTAACATTGGCATGATTTTCCAGCACTTCAATCTGCTGTCTTCTCGTACTGTATTTAACAATGTAGCACTACCTCTAGAGCTAGCAGGTAAAGATAAAGCGGTTATCGAAGCGAAAGTCAGTGAGCTACTTGAATTGGTTGGTCTTGCAGACAAGCGTGATACTTACCCTGCAAACCTAAGTGGC
This sequence comes from Vibrio chagasii, assembly GCF_002954585.1. GTDB lineage: Bacteria > Pseudomonadota > Gammaproteobacteria > Enterobacterales > Vibrionaceae > Vibrio > Vibrio chagasii_A. The sequence goes on from NZ_MSCI01000002.1 coordinate 2,243,099, forward strand.
GGTCAAAAGCAGCGTGTCGCGATTGCTCGTGCATTGGCATCAGACCCGAAAGTACTACTGTGTGATGAAGCGACTAGCGCTCTAGATCCTGCAACCACTCAATCGATTCTTGAACTGCTGCGTGAAATCAACCGTAAGCTACACATTACTATCCTGCTTATTACGCATGAAATGGATGTAGTTAAGAGCATCTGTCACGAAGTGGCGATCATCGGTGGTGGTGAATTGGTAGAGAAAGGCACGGTTGGCGACATCTTTGCGCATCCTAAGACTGAGTTAGCGCATCAATTTATTCGTTCAACCTTAGATCTAACGATCCCTGAAGATTACCAAGCACGCTTGCAAGAAACTCGAGTAGATGGCAGTTACCCTCTGGTACGCCTTGAGTTCACAGGCGCAACCGTTGATGCTCCACTAATGACGCAAATCGCTCGTAAATTTAATATCGATGTCAGCATTCTAAGTTCTGATCTTGATTACGCTGGCGGCGTGAAGTTCGGCATGATGGTAGCTGAACTGTTCGGCAACGAAGCAGATGATAATGCTGCTATCCAATTCCTACGCGATAACAATGTAAAAGTAGAGGTGCTTGGTTATGTCCTTTAGTTTCAACGAGATTGCTGACTGGATCAGCCTTAACGGTAACCTTCTATTAGAAGCAACTGGCGAAACACTTTATATGGTTGCTGTGGCAGGCATTGTTGGCTTTGCTGTCGGTATTCCCCTAGGCGTGATTCTACACACCACCAAAAAAGGCGGTTTGCTAGAAAACACTAAGCTTAACCAAATTCTTGGTGCGGTAGTCAACGTAGGCCGTTCAGTACCTTTCTTGGTATTGATGGTTGCGATTATCCCACTGACTAAGATGCTGATTGGTACCTTTATCGGTACAACAGCGGCAATTGTTCCACTGACTATTGGCGCAATCCCATTTGTTGCTCGTCTTATCGAAAGTGCACTGCTTGAAGTACCAACAGGTCTTGTAGAAGCAGCGCAATCAATGGGCGCGACACCAACACAAATCATTAGCAAAGTTCTGCTTCCTGAAGCACTACCGACTATTATCAACTCAGTAACCATCACACTCGTTACCCTAGTGAGCTACTCAGCAATGGCAGGTACGGTTGGCGGTGGCGGCCTAGGCGATGTGGCTATTCGTTACGGATTCCACCGTTACGATGTGACCATCATGGCAGTGACCGTAGTAATGTTGATTGTGCTTGTACAAATTATTCAATCGATCGGTGATTCATTAGTTCGCCGCGTTGACCACAGATAAAACTCAGCGTTTATACGCAAACAAACTAACAACAGAGTCGTCTGAACCAAATTAAATAGATTTATTAAAAGGAGATTATTATGAAATTTAGCCTTAAAGGTTTACTAACTATCGCAGCGGCAGCTTCAGCGCTAGTTCTAGCAGGTTGTGGTGATAAAGAAGTCGACACTTCTAAAGTAAAAGTGGGCGTAATGGCAGGTGCTGAAGCTCAGGTTGCAGAAGTTGCAGCTAAAGTAGCGAAAGAGAAGTACGGCCTAGATGTCGAACTAGTAACATTCACTGATTACGTAACACCAAACGCAGCACTAGATGACGGTTCTATCGACATCAACGCATTCCAACATGCACCGTACCTAGATCAGCAAGTAGCTGACCGTGGTTACAAACTGACAATCGCTGGTAACACGTTTGTTTACCCAATTGCTGGTTACTCTAAAGAAGTGAAATCGGTAGACGAAATCCAAGATGGCGCGCGCATCGCTGTACCAAACGATCCGACAAACCTAGGTCGTTCTCTACTGCTTCTTGAGCAACAAGGTCTACTTGAGCTTCGTGAAGGCGCAGGTCTTCTTGCAACAGTGCGTGACATCGTTAAGAACCCTAAGAACCTAACGATTGTTGAGCTAGACGCAGCACAACTACCACGCTCTCTTGATGACGTAGCACTGTCTATCATCAACACAACTTACGCGAGCTCTATCAACCTTACTCCACAAAAAGATGGCGTATTCGTTGAAGACAAAGAGTCTCCATACGTGAACCTAATTGTGTCTCGTGAAGAGAACCTAAACGCTGAGAACGTACAAAACTTCGTTAAAGCTTACCAAACTGAAGAAGTGTACAAAGCAGCTTCTGACATCTTCCAAGGTGGCGTAGTTAAAGGCTGGTAATCTGCCTCGCTTCACTACCCTATAGATACCAAAAGGGGCTGACATTGTGTCAGCCCCTTTTTCGATCACTAGAAGCTCACTTATGAGCCTGCCACGCTAAAAATATCGTCGTTACTTTAGCTGATCCCAAGAGATGTTTGATACCAGACGGCAATCATCACACTTGAAATAGAAAATATCGTGGATCGGCGCATCTAGCAGCCATTCGCCACCACATTGCGGACATTTACGCTCTTTTTCGTCTTTCAAACTAATGCCACCCACACGGTACAAGTAGTAGTAAGTAGGAATCTTAGTCAGATATTCAATACGTCCTCTCAAGCCCCAACCGCGTTTGAACAGTACGCTTTTGGTATCGCTGATTTCCGTCAAGGTCGCGTGTTCAGCTCGACAACCACCACCCATTTGTACTTCATCACAAGCTTGCCATTCCGTCTGCCATTTCAGCACGGCTTTATGGTCGCCATTGAAGGTAGGTGGGTTACGGTATAGTGGGATCGGCAACAAGCTATCACCACTGCGTAGCGGTGAGCAGGTATGCACAAAAGTGGTGTACAGTACTTGCCAACTAGGCGCTTCATCTTCAGCCACTTCTTCTGAGTTCAAATCTCGACCCAGCAAGCGCATTTTAGGAGTCAGCAGGCTCGCATTAGACAGACGATCTAAGCACACTTTCACAAAATCTGAGTGATTACGCGGGTGTAAGCTATCTTGCTCTGGGCAGACAACACGAACGTAAAACTCGCCGTCACCCATAACGATAGGAAACTCACGGCCTAGCACTTGTCCGTTATAACGCAGTGCATCCATTAAGCCATTCACCGCCTTGTCGACAGCGCTTACCGTTGTGTTATCAAAACACTCAAATTGAAGTTCTAGTACGTACATCTATCTATACCGCAGGTTGTAACTTTTCTAAAAACTCAGCCAATGTCTCAGCGAGTACATCACGATTTTTGGTGCCTAAGCGCTCTAAAATCACGTTGCCAGTTAAGTTACAAATAGAGATAACATCCAGCTCTGCATCAGTCGCTGCGATGAAAACCGTCGGTTTCAGCTTTAAGCGACGCTGCGTCACTAGGTGACCTAGAATGTTTTCTTGCAGGCATTCGAAGTCTTCATCACTCCAAATCTGCAAAAGAGTCAGCTCATTGCCGTCAAAAGTCGCATTCATATCTGCGCTGTATTGAGCACCATAGAAGGTTTTGATGTCTTCATGTAGCGTTAGCTCGATGCCTGTCTCTACGTTGGTAAAATCAGCAAACTGCTCACGTGGGTAGTGTTTCCATAACACAGCGTCACCACTCTTTTCTTCTACGCATGGCGATACGATGTCCACCAACTCCTCATTACGAGGTAAGCTTTGGTGTTGCTGTTGCCACGCGTCAACGTATCGCTGACTAAAAGAAACCAGTGCGTCTTGAGCACGTTGAGTCATGAAAATCTCCTAAACACATAATAATAAATAGAATCTGAGCCTTTCCTTGCCAAATAAGCTTGTCTAATAAGCGATGACGTAATGACAGGGTAAAGGGGATTCAGTAAAATCGACCCCATTCTAATCGAATTTGAAACGAAAGTATGAGCAAATATTCCGACGCAAAAGAACTAGCGGGCTTAACGCTGGGCCAAAAAACTGAGTACTCTAACCAATACGATGCAAGTTTATTGCAACCAGTACCTCGTAGCCTGAATCGTGATGATCTCGCGCTAAACGGCGAGTTGCCTTTTGTTGGTCATGATATTTGGACCATGTACGAGCTTTCGTGGCTGAACACAAATGGCCTACCACAAGTGGCGGTGGGTGAAGTTTTCATCCCAGCAACTAGCCCTAATTTAATTGAATCAAAATCTTTCAAGCTGTATCTGAACAGCTACAACCAGACTCAATTCGAAAACTGGGAACAAGTGACTGAGCGCTTAACGCAAGACCTGTCGGCATGTGCAGGCGAAGCTGTGATTGTGAATGTTAACTCGGTAACCGACTACACCAACCAACCTATCGTGACGATGGAAGGCGAATGTATCGATAACCAAGATATCCAAATCACTAGCTACGACTTCGAAGCGTCTCTGCTTGAAGGTGCTACTGGCGAGCAAGAAGTGGAAGAGACACTGCACAGCCATCTATTAAAATCGAACTGTTTGATCACTAATCAACCAGACTGGGGCAGCGTTGAGATCGCATATTCAGGCAAGCAAATTGACCGTGAAGCCCTGCTGCGCTATTTAGTTTCATTCCGTGAGCACAACGAATTCCACGAACAATGTGTTGAGCGTATCTTCACTGATATCATGAAATACTGCGCGCCTTCGAAGTTAACTGTATTTGCACGTTACACGCGTCGTGGTGGTCTGGATATCAACCCATACCGTTCAACAGAGCAAGATAGACCAAGCCACAATAAGCGTATGGCTCGCCAATAATCGGCAAACCACACACTTAATTTGGCACCTACCTAATCTTTAAAGGACACTGAAATGCGTTGGTTATACGTTGTTAGCCTATTTATTTTAAGCTTGAGCACCTCGGTGAATGCGTCGGTCTATTCTTCGGCGCTACTCAACGAAGCCAATAACTTGGTTGAGATCGAACCAAGCCAAGCAAAAAAAATGGCCAACAGCTACCTGACGCTGCGTGTCCTTTCTGATCAGCGCGAGAAAAGCCCTTCGGCGATTTCTCGAGAAGAGACAGACTCTTCGATCCGCACCCCAAACAGCAGTATTGATGCTTACAAGATCTTAGCGAAAGCAGAGTACAACCTTGGTAATATTCGTATTGCGATCAAGCACATCGACAAAGCCTCTGAACTCGCTAAAACCTACAAGCTCGACTATCTAAAGGTGGATCTTGAGATCCTAAAAGTTCGCTTAGTTTGGCTCAATGACAGAAAGTCAGACAAAGCCAAAGCTGAACTCGAAACTATCGAAGCAAATCTAGAATCAGTCAGCAAAACCTTGCGTTTAACGGAAGGCATCACCTACCGCTTAATCATGTTGAAAGCAGACATTGCGTCATACGACAACAAGATCGATGAAGCGGAGAAGTACTACCAAGAAGCCAAGAATTACCTCGACCAACGTTATTCAGAAAAAGTATCCATCGACTACCACATTGCAGTCGGTGAGTTTTACCTGAACCATAAAGAGTACAATCACGCGCTGTCTGAATTGTTGTATGGCTACTGGAAGTCAGTCGAAGGCAACCTGAGTGCACGCTTGGCAAAAGTTAACCGTCTACTAGCACAGCTGTTCTTTGAGCGCCAAGTGTTAGACAAAGCACTAGAGCACTTATCTCAAGCCGCTGATTTCTATGATAACTTTGAAAACTCACCAGTATTAGCTCAAGTGCTGAAGAAAATGGGTGATGTGTACTTCTACCAAGGTAAATACAACCTTGCCCTAGTGCATTTCTTCAACGTGCTTGACCACGAAAGTACTGACCGAGATATCTACCAAGTCATCGATATTCGCTTAAGTTTATCAGCGACTTACCTGCGCCTTTATAATTACCCTCTTGCAGAACAGTACCTCACCCGTGCTCTTGAACTGCTCGAGTACACCGATATACCAAAACTGGAAGGCCGTGCTGCGCTGCTATCGGCAGGGCTGGCTTACCACCTGCAAGAGAGTGAAGATGTGATCAAGCATGCGACACGTGCACTTGAGATCTCACGCCAAGTCGAGAACTCTCGCTTGTCACAACGCTCGTACTACTTGCTCTCTTTGGGTTACGAACAAGCCGGTCGCCCGCAGCAGGCGCTCGCTAACCTCAAGCAATACAACAGCCTGGTCTCTTTAGAGCAGCAAAAACTCAACCGTGTTGGTGAAGATGCATTCCGCCAACAGAAAGAGTTCGCCGAGCAGACCTTACACTATGCAGGTCAAGCGCAAGAGCTAGAGAAATACAAACTTGAACATCGCAAGTTCCAGAAGATCGCCTTCGCGCTATTCCTATTCAGTATTGTACTGTTCTTCTTTGTGCTGCGCCGAGGCTACATCATTCAAACCTTGGCCAAAGAAGTCGATTCACTGCGCACCGATCTCTTTACGCACTCGCGTTCCAAGCTGCCTAACTTAAGAATGCTAAACGCCAAACTGTCGAACTCATTGGAGCAAACTAGCCAAACCTTTGAGCAATGGCAGATGGGTGAACTGATTCATGAACCACTAAACGACCGTTTGCGCTTCGTGATGATTGATCTACCTTTCCTACGCAATATGTACACCCAGAATGGTTACAAAGCCGGCCTTGAGCTTGAAGATGCGTTCGGCGAGTACCTCAAATCGAAACTGGAAGGCCTTTCTCGCGTTTACCATTTCTCGGATGCCAACCTACTCTACATCGAACCGAATTCAGACCGAGACTCATCGCCTGAAGCCATGTTCAGAAAGGTTCAAGATTGGGTAAATGAGTTCGAGACCGAACGTAATATCAACCGCACCGTTCGCATGGGTATCGCTGACTACCCATTCTTGCCACGTGCGTACACTGCGATAAACGATCAAGAGCTATTAGATGTACTATTGATGTCAACAAACCTAGCGCGTGAGATAAGTCTCAAAGAGCGCAGCAGTCAATGGGTATACCTCAAAGCCATCGACAATGCACCCGCCGCCAGCCTTGCAACAGGTAACATAAGAGAAGCCTGTAAACATGCGATTAATCAAGGGCTAATAAAAATACAATCCTCATACCAGAATGAGGACAACATCAAAAAAATGCTAAAAGATGACTGATTTGCGAGCGGTTAAGACTTGCAACTCGTGACCTTATTTTTAGTTTTGTTATTATCGATGTAACGGAATTTCATCAAAATGATCGAGTTCGATCTACGCGGCGCTATTTAATACATCTATGGGCATTCTTGAAAAAGACATTCAGGCGCAACTCCACCAGCTGAAATTTCAGTTGGAGCAAGTTCGTTTGACGCAAAGAGACACCTCGTTCAAATTTATTCGCGAACAAAAAGTTCTAAAGCGTATCGTCACATCGTTAAGCGACGCGTGCGTTGGCAGCAATAGCCATTTAGATGAAAACCTCATTGCCCTTAGGGAAGAGCTAGAAAAGCAAAAAGACATTAGCTCGATAATCCCAAAGCTGGCAGTACTTGAAAGGATGCTAAAGCAGAAAACGTTGGCTATGGATAAACAGAACGGATATCTGGACGATAGCATTAAGCACAGTGGGGAAACGCTGCAACGCATAACTGGTCTTCCAGCGCAGCTCAAGCGAGACCTACGAAACTTACTTAGCTTCTCCGAATGCAATGGCAGTCAGAAAGTCGACCATGCGATAAAGCTACTCGGGATTTTTGAGCGTGCCATAAAGATTATGGCGAACAACTCACGTTCGCAGTTTGCTGACGCCGCACACTCTCCAGAACAAGAGCTCCTTTCCGACCTATCAAACGAATTACAACATCTGATTACTGAACTCGATTTTGAGGGAGAATCAGGTGACATGCTGACCGATATTCGCGCAAAGCTATTGCTTGGTGTTTCCACACAAAACCTGCTTGAGCTGACACTTCAGATCCTCAAACTGGTCATTGAAGGTACCACGCTAGAGCGTAAAAAGTCTGAACAGTTTATCGATCAACTCAACGCGTCACTCGCATCGAGCATCAAAACGGCAGACCAAAATACCGATCAAAGCCAAAGCTATTTCGAGCATCGCCAAGGTCTAAACTCAGAGCTGACAGAGCTAGTGAGTAAGAGCCAGAACTCTTTAGATAAAGCGAAGGATATTGATAGCTTAAAGCAGTCGATCAGTCCCCTACTCAGTGAAATAGCTTCTCTATCAGAAAGGTTGAATCACGCCGAGCAAAAAGAACAAGCACTGATCGAACGAATGAGCTACGGAAAAACTCAGCTCGATTCACTGTATGAAGTGACTCAAGACTACCGCAAACGCCTAGAAGATCAGGCTCAGCGTATGCTACTTGACCCTCTAACGAAGGTTTACAACCGTACCGCTTTTACTGATCGTTTAGAGCTTGAGTACCGCCGTTGGATTCGTGCACAACACTCACTACGTGTAGTGCTGCTTGATATCGACAATTTCAAATCGATCAACGACAGCTTTGGTTATACGGCTGGCGATAAAGCTCTGAAAATCATCTCACGAACCATCACCAAAGAAACTAGCACCACAGATACTGTGGCTCGTTTTTCTGGTGAAGAGTTTGTCTTATTGCTCCCAGAGCAAACCGATGAATATTGTCATCAGGTGATACAAAACATTCAGACTCAAGTGAGCCGTTTGCCATTTAAGTTCCGTGACCAACAAATCACGATAACCTTATGTGCTGCAAGTACTCAGTTCAAAGAGTCGGATACACCAGAAGAAGTATTAGAGCGACTCAATAAAACTTTAAATAAGGCAAAACAGCGCGGTAGCAACCAACTTGTTTGGCACTAAGCGGCCTTAAATTTAATTTATTTCATTTTTTCAAATACTTATCACATACCAATTTCCTCAATGTTTGCTAAGCTAATGATTAACATTCGCTTAACAAGCATTCTTGGCAAGCAATGCCATATATTCGCTCTTGAGCAGTTTATATAATCCATTAAGCAACGCTGTCGTATTCGTTTCGTCTGGTTAACTCTCTCACCTTTAACCAAACACTTTCAACGTTTGCTTCTCACTCTCGAGTCAGAGGGTTACTTAACTATCTCCCCTGCTCTTATCAACAAGGAGGCACTATGATCACTCATATCAGCCCTGCCGGTAGCATGGATTTACTCTCTCAACTTGAGGTTGAGCGTCTTAAGAAAACCGCGTCTAGTGATCTGTACCAACTGTATCGTAACTGTACGTTAGCGGTACTTAACTCGGGTAGCCATACCGACAACTCCAAGGAATTGCTCGATAAATACAAATCGTTCGATGTAGAAGTCGTACGCCGTGAGCGTGGTATTAAGCTCGAACTGAGCAATCCGCCAGAGCATGCCTTTGTTGATGGTGAAATCATCAAGGGTATTCAAGAACACCTATTTTCAGTGCTGCGTGACATTGTGTACGTCAACATGCACCTAGCCGACAACCAAAGGCTTAACCTAACCAACACCACTCATATTACTAACCTAGTGTTTGGTATTTTAAGAAATGCTGGAGCATTAACTCCGGGTATCGAGCCGAACCTTATCGTGTGTTGGGGCGGCCACTCAATCAATGCCAGCGAATACCAATACACTCGTGAAGTGGGTAATGAACTAGGCTTGCGAGAACTCAACATCTGTACCGGTTGTGGACCGGGCGCGATGGAAGGCCCAATGAAGGGGGCGGCAATTGGTCACGCGAAGCAGCGTTACACCGATCACCGTTACCTAGGTCTGACTGAACCATCAATCATTGCGGCTGAGCCACCAAACCCTATCGTGAATGAGCTTGTGATCATGCCAGACATCGAGAAGCGTCTTGAAGCGTTTGTTCGTATGGCACATGGCATCATCATATTCCCTGGTGGTCCAGGTACTGCCGAAGAGCTGTTGTACATCTTAGGTATTATGATGCACCCGAATAACGCCGATCAGCCAATGCCGATTGTGTTAACGGGCTCAAAAGAGAGCGAAGCTTACTTCCGCTCGATCGATAAGTTTATTGGCGAGACATTAGGTCCAGAAGCACAAAAACATTATGAGATCGTGATTGATGACCCGGCTCGCGCCGCGAAAATCATGAAGCAAGCTATGCCAGACGTACGTTCTCACCGTAAAGAGACCGGCGATGCCTACAGCTATAACTGGTCACTGCATATTGAACCTGAGTTCCAACTGCCGTTCGATCCGACCCACGAATCGATGGCGGCACTCGACCTACATATGGACCAGAAAACAGAAAGCCTTGCAGCAAATCTGCGTAAAGCGTTCTCAGGTATTGTTGCGGGTAATGTCAAAGCTGAGGGTATTCTAGAGATAGAAAAACACGGCCCATTCATTATTGATGGTGACAAAGAGCTGATGACTAAGATGGACCAACTGCTTAACGACTTTGTTGAACAACATCGAATGAAGCTACCAGGCGGTACCGACTACGTGCCTTGCTACAAAATCGCTTCAAGTGATTAAGGCGTTTATGCTACCAACGTTTCAACTCACTAACTGATACGTTACTATAAGGGGCTAGCAGCCCCTTTTTATTGCCAATTTAGTGGAAACTTATGTCTATCCATCTTGTTATTATCGATGCCTTGAACCTCATCCGACGCGTGCACTCGGCTCAGCCGGATCCAACCGATATAGCAAGAACCATCAACACGACAACTCGCACTCTGAATAAGATTATTTCCGAGTCCAAGCCGACGCATATCATCGCGGTGTTTGATCACCACCTGCAAGACCGTGGTTGGCGCGCGGAAGTACTGCCTGCTTACAAGCAGAACCGTAAACCCATGCCAGAGCCGCTCATGCAAGGCCTTGATGCGATCCAACAAGCTTGGTGGGAGTTAGGCATAGATTCGTTACTGTCCGATGGTGATGAAGCTGATGATTTAGTGGCAACGCTGGCTAAGAAAGTCGCAGATCATGGTGAGACCGTCACCATCATCTCGACAGACAAAGGCTACTGCCAACTGTTGTCGCCTACCCTGCAGATCCGTGATTATTTCCAACATCGCTGGTTAGATAAGCCCTTTATCGAGGCGGAGTTTGGTGTAAAACCAGAACAGCTTGCAGATTACTGGGGATTAACCGGTGTAAACTCTAGCCAAGTGCCTGGCATCCCTGGCGTAGGGCCGAAAGCAGCAAAAGAGATATTAACTTCGTACCCCGATATTGAAACTGCATACCAAGCGGAAGACTTACCGAAGAAATATCGTAAGAAGTTTGATGAACACATTGAGTCCGCTCGAGTGTGTAAGCAAGTCTCAGCTCTCAAAACAGACATAGATTTAGGTTTTAACCTGCAAGATATTCGTTACGAAGCGAGCGCTTAGCTCTATATAAAACCCTTCGTTATACCAAGTTCCAGATACAGAAAAGCCTTAGTCGATACTAAGGCTTTTTGTTATTTTGGCTACCGCCTAACTGAACTTAATCGGATGATTAGAAGTTATAAGCGATAGAAGCTTTGAAGTTACGACCGGCTTCGTAGCTGGTGTACTTATCTGAGCCCCAAGAGATACCAAATCCAGTATGCTCTGCGTATTTCTTATCAAGAATGTTATCGACACCGATGTTCATCTCTAGGTCTTTCGCAAACGTAGGTGTGTAAGCCGCCCAAATATTATGCGTAGCAAAACCAGCACGCTTCACTTGTTCACCCTTTTCATCCGTGTAGTCATTACCCGGAACGAAGCGAGAGTCCCAACCAAACAAAAACTCACCGTTTAGGCTGTAGTTAAAGCCCGCTTTAAAGTTGTGAATGCCAGTTTTGCTCATGTGGCTGGTTTTGCCACTCTCTAGGTCTTTCTGATCACCATCCGAGTAAGAGTGGTTAGCGTATACACTCAGAGAGTCTAGTGCGTAGCTCAGTACCGTTTCTACACCCCACACTTCAACATCGTACTGGTTTGCCAGTGTTGAGTTATTCTTAGTTGGGTGCATTTGATTATCTAGGTTGTAGGTGTAAGCCGTGAAACCTAGGATAGCGTAGTCCGCCGCCAGTAGACGTGTCAGCTCGTAATCAAAACCAGCCTCGTAGTTATTACCCGTCATCGCCTTAGTATCAGACTGATTAACATCAGATGCGGCTTTCATCGTTAATGCTTCTGGCAATGATGCACCTTTAAACAAACGACCGTACCCTACGCGAAGTTTTAGATTCTCCGTGGTTTGGTATTCACCTTTGAATTTAGGAGACAGCTGGTCAAAATCACCATCGTAAACACCACCAAGCTTATGAACGTCGTAACGTAAACCTGTTGTTAAACGGAAGTCACTAAACTCGTACATGTCTTGTAGGTAAAGGCCGTAAGCTGTCACGGTACCACCATCCATACCGTACTTCTTGGTTTCACCTTGCTTAGAACCGCTTTGGTAAACACCGTCACCCGCGTCAATCCACTGCTCTGCTTTATAACCATCAAGGCCGTAAGTTAGCTCATGCTCACCAACCCGAGAGATATTGCGAATGTCACCACCAATAGTCGTCACATTGTATTCACGATGTGGGATTGATAAGTCACCATCTTTAGTAAATTCCCAAGAGCCATTTACTTGATTCCAATCGCCGTACTCTTCTGTTAGAGCATCACGATCCATGTACTGGCGGTTGTAATAAATATTAGTTTTTAGGTGTACTAAGTCGCTACCCGCATCGTATTCGTGTTGCAGAGTCACAGTATCACGGTTAAGCGAATGGTAGTTGTGCTCCTCATCCGCATACAGAGCACCGGCCTTCTCACCAGAAAGCTGACGTTTACCACCATCGTTGTATCGGTTGAAAGTCAGTTTAAACTCGTTAGCGTCATTCGGGATGAATACCACTTTCGCGATGCCAGACTTCAGTTCGCCTTGCTTAGACGTCACAGCTTCCTGATCAGGGATATGTAGGTCACCATCTTCAGAGTAGTTTGCAATCCCCATGAATTGCAGCTTGTCGTTTACTTTTGCATACACAGCAACGTTGGTTGCGAAACGTTCGTAAGCCGTTTGGTAGCTAGTTTTAACTCGAGCACCAATGCTTTCGCCTGGCTTAAGAAGGTCGCTTGGGTCTTTTGTCTCATAGCTAAATGAGCCGTTAATCGCACCAGAGCCAGACCGTGCAGAGTTACCGCCTAATTCAATTTCAGCACGCTTAAGCATCGCTGGGTCAATAGCCTGATCACCAGAATGGTGGAATAGCTGACCTTCTTGACGTGCACCATCAATAGTCACCACGGCAAACTTGTCTTCCATACCACGTACATACACTTTGCGAGAGTAACGTGCGTTTCCGTCTACCGTTACGCTTGGCATAGTATTCAGTACATCTTTAATGTCTGATGCTTGTTTCTTTTCAAGTGTGTCAGAGTTGATTTCAGTCTGAACAAGTTGATCAAGAGCTGAACCAATTACCACTACCGTTTCTTGTTCATCGGCAGCAAGGGCTGTAAATGAAGTTAAGGCAACCGTAACGGCTACTGAAAGTGCTTTAAGTTTCATACTGTGTTTTTATATTTTATATATTTAAGTCAGGGGACGTGAATATTACACAAATTGAATGATAATTCTTATCATTTACATTCTTTACTTACGTTCACTTACTTTTCATAAAATAAATTTTGCTAAGATGCCCTCGCTGTAAAACTTACTTCGTTTTGCTGCTGAATCTTTGAATAAATCCTGCTTCGTATCACCCCTGAAGATAGGTAGCCGTAAGTCTCGATCACTTACGGCTTTTTTAATATTCGAATACTGAAATAGCCGACATTTCGACGATTTTGACTTCATTAACGCGCCTAAACCCGAACATTTAACGAATTTCAGATACAAAAAATGCCCCTTAAAGGAGCATTTTTATCACTGATATATCAACGCTAATATTAGTGCGGTGAGATGTTTGAAAGCGACTGAATATGAACGGTAATCTCTTCACGGTCATGATATAGGTGCTTCGCCTGCATCTTGAACTTCACTTTGTTCTCAATCAGGAACAATTTTAGGTTCTCAATATCTTGCAGAACTTCATCGTAACGGCCCTTCATTGGCAGTTTAAGGTTGAATAGTGCTTCTTTCGCCCAACCTTTGATGATCCACTCACCCATAAGGTGTGCAACGCGCGCTGGTTTTTCAACCATGTCACAGATGATCCAAGTGACGTTCTTACGGTCTGGTTCGAACTTAAAGCCATCCACCATGTGGTGTTTGATTTGACCAGTTTCCATCAAGCTGTCTGCCATCATGCCGTTATCAACACAGTGAACGAACATAGAACGTTTCACTAGTTGGTAAGTCCAACCGCCTGGACAGGCACCTAAATCTACACCCCACATACCCGGAGCAAGACGCTCATCCCACTCATCACGAGGGATGAACACGTGGAACGCTTCTTCTAGCTTCAATGTAGAACGGCTTGGCGCATCTGAAGGGAACTTCAAACGAGGGATGCCCATAAAGAATTGTGAGTTGTTGGTTGGGTAAGAGTAACCAACAAAGCAGTGACCTGGAGCGATGAAGCACAAGTGAAGCACAGGCTTCTTAGCATTGTCTTTCGCTGTCATTAGACCTTTGCCACGCATAGCTTGGCGCATTGGCACTGTAAACTTACGACAGAACTTCAGTAGCTCTTTTGCTTCGTTAGTATCTGGCGTTTCAATACGGATATCACCACAACGTGGGAAACCTTCTTTCTCAGAAAGCGCCTCAAGAATTGGAGAGATGCGGTCATCGGTTGGTAGATCTTTGATTTCAACCGCTACAGCTAGCATTTGACGAGCAAAGATCAATGATTGGAAATCGATCTCTTTGATCAACTTGTCCGCTTCACCAGCTTGGTAACATTCAAACAATACGAAACCGGTATTGTTTTTTAATCGAGGAAAACCAAACACTTCCAGTTGTGTTGCCTTGTCTTGAATTTCGCCAGCACATTCTTTTTCAAAACCAGAGCGACAATAAAGTAGTACGTGTTTCACTGAGTTACCTCTTTTATATTCAAAGCAGCGAAGGAGAAGACTCCCCAACCAATGATAAATAGTAGACCACCAAACGGAGTTATTGGGCCAAACCATTTTATTCCTGTCAGTGCCAACACATACAGGCTGCCACTAAAACAAAGGATGCCGATGATAAAGCAAATTGCCGCAATGAAAAAATATTTTTGTGATTTAGCGCCAAGTTTCATCTGTAGCAGAGCACCACACGCTATTATCGCTAACGTATGAATAAACTGATACTGAACACCCGTTTCGAATACACCTAACAGGTACTCAGGCAAAATAGCTTTTAAACCGTGTGCAGCAAACGCGCCAAGCATCACCGCAATAGCGCCAGATAGACCAGCGAAGGTAAGTAGGTACTTACTTTTCATTAAGCACCTCTTTAATGAATGCTGAGAGCTTTTCAACCGTTAACGCGATGTTCTGTTGCTCTGTGTAACCAGAACTCTTGCGTGGTTTGAAGCTGTGATCACCATCAGGAATAAACTCAACTCTAATAGAATCCGACAGGTCGAAATCAGCAAACTCTTCACGCTTACCAAAGGTATCGCGTTCGCCTTGAAGAATCAGACACGGCTTTTGCAAAGCAGCAAGGTGTTCACCTTTATAATTCTCTGGCTTACCCGGAGGATGAAAAGGGAAACCTAAACAAGCCATCGCTGCCACTTTATCCAACTCAGATAAGTGACTCGCCATGCGGCCTCCCATCGACTTACCACCAATCACAAGTTTGTCTGCATCGGTTTGCTCAATGATCTCTTGATAGGCTTCAAGCAGCTTAGGCGCTCTGTCAGGCGGACGACGCTTACCACCTTCGGCACGCTTGATCATATAAGGGAAATTGAAGCGAACCACTCGTATCCCTTTAAAGGCTAACCCTTTGGCTACCGACTGCATGAACTCATGATCCATACCAGCGCCCGCACCGTGCGCAAAGATAAAGGTGATCGGATTATCTTCACCATCAATAATGATGCTACTCATCAAGTAAGTCCTCTTGTTCACTTTGTGCTTTAGCCAGCATCCAATCACGGAAAGTAGCGATACGGCCCATGTCGGCTTGTTTCTCATGACACACAACATAGAAAGCATTCTTACTTACTAATACTTCATCAAACGGAGCAATCAAGCGACCCGCTTCAATTTCAGGTTGTGCGAGAACGTTGTTGCCCAATGCAATGCCTTGCCCGTGAGCTGCGGCTTGAAGCACCATGGTTGAGTGGCTGAAGATCGGTCCATGGTTTACATTAACGCCATCAATGCCGTTTTGTTTCGCAAACTGTTTCCAATCTTTTCGAGAGGTGTCATGCAGTAGCGTATGGCATGCTAAATCTTTTAGAGATTCTAATGGTTTTGTTCCCAGTAACACAGATGGGGAACAGAGAGGAACCAAGTACTCTTGATACAATTTATCGGCTCTCAAGCCCGGCCAGTTTCCTCGACCATAGTAGATTGCGACGTCCACATCATCGGTCAACGAGCCTTCATCCATATCAACGGCCTTAATTCGAACATCGATATCAGGTTCTTGTTGATTAAAGTCAGCAAGCCTTGGTACTAACCATTGAATCGCAAAGCTTGGTGGCAAACTGATGGTTAGCGCACCCTTCTCACTTCTCTCAAGCACCTTATCAGTGGCCTCAGCCAATGATGTAAATATATCTTTGATATCTAAGAAGTAGCTTTGCCCTTCTTCAGTGAGCAGCAAAGAACGATTTCTTCGGCGAAAAAGCTTCAAAGACAGAAACTCTTCTAAAGCTTTTATCTGGTGACTAACCGCAGCTTGAGTAACAAACAACTCTTCAGCGGCACGCGTAAAACTCAAGTGTCGAGCCGCAGCTTCAAACACTCTTAGTGAGTTTAATGGGGGTAATCGACGAGACATAGTTACTCTCTAAATAAGCATTAGTTTTTTTTATCTGAAACATTATAATTTGTCCGTTGCCTAGCGGCTAGAGAAATTCTATATTTCATTCCGCAGCAGCTAGCCTGAACGGCTTGATTCTCTCTAGAATCAATTGGCTTAGCTCCTGCGATGTTGTGTTTGCAAACTCGTACTTTTCGAGTTGGGTAGAGTTCTACCAAATGTTTTGTTGTAGCTACGCGCTGAAACGAGGCATCTACTTCCTGTATTTATTTTGACCTGTCTGTCAAATTTGTTTACACCGCCTATTAGGCGGTGTTTTTTTATGTCCAAAGAAAAGTAACAACAAGTTTATCAATAGCTATGCTAATTAATCCTTACTATTTTTTCACTCTACTCACAAAATCTAACCTTCGCTTACTTAAACAATCATACGCACACAAAGATATGCACCTAGCTGTACATCTCAGTAACAATGCGAATGCTAACGCTGCAACCTAAAAATAGATGTATAACATCAGCTTGTTTGTAAACAAAAGACCATACGAGCAACACAGTAAAATAACGGTATCGATTACAGAATAACAATCAACCGATAAATAAAAAACCGCTTACTTTTCAGTAAGCGGCTTTCTGTATCTGTTACAACCTAAGTCGTGCTCTAAGCTAACAGACTATGGGCGGTACACCTTAACGTTCTTGAAGCCCTGCTCTTGCAGGTAAAGCGCTTGCAGACGGCTCATAACACCACGGTCACAGTACAATAGGTACTCTTTACCTTGGTCTAAGTCACCAAATTGCGTCGCTAGCTTGTAGAAAGGTAGGTGTTTTACATCAATGCCATCGACTTCTAATGGGCTTTCGTCTTCTTCATCTGGGCTACGGATATCAAGAACGATAGCGTGCTCAGCAACAGCTTGAACCTGTTCCACTTCTGGAGCTTGCTCTTGGCTCTCTTTCTCAATATCACGGATATCCATAACACGAGCGCTCTCGATCACTTGCTCTAGCACTTCAAAGTTAAACTTAGCTTCTTCTGCTGCAAGTTTACCTTTCTTGGCTTTCACTGTTGGCTTCTTAGAGATAACACCACAGTATTCAGGCATTACTTTCGCAAAGTCTTCGGTGCCTATCTCGCGCGCAAGATCGATGATATCTTCTTTGTCCCAGTTGATAAGTGGACGAAGGATCAGCGTGTCTGTTACGTTATCGATATGACGCAGGTTAGTTAGCGTTTGGCTTGATACCTGACCTAGTGCTTCACCAGTAACCAATGCTTCGATCTTGAACTTGTCTGCAACCATGCCACCAGCACGCATGAACATACGCTTAAGCACTACTCCCATTTGGCCGTCTTCTACGTTCTCAAGGATTTCAGCAACCACCGGTTCGAAATCAACAGAGATGAACTTCACTTTTGCCGAAGAACCGTACTTGTTCCATAGGTAGTGAGCCACCTGCTTAACGCCAATCTCGTGCGCAGGACCGCCAAGGTTGAAGAAACAGTAGTGAACTTTAGAACCACGTTTGATGTGTAGGTAGCTTGATACGCCAGAGTCAAAACCACCAGAGATCAAGCTCAGTAGGTCTTCTTGAGTACCTAGAGGGAAACCACCAAGGCCTTTGTGACGCGCTAGCACTTGGTTCAGTTTGCCATTAGCCACTTCAACTTTAACCGTTACTTCTGGATCTTTCAGCTTAACACTTGCCGACTCAACCGCTTGATTCAGACCGCCACCTACGTAGCGCTCAAGCTCGATAGACGTGAACTCATGCTTACCACGACGCTTAGCACGAACAGAGAACGTTTTACCTTCAATGTCAGCACGGCTGCGCTCTAAAACTTGCTCATAAATATCGTGCAAGTCTTTGAAGTCTGACTGTTGTACTTCTAAAGAGTGGTGAATACCTGGAGTGTGAGTCAGAGCCTCTAACACTTCTGTATAGTACTTATCACTCCCAGACGTCACTTCGATATGGTCACGACGGTTAAATACCGCAACACCTTCACAGCGACGCTGAATAACGTTACGAATGTTGCACTCTAGAATCCTTGTGAAGCGCTTACGCACCGATTCACTTTTTACAAAAATTTCCGGATGGGGCTTAACAATAAATTTCATAGTACGTTCACAACATTAATGTTCAAAATTTTAAAAGGCTCTTCGCCAAGTAAATTGGAGAATTTACGCAGCACTTGAAGCAAGAGTAGATCATATCTAAATCTAAGGGCGCGAATTATACATGAGAAAGTGAAACAAGGAAAAGAGTGCTTGCTTTGACACCAGTAATAAATACACACCCTATTAAAAATAGCATGCTTACTCACAGTCGGCATTCTTATAGATAGATCGGTAGATAAGCCAACATTCACCACGTAAATAAAAAGCCCAACCTCATCATAAGGTTGGGCTTTCTGATTGGTTTAATAAATCAGCTTAACTCGTAGCTAGGTACTATTCAGAAATCACTGGGACTTCATCGCTGTAAAGTGGCTCACCTTGCATGATACTGATCTCGACGCGACGGTTCAGGCTACGCTGCCATTCAGTATCGTTCGGCTCTACGGGCTCAGTATCCGCCATACCACGTACTCTCAATCGTTGATGAGAGAATCCGCGCACCTTCTCCATCTCTTGAGCAACAGATACTGCTCTCTGAGAGGACAGATCCCAATTCGAACGATACAGTTCAGAATCAAGACGTTGGTTATCAGTATGCCCAGAGATTCGAACAATGCCCGGAACATCTTTCACTAATTCAGCCACCTGTCTCACCAAAGGTCGGAACTTAGGCTGTAAGAAAGCAGAACCCGATGGGAATGCACCCTTCTCACGAATTCGAATCACAACCTGCTGACCAAGATTTTCTACCTCAATCGCGCCTTGGTCGATTTCTCGTTCCAGCGCCTTCTTGATGCTTTCCATCAAGGTTTCCATCTCTTGCGATTGATCTTCGGCTTGCTGTTGCTGTTGGTCTGACTCAGAGTTTTGGTTGTCGTGAGTCGATACCTCTGGCGACCTGCCTCCGGTCATCTTGCCTTGGTCACGCATCGTACCACCAGCGCGCTCAGATTCACCTTCATGAAATTCCAACGTCTGCTGAGTGATATCTATCGTTTGCTGCATGATCACATCAATCGGCGTAGGCTCTGGACGACCAGGGCGAAACTCTTGCGCAATGATGCTAGTCCCTTTGGGGATGTCTTTTACTTCTAAACGGTTCTGTACACCAAATGCGAATTTCATCGAGCCAGCGATCTGTTTGAACTTCAGTACATCCATCTCAGAGAATGAGAGTAGAAGTACGAAGAAACACATCAGCAGTGACATCAAGTCAGCAAATGTTCCCATCCATTGAGGTAACCCCGGAGGAGGACATTTACATGGATTCTCTTCATCCATCTTCAACTCCTCTTACGCAGGTTCACCATCAATCGTACGCTTACCTTCATTCAGGTAGCTCTTCAGGTAACCATCAATAACTCGTGGGTTTTGACCATCTTGGATAGCCAGCACACCGTCCATCACCAAACGACGGTTCAGTGTCTCTTGGTCACGACGCAGCGCTAGTTTGTCTGCGATTGGGAAAAACACCATGTTCGATAGAATTGCGCCATACAGCGTAGTTAAGAGTGCAACGGCCATCGCAGGGCCGATCGCTTTAGGGTCATCCATGTTCGAAAGCATGGCAACCAAACCGACCAAGGTACCGATCATACCCATCGCAGGGGAAACATCACCAAATGCAGAAAACACCTTCGCCCCCTGTTCATGACGTTCTGTCGTTAGCGCAATATCTTTTTGCAATGCTGCACGCACTACATCACCATCATGACCATCGACTAACAGGTCGATGCCCTTTTGCATAAAGCTGTTGCTGATTTCCATCTCTTCCAGAGCTAAGAAACCACCTTTACGTGCTGCGTCCGCCATTTCAACAATCTTAGCGATAAGGTCTTCAGGCTCATCGGCTTTAAACATAAATGCTTTGCCGGCAATTTTAGCCGCGCCAAAGAACTGTCCCATGGTGAACTTCATTAGAACAACAAACGTTGAACCACCAATCACGATCAAAATGGATGTCGTGTCATAGAACATCCCGAGGCTTCCACCTAGGATCATTGCCATGATTACAAAGGCAAATCCACCAATCAAACCTATTAGGGTTGCTAAATCCACTGAGCACTCCTCATGCTTTTTTGTAGCTCTATGTCGACGATAATTCTTTTATCGGCAAGACTATAAGATCTTTTAGTAAATTCTTGGCCTAAGTATCACACTTTTGCTTTTTGTATCACAACTATTACCCGCTTCCCCATTCTCGAACTGTCATAAACTCGAGAAAGGTAGGGTTATTAAAGGAAAGTGGCTTCAAGCCTCTTAAAAACGAACTTTCTAGCAAAATTTATTGGTTACATTTGACCATCTGAACGCCCTAGGGTAACGTTCGTTCATCTTTCCAAACGCAGATTTATTATGGCTACTAAGAAACCTGAAAATATGAGCTTTGAAGCGGCAATCGAAGAGCTCGATGGCTTGGTTGATCAACTAGAAAACGGTGATCTAGCTTTAGATGATGCGCTGAAAAAATTCGAACGAGGTATCTCCCTCGCTCGTGCAGGTCAAAGTAAACTAAACGATGCAGAACAACGTGTTAGCATCCTACTGCAAAATGACGAAAATGCAGAACTGAGTGACTTTAACCCACAACCAGAATAACGAATTGTATGAGATCCCCTATGATCGAGACTTTATTGTCTTATCAAGCACGTAATAACGAGCAACTGAACCTTTGGCTTGACCGCCTGCCACACCAAAATCAGAATCTGATCAACGCAATGCGTTATGGGTTACTTTTAGGCGGCAAACGCGCGCGTCCATTTCTTGTCTATATTACAGGGGAAATGCTCGGTTGCACCGCGGAAGAACTCGATACTCCAGCTTCTGCAGTCGAATGTATTCATGCCTACTCTCTGATTCATGATGACCTTCCAGCAATGGACGACGATGAGCTGCGTCGTGGCCACCAGACTTGTCACATCAAATTCGATGAAGCCACGGCTATTTTAACGGGCGATGCACTACAAACTCTCGCATTTACTATACTTGCAGAAGGCACATTAAGTGCTGATGGTGAAAGCAACCGCGTTCGAATGATTCAACGTCTAGCTGAAGCCTCTGGAGCTCAAGGTATGTGTATCGGTCAGGCACTCGATATCGAAGCTGAAAACCGCGCAGTGACGCTTGAAGAGCTGGAAGAAGTTCACCGCAATAAAACCGGTGCTCTTATGAAGAGTGCAATCCGTTTAGGTGCGCTAGCTGCAGGTGAAAAAGCGTTCGATGTGCTGCTTCAATTAGATAAGTACGCAGATGCCATCGGATTAGCCTTCCAAGTTCAAGACGATATCTTGGATATCATTGGCGACACCGAAACTTTGGGTAAACCACAGGGCTCTGACCAAGATTTGAACAAAAGCACCTACCCTTCTTTGCTAGGTTTAGAGGGCGCTCAAGAAAAAGCGCAATCTCTGCTGCAGGAAGCGCTTCAAGCTTTGGCCGCGATCCCATACAATACCCAGTTACTCGAAGAGTTCGCCCGATACGTCATCGAGCGCAAGAACTAAGACAATAAGCGCGCATTACCTATGACTCTTGATATATCAAAGTACCCAACTCTTGCTTTGGCTGATAAGCCAGAGGATTTGCGTCTTCTCCCAAAAGAGACGCTGACACAGCTTTGTGATGAATTACGCACCTATCTTCTTAACTCAGTGAGCCAATCAAGTGGTCACTTAGCATCAGGCTTAGGTACGGTAGAGCTCACTGTCGCTCTACACTATGTGTACAACACGCCTTTTGACCAATTGGTTTGGGATGTTGGCCACCAAGCATACCCGCACAAAATTCTTACCGGTCGCCGTGACCGCCTGTCGACTATCCGCCAAAAAGACGGACTGCACCCATTTCCATGGCGTGAAGAGAGCGAGTACGACACCCTTTCTGTTGGTCACTCTTCAACATCGATCAGTGCTGCACTCGGCATGGCGATCAGTGCTAAGAAAGAAGGTAAGAACCGTAAAGTTGTGAGCGTGATTGGTGACGGTGCGATTACTGCTGGTATGGCATTTGAAGCCATGAACCACGCAGGCGATGTTCACAATGACATGCTGGTTATCCTAAACGATAACGAGATGTCGATTTCTGAAAACGTAGGTGCGCTTAACAACCACCTAGCTCAAGTTCTTTCTGGCAGTCTTTACACGTCTATTCGTGAGGGCGGCAAGAAAGTGCTATCTGGCGTCCCGCCGATTAAAGAGCTAGTTCGTCGTACAGAAGAACATCTGAAAGGCATGGTTGTTCCAGGTACCATGTTTGAAGAGCTCGGCTTTAACTACATCGGCCCAGTAGACGGCCACGATGTAAACGAGCTGATTAAAACGCTTAAGAACATGAGAGATCTAAAAGGTCCTCAGTTCCTGCATATCATGACTAAGAAAGGTAAAGGCTACGAGCCAGCAGAGAAAGATCCAATTGGTTACCACGGCGTACCTAAATTCGATCCTGCACACTCAAGCTTGCCTAAGAGCACTAGCTCTAAGCCAACGTTCTCTAAGATTTTTGGCGATTTCCTATGTGATATGGCAGCGCAAGATCCTAAGCTAATGGCGATCACGCCAGCCATGCGTGAAGGTTCTGGCATGGTGCGTTTCTCTAAAGAGTACCCAGATCAATACTTCGATGTAGCGATTGCTGAGCAGCACGCCGTGACGCTAGCAACGGGTATGGCGATTGCGGGTGATAAGCCGATTGTGGCTATCTACTCGACTTTCCTACAACGTGGCTACGATCAACTGATCCACGATGTGGCTATCATGGATCTACCGGTTATGTTCGCGATTGACCGCGCAGGTCTTGTGGGTGCCGATGGTCAGACACACCAAGGTGCGTTCGACTTAAGCTTCATGCGCTGCATTCCAAACATGGTGATCATGGCACCAAGCGACGAAAACGAATGTCGCCAAATGCTATACACTGGCCACCAGCACAATGGACCAAGTGCGGTTCGCTACCCTCGTGGTAATGGCATGGGCACAGAAATCCAAAGTGAGTTTACTGCACTTGAGATTGGTAAAGGCCGTATCGTTCGTGAAAGCTCAAAAGCAAAGGATGGCGCTAAGGTTGCTATCCTAAGCTTCGGTACTTTCCTAGAAAATGCACTTCAAGCTGCTGATGTAATGGATGCCACCGTTGCAGATATGCGCTTTGTTAAGCCGCTAGATGAAGCTCTAATCAAACAACTTGCTGCTGACTATGATGTACTGGTGACTATCGAAGAAAATGCGATTGCCGGGGGTGCTGGTGCAGGTGTAATTGAGTTCTTGATGCAAGAGAAACTGCTCATGCCTGTACTGAACCTTGGTCTACCAGACAAATTCATTTCTCAAGGCACGCAAGGTGAGCTACATGAAGAGCTAGGCTTAGACGCGAAAGGTATTGAGAAGTCTATCTCTGACTACCTTGCTAAATAGCTTTCAGTAGCAAGCTGCATAAGCAACAAAACAAAAAAAGGTTGGCCCTAGGGTCAACCTTTTTAGTATCCGCGAACTCATTAGCTAGCCACTGTTTAAGTCAGTTATTACAACAAATTAGCAGCACGGCTTAAGAACAGGCGCGTCGTAGTTCTCAGGTTCGTCAGAGTAGATAGCAACATTAAAGTTCTCAACTAAACCTGTTTCATCAACGCACTGCTCTTGGAAGAACTGTTGAATTTCACGACGTTGACAGTGCGCTTCAAACACTTCGTTATCCGCCCAGATTTCGTTGAAAGCAATCGGGAAGCTCTGGCCTTCCGCAAACGGGCTCTGAATGTGGCGAGTTACTGTGTATTGAATACAGCCATCTTCACGCAGAGTGTTTGGCTCTAGTGCTTTTAATACCTCAAACAGCTCGTTCAGTTTGCCTTCTTTCGGCTGAAATTGAGCGATGCAGTAAACCTTCTTAGACATTGTAATTCCTTGTTTTATCTTTATTTAAACTAGCCAACCTGCGAAATGGGCCACAGCATATAGCGAAATTGCCGCCATAATACCTGCCACAATATCATCAATCATGATGCCTAAACCGCCATGAACTCGGGCATCTAACCAGCCAATCGGCCACGGTTTTACCATGTCAAAGAAGCGGAATAGAACAAAGCCTGTCAGTAGCCATTTCCAATCATCGGCAGGAATGCTCAACATTGGTACTAGGCTCATGGTGATCCAAAAGCCCGCAAACTCATCCCATACGATAGAGCCATGATCATGAACACCCATATCATCAGACGTCACTTGGCAGATTTTGATACCAATAATGCAACTAACCACGACCACCGCGACATAAGCAGGGAAAGACAACTGAACCAATAATAGATAAAGAGGAATCGATGCAAGTGTCCCCATGGTTCCAGGAATAATAGGCGATAAGCCACTGCCAAAACCCGTTGCTAGTAAATGCCAAGGGTTCTTAAGAGAGATTGCAGATAGTGGGTTTGTCATCAATTAACCTTAAAGTGATCGTAACCAGTTAAGCTCCAACTTAACGGTTCACCATTATTGTGTAGTTCAAAGTATTCTACAGGTCTTATTTGACCAATACAGGTGACTTTTGTTCCAGTGTGTGACAAAGCACTTTCCAATGAACCTTTATTCTCTTCTGGCACGGTAAAGCAAAGCTCATACTCTTCACCACTGGTCAGCGCATACTGCTGCGCCGTAACGATATCTGGGGCAAACTGACGCAGTTCTGGGGAGATAGGTAATGTACTCACGTCGATGCTTGCACCAACCTCAGAGCGCTTAAGGATATGTTTCAAATCCGAGATGACACCATCCGAGATATCAATTGCCGATGAAGCAAGATTGACAAGCGCTTGGCCAGCTAACACTCGTGGAGCACTGATGTAGTGTCTCTCTTCAAGCTCTTTCGCATACGGCTTAGCTTGGTTTGTTGTTGGATCTAATAGAACCTCTAAACCGGCCTTGCTGTCGCCCAGATTACCTGTCACGTAAATCCAGTCTCCAACCTTGGCGCCGTCTCTACGTAGGGCTTTCCCTTCTGGTACAAAGCCTTGCACTGTCAATGTCAGGCTTAGTGGTCCTTTCGTGGTATCACCACCAATTAACTGAATCCCAAAGTAATCTGCTAGTTTGAAAAAAGAGTCACAGAACGGCGCTAACCAAGCTTCATCCACTTCCGGCATGGTTAAGGCAAAAGAGACCCACGCCGGCGTTGCGCCCATAGCAGCCAGATCACTGATGTTTGAGGCTAATGCTTTGTGCGCGACCCAAGCCGGGTTTGCTTCTGCTAGAAAGTGAGTGCCCGCGACTAAGGTATCGGTGCTGATCGCGACCTCAACATTACTTGGGGCTTTCACCAAAGCGCAGTCATCACCAGCGGCGAGGTGTACGTCTTTACGTTGAGGCTGTCGGTTGACGAAATATTTATCGATTAGGTTGAATTCACCAGACATCACATGCCCTATCTTTGGAATTTACTTACAAAAAAGGCCAGCATGAAAGCTGACCTTTAGATTCAATATACGTAGAGATTACTTCTTACGTACGTGTGGCGCTGCTTTATCAAGCACACCATTCACAAACTTATGGCTGTCTTCTGCTGCGAATACTTTCGCCAGCTCGATAGCTTCGTTGATAACCACTTTGTATGGTACATCTTCGCGACGAGTCATCTCGTACATAGCTAAACGTAGAAGAGCAAGTTCCATTAAGTCCAGATCTTGCATCGGGCGAGATACGAATGGACGAAGCTTGCTATCAAGTTCCATGTGGCTAAGAGCAACACCAGTTAGTAGGTCGCGGAAGTATGCAACGTCTGTTTCTGGCATAGCAAGTGCAGGTTCTGCAGCATGATTTTCTTCTTCATCATACTTACCACCAGATAAGAACTGTTCTTCAACGGTAGCAATATTTTCTTTAGTAATTTGCCAAGAATAAATTGCTTGTAGAGCAAATTGACGTGCGTTACGACGTGCGGCTGGTTTCACACTGGCCCCCATTAGGAATCGATTTCAGAAAGAACGTTGATCATCTCAAGTGCGCTTAGTGCAGCTTCTGCACCTTTATTACCAGCCTTGGTTCCTGCGCGTTCAATAGCTTGATCGATCGTATCAACAGTTAGTACGCCGAATGCTACTGGAAGAGAGTATTCCAGAGACACTTGCGCCAAACCTTTATTACATTCACTACAAACATAGTCAAAATGAGGCGTACCGCCACGAATTACTGTACCAAGAGATACAATCGCGTCGAACTTACCCGTTTTTGCAACGCGCTGCGCTACAAGTGGAAGTTCTACTGCACCAGGACAACGAACAACAGTGATGTTGTCTTCGCTTACTTGTCCGTGACGTTTTAAAGTATCGATTGCACCAGAAAGTAAACTTTCGTTAATAAAACTGTTGAAACGAGCAATAACGATAGCAATTTTTGCATTTGGCGCTGGGAAGCCACCCTCGATCACTTTCATAAGCCTTCCTTTAACTATTTTCATCAAGTGAGAATCGACGGATTCTAGCATAAAACTGTGAGCAATATCTAATGCTAATTTAGAAGAACAGACACCGGAGATGTAAAGATGATAACCAAGCCTCGCTCCCAAACATTTGGGAACAGCAAGTCGCAAAGCGCCAACGTTTGACACGACAAAAGTTAGGCTCAGCGACTTGGCTCTTTTGGTCCTAGTTCGAACCAAAAGAGCCACTCAAATCATCATAAATTATGTTGCTATAAACCAGTATGTAAGTAGTTACTCACAAACGTATTCAACAACGTTAAGACCAAAACCACCAAGAGCGTGGTAACGCTTGGTGCTTGAAGACAATAGACGCATATCATGAACGCCTAGGTCTTGTAGAATTTGAGAACCGACACCAACGCGACGAGAAGTACCTTGCTTCTTAGCCATGGTTGGTTGCTCGTTCTTATCTTGAGCTTCGAATGTCTTCACTTTATGAATCAAAGAATCAGACGACTCTTCGTTGCCTAGAATAACCAACACACCACCTTCGTCGCCAATGCGCTTCATCGCCTTATCTAGCGACCAGCTGCGCTCAGTGCCACGATCAGAATGAAGCAGATCGGTGAAAGTATCATGCAAGTGAACACGAACCAGTGGCGCTTCACCCGTTAGGTCACCTTTTTGCATTGCGTAGTGGATTTGGTTGTCGATAGTGTCACGGTAAGTCACGAGTTCAAAGTCACCGAACTCAGTCGGTAGGTGACACTGTGCAACACGCTCAATCGTGGTTTCTGTGTTGTTACGGTATTCGATCAAGTCGGCAATCGTGCCTAGCTTGATGTCGTGCTTTTCAGCAAACACTTCAAGATCAGGGCGACGAGCCATAGTGCCGTCATCATTTAGGATCTCAACGATAACCGATGCAGGCTCACAACCCGCTAAACGTGCTAAATCACAACCCGCTTCGGTATGACCGGCGCGAGTTAGAACACCGCCCTCTTGTGCTGTTAGCGGGAAGATGTGACCAGGTTGAACAAGGTCAGCCGCTTTTGCATCTTTCGCAACAGCTGCTTGAACAGTCACAGCGCGGTCAGACGCAGAAATACCTGTAGTTACCCCCTCAGCAGCTTCAATCGAAACGGTAAAGTTAGTGGTGTATTGTGCGTTGTTGTCTTGAACCATAGGCGCAAGACCCATTCGGCTTGAACGCTCTTTAGTCAAGGTTAGGCAGATTAAACCACGGCCGTACATCGCCATGAAGTTAATCGCTTCTGGCGTCACATGTTCTGCTGCCATGATCAGATCGCCTTCATTTTCGCGATCTTCATCATCCATCAGGATAACCATTTTTCCTAGGCGAATGTCTTCAATAATTTCTTGAGGAGTACTAATTGGCATTGTTCTATATCCTTTGAAATGGTTCTGCTTCCTAGAACCGACACTATTTAAACCTGATGATATTGCTTCGCTCTACAAAGTGACGCTCAGCGCACCTCATATCAACGATTAGGCAAAACCATTCTGTTGTAAGAATTCCATCGTCAATCGAGATTCAGGTTCAGACTCTTGTTGCTGACCTTGCAGTAGGCGCTCCATGTAGCGCGCTAACACATCCACTTCTAGATTCACTTTACGACCAACATGGAATTGATCGATGGTGGTTTCTGAAGAGGTATGAGGAACAATCGTCAGCTTAAATGCATTCTTACGTAAATCGTTCACAGTAAGACTAATGCCATCGACAGTAATCGAGCCTTTTTGAGCAACGTACTTTGATATTTCAGCGGGCATTTCGACCCAGAATTCAATAGCACGACCTACTTGATTGCGCTCAACAATCTCGCCTACACCATCTACGTGACCCGATACGATATGACCACCGAAACGTGTCGTCGGGAGCATCGCTTTCTCTAGGTTCACTTTGTCACCCGCTTGGTAATCAACAAAGCCCGTTTTTTTCAGGGTCTCAAGTGACAGATCAGCACTGTAGCTGTGGTCGTTAAATTCGACGACCGTCAAACACACACCGTTGGTAGCAATACTATCGCCTAACTGAACGTCGGCCATATCAAGCTTACCTACGTTAACCGTTACGGTAATGTCTTCTCCGCGGGGAGTAATTGCACTCAATGTACCTACGGCTTCTACAATTCCTGTAAACATTTTAAAACTCTTTTTGTTGTCAACGACATGTATCTAGGCGCGGATTTATTTCCACTATCGTTTCGTTACTGTCGGTTTAGTAATACGGGTTTCGCTACGATGCGAATATCCACACCAACTTGTCGAACATCTTTAATTTCTAGGTCAATAACATCAGACATCGAAGTGAGCCCTAACGCGCCCATCAAACCTCTTCCGTCACTGCCCATAAGTTTAGGAGCTAAATAGAGGATTAGCTCATCCACCAGCTGTGCTTCAGTCAAGCTTTTTGCCAGTGTTGCACCCGCTTCGACCCAAATATGGTCGATATGATTAGCAGGTAATTGGCGCATCAGATCATGTAAATCTAGCTGACCTGTATCAGTAGTACCGACCTCAATGTCAGCAGACGCCTCTGCAACTCTTAATACGGGTGTTGGCGATTGATATAACTTGAGCTCAGGGCGCAGTTGGTTTTGACGGTCAAGAATCACACGAACAGGCTGACGCACGTCAGCTTCAGCATAATGAGCTTGTGCGCTACTTGGCAATTCAGCCCAGCGAACATTAAGTGAAGCGTTATCATCAATCACCGTTTGGCTGGTTGATAATACTGCGCCCGCCTTTGCTCGATAATTTTGAACATCACGACGTGCTGCTGGCGATGTGATCCACTGGCTCTGACCATTTGCTAGTGCCGTTTGCCCATCGAGACTGGCTGCCATCTTAAGCTGAACAAAAGGCATGCCTGTTTGCATACGCTTAATAAATGCTGGGTTCAAGTCTAAAGCATCTTGCTCCAGTAAACCGATTTCAACCTCAATGCCTGCATCACGCAGCATTTTGATGCCACGTCCAGCGACTTTCGGGTTTGGATCCTGCATCGCGCAAATGACTTTAGCCACTTGAGCTTTAATCAAGCCCTCGGCACACGGTGGTGTACGACCATAATGAGAACAAGGCTCTAGTGTGACATAAACCGTCGCACCTTTTGCCTTATCACCCGCCATTCGCATGGCATGTACTTCAGCGTGAGGTTCACCCGCTTTGGCGTGAAAGCCTTCACCAACAATTTGTCCATCGGTTTGTACAATCACACAACCGACATTTGGGTTTGGCGCAGTGGTGTAAATGCCGCGTTTCGCTAAATGTATAGCACGCGACATCATTTGAAAATCTAGGGGAGAAAAGTTAGACATGACTGAGGGATTAATCCTCTAATTTAGCGATTTCTTCGCCAAACTCTCGAATGTCTTCAAAGCTGCGGTAAACAGAAGCAAAACGGATGTACGCGACTTTGTCTAATTCTTTTAATTGGCTCATGACTAGGTTGCCAATCATTTCGCTTGGAACTTCACGCTCACCTGTTGCACGGAGTTGTGACTTAATATTACTGATAGCAAGTTCGATCGCATCAGCACTCACAGGGCGTTTTTCCAGAGCACGTTGCACGCCACCGACCATCTTATCTTCATTAAACGGTTCGCGGTTTCCATTAGACTTAATGACTTTCGGCATCACGAGTTCTGCCGATTCGAACGTAGTGAAACGCTCGCTACATGCAAGGCATTGACGGCGACGACGAACCTGATGGCCATCAGCAACCAGTCTTGAATCGATTACTTTAGTGTCGTTCTCTGAACAAAAAGGACAATGCATATCACCTCCAAATAATTGATTGTCAGTGTAACGGAATTGCCAAACGTTAGGAAAGAAAAAGGGCCAATTAAGGCCCTTTTGTGTGCTAATTCATTGATTATTGCTACGCGATAGCAATTTTTAAAATGAGCTGCAGAGTAAAGCTAACGAGAAACGTTAACCGCGAACAAGATAATTCGCTTTACCCACCCACTTGTAGCTGGTCAGCTCTTCTAAGCCCATAGGACCACGAGCGTGCAGTTTCTGAGTAGAGACTGCTACTTCTGCGCCTAGACCAAACTGTGCGCCATCAGTAAAGCGAGTTGATGCATTCACATACACGGCTGCAGAGCCTACCGAGTTAATGAAACGCTCAGAGCTTTCTAAACTATTAGTCATGATCGCATCTGAATGGCTCGCGTTATGTACGCGCATGTGGTCAATCGCTTCCGCAACATCCGCAACCACTTTTACGCCTAGTGTGTAGCTTAGCCATTCGGTGTCAAAGTCACCCTCACCTGCATCACGCACGTCAGTAAAATCGGCAAGAAGTGCCTTCGCGCTTGAGTCAGCTACTAATGTCACTTTATCCGCTAGACGTGTTTTAAGCTTACCAAGGAATTCCTCAGCTACCGCTTCATGAACAAGCAAAGTATCTAGTGAGTTACATGCTGATGGACGTTGTACTTTCGAGTTTTCAACCACATCGACAGACTTCTCAAGATCCGCGCTTTCATCAACGAAAATATGGCTGATACCGAAACCACCGATGATTACCGGGATAGTGCTGTTCTCTTTACACATCTTGTGCAGACCAGCGCCACCACGAGGAATGATCATATCTACGTAGTCATCTAGCTTAAGCAGCTGAGAAACAAGCTCACGATCTGGCTTTTCAATGTATTGAACAGAAGCAGCAGGAAGCTCTGCTTTCTCTAGTGCAGACTGGATAACTTTTACCAGTTCCATGTTCGAGAAGAAGGTCTCTTTACCACCACGCAAGATGCTTGCGTTACCCGTTTTCAGACACAGTGCCGCAATATCGATGGTTACGTTAGGACGCGCTTCATATATAACACCAACCACACCAAGAGGTACACGACGACGAGACAGTGACATACCGTTTTCCAGTACTTTGCTGTCGATTTCGCTGCCCACAGGGTCATTCAGGCTAATAACGTTACGAACGTCATTAGCGATGCCCGTTAAGCGTTCTTCATTCAGAAGTAGACGGTCAAGCAGTGCGTCCGTTAAACCTGCTTCGCGGCCCAGTTCGATGTCTTTCGCGTTCGCTTCTAAGATAGCGGCGGCGTTTGCTTCTAACTCATCGGCAATGATCGCCAATGCCTTGTTCTTTTGCGCCGTTGATGCGGTCGCTAGGTGAAAAGCAGCATCTTTTGCTGCGATACCCATGTTAGTTAAATCCACGTTTAACTCTCCCTAAACTCTGCCTGCTTTTGGATGAAAAAGGCGATGCGTACTACCTACATCTAGTGCAAAAACCAGATGCGCCGTTCATCGCCTTGTCATCTCGAACTATTCTTGGATAACGACAAGGTCGTCACGGTGAATGACTTCTGACCCGTAATCGTAACCAAGGATGTCGCCAATATCTTTACTGTGCTTGCCTGCTATTTTTGCAAGGTCTTGGCTTGAGTAGCTAGCGATACCACGCGCGACTACTTTGCCTTTGCTGTCTGTGACTTGGGTGACTTCACCACGAGAGAACTCGCCTTTAACTCGAACCACCCCTTTTGCCAACAAGCTACTGCCTTTGGTGTTAACGGCATTTACCGCGCCATCGTCAACCACGATGTCACCAGCAGAAGCTGGGCCCGCTAAAATCCAACGCTTACGGTTTTCAAGCGCCTCGGCTAACGGCAAGAAACGTGTGCCTTGAGGATTGTCACTCAAAGAGTCAAAAACCACATTTTCAGCACTGCCTGCTGCAATGATAACTTCAATACCAGCACGACGAGCGATGTCGGCCGCCTGCAGTTTTGTCGCCATACCACCGGTACCTAAAGTCGTGCCGCTGCCACCTGCAATCTTACGCAGCGTGTCATCAATGGTTTTTACCTCTTTGATGAGCTCTGCATTTGGATCTTTGCGAGGGTCTGCAGTAAATAGACCTTTTTGGTCTGTCAGTAGCAAAAGCTTATCAGCGCCACATAAAATACCAACCAGTGCCGACAAGTTATCGTTGTCGCCCACTTTGATTTCGTTGGTCGCGACTGCATCGTTTTCATTCACGACAGGAATAATATCGTGTTCAACGAGTGCGTTGATCGTGTCACGGGCATTTAGAAAACGCTCACGGTCATCGAGATCAGCACGAGTCAGTAGCATCTGGCCAATCTTAAGGCCATAGATAGCGAATAAAGACTCCCAAACTTGAATCAACTGACTTTGCCCAACTGCAGCAAGCAACTGTTTGCTCGCCATTGAGTTGGGAAGTGCGGGGTAACCAAGGTGCTCACGTCCTGCTGCAATTGCGCCAGACGAAACCATAACCACAGAGTGGCCTTGTTTTTTTAATTCAGCACATTGACGAACCAGCTCAACCATATGAGCACGGTCTAATGCCAATGTTCCACCAGTTAAGACACTGGTACCCAGTTTAACAACGACAGTTTTACGCTGCGCTGTTGTCCCGCTTTGATGATTTGTTGTCATGAAGTCTTTTATGGATAAAACAAATAAGAGGTGATGTTTTAGCAATCAACAGGGGAATTCACAAGCAGAAAAGGTGCGAAATCGCACCTTTTTACTTTATATAGAAGAGTAACCTTTAAAATCAGACGAATTCGACAGACTCTTCGTCCAATTGGATGCTGATTTCAAACTTACTTTGAAGTTCATCAACCAGTTTTTGGTGGAAGGCTTCCTGAGTTCTAGTGACCTCAGAAACCGCCTTTTTAGGCAGAGGTAATGAATCCCACTTGCCTTCGATGTTGTATTTACCAATATTGTACTTCGCCGAATACCCCTCTTCCGACTTGTCCAACTCCATCCACCAGCCCCAGAACTCACGCTCTTCTGGTGATTTTTTATCGTTAACACACACTGACAAGCAATCAAAAATATAGTGGCCTTCTTCTGATTGCGGCTCCCTCAAGTATGGCCCAATGGCCTTTAATACATTTAACAAGCGATAATGCGTTGGTTCTTGTGTCACTTCTGACATATTGAATCTCCATTTTCAATGTTAAGAATGACGTTACTCAGACTGCAATACGTTGAAAACATGCAGTTGGATTTTATAAATTTTCTCTGAGCATCAGGTACTTAATCTGTACACTTTTCATGCTTAACTAATTTAGGAGAAATGTCATCTAAATAATTCATCCTCAAGCCACTTTATCGCTAATTCGAGGGATTGCTCATAACCTTGTGTAATTGATTTCGATTTAATTTTCTTTGCCTTGCCATAATCACTATAAATAGCAACCAGTTGATTATCCATTGGCGGGGACACAGGATCGCCCTCTAAGGCCAACGCTAAGATAGGAACACTGGTTTTGCTGTTCGACAACAAGCCTTGCACCTTCAAAGACCACGCCATCAACTGACCAGAAAGACTATTGATATCAACCGCGCCTTTACCTAAACGAGAAGCCAGTACATCTAAATGCATCTTCGGCATTTGCTTCAGTTTATCGGCATGCACAAAGATATCGTGGATTGGCGCGCCAAGAGAGATACAGGCTTTGATCTTCTGTTGCTCGATAAACGACAGCCTCACCATCGCATTGCCGCCGAAACGGAAACCAAACAAACCCACTTTATGATGATCAACCCATGGAATATTTGGTAGCTCGTTCAATACTGCCTGATGCAAGCACGAAGAGTCTTCGGTTAATGGCCAATGAGAGCTGTGCCCTATCGATGGCATATCGACAGTAAGCATCGCAATGTTCTTTGGCGCCAGATAATCCCTAAACAAACGCCACATGTCCGTTTGCAAGCTATCTAAGCCTGCACTTACGATCACAACAGGTTGCGGTTTGTCGGTTTTCGCTAGGTGTAGGTTGGCTTTGATTTTCTTGTTTTGATACGGCACCTCAATCTGCTTAACAATCAGCTTGGTATGCTTAATTGCTTCAGAATAGGCTGCGTTTGCTAATACTTGGGCCTGAGCCGCCAAGTTGTCATTCTTTAGGTGCGGGTAACCTGCAATGCTGAAACATAAAGACGCCGAGAACAGCTCTTCAGCCACCTCTTCACCGCTTTTTTCGTTGGAACGGTTCTGATGCAACATGCCCAACTTAGTCCATTCATAGGCCCAGTTACCGCTGCGGTATCCCATTACGGTGTCTAACCACTCATCGGTAGTACGAGAGTTATCTGACGACGCGATTCGAGCCAGTACAGCTTCTTGTTCAATAGGGTTCACGCCTTGCCATACCCACTGAAGACGTCTTAGGTTTCGGTACCATGATGAGTTTTGCTGTTCACGCTTCTCATCCAATAACGCTTCTGAGCTTGGCATGTATTGCGTCAGCATTGAGGTCTCTTTGGCTTGCTTGTGCTTTACAAACAAGGTTTCCGAAAGGTTCGAGCTCGTTTCTTCTGGTTCAGACATTGGGATACTTAATAAGAAATGATTTTCACTAATAATATAAAAAAAAATGACCCTATAAAGGGTCATTTCTCAAAAAACTAAGTTTACGCTTATTTTGACTTGCGATTTACTGGCTCAACGTAGCTTAGGCTAGTATCCCAAGGTTGCTCAATCCATGTGTCTTGAGCGATATCAACAATGTACTCGTCTAGTAGGTGTGCGCCTGAAGGCTTAGCACATACAGCGATCAGTTTAGCTTTAGGGTACATTTCGCGAAGCTTACGTGCAGTGTCACCACTATCAACAAGATCTTCAACGATTAGGAAACCTTCGCCGTCACCTTCAGGTGCTTTAACGACAGTCATATCACGTTGGTGATCGTGGTCGTAGCTAGAAATACAAATCGTATCTACGTGACGAATACCCAGTTCACGAGCCAAGATTGCACCAGGAACCAAACCACCACGGCTTACAGCCCAGATACCTTTCCACTGCTCTGCTGGCATTTGCTTTTCTGCTAGTTGACGGCAGTAAGTCTGCATGTTGTCCCAAGTGATAACGAATTTGTTGCTCATAGTATAAAACCTAATAATTTTTCATGTTATTAGAGGCTATGCCAAACATAGCCTCTTCAGCGTTTAAGCAGAAATCTAGACGATTAAGCGAAAATGTATTTCAGAATAAAGATTACCGACATGATCCACACAGCAGGTGAAACGTCGCGACCTTTACCACTTAGCAGCTTAATTGCAGCGTAAGCGATGAAACCTAGTGAGATACCCTCAGCAATAGAGTACGTCAGCGGCATAAGTAGACATGTTACCACGACTGGTGCTGCTTCCGTAAGATCACGCCAATCAATGCCAACTA
This sequence comes from Vibrio chagasii, assembly GCF_002954585.1. Classification (GTDB taxonomy): domain Bacteria; phylum Pseudomonadota; class Gammaproteobacteria; order Enterobacterales; family Vibrionaceae; genus Vibrio; species Vibrio chagasii_A. The sequence goes on from NZ_MSCI01000002.1 coordinate 2,279,453, forward strand.
GGCCTGACATCATCAGAATTGCTACATAGAAAAGCGCGCCTGATGTTGCGTACGCCGGAATCATACCTGCAAGTGGTGAGAAGAAAAGAGCAAGAAGGAAAAGTACGCCCACGACAACAGCCGTTAGACCAGTACGACCACCTTCAGCAACACCAGAAACACTCTCTACATATGAAGTTGTGTTCGATGTACCTAGAAGAGCACCGATAGACGTTGCTGTTGAGTCAGCAAGCAGTGCTTTGTTCAGACGAGGTAGTTTGCCATCTTCTTTGATTAGGTTTGCTTTTGTCGCAACACCTACTAGCGTGCCCGCTGTATCGAATAAGTCGACGAATAAGAAAGCAAATACAACAGAGATCATACCGATTTCAAATACTGCAGAGAAATCAAGCTGCATGAAAGTCGGAGCAAGGCTTGGTGGTGTAGACATGATGCCGCCGTACTGAACGTCACCAATGATAATACCAAGAGCGGTAATAGCTAGAATTGCAATCATTACTGCGCCTTTCACACCACGGTGTACAAGAGCAATAGTAAGGAAGAAACCAAGAGCACCAAGGATAGGAGCAATAGCAGTAATGTCGCCAAGTGATACTTTAGTTGCAGGGTTAGAAACTACGATGCCAGCATTGCTAAGCGCGATAAATGCTAGGAAAAGACCGATACCCGCAGAGATACCTACACGCAAAGACATAGGAATCGAGTTGATGATCCACTCACGGATCTTAAAGATACTCAAGAAGATGAAGATCACACCCGAAACAAACACTGCCGCTAGCGCAACTTGCCACGTGTAACCCATGCCCATCACAACCGCGTAGGTAAAGAAGGCATTCAGGCCCATACCTGGAGCTTGAGCAATTGGGTAGTTAGCAACAAAGCCCATGATGAAACAGCCAATAGCAGCCGCTAAACAGGTTGCTACAAATACAGCGCCGTGGTCCATACCAGCATCAGCTAGGATCATTGGGTTTACAAAAATGATGTAAGCCATTGTTAGGAAGGTTGTTAGACCTGCGATGATTTCAGTGCGCACATTGGTGCCGTTTTCACTGAGTTTGAATAGCTTTTCGAACATAATCGAATCCTATAAGGGTAAAAAGTAAACGGTTGCGTAATCGATTGGCTGTGGATTATAAAGTTATCAAATAACAAATTCCAGATAGAATTAAGGCTCTAAATAATATTTATCAGAATGACGTATGAAACCAAGCGATTAAAAATCACATAAAAAAAGAAAAATACACATTAAAAACAATAGACTAAAAACAATTTAATGGTCGTATTTATTTGATTACTTTTTCAACCATCAGTTATTTTCATTAAGAATCTGGCGCTAAATTTGCCAATTCAAACCCACAAGAGTTGTCCGATTTTCAACAGGATCGGTAATAAGGCTCAAATTGATATTTTGCTGTTTAAAAAACAACCGAGCATAGTTAGTAGATAGATGACGAATCACAGCTGGGGATAAAGTAGCAGGCAAAAAAAACGCCACTCAAAACTGAGTGGCGGTAGAATCTGTCAACCAAGAGGGTTGTAAGAGAATTCCAATATATAGGGGTGAACAAAACTGTTCGAGTTACATGCTTACGGTATTAGTAACCGAAGCTTGTAGGGTATGCAAAGTTGCTAGTATAAACAGAGTTGTTAAGCCAGAACATTGCAGATGGTAAACCTTTCATAACTATCACCTTAATAAATCAATAAAAAACGAATTTGATTTCTCGGTTCCTTGGAGGCGATAAACGGACTCATCCTTTGAGCATTTACTCTTCACTTCAGAAGTTGGTTATAAATATACCCCAAAGAAAAAAGATTACAAGTATTTTTTGCTTTATGTCACACTTTTAGCCATTTAAGGTTATTCTGCAAACCCAATATGTAATTAAATTACAATATTGAGTTTAAACAAACGTTTACCTGTTTCTTTTATAAGCATCAAGGCGCTTAATCAAGATCAAATGAACAGGATGGCGTTCAAAGTTTGAAGGAATTAAGGTTTAGAAGCGCTACTCGTGAAAACGGTCTAGTGGTATGCTGTCGGCATCAAAACAGACCTATATTTTAGGTTTTTGTTCTATGTTTATACCCATAAAAACTCTAAATATATGGTTATCAAATAAAAAAGGAGTCATCCGTGTCTGAATTCCATTCTGAGATCAGTAAATTATCCCCTGCCCCTCTTTGGCAGTTCTTCGATAAGATTTGCTCAATCCCACACCCTTCAAAGCATGAAGAAGAGCTTGCTCAATACATTATTGCTTGGGCAACAGAGCAAGGCCTAGATGTACGCCGTGATCCAACGGGCAACGTATTCATCAAGAAGCCAGCGACGCCGGGTATGGAGAACAAAAAAGGTGTGGTACTACAAGCTCACATCGATATGGTTCCACAAAAGAACGAAGATACGGTTCACGACTTCACTAAAGACCCAATCCAACCGTACATCGACGGTGAGTGGGTTACTGCAAAAGGCACAACACTTGGCGCAGATAACGGCATGGGTATGGCATCATGCTTAGCGGTTCTTGCATCAAACGAAATCAAGCACGGCCCAATCGAAGTTCTACTAACTGTAGACGAAGAAGCAGGTATGACAGGTGCGTTCGGTCTTGAGGCGGGTTGGCTAGAAGGCGATATCCTTCTTAACACCGACTCAGAGCAAGAAGGCGAAGTGTACATGGGTTGTGCTGGCGGCATCGACGGCGCAATGACATTTGACATTGCTCGTACTGCAATCCCAGCAGATTTCGTGACTCGTAAGCTAACGCTTAAAGGTCTAAAAGGCGGTCACTCAGGTTGTGACATCCACACTGGTCGTGCAAACGCGAACAAACTGCTTGCTCGCTTCCTAGCAGGTCACGCAAAAGAGCTAGACCTACGCATCGTAGAATTCAAAGGTGGCAGCCTACGTAACGCAATTCCTCGTGAAGGTTTCGTTACCGTTGCTGTTCCAGCGGCAAACCAAGAGAAACTGGCTTCTCTATACAACTACTACACAGAGCTACTTTCTACAGAGCTAGGTAAAGTAGAAGACAGCATCGTGACTTTCAACGAAGAAGCTTCAGTTGAAATGGGCGCACTTGCATCTGCTGACCAAGCTCGCTTCATCGCAGCACTTAACGCGGCGCCAAACGGCGTAATTCGTATGAGTGATGAGGTTGAAGGTGTTGTTGAGACATCTCTAAACGTGGGTGTTATCACGACAGAAGAGAACTCAATCACAGTACTTTGCCTAATCCGCTCTCTGATCGACTCTGGCCGTAGCCAAGTTGAAAGCATGCTTCACTCTGTTGCAGAGCTTGCTGGTGCGAGTATCGAATTCTCTGGCGCTTACCCAGGTTGGAAGCCAGACGCAGATTCAGAAATCATGCACATCTTCCGCGACATGTACGAAGGTATCTACGGTCACAAGCCAAACATCATGGTTATCCATGCTGGTCTTGAGTGTGGTCTATTCAAAGAACCTTACCCGAACATGGACATGGTTTCTTTCGGCCCGACTATCAAGTTCCCTCACTCTCCAGATGAGAAAGTGAAGATTGATACGGTTGAGCTATTCTGGAACCAAATGGTTGCGCTGCTAGAAGCAATCCCAGAAAAAGCATAATTCGAACCATTATGTTTTCGATAGATAGGATTTCACGGTAAATACTATTCATCGACACAAAATAAAACAGGTACTCAATGAGTACCTGTTTTTGTATCTAAGCTTTGCGATCAACTAAGACATTAAGCGCGTGAAGCTGCGTAGCTCTCTAGCTCATCAATTGAAGTTTGTGCAACCACTTCGCCATCGATGAAGTACGTCACCATCTCGCCATCACGAACACCGATTAGTGTCGCTCGCTCACCAGGTTGGTAAGTGATGTCCATTTGCATAGTGTTTTCATCAATCAGCTGCATCTGACCTTTTTCTATCATATTTACATTAGTGATTGGGCCTACAGGCGCTTCCGTTAGAGATGGATCTAGCTGATGGTTAATATCAATGTAAGTATCAACCTTAGTATCAAAGATATGCGGTGCACCCGTTAGTGGGTTGCTACCTGTCCAGAATTCTAGAGAGTTAAATACTAGGTAATCCGCTGCAACCGTCAGACCGTAAGCCGGTGCCAACAGTAAGTTTAAGCCGCCACGTGCGTAACGGTTATCAACGGCTTTAAGGTTGAACTTCATTAGGTAACCGGTTACTGCGTTGCTACCAACACAGCCAGATAAAGCAACAGATACCACTGCAAGTGCTACAACTTTTGAAATTATTTTTTCATTTTCGTCTCGATATTTGAAATTGGCCGCCAGAAAATGGCGATGGATAATATCAAGTGCCAAAAACACAATTATCAGAGTTAAATCAATAAATTGCCAGAAATCTTACAAATAAAAGGTGTATTCCAAACAGGCCGCCATCCATGGAATACCGTTCCCGATACGCCTCCACAAAAAAGTTTTGTCGTTACCGTAAACCGATTGATTCGTACTAAAAATCAACGATTGCTACATTCCGTGTTAACGAATTATCACCATGTTGAGAACAACCTAAATGGCAAGACTAAAACCTAATCAACCATTCGAATTACTTGGTTCTACTGTTCAGCCAGGACAGCGAATGGAGATTGAACTGCAAGCAGCTCAGCTTTACACGCACTCTCCACTTTCGATCCCGATTGAAATCATTCACGGTCGCCAAGCAGGTCCAACACTGATGGTAAATGCTGCGATTCACGGTGATGAGTTAAATGGTGTTGAGATTGCACGCCAACTCACCAATGCGATCGATCCTAAGAAATTGAAAGGGACATTGATTGTCGTGCCGATCGTTAACGTGTTCGGCTTCATCCATAAGTCTCGTTACCTACCAGACCGTCGCGATCTAAACCGTTGCTTCCCTGGTAGTGAGAAAGGATCGTTAACATCTCGTATCGCTTACACTTTCTTCGAGAACGTGGCTAAGCACTGTGATTTCATTCTGGACCTACACACGGGTGCGATTCACCGTACAAACTTGCCACAAATTCGTGCGAACCTTTCGAACCCAGAAACCATGCGCATCGCAAAAGCGTTTGCGACACCGGTGATCATCGACTCACCTCTACGTGATGGTTCACTGCGAAGCGAAGCGGAAAAGCTAGGTATTCCAGTACTGACATACGAAGGTGGTGAGGCGCTGCGTTTTGATCACCTAGCAATTCGAGCAGGCTACCTTGGCATTCACCAAGTAATGAAAGAAATCGGCATGCTGCGCCCGAACCGCAAGAAGCTGCCAGAGCCAGTATTGAGCAAATCCACCAGCTGGATTCGTGCAGAATCAGACGGTATCTTGCGTAACATGGTAAGACTGGGTGAACAAGTTGAAGCAGGACAAACACTTGCTTACATCAGTTCTCCATTAGGTCACCAAGAGAGCCAAGTTATCACGACTAAAGGCGGTATCGTGATTGGCCAACAAACGCTACCTTTGGTGAATGAAGGTGATGCTGTGTTCCACATCGCTTACTTCAAGCAAGACGATGAAGAAGTGGGACAAACCGTAGAAAGCTATATTGAAGAAGTAGCAGAAGACGATTGGTTAACTAGGCTAAACAACTGATTAAGGCTTGAGAGAGCGATGTAAAAAGCGAGAAGCCAAAACCATCGCTCTTAAGCAAATAGCAACGAACTCGACAAACGAAAAAGCCCCAATATAGGTGACTATATTGGGGCTTTTTTATAACTCCCTTATCTTAAAATTAAGGGACCTATAAATTAATCGTGCACCGAATTACTCAGCGTCTTCTTGCTCTTCTGCACGAGCTTTAGCGCGTGCTTCACGTGCTTGCTCAGCTTTAAGCTCTTTAGCGTGACGTAGTTCATCGCGCTCTTTACGTTGTTCCGCTTTACGCTCGTTACGTTCAGCTTGATTTGCGATGAAAGATGCTAGCTCTTTCTCAGCCCACTCTTTTGCAAGCGCTTCTGTTTCGAAACCAGACTCACGCTTAGATACTGTTGTGCTGCGAGACGTTACTTGACGAGTAATCTCTGCACACCAGCCGTTGCGTTTTTCTGTAAGGCGGATATCAAATTTTTTGTTCTTAGACATGTTCTATTTTTTCCTAAGGGAGATCATTAAGGGATCGGTCAACTTTGATAACTCCATCTAAGTGAGCATCTTTTAACACCATCCCTTGGTAAGCGCGGTATTAGAGCACAAATCAACGAATATTGCTGCAAATATTTGCAGCGGATCACACTCTAGTGCTGCAAATCGTTTGCGGCTCATTTTTAAGCACTCAACAGCCTCTAATCTCTAACAATTTCAGCCTCATTTCATCGACAACCATGAAATGAACTATGCTCAAACAGAGATAAATGAGTCGTCTAACCCGTTAGCTTGGTAGGCGTTAATTATCTCCCCCTACTCCGCCCATAATTAAAATAGCTAAGGAGTTGCTATGGATAGCTTCATCAAAAATTTACCGAAGGTTGAGCTGCACTTACACATTGAGGGCACACTGGAGCCCGAACTGATGTTCGAACTGGCCAAGCGCAATAACGTATCAATTCCCTTTGAGAACCCAGAGCAAGTGCGAGACGCCTATCAATTCCACAACCTGCAGTCTTTTCTCGACATCTATTATCAAGGCGCCAATGTACTGATTCATGAACAAGACTTTTACGACCTCACTTGGGCCTACCTATTAAAGTGCCGACAAGACAATGTGGTTCACACTGAGATTTTCTTTGACCCGCAAACACACACAGAGCGTGGCATAACCTTCGACACTATTATCACTGGCATCACTCGTGCACTCGACCAAGCAACTCATGAACTTGGGATAAGTAGCCAACTGATCATGTGCTTTCTACGCCACCTTGATGAAGAAAGCGCGTTCGAGACGCTCAAACAGGCTCTGCCTTACAAAGATAAAATCATTGCGGTTGGTTTAGATTCATCGGAACAAGGTAACCCGCCCGAGAAGTTTAAACATGTATTCCAAGAAGCGCTCAACCAAGGCTTTCTGACTGTCGCACACGCCGGGGAGGAAGGCCCAGCGCAAAACATTATTGACGCATTGAGTTTGCTAGGTATCACCCGGATCGACCATGGGGTTCGCTGTATCGATGACGCAGAACTCGTAGAAGAGTTGGCAACAAAACGTATTCCACTGACAGTTTGTCCGCTATCGAATACCAAACTAAAAGTCTTCGATACTATGGAGCAACACAACATTGTCGAGCTACTGAGAAAAGGGCTTTGTGTAACCATCAATTCCGATGACCCAGCTTACTTTGGTGGCTACATGAATAGCAATTTCCTCGCGGTAGCCAATGCCCACCCAGTCACCCATCAAGAGTTAGCCCAGTTCAGTATTAATGCCGTGGAAGCGAGTTTCATCTCCCCTCACGCCAAAGAGGACCTGATTACGCAGGTACGTCAATACTTGATAGCGAACAGTCAATAAGTTGATAAGCGTTAATTTCAATCAAAAAAGGGAAGCTCAATGCTTCCCTTTATAATCAAGATACTGAAATCAGTTTACCCTGGATGACCATCCACTCTTGGCGTAAGTAACATCATTCCGAATTTCCAGATAAACAGACCAAACGCCAGCGTCCATAAGCCTGCACTGATGTTCACCATCTCAAACAAATAACCAGGGAAGAAGGTGACACCTAAGCTACGTACCAGCGCTGCCACAAAAATTGCAGAGAATGCGAGCCCCATGCTTGGTCCTTTATAGATAGCACGACCAGTGTGTCCCATGGTCACGCGGCTGATCATCGCTAAGATAAGCCCGCTCAAACCACCAATCGCAAACAAGTGCAGCATGTTGTGACTGGTAAATGGATTATCTAACAAGCCACGTAACAGCAAGCTTAACGGAATACACACATATGCAGCGTGCAGCGACCACACCAAAGGCTCAGACAGGGTTGTCCAAGGTTTCCAACGGATGAAGCGTACCAGCTGAGCAACACCAGCAAAAACCATTAATCCGCTGCCCACTTGAGCAAAGGCTAAAGGGAAGAAGCTCAAGATAAACAGCCCCACCAGAGGTAGATTCGCTAACCACTCCAACCACACCAATGGCTGCGCTTTTTCAAAGTTAAAGCGACGAGCGGTAAAGAATGGGATTACTCGCCCACCCATCACCGATAGTAGTAAAGTAAACCACCACAGCATGGCTTGCCATACCGCTGACGAAGGAAACGGCGGCATACCCTTGATGGTCGCGTAACTCGCAAAGTTCGCCACAATCGCCAATACAAACAGTGGAACGAAGAATAGATTTTTCCATCCTTTCGACTGCACGACTCGAAAGCCAATCTCGTAAGCAGAAAAAGCCAAAAATAGCGCTTCAATCGACGAAATTAACCATAGCGGTGCCGGTGTCCAAAATAGGATACGAGGTGCCAACCACAAGCCGACTAATGCAGCTAATCGATAATGCTTGGTGCCATTGACGCCAGTCCAAGTTTGTACGGCCGTCAGCACAAAGCCAACAACAATCGCCATCGAGAACCCAAACAACATCTCATGCACGTGCCACCATAACGCGGGCACCTTTAGAATTTCAGGCTGGCCGTTTTGGAACATGATGACCCAAGCCACAATCGCAATTACGGCATAAACACTGCCTAGAAAGAAGAAAGGTCGAAAGCCTAAACGCAAGTAGGCTGGAATCGCGTCTTCTACACTTTTATCTGTGATATTTAACAAACTCGCTCCTAATTCTCAGATAAGCGGCCAAGGTATTACCTAAACCTAAATTTGGTGTACATCAAGCTTGATGCAATATGCAGATCACATTGCATGAAACGCGCCAATTAGATAAAGCCAGTAAAAACAAACACTCACAAGATTCATTGACCAATAAAAAAGTCAAAACCACACAACCAAAAGAGTCATAAAGACATATAAAGGTGTCAATAGAAACTTACTGACTTTTATGATTGCGCCACATATAGTAAGACTAGACTTAAATGGCACAACTCAGACAAGGAACGCGATGTATATTTTTGGTTATGGCAGCTTGATCAACTCTTCTTCTCGTCAACTTACCGGTCAAACGGGTCAAGCAATCCCAGCGATTGTTCATGGCTTAGTGCGCCATTGGAGTAAAATCGACGACAGTTACGTGTTATCCCCTTTGATCGTCAATCTTGGCGAAGGGCAAGTGAATGGTGTTTTACTTGAAGTCGACGAGATAGCGCTTGCTGAGTTTGATCGTCGTGAACGTGGCTATCACCGAATCGAATTAAAAGCCGATCAGATAGAGAGCCAAACCGAATTCAAAGAAGATCAATCTATTTGGGTTTATGTGAAAGACGAAATCGAGACGCCTTGTGAAAACAGCCCTATCGTTCAGACCTATGTCGATACCGTCATGGCTGGATGTTTAGAGGTGTCTGAAAGCTTTGCGGCGCACTTTGTTAAACATACACAAGGTTGGCACCACCCATTAGAAAATGACCGCCACCAGCCTAAATATGGCAACCTAGCGGGAGTGTCTGAGCACCACCACAGCGTGATTGATCGACTAATTAAAAAAGGAGCCTAGAGGCTCCTTTTTATAGTGCAGATTGAATTGTAACTAAGGACCAAAATGATACTCTACACCAACGTAAAAGCTATCGAAGTCCAAATCAAGCTCACTACCGCCTTCCACATCAATTTCCACTGAAGAAGCACGGTAGCCACCAGAAACAACCACACCCGATGTAAATTCGTAACCTGTTTCAATACCATAGTTAAAGCCAAAGTCACTGCCATCATCAGTATAAGTGCTATTTAGGTACATTAACTCAGGGTGATCAGTCTCCTCAGTATATTTAAAATCAGCCTTCGTTACACCTACACCTGCGATCGCACCCAAATAAAAACCTGAGCTAGAAAAATAGTACTTTGGTTTAACATTAAAGTTGAATGACTGAGCTTCGACTTCATATTCACGTCTGAAGTAATAAAACTCCTTTAACATAGTGGAATCAGTGAAAGTCCCATAATGGATATACTCAAACTCCCAAGCTAGACTGAAGTTATTTGAATATTGCAACTGAGTTCCGATGGAAAGACCGACACCGTTACCTGAATTGAAATTAAGAGCGTCTTTCAACCCTAGCTCATCATTACGTTGAGAATGAAAACGATTTAGCTCACTCGACTTCAGGTCCGTTTTTAAAAAATCAACTGCAACATACCAATTATCATTCGCTTGAACTGACGTAGACGCAGTAACTGCACCTAAAGCCATTAATGACAAGGCTTTTCTCATTATAATTCCTTATTTACCAATATTTTATGTAATCTTGAAAGCTTGCAAGTATAAGTAAGAGAGCACATTGAGTCATTCTGATATTTATAAATTGAGCAGTGATGCATAAATTCTACAAATACTTTATTCACAGTAAGTGTGAAATCACTCGAATTTCAGCTAGCATTGTCCTTTGAGAGCACCCTGTGCAACTACGGTTGCTATCATTGATTCATGTCGGTTCTACGCTTTTGTCATTCAAAAATTCTGCCACCGCCAGTCAGGCTCCAAATCCTAGAAAAAAAGTTGCACATTCGGCCTGGCATGAGCTCTTCCATCGACTGTTTTTTGAACGTCATTAAATCAAACGGGTGAAATCGTACCTTTACAATCAGTCTCTCTTTGCTGTCATTTATGACTTAACTAGCCTTCTCCTCTCAATACGAGCTCATATTTATCAAAATACGCACTGCCAATTTCGTAGTACTTTTAGCTCAAGCGCTGAAAACTGTAAATATAGACAGGAAACCATAGCGAACATATCTATTACCCCATTGAAAAAACAACCAATAGCTGTTTATAATCCATTGAATTTAAATAAAATATTTAATTACAATTAGATTCAAAACAACATAAAGTGGTTAAACATTGATTTTACTGACCGCTAATGTATGGCCTTTCGTCTGACTGCGATGGGACTATGCAATCAAGGGATACATTGAGCTGCTTTAAACTTGAAAATTTCAAAGCAGCGCAATGTTCCAATTACAGGAAGTGAGTATGGCTACGTTAAAAAATATCGCGCTTGAAGCTAATGTTTCATTAGCTACCGTTTCTCGAGTTCTCAATGAAGATCCAACATTAAGCGTCAAAGCGGAGACCAAAAAGCGTATCTTTGAGATTGCAGATAAGCTAGATTATAAAATTAGTAGCTCGCGTAAAACGGCGAGTAACAAAAAGCAGCACCACTTTCTTGCACTGTATAACTACAAACAGGACGCTGAAGTTAAGGACCCTTACTACTTATCAATTCGCCACGGCATCGAGAACCAGTGCGAAAAGATGAATATTGGCCTAATCAACTGTTACGAAAGTAAAATACAGACAAACTCACGCCAAGTTAGCGGCATTTTACTCGTTGGCAGGATGACGAAAGAAGTTATTGAACAAGCAAAGAAACTCACGAGTAACATCTGCTTTGTTAACTATACAGATCACTCAGAACTTTATGACTCCGTTGATATTGACCTCGCCCGCATCAGCAAAGAAATCACCAATTTTTTCATTAACCAAGGTTACGAGCGCATTGGTTTCATTGGCGGGCAATACGACAGTCGCACCCCAGATCTTCGTGAGATAGCCTTTGCAGAATACGGTCATTTGAAGAACGTCGTCAGCGAGCAAGATATCTACCGAGGCGAGTTCTCTAGTTCTTCAGGCTACAATCTGGCGAATCAAATGCTAAAAAGTGGTAACTACCCCAAAGCAATATTTATCGCATCAGACTCAATCGCAATCGGTGTTTTACGTGCCATTCATGAACATGGATTAAGCATTCCAGATGACATCGCGATGATCAGCATAAATGATTGCCCAACAGCTAAGTTTACCTTCCCATCTTTATCAACCGTCCGTATTCATTCTGAATTAATGGGAACTCAAAGTGTTAACTTATTGATTGAAAAGTCTCGTGACGCCCGAAGCATACCATTAAGAGTTTACGTGCCGAGCGAGCTCAAGCTACGAGACACGACAAAGTAGCTTATCTTTCATTTAAATAAAAAGGCTGCCAGCTATGGGTGGCCTTGAAACATAGAAACAATGTAAGCAAACGGCAAGCTATCGTAGCACTTGGCCTACCATGATCCTTTACCCTCATTCCTGCACGTTGAGCTCTTATTGCTACTTTTCAGTGGCAGAAATCCGATCGACTCACACCATGAAACATGCGAATAAGTTTCATCACAGAGAGCTAAAATGTGGGCAACACGGGTTTATTCAAAAAATCTTTACCCATATTCATAATCCGGACATTAATTTGATAGTGGTTTACCCAATAACCACTAAACTATAGTCTCGCCTTCCCTTTTTTTGAGAAAACCCAAATGCCTAATGCTGATTCCACCCTAAACAAACGCATGGGAATCGTTGCGCTCACTTGGCCAATTTTCATCGAAGTACTGCTTCGAACTGCACTAAACACCAGTGATGTATTCATGTTATCTGGATACTCAGACAAAGCCGTGTCTGCTGTTGGTGTTATCTCTCAGATATCTTTTTTCCTAATCATCGTATCGACCATGGTCAGCAGTGGTACTGGTATTCTCATTGCCCAATACAATGGCGCCTCACGCGATACAGAAAGCGCTCAAGTTGGCGTTGCCAGCATCATATTGGCCATCATTACCGGTGTATTGCTGAGTATTTTCGCTGTGCTGGGTGCAGAATACTTTATTCCGCTTTATCAGCTTGAAGCTCAGGTTGAGCAGTACGCACAGGAGTACTTGTTCATCAGTGGTGCCCTCACTTTCAACGTCACGATAGGAGTGGTACTTACCACTATCCTTCGCAGTCATGGTTACTCTAAATCTCCCATGGTCATCAACATGATTGCTGGTGTTATTAATATTTTCGGTAACTACTGCGCACTCTACCAACCTTTTGGCTTACCGGTATACGGCGTTCAAGGGGTAGCCATTGCAACCGTAACGAGCCAAGTGATTGGCATGTTTATCTTGATTGGTGTGGTCAGAAGTAAAGGCATAGACTTACCCGTGAAACAGTTTAAATCGGTACCGAAATCTATCTATCAGAAGATAATGAAGATCGGTTCGATGAATGCGGGTGAAGTACTCTCGTACAACATGGCACAGATCAGTATTACCTTTTTTGTCGTTCAGATGGGCACATCGTCACTGGCGGCCTTTACCTACGCTCAGAACATCGCACGTCTCTCGTTCGCCTTTGCTTTAGCCATTGGTCAAGGTAGCCAAATTCAAACCGGTTATTACATTGGTAAGGGATGGATCGATGAAATCACGTCACGCGTACAATGCTACTTTGTGGTGGGCTTCATCGCCTCGACCACGATCACCTGTGTGGTTTACCTATTCCGTTATGAGATTCTCGACCTGTTCACACAAGATCCTGAGATCATCGCATTGGCGGCAGGGCTGATTGCGGGGTCAATCATTCTCGAAGCTGGGCGAGTATTTAACCTTATCTTCATCTCATGTTTGAAAGCCGCTGGCGATATTAAGTTCCCAGTAAAAATGGGCATCCTCAGCATGTGGGGCATTGGGGTTGCCATGAGCTATTTGCTCGGTGTGCACTGGGGTTATGGTGTGCTTGGTGCTTGGATGGCGATCGCGATGGATGAATGGTTCCGAGGCATCATTATGGCGTATCGCTGGCGAGCAAAAAAATGGACTCGTTTCTCGCTTTAAGTGATTGAAGATACGTGAGTAAATTTGACTGATGAAAAGGAAAAAGCGCTAGGGGGAGCTAGCGCTTTTTAGACCAACTAAATCCTTTTAGCTTGGCAGATTGTTAAGCTATATCATATCGATATAACCACTTTTAGTACTTAGGTAAATCAAAAGCCTATTCTTTACGACTGCTTTGAGCCGTAAATTAAGTATAGTAGGGTCCTTATTATTAACCTGACTTTTCCTTAAATAATCAGAAAAAATGGGGTTACTTCCCAATGCAAAAAATTACTCAGCAATCACAGACGACACAGCTTCTATAATCAGTCTTCTAAGTAGATTATTTTTATCATCTAAATGCTTCGCTTTCCGATAGACAAGCTGTATTTCGAAATCCGGTACATCTATCGGTGGCTTGACAGATAACAATGCTTCTTCATCCTCAGTGTCATTGCGAGCCACCAGCTTAGGAACAATACAGAGCAATTCTCTGCCACGAATTAAGCGCTTTACCGTTAAAAAGTTACTCGAAGCAATAACTACTTTTCGGCTTAAACCTAGTTCAGCTAGGCGACTGTCGACTCCCGTTTTTATGACTCCAGCAGGAGAAACCAAAGCATGCCCAACAGATGCAAATTGCTCTAAAGACATGGGTTCTTCGATCGACAACACTGAATTATCGAGCAAGCAGACGTGCTGTTCGGTGTACAAGTGCTTGGTTCTGTATAACTTAGACACCTCACCAAAGCTACCGATCGCCATATCAAGCTTAGAATCTTCAAATACTCGCTGATAGTTACCACGGTTTACGTTGAACAAAGCAATTTGAGAATCAGGGGAAGACTGTTTAATGAGATCAAACAACACTGGAGCAAACATCTGCTCGGCATAATCGGTAAGACCGATCTTCCAATTACCTTTGTACGTTGGTGCATCAAACGATTTAGAAAGTAATACGTCAGATTGAATGGTATTGAGCAAAGCATCGACGGTGCTCGATAACTCTATCGCTCTCTCTGTCGCCTCCATCTTGCTCCCAACTCGCTCAAACAGAGGGTCATCAAACAGCTTTCTAAGTCGCTGAAGGCTATGGCTCATCGCAGACTGACTGACATAACAACGCTCAGCAGCTTTACTGACACTGTTCGTTTTGTACAACGCTTGCAGCGCTATCAATAAGTTAAGGTCGATCCCTTTCCAGTTAAAATCAGCCATTCAAAGAACCCATTTTATTAATAGTTATAATCAAAACAATTAATTTGAATCATAGTCTAAGTCACCATAAATTACGCTAAACATTTATCTGGAATCGATCATGCTTTCAATTTTTAAAACCTTTTTTTGGCTTGGCTGGATTAGCTTTGGTGGACCAGCTGCACACATTGGCTACTTCCGTAAAACCTTTGTTGAGAAGCTTAACTGGCTATCTGATGAAGAGTACGGGCAAATTGTTGCGCTTAGTCAATTTCTACCTGGACCAGGTTCAAGCCAAGTTGGCTTTGCAGTTGGCTACAAAAGAGGTGGCTTAACGGGTGCGATTGCTGCGTTTATCGGCTTTACTTCCCCATCTGTCATCTTAATGTTGATATTAGCTTTGGTGAGCAATCAGCTATTGGAAGCGCCTCTATTCAATTCAATCATTCACGGTTTGAAGTTGCTTGCAGTTGTGGTGGTTGCTGATGCCACATTTGGCATGTACAAAAACTTTTGCCAATCGAAAGTCGCGACCGCTTTGTGTGTCATCATTGCCGTGGTTCTCCTGTTGCTTCCAGGGATCTGGCCGCAAATCTTGGTACTTTTATTTGCCGCAATCATTGGCAGCAAGTTTTTGACCTCAAAAGAAATCAAAACGGTTCCATCAACAGACAAGATTTCCATAACGCCGCTCGTTATTTTTGTCGCGCTGTTGGTTGGCCTTCCTCTGTTCAGTGCATATTCTCAAGGTGTTGAGGTATTTGGGCTGTTCTATCAAGCTGGCAGCTTAGTATTCGGTGGCGGTCATGTGGTACTTCCATTGTTGCAGAATGGTATTGGTGACCAACTATCCCAAGATGCGTTCTTAACGGGCTATGCTGCAGCACAAGCCGTACCTGGTCCTATGTTTACCTTAGCGACATACCTAGGCTATGTATTAATGCCATCGGCACCAATTACTGGCGCTTTGTTAGCGACAATCGCCGTGTTCTTACCGGGCTTCTTATTACTACTGGGTGTATTGAAAAACTGGCAGGCAATCGCAAGTAAACAATTAGTTGCAGGTGCACTTACCGGTGTGAATGCAGCGGTAGTCGGGTTACTACTTGCGGCTCTGTATCAGCCAATCTTCACAAGTGCGGTGAGTAACGGTTTAGACTTCGCTCTGATCATCGTAGGTGTGTGGCTATTGAAAACGGTCAAGATGCCAATCGTAGGGCTTGTTGGTGCATTCATGTTATTTGGCTCATTTATAGGTTTATTGAGTTAAAAATAACGAAACTTAGCCTATAAGCTTGGTTCCATGGAAATTAGAGGACGCTTTACAGTTAGCTACTCCCATTTAGGTTTTCAACTACACTCTGAGAAGAGCTTTCATAATTCCACGTATAACCATCTAATTTGGTAATACAACAACTCTAGGAAATAAAAAACCGATCAAAAATAGCAGTGATTAATGATGCCCACGAGACATATCATAAGTTTCAAATATTAGAGAAGAAAAGAACAGGGGTTGACTCTATAAGCTAAACAAGAGCCTACACGGATAACAGAAAACGCTAATTTTACTCCCTAAAAGAAAAAACCATGGTACATTTAACACGATATTAACAAAAATAACTTAGCGAAAAACATGGAGTTAGACAATGATTCAGCCTAACAAGTTTAGCCAAGAACAAGCAAGCGCTCTCCCTACACCCAATGATATGATTCTAAAATGGGCAGAAGAACGACCAAATGAAGTCTATTTGAAACAAATTATTAACCGCCAGTTTGTCGAGTTCACCTACAAAGAAGTGGCTGATAAAGCACTAAAACTGGCGTCCGCACTAGAAGCACTTGGAGTAGAACCCGGAGATCGAGTCGCGCTTATTTCTAAAAACTGTGCAGAGTGGTTTATTTGTGACCTCGCCATAATGTTAGGAGATTTTGTCAGCGTCCCAATTTTTCCTACTGCAGGTTCAGATACCATCCAATACTGTATTGAACACAGTGAAAGTAAGATCATCATTGCAGGTAAGCTCGATGATCCTAAAGCGACACAACAAGTACTTGATGACAACCCAAGCTTAGCTAGCATCTCGCTACCCTATGATACAGCGCCAAAGTGTAAACACACATTTGGGCAACTCATCAATACACATGAACCAACCACTAAACGCCCTCAGCATCACGATGAAAAGCTTATGTCTCTTGTTTACACATCGGGTACTTCTGGCTTGCCAAAGGGTGCCATGCTTACATACGGTGCCTTTACGTGGTCAGTTCAAAGGCTGATCGATCATATCGGTATCCAAAAAGATGACCGCCTATTTTCTTACTTACCACTTGCCCATATCACAGAGCGTGTCTACATCTTTGGTTCATCAGTCATGGGTGGTGTCGTTACCGCATTCCCAGAATCTCTAGACACCTTTATTGATGATGTGAAGATGCAGCGTCCTACTTTGTTTATTTCTGTCCCTCGTTTATGGACCCTGTTCCAACAGCGCATCCAAGATAAGCTGCCACAGAAAAAGCTGAACATTTTGCTGAAGATCCCGTTCATTAATAACATCATTAAGAAGAAGCTTGCGGATGGCTTAGGTCTAGATCAAGCTCGCGTTCTGGGCTGTGGTTCTGCGCCAGTATCACCAGCGCTACTTGCATGGTACGAAAGCGTTGGTCTACACATCACTGAAGCATGGGGAATGACAGAGTCTTTCGCTTACAGTACCTTAAACTACCCGTTCAGAGCGGATAAAATTGGCACAGTCGGAAATGCTGGTCCAGGTATTGAACTTAAGATTGCCGAAGATGAAGAAATTTTAGTTCGTGGTAAAGGGCTGTTCTCTGGCTACTACAAAAATGATATTGCAACGCAAGAGTCATTCAATTCTGAAGGATGGTTGCACACTGGTGATATTGGTGATATCGATAGCGAAGGCTACCTCACTATTCGTGGACGTAAAAAAGATACTTTCAAAACTGCGAAAGGTAAGTTTGTAGCGCCAGTTCCTATCGAAAACAAGCTTTTTGAGTACAGCCGCGTAGAAATGATGTGTCTAATAGGCCTTGGCTTACCAGGTCCGATTCTGCTCGTTGTTCCGCATGACTTCCCTAACTTTGATCGCGCTCGCTATGAAAGAACAACTCAGCGAGTGATCGAGAGAATGAATGAGAAGCTTGCGTCTCATGAGAAAATTAAGGGCGTACTTATGATTAAAGAACCATGGAGTATTGATAATGGCGTATTAACCCCGACCCTCAAGATCAAACGCCATGTCTTAGAACAAAAGTATCACGAAGTAGGCCATAACTGGCCAAAAGATAAATTAGTGGTTTGGGAACAGTAATAAAATTAAAAAGGAGCCAGTAAGGCTCCTTTTTTGTAAGTTCAACTTATATATAGTGACACTTCTCATCACTTCACCTTGGTGGTTCGCATTTTGTTTTGGACAACGCATTATCCATTCAAAGTACCTCACTAGTTAAACACTGTTTGTTATTTCAGTATTTGTTAGGAAAAGAACTGATACGGATAGGTCATATCGCACTCAAACCCAAATACAATTAGTTGTTTTGTGCACTCACGGGATAGTTCCATCGCGAGAAAATCAAACGCTTTGAAACTGGAGTACAAAGTCAGGTTCAGTTGTTTGAAAATAAAAGTTAAGAAGAATTTTCTACTATCGAGATAAGTTACGAGCTCAAATGGTCTGATAATTGATGAGATGAAACTGATATACTGAGAGCAAATAAATGACGAGTAAACCTCATGACACAAGCAAATAACCCACTTCACGGCATTACACTGCAAAAACTGCTAACAGAATTGGTAGAACATTACGGTTGGGAAGAGTTGAGCTACATGGTAAATATCAACTGCTTCAAAAAGGACCCAAGCATCAAATCGAGCTTAAAGTTTCTGCGAAAAACAGAATGGGCGCGAACTAAAGTTGAGCAAATCTATATCGACCTAAAACGCTAATATCTGCTCCCTAAATCGCTCCAATTCCCCGTAGTTCCCTCGCGGGGATTATCCCCTGTGTCTACTTTTTAGGGGCCACATCAATCTCGTATCTCGTATCTCGTATCTCGTATCTCGTATCTCGTACTGTGATTTCCATAAAACAAAAGCCCCGCAAGCTTTCACTTGCGGGGCTTTAAAACTAATTAAATTCTAAAAACAATTACTTGTTTTCTTTCTCTTCTTTAGCTTTTGCGATTACTTCTTCAGCAACGTTTGCTGGACATGGTGCGTAGTGTGCGAATTCCATAGAGAATTGACCACGACCAGAAGTAATTGTACGTAGGTGACCGATGTAACCAAACATTTCTGATAGAGGTACGTCAGCTTTAATACGTACGCCAGTAGCACCAGCTTGTTGGTCTTTGATCATACCACGACGACGGTTAAGGTCACCGATTACGTCACCAACGTGATCTTCTGGAGTGAACACGTCAACGTTCATGATTGGCTCAAGAAGTTGCGCGCCAGCTTTTGGCATAGATTGACGGAATGCGCCTTTCGCTGCGATTTCGAATGCGATTGCAGACGAGTCAACTGCGTGGAAGCCACCGTCGAATAGTTCAACTTCAACGTCTAGAGTTGGGAAGCCAGCAAGAACACCGTTATCCATCATAGACTCGAAGCCTTTCTCTACTGCAGGCCAGAATTCTTTAGGTACGTTACCACCAACAACTGTTGAAGAGAACGTGAAGCCAGAGTTTGGCTCACCTGGTTTGATGCGGTAGTCGATCTTACCGAACTGACCTGAACCACCAGATTGCTTCTTGTGCGTGTAGCTATCTTCAATCGCTTGAGTGATAGTTTCACGGTAAGCTACTTGTGGAGCACCTACAGTTAGCTCAACGCCGTATGTACGCTTAAGGATGTCTACCTTGATGTCTAGGTGAAGTTCACCCATACCTTTCAGGATAGTTTCACCTGAATCTTCGTCAGTCTCAACTTGGAAAGATGGATCTTCTGCAACCATCTTACCGATAGCGATACCCATCTTCTCAGTAGAACCTTTATCTTTAGGCGCTACAGCGATAGAGATTACTGGCTCTGGGAAGATCATTGGCTCTAGAGTACATTCGTGCTTAGGATCACATAGAGTGTGACCAGTTTGAACGTTCTTCATACCAACAACTGCGATGATGTCACCAGCTTGAGCTTCAGTTAGCTCGTTACGGTCATCAGCTTGCATCTCAACCATACGGCCGATACGCTCAGTCTTACCAGTTGCAGCGTTAAGGATAGTATCACCCTTCTTCATGCGACCAGAGTAGATACGGATGAACGTTAGTGCACCGAAACGGTCGTCCATGATCTTAAATGCTAGAGCACGTAGTGGCTCATCTGCAGATACAGTTGCAACTTCACCAGTTGGTTCGCCAGTCTCTTTATCAGTTAGAGGCTGTGGATCAACTTCAGTTGGAGCTGGTAGGTAATCTACAACAGCGTCTAGTACTAGCTGAACACCCTTGTTCTTAAATGCAGAACCACAGAATGTTGGGAAGAATGCTAGGTCACGAGTACCTTTACGGATACAACGCTTGATGTCTTCGATAGAAGGCTCTTCACCTTCCATGTAAGCTTCCATTAGATCATCGTCTTGCTCAACAGCAGTTTCGATTAGCTCTTCACGGTATTGCTCAACATCATCAACCATGTCAGCTGGGATGTCTTGGATTTCGTAGTTTTCTGGAAGACCAGAGTCGTCCCATACGTAAGCTTTACGGCTTAGTAGGTCTACAACACCAACGAAGTCGTCTTCACGACCGATTGGTAGAACCATAACTAGTGGGTTTGCACCTAGAACGTTTTTAACTTGGTCAACAACGTTGTAGAAGTCTGCGCCCATACGGTCTAGTTTGTTAACGAAGATCAGACGAGATACTTCTGATTCGTTAGCGTAACGCCAGTTAGTTTCTGATTGTGGTTCAACACCACCAGAACCACAGAATACACCAACACCGCCATCAAGAACTTTAAGAGAACGGTATACTTCAACTGTGAAGTCAACGTGTCCAGGAGTATCGATAACGTTTAGACGGTGACCGTTCCAGAAACAGCTTACAGCTGCTGATTGGATAGTAATACCGCGCTCAGCTTCCTGTTCCATGAAGTCAGTCGTTGATTCGCCGTCATGTACTTCACCAGTCTTGTGGATTTGACCAGTTAGCTTAAGGATACGCTCAGTGGTAGTTGTTTTACCCGCATCAACGTGCGCGAAAATACCAATGTTTCTGTATTTCGATAAATCTGCCATTGTCTTACTCTGTTAATAGGATATAAAATGCGCGCAGAGTATATCACAATCTGTGAAGACTGATAGCTTTGCATGCATTTGAGACTAAAAAACTTTTGCCTTTCCACAATAAGAAAGGAAAAGTGCTCTGTAGAAACAACCTAAGCGGTTGTTAATTTTAATATTGGGCTCGCAGAAAGACGATTAGCAAACCCAATTTGATTTGCTGCTGTATAGATTAGCCTAACTTAGCTTTATTACAACTCATCAAAAGCACTAATTGCTTCTGACAGCTTTTTCACTCCGTGGATTTGCATCCCTGGAATACCACCTTTCGGCATATTAGCTGCAGGAACAATCGCTTTCTTAAAGCCATGTTTAAATGCTTCGTTTAGACGCTCTTGTCCACTTGGTACAGGACGAATCTCTCCCGCTAGACCTACTTCACCAAAAACCACCACATCTTTAGGCAGTGCGCGGTCTCTGAAACTAGAAAGT
This sequence comes from Vibrio chagasii, assembly GCF_002954585.1. Classification (GTDB taxonomy): domain Bacteria; phylum Pseudomonadota; class Gammaproteobacteria; order Enterobacterales; family Vibrionaceae; genus Vibrio; species Vibrio chagasii_A. The sequence goes on from NZ_MSCI01000002.1 coordinate 2,301,050, forward strand.
AATGCCATGACTAATGCTAGGTCAGCACTGGTTTCGGTTACTTTAACACCACCGACGACATTCACAAACACATCTTGGTCGGCCATTTGCAGTCCGCCATGTTTATGCAGCACGGCGAGTAATAAAGAGAGACGGTTTTGCTCAAGACCAACTGCGACTCGGCGAGGGTTCGCCAACTGGGAGTAATCCACCAGCGCTTGGATCTCAACAAGCAGTGGACGTGTACCTTCCCATACCACCATCACTGAACTGCCTGACGTTTCTTCTTCGCCACGAGACAAGAATATAGCCGATGGGTTGCTGACTTCTTTTAGCCCTTGGCCTGTCATAGCAAACACACCCAGCTCATTCACTGCACCAAAACGGTTCTTATGGCTGCGTAATGTTCTGAAGCGGCTGTCTGTTCCGCCATCTAACAAAACTGAACAGTCAATAATGTGCTCAAGCACTTTAGGGCCTGCCAGCGTACCATCTTTAGTTACGTGTCCTACTAGAAAAATAGCCACGTTATTCTGCTTAGCAAAACGAGTCAGTGCCGTCGCTGACTCACGAACCTGAGCCACACTACCTGGTGAAGATTGAACATCAGCGACATGCATTACTTGGATTGAGTCGATGACCATGATCTTAGGCTGTTCTTTTTCAGCCACCTGACAGATTTTGTCGACATTGGTTTCAGAGAGCATCTTTAAGTGCTCTTTTGGCAAACCAAGACGTGAGGCACGCATCGCGACCTGCTGTAACGATTCCTCACCGGTTACATATAAAGTAGGAAGTTGAGAAGAAAGCAGACACATGGTTTGTAGCAGTAGTGTCGATTTACCCGCACCTGGATTACCACCAATAAGAATCGCAGCACCCGGCACCACACCACCACCAAGTACGCGGTCTAGCTCTTTAAAGCCACTACTAAAACGAGGCACTTCCTGTAGATCAATTTCCGACAGGGTTTGAACGCTAGACTCGGTCGCGCTACCTGCATAACCAGTTAATCTTTCATTGCGTGCTACCTGAGGTGAAGCGGCTAACCTAACTTCGGTAATTGTGTTCCAAGCACCACACGCATTGCACTGTCCTTGCCAACGTGGAAAGTCAGCACCACAGTCATTACACACATAAGCTCGCTTTGCCTTAGCCATAAAACCTCAATAATTTAACCAGTTACACAATGATGTTGTCAATTTGTGACTTATTTGACCGTACGGGTGCAAATAAACGTTGCAGTCATACCACTTATATTTAAAGATCGATTTAAACTAGTCGATAACATAAATGTACCGTCCATTCTAACAAGAAAAGTATGCAGCAATCTGAAATTCTATCTGTAGCAGAGCGTCTTATCCCGGCTTATCACGCCGAAGATTTCGAATTCCTTCTTTCTCAAATGACAGAAGGTGAATCGCCGTCTCTGAAACTACTCGTTAAAATGGAACTGAATCGTATCATGGCTCCGTGTACAAAGAGCATTGATTTACGCGGACGTATCGATAATGAGTGTCGTCAATTCACACTCGATGGCCGAAAACACTGGCTCGACGACATCGCTTTAAATGCCTATCAACGTGGTACAAAAAAATTCAAAGGCTACACCGAAGGGGCTTGGGAGCTAGTTATGGCGCCAAGAATTCAGCCTCTGCGTAGTGTGGTTAAGAGTGCGTCTCAAAGTAATCAAGGCATCACCAGCGCCAACAGCCCCTATGAAGCTGAAGCTATAAACCTTGGTTATGACTTAAAGCGTCAAGAGAACCGACTCAAGATAAGCTCACAGGTTGAAATCACCACATCTAAAGGGCAAAGCCTGCACGGTGTTACGGTTGATATCTCACCTTCAGGTGCAAAATTCAAAGTACCGAGCGCCTTTCGCTATAACCTAGGCGAGATCATTAGCGTCAAGTTCACTGAACTGGTGGAAAAATCACTCGAAGCCGATGTAAACCAAGCGGTTGAATTTCGCGTTCTGGGTATTGATGATTCTTATGAAAACGACGCGGTTAAATTCCTAAGAACCATTAAGGTCAGTGACAACAATATTGTGGCTCGTTTGCTCGATGAGTCATTAAATAGCACCAGTAAGAAAACCAGTCACGAGAACCAAGATAGAATCATTCGAACTCGTACACGAGGTATCGAGCACACCTATCTAAAGCATACTTGCAACCTTCCGCTATTTTTCAGTGGCAGTGAGCTCAAGCTCGCCTTGCTTACGGATAACAACCATCCGCTATGGCAATACTGGCATGACGAACGAAACCAACAAGCTCTCGGAACTCTGTTCAACGAGCAACGCATGAACTTACTGGCGAAGCCCGGTGTGAAAGGTACCAGCAATGTTATCTACTCGTTTACTCACGAACATCAAAATAAGACGCTGTTCTATTCGATGATGTTACCTGAAGCGACTCGTGAACAAAGACAACTGTTCTGGCACATTGGTGGTAAGCGTAAAAGCTGGAAGGCATTCAAGTTCTCTGTTTTTGAGCTATCAGAAACAGAACGGCAAGCTTTAGCTAAGCATTCAGACACACTAGCGCAAAGTTCAGCACAACTGACGCATTGCGGTATCTTGCAAGAGATTGGCGATCACGAAAGTGCCGCGGATTACCTATTGAGTGAAAAGCCTCGAGTTCCAAGCAGTGAATTGAATTGCTTCCGTCATCCTCGTGCTGTGGTTGGTAACATACAAAGCATCTACTTTGACTCACAAACTCGACGTAAAGAACCTAGATATCAATTTAAGTCTCCGTTACAGCTCACCTCACAAGACGGCGCAGCGGCAAACGGTCACACCTTAGATATCTCGAAACGTGGGTTGAGCATTACTCTTGAGTACCCGATGATACTCAAGATCAACGACCCAGTGATCGTGAATTTCAATGAGCTACAGCTTTACGATAAGAACCTGCCATTAAGCACAGTGCCTTACCACGTGATTCGTGTGAGCCCGAATGGACGCAATGTCCAATTGGTGATTGCTGAGAACGCTAAGACAATGCGCACCATCGCGTTCCTAAATGAGCTTATCGATCAAAACCAAAGTAAGCTGATTAAGAAAAGAGAGATACTGCCAACGAACTCCTTGCTTGAGTCGCTGCACAATATTTTGTTGAGCAAGATGGTGAGCACCCCTATCTTCATTGATAAACCAAGCTCAACACTGCGCTGTAAGATCATTGGTGTGAATTTCCCGCTGAATAAGCACCTGACTCTACTGGCGAAACTGGGTCACAACCAAAAGTTCTCATTGGAGCCTATCTTTAAAGGCCACACCAACTCGCTACTGGCTGAGCCACTAAAGAGAATTGAAGGTGCAGAGCCTAAACACCACGACGTTTATATCGCTGCGGTAAAGTTCGGCGACAAGATCCAATCAGTACATACGAAGTTGGTGAAAGACTTTGCCTCGGCAAAAGAAAGAATCTTATTCATTAAGAAAGCGCAGCACCTAGGTGATGTGTATGTACTTCGTGTTACGACAGCGCCAATCTTTAATCCATTGACCACCTTGTTCCAATCGGATTTAGAAGAGCTTGCCCGTATAAGCATGCACCAAGCGAAGAAGCTAGAAAACGAGATCACCGCGTTTATCGGTTATGGAGAGATAGAAGACATTACCGACGAAGTATTGATCCGATTGGAGCTGACTCGCTAGTCACAATCCCCCGTAATATCCAAGCATCATAAAATAGAAAAGCAGGCCCTGAGCCTGCTTTTTGTCTTTGTAATACCACACGATTAAATAATCATGCTGTTGTGAACCTTTACGGTTTCGCCTGCCAGCTAATTTTTTGTTGCTTAGCCAATGCGCCAGACAAGATACACAATACCCCACCTAAGCCCGCATAGCGCACAGCCGTTTGAGCTTGTTGCTCAACCTTTGGTTTTGCATGGAAGGCAATACCTAAACCAGCAGCACCCATCATCACCAAGTCATTCGCGCCATCACCGACAGCCACCGTGTTATGCAGCTCCAACTCATACTCTTCAGCCAGTTCGACTAAGATATCAGCTTTGGTTTGCGCCGAAACGACATCACCTAACACTTCACCCGTCAATTTACCCTTAACAATTTCTAAAGTATTCGACTGAGCATGATCTAGGTCTAGCGTGTCTTTTAAGTAATCAGAGAAGTAAGTAAAGCCACCCGATGCGATCGCGGTTTTCCAACCCAGTTTGTTAAGCGTGTTCATTAGTCCCACTAAGTCAGGCATGAAAGGCAGTGACTGGCGCACTTGCTCTAGAATCGACTCATCAGCACCTTTCAGTGCTCCAACTCGTTGGCGCAGGCTTTGTTCGAAATCTAATTCACCTTGCATAGCGCGCTCTGTAATTTCAGAGACTAATTCACCCACTCCAGCGAGCTTGGCTATTTCATCGATACACTCGATTTGAATCGCTGTGGAATCCATATCCATCACGATCAAACCTGGCTTAGATAAATCTGGAACTTCACTAAGGCAAGCATAATCAAGCTTCAAAGCCTGTAGGATTTCTTCATGCGCTGGCGTTAGGTTGCCAGACATCAATGCCACTTCGTAATGCCCAACTTTCCACGTATCTAAAATGGTGTTGTAAGTGCCAGTGAAAAAATCGATGTCGTCGAAAGATTGCGGTGATAGGTACTCGCCGAATACAATCCAGTTGGCTTTAGCTTTAGCGAGTTGGGAAGCGAAACGAGTCTCGGGGAGTCGAGTTAATAATGTGGTATGCCTTTTCATCGGCAGGTATTTCTGAGCGTCCATGTGTATTATTCCTAATTAACTATGCTAAACGTTAACCTATTGCAATTTGAAAACGCAAGTCTCAATATGTCTTAATCATAACATTTGTTTATTTCAGGCCCTGTGAAACATGAATGAATCATTGTTCTCAATACGTAACGCTTTACGAATGTTAGCCCTCATTTTGTTGGCTACTATGTTCGTCGTTACGATTAAAAATACGGTCGTGATCAGTAAGGGTAACGAGAAGATCCAAGCGAAACAGCTCGAGACACTTACTAAGCTGCTTATCTCTCAGGCTTCCCTTTCAGCCAGCAAAATGATCGCACAACAAGACCAAGAACGACTGCTTGATCTGACCAATCAGCTATCTCAAGATCGACTGGTATTCGATACCACCATCTATGATGCTGAAGGCATTCGCCTAGCTTCAAGCGAAAAGGCACTTTCAGTTCGTGAGGTGCTTGGCCTAGATACGCCGCTTTCCACCGCAAGTATCGGTAGACAGCAGCTAGTAGAGCCAATTTACTCGAAAGAAAACACCATCATTGGTTTTATCCGCGTCACCTTTGAGACAGGTAAAATGACAGCAATATCGGACCACCACTACCGCAAAAGTGATCGCTACATGATCGGTATGGTATTAATGGGCTTCGTCAGTGGTGTGCTGTTTATTATGTTGATTCGAAGAAGACCAACCAAATCAGGCGAGAACTTACTTCTGAAGAACGTAAATTCATAAATAGCGCATTTACGTTATCCAATAAAAAGCCCCGAAGCTCAGGCAGCGACGGGGCTTTTATTTATCTGTCGATCTATCTAATTAGATAAAGCCTTACGCCTCTTGGTCACCAAGAAGCACAGAATCTAATGCAATTACCATCATGTCATTGAAGGTCGTTTGACGCTCATCTGATGTAGTTTGCTCACCGGTTTTGATATGGTCTGAGACAGTACAAATCGTTAGTGCTTTCGCACCGTATTCAGCACAAACGCCGTAGATACCAGCCGCTTCCATCTCTACACCAACAATGCCGTATTTATTCATCACCTCAAACATTTCAGGAGCTGGCGTGTAAAAAAGCTCAGCAGAGAACAAGTTACCTACTTTTACATCAACACCGCGTGCTTTAGCTGCATCTTCTGCCGCGCGAACCATTTTGTAGTCAGCAATTGCAGCAAAGTCGTGACCTTTGAAGCGAATACGATTCACTTTAGAGTCGGTACATGCCCCCATACCGATCACGACATCGCGTACTTTGATATCTTCGCTCACTGCACCACAACTACCGACACGAATGATTTTTTTCACACCAAAGTCTTTAATAAGCTCAGTCGCGTAAATCGAACAAGATGGGATACCCATACCGTGTCCCATCACCGAAACCTTACGACCTTTATAAGTACCTGTGTAACCAAACATATTGCGCACGTCACACACCTGAACCACGTCTTCTAAGAAGGTTTCAGCGATGTATTTAGCTCGTAGCGGATCGCCTGGCATTAGTACAACGTCAGCGAACGCACCCATTTCAGCATTAATATGTGGAGTAGCCATTGAAAATATCCTTAATCTCAAAACAAAAAAAGAAAAGAGAGGTTTCCCTCTCTTTTATTCATTACCAATTATAGAAAGCTTGCACCGTATTCCATTGGCGATGTACCAAAGTAAGACGCTAAGCTTTGGCCGATATCAGCGAACGTATCGCGACGACCTAAAGAACCAGCAGGAACATTTTTACCGTAAACAATCACAGGGATGTGTTCACGAGTATGGTCTGTACCTGGCCATGTTGGATCACAACCGTGGTCAGCAGTAAGGATAAGTACATCATCCTCTTTCATCATATCGATGATTTCATTGATACGACCATCGAAGTACTCAAGCGCAGCAGCGTAGCCTGCAACATCACGGCGGTGGCCGTAAGCTGAGTCAAAATCAACGAAGTTAGTGAACACGATAGTATTGTCACCCGCTTCATTGATCGCTTCTTTAGTCGCTTCAAATAGTGCTGGGATGCCCGTTGCTTTTGTTTTCTGAGTAATACCACAACCAGCGTAAATATCAGAGATCTTACCGATTGAGTGCACGTTACCGCCCTTCTCATCAACAAGCTTCTGAAGAATTGTTGCTGCAGGTGGCTCAACTGAAAGGTCACGACGGTTACCAGTACGTTCGAATTGACCTTTACCTGGGCCAATGAACGGACGCGCGATGACACGACCGATGTTGTACTCTTCAAGCTCTTCACGAGCGATCTGACAAAGGTCTAGCAAGTTTTGCAGGCCGAATGTCTCTTCGTGACACGCAATCTGAAATACAGAGTCCGCAGAAGTGTAGAAGATTGGCAGGCCAGTCTTCATGTGCTCTTCACCTAAGTTATCTAGGATCTCAGTACCAGATGAGTGGCAGTTACCTAGGAAACCAGATAAACCTGCACGCTCAAGAATGCGATCAGTCAGCTCTTTAGGGAAGCTGTTCTCTTTGTCGGTGAAGTAGCCCCAGTCAAACAGTACCGGTACACCCGCGATTTCCCAGTGACCTGATGGCGTGTCTTTACCTGAAGACAGCTCAGCAGCGTGACCGTAAGCACCAATGATTTCTGCGTCTGCATCCATACCAGGAGCAAAACGACCTGTAGACTCTTTGTGAGCCATCGCTAAACCTAGTTTAGACAGGTTTGGTAGCGTCAGAGGACCTTGACGATCGGCATTGTCAGCAAGACCTTTATCACAATGGTCTGCGATGTGACCCATAGTGTCTGAACCTACATCACCGAATTTGTCTGCATCCGCTGTCTCACCGATACCGAATGAATCTAAAACTAAAATAAATGCTCTTTTCATTTTCTTCACCAACTTATTGCTCTTTGCACCAGCGCTTTTGATTATCGGTATACGCGAGGTATACCGATAGCGGTTATTTACACGTCTTCAGAACGAATCTGACGGTAAACGTCTGGTGTTACTGTATATTCTCCGCCCACAGTGATTGCATTTTGTAATGCCGTTGCAGCTTCTTGCCACTGTTGTTCGTTGCGAGCATGAATCATTGCTAATGGTTTCTCATCGCTTGCCACTTCGCCAAGACGAATGAAGCTATCGAAACCGACTGCGTAATCAATGCTGTCCGTTGCTACGCGACGACCACCGCCCATACCAACTACAGCCATACCAATTGCACGAGTATCCATTGCTGATACCACACCGCTTTCTAGTGCGTACACTGGTTTAATAATTTCTGCTTTTTCTAGGTAGTTATCGTAGTTTTCTACGAAGTCTGCTGGACCACCAAGGCCCGCTACCATTTTACCGAAGCACTCTGCTGCTTTACCGTTATCCAGTACTGCCATCAGTTTTTCGCGCGCTTCTTCTGAATCTTTTGCAAGGTTGCCAAGTACTAGCATTTCCGCACACGATGCCATCGTAATTTCTAGCAAACGTGGGTTGCGGTATTCACCCGTTAGGAATTGAACCGCTTCACGAACCTCTACTGCGTTACCCGCAGAAGAAGCAAGAACTTGGTTCATGTCCGTTAGGATTGCTGTTGTTTTCGTGCCAGCACCGTTTGCTACTGCAACGATAGATTTCGCTAGCTCTTCAGACGCTTCGTAAGTCGGCATAAATGCACCTGAACCTACTTTTACGTCCATCACTAGAGAGTCTAGGCCAGCCGCCAGTTTCTTAGATAGGATTGAAGCTGTGATTAGCGAGATGTTGTCTACTGTTGCTGTGATATCACGAGTTGCGTAAACACGCTTATCAGCAGGCGCTAGATCGCCTGTTTGACCGATGATAGCAACACCCGCATCTTTAGTTACTTCACCGAACACATCGTTGGTTGGTGTAATGTTGTAACCAGGGATAGATTCAAGCTTGTCTAGCGTACCGCCAGTGTGGCCAAGACCACGACCAGAGATCATTGGAACGAAACCGCCACATGCTGCCACCATAGGGCCAAGCATCAGAGAAGTTACGTCACCAACACCACCGGTAGAGTGTTTATCAACGATTGGGCCATCGAAGTTCATGTGGCTCCAGTCGATTACCATGCCAGAGTCACGCATTGCACATGTTAGTGCGATACGTTCTGGCATTGTCATTTCGTTGAAGAAGATAGCCATTGCGAATGCTGCAATTTGACCTTCAGAGACCGTGTTCTTAGCTACGCCTTGAATGAAGAAGTTAATTTCTTCAGCTGTTAGGACTTCACCATCACGTTTTCTGCGAATAATTTCTTGAGGTAGATACATTAGTGCCTCCCAAACTCTAGTGAGTATGGTTTGTAGGGAAAAGAGGTAATATGGAGTGACTTAACGTCACTCCATCAAACAGACTTTTAAAGGATTAGTATGCTGCTGGATCAGCAGTTTCGTCTGTCACTTCTAATGTATTAAGAAGGTTAGTTAGTAGGCTTGAAGCACCAAAGCGGTAGTGCATGTTGTCTGCCCACTCAGCGCCTAGTAGCTCATCAGCCATTGCTAGGTATTGTGCTGCATCTTCAGCGGTACGTACGCCACCTGCTGGTTTGAAACCTACAGTTTTAGCTACGCCCATGTCACGGATAACTTCTAGCATCATGCGCGCGTACTCTGGAGTTGCGTTTACTGGCACTTTACCTGTTGAAGTTTTGATGAAGTCAGCGCCTGCTTTGATACAAATCTCAGATGCTTTCTTGATCAGTGCTTCTTCTTTAAGTTCACCAGTTTCGATGATTACTTTCAGTGTGATGTCGCCACATGCTTCTTTACACTGTTTAACTAGCTCTAAACCTACTTCTTCGTTGCCAGCGATTAGAGCGCGGTATGGAAATACTACGTCTACTTCGTCTGCACCGTATGCTACTGCTGCTTTTGTTTCAGCAACGGCGATTTCGATGTCATCATTACCATGAGGGAAGTTAGTTACAGTCGCAATACGTACTTCTGGAGTACCTTGCTCACGCAACGCTTTCTTAGCTGCTGGGATAAAGCGAGGGTAAATACAGATTGCAGCTGTGTTGCCCACTGCAGTCTTCGCGTCGTGACAAAGCGCTACAACTTTTTCAGTTGTGTCGTCGTCATTTAACGTAGTTAGGTCCATAAGTTTAAGTGCACGTAGAGCTGCTGCTTTTAAATCGCTCATTTCTATCTCCGATCAATATATTCAAATAGTTAACTACTTCGCCCTCCATCCAGTATAGATGGATATTTTAGTAATGCTCAGTAGTCACAAATGAACGGACTTGGTTCCCTGAAGACTTGATAACTTTCGCTATCAATTGCAATCCTTGTCACCGCACAGTACCAGTTTGGTCTATGGCACAACAAATCAGTCATGTTGTGTCTAACATCTATAGCGTATCGCTAAGTTTGGCTTAATCCCAGAAGAACAACTGCGGACGAATCCAAGCGGTTACTTTCTTGCCAACAAGAGACATCCTATCTCTTGAGCCTATACATTATAGGTATCCATTAATAAATTGTAGTGCTCCTTAGAACGCAAACGGTTTGTATCTCAAAAAAAACATTCTAGGCCCACCTTCGAATCAAACTCATATTCAGGTTCGACAGGCCTAAAAACAAAAAAGCCCCGCAGCAATCTCTTGCTACGGGGCGATATTAAAGTGGCGTCTATATAATCTAATCTACTTAATTAGAAAGATAGGAAGAAGCCAGCAATTGTTGCTGCCATCAGGTTAGATAGAGTACCAGCAATAACCGCTTTAACACCCATACGTGCGATGTCTTGGCGACGGCTTGGTGCAATACCACCTAGACCACCTAGTAGAATCGCAATAGAAGAAAGGTTTGCGAAACCACATAGTGCGAATGCGATGATAGCTTGAGTCTTCTCAGACATCACTTGACCAGTCGCTGCAACAACTTGAGCGTTTTCACCAACGTATGGTACGAAGTTTAGGTATGCAACGAATTCGTTAACAACTGTCTTCTGGCCAATGAAAGAACCAGCAATAGTTGCTTCTTCCCATGGAACACCAATGATGAATGCTAAAGGTGCGAAGATCCAACCTAGAAGAAGTTCTAGAGTTAGGTTTTCCATACCGAACCAACCACCGATGCCACCTAGGATACCGTTGATTAGAGCAATTAGACCGATGAATGCTAGTAGCATTGCACCAACGTTTAGAGCTAGTTGTAGACCAACTGATGCGCCGCCTGCTGCTGCGTCGATAACGTTAGCTGGCTTGTCGTCACCGCCGTCGATATCGTCAGAGATGTTGTCATCTGGCGTATCTGTTTCAGGCTTGATGATTTTAGCGAATAGTAGACCACCTGGTGCTGCCATGAATGACGCTGCAACTAGGTACTCGAGAGGAACACCCATAGATGCGTAACCTGCTAGTACACCACCAGCTACAGATGCTAGACCACCACACATTACTGCGAATAGTTCAGAGTTAGTCATCTTAGGAACAAATGGACGAACAACTAGAGGAGCTTCTGTTTGGCCAACGAAGATGTTTGCTGCTGCAGACATTGACTCGGCGCGAGAAGTACCTAGAGCTTTCTGAAGACCACCACCAAGAACTTTGATTACAAACTGCATTACACCAAGGTAGTAAAGTACAGAGATAAGTGCAGAGAAGAAGATCAATGTTGGTAGAACTTGGAAAGCAAAGATGAAACCGATACCGTCAACAGAGAAGTTAACTAGGCTACCGAATAGGAAACCAGTACCGTCTTTACCGTAGTCGATTACGTTTGCTACACCAGCAGAGAAACCTGCAAGCAAATCACGACCCCAAGGGATGTAAAGTACGAATGCACCAAGTGCGAATTGGATAGCGAATGCGCCACCCACCGTTCTAAAGTTAATAGCTTTGCGGTTGTCAGATAGTAGTACTGCGATTGCAATCAGTACAACCATACCGACTAGGCTCATAAACAGGCTCATAGTTTATGACTTCCTTATTAGTTATTTATTGGCGTGTTACAAAATGGGGCTATAAAGCGGGGCCAATTATACTCATGCGACCACTAATAAAGTAATGCCGCCCTCACACTTTCGTAGAAGATTCATGTACCATTCATACGCAAATGTGACTCACATCACAATAGAGATGCAATTTACGCAAACGATAAACAAAAACATTAGATTTTATTCACATATACCGAATACGCGATGGCTATTTTGCCAAATTCGCGCTGCAATCGATTGCTTTGACTCTTTTCTAAGCAAAAAAAGTTCATTTGATATCGTAACTAAATGTTTGGAATGGTTAACATTTCCTTGGTTTCCATAGATTGGCATATCCGGAGCATCGGTCTCTAACACCAAGCTTTCAAGGGGTAATTTAGCTATGGTTGTGCGTGTTTTTTGCGCTCTTGGGTAAGTTATCGTTCCACCAACACCAATATAGAAACCAAGCTTAATCCAAGTTAAAGCTTGCTGTTCACTTCCAGAAAAACCGTGAATGACCCCACCTAAAGTAAACTTGTGCTGCGTTATTAGCTGAATAAGGCGGTTATAAGACTTCCTTTCATGGATAATCAGAGGCAAATTAAACGCCTTGGCAAGTTCCATTTGTTGGATAAAAAAGCGTTCTTGTTTCTGCTGTTCCACATCCACAAAAAAGTCTAATCCACACTCACCAATGGCCACACACTGACGTGTTTTTGAAGCGAGTAATTGATGAAGTTCTTCAAATTGCACCGTATCCGCTTGCTCTAAAAAGTAAGGGTGGAAACCTAATGCGTAGTAAACATTGGGGTGAGATTGCGCAATTTTCTCCAGCTTATGCCAGTTGTTTTGACCGATAGAAGGGATGAGAAACTTCTCAACTTGAGCCTGTTTTGCCTCTTTGATATACCCATCAATGCTCTGCTCATGGGTAAAACCTTGCTCAAACGCCTCAAAGTCCGCATGGCAATGTGTATCAAATAGCGGAAAATCACTTGTTTGCTGTGTCATCTTTCCCACTCTCAGCTTGCTGCCCTTGAGGATCTCGACGATAAGGTACACAGCTGCGCTTGTTTTCAGGCGTCAAAGCAAGCTCTTCACACCACTTATCGTATTTCCTAACCCAAGCTTTTATCCAACCGAACATATTTACCTCAAACTTACTATCTCAAATAACACGCATTAAAAAACGCCTATTGCAGAACAATAGACGTTTTTATTTAACTCGAATAGAGCTTGAAGAAATTAGTGCTCGCGCGTCGCTCGGAACTTAACGTCTGGGAAACGTTCTGAAGCTAGGTTCAAGTTCACCATTGTAGGTGCGATGTAAGACAGGTTATCACCACCATCTAGCGCAAGGTTAGATTGGTTCTTACGTTTGAACTCTTCCAGTTTCTTAGCGTCATCACACTCAACCCAACGAGCTGTTGCAACGTTAACACCTTCGTAGATAGCTTCTACGTTGTATTCTGCTTTCAAGCGCGCTACAACCACGTCGAACTGAAGTACACCAACCGCACCAACGATCAGGTCGTTGTTCTGCATAGGGCGGAATACTTGTACTGCGCCCTCTTCTGAAAGCTGAACCAAGCCTTTTAGAAGTTGCTTCTGCTTCAGAGGATCGCGTAGACGAATACGACGGAATAGTTCAGGCGCAAAGTTTGGAATACCAGAGAACTTCAGGTTCTCACCTTGAGTAAAGGTATCACCAATCTGAATTGTGCCGTGGTTATGCAGACCGATAATGTCACCTGCATACGCTTTTTCAGCACGTGCACGGTCGCCCGCCATGAAAGTTACCGCATCAGAAATGCTAACGTTCTTACCGGTACGAACGTGGTTCATCTTCATACCTTGGCTGTAAGTACCAGATACGATACGCATGAAAGCGATACGGTCACGGTGTTTAGGGTCCATGTTTGCTTGGATCTTAAATACGAAACCAGAGAACTTTTCTTCTGTCGCAACAACATCACGCTCGTTGGCTTGGCGAGTTTGCGGTGCCGGAGCCCACTTCGTTAGACCATCAAGCATGTGGTCAACACCAAAGTTACCAAGTGCAGTACCGAAGTAAACAGGCGTTAGCTCACCAGCAAGGAACAGGTCGTGATCAAACTCAGGACAAGCACCAATAACAAGCTCTAGCTCTTCACGTACGCTTTCGGCTAGATCAGCACCTACCGCTTCATCTAGATCTGGGTTATCTAAACCTTTGATGATACGAACTTCTTGGATCTCGTGGCCGTGACCAGATTCGTACAAGATCGTTTCGTCACGGTGAATGTGGTAAACACCTTTAAACTCTTTACCACAACCGATTGGCCATGAAATTGGAGCACAAGCCATACCTAGCTCGCTTTCTACTTCATCAAGCACTTCCATTGGGTCACGAACGTCACGGTCAAGTTTGTTCATAAACGTTACGATTGGTGTATCACGTAGACGCGTTACTTCCATCAGTTTACGAGTACGATCTTCGACACCTTTCGCAGCATCGATAACCATCAAACAAGAGTCAACCGCCGTTAATGTACGGTACGTATCTTCCGAGAAATCTTCGTGTCCAGGAGTATCTAGTAGGTTTACTAGGCAATCATTGTATGGGAATTGCATTACCGACGTAGTTACCGAGATACCACGTTCTTTTTCCATCTCCATCCAGTCAGATTTAGCGTGCTGGTTAGAGCCACGGCCTTTTACGGTACCCGCTTTCTGAATCGCGTTTCCGAATAAAAGAACTTTTTCAGTAATCGTGGTTTTACCCGCATCCGGGTGAGAGATAATTGCAAACGTTCTACGTTTGCTCACTTCTTGTTGGAAAGACATAGTCGCCCTTTGCTGATCTAAAGCGTAAAAAGGGCAAGTAGATAATACTTGCCCTTGAATTCTGTGTGCGGATTATACAGAAAGCGTGTCACTTTCTAAAGGGTCAGTTTACACCCTATTTTTCGCTTACTTTTTGCTTAGCGAAAAGCGACAAGATGACTAGCTAAAAGACATGAAAAGATAGCTCATAATGATGGCGTCTTCTTGTCCTTGCTTAGTTGGGTAATAGTTACGACGGCGGTCCACCTCATTAAAGCCGACCTTTTCATAAAGCTTAAACGCGTTCACGTTACTTTCGCGAACCTCTAACCACGCACTTTCTGCGTTAGCTTGTTCACACATATCTAGGAAGTGCTCAGCCAGCGCCTTACCGTAACCTTTGCCTTGCTGGCTTGGATCCACAGCGATGTTAAGTAGCGTCACTTCACCAACGATATTCTGCGCGAAAAAGTATCCGACCACTTGCCCGTCAACTTCAAGAACATGATGACAAGCACCTCGGCTATTGAGATCTCGGATCATAGTCTCTGACCATGGATGAGAGTGAGCAGCCTTTTCTATCTGCCAAATAGCGTCTAGATGATGGGATGAAGTCGGTAAAAATTGATTAGTCATATGCACAAATTTGTTGCCATAAGTCGCGGCGATGTTGGTTATTGCCATTGATGTCAGACAGCAATGGGGATTGCAGTGTTTTTGCTTTGAGCTCTTGAGCAGATTCACACCCAGCAAACCACACCCATTCAACACCATCGAGTTCGATTGACGTTAAATGTTGAGGCTGAATATGCAGAGCCTGAGGTAAATCAAGCTTGATACTTTTCAGCACACGCTCAAACATCACGGCGAGATCGCCCTGAGGTTTTTCAGGGGAAACGAGCAATAGTTTGCACTCACTCGACAGTGGAGTTCGTTTCGATTCATAACCCGCCAAACGTTCTGGGTGGCTAAGCTCCCATTGGCTGATGCCCATCTCTTGCAGGTACTGTGCGTGTGTTTGTGACATATCTAGCGGTTATTACCTTAGGTTAATAGTGAGCGACTAATTAGAGCAAACTAAAAAGAGCTCATTAGAATTGGGCTGATACTAACAAAAAATAAAGGAGCATCAAGCTCCTTTATTTAGACTAAATCAGTTTGCATCTTATTGCGTTGGACATTGCTTTATAACTCATTGAATTCAGAGCTGTAAGCCACCTCACCAGAATGTCCAGCGAGTGCCCCTTCAACCAGTTCAATGGCTTGGAAAGCACCTTCAGGAACCTCCCAAGCGCAGCTTAAACCAAATTCGCTCGCGGCTTTAAAGCCAAAACGACCATAATAAGCAGGATCACCAAGCACGACACACGCTGGGTAACCAAAATCAACCAATGTAGAGAACGCATCTTCAACCAGAGCTTTAGCAATGCCTTGATTGCGAAACTCTTCTTTCACTGCAAGCGGAGCAAGCCCTTGCCAATTATGATCTTCACCATGCAGAGTAATCGGGCTAAACATTACGTGGCCAACCACTTCACCCTCATCAGAGCAAGCCACCAGCGATAGCGTTAAATGACTATTCTCACGTAGGCTCATAACCAGGTTAGCTTCTGCATCCGTTTCAAAAACAGATTTCAATAAACGATCAATGACAAGTATATCTGCCGGTGCTTCAGTTCGAATAAGCATTCATTACCTCACTTTGTGTATCCGGGGATTGTACTCCCTTCTGCACAAAATCAGCTAATTGATTTAACAAAGTTTTCAAGGGAGCTGGCAATAAGTCTAAATCTACGCTGTCCATCAAGTTTTTAACCTCTAAACCGAGCTCTGTATCGCCCTCTATAGACAGTCTACGTTGGAAGAAAAGCGTATCAGGGTCTTCTTTACGACCAGCAATTAACACAAGATCATTGAGATTGCCGCTAAAGCTAACATCTTCAACAACCTCTTTATCAGCTACAACTAGTTGCTCATTTTGGTAGCTAATACACCAACTTAGCCCCATATCCTTTATTGAGACTTTAAGCCATTTATCTTCTAAAAACTCAAAGTCGCCGTCTTCTAGCGCTTCTTTGAATACGTTCTTAAGCCCCTCTAACAAGGCTCTTTTTTGTACTGTTTTAGGCAATAACTGGACTGGAGATCGCAAAATTGATGCGGCATTTTGAACTAGTTGAGTGCGAATCTTGTTTATCACGTGACTTATCCGTAACTTTGTCAATAATATGGAATGCATCATAGATGATGTTGAGATCTCAGTTACTGTTATGTATCAAATTAACTTCTGTTTGATGCTCGACCTTTAATATCCTGAAAATCACAGTTATAGTAACTCAGGTAATGAGAATTACAGCGGATCGCTGCACTCACAGGTAAATATCGATAACCACACAAAAGAAATAAATATTTATCGATTGTGAATAATCAAGCTCTTGGAGAATTGGTAGTACTTTGATGCCTCCCCAGCAACTACAACATTGGTTTACTCAGCTAACTGCAAACAGCCCGTTCTTTTTTGCAGTGCTTGATGCTCAACATAACTACTTTATGGTGAATGAGCGTTATTGCGATATTGCTGGTTTAAGCCAAACCGAGCTTGCAGGCATGAACGACCGCCAAACCCTAGGTGAACAATTCTACCAACACCTAAAACCATACTACGAACGAGCATTCAACGGCGAAACCATTGAAGCCGAAGTCACCCTTAACGAAACTGACCTCGACACTAGCCTCCACTTCAGCTTGTCCCCGCTTACCAATGGTAAGAATACCGATTACATCGTCTTCCACGCTTTCGATACATCAGAAAATCAAGTGCTCGTCCGTTCTTTAGAAGAATCTGAAGCTAAGTTCCATAAGCTATCTCAGCTACTGCCTGACGGGCTACTGCTGGTTGAAAACGACTATATCTTGTCGTCTAACCCATCGGCAGCACGCTTGCTCGGTTTTAACTCTCCGACTGAACTCATCGGTGAAGAGTTAGGACGCTTGTTTATCGATGAACAAACCAAAACGGTCTTTAATAATAGCCTCAGCTCTATTATTTCTGAGTCTGGTTTGGTTTGCTTAACTGGTGCTCGATGTGGCTTTGAACGTAAGGTTCAACTCAACATAGACTCGACTGCGATTCTTGGAAGTAGCACTCAGCTTGTGCTCATTCAGGACGCTCAAGAGACCACTAAACAATATACTCCAGCCAACAGTGAAGATGCCTACATAGATTCACTCACCAAGCTCTACAATCGAGTGGGTTTTACTAAGCGTCTGGAACAATTCATTCACAATGACACTCCGGTTGTCATGATGTACTTAGATATTGATAACTTTAAGAATATCAATGACTCACTAGGGCATCATATTGGCGACAAAGTGATTAAGGAAGTGGCTTCGCGCCTTAAGCGCCTACTGCCACGCCAAGCTGTGATTGGGCATCTTGGAGGCGACGAATTTGGTATCATTCTGCCAGAACCTGAGCATCCAAGAACCGCAGAAACACAGGCAGAAAAGATCATTTCGCTGATCAATCAGCCCTTTGACCTTCACCACTTCAGTAAGCGCCTAGCTTGTTCAATTGGTAGCGTGCGCTTTCCTCAAGACGGCATCGATGCGCGTATCTTGCTGCAAAACGCCGATACTGCGATGTATGAAGCCAAAGATCGTGGTCGTAACCGCTTAATTAAGTTCAACGAGCAGATGAACAAAGAAGCGCGTATGCGACTGTGGCTTGAGATCGAACTGCAAAAAGCGCTTCAGCAAAACGGACTTGAGGTTTGGTATCAGCCAAAGGTGAATGCTCGTGATTTTACCATCAACGGTGCAGAAGCTCTGGTCCGTTGGAAGCACCCAGTTGAAGGCTATATTAGCCCTGCTGCATTTATCCCTGTCGCGGAGCGTGCAGGTCTTATTGAACAACTTGGCCGTGTGGTCATGCGCGAAGTATTTGCAACAGTGAAGCGTTGGAAGATGCAAGGTATCCTGCCAGGTCGTGTGGCAATCAACCTTTCTCCAGAACAGTTTGGCAACCCTAAACTGATTGATTACATGGAGAAGTTACTCCGCTCGACTGAGCTAGATCCAAGTGCGATTACTTTTGAGCTCACTGAAAGCGCTGTAATGAGTGACAGTGAACACACAGTACAAATGCTTAATGCGATTAAAAAGCTCGGCTTTGCTCTCTCCATCGATGATTTTGGTACTGGTTACTCTTCTCTGTCTTACCTAGCTCGCTTCCCAATTGATGAGCTGAAAATAGACCGTGCTTTCATCTCAGATATCGATACCCTTCCAAAACAGATCACTGTGATTGAAAACATCATCAACCTCGGCAAATCCCTCGATTTAACCGTGGTTGCAGAAGGTGTCGAGACCAGTGAGCAAGCGACGCTATTGTCGAACCTCAACTGCAGCTCGATTCAAGGCTTCCACTTCTATCGTCCACAACCAAAACAAGATGTCGAAGAGTTGTTCGCACAAAACCGTCGTCATAAGAACTAATTACACGATTCAAGCCCTCTCCTCTTTTCAGAAAAACGACACACAAATCACCACTCGTCAGTACCTCAAACGGAGTAAAAGCAGATTTATCCATCTAAACCTGCCTTACATCAATTCTGTCATTCATAATTCTTCATAAAATGCCCGCTTCAACTTAATTCTACTGGTAGTGAGCAAATGGAACTCTTATGCCCAGCGGGTAACTTACCTGCTTTGAAAACCGCCATTGATTGCGGTGCGGATGCTGTTTATATCGGATTCAAAGACGATACCAATGCCCGACACTTTGCAGGCCTTAACTTTGCGGGTAAAAAGCTCGATCGTGCTGTGCAGTATGTACATGACCACAACAAGAAAATTCATGTTGCTTTAAATACGTTTGCTCACCCAAATGGCTTCGAACGTTGGACTAACGCCGTGGACAACGCAGCAGCTCTGGGTGTTGATGCACTGATCATCGCTGACATTGCTGTACTTGAGTACGCTGCAAACAAATATCCAGATCTAGAACTACACCTATCAGTTCAAGCTTCTGCAACCAATGCCGCTGCGATCGACTTCTACCATAAGAACTTCAACGTAAAACGTGTCGTACTACCGCGCGTATTGTCGATTCATCAGGTCAAACAGCTTTCTCGCAACATCACTTCTGACGTTGACCTCGAAGTATTCGCTTTCGGTAGTTTGTGTATCATGGCTGAAGGCCGTTGCTACCTATCTTCATACATGACGGGTGAGTCACCGAATACGGTTGGTGCTTGTTCTCCAGCGAAATACGTTCGCTGGCAAGAGACTGAAACCGGCCTAGAATCTCGTTTGAATGAGATCCTTATCGATAAGTACGTGGCAGGTGAAAACGCAGGATACCCAACGTTATGTAAAGGCCGTTTTGAAGCCGATATCGATGGTGAACGTAAGCGTTATCATGCACTCGAAGAGCCAACGAGCCTTAACACGCTATCCATGCTGCCTGAATTGTTCGCAGCTAAGGTCGCTTCAGTGAAGATTGAAGGTCGTCAACGCAGCCCCGCTTATGTAGAACAAGTGACTCGTACTTGGCGTGCTGCCATCGACCGCTACTTAGCAAACCCTGAACAGTACCAAGTAGAACAAGCTTGGAATGCGACACTAGCGAATGTATCTGAAGGTACACAAACCACGCTTGGCGCTTATCACCGTAAATGGCAATAGAGCCAACTGGAGAACTCAATGAAATACGCATTAGGCCCTCTACTTTATTTTTGGCCAAAACAAGACGTTGAAAGCTTCTATGAGCAAGCAAAATCAAGCTCAGCAGACATCATCTACCTAGGTGAAGCCGTATGTTCAAAGCGTCGCGAGATGAAAGCAAAACACTGGATGGATATTGCTAAAGAGCTGTCTGCATCAGGTAAGCAGGTGGTTCTGTCGACTATGGCATTGCTCGAAGCGCCTAGCGAAGTCAACATCATGAAGAAGTACATTGATAACGGTGACTTTGCCATTGAAGCGAACGATGTGTCTGCCATTCAACTGGCAAGCGAAAGCAAAGTACCATTCGTAGTTGGCCCAGCAGTAAACACCTACAACGCACGCACGCTGAACTTATTCTTAAAGCAAGGTATGACGCGTTGGTGTATGCCGGTCGAGCTTTCTCGCGAATGGCTGAGCAATGTGATGACACAGTGTGAAGAACTCAACATCCGCAACAAGTTTGAAGTTGAAGTGTTCAGCCACGGCTACTTACCGCTGGCGTATTCAGCTCGCTGCTTTACGGCTCGTGCAGAGAACAAAGCCAAAGACGATTGTGAAACCTGCTGTATCAAATACCCAACAGGCCTTCAAGTTGAGAGCCAAGAGGGTCAGTCTGTCTTCAACCTTAACGGCATCCAGACTCAATCAGGCTACTGCTACAACTTGGTGAATGACTTGCCAAACATGCATGACTTAGTGGATGTGGTTCGTTTAAGCCCACTTGGTGTTGATACCTTCTCTGAAATCAATAACTTCAGAGCTAACGAACAGGGTCAAAATCCAATGAAGATTGAGAGCCGCCAGTGTAATGGCTACTGGCATCAGCTTGCAGGTTTAGACGTTAAAAACATCTAGCCTCAACGATTGAGCTGAATAACAAATAAAAAAGGTCTAGCACATGCTAGACCTTTTTCGTTCGTCTCAAAAAATCGACCTATGCCGTTGCGGTTTCCATCGGCGAGGCGTCGAGCTTCTTTACGTCTTTGTAGAGCATCACCATAACCACTACGCTCAGCGCGATATTAGACAATGGATACGCAATCCAGATCCCCGGCACGCCATATAGCTTAGGCATAATGTACAGGAAAGGCAGTTGAATCAGCATGTTACCTATCGTCACAAACATCGCTTTGCTGCCCTTGTTCACCGCCTGGTAGTAAGCACCCGCAACAACTAGGAAGCCATCAAGCGCCAATGCAAACATATGCAGTCGAATACCCAATACGGTGTACTCAACTAGCTGAGGTTCGTCCGAGTTAAACACTGAAACAAACTCTCGTGGGAATATGTTCAATAACAATACAAACGCGACACCAATCAAGACAGAGCTCGACATCGCAATCTTAAGCAACTTGCGAATATTCGCTTGGTTACGTGCACCATGGTTGTAGCTCACCAATGGTTGCATACCATTAGCGATACCTTCCGCAGTTAGGTAATAAACCGTCACGATGTAGCCCAAAATAGCGTAAGCACCAATCATCAACTGGTCGCCATATTGAGAGAACAAAGCGTTGTGCAATGCCACCATCATTGAGCCATAAGCGTACATAAAGAAGCTTGATGTACCAATCGCGAAAATCTGTGGGATTACCGCAAGCTTCAATCTCAACTCACTCCAACGTAAACGCAGGTTTGCACGGCGTGAGAAGAAGTAAGCGAGACCTAAAGCCGTCACCACAAACTGAGCAATCGCTGTAGCCAATGCCGCGCCCATCAACTCCCATCCAAATAGAGCGATAAGCAAGTAATCCAGAACGATATTAATGACCGCACCAATAATCATCAGGATAGTCGCTAGATTCGGGCTGTCGTCGTTACGCAGTAAAAACGGCATCGCGATAGAACCCAAGGTAAACACGCTGGCGCCAATCAAGATGTGTAAGTACTGCAAACCAAGCTCATACACTCGCCCTTCTGCGCCCTGCCAAAGCAAAAAGTTATCGGCAAACAGGTACAACAGGACAGAGACAATTGGTGTTATGGCTAACAACAAAGTCAACCCCGTAGCTAAGATCTGCTTAGCACCTTGAGTGTCTTTTTCACCTTGGCGAATCGATACCAGCGCGCCAGTACCGACACCCACCAGCATACCGAGGCCAAGAATCGAACCGATCACCGGCCACGCGACGTTGATACCCGCTAGCCCATCAGCGCCGACATAACGACCGATAAAGATGCCATCCACCACTTGGTAGAGGCCATTAACCAGCATCGCCGCTACCGTTGGGATTGTGTATCGCCAAAATTGACGACTAATTGAGTTACTCATCTCTTACTCTACTTTCATTGTGAGTCACATATCAGTGGGATATGAATCGACAAATTAGTTAATAAGACTAACTAAATATCTAAATTAATTACTTCAACGCTTTGTCTAATAACTGGTTCAGTTGCTTAGATTCTTGCTCAGACAACCGGCTTTCCAGTATTCGTGCCATCACTTGATAGATCTTGCTCTCTTCTTCTAAACCTAGTTCTGCTTTGTGGGTCAGTACCACGAGTTTAGATCTCGCGTCTTCCTGTGACGCTTTACGCTCCACAAGGCCTTTTCTCTCAAGCCTTTGTACCATAGTAGTCGCTGAAGGCTTAGTCACCTGCATTTCAATAGCAAGGTCGGTCAATCGAATCGGCTCAGGAGACGCCTGAATCACCTTCAAGTAGTCATATTCGTTGAAGCTCAACTGGCAGATAGGGTCTTCATTTACCTGTGTCCGCCATACTTTCGAGGCGAAGCGTTCTATCTTCTCTAAATTCTGGTTTAGCATACTCACCCAATCAAAGAATGGCATTTAGTTAGCAAGACTAACTATTCTAATCCTGTTTAAATAAAAAGCAATCCAAAACGAGATAAAGATCATAAAAAGTAGGCACAAAAAAGCCGCTGACTGGCAGCGGCTTTGATAGTAAAAATGATCTATTTAGCGAGCATCAGCTTCTTGCTCTGCTTCAGCCAGCTTAGCTTGAGCGAGATGCTCTGCTTTTAGCGTAGTGAAAATACGGCTCAATTCTAAGAAAGAGTAACGATGCTCTACGTATTCAAATACGTTAAAAGAGACCGACAACTTATACAAAGAGATCGCATTCGCGTAGTCACCGTTCATGTGGTAACGCTTAGCCAGATAAAAGTATGTCTCAGTTAAGCGCTGTGCCAGCAACGTATTGTCACGAGTACCCGTTAAGATCGCTTTGAATGCCTGCTCTTCAGTGATGTCATCGAGCATGATAGCGACTAATACCCAGCCCCACTGCTCGTCATGATTCTCATAACGTTTTTGCAGGTCAAGCTTAGCTTGTTCAGGCGTTAGCTCATGCTGAATGATGTATAACCAAAGCGCGCGGAATGGATCGCTCGGATCATCAGCGTAGTGCTTCATCATTTCTTCATTGGCTAAGTCGTAACGCTCACCATAGTAGAGTGCGATAGCGCGGTTTCTCTCTGCATATGAATTCGCAGGATCAAGCTCCAGCGTAGAATCGAAAGATTCATAAGCCGCATCAAACTCCCCTACTTGCGTGAAGTAGACCCCCAAAAGGTTGAAGATATCAGGCTGAGCTGGGTTCAATGAAAGAGATTGATTAAAGTCTAAACGCGCTAAATCCCTCAGGCCGACACTGTCGTAGTAGTTACCACGTTCAAACAGCATCTTAGCTCTAACTTCATCATTCAGATCTGGGCGCTGCAGTAGCTGACTCAAACGTGCAATCTGAACTTCTTGCTGGACGCTCGGTTGCAGTGGCACAGCCATTGGCGGGTAAACCCAACTTGAGGCGTTATCTGATGTTGTTGCACAACCAGTTAGTACAAGCAGTAAACACATACTCGCGGTTTGAAACCATTTCACAAATAATTACTCCTGTTATGACCGCAATTAAAAAGGGGAGCGATATGCTCCCCTTTATAACATGCTTTGTTGACGATAGGTTAAAAATCACTAAAAAGCGATATTACTATCGACACACTGAGAATTACTCAGCAGCAGGTGCTTCGCCTTCAGCTGGCGTTTCAACTGCTTCTTTCATGCTTAGACGTACACGGCCTTGACGGTCAATCTCAAGCACCTTAACAGGCACTTCTTGGCCTTCAGTTAGGTAGTCAGACACTTTCTCAACGCGCTTGTCAGCGATTTGAGAGATGTGTACTAGACCATCTTTACCTGGAAGGATAGTTACGAATGCACCGAAATCAGCTAGGCGAGCAACTTTACCTTGGTAAATGCGGCCAACTTCAACTTCAGCTGTGATCTCTTCGATACGACGGATAGCTTCTTTAGCAGCTGCGCCTTCAGTAGCAGCAATCTTGATTGTGCCGTCATCTTCGATTTCGATTGTAGTACCAGTTTCTTCACAAAGAGCACGGATAACTGCGCCGCCTTTACCGATAACATCTTTGATCTTATCAGAGCTGATTTTCATTGTGTGGATACGTGGAGCGAATTCAGAGATCTCTTCACGAGCACCAGAGATAGCTTCATCCATTACAGAAAGGATGTGCTTACGTGCACCTTGCGCTTGGTTAAGAGCAATTTGCATGATCTCTTTAGTGATACCTTCGATCTTGATGTCCATTTGAAGTGCAGTGATACCGTCGTTAGTACCTGCTACTTTAAAGTCCATGTCACCTAGGTGGTCTTCGTCACCAAGGATGTCAGAAAGAACTACGAAGTCGTCGCCTTCTTTAACAAGACCCATTGCGATACCCGCAACAGAAGACTTGATTGGAACACCAGCATCCATAAGTGCCAGAGATGTACCACATACAGAAGCCATTGAAGAAGAACCGTTAGATTCAGTGATTTCCGATACAACACGAACTGTGTATGGGAATTCATCAACAGAAGGCATTACTGCAGCGATACCACGCTTAGCTAGTTTACCGTGGCCGATTTCACGACGCTTAGGAGAACCTACAAAACCAGTTTCGCCAACACAGTATGGAGGGAAGTTGTAGTGTAGTAGGAAGTTGTCTTTACGCTCGCCTGTTAGCTCATCGATGATTTGAGCGTCACGTTGTGTACCAAGCGTAGCAGTAACGATAGCTTGAGTTTCACCACGAGTGAATAGAGAAGAACCGTGAGTACGTGGAAGAACGCCAGTACGAACATCTAGTGCACGAACCATGTCTTTTTCACGGCCATCGATACGTGGGTTACCAGCGATGATGCTGCGACGTACAACTGTTTTCTCTAGATCGTGGAAGATAGAGTGAACTTCTTTTAGGTTCACTTCTTCGTCTTCAGATACTAGTACTTCGTTAACTTCAGCCGCGATCTCGTGGATACGGTCGTAACGAGTCATTTTCTCTGTGATTTGGTACGCTTCAACTAGCTTAGCTTCTGCAAGCTCAGCGATGCGAGTGTTAAGAGCAGTGTTCTCTTCTGGAGCTACCCAATCCCATGCAGGAGTAGCAACTTCAGCTGCGAATTCGTTGATCGCGTTGATAACAACTTGTTGTTGATCGTGACCAAATACTACCGCTGATAGCATCTCTTCTTCTGTTAGGTTGTCTGCTTCAGACTCAACCATTAGAACCGCACCAGCAGTACCAGAAACAACAAGGTCAAGCTTAGACGTTTCTAGCTCAGTGTTGCTTGGGTTAAGTACTAGTTGACCGTCGATGTGACCAACACGTGCTGCACCGATAGGACCGTTGAACGGGATACCAGAGATAGCAAGTGCTGCAGAAGTACCGATCATTGTTACCATGTCAGGCTGAACGTCTGGGTTTACAGACATTACTGTAGCGATAACTTGAACTTCGTTCTTGAATGCATCTGGGAAAAGAGGACGAATTGGACGGTCGATTAGACGAGCCGTTAGTGTTTCGCCTTCTGATGGACGACCTTCACGCTTGAAGAAGCCACCTGGGATTTTACCAGCAGCGTATGTACGCTCTTGGTAGTTAACCGTTAGAGGGAAAAAGTCTTGACCTTGTACCGCTTCTTTTTTACCAACAACAGATACGAATACTGAAGTATCGTCCATTGTTACCATAACTGCTGCAGTAGCTTGACGAGCAATAACGCCAGTTTCTAGAGTAACTGTGTGGTTACCGTACTGAAACGTTTTTACAACTGGTTTCTCAAACATTGTATTTCCTTTATCTAAAGATTGTTCTTTAGAGTCAGTAAGTTGAAACCCAAAAATCACCAATCGCGACTAGTCGAAGCAGACGGATTTGATTCGCTGTATCGAAAAAAATACAGCGTACATCCACTTTGAATAGTCGCGACCTATTGGCCGACATCTGTGACTGTAACTTCTGGGTCGTATAATACCTATACAGTTAGCTGTACAGGCGAGGCATAGTATAAACTATTTTTATATACAGGGATATTTTCGTACTGAAAAAGCTCCGTGAAATAGTTCAAACTCTGTCTTTCAGGTACAAAAAAAGGAGCAATAAATGCTCCTTTTTCTTCAAACAGTCTTTGCAGACATCGCTATTAGCGACGTAGGCCTAGGCGCTTGATTAGGTCTTGGTAACGAGAAAGGTCTTTACCTTTCAGGTAGTCAAGAAGCTTACGACGGCTAGAAACCATACGTAGAAGACCACGACGGCTGTGGTGATCGCCTTTGTGAGCTTTGAAGTGACCTTGTAGGTGGTTGATAGAAGCAGTAAGTAGTGCTACTTGTACTTCTGGTGAACCTGTGTCGCCTTCAGAGCGCGCGTATTCTGCAACGATTGCTGCTTTAGTTTCTGCATTCAGAGACATAATTCTCTCCTGATAAGAGTAGTTTAATATTTGTAGCAGCCAATCTCTGATTCAGCCGCTACGCGAGCCGAGGATTATAGGGAAGTTTGTCAGTTGGTGCAATAACAATCGATGGCCTTAGAAACGAAAAAAGCGAAGCGCTTAATTTAAACGTTCGCTTTCTATTTTATTGATTCGCTTTTCAAGGCTAAAAGGTATGTTCAGCGTTACGCTTGTGGCTCTTCATCTCTGAAAACAACCAAACGTTTCGGTGCAACTCGACCATCGTCAGCAATCTGAGCAACACCAACAAACAGCTTCTCTTCACCGCTTGTCATGCGAACCGTACCTTCTGTTGGAGCACCAGCAACTTGAACAGGCATACCGTGCTGAACTAGGTCAGTCAGCTCCGCATTCAAGTTAACTTCTGGTAGATCTTCAACGGCAGTATCCATTGGCATCAATAGTGGATCAAGCAGCTCTTTAGGCGCAATATCTTGCTCCTGTGCTTGCTCTAAGATCTCGTTGAGCTGCTCTAATGTTACCATGCGCTCGTAAGGGTATTTCGCAACACCAGTACGACGAAGCATGGTGACGTGAGCACCACAACCTAGCATTTCGCCAAGGTCATCCGTGATCGTACGGATGTAAGTGCCTTTCGAACAGTGCACTTCCATCTCAACTTCATCACCTTCAAAGCGAAGCAGATCAATCGAGTAGACAGTGATCTTACGTGATTCACGTGGCACTTCGATACCAGCACGAGCGTACTCGTACAGTGGCTTGCCTTGGTACTTCAATGCAGAGAACATTGACGGAACTTGATCAGTTTCACCTTTGAAGCTTTCAATGCAACGCTCAAGTTGCTCTTGAGTTACATTCACTTCACGAGTTTCAACCACTTCGCCATCAGAGTCTGAAGTATTGGTACGCTCACCAAGCTTAGCAATCACAACGTAGCGCTTATCAGAATCTAGAAGAAACTGAGAGAACTTCGTTGCTTCACCAAGACAGATTGGCAGCATGCCAGTCGCAAGAGGATCCAGTGCACCTGTGTGCCCCGCCTTCTCTGCAAAGTAAATACGCTTTACTTTTTGCAGTGCATCATTAGATGAAATGCCAGTTGGCTTATCTAACAGAATTACCCCATTAATAGGGCGACCTTTACGACGGCGAGCCATTACTCTTCGCCCTTAGACTGAGTTTCGTCAGTACGGCCTGCTGCTTCTTGCTTACGCTTGTCGTCATTCAGAACTTCACTAACTAGGTTAGACATACGCATGCCTTCTACTAGTGTGTTGTCGTAAGTAAAACG
This sequence comes from Vibrio chagasii, assembly GCF_002954585.1. GTDB lineage: Bacteria > Pseudomonadota > Gammaproteobacteria > Enterobacterales > Vibrionaceae > Vibrio > Vibrio chagasii_A. Next base: position 2,329,216 of record NZ_MSCI01000002.1, read on the forward strand.
TACTTCAGGTGTTAGACGGTGACGAATACGCTTGCCTAGCGCCATACGGATTGGCACTTCGTGCTCTTTAAGAGCAGCAAGACATGATTCAGGTGTTTGCTCACCAATACATAGGAAAGTAACGAAAACTTTTGCGTACGCAAGGTCACGAGACACTTCTACGTCTGAGATCGTTACCATACCGATACGTGAGTCACGAACTTCACGTTGTAGGATAAGAGCAAGCTCTTTTTGAAGCTGCTGAGACACACGTTGTGTGCGGCTAAATTCTTTTGACATTTTCTTTTCTCACTTAGAAAGATGGGGGGCTTGGTAATTACCAGCCCCCCATGGTGTATTCAACAACCGATTACTTCTTACCTTTACTAGTAATGTTAGTAACCTTAGTCAATATGTCGAGTCGTACAGACGATTAGTCTAGAGTACGTTTAACCTCAACGATTTCGAATACTTCGATCTGGTCACCAACGCGTACGTCGTTGTAGTTCTTAACGCCGATACCACACTCGTAACCATTCTTAACTTCTTGAACGTCGTCTTTGAAGCGACGAAGTGACTCTAGTTCACCTTCGTAGATAACAACGTTGTCGCGTAGTACACGGATTGGGTTGTTACGCTTAATTACGCCTTCAGTAACCATAGAACCAGCGATCGCGCCAAGTTTAGGTGACTTAAATACGTCACGTACTTCAGCAAGACCAATGATCTCTTGTTTGAATTCAGGAGCAAGCATACCGCCCATTGCCTGTTTCACTTCGTCGATCAGTTGGTAAATGATTGAGTAGTAACGTAGATCTAGGTTTTCGTTCTGAACCGTGTTACGCGCAGTTGCGTCAGCACGAACGTTGAAACCAAGGATGATAGCGTTAGAAGCTGCTGCAAGTGTTGCATCAGTTTCAGTAATACCACCAACACCAGAACCTACGATGTTCACTTTAACTTCTTCAGTTGATAGTTTCAGTAGAGAGTCAGCGATTGCTTCTACAGAACCTTGAACGTCAGCTTTTAGTACTACGTTTAGTTCAGCAACTTCACCAGCAGCCATGTTAGAGAACATGTTCTCTAGTTTCGCTTTCTGTTGACGAGCTAGTTTAACTTCACGGAATTTACCTTGACGGTAGTTCGCAACTTCACGAGCTTTACGCTCATCACGTACTACTGTTGCTTCATCACCTGAAGCTGGTACACCAGAAAGACCTAGGATCTCTACTGGGATAGAAGGGCCAGCTGTCGCTACTTCTTTACCGTTTTCATCGCGCATTGCACGAACACGGCCGTACTCTTGACCACAAAGAACGATGTCGCCTTTGTTTAGAGTACCAGACTGAACTAGGATTGTTGCAACTGGACCGCGGCCTTTATCAAGACGAGATTCAACAACAACACCAGATGCCATGCCTTCTTTAACTGCAGTCAGTTCAAGAACTTCAGACTGAAGAAGGATTGCTTCTAGAAGACCATCGATGTTTGTACCCTGTTTAGCAGAGATGTGAACGAACATGTTCTCACCGCCCCATTCCTCAGGGATTACGTCGTATTGAGCTAGCTCATTCTTAACGTTGTCTGGATTTGCACCCTCTTTATCGATCTTGTTCACAGCAACAATCAGAGGAACGCCTGCCGCTTTCGCGTGCTGAATCGCTTCGATTGTTTGTGGCATTACGCCGTCGTCTGCTGCAACAACTAGTACAACGATATCTGTCGCTTGAGCACCACGAGCACGCATTGCAGTAAACGCCGCGTGTCCAGGAGTATCAAGGAAAGTAATCATGCCGTTGTCAGTATCTACGTGGTAAGCACCGATGTGCTGCGTGATACCGCCAGCTTCGCCAGAAGCAACGTGTGCTTTACGAATGTAGTCAAGTGTCGAGGTTTTACCGTGGTCAACGTGACCCATGATAGTAACAACTGGAGCACGGCCTTCAGCGATAGCATCGTTATCACGATCGGCTAGTACTGCTTCTTCAAGCTCGTTTTCTTTACGTAGGATTACCTTGTGACCCATTTCTTCAGCTACAAGTTGTGCTGTTTCCTGGTCGATCACTTGGTTGATAGTCGCCATAGCGCCCATCTTCATCATTACTTTGATAACTTCAGTTGCTTTAACTGACATTTTGCTAGCCAGTTCAGATACAACGATAGTTTCGCCGATAGCAACATCAGATTTAGCAACAGTTGCTGACTTATCGAAGCCTTGCTGCATTGAAGTTGGTTTAGCAAGCTTACCTTTAGCACCACGACCACGTTGGTTACGACCACCACGGTTATTGCCAGGTTGGTTAGCTGGAGCTGCTTTCTTCTTACGACGACGAGGCGCTTTTTCTTCTTTCTGGTCAGCTGCATCTTCAGCTTCACGAGCGTAAGTAGAAGTTGTCACGTGGTAGTCCGCAGACTTCTCTTGTTCTTTCTTCTTCTGCTCTTCTTCAGACCAGCGCGCTTCGTTCTCTTCAGCTAGTTTACGAGCTTCTTCAACTAGCTTCGCCGCTTCAGCTTCAGCTTTACGCTGTGCTTCTTGCTCTTGACGAGCTTTTAGTTCATCCGCTTCTTTTTTCGCTTGTGCGTTAGCGTCTGCATTTTTTGGATTCATGTCTTTTTTAGCCTTTTCAGCTTGGGCGCGTTGAGCTTTTTCTTCAGCTTCACGTTTTGCATCCGCTTCACGTTTTGCTTTCTCATCAGCTTCGCGCTGTGCTTTCTCTGCAGCTTCACGTTTCGCAAGCTCTTCAGCTTCTTTACGTGCTTTCTCTTCCGCTTCACGCTTCGCTGCTTCCTCAGCTTCACGTTTCGCTTCATCTTCAATAGCGCTGCGCTTCACGTAAGTACGCTTTTTACGTACCTCTACTTGAACATCCTTACTCTTACCGCCTCCAGCGGCAACACTTAGCGTGCTGCGGGTCTTGCGTTGAAGAGTTAAACGAGTCGGCTCTGCTTCACCAGAAGTATCGCCATGCTCCTTTTTAAGGTGCGTTAGCAATGTTTGCTTCTCTGAATCAGTTACTTGATCCGACCCTGATTTCTTCATGCCTGCATCAGCAAGTTGTTCAATTAAGCGGTCAACTGGCGTACCAATCTCTTCACTCAGTGCTTTAACTGTTAATTGTGTCATACCGCTTTCTCTCCTTGCTGAATTATTCTTCGTCGCCGAACCAACAGATGTTACGTGCAGCCATGATTAGCTCACCAGCACGTTCTGCAGTTAGGTCTTCAATGCCTTCTAGTTCATCAACGCCTTGGTCAGCTAGGTCTTCCAATGTTGCCACGCCTTTTGCTGCAAGTTTGTAAGCCATTTCACGCTCTAGGCCTTCAAGTGCTAGCAAGTCTTCAGCTGGTTCAACACCGTCAAACGTCTCTTCTTTCGCAAGTGCTAGAGTCGTTAGTGCATCTTTTGCACGGTTACGTAGCTCTTCTACGATGCCTTCGTCTAGGCCATCAACTTCAAGAAGTTCGTTTACTGGTACGTAAGCGACTTCTTCTAGTGTAGAAAAACCTTCTTCAACAAGTAGTTGAGCGAAGTCTTCTTCGATGTCTAGGTGCTTCATGAAGTTTTCAATTGAAGCTACTGCTTCTTCTTGGTGTTTCTTCTGAAGGTCTTCAACCGTCATTACGTTCAGTTCCCAACCAGTTAGTTGAGATGCTAGACGTACGTTCTGACCGCTACGGCCGATAGCTTGTGCTAGGTTGTCTGCTTCAACAGCGATGTCCATTGAGTGTGCATCTTCATCAACGATGATAGAAGCAACGTCAGCTGGAGCCATTGCATTGATTACGAACTGAGCTGGGTTATCATCCCAAAGAACGATATCGATACGCTCACCACCAAGTTCGCCAGAAACCGCTTGTACACGTGCACCACGCATACCAACACACGCGCCCACTGGGTCAATGCGCTTGTCGTTTGTTTTAACAGCGATTTTAGCACGAGAACCTGCGTCACGTGCAGCACCTTTAAGTTCGATTAGCTCTTCACCAATCTCAGGTACTTCAACACGGAATAGCTCAGCTAGCATTTCTGGCTTAGAGCGAGTAATGAATAGCTGGAAGCCACGAGCTTCAGGTTTAACTGCGTATAGAAGACCACGTACACGGTCGCCTGGACGGAAGTTTTCACGAGGAAGTTGGTCATCACGTAGGATTACCGCTTCAGCGTTATTACCTAGGTCTAGGATGATAGTGTCACGGTTAACTTTCTTAACCACACCAGTTACTAGCTCACCTTCGTTGTCGATGAACTGCTCTACGATTTGAGCACGCTCAGCTTCACGTACTTTTTGTACGATAACTTGCTTCGCAGTTTGAGTCGTAATACGGTCAAACGTTACTGACTCGATGTCATCTTCAATGAAACCGCCAAGTTCGATCTCTGGATCGTCAATCTTAGCCGCTTCAAGAGAAATCTCTTTTGTTGGGTTTTCAACAACTTCAACTGCTTCCCAGCGACGGAACGTTTCGAAATCACCTGTTTTACGGTCGATTTCAACACGAACTTCAATTTCTAGTTCGCTTTTCTTTTTTGTTGCCGTTGCAAGCGCGATTTCAAGCGCTTCAAAAATACGCTCACGAGGAACTGCTTTCTCATTAGAAACAGCTTCTACTACCGCCAAAATTTCTTTGTTCATTAATCTAGCCTCTTAAGCTCTTCTCTCTAGGAGAACTAAAATTTAGGGATCAGGTTCGCTTTCGCAATATTGCTTAGGACGAATTCTTCTTCTTGTCCTTCAACTAATACTTTTACTGTCTCGCCTTCAATAGATTGGATATCACCTTTCCATTTACGACGGTTGCCGACAGCCATTTTCAAAACGATGCTTACCTCGTGACCAATAAATTGTTGGTAATGCTCTGCTTTGAACAGTGGTCTCTCTAAACCTGGTGAAGACACTTCAAGGTTATAAGCCACTGAAATTGGATCTTCAACATCCATTACGGCACTTACTTGGTGACTAACTTCGGCGCAGTCGTCTACATTGATACCGTTTGGAGAATCGATGTAAATACGTAGCGTTGAGTGCTCACCAGCACGAATAAATTCTAATCCAACTAACTCATAACCTGATGCTGCTACTGGAGCGTCAAGCATTTCAGTAAGTTGTCTTTCTAAACCAGTCATTTAACCACTCCAGAAACAAAAAAAGGGCTCAAAGCCCAATTTAAATTCCAAGCAAACATTATCTAAACGCATTTACAAATGCTTAGATAACAAAAAACCCCGTATAAGCCGGGGTTTTTGTTGCTGGACCCTTATATGCTAAGTGCCATCACATTCGATATCACACTTAACTCACAGTGAGGTTCACACTGTGCAAACTTGCTACCAATTAAGACTAAATATAGCACTTAAAATTGGTTGCGGGAGCCGGATTTGAACCGACGACCTTCGGGTTATGAGCCCGACGAGCTACCAAGCTGCTCCATCCCGCGTCCGACTTGCGAGCATTATACGCCCAACAAGATGTTTTACAAGTTTGTAAACATGGTGCCGAGAGAGGGACTCGAACCCTCACACCCTAAGGCACTAGCACCTCATGCTAGCGTGTCTACCAATTTCACCATCTCGGCATCAAATCTTTACAGATTATTGTGGAATCTCGTCGCCTTGCGCCGGGACTTCACTCACTGCGTCTTCAGCTTGCTGGATAACCTGACCTTGAGTCGGGTCCATCCACTGTGACTCAGTTTTATGTGTAGACATATTACCAAGCACTAAGCTAAGGACAAAAAATGTAGTTGCAAAAATTGCAGTCATTCGGGTTAGGAAATTTCCTGAGCCACTAGCACCAAACACAGTGTTTGAAGCGCCAGCACCGAAAGAGGCTCCCATATCTGCGCCTTTACCTTGTTGAATCAACACTAGGCCAATTACACCAAGCGCTGCCAACAGGTAAATCACAAGTAGAACTGTAAACATTTTTCCACCTATGTTCCTAATTGTTGAGCCAGCGCCGTTCAAAAAAGTTATTTTCAAGAACAAGGCTAGCGACCTCCTAACTGAAGGCCGAGCAATACTAGCGAATGCGGCGATGGCTGACAAGGAGAATTTGCTAAAAAATAAGCCTTCACCAAGTGAACGGTTAAAAAAAGGCCAAAAGCGACACAAAACCCATTTATGTCCCTTTTGACCTTTATACTATTTAACCCTTGTTACTCGTAGATATACTTGATAGCACTCGCTGAGTAAGGCGCTAAATTAGCAATTCGCTTTTACTGCATCTGCGATCTTAAGTGCTGAAGCTTGAACTAAATCAGCATCTTCACCTTCAACCATTACGCGCAATAGTGGCTCTGTACCAGACTTACGAAGTAGCACACGCCCCTTCTCGCCGAGCTCAGCTTCTACTTCTACAACAGCCGCTTTGACTGCATCTGCTTCCAGTGGGTTTGAATCACCACTGAAACGAACGTTTTCTAGGACTTGCGGGTATAGCGTCATGCCCTGAGAAAGCTCATTCAATGTCATCTCACTGCCAACAACTGAAGCAAGAACTTGCAATGCTGCAACGATAGCATCACCAGTAGTCACTTTATCTAGCAGAATAACGTGACCTGAGTTTTCAGCACCGATCTTCCAACCTTTTGCTAGCAGTTGTTCCATTACGTAACGGTCACCAACTGCAGCGCGTACAAATGGAATACCTAGCTGCTTAAGGCCGTTTTCCATACCTAGGTTGGTCATCAGCGTACCAACAACACCACCTTTCAGCTCACCACGACGCAATGCATCGCGAGCAATGATGTAAGCAATTTGGTCACCATCAACCTTGTTACCTAGTTCATCAACCATGATGATACGGTCACCGTCACCATCAAAGCCAAGGCCTAGTGCTGCTTTCTCTTCTAGCACTTTCGCCTGTAGAGCACGAACATCCGTCGCACCCACTTCGTGGTTAATGTTGGTACCGTTTGGTTCAACACCAATAGCAACAACCTCAGCACCTAGCTCTTTGAATACAGCAGGAGCAATGTGGTAAGTCGCGCCGTGAGCACAGTCAACAACAATCTTCATGCCAGCAAGCGTCATTTGGTTCGGGAACGTGCTCTTACAGAATTCAATGTATCGACCTGCCGCATCGTTTAGACGAACTGCTTTACCAAGCTCAGAAGAGTCAACACACTCAATGTCTTTATCAAGTTCAGCTTCGATCGCCAGCTCGATATCATCTGGAAGTTTAGTGCCTTCAGAAGAGAAGAATTTAATACCGTTATCGTAGTAAGGGTTGTGTGAAGCCGAGATTACGATGCCCGCTTCAGCACGGAATGTTTGTGTTAGGTAAGCAACAGCAGGTGTTGGCATAGGGCCAGTGAACGTCGCTTGTAGACCAGCAGCAGCAAGGCCTGCCTCTAACGCAGACTCCAACATGTAACCAGAGATACGCGTATCTTTACCGATAATAACTTTCTTTGTACCTTGCTTTGCAAGTACACGACCAGCAGCCCAGCCAAGCTTCAGAACAAAATCAGGTGTGATCGGGTACTGGCCTACTTTGCCACGCACACCATCTGTGCCGAAATAACGTCTTTTATCAGACATAGTGATTTTCCTTAATTATATTTAGTGATTGTTATTCATCACTTCGATTATTTTCATCGCTTCCAATGTCTCCTCGACATCATGAACACGAATAATTTGCGCGCCTTTCATCGCGGCAATGGTCGCGCAAGTGACGCTTGCGACCATACAGTCGGCTGGAACCTTATCTAACAACTTAAAGATCATCGATTTTCTCGATATCCCAGCTAAAACAGGTAAGCCTAACGAATGAAACTTTTCAAGATGCGCTAGTAGGTGATAATTGTGTTCTATGGTTTTACCAAAACCGAAGCCAGGATCAAGAATCAGCTGCTCTTTTGAAATACCAACTGCCTCACAAGCTTCAACCCTTTCTTGCAAGAATGCTTCTACATCCTGAAGAACATCATCATAACTTGGGTTAGCTTGCATGGTTCTTGGCTGGCCTTTCATGTGCATCAGACAAATCGGAACATTGGCATCAGCAGCGACTTGTAATGCTCCAGGCTCTTGCAAAGCGCGCACATCATTGATCAAATCAGCGCCCGCTTCAACAGCTTGGCGCATCACTTCCGCTTTGCTGGTATCTATCGAGATCCACACATCAAACTTGGCACGAATGGCTTTAATAGCAGGGACGACACGCGCAAGCTCTTCTTCTAATGAAACATCAGGAGCGCCAGGTCGAGTTGACTCACCACCAATATCGATAATGCTGACGCCCGCTTGAACCATTCGTTCAGCTTGCTGTAGGGCATTATCAAGCGAGTTAAATTTCCCACCATCAGAGAAAGAGTCAGGGGTAACATTGAGGATACCCATCACATGTGGGCGATCTAACACGAGAGTTTTATTATTTGCTTTTAATATCATGGAAGGCCGATCTTAAAGGGTAAAACACCATAGGCTATAAACAGAAAAACCCTGAGCGTGCTCAGGGTTTTAGTTGATAGTTTAGTAATTAAGAATCTTTGTTTTGAGCATCATCTGATTCAGATTTAACTTCTTCAATTTTTGACTCTTCAGCTTTCGGTTCCGCTTTAGCTTCTTCTGCCTTAGCTTCAGGTTTTGCTTCTTCCTTTGCAGGCTCAGCTTTTATCTGATCACCCCAACCAGCTGGGTCACGAATCTCTTGCTTACGTTCCATCAAGTCATCAATTTGACCTGCATCGATCGTTTCGAACTTCATTAGAGCGTCTTTCATCGAATGCATGATATCCATGTTATCTTCGAGAATCTTTTTAGCTCTGTCGTAGTTACGGTCGATAAGGATACGAATCTCTTCATCGATAAGCTTAGTCGTGTCATCAGAGACGTGCTTAGCTTGGCTCATACCGCGACCTAGGAAAACTTCACCTTCTTCTTCTGCGTAAAGAAGAGGACCCAGTTTCTCAGAGAAGCCCCACTGCGTTACCATCTTACGAGCAATATCAGTTGCACGTTCGATATCGTTAGACGCACCAGTTGACACTTTGTCTTTGCCGTAGATAAGTTCTTCCGCAAGACGACCACCGTACAAGCTAGAAATCATAGACTCTAGGTGTTGGCGAGACATGCTCACACGATCTTGCTCTGGTAGGTACATCGTCACACCAAGCGCACGACCGCGTGGAATGATTGACACTTTGTACACTGGATCATGCTCTGGTACCAAACGACCAACAATTGCGTGACCTGCTTCGTGGTATGCCGTTGACTCTTTCACTTCTTCTGACATTACCATTGAACGGCGCTCTGCACCCATCATGATTTTGTCTTTAGCAAGTTCAAACTCCACCATAGAAACATTGCGCTTGTTACCACGAGCCGCAAATAGCGCTGCTTCGTTCACAAGGTTCGCAAGGTCTGCACCTGAGAAGCCTGGTGTACCACGAGCAATAAGAGATGGTTCAACATCACCTGCTAGTGGAACCTTACGCATGTGTACTTTAAGAATCTGCTCACGGCCACGTACGTCTGGTAGACCAACCACAACCTGACGGTCAAAACGACCAGGACGAAGTAGTGCTGGGTCTAGTACGTCTGGACGGTTAGTCGCTGCGATAACGATAATACCTTCGTTACCTTCGAAACCATCCATCTCAACCAGCATTTGGTTCAGTGTTTGCTCACGCTCATCGTGACCACCACCAACACCAGCGCCACGCTGACGACCTACCGCATCGATCTCATCAATAAAGATGATACAAGGTGCTGCTTTCTTCGCTTGTTCGAACATGTCACGTACACGAGATGCACCAACACCCACAAACATTTCAACGAAGTCAGAACCTGAAATAGTAAAGAATGGTACTTTCGCTTCACCAGCAATCGCTTTTGCAAGCAATGTCTTACCAGTACCAGGAGGACCAACCAACAGAATACCTGTTGGGATCTTACCACCCAGCTTTTGGAAACGACTTGGGTCACGAAGGTAATCAACCAATTCTTTAACGTCTTCTTTTGCTTCGTCACAACCAGCGACATCTGCAAACAACGTTTTGATCTGTTCTTCGCTCATCATACGAGCTTTGCTCTTACCGAAAGACATCGCGCCTTTACCGCCGCCGCCGCCTTGCATTTGACGCATGAAGAAAATCCACACACCAATCAGTAAGATCATAGGGAACCATGAGATGAAGATAGTGCCAAGTAGGCTCTGCTCTTCAGGAGGTGTGCCCTGAACTTTTACGTTTTGATTAATTAAGTCATCAAGTAGCTTTTGATCATAAACAGGCATGTAAGTTACATACTTAGCACCACCGCCACGACGTGTGAAAGTGATTTCGCTGTTATTGAACTGTGCGTCTTGAATCTGGCCTTGGCCAACTTCCTGTACAAACGTGGTGTAATCTACTGCTCTGCCGTTACTTTCCCCAGGGCCGAAGCTCTGGAATACCGACATCAACACTACTGCGATAACAAGCCACAGAATTAAATTTTTTGCCATGTCACTCAAGGTGTCAGCCTCTCGATAACTAATTGTAATTAAAGGTAGGGTACTACAGTTTGTAACCTGTAGCCATATTGTTAACTCTCACTCTTGGAAGAGAATCGTTAACCTTTGTAACCAGTGGCTACGATAAACACTTCACGAGAACGAGCTCGAGAAGAGTCGGGTTTTCTGACTTTCACCGTTTGAAACATCTCACGGACGTCTTTAACGTATTGATCAAACCCTTCGCCTTGGAATACTTTTACAATAAAACTACCATCGGTAGCTAGAACTTGTCGACACATATCCAAAGCTAATTCAACTAAATACATAGCTCTAGGCTGATCTACAGAGTTGTTGCCCGCTATATTAGGTGCCATATCTGACATCACGACATCAACCATGTTTGGTTGTATACGTTCCAATAAGGCTTCAAGAACAGCGTCTTCGCGAAAATCGCCTTGTAAGAAGCTGACGCCAGCGATCGGATCCATTGGTAACAAGTCACAGGCAATGATTTGTCCATTGTCTCCAACAATCTTAGCAGCATATTGAGACCAACCACCAGGCGCTGCACCTAAATCCACAACGGTCATCCCTGGAGACAGCAATTTATCTTTCGTTTGAATCTCTTCCATTTTGAAATAAGCACGTGAGCGATAGCCTTTCTTTCTTGCTTCGTTTGCGTACTTGTCGTCGAAGTGTTCCTTCAACCAACGGCCTGAACTGGCCGAGTGTTTCTGTTTGCTCATTGGATACCTAAAGTGGAGGAAAGTACTAATTGCCGAATAAATTATAGTCTTCAGCATTAGATGGCGTTAAAATAGGGGTTTTCAACCCTAATAGTAAAGAAAATTGGCCGCGTAATGAACCTAAGTACCAAACAAAAGCAGCATCTAAAGGGCCTAGCTCACAGTTTAAAACCTGTAGTGCTAATGGGCGCAAATGGACTTACTGAAGCTGTTCTAGCGGAAATCGAATTAGCTCTAGACCACCACGAACTGATCAAAATTAAAGTTGCATCAGAAGACCGTGAAACTAAGCAGCTAATTATCGATGCAATTGTACGTGAAACTAAAGCTGAGAAAGTACAGACTATCGGTAAGGTTCTAGTACTATTCCGTCAATCAGAAGCACGTAAAATCGAGATTCCACGTAAGTAAGTTAGCCTTATAACAAGCTAGCTTCACAAAGGGATAACCAGTGCGCTTATCTTTAAGTGTAGCGTGAGAAACGAAAAAGGTCGCATTTAGCGACCTTTTTACTTATCAGAAACAAAGAAAATTCAATTAGATATATTCTACTTTGTCAATTTCGTAATCTTTATCACCGCCAGGAGTCGAAATCATCACTTCGTCGCCTTCCATCTTACCGATAAGACCGCGAGCAATTGGTGACTTCACTGAGATACGGCCAGTTTTGATATCAGCTTCGTCTTCAGAAACGATTTGGTAACGGTACTCTTCATCTGTATCAACATCAATCAGAGTGACTGTTGTACCAAAGATAATCTTGCCCGTATTTTCCATCTGGGTTACATCGATGATCTGAGCCACTGAAAGTTTGTATTCAATGTCGCGGATTTGAGCTTCACAGATACCCTGCTCTTCACGAGCTGCGTGGTATTCAGCATTCTCTTTTAAATCACCTAGTTCACGTGCTTCACCAATAGCTGCTGAGATAACAGGGCGTAGCTTAAGTAGGCGATCTAATTCGTCACGTAGCTGCTGAGCGCCACGTACTGTCATTGGAACCTTTTCCATTTTTTACCTCTATGCCAAAGCTTTCTTTGGCCAACATAAATACACCCAACGTATTTTATTGGGTAGTAGAAACAAAACGATTTGGCTTAGTGTAAACAAACTTTATGGCTAAATCATCTTTATTCCACTTTGCGTTTTAAAAGCTGTATCTAGGTCTAAATTACTGCCATCACAAAAATGAATAATAACCTCCCCATCAATAACCTGAAAAACAAACATCTAAAAAAACAAAAAACAAACAAAATAAACACAGATCACACTTTTGTAAAAGTCACTATAAAACAAAAACTTAAATAACAACAAATATAATAAAACAGTGTTCATTTTTTAGTTTTATATCATTTTACTAACTGGCAATGGAACTTTAGAGGTAAAAAGTAACCCATGGATTGCACTGGCATTTTTCAGACTTCTGTTCTAATCATGGTTATGAAGCCTGATTAATACGGGCAATACACAAAAGGGTTCAAATCCTTAATAAAACTTCTATGGACAGTAATTAGGAAATAATAACATGAACAAGACTATGATCGCGCTTGCTGTATCTGCTGCAGCTCTTGCTACTAACGCAGTAGCAGCGGACGGTAAACAAGCTAGTGGTATCGACGGTACTTCTGTATACAGCTCTAACGGCACTTCTCTAGAGATCGGCGGTCGTGCGGAAGCTCGTCTATCTCTAAAAGATGGCAAAGCTGAAGACAAAACACGTGTACGTCTTAACTTCTTGGGTAAAGTCGAAATCCAAGACGGCCTATACGGTGTTGGTTTCTACGAAGGTGAATTCGTTTCTAACCCTGCCGATATTTATGATGGTAACGGCGAAAAAGTTGGTACAACTGACAGCTTAGACAACCGTTACACGTACGCTGGTATCGGCGGTAACTTCGGTGAAGTAACTTACGGTAAAAACGACGGCGCGCTAGGCGTAATCACTGACTTCACGGATATCATGTCTTACCACGGTAACTCAGCAGCATACAAAATTGCTGCAGCAGACCGCACTGACAACATGCTTTCTTACAAAGGTCAATTCCAAGACCTAGCAGTAAAAGCAAGCTACCGCTTCGCAGACCGTACAGATTCAGTTGATGGCGGTTACACAGACAACAACGCAGATGGTTACTCTCTATCTGGTATCTACGCAATCGGCGACTCTGGTGTTAAGCTAGGTGCAGGTTACGCTGACCAAGACGAGCAAAACGAGTACATGCTTGCTGCATCTTACCGCATTGAGTCTCTATACTTTGCAGGTACTTTCACAGACGGTGAGCTAGCGAAGAAGAACGGTGATTACACTGGTTACGAATTCGCAACAGCATACACACTAGACAAGACTGCATTCACGCTAACGTACAACAACGCTGAGTTCGACAACGAGACAGCTGCTGATAACGTTGCTATCGATGCAACTTACTACTTCAAGCCTAACTTCCGTACGTACATTTCGTACAACTTCAACCTAATCTCTGAAGGCGACAAGTTTGGTGATACAACTAAGCTAGTTACTGGTACTGCATCTAAAGCTGATGCTGAAGACGAGCTAGCTCTAGGTCTACGTTACGACTTCTAATTCTGATTATCTGATTGATTAGTTAATTAAGAATCAAAACGCCCGCTCTCTAGCGGGCGTTTTTTATATCTGTATACTGAAAACATCAGCCATCCAAGAGAATCTTCTATGCGCCTTCTATCACCACTACTGCTATGTAGTTTTTCCATTAGCGCTTTCTCTATTAACGCTTTCGCATACGCCCCTCTAGAAACACTGCCCGATGGTAGTAGTACGAGTTTGATCCTCCAATCGTTAAGCGATGATTCGAGCGAGCTTAATTCCAATAGCGATGACTTTTATCCACCAGCCAGTACGTTAAAACTGGTGACGGCTTTAGCGGCTAAATTAGAGCTAGGAGACAACTTTCATTACACCACCAGCATTGTTCGTTCTGGCAATGATTCAATCATTTCATTTAGCGGCGACCCAACACTACAACGTGAGCAGCTAAAAAGCCTGTTAGCTCAGTACGCTAAGTCTCAATCCAGAATCATCAAAGGCAACTTATACCTGGATAACACCACTTATACCGGCTATCAACGAGCGGTTGGTTGGCCTTGGGACATTCTAGGCGTTTGTTACAGCGCGCCTTCAAGTGCGATGACCTTAGACAGCAACTGTGCCCAAGCCTCTATTTATACAAAGGATAACGGCAGAACTCGCGTCTATATTCCAGCTCATTATCCAATAAACGTGACAACCAATGCAGTCACTGTTACGCGCACTGGGCAAAAAGCCACCCAGTGCGACTTAGAGCTCATCACCACGCCAGATAACTCGTACACGCTCTCTGGTTGCTTAGTGGAACGTAAAAAGCCATTACCACTAAAGTTCGCCATTCAAAATCCTGAGCTTTACACCTCTCAAGTGGTGAACTCACTACTTAAAGAGCTGAAAATAAAAGTTAAGGGGGATGTGATCATTGGAGCCAAAGAAGGCACAAACAAAACGACATTAATAGCTAGTCATCACTCAGCTAAACTTCCAGAGCTGCTCGATACCATGCTAAAAAAATCAGATAACCTGATCGCAGACAATCTCACCAAAACCTTAGGAGCAAGGTTTTATGTGCAGCCTGGCAGTTTCAATAACGGTACTGAAGCAATAAAACAGATACTACTGACCAAAGCGAATATCGACCTCAACAAAGCGCAGCTCGTTGATGGTTCTGGTTTATCGAGAAACAACCGAATGAGATCGCAGACCATGGCTAAAGTGCTTCGTTATATCTGGGAAAACGATTCACAGCTCAACCTGATCGAAGCCATGCCAACATCAGGTATAAATGGAACGCTGAAGTACCGACAAAGCATGAGGAAGGCACCGATTCAGGGCAGCATCACAGCTAAGAGTGGTTCTTTGTACGGAACTTACAATATGGCGGGATATGGTTTAGATAAGTCAGGAAAGCCAAGCTCTCTGTTCGTACAATTTGTTCGCGACTACTTCCCTGAAGAACAAGATCCAGATAAACCAGTGGAAGCACCGATTACGCAGTTTGAACGTGCTTTTTATAAAGATGTGGTTGAATACAGTCAAACACAGAGCCAGTCCAAATGACGAATCGTTTGTTGTAAGCGGTTTATGACGCAATAAAAAATGGCGCTGAAGATCTTAAATCTTCAGCGCCATTTTTATTTTCGAAGTACTGTTACTATTTAATAGGCGCTAGGCAATGCCTAAAAACGCATTTACGACGGTGAAATAGATCCACATCCCTGAGATGTCTACTATTGACGCTAATACCGGGCTCACCAACACCGCTGGGTCCAACTTGAACAAACGAGCTACAATAGGCAACCCACCACCAAGAACCGTCGATATTGTTACCTGAATAAACAAGGCAACAGCAATAGCTAAGGCAATCATATTAATGTCATAACCACCAGTGGATTGGTTTTCACTGAACAGCAAGATACGTCCAATCATTACAGCTGCAATCGCTAGTGCTAAACAAATAGCCACTCTAAACTCTTTCCACAGAACATTGGCCCACTGGCGTTTCTTCAACTCACCAGTAGCTAAGGCTCTAATTACCAGAGTCGCGGCTTGGGTTCCCGTGTTACCACCAGCCGCGGCGATGACTGGCATGTAAATAGCCAGAAGCACCAATTGGCTTAGGATGTCTTCGTACTGAGCGATAATAAGCCCAGAAACGATACCTAGCAGTGCCAGCGAAATAATCCAACCAATACGCTGTCTAACATGGCTCAATACACCAGTAGAAAGGTAACCTTGTTGGGGTTCAACCTCTGAATAGATTAACCCTAGTTGGTGAGCTAGATGTCGCGCGCGCTTTTCAAAGCCTTGCTCCTCTAACTCACTAAGTAGAGCTTGAATCGTACTTAGAGAGCATTGCCCTAATACAAGTACTGCGTCTTCAAGCGGCATACAATTCAAAAGCCTGACCTGCTGTTCACGGCCATATTGCTGAAATGCATTCGATACAGCTTGAACGTCTTGCTCTGAGTACAGAGCTTCAATAGATAAAAAAGTGTTGTTCATTACCGTCATGGCGAATCTCCCGATTGGCAAAGGTAACGACCATCAAAACAAGTAGCCTTCAGCGAGTACTTCAAGAACATAAAGCTTTGCACACTAAGAGCTTAAATCCTATAGCTCAAGCATATATAGCTAAGCGCACCAGGAGCTTAAAGCACTGATGTGTCTACTTGTTAGAATCTAGTGTGTGGAAAAGAATGAGGGGAAAACAAAGATACCCTACCTGAACGGCAGGACAATAGATCAATACCGAGACAGGTTATTCTTCTCCATTCAAACTAGGAGGATGGTCGGTATTGTTCATAAAAATCTCCAAAATTACTGTCAGCTCGACAGCGCGCATAGTGTAGCAATCCTGTAAAAAGTTCTTCGTCAACTTTGTGTCAATAAAAAAGGCATCCGTAGATGCCTTTTATTCAATCATTGATGTGCGTTATTACTTGATAGTAATACGAGCAAACTTACGCTTACCAACTTGGTAAACTGCAGTACCCGCTTCAGGTACCAGTTTGTTATCTTCAACTTTCTCGCCTTCGATCTTAGCAGCACCCTGCTTGATCATACGCATCGCATCAGAAGTCGAGTTTACTAGACCCGCTTCTTTTAGAACGTTAGCGATTGGTAGGCCTGCTTCGAATTCGAATTCAGGCATATCATCTGGCACTTGGTTTTTAGCAAAGCGGTTAACGAACTCTTGCTCTGCTGCATCAGCATCAGCTTCACTGTGGAAACGAGCAATGATCTCTTTAGCCAGAAGTACTTTAACGTCACGTGGGTTTTTACCCGCTTCAACGCCAGCTTTCAACTCAGCCACTTCTTCAAGCGGACGGAAAGACAGAAGCTCGTAGTAGCTCCACATTAGGTCATCAGAGATAGACATGATCTTACCAAACATCTCGCTTGGTGCTTCGCTGATACCGATGTAGTTGTGTGCTGACTTAGACATCTTCTTAACGCCGTCTAGACCAACAAGTAGTGGCATCATCAGTACCGCTTGTGGTTTTTGACCTGCCGCTTTTTGCAGTTCACGACCCATTAGAAGGTTGAACTTCTGGTCAGTACCGCCAAGCTCAACGTCGCTCTCTAGTGCAACTGAGTCGTGACCTTGTAGAAGTGGGTACATAAATTCGTGAATAGCGATAGGTTGACCACCAGCGTAACGCTTTTTGAAGTCATCACGCTCAAGCATACGAGCAACAGTTTGGTTAGAAGCAAGACGAATCATGCCTTCTGCGCCAAGGTCAGATAGCCACTCAGAGTTGAAGCGAATTTGTGTTTTCGCAGGATCTAGAATTTTGAATACTTGCTCTTTGTAAGTTTCAGCATTCTTCAATACGTCTTCACGGCTTAGTGGTGGACGCGTTGAGTTTTTACCTGATGGGTCACCAACCATTGCAGTGAAATCACCAATCAGGAATGTCACTTCATGACCAAGCTCTTGGAAAGCACGAAGCTTGTTAAAGATAACCGTATGGCCTAGGTGGATATCTGGAGCCGTTGGATCGGCACCCAGTTTAATGCGTAAAGGACGACCTTCTTTTAATTTAGCAATCAGCTCGTCTTCTGGAATAAGTTCTTCTACGCCACGTTTGATCTCGGCTAGTGCAGCTTCAATACTCGCCATTCTTGTTCACTCCCACAGATTTGGCAAAAATATAATAGTTAGACATCTTACTTGAATAGCGATGTATTTTGAAACCAGTTACACTATTCCGTCGCCGATTTTCATCATATTTACAGAACGAACCGGAACATGTTGTCTATTTTTGCACGCCTTCCTATATTGCACCGGGCCTTTATCGCATTTTTTAGTGCGATAATTTTCATAGCGATTTTCTTACTTCCCGACGTCAACAGCTTGCGCGACGATACGGGCGCACTTGTCGTTGGTAAACACTACCCTTTGAGCATCGATGCTTCCGCGCTAGTAAGCTCGAATGACACACCACCAACCGCTGTCCTTAACTGGGAAAAATACACAGTTCGCTCTGGCGAAAGCACTTCTGTTTTATTTGAACGTATTGGTCTCTCATACCGTTTGTTACTCAACCTTCTCAATACCAATAAAGACATTAAAAAACAGCTCTCTAACCTAAGACCTGGTGATGTACTGCAGTTTGGATTCGATGAAAACAACGACCTTATTCAGCTCAAACGGCAACTTAGCGCGTTTGAAAGCTTCAAAATCACCAAATCTGGTGATTCATTCACCTCAAGTTTTGATAAAAAAGAAGTTGCTTATCAATACAACTACGCCGAAGCCAATATTACCTCTAACTTCTGGAATGCTGGTGTCAGTGCAGGCCTAACTGCCAACCAAATTATGGAGCTTGCGGGTATCTTTGGTTGGGATATCGACTTTGCATTGGATATTCGTAAGAACGACAGCTTTAAAATCTTATATCAAGAGAAAGTGGTTGAAGGCGAAGTGATTGGCCGTGGCAAAATCATGGCAGCCATTTTTACCAACCAAGGCGATTCATTTACTGCGGTATTAGACGACAAGAGCGGTAACTACTACGACGAAAACGGCCGAGCAATGAAGAAAGCATTCCTGCGCTCTCCTATTGATTTTCGTCGTGTAACCTCGAACTTCAACCCTCGTCGTAAGCACCCAGTTACCGGCAAAGTACGCCCTCATCGCGGCACCGACTACGCAGCACCTGTTGGTACACCTATCTGGGCAGCAGGTGATGGTATCGTGCAGAAGTCTGGCTACAACCAGTTCAACGGTAACTACGTGTTCATCCGACACAGCAATACTTACATCACTAAGTACCTGCACATGAAGAAGCGCTTGGTAAAAACAGGGCAACGAGTCAAGCAAGGTCAAACTATTGGTACTCTGGGCGGTACAGGCCGTGTAACTGGTCCACACTTGCACTACGAGTTCTTAGTTAATGGCGTTCACAAGAATGCGCGTACTGTGAAGTTACCTCAATCTAAATCCTTAACGGGTAAGGCAAAAGCAACCTTTATTGCAAACTCAGAGATTCGATTGAAAAACCTTGAGCGATACGGTCAGTTACTAGCGACTAACTAGAAAATTCAAGACCTGTAGCTTGTAGCTTGTAGCTTGTAGCTTGTAGCTTCACAGAAAAATAGAAAAATGAAAAGAGCGCCCGTCAAGGCGCTCTTTTTTTATGTTCGCGTAACACTCCCATCTAGTGTTTTTCGGGTTTATTGTTTCGCCCTAGCATCAACAAGCAAGGAGTCAGCACCAAGGTCAGCACCGTGGCAAACGCCAAACCACCAGCTATCGCGGTCGCAAGCTGTGACCACCACTGCGTACTCGGCGCACCGAATTCTATCTTTTGATTAATCAGATCGATGTTCATCTCTAACACCATCGGCATCAATCCTAAAATGGTTGTGACGGTAGTCAGCATTACTGGCCTTAAACGTTGCACACCGGTTCTTAGAATTGCATCTCGCTTATCTAAGCCTCTTTTAACCAACTGGTTATAGGTATCGATCAGCACAATATTGTTATTCACCACAATTCCAGCTAACGCAATCACACCAATACCAGACATCACAATACCAAACGGACGCTGGAAGATAAGCAACCCAACGAATACGCCAACCGTAGAGAACAAGACAGCACTTAGAATTAAGAAGGCTTGATAGAAGCTGTTGAACTGAGTGATAAGAATCAAAGCCATCACCGCTAGTGCTACTAAGAATGCAGTTTGTAAAAAGGCTGACGAGTTCTCTTGCTCTTCATTTTGACCGCGAATGCGAAAGTCTACGCTATCTGGTAGCCCTAGTTCACTTAACGCCTGCTCGATCTTTGGTAGCTCGAGAGCAAGGTTATACCCTTCTTCCATATCTGCCATAATATTAACGACTCGCTTGCCATCAAGACGTTTGATGGTGTCTTGCTTGTGGTCTGGAATGATCTGAGCAAAATTAGTTATCGGAACCAAACCAGCTGGCGTTTTGACTCTTAGCTGGTCGAAACGTCCGATATCCCTTTTATCATTCGGATAACGCACCAAGATATCGACTTCTTCTGCTGAGTCATCAGGAAGATAATCACCGATCTTTAATCCATTAGTCACGAATTGAACGGTATTACCCACCAAGGTAGCATCAGCGGCAAAACGCGCGGCATCGTCACGGCGGATATCCACCTTCCAATCGATACCATCTTTACTTGCTGTATCGCTGATATTGGTTAGTGTTTGATTTCCATCCGCCCAACTTCTCACGATCTTTGCTGCCTGATTGAGCTGCTCTGGTGTTTTAGCTGAGAGCTCGATCACCAAGTCATTTTCAACTGGAGGCCCTGCGTCTGGGAACTTATATTCGATCTCAACGCCAGCGTACTGGTCGGTTTGTTGCTTTAACTCTTCAATGATCGTTTTCACACTGCGGCGATATTGCCAGTCGACCGGCGTAATCGAGATCAAACCAATCTGGTCGTCACCTCCCGTTCTCGTATAAACCGTATCGAACTCTTCATGATTCAGCATTACTTGTTCAATATCACGCATAATGTCATCTTTTTCTTGAATAGAGAGATCACCATGAGAGCGCACTTTAACGTTAAAGAATGGCGGATCGACCTCTGGGAAAAACTCGGCACCTAAGCCTGCTTTTGAGTAAGTAAAGCCGACTGCAACCGCAAGCAATATCGCGCTAAAGAGAATTTTAAACGGATGCTTAATCGCTAAAGAAAGTGTGTGGTAATACACCTTAGTTAAGCCTGTCGCTTGAGAAAAGTCGCCGTTATGCAGAGCGACCATTCGAGCTTGATTCTGAGGCGAAACGTACTGAGGTTTACCAATCAAGCCACCTAAAACGGGCACAAATAACAGCGCCATAATCAATGAAGCCGTTAAAGTCGCGATCAGAGTTAGCGGTAAGAACTTCATAAATTCGCCCGTCACGTCAGGCCAGAACAACAGCGGAGCAAAGGCAGCTAAAGTCGTTGCCGTCGAGGCGGTGATTGGCCACGCCATCCGCTTGGCTGCATCTCGATAGGCATCTTTACGCCCTTCTCCCTCTTGCATCCGTCTATCTGCGAATTCAGTCACCACAATCGCGCCGTCCACCAGCATTCCGACCGCCATAATCAAAGAGAACAGCACTACAATGTTAACGGTTAACCCAAATACTGAGAGAACCAATAATCCGGTGAGGAATGAGCCAGGAATTGAGATGCCGACTAACAAAGCAGTACGTACGCCAAGAATCGCGATGATTACGATCACCACCAGAATGATGGCGGATAAGATGTTGTTTTGCAGATCATTGAGCATGATCTTCACATCTTTCGATTCATCCCAAGTGTATTTAACCAACAGATTGTTTGGCCACTCAGCTTGCTGCTGAGCCCCAGCCATTACCGCTTTCACCAGCTCTACGGTTTCAATGATGTTCTCACCCGCTCGCTTCTTGATATCCAAGACCACCGCAGATTTCCCATCTAAACGCGCAAAGCTCTCCGGATCTCGAAACGCTCGGCGTACCGTCGCCACATCACCAAAAGTAACGACCTGTTTACCATCAACTTTGATCGGTAACTCAAGTACATCTTTTAAAGAGTTAAACACCGAAGGCACTTTGACTGAGAAACGGCCATAACCCGTATCAACAAAACCGGCGGCAACCACTCGATTATTCAATGCAATCAGGTTATAGATATCCGCTTGGTCTAGGCTGTAACTTTCCATAAGCAGAGGATCTACGATGATTTCAACGATGTCTTCTCGATCACCTGCAATATCGACCTCTAGTATTTGGCGATAGCTCTCTAATTTATCTCCTAGCTCTCGGGCAATTTGTACAATAGTACGTTCAGGAACGGTGCCGAATAACACCACAGACAGAACAGGTTGCTCAGAGGCGAGCGTCACCTCATTAACCGTCGGCTCATCACTGTCTTCTGGCAGTTTTGGCTTAGCAAGATCAACGGCGTCACGCACATCGGCCATCGCTTTGTTAAGGTCAACTCCGACATTAAACTCCAACACCACAGAAACATGCCCTTCTGCGGCGGTTGAATTCATCTCTTTTACGCCTTCAATGGATCTAAGCTCTTGTTCTATAGGTCGAACCAACAAGCGCTCGGCATCGGTGGGCGAGATCCCTTGATGCCCAACAGAAACGTAAATAATCGGGATAGTAATATCTGGGCTCGACTCCTTAGGTATCGTGAGATAGGTAACCACACCTGCAACCAGAATAAGCGCCAACAGAGAAAGCATGGTGCGAGCACGAGACAAAGCTGCATCAATAATTGAATACATCAGTTATCTCCTACTCAGCCGCTAGATTTGACAGTTCAGCACCTTGCTCAACCGCAATCACCGAATCACCATCACGAACAAAGCCTTGTCCAACGGTAATAATGTCAACCTTTTGTCCCAACCCGGTGAGCCAAACTCCATCTTGCTCAGCCTTCACTAGCTGTATGCCAACAAACTTAACGCTTGGCGCATCATCAACTGACACCAGAGTTTTAACTCCTAGGTTACCCGCTTCGTCTAATGCCAACATCGCAGGAGTCACCTTGATAGCATCTCTTGTTTCTAGATTGAGTTTTACTTCAGCACTGACACCGGCGGGCAGTAAGCCATCAGAGTTATCGATTTCAATTTCGATTGGGAAGGTATTAGTAGAAGCTGAAGAGATTCGAGACACATAACGCAATCGCCCTTCCACTTCATCTCTGCCAAGTAGACGAACCAATGCTTCTTGATTAACTAACAGATGCTGAATATGACGCTCAGTGACATCCGCCTCAATCACCAGAGGATCGAGGTCAATCACGCTAGCAACGGGATCGCCAACACCAACAAAATCACCGAGCTCGACCATTAAATCTTGAACCACACCCGAGAAAGGTGAAGTAATCACAGTATTCTTTAAAGCCAAATCCGCATTGCGCATCATAGCCTTCGCTTCTGTTAAAGAGGCCTCTGCAGTGGTGTAAGCAATTTCCCCTTGCAGCCCTCTTTTCTTCAGTGATTGCGCCGCTTTAAATTCTTTCTGCTTTAGGCGATACAGAGCCGATGCTCGTTCTAACTGTATTTCCAAGTCGCCTTTATCGATCTGAGCAATGGCTTGGCCTGCTTTTACAGTATCACCCTTGGCAACGTTCAACCTAACGACCTTACCTGCAACTTCTGCGCCTAATCGCGCATGTCGATCTGGCGCTGTTCGACCGTATAAATCAATGGTCTTAAAGGTGGGTGATGAGGTAAATGTTTGGTAGGAAACCTTGGCTAATGGAATCTCTGTCGCTTTTCGCTCAGGCGACTCTTCGGCTTGTCCCACACCTAAACCCAGCCAGATAGAAAGCAGTATGACCAAAGTCAGAGAGACCAACCACGGCTGCTTAAGTTTCTGAAAAAGTGACGAGTTAGAAAATAGAGTGGACATAGCAAATCCTTTTCTGGCGCATTAGGTGCATTAATTGACGCAACAGCGTCACAAGAGATGCACTGATAAAAATAAGTAATATTAACAGGACAGGAGAAATAAAGTTGAGGACGTTATCGACAGTTTAAAAAATATGCCGTGTACTAAAGGAAAGTAAAAATGAAGGGGATAAAAAACAAAAACGCCGAACATAAGTCCGGCGTTTAAGGTGTTTCGAATATGGCTTTGAATTAAGCGACGTTAATCTCGGCCTATACGCTGAATGATGCACCACAACCACATGTAGTTGTTGCATTAGGGTTGTTAACAAAGAAACGGGCGCCTTCTAGGCCTTCAGTGTAATCAACCACGCCACCCATTAGGTATTGTAGGCTCATTGGATCGACAACCAGCGTTACACCGCTGTTTACGATAGTAGTGTCGCCATCATTTACTTTTTCATCGAATGTGAAGCCGTATTGGAAACCACTACAACCACCACCTGTAATGTATACACGCAGTTTTAGCTCTGGGTTTTCTTCTTCAGCAATCAGCGTTTGTACGCGGGTAGCTGCTGCATCAGAAAAAGACAATGGGATATTTGCTTCGCTCACGACAACCTCTCTTACCTGTGTCAAAAACAACATGATACAAATCTAATTCGAGACCATAGTTGTTGAGTGTTTTCTTATATTCTGCTGATTATCCAATACCTGACTGAAACGTTCAAGTATTCACCACCTGATCGCCGTTTTTCCTGCTAAAAACTCATCAAATAAAAACAAAATGAATGTGCAACCACACAAAATAATCAGATTCGGGCGATTATATCAGCTAAACCATTCCTAGTTGGATTATGGATAGGTACAATGCCTGCCAATTGGTCCGACAGTCAAAAGAGGATATATCAATGACCAAATCAGCAGAGCTGTACGAAAAAGCACAGCAAACTATTCCTGGTGGCGTAAACTCTCCAGTTCGTGCATTCAATGGCGTAGGTGGTTCTCCAATCTTCGTTGAACGCGCTGATGGCCCACTTATTTTTGATGCTGATGGTAAAGCATATATCGACTACGTTGGCTCTTGGGGTCCAATGATCCTTGGTCACAACCACGCTGTTATCCGTGATGCTGTAATTGAAGCAGCTCAACGTGGTCTTAGCTTCGGTGCTCCAACTGAAACTGAAATCAAAATGGCAGAGCTTGTGTCTGAGATGGTTCCTTCAATGGAACAGCTACGTATGGTTAGCTCAGGTACTGAAGCAACCATGAGCGCGATTCGCCTTGCTCGTGGCTTTACTGGTCGTGACAAAATTCTTAAGTTTGAAGGCTGCTACCATGGCCACGCAGACAGCCTACTTGTAAAAGCAGGTTCTGGCGCTCTGACTCTAGGTCAGCCAAGCTCTCCAGGCGTACCAGCAGACTTCGCTAAGCACACACTAACGGCGACATTCAACAACCTAGACTCGGTACGTGAGCTGTTTGAAGCAAACAAAGGTGAGATCGCTTGTATCATCGTTGAACCTGTAGCAGGCAACATGAACTGTATCCCACCAGTAGAAGGTTTCCACGAAGGTCTACGTGAGATCTGTGACCAAGAAGGCGCGCTACTTATCTTTGATGAAGTGATGACAGGTTTCCGTGTTGCTGAAGGCTGTGCGCAGGCTTACTACAACATCAAGCCAGACCTAACGTGTCTTGGTAAAGTTATCGGTGGCGGTATGCCAGTGGGTGCTTTTGGTGGTCGTAAAGACGTGATGCAATACATCGCACCAACGGGCCCAGTTTACCAAGCGGGTACTCTTTCAGGTAACCCAGTAGCAATGGCCGCGGGCTATGCATGTCTGAACCTTCTACGTGAAGAAGGCAACGAGAAGCGTCTAGCATCGAAAACTAAGCAGCTAGCGAATGGCTTCAAGCAACTTGCTGACAAGCACGGTATTCCAATGCTAGTTCACCAAGTTGGTGGCATGTTTGGTTTCTTCTTCACTGAGCAAGAAGCAGTAACGTGCTACGAAGATGTAACTAAGTGTGATGTAGAACGCTTCAAGCGCTTCTTCCACCTAATGCTAGATCACGGTGTATACCTTGCACCTTCTGCATTCGAAGCAAGCTTCACATCTCTTGCTCACGGTTCAAAAGAGATTGAAGCAACACTAGAAGCCGCTGACCGTTCTCTTGCTATTATTGCTGCAGAAAGCAAATAATCAAAAGCGCGAATAAGTCGCTAACTGATTGAATTTAGGGCTGCATTAACGCAGCCCTTTTTAATGGATAGCACTAAGCTTGCAAGGGGAACTCCCTCTATCACATCCGTCGACCTATGTCGGCAAAGCGCTTAACGTTCCCAGAACAAGAAAACCAACAGCATCAGCGTACCAAGGAACATTCTGAACCAAGGGATCTCTTTTTTCGTTTGCTGCTCTTCATCTTGGCATTTCTTATCTTTATTACAGCATCCCATTATCAAAACTCCTCATTGCTAACTCTCTGTTTTGCAGCCATTATAAACTCAGAACGCAAATATAGAGACCATTACCGTGTCAGAAAAAATTAAAATCAATTCCAGTCACTGGGTAATCATCATTGCGCTGCTCGCCGCGGCTTATGCTTGTTACCTACTTATAGAACCATACGTTAACTCAATCGTGATGGCCTTCATCATTTCACTGTTAATGTTTCCGATCCATGAGTGGCTTGAAAAGAAGATCCCGAACAAAGCAAACCTCGTCTCATTGCTATCTTGTGTGATCTTAACCTTTATTATTGTTATCCCTTTACTGGCGGTATTTGCAGCGATCGTGCAGCAAGGCTCTCTATTTTCTCAAAATACCTATCAATGGGTCACACATGGCGGTATTCAAACCCTGTTTGAGCACCCTATCGTGGTTAAAGCGTTATCTTTCATTAATAACTACCTGCCTTTCGATAACATTGAACCGAAAGCTATCGCACAGAAAGTTGGTGAGTTCGCGACAAGCTTTGGCTCTAAGCTTGTCGGCATTAGTGCGAAGATCCTTGGTGATGCGACCAACTTCTTGATGGACTTCTTCTTGATGCTGTTCGTTCTGTTCTTCCTGTTAAGAGATCATGACAAAATCATCAGTGTGGTTCGCCACATTCTTCCTCTGTCTCGCAGCCAAGAAGACAAACTTCTCGCTGAGATTGAGCAAGTATCGAAGTCAGCAGTGATGGGATCATTCCTAACTGCAATCGCACAAGGTATAGCTGGTGGTTTCGGTATGTGGATTGCTGGCTTCCCAGGACTGTTCTGGGGCACCATGATGGGCTTTGCCTCTTTCATCCCGGTGGTCGGTACTGCGCTAATCTGGATCCCAGCGGCGGCTTACTTGTTCTTAACCGGTGACACGACTTGGGCTATCTTCTTAACGGTTTACTGCGTGGCAATTGTTGGTTCGATAGATAACCTACTACGACCGCTGTTAATGCAAGGCAGTGCGGGTATGAACACCCTGATGATTTTCTTCTCGCTACTGGGTGGTATCCAACTATTCGGACTAATTGGTCTTATCTACGGCCCGCTGATTTTTGCGATTACCATTGTTCTATTTAACATCTACGATGAAGAGTTTAAGGACTTTTTAAATCAGCAAGACAAGAGTTAAACCGCTCTTCAATCACTTACTTGCCGAACGAGTATTAAACACTTCAAGCTTTGGGCGGATTATGCGAAAATCCGCCCTCATTTTTTGCTAACAATTCAATAGAGTGTCCTATGTCAGCTTATATTGCCCCAAGCCAGATTGCTGAGCGCCAACTTGCCTACTTTGAAGGCAAACATGTTTTAGTTGCCGGTGAGGCTGAAGACTTATTCCCTGTTGAGTTAGCAAAACACTGTGAATCAGTCACTGTATTTACTTCAAACTACAGCTACTACCGTCAGCTTGAAGGCTACAGCGCTATTCAACGTTTTTACGGTGCTGAGTTTACCGAAGAGACCAAAGCTGACTTAGTGATGCTGTACTGGCCAAAAGCAAAAGCTGAAGCTGAGTTTTTGCTGGCGATGCTGTTTGCCAAACTAGGCAAAGATACTGAGATTGTTGTGGTTGGTGAGAACCGCTCTGGTGTGAAAAGCATCGAGAAAATGTTTGCCGCTTACGGTAAGGTCGCAAAATACGATTCAGCGCGTCGTTGCTCTTTCTACTGGGGTCAATGCTTTGAACAGCCAGCCGCTTTTAACCTACAAGACTGGTTTAAAACTTACTCGGTGAACATTGGTGAGCAATCACTTACCGTAAAAAGTCTGCCAGGTGTCTTTAGCCATGGTGAATTCGATGTCGGTAGCCAACTTCTGCTCGATACTTTGCCAACGTTAAAGGGGAAAGTGCTGGACTTCGGTTGCGGTGCCGGTGTACTCGGTGCAGTGATGGCCTCTCGCAACCCTGGTATTGAACTTGAGATGTGTGACATCAGTGCATTTGCAGTGGCGTCTAGCCAAGCAACACTGGAAGCGAACGGCTTAACGGGCAAAGTTTTCGCTTCTGACGTCTACTCAGATACAGCGCAAGACTATCAATTCATTATCAGCAACCCACCATTCCACTCAGGCTTGGATACGAGCTACAGTGCAACAGAAACCCTTCTGGCACAGGCTCCACAGTATTTAAACCGTTCTGGTGAGCTGATCATCGTTGCCAACAGCTTTTTAAAATACATCCCGATTATTGAGCAAGCATTTGGAAAATGCGCGACTCTAAATAAGACCACTAAATTCGCGATCTACCACGCAAACAAGTAGCCTCTCTAGCACAGCGCAGGGTCATTATCTGCGCTGTCTGTTCATATTTTTATCAAAAGTCTATAAAAGTGAGCTTTTGCACACGCTTTAAATACCACTTACTTGTCAAAGTAAAAAAACTCGTTAATTTCGTTAAATTGGAAATCATTTAATTCTATTCTCTGTACTTGTTTTCGCCCCTTTAGCAGTACATCAAAGGAAAGTAGTACCCAATTTATGTTTAGATTTTATCGTAAGCAGAAGTTTAAGCGCCTTCAAAACACCCTAATGCTGGCATTTCTTGTCCTTAGTATTACTCCAGTGACACTTATCGCGATATTTTTCCTCCAATCGCACAGTCAGGATCTTCAGGAACAAAGCACTTCGCACCTTGTTTCTGTTCGTGATACTAAGCAACAACAGATTGTCGACTACCTACAGGCTCAAGAATCCCAAGTGATGGGCTTTGTTCGCTCAGAACTCGCCAATGCCAGTGGCGGACGCTTCTATGGTTTGATCAATGCTTTCCAGCGTTTGGGTTTGGATATTGACGAAGCTCGTAGCAATGCTCAGCAACGTTATATCCAAGGTTCTGGTGATCAGATCAAAACATCTATTCTTCCAGAGTCGAGCAGCTATATTGGTAGTGAGCGTTATCGCTTACTGCATAAGCGCTACCATAACGCGTATCTAGAGCTGCTTAAACGCTCTGATTTTGACGACATTTTATTGGTTGATATCAACGGTAACGTGGCTTACTCCGTCTTTAAGAATGACGATTACGGCACTAACTTGCTAACCGGTAAATACAAGGACTCAAACCTAGGTATTACCTTCAAGCGACTAGCCAAAGACGTCACTGACCGACGTAAATCCAACGAAGATTACACGCCAGTTATTGTCTCTGACTTTAAGGATGAGAACGGTAAACAAACTGCATGGCTAGGTGCACCTATTGTGCAGCAAGGCTATTTACACAGTTACGCGATGTTCAGACTGCCAATCAACGGCATCACTAAGCTGATTGCAGATCTAAACAAGAGCTCCAACATTCAAACTCTGCTCGTTGGTAGTGACCACTTACCTCGTAGCCTTGCTCACTCGCAAGAATCTATCAATCTAAGTCTAGATGTGGTGGACAAAGCACTGGCAGGCGAAACCGCTGTTGGCACATTCGATAACACCCAGAATCAAGCCATCATCGCAGCTTATACACCTATTGAACTCAAGTACGCCACTTGGGCTTTGATCGTTGAGCTTCCAGAAAAAGAAGCCTTCGCACGTATTCACCAGCTTGAAAAGATCTTCGTTATCGTGATGCTCACGGCCATCATTTTGGTGGTGGTTGCATCGCACTATTTATCAAACTTCATCACCTCACCGCTGCTTAAACTGACATGGGCAGCTGAGAAAGTCTCTGCTGGCGATCTTGATGAAACCATGATCAATACTGAGCGCAAAGACGAAATTGGTCGCTTGGCTGTCAGCTTTGAGCGAATGCAGCGCTCGATTCGTGACAAGATGCAGCTAATCAAGAGTCAAAATGATGAACTTGAGGACAACCTTAAGACCATCCAGAAACAAAATGATGAGTTACAGCTAGCCAACAAACTCAAAGATGAATTCTTGGCAACCACTTCACACGAGTTGAGAACACCTCTGCACGGTATGGTTGGTATTGCTGAAGCATTGATATCAGGTGCGAATGGCCCTATTCCGGCTAACCAGAAATATCAGCTGGATATCATCATCAACAGTGGTCAGCGACTAGCAACCTTGGTTGATGACCTGCTTGATTATCACAAGATGCGTTACGGCAGTTTGGATATTAAAAAATCTGCTGTTGATCTATCTGCAGCCACTAGCTTGGTGCTCGAGCTATCTCACCACCTGTTGGGCAATAAACCGATTCGTATTATTAACCAAGTGCCGAGTGATTTAGGGCTAGTGTCATCCGATCCTCAGCGCCTTGAGCAGGTGATGTATAACTTGGTCGGCAACGCCATCAAGTACACATCAGAAGGTAAAATCGTTATCTCTGCGAGTGTCATCGACGACAACATTCGTGTGCAAGTGGTCGATACAGGTCAAGGCATACCAGCAGAGTACCTTGAACATATCTTCGAACCTCTAATTCAAGCAGGCCAAGATGCCAGTAACTACCGCCAAGGTGCAGGTCTTGGCTTATCGATCAGTCGCCAGTTAATTGAGTTAATGGGTGGTTCGCTGTACGTAAGTAGCCAACCAATGCTAGGTACTACTTTCAGCTTCACTCTGCCTTTAGCGACAGAAGAAGAGCTTAAAAACTACAATGAATCAGGTAGCTACTCGCACTTCAAAGCGCCTGATTTAATTGATAACACGCAGCAGGAAAACAGCGTCATCAATGAGAACCCTGATGGCCCACTTCTGGTTATCGCGGATGATGAACCCGTTAACCTACGTGTACTAGACAGTTTCTTGAAACTAGAGGGTTATCGAGTACGTACAGCCTGCGATGGCCCTGAAACCATCGAGTTGATTGAAAAAGAGAAGCCAGAGCTACTGCTGCTAGACATCATGATGCCGGGCATGAGCGGCTATCAAGTGTGTGAAACACTGCGTAAGCAATATGACCATGCGCAATTACCAATCATAATGCTGACCGCCCTCAACCAAGCAGAAGACCGTGTACGCGGCTTCGAAGCTGGCGCTAATGACTATTTGTCTAAGCCATTCAACAAACAAGAACTAGCAGCTCGAATCACAGCGCATCTCTCAGCAAGTAAAGCTGAGCAGAGACGCCTTGAGAACGACCAACTACAACTCGAACTCAAGCACAGAGCTATGGTTGAAGCTAACTTGCTAGAAACTCAAGGCCGTTTACTCGAGCAGCTGGAATCCGCGCCAGAGGCCATCATCTGCATTCGTGATGACCAACGTATTCGCTTTGCCAACGAAGCCGCAGCCAAGTTATTTAGACGTGGCCAAGAGCAACTTAAGCGCTCAATGGCCGATGAAATCATCGCGCCTAAATACCTTAAGGTGGAGCAAGCGCACTACTGTGGCGATATCGACATCTATATAGATGACACTCGTCAGCGCATACCGAGTGACATCCTCAAGTTACCTGAAGGCTCTGGGCTAGACACCATGTACATCTTCAATGTTGGCGGTGGCGTAAACTCAAACCGTATTAATAACCTTGAGACGGCTGTTGAAGCGCTTTCTAGCTATGCTTTTGAAGGTGATAAGGACAAACTGCAACAATTGAAAGAACTCGGTGGTGAGTTTACTCGACTGGCAGATAAAGCGACTGGAGAAGGTAAAAACAAACAAGAGTTAATGCGTGAGGTATTAGTCGACGCGATGACCAACGCTATACTCTACTGGGAATCGGTTACCGGAGAAACCAAGTTTGCGTTCGCAGAGAAGAGTGGCTTGTGGCGCGTTTATCTAGACAGAAGCACACTACAAACGCGAACGTTAGACAAATACCTACGTGTAGAAACGCTGCCTAAAACACCTCGCTGGCGAACTGTTCTAAGCTCTATCGAGTTCATTCTCGAACACTGTAAAGAACAGACACCAGAGAGAACGCACATTGAGATGCTCAGAGACAAACTACAGAAATTACTGACCAGTTAGCCCTGAACTAACATCACTTTATTAGCCCACCTTGCGTGGGCTTTTTTGTACCTATAAGAGTCGTAAAAAGCACAATTACAGCCGTTCACATCCACTTCTTTTACAGCTTTAAACAAGGGAAATATCACGCAATTTCGACGTAATGAGTATCGGCATCAGCTACCAATTTTCGCTCTATTCTCCACCGATTCTAACCGTAGCCTGACTATTTGTTGCAGTTTGAGAAGCGAGTCACAACAGAACGGCAGATTTAATTTTCTCGGAAAATTTAACGTAAAATTAGTAAGTGACCAAGATCTACAATTAGATTAAATTAGAAACAACCGCCATCTTTAAAAAGACCCAATGTAAGTAACCACTTACACTTAATGTTCAACACTCAACTAGTTGCGAGTCACATCACCCTAACAATCACGAACAAAAAACCACCAAAGTGTCCTATTTTGACGTTAATGACGTGAGGTTATCTGTTTTTAACGCTTTTGACGGGAAACGAGTTTGATTAATTCATCGATAAGGTGTTTTCTTACTCCTGCCAAAGGCCTACAGGCCACTCTTACCACTTCTCAGAGACAGCGATGAATCTGGAGCAACGAAGAAGAGGTAGGCCTTTAACCAGAGTGTGTATCTACTCACCAATTAGCGATAGATAACATTCAATCCATTAGTGAAATGAAAGCAAATAGTAAGGAACAGCTATGCTTGCCAATATAAAAAAAACAGCCCTAGCAACAGCAATTATTGCAACTGCTACAACAGGTTTTGCATCAGTAGCAACAGCTGCAGAACGCAGCGAACTGACTATTCACCCTAAGGAGTTCACTACCTTTGTACGTAACTTTAACCCGTATTTAGGCGCAACTCATTTACATACAACTTGGGATTTCCTCTACGAACCATTAGTTGTATTTAACGAAATGCACGGTAACACTCCAGTGTTCCGTCTCGCTGAAAACTTCAAAATGTCAGATGATCTGACGAGTGTTGTTTTCGACATTCGTAAGGCTGTTAAGTGGTCTGATGGAGAAACTTTTTCTGCTGATGATGTTGTTTTTTCTTTCAACCTTGTAAAAGAGAGACCAGAACTTGACCAATCTGGTATCAACTCTTGGGTAACTTCCGTAGAAAAACTTAACGACTATCAAGTTAAGTTCACACTAGCTGAAGCCAACTCGAATGCGCCTTACGAGATTGCTAAAGTACCTGTAGTACCAAAGCACATCTGGAAAGACGTTAAAGATCCATCAACGTTTACCAATGAAAATCCGGT
This sequence comes from Vibrio chagasii, assembly GCF_002954585.1. Taxonomy (GTDB): domain Bacteria; phylum Pseudomonadota; class Gammaproteobacteria; order Enterobacterales; family Vibrionaceae; genus Vibrio; species Vibrio chagasii_A. The sequence continues at coordinate 2,362,453 of NZ_MSCI01000002.1, forward strand.
AGGTTCTGGTCCATTTACAGAAATTGATACATTTACTGCGCAACTATATATCCAGTGTGCAAACCCTAATTACTGGGATGCAGACAACCTAGATGTTGACTGTCTGCGTGTTCCACAAATTGCGAATAACGACCAATTCCTAGGTAAAATCGTAAACAGTGAAATGGACTGGACGTCTTCTTTCGTTCCAGATATCGACCGTACATACGCGGCAGCCAGCCCTAAACATCACTACTGGTACCCGCCAGCAGGTACACAAGCTTTCGTTGTAAACTTCAAGCATCCAGATGCTGCAAAGCATGAAGCGTTAAGCAACGTTGAATTTCGTCGTGCCTTCTCCATGGCGCTTGACCGTCAAACTATCATCGACATCGCATTCTACGGTGGCGGTACAGTGAACGACTTCGCATCCGGCCTTGGCTACGCATTCGAAGCTTGGTCTGATGAAAAGACTCACAACAAGTACAAAGGCTTTAATACTTACAACGCTGAAGGCGCGAAGAAGCTTCTTGCTGACGCAGGCTTCAAAGATGTAAACAACGATGGTTTTGTTGATACTCCATCTGGTAAGTCTTTCGAACTAATGATCCAGTCGCCCAACGGCTGGACTGACTTCAACAACACAGTTCAACTAGCGGTAGAGCAGCTAAACGAAGTGGGCATCAAAGCAAAAGCTCGTACGCCAGACTTCTCTGTATACAACCAAGCAATGCTGGAAGGTACATACGACGTAGCATACACAAACTACTTCCACGGTGCGGATCCATACACGTACTGGAACAGTGCTTACAACTCATCACTACAATCTGGTGACGGTATGCCTCGTTTTGCCATGCACTTCTACAAAAACGAGAAACTAGATGGTCTTCTAAACAGCTTCTACAAAACAGCTGACAAGAACGAACAGCTGGACATTGCACATGGTATCCAGCAAATCATCGCTGCAGACCAAGTGACAATCCCTGTGATGTCTGGTGCTTACATGTACCAATACAACACAACTCGCTTCACTGGTTGGTGGAACGAAGAAAATCCAAAAGGCCGCCCACAAATTTGGGCTGGTATTCCAGAGCGTTTACTTCATGTACTGGACCTAAAACCAGTCAAATAAGTATTCGTTCAATCCTTGCGGCGTAATCTCTTACGCCGCTTATAAAAATCCCCAGACTCTCAATTGAAAGTATGGCGCTCGTCGTCAGGGGATTTTTCGTTCCAAATTTCGCTAGGAGCGACCTGAATCCAGAAACAGGGAAACAATCTGGGTGAGTAAGGTGTGAGTTATGGGTTATTTTTTAAGACGTTTGTCATTTTATTTTGTCGCGCTATTAGTTGCAGCGACGTTAAACTTTATTATTCCAAGAGCAATGCCTGGTGATCCAGTTACCATGATGTTTGCGAACGCTTCTGTGCAAGTTACTCCAGAACGTATTGCTGCAATGAAAGAGCTATTAGGTTTCGTTGATGGCGGCTTACTAGTTCAATACGCAGCGTACATGAAGAACATCCTTAGCTGGGAGCTTGGTACATCAATTCAATTCTACCCTCTTTCTGTAAATTCATTGTTGGGTGGGGCATTCGGCTGGTCGCTTTTCTTAGCAGGTACCGCTGTAATTCTTTCTTTCTCTATCGGTTCTATCCTAGGTATTTTCGCGGCGTGGAAACGTGGCAGCAAATACGATGCTTTTGTAACGCCAGGAATGCTGATTCTACAAGCCGTTCCTCAAGTCGTTATCGCGATGATTGCACTATTTACCTTTGCAATCGGCTTGAAGTGGTTCCCAACGGGTTACGCTTACACCGCTGGTACTGTGCCTGATTGGACAAGCTGGGCATTCATCAAAGATGTTGCTTACCACGCTTTCTTACCACTGTTCTGTGCTTCAGTTGTTCAAATTGGTGGCTTCCTAGTCAACATGCGTAACAACATGATCAACCTACTTGCTGAAGACTACATCACTATGGCGAAAGGCAAAGGCCTGAGCGAAAACCGAGTGGTATTCAACTACGCAGCACGTAACGCAATGCTACCAAGTGTGACCGCACTTTCTATGTCGCTAGGTATGGCAATCGGTGGTCAGCTAATTATCGAAATCATCTTCAACTACCCAGGTCTTGGCAGCGTACTTTTCAACGCAATTAACGCTCGTGATTACCAAGTACTGCAAGGTCAGCTACTTATCATGACGCTATTCATGCTGTTCTTTAACTTGGTTGCAGACATGCTTTACGTAGTTCTTGACCCTCGTCTTCGTAAGGGTGGTAAATAATCATGAAAGACTTTCTAAAACTCATTTGGCGTAACCCGATGGCCCTAACAGGCGTCATCATCCTAAGCATCTTTGTTCTTGGCGCTCTTGCAGCTCCATTGATCACCAAACATGCACCAGACAAGCGCACAGGTAACCCACACGAGTACCCTGGCTTTGTTGTTAAATCGGCACAAACTAACCCGAACGGCTGGGTGGCACAAAACCTTGCAGACGACCGTCGCACACTGATTATGTCTAAAAAAGCGGACCACGTATTAGGTACGACTCGTATGGGCCGTGATGTTTGGTCACAAGTGGTATACGGCGCACGCGTATCACTGGCAGTAGGCTTCGGTGCAGGTCTAACAGTATGTTTACTAGCAACAATTATCGGTGTTTCGGCAGGTTACTTCGGTGGTCGTGTCGATGACGTACTAACCGCTGCGATGAACATCATGCTGGTTATCCCCCAATACCCATTACTGTTCGTGGTAGCAGCTTTCATCGGTGAGGCAGGGCCACTCACAATAACCTTGGTTATCGGCTTTATGTCCTGGGCTTGGGGCGCCCGTGTTGTTCGCTCCCAAACTCTAGCACTGCGTGAAAAAGAGTTTGTTAAAGCAGCAGAAGTACTTGGTGAGTCTCCAATTCGCATCATCTTCGTTGAGATTCTGCCAAACCTTATCTCCATCGTAGGTGCAAGCTTCATCGGCTCAGTAATGTACGCAATCATGATGGAAGCAACGATCTCGTTCCTAGGTCTTGGTGACCCGAACACAATCAGCTGGGGCATCATGCTTTACAACGTTCAAACCTCTTCATCAATGCTGATTGGCGCTTGGTGGGAACTGTTGGCTCCTTGTATCGCACTGACAATGCTAGTAACTGGCCTTGCTCTGCTTAACTTCGCTGTCGATGAGATTGCTAACCCGCAACTACGTTCTCACAAAGGTATGAAGCGTTGGAAGAAGCTTGCAGCTCAAGACAAACAAGAACGCGAACCAGAACTACCACCACAAAATGCACTTTGGAGCGGAGATAAATAATCATGTCTGAACCACTAATTTCTATCCGCAACTTATGCGTGGATTACATCACAGAGTCAGGCGATGTGCGTGCGTGTAATAACGTTAGCTTCGATATCGCGCCTGGTGAAGTATTTGGTCTAGCCGGTGAATCGGGTTGTGGTAAATCAACCGTTGCTTTCTCGCTAATGCGTCTTCATAGGCCGCCAGCTTACATCAGTGGTGGTAAGGTTATCTTCAATGGTGAAAACATACTTGAATACAGTGATGACCGTATGCAAGCGTTCCGTTGGAGTGAGATGTCGATGGTATTCCAGAGTGCGATGAACGCACTCAACCCTGTATTACCAATGGAAGAGCAGTTCTGTGACGTAATCATGCGTCACACTAACATGACTCGTGAGCAAGCTAAAAAGCGCGCAGAAGGCCTACTGGAAATCGTAGATATTCACCCGAGCCGTTTGAGTGACTACCCTCACCAATTCTCTGGTGGTATGCGTCAACGCCTAGTTATTGCTATCGCGTTAGCACTGAATCCAAAACTGATCATCATGGATGAGCCAACAACAGCACTTGATGTGGTTGTACAACGCGAAATCCTACAAAAGATCTATGCACTAAAAGAAGAGTTTGGTTTCTCGATTCTGTTCATCACCCACGACTTGTCGTTGATGGTCGAGTTCTCTGACCGCATCGGCATCATGTACTCGGGTGAACTTATCGAAGTCGCTAACTCACAAGATATTCTAGAAAACCCTTACCACCCTTACACCAAAGGGCTGGGTAGTTCTTTCCCTCCATTAACAGGGCCAAAGACAAAACTAACTGGTATTCCAGGCAACCCTCTGAACTTATTAGAGATCCCTGAAGGATGTCGCTTCCAAGCTCGTTGTGACCGTGTACATGAAACCTGTACTAAGGTGCCAACCAAGCTGCGCTCTATCGAGCCGGGACACTTGTCGAACTGCCACCTGTACGGTGACCCAATAGTACAAAGGAAGCTATAGCTTGCACGCTGATTCAGCGTGAATAACGAATAAGGCGGCATCGTCCGCCAAAAAGCAAGCAAAGCGAATAAGGATTCTGGAGACAATTATGAGCAAAGATTTCGGTCAATTATTGGTAGAAGGTAAGAACGTCGTAAAAGACTTCCCAATAAGCAGTACCACCATTCAAACCCCAATGATGCGTGCGATTAACGACGTGTCCTTCAAGATGTACAAAAGCCGCGGCCTAGCAGTCGTTGGTGAGTCTGGTTCAGGCAAATCAACCACAGCAAAAATGATCGCAAAAATGTACGCACCTTCGGGCGGCACCATTGAGTACAAAGGCCGTGATATTCAAGATATCTCAAGCCGTAAAGATCTGATGCAGTACCGTGAAGGTGTGCAAATGGTATGGCAAGACCCGTTTGGCTCTCTGAACCCAACACATAACATCTTCCACCACATCGCTCGACCACTGTTGATCCACAAGAAGGTGACTCCTGGCAACAAGAGAGAACTAGAAGAGCGTGTATACGATCTTTTAGAACAAGTCGGCCTAATCCCACCAAAAGAGACAGCGAAAAAGTATCCACACCAACTGTCTGGTGGCCAACGTCAGCGTGTAAACCTTGCACGTAACATCGCGGTAGGTGCAGAAGTCGTTCTTGCCGATGAGCCAACATCAATGCTCGACGTTTCGATTCGTGCCGGCGTTCTGAACTTGATGGAAGAGATGAAGTTTGAGAAGCAAATGTCTCTGCTTTACATCACCCACGATATCGCAACCGCGCGTTACATCGCTGAAGACCTATCAGTAATGTACGTTGGTCACATGGTTGAATGGGGCGATACCGATGACGTTATCGCTAACCCTCAGCACCCTTACACGCAACTATTGGTTTCAGCGGTTCCAGATCCAAAGAAATCAATCCATGACCAATTGGCTGGCAACAAAGGTGAAATCCCGCTTTGGACGCCAGCATCTGTCGGCTGTCCATTCGCTGGCCGTTGCACTCACGCCATGGACAAGTGTAAAGAGCAACTTCCTGGTGTGACTCAATTAGCAGAGAACCACTTCGTTCGCTGTTACCTACACGAAAGCTAAACATTAAGACTGAGTTAGGGTCTGCGGGCCCTAACTACTTATATCCAAAATAATTCAGGTACCTAGCCACAAGAAACTAGGACCTTTGGAGAATATTGATGCTGTTATTGACCAACCATATTGGCTACGAATCTTCGGCTCCTAAGCAAGCTATTCTACAGACAAAGAAAGCACGTTTATCAAGCTCCACTGTATTGCTCGTGTGTGCCGACAACCATATTACCGTGGGTAACTTCGACGTTGTAAAACAGGGTCGCGTAGCAAACTGGCATCAAGGGCTATTCTTCACGATCGACTTCAGTTCATTCACAGAGAGCGGCCGTTACTACCTACGCTTTGACAACCTTCGTTCAGAAGTGTTTGAGATTGGTAATAACCTGCTAATGAACCACACATTTTCTGATGTGCTTCACTACTTTAAGTCTCAACGTTGTGGCGGCATTTTTGATAAAAAAGATCGCCAAGCCCAAATTCTTGGCACCGACCGATACGTTGATGTGCATGGTGGTTGGTACGACGCATCAGGCGATGTAAGCAAGTATTTTAGCCACTTGTCGTATGGAAATTACCTAAATCCACAACAGATTCCAATGGTAGTTTGGAACATGCTTAAAAGCGTGCGCTTAACCAGCAACAATCCAGACTTCCCTAAATTCTCTATGACACGACTAACGGAAGAAGCGCTATTCGGTGCTGATTTCTTAGTACGTATGCAAGACGCAGCCGGCTATTTTTACATGACTGTATTCGACAAGTGGAGCAAAGATATCAACCAACGCGACATCTGCGCGTACTCCACTCAAGAAGGCCATAAATCAACAGACTTGCAAGCAGGCTACCGACAAGGAGCAGGCGTGGCTATTGCCGCACTTGCCGCAGCGTCTGAACTAGACATATCGGGTAGCTACTCGAGCCAAACCTACCTTGATACTGCGACCAAAGGTTACTGGCACCTAAAAGAATACAACTTGCAGTACCTAAACAATGGTGAAGAGAACATCATTGATGAGTATTGCGCCCTACTCGCGGCCAATGAGCTTTACCGAGTAACACAAGACGAACAATACCTTTCAGAAGCCAGAACTTGGGCTACGAGATTGAGCGCCCGTCAGCAATCTGATGATTCATTTGAACACTTCTGGTCAGCTAATGCTGATGGCTCTCGCCCATACTTCCACGCCGCGGAAGCTGGGTTACCAGTGATAGCCCTGTGCGAATACATCAATAATGAAACTGACGCAGAGCTGAAAGAACAAGCTCGCACCGTTGTTGAACAAGCATGTCAGTTCGAAATCAAAATCACAGATAAAGTCACCAACCCATTTGGCTACCCAAGACAGTACGTTAAGAGTGTTGATGGTGAGAAGCGCGATGCATTCTTCGTCGCTCAGAAGAACGAAACCGGCTACTGGTGGCAAGGCGAAAACGCTCGCCTTGGTTCAATCGCAACCATGGCTTACCTCGTTCAACCACACATTACAGATCGCGACTTGCAGGAACGCTTGATCCAGCTTTCACAGAACAGCCTCGACTGGATCTTAGGCCTCAACCCTTACCACATGTGCATGCTTGATGGTCACGGTCATAACAACCCTGACTACTTACCTCAGCTTGGTTTTTTCAATGCCAAAGGCGGTATCTGTAACGGCATTACCGCCGGCTTTGAAGATGATCAAGACATTGCGTTCAATCCACCAGCACAAAAAGATGACATGCTTCAAAACTGGCGCTGGGGCGAACAATGGATCCCTCACGGTGCATGGTTCCTATTGGCAACCGCTGCGCAATTCAATTACCTAGCACAACGTAAGGAGCAATAATAATGACGCTTTATTACGTAGGTATTGATGGTGGCGGCACCTCTTGTCGTGCTCGTATTCGCGATGACCAAGGCACACTCATTGGTGAAGCGAAAAGTGGCAGCGCTAACATCCTTTTGGGTGTTGATGTGGCGATGAGCTCAATTGTTGATGCTATTGCTCAAGCGGCGCAGCAAGGGCAACTCGATTCAAGTCATTTTTCAAATATGCATGTCGGCCTGGCGCTGGCTGGTGCTGAGCAAAAGTCAGCATGGTTCGACTTCATGGCACAACCGCACCCTTTCGCCAGCATGACGCTCAACACTGACGCTTATGGTGCTTGCATTGGTGCCCACAACGGCCAAAACGGTGCCATCATGATAGGTGGAACAGGCTCATGCGGCATCTACCTAAAAGATGGTGAGCAACATGTCGTTGGTGGCCGTGAGTTTCCAATTTCCGACCAAGGTGGTGGCGCGGTGATGGGTCTTCGTTTGATTCAACAAGTCCTACTGGCAGAAGATGGCATTCGCAACAAGACACCACTGACTCAACACGTAATGAACCACTTTAGCAATGATGTTGATGCCATCGTCGAATGGTCAAAAGGCGCCATTCCAAAAGACTACGGTCAATTCTCACCAGTGATTTTTCAACTGGCTAACGAAGGCGATGAGCTAGCTATCGAGATGCTCAAGCAAACCGCCGCTGATATCGAAATGTTTGTACTAGCACTGCATCGCAAAGGTGCAGACAAGGTGTGCCTAATGGGAAGTATCGCAGAACGTATTCTCAACTTGCTATCACCACCAGTACAACAATGGATCGTTGAACCTCAATTTGACGCTATCGAAGGCGCATTGATGTTTGCCGGAAAACCACAACACAACTTGTATCAACAGGCTTAGCAGGGAAGTTATATGAATTATCGCATCGACTTAGCTGTTCTTTCTGAACAAAAAAATAACTGCCGATTTGGCCTTACGGTACATAACTTAAGTGATCTTGACGTTACAGATTGGTCACTCCACTTTGCGTTTGACCGATTCATCCTTCCAGAGAGTCTGTCGCAAGGCGAATTAACTCAGGTAGGAAGCTTTTGTTCTTACCAGCCAAGTGCCACCGTATTAAAGGCGAACAACCATTACTATTTAGAATTCAGTATTCAAAGTGCCCCATTCCGTTTCTATTCTGATGGTCTCAATGACGCCTTTATCCAAACGCATAACCAAGGCGAAACCTCGGTACTGCCAGTAGCAATATCGCCAATAGTGCTAGCTTCACCATATCGTGAGCGCAGCCAAATCCCAGAAGTAGATGCGGCAGCGATAGCACTGATACCCCAACCGAATCAATTCGAGCTGAAGCAAGGCAGCTTCGCACTGAACAAAGCATGCAAAGTTGAAGTTCAGTCTCACTTGGCCGAGAAAGCCAGTGCTTGGCTACAACAAGAATTACTGACTACGTTTGAGCTAGCGGTTTCAACAGAACTATCACCAGAAGCTAGCGGAGACATTGTATTTCGCAGCAACCCGACTTTAGATGAAGCCGAGTACAAGCTAAAGATCACAGCCCAGCAAGTAGTCGTAGAATCAGGCAGTCAATCAGGCTTCACGCATGCCGTTGCCAGCTTAATCCAATTGGTTCAACAACAAGATGCTGAACACTTCTTTGTGCCATGTTGCAAAATCGCCGATCAACCTCGTTTCAAATACCGCGGCATGATGTTGGATTGCGCACGTCACTTCCACTCTGTGGAGCAAGTCAAGCGATTAATCAACCAACTGGCGCACTACAAATTCAACGTTTTTCATTGGCACCTAACCGATGATGAAGGTTGGAGAATCGAGATTAAGCGACTACCTCAGCTAACAGAAATTGGAGCTTGGCGTGGTCCTGACCACGCATTAGAACCGCAATACACCCACATTGCAGAGAATTATGGCGGCTTCTACACACAACAACAGATTCGCGAAGTTATTGAATACGCAGAGCAACGCAGCATCACGGTGATCCCTGAGATCGATATCCCGGGACACTGCCGCGCCGCGATCAAATCGCTGCCTGACATGTTGGTAGAGCAAGCGGACACCACTCAATACAAGAGCATTCAGCACTACAACGACAATGTACTAAACCCAGGTTTATCGGGTACTTATCAGTTCTTAGATATCGTTATTGAAGAAGTCGCTGAACTCTTCCCGAGTGAATTAATTCACATGGGCGCAGACGAAGTGCCACCTGGAGTTTGGACCAACAGCCCAGCAGCTCAAGCACTGATGAAAGAGCATCAATACCAAGACAGCAAAGACCTACAAGGCCACCTATTCCGCTATGCCGAGAACAAACTTAAGCAGCTAGGCAAACGTATGGTGGGCTGGGAAGAGGCACAACACGGCGACAAGGTGAGTAAAGAGACCATCATCTACTCTTGGCTCAGCGAAGAAGCCGCCGTGAACTGTGCTCGCCAAGGCTTTGATGTGGTTCTGCAACCGGCACAATTTACTTATCTCGACATGGCCCAAGATTATGCACCGGAAGAGCCGGGCGTAGATTGGGCTGCCGTTATCCCATTAGAACAAGCTTATACCTACGAAGCGCTTGCTGAGATATCCGACACCGACCCAATTCGTAAGCGGATCCGCGGAATTCAGTGTGCTCTATGGTGTGAGATCGTCACCAACCAAAAGCGCATGGATTACATGGTATTCCCAAGAATTAGCGCTTTAGCTGAAGGATGTTGGACACATAAAAACAACCGAAACTGGCTAGATTACCTATCTCGCCTGAAGGGTCACTTGCCGCTACTCGACAGACTCAATGTTGATTACCGCAACCCTTGGAAAGCTGAATAAAACAAACCACAGCACACTCCCAGCGAGTGATTGCTGACTCAAATTAAGGTGCTCAGTCCAATCAAACTCAGCATCACTATTTAAAAATTAGCTGCATAGATGCAGTTTGTTAAAAAGGAAATGACAATGAAATACGGCTATTTCGATAACGACAATCGCGAATACGTCATCACTCGCCCTGATGTACCAGCACCTTGGACTAACTACCTAGGTACTGAAAAGTTTTGTACTGTAATTTCGCACAATGCGGGCGGTTACTCGTTCTACAATTCTCCGGAATACAACCGTGTTACTAAATTCCGTCCAAACGGCACCTTTGACCGCCCAGGACACTATGTTTACCTGCGTGATGATGAAACTGGTGACTACTGGTCTATCTCTTGGCAGCCAGTGGCAAAAAGCCTAGATGAAGCAAACTACGAAGTTCGTCACGGCCTGTCATACTCAAAGTTCAAATGTGAATACAGCGGTATTACCGCAACCAAAACGCTATTCGTACCTAAGGGCGAAGATGCAGAAGTTTGGGACGTTGTACTAAAGAACAACACTGATAAGCCACGTACTATCAGCACATTCTCATTTGTAGAGTTCTCCTTCAGCCACATTCAATCAGACAACCAAAACCACCAGATGTCTCTGTACTCTGCGGGCACGTCTTACCAAGAAGGTGTGTTGGAATACGATCTGTACTACAACACTAACGACTTTGAAGGCTTCTACTACTTAGCATCAACCTTCTCACCAGACAGCTACGACGGCCAGCGTGACAACTTCCTTGGCATGTACCGCGATGAAGCAAACCCAATTGCGGTTGAAAACGGTAAATGTTCGAACAGCGCTCAAACCTGTTACAACCACTGTGGCTCTCTGCATAAGCAATTCACCATTCAACCAGGTGAAGAAGTTCGCTTTGCTTACGTACTAGGTATCGGCAAAGGCAACGGTGAGCGCCTACGTGAAAAGTACCAAGACACAGCAAACGTAGATGCTGCGTTCCAAGGTATCAAAGATCACTGGGACGAGCGTTGCAATAAGTTCCAAGTTAAGTCTCCAAACGAAGGCTTAGACACCATGATCAACACCTGGACACTATACCAAGCAGAAACCTGTGTAGTGTGGTCACGCTTTGCATCATTCATTGAAGTAGGCGGCCGTACTGGTCTTGGCTACCGTGATACCGCTCAGGACGCTATTTCAGTACCTCACGCTAACCCAGCGATGACTCGTAAACGTATCGTCGATCTACTACGCGGCCAGGTAAAAGCTGGCTACGGTCTACACCTATTCGATCCAGACTGGTTCGATCCAGAGAAAGCAGACGTTGAGCCATCGAAGTCACCAACGGTAGTGCCGACTCCATCAGACGACGATAAGATCCACGGCATTGAAGATACTTGTTCTGATGATCATCTATGGATCGTTCCGACCATCATCAAATACGTAATGGAAACCGGTGAACATAAGTTCTTTGATGAAGTAATTCCTTACGCAGACGGCGGTGAAGCGACTGTTTACGAACACATGAAAGCAGCACTGAACTTCTCTGCAGAATATGTTGGTCAAACAGGTATCTGTAAAGGTCTTCGTGCTGACTGGAACGACTGCTTGAACCTTGGTGGTGGTGAGTCGTCAATGGTTTCATTCCTTCACTTCTGGGCACTACAAGAGTTCTTAGACCTTGCTAAGTTCCGTAACAACGACGCTGATGTTGCTAAATACACAGAAATGGCAGCGAACGTACGTGAAGCGTGTGAAACACACCTTTGGGATGAAGAAGGCGGTTGGTACATCCGTGGTCTAACCAAAAATGGTGACAAGATCGGTACTGCTCAACAAGCAGAAGGTCGTGTACACCTTGAGTCAAACACACTAGCCGTTCTGTCTGGTGCGGTTTCTCAAGAGCGTGGTGAGAAAGCGATGGATGCAGTCGATGAGAACCTATTCTCTGAATACGGCCTACACCTAAACTCTCCATCATTCGCGACACCAAACGATGATATCGGCTTCGTCACTCGCGTTTATCAAGGCGTAAAAGAGAATGGTGCAATCTTCTCTCACCCGAACCCATGGGCTTGGGTAGCAGAAGCGAAACTTGGTCGTGGTGACCGTGCAATGAAATTCTACGATGCACTTAACCCATACAACCAAAACGACATGATTGAAACACGTTACGCAGAACCATACTCGTACGTGCAGTTCATCATGGGTAAAGACCACCAAGACCACGGCCGTGCAAATCACCCATGGTTAACCGGTACCTCTGGTTGGGCTTACTTTGCGGTAACCAACTTCATTCTTGGTGTTCGTACAGGCTTTGAAGGCTTAACCGTAGATCCTTGTATCCCAACAGGTTGGCCAGAGTTTGAAGTGACTCGTCAATGGCGCGGTGCGACATACAACATCACGGTACAGAACCCGAATGCAGTAAGCAAAGGGGTTGCCTCTATCACTATCAACGGTGAGTCAGTAGAAGGTGCAATCCCAGTTCAAGCAGAAGGCAGCGTGAACGATGTTGTCGTTGTTCTAGGCTAGTCACGCTACTTAACCAACCACTCTTGCCTCAAGCCTATTGGGTTTGAGGCAAAGAGACTAAAAGGATTTTCTAATGATTAAATTTGGTACAGGTGGCTGGCGCGCTTTCATTGGTGAAGAGTTCACCAGAGAGAACGTTCGCCTTGTGGCACAGGCGCTGGCAAACATCATCAAAAATGAAGATGCAGCTAAAAACGGATTTGTGATCGGTTATGACCGTCGCTTTCTTTCCGATAAAGCTGCATGTTGGTTTGCTGAAGTATTAGCCGCTAACAGCATCAAAGTCAGCTTCATCGATAAGTTTGTTCCAACCCCTATCGTAATGTTCCAAGCAAAAGAGATGGGCTGCACTTACTCGGCATGTATTACCGCTTCTCACAACCCAGCGGATTACAACGGCATCAAGGTGTTTATTGAAGGTGGTCGTGATGCTGATGAGATCATCACAGAGAAGATCGAACAGCAGATCGCAACTCTAACCAACGAAGACGTTATCCGTGTCGACTTCGAACAAGCGTTGAACGACAAAGAGATCGAAATCATCAACCCAATGAACGACTTTGTTGATTCGATCATTAACTTCATCGACATCGAGTCGATCAAGAAAGCGAACCTACGCGTACTGATTGACCCTATGTTTGGTGTAGCGAAGAACGCCCTACAAACGGTTCTTATCAATGGACGTTGTGATGTCGACGTGATCAACGATGGTAAAAACCCAGACTTTGGTGGATTAATGCCATCACCAAGCGCAGCTACGCTCTATCGCTTGAAGCACTTGGTTGCCGCTGAAGGGTATGACATCGGTATTGGTACCGATGGCGATGCCGACCGCTTAGGTATTATCGATGAGAAAGGTAGCTTCATTCACCCTAACGAAGTGCTATTACTGCTTTACTACTACTTGTTGGAATACAAAGGCTGGAAAGGATCGGTAGTTCGCAATATCGCAACGACTCACCTACTCGATAAAGTGGCAGCCGATCATGGTGAGAAGAGCTTTGAGGTTCCAGTAGGCTTTAAGCATATCAGCTCGCAAATGGAAGCCGACGACTCTCTGATTGGTGGTGAAAGTTCGGGTGGTTTAACCATTCGTGGCCACATCAAAGGTAAAGACGGTGTCTTCGCATCTAGCCTACTGGTTGAGATGATCAGTGTAACGGGTAAGAAATTGTCTGAATTACTTGATGAAATCTACTCGAAGTATGGCTATGCCTACACCGCGGAAGGCGATTGCAAGTTCAAACCTTCAAAAAAAGAAGCGCTCTACACCAAGATCTACGTAGAGAAGCAACTACCTGAGTTTGAGTATGATATTGAAAAAGTCAGCTATGAAGATGGCGCCAAGGTGTACTTTAAGAATGGTGGCTGGGTTATTGCTCGTTTCTCTGGAACAGAGCCTTTACTGCGAATCTTCGCTGAAATGGAAGATAAAGAGACTGCAGAGCGTGTTCTTCAAAAAGTGAAAGACTTCCTCTCTCTATAGGCTTATAGAGTGCAGCAGTTTTGTATGGGACTTAACAAACCACTGCCTTGTTAAAGCCTATAGGTGAAGAACTCTTGCCCAGTACTTTGCTGAAAGTACTGGGCTTTTTTATGACTGAGTTTTCAGCTCAGCAACTAAGCCAAATTAAAATGCCAACACACCTTTAGTATCTACCTTCACGGTTACAGGCATGCCAACTTCTAGTGCTTCCGACGAGGTCGCCAGTAGCTTTTGACCATTAGCTTCAATCACATAACGACAATGGTCGCCCATGAATTGCTGCTCCAATACCGACAAGTTACTCTCTGTATCGTGGCTCGCGACGATGTGCTGAGGTCGCAGTAACAATGCACACTCAGAGCCAACATCAATTTCCGTTTGCGCTTTTGCTTCCACTAAGCCCAAGCTGGTTTCGAATTCATTGTCTGAAATACGCTGAGCATTTAAGTAACTACCACCACCTAAGAAATCAGCCACAAACTTGCTTGATGGGTGGAAATACAGCTCAGATGCTGAACCATACTGTTCAATCACACCATGGTTCATTACGGCCATTTTATCCGCAAAGGCAAACGCTTCTTCACGACTGTGAGTAACAAAAATAGCGGTCACGCCCTGCTTCTTAAAGATCTTGCGGATCTGAGAAATCAACTCATGACGAACTTGGGTATCAATGTTCGAGAACGGTTCATCGAGTAGCAGTAGATCAGGCTTATAAGCCAAAGAACGAGCAATAGCGACACGTTGCTGCTGTCCACCAGACAACTGATGAGGGTAACGCTCACCATATTGATCAAGGTGAACCAGCTCTAGCATCTCTTTCACTTTTGCTTTCTTGTCTTGCTCAGACATATCACGCAGGCCAAATGCTATATTCTGATTAACCGTCAGGTGCGGAAACAGCGCATAGTCTTGGAAGATCATGCCGATGTTACGTTGCTCTGGTGGTAACCAATTCTTACCATCATCAATAGTCTGACAGTTAAGATTCATTACCCCGTGACTCAACGGAAGTAATCCAGCAATCGCCTTTAGTAAGGTTGTTTTACCACAACCACTAGCGCCAAGCAGACATACGATCTCGCCATGCTCAACTTCAAGAGAAAGCGACTCGAGAACCGTTTGAGACTCATACTTACAAGTCAGATCTTTAATAGATAATGCGCAGCTCATTAGTTTTTTTGCTCCAAAGAACGGTTGACGATGATCAATGGGATTAGACCCACAAGTACAAGTAACACGGCAGGCATCGCAGCCAGCTCTAGATGCTCGTCTGAGGCATAGTTGTAAACATAGGTTGCTAGGGTTTCAAAGTTAAACGGACGCAACAGCAGCGCAGCATTCAACTCTTTCATCGATTCGATAAACACCAATAGTCCAGCAATCAAAGCACCACGCTTAATCAGGGGTAGATGCACTCGGCGAAGCATCTGGTTGGTGTTACAACCCATGGTCTTTGAAGCCATATCCAAAGACGGCGACACTTTACTTAGGCTACTTTCTACACTACCGATAGCAACCGCAGAAAAACGCACAACCATCGCAAAAATAAGCGCAAACATCGAACCAGAGAAGATCAATCCAGGGCGTCCCCACTCCATCATTTTCGCAATGTCGTTGACTAGGTGATCCATAAACAACACTGGCACCATCACACCAATCGCCAATACCGTTCCCGGCACCGCATAGCCCATAGAGGATAAGCGCATAAAAGCGAGGTTGTGTTTCGCCGGATTAACACGCTGGTTAAAGTTAACGATAAGTGCGATCGCCACACCGATTAAGGCGGCAAGTATCGACACATTCAAACTGTTGAGTGCATACTCTCGGAATTCAGCGGTCCAGCTTTGTGCAAAGTACTTGTAAGCGTAAATCAGTAACTGCCCTAGAGGGAATATGAATGCTGCGCAGACTAAACCCCAACACCAAAACAGCGCTAGCCACTTTTTCCAGCCCTCTAAGTTGTAGCGGAAATCTTCTCGGCTACTGAACTGGTTTTGAAACAGTTTTTGCTTACGACGACTGTAACGTTCCGAACTTAAAAGCAGTATCACGATAATCAGCATAATAGCTGAGATCTTAGCTGCGGCAGTCAAGCTAGAGTAACCAAGCCAAGTGTCATATACCGCAGTGGTTAGTGTGTTAACCGCAAAGTAGCTCACCGTACCAAAGTCACCAATGGTTTCCATAGCAACGAGCGATAAGCCAACCGCCATCGAAGGGCGGACTAAAGGCAAAGAGATACGTCGGAAGCTCTCCCATGGAGAACATTTCAGGAGTCGCGCGGATTGCAATAGAGAAACGTTCTGCTCCATGAACGCAGCACGACACAGCAGGTAAACGTAAGGGTACAGCACTAAAGACAGGACGATAATAGCGCCAGTTAAGGTTCGAATATCTGGGAACCAATATTCTCCCGGCCCCCAACCAGTTAGGTCACGAAGCAAAATTTGTACTGGGCCAGCGAAATCGAACCAATCAGTGAAAATGTATCCAACGATATAACCCGGCATAGCCAGTGGCAGAACCAAAGCCCACTGCAACACCTTCTCACCAGGGATACGACACATCGCCATAATCCAAGCGGAAGGGATACCAAATAGCAGCGATAAGAACATGGTTCCTATCACTAAAACGACAGTGTTATATGCGTAAGTCGGCATCACCGTGGACATCAAATGAGAGAAGAGCTCATCTGTCTCACCCACGGCGGTGGTGAATATCGCTAAGATCGGAAAAACCAGTAGTGCAGCAATCACCCCACTACTGGTGTTCCATAAATAATTCTTTTCTTTCATCGCCTAATTACAACGAGGCTTAATGAAACACAAATGCAGTTGCAAATACATCTCATGCCCTTTTAGTGGTGGGGGTTATTTATACCCATATACTGTAATGACTTCAAGGAGCTGAGCTAATAACTCTCTAGTTCCATCAAGAGCTTTGTTTCAAAAAGTGACTTAACTAAAAACAAAACAACCTCAAGCACCAAAAACGGCAACTTGAGGTTGTTAAATCTAATATTGGCCGAAGCCTATATTAATAATTACAGGTCGAATTTAACTTCGTCTAGAAGCTTGATTGCAGCTTCGTGGTGATCTGCGATTTCGTCTAGAGAAATTGTATCTGCTTTGAATTCACCCCAAGAAGCAACTAGCTCAGAAGGTTTAACGTCAGCTTTAACTGGGTATTCGTAGTTTACTTCTGCGTACATGCCTTGTGCTGTGTTACCAGATAGGAATTCCATTAGCTTAACTGCGTTCTCTTTGTTTGGAGAGTACTTAGCCATTGCCATACCAGAGATGTTTACGTGAGTACCAGTCGTCTCTTGGTTAGGGAAGTTGATGTAAACAGCGTCAGCCCAAGCTTTTTGCTCTTTATCGTTAACCATC
The DNA here is from genome assembly GCF_002954585.1 of Vibrio chagasii. GTDB lineage: Bacteria > Pseudomonadota > Gammaproteobacteria > Enterobacterales > Vibrionaceae > Vibrio > Vibrio chagasii_A. The sequence goes on from NZ_MSCI01000002.1 coordinate 2,379,882, forward strand.
TTACCTAGGTAGTAGCTGTTACCAAGAGAAACGTCACATAGACCTTCTTTGATAGCTTTAACTTGTGCACGGTCGTTACCTTGAGGCTTACGAGCTAGGTTTGCTTTAACGCCTTCTAGCCACTCTTTAGTTTCTGCTTCACCTTTATGAGCAATCATAGAAGATACTAGAGAAACGTTGTATGGGTGCTTACCGCTACGAGTACAGATTTTGCCTTTGAATTCAGGCTTAGCTAGGTCTGCGTATGTGAAATCTTCACCTAGACGACCAACACGGTCACGTGAAGAGTAAACGCTACGAGTACGAGTTGTTAGAGCAAACCACTCGTTGTCTGTATCTTGGTATTGAGCAGGGATGTTCTTTTCTAGAACGTCGCTGTTTACCGCTTGAACTAAACCTTTTTCAGTTAGCTCAGATAGACGGCTGATATCAACAGTTAATACCACGTCAGCAGGGCTGTATTCGCCCTCTTGAGCTAGCTTCTCTGCTAAACCTTTCTTAGCAAACTTAACATTCACCTCGATACCTGTTTCTTTAGTGAACTCATCGAACATTGGCTCAACAAGGAAAGGTTGACGGTAAGAGTATACGTTTACTTCTTCTGCAGCCATTGCTGCTGGTGCGATAGTGCTGCACGCAATAGCTGAAAGAGTTAGCAGTTTTTTCATGATTCAATCCTTTTTTGCATAGAAATGATAATGTTTATCAGTTGCATTATTATATGTATCATTAGATTAAACACAACGTTAAACATCAAAAAAACCTGCTCATCTGAGCAGGTTTCAAGTAGGTTAAATGTAAATGTTTGTAAATTATTTTACCGACACAAATTCTGGATAAGCACCTACACCACAGTCATGCATGTCCATACCTTCTAGCTCTTCGTCTTCACTTACACGAATACCGATTGTCGCTTTAAGTACAGCCCATACCGCTAGACTCGCACCAAATACCCAAGCAAAGATTACTGCTGCACCGAATAGCTGCGCACCAAATGTTGCATCTGTATTGCTTAATGGCACAGCCATTAGGCCGAAGAAACCACACACACCGTGAACTGAAATAGCACCTACTGGATCATCAATCTTAGCTTTATCTAGAGCAATGATACTGAACACCACTAGTGCACCAGATACTGAACCAATTGCCACTGCAAACAGAGGCGATGGTGATAGAGGGTCTGCCGTGATTGCTACTAGGCCAGCCAACGCACCGTTAAGAATCATAGTTAGGTCCGCTTTACCCCAAGTTGTCTTACATACTAGTAGTGCTGCGATTGCACCCGCTGCTGCTGCTGCGTTGGTGTTAAGGAAGATTTGCCCTACTGCTGTTGCGTTCTCGAAATCTGAAACCATCAGTTGAGAGCCGCCGTTGAAACCGAACCAACCAAACCAAAGGATGAATGTACCTAGTGTAGCAAGTGGCATGTTTGAACCAGGAATTGGGTAGATTTCACCGTTTTTACCGTATTTACCTTTACGAGCACCAAGTAGTAGAACACCTGCTAACGCTGCTGCTGCACCCGCCATGTGTACGATACCTGAGCCAGCGAAATCACTGAAGCCTGCTTCTGATAGGAAACCACCGCCCCAAGTCCAGTAACCTTCCATTGGATAAATAAATGCTGTTAGTACTACAGAGAAGATTAGGAATGACCAAAGCTTCATACGCTCAGCTACCGCACCAGATACCACAGACATTGCGGTTGCAACGAATACTACCTGGAAGAAGAAGTCTGATTCTAAAGAGTGGTCTGCGCCTTCACCTTGAGTACCAATCAAAGTACCAAATGATGGTAACCAACCGCCTTCGCCGTTATCGACATACATAATGTTGTAACCAACGACTAAGAACGCAGTACATGCAATCGCGTACAAGCAGATGTTCTTAGTTAAAATCTCTGTGGTGTTCTTTGAACGAACTAAGCCAGCTTCTAACATTGCGAAGCCTGCTGCCATCCACATTACCAACGCACCTGAAATGAGGAAGAAAAAAGTGTCTAGTGCGTAACGTAGTTCCGTTACTGTTGTTGTAAGTTCCATATTAAAGTCTCCAGTCCTTGTAATTCTTTAAAGTGCTTCTGCATCCATTTCACCAGTACGGATTCGCACGGCTTGGCTTAGGTCATACACAAAAATCTTACCGTCACCGATTTTGCCTGTGTGTGCCGCTTGGCTGATCGCTTCAACAACTCGGTCAACGTTTTCAGCTTGAGTAGCAATCTCTAGCTTCACCTTTGGCAGAAAGTCGACTTGGTATTCTGCACCACGGTATAATTCAGTGTGTCCTTTCTGACGACCAAAGCCCTTCACTTCAGAGACCGTCATACCTTCAATACCCACATCAGACAACGCTTCACGTACGTCATCTAATTTGAATGGCTTAACAATGGCATTTATTAGTTTCATATTCGTTCCTTAAATTCTTCACTAATTCCGTTAATTCTCTTATTACAATCCAAGTAGTGTGCCAAAAAGTTAACTTATTGATTTTTAATAAGATGAAGATGATAAGGTACTGATAACAAAAAAGGTCGCACCAATTTGGTGCGACCTTTTCACTATCTTAATGCGTGACTCTATTATTGCTCCAGTTTTGGGCAACTAAGTTCTAAGCTCTTTTATAACAACGGTTAGTAACCTAGAAACTCAATCCAACGCTCGATTAGCAGCTCGAAGTCGTCAATTCCACAACTTGCTTGGCTCTCACAGTTGTAGAAGTCGAACTCACTGCCCTCTTCCATCTCTTGATCATGACCCAATACGTTTTCTTGAATCGTTACTTCATCTTCATTAATCGCTAGGCTGATCTCTTTACCAAGTAACGTCACTTCGTTGCTCAGATCCTGTCGTGATTGCTCAATAAGCGCCATCACATGATCCAGTTTCTGCTTATCTTTACCGATCTCTTCTTGTAACCAGCGGCCAACGATCTCGTGTCCCATGCTGCATTTCACGTAGTACTCACCCATTAGAGTGTTTCTTGTAAATTCGAATTCCATAGTGGCTCCACGCAGTAACTGCAGACAGGGTTAAAAATGAGGCGAGAGTATATAGCGAAGTGATTAATAGGTCGAGTCGCTCGTTTCCTTACATCTAGACATAAAAAAACGCCTTCTACGAATAGAAGGCGTTCAGCAAGTTACTCAATCAGTCAGCGGTTATGCTGGCTCTTGGAAGATAACCGTATCCGCTTTCTCCGTGTACTGACCCATTTTATGGAAGTTCAGGTAACGGTATGTATCAGCAGCCGTTGCATTGATCTTATCCGCGTACTCTAGGTACTCTTCCTTCGTTGGAATGCGACCCAAGATTGCACCAACCGCAGAAAGCTCAGCAGACGCTAGGTAAACATTAGCACCTGTACCTAAACGGTTCGGGAAATTACGAGTAGACGTAGACATTACTGTCGACTTGTCTGCAACACGCGCTTGGTTACCCATACATAGTGAACAACCCGGAGTTTCGATACGAACCCCTGCACGACCGAAGATACCGTAGTAGCCTTCTTCTGTTAGCTGGTCTTTGTCCATCTTAGTTGGCGGAGCAACCCATAGGCGAGTGCTTAGCGAGCCGTTGAACTCTTCAAGCATCTTACCTGCAGCACGGAAGTGACCGATGTTGGTCATACAAGAACCGATGAACACTTCTTGGATCTCTGTACCTTGAACGTCAGAAAGAAGACGAGCATCATCTGGATCGTTCGGTGCACATAGGATTGGCTGGTCGATGTCAGCAAGGTCGATTTCGATAACGTGAGCGTATTCCGCGTCTGAATCAGCAGACAGCAACTCAGGGTTCGCTAGCCACTCTTCCATTGCTGTAATACGACGCTCGATAGTACGAACATCACCGTAGCCTTCAGCGATCATCCACTTAAGCATAACGATGTTTGAGTTCAGGTACTCTTCGATAGACTCTTGAGACAGCTTAACAGTACAACCTGCCGCTGAACGCTCTGCAGATGCATCAGAAAGCTCGAATGCTTGCTCAACAGATAGGTGTTCAACACCTTCAATTTCTAGTACGCGACCAGAGAATTCGTTGATCTTACCTGCTTTCTCAACAGTAAGCAGACCTTGCTTGATGCCGTATAGAGGAATTGCATGTACTAGGTCACGTAGCGTGATACCTGGCTGCATTTCACCTTTAAAGCGAACCAAGATTGATTCTGGCATATCAAGAGGCATAACACCTGTTGCTGCCGCGAATGCTACCAGACCAGAACCCGCAGGGAATGAGATACCTAGAGGGAAACGAGTATGCGAGTCACCACCTGTACCTACAGTATCAGGTAGAAGCATACGGTTTAACCATGAGTGGATAACACCATCACCAGGGCGCAGTGAAACACCAGCACGGTTCATGATGAAATCAGGTAGCGTGTGGTGCGTGTTAACGTCAACTGGTTTCGGGTATGCCGATGTGTGACAGAAAGACTGCATCACTAGGTCAGCAGAGAAGCCAAGACACGCAAGGTCTTTAAGCTCATCACGCGTCATAGGGCCAGTAGTATCTTGAGAACCTACTGTCGTCATCTTAGGCTCACAGTATTGACCCGCGCGAACACCTTCAACACCACATGCTTTACCAACCATCTTCTGAGCTAGTGTGTAGCCTTTATTAGATGCAGTTGGATCAACAGGCTTAGCGAATAGGTCTGTTTCTTCTAGACCAAGAGAAGCACGAGCACGACCTGTTAGGCCACGACCGATAATAAGTGGAATACGACCACCAGCACGAACTTCATCAAGCAGTACTTTGCTTAGTTCAAAGCTAGAGATCTCTTCACCGTTTTTACGTACAACGCCTTCGTATGGGAAGATGTCGATAACATCGCCCATGTTCATGTTTTGTACGTCTAGTTCGATAGGTAATGCGCCTGAATCTTCCATTGTGTTGTAGAAGATTGGAGCAATTTTACCACCTAGACAAACACCGCCAGTACGCTTGTTTGGTACGTAAGGGATATCTTCACCCATGAACCAAAGTACTGAGTTCGTTGCAGACTTACGAGAAGAACCGGTACCAACAACATCACCTACGTAAGCAAGCTGAATGCCGTCTTTTTGCAGTTCTTCGATCTGAGCGATTGGGCCAACCGTACCTGGTTGATCTGGGTTGATACCATCACGTTCCATCTTCAGCATCGCTTTTGCGTGTACTGGGATATCTGGACGTGACCATGCATCAGGTGCTGGAGATAGGTCATCGGTGTTCGTTTCACCAGTGACTTTGAATACTTTTACTGTGATTTTTTCAGCGACTTTGTCTTTCGCGGTGAACCATTCAGCATCAGCCCAAGATTGAAGGACTTGTTGAGCTGATTCGTTACCAGCTTTTGCTTTCTCTTCTACGTCGTAAAACGCATCAAACATCAGAAGAGTGTGAGATAATGCTTTCACAGCGATTGGAGCAAGCTCAGCATCATCAAGTAGAGATACTAGAGATTCGATGTTGTAACCACCTTGCATAGTACCAAGCAATTCTGCAGCTTTTGCTTTGCTTACTAGTGGAGATGCTACTTCACCTTTAGTGATAGCCGTAAGGAAGCCCGCTTTTACATAGGCAGCTTCATCTACGCCTGGTGGAATGCGGTTTTCTAGTAGGTCAAGAATAAACTCTTCTTCACCTTGAGGTGGGTTCTTCAGAAGTTCAACTAGGCCAGCTACCTGCTCAGCATCTAGTGGTTTTGGAACAACTCCTTCAGCAGCACGTTCTTCGACGTGTTTACGGTAGGCTTCAAGCACGACTTTTTTCCTCTCATTGCGGTTCACTTCTCACCTTCATAATTGTTAGTAAAATAAAGAAGTGAACATCCTTGGAAACTTGGCTCTCCATTGCCATTTTTGTCATTCAATTTGTATTGATGAGCGGCGTCATAGAGGCCAAACTGTGTGCGGTAGGATAGCAAATTTAACGTTAAATTAAAATCTTATCATTTTGACCAACATAGCAAGTTAGGACGAAAGTCCCACTATTTTGCCTATTTACGCACTAAAATGACGACTCTACGCATGATTATTTGTAAGACGTGCCAACAATTAAGTAAACCGAATCGAAGTTATCTTCCGTGCGTCCATAGGCCAAGATGATTGGCCCTATAGGGGAGTCGATACCCGCAAAAACAGCCCCTGCAGCATACACAGGTGCCTCATCAAAGGTTAAGTTATTATTCGACCAAACGCCGCCATATTCTAACGATGCACCTACGTAGAAAGGGGATTCAAACAACCCGAAATCATTGTCAAACCATCTATATCGGTAAATAAGACTGGTATAAGCCAGGTTTTGACCAATCAAACTATTTCGAGGTATACCTGAAAGATTTAAAAAGCCACCGAGCTCTTTTGGATCAATTGGAAAAATGGAGTTCTTACTCTCCACAACGCCATAATCAGCCCTACCAACGAACGTATGTCGCTCATAGCTTTTTGCCACCATCAAGTTCGCAGAGAACTCATAGACTGTATCGCTTTGAGAAGCTAAATCGGGTTCATAGGTTCCGTTGTCATCATTTTCAAAATCATCATGAGAGACAAAATACTCAAGATCGACAAAATGACCTTCAGTTGGTAAATTGAAGTCATCTAATGTATCTAACCGATACCTGATAAAACCGCCTAAACGAGTATAGTCGCCCCCCCCAAATCCAGGTAACGAAGCCATACTTACTTGACCATTTTTATAACGCACGCCAAACCTCAGCTCTTGCCACAAATTTGGCTGATAACCTATTGCGAATTCACCAATATACTCGCTGTAGGTCAAAGAAAGGTAATTTTCAGTTACATCTAACGTCGGCTCTGCTATCTCTTGACTCCCTATAGACAAATTTCGATTCTGTTTACTGTAGGTAACAGATGCTGAAGTAAAAAGCTTTTGACTAGAAAAAAATGGGGAGAACAGCTCAGCTTCGATACGCTTGTCAGTCCCCATCTCTAAATTAGTTCTTAACTCTGCACCATGTGCATTTAGGTCAGTAAAGTTAGCAGAAGCTCCCAGTGAATACTGGCTATCCGTTGAAAAATCATCTTCAAGGAAGAAACGAAAGTTGAGGTAATTCGGCCCCCAAGATTTTTCATTAACATCAACTGTAAGTTGCTCTTCCCCGTCAACATTATCGAACTCATAAGTGATCAACTCAAATCGATCCAATGCATAAAGATCTTGTACTTTTGCTTCAATTTCACTGGTTTTGAGAACCTTGCCTGAATGAAGGTTCAAGCGATTCTCAAGCAGCTTATCTGAATAGTGGGTGTTGTTGTTGATTACCACCTTATCAACCACAGTTTTGTCACCGTGCTTCAGCTGTCTGCGTGCCTTTTGTTTGTCTTCGATGTAGTGTTGATAATCAGCATTAGAGAGTGACAACTTAGAAAGTTCAGCAGAATGCTGCTTAGCAGACTCGTAACCGGCTTCGTAAGCTGATGGCATTTTATCGAATTCAGTGGTTTCCATTTCTCCAACATCAGGTTGGAGGAATACATCATTGTCTTTGAGTGTTTCAGCTTGTTCCTCGGTACTACGCTGAACAAGATAATTGGAGAGCTGGTCGGCAGCGGCTAAAAAGGTCGTAAAATCCTCTTTGCCTTTGTAGTTGGTACTGATATCAACCGCAATGATGATATCTGCGCCCATCGCCCTTGCGACATCAACTGGCATGTTGTTGGTTACACCACCGTCAACTAGCATTCGCCCATCAACTTCATAAGGTGGAAGAGCGCCAGGTACCGACATACTTGCCATCATGGCATCGACAAGATGGCCGTGGTCAATCACCACTTCCTCAAGTTCAATAATGTCAGTTGCAACGGAGCGAAAAGGAATGGCAAGATCGTCAAAAGAGTCGAGAGGCGATAAGTTACCTGTAGTTTCACGCAAAATGCGAAGCATATTCTGGCCTTGCACCACGCCTTTTCTGGCTTTAATTTCTTCCCAACCCAGTCCAAGGTCGGTATTCAACTGGTAACGATCTTCATACTCTTTGTCTCGTATACGACGGTCACTTCGGTTTACACGGTCACGGTAACCTTGCTTCCAATCAACCGTGTAAATAAAGCTTTCAATCTCGTCTGCGCTCATCCCTGTCGCATAAAGACCACCAACGTATGATCCCATACTGGTACCGGTAATGTAATCAACCGGGATTTGCATCTCTTCGAGCGCTTTAAGTACGCCAATATGAGCGGCACCTTTTGCGCCGCCACCTGCGAGTACAAGAGCGACAGTTGGCCTCTTATGAGCTGGTTCAACTTCCACATGCTCGGATGAATCAACCTGTGTTGCAGTCGCTGCGAACAGTTGAAAACTGATCACCGTACCGACCATACCTAAGCCGCTCACTAACCAACGAGAAATCATTATTTACACTATCCTTGCCATTGTTTCTGTTATGACTTTACCATTGAAAAAGCTTCTTTAGCCACTGTTTTGGTGGACTTTCACAGCCCTTTTTAATGTTTCCATTTTCATCCCAAACCGGTAATTTAACTGCACCATCACAGTCAAATTCCAACGTACCATCAGGCGTATGAGTGAAGCTCGCGGTTGTGATTCCGGTTGGCCAAGGCAGTAGTAGTTGTTCAGGCGTTCTCTGCTTCAAGTAATCAGCGTAGACACGCAATGCACCACTAGAACCAGTGAGCTTAGTCGGTTTATTGTCATCACGTCCCAGCCAGATAGTTGTTACTTCGCGTCCGTCAACGCCCACAAACCAACTATCGCGGCTGTCATTACTGGTACCTGTTTTACCGGCTACCCCTGCCCATGCAAACTGGTTCTGTAGGAATCGACCTGTACCTTCAGATACACCACGCTTCATTGCGTAAGTGGTTAGCCAAGCAGCTTGCTGGTCAACGCGCTGCGATACTCGAGGGATAGATTGGTATAAAACCTCACCGTCACTATCAACGACAGAGCGAAGCGCAGACAAAGGCGCAATACGACCTGAGTTGGTGATGGTCTGGAACATCTGAGACACTTGGAATGGTGTCAGAGAAAATGCACCCAAAAACATCGATGGTACTGGGCGAATCTCGTTTTTATCGACACCCAGTTTACCTATAGTGTCGGAGACCTTATCAATCCCTAACTGCATCCCTAGACGAACCGTTGGCACGTTATAGGACTTAGACAGTGCCACGTATAAAGGCACTTCGCCGCGGAACTTACGGTCGAAATTTCTCGGGCTCCATACACTGCCCTTGCTGCCTTTTAAGCTAAGTGGGGTATCCATCAAGGTCGTTGCCAAGGTGTACTTTTCAGGCTGCTCAAGTGCGGTTAAATAAACCGCCGGTTTCACCAAAGAACCGATAGGACGGCTTGCATTCAACGCACGGTTAAAGCCGTCGTAGCCAGTACGCTTACCACCGACCATCGCACGGATTTCACCAGTGTTGCGATCTACTGCTATCGCTGCAGCCTCTAATTTATCACCCGCCGTTTTCGATAATTCAGGTACCTTGCGAGCAATCGACTTCTCTAGTTTGTCTTGTGAAACCGGATCTAAAGAGGTGAAGACACGTATCCCTTTCTTCGCTTGGAACCTATCACCAACATACTTTTTCAGTTCGATATTGACCTGTTGGAAATAAGCAGGCTGACGGCTGGCAATCCGCGGATTGTCTTGAATATCTAAATCACGGCTTGCTGCTTCTTCATATTGTCTTGGAGTCAAAATATCTTGTTGCATCAACAAGCGCAGAACCAGATCTCTTCGAGTTTTGGCGCGCTCTGGGTAACGAACTGGGTTGTAATACGATGGCCCTTTGACCATACCCACCAGCAAGGCTAACTGGTCAATACGCAATTCTTGAATCGGTTGGCCGAAGTACAAACGCGAAGCCAAACCAAAACCGTGAATCGCTTCACCGCCATTTTGGCCAAGGTAAACCTCGTTTAAGTAAGCTTCTAAAATTCGGTCTTTGCTGTAACGATGATCCAAGATAAGCGCGATATAAGCCTCACGAATCTTACGCCAAAGCGTACGTTCACTAGATAGGAACAGGTTTTTCGCGAGCTGCTGTGTCAGTGTACTACCACCTTGCACAGTACGCCCAGCCTTGACGTTAACCACCATCGCACGAGCAATCGCCAAGGGTGAAACCCCATCGTGCTGATAGAAGTTTCTATCTTCCGTCGCCAACAAGGCATCAACCATCACTTCAGGAAATTGGTTACGTTTTAGAAACAGACGTTGCTCATCGTTGCTTTTCTCAAGCATACCCAACATCTTAGGTTCGACACGCAAATACCCCATATCGCCTTTCTTCTCCAGCGACTGAATACGAGTTAACTCATTACCATTGAAGTGCAACATCACGTGGCGATCGGCTTCCGGTCCATCGACAAACTCGAACGGACGACGAATCATCTCAATTTTAGTTGATGAAGAGGAATACTCACCAGGATGACGAGGAGAGCTCACCTTACGGTAATTCAGTACATCCAGTTCATTCTTCACCTGAACGAGGCTAATTTGAGTACCAGGGGATAAATCCAACACACGTGCATAAACGACCGTTGGTAAATCAAATAACTGGCCCTCAAAGCGCTGCTTCACCACAGAGTCTAGGTAGATACCGACAAACAGCAGTAATGCAGCCAGTGCTAAGCCAGCCTTCCACGCGATGCCCCATAGGATCTTTAACCAACCTCTGTTGCCCGCCTTTTTCGCTTTCGACTTGCCTTTCTTAGCGGCCGCTCTCGGCTTTCTCGGTTTCGCTTTGGTCGCTGGTGACTTCTTTGCTGGCGCTTTTTTAGGTGGTGCCTTTTTTGGCGTTAACATTTTGGTCATCATCGGTTCAACTGTCGTTTGGTTTTAGTGGTTGCAACATGGTTAGCAGGGTCATCGGGCCAAGGATGTTTTGGATAACGACCTTTCATCTCTTTTTGCACTTCTTTGTACGCGCCAGCCCAGAAGCCAGCTAAATCCTGAGTAATTTGTAATGGGCGCTGTGCAGGCGAAAGTAACTCAAGCACAACCTTTTTACGCCCTTGGGCTATCAATGGTGAGTCTTGTTCACCAAAGACCTCTTGTATTCGAACCGAGATCACGGGTTCAGATTGATACTGGTATCGGATCGCCTTTTTACTGCCTGTAGGCATCACGTAATGGGTTGGCAGCCACTGGTCAATCTCTTGATTTAGAGGCCAACCGAGATACGCCGACAGTGCCTGCTCAATCGAAACGTTCGCCAGCCCTTTCGCAGATTTAACGCCATTCAAATACGGCAACAACCAAGCATCAAGATGTTCAACTAGGCTCGCGTCGTCCATTTCTGGCCAATCATGCTCCGGCATCCAAAGTTGAGCGCAGCGCACGCGTTCAACAAGTTGCTTCGCCGATAGCGTCCAATGTAAACGGTCCAGTCCACATCGAGCGATGTAATTCGACAGCGCTTGACTAATCTGACTTGCATCAGGCTCAGGTAAAGCCTTGGTACTGATAACCAGTTTACCCAAAGTAACTCTTTGCTCTGCGACTAAGCGGCCTCGTTTTTCGTCCCAGTCAGCATAATCTGAACTAACAAAAAGCTTAGGGAATGCTGCTTCTAACTGTGCAATATCAACGGGCGTCGCTAAGAAAATCTGACTAGCACGCCCAGTGCTACGCATCAAATCAATCACCACGATATACACATTGTTCGCCAACAGATCATCATCGCGCACCTCTGCACCGTGGCCGTTAGCTAGCAGAAAAGCATTGCTGTTGGCACTTCTCGCTTGAGCTATTCGATCTGGGAATGCAAAACAAAGCACCAATGGTAGCAATGATTCGTCAAGTTGTGACAAATCTAAGTGATGATTCAGTTTGCTAGCGAGATTTTTCGCTCGCTGAGTCACAACGCTATTTTTCGAGTGCTTTCTTTGTTTTAGCCTATGGAGTGAATGCTGAATATCCGTGACATTGCGCTCTGGTTCTTCCAATAAAGCGGCAGCAACAATAGCAACATTCAACAAGGCCTGGCTGCCCTGCTGCGCTTTAATCAGCATGCTTGCAATTCGCGGCTCAAGACCTAATCGCTGAGCTTGCTTACCTAACGGAGTAAATTGACCATGAGTGTCTAATAACTCAAGGTTTTGCAGCAATTGCTTAGCTTGCTCAATAGAGGCTCGTGGTGGAACATCGAGCCATTGCAGTTCATCCGCATTTGCCGCGCCCCATTGGGTCAACTCTGCCACCAGCGAGGAGAGGTCTGAATGGAGAATTTCAGGTTCAGGTACAGCAGGTTGCTGCATTAACTGCGTTTCGCTGTACAAACGAACACACAGCCCTTCCTCAATTCGTCCAGCACGACCAGCACGCTGCTCAGCAGAAGATTGTGAGATTTTGACTTGCTCAAGCTTAGTGATGCCGGTTTTCAAATCAAACTTAGCGACTCTTTCAAGCCCAGAATCGACAACTAGTCGAATGCCTTCGATTGTCAAAGAGGTTTCCGCAATATTGGTGGCCAATACCACTTTTCGGCGCCCTTTTTCTGATGGTGCTATCGCTTTCTGTTGCTGAGAAAAGTTAAGCTGCCCGTACAAAGGGCACACATCGATATCAGTTGCAAAGCTCTCTAATTGAGCTTCCACCTGTTTTATTGCAGATACTCCAGGTAGGAACGCCAATAGTGACCCCGACTCCTTCTCCATAAGAGAACGAATCACATTAGCCATTTTAGGCGCCAAGTAATCATTAGTACCCAAAGGCTGGTAACGGAATTCAACCGGAAAGGTGCGACCTTGCGACTCAACATACTTAGCCTCTGGCAACAAGGATTGCAGAGCTTGTTGATCTAAGGTGGCTGACATCACTATCACTTTCAGATCGTCACGTAGCGCTTCTTGGATCTCCAAGCTAAACGCCAATGCCGTATCCGCATGAATACTGCGCTCATGGAATTCATCGAAGATCACCATATCGACCCCGGTCAGTTCTGGGTCGGTTTGGATCATTCTGGTCATGATCCCCTCAGTAACGATCTCTAAGCGAGTTGCACTGCTGGTTTTAGATTCACCACGAACTCTATAACCAATGCTCTCCCCTACCTTTTCACCTAACTGGCTGGCTAAATATGTCGCGATGTTTCTTGTCGCCAATCGCCTAGGTTCAAGCATGATGATTTTGCCTTGAACAGCATTGGTCTTAACCAGCTGTAAAGGGAAGAACGTTGACTTACCCGCACCGGGAGCCGCTTTAAGAATAAGTTGAGTATGTGTTTCTACGCCAGCGAGCAGATCTGGCATCACAGCTTCTATGGGCAGTTGTGGCAATGGGAGAACCTTGTGGTGTAATGTTGGCAACATTGTACATAAAAACCTACCCGTCTAAATAAGTAATATGCAGTTCAATCCGCCATTAGAGTCAGCGACTCTTATCAAACGCTACAAACGTTTCCTCACTGACATCAAACTTCCCGACGGCAGCGAGCGTACTATTCACTGTGCCAATACTGGAGCGATGACAGGGTGCGCGACTCCGGGTAATACGGTGTGGTATTCAACCTCCGATAATGCAAAAAGAAAGTACCCAAACAGCTGGGAGATCTCAGAAACGGACAAAGGTTACCGGATTTGTGTAAATACTGCGCGAGCAAACCAGCTAGCAGTGGAAGCAATTGAAAATAAGACTATAGTTGAACTCTTAGGTTATAACGCGTTACGAACCGAAGTGAAGTATGGTAGCGAGAATAGTCGAATTGACATTCTGCTTGAAGATAACGAAAAGCCGCCTTGCTATATCGAAGTAAAAAGCGTCACCTTACTTGATGAACAAGAGACCTCAACTGAGGGGCAAGGTTTTTTCCCTGATACGGTGACAACCAGAGGCCAAAAACATCTGCGTGAACTCACAGAAATGGTTGAATCTGGAAATAGAGCCGTACTTTTATTCACTGTTTTACATTCAGGTATTGAAAAAGTGTCTGCGGCACACCATATAGACGCCAAATATTCGTTATTACTAAAACAAGCACAAGACGCTGGAGTTGAAGTGCTTTGCTACAAAGCAGAGCTCAGCAATACTCAAATACAACTAAAACAATCTGTTGAATTTATCAATAACTGAACGAAGATGTTGAACAAATCACATTGATTGCAAGTTTGAATAAGAGTATTTGCCACCATTCGTTCTTTCTGCTATAGATACCCGCCTTAAAATTAGCTGCTTTGCAGTTGACTAGGTGTAAATAGGAGATGCTGTATGCCAGAATCTAAGAAAAAAGCGCTAGGCATCCTAGCCATCGCAGGTGTTGAACCGTACCAAGAAAAGCCAGGTGAAGAATACATGTCACCTGAGCAAACGGAACATTTTACAAAAATTTTAGCAGCTTGGCGCAACCAGCTCAGGGAAGAAGTTGATCGTACTGTGCACCACATGCAGGACGAAGCAGCGAATTTCCCAGACCCAGTTGACCGTGCTTCTCAAGAAGAAGAATTCAGCCTAGAGCTACGTAACCGTGACCGTGAGCGTCGTCTAATCAAGAAAATTGAGAAGACACTAGACAAGATCGAAGAAGATGATTTCGGCTTCTGTGATTCTTGCGGTATCGAGATTGGCATTCGTCGCCTTGAAGCTCGTCCAACTGCTGACCTTTGTATTGACTGTAAAACACTTGCAGAGATCAAAGAGAAACAAATGCAAGGTTAATACTTGCGGATGTAAAGAAAGGGAGCTTTGGCTCCCTTTTTTGTTTGCTGCCTAAGCGAGATGCCTTAGATAGCAATGAGCAGTATTAAAACGAGTACTAAGCAGCAACAGTACTCACTGCATGCAATAAACACATTAAACGTCTTAAGAATCGGCTACTGCGGTACCCTCTGGATTAGGTTGTTCACATATGAATTATATCGGGCGCTTTGCACCATCACCGTCAGGTCCTCTTCATTTTGGCTCACTGGTTGCCGCTCTTGGCAGTTACTTCCAAGCAAAGTCTCATCAGGGACAATGGTTAGTCCGCATGGAAGACCTAGATCCGCCAAGAGAGATGACTGGCGCTGCAGACCTGATTCTTAAGACGCTTGAGGCTTACCACCTATTTTGGGATGGCAAAGTCGTTTATCAGAGCCAACGTCACGACCTGTACCAAGCGCAAATAGATCAATGGGTGGCTGACAACCAAGCCTACTACTGCCAATGCACGCGCAAACAGATAAAAGCCTTGGGCGGTTTCTATAATGGCCATTGTCGACAGTCCGGGTTAATTGATACTGGCGAGCAAGCTGTGCGTTTATGCATGGATTTCCCTGTCGAGTCATTCGACGATGTTCGCCATGGCACCATTCAGATCCCTAAAGCACTGGCAGAAGAAGATTTCATCATCAAGCGCCGCGATGGCTTATTTGCTTACAACTTAGCCGTGGTGCTTGATGATATCGAACAAGGTGTAACTGAGGTTGTGAGAGGCGCTGATCTCATCGAACCTACAGGCCGCCAAATCAGTCTATATAAGACACTGAAACAAAATACAGTGAGCTACTTGCACTTGCCGTTAGCGACCGATGCGTCTGGCAATAAACTATCAAAGCAGAACCACGCTACCGCTATTGACCTCGATAACCCAAAACCAACACTGCTCAATGCCATGCAGTTCTTAGGCTTTGAGGTTCCTAAGGCCGTTTGTGAAGCTTCAATCGATGAGATTTTGGCATGGGGCTGCCAGCAATGGAACGTTGCTCAATTACCTGATAGTTTACAAAAACAACACTGCAATTAGCTCAAAACTAACGGCAAATAGTACAAACGACACACAAAAATGCCATAACCAACCACTGTGGTTAAGCAGACGATGTTCTCAAATGGCTCGCGCTAAGCTATTATTAGCCGCAATTAAACTCTGCACTACCACTTTGGACTAAGAGAAAAACAAAGTTGGCGATACCTACTTTGTTCTAAACTAATGAATAAAAACGACAATACCCCAAGCGAACAACGCGGATTCCACGAACTAGCACTGAATATTTATACTCGCCAAGAGCACAATATTTCACGTAAGCAGATCAGCGATAACGCACTAAAAGTACTATATCGCCTGAATGGTGCGGGTTTTGACGCATTTTTAGTCGGTGGTGGTGTCCGTGATATCTTACTGGGCTCTCAGCCAAAAGATTTTGATATTGCGACCAACGCTACGCCAGAGCAGATCAAGAACCTCTTCCGAAACTGCCGCCTAATCGGTCGCCGTTTCCGCTTGGCACACATCATGTTTGGTCGTGACATCATTGAGGTGGCAACTTTCCGAGGCCACCATCAAGAGCCATCTAAAAACGTATCTGCACAATCGAAAGAAGGCATGCTATTACGCGACAACGTGTACGGCAGTGTTGATGAAGATGCAGAACGTCGCGATTTCACGATCAATGCGATGTACTACAACATTGCAGACTACAGCATCCACGATTACGCAGGTGGTGTAGAAGATTTAGAAGATAAGCTAATCCGTCTAATTGGCGATCCAGAAACACGCTACCGTGAAGACCCTGTACGCATGCTGCGTGCAATGCGTTTCTCGGCGAAGCTGGATTTCGATATTGAAGAAGACACCGCCGACCCAATTGAAGGCTTGGCTCACCTTCTAAAAGACATTCCAGCGGCACGTCTTTACGAAGAATCTCTAAAACTGCTTCAATCAGGCTACGGTTTAGAAACCTACCACCTGATGCGTGAATACAACCTATTCCAGCAGATGTTCCCTGCGGTAGCTGAATACTTCACTGAAGATTACGACTCACCGACTGAGCAAATGCTTGATTTGGTACTCGACTCTACCGACCTTCGTATCGAAGATGGTAAACGAGTAAACCCTGCATTCATGTTCGCCGCGATTCTTTGGTATCCAATGAACAAGCTGGCAGACAAGCTTGTTGCCGAGCAAGGCATGGCGCACTATGACGCGATCATGGAAGCGAGTAACATCATTCTTGATCAGCAAGTAAAATCTATTGCTATCCCTCGTCGCCACACAGCAACCATTCGCGAAGTTTGGCAACTGCAACTGCGACTACCTCGCCGCAACGGTAAACGTGCCGTTCGCCTAATGGAGCTCAACAAGTTCCGTGCTGGCTACGATTTCTTAGAGATGCGTGGCGAGATTGAAGGTGGCGAGACAAAAGAATTAGCGAAATGGTGGGAGCGTTACCAGACAGCTGGTCGCAATATGCGTCAAGCAATGGCTAACGATGTAGCAGCGCCATCAAAGTCAGGTCATCGTCGCCGTAAGACTTACCGAAACAAAAAGAGTAAGCAAGCCGAATGATAACTGCTTATATTGCGGTCGGCAGCAACCTTGCCGACCCAGTTAGCCAAGCAAATTTGGCTATCGAAACACTAAAAAGCCTACCGCGATCAACGTTTATTGCGACCTCTCAGCTATATAGTAGCACTCCAATGGGGCCACAAAATCAACCGGACTACATCAATGCGGTAGTCGCGATTAAAACCGAATTAACGCCTATTGAACTGCTTGATTGCACTCAAAAAATCGAGTTAGAGCAAGGGCGTGTCCGTAAAGACGAACGCTGGGGACCAAGAACCTTGGATCTCGACATCGTGTTGTACGGCAATGAGGTGATCGATTCAGAGCGCTTAACCGTTCCTCATTATGGAATGAAAGAACGAGAGTTTGTACTCTACCCGCTTGCTGAAATCGCACCAAGTTTACAACTCCCTGATGGGACTGAGCTGACAGAACTACTGAAAATTGTAGATAAAAACGGGCTCAATGTTTGGCAGCAATAGCCAGGCGCATTAAGGAAAACCAATGAAAAAAGTAACCATTAACGACCTAATCAAGTGTAAACGTGAAGGCCGTAAATTCGCGACGTCAACAGCTTACGATGCGAGCTTTGCTCAACTATTCGAAAGCCAAGAGATGCCTGTTCTGCTTGTCGGTGATTCACTGGGTATGGTTCTACAAGGCCATAACGACACATTACCAGTAAGCGTTGAAGACATTGCTTACCACACTCGCTCTGTGCGTGCTGGTAGCCCTAACTGTCTTCTTATGGCTGACATGCCTTTCATGAGCTACGCGACTCCAGAGCAAGCTTGTGAGAGCGCAGCAACCTTGATGCGTGCTGGCGCGAACATGGTAAAAATCGAAGGCGGAAGCTGGTTGGTTGATACTGTGAAGATGCTAACAGAACGCGCAGTACCAGTATGTGCACACTTAGGCTTAACGCCACAATCTGTGAACATCTTTGGTGGTTACAAGGTTCAAGGTCGCGATGACGACCAAGCTGATAAAATGGTTGCTGACGCACTAGCGCTACAAAACGCAGGCGCTCAAATCGTTCTACTTGAATGTGTACCAGCTTCATTGGCAAAACGAATTACAGAAGCTTGTCACGTGCCAGTTATTGGTATTGGTGCAGGTAATGTTACCGATGGTCAGATCTTGGTTATGCATGACATGTTCGGTATTTCTGCGAACTACATGCCGAAGTTCTCTAAGAACTTCCTAGCAGAAACAGGTGACATGCGCAAAGCAGTAGCTCTATACAAAGAAGAAGTAGAGAGCGCACGCTTCCCTGATGATGCTCATACAATCGCTTAGGAGTAAGTATGCAAACTTTTGCTGAAATAGCGGCTCTTCGTGAGCAGATTAAACAGTTTAAGCGTGATGGACGTACGGTTGCTTTTGTACCGACTATGGGAAACCTGCATGAAGGCCACCTTACTCTGGTAAAGAAGGCTCGTGAACTGGCAGACATCGTCGTGGTAAGCATCTTTGTTAACCCGATGCAGTTTGATCGTGCTGATGACCTGAACAACTACCCTCGCACGTTAGAGGCTGATTTAAGCAAACTAACTGGCGAAGGCGTTGAACTGGTATTTACCCCAACGCCAGAAGTGATGTACCCAGATGGTCTAGACAAACAGACGTTTGTTGAAGTACCAGGGTTATCTCACATGTTGGAAGGTGCGTCTCGTCCGGGTCACTTCCGTGGCGTTGCGACGATTGTCACTAAGCTGTTTAACATCGTTCAGCCAGATTTTGCATGCTTCGGCGAGAAAGACTTCCAGCAACTTGCTGTAATTCGCCAAATGACAACTGACTTAGCGTTAGACATTGAAATTGTAGGCGTTGCGACGGTTCGTGAAATGGACGGCTTAGCGATGAGCTCTCGCAATAGCAATCTCACTATTGATGAGCGCCAACGTGCACCGGTTCTAGCACGCACTATGCGTTGGATCAGCAGCGCAATTCGCGGTGGACGTGATGACTACGCATCTGTGATTGAAGATGCGACAGACCAGCTTCGTGCAGCAGATCTACAGCCAGATGAAATCTTCATCTGTGATGCTAAGACTCTGCAAGCCATCACTTCAGAATCCACTCAAGCTGTAATTCTTATGTCGGCTTTCCTAGGTAAGACGCGTCTTATCGACAACCAAGTTCTCGACTTGGTAACGGAAACCAAAGAAGAAGTGAAAGAAGAAACCGCTGAGTAATCACGTTCTTCTCTAAGCACAAATAAAAGAGACAAAAAAAGGTCGATGTAATATCGACCTTTTTCTTTGCCTGCAATTTAGGGGCGTCGGAGTTAGCTGCGTAAGCCTATGCCCTTAGTCACTAAGTAATGTGCAATGCCATACAGCACAACGATAAACACACCTAGAACGCCAAACGACGTCACAATACCCACGTCAGACACACCCAAGAAGCCATATCTAAACGCATTCACCATGTAGACGATAGGGTTCAACTTCGACACACCCTGCCAAAACTCAGGCAACAGGCTAATCGAGTAGAACACACCACCAAGATAAGTAAGCGGCGTCAGAATGAAGGTGGGGATAATTGAGATATCATCAAAAGTGCGTGCAAATACCGCGTTGATAAGGCCACCTAACGCAAATACCACTGACGTAAGGAAAACCGTCGCAATGATCACGCCCCAGTGATCAACTTGAAGATCAACGAAGAACAGAGAAACAAAGGTCACGATAGTACCGACCAATAGGCCGCGCACCACACCACCCATCACGAAACCAGCGATAATTACATAGTTCGGCACCGGTGCAACCAGCAGTTCTTCAATGTTCTTTTGGAATTTGGCACTAAAAAATGATGAAGCCACATTCGAGTACGAGTTAGTGATTACCGACATCATGATCAGACCCGGCACTATGTATTCCATGTAGCTAAAGCCGTTCATCTCACCGATTCGTGCACCAATCAGGTTACCAAAGATGATGAAGTAGAGCGTCATAGTAATTGCAGGCGGAACCAGCGTTTGCACCCAAATACGAGTAAAACGGTTGATCTCTTTGGTCAGTAAGCTGCGAAAAGCAGTCCAATATAGGCTGTACATACTATTTACTCCCCTCACGCACGATGCTTACAAATAGTTCTTCTAGACGGTTGGCTTTGTTACGCATCGAGAGGACTTTCACATTCTGCTCACTCAACTGAGCAAAGATGGTGTTCAAACCTAGGTTCTTATCAATTTCGATCTCTAAAGAACCATTAACCAAGACTTGGTTATTTACGCCCTCTAACTTAGGTTGTGCAGCTCCCTCCTCCAGATCAAGGATAAAGGTTTCCGCACTCAGCTTACCTAGTAGTGCCTTCATGGTGGTGTTTTCAATCAACTCCCCACGATTAATGATGCCGATGTTACGACACAACATTTCCGCTTCTTCTAAGTAGTGCGTGGTCAAGATAATGGTAATGCCCTGCTTCTCATTGATCTCTTTGAGGAATTCCCACATAGAGCGGCGCAGTTCAATATCAACACCAGCCGTAGGTTCATCAAGAATTAACAGTTGCGGCTCATGCATCAGAGCACGCGCAATCATCAAGCGACGCTTCATACCACCAGATAAGTTACGTGCACGTTCGCCGCGTTTTTCCCACAAATCGAGTTGAGATAGGTATTTTTTCGCTCGCTCTTTTGCCAGTGCTTTAGGTACACCGTAGTAACCCGCTTGCTGCAAAACGATCTGCTCAACCGTTTCAAACGGGTTGAAGTTAAACTCTTGAGGAACTAAGCCTAGGTTTTGCTTTGCCAGCTCCAGATCGGTATCAATGTCGTAGCCGAATACCTTGACCTTGCCAGAGGTTTTATTTACTAACGAAGAGATAACGCCAATGGTGGTGGACTTGCCCGCACCATTTGGACCAAGTAGCGCATAAAAGTCACCTTTTGCTACCTGTAAACTGATGCCTTTAAGTGCCTCGAAGCCACCCGCATAAGTTTTTCTTAATTGCTCAATTTCTAATGCATACATAGAGATGATTGCCATTTGCTATAAATAGTGTGGTTAGCCGGACAGGATGAAGAGAACGAAACCTGAAATGAACCAATTGAACTAGCTCAAGATAATGTACGCGGCCATTTTGCAAACAAGTTTATCGTTGAATGACGATGAATACAAATATCGATTAGCGGTTTCGTTATAAAACTTAAAAGAGCTAAGGCTGCATAAAGCTCTATTTCGTGTATCACAGATAAAAAAATACCGCTAAGACATTCACTTAGCGGTACTTCCCGTTATTAGAAACTCATGACCAACATTGATAGCTATTGTTCAGTCACAGTGAATTAATAAGAGTATTAAACCGATTCAAATTGGTGTTCGTCTCTCTCAACGTAGCTGGTCGCAGCTGTCAAAGCTTCATAACGGAAGCGATATGTGTTCGATTCCGGTACTAAATCAATTACGTGGAACTTCTCCAGCTGTTGACGCGTATTCTCGTTAGGACACAGCAAGTACACCTCACATTGAGAGTCTAACGCATCCTTGATTGCATTCTCTAGCGCGAGACCAACCGTAACATCAATCATAGGTACATCGGTTAAGTCTAAAATCATCGCTTCGTAATCAGAAATGCTCGAGTGTTGACGTGAAATTGCCTTTGAGACACTGAAAATCATCGGCCCTGACAGATAGAAGAACAACACTTTGCCATTAGCATTATCAAGCAGTTGGCGTTCACTATCAGTCAATGGAATATCGTCTTCATCGTCCCCATCACTAATAGCTTTAACTTGTCTTGCTTGCTCGCGACTTAGCCTTTCAATGATCAGAATATTCGAGATAAATACACCGAGTCCAACCGCTATGATCAGGTCAACGAATACGGTCAATAGCATTACACCGTACATCACGCCCATACCAGCATAACTTACTTTGTGTGCTCGCTGGATGAAGCTCCAATCAAGAATGTTGAAACCAACATACATAGCAATACCAGCTAGAACAGCCATAGGGATGGGTTCGGTTAACCCACCAGCAACCAATACCACAAGCGCTAATACTAGAGCTCGAATCACACCAGAAAGCGGAGAGCGTGCGCCTACCTGAATATTGGTCACAGTACCCATGGTCGCACCCGCACCTGGCAACGCACCAAACAAGCCCGAGAGCATATTTGCAATACCTTGACCACGCAGTTCTTTATCAGAGTCATGCTCTTTACGAGTCAATGAGTCCCCAATAACAGCAGTCAAAAGCGTATCAATACAACCTAATGTACCAAGTACCAAGGCATCGATAACCATAGTCGTGAATTGTTCAGCGCTGATAGTAGGGACAACAAGAGAAGGTAGACCTGCTGGGATTTCACCAATACGGCGAATAGAATCGGTATCGAAGAAGATAACGGACAACAGAGTGACGGCCACTAACGCGACCAATTGCGCCGGTACATATTTACGAAACTTAGCCGGGAAACCAAACAGAATACCGAGTGTCAGTGCACCTAGAAATAGCTCACTCACTTTTAGGTTTGCTAGCGTATCAGGCAAAGCAGAGAGCGTGCCCATTACACCACCGGATGGAGCTGCATGTCCTAACAATGGAGACAGCTGCAAGATGATCAAAATAACGCCAATACCCGACATAAACCCGGAGATCACGCTATATGGCATCAAAGTAACGTATTTTCCTAGCTTTAACGTGCCAAGTAATATCTGAAATGCACCAGCCATCATCACAACAGTAAAGGTCATGGCCATGCCCGTTTCAGGATATTTAGCCACCATACTCGTCATTACGGCAGTCATGATCACCGTCATCGGGCCGGTAGGTTCAGAAATCAAACTGCTCGAACCGCCAAACAATGCTGCAAATAGACCAACCATAATGGCGCCCCACAAGCCAGCTTCAGCTCCCGCGCCAGAAGCAACACCAAATGCCAACGCTAAAGGTAGCGAGATGATGGCTGTAGTCACACCGCCAAACATATCCCCTTTTAGATTGATATCCGTAAAACGACTTCCAAACAAAACACACCTTCCTGATGATGAAATGACAAACCTTATCACTTTAACAAATGTATCAAGTGTTCAGAAAGTGTTAATTCAATCACATTATTCATGTCTTATAACCGGATCATTGATAGTTAGCTAAGTTTATGATTTTCCGTACTAGAACACGTCAGATGAGTACATTTTGACGCAGTTTTTACGAGATTGAATTTGTAACATTGTGTATAGTGAAGCATCTTAATTGAGGGATGTAAGAAGCAAGATGCCAGAAATAAAACAGCTTTTTGAGAACAATTCCAAATGGTCTGAAGAAATTCGCTCTGAAAGACCTGAGTATTTTACAACGCTTGAAGAGGGTCAAAGCCCAGGTTTTCTATGGATAGGCTGTTCAGATAGCCGAGTTCCAGCCGAGCGCCTGACTGGCTTATATTCTGGAGAACTGTTTGTTCACCGAAACGTGGCCAACCAAGTGGTTCATACCGACCTAAACTGCCTATCTGTCGTTCAGTACGCAGTGGATGTACTTAAAGTGAAACACATTATTGTTTGTGGTCACTACGGTTGTGGCGGTGTTAATGCAGCAATTGATAATCCAAAACTTGGCCTTATCAACAACTGGCTACTTCACATTCGTGATAACTACCTAAAATACCGCAAAGAAATCGAAGCACTTCCACGCGAGCAGTGGGGTGATAAGCTTTGTGAGATTAACGTCGCAGAACAGGTTTACAACCTAGGTAACTCAACCATTATGCAAAGTGCATGGGAACGCGGCCAAGAGGTTGAGATCCACGGTGTGGTATATGGCATTGGCGATGGCAAGTTACAAGACCTTGGTGTACGTTGCTCAAGTATCGACACATTAGAGAGCAGCCACATTGAGGCATTAAATAAAATCTTAACGACGCCTCTTCTTAGTCAACAAGGCTAATTATCTCTATCGAATACAAAAAGCCCGCATCAAGCGGGCTTTTTAATGTCTTGTATCGGCAAGTGTCGTGATTACTCTTGCGGTACCACTTTACCAATGTATGGCAGGTGACGGTATTTTTGAGCGTAGTCGATACCAACACCAACAACGAACTCATCTGGGATTTCGAAACCAATCCACTTCGTATCAACTTCAACTTCACGACGTGAAGGTTTGTCTAGCAGTGTACAGATCTCGATAGATTTAGGGCCACGTAGGCTCAAGATCTCTTTTACCTTAGTCAGTGTGTTACCAGTATCGATGATATCTTCTACAAGCAGAACGTCTTTACCTTGGATATCGTCATCCAGGTCTTTCAAGATACGAACATCACGTGAGCTTTCCATGTTGTTGCCGTAGCTAGACGCGGTCATGAAATCAACTTGGTGAGTTAAATCGATAGCACGAGCAAGATCCGCCATAAAGACAAACGATCCACGTAATAAGCCAACTAAAACTAGATCTTCACTGCCTTTGTAGTGTTCCGTGATCTGTTTGCCTAGTTCGTTCACTCGATCCTGAACTTCCTGCTCAGAGATCATGACTTCAACTGTATGCTTCATACTGCTCTCATTTTGTTTGGTGATTGCGACAAGTGTAGACAGTTTTGCCATTAGCGCCGCTCAATTTTGTGCGTAAGTCTAGCACTGCTCAAATACCCACACCACCTTATGGTTCGAATTTACTGTCAGATTATCAACGAAATGTGCACTTATGCCTTGTACGATAGTCACCTTCTTTCACATCAATGTGGATCACGCTTTATGGATCAAGTTTGATGTAACTGTCTATTAAATAAGCTCAAAGGATTGACCATTCGCATATGCACCATTACACTCATCTTGGCTTAAATAATAATAAAATCATTAATATAAAAAATCGTTGGCAAGGAAAATAAAATGGACTCAATATCTAAGAGACCTAGAACTAGGCTTTCACCTTTAAAAAGAAAACTTCAGCTGATGGAAATCGCGCTTGAAGTATTCTCTCGTCGCGGCATTGGCCGTGGTGGTCACGCTGACATTGCAGATATCGCTCAGGTATCAGTAGCAACAGTATTTAACTACTTCCCTACTCGTGAAGATCTGGTTGATGAAGTGCTAAATCATGTTGTCCGTCAATTCTCGAACTTCCTTTCAGACAATATCGATCTAGATATTCACGCAAAACAAAACCTACATAATATTGCGACTGAAATGGTGACGCTCGTGGCTCAAGACAGCCACTGGTTGAACGTATGGTTCGAATGGAGCGCATCGACACGTGATGAAGTATGGCCACTGTTCGTAACGACAAACCGCACTAACCAAATGTTGGTACAAAACATGTTTAGTAAAGCGATTGAGCGCGGCGAAGTTTGTGACGATCACGATCCTAAGCATCTTGCGAATCTATTCCATGGCATCTGCTACTCGCTGTTCATTCAAGCGAAACGTGTCGATACCAATGAAGAGTTGTCTACTCTAACTGACAGCTACTTGAACATGCTGTGTATCTATAAGTAGATTAGAGATTCAGTTAAAACTATTGAAAGGATTGGCGCTTGCGTCAATCCTTTTTTGTTACGAGCAGTAGCGGTAGGTTGAAAGAGATTCCCTACTCCTTCCTTCGTCAGTTTAGGGAATGACGGATATAAAGAACCTCTGCGCTTCACCGTCGAAGAAATAAATCACCTATTCAAGCCAGAGATTACCAACTCCCTCCTTCGTCAGTCTAGGGAGTGATGGCTCTAAAGAGATCCTGAACTTCACCGTCGAAGAAATAAATCAGCTATTCAAGCCAGAGATTACCTCTTCTCTCCCTCACAAGTCTCGGGAATGGCGGGAATACTGAACTTAAGCTCTCCCACATTCAAGAGTCACCAAAACACAAACTTCAGCATCTCACTCCGTCATCCTCAAGAGCGAGGGACGAGCGAGTTGGGGATCTCTTGTAGCAAAATAACTCACTTATAATGACGCATAAAAAAGCCGCTAACGAATCAGCGGCTTTTAAAAACATTAACGAGTGGCTAAAGGAGAATTACTTCTTCTTTTTCACTGCTTTTTTGTTTGGAAGGTCAGTGATTGAACCTTCGAATACTTCCGCAGCAAGACCAACAGACTCGTGTAGAGTTGGGTGAGCGTGGATAGTAAGAGCGATATCTTCTGCGTCACAACCCATTTCGATTGCTAGGCCGATTTCACCAAGAAGCTCACCACCGTTAGTACCAACAACAGCACCACCGATTACGCGATGAGTATCTTTATCGAAGATCATCTTAGTCATACCATCTGCACAGTCAGAAGCGATTGCACGACCAGAAGCAGCCCAAGGGAAAGTCGCCACTTCGTAGTTTAGGCCTTCCGCTTTCGCTTCTTTCTCAGTCTTACCTACCCAAGCAACTTCTGGCTCAGTGTACGCAATTGATGGGATTACTTTAGGGTCGAAGTAGTGCTTCTTACCAGAGATAACTTCAGCAGCTACGTGACCTTCATGCACACCTTTGTGAGCAAGCATTGGTTGACCAACAACGTCACCGATCGCGTGGATGTGAGGAACGTTTGTACGCATTTGCTTATCAACGTTGATGAAGCCACGCTCGTCAACTTCAATACCTGCTTTTTCAGCATCGATAAGTGCACCGTTTGGAACACGACCGATAGCAACAAGAACAGCATCGTAGCGCTCAGCTTCAGCTGGTGCTTTCTTGCCTTCCATTGAAACGTAGATACCGTCTTCTTTCGCTTCAACTGCAGTTACTTTAGTCTCAAGCATTAGCTTGAACTTGTTCTTGATACGCTTAGTGAAGACTTTAACGATGTCTTTATCCGCAGCAGGGATAACTTGGTCGAACATCTCAACTACGTCTACTTTAGAACCTAGAGAGTGGTAAACCGTACCCATTTCAAGACCGATGATACCACCGCCCATGATAAGCAGTTTTTCAGGAACTTCTTTCAGCTCAAGTGCATCCGTAGAATCCCAAATACGTGGGTCTTCATGTGGAATGAAAGGAAGTTTGATTGGGCGAGAACCCGCAGCGATGATTGCGTTATCGAAGTTAACTGTTGTTGCTTCGCCTTCGCCTTCAACTAGGATGCTGTTAGGACCAGTGAACTTACCGAAACCGTTAACAACTGTTACGTTACGCATCTTAGCCATACCGCCAAGACCGCCAGTTAGTTGGTCTACTACTTTTTCTTTCCAGATACGGATCTTGCTGATGTCCGTTTGTGGCTCGCCGAATACAACGCCGTGCTCTGCCATCGCTTTCGCTTCTTCGATTACTTTAGAAACGTGAAGAAGTGCTTTCGATGGAATACAACCAACGTTTAGACATACACCACCAAGAGTGCTGTAACGTTCAACTAGTACTGTTTCTAGACCTAAATCCGCACAACGGAATGCAGCTGAGTAACCAGCAGGACCTGAACCAAGTACAACAACTTGGGCTTTAATTTCTTTGCTCATTGTGACCTCTTGTAGTCATTATCCCTAACAGGCTGAGTAGATGTTCTTAAAATTATTGGGCTTTCAAACAGCCAACATTTTACAGAGATGTTAACAGTGTGAAAGTAGCTTTAAGTTAGCCTGTGAGCTAGACAACACTTCCCTTTCGCTTTATGAGAAAAGCGGGAACTGTTCTCTAAAAATAGTCTTTATATAAAGAATTAAGGTGACCCGAAAGCCACCTTAATAATTACTTTCTCAATTACAGTACTAGACGACGGATGTCAGATAGTGCGCTGTTTAGGAAAGTAATGAAGCGTGCACCTTCAGCACCATCGATCACACGGTGGTCGTATGATAGAGATAGTGGAAGCTGAAGACGTGGCTGGAACTCTTTACCATTCCAAACTGGCTTAATTTCAGACTTAGATACACCTAGGATACCTACTTCTGGAGCATTTACGATTGGCGTAAATGCAGTACCGCCGATGCCACCAAGGCTAGAGATTGTGAAACAACCGCCTTGCATGTCAGCTGCAGTTAGCTTACCAGCACGTGCCTTCTTAGACACAGCCATTAGCTCTTCAGATAGCTCGTAAATGCCTTTCTTGTTCACGTCTTTGAATACAGGAACAACTAGACCGTTTGGAGTATCTACCGCGATACCTACGTTTACGTACTTCTTAAGAATGATGCTTTCGCCATCTTCAGAAAGAGAAGAGTTAAACGCTGGGAACGCTTCTAGCGCTTTAGCAACAGCTTTCATGATGAACACAAGAGGAGTGATCTTCATGCCAGTGTCTTTCTTAGCTTCGATTGCGTTCTGCTCTTTACGGAATGCTTCTAGCTCAGTGATGTCTGCGTTGTCCCACTGTGTAACGTGAGGGATCATTACCCAGTTACGGTGTAGGTTTGCACCAGAGATCTTCTTGATCTTAGAAAGCTTCTGAACTTCAGTTTCTCCGAACTTGCTGAAGTCAACTTTTGGCCATGGTAGTAGACCAAGAGCAGAGCCGTCACCGCCTTTGCCAGATGCCGCAGCACCAGACTCTAGACGCTTAAGTGCATCTTTAACGTAAGACTGAACGTCTTCTTTTAGTACACGGCTCTTACGACCAGTACCTTTAACTTTCGCTAGGTTTACACCGAACTCACGAGCTAGACGACGAACAACCGGAGACGCGTGTGCGTACTCACCGTTTTCTTGGAAGTCGTCTGCAGCTGCAGGAGCTGCTGCCGCTGGAGCTTCAGCTTTAGGTGCAGGTGCCGCCGCTGGAGCTGCTGCTTGTGCAGGTGCTGCAACAGGAGCTGGAGCTGCGCCTTCAACAACGAAAGTCATGATTAGAGAGCCAGTTGACACTTTGTCGCCAGCTGCAATCTTGATCTCTTTTACTGTACCAGCGAATGGTGCAGGAACTTCCATTGAAGCTTTGTCGCCTTCAACAGTAATTAGAGATTGCTCTTCTTCTACTGTATCGCCAACCGCTACCATTACTTCAGTAACTTCTACTTCGTCACCGCCGATATCTGGAACGTTTACTTCTTTTTCAGCTGATGCTGCTGGAGCCGCTGCAACTGGTGCTGCCGCCGTTGGAGCAGGAGCTGCTGCAGGTGCAGAGCCAGCTACTTCAAATACCATTACTAGAGAGCCAGTAGAAACTGAGTCACCAGAAGCGATCTTGATCTCTTTAACTGTACCAGCGAATGGTGCAGGAACTTCCATTGAAGCCTTGTCACCTTCAACAGTTAGAAGAGATTGCTCTTCTTCTACTGCATCACCGATAGCAACCATGATCTCAGTAACTTCTACTTCGTCGCCACCGATATCTGGAACGTGAACTTCTTTAAGCTCTGCCGCTGCTGCCGCTACAGGAGCAGCTACTGGAGCTGCCTCTGCTGCTGGAGCAGGCGCAGCTTCAGCTGCACCCTCGGCTTCGAAAATCATGATTAGAGAACCAGTAGAAACTGAATCGCCTTCAGCTACTTTGATTTCTTTAACGATACCTGCTTGAGACGCTGGAACTTCCATAGAAGCTTTGTCGCCTTCAACAGTGATTAGAGACTGTTCTTCTTCAACCTTGTCGCCAACGCTTACAAGAATCTCAGTAACTTCAACCTCATCCGCACCGATGTCAGGTACATTAATTTCGATTGCCATTGCTTATTTACCTTCTAGTTAAGCGCTTTATTAAGCGTATTGTGGGTTTGTTTTTTCAGTGTCGATATCAAATTTAGCAATTGCTTCAACAACTACAGATTTCTCGATATCACCACGTTTAGCCAGTTCAGTTAGGGCAGCAACTACTACGTAGCCTGCGTTAACTTCGAAGTGACGACGTAGGTTTTCACGGCTGTCAGAACGGCCGTAACCATCAGTACCAAGTACTTTGTAAGACTCAGAAGGCATGAACGCACGAACTTGCTCAGAGTAGTTCTTCATGTAGTCAGTCGCTGCGATTGCTGGCTCAGTACCCATTACTTGTGCAATGTAAGGTACTTTCGCTTCTGCTTCTGGGTGAAGCATGTTGTAACGCTCTGCGTCTTGACCGTCACGAGTTAGCTCGTTGAACGATGTTACAGAGAATACGTCAGATGCGATGCCGTACTCTTCGCTTAGGATAGTCGCGGCTTTACGTACTTCGTTCATGATAGTACCAGAGCCCATTAACTGAACTTTAGACTTGTCACCTGCGTAAGACTCAAGCTTGTAGATACCCTTACGGATGCCTTCTTCAGCGCCTTCTGGCATTGCTGGCATTGCGTAGTTTTCGTTCATTACAGTTAGGTAGTAGAACACGTTCTCTTGGTTCTCACCGTACATGCGACGGATACCGTCTTGCATGATTACTGCAACTTCGTAAGCGAATGTTGGGTCGTAAGAGATACAGTTAGGAACCGTGTTCGCCATGATGTGTGAGTGACCATCTTCGTGCTGTAGACCTTCACCGTTTAGCGTTGTACGACCAGCAGTAGCACCTAATAGGAAACCACGAGCTTGTTGGTCACCAGCCATCCACGCCATATCGCCTACACGTTGGAAACCAAACATTGAGTAGTAGATGTAGAACGGGATCATTGGTAGATCGTTCGTGCTGTATGATGTTGCAGCTGCAACCCAAGAAGCCATTGAGCCTAGCTCGTTGATACCTTCTTGTAGAACCTGACCTGACGTAGCTTCTTTGTAGTAAGAAACGATGTCGCGATCTTGAGGTGTGTAGTTCTGACCGTGCGGGTTGTAAATACCGATCTGACGGAATAGACCTTCCATACCGAACGTACGAGCTTCGTCACAGATGATAGGAACGATGTTCTTACCAATGTTCTTGTTCTTAAGCAGGATGTTTAGCGTACGTACGTAAGCCATTGTTGTAGAGATGTCACGCTTCTGTTCAGTTAGTAGCGGAGTGAACTCTTCTAGCTCAGGTGTTTTGAATTCTTGAGTGAACTTAGGTAGACGCTGTGGCGTGTAACCTTTTAGTTCTTTACGACGAGCGTGTAGGTATTCGTACTCCGCTGTACCTTCTTCAAGTTTCAGGTATGGAAGTTCTTTTACTGCTTCGTCAGTTAGGATGTCTTGAAGACCTAGACGATCACGTAGGTGTAGTACGTGAGTCATGTCCATCTTCTTAACTTGGTGCGCGATGTTCTTGCCTTCAGCCGCTTCACCCATGCCGTAACCTTTAACAGTCTTCGCTAGGATTACTGTTGGACGACCTTTAGTTTCTGCTGCGTTCTTGTAAGCTGCGTAAAGCTTAGAAGACTCATGACCACCGCGCTTAAGTGCGAAGATTTCATCGTCAGTCATGTCTGCAACTAGTGCAGCCGTTTCTGGGTACTTACCGAAGAAGTGCTCACGTACGTATGCACCGTCTTTAGATTTAAATGTTTGGTAATCACCATCTACAGTTTCGTTCATCAGCTGTAGAAGCTTGCCTGTTGTATCTTTAGCAAGTAGTGCATCCCAGTTGCTACCCCAGATAACTTTAACAACGTTCCAACCAGCGCCTTTGAATAGACCTTCTAGCTCTTGGATGATGCTACCGTTACCCATTACAGGGCCGTCTAGACGCTGCAGGTTACAGTTGATTAGGAATGTTAGGTTGTCTAGTTTTTCACGCGCAGCGAAAGACAGTGAACCACGTGATTCCGGCTCATCCATCTCACCGTCACCTAGGAATGCGTATACACGCTGTGCAGATGTGTCTTTTAGACCACGACCGTCTAGGTACTTAAGGAAACGTGCTTGGTAGATCGCAGAAATTGGACCAAGACCCATAGATACTGTTGGGAACTGCCAGAACTCAGGCATCAGTTTAGGGTGTGGGTATGACGGGATACCTTTACCATCCACTTCTTGACGGAAGTTATCTAGCTGTTCTTCAGTTAGACGACCTTCAACGAATGCACGAGCGTAGATACCCGGTGAGATGTGACCTTGGTAGTAAACTAGATCGCCACCGTCCGTCTCGTTTGGAGCTCGGAAGAAGTGGTTGAAACAAACTTCGTAGAACGCCGCTGCTGACTGGTAAGAAGCCATGTGACCACCTAGGTCTAGGTCTTTCTTAGAAGCACGCAATACGATCATGATTGCGTTCCAGCGAATAATCGAACGAATACGACGTTCAAGAGTTACATCACCTGGGTATGCTGGCTCTTGTGCTGCCGGAATCGTGTTGATGTAGTTAGTGTTGATACCAGTTGGCATATCAACGCCATCTAGACGTGCTTTCTCTAGAACTGTTTCTAGTAGGAACTGTGCACGTTCTACACCTTCTTCACGTACTACTGACTCAAGAGCTTCTAACCAATCTTGAGTTTCCAGTGCGTCTACGTCATGCTTCATGTCAGACATGGCGATCTATCCTTTTTGTTAGTTGGATTCTACTAAACACGTAAAAAGCCGAAGTATTACGGCTATTTACCCTGTTGAATTCGACGCAGGGAGCGTTCGCGGCGCGATTCTTCCTTCGTCAAATCCAGCAATGTTTCTTCGATGTAAGCTAAATGAGAGTGTGACATTTCACGCGCCTTCTCAGGTTGGCCAGAAACGATCGCATCTACGATATTAGCTCGATGTATACTCACTTTCTCCACAACGTCTTTACGACGATGCAACAGCTTTAAATTTTCTAAGACGTTTTGTTCGAGTAACGGAGCCAAGCTACGAACAATGTGCAATAACACCACATTGTGCGCTGCCTCTGTTAAAGCAATAAGAAAAGCCATCACCGCTGCAGATTCGGCTTCAATATCACCCTTTTCTTGCGCGCCGTGAATTTTTTCTTGGCAGGCTTGAATACGAGCAAAGTCTTCATCAGTGCCACGCAATGCCGCGAAGTAAGCCGAAATCCCTTCCATCGCATGACGCGATTCCAACAAGTCTAGTTGGGTTTCAGAATGGGATGACAACAAATTAAGCAAAGGATCTGAAAAGCTTTTCCAGATATTTTCGCTAACAAACGTACCTCCACCTTGACGGCGAGTAAGCAAGCGTTTTGCTTCTAAACGTTGTATCGCTTCTCGGATTGAAGGACGAGACACATCGAACTGTTTCGCCAGTTCGCGCTCAGGCGGCAACTGCTGCCCTGGAGCCAGTGTTCCTTCCACAATCAACCTTTCTAACTCTTGTTCGATGACATCGGAGAGTTTTGGCTGACGAATCCTTTGATAAGCCATAGTTTGTTGTTCTTCTTTTTCTTCGCTGACAATTGGTAATACCAATTTTAAGTTGGGCAGAAATTAACATAATTAAAACGCCACTGTCCAGCGTAAAATTGACCTGCATCATAGAACGCAGTGTGAATTAACCACGATTTAACAAATGAAATTTAAAACAGCAACCAAATTGGTCTTACCATTTACAGCGCTAATACTTTTGGGGAGTATTCGTGCTAGAAAGTTTCAGGATAAAAATGAATTGTTTCAGAAAGATTAGCCTAAGTCGGTCAAAAATCGAACCAAGTGCACATTTGGGAGGGAAATTCTGTTCACAAGCTTTAATATCTAGGTGTTTGATAAGCTCGTCACACTCTCGATTTATTGACGGACACCCGCCAACCACTTTCTTTACATTGCAACAACAAAAATTCACAAGTGATTATGCTAAGAGTTGATTAAGCAAGGCTCTGTAATTGGCAGAGCCATGAAGAATAGTAGGAATTAAAAGCGCAAGTTGCTTTTAAATTTTGTCCAGTCAAAGACCAAACCAGGGTCTGTTTTGCGTAAAGGTGCTATGTATTGATGACCAGTGATACGTTCATTAGTGATCTGAGGAAAGCTTGATACCAGCGTTTCAGTTAGCTCAGTCAAGGCGTTATACTGCTGCTCGGTATAGGCAACAAAGTCGCTGCCCTCTAATTCGATACCAATAGAGTAATCATTACACCTTTCACGACCGGCAAAGCTCGATTGGCCGGCATGCCAAGCCCTGTCTAGGAAAGAAACGAACTGCACCACTTCACCATCGCGGCGAATCAAGCAGTGAGCTGATACACCCATTTGATAAATCACTTTGAAAAACGGGTGTTCCGTAGGGTTGAGTTTGCCCGTAAAGAACTGCTCGATATAAGGCCCACCAAATTGCCCCGGTGGCAGGCTAATATTGTGGACCACCAGCAGAGAGATATCGTCGACACTCGGTCGAGCGTCAAAATACGGGGAAGGAACATGCCGAGCGTTTTCGTACCATCCTTTGGAGCAGATCGTCATCTTGGTCTCGCTTTCTTTTTTGCTAGCGCGGTAGATTGTGACCTTGCCCATAGAGCAGTCGCGCTAGCCTCTTTAATTTGAAGTTAAGCAAGAGTATCATTCCATTCCCACTCCCTTTCAAGATTAGATTTGCGATGAAAAACACACATAACAGTCACCAACGCCTTGACTACTTAAAAGAGCAGCTGCCTCTCGAGATCACTCGTGCAGTCGCAGAAACAATCAAAGAAGATCTTGGCGGTACGTTAGATCCAGCGGCTGATATTACGGCAAGTCTAATCCCAGCTGACGCTATCAACAGCGCAACCATCATCACTCGTGAGCACGGCGTATTCTGTGGTAAAGCATGGGCTGATGAGGTGTTTAAGCAGCTAGGCGGTGAAGTGACTATCGAGTGGAACGTAGAAGATGGTGATAAGGTTGAACCAAACCAAACGCTTTGTACCCTAACCGGTCCAGCGCGCGCACTATTAACTGGTGAGCGTAACGCAATGAACTTCATTCAAACGCTATCTGGTTGTGCGACAGCAACCGCTATCTATGCTGACAAAATCAAACACACAGAATGTCGCCTGCTAGATACTCGTAAAACCATCCCTGGCCTGCGTAGTGCACTAAAATACGCTGTGGCTTGTGGTGGCGGTTTCAACCACCGTATCGGTGTTTTCGATGCCTACCTAATCAAAGAAAACCACATCATCGCATGTGGTGGTATTGAAAAAGCTATCTCAACAGCAAAAGAGCTTAACCCTGGTAAGCCAGTTGAAGTTGAAACTGAGAGCCTGGAAGAGCTAGAGCAAGCGATCAACGCGGGCGCAGACATCATCATGCTAGACAACTTCACCACTGACATGATGCGTGAAGCTGTGAAGATCAATGCAGGCCGTGCTGCACTAGAAAACTCTGGTAACGTGACGTTAGACACCATCGCTGAGTTCGCTGAAACGGGTGTCGACTACATCTCTGTCGGTGCACTAACTAAGCACCTGAAAGCAATGGATCTATCAATGAGATTCAAAGCATAATTTACTGAATAGTAAATAGTTTCTATAAAGGCACTGTTGATGACAGTGCCTTTTTTATTGCCTTAATTATCAGTATCTCAAACCGTTATTTAAGTCGATCGCATAAATTTGCGCGCTATATGCAACAGCAATTCAATAAATTCAAAACCACTCGCGACCGCACCTGAACACCATTCCACTTCCCTACCTCGACTTCTATTCTCTCTACCATCTTGTGCTTGCACTGAAACAAACTAAAGAATGGAATGAAAAGAATGAATAACAAGAGCAAAAGAACAAATCAGAAAGGTTTCACGCTGATTGAATTGATGATTGTGGTGGCTGTGATTGGAGTATTGGCCGCAATTGCAGTCCCTCAATATCAAAAATATGTAGCTAAAAGTGAAGCTGCTTCTGCATTAGCAACACTAACAGGTTTAAAAACCAACGCTGAGGCTTATACCGTAGAAAATGGAGCATTTCCAGACGCGGCACAGTCAGCAGCCATGGGAACCCCAAGTTCAGATATGGGAACTATTGCCTTTGCTCGAACTGCCAACACTAGTGCTGGGACTGGAACAATTACATTCACGTTTGACGGAGTAGTAAGTCCAGACCTGCAAAGTCAGAGTATCTTATTAGCGCGAGATCAAAATGGTACATGGGAATGTAAGTCAACTCAAAGCATGATAGACAGTGCGGTTAATCCCAAAGGCTGTAAAACAGCACAATAATTATGCTCACAAACCTCCCTACAATTCTCCGTCAGGCTGATTTAATTAGCCTTACTCAAGAACAAGCTGTGGCGGAACATGTACAAGCTTCAGGTATTTCAACACCTGAAGCTTTACTCGTTCTTGAGCTCTTCACAGGCGAATCCTTAGCACACAATATACAAGCCATCTTTGGCTTGCCGTTAGTTCAACTGGCCAGCACAGATTATGAACCCTTATGCGATCAACTAGGGCTACGTGAACTGATCACTAAATACCGTGCTATCCCAATTTCAGTCTCTAATTCAACGCTCACACTTGCTTCCGCTGACCCAACCGACTTACAAGCTGAAGATGATTTTCGCTTTGCAACCGGACTTCAGATAGAACTGGCTGTCGCCAATTATTCAGAACTGGAAGGTGCGATACGCAAGCTATATGGACGCTCTATTTCCGGGCAAGACTCCAAACGCAAAGAGATCACCCAAGACGAACTGGCTAACCTAGTTGAGGTGTCTGACGACGAGCTCGCGTCGATTGAGGACCTCAGTCAAGACGACTCTCCGGTTAGCCGATTTATCAATCAAATACTGGTCGATGCGGTACGTAAAGGCGCATCAGATATCCACTTTGAACCTTACGAAGAGCACTACCGTGTTCGTTTGCGTTGTGACGGTATATTAGTTGAAATCCAGCAACCCGCTTCTCACCTAAGCCGACGTTTATCCGCCCGTCTGAAAATTCTCGCCAAGCTTGATATTGCTGAGCGTCGCTTACCTCAAGATGGACGAATAAAACTGCGCCTGAATGACGAACTCGCGATTGATATGCGCGTCTCCACATTGCCAACCCTATGGGGCGAGAAGATCGTTTTACGGCTACTCGATAGCAGCGCGGCTAATCTCGACATCGACAAGCTCGGTTACAGCAACGATCAAAAAGCCCTCTACCTGAATGCACTAAAACGCCCGCAAGGGATGATCTTAATGACCGGGCCAACAGGGAGCGGGAAAACCGTCTCCCTTTATACTGGCCTTCGTGTACTGAATACCACAGAGCGCAATATCTCCACCGCAGAAGATCCGGTAGAGATCAACCTATGTGGTATCAATCAAGTGCAAGTGATGCCAAAGATCGGCTTCGGGTTTGCTGAAGCCCTGCGCTCGTTTTTAAGACAAGATCCAGATGTGGTGATGGTGGGTGAGATTCGTGATTTAGAAACCGCAGAGATCGCCATCAAAGCATCGCAAACCGGTCACTTAGTGCTTTCGACTCTCCATACTAACTCTGCGGCAGAAACCGTAACCCGACTCGCTCATATGGGGATTGAGCCCTTTAATCTAGCCTCATCATTGAGCTTAATCATTGCCCAACGACTGGCAAGACGCTTATGCAATCAGTGCAAAACCGTTGACGACTCTCCAGACATATTTCTGCGTCACTCAATCCCTAACAGCAAAATCATTTATAAGGCTAACCCACAAGGGTGTAACGCGTGCAATCAAGGCTATTCAGGACGTGTCGGTATTTATGAGGTGATGCCATTCACCGACAAACTCAAAAATAGCCTGATCAGCAAACCGAATGCACTAGAGATAGAAGATCTAGCTCGCCGAGAAGGAATGCGCACACTGCAAGAATCAGGATTGGACAAGCTACTCGAAGGCACCACCAGCTATCAAGAACTGCAACGTGTTCTGTACTTGTAATCCATTGGAGCTTCAATGATCAGTAAACCTAAGCAATCACAATTAAAAAGCTACCACTGGAAAGGCATCAACAGCTCTGGCAAAAAAGTGTCAGGGCAGACCTTAGCGCTTACTGAATTAGAGGTGCGTGAAAAGCTCAAAGATCAGCATATCCAGATAAAGAAAATCAAAAAGAAAAGTATCTCAGCACTGACACGTCTAACCCATCGAGTTAAATCTCGGGATATCACCGTATTGACCCGCCAGCTTGCGACCATGCTAGGAACCGGAGTTCCAATTGTACAGGCCATTAAATTGGTCTCAGATAACCATCGCAAAGCTGAAATGAAATCTATCCTGTCACACATCTGTAAAGGTGTCGAAGCTGGTACACCTATCTCCAAAGCGATGCGAACCGCGAGTCGTCACTTTGACGACCTCTATACCGATTTAGTTGCAACGGGTGAACTCTCGGGTAACCTCGCGCAAGTATTTGAACGCCTAGCAACATATCGTGAGAAGAGTGAACAGCTCAAATCTAAGGTCATCAAGGCACTCATCTATCCTGCAATGGTGGTCACTGTCGCACTCACAGTCTCTTATTTAATGCTGACCATGGTGATTCCTGAGTTTGAGTCGATGTTTTCGGGCTTTGGTGCCGACCTCCCTTGGTTTACTCAGCAAGTACTTGAGCTTTCTCATTGGATGCAGGCATACAGCTTTTATACATTTGTAGGTGCAGGGTTGGCAGCTGTAGTTATCTATCAACTCTGTCAGCGTTCCTACTCGATTCGATTATCTACCAGCCGCTTAGGGTTAAGGTTTCCAATTCTAGGCGGTGTCATGGCCAAAGCTTCCATTGCCAAGTTCAGTCGAACACTATCAACCAGTTTCGGCTCTGGTATCCCCATTCTCATGAGCCTAAAAACCACGGCCAAAACCGTAGGCAACCTGCACTATGAATCGGCAATTATTGAAGTACATCGTGAAACCGCTGCGGGCATCCCTATGTATATAGCCATGCGCAATACCAATGCATTCCCTGAGATGATGTTGCAGATGGTGATGATTGGCGAAGAGTCAGGAAACCTTGATGAAATGCTCAACAAAGTCGCCTCGATTTATGAGTTTGAAGTAGACAATACCGTCGACAATTTGGGCAAAATATTAGAGCCGCTGATCATTGTATTTTTAGGATCCGTCGTGGGTGGTCTTGTGGTTGCGATGTACTTACCGATCTTTAATCTTATGAGTGTGTTAGGATAGCCAAAAGCAACTAAACACCCATGAGTAGAAACCTCTACTCACCTTGATTAAGTGGTAAAGAACACTATGGAAGTATTTCACTACTATCCTTGGCTATTCCCCGTATTAGCATTCATTTTTAGTCTTCTGATTGGCAGCTTCCTTAACGTCGTCATACATCGTTTACCAATTATGATGGAACGTGAATGGCAACAAGAGTGCTCAGAGTATTTCTCCCAATATAAAATCCCCGCGCCAGAAGGAAAATTCAACCTAAGTGTTCCTCGCTCAACCTGCCCTAAGTGCGACACTCAATTAAGAATCATCGACAATATCCCAGTGTTAAGCTGGTTACTCTTGAAGGGCAAATGTCACAGTTGTGCTACCCCTATCAGCATTCGCTACCCTCTGGTTGAACTGCTGACGGCAATACTTTGCACAGTTGTCGCGAGTCACTTTGGTTTCAGTTTTTACGCTATTGCACTGATATTTTTCACCTTTGCGTTAATTACCGCCACTTTCATCGACCTCGACACCATGCTATTGCCTGATCAAATTACCTTACCGTTAGTTTGGTCTGGTATCGCTTTAGCCTTATTTAATATCAGCCCAGTATCGCTTCAAGACTCCGTAGTCGGCGCCATGGCTGGTTACCTCGCGTTATGGTCCGTGTACTGGCTCTTCAAGCTACTGACAGGCAAAGAAGGCATGGGTTACGGTGACTTCAAGTTACTAGCCGCACTAGGTGCATGGCTTGGTTGGCAGCACCTTCCGATGATCATCCTATTGTCTTCGCTTGTTGGCCTAGTGTTTGGGTTGATTCAGCTACGCTTGAAACAGCAAGGCATCGATAAAGCCTTCCCATTCGGCCCTTACCTTGCGATTGCCGGCTGGGTGAGTTTGATGTGGGGTAACGACATCATGGGTTGGTATTTCACTTCAGTACTAGGAATGTAACCATGGCAATCATTATCGGATTAAGTGGCGGTATCGCCAGTGGTAAAACAACTGTCGCTAACCTATTCAACGAACACTTTGGCATTGATATTGTCGACGCCGATATCGTGGCACGTGAAGTGGTCGCTCTGGGTAGTGAAGGGCTAAAGCAGATTACCGAACACTTTGGCGAGGTTATCTTGCTTGAAGATGGCACGCTCAATCGAGCTAAGCTACGCGAGTTGATCTTCTCAGACCCAGAGCAAAAGCAATGGCTCAATGATCTTCTTCATCCCATGATTCGTGACAAAATTGACAGTGACCTGTCTAAAGTTACCTCTCCCTATGGTTTATTAGTCGCACCTCTATTGGTTGAAAACCAGATGCAAGGCATGACGGATCGCGTATTAATTGTTGATGTGCCTACAGAAGTGCAGATTGAACGAACGATGAGCCGTGACAATGTTTCTAGGGAACAAGTTGCATCAATTTTGAAATCACAAGCTTCAAGAGAACAACGTTTGGCAGTTGCAGATGACGTGATTAAAAACCATACTAAAAACCAAGAACTTTTGCCGCAAATCACAGATTTACATAAAAAGTATCTGGCAATCAGTACAGTAGATGGGTCAGAATAGAACTATGTTGAATGAAGGCTTGCTCGATGATCACCCACAAATTTGAACATCCTCTAAATGAGAAAACACGCATCTACCTAAGAGTGGAATCGCTCTTGAGGCAGCTACACCTGTCTTCTACATTTTCCGATGCTCAACAGTATCAACTCTTTTTCCGCTCTATCTTTGATCTAATTGAAATCTTCGAACAGATCCAACTCAAGAGCGAACTTGCAAAAGATCTTGAGAAGCAACGTGTAACCTACAAGAGCTGGTTAGACGTTGAAGGTGTCGATCAAGAGATGCTTACGTCACTGCTCAATGACATTGGCAATATCTATCGTGATTTAATGCACGCGGAGCGTTTTGGCCAATCTCTTAAGGAAGACCGCTTTCTAAGTGCGATTCGCCAACGTTTTAATCTGCCAGGCGGTTCGTGCTGCTTTGACTTACCAGCACTGCATTATTGGTTACACCTTCCTCTTGATAAGAGAATGAGAGATGCCAAAGCATGGATGGATAGCCTACAGCCTCTGTATGAAGCGCTAACGCTATGGTTAAAGCTAACTCGAGAGACAGGCCACTTCAAAGAGCAAATCGCTCGTGCAGGCTTCTTCCAGAGCGATGCTGAAGAAGCGAATATCCTTCGCCTATCCATTCCAATGCAATACGGTGCCTACCCGATGATCTCAGGGCACAAAAACCGCTTTGCTGTTAAGTTCATGAGTTTTGAAACAGGCCAAGCCTGTACTCAAGATATCGAATTTGAGCTGGCTATCTGCACCTAATTAATTCCCTTTAGCGTTTGGCTTGAGTTGTCACTTGAGCCTAAACTCAGTTTTATTACCCCTCTAATTAAGAATCACTATGTCGAACAAAATCACCATCGTTAAATGCCCACAATGTCAGACTGATGTTGAGTGGGGTGAACAGAGCCCACATCGTCCGTTTTGCAGCAAGCAATGTCAGATGATTGATTTCGGTGAATGGGCAGACGAAGAGAACAGCATCGCTGGCGCACCAGACATGTCTGATAGCGATGGTTGGTCAGAAGACCAGTATTAAGATTCGAGATTCGAGATTCGAGATTCGAGATTCGAGATTCGAGATTCGAGATTCGAGATTCGAGATTCGAGATTCGAGATTCGAGATTCGAGATTCGAGATTCGAGATTCGAGATTCGAGAAGAATGATTAGGGGTTGGCGTTTTGCGTCAATCCTTTTTTATTGCCGATTGTTTGGTGTTTACTGAAAGAGATTCCCTACTCCTTCCTTCGTCAGTCTAGGGAATGACGATTCTTCCGGGCTATTAAATTATGTTCATCACTGCCGCCTTAAGCACAGCCTATTTACAATAAATACCCACCATCCTACGACGTGATGTCATCTATTCGTCATCCCCAAGAGTGAGGGGCGAACGAGTTGGGGATCTCTTGCTTTCAAAGTTCTGAATAGCAGGCACAAAAAAGCGGAGCCAAATGGCTCCGCTTTTATCGATAGAATGCAAAAAGAATTACTTCTTAGCAAGCTTCTCTTTAATACGAGCAGACTTACCAGAACGCTCACGTAGGTAGTACAACTTGGCACGACGTACTGCACCACGGCGTTTAACTTCGATGCTATCAACCATTGGAGAGTGAGTTTGGAACGCACGCTCTACACCCTCACCGTTCGAGATCTTACGAACTGTGAATGCAGAGTGAAGACCACGGTTACGAATAGCGATTACTACGCCTTCGAAAGCCTGTAGACGCTCACGGTCACCTTCTTTTACCTTAACCTGAACTACAACAGTGTCACCTGGTGCGAATTTAGGAAGGTCTGATTTTAGTTGCTCTTCTTCAAGAGCCTTAATGATGTTGCTCATTTGTATAAATTCCTAGAATAAACTGATACTAAATTTAATAGGTTACTGCTTGCTTTTCGTTAAGAGCGTTGCTCTTTAATGAATT
Organism: Vibrio chagasii; assembly: GCF_002954585.1. Lineage (GTDB taxonomy): Bacteria > Pseudomonadota > Gammaproteobacteria > Enterobacterales > Vibrionaceae > Vibrio > Vibrio chagasii_A. The sequence continues at coordinate 2,422,351 of NZ_MSCI01000002.1, forward strand.
CAGCCAGTAATTGTTCCTGTTCGTCAGTCAGAGCTAGGTTTTCCAGGAGTTCTGGTCTTCTTAGCCAAGTTCGGCCCAACGATTGTTTTAATCGCCAGCGACGAATGTCCTTATGGTTTCCAGACTTGAGTACCGATGGCACTTCTTTGTCGTCTAGCACCTCAGGGCGCGTATAGTGAGCGCAATCTAGCAAACCATTCGCAAAAGAATCCTCTTCTGCTGATGCGAAATCTCCAAGTACACCCGGTACAAACCGAGAAACTGAATCAATCAGCGTCATGGCTGGTAGTTCACCACCCGTCATCACAAAATCTCCAATCGACCATTCTTCGTCGACTTCAGATTGAATGATGCGCTCATCTACCCCTTCATAGCGACCACAAATAAGAAGTAAATTCTCGTTTGTTGCCAGCTCTTCAACACCTTTCTGGTCGAGTTTACGACCTTGAGGTGAAAGGTAGATAACTTTCGTCTTTCCCGGTGATGCCTGTTTGGCAGTTTGGATAGCGTCGCGCAAAGGCTGAACCATCATTAACATGCCAGGACCACCACCGTAAGGTCTGTCATCAACAGTGCGATGTTTATCATGAGTGAAATCGCGAGGATTCCATGTCTCAATAGATAAAAGACCTTTCTTTACCGCTTGACCCGTTACTCCAAAATCAGTAACTGAACGGAACATTTCAGGAAATAGGCTAATTACGCCAACCCACATGTGTTCTCTCGCTCTATGATTTTAAAGTTAGAATCCAGGATCCCAGTCAACTTCGATCCGTTGAGCTTCGCGATCAACTTTCTTGATCACTTGCTCTTCAAGGTACGGTACTAACCGTTCCTTTTGTCCGAAAGCATCCTTAAGATTTGCTTTGATTACTAGAACATCGTTTGAGCCAGTTTCTAGCATGTCGGTAACGACACCTAGATCGTAACCTTTAGTGGTTACAACTTGCATACCAAACAATTCACGCCAGTAGAATTCCTCTTCTGACAATTCAGGTAATGAAGCAGGGTCTATTGCAATTTCAAAGTTAGTCAGTAGATGAGCGTCCTCGCGAACCTCAAAACCTTCCAGCTTACACACCATACCTTTGTTATGGCGCTTCCAGCTTTCTACTTTGAACTCAACCCACTTCCCCTTTTGGTTAACGTACCAAGGAGAGTAATCAAATATGCTTTCAGCGTTGTCTGTGTAGGAAAAAACTTTAAGCCAGCCACGAATGCCATAGGTAGCACCAAACTTGCCCATAACAATTTTTTCGTCTTGCTTGCTCATCGTTTCTTTACCCTTCATCGACATAAGCTATTTCTCTTTAAAAAAGAATTAAGCCGCTTTTTGAGCGTCTTTAACTAGCTTAGCTACACGATCAGATAGAGATGCGCCTTGACCAACCCAGTGGTTAACGCGATCTAGGTCTAGACGTAGACCTTCTTCTTGACCTTGAGCAGTAGGGTTAAAGAAACCTACTTTCTCGATGAAACGGCCAGTTGCAGCGTTACGGCTATCCGCAACTACGATTTGATAGAATGGACGCTTCTTAGCGCCGTGACGTGCCAAACGAATGGTTACCATGTCGTCCTCTTTGCTTTCTTAATAAAATAATTAACCCCAATAACCATTTATCACTAAACAGCTTGGGGTCTCGTGCCAAATTAAAGCCCCGGAATTTTACTCTTATTCCGGGGCAATGCAAGGGGTTTAGCTATTTTTTCACCAACATAGTGCCTGTATTCTTTCTGTGACACAGATAACACTATGAAAAGTAAAGGTGCTGCAGGTTACATTAGGCGATTATCGGCCGAACGGGTTGAAGCCGCCGCCCATACCACCCATGCCGCCCATCATACCTTGCATGTTACGCATCATGCCTTTCATACCACCTTTCTGCATTTTCTTCATCATCTTCTGCATTTGGGTGAACTGCTTAAGCATGCGGTTTACATCTTGTACCTGTGTACCAGAACCAGCGGCAATACGCTTTTTACGTGAGCCTTTAATTAGCTCAGGACGTTGACGCTCTTTCATGGTCATCGAGTTGATGATCGCTTCCATCTGCTTGAACATCTTGTCATCAACTTTATCTTTCACGTTGTCTGGTAGCTGAGACATACCTGGAAGCTTATCCATCATGCCCATCATGCCGCCCATGTTTTGCATCTGACCTAGCTGTTCACGGAAGTCTTCAAGGTCAAAACCTTTTTTCTCTTTGAACTTCTTAGCCAGTTTCTCTGCTTTCTCGGTATCAACGTTTTTCTGTAGGTCTTCAATAAGCGACAGAACGTCACCCATACCTAAGATACGAGAAGCAACACGATCAGGGTGGAATGGTTCTAGTGCGTCAGTTTTCTCACCAACACCTAAGAATTTGATTGGCTTGCCTGTGATATGACGAACAGACAGAGCTGCACCACCACGCGCATCACCATCAACTTTCGTTAAGATAACACCGGTTAGTGGAAGAGCATCACCAAAGGCTTTTGCCGTATTCGCTGCATCTTGACCTGTCATAGCATCAACAACGAATAGAGTTTCTACTGGGTTGATTGCAGTATGAAGCTCTTGGATCTCGCCCATCATCTCTTCATCAATCGCTAAACGACCTGCAGTATCGACAAGTAGCACGTCATAGAATTTCTTCTTCGCGTGGTCGATTGCAGCGTTAGCAATATCAATAGGCTTCTGGTCAGCCGAAGATGGGAAGAAGTCAACGCCAACATCGCTAGCTAACGTTTCAAGTTGTTTGATCGCCGCAGGACGGTAAACGTCGGCAGACACAACCAATACTTTCTTCTTGTCACGCTCTGTCAGCAACTTAGATAGCTTACCTACCGATGTGGTTTTACCCGCACCTTGTAGACCAGCCATTAAGATAACCGCTGGCGGCTGCGCAGCTAGGTTAAGTGCTTCATTAGACTCACCCATTACCGCTTCAAGTTCAGCTTGAACGATCTTAATGAATTCTTGGCCAGGTGTTAGAGATTTAGAAACCTCAACACCCACAGCACCTTCTTTTACGCGCTTAACAAAATCGCGGACAACTGGCAGTGCCACGTCAGCTTCAAGAAGCGCCATACGCACTTCACGTAGCGTATCTTTAATATTGTCTTCGGTCAGACGACCTTTACCGCTGATATTCTTCAGCGTTTTGGATAGACGATCCGTTAAATTATCAAACATAGTTTTCTCTTCGCTCAATCCTGCGACTATTAAGTTGAGTATACATTAGCGTGGATTAGAGTCATACCCGTTGTAGAGCGTTAATCATCCACGCTTGTGACGTGAGACGGTGTTCACTTGGAATTGAGTGAGGTTCACCATAGCCCCAAAGAGCGATGCAAGGTATAATTCGCCAATTAGTAATCATTTTAATGGATACCATGGACAGTCTTATTGCGATCGCAGCAGCCTTTCTTTATACAATGGCGATTTCCACGATCATTCCAGGTCTCGTGCACCAAACAGGGATCCGTGTAAAAACGGTGTTTATCAGCGCATTACTTGCTCTAGCTTTCCATGCTTGGTTGCTTGGCGACTTAATCTTTAATGCCAGTGGTCAAAACCTCAGTATCTTAAACGTTGCTTCACTGATCAGTTTAATCATTTCTCTAGTGATGAGCGGTGCTATGCTCAAAACCCGACTGTGGTTCATTCTGCCTGTGGTTTATAGCTTCGCAGCACTGAACTTGATGGCGGCAACTTTTCTTCCAAGTACCTTCATCAAGCATTTAGAGAATGATCCAAAACTGCTGATGCACATCTCTTTGGCACTGTTCTCTTACGCGACGCTCACCATTGGTGCCCTATACGCACTGCAGCTTGCGTGGCTAGATCACAAACTTAAAAAGAAGAAAGCACTGGTTATCAACCCTAACCTACCTCCATTAATGATGGTCGAAAGACAACTTTTCAAGATCATCCTAATCGGTAATGGCTTATTAACGGGTACCTTGTTGACTGGCTTTATCTTCGTACAAGACATGTTTGCTCAAGGTAAAGCACACAAAGCTGTGTTGTCTTTTATTGCTTGGGTTATCTACTCCATTCTTCTGTGGGGTCATTACCAAAAAGGTTGGCGTGGTCAGAAGGTGACTTGGTTCGCCCTTGCTGGTGCCAGCATGCTCACATTAGCCTACTTCGGTAGTCGCTTCGTTCAGGAAATCATCCTGAGATAACCCCCAAATTAAAGGTAAGGTCACGCATACCTTGCCTTTAAAATATTGAGTCAGATAGATTCAATTGACATCTCGACCATGTTCGGTCATAAATTAATCAAGATACACAAATAGGAAAAGAATAGTTTTGGACGACATATCAACGGGTATCTTATTTGCGCTACTCGCGTGTCTCATTGTAATTTCTGGTTATTTCTCTGGTTCCGAAACGGGCATGATGTCCTTGAACCGCTACCGTTTAAAGCACTTGGCCAACACGGGTCATAAAGGTGCCAAGCGAGTAGAAAAACTTCTGAACCGCCCCGACAGGTTGATAGGCCTCATTCTCATCGGTAACAACCTTGTCAACATTCTCGCTTCTGCGATCGCAACCATTCTTGGTATGCGTATCTATGGGGACATCGGTGTGGCTGTCGCAACCGGTACCCTGACTCTCGTGATCCTAGTATTCGCTGAGGTCACACCAAAAACCATAGCTTCCCTGTTTCCTGAACGTGTCTCCTACGCCAGCAGCATATTGCTAATGATTTTGATGAAGATACTGTCGCCACTGGTGATATTAGTTAACTTCATAACCAATGGCTTTATTCGTATTCTGGGTGTCAAAGCTAGCCACGACGCGACCGATCATTTAAGTTCTGAAGAGTTAAGAACTGTAGTAAATGAAGCAGGCAATCTGATACCTCAACGTCACCAAGATATGTTGGTGTCTATTCTAGATTTAGAGCACGTTACCGTGAACGACATCATGGTGCCTCGTAACGAGATTACCGGTATCGACATTAATGATGATTGGAAATCCATCGTCCGTCAGCTAACCCACTCTCCTCATGGTCGAGTAGTTCTTTATCGTGACCAAATTGATGAAGTGGTTGGCATGCTGAGGCTGCGCGAAGCGTATCGCTTGATGCTTGAAAAGAACGAATTCAACAAAGAGACTCTGCTGCGTGCCGCGGACGAAATCTACTTCATTCCAGAAGCAACCCCACTCAATATTCAACTACTAAAATTCCAACGCAACAAACAGCGCATCGGTCTAATCGTTGATGAGTACGGTGATATCAATGGCTTGGTTACATTAGAAGATATTCTAGAAGAGATTGTCGGTGAGTTTACTACTTCAATTGCACCAAGTTTATCTGACGAAATCACACCACAGAGCGATGGTAGCTTCCTCATTGAAGGCAGTGCAAACATCCGTGACATCAACAAAGGATTGCAGTGGGCACTCCCAACTGATGGCCCAAGAACGTTGAATGGTTTGATACTAGAACATCTGGAAGACATTCCAGAAAGCCATTTGAGTGTTCAGGTTGCCAGTCACCCTATGGAAATTGTGGAACTTGAAGAGAACCGCATCAAGCTAGTACGTGTGTTTCCACAAATCGTAAATGGATAACAGGTTCAGATAGTACTCGCTATTGACCTGCTAAGTGAGAAAATAGAAAGGCCCGGTTCAATGAACCGGGCCTTTTGATATCTTACTCATCGAGAATTAACTCAAATGATTAATCAACTTTAAGCTCTTTAAGCATCGACTCTGGCAGTGCTAGCTCGTCGTTCTTGTTTACTGAGATACCAGCAGCGATGATGGCATTCGCGATCTCTTTCGCTTCGTCTAAAGAGTGCATTGCCGCTGTACCACACTGGTATTCGTTCAGCTCAGGGATCTTATTCTGGCTCTCAACTTTCAACACGTCTTGCATTGCCGCTAACCAAGCATCAGCCACTTGCTGCTCTGAAGGTGTACCGATCAGGCTCATGTAGAAGCCTGTACGACAGCCCATAGGTGAAATATCGATGATCTCTACGTCTGAACCGTTCAGTTGAGCACGCATGAAACCTGCATATAGGTGCTCTAGAGTGTGGATACCTTTCTCAGATAGGATATCTTTGTTTGGTGCCGTAAAACGCAGGTCAAATACCGTGATGGTATCTCCTTTTGGAGTTTGCATTGTTTTCGCAACACGAACTGCTGGTGCGTTCATACGAGTGTGATCTACAGTGAAACTATCTAATAAAGGCATTGCTATTCTCCGTGACGGTTGGCTTTAGAAAAACCAACTTCGATTGTCTTCTAGTTCTTTGCGGCACTGTTTCAGTTGCCAGCCATAATCTTTTGCTTGCTGTTCGACTTTACGAGCCACCTTAATTAAAGATGGTTTGCTGTTATACGATTTACGCTTATAACCACCGCGGCCTTCATGGTAAGCCAAGTACTGGTTATATGGGTCCCATAGCGAGATACCGAGTTGACGACGCGTTTCACTGGTGTACCAGCCTATAAACATCAGCGCATCATCAAAGTTGGTTCTTGAGCCACCATGGTTGGTCGCTTTTTGGAAATCTTCCCAAGCTGGATCCTGAGCTTGAGCATAGCCATAAGCGCTGCTTACACGGCCCCAAGGAATAAACCCAAGGATGTAATCTTTTGGTGGGCGCGCATCATGACGGAAGCTACTCTCTTGTTTTACAAAAGCCATCGCTACGTTGATGGGAGTGCCCCACTCTTCTTGCATATCTAAGGCATCTTCGTACCACGATGGATGCTCTCTGAAGATGCTACATAGATTGTCTTGCTGTTTCGGCGGTGGTGTTGCACAACCAACCAAAAGGCTAGAGACAACACCGACAGTGACTACAGGTAACCATTTACTACTCACACGAGTAGGCTTACCTAACAAGGCTTGCTTCCTTTCCACCAACGTCTCGCTATGCTTTTAAATACGAAAAATAATCCGCTAAGAAGCTGTCAAAATCTTGAGTACTCGCTTCTTCAATTTGTTGCTGAGCAATCACAGAGCGTTGAACCTCTGCTTCCATCAGCTCAGCTGAATACACTTTGTATTGGTGTGCTTTGTGCTGTTGTGCGTACGTTTTACCTAGCGCACAACCAACTTTACCTAAGCCACCTAACTTTTTAGTTTCTTCTAGCAATTGGCCAGAAATGGTTAGCTCTGGGTTATCAATCCAAGCTTCAAGCGTATCGCAGGTTTCTTGGTAAGCTTGACCGCCTTGTTCAACGTCCATCATCTCAGCAATTGAGCGTAGATCTTTAAACACGCGCTTCGCCCAATCTTGCAGAGACAATCGCTCACCGTGACAACCAATTTGCAGTTCTAGACCAACTTGACGACCTTCTAGGATCACCTTATTCCAGTTGTCGCGCCAGCATTCAAGCTCGCAGTTATCCATCTCAGCAGAGTCAGTTAGAACACTCCAAGTTAGGAATAGGTCTAAGAAGCGAACTTGTTGCTCAGTGATACCGATTGAGCTGAATGGGTTTACGTCTAGAGAGCGAACCTCGATGTACTCAACACCGCCACGAGCCAGCGCTTCAGATGGTTTCTCACCACTCCTAGCCACACGCTTAGGACGGATAGGTGCGTAAAGCTCATTCTCAATTTGTAGTACGTTGCTATTAAGCTGACGATATTCGCCATCAACCTTAACGCCAATTTCAGCAAACTCTTCTGATGGAGTACGAATCGCTTGATTCAAGCCTTCAAGGTACTGCTCTAGGCTGTTAAAGCCAATCTTCAATACGCTTTGCGCACTGTTAGTGTAACCAAGATCACTCAGACGCAGCGCTGTTGCTTTTGGTAGATACAGTGTCTCGCCAACCTTTTCAAAAGGTAGGTTCGTTTCTCTTCCTTTGATGAAAGATGAACACAATGCTGGCGAAGCACCGAAGAAATATGGGATTAACCAACCAAAACGGTAGTAGTTACGGATCAAACTGAAGTAAGCATCTGATTTTGCGTCACTACGCTCTTGTTCTGTTTGTTCACCAAACAAGCTATCCCAGAAGCTTTCAGGGAAAGAAAAGTTAAAGTGAACACCAGAGATAATCTGCATCAAGCTACCGTAACGGCGTTTTAAGCCCTCACGATATAACGTTTTCATTTTACCGTTGTTAGATGTGCCGTACTGCGCAAGCTGAATGTAGTCTTCGCTACCAACATAACAAGGCATAGAGAGCGGCCACAGTTTTTCACCGTCTAACTTGGTTTGTGTGAAATGATGAATATCAGACAACTGATTCAAAAGAGTAGGAACGTCATTTGAAACAGGTGTGATAAATTCCAGTAGCGACTCAGAGAAATCAGTCGTTACCCACTCGTTCATCAACGCAGATCCTAAGGCCTTAGGGTGCGGCCCAGTAGCAAGGTGCCCATCTTCCGTGTAGCGTAATGTTTCCCTTTCAACGCCACGACCAAATTGAGAGAAGGTCTTAGGGTTGGTTGCAACTTGCTTTAGTCGCGCAGCAAAATCAGTCAAAATTCAGTTCACTTATCTTATATCGTTCTGATTAGAACTATCATAAATTAGGTTGGAGGAGAAAAGTAGAGTCTCTTCCCTCCCCCTTTAATGTGTACTCTAACGAATGATTTCAAGCTCTTCTATTGGAATATCTAACTTTTCTAATTGCGGGCGAAGCGATGCCGCATCACCAACCACAATTATTTGATAATCATTCGGGTCGAACCATTTCTTCGATAGTTCATTCAATGTCTCTTTTGAGACCGTCTCAACTATCTGATTACGCTGCTGTAGGTAATCTTCATCTAGGCTCAATGCAACAATATTACTCAACAACCCTGCTTTCTGACTTGGTGTTTCGTATTTGAGTGCATCTTGTTGACCGACGGCAAGGCGCATAAATTTCACCTCTTCGTCAGTTAATCCACTTTGGCTAAACTCATTAAGTTCATTAATAAACTCTTGAATCGATAGCACTGTCGCGTTAGCTCTTACCTGTGCGCTAAATACTACCGCACCTGTTTCACGAGTGCTGGCAAAGTAACCGCTCGCACCATAAGTGTATGCTTTGTCTTCGCGTAGGTTCTGGTTAATGCGGCTATTAAAGTTACCCGCTAGGTTAAAGTTAGCCAATTGGCTCTTATACAGCTCACCCGTAGCATCAAAAGGCAGACCTTTACGAACTAAGCGAACGATACTTTGTGGCGCGCCCGGCTTATCAACTAAATACAAACGCTGCTCAGTTAGGTCTTTGACGATCTGTGGGCGTGTCAACGGTGCCGCCTCGCCTTGCCACTCCTCAAAGAATTGTAGCTGCTTTCCAACCTCTTTCTTCGAGATGTCCCCTACAATAACAATATTAGCTCCTTCTGGAGTATAGTGTTGACTGTAAAACTGTTTTACATCGTCCAGAGTTAACGATTCTAGAGAGTCTTTAGTACCATCACTCGCACGAGCAAAAATACTGTCGCCAAACAGCACTTCACGGGTTGCTTGAGATGCCATCCAACTTGGTTGTTGATGCTGATATACCACCCCTTCTAGCATCTGTTTCTTAACGCGTTCGAAGTCTTGCTCATCGAACTTAGGCTCCAGCAAAACCTCTTGCACGATCGCCAAAGTTTGAGGCAGGTTTTTCTCTAGCGTAGAAATTGAAATATCCGTGGTATAGCTACCAGCACTGATACCCACACTGCTGCCCAACTTATCTAGAGTCGCCTGTAGCTCTTCAACCGTTCGCTTGGTGGAGCCTTCTTCCATCAGAGCGGCAGTTAAGTTTGCTAGGCCCTCTTGTCCTTTACGAACATAACGCTCACCTGCTGGCAGTTGAATTTGCATTTGTACCGTCGGCGTTTCACTGGTCTCTGTACCAATCAGGTCAGTACCATTTGCAAAGTGCATGCGATACAGCTCTGGCATTGTCGCTTCGACACCAAAGGTCACCTCAGGCATTACACTGCGATCAAAGGTGTCCGTTGCTCTTCTGAAGTTCAACTGGTCTTCCGTTACTTTACTGTATTCAGGCAAAGTACGTGGTGGCGTGGTAAATGTCGCCTCTCGAACGGCTAAATCAAGCTGCTTTTTCGGAACAACACTCAAAGTAACCTTATGCTTACCTTCGATGAAATCTTGGTAGGCCTTGCTCACGCTTTCAGGTGTGACGGCACGGATTTGATCCAGCTGGGACTCAATGCGATCTGGCTGACCATAGAAAGTTTGGTTAGATGCCAATTGCGACACCTTACCTTTAACACTTTGCAGTGCAAAAACCGCATCCGCTTCGGCCATCCCGGTAATCTGGTCTAGGCGATCTTGTTGAACACCCTCTTTCGAGAACTTATCTAAGGTATCCATTAACTCTTTGTTGAGAGCCGTTAAGTCACCTTTTTTACCAGAGTTACCCATCGCATAGACGTACATGGTACATGCCAACTCAGCACAATCATGGAATGAGCCTGCACTCACTGCTTTTTGTGTCTTCACTAAGTTTTGGTAAAGGTAACTATTAGTACCGGAACCTAAAACGTTAGACAGCGCATTCAGTGACGCTTGGGTCTCTTCACCGCGATAAGTCGTCGGCCAACCAACCAGTACCATTGGCTGACGAATGTTATCTTCTAGGGTGATGTACTTATCTTCCGTCAGTACCGCAGGTTGTTTCTCAGCAGGCTCAACCTCTGGACCTTTCGGGATTGGACCAAAGTATTTATTAACCCACTCAAGCGTATCGTCAACATCGATATCACCACCGATTGTCAGTACCGCATTATTTGGGCCGTACCAACGCAGGAAGAATGCCTTGAGGTCATTCACATCGACGCGGTCAAGATCTTCGACATAGCCAATTGGTTGCCATGAATATGGGTGTCCTTCAGGGTAAAGCGCTTCACCCATTCGCTCCCACATCAGACCGTAAGGGCGGTTTTCATAGCTTTGAGCACGTTCGTTTTTAACCGTGCCTCTTTGTACTTCGAATTTCTTCTGAGAAACCGCATCCAATAAGAAGCCCATTCGATCTGATTCTAACCACAACATTTTCTCAAGCTGGTTTGAGGGAACCGTCTCAAAGTAGTTCGTGCGATCGCGGTTAGTGGTACCGTTTAACGAACCACCCGCTTCTGTAATGATCTTAAAGTGCTGTTGATCGCCAACATTCTCAGATCCTTGGAACATCATATGCTCGAAGAAATGTGCAAAGCCTGATTTGCCTATCTCTTCACGTGCAGAACCGACATGGTAAGTCACATCCACATGCACCAATGGATCAGAATCATCAGGAGAAAGAATAACGGTTAAGCCATTATCCAATTGATACTTAGTGTAAGGAATCACCACTTTAGCTTTAGAGGGCTTAACCTCTTCTAAAAGAGTGACACCTTCTGGTAATGAGGAAAAGAAGGATGTTGAGCTAGGTACATTGTAAGAACAGCCGGCAATGGCGATAAGAGAAAATGTACCAAGTAAAACCTTTTTCATAGGTTCTCCTTAGAAAAAACCGAAATAGATAGCAGCAAGTAAGCTATAGCGAGCAGCTTTGCCAATCGCAATCAAGATAACGCTAGGGATGAATTTCATTCTCAGCCAACCAGCAGCTAGACACAGAGGATCACCGATAACGGGCAACCAACTGAATAGTAAAGTCCAGTAACCATAACGGCTTAGCCAAGCCATAGCCTTATGACCATGCTTTTCTGATTGAGTTCGATTAGGTAACCACAAACCAATCCAATAGTTAGTAAGACCGCCTAAGGTGTTGCCGAGTGTCGCTATCAGAATGATCGACAATGTTGAGAATTGATCTAAGCTCAATGCCGCGATAAGGCTCGCTTCAGAGCCTCCGGGCAACAAGGTGGCACTCAAGAAGCCACTGATAAATAAGACCCATAGCGCTGAATCAGAGAACCACAGCGCTATGTTTTCGAAAAGAGAATTAAAGAACTCTAGCACTGCATATTAACCTTCTTGCATCTTAAGCAGTACCTTGCCTCTGGTGTGTCCGGTTTCTACCTGCAGATGAGCCGACTGTGCCTCTTCCAGCGGGTAAATACCTTGAACTTCTGTTTTTAGCAATCCAACACTCACCATATAAAGCATGGTATCCATTTGCTCTGGATTAGGTTCCACCAACATACCTGATGCTGTGAAACCTAAAAGTTTTGCCTTCTCGCAGATTAACTCTGCCGATAGGGTCGGAACGGTAACCACTCTTGCACCATCCTTCAGGCACTTCAACGCATCAAGCGCCGTATCGCCACCTACCAAATCAATCAGCACGTCAACATCCGACACTCGTTCAGACGCTGGAGCAAATTTATAGTTAATAGCATGGGCACCTAGCGTTGCTAGGTAGTCAAGATTTGCTTCACTACAAGTAGTGTAAACCTCAGCTTTTGCTGCAACAGCAATTTGAACGGCGATGTGTCCAACGCCACCTGCACCCGCTAAGATGAGTACTCGATCACCCTCTTTCACTTCCGCTTTATTGAGCGCTTGTGCCGCCGTTTGACTCGCCAAAGGAAGAGCAGCTGCCGCTTCTAACGTTACAGAGTTAGGAATGATGCTCAGCGCAGTTTCAGGTACACACACATATTGACTGTAGCCACCGCCTTGCAATGGGAAGCCGATAAAGCCCGCCACATTATCACCAACAGTAAAACGCTCAGCCTGTTCGCCTAGCGTAACCACTTGCCCCGCGATATCGTAGCCTGGTACCCAAGGTAGGTTATCTTTGTTTTGTGCAGCCGCCCAACCTAGCCCTGCACGAGTTTTAACATCTATCGGATTGACGCCGGAAAAAAAGACCTTAACCACTACTTCGCCAGCTTTTGGCTCTGGTATTGCACTGGTTTGAAGTACAAGGTTTTCCACCCCACCAAACTCGGTAATCGCTATCTGTCTATTTTCCATTTAAACACGTCCCTAATTAGTTAAAACCTAACGAATAAAAGAAAGGGATGCACAAGCATCCCTTCGACTATAAACCATTTAATAAGGCTAAGTTAACCGCTCATTCGTAAATTGACGACCAATTAACGTAACGATACATGACCTAGCCATCCATTAACCGACTAGCGCTAATAGAATACCAGCCGCAACAGCACTACCTAGTACACCTGCTACGTTCGGCCCCATTGCGTGCATCAACAAGAAGTTCTGAGGGTTCGCCTCAAGACCAACCTTGTTCACAACACGAGCCGCCATTGGAACCGCTGATACACCAGCAGCGCCAATCAGTGGGTTGATGTCCTCTTTCGAGAAACGGTTTAATAGCTTCGCCATCAACACACCACCCGCAGTACCGATACTAAATGCCACCGCACCTAAACCTAGAATACCTAGCGTTTCTAAGTTCAAGAAGGTATCTGCTTGAAGCTTAGAACCTACGCCCAAGCCAAGGAAGATGGTCACAACGTTGATCAGTTCGTTTTGTGCCGTCTTAGATAGACGGTCAACTACGCCTGCTTCACGCATTAAGTTACCTAAACAGAACATACCAACCAGTGGTGTTGCAGAAGGCAGGAACAAGATCGTCATCAGCAATACTGCAAGTGGGAAAAGGATCTTCTCACCTTTGCTTACGTGACGAAGCTGAGCCATCTTAATTTTACGCTCTTCTGGAGACGTTAACGCCTTCATGATTGGCGGCTGAATAATAGGAACTAAAGCCATGTAGCTGTATGCAGCTACGGCAATCGCACCTAACAGATCAGGAGAGAGCTTACTCGCTAAGAAGATAGCCGTTGGGCCATCTGCACCACCAATGATTGCGATTGAAGAAGCGTCTGCCATGGTAAATTCCATGCCTGGAATGTAGTTCAGCAAGATCGCACCAAATAGTGTTGCGAAAATACCAAACTGAGCAGCTGCACCTAACCACAAGGTTTTAGGGTTAGCGATCAATGCACCAAAATCCGTCATCGCGCCCACGCCCATAAAGATCAGCAGTGGGAAAATACCCGTTTCGATACCAATGTAGTAGACGTAGTACAGCAAACCGCCCGGATCAGTAAATCCAGCATTTGGGATATTGGCCAATACAGCACCAAAACCAATAGGTAGCAGCAGTAAAGGTTCAAATCCTTTGCGGATTGCCAAAAACAACAGCAAGCAACCGACCAGCATCATACAAATCTGGCCGAACTCGAAGTTAGCAATCCCTGTTTCAGACCATAAGGTCATCAATCCTTCCATGGTACTCCCTTACGCTAGGCTTAGTAGTGGAGCGCCTACAGTAACTGCATCGCCTTCTTTAACATTCAGTTCTTGAACGATACCACCACGAGCAGCACGAACTTCCGTTTCCATCTTCATCGCTTCTAGAATAAGCAGAACATCGCCTTCAGCCACTTCAGCGCCAGCCTGAACGTTCACTTTAAAGATGTTACCCGCAAGAGGAGCAGGAACTGCTTCAGCATCAGATACCGCTACAGGCGCAGCTTGTGCCGCTTGAGCTGGTTTTGCTGATGGTGCTACTGATGTCAGTTCACCTTGTGGGCCGACTTCTACATCATAAACTTGGCCATCCACCTTCACGCTGTAGCTTTCGATACCACCAGATACTGGAGCGGGTGCCGCTGCTGCCACAGGAGCCGCAGCTTCTGCCGTTGGTGCTGGTTCAAATGCTTCAGGATTACGACGGTTCTTAAGGAACTTAAGACCCACTTGTGGGAACAGTGCGTAAGTCAGTACATCATCTACCGTGTCTTCCGCTAGAGAGATACCTTCTTCTTTTGCTTTTTCTAGCAAATCAGTCGTTAGCTCATCCATTTCAGACTTCAGCAGATCTGCAGGGCGACAAGTGATCGCTTCCGCACCATCCAATACTTTAGCTTGCAGTTCTGCATCCACTTCAGCTGGAGCTTGGCCGTATTCGCCTTTCAATAGACCCGCTGTTTCTTTAGTGATGCTCTTGTAGCGCTCGCCCGTTAGTACGTTAATAACCGCTTGAGTACCAACGATTTGAGAAGTTGGCGTTACCAGAGGAATGTAGCCAAGCTCTTTACGTACGCGAGGGATCTCTTCAAGCACCTCATCCATACGATCTGCAGCGCCTTGCTCTTTTAACTGGCCTTCCATGTTCGTCAACATGCCGCCAGGAACCTGAGCAATCAAGATACGAGAATCAACACCTTTTAGTTGGCCTTCCCATTTCGCGTACTTTTTACGAACATCACGGAAGTAAGAAGCGATTGGCTCAATCTGATCCAGCTTAAGGTTAGTATCACGCTCAGTACCTTCTAACATCGCCACAACCGTTTCTGTTGGTGTGTGACCGTAAGTACAGCTCATTGAAGAGATAGCGGTATCTAGAATATCGATACCCGCTTCAACTGCTTTAACGGCTGTTGCTGTAGAAAGACCCGTTGTCGCGTGGCTATGCAGTGCTAGAGGAACATCACACGACGCTTTGATGCGTGTAATTAACTCTTCAGCTTCGTAAGGCTTTAATAAACCTGACATATCTTTGATACATAATGAATGACAACCTAGGTCTTCTAGACGCTTAGCCAGATCAACCCAAGTATCTGAGTTGTGGACAGGGCTGGTTGTGTAAGACAAAGTACCTTGAGCGTGACCACCAACATCAATTGTTGCTTTCACCGCTTTCTCAAAGTTACGTACATCATTCATCGCATCAAAAATACGGAATACGTCCATGCCGTTCTTATGGGCACGTTCAACAAATTTTTCGACTACGTCATCCGCGTAGTGACGGTAACCCAACAGGTTTTGACCACGCAGTAGCATCTGCATTGGTGTGTTTGGCATCGCTTTCTTTAGTTCACGAAGACGCTCCCATGGATCCTCTCCAAGAAAACGAATACACGAATCAAACGTCGCGCCGCCCCAAGTCTCAAGTGACCAGTAACCGACCTTATCCAGTTCTGCCGCTATTGGCAGCATATCTTCGATACGCATACGAGTAGCAAATAGTGACTGATGGGCGTCACGAAGTACCACGTCTGTGATAGCTAGTGGTTTAGACATGCTCATAAACTCCTTTTTAATCCTTTAAATGCTACTTAGCAGTCGACGCACGGTATTGATGAACCGCGGCCGAAATTGCTGCCACTACCTGTGGACTAACAGCTGAAGGGTTTGATTGTGATTTTTGAATTTTTTTAGGTGCTGCGATCGGCTCTGGTACTTCTTCTGGTACCAGTTTTGACATCAACCGAACGAGGTAAACTAGAATAGTTAGGAAAATAAAGACAACGGACATCCCCGTTATCATCAGAGTCGCCGCATCTCCTAGCAGGCTTCCAATATTAGTCATGTTGCTTCCTTTCTTCGTCATCCTGACATATGTACAGGATTTCAGCGAATAGTGATCCCGACCCTTGGATTATCTCGATTGGTAAAACTTTGTCAATTTTGTTTAAGGTTCTGTTACAGATAACGCACACATCAGGTTAATTATTCGCCTATCAGATCACATAAATCTGTCAAATATGTAATTTTTAGAGAATTAAACTGTGACTTAAATAGAGCTTTTTTAAGAAATGATATGAGAAAGGTGGAATAACAAGGAAGTATTCAATAACCACTTAAAATACAACAAGTTAAACGTTAAGTAATTTTAACATTTTATCAACATTTATGCAGCGGACATAAAAAAAACCTCGTAAAAACGAGGCTTTTTTTAGTAATGTGGCGCGCTCTGGAGGATTCGAACCTCCGACCGCCTGGTTCGTAGCCAGGTACTCTATCCAGCTGAGCTAAGAGCGCACGGTTTTCGATATCAGTATTCCCAATATCAGGAGTTCACAAGGAAACCCTAAAGAGTGGCGCGTCCTGGAGGATTCGAACCTCCGACCGCCTGGTTCGTAGCCAGGTACTCTATCCAGCTGAGCTAAGGACGCACGGCTTTCGATATCAGTATTCCTAATATCAGGAGTTCACAAGGAAACCCTAAATAGTGGCGCGTCCTGGAGGATTCGAACCTCCGACCGCCTGGTTCGTAGCCAGGTACTCTATCCAGCTGAGCTAAGGACGCGCAGTTTTCGATATTGGTATTCGCAACATCAGGAGTTCACAAGGAAACCCTAAATAGTGGCGCGCTCTGGAGGATTCGAACCTCCGACCGCCTGGTTCGTAGCCAGGTACTCTATCCAGCTGAGCTAAGAGCGCACGGGTTTTAGTATCAACTGAGTCAATACAAGGATCAATAGTCCCTTAAATAGTGGCGCGTCCTGGAGGATTCGAACCTCCGACCGCCTGGTTCGTAGCCAGGTACTCTATCCAGCTGAGCTAAGGACGCACGGTTTTGATATTAATTCTCGACGAACGATTTATCAATATCGGGATTCACATTCTTATTAGAAGCAAACCCTAAATAGTGGCGCGCTCTGGAGGATTCGAACCTCCGACCGCCTGGTTCGTAGCCAGGTACTCTATCCAGCTGAGCTAAGAGCGCACAGGTTTTGGTATCAACTTAGTCAATACGAGGATCAACAGACCCTTAAATAGTGGCGCGTCCTGGAGGATTCGAACCTCCGACCGCCTGGTTCGTAGCCAGGTACTCTATCCAGCTGAGCTAAGGACGCACGGTGTTCATTCATTCAGAATGAAGTTGTGAAATATATCACATTCTTCTTACTACGAAGAAAAAAAAAGGCCATCGGCCTGTAATGAATGGCGGTGAGGGAGGGATTCGAACCCTCGATGCAGCTACAAACCACATACTCCCTTAGCAGGGGAGCGCCTTCGGCCACTCGGCCACCTCACCTAATTCATTATTCTCACATCACTTACAAGTAAGAAAAGAGAGAATGGCGCGTCCTGGAGGATTCGAACCTCCGACCGCCTGGTTCGTAGCCAGGTACTCTATCCAGCTGAGCTAAGGACGCACATTTACATTGTCCAAGTTGCTAACTATAGACTCGCAAGAAATGGCGGTGAGGGAGGGATTCGAACCCTCGATGCAGCTACAAACCACATACTCCCTTAGCAGGGGAGCGCCTTCGGCCTCTCGGCCACCTCACCGTCTTGCGGAGGCACATATTACGTTTTACCGAAAATATGTCAAACACTTTATTGAAAAAAATTGGACAAAAACACTCAACCGTTTGCTATTTAATCAAAGCGCTTGCAATTTGAACTTATAACATCAAAAGCGCGCTTTTTCCCTTAAAAATTAAGGCGAAAGATTGGCAATAATAAACCGCTAAAAACAATTATCTAATTTCTTCAGCAGCAAGTGCTACCGCTGGATGAACAATACTACGAGATGCGTATTTGCGCTATAGGGGAAGCCAATAAATCTTGAAGTCTGGCAGATAAATATCGCTACTAGCTTCATCATGCAAGAACTCAGATAATACTCCACTTACTGGAGCATTCACTCGATGAAATCAAAACAAACGCACTATCCGGTGAATCAATAATCTGACATCGCTTTCTCATACTCCAAGATCAAAAAAGGCTAGCAGTAATGCTAGCCTCTTCTCTACGCAAAGTATTAGTAGTTGCCAGATGCAACGTTACCATTACCTTTTTCAGCTTGAATGCGCATGTAGATCTCTTCACGGTGAACAGATACTTCTTTAGGTGCGTTAACACCAATACGTACTTGGTTACCTTTAACGCCTAGTACAGTAACTGTTACTTCATCACCAATCATCAGTGTTTCGCCAACGCGGCGAGTCAAAATTAGCATTCTTTGCTCCTTGAGTAATCTCTAAATTTATCTAGCTACGAGAGCATTATCCAACAAAAGTTATATTTTCGTAAACTATCGATTGAGTTTATTTAACCAAAATGCACTTCTTTTTTAGGATAACCCTGTGCTTCACGCGCTACGATGTATGCATTGTGTAATATGTTAGCAGCCATATCGACTTGCGTTGGTGATACCACCAAGGTTAAAGACTGCTGCTGCAATAAGTGATGCTGTACATCAATTTCGCCCTCAGACAACAATCCATGTGAACTGACCACAATTTCTTGTGTTCGGCTTCCTACCACAGTTAACAAACTAACCCGTTCACTATTACGGATTTTCTCATCAAAAACTAGTTTTAATTTGGCACTTATGTCTTGTTTGATAATGAGTGCTGCCCGATCTGTTTCCTCGATCACACTAAAGACTTCAATTCCTAACAGTTGGCAATGCGATAAGAAAGAATCTAGGTCCTCATTCAAACACTCAATACGCACCATATCTCTTTGTATAGCCAGGCCTGAAATATCATTCAAACACTGGTCGCCCGCAATCAGTGTGCCCTCGCCTTGTTCAAAGCTTGAAAGCACACGTAATGGCACATTGTGTTGCCAAGCATACTGAACGCAAGGAAGGTGTAACACCTTAGCACCACGTCGAGCCATCTCTTCCATCGATGGAAAATCTAAGGTAGCGAGTTTCTTTGAGTGTTTAACAACTCGAGGGTCACACGAGTAAACACCATCAACATCAGTATAGATCTGGCACTCTTTGGCTTGCAGCGCTCCAGCTAACGCAACCGCTGTAGTATCAGAGCCACCACGGCCTAGTGTCGTGATATCACCTTTAGCATTGATGCCTTGAAAACCTGCCACAATCACTATTTGGTCGTCGTCCAAAAGAGCTTGAATAGGAGCAGTATCAATACGCTCAATCGTCGCATTGTTATGATTCGAATCGGTGTGAATTCTCGCTTGGTAACCTGTCATCGATGTCGCTTCATAACCTAACTTGTGCAGCGTCATCGCCAACAGTGCCATGGAAACTTGCTCTCCAGCCGTTAACAATACATCCAATTCTCTAGCATTTGGTACGCTATCGATTTGAGTGGCTAAGTTAACCAACCGATTTGTTTCACCTGACATAGCAGAAACCACAACCACGATTTGATTGCCTTCATTTTTCGCTTCAATGATTTTCTCTGCTACATGTTGGATTCGTTCTATTGAACCCACTGACGTTCCGCCAAACTTCTGCACGATAAGAGGCATTTTCACCCGTCCTCACCTTCCCAAGACCAATGTCTATATATGACAAAAAAAACACGCTCCGCGTCATGGCGAAGCAATAAAAAATTAACCAAGAAGTCTAACGTTGACATTAGACTTCTTGGTTAATCTCAATCAAACCTGGTTTAGACACTCTTCCAATAGGCAAAATAAAAGATGCCCAATCAAAACTGATTGGGCATCTTTGTATCAATTACTTAAGCTTAAAGACGCTCTTCTAGCCAAGTACGTACAGATTTAAGCGCTTCTGGTAGTGCTTCAACGTCAGTACCACCCGCTTGAGCCATATCTGGGCGACCGCCACCTTTACCGCCAACTTGCTCAGCAACCATCTTAACTAGGTCGCCCGCTTTTACTTTGCCGATAAGGTCTTTAGTTACACCAGCAATCAAGCCAACTTTACCGTCTGCTACGTTAGCGATCAGGATGATGCCGCTACCCACTTGGTTTTTAGCGTTATCAACCATAGTACGTAGGTTCTTGTTGTCCGCACCTTCAATAGCAGCAACCAGTACCTTAGTACCAGAGATCTCTTCTACTTTGCCCATGATGTTTGCACTTTCAGCTGCAGCCATCTTTTCTTTAAGTAGTTGGATTTCTTTCTCTAGAGATTTCGCTTTCTTAGCTGACTCAGCCAGTTTCTCTTCGTAAGCGTTAGCTTGAGCTTCTACTGCATCCAGTGCAGCTTCACCCGTTACCGCTTCGATACGACGAATACCCGCTGCGATACCACCTTCAGAAGTGATCTTGAACAGGCCAATGTCACCAGTGTTGCTTGCGTGGATACCACCACAAAGTTCAGTAGAGAAATCGCCCATAGACAGAACGCGAACTTCGTCATCGTACTTCTCGCCAAACAGTGCCATCGCACCTTTTTCTTTCGCTGACTCGATGTCCATGATGTTAGTTTCAATTGCATGGTTCTTGCGAACCTGCGCGTTAACCAAACGCTCTACTTCTTTAAGTTGTTCAGGCGTTACTGCTTCAAGGTTAGAGAAGTCAAAACGTAGGTTGTCAGGCTTAACCAAAGAACCTTTTTGAGCCACGTGCTCACCAAGTACTTCGCGCAGTGCAGCGTGAAGTAAGTGAGTTGCAGAGTGGTTAAGTGAGATAGCAGCACGACGCTCAGCGTCTACTGTAGCTTCTACTTTATCGCCTTTCGCGAACACACCTTCAACTAGCTCACCGTGGTGTGCAAATGCGTTACCTAGCTTTTGAGTGTCTTCAACTTTGAAAAGACCAGACGCAGTTTTTAGCGTACCGGTATCACCACATTGACCGCCTGATTCCGCGTAGAATGGGGTTTCTTCAAGGATGATGATTGCTTTATCGCCCGCAGACAGAGAAGCAACTTCTTCGCCTTCAACGAACAGTGCAGAGATTTCGCCAGCACCTTCTGTACCTGTGTAGCCACAGAACTCAGTGTTGGTTTCCACTTTGATCGTCGCGTTGTAGTCAGTACCGAATTGGCCCGCTTCACGTGCACGCTGACGCTGAACTTCCATCGCATTCTCGAAGCCTTCTTCATCAATAGTGAAGTCACGCTCACGAGCTACGTCGTTAGTTAAGTCAGCTGGGAAGCCGTAAGTATCGTAAAGTTTGAATACTGTTTCACCGTCTAGCTCTTTGCCTTCAAGTGCGTCTAGTGCTTCGTTCAGGATAACCATGCCGCGCTCTAGTGTGCGACCAAAGTTCTCTTCTTCGATACGAAGTACTTTTTCAACAAGCTCTTGTTGCTTCTTCAGTTCGTCTGCTGCAGAACCCATCACTTCAGCTAGCACGCCCACAAGTTTGTGGAAGAATACGCCTTGTGCACCTAGCTTGTTACCGTGACGAACTGCACGACGGATAATACGACGTAGAACGTAACCACGACCTTCGTTTGAAGGCATAACGCCATCAGCGATCAGGAATGAACAAGAACGGATGTGGTCAGCGATAACGCGTAGCGACTGGTTTGATAGGTCTTCGTAACCGATCGTTTCAGCCGTTGCTTTGATTAGCTTTTGGAATACATCGATTTCGTAGTTTGAGTGCACGCCTTGCATGATTGCAGAGATACGTTCAATACCCATACCTGTATCAACAGCAGGCTTAGGTAGCGGTTCCATTGTGCCGTCGGCATGACGGTTGAACTGCATGAATACGTTGTTCCAGATCTCGATGAAACGGTCACCATCTTCTTCAGGAGTGCCTGGACGGCCGCCCCAAATGTGTTCGCCGTGATCGTAGAAGATTTCAGTACATGGACCACAAGGACCGGTGTCACCCATTGTCCAGAAGTTGTCAGACTCAAACTTTTTACCGCCTTCTTTGTCGCCAATACGAACGATACGGTCAGCAGGTACACCTACTTTTTTGTTCCAGATATCGAATGCTTCGTCATCTGTTTCGTATACCGTTACCAATAGACGATCTTTTGGCAGTTGTAGAGTTTCTGTTAGGAATTCCCAAGCAAACGCAATCGCGTCTTCTTTGAAGTAATCACCAAAGCTGAAGTTACCAAGCATTTCAAAGAATGTGTGGTGACGAGCCGTGAAACCTACGTTTTCAAGGTCATTGTGTTTACCGCCAGCACGTACACAACGTTGAGCCGTAGTCGCTCGAGTGTAGGCACGCTTCTCGGCGCCTAAGAAACAATCTTTGAATTGGTTCATACCTGCGTTAGTGAATAGCAGGGTTGGATCGTTATGTGGAACTAACGATGAACTGTCTACGATTTGGTGTCCTTTGCTCTCAAAGAACTTAAGGAACGCGTTGCGAACCTCATCAGTGCTCATGTACATGCAGCTCTTCCTGAAAATAGTCGAGTTAGAATTTTGCCGTATTGTAGATCATGGATAAGGCTTCGACTAGTTTTCTCGTAGAAAAGACGCCGTTGGGTAGGGTTTTAGTTGGAATTAGCGAAAATGAAGAATATTCCACTAGTTTGTAACAAGTAGATATAAAGAAAAACGGTAGGAAGAATGTTTATGTGAGAAGCTTAAATAAACTCTGATAAGTAAGCATTTGCGTTAGGAGTGGATGATTTGGGAAGACTACCGCTTAGTACAGATATGATTGAACTCTTCGCTGTTATTCGCTGAGAACAGGTAAAGAAAATCACCATCCAATTCAATATCGTATTGAATCGTAAAACCCTTATACAGTGCCTGATTACGATTGATCATGTCATTCGGATGTTTATGCCTGAAGTTCACTTCATTAAACACCATCTCTAAATGGTTGTCTTGCAATGTGTATTTCCCGACAAACACAACCTCAGCCGTTTCAACTTTCCCGTGCTGATTCAGGGTTTGAATCCTATCGCTAACAAAAAAATCTTCGTCAGAACTAAACGAGTACAGCATAAATTCATTCAACTCAGAGTACCGCGCATACGATGGCGTAACAAAGCCCAAATGTTTGAGGTTGCACGCCCACTGGCTACCTCTTAAAGAGATAGGTTGAATGAGTAATACAATTGCCAGAATCAATGCACCTAACGCTGAAATCATGACAAAAATTGCAGGCTTAGATTTTATCAATGCGTGACACCTTGTATCTGATTTAATTCTCTACTTACTTGCCTATCATCCACAGCAAGCATCGGAATTATAAGCGTAGACTGAAACCTGCTAAGGTTCAGCAAAATATTGTAATCCATAAAGTTTCGCGTAATTAACGGTGAAGCCTTGGTGCCCAAAATTCACCAAGGCATCTCGCTATGATTAAGCTTTTAGAGCTTCAACAATAGCGTTGTAGTTTGGCTCTTCAGTCACTTCCGAAACAAGTTCGCTGTGCAACACTACGTTGTTCGCATCGAGTAGAATAACGGCACGAGCTGACAAGCCAGATAGTGCATGCTCTTCAAACTGTGTACCGAATGCTTTTAATAGCTCTGGACTTTTGAATACCGATAGCTGCTCCACACCTTCCACACCTTCGCTCTCTTGATAACGAGCAAGCGCAAATGGTAGATCGGTTGAAACCGTGTATACATCTACTGACTCTGATTTTAGCTCTGCTAGTTCAGAGATCACCTTAGTACTGCTTGAACATACTGGTGTATCAACGCTTGGGAACAAGTAGATCAGTTTAAAATCAGCTTGTTTTTCTGAAATCGTTAGTGGTGCTAGCGATACCGATGTCATTGCTGGTGTAGTAAGTACTTCACCTTTTTGCGGGAAGCCACCTGCTAGTGCGATTTTATCGCCCATAAATGTCACTGTGTTCATGTTTATTCCTTTCAATGTAATTCTTAAAATGGCTGTTCTAGCTGACTGTGTTGCTATTATCTAAAGACATTCAAATCGAACATCTCTAATCTATATGTCATTCGTCATTTGCACCTGCGAAGTGAGTAAAAACGTTTATTAACCCTCAGGCACAAATTCAACGCTTAGGCAGCTTCGATTACTTTTCGTATTTGATTGAGGATAGGAACCGCATCGTCGAAACCAACAGAAAGAGAGAAATCAATTTCTTGATCAATATGCTGCTGAGCAACCTTGAGTAAGGTCACCTTGTCGCAGCGTTCAAGGCTCTTCTCTTTATCGGCAAAAATATTAGTAAGAGACTGAACAACATCCAGTTGAAAGGACTCTATGGAAGTGACGTCCTTATACTCTTGCAACAGCTGATTCACCGATTGAGAGTTTTTCTGTTTAATTTCTGGCATCCTAATTACCTTTAAAACGACGATTAGAAGTCAAGCTATCACCCAAGCTCGAGGCGGCATTACGTTAGCAACCAGCCCTCGTTCCCACCACAAACCATTGCCAAACAAAAACATAACGACATAGCTAAATGTAATCTTTATATAACCAATGAGATTTTACAGTTACAGACAGCCCTCCTATGCTTAAAGTACCGCCCGCCAAAATGAACTTCATTGAAATTACTAAGCCCATGAATCAAATGCGTAATATCACCGATTCCGTCACTATTGATATTGAGATAAGGACACTGACTCACCATCCAGCGGATATCACAGTCAGCATGCGCCCTCTGCCGTTCAAGGTTCTGTTGTACTTGTTAAAGCACCAAGATCGATGTGTTTCGCGAGAGGAGTTGTTTGAAGAGTGTTGGCAAGGTGTGTTGGTTACCGATCAGTCCCTAACCAACACCATCAGTTATATTCGAAAAGTATTCAAAAATTTAGATACTAATGAGTTAGAGCTCAAAACAATCAGTAAGCAAGGTTACTTGTTGGTGATCTCACCAAAGCAACAAGATTTGCAGGTTAAAGAAGTTAAATCTATCGTTGAGGCGGAAGTGCAACTTGAATTGGCGGATGCAGACACAAGCATTGATGACGAAAACATAAGTCAAGATTTACAGCAACCAGTCAGTAATCAAAAAACGAAAGCCAAGTTTCCTCGTCAATTTACGTTAAATTTATGCGCCCTGTGGCTTGGCATCATATTGGTCGCCTACTACTCCATTCATTACAACAAAGAGCTAGCGCCATTCTTGGATAAAGACAACTACCAGTCTTACCCTTTTGGTAGCGCCACTCTTTATGTTCATGACCAATCAAATACAATCACTGAGCCCGAAATGACCTCATACATCAATCACCTCGAGCTATCGCAGTGCAATGTAAAAAGTATCTACATTCGCATCACTAATTCAGCTTTCCGAGACAACATCATTTCAATGTATGCTTTTGTTTTTACCAACAATCGAAAGAGTCAAAATATCTTCAAACAGAAGCTAGACGGCCTCAATATTTACCCATCCATTATTACTCCGTTACTGGAGTCCTTTTACTGTAAAGGCAAACCACAGCAATAAATGATCTTGTCGCTCAAGACATCAGTGGCTTAGCTTTGAGGGGGGATGCAGATAGCGACCACCGCAATGAGAAACTGAGGAAGTGCTGTGTATCAGCCAATAAAAAAGCCCCGCATACAATGCGAGGCTTCAAGTTCTTAACTAAGAGTAATGATTTAAATTAAAACTCTTCGTTCTCTTCTTCTTTTTCTACTTCTTTCTCGTCAAGAACAGCAGGAGTCAGTAGTAGTTCACGAAGTTTAGTATCTAGCTCTAGAGCGATCTCAGGGTTTTCACGTAGGAACTTACAAGAGTTCGATTTACCTTGACCGATCTTATCGCCTTTGTAGCTGTACCAAGCGCCAGCTTTATCAACTAGCTTGTTCTTAACACCTAGGTCAATCAGCTCACCTTCACGGTTAAAGCCTTGGCCGTATAGGATTTGAGTTTCAGCTTGTTTAAACGGTGCAGCAATCTTGTTCTTAACAACCTTAATGCGCGTTTCATTACCAACGATCTCGTCACCTTCTTTGATAGAACCAGTACGGCGAATATCAAGACGAACAGATGCGTAGAACTTAAGTGCGTTACCACCCGTTGTTGTTTCTGGGTTACCAAACATTACACCAATCTTCATACGGATTTGGTTAATGAAGATACACATACAGTTAGACTGCTTAAGGTTACCAGTCAGCTTACGCATTGCTTGAGAAAGCATACGAGCTTGAAGACCCATGTGGCTATCGCCCATTTCGCCTTCGATTTCAGCTTTTGGTGTTAGTGCAGCTACTGAATCGACAACCAATACGTCGATAGCACCAGAACGCGCTAGAGCATCACAGATTTCTAGAGCTTGTTCACCAGTATCAGGTTGAGAAACAAGAAGTGCATCGATATCAACACCAAGCTTTTGAGCATAAATAGGGTCTAGTGCGTGCTCAGCATCAACGAAAGCACAGGTTTTACCTACTTTTTGTGCTGCAGCAATCAACTCAAGTGTTAGCGTTGTTTTACCTGAAGATTCTGGACCGTAGATTTCAACGATACGACCCATCGGTAGACCACCAGCACCTAGTGCGATATCTAGAGATAGAGAACCAGTAGAAATTGTTTCTACATCCATTGTACGGTTGTCACCAAGACGCATGATAGAGCCTTTACCAAATTGTTTTTCAATCTGACCAAGGGCTGCGGCTAACGCTTTTTGTTTATTCTCGTCCATTACTATCTCCAGGTAATCGGTTGTCGTGAAACAAGCGATTTAGAATCTATTTCTAACCCACATAGGGGTGACTAATTGGCTTTTATTATACTGTTGATTCATACAGTGTCTATACCTGTATGAAAATAATTTGTACAAATGTTACTTGTCTTCCATTGATAGGTAATCATAAATAACTTGCAGGGCATGGTGGGTGGCTTGTTGGCGTACTTGTGATCTGTCACCATCAAATACATGCGTTTCCACTTTATTCCAACCACTTAGCCCTTTCCAAGCAAAGCACACTGTACCAACAGGCTTCTCTTCAGTACCGCCGCCAGGGCCTGCAATACCACTAATTGACACCGCGATGGTTCCGTTCGAATGCTCTAGCGCACCTTCAGCCATTTCTATAACGACAGGTTCACTGACCGCACCAAATTCCACTAAGGTTTCTAGCTGCACACCAATCATCTCTTGTTTTGCTTCATTGCTATAAGTGACAAAAGCGCGGTCAAACCAAGCAGAACTCCCCGCGATATCAGTCACCGCACTTGCTACACCGCCACCAGTACAAGATTCGGCGGTCACCAACACCTGATTGTGCTCTGCAAGCAACAGTCCGAGTTTTTCACTAAGATCTTGAGTCATCTGCATTGTCAGCTTCCCTTTATTTACCATTAGAACATTTGGATGCGTATCTTTTCGCTTCAGCCGCTTTTCGCACGAAACGCTTTCACGTATCCTAAGCCGCAATAGAAATAAACGAAAGAAGTTAACTGTGAAAGCCGATCAAAAACATACTCCCATGATGCAGCAGTACCTAAAACTGAAGGCAGAAAACCCAGAAATTCTGCTGTTCTACCGCATGGGCGATTTCTACGAGCTTTTCTACGATGACGCAAAAAAAGCGTCTCAACTCCTCGATATTTCACTAACTAAACGCGGCTCTTCAAATGGTGAGCCAATCCCAATGGCCGGCGTCCCATACCATGCCGTTGAGGGATACCTAGCTAAGTTAGTGCAACTCGGCGAATCCGTAGCAATTTGTGAACAGATTGGTAATCCAGCACTTTCAAAAGGCCCTGTCGAGCGAGCGGTAGTACGTATCGTGACACCGGGTACCGTAACCGATGAAGCACTGCTTTCTGAACGCGTCGATAACTTAATCGCCGCTATTTACCACCACAACGGTAAATTTGGTTACGCGACGTTAGACATTACCTCTGGCCGATTCCAACTGTGTGAACCTGAAACCGAAGAAGCAATGGCAGCAGAACTGCAGAGAACCTCTCCGCGTGAGTTGTTGTTCCCTGAAGATTTCGAACCCGTTGAATTAATGGCAAGCCGCACAGGTAATCGTCGTCGTCCAGTATGGGAATTTGAATTAGATACTGCTAAGCAGCAGTTGAACCAACAGTTTGGCACTCGTGACCTTGTTGGTTTTGGCGTTGAAGGCGCGAAACTTGGCTTGTGTGCAGCCGGCTGCCTTATTCAATATGTAAAAGATACTCAACGTACTGCGCTTCCACACATTCGTTCACTGACAATGGACAAGCAAGATCACTCGGTGATCCTTGATGCTGCGACTCGCCGTAACCTAGAGATCACGCAAAACCTTGGCGGAGGCACCGACAACACACTGGCTGAAGTGCTAGACCACACTGCAACCGCAATGGGTAGTCGTATGCTTAAGCGTTGGTTACATCAACCAATGCGTAATATCTCAGCACTCGATCAGCGCCTAGATGCGATTGGCGAAATGAAAGATTTAGCGCTATTCACTGAGCTGCAGCCAACACTGAAACAGATCGGTGATATTGAGCGTATTTTGGCTCGATTGGCACTTCGCTCGGCTCGCCCACGTGATATGGCGCGACTTCGTCAAGCGATGGAATACCTACCAGAGCTTGCAGACACGCTAACCCAACTAAAGCATCCATACCTGACCCAACTTGCTCAGTATGCTTCTCCTTTAGATGAAGTATCTGTGTTACTAGAGCGCGCCATCAAAGAGAACCCACCTGTGGTTATCCGCGACGGTGGTGTGATCGCTGAAGGCTACAATGCCGAACTAGACGAATGGCGTAACCTGGCAGCTGGTGCAACCGAATTCCTTGATCAATTAGAGCAAGAAGAGCGTGAGCGTCACGGCATCGACACACTTAAGGTTGGCTACAACAATGTACACGGTTTCTTCATTCAAGTAAGCCGCGGACAAAGCCACCTTGTGCCGCCTCACTATGTACGTCGTCAAACACTAAAGAACGCTGAGCGCTACATTATTCCTGAGCTAAAAGAGCACGAAGACAAAGTTCTAAACTCTAAGTCGAAAGCTCTGGCTATCGAGAAGCAATTATGGGAAGAGCTGTTTGATTTACTATTGCCACATTTAGAGCAACTACAAAACATCGCCTCTTCTGTGTCTCAGCTTGATGTCTTACAGAACTTAGCCGAGCGTGCAGACACACTCGATTATTGTCGTCCAACCATGACCGAATCTGCTGGCGTCCAAATCCAAGCAGGCCGTCACCCTGTGGTTGAGCAAGTGATGGATGAACCATTCATTGCTAACCCAATTGACCTTAACGACAAGCGTAAAATGCTAATCATTACAGGTCCAAACATGGGTGGTAAATCGACTTACATGCGCCAGACAGCACTTATCGCGCTAATGGCACATATCGGTTGTTATGTTCCAGCAGAGAGCGCAACCATTGGCTCTATCGACCGCATCTTTACTCGAATTGGCGCATCAGATGATCTAGCGTCTGGTCGTTCAACCTTCATGGTTGAGATGACAGAAACAGCTAACATTCTGCATAACGCAACACCAAACAGCTTGGTGCTGATGGATGAAATCGGTCGTGGTACCAGTACTTACGATGGTCTATCTCTAGCTTGGGCAAGTGCTGAGTGGCTAGCGAATCAAATCAATGCGATGACACTGTTTGCGACGCACTACTTTGAGCTAACCGAACTACCAAACCAGATTCCAACACTGGCCAACGTTCACTTAGACGCAGTAGAGCACGGTGACAGCATCGCCTTCATGCACGCAGTTCAAGAAGGTGCAGCAAGTAAGTCTTACGGCCTAGCGGTTGCTGGGTTAGCTGGCGTACCAAAAGCCGTGATCAAGAACGCTCGTACGAAACTGACACAACTTGAAGCGTTGAGCATTGAGTCTCCTACATCGAAGCCGAGCGGCGTTGATATTGCGAACCAACTGAGCCTTATCCCGGAACCAAGCGAAGTAGAGCAAGCATTAGCGAATGTGGATCCTGATGATCTAACGCCACGCCAAGCACTGGAAGAGTTGTACCGCTTGAAGAAACTGCTCTAATCAAAGGCAAATACCTTTAACCCCGATAAAAACAAAAACGCTGACATTAAGTCAGCGTTTTTTTTGATTCCATACAGTGGATATCGTTTAGTCGTTTTCAACGTTGAACAGGTTTTCCATGTTCAAACCTTGCTTGATAAGGATCTCACGTAGACGACGAAGACCTTCAACTTGGATTTGACGAACGCGTTCACGAGTCAGGCTGATTTCACGACCAACTTCTTCTAGCGTTGACGGTTCATAGCCTAATAGGCCGAATCGACGTGCAAGCACCTCTTTCTGCTTAGGATTCAGCTCATCAAGCCAGAAGATCAGTGAGTTTTTGATATCGCTATCTTGAGTCGAAACCTCAGGATCTGAGTTGTTCACATCTGGAATAATATCCAGTAGTGCTTTCTCACCATCACCACCAATTGGCGTATCTACCG
Organism: Vibrio chagasii; assembly: GCF_002954585.1. Taxonomy (GTDB): domain Bacteria; phylum Pseudomonadota; class Gammaproteobacteria; order Enterobacterales; family Vibrionaceae; genus Vibrio; species Vibrio chagasii_A. The sequence continues at coordinate 2,452,964 of NZ_MSCI01000002.1, forward strand.
AGCTCACTCTTTCGTTTAGACGAAGCATCTTACTTACGTCACCAACAGGTTTATCAAGCTTAGAAGCAATCTCTTCCGCTGTTGGTTCATGGTCAAGTTTCTGTGATAGTTCTCTTGCAGTACGCAGGTAGATGTTCAGCTCTTTCACAACATGAATTGGCAAACGGATAGTGCGAGTCTGATTCATCAAAGCACGCTCAATGGTCTGACGAATCCACCATGTCGCGTAGGTAGAAAAACGGAAGCCACGCTCTGGGTCAAACTTCTCTACGGCGCGAATCAAACCTAGGTTGCCTTCTTCGATTAGATCAAGAAGTGCTAGACCACGGTTGCTATAACGACGAGAAATTTTAACTACCAAACGCAGGTTACTTTCGATCATGCGTTTGCGTGCTGCTTCATCACCGCGTAGAGCTCGACGTGCATATAGCACCTCCTCTTCTGCGGTTAATAGTGGTGAGAAACCGATTTCGCCCAGATACAGTTGCGTCGCATCTAAACTCTTGGAAGTAAATTCTGTTTCTTCTTTAACTTCGGCTTTATTAGTGGCTGTTCGCTTCTCTTGTTCAAGTGTTTCCGATTCCGTGGTTACTTGGTCAAGATCGAACTCTTCTTTGATTACTGCATTGCTTATACTCATAACGCCTCCCCCTGGCGAAATTAGCATGACATTACAACTTCATATGTCGCTAAATGACTATGTCACTCAATACAATACGTGATTAGTTGGTATTGTATTTAAGGTAAATATCGTTTTGGATTGACGGATTTACCTTGGTAACGAATCTCAAAGTGCAGCCTAACACTGCTGGCTCCAGAGCTTCCCATTGTTGCAATCTTCTGCCCTGGTTTCACACTTTGCCCTTCAGATACTAATAGTCGGTCGTTATGCGCGTATGCACTTAAGTAATTATCATTGTGCTTCACAATCACTAGATTGCCGTAGCCTCGTAATGCATTACCCGAATAAACAACCGTTCCCCCTGCAGTAGATACTATTGGCTGACCTCGCTGTCCTGCTATGTCTATGCCTTTATTTCCTTGTTCGCCTACAGAGAAATTCTTAATTACTCTCCCCTTTGTTGGCCATAACCACTTGGATACTTTATCACTTGTTGGTTTGGTGGACGGTGTAACATTCTGTTTACCTTTAGCCCCAACATACTCCTTTGATTTGGATTGTTCAACCTTCTTTGGTGGATCTTTTTTCGCCACTTTGGCTGTAGTTTGAGCTGGCGCAGGTTTAGAGTTTTTGCTCTGCTGCGGGGTTGCTTTAGGTTTACTTGCCGTCGATGATGCTGTGGACGCGGCAACAGGAGCAGCGACTGCTGCGGCTACAACCGTTGATTTACCATAGGCTGGCGCGTTATAGCTAGGACGCCACAACTTAAGCTTCTGCCCAGGGTGGATGGTATAAGGAGCTGCAAGTTTGTTATAGCTAATCAGGTCTTGTACATCTTTATTGGTGACATACGCGATGAAATAAAGCGTATCGCCTTTTTTTACTTCGTAGTAACTGCCACGATAGCTGCCGCGGTCAATCGACGAGTAGTTTTTACTTAGGCTTGAAACTGGCGCAGGTGAATTCGCTGCACACCCAACAAGTGCACAGCTAAGCAGTAAGGAGCTTCCTTTTAACAACTTCGAACGCATCGACTCTCTATCCACCTACACCATAAGTCTTTTATTAAGCTAGCTCACCAGGAACCAGAGGTACAAATCGCACCATCTCGATGACACTCGATAAAAACTCATCACCATGACGCACGATCTTCAATAACTGTTGTTCGTCATCACCAACCGGAATCAATAGACGACCGCCATCTTTCAGCTGTTGCAAAAGTGCTTGAGGAATAGACTCTGCAGCAGCGGTTACGATGATTGCATCAAAAGGCCCTTTAGAGGACCAACCTTGCCAGCCATCACCATGTTTGGTTGAAATATTATAAAAATCGAGCTGCTTTAGCCGACGCTTAGCGTCCCATTGTAGCGACTTTATTCTTTCAACCGAATAAACATGATCAACAAGTTGAGCTAAAACAGCAGTTTGGTAGCCAGAACCGGTTCCGATTTCCAAAACTCGGCTATCTTGTTGCAGCTCAAGTAATTCTGTCATTTTAGCAACAATATACGGCTGTGAGATGGTCTGCCCTTGCCCGATAGGCAGTGCATTGTTGTCATAAGCCTGATGATACATAGCCTGAGACAAAAAACTCTCTCTTGGCAGTTGGTAAATCGCATCCAGAACTTTTTGGTCTCGGATGCCATTTTCAATCAGAAAAGTAATTAAGCGTTCTGCTTGTGGGTTACTCACTTACTTCTCCCCTAACCATGTTGTCATAGCGCCTAAAGACTCATGTGCTGTCAGATCGACCTGCAATGGCGTTACCGATACAAAACCATGCTCAATCGCATAGAAATCGGTACCTTCGCCCGCATCTTGCTCTTTACCTGGAGGGCCAAGCCAATAAATATCATGACCACGCGGGTCTTTTTGCTTAATCATATCTTCAGCATGATGACGTGCTCCAAGGCGAGTAACCTGGGTTCCCGATAGTTCTTCTAAAGAGAGATCCGGCACATTGACGTTTAACAGGCGGTTGGTTGGGATTGGTTTTGCTAAATGTTGTTCGACAATACGACGAGCAATCGCTGCCGCTGTCTTAAAATGTTTTTTACCAACCAGAGAAAATGCCACCGATTGAACACCTAGAAAGTGTCCTTCCATTGCTGCTGCGACTGTACCTGAGTACAACACGTCATCACCCAAGTTTGCACCATGGTTAATGCCCGTTAATACTAGGTCAGGCATATCATCCTTTAGCAGTTCATTTAATGCGAAATGCACACAATCGGTCGGTGTTCCCTGTACCGAATAGGTATTTTCAGCAATCTCTTGAACACGTAAAGGCTGCTCTAAAGTTAATGAATTTGAAGCGCCTGAACGATTACGGTCAGGGGCTACAATGATAACTTCAGCAAGATCACGTAGTTCATCTGCTAGCTCATGAACCCCTTGAGCATGCACACCATCATCGTTGCTGAGTAAAATCTTCATTTTGTATCCTTTCTTCATATTCCAATGCTAAGTGACTTAAATACCGACATTAAGTCACTTAGTGCCAAGCAGAATCATTACTGCTCGTAGCTTCTCTCTACGTGTACTTCTTCGACTAATTCACGAACGATAGCTGTTGCAAAGCAGCCAGCATCAAGAGAGAACTTCAGAGTGACATTATCTTCACTCACTTCCCACGTTAGATCAGTCGGTTTCAGAGACGCTTCACGGCGGTCATGGCGCATACGGTTACCACGAATCAGAGCCATCAGATCCGGTTCAGCATCAAGGTGTTTCTGCTCTAAAGCTTGAGCCCCATCAGTCGTTGGCAAAGCGTTATCACCGGCCAAAGCAACCGTCACCAATGCAGTACCATTCGCAACATCTTGGCTTACAGATTCAAGGTTGTCAGCCGTCACCGTTAGTTGAGCGCCTTCTTTAACGACAATATCGCCAGCCAATACCGATGCAAACACATCTTGTTCAATACGGTCAGAAAGGATTAGGTTGTAAATCCATGAACGAGCAGCCGAAAGGTACAAGCTACGTTTGTTCTGATTACGTGTACGAACATTATCACGGCCCCAACGACGAGCTTCAGACAAGTTATTACCTTCGTTACCAAAACGCTGAGCACCAAAGTAGTTGGGTACACCCACATGAGCGATTTTTTCTAAACGCTTTACGACATCATCGCAGTCTGTTACTTCAGACAAGGTCAACTCGAATTGGTTGCCAACTAAATCACCCGGACGCAATTTTTTGTTGTGTCGTGCTGTCGCAAGAATTTCGATGCTTGGGTACCGTGCTAAGAACGCTGAAAAGTCAGGCTCACCTTTAGGTAGGTGTACACTCAACCACTGCTCGGTCACTGCGTGACGGTCTTTCAAGCCAGCCCAGCTTACGTCTTTCGACTTAACGCCACAGGCTTTAGCCAACTCATTGGCTACGAAACTCGTGTTTTCACCTGTTTTACGAATGCGCACCATTAAGTGTTCGCCTTCACCCGTAAACTCAAAACCCAAGTCTTCGATAACGACAAAGTGTTCAGCTTTCGCTTTTAGTTTTGCTTTCGCAGTTGGTTTACCGTTTAGATAAGCCAATGAAGATAAAATATCTGACATGCTGTTCTTTTCGTGTTGGTGCTTACGCACTTTTGGTAATTAGGACCACCGCTTCACATGCGATGCCCTCTTTGCGACCCGTAAAGCCTAAACGCTCTGTTGTCGTTGCTTTTACGTTCACATTACTGATGCTGGTTTCTAAATCTTGTGCAATGGCTTGGCACATAGAATCTATATGAGGTGCCATCTTAGGCGCTTGCGCCATGATAGTAATATCGGCATTGCCAATCACATAGCCTTGCTCTTTTACTCGGCGGTACACGTCTTTCAATAGCTCACGGCTATCCGCGCCTTTCCACTCATCGTCAGTATCAGGGAAATGACGACCGATATCACCTGCGGCGATCGCTCCTAATAGCGCGTCACACAAAGCGTGAAGAGCAACATCACCATCTGAGTGTGCGATTAGACCTTGTTCATAGGGGATGCTCACACCACCGATAATTACCGGGCCTTCACCACCAAACTTATGTACATCAAAGCCATGGCCAATACGAATCATCATTATTCCTTATTCTGACTTAAATAGAACTCAGCGAGCGCTAAATCTTCAGGCTGAGTAATCTTAAAATTATCTGAACGCCCTGCGACTAAAGCGGGCGAGAAGCCTTTCCATTCAAAAGCAGAGGCTTCATCGGTAATCGAAACGCCTTGTTGCAGCGCTTCACTCAATACATTCCACAGAGGTTCAGCTCTGAACATTTGTGGTGTGAGGGCGTGCCACAAATCAGCTCGCTCGACAGTATGATCGATTTGCCCTTGAGCGCCTCGCTTCATCGTGTCTCGCACTGGGGCTGCTAAGATTGCCCCAACATCATGGCTCATCGCCGTCGAGATTAACTTGTCGATATCACTTAGCTGAACACAAGGCCTTGCTGCGTCATGCACCATCACCCAATCACCGAGCTGTTGCTTCTCGATATAATCTAAAGCAGAAAGAACGGAATCCGCTCTTTCACTCCCACCAGCGACTCGAATCACTTGTGGATTCTGAGTAAGGGGTAGCTCTGGGTAGTATGGGTCATCATCACTGATTGCGACGACAATTTGAGAGACTTGCGGGTGAGCCAGTAGCTTCTCAACGGCATGCTCTAAAATCGTTTTACCATTGATCTTAAGATATTGCTTCGGACGGTCGGCCTTCATTCGGCTACCAACGCCCGCCGCAGGGACAACGGCAATCACGCTTTGAGGTTGAGTCAACATTAATGGGGGTCCTCACCAATGATGCGATAAAACGTTTCGCCTTCTTTAACCATGCCAAGCTCATGACGTGCGCGCTCTTCTATCGCATCTAAGCCTTGGCGTAGATCGTCGATTTCCGCAAACATCTCAGCGTTTCTAACTTTTAATTTTTCGTTAACTTGCTGCTGAACTTGGATTTCATTGTTCACACCGTAGTAATCAGAGATACCATTTTTACCGAGCCACAGTGTGTGTTGTAGCCAGCCAAACACTATGAGCAGTACTAAAGCAAAAATTCGCATAACACCTTTCGCCGGTTGAAAAAGAAGGAACTAGAATAAGGCACATATATACCATAATGAGCTTATTGGTGCGAGATATGTGGTGTCAGGGAATCAATAAGTCGGGGAATTATTGTCGTTAGGAACCAGTGGTGAGATTCCCGACTCCCTCCTCCGTCGGTCTCGGGAATGACGGATAGTACGAAAAGCTTAAGAAGAAGACGTTTACGTTCCCCATGCCATAGCCTTTCAGCACTCCCAAGAGAAGAACCAAGGAATACAAAACACTGCAACGAAAGAGCCATAGACAGAACATCTTTCCCAGTCACACCCCTCGTCATTCCCAGGAGGGAGGAACGACTGAGTTGGGAATCTATCGCGACAAACGCAAATAAGAGATTCCCTACTCCTTCCTTCGTCAGTCTAGGGAATGACGAACTTTATATGTAATAGGAGGAGCTTTAGAACCTAGAGCTTCCTACCACCACTTTCTACAAACAAAAAAAATGCCCCGCAAAAGCGAGGCATTTCAAGCGTAAGTTAAACTAATTCAGCTAAGAATTAAGCTTGACCTTTAACTTCTTTAAGACCGTTGAAAGGAGCTTTAGAACCTAGAGCTTCTTCGATACGGATTAGTTGGTTGTACTTAGCAACACGGTCAGAACGGCTCATAGAACCAGTCTTGATTTGACCTGCAGCAGTACCTACCGCTAGGTCAGCGATAGTTGCGTCTTCAGTTTCGCCAGAACGGTGAGAGATTACAGCTGTGTAACCTGCGTCTTTAGCCATCTTGATTGCAGCTAGAGTCTCAGTTAGAGAACCGATTTGGTTGAACTTGATGAGGATAGAGTTAGCTACGCCTTTCTCGATACCTTCAGCAAGAATCTTAGTGTTAGTAACGAATAGGTCGTCACCTACTAGTTGAAGCTTGTCACCTAGTAGTTCAGTTTGGTGCTTGAAGCCAGCCCAATCAGACTCGTCTAGACCATCTTCGATAGAAACGATTGGGAATTGGTTAGCTAGCTCAGCTAGGTAGTGGTTGAACTCTTCAGAAGAGAAAGTCTTACCTTCGCCTTTCATGTTGTAGATGCCAGCTTCTTTGTCGAAGAACTCAGATGCAGCACAGTCCATAGCTAGAGTAACGTCTTTACCTAGTTCGTAACCAGCAGCTGCAACAGCTTCTGCGATAACTTCTAGAGCTTCAGCGTTAGACTTAAGGTTAGGAGCGAAACCACCTTCGTCACCAACTGCAGTGCTGTAGCCTTTAGACTTAAGAACTTTAGCTAGGTTGTGGAATACTTCAGCACCGATACGTAGACCTTCTTTAAGAGTCTTAGCACCAACTGGTTGGATCATGAACTCTTGGATGTCAACGTTGTTATCAGCGTGCTCACCACCGTTGATGATGTTCATCATTGGTAGAGGCATAGAGAACTGACCAGCAGTACCGTTTAGCTCAGCGATGTGCTCGTATAGAGGCATGCCTTTAGCTGCAGCAGCAGCTTTAGCGTTCGCTAGAGAAACAGCTAGGATAGCGTTCGCGCCAAACTGAGATTTGTTCTCAGTACCGTCAAGGTCGATCATGATTTGGTCAACGTCAGCTTGAGCTTTAGCGTCTTTACCAACTAGAGCTTCAGCGATTGGGCCGTTTACAGCTTCAATTGCTTTAAGAACACCTTTACCTAGGAAACGTGATTTGTCGCCGTCACGTAGCTCAAGAGCTTCGCGAGAACCAGTAGATGCGCCAGATGGAGCAGCAGCCATACCTACGAAACCGCCTTCTAGGTGTACTTCAGCTTCTACAGTTGGGTTACCACGTGAATCGATGATTTCACGACCTAGAACTTTAACGATCTTAGACATTGAATGTTTCCTTCTCGTTGAATATATAAATGTCAAATTTAAAGGTAGCAGCACAACTTACGCTGCTACCTGTATTCCTTTTACTTCTCTAACTCGCCGCGCTGGAACTCACCAGCCGCTTTAACGAAACCTGCAAACAATGGGTGACCATCGCGAGGTGTTGATGTGAACTCTGGGTGGAATTGAGCTGCAACGAACCATGGGTGATTCGGGTTCTCAATAACTTCAACCAGTTTCTTGTCCGCAGATAGACCCGATACTTTTAGGCCCGCTTTTTCGATTTGTGGACGAAGATTGTTGTTCACTTCGTAACGGTGACGGTGACGTTCATGGATCGTCGCGCTACCGTATAGTTCGTAAGCTTTCGTACCTTTCGCTAGGTGACAAAGCTGTGAACCTAGACGCATTGTGCCGCCTAGATCAGATGTCTCTGTACGCTCTTCAACTTTACCTTCGCCGTCTACCCACTCAGTGATTAGGCCAACAACTGGGTATTTAGTTTCAGAACAGAACTCAGAAGAGTGTGCGCCTTCCATTTTCGCAACATTACGAGCGTACTCGATAAGTGCTACTTGCATGCCTAGACAGATACCTAGGTACGGTACTTTATTTTCACGTGCGTATTGAGCAGCAAGAATCTTACCTTCAACACCACGGTCACCGAAGCCACCAGGTACTAGAATTGCGTCTAGGCCTTCTAGAATTTCTACGCCACGAGACTCAACGTCTTGTGAATCTACGTATTTAATATTAACGCTTAGGCGGTTTTTCAAGCCTGCGTGTTTTAGCGCTTCATTTACTGATTTGTATGCGTCTGGTAGTTCAATGTACTTACCAACCATACCAATCGTCACTTCACCCGTTGGGTTAGCTTCTTCGTAAATTACTTGTTCCCATTCAGACAGATCTGCTTCTGGAGCTGTAATGCCGAAACGCTTACATACAAGATCATCAGTGCCTTGAGCTTTAATAAGCTGAGGGATCTTGTAGATAGAGTCAACATCGCGCATAGAAATAACTGCATTTTCTTGCACATTACAGAACAGAGCAATTTTCTTACGCTCATTCGAAGGAATGTTGCGGTCAGAACGACAAACTAGGATGTCAGGCTGAATACCAATAGACAGTAGTTCTTTTACAGAGTGCTGAGTCGGCTTAGTTTTCACTTCGCCCGCAGCTGCTAGGTAAGGTACTAGCGTTAGGTGCATGAACATTGCGCGTTCACGGCCCAGTTCTACTGCTAGCTGACGAATCGCTTCCATGAATGGTAGAGATTCGATATCACCAACCGTACCACCAACTTCAACGATCGCGATATCGTGGCCTTCAGCGCCAGAAATAACACGCTCTTTGATAGAGTTAGTGATGTGTGGGATAACCTGAATAGTTGCACCTAGGTAATCACCGCGACGCTCTTTTGCTAGTACGTCTGAGTAAACACGACCTGCAGTGAAGTTGTTACGCTTAGTCATCTTGGTGCGAATGAATCGCTCGTAGTGACCAAGGTCAAGGTCTGTTTCAGCGCCATCTTCTGTAACGAACACTTCACCGTGCTGAGTCGGGCTCATAGTGCCTGGATCAACGTTGATGTAAGGGTCAAGCTTCATCATAGTCACTTTAAGACCACGAGCTTCTAAAATAGCCGCAAGAGATGCTGCAGCAATACCTTTACCTAGAGAGGATACAACCCCGCCAGTAACAAAAATGTAATTTGTCGTCATGTTTAACCTGAAATTGGTTGAATGAGGGAAATGGACTACTTCTGGACGGGATGAAAATATACCAGAAGCCCCTTATCGCCACAACGTGAAATCTATCACACTGCTATTTTTTATTTTTTGCTTCAAATCAATTCATGATAAAAGCTTTGGTTATCTTTTCTCCGCTACTTTTACCTCATCCCACATGGAATCAAGCTGTTGTAGTGAAAAATCAGTCAAACTTTTATCTTGTTGACGCACTTTTTCTTCCACCCCTTTAAAGCGACGTGAAAACTTCAAGTTGGCCTTATTGAGAGCCGATTCTGGGTTTTTACCTAAATGTCGCACCAAATTCACCGTTGCAAACAGTAGATCGCCCAACTCTTCTTCAACCAAATCCTCGTTTGGTGTCACTTGAAGCGCCTCTTCCAGCACCTCATCCACTTCCTCTATTACCTTGTTGGCAACTGGGCCAATTGAGTCCCAATCGAAGCCATATTTCGCTACCTGCTTTTGAATCTTTGTAGCACGTAAAAGCGCAGGTAGAGAGTTTGGTATTGAGTCTAGAATACTTTCTTGAGTTTTGCCTGCTTGTGCCTTTTCTTTGGCTTTTTCCGCTTCCCAGTTCACGTTGATTTCTTCGTCGCTAGCAAACTCAGCATCTGAGAACACATGAGGGTGACGGCGTGTTAGTTTTTCATTGATGCCATCAACCACATCAGAAAACTCAAACAGCCCCTGCTCTTTCGCCAACTGACTGTAAAAAATCACCTGAAACAGTAAATCGCCAAGCTCTTCTTGCAGATTCGACCAGTCTTTGTTGTGGATCGCATCCACGACCTCATAAGTCTCTTCGATAGTGTGCGGGACAATTGTTTCAAAATTTTGTTTTAAATCCCAAGGACAGCCACCTTCTGGATCGCGCAGCTTAGTCATGATCTGTTCAAGTTGTTCAATCGGGTGATTCATCGTTTTCTTCCTATTACTGTCTTTGATTTTTAGTTTTATAACGTCTTATAAAACTAAAAAAGGTGAGCAGCCAAAACCACTCACCTTTATCTTTATTCGTCATCCCAAAGAGTGAAGAATGAGAGAGTTGGGGATCTCAAAGCGCTTGCCGAGATTCCCTATCACGTTCGTCCCTCACTGTAGGGAATGACGAGGATGTTACCAAGTATCATCCGAGTCTCTTGACGCTCATTACATCTTTAATTTGTTCGACTCGGCTTGTCACTCGACTCAGAATCTCAATATTCGTCACTTCTAAATCGAAGTCCATTACCGATAGCTGACGCTTGTAGTCAATGCGACTCTTCATTGTCGTCACGCTGATCTTCTCGTTCGAGAATAGTGAGGTGATGTCTTTTAACAAGCCATTGCGCTCTAGCGCTTCAACACGCAGCGTTAGGATGTAAGAACCGACAAAGCCATTGCCCCAAACGGTATCAATGATACGCTCTGGTGCGTGCAGGCTTAGTTCACTCAACTGCTCACAGTCAGCACGGTGAACCGAGATACCGCGACCTTGAGTGATGTAGCCTTTAATCACATCACCAGGAATCGGCTGACAACAGCGAGCAAGGTGCGTCATTAGATTATCAACGCCTTCTACTACCACTGCGTCTTTCTTAGGACGACTCTGCTGTGCTGGCTTGCTTTCCGACTCAAGCAGTTTCTCTAGCGCTTTCTTGTCTTCTTCTTCCGCTGTAGGCTTGTTCACCAACGCATTGATGTGATTAACCACTTGGTTAATACGCAAGTCGCCACTACCAATACCTGCGTAAAGCTCGTCTGGCGTATTCACGTTAAAGCGTCTTAGTGCGTATTGGTCGGCATCTTTTAGGGTTGCGCCTACTTTCGCTAGCTCAACTTCCAGGATGTCACGACCCGCTTCTAGGTTTTTCTCACGGCTTTGTGCGCGGAACCAAGCGTTAATCTTAGCTCGAGCACGACCAGAATGAACGAAGCCTGTGGTTGGGTTTAGCCAATCACGTGAAGGGTTTGGCTCTTTCTGAGTGATGATCTCAACCTGGTCACCCATCGAGAGCTTGTGAGTAAATGGAACGATACGTCCACCTACTTTAGCGCCGATACAGCGGTGACCGACCATAGAGTGAATGTGGTAAGCGAAGTCCAACGGAGTTGCACCCATTGGTAAGTCGACCACATCACCGCGAGGTGTAAACGCGTATACACGGTCATCGAAAACTTGGCTACGAACTTCATCCAACATCTCGCCAGAATCCGACATCTCTTCTTGCCAGTCGATCAGCTTACGCAGCCATGTGATCTTCTCATCGTAACCACTACGACCACCTGATGAGCCTTCTTTATACTTCCAGTGCGCCGCAACACCCAACTCTGAGTCTTCGTGCATCTGCTTGGTACGGATCTGAATTTCAATAGTCTTGCCTTCAGGACCAAGGACTACGGTATGAATCGACTGGTAACCATTTGGCTTAGGGTTCGCCACATAGTCATCAAATTCGCTCGGTAGGTGTTTGTATTTGGTGTGTACCACCCCAAGGCCGGCGTAGCAGTCTTGCAGTTGATCAGCGATGATACGTACCGCTCGCACGTCAAAAAGCTCATCAAAGGCCAAGCCTTTCTTCTGCATTTTGCGCCAGATACTGTAGATGTGTTTTGGTCGACCGCTCACTTCAGCGTTGATGTTTGAACGCTGCATTTCTGCGGTTAAGTCATCAACGAAATCTGTAATGTATTGTTCGCGAACAATACGGCGCTCAGACAACTGTTTAGCTATTTGCTTATAAGTGTCTGGCTGCTGGTAGCGGAAGGCGTAATCTTCGATTTCCCACTTAAGTTGACCGATACCTAAACGGTTAGCCAGTGGTGCGTAGATGTTAGAACACTCTTTTGCTGCCGCTCGGCGCACAGCATCTGGGGCCTTTTTCACCTCGATGAGGTTACAGATTCGCTCCGCAAGTTTGATAACTACGCAGCGGAAATCATCAACCATGGCCAATAGCATGCGTCGAACGTTATCAACCTGACCCGAGGCAGCACTGCCTTCAAGGGTTACGTTTAGCTGGCCCAAGGCCGCCATTTCTTCAACGCCGTCAATCAGCTTAACAATTTCTTTGCCGTAGCTTTCTTCGAAGGCTTCGCGCTCAAACACGCCACTTGATACCACTGGGAAGAGTTGTGCGGCGACTAATGTTGCACGATCCATCGACAGCGTGACCAAGATTTCAATCATCTCACGTCCACGCCATAGCAAGAGTGATGCTTGCTCGTGATCTTTTAATAGCTCTTCACAGTGACGGTAAACTTTGTTCAGTTTATTCGAGGTTTTTGCGTCTTGTTTTAATGACGCAATCCAACTTTCTAGCTCAAACTGTTCGCTTGGGTTTAAATGTGCGCTTCGTACCGCAACCATCGTGCCTTCCTAGTTATTCTGTTTTATACCCAATTCAATATGACTAACTGGTTCCAAGTTAGTTCGACCATATTGATATCAGCGCAAATATCCCTGCGCCTTTGTCATTCATTTTTAAGCCTTATTTAAGGGCCTTTAAGCCTTGATAAAGAGAGCCATCGATTCTAGATGGCTGGTGTGTGGGAACATATCCAACATACCAAGTTTGGCTAATTGGTAGCCTTGCCTTTCTAAGCTCTCTGAATCTCTAGCTAGAGTAGCAGGATTACACGAAACATAAACCACACGCTTCGCTCCTAATGCTGAAATTTGATCAACAACACCACTCGCTCCAGCACGAGCTGGGTCCAGTAAGATTTTATCAAATTTCTCTTTCGCCCAAGCTTGTACAGATAGGTCTTCTTCAAGGTTCGCTTGGTAAAATTCGGTGTTACTCAACTGGTTCAATTTGGCATTCGATGTGGCTTGCTGAACCATCTCATCGACACCTTCAACCCCAACCACAAACGCCGACTGTTGAGCGATAGGTAGACTGAAGTTACCTAAGCCACAAAACAGGTCCAGTACTCGCTCATCCGCTTTAGGTTCTAACCATTCAATCGCTTGAGCCACCATCTGCTGGTTGACCTTCTGGTTCACTTGAATGAAGTGGTTTGGCTCAAAAGGTAAGGTAACGCCCGTTTCGCTGTAGCTAGGCGCATCACCAATCAGGCGGACCAACTTGTCTGTCTCTGGCATTGAGTACAGTATCACACCTTCTTCTTTCGCCAACGCAATCAATGCTTGCTCATCTTTTTCAATCAAAGGCTTGAGGTGGCGTAGCACCATTACCGGACAAATATCACCCAATACTAATTCAACATGTCCTAAAGACGTAAGGTTGCTGAAAGTGTTGAGTAAATTTTTCACCTTTGGCAGCAATACATTTAGGCGAGGATCAAGCACGGCACAATCGGTGATGTTTTCTATCTGCTTGCTCTGCTTCTTACGAAAACCGAACTGAAGCTTGTGCGTTTTCTTATCAACAAACAAGCTGATACGCGCACGACGACGATAACCCGTTTCATCACCTACAATCGGTTGAGCCATCTCTGTCTCATCCGTCTTATATTGATTCATCAAGTGCGTAAGAGATTGTGTCTTGTGGTCTACCTGAGACTGATAACCAAGGTGTTGAAGATGACAACCGCCACACTGATTAAAGTGTTTACAAAAAGGCTTTAGACGTTGTTGGCTTGGCTTCAGCAATTTGATGAGTTTCGCGCGTGCAAACTTACTTTTACTCTCAGTAAGCTGAATAACCACCTGTTCACCGGGCAATGCGCCATCAATGAAAACCGGTTTGTTTTTCTGATAAGCGATGCCAGCGCCATTGTGATCCATTCGTTCAACCAAAACCGATTGATGCTTGGTCTCGAGTTGAGTTTTCTTTTTTGGTTGGAAAAAACGTGCCATTGCTTGTGCCTAATGTATCTTTTAATAAGTAATTGGTATCCAGGACTCACTATTCTGTCTTGGAATCATTGTCGAACGTCACGGCTTTGATTAAGCTTACCGTTCACTTAACCGCCATTGTGTGCGTTATTTTCCCATATCCAGACCTCGATGTAATTAAAGAACATGACCAGATATGGCTTAAGAGCCCGTGTAATTACCTTAACTCTAGCTCCAACCCTGATTATTGGGCTGCTATTGAGTGCATTTTTCTCATTTAACCGCTATCAAGACCTTGAAGGTCAGGTGGTTAACACAGGTACTAGCATCATTGAACCACTGGCAATTGCGAGTGAATCTGGAATGCAACTCGAAAGTCGAGAGTCTGTTCGTCAGCTAATCAGCTATGCACATCGAAAGAACTCTAAGCTGGTCCGCAGTATCGCGGTGTTCGATGATCGTCATGAATTGTTTGTAACCTCAAACTTTCACCCTGATTTCGAAAGCCTGACTTATCCAAAAGATAAACCGATTCCTCATTTAAGCTCTTCTGACCTACTCGATAACACACTGATTCTCCGAACCCCGATTATTGCAGAAGGCCAGTACATCAACTCGACTAACGGTCAGTCTCAAGCCAACCAAGCTATTGGTTATATTGCGATTGAGTTGGACCTTTCTTCACTTCGTTTGCAGCAATATCAAGAAGTCTTCTCTGCTTTCTTAGTGTTGATTCTTGGACTGGGTCTTTCTGGTGTTTTCGCTTTCCGCTTGATGCACGATGTAACTCAACCGATCACGCACATGAAGAATATGGTGGACCGAATTCGTCGTGGTCACTTAGACGTCCGTATCGAAGGCAAAATGCACGGTGAGTTGGACTCGCTGAAAAACGGTATCAATGCGATGGCAGTATCGCTATCAGAATATCACGTCGAAATGCAGCACAGTATCGACCAAGCTACTTCGGATCTACGTGAAACTCTTGAACAGCTAGAGATTCAAAACGTTGAGTTAGACATCGCGAAAAAACGTGCACAAGAAGCAGCACGTGTTAAGTCTGAGTTCTTGGCCAACATGTCTCACGAGCTAAGAACACCACTCAACGGTGTGATTGGCTTTACTCGCCAGATGCTTAAAACTCACCTGTCGAACAGTCAGACGGATTACCTACAGACCATTGAACGTTCAGCGAATAACCTACTCAGTATCATCAACGATATCTTGGACTTCTCGAAACTTGAAGCCGGCAAACTAGCCCTAGAAAACATTCCATTTGAGTTCCAAGCAAGCCTAGAAGAGGTAGTGAACCTTCAAGCAACCAACGCTCATGAGAAAGGCCTAGAGCTTACCCTTAAGATCGACCCTAAAGTGCCTGCAGGCGTTGTAGGTGACCCACTGCGTATCCAACAAATTCTGACTAACCTAGTGGGTAACTCAATCAAGTTTACCGAGCGTGGTAACATCGATATTAGCGTTGAGTTACGTTCACAAAGCGAAGACAACATCGAACTGCAGTTCATGGTTCGTGATACGGGTATTGGTATCTCTGAACGTCAGCAAGCCCAACTATTCCAAGCCTTCAGCCAAGCTGATGCAAGTATCTCTCGTCGCTATGGTGGTACAGGCCTAGGCCTGGTTATCACCCAAAAACTTGTGAGCCAAATGGGCGGTGAGATCAGCCTAACCAGTCGCCTACACCAAGGTTCCACTTTCTGGTTTACGCTAAGGCTATCAACCACCGATATGCCGATGACAGAGCTAATTGAGACTCAATGTCTGCAAGACAAGCAACTACTGCTTATCGAGCCAAACATGCAAGCGGCTTCGATTACTCAACAAATCCTGACCCAAGAAGGCTTAGTCGTTACCTACCGCTCGGTGATGCCTGACGAATCGACTTCCTATGACTACGTGCTGCTGAACCTCGCAGCTAACCAAGATTATCAGTTTGATACGGTCAGCGGCTGGGCAATTGGCGCGAAGAAGATTGCTCAGAACGTGATCATTGGTACACCGAGTACCGAGCTCGCACTTGGCGAACAATTGATGAAAGAAGTCGATGTTCAATGCATCACCAAACCTCTTTCACGTAAGAAGCTGCTGCAAACTCTGGTGTCGAACCAAGCGCCAACCTTGATTGCACCAGCAATTGAAACCCATTCAGAAGAGAAGCTGCCACTGACTGTAATGGCAGTGGATGACAACCCAGCTAACCTGAAGCTTATCACCGCGCTACTCAAAGAACGTGTGGAAACCGTCATTAGCTGCACCAGTGGTCAACAGGCTATCGACAAAGCGACCGAAACTCAGTTTGATATCATCTTCATGGATATACAGATGCCACAAATGGATGGTGTCACCGCTTGTCAGAACATCAAGAAGCTCGCCAACAACGCTAACACACCTGTGATTGCTGTTACCGCACATGCCATGACTGGCGAGCGCGATAGGCTGCTAGAAGCTGGCATGGATGACTACCTGACCAAACCAATTGAAGAGCATGTGTTACAGCAAGTATTGATTCACTGGAGCCCAACCTCTGAGGTTGAGCACATCGAAAAGATAAATCCAGATCACCCTGCAGTCTCAGCCGAGGTCGACAACAGCCAGGAGTCTGAGAGTAACGTTAGCGTGCACAAGAACATCATCATTGATTGGCAAGCTGCGATGAAGCAGGCCGCCAATAAAGAAGACCTCGCACGCGATATGCTGCAAATGCTGGTCGACTTTATTCCTGAGGTGTATGACGCGGCGGAGAAAGCGATCGAAGACACGGATTACCCTGTGGATCAGCTAATACACATCATCCACAAGATGCATGGCAGCAGCTCATACAGTGGCGTACCAAGACTTAAATCAGTCTGTGCCACGATAGAGAAAGAACTGCGCTCAGGTACTTCAATTGAAGATATCGAGCCAGAACTTTTTGAACTTCAAGACGAGCTCGATAAGGTGCAAGCAACCGCTATTCACTACTTAAAACCAACCAGTGATTAAATCGGCTTAGCCTCAAACTCAAGGCAATAAAAAAGCAGAGCGTATAAGCTCTGCTTTTTTGTTTGTTCTATTTACTTAGCAGCAGACGAACGTCAGGGTTAGCTAGCAATTACGACTCAAATAATACCGTCGCCACCGCATAATGACGCTCATCTGAAATAGTCAGGTGAATCGAAGTTGTTCCACTCGCTTGTGCGATTTCTCGAGCTTTATTGTGCAAGCTCAGCACCGGCTTGCCATGCTCGTCGTTCGAGATTTCGAAGTCATGAAAAGTAACACCCAGTGCAATGCCTGTACCCAGCGCTTTTGATGCAGCTTCTTTAGCTGCAAAGCGCTTAGCGAGATAACGACCTTTTTGCTTTAGCTGTTGAAACACTTCAAATTCAGAATCCGTCAGAATACGCTGAGCAAATGCCTCACCACTGCGTGACAATGCTTTTTCAACACGTTCAATTTCCGCAATATCTGTCCCAAGCCCTACAACAGCCATGATTACCCTTTAACTACTTTTTGATGATGCCACTTAACAAACTAGATATTTAACAAACTAAATGTTGTTACGAGCGTTTTCCATTACAGCTTTCATGTCAGCTACGGCTTTGTTCAAACCATCAAAGACTGCACGTCCCATGATTGAGTGACCAATGTTTAGCTCGTAAATCTCTGGTAGTGCCGCAATTGGCGCCACGTTGTGGTACGTCAGACCGTGACCAGCATTCACCGTAATACCTAGATCGTCTGCGTAGCTTGCGCCAGCCGCAATCTTTTTCAGCTCGTCTTGTTGGTCTTCTTCTGTTTTCGCATCAGCGTAGTGACCCGTGTGAAGCTCAATGAACGGTGCACCACACGCTTTTGCTGCATCAATCTGTTCGCGGTCAGCATCGATAAACAGCGACACTTTAATACCAGCTGCAGATAGCTTTTGCGTAGCCGCTTTTACTTTCTCAAGTTGACCAACCACGTCCAAGCCACCTTCAGTAGTTAGCTCTTCACGCTTTTCAGGAACAAGACAAACAAACTCAGGCTTAGTATCTAGTGCAATCTGAACCATCTCATCCGTCACTGCCATTTCTAAGTTCATGCGAGTTTGGATAGTTTCAGCCAGAATACGTACATCGCGATCAACGATGTGACGACGGTCTTCACGCAAGTGAATGGTGATGCCGTCAGCACCAGCGCGCTCAGCAATTTCAGCTGCGTGTACTGGATCTGGGTATTTAGTACCACGTGCATTACGTAGTGTTGCAATATGGTCGATATTAACGCCTAAAAGGATTGAGCTCATTTTCCAATACTCCGTGCTCTAGAAAGACCTGCTCTTGGCAAAAACAGTTCTCTACTTTTTAATGGTTTGCCGCCAAGATACGGCTTTAAGGCTATGCGTGTAAAGCGTTTTGCCGCTTTTAACTGCTCTTTAGTGATAAACCTACGTTCGCTGATCGCAATAAGTTCATCGCCCATAAAAGTCAGGTTGTCTCGTCGTACTGAAGCAATGAAACCTTTCTGCTCTCGGTAGCGATAAGTCATTGTTGGATCAATCGGTTCGCCAGTACCTGCACAGTGTAAAAAGTCGACGCCATAACCCATAGCAGATAGCAGTGCCAACTCAAAACGACGTAGTGCTGGCTCTGGATTTTCATTATGCGCCAGCTCTGTTAAAGCATGAAGATAGTCGTGAAAAAGAGCAGGCATTGGCACTTCAGCCATCAGCACTCGGCCAATCAGCTCATTCACATACATTGCGGAGTAGAGGTTAATGCCAGTGAGAGGCAAACCTAAACTGATAGGCTCAGCTTGGCGCAGTGTTTTCATTGAGCTGTTCCCCGACCACTTGAGTAGTAGAGGCGTAAAAGGCTGCAACGCTCCTTTTAAATTGGAACGCTTGCTACGAGCACCTTTCGACATCAACGTTACACGGCCAAACTCTTCACTGAAAATATCCAGTATCAAACTCGACTCGCTATATGGCCTGCGGTGCAATACAAAGCATCGCTGTAACCCTTCGCTCAATGATTCATCCTTCTTGCAGATACAAAAAGAGAGAGTTCGCACTCTCTCTTCAACTCACTATTTTGATTTCACATCCAGTTCAGGAAAGTGAAGTTCAATCTAGATTATAGATCGTCGATGTAGCCTAGTGAACGAAGTGCACGTTCATCATCAGCCCAACCAGATTTAACCTTAACCCAAGTCTCTAGGTAAACCTTACGACCGAATAGCTCTTCCATATCGATACGTGCTTCGCGACCAATTGTTTTGATCTTCTCGCCCGCTTTACCAATCACCATTTTCTTCTGACCAGTACGTTCAACAAGAATTAGCGCATTGATGTGGAAACCATCGTTGTCTGGATTGTAGTCGAAACGTTCGATCTCAACCGTTACCGAGTAAGGTAGTTCATCACCCGTAAAGCGCATCAGCTTTTCACGGATAATTTCAGACGCCATAAAACGCTGCGAGCGATCCGTCACATACTCTTCTGGGAAGTGGTGTGTCGCTTTAGGTAAGTGTTCACGTACGTGCTTACGCAGTACATCAATGTTCTTACCTTGCTTCGCCGAGATTGGCACAACATCAATGAAGTCCATCTTCTTCGAGACTTCCATCATGTGCTGCATCACGTTAGTACGGTCTTGAACGTTATCTACTTTGTTGATGCAAAGTACAACTGGGAAGTTAGTCTTCTTCAGCTTGTTCAGAACCATCTCATCGTCTTCAGTCCAGTGAGTACCGTCAACAAGGAAGAATACTAGGTTCACATCACTCAGTGAGCTGTTTGCTGCACGATTCATCAAACGGTTGATTGCACGCTTTTCTTCAATGTGAAGTCCAGGAGTATCAACGAAGATCGCTTGGTAATCACCTTCAGTTTCCACGCCCATAATACGGTGACGTGTCGTCTGTGGTTTACGTGATGTAATAGAAATCTTCTGTCCCAGAATATGGTTCAGAAGCGTCGACTTACCTACGTTTGGGCGACCTACAATAGCGATGAAGCCACAATGTTGGTTTTCCGGTAGGCTAGGTTGTTTGCTATCAGATGAAAAGAATGCATCGATATCGAATTCTTGGTTGTTATCAGACATTGCTTAGTTGCTCTAATGCTGTTTCAGCAGCCGCTTGTTCTGCCTTGCGGCGGCTAGTGCCTTTACCGATAACAGGTTTATCCACACCTGCCACTTCACACTCAACCGTAAACTCTTGGTTGTGTGCTTCACCTTTAATATTAGTCACTGTGTAGACAGGTAGAGGATTTCTTCGACCTTGTAAGAACTCTTGAAGACGAGTTTTCGGGTCTTTTTGAGATACTCCAGGCTGAATAGCTTCTAGGCGAGATTGGTACCAGCTTAAAATAATGCCGCGAACCGCCTCGGTATCACTATCTAAATAGATAGCGCCGATGATCGCTTCAACAGCATCCGCTAGAATAGAATCACGACGGAAACCGCCACTCTTCAACTCACCTGGACCTAATTTTAAGTAATCTCCTAGTTCGAATTCACGACCTAGTTCTGCCAATGTATGACCACGTACTAATGTCGCGCGCATGCGGCTCATATCACCTTCGTTTACCTTAGGAAAACGGTGGTATAGATCATCAGCGATAACAAAACTTAAAATTGAATCGCCCAGAAACTCAAGACGTTCGTTATGTTTACCAGCGGCGCTGCGGTGAGTCAGCGCCAAGTGGATAAGATCGGCATCATTGAACTGATAGCCAATCTTTCTTTCTAGTTTATCAATTGGAGAATTCATGCTCTCTCGATGTGTTAATTGATCGATTAATGAATCCCACCGATGCGATTAAAACGCACACCAGTAGGAATCCATGTTGGAAGTACACTGTCGGAACCATGTTCGAATTCGAAACTGATCCAAATAGCAACGGCCTTACCAACAAGGTTTGCTTCAGGGACGAAGCCCCAGTAACGGCTATCAGAACTATTGTCACGGTTATCCCCCATCACAAAGTAATGGCCTGCTGGAACAACCCATTCGTTAACACCGTTGCGAGGTTGATATGCATGCACACGATCACGACGCAGTGGGTTAACTAAGATTTGGTGCTCTACGTCTCCAAGCTGTTCATTCAGCTGAATCAGAGGCACACCGTCTTGAATAAATTGGCTCTCTTCTACGTGACTTAGTTTCACAGGTTTACAGCTACTTGTACCTTTCGCTTGGATACAGATTTCTTTACGACTGCTGTAACGAATAGTATCACCTGGCAAACCGACAACACGCTTGATGTAATCGATGCTTGGGTTTGGTGGATACTTGAATACCATAACGTCACCACGTTCTGGCTTGCCAGTTTCAACTAATTGAGCGCGCCATACTGGGTCTTTAAGACCGTAAGCGTACTTCTCTACCAAGATGAAATCACCAACCAAAAGCGTTGGCATCATCGAGCCAGATGGGATTTGAAACGGTTCATAAATAAATGAACGCAAGATCAAAACAAATGCAATTACCGGGAAAATGGACACACTGTTCTCAACCCACCAAGGCTGAGCCGTAACTTTTGCGCTGGTTTCAGCGTCTAGGCCATTGGTTTGTGCTTCCACATCAGCAAGCTTCTGCTGGCGTTTCTTCGCCCACACAAACTTTTCCAATGCCCATACAATGCCGGTCACTAGAGTTAAGAGCACTAAAAAGAGCGAAAATTTGTTAGCCATTGATATCCCTTAAATTTCATTTCTTTAAAAATAACGAAAGTGAAAGAATAGCGAGCTACCCTTTCACTTTCAATTATTCGTTTATCGTTGGATAAGCCTAGTCTTTGCCAACGTGAAGAATTGCTAAGAATGCTTCTTGAGGCAGCTCTACGTTACCGATCTGCTTCATACGCTTCTTACCTTCTTTCTGTTTCTTCAGAAGCTTCTTCTTACGACTCACGTCACCACCGTAACATTTCGCGATTACGTTCTTACGCAGTTGCTTAACTGTAGAACGAGCGATGATGTGGTTACCGATAGCCGCTTGAATCGCGATATCAAACATTTGACGAGGAATGAACTCTTTCATCTTCTCTACAAGCTGACGACCACGAGTTTGCGATTGATCTTTGTGTGTAATCATCGCAAGTGCATCAACCGTGTCACCGTTTAGAAGTACGTCTACACGAACCATGTTTGATGCTTCAAAACGTTGGAAGTTGTAATCCAGTGATGCGTAACCACGAGACGTTGATTTCAGACGGTCGAAGAAGTCCAGTACTACTTCAGCCATTGGAATATCGTATACAACCGCTACTTGGTTACCGTGATAAATCATATCAACCTGAACACCACGCTTCTCAACACACAGTGTGATTACGTTACCTAAGTAGTCAGAAGGTACTAAGATATTACAGCGTGCAATCGGCTCACGAATCTCGTTGATATCATTGATAGCAGGCAGCTTAGCTGGGCTATCAACATACAGTTGAGTGCCGTCTGTTTTTTCAACTTCGTATACTACGGTTGGTGCAGTTGTGATTAGGTCTAGGTCGTATTCACGCTCTAGACGTTCTTGGATGATCTCCATGTGAAGCATACCCAAGAAACCACAACGGAAACCGAAACCAAGTGCTGCAGAGTTCTCTGGTTCGTAGAAAAGAGAAGCATCGTTCAGGCTTAGTTTACCTAGTGCATCACGGAAGTTTTCGTAATCATCAGATGATACTGGGAACAGACCCGCGTATACCTGTGGTTTTACTTTCTTAAAGCCAGGTAGCGCTTTTTCACAACCGTTTTTAGCCAGTGTTAGCGTATCACCAACCGGTGCACCTAGGATGTCTTTGATACCACAAACAACCCAACCTACTTCACCAGTGTTTAGCTCTGTAGTATCGATTTGCTTAGGCGTGAAGATACCTAGACGGTCTACACCCCAAACTTGGCCTGTGCTCATTACTTTGATCTTGTCGTTCTTCTTCAGAGAACCGTTCTTGATACGAACAAGAGAAACAACACCAAGGTAGTTATCGAACCAAGAGTCGATGATTAGCGCTTGTAGTGGCGCTTCAGGATCGCCTTCTGGAGCAGGAATTGCTGAAACAATGTTTTCTAGAACATCGTCAACACCGATACCTGTTTTCGCAGAACAGCGCGTTGCTTCCATCGCGTCGATACCTACGATCTCTTCGATCTCTTCAGATACGCGCTCTGGATCAGCAGCTGGAAGGTCAATCTTGTTTAGGATTGGCACAACTTCCAGATCCATTTCGATCGCTGTGTAACAGTTTGCTAGAGTCTGAGCTTCTACACCTTGACCAGCATCGACAACCAATAGCGCGCCTTCACAAGCCGCAAGAGAACGTGATACTTCGTATGCGAAGTCAACGTGTCCCGGAGTATCGATGAAGTTAAGTTGGTAAGTTTCACCATC
Source organism: Vibrio chagasii (assembly GCF_002954585.1). GTDB lineage: Bacteria > Pseudomonadota > Gammaproteobacteria > Enterobacterales > Vibrionaceae > Vibrio > Vibrio chagasii_A. The sequence continues at coordinate 2,476,381 of NZ_MSCI01000002.1, forward strand.
TTTTGCGGTGTAGTTTAGTGTCACACTCTGAGATTTGATGGTGATGCCACGTTCACGCTCAAGATCCATCGAATCAAGGACTTGTGCAGCCATTTCACGATCGCTTAATCCTCCACAAACTTGGATTAGACGGTCAGACAGGGTCGACTTACCATGGTCGATGTGGGCGATAATCGAAAAGTTACGAATGTGCTTCATAATTTGGTGTGACAAACTCTTTAAATTAGGACGGTAAGAAAGCCGCAAAACTATTTAAAAATAGCTAACGGTGGCGGCATTTCAATCAAGTTGGCAGATTCTACCCAATTTAACAGCAAGACGCATCATAAATTAGACGAGCGGCTCACCGAGGATTCGAATCAATACGACTTCTTGCTTGGATTTGTCTTCCATCGGTTTAGCGAGTCGCTTCGCTAAAGCAATACCACCAGCTGTAAATAGGGCTGCGCTCAGTATAACAATCCCCTCGCCCCCTTGAAGTAAGGGTTGTAACAAGAGTTGTCCAATACCAGCACCAATCATCAACATGAAAAGTGGGATGAGGTAAACAATAGCCGCAGACTGAAGCAGGCTTTTTTCAGGAAAGCCGATTTCTACAATCTGACCTGCTTTCACAAGGCTTTTGGTTTTTAATTGCCAAAACAAGGATTTGTTGCCAACCGCTTTGGTGACAATACCAGTACCGCAGCTTTTTTGTGAAGAGCAGCTGCTGCAACTGGTTTGTTGTTCGCAGCTCAGTTGAACAAAGTATTGCTTACCTTTTTGTTCAACTGAGCTAACGGTAGCCAGCGCGGTCATCATTGCGCTGACACCTGATTATTGAAAGTAACAGATTGAGCGATACGCTTTGCTGTAGCTGGCGGGATATCACCTACGACAGACACTTCTCTGTCACCAATGACTAAGCTGTGCAAGGTTCTGCGCCCTTGACGTACCAACTGGCCTTTCAATGAGTGTTCGTCTTTATCGGCGATATATACCGAAAAGCTAAATAGTCCATCGCTGAAAAGCTGGCTCTCGACCATTTTATCGGTCGCAGCCATCTGGTAACGGCTCAGTTCTTTTGACTTAAACCCTTCTGGCACCCATGAAGCTTGCCAGTCGGTCTCACTCACCAAACCTTCAGGTAATGATAAAACCTTCGGCAGTTGCGCTTGGTTTAAGCCGCCCATAGCCTCAGCAATTTTATCGTTCACGACATAAGAGATTGTTCGATACTGTTCCAGTATTTCGCCATCACGATCTAATAGGTCGGCACGTAGAGGAAGACTGGTTTTCTCGTCTACCCAAACCACGTATGAGTAACGAAGGCCATCTTTTGGCACTACGCGTAGCACTTGAGTCGTGCTGCCCGCTTCACGAGAACGCCCAACTTTTACAAAGTCGTAGTACTGATTCAGGGATTCGATATCTCGATTTATCATCGGAATAACAGGAGCAACCATGCTGCCTGACTGGATCGTAAACGGCTCTGTACCCGGTTCGATGTAGCTCACTTCATTACCGCGACGAATCACTTCACGAACAGGGCCACTCAGGTAAACAAGGTGTGCGAGTTGTTGGTCGTCGTTAACCGCATGGCGATAAACAAGAGGTTCAATACTGCTCTTCTTGATCAGTATGTAAGAGAGTTCGTAATTTAGATGCTGACTGGCCTCGTTCATTTGATGCAACAAGGCCTTTGCAGTTGTTTCCTCTGCAAAGGCTGTTGGAGACATCAAGCTGAACAGTGTCAGTGCACTGACCAGGATTTTCTTCATTCAATGTCCGATTCTAGATGTGCATCTTCCATAGGCGACGCATCACTGTTTAATCTTAGTTGTAGCTCATAATCTTCTAGCATTGCATGAACGCGTTTACGCTGCTCTTGCAAATTTGCTTCAGACGCGGGTCTCTCTACTGACTCGCGGGTTAAGCTTACTGGCTCAGCGGATCCCGCAAATGGAATCGTCTGAAGTACAGGTAACTGTTCTGGTGCCGCTGGATCGCTGCCACCATATTGTTGAACACCTAATACAACCGCTAAAGAAACACACGCTGCTACAGCAACTTGTCCAAACTGTTGTAACCACGCTGGAAGCTGACGCTTCGCTTGCTGAGGTTTTGGTTGCTCTTCAATTGGAGCAACAGTAGGTTCAACATTCACTTGGTGCTGGTTTGGCATCGCACTGTGTGCAGGCTCATCTTCAAGCGCTGCTGCCACACTATCCGCAATGTTCCAATTTTTAGTTTCTGGCGCATCCCCACGCATAACGTCACCAATTAAGTGGTAACTCTGCCAGGTATTCATGCTTTCTTGATCAGATTCTAGATCTACAATGAGAGCTTTATCGATCGTTTCACCATCCATGAGTGCCGAAAGCTTTTCTTTATCAGCCATTATTTTCACCATAATTATTACAAGTTCTAGCGCTGCAAAAGAGGTTTAATTTTCTTTTCCACCGCTTCACGAGCTCGGAAGATACGCGAACGTACGGTTCCTACAGGGCAATCCATTACTTCTGCAATCTCTTCGTAGCTCAAACCTTCAAGCTCACGCAGCGTCATTGCAGTTTTTAAGTCTTCTGGCAGCGCTTCAATCGCTCCAAAAACGACTTGTTTCAATTCTTTTGACAGCGTTAAGTTCTCAGGGTTCGATATTTCTTTTAACGCGCTGCCTGTTTCGTAATATTCAGCATCTTCTGCATCTACATCCGTTGCGGGCGGTCTACGTCCCTGGGCAACGATATGATTCTTTGCGGTGTTCACGGCAATTCGGTACAACCATGTATAGAAGGCACTCTCGCCACGAAAATTAGGTATCGCGCGGTAAGCTTTAATAAAAGCTTCTTGTGCTACATCAGGTACATCACCGGAATTATTCACGTATCGAGAGATAAGGTTACAAACTTTGTTTTGATACTTAACCACTAGTAAGTTAAATGCTTGCTTATCTCCACTCTGAACTCGCTCAATCAACACTTGATCGGTTAGCTGCTCGTTCATTCGAGCGGGTACTCCTATTGTTATAACCCTCACCTTCACAGATATGGGTACTAATTATGCGAAATGTAGTATTGACACCACCGTCTACAAGAGCACTATTGTGACTAAGCCAAATACCGAAAGTTCCAACTTTCTTAAAATTATTTGCCATTATTGTTTCACAATGTGATGTAATAAAAATAGCTATCCCTATCAATTTGGGGAAACTAGAGCAAAAGCAATGGTATTGAGCAATTAAATATTTCTAGATAGCTGTCTATATCTTGATTTTGCATGGCGTTTTAGGACGACTCTGAGGAGATTATAACAGTCTTACCGCAACTCCTAAAACAAGACAGAGTCAATTGAGAGTAGACAACTCGACTATAGCCCGGGATTTAATAAGTTTTATGAACGCAAACCGTGAACATCAATGTGATGTATTAGTGGTAGGAAGTGGTGCGGCAGGCTTGTCATTAGCCTTACGCGTAGCAGAACATGCAAAAGTAATTGTATTAAGCAAAGGACCACGCAGCGAAGGATCGACGTATTACGCACAAGGCGGTATCGCTGCGGTGTTCGATGAGTCTGACAGTATTGAGTCTCACGTTGAAGATACTCAAATTGCTGGGGCTGGGTTATGTGAAGAAGATACAGTTCAATTCATTGCTGAGAATGCGAAAGAGTGTGTGCAATGGCTGATTGATGGCGGCGTTCCATTTGATAAAGATGAGAACAGCACCGATGGTCAACCTAAGTATCACCTAACTCGTGAAGGTGGCCACAGCCACCGCAGAATCCTGCACGCTGCCGATGCAACTGGCATGGCGATGCAAACTTCATTGCAAGATAACGTCAAGAATCACCCGAACATCGAGATCTTCGAGCGCCATAACGCGCTGGACTTGATCACTGAAGATAAGATTGGTGGCTCGAAAGACAAGGTTATCGGTGCCTACATCTGGAACCGTAACCAAGAACACGTAGAAACCGTACGCGCTAAGTTTGTTGTTCTCGCTACTGGCGGCGCATCAAAAGTGTACCAATACACCTCTAACCCAGATGTCTCTTCTGGTGATGGCATTGCTATCGCTTGGCGTGCGGGTTGTCGTGTAGCAAACCTAGAGTTCAACCAATTCCACCCGACTTGCTTGTTCCATCCAGAGGCACGCAACTTCCTACTAACGGAAGCACTTCGTGGCGAAGGCGCTTACCTGCGTCGTCCGGATGGTACACGCTTCATGAAAGACTTTGATGAGCGTGGTGAATTGGCGCCTCGTGATGTAGTTGCTCGCGCAATCGACTTCGAAATGAAACGACTAGGTGCTGACTGCATGTACGTCGACATCAGCCATAAGCCTGAAGAGTTCATCACTGCGCATTTCCCAATGATCCATACTCGTTTGATGGACTTGGGTATAGATATGACCAAAGAGCCAATCCCAATTGTACCGGCTGCGCACTACACCTGTGGTGGTGTGATGGTCAATAAAGATGGTCAAACGGATCTGCAAAACCTCTACGCGATTGGTGAAGTGAGCTATACCGGCCTGCACGGTGCGAACCGTATGGCATCAAACTCACTACTAGAGTGTGTGGTTTACGCGTGGTCGGCAGCAAAACACATCGTAGAGAACATTGAACAATCTCAACTGTGTGCTGAACTTCCAGCATGGGATGAAAGCCAAGTCACCAACAGTGATGAAGAAGTTATTATCCAGCATAACTGGCATGAACTTCGTCTATTCATGTGGGATTACATGGGTATCGTACGTACAGACAAGCGTCTTGAGCGCGCAATGCGTCGTATTCAGATGTTGCAGCAAGAGACTCACGAGTATTACAGCAACTTTAAGGTGTCGAACAACCTTTTGGAGCTGCGTAACCTACTTCAAGTCGCTGAGCTAATGGTTCGCTGTGCAATGCAACGCAAAGAGAGCCGCGGCCTGCACTACACATTGGATTACCCAGAGCTGGCTGAAGACAGTGGCCCAACGATTCTGACACCAGAGAAACGTCAATCGTAACTTGGCGCATTCGTCAGTCACGAAAAGTAATCAAACGAAAGGGAGCCTAGTGCTCCCTTTTATTTTAGCTCATGACTTGTCGATTACTTTAGCTTAGCGAATGCATTCGTTGTAAGTTCGCCAAAAAGTGCCGATATTCTTGCTCTTGGCAACTGTCTCGCCATAGCAGTACCGAGTGACCACATTCAAATTGTAATTTTATGAAGAATTGCGCCCAAACCTGATCGACCGACTTTAAGCTGTATGTGCTGCCATTCAAACGCACTACACCATCATCCTTATAATCAAGACATCCTTGAGCGCTGGTGATAAGCATGTGATTGGCACGTAACAGATTGAAGGTTAAGTACAGACAATAAAGGCTGACTGCCAGTGGAATAGAAGAGACAACGATAAAAAACAAAAGGCACCCGAAAACAGTGCCTTTTGTTAATAATGCGAAATACGAAGGGTTAAGCTGGAGCTTAACGAACCTTGCTGAGGTTGTGTGCGACAATTTTATCAACCATTGATGCGTGACCCAGGTTTTCACTACGGCCGTGGCCCATCACCCAAGTAAACAGGTCTGGATCATCACACTCTAGTAAAGAAACAAACTCGCGCTGTTCCTGCTCTTGCAATGAATCAAAACACTCTTCGAAAAATGGCATGATGACTACATCAAGTTCTAACATGCCGCGACGGCAACCCCATTTAATTCGTGCTTTCTGCTCTGCAGTGTACATTGGCTATCCTCACCTATAATTTTTCTTTCTTGGAGTGTAACAAGTCATACGCTCTGCAACTACTATGTGGGTCACAGTCCCTATCTCCGCTCACAAAAAAACCTAGGCTGACAAAGAAACAGAACAGGATTAACATAGAGCCAAATAAAATTCTTAGGAAAGATAAAATGGATTGGAAAAACACCTTTCAGCCGCAAGCTCATACGCAAAATGATTCGCTTCCAGAACTGATGATGACACATGTGTCAGACTGGAGCGCAATTACCATGGTAGGCGATGACAAAAAATCGTACCTACAAGGTCAGGTAACGTGCGACGTCGTGACTCTTCCTAATGATGAATCCACATTAGGCGCCCACTGTGATGCAAAAGGAAAGGTATGGAGTATCTTCCGCCTGTTCCACCACAACGGTGGTTACGCGCTTATGCAGCCTAAGTCTGCGATTGAAGTTGAGCTCGTAGAAATCAAAAAATACGCAGTCTTCTCTAAGGTCGATATTGAGCAAAGCAGCGATGTGGTTATCGGTGTGATGGGCGCAGCTGCGGATCAGTACATCGACTCAATCTCAGAGAGCCAAGGTAAAGTTCGTGCGATTTCAGGCGGTACAGCCGTTCAAGTTGCTGGCAACCGCTGGGCTCTGCTTGTGACAGAACAAGCTGCAGAAGCGTTGGTTACTAACAGCTCTGCGGAGAAAGTCTCAGAGGCGCTATGGCAGTATCATGAAATTATCGATGCTCAGCCTAATCTAACCAAAGCAGAGCAAAATGAGCACATCCCTCAGGCACTTAACCTACAAGCGATTGGTGGCATCAGCTTTACCAAGGGTTGTTACACAGGTCAAGAAACAGTGGCTCGCGCTAAATACCGTGGCATGAACAAACGTGGAATGCGCATTGTTTCAGGCCCAACAGCGGAAGTGCTAACACTAGAAAGCCCTATTGAGCTAGAGCGCAGCGTTGGTGAAAACTGGCGTGGAGCGGGTCAACTGATCAACGTATATCAATTTGCTGACAACCAAGCGATTGGCCTAATGGTGCTACCGAACAACCTGGATGACGATGTTCAGCTGCGTTTGACAGCACAACCTGATCAAATCTGGAGTATCCAGCCACTGCCTTACAGCCTTGACGACGAGTAATTACGTGGAAACAGTGATTACACTATGGCTCGATCAACAGCAGGTGAACTATCGCCTGCTGTTACAAAGTAGGCCAACCACCAGCATCGAAGAAACCGCGCAAGAACGAGGCATCGACCCATCTCAAATGGTGAAATGTATTCTGCTCAAAGACATGGACAATCAATACGCGCTAGCGTGCACCGCTGGTGATCGCTCAGTCGATCCGAAGAAAGTGCGCTCAATTCTAAATTGCCGCCGCATGACCTGTGTCTCGTTAAGCGATGTAGAGTCTATTACTGGCTTTAAGGCTGGTTGTGTTGGCCCGCTTGCATTAAAGAGGTACATGCCGATCATCTTTGATCCTTCGATCCAGAACAATTCAACAGTGACCATCAGCTCTGGGGATCGAATGGCAGGTATCGCTCTGGATCCCAATGATCTCATGACGCTATGTGCACCGATCATCGCTGAGATCAGTCGATGATCGGATCAATACAGTGATTGATCGCAAACTCTTTCCCTAGTTTTCACCAGATACATATTTAGTGTGAAGCTCGTCATAAGATAACTAGATTAAAGTTAAATATTTAATCAAAATTAAAGCATAAGTAGTCACAGGTAAGAATCTGCGTTATTGTGAATTTACTGACTAGCACCTAGGCAAATCAGTTCAAGTGAATCCACTGAGTAACATCAGTATCCACTTTTGTGTAATGCATCTGTGACTATTCGCCCGTTTTAGACGGGCTTTTTTTTGTCTTAATTTTACAATTTGATTACACAAACAAAAAAATCCCGCCTATTCTTATACTTGTCACATTTAAGCTGCTTAATACCGAACAGGAAAGTTCACGGCAGTTCACTACTCAGTATTATTTTGGGGAGGAGCTCACGTAAAAATAGATATTTACTGTAGAAAGTGCTTAGAACAGCACAAATATCTAATTAACGTCAACGCTACTGCATATTACTCCAGGCTTATCACAATTATTATCTCGGAGTTTTTCTATAATGTGCAGGCTAGGTAAATATAAGGATAATTAAAAATGAGACTGTTTAAGCGCTATACACCGAGTATGATTGCTAAACATGTAAGTCGACTTTTCAAAGGACGAATCTACATTTACGGCGTAGGGAAATTTGAGTTCGATAACGGCAAGCTAGTGCTGCCAGACCGAGCAGAGAAACGCCACTTTGAAACAGTGAAAGAAATAAATAGTGAAATTATGAAGCTGCGCTGTGCTTACGCATAATCAAATTATCTAGAGAATTCAAAACAAAAAGGGTTGGCTAACGCCAACCCTTTTTTCGTACCAATAATTCGAACGAAACTTTGGTGCGAAACATTGGAAACAAAGTCATTATCGATGAATCACAGGGGCCTTCGCTAAGTCAGGAAGGTTACCCGCAAGACCTAAAGCTCGCTTCATGATTTCATCTTTCGCACCAGGAAGTTGACCTGCGAGCTTCATACCGATACCACGAATCAGCTTCTTCGCCGGATTATCGCCTTCAAATAGGTCTTTAAAGCCCTGCATCGATGCAATCATCTTCGCGGCTTCTGCTTTTCTCCAGCGCTCATAACCACGTAAGTTACGTTTGGTACCGATGTCCTCGCCCGCAGCCCAGAGCTTTAATAGCTCTTGCGCTAGGCTGGCAGCATCTAGCAAACCAAGGTTAACGCCCTGCCCTGCAAGCGGGTGAATGGTATGCGCAGCATCACCCACCAAAGCCACGCGCTCTACGGCGAAGTCTCTCGCGTATCGCATGCGCAGTGGGAACGCAAAACGCTCGCCAACCACTTCACACAAGCCTAGTTTAGAGTCGAACTCAGCTGTTAGCTGTTTATTAAACTCCGCATCCGACATAGATACGAGCTTCTCGGCACGATTCGGCTCAGTAGACCAAACGATAGAGCTCATATTACTTGGCTGCATTGGTAAGAATGCCAACGGGCCCTGTGGTGTAAATATTTGACGAGCCACACTATGGTGCGTTTCTGCAGTTTTAACGTTCGCAACAATTGCACTATGTCCGTAGTCCCAATGTGTTAGAGGGATATCTTGCTGCTTGCGAACCCAAGAATTAGCACCATCTGCGCCAACGACAAGCTTAGCCGTCAGTGCTTGACCATTATCTAAAGTCAGCCATGCTTCGCTTTCACCAATAGCCATTGTTTTGCACGTCGCTGGCATGTATAGACTGACGTTTTCTTGCTTTTTAACCTGTTCAAGCAACGCCAATTGAATCACACGGTTCTCAACAATATGACCTAAATTAGGCTGCGCTAAACGCGTTGAGTCAAATTCAATACGAGCGAAGCTATCTTGTTCCCACACTTCCATCGCTTGATAAGGGGCAGCACGTCTTTGCTCAATTCCCTGCCACGCACCTAGATTACGCAAAATCACTTCACTAGAACGGCTCAATGCAGAAACACGTACGTCAGGCAGTTCATTAAGCCCTTCGCTTGGTGCCTTGCCTTCAATTACAGCTACTCTCATATCACTGTCTTTCAAAGCCGCGGCAAGGGCTAAGCCAACCATGCCTCCACCAACAATTGCGATATCAACACTTTGCATCATTATTTATCTACCTTATCTTTCTACTAGGCCAAGCGTATGACGCAAAAGTGGACCTTTAAGTGGTGGAAGGTTATCCATAACAGCTAACCCAAGGTTGCGCCCGATACGAGCGGTTAAAAAGTCATTTGAGAATAGATGTACAAGGCTCGATGTCAGTGTAATCGTCGCCCCTCTGTCCTGTTCTCTACGTTTTCTAAAGTTAACAAGACCAGTGTATCGACCAACATCATCCAACTGAGTACACAACTCTTCGGCTAAAGAAGCCACATCACGAATACCAAGGTTAAAGCCCTGACCCGCGATCGGGTGAAGTGTTTGAGCGGCATTGCCGACAATCGCAAATCGATGAGAAATATTTTGCTGACGATGACGAAGAATCAGAGGATAGCTCGCACGCTTACCCACCTTCTCTAAACGTCCTAGTCGCCAACCAAAATCATTCTGCAGCTGTTCAAGAAACTGGTTGTCGTTTAAAGCCATGACTTTGTCGGCTTGCTCTGGCGGTAAGCACCACACTAACGATAGACGGTTGTCCGTCATTGGTAATAAAGCAACTGGCCCATGATGGGTAAAACGCTCAAAGGCGCGACCTTGGTGCGGCTCGCTCGCCACAATGTTGGCAATGACAGCCACTTGCTCAAAGTCATGCTCGCTCAACGAAATATTCAGTTGTTGGCAGCAGGTAGAGATCGCTCCGTCAGCAGCAACCAACAACTTAGTAGTAATGGTTTGCCCGCTGTTAAGGTCAATGGTCGTCAGTAAATCACTGCGCTCAATTTTCGCTACTGAGTCAGGGCACAGCATCGTAATTGCTTCTTCTGACTCCAGTTTTTGCTGATAGATTCGACCGACATCCGCCAACTCGACCACATAACCAAGCGCATCAATCGCAAGCTCTTCGCTGTAGATATCAGTCATTCCTGCATGCCCACGATCCGAGACATGAATATCTTTAATCGGGGTTGCAACTGGAGCGATCGATTGCCACAACTGCAATGAATCAAGGATCTGCACTGTGCCATAAGACAAAGCAATAGAACGAGAATCAAACCCAGGGTGAGCTTGATGATCAACCTGATAAGGTTCCACTACCGCAATCGATAGTGAGCCTTGGCTTAGGTGATTCAAGGCAAGCGTCAAAGTCGCCCCTGCCATCGCACCACCAGCAATTACAACATCATACTGAGCCATCATAACCTCAAACTGGCAAACGATTAGTGAATGGTTGGAGCTACATCTTCAGATGGGCGAGCACCAAACTCAGCATGAATGGTTAATGCACACGCTTTTACGTGCTCAATAACGTGCTCTAGAAGTTGCGCCTGCTCTTCCAGATCATCATCTTCATCAATGCCTAGCTTTGCCATCTCTTCAAGATCAGCCAACGCTTCTTTAGTGCCTTCCGACGCCTTATTTAACTGAGCGCCGACTAGCCCTAAACCAGAGATAAAGTGGTTGATCCAATCAGACACACCGTCAGCTAAATCAAACAGGCTCGCACTTGCGTCTTCATCAGGCAGTAGCATAGACAATTCCATGCCTGAACCCGTAATCTCACTAGTGGTTACTTTCAATGTCGCTTCCGCTAACGTTAATGCGCGATCCGGCCAACCCATACCTTCGTTGGTGTAATCAAAGATCAGTGGTTGCCAGCTCTTATCTGCTAGGCTTAAGCCTCCGCTTAACATACCCGTTAATAAGCCATGCATCTCAGCAGGTGTTACGGCTAGACTTGCCGATTGAAGTTCAGTCGCAACCGTTAGGTAGTCAGGTAAAGTAGTTTCGCTCATCAGATAGCTCGCTCAGTTATTCTTTATATCGGTAGTATAATCGTACCACTTCACCCCAATTCTGGTAAGCATCGATCCCTAGCAATTGAAGGATGACTGACTACCAATTGTTCAATTTGCTGAATTACTGTGTGCTCAAGCTCTCATTTACAAACAGTCACTCTGAAAAGCTTGAATCTTAATAGCGGTTTACCTATAGTTTCTCCCTCAGAGGAGATTGCTTCCTCATCGGTACTTGCACTTTTGGTTTCAAGAAAATAACGAAGAGCAACAGCCTTAAAATAGCGCGTTAAAGAGTTCATCCATCATGAGTAATCAAGCGGTAGACGTTGAAATATTAGGAAAACTGACTCGAGTAAATTGTCCAGCAGGGCAAGAGGAGTCATTGATTGCAGCGGCGGCCGATCTTGATAATCGATTGAAAGAGATGGCTGAACGTACTAAGGTAACCAATGAAGTGAAGCTGCTAACTATCGCAGCTCTGAACATTTGCTATGAATTACAAACCAAGAAGTTTGAAGCAAATGACGAACAAAACGCACTGACCGAGCGAATGGAACAGCTCACAACATCGCTTTCAGATGTTCTCAGTAAGGTTAAGCACGGACAGCAATAGCGTACACAAAATTTACCCTGGAGTGTTTGTCAGAGGATTCACGTCCCCGAGCCGATAAGCAATCCCTAAGGGTTAGTACTTGAGTGCTATTGAGCATGCTCGGCCCGACCGAGAAGCCTACGGTAATCATTGCTGATCCGCCTTGAACTCGCTGGTTCAAGGGCCATCTATTCTCAACGGCACTTTGGGGTATCCCTTCTTATGAAGACGCTCACACGCAGCGAGTTTCGCAAACAGATCCGCATCAAACGCAACTCCCTATCTAGCGAACAACAAACTCAATCCGGCATCGACCTAGTTAAGCAGTGCGCTCAACTTGATGATATTCAGTCTGCCCAACATATCGCACTTTATATCTCTATCGACGGTGAACTTGATACCCAACCTTTAATCGAGTGGTTATGGGCGCAAGGTAAGCAGACCTATTTACCTTTATTGCACCCCTTCTCTGACGGGCATCTTTTGTTTTTGCACTACTCTCCGACAACTCCAACAGTATTAAACAAATACGGCATCGTTGAACCACAACTCAGTCAAACGTTGGTGAAACCTTGTCATCAACTCGACCTGATTCTTACCCCGCTGGTTGGTTTTGACTCGCATGGTCACCGGTTAGGCATGGGTGGTGGCTATTACGATCGTACTCTGGCGAAATGGTTCAAGACAGGACAAGGGGCTACACCAATTGGTTTGGCTCACGATTGCCAACATGTCGATACCCTACCAATTGAAGAGTGGGATGTTCCGTTACCTAAAGTCGTGACTCCAAGTAAAACTTGGCAATGGGAAAACAACCGTTAAAGCGCTATAATCGCGCCGCAAACGTTAACCTCGATACTCAAACGTTAACTTAATACGCGAAAGACTAATTCAAAGCGCAAGATCTTATTCAGGAGAATGGCATGACTCAAGATGAAATGAAAAAAGCAGCTGGTTGGGCAGCACTTAAATATGTTGAAGAAGGCAGCATTGTAGGTGTTGGTACTGGCTCTACAGTAAATCACTTCATCGACGCACTGGGCACAATGAAAGACAAAATCAAAGGTGCAGTTTCAAGCTCTGTTGCTTCAACGCAACGCCTAGAAGAGCTAGAGATCAAAGTGTATGAGTGTAATGATGTTGCTAAGCTAGACATCTATGTTGATGGCGCAGATGAGATCAACCCAACTCGCGACATGATCAAGGGCGGCGGTGCAGCTCTAACTCGTGAAAAAATCGTAGCGGCTATCTCTGATAAATTTGTATGTATTGTTGATGGCACGAAAGCTGTTGATGTACTCGGTAAATTCCCTTTACCGGTAGAAGTTATCCCAATGGCACGTTCATACGTTGCGCGTGAGCTAGTTAAGCTTGGTGGTGACCCGGTTTACCGTGAAGGTTGTACAACGGATAACGGCAACGTGATCCTAGATGTTTACGGCATGGCGATTGAGAACCCGAAACAACTAGAAGATATCATTAATGGTATCGCTGGTGTGGTAACAGTTGGCCTATTCGCACACCGTGGTGCAGATGTGGTTATCACAGGTACACCTGAAGGTGCAAAAATCGAAGAATAAATAATAGAAGATTGAGTTTTTCTGTTACTTCATTACATACGGTGCCCAAGGGCGCCGTTTTTTTGCTTTGTACCTGCAAATTATGTCTTATTCCGTAATTTTCTTACCCAAAACATTTTTTTTTTGTTACTTTATTGTTCAGAAGACGCACAGGGAAAACGTTTGTCTCCTAACAAAGTGGTGAATTTGTTCCCCTTTCAGCCATTTTGTAGCACGTGCGCCGCATTTGCCCAACCTTTCCATTTTAAGGACGAGAACAATGGCCAAAGTTTCACTGGAAAAAGAAAAAATAAAAATTCTACTTCTAGAAGGTCTCCACCCTTCTTCAGTAGAAGTACTTCAAGCCGCTGGTTACACAAATATTGAGTACCACAAAGGCTCACTACCTGAAGATGAACTACTTGAAGCAGTTAAAGATGCTCACTTCATCGGTATTCGTTCTCGCACAAACCTTTCCCAAGAAGTGATTGATGCTGCTGAAAAATTGGTTGCTATCGGTTGTTTCTGTATCGGTACTAACCAAGTAAACCTTGAAGCAGCTGCAAAGCGTGGTGTACCTGTTTTCAACGCACCATTCTCGAACACTCGAAGCGTTGCTGAACTGGTTCTTGGTCAGGTTCTATTGCTGCTACGTGGCATCCCAGAAAAGAACGCTCTTGCGCACCGTGGCATCTGGAAAAAGAGTGCAGACAACTCTTACGAAGCCCGTGGTAAGCGTTTAGGTATTATCGGTTACGGTCACATTGGTACTCAGCTGGGTATTATTGCGGAAAACCTAGGTATGCGTGTTTACTTCTACGATATTGAAAACAAGCTTTCACTAGGTAACGCAACGCAAGTTCATACCATGACGGAACTGTTGAACAAGTGTGACGTGATCTCACTGCATGTTCCAGAAACCAATGAAACCAAGAACATGATGGGTAAAGAAGAGTTCGACCGTATGAAGCCGGGCGCAATCTTTATCAACGCTGCGCGTGGCACTGTGGTAGATATCCCTGCACTGTGCGGTGCGCTTGATTCTGGTCACTTAGGTGGTGCGGCGATTGACGTATTCCCAACCGAACCAAAAACCAATGCTGACCCATTTGAGTCACCATTAATGCAGTTCGATAACGTGATTCTAACGCCACACGTTGGTGGTTCTACTCAAGAAGCTCAAGAGAACATCGGTGTAGAAGTGGCAGGTAAACTTGCGAAATACTCTGATAACGGTTCAACGCTATCAAGTGTTAACTTCCCAGAGGTATCGCTACCATTGCATACTGGCACATCTCGCCTATTGCACATTCACCAGAACCGTCCAGGTATCCTGACTCAGATCAACACCATCTTCGCTGAAGAAGGCATCAACATCGCAGGTCAGTACCTACAGACTGCCGCTGATATGGGTTACGTAGTAATTGATGTTGAGGCAGACCGCTCTGAAGAAGCACTGCTCAAACTGAAAGAGATCGAAGGCACTATCCGTGCTCGTCTACTTCACTAATCATCGAATTCGGTATTAGAAAAACAAAAAGGCTCTCATTGTAAGAGCCTTTTTAGTATTTGACCTATGGTAGGCAATTAGATCATGATGATCTAATTACTCTTCAAGCTGATAGATCACATTCACACGATCACGAATGGTGATCGTTGAGTCTTCATAAGAGTTAGACTCCGTTCTCGCATCCATCGCCATAGAACGCATTAATACTGGCTGGGAAGACTGTGCGTTGTAATCAACACGCCACACGTCTCCAAGCTCACGCTCAAAACCAGTCGCTAATGATTTAGCTTTTGCTCTTGCGTCTTTGATTGCTTCTAAACGCGCTTGCTCTTGATATTTCGCTTGGTCACGCACTTGCAATTGGATGTTATCGATCTGGTTAATCCCTTGAGCAATGGCAATATCCATATACTCATTAAGGTTCGATAAATCCTTAACTTCAACCGTCACATTACGTGAAGCTCGGTAACCGACTAACTCCGGCTTGCCGTCTTTCGGGTAGTGATATTGAGGCGCTAGGTACAGGTTAGAGCTATGAACACTTGCCTCATCAACCCCAGCTTTATGCAGCTTATTAAGGAAACTCGTCACCACTTTATCAACGGTAAGCTTTGCTTGCTCTGCGGTCATCGTTGACTCAACAACTCTGACAGAAAATGTCGCCATATCTGGCGTCGCCACCACTTCACCGTAACCGGTCGTCGAAATGTGTGGAAAAGATGGCGAATTAGCCAATGCCGAAAAACTTACAGCACTTAGGGCTGCTGTAAGAGTAAGAGAGGTTGCTAACATCTTTGGTACAAACTTCATGGGGGGAGACCTATGCTATACAAATGTCTTTTCATCATAGAGTAATTTGCCGTTTATCCAATCTAGACACCGCACTTCTAACAGAACTTTGACGCTGAAAAAACAACCAGCTTACTGTGGTAAGTGTTCATGAGCAAAACTCAAAATCGCTTGCGAGATCTCTTTAAGTACCCCACTTTCAAGCTGCCAATGGTGCCAGTAAATCCGATAGGACAATAAAAAACCGGGCGTAATATCAATCAATGAACCCGATTCTAGCTCCTCAATAATCTGTAACCTTGGAATCAAACAGTAGGCAACACCCGACAATGCCAAACGCACAAACGCTTCTGAGCTGCCAACTGTATGGTTGATCACGCTATCTCTGGGCACATTAAAATGATCATGCAGAAACTTCTTATGTAGGTCATCGTATTGATCATAAGACACAGCTGGAGCTTTTCTCAATGTGGTGTAGTTGACCCCTTCCGAGAAGTAACGCTGATGAAAGTCTGGACTCGCCACACACACATAATCCATGCGACCAAGGTAGTCGGCACTGCAACCAGGAATCGCTTGAGACTCCAAACTAATTGCACCTGCAACTTCACCACTCTTAATCTTCTCTATGGTTCTCGACTCACCATGAATAGCGAAGTTCAATTCCACTTGGCGCGACTTCATCACATCCGACAAAGCTGGCAGTAGCCAAGTCGCTAAACTATCTGCGTTGGTAGCAATGGATATTGATAGAGGTTGATTACCATCTTCATTCATCAGCTCGGGAACCAGTTCATGCTCCAGCAAACGGACTCGGCGATATAAGCCTAGTAACTTTTTACCTGCTGGGGTTGGCCTAGGTGGATTTTCCCTTACCAATGCTGGTTGAGCGAGCCACTTTTCTAGCTGTTTAATGCGCTGCGATACTGCTGATTGGGAGATATATAACTGCTCAGCAGCCCTTTCGAAACTACGTTGTTTCACCACAGCATCCAGCGCTTCTATCCATTTATAATCCAAACCACGCATCACTTTGCTCCCTTTTTAATCAAACCTCATCCTACATTAGCAACTCTAATAATAGATTAAAATCATTAATTATACTTATCACAAGGAGCGGAGTATCTTCCCCTTATCACCAGTATGTGTCGTTAATTAAATGGGAGGTTAAAATGAGTTTTTGGGTTTTATTACAAGGTTTTGGTCTAGGGGCAAGCATGATTATCCCTATTGGCGCTCAGAATGCGTACGTCCTAAATCAAGGGATAAAACGCAATCACCATTTAACCACAGCAACGATTTGTAGCTTGCTCGACACCCTATTTATCTCGTTAGGCATCTTTGGTGGTGGCGCTATCTTGTCGCAAAATGAAGTCCTGCTCACTTCAGTGACACTAGGCGGTATCGCTTTCCTGACTGTCTATGGTTTGTTGTCGCTGCGTAGTGCTTTTAAAGCGCCATCAGACAAGGAATCAAAAGGTGAAATATTGGCTCGTGGTAAACGAACCGTCATTCTAGGAGCATTGGCAGTTACAGTATTAAACCCACACCTCTATTTGGATACTGTTGTAATTCTTGGTTCCATCGGTGGGCAATTTGAAGGCAATGATAGAATCGCGTTTGCTATCGGGACCATCTTGGCATCATTTGTTTGGTTCTATTCGCTCTCACTTGGCGCAGCAAAACTTGGCCCAACGCTATCTAAACCAAGTGTTAAGAAAGGCATTGATATCGCTGTTACGACCATGATGTTTACTATCGCAGCGGTACTCGCCAATGGACTTATTGAACAGTATTGGTAGAAATAATCTGAAAATATAGCTCCAAGAAAAAAGGCGGATAACCTAAGTTATCCGCCTTTTTATTAACTTGTCGAAGCTTTATTAGCCCTCAACTTTGTTCATGTGAACATCCATTTGTGGGAATGGGATTTCGATACCTTCTTTATCCAAGCCTTCTTTGATCGCTTGCATTAGGTCGAAATACACTCCCCAGTACTCTTCTGTTTTAACCCATGGGCGAACCACAAAGTTAACTGAAGAGTCAGCTAGCGTGTGAACACCAACTTGAACACCAGGTTCTTTCAATACACGCTCGTCAGATTCACAGATCTTAGTCAAAAGCTCTTTGGTCTTTTGTAGATCTGCACCGTAAGAAACACCGATCATTAGGTCAATACGACGTGTCGCATGACGAGAGTAGTTAGTGATTGGGCTACCGATAACGCTGCCGTTTGGTACTACAACCATTTTGTTATCAGGCGTTGTTAGAACCGTTTGGAAGATTTGAATCGAGTCAACTGAACCTGCAACACCGCCAATTTCTACGTAATCACCAGATTTAAATGGACGGAATGCAACGATAAGTACACCTGCTGCAAAGTTCGATAGTGAGCCTTGTAGTGCAAGGCCAACAGCTAAACCAGCGGCACCAATTACCGCAACAACAGATGCAGTTTGAACACCAAGGCGACCAAGAGCTGCAATCAGAACGATAACAAACAACAAGTAACGAACTAAACCATGGATGAACTCAACAACCGCTCGGTCCATCTTCTTCTTCTGAAGAACCTTAGCCACACTGTTCGCTACTGCTTTAACGATTAGGTTACCAATGAATAGAATAATCAGTGCAGAAATAATGTTTACACCGTATTGAATAAACAAATCTGAGTTATCCGTTAACCACTGTTCTGCGTTTGAAAGACCATCCACAAGCGGGGTCTCAATCGCTGTAGAACTCTCAGCCATAATGTGCATCCTCTATGTAATATGCTATGAGCTAAACTGCCTTAAACCAAGTTTCAGCCGAATAGGCCTTGCTAACTTTATTCATATAAATCATAAGGTTAACGTAAAACTTGCTAAGTCCTTTTTACGAAACAGAGTATCTACCCCTGTTTTTCGGCACGATATCCTATCTTTGAAAGATTGCAAAGTCATGTTTATGTAAGCCTTTGAATAAAGGAAACTTACGCATAAGCACAAATACCGTTAACTCAATCCTAGGAAATTTATTCACCACACGCTAGGTTTTTCACATAAATAATACAACTTTTTATCAGACATAAAAAAACCCGCTCAATGAGCGGGTTTTTAAAACTTAGAGAGTACTTAATTCAAAGAATTATAGTACGTCTACAGCGTTAAGGTCAGCGAATGCTTTCTCAAGACGAGTAACCATAGAAGCTTGACCTGCACGTAGCCATACGCGTGGATCGTAGTACTTCTTGTTTGGTGCATCTTCACCAGTTGGGTTACCGATTTGACCTTGTAGGTAATCGCGGTTTTCCGCTTCGTATGCACGGATACCGTCCCATGTAGCCCACTGTGTATCAGTATCGATGTTCATTTTGATAACACCGTAGCCGATAGACTCTTGGATTTCTGCTTCAGTAGAACCAGAACCACCGTGGAATACGAAGTTTAGAGCGTTAGGTGCGATACCGAACTTCTCTGCACAGTATGCTTGAGAGTCACGTAGGATAGTTGGAGTTAGTACAACGTTACCTGGCTTGTAAACGCCGTGTACGTTACCGAAAGATGCTGCGATAGTGAAACGGTGTGAAACAGCGTTTAGTTTCTCGTAAGCGTAAGCAACGTCTTCTGGAGAAGTGTATAGCTCAGAAGCGTCCATGTGAGAGTTATCGACACCGTCTTCTTCACCACCAGTACAACCAAGTTCGATCTCGATTGTCATGTTCATTTTAGCCATGCGCTCTAGGTACTTAGCACATGTTTCGATGTTCTCTTCTAGAGACTCTTCAGAAAGGTCTAGCATGTGAGAAGAGAATAGAGGCTTACCAGTTTGAGCGAAGAACTCTTCACCAGCGTCTAGTAGACCGTCGATCCATGGAAGTAGTTTCTTAGCAGCGTGGTCAGTGTGTAGAATAACTGGAACACCGTAAGCTTCAGCTACAGCGTGTACGTATTTAGCACCAGCTACAGCACCAAGGATTTGTGCACCTTGACCTTCAAGTTTAACGCCTTTACCTGCGAAGAATGCAGCGCCACCGTTAGAGAACTGAACAACTACTGGAGATTTAACTTTAGCAGCTGCTTCTAGTACTGCGTTTACAGAGTCAGTACCAACAACGTTTACAGCAGGAAGAGCAAATTTGTTTTCTTTTGCTACTTCAAATACTTTCTGTACGTCATCGCCAGAAATCACACCAGGTTTTACAAAATCGAAGATCTTAGACATGGAAATAGTCCTATTTATTCTATCGTTTTAAGATTAAAAAACTTAAGTTTAAAAACTTGCAATCGTTTGCTCACAACTTATGCCATTCTAGCAAAAAAGTGTGATATGCAGCAAACGTTAAAAGGCGAGATTCGCATCTCGCCTTTCTAAATCAATTATGCTTTAGCACGCTCTTCTAGCATTGCTACTGCAGGAAGTACTTTACCTTCAACGAACTCAAGGAAAGCGCCGCCGCCAGTAGAGATGTAAGAAACGTCAGCTTTGATACCGAACTTGTCGATAGCTGCTAGCGTGTCACCACCACCTGCTACAGAGAAACCTGCAGACTCAGCGATTGCTTTAGAAATACCAGCAGTACCCGCTTCGAAGTTCTTGAATTCGAATACGCCTACAGGGCCGTTCCAAAGGATAGTTTTTGCGTTGCCGATGATTTCAGCTAGAGCAGCAGTTGAATCTGGACCTAGGTCGAAGATCATGTCGTCGTCTGCAACTTCAGAAACGTGCTTGATTTCAGCTTCTGCGTTCTCGTCGAATGCTTTCGCACATGCAACGTCAGTTGCTACTGGAATAGCACACTCTTTCATTAGTTTTTGAGCGGTTTCAACTAGGTCTGCTTCGTATAGAGACTTACCTACGTTGTGACCTTCAGCAGCGATGAACGTGTTCGCGATACCACCACCAACAACAAGTTGGTCAGCAACTTTAGATAGAGACTCAAGAACAGTCAGTTTAGTAGAAACTTTAGAACCACCAACGATAGCAACTAGTGGACGCTCTGGGTTATCCATTGCTTTACCTAGCGCTTCTAGCTCAGCAGCAAGAAGAGGACCAGCACATGCTACAGGAGCGTGAGTACCAACACCGTGAGTAGATGCTTGTGCACGGTGAGCCGTACCGAATGCATCCATTACGAAGATGTCACATAGAGATGCGTATGCTTTAGATAGCTCTTCTTCGTTCTTCTTTTCGCCTTTGTTGAAACGAACGTTTTCTAGAACAACTAGTTCACCAGCGTTTAGCTCTAGGCCGTTTAGGTAGTCTTTAGCTAGTTTAACTTCGCAGTCTAGTGCGTCGTTTAGGTAGTTAACTACAGGAGCTAGAGAGAACTCTTCGTTGTACTCGCCTTCAGTAGGACGACCAAGGTGAGAAGTAACCATTACTTTTGCACCAGCTTCTAGACAAAGCTTGATAGTTGGTAGAGATGCTAGGATACGTGCATCTGAAGTTACTTTACCATCTTTTACTGGTACGTTTAGGTCAGCACGGATAAATACGCGTTTACCTGCAAGTTCCAGGTCAGTCATCTTGATCACAGACATGATTTGTCCTCTCAAATTTAAATAAAAATAAAGTTTGGAAACTCAGCAACCCTGCTAAGCCTATAAATTATTCAACTGGTAGTTCTTTAACTACTAGTAATATGTGGACTCTCGTCATTTATTTCAAGCTAAAAAATAAATAATCTGCACATTTGCTTCTAGGTCTTACTTCTTGCCTTCAGAAGCTTGCATTGCAAGAACCGTATCTAGCATTCGGTTCGCAAAGCCCCATTCGTTATCACACCACACTAGCATTTTCACTAAGTGGCCATTGCTCACTCGAGTTTGTGAACCATCAACAATTGCGCTATGGGGATCGTGATTAAAGTCGATGGAAACAAGCGGCGCTTCAGTATAGTCAACTATATTGTGTAATGTACACTGGGATGCATTAACAATGGTTTGATTTACGTCATTAACTTTCACATTTGTATTAATTGTGACACTTAAATCCATCGCTGTTACGTTTACCGTCGGTACACGCACAGATATTGCTTCGAACTTGTTAGAAAATTTCGGGAAGATTCTTTCAATACCTTTATGCAATTTGGTATCGACAGGAATAATGGATTGGCTTGCAGCACGAGTGCGGCGAAGATCGCTGTGGTAAGCATCAATAACTTGCTGATCATTCATTGAAGAGTGAATGGTCGTGATAGTGCCTGACTCGATGCCAAAGGCTTCATCAAGAACCTTAATGATAGGAACGATGCAGTTGGTGGTGCATGAACCGTTAGAAACAATTCTGTGGTCGGCTTCGATAGTATCGTGATTCACACCGTAGATAATGGTGTTATCTAAGTCGTTAGCACCCGGGTGTGAAAACAGCACCTTTTTAGCGCCAGCCGCAATGTGTGCAAGGCCGTCTGCTCGGCAACCATAAACACCGGTACAATCAAGAACGATGTCCACTTCTAGGTCGCGCCAAGGCAACAACTCGATATCAGCAAGGTGTAAAATACGAATCGTATCGAAGTCACCTTTGTCTTCCGCACCGAGGCCATGATGGACATAGATGTGTTCTTGGTCGTTAGAGATCTTCTTACCGAAGCGACCGTGACTGGTATCGTACTGTAATAGGTGAGCCATAGCGTCAGGCTGAGCCAGCTCATTGACAGCTACTACTTTGATTTGTTGGCTTTTGCCACTTTCATAAACAGCACGTAATACATTACGCCCTATTCGTCCAAATCCGTTTATCGCGACTTTTAGCATAGTTCCGTACATCTAACCAAAATTTCGTGCAACAGATAATAACTGAATCCTACCCAAAAGGCATTAGTTGAGTGACCTAACTCGACAAAAGCAATATATAAGCATTGAGAATCATTCCAGAACAATGTAGTTATTACAACAATGAGTTTTACCTAGTTCTACGGCTGTTTCTAACCCAATTTTCTCAACCAAAGGAAAAGGTTATGTCTGGATACCCAGCGACTCATTTTTGCAAGACATGTAATAAAGAAACACCACATAGTGAAATTCTTGTTCGCCAGACAAGCAGTTACGATACCGACAAAAGTTTACTCGGTAGAATTAAGCTTTTTGCTAACTCAATTATCAATGGCGGCCACTACTACAACATGGATCGGTACGTGACATGCAAAGTATGTGGTACTAAAGAGTTGGATAACTGGGGGAATGAATTCGAATAGCCTAAAGTTTGTATATCACTAAAAAAACCGAGCTCAACGCTCGGTTTTTTTTCTTTCATTACACTCTTAGCACAAGGCTAGCAATCGATGATTAAGCAAGAAGCTCTTTTGCTGTGTTTACTACGTTTTCAGTAGTGAAACCGAACATCTTGAATAGCTCACCTGCAGGTGCAGATTCACCGAACGTTGTCATACCGATGATCTTGCCACCGAAGCCAACGTACTTGTACCAGAAGTCAGCGATGCCAGCTTCGATAGCGATACGAGCAGTTACGTCCGATGGAAGTACAGATTCACGGTACTCAGCATCTTGCTTGTCGAATGCGTCAGTTGCAGGCATAGATACTACACGTACTTTCTTACCTTCAGCTGTCAGTTCAGCAGCAGCGTGAACCGCTAGCTCAACTTCAGAACCTGTAGCGATAAGGATAAGCTCAGGCTTACCTTCACAATCTTTCAGGATGTAACCACCCTTCGCGATGTTAGCTACTTGCTCTTCGCTACGCTCTTGCTGTGCAAGGTTTTGACGAGAGAAGATTAGAGACGTTGGACCGTCTTTACGTTCGATAGCCAGTTTCCAAGCGACTGCAGACTCAACTTGGTCACATGGACGCCATGTGCTCATGTTTGGAGTTAGACGTAGAGAAGCCATTTGCTCAACTGGTTGGTGAGTTGGGCCATCTTCGCCAAGACCGATAGAGTCATGCGTGTAAACTTGGATATTCTGAACTTTCATCAGTGCAGCCATACGCATTGCGTTACGAGCGTATTCCATGAACATTAGGAAAGTAGCGCCGTATGGTACGAAACCACCGTGCAGAGCGATACCGTTCATAATAGCCGTCATACCGAATTCACGTACACCGTAGTGGATGTAGTTACCAGAGAAGTCATTTGCTTCTAGAGACTTAGAACCAGACCACATAGTTAGGTTAGAAGGTGCTAGGTCAGCAGAGCCGCCCATGAATTCTGGAAGCATTTGACCGAACGCTTCTAGAGCATTTTGAGATGCTTTACGTGAAGCGATGTTTGCAGGGTTAGCTTGAAGGTCAGCAATGATTTGGTTGGCTTTCTCTTCCCACTGTGCTGGAAGTTCGCCGTTAGTACGACGTTTGAATTCTGCTGCTAGCTCAGGGTAAGCCGCTGCGTATGCGTCAAACTTCGCGTTCCATGCCGCTTCTTTTGCTGCGCCCGCTTCTTTCGCATTCCACTCAGCAGCGATATCTGCAGGGATCTCGAAAGGACCGTGTTCCCAACCAAGCGCCGCTTTAGTTGCTGTAATTTCATCAGCACCTAGTGGAGCACCGTGGCAGTCGTGTGTACCCGCTTTATTTGGAGAACCAAAACCGATGATAGTTTTAGTACAGATAAGCGTTGGACGGGGGTCAGCTTTAGCCGCTTCGATAGCTGCGTTGATTGCTTCAGGATCGTGACCGTCTACTGCTGGAATTACGTGCCAGCCGTATGCTTCAAAACGCTTAGGTGTATCGTCAGAGAACCAACCTTCCACTTCGCCATCGATAGAGATACCGTTGTCATCCCAGAAAGCAACCAGCTTACCAAGACCTAGCGTACCTGCTAGCGAACATGCTTCGTGAGAGATACCTTCCATCAGACAGCCATCACCCATGAATGCATAAGTGTAGTGGTCTACGATGTTGTGGCCTTCTTTGTTGAACTGTGCTGCCAGTGCTTTCTCTGCCATTGCCATACCAACAGCGTTAGTGATGCCTTGACCTAGAGGACCAGTCGTTGTCTCGATACCAGGAGCGTAACCGTACTCTGGGTGACCTGGAGTCTTAGAGTGCAGTTGACGGAAGTTTTTCAGGTCTTCAATTGAAAGCTCGTAGCCTGCAAGGTGAAGCAGAGAGTAAATCAACATCGAACCATGGCCGTTAGACAGGATAAAACGGTCGCGGTCAGCCCACTCTGGGTTTGCTGGGTTGTGGTTCAAGTGGCCACGCCAAAGAACTTCAGCGATGTCAGCCATACCCATAGGTGCGCCTGGGTGGCCTGAATTTGCTTGTTGAACACCGTCCATGCTAAGTGCGCGGATTGCATTGGCTAGATCTTTACGAGAAGGCATGTCTGCTCCTGGATACATAAGCGATTTAAAAAAGAGATAGTGCTAAAGTTTTCATTTTTATTAGCGCGGGTATTCTCTCAAACGACTATAGCGACTGCAAACGTTTTACTGGCATTTTAGCGGTCATTTTTCGCAGTTTTCGAACATTTACATCACTTAGCAATGGCTTATCTCGACCAGTACGCAAACGTTTAGTTATGACATATCATAAAAAAGAGCTTGTAATTCGACCGCTGGAATTTAGAATAGACGTCTAGATGTAGAAACACCTACAAAATATACTGTATTTAATGGCGGCGCTCCCTAGCTTGCGACGCCATGAACTATTTACACCAAAAACTAAAAGTGGAGCTCTCATGGCTAAGCACCTATTCACTTCTGAATCTGTTTCAGAAGGTCATCCAGATAAAATTGCAGACCAAATCTCTGATGCTGTTCTTGATGCCATCTTAGAACAAGATCCAAAAGCACGTGTTGCTTGTGAGACTTACGTAAAAACAGGCATGGTTATGGTTGGCGGTGAAGTAACAACTTCTGCATGGGTTGATATCGAAGAGATCACTCGTGAGACAGTTCGTGAAATTGGTTACGTTCATTCTGATATGGGCTTTGACGCTGATTCTTGTGCAGTTCTAAACACAATTGGTAAGCAATCTCCAGACATCAACCAAGGTGTTGATAAAGCAGACCCTAAAGAGCAAGGCGCAGGCGACCAAGGCATCATGTTTGGTTACGCGACTAACGAAACTGAAATCCTAATGCCAGCTCCAATCACTTACTCTCACCTTCTTGTTAAAAAGCAAGCTGAAGTACGTAAAAGCGGCAAGCTAGACTTCCTTCGCCCAGATGCGAAATCTCAAGTTACTTTCCAATACGACCAAGGCAAGATCGTTGGTATCGATGCAGTTGTTCTTTCTACTCAGCACTGTGATTCAGTAACAACACCTGACCTACGTGAAGCGGTAATGGAAGAGATCATCAAGCCAGTACTACCTTCAGAGTGGATCAACAAAGACACTAACTTCTTCATCAACCCAACAGGCCGTTTCGTAATCGGTGGCCCAATGGGTGACTGTGGTCTAACAGGTCGTAAGATCATTGTTGATACCTACGGCGGCGCAGCTCGTCACGGTGGCGGTGCATTCTCTGGTAAAGATCCATCAAAAGTTGACCGTTCTGCAGCTTACGCAGCACGTTACGTTGCGAAAAACATTGTTGCTGCTGGCATGGCTGACCGTTGTGAGATTCAACTGTCTTACGCTATCGGTGTTGCAGATCCAACATCTATCATGGTTGAAACGTTCGGTACTGAGAAAGTAGCGCACGAAATCATCATTGAAGCGGTTCGTCAAAACTTCGACCTACGTCCATACGGTCTTCAAGAGATGCTGAACCTTCTTCAGCCTATCTACAAGCAGACTGCAGCATACGGCCACTTCGGCCGTGAAGAGTTCCCTTGGGAAGCGACTGACAAAGCTGCAATCCTTGCGGACTTCGCTGGCCTAAAATAATTTAGCCGCGGCAACGATTATCTTTAAAGCCCTTACTTATTAGTAAGGGCTTTATTTTTATAGACTTAACGAAAATTCACTCACTTCTCCAGACATCGACTCCCTCCTTTACCGTTAACCACTTAGTATAAAAAGCCACGGATAATTTGTGTTTTCTAGTACTACTGACAATAGTTAAGGTAACTCCTAGGCGATCAAGCTCACATTTAACTTACAGAGATTCAGTCTGATAACGCTCGTTAGATGCACGCTAGAACAATAACTGGGATGACAAGAGCACGTTAGCTCAACACCATAAAGTTCATGCTCGACACCTCTGAACTCTATGGCCTTATAACTAGGACGTTATTTAACTAGGGGGATCTATGCCTCGTACTGCGCACCCATCCGAACTGAACGAAAAGAAACACAAGGTCAGCGACCAAGATTACGCTCGAACCATTCCTTGCAACCAAATCAGTATCTCAGCACCTTTTCATTGGTTGTCGCTTGCTCTGCATGACTTAGTAAGAATGCCGCTTATCAGTGCATTCTACGGCTTATGCTTTATGGCTGCGGCAATCGCCATCGTACAACTTGTCCAATGGCAAGGAACACATCTCGTTGTGATGCCAAGCTTAATCGTATACATGCTGATAGGACCATTTTTAGCTCTAGGCTTATACGACGCAAGCTGGGAGAGAGAGAAAGGACACAACGCTAGCCTATTCCATTCAATGAAAGCCATCACTCGCAACTCAACTCACCAGTGGGCCTTTGCGATTATCTTGATGGTCGCAATGATATTCTGGATGCGAATAGCTGCACTACTACATGCACTTTACCCTTCTGTTCAAGGTGCTCCGTTAACAGAATTCGCTCCGTTCTTGATCACCGGTTCGATCGTCGGATTCGTGATTGCTAGCCTTATTTTTAGTATCTCTGCTTTCTCTATCCCATTAATGATGGAGCGACGCGTTGATGTGATGAGTGCAATCTTCACCAGCTTCAATGCGGTGAAATCAAATATCCCTGCGATGGTCGTATGGGCGAGCATCATCTGCGCCGGCATTTTGGTCGGCTTTGCCACCTACGGCATCGGTATGATCGTCACCATGCCTCTGCTTGGCTACGGTACATGGCATGCTTATCACGAGATCATCAAGAAAAAACATCACGTCTAAATAGTCGCCAGACTAACGAGCAATGTTATGATGAGACCTCAGCTACAGTGCTGAGGTCTTTTTTTGGAGTTAACAAAGTTTGTCTTACACCCCGCAGCAGCACAGAGCAAATAAGAAACTGGCCGAATGTCTAGCTATCGCCAACCAGCATTTCTCTCGTGAATTCCCTTCCCCAACGATCACTTACAAGCTAAGAGGCAAAGCAGCGGGAAAGGCCTACCTTCAACTCAATGAGATTAAACTCAACCCAGTTCTATTCACTGAGAACGAAGATGCCTTCATCAATGAGGTGGTGCCCCATGAGCTCGCACACCTGATCACGCACCAAGTGTTTGGGCGAGTGAGACCTCATGGAAATGAATGGAAATACGTAATGGAAAAGGTATTCAACGTACCAGCTAAAACGACTCATAGCTTTGAGATTTCCTCTGTGCAAGGAAAGACCTTTGAGTATCGCTGTGCCTGCACGGTTTATCCACTTTCCATCAGGCGTCACAACAAGGTGTTACGCAACCAATCAAGCTACCGCTGCCAACAGTGTAATCAAACCTTATCCTTCACAGGCACGCAACTCAGCTAGTGTGCTCACTCGCGTCGACTCTATTTTATAGCACTCCCCTTCCCCCAATTTAGAAAACTGCACTCATTGGAGTTAGTGATAGAAATGTAATGGAGAAATCCATCCCTTGAGTGCTAGACTGATGTTTGTCATACTTTTATCAGTCTTTTTCTATGCAAAAAATCACTCCCAAAGCATTTAGCCTATCGGTGTCTTTTTACTTAACGATAGTATTTGGCCTACTGGTAACCCAAAGCGTTTCTGCCGCTCCGCCCAGTTCATTTTCCAAAGCCAAAAAAGAAGCGGTGAAGATTTACCTTGATAATCCAACATCATTTTATTGTGGCTGTGACATAACATGGAAAGACAAAAAGAAAGGCATTCCAGACCTCGATGGCTGTGGCTATCAAGTACGAAAGCAGCAAAAACGTGCCAGTCGAATTGAATGGGAGCACGTGGTTCCCGCTTGGCAATTCGGCCACCAGCGTCAATGCTGGCAAGATGGCGGGCGTAAAAACTGTACCCGCAATGATAAAGTATTCAAATCCATGGAAGCCGATCTTCACAACTTGACGCCGGCGATTGGTGAGGTTAACGGAGATCGCTCCAACTACAATTTCAGTCAGTGGAATAGTATGGATGGAGTAAGTTATGGTCAGTGTGAAATGCAGGTCAACTTCAAGCAACGTAAAGTAATGCCGCCAGACAGAGCGAAAGGTTCTATCGCACGAACTTATCTGTACATGAGCCAAGAGTACGGCTTTAAGCTATCGAAACAACAAACCAATCTGATGATGGCGTGGAATAAACAGTTCCCTGTCAATGAATGGGAATGTACTCGTGATGAGCGTATCTTTGCCATTCAAGGGAATCACAACCCTTTTGTTTACCAAGCTTGCAAATAACACTTATTGCATCACAGCAACATTCTACAGAGCAGTCTCACTCAAGAGTTTCAGAATTGCCCCTGAAACTCTTGTTCTACCCTTGTTTTTTCAACTAAAAGCATCCATGTTAGGCAGATACAAAATACCCTAATGACACTATTTATAGGTTTACCAGCATGAGAATCCCTCGTATCCATCACCCTGAACTCATTCACCAGTTAGGTTCACTCGCTTTAGGCGAAGATGCCGCGGGTCATGTTGGTCGTGTCCTTCGTATGAAAGAAGGTCAAGAAGTTCTTCTTTTTGATGGCAGCGGCGCTGAATTTCCGGCGACAATCACTGAGGTATCAAAGAAGAATGTCACTGTTGACGTGACTAAACGTATCGAGCGCAGCAGTGAATCTCCATTAGACTTACACTTAGGACAAGTTATCTCACGTGGTGACAAAATGGAGTTCACTATCCAAAAGTCGGTAGAGCTTGGTGTAAACACCATCACTCCTCTGATTTCAGAACGCTGTGGCGTTAAACTGGATGCTAAGCGCTTCGAGAAAAAGCTCGCCCAGTGGCAAAAAATTGCTATCGCAGCATGTGAACAGTGTGGTCGTAATACCGTTCCAGTGATTCGCCCAATCATGCAATTGGAAGAGTGGTGTAGCGAACCAAGTGAAGCATTAAAGCTGAACCTGCACCCTCGCGCAAAATACTCAATTAATACCCTTCCAGAACCTATCAGCAAGGTACGCCTATTGATCGGCCCTGAAGGTGGTTTGTCGGCTGAAGAAATCGGCATGACAGAACAATACAAATTTGAAGAGACGCTACTCGGCCCACGTGTACTTCGTACCGAAACAGCAGCTCTAACCGCAATTACTGCCTTACAAGTCCGTTTTGGCGATCTAGGCTAGGAGAAAAAAATGATCAAACTTGGCATCGTAATGGATCCAATTTCATCCATTAACATCAAAAAAGACTCTAGCTTTGCCATGATGCTTGAAGCTCAGCGTCGTGGTTACGAAGTCCATTACATGGAAATGAATGATCTACACTTAGATCAAGGCGTAGCGATTGCAGACACTAAAGTCGTTGAGCTCAAAGAAGATCCAAATGGCTGGTACGAGTTCAAGTCAGAGCAAACTATAGCGCTATCTGATTTAGATGCAGTTCTGATGCGTAAAGATCCTCCGTTTGATACTGAGTACATCTACGCAACCTACATTCTTGAGCGTGCTGAAGAAAATGGCGCACTTATCGTAAACAAACCACAAAGCCTACGTGACTGTAACGAGAAACTGTTCACAGCGTGGTTCCCGGAACTAACACCAACCACTATCGTGACTCGTAAAGCGGAGAAAATTAAAGAATTCCGTGAGAAGCATGGTGATGTGATCCTTAAGCCACTTGATGGTATGGGTGGCGCATCGATCTTCCGTGTGAAAGAAGGCGATCCAAACGTATCAGTTATTATCGAGACACTGACTAACCATGGCCAAAACTACGCGATGGCACAAACTTTTGTTCCCGACATCAGCAATGGTGACAAGCGTATTCTTGTAGTTGATGGCGAACCAATGCCTTACTGTCTAGCTCGTATTCCAGCTAAAGGCGAAACTCGAGGTAACCTTGCAGCTGGCGGTACTGGTGAAGCGCGTCCTCTAAGTGACACGGACTGGGCGATCGCAAGAGCCGTTGCTCCTGCACTAAAAGAAAAAGGTCTAATCTTCGTTGGTCTAGACGTTATCGGTGATAAGCTAACTGAAATCAACGTAACGAGCCCTACATGTATCCGCGAAATCGAAGCCGCTTTCGATATCTCGGTAACGGGCAAGTTAATGGATGCAATTGAGCGTCGCGTTAACGCAAAATAACCTAAGCTAAAAGAAAGCCCTAGCGCTTCACACATACGCTTAGGGATAGAATGAGCGGCTTTACGCCGCTCTTTTCCTTTATTGGTGGCACACAGGCAGGAGGCTCTATGAACCTAACGAACCACTTTTTGGTCGCTATGCCCGGGATGAAAGATCCGTATTTTCAAAACTCGGTAATCTACCTCTGTGAACACAACGAGGAAGGTGCGATGGGGTTAATAATTAACGCTCCCATCGATGTCACTGTCGGCAGTATGCTCAAACAAGTTGAGGTTGAATCTGAGCAACCAAAACCGAACCAAGCCAGCCTTGATAAGCCAGTATTAAATGGTGGGCCGGTTGCTGAAGACCGTGGGTTTATTCTTCATAAACCTAAGGGCAGCTATCAATCAAGCATCAGTATGACCGACCAAATCTCGGTAACGACCTCAAAAGATATTTTAATGGTGTTAGGCACTGAAGATGAGCCGATGCACTACTTGGTCGCTCTTGGCTATTCAGGTTGGGAACCCGGACAGCTGGAAACCGAGCTAACTGAAAACTCATGGTTAACCGTTGAAGCCGACCCTAAAGTCATCTTCGATACGCCAATCTCAGATCGCTGGAAAGTCGCAGTACAAATGTTAGGTATCAACGCCGCGCAGCTTTCGTCTGATGCTGGTCACGCCTAGCCTCATAGCAGAAACACTCAAACACAGATAAATTTGGAAGCCCCATGTCACGAACAATTATGGCATTTGATTACGGTACAAAAAGTATCGGCAGTGCGATTGGACAAGAAATCACTGGCACAGCTAGTCCTTTAAAAGCGTTTAAAGCTAAAGACGGTATCCCGAACTGGGACGACATCGAAAAACAGATTAAAGAGTGGCAACCAAATCTTATCGTCGTCGGGCTACCTACCGATCTTCACGGTCGTGATCTAGAAACCATCACACCTAGAGCAAAGAAGTTTGCTAACCGCTTAAAAGGTCGTTTTGGTGTTGATGTTGAGCTGCATGATGAAAGATTATCGACTGCAGAAGCAAGAGCCGACCTCTTTGACATGGGTGGCTACAAAGCATTAAGTAAAGGCAATGTCGATAACCAGTCCGCAGTTGTCATTCTCGAAAGCTGGTTTGAAGCACAATATTCTTAACGAAAATTAAGTGAGTAAAAAGCAACCTAATTTGTGATCCCACACGAATTTCGCGCCGAAAAGACGATGCTATTCATCAATAGGTAAGTGGGAGTTCACATGAAAATTTTTCTAGCAATCTTCGCCGCTCTAACCATTTCAGCGTGCAGCTCAACAGGGTCTAGTAGCGCTGGCTATATGAATGATGGCAAAACTAATTCAGGATTCAACAGTGGCAAGATGTATTACGACGACAGTCGAAGAAGTCATGGTTCGCTAAATAGCAATTAAGCTAACAGTTTTAAGCCCGAGCTCTTAACCATAGGAGCTCGGGCTTTCTTATTTTTGTATCTACCCCATATCAATCTTCACGCCGGATAAAGCTCCACTACCGTAATCACCATCACCTCGTCTGGTTTTAAGCATTAAGCGTAAGTCATTAGCCGAATCGGCGCTGTGAAACGCATCTTCTTCGCTAATCTTTCCTGCGACGACCAAATCATACAAAGCTTGGTCAAAAGTCTGCATACCGACTTCTTTCGATTTTGCCATCGTTGCTTTTAACTCATGCAACTCACCACGACGTATCAAATCAGACACACGTGGGCTGTTGAGTAGAATCTCAAACACACCATGACGCCCACTGCCATTTTTATCTCTGATTAACTGCTGAGCAACCACACCACGCAGGTTCATCGATAAATCAAACAAGAACTGTTCTTTCTGCTCTTTCGGCACCAAGTGGAGAATGCGCTCTAGCGCTTGGTTGGCATTATTCGCGTGCAAAGTTGCCATACACAGGTGACCCGTCTCAGCAAAGGTCATCGCATATTCCATGGTTTCACGGCTACGAATTTCACCAATCAGAATCATATCTGGCGCTTGGCGTAACGAGTTCTTAAGTGCGACTTCATAGCTCTCAGTATCAAGCCCTACTTCGCGCTGAGTCACGATACATTTCTTGTGTTCGTGAACAAATTCAATCGGATCTTCAACCGTCAAGATATGCCCAGAGCGATTGGTATTGCGATAGCCTGTCATTGCGGCCATTGAGGTTGACTTACCTGAGCCTGTAGCCCCAACCACCAGCACAAGTCCACGCTTAGCGATAGACAAGTCCTGTAGTACATCAGGAAGCTTCAATTGTTCAAAGGTCGGGATGTTGGTCTCGATGCGTCGAATTACCGCACCAGGTAGTTCTCGCTGAAAGAACGCACTAACACGAAAACGACCAAAATCGCGCACAATCGCAAAGTTAGCCTCGCGTGTTTGCTGATATTCATCACGTCGTTCTTGATCCATCATCGCATCAAGTAATTGAGCGACCTGAGCTGAATTCAGCTTCTCGCCTTGCGGTCGCAGCTCACCATCGACACGGAACAAGACGGGCGCATCAACCGTGATGTAAAGATCGGACGCTTTTTGAGAAAGCATTCCCTCAAGGATTTGATTCAATTCCATTATGTGCACCTTGATTAGAACATTGAGGTTTCAATTTCGATCTTTTTCTCGACCTCTTCCGAGTCAACCAAGCCTTGAGCCATCAACTGCTTCGCATTTTGCTCCATGGTTTGCATGCCATGTGCTGCGCCCGTTTGAATGATCGAATACATCTGAGCGACTTTATCTTCACGAATCAAGTTTCTGATCGCCGGTGTCGCCATCATGATTTCATGACAAGCCACACGACCACCACCGACACGTTTTAGCAACTTCTGGGCAATTACCGAGCGTAATGATTCAGACAACATTGAGCGAACCATGTCTTTATCGCTACCAGGGAAAACATCAATGATACGGTCAATCGTTTTTGCCGCTGAACTGGTATGTAAGGTACCAAAAACCAAGTGACCAGTTTCTGCGGCCGTAAGCGCTAAACTAATGGTTTCTTGGTCACGAAGCTCACCGACAAGAATCACGTCAGGATCTTCACGTAACGCACTGCGCAGCGCCGCTTTAAAGCTATGAGTATCACGGTGAACTTCACGCTGGTTCACTAGGCACTTATTGTTGGTGTGAACAAATTCAATCGGGTCTTCGATGGTGAGAATATGCTTATTGTGGTTACGGTTTACGTAATCCACCATCGCCGCAAGAGTGGTCGATTTACCAGAGCCAGTAGGGCCTGTAACTAGCACTAGGCCCTTTTCGAAATTAGCAATCTTTTCAAAGATATCAGGAGCACCTAACTGATCTAACGTCGGAATCTCGACAGGGATAGTTCGAAAGACAGCAGAGCAACCACGAGATTGATTAAAAGCGTTAACACGAAAACGACCAACATTAGGTAATTCAAAAGAGAAGTCGACTTCCAGTTTTTCCTCGAACTCGCCGCGCTGCGAGTCGCTCATGATCTCAAAAACTAAACGGTGTACATCAGCATGACTCAAAGCTGGAATTCCAAGCTTCCTTACTTCACCATCTATACGTACCATTGGAGATACACCCGCAGAAAGATGTAGATCTGACGCGTTATGCTTTACACTAAAATCTAGTAACTCAGTGATATCCATTTATTTTCCCTTAAGTAAAGTCAGCTATGAGTAGTATTCAACAAAACATCGAACAAATCACCTCACAGATTCGTAGCGCTGAGCAAAAGTGCGGACGAGCTCCAGAGTCCGTACAACTTTTAGCCGTCAGCAAAACTAAACCGATTGATGCGATTCTAGAAGCCGCACTCGGAGGCCAAATTGCCTTTGGTGAAAACTATGTTCAAGAAGGTGTCGATAAAGTAAAACACTTTTCAGAACAACATTCTAACCTAAATTTGGAATGGCACTTTATTGGTCCAATCCAATCAAATAAAACTCGCCCTATTGCAGAAAGCTTCGCATGGGTACATTCCATCGATCGCGATAAGATTGCTCAGAGACTGAATGACCAACGTCCAAGCGAACTTCCACCTTTGCAAGTGTTAATTCAAGTAAACACCAGTGGTGAAGCGTCCAAGTCTGGCACATCTGAAGAGTCAGTTTTTGCACTGGCAGAGTTGATTTCCTCACTGCCCAACCTCACTTTAAGAGGATTGATGTCGATTCCTGCAAACGTTTCTGACTATCAATCACAGCTTAGTGCTTTCTCTCAACTGGCAGAGCTTAAAGATAAGCTAGCTGCAAAATATCCTGATATTGATACCCTTTCGATGGGCATGAGTGGAGATATGGCAGCAGCAATCGAGGCTGGCAGCACTATGGTTCGTATTGGAACCGCGATTTTCGGTGCTCGTGATTACGCGAAATAGCGACACCTAACAACCTAAAAAGTATAAGTATTGATACCGCTCCGCTTTTGCCGCGCGGCGATACGCTCAGGATTTGATATATGGAACATAAGAACATCGCCTTTATCGGGGCGGGAAACATGGTTCGCTCAATTGTAGCGGGCTTAGTAGCGAGTGGTTACCCAGCGCAAAAGATTACGGCGACTGCACCTTCTGACACCAGAAGAATGCCGTTAGAGCAAGAGTACGGCATCAATACCACCAGCGATAACATTGCCGCAGCAGAGCAAGCAGACGTTGTTGTATTATCAGTGAAGCCACAGATGATGGCTGATGTATGTAAACCCTTACAAAGCATCGATTTTAGCAACAAACTAGTAATCTCAATTGCCGCAGGTATTAATGCGAATCGACTCAATGAGATGTTAGACTGCCAACTGAACTTGGTGCGTGTGATGCCAAACACGCCATCACTACTTGGTAAGGGTATGAGTGGCCTTTATGCTGATTCAACGGTTAGCCAAGTAGATAAAGACTTTGCATCACAGCTAATGCAAGCTGTAGGTGAAGTGAGCTGGGTTGAACAAGAATCTGGTATCAACAACATCATTGCAGCGGCAGGTAGCGCTCCGGCTTACTTCTTCCTATTTATGGAAGCGATGCAAGCAGAAGCAATCAATCAAGGTTTCGACCAAGAAACAGCCCGTAAATTAGTGCAACAGTCAGCACTAGGTGCGGCAGAGATGGTGGTCGCGAACCCTGACACAGAATTATCAACACTGCGTGAGCAAGTGACTTCAAAAGGCGGCACAACCGCTGAAGCGCTACGCACGTTTAACGAACATCAACTATCAGACATCGTAGCTAAAGCCATGCAAGCGGCAGTCGCTCGAGCTGAAGAGATGGAAAAACTGTTTTAGTACTAACCAAGGTACAAAAGCATTGTGCCGTTTGGGTGGTACCTGAGCGGCAAGTAAATCCGAAAAAGGAAACAATATGAACTCGATGAGCTTTCTGATCTCGACCGTTTTTGATCTTTACATCATGGTTGTGATCTTGCGTATCTGGCTACAAGCATCACGTGCAGATTTCTACAACCCATTCTCACAATTCATCGTAAAAGCGACACAACCGGTTGTTGCACCACTACGCCGAGTTATTCCATCAATCGGCAGCATTGACTTAGCGACAGTCGTTTTCGCTTACGTGCTATGTGTACTTAAGTTCGTCGCTCTGAACCTGATTATCTCTGGTGGCGCGGCAGTGTTCGATATCAGCTTCCTTATCTTTGGCGGACTCTCTCTGATCAAAGCGGCGGGTGGTTTGATTTTCTGGGTACTACTAATCCGTGCAATCCTAAGCTGGGTTAGCCAAGGTCGTAGCCCAATCGAGTACGTGTTCCATCAATTGACTGAGCCTATGCTAATGCCTATCCGTCGCATCCTGCCAGATATGGGTGGTTTCGACCTAAGCGTACTGGTTCTGTTCATTGTTCTGCAGTTTGCTAACTTCCTAATGGGCGACATGATTGGTCCTATTTGGTATCAGCTATAATTCAAGTACGAACATCAGGTACTTTGACGATGCCAAAAGCGGTTTGGGCCGAAGCAGAAGACACTCTCCTTAGGCTCTATATCCAGCCCAAAGCAAGCCGAGACAAAATCGTCGGCTTGCACGGCGAAGAACTAAAAATTGCCATCACTGCACCACCTGTTGATGGCAAAGCCAATGCCCACTTAGCGAAATACCTTGCAAAGCAATTTAAGGTCGCTAAGGGGCAAATTAAAATTGAAAAGGGAGAACTCGGCCGGCATAAACAAGTTCGAATATGCTCACCAAGCCAAATCCCCACTGAAGTCAAAGCCATCCTATGATGGCTTTTTGCTATTTATTGGAGTCATTATGCGTCTATGGATAACAGCACTACTTACCGCTCTCACTGCCCTGCCAAGCTCAGCAGGACAATTTAAAAACATTAAAGATATCGAGGTTCACTACTCGGCCTTTAACTCGACATTTTTAACGGCTCAAGTCGCTAAACAATACAAGCTTAAGCGAAACGGCTACTCAGCGATTCTGAACATCAGCGTGTTAGACAATGCCTCCCTTGGAAAACCTGCGGCAACCGCTAAAATAACGGGAACAGCCAAGAACCTGGTGGGTAATACTCGCACGCTTAACTTCCGTGAAATCAAAGAAGGTGATGCCATCTATTACCTTGCAGAGTTCCCTATTACGCACGAAGAAAACATCACGTTTAATATCGATGTTAACGCAGGCTTGAAAGGCACTGGCCCATTACGTTTCACGCAAAAATTCTATACAGAAGAGTAAGCTCACTGTTCTGTTCATTAACTTATTTAGAGCCCCATTCCATGAGTAAGATTGTTTTAGCTACAGGCAACCAAGGCAAAGTTCGCGAGATGGCAGATATTCTGTCTGAGTTCGGTTTTGACGTTGTCGCACAAAGTGAATTTAACGTTTCAGAAGTCGCTGAAACAGGAACAACATTCATTGAAAATGCCATCATTAAAGCCCGTCATGCAGCGAAAGAAACCGGTCTACCGGCGATTGCGGATGACTCTGGTTTAGAGGTTGATTACTTAAATGGCGCGCCGGGAATCTACTCAGCTCGTTATTCAGGAGAAGGCGCTACTGATAAGCAGAACATCGAAAAACTGCTTGATGCTATGCAAGGTGTGGAAACTGAAAAGCGTACCGCTCGTTTCCACTGTGTGTTGGTTTTAATGCGTCACGCAAATGATCCGACACCATTGGTATGTCATGGTAAATGGGAAGGACAAATTCTGACTGAAGAGCACGGTGAGAACGGCTTTGGATATGATCCTGTATTCTTTGTTCCAGAAGAGAACTGCGCATCTGCTGAGCTTGACCCTTCACGCAAAAAGCAACTATCACACCGTGGTAAGGCCCTAGCGTCACTATTCAAAGCACTCAAAGAGCAAGCTCTGTAATGCACAACGCAGCACTCGTTCCACCAGCTCTTAGCCTTTATGTACACATCCCGTGGTGTGTACAAAAGTGTCCCTATTGTGATTTCAACTCACATGCTCTGAAAGCCGATATCCCCGAAAAAGAGTACATCGATGCGCTACTTGAGGATCTCGATACTGATATCGAAAAGTACCAACTCAATGGTGCACATCGTCCGCTGTATTCGATCTTTATTGGGGGGGGAACTCCAAGCCTGTTCTCTCCAGAAGGTATCGGTCGACTGCTTCAAGGTATTGAGCAACGCATCCCATTCAAACCTGAAATTGAAATCACCATGGAAGCCAACCCAGGCACCATTGAAGCGGAGCGTTTCGCTGGTTACCAAAAAGCGGGAATTACTCGTATCTCGGTTGGTGTACAAAGCTTTGAGCAAGAAAAGCTAGAAAGGCTGGGCCGTATCCATGGTCAAGATGAAGCGGTCAACGCTGCTCACCTTGCACATAAAATCGGTCTAAACAGCTTTAATCTCGATCTTATGCATGGCTTACCGGATCAAAGCATCGAGCAAGCGTTGGCTGATCTAGATAAAGCGATCGAATTAGATCCCCCGCATTTATCTTGGTACCAGCTAACAATAGAACCTAACACCATGTTCTATTACAAAACGCCAACTCTACCTGACGACGATGATCTCTGGGATATCTTCGAATTAGGCCACAAAAAGCTCGCTGATGCAGGGTATGTGCAATACGAAATCTCAGGCTACAGCAAGCCGGGCTACCAATGTCAGCACAACCTCAATTACTGGCGCTTCGGTGACTACTTGGGTATTGGTTGTGGCTCTCATGGCAAGCTGAGTTTTGCTGATGGACGAATTATTCGAACAACTAAGGTTAAGCATCCAAGAGGCTACCTAGCTGCTTATCAAAATATGGTGAAGCCTTATATTTCGGATGAATTTGAAGTAGCAAACGAAGACCGCCCTTTCGAATTCTTTATGAACCGTTTCAGGCTGATGGAAGCATGCCCTAAGCAAGATTTCATCGATACAACGGGGCTTGGTTTTGACGCTGTTCAGCCAACAATTGAGTGGGCAAAAGAGCTAGGTTACTTGAACGAAACTGATACTCACTGGCAAATCACAGAAAAAGGAAAACTTTTCCTCAACGATTTGCTGGAAGCCTTCATGGCTGAAGAAGACGAATAACCTAGAACCTACAAAAAAGCCTCTCATCAACGAGAGGCTTTTTATCGAAATCAGCATATCGAAAGTACTAGAAAATAGAACGACCAATACGCTCTGAAAGCAGTTCCAACGCCTTAGTGCCAGCAAGAGAGTTACCTGAAGGGTCCAGCTCTGGAGACCACACTGCAATCGTCATCTCACCAGGTACGATAGCGATAATACCGCCACCTACTCCCGATTTACCTGGCATACCAACGCGGTAAGCAAACTCACCTGCTCCATCGTACAAACCACAAGTCGCAAGCAAAGCATTCAACTGCTTAGTCTGTACAGGCGTGATGATCTCTTTTTTAGTCTGTACTGACACACCTTTGTTCGCCAAGTAGCTAAAGGTTTTCGCCAAATCCACACAAGTCATCTTAAGTGCACAAGCGTGGAAGTAATTATTGAGTACAGGGATAACATCGTTCTCAAAATTACCAAATGAACGCATCAAGTACGCGATAGCGGCATTACGGTCGCTATGCATCATTTCTGAAGCCGCTACTACCTTGTCGTACACGATATGCGTATCGCCCGATAACTGACGCACGAACTCCAATAAACGCTGTCTTGGCGCTGACAAGCGGCTTTGTAATAGGTCAGCCACAACAATCGCACCAGCATTAATAAATGGGTTTCGAGGGATACCCTGTTCCATCTCAAGCTGGATCATCGAGTTAAAGGCTTGTCCAGAAGGCTCTTTACCTACACGCTGCCAAATCTCTTCCGGCTTATAAAGCACCATTGCTAACGTCAAACTCAAAGCCTTAGAGATAGATTGTACAGAGAAGGCTTCCTCTGCATCACCAGCTTGAATCACTTCTCCTTCATTGGTGTATACCGCAATCGCCAGTTTCTGGTTCGATACACGCGCTAATGCAGGAATATAATCAGCGACCTTTCCCTGACCAATTAAAGGGCGAACTTCTTCTAAGATCTCGGCCAAAATAGCTTGAGTTGGTTTCATGTGTGCTTACTTCTATATTGTTATTTTTGTAGGGACGTAACATATACCAATCGTAGTAAATAACGGCTCACTCTAGCTTGTTAAAATGCTCGATAACTGCGTTAGAATTTTTGATTGTAGAGTAACTACTTATCGAAAAATGCTGCCTTGTTCTCAAGCCTTTTTCCTACGCTATTTCTGTTCACTTACTTACTGTGATTGGTATTACTTTCTGTCGTTAAGCCTTTACTGAAACAAAAGCCTAAGGACAAAAAAGCCAACACTACAATAATGTTGGCTTTTATCAATCCCACAAAGTGTAAGGTTAAGATCCTAATCAAATCTCACCTTATATTTTTTTGAGGTTCAGAATTACTTAGTACGCTTGTACTTAATATCCCAAACACCATGACCTAAACGATGGCCACGAGCTTCAAATTTAGTCAGTGGACGCTCATCCGGGCGAGGAATGTAATCACCATCTTCAGCGATATTCTCGAAACCTGGTGCAGCATTCATTACTTCAATCATGTGCTCTGCGTAGTTTTCCCAGTCAGTTGCCATGTGGAAAATACCAGTTTCAAGGTGTAGTTTAGCGCGAACCATTTCAGCGAATTCAGCTTTAACGATACGACGCTTGTGGTGGCGAGCTTTGTGCCATGGGTCAGGGAAAAACAGTTGCAGTGTATGCAGGCTGCTATCTGGAATCATGTGTTCAAATACTTCTACAGCATCGTGACACATTACACGTAGGTTAGTTACGCCAGCATCGCGCGCAGTACCCAAACAAGCACCAACACCTGGGCTGTGAACTTCAATACCTAAGAAGTTCTTCTCAGGTGCGTTCTTTGCCATTTCAACCAGTGATGCACCCATACCGAAGCCAATCTCTAGTACAACTGGGTTATCGTTGCCAAATACTTCTTTCCAGTTAAGAAGCTCTGGGTTGTAGTCGATACCCATTGTTGGCCAACATTCATTCATCGCGTTCTCTTGGCCTTTTGTTAAGCGGCCTTCGCGGCGAACAAAACTACGGATCTTACGAACCAGTTTGCCGTCTTCAGTATATTCGTTAGTGGTCACTTCACTCATTGATTTTTGCCTGCACATTGATTAATC
Source organism: Vibrio chagasii (assembly GCF_002954585.1). Classification (GTDB taxonomy): domain Bacteria; phylum Pseudomonadota; class Gammaproteobacteria; order Enterobacterales; family Vibrionaceae; genus Vibrio; species Vibrio chagasii_A. The sequence continues at coordinate 2,517,885 of NZ_MSCI01000002.1, forward strand.
AAAGCGGGGATTATCCAAAGAATTGCCTTCGAAGCAAGTCTTTCCGTGGATAAATTCCCACACAATTTGTCTGTTTTACATCCAACGTTAAGTGTGGTGCAATTTCGCTTCTAATAATAGCAAAGCATAGAGCATGTCGTGACTCCTTTCGCAACCGCCATATTAAATTGGTATGACGCTTACGGGCGCAAAGAATTACCTTGGCAACAAAACAAAACCGCCTACACCGTTTGGCTATCTGAAATCATGCTTCAGCAGACTCAGGTCACCACGGTGATTCCATACTACCAGCGCTTCTTGGAACGTTTTCCAACAGTTATCGATCTAGCAAACGCCGAGCAAGATGAAGTACTCCATCTATGGACAGGGCTTGGTTACTACGCACGAGCTCGTAACCTACACAAAGCTGCCAAGATCGTCGCAGAGCAATATGGTGGGGAGTTTCCACTTTCCCTCGAAGAAATGAATGCGCTTCCAGGCATTGGTCGTTCAACAGCGGCAGCCGTTCTGTCCTCTGTTTACAAGCTCCCTCATGCGATCCTTGATGGTAACGTGAAGCGAACGCTTGCAAGAAGCTTTGCTGTCGGGGGCTGGCCTGGTCAAAAGAAGGTTGAAAACCAACTCTGGGAACACGCAGAGGCACACACACCAAAGCAAGATGTCGATAAGTACAATCAAGCTATGATGGATATGGGAGCAATGGTTTGTACTCGTAGCAAGCCTAAATGTACTCTGTGCCCAATTGAAAGCATGTGTGAAGCTAAGAAGCTCGATAGACAACTCGACTTCCCTGGCAAGAAACCAAAGAAAGAAAAACCAGTAAAAGAGACATGGTTTGTAATCCTGTATCACGATAATAAAGTATGGCTTGAACAGCGTCCTCAATCAGGTATCTGGGGAGGCTTATTCTGTTTCCCTCAAAATGAGAACGCAGAGATCGAACACCAATTGGATCTTCGTTCAATCAAAAACACAGATTCAATCAAAACCATGATTGCGTTTAGACACACTTTCAGCCACTACCACTTAGATATCACACCAGTATTAGTAAAATTAGATAAACAACCAGATTTGATAATGGAAGGGACTAAAGGTCTCTGGTATAACTTATCAAAACCAGAAGAAATTGGCCTAGCCGCTCCTGTAAAGCAGCTTATTGAAAGCCTACCCTTTGAACTGAATGATGACGTTTGAATCAACGAACGCGATAAGAGGAACCACTATGAGCCGCACTGTATTTTGTGCTCGCCTCCAGAAAGATGCTGAAGGCTTAGAATTTCAACTTTACCCAGGTGACTTAGGTAAGCGTATCTTTGACAACATCTCTAAAGAAGCTTGGGGACAATGGCAAAGCAAACAAACTATGCTTATCAATGAAAAGAAGCTGAACATGATGGACCCAGAACATCGTAAACTTCTTGAAACTGAGATGGTTAACTTCCTTTTCGAAGGTAAAGATGTCGTTATTGATGGTTACACTCCACCAAGCGAATAAGACATTTATTTAAGCAAATTTTAATGACATCATGGTTTACGCTGCGATGTCATTTTTGTATGAGGAACTATGAAAAAGCTAAGTTACTTCCTAACCGCCATGCTACTCACAGGTTGCAGTCGTGAGTTCGTTGAGAGCATTTATGATGTGAATTACGAGCCAACCAACCGATTCGTAAATAACTTGGCGGAGCTACCCGGTCAGTTTGAAAAAGATACAGGTGCATTAGACGCTTTGATCAATAGCTTTTCTGGCAATATCCAAAAGCGCTGGGGTAGTAGTGAAGTAAAAATGGCAGGTAAGAGTAACTATGTGAAATATATAGATAATTACTTAAGCCGTTCAGAAGTAAACTTTAGCGAAGGCCTGATAACGGTAGAAACCGTCTCCTCTACAGAGCCTAAAAAACACCTCAAAAACGCCATTATGACAACGCTGCTTACGCCAGATGACCCAGCGCATGTCGATCTATTCTCTTCAAAAAGCATCAAGTTAGAAGGCAAACCTTTTCTCTACAATCAAGTTGTAGACCAAGAGAAGAAACCTATCCAATGGACATGGCGCGCCAACAAATTTGCTGATTACCTGATAGCTAACAACCTAAAAACCAAAGAAGTCGACTTTAAAAAAGCCTACTACGTTGAGATCCCTATGGTGGCCGATCACGCAAGCCAACGTAGTTACCAGTATGCCGATATCGTTCGACGCGCATCTAAACGTTATGACATCCCTGAAGACTTAATCTACGCAATCATCAAGACAGAGAGCAGCTTTAACCCGTATGCGGTGAGCTGGGCGAATGCATACGGCTTGATGCAAGTCGTGCCGAAAACAGCAGGTCGAGATGTCTTTAAGCTAGTCAAAAACAAACCTGGAGAGCCGACTCCCGAGTATTTATTTAACCCAGAAAACAACATTGATGCGGGTACTGCGTACTTTTACATCCTAAAAAATCGCTATTTGAAAGACGTTCAACACCCAACAACGCTCGAATACAGCATGATCTCAGCGTACAACGGTGGCACTGGTGGCGTACTCAATACCTTCAGCAAGGACAGAAAACGTGCAATGCGTGACTTAAACTCGCTGCAACCTAGCCAAGCTTACTGGGCACTAACCCAAAAACACCCGAATAAAGAATCGCGCCGTTACCTAGAAAAAGTAACAAAGTTCAAGAAAGATTTTAACCAAGGTAAAACGTAAGCCTCACTTTTGAATAAAAAAACAACTAACGAACGTTTTTTTTAATTATTTTCAAAAAAGGTGTTGACGGTTATGCAGAAAATCCGTTTAATAGCGCTCCGTTGCCCGGATAGCTCAGTCGGTAGAGCAGAGGATTGAAAATCCTCGTGTCGGTGGTTCGATTCCGCCTCCGGGCACCACAATTTGATTTGTTGGTGTCAACACTCTTTAACAGGGAGTAGCAGCACGGACAAAAGCACAAAGAATACAGTGTGCCGACTTAGCTCAGTAGGTAGAGCAACTGACTTGTAATCAGTAGGTCACCAGTTCGATTCCGGTAGTCGGCACCATTCTTTTGCCTCGATAGCTCAGTCGGTAGAGCAGCGGATTGAAAATCCGCGTGTCGGTGGTTCGATTCCGCCTCGAGGCACCATTATTTGGTGTTTAACTTAAATTAGTTAACGCAAGTAATTCCCCCTTAGTTCAGTTGGTAGAACGGCGGACTGTTAATCCGTATGTCGCAGGTTCGAGTCCCGCAGGGGGAGCCATTTACAATTGAAGTGATTGATATCATTTCATATAAAACGAAGAGTAACGTCTTCAGTAAAAGATATAGTGTGCCGACTTAGCTCAGTAGGTAGAGCAACTGACTTGTAATCAGTAGGTCACCAGTTCGATTCCGGTAGTCGGCACCATTCTTTTGCCTCGATAGCTCAGTCGGTAGAGCAGCGGATTGAAAATCCGCGTGTCGGTGGTTCGATTCCGCCTCGAGGCACCATTATTTGGTGTTTAACTTAAGTAAGTTAACGCAAGTAATTCCCCCTTAGTTCAGTTGGTAGAACGGCGGACTGTTAATCCGTATGTCGCAGGTTCGAGTCCCGCAGGGGGAGCCACATTCAAAAAGCCAAGTCGAAAGACTTGGCTTTTTTCGTTTTAAGCTCCGACTTATTTGTACCAAATAAATGTCTCAGCCGAAACGTCGGACCGTACTATCCGCCCACGTTGAGTCCCAACAGGGGGGAGCCATTTTAGAAAAAGCCTCATCACATGATGAGGCTTTTTCGTATCTAGCGCTCCTGCTTTGTGTCAAAGTAATGTCTCAGCAAACTCGTTCCCCTTCTCCGGTCACGTCGAACTCCAATACTGAAAAGCTCTTTCAATTCAGGCACGCATTAAATACTGAAACTGGGAAACAACCCTCTTCCATCGTATACCTCTGCTCAACGACAATCTTTGACTAATACCTCTCCCTTACGCCCATTCTCAAGACGCAATCAAATACACAGAAGGTAACAAACTAGCGTTCTATTACTTTTTTTTCGTCGTAAATTTAATCTTCATCATGTTTTGATATCTTTCTAATATCTGCCCTACACGACTTAGATTAAGATTCGATGAAACATACCCAATATTTATTATTTAATTGCTGCGCGGGGAAATATGAAACTAAAAACGCAAGCTTACTTACTATCGGGCATCATTTTAGTCGCCCTACTAGCGTTGACCGCTACAGGTTTATGGACCTTAAGAGTCGCTAGCAACATGGATAACAAAGCTCGCGTAACTGAGCTATTTAAGAGTGCATACAGCATTCTTACTGAAGTTGAAAAGATGGCCATTGACGGCACGTTAGAAGAACAACAAGCAAAACAGTTGGCGACACGTCTGCTGCGTAACAATATTTATAAAGACAATGAATACGTCTATGTTGCCGATGAGAATATGACGTTTGTCGCGACTCCACTAGATCCTCAATTACATGGAACTAGCTTTAATGACTTTAAAGATGGAGACGGCAATAGCGTTGGTCAGTTAATCCAAAGAGTACTTGGTAACCGAACGGGTCAGATCGTTGAGTACACCTGGACCCAAAAACAGCCAGATGGCACGATTGAAGAAAAACTCTCTATTGCAGAGAAAACACCGCATTGGGGTTGGGTTGTAGGAACAGGTATAGGCTTCAATGAAGTTAACGCTCGTTTCTGGTCAACGGCTCAATGGCAGCTATTCCTATGTGTTGTTATTGCCAGTCTTATTCTTTCTAGCTTAATCGTGTCTATTAAACGAATGCTGGCACTACTCGGTGGCGAGCCTAAAGACGTGAGAGAAGCCGTACAAGCTGTTGCAGAAGGACGCATTCAGACCTCTTTCGAAACTAAAGCAGTCGATGGCAGTATCTATCATGCAGTACAACAAATGAGTAAATCACTGGCTGAACTGGTATCTAACCTTAATGCTTCGATGTTGGCATTACGAGGTGAGCTGCAACGCGTAGAAGACCGTGCTGGTTCTATTGCTCAATTGACTGAGACACAACAACAATCCACAGAGATGATCGCAACTGCGATGACTGAGATGGCATCTTCAGCTAATAACGTTGCTGATTCGGCGGGAGACACGGCGTGCAACACTGATGAAGCAGACAAACAGAGCCAGCATACTCAGCGCCTGATTCATAACACAGTAGACAATATCCAAGGCCTTGCTGGGCAACTAGGAACAGCAAGCGAAGCGGTCGCTAACCTAGATAACGATGTAAACAACATTGTGAAAGTATTAGATGTGATTGGCGATATTGCAGAACAGACAAACCTATTAGCACTTAATGCAGCAATTGAGGCTGCTCGTGCAGGTGAGCAAGGTCGTGGATTTGCAGTGGTTGCTGATGAGGTGCGTAATCTTGCAGGCCGAACGCAATCAAGCACCAAAGAGATCCAGTTAATGATCAATAACCTTCAGGACGGGTCTCGCAACGCTATCCAAACCATGGAAGTGTGTGCAGCGACCAGCCAGAGCACAGTAACCGAATCTCAAAACGCCTCAGAAGCGCTACAACAGATTGTTATTGCTCTTGAGTCAATCTCTTCAATGAGTCATCAAATCGCGACAGCAGCGGCTGAACAAACTCAAGTGAGTGATGATATCTCGAAGCGCATCAACATGATTGAGGAAAGTGGTAATCAACTGAGCAATGTAGTGACCGAAAGTCATAACAGCACCCAAACCTTAGCCTCTCTATCTAATGAATTAGAAGCTTGGGTAAATAGGTTTGAAGTAAAACACTAAAGTTTCGGGAAGATTTTTAAATATAAAAGCACGTTTTCATACGTGCTTTTTTTATTTAGGCACTCATTCCGTCTAGTTAAACGTGGTTTCTCAATCTTTTAGGGCATGCTAGACCTAGGTTTTTCGCCGCAAATGAACAAAAACAACCCACTAAGTATAGAAAAACATCAAACAATACTTTTTTTGCAATTTAGTGTTGACCCAGAACGCGAAAACACGTTTAATACACCTCGTCGCCCGGATAGCTCAGTCGGTAGAGCAGAGGATTGAAAATCCTCGTGTCGGTGGTTCGATTCCGCCTCCGGGCACCACAATTTATTTGTTGGTGTCTTAGACAACAACAGTAAAGCACAAAGAAATATTATGCGCCGACTTAGCTCAGTAGGTAGAGCAACTGACTTGTAATCAGTAGGTCACCAGTTCGATTCCGGTAGTCGGCACCATTTCTTTAAAGCTTTGAGAATAATTCCCCCTTAGTTCAGTTGGTAGAACGGCGGACTGTTAATCCGTATGTCGCAGGTTCGAGTCCCGCAGGGGGAGCCACATTTAGTGTGCCGACTTAGCTCAGTAGGTAGAGCAACTGACTTGTAATCAGTAGGTCACCAGTTCGATTCCGGTAGTCGGCACCATTTATATTATTGAGAAGTTACTCTTCTTAAATAATTCCCCCTTAGTTCAGTTGGTAGAACGGCGGACTGTTAATCCGTATGTCGCAGGTTCGAGTCCCGCAGGGGGAGCCAAAAAAGAAGAAGCCGCATCATTGATGCGGCTTTTTTGCATCTGAAGATCACACATCTCTCTCCTACATTCTTTAAACATCCTTGCCTTTTATCACATCCAAAATACCTTTCTTTATCTAGAGGTAATAAAACCATAGCCATTCATCTCAAGTGGTAGAGCTCACTTAGTAAAAACACTTCATCGAAAATTACTCTGGCGATAACGACGACCATAAATCGAAGATCTGTATAGTGTGGCGATTTAGAGCTTTCAACTTTAAAACATCGCGCTGATCGTTCTCAGTCTCACTGTAAAGCGCTATGCTATCCTTAGCTATTACGATTACTCTTTATCAAAACTATCCACCACAATCGCTCCCATAGAGGCTGGCATAGAAATAACAATCACCCTCTTGATTGATACTACAGGATCAGTCAATAAAGGGAGTTTATCTAAACAAGTCAATACTAATGCTATGACCATAGTCGTCATGGCATAAGCGATAACGATTCTAAAAATGAACACAGGAATTCGAGCTACGACATCCTTTTGGAAAACACTCTCATAAGTATAAAAACCAAGAAAGACTGCGGATAAGAAAAACAACAGCAATAAATTTTCGCTAGGTAACGTCTCTCCTAGTCTCCAGGCCTCTTCAGAAAAAGAGATAGGAACAGCCAGAGCAAAAGATCCAACATAGATCTGGCTTGCATGTTCAAAATTAAAACTCAGTTTCATTACACTACCTACTTGAACTCTCTCAGCGTTCCCACAGAGATTACTTATTCTCAACGATCCAAATACTGGAATTACTAGAAATTAAAGGTGACATCCGGTACTTCATATTAACCACCTAAAGCCAACTAAGATTTGAACCAGGGAGCAACAAATCAAATTCTACTAATTATAATCTTAACGCTTCCACAGGATCGTAGAATGAATATAGGGCTTTGAGTCCGAGATAGTTGAAGATATCAACTCTAGAGGGTTTGAGGACTGCAATTTCAATGAGAAGTAAAAGAGCAGTGTTCGACAGTGGATAACTTGAGAGACTCTTACTTAGAGAGCTTAACTACAACTCTGATAACTCACGCTCTAAAAACGAATTAAGGCTAAAGCTATCATAGTGAACTGTCATCTATACCTCTAGAACACAAAGAAATAGATTACGGTTTGTAGAACATATGAATAAGCAAATCTCAGCAGAACTAGTACCTTGTCAGTACCTCTATAAACTGCTCACAGCTGCAATTAATAAAAGCATAGCTCTATTGTGTATTAATCAATGCCAGCTACTAAGCGACATAGGAATACCTCTCTATTGCGTTAGGCAGGCCGTAAGGCTCCATGCATAAAATGAGAGCCAGTTACAGTGACAAGACGTAATGAGGAGAACTGAGAGTTCAAGCATCAGGGGCTAGGAAGTATTTAAATGAGAAGCAATAAAAAGCACACTAGCACCTCTTTAAAAAGAGTAGTTAGATTACCGAGACATCTCGATTATTCATTGCGATAAAAGCTTAGAACGAAATTGTCAGTAAAATACTACTCCCTGGCAATTCAAGGCTTCTTACAGGCTCATTAGAACTAATTTAGCCGCGGACTAGGTTGCCATACATCAGAGAAATAGCGCTTCACGACACTACCTACTTTCTCTGTAAGCACAGAAAAGCAGGCAAGCTATAGTGAGTGCTCCAAGACTTGTTTAACGAATTTCAAAGAGAGAACATCAGAATTTGGTAGCAAACATCTAAAAAGGGTTATCGGTAAATAGAAAAGCTTCTGAGCCCTTTGGTTCTGGCCAACTAAAATGATGTATTCCAAGGTAAATTAACAATACTCAGAAACGATAAAAGCCTAGTCATAGGACTAGGCTTTCTAATAGGTGGTGGGATGGCCGGGATTGTGAGCAAACCTTTTGCGGGTCTCTTTCGACCGAAGGATGAACACAATCATTCAAATGTAAAAAAGCCCAAGCAGTTATGCTTGGGCTTAGTATAAGTGGCGTAATGGCTGGGGTCGCAGGCGACCAGGACTGTTTGGTCAAAGACCAAAATACCAATCCCTAGAAACGACGAAAGCCTAGTCGTAAGACTAGGCTTTCTGATAAGTGGCGGAGTGGACGGGACTCGAACCCGCGACCCCCGGCGTGACAGGCCGGTATTCTAACCAACTGAACTACCACTCCGCAGTGTCTATTCAGCTTAAAGCAATTTGAGCCTGACGATGTCCTACTCTCACATGGGGAAGCCCCACACTACCATCGGCGCTATTGTGTTTCACTTCTGAGTTCGGCATGGAATCAGGTGGGTCCACAATGCTATGGTCGTCAAACAAATTCTGTTGTTAACTTGATTAATCAAATCAACTAAATCGTGGTGCTGATACCCAGACTCGAACTGGGGACCTCACCCTTACCAAGGGTGCGCTCTACCGGGCTGAGCTATATCAGCAATTCAAGAACCGTTTAAAAACGATTCTAAAAATTTAAAGCCTGGCGATGTCCTACTCTCACATGGGGAAGCCCCACACTACCATCGGCGC
>NZ_MSCI01000015.1 GCF_002954585.1 Vibrio chagasii
AAGGCTCAGACAGCCAGGATGTTGGCTTAGAAGCAGCCATCATTTAAAGAAAGCGTAATAGCTCACTGGTCGAGTCGGCCTGCGCGGAAGATGTAACGGGGCTAAGCTATACACCGAAGCTGCGGCTACGTACTATGTACGTGGGGTAGGGGAGCGTTCTGTAAGCCGTTGAAGGTGGTCTGTAAGGGCTGCTGGAGGTATCAGAAGTGCGAATGCTGACATGAGTAACGATAAAGGGAGTGAAAAACTCCCTCGCCGGAAGACCAAGGGTTCCTGTCCAACGTTAATCGGGGCAGGGTAAGTCGACCCCCTAAGGCGAGGCCGAAAGGCGTAGTCGATGGGAAACGGGTTAATATTCCCGTACTTCTTACAATTGCGATGGGGGGACGGAGAAGGCTAGGTGGGCCTGGCGACGGTTGTCCAGGTTCAAGTACGTAGGCGGAAG
>NZ_MSCI01000003.1:0-81584 GCF_002954585.1 Vibrio chagasii
GAATCGAATACAAGACACTTGAATGTGTTTGTGTTGTGTTTACTGTTCTTAATAAATAAGAGCAGATAAACATTGAGAACTTTTAATTTGATTAACTCTTAGAGTTAATCAGTCAGCTTTCCAAATTGTTAAAGAGCAAGAGTTTCAAAGTGTTAAACTTTTAACCCATTTTTAAACACACTCGTAAGAATGCTTAAAGATGGTGGGCGATACCGGGCTCGAACCAGTGACCCCCTGCTTGTAAGGCAGGTGCTCTCCCAACTGAGCTAATCGCCCATAAAAGTTTTAATTCCTTATGGAAGGAATGGTGGAGCTATGCGGGATCGAACCGCAGACCTCCTGCGTGCAAGGCAGGCGCTCTCCCAGCTGAGCTATAGCCCCATATTTTTATTTCCTTGGGAGGAAATGGTGGGTCGTGCAGGATTCGAACCTGCGACCAATTGATTAAAAGTCAACTGCTCTACCAACTGAGCTAACGACCCAATGGTATCCCGTAGGGGAGTCGAACCCCTGTTACCGCCGTGAAAGGGCGGTGTCCTAGGCCTCTAGACGAACGGGACACTGGATTGAAGAACTTGGGAGTTCTTCGTCTCTTTTACTTTCTAAACCGTATCAATCTGTGTGGACACTTATCGTGAATATCTTCGTATAAGGAGGTGATCCAGCCCCAGGTTCCCCTAGGGCTACCTTGTTACGACTTCACCCCAGTCATGAACCACAAAGTGGTGAGCGTCCTCCCGAAGGTTAAACTACCCACTTCTTTTGCAGCCCACTCCCATGGTGTGACGGGCGGTGTGTACAAGGCCCGGGAACGTATTCACCGTAGCATTCTGATCTACGATTACTAGCGATTCCGACTTCATGGAGTCGAGTTGCAGACTCCAATCCGGACTACGACGCACTTTTTGGGATTCGCTTACTCTCGCAAGTTCGCCGCCCTCTGTATGCGCCATTGTAGCACGTGTGTAGCCCTACTCGTAAGGGCCATGATGACTTGACGTCGTCCCCACCTTCCTCCGGTTTATCACCGGCAGTCTCCCTGGAGTTCCCGACATTACTCGCTGGCAAACAAGGATAAGGGTTGCGCTCGTTGCGGGACTTAACCCAACATTTCACAACACGAGCTGACGACAGCCATGCAGCACCTGTCTCAGAGCTCCCGAAGGCACACCTGCGTCTCCGCTGGCTTCTCTGGATGTCAAGAGTAGGTAAGGTTCTTCGCGTTGCATCGAATTAAACCACATGCTCCACCGCTTGTGCGGGCCCCCGTCAATTCATTTGAGTTTTAATCTTGCGACCGTACTCCCCAGGCGGTCTACTTAACGCGTTAGCTCCGAAAGCCACGGCTCAAGGCCACAACCTCCAAGTAGACATCGTTTACGGCGTGGACTACCAGGGTATCTAATCCTGTTTGCTCCCCACGCTTTCGCATCTGAGTGTCAGTATCTGTCCAGGGGGCCGCCTTCGCCACTGGTATTCCTTCAGATCTCTACGCATTTCACCGCTACACCTGAAATTCTACCCCCCTCTACAGTACTCTAGTTCACCAGTTTCAAATGCAGTTCCGAGGTTGAGCCCCGGGCTTTCACATCTGACTTAATGAACCACCTGCATGCGCTTTACGCCCAGTAATTCCGATTAACGCTCGCACCCTCCGTATTACCGCGGCTGCTGGCACGGAGTTAGCCGGTGCTTCTTCTGTTGCTAACGTCAAGAGATGCCGCTATTAACGACACCCCCTTCCTCACAACTGAAAGTACTTTACAACCCGAAGGCCTTCTTCATACACGCGGCATGGCTGCATCAGGCTTTCGCCCATTGTGCAATATTCCCCACTGCTGCCTCCCGTAGGAGTCTGGACCGTGTCTCAGTTCCAGTGTGGCTGATCATCCTCTCAGACCAGCTAGGGATCGTCGCCTTGGTGAGCCATTACCTCACCAACTAGCTAATCCCACCTAGGCATATCTTGACGCGAGAGGCCCGAAGGTCCCCCTCTTTGGCCCGTAGGCATTATGCGGTATTAGCCATCGTTTCCAATGGTTATCCCCCACATCAAGGCAATTTCCTAGGCATTACTCACCCGTCCGCCGCTCGACGCCGTTATCGTCCCCCGAAAGTTTAGATAACTCGTTTCCGCTCGACTTGCATGTGTTAGGCCTGCCGCCAGCGTTCAATCTGAGCCATGATCAAACTCTTCAATTTAAGATTTTGGTGACTCAATGAATACTGATTACATTCTCTTCGCTTAATAAAAAGCTAAGTAATGTTGAATTGACTGTGCCGAATCTTACGATTCGAATTGGTCACTCAGTTCATTGAAATCAAGTTGAAACCGAAGTTTCATTTTTGATATTCATCAACGAGTGCCCACACAGATTGATAGGTTTAAATTGTTAAAGAGCTTTTCCTTTTTGAGCTTCGCTCAAATCGGACGGCCATTTTAGCGATTTAAGTTTTAGTGTCAACCACTATTTTCAAAACTTTTTTCAAGCGCTTGGCTTGGCTAATTTGGCTTGCTGATTCGTTTTGGTTTCCTAAGAAGCCATCCCGTGTCAGCGAGGTGGCATTATAGAGATCAGCGTCACGTTGGCAAGGCCTTTTTTAAGTTTTTCTTACTTTTTTGATTGTTCGAGCGTTTTTTGTTCAAAACACGCCGTTTTCACTAGTATTCTCCACGATTAAAGGCTTAAGGTGCCTATATAAAGGAGGATTTATGAGTTCAATTCGTAGTTATAAAGGTATATCACCTCAGCTCGGGCAAAGTGTCTATATAGATACAAGCTCAGTACTTGTTGGTGATATCAAAATCGGTGATGACTCTAGTGTATGGCCTTTAGTCGCAGCTCGAGGAGATGTGAACCATATCCATATTGGCGATAGAACCAATATCCAGGACGGCAGTGTTCTCCATGTTACCCATAAGAATGCAGAGAAGCCTGAGGGTTACCCTCTATTAATAGGCAATGATGTCACGATCGGTCATAAAGTAATGCTGCATGGCTGCACAATTAAAGATCGCGTACTCGTAGGCATGGGTGCTATCGTATTAGATGGTGTGGTCGTCGAACAAGACGTGATGATTGGTGCAGGAAGTTTGGTTCCACCTAACAAGGTTCTTGAAAGTGGTTATCTATATGTAGGAAGCCCAGTTAAACAAGCACGTCCACTGAATGATAAAGAACGTGCTTTCTTACAGAAATCAGCTGACAACTATGTTCAGAATAAAAACGACTATCTAAACTCTGTGCTTCCCGTTTAAAGCGCTTTGATCTGAATGCGATTAGAGGAGTCATACTCCTCTTCTTCTATTAGCTCTTCCGCTAACTCTTCAATATCAAAGCGAAGCTCTGAAAAGACAGCCAAAGCTTGTTCGCCGCCTTCGATGTCTTTACATGATAGTCGTGACAACTCTTCAATCGACACTACACACTCAATCAATGCTCCTGATTGTTGCGCTGGAAAAACAATAGATTGACTCTCTTCATCCCAGTCTTGGGTATCTGGAAATAGGATTGATTGGTTCATTTTTATAAATACCTTGTTATATCTCTAGGTTCTTACGCAACTCTCTTAAAATCTGTTTTGTGCCTGGGCGAAGACCACGCCACAACATAAAACTCTCAGCCGCTTGTCCTACTAGCATACCCAAACCGTCGTAAGCAGCATGAACACCATTATCTAATGCCCATTGGTTGAATACCGTATTGCCTGAGCCATAAACCATGTCGTAGACGACACTATTACTATTAAAGATAGTTGGAGAAACTTCTGGTAGTTGACCACTTAGACCTGATGATGTTGAGTTAATAATGACATCAAAGCCTTCGTCCACATCACTTAGCCCCATCCCTTTTATGTTTCCATGCGCAGCAAACATTTCAGCTAACAATTCAGCTTTTGAACTGGTGCGATTAGCCACCACTAATTGCTGCGGCTTTTGATCAAGCAGAGGTTGAATCACTCCTCTTGCTGCACCACCAGCCCCAAGCAGGAGAACTCGAGTTCCCTCTAATACCACTTGGTGTTGAAGCAAATCTTGAACAAGCCCCTCACCATCGGTGTTATCACCAATGATTTCTCCATCATCTAACTTCTTAAGAGTATTTACGGCACCAGCTAGTTGAGCTCTTTCAGTCAATCGATTAGCAAACTGATAAGCGTCTTCTTTGAAGGGTGCGGTGACGTTACATCCTCTTCCACCTTCACTAAAAAAGGCTTTGGCCGAGGTAATGAACTGGCCATGTTCTGGCTGTAGTGCTGTATAGGTAAGTTGTTGGTTAGTTTGGCGAGCAAATAACGTATGGATGAATGGCGATTTGCTTTGCCCAATAGGGTTACCGAAAACGGCATAACGATCTACTTGCTGTGTCATATCCTTACCTAACAGAAATTATAAAAAGGGTCATCTATATAGATGACCCTATCACTATCCCTATAAGGAAGGAAGAACTACCAAGCTCGAGGTTTTAGGTAGTCGCTATAAAGCAACGCTTCTGGTGACCCTACTTGAGGTTCGTAACGGTATTCCCAACGTGCCAATGGCGGCATAGACATCAAGATAGACTCTGTGCGCCCGCCACTTTGTAGGCCAAACAAAGTGCCACGGTCATAGACTAGGTTGAATTCAACGTAGCGACCACGGCGATAAAGCTGGAAGTCACGTTCACGCTCACCATAAGGTGTCTCTTTACGACGCTCAACAATAGGTAGGTATGCCACAGCATAGCCTTCACCAACTGCTCGCATGTAAGCAAAGCTCTTTTCAAAGCCCCACTCATTTAAGTCATCAAAGAACAGACCACCAACACCACGCGTTTCATCGCGGTGAGGTAGATAGAAGTACTTATCGCACCACTCTTTGTGTTCTTGATACACGTTATCACCAAATGGCGCACACAGGTCTTTAGCGGTTTGATGCCAAGACTGGCAATCTTCATCGAAAGGATAGAATGGCGTTAAATCGAAACCACCACCGAACCACCAAATAGGGTCTTCGCCTTCTTTTTCGGCAATAAAGAATCGAACGTTAGCATGAGAGGTTGGGATATAAGGGTTTTTAGGGTGGATAACTAACGATACGCCCATTGCCTCAAACTTACGTCCGGCTAATTCTGGGCGATGAGCCGTTGCTGAAGCTGGCATTGCCTTACCTGCAACGTGAGAAAAGTTTACACCACCTTGTTCAAAGACCGCACCGTCAGTCATAACACGAGTACGACCACCGCCACCAAGGCGATCGCCAGGTTCGCGTTCCCATGCATCTTCTTTAAATAGTGCGCTACCATCAGCTTGTTCAAGCTGTTGGCAAATCGAATCTTGTAGGCTCAGTAAAAACTGCTTTACTGCTTCTTTATCAATTGCTGACATTTTACTTTCCTTTGCAGGGTTTAACCCTGTCTTAATATTTTCGACGTTTTTGCATCTCTGATTTCGCTTGGCTTGTCACGACCACCCGTTTTCCCTTCAAGAATCGCAACCAAGTGTTGGCCAAGTTGCTGTTGTACTTCTTCAGTCGTCATACAAGGTGGTTCGCCCGTCAGGTTAGCACTGGTAGAGGTTAACGGCTTACCGAATTCATTACACATTCTTTGAACCAAAGGGTGATCCGTCACTCGCACAGCGATTGAATCAAACTGACCACTCACCCAATCAGTCACTTTAGCACTGGTTGGCATTATCCAAGTGACCGGTCCTGGCCATGTTGCTTTAACCGTCGCAAGCTGCTCACCGGTCAGTTGGCTTTCATCAATATAAGGAAGCAGCTGCTCGTAACTTGCAGCAATCAAGATCAAGCCCTTTTCAACTGGACGCTGTTTTAACTCGAGTAATTTCTTGATGGCATGTGGATTATCAGGATCACAACCAACCCCAAAAACGCCTTCGGTCGGGTAAGCAATGACTTCGCCCTGTTGTAATGCCTGCAATGTATGTTGAAAGTTATCCACGGGTTGCCTCATTAAGTCAGTTATCGAACTCGCTAAGTGTACAAATTATCACTCACTGTTACTAAAGCTATTTGTTTATAAAATGTATCAATTGGCAATTTAGACTGACGCAAACGTTTTCCTTGGGCGGTTTTACCCGTATAATGCGCGCAAAATATCTAATCACTAATTAAATCGTACCTGAAGGAGTTTGAGATGACTGTCGGTATTATCATGGGTTCTAAATCTGATTGGCCAATAATGAAGCTAGCTGCGGACATGTTGGATCAGTTTGGCGTAGCGTACGAAACAAAAGTGGTTTCAGCTCACCGCACACCTCAGTTGCTTGCAGACTACGCAACCAGTGCGAAAGAGCGCGGTATTAAAGTCATTATTGCTGGTGCTGGCGGTGCAGCTCACCTACCAGGCATGGCAGCAGCTTTCACAAGCGTACCTGTACTTGGTGTTCCAGTTCAGTCTAAAGCGCTGAAAGGCATGGATTCTCTGCTTTCTATCGTGCAAATGCCAAAAGGCATCGCAGTTGGTACTCTAGCTATCGGTGAAGCGGGTGCAGCGAACGCTGGCATCCTAGCTGCTCAAATCATTGGTACACACAATGAAGAAGTAATGGCAAAAGTAGAAGCATTCCGCTCTGAGCAAACAGAAACGGTACTTGCTAATCCAAACCCTGCAGAGGACTAATTCCCATGCATGTTCTTGTGTTAGGCGCGGGCCAACTTGCTCGCATGATGTCCCTCGCTGGGGCACCGCTGAATATTGAAATTTCTGCTTTTGATGTTGGCAGCAAAAATATTGTTCATCCATTAACGCAAGCGATTCTAGGCAACGGCTTAGAAAATGCGATTGAGCGCGCGGACGTGATTACTGCTGAGTTCGAACACATCCCTCATGATGTGCTTGAAGTATGTGAGCGCAGCGGTAAGTTCTTACCGACCACAGAAGCCATCAAAGCTGGCGGTGACCGTCGCCTCGAAAAAGCGCTGTTAGACGAAGCGAACGTGAAGAACGCTAAGTACTACGTGATTAACTCTCGCGAAGACTTTGACGCTGCAATTGCTCATGTTGGCCTACCGATGGTGTTGAAGAGCACACTTGGCGGCTACGATGGCAAAGGCCAGTGGCGTTTAAAAACATTAGACAGCGTTGAAGCAACTTGGACAGAAATGGCCGAGTGCATTGCTGCAACCGACAATCAAGCAATTGTGGCAGAAGAGTTTGTTCCGTTCGACCGTGAAGTATCACTAGTTGGTGCTCGTGGAACTAATGGAGAGGTTCAAGTTTACCCATTGGCAGAAAACGTTCACACCGATGGCGTATTAAGCCTATCGACCGCAATTGATGATATTGAGCTGCAAGAACAAGCGAAAGCCATGTTTACCGCGGTTGCTGAGCGCCTAGATTACGTTGGCGTGCTAGCACTTGAGTTCTTTGACGTTCAAGGTTCACTGCTGGTTAACGAGATTGCACCACGTGTGCATAACTCAGGACACTGGACACAGCAAGGTGCTGAGACTTGTCAGTTTGAGAATCACCTTCGTGCGGTCTGTGGAATGCCACTAGGTAGCACCAAGCTGATTCGTCCAACCGCAATGATCAACATCCTTGGTGAAGATACTCTACCTGACGCTATTTTGGCTCAAGGCGGTTGTCATATTCATTGGTATGGTAAAGAGAAACGAGCAGGCCGTAAGATGGGTCACATTAACGTGAGCGCAGACTACAACGCCGAACTGCAAAGAACATTATGTTCTCTGGCTGATATTCTCGACAAAAAAGCTTATCCAGCTATTCATGAATTTGCTGAGCAGATGAAATAAGCCAACATGGCTTTGTTAGTTTAGATACAAAAAATGGCGCTCAGTGAGCGCCATTTTTATCTCTATAACCTGAGGCTATTCAGATTGAATGTGGTGACATTTGCGGTCGGCACATTGCTTTTTCATCCCTTGAGCTGTTTTCCTCTCAAGCAACAGCGGGAACTGACACACTTCACAACGACCGATAATAGGCGGCTGATTTACTGCAAACTTACACTTAGGGTAGTTATCACATGCGTAGAAAGTTTTGCCGTAGCGAGATTTACGCTCGACCAAATGGCCTTTGCCACAATCAGGACAGCCAACCAACGGCTGCTCTTCAGATTGTTCTTTGGGCTGGTCTAAAGATTCGATGTGATTACACGCAGGGTAGCTGCTACAACCAATAAACATGCCATAGCGACCTTGCCTCAACACCAGCTCGTTTTGGCATTTAGGGCACGGTACACCCAGCTCTTTAACTACATGGCCATCGTTTTGGTGCAAAGGCTTGATGTAGTCGCAACTCGGATATTGCTTACAGCCTAAAAACGGACCGTGCTTACCATGGCGAAGCTGAAGCTCTCCGCCACACTGTGGACACGGTTCATGTTCTAGTGCATGTTCATGTGCTGAAAAAAGCTGATTATCAATCTTACTACTCATGATAAGCCTGTATTAATGCAAGATACCTTGCTCTTTGGTGTACAACAGCTCTTCCATTTGCGTGTAAGCACTTTCATTACCCGGTACGTTAAACAGCACCATTAGGATAATCCACTTCAGATCATCCAACTCAAATTCATTGGTCTCTAACCCCATCACACGATCAATCACCATTTCACGGATCTCTGTCGTGAGGACGTTGATCTGCTCAAGGAACAACAAGAAACCGCGACACTCCATATTAATACGTGATATCTCTTTACTTGTATAAACACGCATCGAGGTATTGGAGCACATAGTAATCGCCGCTTGGTTATCGGTGTCTTGCAGTGCAGCAAGATCTTCTAACCAATGGAGAGCCTTATAAATATCATCTTGGTGAAACCCTGCTCGAAGAAGTTCATCTTCAAGTTCGTCTTGATCCACCTGCAATTCAGAATCGCTATGGATGTAGGTTTCAAACAAGTACATCAGTATGTCCATCATCATAGCTAGCCTCTCCCCTTTCGAATATAGCCACCGGAAACTGCAACAACATGCCCTGAGAGCTCAAGCTCTAAAAGCTGCATCATGACTTCATGCACAGGTATATGGGTTCTCTGTGCCAAAATATCAACGGGTGTCGCCTCTAATCCTACGTTAGCTAACAGATGTGGAAATGGCAATTGTTCATTTTCCTCCAAGCTTGGCGCAGGTTCGAATAAATTAGGCTGTTGGTCTATAGACCAGTCTAACAGACTCTTTATTTCAACCAAGACATCTTGAGCACTCTGTACCAAGCAAGCACCAGCTTTGATTAAGCTATTGCCTCCACGACTCGTTGGGCTATGGATAGAGCCTGGAAGCGCGAATACTTCACGCCCTTGCTCCAAAGCGTAGCGAGCGGTAATTAGTGAACCACTCTTCTCTGCAGCCTCGATCACCAAGGTTCCTAACGATAAGCCACTAATAATACGATTGCGACGCGGGAAATGTTCAGGTCGCGGTTTGGCACTTGGACGAAACTCTGAGATTAGCGCCCCACTTTCACATATCCTAGCCGCGAGGTTTCTGTGTCTCGCAGGATAAATAGAATCCAAGCCAGAGCCTAGCACAGCAAAGGTTTCGCCTCCTTTTTCTAACGCACCATCATGAGCATAGCCATCGATACCTAAGGCTAAACCGCTGGTGACAATCAAGCCATTTTGTACAAACTCTTTGGCAAATGATTTCGCAGTCTGTAAGCCTTCGATGCTGGCATTACGGCTGCCGACCATAGCAATTTGAGGCTCTATCAGCTTTTCAACATTACCTTTGACGAAAAGCACTGTGGGTGCTGAAGCTATCTCACTCAGCAATTTAGGATAGTGTAGGCAACTCGGAGTAAGGATGTGATGGTTGGATTGTTTAGCCTGCCAAGCGAGACAAGCCTCTACCTCTCTTGGGGCTTGATCTCGTAGATAAGCGATTTGTTTAGTTGATAAGCCCAATGCCTGCAGCTGTTGCCCTGAGTAACCAACAATGTTTAAAGGAGAATCAACACTCAGTAGGCGAGCAAGACGCTTTCCACCCAGTTGCGGAATAAAGCTTAACGTTAACCAAGCGATCAATTGCTGTTCATTCACTCGCTTCCCTCTTCCGTCACAGCTAGATCCAAAGGAGATATCGCTAGAATGTCATTGCTTACTGGCTTTGAACTTTGAGTGATCAGGGCGAGGCTAAAATACTCATAAGCTCGAATGACCATAAGGCTGCCCAGTGAGGTACTTGGTAGCTGCACTTTATTACTCGCTGAAGACTCTTTGTAGCTGTATTCACCTTGTTTGCCGAACACAACCGCACCACTTTCTCTGAGGGTAAACATGGAGCCTTGGCGAAGATTGTCATGCGAGCCCTTGTTGATCACAACTACCTGATTTTTCGCACTGTATTGATTACCCTCGAGAGAACCTAAAATATTGGCAAACTGCCCCGCAGCACTGGGAGTTGGATAGAAGGTGGTAGAAAGATTAACTTGGTCGACGTCCAGATCTGGCAATACTAGATCGTTAAGCAGAACTTCTTGCAGCTGAGTCTCTATCTGTAAGCTACTGAACTCAGCATCCACTTCTTTTAAGCGTGCAGTGGCAACTAAGCGCAAAGAAGTGATACTCGCTTGAGGATGCTGCCTTTGATAAGTTTCAACGGCGCGGTAAATACCCCACTTAGGGTGCTGCTGGTTTCCAGATATGAATAATCGGTCTTCCCCAGACAAGAAGCGTTTTCCATCGCTTGTTCCCAACACTCGTTGCGCCGATTCAATATCTTGTTGCTCAACCAAGCGATCAGACTGCAAATAAGGCAAAACCAACCCCTCATTGACAGTAGGCACTGCTTTCTTCTCAGAGACACGAATCTTAGGGCTGAGTTTGATAACCGGCTTGAGGCTCAACACAGGTTCGCCATTAATCCAAACCAAAGACAGTTTGTCTCCGGGATAAATAAGGTGAGGATTTTCTATCTCTGGGTTCACCTGCCATAACCTTGGCCACAACCAAGGGCTATCGAGATACATTGCTGAGATATCCCACAAGGTGTCGCCCTTAACCACCACATAGGCTTCAGGCGCACCTCGCTTAATGGTTAAAGGTTACTCACTATTTTCTGCCACCACGACAAAAGAAATTGAGGAAAAAACAAGCGATAAAGTGGAGTAAACATGACGCATGACCTAGCTTCCTTGGTCTGTATATTTGGAGAATTACCATCAGGATGCTGTCATTTGACCTCTAAAATGTCTAGAATTGAGCCAACAAGGTTAAAGCTGTTTCGGCACAGTTCAATATTTCGAGTGTATATGTCTGTATTACAAGTATTAACATTACCAGATGATCGTCTACGTACCGTGGCGAAACCGGTAAAAGAAGTTACCCCAGAGATTCAAAAGTTCGTTGATGACATGATTGAAACCATGTACGACGAAGAAGGTATCGGCCTTGCGGCAACGCAGGTAGATTTCCACCAGCGTATCGTAGTCATTGATATTTCAGAAACGCGTGATGAACCAATGGTTCTTATCAACCCTGAAATTATCGAGAAGCGCGGCGAAGATGGTATCGAAGAAGGTTGTCTATCTGTACCTGGCGCTAGAGCTCTAGTACCTCGCGCTGCAGAAGTAACGGTTAAAGCACTAGACCGTGACGGCAACGAATTCACCTTCGACGCTGATGACCTTCTGGCTATCTGTGTTCAGCACGAGCTTGACCACCTAGAAGGCAAGTTATTTGTTGATTACCTATCGCCACTTAAGCGTAAACGTATTCAAGATAAGCTAGCGAAAATCAAACGCTTCAATGAGAAGCAAGGCAAATAATCGCAGCTATTAGTAAATTAAGAAGGAAGCCTACCTTGAGTCAGTCTTTAAGAATTGTCTTCGCAGGTACTCCGGATTTCGCCGCCCGTCACTTGGCGGCGTTGTTGTCTTCGGAGCATGAAGTAATTGCGGTTTATACTAACCCAGATCGCCCTGCAGGCCGCGGAAAAAAACTATCTGCGCCACCAGTAAAACAACTCGCACTTGAGCACGAAATTCCGGTTTATCAACCAGAGAACTTCAAGTCAGATGAGGCTAAGCAAGAATTGGCAGCCCTTAATGCCGATATTATGGTAGTGGTCGCTTATGGTATGTTGCTACCACAGGTGGTACTTGATACACCTCGCTTAGGTTGTATCAATGTACATGGCTCTATCCTACCGCGCTGGCGTGGTGCTGCTCCGATCCAACGCTCTATCTGGGCAGGTGATAAAGAAACTGGCGTTACGATCATGCAGATGGATATCGGCCTAGACACAGGTAACATGCTGAGTATCGCGACGTTACCAATCGAAGCAACAGATACTAGTGCATCGATGTACGAGAAGTTAGCGGGCCTTGGCCCTGACGCTCTAGTTGAGTGTTTAGCCGACATCGCTTCAGGTAAAGCAGTCGCTGAAAAGCAAGACGATGAGCTTGCGAACTATGCGAAGAAGCTAAGCAAAGAAGAAGCACGTATCAACTGGAGTGATGACGCGGCTCATATTGAGCGCTGCGTTCGTGCTTTTAACCCATGGCCAATGAGCCACTTTGAAGCTGCAGAAAACAGCATCAAGGTATGGCAAAGCCGTGTGGCAGAGCAAACCTCTGATAAGCCTGCAGGTACCATTCTGCAAGCCGATAAAACTGGTATCTATGTAGCAACAGGGCAAGGTGTACTTGTTCTTGAACAGCTACAAGTTCCAGGCAAAAAAGCCATGTCAGTTCAGGATATCTTGAACTCTCGTGCAAGCTGGTTTGAAGTTGGAACTCAACTTTCTTAACCGCTTTAAAGCTGCCATAACGCAGCTTAGAAAACCTTTACGAGGGCAGAGATGCCCTCATGTATTTAAATAAATATTCGGTACCCCTCATGAATGTTCGCGCTGCTGCTGCAAATGTCCTATTTCAAGTTGTCGATAAAGGCCACTCTCTTTCACACGCTCTCCCTGCGGCTCAAAAAACGATCCGCCCGCGAGACCACGCTCTACTGCAAGAGATTTGCTACGGCGCACTTCGTTACCTGCCTCGTCTAGAGTCAATCGCTAACGAACTGATGGAAAACCCGCTTAAAGGTAAAAAGCGTGTATTCCACCACCTGATTCTGGTAGGCATTTACCAACTAAGCTTCATGCGCATCCCTTCGCATGCAGCTGTTGCGGAAACGGTTGAGGGCACCAAAACACTGCGCGGTCCAAGCCTAAGTGGTTTGATCAACGCAGTATTACGTAGCTACCTACGTGACCAAGAAGAGCTGGATGAAAAAGCCGTTAGCCACAACGCGGGCAAATACGGGCACCCAAGCTGGATTCTAAAAATGCTTCAAGAGAGCTACCCAGATCAATGGGAGCAATTGATTGAAGCCAACAACAGCAAGGCACCAATGTGGCTGCGTGTAAACCGCCAACACCACACTCGTGACGAGTATGTTGAACTGCTTAAAAACGAAAACATTGAATACACCCTGCACTCAGAAGCAGCGGATGCAATAAAATTGGCTTCACCTTGTGATGTAACTTTATTGCCAGGCTTCGACAAAGGTTGGGTTTCAGTACAGGACGCAGCGGCTCAGCTTTCGGTTGATTACCTAACACCAAAAGACGGTGAGCTGATCCTAGACTGTTGTGCAGCACCAGGCGGCAAGACAGCGCATATTCTTGAGCACACTAACGACACTGAAGTGGTTGCGATTGACTGTGATGTTAAACGCCTAGACCGCGTTTACGATAACCTTGAACGTCTACAACTGCGTGCCGACGTAATTTGTGGCGATGCTCGCTACCCTGAAGAGTGGTGGATGGGCGATAAGTTCGACCGTATCCTACTTGATGCGCCTTGTTCTGCGACTGGCGTAATCCGCCGTCACCCAGACATCAAATGGCTGCGTCGTGCATCGGATATAGAAGCACTAGCGGAACTGCAAAGTGAGATCATGGATGCAATGTGGCGCCAGCTGAAAGAAGGCGGCACCATGGTTTACGCAACATGTTCTATCACACCACAAGAGAACGTTCTGCAGGTGAAAGCATTCCTAGAACGTACTGAGAACGCAACGCTAGTTGGGTCTGATATCGAAAATCCGGGTCGTCAAATACTGCCTGGTGAAGAAGATATGGATGGCTTCTACTACGCAGTTCTAGTAAAACAGGCATAACAAGTAACAGCGGCTAAGAATTTTATTTCTTAGCCGCTGTTTCTTTCTGGTGCACTATCAAAGCAAAATGAGAGCACTAGAATTACAACGGCAAAAATAAGAGAAAGGCTATGAAGATCATTATCCTAGGTGCTGGACAAGTAGGCGGTACCCTTGCTGAAAACCTAGTGGGTGAAAACAATGACATCACGATCGTCGACCGTAATGCCGACCGACTGCGTGAACTTCAAGATAAATATGACCTTAGGGTTGTAAACGGCTATGCCAGCCACCCAAACACATTACGTGAAGCGGGTGCGCAAGATGCCGACATGCTAGTTGCAGTAACCAACATGGATGAAACCAACATGGCCGCGTGTCAGGTTGCCTTCTCTCTTTTTAATACGCCAAACCGAATTGCACGTATTCGTTCTCCAGAATATCTAGAAGAGAAAGAAGCGCTGTTCAAATCAGGTGCAATTCCTGTCGATCACCTGATCGCACCAGAAGAACTGGTGACCAGCTACATTGAGCGTTTGATTCAATACCCAGGCGCACTACAAGTGGTGAGCTTCGCAGAACAGAAGGTCAGCCTAGTGGCGGTAAAAGCCTACTACGGTGGTCCACTGGTTGGTAATGCCCTATCTGCTTTGCGTGAGCACATGCCACACATCGATACACGTGTGGCGGCTATCTTCCGTCAAGGTCGCCCTATTCGCCCACAAGGCACCACCATCATTGAAGCCGATGATGAAGTGTTCTTTGTAGCGGCAAGTAACCATATCCGCTCAGTAATGAGTGAGCTACAGCGCCTAGAAAAACCGTACCGCCGCATCATGATTGTTGGTGGTGGTAACATCGGTGCAAGCCTAGCGAAACGCCTTGAGCAGAGCTACAGCATCAAGCTTATCGAGCGTAGCTACACACGTGCAGAGAAGCTATCTGAAGAATTAGAAAACACCATCGTATTCTGTGGTGATGCAGCAGACCAAGAGCTACTCACCGAAGAGAACATCGATCAGGTTGATGTATTCATTGCCCTAACCAATGAAGATGAAACCAACATCATGTCGGCAATGCTGGCTAAGCGTATGGGTGCCAAAAAAGTAATGGTACTGATTCAGCGCGGTGCTTACGTCGACCTTGTGCAAGGTGGTGTGATTGACATTGCAATCTCCCCACAACAAGCGACCATTTCTGCGCTACTTACTCACGTTCGTCGTGCTGATATTGTTAACGTATCTTCTCTACGTCGCGGTGCTGCTGAGGCTATCGAAGCGATTGCCCACGGTGACGAAACCACATCGAAAGTCGTTGGTCGAGCGATTGGCGATATAAAACTACCACCGGGTACCACCATTGGTGCCATTGTTCGCGGAGAAGAGGTGCTGATCGCGCACGATAGAACCGTGATCGAACAAGATGACCACGTTGTAATGTTCCTAGTAGACAAGAAATACGTGCCTGATGTTGAGTCTCTTTTCCAACCGAGTCCGTTCTTCTTGTAGTCTTGTTCTCATAAGTCTTCACGTAACAACGCGCTTAGGCATTAAGCTATGGTCAATTTTCGTCCGATATTATTAGTGATAGGGTTAGTGTTATCAAAACTGGCCCTTTTCATGTACATCCCAACACTAGTGGCCTTCTTTACTGGCACAGGTGGTTTTCTCGAATTCGGTCAATCAGTGGTGATCACGCACATCGTGGCGTTCATCTGCTTGAGTTTAGGCCGCTCTGCTAAGTTCAGACTTGGGGTGCGGGATATGTTCCTGATCACCTCCCTGGTATGGACAATAGCCAGTGCCTTCGCTGCGCTGCCGTTCGTATTCATAAACCACATCAGCTTTACTGACGCTTACTTTGAAACCATGTCGGGGATTACCACGACAGGTTCAACAGTATTGAGTGGCTTAGACGGCATGGCACCAAGCATCCTACTGTGGCGCTCGATATTGCAATGGCTTGGCGGCATTGGCTTCATCGTAATGGCGGTGGCGGTACTGCCGATGCTTAACGTCGGTGGTATGCGCCTATTCCAAACTGAATCTTCCGACTGGTCCGATAAAAGCAGCCCACGAGCAAAAACAGTCGCCAAGAACATCGTAGCAGTTTATCTAGTATTAACGGGCTTATGCCTAGTGAGCTACCTGTTTGCAGGCATGAGCGTGTTTGATGCCATCAACCACTCGTTTACCACACTATCGACTGGCGGTTACTCAACCTCAGACGGTTCGATGAACCACTTCTCGAACAGCGCTCACTGGGTTGGCACAGTGTTCATGTTCCTTGGTGGCTTACCATTCCTACTTTTCGTTAGCGCACTGCGTGGTAGAAAACTGTCTATCCTCTACAAAGATGCTCAAGTGAAAGGCTTCACCTACCTGTTTTTATTCACCAGCGCGGTAATTTCAGCATGGCTAGTAGTGAGAGATGGCTACACCGTTTTGGATGCACTGCGTGTTTCTATGTTCAACATCGTATCCGTGGTCACCACTACCGGTTTTGGTTTGGAAGACTTCACAGCATGGGGCGCACTACCAACCACCTTGTTTGCCTTCTTGATGATGGCTGGCGCATGTTCAGGCTCAACCTCGGGCGGCATCAAGATATTCCGCTTCCAGATAGCGATGACGATGCTTCACAAACAGATGATGAAGTTGATTCACCCATCAGGCGTATTTGTTCAACGCTACAATCAACGTCCTGTGAGCGACGATATCGTGCGCTCATTGGTAGCATTTGGTTTGATGTTCTTTATTACGATTATCTTGATCGCTGGCGGTTTGAGTGCGATGGGATTGGACCCAATCACCAGTATCTCTGGTGCAGTGACTGCAGTTGCTAACGTGGGTCCGGGAATGGGTAGTGTTATTGGTCCAACAGGTAACTTTGCTCCACTGCCAGACGGCGCTAAATGGTTACTAAGCTTCGGCATGTTGATGGGAAGACTCGAGATCCTGACGCTTATCGTTTTATTCTTCCCAGCCTTCTGGCGACGCTAGTTACCCAAATACTTAAGGATATAGAGATGAAATCATACCTACTTATCGCAAGCGCACTGCTGAGCAGTTCGGCATTGGCCGATCAGATGGTGACTCTGCAAGATGGCAAACAGATATTGCTGAAAGATGATTTCACGTGGCAATACGTGGTACCACAGCAGCAAACAAAAGAAGCAGTAACATCAAAGAGCACGGTGCCTGTTGCTGCCGCACCTGTTGTCGCCGTTCCGATTGCAACGAATGTGCAAGGTACGACGATTGTTGTAGATAGCAAGAAGCCAAGCCTACAGCTGTCACAATCAGGGGTTGATGTGGTACTCGGTGCTAGCCACTATGAAGATGGTGAGCTTATTATCCCAACGGCGATTACCAATCAAAGCACACAAGCTGTGATCTTGGTGTCGGTAAAGCTCGACCTGTATTCTGCCAGCGGTGAGCTTTTAGAAGAGAAGACGGTCGCCGTTTGGAAATCAATCAAGCGTATGGCAAATACCTACCTTCGACCAAAAACGGATTCTGAAGGCACCCCTATCAAGCTAGAGGTTGAGCAACATCCTGAGTACCAAATTAAAGCAGAAATCGTTGAAGTACTGACTCGCTAAACCGGAGTCACATACAGATAGATCGCGAAGAAGTGGCAAGCGCAGCCCGCCAATACAAACAAGTGCCAGATGGCATGATTGTAAGGGATGCGTTTTGCTACGTAGAAAATCACACCTAACGAGTAAATCACGCCACCGAGTGCTAGTAGCACCAAGCCGCCCATCTCAATATTCATCGCCAGTTGATACACCACGATC
Source organism: Vibrio chagasii (assembly GCF_002954585.1). GTDB lineage: Bacteria > Pseudomonadota > Gammaproteobacteria > Enterobacterales > Vibrionaceae > Vibrio > Vibrio chagasii_A. Next base: position 17,873 of record NZ_MSCI01000003.1, read on the forward strand.
AATGACAACCAGCCCATAGCTAGGTAAGTCACCAATGACAAGCGCTTAAATCGGTAGACGAAGGCTATCTTCATAATGATGCCGGCCAGCGCAATTCCCCAAATCACCGCCATCAATCCAATGGCTAATGGCGTTCTTAAGCTAACCAGTAAGAATGGTGTGTAGCTGCCCGCGATCAGTAAGTAAATCGCGCAGTGATCGAGAGTTTTCAGCAGACGTTTGGTTTTCTCGGTGGTGATAGAGTGGTAAAGCGTAGAAGCAAGAAACAGCAGAATAATACTGCTGCCATACACCGCCATACTGGCAATCGTCAGTGTGTCGGCTTGATGGTCAAACGCACGGATCAGTAGCAGGATTAGACCAACCACGCCAAGTACAACGCCTAAGCCATGGGTTATCGCATTGGCGCGTTCTTCGATGTCACTGTATTCGCTCGCCGATGATGCAGACATGATTATCCTACTAGAGTAAATGTTCGATAACGCTAGTATTACACATTAAGAGTACACGTGTAAGCTTAAATTTTTATGACATGTAGAACCTAAAGAGATCGGAGACAACCGATACCTTAAGCATCATTTATTTAGAAAGCACTAAGACGCGCTTTCTAAATACTCAATGACCATCTTACCCGCCTCTTCTGGGGAGGTATCGAGTGGCACGCTCAACTGTCGATGCAATTGGCCAATGCCTAGCAAGCTTGCCAACATACCTTTTGCACCATCGCGATTACGGTCTATTTCAAACCATAGCTTAAGCTCTTTCTCATCTCGATGAGCTACCACTTCCAGCTCGCGCCATCGGCCATGATAAGGCCCAGTAGTTGGAACAAACTCAAACTCTTGAACAAATGGTAGTTCAAAGCCATCAACCGCTTCACACTCAACCTGACGAATACGCAGCCCTTGAGCTTCCAGTCCGTTAAAAATGCCATCAAGGAGTGCATCAGGGCGAACCGTTAGGATATCTTTATCCGAGGGATCAATCGCCATCGCTATGTCTAACCCGGTTTCCAGCCACACCTTGGAATCGCCAATCGTCACCGGTGTGTTCAACGGAACATCAAACTCACACTCAAAGTCGCGAGTTTCACCCGGCTGAATCACAAACGCGTATGGCAGGCTCCATTTTGCTAGTGAGTATGTCTGCTGCATGCGGCGTGTTTGGCCGCCCTCTTGCCTTTGCGAGTTCATGGTGACTTCTTTGACGTAACGACAGCACAGATTAAGATCGATATTGTCGATCTCCTGCGGCTGGGCGCCACCATACACATGCACAATAATGCTAGCCTTCTGCCCTGGGTACAGCACTTCCTGTTGCAATACCGAATCGACCTTAGCCGACCCAATACCAAAACTTGCTAACGTTTTCTTTAAGAACGACATATGCACCTCCTTTAAAGCATCATCTTAAGCCTGAAAGAGGTTCAAACTCAAATATACTGCTCACACAATTTTAGCTCTAATATCGTCTATTTATAACTCAAGCGTCGATCGATAACTGAGATAGTGATAATCTAATACTCGATATGCATGCATATCATTATCCTGATTTACTATTCGGATTGGCGGAAGCCAGACGAGTGACTCTTCAAGCAATTGAGGCGGATCTCATAGTGAATCAGGCCATTAGATTGGCAATGGATATGCCTGACCGTTAGGTAAATTAATGCGCCCAACAGCTGTCAGGTTCTCGCACACCAACCGTAGTGCGATGCGTCGTCGTAGTGGCTTTGTTGCTGCTCCAACGGCAAAAAAATTGGCTCCTACAATGACTTTAGTTGAGAAGACTGCTTTATTAGCACCGACTACAACAAAAGTAATTAAAGCCGCTTAACAAAAAGCGCAGTTTTTACTGCGCTTTTTTCTTGCCCGGCATACTCTGGAAATGCGTTTACACGTTGGTATTCCTTAACCGATTTGATACCTTAACCACAAATCATTATAAAATTTGTGGAGAATAAAGTATGAAGTGTCACCGCATAGAAGAACTGCTTGAGCTGATGGAACCTGAGTGGCAAAAAGATCAAGAGCTTAACTTATTAGAGTTCATCATTAAGCTGTCAAAAGAAGCAGGCTACGATGGCAAGCTTGAAGACCTGACTGATGATATACTTATCTACCATCTGAAAATGCGCAACAGCGAAAAAGATGAAATGATTCCTGGCCTGAAAAAAGACCAAGAAGACGATTTCAAAACCGCAATCCTAAAAGCACGTGGCCTGCTCTAATCATCTCTATGTGTTAAAACGCCATTGCGTTATAGATAGATAGCTCAATTTAAAAAAGCGACCACTCGGTCGCTTTTTTGTTTCTGTTCGCTATTTTTTCGTCACAACTGTTATGACTTTTGTTGTTAAAGGTTGATTGCGTTAAAGAAATGAGAACAAGATTGTCGTTATAATCGCCACCCATAAGGGTCTTCTAAAATAATAAGAGTGAGTGCTCTTTCAGCCTTGCACCAAGCTTAAGCTTAGATCCTCTAACATCATATTTTTAAAGCAATGTCGTCAATACTCTCGAAGAAGAGTATAGCCACCAAAAGGATAGTCCATGAGTCAGGATAAAATCGATATCAAAGATGTGACTCCTAAAACCTTTAACCCTAAGACACATAAAGGTAATGGAGATCGATTTAACCCAAGTAACCGAATCTATGTTCGAGAAAGCAAAGGTAAATTCCAACAATTACGCCGCTACGGTGGTTGGTTCTTACTTTTACTTTTTGCGCTGATCCCATGGATTCCATTTGGTGAGCGACAAGCAATCTTGCTCGATATCGGTAGCCAGCAGTTCAACTTCTTCGGCACCACGTTATATCCGCAAGATCTCACCCTACTTGCGATCTTATTTATGATTGCCGCCTTTGGCCTGTTCTTTATCACCACCTTTTTAGGCCGTGTGTGGTGTGGTTACCTGTGCCCGCAAACCGTGTGGACCTTCATGTACATCTGGTTCGAAGAGAAACTGGAAGGTGCTGCCAATAAGCGAAGAAAGCAAGATTCTGGCAAGTTGACCACCAATCTGATGATCAGAAAAACCATCAAGCACATTGCATGGTGGGCAATTGCTATCGCGACCGGTTTAACCTTTGTTGGTTACTTCATCCCAATCAAAGAGCTAGTGGTTGGTTTCTTTACCTTTAACTCTTCGTTCTGGCCTGTGTTCTGGGTACTGTTCTTCGCAGGCTGTACTTATGCCAACGCTGGTTGGATGCGTTCAATTGTGTGTCTGCACATGTGTCCTTATGCTCGCTTCCAATCTGCGATGTTTGATAAAGACACTTTCATCGTAGGCTACGATAACAAGCGTGGTGAGAGCCGTGGCCCTCGTTCTCGCAAGGCGGATCCAAAAGCGCTTGGTCTTGGCGACTGTATTGACTGTAACTTGTGTGTGCAAGTGTGTCCGACGGGCATTGATATCCGTGACGGCCTGCAATACGAATGTATTAACTGTGGTGCGTGTATTGATGCTTGTGACAAGACCATGGAGCGTATGGGCTATGACAAAGGACTGATTAACTACACTACGGAGCATAGGCTTGAAGGACGATCGACTAAAGTAATGCGTCCTAAGCTATTGGGCTATGGTGCAATACTTGTTCTTATGCTTGGCTTGTTCTTTGTACAAATCGCTAGCGTCGACCCAGCAGGATTAAGCGTTCTGCGTGATAGAAACCAACTGTTCAGAGTCAACACTCAAGGGCTAGTTGAAAACACCTATACCCTCAAAGTGATCAATAAGACTCAACAAGAACAAGAGTACAAGCTCGAAGTCAACGGATTACCAGGTGCAATTTGGTACGGCAAGCAGACCGTGACGGTTGCTCCGGGCGAGGTTTTGAACCTACCTATCAGTTTAGGTGCCGATCCTGAGAAACTGAGCTCACCTGTTTCGACTATTCAGTTTATACTCTCGGATAATGAAGAGTTTACGATGGAAGTAGAAAGCCGCTTTATCAAGAAGCTCTGATACTAATCACACACGATTGGTATAACACCTAATAAATGGAAAAAGGCTCAGTAATGAGCCTTTTTTATTATATGACGATGCAAGCCTTTAACTTTGATAACCTGACCCCCGACTTCATGTGGTACGCACTGGAGAGTATTGGGGTACGAGCTGAGTCCGGGCTCCTTGCTCTGAACAGCTACGAAAACCGGGTCTATCAATTCACCGATGAAGACCGTAAACGCTACGTCGTTAAGTTTTATCGCCCTCAGCGCTGGAACAAAGCACAGATCCAAGAAGAGCATGACTTTGCATTAGAGCTCATCGACCAAGAAATTCCCATCGCGCCTCCAATGCGTATCAATGGTGCTACCTTGCATGAGTATCAAGGCTACCTGTTCACGCTATTTGAGAGCGTCGGTGGCAGACAGTATGAAGTGGATAATCTGGATCAATTAGAAGGCGTTGGCCGTTTCCTTGGCAGAATTCATAAGGCGAGTGCAGCGAAAACCTTTCAGCATCGTCCGACGATCAGCCTAAATGAATATCTGCATCAACCACGTAAGATATTAGAAAACTCTCAGTTTATCCCGATGCATCTAGAGAACGCCTTCTTTAACGACATCGACTTGCTGATCAAAGAGTTAGAGAGTCAATGGCCGAACAACGTTGAGAACATCCGCCTGCATGGTGATTGCCACCCAGGTAATATCTTATGGCGCGATGGACCAATGTTCGTCGATCTCGATGATGCACGTAACGGCCCAGCCGTCCAAGACCTATGGATGCTGCTGAATGGTGAACGCCAAGATAAGCTGATGCAACTGGATATTCTGCTAGAGAATTACCAAGAGTTTTGCGATTTTAATAGCTCACAACTGAAACTAATTGAGCCCCTGCGCGGTCTACGTATGGTGCATTACATGGCATGGTTAGCTAAGCGATGGGACGACCCAGCGTTTCCGTTGGCCTTCCCATGGTTCAATGACCCTAAATATTGGGAGCAACAAGTACTTGCTTGTAAAGAACAAATTGCTACCCTGCAAGAGCCACCACTTTCGTTAATGCCTCAGTGGTAACCGCAATCGCAACATATAACTAGATAAAAATTCAAACATAATGGAGATTGAATAAATGAAAAAGCTATTCGCATTTTTCTCATTGATCATGTTGAGCCTGTCAGCTCACGCTGCGAAATTTAACGAAGGTGAGCACTATAAAGTTCTTGATCTAAAAGCATCAAAGAAACCTATGGTAACTGAATTCTTCTCGTTCTACTGCCCACACTGTAATAGCTTTGAACCTATCATCCAGCAGCTAAAACAGCAGTTACCGAAAGACGCTACGCTGCAGAAAAACCATGTTTCATTCATGGGTGGCAAGATGGGCCTGCCAATGAGCAAAGCTTACGCGACTATGATTGCACTAAAAGTCGAAGACAAAATGGTACCAGTGATGTTTAACCGCATTCACAATATGCGCAAGCCACCACGCGATGAAGCAGAACTGCGTCAAATCTTTATAGATGAAGGGATTGATGCGAAGAAGTTTGATGCGGCTTACAACGGCTTTGCAGTAGATTCCATGGTTCGTCGCTTTGATAAAGCATTCAAAGATAGCGGCCTTTCTGGTGTTCCTGCCGTTATAGTAAATAATCGTTACCTAGTAGAAGCACAAGGCATCAACGGCCTAGATGAATACTTCGAATTGGTTAACTTCTTACTGAAAAAGTAAAAAATCAAAATCCAAATTAAGGAAGCTTTGGCTTCCTTTTTTGCACCAGGCACTTTTTAGTTATCTCTCACAAAAATATTGTTTGGGGACACGGTTCAGTCAAAACTTATAAGACACACGATAAAGTGAACTTTTAGGCGTTATTGTTTTCTACAGCTTTTTATCAATATCGATTTATTGCTACCAATCACTGGGGCAAGGAGCCTCTGAATGAAAATCAAATATACATTATTAGCGCTTAGTGTTGCCGCTGCGCCCGCATTTGCCAAGCTTGCTGATGAGCAAGGCTTCAGTGGTGAAATCTCTATCAACACAGGTGTCACATCTTCGACCTCAAACTTTAATACCGACGCTGACAGTAAGATCTCCTCAACCAATCAAAAAGCTTCGTCTGATAGCTCATTTTTAGTTTCACCTCTCGGCCACATTGCTTATACCTTTGGTGAAACGCTAAACCATCAGGTTTATACTGGTACTGCACGTGATGACGTGGCAACGGGTACTGTAGTGCTTGAGTTAGGTTATAAATACCAGCTTAATTCTGGCATGGTGATTGACGCATCCATTCTGCCGACGATAATGTCTGGTGAAACTTGGGCTGATCCATACAACACGAGCTCATCTCGTAGTAAAACCGATGAAACCGGTAATGCGTTCCGTCTAAAACTAGAAAGTATTGCTGGCTCTGCGTTCTCACTAGATATGGCTTACGCAATTAAAGATGTGAAAAACGATCTAGTTGAAGACGTACTAAAGCGCGATGCCGATACCTTCTACATAAAAGGTCAGTATCGCCAACCTATCAGCAGCACCATGATGTTAGTGCCGTCTTTAATTTATCAATCCAGTGATGCAGAAGGCGATGCGGCATCGTTCGAACAGTTCGGTGGTGAGGTTAGCTTGTTTGGTGGTATGGGTCGTCACCAATACGCATTAACAGCGGGTTACAATCAGCGCTCTTACGATGCAAGCAGCATGACTTTCCAAAAGAAGCGCAGTGATGACAACATCAACCTATTCGCCGCATATGAATATGATCAATTCATGGATTGGGAAAACTGGTCGTTCGTTTCTCTTGCAGGTTACGGCACGAGCGACTCGAATATTACCTTCTATGATGAGTCTCAATACATTGTTTCTGTTGGCTTGAACTACAAGTTCTAACCCCAGCCGATACGGATGCACTATCAAACCAAAGCCTGTATCTATGCAGGCTTTTTTTCTGCTTTCCACTACACAGCTTGTGCCGCAAGTTGCTTCAATAATCTATCCATCGCGCGATAACCGAGAGCTTCCGATAAGTGTTTCTTTTCTATCTGCTCGTTACCATCCAGATCAGCAATAGTTCGTGCGACCTTGATGATTCGGTGATAGGCGCGAATCGATAATCCTAAACGATGCAGTGCTGTTTCGAGAAACTCCGCATCTTCGCGTCTCAATGGGCAGTACTTTTCAATTTCTCGACTACCGAGCAGTGCATTCGATTTATGGTTCCTAGACAGCATGGTTTGACGAGCCTGCTTAACTCTTTGCTTTACTACTTGGGTGGTCTCGCCGCGATCACCACCTTCGGCGAGCATTCCTTTAGGTAAAAGTGGAATTTCGAGAGACATATCAAATCGGTCAAGCAACGGCCCTGATAGTCGGTTGAGGTAGCGCAATATGATCTGTGGGTTAGCGCGTGCTTGATTGCCCTCGTAGTAACCGGTTGGACTTGGATTTAATGCACCAATTAACTGGAAACGTGCTGGAAAGCGAGTTTTACCCGCCACCCGCGAGATAATGATTTCACCCGACTCCAGTGGCTCACGCAATGAATCGAGCACCTTGCGCTCAAACTCGGGCATCTCATCAAGAAACAAAAGGCCATTGTGCGCCAAAGATATCTCTCCGGGTCGAGGTACAGAGCCACCACCAACCAGCGCAGCCATTGAGCTCGAATGATGTGGTGCGCGAAACGGACGTTGCTTCCAGTTGTACTGATTAATCTCTTGCTGAGTTAACGAAGCCACCGATGCAGTTTCCATCGCCTCGTCATCACTCATGTCAGGTAATAAATCACGTAGACGAGACGCCAACATAGTCTTGCCCGTTCCGGGAGGTCCGAGAAAAAGTAAGTTATGGTTACCCGCCGCTGCGATCTCTAATGCTCGCTTACCCTGCTGTTGGCCAATGATGTCCTGCAAGTCGCGAAGCTCAGACACATCGACTTGATGTTGCTCAGTACGATACAAACCCAGTTGAGCCTGACCACACATATCTGCGCAAACTTCCAATAGGCTTTGAGCCGACTTATGGGCCCCCTTACCCACTAGGGCCGCCTGATCACCATTGTGATGCGGCACAACTAAGCAGCGCTCGACACTATCAGCAGCCAGTGTCGCTGGCAGCACCCCTTTCACTGAGCGCAGTTCTCCAGGCAATGCCAATTCACCAATAAACTCATGTTGCGCGATCTTGGAGTTAGGTAGTTGCTCAGAGGCAACTAAGATTCCAAGCGCAATCGGTAAATCAAAACGCCCGCCCTCTTTTGGCAAATCCGCTGGAGCAAGGTTGACCGTGATTCTTTTCGATGGAAACTCAAAGCGAGAATTGATGATGGCACTTCTGACTCTGTCCTTAGACTCTTTGACTGTCGTTTCTGGCAAACCCACCAGCGTGAATCCCGGCATTCCATTGCTGATATGCACCTCAACCGTCACTTCTGGCGCTTCTACCCCCACACTAGCCCGGCTATGAATTATCGCGAGTCCCATAACTTTCCTTTGTCTTTGATTTAAAAGTATTCGCTCTGGATATTCGTTGCGCACCAAAGCAATAAGATTGTTATATAGCTTGGTGGAATGGTGTTTTAATGTGAAAAAAGAATGACATTTTCCTTGTCATGCGACAGATTTGTGTGATAACACTAGAGATGTAGACATTTACTGAACAGAATAAACAAGAAAACTCGAATTATATGAACTTCAACACTCGCATTTACGCACTGATTAACCTGATTATCGTAGTCATTATTGAGACTGCGCGGGGGCGAGTGGGGAAAAAGTAACCACGAATTAGAAAAAACCCCCGCACTGACAAGTCCGGGGGTTTTTTCTTATTTATAGATTCGATTTTTATATTTTTGAACATTTTCGGCTTTGCCGATTTACAGGAAGAATGGGAGCACAAGATGTGCAGAGACAAAGGAAAAAGTTACCAAAATAAAGGTAATACGGGAGAATTCCGATGAAAGGCGCAGAATTAGTCGTATCCGCACTAAAGCAGCAAGGAATAGAGACCGTATTTGGCTACCCAGGTGGTGCCATCATGCCAATCTACGATGCACTTTATGACGGCGGAGTTGAACATATCTTATGTCGCCATGAGCAAGGCGCAGCAATGGCTGCGATCGGTATGGCTCGTGCAACACAAGATGTGGCAGTGTGTATGGCAACCTCAGGCCCTGGTGCTACTAACCTAGTCACAGGCCTAGCCGATGCCTTTATGGATTCTATCCCACTGGTTGCAATCACAGGTCAAGTTGCAAGCTCCCACATAGGTACCGATGCATTCCAAGAGATGGATGTGATTGGTATGTCTCTATCATGTACTAAACACAGCTATCTAGTCACCAACATTGAAGAGCTAGCTCCAACACTAGCCGAAGCGTTTGTGGTAGCAAAATCTGGCCGACCAGGCCCCGTTATCGTTGATATCGCAAAAGATGTTCAACTGGCTGAAGCTCCTGTTAACTCTCTTCCGGAATTTACTCCTCCTGCAATTCCAGTTGCGACAACCGATGCGATTGAGCAGGCACAATACCTCTTATCTCAAGCAACCCGCCCTGTTTTATACGTAGGTGGTGGTGTGCAACTAGCAAAAGCTACCGACGCAGTTCGTGAGTTCTTACGTCTAAACCCAATGCCAGCAGTAAGTACATTAAAAGGTTTAGGTACCATTGAGCGTGATGACCCACACTACTTAGGCATGTTAGGTATGCACGGCACCAAAGCCGCTAACCTAGTAGTTCAAGAGAGTGATTTATTGATTGTTGTTGGTGCTCGTTTTGATGACCGAGTAACTGGCAAGCTCGATACCTTTGCACCTCATGCTAAGGTTATTCATATCGATATCGATGCAGCTGAGTTCAGCAAACTGCGTCTGGCTAATGCGCCAATTCGTGGTGACATCAACAAGATCATGCCTCAACTAGAGCTTACTCAGGATATCTCTTCTTGGGTTCACCACTCAGAAGGCCTACGTAGCTCATTCAAGTGGCGCTATGATCACCCTGGCGATCTGATCTTTGCTCCACTGCTGTTGAAACAGCTGTCAGACATGATGCCAGCAAGCTCTATCGTTTCAACCGATGTGGGCCAACACCAAATGTGGGCTGCGCAACACATTCAACCTCGCGATCCACAGAACTTCATCACCTCTGCCGGTTTAGGCACCATGGGCTTTGGTTTACCTGCCGCTATGGGTGCTTCGGTTGGCCGTCCTAATGACCAATCTATCCTTATCTCTGGCGATGGCTCATTCATGATGAATGTGCAAGAGCTTGGTACGCTAAAGCGCCGTCAAATCCCAGTGAAGATGGTACTGCTAAACAACTCTCGCTTGGGTATGGTTCGTCAATGGCAATCGCTGTTCTTTGATGGTCGCCATAGTGAAACCATCTTAGATGACAACCCAGACTTCGTTATGCTTGCAAAAGCGTTCGATATTCCAGGCAAGACCATCACTCGCAAAGAAGAAGTAGAACCCGCTCTAAAAGAGATGCTTGAGAGCAAGACGGCTTACTTACTTCATGTTCTTATCGATGAAGAAGAGAACGTATGGCCACTAGTACCGCCAGGTGCTTCAAACAGTGATATGTTGGAGAACACATAACATGAAAAGATACCTATTAGACATCAAAGCCGATGATAAGCCAGTACTACTAGAGCGTGTTCTTCGTGTTATTCGTCACCGTGGTTTCATCGTTAAGCAAGTAGCCGGCACTCAGAACCATGAAAGCAAGATCGCCAGCGTTGAGATCATTGTCGACAGTGAGCGCCCAATCTCCTTTTTGGTCAATCAAATCGAAAAACTGTGGGATGTGCGTACCGTTGACGTTATCTCTATCAGTCGTAATGAATTGCCAAACAACAACTTACAACAAAAGATAAGTGCATAAGGAACCGCAAACATGACAGCAAAAACGGCAGACTATATTTGGTTTAACGGTGAAATGGTTCCTTGGGCAGAGGCGAACGTTCACGTCTTAACCCATGCAATGCACTATGGTACTTCAGTGTTTGAAGGCGTTCGTTGCTACGACACGCCAAAAGGTCCGGTGATCTTCCGTCACCCAGAACACGCAAAGCGCCTAAAAGACTCAGCAAAAATCTACCGATTCCCGATTCCTTACACTGAAGAAGAGATCATGGAAGCGACTCGTGAAACGCTTCGCCAAAACAAGCTAGAGTCTGCGTACATCCGCCCTCTAGGCTTTGTTGGTAACGTGGGTTTGGGTGTATGTCCTCCAGAAAATACTGAGATGGACCTTATCATCGCCGCTTTCCCTTGGGGCTCTTACCTAGGCGAAGAAGCGCTAGAAAATGGCGTAGATGCGATGATCTCAAGCTGGAACCGTGCGGCTCCAAACACCATCCCAACAGCTGCAAAAGCGGGTGGTAATTATCTATCTTCACTACTGGTTGGTGGTGAAGCACGTCGTCATGGCTACGACGAAGGTATCGCTCTCTGTGTCGATGGTTACCTTTCTGAAGGTGCGGGTGAGAACATCTTTGTTGTCCGCAATGGCGTGCTATCTACACCACCAGCGACCAGTGCAATTCTGCCGGGCATCACGCGTGATTCAATCATGACGCTAGCAAAAGACATGGGGTATGAGATCCGTGAAGAGAACATTGCTCGCGAAGCGCTATACCTTGCCGACGAAGTCTTCATGACAGGCACAGCAGCGGAAATTGTTCCAGTTCGCAGTGTAGACAAAATTACAGTAGGTGAAGGCAAACGCGGTCCTATCACTGAAAAAGTTCAAGCGGCTTACTTTGGTCTTTTCAATGGTACCACTGAAGATAAGTGGGGCTGGCTAGACTATGTTTACCCAGAAAACCAAACTTCAGAAAATCAGTAAGCAACAGCCAAATATTTTATAAGGATTTAAGCAATGCCAATCTATCGTTCAGCAACGACTACCCACGGACGCAACATGGCTGGTGCGCGCGCTTTATGGCGTGCAACTGGCGTTAAAGATGATGACTTCGGTAAGCCAATCATCGCAGTTGTAAACTCTTTCACTCAATTCGTACCAGGCCACGTTCACCTTAAAGATATGGGCCAATTGGTTGCGGGTGAAATCGAGAAAGCGGGCGGTATCGCTAAAGAATTCAACACTATCGCAGTTGATGATGGTATCGCAATGGGTCACGGCGGCATGCTGTACTCACTGCCATCACGTGAGCTTATCGCAGACTCAGTCGAGTACATGGTTAACGCTCACTGTGCGGATGCGATGGTATGTATCTCTAACTGTGACAAAATCACTCCGGGAATGATGATGGCGGCTATGCGCCTAAACATCCCAGTGATCTTTGTATCAGGCGGGCCAATGGAAGCAGGTAAAACCAAGCTTTCCGATCAAATCATCAAGCTAGACCTTGTTGATGCGATGATCCAAGGTGCCGATCCAACAATTTCAGATGAGCAAAGTGAGCAAGTAGAGCGCTCTGCATGTCCAACATGTGGTTCATGTTCAGGTATGTTCACGGCTAACTCAATGAACTGTCTAACCGAAGCGCTTGGCCTGTCTCAGCCAGGTAACGGTTCTATGCTAGCAACCCACGCTGACCGTGAAGAGCTATTCATCAATGCCGGTAAACGTATCGTTGACCTGACTAAGCGTTACTACGAGCAAGATGACGCATCAGCACTTCCTCGCAATATCGCGAACCGCGCAGCCTTTGAAAATGCGATGGCTCTAGATATCGCGATGGGTGGTTCGAGTAACACTGTTCTTCACCTATTGGCAGCGGCTCAAGAGGGTGAAGTCGACTTTGATATGGGCGATATCGACGAGATGTCTCGCCGTGTTCCACACCTATGTAAAGTGGCTCCTTCAACACCGAAATACCACATGGAAGACGTTCACCGCGCTGGTGGTGTAATGGCTATCCTAGGTGAACTAGACCGTGCTGGCCTATTGAACAACCAAACTCGCACTGTACTTGGCCTAAGCATGCAAGAGCAGCTAGCTCAATACGACATTATGCAGACAGAAGACGAAGCGGTACTTAAGTTCTTCCGCGCTGGCCCTGCTGGCATTCGTACTACCAAAGCCTTCTCGCAAGATTGTCGTTGGGATCGCCTTGATGACGACCGTAAAGAAGGTTGTATTCGTACTAAAGAGAACGCATTCAGCCAAGAAGGTGGCCTAGCGGTACTTTCAGGCAACATTGCCGTTGACGGTTGTATCGTTAAGACAGCCGGTGTTGATGAAGAGAACCTGAAATTCCAAGGTCCTGCTATCGTATTTGAAAGCCAAGACACAGCCGTAGAAGGCATCTTAGGCGGCAAAGTAAAAGCGGGTGAAGTGGTTGTTATCCGTTACGAAGGCCCTAAAGGTGGTCCGGGCATGCAAGAGATGCTTTACCCAACGACTTACCTAAAATCGATGGGCTTAGGTAAGTCTTGTGCACTACTAACCGATGGTCGTTTCTCTGGTGGTACATCGGGTCTATCTATCGGTCACGCTTCTCCAGAAGCAGCAAGTGGCGGTACTATCGGCCTGGTTCAAGATGGCGACATCATCACTATCGACATCCCTAGCCGTTCGATCACACTGGATGTGCCTGAAGCTGAGCTAGAAGCACGTCGTGTTAAGCAGGATGCACTAGGCTGGAAACCAGCAGACCGTCAACGTGAAGTATCATTCGCACTAAAAGCTTACGCAAGCATGGCAACCAGTGCCGATAAAGGCGCGGTACGTGATAAGTCGAAGCTTGAGGGCTAATCTATGAGTGATGACACGGTCAGTCCCCAAAAACAAACTGGCGCAGATTATCTGCGTCAGATCCTGAGAGCGCCAGTTTACGAAGCAGCAATAGTGACACCTCTGCAAGAGATGCCTCGTTTAAGTGCTCGTATTGGTAATCAGGTTCAGCTAAAGCGCGAAGACCGTCAGCCGGTCCACTCGTTCAAGCTACGTGGTGCCTACAACATGGTATCAAGCCTTTCAGAGCAGCAGAAAGCCGCAGGTGTGATTGCCGCATCTGCAGGTAACCATGCTCAAGGTATGGCACTGTCCGGTTCTAAGCTTGGTATTCAAACCACGATTGTGATGCCAAAAACCACACCAGACATCAAAGTTGATGCTGTTCGTGGCTTTGGCGGTAACGTGGTTCTGCACGGCAGTAATTTTGATGAAGCGAAAGCTGAAGCAGAGCGCCTTTCTGCTGAACATGGCTATACCTTTGTACCTCCTTTCGATCACCCATTGGTGATCGCAGGACAAGGCACTATGGGTATGGAAATGCTTCAACAAAATGGCCACATGGATTACATCTTTGTGCCTGTCGGTGGCGGTGGTTTGGCTGCTGGTGTTGCTGTGCTGGTTAAGCAGCTGATGCCAGAGATTAAAGTCATCGCAGTTGAACCCGAAGACTCATCTTGCTTGAAAGCAGCGCTAGATGCCGGCGAACCAGTGATACTGGATCAAGTCAGCATGTTTGCCGATGGCGTTGCGGTTAAGCGCATTGGTGAAGAGACATTCCGTCTGTGTCAGCAGTACATCGATGGTCACATTGCTGTGTCTAGCGATGAGATCTGCTCTGCGGTGAAAGACATCTTTGAAGATACTCGCGCAATTGCCGAACCTTCTGGAGCGCTTGCTCTAGCAGGATTGAAGAAGTTTGCTGAGCAGAACCAACTGCAAGGCAAGCAGCTGGCAACGGTACTGTCTGGTGCCAATACCAACTTCCATGGTTTGCGCTATGTGTCTGAACGTTGTGAATTGGGTGAGAAGCGTGAAGGTCTGCTTGCGGTTACTATTCCTGAACGACAAGGTGCCTTCCTAGAATTCTGTAATATCATTGGCGGCCGCGCTGTGACTGAGTTTAACTACCGTCATAACGATGACAGCCTAGCGAACATCTTCGTCGGTGTACGTCTCAATGGCGGGCAAGAAGAACTCGACCACATCATCAACGACCTACGTGAAGGTGGCTATCCAGTCGTCGACCTGTCTGATGATGAGATGGCAAAACTGCACATTCGCTACATGATTGGTGGCAAGCCATCAAAACCATTGAAAGAACGCCTGTACAGCTTTGAGTTTCCAGAATACCCAGGTGCATTGATTAAGTTCCTTGATACCTTAGGTACTCACTGGAATATCAGCCTGTTCAACTACCGTAACCACGGTGCTGATTACGGCCGCGTATTATGTGGCTTTGAACTGGATGATGAAGATTTGGCTCAGTTCTCTACTCACCTGAGAGAGCTTGGTTACCAGTGTAAAGATGAGACCAATAACCCTTCTTACAAGTTCTTCTTGTCATAAGAGCGAGTTACCGAAACAAAAGAGCGAGTTTTCACTCGCTCTTTTTGATCTTGCCGAGAAAGATCTTTCAACTAGATCGCTTTGCGATGATCCAACCAATCTCGGTGAAGTTGTTCACTGGATCCTAAATAGTTGACCATCCACTCGATCAACTTGTGGTTATCGTCTTTTCGCCACACCAAGCAGCACTGACTCAACGGGCTTGGTTCTGGCAATATTTTCTCCAACAGCAAACCTTGCTCGATAATCGGCGCGGCAATATGCCTTGGCATGTAACCTACTCCAACGCCGTTCTTCAGGCATTCAATAGCGCTATACCAGTTAGGCAACAACAAACGCCTTTGATTGGCGTAGTGTCCTGTATGGCGCTTAGGCAACACGCTTGAGGTGTCATCCAAACAGATAGCTGGATATTGGCTCACGAACTCTTCATTGAGGTTCTGTTCGCGCACACACGGGTGACTTGGCGACATTACAAACGCCCAATCTAATTGCCCCATGTCTTTGACTTCAAAATCACCCCCCACTGGCACCGCAGAGGTCGCACCAATCACTATATCCGCTCGACCTTGTGCTATTGCCTCCCAAGAGCCGTTAAACACTTCCATGTTGATCTGTAGCTCAGCAAACTCAAAAGTTTGATAAAACTCTTCAATCATCGGCTTCATCTTGTCGAGCTTCACAACATTGTCGAGCGTAAGGCGCAGGGTTTTCTTCCAACCACGAGCTGCTCGACGAGTCTGGGCACTGACCTCTTCCATCTGCCTCAGTAGTACACGCGCCTCTTCAATGAACAGTTCACCTGCCGGAGTAAGCTCAACCTTTCTTGGTAAACGCCTGAAAAGTAAAACATCCAGTTCTTGCTCGACTTGTCTGACACCATAGCTGATCGCCGAGGGCACTTTGTGCAATTGCTCAGCCGCCGCGGTAAAGCTACCCAAGCGCGCCACCGTATCGAGCATTTCTAAAGAAGATTTAGAGAACATAAGCCTTCAAATTTTTTGATTGATAACCACATATTTTAGCGTTTTATTTTATCAGATCCGAAAAATAGAATGTCAGCATAAATAAACAGGGACTTTCACCTCTGTATATCAAACAATTTTTTTGATGATAAAAACATCACTATTTTTAGCGTAATGGCATCTTATGAATATTTCTAAATTTCAATTGGTCTACCTTGCAGTACTTTCAATGCTAGGCTTTATCGCGACCGATATGTACCTTCCTGCATTTAAGGCGATGGAGATCGATTTCGCAACCGGCCCTGAGCAGATCGCACTATCTCTTACTGTGTTCCTTGGCGGTATGGCAATGGGTCAACTGCTTTGGGGATTAGCGAGTGATAAATATGGTCACCGCAATACGCTGGCGGTTGGTCTTTTTATTTTCACGGCCGCTTCGTTCGGTTTGGCATTCAGTACTGAGGTATGGCACCTACTGACGCTGCGCTTCATTCAAGCGATTGGCGTATGTGCACCAGCGGTAATCTGGCAAGCGATGGTTATCAAGCGCTACTCTGAGAGCAGCAGCCAACAAATTTTTGCAACCATCATGCCTTTGGTGGCACTGTCTCCAGCTCTGGCACCTCAACTTGGTGTACTACTGGCAGATAACTTTGGCTGGCACAGCATCTTCGTGACCTTAACACTAATGGGTGCGCTGCTAGTGGCAACTACTATGGCTCAACCAAAAGAAGCGCCAGAAGTAAAACAAACATCAGTTAAGACTGATATCAAGATGTTGCTTAAATCGAAGCCTTACGTGGGTAACGTATTGATGTTTGCATCAGCTTCTGCGGCATTCTTTGCTTACCTAACGGGTATGCCTGAGATCATGGCTCAGCTAGGCTATGAAGCAAAAGACATCGGTCTGAGCTTCATCCCACAAACGATCGCATTCATGGCGGGTGGTTACTTCGGTAAGCAAGCCGTGAAGAAATATGGTGATGGTGTGGTACTAAGAAATCTGATTGGTTTGTTCAGCGTTGCTGCAATGCTTATCTTTATCGCATCACAGTGGGAGCTGACATCAATCTGGCCTCTACTTGCACCCTTCTGTCTGATTGCCGTAGCAAATGGCGCACTTTACCCAATCGTGGTAAACCGTGCTCTATCAAGTGCGAAACAAAGCCCAGCAACAGCAGCTGGTCTACAGAATAGCTTGCAAATCAGCATCAGCGGTCTATCAAGCGCATTGGTAGCAGCAATGGCAAGCCAAGCACTAAGTGCAACAGGTATTGCAGTTGTAATTTGTTTAGGCGCTCTGTGGATTGGCTACATTGTGTCGAACAAAGAGCTTTCAGAACACTTTGCAGCACCAGATAACTCCCGTGTTGTAGCAGAAGAGAAGCAAGACTAGTTTCTAGCTTTATAGAAAAGCCAGTAGCGGTCAACGCTACTGGCTTTGATAGGAGTCTCAGATAGGAGTTGAAGCTTATTTCTTCGTTGGGCGCTGCCAATCCGCAATCTTGCGCTCTTTAGCACGACTGATTACCAATTCATTTTCAGAAACATCACGCGTTACCGTTGAACCCGCGCCTACTGTCGCGCCATTGCCGATAGTAACAGGGGCGATTAATTGGCTATCAGAACCAACGAATACGTCATCGCCGATGATAGTCTTAAACTTGTTCGCACCATCGTAGTTACAAGTAATAGTACCAGCACCAACGTTAACACGCTGGCCAATCTCAGCATCACCTAAGTAAGTAAGGTGGTTCGCTTTAGAACCTTCACCAAGACGAGTGTTCTTCACTTCAACAAAGTTACCAACGTGCGAATCATTACGCATGTCAGCACCTGGACGTAGACGAGTAAATGGACCAACGGTACAGTCTTCACCAACAGTTGCACCTTCAATTACGCTGTATGGGCGAATAACCGTGTTGTCATCAATTTCACAGTCTTTTAAAACACATCCAGTGCCGATAACCACGTTATCACCAATACTTACGCTGCCTTCAATAATAACGTTGGTATCGATCTCAACGTCCATACCACACTGCAGTTCGCCACGTAGATCAAAACGGCTAGGGTCGCGTAACATAACGCCCTGCTTCAATAGTTTGTCAGCTTGCTCTGCTTGGTAAGCACGTTCTAGACGAGCCAGTTGAGAGCGATCGTTCACGCCTTCAACTTCAATTGGGCTAACTGGATGTACCGCTTCTACCGCACGACCTTCATCGTGAGCCGCAGCAATAACGTCAGTCAGGTAGTATTCACCTTGCGCGTTGTCATTGCTTAAACCAGACAACCAGCGCTTGAGATCACCACCCGTCGCAACCATAACGCCAGTGTTGATCTCTTTGATAAGCTTCTGCTCATCCGTTGCATCTTTTTGTTCAACGATAGCCACTACTGGGCCATTGCGACGAATGATACGGCCGTAACCCATTGGGTTATCCAGCACAACCGTAAGTAGTGCAATACCACCGTTTGGCTGAGCATCTAATAGGTTTTCAATAGTTTCAGGCGAGATAAGAGGAACATCACCGTAAAGCACCAGTACTTTCTCATCATCAGCAAAGTGCGCTGATGCCTGATCAACCGCGTGACCTGTACCTAACTGCTCTGCTTGCAGTGCCCAATTTACCGATTCCTCAGCCAAAGTAGCCTTCATCTGATCACCACCATGGCCGTAAACCAAGTGTATATTTTGAGCGCCTAGACCATTACAGGTATCGATCACATGCTTCACCATTGGTTTGCCTGCAAGAGTATGCAGAACCTTTGGTGTGTTTGAGTACATGCGAGTACCTTTGCCCGCTGCAAGAATTACCGCGCTAAACTTCATTGTAAACCTATCCGACGTAATTTTTATTAAGCTGATATTGTAACCGTTTTGAGGCAAAAACTTAAATCGTAATAACCATTTAATCGGTAGCGATACGTAAAGTGAGCACTCATGAAAATGCCAAAAAACAAAAAGGCGACCCTTAGGTCGCCTTTAGCTCAGAACCAATAATCTTATAAAAGATTAGCGGCGCTGTTTTGTCAGTTCGATAACTCGTAACTGAGCAATGGCTTTAGCCAGTTCACCGGCCGCTTGTGCGAAGTCTATGTCGCCATGCTGATTTTGGATATTCTCCACAGCCTTGCGCTTAGCTTCTTCCGCCTTTGCTGCGTCTAGTTCTTCACCACGGATAGCTGTATCAGCCAGTACAGTCGCTGTACCAGGCTGAACTTCTACCATACCACCAGAAACATAAATGATTTCTTCGTGGCCGTGCTGCTTAACAATACGCACCATACCAGGCTTGATAGCGGTCAGCAGTGGAGTATGACCATGGAAAATACCAAGCTCACCCTCACTACCGGTCACCTGAAACGTCTCAACAAGACCAGAGAAAAGCTTCTTCTCTGCACTTACTACGTCTAGGTGAAAGGTTATTGCTGCCATATCGCCTCCTAGTTAGCCTTATAGCTTCTTAGCATTCTCAATAGCTTCGTCGATAGTACCGCAGTACATGAACGCTTGCTCTGGAATGTCATCGTATTCACCAGATAGTAGACCTTGGAAGCCACGTAGAGTCTCTTTTAGAGGTACGTAAACACCTGGGTCACCAGTAAATACTTCCGCTACGTGGTAAGGCTGAGTAAGGAACTTCTCAATCTTACGAGCACGAGATACTACTTGCTTATCTTCTTCAGATAGCTCGTCCATACCTAGGATAGCAATGATATCTTTCAGCTCTTTATAGCGCTGAAGTGTAGACTGAACGCCACGAGCGATGTCGTAGTGCTCTTGTCCAACTACCAATGGATCCAGTTGGCGAGATGTAGAATCTAACGGGTCGATCGCTGGGTATAGACCCATAGCTGCGATGTTACGGTTTAGTACAACCGTTGCATCCAAGTGCGCGAACGTTGTTGCTGGAGACGGGTCAGTCAAGTCATCCGCAGGTACGTATACCGCCTGTACAGACGTGATAGAACCTTGCTTAGTTGACGTGATACGCTCTTGTAGAACACCCATTTCTTCCGCAAGAGTAGGTTGGTAACCTACCGCAGAAGGCATACGGCCTAGAAGTGCTGATACCTCAGTACCTGCAAGCGTGTAACGGTAGATGTTATCTACGAATAGTAGAACGTCACGACCTTCGTCACGGAAACGCTCAGCCATTGTTAGACCAGTCAGTGCAACACGTAGACGGTTACCTGGTGGCTCGTTCATCTGACCGTAAACCATCGCTACTTTTGATTCTTCAGGTTTTTCAACGTTTACAACGCCAGCTTCCTGCATCTCAAAGTAGAAATCGTTACCTTCACGAGTACGCTCACCTACACCTGCAAATACAGATAGGCCAGAGTGTTGAAGTGCGATGTTGTTGATAAGTTCCATCATGTTAACGGTCTTACCTACACCTGCACCACCGAATAGACCGATTTTACCACCCTTAGCGAATGGACAAACCAAGTCGATTACCTTAACACCCGTCTCTAGAAGAGCTGTCTCGTTAGACTGTTCTTCGTAGCTTGGAGCTTCACGGTGAATTGCGTAGTGCTCTTCTGCACCGATTTCACCACACTCATCAATCGCGTCACCTAGAACGTTCATGATACGACCTAAGGTCTTAGTACCTACTGGTACTGAGATTGGAGCGCCAGTATTTTCTACTGTCAAACCACGACGTAAACCATCAGAGCTACCCATTACGATTGCGCGAACTACGCCACCGCCAAGTTGTTGCTGAACTTCAAGAACTAGACGCTCTTTCACTTCATTAACATTCAGAGCATCGTATACACGAGGTACTTCGCCCTGTGGGAACTCTACGTCGACTACCGCACCGATGATCTGTACGATCTTACCTGTAGCCATCGTTAATCCTCTAACTATTTAGTTTTACCTAAGCTTAAAACGAATAAGCGATTAAACCGCTGCTGCGCCTGAAACGATTTCAGAAAGTTCTTGTGTAATAGCCGCTTGACGCGCCTTGTTGTACACAAGCTCTAAATCATCGATTAGGTCGCTAGCGTTGTCGGTTGCAGCTTTCATTGCAATCATTCGAGCCGCTTGCTCACAAGCAAGGTTCTCTACCACACCTTGGTACACTTGAGATTCGACGTAACGAACCAATAGTGCATCTAGTAGTGGTTTTGGCTCAGGCTCATAAATGTAGTCCCAAGCATGATCGCGCTGCATGTCTTCGCTATCTGATTTAGGCAAAGGAAGTAATTGATCGATCGTTGGTTCTTGTACCATAGTGTTTTCAAACTTGTTGAACACTACGAACAGGCGATCCAATTCACCTTCATCATATTTCTTTAGCATTACGCTTACAGAGCCGATTAAGTCTTCAAGGCTTGGGCTATCGCCTAGGCCAGAAACTTGAGCTGCTACTTTCGCGCCGCTGTTGTTGAAAAATGCTGTTGCTTTTGAACCGATAATTGCCAGTTCAACTTCAGCACCTTTCTCAGACCAGTCTTTCATGTCTAACATAGCTTTCTTGAACAAGTTAATGTTCAAGCCGCCACATAGACCACGGTCTGTAGAAACGATGATGTAACCAACACGTTTGGCTTCACGTTCCTCAAGATAAGGATGCTTATACTCAAGGCTACCGTTAGCCAAATGACCGATCACTTTACGCATTGTTTCTGCATATGGACGAGTAGCTTCCATTGCGTCTTGAGAACGACGCATTTTTGAAGCTGCTACCATTTCCATTGCTTTCGTAATCTTCTGTGTGCTTTTAACACTACCGATTTTATTACGTATCTCTTTTGCGCCGGCCATCGTTACTCTCCGTTAATGGTATGAGGTGACCCGAAGGCCACCCACCAATTACCAGGTCTGGGTTGCTTTGAAATCGTCAACAAGCTTCTTCAGCTCAGCTTCGATATCATTGTTGTAAGCACCCGTTGTGTCGATCTGTGTAGCTAGATCGCCATATTGACCGCGAGCAAACGATAGTAAAGCAGCTTCAAAATCTAACAGCTTATCAAGCGCTACATCTTGAAGGTAACCACGCTCTGCAGCGAAGATTACAAGTGCTTGGTCAAATACAGACATAGGAGCGTATTGCTTCTGCTTCATTAGCTCTGTAACTTTTTGACCATGGTCTAGCTGCTTCTTAGTCGCTTCATCAAGGTCAGACGAGAACTGTGCGAATGCCGCTAGTTCACGGTACTGTGCTAGAGCTGTACGGATACCGCCAGATAGCTTCTTGATGATTTTAGTCTGCGCTGAACCACCTACACGAGATACTGAGATACCAGGGTCAACAGCTGGACGTACGCCTGCGTTGAATAGCTCAGTTTGTAGGAAGATCTGACCATCGGTAATCGAGATTACGTTCGTCGGTACGAATGCAGATACGTCACCAGCTTGCGTTTCAATGATAGGAAGAGCAGTTAAAGAACCAGTCTTGCCTTTCACTTCACCGTTAGTGAATGTTTCTACGTAGTGTTCGCTTACACGAGCAGCACGCTCTAGTAGACGAGAGTGAAGGTAGAAAACATCACCTGGGAATGCTTCACGACCTGGTGGACGCTTAAGTAGTAGCGAGATCTGACGGTAAGCTACGGCTTGCTTAGATAGATCATCATAAACAATCAGTGCATCTTCACCGCGATCACGGAAGTATTCACCCATCGCACAACCTGCGTATGGCGCTAGGTATTGTAGCGCTGCAGATTCAGAAGCAGATGCAACAACAACAATAGTGTTAGCTAGCGCGCCGTGCTCTTCTAGTTTGCGAACTACGTTAGCGATAGTCGATGCTTTCTGACCGATTGCTACGTAGATAGAGAAAATACCAGAATCTTTTTGGTTAATAATCGCATCGATCGCCATCGCTGTTTTACCAGTTTGACGGTCACCGATTACTAGCTCACGTTGACCACGACCGATTGGGATCATTGAGTCAACAGACTTGTAACCAGTTTGTACAGGTTGATCTACCGATTTACGGTCGATTACACCTGGTGCAATTACTTCTACAGGCGAAGTTAGTTTCGCTTCGATAGGACCTTTACCATCAATTGGCTCACCTAGTGTGTTTACAACACGACCAAGTAGTTCTGGACCTACTGGCACTTCAAGAATGCGGCCAGTACCTGTAACTTTCATGCCTTCCTGTAGGTCAGCATATGGGCCCATTACAACAGCACCAACCGAATCACGGTTCAAGTTAAGTGCTAGCGCGTAACGGCCACCCGGTAGTTCAATCATTTCACCTTGCATCACGTCCGCTAGGCCGTGAATGCTAAGGATGCCATCGCTTACCGAAACGATAGTACCTTCATTGCGAGCTTCACTAACAACGTCGAAAGATTCAATACGTTGTTTAATTAGATCGCTAATTTCAGTGGAATTAAGTTGCATGCTCCAATCCCCATTAAGACTGCAATGCATCGCTCAGGCGGTCTAGTCGACCACGCGCTGAGTTATCGATGACTAGGTCTCCGGCTCGAATAATAACTCCGCTAAGCAGAGTCTCATCTATACTGCAATTCAGCTGTACTTTGCGCGCTAGGCGCTGTTCCAATTTGCTGCTGATATCTGCGCGTTGTTCTTCCGAAAGTTCAACCGCTGAAGTCACTTCAACGTCGATCTCTTTCTCGTGCTCTTGTTTGAGCAATAAGAACTCTTTGCAAACATCAGGAAAAGCCATTAATCGGCCATTCTCTGCCATCACTTTTATCAAGTTCTGGCCGAATTCATCAAATTGTTCGCCACAAACGGCAATGAATACTTCCGCTAATTTTTCAGCAGTTAGAGAACTGCTTAGTAGATTGTGGATATCATTGTTTTGTGCCACTTCGGCAGCAAAAGAGAGCATTTGACTCCATTGGTCAAGCTCACCTTTTTCTACCGCAAAGTCAAAAGCTGCTTTAGCATAGGGGCGTGCGATTGTTGTCAAATCAGACATATACAGCCCCTTGCTTTAAAGTTTTGCAGTAATGTTGTCAAGAAGGTCTTTGTGTACGTCTTTATCGATCGTACGCTCAAGGATCTTCTCAGCACCAGCTATAGCCAGAGTTGCGACTTGTTTGCGCAGGTCATCACGGGCACGTGTGCGCTCAGCTTCAAGTTCTGCTTCAGCTTGCGCTAAGATTTTCTGGCGTTCTGCCTGAGCTTCTTCGCGAGCTTCATCAATAATTTGAGCTTTACGTTTGTTTGCCTGTTCAATAACCTCAGTTGCAGTGCGCTTTGCTTC
The DNA here is from genome assembly GCF_002954585.1 of Vibrio chagasii. Lineage (GTDB taxonomy): Bacteria > Pseudomonadota > Gammaproteobacteria > Enterobacterales > Vibrionaceae > Vibrio > Vibrio chagasii_A. The sequence goes on from NZ_MSCI01000003.1 coordinate 42,273, forward strand.
TTTCATTTGCTCAGAAGCGTTGGCTTGTGCCAGGCTCAAGTCTTTAGCAGCGCGCTCAGCGGCTACTAGACCGTCAGCAATTTTCTTCTGACGCTCTTCAATTGCTTGCATGATTGGTGGCCATACATATTTCATGCAGAACCAAACAAACAGTGAAAAAGCAATTGCTTGACCCAGCAGAGTTGCGTTCATATTCACAACAGCTACCCCTCGTTAAGAATCAACTACAAAAATTTAATTAACTATAAGAGAGTTAATTAGCCTGCTAGTTGACCAACAAATGGGTTAGCAAACGTGAATAGTAGTGCGATTACGATACCGATCATCGGAACAGCATCCAGTAGACCAGCGATGATGAACATCTTAACTTGTAGCATAGGAGCCATTTCAGGTTGACGCGCAGCGCCTTCTAGGAATTTACCACCAAGAATAGCAAAACCAATTGCAGTACCTACGGCACAAAGACCAACAATAATAGCAACAGCGATTGCTGAAAAACTTAGTACAGTTTCCATTTACGTTCTCCGATTAACATTAATAGTTAGAATAAAGCTTAAAAATTTTTTTTAGTGATCACTATCTTCGTGAGCCATTGATAAGTAAACAATTGTCAACATCATGAAAACAAATGCTTGAATCAAAATAACCAAGATATGGAAGATAGCCCAAGGTAGTGCACCTACCCATTGTAAGTACCACGGTAGCATTGCCGCGATAAGAATAAACACCACCTCACCCGCAAACATATTACCAAATAAACGCATACCTAGAGATAGTGGCTTCGCCAGAAGCGAAATTACCTCAAGTACCAAGTTAAATGGAATCATGATTGGGTGATTAAATGGATGCAGTGCCAATTCCTTAGCAAATCCACCCAAGCCTTTTACTTTGATGCTGTAGTAGATCATCAGAGCAAAAACACCTAGAGCCATTGCCATGGTTATATTTACATCAGCTGTAGGAACCACTTTCAAGTAAGGGATACCTAACCAATGCTCTGCAGGATATGGTAAGAAATCGATTGGCACTAAGTCCATCAAGTTCATTAAAATAATCCAGCAGAATATAGTCAGTGCTAATGGGGCAATCAGCGGGTTGCGGCCATGGAAAGTTTCTTTAACGTTGTCGCCAACGAATTCCACTACCATTTCTACAAAACACTGAAGCTTACCAGGTACACCTACTGTTGCTTTCTTAGCGACTGAGCGAAAAACCCAAAGGAATAACATCCCTGTCAACACCGAAAAAAACAGACTGTCTATATGTACGTTCCAGAAACTTGTCTCCTCTACAAAACCTAACTTAGCTAAAGATAGATTCTGTAAGTGGTGTTCAATGTATCCGGATGCTGTTGCCGCAGCCATAACTCGTCCTATTTCTTATTGTTAATGAAAAGCACTGGCGCAAAGATATTAATACCAAGAACCAGTAAATAGGTCAGTTTGAGGGGAATTAACTCCACCTGCATATACATGTAGACAATAGAGAATAGTAGAACTGTGATTAGGATTTTTAGCGCTTCGCCAGCATAGAAAGACGCCGCAACTAACTTAGTCGCGCGAGCTCCACAAAAAAGGAAAGCACACACACAAAAAACCACATTTGCGATGACAAAAATGCCGCCACCGATTAATGCAGCAAAACCCCAGTCAGGATTAACAGCTAAACCTAACCCTATCGCCACTAATATAACCGCGCTAAGCTCGATCAATAACATTTGCTTTGCAAGCACTCGTCCTGGTCTTGCTAACGCCGCTACCATGTATTCGTTCCTCTTTAAGCCCACTTTACCACTCGCTAAAAAGCGTGCTGAGAAATTGGCGAAAATTATACGTTCAGCCAAATCGATTGCAATAAGAACGCTGCAATCATTTACATTTTTGCATACAAACCGACAACTTTTGTACGAAATTACTTGTTTATTACATAATTGACCTAAATCAATTATCTCATTTAGTACTCTAACTTAGCAATAAGTTGCTCTAATTTGTGAGGCTCATCAAGAGTAATTGTCACTTTTGACTTGCCGCTAACAGAACGAGTAACTGAAACGTTTGCTTGCAATTTTTCCGTGAGTCTTCGCGAAAGTTCGATAGCTTCTGTGTCTTCAGGCTTAGATTCAGGCTCAACGTCTGGTTTTAAACACTTTTTGACTAGTTGTTCAGTTTGGCGCACGGTCATGCTTTTGGTCGCCGCAGTGTTCGCTGCCTCAATCTGGGTATCGCCTTCAAGCGCAAGCAGTGCTCGTGCATGCCCCATTTCCAGTTGTTTGTTGGAAACTAAGCCTTTTACTTCATTTTCGAGCTGATTGAGACGTAATAAGTTACTAACCGTTGCTCTCGATTTACCAATCACATCAGCGACTTGCTGGTGCGTCAGTTCAAATTCATTCTGTAAGCGCTCTAGCGCTTGTGCTTCTTCGATAACATTCAGGTCTTCACGCTGAATATTCTCGATTAACGCCATCGCAATCGCGGCTTTGTCTTCAACTCGCTTGATAAGACACGGCACTTGCTTAAGGCCTGCTTGACGAGCCGCTCTCCAACGACGCTCACCCGCAATAATCTCATACTGATCTTGCGCTAATGGACGTACAACGATTGGCTGGATGATACCTTGAGATTGAATTGAAGCCGCCAGCTCTTCTAGCGCTTCAGGCGCGATATCTTTACGCGGTTGATAAACACCTGGCTTCAAGCTACCAACAGCCAATTCTGTTAGCTCTCCATCAGCCGATAACGCCTGACTATGAGAAGCGACTTGCTGTTTTTCACGAGCCAATGAGCTAGTTGCAAGCAGTGCATCTAGCCCTTTTCCTAAACCACGCTTAGACATTGAGCGAATTCCTTTGGTTAGACCTATACTGGGACTTCTTCACGACGCAACATTTCGCCTGCAAGGGCAAGATATGCCTTAGCACCAGCGGAATATTTGTCGTAGTACATTGCTGGTTTGCCGTGACTAGGCGCTTCAGCAAGACGTACATTTCTAGGGATCACGGTTCGGTAGACTTTGCTACCGAAGTGTTTTTTGAGTTGATCTGATACTTCGTTTGATAAGCGGTTGCGAGGATCATACATAGTACGCAGAAGACCTTCGATCTTCAGGTTCTCGTTAACCACCGCCGCAAGCTTACTTATGGTATCCATCAACGCAGTCAAACCTTCAAGAGCAAAGTATTCACATTGCATTGGAACTAATACGGAATCGGCAGCTGCCATGGCATTAATTGTAAGAAGGTTTAATGAGGGCGGGCAATCAATAAAGATGAAATCATAATCATCACGAATGGATGCAAGTGCATTTTTAAGGCGAACTTCGCGCGCGAACACTTCCATTAGCTTGATTTCTGCCGCAGTAACATCACCGTTTGCGGCGATGAGGTCATAATTGCCAGATGTACTCCTGCAAACTACCTCATCAAATGGGGTGTCTTCAACCAACAAATCGTAAGCAGTTGCTTCAACCTGATATTTGTCGACACCGCTCGCCATAGTGGCATTACCTTGGGGATCGAGGTCAACAACCAATATCTTGCGTTTAGTTGCCGCCATTGATGCTGCTAAATTAATGCAAGTTGTTGTTTTTCCTACGCCACCTTTCTGGTTGGCAATTGCTACGATTCTACCCACTATGGCCTCGCTGATTATCCCTGACGCGATAAAGTTACTAGATGACGCTCTCCGTCAAGCTCTGGCACTCGCAAAGCTTTGATATCTGTCACTGAACACCATTCAGGTAACAGGTCAATTTCGTCTCTAGGATGTTGTCCCTTAAGAGCCAAAAATACACCGGATTGCTCTTTAGGTAAATGGTGACACCACTCTACCATGTCTGTCATTGATGCAAATGCGCGACTGAGCACTGCATCAAACTTTTCTTCAGGTTGAAACTCTTCAACACGGCTTTGAACCGGCACAACGTTGTCTATGCTTAACTCATGAACTACCTGCTTAATAAAACGAATACGCTTACCTAAGCTATCTAGCAAGTAAAACTCGCAGTCTGGGTTCATGATTGAGAGCGGAATCCCAGGTAAGCCTGGTCCGGTACCCACATCGATAAACCGCTTACCCTGTAAGTGAGTGCTAACAATGATGCTATCTAAGATATGTTTCACCATCATTTCTAATGGGTCACGAACCGAAGTCAGGTTGTAAGCCTTATTCCATTTGTTGAGTAATTCAACGTAGCCAACTAGCTGGCTACGTTGTTTTTCAGATACTTCTAGGTCGGTCTGGCCAATCAGGTGATCCAATTTTTCGCGTAATACGCTCATTATGCTTCCTCACCTTTTTTCAACAGGCCGTGTTTTTTCAAGTAAACCAGTAGAATTGAAATTGCCGCAGGTGTAATACCCGAAATACGAGAGGCAATACCAATTGAATCCGGTTTAGCGTTAGTTAGTTTTAGAACCACTTCGTTAGAAAGCCCTTTTACCTGGCTGTAATCAATATCAGCAGGCAGTTTGGTGTTTTCATGACGCAGTGATTTTTCAATTTCGTCTTGTTGACGCTGAATGTAGCCTTCGTACTTCACTTGGATCTCAACTTGCTCAGCCGCTTGTTGATCTTCCAGTGCAGGAGAAAAACGATCCAGAGCCGTCAACTGTGAATAAGTCATTTCAGGACGACGCAGAAGATCTTCACCGCTCGCTTCACGAGACATTGGTGTTTTTAGGATCTGGTTCAGCGCGCCAATATCTTCAGATTTTGGATTAATCCAAGTCTCTTTCAGACGCTGACGTTCTTTCTCCATGTTGTCCATCTTCTCATTGAATCGAGCCCAACGTGCATCATCAATCAAACCAAGTTCACGAGATTTTTCTGTCAGACGGATATCGGCGTTGTCTTCACGAAGCAACAGACGGTATTCCGCACGAGACGTAAACATACGGTACGGTTCTTTGGTGCCCATGGTTGATAGGTCGTCGATCAGAACCCCCATGTAAGCTTGGTCACGACGTGGGCTCCAGCCTTCTTTGCCTTGAGTAAACAGACTCGCATTCAAACCAGCCATCAAACCTTGTGCAGCCGCTTCTTCATAACCGGTTGTACCGTTGATTTGGCCGGCAAAGAATAGACCTTTAATAAACTTCGTTTCGTAAGTCAGTTTTAGGTCGCGAGGATCGAAGAAATCATACTCAATCGCGTAGCCAGGGCGCACGATGTGAGCATTTTCGAAGCCCTTCATTGAGCGAACAATTTGAACCTGTACATCAAACGGCAGACTAGTAGAAATACCATTCGGGTATAACTCATGTGTCGTTAGGCCTTCAGGCTCAATAAAAATTTGGTGGCTATTTTTATCAGCAAAACGCATCACTTTGTCTTCAATCGAAGGACAGTAGCGAGGACCAATACCCTCAATCACGCCAGCGTACATAGGGCTGCGGTCAAGGTTGGCACGAATCACATCGTGCGTATTTTCATTGGTGTGCGTGATGTAACATGGGATTTGGCGCGGCTGTTGTGCTCGGCTGCCCATGAATGAGAAAACCGGTGTTGGGTTATCACCGTGTTGAACCTCAAGCTCAGAAAAATCAACACTACGCGCATCGATACGAGGAGGCGTACCTGTTTTCAGGCGATCAACTCTAAATGGAAGATCACGAAGACGGTCAGCTAAAGCGATCGATGGTGGATCACCAGCACGACCACCAGAAGAGCTTTCCATACCAATATGGATCTTACCGCCTAGGAATGTACCCACCGTCAGTACCACAGCATCAGCACGGAACTTAAGGCCCATTTGGGTTACCACACCGACCACTTGATCCTGTTCAACGATCAGGTCATCTACCGATTGTTGGAACAAGGTTAGGTTTGGTGTGTTTTCAAGAACATTACGCACAAAGGCTTTGTAAAGCGCTCGGTCTGCTTGAGCGCGCGTTGCACGAACCGCAGGTCCTTTTGACGCGTTTAGTGTTCTGAACTGAATACCTGCATGATCAATGGCTTGCGCCATCAAACCACCCATTGCATCGACCTCTTTCACCAAGTGGCCCTTACCGATACCACCGATAGCTGGGTTACAAGACATTTGTCCCAAGGTATCGATATTATGAGTAAGTAATAACGTACTTTGACCAGTACGTGCAGATGCGAGTGCGGCTTCCGTTCCTGCATGGCCGCCACCAACAACGATGACGTCAAATTTTTCGTGATAAAGCATGAACCGACCTCAGGTATTCAAACGTTTTCTAGACTGATAAAAAGGAGCGATATTCTACCTGTTTTCATAGCTTGAGAAAACGTTTTTGGAATTTTTCGATTAAGCTGTTTTTAATTAATATAGATAAGATCTTTAAAGAGATCTTTTATTGGATCTATTATTAGGATCGAAGTGGTCTGTGGATAAGTCAAAAATGATCAACAAGATCATGGATCTTTTTTGGATCAAATGGTGTGATCTAACTTTGATCAGGGTGAGGATTAGCTGGGATCAAAATGGCTACTTATTCACAGGGATAAATAGCTCTAAAACTTGTTATTTGGATAACTATAGGTTAATCACCGAATATGTATGATCTTATCCACAACAGATCTTGAAAATAAATGGCTAATTTTCGGCTTTTACCCCAAAAAGTTATTCACAATCTCGATATTCAGGCACAAAAAAAGCGGCAAAAGCCGCTTTTTTAAGAGAATAGAGGGTTAAAACTGGTCACTATGATCGTTAAACCACTCTTCTGCAGCGTCTTCAGGGACCGGAGTCTCCAAAACATCGATGGTAAAACAGTCAGAAATCGCCTGTCCGCCAAGTTTTGTTAATAACTCATGAGCGGTTTGGCCTGCTGCGCAGAAGGTGTCGTAGCTTGAATCACCAATGGCAATGACTGCAAAGCGAACCTTATCGAGTTGAGGTGCGTGCTCTGTCAGATCGGCTATGAATGGCTTGATATTGTCAGGGAATTCACCAGCGCCATGGGTCGATGTCACTACTAACCAGAAGCCTTGCTGAGGAATATCATTGTATTCAGGCTGGTTGTGTAGCGTTATCTCATGGCCTTGCTCTTCTAGAAGATCATTAAGGTGATCGCCAACGTATTCAGCGCCACCTAAGGTGCTACCTGTAATAATGTGGATCATTAAGCTGTCCTTACTAAAGAAAAAGGCCGGTATCAGCCAGCCTTCTTGGGTTATTTACCAATACAGAATGAAGAGAAGATACGCCCCAAGAGATCGTCTGAGCTGAACTCGCCCGTTATCTCATTAAGGTGTTGCTGAGTGATACGAAGCTCTTCCGCCAAGATTTCACCCGCCATGTAGCCTTCAAGTTGCTGCTGGCCAATATCGAGGTGCTCTGAGGCACGCTCAAGCGCATCCAAGTGACGACGGCGAGCCATAAAGCCACCTTCATGACCACCAGCAAAGCCCATACACTCTTTTAGGTGACTACGTAGGGCATCCACGCCTTGACCTGTTTTTGCGGACAAGCGAATCAGAGTTGGATCGTTCACGTGACAAATCCCGAGCTCTTCATTGGTTTGATCCGCTTTGTTACGAATGACAGTCATACCAATGTTATCTGGTAAACGATCAACGAAATCTGGCCAGATATCTTTCGGGTCAGTGGCATCGGTTGTGGTGCCATCCACCATAAATAGGACTCGGTCTGCCTGAGCAATTTCTTCCCAAGCACGCTCAATGCCGATTTTTTCAACTTCATCAGACGCGTCACGTAAGCCTGCGGTATCGATAATATGCAGTGGCATACCATCAATATGGATATGCTCTCGCAGTACATCACGTGTGGTACCAGCAATATCAGTCACGATTGCCGATTCTTTGCCTGACAGCGCGTTCAGTAGGCTAGATTTACCGGCATTTGGGCGACCAGCGATCACTACCTTCATGCCTTCACGCATGATGGCGCCTTGGTTGGCTTCTTGGCGCACTGCCTCTAGGTTGTCGATGATAGCCTGTAAGTCAGCACTTACTTTACCGTCTGCCAGAAAGTCGATTTCTTCTTCGGGGAAGTCGATAGCTGCTTCAACATAGATACGCAGGTGAATCAGTGAATCGACTAGGGTATTAATGCGTTTAGAGAACTCACCTTGAAGAGATTGCAGTGCGGATTTAGCCGCTTCTTCTGAGCTTGCGTCAATCAAGTCAGCGATCGCTTCAGCTTGGGTTAAGTCCATCTTGTCGTTCAAGAACGCGCGCTCTGAGAACTCACCAGGACGGGCTGCACGCACGCCTGAGATGCCTAGGATGCGCTTGATGAGCATATCCATAACCACTGGGCCACCGTGACCTTGCAGCTCTAGAACGTCTTCGCCGGTAAAAGAGTGTGGGTTAGGGAAGTAGAGCGCGATACCTTGGTCGAGCTCGATGCCATCGGCAGATTTAAAAGGTAGGTACTCAGCGTAGCGAGGCTTAAGTGTTTTTCCCGTTACTTCTAGGGCAACCTGAGTCGCTAATGGGCCGGAAACGCGGATAATACCGACGCCACCACGGCCGGGCGCGGTCGCTTGAGCAACAATCGTATCTGTAGTCATAGTTGTGCCTGCTAGCATGTGAACGCGAAAAAGGGCATTCACGATTAATCAATTAGCTGAATTGTAATCAGCTAAAAACAAAAAGGCGACCTTTTGGTCGCCTTTCTTTAGTTCTTTCTATTATCGAACTTACTTAGAATGTAAGCCTTTCTTTTCCAGCGCACGGTAGATAAGCGTTTGCTGAATCAGAGTTACGATGTTCGATACTAGCCAGTAAAGAACCAGACCTGAAGGGAAGAACAGGAAGAAGAATGTGAACATAACCGGCATAAAGGTCATGATCTTCTGCTGCATTGGATCCGTTACAGTTGTCGGGCTCATCTTCTGGATTAGGAACATTGAAGCACCCATAAGAAGTGGCAAGATGTAGTATGGGTCTTGCGCTGAAAGGTCAGTAATCCAACCGAAGAACGGTGAGTGACGCAGTTCAACAGACTCCATTAGTGCCCAGTATAGCGAAATGAAGATAGGCATTTGTAGAAGGATAGGTAAACAGCCACCTAGTGGGTTCACTTTCTCTTTCTTGTAAAGCTCCATCATTTCTTGGCTCATGCGTTGACGGTCGTCGCCGATACGCTCACGCATTGCAGTCAGCTTAGGCTGAAGCATACGCATTTTCGCCATAGATGTGTACTGAGCTTTCGTTAGTGGGTACATAGCACCACGAACGATGAAAGTTAGGATGATGATTGCCACACCCCAGTTCGATACGAAGCCTTGAATGAACGAAAGCAGAGTATGAAGTGGTTTAGCAATGAACCATAGCCAGCCGTAATCTACTACCAAGTCTAGGTTTGGTGCAGTTGCTGCCATTTGGTCTTGAAGTTTAGGACCAACCCAAAGCGTTGCTTTAAAGCTTGCTTCGTCACCGTTCGCGATGGTTTTGTTCGGCATACGAACACCGATGTCGCCTAGGTTACCAATTACACGAGTGTAAAGGTTGCTGCCTGCTTCGTCGCGTGGGATCCAAGCACTTGCAAAGTAGTGCTGAATCATCGCTGCCCAACCTTGACCATTTGCTAGGTTAAGAGACAGGTTGCGATCTTGCATGTCGTCGAAGCTGTATTTCTTGTAACGCGTATCTTCCGTAGAGTAAGCACCACCACGGTAAGTTGGCATTGTTAGGCTACCGCCGTCATCCATAACGTTTTGACGTAGGTGAGCGTACATACCGAATGTCGCGTTGTTGCCAGAGTTGTTGACTACATCGTATTCAACGTCAATCGCGTAGCTGCCGCGCTTAAGGATGAATGTTTTTGTGTAATCTAGGCCGTTCGCTTGGTAAGTCATAGGGATGCGTAGTTCATCCTGACCGTCAGCCAGCGTGAAGCTGTCTGCTGAAACCGTGTAGCTTGGGCGGTTAGTACTGCTAAGGTCGATACCTTGAGGACCAACTAGACCGCTTTGAGCGATAAATTGGTGGCCTGGTTCATTCTTAAGAAGAACAAAGCTCTCTTCAGAATCGTACTCAGCTGAGTAATCATTTAGGTCTGCTTTCACAACATCACCACCAACCGTATCAATTGACAGAGTCAGTACATCAGTGGTCACTGTGATAGTTTTTGCAGAAGAAGCAACTTGACCTGGAGCCGGGTCTAGATCATCTGCATAAGATGGCGCTGGTAGGGTGCTGCCAGATTGTGCCTGCTCAACCGCTTGTGGAGCTGGGTTCTTAGCTACATTCCATTGTTGGAAAAGTAGGAAAGAAACCAAAGCCAATGCGATTAACAGGATATTACGTTGAGAATCCATCGTTATTTATCTCTGTCTTGTTTTTGGACTGGTGGAACGGGGTCATAGCCCCCATCGTTCAAAGGATGGCATTTTAATAGACGTTTGCCTGATAACCAACACCCTTTTACAAAACCGTGAGCTTTCAACGCTTCTATCGCATATAAAGAGCAGGTTGGAGTAAATCGGCAGCGTGGGCCGATGAGTGGACTAATAAACCATCTATAAAAATAGATGGGTATTAGCGCTATCCACGCGAAGGGCGAGACAGGCGAAGCCATAATTTGTCGAGTAGCTTGAACATTTCTTCATTGCTTAAATCTTGCGCGCTCTTCTTAGCGATTACAACAAAATCTTTGTTAGGAAGTTTGTGCTGAGTGTTACGAAAACTTTCACGAGTAAGACGCTTGAATCGATTACGACCCACGGCGGTTTTAATCTGTTTTTTCGGAACGGCTAATCCAAGGCGAGGATTTGAAAGAGAGTTATTTCGAGCAATGATGGTGAAATGAGGAGAGCCAGCTCGATGAGCTTGCTTGAAGACATTTTGATAATGTTCGGGAGTTAACAAGCGTAACTCCCGACCGAAGGCTAGCTTATTCAAAATAATCAAAGATTACTTAGAAAGACGCTTACGGCCTTTTGCACGACGTGCATTGATTGTTGCGCGACCGTTCTTAGTAGCCATGCGAGCACGGAAACCGTGAGTACGCTTACGCTTTAGAACTGTAGGTTGAAAAGTGCGTTTCATTGTAATTACCTTACTGATCAGTAGTTTTAGGTTTTTGTTAAACCCGGCGTGGGCATTTTTTCTCTTCTTTATATAAGAAAGGAAAACCGACGCCTCTCAACAAAGAGGCGGAATTGTAATCACTGTCACAAAAAGTGTCAATGATTGGGTTAACTAAAATTCCGGTCGGGGGATTATACGTAGAATAACTAAAATCACAAGGATCCTTAGTCGATCCCAACCTTATTTAGGAATTTTTTTAATTTAGGATCTTGTGGATTACCAAAAATATCCTGTGGAGATCCCTGCTCGACAATATGACCGTCAGCCATGAAGATCACTCGGTCTGCGACCTCTCTAGCGAATTGCATTTCATGGGTAACCACCAGCATGGTTTGATGTTGGTTTGCCAATTTTTTCATTAGGTTAAGCACTTCGCCAACCCACTCAGGATCCAGCGCAGAAGTTGGCTCATCAAACAGTAAAAGCTCGGGTTGGAGTGCCATAGCACGGCCAATACCAACACGTTGTTGCTGACCACCAGAAAGCGCAGCTGGGTAGCTGTCTGCTTTGTCACCTAGGCCGATATCATCCAGTATTTGCTGTGCTTTTTCATAGGCTTGCTGCTTCTTCCAACCACGCACTGTAATCAAACCTTCAGCAATGTTCTGCTTGGCTGTTTGGTGAGCAAATAGGGCATAGTTTTGGAAAACAAAGCCAGTCTTACGTCGCAGTGCTAGCACCTCTGCTTTGGTGTGCTTTTTGGCATCGACTTTGATGTCATCAATTGAGATCGTGCCTTGGTCGGCTTGCTCAAGAAAGTTCACACAGCGCAGTAGTGTCGACTTACCTGTACCACTCGAACCTATGATAACAATGATCTCACCTTGCTTGATTTCTAGGTCGATCCCTTTGAGAACTTCGGTGTCACCAAAGTGCTTGTGGATATTTTGTAATTTGATCATCGTACGTATGCCTTATTCAGTTTCACTTCGGCCCAGATTTGAATACGAGTGAGGATAACCACCACGCCCCAGTAAATAAGAGCAACCGCCAAGAAAGCCTCGAAGAAACGGAAGCTTGAAGATGCCTCCATTTGAGCCTTAGCCATAATCTCAGCCACGCCTAGCGTAAAGGCAAGTGAGGTCGATTTGATCATATCGATGAAGTAGTTCATCAGAGAAGGCAGAGCGACACGGGTCGCTTGCGGCAAGATCACTCGACGCATCGCTTGGCTCGTCGTCATACCTACCGAAAGGCTCGCTTCCATCTGGCTGCGATCAATACCGATAATCGCGGCGCGAATACTCTCTGCCATGTAAGCGGCAAAGTGCAGGGTTAAACCAATGACTGCAGCACTGAATGCATCTAAACCCACCATCCACGGGAACACCTGAGGTAGGCCGTAATAAAGGAGGAACAGCTGAACCAGCAGTGGGGTGCCACGGAAGAAGCTAATATAAAGTTGGCTGAGTTGGTCGAATACTGGGATTTTGAACACACGAATGTTTGCCAGTATCACAGACAGGATCAGAGCAAAGAACAAGCCCCAAATCGCCATCTCCATGGTGGTGCCAAGATACTTCAACAGTATCGGTAGCAGCTCTAGCATGTAGTTAAAATCAAATCCCATAATCTATCTCGTATTTTTATTGGAAGCCGCGTGATATCAAGCGTTTTTATCAGTGATATAAAAGCAAAAGCCCACCGCTGTATAAAGCAGTGGGCCTTGAATGGAGAGTGAGTGATTACTTTTGAGTAATGTCCGCACCAAACCATTTCTGAGAGATACTTTCTAGCGTACCATCTGCGCGCATTGCTGCTAATGCTTCATTTACTTCGGCTTGTAGTTTCTTACCATTGTCGTTGTCTACGAAAGGCCAAGCATTTTCAATCGTTTCGAATGGCTGACCTGCTAGCTGTAATGGTAGACCAGTCTTCTTGATAAGCTCTAGTGCAGATAGGCGATCCATAACGAATGCATCAGCACGACCAAGAGCGACATCGTGTTCAATACCTGTGTCGTAGGTTTTCACGTTGATCTCGCCATCTTTATCGTAGCTGCGTAGCAGTTGTTCAAAGTTCGAGCCTAGGTTTACCGCAACAGTCTTACCTTCAAGGTCTTCGATACCTTTAATGCTGTCATTACCCTTACGAACGGTAATTTGTGCGCCGTCTACTACGTATGGGTCTGCGAATAGGTATTTCGCTTTACGCGCATCCGTCATTGTAATTTGGTTAGAAATGGTATCGATTCGACCTGTTTCAAGAAGACCAAACAGACCAGAGAAGTTCGCTGTCACGTACTCAACCTTGTAGTCGTTACGTTTACCGATCTCATCCCATAAATCCACTTCAAAACCTTGTAGTTGGTCTTGCTTAACGAAAGTAAATGGGAAGTAGCGACCAGACATGCCGACTTTAACTTCAGTCGCAGCTTGAACAGTAGCAGCAGAGAGTGCGATAGCCGCAATTGCAGCCTTAATCCAGTTATTCATTTGGTAACTCCTTATATTTATGGGATTGGATGTTACTGGTAAATTGCTCGATAGAATAAATAACCAGATGTTATTAACCATAACCAGATCGCATTCTCGTTTTGGGGATAACTAGCAAGGATCCGGGCATAAGTGGATCGTTGTGTGAGTAAATTAGGGGCAAGATGTGCGGATCCGCCGGTTAATTACAAATTTATTGTGAATAACTTGGATCTTATTCACTGGATCTGTGATCAATTGCTGGTGATCTGACTTATCAACAGGTAAAATTAGCAGTCATTTCATATTACTTAAATAGAGTGGGGGCACCGTGTCATCTTCGCTTTGGTTGCAGTGTTTGCAACAGCTTCAAGAAGAGTTACCAGCTACAGAATTCAGTATGTGGGTTCGTCCGTTACAAGCGGAGCTCAATGACAATACTCTAACTCTATTTGCACCGAACCGTTTCGTACTCGATTGGGTTCGTGATAAGTACTTAAATAGCATTAACCGTCTGCTGCAAGAATATTGCGGCAACGATATCCCGCATCTGCATTTTGAAGTCGGCAGCAAGCGTGTGTCGGCACCAAAGCCAGCAGCACCTGCATCGGCTCCTGCGCCAACTCGTACCGCTGCGGATGTAGCGGCAGAGTCTTCGGCACCTGCACAGCTGCAAGCTCGTAAGCCTGTTCATAACACATGGCGCGATGAAGAGCCGGTGGATGTGGACATCAACCACCGTTCAAACGTGAACCCTAAACACAAGTTCAATAACTTTGTTGAGGGTAAGTCGAACCAACTTGGTTTGGCTGCAGCACGTCAGGTGGCAGATAACCCAGGCGCGGCATACAACCCACTATTTCTATACGGTGGCACCGGCCTAGGTAAAACTCACTTGTTGCACGCGGTAGGTAATGCCATTGTTGATGGCAAGCCGAATGCAAAAGTGGTCTACATGCACTCTGAGCGCTTTGTTCAGGATATGGTTAAAGCGCTACAAAACAACGCGATCGAAGAATTCAAACGCTACTACCGTAGTGTTGATGCCTTGCTTATCGATGACATCCAATTCTTCGCGAATAAAGAGCGCTCTCAAGAAGAGTTCTTCCATACCTTTAATGCGCTGCTTGAAGGCAACCAACAGATCATCCTAACGTCTGACCGTTATCCAAAAGAGATCAACGGCGTAGAAGATCGTCTTAAATCTCGTTTCGGTTGGGGTTTGACGGTTGCGATCGAGCCACCAGAGCTTGAGACGCGTGTTGCGATCTTAATGAAGAAAGCAGAAGACCATCAAATTCACCTTGCAGATGAAGTGGCATTCTTTATTGCTAAGCGTCTGCGTTCTAACGTTCGTGAGCTCGAAGGTGCACTGAACCGTGTTATCGCGAATGCGAACTTCACTGGTCGCCCAATCACTATCGATTTCGTACGCGAAGCGCTACGTGACCTACTGGCACTGCAAGAGAAGCTGGTTACTATCGATAATATTCAGAAGACCGTTGCTGAGTACTACAAAATCAAAGTGGCTGACCTGCTGTCTAAGCGTCGCTCTCGTTCTGTTGCTCGCCCGCGCCAATTGGCGATGGCACTAGCAAAAGAGCTGACTAACCACAGCTTGCCTGAGATTGGCGACGCATTTGGTGGTCGTGACCACACCACGGTACTGCACGCTTGTCGTAAGATTGCTCAGCTGCGTGAAGAGAGCCACGACATTAAAGAAGATTATTCGAACTTGATTCGTACCCTTTCTTCTTAATACACAGTATTCTTAACCTTAATAAGCAGAATCTTGGTCACGCATCTATGTTGCGTGCCATTTAGACCGTAAGAGCAAGATATGAAATTTACCATTGAACGTAGTCATCTGATTAAGCCGTTACAACAAGTGTCTGGCGCGCTAGGTGGCAGGCCAACACTTCCAATTCTAGGAAACCTACTGATTAAGGTAGAAGATAACGTGTTGTCGATGACAGCAACGGACCTAGAAGTCGAACTGATCAGCCGTGTAACGCTTGAAGGTGATTTTGAAGCGGGCAGCATTACTGTGCCTTCTCGTAAATTCCTAGATATCTGCCGTGGTTTACCAGATAGCTCAGTGATCACTGTGGTATTGGATGGCGACCGTGTTCAAGTACGCTCTGGTCGTAGCCGCTTCTCATTGGCAACCTTGCCAGCGGCCGATTTCCCTAATATTGAAGACTGGAGCAGCGAAGTTGAAGTGTCTGTGACACAAGCTGAACTGCGTGGTCTTATCGAAAAAACTCAATTCTCAATGGCGAACCAAGACGTTCGTTACTACCTCAACGGTATGTTGTTTGAGATTGAAGGTTCGACTTTACGCAGTGTGGCGACTGATGGTCACCGTATGGCGGTATCTCAAGCTCAGCTTGGTGCTGATTTTGCGCAGAAGCAGATCATTGTTCCTCGTAAAGGTGTGCAAGAGCTAGTGAAGCTATTGGATGCGCCTGAACAACCAGTAACGCTGCAAATTGGTAACTCAAACGTACGTGCTGAAGTGAACAACTATGTATTCACTTCGAAGCTGGTTGATGGTCGCTTCCCTGATTATCGCCGCGTAATGCCGCAAAATACCACTAAGACACTAGAAGCAGGCTGTGATGAACTGCGTTCAGCCTTCTCTCGTGCTGCGATTCTGTCGAATGAAAAATTCCGTGGTGTTCGCGTGAACCTTGCAGACAGCGAGATGCGCATTACTGCGAATAACCCAGAGCAAGAAGAAGCCGAAGAGATGCTAGACGTGACTTATGATGGTGACGCGATAGAGATCGGCTTCAACGTAAGCTATGTACTTGATGTCTTGAATACACTGCGTTGTGAACAGGTTCGTATCTCAATGTCAGACGCGAATGCGAGTGCCTTGATTGAAAATGCACAAGATGACAGCGCTATGTACGTTGTTATGCCAATCCGTCTATAGAGTTGGTGCCATCGTTAATGATTAATATGATGACGCTATGCCACTCTCTCGTCTAATCGTTAAGCAGTTTAGAAATATTGAAGCCTGTGACATTCAACCGTCATCAGGCTTTAACTTTCTTATAGGGCCTAACGGAAGCGGTAAAACCAGTGTCCTTGAAGCGGTATATCTGCTCGGCCACGGTCGCTCATTTAAGAGTTCCCTAACGGGACGCATCATACAAAATGAGTGTAGCGAACTGTTTGTGCACGGCCGTTTTATGACCTCGGATCAATTTGAGCTGCCAATTGGCATTAATAAGCAGCGCGATGGCACAACAGAGGTTAAAATAAGCGGTCAAACTGGGCAAAAACTCGCGCAGCTAGCGCAAGTCTTACCTTTGCAGTTGATTCACCCGGAAGGGTTTGATTTACTGACAGATGGACCTAAGCATCGTCGTGCATTCATTGATTGGGGAGTCTTCCACAGTGAGTCGGGTTTCTATGATGCATGGGGCAGGGTAAAGCGCCTCAATAAGCAACGAAACGCCTTATTGAAAACGGCAACGCACTATCGAGAGCTGAGCTACTGGGACCAAGAACTGGCCCGTTTGGCGGAAAGCATCAGTGAGTGGCGTGCCACCTATGTCAATCAGCTCAAAGAAGTCGCCGAAGAGATCTGCGCGACCTTCCTACCTGAGTTTGAGATAAAGATTAACTATTATCGCGGCTGGGACAAAGATACCCCATACGCTGAGATATTAGAGAAGAATTTTGAAAGGGATCAGCAGCTTGGTTACACCTTTAGTGGGCCAAACAAAGCGGACCTGAAGATAAAAGTGAACGGCACTCCAGTGGAAGATGTCTTGTCACGAGGTCAATTGAAGTTGATGGTGTGTGCGTTGCGAGTAGCACAAGGGCAGCACCTCACTCAAATGACAGGTAAGCAGTGCATCTATTTAATTGATGACTTCGCTTCCGAATTAGATAGCCAACGCCGCGCACGTCTTGCTGAGTGTTTAAAGGCGACCGAGGCTCAAGTTTTTGTAAGCTCTATTACCGCTGATCAGATTGCAGATATGCATGATGAAAATAGCAGGATGTTTCATGTGGAACATGGCAAAATAGAGCAAGGATAATTAGTCAGAGAGTAACTATGTCAGATAATTACGATTCATCGAGTATTAAGGTACTGAAGGGTCTGGATGCGGTTCGTAAGCGTCCTGGAATGTACATTGGCGACACGGATGATGGTACCGGTCTGCACCACATGGTCTTCGAGGTAGTAGATAACTCTATTGATGAAGCGCTTGCTGGTCACTGTAATGACATCATTGTTACTATCCATGAAGACAATTCAGTATCGGTTCGCGATGACGGCCGTGGTATTCCAACTGAAATTCACCCAGAAGAGAACGTGTCTGCTGCTGAAGTAATCATGACGGTTCTTCACGCTGGTGGTAAGTTCGATGATAACTCATATAAGGTATCAGGTGGCTTGCACGGTGTAGGTGTTTCAGTAGTAAACGCACTGTCTAAGCAGGTTACTCTTACTATCCACCGCGGTGGTCAAATCCATACTCAAACGTACCACCACGGTGAGCCTCAAGCGCCACTAGCTGTGATTGGTGATACGGACAAAACGGGTACAGAAATCCGCTTCTGGCCAAGTGAAGAGACATTCTCAAATGTACTTTTCCACTACGATATTCTAGCTAAACGTCTACGCGAACTGTCGTTCCTAAACTCAGGCGTTTCGATCAAGCTAATTGATGAGCGTGAAGAAGATAAATCAGATCACTTCATGTTTGAAGGTGGTATTCAGGCGTTCGTTGAGCACCTAAACACCAACAAAACACCAATCATTCAAAAAATCTTCCACTTCGATAACGAGCGTGATGATGGCATCACGGTAGAAGTAGCAATGCAATGGAATGATGGTTACCAAGAGAACATCTACTGTTTCACAAACAACATTCCTCAACGTGATGGTGGTACTCACCTTGCTGGTTTCCGTGCTGCGCTGACGCGTACTCTGAACAGCTTCATGGATAAGGAAGGCTTCTCTAAGAAAGCGAAGACAGCAACATCGGGTGATGATGCTCGTGAAGGTCTGACAGCAGTTATTTCGGTAAAAGTGCCAGATCCTAAGTTCTCTAGCCAAACTAAAGACAAGCTGGTTTCTTCTGAAGTGAAATCTGCCGTTGAACAAGCGATGGGTGAAAAACTGTCTGAGTTCCTTATCGAGAACCCAACAGAAGCGAAAACCGTTTGTACAAAAATTATCGATGCAGCACGAGCTCGTGATGCAGCGCGTAAAGCACGTGAAATGACGCGTCGTAAAGGTGCTTTAGACCTTGCTGGCCTACCAGGCAAGCTTGCAGACTGTCAGGAAAAAGACCCTGCACTGTCTGAACTATACATAGTGGAGGGTGACTCGGCAGGCGGCTCCGCAAAACAAGGCCGTAACCGTAAGAACCAAGCGATTCTTCCACTAAAAGGTAAGATCCTAAACGTAGAGAAAGCACGTTTCGACAAGATGCTTTCTTCACAAGAGGTAGCAACGCTGATCACTGCTCTTGGCTGTGGTATCGGCCGCGACGAATACAACCCAGATAAGCTGCGTTACCACAACATCATCATCATGACCGATGCCGATGTCGATGGTTCGCACATTCGTACGCTACTATTGACCTTCTTCTACCGTCAAATGCCAGAGCTTATTGAGCGTGGCTACATCTACATCGCTCAGCCACCGCTTTACAAAGTGAAGAAAGGTAAGCAAGAGCAGTACATCAAAGATGAAGATGCAATGAACCAATACCAAGTGGCATTGGCTCTAGACAACGCAGCGCTACACGTAAACCCTGATGCACCAGCATTGGCAGGTGAAGCACTAGAGAAGCTAGTTCAGCAATACAACTCTGGTATCAAGCTGGTGGAGCGCATGAGCCGCCGTTACCCACATGCTCTAATGCATGAAATGATCTACATGCCTCGTCTAACTGCTGAGCAGTGTCACGATGAGTCAGCAGTAGAAGCATGGGGTAAGCAGCTAGTAGAACAACTGAACGCGAAAGAGGTTGGTGCAAGCCAGTACTCTCTAGAAGTTGAGAAGCATGAGGAGCTAGGTCTAAGCCTACCTAAGATTGTCGTTCGTACCCACGGTGTAACACACGAACACGCGTTAAGCGTTGATCTGTTCAACTCGAAAGAGTACGGCAAACTAGCAAGCCTATCAGAAGCGTTAGACGGTCTGATTGAAGAGGGCGCTTACATCAAACGTGGTGAGCGTACTCAAGCAGTATCAAACTTTGTTGAAGCGTTGAACTGGTTGATTAAAGAGTCTCGTCGTGGTCTAAGCCTGCAACGATATAAAGGTCTAGGTGAGATGAACCCAGATCAGCTTTGGGAAACCACAATGGACCCAGAGACACGTCGCATGATGCAAGTAACGATTGAAGATGCAGTCGGCGCTGACCAGCTGTTCACGACGCTAATGGGTGACCAAGTTGAACCTCGTCGTAACTTCATCGAAGAGAATGCACTTAAAGTAGCAAACTTAGACGTTTAGTATCTTTGATACTTCGCTCTTTGGCTTAATTTCTGTGTCAGAGGTGCTCACATACATTCGTATGCTCCGCGCCTCTTCCTTGAACTAAAGCCAAATAGCTTCGTCTCAAAAAACTAAAATCATTTTAAAGCACTATCCTTTGGATGGTGCTTTTTTATGTTTGTAAGGTGTTGAAAAATATTGAGTTGAGAAAATAATTGAAAATAATCCCTTGAAACTATTTTGCTCAATCCATATATCTAGTTGTGAAGAGGATGACTGTCTTGCTCTACAAGAGAAGAAACAGAACCTTCATTACCGCTGACGAAGTATCGCTCAACAGAGGATAACTTTAGCAGCACACAACTTAAAAATTGATTCACTGTCATGTCCCAGCGTTGTCGCCAATAGAGGTGAAACCCGAGGAATGCGAATTGAATCTCTTAGCTGTTTACTTGGTCTCATACACAGGTTCGATCTAAGTAAAATTCGCAGCTAAGACTATTGCTTACTAAAAGGATAGCACTATGAGAACTGTAGATTTCACTCCACTTTACCGCAACGCAATCGGCTTCGATCGTCTATTCAACATGATGGAAGCGAACACATCGAAGAACACTTCTGGCGGTTACCCTCCATACAACATCGAGCAAAAAGACGAGAACAACTACCGTATCACTATGGCTGTTGCTGGTTTTGCTGATGACCAATTAGACCTGACTCAGAAAGAGAACATGCTAATTGTTAAAGGTGAGCGTAAACCTGAATCAGAAAAAACCTATGTGTACCAAGGTATCGCAGAGCGTGATTTCGAGCGTAAATTCCAACTGGCTGACTACGTAAAAGTGGTCGGTGCAAGCATGGAAAATGGTCTTCTTCACATCGACCTAGAGCGCGAAATCCCAGAAGCGATGCAACCACGTAAGATTGCAATCAATGGTAATAGCCTACTAGAAGGTTAATTGCTGTTAGCTCCTTAGAGCTAAAAATAATCGGGAAGTAAAAGTGAAAGAGCACCTATGAGGTGCTCTTTTTGTTTGTTTCTCTCTAACGTCATTCCATAGAGGGAGGAACGACCGAGTAGGGAATCTCTATTTGCTTTCGCTGTAAGCCTTTTTCACTTCTTCAGCAATGATCGCAATACCTTTCTGCATGGCTTCATCGTCTTGTACGTAGTTCATACGTAGGCACTGATGAGCATGATCCCACTCATCTTCTTGGCCGATAAAGAAGTATTCACCCGGAACAATCAATACACCACGAGCTTTTAATCTGTCGTACAGTTCCATGGTAGTGATTGGCAGTTCATCAAACCATAGCCACAAGAAGATAGCTCCTTCAGGTTTGTGAATACGGAAACGTGGGTCATCAATCGCTTCTTGCAGCAGTTCAACGGCGCGCAAAGACTTCTCTTTATAGAAAGGCTTGATCACTTCACTGCTCAAGCGCAGTAGATCATCGTTTTCAATCATGTGGTTGGCGATAGCTGGCCCAACACTGCTTGGTGCTAAGCTGATGATGCCATTCATGTTGGTTAGCGCTTGGGTGACTTCTTCGCTCGCAATCACGATACCGCAACGCACACCAGGCAAACCAAGCTTAGAAAGGCTCATGCACAGAATCGTGTTTTCATTCCAGAATGGTTCCACATCTTCAAAGATGATGTTTGGAAATGGTAGGCCGTAAGCATTGTCGATCAGCAGTGGGATGTTGTTGTCACGCGCCAGCTTATCCAGTTTACGCACTTCTTCGTCGGTCAGTACGTTACCGGTTGGGTTGGTTGGGCGAGACGCACAGATAGCAGCGACTGAGTCATCCACTTTTAGCTGTTCGAAATCGACGTGGTATTTGAACTGGCGGTTTTCTAGTAGCTCGATCTCAGGGTGGTAAGAGATAAAAATATCGTCATCAATCCCTGCGTCACCGTAGCCGATGTATTCAGGTGCGATTGGCAGTAAGATTTTCTTGTGAGAACCGTCAGGCTGCTGACCAGCTAGTAGGTTGAATAGGTAGAAGAAGCCGCTTTGGCTGCCGTTAGTTAGGCTGATGTTCTTCTCGCTGATATCCCAGCCATAGGTCTCTTTTAGCATTGCAGCGAGAGACTTAATAAAGCTGTCTTTGCCCTGCGGGCCATCGTAATTGGCGAGGGCGGCGATGAGTTCTCCACTGGCGAGCATGTCGGCACTGGCTTGGTTAAAGTAATCGAGCATAGCAGGGATAGCGGCTGGGTTGCCACCACCAAGCATGATTGCGCCAGGCGTGCGCAGGCCATCATTCAAATCATCCATCAAACGAGTGATTCCAGAGTAACGATTAAACTTTTCACCAAACTTAGAGAACTGCATTACTTATTTTACCTAATTCATTGTGATTGCTTGTTATGTGTCATTAAGGCAGACCTTATGTCTGCCATCAGTGTAATCCCTGAACATACCGCAATGTTTTTGCGACGCATAGCGCCAAATGCTCTAACACGTAAAAAACTTCTATAAAGTTTGGCTAATGAGTAACTGCTTGCTTATTACACTGGTTTTTGAGATCAAAAAGGAGAAGCCGAAGCTTCTCCATGAGTTTTGACTGTTTAAACCTGCTGGCTTATTTCGAGCCGGTATACACAACCAACACCTTGTCATCTTGGTATTGACGCTCGAAGGCGTAATAGCCTTTGTTGTTGCGGATGATGTGCTTACCTTGTGCGACAGCAGGATGGCGCTGACGGAATTGGCCGAGTGCTTGCCAGTGCTTTAATAGCTCAGCTCGCTCTTCGGTTATTTGCTCCCAAGGCATGTCTGAACGAGTACCCTGCATAGGGTCGGAACCTGTAGGGCCGAAATCACGGGCGATTTCATCTCCGTAATAGATCTGTACTGCGCCTGGAGCCAACATCAGTGCGTTTGCCGCTTTGGTCTGTTTGGCAAAGTCACTGCCGTGCTGCGCCCAGAATAGCGAGGTGTCGTGAGAGGATAAGTAACTCAACACGTTGAACTCGCTGTCACTGTTGATCTTCTCTGCATAACGAAGATAGTCGGCATCAATATCGGATAGGCATTTAAGGGCTTTAGGGGCGATGTCGCTCTGGAATTCAAAGTTGATGATCGAATCAAATCCGTTAGCGAAGTAATCTGATTTCACCACGCTATGCGCCCAGACTTCACCGGTCATCCAGAAACGTAAGTCATCTAAGGCTTTGTCTGGGTTGTTCTTTTTCCATTCAGCCAGTGCTTGGTTGGCGCTCTCTTTTAGCTCTGCCCAGGCATCGAGCTCTACGTGTTTTGCGGTATCGACTCTAAAGCCATCCACGCCGTATTCACGTACCCAGTCTGAAAGCCAAGTGATGAGGTGGTCACGAGGTGTTTTGAGTTCATCAGTCGCGCTGGTGGGTTTGTTGCGATAGAAATTCGGTAGCCCTGTGGTTTCTGTCGATTCTGTTTTGAAATCAGGCAAGTGCGCTAATGACATGGTCAGGTTGTTGTAACCTGGAGAGTCGTAAGCTCCGATATCGCTGCGTAGCCAGGCTTTTCCCCACCACTTTTCCCACGCTTCTTTGTCGCCGTAAGAGATGTAGTTGTTGAAGTAGTGCCAGTTCTGACCTTTGGCAGGTTGCCAATCTGTCCAGTTCTCACCAAGCGTTTTTGTTGCTTCTTCATCACTCAGGTTAAGCTTACCAAAGTCGAACTCCTGCATATCGGCCAGGGTAGCGTAGCCTGTGTGGTTCATGACTATGTCCCAGATGACACGAATGCCTTTGCTGTGCGCAGTATCGATGAAGGTTTTTAGCTCGTCTTCGGTACCCATGTTGTCATCAAGTTTGGTCCAATCTTGATGGTAGTAACCATGGTAGCCATAGTGTTTGAAATCGCCACGGTCACCACCGCCAACCCAACCATGTATCTGCTCTAAGGGAGACGTAATCCAGATCGCATTAGCACCGAGCGATTCAATGTAGTCGAGCTTTTCAGTTAAGCCTGCTAGGTCACCGCCGTGGAAGGTGCCGATTTCATCTTGCCCGTCTTGGCTACGGCCGTAGCTATTGTCGTTGTCAGGGTTGCCGTTGTGGAAGCGGTCGGTCATCACGAAGTAAACCGTAGCGTTATCCCAACTAAAATCTGCTTTGGTTTCAGGCTCAACCTTTTCTAGTAATAAGACGCCTTGGCTACTTTCAGCTGGTTGCATGGTGACACTGCCGTTAGTGACCGTTGTTTGTATTCCGGAAAGGGCATCTCTGACTAAGGTGCCATCGTCAAAGGTTTGAGCAACATTGATTGTGGTTGGCCCGTCACTAGGAACCGGACAAGCAAAGCTTTGGACTTGTTGCTGTTTTGGTTTTATTTGAACCGTTAACTCGTTGGTTTGCGGGTTGAGTGTAAATTGGTAGGTATTCGCGCGAAAGACCTTAATAGCGAGCTCAGATTTCTCAGCGCAGTCGTCTAGGCGAAGGGGTTTATTGAATTTAATGCGACTCTCTTCCGCCAGTGCATAGTTGGTGCCACAGGTGTTTTTACTATCGCTGATAGAGAAGGTATAGCTACCTTTAGCGAGTTCCTGTTCTGCGATCACAGTGCCTTTGCCTGTTGATTCGAATACAACTGTGTCGTTATCAATCGTCAGTAATAGGTTGTTGTCGCTGGTTTGGCTGCATGCGCTGAGTGCAAGCATTGAAAGTGCGAGTACTGTTTTTTTCATTGTTCCCTTCCCCTGAATAATCAGGTCAGTTATAGCAAACAATGCCCTCTACAGTCTGAGTGCTGATTCATTCAGTTAATCAATAACACCTCTACAAACAAATGCTTGGTTCACAAAAACAAAAAGGGAAGCTTTCGCTTCCCTTTGGGTATTTACCTTTCATTGTTCAGAGCATCGCTTTGAACAGCTTTCTCACTCGTACTTATTTTTGCAGTAGAGAGATGTCAGCAATCTGTAGGAACAGGTTACGTAGGTTATTCAGTAGTGTCAGACGGTTCTTCTTAAGTGCTTCGTCATCAGCCATAACCATTACGTTATCGAAGAACGCATCAACAGGCTCACGTAGAGCTGCTAGCTTGCTTAGGGCTTCTTGGTAGTTACCTGTCGCAAATGCTGGCTCTAGTGCTTCTGTCATTACAGCAACGTTTTCAGCCAGTGCTTTCTCTGCATCTTCTTGAAGAAGGGCTAGATCGATATCTGCTGCTAGCTCACCATCGAATTTCGCAAGGATGTTACCTACACGTTTGTTCGCTGCTGCTAGTGCTTCTGCCGCTTCTAGTTCACGGAAGTGAGAAACCGCTTTAACACGTTGGTCAAAGTCAGTTGGCTTAGTTGGACGGTTAGCTAGTACTGCCTGGATGATATCCACGCTGAAGCCAGCATCTTGGTACCATGCGCGGAAACGACCTAGCATGAAGTCGATAACGTCAGCTTCTACGTTGTCGTTGGTTAGCTTGTCGCCTAGTAGTTCTTTCGCTTTTGCGATCAGATCTGTTAGGTCTAGGTTGTAGCCGTTTTCAACGATAATACGTAGTACACCTAGTGATGCACGACGTAGAGCGAATGGGTCAGAACCTTTTGGAGCTTGGCCAATACCGAAGATACCTACGATAGTGTCTAGCTTGTCTGCCATTGCTACTGCAGAAGAGATACCAGTGCTTGGTAGGTCATCACCTGCGAAACGAGGCATGTACTGCTCGTAAAGTGCTAGTGCAACTTGCTCGTCTTCACCATCGTGAGTCGCGTAGTGCATGCCCATTACACCTTGAGTATCTGTGAATTCGAATACCATAGAGGTCATTAGGTCACATTTAGCCAATAGGCCTGCGCGCTTCGACTTCTCAACGTCAGCATCGATTTGTTCAGCGATGTAGCCAGCAAGCTCAGTGATGCGGTCTGTTTTGTCTTTGATAGTACCAAGCTGCTTCTGGAAGATAGCTTGGTCCAGTTCTGGAAGACGGTCGATAAGAGGACGCTTACGGTCAGTGTTGAAGAAGAACTCAGCATCCGCAAGGCGTGGGCGTACAACCTTCTCGTTACCTTCGATGACGTGGCGAGGCTCTTTAGACTCGATGTTCGATACGAAGATAAAGTTAGGAAGTAGCTTCTTGTTTTCATCGTAAACAGGGAAGTATTTTTGGTCACCCTTCATGGTGTAAACCAACGCTTCAGAAGGAACTTTTAGGAACTCTTCTTCAAACTTCGCTGTTAGTACTACTGGCCATTCAACCAGAGATGTTACTTCTTCAACAAGATCATCTTCTAGGTCAGCTTTACCGCCAACCGCTGCTGCTGCTTTTTGCGAATCAGCTAGGATGATTGCTTTACGCGCTTCGTAATCTGCCATTACTTTACCGCGCTCTTCTAGGATCGCTGGGTATTGCTCTGCAGAATCGATAGTGAACTCTTGTTCACCCATGAAGCGGTGACCACGGATAGTGCGGCCAGATGCTACGCCTAGGATCTCACCTTCGATAAGGTCAGCGCCCATTAGCATAGTCAGTGTTTTAACCGGACGGATGAACTGAGTTGTCTTGTTACCCCAGCGCATTGGCTTAGCGATAGGCAGGTTACTTAGTGCTTTAGCCGCTAGTTCAACAACGATTTCAGACGTTGCTTGGCCTTTTACTTCTTGTTTGAAAAGAAGCCATTCGCCTTTGTCTGTTACTAGACGGTCAGCTTGCTCAACCGTGATGCCGTTACCACGAGCCCAGCCTTGAGCCGCTTTGGTTGCGTTGCCGTCAGCATCGAATGCTACAGAAACCGCTGGGCCGCGTTTTTCAACAACTTTGTCTTCTTGGCCTTCAGCCAGTGCTGTTACTTTAACAGCAAGACGACGAGGCGCTGCGTACCACTTCACGCCTTCGTGCGCTAGGTTTGCGCCTTTTAGCTCTGCTTCGAAGTTTGCTGCGAATGCTTCTGCTAGAGTGCGAAGTTGCGTTGGTGGTAGCTCTTCAGTACCCAGTTCAATTAGAAATTCTTTAGCCATGATTACTTCTCCTCGTCCTTCTTGCACATTGGGAAGCCAAGTGCTTCACGTGATGCGTAGTATGCTTCAGCAACTGATTTAGTTAGGTTGCGAATACGAAGGATGTAACGTTGACGCTCTGTTACAGAGATAGCTTTGCGCGCATCAAGGATATTGAATGCGTGGCCTGCTTTTAGAATGCGCTCGTAAGCTGGAAGCGGAAGTGGCTTCTCCAGCTCAAGTAGCTCTTTACACTCTTTTTCACACTGGTCGAAGAAACCGAATAGGAAATCTACGTCTGCGTGTTCGAAGTTGTACGTTGATTGCTCAACTTCGTTTTGGTGGAAGATGTCACCGTAAGTTACGTTAGAGCCGTCTGGTGCTACGTTCCATACTAGGTCGTAAACTGAGTCTACTTCCTGGATGTACATTGCTAGACGCTCAATACCGTATGTAATCTCGCCTGTTACAGGCTTACACTCAAGGCCGCCAACCTGTTGGAAGTAAGTAAACTGAGTTACTTCCATGCCGTTTAGCCATACTTCCCAACCAAGACCCCATGCACCTAGTGTTGGGTTTTCCCAGTTATCTTCAACGAAGCGAATGTCGTGAACAAGTGGGTCAACACCAAGAACCTCTAGTGAGCCTAGGTACAACTCTTGGATATTGTCTGGCGATGGTTTTAGCGCTACTTGGAATTGGTAGTAGTGCTGAAGACGGTTAGGGTTTTCACCGTAACGGCCATCAGTAGGACGACGTGAAGGTTGTACGTAAGCTGTAGACATTGGCTCTGGGCCAAGTGCTCGTAGACATGTCATTGGGTGAGAGGTGCCTGCACCTACTTCCATATCTAGAGGTTGAACAATGGTACAACCGTTTTGAGCCCAGTAATCCTGCAGCGCGAGGATCATTCCCTGGAAGGTTTTGATATCGTATTTTTGCATAGTCAGGTTCGCGCGATTCTTTTAAATGAATGAGAAAAATAACCTCTGAGTATACCGAGATATTCGTAAAGCGAGTAGGGGTAATCTTGTTTAATTAGTGGTCTAAAATGTCGTTTAATGGATTTTTTTTGCCTTTAATGTTTGTTTTTCGGTGCAAGTAGATATTTTGATAAGTTTGACACTTGTTTTTGACTACGTGGGTGATTAGAATCTCGCGGTCTTTGGGGAGTAGCTTACTTGTTCATATCCTAGTGAATGAGTTCGTTCGTCAACATAATTGATGCCAAATCATCATGGCGTTCGAGGCAACCACCACTTTGGTGGCGCTTAGCAAGACCTTAGACAAGCATCGTGAACCGGGATGGGGCGCGGGGTTTGTCTTTGGTTAAATATAATAATCTCCATCCCAAATGAGCATGTCTTGAGCGTTTTAGCAATTTCAATTACAACTGTCGCCTTAGCCGAGATCGGTGATAAGACCCAGTTGCTATCCCTTTTATTAGCCAGTCGATATCGAAAACCGATACCTATCATTGCGGCCATCTTCTTTGCCACCATAGCCAATCATGCTCTTGCAGCGTGGCTCGGTGTGGTTGTCGCTGATTACTTATCGCCAGAAGTTTTAAAGTGGGTGCTGGTGGTCAGTTTTATTGCAATGGCGGGCTGGATTCTGATTCCCGATAAGCTCGATGATGACGAACAGATCTCAAACCGAGGCCCTTTTGTTGCTAGTTTTATTGCGTTTTTTATCGCTGAAATTGGTGATAAGACCCAGATTGCAACCTCTATTCTAGGGGCGCAATACGCCGACGCTTTGGCGTGGGTGATTCTGGGTACAACCATAGGCATGTTGCTAGCGAATGTACCTGTGGTGATCATTGGTAAGCTGTCGGCAGACAAGATGCCTCTCGATCTGATTCGTAAGATTACAGCCCTGTTATTTGTCGGTTTGGCTATCGCTGCTGCGTTTTACTCATGAGTATTTTGAGTCTTATTATACTCAACCAGTGGAGTAATGTGTTGTAGGTCATACTCTTACAGTATTGTGGGGTTTATCGAGCGAATGGACATATAACTGTCATACTTGTCATGATATTTTAATCTTGTGAGTTAAGAACACGAGGGCATGATTATGTTGACGCGTTATATGGGTATTACTCCACAAAGCCAAAGCTATCTATTTACCTTTGGTCTTGCACTTACACTATTAGGCATGGTGCTGACGGACATGTGGCTACCAATGGTCGCTGGCGCTATGATCATGACTGGACTTGCAGTTGAGGCTTGGATTCGAGTCGCGCATATTATTCCGATGGGTAAAGACATCCGAGCGTTACAACAACAGCTTGATTATCTGCAAACCAAGTCTAGAGATGAATAAACAAAAAGCCGCTGGTACTCTGAGTTCTGCTTAAGAACATAAGGTACTAGCGGCTTTTTTGATGTTTGATTCTCGGTGGGGCGTTACGCCTCCAATCCCTTTTTGATCAAATACTGGTATGGCAGCGTTTCTGTCTCTTGGCCTACCAACTGGTGATCCATGAATCGACAAAAGCTTGGGATATCTCGAGTGGTCGAAGGATCGTCAGCTTTTACCAGTAACACATCGCCATCCTGCATGTTTCTAATTGTCTTCCTGACCATCATTACTGGCTCTGGGCAACGCAGGCCTTCAGCTTCTAAAGTATGGGTTGCCAGTTCAGGTTTGAATGTCATGGTTTGTATCTCTATATCTATCTAACGTGTGAATAATACGTCTGCAGAAAAAATATGCAATAAGTGCTTGGCAAACAGAATCATTTCCTATAACTTAGTTAACAAGTTGATAACAACTTGAAGCAAAGGCAACTAGCTAAGGAGTGGCGATGTTGACAGGATTAGATAGATTAACAATTTATTCGGTTCTCTGTTTTATTTCTTTTTGTGCGTTAGTTTTACGCTCATCGACAGAGACCTCACTGATGCCTATTTTTGGCATAGTAGCAACGATTATTGGTATTTGGGTTGAGATGCGCCGTTGGCAGGGTGTAGCCGAAGAGCAAGAGCACTAACCTAAGTACAGCAAACAAATTCCGATACGACATTCCGACACTATCCCCAAATTTTCTTGGGCTTCCCCGCGTAATTGCGGGATTTTTTTTATCTAAAGCATGCTATAAACAAGTTAGTGAACAATGCTCATTGTATTCAGCTAGGTAAGTGGCGTGGAATTAGAAGACATCTATCGTAGAGACCTTAATTTATTGGTCGCCTTAAAGGTATTGATTGAAGAGGGTAGCGTTAGCCAGGCCGCGCTTCGTCTCAACTTGAGCCAGTCGGCAACCAGCCGAGTGCTGGGGCGCTTAAGAGATCTACTCAACGACCCTCTTTTTACTCGCCAGGGCCAGCACCTTATTCCGACCAAAAAAGCGCTCGAGATTAGCCAGCGAATTGATCAACCTTTGGAATCATTCCGTCAATTACTCAGCCCGAGTGATTTTGACCCTTACTATTGTAGTGAACGCTTTCTAATTGCGACCACTGATTATGCGATGCAAACCATTTTGCCGTATGCACTGCCGAAGATTTATGAGCAAGCACCGAATATCTCTTTGGAATTTGCCCCGCTGCAGCATGAACATTTGTTTAAACAGCTTAGTACCGAGCGCGTCGATATGGCGATTTGCCGACCAAGTGGCAGTGTTGCGCCACTTCATCAAGAGGTCCTTGGCCCTGTGGGTGTGTCGTGCTTACTCTCTAAAAACCATCCTTTGGCAGACAGTTCGTTGAGCCTTGAGGATTATGTCTCTTTGCCTCATGCGATGATTGCGATCAGTGATGGTGTAAAGGCTTTACTGGACAACGCTTTAGTCAATCAACAACCTCGAAAAATGGTACTGCGTGCTTATCACCTTGAAGCGGCATTGGCGATTGTCGATAGAATGCCGTTAGTGATTACGGTACCGGCTGATTTGGCATACTTGGTTGCAGAGCGTTATGACTTAGTCGTTAAGCCGCTGCCATTCGAGTTTATGCCGTTTGATTACTCGTTGATTTGGCATTCACGCTGTGACTCTTCTGCCTCACAACAATGGTTGAGAAGAGTGGTCAAAGAAGAGTGTGGTGAGTTAATTCAAAAGCGGATTGCTGATGTCGGTTTAGGCTAGACTTCATAGTCGGTAGCAAAAAGGGCTGATCATGATCAGCCCTTTTGTTTTATTATGTGTTGCTTTTAGAGTGCTAGCGATTACAGCTTGATAACTACACGGCCTGTGATTTGACCGTTAGTGATGTCTTCTGCCGCTTGAATTGCATCATCTAGAGATACTTCTTTTGTCGCGCTGTTGTAGAAAGACTCAGGTAGTAATTCAGCTAGTTGTTCCCACGCTTTAATGCGTTTTTCACGAGGGCACATAACAGAATCAACACCTTGTAGGCGAACGTTACGTAGAATGAATGGCATTACCGTTGTTGGTAAGTCAAAGCCACCTGCTAGACCACAGATTGCAACCGCACCGTTGTAATCAATTTGTGCCAATACTTTCGCAAGTACTTTGCTGCCTACAGTGTCGATAGCACCAGCCCACATTTGTTTCTCAAGTGGTTTCGCTGGCTCTTCTAATTCAGCACGCTCAACAATGCGAGTTGCACCTAATGATTTTAGTAGCTCACCATTTTCTGAAGCTCGACCCGTTACTGCTGCTACTTTGTAGCCTAGCTGGTTTAGAAGAGTGATAGATACGCTACCTACACCGCCACTTGCGCCAGTCACTAGGATTTCACCGTCTTCAGGTTTGATGCCTGCATCGACAATAGCTTGAACACAAAGCATAGCAGTGAAGCCTGCTGTACCAATCGCCATTACTTTCTTTGCGTCTAGACCTTTAGGCATTGGTACTAACCAATCACCGTTTAGGCTTGCTTTCTCAGCCATGCCACCCCAGTGACCTTCACCAACACCCCAACCAGTTAGAACCACTTCGTCGCCTGCTTTGTAGCGAGGGTCATCAGATTGTGAAACCACACCTGACAGGTCGATACCAGGAACCATAGGGAAGTTGCGAACAATGCGCCCTTTACCTGTAATCGCCAAACCATCTTTGTAGTTCAAAGAAGAGTAGCTTACATCGATCTTCACGTTACCTTCTGGTAATTGAGACTCTTCAATTTGAGAGACTGATGCGATAGTTTTTTTGTCTTCTTGGTTTAGTACAAGTGCTTTAAACATGATCTGCTCCATGGGAGAAATATTAGGAAACTGAAGTAACTTTAGTTGAATCGTTGGAGAAAAAATAATGAAACATCAACATTGAATTTATGCGTTTTATGCATAGATGTCGTTGGCTACTTTCCTCCTGATCCGGTTTGCTGAACGAACCTATCGTTTTCTGATAGCTGGAAATAAAAAGTGCAGCTATATCAAGATAGCTGCACATAAGATTATCCGACAAATATTACCGTCGATGAGTGCTATGGGCGTTCAAATATCGTTGCAATACCTTGGCCTAAACCAATACACATGGTTGCTAATCCGTATTTCACGTCTTGCGCTTCCATTAAGTTGATTAGGGTTGTAGAGATACGAGATCCTGAACAGCCTAGTGGGTGGCCTAGTGCAATGGCACCGCCATTAAGGTTCACTTTTTCGTCAACCACATCCAGTAGACCTAGATCCTTAGCACAAGGTAGAGATTGCGCCGCGAACGCTTCGTTCAGTTCAATCACACCCATGTCTTCAATCGTTAACCCTGCACGCTTTAACGCTTTTTGAGTTGCAGGTACTGGGCCGTAACCCATGATTGAAGGATCGCAGCCTGCGATAGCCATAGACTTAACGCGAGCACGAATCTTAAGACCTAGTGCGTTAGCTTTTTCTTCACTCATGATAAGCATTGCCGATGCACCATCAGATAGAGCTGATGAAGTACCTGCCGTTACTGTACCGTTAGCTGGGTCGAACACTGGGCGCAGTTGAGATAGGCCTTCAACAGTTGTTTCTGGACGAATAACTTCATCGTGCTCCAGTGTAAACAGCGAACCGTCAGCAGAGTGACCTTCTGTTGGTAGAATTTCGTTTTTGAAACGACCTTCAACCGTTGCCGCATGTGCACGGGCGTGTGAACGTGCAGCGAATGCATCTTGGTCTTCACGGCTAATACCGTGCAGCTTGCCAAGCATTTCAGCGGTTAGGCCCATCATACCTGCAGCTTTTGCTACGTTCTTTGACATACCAGGGTGGAAATCAACACCGTGTGTCATTGGTACGTGACCCATGTGTTCCACACCACCGATTAGGCAAATTTCCGCATCACCAACCATGATTGAGCGAGTCGCATCATGCAGAGCTTGCATAGATGAGCCACATAAACGGTTAACCGTGACAGCACCAATCTCAATCGGTAAACCAGCCAGTAGAGCAGCGTTACGTGCAACGTTGAAGCCTTGCTCTAGTGTTTGTTGTACACAGCCCCAGTAGATATCTTCAATCTCTGAAGGGTTCACTTCTGGGTTACGCTCTAAAATGCCTTTCATTAAATGTGCAGACAGATCTTCAGCACGAGTGTGACGGTAAGCTCCACCTTTGGAACGTCCCATTGGGGTGCGAAGGCAATCAACAACAACTACATTATTCATTTTGCTATTCCTTTTCCAAATGTGGGTTACAGAGAACTTGCTTGTTGAGCGTCGTAAAAGCTTTCGCCTTTCTCTGCCATATCAAGCAATAGTTGAGGAACTTGGTACATTGCACCTAAGTCTTGGTAGCCCTTCGCCATTTCTACGAAGTTACCAATACCCACACTGTCTAAGTAGCGGAATACGCCGCCTCGGAATGGAGGGAAGCCTAAACCGTAAACCAGTGCCATATCCGCTTCTTGCGGTGTCGCGATGATGCCTTCTTCTAAACAAAGAACGACTTCGTTGATCATTGGAATCATCACACGCTGGATAATTGTTTGGTCATCAAAATCTTGTGGTGCTTGGCATACGTCAGCCAAGATAGGAAGAATGTCTTCAGAAAAGGTCTTCTTCGGACGACCACGTTTGTCTACGCTGTATGTGTAGAAACCGCTACCGTTTTTCTGACCGTATTTTTCAGCAACGTAAAGTGCATCAATCGCATCACGACCTTCTTTGCCCATACGCTCTGGGAAACCTTGCGCCATCACAGCTTGTGCGTGGTGTGCAGTGTCTAGGCCTACAACGTCTAGTAAGTAAGCCGGGCCCATTGGCCAACCGAACTTGCGTTCCATTACTTTATCGATCTTAGTGAAGTCAGCGCCGTCACGTAGCAACATGCTGAAACCGCCAAAGTAAGGGAAAAGTACACGGTTGACGAAGAAGCCTGGACAATCATTTACAACGATAGGTGATTTGCCCATCTTCGCTGCGTAAGCCACAACGCGATTAATCGTCTCTTCTGAAGTGTGCTCGCCACGGATGATCTCAACTAAAGGCATGCGATGCACTGGGTTAAAGAAGTGCATACCACAGAAGTTTTCTGGGCGTTTCAGAGATTTCGCTAGCAGGTTGATAGGAATCGTAGAAGTGTTTGACGTCAGTACTGTGTCTTCACCGACTAGACCTTCCACTTCGCTCAGTACCGCTGCTTTTACTTTCGGGTTTTCTACCACGGCTTCTACGACAACGTCTGATTGCTCAACACCTGCGTAATGCAGGCTTGGAGTAATCGAAGACAGGATACCTGCCATCTTGAAGCCATCTAGGTGACCGCGAGATAGGCGCTTATTCAATAGCTTAGACGCTTCATTCATACCAAGGTCAAGCGATGCTTGTGCGATGTCTTTCATCATCACTGGCACGCCTTTCAGTGCAGATTGGTAAGCAATACCGCCACCCATGATGCCTGCACCTAGTACAGCAGCACGTTGAGTGTCTTTGGTTGCTGACTTACCTGCTTTTTTAGCAAGACCTTTGATGTATTGGTCATTTAGGAACAGACCAACCAGTGCTTTTGCTTCTTCAGATTTTGCCAGCTTGATGAAGTGTTTACGTTCGATATCGAGCGCTGCATCACGATCGCTGCGTGCCGCTTCTTCAATCGCAATGACTGAGGTAATTGGAGCTGGGTAGTGAGGGCCCGCTTTTTGAGCAACAAGGCCTTTCGCCATGGTAAAGCTCATCATCGCTTCGAGTTTGCTTAGCGATAATGCTGATGTTTTCTGTTTGCGGCGTAATTGCCAGTCTAGTTTTTCATTGGCAGCCAGAGAAACGGTATTGATTGCCGACTCTAGCAGTTGGTCTGTTTCTACAATCGCGTCTAACAAGCCAATTTTTAGTGCCTCATCAGCTCGGCATGCTTTGCCTTGAGTGATGACTTCCATTGCACTGTCAGCACCGATAACGCGAGGCAGGCGCACACAACCACCAAAGCCAGGCATGATGCCAAGTTTGGTTTCAGGTAAACCAATGCTGGTGGTCTTGTCACCGATACGGAAGTCAGTTGCTAATACACATTCACAACCGCCGCCTAGGGCATGGCCGCGCATCATTGAAAGAGTTGGAACAGGAAGGTCTTCTAGCTTGCTGAAGATGGAGTTTGCAAATCTTAACCATTCATCAAGTTCTGCTTCTGGCTTAGCAAATAGGCCAAGAAATTCAGTGATGTCTGCGCCTACAATGAATGCGTCTTTGTTTGAAGTTAAGATTAAACCACGTAGTCCTGCGTGAGCTTTAAGAGCGTCTAACGCTTTGTCTAGTGATTCTAAAGTAGCAAGGTCGAGTTTGTTTACAGAGGCTGGAGCACAGAAGCTTAATTCTGCAATGCCATCTTGTAATTCCTTTACCTGTAGGGTGTTAGCTTGGTAAATCATTGTCTATCTCCATGACATACAATCCACGATTGTTTGAGAGAATCTTGTTGTCTTTCTATTATTGTAGAATACCTGGTAAGACCAGTTATTCTAGTCTGTACCTCTGTAAGATGAATTTCAATACATTTTTTAAACAATTGTTTAACATTGTGCGATAGCACAGATCCTCTAACCCTTATTATTCACGCGTGATACACTTCGCAGCTCTTATTAATTAAGTTAACGATATGAATGAACAGCCTTATTTAATACCGTCAGCTCCGGCTCTGTTTGAAGAAGAGATCAAGAAGAGCATCTTTATTACCCATCTTGCGCATACTCCAAGTGTAGAAGCCGCAAAGCAGTTCGTAGAGCAGGTAAAAAAAGAGCACGCTTCAGCGAGGCATAATTGTTGGGGCTTTGTTGCTGGTCGACCTGAAGATTCAATGCTTTGGGGCTTCAGTGATGATGG
Organism: Vibrio chagasii; assembly: GCF_002954585.1. GTDB lineage: Bacteria > Pseudomonadota > Gammaproteobacteria > Enterobacterales > Vibrionaceae > Vibrio > Vibrio chagasii_A. Next base: position 78,323 of record NZ_MSCI01000003.1, read on the forward strand.
AGAACCATCGGGCACGGCGGGTAAACCTATCTTGGCGCAATTGTCTGGATCGGGTGTCGGTGAATTAACGGCTGTCGTAACGCGTTACTCTGGTGGAATTAAGCTTGGAACCGGTGGTTTGGTTAAAGCTTATGGTGGCGGAGTGCAACAAGCTCTCAAGCTGCTTCAAACTATCGAGAAAAAAATAACCACAAAATTACGGCTAGAGTTAGACTATGGCTTTGTGCCAATCGCACAATCCATCATGGCTCAGCATCAGGCTGTTGAGGTCCAAGCGGATTATGGTGTGCAAGTTGAGCTTATTATTGAGATAGAGCTCCTTCAGGTAGATGCGTTTACCCAAACCATGATCAATAAAAGTGGTGCCAAGGCACTGGTAACGAAAGTAAAAGACAACTAGGAAGTGTGAAGCATTTCGCTTCGTTCAATAGCTCATGCAATTTCGCTCAATTATTCGAATCGTCGGATTATTATTAGCACTTTTTAGTGTATCAATGCTCGCACCTGCGTTAGTCGCCCTGATCTATCGAGATGGTGCGGGTGTGCCATTTGTGACGACTTTCTTTGTTCTGTTATTTTGTGGCGCGACGTGTTGGTTTCCAAACCGACGTTATAAGCATGAGTTAAAAGCGCGCGATGGCTTTTTGATCGTAGTTCTTTTTTGGACGGTAATCGGTAGTGCGGGTGCTTTGCCGTTTTTGATCGCTGATAACCCGAATGTTTCGGTAACCGATGCATTTTTCGAATCCTTTTCTGCACTGACTACTACCGGTGCGACGGTGATCGTCGGCCTTGATGACTTACCTAAGGCGATCTTGTTTTATCGCCAGTTCCTGCAATGGTTCGGTGGTATGGGTATCATCGTATTGGCGGTAGCCATTCTCCCTGTTCTGGGCATCGGTGGCATGCAGTTGTACCGAGCTGAAATTCCAGGCCCAGTAAAAGACAGCAAAATGACCCCGCGTATCGCTGAAACAGCAAAAGCGCTGTGGTACATCTATCTCAGCCTAACCATTGCTTGTGCGGTTGCGTTTTGGCTCGCCGGCATGAGCTTCTTTGATGCAATCAGTCATAGCTTCTCTACTATTGCTATTGGTGGCTTCTCGACTCACGATGCAAGCATGGGCTATTTCAACAGTCCGGCTATCAACATGATTACTGTGGTGTTCCTGCTTATATCTGCATGTAATTATTCTCTTCACTTTGCCGCATTTGCTTCTGGTGGTGTGCATCCTAAGTATTACTGGAAAGATCCTGAGTTCCGCGCCTTTATCTTTATTCAGGCAGTACTGTTCTTGGTTTGTTTCTTATTACTGCTCAATCATCACTCTTATGACTCGTACTACGATGCTTTCGACCAAGCCTTGTTCCAAACCGTATCTATATCTACGACCGCTGGTTTTACAACGACTGGTTTCTCAGAGTGGCCCCTATTCTTACCCGTACTGCTTTTGTTTTCTTCTTTTATAGGGGGATGTGCAGGTTCTACGGGCGGTGGTATGAAAGTGATTCGAATCTTACTACTTACTCTGCAAGGTGCTCGTGAAATGAAGCGCCTTGTTCACCCACGCGCTGTCTATACCATTAAGGTCGGTGGCTCTGCACTATCACAACGTGTCGTAGATGCGGTTTGGGGTTTCTTCTCTGCATACGCATTAGTATTTGTGGTTTGTATGCTAGCTCTTATAGCAACCGGTATGGACGAGTTGAGTGCTTTCTCTGCGGTAGCGGCGACGTTAAATAACCTTGGCCCAGGCCTTGGTGAAGTCGCGGTGCACTTTGGCGATGTGAACGACAAAGCAAAATGGGTACTTATCGTATCTATGCTGTTTGGCCGGTTAGAAATCTTCACTTTATTAATCTTATTGACCCCTACGTTTTGGCGTAGCTAAGGACAACATTGTGGCAAAAGCTCTATTTTTATATTCAAGCCGTGAAGGGCAGACCAAGAAAATCTTGAACTATATAAAAGAAGAAATGAGTGAGTTCGAATGTGAGCTTCAAGATCTGCATACTATTGGCAAGGTGGACTTTGCTCAATACGACAGAGTGTTGATTGGCGCATCGATTCGCTATGGCCACCTTAATAAGAAGCTATATCAATTTATTGATGCCAATCTTACTCAGTTGCAATCAAGCAAGGTTGCGTTCTTCTGCGTGAACTTAACGGCGCGTAAAGAAGACCAAGGCAAAGATACACCAGAAGGCAGTGCTTATATTAAGAAGTTCCTTATCAAGTCTCCATGGCAGCCGACTTTAATCGGTGTATTTGCTGGTGCCCTCTATTACCCACGCTATAACTGGTTCGATAGAACCATGATCCGCTTTATTATGAATATGACAGGCGGTGAAACGGATACAACTAAGGAAGTTGAGTACACAAACTGGGAAAAAGTCTCTTTGTTCACTGAAAAACTGAGGAATATGTAAGAGAAAAGCCTACTTTTGAGGCGTTTTGAGTTCTTTTTAATCGAACGAATAAAAAAACGGAAAAAACTTAAAAAAGGGCTTGCCAGTGTGATCGAAATCTCTATAATGCCACCTCGCTGACACGGGATGGCTTCTTAGGAAACCAAAACGAATCAGCAAGCCAAATTAGCCAAGCCAAGCGCTTGAAAAAAGTTTTGAAAATAGTGGTTGACACTAAAACTTAAATCGCTAAAATGGCCGTCCGATTTGAGCGAAGCTCAAAAAGGAAAAGCTCTTTAACAATTTAAACCTATCAATCTGTGTGGGCACTCGTTGATGAATATCAAAAATGAAACTTCGGTTTCAACTTGATTTCAATGAACTGAGTGACCAATTCGAATCGTAAGATTCGGCACAGTCAATTCAACATTACTTAGCTTTTTATTAAGCGAAGAGAATGTAATCAGTATTCATTGAGTCACCAAAATCTTAAATTGAAGAGTTTGATCATGGCTCAGATTGAACGCTGGCGGCAGGCCTAACACATGCAAGTCGAGCGGAAACGAGTTATCTAAACTTTCGGGGGACGATAACGGCGTCGAGCGGCGGACGGGTGAGTAATGCCTAGGAAATTGCCTTGATGTGGGGGATAACCATTGGAAACGATGGCTAATACCGCATAATGCCTACGGGCCAAAGAGGGGGACCTTCGGGCCTCTCGCGTCAAGATATGCCTAGGTGGGATTAGCTAGTTGGTGAGGTAATGGCTCACCAAGGCGACGATCCCTAGCTGGTCTGAGAGGATGATCAGCCACACTGGAACTGAGACACGGTCCAGACTCCTACGGGAGGC
>NZ_MSCI01000003.1:82789-83679 GCF_002954585.1 Vibrio chagasii
ACACAGATTGATATGGTTTAGAAACTAAAGAGACGAAGAACTCCCAAGTTCTTCAATCCAGTGTCCCGTTCGTCTAGAGGCCTAGGACACCGCCCTTTCACGGCGGTAACAGGGGTTCGACTCCCCTACGGGATACCATTGGGTCGTTAGCTCAGTTGGTAGAGCAGTTGACTTTTAATCAATTGGTCGCAGGTTCGAATCCTGCACGACCCACCATTCTTTCTCCACGAAGGAATTAAAACTTTTAGTGGGCGATTAGCTCAGTTGGGAGAGCACCTGCCTTACAAGCAGGGGGTCACTGGTTCGAGCCCGGTATCGCCCACCATTCTCTAAATATTCTTGGAAGTTAAAACTCCAAACCACTTCTTATGTCGTTGGTTGGTTTTTTCGACTGCGAGAGTATTTAGAAAATGCATTCTTCGGAATACATGCTCTTTAACAATTTGGAAAGCTGACTGATTAACTCTTAGAGTTAATCAAATTAAAAGTTCTCAATGTTTATCCTTTGGATAAACACAACACAAACACATTCAAGTGTCTTGGCTTTTTGTCTTCACTTTTTAAAAGTGAAAATAAAGAGCATTAAATTGAGTCCGGCAAACACGTAATAAGAACTAACCCTTCTTGTTACAACCAAAAACCTTGGTTGTTTACCATACATAAAGACCTCTTCGGGTTGTATGGTTAAGTGACTAAGCGTACACGGTGGATGCCTTGGCAGTCAGAGGCGATGAAGGACGTATTAACTTGCGATAAGCCCAGATTAGACAGTAAAAGTCATTTGAGTCTGGGATTTCCGAATGGGGAAACCCACTTACATAAGTAAGTATCTTGTTGTGAATACATAGCAACAAGAGGCAAACCGGGGGAACTGAAACATCTAAGTACCC
>NZ_MSCI01000003.1:85966-307859 GCF_002954585.1 Vibrio chagasii
GAGGACCGGAGTGGACGAACCTCTGGTGTTCGGGTTGTCATGCCAATGGCATTGCCCGGTAGCTAAGTTCGGAATCGATAACCGCTGAAAGCATCTAAGCGGGAAGCGAGCCCTGAGATGAGTTTTCCCTGACGCTTTAAGCGTCCTAAAGGGTTGTTCAAGACTAGAACGTTGATAGGCAGGGTGTGTAAGCGCTGTGAGGCGTTGAGCTAACCTGTACTAATTGCCCGTGAGGCTTAACCATACAACACCCAAGGGGTTTTGATGGACTCAAAAATACAAACGCTTGAATGAGTTTGAAGAGAACAGAAACAGCTTTCCGAATTTTAAAATTTGCTTGGCGACCATAGCATTGTGGACCCACCTGATTCCATGCCGAACTCAGAAGTGAAACACAATAGCGCCGATGGTAGTGTGGGGCTTCCCCATGTGAGAGTAGGACATCGCCAGGCTTTGATTTCATTATTTGCTATGAAAATAACAACCTCAACAGTGTACTAATCTGTTGATGACAATTTGTTGGAGGGATGGCTGAGTGGTCGAAAGCACCGGTCTTGAAAACCGGCAACCGTTAATAGCGGTTCTAGGGTTCAAATCCCTATCCCTCCACCACCATTAGAAAAGCCCGCTGAGAAATCAGCGGGCTTTTCTCTTATCTGCGATATATAAATAAAAAAGGGAAGAGCACTAACGTGCTCTTCCCTTCTTAGTATTGAAAGCCGTGACAACTAGTCAGCCAAATACTTACCTTCTGCGACTTGCCAGAACGCTCGAATTAGAGGGTTATCTAGCTGTGCTCGCTTACAACATACGCCTAACTCAAATGGCTTGATGGGCTCTATCTTTAAGCGGCTAACTTTATCTCTTACTGGACTGTTGTTAATCACCACATCCGGTGCGATGCCAACACCACACCCTAGCGCTACCATACTTACAATTGCCTCATGACCTGACACTTGTGCATAAATGTTGGGTTTAATCTTCATCTTCTTGAACCATGCATTGGCTCGTTCACGCGCTGTACCCGCTTCAGGGATGATAAAAGGCACTTCATTCCAGTTTGGCTTGTCGGATTGTAGTTGTTGACCAAAACTACTGACGCCAGATGGGATGATGACTGATAGTGGTATATCACTAATGGTTTCGAATTCTAATCTTGAAGGAAGGATGTCTGGTTTCGCTGAAATCGCGATATCCGCTTCGTCATTTAATATTTTATCGATAGATTGAGCTGGATCGCCCGTCGAGAGCTTGAACTCAATATATGGATGAATAGCTCTGAACTCGGTAATTAATTCAGGAAGATGGCTATAGCTTGCAGTCACGGAGCAAAATATCCTGATCTCACCCTTTAACTCTTGTTCACCACCTTTTAGGTGAAGGTTATATTGCTGCCACTCTCCAACAATACTCAACGCTACTGGCAATAGGTGTTTTCCTGCTGGAGTGAGATCAACGCTTCGGTTGTCCCTAATAAGCAGTTCCTGTCCTGTTTCTTCCTCAAGCTTTTGTACCTGACGGCTCAGTGCTGAAGGGCTGACATGCATAGCTGCAGCGGTTTTGCTGAAACTCTTGCTATCACATAAATGTATAAATAATTGTAGAGATTTTATGTTCATGTTCTGTGATCGTTTCCATCTTGCATTTATTGCAATAACTAATTGTGAATATATCACTTTCAGCAACGGAGTGTCTGCTTTAGTATGAAGTCATTCGATAGAGAGATATCGACCTTACGGACTTATTTTTAAAGGAGTGCCTCAAATGGCTAACTATTTCAATACATTAAACCTTCGTGAACAACTAGACCAACTAGGTCGTTGCCGCTTCATGGATCGTGAAGAATTTGCGACAGAAGCTGAATACCTTGAAGGCAAGAAAATCGTAATTGTTGGTTGTGGTGCTCAAGGCCTTAACCAAGGTCTAAACATGCGTGATTCAGGCCTAAACGTAGCTTACGCTCTACGCCAGGCTGCGATTGACGAGCAACGTCAGTCTTACAAAAACGCAAAAGAGAACGGTTTTGAAGTAGATAGCTACGAGAAGCTAATTCCTGAAGCGGATCTAGTAATCAACCTAACTCCAGACAAACAACACACTAATGTAGTTGAAACAGTAATGCCTCTAATGAAAGAGGGCGCTGCACTAGGTTACTCACACGGCTTTAACGTAGTTGAAGAAGGCATGCAAATCCGTAAAGACCTAACGGTTGTAATGGTTGCACCTAAGTGTCCAGGTACTGAAGTTCGTGAAGAATACAAACGTGGTTTCGGTGTTCCAACACTGATCGCTGTTCACCCAGAGAATGACCCTAAAGGTGAAGGTTGGGACATTGCTAAAGCTTGGGCTGCTGGTACTGGTGGTCACCGTGCAGGTTGTCTAGAATCTTCTTTCGTTGCTGAAGTTAAATCTGACCTTATGGGGGAGCAAACTATCCTTTGTGGCATGCTACAAGCTGGTTCTATCGTGTCTTACGAGAAGATGGTTGCTGACGGTATCGACCCAAGCTACGCAGGTAAGCTTCTACAATATGGTTGGGAAACCATCACTGAAGCGCTTAAGTTTGGTGGCGTAACTCACATGATGGACCGTCTATCTAACCCAGCTAAAATCAAAGCATTTGAGCTTTCTGAAGAGCTAAAAGACCTAATGCGTCCGCTTTACAACAAGCACATGGACGACATCATCCAAGGCGAATTCTCTAGCACTATGATGGCTGACTGGGCGAACGACGATGCGAACCTACTAGGCTGGCGTGAAGAGACAGGCGAAACAGCATTCGAAAACTACCCAGCTTCTGATGTAGAAATTTCTGAGCAAGAGTACTTCGATAACGGCATCCTACTTGTTGCTATGGTTCGTGCGGGTGTTGAGCTAGCATTCGAAGCAATGACAGCATCTGGCATCATCGATGAGTCTGCATACTACGAGTCTCTACATGAGCTTCCACTAATCGCGAACACGGTTGCTCGTAAGCGCCTATACGAAATGAACGTTGTAATCTCTGATACTGCTGAATACGGAAACTACTTGTTCGCTAACGTTGCAACACCACTACTACGTGAGAAGTTCATGCCTTCAGTAGCAACAGACGTAATCGGTCGCGGTTTAGGTGAAACATCTAACCAAGTAGATAACGCTCGTCTAATTGAAGTGAACGAAGCTATCCGTAACCACCCAGTTGAGTACATCGGTGAAGAGCTACGTAGCTACATGAGCGACATGAAGCGCATCGCAGTAGGTGGCTAATCTCTTAACTCGATAACATCGAACAAATTTCAAGATCTCCAAAAACTGGAGTCATAAATAAAAACACAACATCTAATTAAAAGGCTTGGTCGCCGTTGACCAAGCCTTTTTTTGTTTATTGGGAAGATGTGTCGCGACTCGGAGTGTTGTTAGGAGTCTAGATCGAAAAACTCGAGTGCATAAAAAAGGGCTGACGTTTTCACGTCAGCCCTCTTATCTTTGCTCGCTTGAGTGCTTACTTGTCTGCAAGCTTAGCTTCTAGCTCTGCAAGCTTTTGTTCCATTTCAGTCAGCTTTTGACGAGTGCGCAGTAGTACTTGAGTTTGAACATCAAACTCTTCACGGCTTACAACATCTAGTTTGTTTAGCTGGCCTTGGATAACTTGGCGAACTTTCTGGTCTACGTCTGAACCTAGTTCTTTCACTGGCTGAGGCATAGAGTCGTGGATCTGCTTAGCAATTTGCTCTAGTTTTTTTGGATCAAACATATCGATTAAAACTCCTGACTATTTATCACTATTCTATTTAATCACACCTAAGATGTCGCCTATCGCGTATAAAAAAAGGCCACCGAAGTAGCCTTTTTGATTGTTTTACGACTTAGCGATTACTTGTTGTCTGCTAATTCTCTGTGCGCTGCTTTTGCTTCATCGACGCGAGCTAGTTTTTCTAGGTCTTTGTCTTCAACAAACACAGGAAGAGGCTTGTGTTTTTCAGCTAGGTAGCTGTAAATCACAGGTAGTACAAACAGCGTAAAGATAGTACCAATCGCCAGACCAGCAACGATTACGATACCGATACTAAAGCGCTGAGCTGCACCTGCACCACTTGCGTACATCAGTGGGATTAGACCCGCGATCATCGCAGCTGTTGTCATCAGAATTGGACGAAGACGAACCTTCGCTGCTTCCATTACTGCTTCAATACGTGTCTTGTGGTGATGTAGCTGTTCTTCTTTCGCTACCTCACAGATCAAGATACCGTGCTTGGTAATCAGGCCGACCAGCGTGATTAAACCTACTTGTGAGTAGATGTTCATCGTTGCCGCACCCCAAGCTAGAGCAATTAGGGCACCACAGATCGCCAGTGGTACAGATACCATGATAACCAGTGGATCTTTTAGAGATTCGAACTGAATCGCCAGTACCAAGAAGATGATTGCTAGCGCCAGACCAAAGGTTGCGTAAAGTGCGCTACCTTCTGTTACGTATTGACGAGCTTCACCCATGTAATCGTGGTTGTAGCCACTTGGTAGCTTGTTCGTTGCCGTATCTTCAAACCATGCAATCGCATCACCCATCGCCGCGCCAGGAGCTGGTACTGCACCAATCGTTGCTGAGTTCAATTGGTTGAAGTGAGGAAGAGAGCGAGGCTCTGCCACAACATCAATCGTAATTAAACTGCCCAGTGGCACCGCTTTACCATCCGCAGCACGTACATAGTAGTTATTCATCGATTCAGGGTTCAAACGGAACTTACGTTCTACTTGAGGGATAACCTCATAAGAACGACCGTTTAAGTCGATACGGTTTACGTAGCCATCAGACATCATAGTACCAAGTGTGATACCAATATCTTGCATGGTCACACCGTATGCGCCCGCTTTGTCTTTATCGATGTGCACTTTCATCGTTGCTGAGTCGTAGTTCAGATCAAGATCTGAGTATACGAACAGTGGGTTCGATGCTACATCAGCCAAGATGTCAGTAGTGATTTGGAACAAGCTTTCAAAACTGTTTGGTGTTGTAATAACAAACTGAATTGGAAGGCCTGAACCGGCACCTGGAAGTTCAGGCATTTGGAAAGCCGTTACTGACATTCCTGGTACGTCTTTTACTAGCTCACCTACGCGGTTAGTCACTGCTGACTGGCTTTCCTTACGTTCACTCCATGGAACCATAGATGCGATACCAAACGCTTGGTTTGCATTTGGCACACCAGTAAACACCTGTGCGTACGCCACTTCTGGCTGATCAGACAGAATCGTGTTTACGTCGTTCATGGTATTTTGCATGAAGTCTAAGTTTGCGTTTGATGGTGCTGTACCCATCAGCATGACTACACCTTTATCTTCAGAAGGTGCTAACTCACTTGGGATAAACTTAAACAGCATCGGTAAGCTGGCAAATACGATAACCGCAAAACCAATGAATACTGGGCGATGGTTCATTACCGCACCAAGCATACGCTCGTAACGGTTAGTCATACCATCCAGTACGCTATGTACCTTTTGTTCAAACTTGCTTGGCTCAGCATGAGCTTTCAGCATTTTTGAACACATCATTGGCGACAGCGTTAATGCCACGATACCGGATACAAATACCGAACCTGCTAGGGTTAATGCAAACTCTTTAAATAGCGAGCCTGTGATACCACCCATCATCGCGATAGGAGCGTATACCGCGCCTAGCGTTAGTGTCATTGCAATAACGGGTACCGCAATTTCACGAGTACCGATGATTGCAGCACGGAAAGGGGACTCCCCGAGCTTGATATGTCGGTCGACGTTCTCTAGTACTACGATCGCATCATCTACTACCAGACCGATAGCGAGTACCATTGCCAGTAGCGTCATCAGGTTCCAAGAGAAGCCCATTGCCTGCATTACCATTGCCACACCAATCAAAGACAGTGGGATAGTAACGATAGGGATAAGAACCGCACGGAACGAACCAAGGAACAAGGTAATTACAACCAGTACGATTAATGCTGCTTCAAGGATGGTCTTGATAACCTCTTGAATCGACTCGTTAATCGCAATCGTTGAGTCGTACATTACGTTCATTGAGATGTTGCTTGGTAGGTTCTTCTCTAGCTGAGGAAGAAGCTCAAGAACATCGGCTGCAATGTTGATCGGGTTAGCACTTGGTGCCGCGTTAATCGCTGCAACAACCGCTTCCTGACCGTTCGCACTTGCACGGTACACATCGTGGCTTTTCTCTAGAGAAACCTTAGCAATGTCAGATAGACGGATGATTTCGCCTTCACCGCTTCGCACTACAAGATTCTCTAGTTCTTCAACGTTAGATACTTGGGTATCAGCACTGCCGTTGTAGAGAACGAACTCACCCGTTGCCTGACCAGTTGCCGATTGGTAGTTGTTGGCATTCAGTACCGACATCACATCGCTAGCGGTTAGATTAACTGCAGCCATTTTTGACGGGTCTAGCCACACGCGTAGTGCGTATTTCATACCACCGTATAGATCAACTTTCGATACACCGTTTACCGTAAATAGCTGCGGGTTGATTACACGCTCTAGATAATCGGTAATTTGGCTCGATACCAACTCATCACTAGTAAAACCAATGTAGAGTACCGCTGTCGTTGAACCGGTCGACATGGTTACGGTTGGATCTTCCGCTTCTCTTGGAAGCTGAGAACGAACCGAGTTTGTCTTGGCCAGTATGTCAGATAGCGCTGCATTCGGGTCGGTGTTCAACTTCATGTTAACGGTAATCGTAGAGCTACCGAGTACAGAAGATGAAGTCATATAATCGATGTTATCCGCTTGTGCCACAGCCTGTTCGAGGGGCTGGGTGATAAAGCCTTGAATAAGATCGGCACTTGCACCGTAGTAACTCGTGGTCACTGTTACGACGGTATTCGTCATTTCAGGGTATTCACGCACCTGCATTTTGAAGATTGCTTGTAAGCCAAGCAGAGCAATCAAAAAGCTGATGGATACCGCTAGAACTGGACGTTTAATAAAAACATCAGTAAAGCGCATTATGCCTCCAGTTACAGCTTAGGTGTTTCAGTTGGTGGTGTGATTGCATCACTTTCCACAACCTTAACTTTGGCACCGTTACTTAGACGTACTTGGCCAGAAGTCACAACGGTATCGCCAGCTTTCACACCTTCAAGGATGTGTGCAATATCAGCGGTACGCTCACCAACTTTTACAACATGTTGAGTAACGCGTTGAACACCGTCTTCTTCATTCAGGATGTAAACATTGTCACCGTATAGAGTGAAAGTAATCGCTGTTTGAGGCAGGGTTACTTGGTTCTCTAGTTTAGGCAGAATGATGTTAGCGCGAGCAAACATACCGCTACGAAGCTTGCCATCATTGTTTGGAATGTCTGCTTGAACTTGAATAAGACCGCTTTGTACGCTTACTGCTGGCTCAATAGCACTGATTGATCCTTCAAATGGGATTTCAGGGTAAGCGTCAACGAAGATATCAACCGCTTGACCCACACTGATGCGAGAGATGTCAGTTTGAGATACTGTGAAGCGTAGGCGCATTACACTGGTGTCTTCTAGACGAACGATATCTGTACCTGATTGTAGGTACTGGCCTAGGTAAACGTTACGGATACCAACGGTGCCATCGAATGGTGCGCGAATTTCACGACGATCGATAGACGCTTTTAAGCTCTCAATATCAGCCGAAAGAGAGAAGTAGTTTGCTTCTGCTTCGTCATAAGCTTCCTTAGAGATAGACCCTTTTTTGAATAGGCCTTGGTAACGCTTGTACTTCGCTTTTGCAGCAGGTAAGCGCGCTTCAGAACTTTTCAAATTCGCTTTCTCAACATCAGAATCTAAACGAACAAGTTGCTGACCGTTTTTAACTTCAGTGCCCGAATCGAAAGAAATTTGGTCGATTACACCACTGGTTTCATTCGCTAGAGTGACACCTTGGTTTGGTTCGATGAAGCCGATAGCTTCAATCACCGGAACCCAGTCGATCGGCTGAACTTCAGTAACGGTGACAGGAAACTCTGGTTCAGGGCGATTTGCCAAGTATTCCGCTATTTTTTGTTGCTTGAACATGTTAAACCCAATAACGCTGCCGAAAAGTAATACAGCGATGAGTAACATGAAGAAAGTCCACTTTTTCATTATGGTCAAAACTCCGATCTAGTGTGTAATTATTGCGTCCCAACTGGCTTCTATTGCTGCTTCTAATGCGGCCTCATCCATTTGGTAAAATCCTAAAGAATGCTTTCGCGCTAGAGAAACACTAGCCGCTAAGCTCAACCCGCTTAATACTTCGTTATGAAGCGGTTTAAACAACCCTTGCTCTTTCCCCTCATTAAATAGCTGCTCAACTTGGTCAAACATTTTCCGTTCAAGTTCCCTGAAGTTTAGGCTATTTGTGATGGGTAGAGCCTCATACTGGACCCGATTTTTAATCGCAGCCAAGTTCGTTCCTGCTAAGTTCCATATGTTAAGCCACATGGTTCTATAGCGTTGCTTGATTGGATCTGAATCGTTCACGCCTTCTTGAACAGCATCAGCTACTCGTTGAGTTACGAGTACACAAACATCAGCAATCAAGTGTTCTTTATCGTCGAAGTAGCGATATATCGTCCCCGCAGCGACTCCAGCTTCCTTTGCAAGCTTTTGCATCGACAGACCTTGAAAACCGACGTCAGCAATCAGTTTTTCTGCAGCAGAAAGTATTTGCTGGCGTTTGTCCCTATGTGTATGAATTGTCATATACTTATCACCCCAGCGAATGAACGTTCATTCATTATAGCCTAATAACTAGACTTATGTGTAACCCCCTTTTGTATGAATGATGTAAATTCTTCAATAGGAGAACGTAGCATTCGTGATGTTGCAGCATTACTATAGGCACGCGACTAATTTGACCTTGTAAAAACAGATAGAGAACCAAATGAAACTGAACCCCAGACAAGATGAAGCCGTGAAGTATGTTTCAGGACCCTGTTTAGTATTAGCAGGCGCTGGATCAGGCAAAACACGTGTTATCACCAATAAGATTGCTTATTTGGTTCAGGAGTGTGGCTACAAGGCGCGTAACATCGCGGCTGTGACCTTTACCAATAAAGCTGCGCGTGAGATGAAGGAGCGTGTTGGGCAAACCTTAGGTAAAGGTGAAGCGAAAGGACTTATCGTTTCGACGTTCCATACTATGGGCCTAACCATTATTCGTCGCGAGTACAAAGCGCTGGGCCTAAAAGCGGGCTTCTCTCTATTTGATGACCAAGACCAGTTAGCCCTATTAAAAGAGCTAACTGAAAGACAAATCGATGGCGACAAGGATTTACTGCGTGCATTGATGAGTGCAATTTCGAATTGGAAGAATGACATGCTGACGCCAGACCAGGCGAAAGCGCGCGCTCAAGGAGAGCAAGAGCAGCTATTTGCGTTCTGCTTCGAGATGTATCAAAAACAGATGAAGGCCTACAACGCCCTCGACTTTGATGACTTGATTGCACTGCCAGTACAATTACTCAAAACCAATCAAGAAGTGCGTGAACGTTGGCAGTCGCGTATTCGTTATCTACTTGTGGACGAATACCAAGATACCAACACTAGCCAGTACGAATTGGTTCGCTTACTGGTTGGGGAGCGTGGGCGTTTGACGGTAGTAGGTGACGATGACCAATCTATTTACTCATGGCGTGGTGCGAAACCGCAAAACTTAGTGTTGCTGGGTGAGGACTATCCAAACCTTCGCTTAATTAAGCTGGAGCAAAACTACCGCTCAACCAGTCGAATCTTGCGTGCAGCGAACATCCTGATCGCCAACAATCCGCACGTATATGAGAAGTCTCTATTCTCTGAGATCCCAGACGGCGAAAAGCTTAAGGTATTGAATGCCAAGAACGAGGAGCATGAGGCTGAGCGTATTACTGGTGAGATCATCGCACACAAGTTTTTGAACCGTACTGAGTATAAAGATTACGCGGTGCTTTACCGTGGTAACCACCAATCGCGCTTAATTGAAAAAGCGTTGATGCAGAACCGTGTGCCTTACAAGATCTCTGGCGGTACCTCGTTCTTCGCTAGAGCGGAAATTAAAGACATCATGGCTTACTTGCGTGTGTTGGTGAACCCTGATGATGACAACGCCTTCCTACGTATTGTAAACACGCCGCGCCGTGAGATAGGCCCGGTTACGCTAGAGAAGTTAGGTAGCTACGCCAATATGCGAGGCAAGAGCTTGTTTGAGGCCAGCTTTGAGATGGGCTTAGAGCAAACCCTAACAGGCAGAGGCTTGGAGAACCTGCGTCGATTCACGGATTGGATTGTTCGTATCTCGGATAACGCCGAGCGTGGCAATACTGTGGATGCGGTTCGTGCTTTAGTTCGTGATATTAACTACGAAGACTGGTTATACGAAACCTCAGCAAGTCCGAAAGCGGCAGAGATGCGTATGAAAAACGTATCTGATCTCTACAGCTGGATTGTGGCTGACTTAGAAGGCGACAATTACGATAAAGAAGAGAAATCGCTACGTGAGGTTGTACAGCGCTTAACCCTGCGCGACATGATGGAACGAGGTGAAGACGATGACGATGCTGACCAAGTACAGTTAATGACACTACACGCATCGAAAGGCTTGGAGTTCCCATATGTGTATTTGATGGGAACAGAAGAGGGCATCTTGCCGCACCAAACCAGTGTTGATGAAGGTAACGTTGAGGAAGAGCGTCGCCTGATGTATGTGGGTATTACTCGAGCGCAGAAAGAGCTGACTTTTACTAAGTGTCGTGAACGTCGTCAGTTTGGTGAGTTAATTAAGCCAACACAGAGTCGTTTTCTTGATGAATTGCCGCATGATGATGTGGAATGGGAAAGCGTCAAGAAGCCACTGTCTGCTGAAGAGCGAATGGAGAAAGGGCAGGCGCACATTGCCAATATTCGAGCGATGTTCAATAAGAAGTAATGTTCTGCTTTATATAGCACTATATAGAAGACAATAAAAAAGGTGACCTGATGGTCACCTTTTTTGAATTTGGCATTTTTAACTATAGATCGGCAAATTACAGACCAGCAATCATGTGCTCGATAGCATCTTTGATTTCGTCGTCTGAACAGTCCATACATGAACCTTTTGCTGGCATCGCGTTGAAGCCGTTGATTGCGTGGTCAGCTAGAACATCGCGACCTTGAGCAATACGAGGACCCCAGTCACCAGCATCACCTGTTTTAGGTGCGCCACTTACGCCAGATGCGTGACAAGCTATACAAAAGGTACCATAAACTGTTGCGCCATCACGAGGGCCTGTTGGTTCAGCGGCTACTGGCTCACTGCCGACTAGGTATACTTGACCAACTGGTTTGATGCGCTCAGCAATTGCATCTTGCTCTGCTTCACTTAGGCCTGAAGCCATTGCACCAGTTGAGAAGGTTAAAACTGCGATGACAACGCTTAAAATTCGACGAGACATATCCATTAAACTCACTTTACATTCCCAAGGTAAGTACATGCTTACCAAATTATAGTGTTGGAGGGGGTGTTTTGGCTTTAACCAGTAAAGAGCAACTGTTAAACCAATGTAAATAATGGGTGATTATATCCCGATAAGTTGTTGCAATAAACAACAACTTATAAGCTGTGGCGGGTTGTAGTACTCAAATAAGGGGTTTATCACATATTAACTGTCGAAAAAGAGACCAAACAGAAAAAAAAGTTAAAAAAGTACTAGACGGCATTGGGTGATATACGTATTATTCCACTCCGCCGACAGGGCATGCGCCTGTAGCTCAGCTGGATAGAGCGTTGGCCTCCGGAGCCAAAGGCCGAAGGTTCGAATCCTTTCAGGCGCGCCATCCGGTCACTTACTTCGGTAAGCGAGAAATTGGCAGAAAAAGAAATTATGGTGGCTATAGCTCAGTTGGTAGAGCCCTGGATTGTGATTCCGGTGGTCGCGAGTTCGAATCTCGTTAGCCACCCCATTCTTTCTTTACAAATTATCGGTAGCTTCGGCTTCCAGTGTTGATTCACTATCCCAAGAATCGATACAAAACTAGTCGGTGAATAGCGCAGCTTGGTAGCGCATCTGGTTTGGGACCAGAGGGTCGGGGGTTCGAATCCCTCTTCACCGACCACTATTTCAATAATCGCTTGTTAAGCGGTTATACAAAAAGATTAGTGGTGGCTATAGCTCAGTTGGTAGAGCCCTGGATTGTGATTCCGGTGGTCGCGAGTTCGAATCTCGTTAGCCACCCCATTAATTTTGTCGGTGAATAGCGCAGCTTGGTAGCGCATCTGGTTTGGGACCAGAGGGTCGGGGGTTCGAATCCCTCTTCACCGACCACTATAAGAAAGCCTCGTCAGAAATGACGAGGCTTTTTTTCGTTTGGTGTTTAGAGTATTTGTGCCCAGAAGGCTGTTGGCTTGAGAGCTAACCCGATCGAACCTACTATAAATAGCCTTAACTAGCCGTCCGTGCCATAAATGCGGTACAAGAAAAATAACCTCTTCGAAGTGTCACGCGTTCAATGTGACTGCTCTTCTCCACACAAAACCACAATTCATTAAACCGGTCGATCTATATCTAATTTTATATAATTTAATGGCTAATAAATTCGACAGATTGATAGGTTTGATCTAAGGACTTTTACGAAAAATGAAACCTAACCCCAATACTGTCGATTAATGTCCGTATTTAGCATTTTTCCCCCTCTCAAATCGCCGAAAATTCCAACTAATTTATCCATCTGCTTGTTTTGTTATCTCATATTTGCCTAACCTATATTAATGGTTGTAAATATGGCTCACACAACCCTATTTAGTTGTTCTGTTTGATATAAATAGATAAATTAGATTATGTTTCTATAGTGTTAATTGTTTTTTGGAATAATTATTTGTTTTTGATGGTTGGTAGTGAGATCTGCTCTCAACCATGGCTTTAGCTTTACAAGTAAGTTGTGGCAAGGGTTTTGTGAGTGTTTATTACCACTAGTATAATGCTGTTTTTTCTTACTATATGCCTTTGTGGTGAATAGTTATGTGTTGGTTTTGCTTGTTAAGCGTTTAATGTCGACTTTTTATCCTATTTTTGTTGATTTTCTGTGAATTATTTGCCAAATTGTCAATCGTATAAAATATCAGAACAATATTCTGGTAAGAATGGATTCAATTTTGCAGACAGGGCAGAAAGCTGCCAAAGCAGTAGAGGTCTGGTAATGTCACTTTTAGAAGTAAAAAATCTTCGTATCGAATACCCATCTCGTCATGGAGTTCACGCCGCAGTTAAATCGCTTTCGTTCAATATTGAACGTGGTGAGATTGTTGGTGTTGTAGGCGAATCTGGTGCTGGTAAGTCAACGGTAGGTAACGCGGTTATCGATCTGTTGAGCCCTCCTGGTCGCATTGCTAGCGGCGAGGTATTTCTGGATGGCGAAAAAGTCTCTGGCTTATCTCCTGAACAGATGCGTTCTGTTCGCGGCTCAAAGATTGGTTTTATCTTCCAAGATCCAATGACGTCTCTTAACCCTCTATTCACCGTAGAACAGCAGTTAAAAGAAACGATTCACGCCAACATGAAGGTTTCTGATCAAGAAGCCTATGAACGCTCCCTCGACTTGATGAATCAAGTTGGTATCCCACAGCCAGAAAACCGCTTAAAACAGTATCCTCACCAATTCTCTGGCGGTATGCGTCAGCGTGTGGTTATAGCGATTGCATTGGCAGGTGAGCCTGACCTTATCATCGCAGATGAACCAACCACCGCACTGGATGTGTCTATCCAAGACCAAATCTTAGGTTTGATTCGCGATCTATGTATTAAGAAAAACGTAGGTTGTATGTTGGTAACGCACGACATGGGTGTGGTATCTAACGTAACCGATCGTGTAGCCGTAATGTATCGTGGTGACTTAGTTGAGTTTGGCCCAACTGCCAAAGTGCTTGGTACGCCAGAACACCCATACACACACAGCTTGATCTCTGCGGTTCCGCGTTCAGACCGTAAACTCGATCGTTTCCCACTGGTGAGCTACATCGAAGAAGCACACGAGATGGAACCACTTGATGTGAAAAATCACTGGTTGGGTCAAAGCCAAGATCACCGTGATTACACAGGCCCATTATTAAATGTTGAAAACGTAAACCTGCGTTTCACCACTAAAGATTCGTTCTTCGAGAGCCGCCGTGAGTACGTACAAGCGTCGAACAACGTTAGCTTTGAAGTGCATGAAGGTGAGACGTTTGGTTTGGTGGGTGAATCAGGCTCAGGTAAATCAACGATTGCTCGTGTAATTGCTGGTTTGTACGCGCCAAACTCGGGCAAGGTAACGTTTGAAGGCGTTGACCTGACTGGCCTGAAATCTGAAAAAGAGCGTCGCCCTATGCGTCGCCAAATGCAGATGGTTTTCCAAAACCCTTATACATCAATGAACCCTCGAATGAAGATATTCGACATCATTGCTGAACCTATTCGATTCCATAAGCTTACTCGCAACGAAAGCGAAACTCGTCAGATCGTTAATGACCTGCTAGAGCACGTTGGTTTAGGTAAAATGGCAGGGGTGAAGTACCCACACGAATTCTCAGGTGGTCAACGTCAGCGTATTTCTATCGCTCGCGCTTTGGCGACTCGCCCACGTCTTTTGATTTGTGATGAACCAACATCGGCACTGGATGTGTCGGTACAGGCTCAAATCCTCAACCTACTAAAAGATTTACAAGACGAGTTAAACCTAACCATGCTGTTCATTAGTCACGATTTACCGGTTATTCGCCAAATGTGTGACCGTGTTGGCGTGATGCAGATGGGGACACTATTGGAAGTTGCGCCTACAGAGCAGCTATTCCAATCACCTCAGCATGAATACAGCAAACAACTGATTTCTTTAATGCCTGAATTTACAGGTTTGAGAGAAGAAAAAGCAGTGGCACAAGCCGCGGTATAAAAGTCAGCAGGCTGGAGTTTAGCTTGCTAACAACAATAAACAGACGCAAATACAACAACTAGGGATCTGGATTCCCGCATGAAGGAGTTATGCAATGAAAACCATGAAAAGCAAATTAGCAGTAGCTTTGATGGCAGCTGGCCTAAGCTTTAGTGCAGCAGCAGCAGATATTACCGTTGGCTATGCAGCTGACCCTGTATCACTTGACCCGCACGAGCAGCTGTCTGGTGGTACACTGCAAATGTCTCACATGGTATTTGACCCTCTAGTACGTTTCACTCAAGAGATGGATTTCGAAGGCCGTCTAGCGACAAGCTGGGAGCGAATTGATAACGAGACTATGCGCTTCAATCTTCGTAAGGGAGTCAAATTCCACTCAGGAAATGCATTTACAGCTGATGATGTAGTTTGGACTTTCGAACGTTTGAAGTCTTCGGCAGATTTCAAAGGCATCTTTGGTCCTTTGGTATCTTTGACTAAGGTAGATGACTATACCGTTGAAGTTAAGACTGATGGTACGTATCCATTGATCGAAAATGTGGCGACCTATATTTTCCCAATGGACAGCAAGTTCTACTCTGGAAAAACTGCAGACGGAAAAGACAAATCTGAGTTGGTTAAGCATGGTAACTCCTTTGCATCAACCAATGAGTCTGGAACGGGTCCTTTTATCATCAAGTCTCGTGAACAGGGTGTTAAGGTTGAGTTTGAACGTTTCGCTGATTACTGGGATAGCGCTTCAAAAGGTAATGTCGACAAGCTTACGCTTGTGCCAATTAAGGAAGATGCAACGCGAGTCGCTGCTATTCTTTCCGGTGATGTTGATATGATCGCGCCTGTTGCACCAAATGATTACAAGCGAGTTAAAAATGCTGATGGTGTTGATTTATATACAATGCCTGGAACGCGTATTATTACCTTTCAAATGAACCAAAGCAGTAATGAGGCACTGAAAGATGTGCGCGTTCGTCAAGCGATTGTTTATGCGATTAACAACGAAGGTATCGTTAAAAAAATCATGAAAGGTGCGGCTACTGCAGCTGCGCAACAGAGCCCTGTGGGATACGCTGGCTATAACGAAGAACTAAAACCTCGCTATGATGTTAAAAAAGCAAAAGAGCTGATGAAAGAAGCGGGCTATGAAGATGGCTTTACGCTAACTATGATGGCACCAAATAATCGTTATGTGAACGATGCTAAGATTGCGCAAGCAGCGGCGGCAATGCTATCTAAGATTGGTATTAAAGTTGATCTTAAAACTATGCCTAAAGCGCAGTATTGGCCTGAGTTTGATAAGTGTGCTGCTGATATGATGATGATTGGTTGGCACCCTGATACTGAAGACTCTGCGAACTTCTCTGAATTCCTCACGATGACCCGTGATGAAGCTACAGGTAAAGGTCAGTATAACTGTGGTCACTACTCAAATTCTGAAATCGATAAAGTAGTTTTAGAAACGAATTCAGAAACTGATCTTGTTAAACGAAGTGCGATGCTGAAGCAAGTTGAAGCCGTCCTATATGATGAAGCTGCGTTCGTACCACTTCATTGGCAAGACCCTTCATGGGCAGCTAAGAGTAACGTTGAGATTGGTCCAATTATCAACGGCATGAACTTCCCTTACTTCGGTGATCTAGTTGTAAAATAACCTAGCTTGCTAGAATCGAGAGCCTGAAGCTTTCAGGCTCTCAAACTATTAAGAAATATATTTAAGTTTAGGTATTTGGTCTTCCTTCAGTCTGGCTAAATACCTTTTTTAAGACTGAATTTTTGTTATCTGGTCGCGGATTTTGATTAGATAATCATGGATAGATAAGGGGCAAGGAATGGTTACGTTTCTGGTCAAGCGCCTGTTTCAGGCACTGATAGTGATGTTTGTGATCAGTTTGGTGGCGTTTGCCATTCAGGATAACCTGGGCGACCCGTTGCGTGAGTTAGTCGGTCAATCTGTGTCAGAATCGGAGCGTCAAGCGCTGCGTGATGAACTCGGCTTAAATGATCCCTTCATTACAAAATACACTCGCTTTGTAGGCGCAGCTCTACAAGGTGATCTTGGTACTTCATATTTCTTTAAACGCCCTGCAGTGGACGTAATCTTAGATAAGCTGGTGGCGACGCTTGAACTTGTGTTTGGCGCTTCTCTGATCATCGTTTGTCTGTCGATTCCACTTGGCGTTTATTCAGCAATACACCCAAAAAGTTTCTTCACTAAGCTGGTGATGGCGGGCAGTAGTATCGGTATCTCTGTGCCTGTTTTCTTAACGGCAATCATGCTGATGTATGTCTTCTCAATTGAACTTGGCTGGCTGCCGTCGTTTGGCCGTGGTGAAACTGCAAACTGGTTTGGCTGGGAGTCTGGTTTCCTAACGCTAGATGGCCTTGCACACTTAGTTCTGCCAAGTATCGCGCTTGCGTCTATCATGCTACCGCTTTTCATTCGTCTGGTTCGTTCAGAGATGCTAGAAGTGCTGAGCTCTGAGTACATCAAGTTTGGTAAAGCGAAAGGTCTGGAACTGAACAAGATTTACTACCAGCACGCTCTGAAAAACACAATGCTACCTGTACTAACGGTAGGTGGTGTTCAGATTGGTACTATGGTGGCTTACACCATTCTTACTGAAACTGTATTCCAGTGGCCGGGCACCGGCTTCCTATTCCTTGAAGCGATTAACCGAGTGGATACACCACTGATTACCGCATACGTTATCTTCGTTGGTCTTATCTTCGTAGTAACGAACACCATTGTTGACCTGCTATACGGCATCATTAACCCAACAGTGAACATCACAGGGAAAGGAGCATAATCATGGAACAAACAACAACAGCTCCATCTCGTTGGGAGCGATTTAAGCAGTCAGACATTTTGTACTACTTCTTGCGTGACAAAGTGGCAATGTTCAGCTTTGCTGTTTTCACTGCTTTCTTAGTGATGGCATTGGCGGCACCTGTTCTAGCGCCAACAGACCCGTATGACGTGACGTCTATCGACATCATGGACTCTGAGCTACCACCGTCTTGGATGGAAGATGGCGAAGAGCGTTTCCTACTGGGTACGGATGAACAGGGTCGTGACATTCTATCGACCATGCTTTACGGTTCTCGCTTATCACTGACGATTGGTTTCCTAGCCGTTGGTCTACAGCTGACCCTAGGTATCATCATTGGTCTATCTGCGGGTTACTTCGGTGGTCGTATCGATAGCTTCTTGATGCGTTTTGCTGATGTTCAGCTCTCGTTCTCCACCATGATGGTTGCGATCATTGTCTCGGCTATCTTTAAGGCGAGCTTCGGTAGTGACTTCTACGCGCAATATGCGGTAGTGATGCTGGTGGTGATCATCGGTATTGCTGAATGGCCGCAGTATGCTCGTACGATTCGTGCATCGGTATTGGCTGAGAAGAAGAAAGAGTATGTAGAAGCAGCACGCGTGATGGGCTTCAGAGCTCCGCGCATCATGTTCCGTCATATTCTACCAAACTGTTTATCGCCAATTTTGGTTATCTCTACGGTACAGGTGGCAAATGCCATCATGTCAGAAGCGGCACTTTCTTTCCTAGGTTTGGGCCTACCGGTAGACCAACCGTCACTAGGTGCACTAATCAGTACTGGTTTTAACTACATTTTCTCTGGTGCGTGGTGGATTACAGCCTTCCCTGGTGTCGTATTGGTGACGCTAGTACTGGTGATCAACCTACTGGGTGACTGGTTACGTGACGTGTTTAACCCTAAAATTTATAAAGGGTGATAGCTTGGTTTGATTTTTAGTAAAAAAAATCACTAAACTAAGAGCCGTAAGCAATTACGGCTCTTTTTTTGCTTAATGGATCTTGAACTAAGTATCATTGATAGTGTCAATAATACTTAAAATGGAATTCGTGTTTTATCGACATTAATTCGGTAACAATTAACCCGTGAGGGTTTAAGTGGTGGTTATGAAATTGACAATGAATGATGTATGTCGCGCTGTGATTAGAAATTATCGTATTGGGCTTATTGCTGCATCCCTCTTGGTATCGAGCCAAGTCAATGCAGAATCGGTTTTATGTGATGCTACTCAGGCAAGTACTAATCAATTACCACAGCTAGAGCAATCATGTCCGATCGGTAAGGGTGTTTGGGGTAATAAAGCGCCTAAGCGTCATTCAGATAATGAGCTGTTTTGGGTTCAATGTGGCCTGCTGAACAAGCCTTTGTCACTGAGCCAAGCAAAACCTCTTTACGGCAAAATTTCGACCAACGTATGGATGAAACCTGAGGGTGGTGATTATCGTTGTTTGATTGGTCCTTACTCTACATTTTCAGATGCGAGAAAAGATCTAGCTCAGGTTCGTAAGGTGCAAGGTTATGGCGAAGCCTTTATTCGTATGGTTGATAAGTCGCAGACCTCATCACAACCTATCGTGGCAAAAGCGGCCGAGCCTAAAGCAGCCGAGCCTAAAGCAGCAAAACCGACACCGGTTAAGGCGCCTGTAAAACCTGCAACTAAGCCTGCGGCGAAACCCGTAGCAGCCAAGCCAGCGGCAGCAGTGACGAGTGCGGCTGCCATTCAGGCACTGCCAAGTGGTGGCAAGAATTCAGATAACGATCTAGAAATTGAAGTTCGCGTGACGGCAAATGTTGCCGGTAGCCAATATGCGATCCCTTACTTGCTAGACCATGAGCAGCAGTTCTACATGGAGCAAGGTAAGCCTTGGAGTCGTTTGGATTATGGTAGTGCAGAGCTGGTATGTAATAAGATCAACATGAAGCTGATGACTGAAAAGCAATGGCAGAGCATCCTCGGCTCAAGAGTGATGGAAAACCAGAATTGGCCAATGCACCTACCTTATTGGGGAGCGGATAAGAAAGGCCTGTTCACCAATGGTAACGTAAACCAACTCAAAGGCTCTTCACTACTTAACGTGATGTGTGTGAAGTAACTCGTCGGATTGAAACCTTACTTAAGCCTCAGCGATTGCTGGGGCTTTGTTGTTTTTAGACCTTGTAATTCAGAGGCTAGGACACGTTGTTAAGCGACATATAGATAGCCGATGGCAGACACCTTCAAATGAATTTGATCAAAAAGCACTAAAAATTGCTCAAATAGTGCAGTTGATGCGTAGAAAACCATAACTC
Source organism: Vibrio chagasii (assembly GCF_002954585.1). Taxonomy (GTDB): domain Bacteria; phylum Pseudomonadota; class Gammaproteobacteria; order Enterobacterales; family Vibrionaceae; genus Vibrio; species Vibrio chagasii_A. Next base: position 105,952 of record NZ_MSCI01000003.1, read on the forward strand.
AGCAACAAGGTGATTGAGATTATGAGTTTGAAAAAACGATTAGAAGATGTGGCTCCTAGCTTCGAAGCTGGGGGGAAGTACGAAAAGCTCTACCCAGTGTATGAGGCATTTGCGACCATATTTTACACGCCAGGGAATGTGAACCGAGGTATAACTCATGTCCGAGATAGTATTGACCTAAAACGGATTATGATTCTGGTGTGGTTGGCCACTTTCCCCGCGATGTTTTGGGGGATGTACAACGTAGGCCATCAATCCGTGATGGGGTTAACGGCTACCTATTCCGGTGCCGAGCTGGCTTCTATCATCGATAGTAGTTGGCGCCTATCGTGGGCGTTTGGTGATACACAGTCGTTAGTAGCAAGCGGCTGGGGAAGCCAGATGTTTTTGGGAGCGCTCTACTTCTTACCTGTTTATGCCACCGTATTTGTGGTCGGGGGATTCTGGGAAGTTTTGTTTGCCGTTGTGCGAAAACACGAGGTGAATGAAGGCTTTTTTGTTAGTTCGGTATTGTTTGCACTTATTCTTCCGCCAACCATCCCGCTGTGGCAAGCCGCTTTAGGTATCACCTTTGGTATTGTCGTTGCCAAGGAGTTGTTCGGTGGCACAGGGCGAAACTTCCTCAATCCTGCACTGGCGGGGCGAGCGTTTCTTTACTTTGCTTACCCTGCCAACATGTCCGGTGGCTTGGTATGGGTTGCCGCTGACGGCTATTCAGGAGCGACACCGCTCAGCCAATGGTATGAAGGTGGTGGATCATCGCTTGTCAATAACATGACAGGTGAGGCAATTACTTGGATGGATGCCTTCATCGGAAACATTCCAGGCTCGATGGGCGAAGTGTCTTCACTGCTTATTATGCTGACCGGTGTGATTCTGATTGTCATGAAGATAGCGTCTTGGCGTATTGTGGCTGGTGTGATTGTTGGTCTTGTAGTGACGTCGAGTCTATTGAACTGGATTGGATCGGATACTAACTCAATGTTTTCGATGCCGTTTTACTGGCACTTTGTATTAGGTGGCGTCGCGTTTGGTACCTTCTTCATGGCTACCGATCCTGTATCTGCAGCGTTCACTAATAATAGTAAATGGGCCTACGGGCTCCTGATTGGCGTAATGACGGTCGGTATTCGAGTACTCAACCCTGCCTATCCAGAGGGCATCATGCTCGCAATCTTGTTTGCGAACCTGTTTGCTCCGTTATTTGATTTCATGGTGAAAGAACAGAATATTAAGCGTAGGCAAAAACGCATGGCGCGTTAATCTACCAAAGAAAAAGGCTTGCCGATGTGCAAGCCTTTCTATTGATAAAGAAACATAAAAGCCATTCAACTCCACTTCAAATCAATCTCGAATGGTTGTGTACTACCACAGTGCTCACCACACATCTCATCGTAAGCGCTGTTATGTATCAGCGTTGCTGACGATATGCCTTGATCACTAAAGTGGTCACGCGCTTGGTTGACACTCAAAAATTTCATCGGGTGCTGGTGGTCGTCTTTAATTAATCGCTTTTGCTCGCCAACGACTTGGTAAGCTAAGTAAATTCCGCCTTCAAATGATTCAATTAGTAGATTCATCACAAACTCCATTTTCTAGTTAGGTGGATATTTGTGTTACGTCGAATCGAGAACCAAGGTTCAAAGCGGGCATAAAAAAAGCAGTCCCAAGGACTGCTTTTTAAAAGTATCAAATAAAGGTGTTGATTAACGCATAGTAACGAATTCTTCGCTGCCTGTTGGGTGAATTGCCACAACAGAGTCGAAGTCTGCTTTGGTTGCGCCCATCTTCATTGCAACGCCGAAGCCTTGAATCATCTCATCAACCGTGAAGCCGATGCCGTGTAGACCAACGACAGTCTCTTCTTCGCCAGCACATACTAGTTTCATCTTACAAGGTTGACGGTGCTTGGTTACGGCTGTGTACATCGCAGTGAAGCCTGATGTATAAACCTTGATATTGTCTTTACCGTACTTCTCTTCAGCTTCTTGAGTCGTTAGACCGATTGTGCCGATAGGTGGGTGGCTGAATACAACAGTAGGAACTAGGTTGTAGTCCATTTTCGCGTTAGTTTGGCCGTTGAATAGGCGCTCAGAAAGCTGACGACCTGCTTTAACCGCTACAGGAGTTAGCTCGATACCGCCTTCCATGATGTCACCCACACAGTAGATGCCAGGAACGTTAGTCGCTTGGAATTCGTCTACCTTGATGTAGCCACGGTCGTTTGTCTCCACGCCCGTTGATGCTAGGTTGATAGCGTCAGTCGCTGGGTGACGGCCGATAGCCCAGATTAGGTGGTCAACGTTTTGAGTGTTGCCATTCTCTAGGTGTAGAGTCAGTGTGCCGTCCGCTTCTTTCACTACTTCTTTAGGCACAGAGTGCGTGTGAAGTGTTGGACCTTCTGCTTCCATTACCTCAACTAACGTCTCAACGATCATTGGGTCGAAGCTACGTAGCGGAGACTCTTTACGGCAGAATAGGTGTGTTTCTGTACCAAGTGCGCTTAGTACGCCTGCGATCTCAACTGCGATGTAGCCTGCACCGATAACCGCAACGCGTTTTGGTTGCTCCATTAGCTCGAAGAAGCCATTTGAATCGATGCCGTATTCTGCACCTGGGATGTTTGGAATCGTTGGACGACCACCTACCGCGATCAGGATGTGATCAGCTGTGTAGTGTACACCGTTTACTTCAACCGTCTTTTCGTCAACGAATTTAGCAAAACCTTTGATTACGTTTACTTTGTTGTTACCAAGTACGCGATCGTAAGATTGGTGGATACGACCGATGTACGCTTGGCGGTTCTCAATCAGTTTGCTCCAGTTGAAATTCTTCACTTCAACATCAAAGCCGTAGTCTTCAGAGTATAGGTTGATCGCTTCAGCGACTTGAGCGCCGTGCCACATTACCTTTTTAGGAACACAACCAACGTTTACACAAGTACCACCAAGGTCCTGAGCTTCGATAAGTGCAACTTTTGCACCGTGCATTGCCGCGCGGTTTGCTGATGCGATGCCGCCGCTGCCGCCACCGATACAGATGTAATCAAAATGAGTCGCCATTACTTTCTCCATTTATTGAGGGTTGTAGTCACAGTGAGCACACTGGATACCTACGTCCTATAGATTCTAAAATTGTCTAATTATTATATTGAGGGCAGATTGGTTGAACTCAATCTCCCTGTTTTAAATTTATTCGTCCACATCACAGTCTTTTGACTGCTCTTTGAGCTTCAATGTGGTATCGAGGTTACTCAGGTACGATCCACTCTACTTTGTAGTGACCGGTTGCTGGAGCAATTGCTTCCTTCAAGAATGGAAGAATCTCGTTCATTTGGCTTTCTAGTTTCCAGGGTGGGTTGATAACAATCATGCCTGATGCTGTCATGCCACGCTCGTTGGTGTCTGGTGATACACCAAGCTCGATCTGTAGAATCTTGTTGATGCCCAAGCTTTCTAAGCCTTCGATCATGTCTTCGATGTCACAACGGTTCACTACTGGGTACCAAATTGCGTAGATACCCGTTGCCCAGCGCTTATGGCTTTGAGCAATAGCTGTCACTACATCACGGTACTCTTTTGCAAGCTCGTACGGTGGGTCGATCAGTACTAAGCCGCGGCGCTCTTTGGGCGGCAGGCTTGCTTTTAGACGCTTAAAGCCATCTTCTTTGTAGATCGATACCTGACGATCACGGTGGAACTCTTGCTCAAGCAGCGGGTGGTCAGCTGGGTGAAGCTCGGTCAGTACCATGCGGTCCTGGTCACGTAGGTGGGCACGTGCAACACGTGGCGAGCCTGGGTAGTAGCGAAGCTTGTCACCGTTGTTTAGCGTTGAGATAGACTCAAGGTAGCTTTGAATGTCTTCAGGAAGATTTTGCTGTTCCCAGACGCGAGCGATACCTTGTTTGTATTCACCGGTTTTTTCAGACCATTCATGCGTTAAGTCGTAACGACCTACACCAGAGTGAGTGTCATGGTAAACAAAAGGCTTATCCTTCTGTTTCAAAGAATTAAGAATAAGGCTCTGTACGATATGCTTTACTACGTCGGCATGGTTACCTGCGTGGAAGCTGTGGCGATAACTTAACAAATTAAACTCTCGTAACACTCTCGTTTTAGAGTGTGGTTAGTGTAGGTGGGTTAATCTGATTATTATAACCCTCAATGGACCATAAATTCTCGAACAATTCAGGGACAGTCGTCAGCTATCTGCAGTTAGTTATTGGTTCTACTATTGAAATTTGCCTTTATGGGCACTATTTAATAACTATTCGCAGGTGATTTTTTAGGGCGCTGCTTAGCCTGATGACTGTAAGACGACCTCATTACAAAAAAGACGAAAGTCTCTAACGCCAAAGGAATGTTTATATGTCTAATCCGCTATTAACCTTCACGGACTTACCTTCGTTTTCACAAATCAAACCTGAGCATGTTAAGCCAGCGGTTGAGCAAGTGATTGAAGCGTGTCGCAACAAGATAGAACAAGTACTTGAAGGTAATACTTCACCAAGCTGGGACAACTTAGTTGCTCCAATTGAAGAAGTGGATGATCGTTTAGGCCGTGTTTGGTCACCAGTAAGCCACATGAACTCGGTTGTGAACAGCGACGAGCTGCGTGAAGCGTATGAAAGCTGTTTACCTCTGCTGTCTGAGTACGGCACCTGGGTTGGTCAACACAAAGGTCTGTTTGAAGCGTATAAAGCGATCAAGGCGAGCGAAGCGTTCTCTGGATTAAATCGTGCTCAACAAAAAACCATTACCGATGCACTGCGTGATTTCGAACTATCAGGCATTGGTTTACCCGCTGACGAGCAGCACCGCTATGGTGAGATCAGCAAGCGTCAGTCTGAGCTGGGCTCTCAATTCTCAAACAATGTACTTGATGCAACCATGGGTTGGAGCAAGCAGGTGACTGATGTTGCTGAATTGGCAGGCATGCCTGAATCAGCACTGGCTGCGGCAAAAGCGGCGGCAGAGGCTAAAGAGCAAGAAGGTTACCTACTGACTTTAGATATCCCATCGTACCTACCAGTAATGACTTACTGTGATAACCAAGAGCTGCGTAAAGAGCTGTACGAAGCTTACGTTACTCGCGCTTCAGACCGTGGTCCAAACGCTGGTAAGTGGGACAACACAGAGATCATCACCGAGCAGCTTAAATTGCGTCATGAGATCGCACGTATGCTTGGCTTTGGCACTTACAGCGAGAAATCTCTGGCAACCAAAATGGCAGAGACGCCAGATCAGGTTCTGGGCTTCTTGAATGATTTAGCGGTGAAAGCGAAGCCTCAAGGTGAGCGTGAAGTGGAAGAGCTGCGCCAGTTCGCTGAAAAAGAGTTTGGTGTGTCTGAGCTAGAGCTTTGGGATATCCCTTACTACAGCGAAAAACAGAAACAGCACCTATTCCAAATCTCAGATGAAGAGCTGCGCCCTTACTTCCCTGAATCGAAAGCGGTATCGGGTCTGTTTGAAGTACTGAATCGTGTATTCGGTATGACAGTGAAAGAGCGTGAAGGCGTCGACACATGGCATGAGTCGGTACGCTTCTTTGATATCTTTGATTCTAATAACACATTGCGTGGTAGCTTCTACCTAGATTTGTACGCTCGTGAACACAAGCGTGGCGGAGCATGGATGGACGACTGCCGTGGTCGTCGTATTACCGCTGCTGGTGAACTACAAACGCCAGTCGCTTACCTGACGTGTAACTTCAATAAACCGGTTGGCGACAAGCCGGCGTTGTTTACCCACGATGAAGTTGTGACTCTGTTCCACGAGTTTGGCCATGGTATCCACCATATGCTGACTCAAGTAGAAGCAGGCGCGGTTGCAGGTATCAATGGTGTGCCTTGGGATGCAGTTGAGTTGCCAAGTCAGTTCCTAGAAAACTGGTGTTGGGAAGAAGAAGCACTAGCATTCATTTCTGGTCACTTCGAAACAGGTGAAGCTTTACCAAAAGAGATGCTAGAGAAGATGCTAGCGGCGAAGAACTTCCAATCAGCGATGTTCATTTTACGCCAGCTAGAGTTCGGTCTGTTCGACTTTACGCTACACACTACTTACGATCCAGAAGTTGGTGCGCGCGTACTTGAAACACTGGCTGATGTGAAATCTAAAGTGGCGGTACTACCAAGCCTTGATTGGAACCGTTTCTCACACAGCTTCAGCCACATCTTCGCTGGTGGTTACAGCGCGGGTTACTACAGCTACCTATGGGCTGAAGTGCTATCGGCAGATGCGTTCTCAGCATTTGAAGAAGAGGGTATCTTCAACACTGAAACGGGTAATCGCTTCCTGAATAACATCCTAGAAATGGGTGGCAGTGAAGAGCCAATGGAGCTGTTCAAACGCTTCCGTGGTCGTGAGCCTCAAATCGACGCGATGCTGCGCCATGCAGGTATCAGCGCGTAATATTGTGCTGGTCAGAATGTAAAAAGAGCCTCCTTGTGAGGCTCTTTTTGTATCGGCTTATCAATCGATTATGGGTTCACATTACGATTGATTGGGTTTTGCAGTGAGATTAGCGTCTCGGTCGATTGCACCTCATCAATTGCCTGCAACTTATCGATCAAAACGAACTGCAGCTCTTCAATCGATTTACACATCAACTTAACGAAAATATTGTAGGCACCAGTGGTGTAGTAGGCTTCAACCACCTCATCTAGGGCATTCAGTTTAGCGATTGCCGAGTGGTAATCTTTGGCTGCATTCAGGTTGATGCCAATAAAGCAACATACGTCGTAACCTAGCTTTTTCGTGTTTACCACCACTTCGGTGCGCTCAATAATGTCGGCCGATCTCATTTTCTCGATACGGACGTGAATAGTCGCAGGGCTTACGTCAAACTGCTTGGCCATCTCGGCGTAAGGCGTACGAGCATCTTCCATTAAGGTTTTCAGAATGGCACGGTCTAGGTCATCGAGACGAGCGGTAGTTGTGGACATGCTTAACCCTTAGATTTAATGAAAATATATCGGCTAGAGTACATATCATAGCCAAGGGTGATAATATTAGCAGCAACAATGATGTTAGGGTGAATTCAGTGCGATTTTGGGTGTTATTTATTGCGATGTGTTGGAGCGTATTGGCTTCGGCGCAGACAAAAGATGTATTGGTGATCCACTCCTACCATCAAGGCTTCTTTTGGACTGATGATTTCCATAAAGGGTTGTCCGAAGAACTCGATCGCGACGGGTTGTCTTACCGCGTCGTTTATCTCGACAGCAAACGCACTCAAAACCCTGAATACCTCGAGCGCGTTTACCAGCTTTATCACACCAAATTAATGCACGAAGAGTTTGCAGCGGTTGTGGTGAGTGATAACAACGCTCTTAATCTGATGAAGCGCCTAGCGTCGGATCTCGATGGAACCCCGGTTATCTTTGGTGGCATCAACCACTTCTCTCCAAAAATGATCGAAGGTTTGAACGCCACGGGCATCACTGAAGACATCGATCTGGTTGGCAACATCGAACTGATTAAGCGTCTCCAGGCGACCGTGAAAAAGGTCTACATGGTGACCGATCACTCGGTGACTGGTGAGGCCATTCGCGCGCAAATAGATCTATTCATTGAAAAAAATCCTAACTTTGCAGATTTAATTGAACACTATGTTCCAGACTCATACCAAGAACTGACGACTTTTTCGCAGCGTGCAGACTTAGGGAAAAGCTTGCTGTTTTGGGCGTATTACCGAGACGCTAAAGGTGATGTGAGTAGTGATGAAGACTGGCGTCAGCTGAACATTAAAACGCAAATGCCACTGTATATGGTGCACGACTTAGGCCTAGGTTTTGGGGCCATTGGCGGTGTGATTCAAAGCGGTGAAACTCAAGGGCGTAACACTGGTCGTGTTTTGTTGCAGGTGTTGGCGAACCCTAATGAACCGTTGCCTCCTGTGGTCGCTGGTGCTCCGGAGATTAAACTCGACTATCAACAAATATCGCGTTGGGATTTGGGTGCAGAGAACGAAGCTGCAGTAACGTTCCTTAACAAGCCTAAGCCTTTTCTGATGCGCTATCGCGATGAAATTCGCACCATAGGTTTAATGTTCCTTGGTATGTCATGCGTGATCGCCACCTTGGTGTATTACCTCAATCGTCTCAAGAAGAGCGAACGAGCAAGCCGTCAAAGCCAACGACTGTTGGAGTCGATATTCGACCAGAGCCTTCAGTTTATGGGCATTATCGATAAAGGCGGTGTGTTGCTGTCGAGTAATAGCAAGCTGCATGAGCTGCTCTACAATCAGGGCTATAAGCTAGGAACACCTTTGCAAGAACATCAGCACTGGGAAGACTCTGCCAGTGAGGTGTTGAAAGAGTATTTTGTTGAGCGAGATGATCACCCATCTTTACGCTTTGAAGCTGAGGTTTGGTGCCGAGATCGCGGTGCCATGGTATTGGATATCTCACTGAAGCCGATGCCGGGCAGTGAAGAAGGCGATATTCAGTTCTTATTTGAGGCGCGCGATGTCACTTCACGTAAGTTGGCTGAGAACAAGCTGTTCCAGCGTGAAGCGAACCTAAAACTCTATTACGACAAACAACCGGTGATGATGATTACTTTGGACGGTAATAATCGCATCCAACAAGTGAACCAATTTGCCGAAGAGCTGCTTGGTTACCCACTGGATGAACTTTTAGGTCACCGTCCTAGAGAGTTCTATGTCGATGAAAACGCGATGATTCCACGTCATATCTTGTTGCAGCCACAGCACAAGGTTCGCGGTGTATGGCGTCGTGATATTGAGTATCGTCATGCCGATGGCAGCACGATTTGGATTCGAGAAAATATCCGTCCGCTGGTGGAGTCTGATCAGCTGTTGATTGTGGGCGAGGACATCACTGAGACACATGAGCTTTCTGAAAAGTTGGAGTATCAGGCACGTTATGATCTGCTGACTGATACCTTTAACCGTAACCACTTTGAGCAAGAGCTACAGAAGGCACTCAAAGAGGTTGAGAGCCACATGCGCACCCACGCAATGCTGTTCTTAGACCTAGACCAGCTGAAAGTACTGAACGATACCGCAGGGCATGAAGCGGGCGATGCTGCGATCTTGTTTAGCGCGCAGTTATTGGAAGAGGTACTGCCATACAATGCGGTATTGGCGCGTATGGGTGGAGACGAGTTTGCGGTACTCATCAAAGACTGTACTGAGAGAGACGCGGTGAATGTGTGTCGCAGTATCATCTCGATGATGGGCGACAATCCATTCTTGTGGGATGACATCCGACTTAACTTAACCTGCTCTATCGGTATTCGATTGATCGACCATACTGCCGCAACGCCACAAATGGTGCATGCTCAGGCAGACGCGGCGTGTCATGCTGCTAAAGAGGAAGGACGTAACCGCTATCACCTTTACCATCAAGATGATGAAGATTTACTTCGACGTCATCTAGAGATGGAATGCGTTAACCTAGTGCATGAAGCCCTAGCCAATGATCGCCTGGAACTGTTTGCGCAGCGTATTCTTGGCTTAGATGAAGACAGCGATAAAATGCACTTCGAGATCTTGGTGCGCATTAAGAATGTGGATGGGGAATACATCTCTCCGGGGATCTTCATGCCTGCTTCCGAGCGCTACAACATCGCGCATTTAATTGACCGCCAAGTGATCGGTCAGACATTGAGTTGGTTAGAGCAACGCCCACATCTGATTGATGACTTAGGGATGTGTTCTATCAACCTTTCTGGTCACTCGATGGGCAATCGAGAGTTTGTTGAGTTCCTGATTGAAAGCTTGAGTAACTCGTCGATTCCGTGTCATAAGATCTGCTTAGAGATCACCGAAACAGCGGCGATGAGCAACATGAAACAGGCGATCAAGTTCTTCACTCGAATCAAAGACCTTGGCTGCATGATTGCGCTCGATGATTTCGGGTCTGGGTTATCGTCGTTTGGTTACTTGAAGAAGCTACCAGTCGACATCGTTAAGATCGATGGTTTGTTCGTGCGTGATATTGATGTCAATGAGATGGACCATGTGATGGTTCGTTCTATCAATGATCTAGCCAAGCAGATGGGGAAGCACACAGTGGCTGAGTTCGTTGAAAACACCCAGATCATCGACAAGCTGATTGAGCTCGGAGTGAACTATGCACAAGGTTATATCATTGGCCGACCTAAGCCGCTTGCTGAACTGGTTGATGAGCTTCAGCAAGAACGAGCGCTAGAAAACGCAAACTAACTAGGCCTTGTGTACAGCCTTGTTTTAATCTCGTGACTTTCAGTGCTAATAGTTTGCACCGCCAATATGTATTGTTGAGGCAATCAGGTAAACTGGTTGCCTCTTTTGTTTTGAATACTACTGTCTGTTGGAGACGACCTTGCAACTACAACTGATTTGCGAAGATGCTACCCAAATCGATCATCTGAATGACTTAGCGACTCGTTGGAATTTATCTCACGATGAAAACAGCGAATTTGCTTTGGTGCTGACTAGCGAGCGACTTGAGCTGCGCAAAGTAGACGAGCCCAAACTAGGCGCTATCTTCGTTGATCTAGTTGGCGGCGCGGTTGGTCATCGACGTAAGTTTGGTGGTGGCAAAGGCCAAGCTATCGCCAAGGCGGCAGGTTTAAATAAAGGCGCTACGCCAACCATTCTTGATGGTACGGCTGGCCTAGGGCGCGATGCATTTGTACTGGCTTCCCTAGGTTGCAAGGTGCAGATGGTCGAGCGTCACCCTGTTGTTGCAGCGCTGCTTGATGATGGATTACAGCGTGCACAGCAAGACCCTGATATCGGTGGCTGGGTTAGCGAGCGTATGAAGTTGATTCATGCTTCAAGTCATGATGCGCTGGATAAGCTCAGCGATGATCCTAACTTTGAGCAACCGGATGTGGTCTATCTAGACCCAATGTACCCACACCCTGAGAACAAAAAGAAATCGGCTCTAGTTAAAAAAGAGATGCGCGTATTCCAATCTTTGGTCGGTGCAGACTTAGATGCTGATGCGCTATTAGCGCCTGCAATGAAGCTCGCATCAAAGCGAGTTGTGGTCAAAAGACCCGATTATGCGGCTTGGTTAGATGAGCAAAAACCGAGTATGGCGATCGAAACCAAAAAGAACCGTTTTGACGTGTATGTGAAGGCATCAATGACTTAGCGATGCGCTAAGAAAATTTCCCGTCATAAATACGATAAATTGCCATTTAACACTTGCGATAGTCGCGTTACGGATGTATATCTAACTAAGAATCATTATCATTCTTAGCTGGAGTTGTAGCATGGCTAAACGCTTTTGTAAGTTAAACCGTCGAGACATTACCGAACACCTAGGCGAGATCCACAGCTTGGTTACTGAACCTAAGTTTGTGTGCCGCTCTTGTGCACGTTCATCGGCGGACGAAGCGAACCTATGTAAACCAACAGCAATTCCACCGCTCGGTTGTCAGAATAAGCCAGCTGAAGAGAAGGCGGCTTGTGGTCTGTTAGCCGAAACGCTACCAAAGCCTGAAGTCACCTTGGCAGAGATGCCTGACTCATCAGTACAGATGTTTGACCCAGCCGTTGCTCTTGGAGACGCAGACAAACAAGCGTCACCGAAAAAAGCCAAACTGAAAAAACGCATCGCTAACGCGAGTGGTGATGAGAAATCAGAACTGAAGCGAGCGAAGAAAGCGGCTAAGAAACAAGAGAAATACAATAAGAAGCTGGCGAAGATGATTAAGAAGCAGCAAAAGCTGTTTAAGAAAAGCCAGAAACTGGAAAGTGAATTGGAACGCATCAACTTACGACTTGATGATGTAGCTTTCACTGAAAACCAGGCTGTGGTTGTGAATCATATTCACTAACACCAACTGTTGAACATTATTCAACACGTTAGCCAGATCTAAAAAGAGCGACCTTAGGTCGCTCTTTTGCTTTTTGTCTCCGAAGAGAACTTGGCCGCGCTGGCGCATAAAAATTTGTTAGGCGTTGGCCGCCGATCTCGCCACACGCTTTTTCACCCACGTCTCATTCACGATGAGAGAAAGCAAGATAACCCCGCCGCCAATCGATAGTCGTACCAAATCAACGTCTCGGTTCCAGATCAGGATGTTTACGACTAGACCTGCAGGTACCAACACGTTGTTCATTACAGCAAGTGCACCTGCGTTTACCATGCATGCGCCTTTGTTCCACATAAAGTAACCCAACCCAGAAGCAATTAAGCCTAGGTAGATAAGGATTCCCCATTGAAGTGCAGTGGTTGGTAGTTTCTCAGGGTTGCCTAGAAGCATGAACGCAACCGAAGCCACGCACAGAGCGCCTAGGTAGAAATAGCCAAATACCGTATGTTGAGGAAGCTCTGTCGACTCCTTCTCCATCACCACTTTGTAGCCCACCTGACCAATCGCAAAGCAGAGGTTTGCACCTTGCACGACAAGGAAGCCAACCAAAAAGTTGTCGTTAATTCCGGCGAACTTAATGAATACTGCGCCCAATACCGCAATCGCAGCCGTGACTAAGTACCAAGGTGAAAATTGTCCTTTGAGGAAGTCATAAATCAGAGTGACATAGATTGGAGTAAAGACGGTAAATAGCAGCACTTCCGGTACGGATAGCAGCAAGAAAGATTGATAGTAGAAGCAGTACATCAGGCCAAGCTGAATACCACCAATCGCCATCAATTTAGCGATTAACTTACCAGGGATTCCACGAAACTTCAGGAAAGGAAGAAAGACGATACCTGCTAGAGCAACACGCATCAGAACAGAGAACCAAGAATCAACCTGACCAGCAAGGTAGACGCCAATCAGGCTAAAAGAGAAGGCCCATAGGAGGGTAACACCAGCTAAATAGCTCATAGTAAAACTTCGTTATTAAGAGATGAGCTGTATGTTACCTAACCTTAAATCATTAGTCTTCTGAATCTCTTAGAGGCACGACCAGCATATCAACCGGAGTGGCATTGATCAGTTGTCGTGTAGAAGAGAGCAGTTTGCTCCAAAAGTCTTGATGGTGACCACACACCACTAAATCAACGTTGTACTCAGTGATGGTATCGCACAACTCATGGCTCAAATCGCCGCTACCCACAAGCGTGTGAGTGATCGGGTATTGAGCATGTTCAGCAAAGTTTTGTAGCTGAATACGAGACGCTTCCATCGCGTTGTGTTGGGTTTCTGCCATGTTGATGTCAATCAGCCCGGTATAGAGCTCGGCATAGTTAATATCGATATGGATAAAAGAGACTTTGGCTTCTAATGGCTTTGCCAATGCTACCGCTTTATCCACAATTAATTTGCTGTCATCTGATAAATCGACTGCGACCAAAATATGTTTGTAACTCATATCGCTACCTCCTTTATTCATTGTCTGATTAAAGATTAGCACTATGCGATGCCTTTTTTTGCTGAAGTGATCTCATATCCATCGTCTTGCGTAGTGAAGGTTCGAAATATCGGCTAACTAATGGTCAGCGAGAAATTAATAAAATAGTGATATAGTAGAGAAAATTGAGGATGTACTTAGGAGTCTTAAATGCTGTCACAAACTATGGTTGAGCAACTGAACGAGCAAATTAATCTAGAATTTTTCTCATCCAATCTATACTTACAAATGAGTGCTTGGTGTGAAGACAAAGGATTTGAAGGTGCAGCAGAGTTTCTGCGTGCTCATGCGGTAGAAGAAATGGAACACATGCAGCGTCTCTTCACTTACGTAAGTGAGACAGGTGCAATGCCAATTTTAGGTGCGATCGAAGCCCCGAAACATGAATTTGAAAGCCTTGGCGCAGTATTCCGCGAAACCTACGAGCACGAGCAGATGATTACTGAAAAGATCAATAAGCTGGCTCACGTTGCTTTCAGCACACAAGACTACTCAACCTTTAACTTCCTGCAATGGTACGTTGCAGAGCAACACGAAGAAGAGAAGTTGTTTAAAGGTGTATTGGATAAGCTAGAGCTTGTTGGTGAAGACGGTAAAGCACTGTTCTTTATTGATAAAGACCTAGCGCAATTGGCAAAAGATGGTTCATCTTCAATCATGGATGCTCCTGCAGCCTAGGCTGTAAGAAAAAGACTCTGATTATCTTTTTCTTTTGAGTTTTCCTTTGAAGATGTAGGGAGGAAAGGATGATCAGCGGCGACACTATTCTATTTGCACTAATGGTTGTGACTTGCGTGAACTGGGCGCGTTATTTTACGGCGCTACGAACGCTTATTTATATTATGCGAGAAGCACATCCTCTACTTTATCAACAAGTAGACGGAGGCGGGTTCTTCACAACTCATGGCAATATGACCAAGCAAGTTCGCTTGTTTAGTTACATCAAAAGCAAAGAATACCACCATCATCATGACGAGGTTTTTACTTCTAAATGTGATCGAGTAAGAGAGCTATTCATACTTTCTTCGGTTTTGCTTGGTGTGACGTTAGTGGCCGCGTTTATCGTCTAGGTAAATCAGCGAGTGCGCTTAGAGTGTCGGTTATTCTCTCGTTGGACTTTGTAAAACACTAGCCAGTATACGAAGTTTGAATGGTGGAACACCAATTGCAAAGTTTAAAATTGCCGCTAAAATAGCGAGCAATTAGTAAGGATGTGCTGTTAATGCACATCCTTTTTTATTGATGGCATTTTGAGAACAGGGCGCTCTCAAGGTGCAAAGTGAAGAAAGCAGAACCGCAATGAGTGAAAAATTTGATGTAATCGTGATTGGTGCGGGCGCCGCAGGCTTAATGTGTGCCGCGGAAGCTGGTAAACGTGGCCGACGAGTGCTGGTGGTTGATCATGCGAAAAAACCAGGCAGAAAAATTTTAATCTCAGGTGGTGGCCGTTGTAACTTCACCAACTACGATGTGTCTGCGAATAACTTCCTGTGTAAAAACCGCCACTTCGTCAAATCGGCTCTGTCTCAATACACCAACTGGGATTTCATCTCTATGGTGAGCAAGTACGGCATTGAGTTTGAAGAGCGCGATCACGGTCAGCTATTTTGTGTGAATGACCACACAGCAAAAGATATCGTGAGCATGCTGCTTGAAGAATGTCAGCAAGCGAAAGTTGAGCAACGCTACCGCTGTGACGTTCACTCTATCGAAAAGACCGACTCTGGCTTCAAGATGCACCTCAATACCGACCAAGTTGAATGTGATTCACTGGTGGTAGCGACTGGTGGTTTGTCTATGCCTAAGCTGGGCGCAACGCCATTTGGCTATAAGATTGCAGAGCAATTTGGTTTGTCCGTCATGCCGACTACAGCAGGTTTAGTGCCGTTTACGTTGCATAAAGAAGATAAAGAAGATTTCGCAGAGCTTTCTGGTATCGCGATTCCTGCGGAGATCACAGCGCAAGATGGGACCTTATTTAAAGAAGCGCTGCTGTTTACGCATCGCGGTCTATCTGGTCCATCGGTACTGCAAATCTCTTCGTTCTGGAAAGCGGGTCAGTCAGTTTCAATTAACCTAGTACCAGAAGCTGATGTGACTGAATTGCTGGCCAACTCTCGTGAGAAGCATCCAAACCAGAGCTTAAAGAACACACTAGCAAAAGTATTACCGAAGCGTTTTGTTGAGGTGTTGATTGACCGTAAAGAGCTGGAAGACAAACCGCTTAAGCAGTTCAACGAAAAGCAGCTTAATGGCATTGTTGAGCATCTAGAAAACTGGAAAATCGCACCAAATGGCACAGAAGGCTACCGTACGGCGGAAGTTACTCTTGGTGGCGTTGATACCGATCATCTATCTTCAAAAACCATGGAATGTAAGAACATCAAAGGCTTGTTCTTCGTTGGTGAGGTGATGGACGTAACGGGCTGGCTTGGTGGTTACAACTTCCAATGGTGTTGGAGCTCAGGCTTTACTGCTGGTCAGTGGGTGTAGTTAACAATTTCTCCGCAACAGCGATGGACTCATAATGACGACCATCGCTGCTGTTCAATACCGTATTAGACTTTGCCGAAAGCTAAGAGCTTATGATGCTTTGCTTGTTGGTGGGTCGCTTAGTTCAACACAACGCCCTCGATATAAAATCTCACTGTTTGGGTCGCGATTAGCGGTCACTAGCAGTTCAGAACTGCTTTTAAGCGTTTGCCACTCAGTTGGCGACATATAGCGGACGTTATTTACATTTTCTAGGCTATCAATGAGTTTGAGCTCACCGGTATTTCCATCTCTCATCCACACCATTGCTCTATCCATAGGTACTTTCGCCATCGCACGATTTCGCTGCATGCGGATGCTTGATTGCCCGGGCTTTTCTCCTTGATAGGCGACCAAAGCAAAATGGTCTTTTTGGCTCTCAGAAGACATCATGGCTAAGTAACTAATAGGGCGCACCTGTGCGATTTCTGTTGGTTGCGAGGTTGGTAATACAAAAGGTTGTAGCGACAACCCTATGAGCAGAGAAAAAGCCATGCTAATAGGGAGCCACCACCAACGCATAGTTTGAGTTTGCTTCGATGGTTTGATTGTTTGGGATGCGATGTTTTTCCATACTTGGCGTGGCGGAGGTTTCAAGTTGCCTTCAGAATGTGCCATGTCGACTGCTGGGGTTAAGCTAGACAAATGCTGATGCCAAAGGTCGATGTGTTCCCACCAAGTGGGATCTGATCGCATGAGGGTTTCCAATCTCTTTCGTACGAGTGGCGTTAATGTTCCCAGAACGTATTCGCCGGCGAGTTTATCTCTTAGCTCTTGATTTTGATAACGTGCGTTTTTTAATGGGTTAGGCATCGTTTTAGCTCCTGTAAACCTCGGCGAATCCACGATTTCACTGTGCCAAGTGGAGTGCTCACATGGTGGACGATCTCTTGATGACTCATCCCGTGCTGATAGGCCAAGATAATCGCATTCCTTTTTTCTTCAGCGAGCGAGTTTAGGCAGTATGATAAGTTGGCTCCTGAATCAGATGTTACTTCGAGAGCGACCTCTTCGGGGGGCTTTACCAGTTGTTCTTCCCCTCGATTGTTCCGCTTTCTAATTTCATCTATAGCGAGGTTTCTCATACTTTGGCATAACCAAGCCCAAGGGTGATTTACTGGATATTGCTGGTTGTTGTGCCAGAGCTTTACGAACCCCTCTTGAAGTATATCTGCTGCAACGTGTTCGTCTTTAACGACGCCGAGGATAACGTTGAAAAGCCGGGTACTGGTCAACTGGTATAGCGCTTCGAACGCAGCTTGGTCTCGAAGCGCTACTTGGGAAAGCAGTAAACCTATCTTATGTTTATCGGTGTTCACGCTTTCCTCATTATTGTTCTACAATGTGCCAGACTTGTTTTACGCCATTCCCGCTAGTGTCGCCGGGCTTTTGGTCTTTTATCCAACGATAAAGCGGTTTGTTGTGATATGTCCATTGATATGAGTCGTCGTTGCGCTGAGTCACACCAAATCCTCCCGTCAGCTTTAGATTTGCTATCCCCTTTTGAGTTATCTCTGTATCCACAAGAGCAGGTGGCCACTTAGAGGCGCAATCATCGTAGCAAACGGATTGGTTTGGCTTATCTTTATCAAAGGTATAGAGAGTCTTATTATGGCTATCGACCAGATAACGTTGCTTACCATCATTGTACAGTCTGATGGTTACATCATCCGCTCGGGCTAGTGGCCAAACGCCTTTGATGCCCGCACCTGTGATCTCTCCTTTCTGAGAGTCTTTAAGCCAGCGATAAAGTGGTTTTCCGTTCAAAGCCCATTGTTTGTTGCCGTCTTCTCTTGTTATTTGGCTGAAGCCTGCTTGCGTACCGAAGTGCTTGCTGGATTGTGCGGTTACAAGAACAGGCGGCCATAACTTCTCACATTGGTCAGTACATACAGATTTCCCAACTGGATCTTTGCTAAAGGTATAAAGTGATTTGCCTGAGGCATCGGTGTATACCTCTCCAACTGACGTAGTTATTGTTGGTGCAGCAAAACTAGTTGAGGTGACCAGTAATGCTGAAAATAATAGTTTTTTCACAGTCGTTTTCCTTATTAACGAGTCCAACCTTCGCGAGTGAAAAAGGTTTCTCCCTCACTGCTGTTAACGAAATCAATGAAAGCTTGAGTTTGTGGATCTGCACCTTTTGCCTTTGCTAGGGTGAGATCTCGGTAGATGCGTCTTTCTGGCTCAATTTCTACATAGTCGACTTTATCGGCATGGTTGAGCGGCCAGTGAATCCAAGTGATCCACGCATCAGCCTTTTGTTGTTGAAAAGCTTTGAAACTTGCTCCGCTGCCTTTGGCGTAAGCAATGATTTTTTTGCGAAAGTTCTGTACGTCAGCCAGTGAACCCGTGCGTCCTGCGACATCTTCCCAAACGCCTGTACCGGAAGTGTTGTAAACCCCTAGACCTTCAGTCACGACTATTCGCGCTGGTTTTTCGAGTAGGTCTTTAATCCCGTTGATATTTTTTGGGTTCCCCTTTGGCACCGCAATCACTGCACGGCGCAAGTACACTGGCTCAACATCTTGATCGGTAATAAAGGGGTAGGTTTCAACAAAAGCGCTCATGGATTGTTCTGCGGATCCAAAGATTAAGTCAGCATTTTTCTGTGCATCTTTCGTCCACTTTGATTCAGGCCCAGCGATCACGTTTACCGTCACCTTACTTTTTTTACTGAAAGCTTCTGCGGCATGACGAAGCGCGGTGTCGGGGCCTCCTGGGCCATAGATATTGATTTCTCCATCTTGAGGTTGATGGGTGATGTCTGAATCAAGTTGGGGTGAAGCGAGTGCTGAAGTGTTCGCAAGCAGTATGCTTAGGCCTACAGTAGTTAGTTTAAGTTGCATCTTTTCTCCTAATCTAAACTCAAAATGCTTACAAGAGACGCAAGAGCTCACCGATTGGATGCAGTAAAGGTAAATTTTTTTGTTCAGCCTTGTTATTTAGGTCGTGATTTTATTTTTTCTCAATGAGATAGAGGGTGTAGTTGAGGGGCAAAGAAGTGGATAGTTTGCGATTTTAGGTGCCAGCCTTGAGAGGGTAGGCACCTAACAATGTTTACCAAGAGAAGAGGTTAGCAAGCGATGTTTTATAATGAGCCTGATCTATTTACTTACTTTGATTTGTTGAATCACCAAACCAGCAATAATCAGCACTAAACCAAACAGGGTTGATGGGTGAATTTCTTCGCCGATAATGGTGGAAAGTAGCATCAAAGAGATAAAAGGTGAGGCGAAAATCAGGTTGCTGATGCGTGCCGTGTTGTTGGTTAACTTCAATGCCGATAGCCACAACACAAAGGTAATTCCCATCTCAAACAAGCCAACGTAAGTCACCGCCATCCAACCTTTCGCCGTGATTTGGCTAAAGCTTTCGCCCTGGAAAATGGTTAAACCAATCGCGAAGGGTAACGCCACTAAGAATCCAAGTAGTACACCAACCACAGGATCAGCCTTGTTTTTGGTGTTAAGGATCCAGTAGCCCGCCCACAGTAGGGTTGAAAGCAGTGCTAGCGCAACACCAAGTGGGCTATCGAACTGCATACCCAGTACATCGCCTTTGGTAGCAATTACAACCACACCCGCATAACTGAAGGTACAAGCCACCCAATCTTGCTTGCGAATCTTTTGTCCCAGAAAAACCGCTGCCATCAGCGTTAGCGTGATAGCCCAGCTGTAGTTGATGGCCTGAGCTTGAGAAGCTGGCAGCAGGTCGTATGCTTTGAAGAGAATCAGGTAGTAGGCCAGCGGGTTAACCAAACCAAGCAGTAGGTAGTACCAAGGGTTTGATAGGAATGTTGTGCTTAGCTGAGAAAGCTTACCTTGAAAGGCGCAGACCGCGATTAGCGCAGTCGACGACACAATGCTGGCAATGGTCAGCATTTGAATAGGTGAAAACTCAGCAAGGGTCAGCTTAAAAGCAGTAGCGACCGTTGACCACAGCAGCACTGCGGAAAGGCCAAAGCCCAAGGCACGACGTTCGTTCATGGCAACTCATTCTAATTGGGTGGGACTGAATACGGAGCGCTTAGTCTATCTGTCGAATTTTAATACGGCAAACTGGACATTTATCCAGTATCAAAATACCATTTAATGAGTTATTTCCAATTAGGCTAAATCATTATCATGCAATGGATTATCGAACATCAGGCAACGCTTATTGCTGCAATTTCTGGCGCACTCGTCAGTGGCGGCGTCGTGGGTTGGTGGGTTAAACAGAAACTCTCTTTTCAGCAGCGATTGCTCGAGCAGCAACTTGAGTCTGATCGTTTGTTGCATGAATCTCAGCAGTCACAGCTCAAATCCTCCTTGGCAGAGGCACAGCAAGAGCTCGATGAAATGGATGACGAGCGAGACAAAGCCGCATTTGAGCTTAAACAAGCACACGGTAAGGTGATGGCGGCGATGGAAAAGCTTCGCTACTTCGAAGCGGTCAAACAAGAACGACAGCAGTATGCCGATGAGATTAACGTACTGAAAGACCATAAGTCGGAGTTGGAGGCTGAACTCCGTGAGCAAGAAGCAAGGCACGATCAAGAGAACCTTGCTAACAGTGAAAAGCTGCAGCTCTTAGAGCAGGCTGAATCACGCCTAAAGCAGCAGTTCGAGCATCTTGCCAATCAGCTGTTTGAAACCAAAACTGCTAAGGTCGATCAACAAAACAAGCAGAGTTTAGAAGGGTTACTCTCACCGCTGAGAGAGCAACTAGAAGGCTTTAAGAAGCAGGTTAACGATAGCTTTAGCCAAGAAGCCAAAGAGCGTCATACCTTAGTACATGAATTGAAAAACCTGCAGCGCCTTAATGAAAATATGACTCGCGAAGCGGTTAACCTGACTCAGGCGCTCAAGGGTGACAACAAACAGCAAGGTAACTGGGGGGAAGTGGTGCTGGCTCGTGTGCTTGCGGAGTCAGGCCTGCGAGAAGGGCACGAGTACCAAACGCAAGTGAACCTACAGAATGATGCAGGTAAGCGCTATCAGCCCGATGTGATAGTCCATTTGCCACAAGATAAGCAAGTGGTGGTGGATTCTAAAATGGCATTGGTCGCGTTTGAGCGCTACTTCAATGCTGAAACTGATCAGCAGCGTGATGTCGCATTGCGTGATCATTTGGTCTCACTGAGAGCGCACATCAAAGGCCTGAGCCAGAAGGATTATCATCAGCTCAAAGGCATCCAAAGCTTGGATTACGTGCTGATGTTTATCCCAGTTGAGCCTGCATTCCAAGTCGCGATTCAAGCTGACCCTAGCTTGGTGAAAGACGCGATGGAGCAAAACATCATCTTAGTCAGCCCTACTACTTTGCTGGTGGCACTGCGCACCATTGATAATTTGTGGCGCAATGAAAGACAGAACCAGAACGCGCAGGTGATTGCCGAGCGCGCAAGCAAGCTTTACGACAAACTGCGCCTGTTTGTCGATGACATGGAAGGTCTTGGTAGCTCGCTAGATAGAGCCAATCAAAGCTATCAAGGCGCCATGAACAAGTTAGCAACAGGTCGCGGTAACGTGATTCGTCAGGCTGAAAGTTTCAAGCAATTGGGCGTTGAGGTGAAGAAACCTATCTCTATTGGCTTGGCAGAAATGGCGCAAAATGAGGCTTTTTCAGAAAATGCCTCCTTAGTAGAAAGACAACCCGCTGAGGATAAAGTAAACTAATCGGCCGCAGCGCCTCTAAACACAGAGTGTGCTGTCGATGAGAACTTACCATGGTAGATAACAGCATTATGGACACAAGCGTGCAGACAAATTCAGCAGTAGAGTCAGAAACCACACACTTTGGTTTCGAAACAGTCGCGAAAGACGAAAAAGTCGCGAAAGTAGCAGAGGTATTTCACTCTGTAGCCGCTAAATACGACATCATGAATGACTTAATGTCGGGTGGTGTTCACCGTTTGTGGAAACGATTCACGATTGATTGCAGTGGCGTTCGCCCTGGTCAGCGTATTCTAGACCTTGGTGGTGGTACTGGTGACCTGACGGCGAAATTCTCGCGCATCGTTGGTGAAAAAGGCCACGTAGTTCTTGCTGATATCAACAATTCAATGCTGAATGTTGGCCGCGATAAACTGCGTGATAGCGGTATTGTTGGCAACGTACATTACGTACAAGCGAATGCTGAAGAGTTGCCTTTCCCAGACAACTACTTCGATTGCATTACTATCAGTTTCTGTCTGCGTAACGTAACCGATAAAGACAAAGCACTGCGCTCTATGTACCGTGTGCTTAAGCCGGGTGGTCGCCTATTGGTTCTAGAATTTTCTAAGCCAGTACTTGAGCCACTTTCAAAAGTATATGATGCGTACTCATTCCACCTATTGCCAAAAATGGGTGAGTTGATTGCTAACGATGCAGACAGTTACCGTTACCTTGCTGAATCTATCCGCATGCACCCAGACCAAGAAACGTTGGAAGGCATGATGCAAGAAGCGGGCTTTGAGAATACGAAATACTACAATCTAACGGGCGGCATTGTAGCGCTGCACCGAGGTTACAAGTTCTAGTTGAACTTGGTAGCAAGCGCTTTGAGCGTGTTAGATAGAAAATAAGAATAAAGATAGAACGGATAGGTTAAGGCTTATCCGTTTTCAAAGGTAAGGACAGTCATGCCATTTGATCCATTGGTAACCGCGGTTATTGAAACCTCTTTGAATACGCTAGTAAACGACGATCCAGCACTGGTTCGTCGTTTGTCTCGTTTAAAAGGGCAGATCATTCAAGTCAATTTGAAAGAGTTGAATAAAACACTTACGTTCGTTTTTAGCCAACAAATTGATGTGTTGTCAGAATACGAAGGGCAACCTGATTGCTACTTATCTTTGAATCTATCTGTATTGCCAGAACTCCGTGAACAATCGAATATTACTAAGCTTATCAAGCAAGATAAGCTGATTTTGGAAGGTGATATTCAGTTGGCACAGAAGTTTTCTCAGCTGATGACAGACTGCAAACCCGACTTGGAAGAGTGGTTGTCTCGCGTGACAGGTGATGTGGTAGCTCATACCTTGGTGCAAGGCGTTAAGAACGTTGGTGGCCTTGTGGCAAAGCAGGCAACAAAACATCAGAATCACTTCGCTCAGGTTCTGACTGAAGAGTGGAAAATTGCTCCTGCGCCATTAGAGGTGGCACATTTTTGCGATCAGGTTGATGACGTAAAAAGCTCAGCTGCACGCCTTGAAGCTAAGTTGAACGCTCTGTTGGAGAAAGCATGACCCCAACAGAACTGAAACGTCTTTATCATATTATCAAGGTACAGTTGGAATATGGCCTTGATGAACTGATGCCAGAGCACCAATTGACCAAAGCGCCTCTATTGGCGAGAAAGTCACTGTTTTGGATTAAGAACAAGCACAAAGATAAAGAGTTAGGGCATCGTCTACGCTTGGCTTTGCAAGAGCTAGGGCCAGTGTGGATTAAGTTTGGACAGATGATGTCGACACGTCGTGATCTGTTCCCCCCTCATATCGCTGATCAGTTGGCACTTTTACAAGACCAAGTGGCGCCGTTTGATGGTGAATCGGCTAAGCAAGATATGGAGAAGGCTCTGGGTGGCAGTTTAGATAACTGGTTTACCGACTTTGATATTGAACCACTTGCTTCAGCGTCCATCGCTCAGGTGCATACTGCGAAGTTAAAAGAGAACGGCCGAGAGGTGGTTCTGAAGGTAATTCGACCAGATATTCGCCCGGTGATTGATGCAGATCTAAAACTGATGCATCGAATGGCGAGTATAGTCGCTAAGTCGCTTCCTGAAGCACGTCGTTTAAGACCGGTTGAGGTCGTTCATGAGTACGAAAAAACCTTACTTGATGAATTGGACCTACGCCGAGAGGCTGCAAATGCCATTCAATTGCGTCGTAATTTTGAAGGCAGTGAAGAGTTATACGTTCCTGAGGTGATTCCTGATTTAAGCAGTGAAACCTTGATGGTATCAGAGCGTATCTACGGTATTCAGGTTTCGGATGTCGAGACCTTAAAAGCCAACGGCACCAATATGAAATTGCTGTCGGAACGTGGTGTGACGGTATTCTTCACCCAGGTATTCCGAGACAGTTTTTTCCATGCAGACATGCACCCGGGCAACGTATTCGTTAACCCAGAGAACCCAGATAATCCTCAATGGATTGGTCTCGATTGTGGCATTGTCGGCACGTTAAGCAGCGAAGATAAACGTTATTTAGCTGAAAACCTGCTGGCTTTCTTCAACCGAGATTACCGTAAAGTTGCAGAACTGCACGTTGATTCGGGTTGGGTGCCGCATGATACCAACGTTAATGACTTCGAGTTTGCGATCCGCATGGTGTGTGAGCCGATTTTTGCCAAGCCACTTGGTGAAATCTCATTTGGCCATGTGTTGCTAAACTTATTTAATACAGCAAGACGTTTCAACATGGAGGTTCAGCCTCAGTTGGTACTTCTGCAAAAGACCTTGTTGTATGTTGAAGGGTTAGGTCGTCAGTTATATCCACAACTCGATTTGTGGGAAACCGCAAAGCCTTTCCTTGAAACCTGGATGATGAATCAGGTGGGGCCGCAAGCTGTGATTAACGCAGTCAAAGAGCGCGCGCCATTCTGGGCAGAAAAACTGCCAGAGCTGCCAGAGTTACTTTATGACAGCTTGCGCCAAGGTAAAGCGATGAACCATAGAATGGATCAGCTTTATCAAGGTTACCGAGAGAGTAAGCGTCAGCAAGCAACTGGAAAGTTTTTGTTTGGCGTTGGGGCCACTTTAGTCGTATGCTCCGCAATATTAGTTTCAAGCCCTTATGAGCAGTTATCTATGGGCTGTGGCATCGCAGGTGTCACATTTTGGCTGCTTAGTTGGCGAGCTTACCGTCGTTAGACAGTAGACTCTCTTTATATTTTTTTGTGTAGACAGACCCGAGGACAATGACAATGGGTGGTATCAGTATTTGGCAACTTCTAATCATTGCTGTAATTGTAATTTTGCTATTCGGAACAAAGAAACTGCGCGGTATGGGCGGTGACTTAGGTTCAGCGGTTAAAGGCTTCAAGAAAGCAATGAGCGATGATGAAAAGCCTGCAGATCAGAAAGATGCAGACTTCGAACCAAAGAATATTGAACAGCAGAAGACAGAAGCGACTGCTGAAACAAAGAAAGACAAAGAGCAGGCGTAAATCGTGTTTGATATCGGTTTTTGGGAACTGGTATTAATATCTGTCGTTGGGTTAGTGGTTTTAGGGCCTGAGCGTTTGCCTGTGGCAATTCGTAGTGTATCCAAGTTTGTGGGTGCGGCGAAAAGTATGGCAAACAGTGTGAAAGATGAACTTTCTCACGAGCTTAAGGTACAAGAGCTACAAGAAAATCTACGCAAGGCGGAACAAATGGGTATGGAAGATTTATCTCCAGACCTTAAAGCGTCAGTCGATGAACTAAAGCAGGCCGCTGCTGAAGTTCAACGTCCATACGCTAAGCCTGGGTCTGATAAGCCGAGTGAGACTACACCTAGTGTCACGGAAACTGTCGAATCTGAAACCATTCAGGTAAACAGTGAAGCTTCAGCACCGTCAGATAAAAAAGCCGAATAGTCTCGCAAGGAGGGGTCGCCAGATATACGCGGCTCCTTTTCGATCTTCCTGTTTAAGAGGTTTGAAATGTCTTCGACTGAGCAGACACAGCCTTTAATTAGCCATCTTCTAGAACTCCGTAATCGACTACTACGATCGATTCTCGCCGTTCTAGTAGTGTTTATCGGGCTAATTTATTTTGCTAATGATATTTATGAATTCGTATCCGCACCTTTAGTAGATCGTCTACCTGAAGGGGCGACGATGATCGCAACCGATGTTGCATCGCCATTTTTCACACCTTTGAAACTAACGTTAATTTCCGCTGTGTTTGTCGCGGTACCGTTTATTTTGTATCAGGTGTGGGCTTTTGTGGCTCCGGGTTTGTACAAGCATGAGAAGCGCTTGATCATGCCACTTTTGGCTTCAAGTTCTCTGCTGTTTTACTGTGGTGTGGCGTTTGCTTACTTCGTGGTATTCCCGTTGGTATTCAGCTTCTTTACGGCTATCTCGTTAGGGCAGGTAGAGTTTGCGACGGACATATCGAGTTATCTTGATTTTGTACTCGCACTGTTCTTTGCTTTTGGTATTGCCTTTGAAGTACCAGTGGCGATTATCTTATTGTGCTGGACGGGTGCAACGACACCTAAAGCGCTAGCTGAGAAGCGCCCTTACATTGTCGTGGGTGCTTTTATTATCGGTATGATGCTGACACCGCCAGATATGATTTCTCAAACACTGTTAGCGGTTCCAATGTGTATCCTGTTTGAGATCGGTCTGTTCTTCGCTCGCTTCTATGTGCGCAAGCCAGATGGCGACGAAGAGGAAGAAGCAGAATCTTAACTTAGAGTTTGTAGTAAAAACTAGAATAAAAAAAGCGGCCCTAGGCCGCTTTTTTTATTCTTCTTCGTTATCGAATTTTCAACTGATAGCCACAGTTCTGACATACATAGAGCTCTTTAATGCCCAAGATTTTATGCCATAGAGTTCGATGCTGACGTTGTAAGTATTGTGAGTGGTCACACATTATTAACTACCTCTATATGCAGGTGGTTGATAATATACAGGTAGTCCTTTTTTAACAAATGAATTTAGTTGAAAACAATAGAAATTGGTTATCCAAATTATTTATAACTTAAACAATGATTTAGCGTTGGCTGTTGTGATCTTTTCAACTTCTTCTAGAGTGATGCCTCGTAGGTCTGCAATGCGCTTGGCGACCAGCTCTGTGTAGGCTGGTTCATTGCGTTTACCACGGTTTGGCGCTGGCGCTAGGTAAGGGCAGTCCGTTTCTAAGATAACGTAGTCCATATCTAGGTGTGGGATCACCTTATCCATACCTGAATTCTTAAAGGTCGAAACACCACCTAAACCAAGGTGGAAGCCGAGCGCATTGATCGCTTGAGCTTCTTCTAGACTGCTGCCAAAGCAGTGAAATACACCACGTAAGCTGCCATCTTGCTCTTGTTTTAGCAGAGTCAGAGTCTCTTCTATTGAATCTCGAGTGTGGATTACCACCGGTAGGTCGAGTTCCTTTGCCCATTGCAGTTGGGTAACGAAAGCCATCTCTTGTTCGGCTTTAAAGGTTTTATCCCAGTAGAGATCGATACCGATTTCACCCACCGCGATAAAGTCGCGTTTATCGAACCAAGCGCGAATGGTCTTTAGCGTTTCTTCAATATTTCCATCAACATAACAAGGGTGTAAGCCCATCATTGAACGACATACTTCCGGAAATTGAGCTTCCGTTGCTAGCATTGGCTCGATAGATTCTAGGTCGATGTTTGGTAGTAGAATTGTATCAATACCTTGAGCCAGTGCGCGCTGCACCACTTGTTCGCGGTCTTCATCGAATTCGCTAGCGTAAATATGAGCATGGGTGTCGATCATTGTTTTGTCCTGAATGCGGTCTTTACTGAGTTGCCATGAGTATACGGCAGTGTGAGGAGAAGGTCATTTTTTGCCATTTCTCCCTGTTTTTGAGTGGGTTTTATATTTTACTGCTAGCGTCCTGAGCCATCAGTGATATGCTTTTGCCTGTATTTAGCACTTTTCATATCTAAGTATTTCGGTACTTAGACTAGGCAAGGAGAATCTAGTGTCTGTTTCAATTCAAGGTCAATTCCCAGGTCGCCGCATGCGCCGTATGCGTAAGCACGACTTTAGCCGTCGCCTAATGGCAGAAAATCAATTGTCTGTGGATGATCTAATCTACCCAATGTTTATCCTAATGGGTAAAGACCGCCGCGAGCCTGTAGAGTCTATGCCGGGTGTTGAACGCCTGTCCATCGACCTTATGCTTGAGGAAGCGGATTACCTTTCTAAATTGGGTGTTCCTGCGATTGCTCTATTTCCAGTCGTGAACCAAGATGCTAAAAGTTTATGCGCAGCTGAAGCCCATAACTCTGAAGGTTTGGTTCAGCGTGCTGTACGTTCACTAAAAGAACACGTGCCGAACATTGGTGTTATCACAGATGTCGCACTCGACCCGTTCACCACACATGGCCAAGATGGCATCATCGATGAAGATGGCTACGTGATGAATGATGAGACCACAGAAGTGCTAATCAAACAGGCACTGTCTCACGCTGAAGCGGGTGCCGACGTGGTTGCTCCATCGGACATGATGGATGGTCGTATTGGTAAGATTCGTGAAGCGCTAGAAGAAGCGGGTCACATTCACACTCAAATCATGGCGTACTCGGCGAAATACGCGTCGTGCTACTACGGTCCATTCCGTGATGCTGTCGGTAGTGCATCTAACCTGAAAGGTGGTAACAAGAAGAACTACCAGATGGATCCTGCAAACAGTGATGAAGCTATTCACGAAGTTGCTATGGATCTTAACGAAGGTGCGGACATGGTGATGGTGAAACCTGGTATGCCTTACCTAGATATCGTGCGCCGTGTGAAGCATGAGCTGCAAGCTCCTACGTATGCATACCAAGTGTCTGGCGAATACGCGATGCACAAAGCGGCGATTCAAAACGGCTGGCTGAAAGAGCGCGATACAGTAATGGAATCACTACTGTGCTTTAAGCGTGCTGGTGCGGATGGCATCCTAACTTACTTTGCTAAAGATGTAGCTGAGTGGCTAGCTGAAGACAATGCAAAGGCCGCTGAGCATCTAAGAGAAAAGTAACGACTTTAGGTTAAGCCAAAAGAGTATTTAAAGGGTTGGCCTTCGTGCCAACCCTTTCGTTTATTAGAGTGGAAAGTATGTCAGTCATCGTACGTGAAGGCTCGCTGGAAGAAGTGGTTTCGGTTGTTGAGCAGATTAACGAGTTTGCTCAAAAAGAGAGTGTGGCTTCTCTTTCGCAACGCTTATCAGGCAAGAAGAGTTTGATTTTAGTCGCGGAAGAAGCGGGTGTGCTACTGGGTTTTAAGATCGGCTATGAATTGGAACCGAACACTTTTTACAGTTGGTTTGGTGGCGTATCGCCGCTTGCGAGAAACAAAGGAGTCGCACAGGCTCAATTAGATGTTCAGGAGCAGCGGGTGAAACAGCAAGGCTACCAACAACTCAAAGTGAAATCGCGTAATCAGTTTCCTGCCATGTTACGTCTACTATTGAGGAATGGTTATCAGATCGAAAAACTGGAAGAAAAAGAGGATATTCGAGAACATCGCATTCACTTCGTAAAGCAGCTATAGGTTTAATCAACGCGTTGAAGTCGTAGCATTAATCAGTCAATTAAAATTAAATGAGATTTATTATCATTTAGTGGTTGACTATTAAATGATAATCATTATTATTAAACATGTCTTAGGGAATGAGGAAATGTTCACAAGGATGTTAAGTAATCAAGTATCAACTTGGTTACCCAACAGACTTCTCGCGAACTTATACTAAGTTCTTTTTGACACGACATTGCTCACATTGCTTCCAGTGTAATTTATAGCTTTTAGGTAAAGCTGTGGTATTCAATTTGAATGGCTTTACCGGTTTTTGCTAGGCGACATCTTCGGGTGTCGCTTTTTTTATGTCTACCATTTCAATAGGACGCATATTTAGTAGCACGTATTTTTATGAATAAAACGCCATCAGCATTCTTTTCCACAACGTAAGATCTTAAAAAGATCGTTGATCATCTGTTCGATCTGTAAATTTTTACTTTATTTTCAATGGTTTGTTTGTGTTTTTTGCTTTGCTTGCCTTAGTTCTCAACAGGGTGGATAAATAATATAAACAGAGTTATCCACAGAACACCTGTATCTAAGAACAAAAAATAACAACAAATTGATTATATCGAACACAACCGAGTGAACGGATACGGATCGACAACGTGGAATCCAACCAACAGACGTGGCATTCTTAACAGATAATTTCTGTACTTACTGGATACACAAACATTATGGCTCGTATTCCTGATAATCCATTGATTCTGATCGATGGCTCTTCTTACTTATATCGCGCGTTTCATGCTTACCCTGGCACCATGAGCAATGGTGATATCCCGACTAACGCGGTTTACGGTGTAGTTAACATGCTGCGCAGCATGATGCGTCAATTTGCTTCTGATCGTATTGCGGTGATTTTTGATGCGAAAGGAAAGACGTTCCGTGATGACATGTACCCAGAGTACAAGGCTAATCGTCCACCTATGCCGGATGATCTGCGTTGTCAAATCGAACCCTTGCACAACGTGATTCGTGCTATGGGTCTGCCACTTATCTCTATCCCTGGCGTTGAAGCGGATGACGTGATCGGTACGCTGGCTTCGCAAGCATCTAAAGCGGGCATGCCGGTTTTGATCAGCACGGGCGATAAAGATATGGCCCAACTGGTTGATGACAACGTTACTTTGATTAACACCATGACTAACGTAGTGATGGATCGCGAAGGCGTTATCGAGAAGTTTGGCATCCCACCTGAGCTTATCATCGACTACCTGGCGCTGATGGGCGATAAAGTGGATAACATTCCTGGCGTACCAGGTGTCGGTGACAAAACAGCAACTGCTCTACTGCAAGGCATTGGTAGCATCGAGAAGTTGTACCAAAACCTAGATGATATTGCTGCGCTTGGTTTCCGTGGTTCTAAGACGATGGCTAAGAAGCTTATCGACAACAAAGATAACGCTGAAATGTCTTACCAACTGGCGACGATTAAGCTGGATGTTGAGCTTGAAGAGACGCCAGAATCACTCGTAAAAACGCAACCAAATACCGATGAGCTGATTAAGCTATATGGTCAACTTGTCTTCAAATCTTGGCTGAATGAGCTTCTTGAGGGCGGTACTGGCGTTGTTGAAGCTGATGAGCAATCTGGAGCCGTACGCAGCAGTGGCACATCGGCAACCTCAACCGTTGAGATGAACACTTCAGCAGTGACGATTGATCGTAGCAAATACGAAACCATTCTTGATGAAGATACTTTCAACGCTTGGCTAGAAAAGCTGAAAGCGGCAGAGGTGTTTGCTTTTGATACTGAGACAGACAGCCTAGATTACATGGTGGCTAACCTGGTTGGCCTATCGTTCGCAACAGAAGAAGGTGTTGCTGCTTACGTACCGGTTGCTCATGACTACCTAGACGCACCACAACAGCTGGATCGTGATTGGGTACTAGAACAGCTTAAGCCGATTCTTGAAGATGATGCACAAGCTAAAGTGGGTCAGAACCTCAAATACGATATGAGCGTTTTAGCGCGCTACGGTATTGAGATGAAAGGCATGAAGCATGACACCATGCTCGCTTCTTACGTTTTCAATAGCGTTGGCGGTAAGCATGATATGGACAGCTTGGCGTTGCGTTTTCTACAACACAGCTGCATCTCATTCGAGCAGATTGCAGGTAAAGGTAAGAAACAACTGACGTTCAATCAGATTGAGCTGGGTGAAGCGTCTCCATATGCGGCTGAAGATGTTGACGTAACACTGCGTCTGCATAACCGATTAATGGAAAACATCGAACAAGACGAAAAGCTAAAAGCGATTTATGAAGAGATCGAAGTACCGCTGATTCCAGTCATGTCTCGCATTGAACGTACCGGTGTATTCGTCGATGACATGTTGTTAGGCGCACAGTCACAAGAGATTGCGGTTCGTCTTGATGAGTTAGAGCAAAAAGCTTACGAGATTGCAGAGCAAGAGTTCAACATGAACTCGCCGAAACAGCTGCAAGCGATTCTGTTCGAGAAAATGGGCCTGCCTGTTATCAAGAAAACGCCATCTGGTTCGCCTTCAACTAATGAAGAAGTACTACAGGAACTGGCACTAGATTACCCGCTACCTAAGTTGATCATTGAGTATCGTGGTCTGGCGAAGTTGAAGTCTACTTACACTGACAAACTACCGAAGATGATCAATGCAGAAACGGGTCGTGTTCACACCTCGTATCATCAAGCGGTAACGGCGACAGGTCGTTTGTCTTCGACCGATCCAAACCTACAGAACATCCCAATTCGTAATGAAGAAGGCCGTCGTATCCGCCAAGCATTCGTTGCACAGCATGGCTGGAAGATTCTAGCGGTCGATTACTCTCAAATTGAATTGCGTATCATGGCGCACCTATCGGGTGATAAAGCGCTTCTGGAAGCTTTCCAACAAGGCAAAGATATCCACGCGGCAACCGCAGCTGAGATCATTGGCGTTAATATTGAGGATGTGACTTCTGAGCAACGTCGTCGTGCTAAAGCGGTTAACTTCGGTCTTATTTACGGCATGAGTGCTTTTGGTTTGGCTAAGCAGCTAGGTATTCCTCGTGGTGAAGCACAGCACTACATGGATACTTACTTCGAGCGTTACCCTGGTGTGATGCAGTACATGGAAGACACACGCAGCGCAGCTTCAGAGCAGGGCTTCGTTGAAACCATTTACGGTCGTCGTCTGCACCTACCTGAAATTCAATCTCGTAATGGCATGCGTCGTAAGGCTGCTGAGCGTGCAGCGATCAACGCGCCAATGCAAGGTACAGCCGCAGACATCATTAAGAAAGCGATGCTGTTGGTGGATGAATGGATTCAAGCGGAAGGTGATGGTCGAGTTAAGCTATTGATGCAAGTACACGATGAATTGGTATTTGAAGTGGAAGAGTCATCTTTAGCCGAAATTGAAAGTAAAGTACAAGAATTGATGGAATCTGCTGCTGACCTAGATGTGCCGCTTGTTGCGGAAGCGGGTCACGGTGACAACTGGGATCAAGCCCACTAATCAGTTTTTGACCTTATTGAGCAAATTAGTATGAGCCAGTGCACAAACACTGGCTTTTTTTTGTCTCGAATAAAGTTCAATCACACAAAGGGTTTAGGTGTTTTAATAAAACATTCATGAAAAAAAACTACAAAAATTGTTTTCATTTCTGAGCAATTGTTGTACATTAAATCTCGTAGGGTACAGAGGTAAGATGTTCTATCTTTCAGACCTTTTGTTTCACGTTATTGGATTAGGCTGATTCAGCCGCCCCAGTCAGTATTTGACTGGGGCGTTTTTTCTTGTGCGAAAGAAAAATATTTCCAACCTACACCCCCTGAAAAATGCTCCATTTCTAGTACTTTTGTTACGCTTTTTAAGTGCCTTCTTTATCTCTTCCATTCGTTGTGAATTTGGAATTCAATCAGCAATTGGTAATTTAAATCCACACATAAAATGATTGTTTTATCATTTGAAATAACTTTTATTTTACAAAGTGCCGATAAAGGATTGATCGCTCGCGCCTTATTTATCAGTGCATTGAGTGGGTGAATGTTGGTCTAAGGCTTGTGGCAGTTGCTTGAGTGAGGTTTTGGTGGTGTCGGCGAGTTTGTTAATGCTTTCAACCGTTTGATTAAGCGCCAGTTGTTGTTCGTCACTAAGGTTAGGGTTATTGACGATGGCTTGCAGTGACTGAGATATCACCTCCAGAGATTGGCTTGCATCTTGAGCATACCTCTCCATGCCATCAAGGTCTAAAGTCATATCGACGTTGATCAGTGGCGTTTCCGTTGTTTCTTTTTCAGAGGCGAGTCCTGAAAATGAAACCATTATCAGCGCTATTACGATTAGGGGCATTTTCCATATGAATGTTCCTTTCTCATTGTACTGTTTATAAAAGTTTGTCTTTTAGTATGGTTCACTTCTGTTGTTTGTGACGGGTTTATCTTACTTTTTATTCTCGGTTTTTGAGTTTAACCCGCTAATTTATAGACAAAAAAATACCCCACCTATATAAGGCAGGGTATTGATAAGGTGCGATCTCTTGGAGTCGCGATCGATTCGCTATGTGTTCCCTCGATATAAAGAGGCTACTCTGAATCGTTGTGTTCTTCGCTTTCTAGTTCGTCGATGAGTTGATCAGCAAGCGCTGGCGCGAACCATTCATCCATCTTGTTACGCAGTTGGTCAACACCAATGCCTTTCAGTGAAGAGAAAACATCAACAGCGACATCACCACCGAAAGATTGCGCATCTTTACGAATCTTCAGCAGCTGTGCTTTACGTGCACCTTGCTTCAGTTTGTCAGCCTTAGTTAGCAGCACTTGTACTGGAATACGGCTATCAATTGCCCAGAAAATCATTTGTTGGTCTAGGTCTTTCATTGGGTGGCGAATGTCCATCAATACCACCAAACCTTTCAACGATTCACGTTTTTGAAGGTATTCACCTAGCGACTTCTGCCACTTTTTCTTCATCTCAAGCGGTACTTGAGCAAAACCATACCCAGGTAAATCGACGATATGACAACCGTCCGTTACCTTAAATAGGTTAATAAGCTGAGTTCGACCAGGTGTTTTACTGGTTTTCGCCAAGCTTTTTTGGTTGGTAACGCGATTTAGCGCGCTAGATTTACCAGCATTGGAGCGTCCTGCAAACGCAATTTCGATCCCTTCGTCCTCTGGTAAGTGACGAATATCAGGTGCACTGGTAATGAAATGCGTGTTTTGATAATGAATTTTTACGCTCACTGTTAACTCCATCTCGACTTTGTGTAGTCGATTGATTACTTTTTTGTGAATTTGTGTAAAATAACCGTGCTCGGCATAAGGTCGCCTATTGTACCATGAGTGGCAACATAGAGTGGTACTGGAAGCTTGATAATTATAATGGAATGTCATGAAGAAATTAGCGCTAATTTTGAGTCTTTTAGCCAGCTGCTCAGTATGGGCTCAAGGTAGTATTGAAGCTGGTAAAGCCAAATCACAAACATGTGTTGCCTGCCACGGTGCTGACGGCAACAGTCTGATCACTCAGTACCCTAAGTTGGCTGGTCAACATGAGAAGTACCTAGAGAAGCAGTTAAAAGAGCTTAAGCTAGGTATGACGAGTGGTGGTAAGCAAGGTCGTTATGAACCTGTAATGGGTGCAATGGCGATGCCTCTGTCTGAACAAGACATGGCTGACCTAGCGGCATACTACGCATCTCTCCCAATCTCTAATAATTCTACTCCTGAGAACGTAGTTGAAGAAGGTAAGATCCTATACACAGCGGGCAACGCAGAGCGCGGCCTAACAGCGTGTATCGCTTGTCACGGCCCTCGTGGTAACGGCACCGAGCTGTCAGGCTTTCCTAAAATTTCAGGCCAACACGCAGAATACATCAAGGCTCAACTTGAAAAATTCCGCGATGGTAGCCGTAATAACGACATGAATGCGATGATGCGTGATGTAGCTAAAAAGTTAACAGACGCAGAAATTGATACCTTATCGAAGTACGTTGGTGGTCTACACTAATTTGTCGGTTTCTCGCTCTTAGCCAGAGTGAAGAAATGTACGTTCGAGCGAGATTGAAGAAGACGCCCCGATCAGAAATGATTGGGGCGTTTTCTTTTTTTAGGCTTAACTAATAGATTTTTGTGATGATTTATCTTTTTGTGTCTAATTTATCAATGTGTGATCAATTAGTGTTCGAAAGTGTGAAGTCGCACTATTGTAGTCTTTTTGTAACACGGTAAAGTAACCGCCATCAGCTAGGAGCTGACTTAGATATGGATGATCATCTCGTCTAACGGTATAGACAGAAACGGATCAGGCTAGGACAGCCCAGCAACAAGGTGTTAGAAAAGGATAGCCAAAACTCATCAGGACGATGAACAACAAACAAATTTGGCATGGAAAGCACCAATAACAAATGGAGATTTGTGTACCAAGTTGAGTATGCAAATTTTGGCCGATATAGGCAGATTTAGAGAGCGATAGGTTTTCCTATCGCTTTTTTTATTGATTTGATGAAAAAATACCCAATACCTCTCCACTATAAACGCAGTTTCTGGTATGTTTCGCATCCCTGTTTAAGGATGTGCTATGTATACTTGTCCCTTATGCCATCATCAAGGCGTGAATCACTATTTTGAAGACAAACGCAGAGCCTATCTGCAGTGTCAGCAATGTGAGCTGGTATTTGTAAAACCAGATCAAAGGTTAGAAGCAAACGAAGAGAAAGCGCACTATGATCTCCATGAGAACGATCCTAGTGATGCCGGCTATCGCCGCTTTTTATCTCGCATCGCGGATCCATTAACAGACAAAATTTCATCCAACTCACACGGGTTGGATTTTGGTTGTGGCCCGGGCCCTACGCTATCTATTATGTTAGAAGAAGTCGGACACACCATGGAGTTGTACGATATTTACTACCACCCAGAAACTTCTGTGCTGGAGAAAACGTATGACTTTATGACTGCCACCGAGGTGATAGAGCATCTTTACCACCCAGATAAGGTGTGGCAGCAATGGTTGAATTTAGTTAAGCCCAAGGGCTGGATTGGTCTGATGACCAAGCTAGTAATAGACGTGGACGCGTTTGCTGGTTGGCACTATAAGAATGACCCGACACATGTCGTCTTCTTTAGTCGTCAAACATTCCAGTTTTTGGCAGAGCGGGATAAGCTCGAACTCGAATTTATTGGAAATGATGTAATTTTACTGAGGAAGACCCAGTAATGAGCCGTAGTAAAAAATCTAGAAAGCCGGGAGCATATGGTGCTCCTGAAGTTATCGTTACTCGTAACCGTAGCGAATCTGATGTTGAAGGTCGTGAACGTAAACGTCTGAAAAAGCGTAAAGGCCTAAAATCGGGCAGCCGCCACTCAGATGGTAGCGATACGAAGCAGCGTAAAGCAGCACAAGCTCGCGACCCACGCTTAGGCAGCAAGAAAAAAATCCCACTGATCGTTGAACCAGTGAAGAAGCTAACTAAGCAAGAGCGTAAGCTATCTAACGAGCAAGAGTTAGAGATGCTTGAGAATGATCCACAACTGAACACGCTACTGGACCGTATCGAAAATGGTGAAAACCTAGGTGCAGGTCTACAGAAGTTCGTTGATGAGAAGCTTGATCGCATTGAGCACCTAATGGGCCGTTTGGGTCTATTAGAGCCAGAAAACGATGAAGAAGAGTTCTTCGAAGAAACGCCGGTAGTATCGAACAAGAAAGCAAACTCTGATGAAGACCTGCTATCTCAATTCGAAGATATCGACTTAGACAGTTTTAAGGGTTAATAGCCAATGAACGTAACCTTATTAGCAATTGCTGGTGGAATTATTATTCTCGGCTTGGGCTCTTATGCAGGTTACCTTCTACTTCAAGTGAAGAAGCAGACGGAGTTGCAAAAGCAGCATCAAGCTCTAGCTATCGAGAAGCGTAACGCGAACATCTTCGACAACGTTAATACCCTATGCCTTGCCGGCATTCAAGGTCAGTGTGATTTGTCAGAGATTAGTATACGCGTGTACAACATCATGGACTTTGTTCAGGGCGATGAACGTGTCGATTTCGACGCCGAATACCCTGCGACCTCGGAGTTGTATCATGTGGTTAAGGACATGGCGCGTGGCGAAGAACGACAAAATCTTCCGAAGCGAGAGCGTATGAAGCAGAACCTGACTCGACAAAAAGCAGAGTCGCGCTTGAACGAATCCATCATTGAGGAGTTGAAGCAGTTACAGAAGAAAGTAAAACCTCTTAATAACCAAATCAACATTCAGATGATCTAATAAAAAGGGCTTATGTGGTATGGTGTCATATCAAATAAGCCCTCTCACCTTTGTGTTATCTTACATCCTCTAAGTCGGTTAGTGATCAAGCTATCAATTTTGAGCATTGGTGTTCAAAAAGCGATTAGCCGTCAAACGTCCTTACAAGTCGTGTGGCAAAATAACGCGTCTATATTTTAATGTATGTAAATTGATTTGAGAGAGCCTAGGTTCTCGCGGATCTAAATTGGAAGTAC
The DNA here is from genome assembly GCF_002954585.1 of Vibrio chagasii. Taxonomy (GTDB): domain Bacteria; phylum Pseudomonadota; class Gammaproteobacteria; order Enterobacterales; family Vibrionaceae; genus Vibrio; species Vibrio chagasii_A. The sequence continues at coordinate 143,481 of NZ_MSCI01000003.1, forward strand.
CGCTATGTCGAGCAAGCCAGTAACAACGAATCAGCAAATCGTTTGGGACCAAGAAATCTTAAACAAGTACAACTATTCGGGACCTCGTTACACTTCATACCCAACTGCGTTGGAGTTCCATGAAGCGTTTACCGTCTCTGATTACGACATGGCGTGTACGCAATACCCAGAGCGTCCACTGTCGCTTTACGTACATATCCCGTTTTGCCACAAGCTTTGTTACTACTGTGGTTGTAACAAGGTGATTACTCGTCACTCGCACAAAGCGGATGAGTACCTAGATGTGATTGAACATGAAATTCGCCAACGTGCTTCTTTATTGAATGGCCGCGAAGTGACTCAACTGCACTTCGGTGGTGGTACGCCAACTTTCCTAAGCAAGGCACAAATCACGCGTCTAATGATGATTCTACGTGATGAGTTTAACTTCACTGCTGACGCTGAGATCAGTATCGAGGTTGACCCACGTGAAATTGAACTCGACGTACTGGATCACCTACGTAACGAAGGCTTCAACCGTCTGAGTATCGGTGTTCAAGATTTCAACAAAGAAGTGCAAAAGCTGGTGAACCGCGAGCAAGATGAAGAGTTCATCGTAGCTATGGTTCAGCGTGCTAAAGAGCTTGGCTTCCGTTCAACTAACCTAGATTTGATTTACGGCTTGCCTAAGCAGACTCAAGCGTTATTCGCTGAAACGTTGAAGCAAGTACTTGAGATGAAACCGGGTCGTCTATCGGTATTTAACTACGCTCACATGCCACAACTGTTTGCGGCGCAGCGTAAGATCAAAGATGAAGACCTGCCAAAAGCTGAAGAGAAGATGGCTATCTTGCAAGATACTATCGAGACTCTGACAGGTGCTGGTTACCAGTTTATCGGTATGGACCACTTCGCGCTTCCTGAAGATGAGCTAGCAGTGGCACAGCGTGAAGGTGTACTGCACCGTAATTTCCAAGGCTACACGACTCAGGGCGAGTGTGACCTAGTAGGCTTTGGTGTGTCGGCTATCTCTATGGTGGGTGACTCTTACGCGCAAAACCAAAAAGAACTTAAGAAATACTACGCTCAAGTGAATGACCTTCGCCATGCGCTTTGGAAAGGTGTAGCACTAGATAACGATGATTTACTGCGTCGTGAAGTGATTAAGCAGCTGATCTGCAACTTCAAACTCGATAAGACGATGATTGAATCTGAGTTCGCTGTTGATTTTAATCGTTACTTCAAAGAAGACTTAGAGCTTCTACAAACCTTCATTAACGATGACTTGGTTGAAGTAGACGACAAAGAAATCCGCGTAACGCTTCGTGGTCGTCTGCTGATTCGTAACATCTGTATGTGTTTTGATAAATACTTGCGTGCTAAAGCTCGCCAACAGCAATTCTCTCGCGTTATCTAATTACTCGATTGAGAATAAAAACATAAAAAATGCCAGCATCATGCTGGCATTTTTGTATCCTAAGAGGCCTAGTACAGTTCTTTGAGCTTACGAGTTAGGGTGTTTCTTCCCCAGCCCAAAACCTTGGCTGCGTCCTGCTTGTGACCATTCGTATGGTTGAGTGCAGCCTCTAGCAGTATACGTTCAAACTCCGGCAGAGCATAAGTGAGCAGCTCTTTTTCTCCTGAATCAAGTGCACATTTTGCCCAATTCGCAAGCAGCTGCTGCCAGTTATCACCAGTACCTGATGGTGCGACGGTTTTCTCTTCCAACAGCTCCGGTGGTAGATCTGAAGGAAGAATTTCACTGCCACTTGCCATCACGGTCAGCCAACGACAAATGTTCTCCAGCTGACGCACGTTACCCGGCCAATTTAGCTGGTTCAGCTTGATTATGGTTTCCGGGTGCAGTGTTTTCACTTCCACACCAAGCTCTTCAGCCGCTGAGGCTAGGAAATGCTGAGTCAGCTTTTCGATATCTTGTTTACGTTCACGTAGGGCAGGAATGTGAATCCGAATAACGTTGAGTCGGTGGAACAAATCTTCACGGAAATCGCCTTCATGCACTAGTCGTTCTAGATCTTGGTGGGTAGCGGCAACGATACGAACGTCTACCTTAACTGCAGAATGGCCGCCGACACGATAGAACTGACCATCAGAAAGTACACGCAACAAACGAGTCTGAATATCGAGTGGCATGTCACCGATTTCATCCAGAAATAGGGTGCCGCCGTTGGCTTGTTCAAAGCGTCCTTGGCGAACGCTGTTAGCACCGGTAAACGCACCTTTCTCGTGACCAAACAGTTCGGACTCGATGAGGTCTTTCGGTATTGCCGCCATATTTAGGGCAATGAAAGGCTTCTTTGCTCTTGGGCTGTGGCGATGTAAAGCGTGAGCAACCAGCTCTTTACCAGTACCCGATTCACCGTTAATCAATACCGATATCGATGAGCGAGACAAACGACCGATGGCACGAAATACTTCCTGCATTGCTGGCGCTTCACCAATAATTTCAGGGGCGTTGGTCTCTTCAGAAGCTTCGTTAGCTTGTTCGCGCTTTTGCTCTTGGCTGTGAGCGATCGCTCGCTCTACAAGGGTAAGTGTCTCATCGATATCAAATGGCTTTGGTAGATATTCAAAGGCGCCTTTTTGATAAGCATTCACCGCAGCATCTAAGTCGGAGTGCGCTGTCATAATAATTACTGGTAGATCGGGAGAGCGTTGGTGCACTTGATGCAATAGCTCAATCCCGTCAATGCCGGGCATGCGGATATCTGACACCAGCACATCGGGTGTCTCTCGTTCAAGCGCAAGCAGTACGCTCTCTGCATCAGCAAATGTTTCACACTTTATATCTGCAGATGAAAGTGTCTTTTCTACTACCCAGCGGATAGAGCTGTCGTCATCGACGACCCAAACGTATCCCTTACTCATAATTCAATTCCTTTGCAGCCAAATCTATTGTGATAATCATTGTTTTTATTGTTCTGTATTCGTTCCTTGCCTGAAGCTTGGTTTCTCCATCGAGAGGAGCTGCTTCGTTTAAATGGGCAAGTAAATCGTAAATGTGGTGTTTCCCGGCCAGCTCTCGACATCGATTTTTCCGTTGTGCTGGTCGATTAGGTTTTGAGATATCGATAGCCCCAATCCTGTACCGCCCTCACGCCCACTGACCATGGGGTAAAACAGGGTGTCTTTTAATTCATCGGGGATGCCCGAACCGTTATCGCTGATCTCAATGCGTGCCGCGAGTTTGTGTCGCTGACCATGGATATTGGCTTGATGCACCGTTCTGGTGCGAATGGTGATCTTGCCTGAATCCTGTTCTTTTAAAATCTGCGCTGCGTTGCTCACGATATTGAGCATTGCTTGTTCAACCTGCGCTGAGTCCATCACAATGGGTGGCAGACTTGGATCGTAGTCTCGCTCGATAGCTAATGTTGAGCCAGATTCGAGCTCGACCAACTGCCTGACTTTTTCGAGTATCTGGTGGAGGTTTTCTTCTGACTTGGTTCCTGGCTTTTGCGGGCCAAGCAGACGGTCGACCAAGGCACGCAAGCGGTCGGCTTGTTCAATAATGATCTGGGTGTATTCATTCAGCGATTGATCGGGAAGCATCTTTCCAAGCAGTTGTGCCGCCCCCCTTAAGCCACCCAACGGGTTCTTGATTTCATGCGCCAAGCCACGCACTAACAGCTTCGCTGCTTGTTGTTGTGCATGCTGGTTTAACTCTTGGCTGAGGCGCCTTTGTTGGTCGATCTTGCGCATCTCAACGAGCAATAGGGTCTCGCGCTGCCAGGTGATCGGGCTTACCGTCACTTCAAGCATCAATGGGCGGTTATCGACAACAAAAGTCACGTCACTGTCGGTAATGCTTTGACCGCTTTGTAGGGGTTGAGTAAGCAGTGCTAAGTCGAGCGAGGCATGTTGGATAAGTTGACTCAGTGGGTGATCAACAATGCGTCTCGCACTTTGTGAAAAGAGCTGTTCAGCTGCCGGGTTGGCGTATCGCACGTATAACTGTTCATCGAGCATCAAGGTCGATGTCACCATATTATCGAGAATGGCGTTGGAAAGATGGTGTGTATCTATGCTGTCGCTTTTGGCTGATCGATTCACTGTTTCGTCCTTGAACTGGTGTTTTTCTCACTGCACCAAATTGGTGCGTAGCTAAGTTCAAGTATGGCGCATATCAATCAGAAGCTAAAGATAATTCATAAAAGTCGCGAAAAGCTGCTGAGAACAGGCAAAAATTGATGTTATTCAGTCTCTTTTAACCCATTGGCCTACTTGATCGTCGCTCGATGTAAATACACGGTGACTGGACTAGTAGATGCAATAAGCTTGCCGCTTCTATGTGCTTGAATTGCAATGGTGTGAGTGCCGCGATCGATATCTTTCAATTGCCAGTTAGGCTGGGTTTGTGGTGCGCCATAACGTCGCCCATCGAGCATCAATTGCAGCTGTTCACCAATGCCTAGTTTACGGTTGAGTTCGATTTGAATAGAGATGAAGCCACGATTACTGCGGATAGTTTGGTCGTGAATGGGAGTGAGCATAGTAAGGGCTAACGGAGCTGGGACTTCTCGCTCGGTCTGTTGTGTTTTTGGTAGCTCTTGGCTTGGAAGGGTTGAAGAGGCTTGGTCGTCAACGGGTTTCGATGGCTCGAATTTAGGTGCGGGTGCTGAAGCTTGAACATCCGGAAGCTCAAGAGACTTAGCGCCTTCGCCTGTCGGTGTATCACTAAAATGAAGTACGCCATCTTCATCTACCCAGGTATAAACCGTTTGAGCAGAGCATGAGAATACGACTGTTAACCCGATCAGGAACAGTATTTTTTTCATATGGTTGGCCTCTTTTCACCGTTAGGTTATTTCACGTTTGGCGTTGGTTTGTTATTGATTTTATTGTATTTAGTCCGACTGCTTCTGGGGGCTTTTGTCTATTATCTAAGGCATGTTACGAAGAAGGAGAGGTTGAGAGAATATAAAAAAGGCCCGCCTGCGAGGCGAGCCTAATATTTAATCAGCGATTCTTACATGATTGCAGTAAGAAAGCTTATCTACCAGAGATTAAACAGAGTAGTACAGTTCGAACTCAAGTGGGTGAGTTGTCATGTTTACTTTCTCTACATCTTGAGACTTAAGGTCGATGTAAGAGTCGATGAAGTCGTCAGAGAATACACCGCCAGCTGTTAGGAACTCACGGTCAGCGTCCAGACACTCTAGAGCTTCTTTTAGTGAGTAAGCCACTGTTGGGATTTCTGCCGCTTCTTCAGCTGGTAGGTCGTATAGATCTTTATCCATAGCTTCGCCTGGGTGGATCTTGTTCTTAATACCGTCAAGACCAGCCATTAGCATTGCTGAGTAGCATAGGTATGGGTTCGCTGCTGGGTCACCAAAACGTAGCTCGATACGACGTGCTTTAGGGCTTGGTACCACAGGGATACGGATAGAAGCAGAACGGTTACGTGCAGAGTAAGCAAGCATAACTGGAGCTTCGAAGCCTGGTACAAGACGCTTGTACGAGTTAGTTGATGGGTTAGCAAATGCGTTGATAGCGCGAGCGTGCTTGATAACACCACCGATGTAGTAAAGTGCCATTTCAGATAGGCCGCCGTACTTATCACCAGCAAACAGGTTAACGCCGTCTTTTGCTAGAGATTGGTGAACGTGCATACCAGAACCGTTATCACCAACTAGTGGCTTAGGCATGAATGTCGCTGTTTTACCAAATGCGTGAGCAACGTTGTGTACAACGTACTTGTAGATTTGAGTTTCGTCAGCTTTCGTTGTTAGCGTGTTGAAGCGAGTTGCGATTTCGTTTTGACCCGCAGTTGCTACTTCGTGGTGGTGCGCTTCTACAACTAGGCCCATCTCTTCCATTACTAGACACATTGCTGAACGGATGTCTTGAGATGAATCAACTGGAGCTACTGGGAAGTAACCGCCTTTAACGCCTGGACGGTGACCTTTGTTACCGCCTTCTACGTCAGAACCTGTGTTCCATGCTGCTTCGATGTCGTCGATCTTGAAGAAAGAACCTGACATGTCAGTTGCAAATTTAACGTCGTCAAATAGGAAGAACTCTGGCTCAGGACCGATTAGAACTGTGTCTGCGATACCTGTAGAGCGCATGTACTCTTCAGAGCGTTTTGCGATTGAGCGTGGGTCGCGGTCGTAGCCTTGCATAGTTGCAGGCTCTAGAATGTCACAACGGATGTTTAGCGTTGCGTCTTCTGTGAATGGGTCTAGAACAGCAGATGATGCGTCTGGCATCATTACCATGTCAGATTCGTTGATGCCTTTCCAACCGGCTACTGAAGAGCCGTCGAACATTTTACCTTCTTCGAAGAAGTCTGCGTCAACTTGGTGAGAAGGAATAGAGATATGCTGCTCTTTACCTTTAGTATCTGTAAAGCGTAGGTCTACAAATTTAACTTCGTTCTCTTGGATCAGCGATAGTACGTTTTCTACTGACATCTTGGATAACCTCCAGTGTTATTAATTTGGTATTAGCTCGATTCGGTTGAAACTAGCATTGATTAATGTCTAACAAGTGCATTAATCGATGCTGATTTACCTATTGCCAAAAGCGTGCCAAAAAAATTATTCCATTAATTTCAATGTTTTACTTGTTTTGCTGTTTCGCCTACCTCTAGTTTTGCACCAAAATGATCCTTGGTTGCACTGAATTGGTGCGTTTATTTGTCGATGCACCAATATGAGACAAAAGCGAATACCATTCAGCATTGAATTGCAGACATTGTCAATCCACTTTTGTCATTTAGCCGGAGTTTTGGCGAGTTACTCGCGTACGAGACTTTTTAGAATCCTACAGATTTTGCTAGTCAACACTGTACTGAATCAAAGTTAAGCCAATGTGAATCGCTAACTGATAAAAAGGCTTTGGTTCAGATCACATATTTCTGGGGTTTTTGCTAGAATCTGGTATATTATTGACCGTTTTTTTAATCAAGCTAGTGGCACTTACCCTGATTGTAGAGGTGATGTGCGGCTACTTTTATGAGTGAATCGAGAATCCATGTCTACTCCACAGATTGATAAGTTAAGAAATATCGCGATTATCGCGCACGTTGACCACGGTAAAACAACGCTGGTTGATAAACTGCTACAACAATCAGGCACACTAGAATCTCGTGGTGAGACTGAAGAGCGCGTAATGGACTCGAATGACATCGAGAAAGAGCGTGGCATTACTATCCTTGCTAAGAACACAGCAATCGATTGGAACGATCACCGCATCAACATCGTAGATACTCCGGGGCACGCAGACTTCGGTGGTGAAGTAGAGCGTATCATGTCTATGGTTGACTCTGTGCTACTGATCGTTGACGCAGTAGATGGCCCAATGCCTCAAACTCGTTTCGTAACGCAAAAAGCATTCGCACACGGCCTTAAGCCAATCGTTGTAATCAACAAGATTGACCGCCCAGGCGCACGTCCTGATTGGGTTATGGACCAAGTATTTGACCTATTCGACAACCTAGGTGCTTCTGATGAACAGCTAGACTTCAAAGTCGTGTATGCTTCAGCACTGAACGGTTGGGCTTGCCTAGAAGAAGGCGAAACTGGCGAAGACATGGAACCACTATTCCAAACTATCGTTGAACAAGTAGCAGCACCACAAGTTGACCTAGACGGTCCACTACAGATGCAAGTTTCTCAGCTAGATTACAGCTCTTACGTTGGTGTTATCGGTGTTGCTCGTGTAACTCGTGGTTCTGTTAAACCAAACCAGCAAGTAACTATCGTAAGCGCAGACGGCAAAACTCGTAACGGCAAAGTTGGCACAGTAATGGGCTACCTAGGTCTTGAGCGTCACGAAGTTGACCAAGCGAACGCCGGTGACATCATCGCGATCACTGGTCTTGGTGAGCTAAAAATCTCTGACACTATCTGTGCGCAAAACGCAGTAGAAGCGCTTCCAGCACTGTCTGTAGATGAGCCAACAGTAACAATGACGTTCCAAGTAAACACGTCTCCATTCGCGGGTAAAGAAGGTAAGTTCGTAACTTCACGTAACATCCTAGAGCGTCTAGAGAAAGAACTGGTACACAACGTTGCACTACGTGTTGAGCAAACAGACGATCCAGACAAATTCCGCGTATCAGGCCGTGGTGAACTTCACCTATCTATCTTGATCGAAAACATGCGTCGTGAAGGCTTCGAGCTAGCAGTATCTCGTCCAGAAGTAATCATCAAAGAAGAAGATGGTCAGCTAATGGAACCGTTCGAGACTGTAACTATCGACGTTATGGAAGAGCACCAAGGCGGCATCATGGAGAACATCGGCCTACGTAAAGGTGAGCTGACTGACATGTCTCCAGACGGTAAAGGTCGTGTACGTATGGACTTCGTTATGCCATCTCGTGGCCTAATCGGTTTCCAAACTGAGTTCATGACACTAACTTCAGGTTCTGGTCTTCTTTACCATACATTCGATCACTACGGTCCACACAAAGGCGGTGAAATCGGCCAGCGTGTTAACGGTGTACTAATCTCTAACGGTATGGGTAAAGCGCTAACTAACGCACTATTCAACCTACAAGAGCGTGGTCGCATGTTCATCGGTCACGGTGTTGAAGTGTACGAAGGCATGGTTGTTGGTATCCACAGCCGTGACAATGACCTAACAGTTAACGTACTGAAAGGTAAGCAGCTAACGAACGTTCGTGCATCTGGTACTGATGACGCACAGGTTCTTACTCCGCCAATCATCATGACTCTTGAGCAAGCTCTAGAATTCATCGATGACGACGAGCTAGTAGAAGTAACACCTGAAAGCATCCGTATCCGTAAGAAGTTCCTAACGGAATCGGATCGTAAGCGTGCTTCACGTGCAGCGAAATAATCAGATTTAACTGATTGAGTTAAAAAAGCCCCGAGTAGCGACGCTGCTCGGGGCTTTTGTTTTTTGGTTGGTTTAGATCCGAGTAAACGAGATGCGGGATACGAAGAGCGTGTTTAGACTAGAGATAGCTAGATACTAAGAGAGAGAGTGTCTTTGGTAACCGTTCTCTTTTATCCATTTCCTGTCATCGAGTCGTCATTCCAGAGTCGAGGAACGAGATATCAGGAATCTTTTTATGGCATGGAAGAGATTCCCTATCACGCTCGTGCCTCGCTGTAGGGAATGACGGGAGTCTGTTGGGTAGGTTGAGAATAAGCGAGATACGAAAAGCTTGTTTAGACTGGGGATAGCCAGATACTAAGAGGGTGAGTGTCTTCGTCGCCTGTTCTTTTTTATCCATTTCCTATCATCGAGTCGTCATTCCAGAATTGAGAGACGAGATGTCTGGAATCTAGCTTTTGATTCCCAGGTGACTTTTAACGAACTGAGCTCGCTCATCTACCGACGTAAACGGCACTTCAACTACTTCATAACCAAGCTCTTGATAGACTTTGAATAGCGCGTGGTGAATCTCTAACGCTTCTTCGAATGGGTAAGGGCGTACTTCATCTTGAACATAGATCGAAGCCTCAGGGCGGCAGAACAACACTTGAGAGTGATAGCCTTGGCTTGCCTCTCGGTAGGTCGCATCTATCTCTAGATTTGTCTGAGCCAAATAGCCACAAATGTCCGGAATAGCGCGATCGAGAAAGGCAATCGGATGTTGATTTGCTTGGTCTTTTTGCTTGCTCATCACACCTAGACAAAGCTCAGCAAAGCCGGGAAGGTCAACCCAAGGTAATATACCGTCTTCAAGCTGACTTTGCTGTTCTATTAACTGACGAGAGGACTCTGCGAAGGTGGGGTAACCCGCATCAGCCAATGCATTAATCAGAGTGGTTTTTCCGGCGCCAGGGCCGCCAGTTATAATGATTGGATTCATACGGGCTTATCTTGTTTTGTCTTTTTAGGCGTTACTTCTGATTGAGTTGATCAAGGAACTTATCCGACTCAGCAATCGCTGCATTCATCTGTTTGATCGCGTACGCGATGTCTTTTTCTAGACTCATAAACTCACCTTGCAGTGAACCAACCGCACTCGCATTGAGGTTGTGTTTTAGATAAAGGGTGTTGTCGCGCAGAGTATTGAGCACAGGATCCATCTTCTTCTCTGCACGCTTCATAGCTGACAGCATGGTTTGGTAAGACGATTTAGTTTCACGTAGTTTCTGCTCACTCGAACGACGTAGGGAATTACTGGTGTAGAGATCGAGCTCGGTTTGCCACTCTTCAAACAGTGCATCAGATACATCTTCAATCGCAGCGATTCGGTCAGTCACATTTTGCGCCGCTTTTTCGCTGTCTTGGTATTTATCGTTTATCTTGTTGTACATGTCTTCTAGGTCGCCGCCACTGAAATTAGTCAGGCTGCTGAGTGCTTCAAGCGCGCTGGTAAACTCTTCCTGAGCATCCTGCTGCGACTCTTTTGCATCTTCTACTCTGTCGACCATGATGTCACGTTTGTGATAACCCACTTGTTCCATTGCAGAGTAATAAGCGGATTGGCATCCAGTAAGAGTAAAAATAGAGAGGACTATAACTATTAAATAAGGCATCCTTGTTTCCTATAGTTAAATAATATCAACCGTAGTAAATCACTTACTCACTTTGGTTGGTATAACGGATTATTAATTAAAACTATGAACGAGTTACCAGGGAGATACAAGTTGAAGATAACAAAGGTCGGCATACTTAGTATCCAGTATTTTCGCTACCTTTTAGCGCGTATGACGCATGATCGAGTCAATGTGAATGCGGGCTATTTGGCGTACATTACCTTACTTTCAATCGTACCCATGTTGACGGTTTTGCTCTCTATCTTGTCATCATTTTCCGTGTTCGCGGATGTGGGTATCGTGATTCAAAACTTCATCATTACTAACTTTGTTCCAGCATCAGGGGATGCGGTGCATGGCGCCTTGTTAGAGTTTGTCGCTAACACGGGAAAAATGACGGCGGTTGGTGGTGCGTTCTTATTTATCGCTGCGCTAATGCTTATCTCTAACATCGATAAGAACCTAAATTACATCTGGCGTGTCACTGAGAAGCGACGTGCCGTACTGTCGTTCTCGATGTACTGGATGGTGCTCACTCTCGGGCCAATCTTGGTTGGGGCTAGCATTGCAGCCACCTCATATGTGACATCATTAAGCTTGCTACAAAACGAAGTGGTGTCTGGTGCCTTTAATACTCTGATTCGCAAACTCCCTCTGATTCTCTCTTTTTTTGCGTTTTTTGGTTTATACCTATTGGTACCTAATAAGAAAATCCACTTTTCTCATGCAGCCGCTGGCTCTTTGGTGGCTGCATTACTGTTCGAACTTAGTAAGAAAGGCTTCGCTGCTTACATCACTCAGTTCCCTTCATATCAGGTGATCTATGGTGCATTGGCGGCGATTCCGATTCTGTTTGTTTGGGTTTATTTATGTTGGTTGATCGTGCTAGTGGGTGCTGAGGTGACGGCTGCGCTTGGTGAGAAGGAAGAGTGGAGTGGGACGCAAAAAATAATGGTACACTCCACGGATAACGACAAAATCACAGAGCAAGGAAACAACAGTGATAGCACTGATTCAGAGAGTAAGTGAAGCTGCCGTCCGTGTTGATGGCGAAGTAGTTGGTGAGATTGAACAAGGCTTATTAGTATTATTAGGCGTAGAAAAAGGTGACGACGAAGCCAAAGCGAAACGTTTGATGGAACGAGTGACGACTTATCGTGTCTTTGGAGATGAAGACGATAAAATGAACCTCAACGTGAAGCAGGTGAATGGCAAGGTGCTAGTAGTTTCTCAATTCACACTGCCAGCCGATACCAAAAAAGGTACACGAGCAGGTTTTTCTCGTGGTGCTCATCCAGAAGATGCCGAGCGTCTTTACAATTATTTCTCTGACCAATGTGAATCAGTATTGCCAACGGAACGTGGCCGATTTGCAGCCGACATGAAAGTGTCTCTGGTTAATGATGGCCCAGTAACATTCTGGCTGCAGGTTTAAGCTTAAAGGAATAAGCATGTTTAAACTCATAACCCCAACCACCGAAAATCAACTGAACAAGTATTACCATTTTCGTTGGCAGATGTTGCGTGAACCTTGGCGAATGCCTGTAGGTTCTGAGCGTGACGAATACGATGGCATGAGTCACCATCGTATGATTGTAGATGGTCGAGGTCGTCCGATGGCGATTGGTCGTCTGTATATCACCCCAGATCTCGAAGGTCAGATCCGCTACATGGCGGTAAAAAACTCTCGCCGTAGCAAAGGCATGGGCTCGCTGATTTTAGTCGCACTAGAGTCGCTGGCTCGCCAAGAGGGTGCTAAGCGCTTGGTATGTAACGCGCGAGAAGATGCGATCTCATTCTATGAGAAGAATAGCTTCGAGCGTCGTGGTGAGATTAACGACCAACGTGGTCCTGTTCGTCACCAACAGATGGTGAAGCCGCTTGATCCAATGGCTGATGTTCTGCGTAAGCCTGAGTGGTGTAATGAGCTTCAGCAGCGTTGGGAGCACCAGATCCCTATCAGCGATAAGATGGGTATCAAGATAAACCAGTACACAGGTTATCAGTTCGAGTGTAGTGCTCAGCTAAACCCGAATCTGAACCCACACAACACCATGTTTGCAGGCTCTGCTTTTACGCTAGCAACACTGACTGGTTGGGGAATGACATGGCTATTGATGAAAGAGCGCGGTCTGACGGGCGACATCGTTCTAGCAGACAGTAATATTCGTTACCGCCATCCCGTGGAGCAAAACCCTGTCGCCTCTACTTCTTTAGATGGTATCAGTGGTGACTTGGATCGCCTCGCATCAGGAAGAAAGGCTCGTATCATTATTCACGTGACCATCCACAGCGGTGACGTGGAAGCGGTGGAGTTTACTGGCACCTACATGCTGATCCCTGACTATAAGAAGATCCTGTCGAGTGATAGCAAGGTGAGCGAATAATTTCACGCTTGCTCGGATAGGTTGAGTTGTGGATTGAAAGCGCTACTCCTGTGGAGTGGCGCTTTTTTGTTGGCAGTCATTAATCGCTGTGTACTCTGGTTGATCAAGCTTGCCAGAGATTTGGTTACATGGGTCGGACAGCATAATTGAGAGAGTGTGTTGTTCAGTTTTAAGTAAGTCTAGCTCTCCAGAAACTTCGCCATTGAGCGTTTGAACGCTCTGTGAACCTTCCTCTGCAGCGGATGCACCAATAATGTGCATCGGTTGAAGTGTGAAGCGACCACGGTCAAAACTCGCGTTGAACTCAGGGATTTCAAACACGTTATCGGTCGAGGTTTCAGAAAGCGTATCGTTAAAGGTCATCACACCTTGACGAACGCTGCCTTTCAGTTGGCCAGTGGTTGAATACCCCAGCATAAGTGAATCGCCATATAGACCAGAAGCTTGCAGCTCAAATTCACCATAGCCTGTGGCATCGAGTGGTAAGTCGAATTGCTGCAGCATTGGCGAGATAGGTAAGCCATCTGCTGAGATGTCGATACTCCACGGTTTGCTGATTTGATTAAAATCGAGTGTCGCATTAGCTTCGATATAACCCTGCTTAAGTGGAGCAAACAGGCGTGTTAGTGTCCATTTTCCTTGGTCACTGTTCATTTCAATCACAGGTTGAGCGCTGAGAATACTTTGATAGCTAGCGTCGTTCGCACTGGCCATCAGTTTTCCTTGCCACAACCCTAGCTTCCTATCTTGCAGCAGTTTAACTTGATGTCCTTCAATGTGCAGCCCAGAGACTTGCCAGTAAGGTTTTTGTGCAAGTTGGATGAGCTGGGTGCGTTCTACATTCAACCGCTCTATAGAGGCTTGTTGAAGCTCTTTAAGCCAGGGTGAGAGGCGCGCTACTGGCTGGGTTTTATTTTGGTTTTCCGTGACCCATTTAATGCCCTGTAGGTCGAGCTGCGCCAATCTAATGCTGCTAGGGGTGACCTCACCATTGAGCTGAACGGTGCCTTGCAAAAATTGAGTATAGAAATCTTCAATAATTATTTGGTTTGGCTCTAGGCGTAGCTTGATATTTGGCTCGATGAATATGTCATCATCAACAGTGACCCCTTCGGCTTGCAGCGAGAAAAGCGCTTTCTGTTGTCGCCAAAGCTCGAAAGGCAATTTGATGTTTTCTAGTGAAGCATCAAAGGCCGCAAGGTGCCCGCTTGGCCATTCGATGTCACTGCGTAAAATGTCTAAGCTGTTGATATGGTTGATACGAGTACCCGCTACGTCCCATTCTTTGCTTAATAGGCTCTGACTTTGCTGCTGGTTGAGGCGTAAGCCATCTACAGTGACATTCACTAGTGACCAATCATGCTTATACTGTTCTGCTTGTCCTGAAATTTTGGCACCGCGCCATTCAAACGAAGCGCCATAAAGGGTGCTGTCGCTCGGTTTAAGGTCAAGGTCGATCAGAAGATTATCGAAGGCTTCACCTTGCCAATAGAGCTGCGAAGCGGAAAGTTGGGTTTTGCCATACGGTAGCAGCGTTTGATTGTTGTTAAAGATTGGCTCGGCGATCTGTAGATCGATGCCTCGAACATTAAAGCTGCTGGTCGAAAAATCCAGACTATTGATCGCCAACTGGCGGAGCTTGAGGTTTTGCTCGGTTAACAGTGGTGAGAGCGTTTCTAGATCGCTCGCTTCCAACTGGATACCACTGATTAATACAGAGTCTAAAACGAGTTTGGCTTCAATGAGAGAGTCAGGGCTGAACCAGAGATCGACCTTATCGATATACAGAGGTGTTTGCTTTTCTGGTTGGGTATAGGTGATTCCCATGAGGGTGATGTGATAAGGCGCTTGATACTCGACATCTTCAATGACCACCGGTTGATCAACCGTGTGCTCGATAAAAAAGTTAGCAACATCCGCACGGTATTGAGTCTTTAGGCTTAATAGCAACGCTGCGATAACCGCAACGGCGATAGCCAACACAATGCCGAACACCATGAATACCTTTTTCATTCCCTGAAAGCCTTACATTTCAATAGTCTTAAAACAGAGTGGAACAAAAAGGGGCAAGCATCAACAAAAAAGCCCCTCAAAAGAGGGGCTTGCTACAAAAATATCGTTTTAAATGGGCGTTCGCTTTTGGCTTAGCCCGAGCAGATGCTTGGATTAGTCTAGTTGTGGACCAGCCGCAACCAGTGACTTACCTTCAGCGTTGTCAGTGTACTTATCAAAGTTGTTGATGAAGCGCTCTGCTAGATCTTTCGCTTTGCTTTCCCATTGTAGTGGGTCTGTGTACGTGTCGCGTGGGTCTAGGATCGCTGGGTCAACATCGTGCAGCGCTAGAGGTACTTCTAGGTTGAACATAGGGATAACCTTAGTTTCAGCCTGGTCGATAGAACCATCTAGGATAGCGTCGATGATGCCACGCGTATCTTGGATAGAGATACGTTTGCCAGTACCGTTCCAACCTGTGTTTACTAGGTAAGCTTCAGCGCCTGCTGCTTCCATGCGTTTCACAAGTACTTCAGCGTACTGAGTTGGGTGAAGCGTTAGGAACGCCGCGCCAAATGCTGCGGAGAAGGTTGGAGTCGGCTCTGTGATACCGCGCTCTGTACCTGCTAGTTTCGCTGTGAAACCAGATAGGAAGTGGTACTTCGTTTGCTCTGGAGTCAGTTTAGAAACTGGTGGTAGTACACCAAATGCATCAGCAGTCAGGAAGATAACTTTTTGAGCGTGACCTGCTTTTGATACTGGCTTAACGATGTTGTCGATGTGGTGAATTGGGTAAGAAACACGAGTGTTTTCTGTTTTAGAACCGTCATCAAAATCGATAGAACCATCGCCACGAACCGTTACGTTTTCTAGCAGTGCATCACGACGGATTGCATTGTAGATTTCTGGTTCTGCTTCTTTAGATAGACGGATCGTCTTCGCGTAACAACCGCCTTCAAAGTTGAAGATACCGTCATCATCCCAGCCGTGCTCATCATCACCGATTAGCTCACGTTTAGGGTCTGTTGATAGCGTTGTTTTACCTGTGCCCGATAGGCCGAAGAATACCGCTACATCGCCTTTCTCGCCGACGTTTGCACTACAGTGCATTGAAGCGATACCTTGCAGAGGAAGTAGGTAGTTCATCATTGCGAACATGCCTTTCTTCATCTCACCGCCGTACCAAGTACCACCGATGATTTGAACACGCTCTGTTAGGTTGAATGCTACGAAGTTCTCAGAGTTTAGGCCCTGTTTTTCCCAGTTAGGGTTGGTTGTTTTAGCACCGTTCATTACCACGAAATCAGGTTCGAACGTTGCTAGCTCTTCGTCAGTTGGACGAATGAACATGTTCTTAACGAAGTGCGCTTGCCACGCTACTTCAGTGATAATTCGTACACTCAAGCGCGTATCTGGGTTAGCACCACAGTAACCGTCAATGACAAACAGGCGCTTGCCAGATAGCTGAGTTGTTACAAGCTCTTTTAGCTCATTCCATACTTCAGTTGTGATCGGTTTGTTATCGTTTTTGCCTTGATCTGACCACCACATGGTATCGCGGGTCGTGTCATCTTTAACAATGTACTTATCTTTCGGTGAGCGGCCAGTAAAGATACCAGTGTCAACAGCAACAGCACCTAGCTCCGTTACTACGCCTTTTTCGTAGCCTTCCAAACCTGGCAGTGTTTCTTCAACGAATAACTGCTCATAGCTAGGATTGCGAAGAACTTCGGTAACGCCAGTAAGTCCGTGCTTAGTTAGATCAATTTGTGCAGCCTTAGTATGTTCCATAACGGTCATAGGTGCTCCTTGTAGGATATTTTGTAGGGATTTTGTATTAATTTTTTATTGTTATCTGCTCACCATGCTAGCAACGAGACTCGGGGGAAACAGGGATACAGCTCAAAAAATATCCATATTAACCATGGGGTTTTAAGTGTCTCGTCACATATTGGCCTAACTAGTCTATCCTGTACGCAAACCTTTGCGCTAGGGGCGGGAACATTATTAATTGATTAAAATTAAGCGGTGATTTTATTACGAGATGTTACGAAGTTTGCGCTATTTTGATCACAAAAAAGGCCAGCTTAGTGCTGACCTTTTTGGGGTAAATTACGTGTTTTTGGCACGACGTAAATTAATGAACCGTATTGCTGCCTTTATCTGCTGCTTCTGCATACAGTGCATCAACGTCGTTCTTGTCGAACGAGTAGTTCGTACCACAGTAATCACAGTGAAGAGCAACGCTACCTTCAGTACTTAGGATGTCGTAAATCTCTTCTTTAGCAACGGTAATGATCGCTGCTGCGCTGCGTTCACGAGAACAACCACAGAAAAATTCAACTGGCTGTGGTGTGAAAAGTTGTACTTTCTCTTGGTTGTACAAACGGTAAAGCAGTTCGTTTGCTTCTAGAGAGAATAGCTCTTCGTTTTTCACTGTGTCTGTTAGCTGCTCTAGGTGCTCGAAGTCATTTGGAGTGCCAGTGCCGTCAGGCATAACTTGTAGCAACATGCCAGCAGCGTGTGCTTTGCCTTCGTGCTCACCAGTACGTAGCCATAGACGAGTCTTAAGCTGCTCAGAGTTCGCGAAGTAACCTTCAAGTACTTGAGCTAGAGTATCGCCTTCAAGACCAACGATACCTTGGTAGCGTTCGCCTTTCTTAGGATCGATAGTGATCACTAGGTGGCCTTTGCCCATTAGGTCGTGTAGGCCAGCGTCGTCGGCAATATCACCTTCAAAACGAGCAACACCACGGATCTTTTGGTTATGGTCGCCATTGATAACTGCTAGAGATACTGGGCCATCACCTTGCAGCTGCATAGTGATAGAGCCTTCAAATTTTAGGGTCGCAGTCAGTAGCGTGGTTGAAACCAATAGCTCACCCAGCAGCTTTTGTACTGGAGCTGGGTATTCCTTGCTAGAAATAATCTGTTGGTACGCTTCATCCATTTGTACCAATTCACCACGTACTGATAGGTCTTCAAATAGGTAGCGATTTAAAACATTGTTTGCCATTTGGCTATTCCTTCTAGCTTATTGATGCTTGAACTTGATGATGTCACGACGTTGCTTTTTATCAGGGCGACGCTCTGGAGCTGGGTTATGTGCGTGTAGCTTGCGTTGTTTCGCAAACTCTTCTCGTTTCGCCAAGCTTTCGGTGGTTTCTTCATAGAGGGTTTGAGCGATCGGCGCTCCGCCACGATGGGCTGAAATTTTCTCGATCGTTACCGTCTTTTCTTCATTACCTTGGCGCAGTGTAATAACTGCACCAAGTTCGACAATCTTACTTGGCTTGCTGCGCTGACCATTATAGTGGACTTTGCCACCATCGACCATATTGCGAGCAATAGAGCGAGTTTTGTAAAAGCGCGCTGCCCACAACCATTTATCGAGTCTGACAGCTTCATTAGAAGTTTTCATATAGGGCTGTGCCTTTTTTTGAGAAGTGAGTAGCGTTGAACAGTATCAACACTATGCGACTTGTTTTATTTGATGATGCTTATCGCATTTGTTAGAAGGTTATGTGGAGGCAACGTGCTTTTTTTTCAAGGAAGATTACAAAATAGCTTAGGTAATGAAGATTTATAGATTCTCTATGATATAGTTTAAGATCTTATGCTTTCAAGAAAGCATGGACAGGATTTAAGCATAAAAAGCTGAAAGTTTAGTAAGTTACAGTTTTCTTAGTTATGGATGGGTCAGTTAAAGTGAACTTTTTAGAGCTCAAAAGTCGTATGGGGAATTCCCCGCTGCTGAGCCGCTTATTAGATAATGGATTTGTGCTTCAGCAGAAACTGAGCCTCGCTATTTGTTGTGTGCTTATTGCAGCCTCTGCATGGATTTTAGGGCAGCTTGTCTGGTTTATTGAACCGGCCGAGCAAACCGTCGTGCCTTGGAAAGCAACAGCCTCATCGTCTACGCCCCCTCAATCAACCTTAGATATCTCTTCTTTGCAAAAGAGCAACATGTTTGGCGCTTACAACCCAAGCAAGCCTGCAGTGGTTGAACAACAGGTGATTCAGGATGCGCCTAAGACTCGTCTTAACTTAGTGTTAGTCGGTGCGGTTGCCAGTTCTAATCCGGAATTGAGCTTAGCCGTGATTGCCAACCGTGGTACGCAAGCGACCTACGGGATTAATGAACAGATAGAAGGCACCAGAGCCAAACTCAAAGCCGTATTAATTGATCGCGTGATCATTGATAACTCAGGTCGTGATGAAACCCTGATGCTAGAAGGTATTGAGTATAAGCGTCTGGCAGTATCTGAACCTGCACCACGCCGCGCTTCTTCTTCAGTGCGTGGTAACAATCCAGCTTCTGCAGAAGAGAAGCTCGATGAAATTAAAGCGAAGATAATGAAAGATCCACAGCAAATCTTCCAATATGTTCGTTTATCTCAGGTGAAGCGCGATGACAGTGTGATTGGTTATCGTGTGAGCCCTGGCAAAGATTCAGAACTTTTTAACTCTGTTGGGCTCCAAAACGGAGATATTGCGACTCAGTTAAATGGTCAAGACCTGACAGACCCAGCCGCTATGGGCAACATATTCCGTTCAATCTCAGAACTGACAGAATTAAATCTGGTCGTCGAGAGAGATGGGCAACAACATGAAGTATTTATTGAATTTTAAAACTTTGCGTCTAATAAAAGACGAAAGTGTAGGAGAAGTACGTGAAGCATTGGTTTAAGAAAAGTGCATGGTTACTGGCAGGAAGCTTAATCTGCACACCCGCAGCCATCGCTAATGATTTTAGTGCCAGCTTTAAAGGCACTGACATTCAAGAGTTTATTAATATTGTTGGCCGTAACCTTGAGAAAACGATCATCGTTGACCCATCGGTACGCGGAAAAATTGATGTGCGCAGCTATGACGTGCTCAATGAAGAACAATATTACAGCTTCTTCCTAAACGTCTTAGAGGTTTACGGCTATGCCGTCGTCGAAATGGACTCGGGTGTTCTGAAGATCATCAAGGCTAAGGATTCTAAGACTTCTGCGATTCCTGTGGTTGGCGATCGTGAAAATATTAAAGGCGACAGTGTGGTCACTCGCGTTGTGACGGTTCGTAATGTTTCGGTTCGTGAGCTTTCGCCATTGCTACGTCAGCTGAATGACAATGCGGGTGCGGGTAACGTTGTTCACTACGACCCAGCGAACATCATCCTAATTACTGGCCGTGCTGCGGTCGTAAATCGCTTAGCTGAAATCATCAAGCGTGTTGACCAAGCCGGTGATAAAGAGATTGAAGTAGTAGAGCTGAAAAACGCTTCAGCCGCGGAAATGGTGCGTATTGTTGATGCGTTGAACAAAACCACCGACGCGAAGAACACACCAGCATTCCTACAACCTAAGCTGGTGGCCGACGAGCGTACCAATGCAATTCTTATCTCTGGTGACCCTAAGGTGCGTAGCCGTTTAAGAAAGCTGATTGAGCAACTTGATGTCGAGATGGCAACTAAGGGTAATAACCAAGTTATCTACCTTAAATATGCAAAAGCAGAAGACTTAGTCGATGTACTGAAAGGCGTGTCGGACAACCTGCAATCAGAGAAGCAAACTTCAACTAAAGGCAGCTCATCTCAACGCGATAAAGTCGTGATTTCAGCGCACAGCGATACGAACTCGTTAGTGATTACCGCACAGCCAGATATCATGAACGCGCTACAAGATGTGATTGCTCAGCTGGATATTCGTCGTGCTCAAGTATTGATTGAAGCCTTGATTGTTGAAATGGCAGAGGGTGACGGCGTTAACCTTGGCGTGCAGTGGGGTAACCTAGAAACGGGTGCCATGATTCAATACAGTAACACTGGCGCATCGATCGGTCAGGTTATGGTTGGTATAGAAGAAGCAAAAGACTCGACAACCACGAAAGCGGTTTACGACTCAGACAATAACTTCTTGCGAAATGAAACCACAACAGAAAAAGGGGATTATTCGACATTAGCCTCTGCATTGTCTAGCGTAAACGGTGCCGCAATGAGTGTGGTGATGGGCGACTGGACAGCCTTGATCAGTGCAGTTGCGACTGATTCAAACTCAAATATCCTATCTTCTCCAAGCATTACCGTGATGGACAACGGTGAAGCGTCGTTTATCGTTGGTGAAGAAGTACCGGTTCTCACTGGCTCTTCAGCTGGTTCAAACAACGATAACCCATTCCAAACGGTTGAACGTAAAGAAGTGGGTATTAAGCTTAAAGTGGTGCCTCAAATCAACGAAGGCGATTCCGTTCAGTTGAATATTGAACAAGAAGTATCGAACGTATTAGGTGCCAACGGTGCGGTTGATGTCCGTTTTGCTAAGCGTCAGCTAAATACTTCAGTGATTGTTCAAGACGGTCAAATGTTGGTACTTGGTGGTCTGATTGACGAGCGTGCATTAGAGAGTGAGTCTAAGGTGCCACTATTGGGCGACATCCCGGTGCTCGGTCATCTATTCAAATCAACCAGTACTCAGGTTGAGAAAAAGAATCTAATGGTATTCATCAAGCCAACCATCATTCGTGATGGTATGACAGCCGATGGTATCACTCAGCGTAAATACAACTTCATCCGTGCTGAACAGCTGTATAAGTCAGAGCAAGGCCTGAAATTGATGGATAACGACAACATCCCAGTGTTGCCTAAATTCGGTTCAGAGAGGAATCATCCGGCTGAGATCCAAGCCTTCATCGATCAAATGGAACAAGAATAATGGCTGAGTTGATAGGGGCGGCACGTACTTATCAGCGCTTGCCGTTTAGCTTTGCGAATCGCTACAAGATGGTGTTGGAGTCTCAGCATCCAGAGCGCGCACCGATACTTTATTATGTTGAGCCACTGAAATCGGCGGCGATCATCGAGGTGAGTCGTGTTGTGAAAAATGGTTTCACGCCACAAGCGATCACTGCAGACGAGTTTGATAAAAAACTGACCGACGCGTACCAGCGCGACTCTTCAGAAGCGCGCCAATTGATGGAAGATATTGGCGCCGACAGTGATGACTTCTTCTCATTGGCAGAAGAGCTGCCACAAGATGAGGACTTACTTGAGTCTGAAGACGATGCGCCAATCATTAAGCTGATTAATGCGATGTTGGGTGAGGCGATCAAAGAAGGTGCTTCGGATATCCATATCGAAACCTTTGAGAAGTCGCTTTCGATTCGTTTCCGTATTGATGGTGTGTTGCGTGATGTTCTCGCGCCAAGCCGTAAACTTGCGCCGCTGCTCGTGTCGCGTGTAAAGGTTATGGCGAAGTTAGACATTGCGGAAAAGCGCGTGCCACAAGATGGTCGTATTTCACTGCGTATTGGTGGTCGAGCCGTCGACGTTCGTGTATCAACCATGCCTTCATCGCATGGTGAGCGTGTGGTAATGCGTCTTTTGGATAAAAACGCGACTCGCCTAGACCTGCACAGTTTAGGTATGACTGAAGAGAACCACGAGAACTTCCGTAAACTGATTCAGCGTCCACACGGCATTATCTTGGTTACGGGTCCTACAGGTTCGGGTAAATCCACAACCTTGTATGCAGGCCTGCAAGAGCTAAACAGCAACGAACGTAACATTCTTACCGTTGAAGACCCAATCGAATTCGATATCGATGGTATCGGCCAAACACAAGTAAACCCTAAGGTGGATATGACCTTTGCTCGCGGTTTACGTGCGATTCTTCGTCAAGACCCGGATGTGGTAATGATTGGTGAGATTCGTGACTTAGAGACTGCTGAGATTGCGGTTCAAGCCTCTTTGACGGGTCACTTAGTGATGTCGACCCTCCATACCAATACAGCAGTAGGTGCCATTACGCGTCTACGTGATATGGGTATCGAACCATTTCTTATTTCCTCTTCACTGCTTGGTGTGTTGGCGCAGCGCTTAGTTCGTACTTTGTGTAACGACTGTAAAGAACCGTACGAAGCGGACAAAGAGACCAAAAAGCTATTTGATTTGAAGAAGAAAGATAGCCTAACGCTGTATCATGCGAAAGGTTGTGAGGCGTGTAATCATAAGGGTTATCGTGGCCGAACTGGTATTCATGAGTTGCTCATGGTTGATGAGTCGGTACAAGAGTTAATTCACAGTGAAGCCGGTGAGCAAGCGATCGAAAAATCGGTTCGTAGCACAACCCCAAGTATTCGCGATGATGGCCTAGCTAAGGTTCGTCAAGGTATCACTTCACTAGAAGAAGTGATGCGTGTGACCAAGGAAGTCTAGTATGGCGGCATTTGAATACAAAGCACTGGATGCCAAAGGCAAAAGCAAAAAGGGCTCGATTGAAGCGGATAACGCTCGTCAGGCTCGCCAGCGCTTAAAAGAGCAAGGCTTAATGCCGGTTGAGATGACCGAAGCTAAAGCGAAAACAGCGAAAGGCTCAGCGCCATCGACCAGCTTTAAGCGTGGCATCAGTACACCAGACCTTGCTTTGATTACTCGCCAAATTTCCACTCTAGTACAATCTGGCATGCCGTTAGAGGAGTGTTTGAAGGCCGTAGCGGAGCAATCGGAAAAGCCTCGTATTCGAACTATGTTACTGGCGGTTCGCTCTAAAGTGACGGAAGGTTACTCGCTGGCTGATAGCTTGGCTGATTACCCACATATCTTTGATGAGCTGTTTAGAGCCATGGTCGCGGCTGGTGAGAAATCTGGGCACTTGGATGCGGTACTAGAACGATTAGCCGATTATGCTGAAAACCGCCAGAAGATGCGCTCTAAGCTGCTGCAAGCGATGATCTACCCTGTTGTGCTGGTGGTGTTTGCGGTGACCATCGTTTCGTTCCTATTAGCAACGGTAGTACCTAAGATTGTTGAACCTATTATTCAGATGGGACAAGAGCTTCCTCAATCAACTCAATTTTTATTGGCATCGAGTGAATTTATCCAGGATTGGGGTATCCAATTACTGTTGCTGATCATTGGTGTGATTGTGTTGATTAAGACTGCGCTCAAAAGACCGAGTGTTCGTCTAAGTTGGGATCGAAAATTGTTGAGTATCCCGCTGATCGGCAAGATAGCGAAAGGCATCAATACTTCTCGTTTTGCCCGTACACTTTCAATCTGTACATCAAGTGCGATTCCAATCCTTGAGGGGATGAAGGTTGCGGTTGACGTGATGTCGAACCACCATGTGAAACAACAAGTGTTACAAGCATCAGATAGCGTGAGAGAGGGGGCAAGCCTGCGTAAAGCGCTTGATCACACTAAGCTCTTCCCGCCGATGATGCTGCATATGATTGCCAGTGGTGAGCAGAGTGGTCAATTAGAGCAAATGCTGACTCGTGCAGCCGATAACCAAGACCAAAGCTTTGAGTCGACGGTAAATATTGCGTTAGGCATTTTTACCCCGGCACTTATCGCTCTGATGGCAGGTTTGGTACTGTTTATTGTGATGGCGACTCTGATGCCAATGCTTGAAATGAACAACTTAATGAGCGGCTAATACTGTTCATAGAACGTTTTTGGATTATCGAGAAGAAGGACAACATTCCCCCTCAACTCGTTGTCTGTAATTTGGAGAAAATAATGAAAAATAAAATGAAGAAACAATCAGGCTTTACCCTACTAGAGGTGATGGTGGTTGTGGTTATCCTTGGTGTGTTGGCGAGCTTTGTTGTACCTAACCTATTGGGTAACAAAGAGAAGGCTGATCAACAGAAAGCCATCACAGATATCGTGGCGCTAGAGAATGCGCTAGATATGTACAAACTGGATAACAGCGTTTACCCAACAACGGATCAAGGTTTGGATGCACTGGTTTCTAAGCCAAGCAGCCCAGAGCCTCGTAACTACCGCGATGGTGGTTACATCAAGCGCCTACCTAACGACCCATGGGGCAACGAGTACCAATACCTAAGCCCTGGTGATAACGGCACTATCGACATCTTTACTCTTGGCGCAGATGGTCAAGAAGGCGGTGAAGGTATTGCTGCGGATATCGGTAACTGGAACATGCAAGATTTTCAGTAAGCCTAGGCTTATTGTCGCTTGATGCCGTTATTTGATGGTCGGACGTAAACATATGGAGTCTGCAAGGTGAAAACTACGCACAAACAGCCAGGTTTCACCTTGATTGAGATTCTTTTGGTGTTGGTATTACTATCAGTTACGGCGGTCGCTGTGATTGCGACCATTCCTACCAATAGTAAAGACGTCGCCAAAAAATACGCTCAAAGTTTCTATCAACGAATTCAACTACTCAGCGAAGAAGCGATTTTGAGTGGTCTGGATTTTGGTATTCGCATCGATGAAAAGAAATCGACCTATGTTCTGATGACGCTTAAGTCTGAAGGCTGGCAGGAAGTCGAATTCGAAAAAATACCCTCTTCAACAGAATTACCAGAAGATCTCGCATTATCACTCAGTTTAGGCGGTGGCGCATGGGCCGACGATGATCGGTTATTCAACCCAGGAAGCTTATTTGATGAAGATATGTTTGCTGATCTTGAAGAAGAAAAGAAGCCTAAGCCACCACAGGTTTTTATCTTGTCGAGTGCTGAAGTGACACCATTTACACTCTCTTTCTATCCCAATACTGGCGATACCATACAAGATGGTTGGCGCATTAAAGTATCAGATAATGGTGTGATTCGATTGTTAGAACCAGGAGAAGAAGATGAAGAGGAATAACCGTTCTCCTTATCGCTCTCGTGGTATGACGCTGCTTGAGGTGTTGGTTGCGCTTGCGATCTTTGCTACTGCTGCGATCAGTGTGATTCGCGCCGTAACTCAGCACATCAATACATTGAGTTATTTAGAAGAAAAAACCTTCGCGGCTATGGTCGTTGATAATCAAATGGCTTTGGTGATGTTACACCCGGAGAAGCTGAAAAAGACACAAGGTACACAAGAGCTAGCAGGCCGAGAGTGGTTTTGGAAAGTTACCCCAATCGATACGGCCGATAATATGCTAAAAGCGTTTGATGTGAGTGTGGCAACCAGCAAACAGGCTTCTCCAGTCGTTACGGTGCGCAGCTATGTGGTCAACTAAAAGCGTGTGGTCAACTAAGAGAATGCGGTTAGTTAAAAGCATGACAGTAAACAACAGCATGCCTCGCAAGCAAGGTCTATCTTCAAAAGGGAGAGGCTTTACTTTAATTGAGGTGCTCGTTTCGATTGCTATTTTTGCCACGCTGAGTATGGCGGCCTATCAAGTAGTGAATCAAGTGCAGCGAAGCAACGAGCTTTCAACAGAGCGCAGTGCTCGTTTGAACCAACTACAGCGCAGTTTAGTTATCTTAGATAATGATTTTCGCCAGATGGCAGTGCGACAATTTCGTACTGATGGTGAAGAAGCATCATCTAAGCTGGTTATAGTGAAAGAGTATTTATTGGACTCCGATAGCATTGGTGTCGTATTTACTCGTCTTGGTTGGCATAACCCACAGCAGCAGTTTCCTCGTGGTGAAGTGACGAAAGTGGGCTACCGTCTTAAAGAAGAGACGCTTGAACGTGTGTGGTGGCGCTACCCTGATACACCAGCTGGGCAGGAAGCGGTCATCACCCCTTTGCTTGATGAGGTTGAGGCCTTGGAGTTTGAGTTCTACGACGGAAAGCGTTGGGGTAAAGAGTGGCAAGGCGATAAGTCGTTACCAAAGGCGGTGAGACTTAAGCTGACGTTAAAAGATTATGGTGAGATAGAGCGAATTTATCTGACACCAAGTGGCACTCTAGATCAGGTTGGTGGTGATTCAAACAGTGACTCTTCAAGCAGTGACTCCTCAGATAGTAGCGAGGGGGACGGTGATGCGTCGAACTAATCAGCTTGTATTAACAAGACGAGCGCCAGGTCGTAAGCAACGTGGTGTCGCACTGATCATTATCCTGATGTTACTGGCGATAATGGCAACCATTGCAGGCAGCATGTCGGAACGCTTGTTTACTCAATTCAAACGGGTTGGTAACCAGCTGAATTACCAGCAAGCTTATTGGTATAGCATTGGCGTTGAAGCGCTCGTACAAGATGGTATTAGGCAAAGCTACAAAGACAGTGATACGGTCAACCTAAGTCAGCCGTGGGCATTGGAAGAGCAGGTATATCCATTAGATTATGGGCAAGTTAAAGGGCGTATTATTGACGCGCAATCTTGTTTTAATCTCAATGCATTAGCGGGAGTGGCAACCACTTCCAGCAACCAGACACCTTATTTAGTGACGGTTTGGCAAACCTTATTGGAAAACCAAGACGTTGAGCCTTATCAGGCTGAGGTTATCGCGCATTCAAGCTGGGAGTTTGTCGATAGCGATACTCGAGCCACTTCTTCAGCAGGCGTCGAGGACAGCACCTATGAGGCGATGAAGCCACCTTATGTTACGCCAAATGGTTTAATGGCGGATGAGTCTGAGCTTAGAGCGGTGTATCAGGTGACTGGTGAGGTCATGAATAAAGTTCGCCCTTTTGTGTGTGCCTTACCGACCGATGATTTTCGACTGAATGTGAATACCTTGACGGAGCAACAAGCGCCATTATTGGAAGCGATGTTTGCACCAGGCTTGAGTGAGTCGGATGCGAAACAACTGATTGATAAGCGCCCGTTTGATGGCTGGGACACTGTGGATGATTTTATGGCCGAGGGCGCCAT
Organism: Vibrio chagasii; assembly: GCF_002954585.1. Taxonomy (GTDB): domain Bacteria; phylum Pseudomonadota; class Gammaproteobacteria; order Enterobacterales; family Vibrionaceae; genus Vibrio; species Vibrio chagasii_A. Next base: position 170,884 of record NZ_MSCI01000003.1, read on the forward strand.
TACCGCGGTCAGTGCTGACGTCAGCAAAAAAGCAAAAGCATATTTAACTGTAGATAGTGCCTATTTTGAGCTAGATGCAGAGGTTTTAGTTGAGCAATCTCGTGTACGTATACGAACGCTTTTCTATAGTAGTAATCGAGAAACAGTGACGGTGGTACGCCGTCGTTTTGGAGGAATCAGTGAGCGAGTTTCTGACCGTTCGACTGAGTAGCGAACCACAGAGCCCAGTGCAGTGGTTAGTTTGGTCGACAAGCCAACAAGAAGTGATAGCAAGTGGCGAACTGTCTAGCTGGGAGCAGCTGGATGAGTTAACCCCTTACGCTGAAAAACGCAGTTGTATCGCTTTATTGCCGGGAAATGAGTGCTTAATTAAGCGTGTTGAGATCCCGAAGGGTGCTGCTCGCCAGTTCGATTCTATGCTGCCGTTTTTATTAGAAGACGAAGTTGCGCAAGATATCGAAGATTTACATCTGACTATTTTGGATAAAGACGCAACGCATGCCACCGTGTGTGGTGTGGAACGCGAGTGGCTGAAGCAGGCGCTGGATACTTTCCGCGAAGCTAACATTATCTTTCGTAAAGTATTGCCTGATACCTTAGCCTTGCCTTTAGAAGATCAGGGCATCAGTGCGCTGCAGATCGACCAACATTGGTTATTGCGTCAAAGCAACTATCAAGCAGTGTCGATCAATGAGGCGTGGCTAGCGATGTTCTTACAAAGTGATTGGGTTGCCTTGGATGATGAAGAGCAGTCACCAACGATTTTTAGCTACACCGCACTGCCAAGTGATGACATTCAACAGCAAAGTGGCATTGAGTGGCAAGCTAAGCCTGCTGAACTGGTGATGTCTTTACTGAGCCAACAAGCCATCACAAGTGGCGTAAACTTACTGACTGGCACCTTTAAAACCAAATCTTCATTCAGTAAGTACTGGCGTGTATGGCAAAAAGTAGCGATCGCAGCTTGTTTGCTGGTGGCGGTGATCGTCACTCAGCAAGTCTTAAAGGTTCAGCAGTACGAAGCACAAGCCGAAGCGTACCGAACGGAGAGTGAACGTATTTTTAGAAGCGTACTTCCGGGCAAGCAACGTATTCCAACGGTCAGCTACCTTAAGCGCCAGATGAACGACGAAGCTAAGAAGTATGGTGGCTCGGGTGGTGGTGATTCCTTACTTGGATGGCTAGCGTTACTGCCAGAAACTTTAGGACAAGTGAAAGCCATCGAAGTGAATAGTATTCGCTACGACGGCAACCGCTCTGAAGTGAGATTGGAAGCGAAGAGTTCTGACTTCCAACATTTCGAGACTGCGCGAGTGAAACTAGAAGAGAAGTTTACCGTTGAGCAAGGGCCATTGAATCGTAATGGTGATGCCGTATTTGGTAGCTTTACCCTTAAACCCCGTCAATAAACTGCGTAAGGAGATCAGTGATGAGAAGTATGATTGAGCCACTCCAAGCGTGGTGGACTTCAATAAGTCAAAGAGAGCAACGATTAGTGATCGGTTGTTCCATTCTATTGGTGGTAGGTATCGTGTACTGGGGGCTATTGCAGCCGCTTAGTCAGCGAGCTGAGATGGCGCAAAACCGTATTCAAAGCGAGAAGCAACTACTGGCTTGGGTAACCAACAAAGCCAACGAAGTGGTGGAGCTTCGAGGAAGTGGTGGGATTGTTGCTAGCCAGCCTTTAAACCAATCTGTGCCTGCTTCTATGCGTCGTTTTAAGATTGAATTAATTCGAGTTCAGCCGCGTGGCGAGATGCTACAAGTCTGGGTGAAACCTGTGCCTTTTAATCAGTTCGTCGATTGGCTGACATACTTGAAAGAGAAGCAGGGTGTCGAGGTTGAGTTTATGGACATTGATCGCTCCGATAACCCAGGGGTTATTGAGGTCAACCGACTACAGTTTAAACGAGGTTAATGTGAAACGCGGTTTATCTTTGAAGTTAGGTTTACTCTTTGGCGGCATCTTTATTGTCTTTTTCTCGGTTAGTCTGTTGCTGCATCTACCGGCCTCTTTTGTGCTCAAACATGCACCTGTCGTGCGCGGTTTGAATATTGAAGGTGTTGAAGGAACGGTTTGGCAAGGCAGCGCTAACAATATTTCTTGGCAGCGTGTTAATTACGGTTCAGTGCAGTGGGATTTTCAGTTCTCTAAACTCTTCCAAGCCAAAGCTGAATTAGCGGTGCGCTTTGGCCGTAATAGCGACATGAACTTGTCAGGAAAAGGGCGCGTTGGGTACAGCATGAGCGGTGCGTATGCGGAAAACTTAGTCGCATCAATGCCTGCTGCGAATGTGATGAAGTATGCGCCAGCGATTCCTGTCCCGGTTTCAATTGGTGGACAAGTTGAGCTGACGATCAAGCATGCGGTGCATTCTCAACCTTGGTGTCAGTCTGGAGAAGGCACTGTGGCTTGGTCTGGTGCTGCAGTCGACTCGCCGGTGGGTTCGTTGGACCTTGGTCCTGTGATTGCTGACATCACTTGCGAAGATAATACACTGGCAGCCAAGGGCTCCCAGAAGAGTGCTCAAGTGGATAGTGAGTTCTCTGCGAGTGTCACACCAAATCAAAGCTACACCTCGGCAGCATGGTTTAAACCGGGTGCAGAATTCCCGTCAGCTATGCAAAGTCAGCTTAAGTGGCTTGGTAATCCAGATAGCCAAGGTAAGTACCAGTTTAGCTACCAAGGTCGCTTCTAGTTAGATAACTAAGTTCTGCTGGTTATCTGATAACAAGATATAACAAATGGGCACCTCATCGAGGTGCCCATTTTGTTTGAATACTGTATCAGCTCGAAAGGTTAACAGACCCTAATCTTTACTTTGTAAGATCTCGGCCCATGGTAAGTCTGCATCACCCAGCACAATGAAGTTCGGGTTCTCAAGCGTCTCTCTTTCATTGTAAGAGAGTGGCTCTAATTGAGTGCTTAAGATGCGTCCACCCGCCTCTTCAACAATGCACTGTGTCGCAGCGGTATCCCACTCGCCAGTAGGCCCAAGGCGTAAGTAACAATCGACAGCACCCTCAGCGACTAAACAGGCTTTCAAAGCTGCTGAGCCTAATGGTACTAAGTCATAGTTCCAAGCAGGACTCATACGGCTAGTAATACGATTGATGTCTTGGCGACGGCTGATCGCCATTGCAATAGATTGGTTTGGTAGCTCATGACGATGCGTTTTGATTTTGACGCTATCGTTAAGGTCTGGAATCTTCCATGCCCCTTTACCGCTGTAGGCGTAATAGCTCACACCAGAAACTGGAGCATACACCACACCCATTACCGGCTTGTTGTGCTCAATTAGGGCGATAATTGTCGCGAAATCACCGCTTCTTGCGATGAACTCCTGCGTTCCGTCTAGTGGGTCAACCAGCCAGTAGCGGTCCCATTGTGCGCGCTTTTCTAGGCTAATGTCAGCGGCCTCTTCAGATAGTACAGGGATATCTGGCGTGAGCTCACTCAGTTTTTTCGAGATCAGTTTATGCGCAGCTAGATCGGCACTGGTGACAGGCGTGTCGTCACTCTTGGTGAACTCTTCGTAATCTTTCTTTTCGTAGATCTCTAAAATGAGTTGGCCTGCAGAGCGAGCAACCTCAATCACAGAGGGTAGGAGGTGAGACAAATCTTTTGTTGTTGGCATAAATATTCTCTTACTCTTCGTTAGCGCTTATAGCTTTAGTTATTATTTAGCGAGCGAAGGGTCAATAGTAGGGCGGTAATACTGCGAGCTTCACAGAAGTCGAGATGCGTTAATAGCTCTTCGGCTTGAGCAAGCGGCCAGCGCACAATGTCCAGTGGTTCAGGTTCATCACCTTCTAGCTTCTCTGGGTAGAGGTCTTCTGCGATAAACAGAGTCATCTTGCTAGAAAAATAAGAGGGAGCGAGAATCACTTCCTTGAGTGGAGTGAGTTTGTTAGCACCAAAGCCAATCTCTTCTTTGAGTTCACGAACCGCAGCGTCATTTGGCTGTTCACCTGGATCAATCAGCCCTTTTGGAAAGCCGAGTTCGTAGCGTTCAGTTCCCGCTGCATATTCACGGACTAATAGAATATCGCCTTGCTCAGTAATCGGAACCATCATCACTGCGTTGCGCCCGCTAGGCTTCATGCGTTCGTAAGTGCGCTCTTCACCGTTTGAAAAGCGTAAGTCGAGAGACTCGATAGAGAATAGTCTTGATTGAGCGACAGTTTGTTTAGCCAAAATCTCTGGCTTGGTCCTTTTTGTCATTGCGCTCGCTCCTTAGCTCATTGGAATTCTTTCTTATAAAGTCATTCTAATATAGGGGAAATGACCTTGAGTTCCTAGATCCGAGTTTTCATATCCGAAAATTATTGAAGCAGGAATCGATTACGATCACTTGAATACCTTACTCAAGATGGTAACGAGGTGAAATTTTACGGGATAACAAAGGAGTATAGAGAGAATTAGATAGTCCTAACTTGCTTATCCATATAACAAAAAAGGCTGACGCTTGCGCATCAACCTTTCAAATAGCGATTAACTCTAAATTAGAGATTAGTAGTAAGAGTGCTCACCACGATCGTGCTCAGTTGCATCACGAACAGCAGTCAGTTCACCTTCGAACTGTTGAAGAAGTTCTTTTTCGATACCTTCTTTCAGCGTTACATCAACCATAGAACAACCGTTACAACCACCACCGAATGCTACGATAGCTGCGCCATCTTCAGTGATTTCTACCAAGCTAACGTGACCGCCGTGACCAGCAAGTTGTGGGTTAACTTGTGTTTGAATTGCGTATTCAACACGTTCTAGAAGCGGTGCATCGTCTGCTACTTTACGCATCTTAGCGTTTGGTGCTTTAAGCGTTAGCTGAGAGCCCATTTTGTCAGTAACGAAGTCAATTTCAGCTTCGTCTAGGAACGGTAGGCTTAGCTCATCTACGTATGCAGAGAAGGCTTCAAATTTAAGTTCTGTGTCAGACGCTTCAATAGCATCTGTTGGGCAGTAAGAAACACCACACTCTGCGTTTTGTGTACCCGGGTTTACCACGAACACACGAATGTTTGTACCTTCAGGCTGCTGTGACAGCAGATTGGCAAAATGAGTTTGAGCTGTTTCTGTGATAGTAATATTTGACACGACGAATACCTGAGTAAATTTGTAGGCTATTAGCGCCATTCTACTCCTGTCAGATTTGTAATTCAGCCCTTTTTTGTTGGATTGCTGTACAAGTAGCGACTCACGCCAGTTATCCAGAGGGCTCAGGAGTGCGGCAGATGCAGTAAATATCAATCCTTTTCACCCCTACTTCAAGTAATAATTGGCATAATTGATACACAGTACTGCCTGTGGTTACAACATCATCAATTATCGCGACATGCGAGTAATCGATCGCTGAAAAATGGGTGTTTCTGATCGCGAATGCCCCTCTCAAATTACTTTTTCTTGCTGATTTAGTGAGTCCTTGCTGCGAAGCGGTTGAGCGAATGCGCTTGAACAAAACGGCATGGCCTATTTTGAGTTCTTGAGCGGTGTAACGCGCCAGTAGCTGACTCTGATTAAAACCGCGATGAAAGTATCGACGCCAATGCAAGGGAACACTGGTGATGAGAGGTGCTGGTTCTTCGATGCGTGACGCGAGCAAGGTCGACAAATCTCGGGCAAACCAGAATTTATCGGCATACTTCATCTGTTGGATATAGCCAGCGGTTGGAAAGGTGTAATCACCGACACAATAGAGCCGATGCCAAGGTGGCGGGTTAGCTAAGCATTCACCGCATTGTTCGACGGCTGTGACCGTTTTCAATCCGCACCTTTTACAGCGAGGCACGAGCTCGAACAGTTTTAGGCAGCTGTTACACCATCGAGGGTGATGATCATTAGGCTGTTTATCTAGCTTGCAGAGGTGACATTGAGGTGTGACCAGACGTGGTGTGTGTTTTTGTAGCCAATCGGATAACATAGCTCGCGATGCTTTTGGGTTATGGTGTTCCTTTTGCTCACCATACTGAAAAGTGCAGGTTATCGCTGATGGAAAAAGTAGGGAATTTGAGAATGAGTGACGCGTTATATTGGCATGTTTCAGGGCAGGGCCCCGATTTGGTGTTGGTTCACGGTTGGGGAATGAACGGTGCTGTATGGCAGCAAACCGTTAGTGCGTTAGAGGCTGATTTCCGAGTTCACGTTGTTGATTTGCCTGGTTACGGTCATAGCTCTCATTGCCACGCTCAAGATCTTGAAGAGATAGCCCAGCAACTGTTGGCTGAAGCACCTAAGCAAGCGATTTGGGTCGGTTGGTCACTTGGTGGCTTGGTGGCGACGCACATGGCTCTTCATTACCCCGATTATGTAAGCAAGCTGGTGACGGTTGCTAGTTCACCGAAATTCGCAGCCACGAAAGAGCCGGTGCTATGGCGCGGTATCCAACCCAAGGTATTAACCGCATTCACCGAACAACTGGTTGAAGATTTCCAAACCACCATCGAACGTTTTATGGCGCTGCAAGCCATGGGCAGCCCTTCGGCAAGGCAAGACGTAAAACAGCTCAAGCAAGCGGTGCTGTCCCGTCCATTACCAAATCCTGATTCCTTATTGGCAGGACTAAAGATGTTGTCTGATGTCGATTTAAGAGAGCAATTACCGGAGATTTCCGTTCCTATGCTGCGCTTGTATGGTCGATTAGACGGGCTGGTACCAATTAAGGTAGCCAAAGATCTGGGCAATGCACTGCCTCACACCGAGCAGTACATCTTCACTCAATCCTCACATGCACCGTTTATGACGGAAGCCGATGCCTTCTGCAGTGAGCTAGTCAGTTTCGCACAAAAATAATTGCTAAATTTATCACCATCTTGGTCGATATATAATCTAACCAATGCACTGCATGATACTCAGACATCTCTCTCTCACCTGAGCAGAGTGCAGTACTTTGGCCACACCTGTTGTGCTAACTCAGTACAAGAGTGTTATGGCAGCAGCGATGGGCGATTCTTGAGGAGAGTTCGCGATGATTGTGTCACCTGCAACTGCAGTGAGTGTGCCACTAATCGCCCCGTCCGTTAATGTGCAAACAGAGCAGGTTGCGCGTGATAATAAAGTCCGAGAACCTGTTGCTCCCGCAGTAGCATTGGCGAGAACCAATGCAGAGCGCAAGGTAAAGTCGGACGATAAACGAAGGCAGCAGTCGGCTTGGGACCCTTCAGACCATCCAGGTTATGAAATGGAGAACGAGTCAGAGGCTAATTCGGTTAGCCAAGAAGAGTCACAAGATCCTTTTGATAGACTGTTCAGCTTGTTGGCGCTGAGAACATACAGTGCCGACCAAGGAAAAGGCTATACTATGCGTTTCCGCCTGCCAAAGCATGTTTTAGATGCGGCGATTCAGGAGGGACAGATGGAGAAACGACGTAAGGTCATAAAGTATCATTATGGTCATGCTGTTGCGCCTCATGCTCCATCAGAGATGCTGGTCGTGTTGTAAGTCGAAAACTTATGACCCCATCAAGCTTCGATGTCTTTTTTGAATAAATAATAAAAAACCTGCATACCCTAAGGGATGCAGGTTTTTCTGTTTTAGGTGAATCTGTTTTTCAAATGCGCTATTGGATTACTTTTTCGCTTTAGCAAAAGCAGCGGCAAATGCTCCACCCATCGCGCCATTTTGTTGTGGCTCCTCACGACGGCGTTGGCCACCTTGCGAGTGTTGATTCGGGCGGCTTTGCGTGCGAGGAGCGCTTGAACGTTGAGCTCGGTTGTCTTGTCCCGGCTCATCTTTCATACGCATGCTGAGTGCAATACGCTTACGCTGAACATCCACTTCCATCACTTTCACTTTCACGATGTCACCCGCTTTGACCACTTCACGTGGGTCAGAGACAAAGCGATCGGTAAGCGCTGAAATGTGTACTAAACCATCTTGGTGAACGCCAATATCGACGAAGGCACCGAAGTTAGCCACGTTTGATACCACGCCTTCTAGAATCATGCCTGGCTCTAAGTCTGAAACGCTGTTTACGCCGTCGGCGAAGGTAGCGGTCTTGAATTCTGGGCGAGGGTCACGGCCCGGCTTATCCAGTTCTTTGATGATGTCTGTCACTGTCGGTACACCAAAGTTTTCATTGGTGTAATCAATCGCATGCAAGCCACGTAGGAAGTCTGTGTTACCTACCAGAGACTTGATGTCTCTCTGGTTTTTCTCAGCGATGTTCTTCACCACTGGGTAAGCTTCTGGGTGCACCGATGATGCATCTAGCGGGTTCTTACCGTCCATGATACGCAGGAAGCCAGCACACTGTTCAAAGGCTTTTGGCCCCAAACGAGCGACTTTTTTCAGTGTCGTACGCGCTTCGAAGCGACCATTTTCATCACGGTAGTCGACGATGTTCTGAGCGATCGCGCTAGAGAGACCAGCGACACGAGTCAGTAGTGCAGCAGAAGCCGTATTCACATCAACGCCCACCGCGTTTACACAGTCTTCGACAATCGCATCTAGGCGTTTCGCAAGCATGGTTTGGCTCACATCGTGTTGGTATTGGCCCACACCGATCGATTTAGGGTCAATCTTCACAAGCTCTGCCAGAGGGTCTTGCAGACGACGCGCGATAGATACAGCACCACGCAGTGATACGTCCATGTTCGGGAACTCTTTCGCTGCTAACTCAGACGCTGAGTACACCGATGCACCGGCTTCGCTCACAATGATCTTTTGCGCTTTTAGGTTGCCACGCTTAATCACATCAGCCACAAAGCTGTCGGTTTCGCGTGAAGCGGTACCGTTACCAATCGCAATCAGGTCAACGTTAAACTGACGAACCATCTGCTCAACAACGTGTGCTGATTTGTCGTATTGCTTTTGTGGTGGGTGAGGGTAAATGGTTTCTGTCGCGAGGACCTTACCTGTTGAATCGACAACCGCGATTTTTGAACCGGTACGTAAGCCTGGATCTAGGCCTAACGTTGCACGAGGGCCAGCAGGCGCTGCCATCAGTAGGTCTTTTAGGTTAGTAGCGAATACTTCAATCGCTTCGATCTCTGCACGCTCTTTCATCGCGCCCATGAGTTCAGTTTCCATGTGCATAGAAACCTTAATACGCCATGCCCAGCTGATCACTTGCTTACGCCATGCATCTGCAGGAGCACTGCTCAGAGTAATACCGTAGTGATCACAGATGATGTTTTCACAGTAAGAACCACGAGCACCTTCTTCTCGTTCAGGATCGGCATTCATCGCCAGTGTTAGGAAGCCTTCATTTCGGCCACGTAACATCGCAAGTGCACGGTGAGACGGCACCTTGCTGAGTGTTTCGTTGTGCTCGAAGTAGTCTTTGAACTTCTCGCCTTCTTGCTCTTTACCTGTCACCACACGAGCGACTAGCTCTGAGTTGCGTGTTAGGTGTTGGCGAATTTTTTCTAGTAGGTTTGCGTCTTCTGCAATGCGTTCCATGATGATCGCACGAGCGCCATCGAGCGCGGCTTTGGTATCGGTAATGCCTTTATCGGTGCTGATGAAGTTAGCCGCTTCCGTTTCTGGATCGTGCTGTGGTTCATTCCACAGTGTGTCAGCAAGTGGTTCTAAGCCTGCTTCAATCGCGATCTGGCCTTTAGTGCGGCGCTTTGGTTTGTAAGGCAGGTATAAATCTTCTAGACGAGTCTTGCTGTCGGCTTGAGTGATATCACGCTCTAGCTCCGGCGTGAGCTTACCTTGGTCTTGAATCGACTTAAGAATCGTTTGACGACGATCATCAAGTTCACGAAGGTAAGAAAGGCGACTATCAAGGTTACGTAATTGGGTATCGTCTAAGCCTCCCGTAACCTCTTTACGGTAGCGGGCAATAAAGGGAACGGTATTACCGTCGTCAATTAGGGTTACTGCGGCGGTGACTTGCTCAGAACGAACATTCAGTTCTTCAGCGATCAGTCGACAGATAGCTTGGCTCATCCGATGAATCTCTTATTTAATATCGTGACAAATACATGGGGGTGAGCGTACGCTTTTTCTAGCTTTGACTGTGTAATTATCCTGTCAGAAGTCGAATTTCCGTTTGTGATACCCGCTTTGTGCGAGATCTCTTACAAGTGATGTGAGACTAAGTCACTTTAAACTCAGAAAATTGTCCCAATAAAATCATAAGCTAATGATTTTATTGGTTTTGATGTTTTGGGGCGAATTTCCCACAGTAAATGTTTTTTAGGACTATCTAGGAAACACGGCCATTTCCCGTAATATTTAACTTGTCGACAGGGAGTTGGCAGGAACAGGAAAAAGCCTAATGGACTAGGTATCTTCAGGATGAAGATTTGATTACTTAGGATGAGTGGTCAGCAAGGAAGTGATAATCTCTGGATGAGATTCGCCAGTCAGGACGACAGGCTAGAATGGACACCGCTAGGATGGCGATGAACAAAAAAGGAAATTGGTTAAAGGATTTAGCCACTATCAAGGAAAGATGCAGGGAGCACCTTATCTCGAAGAGATAAACAGTAGCCGGATTGCTGCGATAGAGACTTAACCCCGCTAGGCGAAAGCCTTGCGGGGTTTTCTTTTATCTGCGTCAAATATCTTGGAAAGGACTTATAGTGCTCCTTCAGCATTTACGATGATAAGATGAATCCTACATACTGAATTCACTTTGATATACCTCGTTCTCTTGCTCACTTACTATTGTATCAAGGCCCTCTCGTATAGCGTCTCTCGCGATTTATCATACTGTTGGTGATAGTGTGGTGACGAGTCAAATCGAATGTATGATTAAAAAGTGCTGATAGGCTTGAACATTATGTAAAGCAGGCTTTATTATCATGCTTTCCGCTTGTTATCTCTGATAAACAAAACGTTACTAACGCCTTTAATGCATTTATGAATACTCAAGGTTATTGAATTGAAGACGAAACTAATCACTCGAGAAGGTTACAACAAGCTTAAAGCTGAGCATGATCATTTATGGCACGAGAAACGTCCTGAGATTACTAAGATCGTGACTTGGGCTGCGAGCCTAGGGGACCGCTCTGAAAATGCAGATTACACATTTAATAAGCGCTTGCTTCGTCAGATCGATCGCCGTGTGCGCTTTCTACGCAAGTTCTTGCCTGATGTCACTATTGTCGACTATTCACCACAACAGGAAGGGAAAGTGTTTTTTGGGGCTTGGGTCGAAATTGAAAATGAAGAGGGTGATGTTAAAACCTTCCGCATTGTTGGACCTGAAGAGATTTACGGTGATGCTAAAGGTTACATTTCGATTGATTCTCCTATGGCACGTGCGTTACTCAAAAAAGAAGTGGATGATGAGTTTGTTGTTCGTACTCCGGATGGGGATAAAGAGTGGTTTATAAATTCCATCTCATACGATAAACCTTAATTTGAATTTCTATTTTTATGGACTGAGCGTCATTTTTATGTCGTGGGATAAAAGGCATTGCAAAAAATAAAATTTTTTATCATTCTTTTTTAAGAACTAAAAACCCTTATGGAGAAAGGCTTGTACGTCAAAATCGATGATTTTTGGCTAAATAAAAAAACAGTTATTTTTATCAAATGAAAATATATCTTTACAATGAACCGATAATGACTAACAATGGCTTCGCTCTGTTGTTCAGAGTTATTAAATGAAACATCCAGTTGTAAAAGTCAAGCCCTCAGAATTCCTTCGTTATTGTTGTTGTCCTCAGTGTTTCCCTTAGCTTCATAGATACATTAAATAATTCAAGCTTTCAGCGCATCGCACTATTCTTGCGATTAATTTTTATTTTATATAAGGGACACAACATGTCTAATAAAACAAACGGCGTAGTAAAATGGTTTAACGAAGAGAAAGGTTTTGGTTTTCTAACTCAAGACAACGGCGGTGCTGACGTATTCGTTCACTTCCGTGCAATTGCTTCTGAAGGTTTCAAGACTCTTAGAGAAGGCCAGCAAGTGTCTTTCGAAGTAGAGCAAGGCCAAAAAGGTCTTCAAGCTGCAAACGTTGTAGCTGCATAAGATTTAAGTAGGCGCAAGTAGTCGATGACTGCTTGCGTCACTTCCCTCGTAACAAAAATTATATTTATATCACCTCGCGAAAATATTCAACATTCCTCTCATACTCTTTGTATTTGTCGTTACGTTTCTTATTTACTTCGTTTTTATAAATAAAATAATCATCACATACTGTAAGTAATATTTAAAATATTACAGGTTCGTTATATCTAACGAAAATAAATAAGGAATAAATATGTCTCGTTCTACCGGACGTAAGCTTTTTTGGTTTCAACAAAATAGACAAAAACAAACTTCTAATAATAAGTAGGAATAGTATGAATATTAAATTTAATCTATTTAAAGATAATCTTTCTTGGAGCGGTGTTATTCATCAGCTTAATAGTGATATTTTAAAGCGCCATGTGCTTGTCAATGGCAATGTGGGTTGTGTAGATGTCAGGTTTTCATACTGTGAAGCGACATCTACTGGCCGCATTAGTAATCAGCATGATGATACTTTGGGCGAGTTCAGTATTTTAGCCTAATACAGGGCACTTAGATGCTTTGTTTCGTTTCATGATGACTTCCCCCCATTTTTCAACCAACCGAATCTCTTTCCTCTAGCGTGCGCTACTGAATACCACACCCCCTTGTTAGCATCGTTATAAAAGTATACGTAATACAGCAAATGACCCTTAGTTAGTGTCTGCCATGGCATGCAAAGATTTGCTGATTGTTTACTTAAGCATGTTTGATTATTCTTATAGATTAATGATTTAACTTTTATCAACTTTACCTAGGTGTATAGTGTGATGAGTTACCATAAGGAAGGCAACATACGCTAACAATTCTTTTGGCGACTTTTTCTCTAAGGCTGTTACATTTTAAGTGTCTTATACCAAAATACATTTACTAGGAACGCTTAACCTTAGGTCTGAGCTTTAATTGGTGGAACCATTACATGCAAGAAAACTACAAAATTTTAGTGGTCGATGACGATGCTCGTTTACGTTCTTTGCTAGAACGCTATCTGTCGGAGCAAGGCTTTCAAGTACGTAGCGTGGCAAACAGTGAACAGATGGACCGCCTGTTAACCCGTGAAAACTTTCACTTAATGGTATTGGATCTAATGTTGCCGGGCGAAGATGGTCTATCAATCTGTCGTCGCCTAAGAAATGCAAATAACTCTTTGCCTATCTTGATGCTGACAGCAAAGGGTGATGAAGTGGATCGTATTGTTGGTTTGGAAGTTGGTGCTGATGACTATCTACCAAAACCATTCAACCCACGTGAACTGCTTGCTCGTATCAAAGCAGTATTACGTCGCCAAGTAATTGAAGCGCCAGGTGCCCCAAGCACAGAAGAATCAGTGGTTGAGTTTGGTGAATTCCGTTTGAATTTGGGTACGCGTGAGATGTTCCGTGGTGAAGAGCCAATGCCGCTGACTTCAGGTGAATTTGCGGTACTTAAATCATTAGTCACCAACGCACGTGAGCCAATGTCTCGCGATAAGCTGATGAACATGGCTCGTGGTCGTGAGTATTCAGCGATGGAACGTTCTATCGACGTGCAGATTTCTCGCTTACGTCGCCTAGTGGAAGAAGACCCAAGTAAGCCTCGCTATATCCAAACAGTGTGGGGTTTAGGTTATGTCTTCGTTCCTGATGGTAAGGCGTTGTAATTTAGTATTGAAAGCCCGAAAGCCGTTTCATTGATTCTGCGATTCAGAGCTCTCTATTTGCGGGCCATCTCATTGATATGTGATGGCCCGTTTTCTATTCAGAGCGAAGGTTTATGGTTATAGTCATATAACGCTTTGTTTTTTCTCTCAACATCTTGGGTGCCCCATGCGTATACGTAGTTCCTTTACTCAGTCGATAGTACTTTTCTTAACGTTATTGGTCGCAAGCCAAATCTTTTCTTACTACGCAGTATTTAATTACGCTTTAATGCCTAGTTTGCAGCAGTTCAATAAGATACTGGCTCATGAGCTGAATTTAGTTCTAGACCAAAGAAATAATATTGAGATTGAGGCCCCAATGCGCCAGCGCGTGCTTGAGCAATTAGGGGTGACGGTACATGCTAAAGATAGCGAAGTCGCGAACGAATATTATCACGCAGTCTCGATTGACTTGATGAGTGAGGAGATGACCAAAGAGTTAGGATCTGAGACTGAAGTGCGTCTGATTCTAGCCAAAGATAGCTATGTGTTGTGGATGGATATTGCAAAACTTCCTAATTCACTGATTCGCATACCGTTATCAGAGCTTCAAGAAGAAGACTTTATGCCACTATTTCGCAATAGTCTGATCATGGCAATGTTGATCGTTGCTGGTGGATGGTTATTTATTCGTTTGCAAAATCGGCCATTGATCGCTTTAGAAAGAGCAGCGCAGGAGGTTGGGCGTGGTGAAATTCCACCGCCATTAACGGTGCGAGGAACAAAGGAAATTCGTTCAGTGACTCGGACTTTTAATCAAATGTCTAAGGATATCCAAGAGTTAGAAGAAGATAGAACGTTGTTGATGGCAGGGGTGAGTCATGATTTACGTACCCCACTTACTCGTATTCGTTTAGCGACAGAAATGATGTCACCGGAAGACAGTTATTTAGCCGAAGGTATCATCAGTGATACGGAAGAATGTAACGAGATCATTAGCCAATTTATGGATTACCTAAAGCCAGTTGATCGAGAGTCATTTGAAGCGGTCGCTGTCGATGATATTGCACGCGAGGTATCAAGCTCTGAAGGTGGCTACGAGGTACAGATTGAAACTGATATTCCGGATACCATGAAGCCTGCATTAGGCAACTCGATCGCGATGAAGCGTGCCGTGAGTAACTTGGTGGTCAATGCGCTGCGTTATGGTAATGGTTGGGTGAAAGTATCAACGGGTATGACAGCGGATAACAAACTGGCTTGGGTGACAGTAGAAGATAACGGTCCGGGTATTCCACAAGACCAGATCGGCAAGCTATTTGAACCCTTCACTCGTGGCGATACGGCTCGTGGCAGTGAAGGAACAGGCTTAGGTTTGGCGATTGTGAAACGTATTGTTAGCCAACACCAAGGTGCGGTAGTGGTGAATAACCGTAGTGAAGGCGGCTTAAAAGTGCAGATCAGTTTCCCTGTTAAGCCTTAGGTCATAATGAGTTACAGGGAGGGGATTAAAATAACCTCCTAGTTCGGTCTTTTCCTTGCAGTAACATTAATGTTGGTCTTAATCTAAAAAATCCTGCATTGTAAAATATGGGGCGCCTGTAAGTGAACTACCTCACAAATGGTGTTTATTTTCTTTAGAAATGCTTATTGAGGCCAACGATGCTTGGCTTTGAATTGATATGGATGTGGGGTAAAGATCTAATCCATAAACCCCCTACTTTCGATGTAAATCGAGATATAAAAATTTTATAAGAGCGTGCATTTATATTGTTAGCATGCTAACCTTTTAATATGAAACTAGATGATAGCCTTGGTTTTTTAATCAATAAAGCCGCCGGAGAGATGAAATACGCATTTGAAAACTCTCTACGACCTTTCAATCTGACACCTGGCCAATGGTCAGTTCTGTCACGTCTAACAGAAAAGGAGGGACAAACAATAGGCGCAATTGGTAAGTCATTATATTTTGATAAGCCAACGATATCTGGAATCATAAAACGTCTGGAGAATAAAGGTCTAATCGTTAAACGACGTCAGTCTGAGGATCAAAGAATCATAACGATCTATTTAACGAGTGCAGCAAAAGACTTGATGATTGAGCTTCCCAACTTGGCCATGGCCGTGAACACAAAAGCACTCAAGAACTTTGATGCAGAAGAGACAAAGATCCTGAAAATGTATTTAAAAAGAATCCTAGATAATATGGATTAAATTTTACCTATTTAGTTAGCGCGCTAACTATTTCGCAGAGGATAGAATGAAAAACTTAATGAAAATTGTTCATTTAATTAGTTTATGTGTGTTTTTTGGCAGCATAGTGACATATGTATTTCTTGGTTTAATCACACCAGAAACTGACATGCATGCGCTTGCTTTGAGTCGAGAGTGGGTTTTAAAAAGTACGACTTACTTAACTGTAGTGGCTATGTGTACTACAGGTTTTACTGGGTTAGTCTTAAGCGGTAAACCTAAATCTTTTTGGGTTTGGGCCAAGTTGTTTAGCTTTATGTTGATTTGTCTTAATACCTACTTCTTTGTTTACCCGGCAATTGTGACATCGACTTTGGCATTAGGTACTGATGAGTTGAAATTTCTAGAGGCTCTTGAGTATGAAGCTGTCTTTGGCGCATTCAACATTGTGCTTATTTTAATGTCTATTGTGTTCGCTGTGAGTAAACCTAAGTTATCTGTTGCAGGCATTAAAAGAGCCATGAAAGCAAATTAAGATTATTGAGTTTTGTCGATGTCCAATTGATTGAGAAGCAATTATTCGTCGGTATCACACTCTCCTAGGTACAAAAGGTGTTTTCGAGTCGGAAATGTTACATCTAAGTACTCAGTTTTGATTCTTGATCGAGCAAGAAAGATGAACATAGATTTTTAATTGAAGGCTTAGCTAAACACCTTTTGCTAACTATATTGCATAATCTTTACTGTATAAGCTGATATTCAGAACTGCTTTCACTATGAAAGTAAAAGTAGCGTAAAAAAGGCCTCCTAAATGGAAGCCTTTTTACATTGTAAGCTTGAATATCTGGGCTATTATGCCTTCGAATACACATCACGTTCACCTAGCCAGCGATTGATGATCGCCTTAGCGTTATCGGGATAGCTATCATGAATATGGCGTGCGATACGTTGCACTTCAGGGATTAAACGTTGGTCTCGTACTAAGTCGGCAATCTTGAAATCAGCCAAGCCTGTTTGTTTAGTACCAAGCAGTTCACCAGGGCCGCGGATCTCTAGGTCTCGCTGAGCAATCACAAAGCCATCGTTACTTTCACGCAGCACCCCTAAGCGCTTCTGAGCGGTTTTTGATAGTGGAGAGTGATACAGTAGTACACAGTGGCTGGCGACCGAACCACGGCCTACACGACCGCGCAGTTGGTGTAGTTGCGCTAGGCCAAGACGTTCTGGGTTCTCGATGATCATTAAGCTCGAATTCGGTACGTCCACACCCACTTCAATCACGGTTGTGGCAACCAGTAAGTGCAGCTTGTTCTCTTTGAAATCTTGCATCACAGCCTGTTTTTCGGCAGGTTTCATTCGGCCGTGTACTAAGCCAATTTTCACATCAGGCAGTTTGCGTTGCAGCTCTTCCGCGGTGTCTGCAGCAGCTTGCGCTTCCAATACCTCAGACTCATCAATCAGAGTACACACCCAATAGGCTTGTTTGCCTTCGTTAAGGCAGGCATTACGCACTCGTTCAACAATGTCCTCACGTTTGGTGTCAGGGATGGCGACGGTTTGAATAGGTGTTCGACCCGGCGGCAGCTCATCAATGATTGAGGTCTCGAGGTCAGCATAGGCCGTCATTGCTAGTGTTCGTGGAATGGGCGTTGCCGTCATCACTAATTGGTGAGGATAGTAACCTTGCTTAGCGCCTTTTTCACGCAGCTCTAATCGCTGGTGGACACCGAATCGGTGTTGCTCATCAATGATGACTAAGCCAAGGTTTTTGAATTCGACGTGTTCTTGGAAGAGAGCATGAGTACCGACCACCATCTGTGCTTCACCACTGCCAATGCGCGTAAGCTCAGTCTCACGAGCTTTACCTTTGAGTTTGCCCGCCAGCCAACCGACTTGAATGCCCATGGCTTCAAACCAATTGGCGAAGTTGATTGCGTGCTGTTCTGCTAATAGTTCGGTTGGTGCCATCAAAGCGACTTGCTGACCATGTTCCAGTGCGCGAACCGCCGCTAGCGCAGCAACCAAGGTTTTACCTGAACCTACATCGCCTTGTACTAAGCGCATCATTGGGTGCGGCTTTTCTAAGTCAGTTTCAATTTCTTGGGTTACGCGTGCTTGAGCATTGGTTGGCGAGAATGGTAGCTGATCCAGTAGTTTATCTTTGAGTGTATTCACCGGAGGAAGCGGCATCGCTTTATCTTGCTGTCCTTTACTGCGAACAGACAGCATCGACAGGTTTTGAGCCAGTAATTCTTCCATAATCAAACGCAGCTGGGCTGGGTGTTTACCTTCATCAAATAACTCGAGGTCGATACCCGGAGGTGGTCTGTGAATGGTATGCAGTGCTTGTGCGAGAGTAATTTGGTGGTCGTACAAACCAGATGGTAGTAGCTCATTGACGGCTGCTTTGTCGATCAGTTCTAATGCTTGGTCGGTCAGGTTACGCAGTGTGACTTGTCTCAGTCCTTCAGTGGTTGGGTACACCGGAGTTAGGTTCGCTTCCACGTCTGGTTGCTGTCTTGGAGCAAAGAATTTGTAATCCGGATGGACGATCTCAAGTCCCATATTACCACGCTTGATTTCACCATAAGCATGAACTTGCTTGCCCTCGGCAAAGTTGTTCTTCATACCAGCGGTGAAGTTGAAAAAGCGCAGTGTAATAGTGCCATTACCGTCGCTGATCTTTACCGCCAACATCTTACGTTTACCGAAAATGGTATCCACGCTCATCACCTTGCCTTGGACTGCGGCCCAGATTCCCGCGTACAGCTTGATGATCGGATAGATACGTGTTCTATCTTCATAGCGCAAAGGTAGATGAAACAGCAGGTCTTGCACGTTGTTAAGTCCAACCTTTTCCAGTTTCTCTGCGACTTTAGCGCCGACTCCAGATAAAGAGTTGAGAGGGATAGCAGATAAAAGCTGTGACATAACAAGGCTCATAAACGTAAGAGTGATAATCTATTCAAGCATTTTACTGGATTTTTGTACAGGATAAAGCTTAGAAGCAGATACGGGATGCGAAGGGATAAGAGCAGATGCGAGATACGGGTAAACGAGATTCGAAAAGATTAAGAGCAGATATCGGGTGTGAGTGAACGGGATATGGAAAGATTAAAGCAATACATAAAATTACAGCAGATTCGAGATACGCAAAGATTAAAAGCAGATGTGGAGCCAAGATGGTGAGTCACGAAGTCTTTAGCTCTTCGCATCTCGCCATCTCGAATCCCTCATCTGCTCTTGGATCAGTTCTTACGGCGTCTTACTTTGAGCGCGTGTGGCATCACACGCAGCTTCTTCATAATGCTCGCAAGGTGAACACGATCTTTGGTAGTCAGCAAGATTGTCACTGTGTACAAGCGTCCATCACGTTCTTCGGTTGAAATACCGTGAATGTTTGAGCCTGTTTTCGAGATAACGTTAGTTAACTCAGCCAGTGCACCTTGGTGGTTCT
Organism: Vibrio chagasii; assembly: GCF_002954585.1. Taxonomy (GTDB): domain Bacteria; phylum Pseudomonadota; class Gammaproteobacteria; order Enterobacterales; family Vibrionaceae; genus Vibrio; species Vibrio chagasii_A. The sequence continues at coordinate 190,109 of NZ_MSCI01000003.1, forward strand.
GAAGATCAACCTGTAGTTCAGCTGTGAACTCTTGGTCGTAATCGTCAGACCATTCCACCGCCATGTACTTGTCTGGTTCTTTTTGGTAGCCACGAACGTTTGGACACGTTTCACGGTGAACCACAAGACCACGACCTGGAGACACATGGGCAATGATATGATCGTCTGGAATCGGGTGACAACAGTTGGCGAATGTTAGTAGTAGGCCTTCAGCACCACGGATTGGAAGTTTCTTCCTAGGCGTGTCGCTGTTGCTTTCCACTTCAGTCAGCTCGTCAGCATCACCTAGCAGGCGACGAGCAATCACGATACTCATCAGCTCACCAAGACCAATTGACGCTAGCAAGTCTTCAATGTTGTCGAGACGAAGATCAGACAATACATGTTCAACGTTCTCTTGGCCGATATCACCAATCGAGTGTTCGCCAAGTGCGTGGTTCAGTAGACGACGACCTAGGGTTATCGATTCTTCACGACGCATGGTTTTCAGAACCTGACGGATCTTAGTACGCGCGCGTGATGTCACCACGTAGTTGAGCCATGCTGCATTCGGACGTGCGCCCGGAGCACTGATGATCTCAATGGTTTGACCGTTCTTCAGCGATTTGCTGAGTGGATAAGGGTTCATGTCTACACGAGCACCTACACACATGTTGCCGACATCGGTATGTACCGCGTAAGCAAAGTCGACCGCTGTTGCGCCTGCAGGAAGTTCGACAATGCGACCCTTCGGCGTGAACACGAAGATCTCATCTGGGAACAGATCAGACTTAACGTTTTCAATGAATTCGAATGAGTTACCTGCGCTTTGTTGTAGCTCAAGTAAGCTCTGCATCCAACGTTGTGCTTTAACCTGTGCGGTAGTGCCATTACTGCTGCGTGAGCCATTGCCTTTGTATGACCAGTGCGCCGCGACACCTTTATCTGCCATTTGATCCATATCTTCAGTACGGATCTGAACTTCAACTGGTACCCCGTGAGGGCCGATCATCGATGTATGCAGAGATTGGTAGCCATTGGCTTTTGGTACCGCGATGTAATCTTTCATGCGGCCAGGACGAGGCTTGTACAGGCTGTGTGCCTGACCCAATGCGCGATAACAAGTATCTGGGGTATCAACCACCACGCGGAAAGCGTAGATGTCCATAATGGTGTGGAAGCGCTGCTCTTTAGTTTTCATCTTGCTATAGATGGAGAACAGGTTCTTTTCACGACCAAGTACGCGAGCAGGTAAACCGACTTCTTCAAGGCGGCCTTCGATTTCGCTATGGATACGTTGAATCATCTCCTTACGGTTACCACGCGCAGCTTTCACTACGTTTTTCAGTACGCGATAACGGTTAGGGTAGAGGGCTTCGAAGCCCAGCTCTTCTAGTTCGGTCTTGATGTTATGAATACCAAGACGGTGAGCTAGTGGAGAATAGATTTCTAGGGTTTCACGAGCAATACGACGCTTTTTGTCAGGACGAAGTGCCCCAAGCGTACGCATGTTGTGAGTACGGTCAGCTAATTTGATCAAGATAACGCGGATGTCTTGCACCATTGCGAGAACCATCTTACGGAAGTTCTCTGCTTGCGCTTCTTTGCGATCACGAAATTTAAGCTTATCCAGCTTAGATACACCATCTACCAATTCAGCAACGGTATTGCCAAATTTTTCCTCTAGATCTTCTTTAGTGACATCACAGTCTTCAATCACATCATGAAGTAGAGCAGCTTGTAGGGTTTCGATATCCAGACGCATTTCTGCCAGGATTCTTGAAACAGCTACAGGGTGGATAATGTATGGTTCACCGCTTGAGCGGGTTTGCCCTTCATGGGCGTCTCTCGCTACCACATAAGATTGACGCAGAGCCTCAATTTGAGGCTCTGTTAGGTATTCTTGGGCAACGTCTTTGAGGCTATCGAATAGATACAAATTAAAGGCCCGGAAGGTTAATTAGTTCGAATGACGTTCTTAACGAGAGTGAGCGATGCTGCTTACTGCTGCAAGTTCAGCCGCTTCTTGCTCTTGTTGCTCTTGACGTTCACGAGCATCTAGTACGTCTTTAGTGATAAGACCTTCTTCGATTTCGCGAAGAGCGATAACCGTTGGCTTATCGTTTTCTTCAGGCACTAGTGAATCTTTACCGCCAGTTTGCATTTGACGTGCGCGGCGAGCCGCAATAAGAACTAGGTCGAAACGGTTGCCAACTTTTTCAACAGCGTCTTGAACAGTTACGCGTGCCATGAGGACTCCAAATAGTAATTAACTAATAAATTTTTGATGACGAGAAAGTATACAAGTTTAACTAGAGACTTTCTAGATCACCGTATACTTATCTCAATGGAAAATCTAGCCTTGCTAAATTATTCCGCCAGTAGTGCAGTAAGCATGCCGCTGTATTTTGCTGCTTGCTTATCTTCTTTTAAGCGTTCCGCACGAATGATAGCTCTGAAGTCCATTAGGGCTGCATCAAAGTCATCATTCACGATCACGTAGTCATACTCATTATAATGAGAGATTTCTGACTTCGCTTCGTTCATGCGTTTCGCAATAACTTCTTCGCTGTCTTGACCACGAACGTTTAGACGACGCTCTAGCTCACCATTTGATGGTGGAAGAATGAATACACTCTTCGCTTGAGGCATCTGTTCACGGATCTGACGAGCACCTTGCCAATCGATATCTAGGAATACATCGATACCGCGGTCTAGGTTTTCTTCAATCCAAACGCGTGAAGTACCGTAGTAGTTGCCGAATACTTCAGCGTACTCTAGGAATTCATTCTTCTTGATGAGGTCTTCGAAGTGGTGCTTCTCTACGAAGTGGTAGTGAACACCATTTTCTTCACCAGGGCGCATACCGCGAGTGGTGTGTGAAACAGATACCTTCATTGCGTAGGTTGGATTGGTTTCTAGCATTGCTGAGATCAAGCTCGACTTACCTGCGCCACTAGGTGCAGATACGATGTAAAGAGTACCTTTGCCCATCTGTATATTTCCACTGTTGGTTGGATTGAGTGAAGGCGATAAACCGACACTATAAAAGATAGCACTGACCTTAATTACGTTCCGGTAATTGCGCGTATATAGCGATAATTGGTGAAAATTAGGTCAGAAAAATGGAGGCGAAGAGTAGCATATTTAGGTGATTGAGAACAACTGGCTTGATCGTTATTTATTAGCGAATGATCCTTTTAAAGATCGTTCTAGAAATGTAATTACTCATCAACTGCCGTTTTTTATGTGATCTCGACAAAATTTATTGAAGTTTTAATCTCAATCTTTACAATTCGCGCAAACGATTAAATGCTGTATATGTCTAGTAAAAAGGTCTAGACGTTTCTACTACCGAGCCTATCTTGGTGACTACAGTTTTTAGTGTAGAGACCTCTCTATTCTCACAGCATTTGAGTCCCCAAATTCTTAATTTATTGCAAAGGTTTTGTTGTGAGTACCGATTCCACCCTGAAAGCCCAGAACACCTCTGGTTCGCTTGATTCGATGTTTAAAATCACTGAAAGAAAGACCACGATCGGCACTGAGCTGTACGCAGGTTTCATTACTTTCTTGGCAATGAGCTACATTCTGGCGGTTAACCCAGCGATTTTGGGTGGTATCCCGGGTATGGATAAAGGTGCGGTATTTACTGCAACGGCTTTGGCTGCGGCTATCTCGACGTTAATCATGGGCATCTGGGGTAATTACCCTGTGATGCTAGCACCGGGCATGAGCATGAACGGCTTTTTCAAAGGCCTGTTATTGAGTGGTTCTGTTGCTGTGCTGTGGAATGAAGCGCTATTTGGTATCTTCCTTTCTGGTATTTTGTATCTTGCGTTCTCACTGACCAATATTCGTAAATCGATGATTGAATCGATCCCAGAGGACTTAAAGCTGGCGATTACGGTATCGCTCGGTTTGTTCATCGCTTTCTTGGGACTTAAGAACGCGGGCATCATCGTTTCGAACCCGTTTGTATTGGTTGGCTTAGGGGATATCTCAGACCCACAAGTGATCATCGCTTACATCAGTATCTTTATTGCCCTTGGCTGTATGGTGCGTGACATCAAGCTGGCGACCTTTATCTCATTCGTATTAGCGATTGCACTGACAATTCTGGCTGACGTATTCATGGGTACATCAAATGCGCCAATCCCAGAGCAGCTAGTCACGATGCCACCGAGCATGGCAGGCAGCTTCGGCGCGATCTTCGACTTCTCTGCGTTTACTGCTGAGAAAATGTTCGACCTATTGTTTATCGTACTTATCTTCCTGATTGTCGACTTCTTTGATGGTTTGAGCACGATTGTCGGTGTTGGCCGTGATGCCGGTATCATCGATAAAGACGGTAAGGTACCAAATGCGAAGTCTGCTCTAGTGGCAGATGCGGGTGGTACGGTGATTGGTTCGATTCTTGGTACTACATCGATTACTGCTTTCTCTGAGTCGGGTATTGCCTCTTCTCAAGGTGCGAAGACAGGTTTGGCGGCAGTGATGGTTGCAGGCTTGTTCCTAATCTCGCTATTCCTGTACCCAATCTTCTCTATCTTCTCGGCAGCTATGGTTGCACCAGCAATGGTCGTGGTAGGTATCTACATGGTGGGCCGCCTTGGTCAGATCAACTGGGAGAAGAAAGAGTCACGCATTGCAGCCTTCTTCACCATCATGTTCACGGTACTAAGCTTCTCACCTGCAAACGGCATGGCGATGGGCTTTATCAGCTACGCATTCACTATGGTTGTTGCGGGTAAAGGTAAAGAAGTTCACCCGTTAATCTATGGACTATGTGTGGTGTTCCTAACCTACCTGATTCTGCTTTAAGGCTAATCGGCTGCGTTAAGCTGAAACGAAGAATGAATAGATGGCTCTACAGTGAATGTGGGGCCATTTTTGTATCTGGGCTTCAACAAAAGGTGTGCAATCGATGGTGTTCTCCGACAGAGAGTGAGCGACTTATATTGAGGCATGCTATTGTAGAGGTTGGATTAATTTTTTTTGCAGAGTGACAATGCCTTCTCATTTACCTAAATCTTTTAGTAAGCCTTTCTTGAAAGTTTTTCATACTCTTGAAGCGGTACTGTTGGTGGCGATTACTCTCGCTACCGTGTTTGCGATGGTTGAAGAGTTCATGCATTTGTTTGTTGAGCGCCAAGTTCGGCTGACCGATATTCTTCTGATGTTCATCTATTTAGAAGTGTTGGCTATGGTCCAACAATTTGTGACGAACGGTAAGATTCCGGTACGTTACCCTATCTATATCGCGATTATGGCGATTGCTCGTTACATTACACTTGGAATGAAGGAATTGGATGCGGTTCTCATTGTTTGGTTATCTTTAGCCGCGTTTATTTTGGCGGCCGCAACCTTGCTGATTCGAGTTGGGCATCACTATTGGCCGTATGTTGATCTTCGAACCAAGCAACCAGACGAGTAAACCGTCGACTTATAAGTCACTTAAGAGCCCAGCCATGTCGCTGGGCTTTTTACTACCTTTATAGTGTCAAAAAGACACTTAAGTGTTTTATTAGTTTGGCGGTTTTAAGTGTCTTAATGACTCTTTTGCCTGGCTTTTCCTTGAAATATAAGGCTTTGTTTTCTGGCATGAATGTTGATTGGTGAGTATTAGACTCATATTAAGGAACACGCTATGCATTTTGAAAGTACCCACTATCAACCGGAAGTTCTCTCCGAAAAGGTTGCACTTGTCGTGACTCGACTTCTAAAAAAAACGCTTAATCTGTTTTATGGGAAACATTTAGCCAAACGAGCAATGTTATTGGAGACCATTGCGGCTGTTCCGGGCATAGTCGCGGGGGTATTTAATCACCTTAAAGCATTACGTCGCATGAAAGATGACGGTGGTTGGATCAAAGAGCTCCTGGACGAAGCGGACAATGAACGGATGCACTTGATGATCTTCTTAACCGTTACCAAGCCGTCCATCATAGAGCGCATCTTAGTGATGTTATTACAATTCCTATTCTTAATTATCTATAGCGTGATTTACTTAGCTTCTTCTAAAACCGCACATCGGATTGTCGGTTACTTTGAAGAGGAAGCTTGCAACAGTTACTCAGAGTATATCGCCAAAATTGAAGAGGGTAGTCTACCCAATCATCCTGCGCCGAGAATTGCGATGACTTATTACGGCCTACCTGAGGACGCGACATTCTTAGATGTACTTTTCCGTATAAGAGAAGATGAAGCTAAGCATCGCGACAAGAATCACGACATTGCCAATTTATACAAAACCAAAGACTTACCTGAGCATCAATGTTGATGGTCCTTTATTACTAAAATAAAGAAAAGCCCCTGCATCTTTCGATACAGGGGCTACTTGTATTAACTCAGCGTTGGTTTATTCGATATTCTGAATCTGTTCACGCATCTGTTCGATAAGAACTTTCAGCTCTACGCCTGATGCAGTGATGTCAGTGCTGATAGACTTAGACGCTAGCGTGTTTGATTCACGGTTGAACTCTTGCATCATGAAGTCCAGTTTACGGCCACATGCGCCGCCTTTCTTCAATACTGCATTGGCTTCTTTCACGTGAGAGTCTAGGCGGTCTAGCTCTTCGGCTACGTCTGACTTCTGTGCGAGTAGGATTAGCTCTTGCTCAACGCGAGAACCTTCAAGCTCAATCTTCGCTTCTTCAAATTTGTTAAGCAGACGCTCACGTTGCCACTCTAGGATTTCAGGCATGCGTGCACGTACTTTTACCACTTCTTCAGTGATCGCATCTAAGCGCTGTACGATTAGCGCCTTCATGTTCTCTCCTTCACGAGCACGAGCATCAATGAACTCTGCAATCGCATCGTTGAACGCTGCTAGTAAGTCTTTGTTGATCGCATCCATGTCTTGCTCAGGTGTTTCCATCACACCAGGCCAGTTCATTACTTGGAATGGGTTAAGACGGCTCTCTTCACCTGTCATGGTCATCACTTGGTTCGCCGCATTGATCACTTGCTGCGCTAAACCTTCGTTGATGCTTAGCTCGCCTTTTGCTGCTGGGTTAGCTTCAAAGCGTAGGTTACATTCTACTTTGCCGCGCGCTAGGCGCTTACGAAAACGCTCGCGTAGGATTGGCTCTAAACCACGGAACTGTTCAGGCATACGGAAGTAAGTTTCTAGGTAGCGTTGGTTTACACTACGGATTTCCCATACTGCGCTGCCCCAATCGCCTTTTACTTCTTTGCGTGCGTACGCGGTCATACTATAAATCATCGAATTTTCCTGTCTTTTATCATTCTGAAAATAACGCGCACGCATAGTATCACGTTACGGGTGACAGCCGAAGCTCAGTACTTTCGCTAAGGAATCGCTTTTCATGGACAGTGTCTTCCAATGGTAAATAGCTTTGCACAGTAAACTGCTATATAATCTCGCCCCAATCAAATATGTCTCACCCCTTTCTTAGGTGATGCACGCTTTCGATAGTAAATCACTTCAGACTGTTAATAAGGTAGATACCAATGCGTCCAAATGACCGCGCTGTAGATCAAATTCGTCCAATTAAAATTACTCGTAACTACACAGCTTATGCTGAAGGTTCTGTATTAGTTGAGTTCGGCAACACTAAAGTTCTATGTAATGCGACGGTAGAAGAAAACGTACCGCGTTGGTTGAAAGGTCAAGGAAAGGGTTGGGTAACGGCTGAATACGGCATGCTGCCACGTGCAACGCACACTCGTAACCGTCGTGAAGCGGCGAGCGGTAAGCAAGGTGGTCGCACGATGGAAATCCAACGTCTGATCGCTCGTAGCCTACGTGCTGTTGTGGATCTTAAAGCGATGGGTGAAATCATGATTACGGTTGATTGTGATGTTATTCAAGCAGACGGCGGCACACGTACTGCGTCTATCTCTGGTGCAAGCGTAGCAATGGCTGATGCAATCAAGAGCCTACTAGACAGTGGTAAGTTGAAAAAGAACCCAATGAAGGGCCACGTAGCGGCTGTTTCAGTGGGTATCGTTGGTGCAGAAGCACTGTGTGACCTTGAGTATGTTGAAGACTCAGCAGCCGATACCGATATGAACGTTGTCATGACGGAAGACGGTAAGATGATTGAGATTCAAGGTACTGCAGAAGGCGAACCGTTCAGCCACGAAGAGCTGATGAAGCTTTTAGCCCTGGCGAATAAGGGCATTGCCGATATTGTTGAAGCGCAGAAGTCGGCGTTGGCAGAATAATCAATTTTAATAGCTCCCAATTTGGGGGCTATTTTTTTGTCTGTAAAACCTGAAAGGGTGGTACAGAGCGTAAGTTAAGTTTTATTGAGTAAACATAGAGGATGAGCATGAAAGCATATCAACGTGAATTTATTGAATTTGCACTAGAGAAAGAAGTACTTAAGTTTGGTGAGTTTACTTTAAAGTCTGGCCGTAAGAGCCCTTACTTCTTCAATGCTGGATTGTTTAACACAGGCCGTGACTTAGCGCGCTTGGGTCGTTTCTACGCAGCAGCACTGGCGGATTCTGGTATTGAATTTGATGTACTGTTTGGCCCTGCATACAAAGGTATCCCAATCGCAACGACAACAGCTGTTGCACTGGCCGATCACCACGATGTAGACACGCCTTACTGCTTTAACCGCAAAGAAGCAAAAGACCACGGTGAAGGTGGCAACCTAGTCGGTAGCGCACTGGAAGGTCGCATCATGCTGGTGGACGACGTAATCACTGCAGGTACTGCAATTCGTGAATCGATGGAAATCATCCAAGCGAATGGTGCTGATCTAGCGGGCGTTCTTGTTGCGATTGACCGCCAAGAGAAAGGTAAAGGCGAGCTATCTGCGATTCAAGAAGTAGAACGTGACTTTGGTTGTGCGATTATTTCTATCGTTAGCCTGACTGACTTAGTGACTTTCCTTGAAGAGAAGGGGACTGATGCAGCGCACCTTGAAGCAGTGAAAGCGTACCGCGCTCAGTACGGCATCTAATACAATTTGTTATAGCTATAGAATGCACAAGGGGCTGATGAATCATCAGCCCCTTTTCTTTTGGTTCAGAATATTACTTATAGCGGCTACTCTACTTATAACGAATGCCGCGTTCAGCCTCTGGGTCTTCCATGGTTTTGAAACGCTTGTGCAGCCACATCCACTGCTCTGGCGCGCGTAAGATGATTTTCTCTAGATAGCTATTCATGTAAGCAGCTGCCGCTTTCTCATCTTTTTGCGGGTAGTTATCTTCGATGGACTCATCGGCCATGATTTCATATTTGCCGTTGTCGTTTCTAAAACCAGAGCCTGGAACAATCGCGCAGCGGCTAGTATAAGCCAGAATACTAGTACCAGTCGTCGTACATGCATCAGGCACGGCGAAGAAAGGTACAAATGCCGCTTTATTACGCCCGTAATCATGATCTGGTAGGTAGAAAAGGATCTCACCCTGACGCAAGATTCGGATCATGCGCTTCACATCTTTACGGTGAATGAGGCGGTTGCCGTTTTGGGTACGACCGCGGTACTGAATGAACTCATAAGCAGGGTTTTTGTGTGGACGATACACGCCTAGGCCAGGAATACCGAGCACAGCCATTGCTCGTGCGGTGATCTCCAAGTTCAAGGCATGCACACAGCAGAGAAGAACACCTTTGCCATTGGCTTTGTGCGTACGTAGCATTTGGGTGTCTTTGTCGACTAAGATTCGTTTAAAGCGCCATGTTGGCCAGAACCAAGTAATGCCGGTTTCGATCAGCGCCATACCCGTATTCTTAAAGTTCTCGCTTACCATAGCCGCAACTTCATCTGCTGGCTTATCTGGGAAAGCGAGTTCTAAATTGCGAGTGGCGACTGCGACGCGTTTTTTGCCATAACGAGCGCCTAAAGTGCCCAATGAGCGTCCTAACAGTAATAACAAGCGGTAAGGGAGAACGTTAACAATAAGCGCCAACAGCCCAAAGCCGAACCATACTCCCCAATATTTTGGGTGAAGCAGTGCCAGCGTAAAAGGCGGCTTAGTAATAACGTGTTGTGCAGTGCTGCTTGTCGGAGAAGTTTTCGTCATAACCATCACTTAAAGTTGGATTGCTACTTAATCTGAGCGCTGAGTAGTGCCCAATAAGCATCGAAGTTTTCTGTTGGTTGATATTTGAAGTCAGAACGTACGAATCGATTCAAGCTGCCTTCAACTTGGCCGAGCAATTGTGCCGCTAAGATTTTCTCGTCAACTGGGAATGATTTCCCTTCACGAAGCTTTCTTTCTCGCAGAATTTGGCGAAGTTGAGTCTCAATGCGTTCGAACAGTTGATTGATGCGGTCACGTAGGCGCTCGTTTTCAAACATTAGAGCATGGCCAGATAAAATTCGAGTCAGGCCTGGGTTACGTTCTGAGAAAACTAAGATCAGTTGCAGTACTAGGCGTATGCGCTCTAGTGTGTCTTTCTCTTCATCCAGAATGCGGTTGATTCGAGACATCAAGGCTTCTTCAATAAACTCGATAAGGCCTTCAAACATGCGAGCTTTGCTAGGGAAGTGGCGGTAAAGTGCTGCTTCAGAAACGCCAACTTGCTTGGCTAATTTTACCGTCGTGATACGAGAAGCACCTTCGGTCGATTCCAACATTTGTGCGAGAGCTTGTAGGATTTCTTCACGACGGTTTGATTTTCGAGTACCAGCCATCTATTTACTTCCTTTCCTAAAGATGAGGATTGAGTGAAGAAGGATTATAAACACCATTCAATTCTGTTTCCTAGTTTTGTAAGCCCTAGGTCAACAGAATCGAGAGGTGTCAGCAGATTGTCAGCTCAAAATTGTCTATTTATCCGACAATATTGCTCTAATCAGTGAGTTAGTGATGCTTTTCTAGCAGTTGTTGGATCTGCTCAAGGATCTGGAATCCAAGCGCACCTTTGCTATCCAATGGCAGAGATTTATCGCCACCTTTCCAATAAAGGTGCAATTCGTTGCTGCTACTATTGAAGCCTTGGCCTTCAACAGATACATCATTAGCACAAATCATATCGAGGTTCTTTCGCTCTAGCTTACCGCGAGCATATTTCTCAACATCTTGCGTTTCAGCTGCAAACCCTACTGTAAATGGACGACCTTCTGTCATAGCTGCGACAGAAGCGACGATATCTGGGTTTTTCACCATGTGAATCGCCATGTCATCTTTACCGTCTACTTTTTTAAGTTTCTGGTCTGCAATGGTCTCAGGACGGTAATCAGCAACCGCGGCGCAGCTGATGAAAACATCGTGTTGAGCGGCGTGAGCAGCAACGGCATCAAACATCTGTTGAGCACTATCGACATCGACGCGAGTCACTTTGTCTGGAGTAGCGAGTGACACAGGACCACTCACTAGCGTGACCGTCGCACCTTGTTTAGCTGCGGCTTCAGCTAACGCGTAGCCCATTTTGCCTGAGCTGTGGTTGGTGATGTAACGCACAGGGTCAATGGCCTCACGAGTTGGTCCTGCAGTGATAAGCACAGAGCGACCTGCAAGTGGTTTAGGTTGGAAGAAGTCTTCACAGCAGTGTACAAGCTGCATTGGCTCTAACATGCGGCCCATACCAACATCACCACATGCTTGTTCGCCAGACGCTGGCCCCCAAACCTCACAACCACGACGTTTTAGTGTCGCGATGTTCTCTTGAGTGGCTGGATGGCTGTACATTTGTTGGTTCATTGCTGGCGATACCGCAACTGGCGCATCGGTCGCTAAAACTAAAGTGGTCAGTAGGTCGTTGCCCATGCCTGCAGTCATACGTGCAATAAGATCGGCAGTCGCCGGTGCTAACAATACTAAGTCAGCCCATTTTGCGAGTTCGATGTGACCCATTGAAGCTTCAGCAGCAGGATCAAGCAAACTATCAGACACTGGCCTTCCCGAGACCGCTTGCATGGTCAGTGGAGTGATGAACTCCTTAGCTGCATTGGTCATGACGACCTGCACTTGTGCCCCACGTTCAACCAAGCGTCGAGTTAGCTCGGCACATTTGTAAGCAGCGATACCACCACTAATACCAAGAAGAATTTTTTTCCCTGCTAGGCCTGGTTGGTCAGCGTTACTCAGTGGATTAACCTGTGTTTGCATGATTCTGTTCCTTAATTTTTCTGCGACTTACGATATCAGAACAAAGGATGAGTGCCTAGAAGCAGAACTTGAACAGACTTGACGCTCATCAAATTGGCGTTATCAAACTTATCAATTACACGTTTTTGTTAGTGACTCGGCTGGCTTTATCTCTATTAAAGGATCTCTGGATACTAGCTAGTTACGCTGAGGGGTTATGTTCATAAGCAATGGATTTGCTCTTCTATGCCGATAAATAAAATGCCAGCTGAATCAATGCCAAGAGAGAAACTACTTACTCGAGGGCCTGATTCTTTGAGTGATGCAGAGCTGCTAGCCATCTTTCTCCGAACGGGCACGCAAGGAATGAACGTTCTAGAGCTGGCAGATAAGCTGCTCAAGGACTTTGGCTCACTTAGACACCTGTTTTCAGCAACACAAGCTGAGTTTTGTACTCATAAAGGGATGGGGCAAGCGAAGTATGTTCAATTGCAAGCCGTACTGGAAATGACGCAGCGTTACCTCGCGGAGACCTTATCTCGAGGCGATGCTCTGACCAGCCCGAGCCATACTAAGCTTTATCTGTCGAGTATGTTGCGCGACCGCCAGCGAGAAGCCTTCTATATATTGTTTCTTGATAATCAAAATAGGGTAATAAAGGATGAAGTGATGTTTGAGGGGACGATTGATGCTGCATCGGTTTACCCCAGAGAGGTCGTTAAACGGGCACTTCATCATAATGCTGCCGCCCTCATATTGGCACATAATCACCCTTCGGGTATCGCAGAGCCGAGCCAAGCTGACAGGCGAATAACTCGCCGATTGACCGATGCCTTGGCGCTGGTGGACATTCGAATTCTCGACCATTTTGTTGTCGGAGACGGTGAAGTTGTCTCTTTTGCTGAGCGCGGATGGATTTGAATCACATTTTAGGTTGTTAACTACGTTAAATCTGCTATCATTCCGCCCACATTTTTAGACCTAAAATCAGCTCTGATTACTCAAGCAAGCTGCGCTGCACAAAAAAAGATCACGAAATCCGCAAAAAGGATCTGTTCGGGTCTTGAGCAATGCGTGTCAAGTTAGTATAATGCGCGACCTTTGATAGCCTTGTATGGATTTTCCATAACGGTTTTTACCTTCTATTTTAATTGATAGAGAGGTTCGGCCACCAAGGTTGATATCGAGCTGAAACGATTGGAGAAGACATTCATGTCCCGAGTATGCCAAGTAACTGGTAAGCGTCCAGTAACGGGTAACAACCGTTCACACGCACGCAATGCTACTAAGCGCCGTTTTCTGCCGAACCTACAAACTCATCGTTTCTGGGTAGAGAGCGAAAAACGTTTTGTTAAACTACGTCTAACTGCTAAAGGCATGCGTATCATTGATAAGAAAGGCATCGATGCTGTTCTTGTTGATATTCGTGCACGTGGCGAAAACGTTTAAGAGGAATTAAGCAATGGCTAAAGGCATTCGTGAGAAAATTCGTCTAGTATCTTCTGCAGGTACTGGTCACTTCTACACAACTGATAAGAACAAGCGTAACATGCCAGGCAAATTTGAGATCAAAAAGTTTGATCCAGTAGTTCGCCAACACGTTATGTACAAAGAAGCGAAAATCAAGTAATTGATGCTTTTTTGGCTCTTCTTCAGTAGAAGAAAGAATTGAAAAACCCAGCTTAATCGCTGGGTTTTTTTATGCCTACAATTTGGTGGCCTCACGTATCTTTTAATCTTCACAAGGATCTAACCAGTGCAAATAGCAACATAGAAAGTATCGCCACTTTCACGATATACTGAAGACTCAATAGGTTAGATGGCAGAATCAGATGAGATATCGTGGACGTAGGTGGAACAACATACTCATGTTAAGCGTGATCGCTTTTATTGGGGTACTCAACCTTCCTACTTTGATCAAAGCGTATCTTATCGAGCCAGAACCTGAGCAACAGGTTAGTAGTCCTTACCCCTACCTGTTAAATCCTGGAGCCGAGCTTCAGGCGTTGCACTTCGCTAAGTGGTCATTGGTACTCGAAGATGGTCAGTGGAGCTATCAATTGAAAGGCTCCGCCCCAGCTCAAAGCATTAGCGCTCAAGAACGTGCTCAGCGTTGGCAGCAACTTGTTGGCACCAAGGTTGACTCGCAAACCTATACTGACCTTGCTTCTCAGCTCAGTACTCCGCATACCATAGAAGTGTGGTATCAAGACCAAGAAGAGCCGCAACGCATTACTTATTATCAGCTGCCTGAGTTTTGGCTGTTAAAAAACTGGAATGATCAGTGGTTGGCGGTGTCTATTGAAGAGAGCTACCTGTTTCCAAGTCTTAGCCAAGACAATCCCTCAACATCGGACGATTAGATTATGCCTGAGTTACCCGAAGTCGAAGTAAGCCGCATGGGGATCTCGCCTCATTTAGTCGGCGAGACCATTAAGACACTGACCTTTCGTACGCCAAAGCTACGTTGGGATATCCCACAAGAGCTTAAAAAGCTAGAAGGGCAGGTGATTCGTGCGATCTCACGTCGTGCTAAGTACCTGTTGATTGAAACTGATACAGGTACTGCTATCGTTCATCTTGGAATGTCGGGATCACTGCGCGTATTAGATGCCGATTTCCCAGCAGCAAAGCACGATCACGTGGATCTCAAGCTCACTAACGGCAAAGTACTGCGCTATAACGATCCGCGTCGTTTTGGTGCTTGGTTGTGGTCAGCACCTGATGAAGTCCACGCTGTGTTGCTTGGCTCTGGCCCTGAGCCGTTAACGGATGACTTTAACGCTGACTATATCGCTGAAAAAGCAGAAAAGCGTAAAGTCGCGGTTAAGCAGTTCATCATGGACAACAAAGTGGTGGTCGGTGTCGGGAATATCTACGCTAATGAAGCTTTGTTCTCTGCAAAAATCCACCCGTTACGATCAGCAAACAAAGTAACCAAAGCAGAATGGATCTTGTTAACCGATGAGATCAAACAAGTGCTCGCGACGGCTATCAAGCAAGGTGGTACTACGTTGAAAGATTTTTCTCAGGCTGACGGTAAACCAGGCTACTTCGCACAAGAGCTGCAAGTGTATGGTAAAGCAGGTGAAAAATGCCCAAGCTGCGAAGCGCTGATTCAAGAGCTAAAAATCGGACAACGTAATACGTTTTATTGCGAAGAGTGCCAAGTATAGAAAATCTGAACTCGTGTTCACTTTTTATTGCTAGTCGATAGGCTAGCGAGTAGCTACAATTGTACTAATTATATGAATTGAGAATAGTAGAATGAAATATTTAGTAACTGGCGTTGCTGGTTTTATTGGCTCTGCAGTGTCAGAGCGACTATGTGCGGCAGGGCATGAGGTTATTGGTATCGATAACCTAAATGACTACTACGAAGTCTCTCTGAAACACGACCGCCTTAAGCGAATCGAACATGAAAACCTTACCTTTATCGAGCTTGATCTCGCTGATAGAGAGGGTATCGCTGAGCTTTTCGCACAGCAAAAATTCGACCGCGTTATTCACTTAGCGGCACAAGCTGGCGTTCGTTACTCAATCGATAACCCAATGGCTTATGCTGACAGCAACCTTGTTGGTCACTTAGCTATTTTGGAAGGCTGCCGTCATAACAAGGTTGAACACCTAGTCTATGCTTCATCAAGCTCGGTATATGGCTTGAACCAGAAAATGCCATTCCACACGGCAGACAGCGTTGACCATCCGATCTCATTGTACGCAGCGACTAAGAAGTCGAATGAGCTAATGGCGCATACCTATTCTCATCTATACGATGTACCGACAACAGGTCTACGCTTCTTTACGGTTTATGGCCCTTGGAGCCGCCCTGATATGGCGATGTTCAAGTTTGCGAATTTAATCGTAGCGGGTAAAGAGATCGATATTTACAACAACGGCGACATGATGCGCGACTTCACTTATATCGATGATATTGTAGAAGGTATTATTCGCGTGCAAGATCGAATTCCAGCAAAACAGCCAGATTGGACAGTAGAACAAGGCTCACCGGCAACTAGCTCAGCACCATACCGAGTGTTTAACATTGGTCATGGTAGCCCAGTTAAATTGATGGATTACGTTGAAGCATTGGAAACGGCTTTAGGCATCGAAGCCAAGAAGAACTTCATGCCAATACAACCCGGTGATGTGTACGCGACTTACGCCGATACTGAAGATTTGTTTGAAGCGGTTGGCTACAAGCCACAAGTAAAAATCCAAGAAGGCGCCAAAGCATTCGCGGATTGGTATAAAGCTTACTACTCACTGTAAACCTAATTGCAGTCATAAAAATAGCGCTCAACGAGCGCTATTTTTTATCATTTTAACTTAGGTCTATATTCAATGCTTAAACTAAGCAGGTGATAAATATTAGTCGCTAGATTGAGTGTCATGCTTTTTATTTTGTTTAGGATTTTCATACTAG
Source organism: Vibrio chagasii (assembly GCF_002954585.1). GTDB lineage: Bacteria > Pseudomonadota > Gammaproteobacteria > Enterobacterales > Vibrionaceae > Vibrio > Vibrio chagasii_A. Next base: position 206,535 of record NZ_MSCI01000003.1, read on the forward strand.
CGACAAAGTAGTTTTTTCTGCCTTTATGCTTACGATCACCTATAATTGAAGGTTGCTGACTTCGCTGTAAGCCTGCTTGACGAACCCCGAACATCGGTTGTTTATGTATCCATGTGTTTCTCAAAAATACATCAACAGGGTATTTGAAGGTTGAACTGTGCTTAATGAAAGCTCTTGCTGCATCTGGAGTTATAGCATAGCATGCAGTCCCTTGAGGTACCTTTAAGTATTTTACAAGTTGTTGAGTATCATACTCTTCAACTGAGTAAAGTAATTTGTTTTTACTATCTTGCAGGCGAATAAAACCGCACTTCTCGATATGTTGTTTAGTAATATTTAAAGACTTACGAAAGAGATCAGCGTTAAGGGTAATATGATCTTCGAAGACTAATATAGGTTCATTGAGTTCAACACATTTCTGCCACACAAGGTAGTGGCTTGCATAACACCCAACCTCTCCTATCGCGTGAGGTCTTCCCATATTGTATAAAAATGCTTTATTTTTAATTTTTGCCAATAGAGGGTGCCTATCGGATCGAGCATCTACACCTATAAAGAAATCAAAATCAGCGAGAACACTATTAATAGCGTACGTTGTTGAAGTTTGCCGGCTATTATTGCCTTTTAGAGTAATGCAGTATGCTTTCATAACAGTATTTGTTTATATACAAGAATGATATGTTATCACTCACTTTGAGTTTTTGTAATGGTTGTTCTCTTTTCTGACTGGTTTTAATTGATAGTTTCGAATAAAAATAGCGCTCAATGAGCGCTATTTTTGTTTTTGAATACAGGGTTATTTCATTGTTTTCAGTTTGATTTCATCTGCAACTTTCTGTGGCACAAACTGACTTATGTCCCCACCATGTATCGCGACTTCACGAACAATCGTCGAAGATAGGAAGGCATACTCTTCCGAAGGAGTTAGGAACACGCTTTCAAGACCGGGGAGGAGCTTGCGGTACATACTAGTGAGACCAAATTCGTACTCAAAATCCATAGTTGTTCTTAGGCCACGTACTAATACGTTAGCTTTCTGCTCTTTGGCAAAGTCGACAAGCAAACCAGAAAAGCCTTCTACAGATACATTAGGTAAGTGAGACACAGCATCACGCAACAGCTCTACTCGTTCATCTAGCTTAAACATGGTCTTTTTGCTTGGGCTCGCGGCTACTCCCACCGTGATATGATCAAACATGCTAGCAGCACGGACGATAATATCGAGGTGACCATTGGTTACCGGATCGAAAGTACCTGGGTAGATAACGTGTGTGGTCATATTAGCTGTCCTTGCTTGGTGTTTTAATAGAGTTTAAGGCTTTGTCGAGAGTCTGCTTTACCATGTCGAGCGTGATGTCTTTCATTAAATCATCGCCTTTTGCTCGAGTTCCCCATGGAAGATCTTTAACCGGTTTCCCTTGTTGCGCCTCTACGTGCTGTTGATAAACACTGACCACAATATCAAGGTCATTGTAGGGCCCTGTTCTTCGTGGATCACTGTGTGCGTATAACCCGATGACAGGTGTAGACTGTGTCGTCGCTAGATGTGCTGGGCCGGTATCTGGTGCGATTACCACGGTCGCATGCTTGAGTACTGCGGTGAGCTGTTTTAGGTTAGTTTTACCAATTAAGTTGATAACTGGAGATTGGCATAGCGCTTCGATGTCTTTACCAAGGTTTACTTCTCGTGGAGCAGGAGAGCCACACAGTACCACTTGCATCCCTTTTTCTACTGCATAGTCGGCAATAGCGGCATATCGTTCAGTTAACCAGTTACGTGAATCTTTGCTTGCAGCAGGAGAGATAACTAAGGTTTGTTTCCCAGCCATGGTGTCGATGGCTAGTTGTTCGTCTTCCGGTGTTAGAGGAATATCCCATTGGGGTTTATCGAAGGGCACACCAATGTAGCGAGCAAATTCGGCAAAGTTATCTAATACATGAAACTTGTCTGAAATAGGCAGGTGGCGATTAGTAAAGAGTGACTGCATTTCACGAGTACGGTTTTTGCCAAACCCTACCTTACACTTCGCCTTTATTCCCCAGGAAAGGACGCTGGCTCTGAGTGCTGCTTGCATGTGTAGCAGCGCATCAAATTTGCGATCTGACAATTGGCGCCATAGTTCACGCATTCCTTTGAAGCCTTGTTTCTTATCGAAAATAACGACTTCAATACCTGGCAGGTCGCCGATCAGCATGGCTTCTATTTTCCCTGTTATCCAGGTAATTTTCGTTTCAGGCCACTGCTTCTGGATGGCTTGAACCACAGAAATAGCATGACAAACATCGCCAATCGCGGATAGGCGAATTATGCAAAGAGATTGAGGTGCAGCTGAGAACAGTGACATACAGAGTCCGAAAAAGTGAATAACATCAGAATTATGCAGATACTCGCATTAGTTGTAAAATAGCAATGACGAAAAGCGACCCAAAGGCCTCATAGATGGAAACGATTAACACTAAGAACCAAACAATTTGGTATGACTCTGAACTTCTGGCTCAAGTGCCGGTGAGTGAGATGGTTCAGATCTTTGAGGTAGAATATTGGCAGCAACGTGAAGCTATTTCAGGGAGTGCACAGGGTCGTGGCACCACCTGGTTTATTCAGCTTGATGGACTGCAAGCTGCGTTGCGTCACTATCGCCGTGGTGGGCTATTTGGCAAACTCGTTGAAGACCAATATCGATTTTCTGATTGGGAAAGCACGCGCTGCGCGATGGAGCTTAATGTTCTTAATGTATTGGCTAATGCCGGTGTGAATGTACCCAAGCCGATTGCCGCGAGGGCGACCAAAAGCGGATTCTTTTATCGTGCAGATCTGATGTCGGAGCGAATCCCCAATGCGAAAGATCTGGTTGATGTCTTGGTAGCTAATCCGATAGGTGCGGACATTTATCAAAAAATTGGTCAAGAGATACGTAAAATGCATGATGCTGGCGTTAATCACACTGATCTCAACATTCATAATATCCTGCTTGATGATTCACAAAAGGTGTGGATTATTGACTTTGACAAGTGTGGTCAGCAAGCGGGTGATGACTGGAAAGAAGGGAACTTGAATCGCTTAAAGCGCTCGTTCTTGAAAGAAGTGAACAAGCGCCAGATTCAATGGCAAGAGTCGGATTGGGAGCCTCTTTTAACAGGCTACCAAGGCTAACGAAACCGAATGGTTGTTGGGGCGTGTTGACCTTTTGCGGTTAAATTTTCTTCGAGATAAAAGCGTTTTAATCGCGGCGAGGGGGAAGTAGCCTAGTCATTCTAAGCAAATCTACCTCAACAAAGAGTAAAGCGCTTTTTGCGGGGGCGCTCAGCTCGAACCCTTCGGGCAGCGTTTGCTGGTCATTTCTACTACGTTATCGGCTTATCATGTAGGCTAGCTACATACCAAAGCCTCTGCCTTGTATAAATACCCAGCAACTCGCTGCAAAAATCAGCTCAAAAGATCAACACGCCCTAATCAATAATGTATTGTAAGGTGTTATCTAACGCTCCTCGATTCTGCTCAACCACTTGATAAGCCGCCAAGCCTTTATCTTTACGTAAGCTAGGCTGTGTGAACAGCTCTTTTAGCTGGCCTACAATTTCATTGCTGTTTTGACAAATAGTGACAGCTTGAGCTTCAAGCAGTTTGTCGGTGATCTCGCTAAAATTAAAGTAGCTAGGGCCATTTAGCAGAGGCAACTTCAGGGATGCTGGCTCTAGCAAGTTATGCCCTCCAACTTTATCTCCAACAAGGCTTCCGCCCATAAAACAGACATCAGCGCCGCCGAGTAGTACCAACATTTCGCCCATGGTATCAGCTATATAGACTTCAACATCAGATGTTAATACTTGCTGACTCGTTCGAGTGACGGTGTTGAAGCCGTGCTGCTTAGCTAGCTCTGTCACTTGGTTGAATCGCTCTGGATGGCGAGGCACGATGATCAGTAGCGCATTCGGATTGTCTTTTATAAGTTGCTTATGAGCATCTAAAACAACATCGTCTTCACCTTGGTGGGTGCTAGCCGCAATCCAGACATCACGATTAGAGCCAAATTGTGCCCTTAATGCTTTGCCTTTTTCAACTTGTTCAGCAGAGACTTCAATATCAAACTTGATAGAGCCTGTCACATGCACAGATGCTTTATCTAGGCCTAGCCTAACAAAACGCTCCGCATCACTAGGGTACTGGCAGAGTACCTGAGATAGTTTTTTAGCTAGAAGGTTAAATACGGGTTGGAACTTAGCGTAGCGTTGGCATGAATGTTCAGAAAGGCGAGCGTTAAGCACTGAAATAGGAATCCCAGCTTTCGCGACGCAATGCAGCGTGTTTGGCCAAAGCTCTGTTTCCATAATCAACATCTGCTTTGGTTTTACTGATTTAAGGAAGCCTCGTACACACCAAGAAAAATCAATCGGCATGTAGCGATGCTCGACCAAACCACCAAGTTTGTCTATTTGTTCTGCACCTGTGCTGGTTGTCGTGGTAACGATGATGGCTTGATTTGGGGCTCGCTGCTTCAATTGCTTGATAATAGGTATCGCAGCAATAGATTCACCTACCGACACCGCATGAATCCAGATCGGGCTTTTACCTTGAATCTTCGGTGTAATACCGAAATGCTCTTTCCAGCGCTTACCGAAACTTGGTTTGTCGGGTTTGCTCTTATAAAGCCCATAGAGGAGCAGTGGAGAGGCCAATGACAATATAAGAGTGTATATAAGTCGTATAAGCATAAGAACAGTGACACCAGAGGGTAAAATCAGTAATCAGAAGAGTATTTTCTTCAATCTCGAAAGTAAAGAGCGTTATAATTAAATGCTTAGTGACACTTTCAAACGGAAATGGTGAACTCTATCTCATCGCTTATTCAAACCGATCAATCCTATCGTTTTTTGCTCTATGTCGAGCAAAACTACTCATTTGCTATCCTTCGTCCATTTTATAACTACGCGAAGCAACTTGGCCATGACGTAAAGTGGTTGCTCGTTGGTGAGGATGCTTCTGAACATCTTTTATTAGAGCAAGAGCAGCGCGTGTCTTTGACAGAAGCTGTCGCCTATAACCCTTCTGCTGTTTTAGTACCCGGTGATCGCGTTCCTGCTTTTATCCCAGGTTTGAAGGTACAAGTGTTTCACGGTTTGAATGAGAGTAAACGAGGGAACTTATATCCTGAGCGTGGTCTATTTGACTTGTATTGTACAGAAGGCCATGAAAGAACCAATTCATTGGCGCCATTAGCTAAACAGCGCGGCTACTTTCAAGTCAAAGAGACCGGCTGGTTGAAGCTAGATAGCTTGTTAAATTACCAAATCAGTCACAAGCATTTTGAAAGACCTCAAATTCTATTCGCTTCCACTTTTTCGCCAAGTTTATCCTGTGCTGAAGTGGTTTATGAAGAGCTTAAGCGCCTAAGCAAACTGAGCCAGTGGCAATGGTTAGTCACACTGCATCCTAAAATGAAGCAAGAGACACGAGAAAAATACCAGGCGTTGGAAGGGGACAACCTTCTGTTCTTCGACAATGATCGAGTGATTGAAATGCAGCATCGTGCTGATGTGATGGTATGTGACAACTCATCGATATTTCAGGAGTTTTTGTTGCTCAATAAGCCGGTTGTTACGGTAAATAACCGAGATCCTCAAGCGAGCTTCATCAATATTACCCAAGCAGAGCAGTTAGAATCAGCAATTCAACAAGCTATGCTGCCTGATGAAACAAGAGATAAAGCCATTGCTAATTATGGTCCGTCAATAACGCCATATTTGGACGGTCAATCCTCAGCTAGAGTTTTGAGTGCGATTACGGATGTACTAGAAAGCGACTGGCAGGACAAAAAGCCAAAAAATTGGATTCGTAACTTTAAAATCCGTAAATCATTAAACTATTGGAAATTCTAGGGCTGAATAATGAGAAAACATACCCTGTCTGTCATTGTTATTACCAAGAATGAAGAAGACCGAATTGAAACTTGCCTAAAATCTGTGGTTGATATTGCCGATGAGCTAATTGTGTTAGACAGCGGATCAACGGACGCAACCGTTGAGATATGCCAAAAATACACAGACAACGTGACCATCACCGATTGGCCGGGCTTTGGTAAGCAAAAGCAAAGAGCACTAGATAAAGCGACATGTGATTGGGTGTTATCAATCGATGCGGATGAAGCTTTAGACCCTGAAATGAGCAAGGCTCTTGTTGAGTTATTAAAACAAGATCAAATCAAACATACCGCTTATAAACTTCCTTGGGGAGTAACGCTCTATGGAACAACGCTTAAGTATGGCCGTAGTGCTCGTGCTGTGTTGAGGCTCTTCAAAAGAGAGGGTTCTCGATATACCTTGGATGAAGTGCATGAAACTGTTGTACCGGAACAAGGAACGACGGGTACCCTGAAAGGCTACTTGCTCCATTACACTCACCGAGATTATGGACACGGCTTAGATAAAGCGGCGCAATATGCTTGGCTTGGTTCTCAAAAATACCACCGTAAAGGTAAGAAATCACACGGCTTATTCCTCGCTCTACTACGAGCGATGTGGACATTCTTCCTTGTGTACATTATCCGTCGTGGCTTTATGGATGGTAGTGTCGGTTTCATTATGGCGATGACTTACGCTCAGGTGAATTTCAATAAATATGTCGGTTTGTGGATTCTTGAAAACCGTTCAACAGACCAAGCGAAATAGGAACCGATAGATGAAGATTTTAGTTTGTGCATCTTACTTACATGCATGGAACAGTTTGCGTCCAGAAGCTGCGATTTTTATCGAGCTAGCTCGTCAAGGGCATCAAGTGACGATCATGACTCAGGGAGAATCTGAGCACGTATCTAAGCTAGAAGAGCACGGCATTCGAGTGGTCGATGGCTACCCGAAACGTAAAATTTGTTTTGATACCATTAAAAAGATCCGTCATGAGTTAAAAACGCACAATTACGACATCTGCTATGCTTTTAACTCTAAGACAATCCCCAATGCAGCTTTTGCGTGTATTGGTTTTGACGTTAAGTTGGTTGTTTATCGAGGTACTACTGGCGGGCTATATCGACATGATCCAAGTGCTTATCTAACTCAGCTCCATCCTCGTGTAGATGGCATTGTGTGTGTTTCTGAAGCAGTGCGACAAGATGTAGTGAAGCGCGTTTGGAAGAACAAAGATAACGTTGTTACCATATACAAAGGGCATGAATTGGATTGGTACAAAGTACCACCAACTGAGCGTTCTGAATTTGGTTTGAGTGAAGAAGATGTTGTTGCGATTACCGCAGCGCACGTAAGGCCAAGTAAAGGTATTTCCGTTTTGCTCGAAGCGACCAAACACATTACGGCACCCAACTTCCACCTGATTTTAGCTGGGAGCGGTTATGAGCCTCACTTTGATGAGATGAAAGCGAGCCCGATGAGTGAGCGAATTCATTACATAGGCCACCGAACTGACATTCCTTCGATCATGTGTATGGCAGACTTTCAAGTTCAACCATCGATCAGCGGAGAAGGACTACCACGCACCATTGTCGAAGCAATGGCCAATGGTACTACTTCTGTAGTTACGACCACCGGCGGTGCCCCAGAACTCGTTGTGGATGGTGAAACGGGCTATATTGTCCCAACTGGTGACGCTAAAGCGTTGGGCGAAGCTATGGACAAGCTCGCACAAGACAAGGCCAAGTGCACAGCCATGAGTGAAGCGGCCAAGAAGCGCCTAGATGAAAGCTTTAGCTCACGAGTAACAGTGAAAAAGCACCTGGAATTTTTTTATAGATTGTTGAGTAGATAGTTATGAACCTGTATTTGTGTTCTACGTTGCGTCACTTTCTATTTGCTTTGTTGAGGTCATTAAAAGAAGTAGAGAAGGAAAGCCGAATAATAGTTGTTACTGACCAGCAAGGTCTGGAGCCTGATAGCTTTGATTTATCTATTTTACCTAGCACCATTACGGTGAAATTTATAGGTAGAAAAAAATGCCTTAAAGAAATATATAGAGGCAGTTTAGGGATGATTCATAAATGTTTTGCTGCTGCCAATTGTCAGAATGAATTTTTCAAAAAAAGAACAGCTAGAAAGTTATATGAAAATGACATATTGAGTGAACCATTTTCAAAAAACAAAACTCGTTTATTTTTATTTAATGACCGCAACCGAATTTCCAGGTTAATACGTTTGGCTTTTCCCTATTATGAGGTTATAGAGGATGGGTTATCTAATTATACAGGCTCGGAGTTAAGTCTCACAGATCGATTTTTCTCTAATAAAAAAGGTCGGCGTTATATTGGAGATGATAAACGTTGTAAAATTATTTACTTATTACAGCCAGAACTGGCACCTAGTCAGATTGAAAATAAAGTACAACGTATAGAATTTATCGATTCTAATAACGTCAATACATTTTTATATTCAATATTTAAATTGGATAATTCGAGTGTTGATGTTCCTGATGTGATCATTGCAACTCAACCTATATCTATATCAGGAATGAGTGACTCGGGATATGATATCAATATTTACCGAAGAATGGTGGAGCATATTGAAGCTAAAAATTGGACATATGCTTTTAAAGTACATCCTAGAGAAAACGAATGTAAGTACAAAAGTGCATTCCCAACGTCAAATTTTATAAAAAGTAAAATTCCATTGGAATTGTTAGTATTCTCTTCTTCAAGTTCACCTATGATCTTATCTGTTTACTCTAGCGCTGGTATGGGCTTTGAAGGGTTTTGCCGTAGAGTGACCTTAATAAAGGATGATGAAGCTGAGATACAGGCTGATATATATAATAAATGGAAGCAAAGTTTTTTAGACTTAAATAAACGTTTAGAGGCATTATTTTGATAAGAAAGATGGTTTTTGTAATATCAGCTCTACGTGGTGGTGGTGCTGAGAAATTCGTGCTTAACCTTTACAAAGCAATGGAAAAATATCAAGGTTATGAATGTCATATTGTTTCTATAGAAAAAGCGGTTGAGCATAATATTGAAGGATACAGGGTACACTTTGTTAGTGATTTTTGTAATGTGTCAAAAAAAGGATTAAGGCGTCTTATATATAAAAAAAATGTAGCGAAAGCTGTAGATGATTATATACGTAATAATATATCTCAAGATGCATTTATACTGAGTAATATGTTACTCTCTGATAAAATTATGTCTGAGAGTAAACTAAAAGTCCATCACGTAATACACAATTCCTATAAGACAGCATTTTTATCGGGCAAAGGTTTTTTTAAAAAAATTCAAATAAAAAATAATATCAATAGATTGTATCGCAATCACCCGCTAGTATTCGTTTCCCAAGCTGCAGAAATTGAATATAATGAGGAGTTCTATTCACCATTTGATAATCAAGTTATCTATAACCCAACAGAGTTGTCTGACCTTCAAGCTTTGTCAAATTCAATAGTAGAAGATCTAGAGGCTAGATATCTTATTCATATAGGAAGATTTAACCGTCAAAAGCGTCATGACCGGTTGATTAAAGCATTTTCCAAAATTAAAAATAGTGATGTAAAGCTATTGCTTGTTGGGAATGGAAGTTTAAAGTCAGAATCAGAAAAATTAGTTAGTGATTTAGGTCTACAAGATAGGGTTATATTTAAAGGGTTCACAGACAACCCATATCCTTATTTAAAAAAAGCAGAAGGTCTAGTTCTAAGCTCTGACTTTGAAGGTCTTCCTACTGTATTGATCGAAGCGATTGCACTGAATACTCCAGTAGTTACTACTGACTGTAGTGGAGGTATTAGAGAAATTATAGGAGATAATGAAAATGTTATCTCCCCTAATCATGATACAGAAAAACTATCTAACATGATGGATAGTCTAATTCTTTCACCGGATGAATTTCAATGTTCATTCCCTAACAAGTTTTTAGCTAGTGAGGTTTCATCTCAGTATCATAATTTACACTCTCTTCATTACAATTCAACAAGAAATAAGTGAGTAGTAAAATTGGTAGCAATGAAAAAGGTTGGCTCATTGGTGTATCAGTTAAACATGCTAAGGCGATTAACATTGTTAATGTGTACACAAGAACTCTAGTTTTTGTTTTTTTACGAAAGGATATTATGCATGGGATTACCTGAATCGCTAGTAATAATATACAACCTAGTATCCCAGTTTTCACTAGTTTATCTATATATTGGTTATGGTAATGTGTCGGCGAGTATCTAGCTACAGCATCAGAGACTTTACCTTTTCGATTTAATGTCTTTAACTCATCTGCATGAGAGTCACCTAATCCGTAAATAGGACTAAGTGCATATAATTGTTGGGCTGCTTTCCAAAATTGGAAACGCAGTCCGATCGAAGAATTCATGTCACCATCTGATAATCTCTGAATTTCAACTAGTGTAACTTCAGTTCTGTTTTTTATAACTTCAAACGAAGCCATAAAAATAACAGACAATGAAATGATTGTAACGAATAAGTGTTTCAGCTTTATACTCTTGTTATTTGTTAAATATAAAAAAACAAGAAGGGAAGATGTTATTATTAGTGGGAATATGGCGCCTCTGGTTTCAGTTATAAATATTCCCATAACTAATAATGTATAGCTCACAATCGATATTTTACACTTCTTAAATAAACATAGGTATAGTGCAGATATTGCATATAATGTTAAAGTTATCGAATAAGGTATTGGGTTGACGGTTCGAATTCCTCTCTCAATATCTAATCCATATCTGTTATAAGTCAGCATTAAAAATGACAGGAACGCAGCAAACAATAACAACCATTTTAAATTTTTAAAATTTAAAATATCTTTAGGTAATACCAAAAGATAAAGCATAGCTGCTAAGTAACTCCTTAACTCACCAGAGCTAAATCCAATTGTTTCATAAAATAATACATTGAATATAGAAATCACAAAGAGACTTAGTATATAAGGGTTTTTATAATTTTTCTTTATATTATCAAGTTTATAATATCCAACAGATACTATTATAGATATCAAAAAAATTATAACTATACTTTTATCGGCACCAGGAACTATTAGGAAGCCACTAAATAGCCATATTATTGGAAGTAAAATAATAATATCGGTGATTTTTTTTAAATTTAAATTTTGCATGTTTGACATGTTATGTATAAGGGTTAATATTGCTTTCAGGACGAGTCTTAAGCAGTCTTAAGATCCACATATATTGCTCAGGTTTTTTGCTTACGTAGTCTTCAATGCATTGATTCATCATACGCGCATCCTGTTCTTCGCTTCCTGTTGGGAATGGCAGGGCAGGGTAAAAATCCAACGTGTATTGACCAGTATTACTATCATATTGAGCAAACAAGGGCACAATTTTAGCTTTACTTAGTTTTGATAGGCGCCCAAGTCCTGAGATAGTGGCTTTTTGTGTAGCAAAAAAATCAACGAAGACGCTGTGCTCGCGACCAAGATCCTCATCTGGGAGATAATAACCCAGGTAACCATCTCGTACAGACTTGATAAAAGGTTTTATACCGCCGCTACGGTCATAAACTCGGCCGCCGTATTGTACGCGCTGACGATGCATCAGCCAGTCACTGAGCTTGTTTTTTTGGGCTTTCGCCATTGCAGATACCGGGAGATTACGTGACGCGAGTAATACTGCTGGGATATCTATAGCCCATGTGTGCGGTACTAACAAGATAACATTCTCGCCACTATCCGTAATATCGGTTAGGTTGCTCAGGCCATTAATTGAAGTGTTGCTCTCTAACCAATCTTTGCTTTTGAGGGTTAGGGATGCAAAGCCCATCAAAAATGAGATGGATGTAACGTAAGACTTATAAAGGACTTCTTCGCGCTGTTCTATTGACTGCTCAGGAAAGCACATCTCAAGGTTTACACGAGCTCGACGGTTGGCTTTATTTTTGATTTTCACGGCCTGTTTAGCCATAAATTTAGCTATAGCTAAACGAATGCTATTAGGCAAAAAGCTAACTAACGAAGATAGCAGTACTGCGATCCAGGTACCCCAGTACTTCGGTGCTAAAAAGCCCCATTCAAACTCAGGGTTGTATGCTTTTGGGTCAAAGTCATTGCGTTGTGTGGTCATTAATACACTACATTTTTATTAGGGAAACGGGCTAATAGCTCGCGACTCAGGACATGATTATATTTTTTCAGTGACGGACCCATCAAGATAGTCCATCACTAAATTAGTATTTGCTCACTTATTATGCGTTAATAAGCTTCATGTATTCGGCTACACCATCGGCGACAGACTTAAATTCAATATCGCAGCCTGTATTACGTAGTTTCGTTAAATCTGCCTGAGTGAACTCTTGATAAGCGCCTTTTAAGTGGTCTGGGAATGGGATGGTTTCAATTTCTCCCTTGCCATGATGTTTGATGACCGCTTTTGCTACTTCTTCAAATGACTCTGCATTGCCGGTACCAAGGTTAAAAATACCAGAAGCGCCATTTTCTAAGAACCAGAGATTTACCGCTGCCACATCGCCAACATAAACAAAGTCGCGCTTAAAGGTCTCGCTGCCTGCAAACAGTTTTGGATTTTCACCAGCGTTCATTTGATTATTCAGGTGGAATGCAACGGATGCCATGCTACCTTTGTGTTGTTCGCGCGGTCCATAAACATTGAAGTATCTGAAGCCTACGATTTGTGAAAGTCTCTCATTGTGCGCTGCTGCATCAGCCGTTAAGCGACGAACGTAGTTATCAAACTGTTGTTTTGAGTAGCCATACACGTTCAATGCACCTTCGTATTCGCGCTCTTCAATGAAAGTGTCAGTTTCACCGTATGTCGCAGCAGAAGAAGCATATAAAAATGGAATTTCACGTTCAACACAGTAATGAAGCAGCTCTTTTGAGTACTCATAGTTGTTAAGCATCATGTGCTTGCCATCCCACTCAGTGGTCGCAGAGCACGCACCTTCGTGGAAGATTGCTTCAATATGGCCGAAGTCATCACCAGCCATCACCTGAGTTAGAAAGTCATCACGATCCATATAATCTGTGATGTCTAAGTCGACAAGGTTTTTAAACTTCTTACCGTCTTTTAAGTTGTCGACGACTAGAATATCGTTGTGGCCCGCTTCGTTAAGCGCCTTAACAATATTGCTGCCAATCATGCCAGCACCACCGGTTACGATAATCATAATTCTCTAACTCTTTTGAATACAAAACTAACACGAGTATAGCAAGGAATGGATAAGGCGGGCTAGTGGAATAATTCCCCAACCGGAGTATGATACGGCAAGCTAAGTTATAAATTTTGTTGAGTTAATTGCTCAAAACTATAGGTATTATTATGAAGATTGCAGTAGCCGGTACCGGGTATGTAGGTCTCTCAAATGCGATGTTGTTAGCTCAGCATCATGAAGTGATCGCGGTGGATATCATCGATGAAAAAGTGACGATGCTTAACAATAAGCAATCGCCTATTGTTGATGCTGAAATAGAACATTTTCTGGCAAATAAAGCACTGAACTTCAGGGCAACGACCGATAAATCAGTGTATCAAGGTGCCGAGTTTGTCATCATTGCAACGCCTACCGATTATGATCCTAAAAACAACTACTTTGATACCAGCTCCGTTGAGTCTGTTATCAAAGATGTAATGGCTGTAAATCCTAAAGCTGTGATGGTCATCAAATCAACGGTACCTGTTGGCTATACTGAACGGATCAAACAAGAACTGAACTGCGAAAATATCATATTCTCCCCTGAGTTTTTGCGCGAAGGTAAAGCGTTGTATGATAATTTGAACCCTTCTCGAATTATCGTTGGCGAGTGCTCTGATCGAGCTAAAGTGTTTGCAGAACTGCTTGTCGAAGGCGCTGAAAAAGAGAGTATCGATGTGTTGTTCACCAATTCTACGGAAGCGGAAGCCGTAAAACTTTTCTCTAATACGTACCTAGCAATGCGTGTTGCATATTTCAATGAACTTGATTCTTACGCGGAAGCACATGGCTTGGATTCTCGCCAGATCATTGAGGGGGTGGGCTTAGATCCTCGTATTGGTAATCACTACAACAATCCTTCGTTTGGTTATGGTGGCTATTGTCTACCGAAAGATACCAAGCAGCTATTAGCTAACTACCAGGATGTACCAAACAACATTGTCGGTGCCATTGTTGATGCTAACCGTACGCGCAAAGATTTTATCGCGGATTCAATCATCAAGCGCTCCCCTAAAGTGGTCGGCATTTATCGTTTGATCATGAAGGCAGGTTCGGACAATTTCCGTGCCTCTTCAATTCAAGGGATTATGAAGCGCTTGAAAGCTAAGGGTATCGAAGTGGTTGTGTTTGAACCGGTACTAAAAGAAGAGCACTTCTTTAATTCGAAAGTCTATTCTGACATTGAGGAATTCAAAGCTGTATCCGATGTGATTGTTTCTAACAGAATGGTTGAAGAGATCGCAGATGTTGCAGACAAGGTTTACACTCGAGATCTGTTTGGTAGTGATTGATTTGGTTCTATTTTTGCTAGGGCTAATTAGACCAGATGTTAACAGCTCGATCTATCTGTTTAGTGGCGATATACTGAACCACTAAACGGATAGGGATACTAATAAATAATGAAAACACGTGACAAGATTGTTTACGCAGCTTTAGAGCTTTTTAACGAGCATGGTGAGCGTAGTATTACGACTAATCATATTGCTGACCACATCGAGATCAGCCCTGGTAACCTCTACTACCACTTTCGTAACAAGCAAGAAATTGTCCGTGATATCTTTACTCTCTACTCTACTGAATTGCTTGAAAGGTTTACCCCAATCCAAGGTCAGAAAGAGAGCCTCACGCTATTAAAACACTATTTAGATTCGATATTTACTCTGATGTGGAAGTACCGTTTTTTCTACGCAAACCTTCCTGAAATCTTGTCTCGTGACGAGCAACTTCACCTCGATTACATGGCTGTTCAAGAGAGATTGCAAACTAACCTTGTTGATATTATGAGGGCTTTCGTTGACTTGAATTTGCTGAAAGCGACAGATTCAGAGATGAAATCGATGGTGACCTCTCTTCACTTGATTGCATCGGGCTGGTTAGCTTACCAGTCTGCGATGTCCCCAAAAGCGCAAATAACGGAGCAGGTTGTTCATCAAGGTATGTTGCAGATGATCGCGACCGTTAAGCCGATTGCGACCGCGCAAGGTTTTGAACAGCTGACATTATTGGAAGATGGTGTCAGAGCGTTGAACTCTAAATAGAAAGATGCGGGTAAGCGAGATACGGGTAACCGAGATTCGAGATGCGAAGATCCGGGAAGAGCCGGTTCGAGTTGCGGTATATGAAGAATGGCGTCATTCCCTACAGCGAGGGACGAGCGCGATAGGGAATCTCTCGTTATCCTTGAGGCTTGCAATAGCATATGAGATTCCAGATATTTCGTACCTCAATTCTGGAATGACGAAGTCTGAGAAATACGAATACAGATCTTCTCAATGAGTTAATTTGTACTTCTAATCTCGGTTACTCGCACCCCATATCTGCTTTTACCTAACCAACCAACTCTTTGGATTTTGAGCTTGGCTGTTTCTACGAATTTCAAAATAGAGGGAAGGGCGGGTTTGACCTCCGGTGTCTCCAGCAAGTGCAATAGCCTCGCCAGCTTTCACTTTGTCGCCTTCCTTTTTGAGTAGTGCTTGGTTAAAGCCATAAAGCGTCATGTCACCTTTGCCATGATCAAGCAATACCACTAAGCCATAACCACGCAGATACTCGGCAAAAACAACGGTGCCTGAGTAAACTGATTTAACCTGCTGACCATATTTGGCATTGATCACCATCCCCTTCCAATTAACTTGTCCGGTTTGGCGTGAACCGTAGTTATGCAGAACTTTTCCTTTGATTGGCCAAGGCAGTTTTCCTTTACGCTTTGCTAAGCCATCCATAGGCACTGCATTACGTCTCTCTCGAGCGGCTTTCTCTGCTTTGGCAATCTCCGCCTTGAGGCGAGTCTCATTGCGCTGCAGCTCGGCTAAGTAATTTTTATCACCTGAGATGTTCTTCTTAATACTGCCAACGGTTTTCTTACGCTGTGTTTGAGTCTGGGCTAACTTGTCGCGTTTTGTTGTCTGTTGTTTTAACAGAGTTGCGATCTGCTCTTGTTCAAGTTGGCGCTGTTTATGGCTTTCTTCTAACTCAAGTTGTGTTTGTTCAATGGTTTTGATTGTTGCAGAACGGGCTTTAGCAAGATGTTGGTAGTAATGGCTGATACGATCTTCTTCGACGCCCGTGTTGAGAATGTTAGATGAGGCTTTGGCGCGGCTTGTCATATAGTAAGTTTGAATCAGTTGTTCCAACTTATCGGTATGAGCTTTTTTCTGAGCGGTAAGAGCTTTGATCTTAGCATCTAAGCTAGCAATATTGGCATTCGCCGTATTAAGCTGCTTTTTACTGTCTTGGATGGCTTTTCCCAGTGCAGCTATTGATAGCTCTTGTTTTTTTAGGCTCGCTTGTAGACTATCGAGCTTCTTTTGCTGTGAAGAGAGGGCTTTTTGCTGGCGAGAGATCTCGCTAGACACACCCTTTAATTCACCTTGAGATGCGGCAAATGACGATATTGGTAAAAGCGCAGCACTAAGGCTGACTGATATAAGAAGAGTTCGGCTGATAGCTCGAATATGTTTCATCATTATCGTCATTTAGTTGTAATCATCTATTCTTAATTTTTCGAACTTCGCTGAATCGAATCCATACTTGCTTTTAATCTCTTCGCATCTCGTTACTGCTGTTTTTATATCCCATCACCATGGATAAAGCTTTGTGAGCGACCGTTGAACCCTTGGTCCATATCTAGAGAAGGCTTATCTGTCTTTGGTTTACCAACAATCTTAGCGGGAACACCAGCGACTGTAGTATGTGGTGGTACAGCTTGCAGTACCACAGAACAAGAGCCAATCTTAGCGCCTTCACCCACTTCAATATTGCCGAGTATTTTCGCACCAGCACCAATCATTACGCCTTCACGGATTTTAGGGTGACGATCACCGCCTTCTTTACCGGTACCACCAAGAGTAACATCTTGAAGGATGGATACGTCGTTTTCGACCACAGCAGTTTCACCGATAACGATACCTGTTGCGTGGTCGAGCATGATAGCTTTGCCGATACGCGCTGCAGGGTGGATATCAACTTGGCATGCGACCGAGATTTGATTTTGTAGGTAAGTGGCAAGTGCAATACGCCCTTGCTTCCATAACCAGTTGGCCACGCGATAACCTTGCAGTGCGTGGTAGCCTTTAAGGTAGAGCAATGGCATAGAGTACATTTCTACAGCCGGGTCTCGAGTAACTGTCGCGCAGATATCACAAGCGGCCGCATCAATGATTGAGTCATCTTCTTCAAACGCTTGCTCAACCACTTCACGTACAGCCATTGCTGGCATCGAAGCCGTTTTTAACTTGTTAGCAAGAATGTAGCTGAGTGCAGCCCCTAGGCTTTCATGGTTGATAATCGTGGCATGGTAAAAACTCGCAAGCATAGGTTCTTGCTCAGACTGCTGTCGAGCTTCTTTTACAATGCATTGCCAAACTTTTTGTTGTTCACAGTGTTTCATTTTTCCATCCATTTTTTAGGGGCAGATGCGAGTGACGAGATGAGAGTTTCGAAGAACTATAAGAGCAGAATCTCGTATCTGCTTTTACTCTGTTCTCATCTCGTTGACTCGAATCTCTTAGCCGCTTCTTTATCTTTCTGACTTCTTATCTCGAGCAAGTAGATCTTGCGCAGCTAAGTGTGCGTCTTTTCCTTGATACAACACTTGATAAATTTGTTCAACAATTGGCATCTCAACGCCCATACGTTCTGATAGTAACCAAACTTCTTTAGTGTTGCGATAACCTTCTACCACTTGGCCAATTTCTTCTTGTGCGGTGTCAACGTCTTTACCGGAACCTAATGCTAAACCAAAGCGACGGTTACGTGATTGGTTGTCGGTACATGTCAGTACTAGGTCGCCAAGTCCCGCCATACCCATAAAGGTCTCTGGTTGTGCACCAAGAGCAGCACCCAGTCGGCTCATTTCTGCTAAACCACGGGTAATTAACGCTGTGCGCGCATTAGCACCGAAGCCAATGCCATCCGACATACCAGCACCAATCGCGATAACGTTTTTAACTGCACCACCTAGCTGCATACCAATGAAATCTGAGTTTGCGTATACACGGAATGTCTTGCCACAGTGAATCTTTTCTTGAAGCTCTTCTAAGAAGGTCTCATCTGGTGACGCGACTGAAATTGCGGTCGGCATACCCATCGCTAGTTCTTTGGCGAAAGTAGGGCCAGATAGAACCGCTAGAGAGTAATTGTCGCCAAGCACATCGTGTGCGACATCTTTAAGTAGTCGGCCAGTTTCTGGTTCCAATCCTTTCGTAGCCCAGCAAATACGAGAATTCGCTGACAAATGAGGTTTTAGACTATTTAAAACGATACCAAACACGTGACTAGGAACGACGACTAGGAGGTCACGACTGGATGTTACTGCTTTTTCAAGGTCTGATTCGATGATCAGGCTTTCTGGAAAGTCAATATTAGGAAGAAATGCATTGTTAGCGCGCTCTGATTCAAGGCGGGCCATATGAGCAGGGTCGTGTCCCCAAAGAACAACATTTGCACCGTTACGCGCGAGAGATATAGCTAAAGAGGTCCCGTAAGAACCAGCGCCAATGACAGTCATGGCGATATCTTTGCCGTAAGCGCTGTCTTTACCAAAAGCGCTTGTCGTGTGAGTCGGGCGAGTATCTGTCATGCTTCCACCTAAAAATAATGAGGAAAATCGGAGAGTTCAGGAAAAGCTTCCTAATAATCAGAAGGCTTTCTATCTTAGTACAGTGTAAAGAAAAAATGCACATCGCAGAAGTTACGATGTGCATTTAAGAGTTAACTAGCGTTTGAAACGTTGGGGTTAAGTTCTACTTTGAGACTTAAGCCTGCTCGCCTTCAGCTTGTTGAGCTTGGTTTTGTAGGTAGTTCATGAACAAAGCATCGAAGTTAACAGGTGCTAGGTTCAGTTGTGGGAACGTACCTTTAACCACTAGGCTAGAGATTGTTTCACGAGCGTATGGGAATAGGATGTTCGGGCAGAATGCGCCTAGGCAATGTGCTAATTGACCTGCTTCCATTTCGCTTGCAGAGAAGATACCACCTTGCTGAACTTCACAAAGGAATGCAGTGTCGTCTGCGTTCTTCACAGTAACCGTTAGGCGTAGGATTACTTCGTAAACACCTTGACCAAGTTCGCGGCTTTGAGTGTCTAGGTCCAGTTTTACATCTGGATTCCACTCTTTTTGAAACATGTCTGGAGAGTTTGGCGCTTCGAAAGATACGTCTTTTAGGAAGATACGTTGGATTGCGAAGTTCTGTTGTGCGTCTTGTTGTGCTGCTTCAGCCATTTTCTTGTCCTTAAAAATTTAAATTAGGTTTGGTTCGTAATATCTGTTGAACAAAACCCGAAAGTTAGTTTACTAGGTCTGCTTGCTTTTTACCTTTACTATTTCTTACCTTTAACCAAAGGCAGGTTAGCTTCGCTCCAAGCCACTAGGCCACTTTTCAGCACGCTTACGTTTTCGAAGCCTGCTTTAACCAGCAAGTTAGCGCTTTCTTGAGCAGTTTGACCTGTCTTGCATACTACGATGATTGGGTCAGCTTTACGGCTTTCAAGGCTACCTAAGTTATTTGATTTGATGTCTGACGGCAAAATGTGAAGTGCGTCAGTAATATGGCCCTTTTTGAACTCATCTTTAGTACGAATATCAACCACAACGCCGTTCTCACGGTTAATCAGTTGTGTGGTTTGCGCCGCAGTGATCTCTTTGTAGGCTGCGTTTGATGTTTTGATTACGTTCGCAATGATGGCAACAACCAAGCCAATCCATACGATGGCTAAAATCATATTCTCTTGAACAAATGGAACTAACTCTTGCATGTCTTGAACTCTTATCCGTTATTGGGCAGAAAATTATAAGGTAGGAGTATAGCGAGGTTTGGAGTTTTGTGTACATAGTGATCTGAATCTTTGAACAGCACCAGGAGCAAAGTTTAACGATTTTTTTTGATTATATTTTCCGTTAGATAGATAATAGACCTATTTACATTTTTAAATTTTAATGCGTAGTGTGGTTTTCGCTTTGTTACCAATGGGCGGTAGCGTGCTTGGTAAAGATGTTTACACTGTGCACGGTTCATGAGTTAAAAAGTTAGGTTAGGGGTTTTTGTGAAGATATTAGTCACTGGCGGTGCTGGTTTTATCGGTTCTGCAGTTGTTCGCCATATTATCAATAGTACATCGAATAGCGTAGTAAACGTTGATAAGCTCACTTATGCAGGTAACTTAGAGTCACTTGTCGATGTTGATTCAAATGAACGTTATACATTCGAACAAGTAGATATTTGTAACCGTGCAGAACTTGACCGTGTTTTTGCTGAGCATAAACCGGATGCAGTAATGCACTTAGCCGCTGAGTCGCATGTTGACCGCTCAATCACTGGCCCAGCTGCATTCATTGAAACGAACGTAGTTGGAACATATACGTTATTGGAAGCGACACGCGAGTACTGGAATAATCTTGAAGATCGAGCGAAAGCAGAGTTTCGCTTTCATCATATCTCTACAGACGAAGTTTATGGTGATCTTCCTCACCCAGATGAAGTCCCTGAGGGAACTGAGCTCCCAATGTTCCTGGAGACGACATCTTATGAGCCATCTAGCCCTTATTCTGCTTCAAAAGCATCAAGTGACCATTTAGTGCGTGCATGGTTACGTACTTACGGCCTGCCGACTATCGTCACTAATTGCTCAAACAACTATGGCCCCTATCACTTCCCTGAAAAATTGATCCCACTTGTCATCTTGAATGCTTTAGAAGGAAAAGATCTTCCTATCTACGGTAAAGGTGACCAGATTCGTGACTGGTTGTTTGTAGAAGATCATGCTCGAGCGCTCTACAAAGTCGTGACCGAGGGTAAAGTCGGTGAGACCTATAATATTGGTGGTCATAACGAAAAACAGAATCTTGAAGTGGTTAATACTATCTGTGACATCCTTGACACGCTAGTACCGAAAGCGACCAAATATTCAGAGCAAATAACGTATGTTCAAGATCGTCCTGGTCATGACCGTCGTTATGCCATTGACTCATCTAAGATGCAACGTGAATTGGGTTGGACGCCAGAGGAGACGTTCGAGACAGGTCTTCGTAAGACGGTTCAATGGTATCTAGATAACTCCAAGTGGTGTCAAAATGTACAAGATGGTAGCTATCAGCGTGAGCGTCTAGGTGTTATGGCAGGAGATAAATAATGAAAGGCATTGTATTAGCAGGTGGTTCAGGAACACGTTTATATCCACTGACACGTGGCGTGTCGAAACAATTATTGCCGATTTATGACAAGCCAATGGTATTTTACCCGATTTCTACATTAATGCTCGCTGGTATCAAAGATATTTTGATTATCACGACGCCAGAAGATAATGCAGGTTTTAAGCGTTTGCTAGGTGATGGCTCTGATTTTGGTATTAACCTTGAATATGCAATTCAACCAAGCCCTGATGGGTTGGCTCAAGCTTTCATTATTGGTGAAGAGTTTATTGGTGATGACAGTGTGTGTTTAGTTCTTGGTGATAACATATTTTATGGCCAGGCATTTAGCCAACAGTTACAAAACGCACGCGAGTTAACAGAGGCAGGAGTTGCGACGGTATTTGGTTATCAAGTTAAAGACCCTGAAAGGTTTGGTGTTGTTGAATTTGATCAAGATATGAAAGCGATATCAATCGAAGAAAAGCCGAGCGCACCCAAATCTAGCTATGCGGTGACAGGATTGTATTTCTACGATAACCGAGTGGTTGAAATGGCAAAACAAGTCAAACCATCTCATCGCGGAGAGTTAGAAATTACAACTCTCAATGATATGTACCTCAAGGATGGCACATTAAACGTAGAGTTATTAGGTCGTGGTTTTGCTTGGTTAGATACCGGTACTCATGAAAGCCTTCACGAAGCCTCTTCTTTTGTACAAACAATTGAGCATGTCCAAGGCCTTAAAGTTGCTTGTTTGGAAGAAATAGCATGGCGGAATGGTTGGCTTAATAATACTCAATTACAAAAGATAGCAAGTAAGATGTTAAAAAATGAATACGGGCAATATTTATATCAATTAACTGAGCATAAGTAAGGAGCTATCATGGAAGTAACGCATACGAGTCTCGCTGGATGCATCATAATAAAGCCTAAAGTGTTTGGTGATGATAGAGGCTTTTTTATGGAAACTTTTCAAAGTGAGAAGTATAAAAAAATAGGCATCGATTTAGATTTTGTTCAAGACAACAGATCTAGATCAACAAAAAATGTATTACGAGGATTACACTTCCAGAAAACTAAACCCCAAGGAAAGCTCGTAACTGTAACCAGTGGTGAAGTTTTAGATGTTGCGGTAGATTTGAGACCAGATTCTCCTACGTTTGGCCAATATGAAAGTGTGATATTAAATGAGGATAATAAACTTCAATTCTATGTACCGCCGGGTTTCGCCCATGGTTTTTGTGTCTTAAGTGATGTTGCTGACTTTCAATATAAATGCACAGACTTTTATGACCCTTCTGATGAAGGTGGTATCATTTGGAATGATGAGACCTTGAATATTGATTGGAAAATAGAAAAACCGATTATCTCAAGTAAAGACTCATTACAAGAAACCTTCAAAAGCTTTTGTCTTACCCTCGATAAATAAAGCTACTATACCTTCATTTCTATAGAGCCTCATCATGCTGAAGAAAATTAATAACATCTTATTTGGCTTTGTATCATCGATAGTCGGCAGTGTATTATTGTTAATATTAACAGTATATATTACACGGACCGTAACTGTTGAAGCATATGGAGAAGCTAAATATGCTTTAAACGTTGCTTCAATAGCATTAGTGTTATTTATGATGGGGCGAGAAAATATATTAGTACTGTCTTATCAAAGAGAAGGAAAAAAAATAATTTTAGAAGAAGTGTTTCTAACAATATCTTTTTTGTTTTTTCTTTCAATTTTAATTTCTTGTGTTTTTGTCAACCTAGAGGTGGACT
Organism: Vibrio chagasii; assembly: GCF_002954585.1. GTDB lineage: Bacteria > Pseudomonadota > Gammaproteobacteria > Enterobacterales > Vibrionaceae > Vibrio > Vibrio chagasii_A. Next base: position 229,537 of record NZ_MSCI01000003.1, read on the forward strand.
ATACATATTACCTCGGACTGCTAATGGTTCCTCTTTGGGGGGCATTTAATATTTCAAATGCTGCATTAAGAGCTGTAAATAAAGTTAATGAATCATTTTTTATATCAAATGTTATCCAGAGGATATTGAGATTCACTATCGTAATTGGTTGTGTATTTCTTTATCCCAACGCTATTGGTATTCTCCTTGGCTATGTGGTTTCACAATTAGTTTTAGTTATTATCTCTCTTTATGTTATAAGATCGAATATTACATCGGAGAATAATGAAATTTCACCGAAAAGGTACTTTAATAAAGTTAGTGAATCTATCATATTTGGATTGACTGCTCTGACATCTGTTTTGATGATACACCTAGATTCCATAATGCTAGGGCAACTTAGTGATGTTAGGAATGTTGCACTTTATGATATAGCATACTCGTTGAGTATATTCACGTTCTATCCATTACTAGCTCTTATTAAATCAACTGAAACTAATGCATTAGAACTTTCAAAACCAGAGGTATTTGCAAAGTATAATAAGAACGTTAGTATTTCAGTTTTATTGTCTTCATTAGTATCTATATTTTTTATAGTATATGGCAAGCACATTCTTTTTATATTTGGTAATGAATATGTCGATATTTATTATGCGATGTTAATACTCACTTGTGGTTTTACGATTATTACAGCATTTGGAGTTCCAACCGAATATTTATTGTGGAATAAAAAAAGAAAAACAGTTATATTAATATCATCAATAGCTATTGGATTGAATGCAATATTAAACATCGTATTAATTCCTATTGTTGGTGGTGAAGGGGCTGCAATAGCATCAATTAGTAGCTTGGTGTTTTTAAAGTTAAGTAGTAGCTACATAGTAAAATCAAAATTCAAAGTGGCATTGGGATTACCGTTATTGAAGGTTTTAACCTACCTTATCACCTTCCTAGCTTGCTATAAATTATCTGAAATAATATCACTCAAAGAGTTTGTCATATACAAGGATATCGTTTTTAAACTACCAATAATTAGTTGCATAATTATTGTAACTATCTTGTTTAATATGAAGCTCATTAGAGAATTAATCAATGAATATAAAAGATAAAACTGTATTTAGTTCTATCACGGACTCATTTTTTGTTTTAATTGCAATTATGCTCTTGTCTTATAATCATTTCTCTGGATATGATATAAGTACATTTGTTATAGCTTTAGCGATAATATCAAATATTCAATTATTATATAGGTCCAAAAATTCACTACTTATAATTAACCTTTTCTTATTTACCTATTGGTTGGCACTCGTTCCTTTTTTTATTTATGGTATCCATTATCATATTTATGACACTTACCAAACATCTGAGTTAACTACTCAGGTCGTCTTGATGCAGGTGATCTTTCAGCGTCTAATTACTACAGAGAAAACATGTAAACCAATCAATATAAAAAGCGTATATGAAAACAAGTCTGCTAATATATTTTTTGCGTCAATATTGGTGGCCTTTGCCTTTAATTTTTTAACTGTGATTTCTAGTAGAACAATATTAGCTGTCGGCTATGAAAATAGCTTTAATGAAGGTACGATATTACTAGAATATGTTGTTATCCCACTATTGGTTGCTTGCATTCATTGTCATTCGAAAAGCAAGCTGGAAGTATCTCTCTTATTTATTGCAATTGCCCTTTCTATGATATTGCCACTTTTATACGGGAAAAGGTTACCTTTCATATTGTGTGGGATGATATTTTATCTCTTTTTCCTCGAAAGTAAGCTATCGAAAAAAAAGTTGATAGGATTAGTTTTATTAGCTTTGATTGCTGTACAAATACTAGGTGTCGTAAGAGATTCAGAATATACTCTCACAATAAACTATCTATTATTTGGCTTAAAAGAAAACGGTCAATACTCAAACAACCAAGGTGGAGTGACAGCGGCTTCGGTTGCTTACTTAGGTCTAATAAAAGAAGGCGTGTTTGATTCAAGTTTTAGGTTTACAAGCTTTGTATCACAATTTTTAACCGCTTTTATTCCTTCCTCAATGGCACCAGATGAAACATTTATCAATATAGAAGCTATGAAGTATACTCCTATTCCTGGCAATGGTGGTTTTACTACCACTTATGCATATCTATTTTTAGGTCCGTTGGGTGTTATATTGTTTTCTTTTTTGTTTAGAAAAATGTTATCAATTAGGAAAAATTCAACATTAATAATGCTTATACCATTGATAACAATAACTCTTTTTCCTCGATGGATGGTTTATAGTATATTCCCATATATTAAAATTCTAATATGGGCCTCGATATTTTATATTTTACTGAAAACTGTTAAATGTTTTTTAGGACAAGTGAAAAATGAAGAAAGTGTTATTTGTAGGTTTCTATGATGACTATGCAAGGTTTTATTCCTCAGTATCAAACGAACTTAAAAACCTTATAGGTATAGAGTCAACATTTTGGTACTTTAATCTAAGTGGTTACTTGTATGGTAAAGTACATAAACAAAATTGTCATTTGATAAATGTTGAATCATGTATTAACAAGCATGAACCGATTCTTACTGAAATAGACTACGATAGCTATTTAAAATATAATAGATCTTGCGAGATATTAACGCCGGCCTTAGAAGAGAAACTAATTATAAAAGCTAGTAACTATTACAGCTATATATCTAGTGTTTTTGAAAGCCAAAAATTTGATTTAGTTGTCATGCCCGGTGATTGCCGCATGCTCGAAAGAATAATAATTGATTTGGCGAAAATAAATGATATAGAAACTGTTTATTTTGAGCAAGGGCCTTATGGAACAACGATTATAGATGAACAAGGAGTTAACTCATATTGTTCATTTAGAAGTAATTTTCAGTTATCAAATGAATCTTGCAGCAAGAAATTCTCGAAACCTAATAAAAATAAAAAGTTCAGACGAAACCCAATATATAGAGGGCTCGACAAAATCATAGATAAGCTCTTTAGAACACATGAAGTATACCCATATGAAAATCGAGAGTATTCCTTAAATAAAGTGGTTTCAGTAAAAGAATATGAAGATATAAAAGAAATAAGTAAAGACTCTGAGTATATATTACTTATATTGCAAGTGCCTCATGATGCAAACTTTACCCATCACAATCCACATTTCTCGTCTCATTTTGAGATGCTTAGAACTATTCATTCTAACAAGCCTGTCAAAAGTAAAATTTTAGTTAGGGAGCATCCACTCTATAAAATGAGATATGAAAAAGAGTTGTATGACTTTATATCTTGCTCTGATGATGTATTCTTGGACAAGTCTGCTTCAGTCGAGGATACATTTAAAAAAGCGGAAATAGTTGTTGTTAACAACTCCACTAGTGGTTTGGATGCGCTATCACATTACAAAAAAGTAATTGTTCTTGGTGACTCTTATTATGATCAAGCTCCGTGCGTTTTTAAGGTGGAAAGCCTGAATAACTTAGATTGCTTTATCGAAAATGTGATTAACTCAAAGATTGAATATGACATGGTTGATAGGTATTTAAGCTCACTTGTGTACAATTACTTGTTACCAGGTCATTACAGAGATGATACCTTAACAGTAAGTAAGTTAGTTGCAAAAAAATTGAAAATAGTACTCGGTTAATATCATGAATTTAAAAGATAAAAAAATTGCTATATTAGGGCCTGATTTTTTTGGTTACCCTGATGCGATAATTAAATCAATTGTTAAGCAAGGAGGGGATGCAATATTTATTGATGAACGCCCTGCGAATGATTTTTTAACAAAAGCACTCTTGAGGCTACGATACGATTTTTTAATAAAAAATAAAATTAAGAAGTACTATAGTAAAGTACTCGATAAGTTAGATGAGTATAATCCTGACGTGATCTTGTTGATTAGTCCTGAGACTATTCAAGAGGAATATTTAAAAGAAATAAGATCAAAATTAGACTCAAAAATCGTAATCTATATGTGGGATTCGATAGCGAACAAACGTGATTCTATTCAGTTGTTTGATTATGCAGATAGTATAATAACCTTTGATCTTGAAGATTCTCAAAGGTATGACAATGTTGAATTTCTTCCTTTATTCTATGAGTCAAGCTATTCTCTAGAAAGGAAAGAGACCAAATACGATATATCCTTTATAGGTACGGTTCACTCCGATAGATATAAAATCATTTCGGAACTTTGTAAAGGAAATGTTAGATTTTACAAGTTCATGTATATGCCTAGTCGTGTCCTATACTATTTTAGACGATTTACATCGCGCTCAATGTTCAGCATGAAGAAATCTGAGTTAAGCTTTGCTAAGATCTCAAGTACGGATATTGCTGAGGTTTTCTCTTGTACGCAGGCTATTCTTGATATAAATCATCCTGGCCAAAAAGGGTTAACGTCTAGGACATTTGAGTCACTTGGAGCCGGTTGTAAACTAATTACAACCAATAGTGAAATTGCAAAGTATGATTTCTATACTCCCGATAATATATACATATTGGATAGAAAGAACCCTAAGGTAGATTTGAGCTTTTTTGAGACACCATTTAACAATGAGTTCAATGAGAAAATCAAATCAAACCACCTAGATCATTGGATATATAATGTCATTAATGGTTATACTAAATAATAATGGTGAAAAACGTGACTAGAAAAATTAATTTATTCCAGCCTTGCTTAGGAAAGGAAGAAGCAGCTGAAGTGACAAAGGTATTCGAAAGTAACTGGATTGGAAAGGGCCCAAAAACCTCACAGTTTGAAGAAAACTTTGCCCTTCACTTAGATTCAACAAAAGAACATGTCCTTAGTACTACAAGTTGTACGGAGGCCATATTCTTGACTTCAAAGATATTTGATTTTGGCCAAAACGACGAAATTATCGTACCAACTAATTCATTTCCATCTGTGGCTAGCAGCATATTAGAATCAGGTGCAAAAATTGTATTTTGTGATATAGACTCTCGTAGTTTGAATGTCGAGTTGAAACACTTTGAGCATTTAGTGACTGAGAATACAAAAGCTATCTTTATTACACACTATGGCGGCTACCCAACAGATATGGACGATATTATGTCGTTTTGTAGTACTCATAATATTAAAGTGATCGAAGATTCTGCATGTGCCATTTCCAGTCGTTACAAGGGCAAACGTTGTGGTACGTTTGGTGATATGGCATTTTGGTCTTTTGACGCAATGAAGACACTAACTACTGGCGATGGTGCAATGATCTATTTTAAAGATGAAAATGATCGCACTTCTGCATCTGAGTGGTTGTATTTAGGTTTACCTGCAAAGGAAAAAAGTGGCTTAGATAAGTCAGCTGATGATAATTCAGCAGGCTGGTGGGAGTTTGATATCACTAAGCCAGGTCGTCGTGCTGTAATGAACGACATTACTGCTGCTATTGGGTTGGTGCAACTCGATAAAGTACCGAGCTTTATCTCCCGTAGAGCTGAGATTGATTCTTTATATCGAGAAAAACTCTCCACCATTAATGACTTGCTTTTGCCTCCAAAGCCAGATTTCGATTATGAATCATCATTTTACTTTTTTTGGGTTCAAACAGAAAAACGAGATGAACTTGCCAAATTCCTTTTGGCTAATGGTGTTTACTGTACCTTTAGGTACTGGCCATTACATAAAGTTGATTTATTCAGCTACGATAATATGCCTGAGTTTAGTGGCTCGGAGAAAGCGACAGCGACAACTTTGAACTTACCTATCCATCAGTCCATGTCTAATGAAGATGTTGAATATATTTGTGATCTCATTCATGATTTTATGAGCAGATAATTAGTTCCTGAATTAGTGAGGTAATTAGTATATTACCTCACTTTTTAAAATCACTGTATCTCATATTTACGCCTATTTTTGATAACCAAGGTTTAACTTTTCTTATGTTGTATAAAGTAATATGGATTGCAAGAGCAATTATGTATCGATTGTTCTTTAAAAAAGTTGGCTTCCCGTCATATATAGGTAAGCCAACTTTTCTGTACAAACCGAGTAAAATATCGATAGATAAGTGGGTTCGAATTTTTCCAGGGGCTAGATTTGAGGTTCACGGAGATGATTCATATATAAATATTGAAAAGAATGTTGGCATAGGACAAAATGCTCATATTATCTCTGGTGGTAAACTCAGTATTTCAGAAGGCACAGTCATAGCCCCTCATGTATTTATTAATAATTTTGATAATGACTACCAATCTATTGGCGAGAACGTATTGTCTCAAAAGTCTATTTATAAAGAGACAATCATTGGGAAAAACTGTTTTATAGGTTTCGGTGCTGTTATACAGTCTGGAACAGTTTTAGGCGAGCAGTGTATTGTTGGAGCTAACTCGTTTGTTAGCGGAGTTTACCCAGACTATTGTGTTATTGCAGGTAATCCAGCAAAAGTTTTGAAGGTATATGATAAAGAAAAAATGAAGTGGGTTAAAGTGTAAGTTAGTATTTTTATTTTCTTCAATAAACACGTAGAGCTTCGTTGAAAACTCTCGTGTCTGCATTTATCACACAAAGGCCTATCATTATACAGTTTGATTTGGTAGTTGCTTCACTCGCCCAAACGAAATTGCTTTGTTTTAGTTGTGCACCCACTTTCCTCCAATTTCTTGGTAATTTACCTGAACGCACTGTAACTATCATAAACTTTTTCCTAAAAGCGACTGCTAATCTGGTTAAGCTCTAAAATTACTTGGCAATATAAAATTCTGTCATGATCAAGTTATTGATAACTTTTATGCCTATATTTTTAACTCAACATGCTCAAATGAGCTAGCTCTGGATACAAATCGAATATCCTAGCAAAAATACCAAAAGTGAAAGTATGAGAAACAATCAGCAAGTTAATAGTATACAAATGCTTCGGGGGATATGTGCGCTGCTTGTTGTATGGGCGCATAGTTATAGCTGGGTTGACGATGTTTATCCTAATATGGGTAAGAACCTTTTTTCTTTTGCGTTTGTAGGCGTTGATATATTTTTTATCATATCTGGTTTTATTATTACTTATGTGACAGATAATAGAAAAGAACAGGTAGCAACTCTATTTTTGATAAAAAGATTTTTCCGTGTAGTGCCATTAGCTTGGATGGCTATGTTATTTTATGGCCTTGCTTCCGGTTACTCCATATCAGATCTTTTTAATAATATTGATTTCATAAAAAGCTTGCTGTTTATTCCTATTGACTCATCAGCTCAAGCTCCTGCATATGGATATGGTTTCCTAATCGTTACTTGGACTTTGATATATGAAATTACATTTTATCTAATATTTTCAATATCAATGCTTATAAATGGTAAATATAGAAGTGCTATTTGCTCTGTTGCTATAGTGAGTCTAGTAATATTATTACAGTATTTTTCTTCTGATCTTGTTTCTTTAAATACTCATGAAAAACTAAGTCTACCTGAACTATCAATACTGACATCTATTTACGGTGTACTTGCTAATCCGATGATGCTTTATTTTATTGTTGGTATGATCTTGGCTGAGGTTTATATGGTTTTACCGAGTAAAAACAACCATGTTGTCGGTGCTATATGCTTATTTTTAATATTGTTATGCTTGTCCTATTTAACTATGATTTCTATGCCATATAATAGGTTGATAATAGTAGGGCCTTGGTGTGCTGTAATTGTTATGTCAATGCTGATTTGGGAGAAATTTGGAGGTTTAAAAGTACCTAAAATGCTCATAATTTTAGGTTCGCTTACTTATTCATTATATTTGTTCCACATGCCTATTAAAATGCTTTTTTATTCAAGAAGACTTCCTGGATTCGAGTTTTTTTACGCTGGGTTTAGTGGCTTCTCAAAGCTATTTTTCTTTACATTTCTTTCTATATTGATTTCTAGTTGTGTGTTCTTTACTTTTGAAAAGTTTTTTATAAAGTTAGGTCGATACTTTTCAAATAAATTGATTTATCATGAGGAAAGTAAGAAAGCATGAATAATCTGATAGATAATATGTGAAGACCTAATGGTTAGTCATCATTAAAAGTATCGTTCGTCCTTTTAAGATATGTGGCTTATTCTGTCAGCACAGAAAATACGGGCTTCCCCGTGGATGGATGCCAATTCCAAAATTACAGCGTAAGCTGTAATTTTGCAACGCTTAGCGTTGTTACGGTAAGCCCCGGGAATGTCCAGGGGGAACGTTCTAACAGCGTACCACATAGCTTTACGTCTAATAAGGACGTTGATCTGTCAAGTTCTACGGCTGAGGTTGAATAATATCGAAAACCAAAACTAGGTAAACTTTATTGAGTTATTAACTTTAGATAAAGAGATTGCTCAATCTACAATACCTTTCAATCAGCAATTGAATACAGCACAAGCCTTACATAGCAATGTAATATCATTTTTATAAAGTTAGCCGGTTTCCTAGCAACGGTTTAATTCTATACATCACTGTTTCCGGTAGTAGAGGTTTTGGGTGACCATTTTGTTACTTTTAAATCCTTTTGGGAACCATATAACAGTGGCAGTCAATGGTGAGGGTTAGACTCCTAAAAGATTGTATTTTTCTTGAGTTAATGGGGAAGCACTTTTCCATCGATACGATTCGATAAACTTAGCTCATGACTTGTAGCGACCGCAACACGCTGTTTTTCCTTACAGCTTGTATCGTGCCTTGTCAATTTCTATTCATAATCCCTACAGGCATATCAATGAGAAAATGCTGTATTGCATCTCTCATTTTTTACTGAGCTCTTAACCCGGTTTACTTTACAATCACTCATCATTTTTAATTAATTAAAAAGGTCAGACAACTAAGATGAATTAGCGCTTGGTTGTACTAATTCCTATCGGTTCTATTTACGAGGATTAATATGCCCAGGCTACTTTTTATAGTCGGCATAGTGGTTAGGTTGGTAGGTTCTTTACTTAAGTCTAAGCGACAGTCCTTCATTATTCCGATAACTGCCCTTAGACAAAGTATTAAAGATATTGTTATAAACTAGGATCAATTTCTTGAAAAATTCTTTCTAATATAGGCTGTGATGCTCCAGATATTGCTTAATAGCAGAAGGTAAACTGCAAAGCAGGCCACAAAAGCGTAGAACATGACATATTCTGGAATGTTAAGCATTTCAGCGGAAATACCTATTGCTGCAAATACAGATGCTATTGAACTGATTACGATTAGAGTTTGTGTCGAACTTAACCCTAAGCGTTGGAATATATGGTGTAAGTGCTCGCGATCTGGCTTGAAAGGAGAGTCCCCTCTTTTTATTCTACGAATCATTATCGCGGCCATATCTAATAAAGGAATTGCAATTAACCATAATGCAGTCACGGGGCGTAGAGGTGGCTTACTTCCATTTTGGCTAGAAAGTAGAAGTAACCATATGACAGTAAAACCAATTAGCATACTTCCAGCATCTCCCATAAATACCTTCCTTTTACGCCCGAACGCGCCAAGGTTAAGTAAGATATACGGAACGATAGTTACGACAAGGACTAGACAAATATAAGCTAAGTTATGTTGTCCATCAAAGTAAAGCATAATACCGAGCCCGCCAAAAGTAACAATTGATAGACCTCCGAGCAGACCATCAATCCCGTCTACCATGTTAAATGCATTAATGGCCCCAACTACCGCTAATATCGTTACAAGGAAGCCAAACCAACCCAGCGTGATTACATCGCCAGTACCAAATACATCACCGATAGTAATTAGTTCAATATCACCAACGACCATCATGATAACGGATAATCCAGCTTGGACTGCAAACCTCAGTTTGAAGCTTATGTCATATTTGTCATCCAAAACACCGACACTAACAAGTATTAGGATACATGCAGCGTAAAGTTCCGTGTGTGGTAGGATGTTTGGGTTGTTGAATAAAAAATAGAGAAGAGAAATACAAATTGATAGCCCTCCAACTAAAGGGATTGCACCATCATGTAGTTTTCTCGCATTTGGCTTGTCAACCAGCCCGACTTTTTTTGCAAATTTACGCATGATGAAAATCGTTGCAAAAGAAAAGAAGAAAAGAAAAGAAAGGGCAAGGAAAGAAATGATCACTGCGTAAGCCTTATAATGTATTTGGGGTAGATTTTAATGCATTTGACTTCGATATAAAAGAAGAATAAATAGTCAACGTGATCTTTCTTTATCGTTTGGAAGTTTTTTTGAGCTATCAATCTGCTTGCATAGGTATGGGTCGGTTGTGGTTATGGTTGTATCTTCTAGGTGTATGGTTTATATCCCTGCTTACGTTATATTAATTGTTACATTTTGAAGGCGAAGGTCGATCTTGACATGTTCTGATTTTCAGCAATTGCTATCTCATTTGGTCTTGTAATTAAGGCTTCGATTGAGATAAAACGTTATGAAGGTCAACTTCTATGGGAAGAGTTTTTACAAAGTTAACAGTACTAACAGTATACTGATGTGATAATATTCGACCGTCATTAATTTAGATATCTTGAGAGATTTATAGTGAAGCAGCAGGTTCAATCACAGCCGTATACCCCACAAAACCAGCAGGTGTACACACCAAATGATGAAGTTGATTTTAGAGAGCTATTTAAAGCTCTGTGGGCCAGTAAACTGATAATTATACTGACGACTACTTTGTTTGCGGTAGTTGGTACTGGTTTTGCTTTTTTAACACAGGAATGGTGGTCTTCTAGCGCAAAAGTTGCTAAGGCTCAGCTTCAAGATATCTCGGCGTACCAGCAACAAGTGATTAAACTTCAACCTGTTTTCAATGTTTATCAGGAAGATGGTACTGTGTTAGTTAGTGATGAGCTAGAAACTTTGGTTGATCCCAAACTATTGTTTCAACGTTTCGTGGATACATTTAATTCTAATAACAACAAGCGTGCTTTTTTAAACGATAATGCAGATTTTATAGCATTTAAGACGACTCGTATTGATAATGCTGACAATTCTGAAGACGCTGAACGAAAATTGTATGTGGAATGGTTTAACAGAATTAAAGCATCTCCTGTTGATAAAAGAAATTCAAAGTCATCTTACAATGTGACTTTTCAGGCCATGACAAAACAAAGTAGTTTCGACTTGCTAGGTGATTACATCCTGATGACGGAATCAAAAGTACATCAAGACGTATTTAATGATTTTCAGGCGATGATTAACGGTAAATGGAATGAGTTGACCCAGCAAAAAAAGGTTCTTGAAACTCATGCAAAAAGTCAACTTGCTGTAGAATTAGCACGAGCTAAATACTCAATGAACATAGCATTAGCTGCTGGGGTAGAGAAACCGATCCAAACCGGTGATGGTAAAGAGCGCTTTAGTATTGATTTAGGTTCAAAAGGTTTGCAAGCCAAAGTTAAGGTTTTGGAGTCGGTACAAAACCTAAGTGTCATAGAGCCTCGTTTGCAACAAATTAATGCTAAATTGGAAATGCTAGCTAACTTCAAAGTCGATAGAAATATTGAATTTCAAACGTTCCGCTACCTTGAAAATGTTAGTCAGCCAGTTACTCAAGACAAGCCCAAACGTGTACTGATAATTTTGTTTGCCACTTTGTTTGGTGGGTTCTTTAGTGTCGCATTTGTACTTATAAGGTTTGTATTTAGGAAAGAAAATTAGCTTTTGCATCGATAGCGTGCGCGCCCTATAAGGCTGAGTTACTTATGATTTCAATAGTAAATGAAGATCTAACTATCCATGATACTAGCTTGATGATTTTGCATCGCCGTGGAGCGTTTATCAATTATACATGTACTTGACTGTGGTCATTATTCATCATGCCCAATCAGTTGTTTAAGCTGAGCATCTTTTGGGTGGGAGGGAGAATCACCTTTTTCATATAAACTTGTATATTAATGGGAACCATTATGAAAAAGATGGCTCTAGTGGCAGCAGTAACGGTTGATTCTAACGAAAGCGGTGTAACAACTACTCGATAATTTGTCTGTGGGCGTTTAAAACCATTTTATGTGAGAGCATAAAGTGGTTTTTTTATATCTAATTGATTCATTGATGATGGGACATCAGTAACTAGATTGCTAGGAAACTGAGCTTCCAGGCTTATTAAACCAACAAGAACTCTTCAGTGAAAGAGAGTCGAGAGGTGTGCTGGCAGTAAGGCCCGGTGTCACAGGACTGGCTCAAATCATCGATATCGATATGTCGCCCCCAAGCTATTGGCGGAATGGGATCAACGTATGCTCAAGACTTTAACTACTAAGCTTTACTTTCAATACATCATTCAAACGGTGTTAGGTAAAGGGACTGGTGATCGAGTGTGAGTGGCGATGCTTAAGGCTCACGATATATGATGTCTGTGCCAATTTTTACAGTTTTTCGTACTAGAGAGCTCTAATATGATGCTTTATAAGGTATTGTTTATGATTTACCCATTTACTTGAATGTGGTTATTAACTATCATGTTGTTCAATTAGTTGTTTAAGCTGAGTGCTTTATTTTGAGATGTCTAATAAGTAAGAGGTTTTAGGATAGCTTTACCTCTCTTGCTTATGGTGTTTTTTCATATCGCTTTCGAAATATCTCGCTTAGTTGATGTTCGGTGTTTCACCCCGTCACTTTCGTGAAGGAAAACCGTGCAGCTAAAGTGTCACGATACATTAACAAGTGAGGTGTACTGATATGTCCTTCATTTGTATCGATATGATTTGCCTATAGCTCAGATTTGCTAGGAAAATCAGCCTCAGTTTAGTTTGAAATATGGAAGATATAATTATATGAAAATGCAGTGGTTAGCTAAGGTTTCGCCGTTGTTGTTGTTATCAGCATCAGCTGTCGGAGCAGAAAACTTATACGTAGGCGCTAAAGTCGGCAGTGTAACGGCCGATAATTTTGGACCGTTAGTCGAAAACCGCACGTCTATCGACGATTCAGATACGTCTTACGGCTTATTTGTTGGTTACCATATCGTAGACACGCTAGCGATCGAAGGGGGCTATAACTACCTTGGTGAGTATGCTCTGAAAGATGTGGCTGGCGGCGGCAGTTACGAAGCAAGCAGCTTTGATGTTGTTCTAAAAGCGTCGGGCAATGTGACGGATAGCCTAGCGCTATACGCAAAAGCTGGTGTGGCCGCTTATGATTGGAAAGCAAGCGGAGCAGGTGTTAAGTCTGACGACTCTGGCATTGCACCAACAATTGCCTTCGGTTCTGAGTTCTCTATCACACCTGCAGTGAAGGTGGGTCTAGAGTACCAAATCTATCAAGATATTGGTGGTGTGAATATCGACTCGTTTAATCTTGCTTTGTCTCACTCTTTCTAATTATTTTTAGGGATAAATTGTGAAATATAAAATTCTAGCTCTATCCGTCGTTGGCGCAATTCTAGGTGGTTGTGGTAGCGATAACACAAACAGTGTTCCAGCTCCGTCATATGAGACGATGGCGTACGACCCTGCAATTATGGGTATGAAGGGCACATTCAGCTGTGACAACGGTGTAACTGGCCTATTGGAAGCAACAAGCTATAAAGGTATTTCTAAAATAGCTGAGACTACGGTTGTTGATACACCTGAAACTTGCGCGTTTGCCTACAATAAAACGCCTGGTGCCGTTGATGTATCTAACGGTAAAGACATGAGTAATGTGAGCTACAAGTTCCCTAAAGGCTTGGCAACACTAGGTAAAACGGCGACGGCTTCTCCGCTTTCAACACTGATTGAGAAAGAGCTAGATGGCCAACCTTACAATGAGTCGACGGGTAGTGAAGTGCTTGTTGCGCTTGGCCTTGGCAATTTACTGAACAATGGCAGTGTGAGCAGTGTGGCTGACCTGTTACGCAATACGGAAGAGGTGATTAAGACGCTTCCTGCAGCTGAAGTGAGCCAAGTTTCAGCGACAACGGCTGTACTGTCTGATGTGCTTGTAGTCAGCTCTGATAAATCAGCCGCTGAGATCTCTAAGGCTTCTGCTAAAATCACCGAAGCAGTGATCAAAAGCTACCCTGATTACCCTAAAAAACCAGGTGGCGGTGAGATTTACTTAGATCTTGCTGCAGATTCATCGTTCATTGAAGATGTTATTGCGAACCCTGATGCGGACGTAACCATTCCACCTTCAGCAGAAAAACCATCTGAACCGGTTCCAGATCCTGATGGAGATAACGGCGGCACTGGTGGTACAGGCGGTACAGGCGGTACTAATGGTTCTGGTGGCGGTAGTAACGGCGGCGGTACTGGCGGCTAATTTAAGTATTGAAATAAAAAGGCACCAGTCGGTGCCTTTTTTACATGCTGTTGCTAGCAACACCGTCACAATCAAACGCAGTCGCTATTTAGTAATACTCATTATTTAGCACTGTCATTATTGAGCATAGTTACTATTTCACATAGCCACTAGCGAACACAGTTTTAACCTATTGCATACCAATGAAAATACTCAGTCACTCTAAAAACGCAGCGCTGATTGCATCCCTCAGTGCATTTGCCATCGCCCCGAATGCCTACGCTGTTGATAACTTAATGTCATCCCAAAGCTATACCGGCGCGATCATCGTGCCCAATGCTCAAGTGATGGACACCGGAGATATCTCTTTTCTCTATGGTCAGGGCGTACCCTACAAAGGAAAAACCAGCGAGCTAGACAATATTTTGTTCAGCGTTGGTTTGTTTGAAGGCTTTGAAGCTGCCGGTCGAATTGTTACTAAAACCTACGACTGTCATCTTTACACCAATGTACCGAATTACGACCCAAATTGTGGTAACGGCATCCGTGACTTGTCTGCATCGTTTAAATACCAACTTCCTTTTGTCAAAGAGTGGACTGGGTTTGACTTGGCGCTCGGTGTTCAAGATTTAGGTGGTGCTGCCAGCAATTTTGAAACTTACTATGCGGTTGCTGATTACCAACCTGACTTTGTACCAGCAAGGTTTAGTGCGGGTTACGGCAAGTCAGAAGTTAGTCATGGTGTTCTAAATGGGCCATTTGCTAGTTTAGAGTATCAGCCACTGGACTTTGTTCAGCTGATTGCAGAGCACGATTCCCACCAATTTAATGCTGGCCTAAAGGTGTTCACACCAGAACATTACTTACCACTGGATACGCAGTTATCGTTTCAATACCAGTTTTACACCAGTGGTAATGCCGATATCGACATTTGGTCGATAGCAGCATCAACCCCCCTAATGGGCTTCTCTGAATCTCGTCGAGTGAATGAGCTAACCCTAGAAGACAAGATTGCAGTAGAGCAAGCGCATCATAAATTCGCTGGCGTGGTTCAGCTTAAAAAAGCGCTGGTCGATGAAGGTTTCCTTAACGTGAGAATCTCTGCGGACGATATTGGTTTAAACGTCGCGTTAGAAAACCGTCGTTATAATCGTAACTCAGTGGATGGCATGGGTGTGGCTCTGGGTATCATCTCCTCTTATGTAGGAGAAGAGATGCTTCAAGAGCTTGGCGTTAAAGACTACCAGCAACAAAACATTCGCTTGTTTAACTTGGTGAACGACATGCCGATGATGGAAGTGATCACTAGCGCACCCTGTTACCGTGAGTTTGTAAAAACTGGTGAGCCTTGTAAAACGCTTCTTGTTCGTACATCTAATGTGAAAAAGAGCTTCGCCAAAGCGAACTTTGATGAAGAGGTTACCCGCTCTGGTTTTGGCCGCACACAGGTGATTGTATCTCCGGCTCTATATCACAACACCGCGACAGAGTATGGTGTGTTTGATTACTCATTAGCACTGGCGACTAACTTGTACACACCACTTTGGAAAGGTGCGGCTTTGGATGTTCGCCACTTAATGCCGTTAGCCAATAGTGATGACTTTGAAGAGGGCGAAATTTGGGGTAATAATGCTTTTGAAAATGAAGTCGACAGGGTTCTTTTCCATCAAGCATTTCAACTGCCTTATAACCTCACCACTCAATTCTCACTCGGACAAGTTTATGGAAACTTTTTGGGTGGCGTGAACGAAACCCAGTATGCGAGTAACAGCGGCCGTCATATTTTAGGAACAGAATTCGCGACGTTTTCTCCTCAAGATAAGTACGATTCAAGAGGCAAAGCGATTGCCGATGCCACGCCAATGATTGGCCACTACACTTACTCAAGACCGGATTGGAACTGGCAAGGCAAAGTACAAGCCGGCCAATTCTGGAAAGGCGATGAAGGGGTGCGTGTGACTACCAGCCACTGGTTGGGCGACGTAAGAGTTGATGCTTCATACCAAACCACAAAAGCCGAAGGCAGCAATGAAGCGGAAGACTTTGTGACGCTCTCTATCGCGATTCCTTTAACATTGTGGCGTGATATGAGCCCTGACTATATTCAATTACGTGGTACTGACCAGTTTGTTTATGCGTTGCAAACTCGTGTTGGTGAGAGCCATAATAATTTAAGCACAGGTTTAGGTGTCGATACTGGCTTACAACACAATATTGAAAGGCAGTACTTTAACCGTAACCGCATTGGTGCAAGTTACTATCATGAAAACCGACAGCGCTTACGCAATGCTTACCTAAAATACTTAGAAGCCGTTAAATAGCGGAAATAGAAAGTGAAGAGCCAACACTAAGTGTGTTGGCTCTTTTTTTGCTCTTGCTCTTGCTCTTAGTTCTTCGTTTACTCGTATCTCGCATCCCTCATCTGCTCTTGGGCTATTAAGCTTTTCGCATCCCGTTTACTCGCATCTCGTTACTGCTCTTCCCCCCTTAAAACCATTCAACTAGGTTGATAATAAACACAATCTTGTGGATAATGCATACGGATTAAATAAACGTCACGTAAACGCTCGATTTGCTACGTTTTAGTTCAAAATCCCTAGATAAATCATAGATTGATGGGGATACATTTTATACGCAGTGTGGTGTCGCGGAGTACCAAGGGGCGGTAGCGTCTTTTGGGGTTCATTCTTTTGATGCCAATTGGAAGCAAGGTCACAGTTAGTGTTGCTCCTTGCTCTTTTGAATGCAGCGTAACTGATAAAATGATTCGTTTAATTCCTTATGGGTGTCCTTTGGGGTATCACAACACATTCCGTTTCTAGAACTTGGTTAACATGAAGATTAATAAAAATCGTCTCCTTTTGGCGCTCCTTCCTGTATTACTTGCAGGCTGTACGACTCCAGGTAGTCACCTATCTACTGGTGGCAAGAATGTGATTCAGGCCTCTGAAGTTCAGCAAGAGTCTGATATTTCTGAAGTGGTGAACGTTTACCCGCTGACTGCACAGTCAGTATCGACTTACCAAACGGGCGAACTGTCGGTTTCAAGAGCAAACCCTGAGTTAGACGTAGACATCGCAAAGTATGAATATAAAGTCGGCGTTGGTGATATCTTAAATATTACGATTTGGGATCATCCTGAGTTGACGATTCCAGCCGGTTCTTACCGTAGTAGTACCGAAGCCGGTAACTGGGTACATGCTGATGGCACCATCTTCTATCCTTACATCGGTACGGTAGAAGTGGCAGGAAAAACGGTTCGTGAAATTCGAGCTGACATCGCGACACGTTTGGCTAAATACATCGAAAGCCCGCAAGTGGATGTTAACGTGGCGGCGTTCCGTTCTAAAAAAACCTACATCACTGGCGAAGTGTCTAAACCGGGCCAGCAGCCGATCACCAATATTCCATTAACGCTACTTGATGCGGTTAACCGTTCCGGTGGTCTTTCAGAAGATGCCGATTGGCGTAATGTGTCATTAACCCGCAACGGGGTAGAAGAGAACCTATCGCTGTATGGCTTAATGCAGCGTGGTGATCTAACGCAAAACCGCCTACTGCAAGCGGGTGATATTGTTCATGTGCCGCGTAACGATAATCAGAAAGTTTTCGTGATGGGCGAAGTGAAAGAGCCTAAATTGCTTAAGATGGACCGCGTTGGCATGAGCCTAACGGAAGCGCTCAGCAATGTCGGTGGTATTAACGAACTGACGGCAGACGCAACCGGTGTGTTTGTGATTCGTACTTCTGATGATAAATCAGAACGCATGGCCGACATCTACCAGCTAGACATTGCCGATGCATCGGCGCTCGTGATCGGCACCGAATTTGATTTGAAACCTTACGATGTGGTTTACGTAACGGCCGCACCAATCACTCGTTGGAACCGCTTAATTGGCCAACTGTTACCGACCATCAACGGATTTAATAACCTGACTGAAGGTGTCGAGCGTATTCGCACTTGGCCATAGGCTAAGAGACAATGGCAATCAGGTCGCATGTTAAATGCGGCCTGATTTTTATATTTATACCCAGGTCACTTCGGGATGCTTGAATCCTGCCTATTGAAGTCGCTTGGGAGTACAAGCCCAATACAATTAGAGACAGTTATGTTTAATAAAATTTTAGTCGTGTGCGTGGGCAACATTTGCCGTTCTCCTACGGGGGAGCGCGTTCTTCAACAATTACTTCCAGGCAAAGTGATAGCCTCTGCCGGAATCGCGGCTGAAAAAAGCCGTTTACTCGGTAAGCCAGCCGATGAGACCGCGATTTTAATCGCAGCAGAAAATGGTATAGATGTGGAAAACCATCAAGCACAGCAAGTGACGCCTCAACTTTGCGCTCAATACGATTTGATCCTAGTGATGGAGAAGGGCCACTTAGAAGCGCTGACTCAGATCTCACCTGAAGCACGCGGTAAAACCATGTTGTTCGGTCAGTGGATTGGTCAGAAAGACATTCCCGATCCGCACCGTCAAAGCCGAGAAGCATTTGAATACGCTTATCAGTTGATAGACGAAGCTGCGCAAGCGTGGGCAAAAAAGCTGTAGCTTGAGGTTTCGCGTTTAATCCGTGTATACGCCATTGACCGTCGAAGCGTCGAGCCGTCGAACCGTCACAATGGCAACAATAACAGAATCATAGACAAGAGGTGCGTCGTTCACCCTCTTGAATAGCAATAATTTAGGAAGTAGCAAACCAATGACAACACAACCCTCCCAGCCATCGCATACAGATAACTCTGATGAGATAGATTTAGGAAAACTGCTTGGCATCTTATTAGATGCTAAATGGCTAATCATGCTCACCACATTCATCTTTGCTGTGCTTGGTATTGCGTTTGCGCTGCTTTCAACACCGATCTACAAAGCCGATGCGCTGATTCAAATTGAAGAGAAGAGCTCTGGCGGCATCTCTTCTATGGTCGGCGATATGGGCGAGTTATTCTCGCAGGAGTCATCAGCAACTACCGAAGTCGAGATCATCAAATCGCGTATGATCTTAGGCGAAACCGTTGATAAATTTAACCTAACGACGGTGACTGCACCCATTTACGCACCCATCGTCGGTAAAGGCTTTGCACGCTTAACTGGTGACATCAACCATATTGCGGTCAGCCGCTTTACCTTGCCAAGTTATGCAAGTGCTTATGGTCACACCATCCAGATTGTTGATGCCGAGCAAGGCACTTACCAACTGGTACGTGATGATGAGCGCGTTATCCTACAAGGTAAAGTGGGGGAGTTAGCAACGGCCGATGACTACAGCCTGTTTGTCGCTGGGTTTGAATCTCACAACGGTTTTGAATTCTCTATTGCTAAACAAAGCCGACTAGAAGCGATCGAATGGTTGAAAAAATCCTTGTCTCTGTCTGAGCAAGGTAAGCAGACTGGTATCTTGAAGCTGAGCTTTGAGGGTGAAAACAAACAACAGATCACTGAGATCCTTAATCACATCAGTCAGATCTACTTCTTACAAAATGTGAAGCGCAATTCAGCAGAAGCAGAAAAGAGCCTAGAATTTTTAGAAAGTCACCTGCCAGGCATCAAGTCTGAGCTGACGGGCTATGAAGACACGCTAAACAACTATCGCCAGAAGAACGAATCGATCGATTTGGGCTTAGAAGCGCAATCTACCCTAAAAGTAATGGTAGAGCTGGAAGCGCAGTTGAATAAACTGACGTTTAAAGAGAGCGAGATCAGCCAGCGCTTCACCAAAGATCACCCCGCTTATATATCTCTGCTTGATAAGCGTAAAACATTATTGGGTGAGAAGGCTCGCTTAGAAAAGCAGATTCAAAAGTTACCGAAAACACAGCGTGAAGTGCTACGTATGACACGCGATGTAGAAGTGAACCAACAAATTTACATTCAGCTTTTAAACAAGGTGCAAGAGCTGAGCATTATTAAAGCGGGTACTGTAGGTAATGTTCGTATTCTCGATGACGCCCAAGCGTATAAGCGTGCCGTTAAACCAAAGAAGCCACTGATCGTAGTATTAGCGACTTTGCTAGGCGGCATGTTGAGTGTGGCGTTTGTATTAGTGAAAGCGGCGTTCCACCGCGGTGTGGAAAGCCCAGATCAAATTGAACAAATTGGTTTGCCGGTTTACGCAGCGGTACCAAAATCAGATTTACAAATTGAGCTAACCAACCGCTTTAAATCGAAAAAAATACAGACCAAAGGCGCGCAGGCACTGCTGGCAGAATCTAACCCAGCAGACCTTTCGGTAGAAGCGCTGCGCGGCCTTCGTACCAGCTTGCACTTTGCGATGCTTGAAGCCAAAAACAACGTGTTAATGATCTCTGGCCCGGCGCCAGGCATTGGTAAATCTTTCATCTCGACTAACTTTGCGGCAGTAGCGGCTAAAACAGGCCAGAAAGTGCTGATCATTGATGCCGATATGCGTAAAGGTTACCTACAGCAAAGCTTTGGTGTGAAATGGGAAAACGGCCTTTCTGATGTGTTGAGCAACAAACAAGAGTTTGCGCAATCAGTAAAAGCAACACCAGTAGAAAATCTAGACATTCTTACTCGCGGCCAAGTGCCACCAAACCCATCGGAACTGCTAATGCACCCACGTTTTGCAGAGCTAATGGAGTGGGCATCAAAAGAGTATGATTTGGTGATTGTCGATACTCCGCCAGTATTAGCGGTAACCGACCCGAGCATCGTAGGTGCGTTTGCTGGCACCACACTAATGGTGGCACGTTACGGTCAAAACACCCTTAAAGAGATCGACGTTGCTCGTAACCGCTTCGAACAATCAGGCATCGAAGTGAAAGGCGTTATCTTCAACGCCATCGAGAAGAAAGCATCAAGCTCATACGGCTACGGTTACTACAACTACGCGTATTCGAGCGACAAGAAATAAAGAGCGGTAACGGGATGCGAGTAATCGGGTAACGAAAAGCTAAAAGGCAGATACGAGTGGCGAGAGTGAAAAACACCACTCGAATCCGCTCTTCATCTTTTTATCTCTTCGTATCTCGATACTCGTCACCCGCATCTGCTCTTAATCTCTTCGCATCCCGTTTACTTGTATCTTATCTCTTTATCTAATCGTAAAAATAACCGTTAAATAGCAGTACCAGTATTCTTGCAATCCTATTTCAAAAAATACGGTGGTGTTGCTACCACCCCCGTCATTCCAGAACTGAGGAACGAAGTATCTGGAATCTGCTTTTAATCTCTTCGCGTCTCGCTATACGTCACCCGTACCTATTTTTATCCCCTCGTACCTGCAGTTCAAATTATTCGAAGACTTAGCTTTTGGTTCTCCCCCTTGAACACTGGACTATTGTGAGTAATGGTGTTGATAGAAGGGGGAGTCAGAGGGGGATGCTAGCGGTGTCTAACCAACCCCTCCCTGCCTCCCCTTATATTAATATTTTTTGCCAAGTAACAATCGTGATAAAGGGGAGGAGCTAAAAGCAAAACTCGCATACTTTTGTCTTTGACTTTCATATTGCTTGCTCTCTGCCACCCGTTTTTTCATCATTACGTTTATCGATTAATGAAATCGTCATTCCAGAACTGAGGAACGAAGTATCTGGAATCTGCTTTTAATCTCTTCGCGTCTCGCTATACGTCACTCGTACCTATTTTTATCCCCTCGTACCTGCAGTTCAAATTATTCGAAGACTTAGCTTTTGGTTCTCCCCCTTGAACACTGGACTATTGTGAGTAATGGTGTTGATAGAAGGGGGAGTCAGAGGGGGATGCTAGCGGTGTCTAACCAACCCCTCCCTGCCTCCCCTTATATTAATATTTTTTGCCAAGTAACAATCGTGATAAAGGGGAGGAGCTAAAAGCAAAACTCGCATACTTTTGTCTTTGATTTTCATATTGCTTGCTCTCTGCCACCCGTTTTTTCATCATTACGTTTATCGATTAATGAAATCGTCATTCCAGAACTGAGGAACGAAGTATCTGGAATCTGCTTTTAATCTCTTCGAATCTCGATACTCGTCACCCGCATCTGCTCTTTCGATATCTCGTTTACTCGCATCCCGCATCTATTTTTTAATCACCCCTCCCGTTAAATACAATCCAATCGCAGCTAACACCGGATAACCAAACGCTTCATTGGTCATTTCTCCCAACGGTTTCCAATCGTAACCGTGCATGCAGCCTAGAATGACCATCACATGAAGTGCGACATAGGGTATGGTGAACAACAATACAATGTAGCGTTGCACCAATTTAAAAGGTTCATACGCTTTCAGTAGTGCTAGCTTGTGCTTCGCCTTTTCTTCATCTGTAAAAAACATCGCATCTCCTGTGTTGGTGATTGCATCTAACCCTTTGCTAATGGAAGACTGGCTTCCAAATATTCTCCCGAACAACGTCATACTGCTCCTTAGTTCATTGATGGTTATATACCACATGTATGGCCTTTGACTGACTAACCTTATAGTTCGACAACCTTAGCGAGGCCTCTCCTCTACCATTTATCCGTTGAATTAGATTCCCTATCACGTTCGTCCCTCACTGTAGGGAATGATGACTAGTTTTATTAAGTTAATAATCCCACGACTCCGTCATTCCGCCATTCTGTTGCTTTAGAGGCGAGGAACGAAGTATCTGGAATCTGCTTTTAGTCTCTTCGCTCCTCGTTCTCGCGCCACTCACATCTGCTCCTAATCTTTTCGCATCTCGTTTACTCGTATCTCGCATCTGCTCTTAATCTCATCACCGGACACGCCTTATTTACTCCCCAATCTTTATGGCCCTTTACCGCTTTATCTGAAATAGAGAACTGTTCTTGCAACGCCGCCACCAAGCCAAACAGTGCCTTACGTTGCGAAAACGTGAAATTGTCGTCTGGTTGCTGCTTTGCGTCACAGCCACCGATCATACAAACCCCAATATTACTTTTGTTGTGCCCTTTCACATGTGCGCCAGTCTGCGATAGCGGCCTACCTAGCTCTACCTTGCCATCACGACGAATCACAAAGTGATACCCCACATCGCGCCAGCCTCTCTTTTTATGCCAGCGGCGAATGTCATTCACGCCTATGTCTTGCTGTGGTGGCGTGGCGCTGCAATGCACGGTAATAAAAGAGAAAGCCAAACCGGCGGGAAGGTGACACAAAAAGGAACAAGGGGATGAAGATTGACCCATTAATCGCGGCCATTGAGTTCGATGAGTTGCTGGTGGAGTGCGTGACAAAATGCTTCCTCATGTTGTTGTAACCATTGCTGGGATGCAGCTACCTGGCTTAGTTCCGAATTGCTACGTTTCAGCCAAGCACGTTCCACTGTTTTCGCGTAAGCGTCGTGATAGCGCACATAGCGAAGGTAAGTAATGTAATAGCCAAGGGTTTCGCGCTTGCTAGCTCGGCTTATCGCCCAACAAACATCCTCATAGCTAACAGCGTTGAAGCCACAAGGTGCAGGTGGTGCGCTATATGCCGAGTTCTGATCTGAGTAACAGCGAGAGTTAGACTGCGGATAAGGGAGGGAGTAAGAGCAGCACTCTGCACTGGCCATGTTGCCTCGGTAGACGGAAATAAAAAGAGAGAGGTGTTTCCCAAAACACCTGCTTGATAGGTTTGATGTTGCATATTGGTTCGAGCCAATTAACTAAACATCCTTTCTTACAACTTATCTCACGGGCGTTGCGCCCCCAATCCTTAAAAAAGTGTTGTTAATGCTCTGACTATCAATGGATCTCTTGATGAATCAACCGATAACAAGGAGCGTTAATGATGTGTGTTTCTCTCATTCTTTCTTTTATGCCACTGAAAACCGGCTCGCCAATTAGCAAATTGGTACTGTTAAAATTGGCCGATAATGCCGACGCGCGCGGCGTGTGTTTCCCCTCATTAAATTACTTAGCGCAATATTGCGAAGTGTCGCTAAGAACCGTAACAAGACATGTTAACGAGCTGGAAAAGCAAGGTTTTTTACAGCGGATAAAGCGCTTTGATGATTCAGGGCGCCAGCGTAGCAACTTGTACCAACTGCGTGTGCCTGAAGGTTGCCATATTGAACAGCGCGACTTAACTCATGACACCTCACAGCCCGCCACTGTACTGGTAATGGATCCAGTAGCCAGTCACAACCCTAATACGGATCAATCCGACACCCACCAGGAGGCCAACCGATCCAACACGGAGAGTGATCCCCTGGCACACATAATCTCTCACAAAGAACATAAAACAGGGCTGAGCCTAAAAACTAACACGCTCGAGAAGAGTCCCTTAGAGAACACAGTGGTGGAACTAGGAGATACAAGCACAGCGGATACGCACAGTTCGAAGATCACAAGCACTAACGCCAAAAGCTCGGACACCAAGAGCCCAGATGACGCGGTGATTCACCTGCTTACCCAAGAAGGAAGTGCACCGATTTATCACGAGTTCTTTACCATATTAGAAAGCACCTACCCCAGCTTAGACGTACTGCAACAACTGCACGCCATGCAAGCCTGGTTGTACATTAACCCCGATAAACGTAAACCGTTTGAGCACATTGGCCACTTTGTGAATGGCTGGCTAAGAAGAAGTGCGAAAGCCAAAACCAAGCAAGGAGCGTTCACACCAATAAAGCGAACCAAAGGGACAAGGACAATCAAGCGAAAACTGCCAATGCAGCAGGCGCAAGCAAACCTTACGAAAGAACAACCGCGAAGTAACCACTTACCTCACCAGCATAGCCAATCAGCCACAACGCCTGTGGCCCAAGCTCTGGCTGAATACCAAAGTACTAACACCCACAACCCTTTTGAAGCACGCATTAAAGCGCTCATTCAATCGAAAGCGCAGATCAAAGATGACACTGAGTGAAGCCAAGCTCGGCGCAACCAAAGCAGGGAGCTACCAAAACCAAGCAACATAATTGAGAAGGCAATAGAAATAGAGGAAAGCGTAACATGGAAGATACAAGCTTAAAAAAACTGACCACTGAACAGCAAGCCACGCTTTTGGCCAAAGAGGTGGCACGAGTAGAAGGGCGAATTGGTGAATTTTTAAATTTACTGGTGAGCCATTACCCACAAGGCTTAACCCGCACTGAAATCAAAGCACTACTGGCGGTGAACACCAACCCCAGTTTTGTTTCTTTGTACCGTAACGGCAAAATATTCATAGACATAGAGAAGCGCTACTGCGACGCAGCACAAGAAAACCGATACTACATAGGGACACAATACCTGCAAGACGTACAATGTTTTCGCTGGGTGAATGCGTGGTGAGACCTTGGTTCAAATTTCAAACTAGTCAATATGCATACACTTTGTTACAATCTCGGCCTTCAAAAAACCGTATGAAAACCGCATTAGCATAAAGTACGGTGAACATCCCTGATTTATTGCCTGTAGGAGCCAAACCTAAGGGCGGTAGCGTGCCCAAATGCGAATTCATTGTAAGCTCAAGCGAACAAATAGTGTTCTGGGTGCCTATTGGAGCAGTTTTAAGAACGTGAGCAATATCAAGGTTTACAAGGGATAGGCGAGAATCGACTGTCTCAAAATTAGTAAAAATGCCTCAGTACACCTCTAGAGCTGAGGCTCACTTCTCGGTTGGAAATCATATCAATGACTAAGAAAAAAATTCTTACGGTTTTTGGCACACGCCCAGAAGCCATCAAAATGGCACCTCTTGTTCATGCGTTAGTGGCAGATGAGCGCTTTGAAGCAAAGTGCTGTGTTACTGCCCAGCACCGTGAAATGCTTGACCAGGTATTAGAGTTATTTGAAATTACACCTGACTACGATTTGAATTTAATGAAATCAGGGCAAACACTTAACGAAGTTACTGCCCGTATTTTGTTAGAGCTTAAACCTGTGCTTGAGGAATTCAAACCTGATGTGGTTTTAGTTCATGGTGATACTGCAACGACATTTGCGGCAAGCCTAGCGGCTTATTATGAGCAAGTTGCTGTAGGGCATGTAGAAGCTGGGCTTCGTACGGGGAATATCTATTCGCCATGGCCTGAAGAGGGTAATCGCCGATTAGCAGGTGCGTTAACTAAATACCATTTTGCACCTACGCAAACGTCTAAAGAAAACCTATTAAAAGAGAACTTTAACCCAGAAGACATTAGTGTTACTGGCAATACAGTGATTGATGCGTTGTTGATGGTAAAAGATAAAATTGACTCAGACAGTGATCTGAACGCAACACTTGCTGCTCAATTCCCTTTCTTAGATGAAAACAAAAAACTTATTTTGGTTACAGGCCATCGCCGTGAAAGTTTTGGGGGCGGCTTTGAGCGGATTTGTGAGTCGCTTGCTATTACAGCAAAAGCACATCCAGAGACCCAAATTCTATATCCGATGCACCTTAACCCAAATGTACGCGAACCAGTAAATCGTATTCTTGCTGGTATTGATAACATTCATCTTATCGAACCACAGCAGTATCTACCATTTATTTACTTGATGAGCCGCGCGCACATCATTTTGACCGACTCGGGTGGTATTCAAGAAGAAGCGCCTTCCTTAGGTAAACCTGTTTTGGTGATGCGTGATACAACTGAGCGACCTGAAGCAGTTGATGCCGGAACGGTTAAGCTAGTTGGAACGGATGTAAATACGATTACAACGAGTTTACATACGTTACTTACCGATGAAGCCGCATATCAAACAATGAGCTTTGCACATAACCCTTACGGTGACGGCAAAGCTTGCCAACGAATTTTGAACGAATTAGCGAAATAAAACTTTAGGAAATCATAATGTCTTTTGAAACAATTTCAGTTGTAGGCTTAGGTTACATCGGGTTACCGACAGCAGCGATGTTTGCATCCCGTAAGAAAAAAGTCATTGGTGTCGATGTTAACCAGCACGCAGTCGATACCATTAACCGAGGTGAGATTCACATCGTAGAACCTGATTTGGATATGATTGTACACGCAGCAGTAACTGAAGGTTACTTAAAAGCTGTGACTACTCCAGAGCCAGCTGACGCTTTTTTGATTGCAGTACCCACACCCTTTAAAGATTGCGCTGAAGGCGAAATTCCAGAGCCCGATTTAAGGTTTATTGAAGCTGCGAGTAAAGCAATTGCTCCTGTGCTAAAAAAAGGCGATTTAGTGATTCTAGAGTCGACATCTCCCGTTGGTGCAACAGAGCAAATGGCGGAATGGCTAGCTGAAGCAAGAAGTGACTTAACTTTCCCTCAACTTGCTGGTGAAAATGCAGATATCAATGTTGCACACTGCCCCGAGCGTGTTTTACCTGGTCACGTTGTTCGTGAGCTAGTAGAAAACGACCGTGTTATTGGCGGCATGTCAACTCATTGCTCGGAGCGTTCTGTAGAGCTATACAAAACCTTTGTTCAAGGTGAATGTGTTATTACCAATGCTCGCACCGCTGAAATGGCAAAGTTAACAGAAAACTCATGTCGTGATGTTCAAATTGCATTCGCCAACGAGCTTTCTGTTATTTGTGACAAACTGGATATTAATGTTTGGGAACTAATCTCATTAGCAAACCGTCATCCTCGTATTAATATCTTACAGCCTGGCCCTGGTGTAGGAGGCCACTGTATCGCGGTAGATCCTTGGTTTATCGTATCGAAAACACCAGAAGAGGCACAAATCATCCACACTGCACGTAAAGTGAATGATGGCAAACCTGAGTGGGTTATCAACAAAGTGCAACTGGCGATTGCAGAGTTCTTACAAGCGAACCCAGATAAAACAGCACGTGAAGTGACAGTTGCTTGTTACGGTCTGGCATTTAAACCAGATATTGATGACCTTCGTGAGAGCCCGGCAATGGCAATTACACAAAAGATTGCAGAAATGCATGCTGGTCGTGTTGTTGCCGTTGAGCCTAACATTAAAGCAGCTCCCAAAAGCCTTGAGAGTGTTGAACTACTAGATTTTGAAATAGCATCAAAAGAAGCTGATATTCAAGTTCTCCTCGTTGATCATAAGGAATTCAAAGAAAAATCGATGGCTAATGGTATTATTATTGATACTAAGGGCATTTGGTAATATAAGAGCGATAGCACTAAAATAACTTAGTGCTATCCTTTGTTTCTCTAATAGCATTAATGTAGAGTTTAAATTGACAAAAAATATTATAAAGGTACTCTCATCATCTGTAGTGGCTCAGTTTTTGACTATGCTTGTAACTTTGGTCATAATTAGAAGTCTTTCTCTACATGAATTTGCAGACTACAGTTTTTATTTAGGTTTATCTGCAATTGTTTCTGGATTCCTTGCCAATGTTATTAATCGATACATAGTATTTAGCGATACATACAATATAGTGAGGTTTAGTTATCGGTGGGTATATTTAATCAGTGCAATATTATTTTTTGTATTTTTAAATAACAAACAAATCATAATAATATCTATTCTAATTAGCCTGCATATGGTTATTTTTGAAGTTAATAGGACCTACTACCAGAAAAAACAAGACTTCACTAAATATGGTGTATCTCAGGTTTTTAAGTCTATAGCTTTTTTGTTTTTTATCATCCTCCTTTTTTTTATGGAGCAGCTTACAACAGAAAGTTCATTAAGTAGTATCGCTCTCTCTTTACTTTTAGCTAATGTTATTTTTCTTCCTAGTGTTAATAGGAAAGAAATAAGCTTGTTTGGTATGATGAAGGGGGTATTTATTAATAATGCATATTTATCTTTATACTTCATTATCATACCCATTATGTCGCAGTCGTCACAATGGTTTCTTAGGTTTGGTGTTAGTGTCGAAGAACAAGGCTACTTTTCTTTGGCTTTTTATATATATACCATTTCGATGTTAATGGTCGCCTCCATGAAAAAGGTTTTTATTTCTGAATTGGCTAATAAATCTTATACTGAGTGTATAAATGGTATAAAAAAGGTTACATGGAAAATAACAGCTATTGCAGCCTTTTTCAGTTTGCTTACATTTTTAATTCTGCCATATATAGGTTTTATTATTAATAAAGATGTCGAAAATGTTAAGTGGCCATTATTCATATTATTATCCTCAAGTGTCTTTTCTATATTATTAAGCCCGTATTCTGAAGTGTTACAAAAACACCTGAAGTATAAAGATTTATTCTATTCTGGCCTGTTGGCTCTTTCTACAATGTTCCTACTTGGCTTTATTTTGAAGTTTTTAGATAAGGGAAGTGCCGTAAGCTTTAGTATGATTTATCTTATAAGTTATTTTGTTTTGAACTACTCTATTTATATGAGATCTAAGCTATGTACGCATTACTAGCGTTGCTATCTTTCTGTTTTCTTGCATTTTCTGTAACATTTAAAAAACTAAGTTATACCACACCGACAACTTTTTTTGTAATAGCATATGGTTTGCATACTCTCCCAGGTGCTATTTTTTTATCTAGTCTTTCTGTAATTGACGTGTCAGTTGAGGCAAAAGTTTTGGCTGTGATTTGGATATCGATTACATATATAGTATTTGCGATACCATTTTTTGTCTTTAACAATGTTCAATTGAAAGTGAAAAATGAGTTAATGATAACTGTTAATTATAAATTATTGTCTATGTTGTCACTTTTTATGATTTTGGGAACAATTAGTTATATATATTCGACAGGCGCATTTCAAGCTCTTAAATATGCCCTGTCTGGTGACATGGTAAATGCTTATTTTCTCAGGACAAATATAACTAGCAACTATGGTTCGGGGCAGTTTTTGGCTACCTTTCCTTTTCGTTTCTTGGGGCCATTAATTGCTTGTATTGCATATTCATGTTACGTAATAAACAAAGAAATAAAATATAGAAACCTATTCATTTTAGTCACTGCCTTTACTATTTTGCCCTCTATTCTTCTTGTGCAGAAATATTATATAGTTCAGTTTTTAATCATGATTTTTATTACTTATGTTTTTTCAAGAAAGGTTAAAATATCACTTTTTAAATTAGTCATGCTTATTTTCTTTGGGGTGGTTGCAATATCTTGTTTGGTCATTTTCTATAAGGGGTATGTTTGGGATAGGTTGTTTACCACCCCTGTTAATGTTTTTAATCGGATATTTGTTGTAAACATGGATGTTCTATCTGCATATGCCCAGTTTTATTTAGATGGAAATAATTGGTTACTGGGAAAAGCGGTTCCCAATTATGGGGGGATTTTACCATATGATAGGTTTATGGAAACTAGACGTATTTTTGATCTTTATATAGCAAAAGCTGAAAATATAGATGCAGGAATGACTGGTACTGCACCAACAAATTTTTTCGGCAACCTGATGTTAAATTTTGATTATATCGGGGCTGCGGGTATTACCTTTTTTGTTGGTACAATAATAGCCTTAATTTTCAAAGTGATGGAAGTTTATATTAATAAAGGAAACTGTGTAATTTGTGCATTAGCAGCATATTTGACGGTATTTATTGTAGAAATAGGTAATGGTAGCCTTTTCCAAACATTCAATTACATTACATTTTTTAATTTCGGTATTGTTGGTTCTCTTTTTTTTGTTGGTCTAACTCTTAGGTTTAGGAATAATGAGCATTAGGATTTTTGAAGCGATATGTCCAAGGTTAAGATTAGAGTTAAGCAGATTCTATAAAAAGACAATTTGGAAATTATTCCCCGACTACCTTTATTCTAAATCTAGTGGATTCACTGATAGTATTGATACATCTGGGGGGGGGGAGTTTGAATTCCATTGTTGCGATTTACGTAGTAAGGCTTCAAGTTATCTAAACGGTGAGTTTTTCTATTTGATGGAATATAACTTAACTCCTAGTGAAAGTCCTCACGATTGGTTTTTTGACTATAAATCTCAATATTTATGGTCAAATGAACGGTGGTATAAGGATTATAAAATACCACCTAGAGTAGGTGTCGATGTAAAAAGAGTGTGGGAAGTCAGTAGATTTAACTTCTTACCTGTACTTGCATTAGATTATCACCAAAACAATAATATTAGTTCACTTAATGGACTATTAAGTTATGTCTCTTGCTTTAATAATAGTAACAAACCATTTACCGGGATTAACTGGTATTATTCGATGGATGTTGGAATTAGAATTTTTAATTTATTAGTTTCGATGAAAACGATATCCAATCGTGTAAGTGGAAATGAATTAGAAAGTATTAAATTAATGATTTCACACGGTTATTATCATGTGATTAATAATCTTGAAAACTATAGGGGAAGGACTAATAACCACTATCTATGTAATGTTTTGGGTGTATTCTCTTATTTATACGTTGCAAAGCCCACTAAATGTCGTTTGAAGAGTATTAAAAAGTTTTCACTATCCTTTGAACGAGAGTTGCGCAGGCAATTTAATCAAGACGGTTCAAGTTTTGAGGGTTCTTCATATTATCACAGACTTTCCTTAGAGTGCGTTCTGTACACCTACTTAATCATTTATAATATAAATCAAGAGTATAAGGATATTGTTTTTGTAAGTGAGGATTCAAAAAAGATAATATATAAGGCAGTAGTGTATTACATAGAGCTTTCATACAATGGTAAACTCCCCATGTTTGGGGATAATGATTCTGGTGTGATCTTTTCGCTTGCTCTAGAAAATGAACTAATTAATAAAGAAGATAGAAGATACTTACCCGAGTTAGAATCACTAATAAAATGGCTTGGATTTGACAGTGAAAATGAGGTTAAGTACGACTACTCACCTATATTTGAATCTATGTTTCCCTGTAAACCTAATATCGATTTTTCAGAATTAAACTTAGATAATATTACTAAACCTTTTTTAAATACGCCGCTTCTCGAGTTTTCAAATGAAAATTTTATTTATATTGAAGGAAGTAAGCTAATAAAAGTGATGAATTTCCCCGATGCTGGTATTATTGTTATGTCGACATCTAAGGCCAAACTTTACTTTAAGTACACAAATTTTATGGGGTGTCATTCCCATAATGATTTGTTTCAAGTGTCTATACTTTCTGATTCTATAGAGGTTGAAGATAATGGGACGTTTGAGTATTCCTCTTTCAAAAGATTAAATGATATAAATAAATCATACCTACAACATAATGGCCCTAAAGACAAATCTAGTATCTTGGTCGATTACATTGATGGTTATAATATTACCGCTGATGTTGAAATGAGTTTTGGTGCTGCAAAAGCCACAATTAAACTGGGTGATTTTTATTTATCTAGAAGTGTATTTTTTAGAAATGAAGGATTCATGGTGATTGACTCATCTAATTTAGAGATAAAAAAATCAACACTAAATATAGGCTCACATTATCAGTATGGTCATGTGACTAAAATTAAATGATATTTTGGAATTATATAATATGAATGTTTTGATGTTACTAAAATGTAATGGTTTAAAGTATGACGACAGAGTTAGGAAAGAAGCTTTAAGTTTAGAAAAAATTGGTTATAAAGTTTGTATTAATGTTGTAGAAAACGATAACACTAAAGGAAGTGGATTTATATTCTCTGAAAGAATTAACTATATAAAACATAGTTTAATTACGAGAAGGTTTATTCCTGGGAATAAACTCTTGTTTGTGAAAATGCTTGAGCTTTTTTTTAGAGTTCTTCCTTTAACTTTAAAAAAGAACACAATAGTTTGGTTGCATGATCCGATTATGTTTGTTTTTGTGCCTTATTTTTATTTTATAAAGAAGCTCGGTCTTGTTGATAAAATAGTATGGGATCAACATGAGTTGCCTCCAGAAAAGTTTTTAAACTCTAAGCTCCTGCAGCCTTTATATAAGTTTTCAATGAGCTTAGCTGATGTAAAGATTCACGCTAACGAAGAGCGGGCTTTATATTTGAATAATAAAATTGAAAAAGAGTTTGACTATGAAGTCCTACGTAATTTTATAGATGAAGATTTTCTCAGTGAGGAAGTTATGCCTCTTGAAAATGATGTGGCCAGTTGGCTTAGTCAAGATGAGTATTATTTGTTGCAAAGTGGTGCCTATGAATCCAGGAACTTTTCAAACGTGGTTTCAGCTATTTGCAATAAGATCAAAGCTAAGTGCGTAGTTGTTGGCGGGTTTGACACAGAATATATTTCTAAATTAAGAAGCTCTTACTCAAATTTTGATGATTACTTCTTTCTTGTTGGCATGGTCGACCAGATACGTCTGGTTGATTATATTGAAAGAGCTAAAGCTAGTGTGATTTTTTATGATGATAAAGAGGTAAACTCCTTATATTGTGAGCCTAATAGATTATATCAGGCAATCGGGCGTGGTTGTCCAGTTATTGTGGGGAACAATCCTACGATGAAAAATATAGTTGAAAGGTTATCTTGTGGTGTTGTTGTAAGTGACTCAGGGAATTCACCAGAAAATATAATAACTGCGTTTTTGGCCTTCACTCACTCGGATGTATGTGTAACGCGAGAAGCAAAAAAAGAGTTTGTTTGGTCAGCACAATCCAACGTATTTTCTCAATTTATGTAGGGTAATTTAGATGAAAGTTCTATATTTCCATCAACATTTTTCTACCCCTAAAGGGATGATAGGAATTCGTTCTTATGAGATGGCTAAGCGATTAGTTCATCATGGACATAATGTGACTATAGTTTGCGGTACTTACGGCGGTGGGGAGACTGGATTAGATTCGACATTTGTTTCTGGCAAACGAGAAGGTATCGTCGATGGCATGCGTATCATTGAGTTTGATTTGGCTTACTCAAACTCAGATGGCTTTTTAAAGCGAACCATGACGTTTGTGAAATTTGCCTTGAAAAGTATTGGCCTTGCCTTTACTGAAAAATACGATGTGTTGTTTGCAACCACAACACCCCTGACAGCGGGCATTCCGGGTATCTTTGCTCGCTGGTTGCGCGGCAAACCATTTGTCTTTGAAGTGAGAGATTTATGGCCAGAACTGCCCAAAGAAATGGGAGTAATTAAAAACCCAGTCATTCTTAGTTTGATGTCGTTTTTAGAATGGGCATCTTACCGAAGCGCTCATCGTTGTATTGGTTTATCGCCCGGCATTGTTGAAGGCATCAAAAAGCGTGGCGTGGACGAAAATAAAGTAGCCATGGTGCCGAATGGTTGTGATTTGTCAATTTTCAGCCAACCAACTAAGCCTTGGCGCCCAGAAGGTGTGAAAGAAACAGATTTGATGGCGGTTTTCACAGGAACTCATGGGGTTGCAAATGGCCTTGATGCCATTTTAAATACCGCAGTAGAGCTACAGAAACGTGGTCGAGAGGACATTAAGCTAGCCTTAGTGGGACAAGGTAAATTAAAGCCAGAATTGGAGAGAAGAGCTAAAGAGCTCGAATTGAACAATGTAGTATTTCACCCTCCTGTAAATAAGCAGAAGTTATCTGGTTTGATGGCAAGTGCAGACGTTGGCATGCAAGTACTGGCGAATATACCTGCGTTTTATTACGGCACATCGCCTAATAAGTTTTTCGATTATATTTCTGCGGGTCTACCAGTTATTAACAACTACCCGGGTTGGTTGGCTGGAATGATTGAGCAAACGCAATGCGGATTCGCGGTTCAGCCAGAAGACCCAATTGCTTTCGCTGATGCCTTAGAAAAAGCCGCCAATCAAAGAGAGGCCCTTACCTTGATGGGAGCCAATGCACGCCAACTTGCAGAAAGTCAATTTGACCGCGCGCTTTTGGCTGATAAATGGGTTGATTGGGTGACTGGCGTTAATGCTGAAGGGGGGAATGTGATAGATTGCCGTGCCTCAGAGGTAAAAGATGAAAAGACTGTTTGATTTTTTCGCGTCTCTTGTCGCGCTTATTCTGTTATCCCCAATTATTGCTCTAGTCGCTTGGAAGGTTCATAAAAATCTTGGCTCTCCGGTTCTATTCTGTCAAACCCGACCGGGCTTAAAAGGAAAACCTTTTGAAATGGTGAAGTTTCGGACTATGAAGGATGCGGTGGATCAACAAGGGAATCCGCTTCCGGATTCTGAGCGTATGACTCCCTTTGGCGATAAGCTAAGAAACAGTAGCTTAGACGAACTTCCAGAACTATGGAATGTGTTAAAAGGGGAAATGAGCTTAGTGGGACCTCGTCCATTACTCATGCAGTACCTACCGCTTTATAGTAAGGAACAATCAAGACGCCATGATGTTCGTCCTGGTGTAACTGGCTGGGCTCAAATCAATGGCCGAAATGCAATCAGTTGGGAAGAAAAGTTTAAGCTCGATGTGTGGTATGTCGATAACCGTAACCTTTGGCTGGATATCAAAATATTATGCCTAACGGTCAAAAAAGTTTTTATCAAAGAAGGTATTACCTCCGAGGGGCATGTAACTGCAGAAGCATTTAAAGGTACTCATAATGATTAAAGGCACAATATATAGTTTAGCTAAGGTAGTTGGCTCAAACAATTTATCTCTTGGTGAAAAGAGCCAGGTTGATGACTTTTGCTTCATAAATGCGGGCAAAAAAACTGAAATAGGGCGCAATGTCCATATTGCTTCTTTTTCCACAATTGTTGGTGGTGGCGAGTGTGTTATAGGTGATTTTGCAGGTTTAAGCGCAGGCTGCCGTGTAATTACTGCCAGCGATGATTTTTCTGGTCCATATTTAACAAACCCTACAGTTCATCCTGATTTCACTAATGTCAAATCTAGTAAAGTCGAGATTGGTCGTCACGCAATAATTGGTACCAACAGTGTTATCTTTCCTGGAGTAACTATTGGTGAAGGATGTGCGGTAGGTGCAGGTGCTGTTATTCGTAAAAACTTGAAAGCTTGGACTGTTTACGCAGTAATTGATGGCAAACTAAAAGAATTGAAAAAAAGAGATAGCGAAGCTGTACTAAAAGCTGAGCGTAAGTATTTGGAAAGTGAACATGCTTAATACACCATTTTCTCTATGGCCCTCTTTTACTCAAGAAGAGGCAGATGCAGTGAGCCGTGTGCTACTGTCAAACAAAGTAAACTACTGGACAGGTAACGAGTGTCGTGAGTTCGAAAAAGAGTTCGCGGCGTGGGCTGGTTGCGAGTACGCGATTGCTCTTGGTAATGGCACACTTGCACTCGATGTGGCATTGAAAGCTTTGGGTGTTGGTGCGGGGGATGAAGTGATTACCACCCCAAGAACGTTCCTTGCTTCCGCTTCCTCAATTGTGACTTCCGGTGCCGCCCCTGTTTTTGCGGATGTAGACCTAAATAGCCAAGCGATCACGGCGGAATCGATACAAGCGGTGCTCACGCCAAAAACAAAAGCGGTGATTGTGGTGCACCTTGCGGGTATGCCAGCAGAGATGGATGCCATTATGGCGCTGTCAGAACAGCACGGTTTCTACGTAATTGAAGATTGTGCTCAAGCACATGGCGCGAAATACAAAGGCCGTAGTGTAGGGACTATTGGTCATATTGGTGCGTGGTCTTTCTGTCAAGATAAGATCATGACGACAGGCGGCGAGGGCGGCATGGTGACAACCAATGATAAGGCGTTATGGTCAACCATGTGGTCGTACAAAGATCACGGCAAAAGTTTCGATGCGATTTACAATCGCGAGCACCCACCGGGCTTTCGTTGGTTACACGAATCTTTCGGCACTAACTGGCGCATGACAGAAATGCAAGCTGTAATTGGTCGTATCCAGCTTTCTCGCATGCCAGCGTGGACAGCGCAGCGCCAAGTGAATGCTGCAAAAATTGATGAAGCGGTTGCAGACCTTAGTGTGGTTCGCCGAGTTGAAGTGCCGGAATACAGTGAGCATGCTGAGTACAAGCATTATTTGTTTATCGAGCCTCAGAACCTTGCTGAAGGGTGGACACGAGATCGCATCGTAGAAACCATCGTTGAGCGTGGTGTTCCAGCTTATCAAGGAAGCTGCTCAGAAGTGTATCTAGAGAAGGCGTTTGACAATACGCCTTGGCGACCAGAGCAGCGATTGATCAATGCCGTGACTTTGGGCGAAACAAGCTTGATGTTCCTTGTGCACCCAACCTTAACGGCTGAAGAAGTGTCTAAAACGGCTCAAGTGATCCGAGAAGTGCTTTTAGAAGCTCAGTGTGAGTGTTTGTGATTTAGATAGCCCTATACTCTCTTAGCGCTATTCACTAAAAGCTTACAGTTTGGTTAGGTAATACACCTGACTGTAAGCTCTTTATTTAGCTGCTTTTATTTTTCTTCCCCATGAGTTACCAACGCTAAATACTATTAAAAATTAGTGGAAGAAAACTTAAGGCTAAGTTCACCTCCTCTGTGCAAACTCTACCGCTACAAAGGCTTATTCAATATCTCTAACTCAACACCTCCTGTGTCGTTATAGGTGTGTTAACTAATAAGAATAAATTCATGCAACGTCTAAACTTCATATGGCACCTTTCTCGTTTTAAAAAGCGGGTTATCAGCGTTTCTATTGATACATTGCTTATCGTCCTTGCCCTGCATGTTGCTTTGTGGACAAGGCTAGGTGATTTTCAATTTCTGATTGATGGCGATAATTTATTACTAATAGGACTAACAGTAATAACGACGGTAGCCATTTTCACTAAAACAGGGCTTTACCGTGCCGTCCTTCGCTACCTTACTTTCCAGGCACTGTTTGTAGTAACGGCTGGTGCGTTATTATCGGCAATATCATTGGCCGTTTTTGCCTATTACTTACAAGAACCAATCCCTCGCACAGTGCCTATTATTTACTGTGCGTATTTAGCCTTGTTGTGCGGCGGCTCTCGTTTGGTCGTTCGCAACCTTGTGGCGACAACGTCTCCGTTGAAAGATTCACGTGAGGAAGTATTAATTTACGGCGCGGGTTCTGGTGGTCGGCAGTTGGCTGTCGCACTTAGGGCTTCTGATCACTATCGAGTACGTGCGTTCATTGATGAAGATAAAACGCTGACTAATACAATGATTTTAGGTCTGCCTGTTATTGATTTAGGTAAGGCGGAAGGGTTGATTGAGAAGCACGACGTCTCTAAGATCTTGCTCGCCATACCTAGTGCTTCTCGCGCTCGTCGTAAACAAGTGTTGGACTTGTTGGCACCACTACCCGTAGAAATTCAAACCGTACCAGAAATGGCGGATATTGTCTCAGGCAAAGCGAAAATCGATGAGCTTACCGACGTTCCTATTGAAGATTTGCTAGGCCGTGATGCCGTTACTCCTCAGCAATCCCTGATGGAAGCTAACATTAAAGATAAAGTGGTAATGGTCACCGGTGCTGGCGGCTCTATTGGCTCTGAGTTATGTCGTCAAATTCTCAAACAACAGCCAAAAACATTAGTGCTTTTTGAAGTGTCTGAGTTTGGCTTGTACCAAATTGATCGTGAGCTTTCCCTAGTGAAAGAAGAAAAAGGTTATGAAGTCGAGATCGTTCCGCTGCTAGGTTCAGTACAACGACCACATCGATTATTAACCTCAATGCAGTCATTTGGTGTACAAACGGTTTATCATGCTGCCGCTTATAAGCACGTCCCGCTTGTCGAGTACAACGTGGTCGAGGGGGTGCGCAACAATGTTTACGGTACTTACTATACCGCTAAAGCTGCGATCGAGGCGGGGGTTGAATCATTTGTGCTGATCTCGACAGACAAAGCGGTACGCCCAACCAATGTGATGGGCACCACCAAACGTATGGCGGAGCTTGGCTTACAAGCTTTGGCTGAGCGAGAGAACCAAAAAGAGCACGGCACACGTTTCTGTATGGTTCGCTTTGGCAATGTGCTTGGATCTTCAGGTTCGGTCATTCCTCTGTTTAAAAAGCAAATTAAAGCTGGTGGCCCATTAACCGTTACTCACCGTGACATCACCCGTTTCTTTATGACCATTCCTGAAGCCGCACAACTGGTTATTCAAGCGGGTGCAATGGGCAAAGGTGGCGATGTATTTGTTCTTGATATGGGGGAGTCGGTCAAAATTACAGATCTGGCTGAAAACTTGATTAACCTTTCAGGGCTTTCTGTTAAAAATGAAGAGAACCCTCATGGTGATATTGAGATTAAGTTTTCAGGTCTGCGCCCTGGTGAGAAGCTCTATGAAGAGTTGTTGATTGGCGATAACGTATCTCCAACCGCTCATGAGCGCATTATGACAGCACAAGAAGTGTTTTTACCGATTAACGAATATGACACGCTTCTTGAGTCTTTGGACTTCGCTTGTCACAACCTACAGCATGATACGATTCGTCAGCTTCTTCTTGATGCGCCAACTGGTTTTAAGCCGACAGATGGCGTTGGGGATTTGGTTTGGAATGCTGCTCAAAACAAGCAAGAGTTCCTTCTCGAACCTAGAGTCTAGAGGTGATATTGGATTCTGTTATGTAGATTATGACCTCCTGTTAGCCGGTTTTTTTACACAAATCTTTCGAAAACGTTATGTTTATTGTCCATAATTACTGTGATCTATGACTCAGATATGAGGCGGTATTCATGATAATCGATCTTTCGTCTAATCAAGAAATTGAGGAAAGCTTGGATCAAATATTGTGGGATGACTTTAGCTTTCAGTATTTTACTAACAAAACCACAATGATAGACCAGCCTTTGGTACGTCACCTTAAGCCAAATGACGAGAATGAAGAGCATGAAACTGAGGTTGACCTTCTGCACTAAAGAGCTATCAAATTATTGTTATTAAGCTTTCTGAATCTATATTGTGGGGATATAAACGTTCATATCCCTACTTTACTCCCTCCTAAAATGACATTTTTTTTCACATCCGATCGGCCTACCTGAGACGTTTCTTGATCTTCCACTACAGTTTTGACTGTAAACTGTAGTAAAATTACGCTAATTTGTTTTTATACCGATTTATTTTGAATTGAACGAGGTCAGTCCTATGTCAGCTAAGAAGCCAATGGCTCTAGTGATCCTTGACGGTTACGGTTACCGTGAAGACAACCAAGACAACGCTATCGCGAACGCTAAGACACCAGTATTAGACGGTCTTATTGCTAACCAACCTAACACGCTAATCTCTGCTTCTGGCATGGATGTAGGCCTACCGGATGGCCAAATGGGTAACTCTGAAGTTGGTCACACTAACATCGGTGCTGGTCGTGTGGTATATCAAGATCTTACTCGTATCACTAAGTCAATTGCAGACGGTGAATTCGGTCAAACTGAAGCGCTAGTGAATGCTATCGACAAAGCTGTGAAAGCGGATAAAGCGGTTCACATCATGGGTCTTATGTCACCAGGTGGCGTTCACTCTCATGAAGATCACATCTACGCAGCCGTTGAAATGGCAGCAGAGCGTGGTGCAGAGAAGATTTACCTACACGCATTCCTAGATGGCCGTGATACGCCGCCACGTAGCGCTGAAAACTCTCTACAACGCTTCCAAGACCTGTTCGCTAAACTAGGCAAAGGTCGTGTGGCTTCTTTGGTTGGTCGTTACTACGCGATGGACCGCGATAACAACTGGGATCGCGTTCAAACTGCATACGAGCTGTTAACTGAAGCAAAAGCAGAGTTCACATTCGACACTGCAGTTGCAGGCCTAGAAGCCGCTTACGCTCGTGACGAAAACGATGAGTTCATTAAAGCGACTGAGATTAAAGCAGAAGGCGAAGAGTCTGCAGCTATCGTTGATGGCGATGCGGTTATCTTCATGAACTACCGTGCCGACCGTGCTCGTCAAATCACTCGCACATTCGTTGCTGATTTCGATGGTTTTGAGCGTAACGTATTCCCAGCAATCGACTTTGTGATGCTGACTCAATACGCTGCTGATATCCCACTGCTATGTGCATTCCCACCGGCTTCTCTAGAGAACACTTACGGTGAGTGGTTATCTAAGCAAGGTAAAACGCAGCTACGTATTTCAGAAACAGAGAAATACGCGCACGTGACTTTCTTCTTCAATGGCGGTATCGAAGATGAGTTTGAAGGTGAAGAGCGTCAACTTGTTGCTTCTCCAAAAGTAGCAACTTACGACCTACAGCCTGAAATGAGCGCGCCAGAGCTAACTGAAAAGTTAGTTGCAGCAATCAAAGGTGGCAAGTACGACGCTATCGTTTGTAACTTCCCTAACTGTGACATGGTTGGTCACACTGGCGTTTACGATGCAGCAGTGAAAGCCGTAGAGTCTCTAGACGAATGTCTTGGTAAAGTGGTTGAAGCAATTCAAGAAGCTGACGGCCAACTGCTTATCACAGCAGACCACGGTAACGCAGAAATGATGGTTAACCCAGAAACGGGCGGCATCCACACTGCACACACTAATCTACCAGTACCACTTATCTACGTAGGTAACAAAGACGTTGAGTTCAAAGAAGGCGGTAAACTGTCTGACCTTGCACCAACAATGCTATCTCTAACGGGTACAGAAATTCCGGCTGAAATGTCAGGTGATGTTTTAGTTAAGTAACTTTTAACTGCCATCGAATACCAGAGCGGCTGCACGCGAGTGTGGCCGTTTTTTTGTATCTGGATCTTGAAGAATAGATGCGAGATACGGGTAAACGAGATAAGAAAAGCTTAGGAGCAGATGCGAGGTGCGAGTAGACGATATGAGAATAGCTTTAGAGCGAGTGCTTGATTAGAGTCAACAGGATGAGAAGTTATGAAGAGTGGGGCGAGATTCCGCAGCCAATTTAAGAATAATCGGCCTGGTAGCTTAGGTAGGTTTGATTCACTCACCTTTCTGCACCAATAAAAATTTGCGCCAAGAAAAACGCCATCGTATGTCACGATGGCGTTTTAGTGTGTCGTTCACCCGTGTTATTGCACTTTAAACCGTGAAATGACATCACCCAGACCGGTGGAGGTGGCTTTCAGTTCGTCGCTGACTGATGTTGTTTGCGAGGCGTTTTCGTTGAGCTTACGAATGAGCTCTTGAATTGCGCTCATATTACGGCTGACTTCTTGAGTCACATGACGCTGCTCTTGAGCCGATGTCGCCATCAAGGTGTTAAGATCATTAATCTCGACAACAGAATCGGTGACGATGTTTAAAGAGTCCATGACCTGGTTAGTACGATCTACCGTTTGTTGACAACTTGAGTGCGTTGAGGCCATTTCATTGACGACATTATCGGTCGTAGACTTCAATTTCTCTAACATTTCATTAATTTGAGAAGTGCTTTGCTGTGTTCGAGCAGCGAGGGCACGTACCTCGTCAGCGACGACCGCAAAACCACGTCCTTGCTCCCCGGCACGAGCGGCTTCAATCGCAGCGTTTAAGGCTAACAGGTTTGTCTGTTCTGCGATGTCACCTATCACTTGTAACACAGAGCTGATCTGCTTGGTGTCTTCGTTCATTGTTCCAATGGTCTCAGACATAGAGGCAGCTTGTGTGACCATATCACTGACGCTTTGTACTGCGCTTCCAACAGCACGCTTCGATTCTTCTGCGTAGCGATTTGTGCGGTCAGTCAGCTTAGCGGCATCGTCAGCGCTGTTCGCAATAGAGTCTGCCGTTGCGCTCATTTCTTCAATAGCAGTGATGGCTTGTTCGGATTCAATGGTGTGTTGATCTAGAGTGCTACTATTGTTGTGCGACTGTTTGGCAAGCTCATCAACCGCGTGGTCGATATGTGCAGATGAATGAGACACATCAACAAACATTTTCTGCAGTTGAGCAATAAAGAGATCGATTGATTGTGATATATGGCCTATCTCATCTTTGCTGTCGATATTGAGCCTTTGCGTTAGGTCACCGTTGCCGTTGGATAGGTCACCGACTAATGTCTTCAATTGCTCAAAAGGCCTAAAAGCAAAGTGGAGCAAAACAATACTACCCAGGATAATGGTCACACCCGTGATTAATAGCGCTAATGTAATCATCCAATTTAGCTTGTCTGTTTTCGCTTGAATGTTACTTTGGTCAATGTACCCAATGAGCTGCCACTGGCTATTACCGAATGAGATATTTCGCTTTATCGGCGTTAATTCACTGCCGTGCGTATTATTGTAAATAACAGTCCCATCACCTATCAGTTCCGCGAAGCTTCCCTCTGCCGCAAGCCCAACGATGATCTTTGTCAATGCAGCTAGATCGTAAGTGAGAAAATCAACAGAATCGTCAAATCTTTTAATGGAGAAAGTGATGTATGAGGTGCTGTCTTTAACAGTGATTGGACTAATACTGAGTTTCTCAGTTTGTGTCTCAGCAGCGTTAATAAAATACTGAGCCTCTTCTTCACTGATGTTGCCCGTATCATCGAACGCGTAACCGTTGACGATTTTCACAATTTGAGCAAAACCAGAGGCCTCTTTGGTATCCGCAATGTCCATCATACTGAAGTTGAGATTGGTGGCTTGCGTCACTTTGCTATTGAGTTCGGCTTCGATCTTTTCGCGGGTGATGTCAATAACATGGGTGATGTTCTTAATATCTGATTGATTAATGTAATGACTTATAAAGTGGTTGACGCTGAGGTAGGAGATAAGTGTCGTTGTGGTGATGATCGCAACGATCAGTAACACGAGTTTATTCTTAAACGAAAGGTGAGTCATATAACCTATACATCCTTGTAAGTGACTATAAAAATGACTGAAATCCGCAGTCAAAGTAGGGGAATCGGCTCAATAATAAGACACTTGTATGGTATATGTAAATTAGTACCCAGATTTATGTTATCGCTTGAAAGGCGGTGTTGGTCTATTCTCTTTACTTGTTCTTATTATCATTTCTACTGTTTAGCGCTTAAATCTTTTCGCCTCCCGCACCTGATTTTTTAGGCTCTTCGCATCCCGATTACTCGTACCCCGCATCCGCTTTAACTCTTATACGAAGCGCAAACAAGTACCCTGAAATGCCACCCATTATGTTTCCTAGTGCTAGGCCAATAAACAGCCCTTCGACACCATCAAGTTGGCTGCCGACCCAGGCAAATGGCAGGGTAAATACGAATAGGCGCATGAAGCTCCATTGGAAGGCTTTGAGTGGTTGATGCATGGCATTCATTGCACTTATCAGCATCATCACAATGCCTTGGAACCCGTAACTAAATGGCACAACTAA
This sequence comes from Vibrio chagasii, assembly GCF_002954585.1. Classification (GTDB taxonomy): domain Bacteria; phylum Pseudomonadota; class Gammaproteobacteria; order Enterobacterales; family Vibrionaceae; genus Vibrio; species Vibrio chagasii_A. Next base: position 273,409 of record NZ_MSCI01000003.1, read on the forward strand.
CAGGTAGTGCCACAAGATGCCACGCACGGACTCTTCTTGAGAGAACAGGGCGGCTAAAGGAATGCTTAATGGCACCATCATTAAGAAAATTAAACCTTGGAACATTACGGCAAAGCGCATGCTTATAAACAGCGCCTTAAAGCTGCGTTGAGGGTTGTTTGCGCCAAAGTTTTGCGCCATGAAAGGCGTAAGAGCAGAGGTCAGAGACATCAACACAATGATAAGAATCGATTCAATACGCTGAGCTGCGCCATAAGCCGCCACGGCTTCGGTTCCTTGATTGGCCAGCATCATCATAATGATGGCACCCGCGAGTGGGTTTAATGCGTTTGAAAGTGCAGCGGGTGTTCCAATGGTGAGGATTTGTTTCCAGTCGCGGACGACCTCTTGAGCATTGGGCGGAGCGAGTAGCTTTTCTCGTTTGATTAATACATACAGTGCACCACACAGCGCACCAAACCAACTAAAACCACTGGCGATGGCGGCACCTTGAATCCCGAGTTCTGGGAAAGGCCCGTAACCGAAGATCAGCAAGGGGTCGAGGATGCCGTTAATCAGGCCCGCCAACATCATGATCTTGGCGGGGGTTTTGGTATCGCCACTCGCTCGTATCGCGCTGTTGCCTGCCATTGGAATAACAAGCAGCGGAATGGCTAAGTACCAAACTATCATGTATTCAGATATTAGTGGCAGTAACTCTGGTTCTGCCCCCAACAAGGTAAACATCGGCTCAAGTGTTATCAACCCTAGTGTGGATGCAAACCCAACAAGTAACACGGCAAGCAATAATCCATGACAAGTAAAGCGAGCGGCATTTTGTGCGCAGCCTTGGCCTAGTAACCGCCCAATACAGGTGGAAAGCCCTACACCGATGCCCATTGTGATGCAGTTGATGGCGAAGGTAACTGGGAAGGTAAAGCTCACGGCAGCCAGTGCTTGTGTGCCAAGCAGTGAGATAAAGAAAGTATCGACCAAGTTAAACATCAAGATCGCGACCATACCGAAGATAGTCGGAATGGTCATGGTACGTAATGTACTCGCAATGGGGGCGGTTAATAGCCCGTGCTTATCTTGCATGTAAAACGCCAGTTGGAACGAAAGGTGTAGGATAAACAGATGTGGCTTGGAAAGAAAGAAAAGCTAAAGCAGATGAGAGATTCGAGTAAACGAGATGCAAAAAGCTTAAGAAAATATATCTGAGGTTAATGAGTAATGAGGTTAATCTTCGTCATTCCTTATATCGAGGCACGAGCGTAGTAGGGAACCTCTGGCGGCTATTTAGTTATCCACGCGTTGTTTGAGATTCCAGACACTTCGTTCCTCAGTTCTGGAATGACGGGTAAGCCTAGACGAGGGTAACGGGATTTGAGATACGAAGGGCGGGAAGGGCTGTTACGAGATGCGCGTAATCGGGATGAGAGGTTAGTTGTTAATAAGTACTACGTCATTCCCTATAGCGAGGCACGAGTGCAGTAGGGAATCTCTGGCGACTATCTAGTTATCCACGTGTTGTTTGAGATTCCAGACACTTCGTTCCTCAGTTCTGGAATGACGGGTAAGCCTAGACGAGGGTAACGGGATTTGAGATACGAAAAGCGGGAAGGACTGTTACGAGATGCGTGTAATCGGGATGAGAGGTTAGTTGTTAATAAGTACTACGTCATTCCCTATAGCGAGGCACGAGTGCAGTAGGGAATCTCTGGCGACTATCTAGTTATCCACGTGTTGTTTGAGATTCCAGACACTTCGTTCCTCAGTTCTGGAATGACGGGATAAGTTTAAAGATCAGATGCGGGTAAACGAGTATCGAAGAGCTAAAAGCGGAGAAAGTAGGTGCCGCCTTCTTTGCTTTTCGTCTCTCATATACTTGTATCTAGTCTTCAAGCTCTTCGTATCTCGCATCCCGTTTACTCGTATCTGCTCTCATCCCTTATCTGCCCCTTAGATCACAATTTTTCCTTTTAACCCCTTGGGATCTTTCACTTCGCCCCAACATACTCTTTAACCCTATGCCAATCGTGGCAACTATCAAATTAAATGGAAATTATCAGGAGATAAGACCGATGAATATCCGTCCTCTACACGACCGAGTTATCGTTGAGCGCCAAGAAGTTGAATCTAAATCTGCTGGTGGCATCGTTCTAACTGGTTCTGCCGCTGAAAAATCAACTCGCGGTGTAATTCTAGCTGTGGGTAAAGGCCGCATCCTAGAAAACGGCTCAGTACAACCATTGGACGTTAAAGTTGGCGACACTGTTATCTTTGCTGAAGGCTACGGCACTAAGTCTGAAAAAATCGACGGTAAAGAAGTTCTGATCATGTCTGAAAACGACATCATGGCGATCGTTGAGTAATCCGCGCTATACAAACTGAACTGACTGAATAAAGAATTTAAAGGAAATAAAGATGGCTGCTAAAGACGTTAAATTTGGTAACGACGCACGAGTTAAAATGCTAGAAGGTGTAAACGTTCTGGCTGACGCAGTAAAAGTAACGCTAGGTCCTAAAGGCCGTAACGTTGTTCTAGACAAATCATTTGGCGCACCAACTATCACTAAAGATGGTGTTTCTGTTGCACGTGAAATCGAACTTGAAGACAAGTTCCAAAACATGGGCGCGCAAATGGTTAAAGAAGTCGCTTCACAAGCGAACGACGCAGCTGGTGACGGTACGACTACGGCAACTGTTCTTGCTCAAGCTATCGTGAACGAAGGCCTAAAAGCCGTTGCTGCTGGTATGAACCCAATGGATCTTAAGCGCGGCATCGACAAAGCAGTTGTTGCAGCAGTTGAAGAGCTAAAAGCACTTTCAGTTCCATGTGCAGATACTAAAGCTATCGCACAAGTAGGTACTATCTCTGCGAACTCTGACTCGACAGTAGGTAACATCATTGCAGAAGCGATGGAAAAAGTAGGTCGTGATGGCGTAATCACGGTTGAAGAAGGTCAGGCTCTACAAGACGAGCTAGACGTAGTTGAAGGTATGCAGTTTGACCGCGGTTACCTATCTCCTTACTTCATCAACAACCAAGAAGCGGGTTCTGTTGATCTAGAAAGCCCATTCATCCTTCTTATCGACAAGAAAGTTTCAAACATCCGCGAACTTCTTCCAACTCTAGAAGCGGTTGCTAAGGCATCTCGTCCACTTCTAATCATCGCTGAAGATGTAGAAGGCGAAGCGCTTGCGACTCTAGTTGTGAACAACATGCGTGGTATCGTGAAAGTTGCTGCTGTTAAAGCACCTGGTTTCGGCGACCGTCGTAAAGCAATGCTACAAGACATCGCTATCCTAACTGGCGGTACGGTTATCTCTGAAGAGATCGGTCTAGACCTAGAAAAAGTAACGCTAGAAGACCTAGGTCAAGCTAAGCGCGTAACGATCACTAAAGAAAACTCAACCATCATCGATGGTGCGGGTGAAGAAGCAATGATCCAAGGTCGCGTTTCTCAAATCCGTCAACAAATCGAAGATGCAACTTCAGACTACGACAAAGAGAAACTACAAGAGCGCGTAGCTAAGCTAGCTGGCGGTGTTGCAGTAATCAAAGTTGGTGCTGCGACTGAAGTTGAGATGAAAGAGAAGAAAGACCGCGTAGAAGACGCACTTCACGCAACTCGCGCTGCAGTTGAAGAAGGTGTAGTTGCTGGTGGTGGTGTTGCACTTATCCGCGTTGCTTCTAAAGTTGCTGGCCTTGAAGGCGACAACGAAGAGCAAAACGTTGGTATCCGCGTTGCGCTACGTGCAATGGAAGCGCCAATCCGTCAAATCACGAAGAACGCAGGTGACGAAGAGTCAGTGGTAGCGAACAACGTGAAAGGCGGCGAAGGTTCTTACGGCTACAATGCGGCTACAGGTGAGTACGGCGACATGATCGCAATGGGTATCCTAGATCCAACTAAGGTAACTCGCTCTGCACTACAGTTCGCTGCATCAGTTGCTGGTCTTATGATCACAACAGAAGCGATGGTTACAGACCTACCACAAAAAGACGCTCCAGCAATGCCTGACATGGGTGGCATGGGCGGTATGGGTGGCATGGGTGGTATGATGTAATCATCCCTCGCTATTCATAGTGAAATTGAAAACGGAGACTTCGGTCTCCGTTTTTTGTTATAGGTCATAGGAATAATTGAATATTGTCCTATGAAGCTCTCAATAGCGTAGTTGATAATTAATTCCGACAAGACTATGAAGTGGCACTGTATACATGGGTACTCAACATTCAACAGGAGTGTTATCATAGCCCTCAAATTTTTAGGGTAATCCATGTTCAAAAGTATGGAACACATACTTTGCCCAATCAGTCGGCAATATGTACCACATGAGTTTTATGTGAGCTCTCAGGGGCTTGAACAAGCATTGCGTGATAGCTCAACTATATTGCCACGTAAGTATATGGAAGAACTATCGGAAGTCGATGAAGCCGTTCATCGCAAGAGCATTTATTGAGTCTAAATTGGTCTAGTTATGTTGGATAAGTTAGTTTGTAAAAATATAAAAATGGTATTGCTTGATGTTGATGGTGTTATGACTGATGGCTCCATATATATCAATAAAGACGGTGAGTTCTTTAAATCATTTAATGTTAAAGATGGCTTAGCTATCGAGTTATTACGTAGCCATAATATTCTTGTTGGTGTTATTTCAGGTAAAGCCAGTGCTGCTTTAGATACTCGCTGTCAACAATTGGGGTTTGATGAAATAATTACCGGCTGTAAGAATAAACTACCTGCTTTGATTGACATTTGCTCTAAATATAAAATATCAGCAGATCAAATTGCATTCTTGGGGGATGATGTCCTAGATATCCCTATCTTCGAAAAAGTTGGGTTAGCCGTCGCTCCTATTGATGCCCATAGTCTAGCTATTAGTAGTGCTGATTGGGTATCAAGCCTGAAGGGGGGAGACGGGATGGTCAGAGAGTTTGTCGATCTTCTACTGACAAACCAACTCAACCTCCCACTAAAAGAAGTTTACAAACCTTTGCTTGATAAGATTCGCGTTGATGATGTAGCAACAATGGAGCAATAAAAGATGAGTGTTAAAGTAGTAATTCCTGCAAGATATGGTTCATCTAGGCTACCAGGAAAGCCTCTACTCACGTTGCTTGAAAAGCCAGTGGTGTGGCATGTGATCGAACGTTGTAAAGAAGCTGGTATTGATCCAAATGATATTTTTGTTGCGACTGATGATAAACGTATAGTCGATGCATTAAAATCTGAAAATATTCAAGTTGTTTTAACTTCACCAGAGCACCAATCTGGTACTGATCGTATAAATGAAGTTTCTTTCATTAAAGGTTGGAGTGAGGATACTATCATCGTGAATGTGCAAGGTGATGAACCAATGATCCCTCCTACACTCATTCAACGGATTGTATCTTTTACTCGGTTACATGCTTCATATGATATCACAACAGCTGTCGTTCCTTTGGTTTCTGCTGATGATTTTGTTAATCCCAATGTGGTCAAAGCTATTGTTGGCCATAATGGTCGTGCACTGTACTTTACTCGCTCAGCATCGCCAATGAACCGTGATACCCCAAATGATTTGTCATTGGCCAAAAGACATATCGGAATTTATGCTTATCGGGCTTCATCTCTAAAACAATTTTGTTCATATCCTGAAGATGAGCTTGAGAATTATGAAAAGCTAGAACAATTGCGAGCCTTGAGCCATGGCATGAATATTGGTGCAATAGTGTTTGAAGGGGCTGTACCTCATGGGATTGATACTATTGAAGACTATGAAAATACTAGAAAAATAATGGAAGAAAAAACCGATGGCTAACTCAATTGATATCGCAAAACAAGTAATTCAGACTGAAATTGACGGTTTGGATTATATGGCAAAGAGATTAGGCTCTGAATTTGAAGTTGCTATAAACGCTATTATTAATACCAAGGGCCGTACCATTATCTGTGGAATGGGAAAATCTGGAATTATAGGAAAAAAAATAGCTGCATCTTTTGCGAGTACTGGCACTCCTAGCTTTTTCATGCACCCTGGAGAAGCTTTTCATGGTGATCTGGGAATGGTCAAATCTGAAGATGTATTTATTGCTATCTCGAACTCAGGTGAGACGGATGAAGTTTTGAAGCTATTACCTTTCTTACGAGATAATGGAAACTTCATCATTGCTATTACAGGAAGAGAAAGCTCTACACTAGCAGTAAACTCACACTGTCATTTAGATATTGCTGTGCCTAAAGAAGCGTGCCCTTTGCAGCTTGCCCCTACATCTTCAACAACAGCTACTCTGGTTATGGGGGATGCTTTGACTGTAGCCCTTATGGACGTTCGTGGTTTTCAACCCGAAAACTTCGCTCGTTTCCACCCTGGGGGAAGCTTAGGTCGAAGACTGCTGTCTAAGGTACAAGATGAAATGCTCTCTGATAGCCTTCCTAGTGTTGCATCAAATGCCGATTTTACATCTATCATCCATAAAATATCATCGAGCCATTTAGGCTTAACATTGGTTAATTTGAATGATGAGTCTTTAGCTATTATCACAGATGGGGATTTGCGAAGAGCGATGGAGTCGAAAGGACGAGATGCTTTTGATCTTGTTGCAAAAGATATTGCTACGCTCAACCCAGCCTCAATATCTCCTGAAGCGCATGTACAAGAGGCTTACGAGGTAATGGAGAATAAAGGAATTACCTCATTGATCGTCGTAGAGAATAATTCTGTAGTGGGTATTTTGAAAAAATAGTTGTGGGCTTTGTGGTTTTGGCTTTGATTCTATTAAAGAGGTAAGGGGCTTTTTCTATCTCCACATCTCTCGTCATTATTTAACCATGCTAACACCTTGAAAACGGAGACTTCGGTCTCCGTTTTTTTATGTTCTGACATAGTCATTCCCTACAGCGAGATGCGAGTGTAATAGGTAATCTTTAGTGTTATGCATCGAAATGTGTGTCGATGGCTACTCTTACCTCTGATCGTATCCCTTTCTTTATATTGTTCTTTCTGATTTACCGTCTTATATTCAACAGTACAGTTATGACATTGATATAACATGGATAGCTGTTGAATAAAGGACAATAAACGCTTGATTGATAATGTATTAATCAAGTTAACAATAAGTCAGTGGAGACTCCCCAATGAAAAAACTACTTTCAGTACTTGCCGTATCGGCAGCAATAATGGCACCAGCGGCATTCGCTTCTTCGCCTGTTATGTTTTCAACGGTAAATGGTTACAACTCACCAGACTCTGATAGTGTTGGCGGCGTACGCTTGGCGGTACTACACGGGCAAGTCAGTGATGTTAAAGGTCTTGACCTTGCGGTTGTGGGCATGTCTGAGACTCAAACGACAACGGGTGTGAACCTGGGTATTTTTGGTGCATCGAAAGTGAATCAAGAGATGAAAGGTGCGTCGTTGGGCTTCTTTAACTGGAATACGGGTAAAACGACCGGCCTTAACTTTGGCGCTGTGAACATCACTAACGATGTAAAAGGCGCAAACGTGAGTTTCGTAAACTACTCTGAAGGCGACACTATGGTTGATGTGGGTGCGGCGAACCTTTCAGACACTTCAACAGTTCAAGTTGGTCTCTTCAACAAAACTAAAAAAATTGAAGGTGTACAAATAGGCTTGCTCAACTGTGCCGATAACGGTTTCTTCCCGTGCTTCCCAATTGTGAACTTTGCTAAGTAAGGCTTAGTGTTACTACTGTGATTCGTAACGCCTAAGTGCTTCTTACTTAGGCGTTATTTCTACTCTGTATTTTCTGATCCAGGTTCAAACTCTCTCGTGCTGAATAATATAAGCATGTTGTTTTATATTTATTGTTGCAGTAAGTTAATTCATAAGTACAATGTGCGCTAAATTCACAACGATGATTGATATGCTTTGATTAATCACCATACTATCGATTTTAAAAAGGCTTTCTTTGGCCTGACCGCCAGTTTTTTAGTAGTTTTGAGCTTGTTGCTCTTTGATTCAGCGGAAGAATCAGACAAACAGTATGGATCAGAAAATCAAGGCGTAACACATGGACTCACAGAGCTCACTCAGATACTGAATGCGCTAGAGTACAACATTACAGCGCTCCACCCATTGCATGGTGAGACTTATACCTTTCCGTATGAAAAAAAGACGGAAGACGATAGCTGCTATTTCATTAGTGAAGGGCAGAAAGACCCTCTTTTTGATTTTATGTTCTCTGGCCCCACTCAGATGTGTGACTCTCAATCTGCGCTGTATGCGGAAGCGAGCAAGCGTCTGTTTATTGCCCCAACGATGGCTTACTTTACGAACACCATCAGTAGTGTCTCTGCCATTTATTTTATTTCCAAAGATAAATTTATCATCTCGGCCCCCTCGGATATTGCCCAATATATGAAAGGCGATACGTTTGACTCGATCGTTAGTCGTCGGCCCTATTGGATCAATACCATCCGCTTTGGCGTATCTCAAAATAGAGATAAGGTTGTCTATACTGGCCAATACGACGATTACCTGACTGGTGAGAAAGTGGTGACTTTAACCAAAGGGATCTATATAAACGGTGAGTTTAAAGGGGTATTAGGTATTGATGGCTATACCTCTAGCTTATTTTCGAATGCGAAGCATGGCTATGAGATCACCAGTGTCAGCGGCAGAAATAAATATGGCTTATTGGATTACACTTTTTCACAACCCTTGTATGTGGATGGGGTGAATACGCAGCTGTATTTGACCATTCAAGAAACGAAGAGCGAGCACTTCTTACACATATTGGAAAGGGACTACAAAGGGTTATTGGTACTCTTGTTCTTGTATGTGGTTGCAGCATGGCGGCTATGGCGATTTTATCGTGAGCAAAGACACCGCCGCTTAAACGATCTTTCAATGACCGATCCATTAACAGGGTTACTCAATCGCAGTGGCTTTGAAGCGCAATTTTTGGCGCAAGATGAGAGAAAAATTTTAGGGATTGGTGTCTTTGAAATCGATGATTTAAAGGCGATCTGCGATCGGTATGGCAATGAGATTGGTGATAGGGTGATTTGTCACGTTGCTAAACTTATCGTCAACAGCGTGAGGCAACACGATATCGTGGCGAGATTTGATGGTCGGGAGTTCGTGGTGGCGATTGCAGGAGAGTCGTCAGAATTGCTTTCTTCAATATTTGAACGAATCCAGAGCGATATTAGTTTACAGAACTACCAGTGTTCGACAGGAGAGAAAGTGGCTATTTCGGTTTCTGGGGGAGCAGTGCTCTACTCTTTACATAAGTTCGAAAGTATCGGACACCTATGGAAAAATCAGAGTGTCCGTTCTTCAAACAAACAACTGGGCATTGCAAAGTCCTTGGGCACAAATCAACTGTGTATCCACGTTCATTGATGTACAAAAAAGCCTAGTCGCATGACTAGGCTTCTTCGTCTTTGCAGTCGTCCTTATAGGTAACTGAGTGTAGCTTTATTTTTTCACACGGCCTTTTCTCATCCATTTCTGGTGAACACCACGACGTAGGCTTTGGAAACTGTTTTCCACCTTATCAACACCCAGTAAAATTGCTAATGCCAACAGCGTGATCATTACCGATTGTGAAAGGTGACCAAGCGCTATCATCATACCCAATGCTGCTAATACCCAAATGATGGCTGCTGAAGTCACACCATGAATTTTGCCATCGAGTGTCATCATCACACCCGCACCCAGGAAACCAACACCAGTAATGATCTGGCCAAGTACACGAGCCTGATCGAGTGTGTTTGGAGATAGGCTAATCGCCATGGTAAGGAAGAAATAGGTACCGCTGATGATCAGAATCGAGGTTCTGATACCTACTGGTTTGCCGCGTGTTTGTCGCTCGATACCGATTAACGAACCACACAGCATACACACAGCTAGCCCTGCCCAGCTAAAGGGGGCAAGGTTTAAAGTTTGTTCTATAAATTGTGACATATCACCCCTCCTAAAAATTTAGAATAGAGCCGAGTATGCTGATAATCAGCCTGACGATCGAACAAATATTTGTTGTCTTCTCGATTAACTTTGTTGATCCCGCAATGGATAAAAGGGACATGTAAACATTATCAATTCTACGGCTAAGAGGGGCGTGAGCGATCAGTGAGAGCAAAATAGGGATGGCTTTTGGGCATGCTCTTTTCAGTAAGCTATCAGCGCGTTGGCTGTCTATCTTTCCTTTGAGTATCAAGGGTGTCACTGCTTTGAATGATTTTCTAAGTTATTGATATTGTTATATTATGCATCGCTATCACGCTTGGCGTGGAAATACTGTTAAGGCCCCAAAAATAAGCTCGAAAGTCCAACATTTTCTAGAGGCATTTAATTTATTGAATTATCATTAAATTAATAACTATAGGATGTTGTGTAATGGTTAAGATTATCCCTAATAAAGTCTCATCGATGTTGCTTCTGACTACAATGACTTTTACTTCACTCTCGGCTATCGCAGCTCAACCTCCCACCCCGCTTCGTACTTATGCTCAATCTCCCGAGCAGTCGACTCATTTGACCACGGAGCTACGTTCAGCTTTTCCGGTGGGGAACCATGGCGTAGAGCTGTTTGCATCGGGCACGATGGCGAGTGTTTGGGCAAGTTCTGATACGGCAGACCTTGATTATTATCAGAATCATATTTTCGTCGGTGCGAACTGGCAGGTTAACCCTCAATTGCAAACCGAAGTGAAATATCAATACACCTATGCGGCCAATAATCACCTAGACTCATTGACCATGGACTTCCACAGTTTTTTCGGTATTGGACAAAACGGACGTGATGAAGCAGGTAAACACCAATTCCATATATCCAGTGATGAATACGGTGTATCGATTGATGATTTCGAGGGGGAAGCGTTAGCGAAAGCCTTGCATTGGTACACTCAGTACCAGCTTTTTTCTTCGAATACGAGTGCACTTGCCATCGGGGGAAGCGTTTATTACAAAAATGTCGACAGCGGTCCATTCAAAAAAAGTGCTTTTGAGCAAGCTGTACAGTTGAATTACAGCCTTGCCCGAGGGGCGAGTTCATTTTTTGCAAGCGCTGGCGTCACGCACAATGACAACAATAGTGCGTTGATAGGCACTGAAATCCGCGATTTTACCGGAGCGGTCGCCTTTGGATATGGCTACAAATTTGGCTATTTTCATGAAGTGCTCGTTGAATATCACTGGTACCAAGGTTTGTTGGAAGATGAGGGGGCGTTCTCTGAAGCCTCTAATGAAGTGGTTCTGGGCTATCGTTTGAATCTTGGCAACGCCATGCTAGAAGCCAGTATGATTGAAAACATTATCAACATGGATAACTCAGCAGACATTGCTTTTGGGCTCGGTATTCGTTACTTCTTATGATGTGTTTGATCGCGTATTGTTCGTAGCCAGTAGCCAAAGGTTATTGTTTTATTCTGCTTAAAAGGGCCATCAACGGATGTTGCTGGCCCTTTTTTCTGTTCTACTATTCAATATTGTGCGTTATCACTCAATATGGAGGTCGAGTGGTGTCTTGCTGCTGCGTCCGCCAATTTCACGAGTTAATTTAGGTACAAGGTAGCCAGAAACCTCAGAGATTAATCCCTTAAAGTGATGTTTCGCCTCTTCATCTGAGATATAGAAGTGAGCGGCACCTTGAACCTTATCCAGTACGTGCATGTAATACGGTAGAATGCCAGCGTTGAATAGCTTCTCACTGAGTGCTTTTAATGCGTCAGCACTGTCGTTCACGCCTTTCAACATCACGCCTTGGTTAAGTAGCATCGCGCCACTAAGCTTCAATTTATGGAAGGCTTGTTTAAGCTCTACATTGATTTCATTGGCATGATTAATATGGCTTACCATCACTACATTGAGGCGAGTCTTAGATAAGATTTGGCACAGCTCGTCAGTGATACGAGCTGGGATCACGACGGGTAAACGGCTATGAATACGCACGGTTTTCACATGTGGTATCTGTTCGATAGCGTGAATCAGCCACTCGATTTCGCTGTCTTTGGCCATCAGTGGGTCGCCACCCGAAAGGATGACCTCGTTAATCTCAGAGTGTTGAGCGACATAATCGAGGCTGGTTTGCCACACCGACTTTGAGCCCTTGTTGTCTTGATACGGGAAGTGGCGTCGAAAGCAATAACGGCAGTTAACCGCACAGCCACCTTTTACTATCATCAAGGCGCGACTTTTGTATTTATGCAATAAACCCGGGATCGCGTTGTCTTGCTCTTCTAGTGGATCGGCCGAGTAGCCTTCATGAACTTCGAACTCTTCGCTCAATGGCAAAACCTGGCGTAATAGCGGGTCATGCGGGTTGCCTTTTTCCATTCGCTCGACAAAGCTTAACGGTACTCGCAACGAAAATAGGTTGCGTGCCGCAAAGCCTGCTTGCCATGGTGTTGGGTCTATTTCCAATGCTTCAAGGAGTTTTGTCGGGTCTGAGATCGCATTCGATAGTTGTTTGAGCCAGTTTTGCTCAACAGATTCGACTTTTCGGGTTATGATATGCGGCATTGAAATCAACTCAAAGATGTGTAAGAGGAAATCATGGCGTCAGTAAGCACCAATGAATTCAAAGGCGGTTTAAAATTCATGATGGATAACGAGCCTTGCTCAATTATCGAAAATGAATACGTTAAGCCGGGTAAAGGCCAAGCGTTTAACCGTGTAAAACTTCGTAAACTGCTGTCAGGCAAAGTGTTAGAGAAAACATTTAAGTCAGGCGACACAGTAGAACTAGCTGACGTTGTAGACGTTGAACTAGGCTACCTATACAGCGATGGCGAATTCTACCACTTCATGAACAACGAGACATTCGAGCAAATCGCGGCTGAAGTAAAAGCAGTTGGCGACACAGCTAAATGGCTAGTTGAAAACGACGTATGTACTCTAACGTTGTGGAATGATAACCCTATCACAGTAACTCCACCAAACTTTGTTGAGATCGAAGTAACTGATACAGATCCTGGCCTAAAAGGCGACACACAGGGTACTGGTGGCAAACCTGCAACTCTAGCAACTGGCGCGGTAGTTCGCGTACCTCTATTCATCGCTATCGGTGAAGTTGTAAGAGTAGATACTCGTACTGGCGAATACGTTGGTCGTGTAAAGTAATTTGATTGTGCTCACCTTGATTTAAGGTGGTTCAATGAAATGAAAAAGGTCGCTTATGCGGCCTTTTTTGCATTTAAAAAGCAGATGCGCGTAAACGAGATACGGGATACGAAGAGCTGAAGGGCAGATGCGAGTATACGAGATACGAAAAACAAAAAAAGCAGAACAAAATGGTATTGTTCTGCTTTTAGTCTTTTCGCTCTTAAGCTCTTCGATACTCGTTTACTCGAATCCCGTATCTGCTTTTAGTCCCTAACCCGCTATGGCTTAACTAAGCTAAACACTAAAGCGCTTACAGCGACGACACCCACCAACAAGACGAAGATGCAGGATAAATCCTTTCTATAGCGGCGTAATGCCTCTACCTTATACACGGCCACCATAGGCATAACGAACAAGATCATCGCAATTACAGGCCCAGACAAGGCTTCCATCATCCCTAAAATGCTTGGGTTGACTATCGCTACCACCCAGATCGATGCAAACAGCGAGATTATTGTCACTTTATGAGCCAAAGGTGTGGATAGGGATGTACTTTTGGTTAGCATCCCGACCATGCTTTCTCTCGCGCCCAAGAAGTGGCCAATAAATGATGATGTTATTGCTAGGAAAGCCACAATCGGGCCAAGTGTCGCAATAAACGGGTTGTCTTTAACGTTGGCCAGATAAGACAGAATCGACACGTTTTGTTCCTTCGCTTGTGCTAGCTGTTCAGGAGACAGTGTCAGAACACAAGAAAATACAAACAGCATCACAAACAGGATCAGCATGATGCTGGTGCGTTGTAAGATGTGCTCTGATTTTACTCTTGCGCTGTCATCGTAATGGCTGCGTTGAGCGTGGGCAAAAGAAGAGAGTGCTGCTAAATGACTGAATGAGAAGATCACTACTGGCGTAGATAGCCAAAGCGTGCTGCCCAAAGAAGATAATGAAGGCATTGTCAGTTCAGGAGCTTGCCAGCTTGGAATCAAGTATACGGACAAAAATAGCAGAATCGCGACTAGGGGATAAACCATCAACGAGAGTGTACGAAGTATAATCTTCTCGCCAGCGATCATCACTGCGATTAACCCTGTCACTAAGGCTCCTGACAGAAAAGGTCGTGGCAGTGACTCTAGTCCAGCTTGGTTAACCATAAAGCTATCGACGGTATTTGTTAATCCGACACCATAAATTAATAAAATCGGGAAGATAGACAAAAAGTACAGCAGTGAAATGATTTGTCCCGCAGTGGCTCCAAAGTGCTCAGCAACGACATCGGTAAAGTCTGCGTCTTTTTGGCTGGAAGATAGAACGAACCGAGTAAAGCCACGGTGCGCTAAGAAAGTCATAGGGAACGCTAAGGTTGCCATGATGAGCAATGGAACGAAACCACTGAGGCCTAGGTTGATCGGTAAGAAGAGAATACCAGCGCCGACAGCTGTACCAAATAAACTCAATACCCATTGAGTATCGTGCTGTGTCCAGCGCCCGCTTTTATTATTTAAGGCTGTATCTAGTTGGTGCATGAGGAGACCACTTGTATGAAAAAAATGGATACTATCTCATTTGTAAATAACTTCAAATTCAACAATATGTTGAGATTATGGCAATCGCAAAAATATCACTGGTTTGCTACATATTAGTGACTGGGATCGTGTTCCTAACCTTCATATCCACTCACCAGGAAAAGATGTTTCAATGGCTTTTTGTGATCTTACTATCAATTTATGAACGCTCATGTTCGGTGTCATCTTTGGGGTTTTGGCCGATATGAGAGGAAGGGGCGAGTGTACGTTTGAACTGATAAAAACTCTGAGTGGTATGACGCGAGTGACGGATAAAAAGTAGGGTACGCCGATATTTCGTTATTATGAGATAACTCCTGCGTTAGCACGCTCGTATATCAGCGAATAAAGCGTGCTAACACTGGGGTTGCTTTTGCTTGTTTTATCTCTGATTAGCATTGTTATTCAAGCAGAGCTGCCTTTGCTTTATCGACATCGACGGCTTCTTTCGCCTTTTCTTTATCGATAGCTTCATAAGCTTTTTGATAATCAATGTCGGTCCCATCAACCGATGATTTCAATTCTTCTACATCAACAGATTCAGTGGCTTTTTCCTTGTCTACAGATTCTGCCAGTTTCGTGACATCGACAGCCAAGGCTGTGGTTGGTAAAGATAGAGCCAGAATACAGGCAAGTGAAACAATTCTCATAATGATATCCTCAAACGCGATTTAGCATCTAACAGTATAGGTGCTTCTCTCTATCAACGCATAAATGGCGCCTTGAGCAATCAATAGTCCGTTCTTTGGAAAGTGTAACTTTTCTCCTTTCTATTCCTAAGTAGTGTCGGTCTTTCCTTTTGATCACCGCTTCAATTTTCCTACCGTTCTGAACAGCCAAAGTTCATAAATTCAAAGCTTGTGAATGTAGAGGTTATTTTTATTGTTCGATAAAACCTTATTTATTTGATGAATCTTTCGATTGTTCCGAATTGTAACAATTTGATACATTATTTCTCGTGGTCAGCGAGTTGCATATTAGTTTGATTTATTTCGATTTAACTCAATGACAACCCTAAAGGAGAATGACATGGAAAATCGAGGCTTAGGAAGAGGTTTGAAAATAGAAGAACGACGTCAGTTACTACATAAAGGGCTGAAAGCGGCAGTATTCGGCGTACCACTGCTGGCTTTAGGCTTAACAATTAATAGCTCAGTTTTGATGACCGATGCCGGTTACAGCTACGTGCATCAAAACAATATTACTGGTGAGTTGGATGTCTTTACCGAGCCCGGTATTCATTTTCGAATGCCGTTTTTATCCAAGATAACCCAGTATGATCAGGTGATTACAGTCTCTTTTGGCAACAGCAAAGGGGAAGATTTTTATCAAAGGTTAGATCCGGTGCAGGTGCGTTTTGCTGATACGTACATTGGTGAGATTCCGGTGACATTCCGCTTTAAGCTCAGCAATGACCCGAAGGCAGTGGAAAAGATGCATAAGGAGTTTCGCAACAACAGTAATTTGATCGATGCGTTGTTAGTTAAAAATGCGCGTAATGTGACAGTGATTACGGCGACTCAATACACGGGCGAGGAGTTCTTCCAAGGTGGCTTAAACCAATTCAAATCTAAATTGGGTGATCAGCTACGCGAGGGCATTTACCTGACGGAACGTCGTCAGGTTGAAGTGGAAGAGTTAGATCTTGCGCCGGTTGGTGTCAATCAATCGAACTCGAATCAATTGCAACGAACCAATCAACTGGTTTGGAAGACCGTGCCGGTGGTGGATAACACGGGTCAGCCTATCCGTCAGGACAATCCGCTATCACAATACGGCATTCAAGTAACCCAGGTCACGATTGGTGATCCGCAGCCAGAGAAGCAACTTGATCAGTTACTGGCGGATAAGAAGCGTTTGGTGGCCGACCGTATTCGTGCGATTCAGGAGCAAGAAACATCAAAAGCGCAAGCTGAGACCGAGCAACTCCGTAAAGAGATTCAGCGTACTCGAGAAGTCCAAGACGCGCAGCGAGGCAAAGAGTTAGCGATTATTTCCCAGCAGAAAGAAGTGGAAATAGCTCGTCAAATTGCTGAACGTGAAATTGTCGAAGTCGAGAAGACTAAGCGATTAGCTGAAGTTGAAAAAGAGAAGGAACTGGCAACCGCAGAAGCCAATTTGGCGATTCAAAAGGCCAATGCATTGTCTGCTGAATTTGAAGCAAGAGCGATTCTTGAAAAAGGTCGAGCGGAAGCGGAAGTGTTGAAAGCGAAATATGCCGCGCTAGGCGCCAACCGCGAGGTGTATCTGGCCGAGCTGAACCGTGAGGTCGCTAACTCGCTCTATAACAACCTGCAGAACTTCCAAGTGCAGATGCCACAAAACTACATCGGCGGCAGTGACGAAACGGGTTTGAAAACCAACCTCGATGTCATTACGGGCTTCGGAGCGTTGGGGTTAATGGACCAAACCAAGAAGGTTACACAGCAATAAGAACATGGGTAACCCAAAGCTCTAAGTGCCCCGTGATTTAGAAAAGCAAAGAGGCTGATACTGAGTTATCAGCCTCTTTTTTATCGGTAATGTCTTGTATGAAAGCATGATCGTCATCTGCCAAATGACATTGTTGTATTTATATTAATGATATTGTTACTAATAATTTTGAGCTATGTAAGCCGATGAAATTGCACTTTGTAAGCGCATATAATGGCAACAAAAAAGCAGAACAAGATAATCTCGCTCTGCTTCTAGTCTTTTCGATTTTAAGCTCTTCGGGACTGGTTTACCCGAATCTGGGCAAGAGTGGTTAGACGTACTTAAACTTCTGGCACCAATGCCAGCTTTGTTATTTTATCTTTTAAATTAGCCAGTTATTTGTTGGTAAAAAAATATTTTTCTAGGTAGTTACTTAATGGTATGAATGCAGGGTTAGCCCAAGAGACATATACAGAGCTTGGATCACTATCTAATTTACCAGAACCGATTTCTCCAGCGATTTTGAAATTAGTACCTTTTGAACCGACCAGTTCAGAAGCACCTTCACTCAACTTTGGAGAAACTTTGTATTCGTAAATTAAACCAAGTAGTGAGCCTGGGTTCAAGTTTAGATTAGTACCTCCATGTATAGGGTCAATCTTGCCATTGGAAATGTCATTTCCGTCATCATCGGTTGTTTTGCCATCCTCTATACAAGGGTTTGGTGTCCCCAGTACTCGCTGAGTTGTTAGTTTGCCATTTCCGTAATTACATTCGTTGAAATGTAGTGACTCCATACCAGCGACAGCAGCCACACCATCCTGATGAGCAAGTGCAGATCGGAATGCATCGTATGCGTTACTCAGATCAGATCCTAACTGGTTGTTTTGGTTATCATCAACGTAGTAATCGAAAAGCTGCATCAGCTTTTGATATGTCCTCGGCTTTTTTGTCTCATCTTGTCCGCTAAGATCGGTATACACCAACTCAACACCATCCACAATATCCTTCGCTTGGCTAAGCGCAATAACAAATTGGTCAGCGGCTGTAGAGCCATCAGGTTCTGTCTCCATGACCCCAATGATTAGGCTTTTCTTGTTCAACTGCTTTTGAACGTCTTCACTTGCCCATGTCGTGAAGTTCTTTACTTGGCTTATTACACGCTGGTGCTGTACATCCGTTACGATTGAATTCGCTTTTAATACGTAAATGCCTTTCTCGAAGCTACAGTTTGGTACATCGGCTGCTGTTGAGCAGTTATCTACAGATGAATAAACGGTGACTAATGACTTTGGTTTTGCTGATGATGTCGATGTCGAAGTCGAAGAGTTGCTGCTAGATGAGCCATTACAACCCGCCACGGCCAGGGTAAGTAATGCTAAAAAGATAGGCTTCATAATATTCACTAATTTAATTGAATGGGTATTGAGTGATTTGTTTGTATTATTTGTTGCAACGGTATCACTTAGTGTAATGAAGGAGTGTAAGTCTTTGTAAGAGGTCGGTGGTGCGTTAGTTCGTGTACTCTTATTCATCGCAATCGATGAAGCTGTGAGGTAGATGCGAGTATACGGGATACGAAGAGCGGAAAGGTCAGGTGCGCGTAAACGAGGTGCGAGATACGAAAAACAAAAAAAGCAGAGCTGGATAACCTAGCTCTGCTTTCGCTTTTAAGCTTTTCGCATCTCGATTACTCGAATCCCGAATCTGCTTTTAGATCATAAAGATGAAAATAATAGACAATGCGCTGATTAGGCCTGCAAAGAAGTAGCAGCCCACTTTACCAGCAACGCCGACGTGGAACTTCAGGTCGTGCATGCCGTGGTGAAGACGGTGCATAGCGTGCCACATTGGTAGTGCTAGCGTGCCGATGATGAATAGTGCCCCGATAATGCTGGTGGCAAATTCAGACACACGTTCGTAGCTCATGGCTTCTGCATCGATGATGCCCATTGGCACTAAGATCCCCAGCACTAGAATCGTGATTGGCGTGATCATCGCGAACCAAGTACCGCCAGCGCCGAATAGGCCCCACCAAATTGGCTCATCAGAGCGTTGAGGGTTGTGGTTAATAGGCTTAACTTTGTAGTTTGTGTTCATAACGAAAGCTCCTTACACCACAACAAGAACGATTAAAGAAATAAAAGCCACCGCTGCCCATTGAGTCAGTACGATGATTCTTTTATCAACCAATTTGCCTTTCAGGCGGATTGGCATTACTTGAGGCATCATGCTGAAGAAGGTTTGAGCGTGCATTAAGCTACCTAGCAGTGCCAAAATATTAATACCGACAACGATAGGGTTAGCCATAAAGCTCAACCAACTAGCCCACGCTTCAGGGCCTTTCACTAGCGCACCCAAGCCAAAGGTTAGGAATACAGTGAACAGAATCAAAGGCAGTACAGTTGCTTCACGTAGCATGTAGAAGCGGTAGAACGGATGGTTGCTCCACCACGTTCTCTTCATCTCACGAACATAAGGCTTACGATTGCTCATCTTATGCCTCCTCTGCAGTTTTTACTTGGTTCTTGCTAACAGATGTACCGTCAGGTTTGAACATCGAGATAACGAAGTCCATTGAAGACTCAACTTTACCTTGGTTAACCGCCGCTGCTGGGTCTACTTTCTTCGGACATACTTCAGAACAGTAACCAACAAACGTACAGCCCCAAGCGCCGTTTTCACCATTGATAAGCTTCATACGCTCATCTTTACCGTTGTCACGGCTATCTAGGTTGTAACGGTGAGCTAGCGTGAGTGCTGCAGGGCCAATGAACTCTGGGTTTAGACCGAATTGAGGACACGCTGCGTAGCAAAGGCCACAGTTGATACAACCAGCGAACTGTTTGTACTTAGCCATTTGCTCAGGTGTTTGTAGGTTAGTGCCGTCTTCAGGCTTACGGTCGTTACCAATGATGTAAGGCTTGATAGCTTCAAGGCGCTCGATGAACGGCGTCATGTCGACAATCAAATCTTTCTCGATTGGGAAGTTAGCTAAAGGCTCGATGGTCAGGCCGTTCGGGTAGTCACGTAAGAAGCTCTTACACGCTAGCTTAGGCACGCCATCAACCATGATGCCGCAAGAACCACAGATCGCCATACGACAAGACCAACGGTATGAAAGGTCTTTGTCTTGGTGGTCTTTGATGTAACCAATCGCGTCTAGTACCGACATGGTCTCATCGAAAGGTACTTCGAAAGTCTGCATGTAAGGTTCTGCATCTTTCTCTGGGTCGTAGCGCAGAATGTCTACTTTTTGGATACGATTCGCTGACATTACGCTTTCTCCTCTTCACGCTTCTCATCTTGAGCGACATTCGCTGCAGCAGCTTTTTCAGCGGCCGCGGCTTTCTCTGCTGCTTCACCGTACAGACGTGCTTTTGGTTGAGACTTGGTGATCTTAACGTCGCTGTAATCGATGGTTGGTGCTGCATCTTCATTGAAGAAAGAGAGTGAGTGTTTTAGGAAGTTCACGTCATCACGCTCTGTGCAGTTGTCGTCTAGACGTTGGTGTGCACCGCGAGATTCTTTACGAAGGATCGCTGAGTGAACCATCGCTTCTGCGACTTCTAGGCCGTAACCGACTTCGATAGCGTAAAGTAGGTCAGTGTTGAACACCTTGCCTTTGTCTTTGATGCTGATCTTCTTGTAGCGCGCTTTCAGTTCAGTGATCTTGTTGATAGTCTCTTGCATCAAGTCTTCTTGACGGTAGATACCACAACCCGCTTCCATGGTGTGACCCATTTCAGTGCGGATATCAGCCCAGTTTTCGTCGCCTTCTTGGTTCATCAGCGCTGCGATGCGATCTTCAACCGCCTTGACTTGCTTAGCGATAGATTCTTCATTCCAGCCTTTGAACTCTGCTGCGCGTTTCACAGCATGTTCACCAGCAACGCGGCCAAATACCACGAACTCAGCCAGAGAGTTTGAACCTAGGCGGTTTGCACCGTGTAGGCCAACTGACGCACATTCACCAACCGCGAATAGGCCTTTGATGCGAGTTTCACAAGTACCGTTAGTTTCGATACCACCCATGGTGTAGTGAACAGTCGGGCGGATTGGGATTGGCTCTTTTGCTGGGTCAACGTTCACGTACGCTTTTGCTAGCTCACAGATGAACGGCAGACGCTCTTGCAGATACTCTTCACCAAGGTGGCGAAGGTCAAGGTGTACTACATCACCAAGCGGGTGCTTGATTGTGTTGCCTTTCTGCTGCTCGTGCCAGAAGGCTTGAGAAACTTTGTCACGAGGACCCAGTTCCATGTATTTGTTTTTCGGCTCGCCCACTGGTGTTTCAGGGCCCATGCCGTAATCTTGTAGGTAACGGTAGCCGTTCTTGTTGACGATGATACCGCCTTCACCACGACAACCTTCGGTCATCAAGATGCCAGTGCCCGGTAGGCCTGTTGGGTGGTATTGAACGAACTCCATGTCACGCAGTGGCACACCGTGACGATAAGCCATTGCCATACCGTCGCCAGTTACGATGCCACCGTTAGTATTACAGTGGTAAACACGACCTGCGCCACCCGTTGCTAGAACAACCGATTTTGCTTTGATGGTAACAAGCTCCCCTTCAGACATATGAATCGCGATAAGGCCTTGTACTTCGCCTTCTTCAACGATCAAATCCACCACAAAGTACTCGTCAAATCGTTTGATTTGGTCGTACTTCATCGAAGTCTGGAACAGAGTATGAAGCATGTGGAAGCCAGTTTTATCCGCTGCGAACCACGTTCTTTCTACCTTCATACCGCCGAATCGGCGTACGTTTACTTCACCGTTTTCTTTACGACTCCATGGGCAGCCCCATTGTTCCATTTGGATCATTTCGCGAGTCGCGTTTTCAACAAAGTATTCAACAACATCCTGTTCACATAGCCAGTCGCCACCGCCAACAGTATCGTTGAAGTGGTTGTCTAGGCTATCTTCGTCTTTAATTACCGCTGCTGAACCGCCTTCTGCTGCTACCGTGTGCGAACGCATTGGGTAAACTTTAGATATCAGTGCTACTTCCAAATCAGGATTCGCTTCAGCTGCCGCAATAGCAGTACGAAGACCAGCGCCGCCTGCGCCGATGACTGCGATATCTGTGGTAATTGTCTTCACAGTTATTCTCCAGTGTGATGCGGAGTCTTCCGCTTGTTATTATTAAAAGCCTATTTAGAGCGCAGTAAACGGCATCAACCGATTATCACCTCTAAGCCTTAAGTGGTAGATTCAGTGTATGAGAGGGTGTAATTTCAAATATTGATTTAATTAGGTTTTTGCTTCGGTAATGCATGTGGAGGCATAGAAATTCTAGGTTATGTGATGCTAATCACAGCAAGAGTTTGCTCGTTGCGAAAAGTTAAGAAACGTGTCGATAAATGTATCGATATTGAGTGCATTGTTGTTGATGTTGTTAATTGCTATTGACGCTAATTATCAATCTCAGTGTGGTAGGTCGAGTTTAAGAAGAGATGATTTTTGGCTAAACAAACGGTATCTTTCGATCCAGTTATTTCAGTGAGTAATTCTAAAATCATGAACCAAGCTAACTGGCAGCCAGCTGCGCCGATCAAGCAGTTAAAACAACGTGCTTTACTGATTCGTCAGATCCGCGATTTCTTTTTTGAGCGTGATGTGTTGGAGGTGGATACCCCAGCCATGAGCCATGCCACTGTGACAGATGTGCACTTACATACTTTCAAAACTGAGTTTGTAGGGCCAGGGTATGCGGGTGGGCAAAAGCTGTTCTTCATGACCAGCCCTGAGTTCCATATGAAACGTCTTTTGGCGGCAGGAAGCGGCTGTATTTATCAGATAGCTAAGGCATTCCGCAACGAAGAGAACGGCCGTTACCATAACCCTGAGTTTATGATGTTGGAGTGGTATCGTGTTGGTTTCGACCACCATCAGTTGATGGATGAGATGGATGACTTGTTGCAGCTGGTGCTGAATTCTCGGGCGGCTGAACGAATGACTTACCAAAACGCGTTTCTTGAAGTGCTGGGTGTGTGTCCATTAGAAGGTTCAATGGAAGCGCTAAAGGTTTGTGCTGGTACATTAGGTTTGGGCGATATTGCTGACCCTGAACAAGACAGGGATACTTTGCTGCAGTTACTGTTTAGCATTGGTGTAGAACCTAAAATTGGCCAAACCGTGCCAGCATTCGTTTATGATTTCCCTGCGTCTCAAGCGGCACTGGCTAAAATTAATCCAAACGACTCGAGAGTGGCTGACCGTTTTGAGGTGTACTTCAAAGGCATCGAGTTGGCAAATGGCTTTAATGAGTTAGATAACCCGCAAGAGCAATTGCAGCGCTTTGAAGATGACAATGCTAAGCGTATCGAGATGGGCTTATCGCCTCAACCGATTGACCATCATTTGATTGAGGCGCTAAAAGCGGGCCTACCAGACTGTGCGGGTGTTGCATTGGGTATCGATAGGCTAATCATGCTGGCTTTAGGTTACGACCATATCGACGACGTGACCGCTTTCCCATTCCCACGTTCTTAATGTTAGTTAGCTAGTAGAAGTTAGCGAGCAGATCAACTAGCTGACAAGAATACCAGTGCCAACGACGGCAACAATGGCACCGATCCAAGCATAGGCGTTTGGTCTTTGCTTGGTGTACAGCCATAGAATTGGCAGCAACATGATAGGTGTGGTTGAAGAGAGTAGAGCAACCATGCCGACATTTCCTTCCTGCAGTGCATATAGGATCAGCGTCATACCCACTGCCATCGCAAGAAAACCGTTCACTGCAGTAATCGCGAATATTTGACCATTCATCGGATTCAGTGCGCGAGAAAGCTTAGCGCCCGTTAAACGAAATACGGAGTGGGCGACAAAGGCGGTGATCATTCGAATTGCAGAGGCAGCTACCGGGTCGATGCTAGTTTGCATCACAGGTTTGGCAATAATACCGCCCAATGCTTGGCAGATGGCGGCCGTGATGCCCAGAGCAACACCAATCCACACGGTGCCCTTGATGGTTTCAAGCTGGTTGTTGGCTTGGCCTCGACGACCAAAGAAGATCGCAGTTAATACGCCACTAAACACCAAGGCCGAGCCAACAAGCTCGCCAGAGGTCATGCTTTCACTAAACAGGAAATAACCGAGAATTGCAGAGAACACGGCGTGACAAGAGAACAGTAAGCCAGCTTGACGCGGACCCATTCGGTTCAAACAGGCAAATAGAGCGGTATCACCAATGAAGATTCCAATCAGACCAGACAGCATCATTGGCGTGACTAGCTCTGTTTCGACGGTTGTCCAGCCACCAGTAAACCAAGCCATGCTTGATAAGATGACCGCAGTGCAGCCCATGCGCCATCGGCTATAGGCAAAAGAACCTAAGTGTTGAGCAGGCTTTACGGACATTAGGCTTGCGATAGCCCAAAGAAAAGCAGCGGCGAGAGCCAACCATTCAAACCCCATCGATTAACAGTCCTTCTGTCTGGGATAAATTAGCTCATCAATATGCATCAAACCGAACTGAGAACAAAGCGATTCTTAATAAATGCACCGCTTTGCTTTTCAGTGATAGGTTTGCTCTAAGTATCCGTTCGCTTGTTTGAGTTGCGAGGCTTTATACCTTAAAGCGCTCCACATCTCGACGCATCGACTCAGCAGCGCTACTCATCTCATTTGAGCTATTACGGCTGTTTTCTGCTTGTTGAGCGAGGTCGTCAGAGGCATCTTTGATCCCTTGTGTATTACGACTGATGTCTTCACTGACTGCTCGTTGCTCTTCGGCTGCGCTGGCTATCTGTAGTGCCATGTCGTTGATTTCACTGATGGCTTGCGTGATTTTAGATAGGCTATCGTGCGCTTGCTCTGCGAAGCCAACACTGTTTTCTGCGAGCTGAGTGCTGGTGGTCATGCTATCCACCGCATGTTCAGTGTTCTTCTGCAAGGTATCGATCATCACACGGATCTCTTCTGTTGAGCCATAGGTTCTTTGGCTTAGCACGCGAACTTCATCGGCGACAACCGCAAATCCGCGACCTTGTTCACCTGCACGTGCCGCTTCGATGGCTGCATTCAATGCCAATAGGTTGGTTTGTTCAGCAATGCCTTGAATGGTCGATAAGATCTGATTGATGCTTTGCGCGTTGTTTTCCAGCTCTCGGATCACATTGGCCGCGTCTTCCACTTGAGTTGCAAGGCCAGTAATCGCATCGCGGTTTTGTTGAATTACGTTTTGGCCGTCATTACAGGCGGATGCAGAGGCCTGAGAAGCGGATGCGGTCAATTCTGCATGACTCGCGACTTCTGCAGCGGTTGCTGACATCTCATGAATCGCAGTCGCAATTTGGGTTATATCGTTTTGTTGATTTTCTACTCGCATCGAAGACTGAGCCGCAAGTTGGTTGGCTTTCTCTGCATGGTTGTTTAAATCATGGCTGTGCTCAACGACGCCTTTCAGCATGCTCTGCATTTGACTTAAGAATTGGTTTACAAGCTCGGCAAGCTTACCTATCTCATCCATGCGGGTGATATCGATACGTTGAGTAAGGTCACCTCTACCTTGAGCAAGTTGGGTTAGCGCTTCTGACAAGGTTTGTAATGGGTAAAGCAATCGAGTTATGACCATGGTGCTGACGATTGAAATCACGATATACAAAACCAGTGAGGTAATTGTAATAAATTGAATTGCGTCAGTGACTGCAGAGAACGCTAGATCTTTATCGATAACAATGCCTAGAGACCAATCGGTGTTCGGAACTTTAGCTATGTAAATCAACTGCTCACCTAAACCAGGCCAAGCTAATGGAGTAATAGTTTGGTTTTGAACCAGTTGTGACACTCGGTTTGCGGTCAGCTCTGGATTTAAACTTGTGAGTGGCTTTTGACTTAACGTTTCATCGCTGTACGCAACGATGTTGTTGTTACCATCTACTAAGAAGGCGAAGCCATCGTTATCCAGTTTTACGTTAAGTACTGTATCGATAATGCTCGTCACGGTTAAGTCCGCAGCCAGTACGCCCTGCTTTTGGCCACTGAAAGCTTTCGCAAAGCTGATGACGATACTGCCATCGAAATCTTGATACGGTTCAGTAATGATCAGGTCTGATGCGGCGTTGGCATCCTTGTACCAAGGGCGGGTACGAGGGTCGTAGTCTGCTGGCCAGCTTTCCGTTTTATCACCATACGCGATCGTACCATCGCTAAATCCCGCATAAACCGATAGGAATTGACCAGCTTGTTTAGTCAATAATAGCTCACGGTCAGAGTTACTGTTATTTGCTATGGTCGGCTCATTGGCCAACATCATATTACTTCGAGTCGAGATCCAATCTGCAATGTAGTTGTTTATCCCTACGCTTACATTCTTCATTTCTTGATTGATCGCGACTTCCGTCTCTTGAGTGAGCTGATTTACTGATATCCAAGCTTGAGCGCCACTCACAGTGGCAATGATAATTGTAATTGCCATTTGAATTTTAAATTTGATTGTGTGTCTCAAGGTGCACTCCTCTTTTTAGACAAAACCTTATTGGTAGCGACGTGCTGAGTGGGGAAATGGGTGTGTCTTTGTTGGCCGAATAGTGTCGTTGTCTGAAGGATAATAAATGTGTTTAATATCAAAAAACTGAATATATCTATTCTGCTTTTTTATAAATAATGAAGTAGAGTCACATTTTCACAATTGACTTTAGTATCAGTTATTTGCTGCTTATTTAAATGTGGCGCTAAATGTAAATTTAGCGCCCTAGAGAATCAAAAGGGAGGGTTAGCGTCTACTAGGTGATGATAAACAGGGCTAGGTAGACCAACAGCAAGCCGACAAGACCCAGGATCATCCCCATTTTCGCCATGTCTTTGCTTTCGATAAGCCCGGTTGAGTAAGCCAGTGAATTCGGTGGCGTTGATACCGGAAGAATCATGCCGAGTGATGCTGAGAAGGCAACTACAACCAATAACCCTTGTAAGCCCCCAATTGTTGCCAAGCTCTCCATAGAAGCGCCAATTGCCGCGGCTATTGGCATTAGCAAGTTGGCCGTCGCGGTGTTCGACATGAAGTTCGCCATTAACCAGCACACGATCGATAGCGTGATGACTACGGCTGCAGGGGACAGCGACTCATAGTCGATCGCATGTGCCAATGCAGACGCTAAGCCTGTTTTATCTAAGCCGATACCAATCGCAATACCACCGGCGACTAGCCACAACACATCCCAGTTAATCAGCTTGAGTTCTTCTTTGCCCATGATGCCCGTCAAGGTGAAGACCGCTAATGGAATGATAGAGACCACATAGGTGTTCATACCATGCAGCTTGGTGGTCATCCACAACAAGATGGTGGCGGCAAAGGTGACGTAAACCACGATCGCTCGCCAGCTCTTTCTGAATTGCCCATCGAGTTTAAGCACCATGTTTTTTTGGGTGGAAGGGAAGATTTTCTGAAGAAGGAACCAAGCTATGGTGAGCTGGATGATAACAAAGGGTAAGCCCATCATCATCCAACTGAGAAAGTCGATGGTGTTTTCACCGGTTAGGTATTGTAGTGCGATGGCATTGGGAGGCGTCCCGATTGGTGTTGCGATACCACCAGTATTAGCGGCAATCGGAATACACAATACGAGTGCTTTGATCCCCATATCGCCTTTTGGTGCAGAAGCCACGATAGGGCCAAGCAGAGCTAGCATCATGACCGTGGTTGCGGTATTCGACATAAACATTGAGAACACGGCGGTGATCAGCATTAAGCCAAGCATGATGAAGCGCGGTTCTGTACCGAATGGTTTCAGCAGCACTCGAGCTAGGTTGTTATCGAGTTCGTACTTAGATGCTGAGATTGCGAGAGCAAAGCCACCCATGAATAGAATGATGATTGGTGATGAAAATGCACCGAATATGTCGGTATATTGAATTAACTCACCGAGATCGTGTCCCGCTGGTGGATTTCTAAATAGGTGCAGGCCTTTGTCGGAAATCATCACCAGTTCAAGTGCAATGATCAATATCGAGGTGGCGAAAACCGGTACGGGTTCAAGTACCCAAAGAAGGGCAGCAAGTAGAAATATCGCTAGCAGGCGGTGTTGAATCAGCGTCATGTCATCGATAGGTATTGAATCTATTGGCATGAATAACACGCCCAAGGGAATCGCAAAACAAATCAACAGCTTGACCAGAACGCCAATATTGAGTTTAGGCATGTACAAAGACCCTATGAATAAAATATCTTCAAATAGAGTAAGTTATCTGGTTTTTTGGTACTTGGAGACGGGTTGGAAAATCAAAAAGTTGTTTAAGGTTTCGGCAACTGTTTTGTTTTTGGTCAATGTTTAAATTCTTAGATTTTATATTGATAAAGTTGCCTATGAGTCATTTGTCTTAGGTTATTTGTTAATAAGAGAAGTTAACTACAGTCTATCTTCAGATGGAGGTAAGTTTCAAACGATGAAAGG
The DNA here is from genome assembly GCF_002954585.1 of Vibrio chagasii. Classification (GTDB taxonomy): domain Bacteria; phylum Pseudomonadota; class Gammaproteobacteria; order Enterobacterales; family Vibrionaceae; genus Vibrio; species Vibrio chagasii_A. The sequence goes on from NZ_MSCI01000003.1 coordinate 301,831, forward strand.
GTCACTTTTTGTTTTAAATGATAGTTTCATCCTTGCGTTTGTTTATGGGATTGGTGTTCTTTGGTCAATATCTGTGGTTGTTGGCTAGATTTGCGGTACAACACTGAATATCGAGCCAACTATTTCAATTCATACGTTGGATGGGTGTTACCATTACTTTGTAAATCTGTTAAATACCTTTATATAAAAAGATTTTACACCTTATATGCATCCCCTATTTATTGCATTAAGCATACCCCTATAGGTGTGCTTTTTTTTTATGTAATAAATAGCTTTCTAATATTGTTTTATCGTCAGTTGTACTTTTTTTAATGGAAGAAGGCATACAAATGTTCGGAAGTAAGAGTAAGAAGATAAAAGACTTGTCGGAAAGGTTGGAAGTTACATCTAGCCAAATTGGCGCTATTACTAAATTCATTCCAATCATCGAGTTTTCACCTGATGGTTATATTCTCAATGCAAACACGTTATTACTGGATATTCTTGGTTATACACTTGATGAAGTTCAGGGCAAGCACCATTCGAATGTTTGCTTTCCTGAGGTTTCTAACAGCCCCGATTATAAAAATTTTTGGAAAGATTTAGCTAGTGGGCAGGAGAAGCAAGGACGATTCAGACGAAAGCATAAAGATGGCCATGAAGTATGGTTAGAAGCGACATATTTCCCGGTAGTAAAAAGTGGCAATGTGGTGAAAGTTATGAAAATCGCCAGTGATGTGACCCTGAAGCATCAACAAAGTACATCTCGCCTCAGCATACTCGACGCTTTAGACCGCTCACTCGCAACTATTGAATTCACGCCGCAGGGGAAGGTTATCACTGCAAATGATAATTTTTTATCAACGGTTGGTTATCATCTTGATGAAGTTAAAGGTCAACACCATAAGGTTTTTTGTCCTGAAGAAATCCATTCTGAACTCGTGACTTTTTGGGGGGATTTACGTAATGGTCACCCAAAAGTAGGTAGATTCCAACGTAAGACAAAATTCGGGCAAACACTGTGGCTTGAGGCATCTTACAACCCAATATTATCAGAAGATGGCAGTGTCCTTAAAGTGATTAAGTTTGCTACTGATGTTAGCGATCAAGTGGAGCGGAATGACGCTGTTTCAAGAGCGTCAGAAGTGGCTCACAGTACTGCAGTTGAAACCGCACAAATAGCCAAGGAAGGCATCCTGCTATTGGATAGCAGTGTGCAAGTTTCACACTCTATTAGCTCTCAGGTCAATCAAGCGGTTATACAAACAAGCGAACTTAACCAACGTTCAAGTGACATCGCTGAAATTGTCGGAACCATTAAAGCTATCGCAGAACAAACTAACCTTTTAGCTCTCAATGCTGCAATAGAGGCGGCGAGAGCAGGAGATAGTGGTCGAGGTTTTGCTGTTGTGGCTGATGAGGTAAGGCAGCTTGCGGCGAGGACTGCGCAATCAACGGGTGAGATAGAAAGTGTGGTATTGAAAAATAATGCATTAACAGCAGATGTTATGCAGTCAATGGAGGAGGTAGCCAAAATTACGGATGAGGTTAAAGATAGAATTACTCAGATATCCGCAGTAATGGACGAAATTTACAATGGTGCAGAGAATGTCACACAAACCGTAGGGAAACTGAATTTGGCATAAGTGTGATTGATACTCGAAGAAAAATTTACTAAGAATGTTTAATTTATAGGTTGTTATTATGAACAAAGTTTTAATTTGCAGCGGTCTAGTCGCAATGTCATTGGTGGCAGATGCGCATGCTAACGATAATGTTTCTGGCTTCTATTTAGGAGCTGGTTTGGGTACAACTGGAGCCGACATCGATCATGTTAATGAGAGTACTATTGATGAGAGTGGCGCAACATATAAGATTATCGGTGGGTACCAATTTAACCGCATCGTCACTCTAGAAGCCCAGTACACTTCGTATGGAAAGGTGGATTTCAGGGAGGCCACTGTGAAAGGCAAAGGTTTGAGCACTGTCAAAGGTTATCGTTGGGATAAAGCCACTTCATTTTCAGTTGCCGCGAACCTCGGTTATACATTCGATAACGGTATCAGACCGTTTGGTATTATTGGTTTATCCGCGCTTACATTAAACCAGTCAACAAAGGTTTGGGAAGATAGTGGTTCTGCTCTACGCCTCGGGTTCGGTGTCGACTATACGCCAGACTTTTATCCTTCGATGACTTTTCGTGCTGCCATTGAGGCTGATGGCTTCACGCTTGAAGATGATTACTACCGAGATGCGGATGTTACGTTAGGCTCAGGGTATGTAGCAGCTTACTACCGATTCTAGTTTAATGTGTCGGTGTATCGATTTAAATAAAACACGCGATGAAAATTAATTTAAAAGAGCAACTTATAATACAAGTTGCTCTTTCTCTCTCCACCCTGTTCCCAATAAACTAGGCTCGACTGTTAGCAGAGCCTACTTCGTCAGAGTACTTAAAATGTCAAAGTTGGGCTGTGTTCTCTACTGAATCAACAGTTTCGGTCTCAACTTCGTTACCTGCGATGTGCGCATAAGGCGTACCAAGAACCGTTTTCTCACCATTTTGCATCGTGTCGTCGAACTTGATTGCATCTTTCGCAAATAAGTTGATCACGGTTGAGCCCAGTTTAAAGCGACCCATTTCTTCGCCTTTCTTCAAGATGATTGCTTTGTCACCTTGTGCTGGGTAATCCCACTTGTAAACCGAGTTGCCACGAGGTGGAGTGATTGTGCCAGCCCATACTTGCTCGATGCTACCTACGATAGTCGCACCAACTAATATTTGTGCCATTGGGCCAAATTCCGTATCGAAGATACACACCACGCGCTCGTTACGTGCGAATAGGTTTGGAACGTTCTCTGCCGTGAGCGGGTTTACAGAGAAAAGATCACCTGGAACGTAGATCATCTGACGCAGTGTACCGTCACATGGCATGTGTACGCGATGGTAATCACTTGGAGATAGATAAAGCGTTGCGAATTCACCATCTTTAAACTCTTCAGCAAGACCAGCGTCACCACCTAGCAGTTCACGTGCAGAGTAGTTGTGGCCTTTCGCTTGAATCAGTTGGCCGTCAGTAATTGGACCAAATTGGCTTACGCGAGCATCGGCTGGATGAACGATAACAGAGTCACCTTCAGCGATAGGGCGCATGCCGTCTTTTAGTTCACGTACGAAGAACTCATTGAATGTTTTAAAGTGTTTTGGATCGCTATGTAGCGCTTCATCCATGTTTACTTTGTATTGTTTGATGAACCAATTGATGATCGCTGTCGTTAAGCCGCCCGCTTTAGCAGACGCCAGTTTGCCGACTAGACGAGTTAGTCCATGTTGTGGAATCCAGTACTGCAATCCAACTTTAATCTTATCCATTGTATTAATTTTCCAATGCTATGTGTTTTTCAATTCAATCTGTCGATGACGATTTAGGGCGCGAGATGTTACTTAAATTCGCGCCAGTTGTCAGTAAATGCACATATTTGTTCACAAAAACGCGATTAAAGATCCGCTTTTTTGTTTCGTGAATACTGACGGTTGTCTTTGTTATTGACCATGCTTTCAATGATGCGGTGGTAGTTTTCGAAGCGCAGTCGACTGATTTTGCCATCTTCAACGGCTTCACGCAGGATGCAGCCTGGATCGTCATTGTGTTTACAGTCACGGAACTTACAGCCGCCAAGGTAAGGCTTGAACTCAACGAAGGCTTCAGTGATTTCATCGGCTTCTAAGTGCCATAGACCAAATTCACGAACTCCAGGTGAATCGATTAGGTCGCCGCCTGAAGGGAAGTGGTACAATCGAGCTGCTGTGGTGGTGTGCTGACCAAGACCTGAGTTTTCAGAAACTTCACCCTCTTCGATGTCAAGTGTCGGCATTAGCGCATTCACTAGGCTGGATTTACCTACACCAGATTGACCAACAAAGATGTTGATACGCCCTTTGAGTTCAGCTTCGAGCTCTTTGATACCGTAGCCAGACTTTTTACTCACGAACATCACTTTGTAGCCGATCTTTTCGTAAATCTTCAGTGTCTCTTGATACTCAGCGATTTGCTCTTCAGTCAGTAGATCGACCTTGTTGAGTACCACAAGCGGTGCGATTTTTACTGTTTCTGAAGCAATCAAGTAACGGTCGATAATATTAAGTGATAGCTCTGGAAGTACAGCAGACACGATAACCATTTGGTCTACGTTGGCCGCAACAGGCTTTAGACCGTCGTAGTAATCTGGGCGAGTCAGCATTGAGGTTCTTGGCTCAACGGCTTCCACAACGCCTGAAATACCAGCCATCGATTCTAGGCCTGCACGCCAAGTCACTCGGTCACCAGAAACTAAAGTCTCGATACTACGGCGTAAGTTACAACGATGAACTTCGTTTGTTTCAAGATCTTCGATATCAGCATGTTGACCAAAGCGCGTAATCACGAGTCCGCTTTTAGTACTACCAAGCATGTTCTCATCCCATTGGATTGAGTCTTCTTTCTTGAGTCGCTTGTTCTGGTTGCTACGTACGCGACGCACCTGACCTTTAGTTAACTTCTTTTTCTTAGCCACAATTTTTCACTTAACACATCTAACTTGATGATTGGGAACTCAAACTACTGTTGCTGGTGCCATTTGATTTCGATGGCCCTAAAGCTAGTTTGAGTATAGTTATTTGGGTATAGTACCTCTTTTAAACATAAACAAATAGGCGACGCCTTATGTCCTTTAGCGATCAGAACCTAATTTGGGTAGATCTAGAGATGACGGGACTGGATCCTGAAACTCATAAAATCATTGAAATTGCGACTATCGTGACTGATAGTGAGCTTAACATCCTTGCTGAAGGACCTGTTTTGGCTATTCACCAACCTCAGAGTGAATTAGACAAAATGGACGAATGGTGCACAACGACGCACACTGGCAGTGGCCTGGTGAAGCGAATTCAAGAAAGTACCATCACTGAGCAAGACGCTATCGAACAGACGATCGCGTTTCTTGAAAAGTGGGTACCAAAAGGTAAATCGCCGATTTGTGGTAACAGCATTGGCCAAGACCGCCGTTTCCTATACAAGCACATGCCTGAATTAGAAGAGTACTTCCACTACCGCTATGTAGATGTCAGTACGCTTAAAGAGCTAGCTCGTCGTTGGAAACCTGAAGTATTAGATGGTTTTTCTAAGTCAGGAAGCCACTTAGCATTAGACGATATTCGCGAGTCAATTGCCGAGCTGCAGTACTACCGAAAAACAATTATTAACATCTAGCCAGATAAACTGATCACGTTTGTCTAACTTTTCAGGGACATAAGAGCCAATTTTTTTGCAAATTTGTGTGCTTTTACAGCAGTTGAATAAAAAGTTTCGTAATTTTGCATTAAGGACTTGCATCACAAAAAAATGCTCTTATAATTCGCAGCCCTGAACGGCGAAAGACGTTTTCAGAATGCGACACTAGCTCAGCTGGTAGAGCGCAACCTTGCCAAGGTTGAGGTCACGAGTTCGAACCTCGTGTGTCGCTCCAATTTGTAGATTAACGCGAAAGCGGTAATCGAAAGGTGAAAGACCTTTCCGTGATGCGACACTAGCTCAGCTGGTAGAGCGCAACCTTGCCAAGGTTGAGGTCACGAGTTCGAACCTCGTGTGTCGCTCCAATTTGTAGATTAACGTGAAAACGGTAATCGGAAGGTGAAAGACCTTTCCATGATGCGACACTAGCTCAGCTGGTAGAGCGCAACCTTGCCAAGGTTGAGGTCACGAGTTCGAACCTCGTGTGTCGCTCCATTTTGAAAGTGAAACATGAAGAGCATTCTGGCAGAGTGCAATCCTTGCCAAGGTTGAGGTCACGCCTAAGCCTTGAAGATCGGGAACCTCGTGTGTCGCTCCAAATTAGAGACTCATCAACTTAATTGATGCATCCGGACGCGGGATGGAGCAGCTTGGTAGCTCGTCGGGCTCATAACCCGAAGGTCGTCGGTTCAAATCCGGCTCCCGCAACCACATTACAGTTAAGCGCATTAGCGATTAACTTATGCGACACTAGCTCAGCTGGTAGAGCGCAACCTTGCC
>NZ_MSCI01000003.1:309161-349347 GCF_002954585.1 Vibrio chagasii
AAGGTTGAGGTCACGAGTTCGAACCTCGTGTGTCGCTCCATTTTTGAAAGTGAAACATGAAGAGCATTCTGGAAGAGTGCAATCCTTGCCAAGGTTGAGGTCACGCCTAAGCCTTGAAGATCGGGAACCTCGTGTGTCGCTCCAATTTCTTTCTAAGCTATCTGGCTTGGATATAGGCTTTAAGCCTAAGCTCTTTCTTTAATGCTGCGAAGCATAATCCCCCAAAAAAGCAAATAATCCTCCATCATGGTGGATATTTTTTTGTCTTAAATTTTTCTTAGCAACAGGAATGCTAGTAATCATCAGGTCTCTGAAGTAGATACTTGAGGTTTTTCACATCTATAAACAGACTTATCCACAAATAGTTAGATGTGGATAACTTGGTTGATAAAGTTATTTCAGGCTTAATTCTTTACATCTCTCAAAAAGATCTTTCTTGTTTTCAATATATTAGCTGAATCTTGATGTTTGTAACTTATTGTTTTCTATAAGTTTAGATGCGTATGCGGGATTTGGTGAAAGATCGTTAACTTGTTGTTTTTTGATCTTAATCATTTATCGGTACTGTGCTTAACTTTGTTTAGGTGTCGGAAGTTTACGAGAGTTCTGAATTTTTTCCACATTGTCAAAATTGAGAACAAGGTCAAACATTGTTCTAAAATTATGTGCAACGAGTTGTCTTAAATATTGGACTGTTAGTAAGAGCTAGCCTGCCAAACATTGGTATATATAGGGCTAAGCATCTCTTGGTAGTCCTTTCTCAACAATACGTATCAGCCTGTGCTTTTTAGTTGCGACTTTGCTGTTACCTTTTTGAACCTCAATAATGCTCGGTAATTGCTGTAATTGTTTTTCTAAAGCCCACTCGATATGAACATCTAACATGTCGCTATTACCTCGGTGAGACTCTAAGGTTTCAACAATACGTTGTTGGAATGGCGCATTACCCATAGCAACATAGATATTGCGTAACCATTGCGTATGGCCAATACGTCTAATCGCTGAGCCTTCCATTTTCTTTAAGAAGGTCGCTTCATCCCAGCTTGCGAGTAAAACGAGGTCGGCTTCTTTAAAATCTTCTCTACGGTGGAAGTCTTTTTGTTCAGTGATATCAGCGTGACGATTCCATGGGCAAACCAACTGGCAGTCATCGCAACCATAGATTCGGTTCCCAATTGCTTCTCTGAACTCTTCTGGGATTACACCATCGTATTCAATCGTTAAATATGAAATGCATTTTCGAGCATCAACCACACCATCAGCAATAATGGCGCCGGTTGGGCAGGAGGTGATACATGCGGTGCATTTTCCACATTCGTCAACACTCGGCTCATCGACAGGAAGAGGGATGTTCACTAGTAGCTCTCCAAGGAAGAACCAAGAACCTGCGTCTTTATCGAGAATGAGTGAGTGTTTGCCTGTCCAGCCTAATCCTGCTTTTTGAGCAAGTGGTCTTTCTAAAATAGGCGCAGAATCAACGAAAGGACGAGAGTCTAAACCTTCGACCTCTTTTTCAATTCTTTGTCCCAGCTTTTTCAGTTGGTTACGGAACAATTTGTGATAATCGCGACCTAAAGAGTAACGGCTGATGTAACCTTGAGTGGTATCACTGAGGTTTGAGGCAAATTGAGCTTCTGGTGGTAGGTAGTTCATTCGGGCGCTGATCACTCGAATGGTTCCTGGGTGAAGTTCATTAGGACGTGCGCGCATCATGCCATGACGGGCCATCCAATCCATTTCGCCGTGGTGACCCGCATCTAGCCATGCTTGAAGAGGGGCTTCATGTTCACTGAGATCAATATCGCAGATGCCAACTTTTTGAAAGCCTAGCTCTTTTCCCCAAATTTTAATTTTTTCAGCAAGATGGTCTAGATTCATGGCTTCATTCTTATAGAGATAAGGATAACTAAAATTCGGTTCGGCAAAAATGGGGGCGGATCTTAACGGATCTTAGTGGTGTTGACCAGAACAGACGTGTTTTGAACAGTATTTTTCATAGAACTTACACTTGAGTGCTTGTCTCTCAAAAGCATCACGGTTTACTATTCTTGTTCTTTTGATTTTTATATAGTCAACGATCGATTTTTAGAGAACGTATTCATGAGCACTAAACAATTTACTTTGAAAGATGAACAAGCAACGATTCAACTAGGAACGGAGCTTTCTAATCTTTGCTCACAGCAGACAACGATTTATCTGCATGGTGATCTTGGCGCAGGTAAAACGACGTTTAGTCGCGGCTTTGTAAAAGCACTTGGTCATCAAGGAAATGTAAAGAGCCCAACGTATACTCTAGTTGAACCTTATCAACTTGCAGATTGGCAGGTGTATCACTTTGATCTTTACCGCCTAGCTGATCCTGAAGAACTCGAATTTATGGGGATTCGTGATTACTTTACGCCTGACGCGATCTGTTTGGTTGAATGGCCAGAGAAAGGCCAAGGATTGCTACCAGAAGCGGACATGGATATTGATATTCGTTACCAAGACGATCACCGTATTGTTTCTTTAACCGCTAATAGTGAATACGGACAGCGCTTACTTACTCAGTTGGAGTTATGTTGATTTCTAGACGCCTTTTTCCAACAGTAGCCATGATGGCTGCTGTTTTCTCCTTACTATTTTCATCACTGGTTTCTGCGAATTCACTAAAAGGTTTGAGGGTTTGGCCTTCACCTGAAGAAACGCGTGTGGTTATCGATCTTAAATCTGAGGTCGACTTTAGCTATTTCACACTGAGTAGCCCAAGCCGCTTGGTTGTCGATTTAAAAAATACCGAATTGGCCACTAAGTTACCGGTGGTGGTGAAAGACAGCCCAGTACTTTCTAAAGTTCGTAAAAGCTCTCCCCCACAGAAGGGAACCTATCGCTTAGTTTTCGAGTTGAAGAAATCCTCTAAAGCTAACCTTTTTAAGTTAAGCCCAACACCGGGCGGTCAATATGGGCACCGTTTGGTGATCGATCTACCTCATGGTACGGGAAGCAAGAGCAAACCAACCACAAAACCAAGTAAGCCAACGGTAAGTAAAGATATCAATCAGGTTAAGCGTCAGAAAGATATCTTGATCGTGATTGATCCTGGGCATGGTGGTGAAGACCCAGGCTCGATCGGCCCAAGTCGTAAATATGAAAAAGATGCGACGCTGAGTATTTCTAAAAAGTTAGCTGCTCAATTGAATGCGATTCCGGGTATCAAAACTCGTATGACTCGTAATGCTGACTATTTCGTAAACCTTAATAGACGAGTTGCTATTGCTCGTGAGAATGAAGCGCACCTATTGATCTCTATTCACGCGGATGCCTTTACTACACCTCAACCTCGAGGCGGTTCGGTGTTTGTGCTGAACACTCGACGTGCGAATACAGAAATCTCCCGTTGGATTGAGAATAAAGAGAAACAATCAGAATTGTTGGGGGGCACGGGTACTGCTTTCACCAGCAATATTGATGATAAGAACGTAAACCAAACTCTGTTGGACCTGCAATTTAGTCACTCTCAGAAAGAGGGCTATAAACTGGCAACAGCAATTCTGTCTGAAATGGGTAAAGTCGCTAAGCTACACAACAGTAAGCCGATTAATACGAGTTTGGCAGTATTGCGCTCACCGCAGATCCCATCGGTATTGGTAGAAACGGGCTTTATTTCAAATCCAACGGAAGAGAAGTTACTTTTCCAACGCTCGCACCAAGATAAACTTGCGCGTGCTGTGACTAAAGCTGTGGTGAAGTACCTGAAAGAGAACCCGCCTGAAGGGATTATCTTGTCTAATGCGACATCATCAACAGGCAGTGTGAGTCAGCACAAGGTGTCTCGTGGTGAGTCATTATCTGTGATTGCGAGTAAGTACGGCACATCGACACAAGCATTGATGAAGTACAACAATCTGAAGTCGAGCAGCCTAGCGATTGGCCAAGTGCTTAAGATTCCAGGCGGTGCTTCAAGCTCATCATCAAGCAGTGCGGTTAAAACTAAGACTATCACTCACACGGTTAAGTCTGGAGAATACTTAGGTAAGATAGCTAGCCGTTATAAAGTATCTGTGGCTGATATTAAACGTGAGAACCGTCTAAAATCAGAAACGGTGAGAGTGGGTCAAAAGTTACGTATTACGGTTGAGGTTAAGGATGTTCCTCTGCGCAAACATAAAGTCGCAAGAGGTGATTACTTAGGCAAGATTGCTGCGAAGTACGGGGTGAGTGTGAACAGCATTCGCCAAGCGAATAAGCTCCGTTCTGATGAATTGGCGATTGGACAAGTGCTGATTATTCCTCATAAATAATCGAGTTTAACTAACATAGAAGTGCCTTATAAACATGGAAGGGCTTCTATGAATGGCAGTAAGGTAGCTATAAATATGACGATCAAAATACTGCCAGCTCGCTTAGCGAACCAAATCGCAGCGGGTGAAGTGGTAGAAAGGCCAGCCTCTGTTGTAAAAGAGCTGGTAGAGAACAGTTTGGATTCCGGCGCGACACGCATCGATATTGATATCGAGAAAGGTGGCGCCAAGATGATCCGTGTTCGTGATAATGGTAAGGGCATCGTAAAAGATGAGCTTGCTCTCGCACTAAGTCGTCACGCTACCTCTAAAATCCATACTCTTGATGACCTTGAGGCGATCGTCAGCCTAGGTTTCCGTGGTGAAGCGTTGGCGAGTATCAGCTCAGTAGCGCGCTTAACCATGACTTCACGTCCAGCCACTCAAGATCAAGCTTGGGCTGCGCACAGTGAAGGCCGAGACATGCAGGTAAAATTGCAGCCTGCTGCACACCCAATCGGCACCTCGGTTGAAGTGCTGGATCTGTTTTTCAATACCCCGGCACGCCGCAAATTCTTACGTACTGAAAAAACCGAATTCACTCATATTGATGAGCTGCTTAAGCGTATTGCATTAAGCCGCTTTGATGTGACGATCAACCTGCGTCATAACGGCAAGATGATTCGTCAGTACCGCGCTGCTAAGACAGAGGTCCAAGCCGAGAAACGCATTGCAGCGGTATGCGGTAATCCATTTGTTCGTCATATGCTTAAGATAGAACTTGAGCACCAAGGATTGAAGCTTCACGGCTGGATTACTACGCCTGAGGGGGCAAGACAGCAAAGCGACTTACAATACTGTTATGTGAATGGCCGTATGATGCGTGACAAACTGATCAATCACGCGATTCGCCAAAGCTACGAAACCAGCTTGCGCCCAGACCAATTTGCAACTTACGTACTCTTCATTGAACTGGATCCGCATCAAGTCGATGTGAACGTTCACCCTGCTAAACATGAAGTGCGCTTTCATCAGGCTCGTCTGGTGCATGATTTTATTTATCAAGCACTGAGCGATGGCCTAGCACAAAGTAAGCAAATCGATGCGGCGCCTATTAATCAATCCGCTTTCCACCAATCAGAAGATCCTAGTTACCAGCAAGATAGTTCGGTGCCTGAAGGGGAAGAGACGACGAGTTTTAGTGCTCCAGAAAGCAATGTCCCAGCTCATTTGGAACACTCGCAGGTTTCTGAAAGAGTGCGACATGCGATTGAACAGACTCCAGCCTATCCGAGAAAATCTGAATCTGAGCAAGCTTATGATCAGCCTCAGCACAGCGTTAATGATGGTGGTCAGTACTATGGCTCTGCGTTTAATAGAGGTTCTTCAAGCAGCGGCTATTCAAGTAACTTAGGCTCACCTGCTAACCGAAACTCATCTGCTGGTGAAACCAGTTTTACCGGATCGCCTCGTCAAGAGTGGATAGAATCACGACCTGCTCCGAAAAAAGAGAAAGAGTCACATCAACACCACGCCGAACCTGCACCTTCGAAGCGCGAGGTGAGCGCTTACAAAGAGCTATTGAAAACGCCAGATTTTGAGCGTCAAACGGATTCGCCATCAGATGCTCAACAGCCAATGGCGCAAACAGCGCCAAGCGAAGCTGAGTTGCCTCAACAGAAGCTACCTCAGTCGAAGCCAAGAACACCAGTCACTGAATTAGGTAAGGCGGTCTCTATTGTCGAGCGTCAGTTCCTGATGATGGGCAATAAGAATGGTTGCGTGTTGGTCTCCTTGGCTAAAGCGGAATTACTGCGCGTTATTGGCCAGCTCGATACACGAAGTGGGGCATTGAAAAGCCAGCCATTACTGGTGCCTTTATCGCTTAAAATTGGCAGTGAATTGGTTGAGGTGGCGAAGGCATTGAGCCAACCACTAGCTCGTCTTGGTATTGAGCTTAAAGTTCGAAACAGTGAAGCGGTCATGGTGATGGGGGTTCCTTCTCCGTTAAGACAGCAAAACTTACAAATTCTGATCCCAGATCTGTTATCGTACGCGGCTTCAATAAATGCCCAGGGTGCAGTGAAGCAACCTAATGACATGTTGTCAGCTTTGGTTAACTGGGTCGGGATTCAAACCGCACAAGTAAAAAGCGACTACACTTTATCTGAAGCGGTTCAATTAGTTGGGGAACTTGAACAACTTTGGCATGGTCTACTTCCATTAGATGATCCTGAGTTTGTTAATCCTATCGACTTTTCGGCGACTATTGCGGCATTTATGGCTTAGTTTATTGATAAATTGAGCTTATTTACGGCTTAGGCTGTATATGATTTTATTTTTACGATGGACGCTTTTTTGAACGCGAATCCCTCGTGACAAAAGCCCTTTGCTATAAAGCGCTATAACTGAGAAACAAATACTAAATATCATGACTGAAAAATTACCTTTAGCGTTGTTTTTAATGGGCCCAACGGCATCAGGAAAAACAGATTTAGCTATCCGCTTACGTCAAAAATACCCAGTAGAGATCATCAGCGTCGATTCGGCACTTATCTACAAAGACATGGATATTGGCACCGCTAAACCGGATGCAGAAGAGCTTGCGCTCGCGCCTCACCGCTTGATTGATATTCTTGACCCAAGTGAAGCGTACTCTGCGGCAGATTTTCGTCGTGATGCACTGAAAGAGATGAACGAGATCGTTGCTCAAGGCAAGATCCCTCTTTTAGTCGGCGGCACTATGCTCTACTACAAAGCGTTGTTGGAAGGTTTATCGCCACTACCGGCTGCGGATCCTGAGATTCGTAAGCAGATTGAAGCGGAATCTATCGAGCAAGGTTGGCAAGCATTACATGATCAATTAAGAGAGATTGATCCCGTATCCGCTGAAAGAATACACCCAAATGATCCACAAAGGCTTTCAAGGGCATTGGAAGTTTATCGAATTTCGGGTAAAACATTAACAGAGCTAACTCAAACGAAAGGCGATAGCCTGCCATTTCGTGTGAAACAATTTGCAATAGCTCCCAAGGAAAGGAAAGAACTCCATCGCCGCATTGAGCTGCGTTTCGAGAAGATGATCGAAGCAGGATTTGAAGAAGAGATGAAGGCGCTGTACGCCAGAGAAGATCTTCATCCTGAATTGCCATCGATCCGATGCGTTGGTTATAGGCAGATGTGGGATTATTTAGACGGTAATTGTGATTTAGACGAAGCGGTTTTCCGTGGTGTCTGTGCAACCCGTCAGTTGGCCAAGCGACAGATCACCTGGTTGCGCAGTTGGGATGATTTAACTTGGTTGGATAGCGAAAACATTGATCAAGCGTTAGAAACTCTTTCAGATGCAATAGCATCTGATTAGTATTGCTGTGTATAATGTGATCGCTTTTGCGTGAATATACTCTGGAAAGGATCCGTTATTGAGGCTTTTTAAAATCACAGCCTTTCAATAACAACGGAGTTTTTTTATTCATTTAGCTCAGATGCAAAGGCCGCACCTTTTTGTGCACCACTAGCTAAATAATTACAACAAAATACAAAATAAGGAAAATAAAATGGCTAAGGGGCAATCGCTACAAGACCCATTCCTAAATGCACTCCGCCGTGAGCGCATTCCAGTCTCAATCTACCTTGTAAACGGCATTAAGCTGCAAGGTCAGATCGAGTCTTTCGATCAATTCGTGATCTTGCTGAAGAACACTGTAAACCAAATGGTTTACAAGCATGCGATTTCTACTGTGGTTCCTGCTCGTGCAGTAAGTCACCACAGCGGCGAGCAACGTGCTCCATCTGATCGTGCTGAGAAGACAGAAGATTAATCGTTCAATTAACACAGTAAATGCTGTGATAAGGAGTTGGTTGCTTGTTTGACCGTTATGAATCCGGTGAGCGAGCCGTACTTGTTCATATCAACTTCACGCATGAGGGAGAATGGGAAGACCTAAGCGAATGCGAAATGCTGGTCTCCTCTGCGGGGGTAGAAACGCTACAAGTGATTACTGGTAGCCGCCAATCCCCACTCCCTAAATACTATGTCGGAGAAGGTAAAGCTCTAGAGATCGCACAAGCTGTTCAGCTGACCGGTGCTGAAATTGTGATTTTTAACCATTCCCTCTCTCCTGCCCAAGAGCGAAACCTCGAGCAATTGTGTAAATGTCGTGTGATTGATCGCACGGGTTTGATCTTAGATATCTTTGCACAACGTGCGCGAACTCATGAAGGTAAGTTACAAGTTGAGCTCGCTCAGCTTCGTCATATCTCTACCCGATTGATTCGTGGTTGGACTCACCTTGAAAGGCAGAAAGGTGGTATTGGTCTTCGTGGTCCAGGTGAAACACAACTGGAAACCGATCGACGTTTGTTGCGTGACCGTATAAAGGCAATATTACGTCGTTTAGCTAAGGTAGCTAAGCAACGTGAACAAGGGCGACGCGCTCGTAATCGAGCTGAGATCCCAACCGTTTCTTTAGTTGGTTATACCAACGCGGGGAAATCAACGCTTTTCAATCGAATCACTAGTGCCGGTGTTTATGCGGCAGACCAACTGTTTGCAACACTAGACCCAACACTACGTAAGATTGATTTGCCAGATGTCGGGCCTGCGATTCTCGCAGATACTGTAGGTTTTATCCGTCATCTACCACACGACTTGGTCGCTGCGTTCAAGGCTACGTTACAAGAGACGCAGGAAGCTGACATTTTGTTACATGTTGTTGATGCCAGTGATGACCGCTTTCGTGAGAACATTCAGGCTGTTCATGATGTATTAGAAGAAATCGATGCTCATGAAGTGCCAACCCTTGTAGTCATGAATAAGATTGACTGCATGGAAGACCAAAAACCTCGCATTGATAGAGACGAAGGGGGCGCACCACGCGCTGTTTGGGTTTCTGCGATGGAAGGCGAAGGTATCGAACTGCTGTTTGAAGCTTTAACTGAGCGTTTAGCGAGTCAAATGGTTCAATACCGACTGTGTATTCCGCATCAACATCAAGGCCGGATTCGTAGTTTATTTTTCCAGCTGAAATGTATTCAACAGGAAGAGTATGATGAAAATGGTAACTTGTTGATAGATATCCGAATGCAACAGATAGATTGGTCTAAACTTGAAAAAAGAGAAGGGGCGCTCTTGGGTGACTTTATCGTTACCTCAGAGACTGCTACAGTATAACGTCATATCAAATGATGGAGCTTTCTAATGGCGTGGAATGAGCCTGGAAATAACAACGGCGATAACGGCCGCGATAATGACCCTTGGGGTAATAAAAATAATCGCGGTGGCCGAGATCAAGGACCGCCAGACCTAGACGAAGTGTTTAACAAGCTGAGTCAAAAGTTGGGTGGCAAGTTTGGTAAAAAAGGTGGGAACGGACCATCTATTGGTGGTGGCGGTGCAATTGGCTTTGGTGTTATTGCCGTTATTGCTATTGCTATCTGGTTCTTCGCAGGTTTCTACACCGTTGGCGAAGCAGAGAGAGCAGTTGTACTTCGATTAGGTCAGTTTGATCGTATTGAAGAACCTGGTCTTAACTGGCATCCACGTTTCATCGATCAAATCAGCGATAGACAGCTAGTCAATGTTCAAGCGATTCGCTCACTGCGTGCATCAGGCACAATGCTAACCAAAGATGAAAATGTAGTGAATGTATCAATGGATGTTCAGTATCGAGTAACTGATCCATACAAGTATCTGTACCGAGTGACGGATGCGGACGATAGCTTACACCAAGCGACAGACTCTGCTTTGAGAGCAGTAATTGGTGATTCTCTGATGGATGCGATTCTAACCAGCGGTCGTCAGCAGATTCGCCAAAGCACGCAAGAAACGTTGAACCAAATTATTGATAGCTATGATATGGGTATCACGTTGGTTGACGTTAACTTCCAGTCTGCACGTCCGCCTGAGCAAGTTAAAGATGCGTTTGACGATGCCATTGCTGCCCGTGAGGATGAAGAGCGTTTTATTCGTGAAGCTGAGGCTTACAAAAACGAAATCTTACCAAAAGCAACAGGTCGTGCTGAGCGCTTGAAGAAAGAAGCGCAAGGTTACAGAGAGCGTATTACTAATGAAGCAGAGGGTCAGGTAGCTCAGTTTGAAAAACTACTTCCTGAATACGCTGCAGCTCCTGAAGTGACACGCAACCGTCTGTATCTAGATACAATGGAAGAAGTATATAGCAATACGTCTAAGGTTCTTATTGATTCAGAGTCGAGCGGTAACCTGCTGTACCTTCCGATTGACAAGTTAGCCGGTCAAGATAACGACAGTGCTAAAACTCGTAAATCGAGAACAGGTTCTGCTTATGATGAGATTCAACTAGAGTCTGACCGTAAAGACGTTGCACCAAAATCTAACTCTGAAACTCGTTCAACATCACGTCAAGGGAGATACTAAGAATGCGTAAGTTAATGATCCCTGTATTAGTGATTGCATTGGCTCTTATGTTGATGTCACTGTTTGTGATTCCAGAAGGTGAGCGTGGCATTGTTGTTCGTTTTGGTCGTGTTCTGAAAGACAATAACGAAATCACTCGCATCTATGAGCCGGGTTTGCATTTCAAAATGCCGATGTTCGATCGCGTGCAGCGACTAGACGCGCTAATTCAAACCATGGATGGCCGCTCTGATCGTTTCGTAACCTCTGAGAAAAAAGACGTAATCATTGATTCATACGTAAAATGGCGTATTGAAGACTTTGGTCGTTACTACCTGGCGACAGGTGGTGGTAATGCAATGCAAGCAGAGGCACTACTAGAGCGCAAGGTAACTGATGTTTTACGTTCTGAAATCGGTTCTCGTGAAATCAAGCAAATCATTTCTGGTCCTAGCGACAAGAGTAAAGAGCTTGCAGACGGCGTTGAAGATGAATTAGCGAATGAAGCTGCATTGAAAGCGTTAGAGATTGATGGCGAACGTGATCAAATCATGCAAGAGGTTTTAGATGATACTCGTAAGAGCGCACTAAAAGATTTGGGTGTACGAGTTGTTGACTTCCGTATTAAGAAGATCAACTTACCTGATGAAATTAGTGAGTCTATTTACCGCCGTATGCGTGCAGAGCGTGAGTCCGTAGCTCGTAAGTTCCGCTCTCAAGGTCGTGAGAAAGCAGAAGTTATCCGAGCTCAAGCAGAGCTCGAGGTAGCAACTATTCTCGCTGAGGCAGATAAAACGGCTCGTGTGACTCGTGGTGAAGCGGATGCAACGGCAGCAAAGATATATGCGGATGCGTACAATCAAGACCCAGAGTTTTTCAGCTTGCTACGCTCTCTTAAAGCCTACAAGAAATCGTTCAGTTCCAAGAATGATATTCTAGTATTGGATCCAAAGAGTGAATTCTTCCAGTACATGAATCAAGCAAGCGGCGCTCCAGCGAAATAAGCTGAGCAGTTATCGAAGCAGCAAACGCTGACCTTCAATAACAAGACATGCAAATACTTAA
The DNA here is from genome assembly GCF_002954585.1 of Vibrio chagasii. Taxonomy (GTDB): domain Bacteria; phylum Pseudomonadota; class Gammaproteobacteria; order Enterobacterales; family Vibrionaceae; genus Vibrio; species Vibrio chagasii_A. The sequence goes on from NZ_MSCI01000003.1 coordinate 320,862, forward strand.
AAGGCTCCCACAATGGGAGCCTTTTTGCTTTTTGGGATTCTGCATTTCATCTTGTCTTGAGCTGCTATGAGAGAGTGGTTGCTCGAACTATCTTTCAGCTAGCAATACTAAGGAATTATACAGAGAAGCTATTCTGAGATGTGATGACGTGAATTAGTGGTGTGTCATAAAAGCGATCACGGCGCCAGCGACAACAAGGCAGCCACCAATGCGGCGCAATTGAGTATCGGGCTGCTCGCTTAGCTGAGCGACCATATTTCTCCAGCCATTTGGTGCGACTAATGGGCCAAGCCCTTCAACGATGAGAACGAGCCCAATTGCGAGCCAAATTGAATCAGACATGATGCAGCCTTATATCTATAAAAATATAATGATATCAGCATCTTTAGCGATCTGCCCTTCGTAATCGCTGTTTTATTTTTGTACAGCGTTAACGTTTATGAACAAAAAGTGACTGCAAGAAGTGTGATTCAGTGCTAGAATCCATTTTTAATTAGCAACAGAAATTGGAAAGATGGGAAATAACGTAGTCGTTCTAGGCACCCAATGGGGTGATGAAGGTAAAGGTAAAATCGTTGACCTTTTAACTGAAGATGCAAAATACGTGGTTCGCTACCAAGGCGGTCACAATGCAGGTCATACACTTGTAATTGACGGTGAAAAAACCGTTCTTCACTTAATTCCATCAGGCATCCTGCGCGATAACGTTAAATGTGTTATCGGTAACGGTGTTGTACTTTCGCCTGAAGCACTTCTTAAAGAAATGAAGCCTCTTGAAGAGCGCGGTATCCCAGTTCGCGAGCGTCTTTTTGTTTCTGAAGCTTGTCCTCTAATTCTTCCTTACCACATCGCTATCGACAACGCGCGTGAAATCGCTCGTGGCGCGAAAGCTATTGGTACAACTGGTCGTGGTATCGGTCCAGCTTACGAAGATAAAGTTGCTCGTCGCGGTCTACGCGTTGGTGATCTTTTCGATAAAGAAATGTTCGCTGAAAAACTAAAAGAAGTAATGGAATTCCATAACTTCCAACTAGAGCACTTCTACAAAGCTGAAACAGTAAGCTACGAAGAAGTACTTGAGCAGTGCATGGGTTACGCAGATCTACTAACTTCAATGGTTATGGACGTAACTGATGAACTAGACGCAGCACGTAAGCGCGGCGACAAGATCATGTTCGAAGGTGCTCAAGGTACTCTACTAGATATCGACCACGGTACTTACCCATACGTAACGTCTTCTAACACGACTGCTGGTGGTGTTGCTGCAGGTTCTGGTTTTGGCCCTCGTCACATCGGTTACATCCTTGGTATTACTAAAGCTTACTGTACTCGTGTAGGTTCAGGTCCATTCCCAACTGAGCTATACGATGGTCTAGACAAGCAAGACCCAGTTGGTAAGCACCTAGGTGATGTTGGCCACGAGTTTGGCGCAACGACTGGTCGTCTACGCCGTACTGGTTGGTTCGATGCCGTTGCTATGCGTCGTGCAATCCAAATCAACTCTCTAACTGGTATGTGTCTGACTAAACTAGACGTTCTAGACGGCCTAGAAGAAATCAAGATCTGTACTGGCTACAAGATGGCTGACGGTTCTATCCTAGAAGTTTCTCCAATGGCTGCTGAATCTTTCGAAGAAGCAACGCCAATCTACGAAACAATGCCAGGTTGGTCTGAAACAACATTTGGTGCTAAGTCAATCGATGCGCTTCCACAAGCTGCTCTTGATTACATCAAACGTATCGAAGACCTAACAGGTGTGCCAATTGATATCGTATCAACTGGTCCAGACCGTAACGAAACTATCATCAAGGTTCACCCATACAGCGCATAATGCCTGATTGAGTGATTACCACTGCACCTTTAGTGCTTTGATAATTAAATCGTTTTCTAAAAGCCGACTTCCTTAAGTCGGCTTTTTTATACTTGTAATTTGAGGGACGATACCAATCACAGTAAGTAAGTGATCAAAAATAGCGCCGGAAAAATGCTTGAGAACAAGGCAGAATTTTTCGATAAGTAGTTATTCTACAATCAAAAATTCTAACGAAGTTATCGAGTATTTTAACAAGCTAGAGTGAGCAGTTATTTACTACGATTGGTATATACCTTTCTGTGATGATCTTTTGAACGCCATCTGGCAAAATATTGCCCATCAGCGGCAAGTTTTGTCTAAAGCGATACGCTGAGTTGCCGATACAGATATCATAGTGAGTGAAATGTAATTGAGTTTGGGTTGCCCAAAGGCTCGATGCGTTTTTAAAACCGATAAAAGAGTGCAGGTATGAAGCTACGAATTGTGGCAGCTTCATTGATAATGGCGCTGAGCTCACCCTTGAGTCATGCAAATTTGGCTGATGTCGGGGAGCCTGTTCCAATATATACAGAAGCTGAACTGATTAATTTAATCGAGAATAATCAACACCTAGAGCGAGTGAAAGCTGATAAGTGCCAGTTAGTTGAAGATATCGTTGCTCGTGCAACGCGTATTAGCTTGCCTTCTTATGAGTTTTTATACGGCGATATGCTAGCGTGGGGTGTATGCGTTCCTCAAGATGTAGAGCTTGGCCTTTACTATATGGAAAACGCGGCACACCAAGGTTTACCTGCAGCACTGGAGCAATTGGGTCGTTATTATTCTCGTGGAACTTTGGTTCAACAAGACCAAGAGCGTGCGATCCCATACCTGCGTGAAGCGGCCTCTCTGGGGAACCTGAGTGCCAGTATTCATCTCGCAGAGCTGTTGTTACGTGACTATGGCAGCCCGTTAGATTACGAAGATGCTTACCGCTGGTTATACAACTCAGTCACTGCAGACCAAAGACAACACAAGCGCATTACTGTATTGCGAAGTGGTCTGGAAAAGAGAATGCCAGACAATATTATCGCGCGAGCAAAACGACGCGACGTATTCTGGTAATACCGAGCTAGAAACCTGTAATGATTCCTGCACTCATTGTTACAGGTTACAAGATATAAAAAGCCCCGCCTAATCAAATTAGTGCGGGGCTTTTTACGTTTAGATAGTCATGTTATTCGATAGCGAACTTATTGAACGACTTCACCAGATTCGATAACGGTTTCACGAACTACCTTGGTAAAGTCGAGCGCTTCCTGACGAATCTTCTCTTCATCTACCGTTAGCATGTCGCGATCTTGCATTATGATCTTGCCATCGACGATCGTGTGACGAACATTGCCAGAGTTAGCTGAATACACCAGTGCTGAATACGGGTTGTAAACAGGAACCATGTTTGGCGCTTTAGTGTCGATCACTATGATGTCTGCTAGCTTACCGGCTTCAAGGGAGCCGATCTTATCTTCCATGTGTAGCGCTTTTGCTGCGCCCATTGTTGCCATGTCGATCACTTTGATCGGCGGCATTGCTGCACGATCTTTATTGACTAGCTTATGAACTTTCGCAACTTGGTTGAATTCATCAATAGTGCTCAGAGTGTTGCCTGACATTGGGCCATCAGTACCTAAACCGATACGTACATTCTCGTCATACATCTGTAGTGCAGGTGATACACCTTTTGCCGACTTGATGTTTGCACTCATGTTATGAGCCACACCCATATCCGACTTTTTAACAAGCTCAATGTCATGGTCATCCACTAAGATCATGTGTGCACCAACCAGGTTTTTGTTGAGTGCGCCAATGCTATCCATGTATTGAACTGGCGATAAGCCTTCTGAACGCTCGGCGATCTTCTCTACTTCACGGTGCGATTCTGCAAGGTGGATCATCACTGGTACATCTAGCTCTAGTGACAATTTAGAAATCTTCTGCAGGATCTCTGTGGTGTTGGTGTAAGGCGCATGTGGTGCAAATGCAGGGGTAATACGTGGGTGATCTTTATATTCTTCAATAAAGTTCAACGCGTACTTGATACCTTCTTCGGCGTTTGCAGCATCGGCAACTGGGAACTTAATAACGGTTTCACCAAGGATGGCACGCATACCAATCTTATCGACGGTTTTTGCAACTTCATCCTCGAAGTAGTACATGTCGGCGTAAGTTGTCACACCGCCTTTGACCATTTCAACGTTACCTAGGCTAGCACCAATGCGCACCATATCGCGTGATACTAACTTCTTCTCTAGTGGGAAGATGTAGCGGTGTAGTCGATCTGGCACATCATCAGCCAGTGAACGGAAAACCGTCATTGATACGTGGGTGTGAGTATTGATTAGACCTGGCATCACGATATCGCCATCAACGTCCAGAACTTGCTCAGCCTTGTATTGCTTTTCTAGTGAAGCATCGCCAACCGCAATGATTTTATTGTCTTTGACGACAACTGTTCCACTCTCATATACCGTCTTGTCTTGGTTCATGGTTAGAACCATTGCATCGGTAATCATTAGGTCAGCTTTTTCCATCGCAGAACTTGCGAATGGGAATAGCGCAAGGCTCGCCATTGCTGAAGCCAATAAGGTGCGTTTTAATTTCATATCAATACTCAGAACAGGAGTTGGTAAAAGTGTCTGGATAATAGTGCATTTCATTCATGAGGCAAACGTTTGTTTTATCGTTTGCGCAAAATTCTGATGGTAGTCCGTGACTATGAAGTGATGTTTCACAAAATGAAGATATGTATCAATCTGAGGTTATTTTCGGGTTTTCTAAAGCATATCTGTAGCTTACCTCTAGCATCGGATATACTAGGGGTATATACCTTCCTTGCTTAAGCAGGCCCGCCTATGTCAAAAAACACACCGATGTCAGAAAACACGACAGCTACCACTAACGTTGATCCTTTTGCCGATCGAGAGTCGAAGAATTACGACAACCCAGTACCAAGCCGAGAGTTCATTTTATCGTTTCTAACTGAAGCGAATATTCCAATGAACCGTAACGACCTATTCGAAGCGCTTGGTCTTGCTGGAGAAGAGCAATATGAAGGACTACGTCGTCGTTTACGTGCGATGGAACGTGATGGACAATTGGTCTTCACTCGTCGCCAATGCTACGCGCTACCTGAAAAGTTAGAGCTAGTGAAAGGTTACGTGATTGGTCACAAAGACGGTCATGGTTGGGTACGCCCTGATGGCAGTAAAGGCAAGGATGACGATATTCTACTGCCGCACCATCAGATGAAAACTATCATGCACGGTGACTACGTGTTGGCTCAGCCAACAGACAATAGCAAGCGAGGCCGTCGTGAAGGTCGTTTAGTTCGCGTACTTGAAGAGCGCACTACGCCAATCGTTGGTCGTTTCTTCTTGGAGTATGGTCACTCTTATGTGGTTGCTGACGACTCACGTATCAGTCATGACATCCTTATCCCAACCGAGCACAAAGGCGGAGCTCGAATGGGTAATGTGGTTGTGATTGAAATTACTGACCGTGGCGGTCGCTCTCGCAACATGATGGGTAAGGTAACGGAAGTGCTTGGCGAGAATATGGCTCCGGGCATGGAAACCAAGATTGCGATTCATACTCACCAGATCCCAAATGAGTGGCCTGAAGCCGTCGATAAGCAAATTGCTAACTTGGGTGAGCATGTACCTGAAGAGGCGAAAGAAGGACGTGTTGACCTACGTAAATTGCCATTGGTAACAATCGATGGTGAAGATGCACGTGACTTCGATGATGCGGTTTATTGTGAAGCGAAGAAAGGTGGAGGCTGGCGCTTATGGGTAGCGATTGCTGATGTAAGCTACTACGTTCGTCCTGATACTGCGTTAGATAAAGAAGCGATCAATCGTGGTAACTCGGTATACTTCCCATCGCAAGTTGTTCCAATGCTGCCAGAAGTGCTTTCTAACGGCCTATGTTCGTTGAACCCTCAAGTAGACCGTTTGTGCATGGTGTGTGAGATGACTATCTCAGACAAAGGCAAACTGTCTGGCTACAAGCACTATGAAGCGGTAATGAACTCTCATGCTCGCCTTACTTACAATAAAGTAGGCGCGATCCTAGATGGCAACGAAGAACTTCGTGAGCGTTACGCACAAGAAGTGCCGCATCTAGAAGAGCTGCACAGAATGTACAAAGTACTGAAGCAGACTCGTGACGAGCGTGGTGCAATTGAGTTTGAAACGGTAGAGACTAAATTCATCTTCAATGCGGATCGTAAGATTGACCGTATTGAACCCGTTGTTCGCAACGATGCACACAAGATCATCGAAGAGTGTATGATTCTGGCGAACATTGCGTCTGCATCTTTGGTGGAGAAAGCGAAAGAGCCATCGCTGTACCGTATTCACGAAACTCCAGGTGAAGAGCGCTTAGCAGGCTTTAAAGACTTCCTAAGTGAGTTGGGTTTATCGTTAGACGGCGGTTTATCTCCTTCACCAACGGATTACGCAAAGCTAATGCAGCAAATTAACGAGCGTGAAGATCGTGAGTTAATTCAAACCATGCTGTTACGCTCAATGAAGCAAGCGGTATACAACGCTGATAACGTAGGTCACTTTGGTCTAGCGCTAAAACGCTACGCTCACTTCACCTCGCCAATCCGTCGTTACCCTGACTTGCTATTGCACCGTGCGATTAAGTACCTTATTGCTAAAGAAGAGGGGCGTAACAGCGAACGTTGGACACCAACCGGCGGTTACCACTACACTTTCGATGAAATGGACTTCTACGGCGAGCAGTGTTCAATGACTGAGCGTCGTGCTGATGACGCTACTCGTGAAGTGAACGACTGGCTGAAATGTGAATACATGCAAGACCACGTCGGTGAAGTGATGGACGGTGTGATTGCCAACGTAACGGGCTTTGGTTTCTTTGTGCGTCTAACTGAACTGCACATTGATGGCTTAGTACATATTTCAGCGTTAGCTAATGATTACTACCAATTTGATGCTGTTGGTCAGCGCTTGGTGGGTGAAAGCTCTGGCAACATCTACCGCTTGGGTGATTCGGTTAAAGTTAAAGTTTCTGCAGTTAACCTAGAAACTCGCCAAATTGATTTTGATTTGGAAGACACTGCTCGTCAGCCTCGTGGCAAAGGTAAAACAGCTAAGAAGCGTGCTGCTGAAGCAATGAAAAAGGCGAAAAGTAAGAAACGCGCCGCAGTGAAGAGCAACAAACCAGGTGTCGCAGCTAAACCATTAGTTGAGCCAACCAAGCGACCTGACGGTAGTTCAGAAGGTTCTGAGAAAAAGAAAAAATCGCGTAATAAGACCGGTGCAGCAAAAGCTCGAGCGAAGAAAAAACGCTCAGCAACGCGCAAGGCAAGGGCGGATAAGTCTTAAGACATCGCCAAGCGTTAACAACGAATGTAATGCGAGAGTATCGGACGTGAAACGCATGCTCTCGAAATAAACAACGCAGAGCTGAACGCATTGGAGTTAGTGCCGTTCACCTCTGAGCAATAAGAGTAATTTGAGACAATGAGTAACGAATTTATTTACGGTATTCACGCGGTGAAAGCTGTACTAGAAAAAGATCCAGCACGTTTCATCGAAGCGTACGTGCTGAAAGGTCGTCAAGACGAGCGCCTTTTGCCACTGCTGAATCAGCTGCAACAGTTTGGTGTATCCATTCAACAGATGGGTCGTAAGCCGCTGGATGACAAAGCACAAGGTGCAAACCACCAAGGCATTATCGCTAAGTTGAAGCCTGCTAAGCAGCTTAACGAAACTCACCTAGACGACATCCTAGCGCAGCACGAACAGCCATTGCTGCTAGTTCTAGATGGCGTAACAGACCCTCATAACCTAGGGGCTTGTCTGCGTAATGCGGATGCAGCTGGTGTTGCTGCTGTTATCGTGCCTAAAGACCGCTCTTCGCCGTTAACGGCAACGGTAAGTAAAGTTGCATGTGGTGCTGCTGAAACGGTTCCTCTAGTACGTGTAACCAACCTAGCTCGTACAATGCGTGCTCTGCAAGAACAAGGTGTATGGTTTGTCGGTACAGCAGGCGAAGCGACGCACGATATCTACCAAGCGAAGCTAACCGGCCCTCTAGCTGTAGTAATGGGTGCAGAAGGCGACGGTATGCGTCGTTTAACGCGTGAAACCTGTGATGACCTAATCAAGATCCCGATGGCAGGTAGTGTATCAAGCCTGAACGTGTCTGTGGCTTCTGGTATTTGTCTGTTTGAAGCGGTACGTCAGCGTCTAGCTCAGTAACCTTTAAAGAGACACCGGCTTAAGCCTATGAATTTATTAACGCTCACCACTTTCTGGTGGGCGTTTCTCTTTTGTGGTTATAGACGGGCTTATTGGTTTGTTGGATGGCAAGGGGCTGTTGCTCTTTCGTGGTTGAATTTTGTTCGAGATAAAATCGTTTTAGGCGCGGCGAAGAGTATGCAGCCTAGTCATTCTAAGCAAATATTCTTCAACAAAGCACAAAATGATCTTTGCGGGGGCGCCTAGCTCGTACCCTTCGGGCAGCCTTTGTGGTTCATTTCTACTGCGTTATCGGCTTTTTATGTAGGCTAGCTACACGTCAAAGCCTCTGTCTTGTGTAAATTTCCCACAAAGAGCAGCAAAAGCCAGCTCGAAAGATTAACAGCCCCTAAATGGCGAAAGAAAAACTGTTTCATTATTCGCCAAATACCACTTGCCAATACAGGGTTCTTTCTATAATATTTGCCGTCCTTAAAACTCGGTCATTTATCTTTAGTTCCTTGCTTCCTCTGGACGACCGAGCCATTCGTGGAAGCTAATAATCCGTAAGGAGCAACCAAATGCGTCATTACGAAATCGTATTCATGGTTCACCCTGATCAAAGCGAGCAAGTTGCTGGCATGATCGAGCGTTACACTGGTTCTATCACTGAAGCTGGCGGTACTATCCACCGTCTAGAAGACTGGGGTCGTCGTCAAATGGCTTACCCAATCAACAAGCTTCACAAAGCTCACTACGTTCTTATGAACGTTGAAGCTGGTCAAGAAGTGATTGACGAGCTAGAAACTGCTTTCCGTTTCAACGATGCAGTTCTACGTAACATGATCATGCGCACTAAAGGCGCTGTGACTGAGCAATCTATTATGCTTAAGCAAAAAGAAGAGCGTGCAGAGCGTGCTCCTCGTCGCGAAGAGCGTACAGAAGCTAAACCAGAAGCAGCTGCTGAGTAATTCTTTTTTGGCTTAATGCCTTAAAAAATTCTCAACTTGTTTTAAGTTTTTCACCACTTCCTAAGTTTTGAAAGACTGCATTATTAAATTTAAGATCAGGAGATAGCCCATGGCTCGTTTCTTCCGTCGTCGTAAATTCTGCCGTTTCACTGCAGAAGGCGTACAAGAGATTGACTACAAAGACGTAGCAACTCTTAAAAACTACATCACTGAAGCTGGTAAAATCGTTCCTAGCCGTATCACTGGTACAAGCGCTAAGTACCAGCGTCAACTAGCTCGCGCTATCAAGCGTTCTCGTTACCTAGCTCTACTACCGTACACTGACAAGCATCAGTAATCGGTAATAGTTAATAATAGTTTAAGAGGACTAAGATAATGCAAGTTATTCTACTTGATAAGATCGGTAACCTAGGTGGCCTTGGCGACCAAGTAAACGTTAAATCTGGTTACGCTCGTAACTTCCTTATCCCACAGGGTAAAGCAGTTATGGCAACTAAAGGTAACGTTGAGATGTTCGAAACTCGTCGTGCTGAACTAGAAGCTAAAGTTGCTGAGCAACTAGCTGCTGCTGAAGCTCGTGCAGAGAAAGTTAACGCTCTAGAAGGCGTTTCTATCGCTTCTAAAGCTGGTGACGAAGGTAAACTATTCGGTTCTATCGGTACTCGTGACATCGCTGACGCTATCACAGCGGCAGGTGTTGAAGTAGCTAAGAGCGAAGTACGCCTACCTGAAGGCGCTCTACGTAACATCGGCGAATTCGAAGTAAGCATCCAACTTCACTCTGAAGTTTTTGCTACTGCGAAAATCGCTATCGTTGCAGCTGAGTAATTTCAGTACCAAGACGAATTCTTTCTTTATGAAAGTTTTAAACACCAGCTTCGGCTGGTGTTTTTTTATGCCTGACTTTCCTGACTTAAGATAATTAGCCAAGATATTGAATGTTGCGAATCATAGTTGTTAAAGAGCCATTATTGGCAAAAGTTTTTGACAACCCCTGCCTCAAGCTATTTTGTTGAGAGTGTTAGAATGTGAATAATAGGCTGATGGACATGACAGAGTCCTCTTGGCTTAATCCTTCCGGAACCTTGTCGTGGTATTGACGAGAATGAGCAATTTTCAGTGCTATGTTGTCAGTAATATTATTGATTACTTCTAAATCGGTATCAAAATTCAAGTTACTGTGGCCAGACACCAATGTTATATCGGCTTTGAGTTGTAAGTTTGGTAAAACTTGCCATGACGTTTTCACGTTGCTACGGAAAATCGCTTCTTCAACGATCTCTGGAAAGATGATGTCATCATCGTCGAGCTCATCGAGGTTTGGCTTTTGGTAACGGAAACCCGGGCCCACTTCGACTTCCAATACAAACTCTTCGGTATTTGAAAACTGGTAACCCAGACCGCTCGAAACGGTGTAGTCCTTAAAATAAGCACTGTAGCGTGAATCGACACCTTTGAAACTGCCGTAAAGATAGGTTTTAGGGCTTAACTTGTAGTCACTCTGAGCCGTGTAAGTCGATTGCCTTTTATCTTCTTCGCCATCTTTATAGAGGTTGTAGTATTTCCATTCGCCACTGGTTCTGTGGCGGCCAGCCGTGTATTCACCGTTTAGGCGTGCGTTTAGAGAGCGTGAATCGGAATTACCAGTATGCGACTGATATCCAAACTCAACTTCAGTTTTTAGTGGGCTTGGCAGCTCGGTGTCACTCGTACCACTTGGGGCGATATCCATATCTTTGTCTTCTGGTGCTGGTGCAACGACGATCGGCTCAGCAGTAGGTTCTGGTACTACTATCGAGTCGAGGATTGCATCAACATCGGTTTTAGCATCAGCAGCTAAAGCCATCGGAGCGCTCAGGAGACCAGTACATAGAATACCAGTGCTCAGAGCCAATAGTTTGGACACGCATACCTCAGTTATACAGTGAACGAATGGCGAGATCGTAATGCTAGCCTTGGTTAATTTCGTCAGCAATAAGTAAATTCTTCCTACATAATAAAACAAACTCATAGGAACGCATTACAAATGAGTGTTCTTGGGTATAATGAACGATCATTATTAGTTATTGAGTGTAGTCATAGTGGATACCAAAAGTCAGAAATCAGCCAAAGATCAGGTGGACGCCATTAAGGTCCCGCCACATTCATTAGAAGCTGAGCAATCTGTTATTGGCGGTTTGTTATTAGATAACGAACGCTGGGATACGGTTGCTGAAAAGGTTGTGGCCAAAGACTTTTATAGCCGTCCTCACCGTCTGATCTTTGAAGCGGTAAAAGATATCCTTGAAGAAAGCTCTCCTCTGGATCTTATTACACTCTCAGAACACTTAGAGCTGCGTGAGCAACTTGAAGAAGTGGGTGGCTTTGCCTACCTTGCTGACCTAGCTAAGAACACGCCAAGTGCGGCTAACATTAACGCTTATGCGGATATCGTAGCTCAGCGTGCATTAGTTCGTAGCCTGATTGGTGTGGCGAATGAGATTGCTGATTCTGGTTACGATCCACAAGGTCGTACATCAGAAGACCTGCTCGACCTTGCTGAAAGTAAAGTATTCGCGATTGCTGAAGGTCGCGCGAGTGAAAACGAAGGCCCGCAAAACGTAGATAGTATTCTTGAGAAGACGCTAGAGCGTATCGAAATCCTATACAAAACTCCGCAAGACGGTGTGACAGGTGTCGATACCGGCTTTAATGACCTCAATAAGAAAACGGCAGGTCTACAAGGCTCTGATTTAATCATTGTGGCGGCACGTCCATCGATGGGTAAAACCACATTTGCGATGAACTTGTGTGAAAACGCGGCGATGAAACAAGACAAGCCAGTGCTTATCTTCTCGCTAGAGATGCCGGGCGAACAGCTGATGATGCGTATGCTTGCATCTCTGTCTCGCGTGGACCAAACCAAAATTCGTACCGGTCAACTTGATGACGAAGACTGGGCTCGTATCTCTTCGACCATGGGTATCCTCATGGATAAGAAGAACATGTACATTGATGACAGCTCAGGCCTAACGCCAACCGAAGTACGTTCTCGTGCGCGTCGTATTGCTCGTGAGCATGATGGCCTTTCAATGATCATGATCGACTACCTTCAACTGATGCGTGTACCTTCACTATCTGATAATCGTACTCTTGAAATCGCCGAGATTTCACGTTCCCTTAAAGCGCTAGCGAAAGAGTTGAACGTTCCAGTTGTGGCACTTTCTCAGCTTAACCGTTCCCTAGAGCAACGTGCCGATAAACGCCCTGTTAACTCGGACTTGCGTGAATCGGGCTCGATTGAGCAAGATGCCGACTTAATCATGTTTATCTACCGTGATGAAGTGTATAACCCAGACAGCTCACTGAAGGGGATCGCTGAGATCATTATCGGTAAGCAACGTAACGGCCCGATCGGTTCGGTCCGTCTGACATTCCAAGGGCAACACTCCCGTTTCGATAACTATGCAGGTCCTGCATTTGATGACGAGTAATCGCTAATGACGTATATGAAAGCGGCGACCGCGAGCATTGATTTAAATGCGCTTGAGCACAACCTGAACCAGATAAAGTCGAAAGCCCCGCAGTGCAAAGTGATGTCTGTTGTCAAAGCCAATGGCTATGGTCACGGCTTACTGCACATTGCTAAGCATTCTAAAAGCTCAGATGCGTTTGGTGTAGCCCGTATTGAGGAAGCACTGCAGCTGCGAGCTGGTGGCATTGTTCAGCCTATTCTATTGCTTGAGGGTTTTTATTCTTCCGGCGATTTACCGATTCTGGTCACTAATAACATTCAAACGGTGGTGCATTGTGAAGAACAGCTTAGTGCTCTGGAAAATTCAGTTCTAGAATCACCGGTTGTGGTATGGTTAAAAGTCGATAGTGGTATGCACCGTTTGGGTGTTCGTTCTGAGCAATATCACGATTTCGTTGAGCGCCTGCATCAATGCCCAAATGTGGCTAAACCTTTACGCTATATGAGCCATTTTGGCTGTGCTGATGAGTTAGATAAAACAACGACCGAGCAGCAAACAGAATTATTTTTATCTCTAACAGAAGGCTGTGAGGGTGAGCGTTCGCTTGCGAACTCAGCGGGTTTACTTGCTTGGCCTAATAGCCACCTGGATTGGGTGCGTCCGGGAATCATCTCTTACGGTGTATCACCGTTTATTGATAAAACAGCACAAGAGCTTGGCTTTATGCCTGTGATGACCCTTACCTCGCACCTGATTGCTGTGCGTGATTTGAAGGCTGGTGAAAGTGTGGGTTATGGCGCGAACTGGACCAGTGAACGTGACACCAAAGTGGGGGTTATCGCGATTGGTTACGGTGACGGCTACCCTCGAACTGCGCCTAACGGCACACCTGTGTTTGTAAATGGCAGAAAAGTGCCTATTGCAGGCCGAGTATCTATGGACATGTTAACGGTCGATCTTGGGCCGGATGCTCAAGATAAAGTCGGTGATGAAGCGATACTTTGGGGCAAAGAGTTACCTTCAGAGGAAGTGGCAGAGCATATCGGTACTATCGCTTACGAGTTGGTTACGAAACTTACCTCGCGTGTAGCGATGGAATACGTGAAGTAACTTGGTTAGTCAGCCCCCCTAACTTATGATGCTTTAGTTTCCTGATAAACCAGCCTTTCTAAGTTGAGGTTTATCTACTCAATTTTCTATTACTCAAGGGGGACGCATTTCTGTGTCCCCCTTTTTATTTCGCTACTCTAGGCTTAGTTACGATGAGCTATTCTCCTTGGATAGTAGCAATCACAGTGCGGCTACCACCGTAGTCTCGGTGTTCTCCCAAGTAAATGCCCTGCCATGTTCCTAAAGCTAAACGACCATTGGTGATAGGGATTGTCACACTGTTGCCAAGTGTCGATGCTTTAATGTGAGCTGGCATATCATCATCACCTTCATAAGTATGTTTGTAATAGGGTGCTCGTTCGGGCACAAACTTATTGAAGTGTGACTCCATATCACTACGGACGGTCGGATCGGCGTTTTCATTGAGCGTCAAGCTGGCAGAAGTATGCTGAATAAATAGATGTAATAAACCAACAGATAAAGAGTTCACCTCGTGTATCTGTTGTTCAATTTCATCAGTAATGAGATGAAATCCACGCTTTTGTGCATTTAGGTGTATAGTCTTCTGAATCCACATACGCCATCCTTTATAATGTATTTGGAAAAAAAGTGGTTTGAGGCTATCTTTTGAACTTGAATTTATCAGGTCTCGCTCACATTTAATTGTGTTAGAGCCAGAGTCTGTACCGATTCCTGTCTCAGGAAATCTAATCCTGATTTATCTCAAGGTACAGCTCTTCATATACGGCATAATACGTCGTGAAAAAAAATTACAAAGAATCTTTCAGTGGTGACGCGGTTTGGTCATCACAGAAAAATATAAACTTTCGCCTAATCGGGGGTTCTATTCATCACCCAGGTGACGTTTAGAATAAAACCTACAGTAACATCGGGATAGATACCATGTTGAAAAATATCAACCCAACGCAAACACAAGCGTGGAAAGCTCTAACAGCTCATTTTGAATCTGCTCAAGATATGGATATGAAAGAGCTTTTTGCTCAAGATGCAAAACGTTTCGAGAGCTTTTCTACTCGTTTCGGTTCAGACATCTTGGTCGATTACTCTAAGAACCTAATTGATGCAGAAACGATGCAGCACCTATTTGCTCTTGCAAACGAGACTGAAGTTAAGTCTGCAATTGAAGCGATGTTCAGCGGTGATGCAATCAACAAGACTGAAGGCCGTTCAGTTCTTCACACTGCACTGCGTAACCGTAGCGACAAGCCAGTAATGGTTGATGGCAAAGACGTAATGCCAGCAGTTAACGCTGTACTAGCAAAAATGGAACTGTTCACACACCGCATCGTTTCTGGTGAGTGGAAAGGTTACACAGGTAAAGAGATCACAGATGTTGTGAACATCGGTATCGGCGGTTCGGATCTTGGTCCATACATGGTGACTGAAGCACTAACGCCATACAAAACTCGCCTAAACATGCACTTCGTTTCTAACGTAGATGGTACGCACATCGTTGAGACGCTTAAGTCTCTAAACCCAGAAACAACACTATTCCTAGTAGCATCAAAAACATTCACGACTCAAGAAACAATGACGAACGCACACTCTGCTCGTGATTGGTTCCTAGCTGAAGCAGGTGATGAAGCGCACGTAGCTAAGCACTTCGCTGCACTATCGACTAACGCAACTGCAGTCGCTGAGTTTGGTATCGATACTGATAACATGTTCGAATTCTGGGACTGGGTTGGTGGTCGTTACTCACTATGGTCTGCGATTGGTCTTTCTATTTCTCTTTCTGTAGGCTTCGATAACTTCGTTGAGCTGCTAGAAGGTGCTCATGAGATGGATAACCACTTTGCTTCAACTGAGTTTGAAAGCAACATTCCAGTAATCCTTGCGCTTATCGGCATTTGGTACAACAACTTCCACGGCGCTGAGTCAGAAGCGATTCTACCTTACGACCAGTACATGCACCGTTTTGCGGCTTACTTCCAGCAAGGCAACATGGAATCAAACGGTAAGTTTGTAGACCGTGAAGGTAACCCAGTAGAGTACCAAACAGGTCCTATCATCTGGGGTGAACCAGGTACAAACGGCCAGCACGCGTTCTACCAACTGATTCACCAAGGCACTAAGCTGATCCCATCAGACTTTATTGCTCCTGCAATCAGCCATAACCCAGCATCTGATCACCACCAGAAGCTAATGTCTAACTTCTTTGCTCAAACTGAAGCACTAGCATTCGGTAAGACAAAAGAAACTGTGGAAGCTGAATTCCTAGCGGCTGGCAAAACTGCAGAAGAAGTGGCTGAACTAGTACCTTTCAAAGTGTTTGAAGGTAACCGCCCAACGAACTCTATTCTTGTTAAGCAAATTACGCCTCGTTCTCTGGGTAACCTGATCGCGATGTACGAGCACAAGATCTTTGTTCAAGGTGTTATCTGGAACATCTTCAGCTTCGACCAGTGGGGTGTAGAACTTGGTAAGCAATTAGCGAACCAAATTCTTCCAGAGCTTGCTGATGACGCAGCAGTGACATCTCACGATAGCTCAACGAACGGTCTAATCAACGCATTCAAAGCGCTTAAAGCTTAATTGAGTTGATAGCACAAAAGTAAACGCCAACCTTAGGGTTGGCGTTTTTGTATCTGTAGGGTAAGCAATGGTTGAATTGCAGGTAATAAAAAAGGCTGACGTATCGACGCCAGCCTTCTAAATATTTTGCTGTAACTATTTCTATTCGAAACAGATCTCGATGAAGGCATTACCCCACTGAGATGAGAAAGGCATGATGATGATTGCGCCTTCGCATTTGTGACGAATAGTGTGGCCTTTACCAGAAACCACAATCGGTGTTGCCATGTCGAAGTCGAAGCCGCTTTCCGCAAGAATACGTTTTGCACCACCAGTTACCATGTTGGTGATCTCACCAACCATGTCGGTTACTTCTTCGTTCAAACCGTTTGGTCGCTCACCAAGCATGTTTTCCATGATTTCCAGAGCCAGACCTTCATCAAAGGTAATCGACATTGAACCACGAGATTGTGGACCAACCATACCGATTAAACCAGAGACATCACCACGAGCGATTTCATCTTTCTTAACTCTTGGTTTTTGTGGCTTCAATTCTAGAGAAGCCATCGTTTTTAGAACGTTCATCAAAGAAGCTAAAAACGGGTTTACAAATTCAGCGCGCATAATGTTCTTCTATAATCTTATTCTTTCATATCGGAGGAGCAAGACTGGCAAATGCCATGCGATTCAATGACGTGGTTGGTCAATTGAAAGCCATGCTTCTCAGCGTTACTCGCGAGCAGAGTCACAAGGGAATCGTCTTGTAGTTCTACCACTGTGCCACATTTATCGCAGATCAGTAGTTGGGAGAAATGTTTGTTGGCATTACAAGAACAGCAGCATATAAAGCTATTGGTTGACTCAACTCTGTGAATGAAACCTTGCTCCAACAAGAAGTCCAAAGCGCGATATACAGTAGGTGGCTTGGCTTGCGGCTCACTGACTTTCAATTGCTCTAATAATTCATAAGCACTAGAAGCTTTCTTATTAGAGAGGATGAGCTCAAACACTCGCTTTCTTTGAGGCGTTAATCTAACGCCACGCGATGCGCATATCCCTTCAACTTGCTCTATTAATGTGTGGTCCAAATTCTTCACCATTCAATCGGACATCCTTAAACAAACCCTATTTTCAGGTTATTTCGGCTAAGGAGCCATTGATTTCTATTAAAGTCAGGTACAGAGCGTATTGTGACCCACGACTTTGAATAAGACAAGGTAACTCAAAATGACATTGTGACTCAAGGCATAACTGATTAGTAAAGCTGAATTAGAGATCTGGTGAATGATTTATAAATAATGTTTGCATATTGGGAGTGCTCAAATAGCTCGAGACACCATGTTTTGGTGGGCTTTTTATTTGAATACGCATTGATAGGTCATATAAGACTATTTTATATGAACGCATTCAACGTAGCTTACAACTAAGCAAATTTAAATCTCAAGTTATTGAGAGAAATATTTTGCAACATCATAGTTGCTAAGTTGTATATTGATATTGTTGACTATGAGGCGTCAGATACCTACTATGCGCCCATGTTTTTACAGGAGAAATATTATGGAAAACGACAGTCGAAGGTGGATTACTAGCTCAAGAGCGAGAATCCTATTGGAGTAATATGGACTAAACACTGTTTCCCCCTTCAATTCTTCTCTCCCTCTTATTAATGACGTGGGTTTCTTTCTCTGAAACTCAAACGTTATCTTGTTAGTAACCACCTGAAAATGAAATTTTTTCTATTGCTCGAATAGGGCAAGGGATCGTCATATCTAATAAAAAGGTGCGTTATCATGACCGTTATTAACACAGTAAACGAATACAACCATCATCAAACCGTTAGCTTCGAGTCTGGTGCGACTCAGGTAGATTTCACTCTTTTTAATCATTGGATTGAAATGCGTGAGATACAAAAGCTCAACCAACATTTTAACGCTGAATACATTCAGCAAGCGCTTTGTTTTACTCCTCAGTTATCGGCAGAGTCGCTTCAACGTCTTTGTTCACTTGAGGGGTTCGACTATCAGCAAGATGTAGAGCTGTTTCTTCAAGCAAGGCATCCAGTTATCCATGCTGTTAATTCCGCAGCAATGACAGTGCTCTATCATGATATGTCCGTAGAGCAGGCGAAAAAAGCATTGAACAGTCTGTATGTTGAGTTTGCCTGTCTTACTATCGTCGATGATATGGGACGGTTTGTTGGCCTAATCAAACTGGATATGTTGTTTAAGTCTCAACCTGATTTAAAACTGTCTGAGATTGTACATCATGCCATTAGCTGTCATTTTAGCGCATCACAAGAACATGCGGTGGCGCTACTCAAACAAAGTCGTTTTGACGTTGTTCCAATCTTAAATAGTCAGGGACTTCCCGTCGGTTTGCTATCGGCTAAATCGGCGATAGATATCGTTACCGAAGAGCAAACTGAAGACATGGAACGATTGATGGGTATTCAGCAAGATGGTCATGTCGGCGACTATATGAACTTGTCTGTTATGGATCATGTGAGTAAGCGTATTGTCTGGGTAATAGGCCTAGCTATATTGGGTTTGCTATCCGGTATGGTGATCCATAGTTATGAAGATGCAATTGAAGCGTTTACGGTTTTGGCCTTGTACATGCCAATGATAGCGGACTCTGGCGGTAATGCTGGTACGCAGTCTGCGACTGTGATGGTGCGCTCTCTGGCGTTAGGAAGCATCAAGCTGCGTGACTGGCTGTCCGTGTTGTGGAAGGAAACACGCATTGCCATTGTTATTGGTGGTGCACTGGCTGTTATTACCTTAGGTAAAGTGAGCTTACTGTCTTATGGCGTTGAGTTGCCGGCGAATCTGACATTAACCATGTTGGGCTGTGCAATTGGCCTAGCACTCTTCTTCCAAATAGTCTCTTCTACCGTTATTGGCGCTATGCTACCTATGATGACTAAACGACTCAACCTTGACCCTGCCGTTGTCGCTAGTCCAGCGATAACCACCATCGTTGATATTGGTGGGCTACTAATCTATTTCTTCTGTACTACTCGATTACTCGGTTTGTCTTAACCTCAGAGTAGGAGTTGTCATCATGAATATAGAATGGAGAGCGAGCAACGCTATAATGGTGTCCCAGATGCTACGAGGTGGTGAGGTTGGAACCATAGATATCAAGATCTATATGGATAGCCAACGTTATTCAGTTGCAGATTTCAGTGAGGAGGCAACTGATGATCTGTACCGTTCAATATTCCTCTATCACAACACTGATAGTCTATTAACTGAAGAAGCTCGACTGGAGTTCATCTCTCTGGAAATGGGTCACTGGTGTCCTACAACTGAAAGTAGACTAGTGGAATGGTTAACGTCGTTCCATACTGCGATACGTGCACGTTGTCTTTCGGTTTGTTGTGAGTCTGGATACCCTGGCGTGCCATCTTTGTGTTGGCAGGTGGAGAGGGTAAATTATAAGTTTGCTCTTTTGTTTGAGCGTTGCCCATCGGCGCGCTCATTACATCAACGCTTATTGGTCATCGCATGCCAAGAGCTGTTAAAACTCTATGAAAGGTTGAGAGACAATCATGCAGAGTCGTCATCGCAATCTGTGTTGAGCTGTTTGTCTCGACTTTTGTTTGAACGCAACCATATTGCAGGCTGGCGTCCATACGAACATAGAAAGAAAGCATATAGTGGAACGGGGTATCGTGATGAAATCGAAGAGTTTGCCTCTAGTTGGCCGGCTTATCGGCATGAACACTTATGTGCTCAGCGCCGTGCATCCGTAAACCACCTGATAACCATTGCTTTAAGCAGCATGCTCGCTATGTCAGTCGTGTTAATGTTCAATATTCATTTGATGAAACAGGATGGACATTTGACTTTGAGTCTACTTATATTGATCTGCTTACTTTATGGTGGGCGTGATGTAGTCAAAGAAGTTCTCAAATTAAAGATCACCAAGCAGCTTAACAAATTTAATTTCTACCGAAGATATAAATTGATTCGACCTGGAAGTTTTCGAAGTATTGGTAAACGAAAAACTCGGATGCAGTCTCAATTTAGTCCGCAAAAAGCATCATCTAAGATGTGTTTGCAAAAAGCGGAGAGTATCTCAGTTGCCAAAAGACTTAGTAAACATACAGTATCAGTGTACTGCGAGACTCAAATATCACTAAGCAGCTTAGACAAATATCGTAAGACGCAGCATTTTAGAGTGCTGAATCAGCATGGAGAAAGTGAACGTACACCAATACGAGATAATCGTGACTTGCATATTTGCATCCAAATCACCCAATCAAATAGAAACACCATAACAAAATCGTTTCGTTGTAATGATGAGGACAATAGTCGTTGGTTTGAAATAAAACCGGTAAGCTAGATTGAGGTGGCTGGTGGCCTTTGAAGTGCAATTGTTGGTCCGGATACGTGCTGGTAACCGCGTTGGTTCGATTATTAGCCACTTCGCTTTCTTTTTGAAACTCTTCCGCTCCCTGTGTATTATTGGCTGTTTTTTTGATCACGATAACCGCTTTATTACGGAGTGTGTGAAACTCCACAATATTCAAAGCGGATTTGATGGGTAAAATTATTAGGTAAAACAATGACCAAGCCAGGTAACATGAGTAAATTCCAATCAAACCGCTTATCCGTTGCACCCATGCTCGATTGGACTGACCGCCACTGTCGTTACTTTCACCGTTTGCTCTCTCAGCAGACTCTTCTGTACACGGAAATGGTAACAACAGGCGCGATCTTACACGGTAAGGGCGATTTCCTAGAATACAGTGAGCAAGAGCATCCACTGGCTCTTCAACTTGGTGGTTCAAATCCAGTTGATCTTGCGGCTTGTGCCAAGCTTGCGGCTGAGCGTGGTTATGATGAAGTAAACCTTAACGTAGGTTGCCCTTCAGACCGAGTGCAAAACGGTCGCTTTGGTGCGTGCTTAATGGCGGAGCCAGAGCTAGTAGCAGACTGTGTATCAGCGATGAAAGAAGTGACTGATATTCCAATCACTGTGAAAACTCGCATTGGTATCGATGACCAAGACTCTTATGAGTTTCTGACGAAGTTCATCTCAACGGTTTCTGAAAAGGGCGGCTGTGAACAATTTACTATTCACGCACGTAAAGCGTGGTTGAGTGGTCTTAGCCCGAAAGAGAACCGTGAGATCCCACCTCTGGATTATGATCGTGCTTACCAGATCAAGAAAGACTTCTCAGATCTAGTGATCGCAGTAAACGGCGGCATCACCACATTAGAGCAGACAAAAGAGCATCTTCAGCACCTGGATGGCGTGATGATCGGTCGTGAAGCTTACCATAGCCCATTTATTCTGGCGGAAGTGGACCAACAGATCTTCGGCTTAGATACGCCAATCAAGAAACGCTCGCAAGTTGTCGAAGAGATGTACCCGTACATCGAACGTGAGCTTTCAAAGGGTGCAAGCCTAGGACACATTTCTCGTCATATGCTTGGCCTGTTCCAAAGCATGCCGGGTGCAAGACAATGGCGTCGTTACATCAGCGAAAATGCGCATAAGAAAGGCGCTGGCATCGAAGTCATGCAGACAGCATTGGCTAAGATTCCTAAAGAGCTGAACGTATAGGTTAAATTCGCCATTAAAGGCTAAATTTACCACTCTAATTTGCTTAAAAAGCCACGCATGAGAATGTGTGGTTTTTTATTTTCTTGATAAATAAGGGTTTTATTGGTTCTGGCGACTTGGTACAGAAGCTGCAATGTTAGGGATTAGGAAAGATAGGTCATTAACTCATTAGGGAGACCATTATGTTTGAATTAATCTTTGTTCTTATTTTCGTTGCTACGCTTCTTGTGACAGGCATTACCTTTATGACGGTATTAGCGGCAACAGGAGTTGCATTAGCCGTAATGTTGCTGCTTGGTATGATGAGCGTGGTGTTCAAATTACTGCCTTGGTTGATTGTGATTGCAATCGGTGTGTGGTTTTTCAAAAACTTTGTACATAGCTCGAGTCAGAGACGCTACTAAAGTCATGACACCGTCAAATATCGGCTTGCCGTCGGTTTATCGTTTTAGTCTTTAAGATGTGTGGTAGAATTTTCTCCAATAATCTATGAATGTGCATACACTTAGCACAACGATATGGAATTGGAGCTATCTCAAATGAATAAAATGCCATTAATTGCTTTAGTGGGAATGCTATCTTTAAGTTCAGCGGTATCTGCTGAGGAAGAGTTTTCTTACACGGCTAAAGTCGGTGCCGATATGTGGTGGGGAAGTACCAAGCTAAATGAAGTGAGACAAGACGAAGACTCTAACTCTCCTTCTGTGTATTTCGCATTTGAGCATAATGCCCCAATGCTGCCAAATGCTAGCTTCCGTTATACGTCTATTGATACGGATGCATTGGCTTTTGATAAGTACGACTACACATTCTACTACACCTTGCTAGAGCACAAGTTGATGAACTTCGATGCGGGTCTGACGTTTACTCAGTACTCAAACTCGAATTACATTGAACCTCAAAAAGGAACTCAAGCAAGCTTCGATGAATTTACGTGGAGCTTCTACGGTAACGCAGAGATCAACGTTCCTGACACCAACTTCGATATCATTGGTACCATGGAATTCGGTGATAGCAGCGGTATTAAGAGCACAGATTTGATGGCGGGTGTTCAGTACCGAATCCCAGTATCAGAGTCTGAAATCGCTCTGCGCGGTGGTTATCGTGTTATCGACTTAGATTCAGATGAGTTCTTTGATTCTGAGTTAGGTAAAAACTTTGTCATGGTAGATGGTTGGTTTGCTGGCGCAGAAGTGCGATTCTAAGCTCACCTAAAGAACATCTAAAACTAATTTTAAGAACGCCGCTTTATTAAG
Source organism: Vibrio chagasii (assembly GCF_002954585.1). Taxonomy (GTDB): domain Bacteria; phylum Pseudomonadota; class Gammaproteobacteria; order Enterobacterales; family Vibrionaceae; genus Vibrio; species Vibrio chagasii_A. The sequence goes on from NZ_MSCI01000003.1 coordinate 343,830, forward strand.
CGGCGTTTTTTATATCTGTTGGTTATACCCAGCATCTTGAGGTTACTTGGGTATATATCGTTCTGGAATTAGTTAGCACATTCATCACTTTCGACCATCCTTATACAGGAAGCTGATTAACGTCTATTCTTATAAGGTCTATATTGTTGGGTTAGAACAAGGGATGGAATATGACACTCAATGAATTACGCAATTTATATCGAGAAAATTTGTTAGTTGAAGCCATCATAGAGCCCTCAATACAAGAAGGGGCTTGGGTTGTGGAGTTTCGCCATATGGGTGGCGGCTTTGTTCTGCTTACAGATGTCCATGGTGAAGAGTGCCATTACGCGGATTTAGACCTAGCATCTAAGTCGGCAATGGCGGTCGGTTTTCAACAAGTTCGTATTGAAAACCAGTAGCCCATTTACCTATTCAATCGCTTTTTACTTCCAAAAAGTTATAAAACATACTTTTCTATTCTTTCTTGTTATTAAAAGGAGTGGTTAATCTATCGTCACGCAATGATTAGGGATGTCGTGACCATGTCTTTAAATAAGAAAGAGTCTTCACAAAATAATAATGCACAGTCTGGGGCGAACGAGCTACCTGGATTAGCTGCACCGCTTAATGACCAACAACTGGGTCATCTTCAACAAACTGTTTCCGAATTATCTTCTCAGCAACTGGCATGGGTCAGTGGTTACCTATGGGGTGTGAGCCAGGCTCAACCTGTGGGCGCAGCCGCACCTATTACTCAAGCAGCTGCGGCGGTTGCTGCAAAACCTGCTGGCAAGCTCAGCATTATCTTTGCTTCTCAAACCGGTAATGCCAAAGGTGTCGCTGAATCACTAGAAGCAGAAGCAAAAGCCCTAGGTATCGCCGTCGAGCTTTTCGATGCCAGTGATTACAAAGGCAAGAACCTAGCTAAAGAGACGCACGTCATTTTCGTGGCTTCAACTAATGGTGAGGGTGAAGCGCCAGATAACGCGATTGAGCTGCACGAATTCCTACAATCAAAGAAAGCGCCAAAGCTATCAAACTTACAATATGGTGTGATTGGTCTGGGTGACTCAAGCTACGAGTTTTTCTGCCAAACAGCGAAAGACTTCGATAACTTCCTAGCTAAGCTTGGTGCTAAATCATTTGTTGACCGTCTTGACTGTGACGTGGACTACGAATCGGCAGCAACCGAGTGGCGTGCTAAAGCTCTATCACAAGTACAAGAAACACTGTCGACGGGCGCTGAAGCTGAGGTAGTTCAATTACCAGTAGGTCAAGCCGCTTCTGGTCATTCGCAGTACACCAAGCAAAACCCATACACCGCAACATTGCTAACAAGTCAAAAGATCACAGGTCGTGATTCGGGTAAAGATGTTCGTCATATTGAGATTGATCTGGATGAGTCCGGTATTACTTATCAACCGGGTGACGCACTGGGTGTGTGGTATGAAAACAGTTCAGAATTAGCGAATCAGATTCTTGCTAAAGTTGGGCTCTCTGGTATCGAGAGCGTAGATGTGGATGGTGAAAACCTCTCTATTCATAGTGCTTTAGTGAGTAAGTTCGAGATCACGGCTTCAAACCCTCAACTTGTGACTAAGTTTGCTGAGCTATCTGGTAGCAAGAAACTGTTAAAGCTGGTGGAAGATAAAGACAAGCTTCGTGAATACGCGAGCAACACGCAAATTGTTGATGTATTAGCTGAGAAGAAAACCAAACTATCGGCTGATGAGCTTTTAGGTCTGTTACGTAAGCTTACACCTCGCCTTTACTCAATCGCATCGAGCCAAGCTGAAGTAGATGAAGAAGTTCACCTAACAGTTGGCTTGGTGGAATACCAAAAAGGTGAAGAGTCTCGTTTAGGTGGAGCATCAAGTTTCCTAGCTCAGCGTTTAGAGGAAGGTGGTGAAGTGAAGGTGTTCGTAGAGAACAACAATAACTTTAAGCTACCACAAGACGACAATACTCCAATCATTATGGTCGGCCCAGGTACCGGTATCGCACCATTCCGCAGTTTTGTTCAAGAGCGTGAACACAATGACGCTCAAGGCAAGAGCTGGTTGTTCTTTGGCGACCGTACCTTTACTCAAGACTTCCTATACCAAGTTGAATGGCAGAAGTACCTCAAATCTGGAGCGCTAACCAAGCTAGATGTTGCTTTTAGTCGCGACCAAAAAGAGAAAGTGTATGTTCAAGACCGCTTAATCGAGCAGGCGGATCAAGTATGGCAATGGCTACAAGAAGGCGCGTACTTTTATGTGTGTGGCGATGCGACTCGAATGGCGAAAGACGTGCATGAAGCACTAGTTACGATTGCTGAACAGCAGGGCAATCAAAGCCGCGAACAGGCTGAGCAATTTATTAATGATTTACGTAAAGCGAAACGTTACCAAAGGGATGTGTACTAATGAGCAAGCAAGTAATAGAGCAAGAAGTGCTAGGCCAAGTACTTGGCCCATTGGCTGACAATGAACGTCTAAAGCGTGAGAGTAATAACCTGCGCGGTACGATTGAGCAAGACTTACAAGATCGTATCACTGGCGGCTTTACAGCAGATAACTTCCAACTGATTCGTTTCCACGGCATGTACCAACAAGACGACCGTGACATTCGTAACGAACGTGCTAAGCAAAAGCTAGAGCCTCTGCATAATGTCATGCTCCGTGCGCGTATGCCTGGTGGCATCATTACTCCTAAGCAATGGTTAGCGATTGATAAGTTTGCCGATGAAAGTACGTCTTATGGTTCAATCCGTTTAACGACTCGTCAAACGTTTCAGTTTCACGGTGTGTTAAAGCCAAATATCAAGCTGATGCACCAAACGCTAAATAGCATTGGTATTGATTCAATTGCTACAGCGGGTGACGTAAACCGAAACGTTTTGTGTACGACAAACCCAGTAGAATCTGAACTTCACCAAGAAGCCTATGAGTGGGCGAAGAAAATCAGTGAACACCTACTTCCTAAAACTCGTGCTTATGCTGAGATTTGGCTTGATGGCGAGAAATTAGAAACAACCGATGATGAGCCAATCTTAGGTAATAACTATCTACCGCGTAAATTCAAGACAACGGTCGTGATCCCACCACAAAATGATGTCGACGTTCACGCTAATGATCTTAACTTTGTCGCTATTGCTGAAGATGGAAAGCTCGTGGGCTTTAACGTGTTAGTCGGTGGTGGCTTAGCAATGACGCACGGTGATACCTCTACTTATGCTCGTAAAGCTGACGACTTTGGTTTTGTACCACTAGAAAATACGTTAGATGTTGCGGCAGCGGTTGTTACCACACAGCGTGACTGGGGTAACCGCTCAAACCGTAAAAATGCAAAAACTAAGTACACACTAGACCGTGTAGGTATTGATGTGTTCAAAGCGGAAGTTGAAAAGCGTGCGGGTGTTAAGTTCTCGGAAAGTCGCCCTTATGAATTCACAGAACGTGGTGACCGTATCGGCTGGGTTGAAGGCATTGATGGTAAGCACCACTTAGCGCTTTTTATTGAAAATGGTCGCTTGCTTGATTTCCCTGATAAAGCATTGAAAACCGGTGTTGCAGAAATTGCTAAGATCCACAAAGGCGATTTCCGTATGACTGCAAACCAAAACTTAATTGTTGCTGGTGTCCCTAAGAGCCAGAAGGCAAAAATTGAGAAGCTAGCTCGTCAATATGGCCTGATGGATGACGCGGTAAGTGAACAGCGTAAAAACTCGATGGCGTGTGTGGCATTTCCTACGTGTCCGCTAGCGATGGCAGAGGCCGAACGTTTTCTTCCTGAGTTTGTTACCGATGTTGAAGGTATCCTTAAGAAACATGGTTTGCCAGAAGACGATAACATCATCCTTCGTGTAACAGGGTGTCCAAATGGCTGTGGCCGTGCAATGTTGGCTGAACTTGGTTTAGTAGGCAAAGCACCAGGTCGTTACAATATGCATTTAGGTGGCAACAAAGCCGGCACTCGTATTCCTAAGATGTATAAAGAGAACATCACATCAGCTCAAATCTTAGAAGAGATTGATTCGCTGGTGGGCCGTTGGGCTGCAGAACGAGAAGAGAACGAAGGGTTCGGTGATTTCACAATCCGAGCTGGCATCATCCAAGAGGTGATCATTTCAAAGAGGGATCTGCATGCATAATTCTGTCGCTTCAAAATTGAAGTTAGCAGAACTGCTCGCACTGACCAAGACGGAGCAGGTACTTCGTCTTGGACAGATTAACGCAGAGTTAGAACAGCTAACTGCTTTAGAAAGAGTGAAATGGGCACTAGAAAACTTAGAAGGAACACATGTTGTGTCTTCAAGTTTTGGAATCCAAGCAGCACTCATGCTGCACTTAGTCACTCAGGCAAAGCCGGATATTCCGGTTATTCTTACCGATACCGGGTACCTATTTCCAGAAACCTATCGTTTTATAGATGAGTTAAGCCAGAAGCTCACCTTAAACCTACAAGTATTTCGTGCTCAGCAAAGCCCTAATTGGCAAGAAGCGCAATATGGGAAACTGTGGGAACAAGGATTAGAGGGTATCGAAAAGTACAACAAGCTAAATAAAGTCGAACCGATGAGAAGGGCGTTAGATGAACTTGAGGCTGGTACTTGGTTCTCCGGGTTGAGAAGAGAGCAGTCCCAATCACGTGCAAACTTGGCAATCTTATCTATCCAAAATGGTGTGTTTAAGTTCTTACCTATAATCGATTGGACCAATAAAGATGTTCACTACTACTTAGAAGAGCACGGTTTAAGTTACCACCCGCTTCGAGAGCAGGGTTACCTTTCAGTTGGAGATACACATACAACTAAGAAGTGGGAGCCAGGTATGACAGAAGAAGAAACCCGCTTTAACGGGTTAAAGCGAGAATGTGGGCTTCATGAAGACGATGGCGAACAAGATGGCTCTGGTATTTAGGAGTATTGCTGATTAAAAAGCTGCTTTAGGGCAGCTTTTTTGCTTTTCTGGGGGTAAAAAAACACCCCCTGTGGATAACTCTGTGATTAGTTTGTAGGTACTTTGTAGTTAAACTTGCATAAATAGGGGCTTGGTGGTTTATCCATCATGTAAGCCTTGTTTTTGCATTTTTTTTAAATAAACACTTGTCAATGTGAGCGACATCTCTATAATGCCGCCTCACTAACACGGCAGACGCCATAAGGCTTCAGCAAAGAATGTTGGTTAGGCAACTAGCTTCAAGCGATTATTCGCTTCTACTTTTAGAAAGTAGAAATTAATTTTCAAAAGTGTTTGACACTGAAGATTAAGTCGCTAGAATAGCCGCCTCTTCCGAAGTGATGTAAGTCATAACGAAGAGAAGCTCTTTAACAATTTAAACCTATCAATCTGTGTGGGCACTCGTTGATGAATATCACCAAGTTTGTTTTCGCTTTTTAAAGCAAAGGCAAATGTGAAACTTCGGTTTCAACTTGATTTCAATGAACTGAGTGACCAATTCGAATCGTAAGATTCGGCACAGTCAATTCACAGTCACTATTCGTAAGAATAGGGAATGTAATCAGTATTCATTGAGTCGACAAAATCTTAAA
>NZ_MSCI01000004.1:0-170338 GCF_002954585.1 Vibrio chagasii
TTTTACATCTATCAAAAATGTGTATGTTGTATCAGGTTATATTCGGTAACCAAATGGTGAATAGATAGGATGACAACCCAACTAAATCACACCTTTTAGAAAGCCTAGTCTTACGACTAGGCTTTCGTCGTTTCTAGGGTTTGATAATTCGGTCTTCTACCAACGAGCCCCGTTTGTGTGCGAGTCAGATGAAATCCCAGCTCAGATATTTATACTCAGCCAAGCATAACTGCTTGGGCTCTCTTTACATTTGAATTTCTGTATTCGCCTTTTATTAGAGAGAGTCTCCTAAAGGTTTGCCCATTATTGAACTAACGAACTAGATGTGCCCGCCTTTCGTCTTTTCTCAGTAATGGTCTTTTGATCTTCGATTAACAACTCTTACCCTATTTGGTTCTAGCTATCCCTGAACTATAGGAGCGTCGTTATTTATCCAAATCGCTCTCTTGTTTAAAGCTAGGGTTTGTTCGTTAGTGTGCTCGATAGAACCGCTTTGTTTCTTATTGTGAAGCCTAACCTACGACTTGGCTTTGATTGGCTCTAGACTAGGTTCGGTATTATTATTAAGCACTATTCTGGGTTAGTACGCCCACACCAAACCGAGAATCTTATGAGCTTACTTGCGTTAGAAATACATAGCTTTCAACTTACTATGTTTGGTCTTGAAGGTTCTAGTTCCAAGCTTATTGGCGGCTTGTTACTTGGTGTATGCGGTAGTACAACGTTAGTTTTTGCCTGATGGTCAAATAACACGACCCCTTAATGCTTTCCCACCAAAGCTGATGTGTAACCTACTCTTCTTGCTGGTATTCAATGGAGCTGAATACCTTTGTTATATGTGTGAGTACTGACTAAGTTAGTAGTTGCTCACTATGTTTGAGAGCACTTACTGAGAAGCGATTTATGATAAGGGTATGCTTTCGATAGGCCCTGTCTTACCGAATACGACTATAGCTCTTCTGTCCCCAACTGTTATTTTCCCCCAGACAGAAGATAGAGAGCCTGTGAAGCTCCATTTATCACAGCTTAGTGACCTCAGTGGATAATCTAGAACCTATTAATACAAAAACGCCTAGCGTTTGCTAGGCGTTGGTAAATCATATCTTGTGTACGTTCACTAGAGTATTTGTTTAAGTACTCTGTCAGCTTTTACTCGCGTAATCTTGCGAATCAGCTTTTGAACTTCTTCTGGGTAGCTATCTACTTTGTCTAACTGCTTATAAGTACAAATAAGCTGAGTGTGTTGAAGAATATTATCTACTTCAGCTTGGAACTTATCAGTTAGGTGGTGATAGTTATCTTGGATAAAGATGCCGTTCTCTAGGTCTAATTTCCAAGCTCTTGGGTTTAGGTTATTACCAGTAAGCAGCATGTAGCGCTTATCGACCCAAATGCCTTTCAGGTGGAAGCTGTTAGAGTCGTGTCGCCAAAGTTGAATCGATAGATTACGGCTTGCAATATGTGCTTCATTGGCCTTAGCAAAGCGACGTAAGTTCAGTTCATAAAGGTATGGTAAGCCACCAATCGTTTTAAACTCTTCTTCTGGAGAGATGAAGAAATCATTAGCCGTTTTGTCACCAACAACAATGCTGACCTTTACACCACGCTTAAGCGCCTTCTTAACTTCTTTAGCTAGGCTAGGAGGGAAGTTAAAGTAAGGAGTACAAATGAAGATCTCGTCTTTAGCCTGAGCGACCAGTTGGTTGATGCCTTGGTTAAGACGATTGCGTCGTTTGCCAATGCCTACTAAAGGCGTTACCGCTACTTGCTCTGGTGAAACATCCTGACCATCAAATTGGTACTGAGATCTGGCTAGAGATGCACGAAACTGGCGGATCGCTGGTTTTAGCTCTTTAGTTGCTGGCTTGTTCTTATCTGCTAAGTCGTACACAGCGCTGTCAGAGATCATTTGCTCATGAACGTAGGCAAACATTGAGTCTGCCAGTGATGCGTTGTTTAAAACATGGTAGCGGTCAAAGCGATAACGGTCGTGATAGTTCAGGTAGATGTTGTTAAGGCTTGCACCACTGTAGATCACGCTGTCATCAATGATAAAGCCCTTTAAGTGCAATACACCAAAGACTTCTTTACCACGAACAGGGATACCGTAGACAGGGACTGGGTGCTGATACTTTTCAGCAAACTCTTTGTACATGGCAGCATTGCCTTCAGAAGACTCTGCACCAATTAATCCGCGTTGAGCTCTGTGCCAATCAACACAAACGCTTACGTCAAGATCTGGATTCTTTTGTTTTGCTTCATATAAGGCAGTTAGGATCTCACGGCCAGCCTCATCATCTTCAAGATATAAAGCGACTAAGCTAATGCGGGTCGTTGCACGAGATATCTCGTCTAGAAGACGAGTTCGAAACTCTTGCGCTGATAGTAGTACTTCAAACTTGTCAGGATTCTGCGCTATGGTTGGCAACTGTATGAATGGATTCCTACTGGCAATCATATTGACTGTTTTACCTTAAAAATATGCAAAATTGCGAACCTTTAATTTTACCAAAGGCAAAGCCCCAAATACTAGAAAATCGAGGCATTCTCTAACAATTTTGCTGATATTGCATAGGAATGAGATCTTTCCCGCTATTTGAATAACGCTCATATAAAACCCGTAAGGCGTTCGGTAGCTGTTTCGGATCGACCTGGACAAATTGGTGTCGACCGTAAAAGCTCGTGAGGTGAGCATAGGCAAAGCAGTAATCGTTCTCTGTGAGTGTATGTTTTGCACAATACTCCATTAGCTGGGAGCCTAACTGTTTACCGCGATGTTGCTTCGAGATCGCCATGCCTGTCAGTAAGCGCGAGTCTTCTATAGCACGGAAACGGACGACACCACAAAGTTCGTCATCAAGTAAGAGTGAATAAATTAGCTCACTTTTATTGGCTTTCCCTGTTGGGTAATGCTCTTTATAGAAGCGTTTAACAAGGGGAACCTTTACTGGGTCTAATTGAGTAATGATGACATTGTTCATTCAGTCACTGCGCCACTGGTTTATCTGCTGTAGAATGAACGCAGTGTAAGTTAATTGAATATCGCCATGCAATTCCATCTCAATGCTAGTTTAAAAAACGTTCATACCTTTTCTATTGATCAAACCTGTGATGCTTTGGTTGAAGTGACCACGATTGAAGAGTTGATCTCGGTTTATCAGGACCCTAAATGGCAATCTACGCCTAAGCTGATGCTAGGAAAGGGCAGTAACATGCTTTTCACTGAGCATTTTGCAGGCCTTGTCATTATCAATAAGCTGTCTGGCATTACCTTAACGGGGTCGGATAACCATCACTTACTCCATGTTAATGGTGGTGAGGATTGGCCAAGCTTAGTTAAGTGGGCCGTAGAGCAAGATCTTGGTGGATTAGAAAACTTAGCAATGATTCCAGGTTGTTCCGGATCTGCGCCGATTCAAAACATCGGTGCTTATGGTGTCGAGCTACAGGATGTGTGCGAATACGTCGATATTCTTTGTCTGGATACTTATACAGTTAAGCGCTTAAGCAAAGAAGAGTGCCTCTTTGGTTACCGAGATTCGACTTTTAAACACGCCCTTTACGGCAAAGCTATTGTGGTCGCGATTGGCTTAACGTTACCGAAAGTATGGCAGCCATGTAATCATTATGGTCCTCTGAAAAGCCTGCCTGAAGAGACACTCTCTCCTCAAACGATATTTAATGAAGTATGCGCAATTCGCTCGAGCAAATTGCCAGACCCTGCTGTTCAGGGTAATGCAGGCAGTTTCTTTAAAAACCCAGTGATCAGTAAAGATCATTTTGATCGCTTGCAGTCTGAGTACCCAACGATTGTGGGCTATGCGAGTGAGAATATGATCAAAGTCGCTGCTGGTTGGTTGATCGATCAATGTCAGTTTAAAGGCGTTAATCAAGGTGGTGCTCAGGTTCATCCAAATCAAGCGCTTGTGATCATCAACTATGATGAGGCGACGGCAGTGGATGTGCTTAAGCTAGCAGACCGAGTTCGTCAAGCCGTATTAGACAGGTTCGATATTCGCCTTGAACATGAGGTTCGTTTTATGGGACGTGATGGTGAGACAAATCTTGATAAGGCTTTGGAGGCGTTAGTATGAGAGAGCACAGCACCAAGCTAGCCCTGTTAAAATGCCTTGCTGATGGTGAGTTTCATTCAGGCGAAGACCTTGGTGAGGTGATTGGGGTATCTCGAGCCGCTATCAGCAAACACATCAAAGGTATTCAAGAGTGGGGTTTGGATATCTACCGTGTACAGGGTAAAGGCTACAAGCTAGCGGACCGATTGGACATGCTAGACCATGAGCAACTATCTGCTGCTAATAGCAACGCATCTCTTGAGCTGATCCCTATTATAGGTTCGACCAACCAACACCTGTTAGATCGCACCAATGAGCTAGAATCTGGCTCGGTTTGTGTTGCTGAATACCAAGCCTCTGGTCGCGGTCGCCGTGGCAGGGAGTGGGTGTCACCATTTGGAGCCAACCTATACCTTTCGATGTACTGGAGACTCGACGCCGGGATGGCAGCTGCGATGGGCCTAAGCCTTGTTGTGGGCGTTGCGGTTGTCGAGGCTCTGGAAGAGATGGGCGTTGAAGGCGTGAAGCTCAAATGGCCTAATGACCTTTACCATAACGATAAGAAACTTGCAGGCATCTTAGTTGAGTTGTCGGGGCAATCTGGCGGTGCTGCTCATATCGTCATTGGTTTAGGACTCAACCTGTCGATGGACCCTTCAACTTCTGGTATTGGTCAACCATGGACCTCACTTAAAGAAGTGTGTGATGGTCAGGTGCCTGATCGTAATCAGCTTGCACAATCCTTGATTAACGCTTGGGAGAAAGCACTGGTTGATTATGAAATGAAAGGGATGTCGAACTTTGTTGAGCGTTGGAATCGCTTGGATAATTTCTTAGGTCGCAATGTGAAGCTGATTATTGGACCTAGAGAAATTGAAGGTGTCGTACAAGGGATTGATGAGCAGGGTGCTGTATTGCTTAAAACCGAGAATGGTATCGAAAGTTATATCGGCGGTGAAATCTCACTTAGGAAGGGTAGCTAAGACCTTCCTACTTTCTTAGTAATACTTCTTCAACCATGTGATCTGCACCTTTTCGTAGGATCAGGTGCGCTCGCTCTCTGGTTGGCAGGATGTTCTTCTCCAGATTTAATCCATTGATTGAACTCCAAATCGCTTCTGCTTTATCCAATGCCGCTTGGTTCGATAATTTAGTGTAATGACTAAAGTAAGAGCCCGGCTTGGTAAATGCCCCTTCTCTAAATTTCATAAAGCGGTTGATATACCACTCTTTGATTTGTTGGCTGTCTGCATCCACATAGAGTGAAAAGTCCAGGAAGTCAGAAATAAACACACGGTGTGGCTCGTGTGGGTAGTTCATTCCACTCTGCAATACGTTTAGACCTTCAATGATCAACACGTCAGGTAGGTCAACACACTTAACATCATCAGTAATGTTGTAGGTTAGATGTGAGTAGACTGGTGCTGTGACGTTTCTTTTGCACGCTTTAACGTCTGAGACAAAATTAACTAGACGCTTAATATCGTAAGATTCAGGAAAGCCCTTTTTACTCATCAAACCTTTTTCTTCCAACACCTCATTTGGATATAGAAAGCCGTCGGTGGTGACTAGCTCGACTTTTGGGTGGTTTTCCCAACGAGAGAGTAGGGCCTTAAGTAGACGCGCAGTTGTACTTTTTCCCACTGCAACACTACCAGCAATACCAATAATGAATGGCGGCGCTTTCTCTTTTTTATCAAGGAATTGATGAAGTACTGAATTGCGATTTTGTCTGGCTGCCACATAGAGGTTCAATAGGCGAGAAAGCGGCAGGTAGATCTCTACAGCTTCTTCCATGGTGAGCTTTTCATTGATGCCTTGAAGCTCTTTTAAGTCGCTTTCAGAAAGTGTCATCGGAACTAAATTCCTTAGTTCAGACCAGTGTGTACGGTCAAATGACATGAATGGGCTCATACAAAACTCTATAGTGGATAACAAAACAAGTGCATGGAAAATACATCAAGCGATAGATAAATAAAATATCTTCCTGTACTAGATGCGGGTTAAAGACGGAAACCTTGAGCTAAATAGTCGTATGTCGGAGTTTGGGCAGAGAATTTTGCACTTTTTTTCAATTTACTATTGCAAGGTGGAAAATCATTCAATAAAATGCGCCCCACTCGTGCCGACTTAGCTCAGTAGGTAGAGCAACTGACTTGTAATCAGTAGGTCACCAGTTCGATTCCGGTAGTCGGCACCACTTTCTCCCTTCCTATGAGGCAAGCGAGAGAAAGCTCAAAAATTTGGAGAGGTTCCCGAGTGGCCAAAGGGAGCAGACTGTAAATCTGTTGGCACTGCCTTCGATGGTTCGAATCCGTCCCTCTCCACCATATTCTAAAGGTTAAATAGCTCAAACAGAGTTACGTGTTGCGTGCATCGTATAATGGCTATTACCTCAGCCTTCCAAGCTGATGATGCGGGTTCGATTCCCGCTGCACGCTCCAACTCATTTTGTGTGCTGATATAGCTCAGTCGGTAGAGCGCACCCTTGGTAAGGGTGAGGTCCCCAGTTCGACTCTGGGTATTAGCACCAGTCTAAAGCTTCTTCTCCTTTAATAAAGAAAACCATTTTTTTTGGTTGCGTGGTCTTATTTTAAGCCACCTAATCCGTACCTAGAGGGACACCCCATGTCTAAAGAAAAATTTGAACGTACGAAACCGCACGTAAACGTTGGTACTATCGGCCACGTTGACCACGGTAAAACAACTCTAACAGCTGCTATCTGTACTACACTTTCTAAAGTGTACGGTGGTGAAGCGAAAGACTTCGCATCTATCGATAACGCTCCAGAAGAGCGTGAGCGCGGTATCACAATCGCAACTTCTCACGTTGAGTACGACACTCCAACTCGTCACTACGCACACGTAGACTGTCCAGGACACGCGGATTATGTTAAAAACATGATCACTGGTGCTGCACAAATGGACGGTGGTATCCTAGTTGTTGCTGCGACTGACGGCCCAATGCCTCAAACTCGTGAGCACATCCTACTTGGTCGTCAAGTTGGTATCCCTTACATCATCGTATTCATGAACAAATGTGACATGGTTGATGACGAAGAGCTACTAGAACTAGTAGAAATGGAAGTTCGTGAACTTCTTTCTGAGTACGAATTCCCAGGTGATGACCTACCAGTAATCCAAGGTTCTGCTCTTGGCGCACTAAACGGCGAGAAGCAATGGGAAGACAAGATCGTTGAGCTAGCTGAAGCTCTAGATACTTACATCCCAGAGCCAGAGCGTGCAGTAGACCAACCGTTCCTACTACCAATCGAAGACGTATTCTCGATCCAAGGTCGTGGTACAGTTGTAACTGGTCGTATCGAGCGTGGTATCCTACGTGTAGGTGACGAAGTAGAAATCGTTGGTATCAAAGAAACAACAGTAACTACTTGTACTGGTGTTGAAATGTTCCGTAAGCTTCTAGACGAAGGTCGTGCTGGTGAGAACGTTGGTGCACTTCTACGTGGTACTAAGCGTGACGAAGTTGAACGTGGCCAAGTACTATCTGCTAAAGGTTCTATCAACCCACACACTAAGTTTGAGTCTGAAGTATACGTACTTTCTAAAGACGAAGGCGGCCGTCACACTCCTTTCTTCAAAGGTTACCGTCCACAGTTCTACTTCCGTACAACTGACGTAACAGGCGACATCACTCTACCAGAAGGCGTAGAAATGGTAATGCCAGGTGACAACGTTCAAATGACTGTTGAGCTAATCGCTCCAATCGCAATGGACGAAGGTCTACGTTTCGCTATCCGTGAAGGTGGCCGTACTGTAGGTGCTGGTGTTGTAGCTAAAATCTTTGCATAAGATTTGACGAACCACTAGTAAAAAGGGCATCATTTGATGCCCTTTTTCTGCGCTAAAAAAAGAGTTGAGCGAATTGGCATCAATTTCAGCTCTTAGTAAAGAATTAAACAGTCTTTTTGACTAAAATGACTGTTAGATGTGTTGTTCTGCAACGCAAAGGAATGTGCCCTGCAACAGCGGGGTTATTGTCGTCTATATTTAAGACTTATCACAGGTTGGTTTTATGAAAGCAAACGCTGAAACTCCTGATAGCTCAAGTGCAGCAGATACAATGAAGTGGGTAGTCGCTTTTGTACTGTTAGCCGCTGCTGTTGTGGGTAATTACCTGTATGGTGAATTGTCTGTTGTAATTCGCGCTGCAGGTGTAGTTGTGCTGATTGCTGCCGCACTAGGCGTTGCAGCAACAACAACTAAAGGTAAAGCTGCGATCGATTTTGCAAAAGAATCTCGCATGGAGATTCGTAAAGTGGTTTGGCCTACTCGCCAAGAAACTATGCAAACTACATTGATCGTTTTAGCTGTATGTATTGTTATGTCTCTAGTGCTTTGGGGAATTGACGGCATTATGGTCCGTTTAGTTTCTCTAGCGACTGGGGTGTAGAGGGTTCTGATTCATGAGTGAAGCTCCAAAAAAACGTTGGTATGTAGTTCAAGCCTTTTCTGGTTTTGAAGGTCGTGTTGCACAATCGCTACGCGAGCATATTAAAATGCACAACATGGAAGAACTATTTGGCGATGTGCTAGTACCTACTGAAGAAGTAGTGGAAATGCGTGCTGGGCAACGTCGTAAAAGTGAACGTAAATTCTTCCCTGGCTACGTATTAGTTCAAATGATCATGAATGATGAATCATGGCACTTAGTACGCAGCATTCCGCGTGTTATGGGCTTCATTGGTGGTACCTCTGATCGTCCAGCACCAATCACTGATAAAGAAGCTGATGCTATCTTGAATCGTCTAGAGAAAGCGAGCGAAGCTCCACGTCCTAAGACAATGTTCGAAGCAGGTGAAGTGATTCGTGTTAACGATGGTCCATTTGCTGACTTCAACGGCACTGTTGAAGAAGTAGATTACGAGAAGAGCCGCATTAAGGTATCTGTATCGATCTTTGGTCGTGCAACACCGGTTGAGCTTGAATTTGGTCAGGTTGAAAAACTGGACTAAGACTCGATTAGTTGAACTAAGTTGTGGATAACTTATTAGCAACTTGTTCAAAATAAAAGAGTATAAAAAATCACCTTTTTAGGGTTGTTTAAGGCGCGAATTATGATTATAATTTCGCGCCTTTTTGCTTCTATGGAAGTGAAAAGCGTTAATTGAATTTATGGGGAGCTTGCCTTACGGCTAGCGCATGTACCCAAATATTAGGAAATATCATGGCTAAGAAAGTTGAAGCTTATATCAAACTGCAAGTTGCAGCTGGTATGGCAAACCCGTCGCCACCGGTTGGTCCTGCTCTAGGTCAACACGGTGTTAACATCATGGAATTCTGTAAAGCGTTCAACGCAAAAACAGAATCTGTTGAGAAAGGTCTACCGACTCCAGTAGTTATTACTGTATACAACGACCGTTCTTTCACGTTCGTAACTAAGACTCCACCTGCTGCTGTTCTTCTTAAGAAAGCTGCTGGCGTTAAGTCTGGTTCTGGTCGTCCAAACACTGAAAAAGTGGGTACTGTAACTGACGCTCAAATCCAAGAAATCGCAGAAACTAAAGCTGCTGATATGACTGGTGCTGACATCGAAGCAATGAAGCGTTCAATCGCTGGTACTGCTCGTTCAATGGGCCTAGTGGTAGAGGGTTAATAAGATGGCAAAACTTACTAAGCGTATGCGCGTAATCCGCGACAAAGTTGACGCGACTAAAGAATACGAAATCAACGAAGCTGTTGCTCTTCTTAAAGAACTAGCTACTGCTAAATTCGTTGAGTCTGTAGATGTTGCTGTTAACCTAGGCATCGATGCTCGTAAATCTGACCAAAACGTACGTGGCGCAACTGTGCTACCTCACGGTACTGGCCGTGAAATCCGCGTTGCTGTGTTCACTCAAGGTGCAAACGCAGAAGCAGCTAAAGAAGCTGGCGCAGATGTTGTTGGTATGGAAGATCTTGCTGAGCAAGTGAAGAAAGGCGAAATGAACTTCGACGTTGTTGTTGCTTCTCCAGATGCAATGCGTGTTGTTGGTCAACTAGGTACTATCCTAGGTCCACGCGGCCTTATGCCAAACCCTAAAGTTGGTACTGTAACTCCTAACGTTGCTGAAGCTGTTAAGAACGCTAAAGCTGGTCAGGTTCGTTACCGTAACGACAAGAACGGCATCATCCACACTACTATCGGCAAAGCATCTTTCGAAGCTAACCAGCTTCAAGAGAACCTAGAAGCTCTTCTAGTTGCTCTTAAGAAAGCTAAGCCTTCTTCAGCGAAAGGTACTTTCCTGAAGAAAGTAAGCATCTCTACTACTATGGGTGCTGGTGTTGCTGTTGATCAGGCTAGCCTGAACACTCAAGCAAACTAATTTGCTTAGGCGCAGATTTAGTGTATACTTCTGCGCCTAATATTTGTGGTTGGGTGATTTGAAGCAATTCAAATTATCTATCCCAAGACCGTAGGCGCTGTACTTTTCGGAGCTACAGCTTAATAAAACCTACGTAGGCGGTGCCTAATTTAAATGAAGTGATTCATATTTATTAGCATCGTAAACGCTCATTACACACTGTAATGGGTGCTGTAATCACAACCAGAGGTTAATCCAAATGGCTTTAAATCTTCAAGACAAAAAAGCAATTGTTGCTGAAGTCAACGAAGCAGCTAATGGTGCACTTTCTGCAGTTGTAGCTGATTCTCGTGGCGTTGAAGTTGGCGCAATGACTTCTCTACGTAAACAAGCTCGCGAAGCGGGTGTTTACATGAAAGTTGTTCGTAACACACTAGCACGCCGTGCGGTTCAGGGTACAGACTACGAGTGTCTAACTGACACTTTCACTGGTCCAACTCTGATCGCGTTCTCTAACGAGCACCCAGGTGCTGCAGCGCGTCTTTTCAAAGACTTCGCTAAAGAGAACAAAGATTTCGAGATCAAAGCTGCTGCATTTGAAGGCGCAGTTACTGATGCTGAAGTACTAGCGACACTACCAACTTACGACGAAGCTATCGCACGCCTAATGATGTGCATGAAAGAAGCTTCTGCTGGCAAGCTGGTTCGTACTATCGCTGCACTACGTGACCAAAAAGAAGAAGCAGCGGCTTAAGCCTTGCTTTTCACTGGTTGCAAATTAAACTTATTGTTGACTTAAAAGAGAATTGTTATGTCTATTACTAACGAGCAAATCCTAGACGCAGTTGCAGAAATGTCTGTAATGCAAGTTGTTGAGCTTATCGAAGCTATGGAAGAGAAATTCGGCGTATCAGCTGCTGCTGCAGTTGTAGCTGGTGGCGCTGCTGGCGGCGACGCTGCTGCTGAGCAAACTGAATTCGACGTTATCCTAGCTTCTGCTGGTTCTAACAAAGTACAAGTTATCAAAGCTGTACGTGGCGCAACTGGCCTAGGTCTTAAAGAAGCTAAAGGTCTTGTAGACTCAGCTCCAGCACCTCTAAAAGAAGGCGTTGACAAAGCTGAAGCTGAAGCTCTTAAAGCACAGCTAGAAGAAGCTGGCGCTTCTGTTGAAATCAAGTAATTATTACTTAATTTCTTAGCCGCAAGGCTAATGGCTGGTGGTTATTTAACCACCGGCCTTTTTGCGCTGTAGGGCTATGACGAATTTTCCGCTGTTTAAGCGTCATAACCCGAGCAAAAAAACAGTCATGTTTTCGATATGATTGTTCACTACATTAAACAGCTGTTAGTCACTACCCCCTCCGAGGAGTGTTTTGGGTAGTTTGGGTCACTTATCAGCGAGCTGAGGAACCCCATGGTTTACTCTTATACCGAGAAAAAGCGCATCCGTAAGGACTTTGGTACTCGTCCACAAGTTTTGGACATTCCATACCTATTATCGATCCAGCTTGATTCTTTCGATAAATTCATCGAACAGGATCCAGAAGGTCAATACGGTCTTGAGGCTGCTTTTCGTTCTGTATTCCCAATTCAGAGCTACAACGGCAATTCTGAGCTGCAATACGTTAGCTACCGTCTTGGTGAGCCAGTTTTTGATGTTAAAGAATGTCAAATCCGTGGTGTAACTTACTCAAAGCCACTACGCGTTAAACTACGTCTAGTTATCTTTGATCGAGATGCGCCAGCAGGTACTGTAAAAGACATTAAAGAACAAGAAGTCTACATGGGCGAAATTCCGCTTATGACAGACAATGGTACTTTCGTAATTAATGGTACCGAGAGGGTTATCGTATCCCAGCTGCACCGAAGCCCAGGCGTGTTCTTCGACAGTGATAAGGGTAAGACCCACTCATCTGGTAAAGTTCTTTATAACGCACGTGTAATTCCTTACCGTGGCTCATGGTTAGACTTTGAGTTCGATCCTAAGGATAACTTATTCGTACGTATCGACCGTCGTCGTAAGCTACCAGCTTCAATCATCCTTCGTGCACTGGGTAAGTCAACTGAAGAGATCCTAGATCTGTTCTTCGACAAGGTGAACTTCGAAGTGAAAGACCAAACTCTTCTTATGGAGTTGGTTCCTGATCGTCTACGTGGTGAAACTGCGTCATTCGACATCGAAGCAAACGGCAAAGTTTACGTTGAGACTGGTCGTCGTGTTACTGCTCGCCACATCCGTCAACTTGAGAAAGATGGCGTTGAGCACATCGAAGTACCTGTAGAGTACATCGTTGGTAAAGTTGCATCTAAAGATTACATCAACGAAGCAACTGGCGAGATCATCGTTGGCGCGAACCAAGAGATCAGCCTAGAGGCACTTGCTAACCTATCTCAAGCAGGTCACAAAGCTCTAGAAGTACTGTTCACGAATGACCTAGACCATGGTCCATTCATGTCAGACACTCTACGTGCAGATAGCACAGTAGATCGCATCTCTGCATTGGTAGAAATCTACCGCATGATGCGTCCTGGCGAGCCACCAACGAAAGAAGCTGCAGAGTCTCTATTCGAAAGCCTATTCTTCTCAGAAGAACGCTACGACCTATCAACTGTAGGCCGTATGAAGTTCAACAGCTCTATCGAGCGTGACGAAGAAGAAGAGCGCGGTACTCTGGATGAATCAGACATCATCGAAGTGATGAAGAAACTGATCGGCATCCGTAACGGTAAAGGCGAAGTGGACGATATCGACCACCTTGGCAACCGTCGTATCCGTTCTGTAGGTGAAATGGCAGAAAACCAATTCCGTGTTGGTCTAGTTCGTGTAGAACGTGCCGTTAAAGAGCGCCTAAGCCTTGGTGACCTTGATGCAATCATGCCTCAAGATCTAATCAACGCTAAGCCTATCTCTGCTGCAGTTAAAGAATTCTTTGGCTCTTCACAGCTTTCACAGTTCATGGACCAAAACAACCCATTGTCAGAAGTTACGCACAAGCGTCGTATCTCTGCTTTAGGTCCTGGTGGTCTTACTCGTGAGCGCGCAGGCTTCGAAGTACGTGACGTTCACGTAACTCACTACGGTCGTCTATGTCCGATCGAAACGCCTGAAGGTCCAAACATCGGTCTAATTAACTCACTATCTGCATTCGCACGTTGTAACGATTACGGTTTCCTAGAAACTCCGTACCGTCGTGTAGTAGATGGCGTAGTAACAGACGAAGTTGATTACCTGTCTGCAATCCAGGAAGGTCAATTTGTAATCGCGCAGGCGAACACCGTTCTTACTGAAGAAGGTACGTTCGCAGATGAGCTAATCACTGCTCGTCAAAAAGGTGAATCTGGTCTTCACCCACGCGACCACGTTGACTACATGGACGTTGCGACAAACCAAGTAGTATCTATCGCTGCATCGCTTATCCCGTTCCTAGAACACGATGATGCGAACCGTGCATTGATGGGTGCGAACATGCAACGTCAAGCGGTACCAACACTTAAGGCTGATAAGCCTCTAGTAGGTACTGGTATCGAACGTAACATCGCAGTTGACTCTGGTGTTACAGCGGTTGCTAAACGTGGCGGTATGATTCAGTCTGTGGACGCTTCTCGTATCGTAGTTAAGGTTAATGAAGATGAGCTAGTACCTGGCGAAGCTGGTATCGACATCTACAACCTAACTAAGTACACGCGTTCAAACCAGAACACATGTATCAACCAACGTCCTACCGTGCTGCCAGGTGAACCTGTATCACGCGGCGACGTACTAGCTGACGGTCCTTCAACAGACCTTGGTGAGCTAGCACTTGGTCAAAACATGCGTATCGCGTTCATGCCTTGGAATGGTTACAACTTCGAAGACTCGATCTTAGTATCTGAGCGCGTAGTTCAAGAAGACCGTTTCACGACTATCCACATCCAAGAACTATCTTGTGTGGCTCGTGATACTAAGCTGGGCTCTGAAGAGATCACAGCTGATATTCCAAACGTAGGTGAGTCTGCTCTGTCTAAACTAGACGAGTCAGGTATCGTTTACATTGGTGCTGAAGTTAAGGGTGGCGACATCCTAGTTGGTAAAGTAACACCTAAAGGTGAAACTCAACTGACTCCTGAAGAGAAGCTACTACGTGCAATCTTCGGTGAGAAAGCATCTGATGTTAAAGATACTTCTCTACGTGTACCAAACTCTGTTTCGGGTACTATCATCGATGTACAAGTCTTCACTCGCGATGGCGTAGAGAAAGACAAGCGTGCACTTGAAATCGAACAGATGCAGCTTAAAGAAGCTAAGAAAGACCTAACTGAAGAGTTCCAAATTCTTGAGGGTGGCCTTCTTAACCGTGTTAAAGCTGTACTTCTGTCTGGTGGTTACTCTGAAGCTAAGCTTGATACGATCGGTCGTAAGCAATGGCTAGAGCAAGTTCTAGAAGACGATGCGCTACAAACACAGCTTGAGCAACTTGCTGAGCAGTGGGATGAGCTAAAAGCAGACTTCGATAAGAAGTTTGAAACTAAGCGTCGTAAGATCACTCAAGGTGATGATCTAGCGCCTGGCGTTCTTAAGATTGTTAAAGTTTACCTAGCGGTTAAACGTCGTATCCAGCCTGGTGATAAGATGGCGGGTCGTCACGGTAACAAAGGTGTAATCTCTAAGATTAACCCTGTTGAAGACATGCCATACGATGAGAAAGGTCAGCCTGTAGACATCGTACTTAACCCACTGGGTGTACCATCGCGTATGAACATCGGTCAGATCCTAGAAGTACACTTAGGTCTGGCAGCGAAAGGTATCGGTGACAAGATCAACCAAATGGTTAAGGAACAGCAAGAACTTCATAAGTTCCGTGAGTTCCTACAGAAGGTTTATGATCTTGGTGATACTCGTCAGAAAGTTGATATTGCTGAACTGTCTGATGATCAAGTTCGTACACTGATCAAGAACCTACGTGGCGGTCTACCGATTGCTACTCCTGTGTTCGATGGTGCTTCTGAAACGTTAATCAAAGAACTACTTAAACTGGGTGATCTGCCAGAATCTGGTCAGCTTAAACTGTTTGATGGTCGTACTGGTGACTCGTTTGAGCGTCCTGTAACTGTAGGTTACATGTACATGCTGAAACTGAACCACCTTGTTGATGACAAGATGCACGCTCGTTCTACTGGTTCGTACAGCCTAGTAACTCAGCAACCACTTGGTGGTAAAGCTCAGTTCGGTGGTCAGCGTTTCGGTGAGATGGAAGTATGGGCACTAGAAGCATACGGTGCTGCTTACACGCTTCAAGAAATGCTAACAGTTAAGTCGGATGACGTTAACGGCCGTACTAAGATGTACAAGAACATCGTAGATGGCAACCACAGCATGGAACCTGGCATGCCAGAGTCGTTCAACGTACTGTTGAAAGAGATTCGCTCGCTAGGTATCAACATCGAGCTAGAAGACGAAGAGTAATCCCTTCTTTCTTTCTAGAGAAAAGAGATTATTTGGTTGAAGGTGCTCACTTTTGCGGGTGAGCCCCTTTTAACTCCTTACAGGAGCTGATTGTGAAAGACTTATTAAACTTTCTAAAAGCGCAGCATAAGACCGAAGAATTTGATGCAATCAAAATCGGTCTATCTTCACCAGACATGATCCGTTCATGGTCTTTCGGTGAAGTTAAAAAACCTGAAACGATCAACTATCGTACGTTCAAACCTGAACGCGATGGTCTGTTCTGTGCGCGTATTTTTGGTCCAGTTAAAGACTACGAATGTCTTTGTGGTAAATACAAGCGTCTGAAACACCGTGGTGTTATCTGTGAGAAGTGTGGCGTAGAAGTTACACAAACTAAAGTTCGTCGTGACCGTATGGGCCACATCGAGCTTGCTTCACCAGTTGCTCACATCTGGTTCCTAAAATCGCTACCGTCTCGTATCGGTCTACTAATGGATATCCCTCTACGTGATATCGAACGTGTTCTTTACTTCGAAATGTACGTAGTAACTGAACCAGGTATGACTGATCTAGAAAAATCTCAGATGCTTACTGAAGAAGAGTATCTGGATCGTCTAGAAGAGTGGGGTGATGAATTCACTGCTAAGATGGGTGCAGAAGCGATCAAAGATCTGCTTGCAACAATGGACCTTCATCAAGAAGTGGAAGAAATGCGCGAAGAGTTGGAAACAACTAACTCTGAAACTAAGCGTAAGAAGATCACTAAGCGCCTGAAGCTAGTTGAAGCGTTCATTGCATCGGGTAACGATCCGCAATGGATGATTCTGACTGTACTTCCGGTTCTTCCGCCAGATCTACGTCCTCTAGTACCTCTAGATGGCGGTCGTTTTGCGACTTCAGATCTGAACGACCTTTACCGTCGTGTGATCAACCGTAACAACCGTTTGAAGCGTCTTTTAGAGCTAGCTGCTCCGGACATCATCGTACGTAACGAAAAACGTATGCTGCAAGAGTCTGTTGATGCACTTCTAGATAACGGTCGCCGCGGTCGTGCAATCACAGGTTCGAACAAGCGTCCTCTGAAATCTCTTGCTGATATGATCAAGGGTAAGCAAGGTCGTTTCCGTCAGAACCTTCTAGGTAAACGTGTAGACTACTCTGGCCGTTCTGTAATCACAGTAGGTCCATACCTTCGTCTACATCAGTGTGGTCTTCCTAAGAAGATGGCACTTGAGCTATTTAAGCCGTTCATCTACAGCAAGCTAGAGACCCGTGGCATGGCTACGACAATCAAAGCTGCTAAGAAGATGGTAGAGCGCGAAGAAGCTATCGTTTGGGATATCCTAGACGAAGTAATCCGCGAACACCCAGTACTGCTTAACCGTGCACCAACACTTCACCGTCTAGGTATCCAA
Organism: Vibrio chagasii; assembly: GCF_002954585.1. Lineage (GTDB taxonomy): Bacteria > Pseudomonadota > Gammaproteobacteria > Enterobacterales > Vibrionaceae > Vibrio > Vibrio chagasii_A. The sequence continues at coordinate 17,219 of NZ_MSCI01000004.1, forward strand.
GCGTTTGAACCAGTACTAATCGAAGGTAAAGCGATTCAGCTTCACCCACTAGTGTGTGCGGCATACAACGCCGACTTCGATGGTGACCAAATGGCGGTACACGTGCCTCTAACTCTAGAAGCACAGCTTGAAGCACGTACTCTGATGATGTCGACAAACAACATTCTGTCGCCAGCGTCAGGTGATCCGATCATCGTACCTTCTCAGGACGTTGTATTGGGTCTTTACTACATGACTCGTGAAAAGATCAACGTGAAAGGCGAAGGTATGTACCTTGCTGGCCCTGAAGAGGCTGAGAAGGCATACCGTACTAAGACTGCTGAGCTACACGCTCGCGTTAAAGTTCGTATCACTGAGACCGTTGTAGACGAAGATGGTAACAGCACTACTGAAACGAAGCTGGTTGATACAACAGTTGGCCGTGCAATGCTATGGCAAATCGTTCCAGCTGGCCTACCGTACAGCATCGTTAACCAAAAGCTAGGTAAGAAGCAAATTTCTACCCTACTTAACGAAGCGTACCGTAAGCTTGGTCTTAAGGACACAGTAGTATTCGCTGACCAAATCATGTACGCAGGTTTTGCATACGCTGCACTTTCAGGTGTTTCTGTAGGTATCGACGATATGGTTGTACCTCAAGCGAAATACGATGAAATTGAATCTGCTGAAGAAGAAGTTCGTGAAATCCAAGAGCAATTCCAATCTGGTCTTGTTACTGCGGGTGAGCGTTACAACAAAGTTATCGATATCTGGGCATCTACGAATGACCGCGTTGCGAAAGCGATGATGGATAACCTATCTTCTGAAACAGTTATCAACCGTGACGGAGAAGAAGAACAGCAAGAATCGTTCAACAGCATCTACATGATGGCCGACTCGGGCGCACGTGGTTCTGCAGCTCAGATTCGTCAGCTAGCAGGTATGCGTGGTCTGATGGCGCGTCCAGATGGTTCAATCATCGAAACGCCGATCACAGCGAACTTTAAAGAAGGTCTAAACGTCCTTCAGTACTTTATCTCAACGCACGGTGCTCGTAAGGGTCTTGCGGATACAGCACTGAAAACAGCGAACTCGGGTTACCTAACTCGTCGTCTAGTAGACGTTGCTCAAGACGTTGTAGTTCACGAACATGACTGTGGCACGCATGAAGGTATCGACATGATGCCTCACATCGAAGGTGGTGACGTTAAAGTTGCACTTTCTGAGCTTGCTCTAGGTCGTGTAGTAGCTGAAGACGTTCTTAAGCCTGGTACTGAAGATGTACTGATTCCACGTAACACTCTGATTGATGAGAAGTGGTGTCAGATCATGGAAGACAACTCTGTAGACCGCATGAAAGTGCGTTCTGTTGTTACCTGTGATGCAGACTTCGGTTGTTGTGCACAGTGTTACGGTCGTGACCTAGCACGTGGTCACCTAGTGAACCAAGGTGAAGCAGTTGGTGTTATCGCTGCACAATCTATCGGTGAGCCGGGTACACAGCTAACGATGCGTACGTTCCACATCGGTGGTGCGGCATCTACTGCAGCAGCAGAGAACAGCATCCAAGCTAAGACAACTGGTACTGTGAAACTTCACAACGCTAAGTTCGTAATCAACAAAGATAAGAAGCTAGTTATCACCTCTCGTGCATCTGAGATGACGATTGTTGATGAGTTCGGTCGAACTAAAGAGAAGCACAAACTTCCTTACGGTTCTGTACTGAGCAAAGCGGACAACGACGCAGTAGAAGCTGGCGAAGTTGTTGCTAACTGGGAAGCGCACACTATGCCAATCATCACTGAAGTGGCAGGTCGCATCCAGTTCGTTGATATGATCGATGGCGTAACTGTTTCTCGTCAAACGGATGATCTAACTGGTCTTTCTTCTTCTGAAGTTACAGACGCAGCGGCTCGTCCAGCAGCAGGTAAAGATATGCGTCCAGCTATCAAACTTGTTGACGAGCAAGGTAACGATGTAATGATTCCTGGTACTGAAATGCCAGCTCACTACTTCCTACCTGGTAAAGCGATTGTAAACATCGAAGATGGCGCTGAAGTTGGCATTGGTGACACACTATCTCGTATCCCTCAGAAATCTGGCGGTAACAAAGATATCACCGGTGGTCTACCACGCGTAGCAGACCTATTCGAAGCTCGTAAGCCTAAAGAGCCTGCGATCCTTGCTGAGCACACTGGTACTGTGTCTTTCGGTAAAGAAACGAAAGGTAAGCGTCGTCTAGTAATCACTCGTGAAGGTGGTGACACTTACGAAGAGATGATTCCTAAGCATCGTCAATTGAACGTGTTCGAAGGTGAGAAGGTTGAACGTGGTGATGTAATCGCCGACGGTCCTGAAACTCCACACGATATCCTGCGTCTACGTGGTATCCACGCAGTAACTCAGTACATCGCGAACGAAGTTCAAGAAGTTTACCGCTTACAAGGCGTTAAGATTAACGATAAGCACATTGAGACTATCGTTCGTCAAATGCTACGTAAGTGTACAATCACACATTCTGGTGACTCTCAGTTCCTACCTGGCGAACAAGTTGAGTACCACAACGTGAAGATTGCTAACCGTAAGCTAGAAGCTGAAGGTAAAGAGCTAGTACGTTTCGAACGCGATCTACTAGGTATTACTAAAGCATCTCTTGCAACTGAGTCATTCATCTCAGCTGCATCGTTCCAAGAAACAACTCGCGTACTAACAGAAGCTGCGGTTTCTGGTAAGCGTGATGACCTTCGCGGTCTGAAAGAGAACGTAATTGTTGGTCGTCTGATCCCAGCTGGTACTGGTTTCGCATACCACCAAGAGCGTCAAGCTAAGCGTGAAGAAGAGCAGGAAGGTCCATCAGCTGAACAAGCTACTGACAACCTTGCAGCACTTCTAAATGCAGGTTTCTCTTCAGAAGAGTAATCTCTAAGAGATAACAAAAAGGCACCTTCGGGTGCCTTTTTTGTATCTGGCGTTTGGGCTATTGGTGTATGGGTTTAGGCGTACTTTTACAGATACTAGCCGGTGAACCACAAGCATCGGTGGAAACACTATAATTGTGGAAGAATCATGGATACGGATTGGTGGTTTGCTGGTGGCACTTAGGCTTCAACAAAGTTGATTGGGTAGGGGAGCGATAGGCAAAACAAAAAGCTTGCATAGAGGCAAGCTTCTTAAGAGTTCAGTTAACTAAGCGCCTGGTGGAATCGCTAAGCTGTCTGCAATAAGCTGGATAAGACTATCTTCTACCTCAAAACGTACTTCGAGTAGTTCACCTACTTTCGACATATCTCCCTCGAAGTTAGGCAACTCATCATTTGCACTTACTTTAACGTACTTGTCATTGAATTCTAGAAGCGGCTCGGTAGTAAGTACGATCTTCGCGTAAGTTGCATCAATCTCGTCATTGGTTTTAAAGCCTGTTGCTTGCCATTTCTTCATGACCATATCGTAGATCTTAAAATGGCCTTCTGAGATGTAATCGACAACATGATCACAGAATGAGCTGATTTCTTTAGGAGAAGGGAGTTCAACAACGTTTGATTGCCCGTTGCTAGCTGGCTGCAAGGCACCTAGCTTGCAATATTCGACGATGAGAGCTTGTCGAGTTTCGAGCCAATGATCGATGACCTCGCTTGAGCCACCCCATTGTTCTTGTATTTGTTTAAATTTATTTAGCATGACCATGTCCTCATGATCTGATCACAGCCTTGTGATCATTGAAATTGCCTAAGCAGGGTCCGTTTATCGATATCTACTAAAAGTAATAGCTTGAAATATTCTCTGCCACAACTCTAGTATGAAATTAGATTGCCAGTAAAATGAACGAACTGCAAGCAATGAGGCATAGGGATGTTAAAAAAAAGTGATAAGAAAATGACAGAGCAAGCTTATTGGTGCGTCGTTTCCGGTAGTGATATTTGGGTTAGTAATGACCAGTTTCCTTTTGGCTCTGCCGACGAGCTAGGGCTGAGTGTTGAGCATGCAATCTGTATTGGTCAGCATCAAGGTCGCAACGTCTATTGGTTGAACGACTGTGACGTTGAGGAAGAGCTGACGATGGTCAACCTTAGAGAGTTATTACACTGGCCTGAATCGAGTTTTCTTACTGCAAGTAAAGCCATCCAATATGGCCATATGACCCAGAGCATGCGTTTCTGCCCGCAGTGCGGTGGCCGTAATCACCTAAACCATAATCAAGTGGCGATGCAGTGTGGAGACTGTCGTACTCTGCATTATCCGCGTATTTTCCCATGCATCATTGTCGCTGTACGCAACGACAACAAGATATTACTCGCGCAGCACCCAAGGCATAAAACGGGCATGTATACCGTTATAGCGGGCTTCTTAGAGGTCGGAGAGACCTTAGAACAGTGCGTAGCACGCGAAGTCAAAGAAGAGACAGGGATTGATGTGGATAACATTCGCTATTTTGGCAGCCAACCTTGGGCATTCCCGTCGAGTATGATGATGGGCTTTCTTGCTGACTATGCTGGTGGTACGCTCAAACCAGATTATAGCGAGTTATCCGATGCGCAATGGTGTGATGTGACGACTCTGCCAGACGTGGCGCCTGTGGGCACCATTGCGAGACAGCTGATAGAGAAAACTGTTGATGACGTGATCAAAGCGGGCTCAGCAGAACAAGCGTTGGAGCACTAAATCGCCTGTAATCGTATTTGGCCTATGGGTGGTCAAAAGCTAAAAAAAACCCTCCACAAGTGGAGGGGGTAAGTAAGATGTCGTTATGAGATGCTGAGTAGTGACTACTCAGGTGTTATAATTGTAATTTTCGCTAGCGAACAAATTTTTAACATGCTCCCTTAATTGGGTGCAAATTAAGCATTGATTTAAAAGTTAATAACTTGATCTAGGTTGCAAAGCACACAGCTTTTACCCCTCAATCAGTGTTAGAATACTTGCCATCAAAATTAGACAAGATTGAATTGGAATTTAACGGAATGACCGAATTAAAGAACGATCGCTATTTACGCGCACTTTTAAAGCAGCCTGTTGATTACACACCGGTATGGATGATGCGCCAAGCTGGCCGCTATCTTCCAGAGTACAAGGCAACTCGTGCTGAAGCGGGTGACTTTATGTCACTTTGTAAGAACGCTGAACTGGCATCTGAAGTAACGCTTCAACCTCTGCGTCGCTTCCCTCTTGATGCAGCAATCTTGTTCTCAGATATTTTGACGATACCTGATGCGATGGGTCTTGAGCTGCGCTTTGCTGCGGGTGAAGGTCCGGTATTTGATAAACCAATTACCTGCAAAGCAGACGTAGAGCAAATTGGCTTGCCAGACCCAGAAGGTGAGCTGCAATACGTAATGAACGCAGTACGTCAAATCCGCAAAGATTTGAACGGTGACGTTCCATTGATCGGCTTCTCTGGTAGTCCATGGACTCTAGCGACTTACATGGTTGAAGGTGGAAGCTCTAAAGCATTCACTAAGATCAAGAAGATGATGTACGCAGAACCACAAACGCTGCACTTACTTCTAGATAAGCTAGCAGACAGCGTTATCGAATACCTAAACGCGCAAATCAAAGCGGGTGCTCAGTCGGTAATGGTATTTGATACATGGGGTGGTGTACTGACTCCTCGTGATTACAATCTATTCTCACTGCAATACATGCACAAAATCGTTGATGGTCTAATCCGTGAAAACGATGGTCGTCGTGTACCAGTAACACTATTCACTAAGAACGGTGGCATGTGGCTGGAGCAGATCGCAGCAACGGGCTGTGATGCAGTTGGCCTAGACTGGACTATCAACATCCAAGACGCAGTTAAGCGCGTGGGTGATAAGGTTGCTCTGCAAGGTAACATGGATCCTTCAATGCTTTACGCTTCTCCAGAGCGTATCCGTGAAGAGGTATCGACTATCCTTGAAGGCTTTGGCGATGCTGGTACTGGCCACGTATTTAACCTAGGCCACGGTATTCACTTAGATGTGCCGCCAGAAAACGCTGGTGTGTTCGTTGACGCTGTTCACGAACTATCTAAGCCTTACCATAAGTAATTCTGAGTAAGATAATTGAAAGCGCTGCTGGGTAACTGGCAGCGCTTTTTTATTGCCTTCAGATTGGTAATTCTATACTCGTTTAATTTCGGCTGTGTGCAGCTCATTAGGCATTTGGATCATGGTAGGCCAAATGCTCTGAGATGTGTTTGCGTATGTAAGGAATAACCTCACTTTCAAACCATGGGTTCTTCTTGAGCCAAATATTATTGCGTGGTGAAGGGTGGGGAAGTGGTAAAAACTCTGGGGCCCAAACCTGCCAGTTTTTGACAGTCTCTGTCAGTGTCTTGGTGGCTCTTTCCTTCAAATAGTAGTTTTGCGCATACTGCCCAATCAAAAGTGTCATTTGAACATTGGGCAGTGACTGCAATACTTTCTTGTGCCAGAGCTCAGCACACTCCTTACGTGGTGGCAGATCGCCACTCTTCCCTTTACCTGGGTAGCAGAAACCCATAGGTACAATCGCGACCTTTTGTTCGTCATAAAAGGTATCGCTGTCTATCCCTAGCCATTCTCTTAATCGCTCGCCACTGGCGTCATTCCAAGGGATGGAGGATTCATGTACTTTGATACCTGGCGCTTGCCCAATGATTAGCAAGCGTGCATTTGGGTGGGCTTGGATAACCGGGTTAGCACCATGTGAAAGGTGGGGTTCACAAGCTCGGCACTTTCTTATCTCGGTGAGTAATGGTGAGCTCATCAGTAACCTTTATCAAAGTCGATGACATGGTTTAGGGTAAACCCATCTCGCCACTGCTTGTAGTTTTCTGCGAAGATCTCGACCACCTGTCTCGGTTCACTGAGTGCGGCAATGTGCGGTGTAATAGTGACTTGTGGCAGTTTCCAGAAAGGGTGATCTTGAGAAAGAGGCTCATGTTCAAACACATCAAGGAATGCATGCTCAACCCAACGGTTTTTAATCGCCAATAACAGCGCCTTATTATCGATGCTTTCGCCTCGCCCAACATTGAACAGCAGTACGTTAGAGCAGTAGCCAAGGGTCGTTTGGTTGAGCAGTTGATAGGTTTCAGCGGTTGAAGGTAACGTGTTGACCACAATGTCCGCTTGCTTGAGAGCCGCCTCTAGTTCATTGATGTGGAAAGTATCTTTAAAGGCTTCGTGCTTTGGGGGAATGCCTGTGCGATTGACTCCTATGGTGTGAATACCAAAGGCTGATGCGGCTTGCGCTAGATGACTGCCAATTGAACCCGTACCTAAAACCACCATGGTTTTATCGGTAAGGCTAGTATAAAGCTGAGGTTGCCAATTTTGTTGCTGTTGTTGCTGGTGGTAGTGGGAAAAGTGTCTGAAGTGGCTAATGGTATAACCTAGTACGTACTCTGCGATCGCTGGCCCGAAGATACCTTTCACGTTAGTTAGGGTGTAATCATGGCGCAGGTTGGGCTGAGTGAGTTTATTGATACCAGCGTAGGTACTTTGTAGCCAATCTAACTGCGTAAATTCATCCAGACGATCAGCGATGAGAGGAGGTGAGGCTAATACGATCTCTGCAGACTCTGGGTTTTGAGTGATTTCTAGGTCGGGTAAATCTTGGTTTAGAATCAGTTGTACGTAAGTATCGTCATGCTCAGTAGCAATATAGAGCTTATTAGTAAAATTGTTCATCGGCTTACCTTTTCCCCCCAGGGTTTATCAAGTACACTTTCGCTGTCTTTTTCTGCAATTATTGAGTGACTATGCTTCAGAATCCACTGCAGGTTCGTCTTGAAAAGTTAGAACCTTGGCAACAAATTACCTTTATGGCGTGTCTATGCGAGCGTATGTACCCTAACTATGCCATGTTTTGTGAGAATACAGAATTTGCGGAAGCTCGAATCTATCGTGATGTTTTGGATAGTATTTGGGAAATCCTAACGGTTAAAACGGCGAAGGTGAACTTTGAGCGCCAATTAGAGAAGGTTGAAGAACTTTTCCCTAGCGCAGACGATTTTGACTTCTATGGTGTTTACCCTGCAATGGACGCTTGCCAAGGTTTGGCAACGCTTGTTCATGGTCTGCTTGACCGCGAGCATATGTTTGAAGCTGTAATTAAAGTAAGCCAACAGTCGGTTAAAACGGTTGCTGAGCTTGAGTTTGCTCAAGGCGCTGAAGAAGTGACCAACGAAAATCAGAAAGAAAACGAAGCGGTATGTGAAGAGTGGGACGTTCAGTGGGCCATTTTCCGACCACTGCGTGAAGCGACGGAACGTGATATCGAGTTGATTAAAGACTTACGCCACGAACTGCGTGAAGAACCAGTAAGTAACATTGGCGTTACTCTATAAGTCCGCAATCGAACCAAAGTACATATAAAAACAAAGGCTCCCTTGGGAGCCTTTGTTGTATCTATTGATAACCAATTCAGATTAAGCGTCTTTTTTCTCTTCTTTAGACGCTTGCTCTTTGTCGGTTGCCTTCGAATCTGAAGTATCGCTATCCGCTTGAGTTTCTTCTTCCAACTCGTCTTCTTCATCGCGGCTCTCAATTACGCCGTGTTTCTCTTTCCATTTTTCCCAGCGTTGGAACGCCAACTCTTGCATGTCGGTCGTTTTATCCGCTTCATCAACAATCTCTTCACCTACTAGGTGCTCAAAGATGTCTTCTAGGGTAATGATGCCCTGAATTGTGCCGTATTCATCAACAACAAGAGATAGCTGAAGGCGTTGAGCCATCATCTGATCGAACGCTTTTGGTAATGGCAGATTGTTCAGTAACACGTGAATAGGGCGCATTACGTCACCTAGTGGCTTTTCGCCACAACCCGCTTGTTGCAGCTTGAACAGCTCTAAGCGGTGTACAAAGCCGATGATGTTGTCACTCTGCTCGCTGTAAACCAGCGGACGTGAGAATGGCGTGTCTTTATGGTCCGCAAGGAACTGATTGATGCTCATTTCAGCATCGACACGGAACACAACCGGACGTGGTGTCATTACTTGAGTCACAGGCACATCTTGAATGCCTAATAAGTTACTTAGGATTTTCGACTCGCCTTCTGCAAACTCACCACTCTCTTTTGCCAAAATCGCCATTGCAGATAGCTCGTCACGCATTTTGGGTGCTTCGTGACCACGAGCCAAGCGCTTAGTGATTTGCTCTGAGAACCACACAAATGGAGTTAGGAAGAATACCATCCAGCGAAGTACGGTTGCCGATGCTGGCGCAAGTTGACGCCAGTAAGTTGCACCAATTGTTTTTGGAACGATTTCAGACAGTACTAAGATACCTAGAGTCAGTACGGCAGAGAATACACCTAGCCATTGGCTACCAAAAACCACCGCCGCTTGTGCACCTGCGGTCGCAGCACCGATTGTGTGCGCGATGGTGTTAAGCGTTAAAATTGACGCTAGTGGGCGGTCGATGTCTGTTTTCAGTTTGTCTAACGACTCTGCTGCAGGATGCCCATTTTGTTTTAGTTGAGCGATGTAGCTCGGACTAATACTCAAAAGTACAGCTTCCAAAACAGAACAAATGAAAGAAACTCCAATGGCGATGGAGACGTAAATAGTTAGCAGCAGCATGTTTGCCCTTAAATTAAATTGTACGCTTTATCAGCGATTCAGCGTGGATTATAGAGAAAAAGTAGTGGCTAGGTCATCATTAATTTTGCGCTCAGCCCCTTTTAAACAAGGGCTTGCTCAATAAAATCAGTAACAAATTGTGAGTTATTACTCATATTATGGCTAAAACTACGGCATTAGAGTCAAAGATCGGCGACAAACCTTTGCCAGATGGGGCATTTATGTTTTAGAGTGAATTGAATTCAAAAATACAAAGAAGGGAAACCTAAAATGAACAAGACTCAATTAATCGACTTTATTGCTGAAAAAGCGGACCTTTCTAAAGCACAAGCTAAAGCTGCTCTAGAAGCGACTCTTGGTGGTGTAACAGATGCTCTTAAAGATGGCGATCAAGTTCAGCTAATTGGTTTTGGTACTTTTAAAGTAAACCACCGTGCAGCTCGCACTGGTCGCAACCCAAAAACTGGTGATGAGATCCAAATCGCTGCTGCAAACGTTCCAGCATTTGTTGCAGGTAAAGCGCTGAAAGATTCAGTGAAATAATCTAAACTGTACCGAGGTAGTCGTATTCCACCTCGGTACAGGTTTTTATGAAAAAAGCATTTCTTCTCGTTTCACTATTATCTACATTTCTCATTGGCTGTTCTTCAACAAGCCCTCGCAAAAACCTAGAACAATTTGAAACTTACACCGGCGGCCAAGTCATGGGCGACGCGACAAGTTTTTACTGGGTGACCAACAAGCTCACGCAACCTCATACATCAGCAGATTACGTTACCGTCGGTGATTACGGTTGGTATCAAACGGATTACGCCTGGTCGGAAGGTGTACTTCGCGAATTTATCCGTGAAGGCGAGCAGCGCAACGCATCGAATGAACTGGCCCCATATCGTGTTCATGTACGTTTCAACAAGTCAGGCGAAGCTGTGTACCAGCAGTACCGCATTGCTGGCAAAATTCTACCTATCCGATCGTCACAGTTAGAAACCTATAAGAAAGAAGCCTCACAGGTCTTAGAGACCACTGCTAAGCAGAATGATGAAGGGTTCAAATTGGTCCAAGGCTATTGGAACGGTCAATCTTTCGAAACTTGCTCGGGTAAAGAGTTTTCAAGCATCGATATTAACCAAGCCTTACCCAACTTTGTGATTAACCGTTTGGCATCAGTGGAAAGTTATGCGGCGTTTCTTGGCAGTGACTCACTAGGAAAAATCACTGTAGAGGAGCTATTGATGTTAGCGGAAGAAAGCCATGATTGTGTTGCAAGACCATCACTGCTGAAGAGTAGCGAATAGATCATTAAAAGCATTTGGCCTACGGTAGGCTAAATACTTATTAGTCTGTACATGTGTATGTCGGACAATAAAAAAGGCGCCCATTTAGGCGCCTTTTTCTATTCTTGGCTTGCTGTCATTGGAAAGTAAGCGAGTGACGACAGTGATTACTGCTCTTGCTCGCGTGCAATCGCACGGTAACCAATGTCATTGCGGTGGAACATACCATTCCAGCTCACTTGCTTAGTTAGCGCGTAAGCACGCTCCTGAGCTTCAGAAACCGTGTTACCCAGTGCTGTAGCACAAAGTACACGACCACCGTTTGTCACAACATCGCCAGCTTCGTTATTTGCAGTACCAGCGTGGAAAATCTTTTGACCTTCAACTTCGCTTGTCGGTAATGAAATTACGTCACCTTTTGCGTAGTCAGCAGGGTAGCCGCCAGCCGCAAGAACAACACCGATCGAAGCGCGTGGATCCCACTTAGATTCTGCTTCGTCCAACTTCTCGTCGATAGCCATTAGGCAAAGTTCAACAAGGTCTGACTCCATACGCATCATGATAGGTTGCGTTTCTGGATCGCCGAAGCGGCAGTTGTATTCAATAACTTTCGGAGTGCCTTCAGCATCGATCATTAGGCCTGCGTATAGGAAACCAGTGTAAGGTGCGCCTTCTGCATCCATGCCACGTACCGTTGGGTAGATAACTTCTTCAAGGATACGGTTGTGGATTTCAGGCGTTACCACTGGAGCTGGGGAGTAAGCACCCATGCCGCCCGTGTTAGGACCTGTGTCTTTGTCGCCAACACGTTTGTGGTCTTGGCTGGTGGCCATAGGCAAAACGCTTGAGCCATCAACCATCACGATGAAGCTTGCTTCTTCGCCTTCAAGGAACTCTTCGATAACCACGCGGCTGCCAGCTTCGCCAAATGCGTTGCCTGCTAGCATGTCTTTGATTGCCTCTTCTGCTTCTTCAAGAGTCATCGCAACGATAACGCCTTTACCAGCGGCAAGGCCATCAGCTTTAACAACGATTGGTGTGCCTTGCTCACGAACATAAGCGATAGCTGGTTCAATCTCAGTGAAGTTCGCGTAAGAACCGGTTGGGATATCGTGACGAGCTAGGAAGTCTTTAGTGAATGCTTTAGAGCCTTCTAGCTGTGCTGCCGCTTGAGTTGGTCCAAAGATAGGTAGACTCACTTCGCGGAACGCGTCAACCACACCAATAACTAATGGCGCTTCTGGACCTACGATAGTTAGTTCGATTTTTTTCTCTTGAGCAAATGCTACTAAACCAGCGATGTCTTCAACGCCGATGTTTACGTTTTCTAGTTTTGGCTCAAGTGCAGTACCTGCGTTACCTGGAGCAACGAATACTGTTTCAACGTTTGGGTTTTGTGCTGCTTTCCAACCAAGTGCGTGCTCACGACCGCCGGCACCGATGATCAATACATTCATGTTTTAATCCTTCAATCAAAAATCGTCATTCTCGAAGTTGAGGAACGAAACTGTCGGGAATCTGTTTAACGTTTTAAACCAAGAGATTCCGTATTACGCTCGTTCCTCGCTATACGGAATGACGGTTTTGAGAAATTTAAGTTAAGTCTTGCTCAAAGTAGTTGGTACTTACGCCATTCAACTATTCGAGGTCTCTTTAAATCAGTGGGAGCGCTAACAAGGCGACAAGTGAGCTTATCCCTATGAGCATAGCTTGCTATGTGATTAGGGTAAGCGAACGTAGTCAACGCAGTTACCGCTCCAATGATGACAAGAGAATTAGTGGCGGAAGTGACGCATGCCCGTAAAGATCATCGCCATACCGTGCTCGTCTGCTGCAGCAATAACTTCGTCATCACGCATAGAGCCACCCGGTTGAATCACACACTTTATGCCCGCTTCTGCCGCCGCGTCGATGCCGTCACGGAATGGGAAGAATGCGTCTGATGCCATTACACAACCTTCAACCTGTAGACCTTCGTCTGCAGCTTTGATACCTGCGATTTTCGCAGAGTAAACGCGGCTCATTTGGCCAGCGCCTACACCGATAGTCATGTCACCTTTCGAGTAAACGATCGCGTTAGATTTCACGTACTTCGCTACTTTCCAGCAGAATAGAGCGTCTTTTAGCTCTTCAGCGGTTGGTTGACGCTTAGAAACGACTTTAAGGTCATCTTCAGACACCATGCCTTGGTCGCGGTCTTGAACCAGTAGGCCGCCGTTAACGCGCTTCACGTCAAAGCCAGTTGTCTTAGTTGTCCACTCACCACACTCAAGTAGGCGAAGGTTTTTCTTAGCCGCAACGATTTCTACTGCTTCAGCAGAAACAGAAGGTGCAATGATAACTTCAACGAATTGGCGCTCAGTGATAGCCGTTGCTGTTGCTGCGTCTAGTTCGCGGTTGAATGCGATGATGCCGCCAAATGCAGACGTTGGGTCTGTTTTGAATGCACGGTCGTAAGCTTCTAGGATATTTTCACCTAGTGCTACACCACATGGGTTAGCGTGCTTAACAATCACACATGCTGGCTCGTCGAACTCTTTCACACACTCAAGTGCTGCATCTGTGTCAGCGATGTTGTTGTAAGAAAGGGCTTTACCTTGGATTTGGCGAGCAGTAGAAACAGACGCTTCTTCTGGGTTTGCTTCAACGTAGAATGCAGCTGCTTGGTGGCTGTTCTCACCGTAGCGCATGTCTTGTTTTTTCTCGAACTGTTGGTTGAACGTACGAGGGAACTTAGACTCTTCATCACCTTCCTTGTTCTCACCGTAAGATGGAACCATAGTGCCGAAGTAGTTAGCGATCATGCCGTCGTAAGAAGCTGTATGTTCGAATGCTGCGATAGCTAGGTCGAAGCGCGTCTCTAGAGTTAGAGATTTCTCGTTTGCGTCCATTTCAGTGATAACGCGATCGTAGTCGTGAGCGTTAACAACGATAGTTACGTCTTTATGGTTTTTCGCTGCAGAGCGAACCATTGTTGGACCACCGATATCGATGTTCTCAACTGCGTCAGCAAGCGTACAGCCTTCTTTAGCTACGGTTTCTGCGAATGGGTATAGGTTGACAACAACCATATCGATAGGATTGATGCCGTGAGTTGCCATCACGTCATCGTCTTGGCCGCGACGGCCTAGAACACCACCATGAACTTTTGGATGCAGAGTCTTAACACGGCCGTCCATCATTTCTGGGAAACCAGTGTAGTCAGATACTTCTGTAACAGAGATGCCTTTTTCAGCAAGCAGGCGAGCAGTGCCACCGGTAGATAGGATATCTACGCCACGGTTAGCAAGAGCTTGTGCAAATTCAACGATACCAGTTTTGTCTGATACGCTGATTAGAGCGCGGCGAATTGGACGAGCGTTATTCATGCTTCCATCTTCCTCAAATTCATGGGGTTAAAATAAAGATATTTGCCAAAAAAGAACTTGTTTCTATCTTCTCAACGTGGATTATTCTAGATTCCAGTAAGAGATAAAATATTGGCCAGTTTTGGTAAAGACCTTTGAGGTTAGTCTTGCGATTAAGCTATAAGATAACCAACTCCAAATTTGATGGCGCAGATTCTAACTAATTTATTACAAAAAAGCTCGCGCAATCGTTTGGCATCTCAAAAATAATTATGAAAAGTGCCATTTCAGCCTAAAAAGTAACGATAAGGTTAATTGTGAAATGGACGAAGGATCAGGGAAAAACATGTTTCAGATCGGTGAATTAGCGAAACGATGCGGTGTGACAGCCGATACCTTACGCTTTTATGAAAAAAATAATTTGATTGCTCCAGCGAGCCGTAGTGAATCGGGTTATCGCCTATATGATGAAAATAACCAAAAACAGGTGACCTTTATTCTCAAATCTAAAGAGTTGGGGCTGAGTTTAGATGAGATTAAAGAATTGCTCGAGATTCGCTTGGAAGCGACGCAACATAGCTGTGCCGAAGTGAAGTCCATCACCACCGCCAAGTTGGAGATGATTGATGAGAAGATTAATGAGTTAACCAAGATTCGCACTGCGCTTAAAAAGATTAATGATGCGTGTTGTGGCCACATAGATGACAACGCTAGCCATTGTTCGATTCTGGCTGCACTAGATTCAGAAAATGTTGAAAAAGGACGTTGTTGTAGCTGATAGGCTCTCTGTTTAAAGGGAGGCTTATCCCTAATTACTCATTTCTTCGTTCTCCAATCTACAAGCCAAAAAAAAGCCAAACTCAATGAATGAGCTTGGCTTTCAATTCAATTAATTACGAAAGAACGATTAGTTCATGCCGTATTTTTTAAGTTTCTTGCGAAGAGTACCGCGGTTGATACCCATCATAGTTGCTGCGCGAGTTTGGTTACCGCGAGTGTACTGCATGATGGTGTCTAGTAGTGGCTGTTCAACTTCAGCTAATACTAGTTCGTATAACTCGCTGACTTCTTGACCGTTTAATTGAGCAAGGTAGTTTTTCAATGATGCTTTCACTGAATCACGTAGTGGTTTCTGCGTGATTTGGTCTTGTGATGTTACTGTAGTCACTGTCAATGCTTCTGAAGTCAGATTTTGTTCGAACATATTCGGTCTAGCTCTTCTCGTAATTATGGTGCAACGTTATCAAAATAACCTTCTAACGCCTCAAGCTGCAGATCACCTGCTTCGAGTGCGTTGAAGGTACGGCGAAACTCACTTGCTTGTTCATGTTCTTTTAGGTACCAACCCACATGCTTACGAGCGATGCGAGGGCCTAAAAACTCTCCATAAAATTCATGTAGAGCGTGAACATGGCCAAGCATGATGTCTTTCACTTCCGAAATTGGGAGTGGGTCCATCGTGGTGCCGTTTTCCAAATAGTGTAGGATTTCGTTAAAAATCCATGGGCGACCTTGGGCAGGACGACCAATCATTAAAGCGTCGGCGCCGGTGTACTCCAGCACAAACTTCGCTTTTTCCGGGCTATCGATATCACCGTTAGCAATAACCGGAATAGATACAGCTTGTTTCGCCGCTTTAATGTGTTTGTATTCTGCCTCACCTTTGTACATACAAGCGCGAGTTCTCCCGTGAAGGGCAAGTGCCTGTATGCCGCAGTCTTCGGCTATTTTAGCGATTTGGACACAGTTTCTGTTATCTGTATCCCAGCCTGTACGAGTCTTTAACGTTACTGGAACGTCGACTGCGTTTACTACAGCTTTCAAGATCTCTTCAATGAGGTCTGGATACTGAAGTAGGGCAGAGCCCGCAAGCTTCTTATTCACTTTTTTGGCTGGACAACCCATGTTGATATCGATGATTTGCGCACCGTTATCGACATTGAATTGTGCAGCCTCGGCCATAAGCTGTGGATCTGCACCAGCGATTTGTACTGAACGAATGCCCGATTCGCCTTCATGTACCATACGCTGCTGAGACTTCGACGTTTTCCAAACCTTTGGATTGGAGGACATCATTTCACTGACTGCCATCCCCGCACCGTAGCGAAGACACAACTCACGGAATGGTCTATCCGTTACGCCAGCCATTGGAGCGACGATTAGATTGTTCTTAAGTTGATAATTTCCGATTTTCAAAACGTCATCACAGTTCTGTACCAGCAAGGGCGCGCATTTTACGCATTTTTTCGCTGCGTGAAAAGACTAATATTTGAGCATTTACAATTTGTTTTTGTAATTTGCATAAAATTCAATCAATTAACGCCCAAAGTCTTGTCTAGCCTTGCTTGCGACCAGAGATTCGACACCACTCTTGCTGCTCGATAATCGGATCAATGTGAAGCTCATCACGATAATAAGTTGCAACATCTTCCGCTTGTGTATCTAAAACACCCGACATCGCAAGTACACCATTTGGCTTAACTAGGTCTTTGATGATGCCTGAAAGATCGCGTAGTGGACCGGCAAGAATGTTGGCAACAACAACGTCTGCTAGCAAACCTTCAGGCTGATCTTGTGGCAAGAACACCTCAAGTTGCTCAGCAACGCCATTGCGCTCTGCGTTGTCTTTTGATGCAAGCAGTGCTTGAGGATCGATGTCGATCCCGATAACTTTTGCTGCGCCTAGTTTGATCGCTGCGATCGCTAGGATGCCTGAGCCACAACCGAAGTCGATAACGGTTTTGCCTGTCAGATCTAACCCTTCAAGCCACTCAAGACACAATGCTGTTGTTGGGTGAGTACCAGTACCGAATGCAAGGCCAGGGTCTAGCATTACGTTTACCGCGTCAGGTTCAGGGATATCGCGCCAGCTTGGGCAGATCCATAAACGCTCACCAAACTTCATTGGGTGGAAGTTGTCCATCCATTCACGTTCCCAGTCCTTGTCTTCAATTTGCTCAACTTTATGAGCAAAGTCTGCAGGGAACATGTTGCTTGCTTTAATCTGCGCTAGAACGACACCTGTATCAATCTCAGCGTCGTAAAGCGCAAGAATGTCAGTGTCACCCCAAAGGCGAGTTTCACCCGGCAGAGGCTCAAATACAGGGGTATCTTGTGCATCCAGGAAAGTTACAGAAAGAGCACCAGTCTCTTCCATTAACATGTCGCCGATTTGTTCGGCATTTTCATTGGTAGCATTAAGCTTGATTTGAATCCAAGGCATGGCTGAATCTTCTATATGAGAAAAATTGGATGGCGAGTCTAGCAGAAAATATGAGCAAATTCACCAAAACCCAAGGAATATAATGGGGAATATTGATTGCGTTTTTTGGACGCTTAAAAACAAAAAATGCCCACCAAAGTGAGCATTTTATTTTGTTCATTTAAGAACAAATTACACGAGGCTAGTTTCTATTGAAGACCAAGTTTCTTCTCAAGGTAGTGGATGTTTGCACCACCGTGTTGGAAGTTCTCATCATTCATGATCGACTCTTGTAGAGGGATGTTTACTTTGATGCCTTCTACAATCATCTCACCTAGTGCGTTCTTCATACGAGAAATCGCAACATCACGGTTCTCACCGTAAGTGATTAGCTTACCGATCATTGAATCGTAGTGTGGTGGAACTGTGTAACCTGTGTAGATGTGAGAGTCCCAACGAACGCCCATACCACCAGGAGCGTGGAAGCGCTCGATCTTACCTGGCGAAGGTAGGAACTTCTCTGGATCTTCCGCGTTGATACGACATTCGATCGCGTGACCTTTGATCTTAATATCGTCTTGCGTGAAAGATAGAGGTTGACCAGCAGCAACACGAAGTTGCTCTTTGATTAGGTCAACGCCAGTTACCATCTCTGTTACTGGGTGCTCTACTTGAATACGAGTGTTCATTTCGATGAAGTAGAATTCGCCATTTTCGTATAGGAATTCAAATGTACCTGCACCACGGTAGCCGATTTCTAGACATGCACGAGTACAACGTTCACCGATGTATTTACGCATTTCTTCAGTGATACCTGGAGCTGGTGCTTCTTCTACAACTTTTTGGTGGCGACGCTGCATCGAACAGTCACGCTCACCAAGGTGGATAGCACCGCCTTGACCGTCAGCAATTACTTGTACTTCAACGTGACGTGGGTTTTCTAGGAATTTCTCCATGTAAACCATGTCGTTGTTGAAACATGCTTTTGCTTCAGCACGTGTCATTGCGATTGCTTCTGTTAGTTCACCTTCAGTGCGAACAACACGCATACCACGACCACCGCCGCCACCAGACGCCTTGATGATCACTGGGTAGCCAATACGCTTAGCGTGAGCTTTGTTAGTTGCTTCGTCATCGTTCAGTGGGCCGTCAGAACCAGGTACACAAGGTACGCCGGCTTTCTTCATTGCCGTGATTGCAGAAACTTTATCACCCATGATGCGGATAGTTTCAGCTTTAGGACCTACGAAGATGAAACCGCTCTGCTCGACTTGCTCAGCAAAGTCTGCGTTCTCAGATAGGAAGCCGTAGCCAGGGTGAATAGCAACAGCGCCTGTTACCTCTGCCGCACTGATGATGCGGGGGATGTTCAGGTAGCTATCGATACCACGAGCTGGACCGATACAAATAGTTTCATCTGCAAGCAGCACGTGCTTAAGGTCACGGTCAGCTGTTGAGTGAACAGCAACCGTCTTAATGCCTAGCTCTTTACATGCTCGCAGAATACGTAGTGCAATTTCACCACGGTTCGCGATTACTAATTTATCTAACATAATGAGGCTTCTCTATTATTCGATAATTACTAGAGCTTGGTCGAACTCAACTGGTTGGCCGTCTTCAACTAGGATTGCAGTTACAATACCAGACTTGTCAGCTTCGATTTGGTTCATCATCTTCATAGCTTCAACGATACATAGAGTATCGCCAGCGTTAACTTGTTGACCTACTTTTACGAATGGTTTTGCGTCTGGGCTTGGCGCGCTGTAGAACGTACCAACCATTGGAGAAAGAACTTGGTGACCAGTTACTGCCGCTGGAGCTTCAGCTGCTTCTGGAGCCGCCGCAGGAGCAGGAGCCGCTGCAGGAGCTGGTGCCGCTGCAGGAGCCGGAGCTGCTGCGTATTGAACTGGTGCTGCTACAGGTGCAGTGCCGTTGCGGCTGATGCGTACTGACTCTTCACCTTCAGAGATTTCTAGTTCTGCGATACCAGACTCTTCAACCAATTCGATCAGCTTTTTGATTTTGCGAATATCCATCGTTTCTTTCTCTTTTGTTAATTAACCATGCTCTATGACTAGAGCTGGTGTCTATTAGTTCGGTTATGTTCGTTATTTTGACTGCAACTTGTGAATCGCAGCAGTCAAAGCAAATTGGTAGCCTTGTGCACCTAAGCCACAGATTACCCCTTCGGCTTTATCTGAAAGGTAAGAGTGGTGCCTAAAAGGTTCACGTGCGTGAACATTCGATAGGTGTACTTCAATAAATGGGACCGCTACGCCAAGTAGTGCATCACGCAACGCCACACTGGTATGTGTAAAGGCCGCTGGGTTGATGATAATGAAATCAATATCTTGATAGGCACTATGGATAGCTTCGATCAGTTCATACTCACGATTTGACTGTAAGTGAGATAGCTCAACATCTTGTGTTTTCGCTTGCTCTGTTAGTGAGCTAATAATCTGGTCAAGTGTTTGAGAGCCGTAGTGTGCCGGTTCTCTTAGGCCTAACAGGTTAAGGTTCGGGCCATTTAAAACTAGAATGCGAAACTTTGTAGACATCGTGGGGCTATCTTCCTTTATCGTGATTACGACCGTGAATGTTGCCATTTTATTGAAAATTTGGGGTTAATTTCCAGTGAGAAAAACCCAAATTTAAAAATTAGAACCAGATTATAGCTAATTCAGCGCAAATCGCAGCAATTTACTGGTCTAATCTCCTATTGGTAGCAAATGAAATTGTTACCAACTTAACAAAAAAGCGTTATTGCCATAATTTAAGTGTGGATATTTGAGAGCAAGATCAGCCATAAAAAAACCGCCACATAGGTGACGGTTTGGAAATGTTCTGTTTTAAACAGTGATTCTGATGTGATAGCTGTTATGCCAATTCAGCTTTCTCTGCAATCAGCTTATCAACCACACTTGGGTCAGCTAGCGTTGAAGTATCACCAAGGTTGCCGGTATCGCCCGTTGCTATCTTACGTAGGATACGACGCATGATCTTACCTGAACGTGTTTTCGGTAATGAATCGGTCCAGTGCAGTACATCTGGTGTCGCAATAGGGCCGATCTCTTTACGCACCCAGTCTTTTACTTCTTTATGAAGCTCTGCGGTTGGGAACTCACCATCATTAAGCGTGATGTAAGCGTAAATCGCTTGGCCTTTGATATCGTGAGGAATACCAACAATCGCAGCTTCTGCAATCTTATCGAATGCAACGAGCGCCGATTCAATCTCTGCAGTACCCATACGGTGACCAGATACGTTCAGTACGTCATCAACGCGACCAGTAATCCAGTAGTAGCCGTCTTCATCACGACGAGCACCATCACTGGTGAAGTACATGCCTTTGAAAGTCGAGAAGTATGTTTGCTCAAAGCGGTCATGGTCGCCATGAACGGTACGCATTTGACCAGGCCACGAGTCTAGAATGACTAGGTTGCCGTCGGTAGCGCCTTCAATGATGTTACCCATGTTATCTACTAGCGCAGGTTGTACACCGAAGAATGGACGAGTCGCTGAGCCCGGTTTTAGGTCGGTAGCGCCCGGTAGCGGAGCAATTAGGATACCGCCCGTTTCGGTTTGCCACCATGTATCAACAATAGGAGATTGCTCATTACCAATCGTTTTGTAGTACCACTCCCACGCTTCTGGGTTAATAGGTTCACCTACCGAGCCCATGATTCTTAAGCTGTCACGAGATGTGCCTTCAACCGCTTCATTGCCTTTCGCCATTAATGCACGAATAGCTGTTGGTGCAGTGTAAAGAATGTTGACTTGGTGCTTATCAACCACTTCACTCATGCGGCTAGTGTTCGGGTAATTTGGCACACCTTCAAACAGGATTGTCTTAGCGCCGTTAGCCAGTGGTCCGTAAACCAGGTATGTGTGACCAGTAATCCAACCCACATCGGCAGTACACCAGAAGGTTTCGCCTTCTTGGTAATCAAATACGTATTTAAAGGTCATCGCTGCGTAAACAAGGTAACCACCGGTAGTGTGCATTACGCCTTTTGGTTTGCCTGTTGAGCCTGATGTATAAAGGATAAATAGTGGGTCTTCCGCATTCATCTCTTCTGGTGGGCAGTCTGCTGATACGTTTGCTGTCGCCTCATGCCACCAAATATCACGGTGCTCATGCCATGCAACATCGCCGCCAGTACGCTTAAGCACCATCACTTTTTCGATGGTTTTCACTTCCGGGTTAGTCAGTGCTTCATCGACGTTTTTCTTAAGAGGAACAGCTCGGCCGCCACGCACACCTTCATCGGCTGTAATCACGACTTTAGCATTCGAATCGATAATACGACCTGACAGTGCTTCTGGTGAGAAACCACCAAATACCACGGTATGAACCGCACCAATACGAGTACATGCCAGCATAGCAACCGCAGCCTCAGGAACCATTGGCATATATAAACAAACTACGTCGCCTTTACGTACGCCTTGCTCTTTTAGAGCGTTAGAGAATAGACATACTTCTTTGTGCAGTTCATTGAATGTTACGGTTTTATCATCGGCAGGGTCATCGCCTTCCCAGATGATTGCGACTTCATCACCGCGATCAGCAAGGTGGCGGTCAATACAGTTCGCCGACACATTCAGTGTGCCATCTTCAAACCAGCGAATATCGATGTGGCCTGGGTCGAAAGAGGTATTTTTTACTTTTGTGAATGGCTTAATCCAATCCACGATTTTTCCGTGTTCACCCCAAAAGCCTTCTGGGTCAGAAACAGATTGTTGGTACATGGCTAGGTAAGTGTCATTATCCGCGTGTGTGGTTGATTTAATATTTTCTTTTACCGGATAAACGTGGGCTTCACTCATTGCATCTCTCCTTGTGCCTACATTCCTAATGAACTGGCAACTTCCTTTGTGTTCGTTCAGTTTCTAGGTCTATTACAGAACCTTCTTGGTGTTATCACTCTCGGCTAGGACGGCGATTTCCACAATTAGACTTTAGGATGAGACGCCGCTTTTCACTTACAAAATAGCGGGTTAAGTTCATTTTTGAGATGTTGCTCTCTATGTCGAGATGCAGGGGTTGAATTAGGTGTATGAAGAGTTGAAACGGGGGAGGTCACCATGTTTCAGACGAACAAAGATCAGCGCAGCAGAGATAGCATCTTGTAATGCATCATGTTTATTGACTGGAATTGGTAAGTCGAGCTGGCGACAAATCGCATCCATACTGAGATCAAAATAAGCATTCGGCAGCTGCCTTTCCAATTTATCTTGATAGAGCTGGCTTACTTCGACTAACCGGTTAGGCAGCGGGAATCCGAGTTGTTTCAAGCAGGCGCGGTCGAGAATGTTTTTGTCATAGCGGATGTGATAGCCGACTAAAGGCCGATTTCCAATAAAGTTAAGTAATTCAATTAGGGCCTGTTTCTCTTCTATGCCGTGTTTGAGGTCTTGATGGCGGATGCGGTGGATTTTTATTGAATTGCAATCGAGCGATTGAGGGGCTCGCAACCTAACTTCGAAGGGATTGCTGGTGATGATGCGGTTGCCGATGATCTTGGTCGCGGCAATGGTGACTAATTCAGCCTGATTAGGGTCGAGGCTGGTGGTTTCACAATCAAGTGAGACATATTCTTGATGAACAGGCGCAGTAAACAGAGGCTGGTAGGGGGAGCCTTTGAGCTTGTAATGCCAATAATAGCGAACCAGTCTATTCATCGTTAAAGCGCCTAGTCTCTTATCTGATAGTGGTATCCAAGCCATTGTTTGAACTTCTTGACCACGTGTAGGCTATGACGAAGCAGATCTCTATCCGCTCTCTCCATCAGTTTGACGTCGATTTTGTTACTGCTGTGCTGTTGTGACAGGCGTTGTGCTAAGCGCCACTTGAAGAACTGTTTGAGAGCTTCACTGAGGTTGTCTGCGGTGCTTTGCTCCAACACTTTCTTGTTCACCAGTTGTTCAATGCGTTCGAAGGTATTATTTGCCGTCACGCCGTGTTCAAGGCTCAGTGCTCTTACACCGTGGACGATTGGGAAAATACCGCCTTGTTTGATGTCTAGCCCCGACTTGGATTGTTTCACGTTGCCAAACAGAGTGAGGGGCACTGAGAAGTTCAATGCAGGGCGGCAGAATTCGGTCAGAACTAGTTCTTGTCCGAGCATTAAATCACTCAAGTGCTGCTTAACAGGGAGTAACAGGTCTCTATTGCCCGCAACAGCATGTGCATCGGCCATAATGGCAATATCCATCACCGTATCTGGCGTTGCCTTTTTTACCCAACTCGTCAGAGTCTGTTTCCACTCTTGTTCAGAGTGAACCCACTTCGGGTTGTTGACCATTACGTTGCCAGGACACAGTGGATAACCTAATTGTTGCAACGTATGAGTGAGATCATTCATCGCATTTTGGCATTGATGCCACTCTAATCCGTCTTGAATGATCAGCGCATTGTCTTGATCGGTTTTGAGTATCTGTTCTCCGCGCCCCTCTGAACCCAGCACGATGAGGCAGCAATGATTGTGTAGCGCAGGGGGAATCACCAGTTCAAATGCCTTTTCAATAATCTGTTCATTGACGGCAGAAATCAGCTCCATGATGAAACGTGTACGAATACCGTTATTGAGCAGACTTTCGACCAATTGACGTTGCTTGTTGGAAGCCATTGCCAACTCTTCAATGCTGGTGGCTCGAGCAATACGCAAAGTAAGAACATGCGAGTGAGTGGAAAATGCACTGAGTATTTGCGTCATATCTACCATGCCGACCGCATTGAGACCATCACAAACCATCAGCCTTTTTACACGATTTCTTGTCATGGTAATCATGGCGTTAAACAAGAAGTCACCTTGAGTAACATGTAAAACAGGGAAGGTTGCTATCTCGCCGACAGGTGTATCGAGTGGGCGATCATCGAGCATCACCGCGTGCAATAAATTGGTCCGCGTGACGATTCCATACGGAAAAGAACATGATGATCCAAAAGCTTTTGGAACATCATGTTCCAAATGAACCAAGGCCGAGTCTAAGCCTTGTTCTTTAAGGGTTTGAGTCACTTGATTGATAGGTTGGTCGGGTTCAAGTATCAGTGGTGGATGATAAATCGAATCATCGACTTTGGTCAGTACGAACTCGGCAAGATTCTGCTGTTGCTGAGCGGCTTCAATCAATGCTTTTCGGGTTGATAGGTTGCTATCAAAGTAAGCGGCGAATTGGCCGTTGGCGTGGTATAGCTCAAGAAAAACGTCGCTTGGTAATAGGTAACTTAGTGTGTCTTCCAGCGCGATATATTGATGTTTGGTATGAGGCTCGAACTGGCTGCGCACGTCGAAAATATCGTCATTGGCATAGTGCGCATAGATCTCTCCATCGCTGCTGGAACGCTCTTCAACAGCACCTTTAATCAGAATATGCAGGTGTCGACTCGGGCGGCCTGCTTCCAATATCACTTCGTGTGCTCGGTAGTAAACCACGTCCAAAGCCGAGCGTAGCGTTAACTGTTCAGTTTCAGACAAGCTATCGAAAGGCGGGTGCTGCATATTAAATTTATCAGGCATAAGCAATGGCAAAGAAATGGGAGTCTCTTTTCAGTCTGACAAATTACTAGCGAAGCTCCAGACGACTTTAGTCTAAGTGAGAGAGTGGCGACTTGGAGAGCTTAGATATCTTGTTGAAATGCGATATCTGAACTCATTGAATATGGGAATACTATCTCCGCAATAATTCCCTTTTTCATCTTTTGTGACCTAGGCATAATTGGCGCTTCCTTGTTCCGCACATTTTTATAGGTCGCCTATGTTTAATCCTTCCCCTTATGGCTGGATATCCCAGTATTTTCTTGGTTTCTTTTTTGCCTATGGCGTTTATCTGCCATTTTGGGCGCTGTGGTTTGAAGACCAAGGCGTTTCTGCGGGGGACATTGGCGTATTGATTGGTGTGGGTTTGGCTACGCGTTGTGTGGCTAACTTTGTGATAACACCACGTATCTATAAAGTTGAGCATTTAATGCCAGCATTACGTTGCCTCAGTTTTGTCGCGCTATTATTCGTTGGTTTCCATTTCTTTACTGGTGGTAGCTTTTTATTGATGTTGCTAGCAACGGTGATGTTCAACCTCTGCTATGGACCGATTATTCCGCTTTCTGATGCAATGGCGAACCATTACAGCCGTCTCAAAATGCTCGATTACGGACGCACACGTTTGTGGGGATCAGTGGCATTTATTGCGGGCTCTACCGTGGTTGGTTATCTGGTGGCTGAATTTGGCACGGATATGATTTTGTGTACTGCACTGGCAGGTGTGTTGGTTTCTCTGTTGCTCGCGATGAGAAACCCAAACGTGATGCCGGTGACAGAGTCTGAGCAAGTTGCTGAAAGACCTAAGCTTGGTCAACTGTTACGTGAATCATCGGTAGTGAAGTTTCTTGCATTGATGGCACTGCTTCAAGGAAGCCACGCCGCGTATTACAGCTTTAGTGCGATTTACTGGAAAGAGGCGGGGCACTCTGAGGCGATCATCGGTTATCTGTGGAGCTTGGCTGTGGTTGCTGAAGTGGCAGTATTTGCTCTGAGCAAGCGACTGTTTGCTGGATTATCATTACGCAATCTGTTTGTGATTGCTGGTATCGGAGTCATGGCTCGTTGGGGTATCACGGCATCAACGACTGCGATTCCAGTATTGATAGTGGCTCAGTTGCTGCACGGGGTGACATTTGCCATGGCACATATCGCTGCGATTCAGTACATTCAGTCTCAAGAGTCGAACAAAATGGTGGCACTGCAAGCTCTGTACAATGCGATACCACTTGGCGCCTTTATCGCGTTAATGACGACCTTAAGTGGTTGGGGCTATGAACTGTGGGGTGCGAATATCTTCTGGGGAATGGCTGCGATGGGTGCAATTGCCCTGTTTATCAAGCTTGATGAAAGAAGCTCAGTGGTTGAAGTTAATCAACCTGAATCAGAAGTTCATAGCTGATAACCAATCGTGATTATTAGAGTCTAAAGCACAGAATTTAAGCGATGCGATTGAGTTAATGACTCATCCTTAGTTAAATGAAACCTCTCCCTTATGGAGAGGTTTTTTTATGGATTAAGAAAGGGTTTTCAATGCAAGGATGGGTAGTAATTCCAGTCTCTTTAGCCTACTTGGGCGTGTTATTTCTGATCGCTTGGTATGGAGACAGGCAGGTTCGTTGGCTATCGCGTTGGCGACCGTGGATCTATAGCCTTTCTATTGCAGTGTATTGTACCTCGTGGACCTTCTATGGAACGGTGGGCCAGGCGAGTAATAACCCTTGGTCTTTCTTACCCATCTATCTTGCACCGATTCTGGTCTTCACTCTTGGGTGGCGGATCTTAGCGCGACTGATTCTGATAGCGAAGAGGGAACACATTACCTCAATTGCCGACTTTATCGCGGCTCGTTATGGTAAATCTCAAGGTCTAGCGGTAGCGGTGACGGTTATCGCTGTGATCGGTATTCTTCCTTATATCGCGTTACAACTGCGTGGTATCACCATGGGACTGGATATTGTCGCCCCGAGTTTGGCGCAAGATTTTGGTTATCAGGATTACCATGTTTCTTGGTTTGTGGTTGGTGCGCTGGCCATTTTTACCATGCTGTTTGGTACAAGACACATCGACAACACGGAACATCACCGTGGCATGATGATGGCGGTGGCGTTTGAGTCGATCGTTAAGCTGGCGGCATTTTTGATCGTTGGCCTATTTATCATGTATCTGGCGATGAGCAGTGACAAAATCGACCTGCTAGATGTGGCGGCAAACACTTATGAATCGCCGAATATTCCGACCTTAATTATCCATACTGTTTTGACCATGTTGGCGATTGTCTGCTTACCGCGCCAGTTTCATACCATGGTTGTTGAGAATGAACGCCCTCAAGATCTGCATACCGCTCGCTGGTTATTTCCGCTTTATCTGATTTTGATGGGGCTGTTTGTTCTGCCGATTGCATGGGCGGGGCAAGGGCTGCTTCCAAGCATGCCTGCAGATACGTATGTGATTAGCCTGCCGATGGCTGAAGGCGCCAATCACATTGCCTTGCTTGCGTTCCTTGGCGGTACGTCAGCGGCAAGTGGCATGGTGATCGTATCGACCATCGCGTTGGCGATCATGGTGTCGAACGATTTAGTGATGCCGCTATTGCTGCGCCGTATGCGACTCACTCAAAGGACTCATCGCCATTTTTCTGGGTTACTGTTGGTGATTCGTCGCGGGCTTATTTTACTGCTTCTACTTGGTGCTTGGTTGTTCTATCAAGCGCTCGATACCATACATTCTTTATCCGCTATCGGCTTTCTTTCGTTTGCTGCGATTGCTCAATTTGCACCGGCTCTAATCGGCGGCCTTTACTGGCGCCCTGGCAATCGCAAGGGGGTTTATGTCGGTTTAATGGTTGGCTCGGTGATTTGGCTCATTACCTTGATGAGTCAAACCAGTATGTTGGCTGGAGACAGTGAAAGTAACCTATTGTTGTGGATCATCACACCGCCTGAGCTGCTCAGTAGTTGGAATATCAGCAGTTCAAATTGGGGGATCGTGCTGAGTATTGTGCTTAATACTCTTTGTTTTGCTGTGGTCTCAATCTCTACCAGACCAAGCCTAAGTGAGCGCTTACAATCGGCGGCATTCGTTGGTACGCCACTACCTGAAAATGAAAATATTAGCCTCTATCAAAACCGTGTGACCGTTGCGGAACTAGAGATGTTGGCGTCGCGTTTTGTCGGTCGCAAGCGAGCGAAAAGCGCTATTCAAAGCTACTGGCAACAACAAGGTCAGCCACTGCTTCCTAATCAGCAAGCGCCAGCAAGCTTGATTCGACATGCTGAGCGCGTGTTGGCGGGGGTGTTTGGTGCTTCATCTGCGAAGTTAGTACTTACTTCTGCTTTGCAGGGCAGAAATATGCAGCTTGAAGAAGTGGCGACCATCGTTGATGAAGCCTCGGAGTTGTACGATTTTAGCCGTGGCTTACTGCAAGGGGCGATTGAGCACATTGGTCAAGGAATTGCTGTGGTGGACAAACAGATGAGGTTGGTGGCATGGAATCAGCGTTACTTAGAACTGTTTGAATTCCCTGCTGGCTTGATACAAGTGGGCAGGCCGATCTCCGATGTGATTCGTCATAATGCTCAGCAAGGTTTGTGTGGTCCAGGAGACCCTGAAGATCACGTGCGTCGCCGTGTTTATCATTTGGCACAGGGTACGCGACATACCTCTTCTCGTATTCGTCCTGATGGTCGAGTGATTGAGGTGCAAGGTAACCCAATGCCAAGCGGCGGCTTTGTGATGAGCTTTACCGATATTACGGTATTTAGACAAGCAGAGCAGGCGTTAAAAGACGCGAATGAAAGCTTGGAATCAAGAGTACACGAACGAACTCAAGAGCTCGAAAAGCTGAACCATCGTTTGGTTAAAGCAACGCAGATATCTGATCAAGAATCTCAATCTAAGAGTCGTTTTTTAGCGGCGGTGAGCCACGATTTGATGCAGCCACTGAATGCTGCACGCTTGTTTGCTTCGTCACTTTCTGAGGTAGCAAAAGAGCAAGAGGTGAAGCAGCTTTCGTCTCATATTGAAAGTGCATTGGGTGCGGCCGAGGACTTGATTGGCGACTTGCTGGATATCTCACGATTAGAGTCGGGCAAACTGGAAACCAATGTTCACGCCATTGCTGTGCACGATGTGCTTGCTAACCTCAATGCGGAATTTAGTGCCTTAGCGAAGCAGCAAAAAATTGATTTCAAGATGATCCCATCATCTTTGTTTATTCACTCTGACCCTAAATTGCTGAGACGAGTGATTCAGAACTTTTTGACTAACGCCTTCCGCTATAACCCAGAGGGTAAAGTGGTGCTCGGAGCAAGACGAGTCAACGGGCAGGTGCGAATCGATGTGTGGGACAACGGAACCGGTATTGATGAAGACAAGCAACAAGAGATCTTCGAAGAGTTCACTCGTGGTAGCCAAGTGCGTTCCGATCAAGGGTTAGGGCTGGGTCTCGCAATTTCGAAAGGTATTGCTCATGTGCTTGGCCATCAAATATCGATGCGTTCATGGCCGGGACGAGGCAGTGTCTTTTCTATTACGTTAGCAAGAGCGGAACAAGTGGCTCCGGTTGTGCAAGCTGCTGCGCCAGTCGCGAGCAGTGACATCGAGCACCTTAAAATCTTGTGTGTTGATAATGAACGAGAGATTTTGGTTGGTATGGAGAATCTGATAGGTCGCTGGGGCTGTGAGGTTAAGACGGCGGTTGATTTGGTCGAGAGTTTGAAGTGCCTCGATGGTGACTGGAAACCCGATGTGATCTTCTCTGATTACCGTCTCGATAACGGGCGAACAGGACTTGAGGTGTTGCAGCAGTGTCGTTTACGCCTTGGTGACTCTTTTGAGGGAGTCATCATCAGTGCTGACAGAACCGATGAGATGTTGGCAGCGATAAAAGCCAATAGTTTTAGCTTTATTGCCAAGCCTGTGAAGCCGCTCAAACTCAGAGCGGTATTGAATCGCGTGAGTTAATTTAATTAACAATTTTCTATTAACTATTAGATCCTAAAAAGGCCTCAGATGAGGCCTTTTTTGATCCAGTAGATTTGTTATGAGTTACTGGCTTTAACCTGCGATACCACCTTGAGTGAGCGCGGTTGGGTCAAGCAACTTGCTGAGTTCTTCTCGGCTTAGATCGGTTTCTCTTTCTGCAACATCAAGGATTGGCAAACCCTCTTTGTAGGCTTTCTTAGCAATATCTGCAGCCTTTAGGTAACCAATCACAGGATTAAGCGCCGTCACTAGAATTGGATTCTTTGAAAGTGCTAAATCAAGATTGTCTTGGCGTACAGTGAAAGTTGCGATGGCTTTATCTGCTAGCGCGACAGAACTGTTAGCTAAAAGTTCGATACTTTCTAATACGTTATGAGCAATCACTGGCAGCATCACATTCAGTTGGAAGTTGCCAGACTGGCCCGCTACCGTAATGGTGGTGTCGTTACCAATCACCTGCGCTGCCGCCATCGCTGCAGCTTCTGGAATCACAGGGTTCACTTTGCCCGGCATGATAGATGAGCCTGGCTGTAGCGCCTGCAACTCAATTTCTCCTAAGCCTGCTAATGGGCCTGAGTTCATCCAGCGAAGATCGTTTGCGATCTTCATGATCGCAACTGCTGCAGTTTTGAGCTGACCCGAAAAGGCAACGATCGCGTCTTGACTGCTGAGGTTAAAAAAGAAGTTTTCACTCGAGTTAAAGCTGATCTTTGTCGACTGCGACAGGTTACTTGCAAACTTATCGGCAAAGCGAGGGTCAGCATTGATGCCTGTACCTACCGCCGTTCCACCTTGAGCAAGTGCTTTAATAGCGGGCAGGGTGCTTTCAATCGCTTGTTTAGCGTGTTCGATCTGGAATTTCCAGCCACCCAACTCTTGCGCAAAGGTAATCGGCATTGCATCCATTAGGTGAGTACGGCCGGTTTTCACGACCTCAGCAAGCTCTTGCTGTTTAACTGTCAGGATTTCAGATAGGTGACTTAGTGCTGGTAGCAGCTTGTTTTCCGCAGTGAGTGCGACACTGACTTGGATCGCGGTTGGCACCACATCGTTACTGCTTTGGCCCATATTGACGTGATCGTTCGGGTTCACGTCGCCTTGCAAACTTCTTGAAGCGAGTGTCGCAATCACTTCGTTGGCGTTCATGTTGGAGCTAGTACCAGATCCTGTTTGATAAACATCGATCGGGAATTGATCGAGATGTTTACCATCGATGATCTCTTGACTCGCATCAGCGATCGCATTGGCAATATCGCCTTCCAATAAGCCTAGCTGAGCATTGGTGTCAGCAGCAGCTTGTTTGATTAACGCCAGTGCTTTGATAAAGCTGGTGGGCATTTTGTGGGGGCTAAACGCGAAGTTATCTGCGGCACGTTGAGTTTGTGCTTGGTAGAGTGCATCAGCAGGGACTTTTACTTCCCCCATGCTGTCTTTTTCAATTCGAAATTGTAGGGTCATCTTCTATCCTTGTTAGCCAAGTGGGGCTTGGACTTGTTGTAGTGTCTGGCTGAGATTCAAAAAACGCGCTTGGCCATGTGGTTGCTGGCAGTAGTGGCGTTTTAGATAAAATAGTGGTGAGTGAATTGAGTCTAGGCAGATATGACGAAAGGTAAAACTGCGCTCAGGAGACTCAATCGCTTCAATCAGATGGAAGAAAACTTGGCGCAGGTACAGCTCGCATAGCAAGATATTTTCTTGGGCGGCGTGTTTTTCATAGTATGCGGCAAGCGTTTGTGCACACTCGATGTAGTCTCGAATGACAAACGGCTCGTGACCGTGAACTTGCTCTGAGGAGGTAAAGCGATCCTGCGCTTTGTAGAACCTCGAATAGAGAACCTGCTGCTCTTTCATCATCATCTTCATCTCTTTATTTGGATGCTAATGATAATTATTATCAAACGAGATTTTAAAAACAACCCTTTGTTTCTGTTTTTATAAAACGGTAGGCAAAAGAAAAAAGCCGATACATAACGTATCGGCTTTCTGAGGTTCAGTACCTAATCCCTACAATGTAAGTACTGATTCATTTTTTGCTAAACACCTTTGTTTCGTGGTCATGCTTAGTGGTCGTGAGCTTCACCTGCACCCTTAGGGTAGCGGATGTTTTCAACCATCTCTTGTACGTCTTGTGGTACTTCAGCAGTCACTTTGTTTACCGCAATTGATACTACGAAGTTTAGACACATACCTAGCGTACCGATGCCTTCTGGGCTGATACCAAACCACCAGTTTTCAGGTGTGCTTGCTGCTGGGTTAACGAACTTGAAGTAGATGATGTAGCTTGCTGTGAAGGCAATACCTGTCAACATACCTGCAATCGCACCTTCCTTGTTCATCTTCTTGTAGAAGATACCTAGGATAATTGCTGGGAAGAAGGATGCTGCGGCTAATCCGAAGGCAAACGCTACTACCTGAGCTACGAAGCCTGGTGGGTTAATACCCAAGTAACCTGCACCGATAATCGCGACCATTGCTGCAAAACGAGCGGCTAGCAGCTCCTGCTTGTCGGTCATGTTTGGTCTGAAGCCTTTCTTCAACAAGTCATGTGAAATCGATGTTGAGATAACCAATAGTAGACCTGCGGCTGTTGATAGTGCGGCTGCTAGGCCACCGGCTGCCAGTAGTGCTACAACCCAGTTTGGTAGTTTCGCTAGCTCTGGAGAAGCCAGTACGATGATGTCACGGTTGATCTTCATCTCGTTGCGCTCATCACCCGAGTAGAACATTTTGCCATCGCCGTTCTTATCTTCCCAACCTACTAGGCCAGTGCTTTCCCAGTTTTCGTACCAGCTAGGTGCGTCTGCTGCTGCGACACCTTGCATGTCTGGGCCGTTAATCGTTTCAATCATGTTTACACGAGCGAAGGCTGCAACGCCTGGTGCTGTTGTGTATAGCAATGAGATGAACAGTAGTGCCCAACCTGCTGAGATACGCGCATCACGTACTTTAGGTACAGTGAAGAAACGGATGATTACGTGTGGAAGACCTGCAGTACCCACCATTAGAGCCGCACAGATGAAGAATACATCCACCATGCTCTTGTTACCTTCGGTATAGGCGGTAAATCCGAGTTCTTCAGTTAGTCCATCCAGTTTATCGAGTAGGTAAACGTCTGTGCCTGAAATCGTTGAACCCATACCAACTTGTGGAAGTGGGTTACCTGTCATCATGATTGACGTGAAGATTGCTGGAACAAGGAAGGCGAAAATGAGGACACAGAATTGAGCTACCTGCGTATAAGTGATGCCTTTCATGCCACCAAGTACTGCGTAGAAGAACACAATACCCATACCAATGATGATACCTAGGTTAATGTCGACCTCTAGGAAACGAGAGAATACTACGCCCACACCACGCATCTGGCCCGCAACGTATGTGAATGATACGAAGATTGCACAGAATACCGCTACCATACGTGCTGTTTTCGAGTAGTAACGTTCGCCGATAAAATCAGGAACCGTAAACTGACCGAACTTACGTAGGTAAGGTG
The DNA here is from genome assembly GCF_002954585.1 of Vibrio chagasii. Lineage (GTDB taxonomy): Bacteria > Pseudomonadota > Gammaproteobacteria > Enterobacterales > Vibrionaceae > Vibrio > Vibrio chagasii_A. Next base: position 50,579 of record NZ_MSCI01000004.1, read on the forward strand.
CTAAACATAGCGCAAGTAGTACATAACCACCTGTCCAACCCATTAGGTAAACCGCACCGTCGTAACCAACGAATGAGATGATACCTGCCATTGAGATGAATGACGCAGCCGACATCCAGTCGGCGGCTGTCGCCATACCGTTTGCTACTGGGTGTACACCACCGCCCGCAACGTAGAATTCACTGGTAGACCCTGCACGAGCCCAGATTGCGATGCCGATATACAGTGCGAAAGTGATACCGACGAGAATAAACGTCCAAGTTTGAATATCCATGTTCTAGCCTCTAGTCTTCCTGTACGTTGTATTTTTTGTCGAGCGCATTCATGCGGACAACGTAAATGAATATCAGCGCCACGAAGGTGTATATCGAACCTTGTTGAGCGAACCAAAAGCCGAGCTTGAACCCGCCAAACTGAACAGTGTTGAGGGCATCAACAAATAAGATGCCTGCGCCGTAAGACACTGCGAACCAGATCGCGAGCAGTGTTCCCATAATTCCCAAGTTTTCCTTCCAGTAGGCTTGAGCATGTTCCGTAGATTCGAACGCCATTGCCTTCTCCTTTATTCCGTTTCCGTAGAATGTCGTTGTGTTAACGTAATGTTACGATTTGAAATGTAGCAAGGATAAGTCAAGGGATCTGTGCAACTTTAGTCGGGACGGTATTAGCCCTAATCCACTGAAATATGGGAGTCGGGAGACAAAACCATATAAAAATGTAGTGTTACAAGGTTGTTAAATTAGCCAAAGGTCTAACAAAAAGGGATGAATTAATGAGTGAGTAATAAAATTTAACAACTAAATGACAGAGAATCATTATTTAGTCCTGCATATGACACGAAGGGAAATATAAGTTTGTTATAGTAATTACGCTGCTTTTAGAGCCCTTTTCTTGCTTAATAGCAGAAATTCGACATGCTTTAATCACGAGTTTTATTCTTTGGGGGAACGAATTGGACGCAATAACTATTAATCACTTATTTTTAACTGGTGCCGTGCTTATCGCCATCAGTGTGCTTTTCTCACAAGTGTCCTCACGATTGGGCGTTCCGATTCTTTTGATCTTTTTGTTTGTTGGTATGTTGGCGGGCGAAGATGGCCCCGGCGGCATCAATTTTGACGACTATTCATTAACTTACTTGGTGAGTAACCTCGCGCTTGCCGTGATACTGCTTGATGGTGGTATGCGCACTAAGGTGGCGAGTTTTAAGGTCGCGTTTTGGCCTTCGCTGTCGCTAGCTACCATAGGTGTGGCTTGTACAGCTACTCTCACCGGGTTAATGGCGGCTTGGCTATTCGACCTGTCACTGATGCAAGGCATTCTAGTGGGCGCGATTGTGGGCTCGACCGATGCCGCTGCGGTATTTTCTCTGCTTAAAGGCCAGAGCCTCAACGAGCGTGTTGGCTCAACCTTAGAGATAGAGTCTGGTACCAACGACCCAATGGCGGTCTTCCTAACGGTGACCTTAATCGCGCTACTTGGCACCCCAGATGCCGAGATGGGAATGAACTTCCTGCTTAAAAGCTTCGCGATGCAATTTGGTGTAGGTACCCTTATCGGCCTCGGTGGCGGTTGGTTTCTGTGGAGTTTAATCAACCGAATACAGTTGGCTGATGGTCTTTACTCGATTCTGGTACTGAGCGGCGGTGTGGCTCTGTTTGCTTTCTCTAATATGCTTGGCGGCAGTGGCATCTTGTCGATTTACCTTGTGGGTTTGTTCATTGGTAACCGTCCAACGCGCGCTCGACACTCGATTCTCAATGTTCTTGATGGCATGACCTGGCTAAGCCAGATTGTGATGTTCTTGGTTCTCGGCCTCTTGGTAACACCATCGACATTGATGGAAATTGCACTGCCTGCTTTGGCGCTAGCTTTCGGTATGATCCTGTTTGCTCGTCCGCTGTCGGTTTGGTTAGGTTTGCTGCCATTTCGACGTTTTACCACCAAGGAGCGTTGGTTTGTCTCTTGGGTAGGTTTACGTGGCGCGGTACCGATCATCTTAGCGGTGTTCCCGATGATGGCGGGCCTGCCTAATGCTCAATTGTATTTCAATATCGCGTTCTTCGTGGTTATGGTGTCGCTGATTGTTCAAGGTGGTAGCTTGATGAAGGTCGCGAGGCTGGCTCAAGTCACCTTGCCACCAACACCGACACCTATTTCACGTACCGGTATCGAGATCTACCCGACCAGCGAATGGGAGATGTTTGTCTACAAGCTGAAAGAAGAGAAGTGGTGTGTTGGTGAGCCGCTTAAGCGCTTGTCGATGCCGGAAGGCACACGTATTACCGCACTGTTTCGACAAGACGCTTTGCTTCACCCATCGGGTAGCACAGTGTTAGAAGCGAACGATATTCTTTGTGTGCTTGGTCAAGACAAAGACCTAGACAGTTTAAGTGAGCTGTTTAGTGAAGCGCCTGAGGCTGAAGAGGCTGCACGATTCTTTGGTGATTTCTTCCTTGAGGTTGGTTTGTCGATTGCTGCGGTGAGTGATTGCTATGGCATTGAGCTTGGTTCTGAAGAAGAACGTGAGATGACACTCAAAGAGCTGGCTGAACGCGAACTTGGCCCTCATCCAGTATTGGGTGATAGCTTCGAGTGGCATGACATCAATTGGGTGGTTGCAGAGATCGAAGATCATAAAGTCGTCAAGCTTGGTTTGTGTTTGCCTAAGACGACTTTAGAAAAGGATATCAGCGGCGCTTAATTATGGACTTCTTGCAGTAAGATAACCGCTTGAGTTCGGTTTTTTACGTCCAGTTTTCGGAAGATGGCTGTCATGTGCGCCTTGATAGTCGCTTCCGAAACATTCAATTCATAGGCGATTTGTTTGTTCAGCAGGCCGTCGGAAAGCATCCCTAGCACCTTGTATTGTTGTGGCGTCAGTGTGGCAATTTTTTCCGCAAGGTCGCTACAAGCCGCATTGTTAGTGATCAGCCCTTCAGGGAAGAATGGGTCGCCATTCAGCACTTGATTCAGTGCACTCACCAATTCACGCATGTCACTCGACTTTGGAATAAAACCAAACGCACCATGGCTTTTCACTTGAGTGACCACGCTAGCGTCTTCACTTGCCGAGATCACGACAATCGGTAGGTCTGGGTATTCTGCACGAAGCTGAATCAGACCAGACATTCCATTGGCTCCCGGCATTTTTAGATCGAGAAGTAGTAGGTCGGGTTCATCTTCTTTTTTAAGCAGAGTCAGTAACGCGTCGAGAGAGTCGGCCTCAAGTAGGTTCGCACCGCTGATCGCCATATGAACCGACTGAAATAGGGCGTTGCGGAAGAGAGGGTGGTCATCAGCAATGATGATGGTGTAGGTCGAGTCCATGACGTCCATACTTTTAACAATTTAGTTAATATTTATTATCATCCTGATTGAGTATGTGGACAATATCTATGCATTAAAAGTCTGAACCATATCGACTTTTATCCCCTTTCTAAGAAAGCGTTTCTTGCTATAAGAAAAAAGCCGCACTGCCATCTCGTTGTGAAGGGCGGTGCGGCTTTGTCTGGTGTTACATTCAGACCAATGTTGCCGTTATAGCTGGTGGTCTTGCATGTGTTTTAAGAATACATCGGCAGGCATAAAACCAGTCACTCGAGCATTTGGAACATGGTTACCCTCGCTATCCCAGAACTCAATGGTTGGTAAGCCAAGTACCTGCAACTGCTTCAGCAATTCAATGTCTTGAGGCATGTTTCGAGTCACGTCTGCTTGAAGTAACACGAAGTCAGACAGCTTGTTCTCGACGTCTGCTTGATGGAAGGTGTACTTCTCAAACTCTTTACACGCCACACACCAATCGGCGTAGAAATCGAGCATCACTGGCTTGCCTAGTTTCTTCGCTTCGATGAGCTGGATTTCAAGCTCTTCAACAGTGTTAATGCGTGCAAACTGGATCTGCTGTTCCACTACAACGCTCTTTTCTGCAAACCAGTAATTTAGTGCAGGTTGTGCAGAAGCAAACAGACCAAGCATCGCGATAATACCTACTGCACTTTGCTTCCAGCCACCGAATGGCAGTGCATTCTTGCTATGGTAAAGCCAACCGAAGGCGATGAAGCCAAGGCCAGACCAAAGCACGGTAGCCCATAGTTCTGGGATGATGCGCTCTAGTAGGAAGATTGGTGCTGCCAACAAGATAAAGCCGAATACGACCTTCACCTTGTCCATCCAGCTGCCTGCTTTCGGTAGTAGCTTATTGCCGAATACCGCCACTAAGATTAGCGGAATGCCCATGCCCATAGCTAACGCGTACAGAGCAATTGCACCGGTAAATAGGTCGCCGCTTTGAGCGACATACAGCAGCGCACCTGATAGTGGCGCGGTGGTACAAGGTGAACATACCAAACCAGAGATCGCGCCCATCGCGAACACGCCCAAGGTATTACCGCCTTGCTGCTTGTTGCTTTGGTTGTTGAGCCAAGTTTGGATGCTGCTTGGCAGTTGCAGGTTATAAACGCCAAACATCGACATCGCCAACACCACGAATAGAACGCTCAACGCAATCAACACGTAAGGGTGTTGCATCGCAGCTTGGAATTGCATACCCGCAGACGCAACCACCAAACCTAGTAGTGTGTAGGTGAGCGCCATACCTTGCACGTAGATGAAAGACAACATCAGCGCACGACCTTGGCTGAGCTTGCCACCACCTAACACGATGCCCGTTAGGATTGGATACATAGGCAGAACACACGGTGTGAAGGCTAAGCCAACACCGAGAGCCAAGAACAGTAATGGGGTCCACCAACTGTCACTGAGTTTATCGGCTAGGCTCGCTTCTTTTGAAACGGGTGCGCTTGATTGTGGTGCTGTGTTATTTGCCACCTCTGCTTTTGGAGAGGCAACTTGTGGTGAGGTGTTCGCTTGGTTACTGGTAGTTTTAGCTGTAGTGTCGCTTGAACCTGTTGCTTCAAACGGTGCAATGTCGATGACACGAGTTTCTGGAGGGTAGCAGAACCCTGCCTCGGCACAGCCTTGGTACTTAACGATCAGCTGTGAGCCGTCTTGGTAACTTTGCAGGGGAACTTGTACGAATAGCGGTTGAGTATAAACACTCACTTCACCAAAGAATTCATCTTGGTGTGGTTTACCATCTTCTAACTCAACATTACCGATAGCGAGATTTTGGCCGCTAAAAGAGAGGCTATGTTGATAGAGGTAGTAGCCTTCTTTCACCTGCCAGTCGAGAAGCACCTTGCCATCTTGCTGGTAGTAATTGAAAGGGAAAGCTTGGTCTACAGGAACAAAACCGTTGTTATTGCCTCCGAAGCTTGGCTCGGCGTTGTCATTTCCAAAAAGCGCCCACGCAGGCTGAGTGAACAGGGAAATACAAACAAAAAGTAATGTGGCAAGTCGTCGCATACTATTTAGTCATTTAATGGAGTTATGGGTATCTTAACTCAATCAGACCGTAATAGTTTGCTATTAGTTTCATTGGCTAGCAAATATCCCTTAGGGCGGGAAATCCACTTTCTTAGGTAATCGGGAGAGGGTCAGCCTTGCAGCAGGCATAGGGAGCCCTTGCCAGTAATCCATTTAAGCGACACCTAAGCGTGCTTTTACCACTTGCTCACAAGCATCGATATTGGTTGTGTCTTTTGGAATAATTAACACAGTGTCGTTGCCGCCAACAGTACCGATAATCTCAGTATGTGGGTCGATATCGACTAATCTTGCAACTAACTGCGCACAACCTGGGTGGGTTTTAACTATCACCATTGCTTGGTTATGAGTGATTAATTCGATTTGCGAAGAGATGGAGGCATCGACACGTACAGGCGCGCTTTCAACCGTAATACAGTAGACTTTTTTACCACAGGCATTCTGGATTTTGACTACGCCGAGCTGTGACAAAATACGAGATACCGTCGATTGGCTAATACCGGTATAGCCGATCTCGACCAGCTTTTCGCGTAGCTGGTTTTGGGTTGAGAAGCTTTGTTGTTGTAGTAAGCGTTTGCACGCTGCAGTCAGTGTTTTATCTTCAGCTGAATACAAGCAACCGTGCTCAGTGATCGGGTTCATGAACAACTCCTTAAGGTCAACAGTGATACCGCTTGTCCATAGCGTCGTGCGCACTCCCAAAGCCGTAGAGTACGATTTGTTAATTAGGGCTTACCGACGAATCCTGAAGTAAAGAAGGGTGGGTATGCGAGATGTACGATCATCTATGCATCCAGTCTACCACTAAAGGATAGTTATCTTTTTGAAGGCGATCACCAAACAAAATTCTGGTTATTTGCTTGTATTTTGGTGCTTTATTCTTGAGGTGAGTGGATATTTATTCCGCATTGGGAATAAATATCCATGTGCTTGGGAAGGTTTTGACCTAGGCACTAATGAAGATAAGGGTTAGCGAATTTCACTCATGATCTCGCGAGAGAATACTTTTTCACAGTAATGGCATTTTAGCTGCACATTTTCCTGTTTTAGCTGCACTTTAAAGCTACTTTCAACGGGTTCACCGTGTGAAATACAGTTGCTATTTGGGCATGAGAATACGCTGTTGATTTGCTCTGGCAGTACAAGCGTGAGTTTGTTTACGACCTTGTACTCTTCAATTTGATTGACCGTCGCTTGTGGTGCATACAGAGCCAATTGGTTCGCCTGCTCTTTGGTTAGAAAAATGTTCTCAATCTTGATCAGGTCTTTGTGTCCCAACGCAGAAGATGGCAGATTTAATCCCATGGTGATGCGCTGTTCTGTTTTGTGCATCTTGAACAGTTTAAGGATTTTGATGCCAAGGTGAGCAGGGATGTGGTCAATGACGCTGCCGTTACGGATCGCTTCTACTTGTAGCTGAGTTTGTTTAACCATGACTGTGTCTCCTGCTTATAAAGTGTCGTTTAGGACTAGGGCTAATAGGGCTTCGCGAGCGTATACACCGTTTTCAGCTTGCTCGAAGTAGTAAGCGTGTGGTGTTTTATCAACGTCGGTGGTGATCTCGTCAACGCGTGGCAGTGGGTGAAGCACTTTCATGTTTTGACGGGCGTCTTTCAATGTGTCGGCGGTGAGGATGTAAGCCGATTTCATGTGTGCGTATTCCGACGCATCAAAGCGTTCTTTCTGTACGCGAGTCATGTACAGCACATCCAATTCCGGTACTACTTCTTCAATGCTGCTGTGGGTGCTGTATTGAATGCCCATCTCTTCCAGTTCTTCACAGATGTAATCTGGCATCGCTAATACTTCAGGTGCGATAAAGAAGAAACGTACGTTATTGAATTTTGATAGTGCTTGCGTCAGTGAGTGCACGGTGCGGCCATATTTAAGGTCGCCGACGAACGCCACATTGAGGTTGTCGAGTGTGCCTTGTGTTTCGTAAATCGAGAATAGGTCTAGTAGGGTTTGAGTTGGGTGTTGGTTCGCGCCATCACCGCCATTCACTACTGGCACACCGTTAGAGAACTCAGACGCCAAGCGTGCAGCCCCTTCTTGTGGGTGACGCATCACAAAGGCATCAACGTAAGATGAAATCACCTGCACTGAATCGGCAAGTGTTTCACCTTTCTTAGCCAGTGATGTGTTACCGCCATTATCAAAACCGATGACTGTGCCACCAAGGCGTTGAACTGCGGTTTCGAATGAGAGGCGAGTTCGAGTTGAAGGCTCAAAGAAACAGCTCGCAATGACTTTATTTCTCAGCAACTCTGGATTTGGTTCAGCCTTGAGCCTTGCTGCGGTATCGACGATAAGCTCCAGTTCATCACGAGAGAGCTCAGGAATGGAGATGATGTGCTTGTTAAATAACGAATGCGCCATAACGGGTCTTCCTTCTATGCATACAGTCAAATTGCGGACAAAAAAAAAGCCCCCTAAAAATAGGAGGCTTCGAAACGATCAATAGAACAAAATAAAAATGACACCAACACCACTCTCTGGCGTGTAGTTTGACAATCATGTGCGACAAAACTGCGGTTCATTTTTTGCTCTCTTTAGACAAATTGCGGAGGATTATACTCAGATAAAAACAGCGCGCAATAGTTTATGTAAAGTATTCATTTTATGGATATTTATGCCAAATTAGTCCATGCTTTTACTTCTTTTTAAGCCTTTGTTGAAGCAGAAAAACTTCGACTTTTTTAGGCAATAATCTTTTCAAACGAATGAAAAAAAATGCGGGTTTTATCCAAGAGAAAATTCCCATGCACGCCACCCGCATTTCCCTGTTATTGCACTCAAATTATCGACTGGTTGGTAAATAAGAGAGTGCTTTGCTTCTAAGTTTTTTAACTGTTTGGCTTATTAGCTACCTAGTGTTGCAACCATCACTGCTTTGATGGTGTGCATGCGGTTTTCAGCTTCATCGAACACGATAGAGTATTCAGATTCGACCACTTCATCAGTCACTTCCACACCGTCTTTTAGCTGTGGGTATTCAGCCGCAAGCTGTTTGCCTACCGTGGTGTCTTCGCCATGGAAAGCTGGTAGACAGTGCATGAATTTCACATGTGGGTTACCGGTTGCTTTTAGCATTTCCATGTTCACTTGGTAAGGCATCATTAGGTTGATACGCTCAGCCCATGCTTCTTTCGCTTCACCCATCGATACCCAAACGTCGGTGTATAGGAAGTCACAACCTTGCACGCCTTCTTGAACATCTTCAGTTAGGGTGATTTTGCCGCCAGTGTGCTCTGCGATTTCACGGCATTGAGCCAATAGTCCTTCTTCTGGCCAGAATTGCTTAGGAGCAACAAGGCGAATGTCCATGCCCATTTTCGCTGCGCCAACCATTAGAGAGTTACCCATGTTGTTGCGAGCATCGCCTAGATAAGCAAACTTGATTTCATGCAGCTGTTTGCCACGGCCGTATTCGGTCATGGTCAGGAAGTCTGCCAAGATTTGAGTTGGGTGGAACTCGTCAGTCAGACCATTCCAAACAGGTACACCAGCGTAAGCGCCTAACTCTTCAACAATCTCTTGACCGAAGCCGCGGTATTCAATGCCATCGTACATACGACCAAGAACGCGAGCGGTATCTTTCATCGATTCTTTGTGGCCAATTTGAGAACCCGATGGGCCTAAGTAAGAGACGCGAGCACCTTGGTCGAATGCTGCTACTTCGAATGCACAGCGAGTACGAGTTGAGGTTTTCTCAAAGATAAGTGCGATGTTTTTGCCAGTCAGTTTTGGCTGTTCGTAACCGTTGTACTTCGCTTTTTTAAGCTCCATTGAAAGATCTAACAAGTGTTGAATTTCGCGTGGAGTGAAATCTAGTAGTTTTAGGAAGTTACGATTGCGTAGGTTAAAAGCCATGATGTATTCCTTCTTAGATTTAGGCGCTTTCCTGTTACAGGGAAAGAAAATTCAAGAAAGCGCGATTCAATTTTTGTGTATTAATTTCAGTTCAAACGGTGACTCAGTTTTCTCGCAAGGTTTGAAAAGCTCACGAGTGGATTAATCTTTGGTGATGTTGGTACCCGCTTGGCCTTGCAGAATTTGCAAACCATCTTCGAGCGCACCAATACCGACGACTTTGCCGCCTTGTTGGATGAATTCGCATGACGCTTCAATTTTTGGTCCCATCGAGCCAGCATCAAATTCAAACTTCGCTAGTTCACCCGGTGTAGTGCTACGCAGTGCGTGTTGAGTCGGCTTGCCCCAATCTAGGTAAACCGCGTCTGCGTCAGTCAGAATCAGTAGTGCATCGGCATTCAATTGTTTTGCTAAGAAAGCAGCTGACATGTCTTTGTCGATAACCGCTTCGACACCAACCAATTTGCCATGCTCTTTTTTCACTGGAATGCCGCCACCGCCAGTACAGATCACTAGATGACCCGCCTCGATAAGCTGGGTGATCGCTTCATGTTCAACGATGCCGGTTGGTCTTGGGCTTGGCACAACACGACGGAAGTGTTGGCCGTCTGGTTTTACGATCCAGTGGAACTTCTCTGCCAATTCACGCGCTTCTGCTTCTTCGTAGATTGGGCCGATTGGCTTGGTTGGATCGGCAAATGCAGGGTCATTTGGATCAACCGTCATTTGGGTCAACATGCATGAGATGTTGCGGTTCGGCAGATAGTTTTTGAACTCTTGCATCAGCATGTAGCCGATCATGCCTTGCGTTTCGCTGCCCAATACATCAAGTGGGTATGGATTTACTTTTTTGTACTCCAAACCTTGCAGAGCAAGTAAGCCAACTTGTGGCCCATTACCGTGCACTAATACCACGTTGTACTCTTTGGCGATTTCAGAGATGGTTTTCACCGCCGTTTCAATATTGCGGCGCTGAACGTCAGCTTCTAACGGCTCACCGCGACGAAGTAGGGCGTTACCACCGAGTGCAACAACAACAGTTTGTTTAGTCATAATTGTGTTCTCTCATTGTGGCCAAGTTGAGGTTATTTGAATTCGTCAACTTGGCCGTTTCGTCTTAGTGATTAGATACCATCACGCTCGATAGGGCAGCTCATGCAGCGTGCGCCACCGCGGCCACGACCAAGCTCGTCTCCAGGAATTGGCAGTACTGTGATGCCAGCTTTGTCGTATTTCTCGTTGGTGTAGGTGTTACCTTCGTAGCCAACAACGACACCAGGTTTCACCGTAAGAACGTTGTTCGCATCATTCCACTGCTCACGTTCTGCATGGAAGTTGTCACCACCAGTAGTGATGAGGTTTAGCTTGTCTACGCCCAATGCTTTTTCGATAGCGGTAACGAAGTAGCCTTCTTCTTTCACTTTCACAGCACCAGACTCATCACCGGTCAGGTTCCAGCACTTCACATCTTTACTCACCACTTCAGGGTAAACAGAGAACGTATCTTCGTTCATGTGTGTCATTACCGTATCTAGGTGCATGCAAGAGCGGTGTTTTGGCAGCTGCATAGCGATAACTTGCTTCGCTTGGCCGTGTTTGAATAGGTTAGAAGCCAAGTGTTCAACACCTTGTGGCGTGGTACGTTCTGACATACCGATAAGCACTGTGCCGCGGCCAATAACCAGAACGTCACCACCTTCAATCGTTGAGTTGTCGTAGTTGATGTTCTCTTCATCGCCGAAGTATTTAATGAAGTCTTGGCCTGCGAAGGTTGGGTGCCAACGGTAAATTGCACGCACGTGGTTGGTTTCGCGTTGACGTGCTGGTTTCGCCATTGGGTTGATCGATACACCACCATAAACCCAGCAAGAGGTGTCGCGAGTAAATAGGTGGTTTGGTAACGGCTCAATAATGAAGTCGGTTGGTGTGAACATGCCTTGCATCATTGAAGAAGATTTCATCGGCATTTCAGCGTAAGACAGACCGCCGGTTAAGATTTTTGCAAGCTCTAGGTTTGGTAAGTCACCTAAGTAGCAGCGTACGTCGTTAGCAAAAGTTTTACCCAAACGGTAATCAGACACTTGGCAGTTCAGTAGCCAATCTTTCGCTTCCGGCACGGCTAGCGTATCTGCTAGTAGGTCAGTAAGAAGAAGAACCTCAACACCCTGATCACGTAGCGTTTGAGTGAATACGTCATGCTCTTTACCTGCACGCTCAACAGCCAGTACGTCATCAAACAGCAAATCGTGACAGTTGGATGGTGTTAAGTGAGTCAGTGCGCGTCTTGGGCGATGAACTAAAACACGACGCAATTGACCTATTTCAGAACCTACATAGAACTTACTCATGATCGTCTCTCTCTTATATATTTGAATTACTTTTATTGCTAAGAGTAATTATTTATTTTCAGGTGAGAAGAATGAATTATTTATTCATGTCTCTTGTCTGGAATTAATATTACGCCTGCTGCTCAGGTATTCTTAGAGATCTATCACAAATCATTTTTTATCTCTCAGCCCTTTAAAAACAAGGGTTTTAACAAATTTTATGCACTTTGACCTATCATCGATTGCTTCTAAATAGTTAATCCAGGGGGAACATTATTCATGTTTTTCTAATCCAGATTAGTAAAATCTAAATAGCGAGGGTTTATATGCAATGTACTTTAACTGATAAAAGTGAGCTTAAGGTGGAAGTATGCAGTGTTTTTATTTAGATATTTAATTTTGAATGTGGAATTAATTATCTGTTAACAAATTAAATTCGTATAAAGTTATTTGGGTCACATTTTAAAATAGGACTTATGAGGGTTTTTTTAATAAGGTTTAGTCGTTTATTTATCTTTTGCTGTTACTTTTAACAAACCTGTAAATATAATTAACACTAATAAATGACTAAATATTTAGCCATATATCACCTTGGTAAATAATGAGTGGTATTGTTAACTTTGTCTGTGATGTTTGCAGATGAGTAGGAGTGTTGAGATGGGGCTTCTCGGGAGCTGCTGAGTTCGCTATGGGCTGCATTAACGGTAAACTAGCTGAGCTAACAATAGAGCTAAAAAAAGCCGCTATCGAAGCGGCTTTGAATGGAAATGTGTTTGCTTAAGGGATGCTAGATAAGCGCACCAATACTCAGTACAACGATGCAGAACACCGTTAAGATACCGATCAATGGCATGACCCATTTCACCCAGCGTACGTAAGGCACACGAGCTATCGCCAAGCCACCCATTACCACCGCAGAGGTTGGGGTAATAAGGTTTACTAAGCCTGAAGCCGATTGGTAAGCGGTGATCACAAGGTCTCTACCAACACCAGCAAAGTCAGCCAATGGCGCCATGATAGGCATGGTCAGTACCGCTAGGCCAGATGTTGATGGCACTAAGAATGACAATAGAATCTCTAGGAAGAACATCACGTTAATAAAGATAACGGATGAGAGCCCGGTGACCATCTGCTCTGCAGAGAATAGAATCGTATCAGTGATCATACCGCGGTCCATCACCACCACAATACCACGTGCAATACCTATGATCAGCGCTACACCGAGCAGGTCACGTGCGCCGTCAATGAAGCTTGAGGTAAACTCTTCTTCGCTCATGCGAGCCACAATACCGACAATGATGGTCGCTGCTAGGAACATTGCAGAGATCTCTGCCATCCACCATCCTGCAACGGATACACCGTAAATCATTACTGCGAATGAGCCACCAAAAATAGTCAGAATTAGTTTACGAGTTGCAGTGAATTCCAGTTTTTCTCCGCTTGAGTTACCAAGGAAGTGCGCTTTGTTTTCTTCGTACTTGTCATACACAATCGACTTGCTTGGGTCTGCTTGCACCATTCTTGCGTAACGCATGACGTAAGCGACACAGATGCCCCAACCAATAATCAGCATTGCCACACGCAGCACGATACCGTCAGTAAATGGGATGCCAGAGGCGTTAGCTGCGATAACCGTTGCGAATGGGTTAATGGTGGAACCTAGCACTCCTATGCCTGCGCCTAGAAGTACAGTTGCTGCTGCCACTAGAGGGTCAAAGCGAGCCGCCATCATGACAGGCACAAGAAGCGTATAGAATGGAAGTGACTCTTCCGCCATGCCATAGACAGTGCCGCCAGCGGCAAACAGTGCCATTAGTATTGGTATCATCAACTCTTCTCGCCCTTCGAGGCGTGCGGTGACGCGTTCGATACCAGCATCAATTGCACCAGTCTTGGTGACGAGTCCTAAGAAGCCACCAATGATGAGAATGAACAGTGAAACGTCGATTGCAGCAGCTTCATAGCTATTGTGGTCGTAGAAGCCATCAATCGGCGCTAGCAGCACGTCAATCACGCCTTGAGGGTTACCTTCAACCGCTTGATAGGTTCCGGTTACTGGTACTTCTCGGCCTAATTCTTCATTCATTGCTCGGTCATATTGGCCCGCTGGAACAATCCAGGTCAGTAGAGCAACGAATGCAATTAAAATAAATAGAATGGTATAAGCAGAAGGGAATTTAAAGTTGGCAAAGAAGCCGCCCTTTTTTTTCTCGCTTGGCATCGTTTGAGTTGTCATGGCTATCTCCTTACATCATCTTAAATAGAAGTGATGTGAATTAGCGACTAATGATTTATAGACTGTAAATACACTGACACTTATAAATTACCCAACGATATAAATTTGCGGGCTTTAAATTAAAGTTATTTGATATTTACTAATCCAGATGAAGTTGTATTTAATTTAGCTGCGGTTATTTTATTCCTTACTTAATCATTTAAGTTTGGTGCTGTTCACAAAAATAGTGGCTAGTAAAAGGGCTAAAAAATGTGAGAAAAATCGTAAGGTTTTTTGGTTAATTAGCTTGGATTAATATTCGGTTTGGTTAGTTGGTAAATAGGGGAAGGTTGATTTGATAGGTATCGATAGAGAATGGGTTGTACAGTCTTGGAATTTTATTCAAACTTTATTTTTGAACGCGTTTTAAAGTTTGTCATTGTTATTTGACGGGCATCAAAAATCACATTAAGCCATAAACAAAAAAGGAAGCCGAAGCTTCCTTTTAGAGTCATATGATCAGTGGTTTTTAGATAAACAGCCCACCGAATGCGAAGCCTAGTGCTACCGCAGTACTGATTGTTACCACACCTGGAATGAAGAACGGGTGGTTGAATACTAGGTTACCGATACGCGTTGAACCTGTGTCATCCATCTCAACCGCAGCCAGTAGCGTAGGGTAAGTTGGAAGAACGAACAGCGCACTTACCGCTGCGAAAGAAGCAACGGCTGTTAGTGGTGCTACGCCAATTGCTAGTGCTGCAGGCATTAATGCAACCGTTGTTGCGCCTTGAGAGTAAAGCAGCATAGAAGCGAAGAACAGAACAAGAGCCAGCATCCATGGGTAGTCAGCCAGTAGCGCACCTGCAACATCTTTGATTTCAGCAACGTGTGCATTTACAAACGTAGAACCTAACCAAGCCACACCAAGTACACATACACACGCAGTCATACCAGAGCGGAATGTCGGTGCTGAAGAAATTTTCGCAGCATCGATCTTAGTGAACATTACGATTGCCGCTGCTGCTGCCAACATTACCGACATGATCGCTTCGTTACGACCTAGTGCAGGGTTCTCGATTAGGCCAACAGAGCTTGAGATAGCCGCTGCGTAACAAACAACAAAACCAATTGCTGCTAGGAAGATGTAAGTTGCTTTCTTCGCTGTTGGAAGGACCTCACGCTTCTCATCTGACGCTAGTTTGATGAGACCTTTCTCTAGACGCTCTTGGTAAACAGGATCGTCTTTAAGTTCGCTACCCATGTAGTTGGCAACAACAGCACCAACCATACAAGCGATGAAGGTTGTTGGTATACAAACCATCAGCAGGGTTAGGTAATCAACACCGAATGGTGCAAGCATGGCTGCGAAAGCTACAACCGCAGCTGAGATTGGCGAAGCTGTGATAGCAATTTGAGACGCAACAACAGCAATAGACAGTGGACGAGAAGGACGTACACCTTGGCCTTTCGCTACTTCCGCAATAACTGGTAGAGTTGAGAATGCTGTGTGGCCAGTACCCGCCATTAGCGTCATTAAAAAGGTCACAATCGGCGCGTAAAAGGTGATGCGTTCTGGGTGCTTACGCAAAAAGTTTTCTGCAATTTGCACCAACCAGTCCATACCGCCAGCAACCTGCATTGCAGCAATTGCGGTGATAACCGACATGATGATCAGGATTACATCAATTGGGATAAAAGATTGGCTTGTTGGTACGCCAAGAATAAGTGAAAGAGCAATAACACCAGCACCACCGGCAAAGCCGATACCGATGCCGCCAATTCTGGCCCCTAAGAAGATAAAGAGCAGGACGATAAACAGTTCTACTGCAATCATAATTAACACCTCATGTAGATTTTATTATGTGACCACTCGTCGAGAGAATGTTCAGATAATAGTTCTATGGTTTAGATTCAATTAAGCAAAAGTGCAACAGACAGAAACCATAGAATAAATGGGGTTAACCGTATTGGAGCCTAAAAAAGGGCTCCGTTTGGAGCCCTTTCTCGCTAGCGTTACTCGTAGCGTTTTGCTTTATACTGAGGATGCATCAAATTTTCAACAGAGAAAATGTCATCAAGTTCTTCTTCGGTTAATAAACCGCGCTCTAGAACCACATCACGAACACTCTTACCTGTTTCTGCACAGATCTTACCAACAATGTCACCTTCGTGATGGCCAATGTATGGGTTTAGGTAAGTTACGATACCGATAGAGTTAAATACGTGCGCTTCACAGATTTCTTTGTTTACCGTGATGCCGTCTACACACTTGTCACGTAGGTTCACACAAGCATTAGTTAGGATGTCTAGAGACTCAAACATGCTTTGTGCAATAACAGGTTCCATAACGTTCAGTTGAAGTTGACCACCTTCAGCTGCGAAAGAAACTGTGTTGTCGTTACCTAGAACTTTGAAGCAAACTTGGTTTACTACTTCAGGTACTACTGGGTTTACTTTAGCTGGCATGATTGAAGAGCCTGCTTGAAGCTCAGGTAGGTTCAGCTCGTTCAAGCCTGCGCGAGGACCAGAAGACAGTAGACGTAGGTCGTTACAAATCTTAGACAGTTTAACTGCTAGACGCTTAAGCGCGCCGTGCGTCATTACGTATGCGCCACAGTCTGAAGTTGCTTCGATCAGGTCTTCTGCTGGAACACACTCTAGGCCAGTTACTTCAGCTAGGTGTTTAACAGCAAGGCCTTGGTAACCTGGTGCTGCGTTTAGACCTGTACCGATTGCTGTTGCGCCTAGGTTAACTTCAAGCAGTAGCTTAGATGTGTATTCTAGGTTTTTGATTTCTTCATTGATGGTTACCGCCCAAGCGTGGAACTCTTGGCCAACCGTCATCGGAACTGCATCTTGAAGTTGAGTACGACCCATTTTCAAAACGGTGTTGAATTCTTTGCTCTTTAGCTCGAATGCACCTTTAAGGTATTCAATTGCATCGATCAGTTTTAGTACGCTGTTGTAAACAGAGATACGGAAGCCAGTTGGGTAAGCACAGTTAGTCGATTGGCTGCGGTTTACGTGGTCGTTCGGGTTGATGAACTCGTACTGGCCCTTTTCTTTGCCCATAAGCTCAAGTGCAACGTTTGCTACAACTTCGTTCGCGTTCATGTTTACAGAAGTACCAGCGCCACCTTGGAAAACATCTGATGGGAACTGATCCATGCATTTGCCAGTGTCTAGAATTAGGTCACAAGCTTGGATGATGTATTTAGCCACTTCGCTAGGAATTACACCTAACTCTTTGTTTGCTAAAGCCGCTGCTTTTTTTGTCATCACCATACCGCGAACGAATTCAGGTACATCTGAGATTGTTACATTTGAGATGTTGAAGTTTTCAACTGCGCGTAGGGTGTGGATGCCGTAGTAAGCATCAGCCGGAACATGACGCTGACCTAAAAGATCTTCTTCGAGACGAGTAGCTTGAGGAGCATCAACTTGTGCTTCTGATAGAGTAGCCATAACAGGATCCTTAGAGAATAATTCTGATTATTTAGTTAGTTATTAGCCTATTCTGTATGCAAATACTCCGTTCGCTAGAATATTAGGCTGATAAATCCGTCCTGACTTATGTCGCACATGATACTGTACCTAGCGCATAAAAATAGTAAGTTGATCACCTTTTTCGCTTTTGTTTAGTCAATATTTTGCAAAGTTAATGTGGGTCAATAAACACGCTTATTTACAGGATAAATTTGAGATTGGTAGACCTTTCAGCGTAAACTGAAAGCAACAAAGGAGGGCGTGTGTTTCCTATCTTATTATTACTATTTATCTTCGTACCCATCATTGAGATTGGGCTATTTATTCAAGTTGGTGGCTTCTTAGGATTGTGGCCAACTATTGCATTGGTTTTGATCACGGCATTTGTCGGTGCATCGTTGGTTCGTAGCCAAGGTATTCAAACACTGATGTCTGTTCAAGGTCGACTACAGCAAGGCGAGATGCCGGCACAGCAGATCCTTGAAGGCGTGATGCTGGCTGTGGCTGGCGTATTGCTTCTGACTCCAGGCTTTATGACAGACGCTCTGGGTATGTTGGTATTGTTGCCAGCACCAAGAGCCATGATTGCTAAGAAAATGATGGAAAAAATGGTGGTTAAAAACATGTCTGGCGGTTTCCACGCTGGTGGACAAGCTGGCTTTGGTCCGAGTCCATTTGGAGATGATCCATTCAACCGCGACCCATTTGACCAATCAAAAGGCGGTAACACCTTTGAAGGTGAGTTTGAGAAGAAAGACGACGACAACGATCGTAATCGCTTAAACTAATCCTGCTGTTTAGATAGAAAGACAACCACTGAAAAGGCTCTTACCTTTATCCTTCGTAAGAAAGATAAAGGTAAGAGCCTTTTTTATTGCCTATTAGCGATTACAGATAACAGGTGTTTGAGTATTCGGCTATTATACCGCGCCTTCGAAGCCCATTTGTCGCCATGCTTCAAATGCGATGATTGCTACAGCATTAGATAAGTTTAGGCTGCGTGCGTCGGGCATCATTGGAATACGAATACGTTGTTCCATCGGCATGCTTTCGATGAACTCTGCAGGTAGGCCGCGTGTCTCAGGGCCAAACATCAACACATCGCCTTGTTGGAACTTGGCATCGACGTGGTGACCTGTGGTCTTGGTGGTACACGCAAAAATACGGTAGTCACCTTCACGTTCGTTCTCTAGATACTGAATAAAAGCTTCTAGGTTCTTGTGACGCTTCACACGCGCTAGGTCGTGATAATCCAAACCAGCACGACGCACTTTCTTCTCTTCAAAATCAAAGCCAAGTGGCTCAATCAGGTGCAGGTTTGCGCCGCAGTTAGCACATAGGCGGATGATGTTACCCGTATTGGGTGCAATTTCTGGTTCGTATAGAGCGATATCAAACATGTGGGTTCACAAGAGTAATCAAAGATAGCCAGAGTATACGGTGGCAAGCTGTGTGAGTACAGTTTGCCACCATCGACTTAGGCTTGCTTGTTGAGTGCCTGCGCGTAGTTTTCTGATACTGCACTCCAGTTGACCACGTTCCACCAAGCGTTGATGTAGTCAGGTCGGCGGTTTTGATAGCTGATGTAGTAGGCATGCTCCCACACATCTAACGCAAGTATCGGTTCACCATTGCTTGCCACCGTATCCATCCAAGGATTGTCTTGGTTTGAGGTTGAGATAATCTTCAGTTGTCCTTCTTCTACTACCAACCAAGCGAAGCCAGAGCCGAAGGTATTGATTGCCGCTTGAGCGAACTGATCTTGGAATGCTGAAAAATCTCCAAATGTGCTTTTAATCGCCTCACCAAGCTCGCCAGTTGGTTCGCCACCGCCGTCTTGCGACATACAGTTCCAATACAAGATATGGTTGTAGTAGCCGCCACCATTGTTGCGCACAGCGGGGCTGTGTTGAGAAATATTAGCGAAGATTTCAGTGAGAGATTGCTGTTCAAGTTCGCTACCAGACACCGCAGCGACAAACTTATCGTAATAGGTTCTGTGGTGCTTGCTGTAGTGCACTTCCATCGTTTTTGCATCGATGTACGGTTCTAGAGCATCGTAGGCGTAGGGCAGTTCAGGGAAAATGTGAGACATGGTAAATCCTCCTTAATTAGAGGATTCACCATAATGATAATAACAATCATTATCAACTGTGATCTTTGTGGGGGTATTACAGTGGCAGGATAGGCAGAGTAATTTCGAGCTGTAATCCGCCGAGTTTACTGCGGCTCGCGGTAATCGTTCCGCTATGTTGACGAATCGCACTCTCGGCAATAGTCAGCCCAAGTCCAGTGCCACCAGAATTACGGTCACGAGCGGTAGAAACACGGTAGAAAGGTCTGAAGATAGAATCGAGTTCATCATCAGGCACACCATCACCGTTGTCATTGACGCAAATAGTCAGCTGATCTTGCAACACGTGGAACTGCACATCGACTTGGTCTTTACCGTAGTAAATGGCGTTACGCGTAATGTTGTCTAAAGCACTCATCAGTAGCTTAGGATTACCTGAAATTGAACGCTCAGGGATTTCTGAGAATGTCAGCTCTTTACCCATCTGTTCAGCTTCGAACTGCGCGTCTTTTAAGATCTCTTCCCACAAGCTCGATATCGGCTGAACTTCACGAGTAATGTGGCTATCAACCTGCATCCGTGAGAGGGTCAGTAGTTCACTGATCATCTGTTCCAAGCGTTGCGCTTCTGTATCGATACGCTCGAGTTCTGGGCTCTCACCTTGTTTGCGAATCGCCAGTGCATTGGCCATACGAAGCCGCGTCAAAGGAGAACGCAGCTCGTGTGAGATATCAGAAAGCAAGCGCTGTTGCCCTGAGATCATCTGGTTTACCGCCTCAACCATTTGGTTAAAGCTTTCACCCGCTTGTCTGAATTCTGATGTGCCTTTTTCAAGGGTTGGATCGACCTCGAATTCGCCTTTCGCTACTCGTTGTGCAGCACGCTCAAGTCGGCGAGCTGGCTGACTGAGCGCCCAAGCCAACCAAAGCAATAGCGGGGTACTGGCCAGCATCACGGCAAGCAACAGCTGCAGTGGTCTATCAAATAGTCGCAGTAAGAACGGCGGTGGTTGGTTCCACTTTACTCCGGCGTACATAAGTAGCTCTTCACCGGCCAGCTTGATTGGTACAGGACCTGCAACCATGTAGTGCCCGTAAAGCTTCTGCTTTGGTACTTCTGGGTTATCAATTGAGGTTACAAAGTTGCGAATCGCCTTAAGCTTGTAGTCTGAATATCTTTTTGAGGTTAGGACTGCGCCCTCAAGATCGGTCAGATAGATACGTGCACGAGAATCTTTGCGGCTACGTGGCGCCTCAAGTTGGAAGACAATTTTGCCGAGGTTCGGCTCTCTGGCGTAGCGTTTCTCGGCAGCCTTGGCGATGCGTTCCAGTTTGCTGAGATGGTCAGCGGGTACATCACGCGCTACTCGCGGGTCTAGATGTGGTAATGAGAGTACGGATAAAAGCACCAGTAACATGGTGAACCAAAAGATGGCAAAGATACGTCCATATAAGCTAGTGATTTTAGGGATGCGCATTAATCCTCCTCTACCAATAGGTAGCCACGACCACGCAAAGTCTTGATGCGTGATTTGCCATCGCTACGTTCTGGAATCTTTTTACGTAGGTTAGAGATGTGCATGTCTATCGCACGGTCAAATGCTGCAAGCCTTTTACCAAGCACATCTAAGCTTAACGCTTCCTTGGTGATCACTTGCCCCGGGTTTTGGATAAGGTGGCTTAATAGAGCGAACTCTGTAGTGGTGAGGTCGATGATCTCGCCATTGCAGTACGCTTCTTGTTTGCCAGGGAATACTTCAATGTCTTGGTATTGGATTCTATCGCTGGCGGCTTTTGGAGTGCTCGTGGTTTGTGTGCGGCGCAAGATGGCGCGAATACGTGCGAGTAGCTCGCGGTCGCTAAACGGCTTTGGTAAGTAATCATCCGCACCAAGCTCAAGACCGATCACACGGTCGATCTCTTCCCCTTTCGCCGTCAGCATCAGCACAGGCGTTTCCCAATGTTCTCTTAGCTTTTTGAGTGTTTCCATGCCATTCAGACGCGGCATCATTACATCCAAAAGAATCAAATCAATCTCATCATTGATCGCTTCGAGCCCTGCATAGCCATCATTGGCTTCAGAAACGGTGAAGCCCTCAAAGCTAAGAATGTCTTTAAGTAAGCTCGTTAGCTCAGTGTCGTCATCAATAAGAAGAATGTTCGCCATGGGAAAGCCTTAGTCGGTTAGTTACAGGTTAATAATACTGCTAATTATTCGTCAGCTTTCACTCTTTACGATTCTTTACGCTTTCTAAACGTCACTTTACGAGGGAAAGACTAATCTATATTCAAGCGCTGAGATACAGACGCAATACATGACTTATTATACCGAATTGAGGCAACAATTATGAAAATGACGAAGAAACTTGTACTAGCAGCTGCGGTACTTCCACTTATGTTAGGTACAGCAAGCGCGTACGCATTTGGCGGCGGTGACAAGGGCGACCACAAAGGCATGCACGGTAAATGTGGTGGCTTCGACAAAAAAGTGATGCGTCAACTAGACCTAACTGACGCACAAAAAGAACAGTTAAAAGAGATACGTGAAGCGAACCATGCTGAGATGAAAGCAAAACACGCGGGCAACAAGTCAGACAAAATGGCGCAAATGAAAGCGCACCACGAGAAAGTTCAAGCGTTGGTACTAGCTGACAACTTCGATGAAGCAGCGGCAAATGATCTAGCAAGCCAAATGGTTGAGAAGCAAACTGAGCTTCGTGTAGCAATGCTTAAGAAGCAACATGAAATGATGAGCGTGCTAACGCCAGAGCAAAAAACGCAACTGAAAGAAATCCAGCAAGAGCGCATGGCGAAATGTGCTGAAAAGATGGGAAAGCACATGAACCGAGACCAGTAATTCAAAGCTGGATAAAGCAAGCTTGAATGAAAGTGTTTAAAAAGAAGCGGCCGAGAGCCGCTTTTTTGATCCCTAAAAATGAATGTCTTACATCCTAGCTGTCATATTCAATTGATTGTTTGCAGGTTATACTTTGTGCTATCAGTCACTTTATAGCCAATTTATGAAACAAGAATACGCACGTTTAGTTACGCTGGCCGCTTGGGCTGCTACCACCATTGCCACTATTTTGTTGATCGTGAAAGTCGCGGCGTGGTGGGTGACAGGTTCGGTGAGCCTATTGGCTTCCGTGGTCGATTCCATGTTAGATATTGCCGCTTCGGTCGTTAACTTATTGGTGGTCCGATATTCTCTTCAGCCTGCCGACAAAGAACATACCTTTGGTCACGGTAAGGCGGAATCACTCGCTGCATTGGCACAGGCGATGTTTATCTCGGGCTCGGCCTGCTTCCTCATTCTTAATGGTGTCGAGCGCTTCTTTAGACCTCAGGATCTCAACTCCCCAGAAATCGGTATTTACGTCAGCTTGTTTGCGATAGTGATGACGTTTGGCCTGGTTCGATTCCAGAAACACGTGGTCAAGAAAACGGGCAGTCAGGCTATTGCTGCGGATTCACTGCATTACCAATCTGACCTGTATATGAACGCGGCCATCATGCTGGCCCTAGGGTTAAGCTGGTTTGGCATTGATCAGGCAGACTCAGTATTTGCGGTAGGCATTGGTATTTATATTCTTTACAGCGCTTACCAAATGGCGATGGAGGCGATTCAATCTCTGCTTGATCACAAGTTGCCTGATGAAGAGCTAAAGCAGATAAAAGAGACATCCTTGAGTGTGGAAGGGGTACTCGGTGTGCATCAGCTCAGAACTCGTCGTTCAGGTCCGATTCGCTTCATTCAATTGCACTTAGAGTTGGAAGATGAGATGCCACTTATTGAAGCGCATCGCATTTCTGATGAAGTAG
Source organism: Vibrio chagasii (assembly GCF_002954585.1). GTDB lineage: Bacteria > Pseudomonadota > Gammaproteobacteria > Enterobacterales > Vibrionaceae > Vibrio > Vibrio chagasii_A. The sequence continues at coordinate 73,769 of NZ_MSCI01000004.1, forward strand.
AGGCCAAGCTTATTTCAGTGTTCCCTGATGCTGATGTACTCATTCACCAAGATCCGTATTCGGTTGTGTTTGGACCAGAGAAACAACAAAAATTTCATTCGTGGTAATGAGCACGAAAGCTAGGCAGTAAATGGTAAGTGGGTGGCTTTTGAACTAGAGTGAGTAGAAACTGCGAACGCTTTGGTGATTCAAAAAACACCTTAGTAACAATTAATGTTGATTCTGATGTGAATCAACAAAGTTACTGAGTAAAACTGTAATACTCTTACAGAAGTAGAAATGTTACATAATTTTTCGCGATTTAAGTGCTATTCCTGTTGAGGAAATGTAACATAACGCACAAATATAGATTTAAAATCTTGTTGATATACAATCAGCAATAACAAGAATTGAATAATAGATTCCCAAAAATCGAGGGTGAGCATGATTAAGAAGATCGGTGTTTTGACCAGTGGTGGTGACGCTCCGGGCATGAACGCAGCAGTTCGTGGCGTAGTTCGTACCGCGTTATCACTTGGCATTGAAGTTTACGGTATTTACGATGGCTACCAAGGTCTTGTTGAGAACCGCATCGCGAAGCTTGACCGTTCAAGCGTGTCTGATGTGATCAACCGTGGTGGTACTTTCTTAGGCTCTGCACGTTTCCCTGAGTTCAAAGACGTTGCTGTTCGTGAGAAAGGTATCGAGAACCTAAAAGAGCACGGTATCGAAGCACTTGTGGTTATCGGTGGTGACGGTTCTTACATGGGTGCTAAGAAGCTGACTGAGATGGGTTACCCATGTATCGGTCTTCCAGGTACAATCGATAACGACATCGCTGGTACTGACTACACAATCGGTTACCTAACAGCGCTTAACACTGTTATTGAGTCTATCGATCGTCTACGTGATACGTCTTCTTCTCACCAACGTATTTCTATTGTTGAAATCATGGGCCGTCACTGTGGTGACCTGACACTTATGTCAGCAATCGCAGGTGGTTGTGAGTACATCATCACTCCTGAGACTGGTTTAGATAAAGAGCAGCTAATTGGCAACATCCAAGATGGCATTGCTAAAGGTAAGAAGCACGCAATCATCGCTCTAACTGAGTTAATGATGGATGCTAACGAGCTGGCTAAAGAGATCGAAGCAGCAACGGGTCGTGAAACTCGTGCAACGGTTCTTGGTCACATCCAACGTGGTGGTCGTCCTACTGCGTTTGACCGTGTACTTGCTTCTCGCATGGGTAACTACGCTGTTCACCTTCTACAAGAAGGCCACGGTGGTCGTTGTGTTGGTATCGAGAAAGAAGAGCTTGTTCACCACGACATCATCGACTGTATCGAGAACATGCAGAACCCAGACCGTTCTGAGCTGTTCCGCGTAGCTGAAGAGTTGTTCTAAGCCACGCCGAGCGTGAGCTTATAGAATTTAAAAACCGCTGATTTATCAGCGGTTTTTTGTATCTGCCGTTCTTTTGATTCATTGTAAAATCCCCTCCTAACCTCCCCTTATGTCAGGTGTTTTGACCCCTTTAGCTTCTTTTGGAAAGGGGAGGAACAGTAGAGTGTGTGCGGTAGCGATATCGAACACTTGAACTAAACACTCTGAATATCTATGACTGCCATAGTGCCAAACAGATGATTTAACTTAGATAGAAAGAAATTGTTTTTAATGTTTGTCTCTTAATTGTTTATAAGAGTACTAAGATTCTCTGTTACTAGTTTAGAAACTTAACACTTGTCGAAGGCTACATAGCCTTGCATTAATGCTTAGCTCATTATGAGTTTAAACAGAAGAGGTGGTTCGAACTGAGAAGCTTGAGTGAACAAAGAAAGTTCCCCCCCTTTATCTTCGGTCGGTAGGGTAATCGAAAATGTTGAAACAAGGGGGAGTTAGAGGGGGATATCTATATAGAAGTGTATTTGGGGATTGAATCCATGATCCTCGCCAAAACCTCCTCAATGTTATGATTAACCTCATTATTGGTAAAGCGAAGGACCCTGATTCCGAGTTTATCTAAGTCTTGTGTGCGTTGATGATCGTAAGCTTGTGCTTGTTCTGAAAAATGACTATTACCGTCTAATTCTATAGCTAACTTTAGTTCGCAGCAGAAGAAATCTATGATGTATCTTTCAATGCTATGTTGTCTTCTAAACTTTACGCCAAGCTGCTTTCTTCTTATGTAAACCATAGTTTGCGTTCTGGTTGAGGCATGTTGTTTCGGAGTGTTTTTCGAAATGTATTGAGCTGAGGTCGTGTATAGGTCTTCATAACGCAGTCCAATGAATAGAAGTGTTATTAAGTTACAAAGAGCTGGTGACAAAAGAGAGGTAGAAGAGGGTGGTGTTCGAGATAGATCAAAAAAGGCCAACCTAAGTTGACCTTTCATTCAATTTAAACAGTGATGTCTAAATTAAGCTTTTGCTTTAGCTGCTGCTTTAGCGATAGCTGCGAAACCAGCTGCGTTTAGAGCTGCGCCGCCAACTAGAGCACCGTCGATGTCTGGTTGTGCGAAGTAAGCTTCAGCGTTTTCAGGCTTAACAGAACCACCGTATTGGATGATTACTTGCTCAGCTACTGCTGCGTCTTTTTCAGCGATCATTGCACGGATAGAAGCGTGGATGCGTTGCGCATCTTCAGCTGTTGCTGCTTTACCAGTACCGATAGCCCAGATTGGTTCGTAAGCGATGATTGCGCCGTTTAGAGCTTCAACACCGTAAGCGTCGATAACTGCGTTGATTTGACGTGCACATACTGCTTCAGTTTCGCCAGCTTCGTTTTGCTCGTCAGATTCACCGATACAGAAAACAGGCTTCAGGCCGTTTTCTTGTAGGAATTTGAATTTCTTAGCGATGAACTCGTCTGATTCGTTGTGGTATTCACGACGCTCAGAGTGACCGATGATGATGTGAGTCGCACCGAAGTCTTTCAGCATTTCTGGAGACATGTCGCCAGTGAATGCACCGCTGTTGTTTAGGTCAGTGTTTTGAGCACCTAGGATGATTTTGTTACCGCCTTCAGCGATTAGACGCTCAGCTAGATCGATGTAAAGTGCTGGTGGAGCTACTGCTACGTCTACACCTTCAACGCCTTCAAGTTCAGCGTTAAGACCAGTTAGCAGCTCAGTTACCATTGCTTTGCTACCGTTAAGTTTCCAGTTACCCATCACTACAGGACGACGCATAGGAATATCTCCGTATTTAATCAATTAATGTAAAAAATCTTCGTAAGAATATAACAGATAAAACGCGTTAGATCATGATTGTGGTCATGTCTTTATGGGATCTTATCGATTGGTCAGAGTAGATACTGACCTTATATCAGTGATCCGACAGACAGAATAATAGCTAACTTCTCGGTTTTTTCATCGTTAGTTGGTATTAAGGGACAAACGTTTGCGTTAACAATAGGAAGTAATAATGCCGAATCTAGTTCTAGAGTACTCAAATTCAGTGGATGAGCGAGTGAATATCCAAGGTTTACTAGAAGATCTTCATCAAGTTACATTAAACTGTGGCTTGTTTGATGTTCCGTCTGTGAAATCACGTTCTCTACGTTGTCATAACTGGCTAGTCGGTGATGAAGAAGACAGTGTGGACTTTATTCATATCAGCTTTGAGTTACTTTCCGGGCGTACCGAAGAACAGAAACGGGAATTATCACGCTCGTTAATGCAAATCTTACAAGAACAGGCGAGCCATGTTCGAAGCCTAACGGTTAATATTCGCGATATGGATAAAAGCTGTTTTCAGAAAGTGATTAACTGATTCGCTTAAGAAAGTGATAAACGGGCTATTAGCTGCTAACTTTTTGGTAGCGTATTAATTTTTTGAGTATTTTTAGATGTCGATGAAAGATTTACTGCTCTCTTTCAAAGGGAGAATTGGTCGTAAGACTTACTGGATGTGGAACATTTTCTACTATGTCGCGATTACCGGTTTTGCCTCTGGTATTTCGGTACTGTTTCCAGCGTACTCTTATATCCTGCTACCAATCTTCTTGTTGCTCCTGGTGATTCCAGACTTAGCGGTAACGGCCAAGCGTTGGCATGACCGTAACAAGTCTAACTACTGGCTACTATTGAATGTTCCGTTGGTATTAGGGCGTTTGGTTTCACCTGCTGCTGCAACCACGGTGGATTCTGTATCACCAATGCACATGCTGGCAACGGTAGCTGCATTGGTGTGTGGTTTATGGATTTTGATTGAATGTGGTTTGTTGAAAGGCACAGAAGGCCGCAACGATTACGGTGAAGATCCAGTATAAGAGCTTTCAGCCGTTAACGTAAAGGGAGCATCAGGCTCCCTTTTTGCTTTCTAGAACTGTCTGAACTAGTACATTTTAGGTTCAGTGTTAGGTCTGAATGGAACCACATTTTCAGGCTGAGGCTCTTCTAAGGTACAGCGCCCTTGAAGTGCGTCTTGGAACTTGCAAACCTGACAGCGCAGCTCTTGCATTAGCACGACATTGACGTGGTGAGGGTTTTTACAACGGCTGACGACTAAGTCGAGATGGCTTTGCTGAGCACGAAGCCTGCCCTGCATACTTTCAGAAGCGGAGCAGATCATCTGCTCACACATCTCGTGTTTGAATTGGTTGAATGCTTTAGGATCGTTTTGAGCAAGTTGAACCAGTTCATCAAAAGGGGGCAGTTTCTGCTCTGGTTGTGGATGTGCCATCATTCCTTCCTTAGCATTAAGCATGTTTCATATGCTTTAAGCTTAAGAAAGATTTCTGTATAAATTTTGTTCGACCTTTTGGTTTCTCAATATTGAGACAAGATCAATGGCTTAGCGTTAAGCGGTAGCGACAGGTACTAAGGTGTAGGTACAGCGTCGTTCGCCAGCAATAATATGCTCAGTTCGGCTGACGTGGCACTCATCTTTTAGTAGTTCGGTGAACACGTTGAGTTCAGATTGACACAAGCTTGGGCAACGAGTCGCAGCTTTACAAATAGGGCAGTGGTTTTCAATCAAGATGTAGTGATCGTCGTGTTCTTTCAGTTCTGCCATGTAACCTTCTTCTTCACGAAGTTGGGTGAGCTTTTCCAGCTTACTGATTAGATTTTCACAATCAGACAGAGCAGATTGATACTGTTTTAAGGTGTGTTGTTCACGCTCGGCAGCGACTTTAGCTAGGCCTTCTTTTCCGAATAGATTTTCTACCGCATCAATGACTTGAATCGTAAGTTCACCATGACGGTCTGAAAATTGACTATGGCCGTGCTGAGTAAGAGACCAATGACGAGTCGGACGACCGACTTTCACTTTGACGTCATGAAACGCGAGAATGCCATCATCTTCCAGGCTTTGCAGATGTTGCCTTGCACCCATTGTCGTCATACTAAACTCTTCTGACAGCTGCTTGGCCGTTACCGCGCCTTGACGCTTAATGGTCTGTAAGATTTTGTCGCTTGTTTTCATACTATCCCTACCTCATGAATCTTACTATTATGAGGCAAGGTGTTTATAAAGCAAACCATTTACTATTTTGACAGTTACTGACCTATCAATAGCAAGGGTGAGAATCTGACAGGTCAATAAAACAAAAGGCTGATACTTGGTATCAGCCTTTGACTATTCTGTTTCACTCGATATGAAGATTACAGGATATGACCAACCACTTCTGGGTCTTTACGCTCTAGGTAGTGGATTGATTTGATGCGGCGAATCGTGCGGCAGCGGCCACGGATAAGCAGGGTTTCGGTGGTCGCGATATTGCCTTGACGAGAAATGCCTTCTAGCAGGTCACCCTTAGTGATGCCCGTTGCTGAGAATACAACGTTGTCGCTGCGCGCCATGTCTTCCATCTTTAACACGATACCAGCGGTTACGCCCATTTCAGCACAACGCTCTAGCTCAAGTTCACCGTGTTTACGGTTCTCTTCTGTATCGCCTTTCACTTCGTGACGAGGCAGAAGACGACCGTGCATGTCACCGTCTAGCGCGCGAATTACTGCGGCAGAAACTACACCTTCAGGTGCGCCGCCGATGCAGTACATTACGTCGACTTCGCTGTCTGGCATACAGGTTAGGATAGATGCTGCTACATCTCCGTCTGGTACTGCGAATACACGAACGCCCATCGCTTGCATCTCTGCAATCACTTGATCGTGACGTGGTTTAGCCAGTGTGGTTACTACCAATGTGTCGAGTGTTTTACCCAGAGCCTTAGCAATGTTTACTAGGTTTTCTTTTAACGGTAGAGCTAAGTCGATAGCGCCTTTAGCACCAGGGCCAACTACTAATTTTTCCATGTACATATCAGGCGCTTTTAGGAAGCTACCTTTCTCGCCAGCAGCCAGTACAGCCAATGCATTTGATTGGCCCATTGCTGTCATGCGTGTCCCTTCAATTGGGTCAACTGCGATGTCGACAGCGTCGCCGCCCACACCTACGTTTTCACCGATGTATAGCATAGGCGCATCATCGATTTCGCCTTCACCAATAACAATTTCACCGCTGATTTCGGTTTTGTTTAGTAGGCTACGCATGACTTCTACAGCAGCGCCATCTGCAGCGTTTTTATCGCCACGGCCAAGCCACTTGTAACCAGCCAGTGCTGCACCTTCTGTGACACGAGAGAATGACATTGCTAAATCGCGTTTCATGCGGACTCCAAAATTTTCAAAGGGGGAATAGAAATTTCGCGGCGGATTTTACCATATCCAAAAGGAAACGTTTGCCTTTTTGCTTTTTGCAGATTGCTTTTGATCAATGAGCAGTGAAAAACCACTAATATTCATCAAAATAATTGGTTTGCGAGTGTGACTGTAAGAATTAACGTCAATATTCGGTAAAAAGCGCTGTTTTTTTCATCGAATGGCGCAAAATATCGAATATATTGAGTGTTTATCCTTGCTCTGCTGAGTAGAATGGGGAAATAAGTGGAGTGAACCTTCACCATCAAATGGATAACTTAAAGGTAGGCCAGAATGTCTTTTGAAGTACTAGAGCAACTAGAAGCAAAAATTCAAACAGCAGTAGATACGATTGCACTTCTTCAAATGGAAGTGGAAGAGCTTAAAGAAGAGAAACAAGCACTAGCAACAGAAGCTGGTGAGCTGAAAGCAAGCCGTCAAGAGCTAGAGCAAAAAACTCAGCAGATGCAAGAAGAGCACTCTGCATGGCAAGATCGCATCCGTAACCTTCTTGGTAAAATGGATGAAGTAGAGTAATTCACTCTTCAGATTTAAAAAAACGCCCGCTACTCAGTAGCGGGCGTTTCTGTATGTGTTCTTGGTTATTGTGAGTGACTTATGAAGAGCACGAATTACTCGACATCTTCTTCATCAGCATCGAGATCAAGTTCAACGTCTAAAGGTTCGGCTGAAAGAATAATGCCCGTATTGTCAGCGTAGAGGTAATCTTCCGGTAAGAAGGTTACGCTGCCAAAGTTAACGGGTACATCTAGCTCACCAACACCGTCTTGGCTAGCTCCAACGGGAATGGAAGCCAGAGCTTGAATACCTAGGTTCATGTCTTCCAGCTCATCGACTTCGCGAACGCAGCCATACACCACAATACCTTCCCACTCATTGTCTTCGGCAAGTAGGGCCATCTCGGCATCAATCAATGCTTTACGCAGTGAGCCGCCACCATCGATTAACAACACACGCCCTAGACCGTCTTGCTCTAGTACCGAGCGAATCAAAGCGTTGTCTTCAAAGCACTTTAATGTCGTGATCTGTCCTGCGAAAGAGGCACGTCCACCAAAGTTGCTGAACATTGGCTCCACGACATCAACTTGATCCAAATATATGTCGCACAGTGCTGAAGTGTTGTATTCCATTAGTATACCTTTTGAACAATGAGCTTACTTTGAGTATATCGGTGCTTGATCCCTTTGCAATGATTAGTCTCAATTAACTCAATAGAGTTTGAGCTACGACAACCCCTGCAAACAATAGGTTAGTGACCAGCGAGCATTTCACGATAACAGGCATCATAGGTGCAATTTGAGCGGGCTTTTCTGTTTCCCAAACCGCTTTACCATGTTTGTAGACAATAATAATACTGAGTAAAAACGGTAGGCTGATCCAAACGGGTTTTTCTTGAATCAGTAGGTAAATCGCAAAAGAGACAAGTGCACAGCCGAGCAGAGCAAAATGGTATTGCTTAGCTTTACGTTGCCCCAAGCGAACCGCCATGGTGCGTTTACCACATTCACTGTCGTTTTCGATATCACGCATATTGTTGATATTGAGCACAGCAACTGCCATTAATCCACAACCTAATGCAGGAAGGAACAGGCTTGGTTCAACATGACCAGTATGCAGGAAGTAAGTACCTGAAACGCCTAATAAACCAAAGAAGATAAATACCGATAAGTCACCAAGACCGATATAACCATAAGGCTTATTACCCACGGTGTAAGCGATAGCGGCAACAATAGCTAATACACCTAACGCGATGAAAGATAGAATGCTCTCAATTGATGTTAAGGCATGGAAAATCAAAATCAGTCCAGCAATCATGGTAAATACGATGTTGAGGATGATTGCTTGCTTCATGGTTTGAGCCGTCACCGCACCGGATTGTATTGCGCGCATTGGACCTAAGCGGTTTTCGTTGTCTGTACCTTTTACTGCATCACCGTAGTCATTCGCCAGGTTCGACAAAATCTGTAATAGGGTGGCGGTTAAAAAGGCCAACAGAGCGATCGATAAAGAGAACTGACCGTTGGCGAACGCTAAACTACTTCCTGTAAGAATAGAGACGAGTGCGAGAGGCAGAGTTTTTGGTCGTGCGGCATCAAGCCAAATCATTAGAGATTGTTTCATCGTAAGTCTATTTCGTTGTAAGGACACCTTGATTAGCAGGGCGCCTATATTGTAAGTATTGGTTTTATGCGGTGATTTGAGTATACGCCCATTTTTCAGGTAATAAAAAGCCCACTCGAAAGTGGGCCTTGAATTCGCTTATTAGCTGCTATTTCTTTGAGATAGAGCAATAAGTTGGAGTTTCGTGTGCTACAGGATGAAGCGGCTTAGGTCTTCGTCTTCAACGAATTCACCAAGCTTAGAGTTCACGTAAGCTTCATCGATCACTAGTGTGCTACCAGCTTTGTCTGTTGCATCGAATGAAATCTCATCCATCAAACGCTCCATCACAGTGTGTAGACGACGTGCACCGATGTTCTCAGTGGTTTCGTTTACGCGCCATGCTGCATCAGCGATCTGGTTGATGCCGTCTTCAGTAAACTCAATGTTCACATCTTCCGTCTTCATTAGGGCAATATATTGCTCTGTCAGAGACGCTTTTGGCTCAGTTAGAATGCGTTTGAAGTCATTCGCTGAAAGCGCTTCAAGCTCAACACGAATTGGTAGACGACCTTGCAGTTCAGGGATCAGGTCTGATGGCTTAGCCACTTGGAATGCACCTGATGTGATGAATAGGATGTGGTCCGTTTTCACCATGCCGTGCTTAGTTGATACTGTGCTGCCCTCGATAAGAGGCAGTAGATCACGTTGAACACCTTCACGAGATACGTCTGGGCCTGAGCTGTCGCCACGCTTACAGATTTTGTCGATCTCATCGATGAATACGATACCGTTGTTTTCAGCGTTGAAGATCGCGTTTTCTTTCAGCTCTTCCTGGTTCACAAGCTTAGCGGCTTCTTCTTCCGTTAGGGCTTTGAATGCGTCTTTGATTTTCATTTTACGCTTTTTCTTGGTGTCGCCAGCTAGGTTTTGGAACATGCCCTGTAGCTGGTTCGTCATCTCTTCCATACCTGGAGGTGACATGATTTCAACGCCCATTTGTGGTGCTGCTACATCGACTTCGATCTCTTTGTCGTCTAGCTTACCTTCACGCAGCTTCTTGCGGAAAATTTGGCGAGTGTTTGAAGAAGTAGAATCTTCGCTTGATTGCTCGTTCTGGCCCCAAGCATCGCGTGCAGGTGGTAGTAGGGCATCAAGGATGCGCTCTTCAGCTTGTTCTTCAGCGCGATATTTTACTTTTTCCATCGCTTGTTGGTGCGTCATCTTGATCGCAACATCCGTTAGGTCGCGGATGATTGTCTCAACTTCTTTACCAACGTAGCCAACTTCAGTGAACTTGGTTGCTTCTACTTTGATGAACGGTGCGTTTGCTAGCTTCGCTAGGCGGCGAGCAATCTCAGTTTTACCAACACCTGTTGGGCCGATCATCAGGATGTTCTTTGGTGATACTTCAAAACGTAAGCTCTCTTCAAGCTGCATACGACGCCAGCGGTTACGCAGTGCGATAGCCACTGAACGCTTAGCGTTGTCTTGGCCGATAATGTGGCGATTGAGTTCGTGAACAATTTCGCGAGGAGTCATCTCAGACATGGTTTTTCCTTAATTCTTTAATCACTGTTGATGCAAGTTATGGGTAGAAGCGTTTGTTACTCTGGCTTTGGCAGTTCAACAGTGCTTTCTAGCTCTTCAACAGTGTGGTGATGGTTGGTGAACACACAGATATCGCCAGCAATATTCAGCGACTTTTCTGCGATTTCACGTGCATCTAAATCAGTATTTTCTAATAGTGCCGTAGCCGCTGCTTGAGCGAAGTTACCGCCTGAACCGATAGCGATTAGGTCGTTCTCTGGTTGAACAACATCACCGTTACCTGTGATGATCAGTGAAGCGGTTTCGTCAGCTACCGCTAGTAGTGCTTCTAATTTACGTAGAGCACGGTCACTACGCCAATCCTTCGCTAGCTCAACGGCAGCTTTGGTCAGGTGGCCTTGGTGCATTTGCAGCTTACTTTCAAATTTTTCGAATAGCGTGAAAGCATCAGCGGTACCGCCAGCAAAACCAGCCAGTACTTTGTCATTGTATAGGCGACGCACTTTACGGGCATTGCCCTTCATTACAGTGTTGCCTAGAGATACTTGTCCATCACCCGCGATGACGACTTTATTATTACGACGTACAGATACAATGGTAGTCACGAGTAGGGCCTCTTAATGTTTTTATCTTTGGGTATAAAAAGTATATGAGGATGGTGCTCGGATAATTCAAGGAATCACAAGTGATGTCGCGCAACTTATCGGTGTAAGTTTAAGAGAAGATAGAAAAAGCGATGAATAAAAGAAAGCCTCCACAAAGGAAGGCTTTCGTTATTTGTCTTTTTTCCGACTGCTTTACTGGAATTACTCGGTATCTTTCCAGATAGCGCAAGGCTCGATTTTAGCACGCTGCAGCTTGTGGCGGTCTCGCTCTGCATCACGCTTAAGTTTGTATGGTCCTAGTACTACGCGGTACCAGCTGCTGCCATCTTTCTTACGGATTTCACTCGAGATACCTTGGAAGGCGATATCCAACTTACGTGCTTCTGCCTGAGCTGAAGTTTTGTAGGCGCCACATTGCATGATGTAAGGGATCTTCGAGACCTCTTGCTCTTTGGCTTTCACTTCAATTTCGCGACTTGGCAGCGTTTCAACGTAGTCCCACTTCTCTTCTGGAGGTGGCGGAATTACTTTAGCTGGTTTTGGCTTAGGCTTTGGTTTGCTCACTACTGGAGCCGGTGCTGGTGGCTCTGGGTCATTACTCAATAGGTAAAGTCCGTAACCAAACCCGCCAACAAGGAGGATCGCCAAAAGACCACTACGCCATGGTTTACGGCGAGGGGCTTGTTTTTTGGTCGGTTTTTTCGTGCCACGACCACGCTTCACATAATCTCTATTAGCCACAAGACAATTCAGTAGTTGGTAAATCTGCTCTCATGGTAATCCAGATTGCGTGAGGATAATAGTGTAGAAATGGAAGCGGCACATCAAAATGTGCCGCAGATTTATATGGGTATTTCGAAGACTTACATTCGAGGTGGTGCTGTACTGCCTCGAACCACTAGGCTGGCTTCTAGCAGACGCGAACCTGCTTGCACATCGTTGCCTTTTAGTAGGTCTAGCATCATCAACATCGCTTGGCGTCCAATCTCATAACGAGGTTGAGAAATGGTGGTTAGCGGTGGATCGCAGTACTGAGCGAATTGAATATCATCAAAGCCAACAACAGATAAATCTTGAGGCACTCGTAAACCGAGTTTCTTGGCTTCTTGAATCGCACCAATTGCCATTGCATCGTTGTGACAGAAAATAGCGGTCGGCTGCTCTGGTAGCGCTAACAGTTGACGAACCGCTTGAGCACCCGCTTCGAAGGTAAAATCTCCGATGGTGCTGTAGGCTGGGTTCATTGACACGCCAGCACGACGCAGCGCTTGTTGGTAACCTTGCTGACGGAACTTACATAGGGTTGCTGACATTGGGCCAGAGATTTGAGCGATACGCTTATGACCCAATTGAGCAAGGTAGTTCACAGCTTCGAATGCAGAGGTCAGGTTATCGATGTGTACCGTCGGCAGTTCAAGCTCTGGTGCGAACTCACATGCCATCACCATAGGAGGCAGGTTCTTTTGTTCAGACTTGCTGACATCGAACGGGTGGTCGGTGCCTAGTAGTAGCATGCCGTCAGCTTGTTTGGTGAAGACGAGATTAACAAACGAGGACTCGCGTTTTTTCTGTTGGCCGCTGTCACCCAGCAGAACGAGGTAATCATTTTCGACAGCAGCATCTTCGATACCACGAATGATTTCTGCGAAATACGGGTCACAGATATCAGGAACGATAGTAATGATGGTTTTTGATTCGTTGCGACGTAAATTTCTAGCTAATGTATTGGGTGAGTATCCAGCTTCAAGTACGGCTGTTTCCACTCGTTTGCGAGTCGAAACTGAGACTTTCTCAGGATTCATCAAAGCTCGTGATACGGTAGCCGTTGAGACGCCTGCTAGCTGGGCAACATCCTTCATTGTCGCCATAAATTAAACCCTCTTTTAAGTTCCTTTGCTGCCTAAGTATCTAAGGCGTGAATAATAAATGTAATCGAATAGATATTATGAAAGTGTTGCTAACACTTTTTTTATTGCAATATTTTATTCGTTTCATCTGCGTAAAGTTACGGCTAGATTAACAAAAATCACATGACTCGTGTGAACTTGCTCACGAGAAATATGAAATATTTGTGAACAAACTTATCATTAGTTTTAACCCGAAGGGGTTTAGCTCAAGTCTTGCGGCTCTATATCGAGCGACCAACGAACTTTTTTCGCGGCGGGTAACATATTAATTGCCGGCTTCGCACTCATTAATAGCTTCTGCATAAGTGAGCGAGTTTGGGTTTGCAAAATCAACTGCCAGCGAGATTTACCCGCTCGCTTCGCCAGTGGCGCAGGGGTTGGGCCTAACACCATGCAATATTGGTCAAACAGTGGGTGTGATTCCAGTGTATGACGAACCTGACGTAGGAACTCTTCCACCAAGCGTGTGTCGTTCGCCTCTGCTCTAAATAGCGTCATAAAGGTGTAAGGTGGCAACATCGCTTGTTTACGCTCTGCTAAGGCCGTTTGAGCAAAGTGGTTATAGTCTTTGTGCAGCAATGCTTGCAGTAATCCGTGCTCTGGGTGGTGCGTTTGTAAGATCACCTCACCAGGCTTACTCGCACGACCTGCGCGACCTGCCACTTGAATGAACAACTGAGCGAGGCGTTCTGAGGCTCGGAAGTCACTGCTGTATAAAGAGCCATCGACATCCAATAACGCCACGAGTGTCACGTCAGGGAAGTGGTGGCCTTTAGCTAACATCTGGGTGCCGATAAGGATCTGGTGTTCACCTTTGCGAATCGATTCGAGTGCGCTCTCTAGGCTGCCTTTACGGCGAGTGCTGTCACGGTCAATACGAATGGTTTTGTATTCTGGGAATAGCTGACCAAGTTGCGCTTCCAACTGTTCGGTACCCACTCCGACCGTGACCAAGTTTGCTGAACCACAGCCTTGGCAGTTATGCACAATATGTTGCTGCGAGCCACAATGGTGGCAGCGCATTTCGTTGCTGTATTGGTGATAGGTGTAGTAGGCATCACAGCGCTTACACTCGGCTGTCCAACCACAATCGTGACACATCAATGCCGGAGAAAACCCTCGGCGGTTGAGGAACAGCATCACTTGGTTGCCAGATTTCAGGTGTCGTTGCATCTCGGCGATCAATGATGCAGACAAGCCACTTTCTAGGTATTCACCTTTCACATCCAACACTTTATTGGTGGTGGGTAGTGCGACACCGGCACGTGAGGTCAGAGTCAGGTGGCTGTACTTACCGATTTGCGCGTTGTGCAGTGTTTCGAAAGCAGGGGTTGCAGAGCCTAATACCACTGGAATCTGCGCTTTGTGCGCACGCATGATCGCCACATCACGAGCATGGTAGCGTAGGCTATCTTGCTGCTTATATGAGGCGTCGTGTTCTTCATCGACAATAATAATGCCCAAATCCGCAAACGGCGTGAACAGAGCTGAGCGAGTACCAATCACAATGCCGGCAATTTTATCGCGAGCCGATAACCACGCATTTAGGCGCTCTGAATCGTTTAGACCTGAGTGGATAACCTCAACAGGCACATTAAAGCGTCGCTTAAAGCGGTTAATGGTTTGTGGTGTTAGGCCAATCTCAGGCACCAGCACTAACGCTTGTTTACCTTGGTCGAGAATCGGCTTAATCATATTCAGGTAGACCTCAGTCTTGCCTGAACCCGTGACTCCTTCTAACAGGAAGCAACCAAAGCTGTTTTGACTATTTACCGTTGCAATTGCGATGGCTTGCTCTCCGTTGAGCTTAGGTTTGTCTTGGTCGTTTTCGAGGTCGGCTGGCCACGGTTGGCGTTTCGGCTTTTTCTCAACCGATTCAATCCAACCTTTTTCTTCCAGTGTTTTGAGAACAGTACTTCCTACCTCTTGGTCGATGAACTCTTGATGAGGAACGGCACCGTGCTCCAACATGTGCATGACTTTGGCTTGCTTGACCGCGCGACCAAAGCCTTGCATCAACTGATCTCTACCTGACGGCGTTAGCTGCCACTCAACCAAAGTTGCGAAGTCTGCCGCTTTGCCTTTACGTAAAGCGCTGGGCAGGGCATTGGCAAAGGTTTCGCCAAGTGGGTACTGATAGAACTGACTGCACCAGGTTAATAGTGAGTAGACAGAATCCGGCCAAACCGGCTGGTTATCTAGCAACGCTTTAATCGGTTTGAGCTTGTCTAGTTCGAATTCTGATTCGTTAACCAGAGCCGTGACAATCCCAGTTAAGGTTTGTCGTCCAAAAGGCACAGAGACTCGACCACCAATAATCGGAAATAGGTGGCTTGGAATCTTGTAATCGAACTGCTTGTCGAGTGGAACAGGCAGCGCCACACGGGCAATCATTGGACGCATAAAGGGACGGCTTTATCTGAGTTGACGAGTGCGAACAGTCTAAAGGATAAGGCGGTTAAATTCGAGAAACAGTTTGGCTGACAAGGGGAAGTGAGTGCCTGAAAGTCGCTGCCGCCAAAGAATTTCAATAGATGAAGAAAATAACATCAATATTGGCGAAAAATGTATCAAATCAGTTGATCCTACCTCACAGATTCATTACTATACTGCGCCTTAAAGGTATGGCTTCATCGCGTTTTAGTGATAAGCGGTGTCTTTATTTCTTTTTAAACTACGTGTGGTGTGCGGCTTAGAATCGTATAGCGACACGGCCTACTTGAGGTTATCCCATGAAAGCTGGAATCCACCCAGAATACAAAGCAGTTACTGCTACTTGTTCTTGCGGCAACACTTTTGAGTTCAACTCAACGCTAGCAAAAGAATCAATCCACCTAGACGTATGTGACAAATGTCACCCGTTCTACACTGGTAAGCAACGTATCGTAGATACAGGCGGCCGTGTTGATCGCTTCAACAAGCGTTTCGGTGCTCTTTCTAGCAAGAAGTAATTCTCGCTATTTAGACATAAAAAGGACACTTCGGTGTCCTTTTTTGTTGCCTGAAATTTGAGAAAATACAGACTTTCACCTCAAGCTTTCATTCTCTCCTACACCAAGCAGCTTGCCTCTATATTGAAGGGTAATTCTTCGCTTATTACTCATCACTGAAAATCCGCTCGAAAGTTCAACAAGCGATAGTAATTTCAACTGCTCACTGGTCTTATTAGTAGTGAAATCTCGTTTTTTCATGAGACAGAGGCCTTTACCACCTAGGAACTTTGAAGTACATCCATTAACATGAACAAGATCCCCCTAATAATAATATCCTAGGAACCTACACCTATGTCTGAAGACAGCCGCCAAGATCAATCCTCTCAAGAATTATCACCTCAAGAACAATTCCGTCAGCAAGCTCTTGATTATCATGAGTTCCCAATTCCAGGCAAAATTGCCATTGAGCTGACGAAGCCTGCAAACTCTGCAGAAGACCTAGCACTTGCTTACAGCCCAGGCGTGGCTGAGCCAGTTCGTGAGATCGCACAGAACGTAGATAACGTTTACAAGTACACAGGTAAAGGCAACATGGTTGCAGTTATCTCTAACGGTACAGCGATTCTTGGCCTAGGTAACCTTGGTCCAATTGCTTCTAAACCAGTTATGGAAGGTAAAGCGCTACTGTTTAAGCGTTTCGCTGGTTTAGATTCTATCGATATTGAAGTAAAACACCGCACAATCGATGAGTTTGTCGATACGGTTGCGAATATCGCAGATACATTCGGTGGTATTAACCTAGAAGACATCAAAGCACCTGACTGTTTTGAGATTGAACGTCGCCTAATTGAGCGTTGTGATGTACCAGTATTCCACGATGACCAACACGGTACTGCGATCGTAACAGCAGCAGGTATGCTGAACGCGATCGAGCTTCAAGGTAAGAAACTAGAAGAGTGTAAGATCGTTTGTCTAGGTGCTGGCGCAGCAGCGGTTGCTTGTATGGAGTTACTGATTAAGTGTGGCGCTCAGCGCGAGAAGATCTACATGCTTGACCGTAAAGGTGTGATCCACACTCGTCGTGATGATCTAAACGAATACAAAGCGCTGTTCGCAAACAACACAGATAAGCGTACGCTTGAAGATGTTATCGAAGGTGCTGATCTATTCTTGGGCGTATCTGGTCCTAACCTGCTACCGGCAGAAGCACTAACATTAATGGCTGATAAGCCTGTTGTGTTTGCATGTTCAAACCCTGATCCAGAGATCAAGCCAGAGCTTGCTCACGAAGTTCGTTCTGACCTTATTATGGGTACGGGCCGCAGTGATTACCCTAACCAAGTAAACAACGTACTTTGTTTCCCATTCATTTTCCGTGGTGCACTTGATGTGCGTGCAAGCGAAATCAATGATGAAATGAAGCTAGCGGCAGTAAAAGCGATTCGTGACCTAGCGAAAGAAGAAGTACCAGCGGAAGTACTAAAAGCAGCGGGTGAGACGTCACTTGAGTTCGGTAAGGGTTACATCATTCCTAAGCCTATGGACCCACGTCTACTTCCTCGCGTAGCGAAAGCGGTAGCAGAAGCGGCGGTTGAATCTGGCGTTGCACGTATTGAGATGCCTGCTAACTATATGGCTTAGAGGCATAGCGACTGGATGGCATAGTCGCTTGTTATAACGGTTGCTCCATAGAGCACAAATAATAAAAAACCGACTCATCTGGAGTCGGTTTTTTTATGTCTCTTATTCACAGAACACTGAAAAGACGAATCAGTTATGTGAACATTCAGCTAAAGCGAATCAATATTGAAGGCAGTGACTGAGTTATTGTTATTCTTCGTCAAACGCTTCGAATTCGATACCCATCTCTGTCATCAGCTTTTTCACTTCTGCAGGAATATCATCTGGGCGGTCTTTACGAAGGTCTTCATCCGTTGGCAGTGGTTGGCCTGTGTACGCATGTAGAAAGGCTTCGCACAGTAGCTCACTGTTTGTTGCATGGCGAAGGTTGTTGATCTGGCGGCGAGTACGCTCGTCAGTAAGAACCTTTAGCACTTTTAAAGGGATAGAAACTGTAATTTTCTTTACTTGTTCGCTTTTCTTTCCATGCTCAGCATATGGGCTTATGTATTCACCATTCCAGTCGGCCATTGCGTACCTTCATCACTTTAGTTGTTAGATTAAATTAATAGTGGTGATTTTAGCGGGATTTACCGCCATAAGCAAAGACATATGGACGTCTAGAAGTGTTGACGTCTCACGTTTATGAAAGTAAAGTGAATAACATATATCTAACACAGCCGCAAAATGCCGACAAGCAGCTGTGACTCTCAGACGCAAACTTGTAAGGAAGCACCTATGAGCAGCCGGAAGCCAGCAACAATCGCAGTACGTACTGGTATCGAGTCAGACACGCAACACCATGCCGTTGTCCCACCTATTTATCTTTCGACTAACTATGGGTTTCCCGCTTTTGGTGAAGTGCCAAACTATGATTACACCCGTTCTGGTAACCCAAACCGTGGTTTGTTAGAAACGGCACTGTTTGAGCTTGAATCGGGCAAAGGCGCGGTAGTCACTAACTGTGGTACTTCGGCACTGAACTTATGGGTTTCGGCTTTCTTAGGTAGCGATGATCTGATCGTTGCACCACACGACTGCTACGGTGGTACTTACCGTCTGTTTAACACCCGCTCTCTTAAAGGTGACTTCAAAGTTCTGTTTGTTGATCAATCGGATCAAGAGGCATTCGATGCGGCGATCGCACTTAAGCCAAAGTTGATCTTATTAGAGACACCATCAAACCCGTTGGTTCGCGTCGTCGATATTGCAGAAACCTGCCGTAAAGCGAAAGAGGTAGGTGCGCTGGTTGCTGTCGACAATACGTTTTTGACACCAGTGTTCCAAAAGCCTTTAGAGCTGGGGGCGGATTTTGTTATCCACTCAACTACTAAATACATCAACGGACATTCAGATGTGATTGGTGGTGTGGTGATCACTAAAACAGAAGAGCACGCTGAAGAGCTAGCATGGTGGGGTAACTGTATTGGTGCGACCGGCACACCATTTGATAGCTACATGACGCTACGTGGCATTCGTACGTTAGGTGCTCGTATGCGAGTTCACGAAGAGAGTTCACGTGAAATTCTGGCGTCTCTGCAGCAGCAAGATCTCGTTGGTACTATTTATCACCCAAGCCTTCCTGAGCATCCAGGTCACGAGATCGCCAAGAAGCAACAGTCAGGCTTTGGCTCAATGCTGAGCTTTGAGTTTGCAGCTTCATTCGAGGCACTCAAATACTTTGTTGGCGAGTTAGAGCTGTTCTCTTTAGCGGAATCACTTGGCGGTGTAGAGAGCTTGATTTGTCACCCTGCGTCGATGACTCACCGTGCGATGGGTGAAGAAGCACTGGCAGAGGCGGGCATTTCTCAACAGTTGCTGCGTCTTTCTGTTGGCCTTGAAGATGCTGAAGACCTGATTGATGACCTCAAGCAGGCGTTTGAAAAAACACAACGCTTTATCGCTGAAGGGGAGGGTTAATAATGGCAACCTTTCGCCAGCTACATAAATTTGGTGGTAGCAGTTTAGCTGACCCTGAGTGTTACCGACGTGTGGTGAACATTCTCAAAGAGTATTCATCAGCAACAGACTTAGTGGTTGTGTCGGCAGCAGGCAAAACCACTAACCGTTTGATTGAGTTTGTTGAAGCGCTTGATAAAGATGGGCGTATTGCTCATGAGTGCCTACAAACCCTTCGTCAGTTCCAGCTTGAACTGATTGAAGCACTGCTTGAAGGTGAACCAGCAGAGCAACTTACGGCGACTATCCAACAAGAATTTACCGCTTTGGGTGAGCTAACGGCGCCTCTAAGCGAAGCACAAAAAGCACAAGTCCTAGTTCACGGTGAGGTTTGGTCTTCACGTTTGTTAGCTGCTTTGTTGTGCCAACATGATTTACAAGCCGTCGCGCAAGATGCTCGTGCTTTCTTGCGTGCTGAAGTGGGTGCACAACCAGAGGTGGATCGTGGACGTTCTTACCCTCTTATTAAAGAAGCGTTAGCGCAACATGCTCATTGCCGCGTGGTGATTACCGGCTTTATGGCGCAAAACAGCGATGGTGAAACGGTCTTGCTTGGTCGCAATGGCTCAGACTATTCAGCAACCGTGATTGGCGCTTTAGCTGAAGTGGATCGCGTAACGATTTGGAGTGATGTAGCTGGTGTATACAGCGCTGACCCTCGTTTGGTTTCGGATGCGTGTTTATTGCCTCTGCTACGCCTTGATGAAGCGAGTGAACTCGCTCGTCTAGCGGCTCCAGTGCTTCATAGCCGAACGCTACAGCCTGTCGCACAAAGTGCTATGGATTTAAGCTTACGCTGCAGCTATCAGCCAGAGGCGGGTTCTACACAGATAGAGCGTGTATTGGCATCGGGTCGCGGTGCAAAAATCATTACCTCTCTGGATGAAGTGCTGATTGTGCAACTGACGTTTGGTCACGGGCACGATTTCGACCGTCTAGAAAGTGAGGTGCTTGAAGGGCTTAAGCGTGCTCAACTAGAGCCGCTGGCTTATGAGTTAGAACCGGATCAACACTGCTTGCGTCTCGCGTATACAGAAGAGATCGCTGGTGGCGCTCTAGAGTACCTGCAAGATCACGCGATTGAAGCTGAGATTAAGCTGAAAGAGGGCTTCTCTCTGATTGCTGCCGTTGGTGCCGGTGTGACGAAGAACCCGAACCACTGTTATGGATTCTATCAGCAACTAAAGAGTTCATCGGTTGAGTTCATCTCAGAAGCGAACTCTGGCCTGAGCTTAGTGGCGGTGATTCGTAAGAGCGAAACATCAAGCTTAGTGAAGGGCATTCACTCTCAACTATTCCAAGCGCAGAAGCGTGTTGCGATTGCCTTGTGTGGTAAGGGTAACATTGGTTCAAGCTGGCTGAGTCTGTTTGCAGAGCAAAAGGCTGAGCTTGAAAAGCGCCGTGGGATGAACTTTGAATTGGTTGCCGTGGTGGATAGCCAAACCTATTGGTTCGACGACCAAGGGATTGATGCAACCTCTGTCGGTGAGCGCTTTGATGATGAAGCGATTGCTAACAATGGTAACGACTGGCTAGAGCGTTTAGGCTCTATTCAGGGATACGACGAAGTAGTTGTACTCGATGTGACTGCGAGCCAAGCACTTGCAGAAAAGTATCTGCAGATCGCTCAGCAAGGTATTCATTTGATCTCGGCGAACAAGGTCGCTGGCTCAGCATCAAGTGAGTATTACCATCAGGTACAAGATGCATTTGCTAAGATCAGCCGTCATTGGTTGTATAACGCGACTGTCGGTGCGGGCTTACCGATTAACCACACGGTACGTGACCTGCGTGAAAGTGGCGATGACATTATTGCGTTGTCGGGTATCTTCTCAGGAACACTGTCTTGGTTGTTCCAGCAGTTTGATGGCATAGTGCCGTTCAGCGAGCTGGTGGATTTAGCATGGCAACAAGGCCTGACAGAACCAGATCCTCGTGCTGACCTCGATGGTTCAGACGTGATGCGTAAGTTGGTGATTCTGGCTCGTGAGTCGGGTTTAGATATTGAACCTGAAAACGTAAAAGTGGAATCATTGGTCCCTGAAGAGCTGCAAGACCTATCGGTGGATGACTTCTTTGACAAAGCCTCTGTGTTGAGTGAAGAGCTAGCGGAGCGTTTGGAGAAAGCACATTCGCAACAAAAGGTGCTACGTTACGTCGCGCGTTTAGAGAAGAACGGTAAAGCAACGGTAGGTGTTGAAGCGTTATCGAAAGAGCACGCTTTGGCGAATTTGCTGCCTTGCGACAACATCTTTGCGATTGAGAGTAAATGGTACAAAGATAACCCATTGGTTATTCGTGGCCCAGGTGCTGGACGTGAAGTAACGGCTGGTGCAATTCAGTCTGATTTGAACCGAATGTCGAGCTTGTTCTAATGCTCAGATCATTTGCTATGACACTTAAATAGCATACTATTCACTAAGATAGATAAGGCTGAAAGCACGATGTGTTTCTCAGCCTTTTTTCTTCCTTATTTCTGCTTTGCGACCCACCTAACGACTTGAGTTTTACTCACGATCTACTTGAGAAAAATTCATAATGGATCTGTTGACATTAAATCGTATTCAATACATTCTGTGGACATATAGACGTCTAAACGTCGTTTGAGGATTTGAGATTTTAGTGGTTGCTTTTGCCACAGGGAGAGTAAGATGGGATACACACACGCTAGTCATATCGACGCTTTAAATCAGAATATCGCTGAGCTTTCTGACAACATCAATGTGTCATTTGAGTTTTTTCCACCAAGCAGTGAAAAGATGGAAGAGACCCTGTGGAATTCTGTTCACCGTCTTAAAACGCTTCAACCAAAATTTGTATCAGTGACCTACGGTGCAAACTCGGGTGAGCGTGACCGTACCCACTCAATCATTAAAGAGATCAAAAACCAAACCGGCCTTGTCGCAGCACCGCACCTAACGTGTATTGATGCGAGCCGTGAAGAGCTAATCCAAATTGCTGACGATTACTGGGCAAATGGTATTGAGAGCATCGTTGCGCTGCGTGGTGATATTCCCCCAGGCGGTGGTGCACCAGAAATGTACGCATCTGACTTAGTTGAGCTACTGAAATCTCGCCATGACTTTGATATCTCAGTCGCGGCATTCCCTGAAGTTCACCCTGAAGCAAAAAGCGCTCAGTCTGATCTTATCAACCTAAAACGTAAAGTCGATGCGGGTGCTAACCGAGCTATCACCCAGTTCTTCTTTGATGTAGAAAGCTACCTGCGTTTCCGTGACCGTTGTGTAGCGGCTGGCGTTGATGTTGAGATTGTACCGGGCATCTTACCTGTTTCTAACTTTAAGCAAGCGTCTCGCTTTGCAGCTATGAACAACGTGAAAGTACCGGGTTGGATGGCGAAACAATTTGAAGGTTTGGATGATGACCCAACGACTCGCCAGTTAGTTGGTGCTAGCCAAGCTATTGATATGGTTCGCACTCTGAGCCGTGAAGGGGTAAAAGACTTCCACTTCTACACCCTAAACCGTGCAGAAATGACTTATGCACTGTGCCATACGTTAGGTGTACGTCCACAGGTTGCTGCGCTTTAAGTAAAGCCTGAGCCCTAGTAGAAAGATCGCTGTAAATTCAAATCCTACAGATACAAAAAAGGCTTGGACTCTAAGAGTTCAAGCCTTTTACTTTTCTAGCTTCTAGCTTCTAGCTTCTAGCTTCTGCTTAAGCGATAGCACCAAGTTCAAGCAGTACTTCTTCAGCCCATACAATCCATGCTTCACGGATAAGTAGGTTACGACGAAGTGTTAGGCGCTCAAGGCGAGCTTGCTTGTCTAGAGTTGATGGCGTTGCGTAGTAAGCTGCTTCGATTTCTTTGTAGTGAGAAACCAGTTTGCGAGACTCTTCTACAAGTTCAGAAAGTTGTACACGGTACGCGTCAGAAGGTTGTACAGCACAAGCCATTAGCTTAGCTGAGAACTCGTCACGAACAGTTGGGTGTGCAGTCGGCTGTTCAAACCATTCACCCAGAGCACTACGGCCAGCATCGGTGATAGAGTAAACTTTACGATCAGGTTTGCCTTCTTGGGGTTCAAGCACGCAAGTTACCTGTTCGTTCTGAGCCATTTTATTTAGCTCGCGGTAAACTTGTTGATGGCTAGCTTTCCAGAAGTAACCGATGCTTGCAGAGAATTCTTTTGTGATATCGTAACCAGTAGCGTCGCGTGTACTTAGAACGGTTAAAATTACGTGTGGTAATGACATGTCTGAAATCCAAATGGTAAACAGTAAACAAATACTTAAACATCAAGTGTGCTTCTAGTGGCACGTTATATTGGTTATGTTTAAGTTGTACCAACTCATGGGTTGGTTATGTCACCTTACAAAGCCGTTTATCACCTAGGTCGACCAGTTTATTGGTCAAAGTACTGCAGATTATGATTATTGAGTGTTTCCGCAGTGGAGCAGTAGTATATCTAAATAATAAGCATAAAGTAGAATACATGGATAAAATAACCCAAAAAACTGACAAAAAACTCATTATGTTTATTTTCTTGAAATAAAAAGGTCGCACTAGGCGACCTTTTGTCTGTTTTGTAGTATGAATCACTAATTAACCGGTGTTTCGCATGCCTGCAGCAATGCCTGCAATGGTCACCATTAGCGCTTCTTCTAACTCTGCTGGTGGTGTTTCGCTCTTACGAGTACGGTACAGCAGCTCAGCTTGAAGCATGTTCAATGGCTCTACGTAGATGTTACGTAGGCGAATTGACTCAAGCCCCCAAGGGTCGCTCTGCATCAGGTTCTCGTTGTTCTCTACATTTAGCACGGTTTTGATGTCTTTTTGCAGCTGTTCACGCAGTAATTCACCCAGAGGCAATAGCTCTTCGTCAACAAGACGTTGGTCGTAGTACTTAGCGATCTCCATGTTGCACTTCGAGTACACCATTTCCAACATACCCAGGCGAGTAGAGAAGAATGGCCACTCGCGACACATTTCTTCCAGTAGGGCTTGGTGGCCTTGGTCTACTGAGTATTGAATCGCTTCACCAGCGCCTAACCATGCAGGAAGTACCAAGCGGTTTTGGCTCCAAGAGAAGATCCATGGAATTGCACGTAGGCTTTCTACACCACCGTTCGGGTTACGTTTCGCAGGGCGAGAACCTAGAGGCAGTTTACCTAGCTCTAGTTCTGGTGTTGCTTGACGGAAGTACGGAACAAATTTCTCTTCACCACGAACCACGTTACGGTAAGCCTCACAAGAGACTTGAGACAGCACTTCCATTAGGTCGCGCCACTCTTGTTTTGGCTCTGGTGGTGGCAGAAGGTTCGCTTCTAGAATCGCACTTGCGTAAAGGTTGAAGCTGTTTACAGCAACATCTGGCAAGCCAAGCTTAAAGCGGATCATTTCGCCTTGCTCAGTTACACGTAAACCGCCTTTCAAGCTCTTAGGTGGCTGAGAAAGCAGAGCTGCGTGCGCTGGCGCACCACCACGACCAACCGTACCGCCACGACCGTGGAATAGAGTCAGTTCAATGCCTTCTTCATCACAAACCTTAACTAGCTTATCCATTGCATCGTATTGAGCCCAACCTGCAGACATTACGCCCGCATCTTTCGCTGAGTCTGAGTAGCCGATCATTACCATTTGGTGGTTTTGGATGAAGCCACGGTACAAGTCGATACTCATCAGCTGCTTCATTACCGCTTCTGAGTTGTTCAAGTCGTCCAGTGTTTCGAACAGTGGACACACGTCCATGCGGTATGGGCAGCCACATTCTTGCAGTAGCAAGTGAACAGCCAGTACATCTGATGCTGTACGCGCCATAGAAATCACGTAAGCACCGAAGGCTTCACGAGGTTGAGCAGCAATGACCTTACAGGTGTCTAAAACCTCTTTAACCTGTTCAGATGGCTCCCAATCGCGAGGAAGCAGCGGGCGCTTAGAGCTTAATTCATTGGTTAAGAAAGCAATCTTGTCTTGCTCGCTCCATTGGTCGTAATCACCAATGCCTAAGTAGCGAGTCAGTTCAGACAGTACATCTGAGTGACGGGTACTTTCTTGACGAACATCGAGACGAACTAGATGTACACCGAACGCTTTTAGGCGACGCAAGGTATCAAGCAGAGAACCGTCTGCGATTACGCCCATGCCACACTTGTGCAGCGATTGGTAACACGCGTAAAGCGGAGTCCAAAGTTGGTCGATGTTCTGTAGTGTTTCTTTCTTCGGAACTTCAGTGTCATGCAGTTTTGCATCTAGTACTTCTAGTGTGTTGTTCAGCAGAGTACGTAGGTTCTTCAGAATGGCACGGTAAGCTTCGTGCTCATCACCAGCTAGTTCACGAACGGTATCATTGCACTTAGTCATCGATAGTTCGGTAATCAGCTCGTTGATGTCACCCAGGTAAAGGTCTGCAGCTTTCCAGCGAGATAGACGCAGTACTTCTTTGGTAATAGTGTGCGTTACGAATGGGTTACCGTCGCGGTCACCGCCCATCCAAGATGAGAAGTGTACAGGGCGAGCATCAATTGGCAGGCCTTCGCCAAGGTAGCCTTTTAGTCGACCATCCATTTCGCGTAGGAAGTCAGGAACGGCTTCCCATAGTGAGTTTTCTACTACTGCAAAGCCCCATTTCGCTTCATCAAGTGGCGTAGGGCGTTGCTGACGAATCACATCAGAATGCCAACCTTGAGCGATAAGTTGCTCTAGGCGACGCTCGGTCTTTGCGCGCTCTTTGTGTGATAGGTCGCTTAATTCTAATTTAGACAGACACTCGTTGATTTTTACCAACTTGTTGATCATGGTGCGACGAGTGATTTCTGTTGGGTGTGCAGTCAAAACGAGCTCAATGTTCAGGTCGCGAACGGCTTGAGCCGCATCTAGCTTGCTGATGTCGTTTTGGCTTAATTTGGAAAATAGAGATTGCAGCACGTCTGGTTCACAAACATGCTCTTCACAGTGGCGAGAGATAGTGTGGTATTGCTCTGCCATGTTAGTGAGGTTGAGAAATTGGTTAAATGCACGAGCAACAGGGGTCAGTTGTTCGTTTGGCAGGTTTTTGATTTCTTCAACTAAGCTGTCACGGTCAGCTTGGTTGCCTGCGCGGGCGGATTTGGAAAGTTTACGGATAGTTTCCACTTTCTCTAAGATAACGTCACCGTGTGCATCTTGGATTGTGTTACCTAGCAAGCGTCCCAGCATGTTTACGTTACTCTTGAGAGCGGCGTATTTCTCGTTCATTGTCATCCTGCCTCGTAAAAAAATTACATCCATTGTTCCTTGTTAAGTACACAATCTAGCGAAAACTGCTGTATCTAGTCAAATAAAGCATTCTAAGTTTGCAATTATTAGTTTTCGAAATGCGGGAGAAGTAAATTTTTTAATACTTCGGAATAAAGTGAAATTTAATTACAAGATCAGGCTTTGGCAGGGATAACAGAATAAAAGCCACCTTTTGAGGTGGCTTTTGTAAAAAAGTATCGTAGAGGTAGCAATAACTAGAAACAATATTTACGGATTGATTTACCTAAAATATCAATCGTTGGGTCGATGAAATCGAAGCTTAAGAATTCATCCGGCTGGTGGGCTTGGTCAATCGAACCTGGACCTAATACCAAGGTTGGACATAGCTCTTGTAGGAAAGGCGCTTCAGTACAGTAGTTGACGGTTTGCGATTCAACTTCACACACTGACTCCATGCCGCCGATAAACGGATGGTCGTGCTGACACTCGTACCCCGGGATAGGTTCATGTAGGGGGGTAATTTCAATTCTGCCCGGCCATTTCGCTTCTACTTCTTTTAGCGCACTGCGCAGCATGTTATCTAAACCGTCTAAGCTGATACCTGGCAGAGGACGTACGTCGTAGTGCAGCTCACAACAGCCACAGATACGGTTAGCGCTGTCACCACCATGAATATGACCTAGGTTTAGTGTCGGGCTTGGAATAGCGAACCCTGGGTGGTGGTACTCTTTAATTAATTTGTCGCGCAGCTGCATCAAAGCAAACAGCACTTCATGCATGATTTCGATAGCATTAACGCCTAATGCTGGATCTGAAGAGTGACCTGATTTACCGGTTACTCGCACTGCATTCGCCACGTGACCTTTGTGCCCGCGAATCGGTACTAGGCTGGTCGGTTCACCAATGATGCAGTAATCCGGTTTAAACGGTGCGTTTTCAGTGAAATGACGTGCACCTAGCATGGTGGTCTCTTCATCACAGGTTGCCAATACATAAAGTGGCTTCGCCTGTTTACTCCAATCCATCTTTCTTACTGCTTCATAGATAAAGGCGAAAAAGCCTTTCATGTCAGCAGTACCTAATCCGTAGAAGCGATTGTTGTGTTCTGTCAGTGCGTGAGGGTCGAAATTCCAACGTCCTTCATCAAATGGCACGGTATCGCTGTGTCCAGCCAATAATAAGCCGCCTTCACCCGAGCCCATTTTTGCGATCATATTATGCTTGCCAGGCTCAACTTCCACGACTTCTACGCTAAAGCCAAGGTCTTTAAACCATTGAGCCATTTTTTCGATCACTTTCTCGTTGCCATGATCCCAGCTTGGATCAGTAGAACTAATAGAGTCGGTGGAAATTAGGCCTTTATAGACCTCAAGGAAACTCGGTAATTGCATAATATCTTCACTTCTACTATTGACAGGAAAATCATAAGTCGGTAAAACACATATTAAATCACATTTAATGCATAAGAAACCAAATAAAGCTAAAAATTAAGTATGAATAGTCAAATTTTGAAATGTAACTTACCTCAGAAATGGATGTGTTGAGATGTTGAAAACCACGGTCATTGGCGCAAGCGGCTACACAGGAGCAGAACTGGCTCTAATGATAGACAGACACCCTGAGCTCACGCTATCAGGTTTGTATGTCTCAGCCAATAGTGTAGACGCAGGTAAACCTATTGCATCGCTACACGGTAAGCTAGCGGGCTTGATTGATATGCCAGTTCAGCCGCTGACTAATCCAGAAGAAGTGGCAAAACAGTCTGATGTAATTTTCCTAGCGACAGCACATGAAGTGAGTCATGACCTAGCTCCAATCTTTCTAGAGAATGATTGCCAAGTATTCGACCTATCGGGTGCTTTTAGAGTTAAAGGTGAAAACTTCTACCAAGAGTTTTACGGCTTTGAACACCAACACGAACAGTGGCTAGATAAAGCGGCTTACGGCTTAGCTGAATGGAACGAACAAGAAATAAAAGAAGCTCAGCTTGTTGCAGTCGCAGGCTGTTACCCAACGGCATCGCAACTGGCGATTAAGCCTCTAGTGGAAGCTAAGTTACTGGATGAGAACCAGTGGCCAGTGATTAACGCGACCAGTGGCGTTAGCGGGGCAGGGCGCAAGGCGACTATGGTCAACAGCTTCTGCGAAGTGAGCCTGCAAGCTTATGGTGTATTCAACCACCGTCATCAACCTGAAATGGCTGCACATTTAGGGTGTGATGTGATTTTCACTCCGCACCTAGGAAACTTTAAGCGCGGCATTTTAGCGACCGTTACTATGAAGCTGGCTCAGGGCGTGACAGAACAACAGGCACAAGATGCCTTTGAGCAAGCTTACCAAGGCAAGCCAGCCGTAAGGTTGCTCGAAGAGACATTGCCAAGAATTCAAGATGTAGAACAGACACCTTTCTGCGATTTAGGTTGGAAGGTACAAGGTCAACACATCATCGTTGTTTCAGCGATTGATAACTTATTGAAGGGTGCATCTAGCCAAGCGATGCAGTGTTTAAATTTACGTTATGGTTTTGCGCCATTAACTGCGTTAGTGTAAAGGAATCTAGATATGAGCCTTAATAATCAACCATTAATCATAAAGTTAGGTGGCGCTGCGCTATCTTGTGGTGAAACACTTAGCAAGTTATTTGGAGCTATCTCTGCTTACCAACAACAAGCACAACGACCTATCGTGATTGTTCACGGCGGTGGTTACCTTGTCGATGATTTGATGAATAAGTTGAACCTTGAGACTGTTAAGAAAGAAGGTTTGCGCGTTACTCCTTATGATCAGATTCCTGTTATTGCTGGCGCGCTAGCGGGCACGGCGAACAAATTACTGCAAGGTCAGGCGATTAAAGACGGTATTAATGCCGTTGGTTTGAGCCTAGCTGATGGTGGTTTATGCAAAGTGAGCGAATTGAACGCTGAACTGGGCGCAGTTGGCAAAGCTGAGCCAGGTGATTCAACTGTTCTACAAGCCATTCTGAATGCGGGCGCGCTGCCAATCATTAGTTCAATTGGTCTTACTGAGCAAGGACAACTGATGAATGTGAATGCAGACCAAGCAGCGGTAGCCGTTGCTGGTGCACTTGATGCTGAGCTGGTACTGCTTTCTGATGTCAGTGGAGTACTAGATGGCAAAGGTCACCTAATTCCAAGCCTCAACCAGCAGCAAGCTGATGACCTTATCGAAGGGAAAGTGATTACTGACGGCATGATCGTTAAGGTTCAAGCCGCACTAGAAGCAGCTAACGACCTTGGACGACCAATCGAAGTCGCTACGTGGCGATACCCAGAAAAGCTAACACAACTGTTTTCAGGTAAAAGCATAGGAACACAGTTTTTACCTCAGTAGGTCTCACTGCGAGTCACTACTTAAAGAATTTAGACAAATTAAATAAACATATAATTATGAAGTCATTTCCAACGCTGACCGCCATGTGCAGTATGGAAACTAGGAGAAAGAAAATGAGCAAAGTTAACGTAAAGAAAGTTGTAGTAGCCTACTCTGGCGGTCTTGATACATCAGTAATCATTCCATGGTTGAAAGAGAACTATGATTGTGAAGTTGT
Source organism: Vibrio chagasii (assembly GCF_002954585.1). Lineage (GTDB taxonomy): Bacteria > Pseudomonadota > Gammaproteobacteria > Enterobacterales > Vibrionaceae > Vibrio > Vibrio chagasii_A. The sequence goes on from NZ_MSCI01000004.1 coordinate 103,859, forward strand.
GGCGTTTGTCGCGGATGTTGGTCAAGGCGCTGAAGAACTAGAAGGCATTGAAGAGAAAGCAAAAGCTTCGGGTGCTTCTGAGTGTTACATCGCTGACCTTAAAGAAGAGATGGTTGCTGATTACATCTTCCCAACGCTAAAAACCGGTGCTTACTACGAAGGCAAATACCTACTAGGTACTTCAATGGCTCGTCCAATCATTGCTAAGGCACAGGTTGAAGTTGCGCGTAAAGTAGGTGCAGACGCACTGTGTCACGGTTGTACGGGTAAAGGTAATGACCAAGTTCGTTTTGAAGGTGCATTTGCTGCACTAGCACCAGACCTACACGTAATTGCACCATGGCGTGAGTGGGATCTAGTGAGCCGTGAAGAGTGTTTGGACTACCTAGCTGAGCGTAACATCCCTTGTACTGCTTCTCTGACTAAGATCTACTCTCGTGACGCAAACGCATGGCACATCTCTACAGAAGGTGGCGTACTAGAAGATACATGGAACGCGCCAAACGGAGATTGCTGGGCATGGACGGTGGATCCTGAGCAAGCGCCAAACGAATCTGAAACAGTAACGCTTAAAGTAGAAAAAGGCGAAGTGGTTGCCGTTGACGGTGAAACAATGACGCCATACAACGCACTGGTTTACCTGAACGAGAAAGGTGCTAAGCACGGTGTTGGTCGTATCGATATCGTAGAGAACCGTCTTGTTGGTATGAAGTCGCGTGGTTGTTACGAAACTCCGGGTGGCACCATCATGATGGAAGCGCTGCGTGCAGTAGAGCAACTGGTTCTTGATAAAGCAGCATTTGAATTCCGTGAAGAGCTAGGCGTTAAAGCTTCTCACCTTGTATACGATGGTCGTTGGTTCACTCCACTATGTAAGTCAATTCTTGCTGCGACAGAAGAGCTAGCGCAAGACGTTAACGGTGAGGTAGTTGTTAAGCTTTACAAAGGCCATGCAACGGTAACTCAGAAGCGTTCTGACAACAGCTTATACTCAGAAGAGTTTGCAACCTTTGGTGAAGATGAAGTTTACGACCAAAGCCATGCTGAAGGCTTCATCCGTCTTTACTCGCTATCAAGCCGTATCCGTGCTCTGAATAGCCAAAAGTAATGCTAACAATGAGTTAGTAAGCTAGCCTTCACTGAAGTATTGAAGGCCAGCAAACAGACATGATTATGCAAAGCCCACTCACTATTGATTAGTGAGTGGGCTTTTTACTTTCTAATCGCTTAATAAATCAGCTTCGGTTTTTACTATCGGATGGCATATAATTCGCGCTCTACGCTGTAAAGAATCAATGGATGAATCTTTTGGTGAATAAATATGTTAAAAAAATGAATTAATACTTTATTTTCATTTTGAATTGCCGTAAGTTTAAACCATCAGAAAAATACTGAATCTTAATCAGAATTATCATTTGCAAAAACAGTGAGCACTGTGCAATTAGGAGATACACAATGGCATTATGGGGCGGTAGATTTACCCAAGCAGCAGACACGCGGTTTAAAGATTTTAACGATTCTCTTCGTTTTGACTACCGATTGGCTGAGCAAGACATTGTGGGCTCAATTGCCTGGTCTAAAGCTCTACTGTCGGTCAACGTATTAACAGAAGAAGAGCAGCAGAAGCTTGAGTTAGCGCTGAATGAGCTAAAACTTGAGGTAATGGAAGACCCTGAACAGATTCTACGTTCTGATGCAGAAGACATTCACAGCTGGGTTGAACAACAACTTATCGGCAAAGTCGGTGATTTGGGTAAAAAGCTTCACACTGGCCGTTCTCGTAATGACCAAGTGGCGACAGACCTGAAATTATGGTGTCGTCAACAAGGTAACCAACTGCTGCTAGCACTTGATCGCCTGCAGAGCCAAATGGTTAATGTTGCTTCTCAGCATCAAGGTACTGTGCTTCCTGGCTACACTCACTTACAACGTGCTCAGCCAGTAACGTTTGCTCACTGGTGTTTGGCTTACGTTGAAATGTTTGAGCGTGATTACTCGCGTTTGAATGATGCGATTAAGCGTCTAGATACATGTCCGCTGGGTTCTGGTGCCCTTGCTGGAACCGCTTATCCGATGGACCGTGAAGAGTTAGCTCACAACTTAGGTTTCCGTCGTGCAACGCGCAACTCTCTAGATTCAGTATCTGACCGTGACCATGTGATGGAGCTGATGTCTATCGCTTCTATCTCTATGCTTCACCTTTCGCGTCTTGCGGAAGATATGATTTTCTACAACTCAGGTGAATCAAACTTCATCGAGTTAGCGGATACCGTGACATCAGGTTCATCTCTGATGCCACAGAAGAAAAACCCGGATGCATTAGAGCTTATCCGTGGTAAAACAGGCCGTGTATACGGTTCACTTGCTGGCATGATGATGACAGTAAAAGCACTGCCTTTGGCTTACAACAAAGACATGCAAGAAGATAAAGAAGGTCTGTTCGACGCTTTAGACACTTGGAATGACTGTATGGAAATGGCGGCGCTGTGTTTTGACGGCATCAAAGTGAACGGCGAGCGTACACTTGAAGCAGCGAAGCAAGGTTATGCAAACTCTACGGAGCTAGCTGATTACCTAGTAGCGAAAGGCATTCCTTTCCGTGAAGCTCACCATATCGTAGGCGTAACCGTCGTTGCGGCGATTGCGAAAGGCTGCGCTCTAGAAGAGTTAACCATTGCAGAGATGAAAGAGTTCTCTGAGGTGATAGAAGAGGATGTGTACGACATCCTGACCATTGAATCGTGTCTTGAAAAACGTAGTGCGCTAGGTGGTGTATCACCGAAGCAAGTGGCTTACGCGGTTGACCAAGCTGAGAAGCGTTTAGCGCAGCGTGATACCTCTATCGTTAAGGTTCGTCCTGCTCGTTTGACTGACATTGAAGCGTTGGAAGGCATGGTCGCTTACTGGGCGAATATGGGTGAAAACCTACCTCGTTCTCGTAATGAGCTGGTGCGTGATATTGGCTCATTCGCCGTCGCAGAACATCATGGCGAAGTGACCGGTTGTGCATCGCTCTATGTCTATGACTCTGGTTTAGCGGAAATCCGTTCACTGGGTGTCGAAGCTGGCTGGCAAGGTCAAGGGCAGGGCACTGCGATTGTTCAGCACTTGGTAGAGAAAGCACGCCAAATGGCAATTAAGAAAGTGTTTGTACTGACTCGTACGCCTGAGTTCTTTATGAAGCATGACTTCTTACCAACATCGAAATCTCTGCTGCCTGAGAAGGTACTGAAAGATTGTGACCAGTGTCCTCGCCAACATGCATGTGATGAAGTCGCGTTGGAAGTGAACTTAGTCGAGCAGATAATTGCTAAGGTTAACGTTGCATAACACCTTGATTTTATGGGCCCTAAAAAAAAGATCAAAAATCTGATCTTTTTTGGGAACAAACTAAGAAAAGCCCGGTCTATTAAAGTACCACTGCTTTTTCTTAGAATTTTCTAAGAAAGCCCCAAAACCGATTGGTTTTGGGGCTTTTTTCTATCTGCCTTTGGCGAAAGGTGAGAGCTCGATAATTGAGATGATCGCCTGTCCTACAAATACCTCAGCTAACGCTTTTTGCTTCTCAAAGGCAGTACCAAGAACTTCATTATCCAATGCAGCGACAATAAACCACTGAATGCGAACGCTGCCATCATCAAAGCGATGGCGTTGATGGTTTTTGGGTCTTCCCTGAAAAACAGCCACCATACTCCCCAACTCAATATCGACAACACCGTGAGTTGATTCATACAACGCTGGCAACGACCGAGTTTGTTGAAGATTTTTTCATTTTTATTGCAATGAAGACATGTCATCTTGGGCTTGATTCGCGTTATGCTTATTGCCCTGATAATAACACGTCACAAGATATTGGATCACGGTGACATAGAGAGAGAAGATCGATGATTGAGCGCCAAGAAACCAAGCAACGCATGAGCCGTATTGTTAAACACAACGGTACTATCTACCTATGTGGCCAAGTTTGTGCGGATGCAACAAAAGGCATTACAGAGCAAACACAGACGATGCTAGATAAAGTAGAAGCGTTACTTGAGCAAGCTGGCAGTGACAAAGAGCACATGCTGTCAGCAACGATTTACTTGAAAGACATGAAAGACTTCCAAGAAATGAACGCAGTATGGGATGCATGGGTTCCAGAAGGTCACGCTCCTGCTCGCGCATGTGTGACTGGCGACATGGCTCGTGAAGCACTACTTGTTGAGATCTCTGTGATTGCAGCTGAGAAGTAATTTTCTCGCATTTAGCGATAAGTAACGGGTTTAAGAGATTCCAGATACTTCGCCCCTCAGTTCTGGAATGACGGATTAAGTGTTGGTTTAGTTGCTTAATTAAATCAACGTCATTCCCGATAGTGACGAAGGAGCGTAGTCGGGAATCTCTGTTTATGTGTGACAGAGACTCTAGATACTTCGTCCCTTAGTTCTGGAATGACGGATTAAGTTTAGGCTTAGTAGCTTAACTAAATCACGTCATTCCCGATAGTGACGAAGGAGCGTAATCGGGAATCTGTTATTTGCTCGTTGCCAAAAAACAAAAAGGAAAGCCAATGGCTTTCCTTTTTAATATCTAATCTATGCGTTCTGTCTCAATCGACCGAGATTAACAACCTGGACCACAGTCTAGACAGTGTTTCACCATCTCTGGACCTAGGTGCAGTTTCGCATTCAGGTCACGTAGTGCAGTTCGTACACCTTCTTCGATTACTGGGTGATAGAACGGCATATCTAGCATTTCAGAAACCGTCATCTTGTTTTGGTGTGCCCATGCTAACAAGTGCGCTAAGTGTTCTGCGTTTGGTCCCATCATTTCAGCTCCAAGGAAGCGACCTGTACCTTGCTCGCCGTAAACATGCAGAATACCTTTGTTGCGTAGCATCACTCGTGAGCGGCCTTGGTTCTCGAAAGACACTTCACCCGTTGCGAAGCAACCACATGTGCCTAAGCGGGTAGTGATCTCTTTGTACGTTTCACCAACCATCGCGATTTGCGGGTCAGAGAAAACCGCTGAGATTTTAGAGCGGCGAAGGCCCGCACGAATCTCAGGGAAGCGACCTGCGTTATCACCCGCAATACGAGCTTGGTCTGCTGCTTCATGTAACAGAGGCAGTTGGTTGCTTGCATCACCCGCAATGAATACTGATGGAAGCGATGTTTGTAGTGTGTAGTGGTCAGCGATTGGAACACCACGCTCATCAAGCTCTAGAGAGGTATTCTCTAGACCAAGTTTATCTGTATTAGGGCGACGGCCTGTCGCTGCCAATACGTATTCAACGATGTTGGTTTCTAGCTCACCTTGTTTATTGATGAACTGAATTTCGACACGTGGCTCACCCGCTTCTGTGGTAATACGCTTCATGCTTTCGATTTTTACGTCGGCATCGAGATAGAACTCTTCGTTGAAGGCTTTATTTGCGTAAGCCATGATCTCTGGGTCAGTTACTGGGCCAACTTGACCACCCAAACCGAACAGTTTTGTCTTCACACCTAAGCGGTGTAGCGACTGACCAAGCTCTAAACCAATTACACCTGGGCCAAATACGGCAACAGATTCTGGTAAATCATCCCAGCTGAACACGTCATCGTTGATGATTAGGCGGTCGCCAAGTTCATTCCAAACGGCAGGATATGCAGGGCGAGAGCCGGTTGCGATAACAATACGCTTTGCTTTGATTATTGTGTGGTCATCAACTTGAAGTGTGTTGTCGTCTAAGAATTTTGCGTAGCCAGAGATTTTATCTTGCTCTGGGATTTCATCGACGCCTTCTAAAACAAAACCAACAAAACGGTCACGTTCAAACTTCACTCGGTCCATGACTTCACGACCGTTAATTACGATATCGCCTTGTGGGTGAACGCCAAAAGCCGGAGCTTTCTCGATTTGGTGTACGCTTTCCGCAGCTGCAATAAGCAGTTTAGATGGCATACAACCAACACGAGCACAGGTTGTACCGTAAGGGCCGCCTTCAATCATCACGACACTGTCAGTGTGTGCTTTTGCAGCGCGGTATGATCCTAGACCTGCCGTACCGCCCCCGATAACTGCTACATCTACATTGACTTGTTTCATAATAATTTTCTCGCAATGGCTAAATTTAGTTTGAACGAACCCCTCCAACTCATGTGATGTTTTTAGTGAGTCAGGATAGCGGGTCAGTTTTGTGGTTCTGTTTTATTAGGTTTAGCTTGTGACTGTGGTTAATGCGAGCCACAAGCTTGATTCAACCCGATAGGGTTAGCTAACCCACAAGTTAGTGGGTTAGCCTTTTGGCAGTGATTAGCCTAGGAAAGCTTCTAACTCTTCGCTACCACCAATGTGTTTACCACCGATGAATACTTGAGGAACCGTTGTGCGACCAGAGATTGCACGTAGGCTTACAGTAGTAGCGTCTTTACCTAGCACTACTTCTTCGTAGTTTAGGCCTTTGTCGATTAGGTTCTGTTTCGCTTTCATACAGAAAGGACAGCCTGGCTTAGTGAATACTGTGATTGACTCTTGCTCTTTGTGCTCTGGAGCAATGTAGTTCAGCATAGTGTCTGCATCAGAAACCTTGAACGGGTCGCCTGGTACGTCTTCTTCGATGAACATTTTCTCTACCACGCCGTTTTTAACTAGCATGCTGTAGCGCCATGAACGTTTGCCGAAGCCGATGTCGTTTTTCTCAACTAGCATACCCATGCCGTCTGTGAAATCACCGTTACCATCTGGGATGAATGAGATGTTTTCTGCTTCTTGGTCTGCTTTCCATGCGTTCATTACGAACGTATCGTTTACAGAAACACAAAGGATGTCATCAACACCGTTCTCTTTGAACACTGAATGTAGTTCGTTGTAACGAGGAAGGTGGCTTGACGAACAAGTTGGCGTAAACGCGCCTGGTAGGCTGAATACGATAACTGTTTTGTCTTTGAATAGCTCTTCAGTCGTTACGTTAACCCATGCATCACCTTGGCGAGTTGGGAATGTTACTTGAGGGATTGATTGACCTTCTTTAGATGCAAACATATTGATTTCCTTAAATGATATTTTAATTTTGTTCTATTAGAGCTTAACGCTTTTCGCTGCTCTGTTTCGTTTTGTTGAGCCCATTATTAGATAAATTCTTTGATAGCTCTAATCGTTTGATGTTATGGTTTTGATAGGTAAATTCTATCAAGAGCATTTTTCTTTTAAATGTTGCTATGAAAACCCTTGTTCTTATTAAACCTGAGGTAAGAGACTGATCATGAACATTCGTGACTTTGAATACTTGGTGGCGCTCGCAGAGCACAAACACTTCCGTAAAGCAGCAGAAGCGTGCTTTGTCAGTCAGCCAACACTAAGCGGTCAAATACGCAAACTAGAAGATGAAATCGGACTTCAGTTAACCGAGCGTAGTCCAAGGAAGGTCATATTTACAGAATCAGGGTTACAACTTGTTGAACAAGCCAAGCGTATTCTCAACGAAGTGAAGACTTTTAAGGATATGGCGAGTGGTCACGGTGAAGCGATGACCGGACCAATGCACATTGGTTTCATTCCAACCGTGGGGCCCTATATTCTGCCTAAAATTGTTCCTCATCTGAAAGAGAGCTTTCCCGAGTTAGAGCTGTACCTGCATGAAGCGCAAACTCATCAATTAGTGAGCCAATTGGAAGATGGCAAGCTGGACTGCTTGGTACTGGCAGCGGTTGATGAAACGGCGGTGTTCAAAGAGATTGATGTGTATGACGAGCCATTGAGTGTCGCGGTTCCATGTGACCATGAGTGGGCTCAGCAGGACACAGTAGATATGCTTCAACTCAATGGGCAGACAGTCTTAGCACTTGGTGACGGTCACTGTTTAAGAGACCAAGCTCTAGGATTCTGTTTTGCTGCGGGAGCAAAAGATGATGAGCGTTTTAAAGCGACCAGCTTAGAGACGCTGCGTAACATGGTTGCGGCAGGCGCGGGGATTACCTTGCTACCTCAATTATCAGTACCAAAAGAAAAGCAGAAAGATGGTGTGTGCTACGTGCCTGCGGTAAACCCAACGCCTTCACGTCGTATTGTGGTTGCGTACCGTCCGGGCTCTCCATTGAAAGGGCGCTTTGAGCAACTGGCGGAGACGATTCGCACTCAGTTGGAAAAGGTCGTTTAGCTTAACCTTCGCATAGCAGATATTAAAAAAGGGTTGATATGAATTCATATCAACCCTTTTTATTTGCTTATGTTGCTAGGTTTAAAGAACTGCTTAGAACAGTTCTTCTACCGTTTCACCTGAAGAGGTGGAGTAGATGTCATCATTGAAACGTTCAGTGATGTACTCAGTAGGCTCTGTGCCTTTCTCGAAGTACTCAAACATTGATGAGCTATCGTACTTGTTGGTCAGTAAGCCGGTATCACGGTCAATACGAACACGAACGATGTTTTCTGGAATCTCTTTGCGTTGTGCTGGAACGCCTGCCAATGCCGTACCCATGAAGTCTACCCATGCAGGCTCTGCTGTCTTAGCACCAGCTTCCGCACCAGTAATCTGGTTTTTACCAAGGTTAGAGTTCGCTTTAGTACGACCTAAGTTACGGTTGTGGTTATCAAAACCGACCCATACCGTTGCAACCATGCCTGGGCCATAGCCGCTGTACCAAGTATCTTTCGAGTCGTTAGTTGTACCTGTTTTTCCGCCAATATCACGACGTTTCAGTGGTTGAGCACGCCAACCTGTACCGTTCCAACCGGTACCCGCACTCCAATCACCGCCGCCCCAGATGTTGCTGTACATCATTTCACGAACTAGGAATGCGTTCTGCTCAGAGATAACTTGAGGAGCGTATTGAACTTTCGCATCCACATCTTGCTCGGCAAACTCATCCGCCATTGGATCGGTCGTGATGGTCTGTTTGCAATCTTCTTTACAGACAACTTTTGGTGTTGCTTCAAACTCAGTCTCGCCAAATGGAGTCTCAACGCGGCTGATGTAGAAAGGTTCAACGTAGTAACCACCGTTAGCGAATACTGAGTAACCTTGCGCTACTTTCATTGGCGTTAAGCTACCAGCACCTAGTGCAATAGTTTCAGAACGAGGCACTTCATCGATATCAAAACCAAAGCGAGTTAGGTAGTTACGAGTGTCATCTAAGCCAACTTCACGCAGTACACGTACCGCCATTACGTTTTTCGATTGAGCTAAGCCAATACGTAAACGAGTAGGGCCGACGTAAGTTGGTGGCGAGTTCTTTGGTCGCCATGCCGTACCTTGGCTCTTATCCCATTGGTTGATTGGCGCATCGTTGATAAGAGAAGCTAGCGTTAAACCTTTTTCAATTGCAGCTGAGTAAATGAAAGGCTTGATACCAGAACCCACTTGACGAATAGATTGCGTCGCACGGTTGAATTTGTTGTGTACGAAGTTAAATCCACCAACCATCGACAATACAGCGCCGTTGTTCGGATTCATTGCCACAAATGCAGTGTTAGCATTTGGTACTTGGCTTAGGCGCCAAACTACTGGAGTGTCAGATTCTGCTGTTACTGACTCTTCTGTCGCTTCTTCAGATACTTCGTCACCTGTGATCGCTTCATGGCGAACCCAAACTTGTTCACCAACGGCAAGAATCTCTTTTGCTTGAGAAGGTGCAGGACCTTGGCGATCGTCTGTTAGGAACTTACGCGCCCAATTCATACCTTGCCATTCAATAGTGCCTTCGCCTTGGTTCTTCACCCATACTTTAGCGCTTTTCGAATCAACAGCAGTCACGACTGCTGGAACTAGGTCACCATAAGTTGGTTGAGACTTAAGGTGTTTAACGATCTTGTCGTGGTCCCAAGCCGATTGAGCAGTTTGCCATAGTACTTTTTCAGCACCACGGTAACCGTGACGCTCATCGTAGCTAAGTAGGTTCTTAATCGCAGCTTGGTTTGCCGCTTTTTGCAGCTTCGAATCAACGGTTGTGTAGACCTTCATACCAGAGGTATATGCGTCTTCACCGTAGCGTTCAACCATCCAAGCACGAGCTACTTCTGCTACGTATGGTGCGCTCAGTTCGATCTCTGCACCGTGGTACTTTGATACAAGCTGTTCATTGCTTGCTTCATCAAACTCGGCTTGAGTGATGTATTTCTCGTCGAGCATACGACGCAATACAACATTACGACGGTTAGTCGCACGTTCAATAGAGTAGATAGGGTTCATGGTTGATGGTGCTTTCGGCATACCAGCCAGAGTCGCGATTTCACTCAATGTAAGGTCCGGAAGATCTTTACCAAAGTAAACGCGTGCTGCTGCGCCAAAACCATACGAACGGTGACCAAGGAAGATCTTGTTGACGTAAAGCTCCATGATCTCTTCTTTGCTAAGCAGTTGCTCAATATGGATCGCAATGAAGATCTCTTTAATCTTACGCATGATCTTTTTCTCATTAGATAAGAAGAAGTTACGCGCAAGCTGCTGAGTAATGGTACTTGCACCTTGTTTTGCCGAACCTGACATCGCTACTACGATAGCTGCACGAGTAATGCCGATTGGGTCAATACCAGGGTGTTCGTAGAAACGGCTATCCTCGGTAGCAATCAAAGCCTCAACTAAGTGGCGAGGGATCTCGTCATAAGTCACTGGAATACGACGTTTTTCACCAAATTGGGAGATCAACTTACCGTCTTGGCTGAAGATCTGCATTGGAGTTTGGAGTTCTACGTCGCGCAAAGTGGCAACATCAGGCAACTCTGGTTTTACGTAGTAATAAAACCCAAAAATTGTACTGACTCCAAGAATAATGCAAATCAATGTAAATATGAATAATCGCTTTATGAACTTCACCGGATAATCCCTGATTAGTTAAGGCTGATAAGCAGCAAACCCTTGTACTCTAGGCTAAAAAATTAGCTTTCGTTTATTAACGCTTATTTAACTAATAATCACAACCCCTAGATAATCAACGAAATGCTTGGCACTTCAGGAGCTAGGTCACATGGGTTCATCATTAATTACAGGTATAGATATAAATCACCACAGCATCAAAGCTGTGGTGCTAAAACCCGTGGGGGAATTGTATGCCCTAGTGGGATACAAAGAGCTGCCGGTTTCGGACGACATTTTTACAGCTAACCATACTTTGGAGTATCAGAAAACTGTTAAGAAACTCAAAGAACTTAGGAAAGGGCTGCCTTTCGGCTGTCGTAATGTCGCCATTTCGGTACCTGATAACACGGTGATCAGTAAGGTACTGCAAATTGAGAGTGAACTCGAAGACAGAGAGAAAGAGTTTTCGATTTATCAAACCTTCGCCCATCAATCTCCTTTTCCCATCGAGGAGCTGAGTTTAGATTTTGTGAAGCTGGAAGACAAACGATTTGGTAAAGGTTCGACGAGCAGTTATCAGGTTTATGCTACTCGTAAAGAAGTGGTCGATAGCCGAGCAGAGGCATTAACCAAGGCTGGCTTTAAGCCTGTTGTCGTTGATACGCAGGCGCATGGTTTGCTTCATGTGTGGCAGCTTGCCTCACGCTTATACCCAGAGAAAAGCAATTGGCTGTTGGTGGACATTGGCGTTGATCAAACCTCGCTGGGCATCATTCCTCAGGGTGCAGCCCCTTTCTATAAAGACATCGCCTTTGGTACGCAAGACCTTTGTAGTATCGAGAACCCCAATGATATCGAGGCTGCGTTTGGCATTGCTCAGGACACTCATCAATTTATCGTTAACTTGATTGAAAAACTCAAACGTCAGTTGCAGCTCTATTCCTCGGTGAATGCTCACCAACCTATCTCTGGTATTTGGTTAATGGGTGAGGGGGCCAGTACACCAATGGTGACTGAAGAGCTCGAGCGCCATTTTCAGCTGAGCTGTGAATCATTGAACCCTTTATCCCTGTTTGAGAATAAGGTCGCGAGGAAACGCCGCCTGCAAATGGATTGGCAACATTTTGGAATTGCTGCGGGCATGGCGATGAGCGGACTTAAATGGCAGGGGGAAAAGCATGTTGCATCAAATTAACCTGCTACCTTGGCGAGATGAGATTCGTGCTCAACACCGAAAGCGTTTTATTCATTTAGTTATCCTTGGCGTGATTGTGGCTGGGGCAGGGCAATGGGCAGTCGGAAACTACTTCCATGATCAACAGGCTAAACAGCAAGCTCGTCTTAATTACCTGAACCAATACATTGCAGGTCTCGACAGGCAGATTCAGTCACTCAGAGTCGCGGAGCAAGAGCACAAAGCCATTTTGACTCGACTTGATGTCGTTGAATCTTTGCAGCTCGGTCGCAATAAAACCACCGACTTTATGAACTTGATGCCGGAGTTGATTCCTGAGGGCGTGTATGTCGACAAGATAAAGATGAACGGCCAAGAGATTGAGATGGCGGGTATCAGTGACAGTACCGCTCGTCTCGCCACCATGTTGGATAACTTAGAACGCTCTGAATCTCTGAAAGGGGTCGAAATGCACTCTATTGTCCATAATCGTAAGCGCTTCAATAAAGAGTTTCAGACCTTCAAGGTATCTTTCGTGTTCAGCCCTGTGTCATTAGAGAGCACAACTGCACATCGAAAGGGTAAGGGGGCTAACCATGGCTAGCTTTCCAAGCATGATGAGCCTGCAAGAGCTTGATATCGATGAGATCACCGAGTGGCCATTGTTGCCTCAGCTATTGGTGATTCTATTGCTGGTGGCGCTCATTCAAGGGCTGGGAACCTGGTTCTATATTCTGCCCTTGGATGATGAGCTACAACAAATGAAGCAGCAAGAGCAGACCTTGAAAGCAACACTGCGTATCAAAGCCAATAAGGTTGCTGCTTTACCTAAGCTTCAGGGGCAGTTGGATGAACTCACCAGCCGCTACGATTACCTGTTAGAACAGCTGCCTGTACAAAAGGAGTTGGCGAGCATGTTGGCATCAGTCAATGAGCTTGGCTTAGACAACTCACTCACCTTTACCCGAATCGACTGGGGCGAAAAACAGAACAAAGCCTTTCTATACCGTTTACCTCTTAACATCGAACTGACGGGTGATTACCACGAGATTGGTGATTTCTCTGCTGCTATCGCCAAGCTCCCGCGAATCATCAGCTTTGATGATGTGAGTTGGCAGAGAGTGAGCCAAGAAAGCAGCACACTTCACTTTAGGGTTCGAGCTTATACCTACCAGTTTAAGTCGGAGGTCAACGATGAGGCTCAATAGCGCGCTCTATTCAACATTGTTACTGCTGATGTTGTCAGGCTGCAAAGCCAATCAAGACTCACTAGAAGACTTCGTGGTGCAGGTTGAGCTCAAGGCGAAAAAAGAAGTTGAGCAGCTTGTTCCTGCGACTGAGTTCTCAGCCGCTACCTATCAACGACGTGCTTTTCGCCCTCCCTTTGAACTACCCAAAGAAGCGATCGTGCAAAACCAGCCTTTGGTGAAGAAAGATTGCTGGCAACCTAGTGCTCGTGTTCGCAGTGGCAAGTTAGAGAAATACCCACTGAGTAAATTGCGCTTGAAAGGTGTGATGGGCAGTGGAACGAGTGTGTTTGGGCTTGTACAAACCCCCAAGGGAAATGTCGTCAATGTGAAAAGAGGCCAGTTTATTGGCTTAAACAACGGTCGAGTTACTAAGGTGACGAGCCAGTACGTTCTGATTAATGAAACTCTTCCAGATGGCTTAGGTTGTTGGCATAAGCGCAACGTTAGGCTGGCTCTGAAATAAAACAATGTCACATGATGTGGATATGAGATGTAAATATGAATAAAGGAATAAGTGGATTAGTGAGCAAAGCTCTACAAGGTTTTGCTGTGTCTGTGATGTTGGTTTTTAGCGTCTTCGGTTACGCAGAGAGCTCGTCCAATAAATTAGAGAACATTGATTTTAGAGTTAACAAGGATAAAGACGCTGTCATTATCATTGAGCTAGCAACCAGTAGCGCGGTCGTTGATGTTCAGCGAGCACAAGAAGGCTTGAGCATCGAACTTATCAATACAGAAGTGGATGATGACAAGCTCTACCTCCTGGACGTCAAAGATTTCGCGACTTTGGTTGAGGGTATTGAAGTATACAAAGAGACACCAAGCACTCGCTTGCTGGCAACGATTAACAGTGACTATCAATACGAATATGACCTCAAGGGGCGCTTTATCGAGGTGGTGATCAGCAAGCCTACAATTGAAGAAGTTGCGACGGAGAAAAGCGTACTTGAAAAAGAAGGTAAGCTGATATCGATTAACTTCCAAGATATCCCAGTTCGAAATGTCCTTCAGTTGATTGCTGACTACAATGAGTTCAACTTGGTGGTATCAGACTCGGTCGCGGGTAACCTGACGCTACGTTTGGATGGTGTTCCTTGGCAGCAAGTTCTCGACATTATCTTGCAAGTTAAGGGCTTGGATAAGCGTGTTGATGGCAACGTTATCTTGGTCGCTCCCAAAGCAGAACTGGATCTGAGAGAACAGCAAGCGCTCGAAAAATCTCGCCTAGAAGAAGAACTTGGGGAGCTTAAATCAGAAATCATCAAGGTTAACTTTGCCAAAGCTACCGATATTGCCGACATGATTGGCGGTGAAGGGGCGGTGAGTATGCTGTCTGATCGCGGCTCAATTACCATAGATGAACGTACTAACTCTTTGTTGATTCGCGAGTTGGAAGAGAACATTGCGGTGATCCGCGGCATTATTGAGTCGTTAGATATTCCAGTGAAGCAAGTACAGATAGAGGCGCGCATTGTTACCGTCACCGAAGGTAACCTTGATGAACTCGGCGTGCGTTGGGGCGTTTCATCGACCAACGGAAGCTTCACCGTTGGCGGCTCAATCGAGGGGAATCACCCATCAGCCATTCCACCTTATGACGGCGATAGCAGCAACGTGATTGATGACTACCTTAACGTGAATTTGGCCGCGACATCGCCAAATGCCTCGAGTATTGCGTTTCAGGTAGCCAAGCTTGGCTCAGATACGCTGCTCGATCTTGAGTTATCAGCCCTGCAACAAGAGTCTAAGGCGGAGATCATCTCTAGCCCACGCTTAATTACCACTAATAAAAAGCCGGCTTACATTGAGCAAGGTACTGAAATTCCTTACTTAGAGTCCTCTTCGAGTGGTGCAACGTCCGTCGCATTTAAGAAAGCCGTGCTGAGTTTGAAAGTTACCCCTCAAATCACGCCAGACAATCGCTTGGTTCTGGATCTGAGTGTGACTCAAGATAGACCTGGGCAAGTGGTGAAAACTGGAACGGGGGAAGCGGTCGCGATAGACACCCAAAGAATAGGTACGCAAGTGCTTGTTAATAATGGTGAAACCGTTGTTCTTGGTGGAATATTTCAACACAGTGTCAGTAGTACAGTCGATAAAGTTCCTCTGTTAGGAGACCTTCCTTTATTGGGTGCATTGTTCCGTCGCAGCTACGAAAATGTGGGTAAAAGTGAACTGCTTATCTTTGTTACACCTAAAGTTGTGATTCAGTAACGTACAATTAGATTAAAAATAAAGTTGCATTAGTGGCACCTAACCTTGATAATTTCGGGTCTTATCACGAATTATCTGTGAGGAATCGGTGCCACGGGCCTTTTAATTTCAGTACTTGTACTGACCTACCTTGTGGCGATGTCATTGAATTAACGTTGTAAATTACTGCTAAAAACATGGCTGAGAAACGCAATATTTTTCTTGTTGGCCCAATGGGCGCCGGCAAAAGTACAATTGGTAGACACCTAGCTTCCCAACTTCATATGGAGTTTCTAGACTCTGACACTGTGATCGAAGAGCGCACTGGCGCAGACATCGCATGGGTTTTTGATGTTGAGGGCGAAGAAGGTTTCCGTAAGCGCGAAGAATCTGTAATCAACGATCTGACTGAAGAGCAAGGTATTGTTCTAGCGACAGGCGGTGGTTCAGTGATGAGCAAAGAAAACCGTAACCGTCTATCTGCACGAGGCATTGTTGTATACCTAGAGACAACAATTGAAAAGCAACTTGCTCGCACAAACCGCGACAAGAAACGCCCTCTACTTCAAACAGACAACCCGCGTGATGTGCTAGAAGATCTAGCTGTATCTCGCAACGCACTATACGAAGAAGTGGCGGACTACACAGTTCGTACTGACGACCAAAGTGCAAAAGTGGTAGCCAACCAGATCGTAAAAATGCTAGAAGAACGTTAAGTTCATTTTTTCGGAGAGCAAACCCATGGAACGGATTACGGTCAATCTAGCTGAGCGTAGCTACCCTATCTCTATTGGCGCCGGGTTATTTGACGACCCGGCGTACCTTTCTTTTTTATCAGGCAAGCAGAAAGTTGTTGTTATCAGTAATGTGACAGTAGCGCCTCTTTACGCTGATAAAATTCTATCTCTACTGGATCAAGTTGGCTGTCAGACATCTCTTCTAGAGTTACCTGATGGTGAGCAATACAAAACGCTTGAAACGTTCAATTCAGTGATGAGCTACATGCTTGAAGGAAATTACAGCCGAGATGTGGTGGTAATTGCTTTAGGTGGTGGTGTTATCGGTGATTTGGTCGGTTTTGCTGCATCTTGTTACCAGCGTGGTATTGATTTCATTCAAATCCCGACAACGCTTCTTTCTCAAGTGGACTCTTCTGTTGGTGGCAAAACCGCAGTAAACCATCCTCTTGGTAAGAACATGATCGGTGCATTCTACCAACCAAAATCTGTGATCATCGATACCAACTGTTTATCAACGCTTCCTGAGCGTGAGTTTGCAGCGGGCATTGCTGAAGTCATCAAATACGGCATCATTTACGATGAAGCCTTCTTTGATTGGTTGGAGCAGAATCTAGAGAAACTTTATCAACTTGATGAACAAGCACTGATTACTGCAATTGCTCGTTGTTGTGCAATTAAGGCTGAAGTGGTTGCTTTAGATGAAAAAGAGTCAGGAATCAGAGCGTTATTGAACCTAGGTCATACATTTGGTCATGCGATCGAAGCAGAACTAGGCTATGGTAATTGGCTACATGGTGAAGCTGTGTCTTCAGGTACTGTAATGGCAGCGAAAACGGCTCAGTTACAGGGACTGATCACTCAGCAGCAGCTTGAGAGAATTATTTCTATACTCAAGAATGCGAAACTGCCAGTTCATACGCCAGAAAGCATGTCTTTTGAAGACTTTATGACGCACATGATGCGTGATAAGAAAGTGCTGTCTGGTCAATTACGTCTGGTATTGCCAACAAGTATTGGTACTGCTGAAGTGGTTGCTGATGTGCCTCAGGACATCATTAAACAAGCGATTGATTTCTGCCGTACTCTTTAAATTTGGTTGTGAGGTTGCCTAGTTAAACTCTAGGCAACTGAAGCGTTTTACTGATCGATCTAATCAGTAGGGATCCGCAATGAGTTTGGCTCATGAATTAAGAGTATTAGAGTTAGAGTCTCAAGTTGAGCTGCTAGAGCGCTTACAGCTTTTGACTAACTTTGGTTCAAATCTAGTAACGGTGGCTGGTAAACCTGGCTCTGGCCGTTCTTGGTTAGCACAGCGTTATCTCGAAGCGTGGGCGACAGAAAAAAATCAGTGTTTACTGCTTTGTCATCCAAGCCAAGACGACCAACAACGCCGCGCGCTTATTCTTAGCCAAATTGTTTCTGATCCGCTATTTAATCAACATGACTCCTTATCTGATAGCCTAGCAAGGTTGCTGGATGGTGAGCCGTGCAGCGTGGTTATCGTTGTCGATGATGCCCACCGACTCTCTGAGCTATTGGTATCCGAACTATGGATGTTGGTACTGGAAGCTCAAGCTAATCCCCAATGGACGATCAATGTCGTTCTTTTCTCAGAAATTGGTCACCTAGATACCTTACTCACACGTCTAAGTTACGGCCAACAACACAAGCCTATCGATCTTGAGATCGATGACCTTTCGCAACCAGAAGCTGAACATTTCTTTGAATCACTGGTGATTCGATATGTGGATGATGAGTCTGAAACTCGTGTGCGACGTGCGTTTAACAAAGCGCAACCTCTGCCTGGCGAGTTAATGGCTTTAGGAGAATTGAAAGTGGAAAAAAGGATTATTATTCGCTCAATCATTGGCTCACCAATCAATATCGCGATTGTGGTAGCCCTGTTGCTGTTGTTAATTGGTGGTGGTTATTGGTGGATGTTCAGCCAACCGACCCCGGATGACAAAGCGCAATCTCTGATCGCACCAATCGAGCAGACTGCTATTCCAACCTTTGAAGTGGACAGTGGCTCAGAACAAGCTGGTGTTGAGGGAGTGGTAGACACTGAAACGTCAACTGATATCAGTTATCAAGGCGCTGATGATGACAGTTCATCTTTGCCACCGGTTGTGGTGGAAGAGACGGCTAGCGTAGGTGAGGTTGAGCAAGACCAACAGCGTGTCGTGATTACTTCGGATGTGGTTGATGCTCTACTGGATGATAAAGCTCAGAGTGCTGATACCAGTGCCATTGATGCTGCGGTTGAAGAGAACACTCAAGTAGAGGCTAATTCACAGGCTGACGCTGAAGCGGTTGCTCCAGCTAATGAAGAGTCAGACTTAACCGAATCAACGCCTCCGACTAAGAAGATCACCTTCTCGTTTTCTCGTGAGGAGCTACAAGCTATCTCACCGCGAGCGTACACCTTACAGCTGAGTGCGATGACTTCACTGGAGGACGTGCAATCTTTCATCGAAGAATATGACCTAGAGAACAAGGTTCGTATTTACCCAACTCTGCGTAACGATACCAAGTGGTTTATCATCACTTACCAAGATTACCCAACGATTCAGGTGGCGCGAGATGCGGTAAGTACACTCTCAAAACCACTTCAACAGTTAGAACCTTGGGCAAAATCGATGAATCAAGTGCATCGAGAGATAGAACGTGCGAAATAACCCTGAGCTTAGTCTCAAAATATGTTACATTCCGCAGCCGTATTTTTGTGTTGATAGATAGAGCAGTAAATGAAAAAGCAGCGTGCCTTTCTAAAATGGGCTGGTGGTAAATATGGCCTAGTTGAAGACATCCAACGTCACCTGCCACCTGCTCGTAAATTGGTAGAACCATTTGTTGGTGCTGGTTCTGTGTTTTTGAACACAGACTACGAACAGTACCTGCTGGCTGACATCAATCCCGATCTTATCAACCTGTACAACCTACTTAAAACCGACCCTGAGACCTACATTGCGGAAGCAAAGCGTTGGTTCTGCCCTGAGAACAACCGCAAAGAAGCTTTCTTAGATATTCGAGCTCAGTTCAACGATACTGACAATGTTATGTATCGCTCACTTGCTTTCTTGTACATGAACCGATTTGGCTTCAATGGTCTATGTCGCTACAACAAGAAAGGCGGTTTTAACGTTCCGTTTGGTTCTTACAAAAAACCTTACTTCCCAGAAGCTGAGCTGGAGTTTTTTGCTGAGAAAGCGAAAAAGGCCACCTTCGTGTGTGAGGGATACCATGAGACTTTTAGCCGTGCCCGTAAAGGTTGCGTGGTTTACTGCGATCCGCCGTACGCACCGCTGTCAAATACCGCTAACTTTACCTCTTACGCAGGCAATGGCTTCAGCTTAGATGATCAAGCAGCACTGGCTGACGTTGCTGAAAAAGCGGCGACAGAACGCGGCATCCCTGTTTTGATTTCTAATCACGACACGACATTAACGCGTCGCTTGTATCATGGTGCAGAATTGAACGTGGTAAAGGTGAAACGCACCATCAGCCGAAATGGCGCTGGTCGTAATAAAGTGGATGAGCTTTTGGCGCTGTTCCATCAAGATAAAAACCAGCAACACGCTGCAGCAGAATAACCTCGAACACCTCAAATTGAGTGACCAACAGGTACTTTCTTAAACTAATCTTTCGAACTGCTAGGATCTGCCTAGGTGCTTAGGTAGAATTGCACACCAAATAGTCTTGGGGTTGAATCTTGTATGCGTATGAGGTGCCACCAAGGCGGTGAACTCGCAATTTACTTACTCTTAAGAGGTTTGGTATGAAAGATTTTCTAATCGCTCCATCAATTTTGTCTGCAGATTTTGCTCGTCTTGGTGAAGACGTTGAAAAAGTACTCGCAGCCGGTGCCGACGTTGTGCACTTTGATGTGATGGATAACCACTACGTACCTAACCTGACTTTTGGCGCGCCTATCTGTAAAGCACTGCGTGACTACGGTATTACTGCTCCAATCGATGTTCACCTAATGGTGAAGCCGGTTGATAACATCGTGCCTGAGTTTGCAAAAGCTGGCGCATCGATGATTACCTTCCACGTAGAAGCATCAGAGCACATCGATCGTACTCTACAGCTGATCAAAGAGCACGGCTGTAAAGCGGGCGTGGTTCTAAACCCTGCAACACCACTATCTTGCCTAGATTACATCATGGACAAAGTAGACATGATTCTATTGATGTCTGTGAACCCAGGTTTCGGCGGCCAATCTTTCATTCCTCACACGCTTGATAAGCTGCGCGCAGTTCGTAAGCTGATTGACGAGTCTGGTCGTGATATTCGCCTAGAGATCGACGGTGGTGTAAAGGTTGATAATATTCGTGAAATCGCAGAAGCGGGCGCAGATATGTTCGTTGCTGGCTCAGCTATCTTCAATCAACCAGATTACAAAGAAGTGATTGATGAGATGCGTGCAGAGCTTGCAAAAGTAAACGCATAAAAGTAGAACTAGGGTCAGTTGACCTAAAATCAAAAAATTTAGATTAAGGGGGCTGATTAGCCCCTTTTTTACGTCTTATAGCTCAACACATGAGACGAATATAATTAATAGGAAAGTAAGATGTCATTAAGCTCAATAAAACTGATCGCCTTTGATTTGGATGGAACCTTGTTAGACAGCGTGCCTGATTTGGCAGTAGCTGCTGACCAAGCTTGTCAGGAGCTAGGCTTCCCTTCAGTGAGTGAAGAACAAGTTCGTGATTATGTAGGTAACGGTGCTGACGTGCTTATCGGTCGTTCATTAAGCCGCAACCTAACTGTGGACCCAAGCTTAGAGCCAGAGCTACTGAAAAAAGCGCGTATCTTGTTTGATGACTTCTACGAGCAGGGTGGTCATAAGCTGAGCCACCTTTACCCATCAGTAAAAGAGACGCTGGCAGAGCTGCACAAAGCGGGCTTTACTATGGC
Source organism: Vibrio chagasii (assembly GCF_002954585.1). Lineage (GTDB taxonomy): Bacteria > Pseudomonadota > Gammaproteobacteria > Enterobacterales > Vibrionaceae > Vibrio > Vibrio chagasii_A. Next base: position 124,892 of record NZ_MSCI01000004.1, read on the forward strand.
ATTGGTAACTAACAAGCCATCGAAGTTTGTGCCAGACGTACTAGCGCAACACGGTATCGATAAGTACTTTGTAGATGTACTTGGCGGTGACTCTTTCCCAGAGAAAAAACCGAACCCAGTAGCGCTAAACTGGTTGCTAGAAAAGCACAATGTGAAAGCAGAAGAGATGCTAATGGTTGGCGACTCAAGCAACGATATTAAAGCGGCAAAGAACGCGGGGTGTCACTCGTTTGGCCTGACTTACGGCTACAACCACGGTGAGCCTATTTCAGCATCAAACCCTGACTATGTGGCAGATAATGTCGCGCAATTGCTCGATGTCGTTCTAGTTTCTGCATAAAGCGGACAAAAGTTAGCTAACCCACTAGCAAAATACTTATCAATGAGTACACTGGATGAGCCGCGCAGAAAGAGCTGTGCGGCTTTTCTATATTTAAGTTAAGAAGCTAAGCCATCAATTGACTTAGCGAATAAGCAAAGGAATTAAAACCATGAGCAAGCCCATCGTATTGAGTGGTGTTCAACCATCTGGTGAACTAAGTATCGGTAACTACTTGGGTGCTCTACGTCAATGGCAACAGATGCAAGATGACTACGATTGCCAATACTGTGTGGTAGACCTTCACGCAATTACGGTTCGCCAAGATCCGAAAGCACTGCATGAAGCGACTCTAGACGCACTAGCTATCTGTCTTGCTGTCGGTGTTGATCCAAAGAAGAGCACGCTATTTGTTCAGTCTCACGTACCAGAGCATGCTCAACTTGGTTGGCTTCTTAACTGTTACACACAAATGGGTGAACTGAGCCGTATGACTCAGTTTAAAGACAAATCTGCACGTCACTCAAACGACGTGAACGTAGGTCTGTTTGATTACCCGGTACTGATGGCTGCGGACATCCTGCTTTACGGTGCTCACCAAGTACCTGTAGGTAGCGACCAGAAACAACACCTAGAGTTAGCGCGTGATATCGCAACTCGCTTCAACAACATCTACTCGCCAGAACAGCCAATCTTCGAAGTGCCAGAACCGTACATCCCAACAGTGAATGCACGTGTAATGAGCCTGCAAGATGCAACGAAGAAGATGTCTAAGTCGGACGACAACCGTAAGAACGTGATTACTCTGCTAGAAGAGCCAAAGTCGATCATCAAGAAGATCAACAAAGCGCAAACGGATGCAGAAACACCACCACGCATTGCTCATGATTGGGAAAACAAAGCGGGTATCTCTAACCTGATGGGCCTTTACTCGGCAGCAACAGGTAAAACATTCGAAGAGATTGAAGCGCAGTACCAAGGCGTTGAAATGTACGGCCCGTTCAAGAAAGATGTGGGTGCAGCGATTGTTGAGATGCTTGAGCCGATTCAAGCGGAATACCACCGTATCCGTGCTGACCGTGCCTACATGGACGCAGTAATGAAAGCGGGCGCAGAAAAAGCTTCTGAGCGCGCAGCAGTAACGCTGAAGAAAGCATACGAAGCAGTAGGTTTTGTAACTCGCCCATAGGGTGACTCAACACCTTCCGCTATAAAATCTAAGCCCAAAGTGACTGCGTTTACTTTGGGCTTTTTAGTACCCGCTAGTTAAGGCTTCCCAACAATCGTGCTGTTTTAATTGATGATTTACGCATGTAATGGCTAACACATCTGTAACATCTATGTTGTGCAGAATATCTTATTAAATGAGTTTTGGTTTTATAAATTTTCACTCATTTCTATTTGTGTTGGAAATATATTGCGTGCCAAACAATTGATGATTCCAAAGTGATAAGTTCCTCATTTTCTTGCCAACTGACTTATTCCTTTCATAAATAAACCTGATAGTTACCACAAAATACATGACTGCCCATAGATGGCAGTAATTATAAATCGATGAACTCAGGTGAAACGGATGGCTCTTTTACACAAACCTTCATTGCTAGCAGTGGCAATTGGTAGCTTGTTAACGACAAGTGCACACGCTGATTTGTTTATTTCACAATACGTGGAAGGCGGCAGCTACAACAAAGCGGTTGAGATCGCCAATAACGGCGACAGCAGCATTAATTTAGATGGTTATTCACTGGCTAAATCAGCGAATGGCAACGGATCATGGGGCGCCACTTTACCTTTAGATGGCCACGTTTTAGCGCCTGGTGAGGTACTTGTTGTTGCGCATAGCAGTGCAAGCGATGAGATTAAAGCGGTCGCTGACATTCTTAATGCTTCATTGGCTAATCACAATGGTGATGACCCGTTGGCTATCTTGAATGCAGACTCAAGCGTGCTGGACATGATTGGCGTGATGGGCGATGTCGACTGGGGTAAAGATGTTACCTTGGTTCGTGCTGAACAAACCCCATCGGCGACGTTTGATGCTTCACAATGGGTATCGCTACCGAAAGACAGCATTGAAGGTCTAGGTTCTCTAGATAATGTTGAGTTGCCAGACGCCTTTGCTTGTACGCAAGACGGCGCTGCTCCAGTATTCACCACCATTCAAGAAATCCAAGGTGAGGGCGCAACATCGCCGTTCATCGATGGCTACCCGTACATCACCGACGATGAGTATTTCGTAAAAGGAGTGGTAAGCGCAGTTACTACCGGCCTCACTAAAGGTTTCTACCTGCAAGCTCTTGAGGATGATTTCAACTCAAGCACTTCTGAAGGTCTATTTGTTCATACCAATCAATCTAGCTCTGAATTAGCTGCAGGCGATGTGGTGTGTGTTAAAGGTAAAGTACAAGAATACTACAGCCACACTCAGCTTAAAGTTGAAAACAATCAGTGGTTAAAACAAGGCGAGCAGGACGCGCCTGAAGCGACAGCCATTGAAGTATTAGACACCGATGAGAACTTCACTGCGACACTTGAGCGCTACGAAGGCATGTTGGTGAAAACAACCGAAGCACTAGATATGCGTGTAACGCGTACCTTCGGTTATGACTATGCTGGTCGTCGTAACAACATGGTTTTGGCGCATGAGCGTATCAACATGCAACCAAACCAACTTTTCGCAGCGGGTTCTGATGAAGCGAAACAGCAAACGGAAGACAATGCTGACCGTCGTCTTTTCGTAGAGACTGACCAAAAAGCGGGTGATGGACAAGTACCTTTCTACCCAGACTTTGGCCGTACCGACATCGACCAAGATGGCTCAACGGAAGACTATATCCGTATTGATGACACTATTGTTGGTCTAGAGGGCGTGTTGACCTACAGCTATGGTGAATACCGCCTGATCACGACTAACCAGATCACCGCTGAAAACTTCGTTCGCAACGACCCACGTACCGACAAACCAGATATGGATGAAGGCGACTTACGTATTGCGACCTTTAATGTACTGAACTACTTCAACTCTCCATTTGGCGGTGATGCGAACCAGCATGGTAACAACCGTGGTGCAAACACCATCACTGAGTTTGAAGTGCAACAAGAGAAGATTGTAAACGCGATTCTTCGCTTGGATGCTGACATCATTGGCTTGATGGAAATTGAGAACAACGGCTTTGGTGAAGGTTCGGCAATTCAACAGCTTGTGAATCAACTGAACGATCGTATTGAGCATAAGAAAGACCGTTACACCTTTGTTGCTGTCGACTCTAATGAAGATGGAGTTACCGACGAAATGGACTCGATCGGCACTGATGTGATTACTACGGGCGTTATCTACCGTAAGAAGGTGGTTAAGCTTAAAGACAGCCGTGTTATCGCGATGCCAAGCCAGCAAGCACCAGAGGTGTTAGACGATTCAGGTAAGGTGATTGAAGATGGTAAGAACTACCAACGTGACTCATTGGCGCCAACCTTTAAGGTGAAGGGCACCAAAGAGAAACTGACTGTAGCGATTAACCACTTTAAATCGAAAGGTTCTAAGTGTTGGGAAGATGCTGCCCCTGTTGAGCAAGGCGGTCAAGGTGGTGTAGATGCTGATAAGCAAGGTTCATGTGAGAACTTCCGTGTTGCAGCGGCGGTTGCGCTGGGCGAAGCTCTCGATGGTATTGAAGGCCACAAAGTAATTCTGGGTGATATGAACTCCTATGGCATGGAAGATCCAATGCTGATACTGACAGATTACTCTGAAGAGAAGTACGGTAAGCAGATCAAAGCGGCGCGTAACACTTACATTAATGGCGTTGAGCAGTTTGGTGATAACGGTGCTGTGATTACTAAGAACTACGGCTATGTTAATGCGGTCGCGCAGAAGCACCCAGACAGCTGGAGCTATTCATATAACGATGAAGTGGGTGCGTTAGACCACTTATTGGTGAGCGAGAGCTTGAAAGATATGGTGGTGGGTGCGACCGATTGGCATATCAATGGTGGTGAATCGACGTTGTTTGACTACAACGAAGAGTACAAAGGCGACCTACCTAAGTACCAAGACCACTTCCGTTCATCGGATCATGATCCAGCGGTTCTTGAGCTAAAAGTCGGTGGTTCGTTTGGCTTTGGCGCGTTGATGTCACTGTTTGGCTTAGCGATGTGGCGCCGTCGTAAGTAGTGAGCGAATCAGCTTTACTGCTAACGGTGAAAGTGAGTACACGTCACCGAATGCGGGTAATTGACAGTTATCTGTAAACAATTAAGGTCAACTTAGGTTGGCCTTAATTATTGGTGAAATGCAGTTTCCACTTGCCTTTCGCTATAGGTATTGCACAATACCGCCCCTATATCTCCCAATCATTTAGTATTTAGCAAACGATTTCACCCATGTTACTTATCATCGATAACTACGACTCTTTTACCTATAACTTATATCAGTATTTCTGTGAGTTAGGGGTAACTGTAAAAGTTGTACGCAACGATGAAATTGATATTGCGGGTATTGAAGCGCTTAATCCTAGTCATCTTGTGATCTCCCCGGGTCCTTGTACGCCGGATGATGCGGGTATCTCTCTACAAGTCATAGAACACTTTGTTGGCAAGTTGCCGATCTTAGGTGTGTGTCTTGGCCATCAAGCCATTGCTCAGGTGTTTGGCGGTGAAGTGGTGAGAGCCAGACAAGTGATGCACGGTAAAACCTCACCAATACGCCACAATGGTAAGAGCGTTTTCCAAGGGCTAAATAACCCACTAACCGTCACGCGTTATCACTCCCTTGTGGTGAAAAACGGCACACTACCAGATTGCTTTGAACTGACTTCTTGGACAGAGCTTGAAGATGGCAGTATGGATGAGATCATGGGCTATCAACACAAAACCTTGCCAATTGATGCGGTTCAGTTCCACCCTGAATCGATTAAAACAGAGCAAGGGCACCAACTTCTGGCTAACTTTTTAGCACGTTAAGTGTTTAAAGCAGGCGTTTTACTCTCCTAAATAGGTGAGCTTAACCTGCGAACTCCTTCGTTATACGTTTTAATTCGAGTTTTACCGAGCTCGATCCTTCTGACGCCGATCACTTTTTATAACATTTCTTCCTCATCAGGCTAAGTTTTTAGCCTATGCAAAGTTATTCGCCGTATTTCCTTTTGAACCCAATATACCGCTGTGCCAGTAAGGCTTTGCCTTTGCAGGATAGGCGTATACGTAAAAAAAGCTTCATAAAACAGGTTGATTGATGCATAAATAGTCATAGGTAGTGAGGTTTAGCTGGTTGTGAGGGATGGCTAAAGAATAATCCACTATTGAAAACGTTAATTAAATGTAAATATAATGCTGCAGCGGGATTGTAGCGAGACAAAATTTTTTCGTCTCACTTATGAATCATTACGCTTATTTGCGAAGCTTGCGGTATCGAGAAGGAATGTACGATGACAGTGGAAAATAATGTAGAACGTAGTCTATTTAATGAGGTGATGGTGCCTTGTTATAACCCAATGGAAATGATCCCGGTAAAAGGGGAAGGCGCACGTGTATGGGACCAACAAGGCCGAGAGTATATCGACTTTGCTGGTGGTATTGCTGTGAGCTGTTTGGGTCACTGTCACCCAGCAATGGTGAATGCCGTTACTGAGCAAGCAAACAAGATTTGGCACCTAAGTAATGTAATGACCAACGAACCTGCACTGCGTCTAGCGAAGAAGCTAACTGACGTATGTTTTGCAGACAAAGTATTCTTTGCGAACTCTGGCGCAGAAGCGAATGAAGCAGCACTTAAGCTAGCTCGTCGTTGGGCAGCGGATGTTCACGGTCCTGAGAAATCTGAAATCATTGCATTCAAACAAGGTTTCCACGGTCGTACTTTCTTTACTGTAACCGTTGGTGGTCAAGAGGCTTACTCTGATGGCTTCGGTCCTAAACCTGGCGATGTAACTCACCTGCCTTACAACGATATTGCGGCTCTAGAAGCGCATATCTCTGATCGCACTTGTGCAATCATGATGGAACCTCTGCAAGGCGAGGGCGGTATCATTGCTCCAACGGCTGAATTCGTGAATACGGTTCGTGAACTGTGTGACAAACACAATGCACTGCTGATTTTTGATGAAGTGCAAACAGGTAATGGTCGTACTGGTGATTTCTATGCTTACCAAGGTCTAGGTGTAACACCAGATATCCTAAGCACGGCGAAGTCACTAGGTGGCGGTTTCCCTATCGGCGCAATGCTAACGACATCTGAACTGGCAACACACCTTAAGATTGGTACGCACGGTTCTACTTACGGTGGTAACCCACTAGCGTGTGCGGTAGCAGAAGCTGTAGTTGACGTAGTTAGTCAACCTGAAATTCTGGCTGGCGTGAAAGAGCGCGAAGCGCTATTCCGTGATGGTCTAACTAAGATTAACGATAAATACCAAATTTTCAGTGAGATTCGTGGTAAAGGCCTACTGTTAGGTGCTGCACTGAATGACGAATGGCAAGGACGTGCGCGCGACGTATTGGTAGCAGCAGGCGAGCAAGGTCTGATGGTACTGGTTGCGGGTGCAAACGTGGTTCGTTTTACTCCATCACTGGTTATCACTAAACAAGAAATTGAAGAAGGCTTATCAAAACTAGACAAAGCAATCGCTACGCTAGTTTAGCCTGAGCGGCGTCATAGGAATGATCGCCACTAGAGCGATCCCATGACGTACTGCTAAAGGCCCAAACTTCTGGTTTTGGGCCTATTTTGCATCTGGAGGGAATATTGATGCTAGTTGTTCGCCCAATAAAACTGTCTGATTACGATGCGCTGCACACCTGTGCAGTTGAATCAGGTCATGGATTCACATCTCTTCCGGTTAACGAAGAATTGTTAACTAACCGAATTACCCACTCTGAATACAGCTTTGCGAAAGCAGACGTGACTGAACCTGGTGATGAAGGTTACCTAATGGTGGGTTTCGACGCCGAAACTGGCGAAGTCGCTGGTACAACAGGTATCGAAGCTTCAATTGGCTGGGATGTACCTTTTTACTCGTACCACATCAGTAAAGTGGTGCACTCTTCACAGCGCCTTAAAGTGAATAACGTGGTTAAGCTGTTGACCTTCGGTAATAACTACACAGGTTGCAGCGAAATTTGTACGTTGTTCTTACGTCCTGATTACCGCAAAGGTTTGAACGGTCGATTGATGTCTAAGTGTCGCTTCCTACTGATGGCTGAGCACCCAGAGCGTTTCTCGAAAACGATCTTTGCTGAGATGCGTGGTGTCTCAGATGCAGAAGGCAATTCGCCATTTTGGAAATGGTTGCAAGAGCATTTTTTCTCGATTGATTTCACACTAGCCGATTATCTAACAGGTATTGGTAAGAAAGGCTTCATCGCGGATCTTATGCCGAAGCTGCCAATCTATGTAAACCTATTGAGTGAAGAAGCTCAGGCGGTGATTGGTCAAGTGCACGACAACACTCGCCCAGCATTGAAACTGCTGGAGCGTGAAGGTTTTACTAATCGTGGTTACGTCGACATCTTTGATGGGGGACCAACGGTTGAGTGTGATTTAAGAAACATCGAATCTGTACGTCACTCCGTTCGAGCACAGGTTCAAATTGCAGAGCACTCTAGCTCTCAAGACTTCCTAATTGGTAATACCTCGTTTGAAAACTTCCGCGCAGTAGCCGCGAAAGGTGCGTATGACCAAGCAAGCGACACAGTGATTTTATCATCTGAAGTAGCAAGCGCTCTTGAAGTAAAAGAAGGCGATTTCGTTCGCATGCTGGCTCAATAAGAGCAGTGATTATCTGTCGAAGATTTTAAGGATAGAAGTATGACTCAGTGGATAGCAGGACAATGGGTGGCAGGTCAAGGTGACGCCATGACATCAGTAAGCCCATACAACAACGAAGTAGTGTGGCAGGGTGATAGTGCAACACCGGCACAGGTTGAATCTGCAGTGGCAGCGGCTCGCGAAGCATTTCTAGTTTGGAAAAAACTGAGCTTTGCTGAGCGTGAAGCGATCGTGTTGAAGTTTGCGGAAAAGGTAAAAGAGAACAGCGAAGAGATCGCGCAGATTATCGCAAAAGAGACGGGCAAACCTATATGGGAAACTCGCACTGAAGCCGGCGCAATGGCGGGCAAGATCGCTATCTCTATTCGTGCTTACCACGACCGTACTGGTGAAGCATCACGTGAAGCAGCGGGTAACCAAATTGTACTTCGTCACCGTCCGTTGGGCGTGATGGCGGTGTTTGGTCCTTACAACTTCCCGGGCCACCTACCTAATGGTCATATTGTTCCTGCATTGCTAGCGGGTAACACTGTGGTATTTAAACCTTCAGAGCAGACACCTTGGACAGGTGAATTTGCGATGAAGCTATGGCAAGAAGCGGGTCTTCCTGCGGGTGTAATCAACCTAGTGCAGGGTGCTAAAGAGACAGGTATCGCACTGGCGGATGCTAAAGGTCTTGATGGTGTGCTATTCACGGGTAGTGCTAATACGGGTCACATCCTTCACCGTCAATTCGCGGGTCAACCAGGCAAGATGCTGGCACTAGAGATGGGTGGCAATAACCCAATGGTGATCAGTGACCAATACGGTGATGCAGACGCAACGGTATACACCATTATTCAATCAGCGTTCATCAGTGCTGGTCAACGTTGTACATGTGCTCGTCGCCTGTATGTTCCTGTTGGCGAGAAGGGCGATCTGCTACTCGACAAACTGGTCGCAGCGACGCAAAAGATTCGTGTTGATCAGCCATTCGCTGAACCAGCTCCTTTTATGGGGCCGCAAATCTCTGAAGCTGCAGCTAAGTTTATTCTAGAGGCACAAGCTAACCTGCAATCTCTAGGTGGTATTAGCCTAGTGGAAGCAAAAGCGGGCGAAGCAGCATTTGTTTCTCCAGGCATTATCGATGCAACCAACATTGCTGATCTACCAGATGAAGAGTACTTCGGTCCATTGCTGCAAGTGGTTCGTTATCAATCGCTAGAGCAAGCGGTTGAGTTAGCTAACGACACTCGCTTTGGTCTGTCTGCTGGTCTGGTATCAACCGACGATGCTGAGTGGGAATACTTTGTTGACCATATCCGCGCGGGTATTGTTAACCGTAACCGCCAGCTAACAGGCGCAAGTGGTGATGCACCATTTGGTGGCCCGGGTGCGTCAGGTAACCTACGTCCAAGTGCTTACTACGCAGCGGACTACTGTGCTTACCCAATGGCTTCAATGGAAGGTGGTGAAACTCAGCTGCCAGCAACATTTAGCCCAGGTATCGAACTGTAGTTTAGATTGATATTAAGCTAAGGCTTATTCAATAGTTATGAGATAAGGAAGCGGCGTATCGCTTCCTTACTTTAACCACGCTCAGCATCAAGATTGGGCGGCAGATAATAATAGAACAAGTATGTCACAGGCTGATGGCTGCTGACTTTGTGTCTCAGTCTCTCCCTTTCTAATCCAAATCACTAGCTTGCTAGAACCTCTGACAAGGAGTCACCATGACGCCCGATCTACTCTTTAAATCACTATGGGACGATTACATTCACAGACTTTGCCCGTCGGCAGAGAAAGTACATCACTTGCTAAAAGAAGATGAAGCGCTGATCAATGATCACATTGCATTGCGTACTTTTAATGTTGCCCCTCTAGGTATTGAAACATTAGCCAAACCTTTCCTTGAGCGGGGTTACAAAGCATGTGGTGATTACTTGTTTGAAAGTAAGAAGCTAGTGGCTAAACACTACGAACACCCAGATCCAAAGCAACCGAAAGTGTTCATTAGTGAGTTGAAGGTAGAGGAGTGTTCTAGTGAATTACAGCAGATCGTTGCCAAATTGGTTGAGCAGGTTGATGTAAGTAAGTTAGAGGGACACGAATTCCTATTTGGTGGCCGCCTTTGGGATTTGAGCTTCGCTGATTTCCAACTGTTAGCGAAGGAGAGCGAATACGCCTCTTGGTTAGCGGCTCACGGTTACGGTGCTAACCACTTCACAGTTAGTGTCAATCAACTGAACAAGTTCGATGAAGTGCAAGCTGTGAATGATTACCTAAGTGATGCTGGCTTTACGATTAACGCATCTGGTGGTGAAGTGAAAGGCTCTCCAGAGGTGTTATTAGAGCAATCATCAACCATGGCAGATAAAGTGCCAGTGGCATTCGTTGAAGGCAATGAGATGATTCCTGGTGGCTTCTATGAGTTCGCTAAGCGTTATGCGATGGCCAATGGTGAGCTTTATACCGGTTTTGTTGCTGCATCGGCGGATAAGATCTTCGAAAGCACCAACGGGTAACGAAAGGTACGAGCACGGGCTTTGCTCGAGAGGTGCGGGTACGCTTCGCTTTGAGAATGTTTACAAGGCGAGAGCCTCACGTGTTCCATTCGTATCTCGCACCTTCTCTCAATAAAGAAAAAGCCACCAAATTCGCATTTGGTGGCTTTCATATTTTTGACTCAGTTAATCGAAATTAACGAGTGCCGTATACCACGATAGTCTTACCGTGTGCAGAAATTAGGTTCTGCTCTTCTAGCATCTTCAAGATACGACCTACTGTCTCACGAGAACAACCAACGATTTGGCCAATCTCTTGACGGGTGATCTTGATTTGCATGCCGTCAGGGTGAGTCATTGCATCTGGCTGTTTCGCTAGGTTTAGTAGCGTTTGAGCGATACGACCTGTTACGTCAAGGAACGCTAAGTCACCAACCTTTTGGCTAGTTACTTGTAGGCGGCTTGCCATTTGCGCTGAAAGACGCATTAGGATGTCTGGGTTCACTTGGATAAGTTGACGGAACTTCTTGAAAGAAATTTCAGCTACTTCACAAGGAGATTTAGCACGAACCCAAGCTGTACGCTCTTGGTCTTCTTCGAACAAGCCTAGCTCACCGATGAAGTCGCCTTGGTTTAGGTAAGAAAGAATCATTTCCTTACCTTCTTCGTCTTTAATAAGAACTGCCACAGAACCTTTAACGATGTAGTACAAGGTCTCTGCCTTTTCACCAGCATGGATCAAAGTACTTTTTGAAGGGTACTTATGAATATGACAGTGTGAAAGGAACCACTCTAATGTTGGATCGGTTTGAGGTTTACCTAGAACCATAATATCTCACTTCCTCTGCAGGGTATGCTTGCCGCTTTCCGTATTTTAGCTAAGCCTGAATTGACTTCTTAGGATAAGAGCACTCGGTGAGCGCTGCAAGCTATCTTGTGTTTCGTTTAAGAATAGTATCCTTTTTCAGGTACTATTTCTTGATTTTAATCGTGACCAAGCTACGATTTTTTACGCAAAATTGTGCACATGATCACGGTATGAAAAGTAATCAGCCAGAATGCCGTTTTGTTAACCTATTTTCCCGGTTTCGATGAGTTGTTGTAGGATTGGCCTCACAATGAGCTCCATAGCAAAACTCATCTTGCCACCTGGCACCACTAGGGTGTTATGACGAGACATGAATGAGCCATCAATCATTGCCAAAAGGTAAGGGAAATCGACGTTTTTGATGCCGCGCAAACGTATAACTACGAAGCTTTCGTCTAAACTTGGAATCCCTTTGGCGTTGAGTGGGTTCGATGTATCTACAGTTGGAACACGCTGAAAGTTGATATGAGTACGCGAAAATTGCGGGGTAATATAGTTAAGGTAATCATCCATTGAACGAACAATGGAGTCCATTACTGCTTCACGTGAGTGGCCACGATCGCGTGTGTCACGAACGAACTTTTGAATCCACTCTAGGTTTACGATAGGAACCATGCCAATCAGCAGGTCGACGTGTTGTGAGACATTAATGTCGCCATCAACCACGCCGCCGTGTAGGCCTTCGTAAAACATCACGTCTGAATTTTCAGGGATATCTTGCCATGGCGTAAAGGTGCCCGGCATTTGATTATAAGGAACCGCTTCGTCAAACGTATGTAGGTAACTACGTACTTGGCCAGTACCTTCATTTCCGTATTTACGGAAAAACTCTTCTAAGGCCCCGAAGTCGTTGGCTTGTGGACCAAAGTAGCTGATGTGCTTACCTTGCTCGCGCGCCTTACGGATCTCGACATCCATTTCTGGTCGAGTGAAGCGGTGAAAACTATCCCCTTCAACCCAAGCGGCCTTCACGTCCATCATGTTGAACATTTTTCGGAAGGCTTCTGAGGTAGTGGTGGTGCCGGCTCCTGAAGAACCCGTCACCGCAATAATTGGATGTTTAGCGGACATGACAACCCTTGTCTTATGAGTAACTTACTTGTTAGCAATCGTTTTCCACTATAACACGGCTCTGTGTTAAGCGCAGCTTAGAAGCGTTTTGTTAGCTGGATATCAACGGTCTCGTGCAGTTCGGAAAACACGATGTTAGCCTCACCAGAAGCTAATTGATGTTTCACTTGGTCAATCTTGTTTTGTAGAGAGATCTCCACGTCGCCGTAGTCTGTACCCTCACGAAGTACGAATTCTTTGATGAGATTTTCCAGTGTATCAGGCTCAATGTCTTTCCATGGGATGATCATAAATACTTCTCTCTTTTATGTTCATTGATATGTCGATGAGTGTGTCTAGCGGTGTTTTTAGTACAACCCCAATTAGGGGCTGCGCTATCTTATCAAGGTTTCACTTATATCTTTAGTAGGCTTAGCGTTATGCCGAGTCTTGAATACTTTCATAGTAGGCTGGTAGCGCTTCTTCTAACCAAAACCTTGGTTTTAGTGTACTACCAGTAATGAACCCAACATGACCCCCTTTCTGGAACAAGCGATAATCGATGTTATCCGGCAGAACGAATTTAGGAATCACATCATCAGTCATGAAAGGATCGTCTTTAGCATGAATTATCTGAGTTGGTAGCGTTATCTTATTGAGCTTAGGAAGAGCTGAGCACTGTGCGTAATAGTCTTGAGCGTTCTTGAATCCATGCAGAGGTGCGGTGATTCGTTCATCAAACTCATACAACTTATCAATTTTCTTGATTGTCTCTGCGGTGATGTCGAGCTTCTCTTGCAGCAAGTTAATCTTTTTTAGGGCGTTTGATTTGAGAGAGCTGAGCAGGTACTTCTTGTAGAGCTTAGAAAAGCCTTTCTCAATGCGACTCGCACAACAAGCCAGATCAAACGGAGCTGACACTATGGTTGCTGCTGATAGCAGGGGATCGTCTGAATACTCAGCCAGATAATTTGCTAGCATGTTTCCGCCTAAAGAGATGCCGACCGCCACCTTAGGGATGTTGGGAAACTGTGCGTGCAGGTGTCTTAGGAAAAAGCGAGCATCTTCAACTTCACCTGAGTGATATGCACGAGCCAAGCGGTTCGGTTTACCGCTACAGCCTCTAAAATGCATCATCACCGACAACCAACCATCCTTCGCAAACGCATTCATCAGCCCGTTGGCATAAGGGCTCTCAAAACTGCCTTCTAATCCGTGGAACAGAATAAAGATAGGTTTGTTGCTTGTTAGTTCATCGTTATCTGGTGATTCACTCCAAGCAAGGTCTAGGAAGTCCCCATCAGGTGTTTCTAAGGTTTGCCACGTAGGGTGGAACAACGCCTGCTTTCTGATAAACCTTGGCACTAAAGTTTGTAAGTGTGGGTTAGATAAACCAGCAGCTGCGGTAAATATGGTCATAAAACAGTCCGTGCTTTTTATGGGCTTTGAAAAGTATTAAGTATTGCGATGCGCCCACGTTTTTATTTGAGCTTGGTTGATTCTCGGTGCTAGCGCAAGCCTTTCACTGAGACTCAATGTAAAAACATGTTGTGAGTAACTGATTGAATATTATCAAACTTGTACGAGCTAGCCTCTGCTTGCTATGAGCACTCGTTTTGTTAGGTGGAGCGAAATATCAATACGAGAGTAAGCTTGTACCGGAACAACTCAAAAGAGAAAGAAAACGAGTTAAGGCTGAGGGGCGGGTTCAGAAAATGCGTCATAGAGGTTTTCTGCCCCGAGTAGACGACAATATTGCAGAGCCAGTGGCGCTTGTTGATTGGTGAACAATTGCAGCGAGTTGATACAGTCGACAAGATCGGATTGCTGCTGTTTCTCAAGTTGCAGTTCAAACTGTAAGGCTTCACGGTAGAGAGAGTCGACAACATGCTCTTTAAGGTGCTTACGTAACTCTCGATAACTATGAAGTAGGGTTTCGGAGCGGCTTAAGCACTGTTGTACTTTGTGCCACTCTTCTTCTGCAAAAGACACCTGCTGCTCATCGAGCCATTTGAGGAGCAGCAGTAGATTGACGTTGCCGTGGAACTGGTTTTGCAAAGCTAAGCACGCATCTTTAACACCGCGCACACTGTAATACTGAAGGCTAAATTGCCATAGTCGTTCCAGTGTTAGTGATATTGGGGCGTGCTTTGGGCTCATAAGCTATCCATATCCTGTTCCATCTGCTCAAGCTCTTCTTGAGTGGACATCCAATCCATTTCAACTTCTTCAAGTTGTGATTTACTGCTCGCTTGTAGGGCGAGTACTTCATTCAGTTTAGCCTTATTTTCAGCTTCATACAGTGAAGTGTCTGATAATTGTTGCTCGGCTTCTTCAAGAGCAAGCGTCAGTTTATCCATCTGCTTTTCAAATTGAGTCAGCTTTTTACGGATTGGTGCGGTTAACTTACGGAACTCCGCTTCTTTACGTTTTTGCTCTTTTTTCGCAGCAGCACTGTTGGCGCCATCTTTCGCTGGAGTCTGCGCTTGTGCTTCTTTGCGTTCTACTTTTTGCTGTTCGGTTAGCCATTTGTAGTAATCGTTCAGGTCGCCGTCAAACGGTGCAACTTGGCGGTCGTGTACAAGGTACAGGTCATCAGTGGTTGCACGAAGTAGGTAACGGTCGTGCGATACGATAACCATCGCGCCTTCAAATGTTTGTAGAGCGAATGTCAGCGCCTGACGCATATCGAGATCCAAGTGGTTGGTTGGTTCATCGAGTAGCAATAGGTTCGGTTTTTGCCATACTAGCAGCGCCAATACTAAACGTGCTTTCTCACCACCGGAGAAAGGAGCCACTTTATCCAGTGCTTTCTCGCCTTGGAAGCCAAAGCTACCTAGATAATCACGCAGCTGTTGTTCGGTGTGCTTAGGCGCAATCTGCATCATGTGTTGCAGTGGTGTCTCTTCTGGGTGCAGCGTTTCTAGTTGATGCTGTGCGAAGTAACCAATCTTAACGCCTTGTGAGTAGCTCAGTTCGCCGCCTTGCTGTTTCAGTTCACCAGAAAGCAGCTTAATAAGTGTCGATTTACCTGCGCCGTTACGACCCAGTAGACCGATACGGCTCCCTGGAACAAGGTTAAGGCGAATCTTCTCTAGGATTAATTTGTCATCGTAGCCTGCAGAGACCTCATCCATCATCATGATTGGGTTTGGTAGCGCGTCTGGCTCTCTGAACTCAAAGCTGAATGGGTTATCAAACTGAGCTGGCAGTACTTGTTCCATTTTCTCTAGCGCTTTAATACGGCTTTGCGCTTGGCGAGCCTTTGAAGCTTTATAACGGAAACGGTCGATGTAGCTCTGCATGTGAGCCATCTGCTTTTGCTGCTTCTGGTACATCGCCTGTTGCAGAATCAGTTTTTGCGCTCGTTGATTCTCAAACGATGAGTAGTTACCTGTGTACTCATTTAACTTTTGGTTTTCTACGTGCACGATGCGGTTGACGATAGGGTCTAAGAAGTCTCTATCGTGCGAGATAAGAATCAGTGTGCCAGGGTAGCTTTGTAGCCAACGCTCTAGCCACATTACCGCATCTAAGTCCAAGTGGTTGGTTGGCTCATCGAGCAGCAGTAAGTCACTGCGGCACAGTAGGGCTTGCGCTAGGTTCAAACGCATACGCCAACCACCTGAGAATTGGGTCAGGTTCCACGTCATTTGTTCTTGGCTAAAGCCTAGGCCGTCTAGCAATTCGGCTGCGCGAGCCTTAATACTGTAACCACCAATGGTTTCTATCTTGCCGTGAATCTCTGCGACGAGTGTGCCGTTGTCGGCTACTTCCGCTTTTTGCAGCTGACCTTCAAGGCCACGATATTCACGGTCACCATCAATCACGTATTCAATTGCTGTTCTTTCTAATGCTGGGGTTTCTTGAGCAACCCACGCCATTTCCCAGTGAGCAGGTTTGCTGAATGAGCCAGCATCAATCGATAGTTCGTCTTTAATTAAAGCGAACAGCGTCGATTTACCACAGCCGTTTTTACCCACCAAGCCAATCTTGTCGCCAGGGTGAAGAGTCGCAGATGCTTGGTCGAGGAGGGGCTTACCGCCGCGTAGCAATTGAATATCAGAGAAAGTAATCATAGAAATAGCATTGAAATTAGAGATGAACAGACGCCTGCATAGTAGGCTTAAACCAGATAAAAGTCGATCACAATGCAATTTGCGTTATGATGCCAATAACATATTAATAACTTTTGCTTAAATTCTTGTGGCCTTGCCACCGTTTAGCCTTAAAAGGAAAGCTTCAAAGGAATGAGTAATACTCCCTCGACAGACAAAGTAGTGCCCAAAGTATTGGTTATCTACGCGCACCCAGAGCCAGAAACCTCTATTGCCAATCAGATGATGGTTAAGAAAATAGAGTCGCTCGAGCACGTTAAAATTCACGACCTCTATGCCATCTATCCTGATTTCTTTATCGATGTGCCTTACGAGCATTCTCTGCTCCTTGAATATGATGTGATTGTGTTCCAACACCCTCTGTTTATGTATTCCTGTCCTTCACTGTTAAAAGAGTGGTTTGACCGAGTCTTGGGTAAAGGCTTTGCGTTTGGTGAGCAAAGTGCACTGAAAGGTAAACACTGGCGCAGTGTCATCACTACGGGTGGTAAAGAAGAGGCGTTTGGAGCAGCAGGCTATAATAAATATCCATTACAAGAGATTTTACAGCCTTTCGAACTCACAGCCGCTTTGTGTCAGATGAACTGGATTCCACCTTTGGTTTTACACTGGGCACGAAATGTCTCAGACATGACTCGTTATCAACACGCAGAGGCTTATCGAAACTGGTTGCGAGACCCGCTACAAGATATAGGAGCGAACGATGGCTCTGACTAATGATTTTTTGCAAAGTAGCGTTATATTCCTTGCTGCAGCCGTGGTTGCGGTACCTATCGCTCAGCGCGCCGGTTTAGGCTCAGTTTTGGGCTACTTGCTGGCGGGTGTGGCAATTGGCCCATGGGGGCTTGGTTTAATCAGCGATGTAGAAGCGATTCTACACTTTTCCGAATTCGGGGTGGTGCTGCTGCTCTTCCTGATTGGTTTAGAGCTTAACCCTAAAAAACTGTGGCAGATGCGAGCGCCTATTCTCGGGCTCGGTGGCGCGCAAGTGCTGATTACCACTCTGATCATCACCGCTATCGCCTGTATGTTTGGCTTAACGTGGCAAACAAGCCTAGTAATAGGCATGGGTTTAGCCTTATCTTCAACCG
Source organism: Vibrio chagasii (assembly GCF_002954585.1). Taxonomy (GTDB): domain Bacteria; phylum Pseudomonadota; class Gammaproteobacteria; order Enterobacterales; family Vibrionaceae; genus Vibrio; species Vibrio chagasii_A. Next base: position 142,580 of record NZ_MSCI01000004.1, read on the forward strand.
CGATCGCTTTAAGGGTCATTGAAGAGCGAGAGCTTGGTGGTAAAGAAGCTGGGCAATCTGGCTTTGCGGTTTTGCTATTCCAAGATATTGCCGTGATCCCTATGTTAGCGATGTTGCCTCTGCTTGCAGGTAACACGGGCGGCAGTTGGACAGACATGTTGTGGATGTTAGGTGGTGTGGTTGGTTTACTAGTCGGTGGCCACTTCTTGTTGAGGCCTCTTTTCCGCTATGTAGTCATGAGTGGTGTGCGTGAGTTGTTCACCGTTGCTGCTCTGCTATTGGTAATTGGTATTGCCGTTATCATGCAGCAGATAGGCTTGTCGATGGCTCTGGGTACTTTCTTAGCGGGCGTACTTCTAGCGGAAAGTGAATACCGACATGAGCTGGAAATCGCGATTGACCCATTCAAAGGGCTGTTACTTGGTCTGTTCTTTATCTCGGTCGGTATGGCCGTTAACTTGGGGTTATTGGCCGAAAGCCCGTTTGCAATACTGATCGCTGTTCTTGCGTTAGTCGTACTAAAAGGTTTGGTTTTGTACGCTCTTGCTCGAGTGTTTGGTACTCAAGCCAAAGCACGTAGCCGCATGGCAATGATTCTTAGCCAAGGCGGTGAATTTGCTTTCGTTATCTTCACAGCGGCAAGTGCACAAGGCATCTTGAGTGGTGAGCAAGTGTCGTTCTTGCTAGTTGTTGTGAGTCTCTCAATGGTGACCACGCCATTAATGCTTAAGCTGCAAGATAAGTTCTTTGCTCGCCAATTGAATCAAATTAGCGAGAATGCGATGTCTTCGGATGTGGTTGATCGTAGCCCTCGAGTGATTATTACCGGCTTTGGTCGTTTTGGTCAGATCATTGGACGTCTGATGTACGCTAATAAGATCCGTATTACGATCTTGGAAAGTGACGCTAGCCAAATCCACATCCTGAGAAAGTTTGGCTACAAGGTATTTTACGGTGATTCCACTCACTTAGAGCTGTTACGAGCTGCGGGGGCAGATAAGGCCGAAGCGATAGTGTTGTGTACAGACTCTCCAGACGAAATCATGAAAACCGTCGACTTGTGTAAGCAGCATTTTCCACGTCTGAAAATCTTGGCACGTGCACGAAGCCGTGTTGAAGCGTACCAATTGCTCAATCACGGGGTAAACAATTACTCGCGTGAAACCTTCCTTGGCGCATTGGACCTTGGCCGTCAAACTCTGACTGAGCTTGGCATGCATCCATACAAAGCGAAGCGAGCAGAAGCACATTTTAGGAAGTTGGATAATGGTATGCTGAAAGAGTTACTGCCTCAGCACAATGAAGACGCAGAGTTAGCCCAAAGAGCGAAAGAGGCTCGTAAAGAGCTTGAAGAGATCTTTGGGCACGAGATGGAGAATGACCACCAATCTCGTAACTATTGGCAATAGCCTCTGTTTACAGTGAACGGCTCGAGTATGTAATGCATGCTTTGAGCCAAAAGTTATTGCCAAGAGAAACCTAATAATAAACGTGGTCCTATTCGCTTCCATATCAAGCATAGAGAACCGCGAATCCAGAGTAGTAAAGGATATTAACGTGAAACAGAAAAAACGCTTTATCGCAGGGGCGAGCTGCCCAAGCTGCAATACTCAAGACACGCTTCGTTGGTGGATTGAGAATAATATCGAGCTGGTGGAATGTGTCGATTGTGACTTCTCAGAGCAACGTAAACCGAAAACTGTAGAGAAATCTGAACACGCGAATCAAGAAATGATCGGTATTTTTAAGCCTGAGTGATTGAGTTTCGATAATTGATCCCCATAATATCCTGGTACAGAATTTTTCCTAAGCTCAATTGTTAGAGCTTAGTCCAAACCTCCTTGGAGCTCTCATGAAAATTGAAAAGAACGTAGTAGTTAGTGTTGCATATCAAGTGAAACTTGAAGATGGCGTAGTAGTTGACCAATCAACTGCAGAAGCTCCACTAGATTACCTTCACGGTCACAACAACCTAATTACAGGTCTTGAAAAAGAGCTTGAAGGCAAAGTTGCTGGCGACAAGTTCTCTGCAACTGTTACTCCAGAAGACGCTTACGGCGAGCACAACGATGCACTAGTGCAACGTGTTCCTGCTGACGTATTCCAAGGTGTTGAACAAATCGAAGTTGGTATGCGCTTCCTAGCGGATACTGACCAAGGTCCAATCCCAGTAGAAGTAACTGAAGTAGACGGCGAAGAAGTTGTTGTTGATGGCAACCACATGCTAGCTGGCCAAACTCTAACGTTTGACGTTGAAGTAGTAGCGGTTCGTGAAGCGACTGAAGAAGAAGTTCAACACGGTCACGTACACCAAGAAGGCGGCTGCTGCGGTGGCGAAGGCCACGACCACGGTGAAGAGAAAAAAGACGGCTGCTGCGGCGGCGGTAGCTGTGGTTCTCACTAATACCGAGTTAACGGTTTAGTTTTAGAATATGAAAGCCTCCCTTGTGGAGGCTTTTTTCGTATTGGGGTTGTGCTTTCTGGCGTGAGCATGACCGCTAGCGAAAGATTTGTTGTTGCTATCAGACATCGAGCTTTGGATATGATATTGATAGCGACAGATAATAAGAATACGTCAGTGGAGAGTATACATGTCGCAACCTTTTTCAATTGCCATTCACGGTGGTGCTGGAACCATCTTGCGAGAGCAGATGAGTGATGAGCTAAAAGCGGGCATTACTGAGGCTTTAGAAAAATCAGTGTTAGCTGGTTACCAAGTGCTGCAATCGGGCGGTGATGCGTTGGATGCGGTAGTGGCATCGGTAAAGGTGATGGAAGACAGTCCACATTTCAATGCAGGTAAGGGCTCCGTTCTTACGCATGATGAGTTTGTGGAAATGGATGCGTCGGTGATGCACGGTCGTGAAATGGATGCGGGTGCCATTGCTGGTGTTCGCCACATTAAAAACCCGATCGAATTAGCTCGCGATGTGATGCTGAAAAGCGACCATGTACTGTTGATTGGAGAAGGGGCAGAGAAGTTTGCCTTTGAACACGGCTATACCTTTACTGAGCAAGACTATTTCTTCACTGAGCGCCGTTACGACCAGCTTCAATCGATGAAAGAGAAGGGCGTATTTGCTCTGTCTGAAGCGAAATACGATGGGCAGCAAGCTGAAAAATATCCAGACGACAAAAAGTACGGCACGGTTGGCGCTGTGGCATTAGATCAAGTGGGTAACTTGGCGGCAGCGACCAGTACTGGTGGTGTGACAAACAAGAAGTACGGCCGAGTCGGTGATTCGCCAATCATTGGTGCGGGCACTATTGCTGAGAATGGTAATGTTGCGGTTTCTACCACAGGCATGGGTGAGTTCTTCTTAAGAAAAATGGTTGCCAGTGATGTGGCTGCGCGCATGCGTTATCTTAAAGAAGACGTTCATACTGCATGTGAACATATCATCCAAGGTGAATTGAAAACCATGGGTGGCGAAGGTGGTTTGATCGCAATTGACGGTCAAGGTGATATTCACTTCGGCATGAACAGTTCCGGTATGTACCGTGCTAGCGTTGATACTGAAGGACGAGTGGAAGTGAAGATCTATGCCGATGACTAACCAAGCTCCGGTGTAACTCAAATTCCCAATCAGATACACAAGAGGCGACAGATATTCTCTGCCGCCTTTTGTTTTTCAACCAGAGCAATAAGCCGTAGCTTGTTGGCAACGCACATTAGTAATGTGGTGGTGGTGTCTCTTCGGATGCGTCAGCTAAGTTCGATCCATCAATGTTCTTCACTTTACCCACTACATATTTCATTTGGTCTTGCATCTTAGTGATCAACATCTGTTGTTGGCTAAGCGCTTCATTAAGTTCTTCAATGGTTTGCTCTTGGAAAGCTAGCTGACATTCTAAGTCATTAACGCGGCTTTCTAACTGTTCAACTCGCTTTTCTGTCATCGTTCTTAATCCACATTCCAAGCTTGGGCGATGCCCGCAGAGGTGCCCGATATTACACGGTTCTTATCATCAAAGGCTGCATCATACACTACCGCACGAGGAGGGCGAGTATCTTTTAGTGGCTCTGCATCGTGTCGTGAAAGTCGTTTGCCATCCTGAGCATCCCAAACACTCACCTGGCTGGATGGAGTACCGGTCACTAACAGGCTGCCATCATCGGAAAAACGGGCACTGGAGAATATCAGCTGTCTCGACCAACTCTGTAGCTGAGCTTGAGGTTCACCCGTTTTAAGATCCCAAATCATCGCTTGATTGCCACCATCAGAGGTAAAGGCTAATTCGCCATCCCGTTGTAAGGCGACACGTACGACTCTTTGCTTGTGTTCAAAGGTGCGCAATACCAAGCCAGTTTCGGTGTCCCACAGATAGGCTTTGTAGTCGTTACCACCGGAAAGTGCATAGCGACCGTTCGAAGAGAGGGCGACGGAATTAACTTTTTCTCTATGAGCAAGGAACTCCAGACGGCGTCCGGTGACTAAGTCCACATAGATGGCTTTACCATTCGATAAACCGAGTAGTACTTTTTCACCATTGCTAGAGATGTCAACATCGCGAATCAAGCCGTCAGAGATAGACCATAGTCCTTCAGCTTGGGTCCAAGATAGGTCCCAAACGGCGAAGTTCATTTGGCTGGCAGTAATGGCAAAGCGGCCATTGTCAGAGATTCGAATACGCGACACTTGGTTTTCGGACTGATCTTGAGGGCCAAGTTGGGCTAACTCTTTGTTTTCGGCAAGGTCCCAAAGCAGCAATTGTTTCTGCTGAGAGTAGAGCAGGGCGAAGCGTCCATCTCTGCTTAAAGCAAAGCTGGTGGCGCCGCTGGGCTCAATTTCCCAACGCTGCTCATCGTCTTGAAAGAAAAAGCATCCATTTAACAAGGTGATGACAATTGCACATAGCAAGGAATGGAAAAATATTTGCATCACTTCTAATAATCCGGTTTGTGTCGAAAGACATATGACTAGTATATTGTTATAACTAACGTATTCACACCAATCTAATCATTAGATTTGTGCACAATAACCAATGGCTTGGCCATTAATTGGAGAATTCAATGAAATCAGTTTTAAAAGTATCACTGCTTGCCGCAACGGTTATGCTAGCAGTTGGTTGTCAGAAAGAAGAACCAAAGGCAGAAGCACCTCAAGTAGAAGAAGTTAAAGTAGAAGCAGTAAACTTTAAAACCGAAGATGACAAAGCGGCATACGCAATCGGCGTATCTTTCGCTAACTACCTGAGCACAAGCATTGATAAGCCAAGCGAGCTAGGCATTAACCTAGACAAAGACATGGTTCTTCAAGGTATTGAAGACGTATTCGCAGAAAAAACGGCACTAAACGAAGAAGAAACTCGTGCAGCACTTGAAGCTCTAGACAAGCGTGTTGCTGAAACTATGCAAGCACAAGCGGCAGAGAAATCGGCAGCAACTAAGAAAGCTGGTGATGACTTCCGTGCTGAATTCGCTAAAACTGAAGGCGTTAAGCAAACTGAATCTGGCCTACTTTACCAAGTAATGACACAAGGTGAAGGCGCTTCTCCAAAAGACACAGATACCGTTCAAGTACACTACAAAGGCACACTAACTGACGGTACTCAGTTCGACAGCTCTTACGACCGTGGTGAACCAGCAACATTCCCTCTAAACCGCGTAATCCCAGGCTGGACTGAAGGCGTACAACTAATGCAAGTTGGTTCTAAGTACAAATTCGTAATCCCGCCAGAGCTAGCATACGGTGAGCAAGACACACCGACAATCCCTGCTAACTCAACGCTAGTATTCGAAGTTGAACTACTAAGCATTGATAACGCTGAAGCACCTGCTGCTCAGTAATAGCTGAAAGAAATCCCGCTGTAAAAAGCGCAGATTGACTAAAAAGCCTAACTTCACGTTAGGCTTTTTTTATGATTCAAATATGAGTATTTGATTTTTAAACTTGTTCTAAATCACTAGTTGCAATGTTAGCTAGGTGTGCAATTAAAATTTTCTGATAAACTTACATAAATTTGTTGATTTTTCACACGAAGGTAAGGAATAAGTGACTACTACAGAAACAGTCAATGCAGATGTGTTACTTGAAATGGAATCAGTCAATGTCATGCCATTCAGTGAACACGATAAAATCATTCTAAGATCTTATGAAGCGGTGGTAGACGGCATTGCGAGTCTAATTGGCCCATTTTGTGAGATCGTTTTGCACTCTTTAGAAGACCTCAACACCTCTGCAATTAAAATTGCTAACGGTGAGAATACGGGGCGTCAGGTTGGCTCGCCAATTACTGACCTTGCATTGAAGATGCTAAAAGATATCGAAGGTTCTAAGCGTAACTTCTCACGCTCATACTTCACCCGTGCTAAAGGTGGCGTGTTGATGAAGTCGATCACAGTGGCTATCCGTAATGGTGAAGACCGAGTGATTGGCCTGCTGTGTATTAACGTGAACCTGGATGCGCCTTTCTCACAAGTGCTGCAATCTTTCATGCCGACACAAGACGCAGACGAAGCTGCCTCATCAGTTAACTTTGCAAGCGACGTTGAAGAGCTTGTCGACCAAACGGTTGAGCGCACTATTGAAGAGATCAATGCCGACAAGTCAGTATCGAACAATACCAAGAACCGTCAAATCGTGATGGAGCTGTACGACAAAGGTATTTTTGATATCAAAGATGCGATTAACCGTGTTGCTGAGCGATTGAATATTTCTAAGCACACAGTATACCTATATATCCGTCAGCGTAAAACAGAGGATGAAGAGGGTTGTTAAGCTATACACTCCTAGTTAATGGGCCTCTCTACGGTTCACAGTCAGCAAGAAGTGCTTACCAGTTTGCCGTGGCTCTGCTTCAACAGGGCCACAAACTCCACAGTGTATTCTTTTATCAAGACGGCGTAAGTAACGGCTCTGACCTTACTGTGCCAGCTAATGATGAGTTTGATTTGGCTGCGGCTTGGCAGAAATTGGCAAATGAACACAATGTGAGTCTTGAGACCTGTGTTGCGGCGGCACTAAGACGTGGCATCATCAGCTCTGAAGAAGCAGAGCAGCATCAGTTGAGTGGCTCTAACTTAGCTTCTGGATTTACCCAGGCTGGTTTAGGGAGCCTATCGGAAGCGCTACTCACGCAAGACAGAGTGGTACAGTTTTGAGAAAATTAGCCTTTGTATTTAATAGCTTTCCTCATACTACCGCTGCGGGTAGGGAAGGTTTAGACGCGTTATTAGCTGCGTCCGCATATAGTGAAGATATCGCCGTGTTTTTTGTTGGTGATGGTGTGACACAACTTCTCAAAGCACAGCAGCCTGAACAGACACTGTCCCGTGACTACATTTCGGCGTTTAAGTTGATGGATCTGTACGACATCGAACAGGTATACGTTTGTCAACGAAGCCTGAGTCAGTTTGGTCTTTCCGCTGATGACTTGTTGATTGATGTCACCGTCGCTGAAGCTGATGAGTTAGCGCAGACGTTAGCTCAGTGCCAACAGATACTGACTTTCTAGGAATCGCTATGCTTCATATTGTTAAAACAGCGGATAAACTCAAGCTTGCACTTATCTACTCTCAACCACAAGACCAGTTCTTGTTAGTTGAAGATGCAGTGTATCTTTGCCTTCCAAATCATGAGTTATTCACTCAAATCAGTGCAGTCGAGCACATGTCGGTATTAAAACCCGATCTAGAGAGTCGCGGCCTACAACAGTTGGCCTCTGAAGCCATCCCGCAAATAGGCTTTGATGGCTTTGTTGAATTGACGGTTTTAAATGACAAATCAGTTACTTGGTAGCTATGTTCTATCAGTTTGGTCAAAACTAGACCATCCTGAGCTCTAGACGGCTAAAAAAGATCTGTATATTTCTTGACACACATCCCACTGCTGAATAGAATTTTGCGTCCCTAATTGCGACATGTAGTTAGGGATAGATTTTTCACAAAGCTTACTTTCAAGTAAATTTCAGGAGCTAGTTAATGGCAACTATTAACCAGTTGGTTCGCAAACCTCGTGTAAAGCAAGTTGTTAAAAGCAACGTGCCTGCACTAGAAGCGTGCCCACAAAAACGTGGTGTATGTACTCGTGTTTACACTACTACACCTAAAAAACCTAACTCGGCACTACGTAAAGTATGTCGTGTACGTCTAACTAACGGTTTCGAAGTAACTTCGTACATCGGCGGTGAAGGCCACAACCTACAAGAGCACAGTGTTGTACTAATCCGTGGCGGTCGTGTAAAAGACCTTCCGGGTGTTCGTTACCACACTGTTCGCGGCGCACTTGACTGTGCTGGCGTTAATGACCGTAAACAAGGTCGTTCTAAGTACGGTGTGAAACGTCCTAAGTCTTAATTGATTCTCTTTTTTTAAAAAGAAATCGTTAAGTAAGGCCAAACACTATTTTATTTATTATTCTGAAAAGTTTTGGAAAAAACCTGAAGAAGACAACGGAGAATATCCATGCCACGTCGTCGCGTAATAGGTCAGCGTAAGATCCTTCCAGATCCAAAGTTCAAATCTGAACTGCTGGCAAAATTCGTTAACATCCTAATGGTTGACGGAAAGAAATCTACTGCAGAAAAAATTGTTTACACTGCACTAGATGCAATGGCTGAGAAGTCTGGTAAAGACCACTTAGCTGTATTTGAAGAAGCTCTTGAAAATGTTCGCCCAGCGGTAGAAGTTAAATCTCGCCGTGTAGGTGGTTCAACTTACCAAGTACCTGTAGAAGTTCGTCCGGTTCGCCGTAACGCACTTGCTATGCGTTGGGTAGTTGAAGCTGCGCGTAAGCGTGGTGAAAAATCTATGGCTCAACGCCTAGCTGCTGAAATGCTAGACGCGTCTGAGAACAAAGGTACTGCGGTTAAGAAACGTGAAGACGTTCACCGCATGGCTGACGCAAACAAAGCGTTCGCACATTACCGTTGGTAATACCTTTTTAGTGCTGCAAGGTTCCTTGCAGCACTTCTTTAGTTCCTATGCTTACGCTAGGAACTATTGCTATTTCTAGGGCAGGCAATTTTTATCCTAGGTATAGCAATAGTCCCTAAGTCTCGAATAAGAGGATTCAACCGTGGCTCGTAAAACTCCTATTGAGCAGTACCGTAACATTGGTATCGTTGCTCACGTAGATGCAGGTAAAACAACCACAAGTGAACGTATTCTGTTCTATACCGGTCTTTCTCACAAAATCGGCGAAGTTCACGATGGTGCAGCAACCATGGACTGGATGGAGCAAGAGCAAGAGCGCGGTATTACGATCACTTCAGCAGCAACCACTACGTTCTGGCGTGGTATGGAAGCGCAATTCCCAGATCACCGTATCAACATCATCGACACTCCTGGACACGTTGACTTCACTATTGAAGTAGAACGTTCTCTACGTGTACTTGATGGTGCCGTTGTTGTGTTCTGTGGTTCATCTGGTGTTGAGCCTCAATCAGAGACAGTTTGGCGTCAAGCTGATAAGTACCAAGTTCCTCGTATGGTTTTCGTTAACAAAATGGACCGTACTGGCGCAGACTTCTTGCGCGTTATCGAGCAGATCAAGGACCGCCTAGGCGCGACTCCTGTTCCGATTCAACTGAACATTGGCGCTGAAGAAAACTTCCAAGGTGTTGTCGATCTTATCAAGATGAAGGCAATCAACTGGAACGAAGCTGACCAGGGCATGACTTTTACGTACGAAGACATTCCAGCAGACATGCAAGAAATGGCTGAAGAATATCGTACAGAACTTGTTGAAGCAGCGGCAGAAGCTTCTGAAGAGCTAATGGATAAGTACCTTGAAGAAGGTGAACTGACAGAAGCTGAAATCAAACAAGGTCTTCGTACTCGTACCCTTACCAATGAAATCGTACTAGCAACTTGTGGTAGTGCATTCAAAAACAAAGGTGTACAAGCTGTTCTAGATGCAGTGGTTGATTTCCTTCCTTCTCCAGTTGATGTACCTGCAATTAAGGGCATCGATGAAGACGAGAATGAAGCAGAGCGTCACGCGGACGACAAAGAACCGTTCTCAGCGCTAGCATTCAAGATCGCAACAGACCCATTCGTTGGTACTCTAACTTTCATCCGTGTTTACTCTGGTGTTGTTGAAAGCGGTAAAACAGCTTACAACTCTGTGAAGAAACAACGTGAACGTTTAGGTCGCATTGTACAAATGCACTCAAACAAGCGTGAAGAAGTAAAAGAAGTACGAGCAGGTGACATTGCGGCTATTATCGGCCTAAAAGATGTGACCACTGGTGAAACTCTGTGTGACCAGAACCATAAGATTGTTCTAGAGCGCATGGAATTCCCAGACCCAGTTATTCAGATCGTTGTAGAGCCAAGCTCACAAGCCGATCAAGATAAAATGACTATCGCGCTAAGTAAATTAGCGGCAGAAGACCCATCGTTCCGCGTCGATATGGATGACGAAACCGGCCAGACACTGATTTCTGGTATGGGTGAACTACACTTAGATATCATCGTTGACCGTATGAAGCGCGAATTTAGCGTGAACTGCAACGTTGGTAACCCGCAAGTGGCTTACCGTGAAACAATTCGTGGTACAGCGAAAGCGGAAGGTAAATTTATCCGTGAACACGGTGGTAAAGGTCAATACGGTCATGTTTGGCTGAAACTGGAACCATCAGAAGTTGGCGAAGGCTTTGTCTTCGTGGATGAAATTGCCGATGGTACAGTACCAAAAGAGTTTATCGCTTCAGTAGCTAAAGGCGTTGAAGAACAGATGAACAATGGTGTGCTTGCTGGCTATCCAGTTCTGGATATCAAAGCTACACTATATGATGGTTCTTACCATGAAACAGATTCAAGTGAGATGGCGTTTACAATCGCTGCCTCTATGGCTTTCAGAGCAGGTGCACTTGAAGCGCAACCAGTTCTGCTTGAGCCTATGATGAAAGTTGAAGTAACTACTCCAGAAGACTGGATGGGTGACGTTGTTGGCGATATTAACCGTCGTCGCGGCATCATCGAAGGTATGGACGAGGGTACAGCTGGCCTGAAGATAATTCGTGCACAAGTTCCGTTGTCTGTCATGTTCGGTTACTCAACTGATTTACGTTCTGCGACACAAGGTCGTGCTTCTTACTCCATGGAGTTTAGTGAGTACGCTGAAGTGCCTAACAATGTTGCAAAAGCAATCATTGCAGAGCGTGGTTAAACAATAGGGCTGCATTTTTTTCATTTTTTGAAAGATCTAATGCGTCCAAATATTGCGCTAACGAGAGTTGGCGCATAAAATAGCAATTTCTGGCGCGTCTCGACCAATAATGGTCGTGGCGAATCATAACTAGGAAGGAACACGATCGTGTCTAAAGAAAAATTTGAACGTACGAAACCGCACGTAAACGTTGGTACTATCGGCCACGTTGACCACGGTAAAACAACTCTAACAGCTGCTATCTGTACTACACTTTCTAAAGTGTACGGTGGTGAAGCGAAAGACTTCGCATCTATCGATAACGCTCCAGAAGAGCGTGAGCGCGGTATCACAATCGCAACTTCTCACGTTGAGTACGACACTCCAACTCGTCACTACGCACACGTAGACTGTCCAGGACACGCGGATTATGTTAAAAACATGATCACTGGTGCTGCACAAATGGACGGTGGTATCCTAGTTGTTGCTGCGACTGACGGCCCAATGCCTCAAACTCGTGAGCACATCCTACTTGGTCGTCAAGTTGGTATCCCTTACATCATCGTATTCATGAACAAATGTGACATGGTTGATGACGAAGAGCTACTAGAACTAGTAGAAATGGAAGTTCGTGAACTTCTTTCTGAGTACGAATTCCCAGGTGATGACCTACCAGTAATCCAAGGTTCTGCTCTTGGCGCACTAAACGGCGAGAAGCAATGGGAAGACAAGATCGTTGAGCTAGCTGAAGCTCTAGATACTTACATCCCAGAGCCAGAGCGTGCAGTAGACCAACCGTTCCTACTACCAATCGAAGACGTATTCTCGATCCAAGGTCGTGGTACAGTTGTAACTGGTCGTATCGAGCGTGGTATCCTACGTGTAGGTGACGAAGTAGAAATCGTTGGTATCAAAGAAACAACAGTAACTACTTGTACTGGTGTTGAAATGTTCCGTAAGCTTCTAGACGAAGGTCGTGCTGGTGAGAACGTTGGTGCACTTCTACGTGGTACTAAGCGTGACGAAGTTGAACGTGGCCAAGTACTATCTGCTAAAGGTTCTATCAACCCACACACTAAGTTTGAGTCTGAAGTATACGTACTTTCTAAAGACGAAGGCGGCCGTCACACTCCTTTCTTCAAAGGTTACCGTCCACAGTTCTACTTCCGTACAACTGACGTAACAGGCGACATCACTCTACCAGAAGGCGTAGAAATGGTAATGCCAGGTGACAACGTTCAAATGACTGTTGAGCTAATCGCTCCAATCGCAATGGACGAAGGTCTACGTTTCGCTATCCGTGAAGGTGGCCGTACTGTAGGTGCTGGTGTTGTAGCTAAAATCTTCGCTTAATAGCATTTAGATTTTTGCACTCTCTTCATCAGAAGAGCACGCATCAAAAAAGGGAAGCTTCGGCTTCCCTTTTTATTTTGGTTATAAGGCAAATTCCCAACACGTAATATCCGAAATCTGTATTCCGATTTAAATACAGTTATTTACTTAGCAGCTTAAGTCGCTCACCTAAACTATCTCCTCTTCAAAGCCCATTAATCTTTCTTTTCGACGAAATACTATAACCAATCGATATAAACATACGCTAATTTTGACTGGTAATAAGAATGATTCCTTTTTATATTTAACCTCAAATTAAAGGGTTAGGTTTTACTATGTACGTTTGTTTATGCCATGGGGTCTCGGACAAGAAAATCCGCAAGTTGGTATTAGAAGAGGGCATTACTGACATAAAAGGAATTAAAAAGTGTACAGCACTTGGCAGTCAATGCGGAAAGTGTGTACGTTCAGCAAAAGAAGTCATTGACGACACCGCGAAAGACCTGTTCAAACAGGCAAGCTAATTCTGCTCAAAGCGCAGTAGCTTTTTTGACACTTCTCGATTCGGTTCTACAGTTAGAAGAGCCAAAGAGGAGGGCTATGTCATGAAAGGCGATCCAATCATCATTCAACATCTTAATAAAATTCTTGGTAACGAACTTGTCGCAATAAATCAGTACTTCTTGCATGCGCGCATGTACAAAGACTGGGGTTTAAAGCATTTAGCCGACAAGGAGTATCATGAATCCATCGACGAAATGAAACATGCCGACCATCTGATTGAACGAATCTTGTTTCTCGAAGGGCTACCCAATCTGCAAGATCTAGGCAAACTTAAAATCGGCGAAGATACTCAGGAAATGCTAGAGTGTGACTTATCGTTAGAGATGGAAGCCATTCCTGATCTGAAAAACGCTATCGCTTATGCAGAAGATATTCATGATTATGTATCACGCGATCTGTTTCTTGAGATTTTGGAAGATGAAGAAGAACATGTCGATTGGTTAGAAACTCAACTCGGCCTCATCAAAATGACAGGTATTCAAAATTACCTACAAGCTCAATATGTCGATGAAGACGAAGGCTAAAAAATATCGATAACAAGGGTAGCTGCTCAGGCGCATCCTAGTGGCTACCTAGCATTTCTTTTCCCGGCGGTAGGGCACTACCAAGAGCTAAAAAAGCGCCAATTACTCCTCTCAATAGATTCTTCGATTATTTTTCAAACACAGCTTGCAAGTTAAAGTGTGATCTGTATAATGCACCGCACTGGCTTAAGCTGGTTGTGAACCAATGAGCACTGAGGAGTAGGTTTTACCTAGTAATGTATACTCAGCTTATGTTCGCGGTTAATAAAAATAGTAAGGCTTGTCTTTACTTCAAAAGTTAACTGACAATGCGTCCTAATTTTGGATGCTACGGTTTCACATAAATCAATCGGCATTCTCTCGTTTTATCGAGTTTGAGTGGCGATATTGTTTGTGTAATTTTTAATAATTGGAGCTCTGTCTCATGCAGAACCAACGTATTCGTATCCGCCTTAAAGCGTTTGATTACAAGCTAATCGATGCTTCAACTGCGGAAATCGTTGAAACAGCAAAACGTACTGGCGCACAGGTTCGTGGTCCTATCCCACTACCTACTCGTAAAGAGCGTTTCACTGTTCTTACCTCTCCACACGTCAACAAAGATGCACGTGACCAGTACGAAATCCGTACTCACAAGCGTTTGATCGACATCGTTGAGCCAACAGACAAAACTGTTGATGCTCTAATGCGTCTTGATCTTGCAGCTGGCGTTGATGTTCAAATCAGCCTAGGTTAAGGGAGATAAGAATAATGATTGGTCTAGTCGGACGTAAAGTGGGTATGACCCGCGTATTTACTGAAGAAGGCGTTTCTATCCCAGTAACTGTTGTTGAGGTTGAAGCGAACCGTATTTCTCAAGTTAAAACTCTAGAGAACGACGGCTACGCAGCAATCCAAGTAACTACTGGTGCTAAGAAAGCTAACCGTGTAACTAAACCTGAAGCTGGTCACTTCGCGAAAGCGGGTGTAGAAGCAGGTCGCGGTCTTTGGGAATTCCGTTTAGAAAACGGCGAAGAGTTTGAAGTTGGCGCTGAGCTAAACGTAGAACTTTTCAACGAAATTAAAAAAGTAGACGTTACTGGTACATCTAAAGGTAAAGGCTTCCAAGGCGCTGTTAAGCGTTGGAACTTCTCTACTCAAGATATGACTCACGGTAACTCTTTGTCTCACCGTGCACCGGGTTCAATTGGCCAATGTCAAACTCCAGGTCGCGTGTTTAAAGGCAAGAAAATGGCAGGTCACATGGGTGCTGAGCGTGTAACGACTCAAAACCTAGAGATCGTACGTGTTGACGCTGAGCGCAATCTGCTTCTTATTAAAGGTGCAGTACCAGGCTCAACAGGCGGCAACGTGATCGTAAAACCTGCTGTTAAAGCATAACGTCTAGGAGTAAGTAATGGAATTGATGGTTAAAGGTGCTGATGCACTAACTGTTTCCGAGACTACTTTCGGACGTGACTTCAACGAAGCTCTTGTACACCAAGTAGTTGTTGCATATGCAGCAGGTGCTCGTCAAGGTACTCGTGCTCAAAAGACTCGTTCTGAAGTATCTGGCGGTGGCGCTAAGCCATGGCGTCAAAAAGGTACTGGCCGCGCACGTGCTGGTACAATTCGTAGCCCAATCTGGCGTACAGGTGGTGTTACTTTTGCTGCGAAACCACAAGATCACAGCCAAAAAGTAAACAAGAAAATGTACCGCGGTGCTATGAAGAGCATTCTTTCTGAGCTTGTTCGTCAAGAGCGTCTAATCGTTGTTGATAACTTCTCAGTAGAAGCACCAAAAACAAAAGAACTTGTAGCTAAGCTTAAAGAGCTTGAGCTAAGCGACGTTCTGATTGTTACTGGCGAAGTAGATGAAAATCTATTCTTAGCTGCTCGTAACCTATACAAAGTTGATGCACGTGACGTTGCTGGTGTTGATCCAGTATCTCTAATTGCATTCGACAAGGTTCTAATGACTGCTGACGCAGTTAAGCAAGTTGAGGAGATGCTAGCATGATCACTGAAGAGCGTATCTTAAAAGTTCTACGTGCTCCGCACATCTCTGAAAAAGCAACTATGGCAGCTGAGAAAGCGAACACTATCGTTTTCAAAGTAGCTAAAGATGCAACTAAGAAAGAGATCAAAGCAGCTGTAGAAAAGCTATTTGAAGTTGAAGTTAAGTCTGTAAATACTCTTGTTCAAAAGGGTAAGACCAAACGTCAAGGTATGCGTGAAGGCCGTCGTTCAGACGTTAAGAAAGCCTACGTTACTTTGAAAGAAGGTCAAGATCTTGACTTCGTTGGCGGCGCGGAATAACAGGAGTAGTTAAAAATGGCTATTGTTAAATGTAAGCCGACTTCCCCTGGTCGTCGTCACGTCGTTAAAGTTGTTAACGCTGACCTACACAAGGGTAAGCCATACGCACCTCTTCTAGAGAAAAACTCTAAGAACGGTGGTCGTAACAACAACGGTCGTATCACAGTACGTCACATCGGCGGTGGTCACAAGCACCACTACCGTGTAATTGACTTCAAACGTACTAAAGATGGCATCCCAGCGAAAGTTGAGCGTCTAGAATACGATCCAAACCGTAGCGCTAACATCGCTCTAGTTCTGTACGCAGACGGTGAGCGTCGTTACATCATCGCACCAAAAGGCATTCAAGCCGGTGACCAGATCCAATCTGGTGTTGATGCGCCAATCAAAGCAGGTAACACTCTGCCGATGCGCAACATCCCAGTAGGTTCTACTGTACACTGTGTTGAACTTAAGCCTGGTAAAGGTGCTCAACTAGCTCGTTCGGCTGGTGCTTATGCTCAAATCGTTGCTCGCGACGGTGCATACATCACTATCCGTCTACGTTCTGGTGAAATGCGCAAAGTGCTTTCTGAAGGTCGTGCAACGATCGGTGAAGTTGGTAACTCTGAGCATATGCTACGTGAACTTGGTAAAGCTGGTGCTTCACGCTGGCGCGGCGTACGTCCAACCGTACGTGGTGTAGTAATGAACCCGGTGGATCACCCACACGGTGGTGGTGAAGGCCGCACATCTGGTGGTCGTCACCCAGTTTCTCCTTGGGGCGTTCCTACTAAGGGCTTCAAGACTCGTAAGAACAAGCGCACTGACAAGTACATCGTACGTCGTCGCACTAAATAATTTATAAAGAGGAATCGCCATGCCACGTTCTCTCAAGAAAGGTCCTTTTATTGACCTACACTTGCTGAAGAAGGTAGAGAAAGCGGTGGAAAGCGGAGACAAAAAGCCTATTAAGACTTGGTCCCGTCGCTCAATGATCATCCCAACAATGATTGGTTTGACCATCGCTGTCCATAATGGTCGTCAGCACGTTCCAGTTTTCGTTACCGAAGAAATGATCGGTCACAAACTGGGCGAATTTGCACCAACTCGTACTTATCGCGGTCATGCTGCAGATAAGAAAGCTAAGAAGAAGTAAGGAGTAGATGATGGAAGCTTTAGCTAAACATAACTTTGCTCGTATTTCTCCACAGAAAGCTCGCTTAGTTGCAGACCAAATTCGCGGTAAGTCGGTAGACCAAGCTCTAGAAATTCTAACTTTCAGCAACAAAAAAGCTGCTGTTCTAGTTAAGAAAGTTCTAGAGTCAGCTATCGCTAACGCGGAACATAACGAAGGTGCAGATATCGACGATCTAAATGTCGCTAAAATCTTCGTAGATGAGGGCCCTATCATGAAGCGTATTATGCCTCGTGCTAAAGGTCGTGCGGATCGTATCTTGAAGCGTTCAAGCCACATCACTATTGTTGTAGCAGATCGCTAAAGACTAGGAGAGTAAGCAATGGGTCAGAAAGTACATCCTAATGGTATTCGTCTTGGCATCGTTAAGCCTTGGAATGCTACATGGTTTGCTAATACCAAAGATTTCGCTGACAACCTAGACGGCGACTTCAAGGTACGTCAGTTCCTTACAAAGGAACTACAAAAAGCATCACTATCTCGTATCGTTATCGAGCGTCCAGCTAAGAGCATCCGTGTGACTATTCACACAGCTCGTCCTGGCGTTGTTATCGGTAAGAAAGGTGAAGACGTAGAGAAGCTACGCGCAGCTGTAGCTAAAATCGCAGGTGTACCAGCGCAAATCAATATCGCTGAAGTACGTAAGCCTGAGTTAGATGGTCAGCTTGTAGCTGATAGCATCGCGTCTCAACTAGAGCGTCGTGTTATGTTCCGTCGTGCTATGAAGCGCGCAGTACAAAACGCTATGCGTCTAGGCGCTAAAGGTATCAAAGTGGAAGTAAGTGGTCGTCTAGGCGGCGCTGAAATCGCACGTTCTGAGTGGTACCGTGAAGGCCGTGTGCCTCTACACACTCTACGTGCAGACATTGATTACGCAACTTCTTCGGCTCACACTCAATACGGTGTGATCGGCATTAAAGTTTGGATCTTCAAAGGTGAGATTCTAGGCGGTATGCCAGCTGCTAACGCAGTAGAGCCTAAAGGCGACAAGCCTAAGAAGCAGCGTAAAGGCCGTAAGTAAGGAGTCGAACGATGCTACAACCAAAACGTACTAAGTTCCGCAAGGTTATGACTGGTCGTAACCGTGGTCTAGCTAAAGGTACTGAAGTAAGCTTCGGCGAATTCGGTCTTAAAGCTGTTGGCCGTGGTCGTCTGACTGCACGTCAAATCGAAGCGGCACGTCGTGCTATGACACGTCACATTAAGCGTCAAGGTCAAATCTGGATTCGTGTATTCCCAGACAAACCGATTACTGAAAAGCCTCTTGAAGTTCGTCAAGGTAAAGGTAAAGGTTCAGTAGCGTACTGGGTTGCTCAAATCCAACCTGGCAAAGTTATGTACGAAATGAATGGCGTACCTGAAGAGTTGGCACGTGAAGCGTTCCGCCTAGCGGCACGTAAACTGCCTGTTAAAACTACTTTTGTAACTAAGCAGGTGATGTGATGAAAGCACAAGATCTACGCGAAAAGAACGTTGAAGAGCTTAACGCTGAGCTATTGAATTTGCTACGTGAACAGTTCAACTTGCGCATGCAAGCTGCAACTGGTCAGCTTCAGCAAACTCATACTCTAAAAGCTGTACGCCGTGATATCGCACGTGTGAAAACTGTTTTGACTGAAAAGGCAGGCGCATAATGAGCGAAACTAACCGCATCCAGCAAGGCCGTGTAGTAAGTGACAAGATGGACAAGTCTATCGTTGTTGCTATCGAACGTACTGTAAAACACCCAATTTACGGTAAATACGTTAAACGCACGACTAAAGTACACGCACACGACGAAGACAACACTTGTGGCCTAGGCGACAAAGTTGAAATCGCTGAGTGTCGTCCTCTGTCTAAGACTAAGTCTTGGACATTGGTTAAAGTTCTAGAAAAAGCGAAGATTTAATCTTTGTAATTCTATAACTTATAAGCGGCTCCAAATTATTTTTGGGGCCGCTTGTTTTTTGTCTACCCAATTTAAAAAAAGGGTGGTACAATTCGCGTCCCTTTTAAAGAGGCAGCCCGACCCGAGAGGGTCTAGTTTTAATATTTAGCGGAGCACTAACAATGATCCAGATGCAAAGTACACTTGACGCAGCAGATAACTCTGGCGCGCGCAAGGTAATGTGTATTAAGGTTCTGGGTGGCTCTCACCGCCGTTATGCACATATCGGTGACATCATCAAAGTTACAGTTAAGGAAGCAATTCCTCGCGGTAAAGTAAAAAAAGGTGATGTTCTGAAGGCGGTAGTAGTGCGCACCCGTAAAGGCGTTCGTCGCCCAGACGGTTCTGTCATTCGCTTCGACAGTAATGCTTGTGTATTGTTAAACGACACTACTGAGCAACCAGTCGGCACACGTATCTTTGGTCCTGTGACTCGTGAACTTCGTAATGCGAAATTCATGAAGATTGTATCACTAGCACCTGAAGTTCTGTAAGGAGCGGCAATATGGCAGCTAAAATCCGTCGTAATGACGAAGTAATCATTCTTGCTGGTAAAGATAAAGGCAAGAAAGGTAAAGTAACTAAGGTTCTGACAACTGGTAAAGTTATCGTTGAAGGCATCAACCTTGTTAAAAAACACCAAAAGCCGGTTCCGGCTCTAGGTCAACAAGGTGGCATCGTTGAACAAGAAGCAGCTATTGACGCTTCTAACGTTGCAGTTTTTAACGCGGCTACTGGTAAAGCAGACCGTATCGGTTTCCGTATCGAAGATGGCAAGAAAGTTCGTTTCTTCAAATCTAACGGCGAAACTGTTTCTAACTAATTAGAAGTAATTTGGAGTTCTACTATGGCGAAACTGCATGATTACTACAAGTCGTCTGTAGTCGCTGAGCTTACCAAAGAGTTCAGCTACACAAGCGTCATGCAAGTCCCTAGGATTGAGAAAATCACCCTAAACATGGGCGTTGGTGAAGCAATCAACGATAAGAAACTGCTAGAAAACGCAGCAGCTGATATGGCAACGATCTCTGGTCAAAAGCCACTTATCACTAAAGCGCGTAAATCTGTAGCTGGTTTCAAAATTCGTGAAGGCTACCCAATTGGTTGTAAAGTAACCTTGCGTGGTGAGCGCATGTGGGAATTTTTAGAGCGTTTAATCTCTATCGCACTTCCACGTGTACGTGATTTCCGTGGTGTTAGCGCTAAGTCTTTCGACGGTCGCGGTAACTACAGCATGGGCGTTCGCGAGCAAATCATCTTTCCGGAAATCGACTACGATAAAGTCGATCGTGTCCGCGGTCTTGATATCACTATCACGACTTCTGCGGGTTCCGATGAGGAAGGCCGAGCTCTGCTGGCTGCCTTTAACTTCCCATTCCGTAAGTAAGGGTAGGGTTACTGTTATGGCTAAACAATCAATGAAAGCACGTGAAGCTAAACGTGCAAAACTAGTAGCTAAGTTCGCTGAAAAGCGTTCTGCGCTAAAAGTTATCATTAGCGATGTAAACGCATCTGAAGAAGATCGTTGGAATGCGGTTCTTAAACTGCAGTCTCTTCCACGTGATTCAAGTGCATCACGTCAGCGTAACCGTTGCAACCAAACTGGTCGTCCACACGGTTACCTACGTAAATTCGGTCTAAGCCGCATTAAGGTTCGTGAAGCTTGCATGAAAGGCGAGATTCCGGGTCTTCGTAAGGCTAGCTGGTAATTGCCACTTAATCATTTGGAGTAAATCTTATGAGCATGCAAGATCCGATTTCGGATATGCTGACCCGCGTTCGTAACGGTCAGGCAGCAAACAAAGTTGCTGTAAAAATGCCTTCTTCAAAGCTTAAAGTTGCAATTGCTGCACTACTAAAAGCTGAAGGTTACATCGTAGACTTCGCTGTTGAAGGCGAAGCAAAACCTGAGCTAGAAGTTACTCTTAAGTACTTCCAAGCTAAACCTGTAATCGAGCAAATCAAGCGTGTATCACGTCCTGGTCTACGAGTTTATAAAAATAAAGACTCTCTACCAACAGTGATGGGCGGTCTTGGTATTGCAGTTGTTTCTACTTCCAAGGGTCTAATGTCTGACCGTGCTGCTCGTAAAGCAGGTCTTGGCGGTGAAATCATCTGTTACGTAGCTTAATAAGGAGTAGATTATGTCTCGTGTTGCTAAAGCACCTGTCGCTATTCCAGCTGGCGTAGAGGTGAAACTAAACGGCCAAGAAGTTACTGTAAAAGGTAGCAAAGGTGAGCTTACTCGCGTTCTTAACAACGCCGTAGTTATTGCACAGGAAGAAAACAACCTAACTTTCGGTCCGAAAGAAGGTGTTGCTAACGCATGGGCACAAGCTGGTACAGCTCGCGCTCTAGTTAACAACATGGTTGTAGGTGTTACAGAGGGCTTCACTAAGAAGCTAACTCTAAAGGGTGTTGGTTACCGTGCTGCTATGAAAGGCAACTCTGTAGCTCTAACTCTTGGTTTTTCTCACCCAGTAGAGCACGCTCTACCTGAAGGTATTAAAGCTGAGTGCCCTAGCCAAACTGAGATCGTTGTAACTGGTTGTGACAAGCAGCTAGTTGGTCAAGTTGCGGCTGACATTCGTTCTTACCGTGCTCCTGAGCCTTACAAAGGTAAAGGTGTTCGTTACGCAGATGAAAATGTGCGTACTAAAGAAGCTAAGAAGAAGTAAGGTATCACTATGGATAAGAAAGCATCTCGCATCCGTCGTGCTACACGTGCACGTCGTAAGATTGCAGAACTTGGTGCAACTCGCCTGGTAGTACACCGTACTCCTCGCCATGTTTACGCACAAGTTATCGCGGCAAACGGCTCTGAGGTTATCGCAGCTGCTTCTACTGTAGAAAAAGCGATCCGTGAGCAAGTTAAGAACACTGGTAACGTTGATGCAGCTAAAGCAGTTGGTAAAGCTGTTGCTGAGCGCGCTCTTGAAAAAGGCGTAGCTTCAGTTGCATTCGATCGTTCTGGTTTCCAATACCACGGTCGAGTAGCGGCGCTAGCAGAATCTGCTCGCGAAGCTGGTCTGAAATTCTAAGGTAGGGTTGGAAGATGGCTAAAGAACAACAACAAGCTAATGATTTGCAAGAAAAGCTAATCGCTGTTAACCGTGTATCTAAGACGGTTAAAGGTGGTCGAATCATGAGCTTCACTGCACTAACAGTAGTTGGTGACGGTAATGGTCGTGTAGGTTTCGGTTACGGCAAAGCTCGTGAAGTACCTGCTGCGATTCAAAAAGCAATGGAAAAAGCGCGTCGTAACATGGTTACTGTTGCGCTGAACGAAGGCACTCTTCACCACCCGGTGAAAGGTCGTCATTCGGGCTCTAAAGTTTACATGCAGCCAGCTGCAGAAGGTACAGGTGTTATTGCCGGTGGTGCAATGCGTGCTGTACTTGAAGTTGCGGGCGTACATAACGTACTTTCTAAAGCATACGGTTCTACGAACCCTATCAACATCGTTCGTGCAACGATTGGTGCTCTAGTAGACGTTAAGTCACCAGAAATGGTTGCTGCTAAACGTGGTCTAACTGTTGAATCTATTTCGGAGTAAGCACACGATGGCAACTATTAAAGTAACTCAAACTAAAAGCTCAATTGGTCGCCTACCTAAGCACAAAGCGTGTCTTAAAGGTCTAGGTCTTCGTCGCATCAACCATACAGTAGAACTTGAAGATACTCCGTGCGTACGCGGTATGATCAACAAGGTTTACTACATGGTTAAGATTGAGGAGTAATCAGAATGCGTTTGAATACTCTATCACCGGCTGCTGGCTCTAAACCTTCTAAGAAGCGTGTAGGTCGTGGTATCGGTTCTGGCCTTGGTAAAACAGGTGGCCGCGGTCACAAAGGTCAAAAGTCACGTTCTGGCGGCTCTGTACGTCCAGGTTTTGAAGGCGGTCAAATGCCTCTAAAACAACGTCTACCTAAATTCGGTTTCACTTCTCGTAAGAGCCTAGTGTCTGCTGAAGTTCGTCTAGCTGAGCTAGCGAAAGTAACAGGTGACGTAGTTGATCTTAACAGCCTTAAAGCTGCTAACGTTATCACTAAGAACATCGAATTCGTTAAGATCGTTCTTTCTGGTGACCTAAGCAAAGCTGTGACTGTTAAAGGTCTACGCGTGACTAAAGGCGCTAAAGCTGCAATCGAAGCTGCAGGCGGTAAAATCGAGGAATAATCTCGAGGAACGAGGTACAGATGGCTAAGAAACCAGGACAAGATTTTCGTAGTGCTCAGAGCGGCTTAAGTGAACTAAAGTCGCGCTTATTATTCGTAATTGGTGCACTTTTAGTATTCCGAGCCGGCTCTTTTGTGCCGATCCCTGGTATTGACGCAGCTGTACTTGCCGATTTGTTCGATCAGCAAAAAGGTACCATCGTTGAAATGTTTAACATGTTCTCCGGTGGTGCTCTTGAGCGTGCATCTATATTAGCATTGGGTATCATGCCGTACATTTCGGCATCGATCGTAGTCCAATTGTTAACTGTAGTTCATCCAGCGTTAGCGGAACTCAAGAAAGAGGGTGAAGCAGGCCGTCGTAAGATAAGCCAATATACACGCTACGGCACGCTTGTACTTGCAACATTCCAAGCTATTGGTATTGCAACGGGCTTACCAAACATGGTCGACAATCTGGTTGTTATCAACCAAACCATGTTTACGCTTATTGCTACCGTGAGTTTAGTAACTGGTACCATGTTCTTAATGTGGTTAGGTGAACAAATCACTGAGCGAGGAATCGGTAATGGTATTTCCATTCTGATTTTTGCAGGTATTGTTGCTGGATTGCCTTCTGCAATCGGTCAAACAATCGAGCAAGCGCGTCAAGGTGAATTGCATGTGCTTCTTCTGCTGTTGATTGCTGTATTGTCTTTTGCTGTTATCTACTTCGTAGTTTTCATGGAGCGTGGTCAACGTCGTATCGTTGTTAACTATGCGAAACGTCAACAAGGTCGTAAGGTTTTTGCAGCACAAAGCTCTCACTTGCCACTTAAAATTAATATGGCAGGTGTTATTCCAGCGATTTTCGCATCGAGCATTATTTTGTTCCCAGGAACATTAGCACAGTGGTTTGGTCAAAATGGTGAAAGCAGCGCGTTCGGTTGGTTAACTGACGTGTCATTAGCTCTTAGCCCAGGTCAGCCTCTATATGTAATGCTTTATGCAGCAGCTATAATCTTCTTCTGTTTCTTCTATACAGCGTTGGTGTTTAACCCACGTGAAACAGCTGATAACTTGAAGAAGTCTGGTGCATTCGTACCCGGTATCCGCCCAGGTGAGCAGACAGCGAAATATATCGATAAAGTGATGACTAGACTAACCCTTGCGGGCGCTCTATACATTACTTTTATATGTCTGATTCCTGAATTCATGATGGTCGCGTGGAACGTTCGTTTCTACTTCGGCGGTACTTCACTACTAATCGTAGTGGTAGTTATCATGGATTTCATGGCACAGGTACAGACTCATCTGATGTCACAACAGTATGATTCTGTGTTAAAGAAAGCGAATCTGAAAGGTTACGGCCGTTAATTCGGTGGTAATAATTTCAGTTCCATTTACGGAGTTTAGCAATGAAAGTTCGTGCTTCCGTTAAAAAAATCTGCCGTAACTGTAAAGTTATCAAGCGTAACGGTGTCGTTCGCGTGATTTGCAGTGAGCCAAAGCATAAGCAACGCCAAGGCTAATCAGCAGAAATTTTTACTTGAAATACAAGGTAGAGTCGAGTATATTCCTCGGCCTACCTTTTGCGTGCAAAAGAAGTAGTATGCCGCAGCGTATCCATAACGGGCTTTGCTGCGGATAATTCTTTTATGAACCCCTTAGGAGTGAATAATGGCCCGTATAGCAGGCATTAACATTCCTGATCACAAGCATTCTGTAATTGCACTTACTGCAATCTACGGTATCGGCAAAACTCGCTCTCAAGCTATTCTAGCTGAAGTGGGTATTGCTGAAGATGCTAAGATCAGTGAACTAACTGAAGAGCAGATCGATCAACTGCGTGATGGTGTAGCTAAGTACACTGTAGAAGGTGATCTACGTCGTGAAGTATCGATGAACATCAAGCGTCTTATGGACCTTGGCTGTTACCGCGGTCTTCGTCATCGTCGCAGTCTACCACTACGTGGACAGCGTACTAAAACCAACGCTCGCACCCGCAAGGGTCCGCGCAAGCCGATCAAGAAATAGTCGGATAAGGTAGAGTACAATGGCAAAACAACCAACTCGCGCGCGTAAGCGCGTACGCAAGCAAGTAGCTGATGGCGTAGCGCACATTCATGCTTCTTTCAACAACACAATCGTAACTATCACTGACCGTCAAGGCAATGCTCTTGCATGGGCTACAGCAGGTGGTTCAGGTTTCCGCGGTTCTCGTAAATCTACTCCGTTCGCAGCACAAGTTGCAGCTGAGCGTTGTGGTGAAATGGCTAAAGAATATGGCCTAAAGAACTTGGAAGTTATGGTTAAGGGTCCAGGTCCAGGTCGTGAATCTACTGTTCGCGCACTGAACGCTGCTGGTTTCCGTATCACTAACATTGTTGATGCGACACCAATCCCTCATAACGGTTGTCGTCCACCTAAGAAACGTCGCGTTTAAGTTTCGTTTCTAGGAATATTGGAGAAAGATCATGGCAAGATATTTGGGTCCTAAGCTAAAGCTTAGCCGTCGCGAAGGTACTGACTTATTCCTTAAGTCTGGTGTCCGTGCGATCGATACCAAGTGTAAAATTGATAACGCACCAGGTGTACACGGCGCTCGTCGCGGTCGTCTATCTGAGTATGGCGTTCAGCTTCGTGAGAAGCAAAAAGTTCGTCGTATCTACGGCGTTCTAGAAAAACAATTCCGCAACTACTACAAAGAAGCTGCACGTCTAAAAGGCAACACGGGTGCAAACCTGCTTCAGCTTCTTGAAGGTCGTCTTGATAACGTAGTTTACCGTATGGGCTTTGGCGCAACTCGTGCTGAATCTCGTCAACTAGTTAGCCACAAGTCTATCCTAGTTAACGGTAAAGTTGTAAACGTTCCTTCTTTCAAAGTAGCGGCAAACGACGTTGTTTCTATCCGCGAGAAAGCTAAACAGCAATCTCGTATTAAAGCGGCTCTAGAAGTTGCTGAACAACGTGAAAAGCCAACTTGGATTGAAGTAGATGCTGGCAAAATGGAAGGTACATTCAAGCGTATGCCTGAGCGTTCTGACCTATCAGCTGACATCAATGAACACTTGATCGTCGAACTTTACTCTAAGTAAGGTTAAAAAAAGAGAGGACACAATGCAGGGTTCTGTAACAGAATTTCTTAAGCCGCGTCTTGTTGACATTGAACAGATCAATACGACACACGCGAAAGTAACTCTTGAGCCATTAGAGCGCGGTTTCGGCCACACTCTAGGTAATGCTCTTCGCCGCATTCTTCTATCTTCTATGCCGGGTTGTGCCGTAACAGAAGTTGAAATCGAAGGTGTGCTACACGAATACAGCACTAAAGAAGGCGTTCAGGAAGATATCCTGGAAATCCTTCTAAACCTTAAAGGTTTGGCTGTGCGCGTTGCTGAAGGCAAAGATGAAGTGTTTATTACACTGAACAAATCAGGCTCAGGCCCTGTTGTTGCAGGTGACATCACCCACGATGGTGATGTAGAGATCGCTAACCCTGAGCACGTAATTTGTCACCTAACGGATGACAACGCTGAGATCGCAATGCGTATCAAAGTAGAACGTGGTCGTGGTTACGTTCCAGCTTCAGCTCGTATCCATACTGAAGAAGATGAGCGTCCAATCGGTCGTCTACTTGTTGACGCTACTTACAGCCCGGTTGATAAAATCGCTTACGCTGTAGAAGCGGCACGTGTAGAACAACGTACTGACTTAGACAAGCTTGTTATCGATATGGAAACGAACGGTACTCTAGAACCTGAGGAAGCAATCCGTCGCGCAGCTACTATCCTAGCTGAACAACTGGATGCGTTCGTAGATCTTCGCGATGTACGTGTACCTGAGGAGAAGGAAGAGAAGCCAGAATTCGATCCTATCCTACTACGTCCTGTAGACGATCTTGAACTAACAGTTCGCTCTGCTAACTGTTTGAAAGCAGAAGCGATTCACTACATCGGTGATCTTGTACAGCGCACTGAGGTTGAGCTACTTAAAACGCCAAACCTTGGTAAGAAATCTCTTACAGAGATTAAAGATGTGCTTGCTTCACGTGGTCTGTCTCTAGGCATGCGTCTAGAAAACTGGCCACCAGCGTCAATCGCTGAAGATTAATCGAAAAGTTAGAAGGATTAGGTCATGCGCCATCGTAAAAGTGGTCGTCAACTCAACCGCAACAGCAGTCATCGTAAAGCGATGTTCAGCAACATGGCTAGCTCTCTTGTTCGTCACGAAGTTATCAAAACTACCGTGCCTAAAGCAAAAGAACTACGTCGCGTAATTGAGCCGTTGATTACCCTAGCTAAGACAGACAGTGTTGCTAACCGTCGTCTTGCATTCGCTCGCACTCGTGATAACGAAGTGGTAGCAAAACTATTTAATGAACTAGGCCCGCGTTTCGCGGCTCGCCAAGGTGGTTACACTCGCATTCTTAAATGTGGTTTCCGTACTGGTGATAAAGCTCCAATGGCTTACATTGAGCTTGTAGACCGCCCAGCTGCTGAAGAAGCTGCTGAGTAATCTATACTAGATTGTTAATACAAAAAGCCGAGCCTAGCTCGGCTTTTTTGTATCTATTGCTTTTCGATCTGGCATCATAATACTTGGCATTTTCTCTTGCTTAGAACAAGTGTCGCTCTCAAAATATCTCATATCTCATATCTCATATCTCATATCTCATATCTC
>NZ_MSCI01000004.1:170412-247898 GCF_002954585.1 Vibrio chagasii
ATATCTCATATCTCATATCTCATATCTCATATCTCATATCTCGTATCTCGTATCTCGCCTCTCAGTTTCTTACACCCACAAAAAAGAGCACCGAAGTGCCCTTATCATTTCAATCTGCAGTCTCGTTACTTTGCTACTTCCAAATCGCTGCTAACGAATCCATCAAACCACTCGTTGCGCCTTGCGATTGCAGTGCTTGAAGTATGATTGGTGCAAATGTAGAAACCATCGATGGATCCATACCTAGGCTAGAAAAAGCACTTTCAACTGCACCTTGCGAATTCAGTAGTGATGATAGACCTGTTGACTCCAAGCTAGACATACCAGGAATAAGCGTTGCGAGTTCTTTGTTGTCAGCAGTATCTAATGAGTTCTGTGCAAGTGCCAACATAGAGCCGATGCCACCAATTGCTTGATCGCTAGTTACTGAAGCTTGGTCAGCAACGGTATCGGCAAGCGGTGTTGTTTCATTTTTTTGAGACCACATGTTCACAGCTGCCATCAATGCAGTTTGTGATAGTTGAGAGTAGTTGGTATCAGAACCAGAACTGGTTTGTTCAGAATCGCTAGTGCTAGCGCAAGAGACAACAGCAAGGCTGCTTAAAACAGTGATGAGTACTTTCTTCATTATTCGTCCTTAAGTAATAAAGTAATTTACTCTTTCACTATAAACGAAAAACGGCGATGTAGTCGCATCGCCGTTACATTATTTTAATTTTATTGACCTATAGCATTTTGTTTTACCATAGGTTTTTATAAAAATTAAAGAATAGCTAGAAGTTCTACTTCAAATACTAGAGCAGCAAATGGTGGGATTGCAGCACCTGCGCCACGCTCACCGTATGCTAGGTTTTGAGGGATGTATAGCTTCCATTTAGAGCCAACAGGCATCATTTGTAGAGCTTCAACCCAACCTTGAATTACGCCAGTTACTGGGAATTCAGCTGGTTGACCGCGAGATACAGAGCTGTCGAAAACAGTACCGTCAGTTAGTTCGCCGTGGTAGTGAACACGTACTTGCTTGTCTGCTGTTGGGATTTCGCCAGTGCCTTCAGTTAGTACTTCGTATTGAAGACCAGACTCAAGAACGGTTACTTCTGAACGAAGAGCGTTATCAGCTAGGAAAGCTTCGCCGTCTGCAGCTGCGGCTTTAGCTAGTTCTTGACGTGCAGCTTCACCACGAGTGTGTAGCTCTTGTAGTGCGTTGTTGATTTCGTCAACTTCGATAGCTGGCATGTCACCAACTAGAGCTGTAGCGATACCAGCAGCGATTGCGTCAACGTTTAGGCCTTCAAGACCAGAACCAGCAAGTTGTTGGCCCATTTGTAGACCGATACCGTAGCTAGCTTTTTGCTCTACAGTTTCAAATTTTACTTCAGACATGAAAAGTCACTCTTTTTGTCAGTACGAAAAAGGTAAGAATACCAGTATTAGCAGCGTGAAGAAACGGCTAGTCCCTGATCACTTGCGCTTTACCGCGTCCAAATCACAGCCATGTCAATTTTCTTGCATTGAGCCCCGTTGTGACGGAAAGATCTATACTGTTGGTACTTTGGTTTTTATACTGTAGTTATTCAATGTATAGGACGCAGTGGTATGAATCGTCGTCAAAAGAAAAAGCAGAAAGTTGACCACTTTGCAGAACTCAAGGATCGACTGAACCAGGTCAAAGAGAAATTGAGCTCGATCGATATAAAAGAAATGAAAACTTCGGTTGTGCAGACATGGGGTTTATTACCTAAGCTACACCAAAGACTATTAATGGTGATTTCGCCGTTCGTTCTTATCCTACTCGTTGTGCCGTTACCTGAGCCTAAAGTAGAAACAACCCCGGTTACATCTCGCGTTGCGCTTGAGATTAATACCGTCGGGTTGAGCGAGCAGCACAATACGAAGAGTAACTCATCAGAGCCGACGAACAATAATTGGCAGGAGTACCTAGTTAAGCAAGGTGATACATTGGCTCAGGTTTTCCGAAACAACGATTTACCGCTGTCTGATTTAAATGCGTTAGTGCGTATTGAAGGGGCAGACAAACCACTCAGCCAAATTCGTAAAGGTCAGTTAGTTCGATTCAAGTTAGCCGAGACCGGACAACTTGATATTCTACAGCTAGAGAAGGGCGACACATCAGTCATGTTCTTCCGTCTTTCGGATGGTGGCTTTGGCCGAAGTAAATAATAGAGATTTGTCTCTGTTCTTCAAAGAATGTTTACCCAAGCTCTTTGAGAATGCTTGGGTAAATATTGAGTTTACCTTTGCTTTATTTGTTGCTAACTGTGCTTAAGATATTTATCTAAAAATTAATTCTAGTAGTTGCTCCTCAGTGATACTGTTTTGCTTAGCAACTTCTGTGAGTGTTGTATTATTGCTAGCAATTGAAATGTTATTGGTTAGCATCACAGCTTTCATTTCCTCAAATGATATATGCTTTAACGTAGCAATGGTTTCCATTGGGGCGTTGTCTATAGCTGAGAATAGGTTTGCAGCAGCGTTACCCGCGCCACCTTCTGGCTGTAACATGCTACTACCAAGTAGTAAGACACAGACCATCAACACCAGATTACTACCTTTTTTTAAGTGCATTTTTATTGAAGCTTTATGCATTAAGACATGGCTCATGACTGCTATAGTAAGAATCAGGCCTATCCACTCATGCATTAACACTACTTTTCGCGGCATGATATCGAAGAACAGCATGACCCCTGATGTTAATACCAGTAGGCCACTGATTATCAGAAGCGGTGTGGTTTTCTTTCTTTTTAGCATAATACTTTACCCTCAGTTTATTCATTAAATTGATTATAAAGTTCCGCTAAAATATAGCTTATCGATTCATGACAAAGTTAGCACTTTCTTTGTCATTGTCTTTTTGTGTTATAACGTTTAAGTGCAGAGGAAAAGGTTGGAAGGCTTTGGTATCCCAGTTCAATCGCTATATCGGTTGCGCTAAAGCCTTGCATGAGCATTTGATTGGCACGCTCCATTACGATCATATTCCGCCACTCACCAAACGAACGATGAAATTGTTTGTAGAACAGTCGGTTTAAGGTCCTTTCTGAAGCGCCGCAATGTTTGGCAAAATCTTGTAAAGTAATATTCTTATTTGGCTTAAGGCATACTGTATTGATAAGAGTAGTGAGTCGTTTGTCACAATGATTTGTGTGAGATTGAGGGCCCTGTATTTGGCTTAAATATTGAACTTGATCCCAAAGAACATCGTTATAAGCATGTTGTGTATTGTTGTCGAAGTCTAGATGATGTTGGGAATACTCATGCATTAATAGAGACCAAAAGTTCGTGACTCTAAGTAACGCTGGTTCTGTCGTTAAGGGCGACGGTGGCGGTTGGTCAAAGAATAGTAAGCTCAATCTGGAGTTTTGAAAGAAGCTCGCTGAGTGCGATTTGTTTGCAGGTATCCAAAGAGCCTGACCATTAACAGCATAGTAGTTTTTTCCCTCAGTTTGTGAAGCGCATAGTCCGCTATGGACATAGACTAGTTGATGTTCTTGGTGACAGTGATTATCCGTATGTTCTTCTATTTCATAATGCTTAATTTTGTGCTTTATCATATTTCTTCTTTACTAATCTCCAGCGAGTGGAAATGGCATTTTTTAGCATTATCGGCATGAGGATCATCGCCATTCCAATGATGCTCAAAATATCCGGTATTTCATCAAACCAGTATATGCCAAATAGTACAACAAATACTAAACCCGAATATTCAGCAAAAGCAATTTCTCCTGCTGGTGCTTTTTGGTAAGCCAGCACGGCTAAGCCGTTGTAGGCTAAAATGCAAACCGCGCTTGTGGAAACTAACCCCATCTCTATAGCTGTTAAGGGCTGCCATTTAAATATTGCTAATAGTGCAGAAATTGGCAGGGAAAATAATGTTGTCCACCACAGTGTTGTTACTACTGATTGCTTACTCGGAATCTTTCTTACTAATATATTGAAAAGTGCGAGTGTCAGTGCTGTGCCCAGCGCAAACAGTGCTGCCCAGTGGAACTGAGAAGGTCGCAATACGATTAGCGCGCCAATAAAGCCGACGGTGGTGGCGATGAGCTTGCCAAGCGCAGGTTGCTCTTTCAGTAGAAGCACTGACAGAGGCAGCATCAATAATGGGGCGACGTAAAATACCGCGTTAGCTGTCGCTAAAGACATATGGGTGATTGCGACCACCATACATCCACTACCGATTAAGATCAGTTGCCCACGGATTAAGGTGACCTTGGCTTGTTGTAAGCGGCGTTGTTCTTTGTTTTGTCGCAGCCACAAAGGAGTAATGAGTAACAGAGATATCAACTGACGGAAAAAAATATACTGAAGAGGTGGTACTTCGCCGTTCAATAACTTCACAGCTACGTCAGAGAGCGAGGCAAACAGGTTGCCCGCAATCAAAAGTAGGATACCGACAGTGATATTCGACATTACTTCTCTAATCTCATGTCTACGTGTGGAATATCATCTTCCAAATACATTTCAGAGATTGTTTTGAATCCATGATTAGCGTAGAAGCTTTCTAGGTGCTCTTGCGCACCAATGTCGATGGTCGTGTTCGGCCACAATGCCTCACAGCGAGCTAGTGCTTCTACCAGCAATTTATGCCCTAAACCATTGCCTCTTGCTGATTGTTTGGTTGCAACTCGACCAATACTGGCATTGTCATAAGTGGTGCCAGGCGGCAATAAACGAGCACACGCGATGAGCTCTCCGTCCGCATAGCCCATTAGGTGCTGAACACCTTCAAGGGTGTCTTTGCCATCGAGCTCTGGATAAGGGCAGGTTTGCTCAACCACAAATACATCGACTCGTAGTTGCAGCAGTTGATAGAGCTGTTGTGTTGAAAGTTCAGAAAAGGGAATAGAGTGCCAAGTGATCATGTTTACATCCAGAGATTATCGATGCTTTGAATGTACTATGCACACTGACCGTTGGCATTAACTATTGTTAATTCGACCTTTAATTCTACTCAAACTTATCGCCGTTATTCCTAGGTAGGCAGCAATTTGATTGTCGTTGAGGCGTTGTTCCAGATCGGGGTAGTGCTCACAGAAAAGCTGGTAACGTTGCTCTGGTGTATAGAGCAACATGAATCGCTCTTTGTTTTCCTTGTGCATCAGCTGGGTTTCTAACAACTTTAAATACAAAGGATTATTAGAGGCACGCCACTCGATTACGGCCTTCATTGGCAGTTCTAATAGCGTAATAGGCGTGAGGGTTTCAAGCAGGTAAGGGGACGCTTGGTTTTTTATCAAGCTCTCAAAGCCGATGATCCAGTCTTGCTCCCAGTAGAACTCTTTGCTGTATTGCTTGCCCTCATTAGTGAGGTAACAAGCATGGCATAAGCCCTCAAGCACGAAGTAAATTGAATCTGCCATCTCTCCTTGATTAATAAGGATGTGTCTGGTTGGTAGCTCAAGAGGCTTGGCGACAGCGACTAGCGATTCAATCTGACTTTGTGAGAAGTCGAAGCTTTGCAGTTGTTCGATAAAAGAGGTGTGCATGAAAATAACCTAACCCAAATAAGTGCTGAAATCATCGCACTTATTTGAGTGTAGGTACAGTTCGGGCTAAATCAGCGTTGAGTGTGCTGCTCTAGGTAATCTTGAGCAAGCTCTCGCCCCATGTACTTACCTAAGGTTTTCAATGGTACCTTCTTAAGGTTAACCACAATCAAGCCATCTAGCGCATCATTAAACGATGGGTCGACGTTAAAGCACACTAGCTTGCCATTCATCCCAAGATACTGGCGCAGTAGTACCGGTAATCCTTTTCCTTGCTCCATACGAGCTAATACTTTGGATAGTAGAGGCACACTTGCTAGTGAAGACAATAGGTGATTTTGCCAGAACACATGACTGCTAGTATTGAGCGGTGACGAAGGGGAAACCAGACTCGCCTTTTCTTCATCATAATGGTGAATCGATAAGGTCGTCGCGATCAACAGGCGCGCGTTGTGGCTGTAATCATTACTGATACTGACCGGGCCAAATAGGTGAGTATATTGAGGGTGTCGAGAGACAAAAGTCGCAATACCTTTCCATAGCAGTAACAGTGAGTTGAGGCTCTTTTGATAAGGTTTACTCACTACAGAGCGACCAAGTTCAATACTGTTATCTAGGGTATCGATGAACTCTTGATTGTAGTTGAACAGGCTACGGGAATAGAGTTGGTCTAATCCGTGGTCTGCAATTAGCTTGTCGACCATACCCAGTCGATAAGCACCGACTAATTCGGCCTTAGCTTTGTTCCACACAAACAGTTGATGGTAGTACAGGTCATATTCATCCAAGTCACAAGCAAGCCCGCTACCTTCACCGACTTCTCGAAAGCTCTCTTCTCTGACTCGACCAATCTCTCGCATTAAATTGGGAATAGATTGGCTTGGCGTACAGTAGACCTCGAAGTCACCCTGTTCGAGTAGCATCGTTTCTTGAGGTAGTGAGTCGATCTCTATTGCCAATACTTCTGGTGATATTGGCGCAATCACTTGGGTATCGAAAGAGGGGGCGTGGATCTGCGTGTTCGGGCTATCTTGTTGACTCATAAGATAGGTGTTGAGCCTTAGATAGTTGACGATATCCATCTCTTTTTCAAACGATTTTATCTCTGAATAAGGAATCGATGAGCCAATCGAGATAGAGATAGTTGTCGCCTGTTTATTGAGAAGTTCACGCCCGAGTAGAGCGGTTCTCAATAGTGGATGCACTCGACCGGCTTGGTAGAACAGCTCACTGTTTTTGCCATTGATAAAGATTGGAACCGTCGTCGCTTGATGGCGCTTAACAAACTTAGCGACCGATTTGCTCCACTCGATGTCGGTAAGTGTTTTTGCCCCTTTGCGGTAACTGGAGACTTCTCCGGCTGGGAACACGATCAGCAGCCCACCATCAGCCAGGTGATGATTGGCATCTCGTATCGCTTTGGCATTAGTACGCTTTGATTCTTTACCATTAAAGACATCAACACCAATGAAAAGGTCATCCAGTTCAGGTAGTCGTTTGAGTAACTCATTCGCCAATACCTTCACATCCTTCCTCACTGATCCTACGAGATCAGCTAGTATCACACCTTCAATCGCACCGAGTGGGTGGTTCGCTACAATCACGACAGGGCCTTCTTCAGGAATGTTTTCTGTGCTTCCCGATGCAATGGAGTAGTCGATATTGAGCGCCGACAAGGTGTAATTCATGAATTCGAAGCTAGATAACTCGTTTTGTCGATCTTGGTAGAGTCGATCTAGCTTAGATAGTCCAGTTGCCCACTCGACAACAGACTCACCCAAACCAAAAGGCGTGTAACGTGGTAAACGAAAAGGACTATCAATCATAATGAAGCTACCTTATTGACTAAAGTTGTTTAGGAAACCGTCTTGATTCTTGAAATCTTTCACACTTAAAAACGCACCGCATAACCAGACCAGGCATGCCATGCCAAACAATAACCCGCCGTCGTAACCGACAATCTCACCTGCTGCATTGAACTCAGGCATTTGAATACCGAGTGGCGTAAACAGGTGGAAAAAGATTGCGCCACTCATGATTCCCATACTCATAATCGCACCCAGGCCATGCCAGCGAGTGAAGTAGAATGGCAGCAATTAATTCAGCGATGCCTATCAAATAGCCGCCAAACGAACCGAACCAGCTTAAGCCTGACCATGTCGCGAGCGTGCCAAATATATGCTCTGTCTCGTATGAGCCTGTGAATTTAAAAAACAGCGACTGAATGAACACAAAAGCGATTAATGTTGCCGGAAGATGTTTAGCAGGAGTGAATGTCATGGCTATTCCCTTACTTAATCAGCTGCGGCCAAGCTTTATCGGCTTGTTGAATGTGCTGTGCACGGTCTTTTTCCCAAGTCTCTTGAATCTCTTGGTCGTAGTTCAGGTAAAGTTTGTCATCCACTATGGTCCAATATTGCGGATCACCTGGTGCAAAGTCGTTTTTGGCAGAAACGGCCCATGCGCAATAACCACCATATTGAGGGGCATATTTTTCAGGATTATTAACAAATAAAGTCAGATTCTTTTCAGAAGAGAAATACCAATCCGCACCTTTGTATTCAGTGCTGAATTGTTTACTGCCTTCAACAGGCTTGCCTGAGGTGAAGTAAGCCACGGTATCGTAGCCATCGAGCGCCTTGCTGCTAAAGAAGCCGGTATAGATTTCATCGGCGGCAAATACGTACGGGCTAACAAGTAGCATGACCATGGTGATTAGTTTTCTCATGATGGACTCCATCTATAGATTGATTGCTGGTGATAAATTGAAGGTAAAACGCTGCTGATTTATCTGGCGTGGCTTGATTGGTTCGCAAGGTGAGCCGGGTGCATAAAACATCGAAGCATGACCATGCAGATTACGTAAATGGGTAAAGCTGACTGTGTGCGCGTCTTCACGATGCATACAGGTTGCTAAATGGGGCTGTTCACTGTGATGGTGAGAGTGGAACTTAAGCAAGTTTTGCTGACTTTTCTCTGTTGCAACGAGTTGATCGTATTGGGCTTGTCGGTAGGCTTGTACTCGTTCTAAATCAACACCGGATGAGAATAGAGGCGAGTCGGTTTCCATTATTTTCTGTTGGATGCCGTCCCACATATAGGCAATCACAACACCATTGTGTTGCGTTAGATTTGGAGCAAAAGCCAGTAGGGTAAATGGGGCAAACGAGTGTAGGTTGAGTCGATGAAAAGCCTCTGAAAGCTGACTGATATTACGACTCGAGGATAGGTTCTTCAGTAACAAACCACGGCTGACTAATGGGCCGACTGGCACCAGGCCTTGATAGTTATTGAGTAGGCACAGTGAAAGTCCGAACTCGTTAATGCTGATCCAGCTACCACCGCCTGTTGGGTCGAGTGGCATGATGATATCGACACCGTTAACCTGGTATTGTTTAGGGGGCATGGCCAATGCTCGTGTCTTTTGTTCATCACGATTAAAAAAGACCTGATAGCCATTCTCTTCAAGCAACCAAGATACTGAACACATGATTATTGCTCCCTCAGATAGCTGCTAGTGGTTGGGGCATAACCAAAGGCGTTACAGGTTTCAACATCAAGGAAGGTGGTGATCACTTTGATCATCGCGTAATGATGATTAGCGTGCAGCGCTGCAAAGGTTATCTCCCTTTCTAGTGTTGAAGGCAGGCTAGCAAACACTTGAGTATCCATCGAAACCTCAGTTTGGATCGTGATAGGTGCTTCTAGATCATGATGGTCTAATCGCTCCAGCCAATTGATCACGTAGTGGATCTCTTTGATTGCCATCGACCTATCGTATTCTACTGGGTGACCACGGCGGCGAGTGTTGTAATCAACGGTCGCATCCTCTTTCAAAATCAAAGCGTGAAAAAGATCCAGAATATGACGAGTATGCTCACCAATAGAGCTAGTGACGTGTGGCTTAGCATTCGTTAGATAATCGCTATCTGAAATTACTGTCAGAAACTCTAGGCCTTGATTCAGTATTTCTACCGCTCCCTTGATACTAGGAGAGACAGCGGCAAAGGCGCTCGGCTGGGCTATCGGGTTCATGCATGTTCCTCGTACAAAGTTAGTCGGTGGTTGGATATTGTTGAACAAGGCGTCGCTCTTCTTGCCATGCGTTAAATAGGCTCATAAAAGATGGAGGCTGGTGTCCTCGTTGTTTCTGCTGAGCACCTATGTCAAAAAGAATGCGGTATTGTTGAAGTAGCGTAGAAAAAATCTCTCGCAGCGGTGTATTACGATCCCAGATATGTCCGGCCTCGCTGCTCGCGCCATTGACCTCAAGAATCGTAAAATCTTCGCCTCGCATTAGGCTGTGGATGTCTTTGAACTTGACGTCTAGTCGACCAAAATGAAAACCGTCGAAGTCGTCGAATATTTCATCTAAACGTTCGGTTAAAGCCTGCGTGATATATTGATTACCGTCTCGAAAGATAGACCCTCGGCTATGGCTGCCAGCAAAGGCGAGTTGGAACTCTTCACCTTCATCAAGTACTTGTTCTAATTTGTCTTCATGCCTCGGCAGATACAGGTGACTGAGCTGTCCGGCTCGTGGGTTATTTTCTATTAATTGCTTGAGTGTTGAAGTGCCATCGCCAGTGACCATTGGTGCATATTTGAGGGTGATCGAGATGATCTCACCTTGTTTTTTATTCGGATAACGAACATAAAACACGCCCGCTTCAGCCTGGTATGGCGCTTTTTCTTGCAGTAGAAAACGAGCGTGATTTGGGAAGGATTCAATATATTGCTCAAGTTGATCTTGGCTGTTGATCAGCTTCACTCCAACTCCGCGACAGCCAAGATCTGGTTTGGCCACGATAGGGAAATTAAGATCCGTTTGTACTAGTGCTGTACGTGCATCTTCAGCTTGCTTCTTACTGCTGAGATCGGTTTTGGTTAAAGTGATAAATGGAGAGATCCAACGCTTGCTCGACGATCCGGCAAGGCTCAGTATCTCGTGTTTCGATTCGCCGACCATGCCGCTGAGTTTGATGCTCGGGTTGGCAATGAGTGGTAGCGCCCAGTCAAAATGCCGTAGCCCTTGCATCAGACTTTGAATCACTACAGGCGTATAGAAAAACCAAGTCGGAAGAAACTCATAAGGAGAGACACTGCGCACAGTATCTTTTTCAAGCAGCGGCATGCCTGCATTGATTTGATGTGCGGGAATAACGCGAATATCTTTCGGTGAACTCATGATAATCCTCTAGAGTAGGTTTTATTCATTAATCGATTACCGACAAGCAGCAAAGTGATGGCACAAGGGATGACGATCCATTGATATTCAGAGGCTTGCAGCCACGCTGATGTCCCTAAATAGTAGATGGCAGAGAAGACAACGCCGGTCCATAACGCGGTAGCACTGATTACAGCCAGTAAGAAAGTTGGAAGCGGGATAGCGAAAAATCCACTCAAGGTAAAACCAACCGTGCGCAGTCCGGGAATAAAGCGAATCACAAAAAGACTACTGAATGCGTTTTTACGTAATTTGGTACGAAGTACGCGAAAGTGTCGGTTGGTTAGCGCCTTATAACGAACTCCTCGAAAGTAACGCCCTGACTTCCCGAGGTAATAGAGGCCAAGATCACCAGTAGCAATGCCGATGAAAATCGTAAGCAGTGCGTATTGAGGTGGGATGAGTGCTTGAGTCGCTAAACCTGCAGCAGTCACAATCGCTAGGTCTTCAAGCAGGTAAGAAAGCGCGATGATGCCAAGCATTAGCCATAGCAGCGACTCTTCTCCTGAATGTAACCATGCTTGAATGCTCTCGGTGGTACTCATCAAATGTCCCTATTTATCCTATAGATGAATGGTTTTTGACCATTCATTGAGTGTAGTAAATTAAATAGACACGAGGAGCTGAGAAAAACTTACAGCGAATTGCAGCTTTTTTAGTCTGCTTGAGTACCACTAGGTATAAACGTAATGATGTTTTGATGAGGGAGTGCGATAAGAGGTTGTGATTTTAAAAGCAGTTTGAGAGTGACGAATTATTTGAAATTAAGAAATAATCTATTTGTTATTCAATTGCTTAAGTTGTTTTGAAAACGAAAAAAGGCTGAGTCGTGAGACTCAGCCTTTAGAAGGTTAACTATCGATTACTTGAGTAGTCTATTTAGTTAGGTCGATTTGGTAAACACCAAAGCCAACATCATCAGTCGCCACGCGTTTCATCGGGTATTGACCTTTATCTTTGATGAACTGAGCAGCTTTCTCACTTGGTGACGTTTCAAAGCGGATATCTAGTTTCTTATCCGTTTTGATTGGTGCGAATGACCAGTTGTTGTCAGCGGTTGGGCTCACTTGACCTTGTTCTTTGCTTACGCGAGAGATGTAGTTCGCCAGTACCGTACGGTTTTCATCTGGTGCATCAAATGCGATGAACTCTTGACCTGTACCTGGGAACTTAGCGCTGTAAGCACGGTAGTTGTTGGTTGCGATCAGGAAGTCTTGCTTCATGTCGATTGGCTTACCTTGGTAAGTTAGGCCAACAATACGCTGAGAATCAGGGTTAACCACTTTACAGTTTGCATCGTATTTTGCAGGCTGAGTTACGTCGATTTGGTAATCCACACCGTCGATAACATCGAAGTTGTAAGTACGGAAGTTATCCCATTCAATCAGCTGTTGTGGTGCTGTTGAATTCACATCGATTTGGTTAAATTGACCAGCAGAACACTCAAGCCACTCTTTTACTTCATGACCCGTTACCTTCATCGCTACTAGCGTGTTCGGGTAAAGGTACAAGTCAGCCGCGTTACGGAATGTTAGTTGACCAGATTCAACTTCAGTGAAGTTTGCTGGGTCATTCTTACGGCCGCCCGCTTTGAATGGTGCCGCTGCAGAAAGTACTGGTGTACCGTCTAGATCAGGGTCGCCTTGGATGAATTGCTCAACGTAATCTTTTTGTGCAAGGTTAACGATCTGTACTGTTGGATCGTCTTGTACTAGCGATAGGAAGCTGTACATCACGTCATCTGCTTTACCAATTGGCTGGTTCACAAAATCACGAGTACCTTGGTGGTCTTTTTCTAGTGCAGTTACGATGCCTTCATCCGCGGCAGCCAGTGATTTCTTCTCAATCTTGTCGTAGATAGGGCGAGCTTCAGATTGGCCTTTAACTACTTGCCACTTACCGTCTTTTTGCGCCAGTGTTAGGTCCATAACACCTACGTGGCTACCCCAACGACCAGGCATTACCGCCGCAACACCGTTCATGGTGCCGTTTTCGTTGTCAACGCCTTGGATGTTGTCGAAGCCTTTACCTGGGAATACGGCGTGAGAGTGACCAAATGCGATCGCATCGATACCTTCTACTTCAGATAGGTAAAGCGTCGAGTTCTCTTCGCCTGCTTTGTATGGGTCTTGAGATACGCCAGAGTGAGGGATCGCAACGATAACGTCTGCGCCTTCAGCTTTCATTTGAGGTACTAGTTCGTTTGCTGTCTCAACGATGTCGCGAGCGATCACTTTACCTTCAAGGTTCTTCTTATCCCACGTCATGATTTGTGGTGGAACAAAGCCGATGTAACCTACTTTGATCTCGTGTTCTACGCCTGCTGTATCTGCGAATGTATGTGTCTTGATGATGTAAGGCGTGAAGTAGTGCTCTTTTGTTTCAGCATCGTAAACGTTAGCACTGATGTATGGGAAATCAGCGTCGTTGATAGACTCTTCTAAGAACTCTAGGCCGTAGTTGAACTCGTGGTTACCGATGTTCGCTGCATCATAGCTTAGCTGGTTCATTGCTTTGTAAGCAGGGTGAACTTCACCGGCAACGATGCCTTTGTCTGCCATGTAGTCACCCATTGGGCTACCTTGCAGTAGGTCACCGTTATCAACTAATACGC
The DNA here is from genome assembly GCF_002954585.1 of Vibrio chagasii. Lineage (GTDB taxonomy): Bacteria > Pseudomonadota > Gammaproteobacteria > Enterobacterales > Vibrionaceae > Vibrio > Vibrio chagasii_A. Next base: position 183,761 of record NZ_MSCI01000004.1, read on the forward strand.
TGTTTGTTACTTCGTTTTGAGCTTCTTTTACGAGAGTTGCAGTACGTGCTAAGCCAATTTTTTGTGATGGCTTGTCTTTGTAGTAGTCGTAATCCATTAGGTTAGTATGGATGTCAGTCGTCTCTACGACACGTAGTTTAATCACTTCATCGGTATCTGGTGTTGTTGTGCAGCCTGCGAGTGTCAGACCAAGACCCGCAAGTACAGCCAATGATAAAGGTTTCATTGCAACTTTCATTTTGTAGCTCCAAAGTGGATGGTAGAAAATTCGTTGCGTAATGTAACAAAACAGAATGAAACAATGATTACAACGAATGTGAATTCGTGACTTAGATCGATTACTTTATGGTGTTCTGCAAGATGTCTCCCAAACCTGGTCAATCTATGTACAAATGGTATCGATAAGATTAGTTCATTCATTTCACTTGCTTATCTATTTATTACACTCCTTATCAGTTTTTCGAATAAAAAATGAAATTTTAGAATTTCCAGTAATATGAGCGGCTCGTCATAATGCCTATATCAAGGACGTATCAGGCAGATGAATAGCAAGGATAGCTCAATCGAAGCTTCTGTTTTCTTCTAGTGCCAATACTCCCATTCACTAAGTGGATGAGCTAAATCCCTTGCTTGGTGAGACCAAGTAATGAATTGCTCGTAACGCGAGCCTTAAAGGAAGCACTGAAATGGACCAAGAACGTTTAACCCACCTAAAACAGCTAGAAGCGGAAAGTATTCATATTATCCGTGAAGTGGCGGCTGAGTTTGATAACCCAGTAATGATGTACTCCATCGGTAAAGATTCTTCTGTGATGCTTCATTTAGCTCGCAAAGCGTTTTACCCAGGTAAGATTCCATTCCCTTTGTTACACGTTGATACGGACTGGAAATTCCGCGAGATGATTGAGTTCCGTGACCGCACTGCAGAAAAGTACGGTTTTGACCTTTTGGTACATAAGAACCCTGAAGGTCTAGCAATGGGATGTAGCCCATTTGTGCATGGTTCTTCTAAGCATACCGACATCATGAAAACTCAGGGTCTCAAGCAGGCGTTAAACAAGTATGGGTTCGATGCTGCCTTTGGTGGTGCTCGTCGTGATGAAGAAAAATCTCGCGCGAAAGAGCGTGTTTATTCTTTCCGCGATAAGAACCACACGTGGGATCCAAAGAACCAGCGTCCAGAGCTGTGGCATACCTATAACGGTCAAGTTAATAAGGGCGAGAGCATTCGCGTGTTCCCTTTATCAAATTGGACTGAGCTAGATATCTGGCAATACATCTATCTAGAGAGCATCGATATTGTTCCACTTTACCTTTCAGATAAACGCCCGGTGGTTGAGCGTGATGGCATGCTGATCATGGTTGATGATGACCGTATGGAGCTGCAAGAAGGTGAAGTGATTGAAGAGAAAAGCGTTCGTTTTCGTACTTTAGGCTGTTACCCACTAACCGGAGCGGTTGAATCTGAGGCGAATACGCTAACAGGCATTATTGAAGAGATGCTGGTGGCGACGTCCAGTGAGCGTCAAGGTCGAGCGATTGACCATGATCAGTCGGGCTCAATGGAGCTGAAAAAGCGCCAAGGTTATTTCTAAGAATCTAAGGAAAGAAAAATGAATAGTGCAGTAGAAGCCGAATTGGCTGAACTAGGGATTGAAGGTTATCTGAGTCAGCATCAGCATAAATCTATGCTTAGATTCTTAACTTGTGGCTCGGTAGACGACGGTAAAAGTACATTAATCGGTCGTTTACTCCATGATACAAAACAGATTTATGAAGATCAGCTAGCAGCGGTTCACTCGGATAGCCAACGAGTGGGTACCACAGGTGAGAAGCCTGATTTAGCTCTGCTTGTTGATGGCCTGCAGGCTGAGCGTGAGCAAGGCATCACCATTGATGTTGCTTACCGCTACTTCTCGACCCAAAAACGTAAATTCATTATTGCTGATACCCCAGGGCATGAGCAGTACACGCGTAACATGGCTACAGGCGCTTCAACTTGTGATCTGGCGGTGATCTTGATTGATGCTCGTAAGGGCGTTCTGGATCAAACGCGTCGCCACTCGTTTATTTCTAACTTGCTTGGTTTGAAGCATTTCATCGTTGCAGTCAATAAGATGGATCTCGTGGATTATTCACAAGATCGTTTTGAAGAGATTCGCGATGAATACCTAGAGTTTGCTGAAAACCTAGAAGGTGAAACTAACATTCAGATCTTGCCGGTTTCGGCGCTTGAAGGCATCAACGTTGCGGCACCAAGTAAAGAGCTAGCATGGTTCGAAGGCCCATCTCTACTAGAAGTGTTAGAGAACGTCGACATTGATCAAAAGCGTTCTGCGGGTGAATTCCGTTTCCCAGTGCAGTATGTGAATCGCCCAAACTTAGATTTCCGTGGCTTTGCCGGCACAGTCGCTTCTGGTCGTGTCAATATTGGTGATGAAATCAAGGCTTTGCCATCAGGTAAAACTTCTAAAGTTGCTCGCATCGTGACCTTTGATGGTGATTTGGAATCTGCCCAGGCGGGCTTGGCGGTAACGCTGACCCTTGAAGATGAAATCGATATCAGTCGTGGTGATTTGATAGTGTTGGAAAACGCTCAGATTGAATCAACTAACCACGTATTGGCAGACATCGTGTGGATGACAGAGCAGCCACTGCAACCGGGCAAAGCTTACGATATCAAGATCGCCGGTAAGAAGACTGTTGGTCAGGTTGAAACGGTTCGTCACCAATACGACATCAACAACCTGTCGACGCATGAGGTTGAAGAGTTACCACTGAATGGTATTGGCTTGTGTGAGTGGTCACTGAACGAGACAGTCGCGCTGGATAAATACCGTGAAAGTGCCGATACCGGTGGCTTCATCGTTATTGACCGTCTAACCAACGTGACAGTTGGCGCGGGTTTGATTCGAGACCGTTTGGACTCTGTTGAACAGCAAGTCGGTAACTTCTCTGCATTTGAACTTGAGTTTAATGCATTGGTTCGCAAGCACTTCCCGCATTGGGATGCCAAAGATTTAAGCCAACTACTGAAGTCATAAACGACTGAGTAACAGCTTATTGAATCAGGCGGAAACTGATCGTTTCCGCCATAAAGGACGGGTATATGTGGCAACAAGGATTTGTATTAGCGATTTTGCTCGGCATCATTACTTGCCTGCTCGTTACCCGTATTAAGCCAAGCTTTATCTTTGCTGGCGCGGCGTTCATTGCTTTTATGGGCGGTATGATCGACCTATCGAGCATAGCCAATAACTTCACTAACTCTTCGTTACTGACGTTAATTCTTTTGATCCTCGCATCGAGTGCGTTGGAGAAAACTCGCTTGATCAGCTGGGTTAGCCGTAATATCTCTGAAGGTAGGCTAGGCACAGTGGTGGCAAAGTTGGGTATTTCCACAGCCTTGCTTTCCTCTTTTACCAATAACACGGCAGTGGTGGTTTCTTTGATCGGTGCGATCAAACGTAATCAACAACACGCGCCATCTAAACTCCTTATTCCATTGTCATACGCCGCTATTCTTGGTGGAACACTGACATTGATCGGCACCTCAACCAATTTGATCATCAATAGCTTTGTTGAAGATGCAGGATTGCCAAGTCTAAACTTTTTCACACCAACTTTGATCGGTTTAGCGGTATTAGCGGGTGGGGTGTTGATCCTTATTCCTTTAAGTTACTTCCTACCAAGCTACGATGATGGATCGCAAGATGATCTGCCTTACTTCTTAGAAGCTAGAGTAGAGCCTGGCTCTCCGTTGGTTGGTCGCAGTGTGAGTGAGAATAACCTAAGAGCACTGCGAAAGTTGTTCTTAGCGGAAGTGATTCGTGACGGTAAAACCACAGCCTCGATTGACCCTGATTTTGTATTGCAGGCTCGTGATCGACTGCTGTTTTGTGGTGATGTGGAGAGTGTCGCGACGCTGCAAGAAATCCAAGGGTTAACTCTGTTTGGTCAGCATCACCTCAATGGCCAGAGCTTTGTTGAAGTAGTGGTGAGCTCATCGGCAAGCTTCTGTAATAAAACATTGAAAACCAGCCAGTTCCGAGACCGTTTTGATGCTGTGGTGGTGGCGATTCGTCGCGGTCATGAACGCCTTGAAGGTGGCTTAGGTAACATAACGCTGACGGCAGGCGACACCTTGATTCTAGTACCTGGCAAACGCTTTGAAGAGCAGCGACAACAACACAACAAAGAATTTGTGTTGATGAATGATTTGGATTCAAGTGCCAAGCTTGATGCAGATAAATCGGCGCTTGTACTACTCGGTTTCACCAGCGTGATTGGTTTAGCACTGCTTGATATGGTGCCGATAATTAAAGGCTTAGCTGGTTTTTTATTATTGCTGGTGGCATTTGGTATCGTGCAGCTGAGTGAGCTTCGCCGCCGCTTTCCTGTTGATATCGTTGTGATTGTGGGCTCTGCGCTCTCTATTGCTCAGCTGATGATTTCATCGGGTTTGTCTGAACGAATGGGGCAGATGTTCATTGAAGCATTTAATGGCTGGGGCGTATTTGGTGCCTTGGTCGCGACTTATCTGATGACTCTGATTTTGACAGAGTTAGTTACCAATAACGCTGCAGCGGCACTCTCGTTCCCGATTGGCTACAGTATGGCGGTAGGCTATGGCGTTGACCCAATGCCATTCATCATGGCGGTATTGTTTGGTGCGAGTGCCAGCTTCATTTCGCCATACGGCTACCAGACCAACTTACTTGTTTATAGCGTGGGTAATTATCATCTCACAGATTATCTGCGCATCGGTATCCCAATCTCGATTGTTTACTCGGGCTTGGTACTGACCCTAATTCCTTACTTTTTCCCATTTTAATGCTGTTTATTTAAAGGACTATTTATGACCGCAGTACTCAAACACAAAGATGAGAATGTTGTGTGGCATCAACACTCGATTGATAAAGGATTCCGCGCGGATCTGAAATCACAAAAGCCTGCTGTGCTTTGGTTCACTGGGCTGTCTGGTTCTGGTAAGTCGACAGTGGCAGGTGCGCTAGAGAATCGTTTGGCGCAACTTGGTTACCATACCTATTTGCTGGATGGTGACAATGTTCGTCATGGTTTGTGTAGTGACCTTGGCTTTTCTGAACAAGACCGCCGAGAGAATATTCGTCGCATCGGTGAGTTAGCTAAATTGATGGCCGATGCTGGTTTGATTGTATTGTCTGCATTTATCTCTCCTCACCAAGCGGAAAGACAACTAGTACGCGACTTACTGCCTGAAGGAGAGTTTCTTGAAGTGTTTGTGAATACGCCATTAGAGGTTTGCGAGCAGCGTGACCCTAAAGGTTTGTATAAGAAAGCACGTGCTGGAGAGATTCCTAATTTCACCGGAATCAGTTCGACTTACGAAGCGCCACAGAACCCTGAGATCGATCTACCTGCAGGAGAGAAGACGATCGATGAATTGGTCGAGCTGTGCATTGATGCGTTAGAGAAGCGTAACATTTTAGCTAATTGAGGCCGCTGGTATGACTAAGGCTGTGCTCATGCATGTTCGCTAAAAGCAGCGCAGCCTCACTCTACCGAGACAAGAAACCTATCCTCTAGATTATCTTCATTCTTCTCTATGCTTTTCAATTTTTACACCGTCTACTTCCTAGGCTCTATTATCTAGACGGTGTAATTCACACTGCTTTTCACTTCGGTTTGTACCGTGAATTTCAGGCTCAATAGGGCAATCAATTGGTCGTAATAATGCATGTTAGGTTTATTGCCTAGTAGCGCACATAGCTCATTGCCAGTAGGGCTGAATCGGTAGTACACCAACTTAACGCCTTTTGATAGCGGCGCCAGTGACATGCTCTTACCTTGATACGTTAGATGTAATGCCGGGTCGAAGTCGATCTCTCCAGACTCTAACTCTGTACCTAGGATGATGCCAAGTTCAATCAGGTGGAGAAGGCTAGAGTAGGGAAGGTTATGCCCACCAAGGTTAATGGTGTTGGTGGTGCCTCTTTTACCAAAACTAAACAGCCCTGCGTGAGACTTAAAACCAAGCAATAGCTTTTTACTGTTGTCGCTACCAAAGCTACAACCCAGTGAAGCAGCTCTTTGTAAGGTTAGTGCTTCCTTTGGTGTCATATCTTTTAGGATTTGTAGCGCCTTCATCGAGGTTGAACCTGGGTTGGTGACCTCTCTTTTCAGTACCTGGGCCCAGAGCCTTTGCATCGACGTATTGTGGATCTCTTGTGCCATATCGAAAAAGCGATATAACCAGTCCTGATCTGGGTCGCCAGCGGCTTCATCTTTACATGAAGAGTGTGCCAGTTTCAGGATCTGCTCTAAGTTCTTTTGGCGCAGCTCCTTACGTTTTTTCTCTCGTAATAGCGCTCGCTCAATCAGTGTGCTGGCGGCTTTATCGTTCGCTTTTTCACTGTGGCTAATTAAGGAGTCTAAACCGAAGCTTTGGGCAATGTGCAGCATTCGACTAGCACTATCGGCAATATGAGGTTTTTTCTCATGCTTATGCTGTGTATCGCTAGCATGCTCAATGATCACTGGCTGTTTGGTTTCTGACATAAGAGTACCGTTAGGAAACGACTTAACTGTCTAAAATGTAACTCTTTATCTGATTAGTGGCTAGATTTTGCGTGCAGAGTTGAAGACTTCAACAAAATTTTACTTTTGATAATGATAATAAAATGTTAAATTTGTTGTAATTATCAAGGAGGAGTTATGAATCAAGTCAATGATAACAAGCTGAAAAAGCAGCTTGGTATAGGTTTATTACTCGCGACTTATGTGGGTGTGCTAGCTTATTTATCTAATTACATTGCGTAATTTAGAGGAACAATATCGTTATTAAACTGTTATTGAATAATTTTTTATTCAGTGACGGCGGCTCATTGCTGAGCCACCCTCCAAACGACTACATGTCGTCGTATTCTTCTATCGCAGTCCCTTCAATCAGATAGCCCGTTTGCGCTAGATCGTGACTGATAGATTCTGTTTTCAGCGTACCTACTAAATAGATAACATCCCACAATTGCTGTATTGGCGCTCCCTTAGGAAACTTAACGTAGATGATTTGGTTTGGTGGCGGTGGTGGCACGTGGATACATGCACCAAAGTACGGCACTAACAGAAACTCAGTGATCATATTCTCATCGCCTTCCAATGGAATCACAAAGCCAGGAATCTTAACCTTACTGCCGTTTAGCTCGGGACGAACTGCGCCTAGAGTCGACTGTTGAGGCTTCTCCGTGCTGTTATGGTCAACCATTGGCATGCCAAACGAATCGAGTTGAGCACGTTCTGATTCTGGAATTAAATCAATCCATTCGAGTGTTAATACTGATTCCTCATTCTGAGGTGTTTCAGCGTGAGCTGTACTCATAAATGGGAACATAAGTAGCCCAAGTATCAGTAGGAATTTGCGTTGCATCGTAGTTTCCTATTTAGATTCGAATTGTCATGCCATCAGACAATGACTGACGGTAAGCCCTGAAAGCGGGAATAAAGCCGATAATGATTCCGGCAACTTGTACCAACATAAGCAGTTTCCATTCATGCGGTGTGATTGCGGATATCGATATGTTGATACCATAACTTTGTTGCACAATAGGAGCAACAACTGCGATCAGAGCGAACAACACTGCAACGCCCAATGTGATACCTAAGAAGGTCAGGGCACTGGCTTCACTAATCAATAGACCAAACACATGGCGAGGCCTTGCGCCCATCGCACGCAAAATAGCCATCTCTCGACGTCGCTCTTGTAAGCTAGTCAGTAGGCTGCTGAGCATCCCCAGTAAACCGGCCACAACAACAAACCCTGATACAATTAACAGTGCTTGCTCTGCTACAGACATCATGCCCCATAATTCATGCAGAGCAATACCAGGCATGATTGCGCTCAACGGCTCTTGGCGATAATTATTGATCTCTCGTTGCAGTGCAAAGGTTTGAATCTTCGATTTCAGTCCAAGCATCATTGCTGTGATTTGCTGAGGTTGGAAATCGTAGGTTTTCAAGGTTTCGGCATCTGGGGTATGCCCTAGATTGGCACCCGACTCCCAACCAACGTGAATCGCTTCGATCGCTTCTAACGATACATGCACAGTTTTGTCTACTGGCGTTCCTGTTGGTGCGAGTATTCCGACAATCTTGAAGGGTAGGTTATCGTGTCGGCTGAACGCCACATCACTGATACCGTGTGCAAGAATGATTTGATCACCAATCTTGTAATCTAACTTTTTCGCGACATCGGCACCAATCACTACATCAAATAGCTCATTAAACTCTTTACCTTGCTGGAAAGTAAGTGGTTGCTTACTTCCATAGCGGTAGTTTTCAAAGTAGCTATGGTTAGTACCCATCACACGGAAGCCTTTGTGAGAATCACCCAATGAAATAGGGATAGCCCACTTTACGGCTTTGTGTTGGCTAAATTCTTGATAGCTTTTCCAGTCGATATTGTTGGTCGCATTGCCGATTCTAAATACAGAGTAGAGCAGAAGGTTTACCTGACCTGAGCGGCCACCAACGATAAGGTCAGTGCCTGAAATGGTATTGGCAAAGCTGCTCTTGGCTTCGGTTCTCACACGTTCTACACCGAGTAATAGAATAACTGACACTGCCACAGTAAGAATGGTGAGAATAGCCGTGGCCTTACGATTGAGAACGCTTTTTAGGGCTAAGTGAGTAATTACTTTCATACGACAACCTTAGCTTGGTTAACGGTTTTTAGATCTATGGTTCGAGTGAACAGTTTTTCGAGTGTTGGATCATGGCTGACAAAGATTAGGGTTGAGCCTGCTTGATTGGCTTGCTCTAGCAATAGCTCGATAAAAGCTTCTCGGTTGTCATGATCGAGTGCCGAGGTAGGTTCATCTGCAATGATGACTTTAGGTTGCCCCATAAGAGCACGGGCAGCGGCAACACGCTGTTGCTGGCCAATACTGAGTTCAGTCACTGGCTTATCCATTAAAGCTTGAGGGAGCTTCAATCGGAGCAGTAGTTCTTGGGCTGTTTCTTGCAAACTGTTTTTGCTATCAGTGACTTGTTGCTTACGTGTTTTTGAAAATTGGCAAGGAAGCGTGACGTTATCGATCACTGATAAATAAGGAAGAAGGTTAAATTGTTGGAAAATATAACCAATATGATCGGCTCTAAATGTGTCTCTTTGGCGAGGTGTTAGCTGAGTCAAATCTTGACCTAGAATAGAGACTTCGCCTTGCTCTGCTTGGTTTATGCCAGTCAATAAACCTAACAGTGTTGACTTGCCACAGCCACTTGGCCCTTTTATGAATAGGTGTTCTTGGGCTTGGATATGCAGAGAAGGGATCTCTAGAGTTGGGGGTAGTTCTGGTTTCCAACGAAAGCTGATATTTTCGAGTTTGACCACAAGTGATGAACTGTCAAAAGACATGCTAGCTCCAATAATTAAAGCGGTGTATCTACTGGACAGCAGTTAGTGACATAAATTCCCATAGCACACCGATTTGAACAGCCAAGTAAGTAGGCACTTACTTGGCTGTTTATTTTACGTTTAATCCGATCTAGGAGTGATTAGAATCGAAAGCTAATACGCTCTGCGTTAAGTACTTCTTGTACTTGAGCGGTATCTGTTAGTAGGTTCACCGTCATTTTTTCGGTGTTGCTGAACTTCGAGAACCACTGAGTGCTAACTGTGTCTAGCTTAGCTACATCTGAACATTGGTAGTGGTACTCAACAGTAAACTCACCGTGGCCACCTTCAGAGTGGTCATGGCCTTCATGGTCGTGGTGGTCGTGACCTTCGTGGTCATCATGATCGTGTTCAGCGTGGTCATGGTCTTTGTGGTCATCATGATCATGTTTAGCGTGGTCATGGTCTTTGTGGTCATCATGATCATGTTTAGCGTGGTCATGGTCTTTGTGGTCATCATGATCGTGCTCAGCGTGGTCATGGTCTTTGTGGTCGTCATGATCGTGTTCAGCGTGGTCATGGCCTTCGTGGTCATCATGACCGTGTTCAGCGTGGTCATGGCCTTCATGATCATCATGATCGCCTTCTAGCGTGTTAGTCACGGATTTAAATTTCAGAGTACAGCTCGCATTGTTAAAGCTAAATAGCTCGTCTGGCTTGTTCAGTTGTGCGATAGCTTGTTCAAACACTTTCTTTTGCTCTGCTGTTTCTGGAGCGTGCTCAAAGCCAACTACATCTGCACCTGGTGCTGTTACTTCAACAAGGAGTTCTTGCCCGTCTTGAGCAATGTTTACTTCAACCTGACCATGCACGTGTGCACTGTGAGAGCGGAATTCTTCGTTAGCTAGAACATTAGTAGAGACAGTCATGCCGATAACAACGGCTAAAATAGAAGGTTTCATGTTTTTTTCCTGAATAAAGGTTAATTAAAAAGTAGTGGTAATTAAGTAATTTTGACAGGAGGAGAGCGCGCTAGATAGGCGAAATAGTGGCGCTGCAGTGAGGCTACTGACTCTGTGATGACGGCAGTAAACTCTGAATGAAACTCTGGAACTTGTGGTAGCGAGTGCGCAGTAATGAACTGATTTATGGAAAACAGCTCACAGTGATGCGAAGTGTGGTGATCCGGGTCAATATCCACCATATGTGTTGCGGCTAACACGCTTAGCAAGAGCATCAGCCCGAGCAAGAAGCTTGTTTTGCGTTTCACATTGTTGGGTGTGTTTTGCCACATGAGGATGATTAACCACAGAATTAAAAAAGGATACTGTTACAATATAACAATATCCTTTGATAAGGTCTCTAAAAAGACGCGAATATCTGATTAAAGGCTGGCTTTAATCAATTCAATAACTTGCGTTACCTCTGATTCGTTAAGTGCGCCTTCCTTTACAAACAAGATCTTACCTTGTTTGTCTTGCACGATAATCGCTGAGCTCTCTTCTTTTAGAGCCCATGATGAGGCAACGGCGCCACTTTCATCAAGAACCATAGAAGACCATGGAAATTCTTCTTTGCTGCTTTCAGCTGATGATTTTACAAAAGAGCCTGTGCCCCAAATTGCATCATCTTGGTTGATAATGGTCGTGGTTTGGTAACTGTCTTCTGAAAACTTCGATGCTGTGATAGCTGCCATCAGTGGTGCATTAAGCTCTTTAGAGCTGCTGCGGCCTGCGATAGCTTGAACGACACGAACTTTTCCCAGAAGATCCTTGGTTGCCCAAGCTTGATATTCTGTAGCTCCGTCTTTTAGAACGATTTCACCATAGTTGCTAACATCAACGGCAGGCAGAGTTGAACCTACAGATAAGTTGTGAGCATTGGCGAAGAGTGGAGAGGCTGCGGCTAATAAAGCCAGTAGAGTTTTGTTTTTCATTATATTTTTGTTCCGCTTGTTGGTTTGCATTGGAAGTATAATATGAAATCTGAAAAATGCCTCTTTAACTTTTTATCGTACGATGTAGAAATAAGTTGCAGGCTTGTTACCAAAAGGTATAATGCAACAATATCAAGATAAACAACAGATTATCTTGCTGTTTGCTAAAGGAATTAGCGATTAAATGTGCTTTGAACTCGCCTGTGTTCAGGTACGTGGCTGTAGTACTCAAATGGAATTGAGGCTGTAATATGTTAAGAAAATTTTCTACTTACCGCCCACATCAGGTGGCGCGTTTCGTTAAAGTCCTATTCAAAGGCCAGTTTGCTATTGAGGGTGTTGGAGAGTTTCGCTTCGACCATGGCAAAGTGCTGCTTCCTGAAGTTTCAGATAAACAAAAGCTCACCATTTTTAAAGAAGTGAACGGCACAATAGCAGCGCTTCCGGTGTAATTGCTTTTTGTAAATCGCTCTCACCTTGAACGATTAAACGTAAAAAGGGCTTCCTAACGAAAGCCCTTTTTTAGTTTTGATTATTCTGAATTTCGTCTCTCGCTATGCGTTATTGCGGAGGGAAACAAACACCTGTTCCGCCTAACCCACAGTAACCATTAGGGTTCTTAGCTAAGTACTGTTGGTGATAGGTTTCCGCGAAAAAATATTTCCCAGCAGGTAGAACTTCTGTCGTAATCTCATTGCCTAAAGAGGCTGTAATCGCTCTTTGATAATTTTGTCGAGACTGTTCAGCAATGGTCTGTTGTTCTTCACTAAAGGTGTAGATAGCAGAGCGGTATTGTGTGCCTAAATCATTACCTTGGCGCATGCCCTGAGTTGGGTCATGGCGCTCCCAGAAGGTCTCAAGTATTTGTGCTAGAGAAGTTTGCTCGCTATCAAAAATGACACGAACGACTTCTGTATGGCCAGTTTGTCCGGTACACACTTGTTCATAGGTTGGGTTCACTGTGTAACCGCCAGCGTAGCCCACTGATGTAGAGACCACACCGTCTAATTGCCAAAACAGACGTTCAGCTCCCCAGAAACATCCCATGCCTAACAACACTTCTTGTTGGGAGCCCATAGGGGCTGCTAGCAAGTCAGTTTGATTAACGTAATGGCGCTCAGTGATTTGAATTGGAGCAGCATTTCCCGGTAATGCGGTGGCTGCGGAAACCAGTTGTTGTTTGTTTAGCATGTCATATTCCTTTTCGCATACGTTGACCACGTTGGCTTTTGTGAACTGTGGGCGTATTAACGCTTGGTTCATATTAAATAAGTCTTTAAATTAGACCGTGTTATTGCAGGATTACTTACAGACTCAATGCCTTTTTAGCGGTATTATTTCTTTTTGATTATTAACGTATTGATAACTTCTTCACCAATTAAGCATGATAAGAAAAACTTTACCAGTTCTGATTGGCACTCTATTGTCATCGACGCTCGCTTTTGCTGACGTTTCCCTTGAAATTAAAGGGCTTGATGGAGCGCTTGAAGATAACGTAGATGCTTATCTGAGTGCAGTGCCTGAAGAAGAGTATGCGATATCACTAAGATTCCAGTCTCGTTTGGAGTCTATGATTAAAGAAGCCCTCAATGCGTTAGGTTATTACCAACCCACCATTACTTTTTCCCACTCTGAAGATGAAACTGAGCTCACGGTGACGGTTGAGCAGGGAGAGCCTGTTCGTATCTATGAATCAGACATCGTACTGAGCGGTGAAGCCAAAGATGATCCAGACTTTTTAGCCTTAATTGCTAAGAGTAAGCTCTCTAAAGGCATGATTTTGAATCATGGTAATTACGATTCTTTGAAGTCTTCGATACGTAATCTCGGTCTAGCTAAAGGTTACTTCGATGGTACATATGAGGTTAGTAAGCTAGAGGTTGCGCCTGAACTGAATCGTGCTTATGTCCGCCTTCATTACAACAGTGGTATTCGTTATCACTTCGGCAAAACTACAGTGACTGGAAGCCAAATTGAGGATGATAAGGTTCAATCTCTCAAGACCTTTGAAGATGGTGAACCTTATTCGATTACTAAAGTAGGTGAGTACAACCAAAACTTGTCCAATACGGATTGGTTCTCTTCGGTTTTTGTTGAGCCTGATTTAAGCCAGTTAGGTGAAGGCAGAGAAATTCCGATGAAGGTTAGCCTTGCTCCTCAAGCTCGTAACCAGATTGAAACGGGTATTGGTGTTTCTACTGACCTTGGTGTTAAAGGTACGCTCAAATGGAAGAAACCTTGGGTTAACGAACTTGGTCATAGCTTTAATAGTAGTTTGTCGATATCCAAACCTGAGCAGACGATTACTGCGACTTATAAAATTCCATTAGATGATGTGCTTAACGACTATTACCAAATTAAGTATGGGATGAAGAACCTAGATAATCGTGATACCAAGAGTTTGGAGTCGAACTTAGCACTCGAGAGATATTGGCGTCTTGATAATGGTTGGCAACGTACCGTCTTCATTCGATACTTGGTTGAAAACTATGAGCAAGGTTTACAGGATGATTTAGCGCAATTCGTATTGCCGGGTATCTCTTTCTCACGAACTCGAACGCGTGGTGGTTCGATGCCTATGTGGGGCGATAAACAAACCATTATGGTTGAGGCCGCTGATGACACCTTACTGTCAGAAACCAAAGTGGTACGCTTTCAAGGACAGACGGCTTGGATCAGAAGTATCGGTAACAACCACCGTGGCCTAACGCGTCTGCAGTTTGGTGGTAACTTTGCTGATGAATTTGAGAAACTGTCTCCCTCACTAAGATTCTTCGCCGGTGGTGACAACAGTATCCGCGGTTACGGCTACGAATCGATTTCTCCTCGTGATGAAAGTAATGCATTAACTGGTGCAAAGTTCATCGCAACCAGCTCGGTTGAATATCAATACCGTCTCGTTGGAAATTGGTGGGGCGCAGCCTTCTACGATATTGGTGATGCGTTCAACGATAAACCAGAGTGGAAACATGGTACTGGCGTTGGTGTACGCTGGGCGTCGCCTGTTGGACCAGTCAGTCTCGACTTTGCGTGGGGTCTAGATGCCAAGAAAGGTGATGAGTTCCAATTGCACTTTAGTTTAGGACCAGAGTTATGATCAAAGTGATGGGCAAGTGCATAAAATGGACGTCGATTTCACTGACGTCGATTTTGCTGTTGTTAATAGCCCTGTTAGGTTTTGTATTGTTTACAAACTCTGGCTTAAACACTGTGTTGTGGGGTGCTGAAAAAGCTCTTCCACAACTTAAAGTGGGGAGCACAAAAGGTGCTTTATTCCCGAGCTTTACGCTCAATAATATTCAATTCAAAGATGATAGCCTCCACATCGATACCAAAGTGGAAAAGCTGGTATTGGCTATTAATCCTCGTTGTTTGCTCGATCCTAAGTTGTGTGTTGATCGCATTGCAATTCAGGGGCTAGATTTTGCTTTTACGGAGCTTCCTCCTACCTCTACAGAAGAGACTGAGCCAACGCCACCTCTTAAGTCGGTAAAAACGCCACTTCCAATCACCATCAATCGCATCGCTTTATCTGATATTAAGCTGAACATCTTGGGTAATGAGGTTGAATGGAGCTTGTTCTCAACGGCTTTGAGTATGCAAGGTGAAAGGCTGACAGTATCGCCAACTTTGTTCAATGACCTAAAAGTTAAACTTGCTGAATCAGCTGAAGAGCCAAAACCAGAAGTCGTAGAGCCTGAACCTGCCGTTAAAACCGCGATAGAGCTGCCTGAGGTTTGGATTCCAATACAGGTTGTACTAGAACGATTTGATCTCAATCGTTTCACTTTAGAGCAAGAGACGCCCATCGTTGTTAATCACCTTGGGCTTGAAGCGAGAGCTGGAAAAAACACTGTTGATGTATCTACTCTTGAGATCGACATGCCACAGGCAAGCGCGAACCTTTCTACTAAGGTAGAGCTGAAAGATGGTTACCCATTAGAGCTTTCATTGGACGCTCAGGTGAAGGAAACCGACCTTGCTGGTCAGAAGTTATCACTGAAAGCACAAGGCAGTGTGGCCAAGCTACAGCTCGACTCGCAGTTTTCTGACTTGATAGAAGCCAAGCTCTCTGGAGAACTACAACCTTTAGAGCCAACATTGCCATTTGATTTACTGCTAGAAGATGGGCAAGCGCAATGGCCGCTAACCGGTAAAAGCGATTACCAAGCCGAAATTGAACGCTTTAAAGCTGACGGTTCATTAGATGGCTTTAATGTTCAGCTTAAAGGTGAGGCGGACGGTAAGGAGATTCCAGCCCTAGCCATCGACTTACTGGGTAAAGGTACCACTGAACAAATAGAGCTTGAGCGACTGAAATTGAACACCTTGGGCGGTGAGCTCAACGGTACGGTCAAAGCTAACTGGGCAAAGCTTGTTAACTGGCAAGCCGATGTATCCCTAAAAGATATTCAACCTGGACTACAGTGGCCTGAAGCGGAAGGAAACATCAGTGGTAGCTTAATGACCTCGGGTGAATTGACTGAGGCTGGTGGCTGGGCGATTGAGCTACCTAAGCTTGATATCGAGGGTATCTTGCGTGATTACCCACTGGATATTGAAGGCCAGCTGTCGGCGTCAGATCGAAGCGCAAGTGGTGAGCCTAAACTGAAAACCAGTGGCTTGAGCTTAGCTCACGGTGTGAATTCGATTAAGGCACAGGGACAACTCGATAAGCAATGGGATATGGGCGTTGATATCTACTTCCCTGAGCTTGTGAAAAGTGTTCCAGACTTAAAAGGACAAGTGATTGGTAACATCCAACTTAGTGGCCCGACTCAAGAGCCCAAGGTCGATCTAGCACTGAACGTTAATAAGGTGGATTGGAATAGCGAAGCAACACTGGAGTCGCTATCTCTTAATGGTTCAGTGGTTCTATTGCCATTACCTGAAGCGCAAGCCGACCTGGTGTTGAAAGCCAAGAACTTGAGCTATCAAGAACAAAACGTAGAAAGCATCGACTTGACGGTCAGTGGCGGTGAGAAAAAGCACACTGTGACGTTAGATGTCATATCCGACATCGTATCGACAAGTTTAGCGATTTCTGGTGAGTTGATTCAAAAGCCTTCTCTTATTTGGGATGGCTCGTTAGACCGAGTGAAAATCACCACTCAACAAGGCCCTTGGGTGCTTGATCAACCTGTCTCTATTAAGGCGGATGTCGACAAGCAGCTTGCTGATGTTCAAGCTCACTGTTGGAAGCAAGCTGGTTCGAGTGTGTGTCTGGACGAAGACATCCGTGCAGGAAAATCGGGTGAGGCCAAGATTGCAATTAATCAGTTCGACTTCGATCAGATTAAAGCCTTTGTTCCTAAAGAGACTGAACTACAAGGCTTAGTGAATGTTAAAGCTCACGCAAAATGGTCGGAACAAGGTCAGCCAGAAGTCACGTTAAGCCTTGATATGCCAAAAGGTCAGGCGGTACAGCAAGTCGGTGAACCAATCACAATCGGTTGGGAGAGCGTCGCCCTAAACGCTCAACTGAAAGACAACAAGCTCGATGCAGACTTCAAACTGGATGTGTCTGATAACGGTGATCTGTCTGGTAGTGTGTCGCTGCCTGATATTCTTGCACAAGATAAAATGGTCGATGCTGCGATTAAGTTGACCACTTTCCATTTGGATTTCTTGCAGCCTATTTTAGGTGAATACAGCTTGTTGAAAGCGGACCTTGCGAGTGACCTTCAGGTGAAAGGCTCTTTGATGCATCCTCAAGTATTCGGTCAATTCTCAGTGGACGGCATTCAAGTTAAAGGCGACGTAACCCCGATTGATGTGAAAGATGGCCGTATTGACCTCGACTTTGATGGCTATAGTGCAAAGCTGGATGCCAATGTGGAAATGCCAGATGGACATCTTGATATTGAAGGTTCTGGAAAGTGGCAAGACCTTCAAGCATGGCATTCGAACGTTAGGGTATTTGCGCATGAATTGATGGTGGATGTACCACCTATGGTCAAGATCAAGGTCGTTCCTGATATGACCATTGATGTCACTCCTGAGCTAGCAACAATTACTGGTGATATTGCACTGCCATGGGGACGTATTGTGGTTGAAGACTTGCCACCTTCTGCGGTTGGCGTTTCTTCCGATCAAGTTATCTTGAATAAAGATCTGCAACCGGAGGGCGAATCGACTATTCCATTTGATGTCGTGACGAACATTAATATTTCTATTGGCGATGACTTTAAGTTGTCTGCCTTCGGCCTAGAAGGTGAATTGGTCGGTAAACTGAATGTCGCTCAAAAAGACCAAGGTCCGTTTGTTACTGGTGAGGTCAACATCGTTAATGGTACCTACCAATCCTTCGGTCAAGACTTGTTGATCGAAGAAGGTAAGATCTTGATGAATGGACCACCAGATCAGCCTTATGTCGCGATCAATGCGATCCGTAACCCTGACAATACGCAAGATGATGTGACAGCGGGTATTCGAGTGACTGGCCCGGCGACAGAGCCTGTTATTGAGATTTATTCGGAGCCTGCGATGCCGCAAGCAAATGCACTTTCCTACATCTTGCGTGGGCAAGATATCGATGGTGAGTCGAGTGGCTCTATGACAACCACTTTAATTGGTTTGAGCTTAGCGAAGAGCGGTAAGGTAGTCGGGAAGATAGGTGAAGCCTTTGGTGTACAAGATTTGCAACTGGATACCGCAGGTTCTGGTGAGGATTCACAAGTAACGGTAAGCGGTTACATTCTTCCCGGCTTACAGGTTAAGTATGGTGTGGGTATCTTCAACTCGCTTGGTGAGTTTACCGTTCGTTATCGATTGATGCAGGACCTCTACGTTGAAGCCGTTTCTGGTTTAGACAGTGCGGTAGATCTCCTTTATCAATTTGAGTTCGAATAAAACTATTTGAAGTCACCTAGGTAATACACCAGCCATTCATTATCGTGATCGTGTGAATGGCGTGTGAATGGCGTGTGGAGGATTTATGAAGCATCTCGTTTTTGTTTATGGAAGCTTGAGGCAAGGCCAATCTAATCACCATTATTTAAATGGCTGTCAATTACTAGGTAGGTTTGATACTCCTGCGGAATACGCTCTTTTTGACCTAGATGCTTATCCCGCGATGATTTTTGGAAAGAAAAGTGTCGCAGGGGAGGTCTATATGATTAACGACGAAGTTTTGGAGTCGCTCGATCGGCTAGAGGGTGTGCCTGTCGAGTATCGTCGCGAGCAAATAGAGACGATATTTGGATTAGCGTGGGTATATTTGTATCAGCTTGATCTAACAGCTAATAAAGAAATACTTTCGGGTGACTGGTGTAAGCGGAACAGGGATTCCAATTAGCTAATCACCCAGCGAGACAACAAAAAAAGCCAGCATTTCGATGCTGGCTTTTTAATGAGATTAAGTTGAGAAAGAAACGAGAGGGTTAGTCTGGATTCAGCTCAAGAAACTCTTCTACTTTACGTACCATATTCTTTGAACCAACGAAGAAAGGTACACGTTGGTGTAGCTCAGTTGGTTTGATGTCCATGATACGTTGTACACCATCAGAAGCGATGCCGCCAGCTTGCTCCATAATGAAGGCAATAGGGTTGCACTCATAAAGCAAACGCAGTTTACCCTGAGGGTAGCTCTCTGTACTTGGGTACAAGTAGATGCCGCCTTTTAGTAGGTTGCGGTGGAAATCTGATACAAGAGAACCAATGTAACGTGACGTGTAAGGGCGGTTATCACTTGGCTCGCTCTCTTGGCAGTACTTGATGTATTTCTTCACACCGGTTGGGAAGCGAATGTAGTTACCTTCGTTGATCGAGTAGATCTTACCTTCGTCTGGAATCATCATGTTTTCATGAGATAGACAGAAAGTACCCAGAGATGGGTCGTAAGTGAAACCATTTACGCCAGCACCCGTTGTGTAAACCAGCATGGTTGAAGAGCCGTAAATCACGTAACCTGCTGCTACCTGCTTGTGACCTGGTTGTAGGAAGTCTTCTTGAGTCGGTGGTGTTCCGATTGGAGATACACGGCGGTAGATAGAGAAAATCGTACCAACTGATACGTTTACATCGATATTTGAAGAACCATCTAGTGGATCCATTAGCACGACGTATTTTGCGTTTTTGTTGAGCTCTTTATTGAAGGCAACGGCTTCGTCTTCTTCTTCACTTGCTACACCACAAACTTGGTCTCGAGCTTCTAGAGCCGCTTTAAATTTGTCGTTCGCATAAAGGTCTAGCTTCTGCTGCTCTTCACCTTGAACGTTGTCTGTACCAACAGCGCCAGTAATGTCGACAAGACCTGCTTTGTTGATTTCACGGTTAACAATTTTTGCAGCAAGACGAATTGATGACAAAAGGGATGATAGATCACCACTTGCGTGGGGGAAGTCACTCTGTTTCTCAACAATGAACTCACCAAGGGTGCGCATCTCAGACATGTTATTTCCTTAAACTTCTCTGAATATTAGGGGGATTTGAGCACCGTAGAATTTGCCTCTTAAGTGGGCTTTATTCATCTAGACGCTTACCTAAATTCTAAGGCTTAGATCTTTTTAATGGTAATGAACTAAGCGACACAGATCTCACTTACTATGTCGACTCAATTTGTTTTGCATTGCCGCTCGCTTTTAATCTTCATTTAATGATAATGAGTACAAGCCGTTTTAATTAGGCACTGTTTATACTAGCCAAGCGTTTGGAAGCAATTTATGCATATTCATATCTTAGGAATTTGTGGCACCTTCATGGGCGGTGCTGCGGTATTGGCTCGTCAATTAGGTCACAAGGTTACCGGTAGTGACGCGAATGTTTATCCTCCAATGAGCACGTTGTTGGAGTCGCAAGGGATTGAAATTATTGAAGGGTTCGACCCAAGCCAACTAGAGCCTAGGCCAGACCTGGTGGTTATCGGTAATGCGATGAGCCGCGGTAACCCATGTGTTGAGTACGTCTTGGATAACAACTTTAGATACACATCTGGCCCACAATGGCTGCAAGAGTTCTTGCTACATGACCGCTGGGTTCTTGCGGTGTCCGGTACTCACGGTAAAACCACGACATCCAGCATGCTAGCTTGGATTTTAGAAGACTGCGGTTATGCTCCCGGCTTTTTAGTTGGTGGGGTATTGGGTAACTTTGGTATCTCTGCTCGCTTGGGTGAAAGCATGTTCTTTGTCGTAGAAGCTGACGAATACGACAGTGCTTTTTTCGACAAACGCTCTAAGTTCGTTCATTACCACCCAAGGACCTTGGTGATGAATAACCTTGAGTTCGATCATGCAGATATCTTTGACGATCTTGAAGCGATTAAACGTCAATTCCACCATTTAGTGCGAACTGTGCCAGGCAATGGTCGTATTTTCTCACCTAAGCAAGATACCGCTATTCAAGATGTTTTATCACGTGGATGCTGGAGTGAAACAGAATCGAGTGGCGAAGCTGGCGATTGGGATGCCAAAAAGCTAGTGAAAGATGGCTCTCAATTTGAAGTTTACTTCCAAGGTGAGTGTGTTGGTACGGTAGATTGGGACTTGGTTGGTGATCACAACGTCAACAATGCTCTTATGGCGATTGCTGCGGCAAGGCATGTGGGTGTGACGCCAGATTTAGCGTGCGAATCGTTGGCGAAATTCATCAATACTAAACGCCGTCTAGAGTTTAAAGGCGAGGTTGCTGGTGTGTCTGTTTATGATGATTTTGCCCATCACCCAACGGCGATTGAACTTACGCTCGGCGGTTTACGTAATAAGGTCGACTCGAAAAAAATCATTGCCGTTTTAGAGCCTCGTTCCGCCACCATGAAGCGTGGTGTGCATAAAGAAACCTTGGCTGATTCGCTAAAACAAGCGGATTCCACCTACTTATTCCAACCGGACAACATTGATTGGTCGGTACAGGATGTCGCAGACGCTTGTCATCAGCCTGCACATGTTAGTGATGATATGGATGTATTTGTTGCTAAAATTGTCTCAGAGGCGCAAGCGGGCGACCAAATTCTGGTAATGAGTAATGGTGGCTTTGGTGGTATTCACCAAAAATTGTTGGATGCGTTAGCCCTTAAAGGTTAATCCAATCCACGACCTTATAATTTGAAGTAACTGAGAACATGACAAAACACGATAAAGCGATAACTCTTGCTTTTACTGGCGCATCTGGTGCGCCTTACGGACTGCGTTTGCTCGAATGCTTGTTGGCAGCAGACTATCAGGTATACCTGCTGATTTCGTCGGCAGCGCGAGTGGTATTGGCAACAGAGCATGAGCTTAAGTTACCAGCAGGGCCAGATGCGGCAAAGCAAGCCTTGGTTAAGCACTTGGGCTGCGATCCAGAAAAGTTGGTAGTGTGCGGCAAAGATGACTGGTTCTCTCCTGTAGCATCAGGGTCTGCAGCGCCTAAGCAGATGGTGGTTTGCCCATGTTCTGCGGGCAGTTTGGCATCCATCGCCCATGGGTTATCGGACAACCTGATTGAGCGCGCAGCAGATGTGGTGATGAAAGAGCGAGGACAGTTACTGTTGGTGGTTCGTGAAACGCCATTCTCCACGCTACATCTAGAGAACATGCACAAGCTATCGACGATGGGTGTAACTATCATGCCAGCCGCTCCGGGTTTTTATCACCAACCTGAGTCAATAGAAGACCTGGTCGATTTCATGGTGGCGCGCATTCTGGACCATCTAGGTATTGACCAAGGTTTAGTGCCTAGATGGGGCTACGATCAACGTAATTGATCCAAACTTGATAGCTTATTGTTAAAAATCGAATTACAATTCCGGACACTCATCGGGGAGCAAACCATTCAAATAATGAATGCGAGCTGAGATCAAGCAGGTGCTTGGGACCCGTAAACCTGAACCAGATAATGCTGGCGTAGGAATTGAGTTAGGAACAACCTCTATCGTTCTCCTCCCTCAAACCTGTGCCGCTCAGACCATGGAGAGCGTCCAGTGAAATTCACATTAACTACCCTTGCTGTTACTACAGCTATCTCTTTTTCTGCCTTTGCTGCAGACGATACGTTGACTGTCTACACCTATGATTCTTTTGCTGCGGATTGGGGCCCTCGTCCTGCTGTAGAGAAAGCGTTTGAAGAAAAGTGTGGCTGTGATGTGAATTTTGTCGCGCTGGAAGATGGCGTTTCTATCCTGAACCGTTTACGTCTTGAAGGTGGCAACAGCAAAGCTGACATCGTTTTGGGCTTAGATAACAACCTGATGGCTGAAGCGAAAGCGACCGGTTTACTGGCTGAGCACAATGTTGATACATCATCAGTAACACTGCCAAATGGTTGGGACGATAATACCTTTGTACCTTACGACTTTGGCTACTTTGCTTTTGTCTACAACACAGAGAAGCTAACAAACCCACCGAAAAGTCTGAAAGAGTTGGTTGAGCAACGTGAAGACCTGAAGGTTATCTACCAAGATCCACGTACATCAACACCTGGCCAAGGCATGATGCTTTGGATGAAATCGGTGTACGGTGATGAAGCGACAGCGGCGTGGAAGAAGCTAGCTCAGAAAACGGTGACGGTAACCAAAGGCTGGTCTGAAGCTTACTCTATGTTCCTAGAGGGTGAATCTGATCTAGTATTGTCTTACACCACTTCTCCGGCTTACCACATCATTGCGGAGAACGATTCTAAGTACGCTGCTGCGAACTTTGAAGAGGGGCATTACACTCAAGTGGAAGTCGCTGCAAAGGTCAAAGGCAGTAAGAATGAAAAGCTTGCTGATGAGTTTATGGCGTTTATCCTAAGTGATGAATTCCAATCGGCGATGCCAACAGGCAACTGGATGTACCCAGTGACAGATGTTGAGCTACCTAAAGGTTTCGAACAACTGACGGTACCTCAGCAAGCGCTAAGCTTTAGCTCTGAAGAGATCGTCGAGAAGCGTAAGCCTTGGATTCGTGAATGGCAGAGTGCACTTACTTTTTAATTTACTTTTAAAAGAATGAACGACCTGTATTTAAAGCCATTCTGTATATTCGGAATGGACTTTTTACGGTAATAATCAATTTATGATAAAGAAAACGCCTAAGGTCGGTATTTGGGTCGCGATGCTCATTACCGCCTTCGTGGTTTCAGCAGTAGGGGCATTGCTTAGCAATGCCCCTTCTCTTGATATCAGCCAAGTATGGTCCGATCCCTACTATTGGCATGTAACGAAGTTCAGTTTTTATCAAGCGACACTCTCAACGGTGCTGAGTATTGGCTTTGCTATACCTGTTGCACACGCTTTGTGCCGCAGACTGTTCTTTGGACGAGCGCTACTGTTAAGGCTCTTTGCGTCGACCTTGGTTCTGCCTGTGTTAGTCGGCGTCTTTGGCTTACTGGCTATTTACGGCAACAGTGGTTGGTTAGCTAAGTTATTGGCGAACTTCGACATTGAGTTACCATTTTCGATTTATGGCCTGAATGGTATTTTGTTGGCACACGTCTTCTTCAATCTGCCTTATTCCTGTCGCTTACTTCTGCAAGCGTTAGATACCGTACCTGCTGAGCAGCACAAGTTATGCGCACATTTAGGCATGAGTCATTGGAACAAATTCAGGTGGGTTGAATGGCCTCGCTTAAGGCAACAGTTACCTCATGTATGTGGCTTAGTCTTCATGCTGTGCTTTACCAGTTTTGCTACCGTGATGGCGCTAGGCGGTGGCCCTAAATCAACCACTATCGAGCTTGCTATTTATCAGGCGATTAAATTTGACTTTGATCTGCAAGCTGGGGCTTTGCTGGCGATATGGCAAATGCTGTTGTGCGGCGTGTTAGCGGTGAGTATCCAGCGCCTGTCTAAGCCTATCTCAGTGACCGCAAGTCAGCTGTCGGAAGAGAAGTATTTGGTTAAGGACAGCTGGTGGTCAAAAGCTTGGGATAGCTTTTGGATCATCATGGTATCAATACTCGTATTACCGCCACTGTTGATGGTGCTTGTTAGTGGTATTAACGCTCAAGCCTTGACAGTGCTGGTCAGTGAGCCGTTTTGGGCTGCGTTGATGACTTCGGTAAGAGTCGCTTTATTGGCGAGTGTTATTGCAGTCAGCATAGGTATCGCGATATTGCTCACCAGTCGTGCATGGCGTTTGCAAAACAAGACGATCAGAGCCGATAAAATCGAGCTGATCGGCACTATTATCTTGGTGACGCCGGGATTAGTGATCAGCACTGGTATCTTCTTACTGCTACGTTCATTTACCGATGTGTTCAGCTTGGCTTTTTTTATTGTGATTGCCGTAAATAGCCTAATGGCGCTGCCTTATGTGATTAAGACACTTGCCCAACCTATGTTACATCTGTCTCAGCAGTATCAGTATGTGTGTGCAAGCTTGGGAATGACTGGCTTTACTCGCTTTAGGTTAGTGGAGTGGCGTGCACTGCGCAAACCTATGGTGCAGGCTTTCTCTATCAGCTTTATGTTGGCGATGGGCGATCTTAGCGCGATTGCCTTGTTTGGTAGCCAAGATTTTAGAACCTTGCCTTTGTATCTATTCCAATTGTTAGGTAGCTATCAAATGGAAGCTGCAGCAGTGGTGTCAGTGAGTCTATTGTTATTGAGTGTAGGCAGCTTTAGTCTGATTGAATTTTTGTTTACTCGAAGCTCAAAGCTAAAGAGTTAAGGGACCGATGATGTTAGTGATGAAAGATGTGGATTACCACTATCACCAAGAGTTGTTTAGTTTTGATTTCCAAGCAGAGCAGGGCGATATTGTTGCTCTCATGGGGCCAAGTGGCGCGGGTAAATCAACCCTGCTCGCTTTGGTAGCAGGCTTTATTGAGCCGACATCTGGAGAGATTTCTGTTGCTGGGCAATCGCTGATTGGTAAAGAAGCACATCAGCGCCCATTGGCAATGCTGTTTCAAGAGCATAACCTGTTTGCTCATCTCACGGTGCGTGAAAACATTGGCTTAGGGTTACACCCAGGCTTAAAGCTTACCGCAACCCAAAAGCAAGCTGTCGAACAAGCGGCTACTCAAGTTGGCGTCGCTGAGTATTTGGATAGGTTGCCTGAACAGTTATCTGGTGGTCAGCGTCAGCGTGTCGCATTAGCACGTTGTTTCGTTCAACCTCACGACATTTGGTTACTTGATGAACCTTTCTCGGCGCTGGACCCGTTACTACGAGAAGAGATGCTTTGCCTTGTGAAGCAGCTAGCTGCAGAACGCAATATTACTGTTTTGATGGTGACGCACCATTTAGGTGATGCGCGTAGTATTGCGAATAAGTTTGTGTTCGTTGCGTTAGGTAAGGTGTTAGTCGAGGACTCGATAGAAATGCTGACGGTTGACCATCCGCAGCCAGAGTTGAGCTCATTTGTAAGAGCTGGCGAGTAGTGCTCAATTACCAACAGAATCAAAAAAGACCTAACGTGTGCTAGGTCTTTTTTTAGGTAACTGATAAAGCGATGACGGATTAGTCTTCTTGTTTTAGCTCTTTCAGGATTTGGAAGATCTCACGGAAAGCCTTTGCTGGCTTGTTTGCTTTCTTCTCTTTGTTAGCTTGGCGAGCCAGTTGACGAAGACGTTGACGGTCTGCTTCAGGGTACATATCCATGACTTCTGAAATAGCAGCATCACCTTCTTCGACGATACGGTCACGTAGTTGCTCAAGTTTGTGCAGCTCCGCTGTTGCTTGTGAGTGCTTGTTACGTACCTTGTCCAAAGCAGCTTGAATCGGCTCTGGGTCGATGTTACGCATGAGCTTACCAATGTATTGAAGCTGGCGACGTTTTGCTTCGTTCTTGAAGCGCTGTGCGTCTTGAATCGCGAGTGCCAAATCTTCAGACAGAGGGAATTTCTCTAATACTGATGGCTTTAGGGTAACAAGTTCTTCCCCTAGTTTCTGTAGGGCTTCCATGTCCGTTTTCATTTCGGTTTTACTTACCCAGATGATTTCTTCTTCTGGTTCCCATGGAGCTTTTTGGTTTTTGCGAGCCATCTTTTCTGCCTATGTCACTATCTCAAACGAATATATTGCCTATTTTAGCAAGAATCTTGGGGAGAAAGCGAAATTCTTGTTATCCTACGTAATATTGACCTACAAAATTAGAATAGATATGGATGTAAAACAGCAAGTCGCCCAGCAAAGAGTTGATCTAGAAGCCGCAGTTGCAAAAGCGTTGGACATGGCCTCTGTAAGTGCCGACGCCGCTGAGGTCGCTATTACTAAGTCAACGGGTTTGAGTGTTTCAACACGCATGTGTGAAGTGGAAAACGTTGAATTTAATAGTGATGGTGCGCTAGGCATTACTGTTTATCGCGGCCAGAAAAAAGGCAGTGCATCTACATCTGATCTGAGTGAAAAAGCGATTGCTCAAACCGTCGCCGCGGCACTTGATATCGCCCAGTACACTTCAGAAGACCCGTTCGCAGGCCCTGCAGCAAAAGAATACATGGTGAAAGAGGTTCCAGACTTGGACCTTTTCCACCCTGATGAACCAAACCCAGACTACGCGGCTGAGATAGCGATTGCAGCTGAGAAACAAGCGCTATCGTACAGCGATAAAATCAAACAAAGTGATGGCGCAAGCTACGACAGCCACTACGGTGTTAAGGTCTATGGCAACAGCCATGGTCTACTAGCAAGTTATGCATCAAGCCGCCATAGCACGAGCTGTTGTGTGATTGGTGAGGGTGCTAATGGTGAGATGGAGCGTGACTACAGCTATACCGTTGCACGTCACCGTGACGAGCTATGGACGCCCGAGCGAGTAGGTCAAGAAGCAGCAGAAAAGACCATTAGCCGCTTAGATGCGAAAAAGCTAGCAACAGGTCAATACCCGATCATGTTCGCTAATGATGTAGCGACTGGCCTTGTCGGTCACCTAGTGATGGCGATCAGCGGTGGTAACCTGTACCGCAAAGCGTCTTTCCTATTGGATCATCTAGGTCAGAAAATCTTGCCTGATTGGTTCAACATCTCTGAGCGTCCTCATATTCTGCGCGGTTTGGCATCGAGCCCTTTTGATAGTGAAGGTGTGCTTACTCAAGACCGTGAAATCATCACTGATGGTGTGCTCGCGACTTACCTATTAACGAGTTACGCAGCACGTAAAATGGATATGACGCCGACAGGTCATGCTGGTGGCATTCATAACTGGTTCGTAAAATCGACAGGCCAAAACTTTGAGCAGATGCTTAAAGAGTTGGGCACTGGCTTCCTCGTAACTGAAGTGATGGGCCAAGGCGTGAATACTGTAACGGGTGATTACTCTCGTGGCGCTGCAGGTTTCTGGGTTGAGAATGGAGAAATCCAATATCCAGTATCGGAAGTGACGATCGCGGGTAACCTAAAAGACATGTTCAATCAGATCGTTGCAGTCGGTAACGACGTTGAGACACGATCGCAAATTCAAACGGGTTCTATCCTGCTTGAGTCTATGAAAGTGGCAGGCGAGTAATTCAATTAACGCCAGATTGATGAACTAAAAAAGGGAGCCGATGGCTCCCTTTTTGTATGCAGTGTTTCGCTGTTAAAGCGGGTTATGACTGTAACTTAGATAAGTATGGTCGCTAAGCCTAAGAATACCGATAGGCCAATAACATCGGTTACTGTTGTGAGTGCCATACCACCGGCTAATGCTGGGTCGATATTCATCTTCTTCAGCATCACTGGAATGGTTACACCTGCGATACCAGCCACAATCAAGTTGGTCATCATTGCGGCTGAGATGATGCCTCCCAGTATCCAGTTGCCTTTCCAAGCTACCACAATACCACCAATGATAACGGCCCATAGAACGCCGTTGAGGAAGCCGATAGCTGCCTCTTTGAATAGTAGTTCGCGTTTGTTACTGTCACCGATGTGACCAAGTGCTAAACCACGAATCACTAGAGCAACGGTTTGGTTACCAGCAACACCACCCATCGACGGTACAATCGTCATCAGAACCGCAATCGCAGCCATTTGGTCGAGCGTTGCTTCAAACATGTTGGAAACAGATGCGGCAGCAAGCGCTGCTAGAACGTTAGCACCAAGCCATACGCTACGACGACGAGCCGATTTTACGACTGGTGCGAAGGTATCTTCGTCATCGTCCATACCCGCCATACTCATCATTGAGTGTTCGGCATCTTCACGGATAACATCAACCACGTCATCGATAGTAATACGACCAACGAGATGTTGGTCGCTATCGACAACCGGTGCTGAAACCCAGTTACGACGTTCAAATAGGCTCGCGATATCTGACGCACTGGTTTCTACGGAGATGGCTTCATCTGCATCGTCCATCACTTCTGAAACGGCAATATCAGGCTGAGTCGTAATCAGTGTCGTCAGTGACAAGTTACCAATAAGACGCTCTTCTTCGTCGATGACATACAGAGCATCGGTTGCATCAGGCAGTTCGCCACGCATACGCAAATAACGTAATACAACGTCGACATCGACATCACCACGAATCGTGATTACGTCGGTATTCATGATCGCACCAGCAGAATCTTCTGGGTACGACAGGGCGGTTTCAACTAGTGCACGATCGGCGGAGTCCATTTGAGAAAGGACTTCGCGAGAAACATCGTCAGGTAGGCTTCGAAGTACGTACGCGACGTCATCCGTTTCCATGCCTTCGGTTGCTTCGGCCAAGGTCTCTGGTGCCATTTTTGACACAAGAGCATCTTTGACGTCTTCGTTTAATTCATCAAGAATTTCACCGTAGTCTTCTGGATCGGTGAGTTGCCAGAGTACGTCACGACTTTTGCGAGGGGAGGCTTCTAAAAGGTGTGCAATATCCTCAGGCTCCATGTCCTGAAGTTGTCGGCGTACGTGTACAAATCGGCCGTTTTCTAGGGCTTCGCTGACTTCTTGGAGGGTTTGGTGAGCTTGGTCGAATTCTAATTGCTCTGCCATATTTTCCTCCTATCTCATTATTCTTACAATGCTTGGAATAGTAACTTAATTCTAGGGCTTATTTAAATCATAAACTTAGGTAGAACTAAGATTTAATATAGGTTGGTTCACCGTTTTAGTTTGCGGCGTTACGAGTTAAGCGTCTTGGCTACTCACCCTCATCAAATTTATCTTCGATAAGGTGGCAAACGGCATCAAGTGCTTGTTGTGAATCAGTACCCGAAGCTTGAATCGTGATGTGTTGGCCTTGTGCCGATTCCAGCATCAATAGTCCCATCACGCTGTCTGCGGTGGCAGTTTTATCTTCTTCACTATGAATTGTGATAGTGGCATCAAAGCTTTGGGCAAGCTCAACCAACTTTACGGCCGCTCTAGCGTGAAGACCCAAGCGGTTTTGGATCAGTACAGTTCGAGTTAATTCCATGGGTTAGCCCTGTTGGTGCTTCTCTAGAGAGGCATGTCTGATTTGAACTTGATGACCAAGTTGTTCGAAGTATTCGCCAATTTTCTGGGTTAGATACACCGAGCGGTGCTTACCACCAGTACAACCAATGGCAACAGTTAGATAACTGCGATTGTTTTTCTCTAACATTGGCAGCCACTGCTCAACAAAGCCTTGAATCTGTTGCTTGAGTTCAATCACTTCTTGATGCTGTTCTAGGAAGGAGTGAATTGGAGCATCAAGGCCTGTCATTGGTCGTAAGTCAGGTTCCCAATGAGGGTTTGGTAAGAAGCGAACGTCAAACACGTAGTCGGCATCGCTTGGTAGACCAAATTTAAAGCCGAAAGATTGAAAGACGATGATCAGCTCTTGCTTCTCTTTGCCTTCAATTTTAAAGCGTACTTTTTCACTCAACTCGTAGAGGTTGCAGTCACTGCTATCAATCACAATGCTGGCTTGTTCTGCTAGAGGACTGAGAAGTGTCTTTTCTAAATCAATAGCCTGTTCCAGAGAGAGTTTCTCTTGGCCAATTGATAAAGGGTGGATTCTGCGGGTTTCGCTGTAGCGCTTGAGGAGTGTCTGCTTGCTAGCATCGAGGAACAATACATCAACATCGATGTTGGTAGCGGACTCGAGTTGCTCAAGCGTGTCGGTGACTAACTGAGGCTCTTTCGGTAGGTTACGTATATCAATGCTTACCGCAACGTTTTGGTTGCTTTCGCGTACCGATTCAACAAAGTTGTTGAGCAGGTTTACCGGCAGATTATCAACACAGTAATACCCCAAGTCTTCTAGGACTCGTAACGCAACACTTTTACCGGCCCCTGATTGGCCACTAACCACGATTAATCGCATGTTATTGCTCGCAAGTTGGCACTTGAATCATGATGTCGTAAAGCTCTTGATCGCTCTGAGCATTACGCAGCTGTTTAAGAGTCTGCTTGTCGTTTAGTCGTTCTGCCATACAAGAAAGGGTTTTTAGATGCTCTTTACACTGTTCACTTGGAACCAGTAGAGCAAATAGTAGGTCGACAGGACGGTTATCAATCGCATCAAATTCGATCGGATCTTGGCATTGCAGTAATACAGCAATCGCTTTATCACTGACATTCATACGAGCATGGGGAATGGCGATACCATTACCAATACCGGTACTGCCCATCTTCTCGCGGCTCAACATGCATTCGAATAGCTCTGTTGAATCTTGACCACAGCTCTCTGCTGCGATTTGACTGATGAGCTCAAGAGCTCTCTTTTTGCTTGTGCATTGGACTGCACTTTTGGTGCAGTCCAATGAAAGTACTTCGCTTAATTGCATGTTAGTGACTACTTAGCTTTTCTTTGTGCTTGTTGAGTTGGCGAACGAGTTTATCAACCAACGCATCAATCGCAGCATACATGCTTTCATCTGTTGCTGTTGCATGAATCTCGCCTTGGTTTACGTGAAGGGTCGCTTCTGCAATTTGATTGATTTTCTCAACTTTTAAAACAACCTGAACACTATTGATATGATCAAAGAAGCGTTCAAGCTTGTCGAATTTGGTGTGAACATAGTCTTGCATTGAATCGGTAAGATCAACGTGATGGCCTTGAATATTGATTTGCATAGACTTTCCTTTTCAGTTGGTGCCCGATAATAGCGATTGAGTTAAGAGTGACTCAATTTGCTTATAGTAGGCGTTTACGCTGACTCGATGGGGCAATGCCCAGAGACTCACGGTATTTCGCTATCGTACGTCTAGCTACCTGAATTCCTTGGTCAGCCAGTAAAGCAGCTATCTTGCTATCACTGAGAGGCTTAGCGGTATTTTCTGCCGCAACAAGCTTCTTAATGAGTGCTCGAATTGCTGTCGATGAACATTCACCGCCATTGTCAGTACTGACATGGCTCGAGAAAAAGTATTTCAGTTCGAAGATGCCACGAGGCGTATGCATGAACTTTTGAGTCGTCACACGAGAGATCGTGGACTCGTGCATATCAACGGCTAAAGCAACATCGTTGAGTACCATCGGCTTCATCGCTTCTTCGCCATGTTCGAAGAAATCGCGCTGATGTTCAACAATGCATCGCGCAACTTTGAGTAGCGTCTCATTTCGGCTTTCTAAGCTTTTGATTAACCACTTCGCCTCTTGCAAGTTCGAGCGAATGTATTGGTTATCGGCGCTGTTACCTTTACTACCTAAGTCTGCGTACTGCTGATTGACTTTCAGCTTTGGCACACTGTCAGGGTTAATGGTTACTAACCATTTGCCTAGGTCTTTAAATACCGATACATCTGGAACCACATATTCGGTTTCGTCTGGCGTAATCTTGCTGCCTGGTCGTGGGTCCAGTTGTTGAATGAGTTGCAGAACCTCACGTAGCTCTGCTTCTTTCAACTTAGTTTCTTTGATCACCAGTTTGTAATCACGGTTACCGAGTTGGTCGATATGGCTAGTAAGTACTAACTTAGCTTCTTCAAGCCAAGGTGTGTCTTGTGGGAAAGTCGCCAGTTGTAGCAGTAAGCAATCTTGAAGATTTAGTGAACCAACACCCAATGGGTCAAACTGTTGGATTCTTTTGCGCACAGCTTCGATTTCATCAAGCTCTACGTCTTCACTGTCGAAGTTTTCAAGGATGTCTTCACAAGATACGGTGAGATAGCCATAGTCATCGATGGCATCAATCAACGCGAATGCAATGCTTCGGTCTGTTTCTGTAAATGGTGTGAGGTCGAGTTGCCAAAGTAGGTAATCGTGCAGGCTTTGGGTGGTTTCACCTTGATATACAGGCATATCGTCATCAATTGCGATACCAGTGTTACCTGTATTTGCGCTGTAGACATCTTCCCAAGTGGTGTCGATCTCGAGTTCGTTACCAATCTCTGATTTTTCGATTAAGTCTGAGCTGTCAGGTAAGTCTTGCTCTGCGGCTTCAACTGTTTCTTTCTCGTCACTGCTAGGCTTTTCTTCCGATGATGGCGTTTCTTCATTGCCTTCTTCGACATCGAGTAATGGGTTAGATTCAAGTGCTTCTTGGATCTCTTGTTGCAAATCTAAAGTAGACAATTGCAGCAAACGGATCGCTTGCTGCAATTGAGGAGTCATTGCTAACTGTTGGCCTAGCTTAAGTTGTAATGAGGGTTTCATTCAGTGTTACTTACCTAGTTATTATTCTTAGAACTCTCGATACTCTCTATATAATCATAGACGGAATTGTTCGCCTAGATAAACTTGTTTAACTTGTTCGTTATTGAGAACATCTTCAGGAGTACCCTCTGCGATCAGGTGCCCTTGGCTCACGATATAGGCCTTTTCACACACGTCTAATGTTTCACGAACGTTGTGGTCGGTAATCAAAACACCCAAACCGCGATCGCGCAGGTGTTCGATGATTTTCTTGATATCGATAACCGAGATCGGGTCAACACCAGCAAACGGTTCGTCTAGTAAGATGAACTGAGGGTTTGCTGCAAGAGCGCGAGCGATTTCAACACGACGACGTTCACCACCCGATAGGGCCATACCATTACTGTGACGGATATGTTGGATGTGGAACTCTTCTAGAAGGTCTTCTAGCTTGTCCTGACGCTGTTCATTGGTCATCTCATCACGAGTCTGTAAAACCGCCATGATGTTGTTCTCAACAGACAGCTTACGGAAGATTGATGCTTCCTGAGGTAGGTAACCGATACCAAGACGCGAACGGCTATGCATTGGCAAGATACTGATATCTCGGTCGTCAATGCTGATGGTACCTTCGTCACGAGCAACTAAGCCTACAATCATGTAGAAGGATGTCGTTTTACCGGCACCATTAGGACCAAGCAAGCCGACAATTTGGCCTGACTCAACCTGCAGACTTACGTCAGTCACTACTTTACGTTTGCTGTATGTTTTCGCTAGGTTTTGCGCTTTAAGAACGGCCATGGCTACTTATTCACTTCCGTTGGTTGTAAAACCGTTGATACTCGTTTGTTCTCACCACTGTCAGCGACTAGCTTCTGAGAGCCAATCTGGTAAGTGATTTTAGAGCCACGGATGATACTGCCATCTTGAGATAGCATTGCATTCTTGGTCATGATCAGTTTGTCGGCAACAAGCTGGTAATGCAGGTCGTCCGCTTCACCGTAGAGCGTTTTTCCGTCATCAGTCAGCTGAGAGAAGGTCGCCGGTTTACCGAAGCCTTGAATCTCTTCAATTTCACCGTTTACGGCGTTGCGGGTAACAATAACCTTATCTGCATTGATATTGATGCTGCCTTGTTTCAGGTTTACATCACCAATGAAGGTTACTTGGTTACTTTTCATATCCAATTGCTGGCTGTCTGAGTCAATGTAGACAGGTTGCTCGCTATCAGAAGATAGGGCGTAGACATTTGGTGCCGCAAGAGTCAAAGCGAATAAACTAAGGTGTAAGAGTTTCATATCTACCTTGAACAGAATTAAAGAGAGTCGCATTGTTGGTACCGAAGTTACCTTTTATTGCTTGACCCTCATTTTCAAAAAATGTACCGATCATATGGACCGGAGTATCTGAATAAAAATCTCGGCTTTTCAGCTCAACAACCATTTTGTCTGTGGTCATTGTATCGAAGCTTGCCCCTGGCAGTAGATTCTTTGCCACAACGTTGTCATAAAAAGTGACAACTTGATTTTCATCCATAATCGCGCGATCAGCGGTGACTTGCCATTCAATTGTGTGTCCTTCTCGGAAGACCGAAAGAACAGGGTTTTGAAAGTGCGTGTCGCCAACCACTGAGAAGTGTTCTAAATACGTCGATTCAACTTGGTAGCTGCGAATGCCTGACTCATCGTAACTGATGTTGTTTAGGCTGTTGCCGCTAAAAGCAGGTAGCTCCAAATTTGGAGCCACTTGTATCGTCGATGTTTGCTCTTTGTCGAACAAGTAGTAGGTCGACCAAGAGGCAATAAATATTAGTATTAAATAGATAATACGAGTAAAACTCATATGCTTAAACCTTTGTGCACGTCGAGTTCATTTCTTGCTTGTAAAATCAGGTCGCAGACTTCACGAACTGCACCATGACCACCGTTGATGGTTGTCACGTAGTTTGCTCGCTGTGCGAGTAGCGGGTGACCATCTGCCACACAAACCTTTAAGCCAACTTTTTCCATTACCGGCCAGTCGATAAGATCGTCGCCGATATAACCTGTGTTTTCAGGGTTAACTGAAAGCTTATCGCAAATATCCTGGTAAGCCTTAACTTTATCGTCTTGGCCTTGATAAATAAGTTTGATACCGAGAGCCGTCATTCGATTCTCAACAATCTGAGACTTGCGACCTGTGATGATGGCGATTTCAATGCCCGCGTTCATCAGTGATTTGATGCCGTAACCGTCACGAGTGTGAAAGGTTTTCAGCTCTTCACCATTGTTGCCCATGTAGATGCGGCCATCGGAGAACACGCCATCTACATCGCAAATTAGGAGTTTGATGCCTTTTGCTATTGCAAAAACATCTGAGTCAACAGTGCCGTATAGAGTTTCGACTGTCTGTGTCATTACATTACTCCAGCTTTCAATAAATCATGCATGTTTAGAGCACCAACTAGTTTGCCATCTTGGCATAGCATCAAGCCATTGATGCTTTTAGCTTGCATTAAGTTTAAACCCTCTACCGCAAGCATGTTCGGATCGGCAACGGTAGGGTTTAGCGTCATCACATCGCCAATTTGAGTGCTATGAATATCAACGCGCTTATCCAAGATACGGCGTAAATCACCATCGGTAAAAATACCGGCCATTTGACCATCTTGATCAATGATGGCTGTCATACCCAAGCCTTTCTGAGATATCTCTAGTAAAGCGTCTCTTACTAATGCATCCGGAGCGACAACAGGGAGTGTATCGCCAGTGTGCATGATGTCGTCTAGTTTCAATAGTAGTTGACGACCTAAAGCGCCACCTGGGTGAGATAGGGCAAAGTCTTGAGCTGTGAAGCCTCGAGCTTGTAAAAGTGCGACGGCTAATGCATCACCCATCACTAAGGTAGCTGTGGTGCTGGTTGTTGGTGCTAAACCTAGTGGGCACGCTTCTTCCGGCACAGAAATCTGTAAATGGATATCAGACAAGGTCGCCATATTTGATGCAGGCTTGCCTGTCATGCTGATGATCTTGATGTTCAAACGCTTCAATACAGGGAACAGACTCAGAATCTCACCTGACTCACCTGAGTTCGATATTGCAATCACAATATCGCCCGGTTCGATCATGCCTAAGTCGCCATGTGCTGCTTCACCCGGGTGTACAAAGAAAGCTGATGTACCAGTACTTGCTAGCGTTGCTGCGATTTTATTGCCGATATGGCCGGATTTACCCATGCCCATCACAACCACTTTACCCTTGTTGTTTAGGATTAGGTCGCAAGCTTTGCAAAAATCATCATTAAAATATTGGTCCAATTGAGTGAGACCTGCAACTTCAGTTTCCAAAACTTGTTTGGCAACACTGCGATAATCAAATGGCTGAGACATCAAATACTCCAAGTACGGAAAGTTAAGTCAACAATTAAGCCGACATGTTCATTAGCAGGTAGCTTTGGTAAGCCACGAACGTCACGATTAACACGCCACCTTCAATACGATTCACACTACGCGATTTACCTAGCGCCATCACAACAAGCAGCAGAGATACACCTAGCATGACCCAGAAGTCACGACCCATCGCAAATTCGCTCAAGATAGAAGGGTTAAGGATGCCAGGAATACCCATAACAGCCAGAATATTGAATACGTTTGAGCCAATGATGTTACCCACCGCCATATCGTCTTCGCCTTTCATTACACCAGCAAGTGATGCAGCAAGTTCAGGTAGGCTGGTACCAACGGCAATAATGGTTAAACCAATAACAAGGTCGCTCATACCGAAGAACTTAGCGATGATAACGGCATTATCAACCAGCATATCAGCAGCTAAAGGAAGAATGATTAGACCAATTACAACCCACATTGCAGCTTTCGGGTTACTAACACCCTCAGGAATCTCTGATTCTTGTTCATCAAGAAACGCATCGCCGTTCTTTTTCTCACTACGGCTGATTTGCAGCATGGCAAACAAAAACGCACCGAACAGAACAAATAACAATACGCCTTCGTAGAAACCTAAGTGGTTATCCCAAAGCAGTGCGCCAGCTAGTAAAGTGACACCAATCATGAGTGGTAGTTCACGACGAATCACAGCTGAGCTGATTGATAGCGGCTTGATTAGCGCAGTGATACCTAAAATTAGCGCGATGTTGGCGATGTTTGAGCCTAGAACATTACCGACTGCGGTATCTGTTTTGCCATCAAGTGCAGCCGTTGCAGAAACCATCATTTCAGGAGCTGAAGAGCCCATTGCAAGAATCGTCATACCGATAACTAATGGTGAGATACCGAAGTTGCGAGCAAGAGCTGCGGCGCCGTAAACCAGTTTATCTGCACTCCACACCAAAAAAACCAGACCGATAATAAGAAACGCAATCGCTTCAAGCATGATGATTCCTAAAAAGTTAATAAAAAACGGAGAATTAACCGCTAATTTTGACCTGTTGGTAGGTAAAAGGGAAGTCACTCGGCAAATTAATTACCAGTTAGTCACCAAGAAAGAGAGCTGAATGGATAATTTTCTAATGCTTTCAGATCCCTGCATACATTCCTGTTTAATATAAATTAATTGAACAGTGCTTTTAATTCTAAAGTAGACTCATTATTATTGCAGCCTTAATTGGCGTTTTTTAAAGCAAGGAAACTACAAGAGTATGTCGAATACTGAACTTGTAAAAGTTAAGAACCTTAGCTTCTCACGCGGTGATCGCGTTATTTTTGACGACATCAGTTTAGAGGTGCCTCAAGGCAAAATAACCGCAATCATGGGGCCATCGGGGATCGGTAAAACAACTTTACTGCGTTTGATTGGTGGGCAGTTGCCCCCTGATAGTGGTGAAGTTTGGTTTGATGGCGACAACATTCCGACCTTATCTCGTCGAAAGCTTTATCAAGCACGTAAAAAAATGAGCATGCTTTTCCAATCGGGTGCACTTTTTACGGATCTAAATGTGTTTGATAATGTGGCGTTTCCACTACGTGAGCACACTGAACTTAACGAAAAATTCATTCGTACTATCGTGTTACTTAAGCTTGAGGCGGTAGGGTTACGTGGAGCTGCTCAGCTAATGCCAAGTGAGTTGTCTGGCGGAATGGCAAGGCGTGCCGCATTGGCACGTGCTATTGCACTCGATCCCGAACTGATCATGTACGATGAACCCTTTGTGGGGCAAGACCCTATTACAATGGGTGTATTGGTAGAGCTTATTCGTAACCTCAATCAAGCGTTGGGCTTGACGTCTATCGTCGTTTCTCACGATGTTCCTGAGGTGATGAGTATCGCTGATTGGGTTTACTTACTCGCAGATGGCAAAATCATTGCGGCAGGGTCACCGGAAAAGTTGTACAACAATGACGATCCGAGAGTGCAGCAATTTTTGCAAGGTGAGGCGGATGGCCCTGTGCCATTTAGGTTCCCAGCGCAAAGTCTTGAAAAGGATTTGTTTTAATATGATTGCTAAAACTATTGCAGGTGTCGGTAAGCGAACACTTGCGATCTGTGAGTCATTTGGTCGAGCAAGCTTGATGTTATTCGGGGCTTTGTTTGGCATCCCGCGACTAAAAAACTTCCCTTTATTGGTAAAACAACTTTATAGCGTCGGCGTTCAGTCATTGGCTATTATTTTAGTTTCGGGCTTATTCATTGGCATGGTGTTGAGCCTACAAGGTTATGTTGTGCTAATTGATTATGGCGCTGAGGGCAACCTTGGCCAAATGGTCGCGCTTTCATTGTTACGTGAACTTGGCCCTGTGGTCACCGCATTGCTGTTTGCAGGTCGCGCTGGTTCAGCGCTGACGGCAGAAATCGGTTTGATGAAAGCAACGGAGCAGATATCCAGTTTAGAAATGATGGCGGTAGACCCTCTAAAGCGCATTATCGCACCACGCTTGTG
Organism: Vibrio chagasii; assembly: GCF_002954585.1. GTDB lineage: Bacteria > Pseudomonadota > Gammaproteobacteria > Enterobacterales > Vibrionaceae > Vibrio > Vibrio chagasii_A. The sequence continues at coordinate 222,291 of NZ_MSCI01000004.1, forward strand.
GGCTGGACTTATCTCTATGCCTCTACTGGCGATGATCTTTATGGCTGTCGGAATTTGGGGCGGCCAGTTAGTCGGTGTTGATTGGAAAGGCATTGATCACGGCAGCTTTTGGTCTGCGATGCAGTCTTCTGTTGAGCTAGGTCGAGATATTGGTAACAGCATGATCAAATGCATGGTCTTTGCTATCACCGTAACTTGGATTGCTCTTTTCAATGGTTATGATGCGGTACCGACCTCAGAAGGTATTAGTCAAGCAACCACACGTACAGTAGTACACTCTTCTCTAGCGGTATTAGGGCTAGATTTTGTTCTTACCGCATTGATGTTTGGGAATTAATCATGCAACAAACTCGAAAGTTAGAATTATGGGTCGGCACATTTGTTATAGCCGGAATTTGCGCAATCTTAATCATGATCTTTCAAGTCGCTGACGTAAAAGGGCTGGGTTCAAACCATACTTACAATCTAAAAGCGACTTTTGACAACATTGGTAGCCTAAAAGTTCGTTCTCCAGTGAAGGTTGGTGGCGTGGTTGTTGGTCGTGTTAAAAGCATTGAACTTGATACCGAGAGCTACCTGCCTGTGGTTGAAATATCTATTGATGCAAAGTACTCACATTTTCCTGATACCTCTAGTGCTAAAATCTTAACGTCAGGCTTAATCGGTGAGCAGTACATCAGTTTAGTTCCCGGCTTCATTTTTGACGATGAAGAGATGTTGGTTGATGGTGATTCGATTGAAGACACTAAATCTGCATTGGTACTCGAAGACTTGATTGGCCAAGTGCTGTATAGCGTTGGTGGATCTGATGACAATAAAGCCGAGGAATAAGACGATGTTAAAAATGATGAGTCACTTGAAAATAGGGTTTGTCGCTGTAATGGCTTTGTTGATTTCTACTCAAGCTTTTGCTGATGCGACTATTGATAAAACGCAGCCTTACCAAATGATGACACAAGTTAGTGAGATAGCATTTGAGCGTTTGAAGAGCGAGCAAGACAATATCCACAAAGATCCAGAATTACTCAAGGTGATCGTGGAAGAAGAGTTGATGCCTTATGTGAATGCTCAATATGCAGCACTTAAGTTGCTGGGGCCAAACTTGAAAGGCGCGGATAGAAAAGATGTGCGTGTATTTATCGATGCATTTCGTAAATACCTAGTCTCTTCATACGCACAAGTGTTAACTCAATACACGGACCAAACCATCGAATTTGGCCCGGAACCAAAAATCAAAGCCGACAGCCGTATCACCAGTATCAAGGTTGATATCATTGATACGCCAAGACCTAACATCAAAATTGAATTCAAACTCCGTAAAGACAAAAAGTCTGGCGAGTGGAAAGCATTTGATATGGTTGCGGAAGGGATTAGCTTACTGTCGAGCAAGCAATCAGAGTGGAATACTAAGATTCGTCAAGACGGTATCTTAGCGGTTGCGGGCGAGCTAGAGAAACTGGCTGCACAGCCTATTCGCTTTGAGAGTAATAAATAATGAGCCAATCTCAATGGCAAGCGCTAAGCTCTAAAGAGTATCAGCTTCTCGGAGATATCGACCGAGACAGCGTTCCTGCAATCTGGTGTATATTGGAAAAGTGGCAAACAACGGAATCGATCGTTGAAATTGACCTTAGCCATATAGATCGAGTCGATTCAGCAGGAATGGTTATGCTAATTCACTTATTAGAGCATGCAAAAAATCAAAACTGTCATATAATGCTCAGTTTCGTGCCAGAACAATTACGAACGTTGTTCCAATTGAGCAATATCCAGCCAATGATGGCAGAACACATAAAAAATTAGGCAGGAGCTATTTGTGGACAGCACAAAAGTACAAGAATTATTAGCAGAGGCACTGAACCTTCAAGAGATTATCGTGAAAGGTGAAGGCAGTCATTACGAAGTTGTTGCGGTAGATCCATGTTTTGACGGCATGAATCGAGTTAAGAAGCAGCAACTCATCTACGGCCCACTAATGGAATACATTCAACGCAATGACATCCATGCTCTTTCTATCAAGGCATTTACGCCGGAAGAGTGGGAACGTGATAAGAAACTGATGTCACTTTAAGGTTTATGATGGAAAAGTTTCGAGTTATTGGATCAGACAAGCCGCTAAGCGGTGAAGTGACGATCTCTGGCGCAAAAAACGCAGCGCTACCAATCCTATTTGCTTCAATTCTTGCTGAAGAGCCAGTAGAAGTAAGTAACGTTCCTCACCTACGTGACATCGATACTACGATGGAACTGCTAAAGCGTTTAGGTGCGAAAGTATCACGTAATGGTAGCGTTCACGTTGATGGCAGCGAAATTAATGAATTTTGTGCGCCTTACGATTTAGTAAAAACAATGCGTGCTTCTATCTGGGCTTTGGGTCCTCTAGTTGCTCGTTTTGGTGAAGGCCAAGTGTCACTTCCTGGCGGTTGTGCAATTGGTGCTCGCCCTGTTGATCTGCATATCCATGGCCTAGAGCAACTAGGTGCAACTATTACATTGGAAGATGGTTATGTGAAAGCAAGTGTTGATGGCCGTCTGAAAGGCGCGCACATCGTGATGGATAAAGTAAGCGTAGGCGCTACGATCACTATCATGTGTGCAGCAACACTCGCAGAAGGTAAAACCGTATTAGATAACTCAGCGCGTGAGCCTGAAATTGTTGATACGGCTGATTTCCTTAACAAACTGGGTGCGAAGATTTCTGGCGCAGGTACAGACACAATTACTATCGAAGGCGTTGAGCGTCTGGGTGGTGGTCAACACTCTGTGGTTGCAGACCGCATTGAAACGGGTACTTTCCTTGTTGCAGCAGCGGTTTCAGGCGGTAAAGTCGTTTGTCGTAACACTAACGCTCATCTTCTTGAAGCTGCCCTAGCGAAGCTTGAAGAAGCGGGTGCGAAGGTTGAAACGGGCGAAGACTGGATCAGCCTTGATATGACAGGTCGTGAGCTTAAAGCGGTGAAAATCGTAACGGCACCTCACCCTGGCTTCCCAACCGACATGCAAGCTCAGTTTACTCTGCTTAACATGATGGCGAAGGGCAGTGGTGTGATCACTGAAACTATCTTCGAAAACCGTTTCATGCATATTCCTGAACTTCAGCGAATGGGTGCAAAAGCGGAGATTGAAGGTAATACAGCTATCTGTGGTGAAACCGAACAGTTGAGCGGTGCTCAAGTAATGGCAACGGATCTTCGTGCATCTGCGAGCCTTGTTATTGCTGGTTGTATCGCACAAGGCGAAACCATCGTTGATCGTATCTATCACATCGATCGTGGCTACGATAAGATTGAAGATAAGCTTTCAGCGCTAGGCGCAAACATTACCCGATTTCGTGACTCAAACTAACTTAGGTTAGTAAATTCATGAATCAGTAGCATGAAAACACAAAAGTCGGAACCTTGGTTTCGGCTTTTTTATATTTGAATTTACCGCAAATGCATCTTCTTGCTTATTATAAAGTAAATAGGTGGGTGAGCTTTGCGGTTGTGAGGAACAAAATGATAGCAATATTACGTATTTTCGCATTGGCAATATTTGCGATTCTTATGTTTGTATTCGGCTGTGGCTACTGTCTACTTAGCCCACGTAACCCGAAGCACGTATTTACCTTTGGTCGTTACTTCGGTCGTATGTCGAAAGTGTTTGGTATCAAGCTAGAGCTACGTATCCCTGAAGATGCTTACTCTCGTGGCCAACATGTTTATGTTGCGAACCATCAGAATAACTGGGACCTGTTCACGGTATCATCGGCTGTGACACCTAAAGTGGTAACGGTTGGTAAGAAAAGCCTAGCGTGGATGCCTCTGTTTGGTCAGCTTTACTGGTTGACGGGTAATATCCTAATTGACCGTGCAAATCGCAGTAAAGCGGTTGGTACGATCGATCAAGTAGTCGATAACCTGAAAGACAGTGATGTTTCGGTATGGATGTTCCCTGAAGGAACACGTTCACGTGGCCGTGGCCTGTTGCCATTTAAAACCGGTGCTTTCCATGCTGCTATTGGTGCTGGCTTACCAATTATCCCTATCGTATGTAGTTCTACAGGTGGCGTTAAGCTAAACCGTTGGAATAATGGCCACGTGATTGTGGAAATGCTAGACCCAATTAATACTGAAGGCTACGACAAGTCGAACGTTCGTGAACTAGCAAACCTAACTCGTGGACAGATGGCGGCTAAGTTGGAAGAGCTAGACAAAGAAGTGATTGAGCTTAATAAGAAGTAGCTTAAACGCAGAAAACGAATAATAAAAAAGGTTGCCCAGTTGGCAACCTTTTTTGTATCTCATCAGTGCTTACTTCAGCACTAAGCCACTGACTAAATAGAGTGAAGCCTATTTGCGAACTGCAATAGCTTCGATCTCGATACCAACATCTTTTGGTAGACGAGCTACTTCAACACATGAACGTGCAGGGTAGTTTGCAACGCCGTGCTCATCAAAGAATTTACCGTAAACTTCGTTTACTGTGCCGAAGTCGTTTAGGTCTTTAACGAATACAGTTAGCTTAACGATGTCTTTTACAGTCAGGCCAGAAGCTTCTACAACCGCTTTAACGTTGTCTAGAGATTGGCGTGCTTGCTCTGCGATATCAGCAGATACTTCACCAGTTGCTGGGTTTACTGGGATTTGACCAGAAGTCAGTACCATGTTGCCAAGGTCAACGCCTTGTACGTATGGGCCGATTGCAGCTGGAGCAGATTCTGTGTGAAGTACTTTTGTCATTGGTTTATTCCATCAGTTATTAGATAAAAATCGTTTTTCAGTGTGCCTACAAACCGCAGCTAGGTAAAGCGCAAAATACCCCGCACAGGCGAGGTATTTCATAGTTTTTACATTTATTGCGTGCTACGCGAAAGCTTATCTTTCGGTCACGATCTCGCGAGAGAAGACTTTTTCGCAGTACTTACATTTCAGGCGAATGTCTTCATTCTTTTCAAAGATCTTAAAGCTGCTCTCAACTGGCTCGTTGTGAGTGATACAGTTGGTGTTTGGACACTCAAACACATCGTTGATTTGCTCAGGCAGTTCAAGCGCTAGCTTCTTAACCACTTCGTAATCTTCAATTTGGTTTACCGTCGCATGAGGTGCGTAAAGTGCTAACTTGTTTGCTTGCTCTTCGGTAATAAACACATTCTCAATTTTTAGTAAGTCTTTGCCACCAAGTGCTGAAGAAGGCAGATTTAAACCAATAGTGACACGCTGATGAGAGTTGTGCATATCAAACAGTTTTAGCACCTTGATCCCGATGTTTGCTGGGATATGGTCGATAACGGTACCGTTCTTGATTGCTTCAACTTTTAATTGAGTCTCTTTAGACATGATATCTCTCCTCTACAGCGTTTCGTTAAGAACAAGGGCTAGTAATGCTTCACGTGCGTAAACACCATTTTCAGCTTGCTGGAAGTAGTAAGCGTAAGGTGTTTTGTCGACATCTACAGTGATTTCATCAACGCGAGGAAGTGGGTGCAGTACCTTCAAGTTGTCACGTGCATTTTCTAATAGTGCAGCCGTTAGGATGTAGGCTGACTTGATGTGAGCGTATTCAGACTCATCAAAGCGTTCTTTCTGTACGCGAGTCATGTATAGAACATCCAGCTCAGGAATCACATCTTCCATGTCGGTCAGTAGTTGGTACTTGATGCCAGCTTCGTCAAGCTCTTCACAGATGTAATCAGGCATAGCCAAGGCTTCTGGCGCTACAAAGTAGAAACAGATGTTATCGAACTTAGCCAGTGCTTGAGTGAGAGAGTGAACCGTACGGCCGTATTTAAGGTCACCAACGAACGCGACATTAAGGTTGTCTAGGCGGCCTTGTGTTTCCGCGATAGAGAAAAGGTCAAGCAGGGTCTGTGTTGGGTGTTGGTTAGCACCATCACCAGCGTTGATTACTGGGACACCATTAGAGAACTCAGACGCTAGGCGAGCTGCACCTTCTTGAGGGTGACGCATTACATAAGCATCAACGTATGAAGAGATAACCTGTACTGAGTCTGCCAGCGTTTCGCCCTTTTTCGCTAGTGAGGTGTTACCGCCGCTGTCGAAACCAATCACATCACCACCGATGCGTTGAATCGCAGTTTCAAAAGAGAGACGAGTTCGCGTTGAAGGTTCGAAGAAGCAGCTAGCCACAACTTTGTTCTTGATAAGTTCTGGGTTTGGTTCTGCTTTAAGCTGACCAGCCGTTTGAACAATTAATTCTAGCTCTTCACGAGAAAGCTCTGGAATTGAGATGATGTGCTTTTGATAGAGCGAATTCGCCATGATCTTCTTCCCCACAATAATGTATTGGCCACAAAAAAGCCCCCCATAATGGGAGGCTTTAAAAAAGTGCTGAAAAGCAGAATAGACCGCCTGGCAAGCATGCTAGCTTACGAGCAATATTAGGTGTTTTCACAATCTTATTATGTGTGATCACAATATTGGTTGGCGTCATTTTCACTACTCTCAGACAAATTGCCGAGAATTATACGCTTTCAATTTGTGAGCGCAAGCGATTACATCAAGCTTTTGTTTACTTTCACTATTCTCAATTAACCGAGTGTTGCGACCATAATGGCTTTGATGGTGTGCATGCGATTTTCCGCTTCATCAAACACAATAGAGTAGTCAGATTCAAACACTTCATCCGTCACTTCCAAACCGTTCATGCCATATTTATCAGCCACTTGCTGGCCGATGACGGTCTCATTATTGTGGAAAGCGGGTAAGCAGTGCATGAATTTCACTTGCGGGTTGCCCGTCAACTTAATCACATCCATATTCACTTGATATGGTTTCATCACTGCCACACGTTCATCCCAAGCTTCTGGCGCTTCGCCCATCGATACCCAAACATCGGTGTAGAGGAAGTCACAGCCTTTTACGCCTTCAGCAACGTCTTCAGTCAGCGTGATTTTAGCGCCGGTACTTTGCGCGATAGCTTGGCACTCTTCGACAAGTTGTTCTTCTGGCCAGAAGGCTTTTGGCGCGACAAGACGAATATCCATGCCCATCTTGGCTGCTCCTACTAATAGAGAGTTACCCATATTGTTACGAGCATCACCCAGATAAGCAAAGCTGATTTGATGCAGCTGTTTACCGCGACCATGTTCGATCATGGTCAGGAAGTCAGCCAAGATCTGAGTTGGGTGAAATTCATCAGTAAGGCCATTCCACACTGGAACACCAGCATAAGTGCCAAGGTCTTCGACGATGCTCTGACCAAAGCCACGGTACTCGATGCCATCGTACATACGGCCTAATACGCGTGCAGTATCTTTCATTGATTCTTTTTGACCGATCTGAGAGCCCGAAGGGCCCAAGTAAGACACTTGAGCACCTTGATCAAAAGCGGCGACTTCAAACGCACATCGAGTTCGTGTTGATGCCTTTTCAAAGATCAAAGCGATGTTTTTACCAGTAAGCTTCTTCTGCTCAGTACCTGCATACTTAGCTTTTTTTAGGTCAGCTGACAGGTCGAGTAAAAACTGAATCTCTTTAGGAGTAAAGTCGAGTAGTTTTAGAAAGTTACGATTGCGAAGATTAAAGGCCATCTTTCGCTCCTTGCGTATATAGAATCAATGAAGAACTTAGTTAAACATAAAAATGCTATATTTGTGAATATTTATTTTGTTTATTTCATAAAAAAAGGCCAGTGCAATAGTACTGGCCTAGTTGAGTGATTGTATTTTTACTCTATTGAGCTATCCGCTTAGATACCGTCTCTTTCGATAGGGCAGCTCATACAACGAGCGCCACCACGGCCACGCCCCAGTTCATTGCCAGGAATCGTCAGAACTTCGATACCTGCTTTGTCGTACTTCTCGTTAGTGTAAACATTACGCTCGTAACTGATAACCGTACCTGGTTTCACTGTTAGTACGTTGTTGGCGTCATTCCACTGCTCACGTTCAGCCTCGTAGTTGTCACCACCTGTGGTGATGATCTTAAGCTGATCAAGGCCAAGCGCACCTTCAATCGCTGATAGGTAGTTTTCCGCTTTCTCTACGCGCATTTCACCATTCTCTTTTGGTGTTAGGCGCCAGGTGTCTAAATCTTTACGAACGATTTCTGGGTACACAGAGAAGGTATCGATATCCATGTGTGTCATCACCGTATCAAGATGCATACATGAACGGTGCTTCGGTAGATCTATAGCGATCACTTCTGTAGCCTGCCCTGACTTAAATAGGCTCGCCGCTAAGTTCTCAACACCTTGTGGCTTGGTTCGCTCAGAAATACCGATAAGTACTGCGCCTTTACCAATAACCAGGACATCGCCGCCTTCAATGTTGGCGTTGTCGTAATGAAGGTCCTCATCGCCAAAGTACTTAATGAAGTCTTGTCCTGCAAACACTGGGTGCCAGCGATAGATAGCACGCAGATGGTTTGTCTCACGTTGACGTGCTGGCTTCATCATTGGGTTTAGCGATACACCGCCATAAACCCAACACGAAGTATCACGTGTAAATAAGTGGTTCGGAAGTGGCTCGATAACGAAATCTAGTGGGCGATGCATTTTAGGAAGCATCGATGATGATTTGATAGGAAGCTCCGAATACGCCAAGCCACCTAGTAAGATTGTTGCTAGATGCTCATTATCCATTTGAGCAAGATAGTTTCTTAGGTCACGGGCAAAAGTAGGCCCATAACGGAAATCTGAGATTTGAGTGTTTAGCAGCCATTCGCGAGCTTGAGGTACGGCAAGCGTCTCTACCAATAAATCGTGCAGTAGCAGTACTTCTACGTCTTGCTTACGTAGTGTCTCTGCAAAGGCATCGTGTTCTTCACCAGCAGCTTCAACAGCCAACACATCATCAAACAGAAGGTCATGACAGTTAGAAGGGGTGAGGTGGGTGAGTGCTCTTTCAGGTCGATTTAGGAGAACTCGTCTTAATTGACCGACTTCGGAGCCAACGTACAGCTTACTCATTTTGCATCCTTACTTTTAATCCAGCGTCTATTTATGACAAGCTTGATCGTAATATGCAAGTTTTAGAGTGCGTGTAAAAGTGAAGTATTTTTGAAATTATCCGAACTAAAAACCATTTTTAAATAGAAAATAGGTGTTAAATTCTAATTGAATGCGTGTGGCATGGAACAACATTTTTGCGGATCTATGCTCTATCTGCAGCCTGCCTGAAATCTATTTTGCTTATTATTAATGATTTTTTATTCACTATTATGAACTTTTTGAAAGCAACTTGAGGTTTTATGCATCTCAAAACCAGTTCAGCATATGCATTCACCATGACTAAGCACGCAATTTCTATTTAATATGCTCAAAAGTGATAATAGAGACGAAATGCTGAAATAGTCGTCAGTTAATAAAATGTTGAAAATTTGTTTCTGTGATTTTGATTTCACTTTTGAATTGATATCACCTCCGCTATCTAGCGATAAACTTATCTTTCTAGGCTTGATCTGGGTGGCTTTTCTGGACGATCCGTGCCATATTTCGTGGCAATCAAATTTGATCTTTTCATAGTCAACACTCTGGAGCAGACACATGTCTCACGAAGATGAATATCTATCAGTAGCGGAATTAATTGAATTTCAAAAGGAAGAGACTCGCGACATCATTGAAGCATTAATTGAAGATGGTAGCGATCCTGAAGCTCTATACGATATCGAGCATCACCTATTTGCTGAAGATTTTGAAGTGCTTGAGAAAGCCGTTGTTGAAGCATTCAAAATGGGTTTTGAAGTACTTGAAGCTGAAGAGACAGAAGACGAAGATGGCAACAAGCTACTTTGTTGTGATGCGACTATGCAGTCAGCTCTAGATGCAGAAGCGATCGATGCGCAAGTTGAGAAGCTTGTGAACCTTGCAGAGAAATTCGACATTATCTATGACGGTTGGGGCACTTACTACGAAGGTGAAGATGCTATCTACCCTGAAGAAGATGATGAAGGCGAAGAGTAATTTCTTCCCAGTTTGAAAAGTGCCAGCCTTGAGCTGGCATTTTTTTATCCTCAGAAAAATAAATGTCTTTAAATGCATTCATTCATTATAATGCGGTCAAAATTGATCTAGCTCAAGGAATGATATGCGGTTGCTTCTCGATGGTCTTTGGCAAATTTCGCCATTGACGGATCTTTCTATTCCACAAGATGACATTACCTTTCCGGCTCCGTTGAGTTCAAAGCTCCCTGATACCTTGAGTGAAGAGCAAATCGCAGAGCAAGAGTGGCATTTAATGCACGACATTGAAGTCGATGATGCGATGCTGGCTTGCCCCTTTGTTGAACTAGTCGTTGCGGGTGTTGATTACTTTGCTGAAGTAAGACTCAATGGTGTGGCAGTCTTTGATTGTGATGGCAGTCAAGAAGAGTATCGTAAAGACATTCGCCCTTACATGCAGCCAGGTCGAAATCGCTTTGAGATCCTGTTTCTTGAAGAAGAGGAAGGGTTGTTGCTCGAAGAAGATATGGATGAGCCATTATCTTCGCTAACCATTGCCAAATTAGACTCTCGAATGGGTATTTGGCAAGCTCCTTATCTGCAGTTTGTTCGCAATGTGAAGCTCGACCAAGTTGTCACTGAGCAGATCTGGCACCACGGCGGTGGTTGTGAGTTTAAAGTGGATGTGATCTACCAGACGCTTAAAGCAGGGTTGGTATCGGCATCAATTAAGTTCGATGGTATGACACTGGTGATGCCGATAGATGTACGCGCAGAACACACTGGCGTAGTATTCCAAGTTGAAGCACCGATTGTTTTTAATGTTGATAAGCCCAACCCTAAGCATTTATATCAATTAGAGGTTGAGCTCGATGGGCAAAAAGAGAGCTCTTTTGTTGCTCTTAATCCTGCATCTTGTGTGAGTAATTTTTTACGCTAGAAGCTGCACTACAACGTTTTGGCCATGGCTACTTCACAAGCGTCGTGGCCTGTTTCTCCCCAAGCACTCTCTAGGTGCTCAAAGCCTAACGCTTCATAAAGCTTAATCGCAGCTCCCAAACACTCTGTTGTTTCTAAGTACATCTGTTGATAACCCAATTGCTTGGCAAGCTTTAAACTTAAAGCTACGATGCGTTTTGCCAGCCCTTGTCCGCGAGTCTGTTTTAAGAAATACATCTTTTGTAGCTCACATACGTCTGGTCGACCTGCTAGTGGGGCAAAGCCGCCGCCGCCCACAACCTCACCTTGATACTCAATCACCCAGTACATCGCATTTTCTTGGCTATACACAGAGTACATGTCATCAAGTGTTGGGTCAGACACACCATAGCCTTTGTCTGCGGTTAGGCCATGTTCAGCAGAGACTTGTCGAATGACATCGGCAACTTGTTCGTTGTCAGTTTGAGTGAGTGGGCGCAATACAAACTCGTCAGCTTGGCAGACTTTAGTTAGCCCTTTGAGGTAAACCTCTAACCCAAGCTTTAACTGTTGCTGCTCATCTTCACTCAGGGCTTCTAGCATGCTGTCGAAAAATGCATTTTGCTGTTGGTCTAGTTCTGACAGCACCAGCTGTCCTCGAGTGGTGAGTGTGACCTTTTGACTGCGTTTGTCATTCGGATTCTCGATACTGTCGGTCAACTCTAACTTGTTTAGCCCTGCGACAGTACGACTGGCATTTGACTTGTCGACATTCAATCGTTGTGCGAGTTGGTTGATCGTCAGTGGTTGGAGTTGAATTTCTCCTAATGCATGAGCTTGGACTGGGGTTAGGGCGATTTCGCCACATTGCTTATCGAGCATACCCAGTAAGCGAACGGCTTGGCGGGAGTAGTGTCTTAGTTGTCGAGCATTCATCATCACTTACCTTGTTTCCTTGCATCTTGAAATAAAGTTGCGCACCGCAATTAATTTAATTGCGGTGCGCAACATTGTCAATGATGAGAACTCGTTAGTTATAAAATAGAGGAGGTGACTCGCTCAATTTTAAGCATGTTGGTGAACGCAAAATTGTGGCGCTTGAGCGTCTGATTTACGTAACCACACTTTCTCATGGAAGTAGTACGCGACTGTATTTAGAGCAGGCTCTAGCATCGCCATCACACCACCAACAAAGGCATCACCAGTCAACAAGTAGACCACGGTAAAAGCAACACTGAAGTGGATGGTCGCAAAGCTTGCGGTTTTTAATTTGGTCATCCACTGACGAGCTTTAAGCGCTGGAACTTGAGCCCACGCCTTTTCATGAAAATAGAAGGCGACCGTATTTACAGAGGGCTCAATCATGGCAATTAAGCTACCAATTAAGATGTCGCCTGTTAGTACGTAAGCGACACTAAATGCGATAGTAAAATGTAATGCAGCAAAGGTTAGTGTCTTTTTCATGATAATTACTCAATCGTTGTATTGTTTCGATAAGGCTATTATTGAGAATTATTATCATTAAATGAAATGGGTATTAGAGATTAATTTGATAGGTAAAAACTATCAAACTGTCGGCGGAGTTTGGAAAGTGCTGGTATTAGGTGATAAGCCCAATGGCCTAAAAAAAGGCTGACCATAAGGCCAACCTTTTTATCTGTAGTAAGAAGTTTAAAGGCTTCTCATTAAGCGAGGATTAAAGAGCTGCGATAGTCGCTTTTTGCTCTTCAAGCTTAGTTAGTGTCTCTTGGTAACCCACTAGCTTCTCACGCTCTTTTGCGATAACCGCTTCAGGAGCTTTAGCAACGAAACCTTCGTTACCCAGCTTGCCTTCGATACGCTTGATTTCGCCGTGCGTTTTCTTCACTTCTTTATCAAGACGAGCAAGTTCTGCATCTTTGTCGATAAGACCTGCCATTGGGATCATCAGCTCAGATTGACCCACTAGCTTAGTCGCACATGCTGGCGTCTCAGCGTCATCTGTAAGAACCGTTAGGCTATCTAGCTTAGCAAGAGAGTTTAGTACTACCTTGTTCGCTTCGATACGTGCCGCATCTTTCTCGTTAGCAACTTTGATCATTACTTCTAGGCCTTTGCTAGGTGCAATGTCGTATTCCGCACGTAGGTTACGGATAGCTGTGATGAAAGTCTTAACCCATTCGATGTCTTCTACGATCTCAGCATCGAAGTTCTCTTCGTTAAACTGAGGAAGCGCTTGAGTCATGATAGTGTCGCCTTCAACACCGTCTACTAGTGGCTTAACGCTCTGCCAGATAGATTCAGTGATGTAAGGAAGCACTGGGTGAGCAAGACGTAGTGTCTTCTCTAGAACGGTGATCAGCATGTAGCGAGTCGCTTGTTGCTGAGCTTCTGTACCTTTCCATAGAACTGGCTTAGTTAGCTCTAGGTACCAGTCACAGAATTGGTTCCAGATGAATTCGTAAAGCGTGTTTGCTGCCATGTCTAGACGGTAGTTGTCTAGGTGAGCATTAAACTCTTTCGCTGCTAGTTCAAACTGAGATTCAATCCACTTATCTGCTAGAGAGAATTCCATGTTTGCACGGCCTTCTGCAGATAGTGACATTCCACAATCGTGCTCTTCTGTGTTCATCAGTACGTAACGGCTTGCGTTCCATAGTTTGTTACAGAAGTTACGGTAACCTTCAAGACGTTTCATGTCCCAGTTGATGTCACGGCCAGTAGAAGCCATAGCAGCAAGAGTGAAACGCAGTGCGTCAGTACCGTATGGTTCGATACCGTTTTCGAAAGTCTTACGAGTGTTCTTCTCGATCTTCTTCGCTAGTTGAGGCTGCATCATGTTGCCACAACGCTTCTCTACTAGAGACTCAAGGTCGATACCATCGATCATGTCGATAGGGTCAAGAACGTTACCTTTAGACTTAGACATCTTGTCGCCGTTTTCGTCACGGATTAGACCCGTTACGTAAACTGTCTTGAATGGTACTTGCGACTTACCGTTTTCATCTTTGTTGAAGTGCATGGTCATCATGATCATACGCGCAACCCAGAAGAAGATGATGTCGAAGCCTGTTACTAGAACGTCTGAAGGGTGGAATGTTTTCAGATCTTCAGTTTGCTCAGGCCAGCCTTGAGTGCCGAATGTCCACAGTGCAGAAGAGAACCATGTATCAAGTACGTCGTCGTCTTGGCGAAGAACCACTACAGGTGCAAGGTTGTTGTTTGCACGTACTTCTTCTTCAGTACGGCCTACGTATACATTGCCATCGTTGTCGTACCATGCCGGGATACGGTGACCCCACCAAAGCTGACGAGAGATACACCAGTCTTGAATGTCACGCATCCAAGAGAAGTACATGTTTTCGTACTGCTTAGGAACGAATTGGATATCACCATCTTCAACCGCTTTAACAGCAGGCTCAGCAAGAGGCGCAGCACGCACGTACCATTGGTCAGTTAGCATTGGTTCGATAACCACGCCACCACGGTCGCCGTAAGGAACGGTTAGGTCGTGATCTTTGATCTCGTCAAGAAGACCAAGTTCTTCGAATTCAGCAACGATCGCTTTACGAGCAGCAAAACGCTCCATGCCGTGGTACTTAGCTGGTAGCTCAGTAGAGTAAACATCGCTAGCTTCACCGTTAGTAGTGAATACTTCAGCCGCATCACGGATGTCTGCGTTGAACGTCAGGATGTTGATCATTGGTAGGTTGTTACGCTTACCAACTTCGTAATCGTTAAAGTCGTGAGCAGGAGTGATCTTCACACAACCTGTGCCTTTTTCCATATCCGCGTGCTCATCGCCTACGATAGGGATTAGACGGTTAACGATAGGAAGTAGGATCTCTTTACCAATAAGATCTTTGTAACGTGGATCTTCTGGGTTTACTGCAACACCTGTATCGCCAAGCATGGTTTCTGGACGAGTTGTTGCAACAACAATGTAGTTTTTACCTTCAGCGGTCTTCGCGCCGTTTGCTAGCGGGTAGCGGAAGTGCCACATGTGGCCTTTTTTGTCTTTGTTTTCAACTTCAAGATCAGAAATTGCTGTGTGCAGTTTAGGATCCCAGTTTACTAGACGCTTACCACGGTAGATTAGGTCATCTTCGTATAGGCGAACAAACACTTCTTGAACAGCGTTAGATAGGCCATCATCCATAGTGAAACGCTCACGGTCCCAGTCAACAGATGCGCCTAAACGACGAAGTTGCTTAGTGATTGTGCCACCAGATTCGTTTTTCCATTCCCAGATCTTGTCGATGAAAGCGTCACGACCGTAATCGTGCTTAGTTTTGCCTTCTTCTGCCGCGATCTTGCGCTCAACAACCATTTGAGTTGCGATACCAGCGTGGTCAGTACCCACTTGCCAAAGCGTGTTCTTACCTTTCATACGCTCAGCACGGATTAGAGTATCCATGATAGTGTCTTGGAACGCGTGACCCATGTGTAGGCTACCAGTGACGTTCGGTGGCGGGATCATGATGCTGTACGCTTCTTTTGATGTGTCACCGTGTGGCTTAAAGTAGCCTTTCTCTTCCCAAGTCTGATATAGAGCTTGTTCGATTGATGTTGGGTTGTATGTCTTTTCCATAGTGCTCTTAAACGGATACTGTGAATGGTTAATCGTGGTCAAACTTCATAAGTGAAGCTTCTTGAATCTAAATTCAAAGATAGCTTTATCTATGAGGTTTGACTATGGATGTTGAATCTCGATAGTCTGCAGCTGATATCCAGCCTGACGGTAAATTTTATACCTTTCTCGAGCGAGTTGCTTAGCTTTTTCTTCGCAAGGGACGAAGTCTATCACCTGAGCAAAGGCGTTCGCAAAGGTTGTATGATTATCGGCCAGATTAATTACTAGCTGACGATTCCAATTGTGCTTTACGCCTTGGTAGCCAATCTCAATGTTGGTTGAATACTTCGGGCCTTCGCCAACCAAGTTATGCGCAATAAATTCACAGGGCTCGACTTGCCAGAAAACTTCTGCGATACGCTCCGCATGGGCTTTGTCATTACAGTTGAGATAAAGTTTAGCGCCTTGTTTTGCAAAGTGCTGAGCAAGAAACAGCACATAGTTAGCGAAACCTTCTTCACTCGCTTGTGGGCTGTCTGATGACACTATGTAAAACGTAGCTGTCTGCATACTTGATACTCGAACTGAAAATCGTGGCTATTTATCTTATTTGGTCA
This sequence comes from Vibrio chagasii, assembly GCF_002954585.1. GTDB lineage: Bacteria > Pseudomonadota > Gammaproteobacteria > Enterobacterales > Vibrionaceae > Vibrio > Vibrio chagasii_A. Next base: position 238,260 of record NZ_MSCI01000004.1, read on the forward strand.
ACAGACCCTAACAAATAGCGCTTATTAAAAAAGGGCCCGTAGGCCCTTTTTACTATTTTGAAGATTGCTCTTCAGTCTCTTGGCCGCTGCGGTTCAATAAGAATTGGACTAGCATTGAGACAGGACGACCTGTCGAGCCTTTTGCTGCGCCAGATTTCCAAGCTGTACCTGCGATATCTAGGTGAGCCCAGTGATATTTCTTAGTGAACTTAGACAGGAAGCAACCAGCAGTGATAGTACCGCCTGGGCGGCCGCCGATGTTCGCCATATCTGCGAATGGGCTGTTTAGCTGCTCATGGTACTCGTCTGCCATTGGTAGACGCCATGCACGGTCACTTGCTTGCTCAGAAGCATTCACAAGTTCGTGAGACAGTGGGTTGTGGTTTGATAGAACGCCACTGATGTGGTGACCTAGAGCAATAACACACGCGCCAGTTAGTGTTGCAACATCAACCACGCAATCTGGTTCAAAACGCTCAACGTAAGTTAGCGCATCACAAAGAACCAAGCGACCCTCAGCATCAGTGTTTAACACTTCAACTGTTTGTCCTGACATCGTCGTTAGGATGTCACCTGGGCGGTAAGCATTGCTACCTGGCATGTTTTCACAACCAGCAAGAATACCAACAACGTTGATTGGCAGGTTCAATTTAGCTAGCGCTTTCATTGTACCGAATACTGACGCAGCACCACACATGTCGTACTTCATCTCATCCATACCTTCGCCAGGCTTAAGTGAGATACCGCCTGAATCGAAAGTTAGGCCTTTACCAACAAGTACAATCGGTTTTGCATCAGAATCTGGTGCGCCCTTGTATTCCATGATAGACATCATAGATTCGTTCTTTGAACCACGACCAACCGCTAGGTAAGAGGTCATGCCCAGTTTTTCCATCTCTTCTTCACCGATGATCTTAGTCGTTACGGTTTCGAAGTCGTCAGCTAGGCGACGAGCTTGAGATGCAAGGTATGCTGGGTTAGCGATGTTTGGTGGCATGTTGCCAAGGTCTTTAGATGCTTTCACACCTGAAGCAATAGCAAGACCGTGAGCAATCGCTTTTTCACCTAGGCTCAGTTCACGACGTGTTGGTACGTTGAATACCAATTTACGTAGTGGGCGACGAGTCTCTGGCTTGTTGCTCTTGAATTGGTCAAATGTGTATAGACCATCTTTAGTCGCTTCTACCGCTTGACGAACTTTCCAGTAAGTATCGCGGCCTTTAACGTGCAGCTCTGTTAGGAAACATACTGCTTCCATAGAACCTGTTTCGTTTAGTGTGCTGATGGTTTTCTGAATAATTTCTTTGTATTGACGTTCGCCTAGCTCACGCTCTTTACCACAGCCTACAAGTAGAACACGTTCTGAAAGTACACCAGGTACTTGATGCAGTAGTAGCATCTGGCCAGGTTTACCCTCTAGGTCACCGCGACGAAGCAGTGAACTAATGTAGCCATCGCTAATCTTATCTAATTGCTCGGCGACTGGAGAAAGGCGGCGCGGTTCGAATACACCGACAACGATACATGCGCTGCGTTGTTTCTCTGGGCTGCCACTTTTTACACTGAACTCCATGCGTACTCCTACATCCTGAAGACAAATCGAACTAAATGTTAGATAATGAGTTCTTACTTGTTGGATCCTATAATGGAACTAACCTTAAAGAAGAACGCTAACACTTAGCTAAAAATTTAAAAAAATAAAAGGTTCAACGGGAAATTATAGTGATTCAATCAAAAAAACAAGTTTTGTATAGGTAATTTGAGCGTGATTATTGTTAGATATTTGATCCGTGAGACAATCAAGAGCCAATTTGCGATCTTTTTTGTTCTCTTTCTCGTGTTTCTCAGCCAAAAATTCATCAGTGTGTTAGCGGACGCCTCTGATGGTGCTATCCCTGCGAGTCTAATCTTGTCGATCGTTAGCCTTAATATGCCTGCGATGGGCTTATTGATGCTTCCGCTCAGTATCTATATTGGTATTTTGCTTACTTTTGGTCGTCTTTACGCTGAAAGTGAAATAGTGGTCATGAACGCCACCGGTATCGGTAACAAATTCCTGATTCAATCGGCACTGTACTTAGCTTTGATTACCGCATCGGTTGCCGCTTTTAACTCATTCTGGTTATCCCCTTGGTCGCAAGACAAGGTTGAGCAGATGTATGAGGAAGTGGCAGCAGAAAACAGTGTTGATTTGCTACCAAAGGGTAAGTTTGAAAGAACGCCAGATGGTTCGTCTGTGGTGTTCATCGATGATATCGATGGTAATAAGCTAGAAAACGTGTTCGTTGCTCAAATGCGTCCACGTGATTCTGTGCTTCCAAGTGTGATGTATTCGAAGTCGGGTGATGTAAAAGAGCTCAGCGACGGTCGCCAAGTTATCGTGATGTACGATGGTACTCGTCATGAAGGTGTCCCAACTCGTCTTGATTATATGGTGACACACTTCGAAGAGTATGAAGGCTTGATTGGCCAGCGAGAAGTGGAGAAGAAAGGTCGTGATTGGGAAGCGATTCCAACACTTGATCTCGTTGGTAATCCAAATAATAGCGCAAAAGCTGAATTGCAATGGCGTATTTCATTGGTACTCTGTATTCCATTGTTGACCATGCTTGTTGTGCCACTCTCGGCGGTAAACCCAAGGCAAGGGCGTTTCGCTAAGATTGGTCCTGCGATTTTGATTTACCTGACCTACTTTTTGGCAATCAGTGCAACCAAATCAGCAATAGAAGAGGGTAGTATCCCAGCAGTAGTCGGCATGTGGCCAATCAATGCGTTGTTGCTAATTGTCGCGATTGGTGCAAACTTTATGGATAGCGTGCCAGTAAGGCGTTTGAAAGAAAAATTCAAGAATAAGAGGTTGGCTTAAGCCGTGTTTAAGATTCTCGATTTATATATAGGCAGAACCATCATCGCAACCACGTCACTGGTATTGGTGACGTTTGTTGGCCTCTCAGGGATTATCAAGTATGTAGAGCAGTTGAGAAAAGTGGGTCGTGGTACCTATGATCTGCTTCAAGCTCTGTACTTTGTTTTGTTAAGTATCCCACGTGATATCGAAATGTTCTTCCCAATGGCAGCCTTGCTTGGTGCGTTGATTGGATTGGGTATGCTTGCGGCGAGCTCTGAGCTAGTAGTAATGCAGGCGGCGGGTTTCTCTAAACTTGATATCGGTTTGTCGGTACTTAAGACTGCGATTCCATTAATGATAGTGGTGACGCTATTAGGGCAATGGGGTGCACCTCAAGCACAAAAGATGGCTCGTGACTTAAGAACCATATCGATTGCAGGGGGGAATATCATCTCCACGCAAAGCGGTGTCTGGGCTCGTGATGCCAATGATTTCATCTTTATTGTCAAAATCGACGATGACAAGCTATATGGCATGAACATGTGGCGCTTTGATGAAAACAAGGCTCTGAAAACCGCTATCTATTCTAAAGAAGTCGATTACGTTGGAGACAACGTTTGGACGATGAAAGATGTTGTCGTCACTTCGTTTGAAAATGAACTGCAGATAACGAAAGAGAATTTGCCCACATACACTTGGAAAACATCACTCGCACCAGACAAGCTTGCAATCGTGACGGTTAAACCAGAAGAGCTGTCATTGAGTGGGTTGTATGATTACGTATCTTACTTGAAAGCGTCAGAACAAGATGCTGCTCGTTACGAACTGGCGTTGTGGAGAAAGATAACCCAGCCAATCTCTATCGCGGTGATGATGTTGATGGCGCTGTCGTTTATCTTTGGTCCATTGCGTAGCGTGACCATGGGGGCAAGAATCCTATCTGGTGTTATCGCAGGCTTCACCTTCTATATATCCAGTGAGTTCTTTGGCCCTGTGAGCTTGGTGTATCAGATACCACCGGCCTTTGGTGCTATAGCCCCAAGTGTGGTATTCCTCGGAATAGCCGTGATGCTCTTGAGGCGGAAACTATAAATAAAAAAGGAAGGCATAACGCCTTCCTTTTTTGATCTTGGTTGAAGCGGTTTAGAAACGCTATCGCGCTTGAGGTAATACAACCACTTCTGTTTTCGCCCAGATATCGTGAAAGCCACGCTTCTGAGGATCTAAGGGAACGCAGAGATTGGCTAGACCAAAACCAGAAGTTCCTAAGCGAATAAGAGCTTGAGTGACAGTAATCGCAGAGCCATCTTTGTTCTGAACGCGAAGTTTCCATGCTCTCATTCCCAGAGTTTGACCAGCTCGAGTCCAGAAGAACACAAAGAAGTAAACCCAAACCGCCACTAGATAAAATGTGTAAACCGGGCTCCAGATAGGATGATTGGTTAGGAAGTCACTGACATCGGCATAACCACTGTGGTCAAAAATGCCAAGAGCCATAAGCGCATGCAGTAAAGCGATAATGACGCCAGCCGCCATCATTTCAATAGCGATTACGATAAGGGCGTCATAGAACAAAGCACCGAATCGGCGCATCATTCCTGCTGGTGGCAATGTGTTGGTAGATGTCATGGTGTTATTACTTCTTCAAAAATTTAGGCGTCAGAATATAGTTTAAGGTTGAGCGTGAAAAGAGACATGACGCACAGCTTATGACTTAGTGGCGAAATTATCGGCAAACACACGTGAATTCAAGTTTTTATACTTGCCACATCAGCTTGCATACGTATAATGCCAAATATCGACAGGGCAATGCCCACGATAATGCCGGTATGGTGAAATTGGTATACACGACGGATTCAAAATCCGTTGCCTTCGGGCGTGGCGGTTCAAGTCCGCCTACCGGTACCATATTTAAATGACAAAGCCTCGACTCAAGTCGGGGCTTTGTTGTATCTGGACGCAGGAAAGCGTTGCCTTCGTGGTAGTTGCAGGAATGCCTGTCCAATCAGTCCGTCTAACCAGTACCATATATAGAAAGGTCGCTTTTATAGCGACCTTTCGTCGTTTTAGGCGTTTGTGAATTTAACATCCAGCGTGTCGACTTGGACGCAAGTTACGAATCAGTTAAATCTTGATGTTTCACTCATAAATCCCATTGATTCCCGTCGTGTTAATAACATTCAATAAATTAATCATCTTAAATCAGCCTGTTACCTGTAATTCTTACTTCTATTGTCTATGTTTAAAGTAGCAATAGAGGAGAAAGATATGCTGACAGTAACCCCTTACTTATTTTTCGATGGTCGTTGTGACGAGGCATTGGATTTTTATCATAAATGCTTTGGTGGAGTGGTCTTATCGAAACAACTCTTTAGTGATGCTCCACAGGTAATAGAGGGAGCGCAGCCTGATTGGGTCATGCATGCTGAATTCGAAGCCTTTGGTATGAAGCTGATGATGTCTGATGGGGTTAAAGCTAAAGAGCTTGAAGGGAACAACCTTGCACTTTCTCTTGTTACAGACGACACAGCGACCCAAGAGCAGATCTTTGAAAAACTAACGCAGGGCGGGCGAGTTATGACGCCACTTGCAGACACGTTTTGGGGCGCTAGGTTTGGCAAAGTTGAAGATAAGTTCGGTATAAGATGGATGGTGCATTGCGATTCTTTAAACTGAACCTGTGAAATAGGATCGTGAAATTGCTGCTTGGTTTTATTAGAATTATAAATAGAGATTATTAATCAACGTTATATATAAAAATGGGCAGCATAAAAATTACCGTAGATCGCATTCAGCCCGGTTTACATATACGACTTCCCGTCAAGTGGAATGAACACCCGTTTCTATTCAATAGTTTTAAAATAAAAGACGATGCTCAAGTTAAGATCATTCGACATCTTGGTATCAAACACGTCTATATAAACCTTAATCAAAGTGATACTTCACCTTTGCCAGTTAACTATGTGGTTGAACTAGAGTCAGGAGATGACGTACAGGTTAGTCTTGAAGCTGAAAAAATGTGGAAAGAGAAGCATGATCGCATTGAGACTTTAAGCTCTTACCGACGCAGAGTAAGTAACTGTGAGAAAGAGTTTGAGCGTTCACTTGCTCGAATGCGCTCTGTCATGACCAAAATTCGCAATCGCCCTTTGGATGCGGTAGGGGAGGTGAAATCCCTCGTTGATGATATTGTCGAAACATTAGTATGTGATGATAACGTCACACTTCACCTAATGAATGGTAAGGCTGACTTTGAAGATATCTACTTCCACACATTAAATGTTGCTGTTGTTGCCATGATGATCGGCAAAGCCAAAGGCTACAACACACAACAACTGAAAGAGCTCTCTTTTGCTGCGTTATTCCATGACGTGGGCAAAATCAAAATACCTGTAGCTATATTAAGAAAGCAGAGCGCATTGACGGTGCCAGAAGAGAACTACTTAAAGCTCCATACTAAGTATGGTGCGGATATCGTTTCTGCAATAGATGATTTTCCTGAAACAGCTAAAAAGGTAATTGCTCAGCATCATGAGATGAATGATGGTTCTGGTTACCCAGAAGGTTTAAAGGAAGAAGAGATTGATGAGTTTGCCAAGATAGTAGCAGTGGCCAATGCATTTGATAACTTGTGCCATGGTAAAACACAGTCACCGCCAATGATCCCTTACTTATCGCTTTCCCATTTATATAAGAACTGCAAACACCTATATAGCCAAGACAACTTAAGTCTATTGGTTAAGTTCATGGGAGTGTACCCGCCAGGAACAGTGGTCCAGCTCTCTAATGATTCAATTGGTATTGTGATTTCGGTAAATGCCAAGCATATGCTTTATCCTAATGTGCTTACCTATGACCCTAGCGTACCCAGAATACAAGCTCCGGTAATCGACCTGCTTGCTAAAGATATCAAGATCGTTAACGCGGTTAATCCCAACAAACTGCCTGAACAAGTGAGAGAGTATCTAAATCCTAGGTCTCGATTGTCTTACTTCTTTGATAGTGGTGAGTAGTTATCCACAGGGCGTTGTGAGTAATTTGTTCGAAAGTTGGGCTTAAAGTGGTACAAATAAGCCCTTGGTTGAAATGTCTTCGCTTAACCTCTTTTTTCAATAAAAAATGCATTTAATGCTTGCCAATATGAGCGGCGTCTCTATAATGCCGCCTCACTGACACGGCAGACGCCACAAGGCTTCAGCGAAGAATGTTAGTGAAGGTAACTAGCTTTGAGTGATAATTCACTCCTACTTTTAGAAAGTAGAAATTAATTCAAAATAAGTGTTTGACACAGAGAATTAAGTCGCTAGAATGGCCGCCTCTTACGAAGTGACGCAAGTCACAACGAAGAGAAGCTCTTTAACAATTTAAACCTATCAATCTGTGTGGGCACTCGTTGATGAATATCAAAAAATGAAACTTCGGTTTCAACTTGATTTCAATGAACTGAGTGACCAATTCGAATCGTAAGATTCGGCACAGTCAATTCAACATTACTTAGCTTTTTATTAAGCGAAGAGAATGTAATCAGTATTCGTTGAGTCACAAAATCTTAAATTGAAGAGTTTGATCATGGCTCAGATTGAACGCTGGCGGCAGGCCTAACACATGCAAGTCGAGCGGAAACGAGTTATCTGAACCTTCGGGGAACGATAACGGCGTCGAGCGGCGGACGGGTGAGTAATGCCTAGGAAATTGCCTTGATGTGGGGGATAACCATTGGAAACGATGGCTAATACCGCATAATGCCTACGGGCCAAAGAGGGGGACCTTCGGGCCTCTCGCGTCAAGATATGCCTAGGTGGGATTAGCTAGTTGGTGAGGTAATGGCTCACCAAGGCGACGATCCCTAGCTGGTCTGAGAGGATGATCAGCCACACTGGAACTGAGACACGGTCCAGACTCCTACGGGAGGCAGCAGTGGGGAATATTGCACAATGGGCGAAAGCCTGATGCAGCCATGCCGCGTGTATGAAGAAGGCCTTCGGGTTGTAAAGTACTTTCAGTTGTGAGGAAGGGGGTGTCGTTAATAGCGGCATCTCTTGACGTTAGCAACAGAAGAAGCACCGGCTAACTCCGTGCCAGCAGCCGCGGTAATACGGAGGGTGCGAGCGTTAATCGGAATTACTGGGCGTAAAGCGCATGCAGGTGGTTCATTAAGTCAGATGTGAAAGCCCGGGGCTCAACCTCGGAACTGCATTTGAAACTGGTGAACTAGAGTACTGTAGAGGGGGGTAGAATTTCAGGTGTAGCGGTGAAATGCGTAGAGATCTGAAGGAATACCAGTGGCGAAGGCGGCCCCCTGGACAGATACTGACACTCAGATGCGAAAGCGTGGGGAGCAAACAGGATTAGATACCCTGGTAGTCCACGCCGTAAACGATGTCTACTTGGAGGTTGTGGCCTTGAGCCGTGGCTTTCGGAGCTAACGCGTTAAGTAGACCGCCTGGGGAGTACGGTCGCAAGATTAAAACTCAAATGAATTGACGGGGGCCCGCACAAGCGGTGGAGCATGTGGTTTAATTCGATGCAACGCGAAGAACCTTACCTACTCTTGACATCCAGAGAAGCCAGCGGAGACGCAGGTGTGCCTTCGGGAGCTCTGAGACAGGTGCTGCATGGCTGTCGTCAGCTCGTGTTGTGAAATGTTGGGTTAAGTCCCGCAACGAGCGCAACCCTTATCCTTGTTTGCCAGCGAGTAATGTCGGGAACTCCAGGGAGACTGCCGGTGATAAACCGGAGGAAGGTGGGGACGACGTCAAGTCATCATGGCCCTTACGAGTAGGGCTACACACGTGCTACAATGGCGCATACAGAGGGCAGCGAACTTGCGAGAGTGAGCGAATCCCAAAAAGTGCGTCGTAGTCCGGATTGGAGTCTGCAACTCGACTCCATGAAGTCGGAATCGCTAGTAATCGTAGATCAGAATGCTACGGTGAATACGTTCCCGGGCCTTGTACACACCGCCCGTCACACCATGGGAGTGGGCTGCAAAAGAAGTGGGTAGTTTAACCTTCGGGAGGACGCTCACCACTTTGTGGTTCATGACTGGGGTGAAGTCGTAACAAGGTAGCCCTAGGGGAACCTGGGGCTGGATCACCTCCTTATACGAAGATATTCACGATAAGTGTCCACACAGATTGATACGGTTTAGAAAGTAAAGAGACGAAGAACTCCCAAGTTCTTCAATCCAGTGTCCCGTTCGTCTAGAGGCCTAGGACACCGCCCTTTCACGGCGGTAACAGGGGTTCGACTCCCCTACGGGATACCATCTTTAAGTGCATTTTCAATAGTGCTTTTAAAAATGGTTACTTCATTACGAAGTGATTAGCTCTTTAACAATTTGGAAAGCTGACTGATTAACTCTAAGAGTTAATCAAATTAAAAGTTCTCAATGTTTATCTGCTCTTATTTATTAAGAACAGTAAACACAACACAAACACATTCAAGTGTCTTGTATTCGATTCAAATCTAATTTGAATCACATTGAGTCCGGCAAACACGTAATAAAAACTAACCCTTCTTATTACAACCAAAAACCTTGGTTAGTTGCCATACACTAAGACCCTTTCGGGTTGTATGGTTAAGTGACTAAGCGTACACGGTGGATGCCTTGGCAGTCAGAGGCGATGAAGGACGTATTAACTTGCGATAAGCCCAGATTAGACAGTAAAAGTCATTTGAGTCTGGGATTTCCGAATGGGGAAACCCACTTACATAAGTAAGTATCTTGTTGTGAATACATAGCAGCAAGAGGCAAACCGGGGGAACTGAAACATCTAAGTACCCCGAGG
>NZ_MSCI01000005.1 GCF_002954585.1 Vibrio chagasii
TTCGAACTCGTGACCTCAACCTTGGCAAGGTTGCGCTCTACCAGCTGAGCTAGTGTCGCATAAGTTAACCGCTAATGCGTTTAACTGTAATGTGGTTGCGGGAGCCGGATTTGAACCGACGACCTTCGGGTTATGAGCCCGACGAGCTACCAAGCTGCTCCATCCCGCGTCCGGATGCCATCATTTAAAGTAGATGGGAACTTATCAAATTGGAGCGATACACGAGGTTCCCGATCTTCAAGGCTTAGGTGTGACCTCAACCTTGGCAAGGATTGCACTCTTCCAGAATGCTCTTCATGTTTCACTTTCAAAAATGGAGCGACACACGAGGTTCGAACTCGTGACCTCAACCTTGGCAAGGTTGCGCTCTACCAGCTGAGCTAGTGTCGCATAAGTTAACCGCTAATGCGTTTAACTGTAATGTGGTTGCGGGAGCCGGATTTGAACCGACGACCTTCGGGTTATGAGCCCGACGAGCTACCAAGCTGCTCCATCCCGCGTCCGGATGCCATCATTTAAAGTAGATGGGAACTTATCAAATTGGAGCGATACACGAGGTTCCCGATCTTCAAGGCTTAGGTGTG
>NZ_MSCI01000006.1 GCF_002954585.1 Vibrio chagasii
TTTTACATCTATCAAAAATGTGTATGTTGTATCAGGTTATATTCGGTAACCAAATGGTGAATAGATAGGATGACAACCCAACTAAATCACACCTTTTAGAAAGCCTAGTCTTACGACTAGGCTTTCGTCGTTTCTAGGTTCCGGTCATTTACTCTTTGTCTAACAATCTCCTCTCGCATACAACCTCAACAGTTACTGCTTTGATTCAGAAGCTTCGTTAGAAATAGTGCGTCTTTCCTGTACCTGAACTTAGTGTCTAGTGCTTCATTCGAAAGCGTTCGGCAAAGGCTCAGCCCACTGCCTTGTTCATTACACAATTGAGCATAAGTCTAATCCTTGCGACTAGAATCTTATCGTCCTGGTAATAAGTTTTGTAAGGTGCTTCACCTCAATGATGCCTGAATCTATCTTGATTAGAAGGCTTCGGCTTTAACAGTTACTTTGTCTTTGCCGTTTCTAGTAACGAATGCCTCTGAGGTTGGACGCTATTCACTCCATCTTAAAATGGAAGATGTGACTGATAGTCTATCGTGGAAATTTACTCCCTCTAATCATCTCTAAAGGCTTTGCTTCTTAGCTTGTTTAACTGATTAGAATTGGCACTAAAGCTTCACTAAGCGCTATTGGGGCCGCTTTAAGAGCTATTTCTTAACGTTCTTTGATTTTAGTTTCGTGATTGGTCCAGATGACTTTGCTCTGTGGTGAGAGATTATTGGAGGCCGCGCTTGTTGAGAGGGAGTTTATAGATACAAAGAAGCCGATGCTGGGCATCGGCTTCTTAATTATGCAAGAGGGATTTAAGCTGGTTGAACTAGAGCGAGTGCCTTACGAGAGACCTCATGGGCTGCTTTGGTTAGGTTCTGCTTCTCTAGTGCATCTGATAGGTACCCGTAATCTGATACATTTGAGCGTAGTGCCAGAGCCTTCTCGAAGTGGTTTTGTGCTTCTTCCCACTTCTGTTCTCTTAAGTAGAACTGAGCTAATGCACTGTGTGCTTCTGCATTATTGCTATCTTTGCTGATAGCGCGCTCTAACATAACAACCACTGGGTGGTGATCAGCAAGATTCAGCTCTGGAAGTAGCATGTAGAGCTCGTTTGAACCTGTTTTAGCAATGTTCTCTTTGATAACTGTAAAAGCTTCTGCATCGGCTTTACGGGCGATCAGTTGTTTTACGAAACAAGAGACAAGATGTGAGCTTTGCTTTTGTTTTCTTGGAAGCTTGTTCCAGTGACTGATTAAGCCTTCTCTGCCTTGCTGTTGTGCTACATCGTTAAGTAAACCACATTGTGCTTTCTGCTCTAATTCACTTTGTTCTTCTGCCGTTAGAAGCTTGTTCTTAGAGAGCTTAGGAGTTAGTTCCAGCAATGGTTGCCATAACTTAAGCTGCATGTAGGTCGCTTTTAGTAAGCCCAGGACTGCAGTGTTGTTTGGGTGTGAACCTTTTAAGCTAGAAAGAGTATCGAAAGCCGCTTCATAGTTTGATTCACTGATTTGCTGTTTCGCTTTTGTTAGCTCTACTGCCAGTAGCGAATCATCTTGTTGGCTAGCTAGTTCGATGTATTTATCACGTTCAGCGGTATTCCCTTGCTCATGTGCGGCTTGAGAAGCCACTAGGTAACAAAGCAGAGGCATGTCGTGGTGGTTAGCCCAACGTGTGACTTTCTTCTCTGCACCTTTCCAATCACCTTCAAGAAGTTTGATGATGCCTTCATTAGTGTAGCGGCGAGAGCGCTTTAGTTTACGAACACTGAACCAGTTCCAAGTTGTTGAACTTGCGTAAATCAGCTTTTTAAATAGGTATTCTAGGCCGAATAGTGCCGCTAAAAGTGCAATCACAAAGATCGCCAGTGTGGTTACACTCATCTCAATTGTCTTATTGGCAATTGAGATCAGCACATAACCTTGTTGACCTGAAAACTGCGTGCCGACAAATAGACCTGCACCCAGAACGAGGAAAAGAAAGATTAAACGAATCATTATTTCTCCTCCGAGGTCATTACCGTCACCTCACGGCGTAGACGTTCACGAATCACATCAGACAACTGGTTCTGAGACTCAAGTTTCACTGGGTATTTAACAGTGATGTTTTGCTCGCTTAGCTGTTTGATAGCCTTCTCAAACTCGATAACTGAATTGTCATCTTGGTTTAGGTACGACTTAGACCACTCGTTAGCTGTCTTTAGAGCTGCGCTATAAACTTCACCTTGCTCTTTGTAGACTGCGCGAATTGCGGTTTCCAGTTTACCTTTGATGTTTTCGCGTAGGTAGAAGTGCTGTTCTGGGGATAGTAGAGGGATAACCTCGCCATCTCGGCTACGGAAAGTGATGAAGTTTTCTGAGAAGTCTTTCATCGACGTCATCAGGTTGCTTTGCCAATCATTGATGTCTTGAGATACGGCTTTTTTCTCGACGACTTCAGCCTCAGGAAGAATCGCATTCGCCAGAGGTAGCTTATCGACTTGTTGCTGAAGGCTCGTGATACGTAGGACTAAGCCATCGCGGTCGATCAGAGGGATAGTACGAAGCTTAGTGATGTCATTAGTCATAGACTGACGCAATGATACTAGGCTTGGATCGTTGAGTGCAGCGATACGCTGATCGGCACTTTCCATTAGTTTGGTTGCGCTAACCGCATCATGCTCAAGGAATAGTTTACGACCAGCTAGTTTTACTAAGTAATCAGCTTCCGCAAGCAGCCAGTCATTTGGACGACGACCTTTCACATCGGCTACCGCTAGTTGCAGACTTTGAATGCTCTTTTGTTGTTGAGATTGTACAACCTGAGTTTTCTCTACCGCATGTGACGCTTCTTGGATAGTCTCTTGCTTGATAGCTTGCAGGTCTTTATTTACAGCAGATTGGGTATTTTGTAGCTGGGCTTGAAGTGCTGCGATTTGATCTGAATATTCAGCACTCTTTTGCTGCATTTGGAAGGCAATACCGCCGCTGAAAACAATAGAAATTGCGATAGCGATAGCGCCAAATTTCACACCACGCTTACCTTGTTTCTCTGCTTTTTCAATTTGTTCTTTGTGATCGGCTTGAAGCTGCTCATTGTGAGTCTTATTCGATGCAGGAGCATCAAGCTTTGGTTCTGTTTCTTTTGATTCAGCGGTTTCGTCTTTGGTCGCTACTGGCTGAGTATCTTGGTTCTGTTCAGGTTCAATATGCTCATTATTTTTTTTGCTTGTCATGCTTATTTCCTGTTTCTAGCTAGGGCTGGAGAGCAGCCAGTAATATTTGGTTCGCAGCACTTTGAGTATTCGTAACGTTAGAGAAACCGAGCTGTTGTGCTCGTTGTGCTATGCGCTTACTTGGAACAAACAAATGTCTCGTTGAAAGCCAAGCAGAATACTCATCAGGGGTAATGGAGCACAGATACTCCAATTGCTCCTGACTAGTGACGACTACTTTGGACGTTTTTTTGTTTATCCATGTTTGATAGGTATTGTGATCGTTTATAGGAATATATTCTCTACGGTAGGTCTCACAATAAGAGACTTGTGCACCAAGGTTGAGCAAAGAATCCCGAATGAGCTCTCGCCCACCATTCCCACGTAGTATCAAAATGGATTTATTTTTTACGTCACTAAGTTCAGCAAGTTGAAGAAGATGTTCACTATCACTAACTTGAGGATAGTTTACTTTTTGTTTACAGACTTTGCTTAAAACGTGCGCAGTTTTTTGACCAACGCCAAGATAAAGCGGCGAAGTGGGCCAAACAGACGAAGTTTTAGAAAGAATATTTTGAGCCGCGGTCACGGCATGATGGCTGACAGCGATGATGATATCGCTGTTATTAAGTTGGACGCTTAAGTTCGCCGAATCTGGATTGTCGATGATACGGATAAGCGGATGATGGATTGCTTGAACCCCTTCATCCGCTAGTTGTTGGCAAAGCGATTGTCCCTCTACACCGGGACGAGTTACCAACACGGTCATGATTATTCTTGGTCTGCGTATAGCTTGGTTAGGATTTCTCTCGCACCATCATCTAGCAGTTGATTAGCCAGAGTCACACCCAGCGCTTCTGCTTCTTCACGAGGGCCAGATATCTCACCACGAATCATTTTAGAACCGTCTGGCTCACCAACCAATGCACGTAGCCAGATGTTATCGCCGTCTAGTAGAGAGTAACTACCGATAGGCACCTGACAACCGCCTTCTAGTGTTAAGTTCATTGCACGTTCGCACAGAACACGGTCTGCAGTATCTTTGTCGTTTAGGGGCTCAAGAAGCTTAATTAGGCGTTCATCATCAAGACGACATTCAATACCTACAGCGCCTTGGCCTACAGCTGGTAGAGATTGTTCTGGTTCGATAAAGCTACGGATACGATCTTCTAGTTTTAGACGCTTAAGACCAGCTGCCGCTAGAACGATTGCATCGTATTGACCGTCATCGAGTTTACCTAGACGAGTACCCACGTTGCCGCGCAGTTCTTTGATGATCAAATCAGGGCGGTATTCCAGTAACTGACACTGACGACGCAGGCTACATGTACCTACGACAGCACCTTGTGGCAGTTCATCAATGTTGTTGTATGTGTTTGATACGAATGCGTCACGAGGATCTTCACGTTCACAAATCGTCACGAGACCTAGACCTTCAGGGAAGTCGACTGGCACATCTTTCATTGAGTGAACCGCAAGGTCAGCACGACCTTCTAGCATTGCCACTTCAAGTTCTTTTACGAACAGACCTTTACCACCCACTTTAGCAAGTGGAGTGTCTAGGATGATGTCACCTTTGGTCACCATAGTTACCAACTCAACCTCTAAACCAGGGTGAGCAGCTTGAAGAGCATCCCTAACAAAGTATGCCTGCCAAAGGGCAAGAGGGCTTTTTCTGGTTGCGATACGGATTGGTGCTGAATTTGTCATGGTGTTTCCGATATAGGTTCTGTAATAGCCTAATCCTACCATTGTGCGGCGAAAATTCTTACTGTTTGATCATTCCATGCTTTGATAGCTGAGAGATTTTCATAAGTTCACCAAAATAGTGTGATTGGTATCTCATTTGAAACATGGGCTATTATTAGAAATAGTCAATACAGAGGACACTACGGCGCCGTGAGTTTAACTTTTTGTCATTAAGGAATTGGCCAGTCTGGCGGCTTCCTTTGCTTTACCATTAGGGGTAAAAGTGTTAAATTGATCACGTTTTGTTGCTGCATTCGTTCAGTAACTAAACAGAAGTGCATTTAATCTCAAACCAAGGACTTACCTTGCAGGCTTACACTCAAACATTGATTCAACGATTAGACAATCTTAATCAACAGCGCATTGATCGTGCGTTGGCGTTGATGAATGTGCAAGGCCAACGAGTTTTTAACCTTATTCCTGCACTGCTTCATTTCAATCATCCAATGATGCCTGGTTATTACGACCAACAAGTTCCTTTTGGAATTCGTAGCTTCACGCCTAATGAATTCCAAAAGCAATTTGTCTCTGATACTGAACTTACCTTAGGTGGCAAGCTAACCGAGTCTGCGGAGCCCGCAATTCTTGGTTTGTACACCATGGGCAGTACCTCTTCTATTGGTCAAAGCACGTCAAGTGACCTCGATATCTGGGTGTGTGTATCTCCAGATATGGACGGCCCAGCGCGCGATAGCCTCACCAATAAATGTTTGTTGATTACCGATTGGGCTGAGACCTTAGGTGTTGAAGCTAACTTCTTTTTAATGGATGAAGAGCGTTTCCGTTCAAACCATTCTGAAGAGATGACCGGTGATAACTGTGGCTCTTCTCAGCACTTGCTGTTACTAGATGAGTTCTACCGTTCTGCCGTTCGTTTAGCTGGCCAACGCCTGTTGTGGCAGATCATTCCGCCAGAAATGGAAGAGTGCTATGACGAATATGTTCAGGGCTTGTGTCGAGATGGCTATCTTGATTGTTCGCAGTGGATTGATTTCGGCAAGCTGAATCGTATCCCTGCTGAAGAGTACTTCGGTTCTAACCTGTGGCAGCTCTACAAGAGTATCGACTCACCGTATAAATCGGTGTTAAAGGCGATCTTGCTAGAAGCTTATTCATGGGAATACCCAAACACTCAATTGTTGAGTATTGATACCAAGCGCCGCTTCTTCGCGGATGAGCCTGATCTGTACGGCATGGATAGCTATTATCTGATGCTAGAGAAGGTGACTCGCTACCTAGAACGTATCAACGACCACACTCGATTGGACTTGGTAAGACGCTGTTTTTATCTGAAGACCCACGAGAAGTTGTCACGTGAGGCGGGCATTGGCTCTGTTGCATGGCGTCGTGAAGCGCTCACTGAGATGACCCAATCTTGGAACTGGGGACAGGATACTATTGCAGAGCTCGATAACCGCCGCAACTGGAAGGTAGAGCAAGTCAAAGTCGTGCACCATGCACTGCTTGATGCTTTGATGCTGAGCTATCGTAACCTAATTCAGTTTGCACGTCGTAACGACATCACGTCGGCAATCAGCCCGCAAGATATTAGTATCTTGGCGCGTAAGCTGTATGCGGCGTTTGAGGTGTTGCCAGGTAAAGTGACGCTACTGAATCCGCAAATCTCTCCGGATCTTCACGAGCCAGATTTGAGCTTTATTGAGGTTCGCCAAGGGCAATCGAATAAAGCGGGTTGGTACTTGTACAAGCAGCCGCTGATTGCACATCGTATTCTTGGTCAACCGTCCCTGGAGCACCATGAGTACTTAAGTAAGTTAGTGGCTTGGTCGTTCTTTAACGGCTTGATCACTGAGTCGACACGTCTGCATTCTGTGGTTCGTGATGCCCATATTGATATCGATAAGTTTTATCAAATGGTGAGTGACCTGCGTAATACCTTCTCGTTGCGTAAGCGCCGTCCGAGTATGCAGGCACTGGCGAGCCCATGTGAGATTAGCCAGCTGGCGATGTTCATCAACTTTGAAAATGACCCGACTTCTGAATTAAGTGGTCGAGAATTAAAAGTGGATCTCAAAAATGCGGATATCTTCAGTTTTGGTGAAGAAGGTAAGAGCTTAGTCGGCAGTGTTGATTTGGTTTACCGTAACTCGTGGCATGAAGTACGTACTCTTCACTTCCAAGGTGATACGGCGATGCTTGATGCTCTGAAGACGGTGTTAGGCAAGATGCATCAAGATGCGTTACCGCCAGAATCGGTTGATGTGTTCTGTTACAGCAAAAACTTGCGTGGTGTGATGCGTAACATGGTGTATCAGCTGCTTGCTGAGTGTATCGAGTTAAGGCTAAAACCAATTGAGCCAGAGAAACGTCGCCGCTTTAAGGCTATTCGTCTTGCTAACAAGATGTTTGGTCTGTTCTTTGAGCGCCGCGGTGTATCGGTACAGATGCTAGAAAACTCGGTTGATTTCTACCGTAGTATCTCTACCAATAAGCTCAAGGGTTCACCTTTACTGATGCTGGATAAAGAGCAAGAGTATCAACTGCCCGAAGTGGTGGATGGTTTTGCGAGTGAAGGCTTAATTCAGTTCTTCTTTGAAGATACCGATAAAGGTTTCAATATTTACGTATTGGACGAGTCGAATCAGGTTGAAGCTTATCACCAGTACAGTGGTGAAAAAGATGAGATGATCGCGAGTGTGAATACCTTCTACACATCGGTAAAAGATGAGTCGAAGATGTCATCTAAATTGATTAACTTTAACTTGCCTCAGTACTACCAAATCGTTCACCCAGAAGAGGGCAATTCTTATGTTGTGCCTTACCGTAACGATGCGACGTTAGCTTCTCGGAGCTCAAAGATAGTTAACATCTAGTTTATTTAGACTGATTGATATTAAAAAAGGAGTGGTTGATTCACTCCTTTTTAGTTTTGCTTACAAATGATCAGACCCAATCGATCTCTTCACCTGCGTGCTTCACGCATTCTTCTTTAACCATCTCAAACAGCTCCATGCCCGTCTTAGAACATGTCCACTTGTCGTCGATTAATTTAAAGTGGAAGCCACCAGATTTAGACGCCAACCAGATTTCTTTCATTGGTTCTTGGCGGTTAATAATGATTTGGCTGCGGTTCTCAAACTCCAGCGTCATCACGTTACCAGTCACTTCGTAATCAATATCTGCCTCTGAATCGTCGATAGCTTCTTCGATGTTTTGCATCTGTATATCGACTAGTTGATGAAATTCAGTCTCGTTCATCCTTTCTATCCTATTGCTTTTCCTGAGTGTGGTGCGATTATAGGGGGCATTGAGTTAATAATCACGATATGCAAAATGAAAAAATTAATTACCGCTCTGTTTATGCTGTCCGTTATTGGACTTTCTGGTTGTGGTCAAACGGGTCCTTTATACGATCCTGATGAAGTTCAGCAGACTGAACAATCACAATAAGTGAAACACGCAGAAATCGTTATTTATAAGGGATAAGAACTTTGGATTACTTCAACTATCAGGAAGATGGCCAGCTTTGGGCTGAGGACGTCGCACTTTCACAACTCGCAGAGCAATATGGTACGCCGCTGTATGTATATTCTCGCGCTACATTAGAACGCCACTGGAATGCATTCGATTCATCGGTTGGCGAGCATCCACACTTGGTGTGTTATGCCGTTAAAGCGAACTCGAACCTTGGCGTATTGAATACTCTGGCACGATTAGGTTCTGGCTTTGATATCGTTTCTGGCGGTGAGCTAGAGCGTGTAGTCGCTGCAGGTGGCGATCCAGCGAAAGTTGTATTCTCTGGTGTCGGCAAAACAGCTGCTGAAATGAAACGTGCGCTTGAGTTGAACATTAAGTGTTTCAACGTAGAGTCTGAGCCAGAGCTAGAGCGACTGAACAAAGTTGCTGGTGAATTGGGTGTTAAGGCGCCGATTTCACTGCGTATCAACCCAGATGTTGATGCAAACACTCACCCTTATATCTCGACTGGTCTGCGTGATAACAAATTTGGTATCGCCTTCGACCGTGCTCCTACGGTTTACGCTTTTGCACAAACACTAGAAAACCTGTCTATCCACGGTATTGATTGCCACATCGGTTCTCAGCTTACTGACATCGAACCTTTCATTGATGCGACTGACCGTTTGCTTGCCCTAATCGACCAACTGCGTGCTGATGGTATTAACATTAAACACCTTGATGTCGGCGGTGGCTTGGGTGTGGTTTATCGTGATGAACTGCCACCACAACCTTCAGATTATGCGAAAGCGCTATTGGCTCGTCTAGACAATCATTCTGATCTAGAGCTGATTTTCGAGCCTGGAAGAGCGATTGCTGCTAACGCTGGTGTATTATTGACGAAAGTTGAGTTCCTTAAGCCAACAGAGCACAAGAATTTTGCCATTATCGATGCAGCAATGAACGACCTGATGCGTCCTGCGCTTTACCAAGCGTGGCAAGATATTGTCCCAGTGAACCCTCGCCAAGGCGAAGCAGTAACGTACGATTTGGTTGGCCCTATTTGTGAAACAGGTGACTTCCTAGGTAAAGACCGCGATTTGGTACTTGAAGAAGGCGATTTGCTTGCGGTTCGTTCTGCCGGTGCTTATGGCTTCGTAATGTCATCTAACTACAACACTCGTTCGCGAGCGGCTGAAGTGATGGTTGATGGCAACAAAACTCATCTAGTTCGTCAGCGCGAAGAGCTTACGAGCTTGTGGGAACTTGAAAACATTCTTCCGGAGTAATTTAAAGCGTTATGCACTTCCACTTTTCTAAAATGCATGGTTTGGGCAATGATTTCATGGTCGTGGACTGCATTACTCAAAATATTTTCTTTTCTCCAGATTTGATCCGTCGTTTGGCGGATCGTCACACTGGTGTGGGCTTTGACCAGTTACTTGTGGTTGAGGCTCCCTATGATCCAGAAACTGATTTCCATTACCGCATATTTAATGCGGATGGCAGTGAAGTGGAGCAGTGTGGTAATGGTGCTCGTTGTTTTGCACGATTCGTTCGCATGAAAGGCTTAACGAATAAGTACAGCATCAACGTCAGTACCAAGAAAGGCAAAATGGTTCTGAAGATAGAAGAGAATGACCTGATCACCGTGAATATGGGCATTCCTGAGTTCGAACCAAGCAAGATCCCATTTAAAGCGAAGCAACCTGAAAAGACCTACATCCTAAGAACCGATGTACATACTTTATTCTGTGGTGCAGTCAGTATGGGTAACCCACATGTGGTGACCGTGGTTGATGATGTCGATACGGCCGATGTGGACACCTTAGGTCCACTGCTTGAATCACATGAGCGTTTCCCTGAGCGTGTTAATGCTGGCTTTATGCAGGTGGTTAACCGTGAAGAAGTACGTTTGCGTGTTTATGAACGTGGTGCAGGTGAAACTCAGGCTTGTGGTAGCGGTGCCTGTGGCGCTGTTGCGGTTGGTATTACTCAAGGCTTACTGGCTGAGAATGTGAAGGTTAGCCTACCAGGTGGTGACTTACACATTAGCTGGCAAGGTCCGGGGAAAGCTCTGTATATGACGGGCCCAGCGACGCATGTGTTTGATGGCCAGCTTTCTTGCTGATAACGATACATAACAGATAGATACATAAAAAATAAAGGATAGGTTTTGTCTAACGTTGAAGCCGACGCACTCACAGCAGAAGTGGTCGCGGAATATTTACGTGATAACCCAGATTTTTTCCAAGACCGAAAAGATTTGGTGGATCGCCTTGCTATTAATAACGTTGAGCAGGGTGCCGTTTCTCTGGTCGAGATTCAGCTTAAACGTCAACGCCAGAGAATCGAAGAGCTAGAAGAAGAGATCACTGGCTTGATGTCTCTGGCGGCGAATAACGATAAAACCTTCTATGAGTTTATGGATCTGCAAGCGCAAGTGCTGAAATGCAGTGACTTCATGCAGGTAATTAAAGCGGTTGAGCAAAAGGCACTCGACCTTGGGCTGAAGGCTCATTTGCGAATCCTTTCGCAAACGGGTTTCTATCAACTCAGTGAAGAGGGCTACTCGAAGTTTTCACTTAATCACTTTAATGGCAAAGATGCCTACCTCGGGCGTTTGAGAAAAGCCGACAGACAAGATTTGTTTGGTGATTTTCCGGTTCCAGAGCTAGGCTCTTATGTAGTACTACCACTTGCTAAGCAGTCTCCATTGGGCTTGCTCGCCTTTTCTAGTGAAGATGGCGGTCACTTCCAACCTCATATGGATACGCTCTTTTTACGCCACTTAGCACTTGTCGTGTCTCATTTGGCGGACACCTTACCTTGGCAGACAAATAATGAGCCTAGAGCCCAAAACACCTCTTCCTAATAGCCTTCAAAAGCCTCTTTCTCGCTTCTATGAATATCTCAGAAGCGAGAAGGGACTCAGCCTACACACCCAACGAAACTACAAACAACAACTTGAAACCATGGCCGAACACTTAGTCACATTGGGGCTAAAGGATTGGCGTCAAATTGATGCTGCTTGGGTAAGACAACTTGCCAGTAAAGGCATGCGTGATGGGATGAAGGCAAGCAGCATCGCGACTCGCTTATCGTCACTGCGTAGCTTCTTTGATTTTCTTGTCTTACGGGGCGAAATAACCGCGAACCCTGCAAAAGGGGTTTCTGCGCCTCGTAAGCAGCGTCCGTTACCAAAAAACCTCGATGTCGATGAAGTCGGTCAGTTGCTTGACGTGAATGAAGACGATCCGCTGTCGATTCGTGATCGAGCGATGATGGAGGTGATGTACGGTGCTGGTTTGCGTCTTGCTGAACTGGTTGGTATCAACCTCAAAGACGTGCTGAGCCGCCAAGGAGAAATCCGAGTCATCGGTAAAGGTGACAAGGAGCGCAAGGCGCCATTTTCGGGCTTAGCCAAAGAGTGGGTCGATAAGTGGCTGCGAGTCCGCGGTGAATTGGCTTCTCCGGGAGAGGACGCGCTGTTTGTTTCCAAGCTGGGAACACGCATCTCACACCGCAGTGTGCAAAAACGTATGGAAGAGTGGGGTAAGAAGCAATCTGTAGCGAGCCATATTAGCCCGCACAAACTGCGTCACTCCTTTGCAACGCATGTGCTTGAGTCGAGCCAAAACCTTCGTGCGGTCCAAGAGCTATTGGGCCATGAAAATATCTCGACCACCCAAGTGTACACTCACTTGGATTTCCAGCATCTAGCACAAGCATACGATCAAGCTCACCCAAGAGCCCGTAAGAAAAATAAAGACTAAAGGTTTTACTATGCGAATTTACCGAGGGTTACAGCCTGTCAAAGCCATGACCTTTGATTTGGATGACACTCTATATGACAACTGGCCTGTGATCATGAAGGTTGAGAAAGAGATGACGCAGTGGCTTTTTCAAGAGCACCCTGTGTCTGCTTCTTTGTCGCTGGAAGAGTGGCAAGCTGTAAAACAACGAGTCGCATTGGATAACCCAGAGTTAAAGCATGATGTCACCTTGTGGCGTGAAACTCAGATTAAGACGGGTTTGTTGCAGTTGGGCTACTCTCAGCAGCAAGCTGAGCAGGCCGCTTGTGACGGTATCGAACATGCCTTATGGCTACGCAACCAAGTCGACGTTCCTCAAGAAACCCACCGTGTCATGGAGGAACTTGCCCAGCGTGTTCCTTTAGTGGCGATAACCAATGGTAATGTCGACCCCTATAAAATTGGCCTTGGGCAATACTTCCAGTTAATCCTCAAAGCTGGCCCTGACGGCAGGGCCAAACCCTACCCAGATATGTTTGAGAAAGCACAACAGCACTTGGGCTTTGATGCTAGTAATATCCTTCATGTGGGGGATCATTTAAGGACGGATGTCTACGGAGCCAAGAAAAATGGCTTCCAAGCATGCTGGTTTAATGACACTGGTTCCAATTTATACCTATCTTCGAAGGTGAATGTGCTTCCTGATGTTGAAATAGAACAGCTCAGCGATCTTATGCGACTAATTTAATGGCCACTGCAGGCTTATTGTGTCGCATTTATGATAGTGAATTGTTACATTAGTCGAGTTTAAAGGCCTGTTTAGGCTAGGATAATTAGCGATTTTCAATCATAGCGGTGGTTGCGGGTTCTCTATTCCATTAGATTTCGAACAAGGGTTGGCATGCAAACATATACATTTCTCGCAAACACAGAAGAGCAATTAGCATCTCAACTTGCTCAGCGCGAATGGTGTGATAGCAAACAATACCTAGTTCAACTTTTCTCTACGCAATCACCTGATGTGGCTCGCCAACTTGCTAATGTGGCGCTCAATCGTTTGAGCCATGCGACCTTGATTGGTCAAAGTGCTCGTCATGTTATTTGTGATAACTGCCTTGAGAGTACTTGCACCTTAGTCATTGTTAGTGAATTCAACGAAACTCTATTAATCTCCGCGGTACAGCCTTTTACAGGTAACCCTAACCAAGATAGCCAAGATCTCGTATCTCAACTTGATCTATCGGAAGACACCAAAACTGTTATCAGCTTGTGTGATCAGGTTGAAGGACGTGATTACCCAATTTATGGTGCTTTCGAAAATCATTCCTACGCATTACCAGTGGCTGGTGGCTTGTGCCAGGAAAATGAGTTCGGCCGCTGGGTTATGCACAACGAGCAAACTTACCAACATGCCTGCGTAGCGGTTGCCTTGACGAACCCTAATTTAAAGGTGTGGTCAGACGCTTACTCCGAGTGGAACCCTATAGGGATGAAACTACGAGTGACTCATGCGATAGGGAACCGTCTGTATGCATTAAATGACAAGCCGGCGATTGAGGTATTTAAACATTACCTTGCCGATGGTAAAGACCTTCCTTTCAGTCAACTGATGAGTTTTCCGCTTTATCGCGAACTTGGCAGGAAGAAAGGGATATCAACACCACTTCGTATTAATGACGATGGCAGTATCGAGTTTGATAGCCCTTGGCAGATCGGTGAAGAAGCTCAGTTCTGCTATAACCACCCATCACTGACTGCCGAAAAGGTGCGTCATGGCGCTGAGATGCTTGCCATGCATCAACCTGAGTCTGTGATCATCTATAACTGCGTTTCTCGATTGGAGTTCATTGACAGTAAGTTAGAGCTCAAGCCATTTGAAGGGATAGTAAATGCATGTGGTGCTTACTGCATGGGAGAGCTTTATCGAACTGAAGAGCGACAAGATATCCTTCACCACAGTCTGACTTATATCGCGATGAGAGAGTCTGACGAGATTAATGAGTTTCACGCTGACGAATTTAAGTGTGGCTCTACGGTTTCACCACTGCTTAACTTAGTGCGTAACGCAGTGGCTGATCTTGATAGCATGAACACACAAATGGAGAAGAAACTCCATCAACAGGCTCGTCGTTTAACGGAGAGTTATCGCATTGATTCCCTTACAGGGCTACCTAACCGTATAGTACTAAAAGAACGACTCAATACGATTCTCTTTACTGAACATTTGTTGACCTTGAAATTGACTAATTTCCATGAAGTGAATGACAAGTATGGGTATCAAGTTGGTGATCAATTACTCTTAGATCTCTCCAACCACCTCGTAGAGCGTTTGCAGCTTCGAGTCGTTAAGAGGTCTAAGATCAAAGTTGAACTCTTTAGTATTGGGGTTGGAGAATGGGCGATTATCTTCAATACCAGTGCCATAGGAGCGAGGATAAAGGAGCGCTTTGTAGAATTTGCAGATGAAGTTGAACGTGTTAACTTCGAACCTTATGGCTTAACCGATATTGACTACCTATCGGTCTCGTTATGTGGCGGCTTTGCCAGTCGCTGTGACTTTTTGACTGATAATAGTGATGAAATCCTTCTAAAAGCGATTGAAGCACGACGTTATGGTGTTCGTAACAACACCCACATAACTAATGCCAAAGATATTCAGGTGAGTGAAGAAGAGCGTAAAGAACGGATTGGTTGGTTGAGCTGTGTTAGCCGAGCAATCTTAGATCAGAATATTATTACCTACTCGCAACCAATTGTTGAGGCGAGAACACATGAACTGATTGGTCAAGAATGTTTGGTGAGAATAATGGAAGCTGATGGAACGATTGTGCCACCAGGTAAATTCTTACCTATGATTGCCGACACACACCTTTATACACGTCTTAGTCGCCATATGATTAAGAACACTATCGGTTATATGGCCGATAAACAGAGCCCGTTTTCTATCAACCTTTCTCCGCAAGACCTTTTAAGTGATAAGACACTTGAGGTGCTCGAGACTGCCATTAGTGGCATGAACGATCCTACTCGATTGGGGCTCGAGGTGCTTGAGTCTGAGCAGATTCGAGATTATGGCCGTATGATTGAGGTGTGCGACCACTTCCGCTCGTTAGGTGCAAGAATCATTGTTGACGACTTTGGTTCTGGTTACTCCAATATCGATGAGATCATTAAGCTTGAACCGCAGATAATTAAGCTTGATGGCAGTTTGATTCGTAATATCGACAAAGACCAGAAGCAGAGAAACATTGCTTCTCAGCTGGTGCGCTTGTGCCAAGTGTTTAATGCCAAAACGGTCGCTGAGTTTGTTCACAATCAACAGGTTTGTGAGATAGCCGAACAGATGGGCGTCGATTACCTGCAAGGATACTACTTTGGAGAGCCTAAACGGCTGTTCTGATGAGTGGCAAATGTCTGATGTTTCACGTGAAACACTGTTTTGTCCAATGTATTAAAGCGAGATGTGAAAAGGGTGAGCTAGTGGCTCACCCTTTTTATTTTGGTGCTTAAGCACTCCGCATTACTCTATCTGAGAGCGTGTCCACTTTTGTCTGCTTGGAATACTTTGAGATAGTGCTGATAGTAATCCTCTATCAGCTTTGCTGGTTGAGCTTCATTTAATGCCTTAAGTAGCTCAATACCAACCTCACAGGTACACAGGTGTCCACTGTCTTGATTGCGGCGCAACGTATATGAAGATTCACTGGTTACATCGAGGTGCACTTGCGGAATCGTCTGTAACCAAGGGCTTTTGTTGAGCATTTTTTTCGCTTCTTGCCACGTGCCATCCAAGATGATGAATAACGGCGTTCGTTCACTCACTGTATCCGAAACCGCTTGCTGACATTCAATGCTTTTATCACTTGGAAACAACAGCAAAGGCTGATGAGTTTCATCATTAAGTAAAGCCAGTAGTTCGGCTGGAGGCGTCTTACGCTGCCAAATAAAAGACTGACATTGCTTGAGTGAATGTTGCAGTAGCTTTCCGGTATTGGTGTCTCGTGTTAGTTCATTCTCGTGAGTGAGTAAAACTAGGTGGATTTGGCTTTCAGTATTCGGTATTCGATGACAAATACACTGATGAGTGAAACCACACCCACTGCAAGCTTGCTGATCGCTCATGGTTATAGCTTAACTCCGCTTTGTACTGGTGAGATGTCGTTAGCAAACAAAACAACATCGCTGATATCAGTATCATCGGCTACCGGTGCAACACTTGGGTTGAGTGGGTAGCTGATACCCGTATATGAGAGTGCGTGTTTGGCCGCTATTGCGCCCCCGCCGCTGACATTGAAGATCAGATCGTGCCAACCGTGACTTTTAGACTTACCCACACGTATATCGCCCTTTAGTAGTGTGACTCGGCTATTGAAGCGCCACTTGTCTTGATGGTTCTCGAAAATCAGCAGTGTACAACCACCTGAGCCACACCAATCGAGTTGTGCGAACAGCTCTTCTTTACCGTCACCGTTGAGGTCGTAGGTCAGCCAGCGGTATTTAGTATCATCAGGCGAGCTGTTGTTGATCTTAAAATATTCGCGGATCGCTTGGTCCACTTTTGGATCAAATTGATCACTGGAGTTCACTTGCTTAGCTGTTAGATCAACCGTGTTGGCTTGCGCTTGTACAGGCTTTGCTTCGAATAGTACTAGACCGCCGTTGGCAATCGGGTAGACGATATTGCCGACCTTTTCTTTCTCTGCGATTAGCTTACCGTTATCGAGTGTGAAGATACGCTCGGATATCAGGTATTGCTGCTGGTGGCGAGTCATGACGACCTGAACTTGGTTTTGGTTGAGTTGCTGCCAGAAGCCTTGCTCAACAATAGAAGGATCACCGTTGCTGTAAGAGTAGGTTGTTACTGCGCTATGGTCATCGTTGAGCTCAAGGTTAATAGAGAACCCTGAGTTCTGCGTTGAGCTAGCGAAATAGGTACCACTCCAGTCCAATGTAGGATCTTGGTTTGAAACCGTTGCACAGCCCGTGTAGTTGCTTTCATTGAGGTTAAGTTTCGCTTCCCAGCCGTAGATAGAGTCACTCATGCCGTCGCTGCAGTTCTCTTTCTTCAGGTTGAGCTCGCCTTGCGTTGCTTTACCCTCTAATTGGTAATCACGACTGCTTGGCGTGGTGCGGCTTGATTCGATGTTGAGAGCCTGAGGTGCTTCGCCCATCTTGGTATAAGTCAGCTGGCCTTTATCAAAGGTGGCTGACCAGAATGGTTCGTTGCCGAATACTCGTGTGGATCGCAGTGGTTGGTCGCAGCGTTCAGGGTTTTCTGCCGTTAAGATATTGACTTGATCAACCACGAAACGTGCTGTGAAATCAGCGTTGTAGCCGGTTTGGCTCGGTACGGTAAGGTGACCAATCAGTTCGCCATACAGAGCTTGATAAGGTCTGGCTGCTAACCCTTGTGCTTCTAACGCTAGCTCAGGGGACATCTCTAACCAGTA
The DNA here is from genome assembly GCF_002954585.1 of Vibrio chagasii. GTDB lineage: Bacteria > Pseudomonadota > Gammaproteobacteria > Enterobacterales > Vibrionaceae > Vibrio > Vibrio chagasii_A. Next base: position 17,547 of record NZ_MSCI01000006.1, read on the forward strand.
TTGTTGTTGGCTTCCACAAGGGGTAAACGTGCGGCTTTCATGGCCTACCACAACTTGACCGCGCATGATGAAGGTTTGTGGTTGAACACTCAGAGGTTCATCTAAGGTTGCTGGTGGAACTTCAGGTTGTTGCGGTGTTTCTGGAGCGGTTACACAGCCTTGTAGCGCGAATGCGGCTAGCCATGTCACTGGGTTTTTCATTACCTTCATGTTATATCTTCCTCGGAGCAACCGTTAATTGGATTTATTATGGCATATTGGTTATTTAAAACAGAACCCGACACCTTTTCTATTCAGACGCTGAGAGTACAAAAAACCTCTTGTTGGGAGGGAGTTCGTAACTATCAAGCTCGAAATATGATGCGTGATGAGGTCAAGCTTGGCGACCTGGTGATGATATACCACTCATCATGTAAAAAAGTGGGCGTAGCGGGGATCGCAAAAGTAACCAGGGAAGCCTACCCAGACCATTTTCAATTCGATCCCGAGAGTGATTACTACGACCCTAAATCTTCACCCGATAACCCGCGCTGGATAATGGTTGATGTCGAGTTTGTTCGAGTGACTGAACGCTTGATCCCGTTAGCGACTCTTAAAGCCATGCCTGAGCTATCTGAAATGCCTTTGGTGAAGCGCGGCAATCGTTTATCGATCATGCCTGTGACGGAACAAGAGTGGCAGGCGATCTTAAGCAAAGAAGTGCTCGGTTCTCGTTAGAGGAAGCTTTTAGCGTAAGGTTCAAAAAAGGCAGCCATTGGCTGCCTTTTTGTATGATGGGGTTGTTTAGAGTAGGTGTTTCTCTAAGTAGTGCGCAACGGCATCATCAGCGTTGCTACCAATCACTTCATTGTCTGGTAGTGCTTGCATCACTTTCTCGTGCGATGTGCCCATGATTAGGCCTTTACCTGCCATTGCCAGCATCTCAGCGTCATTCATACCATCACCAAAGGCAACACAGTTATCCAGCGTTAGGTTCAGAGATTTCGCGACAGCGTCTAAAGCATGACCTTTAGATACTTCAGCGGCCATCACTTCCAGACACCAAGGTGTTGAGAAGGCCACGTTTAACTTGTCTCCAAATGCTTCTTTTAGCTTTTGCTCAAACGTCACTAGGTGTTCGTGGTCTTGCTCTGGGTGAGTGAAGAAAACCTTGGCAATGCCGTCGCTCGGCGCATTGTCTGCTTCAAAGCGCTTGTAGCTGAAGCCTGACTCACTGTGGAACTTAGCTAGCATTTCATCTTCACGATCGAGCAACCAATCTTCATTTTGGTACATGTGAATGAAGATGTTTGGATCTTGGCGAACAATATCAATAACCGGTTGAACGAGTTCTTGAGGTACGTTTTGGCTATACATTAGCTGATCATTCTGGTCGTGCACGCGAGCACCGTTCGACGTGATCATGTATGCCGGAATCCCTGCGATTTGACGAATCCCAGCTACATCGACGTGATGGCGACCCGTTGCGAAGATAAAGGTATAACCTTGCTCGTGTAACTTCTTTAGCGTTAGCTTGGTAAAATCGCTCAACTGATGGTTGGGAGCCAGTAGCGTACCATCTAAATCAGAGGCAACGATTTTCACGGAATCTTTAAGTGCAGGAATAGTCATTTAACCCTCATTGCAAAGTGCTTAACCAATATCAACACTAGCCAATGCTAGTATCGTTTGAACTACAATATCTCGACCCAGAAATTGTATGCCAAAATCATGCAAGAAAAGAGGGCAAAGCTCACTTACTTCTCTTCCTCTTTATTCGCTATCATATGGCTCGTTTCTTATGCAGTTGATGTGAGTACTAAGCAAAGAACTGATTAATGACATCCAGTGTTTGATTACGGTATTTGTCTTGCTCAAACAACACTTCATGCCTTGAGCCTTCAATAACTTTAAAGTGGCAATCCGGGTTGGTTTTCTTCAGCTTGTTGATGAATTTCACCTGAGCATCGTTACTCACAATCTTCTCTTCACCAGCTTGAATCAGCAATAGAGGGATCTTGATTTGACGAGTCTGTTGGATTGACTGCTTGGCTGCCATTAACCCTTGCCATACCCAGCGAGTGCTAGCGCCACCGACTTGCAGTGAAGGGTTCTCTTCGTAAAGTCGACGGAACCACTGATAACGAACCTTGCTTTGGCTCAGGAGGTTATTCTCGAAAGGTTTCGAGTAATAGGCCTGCTGACCTGGAGCGTAAACCGGTTTGGCGTGATACGCGGTAAGCACTTGCCCAACAATCATCGCGATAGGCTTTAAGTACCACTCGGTGTTGATACCAAACATTGGGGCGCACAAGGTGACCTTATCAAATGGGTGGTCTGGATGGGTTTGTAGATAGCGTGTCGCGATAGTGCTCCCCATTGAGTGGGCTAACAGGTATCGCTTGGCATACTTGCTGAGGTCAAAGCTGGCAATCATGTCAGACATATCAGATGCATAATCATCAAACTCATGAATGTGACCAATGTCAGAGTCTGCTACCATACGTTCCGACTGGCCTTGACCTTGATGGTCAAATGAATAAACGTCGTAGCCTTGTTGATAAAAATCATAAAAAATTTCTTGGTATTTTTGGCAGCATTCGATACGGCCATTTGAAATCACAATAGCTTTGCTGTGCTTCTCTGAGGTGAGGCTGCACCAGTACAGTTTCTTTTTACCAGACGATGTTAAATACCCCTCTTTTCTTTGTTGCCAAAGAGCGTTGATCGGGTGTTTAATCGCATGATCGAACTGAGGTTCTTGAGTGTAAGGGAAGGCGGTTTCGCTGTGGTTTTCCATGGGAAATTACCTGAACTGATGCGTGGAGAGCTTTATTGCTACTAATGTTGTTAGATTAAAGAACTAGTAAGGAAATGCAAATGGATACTCATGTTTGGCTTGCTTATGTTGTCACAGCGATTTTGTTTAGCTTGGCTCCGGGCTCGGGTACCGTAAATTCAATCAGCAATGGGTTAAGTTATGGCACTCGAAAGTCATTGGCATCAATCGTCGGTTTACAGCTTGGTCTTGCGTTCCACATTATGCTGGTGGGCGTGGGTATCGGCGCGCTCGTTGCTAAGTCTGCGTTGGCGTTCACCATCATTAAATGGGTTGGTGTGGTTTACTTAGTTTGGTTAGGTATTCAAAAGTGGCGTGATAGCTCGAGCCTAGTGGCATCTGAAGAGAGCTCGACTCTGTCGAGTGGCAAACTGCTGAGAAACGCTGTGCTTATCAACCTAACTAACCCGAAATCCATCGTGTTTTTGGTGGCTCTGTTTCCTCAATTTATTGACCCTACACAACCTCAAGCACCGCAGTTCTTAGTGCTAGGTGTGACGACAGTATTCATTGATAGCGTTGTTATGTTGGGTTACACCTCATTAGCATCACAAATGGGACGTTTTATTCGCTCTGATCGCATAATGGGTAAGATAAATAAAATATTTGGTGGTATGTTCATGGGCTGCGGTGCTTTGCTAGCTGCCGCGAAAGCTTAGATTAAGCGACTGAGTTATAGTTAAACCAATCAGAGTTATCAAGAAATGACCGCTACATACGTTGCTCGACAACCTATCTTAAATCGTAAGAGGAATACACTCGGCTATGAGTTGTTATTTCGCGATGGCGAAAAGAATGCGTACCCAGCGCATATTGAGTCTAATCGAGCAACGTATCGTCTGATTGTTGAGAACTTCTTGTCTGTGGGTCTTAACCCTTCCATTCCATCTTCACGCTGCTTTATTAACTTTCCTTATCAAAGTTTGATTCGTCGACTGCCCTTAAGTTTGCCGAAAGATAAAGTGGTGGTAGAGATTCTGGAAACCTGCAAACCGACAGATGAATTGTTGGAAGCGGTTAAAGACCTTTACCAAGCGGGTTATATGATCGCCTTAGATGATTTTACTTCGACCCCAGAATGGGAACGTTTCCTTAAATACACGCATATCGTAAAGCTCGATATCATGCAGATGGGTTTGGATGAAGCGTGTGATTTGGTTAGGGCACACCAAGGGAAGAAGTTTAGCTTTTTGGCGGAGCGTGTTGAGACCGAGCAAGAATTCCAGCAAGCCAAAGAAGCTGGCTTTAAGTTTTTCCAAGGCTACTTTTTCAATAAACCGGAAATCATCAAGAGTAAGTATATTAGCCCTGAGCAAGTGATTGCTATGGAGCTGTTCCAAGAAGTGTGTAAGCCCGATGTGGACTTTCAACGTGTCGAAAGCATTGTTGCGAAAGATGTGGCGCTCTCATACAAGCTGCTGCGGTTTGTGAATACTATGTCGCCGCGCCTCGAAGTGACCATCTCTTCTTTTCGTCAGGCTTTGGTGTATCTAGGGCAAGAGAAACTGAAAATGTTTGTTTCGTTAGCCGTAGCCTCTTATGTCTCTGATAAAAAGCCGAAAGAGCTGTATGGACTGTCCCTACAGCGTGCCCAGTTTTGTCAGCGTATGTCTCGCTATCAGGCATTTGAAGGGTATAGAGAGCAGGCCTTTATGATTGGCTTATTCTCCTTGTTAGATGCGCTGTTGGATTTGTCGTTAGAGAACTTAGTCGAGCAGTTGCCTCTGTGTAAAAGTATCAAGGTTGCTCTATTACGTAGGGAAGGCCCTTACGGTACTTTGCTTGCCCTTGAAGAGAGCTTTGAGCATGCGGATTGGCAGCAGATTGATGAGCACTGCGCTGACTTAGGGCTTAGCGTGGATCAGGTGAAAACTGAACTTACAGAAGCGCGTCGCTGGAGTCACAGAGTGACCAATAAGCTATAGTGTTGCTTTATTAAACTTTTATGACATTTAAAACGCACGCCTTGACGTGCGTTTTTTTACAACTAACATATACGCATATCCATATATGAGTATGTAGTTATGCTTCCTCACCAATTTTTTAAATTACTGTCTGACGAAACGCGAGTGCGTTGCTTGATGTTGATTGTGCGCCAAGAGTGCCTTTCAGTTGGTGAGTTGACTCAGGCATTGCAAGAAAGTCAGCCAAAAGTATCACGCCACCTTGCGCAGCTGCGTTCAAACGGCATTTTGACTGACGTTCGCCAAGGGCAATGGGTGTTCTATCGCCTTGCTAATGATTTACCGGGTTGGATGCTAAAGTTAATTGATGACCTTATCGCATCGAACTGTTTGAAAACTGAATACCAACAAGACATTGAGCGCCTAGAAGCGATGACTTCACGCCCTCAATGTTGCGTTTGATCGAATATTTTTAGATTCACCACTGACTGAGAGAACACATAATGACAGTTAAAGTAGGTATTAATGGTTTTGGCCGTATCGGCCGTCTAGCACTTCGCGCAGCTTTCGATTGGGAAGAGCTAGAGTTTGTAAAGATCAACGATGTAGCTGGCGATACAGCAACGCTTGCACACCTTCTAGAGTTCGATTCAGTTCAAGGTCGTTGGAACCATGAAGTAACAACTGAAGGCGACGAGATGATCATCAATGGTCAACACATCAAAACCACTAAAGAGCGTGACATCGACGCGATCGATTGGTCTGGTTGTGATGTTGTGATTGAAGCGACAGGTGTTCACCGTAAGACTTCTTTCCTAAACAAATACCTAGAGCAGGGCGTGAAGCGCGTTGTAGTTTCTGCACCTGTAAAAGAAGAAGGCATCGCAAACATCGTGGTTGGTGTTAACGACAACATCTTCGACCCAGCAGTACACAAAATCGTAACGGCAGCGTCTTGTACCACTAACTGTATTGCACCTGTGGTTAAAGTGATCAACGAGAAACTTGGTATCGAGAATGCCTCTTTCACAACGATTCACGATCTAACTAACACTCAGACTATCCTAGATGCGCCACATAAAGACCTACGTCGTGCACGTGCATGTGGTATGAGCTTAATCCCTACCACGACAGGTTCTGCTAAGGCGATTGTTGAGATCTTCCCTGAGCTAGAAAACCGCATCAACGGTCACGCGGTTCGTGTACCACTAGCGAACGCGTCTCTGACTGACATCATCTTCGAAGTGAAGCAAGACACGACGGCAGAAGAAGTGAACGCGATGCTGAAAGAAGCATCTGAGAACGAGCTAAAAGGCATCCTTGGCTTTGAAGAGCGCCCACTTGTGTCTATCGACTACAAAGGCGACCAACGCTCTACAATCGTAGATGCACTCTCTACCATGCTGGTTGGTAAGCGCATGGTTAAGATCTACGCTTGGTACGACAACGAAATGGGTTACGCGACACGTACCGCAGAGTTAGTACGTACTGTCGGCTTAGCATAAACCTGAGTACTTAGGAGACAACACTATGACACATCCAACATGGCAACTAGACTTTGAACAAGGTGCGCTGATTCTGACTCCATGCCCAGGTACTAAAGAGGCTGATCTTGATGCATCTCTGACACAACTGAAAGAGCAGGGCGTTAAAGCTATCGTGACTGCGCTCGATGATGCAGAGCTTGCAAGCAAAGACGTGGCAGCACTTGGCGAGAAAACTCGTGCGCTAGGCATGCAGTGGTTCCAAATCGAAATCGAAGACGATTGTGCTCCAGGTGCTGACTTTGCGGCGAAATGGTCTACAGCAAGCCCTGAGTTGCACAAAATCGTTGATAGCGGTGCGAAAGTCGCTATGCACTGCATGGGCGGTTCAGGCCGTACAGGTTTGTTCGCAGCTCACTTGCTGTTAGAAAAAGGTTGGGATCTCGACAAGATCGTTCAAGAAGTTCAAGCACTGCGTCCAGGTGCTTTCACTAAACCTATCCAGGTTGAGTACATCAATGGCGTAGCGAATAGCTAATAGTCACCGGTGTTAGACAAGGAGCTTTTGGTATCTGGAGTGTTAAGCTTATCGTGATCCAAAAGCTCTTTTTGTTTTGATTGCAGAGATAGCATTATGTTTTCAAATCTAAGTAAGAGCGTTCGCCAATACATGTTGGTGACTTTCAACTACTGGAACTTCACCATTACCGATGGTGCACTTCGTATGCTGGTGGTTTTGTATTTCTACGACCTTGGTTACAGCTCGCTAGAAATCGCCTCACTGTTCCTCTTCTATGAATTCTTTGGTGTGGTGACGAACTTAATCGGTGGTTGGCTGGGGGCGCGTCTTGGCCTCAATAAGACCATGAACATTGGCCTGGGGATGCAAGTTTTCGCCTTGGGTATGTTGGCCTTGCCATCGACCATGTTGACGATTCCTTGGGTAATGGCGGCGCAGGCGCTGTCAGGTATTGCTAAAGATCTTAATAAGATGAGTGCCAAGAGTTCAATCAAAACCTTGGTGCCGGATGAGCAGCAAGGTGCTTTGTATAAGTGGATTGCGATTCTGACTGGATCTAAGAATGCGCTTAAGGGTGCAGGCTTCTTTATTGGTGGTTTGCTGCTTTCAACGATTGGCTTCCAATACGCAGTGCTTGCGATGGCTGCAGTGCTGACTTTAGTCTTCATTGGCAGTGTAGTGCGCTTAGAGGCAGACATGGGTAAGGCGAAAACCAAGCCTAAGTTCAAACAAATCTTCTCTAAGTCTGAATCTATCAATATCCTATCTGCGGCACGTATGTTCCTGTTTGGTGCTCGTGACGTGTGGTTTGTGATTGCTCTGCCAATTTACCTTGGCAGCGTATTTGGTTGGGATCACTCATGGGTTGGAGGTTTTTTAGCAGCTTGGACCATCGCTTACGGCTTTGTACAAGGCATAGCGCCTAAGATTACCGGTAAAGCGCAGGGCAAGGTGCCAGATGGACATGCTGCACTATTATGGGCGGGCGCATTGGCTTTGGTAACGGCGGGTATCGCTTATGCGGTCCAGATAGCTTGGCAACCCGAACTGGTGATCATCGGTGGTTTGATGGTGTTTGGCGCCATCTTCGCGGTTAATTCATCGCTTCACTCATACCTGATTGTCAGTTACGCGAAAGGCGATGGTGTGTCGCTTGATGTGGGTTTCTACTACATGGCGAATGCAATGGGTCGCTTGATTGGCACAATCCTATCTGGCTTGGTATTCCAAATGGGTGGCTTATCCGCCTGTTTGTGGGTCTCGTTCGCGTTCCTAGCGATAACGACGGTACTTTCGTTGCGCTTGCCTAAGGTGCCACAAACCTCAGCGACATAAGCTTCCGTCGGATTCAATAAAATCGCGATATGCTTCTCCTTTAACAATAAGCTGACTTGGTATTTATTCCGGTCAGCTTTTTTATTGCTATAGTAGAATGATTGAATATTAATCAGGCATTTACATGAAGCAGCGAATTCTCTTCTTTGATCTAGCACGATGTGTCGCGGCCGTAGCGGTTATCGCGATTCATGTTTTGGCACCTTATCGCAACGAGCTAGGAACCATTCCTTTTGGTGAATGGCTAACGGCGGTTACGGTCAATGGTTTCAGCCGTTGGGCGGTACCTGTCTTTATATTGATAACTGGCGCCCTGATGCTCAGTGATCAGCGTCCATTTGATGCTAAGTATTATCTAAAGCGCCGTTTAGGTAAGGTGTTGATTCCTTTTATCGTCTGGTCGCTTTTCTATACCTACCTGTCTGGTTGGTCGGCAATGGGCTTTGATGCCGATGTCAGCTGGGATGTGTTGCTTAATAGCTATCACCACTACACCTATTATCACTTAGGTTTTTTCTATTACTTCATTCCACTCTATTTTGTGATTCCGTTCTTACAGATCATGGTGAGAAAGTATGGCGATAAGGCAGTTTATAGCTTCACTGCAGTGTGGTTGTTTACCTCGTTACTGTTCTTACTCAGAATCGATGGTCCTTGGAGCCATGAGCTGTGGCTTTACACTGGCTACTTGCCACTGGGTTATCTGTTGTACAAGAAAGTCCCACTCAACAAGTTTACCGTTAGCGTGAGTACTGGGCTCGGCGTGGCGGCACTGTTGACCACCGTTTATATGGTGGTTGATGCGAGCTTAGCCGCAGAAGAATACACGGTTGGTCGTTGGTTCTCTTACAAAACGCTGAATACTGTATTAGCTGCGAGCATGGTGTTCATGTTGTGTCGCTACTTTGGAAAAGGATTGTCAGATAAAGGCAATCAAGTGGTTGGCTTTATCAGTAAACATAGTTTAGGTATCTACCTACTGCATCCAATCTTTTTATGGCCAATGAAAGAGTTTGGTTGGTACCAAGGTCATCCAGCTTGGGTTATTCCATTATGGATAGTGATCAGCGGAGCAGGTGCTCTGTGGATGAGCTGGATAGTTTCTAAGTCAGAAAAGACACGTTGGCTATTGCCTTAGCGATACGCCAAGGCAGTGCGATATTGGTTTATTGTTGAATGTCGATGAGGAAGGGTTGAAGCGCTAGGGTTAGCGCTTCAACGCAAAGTGTAAGAACTTATCACCTTGGTAAGTTAAGGTCCCTTTGTCACCCGGGTTAAGAGCGTGGAAGTAGTGAATGCCGACTTGGAACTCACGTTTCGGACCAACCACACCGCGTTGAACATAAATCCAATACTCCTGGTCTTCTTGACCCGGTTCTGCATCAGGAAGGTCGATGGATTGTTTATCTAATACCGTGACGTTCACTTTCTTTTCTGGTGCGTTCTCGCCTTGCATGTGCTTTCGATAAAAAACAAGAAATACCCAGGCCGCGAGACCTGCGAGTGCAAAGATGGCAAAAAAGAGTGAGTTAGGCATATAACCTCCATGTAGTCGTAATGGTTATTCTAGTCTTTCGGGCAATAGGGATATGTGTTTAAAGCCGCTATTCGTGAACTGCTGTAAGCAAAGCTGATTATTTTTCGGCAGATATCACATTTAATGGCCAGTTTGGGATAAAGCACTGTTATTTCTTGTCTCTTTCTCTCGTAAATAGCAGTGATTTTGTATAAGAATAAGGAAATGCTCGACTAGAATTATAGTGTGGAGTGGGAGGGCCAAGATGACCGATATTGAAAAAGTGGTGACAAGAACTCGCAATATAGAGAAATTATTGAGACTTCAATATCACGCTGAAGGCGAAGGATTGCATGAGCTCGTAACAAGCTGTGAAGAAAGGCTACCGCACGATATGGTAAGCAAGCTGCGTTATATCGCGACGTGCCGAAATAAAGTAGTGAACGAACATGATGCCAAGTTGGAAGATCAACATAAGTTCATCATGATGTGTAACGACTGCGAGAAGGAGCTGACTCCACGTAGTGGTCGTTTTATCTGGCGAGTTGCGATTTTGCTGATGATGGCAATGACTTTGGCTGCCGCGGGTTTCTATTATGCGAACTGGGATGTGTTAACGCTACATCTGTTTTCGAAATGAAAAAATTGAACAAAAAAAGGGACGCTCATGGCGTCCCTTTTTTTATCTGTAACTTGCTTAGTACATCATCGGTAGTGTCATTAGACCAACAACTACCGCGATCATTACGAGTCCTTGTCTTTGCGAAGATGAAATCATAACACTACTCCTAAATTTGGTTGTCTCTCGCTATGTTTTAAAGAATAGCACTACTTATAGCTTTAGATCAAGAATTACTTTCGAAAGTCCCAAAAGTAGTAGAAAAGTGCTGCCATATGGCTTTTTTTGGAGTGTTTAAGTGTGATTTTTGGTGTGTTCTTATTTTGTTCGTTATGATTTATGTTTGTTCTAAATTGATTTAAGTTGTTGTTTTGTAATGGTTGTTTTGTGTGATTTATATTGTTAATGGTTGTTAAATTGTATTAATGAGGCTTGGTGCTTTTTGGGTGGGGGTTTGGTGCTTTTTAAGGTTTTTGCTTTGGTTTTTGTGGTGGTTTTTACATGGGGCTTAAAAAAAACTGACAAAACTTGTCATTTGAAAACTAACTTTCCCACTTTATAAGTCTAGGTTGGAATGACGTTTTTATTTTCCAGTTAATCTATATTTTTTATGCCTAAGCATCTGTTAATAAATGATTTGTCTGTGATTTATTTTACTTTTTAAAGTCGATAATGGGCGTTTTTTAGGGGCGAAGAAGGAAATCTTAAGAGAATAACTAGGTGAAAATGGGATCTGGCTTCTCTAAGCGAAGTTTAAGAGGGTTTTATAATGATTTGCTTCAGTTTTAAACGAATCACCATTCTCGAATCGTTAATTGCGATGACTTCAATCTAAAGGTGTTCTTTTTAGTGGAAGCGTAATCAAGATCCAATTTTGAGGGGCTGAGGCTTTACATCAATATTCGTGTGCCTAGACTGGCGACGATTTAAAGCAATAGGGCAAGTGGTATGTGGAGTTGGTTAGCGGTTTCCTTATCTGGTATCGGAGCAGTAGCAGGAACGAAACAAGGACATATCGGTCAGGCCTTATCGTATAAGGTATTTACCTTTGTATTATTAGCGATCATTGCTTTAACTCAGTCTGTTGTTGCTGACTATACGTTTTGGGTCGTTGCTGGCCTGGCGATCTCGGCGATCGCAGATGTATTTCACACCCTCACTCAAAAACGTCCCCTATATTTTGTTTGCTTTCTGCTAGCTCAACTTTGTTATAGCAAAGCCTTTTGGTTGCAGCTGTCTGGAGAAATGGTCTGGTGGTTGTTCGCCTTACTCTTGGCTGCTTGTGTAGTGGCTTTCTTCTTGCTGCTACCACGTTTAGATAAACTTGTTTTTCCTGTTGTGATTATGGGGATTGTGCTTATTCAGTTAACTTGGGCTTCTGGTGAGGTTTGGTTGCTTGACCCTAAGTTATCGCACGCGGTTGGATTTGCAGGTTGTAGCGTATTGCTGCTCTCGGCACTGGCGTATGCACTTAACTGTTACCGCAGCCCGATCAAAAGTGCTTACTTTTGGGTAACGGGTAGCTACTTTCTCGCCCATGCGCTTATCGTCGCCTCTCTGACCATTTAGGGTAGAGCGTCTCCAAGCCTGAGCTATATCAAGGCAGCTTTACTCAAACTCGGTACTCTACGTGTAATTCATTAAACATGAGATTGAGTTATGACTACCGAAATTCACGCACACAACGTTTTAAACCTGCTTAGTGAAAAACCTCTGACTCGAGAAGAGCTGACACAAGAACTGGCTCAGATGTATGGCACTGAAGCTCGTTTCCATACTTGTAAGCTAAATGGTCTCGATCTGGATGGTTTGCTGAAGTTTTTCCTGAAGATGGAAAAGGTTGTGCTTGTTGATGACAAGCTGTGCACGAATCGCGAGCGTGTGTGTAATCACTAATCTTGAGTGATTTGAGAGTGGATGCATTTGTAGTATCCACTCTTTCTATTCTTGCCTGTTTGTTCTCGTTAACGTACCGCAATGACATAAGTTAGCCTGCTGATGACTGTGTTCGAAAATCAATGTTGAGGCTGCTATACTCCGCGCACCTTCGCTTTACGAGACAAACTTATGGAAATCTTATCTGCAGCAACCATGCTGTTTCTTATCATGGACCCGCTTGGCAACCTGCCAATCGTGCTCTCTATCCTTAAGCATATTGATCCGAAGCGTCGTCGTATTGTTCTGATTCGTGAGCTGATGTTCGCGCTGGTTATCTTGCTCTTGTTCTTGTTTGCGGGTCAAAGCATCATGAACTTCCTGCACGTACAGCCAGAAACCCTGAGTATCTCTGGCGGTATCATTCTATTTATCATCGCGATTAAGATGATTTTCCCGAGCGCTGGCAGTATTACAGGGCTTGCTGCAGGTGAAGAGCCGTTTATCGTGCCGATGGCGATCCCTATGATTGCTGGTCCATCTGTCATTGCAGCATTGATTCTTCTTGCGACACAGCACCCAGACAACATGCTTGAGCTTTCAGCCGCTGTAATGCTGGCGTGGGGCGCTACCTTCTTCATTTTGATGTTCAATGGTTTCTTCTTGCGTGTATTAGGTGAGAGAGGGCTGAAAGCGATCGAGCGCCTGATGGGCTTATTGCTTGTTATGCTATCGACACAGATGTTCTTAGACGGTGTGAAAGGCTACATGGCTTAGTGTTGCTACCATCATTCAATAAAAAACGCCGCTCAACTGAGCGGCGTTTTGGTATCTGTTGCTTGGTAACAGCTTTCGATTACATCATGTACTTACGACGGATATCGAGTAAGGCGAAGATTCCAAAAATCAGAATTGCCCATTTTTCCCAACGCGTCATTTCGATTTTATCGCCGAACGCACCGATAAAGATCAGCATTTGCAAGCCATGCATAAAGAACAAGAACGCTGTCATGATGTAAAGCGCAATTGCGGCATTACCAGGGAACGGATGGAAAATGTTGACGATCAACACAAACCATACAAAGGCGATAGCGGCTTTGGCTAATGGAAGCAAGATATTCATTCAATCATTCCTATTCTTCAGTGATTCGGTTGAACAATCGGTAGCTCGACTGGCCAGTTGTCTTATCGCGGTGCAGTTCCCAGTTTTCAGGCATCGCTTCTAGCTTGAGTTCTTTCTCTGTTTCGACGTAAATAATCGCGTCGTCCGAGAGCCAGCCATTGCTCTCAAGTAGCTGTACCGTTTCTGCTAGCAAGCCTTTACGAAATGGTGGATCAAGGAATACCACATCGTAAGGCGTTCCTGGCTTCTTGAGGAAAGAGATAGCATCAGTATTTACCACATTGATGTTGTCTGCTTTGAGCTCTTTAGCATTATCAGAAAGCTGCTTAGCGGCCTTTTGATTCATTTCGAGCAGTGTCACCATTTTTGCTTGGCGAGAAGCTGCTTCAAAACCTAAACCACCAGAACCTGCAAATACGTCTAAGCAGGTCGAATTTGGGATATCTTGTGCGACCCAGTTAAAGAGTGTCTCTTTTACTCGGTCAATGGTTGGGCGTAAGCCTTCTAAATCATGAACAGGCAGCTTTCTACCTCTCCATGAACCACTAATAATTCGAACAAAGCCACCGGAAGGCTTTTTTTGTGATGTGTTTTGCTGGCGACGTCTTACCATAGATTTTTTGACCGCTAATAAAGTGATACTATACCGAGCCCAATTTAAGTTGGTTCGAGTATTAAATAAATTTGCAATGACAAAGTGTATCAAGCTAAAAGCAAACTTATCACTGCTTTGTCATTTTTCTTTACTATTCGTTTGTACAAGCTTGTATTGTATAACAATAGCAAAGAGTCGACGTGCATTAAGCCAATACAGCTAATTAGTAGATCTAGGAAACTCCTCTGATGACGGAAAAAAAGAAGCGCGGATTATTATCGTGGCTTGGTTTTGGTGAAGAAGAACAAAGCCCAAAAACTCAGAATGAAGCGAACGTAGAAAACGTTGAAGATCAAACTGAAGTTGAATCACAAGTCGAGGCTGTTGAACCAGTCGCGCCTGAAGCGGAAGCCGCTCAGTCAGTAGAATCTAAGTCTGATGAGTCAGAGCAAGCTCTGGAAGAGACTCAAGATGAGCAGCAGCCTGTCGAAGCAGAAGCAGAAGCAGAAGCAGAAGCAGAACAGGAACAAGAAGTTACTCCTCAAGCTCAGGTTGAAGAAGTACAAGAGAAGCCGACGGAAAGTTTCTTTGCTCGCCTAAAGCGTAGCCTAAGCCGCACTAAAGCAAACATTGGTGCAGGTTTCTTTGGTTTGTTCAAAGGTAAGAAAATCGATGATGATCTGTTCGAAGAGCTAGAAGAGCAGCTGCTGATCGCGGATGTGGGTATGAACACCACAGTTAAGATCATTGAAAACCTGACAGAAAAAGCATCTCGCAATGACTTAAAAGACGGTGAAGCGCTTTATGGTCTGCTGAAAGAAGAGATGGCAGAGATCTTAAGCCAAGTGGAACAGCCATTAGTGGTTGATACTACGAAAACGCCTTACGTTATCTTAATGGTTGGTGTGAATGGTGTTGGTAAGACAACGACTATCGGTAAGCTAGCGAAACAATTCCAAAATGAAGGCAAGAAAGTGATGCTAGCGGCGGGTGATACCTTCCGTGCGGCAGCTGTTGAGCAACTTCAGGTTTGGGGCCAGCGTAACGATGTGCCAGTTATCGCTCAACACACGGGCGCAGACAGTGCATCTGTTATCTACGATGCGATTGAAGCTGCGAAAGCTCGTGGCGTCGATGTTGTGATTGCCGATACAGCGGGCCGTTTGCAGAACAAGAGCAACCTGATGGAAGAGCTACGCAAGATTGTTCGTGTAATGAAGAAGATTGATGACTCTGCACCGCATGAAATCATGCTAACACTTGATGCTGGTACAGGTCAGAATGCTATCAGCCAAGCGAAACTGTTCAGTGAAGTTGCACCAGTAACCGGTATTACGCTAACTAAGTTAGACGGCACTGCGAAAGGTGGTGTGATTTTCTCAATTGCTGACCAGTTCCAGATTCCAATTCGTTACATTGGTGTTGGTGAAGGTATTGATGATCTGCGTCCATTTGAGTCAAAAGACTTCATTGAAGCTCTATTCAGCCGCGAAGAGTAACGCGAGTAGCAAAGTGGTTTATCCTTAACCTGCTATCGTTTTAAATTTGATATTAGTGATCGTAAGAGGAATTTTCGGTGATCAAATTTCAGCAAGTGAGCAAAGCCTACCGAGGTGGACGCCAAGCACTCCAAAAAGTGGACTTCCATCTCAAACGTGGAGAGATGGCATTTTTAGGCGGGCATTCTGGTGCAGGTAAAAGTACCTTGCTGAAGTTGATTTGTGCGATTGAGCGCCCGACTGATGGGCGTGTTTGGTTCAACGATCACGATATCACTCGTATTCCTGCTAAAGACATTCCATTCTTACGCCGTAATATCGGTATTGTCTTTCAAGACCATCGTCTACTGATGGATCGCTCTATCTTCGATAACGTTGCTCTGCCTATGCGTATCGAATCTATTTCTGAAAATGAAATAAAACGTCGAGTCAGTGCTGCGTTGGATAAAACTGGCCTATTAGATAAAGCGCGTTGTTTGCCAAGCCAGCTTTCTGGTGGTGAACAACAACGTGTGGGTATTGCCCGTGCTGTGGTAAACCGTCCAACTCTGCTGCTAGCGGATGAGCCGACGGGTAACCTAGACCCAGAGTTATCTAACCGCGTGTTGCGACTGTTTGAAGAGTTTAACCGTGCCGGTGTGACGATCATCCTAGCAACGCACGATATCGGGTTAGTGAACACTCGCCCCCAATACCGTCATCTTGAATTAAACCAAGGCTTTTTGAGTGAGGTTGAAGACTATGGCCGCTAATAAGCGCATCAAAAAACCTCAATCTAATCGCGCTGCAAACCGCACTTCAAGTGATGGTTTCTTCCTGGTGCATTGGAAGCAAGCCAAATCATCGTTCTCTCAGATGTGGCAACGTCCACTGGGCAACTTACTGACGCTTGCAGTTATTTCTATGGCTTTAGCAATGCCTGCGTGTTTGTACCTACTTGGTAAAAACGTAGGTGAAGTGGCAAAAGATGTCACAAGCCCGTCACAAATTAGTGCTTATGTAGAGGATGGTATTCCCGAGCCTCGAGTTATGGTGCTTAAAGATGAAATCGAGAGTTGGGATCAAGTTGAGTTGGTGGAGTACATTTCGCCTCAACAAGGGCTTGCTGACCTCAGCCAGTATTCTGGCTTTGATGATGCCCTAACTATTCTCGACGATTATTCACTGCCAGGTGTGTTAGTGATAACACCAAGAGTACAAAGCGATGCTCAAATCAAAGAGCTGGCAGGCCAAGTTAAAAAACAAGAATTAGTGACCGATGTTCGTTTGGACGAAGATTGGTTAGCAAGATTAGACGCGATTAAAGCGCTAGCCGCTGTCATTGTGATTACCTTAACGGTATTGATGTTAGGCGCTGTGTTTTTGATTATCGGCAACACACTACGATTTAATGTGTTGGCGCATAAAGAAGAGATTCAAACCATGAAGCTGATTGGTGCCACCGACAGCTACATTCTTCGACCATATCTATATTCTGGTATGTGGTTCGGTGTATTAGGTTCGGTTAGCGCGTGGGTAATGACGGCATTAATTACCGTCTTACTGAACAGTGCGGTGGATGACTTGGCTCAGCTTTACGACAGCCACTTCCGTTTAATTGGCCTAAGCTGGGATGAATCTTTACTGCTTTTGATCGTTGGAACCCTGCTAGGTAGTGTGGCTGCGAAGCTTTCTGCACAGCGTCACCTAAAAGAAATTGAACCAGTTTAGGTGAATAGAGTCATATTTAGACGAAAAATAGGCACTTCTTAACCAGTTTTTGCCTTGTATAGACGAATTGATTATGCATAATTACTTCCCCCTTCTTGAAACCTGTTCATTTTAGGTTCAAGATTGTCGGGTTTTAATAGATGTACTACTCCAGATCAGAGATTGATGAGGAACCGAATGGCAAACCAAGCGTATCAAATGGCTTTAGTCACACAAGATAGTTTAGACAGCTATATCCGCTCAGCGAACAGCTACCCAATGTTGACGCCTGAAGAGGAACGTGGACTTGCAGAGCGATTACATTACAAAGGTGAGATCGACGCTGCGAAAGGCTTGATCCTTTCACACCTACGATTCGTGGTGCACGTTGCAAGAGGTTACTCTGGCTACGGGCTGCCTATGGCTGATCTCGTTCAAGAAGGTAACATCGGTCTAATGAAAGCCGTTAAGCGCTTCAACCCAGAGGTTGGCGTTCGATTGGTTTCTTTCGCAGTTCACTGGATCAAAGCTGAGATTCATGAGTACGTTCTGCGTAACTGGCGTATCGTTAAGATTGCGACAACTAAGGCACAGCGCAAACTGTTCTTTAACCTTCGTAAATCTAAAAAGCGCTTAGGTTGGTTTAACAACGGTGAAGTTGAGACTGTCGCTCGTGAACTGGGTGTTGAGCCCTCTGAAGTTCGTGAGATGGAATCTCGCTTAGCAGCGCAAGACGCAACGTTTGAAGCACCAATGGATGACGATGACGGCGGCTCTGCTTACACAGCTCCGGTTTACTACCTAGAAGATAAAGCGTCAGACGTTGCTGAAACGGTTGAAGCATCTAACTGGGAGTCTCACACCAATAATCGTTTAGGCCTAGCACTAGCAAGCTTAGATGAGCGCAGCCAACACATTGTTCGTTCGCGTTGGTTAGACGACAATAAAGCAACACTGCAAGACTTAGCGGATACCTACAGTATCTCTGCAGAACGTGTTCGTCAGTTAGAAAAGAATGCGATGAAGAAATTGAAACAAGCCGTTGGTGATTTCTAACAGCATTTATTTTCTATATAGTAGCTAGCAAATAACTGAATTTTGAAAAGGCCGAGATCGAGAGATCTCGGCCTTTTTGTTTTGGATCGAATTCTCAACTTTTGCGATCGTAATTTGCAAAATGATTTTGTGGATAACTCTGTGACAATTTTATTCGTCAGCTGTCTAAAAGCAGGGTGTAGTAAGGCTTTGAGCGTGTTTTTTGAGTGGGGATATGTTTTAGTTAACCCACAGTTAGATCAGGATCATCACTACATGTTGTGGATCTATTTTTTCAAAGGCACTTTATTCACGCAATTCACAGATTTATCCACAAATGGTGTAAAAGTGATCGCTGGTGGATAACCTTATTAAGTGGATGTGATTGTTAGCCTTGGGATAGGTTACAATGGCAGCAAAGTAAATCAGTATAAAAAGAGAAAGTCATGGACCAGTTTAAACATATCGACGTGCAAGGTGCTCAGGCCCTTATTGAACAAGGCCAAGCTCGACTTGTTGATATCCGCGACCCGCAATCTTTCGCGGTTGCTCACTCAAAAACCGCTTATCACCTAACAAACGACACTATGGTCTCGTTTATGGATGAGGTGGAGTTTGAACAACCTATCTTGGTAATGTGTTACCACGGCATTAGTAGCCAAGGTGCGGCACAATATTTAGTGAACCAAGGCTTTGAAGAGGTATATAGTGTAGATGGCGGTTTCGAAGCATGGCACCGTGCTGAACTTCCTGTGATTGCTGGCTAATGACCTTTATCGCTTAAACATCTCTCATAGCATGAATAGGAAATAACAATGATTAGACTGATGGTGCTAGACAATCCACGTCTTGCTCAAGCATTTATTGATTACATGGCCTCTCGCCAGATCCCTATTCAGATGTCACCTGAGGGAGAGGGGCGCTTTGCTCTTTGGCTGCTTGATGGCCAGTTTCAAGTTGAAACTGAAGCGGAGCTCAACCGCTTCTTGTCGGAACCCAATCATAAGCGCTACCAAGCGGCTTCTTGGGATATGGCAGAAACCAGAAAGAGTCACTTCCATTATCACACGCCGAGCTTCATGGGGATGATAAAAGCCAAGGCTGGCCCAGTGACACTCAGCATCATGTTGGTGTGTGTGGTGATTTTTGCACTGCAGCAGATCGGTTTTGGCCAAGCGATTTTCAATGCGTTGCACTTCCCTGCGGTGGACGGACAGCAGTGGCAATTGTGGCGTTGGTTGAGCCATGCCGTGCTTCATTTCTCGGTTATGCACATTTCTTTCAACATTTTGTGGTGGTGGCAACTGGGTGGAGATATTGAGAAAAAGTTAGGCGGTCTTAAGTTACTTCAGATCTTTGCTGTCTCTTCTGCGTTGTCAGGAGCAGGGCAATACTGGGTTGAAGGGGCCAACTTCGGTGGCTTATCTGGCGTTGTGTATGCTTTGGTTGGTTACCTATGGGTGGTTGGCACTAAAGCACCACAGCTTGGTTTGAGTATCCCAAGACAGATCGTCGGCTTTATGCTGGTGTGGTTGGTACTCGGGTACATGCAGCCGTTTATGGCGATTGCCAATACTGCTCACTTAGCAGGCCTAGTTGCGGGTGTGATTATCGGCTTCGTTGACTCAATGAAAGCGCCGAAATCGGCAAGAAGTTAGTTCCTAGCATCGATAGAAACCAAAAAGCGGCCAAATGAGCCGCTTTTTTTAGATTCGTTTTATACCCGCTGTTACTGATAGAGGTATTTGGTAAACAGCAAATCTGCAATCAGGGTTTTGCCCGTCTCTGGAAGTAAAATCTTGTTGAGGTGCTCAACTAGCGTCTTTCTTAAATCTTCACGGCCGGACAGTGACTTAATCGTCTCTTCGTTTTGTTTGCCCAATAGCTCGATTACTGCATCACGAATCAATGGTTGGTGATGCTCGATGGTTGCTAAATCTTTGCTATTCGCCACCATGATATCGAGACGAACTTGAATGTAGCCCAATTTTTTACCTTTAGTGTAAAAATTGGTGGTTAGGTCTGGTTCTAGCGTGAAGTAGGCTAGTTTAGGTTCCGATTCCTCTTCTGCGAAACTTGATGCTGAAAAGAGTAGAGTAATCGCAAGAAATATTTGGGCTACATAACGTTTGTGCATATTTGTGACTTTTCTTTAGTTTATTCGCGATATTCGAAACGCATTAGTCTTGTTACAATGAACGGTCTAAATCTAAATACGTTTACAATTCGAAGGCGCTTTAATTTTGTTCGAAAGTTGAAGCTTTATTGTACGTGTAAAGTCACCTATTGAATACTAGTATGAATCAGCCAATATCGCTGTATCTTAATTCTTTAATGAATGTAGATTGGCAAAGTACAGAAACATTTGATTTTCCTAATGAAACCACCAAAGAGTGGCTGATGGAGCAAGGTTCTCTTTCCCGTAAGTTGGGTAAGTGTTGCCAACATCTGTCTGTGGAGTTGCTTCACAACCAAGTTGTAGAACGCTCAGTTGTGCAACAAGATGAGCAACACCTTTTATCATCGTCTGATTGCTTACTTCGCAAAGTAATTTTGAATGGGGATGATGAACCATGGGTATTAGGCCGAACCTTAATTCCTCGAGTGACATTAGAAGATCAGCACTCAGACCTTTCTCAACAAGGTAATGTCCCGTTAGGGTTGACCGTTTTTAGTGCGGAGAACGTCGAGCGAGACGCGCTGCAAGTCGGTTGGGTTATCGCTGGCGACGAACGATTACTCGCACGCCGCTCTCGATTATGGATGAACCATAAACCGATGCTTGTAGCTGAACTGTTTTTACCAACATCACCCATTTACTCTAAGGAGAGTGTGTAAATGCTTGCCACCAAAGCGAAAGCGTACTGGCAATTAACGCGAATGAATCGCCCGATTGGTACCTTGTTACTCCTTTGGCCTACGTTATGGTCGCTGATTATCGCCGCACAAGGTATGCCAGACTTGGATGTATTAGTCGTCTTTGTATTAGGTGTCGTACTAATGCGTTCAGCAGGCTGCGTGATTAATGATTTTGCTGACCGTAAGGTGGATGGTCATGTAAAGCGTACTAAGCAGCGCCCACTGCCGTCTGGTTTGGTGTCGAGTAAAGAAGCCGTTATCCTTTTTTTAGTGCTAGCTGTGATCTCATTCTTGCTAGTACTGACTATGAATCCGTTGACCATTAAGCTCTCTTTTATTGGGGTGGGTCTAGCGTTTATTTATCCTTTCATGAAGCGTTTTACGCATCTTCCACAGTTGTTCCTTGGCTTGGCGTTTAGCTGGGCTATTCCAATGGCATGGGCTGCACAAACCAATGAGCTACCAAGTATCGTTTGGTTTATCTTCGTGATTAATGCGCTTTGGACCATCGCTTATGACACCCAATATGCGATGGTTGACCGAGACGATGATCTTAAGATTGGCATCAAGTCGACAGCGATTTTGTTTGGCCGTTTCGACAAGCTGATTGTTGGCTCACTGCAATTAGTGACTTTAGCGATGTTGATTGCGTTAGGCATGCATTACCACCTAGGTGATACTTTCTACTGGGCATTGTTGGTGGCAGGTGGTTTGTTCGTCTATCAACAACACCTGATGCGTCATCGCGATCGAGATTTATGTTTTCAAGCCTTCCTTAATAACAACTATGTAGGAATGGCCGTCACCATCGGTTTGTTCATTACCTTCTGGTAAGCGATGGTTTGATAACAACAGCACAAATAAAAAGGCACCCACAATGGGTGCCTTTTTTGATCGTTTTCAGCCTAGCGCTTAAAGCGTGCCAGCCAACAAACTATTCTGCTTGGTGGATGCTTTCTTGAATCGTCAAGCGAACTTCTGGGTAAAGCATTGAGTAAAGAAGCTTAGCGAACTGCTGAGTCTTCTCTAAGTCGCAATTACCGTCGTTATCCAGGTATTGCTGTTGCTTGAGCGTAGCGAACATTGAAGCAAACACACCTTTATCGAAGAACTCAGGTGCGTTGATGCCTTGCAGGCGACCAAGGCGTTGTGCAATGTCTTGGCTCTTCTGCTCAAGGTCAGATTTATCCAGTTCCGGGTTCTCTGCCAATAGGTTTAGAGCAATCGAGTAACGCTGAAGCGTCTCTGAAATCGTACGACCTAGTAGCATTAGCGCTTGGCTGTTCGATTGGTTGATGGTGACTTGATTATCAGACACAACTAACATGCCTTGGCTAACCAATTCATCAATGATGTTCGACACCACACCTTCAAGCTGGTCTTCGTCGTAGCTTAGGAATAGCTCTTTTTTCAAGAACGGGTAGATTGCCGCGACATTCTTTTGAATCGCATCGATCGTTAGGCCGTGCTGACGAATGGTCATTTGAGCAATTAACGATGGCAGCGCAAACAGGTGAATGATGTTGTTGCGGTAGTAAGTCATTAGAATCGATTGGTGACGGTCTAGTGAAATAATGTCACCCATTGAGTCTGACTCAATCAAGAACTTGTTCAGAGACTCTGCATGTTTCACCAACTCTTCCGCGCTGTCTTTCGGTACCGTAAATGTGTCTGAGTAAGGCACATTGTTAAGTAGCGACAGGTAGCAATTGATCTGAGAAACCAAAGAGTCACGAGACAATGCACGCTGACGTGATGCAAGCAGAGCGGTTGCACATAATGTCAGTGCGTTGGTTGCTGCTGCGTCGTTGATGTGTGTCATCATCTTGGTTGCCAGGTCATTAACCACTGGCGTCATCCACTGTGGCTTGCTGGTGCCCATTGGATCGATGTCTTTCGTCCACTCTGGAGAGTGTTCATTCAGGTATTGGTTAAGCTGAATCGGTTCACCGAAGTTCACGTAGCCTTTACCAAAGTTACGTAGCTTACGGATAGTACGAATCACTAGGCTCGCGTTTTCTTTCTCTTTACGCTTACCACGTAGTTCTTTTGCGTAAGTCGCTACTTCCATTACGTGCTCGTAGCCGATGTAAACAGGCACTAACGTTACTGGGCGGTTCATGCCACGCAGCATTGCCTGAATCGTCATCGCTAGCATGCCGGTTTTCGCTTGTAGCAGACGACCCGTACGAGAACGGCCACCTTCACTAAAGTATTCTACTGAGTAACCTTTAGCGAATAGCTCAGCTAGGTACTCACGGAAGATAGTTGAGTACAGCTTATTGCCTTTAAAGCTACGACGAATGAAGAACGCACCACCGTGACGGAAAATCGGACCGGCAGGGAAGAAATTCAAGTTGATACCCGCAGCGATATGCGGAGGAACCATACCTTCATGGTAAAGCACGTAAGACAACAGTAAGTAGTCCATATGGCTGCGGTGGCAAGGGACATAAACAATCTCGTGACCATCTTGTGCCAGCTTACGAACAGTTGAAGCGTTGTTGATATGTAGGCCTTGGTACAGCTTGTTCCACAACCAACCTAGAATCTTCTCGCCACGTTTGATCAGTGAGTAAGAGAAGTTGGCTGCGATCTCATCCATGATGTCCTGAGCTTCTTTGCTCGCTTTCTCAATGGAGATGTTCTTTGACTTCGCTTCGTCCTCAATAGCCTTCTTGATCGCTTCTGATTTTAGTAGGCGATCGAACAATGCTTGACGGCTTGGCAGGTTAGGACCAGAGGCTGCCAGTTTTTGGCGTGAGAAGTGAATGCGAGCTACACGCGCCAGCTTGTGTGCGATAGTGCTGTCGGTGCCGTGAGAGTTTGCCATGTAACGAAGAGATACCACAGGGCTGAATCGTACTAGACAGTCGCGGCCAGCAATTAAAACAGCGATTGATTTCTCTAAGCCGTTCATTGCTTGTAGGTAAGGCTTCTGGTTATTCTCTTTACCAGGCTTACGGCCCCACAATACCGTTGCAGGGATAACTTGCACATCCAGCTCTGAGTCGTCAGCATGCAGTGCAAGCAGCTCAGAGAAGACTTCAATAGAAGAGGCTGGGACGTAATCATCATCTTGTAGCAGCGTTTTGCGTGAAGAGATAAAAACGTAGCGTGGCAGTGATTTACCACTGATTTCAAGCTTGCTTAACGGATCCGGTAAACCCAGTTCTAGCGCGTGCTTTTGTAGCGTCAGTAGGTCGACGCTTGAGCGAAACGGTAAGGCGTATACAATTGGTTTGCCTAAATCAATGTTCAAATCTTCAACTGGGTTCGAAGGGATTGATGTGCCTTTTACCAATACGGATAAAGGTAGCTTCATTAATGAACGTGAAAAAGATTGTCCAGAAGACATATAGGTTCACAGCCTCAATAGTTATTTCAATGTGCTTAAGCGTATCTCTATTTCTATGATGAGAGAGGTTAACCCCTTCAAGTAAAATAGGGATAAGCCTAGGCGTAAATTTAATCGATGCAAGAATACCAGAAACTGGTCTAACCTTTTAATGGAAATAGTCATATTGCCGTTAAGTTTGTGGAATATCATTCATCGACTGATTGAGTATAGGGTTAAAAATGACCAAAAAATCAAACACCGGATTTAAACGTATCGTGAAAGCTGCGGGCTTTTCATGGCAAGGCATCACAAGTTCGTTTAAAAACGAGGCGGCCTTTCGACAAGAAGTCTTCATGGCTGCGGTGCTGATTCCGTTGGCGTTTTACCTCGATGTGAGCCATGTAGAACGAATCTTAATGGTGTCCTCGATCGTGCTAGTGATGGTTGTGGAGCTCATTAATACTGCAATTGAGGCGGTTGTAGATCGTATTGGGAGTGAACATCATGAGCTTTCAGGAATGGCGAAAGATGTCGGTTCGGCAGCCGTTTTTATCTGTTTAGCGCTTGCGGCTTATGTGTGGTTCGAGATCTTGGTTTTGTAATTAGCGAAAAATGAACTAAAAACAACCAATTGCTTTGCTTTTATCCAGTTACTGGATATACTCACAGTCAACTGTATAAAAAGACAGGTGAATCATGAAGCCGTTAACGCCCCGCCAACAACAAGTCTTTGACCTTATCAAAGGTAAGATCGAAGATTCCGGTATGCCACCGACACGTGCTGAAATTGCTCGTGAATTAGGCTTCCGTTCTGCTAATGCTGCAGAAGAACATTTGAAAGCTCTTGCTCGTAAAGAAGCGATTGAGATTATCCCGGGTGCGTCTCGTGGTATTCGTATTTTGCTTGAAGATGCAGCGAACGAAGAGCAAGGTCTGCCTCTGATCGGTCAGGTTGCCGCTGGTGAGCCTATCTTGGCTCAAGAGCATGTAGAAATGCATTACCAAGTCGATCCAGGCATGTTTAAACCTCAAGCTGACTTCTTACTTCGCGTAAATGGCGAAAGTATGAAAGACATCGGTATTATGGATGGTGACCTACTTGCTGTTCACAAAACCCAAGATGTCCGTGATGGTCAGGTTGTGGTTGCTCGTGTTGATGATGATGTAACGGTAAAACGTCTAGAACGTAAAGGTTCTACAGTGCTGTTACACGCTGAAAACGAAGAGTTTTCTCCAATCCGTGTCGATCTAGAATCTCAACACTTGTCTATTGAAGGGCTTGCTGTTGGTATTATTCGCAACACGGACTGGATGTAATCAGTACAAACATCTTATTGATATTTATTCTCAATAACTTGTTATTGTAATTGATATTCATTATCATCTTCTTTGTCGAGATACAAGGAAGATGATGATGCCAATCCAAACCAAGCCTCAAATAAAGCCGCTTATAGCTAAGCCGCGCTCCTCTGATCAAAAGGTTTCTGCTGATCAAGCGTCTGCACATCAAGAACTCCAAGTTCCGACAAACCTCGTTCAACACCTTTGGTTTCGCAGCCGAGAAAGCCTTGCCGATGATGGTCTCGTTTATGATCCTATTGCGGCTCAGGCCTGTAAGCGTTGTCAATTAGCGCCAGAATGCCTTACTGGTGAACTCGACCAACAACAACTTCTCTATGCTACATTGACTCAACTTTGCGATTCTCAAGTTCAGCAGTTCCTATCTCACAACCCAGATGCTTGGATTATTAACGTGGGAGCGGGCCTCGACACCCGTTTTTACCGATTAGACAATGGCCGCTGTCACTGGGTAGAGTTGGATGTGACCGAGAACCTACTTTGGCGACAACGTTTGTTCCACAAAAATGAACGCTACCGATTGGAGTGTGGTTCAGTAGATGACCTGACTTGGTTAGATGAACTCAATATTCCGGAGCAAGCTTCGGTAATGGTGGTGTGTGAACATGCACTGCTAGATTGCAATGAGCAGCAAACTGCGCACTTTATTCAATCGCTGAGCCGTTACTTTACTCATGCACATGCGTGTGTGGTGCTAGCGGGCGATAAGAGCTCAAGTACTTTAGGTAAGAAGCTAGGCTCTGGTGACTATGCACATGGCTTATCTTCTCCAGTCGACAGCATTCTTAATTGGCTACCGTGGGCGCAGTGGGTTAAAGCATTTTCGCCATTAGAGCAGCAATGTAATCGTTGGAAGTTATGGCAGCGACTATTGTGCAAAATTTCCCAGGTTAAAAAGCGTTTAACGCCGCAGCTGGTATTAGTGAAGTGGTAGCGCCAGAGCGGCACTACTTACACATACTCGAAGCCACATCTGTTATAAGCCAAAATTTCACAACATAGTGAAAGCACACTCACTAGGTTAAACTATCGCCTCTAATCAAAGAGGTGATCGTGAAGCTATTTAATCCCCAAACTATTTTCCAAACGCTATCCAATCAAGCAATGCACAAACAAGTGCTTTTACTCGCGATCCCGATGGTGCTTTCTAATATTACTGTTCCACTTCTGGGTTTAGTGGATGCTGCTGTTATCGGTCACTTAGAGCACTCTTGGTACCTAGGAGGCGTGGCGCTAGGTGGCACTATGATCAGTGTGACTTTCTGGTTACTCGGTTTTTTACGCATGTCGACAACTGGCCTTGCCGCACAATCGTACGGTGCAAATGATGGCAAGCAACTTGGTTTGGTCTTCGTGCAGGGCGTGACTATGGCTCTTGGGTTTGCTGGCGCCTTCTTACTCTTACATGGCTTAGTAGCTGATCTGGTTTTTTCATTAAGTAGCGCCAGTGATCAAGTAAAACATTATGGCCAACAGTATTTCTCAATTCGAGCATGGAGTGCACCTGCAGCGCTGACGAATTTTGTTATTTTGGGTTGGCTACTTGGAACTCAGAATGCAAAAGCGCCGATGTGGATGATGATTATCACTAACATCACCAATATCGTGCTAGACGTTGTTTTTGTGATTGGCTTTGGTTGGCAGGTAGAAGGTGCTGCACTGGCATCGGTATTGGCTGACTATGCAGGTCTAACGTTTGGACTGATCTGCGTTTATCGGATCTGGCTAAAGAGACAGTTGCCATCTCCGCGGGCTTTGATTAAGAAAACCAGCCAAGGTTTAAGTCGCTTCGTAAAACTGAATCGCGATATTTTCCTGCGTTCTATGTGTCTGCAAGCCACGTTTACTTTCATGACTTTCCAAGGAGCAAGCTTTGGTGATGATGTCGTGGCAGCCAATGCGGTATTGATGAGTTTCCTGATGATCATCTCTTACGGAATGGATGGCTTTGCGTATGCGATGGAAGCTATGGTGGGTAAGGCGATAGGAGCGAAAGACAAAGATGAATTAAATCAGTCGTTGATTGGTACCTTCTTCTGGAGCTTCAATATTTGTTTTGTTCTTACCTTAGTGTTCGCGATCGCTGGGTCTAATCTGATTAATATGATCACCACTATCCCAGATGTAAAAAGCCAAGCTGAGGTGTATCTGCCTTGGTTGATTGCAATGCCGTTGGTTTCAATGTGGTGCTTCTTGCTCGATGGTATTTTTGTTGGAGCGACTAAAGGTAAGGACATGCGTAATAGCATGTTTGTCGCGACCTGCAGCTTCTTTGTGATTTTCTTCCTAGCGTCCAGTTTAGAAAATCATGCTCTGTGGCTTGCGATGCTAAGCTTTATGGCAATGCGCGGTATTGGCCTTGGTGTGTTATTTGTGTCGCAGTGGAAGAAGGGCGAATTTCTCGCTTAGTTTTAATGGATGAAAATAAAAGGTGTACAGGTCAAAGGGTATTTAGAATATCATGATCTAATTACCCCTTATGCTATATTTTTCAATAGCTTAAATAAAAACAGCAAGCTCATGGCTTGCTGTTTATGTATCTGGCCTATGGGTGGTCAAATGCTCCTATTAGTTCTTTATTTAGAACAAACGGTTAAGGCCGTTAAGAGCGGCAACACGATACGCCTCAGCCATTGTAGGGTAGTTAAAGGTGGTATTAACGAAGTACTCGATAGTATTCGCTTCCCCTTTTTGTTCCATGATTGCTTGGCCGATGTGGATGATTTCCGCGGCACGCTCACCAAATACGTGGATACCTAGAATCTCTTTGGTTTCACGGTGGAACAGAATCTTCAAGCTACCGATGTCTTTACCCGCGATTTGGGCACGAGCTAAGTGTTTGAATGAAGAACGTCCTACTTCATAAGGTACTTTCGCTGCTGTCAGCTCTTGCTCGGTTTTACCAACAGAGCTAATTTCAGGGATGGTGTAGATTCCCGTAGGGATATCTTCAATCAAGTGGCCTTCTGCTTCACCTTTAACAATCGCTTGTGCAACAAAACGACCTTGGTCATAAGCAGCACTTGCTAGGCTAGGGTAGCCAATCACATCACCGACCGCGTATACATGGTCAACGTTGGTTTGGTAATTGGTATTCACTGATACCTGACCACGAGAGTCCGCTTCTAGACCAACCGCACCTAAGTTCAGCTTGTCAGTGTTACCGGTTCGGCCATTGGCATACAGCAAGCAGTCCGCACGCATCTTTTTGCCTGATTCTAGGTGAATGATCACGCCATCATCAGTTCCCTCGATTTTCTCGAAGGTTTCATCGTTACGAATCACGACGCCACTGTTCCAGAAGTGGTAAGAAAGCGCATCAGAGGTTTCATTATCTAGGAATGACAGCAGACGGTCTCGTGTATTTATGAGATCGGTTTTTACACCCAAACCACGGAAGATAGACGCGTACTCACAACCGATAACACCGGCACCATAGATGATGATGTGTTGAGGGTCGTGTTTAAGAGAAAGAATAGAGTCGCTGTCGTAGATACGTTCATGCAGAAAGTCGACGTTTTCTGGTTGATAAGGGCGAGAACCCGTCGCAATGACGAACTTGTCAGCACTGTAGTGCTCTTCCGTACCATCACTCTGCATTACAGAAATAGAGTGAGAATCAATAAAACGCGCTGTACCAAATACTAGTGTACATTGGTTACGATCGTAGAAGCCTTGGCGCAGTCGTGTCTGTTTATCGATAACGGATTTCGCATGCCCCAGAATGTTGGAAAACGTCGAGTGAATGCTTTTGTTGTTCTGACAGAACAGAGGGTTGTTATTAAATTCGATAATACGGCTAACAGCATGACGCAGTGCTTTTGAAGGAATGGTTCCCCAGTGGGTACAACCACCACCAACGCTGCTCTCTTTTTCAATGATTGCAACGTTCAACCCGGCTTTGGTTAATCCCATCGCTGCCCCTTCGCCTCCGGGGCCACTACCAATTACGATTACATCAAAGTGGTTGGAGTGTGGCATAGATATCTTCCTTGTTATATTTGATTAACATTGCTGTAGCGGGATTTTAACTGATTCTGTTCTTGCGTACATGAAAAGGACATCAGAGAGTCGGCGGGATCACGCAGTGCTAGCGAAAAAATAATATTTGGTATGTCGTATGTCTCCAAATGGCGGTGTGGATATTGAAATTTTTTCTGCGAACGTATTTACTGCGGTACGTGAACAAAGAGGCGTGTTTGGTGTCTTATATAACTGGAGTATCTTATATAAATAAGTGATTCGCGTTATATTGAACAGAGTATTAGACATGCCTGTTTAGGCTGTAAAAGAAGAAATTGATAAAGTATGAAACCAATGGGCATTCGCGCACAGCAAAAAGAAAAAACTCGTCGCAGCTTAATCGATGCAGCATTTAGCCAACTCAGTGCAGATCGTAGTTTTTCCAACCTAAGCTTGAGAGAAGTCGCTCGTGAGGCTGGAATAGCACCGACTTCCTTTTATCGTCACTTCAAAGACATGGATGAGCTTGGCTTAACCATGGTAGATGAGGGCGGCTTACTACTGCGCCAGCTAATGCGTCAAGCTAGGCAGCGTATAGTAAAAGAAGGCAGTGTTATTCGCACATCGGTTGAAACCTTTATGGAGTTCATTGAAAGCAGTCCTAACGTATTCAGACTGTTATTGCGAGAGCGCTCAGGAACCTCATTTGAGTTTCGTACAGCGGTGGCTCGTGAGATACAGCACTTTTCTGCTGAGTTAACCGAATACCTAATCACGACTGGCATGACACGAGATGAAGCTTTTACGCAAGCCGAAGCTTCGGTCATATTGGTCTTTAACTCAGGGGCAGAAGCATTAGATTTAGATCGACGTCAGCGAGACGAACTGGCTGAGCGCTTGATCATGCAATTGCGAATGATGGCCAAAGGGGCTTTTTGGTATCGTAAAGAACGTGAACGTAACCGATTAAAAGGCGGGATAGAATAATGTCGAATGAAAATAATACTGTAAACCGTGGCTCAGAAAGAAAAACACTGGTACTGGCTCTGATTGCTGGTGTGTGTGGCGATGCACTTTTATCTTGGGTAACAATGAGCGAAGTGGGCTTCTCAATCTTCCCACTGATTGCTTTAGTTTTAGCTGTACAAGCGCTTTACCAGGAGTACTTAACTAACCCAGTATCGGAAGATATCCCGCTAGTAGGTTTGGCGTGTTTCTTCGTGGGTGCATTTGGTCACTCTGCGTTTGTGAAAGCACAACACCCAGATGCGGGTTCAAACTTCTTCGCGATTATCGTCGCAATGTTACTGCTCGCTTGGGTAGGTAAGAAGTTAGGCTTTATCGGTAAAACCGCTTAAGCTGACTCAGAAATAAAAAAACGAGCCGATTGGCTCGTTTTTTTGTATCAGCAGTTTGGCTTTTACCTAGATTAGGAAGGCGAGTATTACGCTTTACGCTCTAGGAATACACCAGCTTCCATGTGGTGTGTGTAAGGGAACTGGTCGAATAGAGCAAAACGAGTAACATCGTGTGTTTCGCTTAAAATTTCCAAGTTCTCTTTCAATGTTTCAGGGTTACAAGAGATGTACATGATGCGCTCGTAGCCTTGAACCATCTTACAAGTATCTACATCCATACCTGAACGTGGTGGATCAACAAAGATAGTGTTGCAGTTGTAGCTCTTCAGATCGATGTTTGCTTGTTGCAGGCGGCGGAACTCACGCTTGCCTTCCATCGCTACCGTAAAGTCTTCCGCAGACATACGGATGATCTGAACGTTATCAATCTTGTTGGCTGCAATGTTGTATTGCGCTGATTCAACTGATGGTTTCGCTAGCTCAGTGGCTAATACACGCTCGAAGTTTTGTGCCAGTGCTAGTGAGAAGTTACCGTTACCACAGTAAAGCTCTAGCAGATCGCCTTTGCTGTCTTGAGTACAGTCAACGGCCCACTCCAACATTTTCTCAGCCACTTTACCGTTTGGTTGAGTAAAGCTGTTCTCTACTTGCTGGTAGATGTAGCTATCGCCATTTACGTCTAGTTTCTCAATAACGTAATCACAGTCTAATACGATCTTCATCTTACGAGCACGACCAATCAGGTTAAGGTTAAAACCTTCATCGTTCAATTGCTGTTTTAGCGCTTTAGCATCTTGAATCCATTGCTCACCTAGCTGACGGTGGTAAAGCAGAGACACCAAAATCTCACCGCTAAGCGTAGATAGGAAGTCTACTTGGAATAGTTTATGGCGTAGAGAGTGGTTGTCTTTCATTGCATCGACTAACAAAGGCATCAAGTCATTGATAAGACGGCTAGCAGCAGGGAACTGGTCTACACGATATTTTTCTTTGGTCTCTTGATTGAACATGACGTAATACATATCGTCACCTTCATGCCACACGCGGAACTCAGCACGCATGCGGTAGTGTTGCTCTGGAGATTCATACACTTCCAGCTCAGGCACATTATATTCTGAGAACATTTCAGTAAGACGCTCTGTCTTTTCTGCCAGTTGTTCTTGGTAGCGTTGCGGGTTTACATCTAAATTCGCCATGGTTATGCCTTTTGCTGTCGTGCTTTTAAATCAAGAGCGCAGATTTTATTCAATCACAGGCGCTTGTCCAGTGTTGAGCGCCATTCAATGTAAATCGACCATGAAAACTATAGCTTATAACTATCTTAGACTAGACAAATGATTCATAGGTCAATACTATCTCCGGCAAGCTGGTGCCATTTAGATGTATAGATGGCTGAAGAGGGAATCTGGTGTGAATCCAGAACTGACGCGCAGCGGTAAAAGAGAACGAGTATTCATCAGACACTGCAAATAGCTTTTGTGGGAAGTCGAATATCAGGTAACCATAAGGTTGTGCTCTTGAGTCCGAATACCTGCCAGCGGCTAAACCATGACATGTGGTTTGGTAGGAATTTACGCGATTTAGGATCACAACATGAACAAATCCCTTTTAGCGGTTGCTGTAGCATCGCTGCTTTCACCTATCTCCAATTTACACGCCCAACAAGCATCTGCCGATGAAACCATGGTGGTTACGGCGAACCGTTTTGAGCAAAGCACGGAAAGTGTTGTCGCTCAAGTTGAAGTAGTAACACGCCAAGATATCGATCGAATCCAAGCTAAGTCTCTAACAGATGTGTTTAGACGATTGACGGGTATCCAGGTTTCACAAAATGGAGGTCGAGGTCAGCAGGCTTCGATCTTTGTTCGTGGTGCTAACTCTGATCAAGTTCTTGTTCTAATTGATGGCATTCGTTTTGCGCGAGCTGCAAAAGGTAGTGTCGATTTTAGCCAGTTACCAATTACATTCGTTGATCGTGTCGAATATGTTCGAGGAGCTCGTGCCGCTATGTATGGCTCAGAAGCGATCGGCGGTGTTATCAATATTATTACCGTTGCAAACTCTGATAATGAAGAAACGGCGGTAAGTGCAGGCTTGGGAAGTCTAGATTACGAAGAGCTGAGCTTTGTTAGTGGTACCAAGGTTGGTGGAAATGGTCACTTAAACGTATCTGTTGGCTACGACTCCGATGAGGGATACAATGTTCATCCTATGCCGGGAATCAATGATGGTGACCGACATGGCTTTGAATCACGAAATGCTCTAATTGGTTATGTTCATAATTTTGATCAGCAATGGAGTGGTTTTGCTAACTTCCGCATGTTCGAGACTATCTCTCAATATGATGGTTCATATGTTGATTATACAACGGGAGCACCTGTCCATTCTTACAAAGAGGCAGAAGTTCAGAACTCTACCTTTGCTGCTGGAGTAAAATATAGTGGCAGTAAGCTTAAGTCTGATTTCCTCGTTAACTATCAGAATCAAGATAATTGGAACTACGAACAGTCTTTAGGCAAGAACTCAGCGTCAGCAACATCTGATGAGCTTGAACAGCTAAATGTTCAATGGGTGAATTCATACAAACTGACTTCGGCACTGACTCTTAGTGGCGGTGTAGATTGGCGTGATGAGGCTTATATTGTTAAGCCTTCGAATACTGAATACGACAGAACGAATGTTGCGTACTTCGCTGCATTAAACGCAGATGCGGATAAAGTGTTCGGAGAGCTGAGTCTTCGTGTTGATGACAATGAGCAGTTCGGTACAGAAACGACTTACAACACAGGGCTAGGCTATCGTTATGCTGAGTGGCTTGTTGTAAAAGCAGCTTATGGTACATCCTTCAAAGCACCTAACTTGTATCAACTATATAGCTACTACGGTAATGCACAGTTAGAAGCTGAAAAGGCAGATTCATTTGAGCTGACCTTTGGTGGCTTAATCAAGGATGTTGACTGGTCGATTACTGGCTACGACACAAATGTCGAAGACCTAATTGATTACAACTATGCGACAAGCAAGTACTACAATACCGATGGCGAAAGCCAACTGCGTGGTGTGGAAATGGTCGTTGGATTTGATACCAGCTTTATCAATCACCAAGTGAGCGCTAACTTCCAAGATCCAGAAAATCAATTTGGTGAGCAGCTGACACGCCGAGCTAAGAAGATTTACAAATATAATGCAGTGGCTAGTTTCGATGAAGTTGATGTTTCGTTAGGTTACCAATATGTAGGTGAACGACCTGACTTGTCTGAAGAGCTTGCGGCATATAGCTTGTTCGATGTTTCAGTTAACTACTATGCGAATGAAAACCTAACCTTAAATGGTCGAGTAGATAACTTAACAGACGAAGAGTATGAAACTGCTGGTGGATACCCATCGCCAGAGCGTACATATTACGTGAATGCTACTTACCAATTCTAATTAACACCTAAACCGCCTTCGGGCGGTTTTTTCTTATTGGGCATATCAATGAAAAAGAAAGTCGTCATAAGTTGGTCATCAGGTAAAGACTCAACCTTAACCCTAGAGCGTTTGCTTGAGAGTAATGGGTATGAAGTTGTTGCTCTTTATACTACCTATGTTGGAGATGAAGTCCCTTTCCAAGTCACTCCTATTGATGTGGTTGCCATGCAAGCGCAATTAATCGGTTTACCACTTATCACCATCGAGCTTCCGGAAGTGTTCCCAAGCAACGAGGTTTACCAAAGTACAATTGTCTCGGAACTTAAAGATTCAGGTTTCTCGATTGATGCTGTCGCATTCGGCGATATGTTTTGCAATGGTATTGCCGACTACCGAAGAAGCTATATTGAACCCGCAGGCTGGGAGTGTGTGTTTCCTCTTATGGGGGAGAGCAGTCAGGCGCTAGCACAAGAGATAATAGATAGAGGTATCGAAACCTATCTCGTCACTGTCGACAGTAACGTATTAGATATTAGCTACTGTGGGCTGAAATATACCGATGAGTTAGTAGAGAGCTTACCGAGCCATGTTGATCCGTGCGGTGAAGATGGAGAGTTCCATACCTTAGTGACCTCTGCGCCATGCTTTAAAGGAAAGCTTGATATAGAGCTCGAAGTAATAGAGCAAGGTGAACGTTTTGTACATCAACGTTATCGAGCTTGTATTGTATAGCGTGAGGATTGGCGAAAACTAAGTGAAGGGGTATTATTGCTGCGAAACTACATATAGGTAATCGTTGTGTCGGATAGTCTGCAAAAAAACATATTGGTCTTTGATTCTGGGGTAGGTGGGTTATCTGTCTATAACGAGATAAGTCAGCTATTACCCAATCATAACTATATCTATGTATTCGACAACGAAGCTTACCCGTATGGCGAGCTCGATCAGCAGGTTCTCATTCGTCGGGTTCAGAGTATTGTAGCCAGTTTCGTGGCGAGTTATGCCATTGATATCGTCGTTATTGCATGTAACACCGCCAGTACGATTGTTCTCCCTACACTACGTGCTAATAATGTCATTCCAATCGTTGGGGTAGTCCCTGCGATCAAGCCGGCTTCCTTGTTAGCGAATAAAGCTTTGGGCCTTATTGCTACTCCGGCAACCATCACCCGTGAATACACACATGAACTGATCAAGAACTTCTCTATTAATAAGAGGGTTGAACTTTTGGGCTCGACTCGGCTGGTGGATATGGCCGAAGATAAGCTCAGAGGAGAGGCCATTAACTTAGAAGAGCTCAAGCAAATCCTTCAGCCGATGATTAATGTCATTGATGTTGCTGTTTTAGGCTGTACCCATTTCCCACTAATAAAGCCTGAGATTCAGCAAGTATTAGGCGAAAGCGTGGTATTGGTTGATTCGGGCAAAGCGATAGCTAAACGAGTTCAAGATTTGTTGGGTTTAGAAAGTGGTCATGAAGAAGGGGGAGTGCGAGAGGTTTTTTGTAGTGCACTTCCCAATAAAGAAAGTGCACTAAATAGTATGTTGAAGCAGTTAGGGTTTAGTTCTGTTCAGATTCGTCCGCTTCAGGGTGCTTAGGATCATTTGCAACACGTACTTTTAAAGTGCGTTGCATGTAATCTTTGTCGTTAAGAGCAGAGATTGCATGATTCACATCATTACTTGCCATAACAACAAATCCAAAGCCTCTTCTTTTACCAGTACGCTTGTCTTTCATTAAGCGTACTGCAAACACTTCACCATGTTCTGAGAATAATTCACGAACATGCGATTCGTTCGCCTTGTATGGAAGGTTACCCACATAAAGCGTTTTCGTTGAAGCTTTAGTTTCTGAATCTGATTTTGAGTCGGTGCTTGAAAAGTTAACAACAAAAGCGGAAGCCAAGACACCAAGGATAAAGGTAATTGCAGGCGATATATCTACCTGAGAGAAAACAATGCCGCCTAATACAGCCAGTGCGACAATTAACAACATCGATTTTTTTGAGTTCATATCGGAATACTACATATTAATAAACGAAATAGACGCATCTACCATTAACAAAATAGACACATGAATCTTACGTTCATGCCTTGCAATTTTCCAATGTATTGCTGTGATACGTCTCAAATGTTTAGTTTTTATTCGAAAAATGCGGATCTGGTGGCTTTTTAGGCGAATAAAACTTTTATTTCAAAAAGCCCTTGTGCTCTAACTCAATCTCTCTATAATGCCGCCTCACCGACACGGAGTGAGACGAAAGTCACACAGCAAAATCGGTCGAGAAAAAGAGTTTGAAAATAACCCTTGACTCTCAAAACGGTGCGAGTATAGTACGCACCCCTAGCGACTGAGATGCAAATCACAAAACGCTAGCGTTCTTTAACAATTTAAACCTATCAATCTGTGTGGGCACTCGTTGATGAATATCAAAAAATGAAACTTCGGTTTCAACTTGATTTCAATGAACTGAGTGACCAATTCGAATCGTAAGATTCGGCACAGTCAATTCACAGTCACTATTCGTAAGAATAGGGAATGTAATCAGTATTCATTGAGTCGACAAAATCTTAAA